>NZ_JAUSZR010000001.1 GCF_030817835.1 Pseudarthrobacter sp. W1I19
TCTCGAGGTCGGGTAAGTTTGAAAAGTTGCTCCGGAGCGATCCGCGACTGTTTAGTTGTGGTGGTGCCGGGTGTGTCTGTTGTTTGAGAACTCAATAGTGTGCCAAGTTTGTTGATACCAATTGTTTTAGTGATTGGTTGAATTGACCGGGCTTGTCCGCCCCTGTGGGTGGGTCTGGTTTTTACAGCTGGTTTCAAATTTTGCAGCCTGGTTTCCGCGTTTTCCCGTGGTTTCTTGGTTGTGTTCGTTTTTGTTTTACTTCAACGGAGAGTTTGATCCTGGCTCAGGATGAACGCTGGCGGCGTGCTTAACACATGCAAGTCGAACGATGATCCGGTGCTTGCACCGGGGATTAGTGGCGAACGGGTGAGTAACACGTGAGTAACCTGCCCTTAACTCTGGGATAAGCCTGGGAAACTGGGTCTAATACCGGATATGACTGATCATCGCATGGTGGTTGGTGGAAAGCTTTTTGTGGTTTTGGATGGACTCGCGGCCTATCAGCTTGTTGGTGAGGTAATGGCTTACCAAGGCGACGACGGGTAGCCGGCCTGAGAGGGTGACCGGCCACACTGGGACTGAGACACGGCCCAGACTCCTACGGGAGGCAGCAGTGGGGAATATTGCACAATGGGCGAAAGCCTGATGCAGCGACGCCGCGTGAGGGATGACGGCCTTCGGGTTGTAAACCTCTTTCAGTAGGGAAGAAGCGAAAGTGACGGTACCTGCAGAAGAAGCGCCGGCTAACTACGTGCCAGCAGCCGCGGTAATACGTAGGGCGCAAGCGTTATCCGGAATTATTGGGCGTAAAGAGCTCGTAGGCGGTTTGTCGCGTCTGCCGTGAAAGTCCGGGGCTCAACTCCGGATCTGCGGTGGGTACGGGCAGACTAGAGTGATGTAGGGGAGACTGGAATTCCTGGTGTAGCGGTGAAATGCGCAGATATCAGGAGGAACACCGATGGCGAAGGCAGGTCTCTGGGCATTAACTGACGCTGAGGAGCGAAAGCATGGGGAGCGAACAGGATTAGATACCCTGGTAGTCCATGCCGTAAACGTTGGGCACTAGGTGTGGGGGACATTCCACGTTTTCCGCGCCGTAGCTAACGCATTAAGTGCCCCGCCTGGGGAGTACGGCCGCAAGGCTAAAACTCAAAGGAATTGACGGGGGCCCGCACAAGCGGCGGAGCATGCGGATTAATTCGATGCAACGCGAAGAACCTTACCAAGGCTTGACATGAACCGGTAACGCCTGGAAACAGGTGCCCCGCTTGCGGTCGGTTTACAGGTGGTGCATGGTTGTCGTCAGCTCGTGTCGTGAGATGTTGGGTTAAGTCCCGCAACGAGCGCAACCCTCGTTCTATGTTGCCAGCACGTGATGGTGGGGACTCATAGGAGACTGCCGGGGTCAACTCGGAGGAAGGTGGGGACGACGTCAAATCATCATGCCCCTTATGTCTTGGGCTTCACGCATGCTACAATGGCCGGTACAAAGGGTTGCGATACTGTGAGGTGGAGCTAATCCCAAAAAGCCGGTCTCAGTTCGGATTGGGGTCTGCAACTCGACCCCATGAAGTCGGAGTCGCTAGTAATCGCAGATCAGCAACGCTGCGGTGAATACGTTCCCGGGCCTTGTACACACCGCCCGTCAAGTCACGAAAGTTGGTAACACCCGAAGCCGGTGGCCTAACCCCTTGTGGGAGGGAGCTGTCGAAGGTGGGACTGGCGATTGGGACTAAGTCGTAACAAGGTAGCCGTACCGGAAGGTGCGGCTGGATCACCTCCTTTCTAAGGAGCACCTACAGATCATTTGCTGCCGCGTATGTGGTGGTGGGGGTTTGTCAGGAGTATATGCCCGTTGCGCAGACGCAAGTTCTGCGGCGGGTGCTCAAGGGTGGAATATCAACAAATAGCGGCTGCTTGTTCTTCTCCTTGTCTAGTACGGATGCCTTTGGGTGTCCTGGAACGGTGCGGGAGCGGGGTTGGGTGGTTTAGTGTTTGGCACACTGTTGGGTCCTGAGGCAACAGGGCCGGGGGTTGCTGCGGTTTTGGTCGTGGTGGTTTTCCGGGTTTGTTTGTTTCTGGTTTTCCTGGCTGCACCGGTCATGCATGTTGTGTGTGTGGGGTGTGTGGTTTGGGGTTGTTGTTTGAGAACTACATAGTGGACGCGAGCATCTTTTATAAGAAGCAATTTCCAAGAATATGAACCTGGATCTGGCTGCGCGTGATGGTTACTGGCCCTCTTTTTTGGGGTTGGTGGTGTTGTGTGTGGTTGGTTTTCGTGGTTCTCTCGTGAATTAGTTTTTTGATCTTTTGTGGTCAAGTTTTTAAGAGCACACGGTGGATGCCTTGGCATTAGGAGCCGAAGAAGGACGTAGGAATCTGCGATAAGCCTGGGGGAGTCGATAACCGGACTGTGATCCCAGGGTGTCCGAATGGGGAAACCCCGCCAGGGGCGCGAGTTGCCTGGTGACCCGCATCTGAACACATAGGGTGCGTGGAGGGAACGCGGGGAAGTGAAACATCTCAGTACCCGCAGGAAGAGAAAACAATAGTGATTCCGTTAGTAGTGGCGAGCGAACGCGGATCAGGCTAAACCGTTCCATGTGTGATAGCCGGCGGGCGTTGCATGGTCGGGGTTGTGGGACTTTCCGTTCTGTCTCTGCCGGGACAGTGGGGTGTGATGTGCAGGCATAGGTGAACGGTCTTGAAAGGCCGGCCAGAGAGGGTGTGAGCCCCGTAACCGTAATGTTGTGTACCGCCTGGAGAGTATCCCAAGTAGCACGGGGCCCGAGAAATCCCGTGTGAATCTGTCAGGACCACCTGATAAGCCTAAATACTCCCTAATGACCGATAGCGGACCAGTACCGTGAGGGAAAGGTGAAAAGTACCCCGGGAGGGGAGTGAAACAGTACCTGAAACCGTGTGCTTACAATCCGTCGGAGCAACCTTAGTAGTTGTGACGGCGTGCCTTTTGAAGAATGAGCCTGCGAGTTAGTGTTACGTCGCGAGGTTAACCCGTGTGGGGAAGCCGTAGCGAAAGCGAGTCTGAATAGGGCGTTGCAGTGGCGTGATCTAGACCCGAAGCGAAGTGATCTACCCATGGCCAGGTTGAAGCGACGGTAAGACGTCGTGGAGGACCGAACCCACTTCAGTTGAAAATGGAGGGGATGAGCTGTGGGTAGGGGTGAAAGGCCAATCAAACTTCGTGATAGCTGGTTCTCCCCGAAATGCATTTAGGTGCAGCGTTGCGTGTTTCTTGCTGGAGGTAGAGCTACTGGATGGCTAATGGGCCCTACAAGGTTACTGACGTCAGCCAAACTCCGAATGCCGGTAAGTGAGAGCGCAGCAGTGAGACTGTGGGGGATAAGCTTCATAGTCGAGAGGGAAACAGCCCAGACCACCAACTAAGGCCCCTAAGCGTGTGCTAAGTGGGAAAGGATGTGGAGTTGCTCAGACAACCAGGAGGTTGGCTTAGAAGCAGCCATCCTTAAAAGAGTGCGTAATAGCTCACTGGTCAAGTGATTCCGCGCCGACAATGTAGCGGGGCTCAAGTACACCGCCGAAGTTGTGGCATTCAAATATTAGCTAAGCCCTTGTGGTTCAGGCGTTTGGATGGGTAGGGGAGCGTCGTGTGGGCAGTGAAGTCGCGGTGTAAACCAGCGGTGGAGCCTACACGAGTGAGAATGCAGGCATGAGTAGCGAAAGACGGGTGAGAAACCCGTCCGCCGAATGATCAAGGGTTCCAGGGTCAAGCTAATCTGCCCTGGGTAAGTCGGGACCTAAGGCGAGGCCGACAGGCGTAGTCGATGGACAACGGGTTGATATTCCCGTACCGGCGAAAAACCGCCCATGCTGAACAGGGGATACTAACTGCCCGAGACCTGCCCGACACCCCTTGTGGGTGAAGGGTTTTGGTGGAGCGCAGGACCTGATCCTGGGAGGCAAGCGTATTAACAGGTGTGACGCAGGAAGGTAGCCGAGCCGGGCGATGGTTGTCCCGGTCTAAGGATGTAGGGCGAACGGTAGGCAAATCCGCTGTTCATGATGCCTGAGATCTGATGGGACCCCCGTTTGGGGGGATTTGGTGATCCTATGCTGCCGAGAAAAGCATCGACGCGAGGTTTTAGCCGCCCGTACCCCAAACCGACACAGGTGATCAGGTAGAGAATACTAAGGCGATCGAGAGAATTATGGTTAAGGAACTCGGCAAAATGCCCCCGTAACTTCGGGAGAAGGGGGGCCCCAACCTTGAACGGACTACGCGTCCGGGAGGGGATCGGGGCCGCAGAGACCAGGGGGAAGCGACTGTTTACTAAAAACACAGGTCCGTGCGAAGTCGCAAGACGATGTATACGGACTGACTCCTGCCCGGTGCTGGAAGGTTAAGAGGACCGGTTAGCCTCACGGCGAAGCTGAGAATTTAAGCCCCAGTAAACGGCGGTGGTAACTATAACCATCCTAAGGTAGCGAAATTCCTTGTCGGGTAAGTTCCGACCTGCACGAATGGAGTAACGACTTCCCCGCTGTCTCAACCATAAACTCGGCGAAATTGCAGTACGAGTAAAGATGCTCGTTACGCGCAGCAGGACGGAAAGACCCCGAGACCTTTACTATAGTTTGGTATTGGTGTTCGGAGTGGCTTGTGTAGGATAGGTGGGAGACGTTGAAGCCCGGACGCCAGTTCGGGTGGAGTCATCGTTGAAATACCACTCTGGTCACTTTGGACATCTAACTTCGGCCCGTAATCCGGGTCAGGGACAGTGCCTGATGGGTAGTTTAACTGGGGCGGTTGCCTCCTAAAAAGTAACGGAGGCGCCCAAAGGTTCCCTCAGCCTGGTTGGCAATCAGGTGTCGAGTGTAAGTGCACAAGGGAGCTTGACTGTGAGAGAGACATCTCGAGCAGGGACGAAAGTCGGGACTAGTGATCCGGCGGTACATTGTGGAATGGCCGTCGCTCAACGGATAAAAGGTACCTCGGGGATAACAGGCTGATCTTGCCCAAGAGTCCATATCGACGGCATGGTTTGGCACCTCGATGTCGGCTCGTCGCATCCTGGGGCTGGAGTAGGTCCCAAGGGTTGGGCTGTTCGCCCATTAAAGCGGTACGCGAGCTGGGTTTAGAACGTCGTGAGACAGTTCGGTCCCTATCCGCTGCGCGCGCAGGAAATTTGAGAAGGGCTGTCCTTAGTACGAGAGGACCGGGACGGACGAACCTCTGGTGTGTCAGTTGTACTGCCAAGTGCACCGCTGATTAGCTACGTTCGGATGGGATAACCGCTGAAAGCATCTAAGCGGGAAGCTCGCTTCAAGATGAGATTTCCATACACCTTGTGTGTGAGAGGCCCCCAGCCAGACCACTGGGTTGATAGGCCGGATGTGGAAGCGAGGACTAACGACTCGTGAAGCTGACCGGTACTAATAGGCCGATAACTTACACCACACACCCACCCCGCAAACGGATTCAAAAGCGTTTGCACCCGGGGCGGGTAAAAAGATAAACAAGACTGCTTGCGTCCACTATGTGGTTCCCAAACAACAAACCAAACACGTTTGTTGCCGGGGAACAAAAACACAAAACTACATAACAACACCACAGCTCTGCCTAACAAGGAGAGCATGTTGTAACCACAAGATTTCCCACCCACCACGGCGCAAACCCCTGGGGGAACGGGTAGAAGGGTTACGGCGGTCATAGCGTGGGGGAAACGCCCGGTCCCATTCCGAACCCGGAAGCTAAGACCCACAGCGCCGATGGTACTGCACCCGGGAGGGTGTGGGAGAGTAGGTCACCGCCGGACAACCATTAGGTCGAGGCCCCAACCAATCACTGGTTGGGGCCTCCCACATTTAAACAACCCAACCCACTGCCGGCCCCGGGCGCCTGCAGGCGCACCCAGCCGCGGCAGCACCGCCGTCGAACACCACGCGAGCTCACTAATGGCCCCCAATTGACGATCGCGCGCTCCGTTGTGGCGGCCAAACCGCCAACGCAGGCGCACTCATGGCCGCACCGCCATCGACTCCCAGTGAGGAATTGAGCGGGCGTCGCCTGGGAGGGGGCATCAACTGAGCGCGCGTCTCATGGAGGGCTGCAGGAGGTGATGGCGCTCCGGGGATGGTATCGCCGGAGGTCTGTCGAGGCCTGAGATTCGTGCCAATGAGGGCTTCAAAACCCCAAGAATCTGGTGATTAACCTCAAAAAGTCGCGGAAACACGCGGAATTTGCGGACCTGAACGGTCCTAGCTGGTAAGTTTTCGAACAGTGGCTTGTGCGCATGCCGCGTGCAGGCTCCAGAATCATGACCGTCCAGGAGGACATAAATGGCTAAGAACCGTAGTGAACTTGTTGCAGAGGTAGCGGGCAAGGCCGGCACCAGCCAGGCAGCCGTCAACTCCGTCCTCGACGCACTGTTCGAGGTTTTCGAGACTTCTGTCGCCGCGGGCGAGAAGATCACCATCCCGGGCTGGCTCGCCGTTGAGCGCACCGACCGCGCAGCACGCACCGGCCGCAACCCCCAGACGGGCGAGACCATCCAGATCGCGGCTGGCCACAGCGTCAAGCTGACCGCCGGCTCCAAGCTGAAGGCTGCTGTCTCCAGCAAGAAGTAAGCTTCTTCCTCCCGGCATCAAAACCCGGCTGGAAAGGGGCGGCAACCACATGGTTGCCGCCCCTTTTGCTTTTAAGGCCGATTCGCGGCCCGGGCAGTGGTGACGGACAATGGATAGGTGCCTTCTGCCGCAAACCCCCCATCCACAACAACCCCGCCAGTTCCCGGTAAGGGAGCACCGGGGCAGGGCAGCAGTGCGCTGGGCGTCTCCAAGGGATGGCAGCTGGCCGGCCTGGGGGCACTCCTCCTGGCCCTTGTGGCAGCTCTCCTTTTTTCCGGCGCAGCGGCCGCCCGTGAGGTCTCGGATCCCGGCGCCCTGGTGCGCTGGGGCCTGCCTGTCACCAAGGCCATCCACAACGTCTCAGTGGCCACGGTCATCGGCGGCCTCATCTTCGCAGTTGGCATCCTCCCCAGAAGTCTGACCCGGCGCAACCGCGGCGAGGATAACGGCGCCGAGGGCGCAGAACATCCAGCCTTCACCCGTGCGCTGGCCATCGCCGCGGCGGCGGGTGCAGCGTGGACGCTGTCCGCGATCGCCGTCCTGGTGCTCACTTACGCTGACGTGGCAGGCCAGGCAGTCTCCGGCGACGCCCAGTTCACGCAGGCGCTGGTCTACTTCATGACGGACATTGAGACGGGCCGGGCCTGGCTCGCCGTAACCATCATCGCCGCCGTGGTGACAACAGCCCTGTTCGGCGTCAGGTCCCTGGGCGGCCTGGCGCTGACCCTGATCCTGGCCCTCATCGGCCTGGTACCCACGGCCCTGATTGGACACTCCTCCAGCTCCTCAGACCACGAGGGTGCCATCAACTCCCTTGGCCTGCACCTGGTAGGCGTCAGCACCTGGGTGGGCGGCATCATCATGCTGGCGCTCCTGTCCGGGATCCTCACCGGCCCCAAGGCCGGCGCTTCAACTGACACCACAGAAGCAACACTCCGCAGGTTCTCCTCACTGGCCGGGTTCGCCTTCGTGCTGGTCTTCGCCTCGGGCATCATCAACGCAAGCATCCGCATCACCAGCTGGGGCGACCTTGTTGGTTCTCCGTACGGCCAGCTGATCCTGGCCAAGTCCGCCGCCACCCTGGTGCTGGGCGGAATCGGGTTTATGCACCGGCAGTGGGTCATCCCGCAGCTGGGTGCCAGGGGTTCCACCATGTCCTCGCGCCGCGTCCTGTGGCAGCTGGTCCTGGCCGAATTCCTGGTGATGGGTGCAACGTCCGGCATCGCCGTGGCCCTGGGCCGCTCCGCACCGCCACAGCCCGCCACGTTTGCCCCCGACGCTTCACCTGCATTCATCCTCAGCGGCTACGAGCTCCCTCCGGAGCTGACCCCCGAACGCTGGCTGACGGAATGGCGGCTCGACTGGCTGTGGATTGCCGTGGCGCTGTTCGGGCTGGCCTCCTACTTCCTCGGCGTCGCCAGAATCTACCGCCGCGGAGACAAGTGGCAGTGGTTCCGGTCGGTGAACTGGGTGATCGGCCTGCTGGTGCTCACCTACATCACGTCCGGGCCGCCGTCGGTCTATGGCCGCGTCCTGTTCTCCGCGCACATGGTGGACCACATGGCGCTGACCATGGTGGCGCCCATCTTCCTGGTGCTCGGAGCACCCGTGACCCTGGCACTAAGGGCACTGCCGCCCCGCGCGGACGGTTCACGCGGCCCGCGCGAGTGGCTGCTGGTGTTTGTCCACTCCAGGTTCTCGCAGGTCGTCACGCACCCGATCTTCGCCGCTGCCAACTTCGCCGGCTCGATCGTGCTGTTCTACTACTCGGGCCTGTTCGGGTTCGCCATGCGCGAGCACGTGGGGCACGAGCTGATGATCCTGCACTTCCTGCTCACTGGATACATCTTCATCCTGAGCATGATCGGCACGGACCCGCTGCCGCGCCGTGCGCCGTATCCCATGCGGCTGCTGCTGCTCCTGGCCACTATGGGCTTCCACGCTTTCTTCGGCGTCGCCATCATGGGCGGGACCAACCTCCTGGCCGCGGACTACTTCGGCAACCTGGGCCGGGCATGGGGCCAGTCCGCGCTGCTGGACCAGCAGACGGGCGGGGCCGTCGCCTGGGGCATCGGTGAGGTGCCCACACTCCTGGTGGCCATCGGCGTGGCCATCATGTGGTCGCGCTCGGACCAGCGGGAGACCAAACGCGTGGACCGGGCGGCGGACAGGAATAACGACGCCGATCTCACCGCTTACAACGATATGTTTGCCAAATTGGCCGAACGCGACGCCAGGCTGGCCGAACGAAACAAGACGGAAGGACGCTGATGAGCGAAACCGTACGCACCCACCTCCGGGTCCGAGCCTCCGAACTGGTGGGCCGTAACTGGTTGAACACCGGCGGCAAATCCTTGGACCTCGAAGCCCTCCGCGGCAAGATCGTGCTGCTGGATTTCTGGACGTTCTGCTGCATCAACTGCCTGCACGTCCTGGACGAGCTGCGGCCGCTCGAGGAGCAGTATTCCGACGTCCTGGTCACCGTAGGCGTCCATTCGCCCAAGTTCGAGCATGAGGCGGATCCCGTGGCCCTGGCTGCCGCCGTGGAACGCTACGAGATCCACCACCCGGTCCTGGATGACCCGGAGCTGGAGACCTGGAAGGCCTACACCGCCCGCGCCTGGCCCACCCTGGTGGTCATCGACCCCGAGGGCTACATCGTGGCGCACCTCTCCGGTGAGGGCCACGCGGACGGGCTCGCGGTACTGATCCCCGAGCTCATCGCGGAGCATGAGGCCAAGGGCACGCTGCACCGCGGGTCCGGCCCGTATGTCGCGCCGGAGCCCACATCAGGCACCTTGCGCTTCCCCGGCAAGGCACTCTTCCTGCCCGCCGGGCGCGGGTCAGCATCGGACGGAGCGGACGACGGCGGTACTGCAGCGGGTGCCGCAGCTTCCAACGGTGCCGAAAAGGGTTCCTGGCTGGTCACCGACACCGGCCACCACCGCCTGGTGGAACTGGACACCGACTTCCAAACCGTTCTCGGAACCTACGGCTCCGGCACCAAAGGCTACGTTGACGGCCCTGCCGCCGGCGGCGACGCCACCGCCCGGTTCAACGAGCCGCAGGGCCTGGTCCTGCTGCCGGAAGACGTGGCTGCCAAGGCGGGCTACGACGTCGTGATTGCGGACTCGGTCAACCACCGGCTCCGCGGCCTTTCGCTCACGGACGGCAAGGCCTCCACGGTGGCCGGCAATGGAGTGCAGCGCCTGCTGGAAACCGGCCCGGCCCGGGTTGACGAGGACGCCGCAGGATTCACCGGGCGCCTGAGTGAACACCCGCTGGAAGTCTCCCTGAGCTCGCCGTGGGATCTTGTGTGGTCCGGGAAGCTCAACGCCGTGGTGATCGCCATGGCCGGCACGCACCAGATCTTCAGCTTCGACCCGCTGACCGGTGCGGTAGCCATTGTTGCCGGCAACGGACTGGAGGGGCTGCTGGACGGGCCTGCCCACGAGGCCTGGTTCGCGCAGCCCTCCGGCCTGGCCGAGGACGCTGACGGCAACATCTGGGTGGCAGATTCCGAGACGTCAGCACTTCGCAAGCTGGTGGTTGGCGACGACGGCGCCGTCACGGTGGAATCCGCGGTAGGCAAGGGCCTGTTCGACTTCGGCTTCCGCGACGGCCCGGCCACGGAAGCCCGGCTCCAGCACCCCCTGGGCGTGACGGTCCTGCCCGATGGTTCCGTGGCAATCGCGGATACCTACAACGGTGCCGTCCGGCGTTACGACCCCTCCAACGGTACGGTCTCCACCCTTGCCCGCGGACTGCTCGAGCCCTCGGACGTGATCGTGGACCACACGGAGTCGGCCGGCTCGGAGCCGCTGCTGGTGGTGGTGGAAGCAAACCAGCACCAGCTCGTGTACGTGCCCATCCCCAAGGAAGCACAGCAGGTGGACGAGGGCGCGTCGCAGACCCACCGGCCCAAGAGCCCGGTAGCGCCCGGCCCGCTGGAGCTGACGGTCCGGTTCACTGCCCCCACCGGGCAGAAGCTGGATGACCGCTGGGGCGATCCCACCCAGCTGAAGATTTCATCCACGCCGCCCGAGCTGCTGGTGTCCGGCGGCGGAACCTCTGTGGGACTGCTCCGGACCCTCGAACTGTCCTCCGACGTGCCCGAAGGTATCCTGCACATCACGGCCCGCGCCGCGGCATGCGACGGCCCGGAAACCGAGGACGGCGAGATCCCGGACCACGCGGCCTGCCACCTCTACCAGCAGGACTGGGGCATCCCGGTGCTGCTCCAGGCCGACGGCGATACTGAGCTGGTGCTGGACCTGCGCGGCATGGACTGACTCGCCGTACTTACCTCGAAAAGGCTGCCGCCCGTGACTGAAGCGTCACGGGCGGCAGCCTTTTGGCATGGCCGCGATTCCTGCGCCTTGAGTTTTCGGGGCTTGGCACCGGCAAAAGCCCCAAAAGCGTGCCCTGCGTGACGGCATTGGACAGCGCGAGTGTCCACATAGCGCGGATTGCCGCTGCCCAACGCGGGCTGATGCAGCCACCATGGCCCCCATGGACATCTCAAAAGCCTTAGAGCACTGCGGCGGCGCCGCCCGCCGGCCCGTACTCGCCCGGCTTGGTGTGGATGATGCAGCCCTTCGCCGGGCTGTCCGCGGCGGCCTTTTGCAGCCGGAGCGCGGACTCTATGCGCTTCCGACGGCGTCTCCGGAGCTGGTTGCGGTGCTGCGGAACCGGGAACTGCTGACGTGCTCCAGTGCTGCGTCACACTACAGCCTCTGGTGCCTGCCGTCTGCGGGACCCCGCCATGTATATCACCGGAGGGAAGAGGCTGTCAGGGGCGAGGCTGTCCACCACGCCGGACTGCTGCTTCCGCCTGGCACAATCCGTCCAGTTGCGGCCCTGGCCGATGTCCTGATTCATGCCCTGCGTTGCCTGCCGTTTGCTGAGTCCTTGGTCATGGTTGAGTGCGCTGTGGGGAGAGGAGACATGACCGTTGAGTTCCTTCGCCAGCGGCTTCCGGGCCGGCGCAACGGCAAGGCGAGGGCTGTCCTGCAGTGGGTGGACCGGGGTGCGGACTCCCTCCTTGAAACGCTGGCGCGGACGTACTTCCGTCAGGCAGGTATCGCCGTTCAACCGCAGGCCTACCTGGAGCGGGTGGGGTACGTTGACCTGCTGCTGAATGGGTGGCTGGTGGTTGAGCTGGATGGCAGGCACCATGCCGACTGGAACCAGGTCAAAAGGGACCACCGGCGGAACAACGAGTCGGTGCTGCAGGGATATACGGCGCTCCGGTATTACTACGCTGACGTGGTGCACACGCCCGAAGCCATGGTCAGTGAAGTCTTGGCCGTGCTCGGGCGGCGGCGGTAGCTGGCTGCGTGTCACTGGGAGCACGCTTTTGAAGCCGCCCACACCACGAAACCCCTGATTCCCGGGGCGGGCTACCGGCAAGAGCCCTGAAAGAGTGCCCTGCGTGACGGCATTTGGTCTGCAGGCAGACTGCAAAAACTGGGCCAGTGTGGCGCGAAAAGCCTAGAAGCTCAGGAGCGGCGTGACCTTGATGGCGTCCCCGGAGACGTCCAGCCGGGTGGTGAAGCTGAAGTCCACCTCTTCGTCCAGGGGGTACCAGGCGCCGGTGAACAGGTTCTGCTGGAGGGCCTCCACCTTGGCCTTGCCGTCCAGCGGCGCCACCACCCACCGCCCGTCGAACGGTTCGATAGAGACGTTGGGGTACTCCGTTACGGACCACTTGATGGTGCCGTCCTGCACCCTGTTGTTGCTGGCGTAGTAGAAGGGGCAGTCCGGCTGCAGCTTCTGTTCCTTGACCGCCTGGGCAGCGCAGCCGTCCAGGAATTCCTTGACCTTGGCCGTCACGTCCTTCTTCAGGTTGTCCGTGGCCTGGGTCAGCAGGTTGAGCGGGGCCACCGGGGCGTCGCGGGCGGTAACGGTGGCTCGGGTGGCAGGAGCCGAGAAGTACTCGCCATTGACAGTGGCCTCGTACTCGCCGGGATAGAAGACCGCGAAAGAGTTCCGGCCATTGGGCATATTGACGTCAACACCGTTGACCGTGGCCTCGGGGGAATTGACTACCGAAACGTCAACAGTCGGCAGCCGGGACGGGACAAAAGCCCAGGTGTTGAAGAAGATCCACTCGGTTCCGGTCTTCTGCAGCAGGAACTCGGTGCGGAGGCGGCTGCCGTCAATGGTGTACTCCATGGGCACCATTACCTGGCCGCCTGGACGTTCCTCGGCCTCGCCGACGCTGACATTGGCCAGGCGCGAGGCAGCTGTCTGCAGCGCCGTTCCGTCCAGCATGGCGGCGTTGCTGGGCGGCACCGTGGCCCGCAGGAGGCCCAGCGCCTTGCCGCCGTCCCCGCCCTGCAGCGCGTCCAGATACTCGCGCACCGGCTGCTGCGGACTGGCCACGGTATTGTTCACCACGTTCACCGCAACCACGGCAGCGGCCACGGCAAGCATGAGGCCCAGCAGCCATCCGGCCGCTATCCTCACCAACGCTTGACTCATCTGCACTTTCAATACGTTACCTGCCAAGCGCCCGACGACGGCAGTTGAGTCAGCTGCGCGCGGTACCTCTCAGCGGCGGCGGCGCCGGGACGATGTGCCGAAAACACCACGGAGCAGCTCGCGTCCCAGCTGCGTTCCGATGGACCTGGCCATGCTCTTCAGCCCGCCCCCGAGCGCTCCGCCGAGGACACCGCCAAGGTCGCCCATCATTCCGCCGCCCACGTCCTGGGACGGTGACGGCGGCCGTGGGGCGCGCGGTGCCTCGTTTCGGGTGCGGGGTGCACTGGTCCTGTTGGAAGGTACCGGCCTGCTGCTGGGACGGCCAAGGATCTCCTCCTCAATGCGCCGGGCCTCGGCATCAACGTCCAGGCTGCCGCCCGCACCGAAATCAGGAACACCGCCGTCGGGAGCGCCCGAACCGGGAACCGGCGGCTGGCCGGGAGCTGCAGGCCCGGTGGGAGCCGCGGCCTTTCCGGTGAGCTTCTCATAGGCAGAGGGGTTATCCACGGACGTACCGTATTTGCCCAGCAGGGCCGAACCGGCCACCGTGCTGCGAACCAGGCCCTCCCCGCTGGGCCCCATCAGGGATTCGGGGGCGCGCAGCCTGGTGAGGGCCACGGGGGTGGGAGCGCCCTTCTCGTTCATGACGGTGATGACGGCTTCGCCAATTCCGGCAGAGGTGAGCGTCTCTTCGAGGTCGTAGTCGCTCACCGGGAACGTGGAGACCGTCGCCTTGAGTGCTTTGGCGTCCTCCGGGGTGAACGCGCGGAGGGCGTGCTGCACCCGGTTGGCCAGCTGGCCGAGGACATCAGCGGGAACGTCCTTGGGCGTCTGGGTGACAAAGAAGATCCCCACGCCCTTGGACCGGATGAGCCGGACAGTGGTGGTGATCGCCTCGAGGAACGCCTTGGAGGCACCGTTGAACAGCAGGTGGGCTTCGTCGAGGAAGAACACCAGCTTGGGTTTGTCCAGGTCGCCCGCCTCGGGCAGGTCCTCAAAGAGGTCGGCGAGCAGCCACATCAGGAAGGTGGAGAACAGCATGGGTTTGGTCTGCAGGGTGGGCAGTTCCAGGCAGGTGACCACGCCGCGGCCGTCCGGGGCGGTGCGCAGCAGCTCGGCGGTATCGAACTCGGGTTCGCCAAAGAATTTTTCCAGCCCCTGGGCCTCGAGGTTCACCAGTTCGCGCAGGATCACCCCCGCGGTGGCCTTGGACAGGCCGCCGAGCTCTTCCAGCTGGTCCTTGCCTTCATCCGAGGTCAGGAACTGGATGACCGCGCGGAGGTCCTTCAGGTCAATCAGTTCCAGGCCGTTTTTGTCCGCAAAATAGAACACCAGCTGCAGGCTTGATTCCTGGGTGTCATTCAGCTCCATGATGCGCGAGAGCAGGATGGGCCCGAACGAGGACACGGTTGCCCGGACCGGAATGCCGTTGCCGTCCCCGCCCAGCGCCAGGAATTCCACCGGGTAGGTCCTGCCCTGCCACGCCTGCCCGATGCTTTCCGTGCGGGCCTTGAGTTTGTCGCTGCCGACGGCGGCCGTCGCCAGCCCGGACAGGTCGCCCTTGATGTCCGCGAGGAAGACCGGAACGCCGGCCATGGACAACTGTTCGGCCATCATGTGCAAGGTGACGGTCTTGCCGGTGCCGGTTGCGCCGGCCACCAGGCCGTGCCGGTTCATCATGGACAGCGGCAGGCGGACCTGCGCCTCCTTGTGGAGTTCGCCGTCCACGATGGCGGCGCCCAGTTCGATCGCGGCCCCCTCCAGCGTGTAGCCCTTCTGAATGGTGGCGAGCTTCTCTGCTGTGCTTTTGTTGGCCATGCGGTTAGCTTAGCCGCGGCTCCACGCAACGTGTGGGCGGGACCACAGTCAGTTCTGCGGGTGTCCGGAAAGATCCTTGGTGAAGGCGAGGAACTTGATCGTCTCGGGGTCGGCATCCAGGTCGAACTGTGGCTCATAGCCGGTGGCCAGGTACAGATACTTGGCTTCAGGCTGGCGCGGTCCGGTGGTGAGGTAGAGCCTGGTGTACCCTCGGCGGGCCGCCAAAGCTTCCAGCTCGGCCAGCACTACCCGGGCCAGGCCCCGGCGGCGGTGGGCCGAGTGGGTCCAAATCCGCTTCAGCTCTGCGGTGGCGTCATCGTACCGGCGGAAGGCCCCGCCGGCGATGGATTCGCCATTCTCCTGGATCACCAGCAATGCCCCGTCTGGCCCCGAGAACTCTTCGGCGGGATACCGGTTCAGTTCCTCTGCTGCTCCCTCCCGGCCGAACAGGTCGCCATAGCGGGTGTCGTACTCGACGGCGAGCTCGTCCAGCAGCGGCCGGACCCGGGGATCGTGCATGGGGAGGCTAAGGACCGTCAGCGCGGCCGGATCGACCGGCCGGGGAGACGCATCCAGGGGGCCCGTGCCGAGCGGCGGGCGGACAGCTTCAATCAGCTGGTGCCCGGTGTCCAGGGGGTGGCGCCTGAGGTCAGGTTCTGCGGTCACGGTTCAATTCTTTCCGACGGCGGCTGGTTCTGTGGACAGTGTGGCGGAGTTTTCCGTGGCGGAGCAGCGTGCGGCGACGCCACGGGCAACGGCAAGGATGCTGCGGGCCAGGGCATCATTCTCGCGGAACGGTGCGGCATTGGTGCCGGGGCGGGCAAATGCTCCCGCGCCCCAGCCCGACGTGCCCGGACCGACGCCGAACAGTCCGGGTTGCGGCGCCCCTTCGGCGTTGACGAGCTGGTGCCCGGCCGAGATCAGGAGCTTGCCGGTGGAATGGATCCCGTCCGCCGTCAGCAGCTGCTGCTCGGCGCCCAGGCCCGTCTTGTGCAGGGACTCCAGCAGCGGATTACGGGACCGCGCTACCGTGGGCGAGGGCAGCCTGGCTTCGATCAGGGCCTTCGCCGCCACTGAGGTCCCGGAGCGAGGCGAGCCGGCGTGGAACAGCCCCGTGGATTCGTCCGTGGCCACCTCGAGGTCGAGGCCGAGGAAGTGCAGCAGCCCGGCACGGTGCAGTGCCAGCATCTGGCGCAGGCGGTGCGGCGGCGGGCCGGAGTCCACAAAGCTGAAGAACCCGTGCCACCAGCCGTGGACGGTCTGCTGAGACCTGGCGTTGAGGCGCTCGGGCGGGACCACGCGGCCCACTTCCATGTAAACGTGGAGCAGGGCCAGGAAAAGGGCCAGGGTCTCGGGGTGGTCGGGGCTGTCCCGGAGGGCAAGATCGTGCTCGATGTACCCAACCACCGCATCCTGCACCTCCTGGTGGTCGGCGAAGCGGCGGCCGCTGAAGGGCCGGTCCAGCCGTTCGAGGTCAAGGTGGAGGCCTGCGTCCGGAACGGCTGCGGCCACGAGTTCCTCCCGCGCGGGGCTGTACCAGTCCAGTTCCGAGTACCGGGCGGCGAACTCGTCCCAGCCCATGACTGCCCGTTCGGGGCTGCCGGTCAGCAGCTCGCGGTAGTAGCCGTATCCCGCCTCCTTGGCGATCAGCGGCCACAGGTCCCGGCGGAAATCCAGTTCCCCGTGCCGGGCCAGCAGCGCCTCGACGGCGGGCGCGGTGAAGAACCGCAGCGGCCCCGGCGCCTCGCCCCGCAGCGTTGCCGAAATCTTCGAGTGGTACGGCACTCCCCGGCGCGACCCGGCCCACAGCCGTGGTTCCCGGCCCGAGGGAAGGTAGCGAAGCCCGCCGTCGTCCGTTTCAACGAACCGGCCTCCGCGCCCCTCCATCAGGAGGACCAGCAGGTCAACGAAGGCCAGGCCCATGCCGGCAACAATGACGTCCTGGCCCGGAGCGATGGGGGAGTAGTCGACGTCGGTGGTGTAGCTGGGTGCCGCGTGGTACCCGCCGTGGCGCGCGGCGAAGCCGGCCCAGGCGGCAGAGACGGCGTCCGGATGCGAGTCCGTATGCCCCAGGGCGGTGACCACGACGTCGGCCCGCAGGGTCCGGCCGTTGGCCAGCTCCACGAGGTAGGCGGTGTGATCTCCGGCGGGATCGGCCGTGGAAGCTGCCTTGTCTGCGGGGTGCACGGCTACCGCCGTGGTCCGGTGCACGGTGACATTGCGTCCGAGTGACCGGGCTGCGCGGCGGAAGAACCACTCCAGGTACTGGCTTTGCAGCTGGCGGGTTGGGAAGGTGGCGCCAGTGAGTGAACGGAGCTGTTCGCGCAGGTTGCGCGGGAAGTCCGGAACGTCCGTGATGGACCTGTCCACCACGCCTGCCGCCCATTCGGCCAGGTTCGGTCCTTGGCTGGCCGGGCCCTCGCAGGCAACGGAGGCATCGGTGAACATGGTGATGTCCGCCGCCATTGAATTGAGCAGGAGGCCCGGGTGCTGGTCGTAGCGCCAGATGCGGCCGGAGCCCGGTACGTGCGGCTCAACAACGTGGATTTCCAGCGGTCCGCTAAAGAGCTCTGGACGGTTGGCAGCGAGCCGCTCCAGGACTCCGGCCGTGCGGGGTCCGCCGCCGACGAAGACGACGGCCGGGATGTTCGCTGGCATGGGTGCTCCTGGTAGCGGCGGTAGGGGGCGGCTTGGAGTGCCCATGCTAGGCAGCGGTTCCGACGGCGGTCGAGCGGCTGGTCATGGCCGTTAACTCCGCGTCATGTCCCGTCAACAGGCGCAAAAAACCGACTCATGACGCTGTGCGAACTCCGGTGAAGTTATGCAACCTTCCGCCTTGCTGCCCCATTCCGGCCGGTCCTAGATTTGCAGCCAGCAACCGGGTCAAACAGTCCCGGCCCAAACCACAGAAGCGAGGTGGCGCATGAGTTCAGCAGCAACTACCGCGGCGCAGTCAACAACGTCAGCACAGTCGGCTGCCGGCGCGGCACCGGACGCCGACGCTGGCGGGCCTGCTGCCGGCGGCGTTAGTTTCGAGGCCCCAGCGGGGACAGCCTCTTCCGGCCCGGGCGGGGCCCCGCCGAAGGACGGAACTAGGCGGGTTGCCACGGATTATTCAGCTTTCCGAGTGGTGGCCGCAAAGCATCCGTGGCGCTGGGTGGGCACGGCATTTGTGGCCCTCGGCGTCCTGGCCGTCGCCTGGTCCCTTGCCGCGAATCCCCGCTGGGAATGGGGTGTTGTGGCGCAGTGGTTCACAGCCCAGTCCGTCATCGCCGGTTTGTTGGAGACCCTGAAGCTGACTGCGATCTCAGGGATCCTCGGCTTCGTGCTGGGGTTCGTCCTGGCGCTGATGCGGCTCTCCGCGTCGCCGCTGCTGGTATCCGTGTCCTGGACGTTCTCCTGGATCTTCCGGTCCACGCCGCTGCTGGTCCAGATGCTCCTCTGGTACAACCTGGGCTACCTGTACGAAAAGATCTCCCTGGGCATCCCGTTCACGGACGTCCGCTTCTTCGAAGTGCAGACCACCACACTGATCAGCCAGTTTGCGGCAGCAGTGCTGGGCCTGACCCTGAACCAGGCAGCCTACTCCGCCGAGATCATCCGCGGCGGCATCCTCTCGGTGGACCAGGGCCAGCTTGAAGCGGCTGCCGCGCTGGGCATCCCGGCCTGGCGGAGGTCCACCCGGATTGTCCTGCCGCAGGCCATGCGGGCCATCCTGCCCACCGCGTTCAACGAGATCATCGGCCTGGTCAAGGGCACCTCCATCGTGTACGTCCTGGCCTACTCCGAACTGTTCTACACAGTCCAGGTCATCTACAACCGCACGCAGCAGGTCCTGCCGCTGCTGCTCGTGGCCACGCTCTGGTACGTGGTGATCACGTCCGTGCTGAGCGTCTTCCAGTACTACATCGAACGGCACTACTCCAAGGGCGCGGTGCGGAACCTGCCGCTGACCCCGCTCCAGAAGGCCCGCAAATTCTTCGCCACCCACGCCGTGGCCAACAACGCAAGGAACGCGCGATGAGCACCGCAACCGCAACTGGCGACGCGCCGGGAAAGTCTGCTGCCACCCGCGGCCTGGTGGAAATCACCAAGGTCCACAAATCCTTCGGTGCCACCGAGGTGCTCAAGGGCGTCAGCCTCACCGTCGAGCCCGGCGGCGTAGCTGTCATCGTGGGCCCCTCGGGATCGGGCAAGTCCACCCTGCTCCGCACCATCAACCACCTGGAAAAGGTGGACGGCGGCTACATCTCCATTGACGGCAAGCTGGTGGGCTACGAAGTCCGGGGCCAGAAGCTGCACGAGCTGCGTGAAAAGGAGATCCTCAGGCAGCGCACCGAAATCGGGATGGTGTTCCAGAATTTCAACCTGTTCCCGCACCTGACCGCGCTGGAAAACGTGGCCGAAGCCCCCGTCGTCGCACAAGGACGCTCAAAAGACGAGGCACGGCGCCGCGGCCTGGAACTCCTGGACCGGGTGGGTCTCAAGGACCGTGCGGACGCCTATCCGCGCCAGCTTTCCGGCGGGCAGCAGCAGCGGGTGGCCATAGCCCGCGCGCTCGCACTTGACCCCAAGATCCTGCTGTTCGATGAGCCCACCTCGGCCCTGGACCCGGAGCTGGTCAACGAAGTGCTGGACGTCATCCGCGAACTCGCAAAGTCCGGCACCACCCTGATCATCGTTACCCACGAGATGGGCTTCGCCCGCGACGTGGCGGACACCGTGGTGTTTATGGACCAGGGGCAGATCGTGGAACAGGGCACCCCGGAGCAGATTTTCACCAACCCACAGGAACCGCGCACCCGGAGCTTCTTCTCCAAAGTGCTCGAACCGGCCTTCAACATCTAAAGGATTCCCCCATGGCATTTCCCACCGGCCCTTCCCGCGGCCCCCGCCGCACGCGCTCACTGGCGGCGCTGCCCGCCGTCGTCCTTCTGGCCGCGGCTGGCCTGTCAGCCTGCGCTGACCCCGGCGCAACGGCTGCCGGTACCTCCACCGGAGGAGCCCAGGCGACGGCGGCACGCAACGGCGTCGTGTACAACACCTCGCCGGACCAGCAGCGCATCCGTGCGGAGAGGGACGCGGCGCTCGCCGCCAAGGTTCCGGAACTGATCGGCAAGGACGGCAAGCTGACCGTTGCCACCACGGCGGGCTCCATCCCGCTGTCCTTCCACGCCACTGATGACAAGACGCCGATCGGCTCGGAGCTGGACATCGCGCAGCTGGTGGCGGACAAGCTGGGCCTGGAGCTGGATGTCCAGGTGACGTCGTGGGAGAACTGGCCGCTGAAGACTCAGTCGGGTGACTTCGAGGCGGTGTTCTCCAATGTGGGCGTGAACAAGGACCGGGTGAAGCTGTTCGACTTCGCCAGCTACCGCGCGGCGTTTATGGGCTTTGAGGCCAAGACGTCTGCCAGCTACGACATCAAGGGCGCCGATGACATCTCCGGGCTGAAGGTGTCCGTGGGGTCCGGGACCAACCAGGAGAAGATCCTGCTGGCCTGGAACAAGGAGCTGGAAGGCAAGGGCAAGGCGCCGGCCACCCTGCAGTACTACTCCTCCGACGCTGACACCATCCTGGCGCTGTCCTCCGGCCGCACCGACCTGAACATCGCGCCCTACCCGTCCACCGTCTACCGGGAAAACACCCGCGACGACCTGAAAGTGGTGGGCAAGGTCAACGCCGGCTGGCCGTCCGAAACCCTGGTGGCCGCCACCACCCTGCGGGGCAACGGCCTGGCACCGGTCGTCACCGAAGCCCTCAACTCCGCGATCGACGACGGCTCCTACGCCAAGGTGCTGGAGCGCTGGGGGTTGTCCGAAGAGGCGCTGCCGGAGTCCAAGACCATCACCGAGGAAAGCTTCGCGGCCGCCCAGGCCACGCCCACCGCGGCTCCTTCAGGAAAGGCATCATGAACGCACTGCACGCTGAAACCGCCCTCGAATCCTTCGACGCCGACTGGCAGGAATGGCATGCTGCCCACGAAAGCCAGCGCGCCCACCCGCACGGCTTCCTGGCGGTGACCCACCTGCACTGGCTGGGCAGCGAAGCCGCCCGGCTGGAAGGTGTCCCCGGCACCTGGAGTGTGGAGGCCGACGTCGTCCGCGTTGTCCTGGAAGCGGGCGAAACCCTGCAGGACGGCAAGGAGCTGAACGCGGAAGCCGGGGCAGCGCTCGAATTTGGCCCCATCGAGGAGCGCGGCGGGATCAACCTGGTCTCCGGCGACACCGTCATTGAGGTGGCCAAGCGCGGCGGCGAGTACATTGTGCGGCCGCGCAACCCGGAGCACGGGCTGCTGCGGGAGTACCAGGGCACGCCGGCCTACTCGCCGGATGCTGCCTACGCTGTCCGGGGAACCTACGTGCCGTTCGATGCGCCGCGCTCCACCACGGTGGGAGCCGCCGTCGAAGGCATCCAGCATGTCTATGAGGCGCCGGGTGAGATCCGCTTCAAGCTGGCCGGCCAGGAGCTGGCGCTGACCGCGTTCAATGGCCACGCGCCCGGATCTCTGTCCGTTCTGTTTACGGACCAGACGTCCGGCAAAACCACCTATGCGGCCAACCGTTCGCTGTCCGTGGTGCCAGCTGCGGACGGGTCCGTGGTGCTCGACTTCAACCGGGCCGTCAACCTGCCCTGCGCCTACACGGACCTGGCCACGTGCCCCCTGCCGCCGGCAGAAAACCGGCTGCCGGTGGCCATCGAAGCGGGCGAAAAGATTCCCTACGAACGTCAGGACCAGCAGTGAGCACTTCAACAGGGCGGACGGGATTCCTCGCCATCGAACTCGACGGAGCCGGGTGGGACGGCGGGGACTTCGGGAGCCTGAGGGAAGCGGTCCTTGCCGCGGAATCGGCCGGGTTCCACGCAGCCACGTTCACCGACGCGCAGGTTCCGGGCCGCACCAATGCCCTGCAGCGGGCGGCTTTCGCCGGACCGGTGACGCGCAGCATCGCCCTGGTCCCGGAAGTGGATACTGTCTACACCGAACCGTTCCACGTCTCCACCCAGCTCGCGAGCCTCGACTACGTCTCCGGGGGCCGCGCCGGGTGGATTGCCACTGCAGCGGAATCGCCCAAGGCGGCTGCCGCCGTCGGACGGTCTTTTGTTGCCGGTGCCGCCCTGGGGCAGGAAGCCGCCGCGTCCATTGAGGTGTCCCGCCGGCTGTGGGACTCCTGGGAGGACGACGCCGTGATCCGGGACGTCACCACGGGCCGGTACATTGACGTGGACAAGCTGCATTACGTTGACTTTGAAACTCCGGCTGACTTCGCCGGGCCGGCTTACTCGGTCAAGGGCCCGTCCATCATCCCGAGGCCGCTGCAGGGACAGCTGCCGGTGCTTGCCGCTGCCTCGCTGGTGGGCCCGGGCCAGATCCCGGTAGACGCCGTGGACGCCGTGCTCGTCACCGCGCCGACGCCTGAACTGCTCGCCGCCGAGGTGCGCGATGTCCGGGAACGGCTGGGGGAGTCGGTTGCTGTTGTTGCTGAGCTCGACGTCGTGCTGGACTCGCGCGGGCAGGCCGCGGCTGAGCGGGTGGCCGGATCCGACGGCGGGTTCGACGGCGGTCGCGCCCGGTACGCCGGCAATGCTGCAGGCCTCGTGGACCTCCTCGCGGAGCTGCTCAAGGAGGCCGACGGTGTCCGTCTCCATCCGGCGTCGCTCGCCTTGGAGCTGGACGAACTTTCCCGGCTGGTGCTGCCGGAGCTTCGACGCCGGGCGGTGCTCCGCGCGCCGGTGCAGGACGGCACTTTCCGTGACCTGCTGGGCCTGACCCGCGAGGCCAGCCGCTACGCAACCGCCGCCGCCGGCGCTGGACAGTAAGGGAGAAACCATGACACCGCACAACCGTGCTAAATCCGAGGTCTTTACGCCGTCGGGCAGGATCCAGTTCGGTATCTTCTTCCAGGGCGTGAACTCCGGCACCATCTGGAAGGCACCGGAATCGGGCTCGCAGACTGACTTCGAATCATTCCGCCGCATCGCGCAGACCGCCGAGCGCGGGTTGTTCGCCGCCTTCTTCCTGGGTGAGGGGCTCCGGCTGCGTGAACACCTGGGCCGCCCGCACGCGCTGGATGTGGTGGGCCGGCCGGACGCCCAGACTATGCTGGCCGCCCTCGCGTCGGTGACGAAGAACATCGGGCTGGTTGCCACCCAGAACACCACGTACAACGATCCCGCTGACCTGGCGCACCGGCTCGCGTCCCTTGACCTGATCTCCGGCGGCCGCGCGGCGTGGAACATCGTGACCACGGACAACGCCTGGACCGGTGCGAACTTCCGGCGCGGTGGATACCTGGACCATGCCGACCGCTACAAGCACGCCGAGGCGTTCGTGGAGACGGCCAAGCTGATCTGGGAGTCCTGGGAAACCGCCGAGGGGCCCGCACGCCGCGTACTGCACGAAGGGCAGCATTACACGGTGGACGTGACGCCGCGCCTGCCGCGCAGCGCGCAGTACCGGCCCGTGCTCTTCCAGGCCGGCGATTCCCCGGAAGGCCGCAACTTTGCCGCCCGCCAGGCGGACGTCATCTTCTCCGCCCACCCCAAGTTCGACGACGCCATTGAGTTCCGCAAGGACCTCGTGGAGCGTTCGCTGGCTGCCGGGCGCGGGGCCAACGCGGTGCAGATCATGCCGGCCAGCGAGTTCATCCTCGCGCCCACTGCCGAGGAGGCTTTGGAGAAGAAGGAGTGGGTGCGGAGCCTGCAGATCGGGCCGCAGCAGGCCGTGGCGTACCTGGAGCAGTTCTGGGGCCGCGAGCTGTCCGAATACGATCCGGACGGGCCGCTGCCGGAGATCGACCCCGTGGTGGAGGAGACTTCCGAGACGCGCGGCAGCGGCTTCCACGGTGCGAAGGCGCGGCAACTGGCGGACCAGTGGCGGGCCGAGGCCAAGGACAAGGGCCTCTCCATCCGCCAGTTCGTCACGTCCCGGACAGCGCGCGTGGACGCCACCTTCACCGGTTCGTACACGGCGGTGGCGGACCAGCTGGCCGAGTATGCCCGGGTGGGCGCAGTGGACGGGTTCAACATCTCGCCGTGGCTGATTCCCACCGGCCTGGACGACATCGTGAACCACCTGGTGCCGGAACTGCAGGAACGCGGGGTCTATCCGACGGAGTACGCCGGGAAGACTCTCCGCGAGAACCTTGGGCTGGAAACGCCGGTGCGTTCCGCCGATGAAGCAGCTGAGGCGGTCCGGGCGTCATGAGCGCGGGCCGCTTGGGCGGGTGGCTGGGGCGCTGGGCGCTCACCTTGCGCCGCTGCCTTGGAACGTCCGACGGCGGCACTGAGGTGGGTGCCGCCGTCGAACCTTTTGCGGGGGCCGTGAGGTTGCAGCTGACGCTGGGGGAGCAGCGGCTGTAAGTCCGGGCTTGGCCGGCGGCGTGGGGCATCAGGTTCTGCTGTCCGGAAGGGTGTAAGTTTCAAATCTAGGACACCCACAGAAGGCGTCCAGAGTAGCTGCAATGGACCCTATTCTGACGATGTTTGATCCTCTGCCTGACGTCAGGCTGGGGTGTGCCCCAACTGGACGAGCGCCCACCCGGGAGCAAGGTTCTCCGGCTTTAACGAATGCGGCTACACAAGGGCCGTGTTCGCCAAGACTTTGAGCAGCCCGGCCCGCAGCGCTGGTCAATGCACGACTAGTTTCAAACTGAATATGCACGCCCAGTACGTCCCGGGTAGCAGTCTTCAGGTCCCTGAGGACGCCCTTATCCACTTGCTACCCATAGGGAGCTTGGAACATAAGCCAGGTGCTGGGAGCGTGAAGCTCCCGCCACAGTAGCGTCTGCGCTTAGAAGTAGTCATCGAGCTTTCCAGGCCTGCCGGCGGTCCCCACTCAGTTCATCGCTTGGTAGGCCTCGATTGCGCTTTGAAGGTCGGCCAGCTGGACACGCGACATAGTCCACACTCTTCCGACTCGCGGATCTTTCCTAAAGGAGACCCTTACCTCGTCCACGGAGAATATCCTGCCTTCGCTGTCCTCAACGGTGAACCATGTATCACTCATCTGGTTCTTTCCCTTTGATATCGATCGTTCTGTCCTAATCTCTTGTGAAAATTCAGTGATGCAGCCGCAGTGAAAAGCGTTACGCCCTACGGCAGCGCCTTCTCGGTGCTACTCAGGATGCGAGGAACGAGAGGGTTTCTGCGGCCGCTTCTGGCGCGTACTGGAAGATTGACCCGTGGGAGGCGTTGGGGAAGATCCGGATTCGAGCACCAGGAATGAGGCCTGCCATCAGGTGGCTTGCGGCAGTGGGGATCATCACATCGTTGTCGCCCTGCAGGATCAGCGTGGGCTGCTGAATCCTTGTTAAAGCCTGCACCGCGTCCCAGTCCGGTCGGCCCCAGGACAGGACCGCTCCGTAGTACTGGCTGTCCTTCGTCCCGGTACTGACGTCGATGTCGCGGCCTTCGCTTCGGGTGAAGATCCGGCCAAGGGCGGCCCCTCCCGCCATCTGGCTCTCGCCGGTTGGTGCGTAGAAGACTGCGAGGATGTCCTCGGCGCCCGGGGCGTCCGGGGTTACGAGGTGGGACACGACATCCTCGGACCAATGGGCCATGCCGGGGCCGCCCTTTGGTCCGGTGCCGGCCAGGATGAGCCGGCGCACGATCTCAGGCTTGGTGAGGGCAAGATGCTGCGCGATGAAACCACCGAGTGAGAACCCGAAAAGGTCCACCTTCGCAAGACCCAGGGCGGTGAGGAACGCGGCGGCATCGTCGGACATTGTCTCGACCGTGTCCGGGATTGTGCCGGTACTGGAGGCCACGCCCGTGTTATTGAACACGATTACTTCGCGCTCACGGGCGAGGGCATCGACAAGCGCCGGGTCCCAGTTATCCAGGTTTCCCCGAAAGTGCTGGAGGAGAACGAGAGGAACCTCCCCCTTGGAGGCCCCAAGGATGCGGTAGGCGTAGGTTACATCGTTTTCTGCGTGGACGATCAGCGTTTTGGCGGTGGTGATGCTTGAGTTCGACGTCATGGTGGGTTTCCGTTCGTGTGAGCGTGGAGTGGTTTGGTCAGATCAAGGTCGGCAGGCGAAGCGAAACGGGCAGCTGTCCCTGACGCATGTCTCCGTTTCGTCTGGGAGGCGGCCTTGCTGCCTGTCGGTGTCGTGATGCGGACTGGACTATTGAGGCTGCCTGGTCCGGCGCTGGCACAGCGGGCGTTCGGTAGAAGCGACGCTGTGGAGGGCATAGATGAAACCCATCCGGGCAGGACGGATCGTCAAGGACGTGCTAGGTTCTTTCAGTGCCCACGAGCGGTTCAGTACTACGGGTGAGCTGCGGCGCGATATTTAGCGCTTCGGCACCAACGAGGTCCGAACATGGCGGTGTTGGACCTCGCTGGTGCCCGCTGTGGGGGGGCGATGACTACCCGGCGCTCCCGGTGGAGGCCAGGAAGGGACGCAGCACCTTGACCAGTTCCTCGGGTGCCTGTTCGGCGACCCAGTGACCGGCTCCGGGGATGACGGCGGTCTGCACCTGGGGGGCGGCGGCCCTGATGCCGTCTGCAGGGTAGGTGCCCCAGCTATCGGCCCCACCGATTCCGATCACAGGGATGGTGAGCGGGGTTTTGGCACGTTCAGCGTTCTGCGCCGTCAGGGTGTCCCACTCGCGGTAGAGCTCGAAGCTGGCGCGCAGGGTGTCCTTGTCATGGTTGTACTGCTTGACGTAGTACTTGATCGCATGCTCCGGTGGTGTGTACCCGCCGCCTTGGATCTGGTACTCGTAGCGGTAGAACGCGTCCGCGTTGCTCGCGACCATGTTGACGATCAGCTCATCATCGACCCGGTTGAAGGGGATGTGCCACAGCCGGTTGTTGCCTGCCTCGTCCAGGAACAGTGGCGGGCCGTCCGGGGTGATGCCGGGCGGGCCGGGGACTTCGACTCCGGCAAAGCGCTCAACCCGGTCGCGGTGGTCTGCGGCCAGTGCGTAGCCGATAAAGTACCCGGTGTCGTGACCGATCACGGAGAACTTCTCATGGCCGAGCTCGGTCATCAGCGCGGCGAGGTCATCGGCCAGCGTGGCCGTGTCGTAGCCGTCCGCGGGCTTTTCGGTCAGCCCTATTCCGCGCTGGTCGACGGCGATGACGGTGTGGTTCTCAGCGAGGGGCTGCATGACGGAGCGCCAGGCATAGGAATCCTCTGGCCAGCCGTGGATCAGCAGCACCGCCGGACCCTCGCCGCCGACGACCGCGTGCTGACGGATGCCATTGGCCTCGACGAAGGTGCTCTTGAAGGTGTTGCTGAAGTCCGCGGGTACCTTCGGCCCGTTGGTCACCCAGCTTTCGGTTTTGGAATCAGCATTCGGCGCCGAGGCGGCGGTGGTGACCGTGCCGACCACAAGCGCGGCAGCAACCGATGCGACGGCACCGATCCATCTGCGCCGTGTGCGTCGTGACGTGGATGCGGGCAGATCCTTGTGATCCGGCTGGGGTGAGGGGTTGTGCATGGAGGTCCCCTTTCGTGGGACTAATTTGAACTGGATGGATGGTTGACGGCAGGATGGTTCGCTGCCTGACGGGGTGATGCGCCGAGGAGTGTGGAGCCGATGCCAGGCGGGGATGACCCGGTGCGCGGCATCGATGGGTGGGGCTACGGGGTGGAACCGGCCGTGGCCCCCGCCGGGCGGGGCTTAGACGCGTCCGGGGAACCGGGTGGTGATTTCCTGGAGGATGAACTCGTTGCCGTCGGGGTCTTGGAAGATCGCGAAGGAGAAGTAGCTGGCGCGCTCGGGGGCAAGGCCCGGGGTACGTCCGTCGGTCTTGACGCTGGGGATGCCGCCCTCGGCCTCGTGGAAGACCTCGGTGATCTCGATGCCGCGGGCGGCGATGTCGGCGCGGGCCGCTTCGACGTCGTCGACGACCAGGTAGGTGCCCCGTGTGGAGCCGGGGGCGGCGTCGGTGAGGCCGTTGCTGATGATGATGGACGCGGCGGATCCGGTCGGGGTGTAGTGCACGGCGCGGAAGCCGTCCTCACCCTTAATGTCGACGTCGAGCCGCCAGTCAAGCTTGTCGTAGAACGCCTTGGCGCGCTCCACATCAGAGACGGGCAGAATGATGAGTTCGAGCTTGTAATCCATTTCAGTTCCTTACTGGGTTTGTGTGTGGGGTGGTGCGATTTGAGCTGATGGGTTCCAGCCGGAGGAGAATGTGTCCTTGTTCCGGCAACGGCCTTATCCCCAACCCATCGGTTGTCTGATCCCTGCGGTCAGGCGGTAGTTGCTAGGTCGATTTTCGAAACGTGGTAGTGGCTTATCAACCACAGCCCTTCAACGTTCTGCAGGACAACCGTTAGGTGTACTGGAACGACGACGCCATTAGGGCGAATGAAGTCGACATCGACATAAGCGATGAGGGCATCGTCCGCAAGCTGCCGGTATTCCATGACTTGAAACTCCGGGCTGACGCCCACGGGCTGCTTGTCGTAGTACGTGACGATGCCGGGCCTGCCGATTGTGTGCTTCTTGTCGAAGCCTTGAAATAGTGCGTCCGGAGTGAAATGGGAGGCAACTCGTTCCGGTTGATGTCTGCGAATCCCGTCTGCCCACCCATTCAGGGCTTCGGTCAGGACGGCAAGCTGGCCTGTACTGTCTAGGGAAATCATGGTCCGGTCATCTCCTTTCGCGCTTGGCCGAAGTCGGGACAGCTGGTAAAGCCTGCGCCGCCCGGCAGCCACCTCAATGGCCAGCACTTTGTCCGCCGTCGACATGCAGGAACTCGCCGGTGACGAAGGGCGCCTGCTCGAGGTAGAGGACCCCTCGGGTGACGTCCTCAACCGTTCCCATGCGTCCAACAGGGTGGAGGCTTGCGAGC
Source organism: Pseudarthrobacter sp. W1I19 (assembly GCF_030817835.1). NCBI lineage: Bacteria > Bacillati > Actinomycetota > Actinomycetes > Micrococcales > Micrococcaceae > Pseudarthrobacter > Pseudarthrobacter sp. W1I19. Next base: position 28,730 of record NZ_JAUSZR010000001.1, read on the forward strand.
GTTTCACGCGTCTCTTCCGGGTGCATGGGAGTTCCAATGATTCCAGGGGAAACAGCGTTCACTCGGACTCCGCGGCCACCGAATTCGACGGCAAGGGATTTCGTTACCGAGGAAAGTCCTCCCTTGGTCAGCGAGGCTAGAGCCGATGGGAGGCTGGAGTTTGCGTACTCAACGAGCGTGGTGGTTACGTTCACCACATGGCCGTTCCCCTGCTCGACCATCTGCCCGATTGCCTTCTGCGTGACGTGAAAGAAGCCCCCAAGATTAACCTGAAGAACATTGTCGTAGTCCTCCCGCGTGTACTCTGTGAACGGCTTGGCGATGAAGATGCCAGCGTTGTTCACGAGCGTGTCAATCCGGCCGAACCTGTCAAGGGCCGTGGCGATTACCTCCTCGGCCACTGCTGAGTCGGAAATGTCACCGGCGACAGTGACGACCTCAGAATGCTCAGACGCTCTGATTGAGCGTGAATTAGCGACTACTGAGTAGCCAATGCCTCGGAACGCAGAAACCAGTCCTGCTCCGATGCCCTGCGAGGCCCCGGTGATGACGGCGACTTTACGAGCTTCCATTGCAAATCCTCTACTAGATGGTCGGTCTACTATTGCAGCCATCTCTTTTATAGATGACTGGTCGTATAATTGCAACCATGGGACGTAAATCAGACGCTAGACAACGGATTCTCGAGGCGGGAGCCGAGCTATTCAGGCAACGGGCATACAGCTCTATCGGCGTCGCCGAAATCTGCGCGGCGGCCGGTGTGCCGAAAGGAAGCTTCTACTATTTCTTTGCATCGAAGCAGAGCCTCGTGCTGGAAGTCGTCAATGAACACTGGAACTGGCAGCGCAGCCAGTGGGTCCGCATCCTGGCCGGGTCAGGAACGGTTGTTGAACGGCTGCGTGCTCTCTTCTTCGCCACCGCTGAGATGCAGAGAGAGGCGCTAAAAGGAAACGGAGCTGTGACGGGCTGCCTCTTCGGCAACCTTGCACTGGAAATCAGCTCCCAGGACGATCAGGCCCGCGTCCGGCTCCAAGAGATCTTCCACGAGCAAATAGACCTCGTGGAAGCCGTGCTTCGGGCAGGCATGACCGGCGGGGAGTTTACGTTGGCAGACCCCCGGGCGACAGCAAAATCCATGGTTGCGCAGATTGAGGGCCTGGTGCTTTTTGCCAAGCTGTTCAATGATCCGGGGCAGCTGGATCAACTGTGGCAGAACAGCATGAACCTGCTCGGCAGGGAAAATTTCGCGGCACTTTAGCCAGTCCATGACCCGAATGACGGGCCCGTGGCCCTGGTCACAGACGCCGGGCGACATTAGTGCGCGGACGGAGTTCGTCAGGTTGTTCCCGTGCGGTCAGTTCATGTGGGTACGGGAACTTTTATAGGACTGTATATTCGCTTTCCTACATCAAGTTTTCCACGCGCACAGGACGGGCTGGGCACATGGCTAACGCAATGGGCACGAGGCGGGACTGTGCAGCAACAGTTCTCGGTGGCCCGACAACACTCATCGACGTCGGAGGCCTGCGCATCCTCGCCGACCCAACATTCGACGAAGCCGGTCCCCATGGGTACCTCGTCAAAACTGCGGAACCTGCCGCAAGTGAGACCGACCTAGGGTCCGTTGACCTCGTACTGATCAGTCACGATGCGCATCCCGACAATCTTGACGTACGAGGCCGGGCTTTCGCCCTGACGGTACCCCTCATTCTGTCCGGCGCCCTGAGTGCACAGAGGCTTGGGCCCCCAGTGGTCGGCCTTTCGCCCTGGTCCAGCTACACCCTTCCTCGCGGGGATGGGCACGGCGGGCTGACCATCATGGCAGTCCCTGCCGTCCACGGACCTGAAGACGGTGAGCGTGATGGCGACGGGCACATCAATTGTGAAACCAGCGGGTTTGTGCTGTCAGGTCAGGGACTACCCACCATCTACATAAGCGGCGACAACGCTTCAATACGGACCGTTGCCGAAATTTCACGCGTTATCAATGGTATTGATGTCGCCATACTGTTTGCAGGAGCCGCTCGTGTTCCTGCCAAGTTCGACGGCCGGCCCCTATCCCTGGACAGTAAAGGGGCAGCCGCTGCGGCAGCCGTTCTCGGCGCGAAAATCGTGGTCCCTGCTCACTATGACGGGTGGGCACATTTCTCTGAAGGTCTTGCTGACATTGAACTCGCCTTTTATGAGGCAGGGCTCTCTTCATTACTGCATGTTGCCGAACACGGGAATTGGGTACAGCTTCACCGCTGACGCCCGCCGACGTGTAGATGAGGCCGATCCCCTGCCGAGGTACGACCTTGCTGGGGCTGGCCCTTTCGCGGGTAAGGCCGCCCTCTGGTTCTGGGCGCGGCGCACAGCCCGGCAAAGAAAGTAGCGAAACACTCCCCAATCCGACGAGCTGATCAGGGCTGGAGCCGCGCCAGGATAGAGCTGACAGGTCCGTTGATTACCTGCCTGAAGCCGGTTCCTGCCCATAGGTTGATCCACTCGGGGCTTTCGCTCGCTGCAGCAGCGGCACGGAGGGGACTGGTCAGGTGGTGAATCTCGGGGTAACCGAAGGGGGCAGTGCTGTCATACTGCCGCATGAATTCGTTGTAGAGGCCTCGGGCGTACCGTCCCGAGAATGCTTTAGTGACAGCGGTCGTGTTGAAATGTTGGGAACTCAGTGCTTTGCGATGGACAGGCCTGGTGCCTGCTTCGTCGGCGCAGAGGAATGCGGTTCCAGCCTGAACGGCCATGGCGCCACGTGAAAGAGCGGCCCGGGCTTGGTCGCCGGTGACGATGCCTCCCGCCGCGATGACCGTAGTACCCAGATCGGAAACCTCTTCCAGCAGCTCAAGCAGCGGGCGCGTCGGGGCCGGAGCAACCGGGTCGAATGTTCCACGGTGCCCTCCAGCCTCCGGACCCTGCACACAGAGTGCATCCACGCCTGCACCAAGCGCCTGAACAGCCTCCCCGTGGGAAGTGACTGTGCTGAGCACGTACACCCCTTTTTGCTGCAGGTCCGAGACGATGCCCGCGGGCGGTAGGTCGAAGGTGAAGGAAACGACTGCCGGCGCCAGTTCCAGCAGCACATCAAGCTTGTTTTCCCAGTCGTCATCGTCGTGCTTGGGTTCTCCGAGTGCGACCCCGAATCGCTCCGCATACGGGGTAAGAGAGGCTGCGTACTTCTGCAGGGCTTCCACGTCGGCGGCCGAAGGTTGCGGTACGAAGAGGTTCACACCCACGGGAGAATCCGTGAGCTGGCGGACCGCCTCGATCTCAGTCCGCATCGTTCCAGCACTTTTATAACCGGCAGCCAAAAAACCCAGCCCTCCTTGAGAGCTTACGGCTGCTGCCAGGGAGGGTGTCGACGGACCCCCCGCCATGGGGGCTTGAAACACGGGCAGCGCTAGGGCGCCGGGATTGAACCGGGACTTCGGTGATGAAGCGTTCATCGTGGCGTGCTCCACTTCAGGCAGGATGGGATGTGAGTTTAGCGGCGGGAAAAATCTGCCTGTTGACATTCTAAAGCTCGAAGCTTATAAATAGTAGACCGTTCGTCTACAAAGGAAGTGCAACATGAAAAAGGTTTTGATGGTCCTCACAGGAGCCACTACGTGGGAGCTGAAGGATGGAACGCAGCACCCCACGGGGTTCTGGGCCGAAGAGTTTACGGTGCCCGACCACATCTTCCGCACGGAAGGATTCGATGTCACCATTGCCACGCCCGGCGGCGTCGTTCCCGTGGCCGACGAGCTTAGCTTGGCGCCGGAAATGAATGGCGGCGACCTCCAGAAGATCGCCGAATACCGGAGCTATCTGGACGGGGCACAAGGCAACCTTGCAGGCGCCGTCGCCCTGGAAAGCATCAATCCGGCCGACTATGACATCGTGTTCGTACCTGGCGGTCACGGCCCCATGCAGGATCTTGCCGTCAACGCCGACATCGCACGCATCTACGAAGCAACACTGGATGACCCGACAAAGGTGGTCGCCTCCCTCTGCCACGGACCTGCCAGCTTCCTCCCCGCTACCCGCGACGGGAAGTGGCTGTTCAACGGCCGCCGGGTGACCGCGTTCCTTGACGAGGAGGAGTCGCAGGCCGGCTTCGCCGACAAGGCACCCTGGCTCCTGGAGACCCGGCTGCGTGAGGGCGGCGCCATCTTCGAATCCGGTCCGGTATGGGGCTCTTTCGTCGTTGTCGACGGAAACCTGGTGACGGGCCAGAACCCCGCCTCGGCCGAAGAAGCAGCCAAGGCCGTCATCCAACTGGCTAACGCCTGAGCCTGCGTTCCGACCACTGATCCCGTGCTACCACTTGACCCTACTAGCCGACCGGTCTAATATTTTACTTACTGACTGAAGGAGGAGCCTGAAATGAACACCAAAGAACGCATCGTCAAGGAAGCATTGGGGCTGTTCCATGCCAATGGATACAGTGCCACAGGCGTCCTGGACATCACGCGGGCTGCGGGCGTCCCCAAGGGCTCCTTCTACCACTTCTTCAGCAGCAAGGAAGACCTCGCCCTTGAGGCGGTCGAAACGTACCGGAAGATCACACGCGTCGAACTCCTTGACGGTGCTGGCGGATCCGCCCTTCGGCGCATCCGCCAGCACCTCCAGCATCTGGTCAGCATGGCAGAAGTCGCTGACTTCACCCGCGGCTGCCTGTTGGGCAACTTCTCAACCGAAATGCCCTCCCAGAGCACCCGGGTCTCGGCGGCCGTCGAAAGCGCCCTGCAGTCCTGGACCGGACATCTCGCCCAGGCAATCGCAGAAGCACAGAACGCCGGCGAGATCGAGAACAAGGCGGACGCGGCAGGCCTGGCATCCTTTGTCATTTCCGGCTTGGAAGGCTCTTTGGCCAGGGCGAAGGTGTCCGGATCCCGGGAACCGCTCAACGTGTTTTTCGAGACAGTCTTCCGGGACATACTCAACTAATCAAAGGTAGGCCGCAGCCTACCTTCACGCGACTGACGAGTAGACCGGTCGTCTCGCTACAATCCATAAATGTACTAGTCGGGGCGTTCATGCCTCTCCGGACTCACCAAGAAAGGGGAACGGATCTTCGTGAATTCGTTGCTTAGCTCTGTCCTTGAGGCGAATGGCGGACTCGATAAGTGGGCCGACCTTAACGGACTCAAAGCAGAAATCGCCTATAGCGGCCCCTTTTGGGGCTATAAGGGTCGGCCGGAATTCGCCGGGGTCGAGATCGTCGAGGCTGACCTCCAGCAGCAGCGGATTCTGAGCACCAACGCCGCAAGCGGACGTGCTGTGGAATACAGCCGCGAGCAGGACAGGGTCACGGTCTCGGCGGCAAACGGTAACCTGCTTCATGCTTTGGATCGTCCGCGGGCTTCATTGGCCGGCTACGGCCCGGAAGCCCAGTGGTCCGCTGCACAGGCAGCGTACTTCCGCAGCTACGCCACATGGCACTACCTTGTTGAGCCATACATCTTCATCTGGCCCGGAGTGCGGACGCACGAAACATCCCCCTGGAATGAGAGCGGAGAGACCTGGAGGGTTCTGCAGGTTGACTTCCCTGCCTCGATCGATACCCACAGCGGAAGCCAGCTCTACTACTTCGACGAATCTTTCCGCCTGCGTCGAGTGGATTACCAACCAGCGGTCAACGGTCATACCCCTATTGCGCACTACGTCATGGAGCATACGAACGTTGCCGGCCTGGAGATTCCCACGCGGCGGAATATCCACATCCGAAATGAGGACGGCACACCCGATCTTTCATGGACACCTATCTCGCTTGAGCTGAGCAACACTGCCATCTTCTGACTCCAGAACAGCCCGGGCTGCATTACCGCTTTCGGGAACGGGGTTGATGTGCGGGTCTGACACCCGCGCATCAGGCCCCCGCACGATTCTCAGCACGCATTTCTCGGTTATTCGGTCCCCTTAAGGAAGTCCCCATGTCCACAACGCAGTACCTACCCCACCAGGGAACGCCGGCGGGGCGCACCGGCCGCACGCTCCCAGGCGGGGTTGCTTTCACAGGCATCGCCATCACCTTCATCAGCTTGTATGTGGCCGCCGGAGCACCGACACCCCTGCTGGCGCTCTATCAGAAGCAATGGGACTTCCCCGCACCCACGCTGACTCTCGCGTTCGCGGTCTACGCCGGGGGCTTCCTGGCAGCCTCCCTTACGGTTGGTTCACTTTCTGATCACGTGGGTCGCCGACCCGTTCTGCTTGCAGCGCTCGGCCTGCAACTGGTATCCGTGATCATGTTCCTCACAGCCGCCCATATCGGGTGGATTGTCGCTGCCCGGGCAAGTTCAGGGGATCGCAACCGGCGCCGCCACCACCGCGTTCACCGCTGCCCTTGTCGAGCTCGCGCCTGCCAACAGGAAGAAGCTGGCAACGATCCTGGGCAGTGTGGGAGTAACCAGCGGCCTGGCAGTTGGCGCCCTGCTCGCCGGGCTGGCCATCGAATATATCCCCCAACCAAACAGCCTGGTATTCGTCATCCTGGGCGTCATCACGCTCTTTGGCGGCGTGATAGTTGCCGCCTCACCTGAGAGCGGGAACCGCCGAGCAGGAGCACTGCGCTCCCTCGTGCCCCGCGTTATTGTTCCGCCCGCGGCGCGGCCGGAATTCATGGCCGCGGCCCCAGGCATTGCGGCGATATGGATGCTCGCAGGGCTGTCCCTGGGTCTGGCCCCCACCCTTGTGCGAAACGTCTTCCAGCTCGACAGCGGTCTCCTGAATGGGATCACCAGCTTCATCGGGCCAGCCACGTCGGCCGCCGTCGGCCTTGCCTTCATCCGCGTGGGCCCCCGAAAGGGAACCATCATTGGAATCACCACCGGCATCATCGGTACCGCCGGCATCTTGGCCGGCGTCCTCGCGGACAGCATCATCCTCATGATGGCAGGACAGTTCGTCGGCGGCATCGGATTTGGAGCAACATTCGCCGGGGCACTGCGACTCATCATCCCGCTGACCGCTCCAGAACAGAGGAGCGCCAGCGTTGCAGCCATCTATGTTGTCGCCTATCTCGCCTTCAGCGTCCCCGTGGTGCTGGTCGGCCTGCTCGCCGCACCCCTGGGTCTGCTCAATGTTGTTATCGCCTATACGGCAGTAACTGCTGTTCTGGGACTCATCAGCCTGTACAAGCAGTTAGTCATGCGCGGCAAGGACGGGCAATAGACCGCCTCCCAGCTGCCCCTGACCCGCCGAGCGGACCCGGGAAGGCTGTCCCATCGACAACCTCAGCTCAGGCTCACGCTTCCCACTCCCGCGGCTTGGCTGCCACAGAGAACCGCAGTCCCCCCGGAACGTATCCGTACACAACCCCGCGCGCTACCCAGCTCCCTTGCACATAAGGGGGCCTGCCAAGAAATAGCCCGACCACCCCGGGGGACCCAGTACTTCCCTGCAGGAGCAAGATCATGACCTCAAAATCGATTCGTACCGCGCTTCTTACAGCCCTATCTGCAGCAATAATCGCAGCCTGCGCTGGCTCAACGGCATCGCGAGGGGCAAGTACGCGTTCCCTCGCATCCGGTTTAACCCTTGCTGTTCCTACGCCTGCAGAAGGCAGATCCCATGAGACGGCATACAGCGCAGTCATGGACCCTGCACGACAGAAGACTACGGCCAGGCCCCGTAACAGGTAAGCGACCGGGGCAGGCTTCGGCGGTGGCAGACGCGGAGAACACCGCGACAACCAGCAGCCAAACGTCCCCGAACAGTTAGACCGACAGAAGAGACCGTTTCTCGGCACAATCCCGATCGGAAAAGGAAAGTAGCAAGCACATGGCCAAAACCACAACGGAAATACTCACTGACGCGCTGGAGCAGGCGGCAGCCGCTCATGGGGTGTACGAAGACGAAGTCCTAGGCGGAGTCTACGACGCCCACTGGCCGCAATGGTACGCCGATCACATGGCGCGAACCCTCGCGGAGGCTGGACATACGTTTGCCCTTGACTAGAGCCTTACCACCATCGGGCCCCTAAGGACCAGCTGCCCTTCAACCAGCACCAACAGCCCAACAAGAAACCAAATAGCTACAGCAAGAAGAGGAACCCTCCATGAAAATGAAACGTGAAGTACCAGCACTCCTCGCTCGCGAGGTCCGGCACGGCGGCGATGGCCGGCTGTTCCAAGAAGTCTTCGCGACTAAGGGGTCCCAACGATGATTACGCCTGGCCTCTCCGCGGAATACGATCTGATCGTGCTGGGCGGCGGCGCAGTCGGCGAGAACATCGCCGATCGTGCCGTGCAGGGCGGGCTGACAGCTGTCATCGTCGAAAACGAACTAGTTGGAGGAGAATGCTCCTACTGGGCCTGCATGCCGTCGAAGGCGCTGCTGCGTTCCTCCCAGGCTTTACGGGCGGCCCGTCAAGTACCCGGCGCCGCCCAGGCGGTCACGGGTGAACTCGATGTGGATGCCGTGCTGGCCAGGCGGGATGCGTTCGCCAGCAACTGGTCAGATACCGGCCAGGTCCGGTGGCTCGACAGCGCAGGTATTGGCCTCGTCCGGGGCCACGGCCGGCTAAGCGGTGAAAAGGAAGTTACCGTCACAGCCAAAGACGGTTCCACCACCGTGCTCACCGCCCGACATGCCGTCTCAATAGCCACAGGGTCAGATGCGTTCCTTCCTGACATCGACGGGCTTGTCGAGGCCCAACCCTGGACAAGCCGTGAGGCAACGAGCATCAAGGCCATTCCTGAGAGCCTCGCGATCATCGGCGGTGGTGTAGTCGCTGCAGAGATGGCAACCGTTTTTGCTTCCTTCGGCACAACAGTCACCCTGATCTCCCGCAGCGGACTGCTTTCGGGTATGGAACCGTTCGCCGGTGACCTCGTCGCAAACTCCCTCCGGGAGCAGGGCGTCACGATACTCACCGACACCAAAACGACCAGAGTGCAGCGCAATGAAAACGGCGTCCTCCTCGAAACCGGGGACGGCACAACAATCACTTCCCAGGAAGTGCTCGTCGCCACCGGCCGCACACCCCGCACCACGGACATTGGCCTGGACTCCGTCGGTCTCACGCCCGGAGCCTGGATCGAAACCGATGACACCTTGCAGGTGCCAGGCTTCGACTGGCTCTACGCCGCAGGTGATGTGACCAACCGGGCCCTGCTCACCCACCAGGGCAAGTACCAGGCACGGGCGGCCGGTGACGTAATCGCCGCCCGGGCCGCCGGGGCCGAAGTGTCCGATGCTCCCTGGGGAACCCACGTCGCCACCGCCGACCACCAGGCTGTCCCCCAGGTCACCTTCACCGATCCGGAGGTTGCATCAGTAGGCCTTACAGCCGATGCGGCGCGCAAGGCTGGATACCGCATCCGGGTTGTCGACTACCAGCTCGGTTGGGTCGCCGGCGCCAGCGTGCGCGCCGATGGGTATGCAGGTGCCGCGCGGATGATTGTCGACGAAGAGCGCAAGGTGGTGCTGGGCATGACCTTTGCCGGCCCGGATGTTAGTGAACTGCTCCAGGCTGCCACGATCGCAGTCGTCGCGGAAATCCCGCTGGACCGCTTGTGGCATGCGGTACCTGCCTACCCCACCGTCAGCGAGATCTGGCTGCGCCTGCTCGAAACATACGGGCGTCCCTCCGCTTAGGAATTACGCGCTCAGGGGACCGGACCTTCCACCCTCCTGCTGGTGGAAGGTTCCGCCCCCAGCGCACTTCCATGTACGCGCGGACGCCGCTTCCCCCAACCCTCCCAATGAAAGGAAACCACGACATGACTGCCGGAATGGGCCATCACGCTGACACAAACACACTTACGGAAGCCGACGAGATCCTATCCCTCGGTGGCACCTCTGATATCCGGGACCGCCGGGTGCCCGTGCCGACCCCGTACGGGAGAACCTGATGGCCCTCTCGGAACAAGAACGGAACATGCTGGAGCAACTCGAGAAGCAGTTCAAGAAGGACGATCCCGAATTCGCGGATGCCATGGAAGCAGGACCCGCCCGGAAGTACTCCGGATCACGGACCATTATCGGCGTTCTTACCACGCTGTCCGGCATCTCCGTCCTGCTGTTCGGCGCCTCCCTCAGTGATCCCATCACTGGCATCATCGTCGGCACCCTGGGCTTCGCTGTCCTGATAGCCGGCGGGTACCTCGCCACAATGCGCAGCGACCGAACCGAAAGCAAATTCCTGCCCCGTGCCTCCGACCCCACGGTAAAGGGTGACGAGACAGCTCCGGAAAAGGACCGTCGGTCCCTAAAAGGCAGTCTCGGCGAGGCAGCATTATGGACCCTTTTCTGGTGGGTATAGCAGCCCCAGAATTCCCATAACCTCTCCCACCCGGCATGAGTCGCATCCCGATCACCACCACAAGGACCGGGACAACGACGGACATGAACCGTTCAGCATCATCCAATCTCTGCAGGAAAGGGCACAGACCAGCAGGCTCCGAAAGCTGCCCTTACAAGGCCACGGTCACCGCCTTGCTGGACACCGCCCCCTGGTTCTCCACGCCGCTTTGCCCGGGGATGGCCCGGTGACGCCCTTCTCCAGCAGCCCACCTCCCCAACAAAAGGATCACGAATGACCAAGCACGTAGAAAAAGGCGCCCGCATGTTTGAACGCGGCTCAGAACTGAATTCCGGCCGTCCTGGTCCTTGCTTCCTGGCGGTTGTGGGAGGGGCAACCTTGCTCATACTTCTGCTGGAGTTCTGGGAGCATGTCTACCTGCAAAACATTCTGACTGGTGCACTGGCCATTGCCGTGATCATGTCAGGAGTCCAGGTTTCAGCGATACGCGGCATTCTCAGCCGAAGGAGGAAGCCGGCCCGCGCACCCGTCGCGTCCAAGGCCCGCCAAGTCAGCGACAGGATGGTCGAGCAGCCATACAGGCTCCGCAATGGCGACGGGATTCCCCACTCACATCTGTGGTGGTTTAGCTAATCGACTTCGAGCTCAGCAGACACTCTCGGGTACTTCGGTCATAGATGTCTCAGTTCTGCAGAGCGTCCTCAAGAGTCGTCCGCTGCTTCTGGTGGGGCAGGTTCTGCTCAGCTTGCTGGATGGCCCATGCAGCGTGGATCAAACCGATATGGCTGAAGGCCTGGGGAAAGTTGCCCATCTGCTCCCCAGTCTCAGTGTTAATTTCCTCGGCCAACAGCCCCACGTCACTCAAGTAACCGGCAGCCCTTTCAAACACCACCCTGGCATCTGCAGGGCGCCCTGCCATGGCCAACGCCTCGGCGAGCCAGAAGGTGCACAAGAGAAAGCTGCCCTCTTCTCCGGAAAGTCCGTCGATTCCTGTATCGGTCCGGTAGCGAAGAACGAGACCCCGGTCATCCACCAACTGTTCCTCGATGGCCGCGACAGTGGAAAGAATTCTGGGGTCTGTCCCGGGCAAAAACCCCATAATCGGCATCATCAGAGCAGCCGCGTCCAAGCTCTCTGATCCGAAATGCTGAGTGAATGCGCCTACCTCTGGATTCCAGCCCTGCTCAAGGATTGCCGTGCGGATCTGCTCAGCTGCGGCCGTCCACCGCTGAACATGGCCTCGGGCCTGCAGCTGCCTGGCCATCTTGATAGCCCGGTCTAAAGCCACCCAACACATGAGCTTCGAGTAGAGGAAATGCTGAGGCTCCCCGCGGATTTCCCAAATGCCATTGTCCGTCTGGCGCCACTGAGCTGCTGCAGCATCAGCCAGGTTGGCAAGGAAGACCCGGATCTGGGAAGGAAGCTCGCCCAGCTGGTCACGCAGCCGGAAGGCCGCAGCGAGGATTTCGCCATAGACATCAAGCTGGGTCTGATTCCAGGCGCCGTTTCCGACCCTGACCGGGCGGCTGCCACGCCAGCCAGCAAGCTGCGGAATCACGCGTTCAGTAAGGTCGTGCTCACCGCCGACGCCAAACATGATTTGGAGGGGATAACTGGGGCCCGAATGGGCGGCAGCCGCTGTGACAAACGCGAAAAACCCTTCCGCTTCTTCCGGGCAGGCGGCGATCCACAAAGCCTGCATGGTACAACTGGCGTCGCGAACCCATGAGTAGCGGTAGTCCCAGTTACGCTCCCCTCCCTCCAGCTCGGGCAGAGAGGTTGTTGCTGCTGCGACAATGGCGCCGGTCGGCTGGTAACTCAGTGCCTGCAGCACCAGTCCGGAATGCAGAACTATCTCCCGCCAAGGGCCGTCATAAGACTGATGGTCAGCTGACCATTCGCGCCAGCCCGCCATCGTCCCCAGCAGTGCCTCCTGGACTTGGCTCTGGCTATACGCGCTTGGAAGGGCATCACCAAGGGTTGAATACTGCACAGCGAAGTTCAGGCTTTCCCCCTCGTGCAGTTCCAGGGTGGCATTCAGTTCTCCGGACCCCAGTTCCACGGCCTCAGCATGAAGAACCTCCGGGAAGGACAGGAGTAGCCTGCCGGATCCGCCGGTTGCCAGGATTCCCGAGTCAGTACTTGTCATAACGGGAACAATGAGCCCGTATTCTGGTCGCGGCCTGAAGCAGATGTCCAAGGACACCGCTCCGCCCGTGCAGGCCAGAGACCGCAACAGGGAGTGAGGTGCGCCCTCACCCAGTCGGTGGGGATCGGAGGTCGCGCCCACTTCCATGGCATCGGTAAGCCTGACCTCCCCAGAATCTGTCCGGAATGTGGTTTCCAAGACCATGGTGCCCGCAAGGTATCGACGGCTGGAGGCAAAAAAGCCCTTCGGATGTACCGACCAGTGCCCACCGCCTTCACCAAGGATCGCGGCAAACACCGAATTACTATCGAAACGGGGAAAACAGAGCCAGTCGACTGACCCATCACGTGTGACCAGCGCCGCGGAATGCCTGTCGGACAGCAGGGCGTAGTCCGAAATTGGAAGAGTGCTCATAGATAGCCGATCCTCTGACGTGGTGCTGGCCTACAGCCTGGCAGACAAGAACCCTCTGTATCCTTGGCGAACTTGTACAGGATTTATACGCCCGGTTCCCCTGGCGTTCAAGAGCCGGATGCTCTGCCCCGGATTCTTCACCGCAAAGGGAGCGGAAATTCGGGTGCAGCAGCCCGCTATAGAGGCGACGGCCGGGACTACGCCATCGCACACCTCGCCGCCAAGCAGTCGCAGACCAGACCCAGGACCGAACCCTTGACCGGCGCGGCCCACCAGACTAGAGGACATCATCCGGATTACCGACACCTTCTAAACCATCTACAGCATCGATGGAGACGCGCTTTCCGTCCCACCGCCGGCCGACAGAACCCTTATGGGGAGGTAACGGAGGGCCTATCGAAAGCCTCTCCCCGGGCCATTTTGAACGCCGATAACGGATATTCTGTTAAGTAGCGCTAGGAAACAGGATGGGGTGCCGATGCCTACTCCGGGAGTACCGGGTCGAGTTCCACCTCGAAGAAGCCTCAGCGTAGCGGGAGTGGGTGCCGGCGACGGCTGGGGAGGCGTCGTGGTCTCAGGCGCCGCTTCCTGCCCAGGAGAAAGTGCCGACAGCCGGGGGTAAATCCCACCGCCGCCGGCCCTTTTCCATGCCTACCCCCGGACCAGCGCGGCGCGGAACACGTCGAGGACGGCAGGAAGGCCCGCGTAGTTAGAGGCGCGGCTGGGCGGGAATGTGAATACGTCGCCTCCGGCCCAAACTTCAAACTCCAACCGGTCAGGCCAGACCCCACTGGTGCCCCGGACGTCAGTGATCCTCGTGATGTCGAGGGACTCGACGGCCCGCAGTGGGGTCGCCGTTGTCCGGACTCTCCCGGGCTTGAACTGCGCCTTGACTAACAGACTCTTTGTGACCACCACAATGGAGCCCGCGGCGGCGTCCTCGTCTCCGTCGAGCGCGCCGCGGAGGTCGAACTCTTCGATGCTGTGGCCGGCGTACAGGATCGGTTCGTCACCTGTCGCGGCGAGTATCTGTGATGTTGCGGTGGAGAGCCACTGGGGATGCCACCCGTAGCTGATCAGCGAAACGTGCCCGGAATCGTTGAGCTGTAGCATCAGGTCCTTGCCCTGTTCCCGCTGCTTGTTCCCCAAGTCCTCTTGTGGGTCGTATCCATTAGTCCCCCTGGGTTGGTTGTGCCGGGGCGACGAGTTGGCCCCCGTCGGTAAGGCTACAGGCGGGGTACGACGGCGGGGCTGTTTCACGGTTCGATGTTTCACGATCGTCCGCGCCCTGGTCGTCTTCGAGCCTGTCGGCGAACAAACCAGCATGCACCTAGCCCGCGATGGAACCCGACCGTAATCCATGGAGGCCGAAAGCGGCGCCTTAACGTCATGTACACCATGGGTGGCAGTTTTCTCGACATCCTCCGAATTCGCTGGGCGGAGAACGGCGAAGCCAAGGCACAGGAATTTCACGTGGGCTAGCTCATTTCGGACGGCCTCACCGCCCACCGGGGGCTTCCTACAGCGCTAGAGGAACAGCTCGTTAGAAAGTCCTCTGCGGGCATCCCCTCGAGCGGTTCGCACCATGTAAGAATAGGCCGACAAGGACTGAAAATCTCCGCTCGGGGATGTCAGGAGTGGCACGTGCGGCACCCGAACCCCGCGTAAGCGGCCAGCTTTGCCACGGGTTGGAGCAGGTCTCCGCTTCCGACACGGATGCGCAATCAGCGAAGACCGCATGCCTGTGATGGACTATCCCGTATGAGTCGGCAAGAAGAAGCATTGCGTATCGCTGAGGAAGTTCTGGCTGATGTCGAATTGAAGCGGCTAAAGACCTCGGAGATAGTGCTAAAGGCAAGCCGTTTAGCTCGGCTTATCGGGCAAAGCGAATTAATCGAGTTTTTGGCATTAGAAAGGGACGGCTACCCAGGCGATGGCACCGATAACTACTGGATCGGCCGAGCCGGTAGATGGTCAGATGCATCCAAGGAAAAGTTTTTTCCAGCGCCCATTGCAAAGATTGACTCCCAAATTGAAGCGACCCGTCAAGCACTCGACACCCTGGCTGGCGGCGGCAACTACTCCGGGGAGTATGCGTCGGTAGCTGCACGCGAGCACGATAAGAAAATCACCTCATACTCAAGCAGTCGTCAACAAACTCAGGCATCAGCGGGCAAGTCGCCGCGACTGTGTACAGCCTCGTGGCCGAGCTTTATCACGAACTCCTATTCAGTGAACTGCAAGCCACCCTGTTTGAGGCGACACAAGCACGCGTTGATGGAGCGCTAGCAGCTTCCGGTGGAACTGCACTCGACAGAATAGAACGCATCTCAGACCGACTCCGTGACGGGGATGCAGAATCGGTGAGCCAAGGACTTACTTCTTGCAGAAGGCTAATAGATTCCGTTGCAGATCATCTATTTCCTAGTGGCGACGGTGATTACGATCTGGGCGACGGCGTTCGGATCAAAATTGGCCAGCAAAACGTCCTCAACCGGCTTCAGGCATATTGCCACCAACAAGGGCTCAGTAAGTCACGCCGCGACCGTATCCGGAAAACGCTGGTGGAATTGTATGCACGGTGTTCCGCGGGAACACACGCTGAGGCAGACGTGCAAGAGGCCAGATTCGTGTTTCTTCAGACGTACGTGGTCTTGGGAGAGATCCTGACTCTCGGCACTGATCCCGAAAAGTTGGACAAGATCTAAGCACTAAGCCTCTTCTACTCCCGTGGTTCAAGAGCCGATATCGGCGTTCCGTCAAGCTAGGGCTGCGCGAACTATTGCACATCGACGGCGGAGGCAGGGGAGCGGCTCACTCCAGCTTGGCTTGGCGCAAATACTGGTAGACGGTCTCCCTGCTGATTCCGTAGTCACGGGCAAGGAGGGCTTTTGGAACTCCGGCGCCGGCGCGCTGGACGAGCTCGGCGGCCCGTTCCTGTGTGAGGGTCTTTTTCCGTCCTTTGTAGGCGCCGCGTTGCTTGGCTAGGGCGATGCCTTCCTTTTGGCGTTCCTTTATGAGGGAGCGTTCGAATTCAGCGAAGGCGCCCATGACGGAGAGCATGAGGTTGGCCATGGGGGAGTCCTCACCGGTGAAGACCAGGCTCTCTTTTAAGAACTCCACCCGCACGCCTTGCGGGTGAGGCCCTGGACCAGGGCTCGCAGGTCATCGAGGTTGCGAGCGAGCCTGTCCATGCTGTGAACCACCACGGTGTCCCCACCTCGTGCGAACCGCAGCAGTTGCGTGAGCTCCGGTCTGGCAGTGTCCCTGCCTGAGGCTTTGTCCATGAAGACCCGGTCCAGAATTACGCCTTCGAGCTGGCGCTTCTCATTTTGGTCCAAAGTGCTCACCCGCACGTAGCCGATCCGCTGCCCGCTCACATGGCCTCCTATCCTCGTCCTGTCAGGTTGAGTTCTAGGCCCGTTCAGGAAGGAAGTCAAGGCATTGTGGATACCGATTCGAGGTGCACCAGCTGGTTTTGCGGCCGCAGTTGCAAGCGAATGAGGGGCACCGCCCAACTGCTGAGCGCCGCGGGAAACGTCTCTATTGCTTAGCGATGGGCAGTGATGAAACCGTCGGTTCTTGGGAAGGCCGGTCCGGCCAGTACTCGATGGATTGAAGGTATTCGGTAGCGTCCGCTTGTTCGCTGAATTCCAGAAGGTTCCCGACTTTTTCTACCAGTACGTCCCGCACCTCAGCTGGGGTGGCGAAGAAGAACTCCTTCCGTGGATTGGCCTGGTTCACGGCCTTCGTCGCGAAATGCTTATGGAGCTCGTTTTCCAGGGTGACTGCATCTTCAGAGAAGAAAAGAGTGTGGATGTCGAAGCGGAACGGTACTGATGCGCCGCTGAGCTCCGCGACGCGTTCCGCGGGTTCGAGCCGCCGTGTCAGGCCAATCTTGACGACGTCATCGCCAAAGGCTCCGCGGTTGGAGATCACGTAAACGTAGCCGGCGCGTATGTTAGCTGCCCGGAAGTCGTTCTGAGCGATGGCTTCGTCGATAAGCTCGAGCCTCCGCTCGAGATCGGCATCCCCCTGACCGGATGCTCGCATCGCGTTGAGAGCATTAAGGAGGTGGGCGCGTTCCTTGTCGAGCCGGGCCCGTTCCTCGGCGAGTTCGCGTTCGACGCGGCGTTCCTCGCGCAGACGAGCCTTTTCCTCTCGTTCTGCTTCTTTCTCCTCCTGCTTCTTCATGAGCCAGTCGGCAGTGAGCTCGATTTCTTCGACGCGCAGAGCGTGGAAGTCATCACTGATGTGCATTTCCATTAGCGCGCCCAGTTTTGCGATTGCCATGCGGGACGCATCGAGGCGACGCTTCGCCGTGACAACATTGCCTAGCTTTAAGGATCTGATGCTGTTGTCCGCCT
Organism: Pseudarthrobacter sp. W1I19; assembly: GCF_030817835.1. Classification (NCBI taxonomy): domain Bacteria; kingdom Bacillati; phylum Actinomycetota; class Actinomycetes; order Micrococcales; family Micrococcaceae; genus Pseudarthrobacter; species Pseudarthrobacter sp. W1I19. The sequence continues at coordinate 45,903 of NZ_JAUSZR010000001.1, forward strand.
CGGCGTTATAGGCGCGAAGCATTAGTTTGGCTAGGTCATCGGTCATGCGCCGGCCCTTGGCGAGGGAATTGTTGAAGGTGAACAGATTCGACTTCACGATCGCATGCCCGGCTTTAACCAGTTCCGCGATTCGCCCTTCCACCTCGTCTAGCCGGTCACGAAACGATGCCGCATTCTCAAGCGGGTGGTGATACCGGTAAATGCCGACTTCCTGGAGCACTCGCGCGTCGTCGAGTTCAACGTATGGAGTGGATGCGTCGGTAGCATCGGAGAGTTGCCGCCGAAGAAGTTCATTTTCTGCCTCAAGAAATGCAACCCGTGCAGCCACTGAAGATACGGTGGGTTCCTCTTTGCTCGGTGATGATTCAGGTCCCGGCTCCGTGCTGGCCGGGGAGGGCGAATCTCCTGATGGCAGCCAGAGTTGCCATCCTGGCGGGGGTGCCGGCCACGAGGGGTCCGGCGTCCAGCCTGTCGGTGGCCGCCAGGACGCGGGGGGTTGGGGCCAGCCAGGAGGCGGATTGAAAACCAGATCAGCCGTCGTCATCAGGAGCGCCGAACTCCTGCGACATTCGCGGGTGCCAGCCCGAGTGGGTTCTTTGAGACTGCGGCACCCAAGTGTTCCAGAGTAGCCGCAGGCACCACCGCTGACAGGTCGATGGCAGAAAAGGCCTCACGTGATACCCCGACTGCGGCGAAAGGTATGTACGTTTCGTTGCCTGTCGCCGGGTTAATTGTCTGTGTTCCGACTTCCAGCGCGATGCTTTGTATCAGCGCGCGACGATCAGCTTCAAAGATTTCATGCAAAGTCCGCAGTACGACCTGGTGGACGATTCCCGCATATCGGTCCTTCGACTCTTTCTGTGAAAGCGCTACCGGCGTGATCTCGTCGCTGGCCTTTACGTACTTGTAGGACTTGATCGTGGGGACCTGGTCTGGGCTTGGGATGAGGACGCGCAACGCGAGTTCTGCTGTGTCAGGTTCAAACTCTGCCTCGTGCTCTACGGAGAATCCGTCCGGGTAGACGGAGTTGGCGAGCACGATGCCTACGTATTCCTGGACCGCTTCCACGGAACCGTAACTGAGATTTGTGATGAGTTGGTCGATCGAGGCGTTGTGCTCAGCAACCTCGGTCTCACGCGCGGCGCATTCGTCCTGGTACCGGGCTTGTGCTGCCGCCAGCCTTTGCTTTCGGTTGTTCTCATCGGCCGCATACCTATCAGCAACCGCCTGCCGCCGCCCGGGCAACTGGGCCACCTCATGCTCCCAAGACGAATAAGCTTCGGCAAACGCGGCCTCGGCTTGGGCTTGGGCCTCAGCAAGCTTCTTCTTGCGGCCAAACAGCCCGGTCGGGGGAGCGGGGGGTTCGAACACCGGGGCCGGGGGATCGGGCAGGGGTACAGGCGCGGGAATTGGGGTCTCGAGCCTCCGGTCAAACGGGGGATGCTCAGCCCTTCTGCGCAAGCTGGCAAGGTCAACGTAATCATCCACTGCCAGAGTCGATTCAAGGAGGCTGTCGACCTGATCGTAAACGCTTGCAAGCTGGGCGTTCAGCTGCTCGACTTCGGCCTGGCGGCTGGCCACGTGGGCGTCATGCGCTTCCTTCTCAAGGCGTTTGCGGTCCGCCTCGGAAGCACGCTGCAGTGCAGCCTGCGCCCTTTGCTCAGCTTTCCATGCCTGCTCGGCCCGGCGCGCCGACGCCGCCTGTTCCCGTGCCGCGGCTCGCTGGCGCTGTTCGGCCACTCTCGCTTGGTGCTGCATTTCCGCTAAAAAGCCACGACGCCGTGCCAAATCAAACCCCCAGATACAGTTTTCGTTCACATTAGCAAGTAACTGGAAGATTAAAGTATTCACCTAGCCGGCTGACCCGAAATTATTTAGTAGCCTGCATCAAAAGCGAGTCCTGACAGCAGGCGGCTCTGTCGCAATACGATCACCTCGGCTCCAGGCTAGTGGACAGGGTCACGCGAAACCTCCGTCGCGTCCTCTCCGAGCTTGTGGAAGCCGTGAATCGATTGATAATCGAGGCCTAGTTTTTGCTGGGAAGGCTGGAGCTCCGGCTTTACATAACGACCACCACCCTAAGAACCACCATGCCCGAACTCACAGGGAATCCTCAGGTTTACCGGCACATAATGGACCGGAGCTCCGGTCAACCGCTATTTGACTGGAGCTTCGCCAATTTCAGATCGGCACGGTTCAGGCCCTGCCCGAACACATGGTGAATTGAACTGGCGTGGTTGACGAACACCTGGAGGGTCGTTCTGGGGTGGCACAGGAAGCCTTCCGGGAGCCCCTCTCAGCGCCAGCTTTACATAACGTCGGCTATCGGCTATCGGCTATCGGCTCTCTGGAGGTGGCGGGGGAGTACCCCAGCCATGTGTGCAGCGGCCGCCCCCACATTAGAACTTCCGCCGCCATCCGGTCAGGTCGAGCTCCAGCCCATGCCAACCGAAGGATCTCTGTCACTGATTCGTTAGCGTGAAAGGCGCTTCGGACCTGATGCCGGCGAAGAGGAAACAGCCGCATCGCGGACCTAGCACTTATCATCCAAGGGATCTGCAGAACGTCATGGACGCGCTGAATGCGGCTCGTATACTGGCTAGGCGAGGAAGGCTTTGAATGATCCGAATAACCCCGTCCACCCAGTCAGCACCAGAGATAGCTTATGAGTGGTTGAAAAGCTATATAGCAGAGCTGCCGCGCGATGAAGAGTCCTTCCTTAACGAAGCTGTCCTGGCAAAGTCCACAGGAACTTCGCGTACCCCGGTCCGCGAAGCACTGCTCCGGCTTGAGGCTGAAGGATTCGTCAAGCGCGTCCCCCATAAAGGTGCGTACGTTCCGCCGATATCAGACCCTGAGGTCCGTGCGATTCTCCAAGCGCGTTCCGTGGTGGAGAAGTGGGCCGTCCTCGGGCTCGGCGATGTACTTGAAGGGCAACTCGACGCACTACAGCGCCTCATCGACCAACAGAGGGACGCTCAGGACGAGCCAGCCCGGTTCATTGAACTGGACACCGAATTCCACACCCTGATGGTCCGCGCAGGCGGCAACCCGATCCTTGCCGACTTCTATTCTTCTCTCCGGCAGCGCCAGCTCCGCATCGGTGTCCTGGCCGTCACCCAGGGCACCGGTCGCGCCGAACAAGTCCTCCGTGAGCACCAGATGATCGTGGATGCATTGCGGACGCGCAGTGTCGAGTCGACGCATGAAGCCATTGACGCGCATTTGGACTCCACCCGGCTGGCGATCATCGGTTACTGACCTGTACCCGAAGACCTGAGCGGCGGTGCAGGCGCCCTTGCCAGGCGGGGCTGGAACGCTGAGGCCGTCCCTGCGACCGGCAATGGGAACAGGGACGGCCCCGCGAAACAGGCGGAACGTTCGGGGCCTAAAACGTCCAGGGCATGGCGTCGTGGTTGAAGTCACGGAACGATCCGAACTTTCCGGCATTGAAGGCCAGGCCTTCGCCGTCGCGATCCCTGCAGGAAGTCACTTGACCGAAGAACACCTGATGGTCACCGATGTCGTACTGGTGGACCACCCTGCACTCTGCTTGGGACAACGCGCCGTTGATTACGGACAAACCGCCCTCGGTAGTGTCGAACTCGCCGGCTTCGAAGCGTGCTCCGCCGCGCTGGGCGAACTGCCGGGCAACGGCCTCCTGCTTCGCGCCCAGGATGGAGATCGCGAACTTTCCGCTGGCCAGTACAGCATCCCCGGTGCGGGTGTTGAAGTTCAGCGAGATCATCAGGATCGGCGGGTCCAGGCTGATGGACGTGAGTGAGTTTATGGTCATGCCATACTGCTCGCCCCCGTGCTCTGTGGTCACAATCGCGACGCCGGTGAGGAACCTGCCCATGGTCCGTCGCATGGCCAGCCCGTCCGGGACGGCGAAGGCTGCCGGGGTGCCCATGTCAGTTCTTTCCGTTCTGGTAGTAGCGCACTTCGAACATCTTTGCACCGCTCTCCGAGACCCAGGGGCCGTGTTCCATCCCTGGTGGACGGGTTGCCCAGTCTCCGGCACTGAAGGTTTTCCCGAGGCGCTGGTCAACGAAGGAACCTTCGAAGATGAAGACCTCTTCCCAGAAATCGTGGGTCAGGACCCCGTTCGGGGAGGTGTCGGTTCCAGGTTCGAACTTGAGGATCCGGGTGACCGAGTCGTTCGAGTCATCGCGGGCGAGGATGGCCTCGGACAGGCCCTGGATGTGGGGGTTGCAGGGGGTGAAGTCCACCGATGAGGTAGGAGTGAATTCGAATTCGGGCTTTGCCATGGCTAGTTGTCCTCCTTGCGGCCGTCCACGCCGTAGCCTGCGAGGAACTGGTCGAGTTCGGCGACCTGCGCGTCATAGCCGTAGTTGCGGTAGGTGTAGACGCCCTTGACGACGAACGGCGCGCCGGCGTAGAAGAGCTCGTACTGCTGGTGGCGTCCGGCGAACTCCGAGCCGATGATGTCCCACGCCAGGCGGAACAGCTTGATGCGCTCCTCACTCGGCACGCCGGGGGAAGCGATGTAGCGCTCCACATCAGGGGCGGTGATGGGGCTCTTCATGTCCACCACGCTGGAGGGCAGCTGCAGGACGCCGCCGCCAACCAGGTCCCGCAGGATCGCCATGACGCGCGGGTAGGTTTCGGACTGCAGGCCCATGGCCCCGTAGAGGGCACGCTTGCCGGGGACCAGCATGCCGGCGGAGTCGGCCTCGGCGGTGTACTCCGCGGCCAGCAATGCGGACTCCACGGAGGAAACCAGGGCGGCGAGTTCGCCGAGCTTTTCCTGGACACCGGGGATCTTATCGGTGCCGTTGACCTGGGTGACCTTGCGCGCCACCGCAGCTATGAACTGCAGCTTGGTGGTGAACCGGGTCTGGGCCTGCCAGTTGCCCAACGCGTGTGCTCCGGTTTCGAAGAACTGCCGGCGCAGGGTATCAACGTTCCGGTTGATGAAGACGCGGTCCCAGGGCACGAGGACGTCTTCGAAGATGACCAGGGCGTCGGGCTCATCGTAGTGGCTGGTCAGCGGATAGTCGAACTCGCTGGTGGCCGCCGGAGCGAACGGGCGGCGGCAGAGGAATTTCAGTCCTTCCGTGGCAGAAGGCAGGGCGAAGCTGATGGCGAAGTCCACATCGTCCGGGCCCAGCGGCTTGATGCAGGTAACGAAGACTTCATCGGCAATGGCGCCGCCCGTGGCGAGCATCTGCGAGCCGCGGACGATCAGGCCTTCCTCGGTTTCCTTCACGACGCCTACCTGCAGGAAGTCGCCTTCCCAGCCGGACGCCGTCGTGGCACGGGAGACCTGCGGCGGGATGATCGCGTAGGAAACGTAGAGGCTTTCGGCGAGGATCCGCTCATAGTAGCGGCGGATGTTGCCGGAAAAGTCCCGTTCTGAGTCCTCGAAGACCTCCGGGTGTGCGCCGAACGCTGCGAAGAAGGTGCCGACGTGGTCCGGGCTGCGTCCTACCCAGCCGTGGGTGTGCTTGGCCCAGCGTTCAACGGCCTGGCGGCGCAGTTTCAGCTGCTCAGGGGTGCGGGGGATGCTGAAGACGCGGTTGGCGGTGCCGTTGATTTCTTCGCTGTGGTACTGCATGCCGTTCGCGGAGTCGGCTGCGATGTCGTAAAGTTCGGCGATGGTGCCGATCACGTTGCGGAAAGCCGGGTGCTCGGCGACGTTGTCGACCCTCTCCCCGTCGATCAGTACTGTGCGCCCATCGTTGAGCGTCTTGATGTATGCGTCTCCGGTCCTCATGACTGGTGTCCTTTCGTGATGGTGTAAGTGTGGTTGATGGTGGTGCCATCCGGGAAGGTGAGCTCGATCCGCCAATCGCGGCCGTAGATAAAGTCGCCGCCGATGACGGGCAGGGTCCCGCCCAAGCAGACAAAATCCCGCTCCCCGATGGGGTTCCGCTCGAGGAGCAGCTCGACGACGTTTGCCGGTGTCCGCAGCCCGTCCAGGGTGCCGTCCTGGTATAGCCGGCCGTCCACCCAGCTGCGGGCCCGGCAGTCATCGAGCGACAGGGCCTGGATGTCGGGCACGGGGATGACGGTTCCGGCCACCGGTTTGGGGCACGCCCGCTTCGATTCACCGATGTCGCGGGTTTCGATGTGGCGGTCCGTGTGATCCGAGGCGATGCCGAAGTAGTAGCGCCCGTCGTGCCGGATATAGAGCGGCTCGATTTCGCCCGAGGTCTTCTCGCCTGCGGCGCTCACCTCCGCGGCAGCGGTGACGGTGCTGCTGTCGACGGGATAGAACATTGGCACCTCGGGCGGGGGTGCGACGCCGATCGCGGCGAGTTCGTCGATGTGGTGCTGGACCGCGGCAGCGTCACGGCCGGTATAACCGGCGACGACGGCGTCGTAGTCGGTCAGTTCGATCGTCTCGCCGGTGCCGGCGACAATGAACGTCAGGGTTTCCGTACTGGTCTTCATAAGGTTGCTTTCTTGCTCAGCGGGTCAGGCCCGAGTAATCGGTAAGCCGGTCGGCGATGACCGGGAATTCCCGGCGGGTCTCCTGGACCGAGTTCGGGTCGATGGTGGCGCGGAGGACCTCCTCGCCGGTTCCGGCCTCCGCCAGGAGACGTCCGGCGGGATCCACGATGCGGCTGGTGCCGCCGAGTTCGACGCCTTCCTGGACGCCGGTGGCGTTACAGGCCAGGACAAAGACCTGGTGCTCCACCGCGCGGGCGGAGGTCAGCAGCTTCCAGTGCTCACGGCGGGCAGCCGGCCAGGCAGCGGGAACCACCACGATCTCGGCCCCGCGCAGGCTTAGCTCCGACCACAGGCCGGGGAAGCGCAGGTCATAGCAGGTGGTGCCGGCCATCTTTCCGAAAGGCGTGTCTGCGACCGGGAGCGAGGTGCCGGGCGTGAGTAGATCGGCCTCCAGGCACTTGTAGCCGAAGACATGCAGCTTCGAGTACTCATGGACAACCTGCCCTTGAGGGTCAACCAGGACCGACGTGTTGCGCAGCGCACCACCATCGATGCGTTCGACGATGCTGCCGGCGTGAACATAGGCGCTGAGGTCCTTCGCTACGGAGGCGCACATGCTGACCGTCGGCCCGTTGACCGTCTCCGACAGCGCCGGGTACTGGTCGAAATGGAAATACCCTGCGCTCCAAAGCTCCGGCAGGACGATGAGGTCCGCCCCGGCCTGCTCGCGCAGGAGTTTTTCCGCGCGTTCGATGCGCTGGGTCTGGCTCTCAGCGTCCGGACTGGACAGCTGGACGAGTGCGATGTCCATGGTGCTCCTTCATGATCGGGGGCAGCGCCCCGGTTGGTCGTTAGCCGCGGTTTCCGTAGGCTGGGATGGCTTTGAGGACGGTGAGGGTGGAGTCGAGGTGGCTTCGAACGGCCACCGCGGCGGCCAATGGATCCTTGCTGCGGATCGCCTCGACAATTGCCCGGTGTTCGTCCACGACGTGATCGCTGCGGCCGCGACTGTCCTGGACCGCCGTAACCCCCATGCGTTGTTGCTTGATGCGCTGTGAATCGTAGACTTCCTCCAGCGCCCGGTTGTTGGCGGCATGCACGATGTGTTTGTGGAAACTGATGTCGCAGTCGATGAACGCCACGGGGTCAGCCAGGCTGTCCTGCTGCTGCTGCAGGAGCAGTTCAAGTTCCCCGCCCAACCGGTCAAGCGATGTCACCTTCCGGACTGCCCAGTCTTCGATGACCTGCCGGACTTCCATCATGCTTTCGATGTCCTGAGCGCTGAGGGCTGGAACATAGGCGCCTTTGTGCGGAACCCTGCGAAGGAGCCCGGCCGCCTCAAGGCGCAGGAGGGCGTCCCGGACCGGCGTGCGGGAAACTCCGGAAGCTTCCGCGATGGCATTCTCGGTGAGGAAGGCTTCCTGGTCCCAAGGCAGTGCTGAGATTTCCCGGCGCAGCCACCGGTAGGCCGTTTCCGGGGCGGTCCGGGCGGGTTTCTGCAAAATACTCATGGATCCTCTGTTCTGGCGCCTTCACCGGGTATGCGATGGATACTGCTTGTGGCGGCATGGCCGCCACGAACAGCGGCTACGTCATGGTTGTGCCACCTTGCGGGCTACCTGCCCGTCGAGGTCGCTCAGCTTCATGTCCTTGGTTTCCTTGGCGAAGGAAACCGAGACGATCGAGATGACACCCATGAGCACGAGATAGAGGGCGATCGCCTGGCCTGTGCCGAAAGCCTGGTAAAGGGCCAGGGCAATGATGGGGGAGAGTGAACCGGCGATCAGGGAGGCAACGTTGTATGCGACGGACGTTCCGCTGTAGCGGACCTTCGTCGGGAACAGTTCGGAGAAGAACGCCCCGATGACCGAGCTGTAGGCGGCAAAGATCAGCAGGCCGCCGACGGCAGCGAGGACGATCATGACCGGCTGGCGGGTATCCAGGAGGGCGAAGAACGCAAAACCCCACACCACGGTGGCCATCGATGCGCCAATCATCATGGGCTTGCGTCCAATGCGGTCCGCGAAGATCGCCAGGATGGGGATCGCGATGACGGCGACGCCCTGGCCGATCATGACGGCGGTAAGGCCGGTCTGGCGGTCCAGCTTCAGGATCTCGGTGACGTAGGTGATGAGGAACAGCGAGTAGATGTAGAAACCTGCGTTCTCACCCATCCGGCTGCCGGCGGCGATGAGAATTTCACGCCAGTTGCCGCGGAACAGCTCGGCCAGGGGTAGTTTCGCCTGCTTGGCGTGATCGGCATCCGCCTTGGCCTGCGACGCCAGGAAGAGCGGAGTCTCCTGGACGTAGAGGCGCAGGATCAGCCCGATGATCACGAGCAGGGCCGAGAGCCCGAAGGCGATCCGCCATCCCCAGGCAAGGAAATCCGCCGGTGGCATGACTGTCGACAGAACAGCAAGGACGCCAGCCGCCATGAGGTTGCCCAGGGGCGGACCCACGTTGGGCCATGAAGCCCAGAAAGCACGCTTGGTGCTGTCATCGCTGTATTCGGAGACGAGCAGGACAGCGCCGCCCCACTCACCCCCGAGGGCGAAACCCTGCACCAGGCGAAGGAAGAGGAGGATCAGGGGAGCGGCGATGCCGATGGACGCGTAGGGCGGGATGAAGGCGATAAGCGCGGTGGCGACGCCCATCAGGAGCAGGCTCGCCACAAGGGTGGATTTGCGGCCGTGCTTGTCGCCCAGATGCCCAAGGACGATGGCGCCCAGGGGACGGGCGACGAAGCCCGCTGCGAAGGTTCCCATGGCCAGCATGGTGCCGACCATGGGATCCGCGCTCGGGAAAAACAGTTTGTTGAAGACAAGGGCAGCAGCCGTGCCGTAGAGGAAGAAGTCGTACCACTCGACGGCGGTGCCGGCGAGGCTGGATGCAGCAACTGCGGGGAGGGAGGTGTGCTTACGCACCGCTCGCGCCTGTTGGGACACATTGCTCATGGAAATCCTCGATGGTTTTCAGGGTCGGTATGCCTCCTTCGCACCGTTGCGGAGGAGGCTTGGCGCCGGACTTTGCGGCGGTCCGTGACTCAACTCACGTTGGCCATGAAAAGACTGTAGAACACTCGTATACAACTTGTCCACTATAGAAATACGCATTGTGGACTTGTCCTTGACGACGGGTGTGATCTAGGTCAATACTAAGTGAATGCCTTTCACTAAAGAAACTGCGGCAACGACGCCGCACACCAGCACCGCGCCCAGGACGGAGCTGAAGAAGAACGCAATCGGCACACGTGACATTGTGTTCATGCTGGTTTCTGCGGCAGCGCCGCTGACCATAGTCGTCGGCATCGCCCCGCTGGCCCTTGCGGTTGGCGGAGTCGGTGCCCCCTCCATATACATTGCAGGTGCCTTGGGTCTTGCCCTGTTCGCCGTCGGATTCATGGCCATGACCCGATACGTCCGCTCCTACAGCGGCTTTTACGGCTACATCGCCAAATCCCTCGGCCGGGTTATAGGCCTTGGCTCGGGGCTCACGGCCTGGATGAGTTACAACGGAATCCAGATAGGCCTGTACGGGCTTCTCGGAATCCAAGCGAATCTAGCGGTCAGGTCACTGACCGGCGTCGAATTGCCGTGGTGGCTGTACGCGGCCGTGGCGATCGGGGCCGTCTGGTACCTGGGCTGGCGCGGAATCGACGTGGGAGCCAAAGTCCTCGCAGTCCTGCTCACCCTGGAAACGGCGATCGTCGCGAGCGTCGCCATATTCGTTCTCGCCAAGGGCGGGGCCCAGGGCATCGGCTTTGACTCGTTCAGCCCCGACTCGATCTTCACGCCCCAGTTCGCCGCCGTCATAGCCCTTGGCTTCTCCGCTTTTATGGGGTTCGAATCCGGCGCCCTCTACCGCGAGGAGGCCCGGGACCCCGACCGGAGCGTTCCCCGCGCCACCTACATCTCCATCGCCTTCATCGGCGCGTTCTACGCCTTCGCCGTATGGATCATCGTCCAGGCTTTCGGGCCCACGGCCATTCAGGAATTTGCGGCAGGGCATCTGGATGCTGGCGACACCGCCTACATCGCAGCCGGCAACTTCGCGGGCGAGTGGTGCGTGAATCTGATGAGCGTGCTGATCGTCACCAGCATCTTCGCCGCCCAACTCTCCTTCCACAACACCATTAACCGGTACACCCTTTCCCTGAGCCGGGAGGGCATTTTCCCCAGACGCTCTGGCCGGATCAGCCCCCGCTACGGCACGCCGTCGCTGGCGGGAATCGAACAAACCGTGCTCTCTCTTGCCCTCGTGGCGGGCGCGGCGCTGCTCCAGCTGGACCCCTTCACGCAGTTTCTCATCTGGACCAACAGTCCGGGCGTCATCGGGATCCTGCTTTTGCAGGCCCTCACCGGGATTGGCGTCGTGGTCTTTTTTGCCCGCCATAAGCAGCACCGGCCCCAGTGGTACGTGATCCCCTCGGCCGTCGCCGCGACCCTGATCATGTGCCTCGTAACGTACCTGATGGTGGACAACTTCGAGTTGATCAGCGGCCTTCCCGACGGTGACCCCATCAATACGGCCCTTCTGATAATCGCCCCGGCAGTAATCATCGCCGGTGCCATTCTGGCCATGGTCCTGCGCCGGGTGAACCCTGGCGCATACCAGCGGATCGGTCATGCAGTCTGAGGTCCCGAGATTAGCCTTGCACTATGCAAACGCCCGAAAAGACTCCCCGGATGGGACGGCCACGGACCCCCAGGCTTTCACGAAAGACCATTGGCCGGGAAGCGCTGGCCATGTTCGAACAGGAAGCGACCCTGTCAATGCCACGCCTGGCAGAGCGCCTCGGAGTCCGGCAGTCCTCCTTCTACAAGCACGTCACGGGCCGGGACGACATCATCGAACTGGCTCGGGGATCCCTTGCCGACCGCGTCCAGGTCCCGGCGTCGGACACCGGGAACCTGGACGAGCTCATCCGGCAGATCTTCGAAGCGCTCAGAAGCGCCTACAGCCTGGCACCGGCGCTTCTGCCGCTGCTGCTCACCCAGCCTGTATCCCACCCGGACGCGCTGTCCCTCTACGACAAATTTGCCGGTGCCCTGACACGTGCCGGGGTGCCTGAACACCTCGTTATCCCGACCTTGGAAACCCTCGACAGCGCAGCCATCGGTGCCAGCCTTGACGCCATCACCATGGAGTCCGCCTGGAACATCCCCGAGGCTCAGCGGACGGATTTCCCCTACCTGTCCGCGGCCCAGCAAGCCGTATCAACCAGCCAAACGGACCGCTTTGCGTTCCTGGCCGACGTCCTGTCAGCCGGACTGAAAGCCGCCATCACCGACAACACCTGAGATTCACCGGGTGTTAGCCAGAATCCCGCAACACCACAGGAGTAAAGCCTTGAACACCGCCCACCCAGTCGACACCGTCATCCTCTCATCGAGCATCCTTTACGGTGGGGAACTCGAAAGGATAGCGGGCTTTATCGCCGTGTCAGGGAGCCGCATCGCGGCCATAGGGCCGACGGCGGCAGCAGCGGAGTGGATTGCAGGCGCCGCCCAGGTGATCGATGTGGGGGACGCCACCGTCACCCCGGGGCTGATCGACGCCCACATCCACCCGATACTCGGCCTGAGCATCGCGCGCGGCCTGGATCTGAACGGGATCACAGAACTCCACGCCGTCCGGGCAGCACTTGCTGAATATGCCGCAGCAACACCACACCATGTTGGCAGCGACTGGATATTTGCCTGGGGTATGGATCCGGTGATCTTCGGCGAGGCGGAGTTCAGCAACAGCATCTTCGAAGGCATCCTCGACGGGGAACTTGTCTACATCACACTTTTCGACGGACACGCAGCCTTGGTATCCGACGCCGGGCTCAGCCACGCCGGAGTGACTGGCAGGGAAGAAGTGGACAGTTCCGGATTCGTCGGCTTGTCCGCCAACGGAACGCCGAACGGCATGTTGTACGAGATGGCCGCCATGGACCTCGTGCAGGCCAAGCTCCCGCCACTTTCCTTCGACGAGAGGGTGGATGAACTCGACCGCCTGCTGCGTGCCATGGCCGGATGCGGTCTCGTAGCCGGGCAGATGCTGGACTTCGGCCATGCCGACTCCCTCGACGTCCTGGAAGCCTTGGAGGAACGGGGAGACCTGGCCATTCGCCTCAGGATCTCGCCGTGGGTCATGCCCGGAGCCAATCAGGAGGACCTGAATGCACTTCTGGCCATGCAGGGCCGCCACGGACGACGCTGGCACGTGCGTGGCATCAAACTCATGATGGACGGCACGATCGACAACGGCACCGCCTGGCTGTTCGACCCGGACTCTCACGGAGAATCCCGGCACCCGTTGTGGCCCCAGCCTGCCGAGCTCGCGGCGGCCATGAGGTTTTTCCACGAGAACGGGATCCCCACCGCCACCCACGCCATCGGGGACAAGGCCGTCTCATTCATTGCCCAGACCATCGCCGCGCTTCCCCGGAACGGGACAGTGCACCGCATTGAGCACATCGAATCCATCCCCGACCAAGTGCTGACCCAGATCATTGACGCTGGCGCCACCACCAGCCTTCAGCCAACCCACTGTGCCCTGTACAGCCGCGCCGACCACGCCGACAACTGGTCACGCCGCCTCGGCACCGAACGCGCAAACCACGCCTGGCGCACCCGCGACCTTCGGGATGCCGGAGCGGTCGTTGCCCTCGGCTCAGACTGGCCCATCGCCCCCTTCGACCCGCGCGGTATCATCGCCGCTGCCCAAACACGCCGACCAGCCGGCAGGCCCGACATAAAACCGGTACAACCCCGGCAGGCACTTTCCGCGCGCGCAGCCTTGGAGGGTTATACCGCCCAATACTGGGAATCCGTTGGCGAAAAGGGAGGCACCTTAGTCGTCGGCGCGCGGGCTGATCTGACAGTATTTGGCCTGGATCCGCTGACCACGGCCCCCGACGAGTTCGCGCTGGCTCCTATCCTCCTCACCATGGTGGACGGGGAGATCGTCGCCGATCACCGAACAGCTGCAGCGGCCGCCGGTCCGAGCACCTGAACCGCTCGATCGAACAGACTTATACGCGCAGGCTGCTTAGGCCCAAGCCCGAGACTACGGCCGTGAAAAGATACTCATTCCCCCGGGTCCTGCTGTAGACGCTTCGTATACAACAAGTCTATAGTTAACCGTGACCATCGCCACACGGGACGCGATGAAGCGGTACAGCGTAATCATCGACAGGGGTACTAATCATGACCTTGATTCAGAAGTCAGAAACGACGCTCGAAGTAGACGCCGACGATGCCTCCACGCTTCAGGAGGACCTTGGCGCGGCAGTGGCAATTGCTTCGAATGCCTGCCTCAACCGCGGGGGCGGAGTGCTTGTTACGCAACACGACTACTGGTCTTTCACTGTTTGCGTGTCTCCGAACATCCCTAGTGGGCACACCGTCCAGCGACAGGCCTGGCGTCTCGCATGTTAGCCGGAGAAGCTTTGTTCATGCCAAGGCCTCCTGTGGGCTCAAGAGTCCTCGCTCCCTGCGCCGTGGATCCTTGGGGCATGTACCAAGGAAATGAAGATTCTGCCGGGGAGGGTAAGGCGGAGGGTTGGCTGGGACCCGAGGCATCAGTGCGCATTTGGCCAAATTCGCAGGAGTTGTGATTCCGGTGGACGCCTGCGACGATGGCTGCCATTTTTGCGAAGGGCCTGAAACGGACTAACTATGCTTGATGCCCGGCCACGAGACTGGGTCCTGGCTAGCTTTCTGAAGACCGACGGCGGGAGGAGCGCTTGAGGCCCCTCCCGCCGTCGGATGCGTTCTGCTAGTACGGGAACTGCCACATGTAGCGTCGTCCTTCCAGCGAGTAACCCCGTACCGCCTCATAGTGGGCGGCGAGCCGGAACGCGATGGTGTAGAAGACAAGGGGTGCGACGAAGGCGCGCATTTCCTGGGGAATGCCGGGAAGCTCGAGCTCCCTGCTGTCCACCCGGAAGGTTTCCCCGCCGTACTCCTCGAGAAAACGTTCCGCGCGTTCGGCCATCGGGCGGGTTTCATCTTCGGTCAGGTAAAGGATGCTTTTGGTGTCCTTGTCGAACACTTCGAACGGGCCTTGGAAAAACTCGTTCGCATTGATGGTTGCCGCGTGCATCCACTGCATCTCCTGGAGGAAGCAGCTGGTGAATGTGCTGCCCATGCCCTGCAGTGATCCTGAAGCGATGAGGTACGTCACGGGTACGTCCTTCATGTTGCCGGCGATCTTGGCGGCGTAGGGCTCGAATCCGCGAACCGCGGCCTCGGTGGCTGCCGGCAGTGCAGCGAGGGCCGAGAGCTCTGCGGACACGTTTTGGCCTTCGCGTTCCAGTATGGCCAAGGCGAGCAGTTGCAGGAGGATCTGGTTCCCGTCCCCGGTTTTGGCGATCAAGGCCCTGGTGACTGCTTTTGCAAGGGTTCCTTCAGGGTTCAGTGTCACTGCCACTACGGCTGCCCCCCGCTCCTGTGCCCAGGAGGCTGCCCTTGCTGTTTCGGGGGTCATGCCGGCGGCTGAGAGGGAGATAACCAGAGCGCCTGGCCCTACTCCGGGCGATGCGCGGTAGTAAAACTCGTCCGAGTTAACAGAGGTCACGGGCGTTGTTGCCCGCCGGTCGAGGAAGTACTGCGCGGCGTGCAGGCCGGAGAGTGAGCCTCCGGCACCCACGAGGTAGACCCTTTTGAGTTCCGGCAGGCCCGATATGTAGGACCTGATGTCAGGCCAGAGGGTGAGGGCATGCTCCTGTGAGCCGCGGATGTCGCCTGGGATTTCCTTGACAGGTTGTACTCCGATGAAGGTTCCGTCGGTCATTGTTGTTCCTCTGCTTTCGGGGACGTCCCCGGTTGGTGCGGCCGGCTGGTTTCCGGCCGTGTTTGGTCAGGTTTTACTTGGCTGCGGTCGGGGCCGCTGTTGCGGTCTGCTCGGCTTTGGGCAGGTACTGCTCGGGCATCGGGGAGCCCGGGAACCACTTCTGGTACAGGGTCTTCCAGGTGCCGTCTTCCATGGCTTCGGCCAGGGCGTCGTTCAGTGCTTCTTTGAGGGCTGTCTTGTCCTTGGCGATGGCGAAACCTGCGGGTGCGTCGAAGGAGGGGATGTCGGCAACACTGACCAGGCCGTGCTGCTCGGTGTAGTCCTGGGCGGTCTCGTAGTGAGGAAGTGGGCGTCTGCTGAGCCGCTGTTGACCGCTGCGATGGCTGAGTTGTTGTCCGGGAACCGGTCCAGGCTGGCGGTGGGGAAGTTCTTGACTGCGTAGGCTTCCTGAAGGGTGCCCTGCACCACGCCGAGGCGCTTTCCGGACAGGCCTTCTACGTCCTTGATGCCGGAATCCTTGGTGGTCAGGACCGTGAGGTAGCCGGCGAGGTAGCCGTTGGAGAAGTCCACGGTTTCCTTGCGCTTGTCGGTGATGCCGATCGCGGCGACGCCGACGTCGAACTGTCCGTTGGCCACGGCGGGCAGGATCGCGGAGAAGTCCTGGCCGGTGAAGACGACGTTGTCCACTCCTGCCCGCTTGGCAACGTCCTTGAAAAGCTCAACATCGAAACCGGTGTAGTTGCCTTGTGCATCCGCGAAGGCATAGGGCTTCAGGTCGCCGACGCTGGCAACCCGGACAGTGTCCGGCTGGATCAATGCGTAAGGGTTATCAGCGGAGGGGGTTGAAGCGGGGCTGCCCCCGCATGCGGTGGCAAGGCTGGCAGCTACCGCGGCCATGGCCATCGCCAGGCCGCGGCGGAACTTCTGGGAACGAGTGCGCATAGGTTTTTCCGATCTCCGGGAGAGGTGGCTGTCACAAGCTGAACTCGAGGACTGATTGCTGAGCTGTTGTGAGAGCGTTTTCAGGTATTGCCAAAACTACATTCTCAAATTCCCGTCCGTCAAGAGGGTGGCGCCAGGTGTCGTTGAGACACGAAATCGCCGAAGCTATAGGGGAAAAGGAGCCTCGCAGGCATCTGTATGGGCAACTCCACGGTAGCCACGACTGGACTTTCTGCGAACGCTCTCATAACCTGAGGCGAGATTACTTGGGAGGCAAGATGGTTTCGATCCTGACAGCGAGGGATAACGTTGTTGACTGCTACTTGGATGAGGGGCAGGTTTTTCCAGGCGGCAACGCACTGAATGTGGCTGTACACGCACGGCGTGCGGGAGCACGGACAGCCTATGCCGGCACGGTCGGGACAGATCCGGCGGGAGCTTTTATCCAAAGCTCCCTGGCCCGGGAGGGGGTGTCCACGGACTTTCTGCAGGTCCGGCCCGGCAGCACCGCATACTGCGTGATTGAAAGGAACGACGGCGACCGGGTGTTCCGCGAAGTGGGGCTCGGAGTCTCCCAGGCTGAATACGACGGCGGGTTCCTCTCGCCGTCGTCCGGCTTTCACGCTGTCCACCTCAGCGTCTCCAGCCTCCTGGAAGATTTGGCACCGGAACTCGCATCTGTTTCCCGCCTGTCTTTCGACTTCTCCACCAACAGGGACGCTGCCCTGCTTTCTGCGGTGGCACCGCACTGTTATCTGGCGTCCTTCTCGGGAGGAGACCTGACCAGGCCTGAGGCTCTCGATCTTGCGAGGCAGGCCACTGCCCTCGGTGCCACCTGGGCCCTGGTAACGCGGGGAGCAGAGGGCGCCGTCCTTGCGGGCCGGGAACACACCTGCGAGGCCCCGGCGGCAAACACGACTGTGGTGGACACCCTGGGGGCCGGTGATACGTTCATCGCCACGGTTTTGACGGAGCTCCTCAAAGCCACAAATCCACGCGAGGCCTTAACCATGGCATCAGAAGCTTCCGCCCTCACCTGCAGCAGGCTCGGAGCCTTCGGACAGGGCGAATCACTGACCGCCGTGCCCCTGCCGGCAGGGTAGGGGAGTAAAGAATCGCAAGGTTGCCTTGTGGAGGGACGCGGCGAATTGTGAAGGTAAGCTACTGACCCGCAGGCTTTCGGCTGCGCATGCCGCCCCCCATACCCTTTTGACGACGGAAAGACCCCTCATGGCGCCACCTCCCAGGATCACCATCACCCAGGTTGCAGCTGAAGCGGGTGTCAGCACGGCTACGGCCGGGAGGGCCCTTGGCGGTTACGGATACGCGAGCGATGAGGTGGCAGCGCGGGTCCAGGCTGCAGCCCGGAAACTGGGCTACAAGCCCAACATGCTCGCCCGCAGCCTCGTCACCGGCCGCAGCCAGACCATCGGCGTCGTCGCCGCCGATATCGACAACGCCTTTTACGCCCGGGTCCTGCGCGGGATCGGTGACGTGGCACGGTCGCGTGGATTCGGCGTCATCCTCACCAACAGTGATGAGAACCTCGACCGCGAAAAGGAAGCCGTCCAACTGCTCCTTGAAAAACGCGTCGACGGGCTCATCATCACTCCCTGCGACGTCCATGGATCCGAGCATCTCCGCAATCTCATTGCCGGCGGGTGCCCGGCAGTCCAGATAGACCGGGCAGCCTACGACCTGGCAGCAGACTCCGTGACAGTAGACAACCGCGGTGCAGCCCGCGAAGCGGTGGCCCACCTGCTCACAGCGGGCCACAAACGGGTAGGAATCATCGCTGAACTTGAACAAATCGACAATGGCAGCCTCGCGGACTTCGTAGCCCAAGCAGCCGTTTCGCCCCTAACCGGGGAAACGCTGTATCCAAGCTGGCAGCGGCTGCTCGGATACCTCGACGCCCACCGTGACGCCGGCGTCCCCGTGCAGACCCAACTGATCCGCCGCGCCGGCGCCTACTCCTCCGAGGCAGCCCGGCACGAAGCCGTTGAGCTCCTTGAATCCGACGCCGCGCCTACTGCTGTCTTCGCGGCCGATGGCACCATGTCCCAAGGGCTTATGCAGGCCATCGCCGACCTCAAAATCAGTGTTCCAGACCAGCTTTCGGTGGTCTGCTTCGATGACCTCGACTGGATGACTTTCATGCAACCGGCAATAACGTCAGTGCACCAGCCGGTGCACCGGATCGGCTCCATGGCGGCAGAACTCCTGCTGTCCAGGATCGCCGGCGAGACATCAATGCCTAAGCACAATGTCTTGGAAGCGCGGCTCAATATCCGGAACTCAGTGGGACCGCCCGCACGTTAAGGAGAGTAGTACTCCGGACTTAAGCCGCAACGGGGAGTGGTGAAGGCCCAGGCCTTCAACACTCCCCGTTCCGCAGTCCGCTATTTACTTCTGCGGCACAGGAGCCCAGGCGCCCGTGCCCAGTGCTTCCGGCGCCGTGGTGCCGGCGTCGAACCGGTCCAGGCGGAAGGACTTCAGCACCGGAGACGGGGTTCCGGTGAGGATTTCCTCTGCGAGGAGTTCGCCAAGAATCAGCCCGAGCGTTGCGCCCGAGTGAGTGAACACCGTGTGCAGTCCCGAAATTGCCGGCACCGGACCTACTACGGGTTCGCCGTCGCCCGGAATGGGTTTCAGCCCTGCTCCTACTTTCTGCGCAGTCAGCCGGGGGTTCCCGGCAAGGACTTTCGATGCTTCGTCGAGCAAGCCCTGCACGGACGCTTCAGGAACCGTGAGGGAACCGTCGTCCTCAACAACGATCGACTGTTCGGCCCAATCGGCGTCGAGCACCAGGCGGCCGTCAGGGGTGGGCCGCACCGCGACACGCGGAGTATTCAGCACGGTCTTTACTTCGAAGTTGATCGGATCGGTGAACAGCACGAAGGCGGCAGGGGTGGCATCCGGGACCGTCACGCCCAAGGCCGCGAGTTGGGCAGGAACGTCGCCGCCGGTTGCCAGCACTACCTGGTCTGCTGCCAGCCTGGTCCCGTCGCCGAGTATGACGCCGGACGCGACGCCGTCCTGCACGTCCACCCGCACGTCGCCGGCGTTCTCGATGGCCTCGGCACCGTTGGCCACTGCCTCGGCGACCAGCGCGGGGATGAAGTCGGGCATATTCACCCAGCCTTCTCCCGCGTTGTAAATGGCACCTTCCTCAGCCACCGCCTCGACGTTCACGTCGGGTGCGATCCGGGACACGTCGTCGCGGTTGATCCAGACGGAGTCGTACCCCGTTGAACGCTCGAAGGCGAAGGTCTCGCGGAATGTCTCATTCGGTCCGGCCCACTTCATGGCGCCATCGAACCTGATGTAGTCCCGGCTCTCGGGGTGGTGCGCAGTCCAGGTGCGGTACCTGTCGATGGCAAGCATCCGCAGGTAGTGGTAGTCGGCGGACCGGGCACCGGAGGAGTTCAGCCACGCGATGGAGCGGCTTGAGGCCCCGCTCGCGAGGGGCCCGGCGGTTACAAGCGTCACTTGGGCGCCACCCCGCGCGAGGTGCATGCAGGTTGATGCGCCGAGGATGCCGCCACCGATGACGGCAACACGTTTTGCTGGGGTTTCGGAGGACATGGTTCTCCCTTTCTGGGTGTTTGAAGGACGATAGTGCGGCCAGGATTGGAACAGCCTGCGCCTGTGCTGCTCGGGCCTGCCTTAGGCGAAGGCGTGGACTTTTTCGATGATCCGAAGGACTTCAAGGGACTCGGCTGGATCCACGGGCAGGGCACCCTCGCCGCGAAGAGCGGCAGCCAGCTCTGCATAGAACCGGGGGTAGGCCCCGGTTTCTGGCCGGATGCGCGTGGTGGCACCGTCGATGCCCAGGACCCCCCAAGCGTCCTGGGGCTCCACGCCGTACGAGGAATCCAGCGGGGACATGCCCGCCGCGAGGGCAGGTTCCTGGTGGTCCAGGCCCCACTTGGTGTAGCCGGCCCGGGAGCCCAGGACGTGGAAGCGCGGGCCCACCTGCGGAGCCATCCCGTTCATCCACAGCCTGGACCGGACGCCGGATTCATGGAGCAGTGACACGAAGGCTTCGGTGTCCGCCCCGTCCGGGTGCGGTCCGTGGTTCGCCGTCTCCCCAGAGCTTTCCTGGACCGGCCCGAACAGTTGGACTGCCTGGTCGATCAGGTGCGCACCGAGATCGTGGAGGATTCCCCCGCCTTCCCCGAGAGAAGCGGTGTCCCGCCAGTTGCCGAAGCCCTCGGGCCGCCACCATTCGAAGCGGGACTCGAAGCTGCGGACTTCGCCCAGCGCGCCTTCGGCCAGCAGCCTTTGGAGCGTCAGGAAGTCCGCGTCCCACCGGCGGTTCTGGAAGACCGTGAGCTGCACGCCGGCATCGGCAGCGGCGGCCACGAGTTCCTCCCCGTGGCCTGAGGCAGTGACGAAGGGCTTGTCCACCACCACATGGAGCCCGTGCGCCATGGCCGTGGAGGCAAGGTCGAAATGGGTGAGCGGGGGTGTTCCGAGGATTACCAGGTCGAGGTCGCCGGCATGGGCGAACATGGCCTCCGGCGTTGGAACAATCCGGGCCTGGGGATAGAGCCTGGAAGCAACGGCCGCGCGGGCTGGATCAGCCGTGACGATGATGTCCAGCGAGTAGTCAGGATCAGCTGCGATCAGCGGCGCGTGGAAGACTTTGCCCGAGACCCCGAACCCGACGACGGCCGTACGGATGGGCGTGGTTGTCACCTGGCGCATCACAGGACTTCCGAGAGGAAGCGCTGGAGGCGCTCGCTCTTGGGGTTATCGAAGAGCTCGCCGGGGGTGCCGGCTTCGACGACTTCGCCTTCGTCCATAAAAACGACCTGGTCCGCGACCTTGCGTGCGAAGCCCATTTCGTGGGTGACCACGAGCATGGTCATTCCGCGGCGTCCGAGCCCTGCCATGAGGTTCAGGACACCCTTGACCAGTTCCGGGTCCAGGGCGCTGGTGGCTTCATCGAACAGCATGACTTCGGGTTCCATGGCCAGGGCGCGGGCGATGGCGACGCGCTGTTGCTGCCCGCCGGACAGGTCCCGCGGGCGGTGGTCCGCGCGCTCAGCGAGTCCGACTTCGGCCAGGCGGCGGCGTGCGCGTTCGCGGGCCTCTGCCTTGGACATCTTCTTGACGCTCCACAGGGCCAGGGCGACGTTTTCCAGTGCTGTGTGGTCCGGGAAGAGGTTGAAGTGCTGGAACACCATGCCGATGCGGGCGCGGAGGATGTCCGGGTTGACCTTCAGGGCGCTTTCACCGGCCAGGAGCACGTCACCGCTTTTAGGTTCATGCAGGCGGTTGACGCCGCGGAGAAGGGTGGACTTGCCTGAACCGGAGGGTCCGATGATGCAGGTGGTGGTTCCCGGCTTGACGGTGAGGTTGACGTTGCGCAGGACCTCGATGTCCCCGTACGCCATGGTGAGGTTCTTCAGCACCAGGCTGGAGCCGTGGAAGGTCTCAATGTCTGGGGCGGTGTTGTTGCGTGAGGTGTTGCTGGCGAGGCTCATGTGTTGCTCCCGGTAATCAGCGGCGAGGCCGCATCGAGTTCTTTGACTTCCTTCAGTCCGCTTGTCGGCGCTGCGGGGCGGCGACGGCCGGTGCGGAACCTGTTATCGAAATAGTTGACCAGGTGGGTCAGCGGCACGGTGATGACGAGGTAGAAGAGGCCTGCCATCACCAGCGGGGAGAGGTTGCCCGAGAGTACGGCGGCGTCCTGGCCTACGCGGAAGAGTTCGCGCTCGCTCACCAGCAGGCCCAGGAAGTAGACGAGGGAGGAGTCTTTCACGATGGCGATGAACTGGTTCACCAGCGCGGGCAGTACCCGGCGGATGCCTTGCGGAATGACCACCAGGGCCATGGACTTGGCGTAGCTCATGCCCAGGGCGCGGCAGGCCTCGCCCTGGCCCTTGTCCACGCTCTGGATACCGGCCCGGAAGATCTCGCCGATGTAGGCGCTGGCGATCAGGCTCAAGGCGATGATGCCCAGCGGGTACGGCGAGGGGCCGAACACTGACTGGCTCAGCCGGGCGAAGCCCTGGCCAATCAGCAGGATAGTCAGGATTGCGGGCAGGCCGCGGAACAGGTCGGTATAGATACGGGCCGGGACACGCAGCCACCGGGACGGCGAGATGCCCATCACGGCGATCACCATGCCCAGGAAAACACCCAGGATGGTTGCCGCGATGGAAATGATCAGCGTGTTCAGCAGCCCCACTCCGAGGAGTTGCGGGAAGACTTCGGCCATGGCCTTGAAGTCGAAAAACGTGCGGATGATGGTGTTGAACCAGTCCATGGTTGCTCTCAGACGTAGTTAGCTTATGAATCCCGGGCGGACCGCGAACGGCGGTCCGCCCGGTTGGTGCAGCCGGGTGATTTCCGGCCGTGTTTGGTCAGGTTTTACTTGGCTGCGGTCGGGGCCGCTGTTGCGGTCTGCTCGGCTTTGGGCAGGTACTGCTCGGGCATCGGGGAGCCCGGGAACCACTTCTGGTACAGGGTCTTCCAGGTGCCGTCTTCCATGGCTTCGGCCAGGCCCTTGTTCAGTGCCTCTTTGAGGGCTGTCTTGTCCTTGGCGATGGCGAAACCTGCGGGTGCGTCGAAGGAGGGGATGTCGGCAACACTGACCAGGCCGTGCTGCTCGATGTAATCCTTGGCCGCCTCGTAGTCGAGGAAGTGGGCGTCAGCTGAGCCGCTGTTGACCGCTGCGATGGCTGAGTTGTTGTCCGGGAACCGGACCAGGCTGGCGGTGGGGAAGTTCTTGACTGCGTAGGCTTCCTGAAGGGTGCCCTGCACCACGCCGAGGCGCTTTCCGGACAGGCCTTCCACGTCCTTGATGCCGGAATCCTTGGTGGTCAGGACCGTGAGGTAGCCGGCGAGGTAGCCGTTGGAGAAGTCCACGGTTTCCTTGCGCTTGTCGGTGATGCCGATCGCGGCAACGCCGACGTCGAACTGTCCGTTGGCCACGGCGGGCAGGATCGCGGAGAAGTCCTGGCCGGTGAAGACGACGTTGTCCACTCCTGCCCGCTTGGCGACGTCCTTGAAAAGCTCAACATCGAAGCCCGTGAAGTTTCCCTGGGCATCGGTGAAGGTGTAGGGCTTCGAATCACCCAGGCTGGCAACCCGGACGGTGCCCGGCTGGATCAGCGCGTACGGGTTATCAGCGGAGGACTGGGCGGGAGTTGATCCTCCGCAGCCGGACAGCGCCAGGAGGGCTGCGACGGCGGCCGCGACCATTGCCGCGGGGCGGAAGCTGAATCGTGTGCTCAAGGTTTTTCCAATCTTGGGAAGCGGGGCCGCTATTCGGCCTTTGTGAAAAATGCTTGCTGAGTCCGGTCTCAGTCCGTAAGGTTGAGACCGGACTCACATCGGGGTTGGTAAAAATGTAACTCAAGCCACATCGACCGTCAAGGTCTCTCTTAGAAGGCAGAAATGAGCAGCAACACTTCCAGACGTCGAGACGTCACGGTCGCGGACGTGGCCCGGGCCGCCAACGTTTCCAAGGCCCAGGCCGCGCGGGCGCTCGGCAATTACGGTGCGGTGAGCGAGGATGTTCGGGAGCGTGTCCTGGCTGCCGCCGAGGAACTTTCCTACCGCCCCAATGAGCTGGCCCGAAGCATGAACACAGGAAAATCGCACACCATAGGTGTGGTGGTTGGCGACATCGAAAACCCCCACTTTGGCTTGGCCACCAGGGGGATCACGGATACCGCAAAAAAGAGCGGCTACAACGTCATCCTCACCAACACCGACGAGGAACGGGCCGCGGAAGTGGACGCCGTCCACGTTCTGCTCGACAAGCGGGTGGACGGCCTCATAGTGGCTCCTGCGTCATCCACCCAAACAGAACATTTACAGCGTGTTTACGAGTCAGGCCGCCCGCTGGTCCTGCTTGACCGGACAGCCAGCGGACTCCCGGCGGAAGTCATCGCCGTCGACATGGCGGGCATCTCCTACGATGCCACGAAGTACCTGCTGGACTCCGGCCACCACAGAATTGCCTTCATCTCCACCTTGAAAAGCGACTCGCCGTTCATTGAAGGGACCCAGCTGGATTCGTCCCAAATTTCGGAGCGCCTGGAGGGCATGCGGCGGGCATTTGCGGAGAGAAAACTTCCATTTCCCTACGACTTGATACGCCTCAATGCAGGCGGTGCTGACTCCATCCGCGATGCCACCCGTGAACTCCTCCTCCTGGCAGATCCTGCAACAGTCATCGTTGCATCAGATGGACTGATCGCCCTCAGCGCTCTAGGGGCAATACAGGATCTGCAACTCTCGATCCCCGGGGACGTCTCGTTTCTCATGTACGACGACTTCGCCTGGACACGCCTCACTACGCCACCCCTGACGGTCATCGCCCAGCCCGTCTATGACATGGGCGTCGCAGCCGCCACAGCTTTGATCAGGCAGATTAATGGAAGCAAGGCGTACGAGGCCGCCCCTAACCTTGAAGCGCGACTTATCAAGCGAGGCTCTGTGGGGCCGCCGCCGACAATGGTGACTGCGCCGGTTGCCGGGGACGGCGTCTTCGCGGCAAGCGCGACAGAACTCACGTGAACCCTTCCGGTCCACCCGGCAGGCATTGCAAAAGGGTCGACGGCGGCACTCAGGTGAGTGCCGCCGTCGACCCTTCGTTGATGACCGTGAGGTGACTGACTGGGTGCAGTGGCCCTCTAAGCCACCGTGGCGTCCACCGCCTGGGACTCAGCGGAAGCCGCCTGGGACTCAGCGCCAGCTTCGCGCCGCTCAGGCCCCGAGGCCGGATGGGCAGCCACAGCCGCCGCATGCTCGGCCAGCACCCCGGTCTTATGGCGGATCTTCAGCCGGTAGAGCAGGGCCCCGCCGCCGGTGACGGCGGCCACGAAGATCACGCCGCCCCACTGCAGATACCACTCGAACGGCGGCACGGAGTTGTAGATTTCCGGCCGGGGCCACACCAGGTTCAGGGTCATGGCGCCGCCCCACAGGACAGCGACGATGTTCACCGGCAGCCCCCACTTGCCCATGCTGAAGCCGGGCTCGGAGCCGTCGTCCGCGAGCGGCCACTTCTTCTGCAGCCGTTTGCGGAGCATCGGGACGGTGACCAGCAGGTAGGAAAGGTAGATCAGGACGATGCTGATGCTGGACAGGATGGTGAAAATGGCCGGCTGCATGACATTGACCAGCAGCGGGATGACGGCGATCACACCGATCACGATGGCGGCGATGGTGGGGGTCCTGCGGACCGGGTCCACTTTGCTGAGCTGCCGGCTGAACGGGAGGTTGTTGTCCCGGGCCATGGCGAACATCATGCGGATCGCGGCGGCGTGGACGGCGAGGGTGCAGACCACCACGGCCACAACAATGCACGCCAGGAAGGCCTTGCCGAAAGGCCCGCCCAGGACGGAGAGCACAATGTGCTGCAGGCCGCCGTCGGCAGCTCCCACCTTGGGATCGGCAAGGTCCGGTGCCGCAAGGATGCCGAAGAGCAGGATGAGGCCACCGAGCACGAAGGACGCCGTGACGGCACGGATGATGGCCTTGGGGGCGGTGCGCTTGGGATCCTTGGTCTCCTCGCCCAGGGAGCTTGCGGTGTCAAAGCCGTACATCACATAACCGGACGCCATGGCGCCGATCAGGAAGACGCCGAAGAAGCCAAGATCGTGGCCTTCGCCGAAGCCGGCGGTCTCAAAAAAGACCTCCGGCCCCCGCACCACGTGCCAGGCCAGTGCGAGGATCAGCAGGACCGCGGCCACCAGCTCCACGAAGACGCCGATGCTGTTGATCCTGGTCATGAGTTTCACGCCGAACGCGTTGATCAGGGTTGAGATGGTGATCATGATGGTGGCCAGCACCACCCCGTTCATGGCGAAGTCGTAGGGGCCGGTACCGTCACCAACAAACTGGAAGCCGGACCACAGCTGCGGCAGCGTGATCTGCAGGGCAAGCGCCACGGACCCCAGCGCCATGATGGAAGACAACAGCAGCAGCCAGCCGGCCAGCCAGGACGAGGTCCCGGACGCAAGCCGCTTGGCCCAGTTGTACACCGATCCGGCCACGGGGTAGCGGCCTGCCAGTTCGGCAAAACATAAGGCCACCATCAGCTGGCCGGCGAACACGAGGGGCCAGGACCACGCGTACGCGGGGCCGGCCATGGAAAAACCAAAGTAGAACAGCTGAAAAACACCGGTGAGGATGGAGATGTAGCTGACCCCTGCCGCGAAGCTGGCGAATTTGCCGATGCTCCGGTCCAGGGTCTGTGTATAACCAAACTCGTCCATGCCGCTTGAATCAATACTCTTGCTGGGTTCCGCCATGTGGGACTCCTAAATCAGAAAAGCACGATAGTGATGACCGGCCGGCCGTGGCGCATGCGAAAGTATGCCTTGCCGCCGGATCCCGCCGCTCAGGCGAGGGACGCGGTGAGCTCCATTTCTTCGATGACCATGGTTTCGCCGGACCGGCCGGTGCGGATCAGGTCCGCCCGGACCAAATCAGCACAGCGCTCGCCGATCATCATGACGGTGATGTTGGGATTGACGGTAACGTGTTCGGGCATGACCGAGGCATCGGCGACGCGCAGCCCCGTGACGCCCTTGACCCGCAGCTCGGGATCCAGCGGCGACATGTCGTCGTCCACCGGCCCCATCCGCACGGTGCCCACCGGGTGGTACACCGTGTTGTGGGTCTTGCGGATGTAGTCCCGCAGTTCCTCGTCGGTCTGCGCCTCGACGCCGGGAGACAGTTCGCGCCCGGTCCATTCGGCCATCGCCGGCTGGGCGGCGATTTCGCGGGCCTTGCGGATGCCGGCAACCATCACCCGCATATCGTGCCCTTCCGGATCGGTGAAGTAGCGCGGGTCAACCATCGGCTTGTCCCGGAAATCGCGGCTGCGCAGCCGGACGGTGCCGCGGGAGCGGGCGTGCGTGACGTTCGGGGTGAGGCTGAAGCCATTCTCCGTGGTGGGGTAGCCGTGCCGCAGGGTGTTCATGTCGAACGGGACCGAGCCGTAGTGCATCATCAGGTCGGGACGGTCCAGGCCGTCCTCGGTGGGGGTGAAGATGCCGATCTCCCACCACTGGGTGGAGGCCTGCACCATCGGCTGTTTTGCCTCGAACTGCACCACGCCTTCCGGATGGTCCTGCAGGTGCTCGCCCACGCCGGGGGAGTCCACCAGGACCTCGATCCCGTGCCGGGCGAGGTGGGCGGCAGGGCCGATGCCGGAGAGCATCAGCAGCTTGGGGGAGTCGATGGCGCCGGTGGACAGGATGACCTCGCGGTGCGCAGTGAGCCGGTGGGTCCGTCCGAAGGCCGAGTCCACCACGTCCACGCCGGTGCAGCGCTTGTCGGCGTCGAACACCAGCTGGCGGGCGCGGAGGCCGGTCAGCAGGGTGAAGTTTTCCCGGTCGATAATCGGGTGGATGTAGGACACCGAGCTTGAGGCGCGGGTGCCGTCCGCCTGGCGGTTGATCTGGAAGAAGTTGGCGCCGTTGACCACCGTGGTTCCGGTGTTGAACTTCGCGCGCGGGATTCCGGCCTGCTCGCAGGCATCCAAAAGCGCGACGCCGGCAGGATCGGCCGGGGGAACGTTCATCAGGTGCACGGGGCCTGAGTCCCCGTGGTGGGGTGCGTCCGGGCCGGCGTCCTCGTTGGTTTCCAGCCGCTTGTACAGCGGCCAGGCGGCGTCGGCGTTCCAGCCGGCTGCGCCGTACTTGGATTCCCACTCGTCCAGGTCTTCCCGCGGGGCCCAGAAGGCGATGCAGGAGTTGTGGCTGGAGCAGCCGCCCATGACTTTGGCCCGGGCGTGGCGCATAAAGGAGTTGCCGTTCTCCTGCGGTTCCACCGGGTAGTCCCAGTCGTAGCCGGATTCGAGCAGCTCCATCCAGCGGTCCAGCTGCAGGATTTCCGGGATGTTGCGGTCATCCGGGCCGGCCTCCACCAGGGCCACCGTCACCTCCGGATCCTCGCTCAGCCGTGCTGCCACGGCCGCGCCGGCGGATCCGCCGCCGATGACGACGTAGTCGAACCCGCGTTCGCTGAGGTCCTCGATGTTGTCGAAGTGCATCTAGTTCTCCTTGCCGTGGTCAGCGAACCAGCCGGTCACCTGGGGGCTGGTGTTCTGGTAGATGTGCTTGGCTTCCTGGTACTCCGCGAAGCCGGTGGGGCCGAGTTCGCGGCCGACGCCGGACTGGCCGAAGCCGCCCCACTCGGCCTGCGGGAGGTAGGGGTGGTAGTCGTTGATCCAGATAGTGCCGTGCCGGAGCCGGCCTGCCACGTGCTGCGCCTTGCCGGCGTCCTGGGTCCATACCGCGCCGGCCAGTCCGTAGATGGTGTCGTTGGCGGTGGCGACGGCCTCGTCCTCGGTACGGAAGGTTTCGACGGTAACGACGGGGCCGAACGCCTCATCGATGACCACGGACATACCCTTTTGGACACGGTCCAGGACCGTGGGCTGGTAGTAGAAGCCGCCGTCGAACTTTTCTCCCTGAGGCGCCGCACCGCCGCACCGCAGCCGCGCACCCTCCTCGATGCCGCGCTGGACGTAGGTGTGGACTTTGTCGCGGTGGGCGGCGGAGATCAGCGGCCCGGTTTCGGCCGCTTCGTCGAACGGGCCGCCCAGCCGGATTCCCTGTGCCCGGCGGACCAGCTCGTCGACAAACCGTTCGGCGATGGATTCCTCCACCAGCAGCCGCGCCCCGGCCGAGCAAACTTGCCCGGAGTGGACGAAGGCCCCGTTCAGGGCGTTGTCGACGGCGGCATCAAAGTCCGCGTCGGCGAACACCACGTTGGGGTTCTTGCCGCCAAGCTCCAGCGCCACCTTCTTCACGGTTCCGGCTGCGGCAGCGGCGATGCGCTTGCCGGTCTCGAGGCCGCCGGTGAAGGAGACGAGGTCGACGGCGGGATGTTCCGAGAGCGGTGCGCCCGCTTCAGCGCCGGGTCCGGTCACCAGGTTGGCCACGCCGTCCGGCAGGCCGAGGTCCTGCAGCAGCTGCATGGCCAGGATGGCGGTGGAGGGGGTCAGTTCGGAGGGCTTGAGGACAAAGGTGCAGCCGGCGGCCAGCGCGGGCGCGATCTTCCACGCGGCCTGCAGCAGGGGATAGTTCCACGGAGTGATCAGGCCGCAGACGCCTACCGGTTCATAGACGATTTTGCTGGCAACGGCGGGGTCCCCGGCATCCACCACACGGCCCGACTGCTGCCCCGCGAGCCTGCCGAAGTACTCGAAGCAGGCGGCGATGTCGTCCATATCGATGCGGCTCTCGACGATCCGCTTGCCGGTGTCCAGGGACTCGGCGCGGGCGAACTTTTCCCGGCGTTCGCGCAGCTCGGCGGCGACCTTGAGCAGGAAGGTGCCCCGCTCGGGAGCCGGGACACTGGACCAGATACCTGAGTCGAAGGCAGCACGCGCGGCGGCAATGGCCCGCTCGGCATCTTCCCGGCCGGCCTCTGAGACAGTGGCGGCCAGCTCGCCGTCGGCTGGGTTGTGGATGTGGCGCACGGCGCCCGACGCTGCCGGCTCCCACGAGCCGTTGATGAAGAGGGTGGCTGCTGTCACGTCCGGAGACGGTGTGGCGTAAGTCATATGCAGGACAGTAGCCGACATTGAACGCCTGTTCAATAGTTTTTTTGAACAGGCGTTCAATGTTACTGAGGCGGCAGCAGCATCGGGAAGCGCCCGGTTTTAGTTCTCCTGAAGCGAGGTTGAGCTCTTGGTGTCGGCTGTATCCTGCGCCTGCGGCGGGGCGAAGGCGATCTCTTCTGTACGGCTGATGCTTCGCTTGATGGACTCCTTGTCCACACCAAGAAGCGAGGTCAGCCACATTCCGTTTTGTATCACCACAATGTCCGCTGCCCGTGCCCTGCATTCGTCCCAGGACATCCGGGGCTGGGCGTTCGAAACCAGTGCCGCGAGTCCATCGATGTAGCGGTCGAAGGCCGCAGCGTTGATCTGTGCGTAGTCCTCGTCTGCCTGCGCGAGGGCCCACAGGTGCAGGCGCAGGGACAGGTAGCGGGTGGTCAGCAGGTCAGCGGCCGCAACCCGCCACAACGCCTTGCGCAGCTGTTCGTCCGGGGCTGACGACGGGTCGGGTGCAACCAGCAGCAGGTCGTGCTCGTCCACCCGGCGAAGGGCTGCGCGGATCAGGCTTGTCTTATCGTCGTAGTAGTAGTTCACCAGGCCCAGGGCGACGCCCGCTTCCCGCGCTACCGCACGCATGCTCACGCCGGAAATACCGTGGCGGGAGAGCAGATCGAGCGCCGCTTCGAGAATGCGTGTCTGCCTGTCGATCTGTTCGCCATTGACGGTGTTTGTCCCCACCCCGCCACACTATTGCCAAACCCGCCACGAATGCACTTCCGGCGCAAGCAGGTGCCCGTCCGGGCCCGCCGCCTACTGCGGGCCCTCAGCCGGTGTCCACCCCAGAGCCGGCCCCAGGCTGCCCGCAATGTCGGTCAGGATCTGGACGTAATCTTCGTGGTCGAAGCTGAAGGGCAGGGCAAACGCCACCTCGTCGACTTCCTGGAATCCCGCGTGCGCGTACAGCTGGTCTGCGATTTCGTCACTGGTGCCGATGAGATCCGGGGCGAAGAGCATGCCCTTTGGCCCCTGCGGCGCCCGGGTGCGGGGAGTGCGTTCATCAACGTAGCGCTGGTACTTCTCCCGCTGGGCCGCCGACGCCGAATCCGTGGGGATCACCACCAGGCCCTGCGACACGCGGGCCGGCCCCTGTCCTTGTGCCTTGGCTGCCT
Source organism: Pseudarthrobacter sp. W1I19 (assembly GCF_030817835.1). NCBI lineage: Bacteria > Bacillati > Actinomycetota > Actinomycetes > Micrococcales > Micrococcaceae > Pseudarthrobacter > Pseudarthrobacter sp. W1I19. The sequence continues at coordinate 76,761 of NZ_JAUSZR010000001.1, forward strand.
CCCGGAAGGCACGGATCTGCGATTGCTGGACGAGGGCAAAGTCCGGCTCCTGGTCCGCTTCGGGGAAGACCACGCTGCTGGAGAGCAGGTTGAAACCGTTTGCACCGGCCCAGACGGCCGACTTCGTGCTGCCCGCCCCGTACCAAAGCCGGTCCCGCAGCCCGGGAGAGTGCGGCTCCACGCGGATAGAAAATTCCTCGACCACACCTTGCTTGCCGGAAAAGTCCCGCACCGCCTCCCCTGCAATCAAACGGGCCAGCCGATCCATCCTGGCGTAGCTGAAGTCCTCCACGTCGGAGGAATCCGGGTACAGCTCGTGCTTCACCGTGTCGTAGTGCATCGGTTCCCCCACGCTCAGCCCAGGATTGATCCGTCCCCCGGCGAGCAGGTCCACGGTGGCCAGGTCCTCGGCCAGGCGCAACGGGTTTTCCCAGCCCAGCGGTGTCACGGCTGTGCCAAGTTCGATCCGGGAGGTGCGCTGGCTGGCTGCAGCCATCACCGCGATGGGTGAGGAGATGCCGAACTGCAGGTGGCGGTGGCGCAGCCAGGCACTGTCGAATCCGAGCCGCTCGCCAAGTTCGATGATCTCCAATGTCGATTGGTGGCCCGGTCCAGGTTCCGCCGGATCGAACAGGCCGATCGTAAGGAACCCAAGCTTGTGCAAGGGGCGTGCGGGGTGGGGCATGGGCTTCCTCCATGATCGGGCTGGGATGCTACCCAGAATATGTGCCAGGACCTGGGGGCGTTGGCAACCAGAAGAATCCCCGCCTCGTTGTCAGGGCAAGGCGGGGATCCATTCGTCGGCAGGTCCGCTTACTTGTTGGGCAGGCCTGCCGGGTTCAGCTCGGACTTCTGGACGGCCTCGGATGACAGGCCCCAGCGGTCCAGGATCTTGGCGTATGTGCCGTTTGCAATCAGTTCGTTCAGCGCTGCCCGGGCGGCGACGGCCAGGCCGTTGTCCTTCTTGGTGGTGAAGGCGATTTGCGCGGTCAGCGGCCAGCCACCGTTGAGGGTGCCCACCTGCTTGCTCTTGCCATCCAGCGCGGCCTTGTAGGCAGAACCGGCATTGGGTCCGAACGTCAGGTCCGCACGGCCGGACTGCAGGGCCAGCGTGGAGGCGGAGTCGTCGTCGTAATACTGGAACTCAACCGGCTTCAAGCCGTTCTTCTTGTTCTCCTCGTCCCAGCGCACCAGGATGGCTTCCTGGTTGGTGCCGGAGCCAACAATGACGCGCTTGCCCGCAACATCCTTGGCCTCCTTGATCTCACCGATGTCCGAATCACTCTTTGCGTAGAAGCCCAGCAGGTCGTTCCGGTAGGTGGCGAAGTCGAACTTCTCCTTTCGGGCTTCGGTGACGGTCACGTTGGACAGCACGGCCTCGTACTTGGCGGACTCGATGCCCAGCGGCCAGTCAGCCCAGGCCACGGGAAGGACCTCCACGTCCAGGCCCAGCGTCTCGCCCACCGCGTAGGCGATGTCCACCTCGCTGCCGATGAGGGTCTTGTTGTCCGTGGCAAAGGTGCTGAGCGGGGCCGTGCCGCCGGTGCTCACCACGGTGAGTTTGCCATCGGCTTTGATAGCTTCGGGGACCAGCTTGGCGGCCTCGGAGTCAACGGAGACCTCGAAGCGGTCCTGCTGCGGGGAGAGGTTAAACGTCTTGCCTGCCGCGGTGGTGGAGGATCCCGACGTCGGTGCTGTCGCCGCCGTCGCGCCCGGATCAGCGCAGGCTGCCAGCCCCAGCAGCGCGGTGATGGTGAGGGCCACGGCAGCAGCCGAATTCGCCTTGAGAATGGGCATTATTCCTCCTTGGAAGGTGGTAGCGGATGCAACGGATTTGCTCGTTGCAGCAACTATCCGGCAGCGTGAGCCGCCGAATCAAAGGCGCTGAAACCCGGAGATACGGGGAGTAACGGCAGGTCACCGGAGGACCGCGGCGGTCAGATTCGGAAGCGGATACTCGGGGGAGAACCAAGTAGTGCCCATCGCCGAGTGCTTCAGAAAACGAGTACTTAAGCGGAAAAGACAGGTGTGCGATTACGCGTGTGCCGGGCGGGCAGCGCGGCCTACGGTGGGTCCAGGCAGCGGCCCGGGCGGGCCGCTTATTGGTCTCAACAGGAGTTCACATGCGCACAGCAGCATCAAAGTCTGTCCTTTCCCGCCGTCTCGCCGCAGCTGTTGTGCTGCCCGGACTCCTCACCACCAGCCTTGTGCTGGTCCAGCCGGCGGTTGCAGCAGGAACAACGTCGAATTCTTCTGTCTGCAGCGGTGTGGTGAACCAGTTGGCACACCGCGGGGCTATCCAGGAAAACCTCCTGAAGAACGCGGCGAAAAGGAACGCCGACGCCATCGCCAAGCTGACGGCAGAGCGGGAGGCTTTGCAGTTAACAGCAAATTCACTGACTACCGCGATCGCCGACACCAACAAGGCCATTGCGGACATTGAGGCGCAGGACAAAGCATTGACCGATCAGGAATCCGTCCTTTCTGCTCAGGTCGCCGAACTTGAGAAGCAACAGGCCACGCAGCAGGCTGCTTTCGACGCCACCACGGCTGAGCTGGGCAAGCTCCAGGGGCAGAAGTCCGACGCCGTGGACGAGTTGGGACCCCTGCAGGAAAAGCTCGCGGCTGCCGAAGCGGCAAAGGCCGGCCTTCAAAGCCAAGCTGACGAGTTGGCCGCTGTTCAGGCCGCGAACACCGAGGCCCTCACCGCTGCCCAGGCCCAGCTGGACTCGCTGGAGCAGGCAGCTCAAAAGGCTGCTGGAGATCTTGCCGCCAAGAATGAGGAGATTCAGGTTGCCCAGCGAGAGCTGGAATCATTGACCACAAAAGCAGAGCAGGCAGCTGCCGCTGTCCGGGCCGCGGACCAGGACGTAAGTCAGGCCCTGCAGGATTTGGCGGTCCTCGAGGCCGCTGGCATTGACGCGGGTGATGCGTTGGAAGCCCAGAGGGAAAAGATCGCTGCCGCGGAGAACACTTTGGCGGAAGCCCAAAGGGTTGAGGCTGCCGCAAGCGAGGCGGTCGCTGATAAGACAGGCGAGATCGCCGCCGCGCAGGGTGAGCTTGCATCTTTGCAGAGGGCCGCCGCCGATGCGAAAGCCGCCCTCGACGCCAAGAACGCTGCTATTGCCACAGCCCAGACAGATCTTGCCAAACTTCAGGCAGCCGCCGCTGCAGCAGCCAAGGAAGTCAATGACAACAACGCCAGCATTATCTCGGTCACGACCGAGATAACGGCACTCCAGGGACAAATCAGCACCGTCAACGGGCAAATAACTGCCAAACAGACTGAGATCACCAAAGCCCAAGGGGAGCTCACTGCGCTGCAGACACAAAAAACGACTCTGGAAGCAGACATTGCATTACTGAACGCTCAGATCGCAGCAATCAACAACAATGGCAAGACCAAAAAAGATCTCCAGGACCAGTTGCTCCTCAAGGAGGGGCAATTGGCCAAGGTCAATACCGACATCACGAGTAAGAACAACCAGATCTCCGGACTTAAGGGAGAGCTGACCACACTGCAGACCCAGGTCAACTCCTTGAACAGCCAGTTGTTGGCCAAGCAGCAGGAAAGCAGCGGCCTGCAATTGAAGGCAAAGCCCCTCCAGGACGTGCTGACGGCGGCAAACGCCGGGGTCGCTGCCAAGGAAGCTGAGATTGCGGCGCTTAAGTCGCAGGTCCCTGGGCTGCAGGATGCACTCAATCTGGCGAACGGTGCAGTTGTTGCCAAGCAAGCGGAGCTGACCACCCTCGAGAACGGGTTGCCGGCGCTGCAGGAGGCGGCCACGGCGGCGGCTGACGATGTAACTGCCCAGGAGAAGGTGGTGGCAGATCTGGAAGCGGCACTGCCGGCACTGGCGGGGAACGTCACCGAAGCCCAGGCAAACATCGCCAAACAGCGAGCGGTCCTGGAGGGTCTCCGGTCTACGTTGGCTGAAGCGCAAAAGGTGCAGGAAGATGCAGCCGCGGCAGTGGACGCCAAGAAGACTGATCTGGCAGGTCTGCAGGAGCAGCTCCCGGCCCTCCAGAAGGCAGTCGACGATGCCAACAAAGCAGTTGCCGACAAGACAACTGAGATCGGCTCGCTCAACAAGATTGGCGACAGCCTTATAGCGGAACTCACGGCGCTGAACGGTCAGATTGCGACGAAAGAAACCGAGATCCTCGGTTTGCAGGACCAAGTGAAGCCGCTGCTGGCCCTGCTCGACAAGCTCAACGGAGAAATCAGCGCCGCGGAGGCAAACCTCTCGTCCTTGCAGTCGCAGCTGACAACCCTCGACGGACAGCTCACGGCAGCCCAGACAAAGCTCCGGGAGGTGCAAACCCAGAAGGGCGTTAAAAAGGACGCCGTGGAGGCGCAGAGGACCGTGGTGGGCAACCTCCAGCTTCAGCTGGCAAAGGTGCAGGACCAGATCACGGCCATCGATCCGACCATTGCTAACGGCGGCTGCGCCTGATCTCATAAGGCGGTGCCCAACGGCGTGCGCCAAGGGAAGTGGCCCGGTCAACAGACCGGGCCACTTCCTTGCGAACAGAGCAGAACTAGCCCAGCGCCTTGATGACCTCCTTGGCCACGTCCTTACTGGACTGCGGGTTCTGGCTGGACCCTGCCGCTACTCGCCGGCGGCTTCCAGCTCAGCGTACGTATCGTCGTCGAGCGTGACGCCTGCAGCGGCCATATTCTCCTCGAGGTGCTTCACCGAACCGGTGCCGGGGATGGGCATCATCACCGGGGACCGGCGCAGCAGCCAGGCCAGCGCAACCTGCGAGGTGGTGGCGCCGAGGCGCTTGGCCGCCTCGTCCAGAGGCCCGCCGGGCTGCGCCAGCTCACCGGCCGAGATTGGCGCCCACGGAATGAAACCGATCCCGTTCTCCTCCGAGTACCGCAGCACGTCCTCCGAGCTCCGGTCCGTCAGGTTGTAGCGGTTCTGCACGGTGGAAACGGTGAAGTGCTTCCCGGCAGCTTCCAGTTCCGCAACGCTCACCTGCGAGAGGCCCAGCGCCCGGACCTTGCCCTCGTCCTGGAGCTCGCGGAGCACACCAAACTGCTCCTCGGCGTCCACCTTGGGATCGATCCTGTGCAACTGCAGCAGGTCCAGGCTGTCCACCTTGAGCTTGCGCAGGCTCAGTTCGGTCTGCTGGCGGAGGTATTCCGGCCGGCCAACGGGGATCCACTTGCCGGGACCGGTCCGCGTGAAGCCCACCTTCGTGGCAATCTTCAGCCCGTCCTTGTACGGGTATAGCGCTTCGGCGAGGATCTCCTCGCTGATGTTCGGGCCGTAGGAATCTGCGGTGTCGATGAAATCAACGCCAAGGTCCACGGCGCGGCGGACCACGTCCACGGCGGCCTGGCGGTCGGCGGGCTCACCCCAGATGCCGTCGCCCACGATGCGCATGGCACCAAAACCGAGCCGGTGCACGGTTCCGAGGTCCTTCAGGTCAATCGTTGCGGACAATTCCAGCTGGTGCGTTGTCTCAAGGCTCATAGGGGCGGCAACCTCCTCAGCCTGCTGAGTATTCCGCAAGTCACAGAAATAAGCCGGCATCCGCCGTCGTTATACAAACTGTGCCCGCCGCAACCCGGCCGGCACCTTCCCGCGAAACGTTCTGAAAGGCCGCACTTACCGTGACTCTTCCCCTCTCCATCCTTGACCTGGCAACCATCGGCAAGGGCCAGACGGCGGCGGAGAGCTTCGCGGGCAGTGTGGCCATGGCGCAGAGCGCTGAGAAACTGGGCTACCGGCGCGTCTGGTACGCCGAACACCACAACATGTCCTCGATCGCCTCCTCCGCAACAAGCGTGTTGATCGCCCACGTTGCCGCGCACACCGAAAGCATCCGGCTCGGCGCCGGCGGCGTGATGCTGCCCAACCACTCACCGCTCACCATCGCCGAGCAGTTCGGCACCCTGGAGACCCTGCATCCGGGCCGGATCGACCTGGGCCTGGGCCGCGCTCCGGGCAGCGATCAGAACACCATGCGCGCCCTGCGGCGGGACCCGATGTCCGCAGACAGCTTCCCCCAGGACGTCCTGGAACTGCAGGGCTACCTCACTGGCCCCACCCGGATCCAGGGCGTTGAAGCCACCCCGGGCAAGGACACGAACGTTCCGCTGTACATTTTGGGCTCTTCCCTGTTCGGCGCCCGGCTGGCCGCCCAGCTGGGGTTGCCGTACGCGTTTGCCTCGCACTTCGCCCCCAACGCGCTCCAGGATGCCGTGGCACTTTACCGGCGCGAGTTCAAGCCCTCGGCACAGCTGGATGCGCCGCACGTCATCGCCGGCGTGAACGTGATCGCCGCGGATTCCGCCTCCGAGGCGCAGGCCATGATGCAGGCCACCAAGCGTGCCCGGGTGTCCTTGTTCTTCGGCGGGGGCCGGGAGTTCACGGACGATGAAGCGGACATGATCCTCGATTCCCCGCAGGGCCAGCACGTCTCGCAGATGATGACTTACTCAGCGGTGGGCACACCCGACGTTGTCCTCGATTACCTGGACGGATTCGGCCGGCACGCCGACGCCGATGAACTCATCGTGGCGCACCAGAGCACCGGCACCGAGGCCCGGCTGCGGTCCGTGGAACTCCTGGCCGAGGCTGCCGGGCTGGTGCGGGTCTGATTCATAGGCCCGCCGCCGCTGTGTCACGCACGGCACCTTCTTAGGGGAAGCACGACGGCGGGTTCCCCGGTTCGGCGTGGCGGGCACCGCCGTCGCGGTCCAAAAGGCTGCCCTGTGTGACGGCGCTGGAGCTTTTCCGCCGGACTTTTACACATACGCAATGAAGGGGACTTTCGGGGGAAACCGCCGGGGCTGAGCATTGGAACTGCCCCCTTGGGAATCGCTGGGATTCCCAGGCGGGGCACCAACCGGTAGTCCGCAGGCAATCCAGCGGCTGAGTTACCGGCCTGGTTCTGCCTCTAAGGGGTACACGGATGCCGACGCCCTTGAACCAAAGCGTGGCCGATTCCGCGCTGCTCACCCGCTCCCTCCCGCTGGAGATGCTGCGCGCATTTGTCCAGTCGGATGCGGCGAATAACGGGCTGACGCCCGCCCTCCTCGCGGAACTAAAAGTACTGGCCCGCGTCCCCGGGCTGCTGGTGGCCTGCAACTACGGCGGCACGCTGTGCGACGCCGAAGGCATCTCGACTGAAATTCTTCCACTGGGCAACGCGGCCATTGCCCTGCGCGCCCTGGCAGCGTTGCCCAACACCCATGCGGCGATCATTTCGGGGCGCTCGCTCCGGGACCTTGCCGCCGTGTCGCGCCTTCCGGTGGAGGTGCACCTCATTGGTTCGCACGGCGCGGAATCGGATATGGGATTCGCGCACGGCCAGACCCTCGCCACCGAATCGGCCCTGCAGAAGGTCAATGCCGCTCTTAATGAGGCCGTGGGTTTCCAAAAGGGCATCTGGATTGAACGTAAACCAGTGGCCGTTTCCGTCCACACCCGGCCGGCGCCGCCGGACGTTGTGGAGTCCGTAACGGAAACCGCCAGGGAGATCGCCCGGGTCCACGGCCTGTTCTTTATCGTGGACGGTTCCGTGCTGGACCTGTCCGTTGTGGAACCGTCCAAAGCGGAGGCGCTGGAAACACTCCGGTCCCGGCTGGGAGCCAGCGCAGCCATGTTCGCCGGGGATGCCTACAGTGACGAGCTCGCCATCGCCACCCTGCGGGGGCCGGACCTGGGGCTGCACGTAGGCCCGAGGGAGACCGCCGCCGCGCACCGTGTCCGCGACCCGGAATCCTTCGCGCGGGTCCTCGCCCTCCTCTTCGAACTGCGGCGGGCCTGGCTGTTCGGCGAGGACGCCGTGGGCCTGGAACGTCACTCGATGATCGGCAACGGCTCCTCCACCGCGCTGCTGACACCGGACGCCAAGATCTGCTGGATGAGCCACCCCCTGCCGGACTCGGGGTCACTGTTTGCGCACATCCTGGGCGGCGACGCAGCCGGCCACTTCTCGGTGGAACCGGTCAAGGCCTCCCAGGTGCTGGGGCAGCGGTACGTGGACAGCACCATGATTGTGGAAACCCGGTGGGCGGACGTCACGGTCACGGACTACCTGGAGCCTGCCCCGGACGGTATCACCAGCCTGGTCCGGGTGCTTTCCGGGCACGGAGCCGCCAGGATTGTCTTTGCTCCCCGGCCGGACTACGCGAACGCGCCGTTCAGCATGGAAGCACGCGGCGGCGAGGTGCACGTGGTGGGCACGTCGGAACCGATCATCCTCTTTGCCCCCGGTGTCACGTTCAGTATTACCTCGGACGGGCGGCACGCCACGGCCACGGCGTCCGTGAACCTTCAAGATGGTCCCGTGGTGCTCAACCTGCGCTGTGGTGACACCGAGCCGCAGCCCGCAGACCCCCACGGGGAGACGGAGCGGCGGGCCGGGGTGGCCCTGCAGGCCCGGCAGTGGGTGCAGCGGCTTGCCCTGCCTTCCGTTAAGCCTTCCCTGGTACGGCGGTCGGCCTTGGTGCTCCGCGCCCTGGTGCACGAACCCACGGGCGCCGTCCTCGCGGCCCCCACCACCTCCCTGCCTGAGGGAATTGGCGGAACCAGGAACTGGGACTACCGGTACTGCTGGCTGCGGGACGGGTCAATGACCGTCAACGCGCTGGTGGACCTCGGCTCCACAGCGGAGGCCGTCGGATTCCTCGCCTGGCTGGGCCGGATCCTCGAACACGCACCCGGTCCCGAATGGCTGCACCCCCTTTACTCGGTGACCGGTGCACCGCTTTCCACGGAAGCCGTCGTGGACAGCCTCCCCGGATACGCCGGCTCGCGCCCGGTGAGGATTGGCAATGCCGCAGACCACCAGGTCCAGCTGGACGTTTTTGGACCGGTTGCGGAACTGATCCATACCCTCAGTGAGCGGGAGGGTGCGCTCGCGGACGGCCACTGGGAACTGATGGTCCAGATGGCCTCGGCCGTCCTGGCCCGCTGGCATGAACCCGACCACGGTATCTGGGAGGCCCGGCGGGCGGCCCGCCACCACGTGTATTCCAAGGTGATGTGCTGGGTGACCCTGGACCGGGCATTGCGGACAGCTGCCCGGCACGGCCGGGAGCCGGACCCGGCATGGGCGGTGATGGCTGGCACCATCCGTGAGGAGGTGCTGCACGAGGGCTGGGATGAGTCGGCAAAGTCCTACACCGTGGCCTACGACAGCCCGGACCTTGACGCCGCCGTCCTGCACATCGGCCTCTCCGGCCTGCTGGACGTCACGGACCAGCGCTTCCTGGACACCGTCACTGCGGTGGAGCGGGAGCTGCGGGTGGGGCCCACCGTTTTCCGGTACAGGTACGACGACGGCCTGCCGGGCCTGGAGGGCGGGTTCCACATCTGCACCACCTGGCTTATCGAAGCGTACGTGGCGGTGGGCCGCATCGATGAGGCGTGGGACCTGTTCGACCAGCTGGTGAACCTTTTCGGCCCCACCGGGCTGCTGCCGGAGGAGTACGATCCCGGCACGGAGACCCATCTGGGAAACCATCCGCAGGCGTACTCGCACCTGGGCTTCATCCGTTGCGCCAGGCTCCTGGACGAACACCAGGGCAGAAGATAGGCGGTGTCCGTTATGGGTACCTAGAGTGGAGGTAACAGGGACCCAAAAGACTGAAACGAGACTGATGATGACCGCCCGCACCCAGGGAGTGGGGTTCCGTTCTGAACGCGGCCCCATCCTGATTGCCCTGATGCTGTCCACCGGGCTGGTGGCCATTGATTCCACCATCGTGGCCACTGCCGTGCCGTCGATCGTCCGCGACGTGGGCGGATTCGAGTCGTTCCCGTGGCTTTTTTCGGCGTACTTGCTGGCCCAGGCCGTTTCGGTGCCCATCTACGGCAAACTGTCGGACATGGTGGGGCGCAAGCCGATCATCCTGGCGGGCATCGGGCTGTTCCTGCTCGGTTCCGTACTCTGCGGGATCGCCTGGAGCATGCCCACGCTGATCGCCTTCCGGGCTCTGCAGGGACTCGGTGCAGGCGCCGTACTGCCGGTATCCATCACCATCGCAGGGGATATCTACTCCCTGGAAGAGCGCGCGAAGGTCCAGGGCTACCTGGCCAGCGTATGGGCTGTCTCCTCGGTGGTGGGCCCGAGCCTGGGCGGGATCTTCTCCTCTCTGGGAATCTGGCGCGGGATCTTCCTGGTCAACGTCCCGTTGTGCCTGCTGGCCGGCTGGATGCTGTTCCGGACCCTGCACGAAAACGTTGAGCGTGCCAGGCACCGGGTGGACTACGCCGGTGCGGCCCTCTTGGCGGTTTCACTCGGCCTGCTGATCCTTGGTGCCCTCCAGGGCGGCCAGGGGTGGGCATGGGACTCGCCCGTCAGTATTGGCATCTTTGCGGTGGGCGCGGTTCTGCTGGCCGTGTTTTTGGTGGTGGAGCGGCGGGCAGCAGAACCGGTGCTGCCGTCCTGGGTGGTATCGCGGCGGCTGCTTGGCACCACCGCGCTGGTGTCTTTCGGCGTGGGGGCAGTGATGATCGGGCTGACCTCCTATGTGCCCACGTTCCTGGAAGGGGCGCTGAACACCTCACCGCTCATTGCCGGCCTCGCGCTCGCGGCACTTACTCTGGGCTGGCCCATCAGTGCGTCGCAGGCTGGCCGGTTCTATCTGCGGATCGGGTTTAAGGCCACGGCATTGATCGGGATCTGCATTACCGTGGCGGGCCTGCTGGTCCTGGCGCTCACGGCAGCCACTCCCAACGTGATACTGGTGGCCACCAGCTGCTTCGTGGTGGGACTCGGCCTGGGGCTCGTTGCCACACCCACGCTGATCTCTGCCCAGTCCAGCGTTTCCTGGAATGAGCGCGGCGTGGTCACCAGCACCAACATGTTCGCCAGGTCCATCGGAAGCGCACTAGGTGTAGCCGTGTTCGGCGCGGTAGGGAATGCGGTTTACGCGAACACCGCCGGCGAAGGCGACGCACCCGCCGTGGTGGCCGCTTCCGGCGCGGTCTTCCTGGCGGCGCTCGTGGGCGGCGCCCTTACCGTGGCGGCGGTGCTGGCGATGCCGGCAGTGAAGGCCGGTGCCACTGACGGGACAGCCCCGGCCACTCCCCAGGACAACTCCCAGCCGGACCCTGACGCGGAAGGCAGCCGCAGCAGCGCTGACACGTAACGGGAAGCAGCCAGGACCTAGCGGGAAGCGCGGAAGATATCCGGCGCCGCGCGGGTGCCGGTGGCGAGGTCCGCGAGGATCCGGCCTACTACGGGGGTGAACTTGAACCCGTGCCCGGAGAACCCGGCGCCGATCACCACGGGGCCGATCCGGTCCAGGATGAAGTCCTCGTCCGGAGTGGTGGTGTAGGTGCAGCTGATGGCCTCGAACGAATCCGGGTCAACGCCCGGCAGCCACGTCCGCGCATAATCCTGCAGGGCCGCGAGCTGCACGGGTTCCGGCTGGAAGGAGCGCCGGTCCGGATCCACCAGCGGGCCCACACCGTGCCAGCCCGCCTTGATCCCCTCGCCGGGGGTCTGCATCCCGTACACGGGGGAGTACCAGTTCTTGTATTCCCGGCTGGTGCCGGGCATGTGGTTGAACCCGGGCCAGACGGCACCGGCATCAGCCACCCGAAAGTGCGCCGGCTGCTCCTGGGTGACCCGCAACGTCGGAATCCGGAGACCTGCGCCGGAAGCACCGAGGAGTTTCTCCGTCCAGCCGCCGGCCGTGGCCACCACCTGGGCGGCGGTGACCACCTCGGTACCGGTGCCGGACTCCAAGGCCAGCCGGACGCCGTCGTCCATCACCTGGAACTCCACAACTTTGGTGTGGTGCCGGATCTCGGCACCGCGGGCCGCGGCGAGACGTTGGAAGACGGGGAGCGCCGCTTCGGGGTTGAGCTGGCCGCCGTCGGGCATGTGGAGCGCCTGCTGGTCGAAGCGGATGCCGCGCCAGCGTTCGCCTGCCTCCGCGGGGGACAGGAACTCGGCCCGGATGCCTGCCTCGTTCAGCGCCGCGGCCACGTCGGGAAGGCGCGGGTCCGGGCCGTGGTTGACGATCCCCGTGCGGGCCAGCAGCGTCTCGCCGCTGTCCTGCTCCAGCTCATCCCACAGGGCCAGCCCCTCCGCGAGCATGGCCACGTATTCGGGTCGGTAGTAGCCGGGGTTCAGGTTGCGGGTGGTGCCGTGCGAGGCGCCGATCTTGTGCCCGGGTCCGAACTGCTCCACGAGCGTCACCTGCCGGCCGCGGCGGGACAGCGCCCAGGCGGCCGCCGATCCCATGGCCCCGCCGCCGATCACCACGGTGTCCAGCATCTTGTCCATCAAACTCCCATCAAGTCAGCAGCAGCGCTACGCCAATCATCGCCGGAACGGCCACAACGGTTGTAATCAGCACGGTGTCCTTGGCGACGGTGAGGCCGGTCTTGTAGCGGCTGGCGGCCACAAAGACGTTCTGCGCGGTGGGCAGCGCGGACGTGACCACCACGGCGAACAGCGCGTGCCCTTCCATGCCCAGCGCGAATCGGGCGAAGAGATATGCAAGCGCCGGCTGGACGGCCAGTTTGAAACCGCTCGCCAGCAGAGTGTCCAGCCGCCGGCCCGCGGCGGCCTGCAGCGGGCGGGTGCCGTTCAGGCTCATGCCGAAGGCAATCAGCATGGCCGGAATCGCAGCCCCGCCGATCAAGTGGATCGGCTCCATCACCAGGGGCGGAACCTGCCAGCCCGTGCCCGCCACCACCAGGCCCAGCGCGGAGCCCACAATCATGGGGTTGCGCAGGATCATCACCACAAAATTCAGCGGTGTGGTGCGGTGGGCGCTGGTGCTGGAGTCCAGGATCATCAGGAACAGCGGCGTGAAGAAGGCCAGCTGGAAAATCAGCAGCGGCGCCACATAGCTGGCGTCGCCCAGAACATATACCGCGATGGGAATACCGAGGTTCGCGGAGTTGGCGAGTGAGGCGGCCATCGAGCTCATCAGGGACTCGGGCAGGGAGCGCTTGAGCCAGAACTTGGCGATGCTGAAGAAGATGGCGGCTGTAGCGATGGCGGCAGCCGCTGTGACCAGCAGGGGTGCGGCGAAGACTTCGGCGAGGCGGGCCTTGCTCAGCGTTTCGAAGAGCAGCGCGGGGCTGGCCACAAAGAAGGTGAGGGAGCTGAGGACCTGGCGGGCGTTCTCACCCAGGATTTTCCGCCGGCCAACGAACCAGCCCACCAGGATGATGCACCACACCACAAAGAAACCGGCCAGTACACCTAGCAAGGGACCACCGGTGGCTTATCCCCCCGGGCGCGGCGGAAGTGGGTACCGGGACGCACGCTCCGGTTAGACGGTGGCGTTGTTAAGCGCGAAAGGGGGGCGCATCATCCCGGGAGTGAGGCCCTCGGCGGGGTCATTGCCCAGCTGGATGATCCGGTTGTTTTCGTCCACGTGGACCACCCGCGGTTCATAGGCCTTGGCCTCTTCGGTGGTCATCTGGGCATAGGTGATCAGGATGACGAGGTCGTTCTCGTGCATGAGGTGTGCCGCTGCACCGTTGATGCCGATCACGCCGGAACCACGCTCGCCGGCAATCGTGTAGGTCTCGAGCCGTGCGCCGTTGGTGATGTCCACAATGGACACGAGCTCACCGGGCAGGATATCGGCGGCCTCGAGCAGGTCCAGGTCCACGGTGACGGAACCTACGTAGTGCAGGTCGGCGTGCGTGACGGTGGCCCGGTGGATCTTGGACTTGAACATTGTTCGATTCATAACGGCATCAGTCTAGCGCCGGGCGCTCAACGGCGCAGTGACGCAGGGAACAGTGACGCTTAGCCCCCTTGGAAGGACACATACGACGGCGGCCGGTCACCCGGCGTCGTTCCTTGCCACCGCCGCGGCTGCTGCAGCGAGCGTCTCCCGCGCGGCCAGGATGGCCGGCCGCTGGGCGCTTGAGCGCCGGACGGAGGTAAAGACGGTGCGGTGCGGCTTGCCCGGAAGCTCCAGCAGCTGGGCTGTGGTGCCACGGCCGGTCCACACCAGGTCCGGCATCAGGGCCACAGCGTTGCCGGACTCGATCAGGCGGGCCTGGGCCTGCAGGTCCGCGGTTTCGAAGCGTACGTCAGGCTCAAAGCCGGCGCTGCGGCAGGCCTGCTCGGCCCAATGGCGGGATGCAGCCCCCCTCGGTTCCATGACCCAAGCGAGCTCCGCGGTGTCCTCCAGCGAACGAATGGAGGGGACGCCGTCGGACGCCGGGGGAACAGCCAGCCGGATGGCATCGGTGGTCAGCTTAACGCGGTCCAATTGCGGATAGCGCGGGGCGGCATGGCCCGGATACTGTTCGGCAATAACCAGATCGAAGTCGCGCGCCCACGTTTCGTGCAGCGCCGTTTCGGGCTCGCGCTGGATCATTTCGATGCGGACCTCGGGGTAGGCCTTGGCCATCCTCGTCAGGGTGTCCGGCATCAGGGCCAGGGCCGCGGACTGGAAAACCGCGATCCGGACTGTCCCCGTGACGGTGGTCAGGGAAGCGGCGAGGTCCGCCTCGGCCTGCTCCATTGTTTCGAGCAGGTTCGCAGTATGCGCCACCAGCACTTCGGCCTGCGGCGTGAGCTGGACCCGCCTCCCGGTTTTACGGAGCAGTTCCACGCCCACTTCCTTCTCGAGCAGGGCAAGCTGCTGCGATACGGACGACGGGCTGTACTGCAGTGCCTCGGCCACCTCCGCCAGCGTCCCCCGGATGCTTAATTCCCGGAGCAGGCGGAGCCGGCGGACGTCAAGCATAAGGAAATCCTTACCGGAACTAATGAATATAGGTTAGAAGTAGTCACTTTATCTAACGCAAGCACCCTTGCATACTGTTGGGACCGAGTTACCCCCGTCACAAGCGATTCTTCGCGCGCCGTGACGGGGAAGCACCCAAGCAGGAGTTCCTGATGAGCAGTAGAGACATGACCCAGTCGATCATGCGGCGCAAACCGATCGATGACATCGAGGAAGAAAACAAACACAGTGGCCTCTTCAAGTCACTCGGGCTGTGGCAGCTGACGGCAATCGGCGTCGGCGGCATCATCGGCGTCGGCATCTTCTCCCTTGCCGGACTGGTGGCCGCTGGAAGTGAAAGCAGTCCCGGGGTGGGGCCCGCGGTGCTGATTTCCTTCCTGATCGCAGGCCTCGCCTCAGCGGCCGCGGCGCTTTCCTACGCAGAGTTTGCCGGCATGATTCCCCGCGCCGGCTCTGCCTACACCTACGGCTACGTTGCCCTCGGCGAGGTGATCGGCTGGTTCATCGGCTGGGATCTGCTGCTCGAATACATCGCCATCGTGGCTGTGGTGGCCATCGGCATCTCCGGCTACTTTGATGCGTTCCTGTCCGGCATCGGTATCCACATGCCGGTCTGGATGACGTCCACTCCCGATGAAGGCAAGGGCGGCATCGTCAACATCCCGGCCATCGCTGTCTGCTTGATCGTCACTTGGATCCTGTCCCGCGGCACCAAGGCCTTCGGCCGGTTCGAGCTGGTGGCTGTTGCCATCAAGGTCATCCTGATCCTCTTCATCATCGGCCTGGGCATCTTCTACATCGATACCAACAACTACAACCCGTTTATGCCCAGTGGTTTTGGCCCGGTCCTGGCCGGCTCGGCAACGGTGTTCTTCGCGGTGTTCGGCTACGACGCGATGAGTACGGCGGCAGAAGAAGCCACCGACGGCAAGAAGCACATGCCCAAGGCCATCATCCTGTCCTTGATCATCGCGATGCTCCTCTATGTAGCCGCAACCCTGGTTTTGACGGGCATGCAGAACTACAAGGACATTGACCCGAAGGCCGGCTTTGCCTCAGCCTTCACCGGTGTTGGCCTGCCGATCATCGCCACCATCATCTCCGTGTTCGCCGTGCTGTCCATCCTGACCGTGATGCTGACGTTCCTCCTGGGTGTCACCCGCGTCTGGTTCTCCATGAGCCGCGACGGTCTCCTGCCGGGCTGGTTCGCCAAGACCGACCGCCACGGCACCCCGCAGCGCGTCACGTGGATTGCCGGTATTGCCTCGGCCCTGCTGGCCGGCGTCTTCCCGATCAAGGCGGTGGCCGACCTGACCAACATCGGCATCCTGGCCGCATTCGTCGTCGTCTGCCTTTCGGTGATCATCTTCCGGTACAAGCGCCCGGACGCCCCCCGCTCGTTCCGGCTGCCGCTGATGCCCCTGGTTCCGGCGTTCGGCGTCCTGGCCTCTGCGTTCCTGATGTTCCAGCTGCACTGGGAAACCTGGCTGCGGTTCGGCATCTGGCTCGTTGTTGGCCTGGCCATCTACTTCTTCTACGGCAAGCGGAACTCGCTGATGAACCCCAACAGCCCGCGGCACGAGGAGATCGTGGAGATGCACCGCCCCATCGGCTGACCCGCCTCTTCCAGTCACTGGCAGGCCGTCCCGCCCCATTTTGCTCCATCACTTTTGGTCCCCAAGCACCCGTTTTGAGGACCAAAAGTGATAGGGCAACGGGGGAGGGCGGCCTGCCTTTTTCGTGCTTAAGAGGTGTGTGGCGGCGCTTTTAGAAGCATTGGTTTTTCTAACCTGTATTGCTTAGAAAAGATCGCTTTATCTTATGTGAGTAGAAGCTCATACTGGTGGAAAGACCTCCTCCCACAGCAAAGAAGGATCGGGAAAACCATGACCCACGTTGCAATGGAACCAGCAACTTCAGCCGGTACCGCACCGCAGACTGTCGACGTCGACGTCCCCCAGGCGAAGGCCCTCGCCAATGACGCAGTGGCCCTGGTCCGGCACTGGCTTACCGAGGCCGCCAAGGTCCCGGTGGATGCCTCCGCACAGCAGCTCGCCGGCGTCCTCAAGGACCCCAACGGCCTGGAGTTCACGGTCGGCTTCGTGGACGGCGTGGTCCGCCCCGAGGACCTGAATGTGGCCGCCCGCAACCTTGCAGCACTCGCGCCTAAAGTACCTGCCTTCCTTCCCTGGTACATGCGCCGCGCCGTCCAGCTCGGTGGGACCATGGCCCCCGTCATGCCGCAGGTTGTAATCCCCGTCGCCCGCAAGGTCCTGCGCGAGATGGTGGGCCACCTGATCGTGGACGCCACCGACGCCAAACTGGGCCCGGCCATCGCCAAGATCCGCAAGGACGGCATTAAGCTCAACGTCAACCTCCTCGGCGAAGCGGTCCTGGGCGAGCACGAGGCCTCCCGCCGGCTCGAAGGCACCCACACCCTGCTGGCCCGCCCCGACGTCGACTACGTTTCCATCAAGGTCTCCTCCACCGTTGCACCGCACTCGCCCTGGGCCTTCGACGAAGCGGTGGAACACGTCGTCGAGAAGCTCACCCCGCTTTTCCAGCGCGCCGCCTCTTTCGGCCGGAACGGCGGGAAGGCCAAGTTCATCAACCTGGACATGGAGGAGTACAAGGACCTGGACATGACCATCGCGGTCTTCACCCGGATCCTGGACAAGCCCGAGTTCAAGGACCTGGAAGCCGGTATTGTGCTCCAGGCCTACCTCCCCGACGCGCTCTCGGCGATGATCCGGCTGCAGGAGTGGGCTGCCGAGCGCCGGACCAACGGGGGTGCCGCCATCAAGGTCCGCGTGGTCAAGGGCGCCAACCTGCCCATGGAGCAGGTGGAAGCGTCCCTGCACGACTGGCCGCTGGCCACCTGGGGCAGCAAGCAGGACTCGGACACCAGCTACAAGAGCGTCATCAACTACTCCCTGCACCCGGAGCGGATCAAGAACATCCGCATCGGCGTCGCCGGCCACAACCTGTTCGACATCGCTTTCGCCTGGCTCCTGGCCAAGCAGCGCGGCATCGCGGATACCGCACAGCAGAGCATCGAGTTCGAAATGCTCCTTGGCATGGCGCAGGGCCAGGCCGAAGCTGTCAAGAAGGATGTCGGGTCGCTGCTGCTTTACACCCCGGTGGTGCACCCGGCCGAGTTCGACGTCGCCATCGCCTACCTGATCCGACGCCTCGAAGAGGGCGCGAGCCAGGACAACTTTATGTCGGCAGTCTTCGAGCTGAGCGAAAACGAGGTCCTGTTCGAGCGCGAGAAGCAGCGCTTCCTGGCCTCGCTCGCCGCGCTGGACAACACCGTTCCGCTGCCGAACCGCCGGCAGGACCGCAACCTGCCGCCGCAGCCCCTGCCGCACGATTCATTCAAAGACACCCCGGACACGGACCCGTCCCTGCCCGCCAACCGCGGCTGGGGCCGGGCCATCCTGGAGCGCGTCCCGTCCTCCACCCTGGGCAACGCTTCCGTGGCAGCAGCTTCCATCAAGGACGAGGCCGCCCTCAACGCCGTCATCCAGACCGCCGTGGAGAAGGGCAAAGCCTGGGGCGCCCTGTCCGGCGCCGAGCGTGCGGAGATCCTGCACCGTGCCGGCGAGGTCCTGGAGGCCCACCGTGCGGACCTGCTTGAGGTCATGGCCAGCGAAACCGGCAAGACCATCGACCAGGGCGATCCCGAAGTCAGCGAAGCGGTGGACTTTGCCCACTACTACGCCGAGTCCGCGCGGAAGCTGGACACGGTCGACGGCGCCACGTTCGTCCCGGCCAAGCTCACCGTTGTGACGCCGCCGTGGAACTTCCCGGTCGCCATCCCCGCAGGGTCCACCCTTGCGGCACTCGCCGCCGGCTCCGCCGTCGTCATCAAGCCGGCCAAGCAGGCCGCGCGAAGCGGCGCCGTGATGGTGGAGGCGCTGTGGGAAGCCGGTGTGCCCCGAGACGTGCTCACCATGGTGCAGCTGGGCGAGCGTGAACTCGGCAAGCAGCTGATCTCGCACCCGGCCGTGGACCGCGTGATCCTGACCGGCGGCTACGAAACCGCCGAGCTGTTCCGGTCCTTCCGCCAGGACCTGCCGCTCCTTGCCGAGACCAGCGGTAAGAACGCCATCATCGTCACCCCCAGCGCAGACCTGGACCTGGCGGCCAAGGATGTTGCCTACTCCGCGTTCGGTCACGCCGGACAGAAGTGCTCCGCCGCTTCACTGGTGATCCTGGTGGGCTCGGTGGCCAAGTCCAAGCGGTTCCACAACCAGCTGATCGACGCCGTCACGTCCCTGAAGGTGGGCTACCCGGAGGACCCCACCAGCCAGATGGGCCCGATCATCGAGCCCGCCAACGGCAAGCTCCTCAACGCCCTTACCACCCTCGGCGAAGGCGAAAACTGGGCCGTTGAACCGAAGAAGCTGGACAACACCGGCCGGCTCTGGAGCCCGGGCGTGCGCTACGGCGTCAAGCGCGGTTCCTACTTCCACCTGACCGAGTTCTTCGGCCCGGTGCTGGGTGTGATGACCGCCGACACGCTCGAAGAGGCTATCGCCATTCAGAACCAGATCGAGTACGGCCTCACCGCTGGACTGCATTCCCTGAACTCCGAGGAGCTCGGGATCTGGCTGGATTCCATCCAGGCCGGAAACCTGTACGTGAACCGGGGCATCACCGGCGCCATCGTGCAGCGCCAGCCGTTCGGCGGCTGGAAGAAGTCAGCCGTCGGTGCCGGCACCAAGGCAGGCGGGCCCAACTACCTGGCCGGACTGGGCGACTGGATTCCGGCCGCCAGCACCGCCGACGCCGCTGTTACGAACCCCGGAGTCCGCCGGATCATCAACGCCGCCGGTGCAGCCCTGGAGCCTGCCGAGCTGGAGTCCGTGCAGCGGGCGCTGGCATCGGACGCCCAGGCCTGGGCTGAGGAATTCGGCACCGCCAAGGACGTGTCCGGCCTCAGCGCGGAACGCAACATCTTCCGCTACCGGAGCCTGCCGGTCACCGTACGGCTCTCCGAGGGTGCGCCGCTGGCGCACCTGGTCCGGACAGTGGCAGCCGGCGTCCTGGCCGGGTCGGCACTGACAGTCTCCTCCGCCGTCGAACTTCCCGCGCAGCTTCGCCCGGTGCTGACGGCTCTGGACATCGAAGTGAGCGTGGAGTCCGACGCCGAATGGCTGGCTTCCGCGGAACACCTCGCCTCAGCGGGCAAGCTGTCCGGCGCACGCATCCGCCTGATCGGCGGTGACGCCGCCGCGCTGGCCAAAGCCACCGGCGGCCGTCCCGATCTTGCCGTCTACGCCCACGCGGTCACCGAGGCCGGACGGGTCGAGCTGCTGCCGTTCCTGCACGAGCAGGCCGTCAGCATCACAGCCCACCGGTTCGGCACACCCAACCACCTCTCGGACGCCCTGATCTAGTTCACGCCTCAAGGGCACAAATAAGGTCCGGTGGTTAGGCTGGTCGAAACCTCGATTTCGATCAGCTCAACCACCGGACCTGTTTAAATTCCGTCAGCCCAGGTACCAGCCGGGCGGTGTCCAGGTCACGGGAACGCTGTGGGCGGAGAACTGTTCGCAATGGGTGCAGGTGTAGGCGACTTCGCCCAGAGTGGCCACGCTGCCATCCCGCCGGTACGTCGGGGGAATATAGGACTCGAGGTAGACAAATTCATCGGTGCGGCAGGTGTCGCAGGTAGGCTTTCCCACATATCCGGTGTCCGTGGTGGCTATCCCGGAGCCGAGTGTTGAACTGCGGGTGGCCGGTGGACGCAGGGTGTTGTGCTGGCGCGCGTGGGTGGAGCTGAGGTGGGTGTTCCTGGCTGTCGTCATTGGCTGCCTGTCCCGAGCACGCTGGAACCTGGCACGCAGGAACATGCTCGTGTTAGTGAACCGGCCATCTGCTTGACCTTGGGAAAATCAGCATAGGCGATGCAACCTTCCGACATCAATGGAGACCGGGTTGTCTTCCTTTGTCCGCGGCCTTAACATTCGGCTCCCCGTCCGGGGATTGAGGATTTCCCAGGAAGGTGCGCAGCGCCGCTATCCAAGGTTCAAACGCGTCAAGGTGGCCGTCGTGCGACGCTGCCGGGAGGTCTACCCGCAGCGTACCCGGCCGGGAGGACACGAATGCAGCTTTCTCTTCCTCAGAAAACATTCCATTTTCGCCATAGATCACCAGCGTCGGTGCGCTCACCGCCTGCCATTCCTGCCAGCGCGGCTGGATCAGTCCGTCCATGGTGCCGGCCATGACGTCAGGGTGGAAGCGGGGCCAGTATCCCGCGGCTGTCTCTTTGAGGTCATCGGCCCAGGCCTCCGCAAGCGGCCCCGCTCCCAGGAACTCTCGAGCGGCCGTGCGGCTGGAGAACGGGACGGGCCAGGAGCGGAAGAATTCCCCGAGCTGCATGTTCTCCACCTGACTGCTTCCCCCAGCGCCGCTCTCGAGCAGCACGAGCCTGGAAACCAGGTCCGGCCGCTTCGCGGCAACCAGCATCGCGGTGTGGCCGCCGAGGGACTGGCCAACCAAGGCGACAGGAGCGGCCGCCGCAGTCTCAATCACGTGGGCGACGTCGGCCACGAACACGTCGCGCGAGAGGTCGACAGGCCTGGTCGTGCTTCGGCCGTGGCCGCGCAGCTCCAGCAGAATAGTCCGGAATCCGGTCAAGGCGCGGGCAGTTGGGAAGAATTCCTTGGCACCGCCTGCCAGCCCATGCAGGATCACCACCGGCGGGCCTTGCCCACCGGTATCGAAGTAGTTGATCTGGACGCCGCTGCCCACATCAAGGAGATGCTGCTTCCCCACTCGAATCCCCCTGTTCTTGTGATGGCTTGCCTCGCAGATTCCAAGCCTAGGCCGGACGGTTGATGGTCCTGCCCACAATGGATTGCGTCAGGGCGTCGATGACTTCGGAGTTGGCCAGCGGGTTCCGGATCAGAGTGAAGTCCACATCACCCACGGCCGGCAGGTCAAAGCGGCGGGTGATGATCTTCAGGTCCTCCGGCACCAGGGATGACGGCATGACGGCCACTCCGATTCCGGCGCGGACAGCGGCCAGCACGCCGCTGATCTGGCGGGTGGTGCAAGTTATGCGCCAGGTCCTGCCGTGGGATTCCAGCGCGTCGATGGCAAGTTTCCGGCTCAGGCTGGGTGAGGGGTAGGCGATCAGCGGGACGGGCGCCCCGGGCTCGAGCACGGTCTGTTCCTGTCCCACCCAGGAGAAGGAATCATGCTGGACCACGGTGCCGTCCTTGGCCCCGGCCACCCACTTCACAAACACGAGGTCCAGTTGGCCCGCGTTGAGTTTCCGGTAGAGCTGGTCGCTCTGGCCCACTGTCAGTTCCAGGTTGATCTGCGGATAGACCTGCCGGAACTCGCGAAGGATCCTCGGCAGTCCGGTAATGGCCAGGTCATCGGCAGTCCCGAAGCGCAGCCGGCCCCGCATGGCGGAACCCGAGAAATACCGGGCGGCAGCATCGTGGGCGGAGAGGATGTTCCGGGCAAACCCGGCCATGGCATCGCCGTTATCCGTGAGGCGGACGTCCCGGGTGTCCCGGGTGACCAGCACCCGCTTGGCCGCCGTTTCAAGCTTGCGGACGTGCTGGCTGACGGTGGGCTGGGCCAGGCCCAGCCGCTCAGCTGCCTTGGTGAAACTGAGGGTTTCGGCCACCGCCAGGAAAGAGCGCAGCTGGGCGGGTTCAAACACTGAGGACTCCAAGGGCATGAGTGCGGACATCGGAAGCATTGCGGTTCGCAATACGAGTTATAGGGACAATACGTCTCCATAATCCGTTGCCCCAGCCTAGCGTTAAGGGCATCCCGGACCGACCCCAATTTGAGGACACTCCTGTGGCACCCCCACTGCCGTCATCGGCAACCGTCACCCAGCCCGTCATCGACTCAGCCACCTCCGCGCCGCCGCCGGACCACCAGACCCAGCCCCTCGCCGTCGTCCCTGAACGCCTGCCGTGGAAGCACACCTTTATCTCGCTGACGGTACCCAACTTCAGGATCTTCGCGATTGGGCACTTCATTGCCGTCATCGCGATCTGGATGCAGCGCATTGCCCAGGACTGGATGGTCCTGCAGCTCTCCGGATCCGTGACTGCGGTGGGCTTCACCGTGGCGCTGCAGTTCCTGCCCTCCCTCCTGCTCGGACCGTGGGGAGGCATGATCGCAGACCGGTTTGCCAAGCGGAAGATCCTCATCCTGTGCCAAAGCATGGCCGCGCTCCTGGCCGGGGCCCTCGCCATCCTTGCACTGACAGGAGCCGTTCAGGTGTGGCACGTCTATGTCATTGCGCTGGTCCTCGGCCTGGTCACCGTGCTGGACCAGCCGGCCCGGCAGGTGTTCGTCAACGAACTGGTAGGACCGACCTACCTCCGCAACGCGATCAGCGTGAACTCCACCACCTTCCAACTGGGCGGCCTCATTGGTCCTGCCTTGGCCGGGTGGCTTCTCACCGCAGTCGGTGCAGGGTGGGCTTTCGCCGGCAACGCCCTCGCGTGCTGCTCCACAGTGGTCATGCTCCTGATCCTGCGCAAGAACGAGTTGTTTGTCAGCGCCCCCGCCCCAAAGAGCAAGGGGATGCTGCGCGAAGGATTGAGCTATGCCCTCAGCAAGCCCACCATCTACTGGCCGTGGCTGATGGCGGGGTTCATTGCGGTGTTCGCCATGAGCCTGCCCGTGGTGCTGGCCGCGTTTGCCGACCACGTCTTCGACGTTGGGGCCGGAGGCTACGGACTCCTGAACGCCCTCGTCGCGCTGGGAGCCCTCGCCGGAGCAGTGGCATCCACCCGGCGGCGGCACCTGAGGCTGCGTTCGGTGGTGTTCTGCGCCGGGATGTACGGACTGATGCTCTGCCTCGCGTCCATCGCTCCGTCCATGCCCGTGTTCGGCGCCGTGATGGTGCTGTCCGGATTCTGGTGCCTGATGTTCCTGACCGGATCCAACCAACTGGTCCAGGTGAGCTCGAACATGCGGATCCGGGGCCGCGTCATGAGCCTGTACATCATGGTGCTGATCGGTGGCCAGGCCATCGGCGGGCCGATGCTCGGCTGGCTGTCCGAGCACGTCACCCCGCACGCAGCACTGCTGGTGGCCGGGGGAGTCCCCGCGCTCGCCGCCCTGACGGTCGCCGTCATTCTGGCCAGGAAGGGCTCACTGCTGCTGAGGGTCAGCCTCAAGGACCGCCGCCACCCCGTGAGCATCGTCAGCAAGGCAACGGCGGCCTGACCGGGAATTACAGGCTTACGTGCGGGTAGGCGGCTTCCCGCTTCTGGAACTCCAGCACATCCTTGTTCCGGACCACTCCGTCGCGGATCTCGATGGCCCGGGCGATGGTGTCGTTCTGCGCCCAGGCTTCCGGGCCGTCCATAACGGTGGCCAGGAACGGCAGCAGGGCCTGGCTGATCTCCCACGTGGCGGAGTTCCAGAGATACGACGGGCTGTGGTCCACCGCGTAGTAGTTGATGTGGTCACCGACGGTGAACATTGGCTCCGCGAACGTGGTGGACCTGGCCCAGCTGAACCCCATCCCTTCGTCGCAGGACACGTCGACGATCAGGCTCCCCGGGGCAAAGGCTGCGAGATCGTCGGTCTGTAAGTAGGTGAGGGGACTGTTGGGGTCCTGCAAGGTGCAGTTGACCACGATGTCACTCTCGGCAAGGAAGGGCGCCAATGGAACCCGGCCCCGCTCAGTGATGACCTGGCTCAGGAAGGGTGCTTCGTCGTCGTGATCAAACTGCACGATATTGACCGAATGGATGGGGGCGCCGACGGCGGCCACGCCACGGTTGGTCAGGACCTGGACATCGTGGATGCCGTGGGCATTCAGCGCGGTGACTGCCCCACGGGCGGTGGCGCCGAAACCGATCACCACAGCGCTGAGCCGCCGTCCGTAGTCGCCGGTGGAACCGGTCAGTGCCAGGGCGTGCAGCACTGAGCAGTACCCGGCCAGTTCGTTGTTCTTGTGGAAGACGTGGAGGCCGAAACCACCATCGCTGGCCCAGTGGTTCATGGCCTCGAAGGCGATCAGAGTCAGCTTTTTGTCTATGGCCAATTGGGTGATGGCACGGTCCTGGACACAGTGCGGCCAGCCCCAGAGGACCTGCCCGTCCCGCAGGTCGGCGAGATCCTCCGGCTGGGGCTTGGGCAGGAGTACGACGTCGGCCCTGTCCAGCAGTTCTTCCCGGCCCGCCATCCTGCCCACGAGGGTGGAAAGGTGCGCATCCGGGATGCCGAAACGCTCGCCGTAGCCTTGCTCAAGGACGATGTTCCGCCGTACTTCGGGCTCGATGCGCTCAAAATGCAGCGGATGGATGGGGAGCCGCCGCTCGGCAGGCTTTCGAGTGGAAGCCAGGACGCCCAGGGTCAGTTTATTTTCCGGGGTCACTTTTTCTTGGCGGCCTTGCCGGACGTGATGTCCAGGGAGCTGGCCGGCGCCGCAGCGGCCTTCTTGTCTGCGCGCTTTTCCTTGATGGACTTGCCGGACTTTTTGGATGCTGCTTGACGCGGGGATTTGTCAGCCATGTTTGCTCCTGTAGCGGAACCGAAGAGGTTCCTGACCTCTGACCATACACCCGGGTACCCAATGACTCTGGGGTTGTCCAGCAGGATCGGCGGCGCAGCGGCACAGGAAGTCCGTGCAGGAAGGTCCGGGCATGGCGGCCCGGGCGCAAAGTGGAGCGGCTGACGGGAATCGAACCCGCGTATCAAGCTTGGGAAGCTAGCGCTCTACCATTGAGCTACAGCCGCAGTGCCCCGTTTCTGGGGCAGAACATAGCTTAGCGCAGATGTGCCGGCGGGCCGTCCAAGCGGCGTGCAAACGGCGTGTGTCCGGTCACCGGGACGTCATCCAGTAACTCTTCAATAACGTCGACGGCGCTGGCTAGGTAGGCATACGGAGCGCTGGCTAACCTGATCCGGTAGTTGCGGTGCCGGGGGGTGCAGCTGCGCGGCAGGCCGACGTCAACCACGAAAGATCCCGATGGCATTCGCAGAGCATGAGGTCCTCATCCGGCGTGACGCCATGGCTGTGTACCTGTACCTGCTTGACGCCACCAATCTTCCGCTTTGGCGTGACGGCGTCCGCAGGGTCAAGCTGGTGGATGGATCCGAGGGAACAAAGGGTGCCGTCTACCGGCAGATGGTGGCAGGGCGGTCCGGCCTCAGCATCCCGGCCGACCTCGAAATCACCAGCGCCCGGCCCGGAGCCGAAATCCAGTTCCAGGTCACGTCGGGTCCTGCGATCCGGTCCGGCGGATATTACCTGAGCACCGAAACCGCGGGGACCAGGGTCCGGTTTGCCCTCGAAGCCCAGCCGGAAGGGCCGCTCGGATTCTTGAACAGGCTTGGCTTCCTGAGCAGTATGCTCCAGCGCAGCCTCTGCGCCGAGGTGGCCCAGCTGGAGCACCTCAAAGACGTCCTGGAACTCCAGCCGGCCATCTAGCCCGTCACTGCGCCAGCCGCTGCCCGGCCCAGGGGCCGGGAATGTTCGACGGCGAGGCGAGGCTTCCCGAGGTCAGGTCCCAGTACTGCACAACGTCGTTGGCCCGGCGCAGGGCAAGGCCTGTGGAGTTCAGCCCCGTGACGTCCTTGAGCGGCCGGATGCCTGTAACGTCGCCCCAGCCGGTGGCCACAGTGGGTCTGCTTTCGGCCCGCAGCGCGGTGGTGCCCCAACCCCGGTAAAGCTGGACCGAGCCGTCGGCACGGAGCGCCAGCACGTCCTGGAATCCGTCGGCGTCGTAATCCGCCATGGACAACTTCCGCGCGGCACCGATGCCGCCCACCAGGGTACGTTCGGAGAGGTCGCCCGTGCCCTTGTTCGGGTACAGGTACAGGTTCCCGGCGCCGTCGAGGGCAAGGATCTGGGGAAGCCTGTTGTTGGCGCACCAGCCGCCCACGGCAAGGGTCAGTGTGTCCCATCCTCCGCTCCCAAGGGTGACAAGGGCCTGGAAGCCTCCGGCAGCGATACCGCGGTGCAGGGTCAGCGTTCCGTTGGTCCATTGCGTCAGGAGATCGAAGGCGCCGTCACGGTCCCAGTCGGTAACGAAGACCTCCTTGGCGCCCGTGAAGCCGGATCCGATGACTTTGGCTGCGGCGAAAGTCCGGACGCCGGTGGCGGCGCGGGCAAGGAGCTGGCCGCCGGAATCAACCATCACCAGGTCACCCGGTCCCTTGATTGCCGCCGCGGAGAGGTCCAGTGTGGGCGGCATGTGCCGGGCTGGGGCATCACACATGCTGGGTGCGGGCGACGGGAAGGCGCCTCCGGATCCGGTGCCGCCGGACCCCGCGCCGCCGGGGGAATTGACGGTGCCTGCGGGAAGGGTGGTGTAACCGAAGAAGTTCACCACGCCCCAGATCTGGTAGGTGGAGTTGGTGTAGGAGATTCCGGCGCCCATCACGTTGAAGCGCGGGTCGAGCAGCATGGCGTTGTGGCCGGGCGACCCCTTCCACCATTCCACCAGCTGCGCCGCGTCCCGGTCCGTGCGGATGGCAATGACCTCGCCGGCGCCATTGTTGGGATTCAGGGCGCGGGGATCGGTCCAGAAGTTGGCGCGGTGCTCAATCACCTCGCGTGAGGCGATGCTGTCGGACCACTCCTGCGCCAGGCCCGCAACCGTGGGGTGGTACTTGACCGGGTTCAGGCCTTTGGACACCCTGTATTCGTTGATCCTGTTGAACACGGTGAGAATTGCCGCCGCATTGTTGTCCGGCACCAAGGCCTCGGGCGCGGGCATGGTTTGAGTAGACTCGGGCGCCGCAAGCCGGCTGGTTGAGGGAGACCCCAGTTCTTCATCCGGCGCCCAAAGCGGCGGAATCGAGGGCACCGCCGGCACAGGTTCGGGGGACGTTGTAGTGGGTGCTGCCAGTGCCTCGGTTCCGGCCGGCGCTGTGGGCGACTGCCCGGCAATGGGCTGCTCCGTAACTTGCTGCCCGGTGGGTTGCTGGCCGGTAACAGGCTGGACTGTAACAGGCTGGGCTGGGCCAGACTGCGGTGTCTGCACACCGGCCCCGGACGGGGAGGCCGGCCGGATATCAGGATCCACGGCCGGGGTGAGCCGGGCCAGGGCTGAATGGCCGCCCCGAACGGAGGCGCCGTCGTCGACCGTTGCCGGGCCCAAGATGACACCGTGCGAACCTGCAACGGACAACTGGCGTGCCGGCAGCGGTGCGGGAAGGCCTCCCGTAGAAGAGGAGACCAACGCTATGGAACAGAGCACGCCAATAAAAGCGGGCGCTACTAATTTATTCACAACATCCCCAGCTCTGTTGGGCCATCCGGGAGACCATCCGGCGCCTTAATCACTGAGGCAACATTAGCCCCAGCAGGTCACAGCAACAACGAAAGAATGCGGCTGTGGATAACCGATACGGTAATTTGGGACGGTGCTGATCTCTGACCGCGATATTCGTGCCGAAATTGACTCCGAGCGAATCGTTCTTGAACCGTACGATCCGGCGATGATCCAGCCGTCGTCCGTGGATGTGCGGATCGACAAGTTCTTCCGCCTGTTCGACAACCACAAGTACGCGCACATCGATCCCGCCGAAGAGCAGCCGGAACTGACCCGCCTGGTGGAAGTGGAACAAAACGAACCTTTCATCCTGCATCCCGGCGAGTTCGTCCTCGGCTCAACTTATGAGACCGTCACCCTGCCCGACGACATCGCCGCGCGCCTGGAAGGCAAGTCCTCGCTGGGGCGCCTTGGACTGCTGACGCACTCCACGGCGGGGTTCATCGACCCCGGCTTCTCGGGGCATGTCACCCTGGAACTCTCCAACATGGCCACACTGCCGATCAAGCTGTGGCCGGGCATGAAAATCGGCCAGCTCTGCTTCTTCCGCCTGACGTCGGCGGCTGCGTACCCCTATGGCCAGGGCGATTACGGCAACCGCTACCAGGGCCAGCGGGGACCCACAGCCAGCCGCAGCCACCTGAACTTCCACCGCACGGCAATCTAGTACCGAGGGCAACCTAGGCTTTCGCAGCCACCCTCACGGGCCGCAGCAAGGGCTTGACCAGCGGCTCCACGTAACGGGCGGCGAGCGGGCCAATGACGGCCATCAGCAGCACATAGGCAGTGGCCAGGGCTGCCAGCTCATCAGTGACAGCGCCGGAGGCCACCGCGAGTCCCGCAATTACGATGGAGAATTCACCGCGGGCTATGAGCGCGGCACCGGCGCGGACGCGCCCTGGGCGCGCAATGCCGGCACGCTTGGCAGCCCACACGCCTGTCACCATCTTGGTTGCTGCGGTGATGACGGCCAGCACCAGGGCCCAGCCGAGCACTGGCGGGATGGACGTGGGATCGGTGTTCAGGCCGAACGCCACAAAAAAGATGGCGGCAAACAGGTCCCGCAGCGGTTCCAGGATCCGCGTGGCGTTATGGGCCGTGGCGCCGGAAATGGCGATGCCGAGCATAAAAGCCCCCACTGCCGCGGACACCTGCATGGCCGATGCGATACCTGCCACCAGCAGGGCCGCGCCCAGGACGTTCAGGAGGAAGACCTCGGAGTTCTCGCTGTGCACTGCCTTGGACACCCGGTGTCCGTGCCGCAGCGCCACCATCAGCACCAGACTCACCACGGCCAGCGCGATGCCCACGGTGGTGAGGCCGCCCAGGAAACTCACCCCTGCCAGCGTGGCCGTGAGGATGGGCAGGTAGACGGCCATGGCGAGGTCTTCGAACACCAGGATGGACAGCACAACGGGTGTCTCGCGGTTACCGAGGCGGCCAAGGTCAGTGATGACCTTGGCCGCAATTCCCGATGAGGAGATGTAGGTGACGCCACCCATCACCATGGCCCCCACGCCGCCCCAGCCCAGGAACAGGGCCAGGGCGGCGCCCGGCAGGAAGTTCAGTACAAGGTCCAGCACACCGGCCTGCCAGGAGCGGCGCAGTCCGGTGAAAAGCTCGGCGGCTGTATATTCCAGCCCGAGCATAAGCAGCAGCAGGATCACGCCGATTTCCCCGGAGAGGTGCGCGAACTCCTTCATGCCTTCGAGCTTCACGATCCCGCCGGCCCCGAAGGCCAATCCGCCCAGCAGATAGAGCGGGATGGGCGACATTCCGATCCGTCCGGCCAGCCTGGCCAAAAGGCCGAGGCAAAACACAACGGCCCCCAGTTCAATGAGGGTCAGGGCCAACGGGTCCATGGCGTCTATCCGTTACGGAGGATATCGGCCGCCGAATCGAGGCCTTCCTGCGTGCCTACAGCAACAAGCAGATCACCCGTGTGGAGCACGACGTCGGGTCCCGGTGACGGGAGCACCTCACCTTCACGCATGATCGCCACGATGGAAACGCCGCAGCGGGTACGGATGCATGCTTTGCCCATGGGCTGGTTCTGGAACGGGGAGCCCGGCGCGATGGAAAACTGCCGGGTGACGATGCCGGGAACATCCTTGTGTTCTTCCGTCAGCTTCATGGCCAGGTGCTGCCCGCCGAGCAGGTTGCCCAGGGTTGCTGCTTCATCACCGGTCAACGGAATTGAGGCCTGGCAGGTGTCGGGATCATCCCAGGTGGAAACGATGAGTTCCGTCTGGCCTTCCCGCAGCTCCACAACGCCGATCCGGCGCCCTGAAGCCGTCATAAAATCCTTCCGCCGGCCGAGGCCCGGAAGGTCCGTCTCATCCACGTTCATGATTCCAGCCTAGTCTGACCGGGGCCGATGTGGTGCTGGCGCCGGCAAGTCCGCAGGAAACCCGTTCCAGCCCCCGCCGAGGGCAGGATTTGACGACAGGGGCATGGATTGTGGGGGCATCAGGTGGCTGGAACGACGGCGATTGCCGCCTTGTCCGGTGACTTCACCGGCAGCAGGACCAGGAGCCCGGCCAGGAGCACCACCATGATTCCCAGGATGCCCCAGCGCTGGGCTTCGCCCGGCGCCACCAGCGGCGTGGCCACGGTGATGCAGAGGGTGAAGAGGGCGGGTGCCAGGAAACTCACGGCCCGGCCGGTGGTGGCATAGAGCCCGAAGAGCTCACCGGACTCGCCGTGCGGAGCAAGTCGCGCCAGGTAGGCGCGGGACGAGGACTGCGCCGGGCCCACGAAGAGGCACAGGAAGAGCCCGAAGATCCAGAAGGTGGTGGACCCCCGCCATTGCATACCGAAGAAGGAATATTCACCGTTGCCCAGCATCAGGATGACGGTCCCGGCAATTAAGAGCCCTACCAGGGATCCCAGGATGACGGCCTTCGGCCCCACCTTGTCGTCCAGGAATCCGCCAATGATCGCTCCCACGGCGGCCACCACATTCCCGAAGATGGCGAAGAAGATCACCTGGGACAGCTCGAAACCGAAGGTGCCGGCGGCGATGATGCCACCGAATGTGAACACAGCTGCCAGCCCGTCCCGGAACACCGCGCTGGCCAGCAGGAAGTAGATGGTGTGCGGGCTGGTGGCGTAGATCGCCTTGATCCGCCGGATCAACAGCCCGTAGCTGGCCACGATCCCCAGCCGCTGGGCTTGCGGGGTTTTGGGCAGCTCCGGAACCGCGAACAGGACGGGCAGGGCGAAGACAAAGAACCAAAGGGCGGAGAACACTGCGACAAGCCGGATGTTCAGGCTGTCCCGGGTGGAGGCCCCGAACCATTCGAAGCTCGGCTGGACAAACAGCTGCAGGACGATCAGGAGCGCCACGATCCCGCCCAGGTAGCCGGCTCCCCAGCCCAGCCCGCTGACCTTGCCGATGTTCCGGGGAGTGGAGATCTGGGCCAGCATGGCGTTGTAATTCACGCCTGCGAACTCGAAGAACACGTTGCTCAGGGCGATAAGCGTCACCCCCAGCAGGAGGAACTCGGGCCGGGGGAACACAAAGAAACACAGGGCAGTGAGGATGGCCACGGCAGCCGTGTTGACTCCCAGCCACAGCTTGCGGCGGCCACCCGCATCCGAACGCTGACCGGTGACCGGAGCCAGCAGCGCAATCGCAAAACCGGCAATGGCAAGCGCACCACCAAGGACGGCCGAGGCCTGGTCTTCACCGCCAAACGCCTTCGAGGTCAGGTACACAGTGAAAACGAACGTGGTCATCACAGCGTTGAAAGCCGCCGAACCCCAGTCCCAGGAGGCCCAGGCCAGGATGCGGGCCTTGCTGGTGGCCTTGTTCCCCGATGCAAGCTCGGAGAAGGGCTGCGTTGCCCCGGGAGCGCTGGCGCTGTTCATACGATGCATCGTATCCGCCCGTGGCGAACAGACGGCGGAGCTGTGGCCGTGAAACCGGGAAAAGTGGCCGGAGCATACAGCAGTGGCGGCGGAATGGGTACCGAAGCCTTGATAAACTGGCCCCTCCCGAACCTAACGTATGAACCGCCTGCTCCAACTTTTGACAATCGAATCCCTGACGAACGCGGAGATACCAGTGATAACAGTCCTTGCCGTGCACTTTACGGTGGCTGTGCTGGCGCCGTTCCTCTTCAGGGCATGGGGCCGCAACGCGTTCTACATCCTGGCCGCTGTTCCCGCGGCATCCTTTGCCTGGCTCCTGTTCCAGCACGCTTCCGTTTATGGGGCCGAGGGAGCGGTGTCCGAGGTTGTGCCGTGGATCCCGGGCCTCCAGCTTGAGTTTGCCTTCCGGATGGACGCCCTTGCCTGGGTGATGTCCCTCCTGGTGCTGGGCGTAGGCTCGCTGGTCCTGATGTACTGCGCACGGTACTTCAAGGAAAAGGACCAGGACCTGGGCGGCTTTGGGGCCCAGCTCCTGGCTTTCGCCGGCGCCATGTTCGGCCTGGTGGTGGCGGACGATCTGCTGCTGCTCTTTATCTTCTGGGAACTCACCACCATCCTGTCCTACCTCCTGATCGGGTTCGCCCGCACCAGGCTGGCGGCGCGGCGGTCGGCGCTGCAGGCGCTGATGGTCACCACCGCGGGCGGCCTTGCCATGCTGGTGGGCCTCATCATGCTGGGACAGGCTGCCGGCTCCTACCGGATCTCGGCCATCCTCGGGCAGGCCCCGGACCTGGTGAACGGGACCTCGGCGGCAATGGTGAGTGCCGCCGTCGTCCTTATCCTGGTGGGTGCCATCACCAAGTCCGCGCTGGTGCCCTTCCACTTCTGGCTTCCCGGCGCCATGGCGGCCCCCACGCCCGTCAGCGCCTACCTGCACGCCGCCGCGATGGTGAAAGCGGGCATCTACCTCGTGGCACGGCTGGCCCCGGGCTTCGCCGAAACGTCCTTCTGGCAGCCGGTGGTGCTGGGCCTCGGACTGGCGACGATGCTGGTGGGCGGCTACCGGGCGTTGCGCCAGACCGATATCAAGCTCATCCTCGCCTACGGCACGGTCAGCCAGCTCGGTTTCCTCACCATGGTGGTGGGGCTCGGCACCCCGGACGCGGCCCTGGCGGGCCTTGCGATGCTGCTGGCCCATGGCCTGTTCAAAGCCACCCTGTTCCTGGTGGTGGGCATCATCGACCACCAATCGGGCACCCGCGACGTCACCAAGCTCTCCGGGGTTTTCCGGTCCTCGCGGGCACTGGGCATCGTGGCCGCCATCGGTGCCGCCTCCATGGCCGGTGTTCCGCTCCTGGGCGGCTTTGTGGCCAAGGAATCCGTGCTGGAGGCCTTCGTTCACCACGCCGGTGACCCCGACGCCGGCGCTTGGGGCGTGGTGGTCCTGGCCGGGCTGGTTCTTGGATCCGTCCTGACCTTCGCGTACAGCGCCCGCTTTATGTGGGGCGCCTTCGCTACGAAGAAGGGCGTGGAACCCACGCCTTTCAAGGCCATCAGCCCTTCATTCCTGGCAGCGCCCGCCATCCTCAGCCTCCTGACCATCGCGTACGGCCTCTGGCCGGTGCCCGTTGATGCGTGGATCCAGCCGTACGCTGGGCTGTTCGCGTCCACCGCGGCCGACGCCGGCACCCCGGCAGAGCAGGCCGGCCACCTCGCGCTGTGGCATGGCTTCACGCCGGCACTGGGACTGACGGCCCTCACCTTCGCGCTGGGCCTGGCCATGTACTTCGGCCGCAATGCCGTCGCACGGGCGCAGTCGCTGGTGCCGCCATGGGTGGACGCGGACAAGGCCTACCAGCTCACGATCGGTGCGCTGGATGACGTAGCGGTGTGGATCACCGGCCGCACCCAGCGCGGTTCGCTGTACTACTACCTGGCAGTCATCCTCAGCGTCGCCTTTGTGCTGCCGCTCTCGGCCATCCTGCTGGCGGGCAAGCCCCTGCCGGAAGGGATCTACCTGATTGATCCAGGCTCCCCGCTCCAGCTGGTGGTGGCTGCGGGCATCGTGATTGGTGCCCTGGCCGCTGTTAAAGCGAACAAACGGTTCCTGGCAGTGCTCATGGTTTCGGTCACGGGCTACGGCATCGCCCTGATGTTTGCGCTGCAGGGCGCCCCGGACCTGGCCCTGACCCAAATGCTGGTGGAGACCATCATCCTGGTGGCCTTTGTCCTGGCGATGCGCAGCCTGCCCCCGGAGCTGCGCGACCGCACCGGCGGCAAGTACCGCGTGGTGCGCGTGATTATCGGCCTGGGTTTCGGCGTCACCATGGTCTTCGCCGGGATCCAGGCCATGGGCGCAAGGATCGCGACGCCGGTGTCGCTGGAGTTCCCGCGCCTCGCCTATGAGGGCGGCGGCGGACTGAACATCGTCAACGTGACGCTGGTGGACATCCGCGCCTGGGACACCTTCGGCGAAATCAGTGTCCTGGCACTGGCAGCCACTGGCGTGGCCAGCCTGATCTTCGTCCGCGGCCGCGGCGACCGGATCAAAAACTCGGCCACCGTCGCCGAGGGCACCGTGGGCCGGCTCAGGGGAATCGACCCCGGCACCCGGGACGCCGCAGCTCTGGCTGTCAGCCGGAAGTTCGCCGCCTCGGCCCGGGACGCCTGGATCGTGGCGGGCCGCACCCTGGCCCCGGAACGCCGCTCCATCATCTTCGAAGTGGTCACCAGGCTGGTCTTCCACTCCATGATCATCTTCTCGCTTTACCTCCTGCTCGCCGGCCACAACCTGCCCGGCGGCGGTTTCGCGGGCGGCCTGACCGCAGGCCTCGCCCTGACCATCCGCTACCTCGCCGGCGGGCGCTTCGAACTCCGTGAAGCCACCCCCGTCAGCGCCGGTGCGCTGCTGGGGATCGGGCTGGCACTGGCCGCTGCCTCCGGTGTGGTGCCGCTGCTTCTGGGCGGCCAGGTGTTCCAGACCGCCATTATCGAACTTTGGCTGCCGGTGTTCGGCGACATCAAGTTCGTCACCTCCACCATCTTCGACATCGGCGTGTACATCGTGGTGGTGGGCCTGGTGCTGGACGTCCTGCGGAGCCTTGGAGCCGAGATCGACGAGCATTTCGAACAGCGCCACGCCGATCCCGCCAGCGACATGGCCGACGACGAGCAGGACTTCGCTGCGGACGCTTCCGTACCGATCGTTCCCGCCAATGGCATGGCCGACGACGGCCTGGACTTTACCGGCGCCGTATCCGCTTTGGACGACGCCCGCGCCTATGGCCGGCAGCCCGAAGGCCTCCCCGCCGAAACCACCTCGAGGGGCCAAGCATGAGCGTAAACCTGACCCTCCTGATCGTGATGGGTGCGCTGTACGCCTGCGGGATCTACCTGATCCTGGAACGCAGCCTGACACGCGTGCTGCTGGGGCTGATGCTCCTGGCCAACGCCACCAACCTGCTGATCCTGGCCACCGGCGGCTACGCCGGCGTCGCACCCTTTTATGCAAAGGAAACGGCGCCGGAGGATTACAACGATCCCCTGCCGCAGGCGCTGATCCTGACGTCCATCGTCATCTCGTTTGCCGTGACGGCCTTTATGCTCGGCATCATCTACCGCACCTGGGTCCTGGCGCGCCAGGATGACATCCAGGACGACGTGGAAGACCGTCGGGTGGCGGAGACGCCCAGCTTCGACGCCGAGGACGACGCCGAGATCCCCGCCGAAACGTCCGAGTTCCCGGTGGCCACGGTCATGGCAGGCGGCCGCGAGATGCCCGCCGAACACGCAGCCGCAGAAGAAAAACCCGGCTCCACGAATGTGGCCCTTGGCCCGGAAGGAGGCGGAAAGTGAACATCGCAAGCTTTGCCCCGCTCGCCGTCGTACTTCCCATCCTGGGCGCCGCCCTGACCTTCCTGCTGATCCGGCACTCACGCGCCCAGCGCGCCGTCAGCATAGGCCTGCTGTCCCTCACCCTGCTGCTCGAGTGCCTGCTGCTGGCCTCGGTGTGGGACGGCGGCACGGCCGCGGTAACCATCGGCGGCTGGCTGCCGCCGTGGGGCATCGTGATGGTGGTGGACCAGTTCTCCTCGCTGATGCTGGTGGTTTCCTCGGCAGTGAGCCTCGCCGTGCTGGTTTACGCCACCGGGCAGGGCATGGCCGACGGCGATCACGACGCACCGGTCTCGATCTTCCACCCCACGTACCTGATCCTGGTGGCCGGCGTTTCCAACGCGTTCCTCTCGGGAGACCTGTTCAACCTGTACGTGGGCTTTGAGATCCTGCTGACGGCAAGTTATGTGCTGATGACGCTGGGCGGGACCGGGCCGCGCATCCGGGCCGGTGTAACCTACGTGGTGGTGTCCGTAGTGTCCTCGGTGCTGTTCCTGATCTCCATTGCCATGGTTTATGGGGCTACCGGAACGGTCAACATGGCGGATCTCGCCATCAAACTCGGCGAGCTGGACCAGGGCACCAAAACCCTCCTGCACGTCATGCTGCTGGTGGCGTTCGGCATCAAGGCGGCTGTGTTCCCGCTGTCCTTCTGGCTGCCCGACTCCTACCCCACGGCGCCGGCTCCGGTCACCGCCGTGTTCGCGGGCCTGCTGACCAAAGTGGGTGTCTACGCAATGGTGCGCACGGAGACCCTGCTCTTCCCGGGGGACACGCTCAACACACCCCTGATGGTGGCCGCGCTGCTGACCATGGTGGTGGGAATCCTGGGTGCGCTGGCGCAGAACGACATCAAACGTCTGCTCTCGTTCACGCTGGTCAGCCACATCGGCTACATGGTGTTCGGCCTGGCCATGTCCTCCACCGCCGGATTGGGAGCGGCCGTCTTCTACGTGGCCCACCACATCACCATCCAGACCAGCCTGTTCCTGGTGACCGGCCTGATCGAACGCCGCGGCGGCAGCTCGTCCGTGGACCGCCTGGGCGGCCTGGCCAAACTGTCGCCCCTGCTGGCGCTGCTCTTCTTTGTCCCCGCCATGAATTTGGCCGGCATCCCGCCGTTCTCCGGGTTCCTCGGAAAAGTGGGTCTGATGCAGGCGGGCATCGAGTTGGGCACACCGCTCGCCTATGCCCTGGTCATCGGCGGCGTGGTTACCAGCCTCCTGACATTGCTTGCCATCGCCAGGGTGTGGAACCGCGCCTTCTGGCGCAAGCCCACTGACGCCGAGCACCCGGACCCCGTTCTCCTGGCGGCGCCAGGGGTGAGGGTGGCCGGCCCGGGCGCCAAGCTGAACACCGTAACGCTCCTCCCCCGCACCATGGTGGGTTCCACGCTGGGACTGGTGGTTCTCGGCGTCGCACTCACGGTCTTCGCGGGCCCGCTGTTTACGGTTTCGGACCAGGCGGCACACGACATGCTCAACAGGTCTTCCTACATCCAGGCAGTCCTGGGCGAGGACACCGTAGTGCCTATGATCCTGACGGCGGGAGGAGGAAAATGAGCCGCCGCCGTATTTCGCTGCGCCAGGAACTGCCGCTCCTGGTCTGGCTGGTGATCGTCTGGGGCGCCCTATGGCAGGATTTCAGCCCCGGAAACCTCCTGTTCGGCGCCCTGCTGGCCGTGGCAGTGGCCAGGCTGTTCTACCTTCCGCCGGTTGAGCTGAGCGGCCGCTTCAACATCCTGCACGCCGTTCCCTTCGCGCTGATGTTTCTGGCAAAGGTGGTGGTTGCCAGTGCCCAGGTCCTGTACCTGGCGGTGATGCGCGGGCCCCAGGTCAAGAACGCGTTGGTGGCGGTGACGCTGAGAAGCCACCAGGATCTGTTGGTTACCGCCACCGGCCACGTCATATCGCTGATTCCGGGCTCGCTGGTGGTGGAGGTGGACCGGTCAACCTCCACCTTGTACCTGCACGCCCTGAACATCAGCTCAGTTGAGGACGTAGAGAATTTCCGCCAGGAGGTCAGGTCCATCGAAGCCGGGCTGATCCGGATCATGGGCAGCCGGGAAGAACTTGAAACCGTGCGGTCGGAGGCAGCCGCATGATGCAGACCGTCCTGGTCCTTACGGCCGTCATCTTCTCGCTCGCCGCCGGTGGCGCGATCATCAGGATCGCCCGCGGCCCGTCGCTGCTGGACCGGGTGCTCGCGGCGGACGTCCTGCTCGCCATCCTGGGCGGGGCCCTGTGCGTTGACATGGCCGTGAACCGGCACCTGAACAACCTGATGCTGGTGGTGTCCATCTCCATCATCGGGTTCATCGGATCCGTGACCGTTGCCCGGTTCGTGGCAGACCGAAGGGAGCAGCCGAATGAGTCCTGATGCTAATGGCCTGGATTTCTGGATCGACCTGTTGTCCGCCGTGTTTATGGTGGCCGGTGCCGTTCTGTCGCTGGGAGCGGCGATCGGCCTGCTCCGGTTCCCGGACCTGCTCAGCCGCATGCACGCCGCCACCAAGCCGCAGGTCCTGGGCCTGTTCCTGCTGCTGGCCGCGATCGGGCTGCAGATGCGCTCCTGGTGGGTGTGGCCGGTACTGGTGGTGGCCTGGATCTTCCAGCTGCTGACCGTGCCGGTATCCGCCCACATGGTGGGCCGGGCCGGCTACCGCACTAAGCACCTGCATCGCGAACTGCTGACGGCGGATGAACTGGAGGCCGTAGTGCAGAAAGCCGCCGCCAAAACCGCCCGCGAGGACGGTTCCGGCGACGGCCAGGTGAGGTAAGAAACTTCAGAACGGCTAGACAATGTCCTGGCTCTTGGCAAACCGGGTGATGGCGCGCTGGGTGCCGCGGTTGGCCAGGACCTGGATGATGGTGCTCACCGAGGCCGAGATCAGCGCGAACGTCAGCGCGGACTGCAGGCTGGTGGGGATGTCCTCGTCCTTGCCGGTGGGCGGCTTCCGGCCGGTGGACTTTTCCCAGATGGTATTGACCAGCTTGGTCCCGACGAAGCCGGCGCCAAGGCTTATGCCTGTACCGAGCAGCTTGATGAAGAGATTCATTCGGTGTACTCCTTGCGGGCGGAAAACGGACTGTACCCAGCCTAACCGCCCATTCTGCGGCAACGGCACAGCGACGGCGGCGGAGTCCGGGTGCGTCAGTTGACTGGTGGTTCCGTCCGGAACTTGATCATTTTGTGGGTTCCATCGCAGTAAGGCTTGATCGCTGAGGCGCCGCACCGGCACAGCGCCACGGTCTGGCGCTGCCGCGGGACGGGGGCTCCGGACGGCGTCACGATTTCGAAGTCGCCCCGAACAATAAGCGGGCCGTCGGGGCACACCACGATCGAGCTTTCGGCGGGTTCCTGGTTCATGGCTGCTCCTTGGGTACGTTGGCGGGCTTCAAATAGTGGTAGTGGGACCCCAGCTTGCCGCGGTGCCGGCGCCGAAGTTCGGCTTCCGAGTGGGCTGCGGTCTTGAGCCGCGCCCCGGCGTAAGGCACACCGCCGGCGAGCCTGAACCCAAGGGCTATCCAGATGCAGGCGGCCCGTTCCAGGACCCACAGCGGAGCGAACAATGTGGCCGGGAAGGGGAAAACTGCCCTGCCGGAATGCCGCCGTCGTCCCGTCTCGGCGATGAGGACCGGGGCGGCGGCCAGTGCCAGGAGGGCGGCCCGACGGCGGCCGGCGGGAAGGCGGGCAGCGCAGGCGATCACCGGGAGCAGGGAAAGTTCGACGGCGAGGCGCCGCGGCTGGGCGAAGTCGTCGTAGGCCTGGCGTGTGCGCTGCTTGAGGAAGTGCCGGAACTTCGGCGGCCTGCGGGGAACCATCAGATCAGGGACAATCCTTTCCCGGCCGCCGGCGGCTTTGACGGTGCGGATCAGCTCAAGGTTCTCGAACAGCACCGGATCGTAGCCGCCGGTAGCCAGCAGCGCGCTCTTGCGAACCGCCAGGGTGCCGGGGTAGTCCGCCGACCAGGCCCGGTTGATCAGGGTCCGCGCCGTATCGCACCAGGCATGCCACGGCAGCGGATCAAAGTAGTTCTGCGGCCGCACAATGTCCGCCGAGCTGAGGTGACGGACGACGGCGGCGAGCGACTCGCGTGTGTAGCGAACGTCGTCGTCGGCTATCACCAGCAGTTCCGCCGAGGAGGCGCGCACGCCAGTCATAACGCCGGCCACCTTGCCGTTACCGGCCGCGCTGTTACCGCTACCGCCGGCGCTGTCGCTTGCGGGCTCGGGACGGATGTGGCGCACTCCGGGCGGAAAGGCGGCCCGGTGCCGCTCGAACAGGCCAGGGGCGGAGCCGTCCACCACGGTGACCGGGATCCACCGAAGAAGCCGCTCGAGGTAGGCCGCAAGGTCCTGCAGCTCCGAATCC
Organism: Pseudarthrobacter sp. W1I19; assembly: GCF_030817835.1. Classification (NCBI taxonomy): domain Bacteria; kingdom Bacillati; phylum Actinomycetota; class Actinomycetes; order Micrococcales; family Micrococcaceae; genus Pseudarthrobacter; species Pseudarthrobacter sp. W1I19. Next base: position 116,886 of record NZ_JAUSZR010000001.1, read on the forward strand.
CGTTCCGACTCGGCAGTCCACCGCAGTGGCAGGATGTACTCCGCGGACGGCTCGACGGACGGGGTGCTCATGCTGCCGCCGATACGGCCCTCAGCGAGGTCACTCCATTTTCCCAGCTGGCCAGGAGGTGCGTGGAAAGCCTGCCGTCGATGGCCATGGCCGCCGTCGCCCCGAACAGGACGTCCGCGAGCAGCCCGGGCTCAGCTTCCACCAGGCCGCCTGCGAGGTCGCGCCCGGCGATCTGCTCGTGGACGGCGTCGGCTTCCACGTGCTCATCGAAGTAGTGGGTCACATCCGCGTCGAAGCCGTGCCGCCGGAAGCCGTTGCCATACAGCCGGTTGGGTTGGGAGGAGGTCATCTCGTAGAGGGCCAGGTGACCGGTGATGGCCCCGCGGAGCCGGCGGTTCAGCCCGAAGAGGGACATCATGTTCACCGCGGCGAGGGAGACGGCGGGGACAGCGTCGACGTATGCGCCGTACTGGTCGTCCATACCCAACCCGCGCATGGTGCGGGCGAACAGTGCGCTGTGCATCCGTTCGGCGCGTCCGCCGCCGTACTCGTCGGCCTGGATTTCCACGAGGGCAGCCTTGGCCCTGCCGGTGAGGCGGGGGATGGCCCAGGTGTGCGGGTCCGCTTCCTTGAGCTGGTAGATGGACTTGTGGACCAGGAACTCCTGGAGCTGGTCCAGCGTCGCCTTTTTGGCCACGAAGCGTGAGACGCTGGGCCCGGTGTCGCTGGCAGCGAGGCCGAACAGGATGTCCGCCACGGCGTCGCTGGTGAGCTCCGCGGCGGGCGGAAGGGTGATCTCTCCGGCGGCGGAGGCGGCGGAACGGAGCGCCGCCTCAAACGGCCGCTCCATGAGGCGGCGCACCCGGATCAGCCCGGGTTCCCACTCCCACTCGTCACTGATCCCTTCCAGCCCCGAGTAGTGCAGCTCGTAGAGGCAGAAGAGGGCCAGTTGGACGTCGTCGTCACCAATGATGTCAGTGGAAGCTGCCACTTCGGGTGCGGCCAGCAGGCGCAGTTCCTCGACGGCGGCGGCACCCTCGCCACTGCCGAGCGTGCAGGTGAGGGCCCGAAAGAGGGCTCTGGTGATGGGACCTCGAGGTTCGGGGATCTTCATGGTGCTCCTTTGGGTGGGCGGCGCTGCTGCGTCTTCGACAGCGGGTTCGGTGGGCGTTCAGGTCTGGTCGTGCTCGTCCGCGTCCAGCACCGGGCGGTCCATGGCCGGGCTGGCGGGAAAGGTCTTTGTGGCGGGAACGGTCTTTGGCGACAGCAGGACGGCAAGGGCGATCATGGCCAGCCCCAATGCCAGGTGCAGCCAGTTGTCCGCATTGTTTTCGGGAAGGAAGTTGGCCGGCAGGTCATCGCCCATCAGCAGGCCGTACAGCCAAAGGAAGAGGTAGGCGACGCCCCCGTAAATGAGGAAGTTCCGCCCCTGCCGGTGCGTCCCGGCCATCACCAGGGCCGCGATACCGGATGCGAGGTGGACGGCATTATGCAGCACTGACACTCGGAAAATGCCGAACAGCTCTGCTTTAGAGCCGGGTCCGGCGAGGCCCAGGGAATCGAAATTGGCGGTAATGCCCGGAATGAATCCCAAAATCCCCAGCAGCAGGAAGACGATGCCCGTGGCAAGTGTGGCCTTCTGCAGGCCCGTCCTCGCTTCGGTGGCGCGGGTGCTGACCGCCATATGCTGTACTCCTCAAAAGCCGGGAACAACATAGTAAGCATGATTACTAATAAAAGCTAAGCACGCTTTCTACCCGGAGTTCACTCCTCTGGGCTGTTCCAGGCGTAAGGGTTGGCGTGGTGCCCACCGTGGCGGCCCTGTTCATACCCCTGCTGCCAGGCCTTCCCGACGGCGGCCACAAGTTCTGCGAGCAGGGGATAGTAGGGATGGTCGGGGCCAATGTAGATCATCTCGTCCTCTGCCTTGTCCACCGCAGCCCGCACTTGGTTTTCCCCCAACGGACTGCTCACGATGCCCCTCCCCGCCGCCGAAACTTTGCCGCCTGGACGGCGTTAGTCAGCGCCCATGGAACCAAGAACTTCGCGCAGGGCCCGGACCACCAGGTTGTGGTCCTGCACCTGGGGAAGCCCCGAAACAGTCACGGTGGCCACAGCGCCCACCCCTGCGACATACACCGGAAAGGAGCCCCCGTGGGCCGCGTACCGGCTCTGGTCGAACCAGGCGTGGTCCTCGATCCTGCCGCCGCGGAGCCGTCCGCGCAGCCCCACCAGCAGGGACGGCACTTCGTAGCGGGCGGCGGTGCGCTGCTTGGCCCGGATCCAGTGCTCGTTGTCCGGGGTGGCTCCGGGCAGGGCTACATGGAACAGGACCTGGTCACCCTTGGTGATGTCGATGGCGATGGGGAGTTGGTCCTCCTTGCCAAGTTCCACCAGCAGCAGTCCAAGGTTCAGTGCGTCGTCGATGGAAAACCGGGGGAACTGGAGCTCGCGGATTTCTCCCTCAATCCGCGCGATGAGGGCCTGCAGGGAGCCTTCAGGCTGGGTGTCATCGGAATCGGGATCGAACTCGGTCACATCCGGCAAATTGGCGGTCATGGCCCACAATCTACCCCTCCGCCGGTGTAAACTGGACCACGCCCAGCAGGGCAATTTATCTACCTACAGAATCATTCAACGACAGGGGAGCGCCGCCGTCGGGCATCACTGGCCATGCCAGGATCCGCAGGTGGGCGCTGAGAGTGCGGACAGCCGCAGACCCTCGAACCTGATCCGGTTAGTACCGGCGCAAGGGAGTCGAGTTCTCGAAGTCCGGCAACGGCAGTCAGTGCCCTTGCCGCGCTTTCCCCTCCTGTTCCTCAGGAGGATCACATGGCAACAACAGCAGTAAAGAAGACCACCAGCAAGTCTTGGCGCGTCGTGGACATCGTGGTGGCGGCCTTGATCGCCGTCGCGGGCGGCGTCATTTTCTGGGCGTGGTCCCAGGGATCCGCCGCAGTCTCAGCTCCCATGAACGCCGTCTACCCGCCCCTGACCGGCCTGATCGCCGGCGGCTGGATGATCCCCGCCGTGCTGGGCATGCTCATCATCCGCAAGCCGGGCGCCGCGCTGTTCTGCGAAACCGTCGCAGCCACCGGCGAGCTCCTCATGGGGTCGCAGTACGGTGCCTCAGTTCTGTTCTCGGGCTTTGTCCAGGGCCTGGGCGCAGAGATCATCTTCGCCATCTTCGTGTACAGGAAGTTCAACCTGCCGGTATCGCTGCTGGCCGGTGCCGGCGCCGGCCTGTTCTGCGGCCTGAACGACTCCTTCGCCCCGTGGGGCTGGAACATCGCCTACTCCGGCGGCGACAAGCTGGCCTACATCATCTTCACAGCCATTTCCGGAGCGGTTATCGCCGGTGCGCTGTCCTGGATCGCCACGCGCGGCCTGGCGAAGACCGGAGTCCTGGGCTCGTTTGCCTCGCGGAAGGCAGCAACGGAGCCAGTCTTCTCCTGATGACAGCTCCCTCCCATCACCGGGCGTCGGCTGCGGTGCGTCCGGCTGCCATCAGCGCCCGCGGTTGGGGCTGGCGGCATGCCGGACGTGCCAAGCCTGCGGTCCGTGCCCTTGACCTGGACATCCAGCCAGGGGAGCGCGTGCTCCTCCTCGGCCCCTCCGGCGCGGGCAAGTCCACCCTCCTCCATGCCTTGGCGGGAGTCCTGGGCGATGTTAACGACGACGGCGAGGCAGGCGAATCCGACGAGTCCGGTTCGCTGCTGGTTGACAGGGCCTCTCCCCGGGAGCAGCGCGGCCGTGCCGGCCTGATGCAGCAGGACCCGGAGACGCAGGTGGTCCTCTCCCGGGTGGGTGACGACGTCGCCTTTGGCGCCGAGAACCTCGCCGTACCTCGCGACAAAATTTGGACTCGTGTTCACGAGGCGCTGGACGACGTCGGCCTGTCCCACCTGCCGCTGGACCACCCGACGTCGGCCCTGTCCGGCGGGCAGAAGCAGCGGCTGGCGCTCGCGGGCATCCTTGCCATGCGGCCGGGGTTGATCCTCCTCGACGAGCCGACAGCCAACCTGGACCCTGCCGGGGTGCTGGAGGTCCGCGACGCCGTGGCGCGCTGCCTGAAGAAAACCGGGGCAACCCTGGTGGTGGTGGAGCACCGGGTGTCCGTGTGGAAGGACCTGGTGGACCGGATCGTGGTGCTGCAGCCCGGTTCGTCCACGGAGTCCGCCGTACTTCTGGACGGGCCGCCGGACCGGGTGCTCAGCGAGGCCAGGAGCATGCTTATCTCCGCAGGAGTTTGGGTGCCGGGTTACGTTCCGGAAACCAGGCAGCGCACGGAGAGCCCGGTTCCCGGGACCGGTGATCTCCTCCTCGCCGCGGAGGAACTGGCGGTTTCGCGGGGCCGTGCCCGTCGACAAGGGTTCCGGAAGCTGCCCCCGGTGCCCGTGCAGCAGGGCATCTCCGCGCAGGTCCGCGCCGGGCAGGCGCTCGCCATCACGGGTCCCAACGGGGCAGGAAAATCGACTTTTGCCCTGACTCTTGCCGGTCTTTTGGAGCCGGTTGCCGGCAAGGTCTCCGCCACCCTGGCGCTGAGCCGGGGCGCCGGGATTGATCCTTACCGGTGGAAGGCGGAGCAGCTGATCGAACGCGTGGGGACCGTATTCCAGGAGCCGGAGCACCAGTTCGTCACGGGGAAAGTGCTCGACGAACTCCTCTTCGGCCCGCGTCATCTTGGCCACGGGGAAGAGCGCGTGGACGAGCTGCTGGAGCGGTTGCGGCTGACGGAGCTCGTTAACGCCAACCCCTATACGTTGTCGGGCGGGGAAAAGCGGCGGCTCTCGGTGGCCACGGTCCTGGCCGCGCATCCCCAGGTCCTTGTCCTGGACGAACCCACGTTCGGCCAGGATGCCAACACCTGGGCCGAGCTGGCCTCGTTCCTGTCCGAACTCCTCGATGCCGGCACTGCAGTGGTGTCGGTGACCCATGATGCCGAGTTCACGGCAGCCCTGGGCGGGACGGAGCTGCGGATGGCTGCGGCGCGGGCGGCTGCATCATGAGGCAGGAAATGACCCTGCAGGCAAACCGCGCCCTGCTGGTCCGAGCCAACCCGCTGAGCAAGTTCGCTGCTGTGTTCCTGGTGACCGCGGTACTGGCACTCTCCATTGACTGGGTATCCGCCTCGGTGGCGCTCGTCTTTGAGCTCATGTTGTTCCCGCTGGCCGGGCTGACTCTCACGCTGCTCTGGCAGCGCGGCTGGCCGTTGATCATCGCCGCCGCCGTGGGCGGCTGGAGCACCTCCATCCTGGCGCCGGACAGCGGAAAGACGCTGATCGACGTCGGCCTCTGGACCATGAGTGAAGGATCGCTGGAGCTGGGGGCCGGTTTTATGCTGCGCGGGCTGGCGATTGCGCTGCCTGCGGTGCTGCTGATGAGCTGTACCGACCCCACCGACCTGGCCGACGCGCTGGCGCAAAAGGCGCGGCTCCCGCACCGGTTCGTGCTGGGAACGTTGGCAGCCATGCGCCTGGTGGGACTGCTGGCTGATGAGTGGCAGACCATCGGCATGGCCCGCCGCGCGCGCGGAGTAGGCTCGCGGGGCAACGTGCTGCAGCGGGTGAAGGCGACGCTGGGGCAGAGCTTCGGACTCTTGGTCCAGGCGATCCGGCGTGCGTCGCGCCTGGCCGTGACCATGGAGGCGCGCGGCTTCGGTGGCGGAACCCGGACGTGGGCGCGCGAGTCTACATACAGCTGGTTGGATGCCTGGGTGCTGGGCGCCGGGGTGCTGATGGCCGGTGCAGCCTTTGCAGCTGCCCTCTGGGCAGGAACCTGGAATATGGTGTGGCTGGGAAGTTGACGCGGGGTCTGGCCTGACTTTTGTGTGTCAGCGCAGGCGGCCGGCCTGAGGTTGTGGGGGCTTTGGGATGAATCTCAGAAGCAGGAGTAGTCGTAGTCAAACCCGCGGGACACGAACTGCGTGAGGCTGACTTTGCCGCCGGCAGTCAGCGGCGGGTTGGAGCAGTTGCCCTTGGCCCCGGTCACGGTGCGTGCCCCGGCCAGCCAGCTGGGCAGTGAGTACAGGTTGCTCGAGCTGCTGACGGTTCCCACGATCTGGCTCCATTGGGAGCCTGTCGAATAGATGCCTACTCCCTGGGCGTTGATGCTGCGGAAGAACGCCGTCATGCCCTCCAGGACTGCACGGTTGGCGTCCTTGTCCGAAGTGGACCAGCTGTTTCCGGTTTCCACGTCCAGCCACCAGACATAGCCGGCGGGGTTGCTGATGCCGCGGATGTAGGCGTCATCCCACGCCTTGGCATAGCCGTACATGTAGGCACATGCTTTGCCGTAGTCCTGCTGCTTGCATGGCCCGTAGGGGTTACGGACGGGGGTCCCGGCGGGATACTCGTCGCTGCTGGGCCACCACGAGCCGGCACTGCCCGGGTTGGCGGTGTTGACGTACAGGGAAACCTTAGGCTGGGCGGTGCCGCCGGACGATGTCGCGGCCCACTTAAGCTGTTCCGTCAGGCAAGGGTTGGTGGTGTTCGCCAGGCCGTTGTTGACACCCACGATCCCGAACGCCTGGCCCTTGGGAAGGTCCTTGCCGCACTGGGGCCAGGACACGTCATTGGCAAGGAGCGACTGGGTTCCCTCGCCGGGGGACGGCGCTGCGGACGCCGGGCAAGCAGGGATCAGGAGCATGGCCAGCAGCAGAGCAGCCCATGCGGCCACCCCTCGCGTGCGTGGTAATGTCCGCAGCATGGCAACCTCCATGGGTGCTGAGGGGAGAGATCTTCCCAGTGTCCTCGTTGCGGCGAGCAGGGTCAAGAATTTGTTGTCACCCGATTTCTATCGCATGTAGCGGGTAAACGTTCTCCAAACCTTCCAGAGTCGGGCCCTTTGAGCCGACGCTAACTCATTTATGATATATTTTTCGCATGACGCAGGAGACCGCCGAACACGTTGCCGCCATGCTTCGGGACGCCCGGAGTGAAAAAGGATGGACCCAGGGCCAGTTGGCTTCGGAGCTCGGCACCAGCCAGAGTGCCATTGCCCGGATGGAGCAGGGCAAGCAGAACCTGAGCCTGAAAATGATCCAGCGCCTCGAAACCATTTTTGGCAGAAGCATCGTCAACGTGGGTAAACCGCAGATGACGCACCTTCGCGTGGAGGGCGGCCGGACCCTGTCCGGTGCTGTGGACGTCAACAGCAGCAAGAATGCCGGCGTCGCATTGCTGTGTGCCAGCCTTATCAACAGGGGCACCACCGTACTCCGCCGCCTTGCCCGCATTGAGGAAGTCAACCGCATCGTGGAGGTGCTCACCAGCATCGGCGTCGAATGCACCTGGCTTAACGACACCGACCTTCAGCTCCGCCGTCCGGAGGTCCTGGAGCTGGACGCCATGGACGTGGAGGCAGCCCGCCGCACCCGCAGCGTCATCATGTTGCTGGGACCCCTGCTGGATGAGTCCTCCGTGTACCGCCTTCCGTATGCTGGCGGTTGCGACCTCGGCACCCGCACCGTGGAGCCGCACATGCAGGCGCTGCGCCAGTTCGGCCTCAGCGTGGAAGCCACCCAGGGTTTCTACGCCGTGCAGGCCCCGTCTGCCGATACCCAGGACCGTTCCTTCGTGTTGACCGAGCGCGGCGATACCGTCACCGAGAACGCCATCATGGCAGCGGCGCACCGGGAGGGGACCACGGTGATCCGCAACGCCAGCCCCAACTACATGGTGCAGGACCTGTGCTTCTACCTGCAGATGCTCGGTGTCAGCATCGACGGCGTGGGTACCACCACGTTGAAGATCACCGGCCGTTCGATGATCAATGCGGAGATCGAATACTTCCCGTCAGAGGACCCCATTGAGGCCATGAGCCTCATTACCGCCGGTATCGTCACCAATTCCGAGGTGACCATCCGCCGGGTGCCCATCGAGTTCATGGAGATTGAACTGGCCACACTGGAGCAAATGGGCCAGCGGCTGGAGATATCCGAGGAGTACGTGGCCCGCAACGGCCGGACCCGGCTGGTGGATGTGACCACCAAACCGTCCGAGCTGCACGCTCCCGAGGACAAGATCCATCCCATGCCGTTCCCGGGCCTGAACATCGATAACCTGCCGTTCTTTGCCGTGATTGCCGCAAATGCGAACGGGCAGACCATGATCCACGACTGGGTCTACGAAAACCGGGCAATCTATCTCACGGAGCTGAACCGGCTGGGGGCGCAGGTGCAACTGCTGGATCCGCACCGGATCTACATCAACGGGCCCACCAGGTGGCGCGCGGCGGAGGTTGGCTGCCCGCCGGCGCTCCGCCCGGCGGCCTGCCTGCTGCTGGCCATGCTGGCCGCAAGGGGCGTGTCCGAGCTGCGGAACATCTACGTCATCGAGCGCGGTTACGAGGACCTGGCGGAGCGGCTCAACACCATTGGGGCCAAGGTGGAGTACTTCCAGGACTGACCATTCACGCTTCGTCATGAAGTGTTGAAGGCCCTCAAAATGCCCTGCCCTGTCGCAGAATGTGAGTATGCGTACATTCGGCGTCGAGGAAGAACTCCTGATCGTTGATCCGGAGAGCGGTGAACCGTTGGCCTTGGCTGATGCACTGCTGTCCGGGCGCCGAATGGCAGCTGACGACGCTCCTGACGATCCGCAGGGTCCGGACGCCAAGGGCGGCCACGTTCTTAAGGCCGGCGACGGGATGGGCCTGAGCGCCGAACTAAAGCTGGAGCAGATAGAGACCCAGACGAGGCCATGCCTGGAATACGCAGAGCTTCTGGAACAGATCCGGGCCGGCCGGGCGCTTGCGGACAAGGCTGCCAAGAAGAACAATGCACGCGTGGCGGCCCTGGCCACCTCGCCGCTGGGGCTGTCCAGCCACACCACTCCTGATCCCCGCTATGCCAAGATGCTGGAACGGTTTGGCCTGACCGCACAGGAGCAACTGACGTGCGGCTTCCACGTACACACCTACATCGAGTCGCACGATGAGGGCGTGGCAGTGCTGGACCGGATCCGCGACAAGCTGGCCGTGCTCACTGCCCTCAGCGCCAATTCACCCTTTTGGAACGGTCTGCAGACCGGCTTCGAGAGCTACCGCACGCAGGCGTGGAACCGCTGGCCCACTGCCGGGCCTTCAGGAATCTACGGGAACTACTCGGCCTACCGGAGGGTGGTCTCCCGTCTCCTGGATACAGGCGTGATGCTGGATGAAGGGATGCTGTACTTCGACGCCCGCCTGTCCCGGAACCATCCAACCGTTGAGGTGCGGGTGGCGGACGTTTGCCTTCGGGCCGAGGACGCCGCGCTGATCGCCGTCCTGGTGCGGGCGCTCGTTGAGACTGCCAGCCGGGAGTGGCACGACGGCGTGGATCCCGCTCCCGTGCCCACAGTCATTTTGCGCATGGCGTCCTGGCAGGCAAGCAGTGAAGGACTTGGCGGAGAACTGCTGGACTTTGGGACTTTCCGGCCGGCGCGTGCCACGGATGTGGTCCGCTCACTGGTGGACTATCTGGCGCCGGTATTGCAGGAGCAAGGTGAACTTGCCTTGGCCCGGCAAGGGGTTGAGGACATTATTGCGCGAGGAACCGGGGCAGTTGAACAGCGGCGGGTCCGGGACAGGACTTTGGCAGCCTCAGCACCCGGCGATCTTGGTTTCGGGGCTGTGGTCAGGCACGCAGTGGACGTCACTATGCGCGGCGCCCTGGATCTTTCCACGGTGGATGACGCGCCGGAACTGCTGCGTGTCAGGCAGTCCTAGTGGCCCGAGAGTTTCAGGCTATGGGGTTTCAGAAGATGGAGCGTTTCTGGGGACGGCGAAGCACTCGCTGAGCCAGCGGTGCCAGTCCGGAAAAGGATCTTTGGGCAGTTTCGGCGGGTGGGCGTAGAAGTCGGCCCAGATGGGATCGTCCGGCGGGTAGTCGGAGGGATCGTGAAGGTCGTCATCGGCTGGTTCTTCAAACGGCGGGTCAACGTCGAGGGAGTCCATGAGTCCGGGCGGCCATTGTGGTGGTTCGTGGTCGGGTTGTTCGGCTTTGTAGTGTCGGCCGGTGGGTGAGGTCCAGCCGGGTGGTTCGGTTCCGGTGGCTGGGGTGGGTTCCCAGCCGCTGTTGTGTTTGAGGTGGTGGTGCTTGGGGCAGAGCTGGGCCAGGTTGCTGAGCCCGGTATGTCCGCCGTGTTGCCACGCGGTGAGGTGGTCTGCCTCGTTGTCCAGGGATGGGTTGTTGCAGCCGGGGAAGGTGCATTTTCCGTCCCGGAGCTGCAGGGCCTTTTTCATGGCTTTGGTGAGCCGGTAGCTGGTGCGTCCGATTTCCAGCGGTGCCCCGTCCCGGGGATCCACGAGCACCCGGTAGAAGGAGCTGGCACCGTCGGCGACGAGTTTTCGAGCCATCGAGGCGGGGATTGGACCGTGGCCGTCCAGGTTTGCCGGTTCGTCCGTGATGTCGAATAGGGCGAGTACCGGCACGGTCACCAGGACGTCCACCTTGGGTGCCGGGACGTTGCCCAAGCCGGCACCTGCGTGGGTTTCACGCGGCTTGCCTTGTCCCGCGCCGCTTTGTCCTGTGTTGCTTTCTTGTGTGCTGGTTTCCGGGCCGGGGTGAATTGCGGTTCCTGCGCGGAGGAGCAGGCTGGCGGCGATGTCGGGGCGGAGTTGGGTGATGGTGCGGGGTTCGTCGGGGCCTTGGAGGCCGCGGGCGAGGGCGGTGGTGCGGTTCCAGATGGCTGAGGCCTGGTCCGCCGGGACGTAGAGGGAGAGCCAGGCCATGCCGTCGCGGTCCGGGGTGTATTCCATCCGCCGGTCGGCGGCACTTTTGGTGTGGCGTTTTTCGAGGGATTCGGGGTGGTGGCGTTCGCGCCAGTTACGGACTCTGGTCCGGAAGCGTGAGGGTACGAGTTCGCCGGCGGCGGCTCCCCGGGCCGGGTGAGGGTTCAGGACATGGGCCACGAGGGCGGCCGCTCCCGTGGGGCTGAGGCCTTCGGTTTCGTCGGCGATGATTTTGGCGTGCATCCAGGAGATGGTCCCGGCGGAGAGGGCGTCCATGGCCGGCGGCAGGGCGGTGAGTTGCCGGGATTGGGTGATGAGTGCTCCGGCGGCGGGGGAGCTGACGGTCAGGACCCCGGCGATTTCCTCGACCGCGGACATCTCGGCGTAGGTCCGTTCGTGCACGGGCGCTTCCGGCGGGATCATCGCGTGCTGGATCTCGATGGCCTCGGATGCGTCCCGGGCTTTGACGGCGGCGATCTGGGCTTCCAGCTGCTTCGTTACCGCCATCCGCTCCAGCCGGATCTCATACTGCCGCTGCAACACATCCACAACAGCGCCGCCACCGGCGCCGGCGTCACTTTCCAGCTGGTGATCTTCGAGGAACAGCGCATCGAGCCGGGCAGTGGAGGCCTGAATGCCCTCCATCGCTGCTGCCCTGCTTTCGCCGTTTCCCATGCCAATATCTTCTAACGGGGGTCCGACAATTTGAGGGGCGGTAGGCTGACCGCTGGAAAATCCTGGAAGCTTTTTTCTGAGCGATTAGTTTCTGACCGCATTAAACGCCGGGCCTAAACGTGCCATACTCGGCGCGTGACGCCGTCGTATTCCTTCAAAGCCGAACTCTGGCTGTATCCGGGCGAGGCCGGTTGGCATTTCCTGACCCTTCCTGCAGAGGTGGCGGACGACGTCCGCGTTCTAATGGCAGGGGCCAGCAAGGCGTTCGGCTCCATCAAAGTCACCGCCGAGATCGGCGGACACTCGTGGCAGACTTCCCTTTTCCGGGACAACAAAAGCAGCTCCTACCTGCTGCCCGTCAAAAAGGACATCAGGAACAAAGCCAAGATCGGCGAAGGCGACGAGGTTGCCGTCAACCTTTCTGTAGGGAACTTCTGAAGCCCCTACGCGGCGCAGATTCCCGGCATGGGCGGTTCAACGCAATCCAGCGAGGGGCCCGGAGCGGTGTCCGGACGCGGTGCCCCGTCCCAGTGCCGGAGCGGAGCGCCATCAGCGCTAGATCTGCTTGAGTGCCTGTTCCAAATCACCGATGAGATCGTCCACGTCCTCGAGCCCCACGGAGAGCCGCACAACTCCGTCGCTGAGCCCGATGGCAGCGCGGCCCTCCGGCCCCATGGCGCGGTGCGTGGTGGTGGCCGGATGCGTAATGAGGGACTTGGAATCGCCCAGGTTGTTGGAGATGTCAATGATCCGCAAGGCGTCCAGCAGTGCAAAGGCGGCTTCCTTGCCGGAGCGTCCGCCGGAGGGTGCAAGTTCCAAGGTGAGCACGGTTCCGCCGGCCTTCATCTGCTTGGCGGCGAGTTCGTACTGCGGGTGAGACTTCAGGAGCGGGTACTTCACCCAGCTCACGGCAGGCTGCTGCTCCAGCCACTCGGCGATCCGGAGAGCGGAAGCGGAGGAGTGGTTCACGCGCAGGGCCATGGTCTCGAGGCCTTTGGTGAGGACCCAGGCGTTGAAGGCGGACAGCGACGGGCCGGTATGGCGCATGAGCTGCTTGACCGGACCTTCGATGAATTCCTTGGTGCCCAGGATCGCGCCGCCCAGCACCCGGCCCTGGCCGTCGATGTGCTTGGTACCTGAGTAGACAATGACGTCGGCGCCCAACTGGCCGCAGCGCTGCAGCAGGGGAGTGGCAAAAACGTTGTCGACCACCACGGTGGCGCCCGCCGCATGTGCGAGTTCGCTGACCGTGGCGATGTCCACGATCTCCTGCATGGGGTTGGACGGGGACTCGAAAAACACTGCGGTGGTGGGCTGGGACAGGGCTTCGCGCCACTGGTCGAGATCCGGGCCGTCCACAAAGACAGTCTCCACGCCCCACCGGGGCAGGATCTCGTTGAGGATCACAAAGCAGGAGCCAAAGAGCGAGCGGGCGGCAACCACGCGGTCGCCGGCAGCCAGCAGGGCACCCAAGGCGGTGAAAACGGCGGACATGCCGGACGCCGTCGCAAAGCACGCCTCGGTTCCTTCGAGCAGGCGGAGCCGCTCCTGGAACGTGGCCACGGAGGGGTTGCCGTAGCGGGAGTAGACAAAGCGCTCGTCCTCGCCCGTGAAGGCCCGCTCGGCAGCGGCGGCGGATTCGTAGACGAAGCCGGAGTTCAGGAACACCGCCTCGCTGGTTTCCTGGAAGTTGGTGCGGTCCAGTCCGCCGCGGACGGCCTGGGTGTCAGGGCTCCAGCCGGCGGCGTCTTCGTTGAAGGTCACTTAGTTCTTTCCCAGGTTTGTTGGCAAGCCGCGGTTTTTCCAGCCGTTAACGGTGCGTTCGCCGTAGCGGTCCGGCTCACCTTCGAAGCCCTCCAGGACGTTGTAGGAGGTGAAGCCGGCCTGTGTGGCGGCGATGGCGGCAGCGATGGACCGCTGGCCGGAGCGGCACAGGAACAGCAGCTCGGTGGAAGCATCCTCGGGGGCCTGCAGGCTCAGGTCCTTCAGGAAATCGGGGTTGGGGATGCCGCCCGGGAAGGTCCACTGGATGAACAGCGGATCGTTGTCCGTGGCTTTGGTGTCCGGGATGCCGATGTGGGCCCACTCACCCTCGGTGCGGACGTCCACCAGGATGGCACCCTGCTGCAGTTTGTCCCAGGCTTCCTGGGGGGTGAGGTCCCCTGCGTAGCTCATGCGTGGCCCTCGCCTGCGAACTCGAGGTCTTCGCCGGACAGTTCAAGCTCGTCCACGGCAGTGGCCACCGCGGCATCAGCGGAAGCAATCGCTGCCGGCAGGACGACGGCCTGCGCCACGATGGCGGTGCTGCCGTTGAACGTGACGGCGGGGCTTCCGTGCAGCACATAGCCCTCGGCCAGGGCGGCGGAAATCCGCTCACAGAAGGATCTGTCATCAGGCCCCGTGATAAGGCGGTAGGCCAGTTTTTCTTCGTTGGCAGGTGCGTCTGACATGACGGATCTCCTTCTCTCACGCTTGCAGCTCGAATCGGTCGATATGCCGAGTATTCACCTGAGGCACCCCGCCGCGGAAGGAGGGTTGCCGACCGGCCAGTCAGGGCTTGGCGCCGGTACTCATTACTCCCCAAAAACGTAACACTTGGCACGTGGCCCCGCACCGCCGTCGTCGTCATGTTCCGTAACCGAAGCGCTGCTGGAGCAAGTTGGGTGCGCACTGGCGGGCGGTTCCCGGAACGTACGACGGCGGGAGTCGCCACGGGCGGCTCCGGGCACCTGGCGCCCGTGGCTGCTTTCCAGGCAGATAGGGTTCTTGTGGGGCGCCGCCCCGGCAGTCGGAGCAAAGTTCCTGGGGGTCCTCATCAGCACGCCAACAGCCGCCGCACTGCAACACCTTTTAGGACACGGCCGTCTGCCACATCGTCGCCGGCAACTCACCCGACATTCCCTTCTCCGCGCCGTAACTGCCCTTCTTGCCGCGATGCTGATTGCCGTCCTGGCAGTGATACTGCCCGCAGGGTCCGCCCGTGCTGCAGACACCGTCCCGGACGAGGGTAAGCCGCTTCTGGGCGCGGTCCTCGAATGGGGCGAGGACACGGCGGCGGGCTTTACGGACAGGCTGGGTGCATCCCCGGCGCTTTTCGGGCACGACATCGCCCTGCCCTTCCGCGCATCGGAAGGAGAAAACATCAGGGGCTTCCTGGAGCAATCGGGGATGCAGGGCGCCCACGCCATGCTTACGGTGAAGCCCAGCATTGCCCTGGAGCGGGTCAATGCTGAGGCCGCCGCATCGTTTGCTGCTGAGGTACGGAAGCTGACTGCGAACTTCAAAGGCCAGGTGATGATCCGCTTTGCCCCCGATATGAATGCCAGCTGGGTGGAGTGGGGCCAGCAGCCTGCCGCATACCGGTCCGCCTTCCGGGCCGTCGCGGAGGCCTTCGAGGATCCTGGCGGTACGTCGATGGTGTGGGAGCCGTACCTGGGCAAGGACTACCCCTATGACCGGAACCGGAACGCCCCTGCGCCGGGCAGCGAGGGTTTCGCCCTCCTCGATACCAACCGCGACGGTGTGTGGAACGGTTCGGATGCGGCGTATGCCCCTTATTACCCCGGGGACGATGCCGTGGACTGGGTGGGCCTGACCGCGTTCCACGATGACACTGCCGGCGGGGCGTCCGTCAACACGGTGCCGCAGCCGAACGAACTCCAGGGAATGCTGACAACCTCCGGCGGGGAAAACTTCTACGGCACATATGCGGCAGGAAAGGACAAGCCGTTCGTCCTGCAGACCGCTGCGTTTTACAGCCCGGCCTCCGGCGGCGCCTCGGATGTGGACATCAAAGTGGCCTGGTGGGACCAGGTCCTGGGTGCGGCCACCTCCACGGACTTCGCCAAAACGGCGGCCGTGGTCTGGGACGAGCGGACAAGCACCAGGGACACCGGTGTGGCAAGCATTGACTGGCTGCTCACCGGAAACCCCGCCGTTGCGGCCGCCGCCCGGGACCGGCTCGAGGCTTCCCCCATGGTTACCGGCCCCGTCACCCAGGTCGCCGCCGGCAGCGGATACGTCCGCGCCAACACCCTCACGGGCGCCGGCGCCTGGACTGTGGCTGCGGCACTGATCATCCTCCTGGTGGCGTTGTGGCAGGTCCCCCGCAGGGTGAACACGGCGACTGCCTGGAGATACTCGGATCCTTCAAAACGGGATTCCCGGGTGGACCTGCTGCGCGGCATGGCCATTGTGTTTGTGGTGGTGAACCACCTGGGCATGACGTCGCTGTTCCAGCTGTTGACGCAGGAAACGGTGGGCTTCGTTTCCGGAGCCGAGCTTTTTGTCCTCTTCTCCGGCCTCGTGGTGGGCATGGTCTCCGGACCCAGGGTGAACGCGGACTTCGGCACCGTGGTGGACCTCACGTCACGCCGGGCAGGCAAGCTCTATGTGACCGCGCTCGCCGTGCTGATCGCCGTCTTCCTGATCTCGCTGCTGCCAATATTCCAGACGGATACACTCACCACCTTCGTTGACCAGGGAACCGGTGGCGCGGGCCACAACGGTACCGGCCGCACCTATGATCTGTATTCCGGAATGGAATCGCTGTTTCAGTTCCCCGTGCCCCCGCAGGTCCTGCCCGCCATCCTGCTGCTGCAATTCGGCCCCTGGCAGTTCAACGTCATGGGCCTCTACGTGGTGCTGCTGCTCGTTAGTCCGCTGATCCTTGCCGCCCTCAACCGGGGCAAAGCCGTGTGGGTGCTGGCGGGCACTCTGGCCCTGTACGGGGTGGGGGCTGTCACCAGGTTCCGGATCCTGCCCTCGCAGTTTGAGGACTCATTCCCGTTGCTGGTCTGGCAGGTCCTGTTTGTGGTCGGCCTGGTGGCCGGGTTCCACCGGCACCGCATCGTCTCATGGCTCACTGACCACACTTGGGTTGTGGCGGCCTGCACGGCTGCCGCCTTCGCCTTCGCGTTTCTGTCCTGGGGCAACCCGTATTTGGCCAACGGCTTGGACGTACGGCTGGCCATCATTCCGGACACGGTGTACCGGAGCATGTACGAGCTCTTCTTCGGCCGCACCTATCTGGCTCCGGGCCGGCTCCTGAACGTCCTGGTGCTGGTGGTAGGCGCTTATGCATTCCTGACGGCCTACTGGAAGCCGGTGGCACGCGCCCTGGGCTGGTTCCTGATTCCGCTGGGCCGGGCAACCCTGTACGTTTTCATCATCCATGTGGTCCTGATCGCGGTGATCGCCAATATCCCGGCACTTCGCCAGGACGACATTTGGATCAACACGGCAGCGTACGCACTGGTCCTCGGGCTCCTGTGGGTGATGGTCCGGACCCGGTTCCTCTTCCGCATCATCCCCACCTGAGGGGTTCGCCAGGGGCCGCCCGGGCTGCACCCAAGGACTTTAATCGCGAAAGGCGTGAACACTTGTCCCGCCGGGGACAGCTGTTCACGCCTTTTTGGCGCATGTCAGGGCTCTTAGACGAGCCCTGGGTAGCTTGTCAGGATGTAATCGGCGGCTGCGGGGCCCTTCATGCGCAGGCCGCTGTGGCCTGCGGGCATGCGGTGTTTCATGGCCGCCCAGAAAACAGACTCGTTGCCGGGCTTCTGCTGGTTGATAAAGCACCAACTCGTATACAGGCCGTAAAGCCGGTCATCGTCGAGGCTGTGGTCGTACGCCTTATCCAGGTGGGTGGCTTCTTGGAGGAAAGTGTCGAATTGCGAATGTGCCATGACGGCGTCCCTTCGCTACGTGCGTGGTGCCGCCGTTCGGCTACAGCAGCGGGAACCTCAAAGCCGTGCACAAGGCAATGGAGTATTTATCGAGTCTTCTGGAATCGATAGGTTTCTAGCGGCGCCAACACCGCATCTACGCTGTAGACTTTACCCGTAGACTACAGATACGGCAAGCGTCTGGAATTACTTCAAGTACGTACTTGCTTCCCGCCCCAGATTGGAAAACTATGTCAGCCGCGAAGGCCTCAGCCACACAAGGCCATGTCCGGAAGGAGCGGCTGAGCAGGGAAGCCGTGCTCACCAAAGCCCTGGAAGTTGTGGACGCGGAGGGCTTGGAAGCTCTTACCATGCGACGCCTGGGGCAAGAGCTGGGCCGCGATCCCATGAGCCTTTACCGCTATGCCGAAAACAGGGCCGCGCTGCTGGATGGCGTCTCGGAGTTGGTGCTCAATGACTTGCCCATCCATGCGGAGGACCCCGACTGGAAAGCCCAACTCCGCAGAATCGCACATGACCTGCGGCGGCTCGCGCTCAAGCACCCGAACGTGGTCCCGCTGCTGGTCACGAGGCCGCTCTCCACGCCACTTGGGCTGAGACCGCTGGGCACCTTGCGTCCGCTGGAGCAGATCCTCTCCCTGCTGATTGGCGCAGGCTTCAACCCCGCTGATGCACTGCACGTTTACCGCGCTTACTACGGCTTCCTCTACGGCCACATCCTGAACGAATTGCAGGAATATGTGGTGGATCCGGAAGAAAACGAAGCACTGTTGCGGCTGGGGCTGCACCGGCTCCCGGCCAAGGAATTTCCCCGACTCAGGGCGCTGGCGCCGAATCTTTCCGAATACGACGGGGAAACAGAGCTGGACCAGGGACTGACCATCCTGCTGTCAGGGCTTGAAGCGCAGCTCTCCAAGAAGCCTGCCCGCGCGTCCGCCTAAAGGAACGCGCGCTGGACGAGGGGCTGCTGACCCGACGCGTTACTCGAAGGACGCGCGCCGCCGGTCAATACTGCGGGTGTTCCAGACGTCCGGTGTGTTCACCTTGAAGCGGCGGCCCGTCAGCGCCCGCGCCGACAATCTGATGTAGTGGGCTTTCTCGCCCGGCTGCCACGGCTCCAGCCCCAGGCTGTCCACGGCGTCCTTGTCAGCCTGGTCCTCGACGATGTTCGTATCCCCGCGGACCACCACGCTCCATGCCTCTTCTGTGTGGGGGTCGTAGCCGTCGATCTCAAGGGCAGCCGGCCGTTCCTCCTTGGCGTTCCACAGCTTGGTCACGCCGGAGGTCCGGAAGACAATGCTCCGGCGGTGCACCACGTAATTGACCGGGAAAATCTCGGGGTGTCCGTCCACAACCAGGCCGAGCCGGCCCAGGGTGTCACCTTCAAGCAGTTCCCAGCAGTGGTCAAAGGTCAGTTTCCCGGTTTGCTCTGCGTCAGAGTTCATGAACCATACCCTAAGGCCAGGCTTCGTCCCCAGGGAAGGTTACTGAATGCCGGTGAAAAGCTCGTTCAGCTCGGCAGTCAGCTCCTTCTGCACCGACGGCGTGCCGATTTCCTTGCCATCGATCCGGTTTACCGGCGCCAGCATCCGCACGCTGGAGATCAGCCAGACGGCGTCGGCGTCCAGCAGGTCCTGCGGCTCCAGCGGCCCGTAGCCCAACTCCCAGCCGGCGGCCTTGGCAGCGGCGAACAGCGCGCCCTGAGAGGTGCCGGGGAGGATGCCGCTGTCCAGCAGGGGTGTGATGAGGCGCTTAACGGAGCTGCCGTCGTCGGGCGTTTCCACGTGTGCCATCAGCACGGTCGACGTGGGGCCCTCCAGGACGCGGCCGTCTGAGGAAGTAAAGATGACGTCGTCGGCGCCCTGCTTGCGGGCGTAACGGAGGGCGGCCATGTTGACGGCGTAGGAGAGGGTCTTGGCACCCAGCAGCAGCCAGGGGGCGCGCTCGGCAACATCGCTGTCGTAGCCGCGGTCCAGCAGAATGACGTCGATGCCGGTCTCGCGCTGGCGGCGGCCGGCAGCACCGGCAGGGGACACCTGGACCCAGGCGGTAGGAGTGGACGCGCCCTCCACACCGCGGGTCGCCACGAGCTTCACCACCAGTTCGTCGTCGGTGGCGGAGGCGGGCGGGTGTTGGGCCCGGTGTTCGGACACGGCTGCGGTGATGGCGCGGCGCCACTCGTCCTCGCCGGGAATGGCCAGATCCAGCGCCTCAGCGGAACCGGCAAGGCGGTTCAGGTGCGCCTGGATCTTCCGGACGGTACCCCCCACGGCGAGCATGGTCTCAAAGATTCCGTCGCCCCGGGTGGCGCCCTGGTCCGTCACCAGCAGCTGGGGCCTGGACGCATCGGCAAACCGGCCGTCGGGGAAGGCGGGATCGAGGAAGGCGAGAACCACGGCGGCTGGAGAGGTCATGGGTCCAGCTTAGTGCGGCGCTCACGGATAAGCTGGGCGGAGTGCCCTGGCCGGAACCCGTCCGCCGGGAGCCGTCTTCCGGGGGTTATTCACGTGTTGTGGCCATTTTCGCTTGCCGGCACCGCGCCGACGTGGGTGGTGGTGCTGCTGGCCGTCGCCGACCTGGTGATCAGGGTGCTCGCGGTGGGCATCATCCCGGGCAACCGCCGGCCCACTACCGCAATGGCATGGCTGCTGGGCATCTTCTTTGTCCCGTTCGTGGGCATCATCCTGTTCCTGCTGTTCGGCAACTTTAAGCTGTCCAGCCGCCGCCGGCAGCAGCAGCAACAGGTCAACGAAAGGGTGCGGGCCGGTATTTCCTCGCTGGCCGACGTCGAAAGCGACTATCCCGGACCGGAATGGGTGCGCTCCGCTGCGGAGTTGAACCGGCGGCTGGGTTCCCTGCCGATGGTGGACGGCAACTCCGTGGACCTGATCCCGGGCTACCCGGACTCTATCCTTGAGATGACCAAGGCGGTGCGGAACGCGAAGAAGTTCGTTAACGCCGAGTTCTACATCATGAGCACGGACCACATCACTGACGACCTGATGACCGCCCTGGAGGAAGCCGCCGAACGCGGCGTGGAAGTCCGGGTGCTGTTCGACCACATCGGCACCCTTCGCGTGAAGGGCTACCGGAACCTGCTCAAGCGGCTTCGGGCCGGCAAAATCCAGTGGAAGCGGATGCTTCCGCTGCTCCCCATCCATGGCCAGTGGCGCCGGCCGGACCTGCGCAACCACCGCAAGATCATGGTGATCGACGGCGAAATCGCCTTCACCGGCTCACAGAACCTGATCGAGCCCTCCTACAACAACCCCCGCCACCGGAAGGCCGGCCGTGAATGGGTGGAGCTGATGGCCTGCCTGCGCGGACCCATCGTCACCACCCTGAACGTGGTTTTTGCCACGGACTGGCTGAGCGAAACCGACGAGTCCCTGGAGCACCAGCTGCAGCTCCCGGCCAACCCGCATCCGGGCAACGTCACGGCCCAGGTAGTGCCCAGCGGCCCGGGCTTCATCACTGAGAACAATCTGCGGCTGTTCAACACGCTCATCTATTCGGCCCAGCACAAGATTTCTATCTGCAGCCCGTACTTCGTCCCGGACGATTCCCTTCTCTACGCCATCACCACTGCCGCCCAGCGGGGCGTGGATGTGGAGCTGTTCGTCTCGGAGAAGGGCGATCAGTTCCTGGTCCATCACGCCCAGAGCTCATACTATGAGGCCCTGCTGGAGGCCGGCGTCCGGATCTACCTGTACAAGGCTCCGTTTGTGCTCCACGCCAAGCACTTCACCATTGACGACGAGATTGCGGTGCTGGGTTCGAGCAACATGGACATGCGCTCGTTCTCGCTCAACCTTGAGGTGTCGGTGATGCTGCTGGGGGAGGACATCGTCACCAAGATGCGCGCCATCGAGGACACTTACCGGGACATCTCGCATGAGCTCAGGCTGGCCGACTGGATCAAGCGGCCCTTGGCCACGCGGTACGTGGACAACGTGGCGCGGCTGACGGCGACGGTCCAATAAGGAGTTTTTGTCCACGTATGCCGACTTCGGAGGCCTCCACCCCCCTGCATATCTGGACAAAAACTCGGGGGTCAGGCGTCGGGAAACTCTGCGCCCAGCGTGGAGAGGACGCCGAAAGCCTTGGTGCGGATTTCCTCGTATTCCTCGTCCTGGACTGAATCGGCCGTGATGGCGCCGCCGACGCCGAGGGTCAGATCCACGGTCCCGTCACCTCCGCCGTTGATCACCAGGGTGCGGATGGCGACGGCGAGGTCCGTGGCGCCATTCAGTGAGAAGTAGCCAATGGCCCCGGAATAAAGCCCGCGTGAGCCGCCTTCCAGCCGGTCCAGGATGGCCATGGTGCTGATTTTCGGCGCGCCGGTCATGGAGCCTGCCGGGAAGCAGGCTGCCACGGCCTCGGCCCGGGACGATCCGCGCTGCAGTTGGGCGTCGATGGTGCTCACCATCTGGTGGACGGTGGCATAGCTTTCGATCGCGCAGAGCCTGCTGACAGTCACGGAGCCGGGGACGGCGAAGTGGCTGAGGTCGTTCCGCAGCAGGTCCACGATCATGATGTTCTCGGCCCGGTCCTTCAGGGACGTGGCAAGGTCGGTGCGCAGCGCTGTGTCTTCAGCCGGGCTCGAGGAACGGCCGCGGGTTCCCTTGATGGGTTCGGCGCGCATGCCGCCGTCGGACGCAATCTTCAGGAAGCGCTCGGGGGAGGTGCTGGCTACCGCCAGGCTGCCGAACCGGAGGTAGCTGGCAAACGGTGCCGGGTTCTTGCGGCGCAGGGCCAGGTACGTTTGCCAGGGGTCCAGCGCGGCTGCGGGAATCCGGGCTGACAACGTGGTGGTCAGGCAGACCTCGTAGGTATTCCCCCCGGCAATTTCGTACTGGGCGGCCGCGATCTTCTCCCGGTATGCTGCGCCGGTATCGCGGCTTACGAACCTGGCCGCTTGGGAAAGGACGACGCCGGTGCTGCCGCCGGCCTGGGTGGCATGACCCACCCGGGCTTCGTGGCCGGCAGCCTCTTCGACGGCCGTGCGGGCCTTATCGAGCCAATCCTGGCCATCCGGTGCGTCCAGGGCCAGCAACCACGCGGTGCCTTCGGCATGGTCCAGGACCACGGCCCTGCTTGCGAAGATCAGGGCAGCATCGGGGGTGGGGGCGGAATAATCAGTTCCGCCGGTTTCCCGTTTGAGTTCGTAGCCCAGGCATCCGAGCCAGCCCAGCGTGAATTCGCCGGGGTAGCCATTGGGGGTGCTGACCGACGCGTCGCCCCACACGGTGTCCAGCCAGCGGAAGAACGGGCCTTCCATGGTGGCCGACGCGCAGCCGGCCTGGATACTGTTGACGCCTGAACGGTGCGACAGCTTCTGGCCCAACAGCCCGCCGTCGTCCGCCATGATGCTGAAGCGGCTGCGTTCAGCGGCGGCCGATTCGGCCTGGTCCTCCCTGGCGGGGGCAGCATGGCGAGCCTTGGGAAAGCTCACGGCCGGAGCGCCGGCGTTGGACGAGTCCAGCCAGGCGGCGTTGGCGGAAGTGCCATAGAGGGCGTTGAACAGGGTGGCGGCATCCGGGCGCGCGTCCAGACGTTCGGCATGCATACCCAGGCCGCGCCGGGCCGAGAGTTCAGGGGACAGCACGGGGGCCAGGGCGGGAACGTATGGAAGGAGCTGCAGCACGTCCGTTGGGGCGGACCCGTCGGCGCGGTTGAGCACCCGTACGTCTGCGTGCTGCGGGACGTCGTCGCCGCCCAGCCACTCCTCTTCCTGTGCCGCCCACTGGTCCCAGTAGGGTTCGTAGGTTCCGCCGTCGCGCTCCAGGGCGCGGCTCCGTCGGATGTCATCCGGGGAGTCCGCCCAGACAACGGCGCTGAGCAGGGGCCGTGCCGCGGCGGCGGCCGCGCCCACTCCCTCAACGATCACAATCTCGGCGGGCAGCGTGACGCGGGAGTCGCCGTCGTAATGCCTTTCCCAGTCCCAGCTGGTCCAGGTGGCAGCGTCACCACGGCTCAGGGGTTCCAGGACCGTGGTGACGTAGCGGTCGATGCCCGCCAACAGCCCGTTCCAGCCCGGGTAGATGTCCTCGAGGTGGAACAGAGAAACCTTGTGGTGGGCGCGCAGCCGTGCCGCCAGTTCGACGGCGAGAGTGGTCTTCCCCGCGCCCGAGCGCCCGTCGATGGCAATGATGACGGGGGCTGGGCTCATGGATTAGAGCGTACCGTTATCCCTGCCGGGCTTTCATCCGCGGGTTCTTCTTGTTGATGACGAACGTCTTTCCGCGCCGCCGGACAATCTGGGCGCCCGGGATTTTCTTCAGTGCGCGGAGTGAATTCCTGACCTTCACGATGTGCTCCTTTTTTTGAATGTTGGTGGTTTGGTTGCTCGTACAGGCGCCGGGCTAGCTGGCAGTTCCCTTTGGGGGCGTGCTTTCCTCGAGTGGGAACAGTCCAAAGGGATCGTGCATTCCATTGCCGCCAGCGGCGAGTTCCTCGTCCGTGAGCTGGCAGGAGACAAGTAACTGCTCGAACTCGTCCGCGTCCAGGCCCTCACCCGTAGCGGCGATGACGGTCGCGGCCGGCTCCTGGGCCGTCCGCTTCACCCCGCCGGCTGGAGCGCCTTCCGGCCATGGCCCCAGGTTTTCCAGCCACACGCGGGGGCCGATGCCCTGGATTGCTATCCGGCATGCGGGTGCGGAGGCCATCCACAGCTGGCCGCGCAGGACGCAGCACCCTTCCGCGAGTGTTGCCAGCACCTGCCGGAACCTCCCGGGGTGCAGGGGGCGCTCCACCCTCTGGAACATGGTGGCGAACGGCGAGCCGGGTGTGCCGGAGGACCGGGTGGGCATAAAAGCGTTCCCGGGTGCCGTCCTGGCCACCGCATCTCTGTAGCGGTGCAGTCCCGCACGGACAGCCGCCGCGTCATGCGCCACCTCAATATGCGGAGCTAGTTCAGGGATCAGGTGCAGGCCGCGCTCCCGGCCCAGGGGATCCGGCGGAACAATGTCCGGCTCGGTGAGGAGCACGGTATCTGCGAAGGCGAGTTCACCCAGCAGGAATTCACCCGGTGTCCGTTCCTCTTCCGGCAGCGGGGTGAACCCTGATTCAAAGAGGGTGTGGGCTTCCCAGATGTTGTCCTCCAGGGCGTCGGGAGAGCAGGCGAGGACCACCGAACCTACGGATGCCGGCCGGGATAGGGTGCGCCGTAATGCGGACACCGCCGCTGAGGAGGGTACGCCAGGGGGAAGGCCGATGATGATCGGGCCTGCGGCTTTTTTGAGCAGCCTCTCGATGCTGGGCACCAGGTCCAGCCGTACTGCGCAGCTGAGGCATCCGTGCTCCAGCGTGGTCTCCTCGCGTTCAAGGAGGATGCGGCCGCTGAAGACCCGGCGGATCACGAGTCCGCTCTCCAGGAGGTCGTGAAGGACCACCAGGCTGCCGGGACGGGCTGCCGCGAGGTCTTCGCACGCCTGCTGCCGGCAGAGTGCATCGAGGGAACTGACGACAAGGAGGGTCATGCCAACCAGACTAATTGAGAACCATTCTCAATACAAGCCAAGCCTGGCTGGCTCCGATTGGCGGGCGGCGCTGGTTGTCCACCCGCCTGTAGCGCTGTGGTCGGGGCTGCTTTCCCGTCAGCCCTGCCGCTGGAGCTGCGTGTTTTCCAGGACGGCCCCTTTGATGTATTCCACCAGACCGGGCAGGGCGTTATGGACCTGGTGCCATACGACGTCGAAGTCGGCCTGCCCGCCGTACCAGGGGTCCTCAATGCCCTGGTCCAGCAGGTCTTTGTCCGCCAGGCGCGGATCAAAGCTGCGCAGCATGCGGATTTTGTTCCTGGATTCCTGGTCCGGGGCGGACTCGCTGAGCCAGGCGTGGTGGTCAATGTCCAGGGCGAGGATCAGGTCCCGTTCACGGAACCACGAGTGCTGCCACTGGCGGGCGATGTGTTTGTCCCAGTTGAGCTGCGTCGCGCCGAGGCGCCGGGCTGCGCGCGGGTCTATCGGCCGCCCTGCCTCATAGCCGGTAGTGCCCGCAGAATCAACGGCCACCAGGCCCTCAAGCCCTTCGCGTTCCAGGGCCGCGGCGAGCATCAGCTCAGCCATGGGGGACCGGCAGATGTTTCCGGTGCAGACGGCGATAACACGGTATGGGCTCGACGCTGAGTTCATAAACTAAGCATGAGCGCTAACAGGCCCGTTGGCTAGCCACCGGTTCACAAAGGTTGACTGTTTTGTAAAGAAGCTGTGCTTATCCGTCATTCCCCTGCTGCGTGCAGGGGGCAGGGCGCTCAGTGGAAGCTCAGTGGAGGAAGGCCAACAGGATTCCCACTGCCACAAACAGCGCGCCGAAGGACCGGTTGAGGACCAGCTGCCCGCGCGCGCTGTGGGTGAACCGCTCAAAGGATCTGGCGGCCGCCGCGAAGAAGAACCACATCACAAGGACATCGATGACGACGATCGTTGCCGTCAGCACCGCGTACTGGGCCAGGAGGGGTTGTTCGGGCCGGATGAACTGGGGCATAAAGGCCAGGAAGAAGATGATGGCCTTTGGATTCAGCAGGTTTACCCAGAATCCGCGCCGGAAGATGGACCAGGCGGGCTCGTTCTGAAGGCCGGCAATTTTCTCCTGCTCGAGGTCGGGCTTGGCGAGGAACTGCCTGATGCCCAGATACACCAGATAGGCGGCGCCTGAGTACCGGATGACGTTGAAGGCGATGGGCGAGCTGGCCACCAGGACGCCCACGCCTAGGGCCACGATCACTACGTGGATCACCAGTGCTGCCTGCTGGCCGAGGATTCCCCACATGGAGCGCCGGAACCCGGCGCTCAGGGAATTGCTCATGGTGTTGATGGCTCCTGCGCCGGGTGTGAAACTGATCAGGACGCCGGCGCCGGCCAGGGTGAGCCACAGGGAAAATTGCACCAGCCAAGTTTAGTGCGGCAATCACCAGAGGGTTGCCACGGGTCCGAACGCCTGCAGGTCTTCATCTGCGGTAACGAGGGTAAGCCCCTCCACCATCGCCTGGGCAGCGAGCATTCGGTCAAAGGGATCCTTGTGGTCCCAGTCCAGTTGTCCCGCGGCGAGGGTGTGGGGAGACGAGACGGCGAGCTCAGAGGCGTAGAGGTGGGCAACCTGCCGGCCAAAGCTCGTGACAATTGCCGCTCCAAAGGGCAATTTTCCTTGCCGGTGCTTATGGGACAGCTCGTAAGCGGTGACCGGTGAGACGAAGATTTGGTTTTCCAGTTTGGTAATGGAACTCCTGGCTTTGCTGGACAGCAGCTTGGGTTCCGCGACCGCCCACAGGAAAACGTGGGTATCCAGGAGGAGCCGCATCATTCCGCAGCCCCCATCTCCGCTTCGCTCCAAGGCTCGTAGAACTCGTCAGGAATGTGAAGGGGGCCCAGGAACCCCAGTTCCCGCTTATGCGGGCGTTCGATCTTTACCAGCCGGGCAACAGGCCTTCCTGCTTTGGCAATGACCACGTCCTCGCCGTTTTCCACCTGGTTCAACAGCTCGGACAAACGCGTTTTTGCTTCCTGGACGTTGTACTGTCCCATGTTGACCAAGTCTAGTTGGTCAACCTCCGCGATGTAAGGTTCTGCCCAGTATTCGTTGTCGCCGTAGTAGCTCATGGGCCGACGATATTCCCAAGCAGCAACCAGCGGCAGCCCGCAAAGTGGCTATGTGGATATCGGCACTTCCGCTTGCAGTTGACTAGGCCCGCGCGATGACCTCGCCATTGGGAATCAGGAACCAGCCGTCGTCCGTGGAGCCCCAGCGGTGCCATCCGGCAGAGATCCTGGCCAGGTCCGCAGGATTGGCGAAGCCGTATTCGAGCGCCTGCTCTGCGAAGGCGGAATGGAGCACTCGCTCGCCCCAGACGCGCGCCTGCCACCGCCGCTGCTGCCCCGTGGCGTAAAGCCAGTTGCTGCTGGTGGGCGCGACGTCGGTGAAGCCCGCTGACTGGGCCCAGCTCACCAACCGCCGCCCGGCGTCGGGCTCTGCTCCGTTCCTGCGCGCGATGCGCTGGTAAAGCTCCATCCACTCATCCAACTCAGGGATGGCGGGGTACCAGCTCATGCCGTGGAAGTCGGCGTCGCGCACCGCCACAATTCCCCCGGGTTTTGCCACCCTGCGCATCTCCCGCAGCGCCTCCACGGGATCAGTCAGGTGCTGGAGCACCTGGTGGGCGTGGACGACGTCGAACGTCTCGTCCTCGAAGGGGAGGTCATAGATGTTGCCGGCGACGAATTCGACGTTCGCTACTTCACGCTCGACGGCGAGGGCCTTGGCCTGGGCGATGATGTCCGGCGAGCGGTCCAGGCCGATGACCCTGCCGGGGCTTACCAGCCCCGCGAAATCGCAGGTGATGCTGCCCGGGCCGCAGCCGACGTCGAGCAGGTCCGTCCCGGGCGTGAGGTGCGGCAGGACAAACGCGGCCGAATTCTCGGCGGTCCTGGCGGCATGGGCGCGGACCACCGACTCGTGGTGGCCGTGCGTGTAAACGTCGTCTTCGGGCTGCTGCGCACTCATAACCAAACGCTACCCCCAACTGGGTTGCATTTAACGTCGCGAAAAGCCTGTTTGGGGACCTTAAGTGCCAGTCAGTTGGGCGCGGCGGGCGGTTCTTCCCGGGCCGCCACCGTGGCTTCCACCATCGCGGTCATAAAGCGGGTGACTGTTTCCAGTTCCTCCGGGGAGAAGTGGGCCATCGCGCTGCCCATGTGGCGTGCGAGCGGAGCGAAGATGGCGCCCCCTTCCTCGAAGGCCTTGGGCGTCATCCGGAGGTGGACCTGCCGGCGGTCGGAGCTGTCCCGTTCCCGCACCACATGTCCCGAGTTGTCCAGCCGGTCAATCAGGGCGGTGGTGGCCGGAGAGCTGAGGTTCAGCTCCTTCCGCAGCAGCCCGGGCGTGACGCTGCCGCCGCTTGCGGTGTGGCGCATGATGACCGCCAGCGCATTCAGGTCCGTCCGGTGCATGTCCTTCCGTCCGCCCGCCGCGTCCACGTAGCGGTTGGCTTCGAGCGTGAACTCCTGAAGGAGCCGGATCAGCGGGTGGGGGCCGGCGCCGCTCCCGCGAGGGCTGCCTTGGGGAGGTCCTCCCTGGGGAGTTTCGGGCGCGGCGGGAGTCCGGTTGCCAGCCACGTCCACCTCCATATTCTGCCGCATAAGAAGTCTTGCCGGCCAGAGCGCCTCCAGCGTCCGGCCGTACTGACGGATATTACTTCAGCCGCGTGGGCGCTCAGGTATCGGTCGTGAAAAGAAAAAGCTAGCTCAGCACTTATCTCTATCATGGAGATACTCTAGGATGGAATCAATCCTACTCCAGCGACTGTCCGGAAGGCATCATGAAATTCCATTCCCCCGCCAAAGAGCGCGTGCCATTCTGGCTGCGCTGGCTGGTCCCCGTCATCCTCGTGCTGGCCTGGCTGGCGCTTGCGGGCGTGGGCGGCCCCACCTTCGGCCGCTTGGACGAGGTTTCGTCCAACGATCAGGCATCGTTCCTGCCTGCCAGTGCTGAGGCCACCGCGGCCCAGGACTGGCAATCGAAGTTCCGCGATTCGGACGAGGTGCCCGGCGTTATCGTCCTCGAAGCCGACCAGCCCCTAAGTCCCGCGCAGCTCGCCGAGGCGGCAACCCTCCGCACAGAGCTGGAAGGGATCCAGGCGGGCAGCGCGGTCATCGGGCCCATCCCGTCAGAGGACGGCAAGGCGGTGCAGTTCATCGTCCCGATCGACTCTTCCAAAGAGGTGAAGGAGGTGGTCCGGGAACTGCGGGATACTGCCGCCGAGTCGGCCCCGGAGGGCATCAAAACGTATGTCACCGGGCCCGCGGGACTCGCAGCTGACCTCACGGCGGCGTTCGCCGGCATCGACGGGATCCTCCTGCTGGTGGCGCTGGGAGCTGTTTTTGTGATCCTGCTGGTGGTGTACCGCTCGCTCCTGCTGCCCATCGTGGTGCTGCTGACCTCTGTCTTCGCCCTGTGCGCGGCCATCCTGCTGGTTTTCGGCATGGCCAAGGCCGGGTGGATCCAGCTCAACGGGCAAAGCCAGGGCATCCTGTCCATCCTGGTAATCGGTGCTGCCACGGACTACGCCCTGCTGTTTGTGGCGAGGTTCCGGGAAGCCTTGACCCACACCACCAACCGCACCGCCGCCGTGCTGGCAGCCTGGAAGGCCTCCTTCGAGCCCATCCTGGCTTCCGGTGCCACCGTGATCATCGCGCTCCTGTGCCTGCTGTTCTCAGACCTGAACTCGAACAAGGCGCTGGGTCCCGTGGCCGCGGCCGGAATCCTTTGCTCGCTGTTCGCTGCCCTCACACTGCTTCCCGCCCTGATGGCGCTCCTTGGCCGCGCCGCATTCTGGCCGTTCCGGCCCAAGCTCGTCCCGGCGGACCAGCGTGAGCCCGAGCTTGTCACCGGGCTCGAAGGCCAGAAGGGTTTGTGGCGTGCTACCGGCTCCCTGGTTTCACGGCGGCCGAGAACTGTCTGGGTGGCCTCGGTCCTGCTGCTGGTGGTTGCCGCAGGCGGCCTGCTCCAGCTGAAGGCCAACGGCGTCCCGCAGACGGACGTTATCCTTACGGCGTCCAACGCCGTGGACGGCCAGGACGCGCTAGCGCGCCATTTCGACGCCGGCAGCGGCAGCCCCGCCGTCGTAGTGGCGGACCAGGGGAAGGCGCAGGAGGTGCTGGACACGGTAAAGGCGGCCGACGGCGTGGGCGAGGCTTATCTGCTGGCCCAAGGTTCGGTGCCCATCACCGGAGCCCCGGGAGCTCCCAGCGCCCCGGATGTCCGCGACGGAAAGGTGTTGATCAACGCCACGCTGAACAACGCAGCGGATTCGCTGGAGGCTGAGGAGACCGTCAAGGCTCTCCGCGTCGAGGTTAAGGCTGTCGACTCCGGTGCGCTCGTGGGCGGCGTGACCGCGACCGCGCTGGATACCAACACCACCGCGCAGCGGGACCTGGTGATCATCCTCCCGGTGGTCCTGATCGTGATCCTTTTGATCCTGATGCTGCTGCTGCGCTCCGTTGTGGCGCCGGTCCTGCTGGTGCTCTCGGTGGTGCTGTCCTACGCCGCGGCCATGGGAGTCTCCGCTTTCGTCTTCAACAACATCTTCGGCTTCCCGGGCGCGGATGCCACCGTTCCGCTGTTCGGCTTTGTGTTCCTGGTGGCCCTGGGCGTGGACTACAACATCTTCCTGATGAGCCGGGTCCGCGAGGAATCCCTGAAGCACGGCACCCGGCCCGGCATCCTGCGCGGGCTTGGCGTGACCGGCGGCGTGATTACGTCGGCAGGAGTTGTCCTGGCCGCCACGTTTGCCGCACTCGGCGTCATCCCGATCATGTTCCTGGTGCAGCTCGCCTTCATCGTGGCCTTTGGAGTGCTGCTGGACACCGTGCTGGTGCGGTCGCTGCTGGTGCCCGCCCTTGCTTACGACATTGGTCCGCGGATCTGGTGGCCCGGAAAGCTGGGCCGGCCGGAGCTGGATGGGGCCGCGCAGCGCGATTCCAGCGGCAGCCCCGAAACCGATCTTGAAGACGCCGGCCGCCGGTAATTGCCTCCGTCGTCACGCAGGGCATGCTTATGGATTCTGATGAACACGCGCTCCGGGATTTCCGGGCCGGCAGCTGACCTGGCGGACCAAAAGCGTGCTCTGCGTGACACGGCTGCCGGGTGTAACGGGGCTGTCCGGCCAAGAGGGCTGAGGGTTGCTGCAGCCCCTGTTGGCCGAAGTTCGCGCTGATTAGACTTCAAGTGCGCCCGCATGGACGCGGAACTCAAAGGAGAGATGCACCATGACTGAAAACCCGGAAATTCCCGGCGAGGAGGCCCGCAGGGGAAGCACCGCCCCCGGTCTGGAGGGTGAGGGCGGGCAGTATGTTTCCGGCAACTACGGCGACGCGGGCACTGCCACTACGCCCGCGGAAGACCTTGAAGATGGCGAATACGAGGACGGTGACTACGGTGACGCCGGTACTGTCGGGGCGGCCCATGAAGCGGACGCTGTCCGGGAGCGGCTCACTGACGGGCAGGTGAACACCACCGCCGAAGAGCGGGGTCCCCTGCACGGCCATACTGACAACGACAGGTAGCAGCGGCAGGCAACCCGCAAGTAAAGCAGCCCGACGGCGGTTCTCCAAGAGCGAACGGAGGACCGCCGTCGGCCGTTGAGGCCGGAATCGTAGGAAAGGACAGCCTTCCCACCTCCTGCCAAAACCGAAGTTGAGCGTACTTCACTCAACTTGGATTGACATCGCCGACGCCCTGAGTAAAGTTGAGTGCAGAACGCTCAATCATCGGGGCGCCAGCAAGTTTCCAAGGAAAGAAGGAAGCAACACATGTCACGTGCAGTAGGTATCGACCTCGGAACCACCAACTCCGTCGTCTCCGTTCTCGAAGGTGGCGAGCCCACCGTTATTGCCAACGCCGAGGGTGGCCGCACCACGCCGTCCGTCGTTGCATTCTCCAAGTCCGGCGAGGTGCTGGTCGGCGAGATCGCCAAGCGCCAGGCCGTCAACAACATCGAGCGCACCATCGCTTCGGTCAAGCGCCACATGGGCACTGACTGGAAGGTGGACATCGATGGCAAGAAGTACACCCCGCAGGAAATCTCCGCGCGTATCCTCATGAAGCTGAAGAACGACGCCGAGTCCTACCTGGGTGAAAAGGTCACCGACGCTGTGATCACCGTTCCCGCGTACTTCAATGACGCCGAGCGCCAGGCCACCAAGGAAGCCGGCGAAATCGCAGGCCTGAACGTCCTGCGCATCGTCAACGAGCCCACCGCAGCGGCTCTCGCCTACGGCCTGGACAAGGGCAAGGAAGATGAACTCATCCTGGTGTTCGACCTCGGTGGCGGTACGTTCGACGTCTCACTGCTGGAAGTCGGCAAGGACGAAGACAACTTCTCCACCATCCAGGTCCGCGCCACCGCCGGCGACAACCGCCTCGGCGGCGACGACTGGGACCAGCGCGTTGTTGACTACCTGCTGAACCAGCTCAAGGTCAAGGGCATCGACCTGTCCAAGGACAAGATCGCCCTGCAGCGCCTCCGCGAAGCAGCCGAGCAGGCCAAGAAGGAACTCTCCTCCTCCACCAGCACCAACGTCTCGCTCCAGTACCTCTCCGTCACCCCCGACGGCCCGGTCCACCTGGACGAGCAGCTGACCCGCGCGAAGTTCCAGGACCTCACCAAGGACCTGCTGGAGCGCACCAAGAAGCCGTTCCACGATGTGATCAAGGAAGCCGGCATCAAGCTCTCCGACATCAACCACATCGTCCTGGTGGGCGGTTCCACCCGTATGCCCGCCGTGTACGACTTGGTCAAGGAACTCGCCGGCGGCAAGGAGCCGAACAAGGGCGTGAACCCGGATGAGGTTGTGGCCGTTGGTGCAGCCCTCCAGGCAGGCGTGCTGAAGGGTGAGCGCAAGGACGTCCTGCTGATCGACGTCACCCCGCTGTCCCTCGGCATCGAAACCAAGGGTGGCGTGATGACGCACCTGATCGAGCGCAACACCGCCATCCCCACCAAGCGGTCCGAGACCTTCACCACCGCTGACGACAACCAGCCGTCCGTGGCCATCCAGGTCTTCCAGGGCGAACGCGAGTTCACTCGCGACAACAAGCCGCTGGGCACGTTCGAGCTGACCGGCATCGCCCCGGCCCCGCGCGGCATCCCGCAGATCGAGGTCACCTTCGACATCGACGCCAACGGCATTGTCCATGTCTCCGCGAAGGACAAGGGCACCGGCAAGGAACAGTCCATGACCATCACCGGCGGCACCGCGCTCTCCAAGGAAGACATCGACCGTATGGTCCGTGACGCCGAGGAGCACGCTGCCGAGGACAAGGCCCGCCGCGAGGCTACCGACACCCGCAACTCCGCCGAGCAGCTCGCCTACTCCGTGGACAAGCTGATCGCCGACAACGCGGACAAGCTGCCTGAAGAGGTCAAGACCGAGGTCCAGACCGACGTCGACGACCTGAAGAAGGCACTCGAAGGCACCGATGACGCCGCAGTGAAGTCCGCCTTCGAGAAGCTGCAGGCATCGCAGACCAAGTTGGGCGAGGCCATCTACGCCCAGGCCGGCTCGCCGGACGGTGCAGGTGCTTCCGCAGGCGCTGAAGGTGCCGCTGGTGCCGCAGGCGGCGACAAGGCTGCTGACGAGGACATCGTCGACGCCGAAATCATCGACGAAGACGAAGCGAAGAAGTAACCATGCCGCATCACGGTAACGAGGAAGAGCACAACTCATCCACAAGCCAGGAGCGCGCGGAGCAGCAGGGCAACGGCCACCAGGAACCGGTCATCCGGGACAACCGCAAGGTTGACCCGGTGACCGGCCAGGCCCGGCACCCCGAGGGCGGTCACGCTGAAGGCGGCAATACTGCCCCCGGGACCGGTTCCGAGGACTCCGATGGCGACGCTCTGGCCCAGGCTGAGGAAATCCTCAACGGCGTCGAGGTGCCGGCTGAGGAATCCGTGGCCCAAGGGGTTCCCGCAGGGAGCGCCGAGGCAGCCGAGTTGAAGAACGACCTCCTCCGCCTGCAGGCCGAGTACGTCAACTACCGCAAGCGCGTTGAACGCGACCGGGCCGTGGCAGGGGAGATGGCCGTCATCGGCGTCCTGAACTCGCTGCTGCCGGTCCTGGACGATATCGACGCCGCCCGCCAGCACGGTGACCTCACGGACGGACCCTTCGCCGCGATCGCCACCAAGCTGGAGAACGCGCTGAAGACCTACGGCCTGGTACGCATCGATGAGACCGGCGTGGAGTTTGATCCCAACATCCACGAGGCCCTCATCCAGCAGCCCGGCGAGGACCTTGAAGTCGACACCGTCAGCCAGGTGCTCCGGTCCGGCTACAAGTCAGGCGACCGCGTCCTCCGCGCCGCCCAGGTCATCGTCGCCGTACCTGCGTAGCATTACCCTCATCGAGATGACAGTTCGCGGCAGTGATTCGACAGAACATTGGCGCGAACTGTCATCTCGGACAGATTGTTGAAAGGAAACGCCATTGGCTAGCCAGGATTGGGTGGACAAGGACTTTTATAAGATCCTTGGTGTTGCCAAGGACGCTTCCGACGCCGACATCAAGAAGGCCTACCGGAAGCTTGCGCGGCAGCACCACCCTGATACCAACTCGGGGAACACTGCTTCCGAGAAGAAGTTCAAGGACATCTCCGAGGCTTACTCCGTACTTTCCGATCCCGACGAGCGGCAGCAGTATGATGCCATCCGGGCGATGGGCGGCGGAGCGCGCTTCGCCCCCGGTGGCGCCGGTGCCGCGAATGGCGGGTTCGAGGACCTGTTCGGCGGCCTCTTCACGGGCAACACCGGCAGGCATGCGGGCGGCTTCAACCCGTCCGCGGGCGGCATTCCACCCGAGTTCGCCGACCTGTTCGGCGGCGGCTTCGGTGGCTCTCCCGGCTTCCAGCGCGCCCCGCAGAAGGGTGCGGACCGGACCGCGTCCACCAGCATCTCGTTTGCCGGATCCATCCGCGGCACCACCATCGGCCTGCGCGAGCCCAGCGGCGACGTCATCGACGTCCGCGTCCCCGCCGGAATCAAGGACGGCCAGAAGGTCCGGGTACGCGGTAAAGGCCAGCCGGGTCCTGCCGGCAACGGCGACCTGGTGGTGGCCGTCTCGGTCCAGCCGCACGCGTTCTACACGCGCGACGGCGAGAACCTCCGCATCCACGTTCCGGTCACCTTCCCGGAGGCTGCCCTGGGCGCCGACATCGAAGTGCCCACCATCGAGGGCGAAAAGGTGCGGGTCCGCGTACCGGCAGGGACGCCGTCGGGCCGTACCCTGCGGGTGAAGGGCAAAGGCGTGAAGACGTCCAAGGGGACCGGCGACCTGCTGGTGACCATCGACGTCGCGGTTCCCAAGAACCTGAACAAGGACGCCGAAGCCGCGGTCAAGGCATTTGCTGAAGCCACCTCCGATGCCGACGTCCGAGAGGGCCTGGCCGCCAAGGCCCGGCTTTAGCAGCGGGTGAGCCGTGGACATCAACGCCGCGAACATCAACTCAGACCAGCCGATCTTCGTCATCTCGGTAGCAGCTGAACTGGCGGACATGCACCCCCAGACGCTCCGCCAGTACGACCGGCTGGGCATCGTTTCGCCCAGCCGGGCGCCCGGAAAGTCCCGCCGCTACTCGCAGCGGGATGTCAACATGCTGCGCGCGGTGCAGCGGCTGTCGCAGGAGGGCGTCTCGCTCGAAGGCATCAAGCGCATCCTGGAACTCGAAAACCAGGTGGCCGCCCTGCAGCGCCGGGTCTCGGAACTCTCCGAGGAGCTCAGCCGCCGCCCGCAGCCATTCGATTCCCGGATCTTCGCGGCAGGCGCTGCGGGAGACGTGGTCAGCCTGGCCCGCGGGCAGCGCCCCCGGCCGCGGTCCCAGGCCATGGTGCTCTGGCGCCCGCGGGCGATTGGCCAGTAGGTACCGCTTTATGCGTGCCGGCTGAAATTCGAGTACCGACTACTCGTGACGCTTTTACCCCAGGAAACTTGAATGGAACCACTGCCGCTGGATCAGCAGCAGTGGTTCCAAGTTTCTGGGGGTTTTTATGTTTGGTTCTCAAAGAAGGGCCCGGCCGTGAGCCCGGGCATGGAAGCTGTGGCCGCGTTCAGCGGCTCCATTCCCGGCCAGATCCTGCTGGCACTCGGCCAGACGGTGGTGGTGGTGTGCGTGTGCTTCGACATGGTGCGTGCCCTGTCCGTGCCGCGGTCCCACCGGCGATATCTGGCGAGCACGGTTTTCCGGACGCTTGCCATTCCGTCCATCATTGCCAGCGGTGTGACGGTCCTGATTGCCCTGGTGCTGGCATCCTGGATTGATGTGGTGATGGGCATGTTCGTGCTGATGGCCATCATCTTCCGGCTCCATCACGACAAGGATGAGGACAACTGGTGGAAGGGCAGGGGCAAGAAGCTCGCCCGCTGGGCCCGGCGCCAACTTTCGGGCCGGACCGCCGCCGCCCCTGCCATGGGGTAAGCCCGATTAGCCGTTGATGACCTGGGGGACGCCAAGGGCTTTGAGGCCTTCGATGCCGAACTCCAGGCCGTAGCCGGACTGCTTGGCGCCGCCGAACGGGATCCGCGGGTCCACTGCGCCGTGCCTGTTGATCCAGACAGTGCCGGCCTGGAGGCGTGCTGCGACTTCGCGGGCGGCGTCCCGGTTGCCGGACCAGACGGAGGCGCCGAGTCCGACGTCGAGCGCGTTCGCCTTCTCCACGGCTTCGTCCACACTGCTGTAGCGGATGATGGGCAGGGCGGGGCCGAACTGTTCTTCCGTAATCAGGGGATTGTCGTTGTCGATGTCCGCCACCAGGGTGGTGGGGTAGAAGTAGCCCGGCTTGGTGGTGTCAGGGTTGCCGCCGAGCAGGATCCGGGCTCCGGAAGCCCTGGCCGCCTCCACGAGGTTCGCGACGACGTCGTACTGGGCTTTGTTCTGCAGCGGTCCCAGGACGTTGTTCTCGTCCAGGCCGTTGCCCATGGGCATGGCCTTGGCCACGGCCACGAGGTCTTCGCAGACGGCATCGTAGATGTCCTCGTGGACGTAGAGGCGCTTGAGCGCAGCGCAGGTCTGGCCGGTGTTGATGAACGCGCCCCAGAAAAGGTCTTCGGCGATGGCCTTGGGGTCGGCGTCTGGAAGGACGATGCCGGCGTCGTTTCCGCCCAGTTCCAGGGTGAGACGCTTGACGGTGCCCGCGGAGGATTTGATGATGGCCTTGCCGGTGGCAGTGGATCCCGTGAACATGATTTTGCCGATGGCGGGGTGTTCGGCCAGGCGGGCGCCAACGTCACGCCCTCCGCTGACGGCAGTGAGGAGCCCTTCGGGCAGTTCTTCATTGATGACCTTCACCAATGCCAGGACGCCGAGCGGCGTGTACTCAGAGGGCTTGACCACCACCGCGTTGCCCATGCGCAGGGCAGGTGCGATCTGCCAGACGGTGATCATCATGGGCCAGTTCCACGGGCCAATGGCGCCCACGACGCCGATGGGCTTGTAGTGCAGCTCGGCGCGGGTTTCACCGTCGTCCACCACCGTCTCCGGCTCCAAGGGGGTGGTGGCGGCGACGCGCAGCCAGGCTGCGCAGGCGCCCACTTCGAAGCGGGCGTTGGGGCCGTTGAGGGGTTTGCCCTGCTCGCGGGAGAGCAAGCGGGCGAGCTCTTCGGCGGAGCGTTCGACGGCCTCGGCCGCTTTCAGGAGCGAAGCGGACCTGCCCGCGTGGCCCAGGGCCGCCCAGGCGGGCTGGGCTGCCTGGGCATCGGTAATGGCCTGTTCGAGCTCTTCGAGGGAGTGGATGGGTGCCTCGCCCACGGCATCACCGGTGGCCGGGTCCAGGATGGTCCGGCCGGTGCCGGATGCGGGAGAAATGGACGCCAAAAGGGCATCGTAGGTTTCCATGGGGTACTCCACTTCGAGTAGTCAGGCGCTTGCCGGATGGCCGGCGGGTTGCTCCCAGTCTGGCTGGCGGGCCGGGCCGGAGGCTTGTCTTTTCGCGCAGGACTGTTGACGGAGGGAGAACGGCGGGCATCAGCCAGGACGCCGCTGCCCGACCAGAGGTCAGTAGCTCCGCCGGGTTTCGACAGGCTCAACCACCGGGGTTTCGCCGGCGGGCTTGGTGAACTGCTTGGCGAGGGCCTCGGATCCCCGGGCGAGGAGGGCGACGTCGGCCCCCACCAGGATGAAGTTGGCGCCGTTGTCCAGGTAGTGCCGGGCGGTATCCGGGTTGAAGGCGTTGACGCCCGCTGGTTTTCCGGCTGCTGTGGCTGCGGCGAGGCAGTGGTCGACGGCGGCGCGCACGTCGGGGTGTTCCTGCTGTCCGAGCAGGCTCATGGAGGCGGCGAGGTCGGACGGGCCAATGAAGATGGCGTCCACGCCGTCCACCTTCAGGATGTCTGCCACAGAGTCCACGGCCGCCGTCGACTCGATCTGGACGGTGACGCTGATCATCTCACTGGCGCGGGCGAGGTAATCCGGCACCCGGTTCCAGCGGGCAGCCCGGGCAAGCGCCGACCCGACGCCGCGGACACCTTCAGGCGGGTAGCGGGTGGCCGCTACCGCGGCTTCCGCCTCGGCGACGGAGTTGACCATGGGGATGAGCAGGTTCTGCACGCCCAGGTCCAGATACTGCTTGACCACCACGGTGTCGTTCACCGGCGGCCGGACCATCACCTGGACCGGGTAGCCATTGACAGCCTGGAGCTGGGCCAGGATGGATTCGAGGCCGTTCGGGCTGTGCTCGGCGTCCACCAGAAGCCAGTCCAGCCCGGACCCGGCGCAGAGTTCGGCGATGAGCGGGCTGCCGGAGCAGACCCACATTCCGGCGAGCGGGCGGTTGGCTTCAGCCAAAGCAGACCGGAAGGTGTTTTCTACTGGAAACGGCATGTGACACTCCCCAGAGGTCCGTAGTCGGCATGGACGGTATCGCCCTTGTAGACCCAGAGCGGGCGGGTGAACGATCCGGCGAGGATGATGTCCCCGGCCTTGAGTGAGTCCCCGTGGGCTGCGATTTTGTTGGCCAGCCAGTGCACTCCGTTGGCGGGGTGGTCCAGGACGCCGGCGGCCACGCCGGTTTCCTCCACGGTCTGGTTTTTGTAGAGGATGGCGGAGACCCATCGGAGGTCAACGGCATCGGGCTTGACCGGGCGGCCGCCGATCACCATGGCGCCCATGGCGGCGTTGTCGGAGATGGTGTCCACGATGGTCCGGCCCTCCATCTCGATCCTGGAGTCCAGGATTTCGAGGGCCGGGACCACGTAGTCGGTGGCTCTCAGGACGTCGAAGATGGTGACTCCGGGTCCCTTGAGCCCGTCCTTGAGCACGAACGCCAGTTCCACTTCAACCCGCGGGTGGGTGTACTGGTCCCACTCCACGGAGCAGCCGGTTTCGAGGACCATGTCGTCGAAGATGGCGCCATAGTCCGGTTCGGTGATGCCGGTGGCGTCCTGCATGGCCTTGGACGTGAGGCCGATCTTGCGCCCCACCAGGGTCCGGCCGGCTTCCTCGTTCCGGCGCCGCCACAACTGCTGCACCGCGTAGGAGTCCTCCACCGTCATATGCGGGTAGCGGGCCGTCAGCCGGGGGACCGGGGTGCGGGTGCGGCCGGCTTCGACCAGTTGGTCGGCGATGGCCTCAATCGTCTTGGCATCGAGCATGGCTACAGCTGCGCTCCCAGCTTGAAGCCCTCAGCCCCGGCTGCTTCGCTGGGCCGGGTGTAGGAGAAGCCGTCGGCGCCCACGGTCACAGCCATTTCGCTCTTCTCTTCGCGTTCGATGACGGGCTGGGGGTTGCCGTCGAGGTCCAGGACGAGGGAGGCTTCGGTGTACCAGGACGGGACGACGGGGTTGCCCCACCAGTCGCGGCGCTGGTTGTCGTGGACGTCCCAGGTGATGGTGGGATTGTCGGGGTCGCCGGTGTAGTAGTCCTGGGTGTAGATCTCGATCCGGTGGCCGTCCGGGTCCAGGATGTAGAGGTAGAACGCGTTGGATACGCCGTGCCGGCCGGGGCCGCGTTCGATCCGGTCGCTGATGCGCAGGGCGCCCATCTTGTCGCAGATCTGGATGATGTTGTGCTTCTCGTGCGTGGCGAACGCGACGTGGTGCATCCGGGGTCCGTTGCCGCCGGTCAGGGCGGTGTCGTGGACGGTCTGCTTGCGGTGCATCCACGCGGCGTAGGTGACGCCGTCGGCATCCTTGATGTCCTCGGAGACGCGGAAGCCCAGGTCTTCGAGGTAGGCGCGGCCGCGGGGGACGTCGGGGGTGACCTGGTTGAAGTGGTCCAGGCGGACCAGTTCGCCGGCGGAGTAGAGGTCGTAGCGCTGGGTGAGGCGCTCCACGTGCTCCACGTCGTAGAAGAATTCGTAGGGGAAGCCCAGCGGGTCCTCGACGCGGACGGAGTCGCCCACGCCCTTGGTGAAGCCGTCCTTGCGGCGCTCCACCCGGCAGCCGAGCTCGCGGTAGTAGGCCTCGGCGGCGTCCACTTCGGCGGGGGACTTGACCCGGTAGGCGAAGGCGGCGACGGCGGCGATGGGTCCCTTGCGCAGCACCAGGTTGTGGTGGATGAACTCCTCCAGCGACCGCAGGTAAATTGCGTTCTCGTCTTCCTCGGTGACGTGCAGGCCCAGGACGTCGACGTAGAACTCGCGGGATTTGGCGAGGTCGGTGACCACGATGTCCATGTAGGCGCAGCGGACGATGTCTGGTGCCGGGACAGTGGGGGTGGGGACGAAGTTGGTCATGATGGTCTCTCTTCTTTGAAAGGGTTCGAAATAAGTACGACGGCGGCAGGGCAGGCTGGGTGCCGGAGCCTAGCCTTCGTTGGCGGCCGAGGCTTCGATGCTGCCGAACTTGGGGGTGTGGACAGAGCCGAGGGTGATGTGGACGGCTTGCTGGTCGGTGTAGAAGTCGATGGAGCGGTAGCCGCCCTCGTGGCCCAGCCCGGAGGCTTTGACGCCGCCGAACGGGGTGCGGAGGTCGCGGACGTTGTGGCTGTTCAGCCAGACCATGCCGGCTTCGACGTTCTGGGAGAAGTTGTGTGCACGGGTGAGGTTCTGGGTCCAAATGTAGGCGGCGAGGCCGTACTTGGTGTTGTTGGCCAGGGCGAGGGCTTCGTCGTCGTTCTCGAACGGGGTGATCGCGACGACGGGTCCGAAGATTTCCTCCTGGAAGATCCGGGCGTCGGGGGCGACGTCGGCGAACACGGTGGGTGCGATGTAGTTGCCTTCGGGCAGGTGGTCGGGGCGGCCGCCGCCGGCCAGGAGCCGGCCTTCGGACTTGCCGATCTCCACGTAGGAGGCCACCTTTTCGTAGTGCTCCGGGTGGACCAGGGCGCCCACCTGGGTTTTGGGATCGTGCGGGTCACCCACCACGATGTTCCGGGCCCGGGCGGCGTACTTCTCGCAGAACTCGTCGTAGATCGCGCGCTCGACCAGGATGCGGGAGCCGGCCGTGCAGCGTTCGCCGTTGAGGGAGAAGACCCCGAACAGGGCCGAATCGATCGCGGCGTCCAGGTCGGCGTCGGCGAACACCACGCAAGGGGACTTGCCGCCCAGTTCCATGGACAGGCCCTTGAGGTTGGCTGCGGCGTTGCGGAAGATGGTCTGGCCGGTGGTGGTCTCGCCGGTGAAGGAGATCAGCGGGACGTCCGGGTGCTTGACCAGGGCGTCGCCGGCTTCCTCGCCAAGGCCGTTGACCAGGTTGAACACGCCGTCGGGCAGGCCGGCTTCCTTGAAGATAGTGGCCCACAGCGAGGCCGAGAGCGGGGTGAACTCGGCGGGCTTGAGGACCACGGTGTTGCCGGTGGCCAAGGCCGGGGCGAGCTTCCAGGACTCCAGCATGAACGGGGTGTTCCATGGGGTGATCAGGCCGGCGACGCCGATCGGCTTGCGGTTCACGTAGTTGATCTGCGAGCCGGGGACCTTCATGGCGTCGTCGAACTGGGCCACGATCAGGTCCGCGAAGAACCGGAAGTTCTCCGCCGCCCGGAGCGCCTGGCCCTTGGCCTGGGTGATCGGCAGGCCGGTATCGAACGTTTCGAGCTCGGCGAGCCGGGCTTCCTGGGCTTCGACGGCGTCAGCAATTTTGTTCAGGATCCGGGCGCGTTCGCGGGGCTTCATCTTCGGCCACGGACCCCTGGTGAAGGCTTCGCGGGCGGCGGCCACGGCGAGGTCGATGTCCTCTTTCTGGCCGGCCGCAGCCGTCGCGTAGTTCCGGTTGGACACCGGATCCAGCACATCGAACGTCTTACCACCCACGGAGTCGACGAATTGGCCGTTGATGAAGTGTTGGATATGGGTGGGAAGGTCCTGCGGCACGTAGTGCTTGGCGGTTTCTGCAGAGGTCGTCATCGTTGAAGTCCTTACTGGTGCTTGGCTTGGGCGAGGTAGGCGTCGAGGGTGGCGGAGCGGTGCAGGCGGGCTGCCTTTTCAATGGAGTCGGCGTCTGCTCCGGTTTCGATGAGCTTCAGGAGTGCCTCGTGTTCCTCCACAGAGTCGCGGGCGCGGCCGGGGACGAAGCGGAAGGTGGAGGACCTTAGTGCTGCCAGCCGGTTCCAGCCGCGGTGCACGAGGTCCAGGATGTGCGGGTTGGGGCAGTATTCGAACAAAACGCTGTGGAAGTCCTGGTTGAGCCGGGTGAAGCGGACGGGGTCAAAGTGCTCCAGGCACTCGCGCATCTCCTCGTTCACGGCCCGGGCCCGGGCAATCGCCACCGAATCAATCAAGGGAGCGGATAACGCTGTGGCGGCGCCTTCCACGATGCTCAGCGTCTGCATTGTGTAGAGGTATTCGGTGGGATCGATCCCGGCCACGGTGGCGCCGACGTTGCGTTCGAACGTGACCAGGCCTTCGGCCTCCAAGCGGCGGATGGCTTCGCGGACCGGGACCACGCTGAATCCCAGGTCCTTGGCGATGCTGCCCAGGACCAGGCGGTACCCGGGAGTGTAGGTCCCCTCGATGATCCGTGCCTTCACGGCCTGGTAGGCCTGCTCGGACTTGCTGCCGGGGGCAGCGGCAAGCTCAGCCACTGCTTCAGTCATCAGCGTTGCCCGCTTTCCATTCCTGGTACTTGGCCTGCCAGTCGGCGTTCATGGGGTAGAGGCCGTCCACGCTGTTGCCCTGCTTGACCATTTCGAAGATGAAGGTTTCTTCCTGCTCCTGGGTGATGCAGTCGTCCACGAGTTCTTCGGCGATGGCCGGTGGGATCACCAGGATCCCGTCGGAGTCGGCCACGATGATGTCGCCGGGCTGGACGGTGGCGCCGCCGCAGGCGATGGTGATGTCCGTGTCCCAGGGGATGTGGCGGCGGCCCAGTACGGCGGGGTGCGGGTTGGCGAAGTAGGTGGGCATGTCCAGGCCGGCGACGGCGGTGAAGTCGCGGACGCCGCCGTCGGTGATGATGGCCGCGGCGCCGCGGACCTGGGCGCGCAGGGCGAGGATGTCGCCCACGGTGCCGGTGCCCTTTTCGCCGCGGGCTTCCATGACCAGGATTTCGCCCTCGTTCACGGAGTCGATGGCCTTCTTTTGGGCGTTGAATCCGCCGCCGTGGGTCTTGAAGAGGTCTTCGCGGTTGGGAACATACCGCAGGGTCCGGGCCAGGCCGACGACGCGGCGGTCCGGCCGGGTGGACTGCAGCCCGTCGATGCTGACGTTATTAAGGCCGCGTTTGCGCAGCTGGGAGGACAGGGTTGCCGTGGCGACACTCTCCAGCTTGGCCTTCAGTTCAGGAGGCAGGGAAGGCGCGACGGCGGCCCCCGCCTCAGTCTCTTCGACGGCGGGGAGGCCGGCGGCTTCGCGTGAACCCCACGCTTCCTCCCGCTGCAGGTCATCAACCTCCGGTCCGGCACCAAAGTCCGCGAACGGCGTCGTGCCTTCCTCCACCCGGGTGACCAGCCGGCCCGTGGTGAGCTCCCCTGCGGAGACCTCCACCTCGAGGACGTCCCCGGGGTTGGCGACGGAGGCGCCGGCGGGGGTGCCGGTGAGGATGATGTCCCCCTCCTCGAGGGTGAGCAGCTGGGACAGGTCCGCCACCAGCCGGGCAAACGGGAAGAGCAGGTCCTCTGTGGTGTCGTCCTGGACCAGCTGCCCGTT
Organism: Pseudarthrobacter sp. W1I19; assembly: GCF_030817835.1. NCBI lineage: Bacteria > Bacillati > Actinomycetota > Actinomycetes > Micrococcales > Micrococcaceae > Pseudarthrobacter > Pseudarthrobacter sp. W1I19. Next base: position 160,539 of record NZ_JAUSZR010000001.1, read on the forward strand.
GTGCCAGGTGCGGATCCGCAGGCCGGCGGGGTCGACGGCGTCTGCCGGGATCAGTGCCGGGCCCACCGGGGTGAACCCGTCGCCGCCCTTGGAGCGGAGGTTGGAGCCCTTGTCCGCCCAGCGCAGGTCGTACACGCCAAGGTCATTGCTGGCCGTGACAGCGGCAACGTGGCTCCACGCGTCATCGATCCCGACGCGGCGGGCCGCCTTGCCGATGACCAGGGCGATCTCGCCCTCGTAGCCCAGCAGTTCACAGCCCGCGGGACGTTCGACGGTGTTTCCGGTCAGGGAAAGCGACGACGACGGCTTGAGAAAGTAGGACGGCTGGGCCGGCGTGCGCCCCCGCTGCGCAGCACGGCTGGGGTAGTTGATGTGCACAGCGATCACTTTCCGTGCCGCTGCCAGGGTGTCACCGTTGACCTGCTCCAAAGCATCTCCTACTGAAGTACGAAATCGTATACGATCACTTTTGCGCTTGAACATGCTGTTTGTCAAGCCCTTAGTGGCAGCCAATTCAGCCACTCTTGTCGTCCGCGTCACACCTGGCGTACAGTGTTGCTCCAACAGCAGGTTTTCTCATATGGAAACTGAAATTCTATTATCGAACAGATCCTTCTGGCGCATCAGCCACACAACGAAGTGAGGAATCCCGTGCAGTTTCACCACCACGGTTACGTATCCGGAGACCCGCGGGTTATGCCGGCAGCCGGCGTCGGCCTGAACCGGCCCGATGAACTCCCGGACGAGGTTGACGTCCTGATCGTCGGCACCGGTCCGGCGGGAATGCTCGCCGCGGCGCAGCTTTCGATGTTCCCGGATGTCACCACGCGGATCATCGAACGCCGCCCCGGACGGCTCGCGATCGGCCAGGCCGACGGTATCCAGGCGCGCAGCGTGGAGACTTTCCAGGCCTTCGGATTCGCTGAACGGATCATCGCCGAGGCCTACCGCATCACCGAGATGGCGTTCTGGAAGCCCGACCCCGCGAACCACGCCAACATCATCCGCAGTGCCCGTGCTGTGGACGACGAGATGGGCATCAGCGAGTTCCCGCACCTGATCGTCAACCAGGCCCGCGTGCTGGACTACTTCGCCGAATTCGCCGCCAATTCGCCCACCCGCCTGAAGCCCGACTACGGGTATGAGTTCCAGTCACTGAACGTCGCGAACGAAGGCGAATACCCCGTCACCGTCACACTGCTCCACACTGCGGGTCCCAATGAGGGCCAGGAACGCGTGGTCCGTGCCAAGTACGTGGTGGGGGCCGACGGCGCGCGCAGCAAAGTACGCGCAGCAATTGGCTGCACCCTCGCCGGAGACCAGGCCAACCATGCCTGGGGTGTTATGGACACCCTCGCCGTCACCGACTTCCCCGATATCCGCACCAAGTGCGCCATCCAGGGCGAAAAGGGCAGCATCCTGCTGATCCCGCGCGAAGGCGGCCACCTGTTCCGCATGTACGTGGACCTCGGCGAGGTGGACCCGGCCACCCACCACGCCGTGCGGAACACCAGCATCGAGCAGATCATCGCCAAGGCAAACGAGATCCTTCACCCCTACACCCTGGACGTGCGGAACGTGGCGTGGCACAGCGTCTACGAGGTGGGGCACCGGCTCACGGACAGGTTCGACGACGTCCTGCCGGAGGAGCGCGGCACGCGCACCCCCCGGGTGTTCATTACCGGCGACGCCTGCCATACGCACAGCGCCAAGGCCGGCCAGGGCATGAACGTCTCCATGCAGGACGGGTTCAACATCGCCTGGAAACTGGGGCATGTGCTTGAGGGCCGCAGCCCGGAGAGCCTGCTGTCCACCTACTCCGCTGAGCGGCAGGTGGTGGCGAAGAACCTCATCGACTTCGACAAGGAATGGTCCACCATGATGGCCAAGAAACCCGAGGAGTTCGACAACCCCTCGGACCTTGAGGATTTCTACGTGCGCACTGCCGAGTTCCCGGCGGGATTCATGACCGAATACGCGCCATCCATGCTGGTGGCCCCCGCCAAGCACCAGGCGCTGGCCACGGGCTTCCCGGTGGGCAAGCGCTTCAAATCGGCGCCCGTGGTGCGCGTGGGCGACACGAACCCGCTCCACCTCGGGCACCACGCCACGGCCGACGGGCGCTGGCGCATCTACGTCTTCGCAGACGCGGCGCCCGCAGGAGCGCACTCAGGGGTGGCCGACTTCGCCGAGTGGATCGCGAACTCGCCGGACTCGCCGCTGGCCGCAACGCCGTCGGGCGCTGATCCTGACGGCTGGTTCGACCTGAAGGTGATTTACCAGCAGCCGCACACGGCCGTGGACATCGGAAGGGTTCCCGCCGTCTTCAAGCCGCAGGTGGGCCCGTTCAAGCTGACGGACTACGAGAAGGTGTATGCCACCGATCCTGCTGCGGACATTTTTGACCAGCGCGGCCTGGACCGCGGCGGCGTGGTGGTGGTGGTCCGCCCGGACCAATACGTGGCGAATGTCCTGCCGCTTACCGCGACGGCCGAGCTGGGGGAGTTCTTCGCCGCCCTGCTGAAGCCGCACCAGGCCTCGGGTCAGCCGCTGACGGTCTGAGCTGTCCTGTACTCCGCGGCGGCGTAGACGCCGAGGATCCGCACCTCGGTGGTGAAGAAGTCCAGTTCCTCGAGGGCCAGCTTCAGCGGCAGGTCCTCGGGGTGGCCTTCGACGTCGGCCATAAACATCGTGGCCGCGAACTCGTTGCCCACCATGTAGCTTTCCAGCCGCGTCATGTTCACGCCGTTGGTGGCGAACCCGCCCAGCGCCTTGTACAGCGCGGACGGGACGTTGCGGACGCGGAACACAAAGCTGGTGACCGCCGGTCCGGGCAGTTCGTCCCGGGCCGGCAGCGCCGTTTCCCGGGCCAGGACCACAAAGCGGGTGGTGTTGGAGGGATCGTCCTCAACCCGGGAGGCCAGCACCTCCAGGCCGTAGATCTGCGCGGCGAGAGGGGGAGCGAGGGAGAGCTTGCGGGGATCGTTCCACTCGGCCACTTCCCGCGCCGATCCCGCTGTGTCACCGGCGATGACCGGCTTGAGGCCGTGCTCGCGGATCAGCTTCCTGCACTGGCCCAGGGCGTGGATGTGGCTGTGGACCTCGGTGGCACCTTCGATGGTGCTGCCCGGGATGCCCAGCAGGTCGAAGTGGATGGGCAGGAAGTACTCGCCCACAATCTGCAGGTTGGACTGGGGCAGGAGGATATGGATGTCCGCCACCCGGCCGGCAATCGAGTTCTCAATCGGAATCATGCCGAGGTCCGCTTCGCCGCTGGACACGAGTTCAAACGCGTCCTCGAAGCTCGCGCAGGGCACGCTTTCCATGTCCGGGAACATCTGTTTGCACGCAATATTGGAGTTGGCGCCGGGCTCACCCTGGTACGCAATCTTGGAGGCCATGATCCGTATGGTTTCACGCCCCGCCCCCGCCCGCCCAACTGAGTAGCGCCAAGTGTCGCTTTGGGCGGTCATAACGGCACTTGGCGCTACTTACTTTGGATTACACGGGGGTGACGCGCAGCCAGAGGTACTGGCGCGGGAGGAGGGTGACACCCTCGTCCAGCTGCAGACCGGATTCGGAGAGAAGGTCGACGGCGGTGCTTGCGTATCCGGAAAAGGTTTCGGCGGGCAGGGACTGCGGCTGGTCGCTGAAGTTGGCCAGTGCCAGGATCCAGGATTGCCACCCGGGACGCTGGTAGGCCAGGACGCTGCGGTTGTTCGTGGCGAAGTCGATGAGCCGGGTGCCCGCCAGTTCAGGCGTGGCAGCCCGGACCTCGATCATCCGCTTCAAGCCGGCAAAAACGGCGCCCTCGGGAGTGGAAGGATCCTGGCGGCGGGCGTACTGCTCCGCAGGGTAGAGCGGCCGGTGGACCCAGCGGCTGTCCGCCTCGTGCCCCGGCTCGGAGGCGTAGCCGTAATCATTCACCTGGCCCACCTCGTCGCCCAGGTACAGCAGCGGGATGCCGCCGGTGCTGAAGGCAACCGAGTGGGCCAGCAGGATCCGCTCCACCGCCTCAGCCGGGTCAACCTCCAATCCGGACAGGGACGCCGTCGTGCCTGAAATCCTGCAGTCACCGGTCTTGGGGTTGTCCTGGAAGGGCACGCCGCGGGCGAAGCTGCCGGGGAAGCGGTTGACGTAGAAGGAGTTCAGGAACCGGCGGTGGTCGAAGCCGTTGATGCCCAGTTCCGCGGCGTCCTCGTCGGCGAAGGTCCAGCCGATGTCGTCGTGGCTGCGGACGTAGTTCACCCAGGAGGTGCCCTCCGGGATGTTGTGCCGGCGTTCCAGTGCGTGGGCCAGGAGCGAGACGTCACGGGTGGCCAGGGATTCCCAGATCAGGGCCATCTGCAGCGGATTGTAGGAGATCTGGCATCCGGCCGGGTCAATGTAGAGGGCCACCTCGTCCGGGTGCACAATGGCCTCGGACTTGAACAGCAGCGACGGCGCCGCGAGCCCGCACACGGCATTGAAAGCCTGGAGCAGGGTGTGGGCTTCGGGAAGGTTCTCACAGGGGGTGCCCAGCTGTTTCCAAATGAAGGCCACCGCGTCCATGCGCAGGATGTCCACCCCTTGGTTGGCCCGGAACAGGATTTCGCCGGCCAAGGCGCGGAAAACGTCCGGGTTGGAGTAGTTCAGGTCCCACTGGTAGGTGTGGAACGTCGCCCAGACCCAGCGGCCGTCCTCCATCCGGATAAAAGAACCGGGGTGGTTCTCCGGGAAAATCTCCCGCACGTTCTGTTCGAATGCGTCCGGCATGGTGCGGTCCGGGAAGATCCAGTAGTAGTCGCTGAACCCGGGATCGCCGGCGGCAGCGCGCCTGGCCCACTCATGTTCGTCCGAGGTGTGGTTGAAGATGAAGTCCACCACCAGGCTGATCCCGTTGGCCTTCAGTCCGCGGCCAGATCCCGGAGCTGCTCCATGGTGCCCAGTTTCAGGTTGACCTGGCGGTAGCTGGAGACCGCGTAGCCGCCGTCGGAGTGCGGCTCGGGTGCCAGGAACAGCGGCATCAGGTGCAGGTAGGTGAGGCCGAGTTCCTTGAAGTACGGGATGCGGCTCCGGACTCCCTCCAGGTTCTCGGCATACCGGTCAACGTAGCAAACGCCGCCCAGCATATTGTTGGACAGGAACCAGCCCGGGTTAGCCTCCCGCTCCGCGTCCATGGCCTTCAACCCGGCAGGGCGTTCCTGCCACGAGCGGGCGCATTGCAGGACCAGTGCGGTGAGCTGGTCCAGCCAGTCTCCGCGGGAACCGTACAGCGAATGGAAGCGCCGGAGGAGGTCCGGGAAGTGCCGGTGGAACCGCTGCTCAAAGTCAGTTCCTGCCCTGACGTCTGCCCGGGCCATGGCCTCGACGACGTGCTGCCGCGCCGTCTCGTCCACACTGGCGAGTTCCTGCATAAAAGGGGCCCCTTCCGGCCGGCGTATCCGGCAATCTCTGGTCTAGGGCAGTATGCCATGGCGGCGTGGTGCGGAAGCCTTCGAAAGGGTCTTGGCGAACCCGGGCGTTTCCGGTGCACCGCCATTGCGCTCAGCTACAACAACTCATCGCTGCACGACAAACCCACCGGGCCCGCCCAGTGGCATGCTGAGTCCAATGGTGCAGGACGGATGAAACCGCACCCTTTCCCCAGCGCTCATGACCGTTAAGAAGGATCCAATGAGTATTTCGAATTCCGAGTCCCGGACTGCCGATACAAAGCCCGTCAAGGAGCACCCCACATCCCTCCGCACCGGCAGCATCGGCGTGATGGGAATCCTGTTTTTTGTCCTGTCCGCCCAGGCGCCCCTGACCGGAATCGCCGGCGCTTCCCCCTTGGCTGCTGCGCTTGGCAACGGTGCCGGCGCCCCGGGCGCCTACTTGATTGTCGGCGTCGTCATTGTCATATTCGCCGTGGGGTTCGTGGCCATGAGCCGCAGGATCCAAGCCAACGGCGCGTTTTACGCCTACATCACGGCGGCCTTTGGCAGGAAGGCCGGCGCCGGCGCGGCCTGGCTGGCACTGCTGGCGTACAGCACTGTGCAGGCGGCGATGTACGGCCTCTATGGTGCGGCCTTTTCCGGGCTGCTGGCTTCCGTCGGCGTCAACATCCCCTGGTGGCTGCTGGCCCTGGCCACCATGGCGGGAGTGCAGGTACTGGGCTCGCTCAACATCGAACTCGGCGCCAGGGTCCTGGCCCTGCTGGTGGGCTTCGAGGTGGCCATCCTGCTGATGTTCGGCCTTACGGTGCTGTTCAGCGGCGGCGGCCCCGAAGGCATCAGCCTCGCTGGGTCCTTCTCGCCGGAAGCCATCGCAGCCGGCGCCCCCGGCGTGGCCATCATGTTCGCCGTGGCCTCCATGTTCGGCTTCGAATCCACGGCCATCTATTCGGCAGAAGCCAAGGACGCCCACCGCACCGTAGCGCGGGCCACCTACCTGTCCGTGGCCGTGATCGCCGTCTTTTTCTCCTTCATCTCCTGGATGCTGGTGAGCTACTACGGCCCCAGCCAGGTCATGGACGCCGCCGGCGCAGCCCTCGAATCAGGCGACTCCACCAGCTTTGTACTGGCTCCCATGGTGGAACTCTTCGGTCCGTGGGCGGGCGTCACCACCGGCATCCTGCTGGTGACCTCCCTGCTGGCGGGCATCATCGCCTTCCATAACGGCATCAACCGGTACCTTCACTCCCTGGCCCTCCAGGGCTCCATGCCCGCAGTCCTCGCCAGGACCAACCGCCACCGCGCCCCCGCTGCAGCGGCCCGAATGCAGACGGCCACCGCCGTCGTGCTGGTAGTTCCGTTCGCGCTGCTCGCGCTGGATCCCGTCCTGACCCTGTTTTCCTGGTTCAGCGGACTCGCGGTGGCTGCACTCCTGGTGCTGTATATCCTCTGCTCGGTGGCCGTGGTGGGATTCTTCCGGCGCGAGCGCCAGGAGGGTCAGCTCTGGCAGACCCTCCTGGCGCCCGCCCTGGCCACGCTGCTCCTGGCGTGGGTGCTGTCCCTGGTGGTCAGCAACTTCACCGCCCTGATTGGCGGCAGCGCGGAAACGGCCGCGGCCCTGCTGGTGGCTGTCCCGGTGATGTTTACCGTCGGTGTCCTGGTGGAGTCGCGGATTGAACGGCGGCAGCGGTTTCACAGTCTGGGGCACGCCGGCTAGCGTGCAGCTTCCCCTCCGGCGGCCAGGGGTTGGCTGACGGCCCGGTCTGGTGCAGCTGCACCGGACCGGGCCTTTTCGTGTGCGTCCGGGGTCCGGCGGGCCAGGACGCCGGCGGTGGCGAACAGCCCGGCAAGCAAGGCCGCTGCTGCGGCAGCAACCATCGGGCTGCTCGGCCACAACCCGGCCAGCCCCAGGTAGGCCGGGACGGTGGCACTCGCCTGGCTGGTGAGGACAAGCGCCCAGCCCGTGAACCGGTCCACCCTGGACAGGCCCAGGGCCATCGAGGCAAAAAACAAACCCCACAGCAGGGACCAGCCCAGCCAGAGAACGGCCAGCAGGGGATCCTCTGCAAGCCAGGCCGCCGCGAGGAGCAGCCCAACGCAGGCCACCATGCCGCAAAACCAGCCCAGCCCCTTTGAGCCCAGGTCCAGCAGAAAGTCCAGGCCCACATAGAGGTATGTCAGGCCGAACAAGAACATGCCGGCAGCTGTCAGCGCTCCGCCCGCAGGCGGGCCCGGGGACAGGACGGCGATGCCGAGCACCAGCTGGACGATCCCCACCGCCAGGCTCAGCACGGCTGCGTCGCGGCGGGGCACGTGGCCGAGGGCGGCCAGGCCGTTGATCAGCAGCGCAGCGCCGGAAAGGAGGAGGCAGATATACGGCATCAGGACACCCCGTTCTCGGAAGATCCGCCCGGCGAAAATTTCATGAAGTGGAATATTGCTGTCACAATACGGAGATTAGCTGAAGCTGGGATGCCCGCCTAACAGTCCTCAGTCGTAATCGGATAAGTTGAAACGTAAACCTTTGGGACGGCTCCGCCCGGCGAGTGCCATCCTTTGTTCGGCCACGGAAGGACAAGTTCATGCATGCTCGGCTGGAGGCCATCAGGGATACAGTCCTGGCCAGAAACCCCGGTGAAGCGGAATTCCACCAAGCCATCACGGAGGTCTTCGAGAGCCTCGGCCCGGTCCACGACCGCCATCCCGAGTTCCTCGAAGCAGCCATCCTGGAACGGCTCTGCGAACCTGAGCGGCAAATCATTTTCCGCGTCCCCTGGACCGACGACCACGGCCGGGTGCAGATCAACCGCGGCTTCCGGGTGGAATTCAACTCCGCTCTGGGACCCTACAAAGGCGGACTGAGGTTCCACCCCTCCGTGAACCTGGGCATCGTGAAATTCCTCGGCTTTGAACAGATCTTCAAAAACGCACTGACCGGCATGCCCATCGGCGGCGGCAAGGGCGGCTCCGACTTCGATCCGCGCGGCCGCAGCGACGCCGAGGTCATGCGGTTCTGCCAGTCCTTCATGACCGAGCTCTACCGCCACATCGGCGAGTATACCGACGTCCCGGCCGGTGACATCGGCGTGGGCGGACGCGAAATCGGCTACCTCTTCGGCCAGTACAAGCGCATCACCAACCGCTACGAATCCGGCGTGCTCACCGGCAAAGGAATCTCCTGGGGTGGCTCCCTGGTCAGGCCGGAAGCCACCGGGTTCGGGACCGTCATCTTCACCAACGAAATGCTCAAGGCCCGGGGACTCTCCTTCGACGGGCAACGCGTGGTGGTCTCCGGTTCCGGGAACGTGGCCATCAACGCCATCGCGAAAGCCCAGGCGCTGGGCGCCACGGTGGTTGCCTGCTCAGACTCCTCGGGCTACGTCATTGACGAGGACGGGATCGACGTTCCGTTGCTGCGCCAGATCAAGGAAGTGGAGCGTGCCCGGCTCAAGGAGTACGGCGTCCACAAGCCGGGCGCAACGTACATTGACGGCGGCTCTGTGTGGGATGCCGGCGCCACCGTGGCGCTGCCGTGTGCAACGCAGAACGAGCTCGACGGCGACGCTGCCGCGGCCTTGGTGCGGGGCGGCCTGCTCGCCGTGGGTGAGGGCGCCAACATGCCGAGCACGCCCGACGCCGTTGCGGCCTTCCAGCAGGCAGGCGTCCTGTTTGCGCCGGGCAAGGCAGCCAATGCCGGTGGCGTTGCCACCTCCGCCCTGGAGATGCAGCAGAACGCCAGCCGCGACTCCTGGTCCTTCGAGCACACCGAGCAGCGCCTGACGGACATCATGGTGGGAATCCATGACCTGTGCGCCGCCACCGCCGAGGAATACGGTGCCCCCGGGGACTACGTCCTGGGCGCGAACATCGGCGGGTTCGTCAAGGTTGCCGACGCCATGCTGGCGCAGGGGCTGATCTAGGCTCCCAAGCCGGCGCCAGCCCGCCCTCGTACGCTCCTGCCACGGCAACGCACGGTCACTTACGGTGGGCGGGATCGTGTTTGGGTGCCGGGCTAACCGGCGGCTGGTTTGGTCTCGATGTAGTTGATGACCAGGAACTCTCCCGCCGGGACCAGTTCCACGTACCAGCGGGTCGGCTTGTCCAGGTCCTCCCAATTGCCCTGGCCGGCCACTACGGGGCGGTAGACGGCATCGAATTTCAGGAACGTTCCGCTGTCTGTGGCGCTCGAATCGATTTCCTGCAACAGTTCAAACTTCCCCCGCCCGCTGCCCTCCGGTTCGGCAGAGCGGACCGCCGCCAGGTTCTGCTGGTTCATCAACTTTACGGAGGTGAAGTATTGCTGCCAGGCCATGTCGCTGTGCGTGATGAACAGGGTGGCCGAGTAGGCCTCCGCGTTCCTTGCGGCGAGCCGCTCAACACAGCTCTCCGGGACGGCCGTGCTTGGACTCCAGGCGGCGATCAGCTCGGAACCGGCGTTGAACCAGCCGCTGTAAGCGTTCAGGACACTGCCGATCGTCTCGCGCGGGGTGCCCAGGGGGATCCGGACCGGCGTCAGGTCGTTCTGGCCAACGAAGGGGCACTCCGGCGGAAGCGCGGACACAGGCGTGGCCGGAGCGATATCCGGCAGGGGCGGCGACGGGAACAGGCTGCAGCCGCTGATGCCGGTCAGCAGCACAAGTGCGGCAGCCGTCGTCGTGATTTTTATGCCGAGCCCATGCCTGACTGGAACTTTCATTACTTCTCCCCCGATAACGCCACCCTCATGCGGACGACGCTGACCAGCCTACCGTGCGGTAGATGGGTAAACAGGGCGCATCGGGGTTTGATCCCGTAGAGTGCTGCGGCTTTAATCCATTCGGCGCCAGTCGGTGGGGGACAGGCCGAAAGCGTCACGGAAGGTGCGGCTGAAGTGGGCCGCGTCCAGGAAGCCCCAGCGGGCTGCGACTGTACTGACGGACTTCCCGGCGTGCAGCGGATCGCGCAGGTCTCGGCGAGCGCCATCGAGGCGCTGGCTCCGGATCCAGCTGGCCACCGTGGTGCCGGACTCGTGGAAGACGTTGTGCAGGTGCCTGGTGGAGATGAAGTGGGCGGCGGCGATACTCGCCGGTGACAGCAGCGGATCGGACAGGTTGGCCTCGATGTACTCGCGGATGGAGACGGCCAGCAGTGCCTGCGGCTTCATCCGGTCCGGGGCGATGTCCATCTCCGCGTGCAGCATGGTGGACACCAGGTCCAGGGCGTTGGTGGCCAGCCGTGAACCGCTGGGACCGCCCAGGACATCAAGGTTTTCGGAGAGCTGGCGGATGAACTGCCCCACGATCCCGCTCAGTCCGGTGCTGCCTGCCATCCTGACGGCCGCGAGCTGGCCCACGTAATCCGTCGGCAGGGTGAGGGCGTCGCAGGGAAACATAACCACCATCATCCGGGCCTGTTCCTCGAACGCCAGGGTGTAGGGGCGGTTGGTGTCGTAGATGGCCAGGTCGCCGGGCTCGAGGAGCGCCTCGCGGTTGTCCTGGATCAGCAGCCCGGTGCCTTCGAGCTGGAGGTTGAGCTTGAAGTAGCGCTCGCCCGCCTGGGCAATGAGCGCCGGCGTCCGGTGGACCTCATGGGATGTGGCCGTGACTTCCACGATGGACATCCTGTCCAGCACGCGCGAGCGCAGCTGTCCGCGGAAGCCATCCACGTCTTCCGTGCGTGCCGTGAGCGGCACAAACGATTCGGCCACGAGATGCTTCCAGTCCTCAAAAGTCCTGGCAACACTTGTGGTGACGTTCTGGCTGGTGGGCGCAATTGCGGCTGGCATGGATGTTCCTGTCGACGGACGGCCATCTGGCGTTCCTCATAGGACTGTGTCCTGGAACACAGTCCTATGAGGTTAGCCCCGCCGGGCATCTTTTTTCAACACTTGGCGAAAAAAGAGTTTCTCCGCTGAATGCCCGCCTATTTGTTCTTCCCCCGGGCGGCGACAGTCCACCGGTCCACGAGTTTGCCATGGCTGACCACGGCCACGTCGTCCACGAGGTTCATCGCGAGGCAGACGTGGTTGGGGATGACGCGCAGTTTTGTGCCAATGGCCGGCGGCGCCCCGGGATCGTGCCATTCCACCGTGGCGTGGTGCTCGGATAGCGCCGTGATCCTCGCGTCTGGATGGTCCATCAGCCGCCCGAAGCCGCTCGCCCAGGCCGGCCGGTCGCTGCCCAGGATCTTGCTTCCGGCGTCGAGGATAAACCGCGGCGGGGTGCCGGGGGCGGTGGTGTGGTGGCTGACGACCGTCGCCGCAACCGTCAAGGCGATGTCTTCAAGCGCGCAACGGCCCAGTTCCAGCTGTTGGGCGTCGCCGAAGACGTAGACGCCGGGCCGCACTTCGGTGGCGGACGAGCCCTCGGTGAGGAGCGCCGTCGGGGTGGATCCTCCGCTTCGCACGGCTGCCTCGAAGCCTGCCGCGCTCAGTCTTTCCGCTGCCTGGCGCAGGGCCTCCTGCTCCTGCGCCGCCGCCTCCACCGGCATCCCCGGCGCGTAACTGTGGCCGGGAAAGGTGAAAACCCCGGCAACGTTTAGTCCGGCGTCCGACGCCGCCCAGGCAACGGCCGCGGCGGCTTCCGGCTGGACTCCGCTGCGGTGGTGGCCGCTGTCGATCTCCACCAGCACGCTGACCCCTCCGGCAGCATCACCGAGGCCTGCTCCGACCGCGGCCGCGCCGGCTTCGGAGTCCACCCCTACCGAAATTTTCGCGGCTGCGGCCAGCCGGCGCAGCCGCTCCGCTTTCTGCGGCGAAATCCATAGGGGGTAGGCGATGAAAAGGTCCTTCACACCCGCCGCGGCGAACACCTCCGCCTCGCCGATGGTGGCCACGGTCAGCCCTGCTGCCCCGGCCGCGATCTGCCGGGCTGCGATCTCCGGGATCTTGTGGGTCTTCGCGTGCGACCGCAGAATCAACCCTTTCGCCTCCACGGCCCGGGCCATCCGGGTGATATTCCGGTCCAGGATGTCGACGTCCACGAGGATCTCCGGGGTGTCGACGTCGGCCGGAATGGGTACCGCGGCACTCTCGGCGTTCACTCCTGCGTTCATCGGGCTGACGGCTGGGTCAACAGGGCCAGGTAGCCCTCAAGCTGGCGGTCGTGGCCAAAGTCCGTGCGTCCGGACGGAGCGAGGGCGGCTTCAATCTGGGCGCCGAGCAGCATGTTCAGGAGCTGGCCTGCCAGAACATCGTCGCTGACGGCGGCACTGACGTCGCCGGCGTCCCGGGCCTCTTTGAGGTAGCGCCGGATGTCGGTGAGCCACTCGTCCATGGACTGCTGGTGGATCACGGCCTTTTGGGGATCGTTGACGGCTTTCTGCCAGAAGGGGATCACGATCCGTGCCTCGTTGACGCGCTCCTCATCGAGGGGCAGCACCTCAAGGCAAAAGGCCCGCAGCGCTGCCAGGCCGGTCTGGCCCGCGGTGACCCCGGCAATCCGCTGGTTGGTCCGGTTGAACACGTGGCTGAAGGCGAACTCGAGCAACGTGTCCTTGGTGGGGAAGTAGGGCTTCAGGGCGCCGTTGGCGAAGCCCGCCTCCATGGCAATCTCCCGCATGGTGGCACCTTCGAGGCCGTTCCGGGCGATGATACGCCAGGTGGCGTCCACCAGCTCCAGGCGCCGCTCGTCATGGTCAACAATCTTTGGCACCGCAGCCGCTCCCCGAAAATATTCTTGCCCAAACCCTTGTGAGCCATCTTACGTAGAGCTTATTCTCTACAACTATAGAAAATAAACCGGCCGACCCCGCAGCGGTCCGATCAAAGGCTCACCCATGACGCTCGCACCAGTTGAAACAACCCCGGCATTCGGCCTGGCCACGGCCCCGGAGATCCTCGAGGTCCGGTCCATCCTGCAGCAGGAGGGCCTGCTCGGGCCGCAGCACCGGATTGCCTACCTCGGCCTGCTGGACCCGGCCCGGCCCGCGAGGCCCGCAGTCGGCGGCACCGACCACGCTCAGGACCGGCGCTTCCGGATCTTCATCCACGACGTCTCAGGGGCTGCGCCAAGCGACGTCATCATTTCCCTCACGCACCAGAAGGTGGAATCCGCCGTCGTGCTCGATACCGCCGTAACCGGGGAACTGCCCGTCCTCGAGGAGGAGTTCGAGGTGGTGGAGGCGCTGCTGGCCACCGACCAGCGCTGGCTGGACGCCCTTGCCGCCCGGAACCTAGATGTGGCAAAAGTCCGCGTGGCCCCGCTGTCAGCCGGCGTTTTCGAGTACGCCGAGGAGAAGGGCCGCCGGATCCTTCGCGGCCTGGCTTTTGTGCAGGACTTCCCCGAGGACAGCGCGTGGGCGCACCCCGTGGACGGGCTGGTGGCCTACGTGGATGTGGTGAACAGGGAAGTCACCCAGGTCATCGACCTCGGCGTGATGCCCGTTCCGGCCGAGCACGGCAACTACACCGATCCTGAGCTCACCGGACCGCTCCGCACCACCCAAAAGCCCATCAGCATCACCCAGCCCGAAGGGCCCAGCTTCACCGTCACCGGCGGCAACCACGTGGAGTGGGAAAAGTGGAGCGTCGACGTCGGCTTTGATGTCCGGGAGGGCGTGGTCCTGCACAACCTTGGCTTCCGCGACGGAGACAATGTGCGGCCCATCATCAACCGCGCGTCGATCGCCGAGATGGTGGTGCCCTACGGAGATCCGTCGCCCATCCGCTCCTGGCAGAACTACTTCGACACCGGCGAATACCTGGTGGGCCAGTACGCCAACTCCCTGGAACTGGGCTGCGACTGCCTGGGCGACATCACCTACCTCAGCCCCGTCATCTCGGACGCCTTCGGCAACCCGCGCGAGATCCGCAACGGCATCTGCATGCACGAGGAGGACTGGGGCATCCTCTCCAAGCACTCGGACCTCTGGACCGGAATCAACTACACCCGCCGCAACCGCCGCCTGGTGATCTCCTTCTTCACCACCATCGGCAACTACGACTACGGCTTCTACTGGTACCTCTACCTGGACGGCACCATCGAGTTCGAAGCCAAGGCCACCGGCGTCGTCTTCACCTCGGCGTTCCCCGAGGGCGGCTCGGACAACATCTCCCAACTGGCCCCGGGCCTCGGCGCGCCGTTCCACCAGCACCTCTTCAGCGCGCGGCTGGACATGGCCATCGACGGCTTTACCAACCGGGTGGAAGAGGAGGACGTGGTCCGGCAGGCGATGGGCGAAGGCAACGAGCGCGGCAACGCGTTCTCCCGCAAGCGCACCGTGCTGGCGCGTGAATCCGAAGCAGTCCGTGAAGCAGACGCCCGTTCCGGCCGCACGTGGATCATCTCCAACCCCGAATCCCGTAACAGGCTGGGCGAACCCGTGGGCTACAAACTGCACTCGCACAACCAGCCAACCCTTCTCGCTGACCCGGGATCCTCGATCGCCAGGCGCGCGGCCTTTGCCACGAAGGACCTGTGGGTCACCCGCTACGCCGAGGACGAGCGCTACCCCACCGGCGACTTCGTCAACCAGCACTCCGGCGGCGCAGGCCTGCCCGCCTACGTGGCGCAGGACCGGGAACTCGACGGCCAGGACATCGTGGTCTGGCACACGTTCGGCTTGACCCACTTCCCCCGCGTTGAGGACTGGCCCATCATGCCCGTGGACACCGTCGGCTTCAAGCTTCGCCCCGAAGGCTTCTTCGACCGCAGCCCCGTGCTGGATGTGCCTGCCAACCCGAACCAGCAGGCCGCCTCCTGCCACAGGGAGGGAACCACCGGTGGGTCCTGCCACTAGCCTCGCGGCGGGTGTGGCGTCCGGACCGGGCGCTGCCGGACCGGGCGCCGCCGGGCCGGGCGCCGCAGTCGCGGGGAAGCGTACGACGACGATGGGCCGGGTCCCTCCCGGCGGTCCCGTCCTGCACCCCCGGCTGGTCGCCGTGGTCACCGCTGTGTCCTGCGTTGCGCACCTGTGGGTGGCCGCCGCCGGACACCACGGCGCCTGGCTGGGCGTTCTGATGGTCGCGCTGGTGGCCGTATGTGTACCCTGCACCGTTCACATCTGGCGGCACAGCCGGGTGGGGGCACTGCATCAGGTGACCCTTTCGGCCCTGTTGATGGTCGGCCTGCACACGGCGCTGCTGCTCGGCGCGGGACGTGCGGGGCACGCCCACGGCGGCAGGCCGGCGTCGTCCGCTGCGCAGGCGACCGGGAGCACCCAGCTGCTGCTGGTCCTCGGACTTGAGCTGGCCACCGCCCTGCTCGCCGCCACCCTGGTGGCACGGCTGCGGTGCCGGCCCGGTGCGGCCGGCGTCGAAAGCTGTGCGTGACGCCGAACCAGCGCCAGCCAGGCTCGAAAGTGAACCTGCCCAGCGTGGTTTCGCCCTCGCTATAGGGGTTCCCTGGCCGGTTCGCCGGCTGTGCGGGGAGCGATGGTCATGTCCGCCACGCGCTTCAGCCGCGGGTGAAGCTGGTCGCCGCCCTCCACCACGCCTTTCTGCCACCACAGCTTGAGGCCTCCGGGTACCACTTCCAGGCAGGCGAGGTTGTTGTCGAACCAGGGGCCCTTGATGCCGGACCAGCGGAAGGGCGGATCCGGCACCTTGGCCGAATGCGCCGCAAGGGCGCCCACCGGGGTGGCAAGGCCGTAGGACATGACGGCGCCGAATGACCTCATCAGCCGCGGGAGGGGATTGCGGATGGGCGAGCATACCGCCTGGATAATGCGGCTGCCGGAGGACCGCTCCACCTCCGAGACGTAGGAGAAGTGCACGTCCCCCGATAGAAAGGTGACGGTTTCCGGTGCCGGGCCGCGTTTTCCGTCAGCCACCTCCGCCGCTATCGCAGCCATGCGCTGGAAGCTGTTCTGGAATGCAGCCCAATGCTCCAGATCCGCCGCCTGGCGCAGCTTCTCGCCGACCCGGGCAGCCAGTTTCCCCCAGGCTCCCTCAGAAACGGCTTCATCCCAGGATTCCAGGTGGTGCAGGCCCATCGGCAGCAGGAACGGCAGGGACGTCGCCACCAGCAGATGGCGGAAGCCGCCCTGCATCCGCTCGTCCAGCCATTCCATCTCCGCGTCGTCCAGCAGGGCGCGGTGGTCCGGGGCGAGGTTCCGGGCGGCGCGGGAATCCACCACGATGAGCCGCGTGTCGCCGAAGTCGCGGCAGAAGCTCCACCGATAGGACGCAGGGTCCTGGTTTGCCCGTTCCGCGAAGGCGTCCAGCTCCGCGCTGAGATCGAGTTCAGTGGTTGAATCGGGGCCTGCTTCCGGCCGCAGTCCGTGCCCGCGCCGGTTCCGGTGCGCCACCACTTTCCGCCATAAAGGGTCCGCCGCGCGCTCCTGTGGTGACAGGTTCCCCAGATGCTGGTACACCCAGTAGGACGCCAGTCCGGCCTTGATCCGCCCGCCCCACCACGGGACGTGCTGCATTGCATCGCGCCAGCTCCGTGAGGCGTTCCAGTCATCCCGGATGTCATGGTCGTCAAAGATCATGGCGCTGGGCACCGTGGACAGCAGCCACCGGTTGGCGGGGTCGGACCAGGCCAGGTAATAGAGGTGCGCGTATTCCTCGAAGTCCTTGAGTTCCTCACCCGGCGGTGCCTTGATGTTCCGGCGTGCCTTGATGAATTCCTGCATCTGCTCGCTGGTGGAGTCGGCGTAAACCTGGTCTCCCAGGAAGGCCACCAGATCAGGCCAGGGCTCGCCGCTGCCGGAGATCATCTTCACCGCATATGCCCGCAGGGCGTCCACCCCGTGGCTCCGGTTTCCGGACTCGTCATGCGGAACGCTGGTGCGGCACGAACCGTACGCCAGCCGCAGGGGTTTGCCAGGTTTGAGCGTGGCAATCACAGGCGGTGGAAAGGCCAGCTCTGGTTCGACAGCATTCCCGTCCGGCCACACGCGCGTTCCGTTGACCTCAACGGTGTAGGGCGTCACCGTTCCTGGACCAAGCCCCTGCAGCTCCACGAGCGCATAATGGTGGCCGTGCACTGCGAAGGTGTCCGCTTCCCACTCTCCGGCACTGGTTCTGACCGCCACCACGGCAGTATCCCGGGTTTCCACCCAGATGCTCGCCGACGTCTCATCCACAAACCGCATCATGGGGCCTAGCACCAGCGCTGGGGTAGTCATTCCTCAGTTGTACCCGCTCGAGGCCGGAGCGGCTACGGGCGGAAGGCAGGGTGGTAGACCGCCTACTTCTCGTCCGGACCCAGGTCGGGCCCGGCCGCGAAACTCACCTGACGGGTCGAGCTGCCCTGCAATTCAAGAATGGCCAGTTCGTTGACGCCTTCGCGGATCAGCGGGCCCGGCACGTAGAGCGTACGTTGCGGTCCGCGGCTCCAGTAGCGGCCCAGGTTGAAACCGTTGATGAAGGCATTGCCCTTGGTCCAGCCGTCCAGCCGGAGGTACCGGTCACCGGGTCCGTCGGCGGTGAAGTAGGCGAAGGACATCGAGGGGCCGGCCACTCCTCCATTGTCCGGCAGTTCGTTGGCGGCACGACGGAAAACATCGAGCGAACCCACATCCAGCGGCCGGATAGTCCAGTCCAGGACCTCCACGCCATTCAACAGTGCCGGCCCGATCAGCCCCTTCGCTTCGCCGATCCGTGGCCCGTAATTGACCCGGCCCTGGTCCTCCACCAGTATCTGCAGCAGTCCGCCCCTCGGAAGGAAGATCGAGCGTTCGCCGAGTTCACGGCTCAGGATCCCCACGGGGAATCCGTCCAGGAAGAACTGCGCGCGGTCGCGGATTTCGGCAAAGGTGAGGACGCCGCCGTCGGGCACCTGCCGTTCATACAACTGGAACCCGCGGTATTGTCCGGTGGCCTCGCTGACGGGCAGGGTTCCGGGGACCGTCAACGGGCTGCCCAAAGACCCCACGGCCTTCAGCAGGGGCACAGAGGACACCACGGACACGGTGCACTCCACTGCCTCGTCCCGGCGCGCAGGAACCTCGCCCGGTACGTCAAAATGCCGGGCGATGACATCCCGGAAGGCAAAGTACTTGTCGGTGGGGAAGCCATCCTCGCTCAGCGGTGCGTCGTAGTCGTAGGACGTGATGGTGGGCTCGTAAATGCCCTTGTCATTGGCGCCGTTGGTGAAGCCGAAGTTGGTGCCGCCGTGGAACATGTAAATGTTGACGGAGGCTCCGGCAGTCAGCAGGGCGTCGAGCTCGGCTGCGGCGGCGGCGGCATCGGTGGTGTGATGGTGGGTGCCCCAGTTATCGAACCAGCCGTTCCAGAACTCCGCGCACATCAGCGGCCCCGTGGGCTGGTGTTCGCGGAGGAACGCCAGGCGTTCGGCGGCGCGGGAACCGAACGTTCCGGTCTTGTGCAGCTCCGGCAGCGAGCCGTCCTCGATCATGGTGCCGAAGGGCTGGTCGCAGGTGAAGAGCGGGACGTCCACGCCGGCGCGTTTCGCAACGTCCACCAGATGCTGGAGATACGCCTTGTCCTTTCCGTACGCGCCGTACTCGTTCTCGATCTGGAACAGGATGACTGGTCCGCCCCGGGTGATTTGGCGTTCGACGACGATGGGCAGCAGGCTGCCGAGGAAGGAGTCGACGGCGGCAAGGTAAGCAGGTTCGCTGCTGCGCACACCCGCTGTGGGATCACTGAACAGCCATGCCGGTAATCCGCCGTTGTCCCACTCGGCGCAGATGTAGGGGCCCGGCCGGACGATGGCCCGCATTCCTTCGGCTGCCACCAGGTCAAGGAAACGGCCAAGGTCAAGGCCGCCGTCAGTACGGAAAGCCCCTGGGGTGGGGGAGTGTTCGTTCCACGGGACGTACGTCTCGATGGTGTTCAGCCCCATGAGCCGGGCCTTGTGGATCCGGTCGGCCCACTGGTCGGGGTGGACCCGGAAGTAGTGGATGGCGCCGGAGAGGATACGGAAGGGCTCCCCGTCCAGCAGGAAGTCGCGGTCGCCAATGGCGAAGGTGTTCAAGGAGATTCCTCCGGGGTTGTTTGGCGTCCGCCCAGCACCGTGTGGAACGCGTACGCCGCGTTGCTCCAGACCACAAACAGCAGGGGCGCCGGCGCCAGGGCAACGCCCAGGACCGGCTGGAGGAGCGCGGCCGAGGCGATAATGCCGAGCAGCACCAGCATTGCCAGGCTGAGGTACCAGCGCTGGACGCAAAGGTAGAGGGACGCCTTCGCCAGGCTCTTGAGCCGGGCGTCCGGAAGCAGCACGGCCCCGGCGACGGACAGCACCGCCACGCTCACCACGACGGCCGCCGCCACCACAATGACGGGAACCAGCACGGCACCGGCGGGCAGCGACTGGACAATTGCGAGGTCCACGCCGAGGAACAGCAGCGCCGCGACGGCGGCCAGGCCCACCGGGGCCGTCCGCCGGAAACCGCGCCGGTAGCCCCGCAGGAAGGAGGCGACCGGCTTAACCGCAGTTCCGTCGTCGTTCAATGCCTGGAAGGCGGCGAAAAGGCCCGCGAGCGACGGCGGCACTGTCACGCAGAGTGCCAGGAAGAACGGCCAGGCGGCGATGGGGTCCGCCACCAGGGCAAGGCACAGCACCAGCGGAGCGTTGGCCAGCGCCATCAACACGTTGCTGGCCAGGAAGGTGTAGACGAAGCCGAAGATGCCGCCGAACGTTTCGAACCCCGGGCTGGGGATGCGCCCGGCAAGGCCGCGCCGCCGGGATGGGTGCTGTGCCACGGCGCTCATCCTTTCATGCCGCTCGTGGCGATGCCCTGGATGAAGTAGCGCTGGCCCAGCAGGAAGATGATCAGGATGGGGATCACCGAGATCACTGAGCCGGTCATGATCATGGCGTACTCGGCGTCGAACTGGCCCACAAAGGAGCGAAGCCCCAGCTGGACGGTCCACAGGCGGTTGGACGTGAGGTAGATGAACGGGCCCATGTAGTCGTTCCAGGTGTTCACGAACGTCAGCAGCGCCAGGCTGGCCAGGGCCGGCTTGGACAGCGGCAGGATCACGCGGGCCCAGATGCCGTACTCGCTCAGGCCGTCGATACGGGCCGCTTCACACAGTTCGTCCGGGATGGTCATGTAGTACTGGCGCATCAGGAACACCCCGAACGCGCCGAACGCCTGCAGCAGGATCAGGGCGTTGAAGCTGTTGGTCAGGCCCAGGTTCTGCATCATGATGTACTGCGGCACCATGTAGGCCTGCCACGGGACGGCGATGGTGCCGATGTAGGCCAGGAACAGGACGTCGCGGCCCGGGAAGCGGACCTTTGAGAACCCGTACGCGGCCAGCGAGCCAGTGAGCACCTGCAGGCAGGTGATGATGACGGCCAGGTACAGCGAGTTCTGCAGATACCCCATCATGGGAATCCGGGTCCAGATGTCTGTGTAGTTGCTCCACACAAACTCGGTGGGGATCCACTGGATGGGAACCGTGAGGACCTGGTTGTTCTCCTTGAGCGACGAGGACACCATCCAGATGAACGGGACCATCAGTGCAACCACCAGCACGGCCAGCACGGCGTAGATTACGGTGTCCGTGGTGCGTGCCTTGCGTTCGCGTGTGGAGCGTTTGCGCTCTGAACGACGGCGGTCTTCCGGAGCGGATGCCAGGCCGGTTCCGGCGAATTGTGCCTCGGCCTTGAGGTCTTCGGCCATGTTGGTCATCAGCGTTCCCTCCGCTGTTGGATCTTGAACTGCACGACGGTGACCGTCAGGACGATGAGGAACAGTACCAGCGAGATGGCGGACGAGTAGCCGAATTTCCCTTCGCCGATGCCCTCCTGGTAAATGAGCTGGGACAGCACCGTGGTGGAGCGGCCCGGGCCGCCGTTGGTCATGACTACGATGAGGTCGAAGACCTTGAAGCTTGAAACTGTCAGCATCACCACTACGAAGAAGGTGGTGGGCCGCAGGGACGGGATGGTCACGTTCCAGAAACGCTGCCAGGCGCTGGCACCGTCCACTTCGGCCGCTTCGTAGAGCTCGCTGGGGATGGCCTGCAGGCCGGCCAGGTAGAGGACCATGTAGTAGCCCATGTCCCGCCAGACGCTGGTGATGATGACGGCAGGCATCGCCCAGTCAGAACTGGACGTCCAGCCGGGGGCCTCGGCGATGCCGATCGAGTGCAGGAACTGGTTGATGGGGCCGCTGTCCGGGCTGAAGAGCATGTTCCAGACGACGGCGACGGCCACCAGCGAGGTGATGTAGGGGAAGAAGATGGCCACCCGGAAGAAGCCGATGCCCTTGAGCTTGCGGTTCAGCAGCATGGCCAGGAGCAAGGCAAGGGCCATGGTGAGGGGCACGTGGCCCAGGGCGTAGGCCATGGTGTTCCGCAGCGCCACCCAGAAGGTGTCACTGGCCAGCATGCGCTGGAAGTTGGCCAGCCCCACCCACTTCGGAGCCGTGAACGAGGCCCATTCCATAAAGGAGAGGGCGAACGCTGCGAGAACGGGAATGAGCGTAAAGGCCAGGAAACCCAGGAAGTTCGGCAGGATGAACGTCCAGCCAATCAGGGTATTTCGCCGCGCCTGCTTGCGGTTTCCGCGGCTGTGCACTGGGACAGGCGCCTGGGTGATGGTTTCTGTAGTCATGATGACCGCTCCCGGGGCTGGAAGCGTTCCTCCGTTTCAGGATCAGGAGAGTTCAGATGCTGTTCCGGTGCTGCGCCCTGGGATGCAGCACCGGAACCGGAGTGTGCTACTTGCCGAGGACTTCGCTGTTGACGCGCTTGCCCATCTCGGCGATGCCGTCGGAGACAGAGCGCTCGCCGACCATGATCAGGTCATGTTCCTGGTTGAGGACCTTGTCCGTGGCTGCCGACTTGTCGCTGACCGGCATTTCGAGGGCGGTTTCGTCCGGGGTGAAGGCCTTCTTGGACAGTTCGTCGGCGGGCAGGCCATCCAGCTTGAAGTATTCAGCAGTGACGGACTCGTTCTGCAGGGCAGGGACAACACCGATCTTGGAAATGGCCTTTGCGCCTTCCTCGCCGGCGGCCCATTCGATGAACTTTTTGGCCTCGTCGGAGTGGGATGCGTTCTTGTTCACGGCGAAGGCTGTGGGGGAGCCGAACGTGGTCACCTTGCCGTTCGAATCCTTCTGCGGCAGCGGTGCCAGGCCCCAGTTGACGTTGGTCTTGCCGTCCTTCTTGGCCTGCAGGACGCCGGCGATGTACCAGGTGCCCATGGGCATCATGGCGGCCTGGCCGGATTCAAACATGGTGCGGTAGCTGGTCTTCTGGCTCTTGGCCGTGCCGAAGTCCAGGGTTGCGCCGCTCTTCTGCAGGTCCAGGGTGGTGTTGTACTGGTCCTCCATGAAGCTGTAGTCGCCGCTGTTCTGGTCGGCATCATTCTGCGCGGCGGCGATGGCCTGGACCGTGGAGCGCCAGATGTGGTGGTAGGTGCCGTAGACCTTCTTGCCGCCGGCCTCGGAGCTGAGCTTCTTGGCGATCTCGGTGTACTTCTCCCAGGTCAGGTCCTTGGGGTCGTCGATTCCGGCGGCCTTGAACAGGTCCTTGTTGTAGTACAGCAGCCAGAAGTCCTGCCGGTAGGGGGCGGCGAAGTACTTGCCGTCGATGTCAAAGGCATCGATGCCGGCGAGGTTGTCCTTGCCCACCTTGTCCACCACGCTGTTGATTTCCTGCAGCTGGCCGTTGTTGGCGTACCGGGCGTAGTCGATGACGTTCTTCATGGTGAGGACGTCTGTAGTGTCGCCGCCGGCCAGCATGGTGGTGACTTTCTGCGGGTAGTCATCGGCGAGGATGTCCACCGGCTCGATGTCCACCTTCGGATTGGCGGCCTCATACGCATCAAAGAGTGCCTTGAACTCGGGAGTGCCTTCATAATTCCAGACGGACACCGTCAGGCGGGTCTTACCGTCCTGGCTTTGGGGTTCGGCGGGGCCTGCGGCACCTGCGCAACCGGTCAGGCCAAGCCCGGCGGTCACGGCCAGGGCGATGGCGGCGAGGGTTGTGCGCTTCATTGCGATCTCCTTTGTAGGGTTTCAATTTTGCCGTAGCGGCGGCGGTGTTCTTTGGTCAGGCGCTGAGCGAGAGGTCCTCGTGGAGCACTTGGGCCTGGAGGTCCCGGCCTGAGAGGTACCGTTCGAGGTCGTCCAGCGCGGCATCGGACATCCTGCGGGTTTCGGTGCCCAGTGAGCCGGCGATGTGCGGGGTGATGATGACGTTGGGAAGGTCGTAGAGCTTTGAATCCGCGGGTAACGGCTCCGGTTCGGTGACGTCCAGCAGTGCCACGATGCGGCCGGTGGCGCATTCTGCTTCCAACGCCGTGGTGTCCACGAGTGAACCGCGGGCGGTGTTGATCAGGGTGGCGTGGTCCTTCATGGCCTGCAGTTCCCGTGCCCCGATCAGGTGCCGGGTTTCGGGCAGGGCGGGCGCGTGGACCGTGACGATGTCCGAGGCCGGCAGCAGCTCCGCCAGCGGAACAAGGCGTCCGCCGGCCGCTGCCACTGCCCTGGGATCGGCGTGCGGATCGCTGACCAGGCACGTCACGTCCTGCAGCTGTTGCACCAGCTGGACCACCCGGCGTCCGATGCGGGAGAACCCGATGACGCCCACCACCCGGCCGATGTTTCCCAGTTCGCCACGCTGGGTGGTGTAGCTCCAGTCCTCGCGGAAGTTGCGCGCATCGTTGGACAGTACGTGCGCCTTCTTGCCAGCCAGGACGATGGAGGCGAAAGTGAACTCGGCCACCGGGATGGCGTTGGCGTCCGCACCGTTGGTGACCAGGATGCCGCGTTCCCACAGCTCCTCGCTGACGAAGCTGCGGACCGTGCCCGCGCAATGGAACACTGCCCGGAGCTTGGGCATCCGCTCCAGGCGGGCGGCGTCAAGGCGGGGTACCCCCCAGCTGGTGAGGAGGATTTCGACGTCGGAGAGCCGGTCCGCGAGCTCCGGGCCATCCAGTGACGCGGTCCAGGGGTTCGCACCGAGATCAACAACTTTTCCCAGGCGTTCCAGCCGGGTGGAATCAAATTGATCGGCAAAGGTTCCACTGTTCATGACCAGCAGCGCCTTGGGCTTTCGTGACATCAGGGATCCTCCTTTCGCATTCTGTGGTCTAACCCGTCGGGGCTGAATCATGTCTTGCATCACATTGAACATTCAGTAGATACTCATAAACAAGAAGGTTCATTCAAGCTGTTCCTACTCGTTCTAAAACGTTCACACTCGAACAAATGGAAGAAGTCGATGACCTCCAACATCCCGACCACGGCCACCCGGGAAACGCCCCTGGCCGCTGCCTGGAGCAGCAAGGCCGCGCCGCCTGAACTGGCCGGATTGCTTCGTGGTGCCGGCGAGCGCATCCGCGTGCGGCCGGCAGGGGAGGGGGCATGGGAAAAAGTTCCCGCTGATACACTTTCGGCACTGCACCGGCAGGCATGCGAAGAGCGGGGCACTCCCTGGCCGCAGCCCCTTGTCTCGCACTACGCCCGCTACTTCCGGGACGGGAACCGCGCCGCTTACGAAGGACTGGTCGCGGCACGCCAGCAGCGGCTCACCCGGGCGGCAGTGATGTGTTTGCTCCCGGACACACACAGGCTGGCGGACGCGGACCCCACCCCGGCTGCGGATGCGGACAGGGAAGCGTCCGACTGGCTCGACGAAGTGATCGACGGGGCGTACCTCCTGTGCGAGCAAAGCTCCTGGAGCTGGGCCGCGCACGATGACGTTTTTTCCCGCTCCGGGGAGGTGGTGCCGCGCAAATCCCGGCCGTACCTGGACCTGGGAGCAGGGGAGGTTGCAGCCCAGCTTGCCTGGCTGGACCACCTCCTGGGCGACCGCCTGGACATCAGGGCTCCCGGCCTGCGGCGCCGCATCCGGGAGGAGACCGCGGAACGTGTGATCCACCCCTTCCTGGAGCGCCTTGACTGGCATTGGCTGGGGCTGGACGGCAACGTCCACAACTGGAACCCCTGGATCCACTCCAACCTGCTCGCGGCCGCGATTTTCCTTCTCGACGATCCAAACGAACAGGCTCGAACAGTGACCCGCTGCATCGAGGGGCTGGACCGCTTCCTGAGCTCCCTGCCGGCGGACGGTGCGATCGATGAGGGCTTCGCCTACTGGTGGAACGGGGCCGGGAGGATGCTCGAAGGGCTTGCCCTGCTGGAGGATGCCACCGGCGGTGCGCTCGACGCGGACCTTCCGGTGATCCGCGAACTGGTGGCCTTCCCGCACCGGATGCACATCGGCGGGGACTGGTTCCTGAACGTCGCCGACGGTCCTGCCCGCGCAGCCAAGGCGCTGCCGTGGGACATGCTGCACCGCTGGGCAGTGCGCCTGGGTGACCGGGACGCCGCACGGCATGCCGCGGCTTGTGTGCAGGCCGGGCCGGAGGCGGCGGCAGGCCTGGGCCGGGTCCTCCACTCACTCCTGAACGCCGCCGATGCTCCCACGCCTACACACCCGCCGCTGGTTCCCTTCACCTACCTGCCGTCCGTGCAGATCATGGCGGCGCGCGAGCAGGGTGGCACCGAAAAGGGCCTGTTCCTGGCGGCCAAGGGCGGACACAACGGCGAACACCACAACCACCGCGATGTGGGTTCGGTGGTGGTTGCGGTTGACGGAGTTCCGCTGCTGGTTGACGCCGGCCAGCCCACCTACACGGCAAAAACCTTCGGCCCGGACCGCTACGACATCCGGGCCATGCAGAGTGCCTGGCACAGCGTTCCGGCACCTTTTGGCCTGGAGCAGGGCACCGGCGCAGAGTTTGCGGCCGAGGTGTTGAACGCTCCCGATCCCACGGACCCCACGCTGCAGCTGGCGCTCGGCGCCGCCTACGGTTTCCGTCCGGACCAGTGGGTCCGCACCGCATCGCTGGACAGGAAAACCCGAAAGGCGATTGTTGAGGACTGCTGGGATCTTGGCCGTCCGCCGGAAAGCGGAACGTCCGACGTCGACATCACCTACCTTGCCGCCGGCACCGTCACCGTGGGGCATGGCACGGCCACGGTCCGGCCCGCGGGCATCCCCGCCGCCGAGACCAGTCGCGGAGCCGTCCTGCGCTGGGAGCCGGCCGCCGCCGTCGTCCTCGTTGACGAGTGGCTGCTGGACGATCCCCTTCTCGCGGACATCTGGGGCGCCAAGCTCACCCGCCTGCGCTTCCGTCTGCCCGCCGCGGACCTGCCCCCGCACTCAACAAACGCTGACCATCCCAGCGCCGCCGGCGCATTCACCCTCACCGTGGAGGCCACGCCATGAGCCCTGAACAACCGCACGAAACAGCCGGCAAGGCCCTCTTTTCGCTCCAGCGGAGGGAACGGCTGATGGAGGAACTGCGGGCCCACGGCGCCATCACGGTCCGGGACATTGCCGCCAAACTGGGAGTCAGCGAGCTGACCATCCGGCGCGACGTCAACCTCCTGGCGGATGAAGGTCTGGTGTCCCGCGTCCATGGCGGAGCGACGCTGCCCAGCAGGCTGGACCGCTCAGCGGCGGCGGGCCGGCCCCAGCCGCACAGCTATGCCATCGGCATGGTGGTGCCGTCGCTGGACTACTACTGGCCGCAGGTCATCAGCGGGGCGCGCGCTGAGGCGGAGGAACAGAACCTGCGGATCATGGTGCGCGGTTCCGCCTATGACGCCGCGGACAACCGCCGGCAGGTGCAGGCGCTGCTGGACAACCAGAACGTGGACGGGCTGATCGTGGCGCCGGACATGACCGGGGACCAGGGCCAGGAGCTGTTGCGCTGGCTCAACGCACTGCCCATTCCGGTGGTGCTGGCAGAACGCCGGTCGCCGATCGAAATCCCCGCCCACCGGCTGGAGTGGGTGGCCACAGACCATGCGTTCGGCGCCGGCATGGCCGTCCGGCACCTGTGGCAGGAGGGGCACCGGCGGATCGGCTGCCTCACCGACTCCTCCAGTCCCACCAGCCCGCATGTGGTGCGCGGGTGGCGGCAGGCCCTCGCTGCCCTGAAGATCCCGCTGGAGGGATCCGTCCACGAGGACTCGGCCAAACAGGAGAACGGGGAACGCGCCAAGCACTTCGACCACGTCCTGGAACTGTGCGAAAAAACCGGGACCACCGCCATGCTGGTCCATTCCGACACCCAGGCGGTGGCTTTTGTGCAGCACTGCGTGGACCGGGGACGCTCGGTGCCCGGGGACATGGCCATTGTGGGGTACGACGACGAGGTGGCCTACCTCGCCGAGCCCGCCATCTCCGCCGTGCGGCCGCCCAAACAGTACGTGGGGAAGGTGGCAGTGCAGCTGATGGCGGCCCGCCTGGCCGAGGGCAGGATGCGGCCGGTGCACCGGATCGAGCTGAACCCGGAGTTGATCCTGCGCGAATCCTCCATTGGTGCGCCGCGCGTGCCCAACGCCGACGTGCTGCAGGAATCCCTGTGACGGCGGGACAGGTGCCGGAATCCGCCTCACCCGGTGCGGCCCCGCAGCCGACAGCGCTGCTGCTCAGCGGCGTCGGCCGCTACGGCGACCCCTGGCATCCGTTCGGTGAGACTTCCGCGGCTTTGGCAGGCCTGCTGCGGGAGGCGGGTTACGACGTCGACATTCCCGCTGACGTGGACGCCGCCCTGGCGGGTCTTGAGGCCGCCGATGAATCCGCCTTGCCGGACCTCCTGGTGGTTAACGTTGGCCTGCCCCGTGATGGGCAGCCGTCCCCCGGTACCCCTGGCGCCGGAGCCGGGCTGACCCGCTGGCTCAATTCAACCCGTCCTTTGCTGGCCAGCCACGTCAGCTCCACCAGCTTTGTTGACCTGCCAGCGTGGGAAGCCGGGTTGGGCGGCCGGTGGGTGCGGGGCCAGTCCATGCATCCCGAGTATGGGCCGGCCGCCATTCACATCCTCCCCGGCTCCGGACCGCTCGTTGCCGGGATTGGCGACTTCAAGCTCCCGGATGAGCGGTACAGCTGGCTGCGGACCGCTCCGGGCATTACGGTCCATGCCACCCACACCCATGACGGCGTGGAGCACCCCGTGATGTGGTCCTTTGAGCGCTCTGCATCAGGCCTTGAGACGGCCGGCCGGACCTTCTACGACGCCCTGGGCCACGACGCTGCGTCCTACGGAGCGGCCGAACACCTCGAATTGCTCCGCCGCGCCCTGGCCTGGCTCACAGCCTGAATCCCCAAGCCCCACTGCCCCTGATACCTGAGGAATCCATGCCAACCACAGCTCCTCCCGTTTCCCTGGCCTTGCCGCCGCTGGACCGCCGGCTCTCGCCCTACACCGGCCTGACCCGGGACCACTGGTGCGCCTACGCCGACTACCTGCTGCGCTCGGCCCACCGCCACGCCACCGATGACCACGCCAATCTCCACCTGCCCGGAGCCAACAGTTCTTACGGTCCCCGGAGCGACTCGCTTGAAGCCTTCGCCCGGACCTTCCTGCTGGCCTCCTTCCGCATCAAAGGGGATCCGGAAGGCACCGGCTGGATTGCGGAGTGGTATGCCCGGGGCCTGGACGCCGGAACCAACCCGGCAAACCAGGACCGCTGGCCCACGCCCGGCGAGCTCGGCCAGGCGAAGGTGGAGGCGGCGTCCCTGGCCGCTGGCCTGGCATTGACCCGGGAGGTCCTGTGGGACAAGCTCCCGCAACGGGTGCAGGAGCAGCTGATTGCCTGGTTCGAGACCGTGATCGGGGAAGAATATCCGCCCATCAACTGGGTCTGGTTCCAGATTGTGGTGGAAACCTTCCTGGCCTCCGTCGGCGGTAAGTATTCCGACGAGGACATCGACGCGGGCCTGGCCATCCATGACTCCCTTTACCGGCGTCACGGCTGGTTTGCGGACGGGCCCGAACGCGCCTACGACCACTACGTGGGCTGGGCCTTCCAGGTCTACCCGCAGCTGTGGGAGCTGATGGCGCCGGAGGATCCGCGGGTCAAGGCCAGGGCAAAGCTCGACGGCGACCGGCTGGCGGATTTCCTCGATGACGCCGTGCACCTGGTGGGAGCGAACGGCGCCCCGCTGATCCAGGGCCGGAGCCTCATCTACCGCTTCGCCGCCGCGGCCCCGTTCTGGGTGGGCGAACTCTCCGGCCACAGCCGCCTCAGCCCGGGCCTCAGCAGGCGGGCCGCCTCCGGAATCCTGGACTATTTCGTCAAGCGGGGCTCCATCACGGATGACGGGCTGCTCTCCATCGGCTTCCATGGTGAGTTTCCGGGGATGAAGCAGTCCTATTCGGGCGCCGGCTCACCCTACTGGGCGGCCAAGGGCATGCTGGGCCTTGCCCTGCCCGCCGACCATCCCGCCTGGACCGCCGTGGAGGAGCCGCTTCCGGTAGAAGTCAGTGACACCCACCGATTGCTGGCGGCACCTGGTTGGCAGGTGGACGGCACTGTTGCCGACGGCGTGGTCCGGATCCGCAACCACGGCACGGACCACGCCAACGCTGGAGTGGCGGTGGCCGATTCACCCCTCTACGCCCGGCTCGGCTACTCCACCTCCACCTTCCCGGACCTTGAGCCGGAGTCCCTGGACAACGCCGTCGTCCTGGTGGACGGCGACGGCAAGCCCACGCACCGGACGGGCTTTGAGTACCTCGGGCAGCAGGACCTGGACGGCGTGCTGGTGGGTGTTTCCCGCGGAACCGTGAACTGGATTGCCGTTGACCCCAACGCCGGGCCGGACCACGGCAGCGGCGCCAAGGGAACCGCGACGCCGGGACCGGAGGTGACAGTGGTATCGGCGACCCGCGGGGCGGCGGAGCTGCGGCTGGTCCGGGTGCGCGGCGCCGCGTCGGCACCGGCAGCCACACTCCGCATGGGCGGTTGGCCCGTGGACGCGGAATCTGGGATGGTCAGCGAGATACGTCCCGTGGCTGGCTTCAGCTCGCCCTTGGACGACGCCGGCACCTGGCGCCGGGACGAACCGCACCCCATGGGGGAGCAGCTGACCATTCCCTGGATTGGCACCTCAGGCGCGGCGCACGACGGCGACTATGCCGCCGTCGTGATCCTCGCCGGCGAGGGGAGCGCGGACACCCACGTTCGTTTTGTCCCGGCTGGGCAGGACTGCGGCGCGGCCCGGTTCGAATTCCCTGACGGCACCGCGCTCACCCTCGCCGCAGCGCTGGAGTTTTTGTCCAGCTAAGCCGACTTAAAGGCCTCGGAAGTCTGCATAGGGGGGACAAAAACTCCTAGGCTCCCGCGAACCACTCCCTCGTCGGGTTGGTGACTTCCGGGGCCGCGCGGTGCAGTCCGGGCTGGGCGGCCCACTTCACACCGTTGGCCAGGACCTGCTGGATCTGCGGGTGGTGGTACACCGGGTACTCCTGGTCGCCGGGGCTGAAGTAGAAGATGCGGCCCTTGCCCCGGGTGAAGGTGACGCCGGAGCGGAACACCTCGCCGCCGGCGAAGGAGCTGATGAAGATCAGGTCGTCCGGGTCCGGGATGTCGAACAGCTCCCCGTACATCTCCTGCTCGGGGATCACGATGGGGCTGTCCACGCCTTCGGCGATGGGGTGCGAGGGCTTGACGGTCCACACCAGCTCACGCTCGCCGTCGTTCCGCCACGCCAGCGAGCAGCTGGTGCCCAGCAGCCTGGTGAAGACCTTGGCGAAGTGCCCCGAGTGGAGCACGATCAGCCCCATGCCGCCCAGGACATGCCGGTGGACGCGTTCGACGACGGCGTCGCTTACCTCGTGGTGGGCCATGTGTCCCCACCAGAGCAGGACGTCCGTCTCGGCGAGCACCTCCTCGTCCAGGCCGTGCTCATCGTCCGTGGCGAGGACCGCCGTCGTAATGTCCGCCTCGGGGTAGTAGGAGCGAAGGCCCGCGGCGATGGCGCCGTGGATGCCGTCAGGGTAGATCTCGCCGATGTGGGACGGCTCGTTGATGGCCTCGTGGACGCCCTCGTTCCACACCCGGATCCGCAGTTTTTCGTTCATTAGAGTCGAACCTCCTTCTGCTCCAGCGCTGACTGGTAGCACGCGTCGATGATCTGTGCCCGGTAAAGAGCCAGGGAGCCGTCATGTTCGCCCCAGACCGCCTCGCCGCCGCGCACCGCCGTGACGAAGTCTTCCACCACTGCATCATGGGCGCGGCCCGGCAGAACCGGCGGGACGTAATCGGCGCTTTCGCCGTCCTTGTCCGTGAACACCCGTAGCTGGCCGACGGGCGGGAAGGGCGCGCCCTGCACCTTCAGCTCGGCGCCGCCGTCGGTTCCGTAAATCGTGAAGTCCAGGAGGTCGTCCGTTTCCCGGTAGGTGGCCCAGCTTGCCTCGATCAGCAGGGTTCCGCCGCCCTCAAGCCGGAGGAACGCCGTGGCGAAGTCTTCGACGTCGAAGGCGTGGCTGGAGGCGAGGGCCGAGTACTCTTTTCCACCCCCGCGCCCCTGCGGGCCCAGCTCGGAGTGGGTGGCTGCCGAGACCGCCACCACCTTCGGTTCGCCGAGCAGGTGCAGCGCGTAGTCCAGCGCGTGGACGCCGATGTCCGCCAGCGGTCCGCCGCCGGCGAGTTCCGGGTTGGTGAACCAGCTGCCCAGGGTGGGGATGCCGGAGCGGCGCAGCCAGGAGGCCTTGGCGTAGTAAGGGCGGCCCAGGCCGCCGTCGTCGATAACACCCTTGAGGGCCTGGATATCGCCACGGCGGCGGTGGTTGAAGGCCACGTCCAAAACGCGCCCGGCCTTGCGTGCCGCATCCACCATTGCCTCGCCTTCGGCGGCGTTGCGCGCGATGGGCTTCTCGCTCAGCACGTGGATGCCGCGTTCCAAAGCGGCGACGGCGATGGGGGCGTGCAGGAAGGTAGGTACAGCCACGCTGATGGCGTCCAGGCCGCCGTGCTCGAGCATGTCTTTCCAGTCCGCGAAGGCGTGGGGAATGGAGTATTCGGCCTGCAATGAGCCGCGGAGTTCCTGCTCCATTCCGGCCAGCGAAACGATGCTCACGCCGTCCAGGGCTTTATAGGCCTTCAGGTGCTGCTGGCCGGCCCAGCCGATGCCGACCACGCCCACCCGCAGCTCCTGCGCCGGAGGTGCCTCCGGGAGAGCGGCGGGCTGCGCTGAGGACTGCTGCTCGATGTTCAAAAGAGGGTCCTTAAATAGTTGCCGGCGGGCCCGGTCCATGGTTTTCCAGGCTTGACCAGCAGTCGTGGAATCGATTCCAAAAAGTCTGTCAGCCGCCCTCGCACACTGTCAACCCCTGCGCTAGCCGTTCGTCGAGTCGCGGACCACGAGCTGGTGCGGCAGGAAGGTGCGGCCGCGCCGGTGTCCGCCCGGTTCCGTCATCCGCGTGTAGAGCGCCTCAAACGCCACCTTGCCCATCTCATAGGCTGGCTGCCGGATGGTGGTCAGTTCCGGGACGCACATTTCCGCCTGGATGGAGTCGTCAAAACCGGCCACCGCGACGTCTTCGGGGACCCGGAATCCGGCGTCGACAATCTCCCGGACGCAGCCGGCGGCCACCGTGTCGCTGCCGCAGAACACGGCATCGGGCAGCGGGTCCAGCTGCAGGAGCTCCTTGGCGAGGCGGCGCCCGGCGTGGAAGTCGAATTCGCCTTCAGCAAACAGCAGATGCCCTGGTGACGCGCCTGCCTGGGCGGCCGCGGCACGGAAACCTTCCTCCCGCAGCCGGCCGGAACGGGCCAGCCTGTTGCCGATCATCGCCAGGCGGCGGCCGCCGGTTTCGATGAGGTGCCGCGTGATGTCGAAGGCTGCCTGTCGGTCGTCGATGGAAACACCAAAGGCCGCCTCGGAATCAACGATTTCGCAGACCTGCACCACGCTCAGCTGCTGCGCCAAGGCCTCAACCTCGGCATCCGGCATGGCTGGCGAAAACAGGATGGCGCCATCTACAGAGCCGTTGCGGAGCATATCCACCAACTGCTGTTCCCGTTCAAGGTCCCCGGATGTCGGGGCAATGAGGCTGACATAACCGGCTTGGGCCGCGGCGTCACCGAAGCCCCGGAAAGCCTCGCTGATCACGGGGGAGTTGAGGTTCCTGGCGAGGGCCAGAATGCGCATGGTCCGGTCGCGGCGCAGGTCGCGGGCGGAGGCGAGGGGGCGGTAGTTGAGCTCCCGGATGGCGCCGGTGACCTTTTCCTTGCTCGCTGCGCTGACGGCCGGGCTGCCGTTCAGGACGCGGGAAACCGTGCCGACAGACACGCCTGCCGTTCTGGCGACGTCCTGGACTGTCGCTCGCGCCATTCCCTCATCCTTCCGCGGCCAGTGACGTAGGTCCCCGCTGCCATTGCCCGTGCCGTCCGGTGCTGCGGCAGGTTTTCCCCAGCATAGTCCGGCGAAACAACGAAAAACGGCCGTTGCAGCGCCAGTTGCCTGGCGGCTCCAACGGCCGTTCCCGTGGTTCGGGGGAAGGATGCGGTCCGGGCTACTTCGAGGCGAAGTAGCTCACGCACTCCCCTTCATTGGCGAAGCCCGGCTCCACGTTGGTGGCCCAGCCTCCGCCGGCACACGCTGCCTTGCCCCTGACAAAAGCCACTGTGTAGTCGCGGGTGGTGCCGTTCGGGGCAGTCACGGTGACCGTCGCCGTCGGCTGCTCAGCCGTGGCCTGGGAAACCGCTACTTTCGCGTTGGTGTCCAGAGGGTAGCCAGCCACGGTCGGTACCGCGGCCGACGTCGTGAGAACTGTGTAGCTGCCCGTTCCGGACGCGAAGCCCACCACGGACTTCTGGTCCACCAGCAACCGGCCGAGGTCAGCAAGGCCTGCTTCGCCCAGCCGTGTGCCGGCAATGGCCACCTCAGCCACCTTGGTATATGAACCAGGGGTGGCCAGCACTACCCTGATGCCGCGGGTGGTGACAGCATTGAACGCCACCTTGGTCGGAACGGTGGTGCTCAGCCCCGTGAGGGTTCCGGCCGAGGTGTCCTGCCAGGCCCCTGCAGCATCCTGGTACTGGACTTTCAGGCTCTGGGCTGCCTTCTCGGCGGAGGTCACCGTCACTGAGTCCACCGTGTAGTCGCGGCTGAAGGCGTAGCTCAGGCTGTCGCCGGTGCGGCCGCCGCTCACCCAGTTGGACCACCGGGTGGACGCGTTGCCGTCGCAAGTGTTCCGGGCGGTATACGAGCCCTCGGTGTAGCTGGCGGTGACCGTGGTGGCGGGATCGTCCTTGCAGATGTTGCCGCTCGGGACGCGGTCCACCACCAGTACCGTCAGCAGGGCATCGAGCGGCTTGTCGCCGTCCGCGCCGGTGCCGGCCTTGCCGTGGACGGTGGCGGTCCCCGGCGTTTGCAGCGACGCCGGGTCCAGGGTGCTCCAGTCCCAGGTGACAGCGAGATCGTTCCGGGCTGTTCCCGCTCCCACCTGGCCGGGAACAGTCGCGGGCGCGGCTGCCTTTACACCGTCCAGCGTTGCACCCGCTCCGACCGTTACCGAGACGGGGTCCGTGGCCGTGTACTTGCCCACTGTTACGGTTGCCTTGGCGTCGGTAAAGGCCTGGCCGTAGACATCTGCGCCTGACCCGGTGATGGTCACCGTGCCGCGTTTCTTCCAGACGGCAGGATCCACGGCCTCCCACTGCACCGCTACCGGACGCCCTTCACCTTTGGCGTACAGCGGGGTGACGGTGGCTGGCAAGGATGGTGCTGTGCCAACGGGAGTGCTTAGTTCCACGGGCTTGGTGCCGAGCAGCTTGAGGTCTGCGAGGTCCGTGAAACCCCAGGCCTGGTGTGCGTTGCCGGTTGCTGTTGCCGTGGTTCCGGTGGAGGATCCGAGGGATACTCCCGTTCCCGCCGCAGCCTGGTTTCCGGAGACCTGCAGGGCAATGGCGGCTCCGGCGTTGACCAGCGACCACTGCCTGCCGTTCTCCGTGGTGACGATCCACTGCGCCGCCGGATCAGCTTTGGCCTGTTCCAGGGACATGGTGGCCAGGGACGCGCTGCCCGTTTGGCTGGCATTGAGCACGCCACCGTTGCCGGTCAGCACGCGGCCGTCCTTGTTGGTGACCACCCAGCGGCGGTCGTTCGCGAACTCCTTGCCGCCCGCAGCGGTGAACGTCCACAGCTGCGGGGTGACCGCCGCCGTCGTGCTGCCCTGATCCTGGATGGCAGCGGACCCGTCGGCTTTGCCGGTCAGGTACTTTCCGCTGGCTTCGCCGGTCAGATGGTAGGTGTGGCCGTCCTGCACCGGGGCGGCGTCGCCCGCCACTCCACCAACGCCGTCGACGACGAACGTCACCACGGACGCGGCAGGAACCTCCAGCGTCGCTGACTTTGCCGCGCTATCGACGGCGACCGGCGCACCTTTGACGAGGGCGTTCCGCTCGATGTCGTCCAGCGGGGACTTGGTGGTGACCACCGGTGTGATGGTGGCGCCGGGAGCGATGCTGCCGAACCGGCTGAGGTCGATGGTGACCTTTTCCGCCGTCGGGGTGTCATTGAAGTGCACAAGGGTGGCACCGTTGCCGTCCGCGTCCAGTGCGCTGGCGGTCTTGGCGTTGTCATTCTGGATGAGGAAGTCGCCGGGCCGGATGTAGTGCGTGAAGTTCCGGGTGGTGTTGTATTTCTGGTTGGTCAGGACCTTGCACTTGGCGTCCTCGGCGCTGGCGCCGTCGTTGAGCCGGCGGTTGGAGAAGCCTTCGCGGCCCTCGTAGTTGCAGTCGAAATCAACGTAGATGGAGCCCCAGCCTTTGTCGGCCTTTTCCTGCTTGTAGGTGTCCTCCACCGGCTGCCAGAACACCCAGGCGTCCGGTTCGAGTTCGCGCAGGTCGTTGACCATGCGGCCGGCGATGCCCAGGCCGTTGGTGATGTTGGAGCGGTCCCAGCCGCTGGTGGAGTCGCCGAGCGCCGGATTGCCGGTCCAGAAGCCGCCAACTTCGCTCATCCAGAGGGGCTTGTCCGTGGAGTTGGCCAAGTCGCGGACGCGGCGGCGGTCGTTGGTGCCGTAGGTGTGGACGTTGAGTTGGGAGACGGCGTCCTTGGCCTGCTGGCTGTAGCCGTTCCAGTTGGTCATGAACTTGCTGGGGTCGGTCTCGTCCATGGCCGAAATGACGGCGTCCGTGCTGGTGCCGTCCTTGGCCAGTTCGGCAGCGAGCAGTTTGGTGACGCGGTCCTGCGCCGCCGGGTAGATCAGCGCGCCTTCCTGCTTTTGTGTGTAGGTGGTGGGCGGCTTGCCGGTGGCGGCGTTGATGTCCGTGCCCCAGTAGCCGGAGTTGGGCTCGTTGAACGGATCGATGGTGTCCACTGTGATGCCGCTTCCCTTTTCGAGAAGTTCGACGGCGTGCTTCATGTAGGCGGCGAACTTGGCTTCCGCCTGGGGCAGCAGATTCTCGCCCTTGTTGGTGTTGACCTGGCCGGATACGTAACCGCTCTTGGTCATGAACCACGGCGGGGAGTTGCTGAAGGCTTCCCAGTGCGTGATCTGCTGGTCGGCGGCCAATCGTTCCACCCACCAGCGTTGGTTCCGGTCCGCGTCCGGGTTGTAGGACGCCGGGTCATCCGGGTTCCACTGGTTGAGGAACGCGAGCTTGTTGGCCTGCGTTGGGTCTACCGAGCCGTCCGGGTTGTACAGGTTGGATGGGACTTCGCCGGCGCCGGGTTCAGTGACCGGATTCCACCAGCCCTCCACGGCACTGCCGTCGTTCAGGTAGTTGGCGACGTCGGAGGCGTTGCCGCCGCCCACGTTGTAGCGGGCGATGTTGAGGTTAAGCCCGTCCTCGCCGAACACCTTCTGGTAGAGCTCCTCCCGCAGTTCCGGCGAGTAGCCCGCCGTCGCGTTCGCAAACCAGACCAGGCTGGTGCCCCAGCCTTCGAAGGCCTCGCCGCGGCTCGCCGGGTTGGGGGTGATGGTCACCGGGGTGGAGTCGGCCGCTGTTACCGGGCCGGCCGGTAACAGCACCAAACCTGCTGCAGCCGTGACCGCGGCTGCCACGGCGGCCACTGGCCTTCGCAGCCTTCGTGGTGGTCGGACGGAGAACGTCATTGTTGTACCTCACTGTCTCAGGAAGCGTTGCTGGTGCCCGCGCCCGCTACGGAGATCCAGGGGAGCGGGAAAGATGCGGCACAGCGAGACTATGGGCGGGAGGCGGCCACAACAAGGCACTCGAACAGGCTCGGTCGCGTTCGAACAAAGCTGCTCGTGGATGATGCAGTTTGGAACCTGTCCCGGCGTCCCTCCAGTGCGCTTGGAGGGACAGCTGAAACTCGCAGGCGGATGACTGAAACGATCATTTTACACATCGGAAACCCAGCCAAAAATGCCAGTCATACAGTTGGAACCAGACGGCAATGGCCGCCCTCCGCTGAACGTGGAATTCATCCCGCGTCCCTCCTGACGGATCGGCTCTGACGGCAACTTACCGTTCTCTTCTTCGCATCACGAAAGGGGTTTCCCATGGATTCGGGAAATGTCGCTTGGATTTTGGCCAGCTCCGCGCTGGTCTGCATGATGATCCCCGCCCTGGCCCTGTTTTACGGGGGCATGGTGGGCTCACGCCGCATCCTCAACATGATGATGATGTGCTTTGGCGGCGCCAGCCTGGTGGCCGTCCTCTGGGCGCTGTTCGGCTACTCCATGGCTTTTGGAAACTCCGTGGGCGGCATGGGTCTCATCGGGGACGTCACCGAGTTCCCCGGCATGGCGCAGCTGCTCCCGGCGGATGACGGGGCGTCCATCCCGGTGATCCTCTTCGCCGCCTTCCAGTTGTTCTTCGCGTGCGTCACCACGGCACTGGTTGCCGGAGCCGCGGCCGGCCGCATGAAGTTCGGCGCCTGGATGCTGTTCGCGGGCATCTGGGCCACGATCGTCTACTTCCCCATCGCGCACTGGGTGTTCGCCTTCTCTTCGGCTGACGGCAGCACCGTGGGCGGCTGGATCGCCAGCGGCATTAAGGCCATCGACTTCGCCGGCGGCACGGCGGTGCACATGAACGCCGGCGCTGCCGCCCTGGCCCTGGCGCTGGTCCTGGGCAAGAGCTCCGGCTGGCCCAAGGTGGAACACGCCAAACCGCACAGCCGCCCGCTGGTGCTGGTGGGCGCAGGCCTGCTGTGGGTGGGCTGGTTTGGCTTCAACGCCGGCTCCGCGCTTTCCGCCGGCCAGTCGGCGTCGGTGGTTTTCCTGAACACCGCTGTTGCTGCTTCCGCCGGCCTCCTGGCTTGGGCCCTGGTTGAGCGGATCCGCCACGGAGCGGCCACCAGCATGGGCGCCGCTTCCGGTCTGATCTCGGCGCTCGTTGCGATCACCCCCGCCTGTGGTGCCGTCAGCCCGCTCGGCGCTGTGGCCATCGGCGCGATCGCCGGGGCCGTGTGCTCGCTCGCCATTGAGCTGAAGTTCCGCCTCGGTTTCGACGATTCACTTGACGTGGTGGGTGTCCACCTCGTGGGCGGCATCCTCGGAACCCTGCTGATCGGCCTGTTTGCCACCGATGCCGCACCCAACGGTGTCAGCGGCCTGTTCTACGGCGGAGGCGTCGAACTGCTGGGAGTCCAGGCGCTGGCCACCGTCTCCGTCCTGGTTTACTCGTTTGGCATCACGTGGGTCCTGGCGAAGATCCTGGATAAGACGATCGGCCTGCGCATCAAGCCCGAAGACGAAATGCGCGGCATCGACCTGGCTGCCCACTCGGAGCTGGCGTACCTGACGGATGAAGATCCGGTGGAGCTTGGTTCGCCCCAGCGGGCCTAGCGTGCAGTAAAGAATTCCGGGTGGGGGCGCCCGGAATACTAGTCAGGCAGAGGGCCAGGCCTTGGACCGGTGCCAGCAGCAGCTGGCTTATAGTTCCAAGGTTTGGCCCTTTGCTGTGCCCGCTGTTTATCCCTCGCTGCAGACCAGGTTGCCGTCGCGGACCTCCAGTACCGCCGCCCGGACGTGGCTTAAGCGGGTTCGATGGTCCGGCGTCATGGTGCCGACGTCCTCGCCGTTCCAGTGCGGATGCGTGAAGTAGACCAGCAAGGCGCGTTCCCTGCCCTCCGCCCTCGGCGGGAGCGGGACCACGTCCGCGTGTCGGCCGACGACGGGCCTCCCGTTCACGGATTCCGGCGCCGTGAGGATGAGCCCGCCCAGGTGGTCCTGCCGGACCCAGCCGCCCGCGCCGTCTTCCGAGCGGTAGATGCCCTGGCCGCGCCATTCGTCCACGATCATCCAGAACGTTCCCCCGAGCCGGAAGACCTTGGGCCCTTCATGCGGGCGGCCCGGGATAGTGAGTCCTTCAAGCATCCACGACGACGGGTCCCCGGGTGTGTCGCTCACCGCGCTGTACGTATTTGATCCGCGGGCTTCGTCCTTGTACCAAAGCCGGTACCTGCCGTCCCCGCAGAGGGCGACTGCGGCGTCGATAACGCGTGGCGAGTCCAGGTCGATGGCGCCCAAGTACTCCCACGTGGCCAGGTCGCCGCTGGCGAACTGGACGATGGATGCGGTCCCGGTCCAGTCGGTCCGCACCCCGCCGAGCACGGTCAGGTACATGATCCACTGGTCGCCGATGCGTACGACGTCGGGGGCCCAGAGGGTGGCGGGCAGTTCAGTTTCGGGCGGGAGGAGTCCGTCCACTGTTCCGTGGTAGGTCCAGTTGAGTCCGGCGTCGGAGGACCTCGCAACCCCGATCGCGGTGCCGTGCACCCATTCGACGCCGGTCAACCCTGGTGCGGTGGCCCGGCGCTGGGTGTAGAACAGCACCCACTCGCCGGTGTGGTGGTCCGGGACCAGGATGGGATCGGTGGGGCCGTCCCAGACGGGGTCGCGGTACGGAATGCGGAAGGCATCCGGGCGCAGGAGGGGAGGGGCCGGCGGTGCGAAGGTCTGCTGGGCGGCCTGCTGCTGGGGCACAGTTTCTCCAACGTTGTAGTTTTGGTGCGTCCAGCTTACGCGATCGCTGCAGCTGCGAAGGGTTCCCCTTCTACTCCTGGAACAGGCCTGCCAGATCCTCGGCCGTGATGGCACCGCCGGCCAGGGCGTCGCCCTCCATCACATCGGCGAACAGCTGCGACTTGCGGGCCTTCAGCGCCATCACCTTTTCCTCGATGGTGTCCTTGGCCACGAGCCGGTAGACCATCACGTTCCGTGCCTGCCCGATCCGGTGCGTCCGGTCCACGGCCTGGGCCTCGGAGGCCGGGTTCCACCATGGGTCCAGCAGGAACACGTAATCGGCTTCCGTGAGGTTGAGGCCAAAACCACCGGCCTTCAGCGAGATCAGGAACACCGGCGCGCTGCCGTTCTTGAACTCGCTGACCACGTCGGCGCGGTTGCGGGTACCGCCGTCGAGGTAGCAGTACTCGATCTTCTCCTCGTCCAGCCGCTCGCGGACCTTTCCCAGGAACCCGGTGAACTGGCTGAAGATCAGGGCCCGGTGCCCCTCCGCCACCAGGTCCTCCAGCTGCTCGAACAACACGTCCAGCTTGCTGGACCGGACCGACGTCAGTGCCGGATCCACGAGCGAGGCGTCCAGGCTGAGCTGCCGCAGCAGGGTCAGCGACTGGAAGATGGTGAACCGGTTCTTGTTGACGTCCTCAATCAGCCCCAGGATCTTTTGCCGTTCCCGCTGCAGGTGGGTCTGGTACACCTTCTGGTGGCGCGGGTTCAGCACCACTTCGAGAATCTGCTCCTGCTTGGGCGGCAGGTCCTTGATGACCTGGTCCTTGGTGCGGCGCATCATCAGCGGACGGACCCGACGGCGGAGCTTGTCCAGCTGCCCCTTGTCGCCGTTTTTCTCCACCGGCTTCTGGTAGTACTCGGCGAAGCGCTTGGGACTGGAAAACAGGCCGGGGGCCACGATCGAGGTGAGGGCCCAGAACTCCATCAGGTTGTTCTCCAGCGGCGTACCCGTGATGGCCAGCTTGAAGGCCGCCGGCAGTTTCCGGGCACACTGATAGGCCTTGGATTGGTGGTTCTTCACGAACTGGGCCTCGTCCAGCACCAGGCCCGCCCACTTTGTGGACGCGTAAGCCTCGTAATCAATCCGGAAGAGCGCGTAGGACGTGATCACGATGTCCGCGCCGGCGAGCGCCTCGGCCGGGACCTGGCTGCTCTTTGCGAAGGTCTCGCTGATGGCGTGGACCTTCAGGCCGGGCGCGAAGCGCGCGGCTTCCAGGGCCCAGTTGCCCACCACGCTGGTGGGGGCCACCACCAAGAAGGGAGCGCCGGCGTCGGGCGCTGAACCTGAGGTGCCGGGCCCGGAACTCTCCGCAACGGCGGGCAGGGCCAGTTCCTTCGCCGCGCACATCAGCGCGAGCGCCTGTACGGTCTTGCCCAGGCCCATATCGTCGGCGAGGATCCCGCCCAGGCTGTGCTTGTACAGGAAGCTGAGCCAGTTGAAGCCCTCCAGCTGGTAGGGCCGCAGCTCCGCGTTCAAGGTGGCCGGCAGTGGCAGGCCGTCCACGCCGCCTTCCAGCAAACCGCCCACCGCCGAGCGCCAGGCCGCAGCCTGCTCGTCCACGATCCCCAGCTGGGCAAGCTCGTCCCACAGGCCGGCCTGGAAGCGGCTGATCTGCAGCGGCGCATCCTTGTTGTCCTGCAGCGAGCGCGCCTCCTCGATCAGGGCGCGCAGCTGGTGCAGCTCGGGCAGGTCCAGGGAGAAGTAGGCGCCGCTGGGCAGCAGCATTTTGGTCTGGCCCGCGGCGAGCGCCGAGAACACGGCGGCGAAGGAGACCGGCTGGCCCTCCAGGGAAATCTGGATGCCGAGGTCGAACCAGTCGCGCTGCTCGGTGGCCTTGGTGGAAATGGAAACCACCGGCGCTTCTTCGGCCTCGCGGTAGTCGGCGATGTCGCCCACCGTGTCCACGTCCACATTGGGAGCCTCGCGCAGCCGGGGGAGCACCTCCTCGGTGAAGGCCAGCGTGTCCAGTCCCTTCAGCTCCACGGACGCAGCGAGCCGGGGGGTTCCCCAGCCGCCGGTGGCGGATTCACCCAGGGCCGGAACCACTTCCCACGGCCGGCCGACGCCTTCCAGGATGCGGGCCTCGGTGGTGTCGTCGCGGTAGCCATGGTCGCCGGGGTGCCGCCACAGCGGCTGGGCGGTGACGAGCTTTCCGGTTTTGTAGTGCCACTCCCAGTGCAGCCGGAGCCGGTGGTCGGCACCGTAGTTGGCGAGCAGCGAGAGTGTGGGGACGGCCAGTGCGGGCAGTGACACGGACTCGTCGCGGGCCGTGACCCGGGCGGTTTGCTTGAGCTTGGGATAGAAACCGGTGAGGAAGCGTGTCTCGTCTTTGGCGGGGATGTGAAGGGTGCTTCCGGCGGTGACAAACGCCAGTAGTTCCTCACTCAGGCCACCCTCAAGCGGTGCCAGCGTGATGATGCCGTCGGGGTCGGGGACTCCCGGCAGGGCGGCTTCGCCGGAGGTGAAGAAGATGCCATGCGCCGGCCGGCCGATGGTTCCCACGGCGGCCGGATCAACGTCCTCCCCCTCCACGGTGATGGTGGGCGCAAGCTCGAGGCCGCCGTCGGGCGCCTGCTCCCTGGGCGGGACACTCTGGCCCGCGGCGCGTTCGGCCCCGGGGTTTTCATCCAGCGGGCTTTCATTAACCGGAGTGCCGTACCGGCCCAGATTAAGGCCGACGGCGGCGGGGGACTCCGCGAGCCGCACCGGTTCGCCGCCCTTGGAGTGAACAAGGGCCAGGCCGATCTTCCCGGCGTCTGCCAGCAGGGTCCACAGGTTCTTTCCGGAATAGGTGTTCAGGCCCAGCCACAGGCCGGAGGAGTTCTGCATCCGGCTGGCCGAGGCGGAGTGGGCGGCCAGGAACTCCTGCATCCACTCCACATGCGAAACGTTGCATTCGCGGCGGAAGTTCAGGTAGCTCAGGGTGTTCCAGGAGACGTCGCCGCGGATCCACTTGCCCTTGGCTCCCATGATTACCGGGCGGGCCTTGAGCTGGCGGACGCTGCGGAGGGGGTCCCGCCGGCCTGTGTAGGAGAAGTGCGGCGCCGGCTCCTCAATCTCGAACTGGAGGGCCAGCGGGACCCCGCCGGTGGAGGGTGCGGTGCCGGGCTGGGAGATCAGGGGGCTGAGGGCCCTTTCCCAATCGGAAACGGCCGCGGAGGGCTCACGCGAGAGTTGGGTGGCGGGTGCGCCGCCCGGGGACAGCAGCTGGACGCGGGTGGCCGGGTTGTCCTCCGCTGCGAAGAGCAGTGCCGCCACGTGCTTGCAGTCCTTCCGGACCGGGCAGCTGCACACCCCCACCGTGCAGCTCCAGCCGCCACCCCTGCGGACCAGTTTGGCGGTGGTGGAGTAGGGCATGTCAGCGCCGCCGCGGACCTTGCCCAGCATGAGCCCGGTGGCGGGATCGAAGGAGATGCCCGAAACACGGCTGCCCATGGCGTAGGCCAGCCCGGCCGCCAGGGAACGGTCGTTGATGGCGGGGGTCTGTATTGCCAGTGCCGAGCTTTCGTCCGGGTGGGATGGAATGGCGCGCGCTACTTTCAACAGGCCGCGGCGGGGCCGGGCCGGTGGTTGGTTATCTGATCCATCTTAGTTCGCCGGCGGGATTCAAAAGCCCCGGAAACTTCGCCGGACGTTCATTTCCTCCTCAACGCTGCGGGTACCCGGCGCACGTAGCGTGAAAAGCGTTCGAGCAGCACCCGCAAGAGCAGTGAGGATTGCCATGACCACCAGCCAGCAGCCCGTCGTCCTGACCAGCAGCAGCATCGCATCAAACGACGAGGACGTCGTCGAAGCCAATGTCAGCGTTGTCGATGCCATGCACACCGCCCTGCTTCGCACCGAGGAGATGTCGCCCGTTGCAGTCCGCAGCTACTACGTGGACTTCTACCTCACGCAGGCACTTGAGGGTGGGTTCGCGCAGTACGTGTTCACCGCCGTCGACCGCTCCGAAACGGACACGCTGATCCGTGAAGGCATGGCGGGAATGGGCGCCACTGCGCACCTGGACCTCTTCAACCGCGCCGTGGAGGCGTTCGATGACCTGTCTGAGGAAGACGAGGAGCACTACCTCGACGGCGGCCTGGACGACACCGCGGAAACACCCGACGGCGTCCTCCGGATGGAGGAGCTTGACGGCGAGTTCGAGGAGCTGCTGGAGAGTGAAAACATCACGGCCCTCAACGCGGCGTGGCTGCGCGGCCAGGCCGAACTGCTGGTGCTGGACGACGAGGAGATCGGCGCGCACATCGAGCGCCTCGTTGCCCAGATCCCGGACCTGCCGGAGCGCCTGGCGCAGGCCGAGGCTGAAGCGCTGGAGGATGCCCCGGACTTCGAGATCATCATCCGTGAACTCTGCAGCATCGCCGGGTATGAACTCATCAAAATCACCATGGGCGATCCCAATTACCTGCACGACGGCGAAAAGATCCTCGCCTGGCACTTCTCCACGGACCATGGCGACTTCCTTATGGTGGAGGAGGACGACGAGGCCTTTATGATCAACCCCGAAACGCAGGAGATCGTGGCGGCGGTGGAGTTCGAGGAGGCCGACGCGGAGATGGTCGAAGCCTAGGCGGGCAGGCGGGGCGTCATGCAGGGTGGCCCGCTGGCCTTTTTCTCATTGAGGGCTGTCAGCTGTTCTGGTCCAGGGCAGCCGCCAGGATTTCCAGCAGTTCGTCGTCCACCTGGTCCTCGGAGGTGAGGCGCACCCGGCGGGTGAACGGATCACCCGGCCGGGTCTTGACCGCCTCTATCCTGGGTGCCGCGGGGGCGTCGGGCGTAGAACCACCGGGCTCACCGGTCCCAAGCCGGAGTGTCACGTCCACGGCGTTGTTGGTGGTCCTGGTGACCTGGGCGAACTTCCGCCGCCGGCTGTGCAGGGACACGTAGCCTTTCCGCATCTGGATTCCCACG
The DNA here is from genome assembly GCF_030817835.1 of Pseudarthrobacter sp. W1I19. Lineage (NCBI taxonomy): Bacteria > Bacillati > Actinomycetota > Actinomycetes > Micrococcales > Micrococcaceae > Pseudarthrobacter > Pseudarthrobacter sp. W1I19. Next base: position 205,472 of record NZ_JAUSZR010000001.1, read on the forward strand.
CCTTCGGTGGCGGAAGCCCACGCCAGGAGCGCATCAGCGATGGGCCTCAGATGCGGATGGTTCGCGTACTGGCCGTCGATCAGTTCGTCGGCATCACGAAGCATAAAGTCCGGGTAACCGAACATTTCCCAGGACACCGCATACTGGGCGTACCCGGTCACTCCGAATTCGTCGCGCATCCAGCGGCGCAGCCCGCCGTCGTTTTGGATGCCGGCGGCCCGGGCCTTCTCAGCCCAATACGCGGTGTCCTGCCCGGTCTTCCGCACCAGGAGGGCCTTATTGTTGTCCACCATCAGCTGCCAGGTGCCGGCTTTCTTCTGCGGCGCCAGTGCCGGCTCGGGGTTTGTAGGCATGCCTCGATCGTAATGCCGGACGGGCCTCCCGATGGCGCCGCCGTCCCTGCCGCAGATCGCCTCGAAAAAAAGATTCTTCGCGCCCGTAACCTTTCCGCCGTCCCCGGCGATGTAGGAGGTGATGGGCCCGTCCCCCAGGCCCGAACTGAACATGTTGCCTAGGTTTTGGAGAGTTTTATGTCGTTGTTCACCGTTCTCGCCACCAGCAAAGTCGCCGCCGGAGTACTGGCAGCCGGCACCATAGCCGTCGGCGGAACCGGGGCAGCTGCCGTTACCGGCGTCCTCCCCGCCGAAGCTCAGCAGACCGCGCATGATGTCTTCGGCGCACCGGCACCGAACCTCGCAGCAGAAGCTGCCGGTGAAGGCCAGGGCACCGCGGATTCGGCCGCAGACGCAGCAGCCAACGCCGCCACCGATGCAGACGCAGAAGCCTCCGCAGACGCCACCGTTTCTGACGAAAACGTCGCTGCCCAGGCCTCGGGGTCCGCTGCGGCAGGCACCGCCGTTGATGCAGCCGGGGCAGCATCGCTCGGCCTGTGCACCGCCTTCGCCAACGGCGGCCTGACCGCCTCCTCCGAAGGCTTCTCCTCACTCGCCATTGCCGCCCAGGGCGAAGCAAACATCGACAGCTTCTGCACCGACGTCGTGGCCCAGGCCGATGCCGCCGCTACGGTCGGCGCTGAGGCAGCCGGCTCCGCCGCTGTAGACGTGGAGCGTCCTGAGCTGCCTGCTGTTCCGGCAGTCCCCGCTGTCCCCGCTGTCGACGGCGAGCCTGAAGTTCCCGCCGTACCTGCAGTTCCCGCTGTCCCCGCCGGCGCCGGCAACGTCGCAGACGCAGCCTCCGTTTCGGTCCGCTAGGCACGCTTAGCTAGTGTGTACTGCGGGAAACGGGCCAGATTCCCTTTCCCGCAGTACGGCAGTGCCGATCTTTACGATCACCGCCCGCACCACTGGAACAGACCGGAATACCGTCCGGAGAAGCAGCCAGGGGCCGTCGGGGCAGTGCGGGCCGGACCCGTGAACCGCAGCGTAAACCGGGACGGGCATTGCCTGTCCCGGGATGGAGGAGCCGCTGGTGCTTGACACTTTGGCCCAAGAAGATATCGACATATTCGACGCCGCCGGCACCGACCCGGCAGCGCTCTTCGGCGTTGCTTACAGGACCTTCGCCGGACCGGTACTGGGCTATCTCAAAGCACGTGGCGTGGACGATCCCGAAGCGGTCACCCAGGACGTGTTCCTGGCTTTCTTTCCCAGGATCAACGGCCTCAGCGGGGGTCTTCAGGGCGCAAAGTCATTGCTCTTCTCCATCGCCCATGCCCGGATGGTGGACCACTACCGGCGGCTCGAACGCAGGCCCCAGCTGACTCCTTACGACCCGCAGGAGGACAGCCGCAGCACACCCAGCGCGGAAGATCACGCCGTGGAATTCAACGGCGGGGCCGAAGCACTGCTGGCGGGGCTCAGTGACGAACACCAGGAAGTACTGGCCCTGCGTGTCGTGGCCGACCTGTCCATCGAACAGGTGGCCGCAATTATGGGCAAAAGCGAGGGAGCCATTAAGCAGCTTCAACGCAGGGCCCTTCACAATCTCAAGGCACAGACGCTCTCAAGAAACCAGGCAAACCATGAGTGACACCGCAAGATCCCGCGCCGGCGCGGCAGTGGACCAGCTGCTGCTGGAAGCAGACCTGGGCGGCGACAGCCAGCTCCGTCCCGTCCTCCTGGAGCTCCAGGCCCTGGGCACGGCCGCGCCGGAACCTTCTGCCGGGCTGCTGGCACTCATGGCCGGCGCCCCTGTTGCTGAAACACCATCGGCCCCCGCCGTGGCGGCAGCACCGGGCGCTCCTGTTGACGAACTCGCAGCCCGCCGCAGGGCAAGGCGCCGCACAGTCCTCACCACTTTGTCCGTCGCGGTATCACTCGGTGCAGGTGGTGCGGTTGCCGCTGCATCAGACCAGGGCATCCGGGAGTCGTTCACCCAGCTCAACCAGGCGGTTACGTCCTTCATCACCGGTTCAGCCGGAGTTCCTGCCGACGACCAGGCGGGGCAGCCCGCGGCACCCGTGCCCGCAGCCCCCGCAGGCACAGCCCCGGCCGCCACCCCCTCAGCAGACCCGGCGTCTATCCCTGCCGACCCAGCCGCAGCGCACCCTGCGGTTGAGCCGCCGTCGGACAGTCCTGCTGCGACCGCCCCCAGCGGCCAGCGAACTTCCCCGGGACAGCCCGGGGAAGTTCCCGCTTCAGAAACCCTGCCCGGGGCAGTCCCTGGGCAGATCGCCGATGGCCTGGGCAAGCAACCGGAGGTGCCGCTCCCCTCGCAGGTTCCCCTGCCGGGGACGCTGCCGGCCGTCCCGCTTCCCTGACGTCCGGGCGCCCGCCGCGGGCCACTGGGCCAGGTGATTCCGGTCAGTAGCCTGAGGCGGCCATCTTCTTGATCATTTCGCCGGACGGATCCGCAAGGTACCAGACATCGTTGACGCCTTGGCCCAGCACGTCGCCCGGTTTGGTGTCTTTCGCGAAGTAGTACAGCGGCAGGCCGTTCAGGGTTACCTGCTTGGCGCCTTCCGGCGTGGGGATGGTGCCGACGGTCCCGGTGACCCCTTCGACCTTCGGCTTATCAGAGGTGGTGGTGAGCGGCGGCCAGGCAGTCAGGCATCCGCCCGTGCAGGCGCTGGTGCCCGAGTCCTTCACGTCCTTGGTGAAGAAATAGAGGCTCATGCCTTTGGAGTCCACCACGATCGTGCCCGCGCTGGAGGACGCTGTCTTGAGGTCAACGCCTGCACTCGCCGTTGATGTTGCGGGCGGCGATACCGAGCCGGCGGGGGCGGTTGCCGAAGCCGCAGGTGCACCTCCCGTGACAGCCGGACTGCTGGCCGCAGGAGTGGTTCCGCTGCCGCCCGCGCACCCGGTAAGGGCCGCCGACAGGGCCAGGATTGCAAGGCCTGCCCCCAACACACGCTGTTTCATGGTCGCTCCTTTGGTGGTGCCCGGCGCCGATCGCCGGACGCTAACCAGTACGACGCCGCAGGGTGAAGAATGGTTCAGGATGAACCAAATCCCGGCTGCCGGCGTCGTATCAGCCGGGAAGCGCGGAATAGCCGTGCCGGAGGCTGGGACGGGAGGTCCACCGAATGCCGCTTGATGATGACGTGGTGGAGTCCATCTACCGCGAACACGGCCCGGCCCTCCGCCGCTTTGTGCTCAGCGCCTCCCGTGATCCACAGCTTGCCGAAGACGTGGTCCAGGAAACCGTGCTCCGGGTATGGCAGCACGCACCCGAGCTGACCGGCAGCCTTCGCAGCTATCTGTTCCGTACCGCGAGGAATATCATGATCGACAATTACCGCCGTGCCCAACGCCGCCCCGCGGAGGCGCTGGACGACGGGCTCAGCGGTCATGCCGAAGCCGTGGAGCGAGTGGACGAACTGTTGAACCGGGTACTGATAGAGGAGGCGCTGCTCCGCCTCAGCACCGAGCACCGGGACGTCCTGGTGGCCCTGCACTACCGCCGCTTCACCGTGAACGAGGCGGCCCTGCAGCTGAACATCCCGAGCGGAACGGTGAAATCCCGCGCCTATTACGCGGTGCGGGCCCTGCGGACCATCCTGGATGAAATGGGGGTGGAATGGTGAACGCTTCCGGGCTGCACCAACTGCTGGGCGCCTACCTGCTGGGCGGGTTGGATGCCGTTGACCATAAGAGTTTCGAAGGCCACCTTCAGGAGTGCCCGCAGTGCCGGGAGGAACTGGCCCGGCTGGAGACGGTGCCCATGCTGCTGGACGCCGTTCCGGTGCCGGACGCCGTGGCGCTCACCGGGGGTCCTTCCGCGGCGGTTGCCGAGCCGTCGGCCACGGCCCCGGTGGCCCTCCTCTCCGAACTGGCGCGCCGTCGTCGTAACGGACGACGGCGGTGGGCGGCGCTGGCAGGTGCCGTCGCCGCTGCCTGCCTCGCCGTAGGACTGGCCGTGGGTCCGCTCCTGGGCCGGGCACCGCAGCCGGACGCCAGCTACTCGGTCCAGTCGGGCGGCGGACTGCAGTTCAGCATCGACCTCGCCCGCAAAACCTGGGGGACAGAGTTGGCGGTGAACGGCAGCAGCCTTCCCTCCGACGGCACATTGTCGCTCTGGGTCAGGGACCGGGCCGGCGGGGAGGACCGCGCGTGCGCCTGGACCGCCACCCCCAGCGGCCGTGTGAAGGTCACGGGGGCAACACCCATCCAGCTGGGCAGCATCTCCAGCGTGGAATTGCGGGACGGAACCCAGCAGGCGGTTGCCGTGATCACCGTGCCCTGATCGCTGTTGTGATCGCTGTGGCCTGATCCGTGTGCGGCTATGCCTGCTGTGAACCAATAGTGCCGGGGGCTACTCCTGCTTTCCGGGCGCGTCGCCTGCTTGCAGCTTCCGGAACTCGGCCACCAGGGCGGGATTTTCGCAGGCGCGGGCGAATGCTTCAATCCGTTTCTCGATTTCCCGCCCCAGCAGCCAGGCGCCGATCCGTTCCATGCCGGGCCGCAGCAGTGCCGGGCGGCAGGAAAAGGTGTACTTCCAGACGGCATGCGTGCCGCCGTCGTCCGCTGTGAACCTCCAGCCGCCGCCGAAGTTTTCAAAGAACCAGGGGCCGGACACCATGGTCATGCCAACGTTCCGGGGCGGGGCGTAGGAGACGTACTCGCTGACCATGGTGAGGCCAAGGCGCGAGCGGGTGCGGGTCTGTACGCCCTTGGCCGCGCTGGCAGCACCGTCCAGGAAATGTTGTTCGGAGATGAAGGGATCCCAGCCAAGCCGGAAGCTGCCGGTGGTCTGGGAGAAGGCGAAAGCGGTGTCCGGGTCGATGCGGATGAAGCGTTCGGCGCGTACCTGGGGCATGGTCCAACCCTATGTGTTCACACCGTGGGCCGCCGGTACCGGACCCGCAGTCCACACCGTGGCCGGCGCTAGTGGACCATCTTCGCCAGGCGCGCCCGGACTATGGAATACGCCCCGTAGCAGATCAGTCCCGCGCCGACGGCAGCCAGGATATAGAGCCCTAACGGCTGGTCACGCAGTGCGCGCAGGGCGCCGTCCAAGCCCGTGGACTCCTCGGGGTGTGCCTCGATGGCGGCGATGGCAATGAGCAGGCCGGTCAGCAGCAGCACGGTGCCCTTGGCAACGTACCCGGTCACGCCCAGTCCGGTGACGGCCTTCCTGGCCGCGGGGGACGGGGGCATCGCCAACTGCTTCTCGAACGATCTCCTGATTCCGCGGACGCCGTAGGCCACCCCGGTCACGGCAATGCCGGCGCCGAGCAGGACCAGCAGCGCCACGCCGCCCGGAGCCTTCATCAGCGCGGCGGTGAAGTCGCTTGCCGTCTGCTGGTTGTCCCCGCTGGAGCCCGTGCCGCGGGCGAAGGACATCAGTGTCAGGGCGAGACCCGCGTACACGAGGGCCTGCGCCGCCGCCTTGGCCTTTTTCCCCACCTTTTCCTTGGTTTGCAGGTGGTTGTAGTCGAAAATGGCATCGCTGGCCTGCCACAGTGCGAGGGCGGCGCAGGCGGCGAAGCTGGCCCATAAGAGGAAGGGCCCGGCGGGCTGGGTGGCCAGTTCGGCCACGGCGCCGCTGAAATCGGCATTTCCTGTGCCGCCCATGGCCAGCCGGATGGCGATGGCCCCCACCAGCAGATGCAGGATGCCGCTGGCAGCAAAGCCCGCCCTGGCCAACAGCTCCAAGGTGCGGGAGTTGGTGACATTCTCCGCCGCGTCCGCGGCCTGCTTCAGTTCTCTTTTGATGACTGTTCCTTTGTACCGGCGCCCCAGGCGCGAACGGTGCGTGCCCCGCACACCGTCATCGTGCCATGCGCAGGCCGTTCAGGCCCAGCCAGCGGGAGAACTATGTGGAATAGCGTGTCAAAACATGTGGTTTGGGGTCTGCACCAGCCCGGCAAAGTTTCCGCTGTTGGGTTACCGGCGGCGGTAGCAGAGGTCGAAAATCAGCCGCCCGGCTTCATGGGCCTTGGCCTCGAAGCTGGTCCGGATCCGGCCCTCGAAGCGCGGCGCCCAGCCGCCCGTCTCATCGACGCCCTCGTTGGGCCCGGTGTGTTCGGTACTGACCGGTGCGCGGCCTTCCCGGACCGGCGCTCCGCCCACCACTGATTCCACGCCTGATTGCCACACCTGGGTCAGTGGGCTTTCGGGTCCGCGCCGCTCGCCGGTGTGCAGGTTCTCGAAGTCCTTCGATTCCGCCAGGACGTCGCGGACGTGGACGGCGTAGTTGGACCAGTCAGTGGCAATCCGCCAAAGCCCGCCCTTTTTCAGCGCGCGCGCGGCGAGGTCCGCGAACTCCGGCTGGATGAGGCGCCGTTTGTGGTGCCGTGACTTGTGCCAGGGGTCCGGGAAAAAGACCCACAATTCGCTGACTGAACCTTCCGGAAGCATGGTGGCCAACACTTCCGGAGCATTGGCCTCAACAACCCGCACGTTGCTCAAACCGCGGCTGTTGATTTTGATGAGGGTGTTTGCGAGTCCCGGGGTGTATACCTCCACGGCGAGGAAGTCTGTATCAGGGTTCTGCTCGGCGGCGTGGCAAATGGCATCGCCAAGGCCGGAACCGATTTCGACGACGAGGGGTGCTTTGCGGCCGAATTCCGACTCGGCATCGAACGTGTAGTCCGGGTGGACGGAGGTGTTGGCTACATGGCGGGGGACGTTCACGGCCCAGCGCTCGGCATGCAGTTCCCAGGCCGCCTGCCGGCGTCCCTGAAGACGGGTTCCGCGGCGGACGAAGCTGACTGGCCGGCCGCCGTACGTGCCGTAGGAAGCCTGCGTGCCGGGGGTCACCGGCCTCGGGACATGCTGCGGCTGGGGGGTTTCTGGGGATTCGCTCATCCCTTCCAGAATACCGGCGGCCAGAGGGCGGCATCATATGTTCCTGAGTTGGTCCAGTGCAGGCCCCAAAGCCAGCGCAAAGACCAGGCCCGAGATGCATAAGGCAAATGCTGCCGATGACCGGGCGGGCGATGTGTCGGGGGAGTTCCTAATGACCGAAATTGCCAGCGCCAGGGACGGCAAAGCAAACAGGAGGGGCAGGCTGAAGAACACCATAGGCGCCACCCAAGGCGTGGGGGACGGGCCGTCGGATGGATAAGTGCCGAGCATGGCAAACATCGCAAGTGGAGCAGTGATGATCATGCTGATTATGGCAAGGACCGCCATCGTCAGGCTGTGCGTTGCTTTGCGCTCGGCTCCCCCTTCCCGGGCTCCCGGTCCGGGGGGAGCTTCGGGCGGTTTTGTCTCATCTACTGGCCGGTTCGCATCTGCTGACGGAGTGCCCATGGTTCTCCTCTGATAGGGCCGAGCGACGCTGCTGCACTCGGCGGCTGTGTTGTCCAACCTATGGAGGGGGTGAGCTGCGCAGTAGGCGCCAGTTGTCCTATGTGGATAACTTCGTCCCCCGGCCGTCCTGCAAGAATGGGCAGGTGACGGAAGCTACAGACGCGGCGGCCAAAAAGCGGCGGTCCGGGGATCGGGTGCCGAGGCCCCAGCAGGCAAATCAGGCCCGGCCGGACACCCTGGTGGATGCCGGGATCGATGAACTGCCGGCGCCGGAACCAACCCGGACAGGAAGCAGAAGGGCCCTGGTCTATCTGGGCCTGTGCCTGGTTCTGATCGGGCTGAACCTGCGGACCGTCTTCTCCAGCTTCTCGGCCGTGCTTCCCGAGATCACGTCCCAGGCGGCCTTGCCCGGGTGGGCCGTTGTAGTCCTGACCACTGTTCCGGTGACGCTGCTGGGCCTGTTTGCGCCCCTTGCCCCGGTCCTGGCGCGACGCTTCGGCGCCGAGCGTGTCCTCCTCGGAGCCATGGCTGTCCTGACGGCAGGGCTTCTGCTCCGCCCGGCCGGGCCACCGCACCTGCCCGCCCTGGTGGCCGGAACTGCTGCCTGCGGCGCAGCGATCGCCCTGTGCAATGTGCTCCTGCCCGGGCTCGTCAAACGCGACTTTCCCCATCGGCTTGGCCTGATGGGCGGGCTCTACACCACAGCCATCTGCGCCTCTGCCGCCCTCGGAGCCGGCTTCACCTACCCCGTCTACGCGGCGACGGGGGAGTGGACCCGGGCGCTGTGGTTCTGGGCGCTGCCAGCCGCCGTCGTCCTTTTCCTGTTCCTTCCCATCGCTGCCAGGCAGCGTGCCGTGCGGCACCAGATGGTGAAGGACGGCGTGAACGTGTGGCGCTCGCCGGTGGCGTGGCAGGTCACCGTCTTTATGGTGCTGCAGGCGATGATGTCCTTCAGCGTGTTCGCCTGGCTGGCGCCTATCCTGCGTGAGCGGGGCGTGGACGGGGGCACGGCGGGGCTGATCGTGTCGGTGAGTATCGTGCTGCAGATGCTTGGCTCGCTCTTTGCGCCGGCGCTTGCGGCGAGGTTTCGGGACCAGCGCGCCATCAATACTGTGGTGGCGCTGATGACCGGCGGCGGCTTCGCGCTGAGCATCTTCGGTCCGCTTGAGTTGATCTGGGTATGGGCAGGACTTTTGGGACTGGGCCAGGGGAGCCTTACGGCGGTGGCGCTGACCATGATCATGCTGCGCACCCGCGACGGGCACACGGCAGCCCATCTTTCGGGGATGATGCAGGGCGTTGGCTACGGCCTGGGGTCAACGGCAACCCTGATGGTGGGCCAGCTGCACCAGGCTACAGGATCGTTCACCCCCGCCGGTGTCCTCTTCCTGGTGGTAGGGCTGCTCGCGGCCGTGTTCGGCTACCGGGCCGGACGGAACCGCTTCGTCGGTGACCCAACTGGGTAGCAGCAAGTGTCGTTATGGGCGCTCATGACGACACTTGCTGCTACTTAGAGGGGGACTAGTGGGTGAGGTCCTTGCCCTTCGTCTCCGGAATGGTGAAGACGAACGCTGCGCTGACCACCAGCAGCAGCACGGCATACACGTTGAACAGGTCCGGCATGTGGAGGGTGGTGCCCAGCCACTGCTGCAGGTACGGGGCGGTGCCGCCGAACAAGGCCACGCAGATGGAGTAGGGGACACCCACGCCCACGGTGCGGATGCTCGTGGGGAAGAGTTCGGCGTACACGGCCGGGACAATCGCGGCGCTCGCGGCGATGAAGATGAGCATCACCGACATGCTGACGGCCAGCTGCCAGGCGGAGTCCTTGAGCAGCCAGGTCATGGGGAAGTGCATCACAGCGGACCCAATGGCGCCGGACCACAGCACTTTTTTGCGGCCGATCCTGTCCGACAGCTTGCCCCACACCGGCAGTGCCGCGATGAACACGATGTTCCCTACGACGCCGGCCCACAGGGCTTCGCCGCGGTCGATCTTCAGGGCAGTGGTGGCGTAGCTCGGAGCCACAACGCCCCAGATGTAGTAGATCACCGTGAGCCCGACCGTCAGGCCGATGACCTGGAGGGCCTGCTTCCGGTGGCGGACAATCTGCGGCCAGATCGGGGCACGCTTCTCGCGGACGGACTCGGACTCGAAAGCCTCCGTCTCATGCAGCCGGGACCGCATGATCAGTGCGTACAGCCCCAGCGCCGCGCCGATCAGGAACGGGATGCGCCAGCCCCAGGCGTTCATCGCCTCGGTGCTCAGAGCCATGTTCAGGACCGCGCCCAGCAGCGTGCCGAACAGGATGCCCACCGTGCCTGAGGTGTAGATCAGGGTGGCCCAGAAGCCGCGCCTTTCCTTCGGTGCCATCTCGGACAGGTACGTCTGCGACGACGGCAGCTCGCCGCCGTGCGCCAGGCCCTGCACCAGCCGGGCCACCAGCAGCATCAGTGATGCCCAGGCGCCGATGCTGGCGAACGTGGGGGCGATGCCGATCATCAAACTGCCGAGCGATGCCAGCCCCACGGCCAGGGTCATGGACGTCTTGCGGCCCACGCGGTCGCCGATCCAGCCGAACAGGAAGCCGCCGAAGGGCCGGGCAACGAAGCCGACGGCGAAGATCGCCAGGGTGGACAGGACGGCCGACGCCGGGTCCGCCTTGCTGAACAACTGGCTGGCGATGAAGGGGGTGAAGGTTGCGTAAATCGCCCAGTCGTACCACTCCACGGCATTGCCGATACCGGTACCAACGATGGTTTTCCGCATTGCCGTACGCGCCGCACGCTGCGGGTTGACGATAGTGGTCATTTCAGTTCTCTTCCTGGAGGGTGGATCAGGAGTTGGTGCGGGTGGACGAAAGGGTGGCCAGACGCTGCATGGCCAGTTCCGCATAGAGCGCAGCGCCGTCTGCCAGCACGCCGTCGTCGAACATTGCGTACGGTGAGTGGTTGAAGGGGGAAGTGGCGTGGTCCGCGCCGCGCGGGACGGCACTGAGGCCAATGAAGGTGCCCGGCACTTCGGCCAGCACCCGCGAGAAGTCCTCCGAGCCGCTGAGGGGAGTGGCCCAGCGGGAAAGCCGGGAATCGCCGAACATCTCGGTGATGACGTTCTCGGCAGTATGTGTCTCGTCCTCGTCGGTGATGGTGAGCGGATACTCCTGCTGGTAGTCGACGTCCACCTCCAGGCCGTGTGCGGACGCGATCCCCTGCAGGAGCCGCGGAATCGAGTCCATCAGCTTCTCGCGGGAAGCTTCCGAGAACGTCCGGATGGTGGCTTCGATCCGGGCCGTTTCCGGGATGACGTTGCGCTTGGTGCCGGCGTGAAGGACGCCGACGGACAGGACTACGGGATCGAACATGTTGAACTGGCGGGTGATCATCACCTGCAGAGCGGTGACCATCTCCGCCGCCGCGGTCACGGGATCCTTGGCCGCGTGCGGGGCGGAGCCGTGGCCGCCGGCGCCAAGCACCGTGACCACCAGGCCGTCGGAGGCGCTGAGCATCACGCCCGGCTTGGTGGCGAAGGTGCCGTGCGGTTCGAGTGAGGAGAACACGTGCATGCCGTAGGCGGCGTCCACCCGGCGGCCCGGCGCATCCAGGACGCCGTCGCGGATCATGTAGCTGGCGCCGTCGAAGCCTTCCTCGCCGGGCTGGAACATCAGGACGACATCGCCGGGCAGGCGGTGCCGGTTCTCGGCCAGCAGGGTGGCGGCACCGGTGAGCATCGCAGTGTGGAGGTCGTGGCCGCATGCGTGCATGGCGCCGTCCAGGCGGGAGGTGTAGTCGACTCCGGTTTTCTCCTGGACGGGCAGGCCGTCCATGTCAGCACGCAGGAGGACCGACGGCGGTGCCTGCGCGCCGGCTGCTTCAGTTCCTGCTGTGTTGCCGGTGCCGCGCAATACTGCCGTGACCGACGTCGTCTCCTTGCCTAGGGTGATTTCGTAGGGCAGTCCGTCCAATGCCTGGAGGACTTTTTCCTGTGTCCGGGGCAGGTCAAGGCCGATTTCCGGTTCCTGGTGCATGGCGTGGCGGAACCGCGTCAGTTCGGGCTGGAGTTCCGTGGCCGCGGCTGTGATGGTCATTGACTTCTCCTCCAAAGAATGGGCTGAAACAAGTGTGGGGTGATGTGGTTCACACGCACGGAAAGTGCTCGAAAAATGCACCAGCTCTACTTTTCTTCCACGTTTTGTGCACACTTGCGGAAGAATAGTGACCATGGAACTGAGCGAGGAGGACCTCGCCCTGATCAACGCATTGGAGATCGCGCCGAGGATCAGCTGGGCGGACGCCGGCGAGATTCTTGGTGTTCATGCCACCACCCTTGCGGCCCGGTGGGAACGGATCCGAGGTTCGGGAGCGGCGTGGGTGACAGCCCACCTGATGGGTGATCCTAAACAGATGTGCCTGGCGCTGGTGGACGTTGACTGCGACATGCACCGCCGCGCCGAGGTGACCGAGGCACTGGCTTCGGTCCCGGAGATTGTCACCATCGAGGAGGCCGCCAGCAACCGCGATTTGATGCTGACTGTCCTCACCCAATCCCTCGAGGAGTTCACCACGGCCGTGGCTTCCCGGCTCCAGGACATCGGGGGGCTGCTGAAATACCAGACCGCGCTGTGCACCAGGCTGCACTCCGGCGGCTACGCCTGGCGCCTGAATGTGCTGGACCGCGCACAGATCGCAGCGCTGCAAGCCAAGGCCGGGCCGGAGGCGGCAGGCTCCGCGCCCCCGGAAGCCGTCGTCGAGCCACTGCCCGAAAACCACCTCGCGCTGCTTCCGTTCCTTGCGAGGGACGGGCGCGCGACGGCGGCCGACATCGCCCGGGCGCTGGGCCGCCACCCCGCCACCGTCCAGCGGCAGCTGAACCGGGTCCTCGCCAGCAGGCTCCTCTCGTTCCGCTGCGAAGTGACGCAGAAGTTTTCCGGCTACCCCGTGACCTGCCAGTGGTTCGCGAACGTCCCGCCAGGTCAGCATGAAGCTGCCGCGGCCGAGCTCCGCGGCCTCCGCAACGTCCGGCTCAGCGCCTCCACCACCGGCCGCACCAACTTTGTGATCATCATGTGGCTGCAGTCGCTGGCCGACGTGATGAACGCCGAACTTGCGCTGCAGCAGCGGATCCCGGACATCGAACTGGTGGAGAGCGTGGTGATGCTGAGTACCGTCAAGCGGGTGGGCTGGATGCTGAACCAGGACTCCACAGCCACGGGGCGGGTCATCGTCCCGGCGGCGGTGGCAAGTGCCGGGTAAGCCATCCGGGCCCGGCGCTAAGCTGGCACGAAAGACAAACAACCGATCGGCCCAACAGCGTGCGCGACACAACCCTTCCATCGGCAGACACCCGTTCCGGCATCCTGCAGCGGCCATACCTGTGGGTGACCATCGGCACCTGCGCGCTGGTGTTCCTGGCCGCGTTCGAATCCTTGGCGGTGACCACCATCATGCCGGTGGTGAGCCGGGAACTGCAGGGCGCGGACCTCTACGCACTGGCCTTCGCCGGGCCGCTGGCCACCGGGGTGATCGGCATGGTGGCCGCCGGGAACTGGTCCGACCGCCGGGGCCCCGCCGCTCCCCTCTATGCCTCCGTGGCGCTGTTCGTCGTAGGACTGCTGATCGCGGGGACCGCCGTCTCCATGCCGCAGCTGGTGGCGGGCAGGCTGGTCCAGGGGCTGGGCGGCGGTGCCCTGACGGTGGCGCTGTACGTATTGGTGGCCCGCATCTTCCCGGGACTGCTGCATCCCAAGATCTTCGTGGCGTTCTCCGCGGCCTGGGTCATCCCCTCCCTGGTGGGCCCGTTCGCCGCCGGCCTGGTGGCGCAGGTTTTCAGCTGGCACTGGGTGTTCCTGGGCGTGGTGGGCCTGGTCATCCCTGCGCTGGTGATGATCGTCCCTGTGCTCCGGAACATGGCGCCGGGCCAATCATCGCGGGGCCAGGAGCGGGGCGATGTCCCGGCGCAACCGCCTGCGCCGTGGGCCCTGGGCCGGCTCGCCTGGGCCAGCCTGGCCGCGCTCGCCGTGCTGGCACTGAACCTCTCGCGGGAAGTCCGCCTCCCCGGCTTCGCCGCAGCGCCGGCACTGCTGGCGGTGGCCGCCGTCGTCGTTGCGCTGATTGCCGTGCGGCCGCTGGTGCCGCGGGGAACGCTCGCCGCCCGCCGCGGCCTGCCCGGCGTGATCCTGGTGCGCGGGCTCGCCGCAGCCGGATTCTTCGGCGCTGAGGTTTACCTGCCGTACCTGCTGATCGAGCAGTACCACTTTTCGCCCACTTTTGCGGGACTGACCCTCACATTCGGAGCCATCGCGTGGGCGGGCGCCTCGGCGGTCCAGGGCCGTCTCGGCACCAGATTGTCCCACCGCGGCGCCGTCCGCACCGGCTCATTCATGGTGCTCGGGGCCGTGCTCCTCGCGCTGGCAACGGCCGCGCTGCACTGGCCGCCCGCCGTCGTCATTGCCGGCTGGATCCTCGCCGGCGGCGGTATGGGCCTGCTCTATCCGCGGCTGAGCGTGATGACCCTGGCGCTGTCGGACAAGGAGAACGAGGGCTTCAACAGCTCGGCCATGTCCATCTCCGACTCACTGGGCGGCGCGCTGGCTTTGGCCACCACGGGCATCGTTTTCGCGGCGTTCACGACGACGACAGAATCCTTCGCCGGGGTCTTCGCACTCTGCGCCGTGCTCGCCGCAGCCGCGGTGGCAGTGGCGCCGCGGGTCACCACCAAAACCCCCTAGGAAAGTCAGGGCAGCTTGCTTGCCCGGACCACCACGTCCGCGATGGTGGCCTGCTGGCCCTCCGGTCCGGTCACCGGCCGCTCCCGGCTGGTCTGCACTTCCAGCTGCCACCCCGGGCTGTCCAGTTCCAGCTCGCGGACCAGCTCGTCCGCCGTGTAAAACATGTTGTGGTGGGTGTGGGCCCCTCCCCAGGGTGGAAGCCGGTCCGGGTGGTGTCCCACCACCAGCAGGGTCCCGCCGGGTTTTACAGCCGACGCCGCAGTGCGGAGCGGCCCTTGCCAGGCCAGATCCTGGGAGTGGAGGAACTGCGAGGTCACAAGATCGTACGAGTCCTCAGGCTGCCACTGCTCTAGGTCGGCCTGCTGCCAATGGATCCGGCTGGCGATGGCGCCCTCGGCCGCGTGCACGCTTTCCCGCGCCAGCGCCGCCTTCTCGTGTCCGTGCGCGCGTTCGAGTGCGACGGCGGAAACGTCGACGGCGGTGACGGTCCAGCCGTGCTGGGCCAGCCAGATGGCGTCGGCCCCTTCGCCGCAGCCAAGGTCCAGCGCGTGTCCCGGCCGGAGTCCGCCGGCCTCCCGCACCAGCTGGGGGTTAGGCTTGCCGCTCCAGATCTGGGGCTTGCTGCGGTACCGCTCGTCCCACAGGGCGGCCGCGTCCCTTATTCCTTGACCGCCCTCGGGGTCAGCGTGCCCCGAGAGGCCGGGGCCGGCGTCGTGCGGTGCCTGGTGCTCGTGCTGTTCCTGCTGGTGGGGCGCATGTTCCGTCATGACTCAACCCTGCCCCGCGGGTGCGGTGTTGGCAACGCCCATGTAGCTGGCATTAAACGCGCTCAAAACGGATTGTGACGACGTCAGCTGCCAGTCAGTTGGGAGGGGCGGAGGTGGATGGGACGGGGGAGCCGGCCCGGGATGCTAGACTGGTGGAACTTGATGTGCAGTGATGCCCATGCGCCCCTTCATTTAGGGGACAGGGCTTTTTTCATGTGAGAGGCACATCCTGCGTCGATGAACGCGTTCCATTTGGTCCCGGCCGCCGCTTTGAATAAGTGGCAGCAGGCTGGTTGATCACCTGACTTTTCTTCGGCGAACCCCCTGGGCCAACCGGCGCCGGGGGCCGATATCCGCACGGATACCGCCTGAAAGACCTTTGACTTTGACTACTTTTGCTGCCCTCGGCACGCCCAAGGCCCTTGCCGACACCCTCACCGCCCAGGGAATCGAAACCCCGTTCCCCATCCAGGTGAAGACCCTCCCTGACACGCTGGCAGGACGTGACGTCCTGGGCCGCGGCCGCACCGGCTCCGGCAAGACCATCGCCTTCGCCATCCCGCTGGTGGCACGCCTCGCCGAGCGTGAAGCCCCGTACTTCCGCAAGCCCGGCCGCCCCATGGGCCTGGTGCTGGCACCAACCCGCGAACTGGCCACCCAGATCAACGCCACCATCGAGCCGCTGGCCAAGGCCGCCGGCCTGAACACCACCGTGATCTACGGCGGCATCTCCCAGGCACGCCAGGAGAAGGCCCTGCGCGCCGGCGTCGACATTGTTATCGCCTGCCCCGGCCGCCTGGAGGACCTGATCCGCCAGCGCATCCTCACCCTGGAGGCCGTGGAAATCACCGTCTTGGACGAGGCCGACCACATGGCCGATCTCGGCTTCCTTCCCGTGGTGAAGAAGCTTATGGACATGACCCCTAGCCAGGGCCAGCGCCTGCTCTTCTCCGCCACCTTGGACAACGGAGTGGACAAGATCGTCCAGCGGTACCTGTCCAACCCGCTCACCCACTCCGTGGACGATCCGCAGGCCGCGGTGACCACCATGGAGCACCACGTGCTGGTGGTGAACGACCAGACCGTCAAGAAGCAGCTGATCGTGGAGCTCGCCTCGGGCGCCGGCCGCCGCGTCCTCTTTATGCGGACTAAGCACCACGCCCGCAAGCTCGCCAAGACGCTGACCGACGCCGGGATCCCCGCCGTGGACCTGCACGGCAACCTCTCGCAGAACGCCCGTGACCGCAACCTCGCCGAGTTCTCCTCCGGCGACGTCCGCGTCCTGGTCGCTACCGACGTCGCTGCCCGCGGTGTGCACGTGGACGACGTCGAACTGGTCATCCACGTTGACCCGCCCACAGAGCACAAGGCGTACCTGCACCGCTCAGGCCGTACCGCCCGCGCAGGTTCCGACGGCACCGTGGTAACCATCACCCTGCCCGAGCAGCAGACCGACGTGAAGAATTTGATGAAGGCCGCCGGCGTCGACGTTAGCTTCGAGCGCGTCACCGCCACGTCGCCCATCGTGGGCGAGCTCGTGGGTGCAATCGCTGACAAGGTGGATCCTCGGACCCGCGCTGCCCTCCTGGCAGCCAAGGCCGCCAAGCAGGGCGGCGGCACCTCCACCGGCGCCAACGCCGAGCGCAAGCGCGCCCGCCGCCAGGCTTCCCCGGTTGCGGGTGGACGCGGCGGACGTGGCGGACGGGGCAAGGTTGCGGCCGAGCCGGTGCGCACCGATGTTCCCCGCGCCGAGCGCCGGGCAGCAGCTTTTGAAGGCCGCACGGAAGCCCGTGCAGCCTTCGACAAGGTTGCCGAGCAGAACGAGGACCGCGCCATCGCCGCAGCAGCGGCCCGCCGCAACGCCCGCGGCCGCGGCACTGCTTCGACGCACCGCAACGACGTCCCCGCGGCAGGTGGCCGTGCATCGGCTGGCCGCGGTTCAGACGGCCGTGCAGAGTCACGCGTCACCCGCAGCGACGCTCCCCGCGGCGGCACCGGCCGTCCCGCATCGTCAGGCCGTCCGGCTTCCTCGGGTGGCCAGCGCAACGGCCGTCCGGCCACCGGGCAGCGTGCAGCAGCAGCCGGTGCAGGTGCCCGCACGGGTGGCCAGCGCTCCGCAGGTGCAGGCGCAACCGGCGGCAACAAGGCTGTCTGGTCCTCCAACACCGGTGGAACGTCCGGCGGCTCCTACGGTTCAGGCAATGGTGACAACGGCGGCGGCTCCGGCCGTCCCGCCCGCAGCGGCCCGCGCCGTGCCTCGGCTCCGGCGTCGAACGAACGCCGCGGCCGCTAGATATCACTTCGGTAGTTGAGCTTGTCGGTTTCGACGGGCTCAAGCACCGGGTTTCAACGGGCTCAACCACCGTTTGGTTCACCACCCCGCGGGCGCGCCACTCCTCCAGGTGCGGCCGTTCGGCACCCAGGGTGGTGGGCTTGCCGTGGCCCGGGTGCACGATTGACGAGTCCGGGTAGGCACCAAACAGCCGCCCGGTGACGTCATCCAATAGCTGGGTGAAGCGCGCCGGATCCTTCTGGGTGTTGCCCACCCCGCCGGGAAACAGCGAGTCGCCGGAAAAGATGTGCGCGGGACCCTCGGGATCCTCGTACACGAAGGCGATGGAACCCGGCGTATGGCCGCGCAGGTGCACAGCCGCCAGGTCGAAGCCGTCGAAGTTCCCAACGTCGCCGTGGCTGAGCCGCACGTCCACGCCTACAGGCAGCGCATCGGCGTCGTCCGTTCCGGCAGCAGTGCGCGCCCCGGTGGCCTCCACCAGCTCCTTCAGCGCGCGGACGTGGTCCCAGTGCTGGTGGGTGGTGGCGATCAGCGCCAGCTGGGGCGTGGCTGAGGTGTCACGGGCACCGTCCTGCAGCAGCTGCCGGATGGCCGGAAGGTCATCAGCGGCGTCGATCAGCACTTGAGTGCCGCTGGCCTTGGCGGTCAGCAGGTACACGTTGTTGTCCATCTCGCTGACGGAGATCCGGCGGATGGTCAGCGCCGGCAGGTCATAGATCAGTGAGTCCATAGGCATCAGTTTAGGGACCGCCTGATCGAGGCCCCTGTTTACTCGCGGCCTTCGGACACCCAGTTGGGATCCGCCGAGCGGGAGCCGACGACGGCGTCCGAGGCTTCGGCCAGCGCGTCTAGTTGCTCCAGGGTTAGGCCCAGGGACAGGGCGCCCAGGTTTTCATCGATCCTGTGCGTTTTGCGCGTGCCGGGGATGGGGACCACGGGAAGGCCCAGCCGCCTGCCTTGGGCGAGCAGCCAGGCCAGGGCTACTTGGGCCGGTGTTGCATCCAGCTCGTCAGCCACGGCCTGGACGGTAGCAATCACGGCCTGGTTGGCACTGGCCGCATCCGGGGCGAAGCGGGGGATCCGGC
The DNA here is from genome assembly GCF_030817835.1 of Pseudarthrobacter sp. W1I19. Lineage (NCBI taxonomy): Bacteria > Bacillati > Actinomycetota > Actinomycetes > Micrococcales > Micrococcaceae > Pseudarthrobacter > Pseudarthrobacter sp. W1I19. The sequence continues at coordinate 224,002 of NZ_JAUSZR010000001.1, forward strand.
GTCGGAAGTCCTTCTCGCCCAGGCTGGATGCGTCAACGGTGCCGGTGAGGAATCCCCGGCCCAGCGGCGAGTAGGGCACAAAACCAACCCCCAGGGCGGCCGCGGCAGGAACAACGTTGCGTTCCACGTCGCGGCTCCAGATGGACCATTCACTCTGGACCGCCGCAATGGGGTGGACTGCGGACGCTTCTTCAAGCTCCTGGGCCGTCACCTCGGACAGCCCAAGGTGCTTGACTTTGCCCTGCTGCACAAGCTCCGCCATGGCCTCCACGGTTTCCACAATCGGAACGCGGAGGTCACGGCGGTGCATGTAGTAGAGGTCAATCACGTCCGTGCCCAGCCGTTGCAGGCTGCGGTCCACGGCCTGCCGGATGTAGGCGGCGTCGCCCCGGATGTCCGTGTACCCGTCCGCCGGGGAGCCCACCAGCGCGAACTTGGTGGCCAGCTGGACCTCGTCCCGCCGCTCCTTCAGCAGTTGCGCGATCAATTCTTCGTTGCTGCCTCCGCCATAGATATCCGCGGTGTCGATAAAGCTGACACCGGAGTCGACGGCGTGATGCAGCGTCCGGAGCGCGTCCGCCGGATCCACCTCGCCGTAGACAGGTGTGAGGGCCATTCCGCCGAAGCCGAGAGGACTGACGTCGAAGCCGTCGCCGAGCCGGACTGTTGCTGCCATGGGTTCTCCTGTTCGTTGAATGAGGGTGTACGGATGCGTCAGTTCCAGGGGATGGTCCTCCGGTCCGCTGCCGCCCGGGTCGCCTGGACCAGTACCGCATTGGCCTCGTCAGGGCCGTTGGCCCAGGCCTCCGCTGCTGCCCGGTCCATTCCGAACCGCATGTGCCGTTCCACCAACCGGCTGAGCCGGAGGGCCGGGGGCGTGTCCACAAACCACACCTCGTCCAGCTGCGCCCGGATGTCCTTCCACGGCTCCTGCTCCGCCAGCAGGTAGTTCCCTTCGGTGATCACCAGCGGCACGTCGGCGGGGATGGCGATGGAAGCAGCCACGGGCTCGTCGATGGTGCGCCGGAACTCCGGGGCGTAAACGACTGACTCGTCCCGGCGTACCAGGCGCCGCAGCAGCGAAAGGTACCCGCCGGCGTCGAACGTGTCCATGGCGCCCTTGCGCTGCCGCAACGGCGTGCCGTCAATGATGGCGTTGCCCAGATGGAAGCCGTCCATGGGGACCACTATGGCTATGCCGGGATCGAACTGCCGCTGGATCCATTCCGCGAAGGTGGACTTTCCTGATCCGGGGGCGCCCGCGATGCCAAGGATAATCCGCCTTCCGGGGACCAGCCTGGCCCGCAGGGCGTCCATCGACTGGGTGATCTCGGGTGAGTCCATGGCAAAAGCCTAGACCGCACCGCAGGTTGGGCCGCCGAACCTCCCCACCTTTCGCCTCCGGGACGGCGCGGCCGACGGCGGTTTGCCGGGACACGCCGTCGGCCGCCCTGAAAGGTGGGGAGACTCAGCGGGCGGAGGCGGAAGTGGCGGCAGGTTCAGGCTCCGGGGTGTCGGCTCCGCCGGGCAGTGCTTTGAGCCCGGCCGCACAGCCCACGATCCCGGCGATAAAGAGAACTTTCAGCACGCTGAAGGGCTCCACGCCGGTGGCCATCGCCCAGCCCACGGTCAGCGCCGCCCCGATCCCCACCCACACTGCATACGCGGTGCCCAGCGGGATATGGCGGATGGCCATGCCCAGGCCCACCATGCTGAGGGTTGCCGTCACGGCGAAAACCAGGGTGGGAAGGGGTCTGCTGAAGCCGTCGGACAGCCCAAGGGCTGTGGCCCACACTGCTTCCAGGACGGCAGATGCCAGGAGCACCAGCCAGGGAATCGATCGCCGCAACATTACGCCACCACCTTCAGGCCAACCACGCACATGGCGATGCCGGACAGCAGGAGGAGCCGTGCCGCCGTTGGACGCTCCACCTTGGTGACGATGGCGTACGCGGAGGTCAGCACCACGCCCACGCCCACCCAGACGGCATAGGCAGTGCCGGTAGGAATGGACTGCATGGCGATGGCCAGGCCGCCGGTGCTGGCCGCGACCGAAACCAGGAACAACGCTGCGGGCGCAATGCGGCGGCGGCCGGAAGCCTGGAACGCGCGGTGCAGGGCTGCGGCCCACACGGCTTCAAGGGCGCCGGAGAGAAGAAGGATTAACCACGACATGACAGATCCTTTGGCCAGTCTTGTCGCGTGCCGGGTACTGAACCGTCGTCCGGAGGCTCACTCACGGAGCCTTGGCTTCCAGCGTAGCAACGCCCGACGCCGGGCGGCCACCCATGGTGCCCAACCTCACCACCCAGCCGGGAGGGGGCTAGAGGGTGCCGCCGGCAGCAACGGGGGCCGCGGCGTCACGGCCGCCGTCGCCCACGGTTTCGCGGGCGATGAAGTTCTCGATATCGAACAGGTTGTCCGCGCGCTCGGCGATGTTCAGGAGCGTGGTCATGGAGGCCACTTCCTCCACCTGCTCCTTCAGGAACCAGAGCATAAACTGCTCGCCCAGGGCATCGTTTTCACCGCGGGCAGCCCGGAACAGGTCCTCGATGTTTTTGGTGACTTCCTTTTCCTGCTGCAGGGCAAGGGCCAGCGGCTCGGTGACGGACGCGAAGTCGTTGCGGACGGCAGGAACACCGGGGATGGTGAACTCAATATCCCGGTCCAGCATGTACTGCACCATCATCATGGCGTGGTTCCGCTCCTCCACCGACTGGCGGAAGAAGTAGCGGGCCAGTTGGGGGAGGTCCTGGTTGGCGAACCAGGTGGCCACCGCAATGTACTGCTGCGATGCCGTAAATTCGTTGCCGATCTGGGTGGACAGGAGCGCATTAAACGATGATGTGGTCATAGCCCGAGTCTAGGGACGGCCGGAGCCAGTGACCAGTGTGGAAAGGCTCTGCTACTGGAAGGCGAGGCTGGCCTACTCCGCGGTGTGTTCGTCCTCCACGGGGTCGATCGAGACAACGGCCAGGAAGCCGCGGCCCAGAACGTCCGGGGTGTCGACGTCGGAACCGACCACGGCGTCGTACCGCGCCAAAGGCTCGGGTTCTTCCGTCCCCACGGCAACAGTGGCCTGCCCCTGCAGCAGGATCCCGAACGAGCCTTCAAAAAGGGGCTTCGCGCGCTTCTTCGAGAGTTCAATGATGGACGTGTAGCCCTTGAAACTTCCGGCGCGTGTGATGACGTTGAGGTCCCGGATATCACCGGTGGGAAGGGACGCCTGTGTGGCGGCCCCGCCCGGGAAACGGAATGGACGGTACTTTTCCAGCGGGTGTTCCGCGCCGTCCACGCTCAGCAGGAGGAGCTCACCTTCGACGACCGTCAGCACCCGCTCCATCCCGGGGAAAGGGGAGAAATCTCCGGCCTTGCTGACGTCCGCGATGCTGACCCGCCAGTCCCAGCCGCCGTCTTTTGACGCTCCGTCCGCGGGGTGGCTCGCCAGTTGGCGCGTGATGCCGCCACCATTGCGCCAGGGCTCGGGCTTGAGGCTTGCAAAGCGGATAATCTCCATGCGCCCAGCCTAGTTCCCGGCCGGACATCCCGGCGTCGCGGGCTGGCCCCTTCCCTGCTACTCTCCTCCGGGGGGACAACACGAAAACAGCCTGAAGGAGCCGGGAATGTTCGTCAAAGTGTGTGGTCTCAGCACGCCTGAATCAGTCCGCGAAGCAGTTGATGCCGGGGCTGACGCCGTCGGTTTCGTCCTGACGGCGAGCCCCCGCGTGGTGTCGCCGTCCCAGGCGCACTCTTTGCTGGCGCACGTCCCTGCCGGGGTTTCGCCCATCGGCGTATTCCGCCATGAACCGGTGGCTGACGCCGTCGCTATTGCCCGCGCCGCCGGGCTGGAATGGATCCAGCTGCACGGCACGCGGTCCCGCGAGGACGTGGCCATGGTGCACGACGCCGGCATGAAGCTGATCAGGGCAGTCGCCACTGGTGCCGCTCCGGAGGAGTTCGAGGACTGGGGCGAGGACCTGCTGCTGATCGACGCCGCGGTGCCCGGCTCCGGTGAAGCCTGGGACTACGCCTCCGTGGCCGCACTGCCTGTACTTCAAGGCCGCCACTGGCTCCTGGCCGGGGGGCTGGACCCGGTCAACGTGGGTAGCGCGTCAACAGCAGCCCATGCCTGGGGGGTAGACGTGTCCTCCGGTGTTGAAGCGTCCCGCGGCGTCAAGGACCTGGCCAAGATCCGCGCGTTTGTCCAGGCTGCCAAGGGCGCTGCCGCCCCGGTCAAGGCTTAGTTCACCCGGTCCAGCCGGAGTTCAGGGGCCAGTCAGGGCAGGCCCCCATCCTTTTGTCAGACCCTCCGGGGCACAATGGGTGCATGAAGACACTCCTCAACATCATCTGGCTGGTTTTCGGCGGTTTCTGGCTCGCGCTGGGCTATTTCGCCGCCGGTGTGATCTGCTGCCTGCTGATCGTCACCATCCCGTGGGGCATCGCCTCGTTCAGGATCGCGGCGTACACGCTGTGGCCGTTCGGCCGGATGGTGGTGGACAAGCCTGGCGGCGCCGGGGTGTTCTCGCTCCTGGGCAACGTCATCTGGCTGCTGGTGGCGGGCATCTGGATCGCCATCGGCCATGTGGTCACCGCGTTTGCCATGGCTGTGACCATCATCGGCATCCCGCTGGCCATCGCCAACCTGAAGCTCATCCCGGTGTCACTGATGCCGCTGGGCAAACAGATCGTCCCCAGCAGCGCGCCGTTCGTGGCGACGTACCGGTAGGCCCGCGTCCGGGTCCAGCCGGCGAAGTGCCGGGCCGGACCTAGCCTGCCGCTTCGTCGGGCCGCAGTGCGCGCAGGATGCAGAACTCGTTCCCGTCCGGATCCGCCATCACCACCCAGGTGACGTCCGGGCCCTGGCCAACAGAAACGCGCTTGGCGCCAAGGGCTTCCAGCCGCGCCACCTCCGCGTCACGGTCCTTGGGCCGCAGGTCCAGGTGGACCCTGTTCTTGAGTTCCTTGCGCTCGGGCACTTTGAGGAAGAGCAGGTCAGGGGATACACCGTCTTCAGGGCTGCCAGCCGGCGGTTCGAGCACAATCTCGTCGTCCGCCTCGTAGGTTCGGCGCCACCCGAGCGCCTTTTCCCAGAAATCCGCGGGCACCTTCGGATCGGTGGAATCAATGCTGATGGCTTGGATACGCAGACTCATCCGAGCAGTGTTGCATCCGGGAACGGGAGCCGTAAAGGGTTCGGCCGCCATCAGTCAGCCCCGCAATCCCGGCCGTGGAGACAGGGCGTGAATAGTCTTCAGCGCGGACTAAAGAACCCGTCCGCCAAAATGGCCACCGCATCACTGCCGTCCAGTTCGGCGGCGATATCGACGTCGGCCGCGTAGCCCGCGCCGGACAATTCAAGTCCGCTGGCACATCCCTGCAGCATCTCCCGGAGCCGCGGCTCAGCGGCCTCGAACACCGCCGCGGCAGCCATGGCTTCCGGCGAATAGCCGTGGCGGCCAACCTCAGCCTCGTAACCGCCCTTGCCCGCAGCCGCGAGGCCGGCAATAAACGCTCCCGCCCCGATCTGGTCCTCCACGGCGGGACGGAGGGTGCCGTCCGGCCATCGTTCCCCGGCAGCCACCACGGCGATCACCGCGTCGGGCGGCAGATGGGCTGCCACCCAGGCTGCCGTTGCCCCCGCATTGCGCAGGCACACGGCGGCCACCAGCGGGACTTCACCGGCCAGTTCGTGGCAGAGGGCGGACCCGTTCGGCGATGGCAGCACCACGCGCTCCAGGGATTCCGCGGACCGGATGCTGGCGGGGGAGAGGCTGAGCCCGCCGCCGTTGCGGGGACCTGCCAACTGTGCGTGGTGGTGGGCGGCGAAGTCCTCCGCCCGGGTGTCCTTCCAGGCAAAGGGGAAAATGTCGGCGCCCCGGTCCAGGGCCACGCTGACGCACGTGCTGAAGGACAGGACGTCCACCACCACGGCAAGGTCCGCCCCGGCCGTGACTGTCCTGGCGCCGTCGAGCCCCCATTCCAGCCGGACCGTGTAGGCCAGCTGCCGGTGGGCGGCACTCGCGGTGACCGTGTGGCGGGGGTTGGAGGTGGGCGCGTTCATGCCAGCTCGCCCAACAGGTTCCGGTGCGCGGCGTCCAGCCACAGCTCCTTCGCCCGCAGCGTGTGGAACAGGGGGTCGAGTTCCAGCAGCTGACGGACGACGGCGGCGCGCCCGGCAGCGAAGTCGGCGTCGCCGATGTGCGCATAATCCTGGCGGACATCCGCCACGTAGCGGGCATACTCGCCTGGTTCCCCGCCGAGGACGGAAAGGTCCGCGTCGCAGAGGAGGGCGCCGTCGTGGTCCCCTGGCCCGAGGCGGTGGCCCGACGTCAGCCGCACCAGCCGTGCCACCTCGGCAACCTCAGCCTCCGGCAGGCCCGCAGCGTCCAGCCGCTCCTCCGCGAGGCAGGCCGACTCCTCTTCATCCTGGTCCGCCACACCACGGTAAACGGCATCGTGGAACCAGGCTGCGAGCAGCACGGTGCGCGGCGGGTCTGCGGGATCCGTCAGCAGGTCGAGGGCTTCCAGTACAGAAAGCAGGTGCGTGCAGCCGTGGTACTTGCGGTGGGGTTCGCTCCAGCGGTCCAGGAGGTCCAGGAAGAGCGCGTCGTGGCCCGGCATGATGGCATCCCACCGGTTGAACAGCGGCACTTTGAGCGACTTGTTCCGCTGGCGGGCGGGGATGCGAAGGCCGCTGGCGATCAGCTTGCGGACCAGGACCCGGGCCTCAACGGGAACCGCTCCGGCGGCCACCAGGTCATCGTAGCGGCGCTCCGCCACGTCATAGTGGTCGCCGTCGAAGGCCCGCTCCGGGATACCCGCTGCGGCGGCGAAATCGTGCAGTTCCTCCAGCGACGAGTCCGACACCAAGTGTGAAAAGTGCGTTCCGTGGGCAGGCCAGAGCGGCGGATCGATGTAGACGGCCATGGAGGAAGTCTAGTGCTGTCCCTCCAGCACGCGGTGCCTGGTGGAAGGTCGGTCCGAAAATACGGAGTGGAACTCGAAGAAGCACCGCACATGCGCCCTACACTGGTGAAATGACAATCATCCGCGTTTCTGAGGCGGCCCGGTTCCTTGGCGTCAGTGACGATACTGTGCGCCGCTGGATGGACAATGGGTCGCTCACGCCGGTGAAGGACACCGGCGGCCGGCTTGCCGTGGATGGCCTCGAGCTCGCCCGGCATGCGCAGAAGCTCGCCCAGCTGCCGGACGATCCGCACCGGACCGGAAGCTCTGCACGGAACCGGTTCGTGGGCCTGGTGACCGGCATTACCGCGGACAAGGTCATGGCACAGGTGGAGCTCCAGTGCGGGCCTTTCCGGGTGGTGTCCCTGATGAGCAGTGAGGCTGTCCGGGACCTCGGACTGGAACTCGGCTCGGTGGCTACCGCTGTGGTCAAGGCCACCACCGTGATCATCGAGACGCCGCAGGGGAAGGCGCTGTGAAAAGGGGTGCGCTGACAAAGGTGCCGTCTAAGAATCCCCGGAGGATCACCGCGCTGTTGGCGGCCGTTGCCTTGATGGTGGGGCTGGCGGGATGTTCTGCTGGTTCACCCGCCGGCAGCAGTGGCGGGGAAAACCTTACGGTTTTCGCCGCTGCTTCCCTCAAAGCCAGTTTCACCGAGCTGGCAAAGACCTACGAAGCCGCGCACCCGGGCACCACGGTCACCCTCAGCTTCGCCGGCTCGGCGGACCTGGCCACCCAGATCAGCCAGGGTGCCCCGGTGGACGTCTTCGTCTCGGCGGACACCAGGAACATGGACAAGCTGCAGCAGGCCGGGTTGGTGGACGGGGAACCCCGCATTTTCGCCACGAACACCCTGGCCATTGCGGTCCCGCATGGCAACCCGGCAGCCATCCGTTTCTTCGCCGACCTGGCGAAACCGGGAATAAGGCTGGTCCAGTGTGCCCCGCAGGTCCCCTGCGGAGCAGCCTCCAGCGCCGTCGAACAGCAGACAGGAACGCAGCTTAGCCCGGTCAGCGAGGAAAATTCCGTGACGGATGTGCTCGGCAAGGTGGTCTCCGGGGAGGCGGACGCCGGGCTGGTCTACGTCACCGACGTCAAGTCGGCAGCAGGAAAAGTGGAAGGCGTTGCCTTTCCTGAAGCGGCTGCTGCCGTTAACAGCTACCCGATTGCCGCGCTGGTTGGCAGCCGGAACGGTACGGCCGCGCAGGCCTTCCTGGACCTTGTGACCGGCGCGGAGGGCCAGCAGGTGCTGGCCGAAGCCGGTTTCGGCAGCGGCCGGCAGTGAGCGGCGCACCGTGAGCCACCCATACCGCGGCGTTCCCCGTTGGACCTACTTTGTTGCGGTGCTGGCCGCAACGGTGGTGGTCCTGCCGCTGTTCGCCATGGTGGCCCGGGTGAATTGGGCAAACTTCCTTCCCCTGGTCACCTCCGAATCGGCAGTCTCCGCGCTGGGCCTGAGCCTGCGGACATCCGCGGCAAGCACGTTCCTGTGCATCGTCCTGGGGGTGCCGCTGGCCCTGGTCCTGGCCCGCGGCAGGTTCCGGCTGCAGGGGCTCCTGCGTTCGCTGGTGCTGCTCCCGCTGGTGCTGCCTCCGGTGGTGGGCGGCATCGCGCTCCTCTACACGTTCGGCCGTCAAGGCCTCCTGGGCCGGACACTGGAAGTCCTGGGCCTGCAGATCGCCTTCTCCACCACCGCCGTGGTCCTTGCCCAGACGTTTGTTGCCTTGCCGTTCCTCGTGGTCAGCCTGGAAGGTGCGCTGCGGACCGGCGGTGAACGGTATGAGGCCGTTGCGGCAACCCTGGGTGCCTCACCCGGACGGGTTTTCCGCCGCGTCACGCTGCCGCTGGTGCTGCCCGGGCTGGCGTCCGGCGCGGTACTGTCCTTCGCCCGCAGCCTTGGCGAGTTCGGTGCCACACTGACGTTCGCGGGCAGCCTCCAGGGGGTCACCCGCACCCTGCCGCTGGAAATATACCTGCAGCGCGAAACGGATCCGGACGCCGCCGTCGCCCTTTCCTTGGTGTTGGTTGCCGTGGCAGTCGCCGTGGTGGCACTCGCCTACCGGCGGCCTGCCGGCGGAGGAATGGCCTTCTGGAAGCAACGGACGACGACGGCTGCCGCAGCGGGCAGGGACGTCCCGTGACGTTCACACTTGAGGCAGCCGTGCCCGGGCGGGGGTTCGACGTGGCCCTCAGCCTCGGACCCACGGAAACGGTCGCCGTGATGGGCCCGAACGGGGCTGGCAAATCCACGCTGCTGTCCGTCATAGCAGGCCTGCTGAAGCCGGACAGCGGCAGGGGCGAGCTCAACGGCCGCGCGCTGTTCGAGCTCTCGGGCGGCCGGGGTACGTGGACACCGCCGCATCACCGGGGCACCGCGCTGCTCGCCCAGGAACCGCTGCTGTTCCCGCACCTGAGCGCACTGGAGAACGTGGCTTTCGGGCCGCGCAGCGCCGGTGTATCCAGGAAACAGGCCAAGGCGGAGGCGCTGCACTGGCTCGCCGAGGTGGAAGCGCTGGATCTCCAGGCCAGGCACCCTGCCGAGCTGTCCGGCGGGCAGGCGCAACGTGTTGCCGTTGCCCGGGCGCTCGCCGCGGACCCCGGGCTCCTTCTCCTGGACGAGCCCATGGCGGCGCTGGACATCCACTCGGCGCCGCTTCTTCGCCGCCTGCTCAAACGGGTCCTGGCCGGACGGCAGGCCATCATCATTACCCACGACGTCCTGGACGCACTGATGCTGGCGGACCGGGTTGTCATCCTCGAGAACGGCGGGATCTCAGAAGAAGGCCCTACGCGTGAAATCCTCCAGCGGCCGCGCAGCCCGTTCGCGGCCGGGCTGGCAGGCCTGAACCTGCTGGCCGGAACCTTGGCCGGAGACGGGATCAGGACCGCCGAGGGCTGGACAGTTGCCGGCCACGTGGAGGACGGGTACGCCGAGGACGGGTACGCCGATGACCGGCGCCCGGAAGGCCGGGGCCGGGACGGGTACCCTGCCGCGGCGGAAGGCGACACGGCGGCGGTGGCTGTATTCCCGCCGTCGGCCGTTTCCGTATTCCTCAATGACGCGCACGGCAGCCCGCGCAATTCGTTTGAGGTTGCCATTACCGACCTCGAACCGCACGGCGACTTCATCCGGGTCAGGGCCGGAAGCCTCGCGGCGGACATCACTCCCGCTGCTTCCGCGGACTTGGGCCTGATTCCCGGCCTGAAGGTGCACTTCGTGGTGAAAGCAACATCGGTGGTGGTGTACCCGGCCTAAGCCCTTCGCTGCGGGCAGCATTACAAACTTAGTCACATCAGTGACAGGCATCACAAGGACCGGTAAAATCGGCAAAGGGCGGGTAAAGCAACCGGCGGGCGGCTTCTGGGGGGAATCACCCGCCGGTTGCTTTGTGGTCCTGGCAAGTGATGCCTTCCGCCGGCCTACATCCCGGGCAGGTCGAGCATTTCGTACAGCTGGATACTCGCGTCCGGCATCATCAGGTGCGGGTGCCCGTCCAGCAGTGCCTCGGCCCCGGCGAGGTCATCCGCCTGGAGGATGGTGTAGCCGCCCACTCCGGTATGGGCCTCTGACGAGCCGGTTGCGTTGATCTCCTTGCCGGTCCCAAGCGGAGTCCCCAAGTCCACGATGCCGTCGCCGGCGCGCTCGGCCCAGCTCATCCAGGCTTTCATCCCCTCCTGGGCCGCTTCCGGCGTACTTTCGGCCATCTGCGCCTGGGCTGATTGGGGTGCGGTGTAGAGAACAACAAACTTTTTCATTGCTTGTCCCGTCTGCAGTGCGCCGGCGGCACCATCCGCCCCGGTCACAAGCCGATCCTAGGAGGAATCGGCAGCGATGGAAACGGAATTTTCCACACCTCGATGGCCTTGGTTCGCTGTGGGCAAACAGGAAATAAAAAACACCCCAACCAAAGTTGAGCGTAGTAGACTCAACCCTAAGATCGGATTTCCCTGAAAGGAGCTCTCTTTGGACGTCAAATTCACTACCAAGAGCCAGGAGGCTCTTTCGGCTGCCGCCATGAACGCCTCCACTATCGGCAACCCGCAGGTGGAGCCCGCCCACCTCCTTAAGGCGCTTATGGACCAGCGCGAAGGCGTGGCGGTGGCGCTTCTGCGTGCAACCGGTGCAGACCCGGACGCCGTCAGCGTGCAGGCGAGCAGCGCCATCAAGGCCCTGCCTGCCACGTCCGGCGGTTCCAGCCAGCAGGCACAGCTGTCCCGGCCGGCCCTGCAGGCCATCCAGAATGCCAAGGAGGAAGCGGACCGGCTGGGCGATACCTTCGTCTCCACCGAGGTCCTCCTCCTGGGCCTCTCGGCCGGAAATGATGCGGCGGGGCGTTTGCTGCGCGACGCCGGTGCCTCCCATGAGGCTCTGCTCGCCGCCCTGCCGGGTGTCCGCGGGGACCGGAAGGTCACGAGCCAGGACCCGGAGAACACCTTCCAGTCGCTTGAGAAGTTCGGCACGGACCTCACCGCCATGGCCCGTGCCGGAAAGCTGGACCCCGTCATCGGCCGGGACACGGAAATCCGCCGGATCGTCCAGGTGCTGAGCCGCCGCACCAAGAACAACCCGGTGATCATCGGTGAGCCTGGCGTGGGCAAAACCGCTGTTGTTGAGGGCCTCGCCCAGCGCATTGTGGCCGGAGACGTTCCCGAAAGCCTGCGCGGCAAAACCCTGGTCGCCCTGGACCTGGCGTCCATGGTGGCCGGCGCCAAGTACCGCGGGGAGTTCGAGGAGCGCCTCAAGGCCGTCCTTGAGGAGATCAAGAACTCCGAGGGCCAGATCGTCACCTTCATCGACGAGATCCACACGGTGGTGGGTGCCGGGGCAACCGGGGATTCCTCCATGGATGCCGGCAACATGCTCAAGCCCATGCTGGCCCGCGGCGAGCTGCGGCTCATCGGCGCCACCACCCTGGACGAGTACCGCGAGAATATCGAAAAGGACCCGGCCCTGGAGCGCCGCTTCCAGCAGGTGTACGTAGGGGAGCCCAGCGTCGAGGACACCATTGGCATCCTGCGCGGCCTGAAGGAGCGCTACGAGGCACACCACAAGGTGGCCATCGCCGACTCTGCCCTGGTTGCTGCCGCAACCCTGTCCAACCGCTACATTTCCGGTCGCCAGCTTCCGGACAAGGCCATCGACCTGGTGGATGAGGCCGCGTCCCGGCTGCGGATGGAGATCGACTCGGCCCCCGAGGAGATCGACCAGCTCCGCCGCGCCGTCGACCGGCTAACCATGGAGGAGCTGGCCCTGGAAGGCGAGACGGACGCCGCCTCCGTGGAACGCCTCGCGGCGCTCCGTGCGGACAAGGCGGATAAGGAAGAGGAGCTCGCAGCCCTGAATGCCCGCTGGGAGGCCGAAAAGGCCGGCCTCAACCGGGTGGGTGACCTGAAGGCAAAGCTGGACGAACTCCGCAGCGCTGCCGACAAGGCCTACCGCGAAGGTGACCTGGAGACGACGTCGCGCATCCAGTACGGCGAGATTCCTGCCCTGGAGCGTGAACTGAACGCAGCCGCTGAGGCTGAGGCCGCCGTCGCGGATAAATCCTCACAGATGGTGGCCGAACAGGTGACCGCGGACGATATCGCCGAGGTGATCTCCGCATGGACCGGCATCCCGGCCGGCCGGATGCTGCAGGGTGAAAGCCAGAAGCTGCTGCACATGGAGGAGGAGCTCGGGAAACGGCTGATCGGCCAGAAGAAGGCCGTCACCTCCGTGTCGGACGCCGTCCGGCGCGCCCGGGCCGGCATCAGCGACCCCAACCGGCCCACCGGTTCGTTCCTGTTCCTGGGCCCCACCGGCGTCGGTAAGACCGAGCTGGCGAAGGCCCTGGCGGACTTCCTGTTCGACGACGAACGCGCCATGGTGCGGATCGACATGTCCGAGTACGGCGAGAAGCACTCGGTGGCCCGGCTGGTCGGTGCGCCTCCGGGATATGTGGGCTACGAGGAGGGCGGCCAGCTCACCGAGGCCGTCCGCCGGCGCCCCTACTCGGTCATCCTGCTGGACGAGGTGGAGAAAGCCCACCCCGAGGTCTTCGACATCCTCCTGCAGGTGCTCGACGACGGCCGCCTCACCGACGGCCAGGGCCGCACCGTGGATTTCCGCAACGCCATCCTGGTGCTGACCTCCAACCTGGGCAGCCAGTTCCTGGTGGACCCTTCGCTGGATGCAGAGGCCAAGCGGAATGCCGTGATGGCCACCGTCAACGCCTCCTTCAAGCCGGAGTTCCTGAACCGGCTGGACGAAGTGGTGCTGTTCGATCCCCTGTCCGTGGAAGAACTGGCCCGGATCGTCGAACTGCAGGTGGCCGAGCTCGGCCGCAGGCTGCACGAGCGCCGGCTCACCCTGGAAGTCACCGAGAGTGCCCGCGCCTGGCTCGCAATGTCCGGCTTCGACTCCGCCTACGGCGCCCGCCCGCTCCGCCGGCTGGTCCAGCGGGAGATCGGCGACCGGCTCGCCAAGGCCATCCTGTCCGGCGACATCGCTGACGGGGACACCGTCCTGGTGGACACGGCAACGGACGTGGACGAGCTCACCCTTGAGGGGCTTGAGAAGCTGTCCGTCCCCGGCGGCGGTCCCGTCCCGGGAACCGGACTGGTGGTCCGCCGGAAGGACTAGGTCCTGCGGCGAGGCGTGCTGCCCTGGTCCTTGCGCTAGGGCAGCACGCTTGCGTTCACGTTGTTTCCGCCCGGGGACGTCACGTAGCAGTCCACCCTGCGGTCCCCTGAGTCCCAGCTGGTGGAGCTGGGGAAGCTCCGCTCGTAGTTCAGTGTGAACTGGTCTGCGGCCGGCCCCAGTTTTGCCGCCTGGCAGGCTTCTAGGGCTTTGGCCTTGAGCGCCTCCGCGCCGGGGTAATCGCCGTCTTCGGGGTAGCGGAACACCGCCACCAGCTGCGCGGAATGGTTGGTGTCGCACGGCACCACCGTGGATTTCAGCGCCTCCGGCTGGAAATCCGTAAAGCAGTCGCCCAGCGCATAGGCGGCCGGCTCCACTTCGCGCGGCAGGGGAAGCGGGGTTGCCGGGGGAGTGGCCGTGGTTTCCAGCACTCCGCGGACAGCGCCGCCTGACTCGTCAGGATCCCCGTTGGAGTTCAGCCACAGGGCGAGCCAAACCAGCGATCCAATTACCGCGAGCAGGACGACGGCGAAGAAAACCTTCCAGAGCGTCCGCTTGTGTCCCTGCCTCCTGGCTTCGTCCGGCCCCTGGGGGTGGCTAGCCTGGCTCTGTCCCTTGACGGGCGGTTCTGCCGCCGGTACGCCGTACTCAGCGGCGGGGACCTTGGGGAGGCCCGCGGTAGGCGGCGAGCTGGGCTTGGGCGGGACGTCCTGGTGGTTCACGGGGTGGATCCTCCTGCGATTTCTCCGCGCGGGCAGCCGGGTTTGCCGGTCGGCACCAGCAGTTACTTAATCGACTCTACCGAAGAAAAAAGCTGAATTCCGGCCGTGTTTGGGCCGGAATGGTACTGCATGTGACCGGCGTGGCCCGCAAGTGGCAAGCAGGGCCAGCCGAAAGCATGTAATCTAGGTGTACGACAAATTGACCAAACATTCCGGGGCCTCACCTACGCCAAGGTGACCACCTCCGGTCCAAGTACAAAAGGGGGTCACGCCATGGGGCGCGGCCGTCAAAAGGCAAAAGCTACCAAGCAGGCTCGGGATATCAAGTACTACTCCCCGAACACGGACTATTCGGCACTTCAGCGTGAGCTGACGGGTCCAGGCAGTCGTGCCACGAGCCATTATGCGAATGAGCCGGTTGAGCCGGATTATTCGGCTTATGTGGATAAGTACGCGGATGATTTGGAAGAAGACGACGACGAGGTAGACACCCGTCGGATCGGCTAGTTGCCGCAAGGTGCTGTTGCCGTACTTGGCAGCCCTGTGACGCCGTCGCACTGACGGATCCCAGTCGCGGATCCGGGTCTGTTGATGAGATCAGTGCAGCGCTTCTTTTTTGGTACCCGGATCCAGGCGGATCCAAGGTGCCGACCTCAGTTACAAAGCCCGCTGTCCGCGCCGTCACATCGGTGCAGGCAGCGGGCTTTTGCTTTTCCTGGGCGAAGTTGCCGGGGCCACGGGAACGCCCGATCACCTCCCGCACCAAATTGGCAAACGCCCGCGCACACTCTCCCGTGCCGTCCCGGTGCATGCGGCACAGCCGTCTCTACCTTGATCTGCCCCCACCGCTCCGCTCCCGATACCGGCCAGCCCGACCGCCAGTACGGAGGCCAGCACAAGCGCGAACGCCGGCGCAAGGACAGCCCACGGTGCCCGTTCTACGTAGCCGATGCCCTCCGCCAGGATGAGCCCCCATTCCGGCGAAGGCTGCTGCGGACCTAGGCCAAGGAAACCCAGCGCGGCGAGCGCCAGGGCGATACCCGGCAGCCGCAGCATCGCATGCCGGATGAGCGGCCGGGCCACGGCCGGCAGGATGTAGCGCAGCATTACACGCGCCGGGCCCACCCCCAGCACCGGAAGGATTTGGACGTACGGCTGGGCGCGGGCTTCCTGGGCCAACGCAGCTGTGTGGGCTGCCAGGGGTGCCCAGCTCACCGCCGCCACGGCCAGTGCGGCACCCTGCGCCGACGGGCCCGTGATGGCGGCGGCCACCAATCCGGCGAGAATAGGCGGCGCCGCGTTGGTCACCTCCAGGGGGCCAGCGGCCGCACGCGGGAATAGGCCGACGGCGATCCCCAGGGCCAGGCACACCAGGACCACCGCCAGGGCGGTTCCGAGGGTCCCGAGCGCGCCGTGCCCCACCCGGGCCAGGAGGTCACGGCCGCTAGCGTCGGCGCCAAAAGGGAGCACCCAGGTGGGCCCAGCCAACCTGGGATGGGAGGAGGTGTAGGGATCACGCAGGAGGCCCGCCCCGACCATCAACAGCAGGGCGGCGGCAGCAACAATCGGCACTGCCAACTGGCGGCGGTTAGTTGCCCGCGTGAGTGCAGGAAGCGGAAGTGTGCCTAAACGGACCGCAGGCCCGATCAACAGGTACCGCGCCGCCGTCGTCAGCGTTCCCACCAGCAGAGCGAGGCCCATCAGCACGAGCATGCCGGCCTGCAGCGTGGGAATGTCCTGGGCGGTGGCGGCGCCGAGGAGCGTGCGCCCGATACCCGGGATGGCGTACACCTTTTCCACGGCGACCGCCCCGCCGGTCAGTCCGATGAGGACCAGCCCGATCTGCGGCAGTACAGCCGGCAGCGCGCGCCGGAGGACGGCCAGCGTCAGTTGCGCGGGTCCCGCACCGGCGAGGCGCCACGTGGCCACCCATTTTTCGGCGAAGCCTATGCGGAGTGCGTCGGCCAGGAGCAGGCCGATCAGGCCGCCGGCCGGAATTCCCAGCGAGAGCGCGGGCAGGACGGCGTACGCCGGGCCCTTCCAGCCATACGGCGGGAACCACCGGAGCCAGACGGCGCCCACTACCAGCAGCATGGCGGCGAGGAGGAACTCCGGCAGTGAAGTGAGGGCCGCGGACAGCGTTCCGGACGCCAGCCTGCGCCGCCGCCGGACACCATCAACCACGGCGGGTATGCACATCAGCAAAGCGATGAGCATCGCGGCCGCGACGGCGAACCCCATGAGTGTCACCGAGACACCCAACGCAGCGGCAACGCCGGGACCTACCGGCCTGTTGCTGATCCAGGACGTGCCGAGGTCCCCGGTCATGACCCCTTGGACCCAAGAGAGCAGCATAACGATAGGGCCCTGGTCGAGGCCAAGCTCGTTGCGGATGGCCGCCAGTGCCTCGGGGGTGGGTTCCCGGTCCGCGTACCTGGCACGGAGGATGGTGTATTCGGCGCCGCGGCCGGACAGCCACGGCAACATTCCGATCAGGGCCACCAGCCCCAGCAGGGCGGCGGTCCGTGAGGCGGTGGTTTTCAGGGAGTCGGAAGCGCCCATTAGTCCCGAACGTCCGTGGTGATCTGCGTCTTGCCGCTGACCCCTGTGCCGTTGGTGACAAGGGCACGCTCCCGGGGGTCGCGTTCTACTCCCTGTACCCGGGTGGATTCACCCTGGATGACGCGTTCATGCAGCAGCGGGATGGCCGCGTCCCGGGCCAGGATGAGGCTTTCGGCGGCGGCGATGGCGGTGCGGCGCTCCGGTCCAGCGGGAATACCGGCGGCTCTGGCTAGGGCGGCGTCCACCGCGGGATCGCAGAACTGGGAGATGTTGAAGGAACCGGCGCAGGAGAAGTCACTGTAGAGGTAGGCAACGGGGTCCCCGGAATCCAGCACCGTGGCGCGGGAGAGGATGAACGCATCGAAGTTGCCGGCCAACGCATCTGCCTCGATGTGCTGGTACTCGCGGACTTCCTGCTCCACGGTAAAGCCTGCGGCTTCCAGCTGTTGTTCAAGTTGGACTGCCACCTCGGGCAGTTCGGTACGGTCCGTGAAGGTGCCGAGCCGGATGCTGGTTCCCTTAACGGCGGCGGCTGCCACCCGACTGGCCATGGTTGCCGTGTAGCTGTCGCTGCTCCGTTCCTGCGCAGCCCGCGGCAGCGCCGGCCCCAGCAGGCCGGCGGCTTTGTCTGCCCGGCCTTCGTAAACCCGGTCCACGATGGTGCCCGCGTCGATTGCCTCCCGGGCTGCGGCACGGACGGCCGGATCAGCGAAAGGACCCTTCGCCGTGTTGAGGTACAGGGTGTTGGTCCGCGGCATGGGGACCTCATGCACCAGGGCCTGGTCGACCCGGGCCACTTGACCCACCGGGATGGCTTCGACGATGTCCGCGTCACCGGTCCGCAAAGCGGCCGCCCGCGCGGTGCCGTCCGGGACGAACTGGACGTCGATGCCCTCGGCCTGCGCCCGCTCACCCCAGTAGCCGTCGAAGCGGTCCAGCCTGGCCGAGGACGTGCCGTCCACGGATACCAACCGGAAGGGCCCGGTACCGGCACCGACGGGGTCAACCACGCCGCCCTGCTTGTAGGCAGGGCCCGCCAGGATGGCCAGCTGTGGGCTGGACAGGCGCTGGGGCAGCAGGGGATCGGGCGCCGCCGTCGTAATGGTCACGGCTCCGGGACCGTCTTCCCGCGCCGTGAGCTCCACACCGTCCAGGATCCTCGGCTTGGGACTCGCATGTGCGGCGGCCGTCAGCGAGGTAACAACTTCCGCCGACGTCATGGGCGATCCATCGTGGAAGTGCACGCCGTCCCTCAGGGTGAAGCGCCATGAAGTCTGGTCCACCTGCTGCCATCCGATTGCCAGCGAAGGTTCGGCTTCACCCAGATTGTCCAGCACCACCAGGGTTTCGGCTGTCTGCCAGCGGGACAGCTTGAAGGCGTCGTCGCTCAGGGGTGACAACCCGGAACGTGGCGGCTGGAGCATGGCCAGCTTGATACGGCCGGTTCCGTCGCCGGTGTCCGCCGCGTCTGTTCCGGCGAAACATCCGGTCAGGCTGCTGGCAAGCAGGAGTGTTGAGAGTGTGGCCACGCACGTTTTGAATCGTATTTTGGGCATGTTGATGACCTGTTCCGCAGATTGAAGGTGCAATTAAGGGAGGCAGGTGCTGGGCGCACTTGGCCTGTTGTTTGAGGGTTTAGCGTTGTGGAGGCAGGAGCCTGGAAAGTCCGACGGCGGGAATCGCCGTGAGTGCCGCCATCACCGCCCAGGGCCATACGGCGTCGGGCCCGGGTTGCGTGGCGCCTGAGTAGAGCGGTCCAAGGACAAAGTTGCCCAGCAGCACCGCGCAGCCGCCCAGGCTGGCGAGGAGGCCGTAGTAGATACCGGAACTGCGGCCACGGGCAAAGTCCAGGACCAACGGCATGGCCACCGGTCCGATGCACATGTGCCCCAGACAAAGTCCCACCACAAGCAGCAATGGTGGCAGCAGCTGCAACGCTCCCGTGGCCGGGAACTGGGCGAGCACTGCCATCGTGGCGAAGGCCAGGCCCTTGAGGGTGAAGCCCATGGCGAGGGCCCACCCCGGCCCAATCCGGTGCGTCAGCCGGGAGATGGGCCACTGCAGGGCAACTGTCAGGAGGGATGCGACTGCGAACAGGCCGGCCAGCGACTCCGGTCCTGCGCCGCTCCGGGTCAGCTCGATGGGAAGGCCGAAGTAGAGCTGGTTGTAGGCCAGCAGGTTCACGCTGTAGAGGGCCCCGAAGGCCACGAAGCGTCTGTCCCGCAGCATTGCCCGAACCCCTTCACCGTGCACGACTGTATGATGCACGTCATCAGTGGCGGGGACGGTGACCAGAGCCGGTTTTGTTGGTCCCGCGGGTATGCCGTGCCACAGCACGCCGGTCATGACGGCAAAGACGCCTGCCCCGGCCAGTGCTGCCCAGCCGAAGGACATGCCCAGCAGCAGTGCGCCCACCAAGGGTCCTGCTACTGCTCCGATTTCCCCGCAGATGGCGAGGAGCGCAAAAAGTCCTGGCGCCTTCCCGCTGGTGTTCCGCCGTCGTTCTTCTGCCCGCCCCACCAGGGACTCCAGGGCAGGCGAGAACAATGCACCACCCATCCCGGTGAGCACCGCACCCAGGAGGAACAGTGGAAAGCTGCCGGCCATTGCAAGGGTCAGGTATCCGGAGATACGCACCAGGCAGCCCACCAGCATGGCGCGCCGCGGGCCCCACCGGTCCGTGATCATCCCGCCCACCAGGAAAAGCCCCTGCTGGCTGAAGACCCTGGCACCCAGCACCACACCTACGGCCGTTGCGGTCATGCCGAAGTCACGGGTCATCACCAGTGCGAGGAACGGCACTACTGCGTAGAAGCCGATGTTGAAGACCAGCTGGCTGGCGAGGAGCAGGCCGGGGGCCGGGCGCGGTTTTATTGCTGTCCGTGTTGCCGTGCTGAGGGCGGTCACAGGGCAACCGACCCGGCAGTTGACGGGAGCTGCATGGCAGCGGCTGCGTGAACCAGTGCGTGCGCGGCAGGACTCGAGGGATGTGCCAGCACCTGGTCCGTTGGTCCTTGTTCAGCGATGCTGCCTCCGGACAGGACGGCGGTGGTGCCGCACATCCTGGCGGCAGTGCCGAGGTCATGGGTAACCAGGAGCAGGCCCAAGCCTTCATGAACCAGGCGGTCCAGGAGCGTGAGGATGGCATCGCGCAGGGGCAGGTCCAGGCCGCTGACGGGTTCATCAGCCAGCAGGTACGCGGGCTTCACTGCAAGGGCACGGGCGATCGTCACCCGCTGGTTCTGGCCTCCGGACAGCTCGCCCGGCCGGTGGGTCATCATCCGGGCCGGTAACTCCACGCGGTCCAGCGCCTGGCCCGCCAGGTCCCGGTGGTTGCCCTCAACCCGCAGCTGCCGCAGCGGTTCTTGCAGCAGTTGTGAAACGGTCATACGCGGATCCAGGCTGCCGGCCGGATTCTGCGGGATGTACTGCACTGAGCGGCGGTACCAGCGAAGGCTCCGTGCCGGTCCGGGCCTTACTGCACACCCATCCAGGGTTACGGTGCCCCTGCATGGCTTAGCCAGGCCGAGCATGATCCGGACCAAGGTGGATTTTCCAGAGCCGGAGCTTCCCACCAGTGCAGTGCCGGCTCCAGGCTTGAGAGTCAAGGAGACGTTGCTGAGGGTTTCCGCCGGTTGGCGGCTGCGGAAGCTGCGGCTGGGGTATCTGAAGGACCTGGCGTACCTAAAGGAGATGCCATGGGCGCTGAGGGCCCCGGTCATGCTGCCACAGCCATTCCTGCGCTCGCTGGTAAGAGTGAAGTAGTCGTGGCCGCCAGCGCCAGGCTCTTTGTGTAAGGATGCTGCGGGCTCTGCAGCAGCTCTGCCATCGGGGCGTTTTCGACAATCCGGCCGTTCTCCATCACCAGTGCCCGGCTGCACAGGTTTGCTGCAGCTGCCAGATCGTGGGTGATGAAGAGCAAAGTGCGGCCCTCGGACACCCAGGCACGGAGGCTCGCAAGGACAGTCTGCTGGGTGGCCGCGTCCAGGGCTGTGGTGGGTTCATCTGCCACCAGGAACTCCGTGCGGCAGGCCAGCGCGAAGGCTACGCACACTCTCTGCAGCTGTCCACCGGAAAGCTCGCCGGTGTAGCGCCGCAGGATCTCCGCCGGGTCCTCCAGCCCTACGCGTGCCAACAGGCGCGCCGCTTCGGCCATCGCGTCGGTCCGGCTGAACCCCCGGCGCAGCGGGATCGTCAGCTGGTTGCCTACTGGCACCAGCGGATTCAGGGAGGTCTGCGGGTCCTGGCTGATCAGGGCCGCACCGGCCTTGCCAGCCGTGCTTCCGCCATCGCTTGGCCGGGAAGCAGTACCAAAGGAAATTTCCCCGCTCGCCGTGATTCCCTCCGGAATAGTTCCGGTGAGGGCGGAGGCTGTCAGTGACTTCCCGGATCCCGAGGCTCCCAGCAGCGCAACGGTCTCACCCTGCTGGACGGCGAACGTCAGGGGGTGCACCAACTGGCGCCCGGCATGCGAGAGCACGAGGTTCTTCACGGACAGGGCGGGTGCAGGCATCGGAACGTCGTTTCATGGCAGGGCTTCGGGAACGAGTTCACTCTAACAAGAATGGTTCTCAATTACGCAATTGTGCACCGGGCCCCCGGTGCCTTTGGCAGATCCAAGGTGATGGAGGGTTGGCCGGTGGGCTGCGGGAGGTGATGGAGGGTTGGCCGGTGGGCTGCGGGAGGTGATGGAGGGTTGGCCGGTGGGCTGCGGGAGGTGATGGAGGGTTGGCCGGTGGGCTGCGGGAGGTGATGGAGGGTTGGCCGGTGGGCTGCGGGAGGTGAAGGAGGGTTTCGGGCCCGGGCACAAAAAATGCCGGCGGCTGCTTCGAGCAACCGCCGGCATCCGTGAAATGTCTAAGCGTAGGCGTTGACCAGTCGGACGGCGCCGCCGTCCACGCCCTTGGCGCCCTGGACGTAGTCCGGGCCGGACTTGAGGATGTCGTCCGAGTCTTCGGTAACGGTGCCCATGATCCAGGACGGCAGGCCGCGGTCGTTGAGGCGGGAAACCGCGGCGTCGGCGGCGTCGGCGGAGACGATGGCCACCATGCCCACGCCCAGGTTCAGCGTGCGCTCGAGGTCTGCCAGCGGGACATTGCCCAGCTCGGACACCAGTTTGAAGATGGCCGGCAGTTCCCAGGTGGCGCGGTCCACGGTGGCCACCAGGCCCTGGGGGAGGACTCGGGCCAGGTTGGCGGCCAGACCGCCGCCGGTGACGTGGCTGAAGCCATGCACAGCGGAGGTTCCGGCGACGGGGAACGCGCGGGCAAGGTCAAGGCAGTCCGCAGCGTAGACGCGGGTGGGCTCAAGGAGCTCCTCGCCCAGGGTGCGGCCAAGTTCGGATACCTGGCGGTCCAGCGCCCAGCCGGCGTGGTTGATCACGCGGCGGACCAGGGAGTAGCCGTTGGAGTGCAGGCCGGAGGAGGCCATGCCGATCACGACATCCCCGGCGCGGACGCGGTCCGGGCCGAGGAGCTGGTCGGCCTCCACCACGCCCGTGGCTGCGCCGGCGACGTCGTACTCGTGCTCGCCCAGCAGGCCGGGGTGCTCGGCAGTTTCGCCGCCCACCAGTGCCGTACCGGCAACCGAGCAGGCGGCGGCGATGCCACGGACAATATCAGCGATGCGCTCGGGCACCACCTTGCCGCAGGCAATGTAGTCAGTCATGTACAGCGGCTCTGCGCCCACCACCACGATGTCGTCCACCACCATGCCCACCAGGTCGAACCCGATGGTGTCGTGGATGTCCATGGCCTGGGCGATGGCAACCTTGGTGCCCACGCCGTCGGTGGAGGTGGCCAGCAGCGGCTTCTTGTAGGTCAGGAGCCGGGAGACGTCGTAGAGGCCTGCGAAACCGCCCACCCCGCCGATCACCGAGGAGTTGTGGGTTGCCTTGACGGCATCCTTCATCAGCTCGACGGCGCGGTCGCCGGCTTCAACGTCAACGCCTGCGGAGGCGTAGGTGATGCCGGAAGTGTTGCCGGGGGCGGGGGCAGCGGAAGTCATACGGACTCTTTCTTGTCAGCGCCGGTGGTGGCGGCGTGCACGTCTGGCACAAGGTCGGCTTCGGTCAGCAAATTCTCGAATTCGGAGTCGGGTCCCGGATCGCATCCGGTGGCGCCGGACTTCTCGGCCGGATCCTCTTCAGAGTCCACGGCCAGGGCGGCGGTCTGGCCCGGGAGGGCTGACGGTGAGGGCTTCAGTCCGCCGAGGTCCGTGCGCTCCAGGAGGTTCTTGCCCAGCTTGTCCGAGCCCGGGAGCTCGATGGGGTACTTGCCGGTGAAGCACGCGGTGCAGAGGCGCTCCCGCGGCTGCCGGGTGGCGCCGATCATGCCGTCCTCAGAAATGTAGGCCAGCGAATCGGCGCCGATGGCCTGGGAGATCTCTTCGATGGTGGCGCCGTTCGCGATCAGCTCTGCCCGGGAGGCGAAGTCAATGCCGTAGAAGCAGGGCCACTGCACGGGCGGGGAGGAAATCTTGACGTGCACTGCGGCGGCCCCGGCTTCGCGGAGCATCCGGACGATGGCGCGCTGGGTGTTGCCGCGGACGATCGAGTCATCCACCACCACCACGCGCTTGCCGCGGATTACGGATTCCAGGGCGTTGAGCTTGAGCCGGATGCCCAGCTGGCGGAGCGTCTGCGAGGGCTGGATGAAGGTGCGGCCCACGTAGGAGTTCTTGACGAAGCCGTGGGCAAACGGGATGCCGGATTCTTCGGCGTAGCCCACCGCGGCGGGTGTACCGGACTCCGGAACGGGGATCACGATGTCCGCTACCTGGGTGTTTTCGCGGGCCAGCTGGCGGCCCATCTCCACGCGGGATTCGTACACGGAGCGGCCGGCGATGGCGGCGTCGGGGCGGGCAAGGTAGACGTACTCGAAAACGCAACCGGCCGGCGTCGGCTCCGCAAAACGCTGGGACCGCACGCCCTGCTCGTCAATGGCGATGAACTCACCGGGCTCGATCTCGCGGATAAAGCTGGCGCCCACGGTGGCGAGTGCGGACTGCTCGGAGGCCACTACCCAGCCGCGTTCCAGGCGGCCCAGGACCAGCGGGCGGATGCCGAAGGTGTCGCGGGCGGCGTACAGAGTGCCTTCGTCCATAAAAACGAAGCAGAAGCCGCCCTTGATCTTGGGCAGGAGCTCGATGGCCGTCTCTTCGAGCGTTTTGCCCTCTTCGCCCTCAAGCAGGGCCGTGACCAGGGCGGTATCCGAGGTGTTGCCCTGCTTCATCTCGCCGGTGAGCTGGCCGCCGTTGCGTTCCCGGATCATGGCATTGAGCTCGGCGGTGTTGGTGAGGTTGCCGTTGTGCGCCAGGGCCACGGTGCCGGTGCTGGTGGCGCCGAGGGTGGGCTGGGCGTTGGCCCAGTGGCTGGCTCCGGTGGTGGAGTAGCGGCAGTGCCCCACGGCGAGATGCCCGGTGAGGGTGTTCAGGGTGGTCTCGTCGAAGACCTGGGAGACGAGTCCCATGTCCTTGTAGACGTTGATCCGCTTGCCGTCGCTGGTGGCTATACCAGCCGACTCCTGACCGCGGTGCTGCAGTGCATACAGCCCGTAATAGGTAAGTTTTGCTACTTCTTCGCCTGGTGCCCAGACCCCGAAAACGCCACAGGCGTCCTGAGGGCCTTTTTCGCCAGGGAGAAGATCATGAGAAAGTTTTCCATCGCCGCGTGCCACTGGTCGATTATCTCACGATATGCGGTAGGACTTTTCCGGCCGTCCGTTTGTGACCGGGCTACTGCCGGTGGTCCGTATCCGGTTCGGAGTCGGGAACCGCTTCCACCACTGCCCGCTGCTGCCGTTTGACGCTGCGCCGGTCCAGGATGAGGGCCAGTGCGGCACCCAGGATTGCGCCTGCGCCGGCGAACAGCACCAGGAAGAATCCGAACACCGAGGCGGGGTCGAAGTCCGGGGTGGCGGGGAGGCCGTAAGCCACCGCCGCCGCTACCGCCGCGCCCACCAGTGCGCCCAGGATCAGGAACGGCACATATTTGGGTGCGCGGCGGACGGTGACCTCGCGGCGCTCGGCGGCGGGTTGTTCAGAAGGCATGCATCAAGCCTACATTTCCGTGTTGCCCTATCACTTACGGTTGCCAAAACCCCGGAATGGGGACCATAAGTGATAGGGCAACGGGAGGTCAGCTGCCGCGGTACGTGGAGTATGCGAACGGGCTGAGCAAGAGCGGAACGTGATAGTGCTCGGGGCCGGTGACTTCGAACACCAGGTCAACCTCAGGGAAAAAGGTTGCAGTCTGCAGTCCGGCGTAGTAGTTGCCGGTGGCGAAGTTGAGCTTGTAATGCCCCGCCTCCAGCTGCTCCGGACCCAGGTCCTTCGCCCGGCCGTCCGCGTCCGTGGTGGAGCCGGCAAGCTTCTGCCAGGTGCCGGCGTCGTTTTTGTAGAGCACGACGGCGACCCCCGCCGCCGGACGTCCGGCGCCTGTGTCGAGGATGTGGGTGGTGACGTGGGAGACGCTCATTCGGTAATCAGTCCTTCGAGCCGCAGAACGGCAATCTCACGCAGCTGCTGTGCCACGATGGTGTCTTCTTCGCCCGGGGAGTTGGCAAGCCGTTCATTCAGGGCCTGCAGGATTTCGGGGGCAGTCCGTCCGGCGGCGCGGATCAGGAAGACACGGCCGAACTTTTCCTCGTAGTCCTTGTTGCCCTGTGCTAAAGCCTGCGCAACGCCTGCGTCCGCGGGGTCTACGCCTGCCTGCTCGGAACGGGACATGGACGCTTCGGCTGTGGCCGCCGTCGGACGTTCCCCGATCCGGGGGTGGTGTGCCATGGCGGACTCAACTTCGGCGGAAGTGAACGGGTTGGCTGCTTCGGCGGCAAATGCCAGGAGCGCATCCTTGCTGGAGTAAGGCCGGGCGGCGGCCACGGTGTCCACCCAGCGCTGGACGTCGATGCAGGGCCTGAGGGTTTCCGCGGCCCGCGCAGGGTCCGCAGTGTTGAATTCGGCAAGCTTCATGCTGGCTGCTTCCTAGGTAACAAATGCTGGCATCCATGGTGACGGCTATGCGGAGGCCGGACGTCCGGCACCTGATCCTTGGTACGCCACGGGACGCACCAAGCAGGCTTCCGCATCATGGAACTGTTATTTCAGCATACGTAATATTGAAGTGGAGCGTGGCGATGGTGTCAAGAGACTACAACAGCCGTCAGGCCAGGCCGGTATTATCGCGGGAGAGCCGCAGGCTCGACCAGTTTTTTACTGGGGGAACACTAAATGAATACGGACGGGACGGCTATGCAAACGCTGACCGATCAGGATTCCGCACGCGAGCTTGGCCTGCGGGAGTATGGGCTGATACCTGCCTATGGTGGTGAGAGGCCGGTACTGAAAGACGCCAAGGCGAGGGGTGCACTGGACAACCTCGTGAGGCTGGCCGCATCGTTGTGCGGCGTTCCCTTCGGCGTGGTCAACATCATCACCTCAGGGCAGCAGGTGCAGGTAGCGGCATCCGGAATGGATCCCGGCATCTGCTCCCGCGAGGACTCGATGTGCGCCGCGGTCTTCTTGACCGGGGGGACAACTGTGGTGCGGGACGCTTCGCAGGACCCAAGGTTCGCCGCCAACCCGTTTGTGACCGGCGAGATAGCCGACGTCCGCTTCTACGCCTCCATCCCGCTGGAGACCTCCTCCGGACTGGTCCTTGGTTCCCTGTGCGTCTTCTCCAATGAGCCGGAACTGCCCACGCTGGAGCAGATCAGCCTGATGGAAGTGCTCGCGCAGCAGGTGGTGGAGCTTCTTGAACTCCAGCACCGCACGCTGCAGCTCAACGAAGCCTTGGCCGAACTGCAGCGCAGCAACGCCATGCTGGCGGAGTTCGCGGGACGGGTGAGCCACGATCTCCGTTCGCCGCTCACCACCATCCTTGGTTACGTGGAGCTGGCAGAGGACGATCCGGACATCCAGCCGGACCACCCGTTCGCGGAGTACCTGGGCCATATCGGCAGCGGCGGGCGGCGCATGCTGGACACGCTGGATGACGTCCTGGACTACGCGCGGGCTGACGGCACCATCAACCGGGAGCGGCTGTCCTTACTCGCGGTGTCGTCGGAGGCCGCCCGGGATCTGGGTGTCGACCTGGGCCTGGCAAGCGGCATCCTGTGCGAGGACGCCGAGCTCTTCGCAGACCGGTCCCAGCTGCGGACCCTGCTGCAGAACCTGCTGGCAAACTCGTTGAATTACCAGAGTCCCGCCAGGGCGTTGCGGGTCACTGTCAGGGCGGAGCCGGGCGTGCACGGCACCATCATCCACGTGGCCGATAACGGCAAGGGCATCCTGGCGTCCGAGCGGAGTAAAGCCGTGGAGCCCCTGGTGCGGCTGAACCGGCCCGGCGACGGGCCCGGGACAGGGCTGGGCCTGGCTACCTGCCGCCGGATTGCCCAGGCACACGGCGGCGAGCTCTCCATCAGCGATACTCCGGGCGGCGGGGCCACCGTGTCGGTGACCTTCCCCGACGAACCCTGATCTTCTGGATTCTTCGGACAGATACCGCGGCGTAACCGGCCTGTAAGTCCCCGTATCTGTCCGAAAACGCAGACGGCTCTAGCCCTGGGACGTCCTGGACAGGACCCAGGTGTTGGTGCCGTCCTGCCGCTCAAACGTGACGGTGGTGACCAGCGCCTGGATCAGCGCCAAGCCCCTGCCGGACTCGGCGTCCTCGCCCGGTGTTGCCGGCTCCATGGAACCGAACGGGGGCTTGGCGTGGTAGGCACTGACCCTGGCCTGCAGCAGCGTGGGCTTGACGGTGATGTCCACTCCGAGCTCCACTGGTTCCTGGCCCGCGGGCTCCGCGTGCTGGACAATGTTCGACGCCGACTCGATGACCGCCGTCGTGAACGTCATCTGGTCCATGTCCTGCACAAAGGGGACGTCGAGCCAGAGGCTGTCCAGGTCATTGTGGACGGATTCGATGGCGTCTTCTGCCGCGAGCCCGCGGAAGCTGCGGGACGCCAGGACCTCAGTCATTGCTGAACGCCTCTTCGGCAGAGGTGTAGGAGGTGAGAACCTTGTCCATGCTGGTGAGCTGCAGGACCATCTTGACCTGCGGCTGGACAGCGGCAATTCGGAGGTCGCCGCCCGCCTGCCGGGCAGCCTTGAGGCAGCCGATCAGCGCGCCAAGGCCCGAGGAGTCCATAAACGCCGTGTTCTCCAAATTCACCACGATCCGGTTGGACCCGCCCGCGATCACATCCGTGACGAACTCGCGCAGCTTCGGCGCGGACACCATGTTCAGCCGTCCGTCCGCCTTGACCTCCGCATACGAGTCCTTGACCTCATAGCTAAACTCCATCTGGATCCCTCTCTGTAACTGCCGGATCACCGGCCGGTTCATAACCCTTGTAAAGCACTGCGCGCACCAAAATGCTCATCACCACCAGGTCGAAGATGACCCAGGCGACATTGACCAGGGTGCCGAGCGGTTCGGCCAGGCCGGCGGCAAGGCGGATAATTCCGACGACGGCCGCCACCGCCAGCAGCACCGACACCACAATCTGTGGCCGGATCAGGCTCCAGCTGGGTCCGCCGCTCTGGCGGGCCTTGGGGGTGACGGCAAAGCCCAGGGGACGGCCGAACCAGACGTTCCGGGCCGCCGTCGAGCACGCCTTGATCCAGGTGGGGAACAGGGCCAGGCTGTACTGCTGGCCGCGCCAGGTGGGGATGCCCCGGCCGGCAACCGCGAA
This sequence comes from Pseudarthrobacter sp. W1I19, assembly GCF_030817835.1. Lineage (NCBI taxonomy): Bacteria > Bacillati > Actinomycetota > Actinomycetes > Micrococcales > Micrococcaceae > Pseudarthrobacter > Pseudarthrobacter sp. W1I19. The sequence continues at coordinate 252,567 of NZ_JAUSZR010000001.1, forward strand.
CAGCAGCTGGTTGGCCACCATGAACGGGATGAACCGGATGAAGAAGTCCCAGCTCAGGCTCGTCACCGGCAGGATGCCCAGGAGCAGGTAGATGATGGGCGCGGCGAAGTAGATCACTGCCGCGTAGCCGCTCAGGTAAGTCCACATGGTGGCGAAGTACATCAACCGCTGGCCGATCTTGAGGCCCTTCTGGACCAGCGGGTTCTCGCGGAGCAGCACTTGGATGGTGCCCTGTGCCCAGCGCAGGCGCTGGGTGAGCATGGTTTTGAGGTCCTCCGGGGCCAGCCCGTAGGCCAGGATTTCGTGGTGGTAGACGCTCTCCCAGCCCATGGCGTGCATCCGCATGGCGGTGGCCATGTCCTCGGTGACGGAGATGGTGGCCAGCGGCATCACCGGCTGCGCTTCGTCGTTGCGCTCCACGGACAGCGCGTCCAGGACGGCCTGCACGGATTCCAGGGCACCCAGCGGCGACCAGTCGCGGGCGGACATGCGCTGCACGGCGTCGTCCGCCACGACGGGAACGCCGGACTCGCCCACGTGCGCCAGTTCCATCGCCGCGATTTCTTCGAGGTCGGCCTGGAGGGCTTCGACGTCGGCCATCACCAGGGTCTGCACGGCGGCGTCCACGCGGCGGCGCACGCGGTAGGTGATCTCGCTCAGGGCCCCGCCGGCTTCGAGCTCCTGCTGGGCTTCGCGGGTGGCTGCCTCCACCTCGTCCAGCACCTGGGCCACCAGGGGAGCCTCCACGTCCGCGGACTTCCGGGCCTGCTTGATGGCGGAACGGGAGGCGGCCAGCGCCCGGCGGATGCTCTTCTCGGTTTCCTTCACGTAGCCCACGAGGCCCAGCTGCATCAGGGCCTCCCGGCGCAGGATGGCGTTGGAGCCGCAGAAGAAGGCGGCATTCCAGCCGTCCTTGCCACTGCTGGATGGGGCCGTAGAAGAGGGGCGCCTGGCTGCCCAGGGGATCGCTGGCCGGGACGTTGCTGAAGTACTGGGGCGTCTGCACCAGTGCCACCCGGCGGTTGTTGAAGTAGCCGAGGGTCTTTTCGAGGATGTCGGGCTCGGGGATCTGGTCAGCGTCCAGGATCAGGAGGAATTCGCCGTGAGTCTGCATCAGGGCGTTGTTCAGGTTTCCGGCTTTTGCGTGCCGGGGCAGGCTGGAGGTCCAGTCCTCACTGCGGGTGACATAGCCCAGGCCGTGCTGTTCTGCGAGTGCCTTGAGTTCGGGCCGGGCGCCGTCGTCCAGGATCCAGGTGCTGTGCGGGTGCCGGATCCTCTGGGCGGCCAGCGCGGTGGTCATCACCATGTCCAGGTCTTCGTTGTAGGTGGTGATGAAGACGTCCACTGTGGCGTCATGCGGTGGCGGCGGGGCGCCCTTGCGGATCTTCAGTTTCCACACCGTCATTCCGAACAGCATCACGTCGATCAGGCTGTAGGTTTCGGCGATCACCAGGGGCAGGGCGATCCACCAGGCTTCCCAGTTCAGCGATGCCGCCCAGCGCCAGGCGATGTAGTTGACGCCGGTGAAAACGGTCAGTACCACTACCAGCCGGGTCCAGAAGCGGGTCATGCCGCAGCCTGCTCCGGCAGCCGGCGGACCACAACCACAGTAACGTCGTCCTCGGCCGTTTCAGCCGGAGCGAGGGCCATAATGGCGCTGCTGGCGGCGTGTGCCGAATCCTGGCTTTGGGCGGCGCTGCGGACGGCTTCGGTGAAGTCCTCCACGGTGTCGAAGACGTCCAGCACGCCGTCACTGACCACCACCAGGGAATCTCCCGGGGCGAGTTCCAGGGTGGACTGCGGCCATTGCGATCCTGCCCACGCGCCCACCGGGGGACCGGCGGAGGGGAGCCGTTCAGCAGTGCCGCCGGAGCGGACGTGCAGCGCAAGCCCATGCCCGGCGTCGACATAGCTGACGGTTCCGGACGCGGCGTCAAGGCGGGCGTGGAACAACGTGACGAAGGAGTTGGAGGAGTCCAGGTCCGTGGCGATCGCCTTGCTGGCGGAGGCGAAGGCGCCGTCCAGGTCCTGCCGGCGCCCCGTGGAGCGCATTACCGCGCGGACCGTTGCCGCGATGAGCGCGGCGCCCATGCCCTTTCCCATGGCATCGGCGAAGGTGAGGTGGAGCCCCTCCGGCGTCTGGTACCAGTCGTAGAAGTCCCCGCCCACGCTGCGGGAGGGACGGAAGACGCCGGCGACGTCGTAGCCGTCCACGCGGATGTCCTCCTTGGGCAGGAGGCTTTGCTGGACTTCCGTGGCGCGTTCCAGTTCGCTCCGGTTGGCCGAATCCGCGGCTGGGGAGGGCCGGCGGCGGAACAGGGCGTTGATGCGGGACTGCAGCTCGCGCGGGCTGAACGGCTTGCTGATGTACTCGTCCGCGCCGTTGTCCAGGCCGGTCAGCTTGTCCAGTTCATCGGCCCGGGCCGTGAGCATCACAATGAAGGCGTCCGAGAATTCCCGGAGCAGCTTGCAGACTTCGAGGCCGTCAATGTCCGGAAGGTTCAGGTCCAGCGTGACCAGATCAGGCTGGACGCGCCGGACTTCCTCCACTCCGGATAGGCCGGCGGCGGCCTCCGTCACGTCGAAGCCCTGCTTGGCCAGGACGCGGACCAGCAGGCCGCGGATGTCCGGGTCATCTTCGATGACAACGGCACGACGGATTTCGGGGGGAGAGACCATAGGTCTACTTCTACCGTATTAACGGCTACCAAACATGTCGCAGGGCAACAGGTGCTGTGAAGTCACCCCGCGTTTTCGTCCGACGGCGGGATGCCGCTGGTTGCCCCGGCCCGTCCTGGCCGATCTTGCGCAAATCTTGGGACCCGCTTGCCCGGACGTTGAGGAACGCCCGGGACACTCGAAGTCAGGGATCAGCTTTATGAGGACAAGCGTCAACGACGACCACGTCCGGGGCTGGCCGGCTTGGCAGGAAGGTGGAGCCAAATGGGACATGCCAACACAACCAACCAGACAGCGGCAGCACGCGACCTGCCACGGGCGGCACTGGACAAGGGCAGGGCATTGCTGCGCGTCTACTTCCACTCCCGGAAGGTGCGCGCCGCAGCCAATGCGCTGGCTCAAGCACTCGCCGAATCACGGGAGGCCTCCAGTTGGCCCGGTGACCGGCTGCCGGTGGGGGAGGAGCTGTCCGCGCAGGTGGAGAAGCTGACGCGCCGCCTGAAGCTGGAGACCGAGGCCCACAACAGGCTGGAGGCGCTTTTCAGGAGTGTGGATTTGGGGCGTTCCGCCGCGGCGGTTTAGGTGCCACACTTAGGAGCAATCGAGTGGCTGGGGGATACAGTCAGGAGATTGCAGTGGCTTGGTATACAGGATGGGCCTACCTCATCGCGGGCCTTATGACAGTGGATTCCCTGCTCCTGGCCTTGTGGGCCATTGACGAGGGCTGGCCGGGCAGCTGGTGGAAAAAGCCCTGACTCCTGAGTCTTGAAGGCCGGCTAAGGTTGCAGCTCCAGCCGCATCAATATTCGTGGGAAGCCATTCAGTACTGACTCCGTATCCGCCGCTTTCGTGAAGCCGGCGTCCTCGAAGAGTTTCCGGGTGCCCACGTAGGCCATGGTGAGATCCACCTTTTGCCCATTGTTGTCCACGGGGTAACCCTCGATGGCAGGTGCACAATAGCTCCGCGCCATCTCCACGGCGCCCCTCAACAGCTGGTGCGAGATGCCTTTGCCCCGATGCCCGGGCCGCACCCGGATGCACCACACTGACCAGACGTCCAGATCGTCCACATGCGGGATCTTCCGGTTGCCGGCAAAACTGGTGTCCGCACGGGGGTGGACCCCTGCCCACCCCACTGGCTCCCCGCCGTCGTACGCTAAAACCCCCGGCGGCGGGTCCTGTGCCACCAACTTCTTCACCAGGTCTTCACGGTCCGTGCCGCGAAGCGCCTGGTTCTGCTTGGACGGGATGCGGTAGCTCAGGCACCAGCACACGTTGGCATCCGGCCGTTTCGGCCCCACCAACGCCCGGACGTCCTCAAAATCAGTTGCCGGACGGACCTCGATTGTCATGCCGCCATCCTGTCATCTGCGGTATAGCCGGGACATTGTCCTTCCCGGGCATTGTTCTCCCTGACCCCTTGTTCTCCCTGAGCACTGTTCCTTCAGTCGAGGCTGATCCGCCCGATGCTCCAGGCCGCCACTTTTCGGAGGTCAACCCTGGTAGCCGGCATGCGCACATGGACTCCGCCGGACAGCAGCACCGGGGCAAGGAAATGTATGTACCGGTCCTGACGCTGGAGGCGGGCTGCCCCGGTTTCTTCCGGTGTCTCCAGGGCTTCTTCCCCGCGCTTCGATTCCACAGCGGCGAGGGCGTCGGCCACTGCCGGACTTCCTGCGCGGATCTGGTCGTTCTGCCGCTGCATCCAGGCGTGCTCAGAGACTACCGAGCCGGAGATGACAGTGCCGTCAACCACCACCGTGAGCTCAATGGTTGCGTCTGCACCCGTCCTGAAAAGAGGGGTCAACAGCAGTGCCAGGCGGTGGTCAATCTCGTACCAGGATTGGGCTTCGAAGTGCTGCCGGTTCGCGCTGTACCTGGCGTCCTGCTCAGCGCCCATCCGGGACACTGCTTCTTCTGCGGAGTCCTGCGCCACGGCCTGTCCTTTCGCGGTTCCATCCAGCTGAATGCCCTCCCTTACGAGCTTAGTTTCCGTTAGCGCGGCCGCGCTGGCCGGAATCCAAAATGCCCGGGCTCTATTTTTTCCACCCTGTCGGCTTCTGCCGGCCGTCACTACACTGGGACGCATGACCGAGCAGGAGCCGGCCCAGGGAAGGGCCGCTGCGGTTCCCGACGGCGGGGAAAGCCTCCGCGGGGACGCCCTCACATCGACAACGGACGGTGAACCAACGCGCCTGGCTGATCCAGACGCCGTCGACACATCCTTGCGCACCCCGGCGGAACGTTCCCGGACCTTCACCGGGATCCTGGTGAACACTGCCCTGGCCAACATCACCACCAGCTACCTGTGGTTCGCCCTGACGTTCTGGGTGTACCTGGAGACGCGCAACGTGATAGCCACCGGCGTGGTGGGCGGTGCGTACATGCTGCTGATCGCGCTGTCCAGCATCAGCTTCGGCACGTTCGTGGACCGCTACCGCAAGCTGGCCGTGATGCGCTTCGCAGCCGGTTTCACCCTGGTGATGTTTGTGCTGTCCGGAGTGATGTTCCTCCTGACAGCCGAAAGCTCGCTGCTGGACCTGAGGCAGCCCTGGTTCTGGATCTTCACCGTGGTCATCCTGATCGGCGCGGTGGTGGAGAACCTGCGCAATATCGCCCTGTCCACTACCGTCACCATCCTGATCGAGCCGGAGCGGCGGGCCAACGCCAACGGTTTGGTGGGGATGGTGCAGGGGCTGATGTTCCTCATCACTTCCGTGCTCTCCGGGCTGTCGGTGGGGCTGCTGGGCATGGGCTGGACCATTGCGGTCGCAATCGTGCTCACGGCGCTCGCCTTCGCGCACCTGCTCACCCTTCGCATGCCTGAAGAAACGAGCGTGGCGGCCACCGATGCGCACGGCGGATTCGACCTTCGCGGCTCCTACGCCGCGGTGCTGGCCATTTCAGGGCTCTTCGCCCTGATCCTGTTCTCCACGTTCAACAACTTCATTGGCGGCGTCTACATGGCGCTGATGGACCCCTACGGCCTGGAGATGTTCCCCGTGGAATTGTGGGGCATCTTCCTGGCTGTCGGCTCCAGCGGATTCCTGATCGGCGGGGCGCTGATCAGCAAGTTCGGCCTCGGAGCCAACCCGCTGCGCACCCTGCTTATTGCCGTGGTGGCCATGGGGGTCCTCGGTGCGGTGTTCACCCTGCGGGAGTGGGCATGGCTGTACGTCGTCGGGATCTGGCTGTACCTGACGCTGGTGCCCATTGTGGAGGCCGCCGAGCAGACGGTCATCCAGCAGGTGGTGCCGCTGCCACGGCAGGGCCGGGTGTTCGGCTTCGCCATGGCGTTCGAGTCTGCGGCGGCGCCCGTCACGTCCTTCCTGATTGCGCCGATCGCCCAGTTCTGGATCATTCCCTACGCACGGTCGGCCGACGGCGCGGCCCGGCTGGCCCCGCTGCTGGGCGAGGGCACCTCCCGTGGCATTGCCCTGGTCTTCCTGATCGCCGGGCTCATCATGGTGGCCGCCGCGCTGCTTGCTTTCCTGACCCCGGTGTACCGCCGGGTGTCGGCCGAATATGTGCAGGCGGCTGCAGAGGCGAAAGCGACGACGGGCAGCGACACGTAGGTGCCTGAACAGCAGGATGACTTGCCGGGGGGGAAGCGGCCGTTAAACACCTGGCCCTCCCGCAGGATGTGCGGGAGGGTCAGGTGAAAACGCGCAGGACGTGATGTGGCGTCCGGGGGAAACGCGTGTTAGGTGATGGGGCGTCCGGAAACACAGGCGTCCGGGGAACCAAGGAGGGCTAGATTCCCAGGGCTTCCTTCAGCGCTGCCACGTGGCCCTGGGCCTGCACCTGGTACTGGGCGAGCGTGACCTTGCCTTCGGGGTCCACCACCACGGTGGAGCGGACGATGCCTTCAACGATCTCGCCGTCCACCAGCTTCTCGCCCCAGGCGCCGTAGGCCAGGGCGACGCCGTGGTCCTCGTCGGAGAGCAGCGGGAAGGTCAGGGAGAAGTCGCCGGTGAAGCCGGCCAGAGCCTCCGGGGCGTCGGGGGAGATGCCGATGACCTCGTAGCCCTTGCCCTGCAGGGAGGCCAGGCTGTCGCGGAAATCGCAGGCCTCGGTGGTGCAGCCGGGGGTGGCGGCCTTGGGGTAGAAGTACACGATGACGTTCTTGCCACGGTAGTCGGCCAAGGCAGTCTGCCGGCCCTGGGCATCCTGAAGGGTGAAATCAGGGGCCTGGGTTCCGGGCTGAAGCTTGGTGGTCAGGGTCTGGCTCATGGCATTCCTTTGGAAGTCTTTGTCAGGTACTGGCAAAACATCAAGTGAAGCGGGTTCCCGCCTACTCATACAACTCCGGCGTCATATGCAGTATTCCGCCGGACCCCGCACGGTTGCGCAGGCGCCCGGCATAAACCGGTAGCCGCCGCCCCGGACGGTGGCCACAGCGTGCCGCGCATTGCCGAGTTTCCGGCGGATCCGGCCCACGTAAACATCGATGGACCGGGCCGAGGCGCCTGGGGTCTCGAACGAGTCGAGGAACTCCTGGAGTTCCTCCCTGCCCACTGTTCGGGACAGGTGCGTCACCAGGTACCGGAGCACCTTGAACTCGACGCCGGTAAGCGCCACGGGCGTGCCGTCCAGCAGGACCTGGTCGGCTGCAAGGTCCACGGCGACGCGGCTCACAGGGCCAGCCGACGGCGGCAGGTACGTGCCGCCGTCGGCCTCTGTATCGCCGGGGTTCTCCGCCGCGGAAGGAGTGCGAGAGGAGTGGTCTGCGGCTCCTTCCGCCGCGGCGGAAGCCCCGGACGTGGGGGCTCCGGCGGCAGGCCAATGGACTTCCGCCTCCGGAGCAGTTTGAAGGGCCCGGGCAAGGACCAGTTCAGCGGCGCGGGCCAGCAGTTCGGGGCTGGTGCCTTCCGCGGGAACCACCCACACGGCGAGGCCGCGGGCAGCCGCCTTCTGTGCACCGAACCCTGGGCGTGCCCCTGTCCTCGGATAGTGGGCTTCCACTGCCATGGCGCGTCCCTAGACTCCGCCGCGGCGGATCAGCTTGCCCGTGGGGGTCTGGCCTTCCACCACGGCGCCGCGCAGGAAGGTCTTGCGGACCACGCCCGAGAGTGCCTTGCCGTCGTAGGGGGTGATGGGGTTCTTGTGCTTGAGCTTGGACACGTCCACCACGAAGGCCTCGTCGGGGGCGAAGACGGCAAAGTCGGCGTCGTAGCCCAGCGCCAGCTGGCCCTTGTTGGAGAGCCGGGCGAGGGCTGCCGGCTTCTCGCCCATCCAGGAGACCACCTGCTCCAGCGGGATGCCGCGGTGCCGGGCCTCGGTCCAGATCAGGGACAGGCCCAGCTGCAGCGACGAGACGCCGCCCCACGCCACGGCGAAGTCGCCGTTTTCCAGGTCCTTCAGGTCCAGTGTGGAGGGGGAGTGGTCCGAGACGATGCAGTCGATGGTGCCGTCCAGCAGGCCCTGCCACAGCAGCTCCCGGTTGGAGGCCTCGCGGATGGGCGGGCAGCACTTGTAGGCGGTGGCGCCGTCCGGGATTTCCTCCGCCATCAGCGTGAGGTAGTGCGGGCACGTTTCCACGGTGAGCTTGACGCCGTCGCGCTTAGCAGAGGCGATCATGGGCAGCGCGTCCGACGACGAGAGGTGCAGGATGTGCGCGCGCGCACCTGTCCAGCGGGCCCGTTCGATCACCTCGGCGATGGCCTTGTTCTCGGCGCCGCGGGGGCGGGAGGCCAGGAAGGTGGAGTAGTGGTCGCCGCCGGGGTGGGGCGCACGGTCGATGGCGTGCGAGTCCTCGGCATGGACGATCATGAGGGAGTCGAAGGACTTCAGCTCGGCCATGTCCTCCTCCATCTCGTCCGCATCCAGGTGCGGGAACTCGTCCACGCCGGAGTGCAGGAGGAAGCACTTGAAACCGAACACGCCCTCGTCGTGCAGAGCGCGCAGGTCGGCCTTGTTGCCGGGAATCGCGCCGCCCCAGAACCCGACGTCGATGAACGCCTGGTCCTCGGCAACCTCGCGCTTGAGCTTCAGGTTTTCCACGGTGGTGGTGGGCGGGACGGAGTTCAGCGGCATGTCGATGATGGTGGTGACGCCGCCCGCGGCTGCTGCCCGGGTGGCCGAGGCGAAGCCCTCCCACTCGGTGCGGCCGGGCTCGTTGACATGGACGTGGGTGTCCACCAGGCCTGGAATCAGTGTCTCATCGTCCGCGAGTTCAATGACTTCGGCGCCGGCCAGGCCGTTGCCGAGCGGCTCGAGGGCCACAATCTTGCCATTGCGGACACCCACCTCGCGAGGTGCCAGGCCGGCAGTGGTGAGAATGCGCTGGCCCCGGATGACCAGGTCAAATCGTTCTTCAGACATGGAGGTCCTCCTTGGTATTCGCGGTCCGCGGCAGTTCGTTGGCTGCCAAACGCCCGCTGATCTGTGTACCCAGCTGCTCCAGAAGCTGCGCTGCCTCTGCTATGCACCTGTCTACATTGCTTTCCAGTTCGGTCAAAGCATAAATATCCTCGAACCCTGCGGCAGTGGCCTGGCCAGCCCCAAGGGTGGTCCGGCCGCACACCGCGATCACCGGAATACCCTGGGCGGCGGCTGCGCGGGCCACGCCCATGGGCGTCTTGCCCAGCAGGCTCTGCTCGTCCAGGCTGCCTTCGCCGGTGATCACCAGGTCCGCGCCGGTCAGCCTCTGATCCAGTTCCGTGAATTCGAGGACGACGTCGATGCCCGGGCGCCGGGTCGCGGCCAGCACGGCGATGGCGGCATAGCCGACGCCGCCGGCTGCTCCGGCGCCGGGAGCCTCGGCAGCCTTGACGGCGCGGAATCCGATTTCCCTGGCCAGGACTTCGACAAACCTGGCCAGGGCGGCGTCGAGCAGGCCGACGTCCTGTTGTGTGGCGCCCTTTTGCGGGCCGAAAATCGCCGCGGCGCCCTGGGCGCCCAGCAGGGGATTGTCGACGTCGGACGCCAGCACAAAGCGTGTGTCCTTCAGCCGGGGTTCAAACCCGCTGAAGTCGATCCGGTCCAATTGGGCCAAAGCGGCCCCACCGGACGGAAGTTCGTGGCCCTCATTGTCGAGGAACCGGGCGCCGAGTCCCTGCAGGAGCCCCGCGCCGCCGTCGGTGTTGGCGCTGCCGCCCACACCCAGGATGATGCGGTTGCAGCCGGCATCCAGGGCGGCGCGGATGAGCTGGCCGGTGCCCAGGCTGGTGGCGGTGCATGCCGCCGTTGGGCGCGGCCGTCCCCCAACCAATGCTCCGGCGGGGAGCAGGGCCAGGCCCGAGGCAGCCGCCATTTCGATGACTGCCTCGTTGCCCCGGACGGCGAAGTCGGCGGTGACCGGTTCGCCTGTTGGCCCGGCCACTACCGCGCTGCGGCGGGTGAAGCCGGAGCCAACGGCGGCATCCAAGGTGCCCTCGCCGCCGTCGGCTACCGGGATGCGGAGGACTTCAAGGTTCCCGCCCGCCCCGCGCTGCAGGCCCTTTTCCAGGTGGCTGCACACGTCCGGGGCGGACAGGGAGCCCTTGAATTTGTCCGGGGCAATGACGATCCGCATGGCTGTCTCTCTTGTTTAGGCGTGCAGGTTCTGGGCGTTCAGGTTCTCGCCGTGCAGGTCTGGAAGTGCAGGTTTAGGCCTGCAGGGCCAGGATGGCGGTGGGGGCGTCGGCGGCGGTCTCGGCCAGCTCCTCGAACTCGTTAACGGCGTTGATTTCCACACCCATGGAGATGTTGGTGATCTTCTCCAGGATCACTTCCACCACCACGGGAACCTGGAATTCGCCCATCAGTGCCTTGGCCTTGTCGAAGGCTGCGGCGAGGTCGTTGGGGTCCTCCACGCGGACAGCCTTGCAGCCCAGGCCCTCGGCCACCTTCAGGTGGTCCACACCATAGCCATTGGTTTCGGGGGAGTTGATGTTGTCGAACGCCAGGGACACGTTCTGCTCCATGTTGAAGCCGCGCTGGGACTGGCGGATCAGGCCCAGGTAGGAGTTGTTCACCACCACATGGATGTACGGGAGGTTGAACTGCGCACCCACGGCCAGTTCCTCAATCATGAACTGGAAATCGTAGTCACCGGAGAGGGCCACCACGGTTTCGTCCGGCTTGCCGCGGACCACGCCGAGGGCTGCCGGGGCGGTCCAGCCCAGGGGGCCGGCCTGGCCGGCGTTGATCCACTTGCGCGGGCCGAACACGTGCAGCATCTGCGCGCCGGCGATCTGGGACAGGCCGATGGTGGACACGTAGATGGTGTCGCGGCCGAAGGACTTGTTCATCTCCTCGTACACGCGCTGCGGCTTGATGGGGATGTTCTCGAAGTGCGTCTTGCGGTGCAGGGACGCCTTGCGCTCCTGGCACTCAGCAACCCAGGAGCTGTAGTCCGGCAGGGACCCGGCCGCCTTGCGCTCCTTGGCGAGCTCAACCAGCCCGGCCAGCGCCGCACCGGCGTCGGACGCGATGCCCAGGTCCGGCGAGAACACGCGGCCGATCTGCGTGGGCTCGATGTCGATGTGCACGAACTTGCGGCCGGCCGTGTAGGTCTCCAGGCCGCCGGTGTGGCGGTTGGCCCAGCGGTTGCCGATGCCGATCACGAAGTCGCTCTGCAGGTAGTTCTCGTTGCCGTAGCGGTGCGAGGTCTGCAGGCCCACCATGCCGGCCATCAGCCGGTGGTCGTCCGGAATGGTCCCCCAGCCCATCAGGGTGGGGATGACCGGGATGTTCAGGGTCTCGGCCAGCTCAACGAGCTGCGCGGAGGCGCCGGCGTTGATGATGCCGCCGCCTGCAACGATCAGCGGGTGCTTGGCCGCCGTCAGCATGTCCAGGGCCTTTTCCAGCTGCTTGCGGGAGGCCTTGGGCTTCTCCACGGGCAGGGGCTCGTATGTATCGATGTCGAATTCGATCTCGGCCAGCTGCACGTCGATGGGCAGGTCCAGGAGCACCGGGCCCGGGCGGCCGGAGCGCATCAGCTGGAAGGCCTTCTGGAAGGCGCCGGGAACCTGGCCCGGCTCCAGGATGGTCATGGCCATCTTGGTGACGGGCTTGGCGATGGACTCGATGTCCACGGCCTGGAAGTCTTCCTTGTGCAGCTTGGCCACCGGGGCCTGGCCGGTGATGCAGAGCATGGGGATGGAGTCCGCCCAGGCGGCGTAGAGGCCGGTGATCATGTCCGTGCCGGCGGGACCGGACGTGCCGATGCAGATGCCGATGTTGCCGTCCTTGGCGCGGCTGAAGCCGTCGGCCATGTGGCTGGCGCCTTCAACGTGGCGGGCCAGGGTGTGGCGGATGCCGCCGTGGGCGCGCATTGCGGAATAGAAGGGGTTGATTGCGGCGCCTGGCAGGCCGAACGCCTCGATGGCGCCTTCCTTTTCCAGGATGGCAACCGCTGCATCAACGGTACGCATCTTGCTCATGGTGTGCTCCTTGAAAGCTTGTGGTTGGGCCCGGCGGTTGAGCCCGTCGAAACCTGTTTTTGGGTGTGCTGAAGGGAGGCCCGCTGGTGAGGGCCTCAAAAGTTCGCTGGTTAGATCGCTTCGGTGGTTGAGCCTGTCGAAACCTGGATTTCGACAGGCTCAATCACCGGTTACTTGCGGCCGCTGAGCTGGAGGACCTGCTTGAAGAGTCCGGAGTGGTCCAGTGCGCCGTCGCCCTGGTTGACGGTGGCGGCGACGAGCTGTGCGACGACGGCGCCGAGGGGGACGGCGACGTTGGCTTCGCGGGCGGCGGAGGTGACGATGCCCAGGTCCTTGTGGTGCAGGGCGAGGCGGAAGCCGGGGTCGAAGTTGCGGTCCAGCATTTTCTGGCCCTTCTGGTCCAGGACCTTGGAGCCGGCCAGGCCGCCGCCGAGGACCTTGAGGGCGGCGTCGGTGTCCACGCCGTAGGCCTCGAGGAAGGCGATGGCTTCGCCGAGGACTTCGATGTTGACTGCGACGATGAGCTGGTTGGCTGCCTTGACGGTCTGGCCGGAGCCGGAGGGGCCCACGTGGACGATGGTTTTGCCGACGGCGTTCAGGACGTCCGATGCTGCGTCGAAGTCTTCCTTGTCGCCGCCGACCATGATGGAGAGGGCGGCGTCGATGGCGCCCTGTTCGCCGCCGGAGACGGGGGCGTCGAGCGGGCGGATGCCGGCTTCGCGGGCGTCGTCGGAGAGTCCCTTGGCGACGTCGGGGCGGATGCTGGATGCGTCGATCCACAGGGTGCCCTGCTTGGCGTTGGCGAAGACGCCGTCCTTGCCGCTGACAACGCCCTCGACGTCCGGGGAGTCCGGCACCATGGTGATGACGACGTCGGCGTCCTTGACGGCGTCAGCGATGCTGGTGGCGCCCTTGCCGCCTTCGGAGACAAGCTTGTCGATCTTGTCCTGGCTGCGGTTGAAGCCGGTGACGGTGTGGCCGGCCTTGACCAGGTTGATGGCCATGGGCAGGCCCATGATTCCGAGTCCGATAACTGCAACGTTGCTCATTGTGTTTCCTTTACTGAAAGTCTGTGGAGTGGGGAGCGAAACCTTGAAACCTGGATTTCGACAGGCTCAATCACCGGTGGTTGAGCTTGTCGAAACCGGGCTACTGGGCGACCCGCTGGCGGATGGCCCAGCTGAATGCCGTTTCCTGCGGTTCCTTGTACTCGAGTCCGATGTAGCCCTCGTAGCCGAGTTCGCGGCTGCGGGCGATCCATTCGCCGAGCGGGAGGGTGCCGGTTCCGGGTGCTCCGCGGCCGGGGTTGTCGGCAATCTGGATGTGGCCGAAGTCCTTGGCGTGGTTTTCGATGACGGATTCGACGTCGTCACCGTTCACGGACAGGTGGTAGAAGTCCGCGAGGAGCTTGACGTTCCCGACGCCGGCCTCCGCCTTCACACGGGCGATGACCTTGAGTGCGTCGTCAGCGGTGAGGAGCGGGTACTTAGGTGCGCCGCTGACAGGTTCGAGGAGGACAATGCCGCCGATCCGGGCGACGCCTTCTGCCGCCGCTGCGAGGTTCTTGACCGCGACTTCGTCCTGCTCTTCGGGCGTGGAGCCGTCCTGGCGGTTGCCGTAGAGAGCGTTGAAGGCCTTACAGCCGAGGCGCTCGCCGATGCCGGCGACTACATCGATGTTGTCCTTGAATTCGGACTCGCGCCCCTTCCAGGACACCAGGCCCCGGTCGCCTCCGGGCATGTTGCCGGCGTTGAAGTTCAGGCCCGTGAGCTGCACGCCCGCGTCCTTGATGGCGTTCTCAAATTCGGTCACCTGAGCGTCAGTAGGAACGGAGCTTTCGAAGGGCCACCAGAATTCGACAGCGTCAAAGCCGGCTGCCTTGGCTGCGGCGGGGCGCTCGAGCAGGGGCAGCTCCGTGAGGAGGATGGAGCAGTTCACTGTGTACGTCATCGTAGGTCCTTCCAAGGAGGGCTTTGATCTATCTTCCCCTGCGTCCCCGGTTCAGTACCGTTTCCGCTTTGTGGAATTTAGATTCTGCTTTATGAAAAGTGTAGGGAAGGAGGGGTGGGGTAGTCAAGGGGGCGTATGCCAGCGGGTCCGGGCTGGGTTCTCCCATTGACTTCAGGGGCGGTAGGGCTACGGTTAGAGATACGCTCCACGTTCGGCAAACGCGTGTGCGCCGGGGGACAAGGCGTGCACTGCAACAGGTCTCGCTTACACTTCACCGCTCGTCGGTATCCGAACCCGCCGCCTGGTTCGCTGCCAGGCATCCTCACCACGATCAACAGGTGTGTCCACATGACCGCAAATTTCATCCGAGCATTGGCCGTCAAGTCATTCAATGATCCAGACAGGAAGCGTTGCCCGGACAAGGCGGAATTCGACCTGGTCACTGTTGACGACTACTCAATGGCGCGGCTGATCCTCGCGCCCGGCTGGCGGTGGTCGGTGTCCGCCAAGCCTGCTGAGCTGACCGACTTCTGCGAGCACCATCACTTGGGCTACTGCCTCTCCGGGCAGCTTGAGGTTGAAACGCACGACGGCGGGAGGTCAACCATCCACGCCAACGACACCTATGCGCTTCCTCCCGGCCATGACGAGTGGGTAGTGGGGGAAGAGCCGTTCGTCGCTGTCGAGTTCCTCGGTGCCGCGTCCCTCGGCAGGCCCCGCAGCTTTGGGATGCACGCGCTGATCTGAGTCAGGCGGGCAGCGGTTAGTCTTGGGCCGAGGTGCGTGCGCCCGGCAACTGGGGGGCTTCCGGTGCTCTCAGCAGCGCCAGCGACGCCGATACCGAGTGGTCCGGCTTCTCTGGCGGCCGGGTGTAGGCCCGAAGCACCAGGAGCGATTTCGCTGCCAGTTCCACGGTTCCGCCGGCATGCAGGAGGCCGGTGTCCGCGTGCTCCCCGGCAGTATCAATGAGCTGTTCCCAGCTGGCAGAGTATTCGACGGTGGGCAGGGTGAACACCGCGGGTTCGTCCCCGGAATTGCAGTACAGCAGGAAGTTGTGGTCGTTGATGACCCGGCCCCGGTGGTCCTTCCCGATGGCCTCACCGTTGTAGAAAACACCCAGCGCCCGGGCCAGGGGATTGTCCCAGTCCTCCGGCACCATGGCCGAGGCGTCCTTGTCCAGCCACACAATGTCTGGCAGTGGCTGGCCGATGCCGCGCCGGACGGGCCTGCCTTCGAAAAACCTGTTGCGGCGGAAGGTGGGGTGCTCGCGGCGCAACCCGCTGACGGCCGCGAGGAACTCGGCGAGGGGCTGGTCCGCTGCCTCCCAGTTGATCCATGAGAGCGGGGAGTCCTGGCAGTAGGCGTTGTTGTTTCCCTGCTGGGTGCGCCCCATTTCGTCGCCGTGCAGGACCATGGGGACGCCCTGCGAAAGGAGGAGCGTGGCGAGCAGGTTGCGTTGCTGGCGTGCCCGCAGCGCAAGGACACCGCGATCAGTGGTGGGACCCTCCACTCCGCAGTTCCACGAGCGGTTGTGGGATTCGCCGTCGTTGTTGTTTTCGCCGTTCGCCTCGTTGTGCTTGGCGTTGTAGGAAACCAGGTCCCGCAGCGTGAAGCCGTCGTGGGCGGTGACGAAATTGATGGATGCAACAGGCCGGCGCCCGGAACTCTCGTAAAGGTCCGCCGAGCCAGCCAGCCGGGACGCAAACTCGCCCAGCGTGGCCGGCGCGCCGCGCCAGAAGTCGCGGACGGCGTCGCGGTATTTCCCGTTCCATTCCGTCCAGAGCGGCGGAAAGTTCCCTACCTGGTAGCCGCCCGGGCCGACGTCCCAGGGTTCAGCAATAAGCTTCACCTGGGACACCACGGGATCCTGCTGGACGAGGTCGAAGAAGCTGGACAGCCGGTCCACCTCGTAGAACTCCCGGGCCAGGGCGGATGCGAGGTCGAACCGGAACCCGTCCACGTGCATCTCCAGCACCCAGTACCGGAGTGAGTCCATCATCAACTGCAGGGCATGCGGGTGGCGGACGTTGATGGTGTTGCCGGTGCCCGTGTAGTCCAGGTAGTGCTGCCTGTCCTGGTCCACCAGCCGGTAGTACGCCTGGTTGTCGATGCCCTTGAAGGACAACGTGGGCCCCAGATGGTTCCCCTCGGCCGTGTGGTTATAGACGACGTCGAGGATCACCTCGATTCCCGCCGCGTGCAGCGAGCGGACCATCGCCTTGAATTCCTGCACCTGCTGCCCCGGCTTGGTGCTGGAACTGTAGGCCTCGTGCGGGGCGAAAAAGCCGATAGTGTTGTAACCCCAGTAGTTGCTCAGCCCCTTGTCCTGCAAAGTGCTGTCCTGGACAAACTGGTGCACCGGCATCAGCTCAATCGCCGTTACGCCAAGTTTCTGCAGGTGTTCGATGACTGCGGGGTGGGCGATGCCCGCGTACGTTCCCTGTTCCCGCGCAGGCACCTCCGGGTGGGTCATGGTCAGGCCCTTCACGTGCGCCTCGTAAATCAGGCTGTCGCTGTAGGGGATCCGCGGCGGCCGGTCGTGCTGCCAGTCAAAGAACGGGCTGATCACCACGGACCTCATGGTGTTCGGAGCCGAATCTTCGGTGTTGAAGGACGCGGGATCGCCGAAGGTGTAGGAGAACATCGGCTGGCCCCAGGTGATGTCCCCGCTGGTTGCCTTTGCATACGGATCCAGCAGCAGCTTGTTTGGATTGAAGCGGAGGCCGCGGGCGGGTTCGTAGGCGCCCTCCATCCTGTATCCGTACAGTTGGCCGGGCAAGACGTGCGGCAAATAACAGTGCCACACGAAAGCGTCAACGGCTTCGAGGCGGATCCGCTGCTCGCAGCCGTCCTCGTCGAACAAGCACAGGTACACCGCGCTCGCCGCTTCGCTGAACACGGCAAAGTTCGTGCCGCTGCCGTCGTACGTGGCACCCAGCGGATAGGGGCTCCCCGCCCAGACTTCCATGTCCGCCTCCATCCCGAAGAAAACACCATCGAACCACACTGGTGCCCATTCTTACTGGAGGGTATGACACGAGGGGATGAGAGAGGCGGGACGGCGGCGCAAGGCCGCCGTCGGCGTCGTACGTCACCTTTATGGGTCGCCTTTTCAGCCCCTGGTGATGGGGATCCTGCGGCGTTCTGAGGTGTCCTGGTCCGGCAGCGGTACGCGGACCTCGAGGACACCGTCCCGGTAGGTGGCCTTCACGTCGTTTTGGTCGCTGGGCCCGGGGAGGGTGATGGAGCGGGAGAAGGTGCCATAGCGGAATTCGGAACGGTACCCGTCTTTGCCCTTGTGCTCCGACTTCTCTTCGTGCCGGACCGTGATCCGCAGCTGGTCGCCAGTCAGCGTGATGTCAACGTCCTTCTCGGGATCGATGCCGGGGACTTCGGCCTTGACCACCAGCGTTCCCTCATCCCGGTACTCCTCGGTCCGGAGCCAGGTGTCCAGGTCACCCTCGAAGAAGCGCCGGAGGGGTTCGGTGATGTCTGAGCCAGTCCGCCGAAGAATGTTGTTGTTCATCCCAAGTACTCCTTTCGATGAATTGATTGCGCTTGGGTTTGGGTGGTCTTGCATGCCTGGACTTCGCTTTATTAAGTACCCAAACGGCGGGTTTGGATCACATGCTTAAGGACTATTTTCTGCCGGATCCGGTGTCCTTGCTACGCCCTCAAGCCCCCGTTCGCGGACTTAATACTTCCGCATTACGGATTTATCTTTCCGGAAACATCTTCTTCCTAGCGTTGCCCATGACCCTGCGGCATCACCTTGCCGTCCCTCAACGAACAGGCACTGGCATGAACCTCACCGCCCCCGCAGCATCTTCCCCGCAACCGGACATTGGGCCGGGCAGGAAACCGCTCTACAAATCCCTCTTTTTCCAGATCCTGGTGGCGGTACTCGCAGGCATCCTGATCGGCCAATTCTGGCCCAACATCGGCGCTGCGCTCCGGCCGCTCGGGGACGGGTTCATCCAGCTCATCAAGATGATCATCGCGCCCCTGATCTTCCTGGTGATCGTCACCGGCATCGCGGCGGTCAGTGACGTCAAGGCCGTGGGCAGAGTAGGGGTCAAAGCGCTCGCATATTTCACAGCCGCCACGCTCTTCGCCCTGGTGTTCGGGCTGGTAGTGGGGAACCTGGTCCAACCGGGTGCGGGGCTGGACATCGATCCGGCGTCCCTCTCCCAGGATGCGCTCAACGCCAAAACGGCCACCGCGCCGCCGAAGGATGCGGGCGCTTTCCTCCTGGGGATCATTCCCACCAGTGTGGTGGGCGCCTTTGCCAACAACAGCCTCCTGCAGGTGCTGTGCTTTGCGGTGTTCTTCGGCGCGGCGATCGTGGTGGTGGGGCACGACCGCTGCCTCCCGGTGATCACGCTGATGGAAACGGTGCTGGAGCTGTTCTTCAAGATCATGTCCTGGGTGATGCGGGTGGCGCCGGTGGGTGCTTTCGGGGCCATGGCCTTCATCATCGGCCAGTACGGCCTGGAATCGCTGGGCACCTATGCCCTGCTGATCGCTGCCTGCTACGGTGCCGCCCTGGTGTTCATAGCACTGCTGTTTGTGGTGGCGTGGGTGTATCCCCGAGTGCCGCTCTGGCAGTTCATGAAGTACACCCGCGAGGAATTCCTCCTGGCACTCGGCACTGCCTCCACGGAGTCCGTGCTCCCGCGCATTATGACCAAGCTGACCAATGCGGGCTGTTCCCGCGCCACGACCGGCCTGGTGGTTCCCACCGGATATTCCTTCAACTTGGACGGCGCCGCCCTGTACCTTTCCATTTCGCTGCTGTTCCTGGCGCAGGCTTTTGGCTATAACCTGGACCTGGGCCAGCAGCTCGCGGCCCTGGGTGTCCTGATGCTGACGTCCAAGGGCATGGCCGGCGTGCCGGGTTCGGCGTTCCTGGCGCTCTCGGCCACCGCGGGTGCCCTGGGGATCTTCCCGGTGGCCGGCGTCGCACTCCTCCTGGGTGCGGACCGGCTGATGGACTCCATGCGTGTGGTGGTGAACCTGCTGGGCAACTGCGTGGCCACGTTCGTGGTGGCCAAGTGGGAGGGCCAGTTCGACCGCGCCGCCATGGTCCGTGCCTTTGCGGGTGAGGGCGCGCCTGAGGGTGACAGCACGACGGCGGACGCGGCCGGCGAGGGGACCGGCACCCAAGTGCCGACCGGCATTGCCTCGGGGCCCGTCGTCGAACCTTCAGCAGCGGTTGGTCAAATGAGTGCAGCGCCCACGAGGGTGGTGCGGTAGATTCCGCGTTTTGTCCTTCCCGTGCCGGACACTGTCCCCATGACCTTTGCGAATGTGGGAACCGTCGGAACCAAGCCCGGTCATCGGGACGCCGTGGTGTCCATCCTCCTACGGCCCATGCGGGGGCTGAAAGAGGCCGGATGCCTGCTGTACGAAGTGGGCGTGAATGACGAAGTGCCCGACACGGTGTTTGTGTGCGAACTGTGGGAATCGCCGGAGGCGCACCGCACGTCATTGCAGCTGGACAGTGCCCGGGCAGCCATTGCCGAGGCGATGCCACTGCTGTCGGGCAACATGGGTGGCAGCCGGTTTACTGTGGTGGGGTCCCCGCTCCGCTGACCTGCGCTTCTGCCACCCCGATCGGCTTTGCCTACCCCTGTGCCTGCTGCCTTCCAACGGCTAGGCTGACCGGCATCGGCTGGACCTATCGGCTGGATTTATCGGCTGGACGATATCGACTGCACACCATCGACTGCATGCACCGAATGCAGACCGACGAACGGGGTAAGGGAGACACATGAAACCGCTGCCTGCACTTGAGCTTGTTGCCCGCCTGGAAGATGCCGACTGGCTGGATCCCCTGGCCAAGAAGGTCCGGAAGTTCGTCAAACGAACGATCCGGCCGCAGTGGGCCCGGGACATCCTGCACGGAGTGCCTATCGGGCATCCGGTTCATCCGCTGGCAGTCCAGGTTCCGCTGGGGGCATGGATTTCTGCTGCGGTGCTTGATGCGCTCCCGGGGAACGACAAGGCTGCAACGCTACTGATCGGTGTGGGCAGTGCCTCTGCCGTGCCCTCCGCGGTGGCGGGTTTCATGGATTGGTCGCAGCTGCACAGCCAGCAGCAGCGGGTGGGGCTGGTTCACGCAACAGCCAACATCACAGCCGTCAGCCTGTACACCGCCTCACTGGTTGCGCGTGCCCAGGGGCGGAACGGCGCCGGCAAAGCGCTCGCCTATCTGGGCCTGGGGGCAGTCAGCTTCGGCGGTTTCCTGGGTGGCCACCTCAGCTACCGGCAGGCCGCCGGCGTGAACCACACCGAGGACGTTCCCCACCGCTTCCCGAGCGGATGGCAACCACTGGCACCACTGGAGGACCTGCCGGAGGGCAAGCTTCACCAGCGCGTAGTGGCCGGACTTCCGCTGTTGGTGTTCCGGGAGGGAGAAACAGTCAACGTGTTGTCCGACGTCTGCAGCCACCTCTCCGGACCGCTGCACGAGGGCAAGCTCAAGGGCGGCAACGTGACAGGTGGATCAGTTGGCGGTGGCGGCGAACCCTGTGTTGTTTGTCCCTGGCATGGCAGCACGTTCTCGCTTCGGTCCGGCGAAGTGCAGGCCGGCCCGGCCACGTCCAGGCAGCCGCGGTTCGAAACCCGCGTCACGGGTGGGCTCGTGGAAGTGAACCTTCCCGGCGCTGACTGACCGTTTCTGCGGGGCTGAGGTTTCAGAAGCGGCTCCGGACTTCGAACGACTTTAGATTGCCGACAGCTTCAGGACTTCACCATGTCCCACTCCCGCTCCCACGCTTTGAGTGGGTCTTGGGGCAGTTTCGGAGGGTGGGCGTAGAAGTCATCCCAGATGGGATCGTCGGGCGAAAAGTCATGGGGATCCTCAAGGTTGTCGTCGACTGGCTCTTCAAAGGGTGGGTCAACGTCCAGGAATCCGGGTGTTTCCGTTGCATGGGACAGGAGTCCGGGCGTATCGCTTGCCCGGGTTAAAGGCCTGGGTGTTTCCGGAGCATCCACTGGGAGTCCAGTCGTTTCCGCTGCGAGGGTCAGGAGGCCGGGTGGCCATTGTGGTGGTTCCCAGTCGGGTTGTTCGGCTTTGTAGTGGCGGCCGGTGGGTGAGGTCCAGCCGGGTGATTCGGTTTTGGTAGCTGGCGTGGGTTCCCAGGGGGTGGCGTGTTTAAGGCGGTGGTGCTTTGGGCAGAGTTGGGCAAGGTTGCTGAGCGCGGTGGCGCCGCCGTGTTGCCACGCTGTGAGGTGGTCGGTGTCGTTGTCCAAAGTTCGGTTGTTGCAGCCGGGGAAGGTGCATTTTCCGTCCCTGAGCTGCAGGGCTTTTTTCATGGCTTTGGTGAGCCGGTAGCTGGTCCGGCCGATTTCCAGGGGTGCGCCGTTCCGGGGATCCACGAGCACCCGGTAGAAGGAGCTGGCACCGTCGGCGACGAGTTTGCGGGCCATGGAGGCGGGGATTGGACCGTGGCCGTCGAGCATGGCGGGTTCGTCGGTGACGCCCAGAAGGGAGACCACCGGGACGGTGACGAGGACGTCCGCCTTGGGTACCGGGACGTTGCCGAGATCCGCGTACCCGTTGCCGCCGGTAGCCTCGTGGTCGGCGGTGCCGGGAGCCTCATGACCGGCGGCGCCGGTGGTCGCGGTGGTGGCGGCGGCGGTAATCGAGTCATTGACGTCAGCCGGCGCGAGCGAGGCCAGCCCGATGGTGTCCTGGTCGCCACCTTCGATGGTTACCGCATTGCCTTCACCCGTGATGCCCTGGCCTGTGTTGCTTTGACTCGTGTTGCCTTTACCCAGGTTTCCTTCGCTTGTGGTGTTTTGTCCTGTGCTGGGTCCGTTGGTGCGGGTGAGGGCTGGTCCGGCGCGGAGGAGGAGGCTGGCGGCGATGTCGGGGCGGAGTTGGGTGATGGTCCGGGGTTCGTCGGGGCTTTGGAGGCCGCGGGCGAGGGCGGTGGTGCGGTTCCAGATGGCTGAGGCCTGGTGTGCGGGGAGGTAGAGGGAGAGCCAGGCCATGCCGTCGCGGTCCGGGGTGCATTCCATCCGCCGGTCGGCGGCGCTTTTGGTGTGGCGTTTTTCGAGGGATTCGGGGTGGTGGCGTTCGCGCCAGTTACAGACCCGGGTGCGGAAGCGTGAGGGTACGAGTTCGCCGGCGGCGGCTTCCCGGGCCGGGTTGGGGTTCAGGACGTGTTCTACGAGGGCGGCGGCGCCGGTGGGGCTGAGGCTGTCGGTTTCGTCGGCGATGATTTTGGCGTGCTGCCAGGAGATGGTTCCAGCTGCGAGGGCGTCCATGGCTGGTGGCAGGGCGGTGAGTTGGCGGGATTGGGTGATGAGTGCTCCGGCGGCGGGGGAGCTGATGGTTAGGACCCCGGCGATTTCCTCGACCGCGGACATCTCGGCGTAGGTTCGTTCGTGAACGGGTGCTTCCGGCCGGGTCATCGCGTGCTGGATGTCGATGGCCTCGAGCCTGTCAAGTTGTTTGTGTAAGAGGGCTGTTGCTTTATCGGTTGAGGTAGGGACCGATTCGGTCTGGGTAGTTGAGGACGAGGACCCCGAGTGCTTCGCTCCAGCCTTGGGTGAAGGTTCCCTCGATGAGTTTTTCGACCGTCTTGGCGCGGTTCTCGCGGGTCTTGCGGTCAACTCTGGCCCGTTCCCTGGCGCGTTTGTCTTCGATGTTGCAGATAGCGAGCCAGAGCAGTTTCACGGCGGCTTGGTCATTGGGGAAGTGGCCGCGGTTCTTGATGATCTTCCGGAGTTGGTAGTTGAGTGATTCGATGGCGTTGGTCGTGTAAATGATCCGTCTGACCGGCGGCGGGAATGCCAGGAACGGGATGAATTTCTCCCAGCCATTGCGCCAGGTCCGGACCGTGGCAGGGTATTTCTTTCCGAGCTCGGAGGCCTCGAAAGCGTCAAGTTCGTCCTCGGCCGCCTCGGCCGTTGGAGCGGTATAGATCGGCCTGAGGGCAGCTGCGACCTTCTTGCGGTCCTGGTAGCCGATAAAACGCATCGAGGCGCGGATCAGATGGACCACGCAGGTCTGCACCATCGCCCCTGGCCATGTCGCCGCGATCGCTTCGGGAAAGCCGGTGAGCCCGTCGCAGCAGACGATCAGCACATCCTTAACGCCGCGGTTGGCCAGCTCAGCGCAGACCCCTGCCCAGAATTTCGCGCCTTCGCTGGCCTCAACCCAAATGCCCAGGACGTGTTTGATGCCTTCCATGTCCACGCCCACGGCAATGTGCGCGGCACGGTTCTGGACCTGGTGCCCATCGCGGACTTTGATGACGATGGCATCCAGGTAGAGGATCGGGTAGATCGGATCCAGCGGGCGTTTCTGCCATTCCAGCACTTCATCGAGGACTTCGTCGGTGATCTTCGAGATGGTCTCTTGAGACAGCTCAGTTCCAAGGGTGGACTCCAGATGATGGGCGATGTCCCGCACTGTCATTCCGCCGGCGTAAAGGCTGACGATCATGTCATCGAGCCCTGTCGTCCGCCGTGCCCCTTTTGGGACCAACTGCGGACTGAATGAGCCCTCACGGTCCCGGGGAACTGCCAATTCCACGTCTCCGGCCGAGGTCCCCAAGGTCTTGGCATAAGAGCCGTTTCGTGAATTTGGCAGGAACCGTCCGATGGGATCACCCTTGTCATATCCCAGATGCCCAGTCAGCTCGGCCTGCAGCCCGCGTTCGAGCGAGGCCTTGATCAGTTGCTGGATGAAGCCGTCCTTGCCATCAAGTTCAAGCTTGCCGGCATCTATTTGCTCCATCAGCTCATCAAAGGCTCTGCGTGCCAGCTCATCCGGAAGCACTTCACGGCGCTCAGTCATAGCCACAATGATTCTCCAATCACCCCGCTGGCTACATCCCTCCTACACAAACAATCTGACACCCCCATGGCCTCGGCCGCGTCCCGGGCTTTGACGCCGGAGATCTGGGCCTCCAGTTGCTTCTCTACCGCCAAGCGCTCCAACCGGATCTCATAACGGCGTTGCAACACATCCACATCAGCCTTCGGACTGGACCCGTTAGCAGTGTCAGTTTCGAGCCGGTCATCTTCGAGGAACAGTGCATCAAGCCGGGGGATGGACGCGTGAATGCCCTCCATCGCTGCTGCCGTGCCCGCGCCGTTTCCCATACCAACATCATCCATCGAAGCACCGACAATTCTGGCGCGCCCAGCTCCAGATACGGCTGGCGGGGGTACAGGAGCAGGGGGCGAGGCAGGAAGCAGCGGAGCCGGATGTACCGCCCCGCCTGCCGTACCCGCACCGTTTTCCCATATAAGAATCATCTAATGGGGGTCTGACAATGCGGGCGGGCTTGGGTCCAGGTGCTGCCGGCGGGCGGACAGGATCAGCCGGAGCGACAGGAGACAGCGCAGCCGCACTTACCACCGTGTCGCCACTTCCCTCGTCCGGCCCCATATCCACATCATCTAGGGAGCCACTGACATTCCCAACGGATACAGGATGGCCGCACGTTAAAGCGGATTCACCCACTCGCCTCGGCGCAGCACACCTGCGAGATTCAGTTCAGTATCAACAACCACAACGTCGCCCGGCATCCCCGCGCGCAGGTCGCCCGCCTGCCGGGACAGTCCCAGGATCGCCGCCGGGACTGCAGTCGCTGACTTGACGGCGTCCTGCAGCGGAACTCCAGCAGCCACCGCAGACCGGACAACGTCCAGCAGCGTCGCCGTTCCTCCAGCAATCACACCAGTGCTGTCCACGCGCGCCACACCCCCTTCAACCGTCACGGCGAGCGTGCCCAGCTTGTACTGGCCATCCGCCAGTCCCGTCGCAGCCATGGAATCCGTGACCAGTGCAATGTTCTCCGCGCCCACCAGCTCGAAAACTGTCTTGACAGTCTCAGGGGCGAGGTGGACGCCGTCGGCGATCAGTTCCACCACCGCCTTCCCGGCGCGCGCTGCGCTGAGGCAGGCCGAGACGGGGCCCGGGCCCCGGTGGTGCATGCTGGGCATGGCATTAAAGAGGTGCGTGACAGTGGGGCGCCGTCGGCCGGGATCGAATCCGCGACCCGAAGGATCTGACACAAGGCCGGCCCCCGCCCGCTCCAGGAACAAAGCCGCGCTGGCATGGTCCGCTGCGGTGTGCCCCAAGGAAGGGATTGCCCCGCGCGCGGTGAGCAGATCCGCCAGTCCGGATGCCCCTGGCAATTCGGCGGCGAGGGTCATCGAAGCCAAAGTGGGTCCTGCCGCTTCGAAGAGTTCGCCTACGAGATCGAGGTCCGGTTCCAACAGCAGGCCGGGATCGTGTGCACCGCACTGGTCACCGGAGAGGAAGGGGCCCTCCAGGTGCGATCCGGCAATCAGGCCCTCCTCAGCGAGTGACCGCAGCACCTTCAGGTTCCGGACCAGGTCCGCCGGCGCTCCCGTCACCAGGCTGGCCAGCAGCGTGGTGGTGCCGCGGCTGTGGAGGTATGTGGCAGCAGCCCGGGCGCCCTCCTCCGAGCCCCCCGCAAAGTCCGAGCCGTGGGCGCCGTGGCAGTGGAGGTCCACCAGGCCCGGCAACAAAACGCGGCCCGGAACCGCGGCAGCAGCGGGATCGCCAGGAAATTCCGACGCCGGCCCGGCATAGGTAATCAGGCCTTCCGCCACGGCGATCAGACCGTCGTCGATGTCCACGCCAGCCGCCACGATACGGCCCCGAAGTATCAATTCCTTGCCCATCATGCTGCCTTTCGCAGAGCCGCCGCCATGCCGGCAGCGAGCAGGGGGTCCGCCACACGGGCCCGGAACCCGGTGGAAGGGTCCAGGCCGCGCGCGGACGTGTGGACCGCATGGACACCGCTGTGAACCAGTTGGGGCATCAGTTCCAGCCGCACCCCGCCACCGGCCATGATCTGTACGGACGGCGCATGGTTCCGTCCCAGCTCCACCAACCGCTCCAGCATGGGCAGCCCGGCGGCACAGTCGGGGGTTCCACCGCTGGTCAGCACGCGATTGACGCCGGCGCGTTCCAGCCTGGCCAATGCCTCAGCAGGATCCATGCCCTTGGCGAGGGCGGCGTCGAACGCCCGGTGGAAGGTCACCTCGGCAGCAGGATGACGACGGCGGGCCACCCCAGAAAGGTGCCGAAGCGCCGGAACGTCCGGGCCGCCGTCGGCCGCCAAGACTCCGACGACGACGCCCGCGGCGCCGGCGTTCAATGCCGCCTCGACGTCACGCTCCAGCACCCCATGCTCCTCAGCCGTGTAGGTGAAGTTGCCGGGGCGCGGGCGGACCAGGACGTGGACAGGCAGTCCAACTCGGCACGCCTGCTCTATGGTGCCGATGCTCGGCGTGATGCCGTCTGTCTCGGCGAGGGCCGCGCACAGCTCCACCCTTGCAGCCCCTACCGAGGCCGCGAGGCGGACCCCCTCGGCATCCTCCACGGCCAGTTCAAGCTGGGGTGCCCCTATGAGCGTCGACACCCTCAGAGTCCCTGCCATGCAGGCTTCCGCCCGAACGTGTCCTGGTAGTACTCGCGGTGCGCCAGTTTTGATGCCGCAGCCTCGTCCACCAGGACTGTGACGTGCGGATGGAGCTGCAGCGCAGAGGCGGGGCAGACCGCCGCCACCGGACCTTCGACGGCTGCTGCAATAGCTTCCGCCTTGGCCTCGCCCATTGCCAGCAGCAGAAGGTGCCGCGCTTCCCGGATGGTGCCCAGGCCCTGGGTCAGCACGTGGTCCGGAACGTCGGCGGGGTCTGCGAAGAAGCGCGCGTTGTCCTGCCGGGTCTGCTGGGTGAGGGTCTTGATCCGGGTCCTGGAGGCCAGTGACGACATCGGTTCGTTGAAACCGACATGGCCGTCCGTGCCGATCCCCAGGATCTGGATGTCCACTCCGCCCGCGGCCGCAATGGCGGCCTCGTACCGGACAACCTCAGCCTCGAGGTCAACCGCCACCCCGTCCAGCCCGTGGACTGCCCCTTCGACGAAGTCCACGCTGTCCACGAATTCCTCCCGGATCACCGAGTGGTAGGACTGCGGGTGCGTGCTGGGCAGGCCCACATACTCATCGAGGAGGAAGGCCTGAGCGCTGGCGAAGCTCAAACCACCATTCCGATGCCGCCCAATGAGTTCCTGGTACGTGCCGAGGGGCGTTGACCCGGTGGCCAGGCCAAGGACTGACGGGCCGCTGCGGACCTGCTGCTCGATGGCGTCCGCGGCTGTGCGGGCCACGTCTGCAGGGGTGGAGAGGATGACGATTTCCATAGGGGTGCTTTCGGTTGCGGGTCGCTAAAGGGCAGTGCTCGGTTCTTACTTCGCGGCGTCGGTCTCCACGGTGACCTCGTCGTCCTCGCGGCCCGGGGTGCGCAGGTTCCAGCGCTTGATCACGAAGGAGAAGAGGAAGTAGTAGATCACCGCGTAGCCCAAGCCAATGGGGATCAGCAGCCAGCCGTTCTGCGATTTGCCGAAGTTGAGGACAAAGTCGATCAGGCCTGCAGAGAACGTGAATCCGTGATGGATGCCCAGCGCGTTGACCAGGGCCATGGACGTTCCGGTCAGGGCGGCGTGGACGATGTAGAGCGGGAAAGCCACGAACATAAAGGCGTACTCAAGCGGTTCGGTGATGCCGGTGAAGAATGCGGTCAGCGCGGTGGAGAGCATAATGCCGCCAACGATCTTCTTCTGCGAGGGCTTGGCGTGGCGCCAGATGGCAAGTGCTGCTGCCGGCAGGCCGAACATCATGATGGGGAAGAAGCCGGTCATAAAGATGCCCGCACTGGGGTCGCCGGCGAAGAAGCGGTTGAGGTCACCGCGGACCAGGTGGCCGGAGGCGTCCGTGTAGTCGCCGATAAGGAACCAGACGCCGGAGTTCAGGATGTGGTGCAGTCCGGCGGGGATCAGCATGCGGTTGGCGAAGCCGTAAATGCCGCCGCCGACAACCGCGTTGCTGGCCACGGCCTGGCCCACTGCGGAAAGGCCTGCGTTGAAGAGCGGGTAGGCCAGGGCAAGGGCGACGCCGGCTACCAGGCTGGAGACGGAGGTCAGGATGGGCACCAGGCGGCGCCCGCTGAAGAACCCGAGGAAGTCGGGCAGTTTGGTGCGGTAGAACCGTTGCCACAGCGATGCGGAGAGCAGGCCCACCACAATGCCGGCGAGGACGCCGTAGTTGATCATCGCGGGCTTGCCGGCCGGGTCGACCTGTCCGGCCAGGACCAGCGGCGACATGGCCTTGAAGACGCCGTCGATCACCATGTAGCCGACTACGGCGGCCAAAGCAGTGGAACCATCGGCCTTCTTGGCCCAGCCGATGGCAATGCCCACGGCAAAGATCAGCGGCAGCCAGGTGAAGACGGCGCTGCCGGCTGCGGAGATGACGGCCGCACCGCCCTCGAATCCAGGGATAGCGCCGAGCAGGTCGGCCTGGCCGATGCGCAGGAGGATGCCTGCGGCGGGAAGAACAGCGATGGGCAGCATCAGGGTGCGGCCCAGGCGCTGCAGGGTGGCAAACGCCTTGTTTGGCTTCTTCTCGGGAGCCAAGGCGGCGGTCTCGGATGTTGACATGGTTGCACCTCTGCGGGTTCGGGTGGGGCTTGTAAAGGAGGGGTTCCAGCCGGTACTGTCTGGTTATGACCAGTTCAGTGTGATCCATCCCACGAGTGCCTGTCAAGGCACTTCGAAACCTGCCGGGCTATTCAAATGGCCGGCAGCGAAAGCCATAATTGGTCGCACTTGGGCCGCCGGCCCCGGTGAGGAAGGAGTGCCCGCCAGCGGGCACCGTCAGAAAGGGCAGCCATGTCCAAAGCAGAAAAGATCATTGAAGGCCTGGGCGGAGCCGGCAACATCGTGGAGATTGAAGCCTGCATCACGCGGCTGCGCACCGAGGTTAAAGATGGTTCCCTCGTGAATGAGGCCTCCCTGAAAGCCGCCGGAGCCCATGGCGTGCTGGCCTCCGGCACGGCCGTCCAGGTCATCGTTGGACCCGAGGCCGACACCCTCGCCGAAGACATCGAGGACCTGCTCTAGTGGCGCAGTCGCTCGTGGTCCTCGCGCCCATCGCCGGTAACGTGGTTCCCCTTGCCGAGGTCCCGGACCCTGTGTTCGCGGGCCAGATGGTGGGCTCCGGTGCGGCCGTCGAGCCGCCGGCAGGAGAGATGTTCGACGTCGTGTCCCCGGTTGCGGGGAAGGTCATCAAGCTGCTGCCGCACGCCTTTGTTGTGGTGGAGTCGTCGGGGCGAGGCGTCCTCACCCATGTGGGGATCGACACGGTCAAGCTCAAGGGTGAAGGCTTCAAGCTGCTCATCGCCCAGGGCGACACTGTCGACGCCGGCGCACCCATCATGCGCGTCGATCCCGCCGCCGCGCTCGCGGCGGGCTACTCGATGGTGAGTCCCGTCGTCGTCCTCGATTCCAAGCCGGACACGGCAACCCTGGCTGCAGCCGGCACTGTGGCCGCCGGCGAGGAGCTGTTCTCGCTGGATTAGGAGCTGGCTCCTAGAGCCGGACTTCCATGTTCAGGGAGTAACGGTCCGAGCGGTACCAGGAACGCGAATGCTCAATGGCCAGGTGCCCTGAATAGGAAACCCGGTCAAACGCCAGCACCGGTGCTCCCGTACCAGTCCCGAGGAGCGCCCCGACGTCTGCCGGGGCGCCCTCGGACTTAACGCTCTGCCGTGCCCTGTCGATCTGGTGCCCGAACTGCGCCGCCAGGGCCTTGTACACGGATCCGGTCAGGTCGATGTCCAGCAGTCCCGGTGCGTGCTCGGGGTTGTACCAGGCATCGTCCACACTGACAGGGCGGCCGTCCGCCAGCCGTAGGCGCTTGAGGTGGATAGCCTCCGAGCCCGGGGCAAGGCTAAGTGCCTCGGCCGTATCATCCGGGGCCGCGGCGGCCTCCGCCACCAGCACCACCGTGCTGGGAACGTGTCCCATGGACTCCATCTCTTGCGTGAAGGAGGCCAGGTGCAGGGTGGACTGCACCGGGGAGTCCGCCACAAATGTGCCCTTGGCCGGAACCCGGACCAGGTGCCCCTCGTTGACCAGGCGGCCGATCGCGGCACGCACCGTGATGCGGCTGACGCCGTAGGAGTCCATGAGAGTTCGCTCGCTGGGGAGCCGGGCGCCGGGCTCCAGTTCCTCCTTGGCCAGCTTGAGGATGATCAGCCGCAGCTGCTCATGCTTGGGGACCTGGGTGTTGCTAATGGTCGCGCTCGCCGTTGGAGCGCTGCTCCTTGATGGTGCTGTGGCTGGCACGAAAGGCCCCTTCGATCCGTGGAGCGGTCCGGTGAGGACCACTCCTTCGGATTATTCCACACGGGGACCTTCGGGAAGAGGGCTGGTCAGGCCACCAGCTCTGCTTCCTGGGGTGCGGAACGCTTGGCCGTCCGGATGCGCAAGGCAAGCATCAGGGCAGCTCCCATCACGGCGGGTGCGGCAAATGCCGTTGCAGCTACCGGGACCCCGCCGCCGAAGCTAACGAGCAAGGCGCCGTATGTGGGACCGGCAATCGCTCCGATGCGTCCCACTGCCAGTGCCCAGCCGAGGCCAGTCGCGCGGGAGGCCGCTGGGTAGAACTGCGCGATGTAGTCGTTGATCATGTTCTGTGTGCCCAGGCCACCGAAGCCGGCGACAGCGGCGAGTACCGTCATCAGTGCGGCTGGCGGATTGGCGGACATCAGCAGCAGGGCGGCCGCGGCACTGATGAAGCCAACAATCACCAGGGGCCGGGGCCCGAACTTCTGGCTGGCAACCGAGGCCAGGACCGTGCCCACCACGGCGCCCACCGAGTAGGCCAGCAGGAATGATACGGATGATCCAACGCCGAACCCCGCCGTCCGCATGATCTGGGGGAGCCAGGTGCTGACGCCGAAGATGGTGAGCAGGCTCAGCACCGTGATGGCCCACAGCAGCACGGTGGTGCGGCCGGTGCCGTTGACGAACAGGGCGCGGGTGGGCGATACGCGGGCGGCGGAGGCGGGTGCTTCTGTTGTTCGGGGGAGTCCATAGGCGGCCTCAATACTGTCTGCTTCAGCATTGCGGAGTTGGGTCCGCAGGAACTGCGGCGACTCCGGCATCAGGAACCAGGCGAACGGCACCAGCAGAAGGCCGCCAGCCCCGATCGCATAGACCGGCCGGAACCCGCTCGATTCCAACAGGGCCAGAGAAGTCAATGACGCAACCACCGTGCCCGTGGCCGGTCCGGTCAGGACTGCTCCTAGGACCAGCGACTTCCTGCCCGGCGGGGCGAACTCGTTGGTGAGTGCCACCGCCGTCGGAAGCAGGCCTCCCACGCCAAAGCAGGCAATGAAGCGGAATGCCGCAAACAATTCCCAGGTGGGAGCCATCGAGCAGGCCAGCATGGCCAGCGAAAACAGGGCCAGGGCGCTGACAAAGATCCGGCGCCGGCCCAGCCTGTCGGTCAGGGTGCCCACGATCAGGGAGCCGAGCAGCATTCCCACCAGTGCCAGGGAGCCCACGGCGCCGGCGCCCGCGGGAGTGACGCTAAAGGGCGGCTGGCCGATCAGGCCGGGCAGGGTGGCGCCGTAGACATAAAGGTCATAACCGTCGGCAAGCAGGCCAAGCCAGCACAGCACAAAAATTCCGGCAAGGGATTTTCGAGGGGCATTGGAGTTCATCGTTGATTCCAATCGGGTCAGGGAGACGGCAGGCAAAGTCGCCGGCAGGACGTCCATCAGCTTGGCCCCCGATCCCACTTGAGTGACTGTACTTTTCACTGAGTGAAAATGCACTTTGTGGCACGGGCCACACCCCGCACGCTTGAATGACACGAGAACCTCGGAGGAAAAGTGGCTGGAAGAGGCGGGGCGCGGGGGCTCCAGGGAGGCCCCGGCCAGCCCGTGGTGGTGCGGGCGCTGAGCCTGCTGGAGCAGTTCACCGAACGACGCCGGGCACTGAGCCTGTCCGAGCTGGCCAGGTCCGCGAACCTCGCCCCGGCCACCGCACTCCGGCTGGTGCGGCACCTGACCGAATGGGGTGCGTTGGAACGGCTGGAGGACGGCCGGTACGTGGTGGGGGTGCGCTTGTGGGAAATAGCCTCTCTTTCGCCGCGGGGCCACGGCGTCCGGCAGATTGCGCTTCCCTACCTTGAAGACCTGTATGAGGTGACGCGCCACCATGTGCTGCTCTCCGTCCGTGACGGCAGTGAAGCGGTCCTCATTGACCGGCTCTCGTCACGGCATGCCACCGAAGTGGCCTACCGGGTGGGAGGCCGGATGCCCTTGCGGACCACCGCCGTCGGGCAGGTCCTGCTGGCCTGCTCCGCTCCGGATGTGCTGGAGGAGCTGCTGGCGCAGACTGCCGGGGCCGAAGCAGGGCCAGGGGAGCCGTTGGCAGGTGACCTTCGCGCAGTGCTTGCCGGGGTCAAACAGTCCGGCGCCGCGGTGGTCCGCCGGACGCACCCCTCCCGAACCGTCTCGGTTGCAGCACCGATTTACGCCGCCGATGGCGCGGTGCTGGCCGCTCTGTCCATCGTGGTTCCGGATACGACGGCGCCCGCCCTTGAGCTGGTTCCCCTGGTGCGGGCCGCTGCCCGCGCCATCTCCCGCAGCCTCGGCCATCAGGCGACAGTGAGCGGGGCGTGGCGGCATCCGGCCCGGGAACCTGGAGCCAAGCCGGCCTGACGCCGCCCCTTGTGGGCAAAAATAAAAAGCCAGGCTTAGTTATTACCCCTGGGTCGGCTGTACCCTTAGGCTAGAAACGCTAAGCATGCTTTCTATTTTCTAAGGGGTTGAACCAGATGCGAAAAGTTCCGGCACTTGGAGTGATGGCGGCGGCAATGATTGCCCTTGCAGGCTGCACAGGCGGCGGCGGGGGCGCGGCAAGCCCTTCGGCCCAGACCACCAGTGCTTCTGCCAGCCCGACGGCGGAAGCCAAGGCCTACACCGAGGATGAGCTGCGCGACCTGATCTCAGGCATGAAGGACGAGGACGGCAACGAGCTGAAGCTCTACTCCAAGGAGCAGGTGGACCAGGGCGGCAATATCGCCAATCTGCTCCTGAGCACGGCAACCGTTGACCCCTCGGACTGCAAGGACATCGCCACCGCCGGGCTTCTGGACAAGGTGGAAAACGGGGACGTGGCCGTTGCGCTTTCCGAGGGCGACCAGCCGCGCACCCTGTCTGCCCAGTCGGGCAGCGAGGGGCCGGACGCCGTCGAGGTCCTCGATAAGGTCAGCGGCAAGATGGACCAATGCGCCAAGTTCTCAGTGTCCGCACTGGGCCAGAAGTACGAGGTGACCAGCGAAGAACTCCAGGCGGACACGGATGCCGAAAAGACCTTCGCCACCCTCAGTGCCCGCAGCGGCGAGAACCAGCAGAAGCTGATGCAGGTGTCCGCTGCCGAAGGCAAGCTCCTGGTGGTGGCCACCAAGAGCGGCGCCAACCTCGGGGATCCGGACCAGAAGGAGCTCGAGGACCTGATCAATGACGTGCTGGAGAAGGCCGACGGCGGCAGTGGAACTTCCAGCCCCACGTCCACCAGCACCTCCGGCTCCACGAGCCCGTCCTCGTCGGGCCGGTCAGAGTCGCCGACGCCGACGGCGACGTCAACGGCAACGGAGACCGAAGACAGCAGCACGTCATCGGCATCGCCGACACCGTAGCGATAGGGCTTTCAAGCGACAGAGGGCGGGCAGGACCAGATGGTCCTGCCCGCCCTTCTGTTGTGCTGCGGCTATTCGGCGGGGATGCCGGCCTTGGCCCGCTCAGCCTTGCTCATCTGGAACTGGGGAATGTCCTCGGGGTGCGGCCCGCCGCGGAACTTCGGTGACGGGTCCTGCCCCTCGCTGAGCCGCTGGAGCTCCTGGCCCTCAAAGACCTCCTCCTTGCCCAACATGATGGCGGAATCGTGGTTGGTGATCTCGCCCTTGAAGGCGCGCAGCATAACGCTCCGGTCGAACTGGCCCTCCCATTTGGAGACCACGAACGTGGCCACGCAGTTGCCCAGCAGGTTCACTACCACGCGCATGGAATCCATGAGCCGGTCGGCTCCAAGGAGGAGTGCGACGCCGGCTACCGGGAAGATGCCCAGGGCGGCGGCGGTGGCCGAGAGCGCCAGGAAGGATGACCCCGGGACGCCCGCCATGCCCTTGGAAGTCAGCAGCAGCACGCCGAGCGCTGCAAGCTGCTGGCCAAGGTCCAGGTTGTGGCCGAACGCCTGGGCGAGGAACAGCAGCGAGATGGACAGGTAGATTGCTGCCCCGTCCAGGTTGAAGGAGTAGCCGGTAGGGACCACCAGGCCGGTGGTGGCGCGGGAGCATCCGGCGTTGGTCAGCTTGGTCATGATGCGAGGCATCACAGCCTCAGTGGAGGCGGTGCCCAGGGCCAGGAGGAATTCTTCGCGGGTGTACTTGAGGAACTGCCAGAGCGGGACGCGTGCGGTAACCCAGGCCACCACGAACAGCAGGCCGATGAACACGATCGCCGCGGCGTAACAGGCGGTGATCAGCAGGGCGTAAGTGCTGAGCGTGTCCAGGCCGTACTGGCCGATGATGAAGGCCATGGCTCCGAAGGCTCCGATGGGAGCAACTTTCATAATCCAGGACATGATCTTGAAGATCAGTTCCAGGACGGTCTCCATGAGGCTGATCACGGGCATGCACCGCTCGCGTCCAATGACCACGATCGCTGCGCCGAAGAACACCGAGAAGAAGAGGACCTGCAGCAGGCTGTTACTGGCGAAGGCTCCGATCACGCTGGCCGGAATGACATCGAGGATGAACGATGCTGCGTCCTTGGGGGCGGCAGATCCGGTCTTGGCATCCAGGTCCGCCTGGGACAGTGTGGCGGGATCGATGTTTAGCCCGGCGCCGGGCTGGACGATGTTGCCCACCACCAGGCCGAAGACCAGGGCAAACAGGGTGGCTGCCGTGAAATAGACAAGGGCTTTGACCCCTACCCTTCCAACCGCCTTGACGTCGCCTACGGCTGAAATTCCGGTGACGATCACCAGGAAGATCAGCGGCGCGATGATCATCTTGATCAGTTTGATGAAGCCATCTCCGAGCGGCCTCAATTGTGATCCGAGGTCCGGCCAGAAATGCCCTATAAGGACACCTGCCACGACGGCGATCAGAATCTGGAAGAAGAGCGACTTGTACAGCGGCTTCCTCTTCGTGGGCACCGAACTCGCCTTCAGTGCCTCAGGGTTGGGGATCTTCATTGACCTTTACCTATCCAAATAGGGGATGCGCCCGCTGATCCGGGCCTTGGGTAAAACGTAACCCCGATCACACCATTTCCGCAAGGGGAAATTGTAATTCCATGATGTGAAAGCCGCCGCGGACCCGATTGGGGTCAAAAATCCGATTGTGACTGGTGGCACCGTAGGCTGGAGTCCATCCCGGACAGGATTTCCGGGATGGAAAGAAACAGGTACCTAGGTGAAAGGCAGGACCCATGACCACGTCCAATGAGGAGCCCCAAAACACCGCCGATCTCCGCGGCCCGGGTGACCCCGACGAAGCCAAGCAGGCAGCACAGGCGCCCCAGGGCGGCATGCATCCGGAGCTTCCCGGCGCCGCCAACATCCGCGAGGAGCAACAGGCCCACGCGGCCGGAACGGTGCCTGCGTCGTACACCGGAAGCGGCGAGCCGCCGGCAGGGCACAAACCCGAGGAAGCCCTGGAAGAGCCCGGAACCTGGGACGACGAACTCTGACGTGATTGCCCGAGCAGATGTTGAGGACGCGGCCCGCCGGACAGCCGGCCTCACCCGAGTAACGCCCGTGCTGCAGGCGGATACGGAGGCGTTCCCCGGCGAGGTCTGGTTCAAGTGCGAATTTATGCAGCACACCGGCACTTTCAAAGCCCGCGGCGCGCTGAACCGAATCCTGGCCAGCAAGGAGCGCGGCGAGCTGGATCCCGCCGTTGGTGTGGTGGTTGCCTCGGGCGGCAACGCCGGGCTTGCCAATGCCTACGCGGCAGCCCAGCTGGGAGTGCCGGCAACGGTATTCGTGCCGGCGGCTGCTCCGGCCGTGAAGGTTCGCAAACTCGAGGTGATCGGCGCCACTGTGATCCAGGGTGGCGCCGAATATGCCGAGGCGTACCAGGCCGCCGTGGAACATGCACGGCGCACCGGAGCTGTTTACTGCCACGCCTATGACCAGCCCGAGATCGCTGCCGGCGCCGGAACCGTGGGGATGGAAGTACTGGAGCAGATCGCCGGAGTGGACACCGTGCTGGTGGCGGTGGGCGGAGGCGGGCTGATGGCGGGCATCGCGGCGGCCGTGGAAGGCCATGCCCGGGTGGTTGGCGTGGAGCCCCGGAATGCGCCCACGCTCCATGCGGCCCTGGCCGCGAACGAACCGGTCGACGTCACTGTGTCGGGAGTCGCCGCAGATTCGCTGGGAGCCCGCCGCGTTGGCGACATCGGCTTCTCCGTCGCGGTCCGCACCGGCGTCGAAAGTGTCCTGGTGTCCGATGACGGCATCGTGACCGCACGCTCGCTGCTGTGGAACGACTACCGGCTGGTAGTGGAACACGGCGCGGCAGCGGCCTACGCGGCCCTGACGTCCGGCGCCTACGTGCCGAAGCCAGGGGAACGCGTGGCAGTCATTCTATGCGGCGCAAACACGGACCCGGCCACCCTGTAAGGCGGCCGGGTCCGTTCAGCAAAAGGCAAAGCAGTGAAGGCTAGCTGCAGAACTTCTGGTAGGTGCTGCCGGCTTCCTCGTAGCCAGCCTGCAGCTCCGCAATCTTGCCTTCGTCCGGGGTTTCCTTGGCCTGCTCGTCCGTGTATTCAAGGATGGACTCGAGGGCGGGCTTGAGATCGTCGGAAGCGACCTCGTGAATGGGGCGGATCTGGTTGGCCAGGCGGTTCATGCCCGTCTTGCCGGCGTTGTTGGCCGGGTTGGAGACCACGCTCTGGATCCGCTCACACGTTTCCGCGGTGGTGAGCTGGTTCGAGGCGGTGCAGGCCGTGGCGGAGACAACGAGCCCGGCGGCGATCAAGGCTGTGGCGAGTTTCTTCATGGGTCCCTCAGTAGTTGATTGAGGTTTCGATTGTAAGCAGAATCCGGAGATGAATGCGGTCCGGGTGCATTGCCCCCTTCCTTATGAAGGGGGCACCAAGTTCTGGCGGGGCTTCCTGCCGGTCCTTAAACTGGCAGCACCATCGTGCGGAGCTGCCGCTGATTGGCCCCGCGCAAAAACCCACATCGAGGAAGCATCATGCGCCGAACAGTACAACGCCGTACAGCCGTGGGATTCACCGCCCTTCTGGCACTGTTCTTACCCATTGCCCTGCCGGCAGTGGCCTCCGCATCCAGCAGCGACGACGTCATAGTGCTCGACGGCGCCACCTCCGCCGAGGGTATTGCGGCTGGGGAGGGGGCCACTTTCTATGCCGGAGACCTGAATACCGGCGATATCTACCGCGGCGATATCCATGACAGCGAGGCCAAACGTTTCATTAATGTGCCGGACGGCCGGATGGCTGTAGGGATGAAGGCGGACGTCGACAATGACCTGCTCTTCGTGGCGGGCGGGGCTACCGGCAAGGCCTACGTCTACAGCACCGAAACCCGCAAGACGGTGGCCGAGTTCACGCTGACCACGAAGGCCATGCAGTTCATCAATGACGTCACCCTCACCGAAGACGGCGCCTGGTTCACCAACTCTGCTTCGCCGGAACTCTATTTCGTCCCTGTGGGCGACTGTGGCGAGCTGGGAGACTCCGACGACGTAGAGACCCTGAAAGTGAGCGGCAGGGCAGCCAAACCCTTGAAGGAAGGCGAGTTCGGATTCAACGGCATCGCAAGCGCCGAAGACGGGGACACGCTCATAGTTGCGCACACTGCGCAGCAGGCGCTTTACGCTGTGGATCCCGAGACGGGAAAGAGCGACAGGATCGACGGACCGGACCTGGAGTTCATCGACGGCATCCTGGTTAAGGGCCACACCGTGTGGGCGGTCCAGAACATGGTTAACCAGATCAGCCGCCTGGAGCTTTCCCGGGACCTGTCCTCCTTCAAGGTTGAAGACGTGATCAAGAGCAAGCACTTCAACATCCCCACAACGGTGGCCAAGTTTGGGGACACCCTCGCAGCCGTGAACGCGAAATTCGGAAAGCAGGCAACCCAATATGACGTGGTCCTGGTCCCGGCCTGGGACTAGGTCAACCCCAACTGGCTGGCAGCAGACGTTCCCAAAACGCGGGTTCACAACGCCTGCTGCCAGCCAGTTTTATGTCCGGACCCGCCAGCGGGGAAACGGTCCGGGCGGCGGAAAGGTCCGCAGCTAGATGGTCCTCGTGGCCTTGGCCAGGTTGTCCTTCAGCTCCTGGGCATTCTGCCGCACCACGTACGCGGGCCGATCCCGCTCCACGCGCCAGCTGTCCTCCAGGAGTCCGATGTTCACGGTGTCGAAACCAAACTCGTCGTACAGGCGCGTTACCAGTTCGGCGGCTTCCGGGTAGTCGCTGGCCGTTGCCAGTGCCCGGCGGTTCTCCGTGCCGGTAGGAGTTCCATCAGTGGTGATCTGGGACGCCATGATGTGGTTGAAGCCCTTGGCCACTTTCGACTCCGGCAGGTGCTCCTGGAGCAGTCCCGAGGTGGTGGCCTCGCCCTTGTCCAGCTCCGGGATGCGGCCGTCCCGCTCCCAGTAGTAGTTGTTGGTGTCGATCACGATCTTGCCGGCCAGGGGCTCCACCGGAATGTCCTTGTAGTTCCTAAGCGGCACTGTCACCACGGCGAAATCGCCTGCCGCCGCGGCCTCCGCGGGGGTGGCTGCCCGGGCCTTCGGGCCAAGCTCCGCAACGAGGTCCGCCAGCGTCTCGGGCCCGCGTGAGTTGCTGATGACCACGTCATAACCCAGCTCCACCGCCTTCCGGGCAACTGCGCTTCCGATATGTCCTGCACCGATGATTCCGATTGTTGTCATACCGGCGCCAACAGCGGCTCCTCCGCGGATATTTCAGCGGAGCCCAGGGAATAAAAGGCGTCGGAAAAGCGTACGACGGCGTCGTTCCGCCTTCTGCGCCCGGCGGCACGCCGCCGTCGTGCTTCCGCTCTGAGACGACGTCCAGAGTCTGTCCCATATCGAAAGGTAATGGAACAAATTCGCCCATTAAGTAACGGAAAAGCCTTGACCTCTCTTGCGGCCCGCTGATAAACCTAAAGGGCAGAAAGCGCTTTCCCTCCTGCTTCATCCCGCCCGAACCGCCCAGAAAGGTTCGTCAGCGACGAGGAGTGAAACGTTCCAACAGTCGTTCGGCGGACTCAGCTGCCGACGCATCAAAGGAGATGTTCTTTTGGTTTTTCCCTCGAAATGTTCCCCCTCATCCCGGGCCGGCCGTGCCTGGAAAGCGGCTCCGCTTGCCGCAGCAGCCTCACTGACGGCCGCAGCCCTCGCCTTTACCGGCGTCCCCCTGGCGCAGGCAGACCCCGGCACCGCTCCCGGGCAGTCCGGCACAGAGCTCAAGCGCCAAGTGGAGAACCTGGACCGCGCACCGGTTGCCGTGCTGACGGACCAGGGCGTCACCTTGGGCTGGCGCATGCTTGGCCTGGACAAGGACAGCGTCGGATTCCATGTGCTCCGCGACGGCGTCCAGCTCACGGACGAGCCTATCCGGGACACCACCACCTACGTTGACCCGGCGGGTACCGCGGCGTCGAAGTATGTCATCAAGGCCGTGGGCAACGGCAACGGGCAGGACAAACTCAGCGCCGAGTTCACGCCGTTGGCCCAGAACTACCTGGCCATCAAG
Source organism: Pseudarthrobacter sp. W1I19 (assembly GCF_030817835.1). NCBI lineage: Bacteria > Bacillati > Actinomycetota > Actinomycetes > Micrococcales > Micrococcaceae > Pseudarthrobacter > Pseudarthrobacter sp. W1I19. The sequence continues at coordinate 292,220 of NZ_JAUSZR010000001.1, forward strand.
CTGGACAAGCCGGCCGACGGCGTGACCCCCACCGGGCAGGCCTACAGCTACACAGCCAACGACGCGAGCGTCGCGGACCTGGACGGCGACGGCACCTACGAGATCGTCCAGCTCTGGAACCCCACCAACGCCCAGGACAACTCGAAGTCCGGCTACACCGGCAACGTATACGTCGATGCCTACAAGATGGACGGCACCAAGCTGTGGCGCATCGACCTGGGCCGCAACATCCGCGCCGGCGCCCACTATACCCAGGTCCTTGCCTACGACTTCGACGGTGACGGCAAGGCCGAGGTGTCCATGAAGACGGCGGACGGCACCACGGACGGGGCCGGAACCGTGATCGGCGATGCTGCGGCGGACTACCGGAACAGCGCCGGTTATGTCCTGTCCGGCCCCGAATTCCTCACCGTGTTCAACGGTGCCACCGGAACCATCATGGACACCGTTCCCTACGATCCGCCGCGGGGCAGCGTCTCTGCCTGGGGCGACGGCTACGGCAACCGCGTGGACCGCTTCCTTGCCGGCGTGGCCTACTTGGACGGCGAGCATCCCTCCATGATGTTCAGCCGCGGCTACTACACCCGCGCCGTCCTTGTCACTTATGACCTGGTGAACGGCAAGCTGGTGAAGCGCTGGACGTTCGACTCGGATATTGCCGGCGCCCAGTACAGGGGCCAGGGCAACCACAACCTCTCCGTTGCGGACGTGGACCAGGACGGCAAGGACGAGTTTGTGTTCGGCTCCATGGCCATCGACGACGACGGCAAGCCGCTGTACAACACCAAGCTGGGCCACGGCGATGCCATCCACACCAGCGACCTGGATCCGTCCCGCCCGGGCCTGGAAACCTTCGCGGTGCACGAGAGCATGAGCCAGAGCGGCAACCGCGGCGCCACCTTCCGCGACGCTGCCACCGGCAAAATCCTCTGGAGCATTCCCGCCACCCGGGACACGGGCCGCGGCGCCGCGGGGGACATCGATCCGCGCTATGCCGGCGCTGAAGGCTGGGCTGTGGGCGGGGACGCTGCCTGGAACTCCCCGGTCGGCCAGCTCCGTTCTGCCAAGGGTGAGCTGATTGCTGAAAAGATCCCGGCTGCCAACTTCCTGGCCTGGTGGGATGGTGACCTGCTCCGTGAAATCGTTGACCACGATTTCGATGCCGCCACTCAGGTAGGTGTCCCCACCGTTTCGAAGTGGAACTGGGAAACCGAAACCAGTGACAGGCTGTTGACCGCCACCGGCGCGCGCACCAACAACGGCACCAAGGGCAACCCGTCCCTGCAGGCGGACCTCCTGGGCGACTGGCGTGAGGAACTGGCTTTCCCGTCGTCGGACAGCACGGAACTGCGGATCTACACCAGCACCTCGCCCACCGAGGTCCGGCTCCGCACCCTGATGCACGATCCGATGTACCGGACGGGCGTTGCCCGCGAGGCCGTCGCGTACAACCAGCCGCCGCACCCGAGCTTCTTCATCGGCGAGGGCATGGAGACCCCCGCAGCGCCGTCGGTCTTCTACGCCGGCACGGACAAGTAGCAACAGCACAGCAGTAACGGCAAAGCGCCGCCCGCCCCGGGGGAAGGGCGGGCGGCGCTTTGCTTTCCGTGGAACGTCCGGTTGTGAGTGAACCTCCGACGCCGGGACGTCCCCTCAGGCGGTCAGGTTGCCGTCAGTGCTGGCCGAGGTTGCCGCCTACAGGCGGCAGGCCGCCGTCCGGCCGGCGCTCGCTCTCGCGCCGTTCGCCGGCGCTCAGGTTCTCACCCTCAAGCGTCTCGTCCGACTCACCGGTGGTGTCCACCAGGCCGTTGGTCTGGTCGAAGGCGTGGCCGATCCTGTCATCACCCAGGTCCGCCACAGAACCGGTGGAACCGGCTGCCGACGTTGTGCCTGTTGTTGTTGTGCCTGTTCCCGTGGTGCCGGTGTTTGCGGTATCGGTAGCCGTGGTGTCGGTGGTCAGTGGCGTGACGGTGACGGGCTCTCCGGGAGTCACGGGGGTCACTGTTTCATCGGCGGCCCCCGTTGTGTCCTTGTTGCTGCTGGCTGCCATGGCTGCCGCAGCACCTGCTGCCGCTGCCAGGCCCACGCCTGCAGCCACCTTGCCGGATACGCCGGCCTTGCCCGAATCGCCGCGCGATCCTGCAGCATCCTCGATGCCGGGGGTGCCGACGGGAGCTCCGGAGCTGACACTGCCGCGCCATGCGCCACTGGCGTAGCCTTCGTCCTCGATGAATTCCTTGAACCGCTGCAGGTCTGCTTCGGCCTGGCGGTCCACCACGTTGAGCTTGTCGCCCACCTTCTCGATAATTCCCTCGGGCTCGTATTCGAGCGTCAGACGGATGGAGGTTTGGCCGCCGCCTACGTCTTCGAAATCCACGGAACCGGCGTTGGTGGCGCCTTCGGTGGCTGCCCAGGCGACTTTGCGGTCCGGGACCTGCTCCAAAATCTTGGCTTCCCACTGCCTGCGGATGCCGCCGATCTCGGCTACCCACTCGAGCCGGTCGTCACTGAGCTGCGTAACGCTCTTGACACCGCCCATGAAGTGCGGGAATTCCTCGAACTGGGTCCACTGGTTGTAAGCAGTGCCCACCGGTACGTTCACCAGAATGCGTTTTTCCACCTTCGTGCTCATAACGTCTCCTTTGCTGTGTAACCGGGACTGATGATTCCGTAAAAATCATCAGCATGCTTACCAACATACCTTTTGGGGGCGGAGGTTGCCAGAGCCGGTTCCGGGAAGCAGATGTCAGAAGCCCAACACGTCCGCACCGCCGGGATTCGGCGGAAGGCTCCTGCTGTGCTCCTCCCTTTGCCGGCGTTCGGCGGCACTGTAGTTCTCGCCGTCGGCGGTTCCGCCCGACTCCCCCTCAAGATCAACCAGGCCGTTGGTCTGGTCGAAGGGGTGCTCAAACCGATAGTCCTGGCGCCGCTCGTCGGTGGACCGTGCAGTGTACCGGGCAGCGGTGGAACGCTCCTGGCGCTCGATGAATTCCTTGAACTGCTTCAGGTCGTGTTCCGCCTGGCGGCCGACGACGTGGAGCAGGTCGCCCACCCGTTCCACCACACCCGCGGGCTGGTATTCAAGGGTCAACGCCAGCTCCGTCCTGTTGCCGCCGGCATCCTTGAAATCAACCGCGCCGGAGTTGGTGACGCCTTCCAGGGCGGCCCAGGCCACTCTCCGGCCAGGGATCTGCTCGAGGATTTTGGCCTCCCATTCCCGGCGTACTCCGGCGATGTGGGCCACCCACTTCAGGCGCTCATCGGCCGCCCGGACCCGGCCCACCACCCCTCCAATCACCCCCAACTGGGTCGCATTTAAGGCAGTGAAAACGCGGAATCACGACGTTAAATGCGACCCGGTTGGGGCAACGGGGTGGGCTGCTGCGCGGCTGCGCCTGCAGGGGGTGGCCGGAAGGCGCCAGCTATTGAGTGCCGGGGGAAGGGGCGTCCGGGGTGTCCGGTCCCTCGGCCGGATCCTGGCTGTGCGCCCTGATTTCGGTGGCATCCGCATCGGGATCGCCCTCGGCAGGTGCCTCGGTATGGACCCGTTCATCCTGCAGGGGATTTTCGCTCATGACTGCTCCTGACCGCGCCGGGGGTTTCGGTACAGATCATTCAGCGCTCCCGGGTGCGGCCTGTCAAGGACTCGGGGCGGCTCTGGCCGAGCGTTGCCTTCTGTGCTGGACTGGGGGGTGCAGTGGCACCAAGCGCCGTCCGGCCGCGGGCGGCACCTTTTCCAAACAGAACATGGACGGCCGGCGCTGACCGGCCATTGGAAGGAACACTCATGGCACCGTTCAAGATCGGATACTTCGTGGGGAGCCTCGCTACCGGCTCCATCAACAGGGTCCTCTCCCAGGCATTGATCAAACTGGCTCCCGAGGACCTGGAGTTCACAGAGATTCCCATCAAGGACCTACCCCTGTACAGCTACGACTACGACGCCGATTTTCCACCGGAAGGCCTCGCCCTTAAAGAGGCCATTGAAGCGTCTGACGGAATCCTGTTCGTGTCCCCGGAGTACAACCGTTCCATTCCCGGCGCCCTCAAAAATGCCATCGACTGGGGCTCCCGGCCGTGGGGCAGCAACTCGTTCGCCCGCAAGCCCACCGGCATCATCGGTGCCTCGGTGGGCAGCATCGGGACCGCGGTGATGCAGTCTTCTTTCCGCAGCGTCCTCAGCTTCCTGGATGCCCCGCAGCTCAATGCACCGGAGGCCTACATCCATTACAACGCCGAGGTGTTCGGTGAGGGTGGCGAGGTGAAGGACGAAGGGACCGCCAAGTTCCTGCGCCACTACATGGACGAGTACGGCGCGTTTGTTGCCCGCGTCCTGGCCGCGAACGCACCCGGCCACATTGGCGACCTGGAACCGGATGAGGCGAAACTCTCCCGGTAGCAGGACAACCCGGGCTTACGGATGCCCGCCGTCCCAGCGAAGGCGGGCATCCGGGTCTTCAGTCCAGCGGAAGGGTGACCGTCACGCTGGTTCCCTGGCCGGGGGCGGAGCAGATGGCCACGGTGCCGCCGGCCTCATGGACGGCCACGGACATCAGCCGGAGGCCATAACCGTGGTGACGGCCGCAGGAGGCGAGTTTGCTGTCAAAGCCCTTGCCGTCGTCGGATACCACCAGGCGGATCCCGTGGTCCACCGCGGCGAGCTGGACATTAAGGTGTGATGCTCCGGAATACTTGTAGGCGTTGCTGAGCGCCTCGCGCGCCGACTGGTACAGAAGGGACGCGCAGTCCGCGGGAATCTCGATGCCCCAATGGGGAGTGTCCCAGTGGACCGCGGTCCCGTGCTGGCGGAGAGGCACCGTGAGCCGGTCGATGCAGCCGGCGAGTCCCAAAGTATGGAAGTCGAGCGGATGACTGTCCGTCAGCACTCCCGCTACGGCTGTGACTTCATCAATTACTGCTTTGTGTCCCATGACTTCCTGCTCCCCACAAGCTGGTTGGTCCGTTGCCTCTGTTGGTTCGATGGCTCCAGAGTGGACCTGCAACGTCAATGGTCGGCAAGGTTTCCCGCAAGATCGCATCAATTCTGCGCGGCGGGTTAGAGGGGGCCTCTTTGGAGGGACATGGACGGTAAAACCGGGCCTTGTGGGGACGCCGGATGGCTGCCGGCCATGCCGGCAGCCACCGTGGTCAGCTTGCGTCCGGCGTCAAAGCGTAGAAGGGCGTGCAGCCCTCCCGGGTTCCGGGGGAGATATCGGAGCGGACCATCGAGGCGCGTTCCAGGGCTGCCAAGTGGTATCTCACGCAGTCACGGGAGGCGAAAATTCCACTGCTGATATCCGCCACCTTGCTGGCGCCGTTCTGTGCCAGGTAGTCGATGATCATCGACCTGACAGGGCTGCGGCGGTAAGGGGCGCGGAGGGGGCTTGTCCGGGTCTGGAGGTTAGTGGACATTGTGCACTCCCTTCAGCGGACGGAGGCGTGCTCTGGCGTCCCGACCGCCACATCGGTGGGATGGACGCCTGATGGTTGATTTGCTCTTCATGCTCAATCCTTTGGTTCAGGCCGGGCTGGCGGCCCGGTAGCGGAACGGTCCTCGTCATCGAGTGCCGTTTTTCTTTGCCCGCCCCGGAATGCGGGCACGTCAATGTGCCCCTGTTCCTGGGAACGGGCTGGGAGGGCGTGCTGCCTGGTGGTTGACCTTGTCGAAACCGGGTTTCGGTTTTGCTCGACTGCCGGTGGTTATTTGCTGAGGTTGGCGAGGCGTTCGGGGCTGAGGAGTTCCTGGAGCTGGGTGTGGGTGAGGAGCCCGTGTTCGAGGACGAGTTCGGCGACGCCTTTGCCGGTGGCGAGTGCTTCCTGGGCGATGGCGGTGGCGGTGGTGTAGCCGAGGTGGGGGTTGAGGGCGGTGACCAGGCCGATGGATTGTTCGACTGTTTGGCGGAGGTGTTCGGTGTTGGCGGTGATGCCCTGGATGCAGCGTGCGGTGAGGGTGTGGCAGGCTGCTTCGAGGTGGGAGATGCTCTTGTGGAGGCTGTGGACGATGATGGGTTCGAAGGCGTTGAGTTGGAGTTGCCCGGCTTCGGCGGCCATGGTGATGGTCACGTCGTTGCCGATCACTTCGTAAGCGACCTGGGAGACGACTTCGGGGATGACCGGGTTGATCTTGCCGGGCATGATGGAGGAGCCGGACTGCACGGCGGGGAGGTTGATCTCGCCGAACCCGGCGCGGGGGCCGGAGGAGAGCAGGCGCAGGTCGTTGCAGATTTTGGAGAGTTTCACGGCGACGCGTTTGAGGACGCCGGAGAGGTGGACGAAGGCGCCGACGTCCTGGGTGGCTTCGATCAGGTCCGGGGCGGTGACCAGGGGCAGGCCGGTGATGGTGGCGAGGTGCCGGCAGGCGGTGGCGGCGTAGCCGGCGGGGGCGTTCAGGCCGGTGCCGATGGCGGTGGCGCCGAGGTTGATTTCGTGGATGAGCAGTTCGGCTTCGGCGAGGCGGAGCCGGTCTTCGCCGATGGTGATGGCGTAGGTGCCGAATTCCTGGCCCAGGGTCATGGGCACGGCGTCCTGGAGTTGGGTGCGGCCCATTTTCACCACGGTGCGGAATTCCAGGGCTTTGGCGGCGCATGCTTCTTCGAGCCCGGCCAGCGCGTCGAGCAGCTCCCGGGCGGCGAAGATGGTGCCCAGTTTCACCGCGGTGGGGTAGACGTCGTTGGTGGACTGGGAGAGGTTGACGTGGTCGTTGGGGTGCAGCCGGGCGTAGTCGCCCTTGGGGTGGCCCAGGATTTCCAGGGCGCGGTTGGCGATGACTTCGTTGGCGTTCATGTTCGAGGACGTTCCGGCGCCGCCCTGGATGACGTCCACCACGAACTGGTCGGCGAGGCGGCCGTTCATCACCTCGGTGCAGGCCTGCTCGATGGCGTCGGCGCGTTCGGCATCCAGCAGCCCGAGCTCGCGGTTGGTGCGCGCCGCGGCGAGTTTCACCGCGGCCAGGCCCCGGACCAAGTGCATGTTCGAGGACAGCTTCTGCCCGGTAATGGGAAAGTTCTCCACTGCCCGGAGCGTATGCACACCCCAGTACGCCCCGGCCGGGACATCCCGGTCCCCCAACAAATCATGCTCAGACCGGACAAGTGCGGGTGCGATATCCGGGATGGTGCTGGCGGGGGAGTGCGCGGTGGTCATGGTGTCCTTAAATCTTTCTGGTGCCGGCGGGGCACGCCGGAGGCATGGAGGTAGTACGGAATCTGGGCGCGCGGAAGCCACACCGGATGGCGGCACGCGAAGTAACTGGTGGTTTTGGTTGGGATGGGAGAGCTGGCGGGGGCGCAGTTAGCCGGTAAGGCCTGCCCCGGATTTCCCGCTGCCCGGGATGACGGTGCCCAGGGCACACTCCACCCCGTGCAGATGCATGGTCATGGCCTGTGATGCGTCCTCCGCCGAACCGCGTTCGATGGCCTCGAAGATGCGTGCATGCTCTTCACCCGATTCCTTGCGCCGGTCGGCCACAAGGTTGAGGGTGTTGGACTGGTTGGCCATAGCCTCACAGATATCCGAGAGGAAGGATTCGAAGACGCCGTTTCCGCTGGAGCGGGCGATGGTCACATGGAATTCGGTGTTCAACTGGACCCACTGCTGAAGGTCTTTCGCGTCAGACATTTCGCGCAGTATTTCCCGCAGCGCTTCCAGATCCTCACTGGTGCGCCGTTGGGCGGCAAGCCCGGCGGCGGGAACCTCCACATGGGGACGTGCCTCCACGAGGGCACTCGCGGAGTACTTTCCGAGCTTAAGGTCCTGCGCCACTTTGTCAGCGATGACAAAGGTGCCTTTGCCGGTGTGGGTGGCAGTCAGTCCGAGGGCGGTGCAGGAACGTAGTGCTTCCCGCACCATGGTGCGGCTGACACCGTATTGCTTGGCCAGCGAGGCTTCCGAGTCCAGGCGGGTGCCTACCGGAATCTTTCCTGCTTCGATGGCGCCGCGGAGGGAAGCAAAAACCGCTTCGGCCGCACCAACGCGTACCACCGGTTCTTGTCTAGCTGTCCAGCTGTCCAACAGGTCCATGTAACGAGCATGGCATCAGTCGCAGGGTGTGTCAATGAAGCGGCGGCAATGTTGCGCAAGGTGCCAACCTGCCGTGCGACGACGGGTGGCCGGCGCTGCAGGAACACGCAGCCAGGTGTGCCTCCCGGCCCGCCTTCCTGTCCCGGTTTCCGGCCTGTACTACTCTGGGCTTTTTGAGGCTTGCCGGCTCCGGTGCCGGCGGCTGCGTGAGACAGGTTCCACGAGAGTGGGCCGGAAAGCGGGAACACGTGCCGGTATGGATGCAGGCGCTGCTATGGGGAACTGCTGCCGGTGCGGCACTGGTCCTGGGAGCCGCGTTGTCCTGGCGGTGGAACCTGCCGCCCAAGCTGGTGTCCTCCATCATGTCCTTCGGGGCCGGCGTACTGATTTCTGCCCTGGCCTTCGAGCTGGTGGACGAGGCTGTGCAGGGCGGTGGCCTGTGGCCCACCGTGGTGGGGTTCCTGGCAGGGGCCGTGGTGTACGTGGGCGCCAACATGATGCTGGCGCGTGCCGGGGCCAAGCACCGCAAGCGCTCCGGGGACCAGCAGCCCTCCGAATCCGAGGACCCCGGCAGCGGCACGGCCATCGCTGTGGGCGCATTGCTGGACGGCGTCCCGGAGTCAGTGGTGCTTGGTGTGGGCATGCTGGCCGGGGGAGCGGTGAGCCCTGCCATGATGGCGGCGGTGTTTATCTCCAACGTTCCCGAGGGGCTTTCCGGGACGGCAGGCATGAAGAAGGCCGGCAGGAGCGCCGGATATGTCTTCGGTATGTGGGGCGGGATCGCGCTGCTGTGTGGTGTGTCCTCGCTGATTGGCTATGCAGCACTGGAGAACGCACCCGGCGAAGTTGTTGCGCTCATTACCGCCGTGGCCGCAGGAGGAATCCTGGCGATGCTCGCGGACACCATGATCCCCGAGGCCTTCGAGCAGCACCACAACCTCACCGGACTCACGGCCTCGGTTGGGTTCCTGACCGCCTTCACCGTCCATCACATCGGAGGATGAAGCGCGACGGCGGGACGCGGCACTGTGCCGCGTCCCGCCGTCGTCAATGCAGGGGTTAGAGGCCCTGGCGGGCCAGGTCCTCGGCGACGAGGCGCGCCACTTCGGTGGCACCGGTGCGGTTGGGGTGCAGCGTGTCGCCGGTCATGAACAGTGCCAGCGTTGCCTCGGGGCCGATCCCGGTGAAGTACTGCGAGGCCAGGACGTTCAGGTCCACCAGGTGCACGCCCTCTTCCTCTGCCAAGGCCACTGTGGAGTGGCGGTACCAGCGGTCCACTGAAGAATGGACACCGTCAACGAAATCGGTGGCACGGCCCTGGGGCGTGACCAGAACGGGAGTGGCGCCGGTAGCCGCAACCTGCCGGACCATGTCCCGCATGATCTCCTTGAACTCGGCCTCGGTGGTGGCGTTCTTGGCGGCCGTATCGTTGATGCCCATCTCCAGCAGGAACAGGTCGCCGGGCTTGATGTACTGCAGGATTGCCTCAAGCTGGCCGTCGTTGCGGAAGCCGCGGGCGATCTGTCCGCCGGTGGCCATGTTCCGGACGTCAAACGCTTCCGGGTCCACAAACTGCGGCAGCATCTGGCCCCAGCCGCCCTGGACACTTGTCTCCAGGGGGTAGTAGCTGGCCACCGTGGAGTCGCCGCCCACCCAAATGGTGGGATCCATCGCCGGGTGCCGCGACACTTTCTCGATTTCCAGTGCGCTCAGCGTAAAGGCGGTGCCAACCTTGCCTTCGGTAACCAGCAGGTTCAACTGGCCGTCCGTCACGGGAATCTCGAAGGACGCCGTGGCTCCGTTGCCGGTGAGATTCATTTCCTGGAACACGCCCTCGGCGGCGATGCTGGCCCGGGAGGTGTCACCCAGCGTCACCGATACCTTGTACAGGCCCTCCTTGAGGTCCACGTTGAACGTGTTCGCGCTCTTGGTGCCGAACTCAAGGAAGCGGACGGCATCACTGCCGGCCCCGGTGCCTTTCGCGGGTACGTTCACCATGTGCCCGGGGGTGTTGAAGCCGTAGCGGGTCTCGGGGCTGTAGGCGTCGGTGGCGCTGACGCCGATATAGCCGTCCTCTACCGGCCCGCTGCCGAAATCGAACCTGTAGTTGCTTGGCTCCGCGTAGGCTGCGGGGGCGCTGAGGGTCAACCCCGCCCCGGCGGCCAGGGCGGCGCTGGCCAGGCAGCCGGCGAGGACCTTCCGAAAGGGTTTAGTGGAGGGCTGTTGCGAATGGTGCTCGGTCACGTTCATCTCCTTTGATGACGGGTGGAAGCGGGGCCACGACGTCGAGGTTTTGTATCGATTCAAAAGCAGGGCAAAGTGAGTCCCTGACATCTAAAGGGGGTGCGCGGAAGGAGGGGTGGTTCGTTCTGCGTTACAAGATTTGTAACAGCCCCCGCCGTTCGAAGTCAAGCACTTTTGGTAGTTCTCTGTGCTCTTTTGTTCCGGAATGTAGCAGCGGCACTTCGTGGCGTTTCCAATTTCTTGCGCCATGCCGGAGCCTTTCTGCCGCAGGACTGCTAGCGTGGAGGCCCGGCCATTGAAGGAGGAACAATGACGATCAACTCACCCGACTCCCTTCCTGAGGACGAGCCGCAGGGCGGCGCAGAGGGATCGAAGGGGAAGAACGACGGCGGCATCCCTGGCGGTGCGGACGGCGTGGGAATCGGTGCGGATGGAGAGCCGAACACCTTCGAACCCGAAGAGGACCCGGACGCAACCGACAGGCCCGAACCCGACTGAAGGATCCGTCTGCTCGCGCTCCCGCAGGCGTGGGCCCGTTGACAGCTTGGCTCAAGGTTCCATCAAGAATCGCGCAGTCAGGCCAAAATGGCCGGTTGGCATGGTTACCAGCCGGTAGATTTCTCTCTGTTTCCACGTTATTTCCCCCAACACGGAAGCGCAGAAAGCCCCCGCGCTGGAGTTCGACTCGCGCGGGGGCTTTCGTCATTTTCCGGCGGCGTCGGGCATGCGTCTACACGAACCCTTCGCCTGGCCCCCGATGAGGAAGGGCTTGTCGTCGCTTCCGAACAGCGCCACGACGTCGAACACGACACTCGCAGTCCAGGCGCCGATGGGGATGGTCACCAGTGTGGGGTGGAGCGGGTGCCCATAGGGTCCGGCCAGGGGGCTTTTAGGGTGCTTTGACCGCTGGTGGGCTGTGAGGTTTTCCATCACTGCTCCTTTTCTGTCTGTGCGTCATCGGTTGGAGGCTGGGGATCGGGCGCAGTGTCCCGGAGGGCAAGCGCGGCCTGGACCAGGGCAGAGTGGATGAGCGCCTGCGGAAAGTTGCCCAGGAACCTGCCGGACGCCGGGTCCATCTCCTCACTGAAAAGCCCCAGCGGGGAACCCTTTTCGAGCACGGCCTCGAACAGCGCAACGGCGTCTTTGTGCTGACCGGTGTTCGCCAGTGCTTGGACCAGCCAGAACGAGCAGGGCAGGAACGCCCCCTCCGTTCCGGGAAGGCCGTCCTGTCCGGGCGGATAGCGGTAGAGCAGCGGGAATTCGGCGGACAGTTCCCTGCGAATGGCCTCGACTGTTCCCGCCAGGCGGGGCGAACCTGGTTCTTCCAGGCCCGTGAGCGGCAGCACCAGCAGGGCAGCGTCCAGGTCGTCAGAACCGTACGTGCGCATGTAAGAGTTCCTGGCGGGGTTGTAGCCCCGCTCCCGCACCTGCGCGGCAATACGACTGCGTGTGGTTTCCCAGCGGAGCCGCCGCCGCTGGCTGACATGGTGCGTCGCCGCGATGCGGAGCGCGCGGTCCATTGCGAGCCACGCCATGACTTTGGAGTGGACGTGCTGGGCGGCGTCGCCGCGGACTTCCCAGATTCCGGCGTCGGGCGCCTCCCAGGTGGCGGCAACCAGGTCCGCGAAGCCGCGCATCGCGCACCACGTCTCCGAATTCAGCCTGCGCCCCCTCTCCACAAAGGCCCAGGCGGCGTCCAGCACCCAGCCGTAACCGTCGAGCTGGTGCTGGGCGGCCGCCAGATTTCCGGTCCGCACCGGGCTGCTATGGGCGTAGCCCGGCCAGCGGGACAGGTTCCGCTCTTTCGGGACACGTCCTCCGGTCAACGTCAGGAGCGCAGGCAGATGCGGCCGCTGCAGCCGGCTCGCGTGCAGGAGCCAGCCGAGGAAGTCCTCGGCCTCGCGCGTTTTGCCCGCCCGCAGGAAGGCGCCGACGCCGATGCTTGCGTCGCGGGGCCAGGCGTACCTGTAGTCCCAGTTGCGGATGCCGCCAGGGTCCTCGGGCAGCGAGGTGGTGGGAGCCGCCACCGGGGCGCCGGAGGGGGAGTAGGTGAGCAGCCGGAGCGTGAGCAGGCTGCGCACCACCTCGGAGTGGAAGGGGATGGCTGGGTCAATCTCCTCCGCCCACGTCCGCCAGCATGATTCATCCCGGCCCACGAGGTCCCACGCGGTGCCTGGGTCAACGTGGATCAGCGGCTCACCGTAGGCCAATGAAAAGACGAGGGTCAGCGGTTCTTCCGGCGTGATGTCGAACGTCAGGAGCCGCCCCGGCACAACATCGAGGCGGGGGCTCGTGGCGAGGGAAGCCGCCAGCTGACCCCACTCGCAGACGACGTCCCGCCCCCGGCGGACGCGCGGGTGTCGGTGCTGTTCGCCCAGCCGCGGGTCAAAAAGCAGGGCCACCCGTACAGGACTTCCTTCCGCGGCCAGGCGCCGGACCAGAATAGTGGTGGGCAACAACTGGCCGGCCACTTCCGCGATCATGGCCTCAGTGAGCGTTAGCCGCCCGTTGCCCGTGGCCCACACCGTTTCCAGCGTGGCCGTGTTGCGGCGGTAGCTGCGCGAGACCACTGCCGCAGGATGAGCAGGACCCGCGAGGAAGCTGCCCGCCTCCGGTCCGCCCAGCAAGGCACCAAAGAGAGGCTCGCCGTCGAACGCGGGAGCGCACAGCCAGTCCACCGATCCGGCAACGGAGACAAGCGCGGCCGTCCGCGTGTCGCCCAGGAGCCCATAGTCCGCGATGGGTGTGGGCCCTGGCTGGGCCGCGGCCTCCGCGGGACGCTCGCATTGCAGCGGGGCAGGATCCAGGTGGTCCAGGCTCATCGTGCCCCCAGGAGGAGCCCAAGCACCGCGCCGTAGATCACGTGCGCCACCACGGCAACGGCCGGCGTCTGGATGCCGTAGTTCAGGCCTAGCAGGCCCGGCGGTTCCAATGCCGCCGTGGTGGTGAGCCCGGCCCTGGTGGAGGCCATCCGGGGATGGATTCCGGGCAGCAGGGGCAGGATGACTGTCAGCGCAACGGCAACGTGGAGGAGTCCCAGCAACGCCCCAAGCCACCAGGTTGCCTGGTGCAGGAGCGCGAAGACGGCGGCGTAGCCCAGGGCAAATGCCTGCCCCGCGGCGAGATGGATGAAGAAGCCGGCCACCCGTGCCTTGTCCGGGTCGGCCGTGACCAGCGTCCCCAGCACCAGCGGCAGGTCGAGGCGGGTGAGCCCGGCCATTTGGGCGGCAATCATCACCGCGGTCAACACCGACGTTGCCACCAGCCCGAACAGGACCCAGCCCTGCCAGTCCATCTCAGCTCACCCGGCCCGGGCGCCTTGGCGCCGAATGCCGGAACCACATAACCCGACCCCGCCACTGCATCGTGGACTCCTTCTAAAAGTAGGTTCTCTAATTTTAGAAGCTCGGGTGCGTATTAGACAAGGAGTGCGTTTTTAGCGCCCGGTGCCGATCCAGTAGCGGCGCTTGCCGTTGCGGCTGTCCTCGTAGGTTCCACCGTTCTTCTCGATGGTGGCCCGGGAGCCGGCGTTGTCCTCGCTGCAGGTCACGAGCACACGGGGGATTCCCAGCCGGCCGGCCAGGGGGATGGCGTCAGCCAAAGCCTGTGCGGCGTGGCCGCGTCGCCTGGCCGATGGCCTGACGCTGTAGCCGATGTGCCCGCCCTCGTTGAGGAGGTACTCGGTCAGTTCATGCCTGATGGCCAGGGAGCCAAGGAACGTTCCGCCGTCCACGATCCACAGGTAGGTGCAGGGCACCTTGCCGGGCTTCCGGGGACTTTCGGGCAATGCATCGCTGACAAGGGCGTCCACGAAGCGTCGGAATCCATCGGCATCCTTGAGGTCATCCGGGTCCCAGCCGTCCGTGCCCGATCCGTCCTGCCGGGTGCCAGCGAACTCTGCAGCTGCTTCGAGCCAGGAGGAGTGGAGTTTTACGTTCGGAGCGACAAGTTGGGCCATCACAAGATCCTATGTTTCCCGGCGCCCTCATGATTCCACCCGCCCATGGCGGGAGCACTGCGCCGTCCAGCCCAGCGGTGTCACCTGGACTTTCATGCGCCGCCGGCACGAGGCGCAGTAGCGCGGCGGCTCCATCGCCAGACGCTCGCCACAGCGTTGGTGAACGTCCGACGGCGGGCCGTCACCGCCGTCAGACGCCTCACCGCAGTGCCCGCAAAAGTTTCCGGTGGTTGGGACTGTACTTCCGGAGGTTGAGCCCGCTGTGTTCCCGGTGGTTGAGCCGGCTGTGTTCCCGGTGGTTGAGCCGGCTGTGTTCCCGGTGGTTGAGCTTGTCGAAACCTCTTTCATAGGGTCTTCTGGAGTTCCTTGATGGGCATGTTGAGGTCCACGAGCAGGTTCAGGTCTGCGGTGGCGGGACGGCCCAGGGTGGTGAGGTAGTTGCCCACGATGACGGCGTTGATGCCGCCGAGCAGGCCGTCGCGGGTGCCGAGGTCCCCCAAGGTGAGTTCACGGCCGCCGGCGTACCGGAGGACGGTGCGGGGCATAGCCAGGCGGAAGGCGGCGATGGCACGGAGGGCGTCCTTGCCGTCCATGATGCCCTGGTTTTCCAGCGGGGTTCCGGGGCGGGGGTTGAGGAAGTTCAGCGGAACTTCGTGGGGTTCCAGGGCGGCGAGCTGGGCGGCGAGTTCGGCCCGCTGCTCCAGGCTTTCGCCCATGCCGATCAGGGCGCCGCAGCACAGTTCCATGCCGGCGTCCTTGACCATGGCGCAGGTTTCCAGCCGTTCCTCGTATGTGTGGGTGGTCACGACTTTGGGGAAGTAGCTGCGCGCCGTTTCGAGGTTGTGGTTGTAGCGGTGGACGCCCCAACCCGCCAGCTGGTCCACCTGATGCTGGGTAAGCATGCCCAGCGAACAGGCGATGTTGATGTCCACTTCCTCGTTGATGCGGCGGATGGCGAACTTGATCTGGTTCATCAGTTTGATGTCCGGGCCGCGGACGGCGGCCACGATGCAGAACTCGGTGGCTCCGGTGGCGGCGGTTTCCTTGGCGGCTTTGACCAGTTCCGGGATGTCCAGCCAGACGCCGCGGACGGGGGAGTCGAACAGGCCGGACTGGCTGCAGAAGTGGCAGTCCTCGGGGCAGCCGCCGGTCTTGATGGAGATGATGCCTTCCACCTCCACGTCCTCGCCGCAGTGCCGGAGCCGGACGTGGTGTGCCAGCTCCAGTGCGGCGGGAAGTGCTTCATCCGGGAGCCGGAGGACGTCTTCGAGCTGGGCTTGAGTCAGGCCGATGCCGTCCTCCAGAACCTGCCGGCGGGCGGTCTCCAGGATCTGGTAGCCCTTGCTTTGGTGCCCGTTGCCGGCGCTCGCGGAGTTCGGGCTGGTGGGCACGTTCGCCTGAATCGTCATGGATGGGTCCTTTGCGCTTGCCGTGGAAATGCCTCACAGCAGACGCTAGTTCTCCCTTTAGCCCGCCATTTTGGAGGGATCCAACAAGAATTTTCTTGTTCAGGAGTGCGGCCAGGTTCTGTCGGTGCTGGTCAGGCCGGGATCAGGCCGCGCCCCTGAAGGTCCTGCCACAACTCTGCAGGGACTGGAGTGGACATGCGTTCCGCGCTTTGGCTGATCTGTTGCGGTTTGCTGGCTCCGACGGTCACGTTGACGACGGCGGGGTGGCGGATGGGGAACTGGATGGCCGCGGTGGGAAGTTCCACGCCGTGGTCGTTGCAGATTCGGGCCAGCTGCCTGGCTCGTTCCAGGACCTCTTCGCTGGCCTGGGAGTAGTTGTAGTGCGCATCGGAAGGCAGCTCGGGCTTGGCGAGGATGCCGGAGTTGTAGACGCCGACGCTGACCACCCCGGTACCCACCTCCAGGCAGCGGTCCAGCAGCCCCTCGCCTGGACGGCCGTCCGAGCCGGGCTGCTCCAGCATGGTGAACCTGCCGGCCAGCATAAGGAAATCCAGGTCTGCCGCTTCCACGCATTCGAGGGCTGCGCCGGCAGTGTTGGTGCCGACGCCGATGGCGCGGACAAGACCCTCGGCCCGGACTTTCTCCAGAGCAGGCAGCGCCGACTTCACGGCGTCTTCCATGCTGTACACGTCGGGATCATGCAGGTAGGCGATGTCTATGTAGTCCAGGCCCAGCCGTACCAGCGAATCTTCGATGCTGCGCCTCACCCCGGCCTCTGAGGGATCCCACTCGCGCCTCAAAGCAGCAGGCACATCAAAACCTTCCGGATCCCGTGCATCTTCGGTTGCAGGCGACGGCACCAGAACCCTGCCCACCTTGGTGGAGAGGACGAATTCCTCGCGGGGTTTCTTCGCCAGGGCCTCGCCCATTCGCCGCTCGGACAGGCCCAGCCCGTAATGCGGTGCTGTATCGAAGTAGCGGATCCCGGCATCCCAGGCCGCCTCCAAGGTCGATGAAGCCTGCTCATCGGAGATAGCGCGGTACAGGTTGCCCACCCCTGTACCTCCGAAGCCAAGGCGGCCAAGCCGGTCCCGCAACTGCCCGTTCTCCTTGTCCACAGCTCGGCTCCTTCTCCTTTGGCCACGATGGCAGGAGCTTAAATTCGCAGGGTTGGCAGTGTCAACGGCAACGCGGACTTCGGATCAGGCTGCGGAACCGGCGGGGACTGGTTTGGACGCCACATCCCGCCGCATCAGTACTGCCTGAATAACGATACCCAGTGCGGCGAAGGCCATGATGGCAGCGGCATAGGACTGCAGGGTGGGAACCAGTCCGAGGAGTGGTACGAGCTGGCCGGCGATGATCAACGGGACACTGAACGCAAGGTACGCGGCCGCATAGATACCGGAGAAGACACCGGCGCGCTGGTGCGGCTGGATGTGCGGGGCCATCAGCCGAAGCTGGCCGCCGAACGAGCCGCCAAAGCCGATACCGCCCAGCACCGCACCAACCCAGACGGCGGGCAGCCAGGTTTCGTTGATGCCGAGAAGGACCAGGACTATTCCGGCGAGGATGAGGATCACGCCCAGGAGGGTGCTGCGCCGTGCAGGGTGCCGGGCGAACACAAAACTTGAAACTGCTGCCGCGAACGGGCCGAGGAATGAGGTGAAACCAGCTGCCAGGCCGCCCTCCACGGCGAAGTGGAGCCGGAGCACCGCGGGGGAAAGCCCCAGGAAGAGGGCCGGGAACATCCAACCGGCGATGTGCACCGGAATGCCGGCATAGAACTCGCCCCGGATATCGGCGGGGAGTTCAAGGCGCGGGGTGAGTGACCGGAGTGCGCCCGGCCGTTTTGCAGTTGTTTCACCGGTTCGGCCTACAAAGACAATGGCGACCACCATGACTCCGCTGAGGGCCGCGAAAATGAGTGTGTTGGCGTCCGGGTTGAACTGAACGGCCACTCCGGCCAGGAGTGCGCCGAGGCCCAGGCCGCCAGCCACGGACGCTCCCGCCAGGGCGCCTGCGAATTTCTTCAGGTGGGCGGGTGCATGCTCAACGATGGCTGCGTTGAAGGCGCTGGTGGCCAGCCCGGTGGCCAGGCCCTGAAGGGCTCGGGCCAGGATCAGCCAGGTGATACTTGGGGCAAACAGGAACAGCAGCATGGACGCCAGTTCGCCGTACAGGGCGGCGAGCATCACCGGCCGACGGCCGATGTGGTCCGACAGTGAGCCGCCCACCAGGAGTGCGGCCAGCAGCCCTAACGCATAAATCGAGAAGGCGATGGTCAGGGTTCCCGCAGAGAATCCCCATTCCTGCTGGCGGAGTGAGAGGAGCGGTGTGGGGGCACCGGCCGCGAAAAAGAACGCAGCAAAAACTGCGGCCAGTCCCGCGAATGATAAACGGGGTGAGAGCAAACGGGGCAAGATGGTTCTCCTTAGACAGAAAGGTCTAACAAGAACCAGTTAGACAGATCGGTACAACGAAGTCAAGCTGTTTTAGACAGATCTGTCTGATAAACTCGCTGTATGACTTCCACCCGAGTCCCGGCCCGGCAGCGCCTCCTCGAGGCTGCAGACAAATTGTTCTATGCCGAGGGCGTCCATACTGTAGGGATCGACCGGGTTATCGAAGAGGCCGGAGTGGCGAAGGGCTCACTCTTCTACAACTTCTCCGGCAAGGACGAGCTTGTGGCCGCCTATCTTGCTGGCCGTGACCAGCGCCGGCGTGACCGGATCGCACGGTACCAGCAAGGCCTGGAAGATCCCGTCGAGAAACTGCTCGCCATGTTTGACGCCCTGCAGGAAGCCGTCAGTGAGCCCGGCTACAAAGGCTGCGCGTTTGCCAATGCAAATGCTGAAGCACTGCCGGGCAGCGTTGAGGCCAAAGCCCTGCGTAGTTTCCGGGACTGGCTCAGCAGTATGCTTCTGGCGCTATGCGAGGAAGCGGGGTTCGCTGATGCTGCCGGGGTTTCGGCCCGCCTCGGCCTGCTCTACGACGGTGCGGTGGCAAATTCGCAGCTCGACGCGCACACGGACGCGGTCCGGTTGGCCAAGGAACTTGCTTCGTTGGTCCTGGAAACCTCACCAAGACTGTCCTGAGCAAGCCGCGCGGGGAGAAGAAAACTCGAACGGCGGCCGCCTGCTGTCACCTCCGCCACGGCGTGGGCCGCGGCCACCATCCCGGCACGTTGCGCTTGTAGTCAAGGTACTGCTCGCCGTATGTCTCAGTGAGGGTGGGCTCCTCGTAGCCCAGCACAAACGTGACCACTGCAGTGAGGGCAATCGCTGCGTAGAGCACCAGCCACCAGCTGCCGAACAGCAGCGCCTGGCCGAGGATGATGGCGAGCACCGCGAGGTACATCGGGTTTCGCACATGCCGGTAGGCGCCCGTCACCACGAGTGTCTCAGTTGGAGCGACCGGCGCGGGCGTCCCTCGGTGCAGGGCAAACAGCGCGAAGGCATGCAGGAGGAAAGCCACTCCGAGGACTATTGCGATCCAGGCAACCGGCACCACCCAGTCGGCGCCTCCCCAGTCATGCGGCCGCCAGCCGGAAATGAGCCATGGGATGAAGCCCGCCACGATGCCGGGCGCAAGGAACAGGAACACGACGGTGCCGATCCAGTCCCTTGCGCGGGCGGCAGACTGCCTCATAAACGTCAGGCTAATCCGGTTGCGCTAACCGCGCGAGTATGCGGTGAAGGTGCCGGAGCAGAACTGCGTCCGGGCGGGCTGCAAAAGTGCAGCCCGCCCGGACGTGTCCTTACTACATCGAACTCACTTCAGGTCGAAGCGGTCCAGCTCCATGACCTTTACCCAGGCCGCCACGAAGTCGTTGACGAACTTCTCCCCGGCGTCGTCGCTGGCATAGACCTCGGACAGTGCCCGGAGCTGGGAGTTGGAACCGAAGACCAGGTCCACCGGCGTTGCCGTCCACTTCAGTTCGCCGGTAGCAACATCGGTGATCTCGTAGACGTTCTCCTCCGACTCGGATGCCTTCCACTTGGTGCCGGGGGACAGGAGGTTGACGAAGAAGTCGTTCGTCAGGACCTGTGGCCTGTCGGTGAGCACGCCGTGGTTGGAGCCTCCCACGTTGGTGCCCAGGGCACGCATGCCGCCAATGAGCGCCGTCATTTCCGGCGCCGAGAGGTCCAGCAGGTACGCCTTGTCCAGCAGGAGCGTCTCCGGCTGAAGCTTCTCGCCGGGGCGCACGTAGTTCCGGAACCCGTCCGCCCGCGGCTTCAGGTACTGGAAGGACTCGACGTCGGTCTGGTCCTGGGCTGCGTCGGCGCGGCCTGGACGGAACGGCACAGTGACGGGGAACCCGGCGTCGCCCGCGGCTTTCTCCACCGCGGCACAGCCGCCGAGGACGATCAAGTCCGCGAGCGAAACCTGCCCGCTGGCCTGGGCGGAATTGAACTCCTGCTGCACTCTCTCGATGGCCTGCAACGCCGTCGAAAGCTGCTCGGGCTCGTTCACCTCCCACCCGCTCTGGGGCTCCAGTCGGATACGCGCACCATTCGCCCCGCCGCGCTTGTCGGTCTTGCGGTAGGTGGAGGCGGCGGCCCAGGCGGTGCTGGCCAGTTGGGAGACGGACAGGCCCGAATCCAGGAGCTTTGCCTTGAGCGAGGCGATGTCCTGCTCGCCGATCAACTCGTGGTTCACGGCCGGGATGGGATCCTGCCACAGCTGGGCTTCGGGAACCCAGGGCCCGAGCATGTGCGGGCCCACCGGTCCCATGTCGCGGTGCAGCAGCTTGTACCAGGCCTTGGCGAAGGCGAGCTGGAACTCGTCCGGGTTCTTCAGGAAGCGCCGCCCGATCTCCTCATAGACCGGGTCGAAGCGCAGGGACAGGTCCGTGGTCAGCATGGTGGGCCGGTGCTTTTTCCCGGGGTCGTGCGCGTCCGGAATGATCTCCGGAGCATCCTTGGCGACCCACTGGTGGGCTCCGGCCGGGCTCTTCACGAGCTCCCACTCGTACTCGAACAGGATCTCCAGGAAGCGGCTGCTCCACTGGGTGGGCCTGTCCGTCCAGGTGACTTCGAGGCCGGAGGTGATGGTGTCTCCGCCCTTGCCGCTGCCGTAGGTGCTGAGCCAGCCCAGCCCCTGGGCTTCGAGGTCGGCGGCTTCCGGTTCGGGGCCAACATGGGCGTCGGCGTCACCGGCGCCGTGGGTCTTGCCAAAGGTGTGGCCGCCAGCGATCAGCGCGAAGGTCTCCTCGTCGTTCATCGCCATGCGCTTGAAGGTCTCGCGGATGAATGCCGCCGCCAGCTTGGGATCCGGGTTGCCCATGGGGCCCTCAGGGTTGACGTAGATCAGGCCCATCTCGGTGGAGCCTACCTCCTCGGACATCTGGCCTTCGCCGATGTAGCGTTCGTCGCCCAGCCAGGTGTCCTCAGGCCCCCAGAAAATTTCTTCGGGCTCCCAGACGTCCTCACGGCCGAAGGCGAAACCAAAGGTCTTAAAGCCCATGGACTCCAGGGCCACGTTGCCCGCGAGGACCAGCAGGTCCGCCCAGGAAAGCTTCTGGCCGTACTTCTGCTTGACCGGCCACAGCAGCCGCCGCGCTTTGTCCAGGTTGGCGTTGTCCGGCCAGCTGTTCAATGGGGCAAAGCGCTGGCTGCCGTCGCCTGCGCCACCGCGGCCATCGTGGACGCGGTAAGTGCCTGCAGCGTGCCAGCTCAGCCGGATCATCAGGCCGCCGTAATGGCCGAAGTCCGCCGGCCACCAATCCTGGGACGTGGTGAGGACTTCGGTGATGTCCTGCTTGAGGGCCTCGACGTCGAGCTTTTGGAACTCCTCCCGGTAATTGAACGAGGGGCCAAGGGGGTTGCCTGCCGGGTGGTTGGAGTGCAGCACGGAGAGGTCCAGCTGGTTGGGCCACCAGTCCGCAACCGTCCGCGGCCGGTGTCCCTTGGGCTCGGGGGAGTCAATAGCCGGGTTTTCACTCTCGCTGCCGTGCGAGGTGACGCTGCCGTGGTCCACCGGGCACCCGCCCTCGACCTTGCTGTCCAGGCCTTGGGCGCTTCCCGGGGTGGGGACCGGAGGATGGTCCTGTGGATCGGTCATGTGCTTCCTTCCCTATGGCCGAGGCCGTGGAGCGGACTCGGGCAGCCGGTTCAACCTTTCCATTTGACCATGAGAGGGTGCCCGGGGGAGAGCCCCTTAAGCCATTCGAGAACCGGCGGGTTTTCTCCTTGCAGGAACCGTCGATGTGCCCTTCAGGTGGCTGCGGCATGCGCCGCAGCAGGTCGCTTTGACGTGTCGCCCATCACTCGCTAGTATTTATGAAACGATTCAAGCGGCGCCAGGCAGATAAATGAACTGCCTGTCCCTTGCCACCCCGCCAGCAGTCACGAGAAAAAGCCAAGCCGGAAAGAAAATCCGGTTCCTTGCCAAAGACGCCGAAGGAAACAGCGCATGACCACCATTCCCGCCGCGGACACCCCACAAAAGCTCGACGCCGGCCATCAACGCAGGGATCCGAAGAAGGCCGCGATGAGCGGCTGGATCGGCGGCGCCCTCGAGTACTACGACTTTGCCCTGTACTCGCTCGCTGCGACGCTGGTCTTCCCGGCCATCTTCTTCCCTTCGGGAAATCCCACCGTGGCGATCATCGCCGCGCTGGCGACGTACGCCGTCGGATATGTTTCCCGTCCGGTGGGCGCGATCGTCCTGGGCGCCATCGGTGACAAGCACGGCCGCAAGAACGTCCTCGTTTTCGCGATGCTGCTCATGGGTTTCGCCACCTTCGCCGTGGGACTCCTGCCAACCTATGGCCAGGTGGGCCTCCTCGCGCCCGCCCTGCTGGTGATCCTCCGCCTCATCCAGGGCTTCGCCGTCGCCGGTGAACTGGGCGGTGCCAGCGCGATGATCGTTGAGCATTCCCCGGACGCCCGGCGCGGCTTCTTCGCGAGCTTCAGCCTGCAGGGAACCCAGGTGGGCTCCATCCTGGCCACCGCTGTGCTGCTTCCCCTGTCCGCGCTGCTTCCCAAGGACCAGTTCGAGACGTGGGGCTGGCGCATCCCGTTCCTGCTCAGCGCCTTCGTGATCCTGGCCGGATACATCATCCGCCGCCGGGTCCAGGAACCGCCGGCCTACCTCGCGCAGTCCGAAGCGGGCCAGGCAAAGCGCCGGTTCCCGCTCATCGACCTGATGCGGACCCACCCGCGCGTCCTGATCCGCTGCATCATCATGACCTTCACCAACGTGGTGGGCATGGCCACCCTGATCTTCGGCGTTTCCTACGCCACGCAGAAGGGCTACGGCATCGGATTCTCCAGCAGCGAGTTCCTCTGGGTGACGCTGGTAGCCAACATCGCCGCCGTCATCACCATTCCCGTGTTCGGCGCCCTGTCCGACAAAATCGGCCGTAAAACGCTGATGATTGCGGGCGGCCTGGGCGGCGGCCTCCTGACCTGGGGCTACCTGTGGGCCATTGACCAGAGGAGCCTGTTCCTCGTCTTTGCCTGCGTCCTGATCGTGCAGGGCATCTTCTTCCAGATGTGGAACGCCACGTTCGCCACCTTCTTCCAGGAACAGTTCCCCATGCGGATCCGGGTCACCGGCTTTGCCGTATCCCAGAACGTCGGCCTGATGATCGCCTCGTTCTTCCCGAGCATCTTCACTGCAGTGGCACCTCCGGGCTCCACCAACGTTCCGATGGTGATCGGCATGATCACGTTCGGTATCTCCCTGGCCGCCGCTCTGGCCACCTTCCTGTCCTCGGACACCAGGGGCAAGTCCCTCGAGGACCTCGAGGCGCAGAAAGCCTGACAGCAAACTTACGACGCCGTTGCCCGCCTGTGCGGGCAACGGCGTCTTTGTCGTGAGCCGTCAGCTGCGGCTGAACCGTTCCGGCCGGAACGTTTCCAGCATGGGGTGCTTTTGGCCGGTAACGATTTCGAAGGAGAGCAGTTCTCCCGCGATGAGCCCCACGGTCGCGCCAGAGTGGGAGAAAGCCACAAAGCAGCCAGGCAGCTTTTCCAGTTCTCCAAACACCGGCTCGCCATCTCCGGGAACCGGCTTCCGGCCGACCTTGCAACTGGCGGCCGTCAGTTGCGGGTTGCCTTCCAGGAGCCGTGAGGCTTCCTCTGTCAGTTCCCCTACCACGTCATCCGGTAGGGAGAAGGTACCGTCTGCTGCTTCTACGATCTGTTCCTCATACCATGAATGGTCGAGCGCGAGGCCGCCTCCCGGGTTGGGTCGAACTGCCGCGCGGGGCGTGTTCAGGACGGCTTTAAGGCCAGTGCCGGCGGGCTCCGTGATGACGAGCGCTGAGACAGGCGATGCGTCTGCGATGTAGACGCCATGCTCTTCAACAACGCCCGGTGTCGCCGCACCACAGGCGACAACGATCCTATCGGCGGCGTATGTGGTCCCGTCTTCGGTGACGATGCCCGCAGCCTTTCCGTCTTCGGCGAGGACCCGTGATTTGCCTGCGTTCGTGACCAGTTCGCCCCCGCGGGCCCGGAACTCTTCCATGAGGTGGGCCACCAGGTGGGGAAGACTGACCCATCCTTCTCCGGGGTTGAAGACGGCAGCGTCGGAGACCGCGGTGGCGTCTATTGCGGGGGTAAGTGCCGAAATCTGCTCAGGTTTGACCAGGACGGAGTCGTATCCATGGGACTGCTCGTACTCATGCCGGGCTTCGGCCTTCGGCGCGTCCCCGGCCGGTGCCCAGAAGAGGCCCCCTCCGAACTGCAGCCATTCCCGCGTGGGGTCCGCTGCGAAGAGCGTCCGGTAGCGGTCGATGCCGGCCATGCGGAGGTGGTGATAGGCGTCGGACCGCTTTCCTGCGGAGTTCAGCCATGACAAGGAACGTCCGGTGGCGCCGCTGGAGAGTTCACCTTCGGTAATGAGGACCACGGAAGCTCCGCTCCGCAGGAGATGGACGGCAGTGGAAACACCCAGAATGCCGCCTCCGAGCACTGCGACGTGGGTTTCACTCTTTGGGGAAGTCATATCAGGGGATTCACTTTCTTCAACTTGAATGGTTGCTTTTGTCCGCGCTCTGGCTGGCCGCGCCTGGATTGGGAGTCCCCGCCCGTCCGCCCATATAAGTCCATATGGCTGCTGAACCTGCAGCAGGAGGCATGAGTTCGCCTTCGCTGACCCAGGCCTCGACATTTTGCCCTTCAGCCCGGGCGGCCCACATGCCCGACAGCGGACAGTGGCTTCCGGTCTTCATACCGTGACGCATGCCTGCCTCGAAGTTTGCGGGCCTTGCGTGGAGCAGGACGTTCGCTAGTACATCCCTTGCAGGCTGCTCCGTAAGGGCTGGTAAGTCAGACTGCATCGACAGGCGTGCGGGGAGGGGTGGGCGCCTTTTCAAGGTCTCATCCTTTTGCGTCGTTGCGAATAGGGTGGGGAACGTTCCCAAAGGAGCGTTTACATGACGCTACCGCCAGCTTCTGGAGCTAGTCAATAGGTCAGGCGCGCGAGGTAGGGCTTGCTGCCAGGGCGGAAATCGGCGGCTGTAGTGCCGGGATGAGAACGGTCCCAAAAAATCGTTGACGTGTGATCCAGCTCATGTCACACTCGATATCAGATCCCGATGGGAACCTTCCCAGTCTTCTCCCATTGCGGGACCAAAGACCCCTTATCAGCAGCCGCACGACAGGCAGGCAGAAAATCATGAGTCTAAGAATCGGTGTCGACACCGGAGGTACGTTTACGGATCTCTGTGCGTTCGACGAATTGACCGGACAGGTGCATGTCCGCAAGGTCTCCTCGACTCCGGATGACCCGGGCCGGGCCATCATCCAGGGTGTACAGGAACTGCTCGACCAGATCGGCGGGCGGAACATCGGTGAGATCAGCTACTTTGCCCATGGGACCACGGTAGGTACCAACGCCCTCCTGACCGGCCGTGGTGTGCGCACAGGACTGATCACCACCAAGGGCTTCCGGGACTTGCTGGAGCTGGGCCGGGGACGCAGGCCGCACATGTACGACCTCCAGGCTGATAAGCCGGAGCCGTTTGTTCCCCGGGACCTGCGCGTGGAGGTCACCGAACGCGTGCGCCACGATGGGCGGGTGGAAACCGGCCTGGACCCCGATGAGGTCCGGGCAGCCGTCCGGAAGCTGAAGGCCAAGGGCGTTGAATCAATTGCCGTATGCCTTCTGTACAGCTACGTCCGCCCTGAACACGAGCGTGAAATCGGCCGCATCATCGCCGAGGAATTTCCGGAAGCCTACGTCTCGCTGTCCAGTGAGGTGCTGCCTGAATTCCGTGAATTCGAGCGGCTATCAACGGTAGTGACCAACGCCTATGTGGGACCGGTGGTTGCCAAGTACCTGGCACGGCTCCGGAGTAACCTCGCGGAGGCCGGGCTTAAGTGCCTTCCGCACGTCACACAGTCAAACGGCGGCATCATCCCCTTCCCGACGGCGGAAGAACTCCCGGTCCGCCTTGTCCTGTCAGGCCCAAGTACAGGCGTGGTGGGAGCCGCAGCCATCACCGCGGCCGCCGGCAGCCCGGACATCATTACCTTCGATATGGGCGGAACATCTTCCGACGTTTCGCTCGTCCAGAACGGCACCCCCAAAGTCACCTCCAGCATGGAGCTCGACGGCCGGCCCATCCGCTCTCCTATGCTCGACATCCACACCGTCGGTGCCGGCGGCGGCTCAATTGCCTGGATCGACAGTGGAAACCATCTGCGTGTCGGCCCTGCCAGCGCCGGAGCCTTCCCCGGGCCCGCCTGCTACGGCAACGGCCAGGAAGCGACAGTCACCGATGCCAACGTGGTCCTGCAGGTCCTGAATCCTGAATACCTGCTTAACGGCCAGCTCAAGATCGATGCCCAGGCATCACACCGGGCGATTAAAGCCATCGCAGACCCGCTCGGCCTGTCAGTGCCGGAAGCTGCACAAGGCATTATCCGCGTCGTCACGGCCAACATGGCCCGCGCCATCCGGGTTATCTCGGTGCAGCGCGGATACGACCCCCGTGACTACGTCCTGGTGCCGTTCGGGGGCGCCGGTCCGCTGCACGCATCCCTGCTGGCCACCGAACTGGGAATCAACAGGATCATCGTTCCGGAGACCCCGGGCGCCCAATCCGCGCTGGGGCTGCTGATGACCGACATCCGCAGCGACTTCATGCGGACCAAGATCCTGGAGGTTACTACGGAATCGTCCAGCGGCTTCAGCCAGGTCTTCGCCGAACTCACCGAGCAGGCATCCGCCTGGTTCGCTGAGGAAAACATCGGAGAGGACCGTCGAAGCCTCCTGCGGCGCATCGAAATGCGCTACGCCGGGCAGAACTATGAACTCCCCGTCGATGTCCCTCACGGTGTCCTGGACGAGGACTCAATCAGCTCACTGATTGAAGCCTTCCAGCGGGCCCACGACCGGATGTACGGCTACAGCGCCCG
Source organism: Pseudarthrobacter sp. W1I19 (assembly GCF_030817835.1). NCBI lineage: Bacteria > Bacillati > Actinomycetota > Actinomycetes > Micrococcales > Micrococcaceae > Pseudarthrobacter > Pseudarthrobacter sp. W1I19. The sequence continues at coordinate 319,228 of NZ_JAUSZR010000001.1, forward strand.
AAACGAAGTGGTCGAAGCTGTGACCTTCCGCGTCCAGGCCATCGCTACCGTTCCACGTGCAGACCTGCGCCGTTCCGTCGCGGAAGGGCGCAGGCCTGAAGACGCCATCATCGGATACCGGGACGTCTTCCTGCCCGAAGAGGCCGATTACGTCCCCTGCCCCGTCTATGACCGCTCCAAGCTTGACGTCGGCCACCGCATTGCCGGGCCGGCCGTCGTCGAACAGATGGACACCACCACCCTCCTCTTGCCGTCGGACGTCTGCGTTGTGGACGACCTGCGCAACCTTGTCATCGAAATCCGCAGGAGCACCAGTGAATAAGCCACTAACAGCCGACCCCACCCGCCCGGACACTGTCCTGGTCGAGGTCATCGGCTCGGCACTGTCAACCATTGTTGAGGAAATGGGCGGCACCCTCGTCCGTGCCGCCTACTCCACCAACATCAAAGAACGCAGGGACTGCACCGCCGGACTCTTCGACGCCAGCGGACACGGCATCGCCCAGGACGAAGGCGGCTCGCCCCTGCATCTGGGCTCCTTGATGGGAATCGTGGACGGAATCCTGGCACGTTATCCGCTCGAAGAGATCGTCGAGGGCGATACTTTCATCGGCAACGACCCTTACAGCGGCGGCGGTTCGCACCTGCCCGACATCGTCCTGGCCACCCCCATTTTCATCGACGGTGTGCTCACCGCGTGGGCGGCCAACCTTGCCCACCATGCCGACTTCGGCGATCGCGGCCATGCCCACATTTTCCAGGAAGGCCTGCGGATTCCGCCGGTGCGCCTGATCCGGGCCGGCGTACTGCAGCAGGAAATGCTCAACCTGATCCTGCTTAACTGCCAGGTTCCCCACGAGCGTCAGGCCGACCTCCGGGCTCAGCAGGCGGCCAACCGGCTCGCCTGCCAGCGATACAAGGACCTGTGCGACCGTTACGGCCGCGAGGTTATGGTCGCAGCCGCCGCCGAGCTGCTGGACTACACAGAACGCCGGACCCGGGCAGCGATCGGCAACATGCCTGACGGCGTCTACACCTTCACCGACAAATTCGACTGCCCCGAGCTCGACAACGAACTCGAGCTGCAGATCCGGATTACCGTCTCCGGGGAGGAAATCCTCTTCGATTTCGACGGCAACCCGCCACAGGTGAGAGCCAGCGTCAACGTTGTCTGGACGGCTCTTTACGCATCTGTCTACTACTCGCTGAAGAGCCTCATCGACGCCGACATCGTCCCGAACGCCGGCCTGTACCGGCCGGTCCGCATTGAGGCGCCCCAAGGGTCCATCATCAACTGCCAGGAACCGGCCGCCGTCAATGGACGCAGCGAGACGTGCCAACGCATCGTCGACCTGATCCACGGCGCCCTTGCCGAGGCAGTGCCCGAACGCGTCACCGCGGCGAGCAATGGAGCCAACACCGGTGTGCACTTCTCCGGAAAAAACTCCCGCACGGGCAAAGAGTTCGTCTACCTGGAAACGATCGGCGGCGGATGCGGCGCCCGGGCCACCAAGGACGGGCTCGACGGCGTCCAGGTCCACATGACCAACACTTCCAACCTGCCGGTGGAGAGCCTTGAAGCCGAATACCCACTCGTCATCGAGGCCTACGAACTGATCCAGGATTCGGGCGGGGCGGGGCACCACAGGGGAGGCCTTGGCATCCGGCGTGCAGTCCGGGTGGAAGACCCGGACATTCACTTCTGGCTCGATACCAGCCGGCAGAAGTCCCAGCCCTGGGGCCTGGACGGAGGCCTGCCGGGAGCCAGCGCGAAAGCGGTCCTCAACCCCGAAGCACGGCCCATAGACCACGGGTACACGGTGCTGCAGCCCGGCGACCGGGTTGCGATCGAGACGGCCGGCGCCGGTGGCTACGGTTCACCCGCGCTCCGGGAAGCGGAGCAGGTTGCCCGCGACCTGGCCGAACAGAAAATCTCGGACGCCTACGCCCGCCAGGCGTACCCGAGCCAGATGCAGGACCTCACCACGTCTGACGGTTCCTGACGAGGAATGATGCCAAAGCCGGCCGGTGGGTGGCACCAGCAGCCCGCCGGCGGCCCGGCACTCCAACTGAAAACGCTCACCAATCTTTATTTCCCGTAATAGCCGGCTTTCGGCCCGGCAAGGACGCCCCGCCGAAAGCCCCCCCGCTGACGCCACCAGGCTCAGCCTTCACCCAAAGGAAAAATCATGTCTGATAACAGGACGCCGGACACCGACCTCCTGGCGGCCCCGGCAGCACGGCGGCGGATCTTCGCCTCCACGATGCTCGGAAACGTGGTTGAATACTACGATTTCACGCTCTACGGAACACTGGCAGCTATCATCGCCACCCAGTTCTTCCCCTCCGACAACCCCACGGTTGCCCTCCTGGCCGTGTACGTCGGCGTCGTTCTTTCCTATGCCATCCGCCCCATTGGTGGGATTATCCTGGGGCCCCTGGGTGACATCAAGGGCCGTAAATTCGTGCTGATCCTCACGATCGCCCTGATGAGCATCGGGACGGCAGGGATCGGCTTCCTGCCCACGTACGCTGCCATCGGCGTCGCCGCACCCGTCCTGCTGCTGCTGTCCAGGCTCCTGCAGGGAATCGGAGCCAGTGTTGAATACACCACGGCAGCGAACTTCCTCTTCGAACACGAACGGGGCCGCCGCCCCAATTTCATTGCCGGGGTGCTGAATTCCACGGCCTCCGTGGGGTCCTTCCTGGCGGCTGGGCTGGCGTACGTCCTCAGCGTCACCATGCCGGGAGACGCGTTCACCTCGTGGGGATGGCGCATCCCGTTCCTGCTCTCGATCCCCATCGCCCTCATCGGCGTCTACATGCGCAACCATCTCACCGAGACCCCGGAATTCCAGGAAGTTGTAAAGACGGTTGCTGCCGAAAAGGTAAAGCAGACCCCGCTGCGCACGGCCATCCGGTTCTACTGGTCAGACATGCTCAAAGCCATCGGCCTGGGTGCCGGGCAGAGGATTGGCTCCTACACGATCCAGGCGTACTTCGTGACCGCCCTGATCACCGCAGGCTTCCCGGCATCCCAGGCACTCCTGGCCTCAATGCTGACCTACCTCGTTGGACCCATCACCAGCATCTGGGGCGGCCAACTCTCGGATAGGTACGGTGCAAAGCGTGTACTGCTGATCGGATACGGACTCTTCGTGGCCTTGACCGTGCCGGCCTTCTACGCCATCGGCAACAAGTCCATCCTGCTCGCCACCGTCGCTGTCATTGTCTTCACCCTGATCAACAACCTTGTCGCGGCGCCCCTCAGCGTGGCCTATGTGCTCAGCTTCCCGCCGGAGGTACGGGCCACGGCAGCAGCCCTGAACTTCAACATCGGTACATCACTGATCGGAGCCACGGCAGGGCTCGTTGCGGTATGGCTCTTTTCCGTCACCGGGTCCAACGTCTCCTTCGGCTGGTACACCACCGCCGCCTGCGTCGTCTCGATCTGCGTGACCCTCTTCGCCCTTCCCGCAGCACTCCGCCGGGTGCCGCCTGCCAAAAAGGCGGTATCAGTGACGGTCTGACCTCGGTGTGAAAGGCCGGGACGCGGCATGACGCGTCCCGGCCTTTCCCATGCCCAGCCGGGAAAGTTCCAGCGGTCAGTGTTTGCGAGGCCTGGCGGTGGAATCCCTCAGGATCAGGCGGCCGCTCAGCGTCCGGTCGCCCCGCCGGTCCTCAGGCGCACCGATAGCGAGCAGCAGTTCCTTGGTGGCAGCCATTCCCAACTGATGGCTGGGCTGGTCCACCACCGTCAGCTTGGGCCGGACCAGAGTGGCCCATTCCTGATCATCAAAACCGATGAGGGACATATCTTTCGGGCACGCGATGTCCAGATCCTGCAAAGCCGCAAACGTGCCGGCACTCAATTCACTGTCAGTGCAATAAATGGCGGTCAACCCCGGGTTATCCCGAAGCAGGCGCCGGGTCGCCTCGTATGCCGAGGCCTTTGCATAGGCGCTGCGTCCGACGTACTCGTCGCGGTACCGGATCCCGGCGCCGCGGAGTGCATTCACATAGCCCACCAGGCGTGCCGCGCTGGGCCGCAGGTTCTTACTCTCCTGGCGGCTGTCCGGCTGCCATCCCGCGGGCATCAGCGCCTCGGTAACAATTCCAATATCGCGATGCCCAAGGTCAATGAGGTGATTGACGGCAAGTGTGGAAGCCTCCACGTGATTCACCGAGATGTAGGAAGCAGCCTTTACTTTGGGCGCAGGGCGGTCCAGCAAGGTCACGGCTATACCTTGCCCCTCAAGCCTCTCCAGGTGCTCCGTTTCCTCGGTGGAGACCGGCGCAACCACTATGCCGTCCACGCGCTTACCGGCGAGGAGTTCAACGGCACGGCGCTCCAACGCCAGATCGCCCTCTGTGCTGCTCAACAGAACCTCGTACCCGGCTTCGCGTGCAGCGGTGGAAATTCCCCGCATCGCGACGGCGAAGAAGTGGTTTCCCACATCAGGTATCACCACACCAATGGTCCGCGTCCGGCCGGTGATCATGCTGCGGGCAAGGGCATTGGGCTGGTACCCGAGTTCATCCGCCGCTTTCTGGACGAGTTCCCTGGTCTTGGGGCTGACCGACCCGTACCGCGCCAGCGCCCTGGCAGCCGTGGACTTGGACACGCCTGCCTTCAACGCGACGTCGATAATGGTGGCAGGAGGAAGCGGCGGTTGGCTCACGTGGTGGTCCTCTCCTCACGAAGTTTTTCAGCTGCACCCGGGGCTGCCGATTCCAGGCACCCTCGGTTCTGGGATCGTTACCATACTCTCACGGCTGTCCGGAGCCGGAACCTATGTGTTCAGGAATCAGCGGGTGTTGGATGTGGCGTCAGTGGGCCGCCCCGAGCTCGATGAGCAGGACGCCGCCGATGATGAGGCCCAGTCCGAGCATCATCACTGGGGTGATCGTCTCTTTGAAGAAGATGCGGCTGGCCAGGGCAGTCAGTGCGACGCCGGCTGCTGCCCAGATGCCGTAGGCCACTCCGAGGCTCATGCCCTGGTCCAGGGTCAGGGTGAGGAGCGTGAACGCCAGGACGTACCCGACGGCGACCGGCAGGTACCAGCGCCGCTTGCCGGTGGAAGCAACGCGCAGGAAGAGGGTGGCGGTCACCTCGGTGAGGATGGCCCCTGCCAGCAGCAGCCACATCATGAGTTCACCATTTCCTGTTCCGGTTCTTCTGCCGGCTCCCTATGTGACCCGAGTTCAACGCACAGCACTCCGCCAATGACCATGGCGACGCCGATCATCATCACCGGAGTCAGCGCCTCGCCAAAGATCAGGGCGGCCAGCAGCACCGTGAGTGTCACTCCCAGCGCGGCCCAGATGCCGTAGGCGACTCCGAGACCGAGGCCTTTGCGGAGGACTGCTGCGAGGAAGCCAAAGGATGCGGCGTAGCCCGCAACCACAACAACGAAGAACACGGGGTTGTCCAGGGCCGCCTTCAAGGAGAGCGACGCCGTCACCTCACTCAGGATCGCGCCGGCGAGAAGAATCCACTTCATGTAAACAGTCCTTGAGATCCGTTGGGGCTTGGTCCCCGTGTTTGCAACGGCGCGGTTGCTGGTGATGTTCCCGCGCTGCCCACCTGTGGGGGCTGGTGGGCAGCCGGGGCTGCCGTTTAGGCCTGGGGGACGAGCTCCGAACCCGCGATGGCGGAGCTGCCAAGGTCACTCCTGGAGAGGGCCTGCCGGTTGTTCAGAGCGTTGGTCCAGGTAGCCGTATCGGCCACGGCTGCCCAGTTCGAGTTCAGCAGGGTGAGGAGTGTGGTGTGGACGGTCTTCGCGTCGGCGAAGCCTGCCTCATTGGCGAGGTTGATGGCGCCGGTGGCGTCTGAGAGGACCTCGGTGGTGAAGCCGAGGAACTCTGCCTCCACGGCTGAGGCGAGCACGCAGTTGTTGGTCATGTAGCCCAGCAAGGTGACAGTGTCGACGTCGCGCTGCCGCAGCCAGTCGGCGAGGTCCGTGCCGGCGTAGACGGAGCCGTACTGCTTGACCAGCGACTTCCATTCGGTGGTTTTGCGGCGTTCAATCTCGGGGTGCAGCTCGAAGCCGGGCGTGCCGGGCGCGAAGACCGGCGCACCAACACCGGCGGTGTGCTGGATGACGGCAACGGGAATGCCGGCGGCAGTGGCGGCGTCGATGGCCATTGCGATGGTGGGCAGGGACTCCTGGTGCGGCGGGTACTGGATCTCGAGCGGGCCGCTGAAGTACTGCTGCTGCACGTCGATGAGGATGAGGGCGCGGCGGGGGCTGGTCATGTTCTTTGTTCTCCCTGGGTTTCTCTTTACTGCCTTTTGGCGACTTTTCCAGTCTTCCTGCTGCCCCTGCCCGCCGACAGTGGCACGAAGGCAAATGTACGATGGATTTGGGCCAAGGTAGGAAAAAGGAGCATTTTGAGGATCGCGGTATACGCCTTCGATGGGGCGACCATGTTTCACCTGGCCGTTCCGCAGATGGTTTTTGACGAGGTGGCCCGCCAGGGCCTTGCCGGGTGGAAGACTGTCCTTTTTTCCGAGCAGGCAGGCGGAATCACCACCGCTGAGGGCTACCGGCTGGGCGAGGTGAGAGGGCCGGAGGCCGCGGAAGAAGCAGACGTTGTGGTGGTGCCGTCATGGTTCGACGACGGGCGCGTCCCCAGTGATTCGCTGCGGCAGGTGCTCCAAGGGGCACACGGGCGCGGGGCCCCGATTTTGGGGTTGTGCCTGGGTGCGATTCCCGTAGCCGACGCCGGCCTGCTTGCGGGGCGCCGGGCGGTCACGCACTGGCAGGCATTCGACTCGCTGGCCGTTCGGCACCCCGACGTCCCGCTCGACCGGTCTGTGCTCTATATAGACCACGGCGACGTCCTGACTTCGGCCGGCACCGCCTCAGCCCTGGACGCCTGCCTGCACCTCGTGCGCGCCAAGCTGGGAGCGGAAGCCGCGAACCAGGTGGCACGCAGCCTGGTCATCGCCCCGCACCGGGAGGGCGGACAAGCGCAATACATTGAGCACCCCGTGCCGGAGCGCTCCACAGATGACCCGATCTCGCGCCTGCTTGAATGGGCGCTGGCCCGCCTGGGCGAACCGCTGACCATTGACCGGTTGGCGGCCCAGGCGCACCTGAGCCGCCGCACCTTTGTCCGCGCCTTCCGGGCCGTAACCGGGACCACGCCGGCCGCCTGGATCCGGGCCCGCCGCCTCGACGCAGCCCGGCGGCTCCTGGAGACAACAGACCTGTCGATCGACCAGGTCTCCGCCGACTGCGGCTTCGGCAACGCCGTCACCCTGCGCCAGAACTTCGCCGCCGCCTTTTCCACAACGCCCACGGAGTACCGGCGGCGCTTTGACGCGCGGCTTGGGTAATCACGATAAACGCCAGTGCTGTCTTCAAGCGGGGGGCTTGAAGACAGCACTGGCGTTTATGTCGACGACTTCGTGCTCAGAAGGGCCGATGAATCACCCATCCTTACTGCTTGAAGGCGGCGTCGAAGGAGGTGTTCGAGGGCGGGAAGTCGAATTTTTTGAGGTTGGCGAGGGCTTCGGGGGCGCCGTGGAGGCGGTCCATGCCTGCGTCTTCCCATTCGACAGAGATGGGTCCGTTGTAGCCGATGGCGGACAGGGCACGGAAGGACGCTTCCCAGGGGACGTCGCCGCGGCCGGCGGAGACGAAGTCCCAGCCGCGGCGCGGGTCGCCCCAGGCCAGGTGGGAGCCCAGGACGGTGTTGCGGCCGGTCTGGCGGACCTTGGTGTCCTTGCAGTCCACGTGGTAGATCCGGTCCTTGAAGTCCCAGATGAAGGAGACGGGGTCGATGCCCTGCCACATCATGTGCGACGGGTCCCAGTTCAGCCCGAAGGCGGGGCGGTGGTTGATTGCCTCGAGGGTGCGGACGGTGGTCCAGTAGTCGTAGGCGATCTCGGAGGGGTGGACTTCGTGGGCGAAGCGGACCCCGCATTCGTCGAAGACGTCCAGGATGGGGTTCCAGCGGTCGGCGAAGTCCTGGTAGCCGGCGTCGATGACCTTGTCGGGGACGGGCGGGAACATGGCCACGTACTGCCAGACGGAGGAGCCGGTGAACCCGACCACGGTGTCCACGCCGAGTGCCTTGGCGAGCCGGGCGGTGTGTTTCATTTCCTCGGCGGCGCGCTGGCGGACGCCTTCGGGGTCGCCGTCGCCCCAGACCTTGGCGCCGACGATGGCTTCGTGGCGGAAGTCGATGGGGTCATCGCAGACGGCCTGGCCCTTGAGGTGGTTGGAGATGGCCCAGACCTTGAGGTTGTACTTCTCCAGGATCTCGAGTTTGGACTCGACGTAGCCGGGTTCGTCCCAGCGCCAGGCGTCCAGGTGGTCGCCGGAGACGGCGATCTCCAGGCCGTCGTAACCCCACCCGGACGCCAGGCGCGCGACCTCTTCGAAGGGCAGGTCCGCCCACTGGCCGGTGAACAAGCTAAACGACCGGGGCTCTTGGTAGGTCATGATTGTTTCCGTTCTGGTGGGATCGCCTACGCAGCGGCGTAAGCGATGACGTTTTCTTTGGTTGCTTGGGCTTTGTCCAGTTCGGCCACCACTCGGCCGGCCCGCATGACCATCACTCTGTCCGAGAGCTCGAGCAGCTCGGGGAGCTCGCTGGAGATCACGAGCACGGCCACGCCTCGACGGGCCAGCTGTTCGATCAAACGGTGGATTTCGGCTTTAGCACCGATGTCGATGCCCTTTGTCGGCTCGTCCAGGATGAGGACCTTGGGATTGCTTGCCAGGCAGCGGGCGATGATGACCTTTTGCTGGTTGCCACCGGACAGGGATTGTATGGGGGTTTCAGCGGATGGGGTCCTGACATCGAGTTCCTTGATGTAGCCGCTGACCATCTTCTTTTCATAGGCCCGCTGCAGGATCCCCCACTTGCTGACCTGCTTCAGGAGCGTCAGCGTCGTGTTTTCGCGGATGGACAGCATCGGAATGATCGCCTGCAGCTTTCGTTCCTCCGGGACGAGGGCAATACCCGCGGCGATTCCGGCTGAGGCACCATGAAGATTCAGTTTCCGGCCGTGCACCTCTACGGTCCCGGCGTCGGCTTTGTCTGCCCCGTAGATGCACCGGGCGACCTCGGTCCGGCCTGCACCTACGAGTCCTGCGAGTCCAACGATCTCTCCTGCGTGCAGCTGGAGATTCACATCCTCAAACGCGCCGGCGAGGCTTAGACCCCGCGCTTCAAGGACCAGTTCACCGCGTTCGCGGGGAATGTGCTCGTAGAGGTCAACGTCCTTGCCCACCATCAGCTGCACCACGGAACGGGCGTCGAGTTCATCCGCCGGGACGGATGAGGCCACCGTTTTGCCTTCACGGATGACGGTGATCCGGTCGGCCAGTGTGAAAACTTCCTCCAGTTTGTGCGAAACGTACATGATCGCCAGGCCCTTGCTCCGCAGCTCGTCGACAAGTTTGTACAGTTTTTCAACGTCTTGCTCGGTCAGTGCCGTGGTGGGTTCATCCATGATGATGACTCTTGCGTCCTGGGCTATGGCGCGCGCGATTTCCACCATCTGACCGTCCACGGTTGAGAGCGCCATGGCAGGGGTGTCGAGATTGAGGTGGGGTGCCACCTGGTCCAGGGCCTTGCGTGCGCGCTTGCGGATCTCCCGGCGGGAGAGGATGCCGTTGTGTCCACCCCAGTTTCCCAGAAGAACATTCTCGGCCACGGACAGGTCCGGGACCAGGTTGTGCTCCTGGTAGATGGTGGCGATTCCGGCAGCCTTGGAGGCCACCGTGCTGGAGGGCATCAGCTCGCCGTCCACGTATACGCCGCCTTCGTCAGGAGTGTAAAACCCGCTGAGTGTCTTGATCAGCGTTGATTTTCCTGCTCCGTTTTCGCCGCAGACGCAGTGCACCTCTCCGGCATGAAGCTCAAAGTTCATGCCGGAGAGGGCGACGACGCCCGGAAACAGTTTTACGAGATTGCGTGCTTCAACGATTGCTGAAGCGCGTCCGGGCTTCTCGGTCATGCCAGTTCCCTCCTCAGGAAGGTGAGTCCGTCCCGGGCCAGTGCGTCCATGGATGGTGCCACCGGACGCCAGAGCGAAACGGCCTTTGCGATTTCCTCGACCGTGGGAAGGAATGACTCGACCACAATGGAACCTTGGTAGTTGATGGTTTTCAGTGCGTCGAAGGTCTCGGACCACGGCACGTGTCCGCTGCCGGGGGTTCCGCGGTCGTTTTCCGATACCTGGAAGTGGAAGACCTTGTCACCGGCAGCGGTGATGGCCGCACTGATGTTCTTCTCTTCGATGTTCATGTGGAACGTGTCGAGCATCAGGCCGACGTTGTCCCGGCCGATCAGCCCGCACAGTTCCAAACCCTGTTCGACGGTGTTGACCAGGTCGGTTTCAAACCGGTTGAGAGGTTCTATGGCCAGGGTGACGCCGCGTTCGGAGGCGTAATCGGCCACTTCACGCAGGCTGTCTGCCGCCCACTGGCGCTGCTGCTGGCGTTCCTCCTGGGGAAGCAACCGGGCTTTGCCGGTGGCCGAGTACATCGGACCGGCGACGTGGGGCGACCCAACGGCCTGGGCGATGTCGACGCACAGTTTCAGGTAGTCAATGCCCTGCCGCCGCTTCTGCGGGTCCTCGTGCGAGACGTCGCGGTCCGGTCCAAACGCGCCGCAGATGGACACAGGCAGTCCGGTCCGTTCTGAGGCCTTCTTCAGTGCTTCCGCGCTGACCACGGCGGGGTCTTCAATGCAAACCTCGATCAGGTCGTAGCCCATCTCCTTGGCGACATCGAACTGATCGACGTCGTTGTCGGTGAACGGGGAGACGAGGATGAAGGTGCTGACGCCGAACTCGTATTTACTCATTGGGCCACAGCTCCTGTTCCAGCTTCTTCATTTCGCTAATAGCCTTTTCGGTGTAGGAGTCCAGGAACTCCAGGTGGCCGCCGCGTGCCATCATGGCGAAGGGGTTCGACGCGGCGGGCAGGAGCTCGAAGGTCAGGTAGCCATCGAAGTTGATGTCCTTCAGCGTCTGCAGGGTCGGACGGAAGTCGGTGTGTCCTACGCCGGGGGCTGCACGGGTTGAATCGGCGAGGTGGACGTGGTTGACCTTGCTGCCGGCACGGGCGAAGGCGCCATGAATGCTGTCTTCCTCGATGTTCATGTGGAAGAGGTCGCCATGCACGCCGCCGTTTTTCAGGCCGGTGGCGTCCAGGAGTTCAACGGCACGGTCCAGCCGGTTCAGGAAATGTGTCTCGTAGCGGTTCCACGCTTCGAGGGTGATGTTGACGCCAACACTGGCTGCATATTCGCCGAGGGTGCGGACGTTCTCCACAGCCCATTCCCATTCCTGTTCGTCGCTGGCCAGGGCCTCGGTCTTGCCCACCGGGGACGGGCCGACGATGATGGTCGGAGCTCCGACGGCGGCGGCGAAGTCGGCTACCGACTTGCCGTAGTCCAGGGCCTTCTGCCGGTTGGCGGCGCTGGGGTTGATCAGGTCGCGTTCCTCGCCGAACCAAATGCTGCAAATGGAGCTGACATCGATGCCTGCGTCCTTGGTGAGGCGGTTGATTCCTTCGACGTTGTGCGTTGCCGGTTCTCCTACGAGTTCGATGGCGTCGTAGCCGTAGCGGGCGACGCGGTCGATGCCTTTGGCGATGTCTTCCTGGTAGTAGACGATGGCGTTGTAGGAATACTTGAAGCGGGACATGTTTCTCCTTGAAGTGGAATTGGTTTGTTGCTGCCGGGCCAAGGGACTAGCCCCGGCCCGGCCGTCACTGCTCTGGGGCTCTAGTCCTTGAAGATGTTGCCCCAGAGCTTTGGATCATCGACGTTCTCTTTGGTGATGAGCTTGGTGTCGGTCAGCTGCATCTTGGGCACCTGCTTGCCGTCCAGCAGATCAACCTCGGCCTGAAGGGCCAGTGCTCCCATTTCGAACGGGTTCTGGTCCATCGTGGCGTCCTGGATGCCCTTGCGGATGCGGTCCAGGGCCAGCGGTGTGCCGTCGACTCCGACGAGCGGGATGTGGTTTGCGGCTCCGACCGGAGCGTCTTTGTTGATTTGTGAGAGGCCGGAGACGATGCCACGCACCATTTCATCGTTATGGCTGAACAGGCCGTTGATGCTGGAGTCGGCGGTGAAGTTGTCGACGGTCAGGGACAGGGCGTTATCTGCGGTCCACTGGGCGTCACGGCCGACGACCTTGATATCGGGGGACTGCTTGATGCCCTCAGTGAAGCCCTTCCCGCGCAGAATGGCGTGGTACGCGCCCTTGGCTCCTTGGTATTCAAGGACGGTTCCCTTGTTGCCCATCAGTTTGGCCAATGCTTCAGCGCCAAGTTTGCCGGCCTTTTCGTTGTCGAATGCGACGGCGGCGTCGGCGATGTCGCCCGGGATCACCGAGTCGACCGTTGTGACGGTCTTTCCGGCGTCGTGGATCATCTGGACTCCGGGGACCAGTTCTGCAGAGTTGTTCGGGCTGAGGACGATGCCGTCTACGCCCTGGGCGAGCTGGTCCTGGATTTGGCTGATCTGGGTGTTGGAGTCACCTTTGGCGTCAAGGACTGTGACCTCCACGCCGAGTTCCTCCGCTTTATCCTTGACGCCCTGCCCGAGGGCAACCATGAACTCAAAACTCTGGCTGTAGAGCAGGACGGCAATCTTTTTTGTCTTGTTTCCGTCGTCCCCTTCCTGGGCGGCACTCGGTGCGCCGCAGCCGGTCAGGGCGATGGCAGCGGCGGAGATTGCCGCAAGGACCGCAAGTTTGGGTGAGGTCTTCATTGACTTACTCTTTCTGTTGAATGCTTGGCTGTGCCGGGTGAGCCGGGGTGTGGGCAGGTGGCGTGTCAGGCCGGCGTACCGGTGCGCTCTGTGACGGGCCCGCCAGCTGTGGTGCCGGCCTTCTTCGGGTCTGTCGCCGGCGGCGGCCCGATCTTGCGTTTCCGTGACAGGTTCTTTTGGACGTACTTGTAGCGGTACACATCCAGGGCGGCGGCCGCGAAGATGACGACGCCTTGGACAATCCGGTCGTAGGACGAGGGGATGCCGAGCAGGTTTACGGCGTTGGAGACCATGGCGATCAACAGCACACCGAGCAGGGTGCCCTTGATGTTTCCCTGGCCGCCGAAGAGGCTGGTTCCGCCGATGACCACGGCGGCGATCACGGTTAGTTCAATACCGTCGCCGGCGCGGGGGCTTCCGGAGGCCAGCCGGCCGGTGAGCAGGAGGCCGGCCATTCCGGCGGAGAGACCGGCGATGATGTAGGCATTCATCGTCACGCGGTCGACGCGGATCCCTGCGAGCAAAGCTGCTTCCTTGTTGCCGCCGACGGCGTAGATCGACCGCCCGTAGGTGGTGCGGGTCAGGGCCAGGTGGGCCAGTAAAGCCAGCACCAGAACGGCCGGTATGAGCAGGGGAATACCTGCGATTTTCGCGCTGACCAGGCCGGTGAGCATCTTCGGTACGGGGGTGATGTTGCCGCCGTCGGAGTAGGCGAAGGCGATGCCCGACCCGGCGGAGAGTGTTGCCAGCGTCGCGATGAGCGGGGATATGCCCAGCTTCGTGACCATCAGCCCGTTGAGGGCTCCGACTCCGGCGCCAACCATGAGGCCGGTCAGGAGTCCGATTGCCGGTGGCATGTTCATGTTGACGATCACGCCCATGGACAGCACGGAGGACAGGGCAGCGGTCGAGCCCACCGAGACGTCGATGCCGCCGGTAAGGATCACGAAGGTCATTCCAATGGCGAACACACCCAGGATCGTGCACTGGTAGAGCAGGTTCACCAGGTTGACAGTGGTCAGGAATACCGGGCTGAGGAACGTCAGCAGTACACCGAAGAGCAGGACGACGACGAGCAGGCCCTGTGCACCGATGAAGTCGCCAACAACGGATAGCCGTGAACGCGGGTTGTCTTGGGATTTTCCGGGGCCAGCCTTCCCGAAAACCGGACCGGCGGGGCCGGTGGCTGTTTGTGGCTGCATGGTTGTATCTCCAGTCAATTCGACACTTCCTCGGGTCGGAAGGTGCTAGTGGTTGCCGAAGAGTTCGGCGTTGGTCTTCAAGGAAATGGCCGCACCATCCTGGCGGGCGGAGTCGGCCGTGGCCATGACGAGCTGCAGGCTCTGGATGTTGTCGGTGACGTCCGTCTCAGCCTTTTGCCCTGTTTCGATGGCTTCGCGGAATGCGGCGAGGGTCCCCAGGCGTTCCTCGACCGGCAACGGGTCCAGGTCGACGTGCATCACGCCGGAGCGTTCCACCGCTCCGGCGAGGAAAACGGTGTCGAACAGTGAGGCGAAGTTTATGGTGACTTCGTTGTTCTTCCAGGTGATGGCGCCCTTGCTGCCTTGGATTTCCCAGTCGCCGTCCCAGCTGGTTTGCGGGCCGTAGGAGCTCCATGAACCGGTGTATACGACGCGGGCACCGTTGCGGCAGTCGAATTGCACCACCGCGGAGGCGTTGCCCTTGAACCTGGAAGTGCCAGTGTTCCACGAGCGCGCCCGGACAGTGGTGGGTTCAATACCGACGATGCCACGGAGCTGGTCAAGGTGGTGGATCATGGCGTCGACGATGAGGGGTTCGTCCATTTCGAGCCGGAACCCTTCGAATGGCGGGTTCTTCTTGTAGTCGACGAAGACGTGCTCGAGGTCTCCGATGACCCCTTCGCGGATGAGGCGCTGAACGGTGCGCGCGGCGCGCTTGAAACGGTAGTTCTGCGACACCATAGCCTGTTTGCCGGACTTTTCTGCCGCTTCGATGATGCGGATGCCGTCTTCAAGGTTGTGGGCGAGGGGCTTCTCTATCAGTGTGTGCACGCCGGCCTCAAGGGCCGGGATGGCCACGGCTGCATGGTATTCGGGCGGAACGATGACCAGGACAGCGTCGAACGTTTCCTTGTGCTTCAGCGCTTCCTGGATAGTGCCGTAAGCGGGGATTCCGTACTGTTCACCTGCGGCCCGTACGGCCTCGGGGTTGACGTCGACAACGCCGGCCAGCTCCCAGGTTTTGCTTTGGTGAATAACGTTCAGCCATGAAGCGCCCCACGCGCCGAGGCCTACCTGGATGATTTTCATTGCTGCACTCCTTCTAGTTCTTTCACATATGGGACGTCGGCCCACTCGCCGCCCTTGCTGGATTCGATGATGCTTTCGGTGAGGACGGCTGACCTGAGGCCGTCCCGGAAGGTGGGCAGGCCCTCGCGGATGTCTCCATGGATTGCGGCGTAGGTGTCGGCGACAAATGCATTGAAAGCATCCTGATAACCCTGCGGATGCCCTGCAGGCAGGACACTGAGCCGTGCCGCTTCGGGGCTGAGCGCGTCCGGGTCGCGGACAAGCAACTGGGAACCGGCCCGTTTCCCAAGCCACAACGTCTCCGGGGCTTCCTGGTCGAACTGAACGGTGCTCTCCGCACCCGAAATCTCGATCATCAGGCGGTTCTTCCGTCCAGGCGCAACCTGGCTGACCAGGAGGTTTCCCACCGTGCCGCCCTCAGTGGTGAAGACAGCCGCAACCAGGTCCTCGGTCTGGACGTCCCTATTGTTTGCCCGGCCGGAGAATACTGTGCGGCTCAAGGCCCCGACCCGTGATATCCGTTCACCGCTGACGAATTCGAGGAGGTCGCACAAGTGGGACCCGATGTCGGCGAACGCCCGTGAGGGGCCGCCAAGACCGGCGTCGACCCGCCAGTTATCGTCCTCCCGGCTCAGAAGCCAATCCTGAAGATAGGAACCCTGAATGGTGAAGATTTGTCCCGTCTGGCCGGATGCAATGCGTTCCCGGGCTTCCCGGACCATCGGGTGGAACCGGTAGACGAAGGGAACGGTTGCAACCATTCCGGCCGTATCAGCCAGCTCCACGAGTTCGGCGGCATCCTGCAGGTTGGTCGCCAGGGGCTTCTCACAGACAACGTGCTTGCCTGCTTTGAGCGCGGCCTCGGCCAGCGCGTGATGCGTTGAGTTCGGGGTGCAGACGTGGATGACGTCGATCGTGTCGTCCCGGAGGAGGTCCTGGACGGATGCGTATGCCTGTCCGACGCCCAAGCGGTCTTTGGCACGGGCGGCACTGGCAGGATTCGAGGATGCGATGGCGGCGATTTCCGCCCCTGAAGCACGAGCGGCCCTGCTGTGCACCTCAGCCATGAACCCGGCACCGACGAACCCGGCCCGCAATGGGGAGGAGGTTGTCGTGGTTCTGTTGTTTTCCATGGCCAAAACAGTGGCATGCAGCACTTGGCTTTAGTCAGGGCATCAGCAAAAGTCTGCACCTTTTGACGCTTAGGGAGTTGGAATGCGCGGCAAAGTTGCACTTTTTGATGCTGCGGGTATCGATGAGTGGACGGACACAAGCGGGCGGCTTGACACTGGGTGAGAAGCGGCCCCTCTCGGGGTCCTGTGAGCCTGTTGTCACGGCCTCAGCCTCACCGTCCACATCATCGAGCCCCGAAACGGAGAAACATGGACAACGGCGGTCCCGGCGAACTTTTACATATCCTTCGGGACGGACGTCCACGAACCAGGGCAGAGCTGGCCGGCGTAACCGGCTTGGGCAGGGCTGCCATCAGTTCCCGCCTGGAGCCGCTCCTAAAACTCGGACTGGTTGTTCCCGTATCCGATGCCCCTTCCACCGGAGGCCGTCCCTCGGCGCGACTAGCTTTCAATCCGGGGGCAAAGTTTGCCGCTGCCGCTGATGTCGGCGCCACACACGCCACTGTTGCACTCACCGACCTGTCGGGAAGGGTGCTGGTGGAAGCCACCGAACAACTTGAGATTTCATGCGGGCCGGAAGCTGTTCTGGATTGGCTAATGATGACGCTGAAGGGCCATTTGCACGTGATGGAGTGTTCAACAGCGGATATCATCGCTGTCGGTATCGGGCTGCCCGGTCCCGTTGAACACTCAACCGGAAAGCCGACCAGCCCGCCGATAATGCCGGGATGGGATGGATTCGATGTCCCCGCCTACGTGCGGCAGACCTTTGACGTTCCCGTCCTCGTCGATAACGATGTCAATCTCATGGCCCTCGGCGAACGGGCCGCGCGCTGGCCTAATGAGGACAACATGATCTTCCTTAAGGTCGCCACCGGTATCGGCTCCGGGGTAGTAAGTGGGGGAATGTTGCAGCGAGGTGCGGCAGGGGTCGCTGGAGACGTCGGCCATATCGCCGTTTCCAGGGGTGCAGGAATTCTCTGTCGCTGCGGCAAGAGTGGCTGCCTGGAGGCCATTGCAGGCACCCCGGCCATCGCCGCGCAGCTCCGCGGGAACGGACTCGAGGCAATCACCGGAAATGACGTCGTCTCGCTCGTTCGTTCCGGCGATATGGCTGCTATTCAAGCCGTCAGACAGGCCGGACGCGACATCGGGGAAATGCTCAACATGTGCGTGAGCTTCATCAACCCGGCGCTAATTGTGGTGGGCGGATCGCTGTCGCAGTCCGGAGAACATCTGATCGCTGGAATACGTGAAACGGTCTATGCACGCTCCACACCATTGGCGACCCAGCACCTGAATATCACCCAGTCTGAAACCGGGCCGGAAGCTGGAGTGATTGGGGCAAGCATCTTGGCCGTCGAATATGCCCTCGCCCCTCACCGGGTCAATGACCTCGCGAACACGCTGCATTTCGCCGGACATGACGATACCCACGATCTGCAGAAAGTGGTGTAAAACGGCGGGCTGGGTCCTTCTGTGAGCACCGCCATATCAAGAGGTGGAGGCGGGTAAAATGGTCCTGACAGCTGAAGTCTTTTCCGGCCGGTCTTATGAGCCGCCACAATGTCGTGGCAATTCTGAAGGCCGCCGTAAAGATCAGGGGGTCCAGGAGGATGGCATGCCTCAGTCTGATAACGAGAACAGCGGCCGTCTGCGACTCTATAAAGTGCCGGAGGGGCTCAGCCCTGAACAGAGATTCGAGCACTGGCGAGTGTGGTACGGCAGTGCCGTCGAAACCCCCATGCGATTGGAAAAGTCGGCACCTAGGACTTCGGTGTCCTTTAATCCTTCAGCCATTAAT
The DNA here is from genome assembly GCF_030817835.1 of Pseudarthrobacter sp. W1I19. Classification (NCBI taxonomy): domain Bacteria; kingdom Bacillati; phylum Actinomycetota; class Actinomycetes; order Micrococcales; family Micrococcaceae; genus Pseudarthrobacter; species Pseudarthrobacter sp. W1I19. The sequence continues at coordinate 337,200 of NZ_JAUSZR010000001.1, forward strand.
CTTGCCGGTCCGGGCTTCAGCCTCATAGAAATACACAACGCCCCTGCGCGGGGCTTATGGATGCCTAATCCCGACAGCACCGATCTACGCTTGGCCTACTTCCGCAAAGCGCCCGGCCTGATGCTCGCTCACAACGGCGTGCCTGAGCCAGTATCACCGGGCTCCGTGAGATTCATAGATACCTCGCTTGGTGGAAGTTTTGATGCCCCCGAAGGCTTTCACGCCTTGCAGGTCAACATCGACCGCAGCAGCCTGAATGTGAGCGAGGCTGCGCTGCGCTCCCTGCTTGGCCTTCCTGACCTTGCAAAACATCCAATTGTGGGCGCTTTCGTGATCCCTGCGCTGATGAGCTGGAAACGGCCAGGCATCGACCGCGAAACATCGGGAACCGCGGAAATCCTCCGTTCCGTGATGGCAACCCTTGTCGGTTCCCTGCTCGAAACGCTGGTGGACGATGAGGCCCAAAGACCCGCACTAAGCCGGGCTATAAAGAAATACCTGGATGCGAGCTATGACAACCCCGATCTGGACGTGACCATGGTCGCCGAAAGGTTCAACCTCTCCCGTCGCTCTTTGTTCTATTTTTTCGAGAATGAAGAACTCCGCTTGGGGGAGCGCATACGAGCCTTGAGAACGCGGAAAGCGCTCGAGCTCCTCCTTCAGGCTGATGACAAAAGGATCACCTACGCAGAAATTGCGGCATCCTCCGGATTCACCAATGTGCAAGGCATGCGACGTGCGGTGAAGGAGTTTACCGGGATGAATGTACGGGAGATCCATCGATCCGAGACCGTCGTTCATGGCGCGCTGCAACAACTGCGGGAGTCACTGAATCCTGGCGCTTGACCAAGCAAACTGACTGCCCGGTGACATGCCCAATTGGGACAAGAAGAATGGGATCGCATGAGCAACAAAGGCCGCGTACAACACCTCATCGAGGAGCATCAAAGAACGGTCGGATTCTGTCAGCTCGCCGTGCTCTCGGACTGGCGTACCCAGGGACCGCCGCTGCCGTCCGGGCAAGGAACAGCAGCAGCGGCCTCGTTGTAAGGGGCGGTGGAAGTCCTTAACCGTTGATGACTTGCGGTACGCCGAGTGCCTTGAGGCCTTCGACGCCGAATTCGAGGCCATAGCCGGACTGTTTGGCGCCGCCGAAGGGGATGCGAGGGTCCACGGCGCCGTGCCTGTTGATCCAGACGGTGCCGGCCTCAAGCCGGCCGGCGACTTCCCTTGCAGTGGTGAGGTCGGAGGACCAGACCGAGGCGCCCAGTCCGACGTCGAGTCCGTTGGCTTTGTCCACGGCTTCGTCGATGGTGCTGTATTTGATGATGGGCAGTGCGGGGCCGAACTGTTCCTCGGCAACGAGTGGGTTGTCGTTGTCGATGTCCGCGACCAGGGTGGTGGGGTAGAAGTAGCCGGGCTGGCTGGTGTCGGGGTTTCCGCCAAGCAGCACGCGTGCCCCGGAGTCCTTCGCTGCCTGCACGAGGTCGGCGACGATGTCGTACTGGGACTGGTTTTGGAGGGGGCCCAGAACGTTGTTCTCGTCCAGGCCGTTGCCCATCGGCATTGCGGCAGCCACGGCGGTGAGTTCTTCGCAGACGGCGTCGTAAATGTCTTCGTGGACGTACAGGCGCTTCAGAGCCGCGCAGGTCTGGCCGGTGTTGATGAAAGCGCCCCAGAAGAGGTCCTGGGCGATGGCTTTGGGGTCCGCGTCGGGCAGGACGATGCCTGCGTCGTTTCCGCCAAGTTCCAGGGTGAGGCGCTTGACGGTGTCAGCGGAGGATTTGATGATGGCCTTGCCGGCTGCGGTGGAGCCGGTGAACATGATCTTTCCGATGGCGGGGTGGTTGGTCAGGCGTGCGCCGACTTCGCGGCCGCAGGAGACTACTGACAGCAAACCTTCGGGCAGCTCTTCGTTGATGACCTTGATTAAGGCCAGGACGCTCAGCGGGGTGTTGCCCGAGGGCTTGACCACAGCCGCGTTACCCATCCGCAGGGCGGGGGCGATCTGCCAGACGGTGATCATCATGGGCCAGTTCCAGGGGCCGATGGCACCGACAACGCCGATGGGCTTGTAGTGCAGCTCCGCCCGGGTCTCTCCGTCATCAACAATCATTTCGGGCGCCAACCGAATAGTGGCCGCGGCGCGCAGCCATGCTGCGCAGGCACCTACCTCGAATCGTGCATTCGGCCCGTTCAACGGCTTGCCCTGTTCCCGGGAGAGGATGTGCGCGAGCTCTTCGGCGGAGCGTTCGACGGCGTCGGCCGCCTTGAGGAGCGCGGCGGACCGGGCGTCGTGGCCCGACGCAGCCCACGCCGGCTGGGCAGCCCGCGCGCCGGCAACTGCCTGCTCAAGGTACTCCAGGTCATGAACGGGCGCCTCACCCACCATCTCACCGGTAGCAGGGTCAAGGATGATGCGGGTCTTACCAGAGAATGCGGTGACCTCGTCAAGCAATGATTCGTACGTTTTCATTCTTTACTCCTCTTCGAGTACGGGGACTAATGCTTCTGAAAGTCCTGCGGGTATTCAGTGGTGTTCAGGACGCTGAGCCGGGAGTTGAAGGGCAGGATGACGGGTTCTCCCGCGGGATCGTCCCAGCCGAACATCCGGCCGATGGAGCGCTGCTCGCGCAGGTCCACCAGCAGCACGGCTTCGACGCACATCACCTTTTCGGTCCAGAAAAAGATGAAGAGGTCGTCTGCCACTTCCCAGGTCATGCAACGGTCAGTATCGGCCAGCCCTGCCTCGCCGCCGCGGACGCAGTTCCAAGTGAACGTGCCCGCGTTGAGGTAGATGTGTTCGTACGTTTCGACGTCGCTGTAGCGGTAGTAGATGCGCTTTCCGACCAGTGCCGTGGAGCGCTCGTGCCTTACGGCGGAAGCCCCGGTGTTGGCCTGGCTGAAATCGGTGGTGCTCCGCGTCCTGCCGTCCACGGTGACGAACCGGGAAACACCGGTTGTTGTGGCCCCCGTGTTGCGGTCCGCGATGATGGTGACGTTTTCTGCGGCCGGACCTTCGCCTCGGATGAAGTCGATGATGAAAATGCCGGGCCGGGCTTCGATCGCCTTGTAGCTGGCGGTTCCGCTGGTGCCGACCTCGCCGCGCCTTACGGTCCATGCGAGGGAGGATTCATCGTCGAAAACGTACCCGGCCTCGAAACCGTCCTCGTCCGAGAGGCTCAAAGCCGTGCCGGCCAGGGCGGGGGAGGCGGGCAGGGTCTGGTCGCCGAAGCCTTCCAGCATTGCCGAGACGGGGGGCCACTGATCTTCGGGGATGTAGTCCTGGATGTCAGCTGAAGTCATGTCCTGATTCCTTGTTCTTTTGATGCTGGTTGGTACTGGTCTGATGGTGGTGTGCCGGGTCAGCCGATGACGGCGGCGAAATTGATGGACGGCTTTTGTGCGCCGCGGGCGATCCCGGCCACGAAGAAGAGCGGGATGCCGAGCAGGAGCCACCGGGCCACCCCGCCTGCGCCGCCGAGCAGGGCGTCGTAGTTGTCCAGGGTCAGGTAGCCAATAACGATGAAGGCCAGGAAGGACAGGGACGGTGCGATCACGGTGACCCAGAGGTTGTCCCGCATGCGGTTTTTGGCGAAGAACACGACGATCGCCGCTGATGTCACCAACAGGATGGTGATGAACCCCGCAGTGCCCAGGGCGACGAACCAAGCGAACACCGTTGTGATCGGGTCCGCACCTGCCAGCAGGAAGATGCTGATGATGGCCAGGACAACGAGGCCGTTCACGAGCCCTGCGAAGTGCGGAGCTCCCGTCCTTGACACGGTCGACAGCTTGGCTGGCAGGGCTCCGGCACGGCCGAGGGAAAACAGGTAACGGGAGAACATGTTGGCCAGGCCCAGGAGCATCGCCAGGAAACTGGTGACAACGAGGATCTGCATGGTCAGGTTCAGCCAATACCCTGCGCTGGATTCAGCGAGATCGAAGACCATTCCTGCGGGATTTTCGGTGGCGACGGTTTGGATGTTGTCGATGCCGATGGCTCCACTGATGGCCCAGGTTGAGATGGTGTAGAAGATGCCGATGAAGGCGATGACAAAGTAAGCGGCCCGGGGGATGGTGCGCCGGGGGTTCTTTGCCTCCTCGGCGAAAACCACGGTTGCTTCGAAGCTGGTGAAGCAAGCGAAGGCAAACAGCAGGGAAATGCCCAGGCCCGGACCGAAGACACTGGACCCCGTAAAGCCTTCAAAGGTGAAGATCCCCAGCCCCTTCTGGGCAACGAGTGACACCACGAGGGCCGCTACCGCGAAGGCTTCACCAAGGATGAGGACTCCCAGCACCTTCAGGCTCGCGTCGACGCCCCGCATGGTCAGGCCCGTCACCACAGCGAGCAATGCCACGATCCAGAAGTAAACCGGCAGGCTAATGCCCGTGAGGCCTTCAATCAGCAACTGCGCAAAGTCGCCGAACTGGGACCACAGCCCAACTTGAAGGCTGAGGTAGGTCAGGATGGCGATCCCGGCCCCGCCAGTTGCCCACTTGTTGCCCAGTCCCTTGGCCATGTAAGCGACAAAGCCGCCCGCGTTGGTGATGTGCTGGCTCATCCGCAGGTAACCGACGGAGAAGAGAGCAACCAGCAGCGCCGCAATCACGTATATGACCGGTGTTCCGGGGCCGCTGGCCGAAAACAGTACCGGGCTGGCCCCCACCACTGCGGCCATGGGGGCGGCTGCGGCAATGGCAAAAAACGCGATTGCTATGACGCCGAGTTTGTTGGGCCTCAACCTCGGGGAGGTCGAGGCAGGTGGTGGATCCTCTTGCAGCGGGCGTGTAGAGATTCCGACTGGTTCTTGGGTCATCCGATTGGCTCTTTCAAGAAAGTGCACGGCGCAGGGCCTATATGCAGAAGTGTTGGAAGGTCCCTTGCTGGCTCGCGACGGTGCGTTCCACGGGAAAGGAAATCTGCTCGAGCTGGCTGAACTTATTGCGTGATATCAGCCACAACCGAAACTATACGTTTGTTTAGTTCTGGCTGTCAATGCTTTTTCTTGGCCGCGCCACGAGGGCTAGACTCGGTGCATGAACGAGCCGTCAACCCGCTTGCCTTATGGAGACGGGCGCGATGCCTTGCTGTCCGCAGTGATCGAGGTGGTCGGAGAAAAGGGTCTGCGTGGGGTTACGTACCGTGCCGTTGCGTCCCGGGCAGGAGTGAACCACACCCTTGTAACGCACCATTTCGGTTCCATCGAGGGTCTTCTGGCCGCCACCATGGAGTGGGCCATCCAGCGGTCCATTGAGGAGACGGGCCTGGAAAAGATCGCGGACTTTGACGAGAACTTCGCCGATTCTCTCCTCGCAACGGTGTCGCGGGAACCGGAGCTGCAACTCTTCCAGTTCGAGATGCTTCTCGAATCCCGGCGCAATCCCGAGGTGCGCGCCCTGGTGGAGCGCCTTTACGCGAACTACATGAGCACCGTTGAAGATGCGCTGCGGCAACGGGGCCTCAACGTCGACGACGGGGCCTCCTTGGCCATCTTTGCCGCCCTTGACGGCCTCATGCTGCAGTTCCTGACGATCAGCGATCCCGAGAAGATCAGGGCGGCCGTCATCCAGGTTGGCAAGCTCGTGAAAACTCTCGAGGGCGCCAGCGAAAGCCCCAACGGCAGCAGCCCCCTCCCGGTTCGATAAGCAGGGGTTTTTCTGAGCCGGTCTTAAAGATGTACCGGACAGTGCTCGATGCCGAACGGGTGGCGGCTATGTCACCCCTGCACCCTGCGCCAGAACTTGGGCGCCGCCTTTTCCACAACCCCCAGGGAGTACCGGCGGCGCTTTGACGCGCGGCTGAGGCCGTGACACTCATCGTGGGGCACTCGGCTTCACAGGCTTTTTGGTTGTTGTGGTCCATTCCGCGGCCATCCATAATGTGGCTGTGGGGATGTCGCTGCTTTTCGGCGTGGTGACTGCCAGTGCTTTGGTGCTGGGGGCCTTCGCGGGCGTGCGTTTTGAACTGCCGAAGCGCGTCCTGGCCATGGTGTTGTCCTTCGCGGCCGGCGCCCTGATCACTGCCCTGACTTTCGAGTTGTTCGAGGATGCCTACGAACGCGGCGGAGCGTGGCGCGCCGGGATTGGCCTGTTCGTTGGTGCCGTGGTCTTCACGGCGTTAAGCGCGCTGCTCGACCGGTGGGCCCAGGCTGGATCGAAGCCGGTTCCCGCGGATGAATACCGGGGCAGTCCCAAGCTCGACACGGACGCAGCCGCCGAGGGGCATGCCCCGTCCGCGGCGTCCACCCGCGGTACGGCGGGCCTGGCTTTGCTGGCTGCCGCCACCCTGGATGGGGTGCCGGAGAATCTCGCTCTTGGCGTTTCGCTGGGAGAGGGGACCGGCGGTCTGGCGCTGCTGGCCGCGATCTTCGTCTCCAATCTGCCCGAGGCCCTTGTGGGGGCAGCATCGATGCGCAGCCAGGGGATGTCCACGGCCGCCATCATCAGGCTCTGGGGCGTGTGCTCAGTGGTACTCATCCTTGCCGTAGTGCTCGGTGCCGGCCCGCTCTCCGGCAGCAGTCCTGAGACGATTTCGTTGCCGCTGGCTTTCGCGGCTGGAGCGGTGATCGCCGCCCTCGCGGACACCATAATGCCTGAAGCGTTTGAACACGGGGGACCGGCAGTGGCATTGAGCACGGCGGCCGGGTTCGTAGCCTCATTCCTGTTGTCCCTGGCGTAGGGGCTGCTGCCGACTCAGTATGCGGACGGTGGACGGGCCTATTAGCAACGCCCCGGATCCGGGCTGAGGCCAGCCGTCCGTTCCCGCTTCCTGGTGTGAGCACCCCCGACGCCGCGCCATGTACTAAGCGCGCTCTGATGGGAGCCCCCAGTGCTGGAACTCTTGAACCGCTCGCCGACAATCGCCCGTGTCCGGGGCGGTTAGTAGAGCGGCATCACGTCCCCCGCGACCACACCGCGTTGGATTTCCAATAGTCCGTTCACGTCGATTTCGCGTAGTACGCCCTTTGTGGCCTGATCGGTGGTTTTCACGAGGATCGCCGCCGAATTAATCCCTTCGCTGAGGGTGCGGGAGGCCGGTTGTTCAAGGGGCCAGGCTATGAGTCCCTGGTCATCGAGTGAAAGGCCCAAAGCCGTACGGTGCCAGACGGCTGCGTCGATAATTCCCCGGTTGAGGGCTGACGGGACTTGCGCGTAACTGACTTCTACGTACTTGTGATCCGGGAACTCGGCTTTGGTAAGGATGGTGTGATCGACTGACATCCGGTCGACGCCTATGCGTATGTCCTCGCCGACTTCCTGGCGTGATGCGCGGGCCATTACCAGCACAGACTCTGCCGCGTAGTAACTGCCTGGCGGGAGGACCGTTTGCATGGATATGTCCTCGTGCTTTGCTGTCCAGCGTTCGGCCGCTCCCAGGGACATGACAGCGATATGGGCCAGACCGTTTTGCAGTGCGGTAATGCGCTGTTCGGAGCCGTGCCCGTAGAGGAATGTAGAGGGGATGCCCAAGCGGTCCAGTTCGGACCGCAGTCCGGTGGCGAGACCTTGAAATTCCCAGCTGTTGGGCAGTGGAAGCAGCACTGAAAGGGTGGGTAACCCCGCGATACGCCATAGCTCACCGCTGCGCCGGCTGATGAGGAAGGTTCCTTGCCGCGGCTTCGGATCGAGGGTTACCCACCCGTTCTGTTGCATGTCCTGAAGTGCCTTTTGCACCGTTCCGGCTCCGACTCCAATGCTGGAGCGGAACTTGTCGACGTTTGGCAGCCGGGACCCGATATCAGTTGTGAGGATCGTCAGGGCAACACCAGCCATCGCCCGCTGCTGGGGCGTTTCTGCCACACGGGCCGGCGATGATGCACTTGGCACTGGCCTGACGGTCGCGTCCATGGACCCTCACATTACCCGACCTGGGCTACCTTCTTCGAGCGGCCAAAGATGGCCATCAGAGCCGCCCCAAGGATGCACACGGCACCGCTGAGGGTGAAGGTTGTTGCCCAGGAACCGGTGTTGTCGATGATCGCGCCGACGATGGCCGGCGCAGCTATGCCCGCCAGATTGGCAATCGCGTGGACGAAACCCATCACACCACCGACGCGGCGGCCGGGAACGATATCGGCGACGATGGCAAAGTACTGCGCACCTGTCAGGTAAAGCACGAAGACCACCGCGGCCATGAGTGTTACGGCAACGACTGTAGTAGTTGCCAGCCCGATCAGGGCAAACATCACCGCGGTGACGGTCAGCCCAACCACGATCATCAGTGCCCGGGCGGCGGCCGGCTTTCCGGTTTTGCTGGCAATCCGGTCTGTGATGAGTCCGCCCACAACGAAGCCAACCACACCGAAAACCCAAGGAATGGTGCCTGCTATGGCCAGTTCCTTAAGGTTCACGCCACGTTCCTGCGTGAGGTAGACCGGGAACCAGGTCAGGAAGGTGTACAGGACCCAGGCATAGCCAAAGAATGCGATCGCGGTGGACCAGATGATGGGCATCTTGAAGTAATGTCGCAACGGAGGCGGTTCTTCACTTTCGGACGCCGGTTCCGCCGCTGAATCAATACGCTCACGCTGCTCCTCGACGTCGTGGGCGCGCGCCCACGGGTGAATATCCGGGCGGTCCCGAACCACCGCGAACCAGCCGATAGTGCACAGACCACCAATGGCGCCGAGCACAATAAAGGACAGCCGCCAGTCCCCGATACTCAGCAGCCACACCACCAGCGGGGTGCCCACCACCCCGCCCAGGGGCGTTGCCCCCTGAACGATGCCCATGGCCGTTCCCATCTGCCGCTGCGGGAACCAGTTGTGCATTGTCTTGGTCGACACCGAACCCTGCGGTCCCTCTCCGAATCCGAAGAGAACACGGATGACCAGCAGGCTGATGAAGCCTGTACCGGCAGCCGTCAGTGCCGTAAACAGGGACCACCAAGCGACGGCTACGCCCATGATCGACCGCGGCCCGTAGCGGTCCGAGAGCCACCCGCCAAGGAAGGCGCAGGGAACGTAGCCGAAGAAGAACGCGCTGGCAATCAGGCCGAACTGGGCCTTGCTCAGTCCGAGCTCTTCCAGCATCTGCGGTCCCGCTACGCCGAGCGCTGCCCGGTCGGCGTAGTTAAGGACCAACAGGAGCGCGGTCATGCCGAGAATGACCCAGCGCAACCGGAACCCTCCCTGACGGGCGGGGGTTTCATTGGCTCCTGCATGGAACCGCTTTCGTACATCTCGTATAGGGGACATTGGTTTCACCTCTCTGTGATTTCCCTTACAAACAAAATACAGTATTCTGTAGATATTGCCAGACCCGAACAGGAGAAAGATCAATGAGCAGTCCCGCACATGCAAAAGTTGAAGCCCCGGAACGCAGCGAGCGGTTCCTGACGCGCCTGCAAAGCTCAGCCCCGTCGGTAGCTGTAACCACCGGAGCCAACGATCGTCTGGCCCGGTCCCGGGACCGTTGGCCTGAGGCCGCTAAGTGGTCGGACAACGACCAGGAGCGGCATCTGCCGGCCGCGGTCGTCGCTCCCGCCAGCGTGGAGGACGTGGCGAAAGTACTCCAAATAGCGCACGACGAGGGTATTTCCGTTGTCCCTTTCGGTGCCGGTTCAGGAGTTGTCGGTGGAGTCGTCAACGATGGACTCTTCATTTCGCTGGACCTTGGCAGCCTGAACGAGGCCCCCGTGTTCGACGATGAACGCGGGGAAGTTACAGCGGGAGCAGGCATGCTGGCAGCTGATTTGGAGGCTGCCCTCAATGCCCGCGGCAGGCGCATCCCGCACTACCCGCAGTCCCTTGCGCTGGCCAGCGTCGGCGGACTGGTCGCGACAAAGTCGTCCGGGACTTTCAGCAGCAAGTACGGAAACATCGAAGACCTGCTGGTGGCGCTGGAAGTTGTACTGGCTGACGGCACCATTGTCAGGACCCACGCCGTTCCCCGATCTTCCACAGGGCCCGGGATTGCCCAGCTTTTCGTCGGCAGTGAGGGAACTCTTGGCGTCATCACCTCCGTCACTTTGCGCACCTTTCCTCTTGCCCGGGCCAGCCGGTTCCGGGGCGTAGCGTTCGACGAACTTGCCGACGGACTGGCGACGGTGCGTGGCGTGCTGGATGCCGGTGTGACCCCGGCGGTGATCCGGCTTTATGACGGCGACGAGGCGGCACATATTTACGAGCGTGCCGGAATCGACGGTGAAGGCCGCGCGCTGCTCATTCTCGGCCATGACGGGCACGAGGCCGTCACGGCCACAGAAGAAGCCGTCGCTCTCAGCGTGGCAGCCGATCACCGCGGAACCGACCTTGGTACGGGACCCGGCGAGACGTGGGAACGCACCCGCTTTGACGCCAGCTGGCTCGATCGTGGCAACGCGGGAGAAACAAATATTGCTGACGCCATCGAGGTCTCTGCGGGCTGGCCAGAACTGGCAGGACTCCATAGCAGGGTTTTGACAGCCATGGCCCCCTACGTGGACAAGGCCTACGCTCACTATTCGCACTTCTACCCCAACGGTGGAGCGGTCTACTTCATCTTCTTCACCAGCGGCAAGGACCGCGAGGAAGTACTTGAGCGGTATCGGCAGGCATGGAATGCTGCCCTCCAGGCCGTCGTCGCGACCGGCGGATCGGTCAGCCATCACCATGGTGTGGGCGAGGCCAGGAAAGACTGGATGTCCCAGGAACACGGAACGGCCCTGCAGGTCCTCGAAAAAATCAAGGACGCACTGGATCCGGCCGGAGTACTGTCTCCGGGAAAGCTGGGAATTGCGGCACGAGTGAACGGACAGAACAATGACTGATAACGCCCCTGTAGCTCTGACCATTGGTGATCCAGCCGGGATCGGTCCCGAGCTAAGCCTCCGCATCGCCTCAGAGCCGGCTCATATGCCTTCCCGGCCGCTGCTGCTGATCGGGTCGTCCGAACTCCTGCGCCGCGTCGCCGATGCGGCCGGCCTGGACGTGGAAATCCGGGTGGTCACCGATCCCCTGGCTGCACGCTCTGATCCAGGCGTCGCCTACGTTCTGGACGTACCGATGGACTCGGCGGCGGTCGTGCCGGGCCAGGTGGCGGCAGCCTGTGGCCAGGCAGCGGTCGATGCCATTGAGGTGAGCGCCCGCCTGGCCCTGGAAGGCAAGGTCGCCGCTGTCTGTTCTGCACCTGCCAACAAAGAGGCGTTCAACGCAGCAGGCCACCACTTCGAGGGTCAGACCGAAATCTACGCCCACCTGACCAAGACGGAGGCATTTCATACCATCCTGGTCGGCGGGCCACTGAGGGTCAGCCTGGTCAGTGCCCACTGTTCCATGCTCGAAGCTGTAGCCCGTGTCCGGGCCGACCGCATTGAAAGGATCCTGGGCGAGCTCCACACAGCCATGCGGGATCATTTCGGCGTGGCCGAGCCTCGGATCGGCGTCGCCGGACTGAATCCTCATGCAGGGGAGAACGGGGTTTTTGGGACCGAGGAGATTGAACACGTCAAACCTGCCCTGGAAAAATGCCGTGCCGCGGGCATGAACCTCAGCGACCCGCTGGCCGCGGACAGCCTTTTCGCTGCAGCGGAAGCAGGGCGCTATGACGCAGTCCTCGCGATGTACCACGACCAAGGCACCATCCCCCTCAAGCGCTACGGATATGTCACCTACGCGGCCGGCCTGCCGATCATCCGCACAACGGCAGGGCACGGCACGGCTTTCGACATCGCATGGCAGGGCAAAGCCGATCCCTCCCTGCTGGCCCGGGCGGCCAACCTGGCAGGTGAACTCGCAGCGACGTCATCGGCGGCAGCGGCATGACCAGTACCAGCAGCCATATTGGCATCATCGCCGATGACCTGACGGGAGGAGCGGCCATCGGGGGCGAAATAGCCTGCCTAGGACACCCCGTCGACGTCGTAGGGCTAGGGCAAGCGCCAAGGCCCGGGCGTTCAATCGTGGTCGAAACAGGCACACGCTACAGCCCCCCTGACGTAGCGGTGGAGCGGCTCAAAAAAGCCGCGGAAATCCTTTCGCAAGCCGGGACATCTGTAACCATGAAAAAAATAGACAGCACCCTGAAGGGAAACGTAGCGATCGAACTCGCCGCGTTCGCCGCGAACTGCCGGGGCCGGCTCCTGATCGCCCCCGCCTGCCCCGAAGTGGGACTAACCCTGCGGGACGGACAGCAGTTCACCCCCCGAGGTCCGGGCAAGAACGTTCTTGAACTGCTGTCCTCCTCCCTTGACGGACCGCTTGCCACCCTCAAACTCGACACCGTCCGGCAGGGACGCCAGGCAGTCACCGACTGGCTGCAGGAAAACCCGGACGGGACAGTGGTCGCCGACGCTGAAACGGACGCTGATCTCGCCACCCTGGCCGCCGGTGCGGCAGAGGCAGGGATCGTCTCGTTTGGAGGCACCTACGGCCTTGGTGCAGCACTCGCCACCGCCTATCTGAGACGTGAAACAAGGACACGCTACAGTCCTCCAACCGTCCCCGGAATGCTCGTGGTGGCCGGCTCCGCCTCGGCCACCACAGCTGCGCAGCTTGCTCAACTGGTCGAAGCAGGGGCGGAAGAAATGGTCCTGGACATGCAAAGGATCCTCACTGGCGGTGAAGAGGAAGAAGCACAACGGGCAACGGCACTTATCCAGTCCTCCAGGGCAAAGCTCCTGGTCGTGCACACTGATGCACAGCGTACCGGCCAGGAGGTCACAGCCCACTGCCGCCGGGTTGGATGGAATGAACGGGACCTCGCCGATCGTCTGGCCATCCCCTTCGCCCAGGCGATGGACACCGCTGCTGGCTACGCCATCTACCTGATCGGTGGCGAAACCACCGGTGCGATTTTCGACAAGCTCGGGCTGAACTCCCTGACCATCGAAGGAGAATGCTCCCCGGCAGTACCCTTCGCAGTGACCATTCCACGGTCCAAATGGCCGCTCATCCTCACCAAACCAGGGGCCTTCGGAACAAAACACACCCTCGTCGAAACGGCAGAACTGATCCTAGGAAGTCGAGAATCGACCCTCCATACCGGCCAAGACAACCATCACCCAAGCATCCGCTAAGGAGCTCGAGCTTCCGCTACATGCATCCCGTCATCAGCCCGACAAGTGACCACAGGCCAGCGGCTCCTGAACGGCACCCACTCATCAACGCCCTGCGGGAGAGTTTCTACAAGAGCTTCAACCTTTCGTCACTCCAGACAGGCCCATCGCCATGGCAGGCGAGGATCGAGTTCTGGGTGCGCTCCTGCCGGGACGCGCTGGGCCGATATCCGGCAGCGATTCCCATCCTCATTGGCCGCATCGTGGACGACGTTCCGACGCTTGCCATCTGAAACCCTTGCAATGGTCCTGACAGAGGCTGGAATTCCAGGAAGCCAACAACTGGGGGTCATTTCGATGCTCGACGCCTAGGTTTGGGGCTCCGCCATCGCTGCCGGCTCACCGGGTCCGTTGTGGGCTGCAAGTGCCGACGGCCAGCCCTACCTCAACCACACCAGCAAGCGGCACCTCGGACAGGGTTGCTTCGGGCCTTGATATGGGAATTGCCGCCGCCATCGCCTACATCGAGCGCCTTACGGCAGCGCTTTAGGTACGAGGGGTTCAGGCTCAGCAAGGGCGCGTGGCCCCTCCTCTACGATCTGGGAGAACCGGCAGTTGTTCCCGAAAAACCCCAGCCAAAGTCCCAGCCCCCGGACGTAAACGTAAACTGACCCTCGGACCACGTTTTGTGGACACTGCGCCAGGTTGGAGCTGCGCATGCTCTGGAACTTGCTTGTTGAATACCTGCGGCCGCACCGGCTGCTGCTGATCGCCGTCGTGATTTTCCAGCTGGCGCAGGGGCATGTAAAGAGGCCGTCACCCCGGTCAGACCTCGAAATCAACGGCAGCATGGCTGCAGCATGAGAGGAAAAAATGACAACATTACCGAGGGAAGAGACCGCGAGGTTTGAACTTGTAGCTAACTCGCTGTACACGCCGGTGATCGGCGACATTCTTGACGGTCTGGGACGTACACATCAGTTTCTACCAGCTGCCGTGCAACCACTGCTTCCGTCGATGACCGTCGTCGGACGGGCAATGCCCGTCCTCATCGCCGATGTTTTCGACGCTGGCAGCAAACCCTTTGGAAAACTTACAGAAGCCCTCGACGCGTTGCAGCCGGGAGATGTATATCTTGCCCGTCGCGCCACCATTGATTGTGCAGCATGGGGAGAAATCATGACCGCGGCCGCACGGAAGAGGTGCGCAAACGGGGCAGTGATAGACGGATACCACAGGGATACGCCCAAGGTGCTGGAACAGAACTGGCCGGTCTTCAGCCGAGGCGCATACGCACAGGATGCTGGCGTTCGGGCCGCGGTCCTCGACCTCGGCGTGCCGGTAGAGATCCGTGGAGCACGCATCAACCCGGGGGATCTTATCGTGGGGGACCGCGACGGGGTCCTTGCCGTACCAGCCGAAATAGAAGACGAGGTCCTGGAGCTGGCGCTAAAGAAGGCAGACACCGAGAACCACGTCCGTAAGGCCATCGAAGATGGAATGACGACAACAGAAGCATTCGCTAGATACGGTGTTCTCTAGGGGGAGCGCCATCCATGGTCCTCGTTCTGCTTTGTAACCCCCCCGCACCCAGCGCTGCTGGATCGCGGCGGCGAAAGCCAGCAGCCGGTGTCGTTCGCAGGCGAAGGGGGTCCAAGGCATGACACCGCAGCTGTATCTACTGCGGAAGGGCGGCCACTACGTCTATCTCGACCAGGATGTCGTAGAGGTCCGACCCCACAGTCGTGCGCACGGGAAAAGGAGCTGGGAAGAATTCCAGGTATGCCTGGTTGTATTCGTCAAAGTCCCTCTTGAGGTGCTGAAGGTGCGTGGTGACTTTTACGACGTCGGCAAAAGTGGCACCTGCTTCCGTGAGGACTGCTTCAATATTTCGCAGCACCTGCCGGGTTTGTTCCGCCACGCCCTCGGGAACTTCGCCAGTGGTGGGGTCCTGAGGGCCGAAACCCGCGGTGTAAAGGAAGCCGTTGGCGACGATGCCTTGGCTGTATGGTCCAGCGGGTGCGGGCGCGTTGGGGATGGTAATAGCCTGCTTACTCATGGTTCTCCTTCTGGGGATTGTGAGTGGTTTATGAGATGGTGACGGCCGTGCGGACGGCCTCGGCGACCACCTCTGCTTCGCCGTCTTGAAGCAGGTCCGGCCCGATCCAGAATCCGTGCGCCGTGCCGTTGCGCAGGTCTGGATGGACTGCGATTCGCGGGGTTGCTGCTGTGAGTGCAGCCAGGACGCGGGCAGCCCGGGCGGTGTCTTCCATGCCGATGTAGAGACGGGGCACCGGCTGGCCCGCTTCGTTCAGGGCTTCAGGACGCAGCGAAACACCCTCGAGGTCGGCGAGTCCCTGATGCCATGCATCCACGGTCGTCAGCCATTGGCTATGGAGTGCACGGTGATCGAGGTTGACGAAACGTTCGACGGCGGCGAGGAGCCCCGCGATCTCTTCCTTCCCGGCCTTCATGGCCCGGGCCCAGCGTTGGAAGGGTGCTCCGTTTTGGCGGGCTGCTTCGATGATGTCGGCGTTTCCCACCATGAATCCGCTGGCTTGCGGGCCGCGTAGCGCCTTTCCCCCGGAAAATACCGCGACGTCCGCGCCCAACTCCTTGGTGAAGTGCCAAAGGTTCTCGACCGGGGGAAGCTGGGCGGCCGCATCGACGATCACAGGTATCCCTTTCTCCCGGGATATGCGTACAACTTCGGGCAGCGGCAGGGCGACCTGCGGGAGATGCGAGCCTGCCACGTATAAGACGGCGGCCGTGCGTTCCGTGATCGCCGACTCCAGTTCCCAGTCAAACGTCTGCTGGATATTGCCGATCTGCCGGATGGTGACGCCTGACATCGCTATCGCTGCGTCATAGGGAATGCGGTGCGCCGCGTGCATGATAACTTCGCTGGGAGCGAGGTCACGGCCGGGAAATTCGGTCAGGACCCGTGGGTCTCCCTTGCTGCGGATGCCCAGGAGCGCAAGGATAAGGGCCGCAGCACAGCCGGAGGTCACATAGGCGGCGTCATTGCGGGTGATTTCAGCCAAACGTTTCCCTGCTGCCAGGTGGAGTTCATGCATATCGACAAAAGCACCTGCCGCCTCCTTCATCGCGTCCAGCACCTCCTCGGGCATCAGAGACCCACCGAGGGCGGTAAAGGTAGTGGCGGCGTTGACGACGGGTTTCAGGCCCAATCCGGAATAGGAGTTCATGCTGCCTTTCGTTGGTGCTTAGCCGAGGTGGCGGGAAATGGTCTGAGCGGTGCTGCGGATGTCGTCCAAGTGCACCAGGAGGTCCTCTACATCGGCCACAGCCTTTATTGCCGTGAGTGAGATGGCGCCTACCGTGCTCGCACTGGAGTTGGTGATGGGCACGGCGATGCAGTTCACGAAGTCCTCGAACTCCCCGTTGTCGATGGCCCACCCACGCTCCTTTATGGCTACCAGCTGCTCATCAAGCGCCTCCCGTGTGGCAAGCGTGTTTGACGTAAACGCTTTCCATTCCACCCCTGCCAGGACGGAATCACGGCGGGTCTGTGAAAGTTGGCTGAGTATCGCCTTCCCCACCCCGGTGACGTGCGGCAACACAGTCTTACCAATACGGGAGTACATCCGGACACTGTCCTGTCCCTCGACTTTGTCCACGTACATAACCGTGGATTCGACAAGCTGCGCCAAGTGGATGGTTTGGCCTGTGCGCTCATGAAGATTCCGGATCTCGTCGTGGGCGACTGCCCGAAGGTCAAGGCTGTCCAGAGCCTGCTGGGCTATGGCGATCATTTTCGGTCCGATGCTGTAGTGACCGTTCCCCCGACGCAACACAAAGCCTGCCTCTTCCAGTGTCTGCAGCTGACGCAGGACGGTGGAGCGGTGCACGTTAAACCGCTTGGCCGTCTCACTCAAACTCCGCGGGCCCTCACCCAAAAACTCCAGGATTTCGGTTGCCCGCTGCACCGCTTGAGACATTCATTCCCCTTATATACTCACTGTGTTCCAACATTCTTGCACACACATGTGCAATGGGTGCAACAGATTTATGCTTCTTGGAGGCTGCGATGGGTGATTTGCTTTTACGAGGCGGTTCGATCATTGACGGGACGGGCAAGCCGGGGTATGCGGCCGACGTTGCGATAACCGGCGGGCGCATTAGCGGAATTTTTCCTCCAGGGGAGCGTTTTGGCGGCGAGGAGCTGGATGTTGCCGGCCTGGCGGTGTCGCCGGGATTCATTGATATGCACGCACACTCGGACCTTGCCGTCCTGGCCGATGGGAAACATGTCGCGAAGGTCGCCCAGGGGATCACGTTGGAGGTGGTGGGCCAGGACGGGCTGGGTTACGCCCCGGTCAACGACGAAGTGATGGTGGCCACCCGGGAGCAAATCGCCGGTTGGAACGGCAACCCTGACCTGGATTACTCGTGGCGAAGCATCGCGGACTATCTGGCAGAGGTGGATAAGGGAGCGGCCGTTAACGTTGCAGTGCTCGTACCTCATGGCACGGCGAGGATGATGGTCATGGGCACGGAGTCGCGTGCTGCCACTGCCGACGAGCTGGACAAGATCCGCGACATTGTTTCTCAGGGCCTGAGGGACGGTGCCATGGGGATGTCGACAGGTCTGACCTACACGCCGGGAATGTACGCCTCGGATGCGGAGCTGGTTCATGCCTTGGCCGCCGTCAAGGAGATTGGGGGCTATTACTGCCCCCACCACCGGAATTACGGCGTGAACGTGGTGGAGGGTTACCGGGCCTGTTTGGGCATCGCCAGCCGGGCAGACGTACCGCTGCATCTGGCGCACTGCCACGTGAATTTCCCACAGAACAAGGGCAGGTCCGTGGAGGTGCTGGCGGCCATCGATGAAGCCATGGCAGCGGGCGTGGACGTCACCCTTGATTCCTACCCCTACCTTGCTGGGGCGACCTATCTTGCCGCCCTGCTCCCGAGCTGGGTGCACGAAGGAGGAAAGGGCGCGATGGGCCGCAGGCTGGAAGACCCGGCGGTACGGAAGCGGATCCTTCGCGAGATCGAGGTGGAAGGATCTGACGGACATCACGGTGTGCCGATGGATTGGACGACGATCGTAATCGCCTCAACCCAGCACCACGGCAATGCGTGGGCCGTGGGTAAAAATGTGTTGGAAATGGCAGCGGAGCAGCGCGCCTCCGCCGGCGATGCGTTTCTGGACCTGCTTATGGCCGATGACTTTGGCGCAGGATGCCTCGTGCAAGTTGGCAATGAGGAGAATGTGCAGGCGGTCATGCGCCACCGCGCCCACACGGTGGGCACTGACGGCATCCTGGTTGGCGACCGGCCCCACCCGCGCGGCTGGGGAACTTTTCCGCGCTTCCTGGGCCATTACGTTCGGGAGCTCGGTGTCATGAGCCTGGAAGAAGCGGTTCTGCATGCAACATCGAGGCCCGCCCGCCGGCTGGGTTTGGCCGACAGGGGAACCGTCAAAGTGGGCAATTGGGCCGACTTAGTTGTCTTTGACGCCGACGAAGTGGGATCCCGCGCGACCTACGACAACCCCAAAGTGTTGCCCGATGGGATCCACCACGTGTTTGTCAACGGCGAGGCTGTCATCCGGCAGGGGACCCGCACGTCCGCAAAACCCGGACGGGCCATCCGCCGTGGACAGAAATGACAGTAGCTATTTACAGCACGGACGGGAGCTGAGAGTATAGCAATTGCGCAACACGTGTTGCAACATATGCACAATCGGGAGTCCTCGTGAAGATTCGAACAGTGATGAAGAGCGGAGCCGTGGCCGTTGCCCTGAGCCTTGCGCTGTCTGGTTGCAGCGGTGGAGGAGGCGGCGGCACCGCGGAGACAGGCCCGGCGGCGGCGGAGGGAGGAACGCTTACCTTCGCAAACTGGCAGTGGCTTGAGAAGGGCCGCGGCGACAACATCCTGGCCGCGGTCAAGGAATACGAAAAGGTCAACACCAAGGCGAAGATCGAAAAGCAGGAAATCACCCGTGCTGACTACGAAAAAACCATCAGCACCCAAATCGGCTCGGGTGCAGGACCGGACATCCTGATCATTCCGGATCCGTTCTTTCCGGAACTGGCCTCCAGCGGTGCTCTTGAACCACTGGATGGACTCTTGGATGCGGACAGTGAAAAAGCGCTCCGGAAGACGAATGAAAACTACAAGTTCGACGGTCAGCAGCTCGGTCTGATCTGGGAAGCGGTGCCCTACGCACTGTTCTACAACAACGACATTATGTCGGCGGCCGGCGTGAAGCCTCCCACGTCCGCGGACGAACTGGCTACGGTTGCCAAGACGATTAAGGATAAGACCGGAAAGACAGGTTTTGTTGTCCGCCACCAGCTCAACGAGGAAGCGCCGTGGTTCACCGACTACAGCAACTGGGTCTACGGATTCGGCGGAAAGTGGTCAGACGGCAAGAAGCTGACCCTGAACAGCGACGAAAATATTGCCGCTGCCGATGCATTCCTCAAGGCGTACAAGTCCGGCGGATTCGGTGTAGGCGACGACGCATCAACGTACAGGAGCAAGTTCTCCGCCGGGGAGGTCGGTATGGTCATTGACAACTCCTCCGCCCTGCTAACAATGGTTTCCAGCCCGAACGGCGTGAAGTCCACCCAGGTGTCGGCCTCGCCATTGCCGTTCCCTGAAGGCGGGTCGGCCTACGCCGGTTTCTCCATCGGGATCAACGCTAACTCCAAAAACAAGGAGCTTGCCAAGGATTTCATCAAGTGGATGATGACGGCCGATGCGCAGTCCAAGTTTGTTGATGCGCTGTTCCCCTCCGGTATCGCTACTGGTGTGTCTGCCCCCGACGCCAAGATAAAAGCCAATCCGTGGATCGACTCCTTTTACAAGCAGTTAGAGAACTCTTCCTCGGTGGTAATTCCGGGGTTCGAAACTAAGACGCCGCAGGTGCGAACTATCGTCCTTACCCAAGTTGCGCGAATGCTCACGACGGGCATCTCGGCCAAGGAAGCGATGGACGCTGCCCAGCAACAGGCCTCCAGCCTGGCTCCCTAGCAAACGCGGGTCTGTCGGGCGGCTTACCGCCCGGCAGACCGCCCCTATCGAGAGACCCATCGATGACCGTCACCACCCCCACTGCAGCCCGCCCGGCACCGGCACAAGCACCCCGGCGCAAGCGCTTCAGCTGGACTCCGTATTTTTTTATTGGACTGGCCGTCCTGTACTTGCTGCTGTTCGCCGTCATCCCGCTACTCAAGGGTCTGGATCTCAGCTTCACCAATACACGCCTTCTAAACCCGACTGCGGGACGCTATATCGGCGTCGACAACTATGAGCACCTGCTGGGCGGAGGGGCGTTCTTCAAGTCAGTGGTCACCACGCTCGTATACACCGCCTTCACTGTTGTCCTGTCGCTAACGCTCGGCACGGTCTCGGCTTTTGTTATCAACCGGTACTTTCCGGGACGCACCTTGGCGCGGGCTGTCATCGTTATGCCTTGGGCTGTTCCTACAGTGGCCGTGGCGCTGGTGTTTAGATGGATCTACAACGACTCGACTGGCATCGCGAACAATGCCAGCAGTGCCCTCGGCCTAGGCGAACGTGGGTGGCTGACGGATCCGGCATACGGGATGCCATCAGTGGTCATCGCGACGGTATGGAAGGTCACTCCCTTCGTGATGCTGGTGGTACTGGCAGCGCTGCAGTCGGTTCCCGAGGACCTTTACGAAGCAACCCGCATCGATGGAGCAGACAGTTACAGCACCTTCAAGCTCGTAGTCCTACCGTTCCTGCTGCCCACGCTGCGCGTTGTCGCACTGCTGATGACCATCTGGTCTTTCAGGCGCTTCGAGATCATCTGGTTGCTGACCGGTGGCGGGCCCGTGGATGCAACAAACACCATAGTCATTGACGTTTATCGGGAGGCCTTCAACAACAGCCAGCTGGGACTGGCGGCCGCGGCCGGCATGCTGGGTCTGGTGCTCTCCCTTGTGGTCACCGCAATATATTTTGTTGTCGAGCAGCGGGCCAATAAGCAGAACGGAATGAACGAATGATTGCGAACAGACGTCTAAGCGTCGGCGTGAGGGCACTTCTGGCGTTGCTTTTGACCTGCCTTGCCGGGTTCCCGCTCTTCTGGATCATCAATACTGCCATGACGCCCACCAACGATTTGTACCAAGGTCAGCAGAGGG
The DNA here is from genome assembly GCF_030817835.1 of Pseudarthrobacter sp. W1I19. NCBI lineage: Bacteria > Bacillati > Actinomycetota > Actinomycetes > Micrococcales > Micrococcaceae > Pseudarthrobacter > Pseudarthrobacter sp. W1I19. The sequence goes on from NZ_JAUSZR010000001.1 coordinate 358,329, forward strand.
TCGTTCCCGATCTATCACGCACCCTTAATCTTTTCTCTGTGCTGACCACCGACACGCCTTTTCTGCGCTGGATGGGCAACTCCGCCGTCGTCGCCTTCGGAACGACTCTGTTGAGTCTGATCCTGGCGACCATGGCAGCATACGCACTTTCCCGTTATAAGTTCGTCGGCAAAGGACCCATGGGTTTCCTGTTCTTCGCCACACAGATGCTTCCGGAGGCACTGCTGGTGGTGCCCTTGTACTCGCTGTTTGCAGCCCTAGGACTGCTCAACCAGCTCGGCGGCCTCGTGCTCGTAAACACGGCATTCGCGATGCCCGTGGCCCTGTTCATCCTCAAGTCCGCCATCGACAACATCCCCTATGAGCTGGAGGAATCGGCGAGGGTTGACGGCTGCAGCCCCCTTAGCATTCTCCAGGTCATGGTGGTCCCGCTCGTGGCTCCGTCCATGGCGGCCGCCGCCGTCATCACGTTCTTTGACGGGTGGAACGAATACCTGTTCGCCACCACGTTCATCCGCGACCGTTCCTCCTGGGTCGCCTCCACCGGCCTCGCCTCCTTCATAGGAGAGTTCTCGACGCCCTTGGATACTGTGTTCAGCGCGGCCCTGGTGTTTACCGTTCCGGCTGTCGTCTTCTTCCTCCTCATGCAGCGCAAGATCGTCTCCGGACTCACCGCCGGATCAGTAAAGGGATAGTCCCATGCCAACGATTGAATTTGACCAGGTCAGCAAGAATTTTGCCGGAAACACCGTTATCAAGGACTTCGACGCAACCGTGCCCGACAAGGAATTCCTGGTCCTGTTGGGGCCGTCGGGGTGCGGGAAGTCAACCATGCTGCGGATGATTGCCGGTCTGACTGATATTTCCTCCGGCGAGCTTCGTTTCGACGGCGTCGTGGTCAACAACCTGGAGCCCAAGAAACGCAACATAGCGTTTGTTTTCCAGTCGTACGCCCTCTACCCCCATATGAGCGTGCGCGCCAATATCGGCTTTCCTTTGGTCATGGACAACTTCCGTTGGTGGCATCACATCCCTGTGGCGGGCGGTTTTGCGCGGCGCGCCTTGATGAAGCGCAAGGACATCGCCGCCAAGATCGACCAGGTGGCCGAAATGCTTGAATTGACGGACTATCTGGACCGTCGGCCAAAAGCGCTCTCGGGCGGGCAGCGCCAGCGAGTTGCCGTAGCAAGGTCGCTGATCCGGGAACCAGCGCTGTACCTGCTGGACGAACCCCTCAGCAATCTCGATGCCAAGCTCCGCACCCAAATGAGGGCTGAAATCTCGGCACTCCACGACAGGGTGAAAAAGACCTTCGTCTACGTCACCCACGACCAGGTCGAGGCGATGACGATGGGCACACGCATCATTGTGCTCAATGACGGGGTGGTCCAGCAGTATGGGACGCCCAAGGAGATCTACGACAGGCCCGCCAACACATTCGTAGCCAAGTTCATCGGGGCCCCACCCATGAACCTTATCCCTGTCTCTCAAACCGGGCAGGGAACGGAGATGTTCGGCAACTTGCTGCCGTTTGCCCCTTCAGTAGCGGAGGACCGGGCCATGCAGCTGGGCATCCGCGCCGAAAAGGTCAAGGTACATCCCGACCGGCAGCAGGGCTACCAGGCGCAGGTCATCACGGTGGAGCACTTGGGTGCGGAAACGGTTGTTGGTTTTAAGTTCGGGACCGAGGCCCATGAGAATGAAGTGGGGGCGCGGGCTTCCCGCGACCTGTTCTACGCAAAGCTGGTGGGCGACGTTTGGCTCGAACACGGCCAGATGTGCACGGTGTCGTTCGACCCTGAGGACGTCCTTTGGTACTCAGCTGACAACGGCGAACTGCTCGACACCGAGCAGATGGCCGCCAGTTAGGTGTCGGCGACACAGTTAGAAAAGCCATGAACACAAAAAGAACGGCAGCGCGCACGCCGCCGCCGATATTGTGCCTGGGCGAAACCATGGTGCTGCTCACACCCGATAGCGGCCGCCTGGCCAAAAGCAGCCACCTTGGCATTCACGTGGGGGGCGCGGAAAGCAACGTGGCGGCGGGGATCGCACACCTGGGCCACGACGTCGAGTGGATCAGCAGGCTCGGCGACGATCCTTTCGGACGCATCATCATCGACTTCCTTCGCGGCCGCGGAGTCCACCTGGACAGGGTGCAGGTGGACCCGGACCGTCCGACCGGGGTCTACTTCAAAGACCGTGAACCGGGGGCAAGCCGCGTGTTTTACTACCGCGCCGGCTCGGCCGCCTCCGCACTCAGCCCCACCGACTCTCCGACACTGGCCCTTGAACACCGGACACTTTGCCATGTCTCAGGGATAACCGCCGCGCTTTCGTCCTCGGCCAATAACCTGCTTCAGCACATCCTCATTGACCATCGCGCCCCGGATGTCCTCATAAGTTTTGACGTCAACTACCGCCCTGCCCTCTGGCCTCTGAAGACAGCTGCCACACGTTTGCTTGAGCTGGCCAGCCATGCAGACATCGTGGTGGTGGGCAGGGATGAGGCGCAAGCACTGTGGGGGACCGAACGAGCAGAGGACGTACGCGCAATCCTTCCGGACGTGCCCCACCTGGTGGTTAAGGACGCCGGCATCGAAGCTGTTCACTTCACCGGCCAGACCATTACCCACCAACCGGCCCTGTCCGCGGAGATAGTGGAACCGGTGGGTGCCGGGGATGCATTCGCTGCGGGATATCTCTCGGGATTCCTGCGGGGTTTTGACACCCCGAGGGCCCTCCGTCTGGGACACCTCATGGCTGGACTGACCCTGCAGCACGTCAGCGACCTGCCAGTGCTGCCCGACTCCGAGGACATCGTAGGAGCCAGCGCACTTGAGGGCGAGGATTGGGCCGGAATCCGGCTTAACGCTACGCACCTTCACGACCTGAAATCCCTCTCACAGAAAGGAAACACGCGTGTCCACTGACCTCATCAGCCTGCTCCAGGGGCAACCCGTCATGGCAATCCTGCGCAACATGGACCCCCAGCGGTCCGTTGAATTGGCCTCGAAGGCATGGGATCTAGGCATAGATCTGGTCGAGGTCCCAATCCAATCCCCCGACGCAGTGCCGTCGCTTGCAGCCGTCGTTCGAGCGGGGGCTGAACGAGGAAAACCGGTCGGATCGGGTACCGTCGTGACGGAAGAACAGGTGCGGCAAAGCGCCAAAATGGGTGTCGCCTTCACGGTCGCGCCGGGTCTGGACCCGGAAGTCATCAGCCTCTGCCGCAACCTGCAACTGCCGCACCTCCCCGGGGTGGCCACCCCGAGCGAGATACAGTCAGCAATACGTCTGGGCTGTACGGTCCTCAAAGCATTCCCGGCATCCATTCTTGGGCCCGAATGGTTCAAGGCCATGCGCGGTCCCTTCCCGGGGGTCTCCTTTGTCGCCACGGGCGGGATTGACGCTTCCAACGCGGCGGTCTTCCTCGATGCAGGAGCCACAACGATCGCGGTCGGTTCAGCACTGGCCGACAGCCGCCAACTCGATCTGATCACAGAAATCATTGCCACTCGGGGTACTCCGAGACCGGTATAGCGCGAAACAGCCAAGCGGGCCTGACTCGGCAGGGGCATTCAAGGCCGGTCGTATGCGCGCACCAGCGGGTCTACTTCCCTTGAAATAAGGCCATCCGCGGTTTCTACTGGAAGCCCGTTCCGGATCCAGTATTCAATCCCGCCAAGCATTTCACGCACTGGATATTTGAGCTCAGCGAAAGCTAGCGCCCCTACAGTGCTCCCGTTGCAGCCGGGGCCCCAGGAGTAGACCACCACATTGCTCCCCAGAGGAATGTGGTGCGGCGCAGCCGTAATAATTTCTGCCGACGGCATGTGTAGGGCTCCGGGGATATGAGCGTGGTCCCAGGACGCGCGCCGCCGAGTGTCCACCAGAACGAGCTCCCCGGCAGACATTCCGTCTGCCACGTCCATTACATCGATCTCATACTGGAGCTTGGATCTGAAGAACTCGGAAGGGGTAGTCATATGGTCAACTTACCGGAAGCGCTCTCGCCTATGTAGGCGCCTACTCGCTGCGTACCGCGGCTTCTGCCGCCGGTGGATTCCAGTGCGAAACAGCCCGTTACGCCGGCCGATGCCGCCGGTCCCCCTACTCCTGAAAGCGTCTGATGAGTACCCGAACCTTGACAGTTTCAGCGGCCCAGCTGGGGCCAGTACCCCGTTCAGCGACGCGAGCGGAGACCTTGGCCCGCCTCATCCGGCTCCTTGAAGCAGCCGCGGCGGAAGGGGCGCAGCTGGTGGTTTTTCCGGAGGCCGCCTTGACTCCCTTTTTTCCGCACTGGCTTGTACAGGACGAAGGGGAACTTCTCAGTTATTTCGAGGAAGATGTCCCCGGGACCGGCACGCAGGCGCTGTTTGACGCGGCCAGCGCACTGCGAGTCGCATTCGTTTTGGGCTTCGCGGAACGAACCATGGATGAGCGGCAGTTCAACACCGCGGCTTTCGTGGACGAGGGCGGCCGCGTCATCCATCGCTACCGCAAAGTCCATTTGCCGGGGTTTCGCGACGTGCAACCAGGAACCCCTTTCCAAAACCTGGAAAAGAAGTACTTCGAGGTCGGGGACCTTGGGTTCGGAGTGCAAGCATGGCGGAACACCAGGATTGGGCTCGCAATCTGCAATGACCGGCGCTGGGCGGAAACATACCGGGTGCTGGCCCTGGGTGGCGCCGAGGTTGTCTGTTTGGGGTACAACACGCCTGCATCCAATCCTCATCTTCCGGAAACTGACCACCTGACCGATTTCCACAACCACCTGTCCATGCAGGCCGGGGCCTACCAAAACTCAATGTGGGTCATCGGAACAGCCAAGGCGGGAATTGAGGAAGGGGTGAGCCAGATAGGCGGCAGCGCCATCATCGCTCCGTCCGGGGAGATTGTCGCAGTCGCCAGAACACTCGATGATGAAATTGTGACAGCCGAAATTGATCTGGATATGGTAACGCGGTATCGGCGGGAGGTGTTCAACTTCTCCGATCACCGGCGTCCAGAGCACTACACAAGCATCACGCGGCCGCGGGTTCAATAGTGTAGCCCTGGGCACCAGAGATAACGCAACGAACTCACCCACCTCCCAGCCTCCGGACGTAAACTGACCTTCGCACCACCACTTGTGGACACTGTGTCAGGCAGGAGCTGCGCATGCTCTGGAAGTTACTCGTTGAATACCTGCCGCCGCACCGGCAGCTGCTGATCGCCGTCGTCGTTTTCCAGCTGGCGCAGTCCATCGCGTCGCTGTACCTGCCCACGCTGAACGCGGACATCATCGATGAGGGCGTGGCCAAGGGGGACACCGGCGTCATCCTCAACCTGGGCGGGCTGATGCTGGGGATCACCCTGCTGCAGATCGCCTGCGCCGTGATCGCCGTGTACTTCGGGGCGAAGGCGGCCATGGGCACAGGCCGGGACCTGCGCGGCGCCATCTTCTCCCGGGTGGGCGAGTTCTCCGAGCAGGAAGTCACCAAGTTCGGCGCGCCCAGCCTGATCACCCGCTCCACGAACGACGTCCAGCAGGTCCAGCAGCTTGTCCTGATGGGCGCCACCATGATGGTGGCCGCGCCGATGCTCGCCATCGGCGGGGTGATCATGGCGGTCCGGCAGGATGTGCAGCTGTCCTGGCTGATCGCCGTCGCCGTGCCCGTGCTGCTGGCCGGGGTGGGGCTGATCATCTTCCGGATGGTGCCGCTGTTCCGGAAGATGCAGAAGCGGATCGACACCGTGAACCGGGTCCTGCGCGAGCAGCTCACCGGCATCCGCGTGGTCCGCGCCTTCGTACGGGAGGACATTGAGAGCGCCCGCTTCGCCCAGGCCAACGAGGACGTCACGGATACCGCGCTCCGGGCCGGCCGGCTGATGGCGCTCGCCTTCCCCGTGGTGATGCTGGTGATGAACGTGTCCAGCGTGGCGGTGATCTGGTTCGGCTCGTTCCGGATCGAGGACGGGTCCATGCAGGTGGGCACCCTCATCGCGTTCCTGAGCTACCTCATGCAGATCCTGATGTCCGTCATGATGGCCACCTTTATGGCCGTGATGATCCCGCGCGCGTCCGTCTCGGCGGACAGGATCGGCGCGGTACTGGGCACGGAGTCGAGCGTGCGGCCGCCGGCGAAGCCCGTCAGCAGTGTTATGTCTCCCGACGGGCGGCGGCGCGGCGAGCTGGAAATGGTCGACGCCGGATTCGCCTACCCGGGTGCCGACCAGCCCGTCCTGTCCGGGATCAGCTTCACCGCCAGGGCGGGGCAGACGACGGCGATCATCGGCAGCACCGGCGCCGGCAAAACCACCCTGGTGAACCTCATGCCGCGGCTGTTCGACGCCACCACCGGCGCCGTCAAGATCGACGGCGTGGACGTCCGCGAGCTGCACCCGGACCTGCTGTGGGGGCACATCGGCCTGGTCCCGCAGCGGCCCTACCTGTTCACCGGCACCGTGCGCAGCAACCTGCAGTACGGCAAACCGGACGCCACCGACGACGAATGCTGGCAAGCCCTGGAGATCGCCCAGGCCCGCGGTTTCGTGGAGGAGATGGAGGGCGGCCTGGATGCGCCCATCTCACAGGGCGGCACCAACGTCTCCGGCGGGCAGCGGCAGCGGCTGGCCATCGCCCGGGCCCTGGTGAAGCGGCCCGAGCTGTACATCTTCGACGACTCGTTCTCATCCCTTGACACCGGCACGGACGCCCGGCTGCGCCAGGCCCTCAAGCGCAGCACCGCCGGCGCAACGCTGGTGATCATCGCCCAGCGCGTGTCCAGCATCGTGGACGCGGACCAGATCTTAGTGCTCGACGACGGCAGGATCGTCGCGCGCGGAACGCACAGTGAGCTGCTGGAGATCTCCGAGACGTACCGCGAAATCGTGAACTCCCAGCTGGCGGCGGAGGAGACGGTATGAGCCCGGAACCCACTCGCGAAGCCGGCACCAAGGCCGCACCTGCCTCCAAAACCGCAAGTGCCGACGTCGTACGCATTCCACGTCCGGCAGGCGGACCGGGACGTGGCGGGCCCTTCGCCGGGATGAACGTCCCGGCGGAGAAGGCGATGAACTTCTGGCCGTCGGCCAGGCGGCTGCTGGGGAAGCTGCGGCCGGAGCGGGCGTGGCTGCTGCTGGTGCTGGCGGCGTCGGTGATTAGCGTTGCGCTGCAGGTGATCGGGCCGCGGCTGCTGGGGGAGGGCACCAACCTGATTTTCGCCGGGGTGGTGTCCAAGGAGCTGCCCGCCGGGGTGGGCAAGGAGCAGCTGATCGCGCAGCTGCGGGCCGCGGGGGAGAACCAGAAGGCGGACATGCTGACGCCCATGGCACTGACGCCGGGGCAGGGGATCGACTTCGCCGCGCTGGGCAGCGTGCTGACGTGGGCGCTGGTGCTGTATGTGCTGGCGTCGGGATTCATGTGGGTGCAGGCGTATGTGCTGAACGGGGTGGTGCAGCGGACGGTGTTCGGGCTGCGCGAGGAGATTGAGGCGAAGATCCACCGGCTGCCGCTGCGGTATTTCGATTCGATCCAGCGCGGCGAGCTGCTCAGCCGGGTCACGAACGATGTGGACAACATTTCGCAGAGCCTGCAGCAGACCATCAGCCAGGCGGTGACGTCGGTGCTGTCCGTGGTGGGTGTGCTGGTGATGATGGTGATCCTTTCGCCCACGCTGGCGCTGATCGCGCTGGTGACCATTCCGCTGACGCTGGGGATCACGGCGCTGATTGCCAAGCGCTCGCAGAAGCTGTTTGTGGCGCAGTGGAAGAACACGGGGGAGCTGAACGGGCAGATCGAGGAGACGTACACCGGGCATGCGCTGGTGAAGGTGTTCGGTCGGCAGCGCGAGGTGGAGGAGCGGTTCCGGCAGAAGAACGCGGAGCTGTACGACGCAAGTTTCGGGGCGCAGTTCATTTCCGGGCTGATCATGCCGGCCATGACGTTCATCGGGAACCTGGTGTACGTGGGGATCGCGGTGGTGGGCGGCCTGCAGGTGGCGTCCGGTGCGATGCAGCTGGGTGATGTGCAGGCGTTCATCCAGTACTCGCGCCAGTTCACCATGCCGCTGGCGCAGCTAGGGTCCATGGCGAACCTGCTGCAGTCCGGGGTGGCTTCGGCGGAGCGGGTGTTCTCGTTGCTTGATGAGGACGAGGAGTCCGTGGAGCCTGCCCCGTCCACTGGTCCTGTATTTGGGCGGGGGCGGCTGGTGTTCGAGGATGCGTCCTTCTCGTACTCGCCGGACAAGCCGCTGATCGCCGGGCTTTCCCTGGTAGCGGAGCCGGGGCAGACCGTGGCGATTGTGGGGCCCACCGGGGCGGGCAAGACCACGCTGGTGAACCTGATGATGCGGTTCTACGAGCTGGACGCCGGGCGGATAACGCTCGACGGCGTGGACGTCACCGCGGTGCCGAGGCGCGAGCTGCGCTCGCGGCTGGGGATGGTGCTGCAGGACACGTGGCTGTTTGGTGGGACCATCCGGGACAACATTGCTTACGGGCGGCCTTCGGCTTCGGAGGCAGAGATTCTGGAGGCGGCGCGGGCGACGTACGTGGACCGGTTCGTGCGGTCACTGCCCGAGGGGTACGACACGGTGCTGGAGGATGAGGGTGGGAACGTGTCCGCGGGGGAGAAGCAGTTGCTGACGATTGCGCGGGCGTTCCTGGCCCGACCGTCGGTGCTGATCCTGGACGAGGCGACGTCTTCGGTGGACACCCGGACCGAGGTGCTGGTGCAGAAGGCGATGAGCGCTTTGCGTTCCGACCGGACTTCGTTTGTGATCGCGCACCGCCTGTCCACGATCCGCGACGCTGACCTCATCCTGGTGATGGAGGCCGGCCAGATCGTGGAGCAGGGGACGCACGCTTCACTGCTGGCTGCCGGCGGGGCTTATGCGCGGCTGTACGAGGCGCAGTTCGCGGCTCCTACGGCGGAGGTTTAGTTCCGAGAAGTGCAGGCCCGGCCAACTTTCAGTAGGAACTGCAGGGCCCACATAATCGTAGGAACTGCAGGGCCCACATAATCGAGCTCAAGCGCGAACTTAGGGACGTCTCCCGAAGCGCGCGTATAGGATAACCGTCTGACGCCTCGCCTTACCAAAATGGGCTAGGCAGGAAACGACGGCCCATCCTATGCGAAGGCCTGGCCAACAAAGGAGTTCGTGTCGCGCTTCGCCTGGACATTCGACGGTCATTAACCCAGGGGAACAGCCCGTGCTTAAACATATCGGCGACCTGCCTGTAATCAGCTCCCATATAACTATGAGGACGGCGACGGTGCTGAGGCTGCTTCCCGCGCATCTGCCGTTCGTGGAGGAATACGGCTCCGTCGGATGGCCCTGACCATCGCCTATCAGGGCAGGGGCTACGTGAGGCGGAGTTCGCGGCACCGGTGCTGAGTTCTACGTGCTTTCGATATCCCGTTCTAAGCAGCGATTCACGTGCCTGGTTACAACCCCAACATGTATAGCCACTCCCGACCCTCGTGTGCCGGCAGTAGAATCTTTTCGTTCTGGTACGGTCAGTGTTGACTTCTCCTAATAGTGACTATTTCCAAGCCTCTTGAGAACGCAGACTTCATCAGGCGGTAGTTCTTAAAGTATGGAACCATCTGTTTAGTGGAAGCATCCGTCCACATAGGCGTGCCAACGCTCGTCTCTGCAAACCTGAATGGAGCCGATAGCATGTCCGAGCTGCGGAATGTTTCCCGTATACGCGCTGAAGGGGTGCTTGACGAATTCAGTTACGATATCCGCTACGGCGGTTCAGATGACGCTGGTCGAATAAGGGTGATCTACGCACCCAACGGCCGTGGAAAGACGAATTTCATCAAGGCGGTCAGCTATCTACTGACCCCGTCTCTGGAATCCCTGCAGGCACTCATTGAGGTGCCTATTAGGAAGCTAACCGTTGAGTTTGAGGGAGGGGGATCGGTTGGCATAGCACGTCAGGCGGCGTTCGCCGGATCATTCACCGCGACGGCTAATCTGCCTTTGGAGAGCGGCGAAAAGCACACGCTTGCAATTGAACCTTCCGATTTTGCGGGACGACTATACAGGCGTGTATGGGACGAACGTCAAGATTTTAATCAGTATGTAGAGGCTGCAACGGCCTTGACCACAGGTGCCGCTCTCATTGGTGACGATCGCCTAGCTTTGTCCGTAGATGAAACGCGGGAATCTATTCGAGGCGATGCGGTTTACGGCTCACCGAGGCGCAAAGGGCCAGGAAGCGTAGGTCGACTCTTGGACCGCGTTGAGCGGATGTTGAGCCAGTCCGCTTTTGCTGGTCTGGCCCGTGAGACCGCTGCCGCTGGTGTATACGCGCAAATAACTAGAACCACATTGGCGGGCAGCAAAAACCTAACGAGTACCTCCGCAAGGCTAGCGCTCGAATCCAAGATCGCGGATTTGATAAGGGCGGGAGCTGCTTACGAACCGTACGGATTATTATCTTTACGACAGCTTCGTGATATTTCATCGCAGCTCACTGAAGCCCGTCAGAACAGCGGACAGCTGCCGACCCTCCACAGGATATTGAATCCTTACCTGGATAGTGTTCAAGACCAAGTTGAATCGCTGGCGCCTGCTTTGCAACTGATAGACACCTTTGTTACTGGCGTCAACAACTTTCTAGACCGGAAAGAACTGCGGTTCTCGACGGCACATGGCATAAGTCTTGTGGGTGGCGGTGATGGAGTTCGACTCCAGCCTGACGTTCTATCAAGCGGTGAACGTCATCTGCTTTATTTGATGTCTCATGCCATTCTTGCTACTGCCGACCGGCCTCTCTTGGTCATTGATGAGCCAGAGCTTTCCCTCGGTATTGACTGGCAAAGAAATTTACTTCCGGAACTGTTGCGGTGTACTGCTTCCGCGGGCGTCCAATTTCTAGTCGCGTCGCATTCACTGCAAGTCATGAATGCAGTACCGCGGCGAGACATCGTTCTTCCGGGTGAGGACTGATGGCCGTACATCCTCCCCGCTTGGACCTAGCTGAGCTTTTTTTGGAAATTGCGTTAACCTCCCAAAAGCACATAATTGTTGAGGGGCGAACAGATGAAAATTTTTTCAAAGCATGGTTGCAGGACGCCGATCCAGCGGAAACGGTAGTCGTAACTCCAGTAGAGAACCTAGAAGTAGGCCCCGATGAGGTGCTTGGTATTGGGTTATCCGACGGGAACCGTAGTCGAGTAGTGTACGTCGCGATGCGTGCAGAAAAGGATGACGTCGACCTCAGATGCGTTGCCGACCGCGACTGCGGACACAACGTTGAGACGCACAACTACGAGCAACTCTTATGGACCGATTACCCGTCTATTGAGAGTTACGCACTCGACGGGGTTACGCTGCAGAAGGCCAACCTGCTTAGCTTCAATGGTCGGCTTCCTGATGGTGGCGTATTGCTTGGCATGTTGGTGCCCGCTTTGCGGGATCTATATGCTGTGCGAGCCGCCAACGAGCATTTAGAGCGGCCAAACTATGCAGCTGGTGTTGGCAAGAATCGCTCTTTGGCGACTTTTAACGTCTCCCTTACAGTTCACCCCTCCCTGAGGTCGCAGGTAGCAGGATACGCAAAGCCGACTAGTCGCGATCCGCGCGAGTTCGCCTATGGCCACGACATCGGCGAATTACTGTTGGCGGCTTTTGGAAACGTGCTGAAAAACAATGTTGGCCTCGTTACCCTGGGTGCTGTTGAGGCTGCCCTACGGAGTGCTGTCCAGGCCGTCGGTAGTTACAAAACCGAGCCACTGTTCATTCGCCTACATAGCTGGATCTCGGCGTAGTAGCTTGCCTATGTCCTGCGTTCGGGTCGGGCGAAGGTACTAAGGGTGGCAGCAGATCACAATCACGAGTCCATCGTTCCAGTCGTATGGCGACGACCAACGGGGTCGGTTCCGGACCTTTCCCGGCACTGGGGCACTCCCGGCGTTGAAAGGGGCTGTGCTACGACGACGACCTCTCACCCCCCGTCGTAGTACACGGACATACGAAGCAATGTTTCGGCGTGTCGCCCTTAACCTGTTTAGATGCCTCGTTTTGCGCTTGATATTGAGTCCGTGCCCCGCCCTGTCCGTGCGCAGGAGCTCCTGAACGCAGTGAACCACCGCGTCGTCATCGCCGACGGCGCCATGGGCACCATGCTGCAGGGCCGGGAGCTGTCGCTCGATGTGGACTTCCAGAACCTCGAAGGCTGCAACGAGATCCTCAACGACACCCGCCCGGACGTCATCGCGGACATCCACGACGCGTACTTCGCCACGGGCATCGACGCCGTCGAAACCAATACCTTCGGTGCCAACTGGTCCAACCTCTCCGACTACGGCATCGACGACCGCATCGCCGAGCTCGCCCTCAAGGGCGCGAAGATCGCCCGCGAACGCGCAGAAGCCGCCGAGGAAACAGACGGACGCATGCGCTGGGTCCTCGGCTCCATGGGCCCCGGCACCAAGCTCCCCAGCCTCGGCCACACCAGCTACGACTACCTCAAGCAGACCTTCGCCCTGCAGGCCGAGGGCCTCATCGACGGCGGCGCAGACGCCTTCCTCATCGAAACCAGCCAGGACCTCCTGCAGACCAAAGCCGCGGTCAACGGCTGCAAGCAGGCCATCGTGTCCCGCGGCGTCCGGCTGCCCATCTTCGTCGAGGTGACCGTCGAGACCACCGGAACCATGCTCATGGGCTCCGAAATCGGCGCCGCGCTCACCGCCCTGGAGCCGCTCGGCGTCGACGCCATCGGCCTGAACTGCGCCACCGGCCCGGACGAGATGAGCGAACACCTCCGCCACCTCTCCAAGCAGTCCTCCGTGGCCATCGCCTGCATGCCCAACGCCGGCCTGCCCGTCCTTGGCGCCAACGGCGCGCACTACCCGCTCTCACCCACTGAACTCGCCACCGCGCACGAGCAGTTCGTGCGCGAATTCGGCCTGGGCCTGGTGGGCGGCTGCTGCGGTACGACGCCGGAACACATGGCCGCCGTCGTCGAACGCCTTGCCCCCTTCCGCACCCGCAAGACGGACGCCGACAGCAACAGCCCAGCCCGCGTCCCCACCGAACGCGAAGCCGGCGTCGCCTCCCTCTACCAGCACGTGAACTTCGACCAGGACGCCTCCTACCTCGCCATCGGTGAGCGCACCAACGCCAACGGCTCCAAGGCGTTCCGCCAGGCGATGCTCGAAGAGCGCTGGGACGACTGCGTGGACATCGCCCGCGAGCAGATCCGCGTCGGCGCCCACCTGCTGGACGTCTGCATCGACTATGTAGGGCGCGACGGCGTCGCGGACATCAAGGAGGTCGTCTCGCGTTTCGCGTCCGCCTCCACCCTCCCGCTCGTCATCGACTCCACCGAACCGCCCGTGCTGCAGGCCGGCCTTGAACTCATCGGCGGCCGCCCGGTGGTCAACTCCGTCAACTACGAGGACGGCGACGGCCCGGACAGCCGCTTCGCGCGCATCATGCCGCTCGTGAAGGAACACGGCACCGCCGTGATTGCCCTGACCATCAACGAAGAGGGCCAAGCCCGCACCACCGAGGGCAAGGTGGCCATCGCCTCCCGCCTCGTCGACGCCCTGGTGGGCGAATGGGGCATGCGCGTCGAGGACATCATCGTCGACTGCCTCACCTTCCCCGTCGCCACCGGCCAGGAGGAAACCCGCCGGGATGGCATCGAAACCATCGAGGCCATCCGCCAGATCACCACCAAATACCCCGGCATCAACACTACGCTCGGCGTCTCCAACGTGTCCTTCGGCCTCAACCCCGCAGCGCGCATCGTCCTGAACTCCGTGTTCCTGCACGAGGCCGTCCAGGCGGGCCTGACCAGCGGCATCATCGACGCGGCCAAGATCGTCCCATTGGCCTCGCTGCCGGAAGAGCAGCGCAAGGTGGCCCTGGACCTCGTCTACGACCGCCGCGAATACGACGCCGACGGCAACACCACGTACGACCCCCTGGCCATCATGCTGGACATGTTCGCCGGCGTCGACACCGCCGCGCTCAAGGACCAGCGCGCCGCTGAACTCGCCGCGCTGCCCACCGGCGCGCGCCTGGAACGGCGCATCATCGACGGCGAAGGCAAGGGCCTCGAAGACGACCTGGACCTCGCGCGCAGCGAGGGCATGACCCCGCTCGGCATCATCAACGACCACCTGCTCGAGGGCATGAAGGTGGTGGGCGAGCGCTTCGGCGCCGGCGAGATGCAGCTGCCGTTCGTGCTGCAGTCCGCCGAGGTGATGAAGAACGCCGTCGCGCTGCTCGAGCCGCACATGGAGAAGTCCGATTCCTCGGGCAAGGGCACCATGGTGATCGCCACCGTGCGCGGCGACGTGCACGACATCGGCAAGAACCTGGTGGACATCATCCTCACCAACAACGGCTACAAGGTCATCAACATCGGCATCAAGCAGGGCATCGCCGAGATCATGGCTGCAGCCGAGGAGCACAATGCCGATGTGATCGGCATGTCCGGGCTGCTGGTGAAGTCCACCGTGGTGATGAAGGAGAACCTCGCGGAGCTGCAGTCCCGCGGCCTGGCGAAGAAGTGGCCGGTGATCCTCGGCGGCGCAGCCCTGACCCGCGCCTACGTGGAGCAGGACCTGGCCGAGCAGTTTGACGGCGTGGTCCGGTACGCCAAGGACGCCTTCGAGGGCCTGGCCCTCATGGAACCGCTGGTCCGCGTGGCCCGCGGCGAGTCGCCGGACGACGTCGGCCTGCCGCCGCTGAAGAAGCGGATCCACAAGGGCGGTGCGAAGTTCACGGTGACCGAGCCGGAGGCCATGCCCGGGCGGTCCGACGTCGTCGCGGACAACCAGGTTCCTTCCCCGCCGTTTTGGGGCACGCGTATCGTCCGCGGCGTCTCGCTCCACGACTACGCTGCGTTCCTCGATGAGCGCGCCACGTTCATGGGGCAGTGGGGGCTCAAGCCCGGCCGCGGCGAGGACGGCGCCTCCTACGAGGAGCTGGTGGAACGCGAGGGCCGGCCGCGCCTGCGGTACTGGCTGGACCGCATCCTCGGCGAGGGCATGCTCGACGCCTCCGTCGCCTACGGCTACTTCCCGGTGGTTTCCGAGGGGGAGCAGGTGGTGGTGCTGCACCACGGCGAGGATTCCGATGGCGTCCTCGGCACCGCGGGCCTGCTCGCCCCCGATGGTGGTTCAGGCGGCCCGATCGGCACTGACCGTCTGCGTTTCGACTTCCCGCGCCAGCGCCGCGACCGGCACCTGTGCCTTGCGGACTTTGTGCGGTCACGGGAATCGGGGCAGATTGACGTGCTGCCGGTGCAGCTGGTCACCGCCGGTTCGAAGATCGAAGAGTTCACGTCCAAGATGTTCGCGGCCAACCAGTACCGCGACTACTACGAGCTCAATGGCCTGGTTATGCAGCTTACCGAGGCGCTGGCGGAGTTCTGGCACGCGCGCATCCGCAAGGAGTTGGGCTTCGCGGCCGAGGAGCCGAAGGACACGGCCGGGTATTTCAAGCTCGACTACCGCGGTGCTCGGTTCTCGCTGGGCTACCCCGCGTGCCCGGACATGGAGGACCGCCGCAAGGTGACAGAGCTGCTGAAGCCTGAGCGGATGGGCGTTGTTTTGAGCGATGAGCTGATGCTGCACCCCGAGCAGTCCACCGACGCGTTTGTGTTCCACCACCCGGAGGCGAAGTACTTCAAGGTGTGAGGTGGGGGCGGTCTTGGGCTGGGGGGAATAAGCCTTCGTGGCTTGCCCTCTTAGCCGTCGTCTACGCAGGTTCGTCACCTCGTCGACAGTACATTTTCGCGGTCGTCTCAGTGGTGTCCGAACCGTTCCCGAGCAGTTCGGGCAGATGTGCCGAGGGCGGCACCGATAACCTCCCACGAGTCCCCCTTGGCGCGGGCGGCGCTGACGGCGGCGTCCAGCTCAGCTTCGGCCTTCGCGGCAGCCGTACGGGCAGCGGTGATCCGGCGGAAGTCCTCGGCGCCCCTGCCCACCTGAGGAGCCGGGCTCAGGCGAAGGAGCGTACCATCCACCCGCAGCGGCGCGGCTAAGTGTTCGACGTGCAGGACATAACCTTCTTCGGGCGCGCGCTGAATGTAGAGGGTGAGGACGGCCTTTCCCTCACCGTCATCAAAGTCCACTTTTCCGTAGCTCTCACTGGGGCCAACAGGCCACGGGCGCGGCTTCAACCGCCATCCAGCTTCGTACTGCGTCGGCTCGTAGGCTGGTGTTTCGCGAGGGGTCATACTGGCCGTTCTCCTTCAATTGCCTTGCCACTGCGTCCCGACGCGTAGAGGCCGCAGCAAGGCCTCTCACCGGGGGCGGGGCCGGCGGCGGCTGGGGGAGATGCACGTGATCTCAGCCGTACACCTTCGCCGCCGGCTCCCGCTTCCACGGTACGGCCGCGGGCTAACGGGCACCCGGGTAGCAGGTACCCGAATCCGGCGAAGGCATTTACCTGCGGTGGGCGTAGGCCGGGGGAGGACCCGGGCCCTTCCGGGTGGACAGGCCGGAAACGGCGTGCGCCGGTTCCTGCTTGTTGCTATTGCGGGCAAGCAAAAGGACGCGCCCCGTTCGCTGAGCGCGTCCTTCGCTGTGTGGTCTGGTCAGTCCTTCTTGAAAGCGTCCTTGACCTTCTCGCCGGCCTGCTTCAGATCACCTTTGGCCTGGTCGGCCTGGCCCTCGGTCCGCATGCTCTCATCGCCCGTGGCAGCGCCTGCCGCTTCCTTGCCCTTACCGCCGGCCTTCTCGGCCGCGTTTTCAATCTTGTCGCCCAATCCCATGGTGTTTCCTCCTCTGGTTGGCAGCCGTTCGCAGGCGGCTCCAAACATCATAAGCAGTCGGGTGGGGCGAGATACTCCGCCACATGCTTAGGATCTGGTTTTCAAGTCCCACCGGGTCCTGAAGGATGCCGCTCCTGAGCAGCATTCGCAATGAGAAGAAAGGCAGCGGCATGGCTGAGCAGCAGCAGCCCAGCCGGCATGAGGAATCCGCAACCTTAAGATTCTGAGCTAGTCCGGCCGCCCTGCCTTGTAATTACTGTCTTTTTGACATTTCCCAAACTCGGATCGCGGAGTATGTTGAGAGGCACCACGCGGCAATGGAGTGAGTTTCGGCATCGATCCGGCATTTGTATTCTGGGTCGGCCAAATCACTGCTACCGCAACCACGAGAGCGGGGAGGCACTCCAATATCCGGGAACCAGCGGACCTAGCACTCTGGGAGACTCCCCATTCCCGCGGGGCTTCTTCCTATGCGTCAGGGGCGGGAATTCAACCAAGCATTCTCTACCAAAACAAATGAAGGAGATTCTCGTGTTGCTTTGGATAGCCATCATCATCGCAGTTCTCTGGCTTTTAGGACTGCTCACCAATATCGGCGGCGGCCTCATACACATACTTCTGGTTATTGCCGTCGTGGTCCTGGTCTTCCACTTCATTCAAGGCAGGACCCGGGCCTAAAACCACAAAATCATTTCGAATACAATGCGTGCGTAAGCGGCGACCTCGCTCCGGGGCCTGTCCTGGAGCGGTCGGTCCGACGGGATGGCAGGTGCAGCCACTGTCAGCGGACGCCGAAGTCGCTGTCAATATACGAACCCGGGCGATTTTCAGTGCCATGCTGGCAATTGCAGCCACCATCCAGCTGCAGCCGAACGGTCACCGGACTCGATGCTTCGAGCAGGATGTCAACATGCTCCTTCCCGTTGCTGCTCAGGCGGAGAATTGATTCTTGGTCTGTGCGAGTGGTTATCTGATTATTTTTTGATGCAGGGGGAGTGGAGGCCCGCCGGTGGCAAGGGCCAGGAAGGCCCGTGCCATCCGAGCGGGTTGCTACTTACGGTGAAGGGCTACTGACTGTCCCGGTCTACGTAGCGGGGTGTGAAGGTGGGGCCGGCGACCGCGAGGCTTGCACCAGGTGATGCTTGCTTCGCAATCTCCGGGCCCCCACCAACTGCGGTACTACGCCTTGACGTACCCGTTCGGATTCAGCACGAATTTCGTTGCCGAACCGGCGTCGAATTCGGCGTAACCGCGCGGTGCATCCTCAAGTGGGATCGCTGTGGCGTTTACTGCCTTGGCGATCTGGACCTTGTCGTGCAGGATCGCCATCATCAGTTGGCGGTTGTAAGACATGACGGGGCACTGTCCGGTAGTAAATGACAGGGACTTTGCCCAACCGGTGCCCAAGGACAGCGACAGGGAGCCGTGCTTTGCTGCCTCGTCAATTCCACCAGGGTCGCCGGTGACATACAGGCCGGGAATGCCAAGTGCCCCGCCTGCAGCGGTGATGTCCATGAGCGAGTTCAGCACGGTGGCGGGGGCCTCGTGGGAGGCGTCCTTGCCGTGACCGCGGGCTTCGAACCCTACGGCGTCGACCCCGCAATCCACTTCGGGGACGCCAAGGATTTGCTCGATCTGGTCCTTCGGATCGCCGTTGGTGACGTTCACCGTTTCGCAGCCGAAGGAGCGGGCCTGGGCCAGGCGGTCTTCGTTCATGTCACCGACAATCACGACGGCGGCACCGAGCAGCTGCGCGCCGACGGCGGCCGCGAGGCCCACCGGACCGGCACCGGCAATGTAGACGGTGGATCCAACGCCCACTCCGGCGGTGACGGCGCCGTGAAAGCCTGTGGGGAAGATGTCGGAAAGCATGGTCAGGTCCATGATCTTTTCCAGGGCCTGGTCGCGGTCCGGGAACCTGAGCAGATTCCAGTCAGCGTAGGGGACCAGCACATATTCGGCTTGGCCGCCCACCCAGCCGCCCATGTCCACATAACCATAGGCGCTTCCCGGGCGGTCAGGGTTGACGTTCAGGCAGATGCCCGTCTTGCGCTCCTTGCAGTTCCGGCAACGGCCGCAGGAGATGTTGAAAGGTACAGAGACAATGTCTCCCACCTTGATGAACTCCACATCCGAACCGACCTCCACCACTTCGCCAGTGATTTCATGGCCAAGGACGAGGTCCTTAGGGGCGGTGGTCCGGCCCCTGACCATGTGCTGGTCCGAGCCGCAGATATTGGTGGTCACCGTGCGCAGGATCGCGCCGTGGGGTACTTTTCGGCCCACATTGGCCGGATTGACGCCAGGCCCATCTTTGAGTTCGAACGTCGGGTAGTCGGTGTTGATGATTTCGACGACACCGGGTTCTTTGTAGGCGACGGCTCTGTTTCCTGACATGGACACTCCTTTGAGTAGGGGTACTTGGTGCCTGGCCTTCCATTCGGATGGCCTTGCACTGGTCCGGCAAAGTTGCAGGCGCTGCCCCATGGCCCGTGAAGGATGCTTCGATGAGGATACCTCCCCAGGTTTCAGGCCACCGAAGCACCCTTCACGGGCACGGGACAGATGGTCGAAGAGCCTGTATTGATGAGATTAGGGTCACAAGAGCTGCAATAAAAGCGCAAGTATCTGAAGATAACCATGCGGAATAGCTGCATGGTCGATGAACGGCGCACCTCGCAATACGTGCGCCCGGGAAAAGCTGAAGGGACTGGGCCCGGTATATTACCGAACTCAGTCCCTTCAGCTTCAGTTCCAGCTCACAGGTGAGCTGGTCATATCGCGGGTGTTATTTCTTTTCGGGGAGGAACATTGCCTTTTCCAGCGGTGTCACGGTGAGTGATTTGAGCTGGGCGGTACCGCCTTCGGCGAAGAGGGCCATCTTGTCGGCTCCCGGGTTGGGGAATACCTGGTCGGTGATGGTCTTCAGGCCGTTCTGGGCGAACACCTCCACGGAGGAGCGGTCCACGTAGATCCGCATGGTCACGTTGCCGTTCTTGTCCAGCGTGACGGGGGCGTCCTCGATAGATGCGAAGGCCGGGTGGAATGCCGTGTTGCCGGATTTGGTGCGGTCAACGAACATCTTGCCGGTGGTGGCATCGTAGCCGATGACGGTGGACGACTGTCCGTCGCCAAGGACGGTGATGCCGGATTTTGTTGCGGTACCGGGGGCGAAGGTGATGTCCACCTGCTGAACCTGGCCTGCCGACTGTGCAGGCAGTGGGTGCGTGCCTGCGGGAATGGGGCCGCCCTTTTTGTCGTTGTAGCTGACTTTCCCTCCCAGTTTTTCCACTTGCTTCACGGCGCTTTGGGTGAGGCGGGGGCCGTCAGGGGTTTGGGTGAGTTTCACTTCGCGGGGAAGGGCCATGGCGCTGCGCCAGGGGTTGGTTGGGATGTTGTTGGCGTAGTCCCAGTTACTCATCCAGCCCAGCATGATCCGCTTGTCCTCGGGCATGTTGCCGAAGGATACGGCGGCGTAGTAGTCCCGTCCGTAATCCAGCCAGTCATAGGACTCCAGCCGGGACGTCGCTGGGGCGGGGCTAGCTGTGAATTCGTCCGCGAGTATGTGCCCCCAGCCGAACCGGTTGTTATCGACAACCTTGATTTGGGCCTGCTGGCCAACGAATTCCTTGACATCCCAAGATGCCCAGTCCAGGCTTTCACTGTCGTTGCCGGTGGCCGTACGTACCACCTTGCCGTCGACGACCAGGTTCACCGTTTCTTCATCGGACCTGGGAACAGCGGCGGTGTCGGTGAGCATGACATGGTCAAGGGTCAGGTGTCCCCACCCGCCGGTAGCTTGGTCAACGATACGCAGCTGGGCGTTTTGGCCCGCAAATTCGGAGACGTCCCAGCCTTTCCAGTTCAGCAACCCGCCGTTGTCGCCGGCCAGAGAGCGGACCACGTTGCCATTAATGAGCAGCTGGACAGCGAGGGTCTGTCCGGAGTCGGCGGACCGGTTGCCGCCTCCGATCAACATACTCATGAAATTCTTCGTGATAGGGAACTCGGGTGATGTCAGGGTGCCTTGGCGGTCATCACCGGGAACGGTGCCGGTTTCGAACGTGTTGATCCGTTTGGCGCCAATGTAATAGTCCCCACCGCTGGTGGCTGGCTGGAAATTGGGGGTCAGGTCTCCTGTTCCGGTCCAGCCGGCATCGGCCAGCGTAGTTCCCTCGGGAACTTCGAAGCCGTCAAACTTGAGCTCGCCCTCGGGCGGGTTATTGTCCAGCTTGTCCGAGACGTGGGGGTGCTTGCCTCCGCCCACGAGGAAGTTCAAGTAGTCGTCGGTCACGGTGAATGTGGGTGACTGCATGGAACCGAGGGGCCAGTCGCCGTCGTTGAAGGAATTGATGAGTCCGCTGCCGCCGAATCCGGTTACCGGGCTCTGCCCGGGCAGGGAACCGGTGGCCGGGGCGTCACCGAAGGGGCCGTTCTTCCAGTTGCCCGGTTCGTTGTTCACCGTCCAGCCGTTGTAGGTTCCTTCGTTGAATCCGGCCAGGACTGTTCCGGCCGGCGCGGCAGCGGCTGGTTTGGTGGTTTCGGAGGTGAACGTGGTGCCGTCGAAGTTGCCCACGAAGTACTGGACGGCAGAGCCTCCAGCGACGCCGCCGGGGTTGATGCTCACGATCATGACCCATTTGACGTTGTTCGGGTCGCCGTCAACAGCCAAGGGGAACAGGTCGGGGCATTCCCACTGCCCGCCGGTGGCGTTAGCGGGCCCGAAGTCGCTCAGCGCGGTCCAGTCCTTAAGGTTGTCGGACTTGTAGA
Source organism: Pseudarthrobacter sp. W1I19 (assembly GCF_030817835.1). Taxonomy (NCBI): domain Bacteria; kingdom Bacillati; phylum Actinomycetota; class Actinomycetes; order Micrococcales; family Micrococcaceae; genus Pseudarthrobacter; species Pseudarthrobacter sp. W1I19. The sequence goes on from NZ_JAUSZR010000001.1 coordinate 379,833, forward strand.
GGACAACCTTGTGCTCCTGCGATTCCACCGCGGTCATGACCCAGTAGCCTCCGCCGGCCGGGTTGTCGTACCAGAAGACCTTCGGGTCGCGGAAGTTGGCTGAGTTTCGGTTGAGGACAGGATTGCCGTCGTACTTGGTCCAGGTCTGGCCGTCGTCCAGGCTGTAAGCCAGGGACTGGGCCTGCAGGCCGCGGTGCGGGGACGCTTCCTTGTAGGCGCTGGTGTAGATCGCGATCAGGGGCGGGTTTTCCTTGGTGCCCAGTCCGGACGTGTTGTTTTTGTCGACAACGACGCTGCCGGAGAAGACATCCTCCTGGGCATCGGTGGAGATGGCCAGCGGCTGCTCTTCCCAGTGGACGAGGTCCTTGGACGTGGCGTGGCCCCAGGACATGTTCCCCCAGGTGTTCCCGGAGGGGTTGTGCTGGTAGTACATGTGGTAGACGCCCTTGTGGAATACGAGCCCGTTGGGGTCGTTCATCCAGTTCTTTTCCGGCGTGAAGTGGATGGCCGGGCGGTGCCGCTCATCCCCGAGTTCGACCGCGGACGCGGGCATGGCACCAGCCAATGCAGTGGCGAGCGAGAGGCTGGCCAGTGTCAGTGCAGAGACGCAGCGCGCGCTCCGCATTGTGGATTGCTTCATGTTGCTTGTGTCGCCCTTCATTGCGCGTGTCTAGCCAGTAGACAACGTTGTCAGTCGGTGCGATGGACTCTAAAAGATGTCTATCGGACAAGTCAACGGTCGCTTTTGTGGCCGATTTCTTGAGTCTGACTACCTTGCGGGGCACGGGAACGACGACTGGCCCCGCGTCCGCAGGACGGGGGCTGAGACGTGCGAAGGGGCGGTCCTTGAGGGCAAAAACCCTGGGGGACGCCTACCCTGGGGCCGCTGTGTGCAGCTGGGCTATAGGACGGGGTTGAGCCAGGTCAGCTCCGAGGCGTCACCTTCGATGTGGCGGGCCAGTTCCTCGTTGAACCTGGCTCCGTAGTCGGCGGTAATGTGCTCCTGGAACGCGGCTTCATCCATGTAGACCTCAAAGACGAAGTATTCCCGGGGGTTCTCTTCGCGGGTGTAGGGAAGAAACAGTTCGTTGCCGGGTTCGTTCCGAACGTGCCGGGTCAATTCGACCATCATTTCGGCAACGCGGGCCTCACTGCCGGCTTTGACGGTGAACTCGGCATACAAGGTTTTGGTCATGATCTCTCTCTTCAGGTTGGTTTTGCAGAGGTGAGGTTTTTGGGAAGGGGTTATGCCGGCGGGCGGATTTCGCCGGTGCCTCTCTGGATGAGCTCGGAGGGGACAATGTAGGTCCGCGGAGGTTGGTCGTCGCCATCGATTCTGGCCAGAAGCCGTTCGGCGGATTTGACGCCAATCCGCTCCGGGTGCTGAGCGATGACAGTAACCCCGGGGTCCATCATGTCGGCGAGCGTGAAGTCGTCAAAACCGACAAGTGCCACACGCGTGTGTGCGCCAAGCTCTTTCAGCGCGCGCATCGTTCCGAAAGTGACGAGGTTCTGGCTGGAGAAGATTGCCGTCGGAGGGTCCTCGGAATTCAGCAGTTCCAGGGCCGCCCGCCTCGCTGCTTCCTCATCATGAAGATCGTCGATGACGGGTAGTGCAGAGGTTGGAAGTCCTGCCCGAGCGACCTCCTCGAGGAAGCCCCGCCGGCGCTCGCGCGCGGTTTGGATGTCTGTGCGGTCGCCCAGGTAGGCCAATTTGGTGTGTCCGTGCATCAGCAGATGTGCGGCCGCTTTGCCCGCGCCCACTGCGTTGTCAGTGACCACGGCATCAGCCTCAACCCCTACCGGCTCGCGGTCAATAAAGACCATTGGCAGGTTTCTGGAGTGCTCCGGGATCATGTAGGCCTGGTTTTTTGCGATCGGCGTCAGGACAAGGCCGTCGACCCGCCTGCCCAGGAAAGCTGCGATGATGGCCTGCTCCCGCTTGGGGTCGTCGTCGAGGCTGGCGGCGAAAACGGCTATTCCCCGGGCGCCGAGCGCATCCTCCATAGCCCGGTGTATCTCACCGCTGAACGGGTTGGAGACGCTGGGCAGCAGTAGGCCGACCGAGAGGGTTCTTCTGCCCGCCCGGCGGAGGCTGCCGGCTGTGACGTCCAGCTGGTAGTTGAGCTGCGCGATGGCATCGAGCACCTTTTGCCGGGTGGCCTCGGATACTCCGGCCTCGTTGTTGATCACTCGTGAAACGGTTTTGATGCCGACACCCGCGAGTGCCGCCACGTGGCGCATCGTGGGTCGGGTTGGGGACAGAGGTGGCTGGTAACGATCGGACATCGTTGTCAAGAAAGTCGCTCCTTCTCGTTCTTTTCCTATTGACTCTAGCCTGTGATCCTGCTTACCTCGTCTATGACATCGTTGTCGAGGCCAGTAAAGGCCTCAAACACCAGGAGATTCAATGTTGAGTTCCAAAGCACCACGTTCAATGGCCACCCGCCTGTTCGCGGCAGGAGCGGTCCTGACGTTGGGAGCGGTCAGTCTTTCTGCCTGCGGCGGCAGTTCCAGTGGCCCCTCAGCCGGCGGAGGCTCCGCTGACGGGAAGGTCGGTGTCTCCCTGATCGTCAAGACCACCACCAACCCGTTCTTCGTTTCCATGCAGGACGGTGCAAAGAAGGCCGCCGAAACTGACGGCGTTGACCTGAAGCTGGCCGCCGGCAAGGCCGATGGCGATGAGGAAACGCAGATCCAGGCGATCGAAAACGCCATCTCCAAGGGCGACAAGGGCATCCTCATCACACCCAACGGCCCCTCCGTGGTTGACGCCCTGAAGAAGGCGAAGGACGCAGGCCTGTTCGTTATCGCTTTGGACACTCCGCCGGACCCGGCCGACGCCGCCGACATCACGTTCGCGACCGACAACTTCGCCGCCGGCGAGCTCATCGGAAAGTGGACCGCCGCACAGCTGGACGGCAAGAAAGCCACCATTGCCCTGCTGGACCTCTTCGACGACAAGATCGTCTCAGTGGACTACAACCGCGACCAGGGCTTCCTGACCGGGTTGGGCATCGACACCGCTGACAAGAAGAAGAACGGCGATGAAGCTAAGACCGGAAAGTACACAGGCGGCAAGGGCGGTGACTACGAAATCGTGGGCAGCCAGGCCTCCGGAGGCAACGAGGACGGCGGCCGCACAGCGATGGAAACCCTTCTCGCCAAAAACCCGAACGTCAACGTTGTTTACACCATCAACGAACCTGCCGCTGCTGGAGCCTTCGAGGCGTTGAAGTCCGCCGGCAAGGAGAAGGACGTGCTCGTGGTCTCGATTGATGGCGGCTGCACCGGCGTGAACAACGTTAAGTCCGGAGTCATCGGCGCCACCGCCCAGCAGTACCCGATCAAGATGGCCGAACTTGGCGTGAAGGCCATCGTGGATCTGGCCAAGACCGGTAACAAGCCTGCCAACTCGCCGGGCCTGGACTTCTACAACACCGGCGTCGAACTCGTCACTGACAAGCCGGCCGACGGCATCAAGAGCATGACCACCACCGAAGCTTCCGAGATCTGCTGGGGTAAGTAGAACCCCGCAGCCATGCGCCCGGGGAGGCCGCGCACCGCTCCGGCCTCCCCGGAGCACCAATTCCGCGTCAGCTACGCGCCAGCAAACCATCATCGAAGATCAGGACCCATCGTGACCCAGCAACAGACCGCCGGCCCGCCCAGTGCCGGGCATGCCGACCTGGCGGAGGAATTCCTTGACCGCCAGACTCCGCTCAGCCGGATACGCAACATCCTCCACCGTTACCCGGCACTCAGCCCGGCCCTCGTACTTGTCATCGCAGTGGTTGTGTTCGGCCTGCTTAATGACAGGTTCCTGCGGGTTGAAAACCTCTCGCTGATTACCCAGCAGGTGTCCGTCGTCGGCACGCTGGCGATCGCCCAGACACTTATCATCCTCACGGCGGGCATTGACCTGTCCGTCGGAGCCGTGATGATCCTGTCCTCCATGGTCGTGGCCCAGCTCGCCGTCAACAACGGAATCCCCGCGCCCGTTGCCCTGCTCGCAGGCCTGATCGTGGGACTCGCCGCCGGAGCCGTGAACGGATTCCTGGTCACCAGGTTCCGGCTCCCCCCGTTCATCGTCACTTTGGGCACGCTGAACATCTTCATCGCCCTGACGCTGCTCTACTCCAACGGAGCGACAGTGCGCGGCTCGGCGATGCCGGGCCTGCTCACCTGGACCGGAACCACCTTCCCTGTGGGCGCCGTCAGGATCTCCACCGGCGTCGTCGTGATGCTCCTGCTCTACATCGCCATCGCCTTCATCCTCGGCAAGACCGCCTGGGGCCGGCACGTCTACGCCGTGGGCGATGACAAGGAAGCCGCCCGCCTGGCCGGCATCGCCGTGAATAAAGTCCTTATGAGCGTCTACCTCGCCGCCGGCGCCGTCCTGGCCATCGGCGCCTGGATCCAGATCGGCCGCACCAACGCAGCCAGCCCCAACGCAGGCGTGGACCTGAACCTGGACTCCATCACCGCCGTCGTTATCGGTGGGACCAGCCTCTTCGGCGGCCGCGGCTCCGTCTGGGGAACCCTCCTCGGCGCCCTGATCGTCGGCGTATTCCGCAACGGACTCTCCCTCGCAGGCCTGGACGTTCTGTACCAGACCCTCGCCGTGGGCGTCCTGATCATCCTCGCTGTGTCCATCGACCAGTGGATCCGAAAGGTCAAGTCATGACCATGACAGAATCAGCAGCCACGCACACCCCCACCCGCGAGCCCATCCTGTCAGCCAGGAACCTCGTCAAGACCTTCGGCCGCGTTGTGGGCCTGGACGGCGTCAGCCTCGACCTGTACCCGGGCGAAGTCCTGGCCATCATCGGCGATAACGGCGCAGGGAAATCAACCCTGATCAAATGCCTCACCGGAGCAGAAGTCCCGGATTCCGGCGAACTCTTCGTCTCAGGACAGCCGGTACATTTCAAGCGGCCCCAGGACGCCCGAGCCCACGGCATCGAAACCGTATACCAGAACCTTGCTGTATCGCCGGCGCTCGATGTGGCGTCAAACCTTTTCCTCGGTCGGGAAGAGCGGGTCCCCGGCCCGCTCGGCAAGCTCTTCCGTGTCCTGGACACCAAAGGAATGCGTCGCAAAGCCAAGGATGAGCTCACGCGGCTCGGCATCTCCACACTCCAGGACGTGACGGTGCCGGTAGAGAACCTCTCCGGCGGCCAGCGCCAGGCCGTCGCGGTGGCCCGTGCCGCGGCGTTCGGTTCAAAGGTCGTGGTGCTGGATGAGCCGACGGCGGCGCTGGGCGTGCGCGAATCCAACCAGGTCCTGCAGTTGGTCCGGGACCTCCGGGACCGCGGCCTGCCCGTCATCCTGATCAGCCACAACATGCCCCACGTGTTCGACGTGGCAGACCGCATCCACATCCAGCGCCTCGGCAAATGCGCGGCCACCATCACCCCGCAATCCCACAACATGACCGATGCAGTGGCAATCATGACCGGCGCAGCCACCGCCTGATCAACTGTTTGCCCCGACGTCAGTCCGCGGACCAGGTCACCGGTCCGCGGACTGACGTCGCTTGAACAGCCCCCACCCCAGCTCCCCACGAGAGACAGACCATGGATTACCTCACAACAGCCCGGCAGGACAATCACCCGACACTTGACGTCACTGTCGTAGGCGAAGCGCTGATCGACGTGGTCACAACCTCAAACGGCCAGGTGGAACACCCGGGCGGCTCGCCGGCCAACGTCGCTTACGGGCTTGGCCGGCTCGGCGTCACCACAGGTCTGCTCACGGCCATCGCCCCGGACGCCCGGGGGACCGCCATCGAAAAGCATCTCCACAGCGCAGGAGTCACACTCCTGCCCGGTTCGAAGTCCCTCAGCCGGACACCGTCGGCAACAGCAACCCTCGCACCGGACGGCTCGGCCACGTACGAGTTCGATATCTCCTGGGACCTGGCCCCCATGCCGCCCGCGTACTTCCCCAAAATCCTGCACACGGGATCCATCGCCACCTTCCTCAGCCCAGGCGCCAGCGCCGTAAAGGCCCTGCTGGAACAGGCCCACCGGCACTGCATGATCACCTACGACCCCAACATCCGGCCGGCCCTCCTGGGCAGCCACACGGAAGCGAAAGCCATCTTCGAAGAGCTCGTGGCCCTCACCGACGTGGTCAAACTCAGTGATGAGGACGCCCGGTGGCTGTACCCCGGGAAAAGCCTGGACGAAACCGCTACACACATCCTCGGACTGGGTACCCGGTTGACCGTCATTACGAAGGGCGCTGGCGGCTCGAAATTCACCACAGCTGCCGCCACCATCAGCATTCCTGCCGTGAAAACGACGGTCGCAGACACCATCGGCGCCGGGGACTCCTACATGTCCGCCCTGATCCTGGGCTTCCTCACCCGAGGAACTGAAGGCTTCGCCCCGGCTGTCCTGGAGCAGCTTGGACACACCGCAGCCGCCGCCGCGGCCATCACCGTGCAGCGCCCGGGAGCGAACCCACCGACCCTTGAGGAACTGAACGCCGCACTCGAAGCCAATGCCCCCGCCCAATACGCGGGTGCGTGAAGCACGTCATTACCAAGGGGCTGGTCCTGCCACTATTTTCGGGGGGGTCCTTAGACCCTAAGGTGATGCCGGTCTTTGGCTTGGGTGGAGTGAGCCTGCTTTTGCCCGCCCGCGCTGGAGACCGGCTTCACGCGCCGGAGTGCGGCGAGAATGGCCCGGCCCACCACGGCCACTCCAATGATTGTGGTGATGGCGCGCAGGGTGTCCCAGCCCGCCGTCGACGTCACCAGTGAGTACAGCAGGAAGCTGCTGAGGTTGGTGCCCAGCGGCGCACCCGGCACGTACGAGATGCCGGTGCCGGCGCCCACCGCGAAGGGCCAGAACCACAGGTTTGTCAGCAGGCCGAACAGGTACGACGCCACCACGCCGTAGCCGGCCAGCATCCACAGCTCGGCCTTGCCACGCACCCGGCGGGGGAGCAGGCCTGCCCCGGCGCCCACCCATGCGCAGGCGAAGATCTGGAACGGCGTCCATGGCCCGATGCCACCCCACAAGACGCTGGAGACGGCGATGGTGGCGGCGCCGAGAAGCAACCCGAAGCGGGCACCGAACGCCCGCCCGGCCAGGATCAGCAGGATAAAGACCGCCTCCACGCCCCCGACGCCGGTACTCGCCACCCGCACCGCGGAACCTACCGCGGCCAGGACGCCGAGCAGCGCCACTGTGTGTGCCGACCGCACCGATCCGTCGAGGGACACCACGATGGCGACGACGGCGATGGGCGCCATGGCCAGCGCAGCGAAAGGGAGCGCCGCGGCGGCATCCTGCGGGAGCGCGGCAGCGAGCAGCGGCCAGCAGAAGGCACCGAGGGCCAGAAGGTTGGCAGCGGCGAGGACGGCGAGCTCGACGGGCCGCGGCATCCGGATGCGGGGCCTCTGTACGCTGTGAGAATCAGCTGGTTCGTCGGTGAACTTTCGCACTGGGATCCGTGCTGTTGCGGGTTGCGCGGGGACGGCATCAGCTGTAGCGGCTTCCGTCTCGGCAGAGGGCGCGACGCCGTCACTCATCGGGAGGATCCGGGCACCGAGGCTGTGGGCAAAGTTGAGGTCGTGCGTGGCGATCAGGACGGCAGTGCCGGCGTCCGCCGCGGCCCGGAGTGCTGCCGAGACTGCTGCGCGCGCCGCAGGATCGAGGCCGCGGGTGGGCTCGTCGATCAGTAGAACCTGCGGATCGTCCATGGTCTGCAACGTGATGGCAAGGATCCTGCGCTCTCCGGCGGAAAGGTCGCGGGGATGCTCTTGTCCGATGGGAATCGTGACGTTTCCGCGGAGACGGGCCAATCGCGCAGTTGCGGAGCCGGGCGCAGGCTGGGTTCCGGCTTTTCGGCGGGCCAGGCGCCGCTCGGCGGCACGAAGCTCTCCCGCGACGGTATCCCTGGTAAAGAGGTCGTCCGAGGCATCCGGCACCAAGGCGACCCGAGCGCCCTCGGCCGTGCCGCCGTCGTACGTAGTTGATCCGCCCGTACTTTCACCGAGCGCGAGTGCCACCAGGAGGGACGACTTCCCGGCGCCGTTCGGCCCCACCAGCGCCACCACTTCGCCGCGGTGCAGGGTCAGGGATGCGTCGCGCACTAGCGGCCTGCCCTTGCGGTGCACCGCAAGGTTGGTCGCCGTCAGCACGGGTGGAACGTCCACCGGCTCGCCCTGTGATTCACCGAGCTCAACAGGGTGTGAAGGGGAGGGGGTGGCGCCGGGGACGAGGGCGCCGTCGGCTATGGTCCACCAGGAATCGGCAACGGGTACGAGTGCTTCCGCCCGGTGCTCGGCAACGACGACACAGACTCCAGCGTCGCGGGCGAGGGCATGAAGTACCGCGATGACACGTGCCCGGGCTGAAGAATCCAGGTCGGCCAAGGGCTCGTCCACCAGCAGCAGGGCCGGATGATCCACCACCGCAGCGGCAATGGCCACGAGTGTTGCTTCCCCTGCGGAGAGGGTGCTGAGGTTCCGGTCCAGCAGCGCCGTCACGCCAATGCGCTCGGCGACCTCCTGCACCCGCGCCTTGGTGGCAGCGGACTGCATGCCGCGCAACTCAAGGGCGAGGGAGATTTCGTCCCGGACCCGGGTGCTGGCAAAGGCGGCGCGGGGATTCTGCAGGACGACGCCGACGTGGCGGGCGGTATCGCGCGGCGGAGTGGTGGCGCGGTCCGCCCCGGCGACGCGGACCGTGCCGGAGAGTTCGCCACCGTCGACGTGGGAGACGAGCCCCGCGATACCCCGCAGGATGGTGGACTTGCCGGAGCCGGTGAGCCCGGTGATGACGCTAATGGAGCCACTGGCGGGGGTGAATCCGGCAACGCGAACGGTCGCGCCACCGATGCGGAACTGTGCGTCCCGGACGAGAAGCGGAGCTTCGAAACCGCTCCCAAACTGCTGTACTGCCCGGCTCCCGAAGCCGCGCAGCTCGAGGGCGGCAGCCACCCGGCTGGCATGTTCCAGGGTGCGCTCGAGCACGGGCACCAGGGCGCGGGGGCCGAAGCGCTCGCCCCGCAAACGGAACGCCAGGCGTACGGAGGTGACGGCGTCGGCCAGCGCGGGGAGAGCTGCCCATGCCACCACAAGCATCCGGGCAATGCCCTGCATGGGGCCGTGGCGCGCGAGGTGCACGAAGCCGCGGGCCACGTCCACCCAGGCGTTGAGCAGGCCGAAGCCGACGAACAGTCCGGCAATGGGAAGGGCGGACAGGACCGCTGCCCATAACCCAGGCCCGGTGACCGGACCAAGGAAAACTACATGGGCGTACGGGGCCGGCAGCCGCATGGCCGGCAGGTCGAGCAGGATGGGCGAGCCAATGCCCGCGCCGTTGAAGAGGACGCGGTAGATGACCCGCGCCGCGATGAACACGACGGCCAGAGCAATGCCGGCGCGCAGCGGCGCGGGTCGAAAGGTCATGCCTTGGGCGCGGCCGGTTCGCCGTCGACGGTGTAGAGCAGTTCCAGGCTCTCGCCGGGGCTTACCTTCAAGGTTGCGACGCCTTCCTGGGCGTAGCCCCACTCACCGGAGGCCGGCTTGACCCACAGCGACCAGTAGGCGAAGGCAGCGGACATGTCCTTGCATTCCTCGCGGTAGGTGCCGCCCTTGTGCTTGATGTCGAAGTCGGCGGCGGGGACGCCGTTCACGCGGCACACCGCGTCGGGGTACTTCGTGCTGCCCTCGGTCTTGATCTTTGCCTCGTCGAGAACGGTCGAAGCTACGGTGGGTCCGTCCACGGGCACGCACACGGACTTGTCGGCGGCGGCCTGCTTCAGGGAGCCCGAATCGACGATGACCTTCACGCCGGTGCAGGGACCGTCGGAGGCGCTGGGGGAGGAGGCTGCCAAGGAAGCCGGTTCGGAGGCAGCAGGCTGGGTGGCCGGCGCGGAGCAGGCGGCGAGGGAAAACAGGAGACCGGCGGCGGCGAGGGAGCTCGCGGCGGCGGTACGCATCTTAGTCAAAGTCACCTGTCAAGGGTAGGACGTTGCCCGCTTGAATCCGGATGCGATCGCGTTGTATGACGTCAGGTCACTGTTTGCCGTCGTCATTCGGCTATGCCTAGGGAGAAACGCCCTAGGCTCCAGCCGCATATACGCGAATCCAGTCCACCCGCATCTCGCCAGCGTCGTCAGGAGTGCCGTCCGGGAACCAGTCCAATTGCAGTGTCTGGTGCATCGACGCTGGAGGCTGGTGGGTTGGGTCGTAGTCCTCAAACCACTTGACTCCATCGATGTAGCCCACCGTCCCGCTCGGAGACCAGTCAACCGCGTAGTTGTGGAACTGGCTGACGTCCAGAATCTTTGTCCCAGATGTTTGCGAATTTGAACATCCGTAGTGGTGGAAGAATCTGATTAAGCTCCAGTCACCAGTCGTCTCCGCGTAGTCAACTTCGCCCTCGCAGGGCCAATTCTCGCTATCCGGCCACAAAATGGACACCAGGTGGTATTCATTGTCACCGGAGCCCGCCGCGCGGATTTCCCACCGGCCGTACTTCTGGTTTGCGAATTTGGCGCCGATACCGGCAGTGGTGCCATCCGGAGTTCCATTGATAACCATCTTGAAACCGTCCACCGTAACCTGCTGTGGACTGCGGATACCGTTGCCCGCATGCCCTGGGCTGTTGTAAACAGTCCACTTGGTGGCATCGGGTGCACCTGTGTAATTGAACTCGTCGCCAGTTACAGGTGTGCCCCAGCCATGGGCTACCGCAGCCTCCGTGGAGGTCACTATGTCGGCTGCGGTGGTAATTACCAGCCGTGGACGCAGGGCGGCATTCGAGGATTCCTTGGACTTGAAGCCGATCCACTTCTGCGCGTTGCTTTCCAGCTTGAAGTTCGCCTCGCCACCGGTTGCGCCAACGCCCTTGGTAACGTCCCACTCAACCCAGGAGTTGGCAGCGAACCTGCCGGCCTTCCCCAGCCAAGTCGCGCGTGCCGGTGCGGTATTCCAGGTGACTCCCCGCTCGGTCCAGCCGCCGGAGGTAGTAAAAACATCCACGAACTGGGTGGACGTTGTTGAGGTCTCCGAATAGGCCCGCAGTTTAGCCGAAACAACATGTTCGCCGGCGGGAACTTGGACATTGAACCGTAGGAGTGTGTTCCGCCAAATATTGGTACGGCCTTCGGTTGATAAACGGATGCTGGTCCCGAAGTTGGTGGTCGCCTTGTCCGCCTGTACGTAGGTGTCCATTGTGGGGGAGATGGTCGCTGCTGCGGCGTTTGCCGATGGTGGAGTAAATACTGCGAACACAACCAGAACGGATGATGCGACCGCCACGTACTTACGCCAGAACTTGCCCTCGGCCCTTGTCAGGCCTGGAAACTTTGTTGGACGCGCACTTCGGTTTGTCCCGTGGATTGGCAATTCCTGGGTTATTAAGCCGGCGGATGTAGCTTTCATTTTAATCGGCTGTTTCTGTTGGGGATTTACCTTTTTGCCGGGTAAAGCAAGCGTCGACCCCAGAAACAACGACGGCTAAATGCCAGCTATGCCAAAGCGTAGACCCGAAACGAAAGTAGGCGCAATGAAGTAATGTACCTCTGTCCGGGGACGCTCGACACCCTAATACCTAAGTATTGAATGGTGCGGTAACCCCTATACCTAAGAAATGAACCGGCACCACAAGGAGGTTCGCTCCAGTGGATCCTAGCCGGCATCGCCTCCCTCTTGGGAGGAGCTGATGGACGCCGGCGCGTGCGGGATCGTCCCGGTCAATGGAAATTATCGGCTCAAATCTACCGGCTGACACTGCGGAATCCTCAACTCTGACCTGGGAATCCTAGGGTCTGGACCCCGGCAGCGGCCGGATTTATGGTGAAAAGGTGGCGGCTGCCTGACTGGCAGGATGGCCAGTGCTGCCGGTCCGCTGTTGCGGCCGTCCGTCACGAGGAGGAAGCAGATGGAACACGTTGAAGAAACAGTCGACGTGGCAGTGCCGGTGCGGACCGCGTACAACCAGTGGACCCAGTTCGAGTCCTTTCCGCAGTTTATGTCCGGGGTGGAGTCCGTAACCCAGCTGACCGATACCACCAACCACTGGGTTACCAAGGTGGGTGGTGTCCGGCGCGAATTCGATACCGAAATTGTTGACCAGGAGCCGGATGACCGGATCGCCTGGCGCAGCACCGACGGCAAGTCCCACGCCGGAATCATCAGGTTTACGCCGCTGGATCCCAACCATACGAAGGTCAGAGTCCATTTCGAATGGGCGCCCGAAACCGTCACCGAGAAGGCAGGCGCGGCCCTGAAGATCGACGAGATGCAGGTAAAGGCCGACATGCGGAAGTTCAAGGACTTCATCGAATCGCGCGGCACCGAAACCGGCGGCTGGCGCGGCGAAGTCCAGGACAGCGGCCCCACCGGGCAGTTCTAGAAGTGCCTGTGTGTCCGTCTGGGAAGTGACCCATCACCAACAGAAAGCGGACGACGGCGGGCGCCTCCCGCCGTCGTCCGCTCGCCTTTGCGTGGTTTTCCTCAGTGGGGCGTTAGGGTCATCGCCCTACGAGGCCCATGTGCAGATCGTTGTAGCGGTTCCCCTGCACGCCGATCCGGGCGGCGACCGCGTTGAGGTCTGCCACTTCATCGGCGGACAGCGCAACGGCGGTGGCCGCTGCGTTCTCCTCGAGGCGCTCGCGGCGGCGGGTCCCGGGGATCGGCACAATCCATGGCTGCTGCGCCAGGAGCCAGGCCAGCGCAATCTGTCCCGGCGTGGCGATTTTGGCTGCCGCGAGCCCGGCCACGTGATCAACCAATGCCTGGTTGGCGACGCGGTTCTCCGGCGTGAAACGCGGGATGGTGCCGCGCACGTCTCCCTCGGAGAATTGCGTGGCCGTATCGACGGTTCCCGTGAGGAAGCCCTTGCCGAGCGGGCTGAAGGGCACAAAACCGATCCCCAGTTCCGTCAGCGTTGGCAGCACCTCCGGCTCCGGGTCCCGTGTCCACAGCGAGTATTCGCTCTGGACAGCTGTCACCGGAAAGACGGCGTGGGCGGCACGGATGGTCGCAGCCGACGCCTCGGACAACCCGAAATGGCGCACCTTTCCGGCCTGGACGAGCTCGCCCACGGCGCCGGCTACTTCTTCAATGGGCACGTCTGGGTCCACGCGGTGCTGGTAGAAGAGGTCGAGCGTGTCCACCCGCAGCCGGCGCAGGGACTCCTCCGCGACGCGCTTGATCCGCTCGGGTGAACTGTCGAGGCCCACGGATTTGCCGCCCTCGATCCGCCAGCCGAACTTGGTGGCGATGACCACGTCCTCCCGGACCGGTGCGAGTGCTTCCCCGACGAGTTCCTCGTTGACGTAGGGGCCGTACACCTCGGCTGTATCGAAAAAGTTGATGCCGATCTCCACCGCGTCGCGGAGCACACCGATCATTGCCTGGCGGTCTCCGGGGTTGGGGCCGTAGCTCTGCGACATTCCCATGCAGCCAAGGCCGATGGCCGAGACCTGCAGACCCTGCCCAAGTGTTCGTATATGCACCGTGTCTCCTTTGCTGATGATCGTCCTGCCGACGCCGATGTGCCGGGCCTTCCTCCAGTCAACGCCTTTCAGTACGCGTAAGGGAGTCCCTGCTGGAACGGGTACTGGCAGGTCCCCCTTTGGCGGGAGGTAACATCGTCAGCAAGCCACCTGCAGCGGCATCGGCTGCCTGCTGGTTGGCACGGTGGGTTTGAAAGGGGAGCAGTGCGCGCAACAGTCAAGGACGTCGCGCGCCGCGCCGGTGTTTCACCCAAGACTGTCTCGAACGTGATGAACGGTATCGTTCCGGTGAGCGGGGCCACCAGGTTGAAGGTGGAGCAGGCGATCCTGGACCTGGATTACGTGCCCAACCTCTCGGCCCGCGGGCTGCGCAATGGAAGGTCCGGCGTGATTGCGCTGGCACTGCCTGACCTTGCCACGCCCTACTCGGCAGAGATTGCCCACAGCATCGTGGAAGTGGCGCATGAGCAGGGCTGGGTTGTGCAGATCGAGGAAACCGGTTCCGATCCCCAGCGCGAGCAGGAACTCATGGTTCGCGCCCGCACCAACCTGATCGACGGGCTGATCCTTAACCCGGTGGTGCTGGATGAGAGTGCCGTCCAGGTGGGCGTTGCCCTTCCGCCCGTGGTCCTGCTCGGCGAGGTCACGCAGAAGCTCGCTGACCGCGTGTTCGTGGACAGCTTCGCGGCCGCACGGGACATGACCGTGGCTTTGGCCAAGCCGGGGCGCCGCCGGATCGCCGTCCTGGGAACCACCCAGGGAAGGGGAGCAGCCGCGGCGATCCAGAGAACCCAAGGCTACGAGGAAGCGTTGCGGATCCTCGGAATTGGCCGGGACGAATCGCTGCTCATTCCCTGCGAAAAATGGACGCCGCAGACTGGTGCCGAAGCACTCACCGCCTACCTGGACTCGCATCCGCTTCCTGAAGCCCTGTTCTGCTTCACCGACTCCATGGCAATCGGCGCCATGAGCGTGCTCTGGAAGAGGGGCCTGCGGATTCCGGAGGACATTGCTGTTGCGGGCTTCGACGACATCGCCGACGGACGATACGCAGTTCCCTCCTTGACCACCGTCTCCTTTGACAAGCGCGCTATTGCCAGCGAAGCCCTGCGGCTCCTGACGGAGCGGATGGCGGACAGGGGCCATGAACAGCGCCTGGTTTCCATCGACTACAGGATTGTGGAGCGGGACAGCAGCCGCGGCTGAAACGGGAGCGGTCCATCAAGTTGTTGGCGCTAACAATTTTCCCTTGCAGGGGCGATTACATCGATGTAATGTGAGACCCGCGTCACTCCCCAGCAGCATTGGCCAGGGGCGCAGCGCGCCGGAACCGGAGTTTTGAGCAATAAGAAGTGACCTTCAGCGGACCCATCCAAAGGAGTGATTGGTGAAGCAGTTTGAATTATTTCCCGGGAAGCAGTTGTCCCGGAGGCAGTTACTGACGGGAACCGCGGCCTTCGGCAGCCTCCTGGCAGCAGGCGCACTGACAGGGTGCGGCGGAAACGCCCAGGCCGCCGGTGTCCGGGACATCGGGTTCTGGCATCTGCTGTCCGGTGGCGACGGCATCAAGATGCAGGCGATGATCAACAGCGCCAACCAGGCCAACCCGGGGTTCAAGGTGCACCCCACGGTGCTGGCCTGGGGACCCCCGTATTACACCAAACTGGCCATGGCCTCGGCAGGCGGGCGCCCGCCTGAGGTAGCCATCATGCACGCCAGCCGGGTACCCGGTTATGCGCCGGGCGGGCTGATCGACCCCTGGGACCTCTCCTTGCTGGCAGAGCACGGCGTTACCGGTGCTGACTTCGCCCCGCGCATCTGGGAGAAGAGCCAGCAGGACGGCAAGGTATTCTCCATCGCCCTGGATTCGCATCCGTTCGTGATGTTCTACAACACGGACGTGGCCAGCAAGGCCGGCGTCCTGGCCGGTAACGGACAACTGGAGGAAGTGGCTTCCCCGCAGGAGTTCATGGACCTGGCCAGGGAAATGCAGAAGGTCACCAAGGCCCATGGCCTGTCCTTTGGCTACCTTGGCAGCGGATCCCAGATGTGGCGGCTCTTCTACACGCTCTACAAACAGCACGGCGCGGACATCACCCTCACGCCGGGCCAGCCGATGAAGGTTGACCGGGACGCAGCCATTGAGTCGCTGGAATTCATGGCATCGCTTTTCGATGACACCATCGCGGCCAAGAGCGGTGACATCAGCACCGGCATCGCGGAATTCGCCCGCGGCGACTCGGGGATGCTCTTCAGCGGAGTCTGGGAACTGCCCACCCTCAAGAAGGCAGGCCTGCCGGTGGACGCAGCAACAATTCCCACGCTCTATGGAACGCCGGCCGCCTACGCGGACTCGCATTCCTTTGTCCTTCCACGGCAACTGAACGTGGACGAAGCGAAGCGCCGCGATGTCTACAAGTTCGTCAGCGACGTACTCAAGGGATCGCTCTCCTGGGCAGAAGCAGGCCACATTCCCGGGTACCAGCCCGTGGTCCAGTCGCAGGCCTACAAAGACCTAACACCGCAGGCGCACTACGCCAACGCAGCGGACGTCATTGCCTACGATCCGGAATCCTGGTTCAGCGGCTCGGGTTCCGATTGGCAGACCTACTTCGCGGAGAACGTGCAGAACGTCCTCCTCGGCCGCGACAAGGCAGTTGCGGGTTGGGGCGCCTTCGAAGAGCGGACCAACCACCTTCTTTCCATGCCCAACCCGGTCTAACCCCACCGAGCGACAAAGGAGTCCTTCATGAGTTCTTCACTAGCAGCCCGGCGGAAACCGGGGAGCCTCACCAGGAGCAACCTCAGCGGGTGGGGGTTCGCCGCCCCCTTCCTGGTCTTCTTCCTTGTGTTCCTTGTCTGGCCCCTTCTTTACGGCCTCTACATGAGCCTCACCGGCAAGTCCCTGACCGGAGCCAATGACAGCCTGATCGGCTTCGCCAACTACGCCGAGGCCCTGGCCGACGCGGGGATGTGGCGCTCACTCGGCAACACCCTCTACTTCACCGTCATCAGCACCGTTCCGCTGGTACTGGTGGCCCTGGTGATGGCGGCACTGCTCAACGTGGGACTCCCGGCCCAGTGGCTGTGGCGGCTCTCCTACTTTGCCCCCTACCTGCTTGCGTCCACCGTGGTCTCACTGTTCTTCACCTGGATGTACAACCCGCAGCTCGGCCTCATCAACGACGCCCTGTCCAAGATCGGCATCCCCAAAGTCGCCTGGCTCAACGACCCCAACGTGGCCATGTGGGCGATCGTCATTGCCACGCTGTGGTGGACGGTGGGTTTCAACTTCCTGCTCTACCTGGCCGCGATGCAGAACATCCCGCACCAGCACTATGAGGCGGCATCCCTGGACGGCGCCGGAGCCTGGCGGCAGTTCTTCTCCATCACCCTGCCGCAATTGACCCCCACCACCGTGATGATCGTGCTGCTCCAGATCCTGGCCTCGCTCAAGATCTTCGACCAGGTGTACCAGATGACAGCCGGCGGCCCCGGAGGATCAACCCGGCCTGTGGTGCAGTACATCTTCGAAACCGGGTTTACCGGATACCGGCTGGGCTATTCGGCAGCCATCTCCTACATCTTCTTCGGACTGATCGTGCTCGTCTCGGTCATGCAGTTCGCCGTCACCCGCCGCAGGAGTGCATAACCATGGCAATTCAGACCCTCGACCGCCCCACGTCGGGCACCAGCACCAGCCCGGAACTCCGCCAACCCCGCAAAAAGATGACCGCGGGCAAGATCGCCGCCGTGGTGGTGGCCGCGCTGATCGCGGTTCTCTGGTTGGTTCCCTTCGCCTGGGCCACCGCCACCGCTTTCAAGACCGAGACGGATGCCGCAGCGCCGAAGATCAGCTGGGTGCCGCCGTCGGGCTTTACTCCCGAAGCGTTCGTGAAGGTTTTCCAGGACGGCAACATCCCGCTCTGGACGTGGAATTCGCTGTACACCTCGGCGGCCATCACGGCCATCACCCTGGTGATCTCGGCACTGGTGGCCTATGCGCTGTCCCGGATCGACTTCAAGGGCAAGAAGGTGCTGATGACGGTGATCATCGCCTCCATCATCGTCCCGCCGCCGGTCCTGATCATCCCGCTGTTCTACCAGATGCTCGCCCTGCACATGATCGATACCTCATGGGCCATCATCCTGCCGCAGGTCATCCACCCGGCCATGGTGTTCGTGCTCAAAAAGTTCTTCGACCAGATTCCACGGGAACTTGAAGAAGCCGCGGTGATGGACGGCGCCAGCCGCATGCGGATCTTCACCCAGATCATCCTGCCGTTGTCCCGGCCCATCCTGGCCGCCGTCGCCATCTTTGTGTTCATCGGCGCCTGGAACAACTTCCTGTGGCCCTTCATCGCCACCAACGACGGCGCGCTCCTCACCCTTCCGGTGGGCCTGCAGACCATCAAGAGCGCCTACGGCATCCAGTACGCACAGAACATGGCCTCCGCCCTGCTCGCGGCGCTGCCGCTGATCCTGGTGTTCCTCTTCTTCCAGCGCCAGATCATCAAGGGCGTTGCGACGACGGGCCTCGCCGGGACCTGATCCGGCACCTTCCGCTTACCAAACCCACCGCTTTCAAACAGACCTCCCACACCAAGGAGAAACTCCGCCATGTCCCGCGCACGGATCACCCTCGACCGCGACTTCACCGTCGGCGAAGTTCCCCGCCGCCTCTTTGGCTCCTTCGTGGAGCACATGGGCCGCTGCGTCTACACCGGCATCTACGAGCCGGGCCATCCTGAAGCTGATGAGAACGGCTTCCGCCTCGACGTCCTCAAGCTCGTCAAGGAACTCGGTGCCACCGTTGTCCGCTATCCCGGCGGCAACTTCGTCTCCGGCTACAACTGGGAGGACGGCATCGGCCCGCGCGGGGACCGTCCCCGCCGGCTGGACGGTGCCTGGCACACGGTGGAGACCAACGCATTCGGCCTGCACGAATTCGTGGACTGGTCCCGCCTGGCAGGCACGGAAATCATGGAAGCCATCAACCTGGGCACCAGGGGAGTGGACGCTGCCCGCGAGATCGTCGAATACGCCAACCACCCCGGCGGCAGCTACTGGTCCGATCTCCGGGCCAAGAACGGCCACAAGGATTCGTTCAACATCAAGCTCTGGTGCCTCGGCAACGAGATGGACGGGCCCTGGCAGATCGGCCACAAGACCGCCGGGGAATACGGCCGTCTGGCGCAGGAAGCTGCCAAGGCCATGCGCTTCGTGGATCCGGACATCGAGCTGGTGGCCTGCGGAAGTTCCAACTCCGGCATGCCTACGTTCGGCGCCTGGGAGCAAACGGTCCTGACGCACACTTATGACGAGGTGGACTACGTGTCCCTCCACGCCTACTACCAGGAGCACAACGGCGACGCCGGCAGCTTCCTCGCCAGCGCAGTGGACATGGACTATTTCATCGAATCAGTCATCGCAACTGCCGACGCCGTCCGGGCCAAGGGGAAGCACAAGAAGCACATCAACCTTTCCTTCGACGAGTGGAACGTCTGGTACCAGCGCGGCCTGGATACCCAGGACCAGCCCCACAACGTGGCCAAAGCCGGCTGGCGCGAGCACCCCCGCGTCATCGAGGACAAATACAACGTAACCGATGCCGTGGTGGTGGGAACCCTCCTGAATTCGCTGCTCCGGCACGGCGACCGCGTCAAGATCGCCAACCAGGCGCAGCTGGTCAACGTCATCGCACCGATCCTCAGCGAGGAAAACGGGCCGGCGTGGCGGCAGACCATCTTCCACCCGTTCGCCCGTATGGCAGAGCTGGCCAAGGGCCAGATCCTGCGTTTGTCCGTTGATTCGGACAAGTATGAAAATGCCCGCTTCGGCGGCACCGACCTGGTGGATGTCAGTGCCACCTGGGACGAGGAGACAGGCCGCGTGGCGCTGTTCTTCGCTAACCGCGGCCTTGAGGAAGCGGCAGACATCGAAGTAGCACTTCGCGGGTTTGATGCCCGCCAGGTCCTCCGCGCCGAGGTCCTGGAAATCCCTGAAGACGGCAACCGTTTCACCATCAACACCCAAAGCGCCCCCAACCAGGTGGGGCTCAAACCGCTGGAAGGGGCGAAGGCGAGCGGTTCCGAACTCCGGGCAACTCTCCCGGACCTGTCCTGGGCAGTGATTGAGCTGGACGTGGCAAAGGACTGACCACGCACTTACGGCAGCTTTAGTCAGCGGCAGCTTCTAAGCGGACGACGGCGGGAGGTCCCGCCGTCGTCCGCTTACCACTGCCGCGGCCGGCCTCCCCGTGGGACGATAGGTCCAGCGGACCAAGGGTGGACTGCGCGTGACGATATTTTGCCGGGGGGCATCATGGCAGTTGCTTCGAATATGGGTGTGCCGGGAGGACTGGACAGCCCAGGCGTGGAAACCGCCAAGCTTTCCGGACTGCTGGACGACTCCGGGGCCGTCATGACGGTGCTGGTTGTCGACGACGACGAAGGGTCCCTGCTCGTGGCGAAGGCCGCCGTCGAAAAATCCGGGCACAAGTGCATCCTGGCTGCGGACGGGGACACAGCCTGGCGGCTCTACCAGGAGCGGCGGCCGCACGTGGTGGTCAGCGACCTGATGATGCCCGGGCTCAATGGGCTTGATCTGTGCCGGGCGATCCGGGCCGCCGAAACAAGCTCCTATACCTACGTGATGCTGCTGACCTCGCACGGCGCCCAGGAGGACGTGCTGGAGGGCATGAGGGCCGGAGCGGACGATTACGTGGCTAAGCCGCTGGACCCGTTCGTCCTGCGCACCCGCCTGCTGGCCGCCCGGCGGGTCACGGCGCTCCACGCTGCCCTGGCCAACGCGCTGGATGAAACCAGGGAAAGCAACGAACGGCTCGCTGAATTCACCGGGCGGGTCAGCCATGACCTCCGCACACCGCTGACCTCCATTTTGGGCTACGTCGAACTGGCCGGCATGGACGCAGAATCGGGCCAGACGGAGGACACCGCAGAGTACCTGGAGATCATCGGCAGCAGTGCGCGGAGGCTGCTGTCCATGGTGGAGGAGCTGCTGGGGTTCGCTTCCATCGGCGGTTCGCTGTCCAGGACCCGGCTGTCGTTGGCGGGCCTGGTGAAGGAAGTCACCGAAGACCTGAGCCTGGGCCTGCGGGAAGCTGGTGCCGCAGTGCACTGTCAGGATCTTATTTTCGACGCTGACGAGAGCCAGCTGCGGGTTGCAGTGCAGAATCTGATCCAGAACGCAGTGGCATACCGCCGCCCGGACGTGCCACCGGTCATCCGCGTCAGTGGTGAGCGCGCCGGGGCTGGCGTGGTGATCCGGGTAGAGGACAACGGCAAGGGAATCAGAGAGGGGGACCGGCGCCGAGTGGTTGAACCGCTGGTCCGCCTGCACCGGGAAGGCGACCCTGCAGGTACCGGCCTGGGTCTGGCGACGTGTGCCAGGATCGCCGCCGCACACGGGGGACGGCTGGAGATTTCTCCAAGCTCCAGCGGCGGTACTACCGTCAGCATCTACCTCGGGGTGCTGTAGCAGCGGCTTTTGGTCCCTCCCGGTTCACCTTTTCGAAACCCGGCGGTCCTTCTTAGTTCTCCCGCAGCCAGCAGTCTTTTCACGCACCCTTTTGTCCGGCACACCCCTTTGCCGGGCAGACATCCCCGAGGTATCAGGAGTACTCCGTGTTCGTGAAAGCACCCTCGGCAGTTCCTCACCGCCCGCCCGGCCTAAGCCTTTCCCCGAGACAGGAACATTTCCGATGCCTGCACACACCATGAAAATTACGACGGCGGCCCTCACCCTGGCGCTTGGCCTCCTTGCGTCCCAGCCCGCCACAGCCGCTGACAGCACCGGCGAGGCCTTCACCTTCGGCGTCATTGGCGATATCCCTTACGGTGCCGCCGAAATCGCCCAGTTCCCGGGCCGGATCCAGGACATCAACGCCGACCGGGACCTGAAGTTCGTCACCCATGTGGGCGACATCAAGAACGGCTCGTCGGTCTGCTCCGACGAATATTTCGCCAACATCCGGGCCCAGTTCGACACCTTCGAGCACCCGCTGGTCTACACCCCCGGCGACAACGAGTGGGTGGACTGCCACCGCACCAACAACGGCGCCTACAACCCGCTGGAGCGGCTGGACAAGCTGCGGGAAGTGTTTTTCAGCGAGCCCGGCAAGACGCTGGGCGCCACCATGCCGGTGAAGTCCCAGGAGAGCCTCGGGCTGCCGGAGAACGTCCGCTTCACCCAGAACCGGGTGGCTTTTTCCGTGGTGGACATCCAGGGCAGCAACAACTCCCTGCAGCCGTGGACCGGGCTGGGCGAAACAACGGCCACCCCGGAGCAGCTGGCTGAGGTGCAGCACCGGACGGACGCCGTCATCGCCCAGATCCACGAAACGTTCGCAGACGCGGAGCGCCGCAACGAACGGGCCGTGGTGCTGATGACCCAGGCCGACATGTTCGATCCGTCGCTGCTTGCCGCGGCCACGGCCAACCCGGAAACGGTCTCCGGGTTCCGCGAGATCGTCAAGACCATCATCGAGGAGACCAACGGCTTCCACGCCCCGGTGTACCTCATCAACGGCGACAGCCACGTCTTCGCCGAGAACCAGCCGCTGGCCGAGGGCTCTCCCTGGCTGGAGGTCTACGGCCAGGCCGCCGCGGACAACCTGCAGCGCATCACCGTGGACGGCTCCGCCAACGCCACGAACTATGTGCGGTTTACTGTGGCCGGCAACAGCGCCGGTGGCGAGGTCCTGAGCTGGGAGAAGGTCCCCTTCAGCCAGTAGGCCCCAAAGGGGGAGCGGACGACGGCGGGAGGCCCCCGCCGTCGCCCGTTTCCTTTTGTATGGAGGAGGTGGGGCGGCCCTTCGGCCGCCCCGCCTCCCTCGCGTTAACCTCGTCCTGCGCCCGACTTTCGGGTTGCTGTTGCGAAGGCATGCAGGACTCGGCCTCACGCATGCCGGAACTGCATCCGGCGGTCAATAAATCCATGGCCGCGGTTGCCGCTTCTGCAGCGCGCCGGAGGCTACCGTTGGGAGCGGTAGCTTGTCAGCGGATGATGCAGGGCTGTCTCCCGGAGAAGCTGCAGCCGCAGGGCACGGGCAGTTTCCATGTGCTTCCTGGCAATTTTGCCGGCGGCGTCGCTGTCCTGCTGTTCGATGGCCTGGATCAGCGCTTCGTGCTCGTCAAGGGACTCCGTCCAACGGTTTCCGGTAGACAGCGTGGACCGAGGGGCGTGGATGAGGTGCGTGGACAGGCGGTCCAGCAGGTCCTCTAGAACACCATTGTGGGCGGAACTCCAGACGGCGGCATGGAACTCCAGGTTTGTGGTGATTCTGGTCTGGTCATCCGGATCCTCGAGCTGCCGGTCCCGGTGAAGAAGGGCCTCGAGCCTCATGAGGTCCGGGAACTGGCGGGACCTGGCTGCTTGCCGGGCAGCTTCCTCTTCGAGAAGTATCCGCATGTCATAGATCTGGATGACCTGTTGCGGGTCAACCTGTGGAACCTGCAGTCCTCGGGCTACCCGTTCGAGGAGACGCTCCTGCTGGAGGCGGGACAGCGCCTCCCGGACGGGGGTCCGGGAGACGCCGAAGCGTTCGGCAAGTGATGTTTCACGAATGGCCGTGCCGGGCTGGTGGACTCCGGACAGGATCTCGCCCCGCAATGTCAGGAAGATGGTCTCGCCATCCACTCGTGGCGTTGATGCTGTATCCGTCACTTGACTGGTCCTTGAAGAATATGGGCTGTGCTTCGTACTCGTAGCGCAGGGTCGGCGGGTTCGAAGCAAACTTTACGCCAGGGTCCCCGCCCGTCGCCCGAAGACGCAACCGGCAGCAAGTCCGCTGCCAC
The DNA here is from genome assembly GCF_030817835.1 of Pseudarthrobacter sp. W1I19. Classification (NCBI taxonomy): domain Bacteria; kingdom Bacillati; phylum Actinomycetota; class Actinomycetes; order Micrococcales; family Micrococcaceae; genus Pseudarthrobacter; species Pseudarthrobacter sp. W1I19. The sequence continues at coordinate 403,139 of NZ_JAUSZR010000001.1, forward strand.
CGGGATAGTTGGCGCTGAACAGGCCGCCGAGCATTTCGCCCGCCACGTACAGGCCCTGGATGTGCTTTCCCTGGCCGTCGAGAACCCTGCCATGGGTGTCTGATTTGATGCCGCCGAACGTGAAGGTGATTCCGCAGGTGACACCGTAAGCGTAAAAGGGCCCGGTTTCGATGGGTGCCGCCCAGTTGCTCTTCACCGGCTCTGTAGCGGCGGAGCGCCCGTCTTTGACATTGGGATTGAAAGCGATGCTGCGGTCGATTGAGTTGTTGAAGTCGCTGACAGTCTTTGACAGTTTTTCGGGATCGACGCCGATCCTGGATGCCAGTTCCTCCAGTGTGTCCGCCACTTCCACGGATATACCGGGCATGTCGTACTCTTCGGTGCGCAGCATGGGGCGAAGGGTCGCATCAAAAATCTGGTACGCCACTGATCCGGGCTGCTGCAGGATCTCCTTGCCGTACTTCGCGTAGGTGTAGTTCCGGAAGTCCGCGCCTTCATCCAGGAACCGCTCACCGTTGGTATTGACGATGATTCCGAAGGGGTAGCTCTGACGGGTCAAGCGGTTGGTGAGTTCGCGGTTGCTCTCGTTAGTGGCGGTGAAGGCATCCCACTGGACGCTGTGGCACGTTCCCCAGTCACCTCCACGTGCTGCCCCGATCTCAAGGGCAGCGGTGATCATGTCGCCAGTGTTGTTCGGCGTTCCCCTGACTTTGGCGTTTTCCCAGCCTTCGCCCAGGTACTCCCTGCGCAGTTGAGGATCGGATTCGAAACCTCCTGCCGTGAGGATGACGGATTCGGCACGCAATGCCAGTTCGCCCGACGGTGAATCTGCGACGACGCCAACCACGCGTCCGTCCTCGACGATGAGGCGCTTTGCTGCATGGCTGTACCGGACATCGGTACCCAGCTCGGCGGCCACCCGGGTGTGGTCCGCGATCAGTCCCTCACCTCCGCCGACGTTGCCCACGTGGAGCCCGCCCCAGAACAGGTAGGAACCATCGGGCCGTTCGAAGGCCTGGCGTTCATACATCAGGCGGTACTTCAGGCCCAGGCTGTTGAGCCAGCGGAGCGTGGGCTGGGATTCCTCAACCAGAACCTTCGTCAGGTCCGGGTCATTCCGGCCTTCTGTCACCTTGGCGAGGTCCGCCGCGTACTCCTCCGCCGAATAGGGCGGCACTTCAGTGCGGCCGTGCCGCTCGTCCGGTTCCACCCAGTCCGCCAGGTCCGGGAGGCCATCGTGAGCGATGCGGGTGGCACCGGCGGTGTAGAAGCTGTTGCCGCCGGCAAGGTCTTCGCTGCCTTTTTCAAGCAGCACCACTTTCCGCCCGCGGACCGCCGCCGCATGCGCCGCAGTGAATCCTGCGTTGCCGCCGCCAACCACAATTACGTCAAAAGCCTCCATGCCTCGGGGCTCCGACCCATTTCCGATAGACATTCCTTGTCCTTTCCGTTGATGTTGCATCCGACTGTATACAAACGTATGCAAAAGAACAAGAGGCAATTTTCATGCTGGTCGCTTGCCAGTGAATGGCATCACAGATATAAATGTATTCCGTTGTGTACAAACGTATCCGCGTGGATGCCCGTTGTGCTTCACTTACTGCTGGCCTGGCCCGCAATTACTTTCGCACGGCCCAACAATGTCGTTACGGAACGAGAACTATGAAAAATCCCCTACGCAATGCCCTGTTCGGCCTGGTGGTTGCTGTTGTGGCCGCACTTGCGTTCATCAGTGCCGGTGCTGCCGGCGGATCGAGTACGGCCCGAAACAAGCTCACCCTGATCGCGCCGGCCGCACCCGGTGGCGGCTGGGACGGTTTTGCCCGTGAAGGCCAGCAGTCGCTCAAAAGCGGCGGCGTGGTCAACAACCCGCAGGTGGTCAACGTGCCGGGAGCCGGCGGAACGATCGGCCTGAGCCAGTTTGTCCAGACGCCCGGGCGCGAGGATGCCCTTCTGGTGACCGGCGGGGTGATGGTGGGCGCCATCGAACTCGGTGACAATCCGGAGTCCATGGCCGACGTTGTCCCCATCGCCCGGATGGCCGACGACTACTCGGCCCTGGTTGTTCCTGCCGACTCCACGTTCCAGACGTTGAATGACTTCCTGGACGCCTGGAAAAAAGATCCGGGAGGAACCTCGATCGGAGGCGGATCCCTGGGGTCCATCGACCACCTTCTCAGCGCGATGGTGGCCAAGACCGTCGGGATCGATCCGAGGGACGTCAACTACATCGCCTATTCCGGAGGCGGCGAGGCACTGACCTCCCTGCTGTCCCACACCACGGCCGCCGGGATGTCCGGCTACAACGAGGTCAGGGACCAGATCGAGGCGGGAACCTTGCGGGCCCTTGCCATTTCGTCGCCGGAGCGGCTCGACGGCGTGGCCGTTCCCACCTTCAAGGAACAGGGAGTGGACGCGGCAATGTCCAACTGGCGCGGTTTCGTTGCCGCCCCCGGAACCACCGAAGAAACGAAAGCTGAATTCATCAAAATCATCACCGAGATGCGCAGCACCAAGCACTGGCAGGAAGCCCTGAAGCGCAACAGCTGGACGGACACATTCTCCACCGGTGAAGAATTCGAGCAGTTCATCACCAACGAAGTCGCAACGGCCCAAGAAATCGTAAAGGACCTCGGCCTATGAGCATCACCCAGCACCAACCCGAAGCAGGATCCACCACGGGGCCCCACGGCAAACAGAAGCCTCGCTTCAGGACCGGCCGCAGCGAATTTGTGGTGGTAGCCGTGCTCTACGCAATTGCCATCTTCCTCACGATCGGCACCGCCACCATGAACGTGCAGGGCAAATCTGCTCCGGGACCGCAGTTCTTCCCCATCCTGGTATGCATTGTCCTGTACGTGGCCGCTACCCTGCTGGCCGTCCACATCCTCCGCACACCGAACGTTCCGGACAACACCGTCCACCCCGGACACGGCCAGTTCTCCGCTGACATGCTGCACGACCTCGGCCACCTGGGGAAGGAAGAAGACGCAGCCTACGAAGGTGCGCCGTCCCAGACACCAGGCAAGACCTGGAAGACCTATTCCGATTGGCGCACAGTTGGCCTGCTGATAGGGGCCGTCGTGGCCTTTGTCCTGCTGCTGGAACCGCTGGGCTGGGTCATCAGTGCCGCAGCGCTGTTCTGGCTGGTCGCCTATGCCCTTGGCAGCCGCCGCCCCATCTTCGACGTCGGTGTAGGCCTGCTTTTTTCATCAATTATTCAACTGGCCTTCGGCGCCGCCCTGGGCCTCAGCCTGCCCTCCGGCCTGATAGGAGGGATCCTCTAATGGAACAACTCGAACTCCTCATGGGCGGCTTCGCGCACGCCCTGACCCCCATGAACCTCCTCTGGGTGCTGATCGGCGCCCTCCTTGGCACCGCCGTCGGCGTGGTCCCCGGGCTGGGCTCTGCCATGGCAGTGGCGCTGCTGTTGCCCATCACTTTTTCACTTGAGCCCACTGCGGCCTTCATTATGTTCGCCGGCATCTATTTCGGCGGACTCTTCGGCGACTCCACCTCCGGGATCCTGCTCAATACCCCAGGCCATTCCTCCGCCATCGCATCGACGTTCGAGGGCCACCGCATGGCCAAAAGCGGACAGGCCGCCAAGGCTTTGGCCACCTGCGCAATCGGCGCGTTCATCGGTGGGCTGATTGCCACAACCCTCGTGGTGTTCTTCGCTCCCACGCTGGTCAAGATGGCTACCGTCTTCGGCCCGGCCGAGTACTTCGCCCTGGCAGTATTCGCATTCCTGGCCATCTCCGCCGTTGTGTCCGAATCCGTGATCCGCGGCGTCGCAGCCCTTGGAATCGGCCTCGCCCTGGCCCTGGTCGGGATTGACGGCCCTAGCGGCACCGCCCGGTTCACCCTGGGTACTCCCCAGCTTTTCGACGGGATCTCCGTCATCGTCATTACCGTCGGGCTCCTGGCCCTTGGCGAGGTCTTCCACATCGCCTCCCGCATCCACCGCGACCCTGTGGTCACCCGAATCCACACCAAGGGCCGTGCCCGGTTGGGCCTGGCCGACTTCAGGAAGGCGCTGCCCGCGTGGCTGCGCGGCACGGCGTTCGGTGTCCCGTTCGGGCTGATCCCAGCCGGCGGTGCAGAAGTGCCCACCTTCCTGGCTTACGGAACCGAAAAACAGTTGGCCAAACGCCGGAACGACCCGGAGTTCGGCACCACCGGCTCCATCCGCGGCCTTGCCGCCCCCGAAGCGGCCGCGAACGCCACCGCCGGCACCGCCATGGGTGCGCTGCTCGCCTTGGGACTGCCGGTATCAGCCACGGCCGCCATCATGCTTGCCGCGTTCCAGCAGTACGGAATGCAGCCGGGACCCCTGCTTTTCGAGCGAAGCGGCGACCTGGTTTGGGCGCTGTTGGCCTCATTGTTCATCGGCCTGGTCATCCTGGTGATGATCAACATTCCGTTCGCCTCCGTCTGGGCCAAGCTGTTGAGCATCCCCAAGCATTACCTATACGCCGGCATCACAGTCTTCTCCATGCTTGGCGTCTATGCAGTAAGCTCGGCAATCCTCGACCTCTGGCTGCTCATCGCTATCGGCCTCATCGGATTCCTGATGCGCCGTTACAACATCCCATTGGCGCCGGTACTGATCGCCGTGATTCTCGGGCCCATGGCAGAAACCGAACTGCGCCGTGCACTGGCGGTATCTGAGGGGGACTTGGGCATCCTGGTGGACAGCCCCATCACCATCACCCTATACCTGGTCCTGGCCGCCGCCCTTGCCCTCAGTGCCGTCCAGCACCTGCGGCACCGGGCCAGCCGCAAGGCCTGATTACCCTGGCGAAAAGCAAAGCGGACGACGGCGGGAGGTCCCCGCCGTCGTCCGTTTCGTTTTGTCCTTTGCCTAGAACTCAGTAGTCCCGCGCATTTTCCGGGGGCGGCCGTCCGGGTCTATCAGGAGGCGGTTGACGGGATTCGCCCAGATGCGCTGGAGCCGCCGCACCGGTTGCGGATGGTGCTGCCGCACTTGTCCCCGGGGGCGGTCGGAGCCGCGTCCGGCTCTGTGCCACTGGTCCAGCGCGCCGGCAGTGGCCGTCCACAAGCCGAGCCCGGCTGCCGGGTCGTTGAGCTGGGGGTCATTCTGGTCCAGGCCCAAGTGTTCGGCCCAGAGCTGGCGCCGCAGTGAGTGGGCCAGCGAACGGGATGCATCAGAACCAGCGCTGGTGTCGATGACCGCGCAGGTAAGCTCGCTGTCCGTGGTCCAGGACCGGCGGTTGAAGTTGTCCGACCCGATGGTGAACCAGGTGTCATCGATGATGCAGATCTTGGCGTGGACATAGATCGGAGTCCCGGCCTTGTTCTCCAGATTGAACACGCCGAACCTGCCGGGGGCAACGCGGCGCATCCTTTCGATGGCGCGCAGCTGCCCCACCCGCTTGGGCGGCCCTCCGAGCGGACCGTCCGAGTCCGGGTACCGGGGCACGACGGCGATCACGTTCAACTCCCGGTTCTGTTCGAGGGCCGCAGCGATTCCGGCGGCCACCTCAGAGGACCACAGGTACTGGTCCTCGATGTAGATCAGCGAGCGGGCCTGGGAGAAGGCTTTCGTGTAGGCCCGGGCAACGCTCCGCTCACCGCCGGGGGCGAACGGGAACGGCGGGTGCTTCACGCCGTAAGTGCGCAGCAGCTGCACGGCGTGGGGCCCGGCCGGCGGCGGTGGCGGCGCAGTCTCCGGCAGGGGTTCAGGATGCCGGGGCATATCGGCCAGGCGCTGCAGCAGCATCCGGTACGGTGTGCGGTGGTCCAGCGGGTGCGGGTCGTTCCACCTTTCGGCGAACAGCTCCAGCACATCCGTCACCACCGGGCCGCGCAGTTCCAGGGCGGCATCGTGCCACGGGGGTTGTTTCCCGTACCGGGGGTCCATGTCCACCGCCTGCGGGTCTCCCGCATGATCGGCGTCGTCCCTGCGTCCGTGCGAGAGGTCGATTCCGCCCACAAATGCAACGTCCCGTGACGGGTCGTCACGACGGCGGATGACCACCAGTTTCTGGTGATGGCAGCCGAAGAGGCGAACCCGCTGATCCAACAGGACTTCACCGCCGGCGTCATTGATCTGGCGGCTAAGGAGCTCGTTGGACCGGTTGCTCATCGGGGCCGAGATGCGCTCTCCGTGCGACCTCCAGATCAGTCCGCGCACCTCCACCCCCGCTTCTGCCAACCGCGCCAGCAGCTCACCGATCGTGGGTCCGTCCGGGGTGAGCTTCTCGTCGCCGTCGCCGCGCCAGTCGGTGAACCAGACCCGGTCTCCGGCCTGCAGGGCTGTCAGCTCCTCATGCAGCCGCGCGAAGTAGGTGGCCCCGTGAATCAGGGGCCGCACCAGGTTTCCCTCGGACCAGGACTGCGATCCGACATCTCCGGCGTGCACGCCGGTGGCCGTGTTCCCCCGCTCAGCGCCACTCAAGAACCAGGTACCAGGATTACTGTCCACTCGATGTTCCCTTCGGGCCCGAGGCCTGCGTTGGTGTTCAACCTCCTCAGTAGCCTACGACGGCGTTGAGCAATGTCATCGGGTTGGACTCACCTCCCAGCATCGTGATCTCGCAGATTCCGCCTGCACCAGGCCGTTCAGCACGTCCCTGTGGGGGTGCCTGATGGACGCTGCCACTGGCAGAAGCGGACGACGGCGGACCTCCCGCCGTCGTCCGTTTCTGTTTGTCAGTTGTCCAGCATCCCGCCGCTGGCCCAGCGCCGGACTGCCAGCTTCTCCGCCGCGTCGAATTCCAGAAGCGCCACCCGGCACAGTTCTTCCACATTCTCCGTCCAGGCTGCGGCCAATTCCTCCGCTGTCGCCTGGTCGTGAAGCTGGAAATTGGCGTAGGCGAGGCCCTGCAGGACAAAACTGACCGCACTGCGGGAGACCGGCTGGCCCGCATTGACGCAGTCATCCCGCACCTGCCGGGACAGTTCAGTGCGGCTGAGCGGCGGATGCTCCCGCAACCGTTCTGCCATGGCCTCAAAGACCTGCCGAAACTGGGCTTCCGAGAGCGCCGGCACGTCCGTCACGCGGGTGACCCGCTCCTCGACACCCGGCTGCGCATCGGCCGGCAGGGGAAGGTCCTCATTGGAGAACCGCTTCGAGTCCCAGACCCAGCCACCCTGCGCCGCCGAATACTCGACGTTCTTGCCGATGTGGGAAACCCAGGTCCCAAACTTTCCGAAGCCGCCCCAGTCCGTCTTCAAGGAAGGATCTGCCGTGAGAGCCCGGTGAGCCACCATCGCTCCGACCACCGGTCCGGGGGCGGTCCGGACGAATTCCGCCACCTCACGGATCGCGAGGGAGTGGGCTTTGGCCTTTGCTTGAGCTGCGGCAGGTGCCTGGGTTTGCGGCAAGGAGGCTGCTGGGTGGAGGGGCTCAGCTGTGGTGCCGTTGAGGATCGAGACAAAATCGTGGGACTCCACCACATGGTCAGCCATCTCCCTGTAGGCGAAGGCCACCGCGCCGGCTGCGATGACGGTGGTCATCCGGTCGGCGGCGCGGAACCGCTGGATCAGGGACGTGAAGTCGGCATCGGCTGACGCGATAAAGAACTCCTCGATGCCACCGCCGCCGGAGAGTGCGTCCATGGCGTCGAGCACCAGGTTGATGTCCGTGCTGCTCTTGCCCCGCTGGGTGAGGGAGGGGCAGTCTATGACGCGGAATCCGGCGCGGGTCCAATACGTGCGGTATTTCGAATACACCATGGGGTTCAGGTAGCAGTTGCGGATCAGGAAGCGCCGGGCTCCCTCACCGGGACCTCCTGCAGACAAGGCATCAGCCCAGTGTTTGGGGTCTTCTGCAAACCGCTTCGCCGCTTGCGGATCCAAAGCCTGGAGGCCGGTGAAGACGTTGTCGAAATCAACAAACATCGCCGCGCGGATGCCAGGCCGGCGGGAAGGTGTGAGTGCCGCATTCATTGGGCCAGTGTGCCAGCAACAGTGCGCCGCCCGCTTCCCCTTTGGGTGCGACACGCGAGCATACGGCGGCGGGAGGTCCCACCGCCGTCCGCGCACCTTGTAGTGCGACCCGACTGTTCGCAACTGAAGGTCACGCCATCCAATTGTTGGTGGGTGTTCAGGTTACAGCCGGCCGGTGACGAAATTCCTTTAGGCAGGTTGAGGGAGGTAAAGATGGAATCTCTGCAACTCGTCCGTTTTTTCGCATTAAGTTCTACCGTCGGCGGCACTTCTTGGCAAAAATTCGAAAACGCTTATTGGTCAAATTGAGAAAAGCCCAACCGGCTTAGTCGGGCGCGGGCGACCTTCAGGCTGCGGCTAGAGGCCCAGTTTCCGGGACTGGCTTAAAAAATAAAAGTAGGTATGGTACTGGGTAACGCAAGCAAAGAAAGGCGTGATTCCGATGTCCGGAAAATCCCCCAAAAGCGGCGCTGCTAAAAAAGCCGGCAAGTCGATTCTCGAAAAAAGGGCCGACAAAAGGGCCAAAAACGAGAATAGCGAACTTAATTTCGCAAAGCCGCGCAAAAACCAACGCTAAATAGCCCGCGGGCAGCCGGACAAGGGACTCCTAGCCCGAAACGGCTGCCCGTTCTCCGCGGCGGTCAGGCGCCGCACACCGGATCGAGCGTCAAGGACAACACCATGAACACTTCCTTCACGGCCTTAGTGGTCCCCGGCCCGCTGGCCCACCCCGTGCATATCCTGCCCGTGGAGTTGGACCGGGCAGCGCTGCTGCGGGTGGCGGCGGGGGACATTGGGCATATCGGCGGGACGGGCTGGCATGCCTACCTGGACAGCGAGGGAACCAAATACGCCGAGAACCTCCGGGCGGAAGTCCTGATCCGCGAAGTCGGCGTTGACGTGGAAGCGACAATCCACGGGACGGCCCTGTTCTTGGGTGAGGCGGAGTCAGGGGAGCACGCCGACGCTCCGCGCCACTTGATCCGGCTTGCCGAGCAACTGTTCGACATGCCTTTGGACGCCTAGCCGGAATGGTCTTGGAGGGCGCAATGGCGGGCCCTACAAGAAGCAGCGGACGACGGCGGGAGGCTCCGCCGTCGTCCGCTGTCCTGCTTGCCGGCACGCTGGCTCCTGCCGCGTTTATGTGCCGGGGTCCGCGCGGCGCGCCCCGTCCTCCCTCGCCTTCGACAGGGTGAATATCCCATAGCGCATCGCACCGGTGCGATAGGCCAGAATCATGCGGGGGAGGCTTAGAGCGAAGAGGTTGCGTGCGCCAAGGGCCACGCGACGGGTCTCCCGATCGACGAGCAAGGCCTTCACGAGTCGACGGGCGCAGATCGTCCAGGTGCGTGCGACGCGTCGGCTGACATCCTCATAGTCATTGACCATGAAGCCCGCTGCCCTTGCCATCGCCTCGTACTCCTCGCGCGTACCCATCGAGGGCAGGCGCCCTTCGCGGCAGATCGGCTCGAGCAGGTGGCGAAGCTTCCAGCCGCTGGCATCAGTCTCGGCCAGCCACGCGCAGACCACGAAGCGGCCGCCGGGCGCCAGCACCCGATGTGCCTCGGCGAAGAACCTTTGCTTATCGACCATGTGCTCGCTCGACTCGATCGCCCATGCGGCATCGGCCGAGGCGTCGGGCAGCCCGTTGGCCAGCCAGTCCCGGAGCTGGATGTCCACGCCAGGTACGGGATGCGCGGCGGCGAAGCGGGCCTGCTCGGCGGACAGCGTGAAGCCGGTAACGCTGACCCTGTGTGTCAGCGCGAGCTGCCGTGCGGTTGAGCCATAGCCGCAGCCAATGTCTACGCACGCTTCGCCGGGCAGAAGGCGAAGCCGCTCGTCGACAGTATCGACCAGCGCCTCGACGGCCTCGGCGGGCTTCTCGCGACCGGTCGACCATAGCCCGTGATGGACATGCTCTCCCCACACCCGGCGATAAATCGGGTCGAGCTCGTCGTAGTGATCCGCAACTGCCGCGGCGTTCTGGGAAATAGTGGGGACGATCACGCCGTCACCCTACAACGCCGATCCACGCGATCGTAAGGTCCAGGCTCAGATCTCCTCAGCTTCTAAAGGGGGTGGTGTCTGCCTGCCGGGCAGCGGAGAGAAGGGTGCCAGGAGCGACCAACAGGAAATCCTTTATGCCGATCGGGTATGGCCTTCCCCCAGGTTTGGTCTTAGACAGCATTGGGATTAAGCCCTGACATTGGGGTTACTCATGGATGAAAGGAACCCATGTCCATTTCCGTGGAATCTTCCGCAGACGCACCTGCCTACCCGGAAATCTGCCAGGATGCCCAGCACCATCTTGCACGGCGGGCGCTGGCAGCCCGGCCCTCAGAGGTCCGCAAGGTGTTCCGGGCAGCCCAACGGCCAGGAATGATTTCCTTTGCCAACGGCGCTCCCTACCTGGGAGCCCTGCCGTTTGACCGGATCGCCCTGGACGCGCACCGGATCCTGCTCGAAAGCGGAGAGCGTTCGTTCCAGTATGGAGCCAGCGACGGCATCCCCGAACTGCGGGGCCATATTGCCGAGCTCATGAAGCTCGAAGGCATCACCGCGGAGGCGGACCAGGTGCTGGTGACGTCCGGAAGCCAGCAGGCCCTTGACGTGGCTGCGCGCGTCCTGGTCAACCCCGGTGATGTCATCTTCGCCGAGGCGCCCTCCTACGCCGGCGGAATGGCCGTCTTCACGAGTTACGAGGCTGAGATCGTCCATGTGCCGATGGATGCTGACGGGCTCATCCCGGAGGAACTGGAGCGGCTGATCGGTGAAGTACGGGCAGCCGGGAAATCCGCCAAAGGCCTTTACACCATTCCCAACTTCCAAAACCCGGGTGGCGTCAACCTTTCCCTGCAGCGGCGCCGCCGGGTGGGTGAGCTGTGCCGCAGCAACGATCTGCTGATCTTCGAGGACAACCCCTACGGGCTCCTCGGGTTAGTCCAATGGGTAAGGGCTGGGGTCAGTGAAAGGGAAGTTCTGAGCCCCGGGGGAAAGACACGATTCCTTGTGCGGGGGTCATGGTGAGCCACTCGCCGCCTCGGTTGTTGGCAAAAATAATGACTCTTTCAGCGGTGTCGAGTGGGTCGCCGTCCCGGTAGGGCCCTCCTGCAGTGCAGGTCGGGGGGCGTGGAGGTGATGCGCAGGTTCCCCTCTCCGGGCTTCCCTTTGAGTACCTGCTCGACTTCCACGAGGTGGGTCGTGGCCTGGTGACCGTAAATTGTGGTCTCTCCGGCCTGGCTTACAGGCTTTCCGATGAGCACCAGGCCGGCGTTGTCGTATTGGTCCTGAGGGTTGGCGAACCGGACCCAGTCCACGCACGCAAAGGGGCCACCGCTTGGAACGGGGCTGCTGGCGGGGCCAGGGATTGAGCTAGTGGCCTTCGTCGTGGGTTTGGCAGTTCCCGGCCCGCCCGCCAACTTGTCGCCGCACGATGTCAGCAGCATGGTGAGAAGTAGGGGCAGGATCAGGTATCTCTCCATAACCGAACGCGTTTCATTGTGCTCCCTCAAAGGTGGATGCTGATCGGCGGAAATAGAGTTGCGTACCTGCACTCACGGATGGCGCTCTCGGGGGAACGACATCATAAGGCGCAGTATGTGAAGACGGGCGACTGATCGGTTCATCCTGGCGCACTTCGCGTGGGGTAGGAGGGTATCCCTCCGCCGGAGCCGGAGGCCATAAAGACACCAACTTGGGTTTCTCCATCGCTTTGGAAGACGGGGATCTCGCGCGGAGGGCGCGGGCTGCTGAAGTTCTTGACGGCGTCTTCCGGGCTGGTTGGCATGGGGCCGCCATATAGGTCGCTCGCGTAGGCGTAACCGGACTGCCCGTTGGTGGCCATCACAGCGATAAGATCGGGCGTTCCGTTCTCCTGGCTTTCGACGCCGTAGGTTTCGCCCTTGGCATTGACACCCAGTGGTGTTCGTTCCTGCTTCACATACTCGGCCGTAAGCTGCCAGCGGGCCTCGGGGCCGGCCTTGATCGTTACACTGTCCTGGCCGGGGGCGAGGGGGATGGTGTAGCCGCTCCAGCCCAGCCTGTCGCTGACCGCATCCTCCTCCGAGCAGCTGCTGGACGCACCGTCAGGAAACTCAAACCAGCCAGGGGTCAGGCACCTGAGTTCCATTTGAATCCCCGTGGTCCCCTGGGGAGGAGTGCCCAGCTCAACGGTTGCTGTGCCCGCGTAGGTTGTGGTCACAGGCGACGCCAACGGGGTCACCTTTTCGCCCCCGGGGATGAAGAAGAGCCCTGCCGCCGCCGCTCCAATGCCAAGCAGTCCGGCACCGGCCAGAGCGCCGGTACCAAGCCACACCCTGGTGCGCCTCCGCTTAGCGGCCGGTGTTTCCTTCATGACCTGGGAGACGAGTTCTGCCCGCAGGGCGTCACTGAAGCGATCATCGACGTGGAGCTGATTCATGGCCGTCCTCCTTCCAATACCGGGGTTGGAGTGGTCGGCGGGTTTGTTGTTGCATCCCCGTCGAGGGCTGCTCTGAGCCGCTGCCGGGCCCGGTGGATCCTTGATTTCGCTGCTGCAGGGGTCAGATTTAGAACAGCGGCGGCGGCAACGATGGTGTGTTCCTCGAAGACGACCAGCGTGACCAGGTGCAAGTCCTCGGCCGTCAGTGTGGCCAGAGCCCGTGCAAGGTCATGGTCAAGAGCGTCCTGGTAAGAGCGGTAAGAATCTGCTGTTGGGTCGCTGACGTCCTCGGTTCGAGGAAGGGCTTTCAGGAGGCGTTGGTAGCGCAATGCCGTCCGGGCGCTGTTACGTGCCATGTTCGTGGTCGTCACCAGCAACCACGGAAGTATCGATCCTTCCACGACCCGGACCTGCTTTCGCCGCCGCCAGAGCTCAAGGAAGGAGGCAGCAATAATGTCTTCAGCGTCGTGGTGATTCCCGCACAGCCGGTACGCATGGCGGAAGACCCTGTCCCGATGCCTGTCGTAAAGGGCACCAAAGGCATCCCCCTGGCCCAGAAGACTCTGGCGCCACAACCCATCTTCGCTGTCTTCGTTCTTCCCCATGCCCATTAGTGTCCGGCAAAGCCCAAAAGGTTTCACTGAATCCGAAAAAGTTTAAGATCCACGCACGAGTGCACAGAAATACCCCTGCCCCGAATCAACGAGCGGTTATTCCCAAAAGCAAATGCCCTTCTAGAACCCGGGTCACTGGTGATAACAGTCGCCCAGTCCTAATGAGGTCCAAGACCAGCACACTCCGGCACAACCGGGCTATGGGCAATTGCCCCTAGATCGTCTCGGTAGCCGATCTTCAACGGACACCCTGCAAGCCCCATTGGTGTTCTAGATGGGACTGTGGCCGGCGGCCGGGGTGTCCTAGCAGCTTCAAGTTTCTGGGGCGCCCCTACGCGTTTTGATCGATGTGATTTGATCCATATCGGGTGGCGGAGGGGCTGGCGGCGGGGCGGTAGCTGCCGGGGAGCTTGTCGGAGTGCATTGCGATTCCGCGCCACACCTGGGTCATTCCTCGCCGCCCCAGCTTGCTAGCGCGTCGATCGCCTCGCGCAAGGCGAGCCCGCGATCGGTCAGCGCGTAGGCCCGGGTGTTGTGCCGGAGGGGCAGGCGGGACAGTACGCCGGCGGCCTCGAGCTCGCGCAGGCGGGTCGCGAGAATGTTCGTCGGCACTCCGAGGTCGCGCTGCAGATCGCCGTAGCGCTGTGGCCCGTCGAGCAGCCGCTCCACGATGAGCAAGGCCCACCGCGCTCCGACGATGTCGAGGGCCGCGGCGAGGTTGCTCACTCGGTCGGATCGGCGTCCGGTTTCATCCAAAACGGCGAGTAGTGGTAGCCGTCGGGGTCGTCAAATTGGCGCTGGTACATGAAGGGGTAGTCGTCGGTGTCACCGATCCGCCCGCCGGCGGCGCGGGCGCGTTCGGTGAGCTCGTCGACCGCCTCGCGGCTGCCGAGGTCGAATGAGACCGTGACCTTCGAGGGGGTGTCGGGTCCGCCGACCAGCTCCTCGGCGCCGCCAACGCGCGCGTACATCTCGCGGCTGCCGAGCATGACGTACTGCTCGGGCGCGATCGCGAAGCATGACACGTTGTGATCGGACATCTCGGCGTTGAGGGTCCAGCCGAGGGCGGTATAGAAGGCTGTCGCGCGCTCAACGCTCTCAACCGGGCATGTGATGAAAAGGCTCATGCGGCCTATACTTGCAAAATGCAAGTACGGCGTCAAGCCTCAGCCGCACTTCACGACTTGCGGGCTTGTGGGAGCCCATTCAGAGGTACGGCGAGTGATAGGGACCAGACCGTGCGTCCGGCATTGGTGCAGACGGGGATCCCTCACCGCGCTTCTAGCGCCCAGTCAGAGAGCCTGTTTTTAGCGCTTCAGCGTGGTGCATGACGAGAGAAGCTGCGACCAAGACCGCAGAGAATAAGACACACACGACTGGGGCTAGCAGGTAGATGGTCGTAACCAGTATTGCCACGGGTGCGTCCGCTGCGAATGTAGTGGTGCCGAAATTACCAATGATGAGCGGGCTCATCACTACCAATAGGGCGGCGATTACAGCTAGAGCTATCCCTGTACGCATCGTCTTCGTTGGCAACCTTGACGCTTCCATCTTGGACCCCCATCCATCAATCAGGTGAGTACCAGACAAACAGCAGAACCCGCCTGCCGCAAGGAGTTGGCCAAGAACGTTACCTCCTGGACACCGTTATGGCTTCGACGCGCCTTGAAGCGGATCCTACGTGCCGGGGGAAAACTGCCATGGGCCGGAGGGACGGCCATGAGCACATCCCGAGAGACGCCCGCCCGCAACCCGTCCCGTTAGGCAATCCTCTACCGGACTGGTTGGAACGGCCAATGGTCTGGATAAGTGTGAGGAACAGCGACGACTTGCACTTCGTCCTCGTAGACAAGTCGGCCCGGGCTGCGGGTGCGAAGCGCCATCCAGGGGATGTTGTGCCGGTCGAGTAGGTCTAGGTATGCAGCCGTCATATCGAGAAGTTGCGTGGACTCAGCTTTGAACCACGACCTGGCGCCAGGGTTCAGCTCCAAGTCGTAGCAATCAGCCACAATGGTTGTCGGGTCCGTATACGCCGCGTTCGCGTTGGCGTTGGCAATTTGGAGCCACTGCTTATCTGCTTCACCCAAAAGCCCTTCATTCCTAAGGCCGTTGGCCATCGCGAAAACTCCTGGAAATCGTCCGCGACGGTTAGGGACGGCACTTTGATAGCGAATGAACTCACCCATGCAAAGAGAGTACGCAGTCATGGGCCACCCTCAGATCACCTGCCCCGTGAACACCGGCTCCATGCTCCTTTAAGCCAGTAGAGTGCGTCCCATGACATTGGGGGATGCCACGCCGAACGCTGACCGTCGTCCGTGGACCTTCGCCGCGGTCTGCGTCATGGTCCCCGCTCTTACGCTGATGGTGTTCAACCTGACCGATCCGGTGACCCAAATGCTCCCCTGGTACGTGGCCACCTACCTGCTGATCGGGGCCTGCATCTTCGGTCCAACCCGAAAGCTCCTGTCGCTGCGCCAGGCCGGGGCCGTTCCTGCTTCCCGGCGCCCTGCTCGTGCCGCTGGCGCTGACGAACGTCGCCTGGTGGTGCGGCGGCTGGCTGCTCGGGCTGCCGGCCTGGGGCTTGCTCCTGAGCCGGTGGACGCCGGAGAACCCGCTCCCGGCAATGCGGGTGCTGAAATTCCTTGGGCTGTTACTGCTGGGCATGACGATCTACACGTTCAACGGGATCTACCCGATCCCCAGCCTGGGCCTGTTCCTGCTCCCGATCATTCCCCTGGTCCGGCTGGCCGACCGTGAGTACCGGGCCAGACCGCTGCAGGCGGCCGTGGAGGTTGTTCTGGCCGTGGTTGCCTTTGCCATTCCCACCCGCGAAGGGTCATGGTCCTCGCCCTGGGCCTACGCGGGTGGGGCCGCGACGGCTGGACTCCTGATCGCATATTGGGCATGGAGGCTCCCCTGCCGTTCCCGGTACCGGCAGATCAATAACGGAGCCAGCGTCTAGCCCCGGTCTTCTAATAGGGAATTGTCTGAGGCCCTGTCTCGAACCCCTGTGTCTCGAATCCCTAGGGTTGGTGAGACGCCCTGATATGGCTGTATCTGCGCCTGAAGTAAGGTTGCTATGTCCTTCTTGGACAAGTCAACATGCGGGGGAAGAGCAATGAATATTGTCTTGGTTGTGGTGTTTGCAGCCATTTTCTTTTATGTCCTCTATGGAGTCATCAGGGCGGCGACGCGGGACGGAATCATTGCAGCCCGTCAGAGCCTGAATGTGGATGCAACGCAAAATGGCCGAGAGGGCACATGACAAGGCCCCATCAAGATCAATGGCCTCCCAGTGACCACAAGTACAGACGCTCAGAAGTGAATGGCTTCGTCGGGAGTGGTGACGCGGTTTGGCACCGTGCCGCTCATGAAGTGCTCCGTTGGAAGTTAAAAACCCAGAGTGGCTTTGTCGTGGACTCACTAGGGCCGGTATCGCCGGGTGAGCATGTCGTCGTAACTGCGCGGGTGTTGGGCGTGACTGTTGTGGAACCAGTGGAAGTTGTAGACGTTGTCCAAGAACCAGGAAGATGCGGGTTTTCGTACCGCACCCTGCCTGGCCACCCGGTAGATGGGGAGGAAGCCTTTTTCGTTTACCGACGTGGCGACGAAGTGCACCTGACCATTCGCTCCCTTACGCGAGCTGCACCACGACAACCATGGCGGCTCCTCTTCCCTCTCATCCTTATCGCACAGCGGATAGTTCAAAGACGGTACCTGCGCGCTCTGGAGTAATGCTCATAAAGGCAGCGCGGCAAAACCTAGGGCCAGTGACAGATCAAGTTGGACTTGGAGAAGGGATCGGCTGTCCATAAGGGGATCCCCTTACGGGCTGCACCGTGGCGCCAAATAGCGCTGCGAATAGACCGAAATTTTATCGCCGAAAGCCAAACCGTTAGCATGCGGGGTCGCCGCGAACAGTGTCTTGAAAAGCTTTTGGATACGAGACATCGACTAGTTGAAGTCAGAGCTCTCGCATAGAGGGCAATCCGCGGTCCCCTAGTGGCGAGAGGCTTGGGGCCGGAGCCAAGGCACCTTGAGCGAGGTCGGAACTATCGACGCACGCTGCCATGGAGAGATGTCGGCGTGGACGCGTTAGTCTGCTGGGATGGAATCCTGGCACCGGAACCGGCTTAGTGCCGGACAAACCGAGTTCGTGGAAACCCGGCTCCCGGGCGTTCGATTCCTGACTGATCTTTCCTGGAATCTCGTGGATACCGCTGTGCTTGAAGTGGCACACGGACAGGGTAGGTATGTCATCAAGGCTGCGGGACCTTCCAACCGTCACATAAGTCGTGAACTAGACGCTCATGAGGCCTGGACAGGAGTCTGGACCCGCCAGGAGAGGGCACCCAGACTCGTACACGCCAACCGTTCCTTGAACCTCCTGATAGCGGAGTATCTGGAGGGTTACCTGGTGGAGGGAAGCGGAGCTGAATATGAGAGCGGTACTTACCTGCAAGCCGGGCATCTCCTGCGTACATTCCACGTCCAAACGGTACGGACGGACTCGCGGTATGAGGCGGCAGCTACGGAGAAAGCGATGGCCTGGCTGGAGACGCCCCACCGCATTGAAGAATCTGCGGCGGAGAAAGTGCGGGGCATACTCGCCGCATACCGTCCGGAACCGGTGCCGGTGGTGCCGACCCACGGTGACTGGCAACCACGCAACTGGCTCATGAACGGCAGTGAGTTAAGAGTCATAGACTTCGGCCGGTTTGAATTCAGGCCGGCCATCAGCGATTTCTGCCGCCTCGCTGTGCAGCAATGGCGGTCCGGTCCCGAGCTGGAAGCGGCCTTCTTTGAGGGATACGGTTCAGATCCGCGAGAGAGCAGGCTCTGGAATATAACACTGCTGCGTGAAGCCGTCTCCACTGCCGCCTGGGCTTTCCAGGTTGGCGACCACGAGTTCGAGAAACAGGGCCACCGGATGCTGGCTGATGCGCTCGCAAACTACAGAAGCAACTACCTCCCGGTACTGCCCGGCCGGCACGGTGATTTTGGCTGATGACTTACTTTGGAACCGGCGCCAGCCCAGGGACCGCCTGCGGTACGGCAAGGACGGTGCATAGCGTGGATGAATTTTCGACAGTGATGCCCGGCGACATCCTTGTCTGCCGGACCACTGACCCTGCCTGGACACCGCTGTTCGGGCTGGCCGCTGCAATTGTCACGGAAACAGGCGGCATGCTTTCGCACGCCGCTATCGTGGCTCGCGAATATGGCATTCCCGCTGTTTTAGGTGTGGCCGGCGCCCTTAACCTTTTCCCGGCCGGAACCACCATCGTGGTCGACGGAACCCAGGGAACCGTCACCGAACCGCCGGCAAAGGATCCGTGATGAGCTCGGACCAGCCCACAATGCTGCTCACCCTCCACTCCATCAGGCTCCTCGGCTTCGCCGACGCTGGGGCAGTTGCGAAAAGGTTCGGCCAGGATCCGCAACAAGTCGAACGTCTTCTCATCGAAGCCGGCCTGAGGGGGTGGGCCGTACGCTCCTCGTTCGGGGACTCGCGGGGATGGTCGCTGACGGTCGCCGGAAGGGCGGAAAATGAACGGCTCCTGGCCGAGGAACTTGAAGTGGCGGGTGCACGTGCCGCGGTCACCTCCGTGCACGCGGAGTTTGTGCCCCTGAACACGGATATTGTCGCCGCCTGCAGCCAGCTTCAGCTCGACCGGCTGTTCCAGGACAACCAGCCAGATCAAGGGCTGGACCACAGGAAGCATCAAACTTTTACCGACGCCGTGACATCCTTCCGCGGACTGGAAACCCGTCTGGCTGGAGCGTTGCCGCGGTTTGGCGGATACGCGCAACGCCTCGACCAGGCGGTGGCGAATGCAGCCACAGAAGCAACCTGGTTGATCGCCACAGACCGTGATTCCTTTCATCGCATTTGGTTCGAGTTCCACGAGGACCTGATCGCCACTCTCGGCATACAGCGATAAATACCGCACCCCGACTGACCGGAAAGGGTTATTGGGTTCCTCAAGAACGTGGAATAGTGCGATAAATAACCGGGGGTAAAAATGACGATAAACAGGTGTTTGCGGAATGTTGCAGTGGCGGCTTTTCTTGTGGCTGCTCCGGTCACGGGATGTGAAGCCAAAGAGCAGCCGGGAGGCGAGAACTTACAGGAATTCAGGTCCATGGATGAGGCTTACATGGCCGTCGATGGTGCGCTGGCCTGCGAAGCTGATCCTGTTGGTGATCCAATTGTGCCAATGGGCGATGACATCAGGCTGGCCTCGGCGCAGAAATTGTGCTTTGAAAAGGTCCAGATAGACCTTTTTGTAAATGAGAAAACATTTCGCGAAACCTATCAGATCTTGTCTGACTCCAACCAAGGCAAAATCCATCTCGTCCATGGGAAGAATTGGATGGTTGTCGACTTCACTGAAATAGCAACGGGCCAACCGTCAACGAGGGACATCGGACGCCTGGTCAAGGAGCTCAATGGTGAGTACGTCATCGCCGGCTCTTAGTGGAACTGAGCCAATCAGCTTGAGGAAAGCGACGATGCCGGCGCTTACGAAGCAGCCAACTGGTCACCGTTGCTTCCGGCCCCAGGCGGCTGAATCTTCAAACCAGCCGAGGGCGGCCACAGACTCAATGTCGGCCGGGGTGCGCACTTCCACTTGGTGGGTGTACTTGTCATGACGAAACGGGATGACATCACGGACGAAGGAGCCGTGGTGCTCATCCCACATGTCCATGGTCAGCAGTGCTTTGGTCTTCGTGATGGGGGTGAGCCACGTGAACTTCCGCGCCGCCCCGTAACTCACCTGGGTTCTTGAAAACTCTTCGACGATGTCGTCACCCAGCCCGGACATCCGCGCTGAAAGCGCATCATAGATCTCCGTGAGCGCGCCGGGGAAAAGCTGCTGTGCATCCACAGTCACCATGGTGGCCTACTTGCCCTGACGACGGCGGGAGGTTCCGCCGTCGTCCGTTGCTTTCTGTTCTTAAGCCTCGATGGTGACCCCGCGCCAGAACGCGATCCGGTCCTCGATCTGCTTTGCCCGCGGCTTTGTTGCCGGGTAGTACCAGGCCGCGTCCACGTTCAGCTTTCCGTCCACTTCGAGCGTGTGATAGCTGGCCTTGCCCTTCCAGGGGCAGATGGAGTAGAGGTCGCTGTCCCTGAGGTAGTCGGCGTTCACGGCGTCGCGCGGGAAGTAGTGGTTGCCTTCCACCACCACGGTGTCCGTGGATTCGGCGATGACTTTTCCGTTCCAGATAGCCCTGGCCATAAGGTTCCCTTCGGTAAGCCCCGCCGCGTTCAAAGGCGGCGCGGGTCGTAGGGATACCAACGGCATGGCGGACAGGAATGTTCCCGGGCGGCCTTGAAGAAAGCGTTCGACGGCGGTGCTACCGCGGGCTCTTGTCGATGACCAGAACCTGTTCCCGTCAGGATCAGCGAGCACAATGAAGTCCGGGTCCTCCGGATACAGGTCCCAGTCCACGCGCTGGGCGCCGAGCGAGACCAGCCGTTCCACCTCGGCAGACTGGTCATCCGCGTACAAGTCCAAGTGGATCCGCGGGTGTTCCTGGACGGGCGTCCCGCTCCGCATCAGTGACAGTTGCGCTCCAGGTCCCGACGCCGGCGCAAGGGTCACCCACGTCTCGTCGCCTTGCTCCCGCGGGACATAGCCCAGGGCTGCGTGCCAGAAACTGGTGGCGGTGGCAACGTCGTTGACGCCGAGGACAATGGTTCCGATAGTCAACATCCGCCCAGCCTAATCCCGGCCGCTCCAGCCCGGCTAGACTCGCCTGCATGGGGGAAAACAATGCTGCCGAGCAGCCGAACACGCCAAAAAGAGTCAATGTCCGTGCCGCCGTCGTGCCTCTTGCAGGCTTCGCCGCGGTGCTGGCAGGCGGGCTCATCGCCTTCCTGAACAGGGATTACGTGGGCTGGTTCGCGTACGCACCGCTCAGCAATTCGCCGTTCAGCGGAAACGGCATCGCCTTTATCACCCAGGGAACCCAGATCGGCCTGGCAATCGCCGTGGTGGGCCTGCTCCTGCTCGCGTTCTGGGCGGGGCACAGGATCGGCCGGAGAAGCCATCGCTAGATATGTCGGAAAATTCCGACATATACTGGTGCGGTGCTTCCTGATGTGTTCGGCGCTGTCTCCAACCCGGCACGGCGGGTGATCCTCGACGAGCTCCGCCAGGGTCCCCGGACAGCGGGCGAGCTCACCGGGCTGCTGAACCTCAGCCGTTCGGCAGCATCCGAACACTTGGCCGTCCTCCGGGAGGCCGGGCTGGTCCGCGAGGAGCGGCACGGCCGCAACCGGCTGTACCACCTCCAGCCGCAGGGCCTGGCCGAGGTGGGCGGTTGGGTGAAGCACTTCGAGCACTACTGGAACCGGCGCCTCGACGCGCTGGCAGAACTTCTGGACGAGGAGAAACCGTCATGACCGAGAATGCCATCCGGCTCGAACGCCGCTATTCACACCCGGCGGAATCCGTGTGGGCTGCGCTGACTACTCCTGAACTGCTGGCCCGCTGGTGGGCGCCGGGCGATATCGCACCGGTCGTCGGCCACCGCTTCACCATGGACATGGGCTCGTGGGGGCAACAGCAGTGCGAAGTCCTCACCGTGTATCCCGGCACGTCCATCAGCTTCCTCTTCTCCGAAGGCATGCTGGACACCACCATTACCTGGCGGCTCGAGGCGGTGGAAGGTGGCACCATCCTCCACCACGAATACGCCGGCTTCCGCCTCGACACGTCCATGGGCAAGCAGGCCATCGAAGGCATGGGCAACGGCTGGCCCGGCCTGCTGGAACAGATTGACGGAGTGCTCGCCGGCGTCTCCTGACCTCCTACCGGAATGCCCACAGGGGACTAAAATGGGCCCTCCACGGCACGCTTGGAACTCCGCCACCTGATTCCGTCCGAGTGCGAAACTCCGTGTACAAAGGGGAGGCCTGCCGTGGAAACTGACGACAACAAAGAGCTCGTGCGCCGCTTCTACGCCCAGATCGACGCCGGGAATATCGACGCGATGGATGAACTGGTTGCGGAAGATTATCTCGACCATCACCCGCCATTCCCGGGATTGCCGGCAGGACGCGAAGGACTGAAACAGGCGTTCCGCATTTTCATGACGGCTACGCCTGGCGTCCATGAGATTGAGGACCAGGTTGCAGAAGGGGACAAGGTGGTGACCAGGTTGACAGCTACCGGGCGGCATGTGGGCGAGCTTCCCGGACCGCTGCCTCCCACCGGCGCCCAGCTGCGGGAGACTGCAGTGGCCATCCATCGGATCCAGAACGGGAAGATCGTGGAGCACTGGTCTGACCGGGACGATCTTGGGCTGATGCAGCAGCTCGGCGTAATCCAATTGCCCGGGGCTTAGCCCCCTGAAACTTCAGGTAACCGCACGACGGCGGGACCTCGCCGTCGTTCCCTCACCCGCGCTGCACCTCAGCAGGCAGTCACCCCAGCAGGTCGTCCTGGTAGCACCAGCGCCAGTCCTCGCCCGGCTCGATGCTCCGCATAACCTGGTGTCCCGTCGCTTGGAAGTGCTTGGAAGCGTGGGTTCCAGGCGAGGAATCGCAGCACCCCACCTGCCCGCAGGCCAGGCACATCCGCAGGTGCACAGTGGTGGTGCCTTCCCGCAGGCAGTCCTCGCAGTACGCGTCGCGCGGCGCCTCAACGAGCGGGGCCTGCTCGAGGTGCCCGCACACGCCGCCAGGCCGCGCGATCCCTTCCCCGCCGCCCTCGCCGGACGCATCCACCTCGTCCAGCGCCACATCCAGCATCGATTCCTCAACATCCAGCCGCTCCAGGACATCGCTGAGGACCTCCTGCGCGTACTCGCCGCCGCGCCGCAGCTCCAGCACCTTGGCCCGTTCGGCCTCCAGCATGGCAAGCCGCAGCCGGGCATAACGCTCGCTGGGCGTAGCCGTCTCCGCCGACGGCCGGCCCAGCCGTTCCCACGCCGCCAGCCCCCGCTCCTGCGTTCGCCGCTTCAGCATGGCCACCACCTCCGGCGGGTCGTCGTCTGTCCGCAATTCCTGCAGCCGGGTCACGCCGGCAGCGGTGGCGAGCTGCATCAGCGACGCCTTGTTCAAAGCATCCTCGCGCTGGTCCGGACCCTGGACCCGCAACAGGCGGACCAGCGCCGGAAGGGTGAAGCCTTGCAGCGTCAGCGTGCCGCCCACCACCACGAGGGCAGCGAGGATCAGCACCGAACGGTGCTCCAGGTCCTCAGGCAGCACCAGCACCGCGGCCAGGGTGACCACTCCACGCATCCCAGCCCAGGAGACAATCGCAGGAAACTGCCACGGCGGGGACGGATCGCTGCGCCGCACGGCCGGAATCAGGCGGGGCAGATAGGTGGCCGGGAACACCCACACCGGCCGGAGCACCAGAACCGCCAGCAGGATCACGGCGCAACCAGCCCAGATCCGGCCGGCACCCAGGGAATCGTCCTGGACGCCCTCGATGATGGTCCGGACCTGGAGTCCGATCAGCAGGAACACCGAATTTTCCAGCAGGAACTGCACGGTGTTCCAGTTGCTGCGCTGGCTCAGCCGGGCGGCACCGTTGGGCATGGACGGCGCCTTCGTGCCCATCACCAAGCCAGTAACTACGACGGCGAGTACCCCGGAGGCGTGCATGGCCTCCGCCGGCAGGTACGCCACAAAGGGGGCCGCGAGAGATGTTGACGTGTTGATCGCGACGTTCCTGATGCGTTTGCGCAGCATGGTCAGCACGTAGGCCGCGGCCAGGCCCACCACCAGCCCGCCGCCCACGGCGAGCAGGAAGTCCCCGGCGATCCCCGCCGCGGACACCGACCCCGAAATGGCCGCGATCGCTGCCCGAAGGCAAATCAACGCCGTGGCGTCGTTGACCAGGGATTCGCCCTCCAGGATGGTGACAATCCTGCGCGGCATCCCCACCTTCCGGGCGATGGACGTCGCGGCCACTGCATCCGGCGGCGCCAGGACCGCACCCAGGGCGATCGCTGCGGCCAGCGGGATCTCCGGGAACAGCCACCAGACCACCAGGCCCACCGTGATGGTCCCGAAGATCACGTAGCCCACCGAGAGCAGCCCGATGGCCCGGCGGTTGGAACCGAAATCGAACAGCGACGTCCGCAGCGCCGCGGCGTACAGCAGCGGCGGCAAAAGGCCCACGAGGACCAGTTCAGGGTTCAGTTCAATGTCCGGAACAAACGGGAGGAAGGAGCCGATCACGCCGGCC
The DNA here is from genome assembly GCF_030817835.1 of Pseudarthrobacter sp. W1I19. Lineage (NCBI taxonomy): Bacteria > Bacillati > Actinomycetota > Actinomycetes > Micrococcales > Micrococcaceae > Pseudarthrobacter > Pseudarthrobacter sp. W1I19. Next base: position 427,306 of record NZ_JAUSZR010000001.1, read on the forward strand.
AGCACCAGCAGCAGAGGAACCGAAATGTTCAGCTTCCGGCCCAGCGCGCTTCCGGCGCATACCACCGCAACGAGAACCAGAAGTCCCAGGGCGATCTCCATTCGGCCATTGTCTCAGGCCCTGCCAAGGGTGTCCCCGCGGGCGCTGCCCTTAACTCGTAGGGGACAGGACGACGGCGGGGCGTCCCGCCGTCGTCCTGTCCCCTAAAGCGCGCAGCCGCGCCAGGCAAGCAGTGACGCGTGCCTCGCGCCTGGCGCTTAGCGCGCCGCGCCGGCACCGGCCAGCAGGCGCTGCTGATGCAGGTATTCGAACAGTTGCCGAAGCCCGAAAGACCATTCCGGCAGATCTTCAGCCCGGCCCACCTGGTTGACAAGCGCACCAAGGTGGCGGCTGCGGATGGTCACGGTGTCGCCCATTCTGTGGGTGAAACCCTGCCCCGGCTCGTCCCGGTCCTGCGTGGGGGCAAAAAGGGTGCCGGTGTACAGCGCAAAGCCGTCCGGGTACTGGTGGTGGCGTCCGCGGGTTGCGGCCACCAGTTCCTCGAACGGCCGGCTGATCCGGGCAACGGAATTGCGGCCCTCCAGCACATAGCCGTCGTCCCTGCCCTCCACCCGCAGCAGGATCTCCTCGTCACGCAAAGTGTCCAGCGTAAATCCTCCGTCGAACAGCCGGATGAAAGGACCCAGTGCACTGGACGCATTGTTGTCCTTCGCCTTGCCCAGCAGCAGTGCGCTGCGGCCTTCAACATCGCGCAGGTTGACGTCGTTGCCCAAAGTCGCACCCACCACAGAGCCCGCGGACGTGGCCACGAGCACCAGCTCGGGTTCCGGGTTGTTCCAGCGGGAAAACGAGGGAATCCCCACCTGCGCGCCGAGCCCCACCGAGGACAGCACCGGGGCCTTGGTGAACACTTCAGGGTCCGGCCCGATACCCACCTCGAGATACTGCGACCACAGCCCCTCGGCGATAAGCACCTTCTTGGCCTCGGCGGCTTCCGGGGAGCCCGGCCGGATGGACGCGATGCTGCCGCCCAGCGCCTTCGCCACCAGCTCACGGGTCTGTTGGGCCTTGCTGGCGTCGCCGCCGCAGCGCTCCTCGATGACGCGTTCGACCATGCTGTCCACAAACGTCACGCCGCAGGCCTTGATGACCTGCAGGTCCACCGGCGCCAGCAGGTGCGGCCGGGTGGTGTCGCGGGCCAGTGACGCCCCGATGATCTCGGAAACCGACCATTGCGGCGAGGCCATTGCGGCCCGGACATCCGCCACCAGGCCGGGACGTTCGAGAAGTTCCGAAACCGTCCCGGCGAGGGACTGGAGGCTGTACACGTCCTGGCCCTGAAGGGCGACGACGCGCGGGCCGGACGCTTGGGGGTCCCAAATCCGGCCGATGAGGAGCGCGGAGTCCGCGTCCTCGGGGAGCACGGAACTGAAGTCCTTCAATGTGTTCACTTCACCTCACCGGCCCGCGTTCCGGAGTCAGTCCCCGGCCGCCGCCATTCGCCGTCGACGCGCTGCGGCACCCGCCAGGGGTTGGCGTCCTGCAAGGGCTCGGGCAGCCGCTCCACGGGAAAGGACTGGTAGGCAACAGGGCGCAGGAAACGCCGGATGGCGGCCGTCCCCACCGAGGTGGTGTTGGACGAGGTGGCAGGGTAGGGCCCGCCGTGGTGCTGGGCGTAACTGACGGTGACGCCCGTGGGCCAGCCGTTCCACAGGACCCGGCCACTGATGTCGGTGAGCCGTTCGGCCAGGTCCGCGACGTCGTCGTCCGCTTCCGCCTGCAGGGTTGTGGTGAGCTGCCCCTCCAGGAGGCCCGCCAGGGCCGGAAGTTCTGACTCGTCCCCGTACTCCACCATGAGGCTGGCCGGCCCGAACATCTCCTGCCGCAGGATGGACGGATCCTCGCGGACCGCGGCCGCCGAGGTGCGCAGCACGGTAGGCGCCGGGCACTCCGCGAAATCGCCCTCCACCAGCACGTCCACACCCTTCGTGGCGCGCAGGCCGCGCACGGCACCGGTGAAGCCCTCGTGCAGGCGCTCACTGAGCAGTGGTGCCGGAGTGAATCCTGCCAGCGCCTGCTCCAGGCGGGTCCGGACTGCATCCGAGTGCCCGCGGGGAACGAACAGCAGCCCCGGCTTGGTGCAGAACTGGCCCATTCCCAGGGTGAAGGAGTTGGCGTACCCGCCGATGATCTCGCCGGCACGGGCATTCCAGGCCTTGCCGGTGACAAAGACGGCGTTGATGCCCCCAAGTTCGCCGAAGAACGGAATGGGTTCGGGCCGGGCGGCGGCACGGTTGAACAAAGCGCGGCCGCCCGCCGTCGAGCCGGTAAAGCCGATGGCTTTGACCAGGGGGTGGTCAACGAGTGCCTCGGCGGCGGCCCGCCCGGTGACCAGGGAGAAGAGGCCCGACGGCGCCCCGGCGGCATCGAGGGCGGCCACCACTGTCTCCGCGGTGCGCAGCGCAAGCTGCAGGTGGCCGTCGTGCGCCTTGTGCACCACGGCGCACCCGGCGGCAAGCGCCGAGGCGCTGTCCCCGCCCATCACGCTGAAGGCAAAGGGGAAGTTGGAGGCGCCGAAAACGCCCACGACGCCGAGTGGCACGTTATAGCGGCGCAGGTCCGGCCGCGGGCCCATGCCCCATTCCTGGTCGGCGTGGTCAATGGTGGCGTCAAAGTGCTCGCCGTTACGGATCTCGTCGGCGAAGAGGCCCAGCTGGAAGGTGCTGCGCTTCAGCTCGCCGCGGAGCCGCGCCTCGGCGAGGTGCGTTTCCTTCGCTGCGAGGGCCACGAGCACATCGGCGTCCTTTTCCAGCCCGGCCGCGACGGCATCGAGCCAACCCGCGCGGGTGGAGGGATCCGCGGTCCGCGCCTTCTCGAAGGCGGCGTGCGCTGCGTCGACGGAGGCCCGCAGCCCAGCGGCACTGGTGGTCATCGAGCCCCACCCGCCTGTGCCAGTTGGGCTCCGGTGACTGCGGCGCGGCCGCCTACTTCCACCCAGCCTGCTCCGGCCGGGAATTCCCACCGGGCCCGGGAGGCGGCCAGCATCTCGGCGCCGGTTCCGGGCAGCTGCGGGGCACCGTAGCGGCCGTTGATGATGCGGACGGGCTCGGCGAAATGCTCGTGCAGGTGGTCCACGTATTCAATCATCCGGCCGTCCTGGCTGCCGGTGATGGCGGCGTAGTCGAAGAAGGAGAAGTGCTGCACCAGTTCGCAGAGGCCCACTCCGCCGGCATGCGGGCAGACCGGGACGCCGAACTTGGCGGCGAGCAGCAGGTTGGCGATGTTCTCGTTGACACCGCCTACCCGGGTGGAATCCAGCTGCAGAACGTCAATGGCGCCGGCCTGCAGCAGTTGCTTGAAGACGATCCGGCTGGCGACTGCCTCACCGGTGGCCACCCGGACCGGGGAGACGCCCTTGCGGATTTCGGCATGGCCCAGGATGTCGTCAGTGCTGGTGGGTTCTTCAATCCAGTACGGGTTGAACTGGGCCAGCTGGTTTACCCATTCGATCGCCTCGGACACCTCCCACCGCTGGTTCGCGTCAATGGCGATGGGAAGCCCGCCCACGGCTTCCCGGGCCAGGGCCATCCGGCGGCGGTCATCGTTGATGTCCCCGCCCACCTTGAGCTTGATCATGGAAAAGCCGTCAGCGGCGGCCTGCTTGCTGAGCCGGACCAGCTTTTCGTCGCTGTAGCCCAGCCAGCCGGGTGAGGTGGTGTAGGCCGGGTAGCCGTCCGCCTTGAGTTCGGTGATGCGCGCCGCCTTGCCGTCTTCGCCCGCCCGCAGGATGTCCAGTGCCTGCTGCGGGTTGAGGGCGTCGCGGATATGGGTGAAATCGACCACGTCCACAACCTCTTCGGCCGGCATCTCGCTGAGCAGGAGCCACAGCGGCTTGTTTTCCCGCCGGGCCCGGATGTCCCAGAGCGCACTGATCAGGGCACCGGCCGCCATCTGGGTGACGCCCTTCTCCGGCCCGAGCCAGCGCAGCTGTGAATCGTGGATGAGCCGTCTGGACGCACCGCCGAGGTCGTAGATCAGCTCGCCTATGTCACGGCCCTGCAGGAGCGTGGCATAGGCATCGATGGCGTGGGTGATGACCTCGTTGCCGCGGCCGCAGCTGAACACAAACCCGTGGCCTTCGTCACCCGCGTCAGTGCGGATCACCACGTAGGCGGCGGAGTAGTCGGGGTCCACGTTGACCGCGTCTGAGCCATCAAGTTCCAGGGACGTGGGGAAACGGACGTCCTGGGTGCGGATGGAAGTAATGGAAGGCATGCTGTGCTTCTCTCTGCGTTGGGAGGAGTGTGGGGCAGTTCCTATATGAATTCTCATAATCATATAGGAATAGTGATGTGGATCAAGTACCTGCCCGGTCTGACGGCAAAAAGAAGCCCGGCGCAAGGCCGGGCTTCCTGGTGAATGGGACTAGACGATGCGGGTCCTGGGGGGACCGCCTTCCTCAAGGGGTTCCAGATCCACTGCTCCCTCGAATGCCTGTGCGAAGCGCGTAAACGAATTCCTGATGTGCAGGGCCATCGCCGCCTCCGCTTCCTCCGGCCGGCAGGCCTGGATGGCCTCCCGTACTGCCGAGTGCTCGGCCATGGTGCTCGCGCCGTCGACGTCCGCGGGGTAGAGGCGGAAGGTGTGCAGGTGGCAGTGCGTCTGGGCGAAGGCGTGGCGCACTACGGGATTTCCTGCTGCAGCCAGGATGGTGTCGTGGAAGCGGGTGTCGTGGGCCACCAGGTCCTGCCGCAGGTCCCCGCCGGCCTGGATGACGCCCTGGAAAGCCGACAGTTCCTTCTCCAGTGAGCGGGCAGGATTGGCGAGCCGGTCCACCGCCGCGGCCCGGGCTGCCCACGGTTCAACCAGCAGCCGGAATTCGAAAAGGGAGCGCAGTTCATCCAGGCCCAGCAGGGGAGTGGTGCTGTATCCCCGCCCAGGCGTGTAGACCACCAGATTGTCGCCCTCCAGCCGCTGCAGCACTTCCCGGACAGGAGTTTGGGAAACGCCCATGCTGCGCGAGACGGCGTCGATGTTGATTCGCGTGCCGGGCTCGATCTCACCGTTGAGGATCGAGGCCCGCATGGCCGCATAGACGTCCATCACAGCCGCCTTGGAGCGGGCGGGATCGGACGATTGACGTGGTGGCACGCTTCTTTACCTCTTTGCATGGTGACTGGAGTTGCTGTGGGAATCATAAGCCACAGGCGCCAAAGCGCCTTGGGAAAGAGTTTCTGCGCCAGGGGGTTGTCCTGGATCACTATCCATATATGATTAATAGCATTCCTATATGATTGTCCTTCAAAAACTGCGCCCAGCCACTCCCGATGACACTGCGCGCAAAGCCCGCCCTTACGTCAAAGGAGACCGTATGACTGCCATCAGCAGTAGGCTTGCCCCTAAAACTTCCCCAAAGGCTCCCCGCGCCATGACCCGCAAACGCTGGATGATCATCTGGCTCGCCTTCATCGGCCTCAGCATCAACTACCTCGACCGGTCCAGCCTCAGCGTTGCCCTGCCGTTTATGGGCAAGGACTTCGAACTTTCCGCTACCCAGCAGGGCCTGATCTTCGCGGCCTTCTTCTGGGCTTACGACTTCTGCCAGCTGGCCGCGGGCTGGTACGTGGACAAGGTGGGCCCACGCAGGTCCTTCTCCCTGGCAGCCGTATGGTGGTCCATCTTCACCATGGCTACCGCCGCGGCCACGAGTTTCTGGTCCCTGTTCGCGGCCCGGTTTCTGCTCGGAGTAGGCGAAAGCCCCGCCCCGAGTACCGCGGCCAAAGTGGTGGCCACCTGGTTCCCGGTCCGCGAGCGGGCGTTTGCCACCAGCATCTGGGACTCCGGATCCCGCGTGGGTGCAGTGATCGCCCTGCCCATCGTCACCCTGATTGTTGCCTTCACCTCGTGGCATGCCGTGTTCATCATCATCGGCGTTGCGGGCCTTATCTGGGCCGCCGTGTGGTGGAAGGTCTACCGGAGCCCCGAGGAGCACCCGACGGCGGACGCCGCCGAAGTTGCCTACATCCAGGACGGCGGTGCGCGCAGCGCAGCCAATGACGACGAGGGTGCCGCAAAGCTTCCCTGGCGGGCACTGTTCAAGTACCGGACCATCCTGAGCATGATGTTCGGCTTCTTCTGCCTCAACAGCGCCATCTACTTCTTCATCACCTTCTTCCCGAGCTACCTGGTCAAGGAGCGCGGTTTCGACCTGCTCAAGCTGGGCTTCTTCGGCGCCATCCCCGGGATCTGCGCCGTGCTGTTCGGCTGGCTCGCCGGCTATGTAGCCGACCGCGCCGTCCAGCGGGGCGTATCGGTGACGCGGGTCCGCAAGACCGCCATCGCCGGTGGCCTCGCCGGCGGTTCCGTCATCATGTTTGCCGCGCTGGTACCCGAGGCCTGGATGGCCCTGGCCCTGCTGTCCGTGGCATACTCCAGCCTGACCGTCGCAGCCACCGGCATCTGGTCGCTTCCGGCCGACGTTGCCCCCAGCTCCCGCCACGTCGGATCCATCGGTGGACTGCAGAACTTCGCCTCCAACCTGGCCGGCATCTTCACGCCCATCCTCGTCGGCGTCCTTGTGGACCAGACCGGCTCCTTCGTGGCGCCGCTGGCCGTCATCGGGGCGGTGGCCCTGATCGGTGCCGCCAACTACTTGTTCGTCATGGGCAAGATCGAACCGCTGAAGGTGGCCGAACCCGCCAACGTGTGACGTTCCCTTGAGTACGGAGCCCCGGCCAGTTACCCGGCCGGGGCTTCCGCTCGTATCGGCTCAAGGGAGCGCGCGACGGCGGGAGGTGGCGCCATCGTCTGCCCGCCTGAAACCGGCCCTCGTTTTGCATCCCGCCCCAACGTCCTGTAATCTGTGAGCCGTGTCACCCACCAGTGGCACGTGCTTATGATCTGCGGCGGGAGAGTCCTGCCGGTACGTTCTGCAGGCGCCGTAGGAGCAAATCCTCCCCAGGAATCTCTCAGGCCCACGTACCGCCGCGGCAAGGCAACTCTGGAAAGCAGTCCGGGCAACCGGGCTCACCGACGGTGCAAGCGGCGCCCTGCGAAACGGCAGGACAACGCAAAACTCTCAGGTCCAATACAGAGCGGGGAGGAACCCGAATCAACGTGGTGCTCCGGCACCACCTGAATTATGGAGTTCCTCTTATGACGGTTCAGTCGTCCCCCACCACCTTCGCAGACCGCCATATCGGCGCGCGCCGCCAGTCCGACATCGACACCATGCTCAAGGCCGTCGGCTACGACAGCGTTGATGGCCTCGTTGACAGCGCCGTGCCCGATTCCATCCGCCAGGATAAGCCGCTCACCCTCGAGAGCGCGCTGAGCGAAGTCGAGGTCCTCGCCGAGCTCCGCAAGCTGGCCGGCAAAAACAAGATGGCCGTGCAGATGATCGGCCAGGGCTACTACGACACCGTGACCCCGCCGGTGATCCGCCGCAACATCCTCGAAGCCCCCGCCTGGTACACCGCCTACACCCCCTACCAGCCCGAAATCTCCCAGGGCCGGCTCGAGGCGCTGCTGAACTTCCAGACCATGGTGCAGGACCTCACGGCACTTCCCGTGGCCAACGCCTCCTTGCTCGACGAAGCCACCGCCGTGGCCGAGGCCGTGCTCCTGATGCGCCGGGCCAACAAGAACAAGACCGCGAAGGACGGCAAGACCGTCCTGGACGCCGACCTCCTCCCGCAGACCATCGCCATCGTGCTGGGCCGCGCCGAAGCCCTCGGCTTCGAGGTGGAAATCGCTGATCTCACGGGCGGCCTGCCCGACGGCGACATCAACGGCGTGGTCCTCCAGCAGCCTGGCGTTTCCGGCCGGGTCTGGGACCAGTCCGCCGTCATCGCCGAGGCCAAGGACCGCGGTGCGCTGGTCACCGTCGCAGCCGACCTGCTTGCCCTCACTTTGATCACTCCGCCGGGCGAGCAGGGCGCGGATATCGCCGTCGGCTCCACCCAGCGCTTTGGCGTGCCGCTGTTCTTTGGGGGACCCCACGCCGCTTACATGGCGGTCCGCGACGGCATGGAGCGGACGCTCCCCGGCCGCATCGTGGGCGTCTCCAAGGACAATGCCGGCGTCCCCGCATACCGCCTGGCCCTGCAGACCCGCGAGCAGCACATCCGGCGCGAGAAGGCCACCTCCAACATCTGCACTGCGCAGGCGCTGCTGGCCATCGTCTCCTCCTTCTACGCGGTCTACCACGGCCCCGACGGCCTGAAGGCGATCGCCGAAACCGTCCACAACAACGCCCGTGCCCTGGCCACCACGCTTAAGATCGCCGGCCGCGAACTGGTGTCCGACACCTTCTTCGACACCATCACCGTCCGCGTCCCCGGCAAAGCCGCCAAAGTGATCACCGCCGCCGAAGCCAGCGGCATCAACCTGCGCCTCATCGATGCGGACACAGTTGGCGTGTCAGTCGATGAAACCACGACGCCGGAGGTCCTCTCCGCGGTTGTCATCGCCTTTGGCGCCGGTCCCGTGGCTGAGGCTGCCGGATTTGAGCTGCCGGAGCCGGTGCTGCGCACCTCCACCTACCTGCAGCACCCGGTGTTCAACACCCACCGCTCCGAGACCCAGCTGCTGCGCTACATCCGCCGCCTCTCCGACCGGGACCTGGCGCTGGACCGCACCATGATCCCGCTGGGCTCCTGCACCATGAAGCTGAACGCCACAGCGGAGATGGAAGCCATTTCCTGGCCCGAGTTCGCCTCGATCCATCCCTTTGCTCCTGATTCCCAGACTGCCGGCTGGCGTGAACTGATCTCCGGGCTGGAAGCGGACCTCGCCGAGATCACCGGGTACGACCAGGTGTCCATCCAGCCCAACGCCGGTTCCCAAGGCGAACTCGCCGGCCTGCTGGCCATCCGCGGCTACCACCACTCCCGGGGCGAGGCACAGCGCAACGTCTGCCTGATCCCCGCGTCGGCGCACGGTACGAACGCCGCCTCCGCCGTCCTGGCCGGGATGAAGGTTGTTGTGGTGGCCACCGCTGCCGACGGCACCATTGACCACGCGGACCTGCAGGCCAAAATCGAGGCCAATAAGGACGTCCTCTCGGCCATCATGATCACCTACCCGTCCACTCACGGCGTTTACGACTCGGATGTCCGCGAAGTCTGCGACGCAATCCACGCGGCCGGCGGCCAGGTGTATGTTGACGGGGCCAACCTGAACGCTTTGGTAGGGCTTGCCCAGCCGGGCAAGTTCGGCGGCGACGTCTCGCACCTGAACCTGCACAAGACCTTCTGCATCCCGCACGGCGGCGGCGGACCCGGCGTCGGACCGGTTGCTGCCAAGGCGCACCTGGCACCGTTCATGCCCGGTGACGCAAACAAAGCCGCGCATGAGGCCGGGCACGGAGTCGCGATTTCCGCTTCGCGCTTCGGTTCCGCGGGTGTGCTGCCCATTTCCTGGGCCTATGTGAAACTGATGGGCGGCCAGGGCCTCACCGAAGCCACCAAGTCCGCGCTGCTCGCCGCGAACTACGTTGCCACCCGCCTGGATGAGCACTTCCCGGTCCTCTACACCGGCACCAGCGGCCTGGTGGCCCACGAGTGCATCCTGGACCTGCGCGACCTGACAGCCAAGACCGGCGTCACGGCCGAGGATGTGGCCAAGCGCCTCATCGACTTCGGTTTCCACGCCCCCACACTGTCCTTCCCGGTGGCAGGCACGCTGATGGTGGAGCCCACCGAGTCCGAGGACCTCGCGGAGATCGACCGCTTCATCGAAGCCATGATCACCATCCGTAAGGAAATCGACCAGGTGGCCGGCGGCGACTTCCCGGTGGAGAACTCCCCGCTGCGCAACGCGCCCCACACGGCAGCCGCCGTCGTCTCCTCTGACTGGAACCGTTCCTACCCGCGTGAGCAGGCCGCTTTCCCTGTGGCCTCGCTCCGCCAGGACAAGTACTTCCCGCCGGTGGGCCGCATCGACGGCGCAGCAGGGGACCGCAACCTGGTCTGCTCCTGCCCTCCGCTTTCCGAGTTCGAGGTTTCGACAAGCTCAACCACCGGATTGGAAGGCTGATCCCATGACTGAGAACTACACCGCGCTGTATGAGCAGCACAAGATTGCCGGCGCCTCCTTCACGGACTTCGGCGGCTGGCAGATGCCCCTGAAATACAGCTCCGAACTGGCCGAGCACCACGCCGTGCGCAACGCCGCCGGCCTGTTCGACCTCTCCCACATGGGCGAAGTCTGGGTCTCAGGCCCCGACGCCGCTGCATTCCTCGATTACGCACTGGTCGGCAAGCTGTCCGCCGTTGCCGTGGGCAAGGCAAAGTACTCGCTGATCTGCCAGGAAGACGGCGGCATTATCGACGACCTCATCTCCTACCGCTTGGCCGAAGACAAGTACCTGGTGATCCCCAACGCCGGAAACGCTGCGGTGGTTGCCGCTGTGCTGGCCGAGCGTGCCGCAAACTTCGATGTCACCGTGGAGGACGTGTCCGCCGAGACCTCGCTGATCGCCGTCCAGGGACCGAACGCCGAAGCCATCCTCCTGAAACTGGTTCCCGCCGCGCAGCACCCGCTGGTGACGGAGCTGAAGTACTACGCCGCTGTTGAGGTAGGCATCGCCGTCAACGGTACTGTCCAGGAACTGCTGCTGGCCCGCACCGGTTACACCGGCGAGGACGGCTTCGAGATTTACATCCCGAACGAGGACGCCGCCGGCCTGTGGGACGGGTTGCTCGAAGTCGGCGCCGGCCACGGGCTCATCCCCGCAGGCCTGGCCTGCCGCGACTCGCTCCGCCTCGAAGCCGGCATGCCGCTCTACGGAAACGAACTCTCCCGTGAAGGCAACCCCTACGCCGCCGGACTGGGCCCGGTTGTGTCGCTCAAGAAGGAGTCCGACTTCGTGGGCAGGGCCGTGCTGGCCGAGCTCAAGGAACTGGGCGCCGGTTCCACTTCCGGCCGCAAGCTCGTGGGCCTCAAAGGCCTGGGCCGCCGCGCCGGCCGCAGCCACTACCCCGTTCTCAAGGACGGCAACGTAGTGGGCGAGGTGACTTCAGGCCAGCCGAGCCCTACCCTCGGCTACCCGATCGCCCTGGCATACGTCGACGTCGAACACTCAGCACCCGGAACCGCCCTGGACATCGACCTCCGCGGCAAGGCAGAGCCGTTCGAAGTAGTAGAGCTCCCGTTTTACAAACGCCAGAAGTAACGGACCTGGGTTTCGACAGGCTCAACCACCGGTGGTTGAGCCTGTCGAAACCCTCGCGGCCCATCCAAACGCTCTCTCAATTAATGCGGGTTTAAACCAAACGCTCTCTCACTTTTCACACACCTAACTAAGGAAATACACATGGCGAAAGTTGTTGCTGAACTCAAATACTCGGCCGAGCACGAGTGGATTGCTTCTGACGGATCCGGGCCCACCGGCGTCGGAATCTCCGCAGTGGCTGCCGAAGCCCTGGGCGACATCGTGTACGTGGACCTGCCCGAGGTTGGCTCCACGGTGACCGCGGGGGAGACCTGCGGCGAGGTGGAATCCACCAAGTCGGTCTCGGACCTCTACGCACCCGTGACCGGCGAAGTGGTGGAGATCAACGACGAAGTGGTCTCCGATCCCGCCCTGATCAACAACGATCCCTACGGCGCCGGCTGGCTCTTCAAGGTGGCCGTCACCGAAGAGGGCCCGCTGATGTCCGCCGAAGAGTACGCAGCAGCCAACGGCGGCGAGCTGTGAGCGCCACTGCCGCAACAGCGGCCTTTGAGCAGGTAGTCTCCCCGTCGCTGGACGCCGACCTGTCCGCCCTGGACCCCGAGATCGCCGCGAAGATCGACGACGAACTCACCCGCCAGCGTGACGGCCTGGAGATGATCGCCTCCGAGAACCACACCGCCGTCGCCGTGATGCAGGCGCAGGGCTCGGTGCTGACCAACAAGTACGCCGAAGGCTACCCGGGCAAGCGCTACTACGGCGGCTGCGAGCACGTGGATGTCATCGAACAGCTCGCCATCGACCGGATCAAGGCGCTGTTCGGCGCGGAGTTCGCCAACGTGCAGCCACACTCCGGCGCCCAGGCCAACGCCTCGGTGATGCACGCGCTGATCAAGCCGGGCGACACCATCATGGGCCTGAACCTGGCTCACGGCGGCCACTTGACCCACGGCATGAAGATCAACTTCTCCGGCAGGCTCTACAACGTGGTGCCGTACGGCGTCCGCGAGGACACCCACACGGTGGACATGGCCGAGGTGGAGCGTCTGGCCCAGGAGCACAAGCCGGCGCTGATCGTGGCCGGCTGGTCCGCCTACGCCCGGCAGCTGGACTTCGCCGAGTTCCGCCGCATCGCCGACTCCGTTGGCGCCTACCTGATGGTGGACATGGCGCACTTCGCCGGCCTCGTGGCCGCAGGGCTGCACCCGTCGCCCGTGCCGCACGCGCACGTCACCACCTCCACCACGCACAAGACCCTCGCCGGTCCGCGCGGCGGCATCATCCTGACCAACGACGCCGGCATCGCCAAGAAGATCAACTCTGCGGTGTTTCCCGGTCAGCAGGGCGGCCCGCTGGAGCACGTGATCGCCGGCAAGGCTGTAGCGTTCAAGATCGCCGGATCCGCCGAGTTCAAGGAGCGCCAGGGGCGAGTCCTGGCCGGCGCCCGGATCCTGGCCGAGCGCCTGGTCCAGCCCGATGTCAGCGCCAAGGGCATCAGCGTGGTCTCCGGCGGCACCGATGTGCACCTGGTCCTCGTTGACCTGCGCAACTGCGAGCTCGACGGCCAGCAGGCCGAGGACCGGCTCGCGGCCATCGACATCACGGTGAACCGCAACGCCGTGCCGTTCGACCCCCGCCCGCCGATGGTCACGTCCGGCCTGCGCATCGGCACGCCCGCGCTGGCCACCCGCGGGTTCGGCGAGGACGCCTTCCGGGAGGTTGCGGACATCATCGCCGAGGCATTAACGGCCGACGCCGATGCAGACCTTTCGGGCCTGCGTCACCGAGTCGAGGCCCTCGCCGCCGCCCACCCGCTCTACCCGGGCGTCGCCGACGTCGCTAGTTGAGCACCAGGTTTCGACAGGCTCAACCACCGGTGGTTGAGCCTGTCGAAACCCCCTGAACCACCGCACCTCTTCTGTTAGGAATCGCGCATGGCTGTTGGAGTCTTTGACCTCTTTTCCATTGGCATCGGGCCTTCCAGTTCCCACACTGTGGGCCCGATGCGGGCTGCTGCCGTTTTTGCGGAGGAGCTCAAAGGCCTGGGCAAGCTCGCGGACGTGGCGTCGCTGCGGGTGGACCTTTATGGTTCGCTCGCGGCGACCGGCCACGGGCACGGCACCATGACCGCAGTCCTGCTGGGGCTGGAGGGGTTCCATCCGGAGCTGATCCTGCCTGACGAGGTGGAGGAACGGCTGGCCGCAATCGCCGATACCGGCACGCTGCAGCTGGCTGGTGCGGTCCCGCTGCCGTATGGGGTGAAGGACATGGTGCTGCGGCCGCTGACCGTCCTTCCCCGGCACACCAACGGCATGACGTTCACGGTGTCCGACGCCGAGGGCAACGTCCTGCACACCGCCACGTTTTTCTCGGTGGGGGGTGGTTTCATCGTCCGCGAGGGCGAGGAGGACGCGGCACAGCAGGAGCTCGAGGAATCCAAGAAGGAACTGCCGCTGCCCTTCCGCACCGCCGCCGAGCTGCTGGAGCACTGCCGGGCAACCGGCCTGGGCATCAGCGACGTGATGCGGGTCAATGAGGAGGACAGCCGCACTCCCGACGAGATCCGCGAAGGCCTGCTGCATATCTGGTCGGTGATGGAGGACTGCGTGGCCACCAGCCTGAAGCGCGAAGGCGTGCTGCCCGGGGGACTGAAGGTCCGCCGTCGGGCGCCGGACTGGTACGACCGGCTGAAAAAGGAAAGTTCACGGCCTGACAGTGAAGGCCAGGACGAGGACTTCTATGACCAGAAGTATTGGCAGGAGTGGGTTAACTTGATCGCGCTGGCGGTTAATGAGGAGAACGCCTCCGGCGGCCGGGTGGTCACCGCCCCCACCAACGGTGCGGCCGGGATCATCCCGGCGGTGCTGTTCTACGCGCTGCATTTCGCGCCGGGGATGGAGAACGCGTCGCAGGAGGACCGTGACGACGTTGTGGTGAAGTTCCTGCTCGCCGCCGGTGCGGTGGGGGTGCTGTACAAGGAGCAGGCGTCCATTTCCGGGGCTGAGGTGGGCTGCCAGGGCGAGGTGGGATCGGCGTCGTCCATGGCAGCGGCGGGACTGGCCGAGGTGATGGGCGGAACACCGGCCCAGGTGGAAAACGCGGCCGAGATCGCGATGGAACACAACCTGGGCCTGACCTGCGACCCCATCGGCGGCCTGGTCCAGGTGCCCTGCATTGAACGGAACGCGATCGCGGCGGCGAAGGCGATCAACGCCGCGAAGATGGCGCTCTGGGGCGACGGTTCCCACCGGGTCTCGCTCGATGAGGTCATTGTGACCATGCGCGAGACCGGCAAGGACATGAGCTCCAAATACAAGGAAACGGCCATGGGCGGCCTCGCCGTCAACGTCGTCGAATGCTGAAGGAAGTACGGAAATGACATTGGCACCTGAAGGCCGGAAGCTGTTGCGCGTGGAACAGCGCAACTCTGCTGTTCCGGTGGAGCGCAAGCCGGAGTGGATCAAGGCCAAGGTCCAGATGGGCCCGGAGTTCGTGGGGCTGAAGAACCTGGTAAAAAAAGAGGGCCTGCACACGGTGTGTGAGGAGGCCGGCTGCCCCAACATTTTTGAGTGCTGGGAGGACAAGGAAGCCACGTTCCTGATCGGCGGGTCCGAGTGCACCCGGCGGTGTGATTTCTGCCAGATCGATACCGGCAAGCCCTCCCCGGTAGACATGTTCGAACCCACCAAGGTGGCCCGGTCCGTGCAGGCCATGCAGCTGCGCTACGCCACCGTCACCGGTGTTGCCCGGGACGACCTGGCGGACGAGGGCGTGTGGCTGTACGCCGAGACGGTCCGGAAGATCCACGAGCTGAACCCGGGCACCGGGGTGGAGCTGCTGATCCCGGACTTCTCCGGCAAACCCGAGCACATCGCCGCGATCTGCGATTCCAAGCCCGAGGTGTTCGCGCACAACGTGGAGACCGTGCCGCGGATTTTCAAGCGGATCCGGCCGGCGTTCCGGTATGAGCGGTCCCTGGATGTGATCACGCAGGGCCGGAGCCTGGGCATGGTGACCAAGTCCAACCTGATCCTGGGCATGGGCGAAACCCGCGAGGAGATTTCCGAAGCCCTGCGTGACCTGCATGAGGCCGGGTGTGACCTGATCACCATTACCCAGTACCTGCGCCCGAGTGAGCGGCACCTGCCCGTGGACCGGTGGGTCAAGCCGCAGGAATTCGTGGACCTGCAGGACGAGGCCACCGAGCTGGGCTTCCTGGGCGTGATGTCCGGCCCGCTGGTCCGTTCCTCCTACCGGGCCGGCCGGCTCTGGGCCACCGCCATGCGGAAGAAAGGCCGCGACATCCCCGCCGAACTCGCCCACATCGCCGAGGGCATCCAGGACTCCGGGACCACCCGCCAGGAAGCCAGCTCACTGCTCGCCGCCACGGCGTGATGTGCCGGCGGCTAAACGGAACTGACCCCAAGACCTGATGCATAGACAGGACCAATGATGTTCCCCGTTAGAATCGAAATCATCCCTGCCCAGGGAATCGTGGAGCAGGTGCAGGCTCTGGTGCCAGCGACCACCACACTCAGTGTGACCTGCCTGCCGCATCACGGCATCGAGCGGACGCTGCGCACCGCCGTGGAGCTGAGCGACGCCGGCTACAACGTGGTGCCGCACCTCGCCGCCCGGAGCATCAGCAGCCGGGCTGGGCTCACGGAGATTGTCCGCGGCTGCGAGGCAGCGGGTATCCGCGAAGTCTTCGTTATTGGGGGAGACCGGAAGGAGGCCGCCGGCGTCTACGGCTCGGCGCTTCCGGTCCTCGAAGACATCGCGCAGTACACCGGCGGCACCATGCGGGCGGGCGTGGCGGGGTACCCTGAGGGCCACCCTGGGGTGAGCCCGGTGGATCTGCTGGATGGGTTGCTGGCCAAGCAGCACCTGGCCTCGCACGTGGTCACCCAGATGTGCTTCTCCGCGGGAAAAATCCAGGACTATGCGGCGCTCCTGCGCCGCGAAGGCGTCCGTTTGCCCGTATGGGCGGGTGTGGCCGGGACCGTCCCGCGGACCAAGCTGGTGGCACTCGCCGCGCAGATCGGCGTCGGAAGCTCCCTGAAATTCCTCAGCCGCAAGGGCCCGCTGGCCCGCAAACTCCTCAGCGGCGACCGCTACTCGCCGGACAGCCTCATCGCTGGCCTCGAAAGCCAGCCGGGCAGCATCGCCGGCATCCACCTCTACAGCTTCAACAGCCTTGACTCGGTCCCAGCCGGACCGGAGCACACATCCACTACCGCAGCACTTCAACCAACGATGATTCGAGGAGCAGCACGTGAGCACTAAACCTCCGATTTCCCACCAGGAACCGCACCTGGAGCGGCAGCTTACCAACCGGCACATCCAGCTGATCGCCATTGGCGGCGCGATCGGCACCGGCCTGTTCATGGGCTCGGGCAAAACCATCTCCGCGGCAGGGCCGTCCGTCATTTTCGTCTACATGATCATCGGCTTCATGCTGTTCTTCGTGATGCGGGCCATGGGCGAACTGCTGCTCAGCAACCTGAACTACAAATCCTTCAGCGACTTCGCCGCGGACCTGCTGGGCCCCTGGGCGGGCTTCTTTACCGGCTGGACCTACTGGTTCTGCTGGGTAATCACCGGAATCGCGGACGTGATCGCGATCGCCGGCTACTCCAAGGAACTGTGGCCGGGACTGCCGCTGTGGATCCCGGGCCTGGCCACCGTGGCCATCCTCCTGTTCCTGAACCTCGTCACGGTCAAGGCGTTCGGCGAGACTGAGTTCTGGTTCGCCCTGATCAAGATCATCGCCATCGCGGCGCTCATCATCGTGGGCCTGTTTATGATCTTCACCGGTTTCCAGTCCGACGCCGGCCCTGCCACCTTTACGAACCTGTGGAGCCACGGCGGGATGTTCCCCAACGAGTTCATGGGTTTTGTGGCCGGCTTCCAGATTGCGGTGTTCGCGTTTGTGGGCATTGAGCTGGTGGGCACCACTGCCGCCGAGGCGAAGGATCCCGAGAAGAACCTGCCCAAGGCCATCAATTCCATCCCGATCCGCGTGCTCCTGTTCTACGTGGGCGCCCTGATCATCCTGATGGCCGTCACCCCGTGGACCCAGTTCCAGGCAGGCCACAGCCCGTTCATCGGCATGTTCTCCCTGGCCGGCCTTGGTGCCGCCGCCACTGTGGTGAACCTGGTGGTGCTCAGCTCGGCCATGTCCTCGGCCAACTCCGGCATCTACTCCACCTCCCGCATGGTGTACGGCCTGGCGCAGGAAGGGGACGCGCCGTCGGTGTTCCGCCACCTGTCCACCCGCAAAGTCCCGCAGAACGCCCTGTTCCTCTCCTGCGTGCTGCTGCTCTCCGGCGTGGTGCTGATGTACGCGGGCCAGGACATCGGCAAGGCCTTCGAAATGGTGACCACCGTGTCCGCCGTCTGCTTCGTGTTCGTCTGGTCCATCATCCTGGCAAGCTACCTCGCGTTCCGCCGCCGCCGGGCCCACCTGCACGAGGCGTCCAAGTACCGCATGCCCGGCGGGATCCCGATGGTGTGGATAGTGTTCGCGTTCTTCGCCTTCGTCCTCTGGGCCCTGACCACGCAGCCGGACACCCTGCTGGCGCTGCTGGTCACACCGGTCTGGTTCCTTGTGCTCGGCGCCGCATGGCTGGTGCTGCGACGCCGGCCCGCACACCTGGCCCGCTACGAGACGTTCAAGTCCGAGCTTGCCCAGGACCTGGATACCGAGGCGTCCTCCATTGGCCGGGACGTCATCCGGCGGTAGGCGCAATGAAACTTAGCGAACCGCACAGCTGGCGGCGCGTCTCCTGGAATGCTCTGCCGCCCGGGCAGTGGGTGCGGCTTTCCCGCGACGGCCAGCTTCTCGGCTGCGGCGTGGTGGACGGGACCACACCTGACGGCTCCATCATCTGGGTGGTGATGGACGGCTGGGCCGAGCGGCGGATGTTCCACCGGGATGACTTCGTCAAGGTGGAGATCGCAGGGTAGGCCCCGGACAACGGAAGCGGACGACGGCGGGAGGCCCCGCCGTCGTCCGCTTTGCCTTTTTCGCCGTTCCCGTCATTGACCGCCCGCCGCGGACCCGCAACGATGAAGTATGACTGACGCAGCTGATACCGGTGCCCCTTTTGACGACGACAGCGCGGAGGAGGTTGACGCCGTGGAGACCGCGGAAAGCATTGCCGAAGAGGTCAAGGACGAGATCCGGCTGGGCCACGTGCAGGACGACGTAAGCCACGTGCTGGAGGAACGCTTCGATGAGGCGGGAATCAACCTGCGCCCCGAAGCGGTGGACGACCTTGCCGAGGAAATTGAGCGGGACGCCTCGACCTAGTGCCGCATGCGCGGCCCGGGATTGGCCTAAGCTTCCCCCATGGGACTTATCATCACACTGCTGATCATCTGGCTTGTTCTGTCAATCCTGGGCTTCGTGATCAAGGGCCTGCTGTGGCTGGCGTTCATCGGCCTGATTCTGTTTGTGGCCACCGCTGTGTGGGGCTGGCTGAAGCGCCGAACCAGCGTGTGATCCTTCCCGGCTAGAGACCGTGCGGGCCTGAAACGGCAGGGAACAACCTGGATTAGTGCGCTGGCCGTGTTGGGCGCATGGCTCCTTGAACTTTCGGGCGCGGGAGCAATACCAGTGATCCAGGTGGCCCGCACTTGTCCCCGAGTTTTCGTCCAGATATGCGGACTTATGGGCTTCCCAGCCCTGCATATCTGGACAAAAACTCTGGGGGGATGAGTCAGTGCCAGAGGCCGAGGGCGAATTCCGCAATCACCGTGGAGAGCAGGAAAGACGCCGTGATGGCCACCAGGCCCACGGGGATGATCTTCCAGCCGATGTTTTTCAGCAGCGGGATGTCCTTGCCGAGCGACAGGCCCGCGAGGGTCAGCATCACGGTGGCGATGGACAGGAAGTCCACGGTTTTGACCGCGGCATTCAGCGGTTCCGCCGCGAAGAACCACGGGCTGGAAATGTAGGCGCCAATGGTCGTGATGAAAACGATGGCCGAGATCTTCCGGGTGGCCTTCGCCAGCGCGATGCTGACCAGAACCAAAGCCAGCATGACCGCATAGCCGCCCACGATGGTGAGGCTGAAGCCCTTCGCCGCCACTGATGCCGTGGCGATGCCCAGGACCGTGAGGACCGAGAGGGACAGCCAGAGCGGCAGTTTCATGGCTGCCGCGGACTCGGCCACGCGTTCGCGGAACCGCCGGTTTTCCTCCGCCTGGGCGGCCTCGCGGTCCACGTCGGCAGCAGTTCGTGCGGCAGGTGCACCGGCGGAAGCGCCGGCGGGTGCACCGGCTGTTACGGCTGCTTCTTCCCGGGCTGTCTGCTTACGGGTGAGGAGTTTGTAGAATCGGTCGGCCAGCGGCAGGGCGATGTAGATGCCCACATAGACGCCCAGGACCGTGGTGATCAGGTTGGACACGGCGGCCATGCCCAGGACGGCTTCCTGGTCCGCCGGGTAGCCCGCAACGATGCTCGCGGCGGACGCCGCCATCATGGAGCCGGACCCCACGCCGGCGCCCATCGCCAGGGCCAGCGGATCGAAGATCTTCCAGTTGGCCACGAGCGAGGTGAGGAGCGTGATGTAAACGGCGCCGAACAGCGTACCGAACACGTACATGGCCAGCACGCCGCGGTACTGGTCCGAATCCGGCCCGTACTTCTCAGACACCATGGCGAAGGAGGGCTCGCGGTCCAGCGAGAACGTGGCGCCCACCGTTGCCTTGCCCATCCTCAGCAGCACCGCCAGGGGGAGCGCCAGCACGATGGTGCCGAGCAGGTGGCCCACCTCCTGGAGCAGCAGCGCGGGTCCTGCCTTGAGCAGGGTGGGCAGGCTCGGACCGATGTTGAACGCCAGCCGGGCCACCAGCAGCAGTACGGCCACGCCCACCAGGGCCGCCGCCACCCGCTGGAGGTCGATGCCCAGGGGCTTGAACTTCTGGATCGAGACCAGCAGGCCCAGGATGAGGCCCCACACCATGGGGAAGATGATGATGGAGCCGATTCCCACATCGATCTTCACCTGCCCGATGAACTGGACCGCCACGGCGATCACCAGGGCCAGGGCGGCGATCGGGATGGTCAGTTTGGTCCCGGCCTTATCAATCCGGGCTGTTTTGGTGGTGCTCATGATGTGCCTTCCTGCGTGAAAGTACGACGGCGGTACGCAGCTTTGATGAAGCGGTCCCGTTCGGAGGGGGTGGAGGCGGCGGCCGCGGCAGTCCAGGCCAGCGCAACGGCTGCCTCGAACATCACGCCGTACGCCTCGGGAGTGTCCGCAAGTGCGGCAAACGCGTGCGAGTGGATGGGGACGTCCGCACCCGGGATGCTGAGCCACGGGTGCAGGGACGGGATGACCTGGGAGATGTTGCCCATGTCGGTGGAGCCGCCGCTGAGGCCGGAGGACCGCGACGTGTCCTTGCCGAATGCATCCATCGCGTCGGTCCAGTGCGCTGCGAGGGCGTCATCCTGGAGCAGTGGTTCGTACAGGGGCTCCGCTTCCTCGATGACCAGGGTTGTTCCCGTGGCCAGCGCGGCGCCTTCGAAGCAGTTCCGGACCCGCTGGTGCAGGGCCTCGTACTCGGGCAGGGTGAAGGCCCGGCATTCGAACTGGACCACCGCCTTTTCCGGAATGATGTTGGTGACGTGCCCGGCCTCGGCCACAAAGCAGGCAACGCGGTGGTCGCTGGGGATCTGCTGGCGCAGCAGGCCGATGGCCACCTGGCTCAGTACCGCCGCATCGGCGGCATTGACGCCCTGGTGCGGGGCCGCCGCCGCATGCGCCGCTTTACCCGTGAACGTTGCCTGGTACCGGCCCACCGCCTGCGCGCTGGTGCCGGTGGGGTTGTAGGTGAGCCCGTCCTGGACGGGGTGGACCATCAAAGCCAGCCCGACGCCGTCGAACGCTCCGCGTTCCAGCATCAGCGCCTTGCCGCCGCCATGCTCCTCGGCGGGGGTGCCGATGGCCTTCAGCGTGATGCCGAGCTCGTCCATCAAAGGGAGGAGGGCGAGGGCGGCGGCCACCGAGGCGCCGGCGATCAGGTTGTGCCCGCAGGCGTGGCCGATGTCCGGAAGCGCGTCGTACTCAACACAGAGCGCCACCGTCAGTTCACCACTTCCCGCGCTCGCCGAGAAGGCGGTGGGCAGGCCGGCCGTGCCGCGCTCCACCTCGAAGCCGGCTTCCTCCAGCAGGGCGGCAATCGCGTGGGCGGAGCGGACCTCCTCGAAAGAGATCTCCCTGAATGCGTGGATTTCCTGCGCCAATGCCTGGACGCGCGGTTTCCAGTGGTCGACGCCGTCTGCCAGGGCGCCGCGAAGGGCCGCCGGGGCGGGGGATGGGTTGGTCAGTTCCATGGGCATCTTCCTTTGGGGTGCGGCGTTTCAGGGCGGGTTAGTAGGACAGGGACGGGAAAGGAGACCCGGCCGCGCGGGTGGGCACCCAGATGGCCTTCGTCTGCGTGTATTCGTCCAGCACGCCGGGGCCGGAGGAGCGGCCGTGGCCGGAATCGCCGAAGCCGCCGAACGGAACCGCCACGTGGATGGTCTTGTACGAGTTGATCCAAAACGTGCCGGCCTTCACCTCGCGGGCCATATGGTGGCCACGGGACACGTCGGAGGTCCAGACGGCACCGGCCAGGCCGAAGTCGGTGTTGTTGGCCCGGGCGATGGCTTCGGCTTCGGTGTCGAAGGCGTCGGCGCCCACTACGGGGCCGAAGACTTCGGTGGTCTCCAGCCGGTTGGCCGGTGTGACGCCGTCCAGCAGGGTGGGCATCACCCAGTGCCCGCCGGCCAGGGCGGACCCGGCCAGGGACTCCGGCAACGCTGCCTCTGTGACCCGGCGGCCGCCGTCGTTCATGCCCGCTTCGATGAGCGTGGTGACGGTGGCGAACTGCTGGGCGGTGATGATGGGGCCCACCTCGGTGTCGGCGCTGAGCGGGTCGCCCACCCGGAGGCGTGCGGCCCTGGCGGCCACCAGCTCCACGAACTGTGCGTGCACGCTGCGCTCCACAAGCAGGCGCGATCCGGCCACGCAGGACTGGCCCGCACCGGAGAAGATGGCCGAGATGGCGCCGTCCGCAGCACGGTCCAGGTCCGCGTCCGCGAAGACGATGTTGGCGCTCTTGCCACCGAGCTCCAGCAGGGCGGGAATCCCGGCGTGGGCTGCAGCCACGGCAACGCGGCGGCCGGTAGGGACCGAACCGATGAAGCTGACTTTGCCCACGCGCGGGTCCGTGGTGAGGGCTGCGCCGACGGTCTGGCCGAGCCCGGCGGCCACGTTAAAGACGCCTGCCGGCAGTCCGGCTTCGTGCGCGAGCTGGGCCAGCCGGACCGATGATGCCGGGGTGAATTCGCTGGGCTTGATGATCACGGCGTTCCCGGCCGCGAGCGGGGCTGCGGAGTTCCAGCCGGCCGTGAACAGGGGAGCGTTCCACGGCGTGATGGCGACGACGACGCCCCACGGGACGCGTTCAGTGTAGGTGTGCCAGTTGCCCGGGACCGGGATGGTCTGGCCGGTCAGCTTGTCCGCCCAGCCGGCGTAGTAGCCGAACATTTCCGCCACCTTGACGGCTTCGGCGCGTGTGTCGCGGATGGGCTTGCCCGTGGTGGCGGATTCGAGGATGGCGAGTTCCTCCCCGTGCTGTTCCACGGCCCGGCTGACGTTGCGGAGGACGGCGGCGCGTTCGAAGCCGTTCATCGCGCCCCAAACCTTGGCGCCCGCCGTCGAACTTTCCAGGATGGCGTTGGCGCCCTCGGCGCCGGGGTCCGCGTAGGTGGCGAAGGCTTCGCCGGTGGCAGCAGCGGTGAGGGTGATGGCTTCGCCGCTGCCGGTCACCACCGTGCCGTTGACGAAGGCGCCGAGGCCGGCCGGGAAGGCCGCGTCCAGGACGGTTTTAGCGGTGGCTGCCGAGGAGGAAGTTGGTGCTGTAGTGACGCTCAATGTGGTGTTCCTTTGGGGGCTGGGGTTTGGGTATTAGGCGACGGCGGAGGTGCCGGCCGGTGTGCCTGGTTTGGTGCCGGGTGCCGCGATTGGTTCGGTGCTTGATGTGGTGCCTGGTGCTCCGGCGGGGGTGATGGCCGGGGCCACGGTCCGGGCGATCTCGGTGAAATCCGCCTTCGGGCCGAGCGCGACCAGGGCATCCTGCCACTGGCTGGCCACGGCGGCCAGGAGCGCGGGCTTTTCGCCGATCTGGGCGGCGACATCGACCGCGAGGGCGGCATCACGGGCCATCAGGCCCAGCGAAAAACCGGAATCGTGCGTGCCGCTGAGCACCCAGTTGGGGTACATGTTGGCGGAGACCTTGCTGCCGCCGGACGCGTTGCTGATGCTGGCCGCGGCGGTGGCGGGGTCGATGCCGTAGGCCTTGGCAACACCCAGTGCTTCACCCACCGAGACGAGGTTGGCGGCCGCGAGCACGTTGTTGAGGAGTTTGACCACATTGCCGCTGCCGGGGCCGCCGATGTGGCTGTACTTCCCGCCCGTTAATGCCTGGAGGACGGGTTCGGCGGCAGCGAGGGCCTCGTCCGTGGCGCCGACGAAAGCGCTCAACGAACCGGTTGCTGCGCCGTCGCGGCCCCCCGAGACGGGTGCGTCCACGAAGGCCGCTCCCTGGGCCTGGGCAAGCTCGGCCATGTTTTTACTGGTGCCCGGTTCGGAGGTGGTGGTATCGATGATCGCCACGGTGCCCGGCGCTTTGAGGAGCTGGGGCACGGTGGTTTCCACGATGCTGGCCGCGGGCAATGACAGCACTGCGTAGGGCGTCCCGGCGGCATCCGCGAGGTTGGCAATGGTTTTGATGCCGGTTCGTTCCGCAGCAGTACGTGCCTCGCCGGAGGGGTCGAAGCCGGTGACGTCCCAGCCGGCTTTGTGGAGGGTGGCGGCCATTGCTCCGCCCATGGCGCCGAGTCCTATGACGGCAATCCGGCGGGTGTTCTGGTCATTCATGGAGGTGCTCCTGTGATGTATTGCGGTCAGTCGAGGTAGATGTCGAGGTCTTTCCACAGCTGCTGGGTGCGGCGGATGGCGGTCCGGCTGCGATCGGGGTGGGCTGCCTCCATGCCGGCGAGCAACCCGTAGACCAGCGAGTTCGCGGCTGTGACCGACTGGAAGAAGGAGATGCCCTCCGAGGCCACCACCAGCAGGTGGTCGGCGGCGGCTGCGAGGCGGCCGCGCCGCATATCGCTGATGGCGATGACCGTGGCACCGGCAGCTTTGGCTGCTTCGGCGGCCACGATGACCTGCCGGACGGAACGCCACATGTTGATCACCACCAGCACGTCTCCCGTGCCAAGGGTGTTCGTGCTTGAAGCCAGGTGGACACCACCGCGGTTTTCCAGCGAGATGGGATACCCCATCGTGGAGCCGAGGTGGGCCATCACGCTTGCGGGGCCGGCGAAGGAGCCAATCCCGACGACGGTGATGGACTTGGCAGCGGCCATCGCCGCGATAGCGGCCTCTGCTTCGTCTGCCGTATTTGATTCGAGGGTCAGCCGGAGGTTTTCAATGTCGTGGTTCAGTGCGTCGTGCAGGGGACTGCGGTGTTCGCCGTGCTCGGTGAGGGTGTCCTCCGTGGAAATCATCACGAGGTAGCGCGAGCGGAGTTCCCGCTGCAGGTCCGGCCAGCCGCGGTAGCCAAGGTGCTGGGCGGCGCGGACCACAGTGGAGTTGTTGACATCGGCGCGCTGCGCGATTTCCGCGATGTCCGCGTAGGAGGAGAGCTGCGGATTCCGCGTGATGACCTCCACTACCCGGCTTTGCGCCTTGGTGAGCGGAACATCCGGGATCGCGTCGCCGAGCCATGCCTGGGAGCTGTCCCCGGCACCGGTGCTGGCGTTGGCGTCAATCGCGGGGGCTTCCGCTTCTGCAGTGTTCGTGTTCAAGGAAGACCTGTTCTGTAACGCAGATCACTCTGCAAGTTCGATTGCATTAAATGTACTCTGCAATTTCGCTTGCTTCCAGTGGTTTGCGTTACCCGGATGTAAATCCTCGTTGTGGTGACCCGCTTCCCGCGGGACCATAGTGGTATGGATGCTGAATCTCCCAAGGCCTGGGAGCTGAGCCTTTCCCAGGCGTTCCTCCTTCTGGCAACCAACGATGCCGATGGCGGGGCAGAAATCACCCAGCCCGTTCTACAGGCGGGTGTGGCCGGGGCAATACTGGCGGAGCTGGATCTGCTCGGTGCCATCGAACTGCAGGGCAAGCACGTCGGAGTCACTGGCGCCCCTGTGCCCGCCGAGGTTCAGCACCACCTGGAGCTCATCCGGCATAAATCCAGGCCGCACACTCCCCATCGCTGGGTTTCAATCCTGGAAAGCCGTGCCGAGGTGCATCGGATTTACGAGGAGCTGGCGGAGCAGGGCGTGGTGAGGCACGTCGGCGAAAAGCGCCTGGGACTGTTCAGGATTACGCGGTATCCGGAGCAGGACCATGCCCCGAAGGCGGCGCTCCTCAAGGACATTCAGGCCGGGCTGGGAGGCGGAACAGCCGACGCGCGGATTACGGCCTTGATCGGTCTGCTGCACGTGACGGGGCTGCTGGAGAAGCTCTTTGCCGATGCTGATCATCACCGGGGCAGGGACATAGCCAACAGCCACTGGCCCTCCCACGCGGTCGCGGAGGAAATCCGGATGATCGTGCTGGCGGAGGCGGAGGCGGCCACCTAGCAGTCTTTGCGGCAGCGCGCTCCCGGGAGCGTGCCTTAAACGCAAGCGGACGACGGCGGGAGGTTCCCGCCGTCGTCCGCTTTGCTTTTGTTTTTATGTAAAGTGCGCCGTCAGTCGTCGTAGGTGTTGGCGATGTAGACGTCGCAGGGGGCGTTGTGCGCCACGCTGTTGGCCACGCTGCCCAGGAGCCGGCCGATGCCGCGCATCCTGCGGTTTCCCACCACGATGACCTTCGCGTCCAGGCGGATGGCTTCCTTGATCAGGGCGTCGGCCGGCTTGCCGCGGGCGGCCGAGTGGGTGATGGACACTTGCCCGGAGTTGGAGAGCGAGTTCGCAACCATCTCGGCAGCGTCCGCATTCGAGATCCGCACCTTGTCCGACCCGACGCCGAAGGTTTCGGCGCTCTCGGTCTCGAATGCTGTCACCACGTGCAGTGAAGCTCCCAGCGACGCCGCAAGGTCGCGCGCGGCCTCCGCAGCCTTCTTGGCGGACTCGCTGCCGTCCACGCCTACAACAACTACGTCACTCATGCATTGCTCCTTTACTGGTATCCGTTACTTGGCGTTCAGATGCCAGTCTAGAGAACGTGGACCGGTTGCCCCCATGTCATTTTGCGGATGGCGTCGCTTTGGAGTCCGCTGAGGGCGGCCAGTTCGAAGTCGTCCATCGCGCCGAGCCGGCGTGCCGCGGCCAGGAGGGTCAGGCGCTGTTCTTCGAGTGCTGCCCTGGATTCCTCCAGCTCAGCGAGCTCGGACTTCAGGCTTGCGATGACCTTGAGCTGCTGCCCGGCGGGTTGGTCTGAGGGAAGCAGGTCGTTATACGTCAGGCCGATGGTCCGGATGGTCCAACGGGAAAGGCCGGCAGTTTGGGCCAGTCGGGTGACCTTGATACCGTCCCGGAGCGCCTGCGCAACGTGCTGGTTCAGCCGGGCGGACACGGGGCGGATGCTGCTGGCGTTGAAGGCAAGCCGCTGCCGGTTCGCCTTCAGCAGTGTGCGGATCTCCTCCGCCTGAGGGGCCGCCTTGTCCGGCCTGGGCGTTCCGCGGTAGCGGTAGTAGCCGGCGTCGCCATAGTGCGTAACGGCCAAGATCACTCCTCGGTTGGAATATTGCCGGATGGACCACTTACCCGGATGGGTCACCGTCGAGGCTAGGCAGTAACGGATGCATGGCGGAGATACCAATTATGAGTGGACCCATAACGGAAAACTGTGGGCTTGCCAGCCATAAGGGACGCTTATCCGTCCACGCAGTATTGGTCTTATCCATACCCGCCGGATTTCCCTAGTGTCGAAGAAACGAGTACCGCTCGCTCCTGACTCCCTAGGAAAAGACCATGCCTGAATTTGTCCCTGCATCGCGGGTGTCCCGTATCAAGTCTTCCGCAAGCGTGGCCGCCGCCGCCCGTGTGCGTGAGCTTAAGGCGGAAGGGCGCCGCATCCTCGACCTCACAGTTGGCGAGCCGGACTTCGATACCCCGGAGCACATCAAGGCAGCCGCAGTCGAGGCCATTAGCCGCGGCGAAACCAAATACACGTCCGTCACCGGCACTCCTGCCCTTCAGCAAGCCATCCTCCAGAGCCTGGCGCAGCGGACCGGCCTTCAGTACACCCCGGCCGAGATCACCATCGGTGGCGGCGCGAAACAGGTCATCTTCACCGCGTTTATGGCCTCCCTTGACGCCGGCGACGAAGTGATCGTCCCCGCCCCCTACTGGGTTTCTTATCCGGACATGGTGCTGGCCAATGACGGCATCCCGGTGGTGGTTCCCTGCGGCGAGGATGTTGGCTTCAAGCTCACGCCCGAAGCCCTGGCCGGTGCCCTGACCGGGCGCACCAAATGGGTCATCCTCAACGCGCCGTCCAACCCCACCGGCGCCGTCTACTCTCCTGCTGAACTGCGGGCGCTCGCCGATGTCCTGGCCGGCTTCCCGCACGTTTACGTCCTCACCGACGAGATTTACGACCAGATCTACTTCGGCGAGGGGAAACTCACCAGCCTGGTGGAAGTGGCCCCTGAACTGAAGGACCGCATCCTCGCGGTCAACGGTGTGTCCAAGGCCTACGCCATGACCGGCTGGCGGTTGGGGTACGCTGCCGGGCCGGCTCCGGTGATCGCCGCCATCAACAAGCTGCAGTCCCAGATCTCGTCCTGCCCCTCCTCCGTGAGCCAGGCCGCCGCCGCCGCGGCCCTCACCGGCGACCAGCGATTCGTCCGGGACAGCCTCGAGGTGTACCGCAAGCGGCGGGATAAGGCAGTGGCCGCCCTGAACGCCGTCGACGGTTTGTCATGCACGACGCCGGAAGGCGCCTTCTACGCCTACGTCAACTGTGCGGGGGTTATTGGCAAGGCAGCTCCGGATGGAACTGTCATCCGCGACGACCAGGACTTCACCCTCTACCTTCTTGAAGCCGCCTCCGTGGCGGTCATCCAGGGATCGGCCTATGGCCTGGGCCCGTACTTCCGCATCTCCTACGCCACCAGCCTGGACGTCATCGAAGAGTCCATCGCTGCCATCGACAAGGCCGTCCAGGCCCTCAACTGACCCAACCCACACGAAGGAAAACGCCGTGATTCACGTCAAAACTAATATCGACCGCCCCAGCGCCGACGCCGTCAGCCGGCTCTCGAAGTTCTCGTCGGCGACCATCCACGAGGCACAGGGGCGCAAGGGCGCACTGAGCTCCCGCATTAAGCCCATCGACAGGTCCATGTCCTTCTGCGGCCCGGCCACCACCGTCCGCTGTGCACCCCGTGACAACCTCATGCTGCAGGTGGCCATCCATTACGCCCAGCCAGGTGACGTTGTCCTGGCCGCGGCGGGGGAGTACGAGGAAGCCGGGACGTTCGGCGATGTCCTCGGCAACGCCATGAAAGCCAAGGGCCTGGCCGGCCTGGTGACCGACTCTGGCGTCCGCGACACCCAGGACCTGATTGAGCTGGGACTGCCCGTCTTCTCGGGCAGTGTGTCCATCAAGGGCACAGTCAAAGAGACGATCGGCCCCATCAACCACCCGGTGGTGTTCGGCGACGAAATCATCTACCCGGGCGACGTCCTGCGCGGCGACGCCGATGGTGTAGTGGTGGTCCGCAAGGACGAGATCGAGGAAGTCATCCGCCTCTCGCAGGAGCGCGACGACGCCGAGCGCGAGCTCATCAGCCTGTACAAGGCCGGCGGCACTACCATCGACCTCTGCAACCTGACGGACGTGTTGAAGGCTAAGGGACTACTGGTCGAGCAAGCGTAGGAGCCTCGAATTCCAGCCGTGCAGCCGCCGCGGGCATGGTCCTGCGGCGGCTTCGCTGCGCCCGGTGGTTGAGCTTGCACTGAGCATGACTGATCCGGTGGTTGAGCCTGTCGAAACCCCAAGATTCGGTGGTTGAGCCTGTCGAAACCCCAAAGCCCGGTGGTTGAGCCTGCCGGAACCCCAAGATTCGGTGGTTGAGCCTGTCGGAACCCCAAAACCCGTGGGTGAGCCTGTCGAACCCCCGGGGAGGTCAGGGATGGCGCAAGCGAAACCGAAAGCCGCTGGTCAATCCCGGGACTGGGCAGGACCTATCCGGCGGTTGAGCCTGTCGAAACCCAGCGATCAGTCAGGCGGGTGGGGCATGCAGGAACCACTCGAGTGCTTCTTCGCCTGGCGAGAGCCCAAGGTAGACAAAATCCGGAGGATTCCCAGTCGCGGACTGTAGTTGGGCAGGCCAGTGTGGTGGTTCCCAGTCCTGGTGTTCGCTTTTGTAGTGGCGACCGGTGGGTGAGGTCCAGCCGGGTGGTTCATTTTTGGTGGCTGGGGTTGGTGTCCAGCCGGTGGTGTGCCGAAGCTTGTGGTGTTTGGGGCAGGGTTGTCCGAGGTTGCTGATGCCGGTGGTGCCGCCCTTGTGCCAGGCGAGGAGGTGGTCTGCCTCGTTATCCAATGAACTGTTGCTGCAC
This sequence comes from Pseudarthrobacter sp. W1I19, assembly GCF_030817835.1. NCBI lineage: Bacteria > Bacillati > Actinomycetota > Actinomycetes > Micrococcales > Micrococcaceae > Pseudarthrobacter > Pseudarthrobacter sp. W1I19. The sequence continues at coordinate 457,065 of NZ_JAUSZR010000001.1, forward strand.
CCGGGGAAAGAGCATTTGCCGTCCCGCAGCCGCAGCCAGTTCCGCATGGCCTTGGTGACCCGGTAGCTGGTGCGGCCGATTTCCAGTGGCGCCCCATCCCTGGGGTCCACGAGCACCCGGTAGAACGAGGTGGCACCGTTGGCGACGAGTCTGCGGGCCATGGACGCGGGGATCGGACCGTAGCCGTCCAGGTTTGCCGGTTCCTCCGTGATGCCGAACAGGGCGAGTACCGGCACGGTGACGAGGACGTCCGCTTTGGGTGCCGGGACGGTGCCTAAGGCGGCACCTGCGTACGTTTCACCCGGCCTGCCTGCGGCCGGGTCGCATTGTCCCGTGCTGCTTTGTTCTGTGCTGGCCTGTCCCGCGCTGCTTTGTCCTGTGCTGGTTTCCGGGCCGGGGTGAAGTGCGGTTCCGGCGCCGAGCAGGAGGCTGGCGGCGATGTCGGGGCGGAGTTGGGTGATGGTCCGGGGTTCGTCGGGGCTTTGGAGGCCGCGGGCGATGGCGGTGGTGCGGTTCCAGATGGCTGAGGCCTGGTCCGCCGGGACGTAGAGGGAGACCCGGGCCATGCCGTCGCGGTCCGGGGTGTATTCCATCCGCCGGTCCGCGGCGCATTTGGCGTGGCGCTTCTCGATGGATTCGGGGTGGTGGCGTTCCCGCCACTTCCTGGCCTTGGCACGGAACCGGTACGCGGGCAGCTCCCCGACCTGCGCGGCGGTGGCCGGCCGGGGCACATCGGGGGCCAGGAACTGCGCCTCCAACGCGGCAGCGCCGGCGGGGTCAAGGCCGGCCGTTTCCTCCACCACCGCCAGGGCGTGCTGCCAGGTGATCGTCCCCGCCTGCAACGCCGACAACGTCAGCGGCCGTTCCTTCGCTACCGTGTGGGACGCGGCCAGGAACGCACCGGCTGCCCGGGAACCAAGGGTCAGGAGGGCGCCGATTTCCGCGGCCACGGACATTTCCAGCGCCTGCACAGGTGTGTCCGGCCCCGCAATCGCCTGGGCAGTATCCGCGTACGTCACGGCAGCCCGGGCCTTCAAGCCCGCGATCCCGGCCTCCGCCACCCGCACCCCGGCAAGAATGTCCAGGCACCCATCTCCCAGCCCGGCCAATGGATCAGCATCCGAGAACGGCTCCGAACCACACCCCTCCACCTCCGCGTTGAGCACGGCAAGGGCGGCATTGATGTCCTCAAACGCCTTCGCCACCGCCGCTTTCCCCATAAACCCATCATGACAAGGGGGTGTGACATTTTCCCTCGAGGGAGGGGCAGGGACGGGATGACCCGGACGGGCACCATTGTCCAGATTGGGAGCAATCACCGGAGTGGGCAGGAACCCGAGGCAGGAAGGGGAGGTCCCGATACGAAAAGACAGGCTTGGATAGGGGAGAGGCAGGCCTGCGGAAACGCAAGCAGGCGAAAATGGCTGCTTTCCCCGGAAGAGCCTTCTAGCGTGCCGGAAGCGGGTACTCCGGCGGTCCGAACAGAGCGTCCTCCAAGAGCCAGACCGTGGACCCGCCCCTGCCCGCCGGCATGAGGCTGCCTTCGAAGACGAAGATGGGGTCCATCGAGCGGTCCTCCGGACGCCAGAATCCATTCGCCGGGCAGTGGAATCCAGTTTTGGCCATCAGGCCCAAGCCCTGACCGCTAATTCTCCGCAACGTATCTATCTTTTTCACGGCGTGCTCCAATTAATTCTTCAAAGATTGAATCGGCCGTAATTTCCGGCCTTGAATTAATTTTAGGATCCGCAGTGAAGCAGCGCTAAGACCAAAGACGCGTGCCCCAATAAGCGGGCGCTATGGAAACTTACCGCCCATACTTATCGTTGAGCATTTCCAGAAGCATTTCCTTCAGGACCAGCAAAACGGCGGAAGCGGCCTCGGACAGCGGATCGTGGTCCGGCGTGCACAGGGCGATCTTGCATTGGAGCACGGGGTCCACGATCCGCAGGACGTTGAAGTCTTCCTCATGGAACAAAGCGTCCGCGGCGGACTTGGGCATGATGGTGGCACCGAGGTCCGCGCGGAGGAGCCTGGCGAGGGATGGAACGGACTCCACCTCGCCCACCAGCCGCAGCCCAAGCCCCTTGCTGGTGAGTCCCGCCTCGACTGTCTGGCGAAGGGTGTGGTTCTGTTCGGGCAGGAAGAGCCCGTGGCGGGCAACTTCCCCAAGGGAGATCTCGCCGTCCGCGTGGTTCACGGCGGCCCTGTTGGCGTTGACCACAAAGTGGAGGTCCTCCACGATCATGGTGGTGAACTGGACGCCCCGGATGCGCCCCGGCTCGTAAATGAGGGCCATGTCCAGCCGGCCGTTCTTAATTGCTTCGCTGAGGACGCCCCCATAAATCTCGGTGACGTGCAGGACGATGTCCGGGTACCTGCGGGCCACTTCGCTAATGATCCTCGGCGTAAGGCTCGAGGCCATGCTGTAGGGAGCGATGGCAATGGAAACCCGGCCGGAGGGTGCCGCTCCAGATTTGGCGACGTCCTGCCGGGCCTGGTCAACGAGTCGCAGGATGGACTGCGCGTGCCGGTACAACGTATGCCCGGCAGCCGTAGGCACCACACCCTGTTTACTGCGGATCAGCAGGCGCTGCTTGAGGTCTGTCTCCAACGCCGAGACCTGCTGGCTCAGGGCAGGCTGGGCCACGTGCAGCGCCGCAGCAGCCTTGGTGATGCTTCCCGAATCCACAATCTGCACAAAGTACGCAAGCTTCCGCGTATCCATGCTGCCTTCTCTCTCTGCGGCGTTCTGAAGCCGGAAAGGTCATAACCGGATGCTATGGAGGGATACGCAACTGGTCTTTGTGTGATCCGCATCTCTGACACTAGGTTGAACCCAGAACGCTATTTCACCAGCACTATATTCTAACCCCCGGCCAGGTATGCAATTTCGCGATGATGTCAGATGCATTCTGCATAAAGCGGAGGTTTACCGAAACGGACGTTTTCTTTTACATTTCCGAAATATGCCACCCATAACTTCGGAGCATCCAGGATCCGCCCCTACGGCCGGGTTCTCTTTTAGAAAGAGATGGCACATGCGAGCAATAATCAAAGGCAAAATGGCAGCCGTTGCCGCGCTTTCCGCGGCGGTGCTGGCACTCTCCGCTTGCGGGGGCGGCAATGAAGCCGCCAGCAGCGGCAGCTCCACCTCAGGCGAAGTAAATCTGATTGCGTACTCCGGGGTGTGGCAGGACCAGTACACCGCTGCGGTCATTGAACCCTTTAAGGCGAAGTACCCGGATATCAAGATCAACTTCTCCTCGAAGCGGTCCTCTGCGGAGATGCTCAGCGCACTTCAGGGTCAGAAAAGTAGCCCCGCCACGGACGTAGCCATCATGGACAACTCCGTATCCACCACCGGCAACAAACAGGGACTCTTTGAGAAAGTGGACGAGGCTGCCGTCGCCAACCTGGCCAACGTGCCCGAGAAGTTCCGGGACAAGGACGGTTACGGTCCTGTGGCGATGGTCGACGCCGTCGGCCTGCTCTACGACACGGCCGCGTTCCCCCAGGCGCCTGAGAGCTGGAAAGTCCTCTGGGACCCCGCCTATGCCGGCAAGATCAACGTCAACGCTCCGCCGTCCCTGCTGGGACTCTCACTCACCGCCATCACGGCCAAGATGGAGGGCGAGGACTACACCAAGAGCATCGACAAGGCCGTGGCAAAGCTCAAGGAGATGGCGCCCGGCGTGCAGACGTTCGCCCCTAACCCGGACGAATACCAGAACGTGATCACCGGCCAGACTGTCCTCGGTCTCGGCCAGAACGCCCGGGGTCAGTTCTACAGCGACCAGAGCAACAAGAAGATGGGCGTGACGTTCCCCGAGGAAGGAACCGTCTACCAGATCAACACGGTCAACCTGGTCAAGGGTGCCCCGCACTCCGCGGCAGCCAAGACGTTCATCAACTACGCACTGTCCCCCGAAGCGCAGACGGCGTTCGCCAAGGCACTCTTCTACGCCCCGTCCGTCACGAACGTTGACCTGCCGGCGGACGTGAAGAGCCGGGTGGTGCCCACCGACGGTTCGCTGAACATCATCCCCCTCGACGTCAACTTCCTGTCCTCGGCCCGCGATAAGTGGACCGACACCTGGAAGCGCGAAATCATCACCAAGTAGCCGTCCCCGCCGGCACCCCTTTCCTCCCTTCGCATCTGGAGAACTGAACCGTGAGTCAAACAAAACTGTCGATCGTGGATCTGACAAAGCGATACGCCGCAGGCTTGGAGCCCGCCGTCGACCGCCTGAACATGCAGGTGGAGGAGGGGCACCTGGTGGCGCTGCTGGGCCCGTCAGGGTGCGGTAAAACCACCACGCTGAGGATGGTGGCCGGACTGATGGACCCCACCGCCGGCTCCATCGTGGTGGACGGCAAGGAAATAACCCACACCCCCGTGAACAAACGCGGTATGGGCATGGTCTTCCAGTCCTACGCGCTGTTCCCGCATATGAACGTTGAGCAAAACGTGGCCTTCGGTCTGCAAATGCGCCAGACGCCGAAACCCGAACAGAAAAGGCGGGTTGCCGCAGCCTTGGATATGGTGCAGCTCGGGCACCTCGGCAAGCGCCAGACCCGGGAACTGTCCGGCGGGCAGCAACAGCGCATCGCGCTGGCCCGCGCACTGGTTGTGGAACCCACGCTGCTCCTGCTCGACGAGCCTCTTTCCAACCTGGATGCGAAGCTCCGCGAAACCATGCGGACGGAGATCAGATCCATCCAGCAGCGAACCCGTGCTACCACCCTCTTCGTCACCCACGACCAGGACGAAGCCCTGGACATGGCGGACCGGATCGCCGTTATGAACGGGGGACTGATCGAGCAGTTCGGCTCGCCCACCGAGGTCTACGAACGCCCGCGCACGCACTTCGTGGCCAACTTCATCGGCCAGGCCAACTTCCTGCAGGCCACGGTCGTCTCTGAAGTAGGGCCGGGCGGTGCCGGTGAGTCCCATTACAAGGTGGACATTGAAGGCCTGGGTGGGTTCGGGGCCGTCGGTTCAGCGGGACTTACCGGAAGCCATGAACTGGTGATTCGTCCACACAGGCTCAAGGTGACTGTGGCCAGCCGCGGTGACAGGGACGCCATCGAAGGGATCATTGAGCGCGTCAGCTACACCGGCGATGCGTTGTCGGTCGCCGTCAGGGTGGACTCGAAGACGTTCAATGCACAGTTGCACACATCCAGCGGCGAACTGCCCCGCCCGGGCGACACCGCGTACCTTTCCTGGTCACCCGAGGATGCCTACATTCTTCCGGTGACCATGAGAGGGCAGGCATCATGACCATGTTGCAGTCGAAGGGGCAGTCGCCCCTTCGACCACCGGCAGAAGCTGGAGAGCTCGAAAGGGCCACGGAGAAGCGCAACCGCCGCGCCTACCTCGCCCTGCTCATCCCGGGGTTATTGGGACTCCTGGTCAGCTTCGTCTTTCCGCTGGCCTACATGGTCCGGATGTCCTTCAACCGTGGAGCACCCGACGGGGTGATCGAGGAAACCTTCACCTTCGACACCTACCTCCAGCCACTGACTGACCCGTATTACTGGAAGGTCACCCTGGATACCTTCCAGATGGGTGTGACCGTCGGCGTCCTGTGCATCCTGGTCTCCTATCCGGTGGCGTTGTTCCTGGCCAGGAGCCAAAGCAAGTACCGCAGCCTGCTGCTGGCCATCGCGATCGCACCTCTCCTGACCTCCGCGGTGGTCCGGACGTACGGTTGGATGGCCATTTTGGGCACTAACGGCCTGGTCAATTCCTCACTGACCGGGTTGGGCCTCATCGATACGCCGTTGAAGCTCACCAACAACATGACCGGGGTGACCATCGGCCTGGTGGAAATCTTCATGCCGTACGCGATCCTTGCCATGATTTCCGGCTTCGGCCGTCTCAGCCCGCAACTGGAGGAAGCGGCCGGCTCCCTCGGCGCCAGCAAGCTCAACGTGTTCACCCGCGTGACGCTGCCCCTGAGCCTGCCCGGCATCCTCACCGCGTTCCTGCTGGTCTTTGTCCTGTCCATCAGCACCTTCATCACGCCGCGCCTACTGGGCGGCGGCAGCGTCCAGGTCCTTGCCACCGAGATCTACGACCAGACCACCGGGCTCTTGAACTGGCCTTTCGCAGCGGCGCTGTCAGTCATCCTGCTGGTTCTGTTCGGCCTGATCATCGCCGTTTACCAGCGTCTCACGCGAAAGATAGGCGGTTAGCCATGAACGAAGCACCTCTTTTCAAGCCGCGCTTCAATGCAGCGAAACCGGCCTTCGGAATCCTCGTGTTCCTGCTTTACCTGTTCCTGCTTGCCCCGCTGCTGATCGTCTTCGTTGTGTCCTTTGCCTCCAACCAGTACCTGTCCTTCCCGCCCGAAGGATTCACGCTGAAGTGGTACGAGATGCTTCCCCAGGAAAGCACCTTCATGAACGGCATGCGGGTGAGCCTGATCGTCGCCGTCGTGGTGACGGTTATTGTCCTGGCGCTCGGCGTACCGGCCGCCCTGGCCCTTGACCGCTACGAGTTCAAGGCAAAAGCCGCGGTCCAGTCGTTCTTCCTGTCACCGCTGCTGATCCCCAGCATCGTGCTGGCGCTCGGCATGGTCCTGCTCTTTGGTCCGCTGAGGCTGACCAACACCTATGCGGGCATCATCATCGGCCACGTGGCGATCACTATCCCGTTCGTCATCAGGACCACCCTGATGAGCCTGGCAACCACGGACACGTCCTGTGAAGCAGCAGCCCGGATTTTGGGTGCCGACTCGTGGACCGTCTTCCGCCGCGTGACCCTGCCCATCATCCAGCCCGGCGTCATCGCAGGCGGCGTCATCGCGTTCATCGTCTCATTCGACGAAGCTGTCATCTCCCTGTTCGTGGCCGAATCGGGCCTGCCCACCCTCCCCGTGCAGGTGCTCAGGTACGTGGAAAATTCCGCCGATGCCGCAGTTGCCGCCCTGTCCGTGATCCTCATCCTCATCTCGCTGGTGGTGGTGGTCGTCGTCGAACGCGTTATGGGCCTCCGCAAAGCCCTCCGCTGACACTTCCGGCAAGTCAGGCTGCCAGTGCCGGCATTAACAGAACAACGAAATTGTCCTGCCCGGTCCGCAAAAGCGGGCCGGGCAGGACGTCGTTGACGGCGCCGGGGGTCATAACCGGCACCTATCCCGTGACACCTATTACGTCTTTGTGTGATCCAAGTCCCGGTGCCAGACTTTTTCTACAACCCCGGTCATCCGGGCATCGGACCGAAGCCCCATCGGCTGGTCCACACCACTTCCGCTTCCGCTTCCGGCAGCAGATGCGGTGCCCTTGGCCCGCGCTGCGAAAACACCCCTAAGGAGGGCTCAGATGGGACCCATGGTTGATCTCGTGGCAGATCTCGGAGAAGGCTTCGGCACCTACTCCATGGGCGACGACGCGGCCCTGCTCGAAGTGGTGTCCAGCGCCAACATCGCCTGCGGCTTCCACGCCGGAGACCCGGACATTATGAATACCACCGTTGCCGAGTGCGTGCGCCGCGGGGTCGCCATCGGCGCGCACCCCAGCTTCCCGGACCTGCGCGGCTTTGGCCGCCGCGCCATGGACCTTACGGCTGACGAAGTCCGCAACGACGTCCTGTACCAGTTCGGCGCCCTCAGCGCCTTCGCCGCCTACCATGGCGCCGGCGTGGTCCATCTTGCGCCGCACGGCCGCCTCGGCAACCTCGTGGCCACGCGCCATGACTATGCAGAAGCCGTGGCGGACGCGGCCGCTCGCATCAACCCGGACCTCATCGTCCTCGCCCAGGATGGCGCACTTGCCGACGCCGCCGCCGCCCGCCGGCTCCCCGTGGGCATCGTGGGCATCGCAGACCGCGCCTACGAAGCGGACGGCACCCTGGTGCCGCGCAGCCGCCCCGGCGCCGTCATCCACGATTCCAGAGTGATCGTGGACCGCACCATCCGTATGGCCTGCGAAGGCGTCATCGAAACGGTCGCCGGAACAGACCTCCCGATCGTCGCCGACACCATTCTGCTCCACGGGGACACCCCGGGTGCCGTCCAGCTGGCCCGCCAGGTCCGTTCTGAGCTGGAACGCGCCGGCGTGGCCATCGCCCCGCTCACCCAGGTCTTGGCCGCCAAAGCGAAAGTGGCCTGACATGCCAGCCACTCCAACTCCAGCTCAGCCTCCGGTGGAGGTGTTCGAATCCGGTGACGCCGCACTGCGCGTCGTCGCTTCCTCCCCGGACCGGGAAGCCAACTGGGCCACTGTCCACGCCCTCGCAGAGTGGCTGGATGCTGCAGGGGCCGACGGCGTCCACGGCGCAGTGCCGACGTATGACTCGCTGCTCGTTGAGTTCGATCCCGGCGTCACCTCTGCACGTCAGGTCAAGGCTTTTGTCCTGCTGGGCCTTCGCCAGCTCGAATTCACCGGCGTGCCCGCCCGGACACCCCACGAATTCAGGGTCCCGGTGGTGTACGGCGGCGAGTACGGCCCCGACCTCGAGCGGGTTGCCGAACAGCAGGAGCTCTCCGTCGAGGAAATCATTGAGCTTCATACCACCAAGTCCTACGTGATCCGCTGCCTGGGCGCACCGGCAGGCTCGCCCATGATGGACGGCCCCGATTTCCCCTTCCCCGTGCCCCGTTTGAAGGACCCCCGGTTGTCCGTGCCGGCAGGCGCCGTATCGGTTGCCGGCCGGCAGGCAGTCATTGCCCCGGCTGCGGCACCCGGCGGCTGGTGCGTCATCGGCCAGACCCCGCTGACCGTCCTCGACGCAACGGCCGAGCCGCTGGTTCCTTACGTACCAGGCGACCTGCTGCGGTTCCACCAGATCCAGCCCGAGGACTTCGCCGCCTACGCCGGCCGGAAACTGCAGGCAGCGCGATGAGCGGCTCACTGATCATCCAGCAGCCCGGCAACTCCGTGGTCACAGACCTGGGACGCTTCCGCGGCCCCCGCTTCGGACTGCCCGTCAACGGCGCCCTGGACCAGTTCTCCGCCCGCGCCGCCAACATCCTCGCCGGCAACGGCGACAACGCCCCGCTGCTGGAAGTCACCGCACTGGACTTCCGTATGAAGGCCACCACTGACATCCTCATTGCGGTCACGGGCGCACCATTGCACCTGACGGTGGGCGGGCGCGAGTGCCAGCAGTGGGAGCCCGTGTCCGTCAGGGCGGGGGAGACGGTGGCGCTGCGCCGAATCGACGGCGGCCTGCGGGCCTACGTTGCGGTCCACGGTTCAGTGGAGGCTCCGGTACTCCTCGGTAGCTGCGCGCCGGACACCGTGGTCGGATTCGGCCTGCGGCTCGCCGAAGGCACCGAACTGAAGACCAACCGATGCGTCCCGCCCATCCGCCAGCCATACTTCGACCTCCCCCTGTTCCGCCTGGGCCTCACCCGGCCGGAATTCCACAGTACGGCGGTAGTTGAGGTCACCGACGGGCCGGACGTGGAGGAGTTCGGCGACACCGCCGACCTGCTCTACAACACCGAGTACACCGTCAGCGGCAGGAGCAACCACATCGGCCTGCGGCTGGGCGGAGCACTCCCCGAACGCCAATCCACCGCCGAGGTGCTGTCCCGGGGCGTCCCGGTGGGAGCCATCGAAGTGCCGTCCCGTGAAGAACTCCTGGTCCTGCACCGGGGCCGCGGAGTAACCGCCGGCTATCCCGTCCTCGCCGTCGTCACCAGCCGCTCTCTGGACGTCCTGGCCCAGGCCCGCCCCGGCCACAAAATCACTTTCCGCAAGACCACCGTCCCCGAAGCAACAGCGAAACACCGGGCGGCGCTGCGGGAACTGGAGACCCTCCGATCCAATGTCAGTACCGTCTTTGCCCTCCTGGGCGTCGGCAACGAACCGGGCTGGCCCCGGCTTGCGCCAGCAGCCGGAGGCTAACAACCCTCGCCCCAGCTTCTAACTCTTGTTACCATCCCCTTAAGTAAGGAAAGCCATGTCCACCTCTACGCACGCGGCCCAGCCGCATACAGAGCGGCTCAGCAGCAAGCAGACCCGCAAGGTCGTCACGGCCGGCTGCGTCGGCATTTTCGTGGAACTCTATGACAACGGCATCTTCGCCTTTATGGCCGGAACGCTTGCCCTCGTCTTCCTGGCACCGGGAAACCCGGACAACGCCCTATTGTTCGTCTTCGCCGGCTACGCCGTTTCCTTCTTCGTCCGCCCCCTCGGCGCCGTGGTCTGCGGGTACCTGGGCGACCGGATAGGGCGGCAAAAGCTACTGGTCTTCGTCATCCTGCTGATCAGCGTGGCCACAGCAGGCATCGGCCTGCTGCCCAACTATGCGGCCATCGGCATCGCGGCGCCCATCCTGCTGGTGCTGCTCCGACTGTTGCAGGGCTTCTCCGTCGGCGGTGAAGCCGCCGGTGCCATGACCTTCCTCGCCGAGCACGCCCCCGAAGGCAAGCGCGGCATCATCACCTCCTACGCCCAGATCGCCTCCTTCGCGGCACTGCTCACCGGCACCCTGGTTGCCTTCTCCATGTCCCCGTGGCTCACCCAGGCAGCGATCGACGGCGGCGGGTTCGGCGCGTTCGCATGGCGCATTCCGTTCCTGGTTGCGATCCCCATGGGCATCATCGGCTGGTACATCCGCAAGGCCATCGCGGACACCCCCAACTTCCAGAAGCTCAAGGAAGAGGGCGGGCTGTCCAAGAACCCGCTCAAGGAAGCCTTCGCCTCCGCAGAGCACCGCCGCGCCATGCTGCTGGCCCTGTTCATCCCGCTGATGAACGGCTCCGGCTACTACGTCCTGTTCTCCTACATGCCAACGTTCCTCAAGGGCAAGCAGCTCAACTTCACCATCGGCGAGGCCCTGCTGGTCACCGCCTGCAGCCTGGTGGTCATCTGCATCGCAATCCCGTTCATGGGTGCACTCTCTGACCGGGTAGGCCGCAAGAAGGTCATCGCCGGCTCCGCCATCGCCATGGCCGTCCTGGGCATCCCCTCTTACCGCCCTGATCGCCACCGGCGAGATGGCCCTGGCCATCCTGGGTGCCTGCATCATGGCAGTGGTCTTCGCCGGACACACGGCAGTGATCCACATCCTGATCGTGGAACTCTTCCCCACCCGCGTCCGCTACTCCGCCTACGGCCTGGGCTACAACATCTCCTCGGCCCTCTTCGGCGGCACGGCGCCGCTGCTCATGACCTGGCTCATCTCGTCCACCGGCAACATTTACATGCCCGCCTTCTACGCAGTGATCACCGCCCTGGGCACACTTGCAGCAGTCAGCACGGTCAAGGACCGGGCACACCAGCCCCTCCGCGACGCCTAACTTCCCACCCGGCAGCTCAGCGCTGCACCTTCACAGGAGATCCCCATGACTTTTTCTGACTACAAAACCGCCCTCGTCACCGGCGCATCCACCGGTATGGGTGCCGCCATCGCAGAACGCCTGGCCAAGCGCGGACTCACCGTGCACGCCGTGGCCCGGAACGAGGACCGCCTGAAGGAACTCGCGGACAAGACCGGCGCGGTGCCCCACGTGGTGGACCTGACGGACACCGCAGCACTGACTGCCGCCGTCGGAAGCCTTGAAGTGGACGTCCTGGTGAATTGTGCCGGCGTCTCCCGGCCCGGCAACATCCTGGATTCCAGCGAGAGCGACATCGACGAACTCGTGGACGTCAACCTCCGCAGCCTGCTCCAACTGACCAGGCTGGTGCTGCCGGGTATGGTGGAACGCGACCGCGGGCACGTCATCAATGTCAGCTCGATCGCCGGCGTGTACAACTTTTACGGCCACACGGTCTACCACGCCACCAAGGCCGCCGTGCACCAGATCTCCCGCCAGCTCCGCAACGACACCGTGGGCAAGCGTATCCGCGTCACCGAAATCTGCCCCGGCCGGGTGGAGACGGAGATCTTCGGCCGCAACATGGGCGGCACTCCGGAGGCCATGGAAGAGGCGTGGAAGACCTACTACGAGGGCTACGAATCGTTGACCACCGATGACATCGTCAACGCCATGGATTACGCCATCGAAACACCCCGGCACGTAAATGTTGGCATGCTTGAACTCATGCCCACGTTCCAGGTGCCCGGCGGCCTCACGTTCGACCGGCGCTAGCCACCGCCCCGCCAACCAGCTCCACCGATTGATAGGTTCCCGATGCAAACAGTCCGCACCGTCAGCTTCCCCGACCAGCAGCTCCTCGACGATCTCTCACCCCTGCCCGAAGGGCTGCGGGGAGTGGTCTGGGACCTGAAGGCGGATCCCGACGGCGGGACGCTGGCTGAGATCGACGGCGTCATCCTCCCGTACATCGGCGCGGGAGCGGTGTTGGGTTCCCTTGGCAAGGTGCCGGACCTGAAGTTCGTCCAGACGCAGTCCACCGGATACGACGGCGTGATTGAGGCTGCCGGCCCCGCGGCCGGAGTCGCCAATGCCTCCGGAGTCCACGCGGCAGCGACGGCGGAGCTTGCCATCGGCCTGATCCTCGCCAAGCTGCGCGGCATCGACCAGGCCGTCCGGGACCAGCAGTACGGCCTGTGGCGCCCGGAGCGCCGGCAGTCGCTGGCGGACCGGCGGGTGCTGCTGGTGGGTGTGGGCGGAATCGGGCACGAGATTGCCCGCCGCCTTGAGCCCTTCGAGGTCACCGTCACCCGGGTGGGAAGCTCGGCCCGTACCGATGAGCATGGCCAGGTGCATGCGTCCTCGGAACTGGCGGCGCTCGCTGCCTCGCACGACATCCTGGTATCGGTGCTGCCCCTGAACGAGGACACCCATCAGCTGATCGGCGAAGAAGTCCTGGCTGCCCTTCCGGACGCTGCCCTCGTGGTGAACGTGGGCCGTGGCTCCGTGGTGGACACCGCTGCGCTGACCAAGGAGGTCCTCTCCGGACGGCTGCAGTGCGCCATCGACGTGGTTGATCCAGAGCCGCTGCCGCAGGACCACCCGCTCTGGTCCACCACCAACGCCCTGATCACCCCACACGTGGGCGGCAACGCCTCGGCGTTCCAGCCGCGGATCCTCAAGCTCCTCCGAAAGCAGCTTGAGGCGCTGGCCACCGGCCAGACTCCGGCCAACCTGGTCCAGGCAGGGCCGTTCGCATGAGCTCACTTTTTGACCTGACCGGCCGGGTTGCCCTGGTCACCGGTTCCAGCCGCGGAATCGGTAACGCGCTGGCCCGGGCATTGGCCGACGCCGGTGCAACAGTGGTGCTGAACGGTATCAATGAGGATCGGCTCAAGGATGCGGCGGCGACGATGGCTGCCGGCTTCGCACCCGGGCGGGTGCACAGTGTGGCCTTCGACGTCACGAGCGACGCCGAGGCGGCACGTGGTGTTGCCTGGGTGGAAGAGCATGTGGGCCCGCTGGAGATCCTGGTGAACAACGCCGGGATCCAGCATCGGGTGCCCATGCTGGAGCTGGACGTGAAGGACTGGGAACGGGTGATCTCCACGGACCTGACCAGCGCATTCCTGGTGGGCCGGGAGGCTGCCCGGTTCATGATCCCGCGCGGTCACGGGAAGATCATCAACATCTGCTCGGTCCAGACCGACCTCGCCCGCCCCACCATCGCCCCCTACATCGCGGCGAAGGGCGGGCTGCGGAACCTCACCCGTGCAATGACCGCCGAGTGGGCGGCGTCCGGGCTGCAGATCAACGGCATCGCGCCGGGCTACATCCACACCGAAATGACACAGAACCTGGTGGACGACGAGCAGTTCAATTCCTGGATCCTGGGCCGCACCCCGGCCAGCCGGTGGGGGACCGTGCAGGACCTCGCCGGGCCCGCCGTGTGGCTGGCCTCCAGCGGCTCGGACTTCGTCAACGGCCAGACCATCTTCATCGACGGCGGAATGACGGTGGTGGTCTGATGACACTGGACACAGCTCTTCCCATTACTGGTCCGGCCGTGGTGGCCCATGCCGCCAACGATCTGCGGATCGATGAACTGACCCTGGCCGCTCCGGCCCCGGACGAGGCCGTGATCGAGGTGCACTACGGCGGCATCTGCGGCTCCGACCTGCATTACTGGCTGCACGGCGCCGCCGGCGAATCCATCCTGAAGGCGCCGCTGGTGCTGGGCCACGAGATTTCCGGGACGGTGGTCCATGCCGCTGCTGACGGAACCGGCCCGGCCGCCGGCACTCCGGTGGCGGTCCACCCGGCAACCCCGGGCCCGGGCGCCGCACGCTACCCGGAGGACCGGCCCAACCTTTCACCTGGCTGCACGTACCTGGGCAGCGCCGCACGGTTCCCGCACAAGGATGGCGCATTCAGCCGGTACGTGAACCTCCCCGCCCGGATGCTCCGGACTTTGCCGGACAGCATCAATCTTCGCACCGCCGCCCTGATCGAGCCGGCCTCCGTGGCCTGGCATGCAGTGGCGCGGGCCGGAGACGTGGCAGGAAAGTCCGCACTCGTCATTGGCAGTGGCCCCATCGGCGCGCTCGCCGTCGCCGTCCTGAAGCGGGCCGGCGTAAGCCGTATCACCGCCGTCGACATGCACAACAAGCCGCTGGAAATCGCCACAGCCGTGGGGGCGGACCAGGTGATCACCGCCGGTGACGCCGAGGCGATCGCCGCCGTTGAGGCCGACGTCGTGATTGAATCCTCCGGCAACCACCATGGCCTGGCGTCCGCCATCCAGGGAGCCACCCGCGGCGGCACCGTGGTGATGGTGGGGCTGCTGCCCACCGGGCCGCAACCGGTGCTGATCTCGCTGGCCATTACCCGGGAGCTCGAGCTGAAGGGCTCGTTCCGCTTCAACGACGAGATCGACGACGTCATCGCCGCCCTCGCCGAGGGCTCACTGCACATCGAGCCCGTCATCACGCACGAATACCCGGTGGAGGACGCGCTGGAAGCGTTCGGCGTGGCCCGGAACTCGGCCGAATCAGGGAAGGTCCTGCTCAGGTTCGGCGCAAAGGCTTAGCACCAGCTTCCGGGCGGCGCACAAAACAGAAGCGGACGACGGCGGGAGATCCCGTCGTCGTCCGCTTCTGTTCCTACGCCGGTTCTATTCCGCGGCGTTTGCCGGGACCGGAACCGACCTCTCATCAGACGCTGCCGACTCAGCCGCAGCCGGGGGTGCCGGCTTCTTTTTGAAACGGCTGGTGATGGTGGTGCCGCCGCCGGTGCGGTTCTTGTTGAAGATGTCGAACCCTACGGCGAGCAGGAGGACCAGTCCCTTGATGAGCTGCTGGTAGTCGGTGCCGAGGCCCAGGATGGACATGCCGTTGTTCAGCACGCCCATGATGAGGCCACCGATCATGGCGCCGGCCACTGTGCCGATGCCGCCCTGGACGGCGGCGCCGCCAATGAACGCAGCAGCGATGGAGTCCAGCTCGAAGCCTGTGCCACCGGCCGGTTGGGCCGAGTTGAGGCGTGCCGTGAAGACAAGGCCGGCCAACGCTGCCAGGACGCCCATATTAACGAAGAGGCGGAAGGTGACGGCCTTGGTCTTGACGCCGGACAGCTCGGCGGCATGGAGGTTTCCGCCGATCGCGTACGTGTGCCGGCCGAAGACGCTGTTGTTCATCAGCGCCGTGTAGGCGATCACCAGGACGGCCAGCACGATCAGGACGATCGGCGTGCCGCGGTAACTGGCAAGGAGGAACGTGATGATCAGCATAAGCAGTGCGATGAAGGTGGTCTTGGTGGCGAACCAGGCCATCGGTTCGTTTTCGAGATCGAACTTTTTCCGGATGCGGCGCTCCTTGAGCGCCTGGATCAGCAGTGCCACGGTAGCTCCCACGCCCAGGATGACCGTCAACCATTCCAGCACCGAAGTGCCGCCGGAGATGTCCGGAAGGAAGCCGCCGCCCAGGGCACGGAGTTCGGCGGGGAAAGGGGTGATCTGCTGGTTTTTGAGCGTGATCAGGGTCAGGCCGCGGAAGATCAGCATGCCCGCCAGCGTGACGATGAACGCAGGGATGCCAACGTAGGCGATCCAGTAGCCTTGCCAGGCCCCGACCAGTGCTCCCACCAGGAGGCATGCGGGGATGGCGATCCACCAGGCCCAGCCCCAGTGGACGATCATCACGCCGGCAACGGCCCCGATGAACCCTGCGATCGAACCGACCGAGAGATCGATATGACCGGCAATGATCACCATCACCATGCCAATGGCGAGGATGAGGATATAGCTGTTCTGGACCACCAGGTTGGTGACGTTTTGGGGTTCCAGGAGGATGCCGTTGGTCAAAACCTGGAACAGCAGGACGATCAGGATCAGGGCAACGAAGATGCCAACCTGCCGGAGGCGGCTTGTCAGGAAGCCGAGCGATTCTCGTAGGGCGGACATGGTCCTATTCCTTCTCTTTGGTCATGTAGTGCATGAGTGTTTCCTGGGTTGCTTCGGCGATGGGTACCTCGCCGGTGATGTGGCCGGCCGAGAGGGTGTAGATCCGGTCGCAAATGCCAAGGAGCTCGGGCAGCTCCGAGGAAATGACTATCACCGCTTTTCCCTCCGCCGCCAGCTTGCCGATGATGGTGTAGATCTCGAATTTGGCGCCGACGTCGATGCCCCGGGTAGGTTCATCCAGGATCAGCACGTCAGGGTCCGAGAACATCCACTTGCTCAGCACCACTTTCTGCTGGTTTCCGCCGGAGAGTTTCCCCGTTATGGCAGCCACGGACGGCGCCTTGATGTTCATGCTTTCGCGGTAGCCGTTGGCCACCATGGTTTCCTGGTTCTTGTCCACCCAGCCGCCCTTGACCAGCTTCCGCAGCGCCGCCATGGAGATGTTTCGCTTGATGTCCTCAATCAGGTTCAGGCCGTACCGCTTGCGGTCCTCCGTAGCGTAGGCAATGCCGTTGGCGATGGCAGCGGGAACCGTGGAAGTGTTGATTTCCTTGCCGTACTTGTAGACCTTGCCGGATGTCGCGGTGCCGTACGTGCGCCCGAAAACGCTCATGGCCAGTTCGGTCCTGCCCGCACCCATCAGGCCGGCAAGGCCCACCACCTCGCCCTTGCGGACGGACAGGCTCGCGTTGTGCACCACCATCCGGGAGTGGTCCTGGGGATGCCTGACGGACCAGTCCTCGATCCGGAGGACTTCCTCACCGATCTGGGGGTTCCTGTCCGGGTAGAGGCTTTCCAGGTCCCGGCCCACCATGCCGCGGATAATCCGTTCCTGCGTGATCTGGCCTTCATCCAGGCGCAGGGTCTCGATGGTTTTGCCGTCACGGATGATGGTGACGGCATCGGCCACCTTTCGGATCTCGTTGAGCTTGTGGCTGATGATGATGCTGGTGATTCCCTGACCCTTCAGGTGGAGGATCAGGTCCAGGAGGTGGCCGGAGTCTTCGTCGTTGAGCGCGGCCGTGGGTTCGTCCAGGATGAGGAGCTTAACTTCCTTGGACAGCGCCTTGGCGATCTCCACCAACTGCTGCTTCCCCACACTGATGTGCTGGACCGGAGTGACAGGGTTTTCACTCAGGCCCACCCTGGCCAGCAGCTTGGAGGCCTCCAGGTTGGTCTTGCGCCAATCCACCCAGCCGTTTTTGGCTTGCTCGTTTCCGAGGTAAATATTCTCGGCGATCGAAAGGTAGGGGCTCAAGGCGAGTTCCTGGTGGATGATGACGATGCCGCGCTTCTCACTGTCGCTGATGCTGGAGAAGTTGCAGGGCTCGTCTTCGAACAGGATTTCCCCGTCGAAGGAGTTGTGCGGGTAGACACCGGACAGGACCTTCATGAGGGTGGACTTCCCTGCCCCGTTCTCGCCGCAGATGGCGTGGACCTCACCCCGGTTGACGTCGAGGGTGACGTCCTGGAGGGCCTTCACGCCCGGAAAGGTTTTGGTGATTCCTCGCATTTGAAGAATGGGTGTGTTCATCGTCGATTCCCACTGACTGGTTGGAAAACTGGGGCGCCTGCGGCTGCAGGAGCCGACGGGAAGGGGTTGCGGCGAGCCTGTGTGGCCGGCCGCAACCCCAAACAATGCTTACTTGACGTCGGCGTCGCTGTAGTAGCCCGACTCGATCAGTTCCTTCTTGTAGTTGTCCGCGGTGATGATCACGGACTTAAGCAGGTAGGCCGGTACTACCTTGACCTTGTTGTCGTAGGTCTTGCTGTCGTTGACCTCGGGCTCCTCGCCCTTCAGCACGGCGTCGACCATTTTCACGGCCTGGGAACCCAGCTGGCGGGTGTCCTTGAAGATGGTGGAGTACTGCTCGCCGGCGATGATGGACTTCACCGAACCCTTCTCGGCATCCTGGCCGGTAACCACCGGCAGGTCGCCCTTGGCGTAACCGCCGGTGCTGGTCAGGGCGGAGATGATTCCAATGGAGAGGCCGTCATAAGGGGAGAGCACGCCGTCGAGCTTGGTGCCGGAGCTGTAGGCAGCGGTGAGGATGTCCTCCATGCGTTTCTGCGCAACAGGGGCCTGCCAGCGCAGGATGGCCGCCTGCTCGAATTTGGTCTGCCCGCTCGGCACCTTGAGGGTGCCGGCGTCCATGTACGGCTTCAGCGTGTCCATTGCGCCGGTCCAGAAGAAGTTGGCGTTGTTGTCATCCGGGCTGCCGGCGAAA
This sequence comes from Pseudarthrobacter sp. W1I19, assembly GCF_030817835.1. NCBI lineage: Bacteria > Bacillati > Actinomycetota > Actinomycetes > Micrococcales > Micrococcaceae > Pseudarthrobacter > Pseudarthrobacter sp. W1I19. Next base: position 475,535 of record NZ_JAUSZR010000001.1, read on the forward strand.
AGCTCAACGTTGAACGGGCCCTTTCCGTCCACCTTCTTGCCGCTGGCATCCACCAGGCCAAGCCCGGTCAACAGGGACGTGGCCTGTTGCACGCCTACGGTGTAGTTGTCGAACGTGGTGTAGTAGTCAACGTTCGGGGTGCCGTTGATGAGGCGGTCATAAGCGATGACCCTGACGTTCTGTTCCTTTGCCTTGGCCAGCACATCGGTAAGGGTGGTGCCGTCGATGGCGGCAATGATGAGCGCCTTTGCTCCCTTGGTGAGCATGTTTTCGATCTGCGACACCTGGGTGGGGATGTCATCGTTGGCGAACTGCAGGTCGGTTTTGTAGCCCAGGTCCTTCAAGGACTTTTCCACGTTTCCGCCGTCGGCGATCCAGCGCTCCGACGTCTGCGTCGGCATGGAGATACCCACCAGCGACTCACTGGGGTTTGCCGAGGCAGCCGGTTCAGACGCTGCCCCTCGGGAACCGCAACCTGTGGCACCCACAGTGACTGCGAGGGCGACTGCAACGGCGCCCAGGAGTTTCCTCATTCTCACGATCTTCTCCTTCTGCGGAGGTTTCTCCGCGAAGTGGTGCTGGGCCGGCAAGCATCTGCGCCTGTCGGCAGGTAAGGCTCCAGGTTCCTGCTGTCTGCAGGGCCCGACTGTTCTGGACATGAAAGGGGCAGCCGGCCAAGGCCTATTAAGCCTGCCGGTTGCCCCGTTTAGTGGTTGGTGCTGATACTGCTGTTAGCGCTAACAGCAGATGCTACTTCGCAGTAGGCTGTGAGTCAATCCACTCGCCGCGCTGCAGGCCACGAGGCGAGATCGCTCCCCATCGTGGGCCTGGCGAAGAGCATCATCCAGCGGCCAGCCGCATCCGCAGCGACTCCAGGAGCAGTTCGAGGCCGGTCTCGAAGGCCTTGTCGCTGCGTTCCCGGCCGTGGCCGGATTCTTTGACCAGCCGGGACAGGGTGGCCGCGGATTCGGTGGGCGCCCACACGTCGTCAGGTGCGGCGAGGTCCAGGCCCGCGCCGAGCGAAAAGGAATCGATCACGGAGATGATGGTCAGCACATCCCCGTCCGGAAATCCACCGGCGACGAGTGCTGAGGCCATGTGCTCGTAGGCGCTGATCACGCCGGGATCGGTGATGGTCTTGCCAACGATGAGTGGCACCACGAATGGATGGGCTGCATACATTTCCCGCTGCCCGCGCACAATCAGCGACAGTGCGGTGTCCCACGCGGCGTCCTCGGGAACGTCCGGGATGGACTGCGTGGCCAGCCGGGCCCGCATGAGTTCGATGATCTCGTCCCGGCCCGAAATGTGGTTGTACAGGGACGACGCCGTGACGCCCAGCCGTCGGGCGAGGGCATTAACGCCGAAGCCGGCCCCTTCATCCACCAGTTCGATGGCGGCATCCGCGATGCGGTCCACCGAGAGGATCGGCGTCCTGGGCCGTGGCATGGAACTCCCTTCGTCAGATGCCAGTCTAGGGACTCTTCCCTTTGACACAGGTCACATGCATAATAAAACGAACGCCATTCGTTTTAGCGGGAACTGCCATCAAAGGCAGCAGGCACGCCGGACGCAAGGAAGCATCCGGCCCAGCCTTAAAAAACCGCGCCTTCACCTGTTCAAAGGACTACCAATGACCCAGCCAGAACCCCAGCGGCTTCCGCTGACCACCAAACGCGCGGTCTCCACCTTCGGCATCGGCGTGGTGGGCTTCATGAGCGCCAACCTGGTCCCGTTCATGATCCTCGCCATCCAGGATTCCCTGAAGGTGGGAGCCACCGAGGCGGGAACGCTCATGACCGCCTGCCTCCTGGCCACCGCCCTTGCCTGCCTGGCGGTGACCCGCTTCACCGAGGGGCATGGCCGCTACCTGGTGGCCCGGCTGGGGCTCCTCCTGACGGCCGCCGGCTTCGGACTCGCCGCCCTTGACCTGGCACCCGCCGCAGTGATCACCGGAATCATCGCCGGCGGCATCGGAGCCGGCGGCGCCGTGGCCTCCGGCGGGGCCGCTTTGGCGGCATTGCGCAATCCGAACCGCGCCTCCGGCATCAGCGGGCTCGCAAACCGGGCCATCGTCACCGTGGTGCTGGCGGTCATTCCGGCCGTGGGCATCGGCATGGGAAGCGCCTTCGGCTTCGTGGCGGGGCTCGCCCTCGCGCTGCTGTTCACGGCCGGGTGGCTGCCCATGGCGGAGCGAGGGGTGGCCCAGGAGGGCGCGCCGCACGCGCCAGCGGAAAGTACGACGACGGCCATCACCCCCGCGGGCACCGTCGGCACCAGGACCATCACCATTGCCGGCTTCGCCTTGCTGTCAATCTTCGCCCTCTGGGCGATCGGCGAGGACTCCCTGTGGGCCATGTCCGGGGCTATCGGAGTAGCCCAGGCGGGGATGACGGAGGAACAGCTGGGGCTGGTACTGAGCGCGTCCACCGGCGGCGGCCTGCTCGCTGCCATCGCACTGATTTTCCTCGGCACCAGGCTGGGCCGGGCGCTCCCGCTGGGCATCCTGCTGGCGCTCGGTGCCGCCTTGAAGCTGACCGCCTGCCTGACTACCGACTCCACCACCTACCTCGTCACCATGATCGCCTGGAACACCGTGTACGCGGTCGCCTTTATGTACTTCATCGCCACCGCCGCAGCCCTGGACGCCAGTGGCCGCTGGTCGGGGCCCGTGCTTGGGGTGTACCTGGTGGGATCCAGTTTCGCGCCCATGTTCGGAGCCTGGATCGGGGAGTCGTTCGGCTTCCCGGCACTGGGCTGGGTCCTGGCCGGCTTCAGCCTGGTGCTCCTGGTTCCCGCAGTCCTGATCGCCCGGCTCTCGTCTCGGGTGGAGGCAGTGAACGCCGCCAAGACTTCCAACTCACCCGATATCGCCACCATCCGAACTGCAGGAGTATAAAAGCCATGACCGAGCTGTACCGCAATGCCCGCGTCTTCACCGCCGACGAATCGGCTCCCTGGGCGGAAGCATTCGTTGTCGACGCCGGCAGGCTCACCCATATTGGCACCAACGCCTCTGCCCAAGGGGCGGCCGGGGAGACTGCAGAGGTCATCGACCTTGGCGGCCGGCTGGTGGTGCCTGGATTCATCGACGCCCACACCCACGTGATGATGCTTGGCGAGGCCCTGGGGAAGGTCGCACTCACCGACGCCCGGTCCCTGTCCGACATCCAGGAACGCCTGAGCGCCGCCCGCGCCGCGGACACCGGGGCTCCGCGGGTCCTGGGCAGGGGCTGGCTGTTCGACTCCCTTCCCGGCGCCCCCACCGCGGCCATGATCGACGAAGCGGTGTCAGATGTACCCGTCTACCTCGATGCCAATGACTACCACTCCTGCTGGGTGAACCGGGCCGCCTTGAAGGAACTGGGCATCACCCGAGGCACCCCGGACCCGCTCGGCGGCCGCATAGGACGCGACAGCCAGGGCGAGCCGGACGGAATGCTCTACGAGACTGCCGCCCAGCACTTTGTGTGGCCGTTCCTGGCGAAGGTGACGTCCGACGCTGACCGGGACGCCGCCGTCGAACGCTCCATCGAGGCGTATCTCGCCGCCGGAGTGACCGGTGCGGTGGACATGGCGTTGGGCGAACTGGACCTGGCTGCCTTCCGGCGGGCCGCGGAACGGTGCGGCGGGAGGCTGCCGCTGCGCATTGTGGCGCACTGGTTCATCCACAACACCGGTGACGAGGCGGAAAACCTCGCGCAGGTGGAACGCGCCGTACTTCTTGCGGAGGAAGTCAGCACGGAGTGGCTGCGGGTGGCCGGCATCAAGCTGGCCCTCGACGGCGTGATCGACGCGTGCACCGCTGCCATGAATCAGCCCTACGCGGACGGCTCCCAGTCAGGGCCCATCTGGTCGCCGGAGCAACTCAACCCGGTGGTGGCAGCAGCCGATGCTGCCGGTCTGCAGGTGGCACTGCACGCCATCGGGGACCGCGCGAGTAATATTGCCTTGGACGCCCTGGAACACGCTGCGGAGATCAACGGCCCGCGCCACCGCCGGCACCGCATCGAGCACCTCGAATACACCTCGCCGGAAACGCCCGCACGGATGGCCCGGCTGGGCGTGACCGCCTCCATGCAGCCCGTCCACGCCGACCCTGCAATCTACGGCAACTGGGTGGCGATGCTGGGCGATGACCGGGCGGACCGCAGCTTCGCCTGGCCCGAATACGTGGCAGCCGGAGCCCTCCTGGCGTTTTCCACCGATGCTCCCACCGCGCCCTACGATGCCCTGCAGAACATGTTTGTGGCGGCCACCCGGAAGTCGGCGTTGGACCCGTCGTATCCGCCCAACAACCCGCATTTCGCCCGGCCCCTGGCGGAGGCGATCGGGCACGCCACCCGCGACGCCGCTGCCTCTGTGATGGAGGAGGACCGCAGGGGCCGGCTGGCGGCCGGACTCGCTGCCGACTTCGCCGTGCTGGACGCAGATCCCTTCGTTCACGGAGAGGAGTCCCTGCTGAACGCACGCATACTCCGCACCGTGGTGGGCGGCCGCATCGAGTACCTCGCCTGACACGGCTCCCCGCTGTTCCCGCTACTCCACCGTGAATTCGCCGGAACGCGTTCGGGACGCCGAAACTCTTCAGCGTCCCGGACGCTTTCCGGCGAATTGGACGCTCGGTAGGGAAGTGGACGACGGCGGGAGGTCCCGCCGTCGACCGCGTTCTGGGGGAGTCCGGTACCCTGTTGAAATGGTGCGAGGAATGGCCGAGTACGGCGCAGAAGGCATCCTGCTCGCCGGCGCGGGACGGGCCCTCCTCCTGCAGCTTGCCGATCCGGCGGTTGGCCGGGGCGTTGACGAGCACAGCACCTTCGTGGGCCGGCCGGTCAGCAGGCTCAAAGGCACCCTCACGTACGTCTACGCCATTGTCTACGGCACCGACGAACAGGTGAATGAGGTCCGCCGCAGAGTGAACCGGGCCCACGTTCCGGTCCGCAAGGACGACACCGAAACTTCACCGGGCTACAACGCCTTCGATCCCGAACTGCAGCTCTGGGTGGTGGCCACGCTTTACGACACTGCGATCACCGTCATCGAGAAGATCTACGGCCCTCTCGACGACGAATCGGCCGATGCCATGTACCAGGACTATGCGCGGATCGGCACAGCCCTGCAGCTTCCGCCCGGGATGTGGCCCGCGGACCGGGAAGCGTTCGGCCGCTACTGGGACGCGCGGATCTCCACGCTGCATGCGGAGGGCGGCGGCGTGCACGTGGGCCGCGGGTTGCTGTACCCGAAGCACACCGCGCTTTGGTACCGCGCCATCATGCCGTCAGCCCGGTTCCTCACCGCGGGCCTCCTCCCGGATCAGCTCCGCCAGGACTTCGGCCTGCCCTGGAGCGGCCGCCGGGAACGCCGCTTCAACCGCACCATGCGGGTCCTGTCCGTTGCCTACCCGAAGGTCCCGCGGCGCATCCGGCACTGGTTCAAGGACTACTGCCTGAACAGCCTGGATGCCGACATCCGCGCCAACAGCCAGGCCGGCAAGCGTCAGGGAGTTCGTGCGTAGTTCCACCTCCGTTGAGAAGCGCCTGGACGATCGCGCGCGCCGCTTCCTGGACAGCGCACCGGCCAGCCGCATCCGCCCCAAGCTCACCGAGTTCGTGGTCTTTGGCCTCAAGCAGGGCTGGGCCTGCATCTTCGGGGCGGCCCTCCTGGCGGTGCTGATGGGAGCACGGCTCTGGTACCCGGACGGTGCCGCACTGGCCAGGAACGATTTCCTGACGCTGGCCGCCGTCGCCATCCAGGTCCTGATGGTCGTGTTCAAACTGGAGACCCTCCGGGAACTGCGGGTCATCATCCTGTTCCACCTGGTGGGTACGGTGATGGAGCTGTTCAAGACCGACGTCGGCTCCTGGTCCTATGAAGCGGAGGGCGTCCTGCGGATCGGCGCGGTCCCGCTCTTCAGCGGGTTTATGTATGCAGCGGTGGGCTCGTACATGGTCCGCGTCTACCGGCTCTTCGACCTTCGCTTCGCCAATTACCCGCCGCGGTGGATCACGGCCATCGTGGCCGCCGCCATCTACGCGAACTTCTTCAGCCACCGCTACATCTGGGACCTGCGCTGGGTGCTGCTTGCCGCCGTCGTCATCGTCTTTGGCCGGTGCGTGATGCACTTCCGCGTGTTCCGGAAGCACCACCGGATGCCGCTGGTTATCGCGTTCCTGCTGGTGGCGCTGTTCATCTGGATCGCCGAGAACATCGCCACCTGGTCCGGCGCCTGGCTGTACCCCAGCCAGGTGGACGGCTGGCATCCGGTGTCGCTGGACAAGCTGGTGTCCTGGTTCCTGCTGATGATCATCTCCGTGGTGCTGGTGGCCTGGGTCTACAAACCCCAGCCGCCGGACAGTGGGGAAGGGCGGGAGGAATCCGCCGAACAGCAAGGTAAGGTTGCTTACTAATTCCTTATCTGCCGTTCGGGAGGGCCCAGGAAATGGTTGCAGGCAAAAATCCGGCGGAGACCGGCGTCGCCGGTGAAGTCCAGCAGGACCGCTTTGTTGGAGGACAGGACCTCACCAGGTGGGATACCACGCCGGGCCGGCTCCTGGCCTCGGTGGTCAAGCGGATCAGCAGCCTTCTAGGCTCGCACGCCGCGCTGGTGCTCACCCTGGCCGTTGGTGCGGCGCTGGCCGTTACGCTGGCGTCAGTCTTCGCCCAGGTGTACGAGTCCGTAGTCGAAGCAGACGGCGTGGCCGGGCTGGACCACCCGGTCCTGGATGGCGCCAAAACACTGCGTTCCCCAACCCTGAACCTCCTGATCACCGCTTACACGGATGTGGGCGGCACCATCGGAATGCCCGTGCTGGCCCTGGCCGTTATGGTCCTGCTTGCATGGCGGCGAAAGTCCTTGACCCCCGTCATCCTGATGCTCGTTGCCGGGCTCGGTTCGCTGTTGATGACCATCGCCGGCAAGGAACTGGTGGGCAGGACCCGGCCGGACCTGGCGGACGCGGTGCCGCCTTACGAATACTCGGCCTCATTTCCCAGCGGCCATTCGCTGAATTCGGTGGTCATCGCAGGAATTGTGGCGTACCTGATCATCCTTCGTCTCAAGTCTGCCCGCGCCCTCACCGCGGCGGGCGCGGCAGTCTTCGCTGCCACCATGGGGCTCAGCCGGGTGTACCTCGGGCACCACTGGCTCACGGACGTGCTGGGAGCATGGGCGCTGGGCGCCGCCTGGTTGTCGCTGGTCATCACCGCCCACCGCCTCTACCTCACCACCCGCGTACACCCGGCCTGATCAGCTTCAGCGGGCGGACCGGACGACGGCGGGAGCTTCCCGCGCCGTCCGGCCCGCCGGCATCCCTGCAGCCAGCACTCCAGCCAGCGCCGGTTCAGCGGCTGCGGCGCCGCAGCAACGGGTCCGTCAGCGACGGCGGCCGGTAGCCGGCGTCGGCCTGGTTCAGTGTGGTGCCCGGCGGGACGATCTCGTCAATCCGGTCCAGCACGTCCTTTGACAGGCTCACCTTGTCCGCGCCCAGTGCCCCTTCGAGGTGCTCCAGCGTGCGCGGACCGATGATCGCGGATGTAACGGCCGGGTGCTCCAGCACAAAGCCGAGCGCCAGATGGATCAGGGACAGGCCCGCCTGGTCGGCGAGTTCGGTCAGCTCCAGTACCGCCCGGGTCTTGCGGGCATTTTCCGACGACGACGGGTCATGCCGCTCCGGCTGCCGCGCGGCGCGGCTGGAGGTGGCATGGGCGCCGTCAGGCCTGATCCTGCCGGACAGCCACCCGCCGGCCAGCGGACTCCACGGCAGCACACCGAGCCGGTGCTTGCGGGCCAGCGGCAGCACTTCGCGTTCAATGCCGCGGGCCAGGATGGAGTAGGGCGGTTGCTCCGTGACCGGGCGCTCGCGGTGGCGTTCCCGGGCCACGTACTGGGCCTCCACGATCTGCCCCGGCTCGAACGTGGACGTGCCGATGTACCGGATCTTGCCCTGCCGCACCAGGTCAGTGAGCGCCCCGAGGGTCTCGTCGATGTCCGTGTCCGGTTCCGGCCGGTGCACCTGGTAGAGGTCGATCCAGTCGGTCTGCAGCCGGCGCAGGCTGTCCTCCACCTCGCGGATGATCCACCGGCGCGAGTTTCCCGCCTGGTTCACGTCCTCGCCGAGGCGGCCGTGGACCTTGGTGGCCAGCACCACCTCGTCCCGGCGGCCCTTCAGCGCCTTGCCCACGATGACCTCGGACTCGCCCTGGGAGTAGACGTCCGCGGTGTCCACCAGGTTGATGCCGGAATCCAGGGCGCGGTGGATGATGCGGATGGAATCCTCGTGATCCGGGTTGCCGATGGCGCCGAACATCATGGTGCCCAGGGTCAGCGGGCTGACTTTGAGGCCGGTGGATCCCAGGTTGCGGTAGTCGGTCATGCGGATGCTCCCAGTAGTTGCTTGCTGCGTTGGTTCTGGCTGTATTGGCTTTGCGGCCGGTCCAGGCCGAAGTGCTCGCGCAGGGTCCGGCCCGTGTACTCGGTGCGGAAGAGTCCGCGGGACTGCAGGATGGGCACCACTTCGTCGGCGAAGGCCTCGAACCCGCCGGGCAGCCAGGGCGGCATGATGTTGAATCCGTCCGCTGCGCCGTCCTCGAACCAGCGCTGGATCTCGTCCGCCACTTGCACCGGAGTTCCGGCGAAGACGTAATGCCCGCGGGCCCCGGCGAAGCGGTGCAGCACCTGCCGCACGGTCAGGTTCTCGCGGCGGATGATGTCCAGGACCAGCTGGCTGCGGCTGCCGGCCTTGCCTGCCGAGGCCAGCAGTTCCGGCGGAAAGGCCTCGTCCAGTTTCACCCCGTCCAGGTCAACGCCCAGCAGCTTGCGCATGATCCCCAGCCCGTACTCCGGCTGGGTGAGCTCGTCGAACTCCTGCTTCAGCGCCCGCGCCTCCGCCTCAGTCGAGCCCAGGTAGGGGCTGATGCCGGGCAGGATCAGGAGTTGTTCCGGGTCCCGGCCGTTCGCCGCGGCCTGCGCCTTGATGTCGGCATAAAACCCCTGCGCGCTCTGCAGGGTCTGGTGGGCCGTAAAGACAGCTTCGGCGTGCTGGACCGCGAAGGCCTTGCCGTCCGCCGAGGAGCCGGCCTGCACAAACACCGGCCGGCCCTGCGGGGAGCGCGGGGTGTTCAGCGCGCCCTCCACCCGGAAGTATTCGCCCTCATGCTGAATGGAATGGATCCGGGACGTGTCGGCGAAAAGCCCGCTGTCGGCGTCGGCTATCACCGCGCCGTCCTCCCAGCTGTCCCACAGCTTGCCCGCCACCCGGACAAACTCATCCGCGCGGGCGTAACGCTCGGCGTGCGGCGGGTGCTCATCCAGCCCGAAGTTCCGGGCCGCGCGTTCGGCGCCGGTAGTCACGATGTTCCAGCCCGCGCGGCCGTTGCTGAGATGGTCCAGCGACGCGAACAGCCGGGCCGCGTTGTACGGCTCCAGGTAGGTGGTGCTGGCGGTGCCGATCAGGCCGATCCGTTCGGTGGCGACGGCGATCGCGGACAACCAGGTGAACGGCTCGATCCGGAATCTGGTGGCATACTGCACGTTGTTCTCCAGCGCGGGACCGTCAGCATAGAACACCGCATCCAGTTTGGCGGCTTCCGCGCGCTGGGCCAGCTCCTGGTAGAAGCGGATGTCCAGCAGCCGGTCTGTCTGGGATTTCGGGTGCCGCCACGCGGCCTCGTGGTGCCCGCCAGGGTAGATGAACAGGTTGAGTTTGAGCTGCCGGCCCATCAGAACGCCGCACCGATCGAGGCCAGCTCCGGTGCAACATCACCGGCGAAGCGGTTGTCCGGGCGCTTCAGGCCGTAGTGTTCCCGCAGGGTGGTACCGGTGTAGTCGGTGCGGAAAAGGCCACGCGCCTGGAGGATGGGCACCACCTGGTCCACAAACGTCTCCAGCCCCGAGGGCAGCACCGGCGGCATGATGTTGAAGCCGTCCGCCGCGCCGCCGTCGAACCATTCCTGGATGGCGTCCGCCACCTGCACCGGCGTCCCGGTGAACGTGCGGTGCCCGCGCCCGCCGCCCAGGCGGCCGATCAGCTGGCGGACCGTCAGCTGTTCGCGGCGGGCGAGCTGGACGATCAGGGTGTAGCGGCTCTTGGCGCCCTCGATCTCGTCCTCGCTGGGCAGGTCCTCCGGCAGTTGGCGGTCCAAAGGCAGGTCCTCCGGAGCCACGCGCAGGGTCTTTGCCAGCTGGATCCGGGCGTACTCGGGCTTGATCAGCCGGTCCAGTTCCCGCTCCAGCTCCAGCGCTTCCTCCTCGGTGGCGCCGATGACGGGCACGATGCCCGGGAGGATCTTGATGGTTTCGGGGTCGCGGCCGGCCGCAGCGGTACGGGACTTGAGGTCGCGGTAGAACTCCCGGGCGTCGGCGAGGGTCTGGTGGGCGGTGAAGACGGCGTCGGCGTACCGGGCCGCGAGGTCCTTGCCGTCCTCGGACGATCCGGCCTGGACAATCAGCGGGTGGCCCTGCGGCGAGCGGGGCACGTTGAGGGGGCCGCGGACCTTGAAGTGCTTGCCCTCGTGGTCGATCACACGGATCTTTTCCCCGTCACCCCACACGCCCTCGGCCTTGTCCGCAAGCACGGCATCGTCCTGCCAGCTGTCCCACAGCTTCTGTGCCACCTCGATGAACTCTGCGGCACGTTCGTACCGGACTGCGTGGGCGGGCTGGTCGTCCACCCCAAAGTTCCGCGCCGCGTCGGGGCCAGCGGTGGTGACCACGTTCCAGCCTGCGCGGCCGCCGCTGACCCAGTCCACCGAGGCGAAGCGGCGGGCCAAGTTGAACGGTTCGTTGTAGGTGGTGGAGGCCGTGGCGATCAACCCGATGCGTTCAGTGGCGCCGGCGATGGCGGTCAGCAGCACTGTGGGCTCGAGTTTGCCGGCCGGCCGGCGGCCCACCTCGCCGAACAGGACGGGAGAGTCGGCGAAGAAGATGGAGTCCAGTTTGCCGCGTTCGGCCGTGCGGGCCAGCTGCTTGTAGTGCTCGATGTCGGTGCTGGACTGCGGGTCGCTTTCGGGCAGCCGCCACGATGCTTCGTGGTGGCCGGTGCTCATGAGGAAGGCGTTGAGGTGGAGCTTGCGGTTTTGGGAAAGGTTTTCGGAAGTCATGGAGTGGTCCTTTGGGTAGGTTCAGTGGGAAGCGGCGACGACGCCGAGGTCGGTGAGCAGTTCGCGGCGCAGGGTTTCGTGTCCGGCAGCGTCGGTGGCAGTCCCGACCTCCGGTGAAACCGTGCGGATGGTGGCCACGTGGCCCCTGTCCAGCACCACGATCCGGTCGGCCAGGGAGATGGCCTCGTCCACGTCGTGGGTGACCAGCAGGACGGCGGGCCGGTGGGCGGCCACCAGGTCACGCAGCAGCCCGTGCATCTTGATCCGGGTGAGGGCATCGAGGGCGCCGAAAGGTTCGTCCGCCAGCAGCAGCTGCGGTTCACGGACCAGCGACCGGGCCAGTGCCACGCGCTGCTGTTCACCGCCGGACAGTTCGTGCGGCCAGGACTTTTCGCGGCCGGCGAGCCCCACTTCGGCGAGGGCCTTGCGCGCCCGGGCCTCGGCGTCGTGCTCCCGCAGACCCAGGGTGACGTTACCCAGCACCGTGTCCCACGGCAGGAGCCGGGAGTCCTGGAACACCACGGAGACCCGCTCGGGGACGCTGATGACGCCGCTGCCGCGCACATCGTGGTCCAGCCCGGCGAGTGCCCGCAGCAGCGTGCTCTTGCCGCAGCCGCTGGGGCCGAGGAGGGCCACGAATTCGCCCGGTGCAATGTCCAGGTCCACGCCGTTCAGGACGCCTTTGGGCCCAAAGCTGCGGATCAGGTTCCGGACGGAAACTGCGGTGACGTCGCCGGAAGCGGGCCTGCCGGCAGGGTTGACGACGGCGGATGTTGCGACGGCGGTCAGCCCGCCAAGGTGCGTTGCCACGAGAGGGCCTTTCGTTCGATGAGGCGGACGGCGCCGTCGGAGATCAGGCCGAGAATGCCGTAGACGGCCAGTCCGAGGACGATGATGTTGGTTTGGCCGTAGGTGCGGGCGAGCTCCATCATGTAGCCGATGCCGCTGGTGGCGTTGATCTGTTCCACCACCACCAGGGACACCCAGGCGCCGGTGACGGCGAAGCGCAGGCCCAGGAAGAAGCCGGGCAGGGCGCCGGGGAGGACCACCTTGCGGATGAACGCCGCCCGGCTCAGGCCCACGGTCTGGGCGAGCTCCACGTAGCGCAGGTCGATGCCGCGCAGTCCGGCATGGGTCTGCAGGTAGATGGGGACGAAAACGCCGAGGGTGATGGTGAGGACCTTCATGGTCTCGTCGATGCCGAACCACAGGATGAGGAGCGGGATCAGGGCGAGGCCGGGGATGGCGCGCTTGATCTGCACCGGCCCGTCGATGAGCGCCTCACCCACGCGGCTCAGCCCCGACACGAGGGCGAGCAGGGCGCCGACCACTATGCCGAAGAAGAGCCCCAGGCCTGCCCGCTGGGCTGAGATGGCGAGGTTTTCCTGGAGCCGGCCGTCGGCGAGGAGCTCACCGGCGGTGGCCACCACAGTCCAGGGTTCGGAGAGGATCCTCGGGTCCAGCAGGCCGGTGGCCGAGGAGACGGTCCAGAGCGACAGCAGGGCGCCGGGGCCGAGCAGCCAGGCCAGCCGCCGGCGGCGTCCCGGTCCCAGCCGCCTGCCGGCGGGCCGGATATCGTCCCGCGCCGTGAGCGCCGGATCCAGGTGGGGTTCGACGGCCGGCCGTTCCAGCACGGTAGCGGCGCTCATGCTGCACCTCCCTTGGCTGCCTCGGCGAAGGCGGTGCCGGCGATGGCCTCATACCGGGTGTCATACAGGTCCGCCGCCTTGAGCTGGGGCTTTTTCTGTTCTTTCGACAGCAGGTCGATGGTCTGCTGGTGCCGCTCGATGCCCTCGGTCCAGGAGGTGGGAACGTCCCGCTTGCCGGCGGCGTCGATCAGGTATTGGCCGTCTTCGCGCGACAGGCCCTGGTCCTTGACGTAGTAGCCCGCCAGCCATTCCTCGGGGTGGTCCTCGATCCAGCGCTGGGCCTTGCCCCACACCTTGACGTACGCGGCCAGTGCGGCGGCCTTGGCCGGGTCTGCCAGCACCTTGGCGGGGGAGTAAAGGTGCCCCGGATCATCCCGCAGGCCGTGCCGCAGGGTGGTGCCGCCGTCGGCCTTGTACTTGGCGAGGTAGCGCTTGATCTGTACCCCACCCAGCGGCGCGGCATCCACCTGCTTGCTGGACAGTGCCGTGGAGTAGGTATCACCGGTGCTTGGCAGCTCGATGAGTTTGACGTCATCCTGGGCGAGGCCTGCCTTTTCGAGGATCCGCAGCACCAACGCACCCTGGGCCTGGCCCGGGCTGTAGGCGATCTTCTTCCCGCGCAGCTCCGCCAGGGAGGAAATGCCCGCTCCGGGGGCGATGCCCAGCTCGTAGATCGGGTGGTTCACAGCGTCCTGGCGGTAGGCACTGGCGATGATGCGCACATCGAGCCCGGTCCAAGTGGCATGGATGGGCGGGATGTCCGCCACGGAGCCTACGTCCAGGGCGTTGGCGCGGAACGCCTCTGTTGTCTGGGGCCCGCCGGAGATGTTGGCGAACTCCACGTTGAATCCTTCGAGCTCCTTCTTCAGGCCCGAGAGCTCCAGGGCCACCTTGACGGTGGGGTCTCCCACTTTGATGGTGGTTCCGGCGGGAACGGTGGTGGCCAGCGGCGCCAGTGACACCTGGCTGGTGGAGTTGCCGGCGGTGGCGGTACCGGCGCAGGCGGTCAGGAGCCCCAGTGCGGGCAGGGCCAGGAAGGCGCCGAGGGCTCGGCGGCGGGTGACGCTGGAGGCCCCGGATATAGCGGACGGGGGCTGGGAGGAGGCGGCGAAGGTCATGGTTGGCCTTTCGGTGGATTGGCGTGGGAGAAGTGGCATGCGAAGTTGGAAGGAAGGCACGGCCGAGCTGGCCCTCGAAGAGAGCCCGGAGCGGGATGGGGTAATACCGGAGGTGCTGCGCGCTGTCAGGTGCCGGCAGTCAGGAGCGGGGGAGCCGCCGCCGTTGGGCACTGCGCATGCCGCACATTCGGTGTGTGGGGCAACAGGCGGAACCGAAGGGGCTGCCTTGGCGGCGGATGATGGTATCCGGCATCGGGTCCTCCTGTTCGTTCTGCGAGGTTCTACTGCTGTTCGGTGCTGCTGGCCGAGGCCGTGGAAACACCTAAGCACGGCAGTCAGGGCCTTGGCCAGCACCTTGCAAAAGACGCGAAACGGGAGGAAACGGCGCTACTTACTGCGCCATCAAAAGGACAAAGCGGGCAATGCTGCGCCATGATCCGCAACGGTGGTTAACGTGACTGGAAAACCGGGCCAGCCCGCTTGGTCGAAGCTAGCCGGCGCTGGCCTGGGCGAGTTCGGTGATCTTTTCGGTTGCCGCCCAGGAGGCGAGGAGCTTGAGGCTTTCCTCTGAAGGGCTGCCCGGAGTTGCGGGGTAGACCGTGAGCGAATGTCCGGGGTCCTCCTCGAGTCCCAGGACCTGGTAATTCAGTTCGAGCAGCCCCACCACAGGATGCTGGAAGAACTTGGTCCCGGCATAGTGCCGGCGGACGTTGTGGGCTGCCCAGCGCGTACGGAAATCGTCGCTGCGCATGGACAGTTCGCCCACCAGCTCTGCGATGCCCTTGTCATGCGGGTTTCGTCCGGCCTCACGGCGGAGGATGGCCACGTTGGTGTTCGCTGCCCGCTCCCAGTCCGTGTAGAAGTTGTGCGCACGGGGGTCCAGGAAGATGAAGCGTGAATGGTTGGCCGGGCGTGCCGGGCCGCGGTACATGTCCGAATACAGCGCGTACCCCAGGGTATTGGCGGCAACGATGTCCATCCGGTTGTTTCCGATGAAGGCCGGCGCTCCCGTGATGGTGTCGAGGAGGTAATGGAGTTCCGGGCGCACGCGGCTTGGCGCGGCGCTCGCCGCACGCTTCCGGCCCGTCCTGTTGGCCGTGCGGGCCAGGTCGTACAGATGATCATGTTCGGCCCGGTCCAGTTCCAGGGCGCGTGCGATTGCATCGAGGACACTGTCCGAGACGCCCGTGAGGTTCCCGCGTTCCAAGCGGGTGTAGTAGTCCACGCTGACGCCGGCGAGCCTGGCCACCTCTTCCCGGCGGAGCCCGGGCACGCGGCGGCGTCCGCCGTACGGTTCGATCCCTGCCTGCTCCGGAGTGATGCGCCCGCGGCGGGTGGAGAGGAACTGGCGTACCTCGGCTCGGTTATCCATAAGGACACGTTACGACGAATGGCCAATCCGTAAGGAGGGTCTGGCAAAACCCGTTTCAGCAGAGCCCTCGCTAGGACTTCCGGGGGCCGGTTTGATGGAACCATCCCCTTTTCGTCATCAACCAGATGGAGTGCTCAACAGATGCTGCCAACCGCTACGCGGGCGCCCGCGGCCGGCGCCGTTCCCGCGACGCTGGTGGCCACGGTCATCTTCCTGACGGCGGTGGCACCCCTGGCGACGGACATGTACGTCCCGGCCTTCCCGCGCGTCTCCGCGGATTTCGGCACCACGGCCTCGGCGGTGCAACTGACCCTCAGCACGTTCTTCGCCGGGATGGGCCTCGGCCAGCTGGTGGGCGGCCCGTTCAGCGACCAGCGCGGACGGCGGCTGCCGCTGGTGGCGGGCACCGTCCTGATGGCAGTGGCATCGGTGGCCTGCGCCCTCGCCCCGAACATAGCACTCCTGATGATCGCCCGCTTCCTGCAGGGCTTTGGCGGCGGTTGGGCCATGGTGATCGGCCGGGCCGTCATCGTGGACCTGGCTCATGGGTCCCAGCTGGTCCGGGTGCTGAACATCGTGATGGGCATCGGCGGAGTGGCACCCATCATCAGCCCGCTGCTCGGGGCGGTGATCCTGCAGCTGACCGGGTGGCGGATGACGTTCTGGACACTGGCCGCCCTGGGCATCCTGATGACATTCTGTACCTTGTTCGTCGTCCCGGAATCGCTTCCGCCGGAGAAACGCCACTCCGGCGGGCTGGCTGAATTCGGCCGCGCGGCGAAGGAGGTGCTCTCGAACCGCAGCTTCGTTGGGTATGTGGCGGTGGCGTCGTCGGCCTTTATCGCCTTGTTTGCGTACGTGGCAACGTCCGCGTTCATCCTGCAGAACATGAACGGCCTCTCACCGGTGATGTACTCCATCGTGTTCGCCGCGAACGCGGGCGGCATGACCATCGCGGCCCTGGTATCAGCGAGGATGGCCGGCCGCGTCCCCACCCGGAAGGTCATCCTGGTGGGGCAGCTCATCGCCCTCGCCGCCGGGGTGGCAATGCTGGCCGGAGCACTGTGGTGGGCCACCCCCCTGCTCGTGGCCATGGGCAGCTTCTTCGCCCTCATGGTGGCGCAGGGCCTGATCAACACCAACGGCGGCGCCCTCGCCTCCGCGGAGGTGCCCCGGCACCCAGGTACCAGTTCCGCCGTCCTGGGACTCGTTCAGTGGACCACCGCAGGCATCGTCGCGCCGATCGCTGGCCTCGGCGGCGAGGACACGGCCGTGCCCATGGCCCTGCTCATGATCGGCGGGGCACTGCTGTCCCTGTTCGGGCTCCTTGTCCTGGCCCGGCCCCACGTTCACAGTCAGAGGAAGGAATCAGCATGAATATCGAACCAGCCCGTGAAACCATCAAGAATCCGCCGGAGCAGTTCGCCGGCGACGTGTGGTTGGACGTCATTGCCGCACCACACGGTCCTGAGCAGCGTGCAGTGGTTGCCAAAGTGCGTTTCGCGCCCGGCGCCCGCACTGCCTGGCACTCGCATGAACGCGGCCAGTACCTGCATGTCACCGCCGGCGTTGCCCGCTTCGGCAGCCGGGACGGCACGATCATTGAAGTGCATCCCGGGCAGACGCTTTACACCCCGCCAGGGGAGGAGCACTGGCATGCCTCGGCCAACGGAACCTTCATGGAGCACATCGCCATCCTCGAGAACGGTGACGACCCCGCCGTCACCACCATCTGGGCAGAGCACATCACGGACGACGAGTTTGAAGGCCGCCAAGGGTAGGACTGCCAAACCCAGTATCAACAGGGCCACCCCTGCCGGCCTGATATGCCGGTGTGATGGCCTGTGACCCCGCTAGCATTCTAGAGAACCCCCAAGAACAACAGGAGAGCCATGACTACCGTCAAAGCTTATGCATCCCCGTCCGCCACAGAGGACCTCATTGCCACCACCATCGAACGCCGCGAGGTGGGCCCGCACGATGTCCTGATCGAGATCAAGTTCGCCGGCATCTGCCACTCGGACATCCACACTGTCCGCGGCGACTGGGGCCCGCAGCAGTACCCGCTGGTCCCCGGCCACGAGATCGCCGGTATCGTCACCCAGGTGGGTTCCGCCGTCACGAAGCACGCAGTAGGCGACCGGGTGGGCGTTGGCTGCATGGTCAACTCCTGCAAGGAGTGCGCCAACTGCCTGAAGGGCGAGGAGCAGTACTGCCTCAAGGGCATGGTGGGCACCTACGGCGCGGTTGACCGCGACGGCACCATCACCCAGGGCGGTTACTCCAGCCATGTTGTGGTGACCGAAGACTTCGTGGTGCGCATTCCGGAAGGCCTGAACCTCGACGTCGCCGCCCCGCTGCTGTGCGCCGGCATCACCACGTACTCACCCCTGCGGCACTGGGGCGCCGGTGCCGGCAAGAAGGTCGCCGTCGTCGGCCTCGGCGGACTCGGCCACATGGCCGTCAAGCTCGCCCACGCCATGGGTGCTGACGTGACGGTCCTGTCCCAGTCGCTGAAGAAGCAGGAGGACGGCCTGCGCCTGGGCGCGGACCACTACTACGCCACAAGCGACGAGGACACCTTCCAGGAGCTCGCCGGCACCTTCGACCTGATCATCAACACCGTCAGCGCCTCGATCGACATCAGCTCCTACCTGCAGCTGCTGGCCCTGGAAGGCGCCCTGGTTAACGTCGGCGCCCCCGCGGAGCCGCTCCCGGTGAACGCGTTCGCGCTGATCGGCGGACGCCGGTCCTTCGCCGGATCCATGATCGGCGGCATCCGTGAAACCCAGGAGATGCTGGACTTCTGCGCCGAGCATGGCATCGGCGCCGAGATCGAGGTCATCCCGGCAGAAAAGATCAACGACGCTTACGAGCGCGTCCTGGCCTCGGACGTCCGCTACCGCTTCGTGATCGACACCGCCACCCTCTAGTACCAAAAAGCGTTCGACGGCGGCCGGCTCCCAAGGGGCGGGCCGCCGTCGGGCTTAATCGCCGGAGCTTTCCGCGTCGTCACCAAAGAGCTGGTCCACAGCATCCGGGGCGAAGATCTTCCGCACAACGAGGGTGGTGAGCCCGTGGCAGGCGGCGAGGTCCTCCGGATGGCCGGCCTCCACCACCATGCCCTCGGCGATCCGCTCCACCACATCGGTGAGGACACGGGAGGACACCTTTTCCACAAACCCGGGCAGGGCACCGATCTGTCCACCCAGCACCAGGCGGTCGGGGTTGAGGGTGGTGACGGTGGCTGCGAGAGCCCGGCCAAGCACGTCGGCAGCATCAGCAAGGGCATCCTGGACCTCCGGGTTTTCCGTCCCTGCTGCAGCACTGATGTCGTCGATTTTCGTCAGACCCAGATGGGCAAGCCTGTCCCTGAGCGCGCGTCCCGAACTGTAGGCGGCCAGGCACCCGTGACGGCCGCAGCGGCAGAGAGGGCCCTCGGAGGACATACGGATGTGGCCGATGTCGCCGGCAGATCCATGGGCGCCGCGGAGGATGGAACCTTCCACCACGATGCCGCAGCCGATGCCGGTTCCTACCTTGACATAGACGACAGTCTCAGCGTCACTTGCCCTTTCGCCCAAGGCTGCGGCACGGGCATCGTTCTCAATGACCAGGGGCAGGTCCCAGGTTGCCTTGACTGCCTGCACCACTGAATCGGGGGACCACCCGGGGATGGTGGTCTGATGCTTCACGTGCCCGGTTCCGGCCTCCACTGGTGCCGGAAGGCTGACGCCAACACCAAGCAGCGTCTCACCGGTGCCCTGTTCCAACAGTTTCCTTCCTGCTTCCAACAAAGGGGTCAGGACCGAGTCCGCCGGCGCACTGATGTCCAATTGGAAGGTCTCGGCGCGCAACTGGCGGCCGGTGGTGTCGGTGACACTCACGGTGCCGTGGGTCTGGCCGAGAGTCAGCGCCAGGACAACGCGCCCGCGGTCCTCGAAACGGATCTTCCGGGAAGGCCGGCCGCCCGTGGAAGTGAGGGGTTCCGCCTCATAGATGTAGCCGCGGCGGGTGAGTGTATCCAGCCGTTCGTAAAGCGTGGCACGCGACATTCCGGTGGTCGACAGCAGCTGCTGGCGCGATAGTCCGTCTGCCGAACGGATCAGCTCCAGAAGATGCCCATGCGAGGTTGCCCCGCCCAGACTCGCAGGCATTCTTTCAACTGTCACAGCCGCCCCCTTTCCCGGTCTACAAGCCTACTTCCCCACAGGCTCAGGGAACTCCAGTGGCCGGCACGGCGTCGGCGGCGAGGAGGGCGCCGGCCAGGTGGAAGGCACCAAAAACCGGCTCGACCGCGAGGGGCCGGGCGGCGGGCAGGCCTTCCCCGGCCAGGTGGACATTCAGAGCTTCCACAAGCGCAGGCTGGTGGACTCCGAGCCCGCCGCCGACTACCACCGGCCCAATCAGGGCGAGGCGCCGGGCAACCTGCACCACCTGGTCCGCCAAATGCCATCCGCCCTCGCGGATGATGGCCTGACTGAGCACGTGCCCGCGGCCCGCCGCCTCGAAAACCGCCCCGGACCGTTGCGCCCAGTAGCGTCGGTCGTGGTTGGTGTGGAAGTGGCTGATCAGCTCTGCGGCGTGTTCCAGCCCGCACTCGAACAGCAGCAGCCGTGTAAGCTCGTCCGGCGGAAGGCCCAGATCGTTCTGCCGGAGGCTGTGGCGTACAGCTTCCCGTCCGAACCAGTAACCGCTGCCTTCGTCGCCCAGCAGGTAGCCCCAGCCCCCGCTCCTGGCTTCTTCACCGGCATGGTTGATTCCCCAGACGGCGGAGCCCGTGCCGGCGATCAGCGCCATCCCCACGTCCTGGCCTGCTGCTGCCAGGATCAGTCTGGTGTCGTGGACAATTTCTACCTTCGCGCGTGGAGCATATGGCGAAATGAGCTTCCGGAGGTTGGCGGCGTCCTGTTCAGTGTCGATCCCGCCGGCCCCGACATACACCTCGTCAGCCTCCACGCCGCCAAGGGCAGACATAAGCCCTTCAAGGTTTCGACTGGCAGTGGACTTGTCCACGTTCTGGACGTTGGCGCTCCCCGCAACCTCGTCCCGGGTGACCCGGCCGCCGTCGACCCTGACACCGTGCGTCTTCGAGCCGCCGATATCCAGCCCCACGATGATTCTTTCCTGGGACGCCGGAATTGAGTTCATTGGGGGTTCTCTCCGGATTGTCCCGGAGCAGGCTCAGCTCCCATCCACTCCAGGGCAGCAGCCGCGGTCCAGGCCTGGGCAAGGCTCCCCAAAGGTTCGCCGGTTAATGGTTCGTAGTACTCCCCGAACTGCAGATCGGCCAGCTGTTCAAGCGAAGCCGACCTGAGCTGGCTGTAAAGCCCGGCTTCGCCGTCCCTGGCAGCGGCCCAGCCCAGCAGGAGGTTGAGGAAAGGCCACACCGGCCCCCTCCAGTACGTCCGGGGCCTGAAAGCGTCGCTTGCAGGCGAGGTCGACGGCGGCAGCGGGAACCGGAGGTCCGGGAAGCCCATCCATCGCGGTCCTTGCAGCAGCTTGCGCTGGGCGGCCAGGAGGTCCGGGTCTCCGCCGGAAACGAGCGGGGCAAAACCGGAGATGGTTTCGGTGCCGATCCACTCTCCGGCCAGCACGTCGTAGTCCCGGGCCAGGCCGGTCGAGGGATCCACAGTTGATGCCACTCCGGCCTGGAAGCGGGCAGCCATCAGCCTCAGTTCTTCAGCTTCCCCGCCCTTCCCGATTTCATCGGCAAGGTCGGCCAGAACTGCACTGGAGGCGGCCATGATGGCGGAGAAGAACACGTCCCGCACCCGGAAGTGGACCACTTGCTGTACCGCGTCGTCGTCGAAGGCTGCATCCGACATCTGCTGGACCAGCCAGAGGTACTTTGTGTACTCGGCATCGTCCGGCCGTTCGCTGACGTCCGCCACGTGCAGGGTGTCCCGCCGTGTGAAGGGGGCGACGTCGCCGGGAACCACGCGAGCGTAAGGTCCATCCCAGCGGGGGGAATTGTCGAAGCCGGATTCCCAGCCGTGGTGGATCTCGATGAGGCCAACACCGTCGGGGTCCCGGACCGTGGCGAGCCAGCGGTGCCACGCGAGCCAGCCGTCAAAGGACTCGGCAAGAAACTCTTCGGCTGCTGCCTGGTCCGCGCCGCCATTTTCCCGGCCGCGGTCAACGATATGGCGAAGCGCGATGGCGTGCACCGGGGGCTGGCAGATTCCGCTGCTCTTCACACCTGGGGGCAGGGCTGCCGCGTTCGCCGTTCCCCAGCGGTCAAAGCCGGGAAAATAGCCGGTGTCATTGTCGCTGAACACAATATGCGGGATCATTCCGGTTGCCCACTGGGCCTTGAGCAGGGTACGCAGCTCGGTAACGGCGCGCGGGACGCTGGTACGGGCCAGTCCTATGGCTACGAACGCCGCATCCCAGCTCCACATGTGCGGGTAGAGGTTCGGCGCGGCGCTGGTCATGGTGCCGAGGTCATTGAGGCGCAGGACCTCAATGGCGGCGCTGCGGAGCTGTTCCTTGGAAACGGAAGTGACGGGGTTCAATTGGCCTCCAGAGCCATCGAGGTTTCGCGGTCATAGACGCGCATGGTGTTGGGGGCAAAGCCGAGCCAGATCGTCTTGTGGGGTGCCGTGCGGAACGTCGGCGGCGCCTGGACTTTCAGGGTGTGGCCGTCCACTTCTACCGTGAGGAGAATGGTTGAGCCCATTGGTTCAACCACCAGGACCGTGGCCGCGACGTCTCCCGAGGAACGCTCGTTGCTCACCGTCACGTTTTCGGCCCGGACGCCCAGCAGGACGTTCCTTCCGGCGAAGGACCGCAGGATGGACGGCGCCATAAGCTGCTGTTCGCCCAGGACAAGGGTCCCGCCGTCGTGACTCACTGCGGCATCCATGAAGTTCATGGGCGGAGAGCCGATGAAGCCGCCCACGAAGCGGTCCGCCGGTGCATCGTAGACGTCCAGCGGGTCGCCGAGCTGGGCGATCCGGCCTTTGCGCATCACGGCCACCTGGTCACCGAGGGACAACGCCTCGCTTTGGTCGTGAGTGACGTACACGGTGGTGGTGCCCAGGTCCTGGACGATCTTTTTCAGTTCCGACCGGAAGGTCAGCCGCAGCAGGGCGTCCAGGTTGGAGAGCGGCTCATCCATGAGCAGGACGTCGGCATCCATGACAATGGCCCGGGCGACGGCGACGCGCTGGCGCTGGCCGCCAGACAGGTTGGCGGGAAGCCGGTCCAGGTACGGGCCCAGCTGCAGCAGGTCCGCCGCCCACTGCACCTTGCGTTCGATTTCCTCCGCGGGCACTTTTGCCATGCGCAGCCCGAAACCGATGTTGTAACGGACTTTGCGGTGGGGGAACACTGCGTAGGACTGGAACACCATGGACAGGTTGCGCTTGTTGGGCGGCAGGTAGGTCACGTCCCGGCCGCCGATGGAGATGGAGCCCGAATCGGGAAGTTCGAGCCCGGCGATCATGCGCAGCAGGGTTGTCTTGCCGCAGCCGGAGGGGCCCAGGAGGACAGTAAATTCGCCGTCCTGGATCTGCAGGGACACGTCATCGGTGGCCCGTTCGGATCCGCCCGGATAGGTCTTAACGAGGTTGGAGATCTGGATATCAGCCACGATCGGCTCCTTCTGAAGTGCGGTGGTAGGTCGGGCGGACCTAACGGATGGTTGAGCCCCACATGTTGGTGAGGTAACGGCGCATCAGCGCAATGAAGATGATGGACGGGATCACCAGTGCAAAGCCGCCGGCAAACCGGTATGCCAGTGGCGAGTCGGACAATGAGCTGAGCACCTGGGCAGGCAATGTGCGGTGGTCCAGGGTCAGGATGGAGGCGCCCAGGACCTCATTCCAGGACATAACGAACGTAAAGATGGACGCCGCCGCCAGGCCCGGCAGCGCCATGGGCAGGACCACCCTGGCGAAGGCTCCAAGCGGTGTGCAGCCGAAGAGCCTCGCCGCCTCCTCCACGTCGATGGGCACGCTGAGGAAAACGCTGGCCGAGATGAGGATTGTGGTCGGCAAGGCAAGCGCGGTGTGCAGCAGGATCACGGCGTACGTCGTGTCGTAGATATCCACCGTCAGGAAGAGCCTGGCCAAGGGAACGGAGAGGACCACGATGGGAAGGGCGCGGGTGAAGAGCAGGAACAGCTGGTAGGGGTCTTTGCCTTTGAAGGTGTAGCGGGCAAGCGCATATCCGGCGGGAACACCGATAACAGCGGCGAGGAGCAGTGTTCCCAGCCCAACGATCAGCGAGTTGCCCAGGGCTCCGAAGATCCCGGTGGACCCAAGGAACGCGTTGAGCGTCTCAACGGACAGGTTGGTGGGCAGCAGCGACAACGGAAACTGGTTGAGGGAGTCCCTCGTGGACAACGCCGCGAGCGAGATCAGGTAGATGGGGACCAGCATAAAAAGTGAGACGGCGATGCAGGCGGCCTGGAGCAGGAAGCGGTTGCGTTTCTGCCGCGCGATGGGGGTTGTGTCCACTGGTGTGCTCATCGGAGCCCTCCCTGGTTTTTGTCGCGGAGTGCCCGCAGGTAGAAGATCGACGTCAGCATCGAGACGACGAGGATGACCAGTGCCAGCGCAGCGGCGACGTTGGGGTTCTGCAGGCCGGTGTACCAACGGTAGGTCTCGCCCACCACAAGGGGGAAGTTTTGTCCGGTGAGGGCCTGGGCCACGGCAAACGTCTGGAAGGCGAGGATTGTCCGGAGAATGAGGGCGACCTGAAGGCTCGGCTTCAACAGTGGCAGGGTCACGTGCCGCAGCCGCTGCCAGAACGTGGCGCCGAAAACCTGGGCGGCTTCGTCGTAGTCCTTGGGAATGCCCTGCAGGCCTGCCACCACGATGATCAGCACCAGCGAGGTTGCCCGCCAGAGTTCAGCGATCAGGACGCACATGAACATGCTCGCCTGGTTGTCGTAGGCCAGCCAGGAGCCGCCTTCGATGCCGAACCATGACAGGATCGAGTTCAGGTAGCCACGATCGTTGAAGATTGCGAGCCAGACGAGTCCCGCTGCAAGGTCGCTGAGTGCCAGGGGTATGGCCCAGACAAAGAAGTGGACCTTGTGTAACCGGGGATTGGTCCGCAGCATTAGCGCCATGCCGATCGCCAACGCGAACTGCAGCGGAATCATCACCACGATGAGCAACAGGGTGTTGCGCACGGCAGGCCAGAAGTAGGGGTCCTGGACCATCCGGGCGACGAAGTCCAGCGTGAAGCCGTTTTCATCACGGAAAGCCTGGAGTATCCCCTGGATAACGGGCCAGCCAAGAAGAAGCGCCATAAAGACCACCGAAGGGGCAATCAGCAGGATCGCGGGCGGTATTTTGCGCCGGCGGGGCGGGGCCAGGGTTTCGGCGTGAGTGGGTGGTGCCTCGACGGCCATTACGCTACCTCGCACTTCGTTGAGATGGGATCTGGTGCCCAGCACGGAACATTCAAACCCTGCAGGATGGTGTTGAGCTGTGTCGCCTGGGCATCAAGGACCTGCCGGATGGGGCGGTTTTCCAGGCAAATCTGCTGGAAGCAGTTCTTGAAGATTTGGGATACTTCGCCTTCCTTCGCTCCCAGCCCCACCGGGGGAAGGGCAAGGAGTGCGCCTTCAGATCGTTGCTGCCGCCGGACGGCGGCGGCTTCCAGCGCAATGGCTCCCGTCAAGTCCGAGGGGAGTTCCGTCTGGACAACGGGGAAGAAGGCGTTGCTGCGCAGTGTCTCGATCTGGGACAAGGGTTCGGACAGGGCACGGATGGCCTTTTCTGCCAGGTCCCTGTCCTTGCCGTTCCTGGGCAGTGCGAGGCCGGCGATGATCAGCATGTATCCGCGGCCTTTGGGGCCTCGCGGTGCGGGGACCATCAACCACTCTTCCGGGTTGTTGGCTGGTGCATTGACCAGCCGCGCAACGTGGTCCCATCCCACCAGCACCTCGCCACGCGCCAGGGGTTCCTGCATGTTGTCGTAGTTGGTGGATGCAGGGGTCAGGGCGGACCACAACTCCTGCATGTAGGTCCAGGCTGTGACGGCGTCCTCGTTCCGGAATGTGGTGATTTGGCCACCCGTGAAGCTGGGCAGCAGGAAGCCCTGGTAGAAGCGGTGATGCAGGCCCTTGGGGCCAGCGGGCATGCCAAAAACAGGGCGGCCGGCGCCTTGTTGTGCTGCCTTCGCCCACGCAAGGTAACCCTCATAGGTCAGATCATTGACGTCCACTCCGGGCGGCAGCCACTCAAGGGCCTTCTTGTTCACGGCCACCACGTATGTGGCCTGCATCCAGGGGACGTAGCGGGATGTAGAGCCGCCCACTTTCGTCAGCTCGAGCATCTCCTTGGTGAAACCACGGCCGGAAAGATCGCGGAGCAGGTTGTCCACATCCTCAAGGGACTCGGCGAGTGGGGCGAGCTCACCGTGCAGCCCGCCAAGCAGGGAGGTTTTGATGTTGCCGGCGGAAGCCTGGGTGCTGACAGTGGAGGAGAAGACGCCCGGATCCACGGAGTTGTATGCGACCGGTGCCTTCGCGAATTTCTTCAGCACCGCCTCATACCGCTGTTTCTCCTCAACGGGCGTGAACTGTGTGGAAAGGAAGCCGACAGTCCCTTCCCCGGCGGCCGCGCCACTTGTATCAAAACCAGCGCAGGAAGCCAGGAAGGGGACTGACATGGCCGTTCCCAGTCCGGCCAAAAGGAGGCTTCTGCGGGACATCGAGGTGTGCTTGGGCTGGAAATACATGTCTTTCATTGACTGCTCCAATCGAGTGTGCGCCACTGCACAAACTTTCGTTTAAGCATTAGACATAAGATCCAGCCTGTCAACCCCCGTCGAGGGCGGGGTCTCTTGCTGCATGCAAAGAAGTCAGGTCTCCACCTGGGATCCGGGGAGCCTCTCGTGGTGTCGAGGGTGCAGCCGGCAGCAGCAATGCGGCGGCAACAACGCCATCCACGTCGCGCGGGATTTCCCGCGCATCTCACCTCAGGCCTTCGCCTGCATCCGCGAAAGCCTCGTTAGCGGCAGGGGCTATTCGCTGCCCGATTCCTCTTCGAGTTCTGCCAGCACGTCGGCTGCGTCCGAGTTGCCTGCGGCGGCCAGGCGCCGGAGCTCATCAAGGTCGCCCTGTTCGCCGGCGGTTTCCACCAGTTGGTCCGCCGCGTCCCTGCTGCCGGACTCCGCCAGCCGCCGCAGTTCGGCCAGGTCCCCGCGTTCGGCGGCGCGTTCAACCAGTTCATCCACGGCGTCGGAATCACCGTTCGCCGCACGCTGCCGCAGGGCCTGAAGTTCAGGGTCGGGTGTCTGCACGCTTCAACTATGGGCGCCGCATCAGTGCCCGTCGAGAGCAAAAGATGTCAGTACAGGAAGATGTCGATCCATTCCCGGTTGTGTGCGTGGATCAGCACCAGGAACAGCACGAAATCGAACAGCAGATGCACGCTCACAATGTAGGACAGCGACCTGGTGATGGTGAACAGCCGCGCCTGCAGCAGCGCAAACGGGAAGATGAAGAACGGCGCCCAGGCGTGGAATCCCAGCTCCCACAGGAAGGATGTGAAGAGCACGGCCTGGAGCAGGTTGGCCTGCCAGTCCAGGAGGTGCCGGCGCAGGAGCGTGAATGCCGTGCAAATGAAGAACAGCTCATCCCAGATGCCCAGCACGTTGGTCCCCAGGAAAAGCCTGGCAATGCCCTCCGGGTCGCTGACGGCAGGCCAGTTGTTGTAGACGCCGGTCCGGATCATATAGACCGGCATCAGCGCGTACCCGATCACCAGGACCGCGGGCAAATACCACTTCTCGGCGCGGGTCCACGGCTCCCCGGTCCGGACAGGGAACCGGATGGCATGCTCCTTGTTGATGAACCGCGAAACGACGTACGGAATACCAACGGCCAGAATCATCGCCGTGCCCATCACGGCCATATGTCCGGTGCTGATGTCCGTGGTGATGGGCACCAGGCTCATCGCGGTCAACCCAACGGCGATCAGTGCCAGGTCGATGAGCAACCGGCGGTTGATCATTGCGGCCAGTACAAGGGCGGCGGCCAGGAGCAGGAAGCCGGAAAGGCGGTCCTCGCGGACAAACAGCAGAAAGCCTGACGCCGAGACCAGCACCGCCGGGATCACATTAAGCGAGGCACGGCTCAGCCCAGTGGGCCGCGCCTGGTGCAGGCGGGCTTGGGCAGAAGGCTGCGTCATGGACTCTTCCTTCCCACTGGTGTTCCGACGTGATGCCACACTTTTCCTTGCCGTCCGCGTAGATTCTGTAGGAGCCGCGCGCACATTAACGCACACAATTAAAACCGTATCCCGCCGGCCGCTGACCCACGAGTCCCTCGATAAACGGGTCAGCACCCGGACACCCGGAAGCCTGTTCCCGAACGCCCGAAAGCAAAGGAAGCCCGCCGTGACCATTGATGCGAACCACCAACCCGCAACCGAACAGCTGATCATCATCGGTTCCGGCCCCGCCGGCTACACCGCCGCCATCTACGCCGCCCGTGCGGGCCTGGAACCCTTGGTGCTGGCCGGATCCGTCACGGCGGGCGGCGCGCTGATGAACACCACGGAGGTGGAAAACTTTCCCGGCTTCCCGGGCGGCATCCAGGGCCCCGAGCTCATGGACGGGCTGCAGGAACAGGCTGAGAAGTTCGGCGCCAAGGTGGTGTTCGACGACGTCACGAAAGTTTCGCTGAAGGGTCACGTCAAGACTGTGGTCACCGGCGGCGGTGAGACCCACCGGGCCCCGGCAGTCATCCTCGCAACCGGCTCGGCGTACAAGGAACTCGGCCTGCCGGAGGAGAAGAAGTTCAGCGGCCACGGGGTGTCCTGGTGCGCCACCTGCGACGGGTTCTTCTTCCGTGAACAGGACATCATCGTCGTCGGCGGCGGTGACTCGGCCATGGAGGAAGCGATGTTCCTGACGCGGTTCGGAAAGTCCGTCACCGTCGTCGTCCGCCGCGAGGAGCTGCGTGCGTCCCGGATCATGGCGCAGCGCGCAAAGGACAACCCCAAGATCACGTTCGCCTGGAACTCCGCAGTTACGGCGATCCACGGTGATGGGAAGGTCTCCGGGGTGACGCTGAGGGACACGCGTTCGGGGGAGACGCGGCATCAGGCCGCTACGGGGATTTTCGTCGCCATCGGTCACGTCCCGCGCACCGAACTGCTGACCGGGCAGGTGGACCTGGACGAGGACGGCTACATCAAGGTGGATGCACCCACCACTGTCACCAACCTGTCCGGCGTTTTCGCCTGCGGTGACGCCGTGGACCACCGCTACCGGCAGGCCATTACAGCCGCCGGCACCGGTTGCGCCGCCGCCCTCGATGCCGAACGCTACCTGGCCGCCCTGAATGACGCAGACAGCATCGCCACAGCCCTGGTGGAGGAACCCACCCACAGCTGAGGGACTTCCGGGAGGGCAGTCAACTGAAGCGGACGACGGCGGTTACCTCCCGCCGTCGTCCGCTGCAGTTTTGTTTCGCGAGTTAGACGGAGGCCAGTGCCCGGTCCTCGCCGCGGACGCTCAACGTGAACGTGTTGGGCCCGCTGCAGGTGACAGCAATGCGGCACGTGGTGGTGTTGTGGCGGGCCGAGAGGTCACTCACCGCGGCGTCAAGCGTGTGGTGGAGGGCTGACCGGTCCCAGATCTTGAGGGTCACGGAGTCATTGGCATCGAACGTCATTATTCAACTTCCATTTCATGCGGTGGGCGGCCCGGAATCTTCTTTGCCCGGACCGTGTCCTCGTCGATGAGGACGGACTGCAGGTGGGAAAGCGCATTCCCTTGCTTCCATGGTGCAGGCTGCTTTGAGTATTAGCAACCGGTGCAGGGGTGATGTGACCAAGCACACCGAACCGTCGCGAGCGTGAGCCCGTCGCTGGCGGCCCTGCTTTTCCATAGTGCCCAGAGTCGGCGAAGTGCCTCAACCGAAACGGCAATTATTGCAAGTGATTCTCATCACGGCAGTAGGGGCGGCGTAGCCGTACGCCTATTCGTCGAAGTAGGTATCGATCTGCTTCTCGCCCGAAATGGAAGCGATGACGGCCGCTGCCACGTCCCGCAGCTTGATATTGCGTGTGCTGGAGGCCTTGGTGAGGATTTTGAAGGCCGCGTCCCGGCTGCACCTGTTTTCGGCCATGATGGCGCCGATGGCCATGTCAATCACCGTGCGGGACTGCATGGCGACTGCGAGGTCATTCCGGGCTTCGTTGAGTTGGGCGATGCGAAGAACCAGGCGCAGCGAAGTCGCCGCCTGGTTGGCGAACGCTTCCGCCGTGGAAATGTCCTCGTCCGTGAATCCGTTGCTGCAGCCGGAATACAAGTTCATCACGGCCTCGGCCTCACCGGCCAGGTCCAGCGGCACGGCAAGGATGGATGAGACACCGTTCTCCTGGGCGGCCTTGGTGTAGTGGGCCCAGCGGCGCTCTGCGGCCAGATCAGGAACCAGGAGCGTGGTTCGGTTCCGGAGGGCGGTCAGGCAGGGGCCGTCCCTGTACCCGTTTTGCAATTCGTCCAAGGCACGGGCTGCCGCGTCGCTGCTGGCCACAACTTGGGGCCTCTTGCGCCGCATGACCGTCACGCCGCTGTGGATCCGGTTGCCCGGGGAGGACAGCCGGGCAGCGGCAATCAGCGCCAGATCGGTAAGGAAGCCGGCCACATCCTTGCTGTTCAGGACCAGTTCCTTCAGCCGCGTCTCCACGTCCGGGACGGGAACCGGGGCCGCCTGCGGCACGATGCTGAAGTTTCCGGCGCCGGACTCCTGGTTGGTCATAGCGATTCGCCTTCCAACAGTTCCGTCATGGCCATGGCGATCAAGGCAACCTGACCCGACGGGATGTCAAGTGCCTCATGAAGATAGGCGTCCAGTGACATCTCGTCGA
This sequence comes from Pseudarthrobacter sp. W1I19, assembly GCF_030817835.1. Taxonomy (NCBI): domain Bacteria; kingdom Bacillati; phylum Actinomycetota; class Actinomycetes; order Micrococcales; family Micrococcaceae; genus Pseudarthrobacter; species Pseudarthrobacter sp. W1I19. The sequence continues at coordinate 505,614 of NZ_JAUSZR010000001.1, forward strand.
TTCCGCCGCCCAGCCCGTAGTAATAGGTCCACAATTTGGCCAGCGGAAGGTCGGTCTTCCGGAAACGCTCCGCTGTGCCCCGCCGTACTTCGGCGGCAAAATCCGATCCTTCGGGACCATCGGCTCCGTAGGGATACATTTCTATTCTCCGTCCCCCTCTGTTCCGGGAAGTCCGGCTCCGTGCACGATGTCAGTGGCGATGTCGTGCATTCGGCGGTTGGTTGACTTGGCGGCCAGTTGCAGGATCTGCAGGGCATCTTCACGGCCGCCATGCTGCTGGAGCATGATCAGGGAGACGGCCGCGTCCACCACTGCCCGCGACCTCAGGGCGGCGCGAAGGTGCTCTGGATGCGCGTCAGTTCCGTGCAGCCGCAGGGCGATTCTCAGGACACGCGACATGGCGGCGGCGTGCTCTTCGAGAAGCCCCACTGTCTCCTCATTGAAGGTGCCCGCCGTGCCTGCATAGCAGTTCAATCCGGCATGCGAGAAGGGGTCAGTGGGGATGGGTACGGCCAGCACGGAGCGAACGCCCTCCTGGAGGGCAGCCTCCAAGTAATCGCTCCAGCGTTCGTCGTTTTCCAGGTCCGCAATCAACACCAGGCGCTGCTGCCGTGCGGCAGTCAGGCATGGTCCGTCGCCGAACGAGTACTGCGTTTCATCCAGCCGGCGGCCCTCATCGCTGCTGCTGGCAACCGTTGCAGCTCCTCCGCCGCGTTCCACTGTGATGGTGCAGGTGACAGTGCCATCGGATCCCAGAAGCGAGGCGGAGATCGTGGCCAGGCCAAGGAGGAACTCGGGGAACCCGGGGCTTTCGAGGAGCAGATCCTGCATCCGGTCCAAAGTGGTAAATCTGCTGTCCTGGGCCATGGGCCCTCGATCCATAGGTGCGCCCTGGGCAGTTGCCCCTGGCTGGCGGCCTCCGCTCTCTACGCGGCGGACCTGTGCATTCAACCCCTGGATCTGATGGGTATCCCGAAATCTCCTAGTACCGACACTACGCCGGTACCGGACCTATTGATATGCCCGGTCCTTGATCTACTCGTCCGGTTCCGCCTGCCGGCCGATGCCATCTTCCCGGATCTCCGATGCGGCAGGGGCAGGACCCGGACCGCCGTCGAAATCGTCAGAATACGGCGCGCGGGGCCGGGGGAGATCGTCAATCAGCTCATTGGCCGCCAGCGCCAGCAGGTCGCGCTGCACGGGCGGCAGCGACAGCAGCCCCTGCAGGTAGGCCTCCACCTCGTACTCGCCGGCGTCTCCGGACATCCCAAAATACTTCAGCCACAGCTCGGATATGGAGATGCCGGCGGCCCTCATGGCCGAACGGAGCCTGCGCCGTTGTTCCGGTTCATTAGGATCGAAACCCATGGGTACGGCCTACGATCCGGATGCCGGCGTCCCGGCCAGGACTCGTGCGCTGATGTCCTGCAGTGCTGTGTTTTCGTCGCGGGCATGCCTGATCAGCCACTGCAGCGCTGCTTCATGGGTCAGGCCCATACGCTCCATCAGCACGCCGCAGGCCCGGTTCACAAGGTCGCGGGTGTACAGGGAGGCCTGCAGGCCCTCGGTCATTTTGTGGGGTGCCTCGCTGGCCTGGATGTGCGAAAGCAGCGTGGCGGCCGGCGCTGCAAAAAGTTGCAGCAGGGTGGTGCTGGACTCGTTATAGGTGTTGGGCTCCGCGGCATACAACTTCAGTGCGCCGATGGTCTCTTTGCCCGCGATGAGGGGAGCGCTGACAACCGAACGCACGGGCAGCCCTGCCACCGCCCTGCGCCAGTCCGGCCAGCGGGTTTCAGCCCGGATATCCTCGAGCAGCACGGGCTTTTCCGTGGCCCAGGCGGTCAGGCACGGACCCTCCCCGCGCTCGTATTGTGTAGCGTCGGCCTCGGCCACAATCCTGTCGGTGTACCCGCTGCTGGTCCGGCGTCCACGGGCATCCATGAGGGACACTCCCGCTCCGATGGTGCCCGGAACCGACTCTTTGGCCGCTTGGGCAAGGAGCCGGACTGCCGTGTTCACCTTTTCCTCGGTGAGCAGCAGCCCCTGGATGCGAGCGATCACCGTGCTGAGCTCGTCAAGGGGAAGTTGCTGCGCCATAGTTCCAGCATAGGGCCAAGGCCTTCCTGCCGTCCCTCGGCTCACAGGGAGGCTGCTTCGGTTCAGAAGGATGTACGACGGCGGGAGGGCGCCGCGGTGCGCTCGTTCAGGCGATCAGCCTGGGCTGGCATTCGGCGGGCTCCCAGCGATGCGGCTCCTTTTATTGGATGAGGTCCTGCAGGTACGGTGCCCGGGGCAGTGGCGGCAGCTCGTCGATCAATTCATTTGCAGCATGCGCCAGCAGGTCGCGCTGGCCCGGCGGCAGGGAAAACAGCGACTGGATGTAGGCGTCTACTTCGTATTCACCCACAGTTCCTCCAATGCTGAAGTAGCGGAGCCACAGATCTCCATGCCTGAGGCCGGAGCCCTGCAGGGCTTTGCGCAGGAGCCGGCTTTGCTCCTGTTCAAGACCCGCCGAGGAGTCGGGGCCGCTCATTTCATGGTCCGTCATCAGGGGTTCTCTTGGTTCCGGTGAGGATCTCGGTGCTGATGTTCAAGAGTGACTGCCTGCTGGCCTTGGAGAGCTCCACGAGCTGCTGAAGGGCCGTGGCCTGGTCAAGGCCGTGCAGGTGCATCAGGAAGCCTTGGGCGCGGTTGATGGTATCCCGGCTGTTCAGGGCAGAGGCCAGGACCTGGGTGAAGCGTTGCGGAGCATCAGCGCTCTGGATGTTGTCCAGCAGCGTCGCTGCGGGGACCACGAGTTTTTCCAGTGGCCGGGCAGTGGCAGCGTCGTACGCGCCGGGCTGGGTTGAATAGATTTTCAGAGCCCCGAGGCAACGCGTGCCAGCCACTAACGGTGCGCTGATGACTGACCGGATGGCGAGGTCCTTTACCGCTTGGGACCACAACGGCCAGCGGTCTTCGGAGCGGACATCGTGGATCACCACTGTGCGTTCGGTGGCCCAGGCAGTGATACATGGACCTTCGCCGAGCTCGTATTGGGCCGCGTCTGCCTCCAGGACAAGGCCATCTGTGGCGCCGGTACTGGTTCTGTTTCCCTGTTCGTCCATGAGCGAGACTCCCGTACCCGAACTGCTGGGAAAGGCATCCCGGATACCTTCGGCCAGCAGTTGGACAGCGCGATCCACCTTCTCCTCGGTCAGGAGCAGGCCGTTGATGCGGGACATTGCGAGAGTGAGTTCATCCAGGGGGAGCTGCTGTGGCATGGTAGCCGACCTTCTGTGCAGGACGAGGCTGTTCTTGGAAATGCCCCCTGCTGGGCCGGGAGCGGAAAGATTTTTCCCACTCCATAACCAGCATAACCCTCCGAGTCGTCCTCGGCGCCGGGTCAGACAACCCGGCTTGCCCCTTTACCGGTTGAATTCAATGTAGGCTGGGGAAACGTTTGGAAGTGGGCGTCTTAAGCCGCACGGGAAAAACTGGATGTGGCTGAAAGCTCGACTTCAGGAAGTGCCATGGACGCTTTGCCCCACACCGCCGACGCTTTGCCGAGGGCTGCAGACGGTTACACCGCTCTCGCCGTCATGCAGGACGGCATCATTTCCCGCCTCCAGGACCTCGTCCTGCAGGCCGACGACGCCCAGGACTTTTTCCAGGAACTCGCCGTTTTCTCGGCTTCCCTCCTGGCCCCCGCCGGGGGAGAGGTGCATTGCAACGTGACGGTGGCGCGCCGGAAGCGGCCCGTCTCTATCGCCTCCAGTACACCCAGGGCGCGTGTCATGGACGACCTGCAGTACGCATTCGGCGACGGACCATGCCTTACTGCCATGCGCACAGGAAAGACCACGTACGTTGCGGATGTGGCAGAGGAACAGCGCTGGCCGGAATATGTGCAGGCAGTCTCGGCCCACGGCGTCGGTTCAATTCTGGGCGTGCCCCTGCACCTTGAGGGAGATTCCTCGGCCGCTTTGAACATCTACTCAACGGCAGTGCATGGATTCTCCCCGGAGGACATCGCACGTGCGGAGTTGTTCGGCGAGCAGTCCGCCAAGACGCTGCGGCTTGAACTGCGCCTCGCCCAGTTGAGGGATGCCAAGGAGGATCTGGAGGCCGCGATGAAATCGCGGACGGCCATCGATATTGCTGTCGGCGTGATCATGGCACAGAACCGTTGCAGCCAGGAATCAGCGATGGCCATCCTCAGGAAGGCGTCCAACAGCCGCAACATCAAGCTGCGGGACGTAGCGGCAGGCATCATCGAATCAGTTTCGCCGGATTCCGCCCTGCGTACGCATTTCGACGAGTGACTTGCGCGAGTGTCGACGAATAAGCCCTGGCGTTAACCGGCGGCAGGGGACCATGACAGGACCATTCGAAGGAGCGAGGACGTCGATGCAGCCTTCCAAAACAGCAAAACTGCAAGGAACCTTCTACATCATCAACGGCTTGTGGCCGCTCGTCCATATGCGCAGCTTCGAGGCCGTGAGCGGACCTAAGGCAGATAAATGGCTAGTGCGCACGGTATCGGGCCTGCTCATCGCCATCGGCCTTGAACAAGTGCGTGCCACCCCCGACAGGGAAAGCGCGGCCGTTGCAAGGCGACTCGGCATCGGTGCTGCCGTAACGCTCGCTGCAATTGACTTGTATTACGCCTTGAGTGGGCGCATCAGCAGGGTCTACCTGTTTGATGCCACAGTCGAGCTTTTCTGGATCCGGGCTTGGCTGGGCAAGGACTTGGCTGCCGGCAGGGGAAAAGTCCCATTGGACAGAAGCACGCAGAGTGCGTAAATTTTTCAGTGGTAGGCGTCACATTTGTGGCGACCTGCCCTTCCGGACCTAGTGCAGGGCCTTCGGGAGTGACCGCTGTAGCACCACGGCGGATGGATGCACACCAGCGAAAGAGAGCCATCATGGCTGCCTCGCATTTCTCACAGTTCCTTGCTGAAGCCACCGTTCCGGAATTCGATACCGACTGCCCCATGTCTGCCGATTGCCTCTATGGGCTTTACGTCAGTTGGTGCCTGATCAACGGTCTGGAAGCCAAACCGGATGTCACCTTCCGGGCCGCGATGCACCGCGCCGGCATCGACCTCACCGACACCAGGCTTCGGATGGTGGGCCCGGCAGCGGCCGATTACATCCTGTCCAGCTACCCTGCCGCGGCCTGACGATGTCCATAAATCCGGAGGGTCCCAAGAACCGCATTGACGGCGTCCTGGCCTTTGGCGGGCAGTTTGTCCACTGTGGCCAGCCAATGCAAAAGACGGGCTCCGAGCTGCGCAGGCTCATTGCGCCGGCCTTCACTGACAAGCCATTCGAGGACGCCTTGGACGTCTACCTGACAACGCAGGTACTGCACTGCCAGTGCGGTTTCCAGATGGAGGTGCCCGAATAGGCGCCTTGCGGGGGGTGGGCCGGCTGCAGAGCGGGGTGGCAGCCGGTCCGCCTGTTTCTTTCAGAGCAACACCGCCCGCGTTCTATGGGCGGGACATAGGATAGGCGCATGTCGAATTCACCGGACAACGAATCGGTCGCACAGCTACAAGACATCCTGGTGCGCGCCGAAGACGGAGTGGAGTTCCTGTCGGGACTCTCGGGACTGGCAGCAGCAGCGGTTTCCGAGGCAGCAGGCGATGCCATCGAATGCGCAGTCACCGTCAAGCTGAGGCGCAGGCCCACTACCGTTGCAGGCAGCAGTGATCGTGCCATTGGGCTCGACCACATTGAGCAGGCCATCGGTGATGGCCCCTGCATGAGGGCCCTGAGGGAAATGTCACCGGTGATTATCGACGACGTCGCCTCGGACTCCCGATGGCCCGAGCTCAACAAAAGGTTCGCGGAGGCAGGCATCTACAGTTCACTGGGCGTGCCTTTGGAAATCAGCAGCGAAGCCAGCGCCGCACTGAACTTTTTTGCCTCCAGGCCGGGCGTCTTCACCCCGAATGTCTACGACAAGGCCGTGGGCTTTGGTGCCGCTGCGCACAGCACCCTTCATCTCTCCGTCCGCATCAAAACCGCTGAGAACCGGGCGGAGGACCTTGAGGCGGCCATGGAACACAGGACGGCCATCAACCTGGCCTGCGGCGTCATTATGGCGCAGAACAGGTGCTCGCAATCAGAAGCGATGGAGATCCTGACCAAGGTCTCCAGTAACCGCAACCGCAAGTTGCGGGACGTGGCCACGGAACTGGTTGAACAGCTGCAGGGCACCAGGGTCCAGACGCACTTCGACGCTTAGCTCCCGTCAGGTGCCGGCGGGCCGGACAGCCACGCTGCAGCCTTCGCCTGCCCTGCGGATATCACAGCAGTTGCCGCCGCCTATCACTTGAAAGTGTTCGGCCCCGGCGCCGGACAGGAGAACCGCCGTGTCTTCGTCCACCGCCACGGCCTGGTCCGCCGGAGTCAGCCCGCCGCCCACCACGATGCCGTCGGCCATTGTGAAAATTCCCGGACCGGCCGGATTTCCGTCGCCCAGCAGGACCGGCACCACGTCACAGGAGGCCAGTGCCCTGAGCGGCTGGACGTACGCCCGGAGGGCATCCTGCGGGTTCCCGTCACGGGAGTGGACGGCCACGGCAATCCGGGCCGGACTATCTTTTCCCTGCCTTGGAGGCAGGGCCTGGACAAAATGCTTGAACACTTCCGGAAACGCGTCATAGTCCGGACCGGCCCCGGCGAGGAAGATGCCCATGGGCTTCAAGATACCGCCGCAGGCTGCGCGCCGCCGTGAATCAAGGCTGGCAAAAATCATTGACAGGGGCAGTATCCGCGATTATCGTACAACCAAATGGTTGTAGATCAGCTCAGCGAAACCGAACTGGACCGCCTCTTCCAGGCGTTCGCCGACTCCACCCGCCGGGACATTGTTCGCCGGGTGACGGCCGGCGAATACTCGGTCTCCGGGCTCGCGGGCCTCTATACCATGAGCTTCGCCGCCGTCCAGAAGCATGTGGCGGTGTTGGAGCGCGCCTCCCTGGTAACGAAGGAGAGGCGCGGAAGGGAGCAGATCGTGCGGGGAAACCATGAAGGGTTGCAGAAGGCCCGCCGGCTGCTCGATGACTATGAGACGATCTGGCGGCAGCGCGTAAGCCGGATCGCCGACATTCTGGCTGAAGGATAGGGAAAGGGTTCTGCAATGTCGGTTATCAGTTCCACCAAGAATCTTGAGGCGCTCAGCTTCATTCTGGTCGCCGAGTTCGACGCCGGAGTCGAACGCGTCTGGCAGCTCTGGGAAGACCCGCGCCAGCTGGAGCGCTGGTGGGGTCCGCCCACCTGGCCGGCCACTTTTGAGCAGTTCGATTTCGAGTCCGGCGGCAAAGCCGGCTACTACATGACCGGGCCGGAAGGTGAAAAGGCCGGCGGCTGGTGGCGGTTCACTGCCATCGAGGCTCCCCGCAAGCTGGAGTTCGACGACGGTTTCGCGGACGAAAACGGCGCTCCGGTCGAGTCCCTGGGCACCACCCACGCCACCGTCACGCTCGAGGACACAGGCGGACGCACCAGGATGACCATCGTCTCCACCTTCGAATCGGAAGAGCAGATGGAACAGATGGTCCAGATGGGCATGGAGGAAGGCATGCGGGAGGCCGTCGGCCAGATCGACGCCATCCTCGCCGAACATGCGAACGCCTGACCGGCTAAGCCTCCCGGCACCCAAGTAGAAAGTACGACGGCGGGACCTCCCGCCGTCGTACGCTTACTTGGCCTCGTGGGGACCAGCGGCGAAAACCAGCAGGGAACTGGTTGCGGTGGCCAGGAGCTCCCCGTCCGGCCCGGCAATTCGGCCCTCCGCAAAGACGACGCGCTGCCCCTGCTTCACCACGGCGCCCTCCGCCCTCAGAAGTGTGTGCTTGAGCGTGATGGGGCGGAGATAGCTGACCGAAAGATCAATGGAGGTATAGCCGAAACCCAGTGGCAACGTGCTGTGGGCGGCGCACCCCACCACGGTGTCGAGGAGCGTGCATGCGAGGCCGCCATGCACCACCCCGAGTGGGTTATAGTGAGCCTCGCCCGGCCGGCATTCAAACTCCACCCGGCCCGGTTCCACCCCGATGAGGGCCAGGTTCATCAGCGACGCCATGGGCGGCCGGGGTATGCTCCCGTCCCGCATCCTGCAGAGGTAGTCGAACCCGGAGAGGCGAGGCAGCTGTTCAAGCCCCACGCGGGGATCCACCCAACTGAACGTTTCCGTCCGCTCCGCGGATTCCTTGGCATCCATAGGCAACTCCTCCTCGACTGGCCCCGCCTGAACAGCTTAAGCCTGCCCCATGCTTTGGGTTACGGCGTCCTGCATTGAAGCGGGCGGGAACCTTCTGAATACTGGAAGGAAGCATCATTTCGACGTGAGGCGGTGGCAGCAATGAGCGGCGGGGCGGGAGATTTCCGGAAGCGCCTGGAGCGCGCCGCCGAGGTCCGGTCCTACCGCGGAGCAGGCATCAGCGCCGAGGAGGAAGCCGCACTCGACGCCCTCGACGCGCAGGAGCGGGAGAAGCGCAAGAAGGTCAGCGACGCCGCCCGGGCTGAGTATCTGGTGCGGGACGCGATGGCGCAGGGCAAGTTCGACAACCTCAAGTATGCGGGCAAGCCGATCCCGGGTCTGGGGGAGTCCTACGACCCCGACTGGTGGGTCAAGGGCCTCATCCAGCGGGAAAACATCAGCGGCCTTGGCCCGGCCGCCATCCTGCTCCGCACTGAGGACGCCGAACTGGACGCCAAGCTCGACGCGCAGTACACCGAGCAACAGGTGCGGGACCTCCTGGCGGACTTCAACCGCCGCGTCATCGATGCCCGGCGCCAGCTCCAGGGCGGCCCGCCGGTGGTCACCAGGACCCGGGATGTGGAGGAGGAGGTTTCCCGGTGGCGGGAGCGCCGTGCCGCCCGGAATGCTGATGCCCCGCCGCCGGAACCGGAACCTTCGCGTTCGTGGTGGCAGCGGCTCTGGAAGGGCGCGGGCTAGTCCGGCTGGGGCTGGGGCGCCCTGGCTTCGAAGAGCTCGCAGAGTGCGTTGTAGTACCTGTTGGTCTGTCCCAGGCGGGTCATCCCGATGCGTTGGCAGACCCTCTGCGATGCCGTGTTGGCGGGGGCCGTCACCGCCACCACCCTGTCCAGCCCGCCATGCAGCGCGGTGGCAAGGACTGCGGCAGCAGCTTCCGTCGCGTAACCATGACCCCAGTGGTCGGGGTGGAAGTGCCAGCCGATCTCCGTATCACCGGAGGGCTGAAGCGGGAGTGTTTCGCCCGACGCCGGGATGGACTTCAGGAGCAGGGTGCCGGCCAGGGGTGTTCTGGTCTTGGGCTGGAGTGGCTCTTTCAACTGAACAGCCCAGGCGCCGTGGAGCGGGTGGTCCATGGTCCGCCATACGCGGATCCGTTCCTCGGCCTCGGCGAATTCCCTCATCACCTGTGGATGGTTGCCGATGAAGCGCTGCACCTCCCAACGGGAGTAGAGGTTCAGCACGAACCCGGCGTCCTCCGGCTCCCACGGGCGCAGAATCAGCCGCTCTGTTTCGAGGCTTATCACCCGCCAATCCTGCCACTTGATGTGCCGCCGTTGGAGGATCTTTGGTTATCCACATAGGACTTGTGGGTCCGTGCCGTTGGCGGGGCCCTCTGGAAGATTTTGGTTATGGAAGCGGTGACGACGGCGGGGCAGCAGGGGGCGGCAACCTTCCGGTGCCTGTGGTTGCGGATGTCCTGCGCGCCTTGTCATCGGTGCGTCCCGCTGCTGACAGGCAAAGAATGATTGATCAGATGCGGGAGTTGGAGGACGTGAAGTCCGCTGCCGCGGCGAAGCAGGCACGGATCGCCGTGGCCTACGATCTTGCTGCCCGGCGGGAACAGGCCGCCGCGGGTGTTCCGGCGGATGAACTCGGTGCCGGGGTGGGAGCGGAAATCGCTCTGGCGCGTCGGGAGTCGCCGTCCCGTGGCGCCCGGTTGCTGGGTTTGGGAAAAGCCCTGGTTGAGATGCCCCATACGTTCGCCGCCCTTGAGTCGGGGCAGTTGAATGAGTGGCGGGCCACCCTGGTGGGGAAGGAAACAGCCTGCCTGTCGGTTGAGGACCGGGCCGCTGTGGATGAAGAGATCGCAGCTGACACCGTGTCCCTGGCCGGCTGCGGGGACCGGGCCGTCATCGCCGCCGTCCGGGCTGCGGCGTACCGGAGGGACCCACACTCGGTCGCCAAACGGGCCAGCCACGCTGTTAATGAGCGGACCGTGACGCTGCGTCCGGCACCGGACACCATGACCCGCCTGACCGCCCTCCTGCCGGTGGCCGAGGGCGTGGCCGCGTACGCGGCACTGACCCGCCACGCCGAAACTCTGAAGTCCTCCGGGGATGAGCGTTCCAAGGGAAACATCATGGCCGATCAGCTCGTCGAATGCGTCACCGGCACCCCGGGCGGCTACACCGGCATCGATCTCCAGCTCGTCATGACCGACCGCACCCTCTTCCAAGGGGACAGCGAACCCGCCCGCCTCACCGGCTACGGCCTCGTCCCCGGCGAATGGGCTCGAAAGGCTATCCGGAGTGAGCTGATGGCAGGTGCGGAGCCCGTGCCCTCTGCGGATGATGGCGGGCTTCAGGTCTCGCTTCGCCGGCTCTACACCGCCTCTGCAAGTGGCGAACTGGTCGCGATGGACTCCAAAGCCAGGCTCTTCCCGCCAGGCCTCCGCCGGTTCATCCAAGTACGCGATGACACCTGCCGCACCCCCTACTGCGACGCGCCCATCCGCCACTCGACCACATCATCCCCTGGCACAACAACGGGCCAACCACCGGCACCAACGGCCAAGGCCTCTGCGAAGCCTGCAACCACACCAAAGAAACACCAGGCTGGTCCGCCAGGACAGTTATCCGCCCAGGTCAAAGGCATTCAGTCGAAACACGAACACCCACAGGCCACACCTACCGCTCGACCGCGCCGCCGCTCCCCGGTAGTGCCTTGGCGATGGCAGTGAAGGCTTCCGTTCCAGTGAAGCCCATCGTTCGGGAAGAGCCCCTCCCGTCGGTGAAGCCCCTCGTTCAGGTGAAGCCCCCCGGGTCGGCGAAGCCCTCTGGCCAGGTGCTTGAACGAGCCATGGACAGGCGCGCCACTCCTGAAAAGCGGGTCGCAGCCCACAGCCCTTGATCGACGGGCTTCGCCTTGCCTGTCCCTTGCCTGCGGGCGGTCGTCAGCGGCCCGGCGTGGGCGGCGGAGGATTTGGTCCCATCATGCCCGGAGGAGGCGGCGGGAACTGCGCAGCCGGGTAGAGGGGCGCCACGTTCACCATGTAGTTGGCCCATTGCGGCCCTGCGATCATGAAGCCGTCAAGCCGGGGGTAGAAGGTCCCGTTGATGGTGACGTTCTGCCCGGACCGTTTTTGTCCTTCCAGTGCGTCCCCGAAGAAGGAAGCGGTTGCGAGCCCCGAAGTGTACCCAACCACCCAGGTGGCCCCGTTGTTGTTCGACGTTCCGGTCTTCGCAGCCGTAGGAACCTTGTCGTGCACCTTGGGGTTGATCCAGACGCCCGAGCCCTTCTTCAGCACGTCCTGCAGGACGTTGTTGACGCCGCGTGCCACCTCCGGCTTTACCGCGTTCCGGCACTCCGAGGACTGCGCCGGCAACTTGCCGCCGTTGGCGTCGGTAATCTCCAGCAGGGCGATGGGGTTGCAGTAGCGGCCGTCGTTGGCAAAGGTGGCAAAGCCGTTGGCCATATGCAGGGGAGCAACTCCGGTGGCGCCCAGCAGGTTGCCAAGCTGATGCATGTTGATGGGAGAGCCGTCCAGTCCGCTGTGGAGGCCTGTTGCGTCCACCATCTTCTGGATCCCGCAGAAGTCCAGCTGCGTAGCCGAGGCAAAAGTAGCCGTGTTGATGGAGTTGTACAGGCCGTAGTTGACGGGCATCTTCCGGTAGAAGCCTTCTTCCGCATTTTGCAGGTCGTCGGCGGCGCCAAGTTCAGGATTGTTCTGCGCAGTACTGTAGGCACCCAACACCTTTCCGCAGGTGGACCGCCAGGGGAATCCCAGGGGATAGACCCGGCGGGAGGCGTCCACCTCGGCAGTGATGGTCTTGCCCTCGTTCAGCCATTCAGCGAACGTGAACGGCTTCATGGTGGACCCGGTCTGGAACCCTCCGGCGCCGTTCAGGTCGTTGCCCTGGGGGTCCTTTGCATCGACATTGAAATTCAACTGGGTGTCGAACTTGCCCGGTTCGGGCAGGAAAACCGTGTTTTGTGCCATCGCCAGGATCTTGCCGGTCCCGGGCTGGACGGTTACCAGAGCTGCGCCCCAGCGGTCGGGGTTGGGTCCGGCTGTTCCGTCCACCTGCGCCTGGGCAGCGGCCTGCAGCCTGCTGTCCAAGGTAGTGGTAATGGTCAGGCCGCCCCGATAGAGCTTCCGCTCACGTTCAATCTGGTTGGGCCCGAACGCCGGGTTGTTCAGGATCAGGTGCGAGATGTAGTCGCAGAAATACGGCGCCATGGCTGCGTTGGCACAACCCTGCCGTTGAGGGCTGACTTTGAGCTCGATGGGTGCGGCAACAGCCTCATCATGCTCTTGCTGATTGATCTTCCCGAGCCGGAGCATTTCGCCGAGCACCTGGTTGCGGCGGGTCAACGAGTTCTCGGGGTTGATGGTTGGGTTGTAGAACGTGGGGCTGTTCACGAGCCCGGCCAGGAGCGCAGACTGCGCAAGGTTCAGGTCCTTTGCCGTGGCGCTGAAGAAGTACCGGGCTGCAGCTTCCACACCGTAGGCGTCACTGTTGAAAAACACGATGTTCAGGTAGCCCTCAAGGATCTGGTCCTTGGTGTACTTCTTCTCCAGCGCTATGGCCAGTTTCATCTCCCGCAGTTTGTCGCCGATGTCCTTCTGGCCGCTGAGGATCACCTCGTCGGGCCTGTCCTGGGACAGCCGCGCTTCATTGACCACGTTGGTGACGTACTGCTGAGTGATGGTGGACGCACCCTGTTGGTCGCCCTTGGTCAGATTGGCCACCACCGCCCGAAGGACCCCTTGCGGGTCAATGCCGGCGTGGTCATAGAAACGGCTGTCCTCAATGGCAATGACGGCGTCCTTGACGTACGGCGACATCTGGTCCAGCGGGATCCGGACGCGGTTCTCAGCATAGAAGGTCGCAATGGGCTGGCCATCGGATGTGAGGACCCTCGTGGATTGCGACGGCGGCTGGACCGCGAGTTCCTCGGGCAGGCTGTCGAAAAACCCGATAGAGGTGCTCACTCCGAAGCCGGCCGCTGCTACTGCGGGGACCACCAGGCTGGCCACCAGCACGCCGCACATGATACTCGCCGCGAAAAATCCCAGGATCCTTCCCAGGGTAGAACCGCTACGACGCCTGCGCTTCTTTTTCTTCGCCATTTTCCAGCCCTCGAGCTTGAAGAGTGCCACAAGACTACGTCGCCTCCAGCAGGCAAGCCAGAGGTTGGCAGGTCATGATTTGGTGAATTCTTCTATTGACTGGGCGATAGTTAACGACATATCGTTAACTATCGCCGAAGGGCTGGCGATACTAAGAATGAGACAACATGACATGAAAGGAAGATGCCACCATGAAAGGCACTTCAGAAGAGAATTTTCCCGGCCAGCAGCACGGCAGGGGCAGGTATGAACGTGGCCGTGGAAGGCGCGGACCGCACGGGCACAGGGGCGGTGGTTTCGGCCCCGGCTTCGGTCCGGGTTTCGGTCCCGGTTTTGGCGGGGGCCCCGGGCCAGGTTTTGGTCCCGGGTTCGGGCCCGGTTTTGGCCGCGGCCCGCGCAGGGCAAGCAGGGGCGATGTCCGTTCGGCCATCCTCTCGCTCCTGGCCGAAGCGCCCTCAAATGGTTACGGGTTGATCAAGGCCATTGCGGAGAAGACGGACGGCGCCTGGCGGCCAAGTCCCGGATCGATCTACCCCACCTTGCAGCAACTGGTGGATGAGGAGCTCATCAAGCCCCTCAGTGAAGGCCGCGGGACTGAGTTCTCACTCACGGATGCTGGCCGGGCCTGGGTGGAGGAGCACGCCGAGGAGTTAGCGAACGCGTGGAACGCCGGACCTGAGAGTCCCGATCGGGACTTCCACCAGAGCATCGGGAAGCTGATGGCAGCTATCCACCAGTTCCGCAGCGGTGTCACCCAGGAACAGCGGACGGCTGCGATCGAGAAGTTGGACGAGACCCGCCGCGCGCTCTACAAGATCCTGGCGGACTAGCAGGCCGAAGAGATGGGAGGGCTCAGGCGAAAGAATCTTCCTTCGCCCGCCGTGGTGGCCGGCTTTCGCTGGGAACAGAAGCAAATTCCGCCGGAGAGTGCGTTGCGGCAGCGGCGTTCGGAACAGCGTGATTCAGCGGACGGAAACCGCCGCCGATTTCCCCGAAGGCATACGCGCTCTCAGCGTGCTCGGCCAGGTCCACACCTGCGGTCTCTGCCTCACGGCTGACCCTGAACCCGATGGTCTTGTTGATGGCGCGGCCAATAACCAAGGTGCCGATGCCTGAGAGCAGCAGCGTGATCACCACGGCCACGGTCTGGGCAATGAGTTGCTGGACGCCGCCGCCGTAGAAGAGCCCGCCGCCCTGGCCGTCGACCGGGAGGGCGATGAAGCCAAGTGCCAGGGTGCCGATGAGGCCGGCGCCCAGGTGGACGCCCACCACATCGAGGGAGTCGTCCAGGCCAAACCGGTACTTGAGGTCCACGAAGACTGCGCAGGCAGCTCCCGCTACCAGGCCCAGGCCGATAGCGGCCACCGGGCTGATGTTGGCGCAGGAAGGGGTAATGGCAACCAAGCCGGCCACCACACCGGACGCTGCACCCAGCGAGGTGGGGTGTCCGTGACGGATCTTTTCGGTGACCAGCCAGCTGAGCATGGCCGCAGCGGGCGTCACCAGGGTGTTGATCCAGATCAGGCCGGCCTGTTGCGCTGAGGTTGCCGCGCCGCCGTTGAAGCCGAACCAGCCGAACCAGAGGATGGCGGCTCCGAGCATGATGAACGGGATGTTGTGCGGGCGGTGGTTGGGGTCTTTCGCAAAACCGTGGCGCTGGCCAACGATCACGGCAAGGACCAGGGCTGCGGTGCCCGAGCTGATTTCCACCACTGCGCCGCCGGCGAAGTCGATGACCTGGCCAAAAACAGCGGTGACTGCTCCGCCGGCGCTCATCAGGCCGCCGCCCCAGATCATATAAGCGAGGGGGCAGTACACCACCGTGATCCAGATGGGTACAAACAGGGCCCAGGCGCCGAATTTGGCGCGGTCTGCAATGGCCCCGCTGATCAAAGCGACGGTGATGATCGCGAAGGTGGCGCTGTAACCGGCCTTGATCAGGTCTGGGGAACCCATCAGGTTCTGGAGTCCGAAGTTGGCGAAGGGATTGCCAAAGATGCCGAGCACGCCGTCGCCTGTGGTCATGGAATAGCCCCACAGAACCCAAATCACACCGACGATCCCGGCGGAGATGAAACTCATCATGATCATGTTCAAGGCTGCTTTTGCCCGCGTCATGCCGCCGTAGAAGAGGCCAAGTCCGGGCGTCATCAGCAGTACCATCGCGGCCGAAATCATCAGCCAGACATGTTGGGCAGAAATCTCCACCTGAAGGTCCCTTCGCGTTTGCGCCTTGAAACGGGGCGCTCTTGCAGGCCCTCGCGTTTCCCCCGCAGTCCATCTTTCGCGTTTCGTGTTTCGGGAAATGCGCTTGAAAGTTGCGCTCACGTTACAGAAATGGCTCCCATGTGAAGTCCCCGTGTCGGCAATGTTTCGGCCATGTAAACAGAGGCCATCAGCCAGCCCGTACGGTGGCCTCTCACCCACCAGAGCTCCGTGCGGCGCCATGGTGGGCCGGGGGCAGAAGGTGAGATCCCGCCGTCGTACGTAAAATTCCGCAAGATTACGCGGCCATGAACGGAACTTCACCGCTAAAACGCGGCAATTCCCATCCTTAAGCACGACGACGGCGCGCCGCAGCGGGAACTGCGGCGCGCCGTCGTCGTGCAGCCTCAGCCGTGGAGACTCAGCCGGGCGGCTGCGCTAAAGGGATCAGAACTGGCGGGCGTTCGCCAGCACCGGAAGCTTGGTGCGTACGTCGTCCACGATCGAGGGGTCGATATCGACGACGGCGAGCTCCGGCTTCCCGCCCAGCGCAACTACCGCCGAGCCGAGGGGAGTGATGACGGCACTGTGGCCAATGCCGGTGGGAGCTGCGCCAGCGGGGCCGGCTCCAATGGTTTCGGGGTCACCTTGGCCGCAGGCCACCACGAAAGTGGTGCTGTCCAAGGCTCGTGCCCGCACCAGGAGGTCCCATTGTTCGGCCTTGCCTTCGCCGGCTCCCCAGGAGGCGCAGACGATGTTCACCTGTGCTCCCGCACGGGCATTGGCCGTGAACAGTGCAGGGAACCGGACGTCGTAACAGGTTGCCAGCCCAAACACCGTGCCGCTGACCTCAAAGGTCACCGGGTCCGTTCCCGCGTCGACAGTCTTTGACTCGGTGAAGCCGAAGGCGTCGAAGAGGTGCACTTTGTCGTAGGAGGTGTCCAGGCCGGGGCCGGTGACGAGCAGGGTGTTGCGGACGCGGCCGTCCTTACCGGGAGTGAACATTCCCGCGACAATCGCAATACCCAGTTCGTTGGCCAGGGCCCGGACCTTCTCCGCCCAGGGCCCATCAAGCGGTTCCGCGACGTCCCTCAAGGAATGACCAAATGCCCGCATGGCGGCCTCGGGGAACACCACCAGCTCCGCCCCGGCGGCCTTGGCCTGCGTGGCATACTCGCGGATCAGCTGCAGGTTGGCCTCAAGGTCCGCACTGCTGATGATCTGCGCGACTGCTAGACGCATGGATGGCTCCGTTCTTCAGTTCGCATGGCTGCACCTCTGGCGAAACGATACCGCCAGAGGTGCATTGGAACAGATCCGGCCTTTACTGCTTGTAGCCCTCGACTTCGCTGACGGGCCGCGCTTCGGCGTCGTTGGGGTTTTCTCCGGACTCGGCCTTGGCCCGGCGCTGGCGGAGGAGGTCCCAGCACTGGTCCAGCCGTTCCTCAACCTGCCTGAGCCTCGCCTGGTCCGGTGCATGGCCGTCGCCGGATCCCTCGCGGAGTGTGTGTTCCTCCGCCACAAGGGCCTGGATGCGGGCCAAAAGATCCTCGTCGTTCATGTCTACCCCTTCCGCAGGAACGTTTCCCCCAGCGTACGCCTGTACCATCAAATCCATGCCCACTGTGCTTGATATGGCAGGTCCGATCCTGGAAATGCTCACCTGGTTGTGCCTGCCCGTCGGGCTGGGTCTTCTCTTCTACACCGGCTTCCTGCGCCGCTTCGTGCACCCCTGGGATGTGGCCGAAGCCGTGGTCTATTCGGACAACACCGGCGTGGGCTTCCGCTGGTTCGACCGCAAATACCAGGTGCACCACGCGCCGATGTCGCCGCATGACATCAGGGACATGGCGGTGGGGGACACGCTCCCCATCTACTACCACCCCAAACGGCCCACCCAGTGGCAGACCACGGAGCCGGAAGAGGCCGGCAAAACAGCCTCAGTGCTGGGCCGTTGCCTGACCGCTATCGGCGCCGTGGCCTTGCTCGCCGGTTTCGTCCTGCCCATGTTTTAGGGTCCCGCCCGGTGCTATCCGGCGAGGACAACAGCGATGCCCAGGCCGCCCAGGGCAACCCCGGCAAAAGCGGTCCACAGCACGGCGGTGATGTCGGCGTCGAGCTTTTCCCTCGAGAGGCCGCGGGACCTGGCGGTGTACCGGCGCCGCTGCGTCACGTAGATGGCCAGCGCGGCGGCTGCCGAGACGGCGAACAGCAGAAGGATGGGCAGGCCGTGCCGGGGGAGCCAGCGCAGGAAGATGGCGCTGACCGTCACCAGTGCCAGTACTGTCCTGCCCCACGCCAGTGTGGTCCGCTCCGGTTGCAGGCCGGGGTCGCCGTGGCTGCCGGCAGGGGGGAAGGCGGCCAAGGGGTCAGCGCCAGAGGATAAAGATCAGTACGACGGCGGCTGCCACCGCCCCCGCCCCGGCCAGCAGCGGCACAATGAGTGGCAGCGGAAGCGGGGCCTTGTTGCGCATGCTGCGCTCCACGCGCAGCCAGCGCACGGCAGAGCCCGCGCTGAGCAGCATCCCCAGCAGGAGCAGCACCACCGCAAGGCCCTTCCGGACGGGCTCCAGGAAAAGGTCGGCCGTGAATGCCTCGATGGCGATGCCGCCAGCCAGCAGCGCCAACGAGGTCCGGATCCACGCCAGGAACGTCCGCTCGTTGGCAAGGGTGAACCGCGGGTCTGGTTCCTCACCGCCGGGAAGCAGCCGCTCAGCGATTTTCCCGCGCGACGGCGGGTTGCCGGCATCGTCGCGCTGCTCGCTGTTGGTCACGGTGCCAGTCTAGCCACGGGCCTGCCAGTTACGCGGTGCGCAGCCGCACCGCCTTCGAAGCCAGATGGTCGCCGATGGGCAGCGCCGCCGTGGCTGCAGGCGATGGTGCATTCAGGACGTGGATCATCCGGGCTGTCTCGGACAGGAGGAAGTCGTGGATAAGCGTGCCGTCGCGGCGGACCGCCTGCGCCCGGATCCCTGCCTCGTACGGCAGCAGGTCAGCCTTGGTGAGGCCGGGCGCATATTTCCGGCATTCCTGCAGATAGCTGCCCTTCAGCAAGGAGTTCCGGACCTCGCGGACTGCTGTACCGGTATTGGCGCGGGCCACGTGCCAGAGGCCGGGAAACTGCAGGTACCGGCCCACGTCCTTGAGGTTTACAGAAAATTTGGGGTATCCCTCCCGGGACAGACCCAGCACCGCGTTCGGTCCCACGGTGATGGTGCCGGCCACTGTGGGCGTGAGGTGGACGCCGAGGAAAGGCAGGGCGGGATCCGGGACCGGATAGATCAGGTGCCGGACGTGGTTGGATTTGTCTGCCGCAAGCTCAAAGTACTCGCCCCGGAAGGGGATTATCTGAACGTCGATGTCCATGCCGGCGAGTTCTGCCAGCCGGTCCGATTGCAGCCCGGCGCACACCACAAGTTTGCCGCAGCTGTAGCGGTTTGCCCGGGTGGCCACCTCAACCCTGTCCGCATGCTCGGTGATGGCGGTGACCCTGGCGCCGGTGATGACCTGTCCGCCTCCGGCGGTGATGAGTCCGGCCAGCTTCCGGGCTACCTCTGTGTAGTTAACGATCCCCGTGCTGGGAATGAACACCGCGGCAAGCCCGGATATGTTCGGCTCCCGCCGGTGCAGCTCCGCCTGGTCCAGGCGCTCGCAATCCAGCCCGTGGACGCCGGCCCGCCCTTCCAGCTGGTCCAGCCGTTCCTTTTCCAGTTCAGTGGTGGCGACGAGCAGCTTGCCCGGCTCCTGGAACGGAATGCCGTTCTCCCGGCAGAATTCCTTTGTCTGCTGCGCACCGGCCTTGCTGAAGCGGGCTTTGAGGCTGTCCGGGGCGTAGTAGATGCCTGAATGGATGACCCCGCTGTTGTGGCCGGTCTGGTGTGCCGCGAGCGTGTCCTCCGCTTCCAGCAGGATCAGCGACGCCCCGGGCTCCTTGCGCAGCAGCTGGTATGCCGTGGCGAGCCCCACAACGCCGCCGCCAATAATGCAGTAGTCCGCATGGTCCACAGGTCCGCCCGTCTGCCAAAGTCCGCCGGCCGCCATGGGGCCGCTTGTTCCTGCGATTGTGCAGCACCACGGGCGCACCGGCCAGTGTAAGGAGTACTCAATTAATGTCTGCTCCCCATAAGAGCCTGGCCCGGACGCGGACCTGCGGCAGGAGGCCGGCCGGGAATTCCCCGCGTGCCACGGTAGTTAGGGCAGGTATGGAGCGCATCGGATTCCTTTCTTTCGGCCATTGGGGCCCCGGCCAGGGTTCACAGACACGGACCGCCGGGGAAGCACTTCTCCAGGCCATCGACCTTGCCGTCGCCGCTGAGGAGTTGGGGGTTGACGGGGCATTCTTCCGGGTCCACCATTTCGCCCGGCAGCAGGCTTCGCCGTTCCCGCTCCTGTCCGCCATCGGCGCCCGGACCAGCCGGATTGAGATCGGCACCGGTGTGATCGACATGCGGTACGAAAATCCGCTGTATATGGCCGAGGAAGCTGCGGCCGCGGACCTTATCAGCGGCGGCAGGCTGCAACTGGGCATCAGCCGTGGTTCACCCGAACCGGCACGGCGGGGCGCAGCGGCATTCGGGTACCGGCCTGAGCCGGGGGAGACCGACGCGGACATGGCCCGCCGGCACACTGCACTTTTCCGGAAGGCCATCACCGGCGCCGGGGTGGCCGAAGCCGACCCCCGTTACGCCGGCGGTGCCACGGGGCTGCTGCCCGTCCAGCCGCAGTCGCCGGGACTTGCCGAACGGATCTGGTGGGGAGCCGGCAGCCGCAAGACCGCGGTCTGGGCGGCGGAGATGGGGATGAACCTCATGAGTTCCACCCTGCTGACCGAGGACACCGGTGTTCCCTTCCACGAACTCCAGGCCGAACAGATCCAGCTTTTCCGGGACGCCTGGGCGGCAGCAGGCCACCGCCACACACCCAGGGTTTCCGTCAGCCGCAGCGTCCTACCCATCGTTGACGCTGAAGACAGCCGTTACTTCGCCGGCAGTGCACTGCGGGACAGCCATGACCAGGTGGGCATCATCGACGGACTGACGGCCAGATTCGGGAAGAGTTATGTGGGAGCGCCCGACGTCCTGGCCGAAGAGCTTGCCGCCGATACGGCAGTCCAGGTCGCCGACACCCTCCTGCTCACCGTCCCGAACCAGCTCGGCGCCGCGTTCAACGCCAAGCTCCTTGGAACTGTGGCCCGTTACATCGCCCCCGCCCTGGGCTGGAAGGCGGCCCGATCCTGATCCGGTCAGCGCCGGCCGCGCCACCGCCGTCCACCCCTTGAGAAAGCAGCCTGCCCACCCGGATTCCGGGTATGATAAGCATGCTTAGTGAAGTGGGGAACCTTCCGCATACCGCAGCCGTTACGCTTATAGTGCGGCTTTGGGGGCTTAGCGCCCTCATTACAGCGTGACTGCGGAACGGTCATATGACGGAAAGAGAGAAATATGGCCCGCGCCGTTTTAGGCTTTATCGCATGATCCGGCTACGTCAGCTGGCCCAGGCGGCCTCCGTGCTTACCACCCCTTTGGCGCCGGAAGACATCCTCGCGCTGTTCAACCCGGTCTACTCCGCGAGGCAGCTTCGTGGCGTAGTCACCCGGGTGGTCCAGGAGACCGCGCAGTCAGCCACCATTTTCTTCCGGCCCGGCCGCGGCTGGCACTCGCACCTTGCCGGCCAATGGGCGCGCATCGGCGTCGAGCTCGACGGCGTCCGCCACTGGCGGTCCTACTCGCTCAGTGCCCCTGCAGGCAAGGACCCCGCCATCACGGTCACCGACGTCGGCGCTGTGTCCGGCACGCTGGTCCGAACCACAAAGCCCGGTGATGTCCTTTTCCTCGCACCCCCGCAGGGCGATTTTGTGCTCCCTGAGCACCCCAGGCCCCTGCTGATGGTCACGGCCGGCAGCGGCATTACTCCGGTGATGTCCATGATCCGTACGCTTGTTCCGCGGCGTCCGGATGCCGACGTCGTCCTGGTCCACTCGGCGCGCACCCCCGGTGACAGCCTCTTCCGCGAGGAACTCGCGGAGCTCGCCGACCAGTTCCCCAACTTCCGCCTGGCCCACTGGTACACCGGCGAACAGGGCCGCATGGACCTGAGCAACACCGACCAGCTGGACGAGATCTGCCCGGACTGGAAGGAACGGGCGGCGTATGCCTGCGGTCCGGACAGCTTCCTGGATGACGCCGAAGCCCTCTGGAAGCGGGCCGCGCTGACCACAGCAGGGCCCGGCTCGGACGTGGCAGTGGCCGGTAGCGCCGGCAACCTGATGATCGAACGTTTCAACACCACCTTCGCCGGCGGTGTTGGGTACGACGGCGGCCTGGTCACCTTTGAAGCCTCGGACCGGGAAGTGCAGGCCGACGGCGACACCCCCATCCTGGACATCGGCGAGGACGCAGGGGTGCTGATGCCCAGCGGCTGCCGCATGGGTATCTGCCACAGCTGCCTCACCCCGCTCCTGTCCGGGCAGGTGCGGGACCTCCGCACCGGGGAAGTCCACGGCGAACCCGGCCAACTGATCCAAACGTGTGTCTCGGCAGCCGCCGGACCCGTCAACCTCGAAATCTGAGGAGCATAACGGTATGTCTGTAATTTCACCCAGCAAGGCCACACCCACCGGCGGCAGCTCCGCCGGGAGTCCACGGACGCGCCCGGGGAAGCTTGCCGAATCCGGCAGCCCCACGGTGCGCCCGCCTGCCGCCGCCCATCTCAGTGACGAGCAGGTGGCCGAACTCGGGCGCGAACTGGATGCGATCCGTGACGAAATCCTCGCCAAGCGCGGCGCGGAAGACGCCGCCTACATCCGCCGCGTGATCAAGATCCAGCGCGGCCTGGAAATCTCCGGCCGGGCCGCCCTGCTGGTCAGCAAGAACAAGGCTGCGTGGGTCACCGGTACCACCTTGCTGAGCCTGGCCAAGATCCTCGAAAACATGGAGATCGGGCACAACGTCCTTCACGGCCAGTGGGACTGGATGCGGGACCCGGACATCCACTCCACCACCTGGGAGTGGGACTTCGTCACGCCGTCGCGGTCCTGGCAGCACACCCACAACGACCTCCACCACCGCTGGACCAATGTGGTGGGCAAGGACAACGACGTCGGATACAACCTCCTGCGTATGGACGAGAACCAGCCGTGGAAGCCAATGAACCTCGGCAACCCGGTGTACAACGCCATTCTCGCTCCCCTCTTCGAGTGGGGAATCGCCATCTATGACCTCGAGCTCACCGAGTTCAAGGAAGGCACAAAGTCCAAGGAAGCGCTGCTGAAGGACCTCAAGGCCCTCGGCAAGAAAGTTGTCACCCAGTTCACCAAGGACTACGCCGCAACCCCGGCAGTGGCCATGCTGACCGGCTCCGGCAAGCAGGCGCTCTACGGAACCTTGACCGCCAACGCAGTACGCAACGTCTGGGCCCACGCAGTCATCTTCTGCGGCCACTTCCCTGAAGGCACCGACACCTTCACCGAGGAAATGGCGGAAGGCGAAACCCGGGGCGACTGGTACATCCGCCAGATGATCGGCTCAGCCAACATCTCCGGGTCAAAGTTCATGCACATCATGACGGGCAACCTGTCCCACCAGATTGAACACCACCTGTTCCCGGACCTGCCCTCCAACCGGTACGCAGAGGTGGCGCCCAAGGTCCGGGAAATCTGCCAGCGCTACGGCTTGAAGTACACCACCGGGCCGCTGCTGAAGCAGGTCGGGTCCACGTGGGGCAAAATCTTCAAGCTGGCCCTCCCGGGCAAAGCTGCGCGGGCTTAGGCACTCATCCACCCGGGCTCAGCCCCTACGTAAAAGTACTGACTGCACCTCCGGTCCCGGGAACCACCCGGGGCCGGAGGTGCAGTCTTTTCTGTCCCGGATCAGACGCCCTATCACTTACGGCACGTTTTCCACGAACGCTCTCTCACTTTCCGCAGTTCACCGCGCATAATTGATCCCACAGCCGCCGCGGCCTTTGGAGGAATCATGCGGATTCTCGGAGCACTCATCGTCATCTGGCTGATCATCGGCGGCGTTGCTGCCTGGCAGAGAGGCTACTTCGGGGCAGCACCGGGGAACTGCGCCCAGGCCGGCACCATTGCCATCACCATTGTGGCGGGCCCGCTGAACTACATGGGTGCCAACCCCCAGATTTCCTGCGAGCTGCCCCAGCCCTCCCAGTAGCGCCCGGCGCGGCGGAGCACTCGGTAGGAGCCCGACGTCGGAAGTGGGAGCTGCGCGTCTCACCGGGGGGCTGCCCCTAGAGTGGGAACTGCGGGGGCAAGCGAGCTTTGCCGCCCGCTCCGATCCCACAGTCTCGAAAGGACCGCCGCGATGGCTTTCATCACCGTTGGAACCGAAAACAGCACTGACATCGAGCTTTACTACGAGGACCACGGCTCGGGCCAGCCCGTTGTGCTGATCCACGGTTACCCCCTGGACGGCGCCTCCTGGGAGAAGCAGGCCACGGCCCTGCTGGATGCCGGCTACCGCGTGATCACCTATGACCGCCGGGGCTTCGGCAAGTCAAGCAAGACCACCGAGGGATACGACTACGAGACCTTCGCTGCGGACCTCAACACCCTCCTGACTTCTCTGGACCTGAACGACGCCGTGCTGGTTGGCTTCTCCATGGGCACCGGTGAAGTGGCCCGGTACCTGGGCAATTACGGATCCGCCCGGATTGCAAAGGCTGCATTCCTCGGTTCCCTGGAACCGTTTCTGCTCAAGACCGATGACAACCCGGATGGCGTCCCGCAGGACGTCTTCGACGGGTTGAAAGAGGCCGTGACGGCAGACCGCTACGCCTTTTTCACCGAGTTCTTCAAGAACTTCTACAACAGCGACACGTTCCTCGGCACGCCCCGCCTCAGCCAGGAAGCTGTCAACGCCAGCTGGAACACCGCTTCGAACGCCGGTGCCACGGCCTCCGTTGCGGCACAGGCGACGTGGATCACGGATTTCCGCGGGGACATCCCGAAAATCGACGTTCCGGCACTGATCCTCCACGGCACTGCGGACAACATCCTCCCCATCGATTCCACCGGACGGCTGTTCGCCAAGGCCCTGCCCAGCGCCGAGTACGTGGAGATCGAGGGCGCTCCGCACGGACTGCTCCTGACCCACGCTGCGGAGGTCAATGAAGCGCTGCTGGGTTTCCTCGCCAAGTAGCACCGCTGAACGCCGGAACTTCCGGCGACGGCAGGAGCCGCCGTCGCCGGAAGTGAGCTGGCGTTGGGCAGATCGTTGCGGAAAGTGATGGCGCCTTAGGTCAAACGTGGCGTTAAGTGATGGCGCGTTGGTGGTTACCAGCGCAGACCGCAGCCACAGGCGGAGATAGCGAGGCAAGGGGCAGCCCCTGCAACGACGGCCCGCCGGAAGCGCATCATTTCCAGGCAGGCAAACTAGCAGAGGGATTTGCCGGGTATGTGCGGAACCTGTGAAAGGGGAGTGGCTATGACAGGGGCAGGGCAAAGCTGTTCGGCCAGGTCCTTCAGTTCTTTCGGGTGAAAGGGCTTGGTGAGGTACGCGGCAGCGCCTGAAGCCATGCCTGCCAGAATGTCGTCGTTCTCAGACCGGGCCGTAAGGAACAGCAGGGGAGCCTTGCTCAGGGCGCGGACGGCACGGGCCACAACGTGCCCGTCCGTGTCCGGCAGGCCCAGGTCCAGGGTGACCAGCGAGACGGCGGGATCAGCAGCAGCGGCAATGCCCTCGGCGCCGGTGGCCACAGCCCTGACCTCGAATCCGGCGCGCCTCAGGACGACAGTAATCAGTCCGCGGATATCATCGTTATCTTCAACGACCAGGCAGACGCGTTTATTTTCCATTGGAGCCCCCCGGCAAACGTTGGCTTCAGTCTACCGCCGCGGGCCGGCGTCCTGCTGTAAGCGCAGGTGGGTGGCAGGTAACAAATGCGGGAAGGCAGCTGCTATCCGTCGTAGTGAGTGCGGGCGGGGCCCTGGCCAAGGGAGTTGACCACTGAGGCTGCCACATCATGCAGCTTGGAATTGCGCGTGCTGGAGGCTGTCTTCAGGATCTCGAAGGCGTCGTGCTGGCTGCACCTGTTCTGGGCCATGATGATGCCCACCGCCATGTCGATGACGGTCCGGGATTCCAGCGTGGCCCGCAGGTTGGCGGCGGTCTCGCTGTAGTGCGCAAAGCGCACGGCAAGCCGCAGCGCGAGGGACGTCTGGCTGACGAAGTCCTCTGCAAACTCAAGAACCTGGGCCTCGAAGCGGTTTGGGCGGCTCGAATACAGCAGCAGCGCCGCTTTCGTCCCGCCCTCCAGTTGGAACGGCACGGCAAGGACGGAGCGAACGCCCTGATCCAGCAGGGAGGCCGAGTACTCGGGCCAGCGGCCGTCCTCCCGGACGTCCGGCACCGGGACGGTTGCCTGGGTGGTGGACGCTTCCATGCTGGGCGTCTGGTTGAACTCGTACTCGAGCCTGGCCACGGCCTCGGCGGCCGGACTGCTGCTGGCTACTGTGGCAGCTTTCCGTTCGCGCAGCAGGGTGATGGCGCACAGCATCTCGTCGCCGGGCTCGGAGAGCTTACGGGCGGACACCTGCGCCAGTTCGTTAAGGAAGTCCTCAACGTCAGAGCTGTTGAGGACGAGTTCATGCAGGTGCTCGGTTATGGAGTTATCGGTTTTTGCTGTTGACTCGCTGGCCACGGTTTCTTGGTGCCATTCGCTCAGGTCTAAACGAGCCGGCGACACGCACCATCCACCCGAAGGGGCGGCCGGCGGCTGAAGTCGCTGGATTCGACGAACTTTCCAACGGCCTGCTGCTAAACCGATATGCAGAAGTATATACATCCCCTGCACGGAGCAAACGTCATTTGGCTTCGCTGCGAACCCGCGTGTGCTGGCGCATGAGCATGTATTGTGCGCAGAATAGGGCAGCGCCGGCGCTGCCGGCGGCCGACCCGGAAACCAGCGGTTGCTGCGCCGCGGAGGGACGTGGAACATGACCAGATTGCTCATTATCGGCCCGCCAGGTTCCGGCAAGGGAACCCAGGCTGAACACCTGGCCCGCCACTTCGGGATCCCTGCCGTGTCCACGGGTGAAATCTTCCGCAGCAATGTCAGCAAGCAAACCGAACTGGGCAACGAAGCTGCCAAGTATCTCGACGGCGGGGATTTTGTCCCGGACCACCTCACCAACGCCCTGGTCAAGGACCGTCTCCGGGACGACGACGTCCGGGCGGGCTTCCTGTTGGACGGGTACCCGCGCACCGCGCCTCAAGTTGTGGAACTGGACAACTTCCTGGCCTCCCAGGGCGGCTCCCTCGACGCCGTCATCGAACTGCGCGCCCCGGACTCGGAACTGGAACAGCGGATGCTGCAGCGCGCCCGGAAGGAAGGCCGCCGGGACGATACCGTGGATGTGTTCCGGCGCAGGCTTGACCTCTATCACCGGGAGACCCACGAAGTGGTGTCCGTCTATGCGGGCCGGGGACTCCTGGTATCAGTCAACGGCAGCGGCGACCCGGGCGAGATCACCACACTGGCGATTGCCGCCGTCGAACGCTTCATTAACGGAAAGGAAGAACGCGCATGAGGGTGGCAGTGACCGGGGGAAGCGGAAAGCTGGGGCGGCACGTGGTCCGGCGGCTGGTGGATGACGGACACCAGGTGCTGAACCTGGACCGGGCAGGGGAGCGGAATCCCGGGCTGGTAGTGGTGGACCTGCGCAACTACGGCCAGGTCCTGGATGTCCTGCTGGGCGTGGATGACCGGCATAACGGATTCGACGCCGTAGTCCACCTCGGTGCCATACCAGCGCCGGGCATCATCCCGGACGCGGCCACCTTCGAAAACAACATGCTCTCCACCTATAACGTGTTCCAGGCGGCACGCCGGGCCGGGATCAAGAAGGTGGTGTACGCCTCCAGCGAGACGGTGCTGGGACTGCCGTTCGACGTCGACCCGCCCTACATCCCGGTGGACGAGGAGTACCCGGCGCGGCCGGAGAGCACCTACTCCCTGGTGAAGCACCTCGAGGAGCAGATGGCAGTGGAGCTGACGCGCTGGGACCCGGAGCTGAGCATCTCCGGCCTCCGTTTCTCCAACGTCATGGACCCCGGGGACTATGCGAAGTTTCCGAGCTTCGAAGCCGACGCAACCCTGCGGAAGTGGAACCTCTGGGGCTACATCGACGGCCGCGATGGCGCCCAGGCCGTGGTCCGCGCCCTGGAGAACGGCCGGCCCGGCTTCGAGGCATACATCATCGCCAATTCGGATACTGTAATGAGCCGGTCAAGTGCCAGCCTCGCTGCGGAAGTATTCCCTGCCGTCAAGGTCGCCAAGGAGTTGGGTGAGCACGAGACCATGCTGTCCATCGACAAGGCCCGGCGGATGCTCGGCTTCGAGCCCGAATACTCCTGGCGGAACCACGTGCCGGGTACCCTTGGAGGCACGGAAAACTAAGGAATTCCGGTCCGGCGCAGGAATCGCCAAGGGTTGCCACAGGATCCTGCGAGGACCCGGAATCCCGCCGCTTCGGGGTCCTAATCTTTTGGTAAGGGCGGATGGTTGGTCTGCCCGCGCAGCCCGCAACGCCAAAACAAGGACCCCAAAATTCGTACTCCCGCCTTTGTTCTGCCCGCCGCAGCAGTGCTGGTTTCCGCCGCCGCACTTTCCGCCACTGCCGTGCCTGCCGTGGCAGCTCCACCTGCCGATACCGGTGCCGGCCGCTACATCGTCCAGTACGCGGCCACTGCGGACGTGGCAACTGAGGCCGCCGGACTGCGCGCCCAGGGCCTCGCCGTCGGCCGTACGTTTTCGCACGCCGTCCGCGCCGCAGTAGTGACCGCCAATCCCGCCCAGGCGGCCGCACTGGCACGTTCCGGCCGCGTGGTTTCGGTGGAGCCGGACGCTCCCGTCAGTGTTTCCGCAACAGAGCAGCCGGCACCATGGGGCCTGGACCGCATCGACCAGAAGACCTTGCCTTTGTCCGGGTCCTACTCCTGGACCTCCTCCGGCGCCGGCGTGACTGCGTACGTCGTGGACACCGGCGTCCTGGCCTCACACACCGATTTCACCGGCCGCGTGGCCGCAGGCTGGTCGGCTGTTGCCGACGGCCTGGGCTCGGGTGACTGCAACGGACACGGCACGCATGTGGCCGGCTCGGTAGCGGGTTCCACCTATGGCGTGGCAAAGAGCGCCACGGTGGTGCCCGTCCGCGTGCTCGACTGCAACGGATCCGGCTACAACTCCGACGTGGTGGCCGGGCTCGACTGGGTAGCCGCGAACCACGCCGCCGGGACGCCAGCGGTGGTCAACCTAAGTCTGGGCGGAGGCGTGAGCACCACCGTGGACGCGGCCATCCAGGCAGTGATCAACGACGGCGTCACCGCGGTGGTTGCCGCCGGCAACTCTGCCGTGGACGCCTGCAACAGTTCTCCCGCCCGCGTACCGGCCGCCGTCACAGTAGCAGCCAGTGACTCTGCAGACCGGCAGGCGTCCTTCTCCAACGTCGGCCCGTGCGTGGACCTCTACGCGCCCGGCGTTGGCATCACCTCCACCTACTACACGTCGGCCACTGCCACAGCTTCCATGTCCGGGACCTCAATGGCCTCGCCACACGTGGCTGGGGCGGCGGCACTGCTGTTGTCCCAGAACCCGGCCCTCACACCGGCGCAGGTGGCTGCTGCACTCACATCCAACGCCACCGCCGGGGTGGTCACCGGCACCACCAGCGGCACGCCCAACCGCCTGCTGTTCGCCGACGCCGTTGCTGCTGCCCCGGCACCGGCACCCGCGCCTGCTCCGGCCCCTGCTCCTGCTCCTGCTCCTGCTCCGGCGCCGACCGTCACGGCGATGACGCCGGGAGCCGATGCCACGGCAGTAGCGGCCGGATCCAACGTCACAGCCACCTTCAGCGCGGCGATCCAGGGCGTCACCAGCGGGACGTTTGTGCTCAAGAACTCGACAGGCGGCACCGTTCCCGCCACCGTGACCTATAACGCCACCACCCGCACGGCCACCCTTGATCCGGCCGCCGGCCTGGCCGCCGACACACGCTACACGGCAACACTGGTGGGCGGAACCTCGGCCATCCGCGGTACCACAGGCACGCCGCTGGCCTCCGCCAGCTGGAGCTTCCTGACCGGACCCGCGCCCGTCGTCACCAGCACCACGCCCGCCAGCAACGCGCTGTTGGTGCGCCGGGCCAACAGCATCAGCGTCACCTTCAACGAGGCTGTCCAGGCGGTCAACGGAACCACCTTCACGGTGAAGAACGCCGCCACCGGAGCTGTGGTGCCGGCCTCCGTGTACCGGAACGGGACCACCAACCAGTGGATCCTGGACCCCCAGCAGCCGCTGGCCGCCAAGACCAAATACACCGTGACGGTGACCGGCGGAAGTGCTGCGGTAAGGGACCTGGCGGGAAACGCCTTCGGTGGCCGGACCTGGCAGTTCACCACCGGTTCCTTCTAGGTATTGCTTAGACCGTCTCCAGCAGGAACTCGGCGCGCCCGTGCGCGGCCCCGTTAATCTGCAGCTCCAGCGCATGCAATCCCGGATGGTGCACCCTGGTTGTCATCTGCCGGAACGCGTGGCGCTTCGACAGGCTCCGGCGCTCGCCCGGTGCGAGGGTCAGGGTTGAGATCTTGAAAACCTTGGCAGACTGGCGGCCATTGGCCTTTTGGTAGTGCACCTTGTAGTCCACAGCGAGCTTCACCTCTTCGGCGCCGGAATTTGAAATCTCAAAAGCGAACGTCAGCTCACCCGGTACGGTAAGGGTTTCCCGATCCAGGCGCGGGCCGTTCACCATCACGGACGCAGGGGTGAAGCCGAGCAGTGCCAGCGCCCCGGGATGCCCTTTTTTGATCAGCGTGCGGAGCCCATGGCGGACCACCCACGCCGTGTTTTTGTCCACCGTGTTGCTGTCCGCCGTGTTGCTGTCCGCCGCGGCGAGCCAGCGCCCGGCGGTGGCAACCACGGCGCCCGGGGCGTGCCGGGCAAGGTCGTTGAGATGGTTTGCCACCGAGCGCTGCACATACTCAGAGGAGTCACGGTACAGGGCATCCAGGATGGGGAGCGTGGCTTCCGGGCGCTGGACGAGGGCGGGTACGCGCACCGCCCAGGGCAGGTAGGGCCGGGTGCCCTCGCTTGCCAGCCGGCGCACATGCTCGTCCGGGCTGGCTATCCACTCCTGGATTGCTGCCAGGGCGCGGTCCGGGTCACGCGCAAGGAGTCGCCGGATCGCGAATTCACCGGTGAGCCGCGGCGTGAGTTCGGCCAGCAGCCCCAGGCAGTCGTCAAAGTCCTCCAAGGCACCCGAATCCAGGGCGAGGCTGACGGCCGCTTCGGACACCGGCCACAGGACCCAGCCGGTAAATTCGGGAAACTGAAGCGCCGCGCGGAAGCTGCGGGCCGCCGTCGTATACCCCGCGCCGCGGGTGGCATCACTGATGTCAGCCACCAGTGCCCGGGCCACCAGATCGGTGCGGGCACGCAAATTGAGCTCCCCCAGCTCCGCGCCGGTGGCTGCGGTCCGCTCCCATGGGACTCCCGGCGCGCTCTCTTTGAGGACGCCGACGAGGGTGGCTATGGCCGGCGGGTCAATCAGTTCGTTCATCACGCCCATGCAGTCAGGCTACCGCCGGGATGCGACAATGACGGCCCCTCCGAACGTCAGCGGGATACCGCGCTGCTCATTCCCGCCGCGCCAAGGCCGCGCAACAGGGATAATCTTCACCCTAGGCAAACTTCACTACCGAGGGACGGATGTGCCGGTGGGACAGCAGGGATCAGCAGGCT
This sequence comes from Pseudarthrobacter sp. W1I19, assembly GCF_030817835.1. Lineage (NCBI taxonomy): Bacteria > Bacillati > Actinomycetota > Actinomycetes > Micrococcales > Micrococcaceae > Pseudarthrobacter > Pseudarthrobacter sp. W1I19. The sequence goes on from NZ_JAUSZR010000001.1 coordinate 536,921, forward strand.
CCGGAACCAGCCGGAAGAGTACCGGCAAGTGGCGGGCCTTTCACGACAAGTTCGTGGTGGAGGAGCGCTATGTTGACCCGGCGGACAGGCGCAGCCTGTACCGGGCCGCCGTCATCCTGGCGGCGGTGGGGCTGGCACTCTTCCTGGCGACCCTGGTCAGCGTGGTCCAGGCAGATGGACTGTCCGCGGCCGACGTGCCCGTCCGGGACTGGCTGCTGGGGCTGAGGTCCCAGACCCTGACGGTGGTGATGATCTTCCTCGCCGTGCTCTTCGGTCCCATTGCCCTCCCCATCATCGTGCTGGTGGTGGTGGTCGTGTGGGGCTTCGCCGCGAAACACGCCTGGCGCCCCGTGGTACTGGCGTCCGCGATGCTCAGCGGGGTCATCATTTCGCAGATCATCCTCCAGATAGTGCGCCGGTCGCGTCCGCCGGTGGAACAGATGCTCTTCGGGATAGACCACACCTTCTCGTTTCCCTCCGGACACGTCCTGGGGGCGTGCGACTTCCTGCTGGTGGGCACGTTCTTGATCTATTCCCGGCGAAAGAACAGGAAGGCCGCGGTGTTTGGGTTCATCGGAGCGGGAGTCGGGATTGTTCTGGCCTCGGTCAGCCGGCTGTACCTGGGATACCACTGGCTCAGCGACGCCCTGGCATCGGTCTCGCTGTCACTGCTGATCCTCGGGGGTGTCATCGCCCTGGATACATGGCGGACGGCAAGGATTCCAGGCGAGCGGATCACGGGCGAACTGTCCAAGGCGGAAACCCAGCGGGACTAAACGTCACCCAGGCGGCCGCGCCCGGGCCCGCTTCAGGGCGCGGTGGAGTTTGAGGTTGGCTTCCTCCAGTTCAAGCACCTTGGCGACTCCGGCGAGGTTCAGGCCCTGGTCAAGGAGTTCGCCGATCCTGAGCAGCACGGCAATGTCCGCATCGCTGTACTGCCGCGTGCCGCCCGAGGTGCGGGACGGCGTCAGCAGGCCTCGGGTTTCGTAAAGGCGGATGTTCTGCTGGCCGGTGCCCGCCAGTTTCGCCGCCACCGAAATGGCATAGAGTGCGCGCCCCTTCGCGGGCGCGGCCGCCCGGCCTGATTCCTGCTCTGCCATCGGCTCTCCAGAATTTTTGGCGGTGATCTTGCTTCAGTTTCCCACGGGTGCTATAAAAAATCTATATCCACCACCATAGATCATGAGCGGTGGATATGGCATAGAACCAACATCTAACGAGCTGAAGGAGTGGGAAATGATGTTGATGCGCACGGACCCGTTCCGTGAGCTGGACCGGCTCACGCAGCAGGTCTTTGGAACTGCCGCCCGCCCGGCTGCCATGCCCATGGATGCCTGGCAGGAGGATGGCGAGTTTGTTGTGGCCTTTGATCTTCCGGGCGTCAAGCTCGATTCGCTGGACCTGAACGTTGAGCGCAACGTCCTCACGGTGCGCGCCGAACGCAAGGATCCCACCCAGCCCAATGTCGAGTTGGTGGCCTCCGAGCGTCCCCGCGGCGTTTTCAGCCGCCAGCTGATCCTGGGCGACACCCTGAACACGGACAACATCAAGGCCAGCTACGACCAGGGCGTCCTGACGCTGCGGATCCCCGTGGCGGAACAGGCCAAGCCCCGCAAGATCGAAATCCAGACCCAGCAGGGCGAGATGCACCAAATCAGAAGCTAGGACGGCCCCACGGTGCAGGGCAGCCATGGCGGTTGCCCTGCGCCGCACCCGTATCCGGACGCATCTGGAACCGGAAGGCCCACATGAGTAACATCCCGGACTACTACGCAACGCTGCGCGTCCCGCGTGACGCCACCCAGCAGCAGATTTCGCGCGCCTACCGGGCCCTCATGCGCAGCCACCACCCGGACCTCGATGCGGGCAGGGCCAACCCGGGCAGCCAACAGGGCAGCCCGGTGAAGATTCCGCAACAGCCGGAGGGGGAACTGCTGCGGATCATGCAGGCCTTCGCTGTCCTGCGTGATCCTTCGCGGCGGGCGGACTATGACCGCGAGGTGAAGGCGGTACCTGCAGCCCGGGCAACACCGGCGTCGGGAACCGCGCGGGACATTCCGGTCCGCAAAGTCCAGCCCCGGAGCCGTCCTTCGGGGAACACCATCAGGATCAGCCCGGTGCACTGGGAGAGCGGCCCCTGGGCCTAGCTGCCAAAACCATGCGGCGCATCGGCTACCTTCAGCCGCCGGGGACCCACCGGGGCGGCTCTACCCTAAGGAGGCAAACTGTATGAGCGATTGGCGCCGTTACGACTCACACCTTATGCCGGCGTTCCATGAGCGTTTCGAACAGCGCTGGGGCAAAGGCACCGCCCCTTTCCTGGACCCCGAGGCGCATGAGGAGCCCTTACCCCGTGCACAGTGGATCAACCCGGCAACGGGCGCTGCCCTGGCCGTAGTGCCGGTCTGGACGAACGATGAAAAGCAGCAACGCTCTTTCGGCGTCTTTTATCTTCCGCCGGCCGGGGATATCTGGGTCCTGCGCCCGGGCTACACGGGGTACCTTGAACCGGCCGACGGCGAAACAGAGCACCTCGTGACGCTCCGCAACGATGCCTTCCGCAAGGCCGTGGCGCATGCGAAGGATTTCCTGTTCGGCGATCAGTAGTCAGGCGCTGCCGGCGTACCACTGCCCAGCAGGCTCCGGGTGAGGGTCTCGGCGTCATCCATGAGCTCCTCCGCGGCCGCTGCCAGGTGCGCATCCGACACCGGTGCATCTTCGAGGGCTGCAGCCACCACTGCACGGCGCACCAGTTCGCGGGCGAAGGACGCCGTGGTGCCGGCAGTACGCGCGGCGGCGGCGGCCACAGCCTCGTCACTGAAGTTGGCCTGCCGGCCGTAGAGCCGAAGAAGCGCAGTCCGCTCACTCAGCGCGGGCAGCGGGATCTCCACGGCCAGGTCCACCCGGCCCGGGCGCTGTGCCAGCGCACGCTCGAGCATGTCCGGCCGGTTGGTGGTGAGCACAAACGCGACGTCGGCGTCGTTGTCCAGGCCGTCCATGGCATCAAGGACCTCAAAGAGCAGCGGCTGCGGCCCGTGGCCGAAACTCCGGTCCTCAGCGATGAGATCGCAATCCTCCAACACCACGATCGAGGGCTGCAAAGCCCTGGCCATCCGGGCCGCTTCCGAAATCCGGGCCAGCGAACCACCGCTGAGGAGAATGGCGGTGGCACCCCCGCTCTGCCCCAGCAGGTAGCGGACGGTGTGTGTTTTGCCGGTTCCCGGCGGCCCGTACAGCAGCACACCCCGCTTGAGATGCTGGCCATGGCGCTTCAGGGACTCGCGGTGTGCGGCAATGCCCACGGCGTGGTCCGCCACCTTCTGCAGCAACCCCGGCGGGAGGATCACCTCCTGCCCCTCTAGCCGTGGCCGGGAATGGAAGGTCACCCCGCCGCTGCTCGGTCCGAACTCACCCATGGTCAGGGAAACCACCTGGCCCTTCAACACGCTCTGGCTGTCCATCCGCCGCCGGTACTCGGCCAGGAACGCCGTCCCGGTGCCAATGTTTTCGGCCACCACCTCAAGCGAAGCCGACTGCCGTCCGGAGCGCGGATCCGCCGCACGCTGCAGCACACCCAGCCGGCCGCCGTCGTAGGTCAACAGCCTTAGCCCGAACCCCACCGCCTGGCGCTGCGCCTCCGGTCCCACCGGGAGGTTCACGTAGTCCGGCTGGGCCAGGGGAAACTGCGGGAACACCTGCGACTGCTGGACCATGTCGCTGAGCGACTGGTGGTGCCGCTGCCCGCCCCCGCCGATCCCCACCAGCCGGCTTTCCGGGTCGAGGGCAGCGAGGTCCGCCATGACAATGTCCGCATCAACGAACCTATGAGGCGGAATTTCTTCCTCCACCACCGCAAGGTTTTCGGCCGCCACGCCCAGGTGCCCGGTCAAAGCTTCCAGCAGCTGGGTTCCGGTTTGGCGGCGGTGGCTGCCCGCCTGGGCCAACTGCACCAGATGCGCAAAATCGTCGATGAACTTCCCCAGTTTTTCATCCATTCCCAGACCCTAGCAGGGCGCCCACCAGGAGCCCCGGAATCGTGCGAGGATATGGTCCTGACCTCGCGCGGGTCCAACGACTGGCGCGGGTACCGTCCTGTCCGTAGTAAAGGGTTGATTCGATGCACATATCCGCCAAGGACCTCGCCGCACTCATCCCAGCGGGGTTCACGCTTGGAGTGGCCACCGCAGCCTTCCAGATCGAAGGTGCGCTGGACGAGGACGGCCGCGGACCCGCCGGCTGGGATGTATTTGCCGGAAAGCCAGGCGCGATCGTGGAGGACCACAGCCCGAAGGTCGCCTGCGACCACTACCACCGGATGCCGCAGGACGTGGCACTCATGAAGCAGCTGGGCGTGGACTCGTACCGGTTCTCGTTCGCCTGGCCGCGCATCCAGCCCACGGGCAGGGGGCCGGCCAACCGGGCGGGCCTGGCCTTTTACGACCGGCTCCTGGACGAACTCCTGGCCAACGGAATCTCGCCTATGGCCACCATCTACCACTGGGACACGCCGCTGGCGCTGGACGAGGACGGTGGATGGATGAACCGGGACACCGCCTACCGGCTGGGGGAGTACGCCGGCATCCTGGCTGAGGCTTTCGGCGACCGGGTGGCCCGCTGGGTCACCATCAACGAACCCGCCACCGTGAGCACCAACGGCTACACCCTTGGCCTGCATTCGCCAGGCAAGGAGCTCCTCCTGGGCGCCTTCCCCACCGTCCACCACCAGCTGCTGGGGCACGGCCTGGCCGTGCAGGCGCTGCGCGCCGCCAAGGTGCCGGGCGAAATCGGCATGACCAACGTCTACTCGCCCATGGTCCCGAATTCAATCAACCCGCTGGACTACGTCAGCGCGGGGCTGATGGACCTGGCGCAGAACCGGCTCTACGCCGATCCCGTACTGACCGGAAAATATCCGGACCTGATCCGGGCCGCCAAGTTCTTCAGCTCGTTCGAGCATCCGGAGGAGGACATGGACCTCATCTCGCAGCCGCTGGATTTCTACGGGCTCAACTACTACATGCCCACCAAGGTTGCTGTTGGGCCCGGCGGCGGGGCGGTGCCGGCGAGCATGGCGGAGGCCATGGGCAGCGACCTCAGCGCAGCGGGCAGCGGCGGCACCCCCTTCCACGTGGAAACCTGGCCGGAAGCGGACATCACGTCCTACGGCTGGCCGGTGAAACCGGAATACATGCGCGTCGCCCTGAAGGAGATGGCCGAACGGTACCCCAACCTGCCGCCCGTCATCCTTACCGAGGGCGGGGCCAGCTTCGAGGACATCATCGTCCGGGACAAGTCCACCAACACCCGGTTCATCCCCGACGAGCGCCGCCTGAAGTACCTGTCCGATCACCTGGAGGCTGCGCTGCGGGCCACGGCTCCCGGTGGTGAGGCTGAGTCCATCGACCTGCGCGGCTACTACGTCTGGTCCCTGCTGGACAACTTCGAGTGGTCCGCCGGCTACAACCAGCCGTTCGGGCTGCTCCATGTGGACTACGAGACCCTGGAGCGGACCCCCAAGGCCTCCTACTTCTGGTACCAGGAGCTCATTGAGGAGCGGGATGTGGCTGCTGCTGCAGACATGGCCATCGCGGCGGCCGCGGCGCCCGAAGGGCTGGAGCCGGAGGTCCTGGATGCAGAATCGCCCGACGACGGCGTGACCCCGTTGGGTGCCAGCGCTTAGGCCGCTTCGGCTTAGGGCAGCCGCTGCCGGATTCAGGCTGCGGCTTAGGCACCGGCCTAGAGGACGCCCAGCATGCCCAGCTGTTTGGCGATGCCCGCGCCATCGGGGGAGTAAATCCACGGCACCTTGGACGTGGTGTGGTCGCCGTCTTCCGAATGGCCGCCTGCAAAGACGGATTCGCTGATGGACAGCTGGCGGATGGCGATGGCGGCAACCTTGTCCGGCTTGTCCTGGGCGAAGCTGGAGTAGATGGCCTCATCGTGCTGGCCGTTGTCGCCGATCAGGAGCCAGCGCATGTCCGGGAATTCCTTGGCGAGCCGCTCGAGGTTGCGCCTCTTGTGGTCCTGGCCGCTGCGGAACCAGCGGTCCTGCGTCAGGCCCCAGTCCGTCAGCAGCAGGGCTCCTGTGGGATACATGTTGCGGCTCAGGAAACGGGCCAGGGTGGGCGCGGCATTCCACGGCCCGGTGGACAGGTAGATCACCGGTGCGTCCGGATGCTCCACTGTGAGCCGGTCCAGCAGCACCGCCATCCCGGGCGTGGCCATGCGGGCCCGTTCGCTGAGCACAAAAGTGTTCCAGAGGGCCAGGAAAGGCCTGGGCAGCGCCGTCACCATCACGGTGTCATCAATGTCGGAGACGATGCCGAACTTCACATCCGGCGCAATAACGCGGATCTGCGCCTCTACGGGCTCTGTGCCTTCCGCCCGCAGGACGGCTGTGTGCCAGCCAGGCGTGAGCTGGACTTCCACCTCGGTGTCAATCAGCCCGCCGCGGTCAGCCCGGACATGGGTGACAACATCGCCGATGGTGATTTCGACGTCGGTAAACTGCAGCGGAACACTCGTAAAAGCACGCCAGCCCCGGATGTTTTGGTTTCCGTTGCGCGCCGCATGGTCAGCTTTGCTCCCCGGCAGCGGCTTCTGCGTCAGCAGCACCCGGCCCAGCACCCGCACCAGGCTGGTGGAGCCGTAACCCTGGTAGGCCACAGTCTGGGGAACAAAGTTCCAGCGCCTGGCCAGCCGGATCCGGACCGTGTTAACGGCGTCGGAGAGCCGGTGCGCCAGCCGGAACACCTGGTTCCCGGAGAGCGCGTCCAGAGCCGCGGCAGGCATTGTGTTGTGTGCGGAATTCTTCGGAGCCGAGTCCATGCCTCCACTCTGCCACAGGGCGGGGCGGCCCGAGGAGAAGCCAGGCGTCTGCTGAGGCTTCGTGACGTTACCCTTCGCCCAGGATTCCGCGCAGGGTCTCGGCGTTCCGCACGGCGTTCCCGCCGCCGTCGTTATTGAAATAGGCGTAGACATCCTGGCCGTTGCCCGCCCACTCGCGGATGCGGTCCGCCCACCAGTGAAGGTCCGCATCCGAATAGGAGCCGGCGTAGAGATGCTGATGGTCCGGACCGTGCAGCCGCACGTAGGCGAAGGGTGCAGTAATTTGAAGAATGCAGGGGAGGTTGGCGCCGCTCATGATGCAGTAGGCGGCCTGATGGCGCTCCAGGAGGGCGAACACCTCCGGGCATTCCCAGCTCGGGTGCCGGAACTCCACCGTGACGCGGATCCAGTCCGGCACCGCGGCGAGGAAGTAGTCCAGCCGGGCATCGTCACGTTCCATGCCGGGCGGCAGCTGGACCAAAAGGACTGCGCGCTTATCCCCCAACTCGTGCCAGCACCGGCTGATGCGCTCCAGCCACACCTCCGGTTCGTACAGCTTCCTGGCGTGGGTCAGGCCACGGGGAGCCTTGACTGACATGCTGAACCCGGCGGGCAGCCGCTGGTTCCAGCCGGCAAAGGTGGTGTCGCGGGGCCAGCGGTAGAAGCTGGCGTTGAGCTCAACGGTATGGAACCGGGCCACGTAATGCTGCAGCCTGTCCTTCGCGGGCAGCCTGGGCGGATAGAGGACGTTTTCCCAGTGGTCGTAGCTCCATCCGGAGGTACCGATGTGGATTGCCATGCCTGCCTCCGGTCACCGCTGCCGTTCTTCGAGGCTAGCATCCCTCCGGCTGGTCCACTCCGGCACTGGCTGTGGCAGGGTATGGTCATGGCGCGAATTGAAGATTATGCCGTTGTCGGTGACCTCCATACCGGGGCGCTGGTGAACAAGGAAGGCTCCATCGACTGGCTCTGCCTTCCCAGGTTCGATTCCCCGGCCTGCTTCAACGCACTGCTGGACACACCCGAAGCGGGGCGGTGGCTTTTGGCGCCGGCAAGCGGCGGGCCCTGCACACGCCGCGGCTACCGGGACGGCAGCCTGATCCTGGAGACGGAGTGGGACACCGATGACGGGACGGTGCGGGTCATCGACTTTATGCCGCCGCGTGACTCGGTGGCCGACATCGTCCGGATCGTCGAAGGCGTCACGGGAAGAGTGAAGATGCACGGCGAGTTGACCCTCCGCTTCGATTACGGCCACATCATCCCCTGGGTGCGCAAGGACGACTATGGCCTGCACGCCATCGCCGGGCCGGACGCCGTGTATTTTGTGACTCCTGCCCCACTGCACGGCGAGAACATGCACAGCGTCAGCGACTTCACGGTCAATGCCGGCGAACGGGTTCCGTTTGTCCTCACCTGGGCCCCGAGCCACGTGGGGCGGCCGCACACTGTGGACGCCGAGGAAGTACTGGGCACCACCTACGCCTTCTGGCGGGGCTGGGCGTCTCAATGCACCGTGGAGGGCAAGTACAAAGAAGCCGTGACGCGCTCGCTGGTGACGCTGAAAGCCCTGACCTATGCTCCCACCGGCGGGATCGTGGCTGCGGTGACCACCTCGCTGCCCGAACAACCCGGCGGCCCCCGCAACTGGGACTACCGCTACTGCTGGCTCCGCGACGCCACAATGACGCTCCAGGCGCTGCTGGCCGCCGGCTATACCGCCGAGGCGGCCGCCTGGCGGGACTGGCTGCTCCGGGCCGTCGCCGGCGACCCGTCAGATCTCCAGATCATGTACGGAATCCACGGTGAACGCCGCCTGCCGGAAATGGAGCTGCCCTGGCTGAAGGGTTACGAAAACTCCTCCCCGGTCCGGATCGGCAACGGCGCTGCCGAGCAGCTGCAGCTGGACGTGTGGGGCGAAGTGCTGGACTGCCTGGCGCTCACCCGCAACTCGCTGTTGACCCATACCGATGAGGCCTGGGATGTGCAGGTAGCGCTGATGGAGCACCTGGAGACCATCTGGGACCAGCCGGATAACGGGCTCTGGGAAATGCGCGGCCCCCGCCGGCACTTCACGCACTCCAAAGTGATGGCCTGGGTGGCGGCGGACCGCATGGTCAAGGGCGTCCGCGTCTCAGGGCTTCCCGGGCCGGTGGAACGCTGGGAAAAGCTGCGCGACACCATCCGCCGGGACATTATGGCCAACGGCTTCGACGCCAAACGCAACACGTTTGTGCAGTCCTACGGGCGGCCGGAACTGGACGCCAGCCTGCTCCTGATTCCCCGCGTGGGTTTCCTGCCGCCCGATGATCCGCGGGTACTCGGGACCATCGAGGCCATCCAGCGGGAACTGACCGAGGACGGGTTTGTGCTCCGTTACCGGCCCGCCGAGAGCGATGACGGCCTGCCGGGCGATGAGGGCGTCTTCCTGGCATGTTCGTTCTGGCTGGTGGAAGCGCTGTTGGGCGCGGGCCGCCACGAGGAATCCCGGGAATTGTTCGAACGGCTCCTGGAATTGCGTAACGATGTTGGGCTCCTGAGCGAGGAATGGGGGGTCAGGCTCGGCCGGCAGCTCGGGAATACGCCACAGGCCTTCAGCCACTTCGCGCTTGTGACTAGCGCTTTGGAGCTGCATCAGGATACCGTTCGGCGAAGTGACACCCCCATTCCGCCGGAAACGGCGGAAACGCGCTGAGGCGGCGCGTTCGGGATGTCCGGCTTCTCCTTCGCGAAATAGATAAGTATACTTACTAACACTTCATGGAGTGCTCCCAAAGAGCACAGCGCCATGACTGATGGAGGAGTGATTGCAATGGCCGGGTATTTTGAGCTCGTGGACGCGCCCGACGGCGGCTATAGGGTCCGGATGATGGATGGCACGGGGAATCTGATGGCCATCTCGGTCACCTTTCCCACCAAGCGGGCAGCCGTTGCCGGCGTGGCGATGGCGCGTGAAATCGCCGGCACAGGACTGATCAGGGATAAGAGCCACGACGGCGCCGGCACGGTCATCAGGGAACGCGTGCGCCCTGTGAGCAGCCCCAAGGAGGAGGCTTCCCGGGCCAGGAAAACTGCGGAAGCCAAACGGGCTGCGGTCAGCTGATGGTGCCGCTGGAACCGGAATCCCCTGACGGCGGACGCCGCCGGGGGATTCTCTTTGACGTTGACGGCACGCTGATCGATTCCTCCTACATCCACACGATTTCCTGGTGGGGTGCCTTTCGCCAGCAGGGGTATGACATCCCGATGGCGTCGATCCACCATTTTGTGGGCATGGGCGGTGACCGGTTGGTGGACAGCCTCCTGCCGGATGACCGGGACAAGTCCCTTGATTCTGAGGTCATGGCCAGCCATGCCGCGCTCTATGCCTCCCACTGGCCGGCATTGCGCAGGTTTGACGGCGCCAGGGAACTGCTGGCTCAATGCCATGCGGCCGGACTCGCCGTCGCGCTCGCATCCTCTGCGCGGAACCAGGACCTCCAGGTCATGAAGTCAATCCTGGACGCCGACGCTTACATCGATGGTGCCACCAGCGCCAACGACGCCGCGGAAAGCAAGCCTGCCCCGGACATCCTCGTCGCCGCGCTGGAAGCAATCGGCGTGGATGCGGCCGACGCCGTGTTTGTCGGGGATGCGGTCTGGGACATGGTGGCAGCCGGCGCGCTGGGGATTCCCGCCATTGGAGTCACCTGCGGCGGGGTCAGTGCGGCTGAGCTCCGGGAGGCGGGCGCGGTGGAAGTCTATGAAGGGCCGCGCGATTTGCTGGAGAACCTGAAAACAAGCGCTGCAGGCCGCCTGTTGTCCTGATACGGCGCTAGAGCGTCTGCCCGCCGGCGACCGAGTCCTCGTCACCCGCATTGGCCGGCTTGGCCCAGGAAACCGCCACCCGCACGGAGCCGTCGTCGCTCCGGTCAACGTCGGTGACCACGTCGGTGATGCTGGCGCCCATCTCCACGATCCGCTGCTGGTAGCTGGCCACCAGTGCCTCCAGGCTTTCCTCCGTCCATTCGCCGGGGCGCATGCGCGTGGAAATTTCGACCGGTTCCGGCTGGTAGAGCGACATCATGTTCCTCTTTCACTGGGCATCTCGCGTGGGCTGGTCCTTCCTACGCTAGGAGCCGCAGGCCGGGACGACAAGACTTTCATCAGCCTGCTTACTTTTTTGCCCGTGAGCCGCTAGCGTCGAGGAAAGGGCGGCCCCGCCCGGATCCGAGAGAAAGGGAGACTGTGAAAGCACTGACGTGGCAAGGAAAACGTTCGGTAAGTGTGGAAGAAGTGCCTGATCCAGTCATCCAGGACCCTACCGACGCAATCATCCGGATCACCTCGACGGCGATCTGCGGCTCCGACCTCCACCTGTACGAGGTCCTCGGCCCGTACATGCACAAGGGTGATGTGATCGGCCACGAACCGATGGGCATCGTGGAGGAGGTGGGCAGCGCCGTCACCAACCTTCGCAAAGGCGACCGGGTGGTGGTCCCCTTCAACATTTCCTGCGGACGCTGCTACATGTGTGCCCAGGGCCTGCAGTCGCAGTGCGAGACCACCCAGGTCAAGGACAAGGGCTCAGGGGCGGCCCTTTTTGGCTATTCGGAGCTGTATGGTTCCGTCCCCGGCGGACAGGCCGAATACCTGCGCGTCCCGCACGCGGACTACGGCCCCATCAAGGTGGGCACGGAATTGCCCGACGAACGGTACCTGTTCCTCTCGGATATCCTTCCCACCGCCTGGCAGGCCGTGGAGTATGCGGACACTCCTGCCGGCGGCACCCTGGCCGTGTTCGGCCTGGGGCCGGTCGGCCAGTTCTCCGGACGCATCGGGGTCCAGCGCGGACTGCGGGTAATCGGCATCGACCCCGTCCCTGAGCGGCGGGAGATGGCGGCGCGGCACGGCGTAGAGACGCTCGATTACACCAAGGATGTGGCGGACCAGCTGCGGGAGATGACTGCGGGGAGGGGCCCGGACGCGGTGGTTGACGCCGTCGGCATGGAAGCACATGGTTCCCCCGTGGCAGGGTTCGCCCACCAGGCGCTGGGCCTGCTGCCGGACAAACTGGCGCAAAAGGCGATGGAGACCGCCGGGGTGGACAGGCTCGCCGCGCTGCACACGTCCATCCAGGCTGTGCGCAGGGGCGGAACAGTGTCGCTGAGCGGGGTCTACGGCGGGCAGGCCAGCCCGATGCCGATGCTCACCATGTTCGACAAGCAGATCCAGCTCCGGATGGGGCAGTGCAACGTGCGCCGCTGGACCGATGACATCCTTCCCTTGGTGGAGGACGACGCCGATCCGCTGGGTGTGATGGACCTGGTCACCCACCGCTCCGGTTTGGAGGGGGCGCCGGCGCTGTACGAGAAGTTCCAGAAAAAGCAGGACGGCTGCATCAAGGTGGTCCTGAACCCCTAGTTTTCGCCACACAGGCTGTTGAGGGCTTCCTGCGCCACGTCCTGCATCTCGTAGATCAGTGGATTCAGCTGGAGGGTTGGCGGGGCGGGCGGGTAGGCAACGGACATTGTCAGCTGCCTGCTGCCGTCCTCGCTGGTCATGGCGATCATGCCGTAGCCGTCGGCGTCCCCGGGCAAGCCGTAGTAGAAACGGTTGTTGCAGGTGTTGTTCCACCGCCGCAGGGCAAAGCCGTAATACTGCGAGTAGCCGCCCTTCATGGCCGTCACGCTGTCCGGTTTGACCAGGCTGCCGGTCAGGAGTGCGGCGTAGAACCTGTTCACTTCCTCCACGGTTGAGACGGCTCCGCCGGAGGGCAGGGCGGCCTGCCAGGCGGGATCCGCCACGTCCAGCCGCTTGCCCTCGACGGTGATGTAGCCGCGGACCACACTGGCCGAAGCCGCTTGGCCCAGGCTGGTCGCCGTCAGCCCCAGCGGCTGGGCGATATCTGCCGCCAGGACTTGGCCGATGCTGTGGCCGCGAATCCGTTCGAGTATCAGCCCCAAGGCTGCGTAGTCAGACCGTGAGTAGTTGAAGATTTGCGCCAGCCGCCGTTCCCAGCGAACGGTGGCGGCCAGGGACAACTGCTGCTCAAGGCTGAGCGGCCGGTTCATCGTCTCCTCCCATCTTCCGGATGACAGGAGAGGGACGGAGAAGTCGGGGAGTCCGGATTCGTGGGTCAGGAGCTGGCGGACGGTAACCGGGCCGGGTGGATGGAGGACGCTGCCGAATTCCGGGAGGTAATCGCTCACCTGGTAGTCGACGTTGAGCTTGCCCTCCTCAGCCAGCTTGAGGACTGAGACAGCAACCATGGATTCAGTGATGCCGCCGATGCGGACTGAATCTGAGACCGTTGCAGGCTCACCGGATTCGAGGTTCCGCACGCCGGCAGCGTGCGTCCAGGTGGTGCCCCCGTCCCGTACGGCGATCAATACCGCGGGCGCGCCTTCCTCCAGCATTCGGGCGCTGAAGGATTCCAACAAGGCGAAGGCCGCTGGCTTGTCCGGTTTTGGCGGAGGCGGAGGTTCCCCGGTGCAGGCGGCTGACGGTGCCGCCAGCAGGACCGTGCACAGGACAGCGGCAACCCGCTTCCACGCGCGGCCCGGGGTTGTGCCCATGTGGCCAATTTTCCCCCAACTGGCTCGCAGTTAACGTCGTGACCGGGTTTTGGGGACGTTAACTGCGAGTTAGTTGGGAGGGGTTCAGGTGAGACGCACCTGGCGGTTCATGTCCTTGTAGAGCAGGTAGCGGAACTCACCCGGCCCGCCGGCGTAGCACGCCTGCGGGCAGAAGGCGCGCAGCCACATAAAGTCGCCGGCCTCCACCTCCACCCAGTCGTTGTTCAGCAGGTACATGGCCTTGCCCTCCAAGACGTACAGGCCGTGCTCCATCACGTGGGTTTCCGGGAACGGGATGACGCCGCCGGGCTGGAACGTCACGATGTTCACCTGCATGTCGTGGGCCAGGTCGCTGGAGTCCGTGAAGCGGGTGGTTTTCCACGCGCCGTCGGTATCCGGCATTGCCGTTGGTTCCACGTCTTTTTCGTTGGTGACGAAGGACTTGGCTTCGAAGCCTTCGAGGCGTTCGTAAGCCTTGCGGATCCAGTGGAAGGACACAACGTCGTCCGAAACGTTTTCCAGGCCCCACTCCGAACCGGCGGCCAAGTAGGCGTAGCCGCCTTCCTCCAGCTGGTGCAGTTCGCCGTCGAGGGTGAGGTTGACCTTGCCGCGGGTCACGAAGATGACGCCTTCCACCCCGGCCTCGAACTCAGCCTTGGGAGCGCCGCCGCCCGGGCCGATCTCCACGATCAGCTGCGAAAAGGTGGTGGCGAAGCCCGAGATGGGGCGGGCGATGATCCAGGAGCGGGTGTTCGAAAAGCCCGGCAGGTTGGACGTGACAATGTCCGTCATCACGCCCTTCGGGATCACCGTGTACGCCTCGGTAACGATGGCCCGCTCGGTGGTCAGGTGGGTCTGCGGCGGCAGCCCGCCGGTGGGGGAGTAGTACTTGCCCATAACTGGTTCCTTACTTATGAGTTGGAAGTGGTGGCGAGCCGCGGGTGGGCCAGTCCGGTCAGTTGCGGAATCCCGATGCCGGCAAGCGCCTGGACTTCCTCGGCACCCACTGCGCCGCACTGGACGCCGCGCAGGACGAACGCGGCCAGGGCGCGGGCCGTGGCGGGCTCGTCCATGACGCCGCCTTCGGTCTGCTCTGCGTTGTCCCGTTCCACGTAGGTCCGCAGACGGGCCGCGGCGGCGGGCAGGCCCTGCCGGTAGAAGGCGTAGGTGGCGGCGAAGCGGCTGGGCAGCTGCGCCGGGTGCAGGTCCCAGCCCTGGTAGTAGCCGCGTTCCAGCGACCGCCGGACCAGCCGGCCGTGCAGCTGCCAGGCGTTCTCCACGTTGTCGCCCAGGGGGATGATGTTGGTGGATCCGTCGGAGAGCCGGATGCCCGTACTGGCCACGGCCAGCTGCATGACTTCCTTGGCGAAGTCCGCCACCGGGTGCTCCATGGACTGGTATTCGGCCGAGATCTGCAGCGACGCCGAGTAGTCGTAGGTGCCGTAGTGCAGGCCGCTGATCCGGCCCGGGACGGCGTGCGGCAGCTGCGCCACCGGGGACGTTCCTTCCGGCCCCAGGATCAGCTGCGGGGTTTCCACCTGCACCTCGAAGCGGAGGCGCCCGGCCAGCAGTGAATGAACTTCCTCAAGCCGGGAGACGGCATAGTCCATGGCCTTGACCTGGGCCACCGTGGTCACCTTGGGTAGCGTCAGGACCAGGCCCTCCGGCAGCTCGCCCGCCGCGGCCAGGCCCGAAACGAACAGGTCCAGCGTCCGCAGCCCGCGGGACCGCGTGGCCGCCTCGAAGCACTTGAAGCGGATCCCAATGAACGGGGGAGCGGACCCGGCCGCGGCTGCGGCGGCCACAGCGGACGCCGCGGCAACGGCGGCGGCGTCCTCGGCGTCGTCGCCCCTGTCCCCGAAGCCGTCCTCAAAATCGAGCCGCAGGTCCTCGATCGGTTCGCTGGCCAGCTTGGCTTCCACGCGCTGGGCAACGGCCTCCGCCAGCGCGGCGTCCTGGCCCAGCAGGGCACCGAGCTTCTCCAGCCCGCCGTGGGCGTTGGCCGCGGCCAGTGCCTCGGCGCCCCAGTCGGCAGCGAACGACGGCGTAAACCGGTCCGCCGGCACGTACACCGTGTGGACAGGCTGGCGTGAGCCGTCGTCGCCCGGGTAGTTCTGCTCCAGCAGGCGGTCCGTGGCGGCCAGTTGCCCGTCGATGGCCGCCAGGTCCCCCGCGGACAGTGACGGTTGGGGTGCTGCTGCCATGCGTCAGCCCACCAGTTCGTAGGCCGGGGTGGTGAGGAAGTCGGTGTAGTCCTCGGACAGGCAGATGTCTGCGATCAGTTCGCTGGCCGGCTGGTAGTAGCGGCGGAAGGCTTCGTCGCCGAACTCGGTGCGGAGCCGCTCGGTTTCCTCGCCCAGGATCCGCTCCACCAGTTCGCGGGTAACGGTGTTGCCGGTGTCCGCGAGGACCGACTTGTTGCGGATCTGCTGCCATACCTGGGAGCGGGAGATCTCCGCGGTGGCGGCGTCCTCCATCAGGTTGTGGATGGCCACGGCACCATTCCCGGACAGCCACACCGCCGTGTACGCGATGGCTACGTACAGGTTCAGCCGCAGTCCGGCTTCGGTGACCTGGCCTTCGGCGGAGGTGACGTCCAGCAGCTGCTCTGCCGTGACGTTGACCTCCGGACGCTGCTTGTCCAGCTGGTTGGGCTTGTCGCCGAGCACTGCATCAAACACCTCCCGGCAGGTGGGCACCAGGTCCGGGTGTGCCACCCAGGAGCCGTCGAAGCCGTCGTTTGCCTCGCGGGTCTTGTCGGCCCGGACCTTGGCGAAGGCCGCCTCGGTAACTTCCGGGTGGCGGCGGTTGGGGATGACCGCAGCCATGCCGCCCATGGCGAAGGCGCCGCGCTTGTGGCAGGTCTTGACCAGCAGTTCCGTGTAGGCGCGCATGAACGGCGCGGTCATGGCAACCGAGGCGCGGTCCGGGAGGACAAACTCCTCGCCGGCGTCACGGAAGTACTTGATGATGCTGAACAGGTAGTCCCAGCGGCCGGCGTTCAGGCCGGAGGCGTGGTCCCGCAGTTCGTACAGGATCTCGTCCATTTCGAACGCGGCCGGGATGGTCTCGATCAGCACGGTGGCGCGGATGGTGCCCTGGCCCAGTCCCAGGGAGTCCTGCGCGAACACAAAAACGTCGTTCCAGAGCCGGGCCTCGAGGTGGCTCTCCATCTTGGGCAGGTAGTAGTACGGTCCCTGCCCGTTGAGCACCAACTGCTTGGCGATGTGGAAGAAGTGCAGGCCGAAGTCCACCAGCGCACCAACGGCAGGCTCGCCGTTAAGAAGCAGGTGCTTTTCCTGCATGTGCCAGCCGCGGGGACGGGCCACCACCACGGCGAGCGGCGCGTCCGTGCGGAGCCTGTACTCCTTGCCCTCCTCCGAGGTGTAGCTGAGGGTGCCCTGGGCGGCGTCGCGGAGGTTCAGGATGGCGTCGATGACGTTGCCCCAGGTGGGGGTGCTGGCATCCTCGAGGTCCGCGAGCCACACCTTGGCGCCTGAGTTCAGTGCGTTAATGGCCATCTTTGCCGGTGAGGCGGGTCCGGTCATCTCCACCCGGCGGTCCTGCAAAGCCGCCGGTGCCGGCGCAACTTTCCAGTCGCCGTCGCGCACGCCCTGCGTCTCCGGCAGGAAGTCCAGCTTGCCGGTCTCGGCAACGCGCTGCCGCTTGACGGCGCGGGCTGCCAGGAGTTCGTTGCGGGTGCCGGCGAAGCGGGTGTGGAGCTCCTCGATGAAGGCCAGGGCCTTGGGGGTGAGGATTTCCTCCGCGCGCTCGATGGGCCGGGGGTCTGTGACAGTGATGGCCATTTCTGGTCCTTTCCTTGTACTGAAGTCAGGCGGTGAATCAGGCGCTGGCCAGGGCGTCTTCGAGTTCCTTGGCTGCAGCCGCGGTTGCCACGTTGGCAGCGTGGGCGGCGCCGGCAACGGCTGAGGCAACATCAGCGGCCACGTGGGGATCGAAGACGCTGGGGATAATGTAGCTGGCATTGAGCTCATCGTCAGCTACCCGGCTGGCGATCGCTTCCGCGGCGGCCACCAACATCTCCGGGGTGATGTCCGAGGCTCCGGCGTCGAGCAGGCCGCGGAAGAAGCCGGGGAAAGCCAGCACGTTGTTGATCTGGTTGGGGAAGTCGCTGCGGCCGGTGGCCACCACGGCGGCGTGCCGGGAGGCGATGACCGGATCGATTTCCGGCGTCGGGTTGGCCATGGCGAACACAATGGCGTTCTCTGCCATCGCTGCCACCTGCTCCTCGCCGATCACGTGCGGGGCGCTGACGCCGATGAACACATCCGCGCCGACGAGTGCTTCGTGCAGGGTGCCGGCGAAGCCTTCCTCATTGGTGTTCGCGGCGATCCAGCTGCGGTGCTCGTCCCCGTAGGTCTCGCCGGAGTGTATGGCGCCGGAGCGGCCGGCGGCGATGATGTGCCGGGCTCCCTGGGCCTTCAGGAGCTGGATGATGGCTGAACCGGCGGCGCCGACGCCCGAAACCACGATCTTCACCTCGTCCAGCTTCTTGCCCACCACG
Organism: Pseudarthrobacter sp. W1I19; assembly: GCF_030817835.1. Classification (NCBI taxonomy): domain Bacteria; kingdom Bacillati; phylum Actinomycetota; class Actinomycetes; order Micrococcales; family Micrococcaceae; genus Pseudarthrobacter; species Pseudarthrobacter sp. W1I19. The sequence continues at coordinate 554,831 of NZ_JAUSZR010000001.1, forward strand.
CGCAGGGCGTTGACCAGGGCTGCCAGAGTGACGATGGCGGTGCCGTGCTGGTCGTCGTGGAACACGGGGATGTCCAGCTCTTCGCGGAGTCGGTTCTCGATTTCGAAGCAGCGCGGGGCGGCGATGTCCTCCAAGTTGATGCCGCCGTAGACGGGGGCCATGGCCTTGGCGATCATGATGATTTCTTCGGTGTCCTGGGTATCCAGGCATACCGGCCAGGCGTCCACGTTGGCGAACTGCTTGAACAGCGCAGCTTTGCCCTCCATGACCGGCAGGGCCGCGGCCGGGCCGATGTTGCCCAGGCCCAGGACAGCGGAACCGTCGGTGAGGACGGCGATGGTGTTGCGCTTCACGGTCAGGTTGCGGGCTGCCGCGGGGTCCTCGGCGATGGCCAGGCAGACGCGGGCGACGCCGGGAGTGTAGGCGCGGGAAAGGTCGTCGCGGTTCCGCAGGGCTACCTTGGGGACAACCTCCAGCTTGCCGCCCAGGTGCATGAGGAAGGTGCGGTCCGAGACGTGCTGGACCGTGACGCCGTCGAGCGCGTTGAGGGCGTCCTTGACGCGGGCGGCGTGTTCGTCGTCGGTGGTGTTGCAGGTGACGTCCACAACCAGGGTCTCGTGGTGGGATTCGCTGACGTCCAGTGCGGTGATGGCGGCGCCCGCCGCTCCAACGGCTGCGGCAAGCTCGCTGGTGGCGCTGAAGCTCGACGGTGCTTCCACGCGCAGGGTGATCGAATTTCCGGGGCTGGGGTTCGCCATTGAATGTCCTCCTGTTGGGCCTTCTGTTCGGCCGTGTCCGGTCTGTGTTCTCGAAACTAGTGTTTTCGTATTATGGATATTATTATCTACAAGATGGAAATACAACCCCTCCTTGTATGACTGGTGCGAGTGCATCGCGCCGCGTACCGAGGTGCTGTATGTTGGGTGTTCTAAGCGATTCTTTTCACGATGCGGATAAGAGTTGTCAGATTCCGAGCCGTAGGAGACAACGGAATGGCAGAAAAAGCCTCGGGCGGTGTGCAGTCGGTAGAGCGCGTCTTCGAACTGCTGGAGCTCATCACGGATGCCGGCGGCGACGTGACGCTCAGCGAGCTGTCCTCGTCCACCGACCTTCCGCTGCCCACCATCCACCGCCTGCTGCGGACACTGGTGTCCCTGGGCTATATCCGCCAGCTCCCCAACCGGCGCTATGCACTGGGCCCCCGGCTTATCAGGCTGGGTGAAGGCGCGAACAAGCAGCTGGGTGCCGTGGCGCGCCCGCAGCTGAAGACGCTGGTGGACCGGCTGGGGGAGACCTCGAACATGGCCGTGCTGGACTCGGACATGGTGATCTACGTGGCACAGGTGCCCTCGCTGCACTCCATGCGCATGTTCACCGAGGTGGGCCGCCGCGCCCACACCCACGCCACCGGCGTCGGGAAGGCCATCCTCGCGCAGCTGGATGACGAAACCGTCCGCGGCATCGTGACCCGCGCCGGGATGCCGACGCCCACCGCCAAGAGCATTGGCGACGTCGATGACCTCCTGGCCGACCTGAAGCTCATCCGCGAGCGGGGCTACTCCATCGACGAGGAGGAGCAGGAGCTCGGCGTGCGCTGCTTCGCCATGGCGGTGCCCAACGCCCCCACCCCCACGGCCATCTCGGTCTCCGGTCCCGTCTCCCGCGTAGACGAGCACTTCGCCGACAAGGCCGTGCCCGTCCTCCGCGAGGCGGCCGAGGCCATCTCGCTGGAACTCAACCGCACCTGACGCACCCAGGCGGCATCCCGCCGTCGTTCTTAACGCGCGAGATGGCAGTCCGCAGCAATGTTCCTGGGGAACACTGCCGTGAACTGCCATTTCGCGTTTGGGACTTAGTGTTCGGTTGCCTTTTCGGACGACTCGACCCGGACTTCCTTGCCGTCGCAGTCGATGAGCTTGCCGCCTTCGAAGCGGTCGCCGTCGGCCAGGCACTTCAGGTCCTCTTCCCGGACCACGCGCCCTGTTCCGGCCACAAACACCGACTGGTTCTCCGAGTTGCCCGCCTTGAGGTGATTGAAGAGCAGGTTCAGCAGGATGGCCATCACCGCGGCGGAACTGATGCCGGAGTGGAAGATGGTGCCGAACCAGGACGGGAACTTGTCGTAGAAGGCCGGCGCGGCGATGGGGATCATGCCGAACCCGATGGACGCCGCCACGATGATCAGGTTCATGTTGTTCTTGTACTCCACCTTGGACAGCGTGCGGATGCCGCTGGCGGCCACTGTGCCGAAGAGTACGACGCCGGCGCCTCCGAGGACGGGCGTAGGCACCGCTGCGACCACGCGGCCAAGGACGGGCAGGAGGCCGAGGATCACCAGGATCAGGCCGCCGGCGCTGACCACGAAGCGGCTCTTGACGCCCGTAATGGCCACCAGGCCCACGTTCTGGGCGAACGCACTTTGGGTGAAGGAGTTGAACAGCGGTGAGATGGCGGAGGAGAGCATGTCCGCCCGGAGCCCATCGCCGATCCGCTTGGAATCGACCTTGGTGCCCACGATCTCGCCGACGGCAATGATGTCCGCCGAGGTCTCGGTCAGGGTGACCAGGATGACGATGAGCATGGAAATGATGGCGGCAATCTCAAACACGGGCGGGCCGAAGGCGAACGGGGTGGGGAACGCGACGATCTCGCCCTGGCCCACCTTGGAGAAGTCGGCCATGCCGAAGACGAACGCGATCAGGGTGCCCAGGACCATGGCCAGCAGGATGGAGAGCCGGGAAATCGCGGCGCTGCCCACCTTGCTGAGCAGCAGGACGATAGCCATGGTGGCGGCGGCCAGACCGATGTTGGCCATGCTGCCGTAGTTCTCAGCCTTGCTGTTGCCGCCCATGGCCCAGTTTGCGGCCACCGGCATCAGGGTCAGCCCGATGGTGGTGATCACCGTTCCCGTAACCACGGGCGGGAAGAACCGTATGATCTTCGAGAAAAGAGGAGTGATCAGCAGGCCGATCAGCGAAGTCGCAATAACGGAGCCAAAGACTGCCTGGATCCCGCCGCCGCCGTGCACGATGGCCACCATGGTGGAGACGCCCGCGAAGGAAACACCCTGGACCAGCGGCAACTGCGAGCCGAAGAAGCGGATGCCCATTGTTTGCAGGATGGTGGCCAGGCCGCCGACAAAGAGGCAGGCCGCGATCAGCAGGCCGATGTCCTGCGAGGACATTCCGGCGGCGGCGCCAATGATCAGGGGCGGGGCGATGATGCCGCCGTACATGGTGAGGACGTGCTGGAAGCCGTAGGCGAAGGTGCTGGCGATGGGCAGCCTTTGGTCCTCCGGCCTTGCCGAACGGGTGCCTTTTCCGGCGGCAGCAGCGGCCGGTTTCTTTCTGATGTTCATGGCAGACTTTCTTGGTTCATCGCAGACGACATTGTCTGGCTAACGGTGTCTGGCTAACGGTGTCTGGCTAACGGTGGTGAAAGAGTTGGGGTGGGTCTAGACAGGCTCAACCACCGATGGTTGAGCCTGTCGCCGGTGGTTGAGCCGGGGCCCCGCCTGCCGGGTTCCCTGACCGAGCTTGCGAGGTCAGGGGGCAGACGGGGAGCGAAACCCCAGGGATTTCGACAGGCTCAATCACCAATAGGGCCGTTTAGCAGAAGCCGGCGATGCCGGACCAGGCGATGTCCGCCGGGGTGGCGTCCTCGCGCTGGACGGTGGCCTCGATCAGGCCGTAGGGGCGGTCGGCGGCGAAGAACACCTCGTTGGGGTTGTCGAGGCCGAATGGTGAGAGGTCCACCAGGAAGTGGTGCTTGTTGGGCATCGAGAACTTGATCTCGTCGATCTCGCTGTGCGCTTCCAGCACCTTGGTGCCCATGTCGAACAATGTCTGCTGGAGGGCGTGCGAGTACTTCTCAGTAAAGCCTTCGAGCAGGAGGCCCTTGACGTCGTCGTAGCTCTTGTTGAAGTCCAGCGTGCTGAAGTCGGTGCCGGTCTTGAAGCGCCAGCGCGCGGAGACATCGGTGGCCAGGATGCGGTCCGTGGTCTCGGGCAGGGTGGTGTAGCGGTCCTTCGGGTAGCCGACGAAACCGGACTGGGTGGACTTCAGGACGGTCAGGTCCTTGAGGCCGGAGATCAGGTGCGTGGTGGCGCCGTCGCGGACCAGGACTGCGGTGTGGACTTCCTGGCCGTTCCGCACGAAGGAGTGGTCGTGCTCGGTGCCGTGGGCCTGGATCCGGTCCCAGCTGTAAGACTCGGCTTCCCAGCGGCCGCCGGTGACCCAGTCGAAGCTGGAGGTGAAGTGCTCCCCGAGGCGAAGCAGGAACGCCTCCGGCGAGCCGACGCCCTCACGGGCAAAGGCGTAAATGGTGTTCTTCTGGGTGTCGGTGGCCACCACGTGGGCGTTGTCGCCCTCAAGGTGCGCAGCCGCGAAGTCGCCCCGCAGCTGCGAGGTGACGTTGAGGTCTTCGATTTCGTGGCGGTCGGTGTCGCGGGTGATCTTGACGACCCGGACCTCGGCCTTGCCGTACTGGTTCTCGCCGAGGATGATCTTGCTGCTCATGGTCTTTTCCCAACTTCCGGTAAGTGGAACCTAGGTTCCATCACTGAAATTAAGCGCGCATTTCAAGCGCGTTTCCGGTGGAGCCGACCCAACAAAAAAGAGCCGGCATCCATTGATGCCAGCTCATTACGACCCTGCCTGCTGCTCCCAGGTTACGTGACATCGGCCACGAATTGACAACCAGCGTACCTCCGGAACCCGGTGGTGTACATCACAAAATGAAAATTCACTTTGTGACCGGGTGGATGTTGGCCATTGACGAAGCAGTACGGCCGGCCATAGGCTATTCCACATAGCAAAAGTTCTTTTCCGTTTTCCGGAACTATTCCTAGCTCTCTAAGGAGGATCAGATGTACCAGCAGGACAGCACGCCGGTTTCACCGGCACCCACGGCGGCAGCTTCAGTCCAGGAGTTCTACCTCCCCCTCGGCGGCGGGACGGATCCGGACTTCTACCTCCCGGCTGACCGGGAGCACGTTCCCGGCCGCTTCTCGCGCTGGGTCCAGGCGCTCCCGGGATTCGGCAGGCGTTCGTAGCCGGGCGCAGCGGGCCAAGCCGTCAACGGCCCGGCCGGCGACGCGCACCTTCGGTTCCGTTGCAGAAAAGGACTGGCGACACCATATCCGGGTCTCGCCAGTCCCTTTTTTGCGTCGCAGCTGAATCTGCGCGTCGCGGAAGGTACAGGGAAATGTGGCTAGCCGTTCACCAGCCGGCGCGCGGCCGCTGAGTGTTCCGCGATCAGGGCAGCCACGTCGAGCCCAGGGATCTGCCCGTCCATCACACGCCACCGTCCGCCCACCATTACGCGGTCAGCGCGGTCCGCGGCGCACAGCAGCAGCGCGGCCACCGGATCGTGGCTGCCGGAGAAGCGCAGGTCATCCAGCCGGAAGAGGGCAAGGTCCGCCTGCATCCCCGGAGCCAGTTGGCCCAGCCCGGAACGGCCAAGGACGGCCGCCGAACCGCGGGTTGCCCATCCGAGGGCACGTTCCACCGGAACGTCCGCCCCGTACCGCAGCCGCTGGAGGTAGAGGGCCTGACGCGCTTCCAGGATCATGTTCGAGGCATCGTTCGACGCCGAGCCGTCCACTCCCAGCCCCACGGGGACGCCGGCGTCCTCCAGTTCCAGGACCCGTGCGGTTCCCGACGCCAGCCGCATGTTCGAGGTGGGGCAGTGCGCGACGGCGGTGCCCGCGGCTCCCAGCCTGGCGATCTCCGCGTCGCTGAAATGGATGCCGTGGCCCAGCCATGTGCGGTCCGTCAGCCAGCCCACGCTGTCCAGGTAGTCCACGGTCCGGAGCCCGAACCTTTCCCGGCAGAAATCTTCCTCATCCAGGGTTTCGGCCAGGTGGGTGTGTAGCCGGACGTCCAGCCGTTCGGCGAGCGCGGCGCTTTCGGCCATGATCTCCTTGGTGACCGAAAAAGGTGAGCACGGGGCCAGGGCAACCTGGATCACCGCGTCGTCGCCCCGTTCGTGGTACTGGTGCACCAGCCGTTCGCTGTCAGCCAGCACCACCTCGGCTGCCTGGACTGTTGACTGCGGCGGCAGGCCGCCGTCGTCCGTTCCGAGGGTCATGGACCCGCGCGTGAGGGTGGCCCGCATGCCCAGCCGGCGGACGGCCTCCACCTGGATGTCGATCGCGTCCTCAAGGCCCGCGGGGAAGAGGTAATGGTGGTCCGCTGCCGTGGTGCAGCCGGAGAGCAGAAGCTCCGCCAGTGCCACCGTGGTGGCGAGCTCCAGGTCCCGCGGAGTGAGGCGCGCCCATACCGGATACAGGTTCTGCAGCCAGGGGAACAGCGGCGCATTCGCCACCGGACCCCAGGCCCGTGTCAGGGTTTGGTAGAAGTGGTGGTGCGTGTTGATCAGGCCCGGCAGCAGCACGTGGTTTCCGGCGTCAAAAGTCTCGCCGCACGGCGCGGACGGCTGCTGCCCGGTGGCGAGAACCTCGGTGATGACACCGCCGCTGACCACCAGCCCGCCCGAAGCGTCGAGGTGGTTGGCGGTGAAAGCTGCCTGCGGGTTTTTGATCCACAGGCGGGAGACGGGTGGGGTGGATGGCGTCATGGCTGTCCTTCTCTGAGCGCTGTTGGTCCATTCCAGCTCAGTGAGGCCCTGTCTGCTGATCCAGGCGGCCGCGCCCTGCGGGTTTCAGATGCCCGGAAGCGCTGCGGCTGGCACCTAGGCTAGAAGGCGCAGGGCGCAGCGTCAACGCCACAGATTGTGACCGAAGCAGGGGTGAAACCCGCGAAACATGGATTTCACATTGCGAAATTAAAATTCCAGAAAACTATGGCGCAGCCCACAATCCGGTGCTAATCTCGATCTTGCCAAAGGCGGGCACCCGGTCACCGGGAAGCTATCTACCAGGCGCAACTTAACCTTCACAGCACATGCTGAAGCCTGGTAACCGTTCGCACCTGGTTCTACTGGTCCTGCAAGCGGCAACAGGCTTCCCGGCAAAAGGAAGTCGCATCATGAGTACCACCGTCACGGCCGAACAGTTTCTGGCCAGATCCATCAGGTTGGCCACGGCCAACGTCCTGAACAGCGGGGGCCCCTTCGGAGCCATGATCGTTACGGCTGACGGCCGCGCGTTCGACGGCGTCAACCGCGTCACCGCGGACAACGATCCCACCGCCCACGCCGAAGTCACTGCAATCCGCACGGCCTGCCGCGAGCTTGGCATCTTTGACCTCAGCGGGGCCGTCCTCTACACCAGCTGCGAGCCGTGCCCCATGTGCCTGGCCTCCGCGCTCTGGGCCCGGGTGGAAAAGGTGGTCTTCGCCGCCGACCGGCATGACGCCGCCTCCGTTGGCTTCGATGACGCCGTTTTCTACGAATACTTCGACAACCAGGACAGGGATTCCCTGATGCCGGTCTCGAAGCTGGTGCTGGACGATCCCGAGGCCCCCGCCCCGCTGGAACCGTTCAACACCTGGAACACACTCGAAACCAGGATCGACTATTAGGCCCGGCGGCTGACATGACCATCCTGGACAACTCACACGAGGAGCATTCGGCTCCAAGCACCCGCAGCCAAAAGCCCGCGAACAGCACTCCCCAACCGCCGGCGTCGGACTCGTTCCTGGACCGGTTCTTCCAGATCACCCAACGCGGCTCCACCCTGGCCCGCGAGTTCCGCGGCGGCCTGGTCACCTTCTTCACCATGGCGTACATCGTCATCCTCAACCCCCTGATCCTGGGCGGTTTCAGCGCGGATAATGCCCCCACCGACGTTGCCGGGGGCTGGCTGTCCGCAGCCCAGGTGGGTGCCGTCACCGGGCTCACCGCCGGCGTGATGACCATCCTCTTCGGGCTCATCGCCAACCTGCCGTTCGGCCTCGCCGCCGGACTCGGCATCAACTCCTTCCTGGCCGTCTCCGTGATCCAGGAGGTCACCTGGGCGGAGGCCATGGGCCTGGTGGTGATCAACGGCATCCTGATCGTCCTGTTCGGGATCACCGGTGCCCGCACCGCCATCTTCCGGGCAGTGCCCAAGGAGCTGAAGGCCGCCATCACGGTGGGCATCGGCCTGTTCATCGCCTTCATCGGGTTTGTCGACTCCGGCTTCGTCAAGGCGACGGCGGGCGGTCCGCCGGTCCAGCTGGGCAACGGCGGCTCCATCACCTCCATCCCCACCCTGGTGTTCATCGTGGGACTGCTGGCCATGGGCATCCTGGTGGCACGCAAGGTCCAGGGCGGCCTGTTGATTGGGATTGTGGCCACCACGTTCCTGGCCGCCATCGTCGAAGCCATCCTGCACCTCGGCCCAGCGAGCGCCACCAACCCCGGTGGCTGGCACCTGAACACCCCGGTCCTGTCCGGGCAACTGGTGTCCGCACCGGACCTGGGCCTGGCGGGACAGTTCGACCTGTTCGGAGCCTTCGGCAGGATCGGCGGACTCGCGGCCACCATGCTGGTGTTCACCCTGGTGTTCACCAACTTCTTCGACGCCATGGGCACCATGACCGGCCTGGCCAAGAGCGCCGGCGTGGCGCATAAGGACGGCACGTTCCCCCGGCTGAAGTCCGCCTTCATCGTGGAAGGCTTCGGGGCGATCGCGGGCGGGGCAACCTCCGGCTCCTCCAACACCGTCTACATCGACTCCGCTGCCGGCATCGGCGAAGGAGCGCGGACGGGGCTGGCCTCCGTAGTGACCGGCGTGCTGTTCCTCGGGTCCATGTTCCTCACCCCGCTCACCAGCGTGGTTCCGCTCGAGGTGGCCGCCGCAGCACTGGTGGTGGTGGGCGCGATGATGATGGCGCAAATCCGTGAGATCAAGTTCAGCAAGTTCACCGTGGCACTGCCGGCCTTCCTCACCATCGTCACCATGCCGCTGAGCTACTCGATCGCCAACGGCATCGGCGTGGGCTTCATCAGCTGGGCCATCATCGGCGCCGCATCCGGCAAGGCGAAGAAGGTCCACCCGCTGATGTGGGTGGTCAGCGCCGGGTTCCTGGTGTACTTCGCCCGCGGTCCGATCAACCTGCTGCTGGGCGCCTGACCGCCATTCCAACCATTGGGGGCCGGGCCAATGCTTGGCCCGGCCCCCAATAGGAACGACAATATGGACACCACCGCAGTGCGGAAGAAGGAGCACCGCCATGCTTGACCTGATCCCTTCACTGAACGGCTGGGCCCCGGCCCTTGTCCGCCAGCGGTTTGCGGTGGCCACCATCGTCCGGGCCAGCGGCTCGGTTCCCCGGCCCGTGGGCACCTCCATGCTGGTGTCTGACGGCGGCGCGGTCCTGGGCAGCCTCTCCGGCGGCTGCGTCGAGGGCGCCGTTGTGGCGGCGGCTTTGGAGGCAATGGACGACGGCGTCACGCGCCTTGAGACGTTCGGCTTCAGTGCCGAGGATGCCTTCGCCGCCGGCCTCACCTGCGGGGGAGAGCTGGACGTGCACATCGAGCCGGCCAACCTGGGTGACCGCTGCCCGCTCGGCGAAGCGGTCCTGCAGCTGGCAGCTTACGGGCCGGACGAGCCCGTGGCGCTGGTCCGGAACCTGGACCTGGGCGGGGCCGGTGGCGGCAGCACCGCCGTCGTTATTGCGGACCCTGGCTCCGCCAGTGTGACCGGACTTCCGGCCCTGGCTGCGCTGCTGGACCTGTTGCCGGGCGAGGGCGCGGACCCGGACGAAGGAAGGGCCCGGGCTGCCCGGCTCGAGTCCTTCCTGCACGCCGGCAGCACCGGGGTCCTGGACCTGGCCGGTGCAGGCCTGTGTGCCGGCGACGCCACCGTGCTGGTGGAGTCCCGGCTCGCGCCGCCCCGGCTGCTGGTGTTCGGGGCCAACGACTTCAGTGCAGCGCTCCTCCCTGCTGCCAAACCTCTGGGCTACCACGTGACCCTGGTAGACGCCCGTCCGGCCTTTGCCGCCCAGGCAAGGTTCGGAACGGCGGATGAAGTGGTGACGGCATGGCCCCACCAGTACCTTGCAGCGGAGGCGGCCTCGGGACGGGTTGATTCCCGGACCGTGATCTGCGTTCTCACCCACGACCCCAAGTTCGATATTCCCTTGCTCCACGCCGCGCTCGGATTGGACGTCGCCTTCATCGGGGCACTCGGTTCGCGGCGCAGCCACGCGCAACGGGTGGACGCGCTCCTGGACAGGGGGGTTCGCCCTGAACGCATCGCCCAGCTCCACTCACCGCTGGGCCTGGACATCGGGGCAGTCACTCCCGCCGAAGTAGCTGTCTCCGTCCTGGCCGAGCTCATCGCCGCCCGCACCGCAGCAGCATCCCACCAGCCGTTGAGGGAAACCTCCGGCCCCATCCACCAATCGGCGGCGCCAACTGCAGATAAACCAGCCAAGGCGCCGGCCCCCAACAACGTTATACAGCAGGAGATCGCATGGACATGAACACCATCGAGTCGGTGGTTCCCACCGCCGACCCCGCGCAATGGCGCGATGGCGACGCCTGGCTGGCCGGCGGCACGGTCCTGTTCTCCTACGGCAGCCTGGCATTCGGGCCGCAGCCGTTGAAGCGCCTCCTGGACCTGGGATCCGCGGGCTGGACACCGGTGACCGTCACGGACGCCGGGATCGAACTCGCCGCCACCTGCACCGTCGCTGAACTGTACAAGCTTCCCAGGACGCCCGAGGCCGCAGGCCGCAGCTGGCCTGCCCTGGACCTGGTCCGCCCCTGCTGCGACTCCTTCGTGGCCTCCTTCAAGGTGTGGAACATGTCCACCGTGGGCGGGAACCTGTGCACGTCCCTGCCTGCCGGCCCCATGATTTCGCTCTGCGCCGGGCTGGACGGCACCGCCACCATCCTCGGCCCCGACGGCACCACCCACAGTGTGCCCGTCACCGAATTCGTCACCGGCGACGCGCAAAACTGCCTGGCACCCGGCGAGCTCCTGCGCAGCATCCAGCTCCCGGCGTCGGCCCTTGCCTCCAGGGTGGCGTTCCGCCGCCTCTCGCTGAGCAACCTCGGCAGGTCCGGGGTGCTGCTGATTGGACGGCTCGACGGCGGCACGTCCTTTGTCCTTACCGTCACCGCCGCCACCCAGCGGCCGGTGCAGCTGCGCTTTGACGCGCTGCCGGACACGGACTCGCTGGCGGCGGCGCTCGATGAGGCAATCCCCGCATACCTTTACCACCACGACATCCACGGCCTGCCTGCCTGGCGCCGGGACATGACCTACCGCCTGGCGGAGGAGATCCGCGCCGAGCTCGCTGCCCCCCAGGGTGCACCCGGACTCCTGGCCTCCGGCGACTTCTGGCCGCCGTCGGACCGCGGACTCCACGCACAGGGACTTCACGCACAGCAGGAAGGGGCCTGAGCATGGCCATCGAGATCAACGGCGTTCCCGCCGGGACGGAACCGCGCCCCGGACAGTGCCTGCGCACCTTCCTGCGGGAACAGGGCAACCTGGGCGTCAAGAAAGGCTGCGACGGCGGCGACTGCGGCGCCTGCACCGTGCACGTGGACGGCACTCCGGTCCACAGCTGCATCTACCCGGCGGTCCGGGCGGAAGGCCACACCGTCACCACCATCGAGGGACTGGCGTCAACTTCCGGCGCGGACCTGCACCCAGTGCAGCAGCAGTTTATGGAGCGGCAGGGCTTCCAGTGCGGGTTCTGCACGGCCGGCATGGTGATGACGGCTGCCACGTTCGATGACGACCAGAAGGAAAACCTGCCCCGCAACCTCAAAGGCAACCTGTGCCGCTGCACCGGGTACCGGGCCATCGCCGAAGCCGTTTGCGGTCATGCCGGCCACCCTGATCCGAAAGGGCAGGGCTCGGGAATCGCCGGGGAAGGCCAGCCGGATCCCGAGCCAGGACAGCTGGGCGACGACGTTCCCGCACCGGCCAGCCGGGCTGTTGTCACCGGAACCGCCCGGTACACGCTGGACGTTCCGGCGGACCAGCTGCAGGGCCTGCTCCACCTCAAGCTCCTGCGCTCGCCGCATGCGCATGCCCGGGTGCTGTCCATCGATACTGCCGCCGCGATGAAGGTCCCCGGTGTGGTGGCGGTCTTCACTCACCAGGATGCACCGGAACAGATGTTTTCCACCGCGCAGCACGAACTGTTTACAGACGACCCGGACGATACCCGCGTGCTGGATGACGTGGTGCGGTTCCGGGGCCAGCGGGTTGCCGCCGTGGTGGCTGAAACTGTGGCTGCTGCAGAAGCAGGTGTGCGGGCACTGGACGTTGCCTACGAGGAACTGCCCGCGGTATTTACACCGCAGGATGCACTGGTCCCCGGCGCGCCGCTGGTGCACGGCGACAAGGAGGGACCGGCGTCGCGCATATCCCGCCCGGACCGCAATGTGGTGGCCGAGCTGCACTCCGAACTGGGCAGCGTGGCCGAGGGCTTCGCCCAGGCCGACTTCATCCACGAACACACATACCAAACCCAGCGCGTGCAGCACGTTGCCCTGGAAACCCACGCGGCCATCGCGTCGGTGGACAGTGAAGGGCGGCTGCAGGTCCGCACGTCCAGCCAGGTTCCGTTCCTGGTCCGCCGGACGCTCTGCCGGGTCTTCGGGCTGCCGGAGGAGCAGGTCCACGTGGTGGCCGGCCGGGTGGGCGGCGGTTTCGGCGGCAAGCAGGAAGTCCTGACCGAGGACATCGTGGCGCTCGCGGCCCTGAAACTGGGCCGGCCAGTGCAGCTCGAACTGACCAGGACCGAACAGTTCACCGCCACCCACCACCCGGCATCCTTTCACCATCAAACTTCGTGCCGGCACCAGCAATGACGGCCGGCTCACAGCCCTGGAACTGGATGTCCTGACCAACACCGGCGCGTACGGCAACCACGGGCCCGGTGTGATGTTCCACGGCTGCGGCGAATCCCTGAGCGTCTACAACTGCGCCAACAAAAAGGTGGACGCCCACGCGATGTACACCAACACCGTCCCGGCCGGGGCCTTCCGCGGCTACGGGCTGAGCCAGATGATCTTCGCGATCGAGTCCGCCATGGACGAGCTCGCGGCGGGCATCGGAATGGATCCGTTCGAGTTCCGCCGCCGGAACATGGTTCGCGAGGGCGACCGGATGCTGTCCACCCAGCCGGAGCCCGAGGATGACGTCCACTACGGCAGTTACGGGCTGGACCAATGCCTGAGCCTGGTCCGCGACGCACTTGCGCGCGGCCGGGAGCGGTACCGCGCCGCCGGCCTGGATGAGCTGGGACCTGAATGGCTGACCGGCGAGGGGACCGCGCTCTCCATGATCGACACCGTGCCCCCGCGCGGCCACTTCGCCCATTCGCGGCTCCGGCTCCTGCCGGACGGCACCTACCAGGCCGACGTCGGGACCGCCGAATTCGGCAACGGCACCACCACGGTCCACGCCCAACTGGCCGCCACGGCACTGTCCACGGAAGCCTCCAAGGTTGTGGTCCGGCAGTCCGATACCGACCTGGTGGAGCACGATACCGGTGCGTTTGGTTCCGCCGGAACCGTGGTGGCAGGAAAGGCAACACTGGCCGCAGCAGAGGAACTGGCAGTGCGGATCCGGGCTTTTGCCGCCGGCATCCATCAGACCCAGGCGTCCGCCTGTGTCCTCGACGGCGACTCCGTGGTCATCGACGGAACTCCCGTGGCACTGGCGGAACTGGCCCACGCGGCTGCGGAAGCCGGCGTCGAACTGGCGGCGGAGGGGCGCTGGGGCGGGACGCCGCGGTCTGTGGCCTTCAACGTCCACGGCTTCCGCGTGGCCGTGAACCGCGGCACCGGCGAACTGAAGATCCTGCAGAGCGTGCAGGCGGCGGATGCCGGCGTGGTGGTGAATCCGCGCCAGTGCCGCGGCCAGATCGAGGGCGGAATTGCCCAGGCCATCGGCGCTGCGCTGTATGAGGAGGTGGTGATTGACGACGCCGGCCGGGTCACCACCGACATCCTGCGGCAGTACCACATCCCCACCTTCGCCGACGTTCCGCGCAGCGAGGTGTACTTCGCGGACACCAATGACACGATGGGCCCGCTCGGTGCCAAGTCCATGAGCGAAAGCCCCTTCAATCCGGTGGCCCCGGCACTCGCTAACGCCATCCGCAACGCCACCGGCGTGCGCTTCGCATCGCTCCCCATCGCCCGCGACAAGATCTACCTCGGGCTCAAGGGGGCGGGGCTGGTGCCCAACCTGCAGCGCTCGGGCCTGTCCTGACCAACGCCGGGTCACATAAGGCCCCCTGAAGCGCGTTCAGAGGGCCAAATCCGACCCCGCGTTGCATCGTTGCATATAGTCAAGGGATGGAACAGCGGATTTTAGGCAAGACCGGACGGAACGTGTCCATTGTGGGGCTGGGAACGTGGCAGCTTGGCGCGGACTGGGGCAACGTTGACCCGGCCCAGGCCCAGGCCATCCTGGCCGCCTCCGTGGAAGCCGGCGTGAACTTCTTCGACACCGCAGACGTCTATGGCGACGGCAAGAGCGAGCAGGCCATCGGCAAATTCCTCGCGGACAACCCGGGGCTGGACATCACTGTTGCCACCAAGATGGGCCGCCGGGTGGACCAGAAGCCGGAGCACTACACGCTGGCCAACTTCCGCCAGTGGGTGGACCGCTCCCGGAAGAACCTGGGCACGGACACCCTGGACCTGGTCCAGCTGCACTGCCCGCCAACTCCCGTGTACAGCAACGCCGAGGTCTACGACGCCCTGGATACCCTGGTGTCCGAGGGCGCCATCCGCAACTACGGCGTGAGCGTGGAGCGCACCGACGAGGCCCTGGAAGCGATCCGCCACAAGGGGACCGCCTCCGTGCAGATCATCCTGAACGCGTTCCGGCTCAAGCCCCTGGACGAGGTCCTTCCGGCGGCAAAGGCTGCCAATGTGGGAATCATCGCGCGGGTGCCGCTCGCGTCCGGGCTGCTCTCGGGCAAGTACACGAAGGAGACCACCTTCGCCGAGAACGACCACCGGAACTACAACCGCAACGGCGACTCCTTCGACGTCGGCGAGACGTTCTCTGGCGTGGACTACGAACTGGGCCTGAAGGCCGTGGCCGAGTTCGAACAGATCGTTCCGGCCGGCGCCAGCACTGCCCAGGCGGCCATCGCCTGGATCGCGGCGCAGGACGGCGTCACCACGGTGATCCCCGGCGCGCGCAACGTGGAACAGGCTGCTGCAAATGCTGCCGCGGCATCCGTGACAGTCAGCGAGGATTTCGACGGCGGCGTCCGCTGGATCTACGACCACTACTTCCGGGACGCCATCCACCCGCGCTGGTAACGTTCGCCGCCTGCCGGTGACTGCCTCGGTCAGTGACTTTGTGGAGCGGCTCGCTGCCGTGCCCACAGTCCCGGGACGCAACAACTTCTTTGACCACAGCGTCCCGGAAAATGTACTGCGGCGGCGCAATCTGGAGCTGTACCTCGAGGAGCTGCTGGACCGTCCACCGAAGGTGCTGCTGCTGGGTGAGGCGCCGGGATTCAGAGGCATGCGGATCACCGGAGTACCCTTCACCAACCGCACTATGTTCCAGGGGCCGGCCAACAGCTTTGGCTTGTTCGGTCCGGGGAAGGGCTACGTGTTGCCGCCGGAGGCAGCGGACGTTGCTGCAGAGCCCACCGCAACCGTGATGTGGGAAGTTCTGGCCGAACTGCAGTTCCTGCCCCTGCTGTGGAGCGCGTGCCCCTGGCATACCCATGTTCCGGGGAAGCCCCAGTCCAACCGCACTCCCACTGTCGCCGATGCAAGGCTTGGGACGTCGTTCTGGCAGTCGCTCGCGGAGCTGTTCGGCATCGATTCCGTGGTGGCCGTGGGCAACGTGGCGCACCGCAGCCTGCTTTTCAGCGGTGTGGATGCACCCAAAGTGCGGCACCCCTCGCATGGCGGAAGAGCCGGTTTCAAGCGCGGCCTGGAGGAGCTGCTCAGCTCCGGAGCGATTCGCCGCTAGCCCAGGAGGTAAAGCTGCTCCGGGGTGTCAACGTCCAGTCCGCTGGAGAGGTCGCTGCAGTCCACCTCGTCCACGAGCTCCGGGTGGGCACGCAGGAAGCCGCGTGCCCCGGCGTCGCCCCTTACTGTGGCGGCCACTGCGTCCCGGAGCGCGGCATCAATGATGAGCGGGTGCCCCCTGCATGCGGTGCCGTCGCCGCCGTCGTACGAAGCTGCCGTGAGCCGGCCAGGACGGTGTGCTGCCAGGAGCCTGCCCACTGTTCCGGGCGTCAGGCCCGGCTGGTCCACAAGCGCCACCATCAGATGGTCCCGGGGATCGGCGTCGGCGTTGCCCAGCAGGAGCGAGCTGCCCATCCCGGACTGCCAGTCCTGGTTGACCACGGTCCGGTAGCGGTCCAGTTCGGCAATGGTGGCGACGTCCGGGGCACCGGCGCCGAGCACCACCACCACCTCCCGGCAACCGCCGTCGAGCAGCGCCCCGGCCACCGATTCCACGAGCGGCCGGCCACGGTAGGGAAGCAGGGCCTTGGGGCCCCGGCCGAGCCGGGTCCCGGCGCCGGCAGCGAGCACAACTCCCGTGGCCCTGGTCTCCTCCGCGTTGCCCATAGCTGCACCCTAATGGAGTTTTTGTCCAGACATGAAGGGCTCGGGGTGTTGGAAGTCCCTAGGCGTCGCCGCCTGCGCCGCCTGTGGTGCCGGCGGTGACGTCCAGGAGCTTGTACCGGTCCATGGCGTACGACGGCGCGCCCTCCTCAATCTCGCCCCTCGCCGCGAGCATCTGCAGCGCTTTGACCACGATGGAGTGGATATCGTTCTTGAAGAAGCGGCGGGCTGCGGCGCGGGTGTCGGAGAAGCCGAACCCGTCGGCGCCGAGGGTGGCGAATTGGTTGGGCACGAACTGGCGGATCTGGTCCGGGACGGCCTTCATGTAATCGCTGACGGCGACGACGGGGCCGGTGGCGCCTTCAAGCTGTCTGGTGACGAAGGGGACGCGGGCGGGCTGGCCGGGGTTGAGGAAGGCTTCCTCTTCGGCGGCGAGGCCGTCGCGGCGCAGTTCGTTCCAGGAGGTGACGGACCAGACGTCGGCCGAAACACCCCAGTCGTCGGCCAGGAGCTGCTGTGCCTCCAAAGCCCATGGCACCGACACACCCGAGGCGAGGATCTGCGCCTTCGGTCCTTCGAGGTCCGATGCCGACACCCGGTAAATGCCTTTCAGCACCCCTTCAACATCGAGGTTCTCCGGTTCGGCGGGCTGGGTGATGGGCTCGTTGTACACGGTGAGGTAGTACATCAGGTTCCGGTCTTCCGAACCTGCCCGGCCGTCGTCGGACTTGTCCCCGTACATGCGTTCGAGGCCTTTGCGGATGATGTGGCCCATTTCGTAGCCGTAGGCGGGGTCGTAGGTCACTACTGCCGGGTTGGTGGAGGCCAGGAGCGGTGAGTGGCCGTCGGCGTGCTGGAGGCCTTCGCCGGTGAGGGTGGTCCGTCCTGCGGTGGCGCCGATGATGAAACCGCGGGTCATTTGGTCTGCTGCTGCCCAGAAGGCGTCGCCGGTGCGCTGGAAGCCGAACATGGAGTAGAACACGTAGACCGGGACCAGGGGCACGCCATGGGTGGCGTACGCGGTGCCGGCGGCGGTGAACGCTGCCACGGCGCCGGCCTCGTTGATGCCTGGGTGGATCAGCTGGCCCTGGGCGGATTCCTTGTAGGCCAGGACCAGGTCCCGGTCCACGGACAGGTAGTTCTGGCCGCCCGGGTTGTAGATCTTGGCCGTCGGGAAGAAGGCATCCATACCGAAGGTCCGGGATTCGTCCGGAACGATGGGCACAATCCGGTGCCCGAACTTTTTGTCCCTGATCAGGTCCTTCAGCAACCGGACAAACGCCATGGTGGTGGCGGCCTGCTGCTTGCCCGTGCCGCGCTTGGCCACCTCAAACGTCTTGGCCTCGGGCAACTCAACGGGCTGGTGGTCCGGCCGCCGTTCCGGCACCGCACCGCCCAGCGCACGGCGCCGCTCGTGGAGATAGGCAATCTCCGGCGCATCATGGCCGGGGTGGTAGTAGGGCGGGCTGTACGGATCCTCTTCAAGACGGGCATCGGATATCGGAATGCGGAGATAATCCCGGAATTCCTTGAGGTCGTCGAGGGTGAGTTTTTTCATTTGGTGGGTGGCGTTGCGGCCCTCGAAGTGGGGTCCGAGTCCGTAGCCCTTGACGGTTTTGGCCAGGATGACGGTGGGTTTGCCCTTGAATTCGGTGGCTGCCTTGTACGCGGCGTAGACCTTGCGGTAGTCGTGGCCGCCGCGTTTGAGGTTCCAGATCTGGTCATCGGTGAGGTCCGCGACGAGGTCTTTGGTGCGGGGGTCCTTGCCGAAGAAGTGTTCGCGGACGAACCCGCCGGATTCGGCCTTGTAGGTCTGGTAGTCCCCGTCGGGGGTTTCGTTCATGATTTTCACGAGTGAGCCGTCGGTGTCGCGGGCCAGCAGGTCATCCCATTCCCGGCCCCAGACCACCTTGATCACGTTCCAGCCCGCGCCGCGGAAGAACGCTTCGAGTTCCTGCATGATCTTGCCGTTGCCGCGTACCGGCCCGTCCAGGCGCTGGAGGTTGCAGTTGATCACGAAGTTCAGGTTGTCCAGGTTCTCGTTCGCGGCGAGCTGGAGCAGGCCGCGGGATTCGGGCTCGTCCATTTCCCCGTCGCCCAGGAACGCCCAGACCTGCTGGTCCGAGGTGTCTTTCAGGCCCCGGTTGTGCAGGTACCGGTTGGACTGGGCCTGGTAGATCGCGTTCATCGGCCCGATGCCCATGGACACCGTGGGGAACTCCCAGAACTGCGGCATCAACCTGGGGTGCGGGTAAGAGGACAGGGCGTGGCCGGCGCGGGATTTTTCCTGCCGGAACCCGTCCAGGTCCTGCTCGGAGAGCCGGCCTTCCATGAACGCCCTCGCGTACATGCCGGGGGAGGCGTGGCCCTGGAAGAAGACCTGGTCCCCGCCGCCGGGGTGGTCCTTGCCGCGGAAGAAGTGGTTGAAGCCCACCTCGTACAGGGTCGCGGCCCCGGCGTAGGTGGAGATGTGCCCGCCCACGCCGATGTTCGGGCGCTGGGACCGGTGGACCATCACCGCGGCGTTCCACCGCATGTACGCACGGTACCGGCGCTCGTATTCCTCGTTGCCTGGGAACTGCGCTTCCTGGTCCGCCGGGATGGTGTTCACGTAATCGGTGGTGGTCACCATCGGCACGCCCACGCTCTGCGCCCCCGCGCGCTGCAACAGGCTCCGCATGATGTACTGGGCACGCTCGGTGCCCTGTTCCCTGATCAACGAATCCAGGGACTCAACCCACTCGGCGGTCTCTTCCGGATCACGATCAGGCAGCTGGTTAGTCAACCCGCTGAGGATATGGGAGGTATCTTCTCCTGCAGCCACGGCAGCCTCTTTTCATCGTTGAATGCTGGCTTCATGTTTTCGTATTGTGAGAAAACATTATTGCCTTATGAGATTAGCCTTGCGGGATGGCGCCGGTCAAACGCGTTCTACATGGCCCTGCTGGCGGCGCTGAAGCCTGGCTCATGGAACCGATTGTGACCACGGGGTCAACCATCTCTCCTTGACCGGAGGTGATCCAGGTCATAATCTTATTTCACTATTCAATATCTTCATTTCGCATTGTGGAATAACAGAACCGGCTTTTCGGGCCAGAGCTCACCACCGCGGAACACCTTAGAACTGGAGATCAACCTATGCAGACACCTCCACCGGCGGGCGTTGATGCGGCTCCTGACCTGACAACGGCGTCAGGTCCGTCCGCCCACGCAGCAGTGGGCATTGACGCCCTGTGCGAATCAGCGAGCGCGGCATCAGGCCAAGCCATCAGCCCCACCCTTTACAACGCAGATCTTGCCCCCACCAAGCGCGCCTGCCGCAGCTGGTCCGGCTACAGCATCTTTACGCTGTGGGCCAACGACGTCCACAGCCTTGGAAACTACGCCTTCGCCATCGGGCTCTTCGCCTTGGGCCTCGGTGGCTGGCAGATCCTGCTGGCCCTGGGCATCGGCGCCGCGCTCCTCTTCGGACTCCTGACCCTGTCCGGGTTCATGGGCGTCAAAACCGGCGTTCCCTTCCCCGTGATGAGCCGGATCAGCTTCGGCATCCGCGGCGCCCAGATCGCCAGCCTCCTGCGCGGCGCCGTGGCCGTGGCCTGGTTCGGCATCCAGACCTACCTTGCCTCCGTGGTTTTCCGCGTGATGCTCGTGGCCATGTTCCCCTCCCTGGCGGAGCTGGACAAGAATTCCATCCTGGGACTGTCCACCCTCGGCTGGATAGCTTTCGTGATCCTCTGGATCGTCCAGCTGGTCATCGTCAGCTTCGGCATGGAGATGATCCGCAAGTACGAGGCTTTCGCGGGCCCCGTCATCCTGGCGACCATGGCGGCCATCGCCGTCTGGATCTTCATCGAAGCCGGCGGGGCCATCGCCTGGTCCTCGGACAATGCCCTGGAAGGGCCGCAGATGTGGCTTACCATCTTCGCCGGCGGCGCGCTCTGGGTCTCGATCTACGGCACCTTCGTCCTGAACTTCTGCGACTTCACCCGCTCCGCCGTCTCGAAAAAGGCGATTGTTCGCGGCAACTTCTGGGGCATCCCCATCAACATGCTCGTCTTCGGCGCCATTGTGGTGGTTCTGGCCGGCGGACAGTTCAAGATCAACGGCACCATCATCGAGAGCCCATCGGACATCGTCCAGACCATCCCCAACACGCTGTTCCTGGTGCTGGCCTGCCTGGCACTGCTGATCCTGACCATCGCGGTCAACCTCATGGCCAACTTCGTGGCCCCGGTCTATGCCCTGACCAATCTCTTTCCCAAGCACCTGAACTTCCGCAAGGCAGCCATGGTCAGCGGCGTTATTGGCCTGGTGATCCTGCCCTGGAACCTTTACAACAACCCCTTGGTGATCGTGTACTTCCTGGGCGGCCTCGGTGCCCTGCTCGGCCCGCTGTTCGGCGTGGTGATGGCTGACTACTGGCTGATCCGCCGCGGCAAGGTCAATGTGCCCCAGCTGTACACCGCCTCCCCGGACGGTGCCTACCACTACAAAAACGGCGTCAATCCCCGGGCGATCATCGCCCTGGTGCCCGCCGCCGTCGTCGCGCTTCTCATAGCGTTCGTCCCGGCACTGGCGCCGGCAGCACCGTTCGCCTGGTTCTTCGCCGCCGGCATCGCAGCTGTGGTCTATTTCTTCATCGCGGACCGCTCGCAGCGGCTGGAAGACCGCGACGGCGAAACCATCGCCGTCGCCAGCACCCACTAAGCCGAGCACCCACTAAGGATTCCCATGCGCATACTCGTCGCCAACGTCAACACCACAGAGTCCATGACGGACTCCATCGCCGCCCAGGCGCGCAGCATCGCCTCGCCGGGAACGGAAATCGTCGGGATCACGCCGCGCTTCGGCGCCGACTCCTGCGAGGGGAACTTCGAAAGCTACCTTGCGGCCATCCCAGTCATGGATGCGGTGACCCGCTATCCCGGGCCGTTCGACGCCGTCGTCCAGGCCGGGTACGGCGAGCATGGCAGAGAGGGTCTCCAGGAACTGCTCGATGTCCCCGTGGTGGATATTACCGAGGCGGCAGCCAGCACCGCGATGTTCCTGGGCCACAAGTACTCGGTGGTGACCACCCTGGACCGGACCGTCCCGCTCATCGAGGACCGGCTCAAACTCGCCGGCCTGGACGCACGTTGCGCCTCAGTCCGTGCCAGCGGTATGGCCGTCCTGGAACTCGAGGAGGAACCGGACCGCGCCGTGGAGGCCATCATCAGCCAGGCAATGCTGGCGGTCAGCCAGGACAAGGCCGAGGTGATTGTGCTCGGCTGCGGCGGTATGGCCGGACTCGATGAACAGATCCGGCAGCGTGCGGGCGTGCCCGTGGTGGATGGCGTGGCGTCCGCTGTGGCCATCGCCGAGTCCCTGGTCCGCATGCGCCTGTCCACATCCAAAGTCCGGACCTACGCTGCACCCCGGCCCAAAACCGTCATAGGCTGGCCGCTGAACAGCGCGGACGTGGCGGCTTCCCTCTAGGGCACCCAGCGCGGCCGCCGTCGGCACCACAGCCACAACAGGAGAAGAGTTTGGACCATCCCGAGGCCCAGGGCCGCGTCGCTGTAGTCACTGGAGCAGGTTCCGGCATCGGCCGGGCGGTGGCGCGCCTTCTCCTGGCCGACGGCTACGCTGTGGCCCTCGCCGGTCGGCGGGAGCCGCAACTGGTGGAGACGGCGGACGGCCATCCCCATGCCCTTGCCGTCACCTGCGACGTGACCCGGCCCGACGACGTCGAGCAACTTTTCGAGGCCACGCGCCAGAAGTGGGGGCGCGTGGACCTGCTGTTCAACAACGCCGGGGTGTTCGGTCCTGCGGCCAGCGTGGATGAGATTTCGCTGGCCGACTGGGAGGCCACCGTGGCGGTGAACCTCACCGGCTCCATGCTGTGTGCCGCGGCAGCGGTCCGGGCCATGAAGGCCCAGGATCCCCGGGGCGGGCGGATCATCAACAACGGCTCCATTTCCGCGCACTCGCCCCGGCCCCGTACCGTGGCCTATGCCGTCACCAAGCATGCCATGACGGGTCTGACCAAAAGCATCGAACTGGACGGCCGGGACTTCGGGATCACCTGCGGGCAGATCGACATCGGCAACACGGCCACCGACATCATGGACACCATCGGAGTTGGGGCGGGCGCGCTCCAGGCCGACGGCAGCCGCCGGGTGGAGCCCACATTTCCTGTGGAGGATGCGGCCCGCGCCGTCCTGATGATGGCCAGCATGCCGCCCTCGGCAAGCGTTGGGTCCGTGGTGATCACCGCAGCCGGCATGCCGTTCATCGGCCGCGGCTGACCGGAAGGACGCGTTCGGACAGGCCCGTCCTCCCGGGTCAGCCGACGTGGACCCAGGTACGGTTGATTACTGGGTGAAGTCACCCCGGCAGCGAGGGCTGCGATGGCTGGCTGGTAGCCAAAGGTGGAGAAGTAGTCCACACCAGTGAGGCACATGACCTGCCACCACGGATGCTTTTTCTCATGGGCTCCCCGATGTCCTGCCTGGGCCGGGATGTGTGCCTTTACTGTCCTGGAGCCCGAACAGGAGCCAGTCCCTCAATGCTGCGGTACCGTGCGGCCTGGGGGCGGAGGGATCGGCCGGAGGCCTGCTCAACGTGGTCATGCCAGTTTTATTGACGAATCCCTTGACGCCTTTCCTTTGGAAGCGGGCAATTTTGGGCTTAAGCACCGCTTGACCAAGCACTATTCAGCGATACTATGTAGTGGTAGTCATCATCACTAAGTAGCTGAAGCGAGGGTCCCATGGGCAAGCAAATGACCGAGATGCTCAAGGGGACGCTGGAGGGCATAGTCCTCGCGATCCTCGGCGGGCAGCCGGCCTACGGCTACGAGATCACGGCGCGGCTGCGCGACCAGGGCTTCACCGACATCGCCGAAGGCACCATCTACGCGCTGCTGGTCAGGATCGAGCAGCGCGGCCTGGTCGACGTCGAAAAGGTCCCGTCAGAGAAGGGGCCGCCGCGCAAGGTCTACTCGCTGAACGCACTGGGCAGCGGATACCTCGAAGAGTTCTGGAAGACGTGGAGCTTCCTGGCGGAACGGATCGAACACCTCCACATCGGGCACCCGCAGGAACAAGGAGAGAAGTAACCATGGCCGCAAAATGGATCGAAGCACTCACCGGCTCGCTCGAGCAGAAGAAGCAGTTCAAGCAGTACAAGGCCCGCGTGGAGGCGCTCCCCGAGCCGTACCGTGCCGCCGCAAAAGCATTCGAACGGTACTTCATGTACTACGGCGGAGTGACCGACGGCGACACTCTGGTCAGGATGTTCGGCGACTTTGCCGACCTGTGGGAACGTGCCGCGGTCGACGGGACGCCGGTGGCCGACATCGTTGGCGATGACCCGGTGGAGTTCGCCGAGACGTTCACCCAGGCCTATGGCGGCACGCGCTGGATCGACAAGGAGCGGGCCCGCCTCACGAAGGCCATCGACGCCGCCGCCGGCCGCAGTGGAAAGGAGGTGGAGCATGACCATTGACCAGGCCCTCGAACCGATCCGGGTTCTGGGCATCGAAAAGTCGTTCAAGGACCTGCACGTGCTGCGGGGCGTCGACTTTGAAGTGAAGCGGGGGAGCATCTTCGCGCTGCTCGGTTCAAACGGTGCCGGCAAAACCACCCTGGTGCGGATACTGTCCACCCTGCTGAAAGCCGACTCGGGCACCGCGGTTGTCCACGGGTTCGACGTTGCCGAAAGCCCGGGAGATGTGCGTGAGTCGATCAGCCTGACCGGCCAGTTCGCCGCAGTCGATGAAGTGCTCACCGGCCGGGAAAACCTCATCCTGATCGCCCGCTTGCGCCACCTGAAGAACCCGGCCAGGATCGCCGACGACCTGCTGGCCCGCTTCTCCCTCACCGAAGCCGGGCCCCGCAAGGCATCGACCTACTCGGGCGGCATGCGCCGCCGGCTGGATATTGCGATGAGCCTGATCGGCAACCCCCCGGTAATCTTCCTCGATGAACCCACCACCGGGCTCGACCCCCAGGCGCGCCTCGAGGTGTGGCAGACGGTGAAGCAGCTCGCCCACGGCGGCACCACGGTGCTGCTCACCACCCAGTACCTTGACGAGGCGGAACAGCTCGCCGACCGGATCGCGATCCTGCACAAGGGCACGATCATCCAGCACGGGACCCTCGCCGAACTCAAGCGGCTGCTCCCGCCCGCCAAAGTGGAGTACGTGGAGAAGCAGCCCTCCCTGGAGGATGTCTTCCTCGCCCTCACCGGGAAGGGCTGCCCCTCCGACACCGACCCTGCCGACAGCCCGGTCCCAGCAGGAAAGGAACCCCGATGACCAGCCACGTCCTGGGCGACACCAGAGTGCTCACCAGCCGCTCCCTGCGCCACATCCTGCGCAGCCCCGACACGATCATCACCACCGCCGTCACCCCGATCGCGCTCATGCTGCTGTTCGTGTACGTGTTCGGCGGCGCAATCAATACCGGGACCGGCGGATCGTACGTCAACTACATGCTGCCCGGCATCCTGCTTATCACCATCGCGTCCGGTGTCGCGTACACGGCCTACCGTTTGTTCCTGGACCTGCAGGGCGGCATCTTCGAACGCTTCCAGTCCATGCCGATTGCAAGATCGAGCGTGCTCTGGGCGCATGTGCTCACCTCACTGGCAGCGAATCTGGTGTCAGTTGCCGTGGTGGTGGGCGTCGCGCTGCTCATGGGGTTCCGCACCGGAGCATCACCGGCCGCCTGGCTGGCGGCAACCGGCATCCTGGTCCTGTTCACCCTGGCGCTGACCTGGATCGCGGTGATCGCCGGGCTCTCCGCGAAAAGCGTCGATGGTGCCAGTGGCTTCAGCTACCCGTTGATCTTCCTGCCGTTCATCAGCTCAGCGTTCGTGCCCACCGGATCGATGCCCGGCCCAGTGGCCTGGTTCGCCGAAAACCAGCCCGTGACCTCCATTGTGAACACCATCCGGGCCCTGTTTGCCCAGGAAGCAGTGGGTACTGACATCTGGGTCACCCTGGCTTGGCTGGTGGGCATACTCGCAATCGCCTGCGCGTTTGCGATCTCCATCTACCGCCGCAAAGTCAGCTAGGCGGGCGCAGGGGACTGTCTTTGTCCCCTGCGCAGCACGTTCTACAGCGGCAGGAGGGTCGAGAGGTCAGCACGCAGGCCGGAAGCGGCCACCTTGCCGGCCGCGACTGCCTCAGCCCAGCTCACCAGCCCCGTCGCCATCGCAAGCCAGGTGGCGGCGTCGCACTCGATCACATTGGGCGGCGTTCCGCGGGTATGGCGGGGCCCTTCCACACATTGCGTGACGCCGAAGGGCGGCACGCGCACTTCCACGGAATTTCCCGGCGCCCGCGCGGTCACTTCCTCAAGCGTGTACCGCACTGCCGTGGCCAGCACGGCGCGCGGAACCGGAGGAACGTCCGACGACGGCCCGGCAGTTTTCCGCCACGCCTCCACCGCCGCGGCGCCTTCTTGAACGTCAATACGACGGCGGGCTACAGCCATGCTTCGAGTCTTCCTTCAGCCAGTGGTTCAAGTGAGTCAGTCCAGGAGGGCCGAGACGGCCGGGCCCAGCCGGATCTTTCCCACGGGCCGGCCGCCGCCCAGCACCGGCTCAACGACCTTCTCCAGCACGCTCGCTACGCCGGGAATCTCCACCGCGCCGGCGGCGGCCAGCAAGGTCAGGGCCACCAGGGAGGTGGCCCGCAGGTTCCCGTCCAGGATCTTGACAGCCACGGAAACTCCCTGCTGCGTGGCCATGGCCAGGACGCCTTCGGCCCCTATTTTGGCGATGATTTCCAGCTCGTCCATCACAATGGTGTTGGCCTCGCCGCGGCCCTGCACCGCCCACGGGTAGTCCAGCATGGACGTTGCGATGGTGGCGGCCCGGGCGTTGAAGCTCTGGTCTCCCGGCGCCTTGGCCAGCTGCGAGAAGCCCCGCGCCAGGCCCTTCAGCGAAACGGCCGCCACGGGCGCGCCGCAGCCGTCGATTCCCAAGTGGGCGATTTTTTCGCCCGTGTACTCCTCGATGACGCTGCGCACCTGCTGCTGCAACGGATGGTTGGGCTCGAGATAGCTGTGCGTGTCCCAGCCGTTTTCAGTGCAGGCCCACAGGAACGCGGCGTGCTTGCCGGAGCAGTTGAAGGCCAGCTTCGACCTGCCGCGGTCAGAACGGACCAGCCAGTTCCTGGCTGTTTCATCCTGCGGCCACGCTTCCGGGCATTGGAGCTGGTCCTCCCGCACGCCCGCCGCTTTGAGCATCCCGGACACCACGTCCATGTGGTCCAGGGAACCCACGTGGCTCGCGCAGGCCAGCGCCACCTGGGCGCCGCGGAGCGGCACCCCGGCCTGCATCGAGGCCAGCGCCTGGAACGGCTTCAGGGCAGACCGGGCGTAGATGGGGGTGTTGATGTCGCCCAGTTCGGTGACGACGGACCCGTCGGCGGAGAGCAGGACGGCTGAGCCGATGTGCCGGGACTCCACAAAGCCGCTGCGCTCAATCACGGCCAGTTCGACGGCGGAGTCCACGGTAAAGGTGGCATGCGGGTTATGCGGCATGCTGCCAGTCTAGGGGCCAGCCTCCCGGATGCCCGGCTACTCCACGGTGACCATCACCGACTGCCAGCCCGAGGCGCCGTCGGGAACCGGATCGGCACGCTGCTCCGTCTGTACCTCGCCCCTGCCGTCCGTGGCACGGACTTTCAGGTAGTGCGGACCGGGCGTGGCGTCCCATTCATAGGACCACTGGCGCCAGGTGACCAGCGACGCTTCAGCGGAGAGGTCCACCTCCACCCAGTCCTCGTTGTCGATCTTGAGCTCCACCTTCGTGATGCCCCGCGTCTGCGCCCAGGCGGTGCCGCCCACGGCCACCTTCCCCGCGCGCACCTTGGCGAACGACTTGGGAACATCCACCCGCGCCATGGTCTTGATGGGCCCCCGCTCGGACCAGCCGCGCTCCGTCCAGTAGGCTTTGCTGTCCTCGAACCTGGTGACCTCCAGGTCCACCACCCACTTCGTGGCCGAGACGAAACCGTACAGGCCCGGAACCACCATCCGTACGGGATAGCCGTGCTCAAGGGGCAGCGGCTCACCGTTCATTCCGATGGCCAGGATGGCATCGCGGCCGTCCTGCAGGACCTCCAGTGGCGTGGAAGCGCTGAAACCGTCAATGGACGTGGAAAGGACCATGTCCGCCCCGTCCTTGGGGCGCGCCCGCTTCAGCACCTCGCGGATGGGCAGGCCCAGCCATTTCGCGTTGCCAGCGAGGTTGCCGCCCACTGGGTTGGAAACGCAGGTAAGGGTTACGTGCGATTCGATCAGGTCGGCGTCGAGCAGGTCCTGGAAGGTGAGCCGGACTTCTTCCTCCACCAGCCCGTGCACCCGCAGCTCCCAGTCATCTGCATTGATTTCCGGGACGCTTAGGGCAGTGTCGATTCGGTAGAACTCGCCGTTGGGCGTCAGCCATGGCGGGACACCGGCCACCGGGGACTGGACGCCCGCAGGAACGGTCGCGGCTGTCTGGACCGCGGCGGGCAGCTGGAGGGCTTTCCGCGCCTTGGCGATGTTGCTCCGGGCCGCACCCACGAGGCGGCCGCCCGTGGCGGCAATGCCGGCCGCGGCCGCGGTGATTCCGGCAGCGGCGAAAAAACGACGGCGGCTGGCCCCGGAGTGCGCGGGGTCGCCGTCGGCCACATTCGCCGGTGCTTCGGGCCAGGCTTTCAGTCCCCGCAACGGGGTTATGAGGGCACGCAGCACCAGCAGGCCCGCGAGGGTCCCGAGCACCGACGGTATGGCATCGGCCGGCCCGACGCCTGCCCGCGTGACCACACTGGCCACGATGACCGTGCCCATCAACAGGACTCCCAGCACGCCCAGCGTCCACCGCCGGTAGGCCACCACGCCCAGCACGCACGCCAGCACGGCGATGGTCAGGCCCATGCCCACAAAAAGTGCTGCCTTGTCGTTGGTGCCGAACGTGGCGATCGCGAAGTCCTTCATCCAGGACGGCGTGAAATCGATGAACGTGGACCCCAGGGCAAACACGGGCGTGGCGCGGGCCGTAAAAAATGCTCCGGCCAGTTCGGCCACGGCGAGGACGACGGCGGCAGCCACCACGCCTGCCAGCGCGGCCAGGGCAGTGGGACCTTTGAGCCAGTTCAGGAGCTTTTTCATAACAATGCTTCGTAGCGGGCCGCCCCCGGGATTGTTTTGCCGCGGCTGACACAGCTTAGGAGGGGGCTGGGTGCACAAAGTACCCTTGGAGACTGTGAAGGTACTCGTCATCGGCCCCGGAGGCCGCGAACACGCCATTGTCCGCTCCCTGCTCGCCGACCCCAACGTGTCCGAGGTCCATGCAGCGCCCGGCAATGCCGGCATCAGCAAGCTGGTCCCCACGCACGAGATCAACGGCAACGACCCCGACGCCGTAGCCGCCCTGGCCACCAGGCTCGCCGTGGACCTGGTGGTGGTGGGTCCGGAGGCACCGCTCGCAGCGGGTGTTTCCGACGCTGTACGTGATGCCGGCATCCCGGTGTTCGGCCCCAGCAAGGCTGCCGCCCAACTTGAGGCTTCCAAGGCCTTCGCCAAGGAAATCATGGCCGAAGCCGGCGTTCCTACGGCCATGGCCATGGTGGCCACCAACGCAGACGAAGCCGCATCGGCCCTGGACACCTTCGGCGCACCCTACGTGGTGAAGGACGACGGGCTGGCGGCCGGCAAGGGGGTAGTGGTTACGGGGAACCGCGACGAAGCCCTGGCCCATGCGCAGTCGTGCTTCGATGCCGGCGGCTCCGTGGTGATCGAAGAGTTCCTCGACGGCCCGGAGGTTTCCCTCTTTGTCCTCTGCGACGGGCAGAACACCGTCCCGCTCTCGCCTGCCCAGGACTTCAAGCGGATCTTCGACAACGACGAAGGACCCAACACCGGCGGCATGGGTGCGTACACCCCGCTGGAGTGGGCCCCCGAAGGCCTTGTCCAGGAGGTCATTGAGCGGGTAGCCCAACCGACCGTCAACGAAATGGCCCGCCGCGGCACGCCCTTTGTAGGCGTACTGTTCGTCGGTCTGGCCCTCACCTCGCGCGGCACCCGCGTCATCGAATTCAACGTCCGTTTCGGCGACCCGGAAACCCAGGCCGTGCTGGCACGGCTCAAGACCCCCCTCGGCGCCCTCCTCCTGGCAGCCGCCAAGGGCGAACTGGACAAGGCAGAAGAGCTGCGCTGGTCGAAGGAGACTGCCGTCGCCGTCGTCGTCGCTTCCGAAAACTACCCCGGCACGCCCCGCACCGGTGACCGCATCCGCGGCCTGAAGAAGGTGGAGGAACTCGAAGGCGTACACGTGATCCACGCCGGGACCTCCTTTGATGAGGAGGGCAAGGTGATCTCCGCAGGCGGGCGCGTCCTGGCCGTCGTGGCGCTGGGCAGCGACCTGGTGGAGGCGCGCGAAAAGGCGTACGACGGCGTGGAACTGGTTCAGCTGGAAGGCTCGCAGTTCCGCACTGACATTGGCGGCAAGGCCGCCCGGGGCGAGATCAGGGTATCGTCAGGTGCCACCGGATCACTGCCCATCACGAAGGCGAAGGCATAGCATGAGCGAGACTCCCGCAGCACGCGGCTTCAGTACAACCACCCTGGACCTGCCGGGCTGGAAGCATGTCTATTCCGGCAAGGTGCGCGACCTTTACGAGCCGGCTGACGAATCCATCGTCGAACGGGTAGGCCAGGAGTGCGTGCTGGTGGTGGCCAGCGACCGCATCAGCGCCTTCGACCACGTCCTGTCCAGCGAGATCCCGGACAAGGGGCGCATCCTTACCCAGCTGAGCCTGTGGTGGTTCGACCAGCTGGACGTGGAGCACCACGTGCTGGCCTCCACCGTGGAGGACGGGGTTCCGGCGGCGGTGGAAGGCCGGGCCATGATCTGCAAGAAGCTGGACATGTTCCCGGTGGAGTGCATTGCCCGCGGCTACCTCACCGGCTCCGGCCTGCTGGAATACCGCGCCTCCGGAACCGTGTGCAGCATCCCCCTGCCGGAGGGCCTGGTTGACGGGTCGCGGCTGGAGCACGCCATCTTCACACCCTCGGCCAAGGCCGCGGTGGGGGAGCACGACGAAAACATCACCTACGACGCCGTGGTGGCCATGGTGGGTGACGACATTGCCGGCCGGCTGAGCGAGCTCACGTTGCAGATTTACACCAAGGCGGAGGCCATTGCGCGGGAGCGCGGGATCATTCTCGCCGACACCAAGGTGGAGTTCGGTTACGACGCCGTCTCCGGTTCGATCACCCTGGGGGATGAAGTGCTGACGCCGGACTCCTCACGGTTCTGGGATGCCTCCACCTACCAGCCAGGGCAGGCGCAGCCGTCCTACGACAAACAGTACGTCCGGGACTGGCTTACATCCGCCGAATCGGGCTGGGACAGGTCTTCGGACACGCCCCCGCCGGCGCTGCCTGCTGACGTTGTAGACCGGACCCGCAGCCGTTACGTTGAGGCGTACGAGAAGCTGACCGGCAAAAGCTTCGCCTGACCGGTGCCTCACTTGCGCGGAGCCCCAGCGGCTCCGGGCGAGCGGGGTGCAGCTTAGCTGGCTTTGGCAGCAGCCGCGGCCCGCTGCTGGGCCAGCCGGATTTCCAAGACCGCGTCCAGTGCCTGCTGGACACGGTCTGCTGCTCCTGCCGCGCTGAATGCCTTCTGGGCTTCCTCAAGGCGGACCAGGGCCTCGTCCGCTTCGCCGGCGGCCTTCAGGGACTTGCCCAGGAGCAGTGAAACCTCTCCGGCCGTGTGCTTGGCGAGGGCGTCGCGTTCAGCGTGGATTTCCCTCAGCTTTTCGACGGCCGCAACAATGTCCCCGGTCAGGTACAGCCAGCGGGCGCGGATGAAGGCGACCTCGAGCTCGTCGCTCTTGGTTCCTCCCACGATGGAGAAGGCGAGCTCTGCCCGTTCGATGGAGGACAGGGTCTCGGGTTCGACAATTCCCGACGACAGCCGCACCGCGGCGGAGGCCTTGTTGAACCGCGCCCAGAGCTCGATGTCGTTGGCGGGGGAGAGGAGCTTCGCGGCCCGCTCGTGGTGCTTGACCCCTTCGGCGTAGTCGTGCCGCATAAACGCCACGTTGCCAATGACCCAGGCTACCTCCCCGGCCAGTTGTGACATCGCGTGTTCGTCCACCTGTTCGTAGAGCGCCATGCAGTACTTCCAGGCCTCGTCCAGCCGCCCGCTTTCGGCCAGCGCGCCAATCAGGATCCGGTGGGCACCAATGAGCACTGTTGAATTCCTCGGCAGTTTGGCCGAGAGCTCCACAGCTTCAAGCCCGTGCTGGACCGCGACAGCCAGTTGCCCCTGTCCGTGGCAGACGGCGGCCAGCATTTGCCGCGCCCGCACACCGAGGCCAACTGATTCGGTGGCCATGGGGTGCTCGAGGAGCCGCTCGATGATCTTTTGGCATTCGCGCAGTTCGCCTTGCTTCATCAGGCACTCGGCCTGCATGTAGGTCATGTTCCACCAGGCGCTGGTGTTTTTGCCCTCGAGGGCAATCTGGGCTGCCGTGGCAGCGTGGCTGGCCGCCAAAGGGTAGTCACGGAGGTCCCAGGCCTGGCGGGCATAAAGGCCGGCCAGGACGTACTCAGCGTCGCTGACGGTAATTGGCTGGCTCCAGGCCTCGAGGGCCTTGGGCGCCAGTTCAAGGCGCCGCGCCAGTTCCTCGATGACCTCGGCCGTCGGTTCCCTCCGGCCTGTCTCGAGCAATGAAATATAGCTGGGTGAATACAGGTCCTTGCCCAGTTCGGCCTGCGTCAATCCCCGTTCGAGCCGCTCCGCCCGGAGCTTCTCCCCGAATCCGTTGCCCACGGGATTTCCTCCTCTTCCGGACAGTCAGTTTGACGAATGCTTGACAGTCCCTGTGGAAAACATTTTACAATGGGTGTCAACAAGGACAGTGCTGGCTTTGTAACGAATCCGACTCGTATTGAGGAACACATATGTTGAAGAAAATTGCTGCCGCCGCCGTGCTGGCGGGGGCCTTGGCATTTTCCGCAGCGGCTCCGGCCGTACTGTCTGCGGGTTCACTGGCTGACAACTCCGGTACTTCCGTAGCCATTGGGAACTGGCCTGATCCGGCTTCCCAGAAGGTCAAGAAGGACAAGAGCACCGACGTCACGTACACCACGTACATCGGCAACTGGCCTGATCCTGCCTAATCTGCTTCCTCACCACAGGAGGCGAGGGAGGCCCCGGAGCAACTGCTCCGGGGCCTTTCCCTTTACCGGAAAGTTACCGTTCCCTCTGGTGTTCCGCCGAGGGCGTCACGGAACACAAAAGAGGGCCTCCCGTGGGAGACCCTCTCTTGTTTTGGTCGGGATGACAGGATTTGAACCTGCGACCTCTTCGTCCCGAACGAAGCGCGCTACCAAGCTGCGCTACATCCCGATCCGCTGCAAAAGCAACTTTACAAGAATAGCCGATGTGGGGTCCCGATGCGAAATCCTGGACGTCTGCGGCGGATTTCGCAGGTCAGACCAGCGAGTCCTTCCATGCACCGTGCAGGTCGGCGAAACGCCCGCCGCCGCCAATGAGATCCGCGGGTGATCCGTCCTCGACGATCCGGCCGTCGTGCACCACCAGCACCCGGTCCGCGGTTTCCACCGTGGACAAGCGGTGCGCAATGATCAGGGCGGTCCTCCTGGCGGCGTCCGTGCCCGCGAGTAGCCGGGCCAGGCCGTTCTGCACGAGTCTTTCCGAGGGGATGTCCAGGGAGGAGGTGGCCTCGTCCAGGATCAGCACGGCCGGGCGGGCCAGGAAAGCCCGGGCGAAGCTGATCAGTTGGCGCTGCCCGGATGAGACCCTGCCGCCGCGCTTGTTGACATCGGTGTCATATCCCTCGGGCAGTTCGAGGATGAAGTCATGCGCGCCCACCGCTTTCGCTGCTTCCTCGATTTCTGCCCGTGATGCTTCCGGCCGGCCCAGGGCAATGTTGTCAGCCACGGACCCGCTGAACAGGAAGGCCTCCTGGGTGACCATAACAATGTTCCGCCTCAGGTCCGTGGTGCTGAGGTTGCGCAGGTCTACATCGTCCAGGGTTAAAGAGCCGGAGGAGAGGTCATAGAAGCGGGCGATCAGTTTTGCGAGAGTTGATTTCCCGGCACCCGTTTGCCCCACCAGTGCTACCGTTTGGCCCGCGGGAATGTGCAGGTTCAGCCGGGGCACGATGAGCGGCCCGTCGCCGTAGCGGAACTCGACGTCCTTGAAATCTATGGCGCCCTTGGCGTTCTGCAGGGCTACCGGGTTCCTGGGCGGGCGGACGGTGGGCACTTCCTCGAGGAGCCCGGATACTTTCTCCAATGCTGCCTGGGCACTCTGGAAGGAGTTGTAGAACATCGCCATCTGGTCCACCGGCTGGAAGAACCGTTTGGTGGACAGGATGAGGGCCAGCAACACACCCACCGCAAGGTCGCCGGTGAGGACGCGGAAACCACCGAACAGCAAGACCACTGCCACGCACACGTTCCCGATCAGCACCAGCCCCGGCTGGAAGATGCCGTTGAGGTTGATGGAACGGACAGTAACCAGCCGGTAGTCTTCGGCGAGCTTGCCGTAGCGGTCAGCGTTTTCCTGCTCCTTGCGGAAGGCCTTTACCGCGCGGATGCCGGTCATGGTCTCCACGAAGTGCACGATCAGCCGCGCAGACACCACCCGGGATTCGCGGAACACGATCTGCGAGTGTTTCTGGTACCAGGCGGGCCAGGAAAAACATGGGAACACCTGCTGCCAGCACCAGCAGGCCGCTGCGCCAGTCCAGGGCGAATACCGTGACGGCGGTAAAGATCATAAACAGCATGCCGGACGCCAGGGAGCTGACGCCGGAGTCGAGGAGTTCGCGGAGGGCCTCCAGGTCCGAGGTCTGCCGGGCAATGATCCGCCCGGACGTGTATTTTTCGTGGAACTCCAGGCTCAGCCGCTGCGTATGCCGGAATACCCGCAAGCGCAGGTCCAGGAGCATGGCCTGGCTGAGTTTCGCCGTGGAGGTCACATACAGGGCGGTGAGTCCCGCCGTCGCGATGGCGGCGAGCAGATAGGCGACGCCGGTGAACACCAGTGGGAGGTTGTCTCCGGCCTGCAGGGCGGGCAGTGCGTGGTCGATGCCGAAGGCGATCAGCGCCGGACCGGCTACCCGGGCAGCCTGCGACAGGACCACCATGGCAATCGTCAGCCAGAACCGCAGCCGCACCGGTCGGATCAGGGAGCGCAACAAAGCCAGCGACCGGCGTCGTACCGCCCGGCTGTCGCTTTTGCTCAGGTGGGCGTTGTCCTCGTTGGCCGTGCCGAAGGTTGCAGTGCTCATCGGTTCACTTCCTCTGCCTGGTCCTCGAGGGCGGACAGCTCGGAGTCCAGGTCGCGGGGTTCCTGGTCCAGGCTGGCGATGACGTAGCGGTAGTGGTGGTTGGCGGCCAGCAGTTCGGTGTGGGTGCCGACGGCGGTGATGCGGCCGTCCTCGAGCAATGCCACCCGGTCCGCCAGCGCCACTGTGGACGGGCGGTGGGCCACGATGAGCGTGGTGGTGTCCTTCAGCACGGCACGGAGCCGCGTTTCCACCAGTTCCTCGGTGTGCACGTCCAGCGCGGACAGGGGATCGTCCAGGACCAGCACGCGGGGACGCGCGGCGATGGCGCGTGCCAGGGCGATCCGCTGCCGCTGGCCGCCGGAAAGGCTGAGGCCTTCCTCTCCGATGAGGGTGTCCACCCCCTCCGGCAGGGAATACGCGAAGGGGGCCTGGGCCACGTCCAGGGCTTCGTCGAGGACGGCATCATTGCGGACGGGGGCACCGAGCAGGACGTTGTCCCGGACCGAGTTGGAGAACAGGGTGGTATCCTCGAAGGCCACTGCGACAATCCGCCGGAGCTCTTCCACGTCAAAGTCCCGCAAGTCCACGCCGTCGATGGTGATGGCACCGCCGGTGACGTCGAACAGCCGCGGAACCAGTTGGATCAGCGCGCTCTTGCCGCTGCCGGTGATGCCCACCAGGGCCATGGTCTCGCCGGGGCGGACGTCCAGGTTGATCTCCTTGAGGATCGGCTTGTCCGGCGCGTCCTCGAAAGCGAACGCGGCACTGGAGAAACGGAGGGCGCCGGCCAACTGGCCGGGCCGCCGCGGCTGCGGAGGGCTGGTGATGGTGTTGGGTGTGTCCATCACTTCGAAGTGGCGGTCGACGGCGGTCTTGGCCGTGAGTGCCATAGCCAGCAGCATGCCGGAAAATTCCACGGGCGAGGCCATCACAGCGGCGGTGGCAAAAAACGCCACCAGCGAGCCGATGCTGAGCTGGCCGCCGGCGCACAGCATCACGCCCACCACCAGGCCAGCGCCGAGGGCGAGCTCCGGAAGGAGGGTGACCACCATAGTGAATGTTGCCTGGTGGCGTGCTTTTTCGATCTCCGTCTGGCGCAGTTCCTCGGCTTGTTCGTTGAAGTTCTCCAGCGCCTCCCGGCTGCGGCCGAACGCTTTGAGCACACGGATGCCGTGGACGGATTCCTCTACGGTGGTGGCGAGGTCGCCGGCCTGGTCCTGGCTGCGGCGGGTCACGCGGCTGAAGCGGGTCCGGAACCGGAAGCTGTACGCCATAATGGGCACGGCTGCGGCCAGGAAGATGAGGGCCAGCTGCCAGCTCATCACGAACATCACGGTGATGCCGATGATCACGGTGAGGGTGGTGACCACCAGCATGATGGCGCCAAAGGCCATCCAGCGGCGCAGGAAGTTCAGGTCTGTCATGGCGCGGGACAACAGCTGCCCGGAGCCCCAGCGGTCGTGGAAGGAAACAGTCAGGTCCTGCAGGTGGCCATACAGCGAAACCCGCATGTTGGTTTCCACTGACGTGGCGGGATTGATGACGAACTGCCGGCGGAGGGCCACCAGGCCAGCCTCGGCTACGCCGAGCACCAGGATGAGGCCCGCAGAAATCCACACCGCTTCCGTTGCACCGCCTGGCTTCAGTGATTCGTTCACCAGCACCCGGAGGACCTGCGGAATGGCGAGGGCAACAACGCTGGCCATAAGCGCGCAGAGAAGTCCCAGCAAAAGCCGGGGGATGATCGGCCGGACATGGGGGTAGAGGCGACTGATGGAACGAAAAAATGGAGTTTGCTTGGCCATGCCCGCTTCTCAAGCTCTAAAACGAATGTAGTTTCCCGTAGCAACAACCCTATGCCATGGCGTGAGACGATTCACAGGCTTCGCGCGCCGGCTTTGAAGGTTGGCCAGTTATTGCATGCTGCAATGCGGGCCACGCCTGGTTCCACCGATGAGCTATCAGTTGTGGTCGCCAAAAGTGCTCGTTGGGAACCAAACCTGATAGCGCAACAGGGTCAGTTGGGCGAGGTGAGCGTCAACAGGACTGCTTCGGGCCTGCAGGCGATGCGGACGGGGGCGAACCGTGAGGTGCCGATGCCGCCCGAGACGTTTACCGGCGTCGTACTTCCGTTGCTCTGCCAGTCATTCAGGCCCTTGGCGCGCCAGGTGGGAAGGTCGCAGTTGGATACCAGGGCGCCGTACCCGGGTACGCACAGCTGGCCGCCATGGGTGTGCCCGGCGAGCAGCAGGTCCGCGCCATCCTCGGTGAAGTGGTCCAGCACGCGCTGGTACGGGGCGTGGATGACGGCGACGCGCAGGTGCGGAACGGCGTTTTGGTTGACCGTGCCACGCGGCCAGCCGGCATACCGTTCCCGGTTCAGGTGGGGATCGTCCACACCGGAAAAATCGAACCGCATCCCCTTCAGTGCCACTGACTGGTGCCGGTTGGTCAGGTCAATCCAGCCGCCCATGCCGAAGCCGGAGCGCAGGCGGGGCCAGTCCAGCTGGACCGGCTTAGGCTTCACCTTGGACGGGCCCAGCAGGTAGGACGCCGGGTTTTTCAGGCTCGGGGCAAAGTAGTCGTTGGAGCCAGGGACAAATACGCCGGGGAACTCCATGAGGGGGCGGAGCGCCTTCAGCAGCGGGTCCACCGCCTTGGCGTGGCTGAGGTTGTCACCGGTATTGACCACCAGGTCCGGTTCAAGGCCGGCGAGGGACTCCAGCCAGGCTGCCTTTTTGTCCTGGCCCGGCACAAAGTGGATGTCGCTCAGATGCAGGACGCGGAACGGCGCCTGCCCGGGCGGGAGGATGTCCAGCGTCTCTTCGCGCAGGACAAACTGGTTCTTCTCCCACAGGCCGTACCCGAAGGCGGCCAGTCCGGCCGTTGCCCCGGCTCCTGCGGTGACGGCAAAGCCGCGCCCGATGGTCCGGGCGCGGCTGGCCAAAGCACTGGTTGAGACCATCGGCGGCTAGCCGTTCCCGTTTCCATTGCCGTTTCCACTGCCGTTTCCGTTTCCGTTGCTGCTCGGCTGCGGGGCAGGCTGGGGGGCGGCCGGGGCCGAGGGGGCCTGGGTGGCCTGCGGTGCGGAGGGAGTGGTGTTGCGCGTGGTTCCGCCGCCGTTCAGCAGGTTGCTCGGCGGTGCCGGGAACGGGTTGGTGCCATACGCAGGGGCCACCTTCGACATGAAGTTGGAGAACATGGGCCCGGCGATCATGTAACCGTCAATGCCCTGGTAGAACTTCCCGTTGACCGTGATGTTCTGCCCCGCGCGGCCCTGGTCTCCCAGCGCATCGCCGAACCAGGCAGCAGTGGCCAGGCCGGTGGTGTGGCCAACAACCCAGGTGGAGCCGTTGTTGTTGGACGTACCGGTCTTGGCACCGATGGGGAAGCTGGTCCGGGTGGAGATCCGGGGCTGGATGAGCGAGCCGGAGCCCCGGTTGAGGACTTCCTGCAGCGCGTAGTTCACGCCGCGGGCCACCTCGGGCTTGATCGCGTCCCGGCAGCTGGTGGACTGTGCGGGCAGGTCCTTGCCCGTTCCGTCCTTTACCGAGGTGATGGCGATGGCCTCGCAGTACTTGCCGTCGTTCGCGAACGTGGCGAACGCGCTGGCCATGGTCAGCGGTGAGGTCTGCGTGGATCCGAGCAGGTTGCCCAGGGTGGACATGTTGATCTTCGGGTTCGGCTCGTCCGCGTTCGGCAGGCCGCTGTGGAGTCCGACGGCGTCAACCACCTTCTGGATGCCGCAGAAGTCCAGCTGGGCTGCTGAGGCAAAAGTCACCGTGTTGATGGAGTTGTAGAGGCCCTCCAGGACCGACAGGGGCTTGTACCACTGGGGTTCGGCGTTCTGCAGGTCGTCCGCCGTGCCAAGGCCCTGGTTCTTCTGCGCTGTGCTGTAGCCGCCGGTCACCTTCCCGCAGGTGTTCCGCCACGGGAAGTTCAGCGGGTAAATGCGCTGGGCGGCGTTGACCACGGTGTTCATGGACTTGCCCTCGTTAAGCCATTCCGCGAACGTGAAGGGCTTCATGGTGGACCCGGGCTGTGCGCCGCCGAGGCCGTTGAGGTCGTTGCCGTCCTTGTCCAGCTTGTCCACGTTGAAGTTCACCTGCGAGTCGAAGGACGCCTCGGCCGGCAGGAAGCTGGTGTTCTGGGCCATCGAGATGATCTTGCCCGTGTTGGGCTGCACCGAAACCATGGCGGCACCCCACTTGTCCGGGTTGGCGCCGGCGGAGGCGTTGACCTGCTCCTGGGCGGTCGCCTGGGCGTTCGGATCCAGCGTGGTGGTGATGGTGAGGCCCCCGCCGTAGATCAGGCGCTGGCGTTCTTTGAGGTCGGTGCCGTATGCGGGGTTGTTCTCCAGCAGGTGCAGGACGTAATCGCAGAAGTAGGGTGCGGTGGACGCATAGGCGCAGCCCTGGCGGGCCGGGGTCACCTTGGTTTCCACCGGAGTGGCGACGGCGGCGTCATGGTCTGCCTGGGTGATTTTGCCCTGGTTCAGCATCAGGCCCAGGACCAGGTCCCGGCGCTCTTTCGAGGCCTCCGGGTTGTTGATGGGGTCGAAGGCAGAGGGGCTGTTGACGAGGCCGGCCAGCAGCGCAGCCTGCGGGAGCGAGAGGTCCTTGGCGGAGGTGCTGAAGAAGAACCTCGAAGCAGCCTCCACCCCGTAGGCGTCACGGTTGAAGAACACGATGTTCAGGTAGCCCTCAAGGATCTGCTCCTTGCTGAACTCCTTCTCCAGGGCGATGGCCAGCTTCATTTCGCGGAGCTTGTCGCCCACGCCCTTGTTGACACCGTTGAGCTTGATCTGGTCCTCGTTGCCCTCGGCGGCGAGGTTGGAGTTGAGGACGTTGTTGACGTACTGCTGGGTGATGGTGGACGCGCCCTGCTTGTTGCCGCGCGCAGTGCTGACCAGCGCGCGCAGGATGCCGGTGGTGTCTACACCGCCGTGATCATAAAAACGGCTGTCCTCGACGGCGATGACAGCTTCCTTCATAAAGGGCGAAATCTGCTCCAGGGCAACCTTGGTGCGGTTTTCCGTGTAGACGTTGGCGATCTCGCTGCCGTCCGCGGCCAGGATCCTGGTGGTCTGGTTGGGCGGGTCCACCTTCAGCTCTGCCGGCAGGGTGTCGAAGAACTCGATCGAACCGCTGGCCGCGCTGCCTGAGACGGCTGCCGCGGGAACCAGCAGGCCTGCTACCAGGACACCACAAATCGCACTCACGCCAAGGAAAACGAGGATCTTTCCAAGGGTGGTGGCAGTGTCGAATAATGGGTTCTTACGAGTCGCCATGTTTTCCACTTTACCGGCAAGGACTAGTCTTTCTCTCATGACCAAATGGGAGTACGCCACGATTCCGCTCATTATTCACGCCACAAAACAGATCCTGGACCAGTGGGGAGATGACGGCTGGGAGCTCGTCCAGGTAGTCCCCGGACCCGACGGAAACGGTTTGGTTGCCTACCTGAAGAGGGAGAAGCAGTAGCATGAGCAGCTCCGCACAAGCCCAGTCCGGCACCGCCGCCGAGCCCGTTTCCGCTGTTGAGCAGCGCCTGGCGGACCTCGGACTGACCCTGCCAGAGGTTGCCGCCCCGGTGGCCGCCTACGTTCCTGCCGTGATCTCGGGCAACCACGTCTACACCTCCGGCCAGCTGCCTTTTATTAATGGCAAACTCCCAGCTACGGGCAAAGTCTCAGCCGGGACCGAAGGTTATGCCGACGAGCCCACCGTCTCGCCCGAGGACGCCCGGCAGTACGCCGCGGTCTGCGCCGTGAACGCGCTGGCAGCCGTCAAGAGCGTCATCGGCGACCTTGACCGGATCACCCGGATCGTCAAGGTTGTGGGATTCGTCTCATCTGACCCGTCCTTCACCGGACAGCCCGGTGTGATCAACGGCGCCTCTGAACTGCTGGGCCGGGTCCTTGGTGACGCTGGCCAGCACGCCCGTTCCGCCGTCGGCGTTTCGGTGCTGCCGCTCGACTCTCCGGTAGAGGTCGAACTGATCGCCGAATTCAGCTAGGACCGGTCGCTTCCTTTGCCTCAGCTCGCCCGACGCCTGTTTGCACTCCCTCAAGACCTTGAAGGGGCAGCGCAGAGCTGGCTTGAACACGGCGAGAGGAGCCCTCGGGCCGCCCGCCTCGCATCATCCGTAGTCCTGCTGCGTGATTCCCCCACCGGCCTGGAAACCTGGCTGGCGTACCGGCCCGGTTCCTCGCCGCTGGGGGTCCTCGCGTTCCCCGGGGGCTCACTGGACGCTGGCGACGACGACCCCGTCGGCTGGCTGGGTCCCTCACCTCAGCATTGGGCCGAGCAAATGGGAACGGACGACGTCGGGCTGGCGCGGCGCCACGTGGTGGGCGCCATCCGGGAACTCTTCGAGGAGACCGGCGTGCTCCTTGCCGGCCCGGATATGGCCACCACGTTTGAAGCAACATCCACCGCTGAATGGATGCGTGCCCGCCTTGCCGTGGCCGAGCAGGAAAAAACGTTCCCGGAGGTCCTTGGCAAACGGGGGCTGTCGCTGCGGACCGACCTGCTGAAGTCCCTGGTTAACTGGCGCAGCCCCGACTTCGCCCACCGCCGGTTCGATACCCGTTACTTTGCCGCCACCGTTCCGCTAAACCAGCAGCCCACCCTGCTCGAAGGCAAGGGTGTCTGGGGCAGGTGGGTGAACGCTGCCGAGGTCATTGCCGGGCGGGATACTACTGCCTTGGGTGACGAGGTAGGCCAGGAGAACACTGTGGGCCGCACGCTCGGCGAGCTCCTGGTGCCCGGCTCCGAGATCATGCTCGAAAAGATGGCCATGGCCAACGGCTGCATCGCGTACCT
The DNA here is from genome assembly GCF_030817835.1 of Pseudarthrobacter sp. W1I19. NCBI lineage: Bacteria > Bacillati > Actinomycetota > Actinomycetes > Micrococcales > Micrococcaceae > Pseudarthrobacter > Pseudarthrobacter sp. W1I19. The sequence goes on from NZ_JAUSZR010000001.1 coordinate 596,435, forward strand.
CAGCTATAAGCGCAAGGCGCACGTCTACCAACCGCAGCTCGTAGTGGAAGACGGGAAACTGCTGCTTGAGGTCGAGGCTGCCAAGACAGTGGCCGGGGATCCCCAGCGCGAACGCTGAAGCCGTCCCGACCGCGGAAGCCACTCTGAACGCTAGATGCGGCGGAGCGTCGAATAGGGGCGGCTGGGGAGGTTCCCGGCGGTCCACGGCTTGTCGGATGGTTCCAGCGGAATCTGCCTGCGGCCGTCCCGGATCACCAAGACCACCGTACCGACTATCCCGGCAAGGGAAGCCAGACCCAACAGGATCAACACAACAACCATAGCCCCGGACATCGCCATGCACCTCTAAGCCCAATTTTACGCCGCTCGGGTGGTTGAGCCGGTCGAAACCGGAGCCGTTGGCCCTGCCGGCGGTTGACCTGTCGAAACCCGGCTCGCACTAACGCCTTTCCGGACCACCCGACAGCCCGGGCAGTAGGAGGTAATCTCCGGTAATCAGTGCTTCCCGCTTGGCACGGCTCCAGCCTTGTACTTGTTTCTCCCTCGCAAAGGCTTGGTCCACCCGGCTAAATTCCTCGAACCAGACGAGTTTCACAGGCCGTCGGCGGCGGGTATAAGCAGCCCCATCCCCAATCTGGTGTTGTGCCAGGCGTACGTCCAGGTTCTTCGTACTGCCCACGTAGTAAGACCCATCGGCGCATTGAAGCATGTAAGCGAACGGCATGACTCGATTATTGTTCGGCTTCAGTGCCCGAACCGGGGCTCGGAAACCGCTATGTGGATATGTCCCTAGTTCTTGCAGAATCAACTTTTTTGGTTTCGACAGGCTCAACCACCGGGGTGTGGTTTCGACGGGCTCAACCACCGGCTAAACCGGCGGGACACGCAAAAGGCCGCCCCTTGGGGCGGCCTTTGTGCTGTGAAGCCTAGCGGGAGCGCTGGCGGAGGCGCTGCATGTCCAGGATGACCACGGCGCGGGCTTCCAGGCGGAGCCAGCCGCGCTGGACGAACTCGGCAAGGGCCTTGTTGACGGTCTCACGGGAGGCGCCAACCAGCTGGGCCAGTTCCTCCTGGGTGAGCTCGTGGGCCACGAGGACGCCGTCGGTGGCAGGCCGGCCGAAGCGGTCAGCCAGGTCCAGGAGTGCCTTGGCAACGCGGCCGGGAACGTCGGAGAACACCAGGTCGGAAAGGGAATCGTTGGTGCGGCGCAGACGGCGGGCGAGGGCCTGCAGGAGCTGCGCGGAAACCTCGGGGCGGGTACGGAGCAGGTTGTTCAGGCTTTCGTTCCTGAGCCCGGCCAGGCGGGTCTCCGACACTGCGGTGGCGGTGGCCGTACGCGGGCTCGGATCGAACAGGGCCATTTCGCCGAAGAGTTCACCCGGGCCGAGGATGGCAAGGAGCGACTCCCGGCCGTCCGGGGAAGTCCGCCCGAGCTTCACCTTGCCGGAAACGATGAAGTAGAGCTGGTCGCCCTGGTCGCCCTCGCGGAAAACCGAAGCACCGCGGGAAAGGTCCACCTCGGTGAGCTCGTCCGTCAGCAGACGGAATGCGTCGTCGTCGAGCGTGGCGAAAAGTGGTGCTCGGCGCAGTACCTCGATGTCCATAAAATCTCCTGAATAAAAGTGTCGGCTGTGGCGCTTGTGCCATTGTTTCAGAATTTTCAAGGTTCTGTGACGAACTTGGCAGCCAAAACGCCCCAACGGCGGGCAGGACGGGCGCCGGCAGCCCCAGAAGATTGTCAGCCTGCGCCACTAGAATGAGCCTACAACTGCTTATAAGGAGCCTTAGTGGTCGGCTTGACTGTCCTGGACATCGTCCTGATCCTGGCGCTGCTGTCCTATCTGGCCTATGGCTTGCGCAACGGCTTCCTCGTCACGGTCGGCGGCATTGCCGGGTTTGCTGCCGGAGCCATCGCCGCCTTTTTCGCCGTCCCTTTGGTGAGCGGCTTCGTGGCCGATACGGGGTGGAGGCTGACCGCCATCGTGGCCGCCGCCGTCGCACTGGTGGTGCTGGGTCACGGTTTGGGAACCATGATCGGCCGGCAGATCCGCGGGGCTATGCGGATCAGGCCTCTGCGGGCTGTTGACCGCCTGGTGGGCGGCGCCGTGAACCTGGTGGTTTCGGCCCTGGTCATGTCCATGCTGGCCTTCAGCATTGGCTCCCTGGGTGTGCCGTTCGTTTCGCAGCAGCTCGCCGAATCCAAAGTGATCCGTTTCATTGACGGCATGACACCGGACCCGGTGAAAGCCACCATGGCACAGCTGCGGTCGGAAGTGATCGGCAACGGCATCCCCACCCTGATTGAAGGCCTGGACCAGGGCCAGGCCGTACCTGTGCCGGACGCCAGCACTGACACCCCCGCCCTGAACCGCGCTGCCGAATCCGTGCTGAAAATTGCCGGAACAGCGTACCAGTGCGGCCAGAACCAGACCGGCACCGGCTTCGTTGTTTCGGAGGAGCGCGTAGTCACAAACGCGCATGTCGTGGCGGGCGTGTCGGAGCCGGTGGTGGAGATGTCCGACGGCGGAGCCATGCCCGGGCGCGTTGTCTACTTCGATACCAGGCATGACCTCGCCGTGCTCGCCGTGGAGGACCTGCCCGTCCAGCCGCTGCCGCTGAGTGCCGACCTGCCCAGCGGCAGCCTGGCCGCGTTCGCCGGCTACCCGCACGGCGGGCCTTTCCAGTCCCGGCCCGCCACCATCCAGGACATCACCACAGTTCTGGTGCCTGACATCTACGGCGGCAACCCGTCGCCGGAGGACATCTACCGGCTGGCCGGAAATGTCCAGCCCGGCAACTCCGGTGGCCCGCTCCTGACCACGGACGGCCAGGTGGCCGGTGTGATCTTCGCGAAGGCGACGTCCGATGCCGAGATGGGCTTCGCCATCACCATGGACGACCTCAACCCGGTAGCCTCGCAGGCGGCGTCACTGAGCGCACCCGTTTCCTCAGGGCAGTGCATCCAGAAGTAGCTGCAGCAGTAGTAGCGGCAGCCGGAGAAGTATCGGGAAGTGGGCCTTAGAGGACTTCCGCGAGGTAGTCGATGGCCAGCTTGTAGCCGAACACTCCGGCGCCCACGATGACCGCGGAGCACACCGGCGACAGGAACGAGTGGTGCCGGAATTCCTCGCGCTGGTGCACGTTGGTGATGTGCACTTCCACCGCGGGAAGCTGGACCGCTGCGAGGGCATCACGAAGCGCCACGGATGTGTGCGTGAAGGCGCCGGCGTTAAGGACAATTCCGACGGCGGATCCCCGGGCGGCGTGAATCGCGTCCAGCAGGACGCCCTCGTGGTTTGACTGTACGCATTCGACTGCGAAACCGTGCCCCTTAGCAGTGCGGGCGGCCAGTTCCTCCACATCAGCCAGAGTGGACGTGCCGTATTTTTCCGGCTCGCGGGTCCCCAGTAAGTTCAGGTTGGGTCCGTTGATTACCAGGATGGTACCGCGGCGCTTTGCGGTGGTGGCTTCAGTCATGAATGCAAATCTAGTGCTGCGACTGCCCGGGACGCATTTCTTACGGTCAACAGGCCCCGGTGGTTGAGCTTGCCGGCCGGTTTCGACAGGCTCAACCACCGGTTTCGACGGGCTCAAGCACCGGTTTCGACGGGCTCAATCACCGAGTGCGGTGAAGCGCAGCAGCAGCGCGTGCTCCGGGTTGAGGATCGGCATCGGCAGGCCCACCTCGGCCAGGAAGCGGCCGTTGGCCACAGCACCGTCCGCCAGCCAGGCGGGCGGCTGGACATGGATGAAAGTATGGCCGTAGTCGGCGTCCCCCGGGGCCGGGAAGATGGCCTCCACCCGGTAGTCGCGGTCCTGCTCCAGGCCGGGGATGGCCACCTTGCCGGGCTGCTCGGCGAACGCCGTCCGGGTGCTGACCAAGGCGAACAGGGCCGCCGTCGTGCCTGCCTCCGGTGACGTGGCAGCGACTGTGCCGTGCATCATCAGCGACTCATCCGGAACGTCCGCGCGGACCATCCGCCCACTGTGGATGAGGTCGCGGTGCTCCTTGTACAGGCCGATGAACCGCTTGAGCTCCTCCCGCTCGGCACCCGTGACCTGCCGGACGTCCCACTCCATGCCGAAGTGGCCAAAGAGGGCGGTGATGGCGCGGAAGGACAAGTCATGGGTGCGGGCCGTGGTGTGTGACGTGGTGGGCCCGATGTGCCCGCCCACCAGCTCCGGCGGTACCACCAGCCCGGTCCACCGCTGGATGCTCTGGCGTTCCAGCGCGTCGTTGCAGTCCGAGGCCCAGATCCGGTCCGTCCGCTCCAGGATCCCCAGGTCCACGCGGGCGCCACCGGAGGAGCAGCTTTCAATTTCGACGCCGGGGTGCGCCTTCTTGAGCTCGTCGAACAGCCGGTAGGCGGCCAGGGTCTGCTCGTGGACGGAGGCGCGTCCGGCATGTCCGTGCTCAAGCAGGTCCCGGTTCTGGTCCCACTTCAGGTAGCTGATCCTGTTGTCGCGCAGCAGGGCGTCGATGCGGTCGAAGATGTACTGCCAGGCGTCAGGGTTGACGAGGTCGATGACGTGCTGGTTCCGCCATTCCAGGGGCAGCCGGCCGCCGTCCTTGTGCGACAGGGCGGCCGGGCCCACGATCCACTCCGGGTGTGCACGGGCGATGTCCGAATTGAGGTTGACCATTTCCGGTTCCACCCAAAGGCCGAATTCCATGCCGCGAGACGTGACGGCGTCGATCAGCGGGGTCAGCCCGTCCGGCCACAGGGTCTCATCGACGTACCAGTCGCCGAGCCCGGCGTGATCGTCCCGGCGGCCGCGGAACCAGCCGTCGTCGAGCACAAAACGTTCCACGCCGAGGTCCGCGGCCGAATCGGCGAGCTCGATCAGAGCGGACAGGTTGTGGTCGAAGTAAACAGCTTCCCACGTGTTCAGCACCACGGGACGTGGTTTGCCGCCGCCGGCGGCCGGCAGCACGTGGTGGGGGCGGGACCGGAACCAGCTGTAGAACGCCTCGCTGATGCCGTCCAGTCCGCGGTCCGAGTAGGCGGCGAACAGGGCGGGCGTGGTGTAGCTGCCATGGGGCGCGAGGATGACCTCGGCCGGTCCCAGGAGTTCGGATCCGCCGATCATGGTGCGGCCGTCGCCGATGGTGTCGGTGAACTGCTCGTGGTTGCCGCTCCAGGCCAGGTGGGTGGCCCAGACCTTGCCGTGGCGGTTGCCGAAACCCGGGGTTCCGGCGGCGAGCAGCAGGGACGAATCGTGGCCGGTGCGGCTGTGCCGGCCGGTCCGTACCCAGGTGCCCTGCTGGATGGCGCGGCGCTGTGGGTGGTTTTCCCGGCACCAGCGGCCGGTCAGGTCGAGGAGTTCGACGGCGTCAGGCGCCACCGGGAGGATGGTGGCCAGCTCGTCCAGCTGGTAAGGAGTGGTGCCGTCATTGGTGACGGTATGCCGCAGTTCCAGCAGGCCGCCGTCATGCAGTGCCAGGGTGGACTCCACGCTGAGGCCCGCCTCGGCGTCGGCCTGGGTGATGACCGCCGTAGTGCCCTCGGCATGTGCTGCCACGGTGCGAAGGCGCGGGGAGAAGTCCAGTCCGGAGACGCCGTCGGCCATGCGGTGCCCGCGCAGGCCCGGGCGGCCGCGCCAGCTGGAGGAGGCCTGGGGCAGGAGGCCGGCGGGTACGGTGGCGTCGATGGCGGAGTGGGGGACGGGCTCGCCGAGGATGGCGAGGTCCGGAAGGGTGCTGCCAAGATCCGCGCCCCAATGGATGATCTCGGCCTCCCCGCTGTTGAAACTGATCACCAGGCTGGTGCCGGCGGAACGGAGGTGGAGGGGGTCCATAGGATCTCTTTCAGTGTTCAAGGGGTGCGCCTTAAGTTACGCACGGGAGGAAAGCAAGGGGAAGGGGTGGCCGGATGCCGCCGCCGCGAGGAGGGGAACGGCGGCATCCGGCGCAGTGGCTGCGACCACATACGCAGCCACGTTTGGGGGCCTACTTGAACAGGGCGTTGACCTGTTCGTTGGCCTGGGTGAGGGAGCTTGCGGGCGCCTTGCCGGAGACCACGGCGTCCATGGCGGGCTCCATGATGCCCTTGACCTTTGCGGTGTTGTCCGTGATCGGGTACAGGAACGTGGTCTTGTTTTTGACGTGCTCGGTGAAGGCGGAGACGTCCACACCCTTGGCGGCGAACGCTTCCGCGGCCTTGTCCGAGGATGCCTTGAGCGCGGGGAAGACTACGGCCTTGGCAGCTACAACGTCCTGGCAGTCGGCCGAGGCGAGGTATTCCACCCACTTGATGGAGGCATCCTTCTTCTTGGTACCGGCCCAGATGGAGTCCGCCAGGCCGTTGAACATTGAGGCACGCTCGCCCTCCGGCCCCACCGGGGTGGGGGCGATGCCCACTTCGATGCCCTTGTAGCCGGTGTACTGGCCAATCATCCAAGAACCATGGGCGTTGATGGCGGACTTGCCTGCCGCGAACGTGTCTGCCATGGCTGCCCCCACAGTGGTTTCCAGCTTGGGCATATAGCCCTTGTCCGCCAGGCCGGCGAACCATTCCATGCTTTCCTGGAACTTGGGGTCGTCGTAGTTGTAGTGGGTGCCCCACGGGTTCTTGTCCGTGTGGGACCATCCGGTGGTATTGGTGAGGTAGCTCCATTCGGTCTGGCCGGAGGAGTCGCCGCCGCCGTTCAGGCCCAGCCCGTAGACGGCAACGTTGTTCTTGTCGAAGCCGGGCTCGTCGCCGCGGTTGCCGCTCTTGTCCACGGTGAGGTGGGCAACAACTTTTTCGTATGTGCCGCCGTCCTCCGGGTTCCAGGTGAGGTTCTTCATCTGGTCCTCGGTAACGCCGGCGCTGGCCAGCATGGCTTTGTTGTAGAACAGGCCGATGGTGTCCCAGTCCTTGGGCAGGCCGTAGCGCTTGCCGTCCTGGCCAACCCACAGATCGGCGAGGCCCTCGTTGTAGCCCGTCAGATCGATGTTGTCCTTTTTGACGGCGTCGTCGATGGCCAGCAGCTGCTTGTTTTCGGCCAGTTCACCGTAGCGGCCCAGGTGGTTGGTGAACACGTCCGGGGCCGTGCCGCCCACGAAGCCGTTGGTGAGGGTGCTCCAGTAATCGTCCCAGCCGCGCTGGGTGATCTTGACCTTGATGTCCGGATTGGCCTTGGTGAAGTCGTCGGCGCACTGCTGGTACGCCGGGAGCTGGTTCGCGTCCCAGAGCCAGTAGCTGATCTCGCCCTTGGAGGACTCAGCCGAGGAAGCGGATCCGCTGCAGGCGGACAGGGACAGTGCCACAGCTGCGGCGACGGCGACGGCGCCGAGGGTTTTCTTCATGGTTCTACTTTCCGTTCGGGTGGGGAGGGATGGCGTGGTGGTCACTTGATGCCGGAGAAGCCGATGGAGTTGACGATCTTCTTGCCGAAGGCCGCGAAGAGGATCAGCACTGGCAGGGCCGAGATGAGGGTCGCGGCCATGAGGCCGGACCAGTCCGGGGCACCCTGCGGCGACTGGGACTTGAAGACGCCCAGGCCAACCTGGAGCACACGGACGTCGTCCTGGGATCCCACCAGCAGGGGCCAGAAGTATTCGTTCCACTGGCCAATGAAGGTGAGCAGGGCAAGCGTGGCGATGGGGGCTGCGGCGTTGGGCAGGACGATCTGGAAGAAGATGCGAAGGTGCTTGGCGCCGTCGAGCATGGCCGCCTCCTCCACCTCGCGGGACATGTTCAGGAAGAACTGCCGCAGGAAGAAGATGGCGAAGGGGGTCATGAAGATGTAGGGCAGGACCATGCCGAGCATCGTGTTGAGCAGGTCCAGGTTCTTGATCAGCAGGAAGTTGGGCAGGGCGGTGAAAATCGGCGGGACCAGCATGGTGCCCAGGAACAGGCTGAAGACCGCGTTCCGGCCCTTCCAGCGCAGGCGTGCAAAGGCATAGGCGGCCATTGCGCTGAAGAAGACTGCGCCCGCAGTGGTGATGGAAGAGAAGATGATCGAATTCCGCAGGTAGAGCCAGAAGTCGATTTGTGCCCCGGAACCGCCTTCAGCCACGGCATCCGCCGCTGACTGGAGCCCGAAGACCCGTTTGAAGGCGCCGAAGCTGAACTCCGCCGGCAGCAGGCTGGCGGCGTTGGTGGCCAGGGCGTTGTTGGTGGACAGTGCCGTGCGCAGGACCCAGAGGAAGGGAAGCACGGAGACGGCGATCGCAAGGACCAGCAGGGCCCAGGCGGCGGCGCGACGGAGGTTGAAAGGACGACGGCGGCGGGTTACGGCCGGCAGCTGCGCCCGGCTTGCGGTGGTGGTCATGGAGGACTCCTTAGTCCAGGTCCGACTCGTTGCCCTTGAGGAACTTCATTTGGATGAAGGCCACCAGGGCGAGGATGAGGAAGAGAATGACGGCGATGGCGGATCCGTAGCCGAAATCCGACTCGGTGAAGGCGCGCTGGTAGATGTAGTACTGGATGACGCGGGTGGCGTTGACCGGTCCGCCTGCGGTGGTCACGGCAACGGTGTCGAAGACCTGGAAGGAACCGATCACCGTCACCACCAGTACCAGCACCAGGACCGGACGCAGCAGGGGAATGGTGATCTTGCGGAAGGTCTGGAAGGCTGACGCCCCCGTCCAGTTTCGCCACCTCGTACACATGGCCCGGGATGGCCTGCAGGCCGGCGAAGATCAGCAGCGCTGTGTAACCCATGTGCCGCCAGGTGTTAATCAGGGCCTGGGTGGGAATGGCCCACTCCTCGCTGCCGAAGAATGCCACGCGGGGGAGCCCCGCCCACTCGATCAACTGGTTCACCACGCCGATCTGGTAGTCGAGCATCCAGAACCACAGCAGTGCGGCGATGACGTTGGACATCAGGTAAGGCATCAGCAGGGCGCCGCGGATGATGGTGGATTTGACCACCTGGTGCATAAGGAGCGCCAGGCCCAGGGCCAGTGCGGTCTGCAGGACGATGTTCAGGAAAACGTACTGGCCTGTGACGGCCAGGGAATTCCAGAACAGCGGGTCCCTGGCGATAGCCGTGTAATTGTCCACCCCTACCCATTCCGGGTCTCCGAGGATGTTGTACTCGGTGAAGCTGAGGTACATGCCGCGGATGGTGGGGACCACGTAGAAGGCGATGAACCCGATCATTGCCGGGGCGATGAAAAGCAGTGCGATCTTGAGGTCCCCGAGCTGGCGGAAGCCGCCAGCGCGCTTCGGTTTTTCCGGTACGGACGAAACAGATCTTGGGTGTTTGGCAAGGGTGGTCATCTTCGACCCTTTCCTGACTGTGACGGGGGTAACAAGTTGGAAAGCAATCTACACGAGTAGAAGTAGCGCCGCAAGGATCACTTTTGCTGCTGTTTCTTGCCGGATTAGTTCACCTGCTGGCTTATTGACTCGAGTAGAAGCAAGTGCAACACTGGCTTCCTGATGGAGGGCGCCTGCCTTGGCGCCCTCGCAACGCGGGAAAGGCAGACAATGACGTTTTCGATCGGTGTACTCGGCGCAGGACAGTTCGGCGGGCAGTTCGCACACCTTTTCAACCTCCACCCGGGGGTCAGCGACGTGTACGTGGTGGACGAGCGGCCCGAGCGTGCCGCCGAAGCCCGGGAGCGCTACCACCTCGCAGGGTCCAAGGGGAGTTTTGAGGAACTGCTCGCTTCCGACGTCGACGCGGTTGCGATCTTCACTCAGCGCTGGACCCATGGCCCGCTGGTGGAGCAGGCGCTGCGCGCGGGCAAGCATGTGTACTCGGCCGTCCCCATGGCCGTTTCGGAAGAAGAGATTGCGCGCATCATTGACGCCGTCCGCGACACCGGGCTGGTGTACATGATGGGGGAGACCAGCTATTACAACCCGGCCACTGTATATGCGCGGGAGCAGCATGCAGCCGGGCGGTTCGGCCGGATCTTCTACTCGGAGGGCGACTACGTCCACGACATGGACCTCGGCTTTTACGACGCCTACCAGTACAGCGGCGGCGACCGCTGGAAGGAGACCGCCAGCTACCCGCCGATGCTCTACCCCACCCACGCCATCGGGGGTGTGCTCGGCGCCGTTCCGGCGCACGCCGTCAGCGTCAGCTGCGTGGGGGTCCGGGATGACCGGAACGACGGCGTGTTCGATCAGGCCGTCAGCATGTTCGGCAACGACTTTTCCAACGCCACGGCGCTCTTTGAACTGAACGACGGCGGCGTGATGCGTACCAATGAAATGCGCCGCGTGGGCTATCCGTCCCACATCCGGGAGTCCCGGTTCAGGTTCTTTGGTACGGAGGCAAGCTTCGAGCAGCTGGCGAAGGTGACCGTCTGGCAGGACAAAATGAACGTCCATGACATTTCGGAGCAGGTGGAAACGCGGCCCAGCATGTCCCTGGATGATCCTTCACTGGCTAACGTGGCCCCTGAGCTCCGGGACGCTTTTGTGTCCGGCCTCGCCCCCGTCCACAACGCCGAGCGGCTGCCGGAAGAGTTCCGCGGTGCACCCAACGGGCATGAAGGCAGCCACCACTTCCTCGTGGATGATTTTGTGACCGCCGTGAACACGGGCACGCTTCCGCCAGTCAACGCCTGGGTGGCGGCCCGCTACACCCTGCCCGGGATCGTGGCCCACCAGTCGGCCCAGCAAAACGGCGCGCGGCTGCCCATCCGCGACTTCGGCGACGCCCCGGCCTACTGATAGCTAGCATGTACTCCATGACCACTTCGGCAGTGCCGTCCCCGCGCGGGCCGGTGACGCGCAAGGACGTTGCGCGCTTCGCGGGCGTCAGCACCGCCGTCGTGAGTTATGTAGTCAATGGAGGGCCCAAAAAAGTGGCGCCCGCAACGGAAGCCAAAGTACAGGACGCCATCCGCCGGCTGGGGTACCGCCCGAATGCTGCCGCCCGGGCCCTGAAGCTCGGATCCAGCGAAACAATAGGGCTGGTCATTCCGGACAACAGCAACTCCTTCTTCTCGCTGCTGGCCCATGCCGTGGAAGATGCGGCCGCCGAACTGGGATACGCCCTGTTGCTGACCAACTCGGACGGAAACCTTGCCAAGGAACTGCGGAACCTCCGCAACCTTGCGGCACGACAGGTGGACGGGGTGATCCTTTCCAGTGTTTTGATGGAACCTGCCCTGCCGGAACTTGAATCTGCGGAGATTCCTGTTGTCCTGCTGAACCACAGTGCCGACGCTCCGGGATTCAACAGCGTGGGCGTTGACCTGGTGGCCGGGGCGAAAACAGCCGTGGAACATCTGATCGGCCACGGGCACACCAATATCGCCCTGGCCATGGGAACCAACACGGGCAACTACTATGACGGCCGTGAAGAGGGCTGGCTCCAGGCCCTTGCCGCGGCCGGCCTGTCCGAAGGTCCCATTGTCCGCACCCCGTTCACGCGGGAGGGCGGCTATGCCGCCGGGAAACGCCTCCTGGCCGCAGCAAGCCGTCCCACGGCTATCTTCGCCACCTCCGACCTGCAGGCGGTGGGTATCCTTCGGGCACTGCATGAAGCGGGCTTGTCAATCCCCAGGGACATCGCCCTGGCTTCCTTCGACGGCTCGGCCGAGGCGGAGTACAGCTGGCCTCCCCTCACCACGGTGAAACAGCCGGCAAAAGCCATGGCGGAGGCCGCCGTCAGTGCCCTCATCGGGGCCCACCGCAACCAGGAATCCGAACACCTCATCTTCCCGGCCGAACTGCAGGTCCGGCAGTCCTGCGGCTGCCCTTAGCCTGGCTGATCCTAGGCTGCGGCCAGCCGCAGCCTGCCTACCCTCTCCTGCAGGACACGTTGTGCCTCGGAACCAAGTCCGGGATCACTGATCACCTCGTCCACTTCCTCCAGTGAGGCAATGGAACTGATGCCCAGCACCCCCCACTTGGTATGGTCCGCAAGCACCACAGTCTTCCTTGCGGCGGCCACAAAGGCGCGGTTCGTTTCGGCTTCGAGCAGGTTGGGCGTGGTGAAGCCTGCCGTCGCGTCCATACCGTGGACACCCAGGAACAGCAGGTCCAGGTGCAGCAGCTTCAGGGCGCTGGTGGCGATGGGGCCCACCAGCGCGTCCGACGGCGTTCGCTGGCCTCCGATCAGGATCACGGTGGAGCTGTAGCGGGCCGGGCCGGTTGACGCAGCGTGATGGAACAGGTCGGCGATGCGCACGGAGTTGGTGACCACCGTGATCTGTGGTCCATTGACCAGTTCCTTGGCCAGTGCCCAGGTGGTGGTCCCGGCGCTGAGGCCAACGGCCATTCCTTCCTGGACCAGCGCGGCAGCTTCAACGGCGATGGCACGCTTCTCCGCCGTCAGCTGCGTGGACTTAAGCTCAAAGCCGGGCTCGTGGGTGCTGGCATCGCCAGGAAGCTTGGCTCCGCCGTGGATCCGCTCCAGCTTGCCGCCTTCCTCCAGCAGCTCGATGTCCCGGCGGACCGTCATCAGTGAGACACCCAATTGCTGGGCGAGGTCCGAGACGCGGACAACCCGTTCGCGCTGGACGGCGTCCACGATGGCCTGGTGGCGTGCTGCGGGGAGCATGGGGTTCCTTTCGTGCTGCGGGAGGGGGAGCGCTGTTCCCGTCAGAGTCCATCATGGTCTACCCCTTGCTGGAACCAAGAGTCAGGCCCGCAACAAACTGCCGCTGCAGCAGCAGGTAGATCACCAGCGTGGGAATCACCGTGATGACGGCCCCTGCGGCCAGGAGGTTGTAGTTGCTCAGGAACTGTCCCTGGAGGTTGTTGATGGCCGTGGTGATCGGAAGCCGGTTGCCGCTCTGGATGAACAGGAGGGGCCAGAAGTAGTCGTTATAGATGAAGATGACCTGCAGGGTACCCAGTGCCGCAAAAGCGGGCCTGCAGAGCGGCAGGATGATTTCCCGGTACTGCCGCCAAATGCCGGCGCCGTCCACCAGGGCGGCTTCGGTGAGGTCGGCGGAGAGTGCTTTCATGTAGTTGGACAGCACAAAGGTGCAAAATCCCATCTGGAACGCGGTGTTGACTGCGATCACCACAATGTAGGTGTTGAGCATGTTGCCGGAATCGCTGAAGGTGTAGGGCACCTCGAAGTGCTTGGCCATCTCGAACAGCGGCGCGGCCAGGACCTGCGGCGGCAGCAGGTTGCCGGCAGTGAACATGATGAGCAGGGTGACGTTGAACTTCCAGTTGACGCGGCTCACGGCGAAGGCCATGAGGGAGGCCAGAAACAGGGTCAGGAGCACCGCCGGGACGGTGAGGATGATGGAGTTCCAGAAGTATGTGGCGAACCCGCCCTGGGTCCAGGCCTGGATGAAGTTGTCGAAGTTGAAGTCACCGGCAAGGCTGAAGTAGCCATGTTCGTTCGTAGATGCCACCGGCCGGAGGGCCGTGAAGAGGGACCAGCCGAGCGGAACCAGCCACATCACCGCCATGACCGTGAGGAAAATGTGGGTTCCATAATGGCGCTTGGGCCTGCTGCCGGACCGCAGCGCCGCGGTATTAATGGTGCCCGGGCGTGCTGTGGTGGTGCTCATGCTTTGTTCTCCTTGCCAAAGGTGCGGCTGAGGTAGAAGACGATGGGGACGAGGGAAATGACCAGCAGCACCACTGCCAGGGCGGAGCCCACGCCGATCACCTGGCCTTCGCCCACCAGGTTCTGGATCACCAGGGCGCTGAGCATTTCCAGGCCGTTGGTGCCGCGGTTAATGACGTACACCACGTCAAAGGCCCGCAGTGATTCGATGATGGTGATCACCACAATGACGATGTTGATAGGCCGCATGGCAGGAAAGACCACGCGGAAGAAAGTCTGCACGGCGCTGGCCCCGTCGATGGCCGCGGCCTCCTTCAGGCTCGGGTCCACGCCCTTCAGCCCGGCCAGGTACAGGAGCATGACGTAGCCGGCATGCCGCCATGTGGCGGCGATCATGGCTGCCCAGATGTTCACGGAGGAGTCCCCGAACCAGTCAACAGCCTGCGGTGTCCCCGCGGTGCCCAGCAGGAAGTTCAAAAGTCCGTTGTCGCGCTGGTAGAAGAGCTGCCAGATGATGCCGATCAGGGCCAGCGACAACATCACGGGCGCGAAGAAGATGCTCTGGTAGATCTTGCTGCCGCGGATGTTCTGGTCAAGGAGTACGGCCAGCAGCAACCCCAGCGGTGTGGCAATCAGGGCCAGGAACAGGAGCCACAGCATGTTGTGCTGCACAGCCGGCCAGAACGGTGGATAGTCCTGGGAGATGAATTGATAGTTCTCCGTGCCGGCGGGGCGGATGTCGCCCAGGTCCAGGCCGTTCCAGCGGGTGAAGCTGAGCCCTACCGACATCAGCATCGGCAGCCACACCATGGCCAGTTCGATCAGGGTGGGGATCCCCACCATCAGGGACAGGACTACTTTGTCCCGTCGGGAAAGGCGGCGGACCCGCCCGCCTTTGGTCCGGCGGATACGGCCGCCGCCGGGTTCCCGCGCTTCGGGCGGGATCAGTTCTTGTGCGATGCTGCTCATGGAAGTCTTCCCTTTGTTGGTGCGGACGCTGGGAGGGAACGACGACGGCGCGGGCCTGCGCCGCCGTCGTCGTTCCCTTCCTGGCTGGTCGCCGGTAAGGCGGCGAGGGCTGGCTGGAAGGTGCAGCCCTGGAACTACTGCGCGGCGTAGAGCGTCTTAGCCTGGGCCTCAAGGTTTTTGACGTCCATCTTTCCGTCCTTGATGAAGCTCTGCAGGGCCGGGATCATCACATTGTTGGCCATGGCGGGGAGGGCGTCGCGGTCGAAGAACTGGCTGATGTACTTCGCGTCCGCGATGGTATCCGCACATTTCTTGTTGAGCGGGCTGAACTTGGAGGTGTCCGTCCCCTTGGCGGTGGCGATGTTCGACGCGTCCACGGCGGCATAGGCATCCTGGGCCTCGGCGGTGCCGAGGAAGGCCATGAAGTCGCGCGCCGTTTTGTTTTCCCCGCCCTTCTTGGACAGCAGGAGGCCATCGATGGGGGCTTCGACGGCGTCGCGGCCTTCCATCGCGATCTCCGGAAACGCGAAGAAATCGATGTCCGCCAGCACCGCAGGGTCCGTAAACTGCTGAGTGACGAAGGAGCCGAGCAGGTACATGCCGGTCTTTTTCGCTTCCAGAGCCTTGGCGGCGTCCTGCCAGGTCTGGCCGAGGGCCGCCGGATCCTGGAAGGGAAGCAGGGCCGACCAGGTGTCAAAGACCGCGTTGACCTTTTGCTGGTCCCAGGATTCCTTGTGCGAGCAGAGGTCCACATGGAACTGGTAGCTGTTGAGCCGCATGTTGATGTAGTCGAACGTGCCCATGGCCGGCCAGCCGTCCTTGTCGGCAAAGCCGATGGGGATGATGCCGTCCGCCTGCATCTTGGCCGCAAGGGTCTTGAGGGCGTCGAAGGTTTCCGGCACCTCGTAGCCCTTCTCGGCCCAGAGGCTCTTCCGGTAGAAGAAGCCCCACGGGTAGTTGTAGTTGGGGACGAAGTACATCTTGCCGTCCGGGCCCGTGGAGGCCTTCTTCAGGGCATCGGAGTAGTTGCCGCCGATGGTTTCCCACACATCATCGATCGGTGCGAGGAGGCCCTTGCCGGCGTAGTACTGCATGCGGTAGCCGGCAAACCAGGTGAACGTATCGTCCGGAGACCCCTGCAGGTAGGAATTGATCTTGTTCTGGAAATCATTGTGGGGCACCACGTTGGTGGTGACTTTCTTGCCGGTCTTGGCCGTGAAAGCGTCAGTGACGGCCTGGTAGGCCCGCTTGGGGACGTCGTCGGAGGATCCGGAACCGAATGTCAGGCCGGGGGAGTCGGAGCCCGAGGCGGACGGGGCGCTTCCGCCCGTACAGGCCGCGAGGAACGGGATGCCGGCCAGGCCAGCTGCGCCTACGCCGACGGTCTTGAGGATGCTCCGCCTGCTCGGAAATGCAGTTGCAGACGCATCAAACTGTGAAGCCATGTTCTCTCCCTTGAAAAATAGCCGCATGTGAGACACCTCACATGCCTCGACTATAACCTCGCAAAACAGAACATGGAAGAACGGGAAATAACATTTCAGATATCGATTATTTTGAATCGTCACAAAACGAGAATGGCCCTGGTTTCCCTAATTGACAGGGAAACCAGGGCCATTCTGCAGCTTGCTCTGGGATGCTAAGCCACTGTTACTTTCTGAGCGACTGGGCAATCTGCTGCATGATCGTGGGGTCGGAGAGAGTAGTAGCATCACCCGGGTCGCGGCCTTCAGCGACGTCCTTGAGCAGGCGGCGCATAATTTTCCCGGAGCGGGTCTTGGGCAGTTCGGGGACCACCAGGATGTTCTTCGGTTTGGCGATGGGGCCGATTTCCTTGCCCACGTGGTTCCGGAGTTCCTGGACCATGTCTTCTCCGGAATCCACCGCGTCGCCGCGGAGGATGACGAACGCGACGACGGCCTGTCCGGTAGTTTCGTCCGAGGCTCCCACGACGGCGGCTTCGGCTACGGCGGGGTGGGATACCAGGGCGGATTCGATTTCGGTGGTGGAGAGCCGGTGGCCGGAGATGTTCATGACGTCGTCCACCCGGCCGAGGAGCCAGAGGTCGCCGTCCTCGTCTTTCTTGGCGCCGTCGCCGGCGAAGTACATGTTCTCGAACCGGGACCAGTAGGTGTCCTTGTATCGCTCCGGGTCGCCCCAGATGCCGCGGAGCATGGCGGGCCAGGGTTCGCGGATCACCAGGAAGCCGCCGTGGCCGTTGGGGACGGATTCGCCCATCTCGTCCACCACGTCCACCGCGATGCCGGGCAGCGGCACCTGGGCGGAGCCGGGCTTGGCGGCGGTGACGCCGGGCAGCGGGGCGATCATCTGGGCGCCGGTCTCGGTCTGCCACCAGGTGTCCACGATGGGGGTCTTGTCCCCGCCGATGACTTTCCGGTACCACATCCAGGCTTCGGGGTTGATGGGTTCGCCGACGGACCCGAGCACGCGGAGGGAGGACAGATCGTACTTGTCCGGGATCTCCCGGCCCCACTTCATGAACGTCCGGATCGCGGTGGGGGCGGTGTAGAGGATGGAGACCTTGTACTTCTCCACGATCTCCCACCAGCGGCCCTGGTGCGGGGAGTCCGGGGTGCCCTCGTACATCACCTGGGTGGCACCGTTGATGAGCGGGGCGTAGGTGACGTAGGAGTGGCCGGTGACCCAGCCGACGTCGGCCGTGCACCAGTACACGTCCGTCTCCGGGTGCAGGTCGAACACCGCCTTGTGGGTGTAGGCGTTCTGGGTGAGGTATCCGCCGGTGGTGTGCAGGATGCCCTTGGGCTTGCCGGTGGTGCCGGAGGTGTAGAGGATGAACAGCGGGTGCTCGGAGTCATGGCCGACGGCGGTGTGCTCGGCGGAAGCCGCCTCCACGGTGTCCGCCCACCAGTGGTCCCGGCCTTCGGTCCAGTCCACGTCCTGGCCGTTGCGCTTGACCACCACCACGTTCTGCACGCTGTGCCCATCGTTCGCGAGGGCCTCATCCACCGCGCTCTTGAGTGCGCTGGGCTTGCCGCGGCGGTAGGTCCCGTCCGCGGTGACCACCAGCTTGGCCTCGGCATCCTCAATCCTCGAGCGCAGCGCGTCCGCGGAGAAGCCGCCGAACACCACCGAATGCACTGCCCCGATCCGGGCGCAGGCCAGGAGCGTGATCACGGCCTCGGGGATCATTGGCAGGTACACGGCCACCCGGTCGCCCTTGACCACGCCGAGGGACTCGAACGCATTCGCGGCCTTCTTCACCTCGTCGGTCAGCTGGGCGTAGGTGTAAGTGCGGGTATCTCCGGGTTCGCCTTCGAAGTAGATGGCCACCCTGTCACCCCGGCCGGCCTCGACGTGCCGGTCCAGCGCGTTGTAAGCAGCGTTGACTTCGCCGCCCACAAACCACTTGGCGAACGGCGGGTTGGACCAGTCCAGCGCCTGGTCAAAGTCCTTGGACCAGGTCAGCAGTTCCCGCGCCTGCTTCGCCCAGAACGCCGGGCGGTCGGCAGCGGCCTCCTCGTATTCCGATGCCTTGACCACGGCGTCAGCGGCGAACTCGGGAGTGGGCGGAAACGTCCGGGTCTCGTGCAGCAGGTTTTCAAAGGCATCGCCCTGCTGGCCTGCCTGCCCGCCTTGTCCGGAGCCGGCGGCAGCGGTGGCCGTGGAGCTTGAAGTGTCCTGGGACATGTGAACCTCATCATTCATCGATCTTTGCTGCGCGGGCATCCGCCGCCCGCCGGGCTCCGCCGCCTGCACGACGCCGGGCACCGGCTGGTCACGGATTTTCCGCAAAGAGCTGTTCCGGAATCAAGACTAATGCTTGCCCGCGGCGCATGTGTGCGCTGTCACAAACGGACCCGCGAACGGCATTTATTAAGCGGTGAGTGGACGCGAGGGGGCACTCAGCCAGCCGCGCCCAGCTAGTGATCACTCAGGCTGTTGACTAGGCTGAGATTGAATTGTGACTTCACTTCGGTGCCTCCCATCCGGCCGCGCAAGCGTCCGGGGCAGGAGGAAACCGCTGTACGACGGCACGGTTTCGGGGCCACTTGGCCCGGTGCCGCCACGCTAAGGAGAACAGAATGAACCAGCAGATCTTCGGCCAGAAAACAGGCCCTGACACCGAGGCGGGTTCCGGCAGCTCCACCGCCCCGGCCGCCGGGGCAGGCAAGCCGGCCACGTCCGAAGGCAAGGGCGCCAACGCCCACCAGGCAGTGCTCGGTCCGTTCACCATCCGGGACCTGGCCGTGTTCGCCGCCACGCTCATTTTGTTCGTCGCGTCGCTGCTGCCCATCTTCGGCGGCAGGTACAACCTCTGGAACCTGAACAACCTCTTCTTCCTGGGCCTGGGTATTGTCCTTCCCCTGGTGGTGAGCGCACTCTTCGCCGCGCGCAGGCTGGCCCCCGGCACAAAAATCAGGATTGGGTCGCTGTCCATTGACCAGTTCGCTTCCGTCGTCGCGTCCTTCGCGGCCGCCTTCTTCTTCCTGACCGTTGCCGTCGCCTATGTGCCCACCTTGCTGGTGGCACTGATCGGCGCCCTGGTCCTGTTCGCTGCGACGGTCCTGGGCCGCTTCATTCCCTATGTTTCACCCGACTTCCAGGGCCGAGTGGAAGGCCCCGCGCATGTGGTGGCGCGGGAAGCAGCCGTTCCCGTCCAGAAACCGCGCGCGCCCAAAAAGCCCAAGGTGGAGTCCACTGCTTCCAAGCCTGCCTCCGGCGGAGGGCTGTTCAGCGGCGCCGGGGCCGGATCCTCGGCGGTCCAGCCCCATGCCACGCAGCACCACGCCCCCGCCACGGCGGCGGTTCCCACTGCCGGCGTGGCCGCTTCCGGGGCGCCTGCCACGGGCTCGGCACCTGTTTCCACTGCCCCCGAAGCATCCGACGCCCGGCCGGCAGGTGACTCCGGGCCCGCAACCCAGGCGTCCGACGTCGTCCGTCCCGCTTCAGTCCAGCCGCCAACCCAGGCGTCGGGTGTGGTCAGCCCTGCATCAGCTCCTTCAGCGGAGGAGACGCAGCTGGCGGATGTCCCCGCGGCTGGCGGTGCTGCTGCGGGTGCCGGAGCTTCGCCGGCCGCAGGGCAGCGGACTGCCGGCAATCACGGCGGAGGTTCTGCCCCCACGCCTTCCGCTGCGCAGGGCTCCTGGGAGCCGCCGGCCGCTACCGCCGTCCACCCGCACGTCCGGGCCGACAACCCGATCGGGGCAACCGTCGATCCCGCAAGCCGGCCTGAGGAAGCGGACGAGCAGCCCATCCACGAAGCGTTCTGGTTCGCCGTGGCACAGCACCGCACCGCCTTTGATCCCCGTACCGGCGCCCCCGCGTTCGTGATTGAGCCTGGCGGCTGGGTGCTGGCACTGGAGGACCGCGGACACGAATTCCTGGTCCAGCACACCGACGGGCGGCTGGGCGTGCTGCGCGACCTCAGCAATATCGAGCGCGGCTAGCAGATGGCCTCGCCCCGGGCGGCCAAAGCCTCACCGGCCGCCACCGGTTCCCGGGCTGCCAAATCCGGCGGCGGGCAGGCTCCGGCCGGCCAGGCCGCGGGTATGCCCGTGGTCTCCGCCGAGTCCCTGCTCGGACTGAAGAGGCGGGCGCGCAGGATCAACAGGGCCTTGGCGGAGAAGTACCCCTACGCCCATGCGGAACTTGATTTCCGCAATCCGTTCGAGCTGCTGGTGGCCACTGTCCTATCCGCGCAGACCACCGACGTCACCGTCAACCAGATCACACCGTTGCTGTTCACGCGTTATCCTGACCCGCGGTCCATGGCAGAAGCGGATCCCGCCGCGATTGAAGAGATCATCAAACCCACCGGTTTCTTCCGGGCCAAGACGCGAAGCCTTCTCGCCTTGTGCACCCGGCTGGTGGATGAGTACAACGGCGTCGTTCCCGGCCGGCTGGAGGACCTGGTCACGCTGCCAGGGGTGGGCCGGAAGACCGCCAATGTGGTGCTGGGCAACGCCTTCGGCGTCCCCGGGATCACGGTGGACACCCATTTTGGCCGCCTGGCCCGCCGATTCGGCTGGACACAGTCCGAGGACCCCGTCCAGATTGAATATGACGTGGCCGAGCTCTTCGAGAAGAGGGACTGGACCATGCTCTCCCACCGGGTGGTGTTCCATGGGCGGCGGGTGTGCCACTCCCGCAAACCGGCCTGCGGCGCGTGCCCTGTGGCCACCTGGTGCCCGAGCTACGGCATGGGCGAAACGGACCCGGCCAAAGCGGCAAAACTGCTGAAATATGAACTCGCTCCCGGCAATGAAGCCCTCCTGGCCCAACTGCTGGCCGAAACCCACCGGGCGGCCGAAATCAGGATGGAATCCCAAAAGAGGAAGCCGTGAGCGCCCGCGAAGACCTGATCGGGTTGGCGCAAAGGTCCGCGTCAGGGTCGGTATCCGCCCCGGACCCCCTGTGGGCCGCCCTGACAGTGGATGCCACACGGGCGCGCAGGGCTGCCGTCCTGATGCTGTTCGGGGCCCTCGATGACGTTCCGGCTGTCTCCGACAAGCCGCTGGCCCCCGCCGACCTGGACGTCCTGCTCCTGGAGCGCGCGCACACCCTGGGTTCCCATCCCGGGCAGGTGGCGTTTCCCGGCGGCGCCATTGACGCACGGGAAACACCGGTTCAGGCGGCCCTGCGGGAGGCCGAAGAAGAAACGGGGCTGGACACGGACGGCGTGGAGGTCCTGGGAACCCTGCAGGAGCTGGGGCTGGCCCACAGCAACTTCCTCGTAACCCCAGTCCTGGGGTGGTGGCGCGCGCCGTCACCCGTGGGAGTGGTGGATTATGCTGAATCCGCGCAGGTGTTCCGGGTTCCCGTCCGGGACCTGCTGGACCCGGACAACCGGGTCATGGCAACAGTCAACCGGGCGGGACGCACGTTTGACAGCCCGGCTTTTACTGTCAATGGAGTGGTGGTCTGGGGTTTTACCGGCATCGTTTTGAACGGCCTCTTTGAACAGCTCGGCTGGGCGGTTCCATGGGACCGGAGCCGGGTGCACCCGATGGGTGTCTAGTCTTTGCCGCCGGGGCTGGTCACGTTGCCTCAGGCCTGCTGCTGGCGGAGATCCACCACTATCCCGGTGGCCGCATTCTCACGCATCGCCTTAACGCCTTCCAAAAGTGTGTTCAGAGACTTGAAGTTTGGCGAGACGGCAACGATGTTGCCTTCTGCGTCCGTCAGCCGCAGCCTGTACGACTCGTCCCCAACCCGATGTATTTCAAACCTGCCCGCCATATGCCGGACCTCCCCTGGTGTTGCGTCTTTGCATCAACCTTCAGACCGATCTGCTTCAGTCACCAGAAGACTGTAACCCGCGTCACGGCACCCCGGCGAGCTACCGCCGGGTAGGTTACTTTTCTCGATAAACGTCGCGCCGGCGGGCGCCAAGGTGCGTTGCAGGGCGCTTCTTACTTTGCGTTGTTATAGGAATCCACCACTGCCACACTCACCGGAAACTCCACCGGAACAGGCCCGAACAACAGCTCCTTTGCTGCGCCCGCGGCATCCTCAATCGCCTGGATACACGATTCCACTTGGCGGACAGGTGCGTGGACCATCACCTCGTCGTGGAGGAAGAAGACGAGCTCCGCTCTCGCCTGGCCTTCGGTGCGCAAGGCGCGCAGCCGCCGTCGTAATTCAGCCAGCCAGCAGGCTGCCCAGTCCGCCGCGGAACCCTGGACCACGAAGTTGCGCGTGAAACGCCCCCTGGAACGCGCTATCGATTGTGCCCGCCGCTGCTCCTCGGCCGACGCCGGACGCTGGCTCTGGAACCACCGCTCCGATGGGGGCGGGCTACTGCGGCCCAACCGGGTGGTGACCGTTCCGCCGGACTCGCCGGCCCGGGCTGCCTGCTCCACGAAACCTACTGCCCGTGGATACGTCCTGGTGAGCTGGGGCATGAGGCGCCCGGCCTCGCCGGAGGTGGCGCCGTACATGGCGCCCAGCAGCGCCACTTTCGCCTTTGCACGGTCGCCGCCGAATCCCTTCGCGGCGATTCCCGCGTAGAGGTCCTGATCCCTGGCGGCCTCAGCCATGATGGCGTCCTGGGCCAGTGCCACGAGTACGCGCGGTTCGAGCTGGGAGGCATCCGCCACGATCAGCTTGTACCCTGGATCGGCATGGACGGCGCCGCGGATCTGGCGCGGGATCTGCAGGGCACCTCCGCCGCGCGATGCCCAGCGGCCCGAGACCACCCCGCCCACCACATACTCAGGCCGGAACCTGCCTCCGGCCACCCACGCGTCAAGCCATGCCCAGCCGTTCGCCGAGTGCAGGCGCGAGAGCTTCTTGTAGGCAAGCAGCGGTCGGATGGCGGGGTGGTTCGACTCCTTCAGCTCCCACTGGCGGGTGCTTTTCACCTCGATGCCGTTCCGGTGCAGGGCACGGATGAGTTCCTGCGGGGAGTCCGGGTTGAGTGTGGGGGCGTTCAACAGCCCGCGCAGTTCGACGTTCAGGGCCTCAAGCTTGGCCGGGCGGTGGCCAAGGGGCGGGCGGGGACCCAAATAGTCGGCCAGGATTTCCTCGTGCAGGTCCTCCCGCCAGGGAACTCCGGCATGCTGCATTTCAGCCGCGATCATGGCACCGGCGGATTCCGCGGCCAGCAGGAGCTGAAGCCGGCTGCGGCGGTTCTGCTCCGGACTGACGGCAGCCAGCGCTTCCTGCTGGGCAGCGTATTCGCCGCGGAGGTCCTCAAGCGTGAACCGTGGTTCGGAGCCAGTTCCCGGATCATCGAACAGGGCGTCCTGTTCCGGGGGCGGCGGAGGCGGCTGGAGCGTACGCGGCGGCTGCTCCGGGTCATCCAGGGTGACCTTCTCGGCGTTCCTGGCATAGTCAGTGTGGGCGGTGAACTCGGAGAGCGCCAGGATGTTCCCGCAGAGGCTCAGGTCATAGCAGCGTTCGAGTTCCACCCCGCATGCCAGCAGCGACGGGTACCAGTCCTGGGTGCGGTGCCAGATCCAGCGGGGCGGTTGCCCGGTGCGTGGCCTGCGTTCCAGCCCGAGGACGATGGCGGCCAGCTCGCTCGTGGCGGCCAGCCTGGGTTCGGGATTGTCCGGGTGGGGGTGGCCTGCTTGGGTGAGTTCCTGCAAGACCGCGCCGGAGGGGTGGGCGGCGAGCAGGAGGTACATGCTCCAATTCTGCCTTGTCTTTTCCGGAGGCTTTGCCGGGGACTTTTCCTGCACAGGCTTGTTGCCGCCGGTTTTGTGCACATAGGGCCGGGGCTGCCTTATCGTTGCCCGGCCGGCGGTGGACAGTGGCTCCATGAGCAGGCATCAGTTGACCCCCCTCCCTTCAGATCCCGTCCCTGCCGCGCGTTCGCCCCGGAGCCCGGATGACGGACTCCTGACCGCCCCTCCTGGCTTTGCAGCTGGTTTGGCAGGGCCGGCCGAGGCGTGGCTGCCGGACAGCGGGGAAGAGGTGCTGCTGGTCACGTCGTCCGCTGTTGTGCGGGCCGAGGTGGAGCGGATTGTGGCGGCGGCCGGAGCGCATCTTCGCGTTGTTGCCGATGCCCTGGAAGGGGCCAGGTACTGGGATGGCTCGGCCGCGGTTCTGGTGGGCAGTGACATCCGGGAGCTGCCGCCCCGGCGGCGGGCACCGGCTGTCCTCGTAGGTCTGGACGGTGAAGGCGACAGCCTGTGGCACCTGGCCGCGGCGCTTGGCGCTGAGCGGGTGGCGGTGCTCCCTGACGCCGCGGCCTGGCTGGCGGACCACCTCAGCCGCTCGCGGGCGCCCGGCCCGGGCGGGATCATCCTTGGTGTGACCGGCGGGTGCGGCGGCGCGGGAGCCACCACGGCGGCGATTTGGATAGCACAGGCGGCGGCCGGGATGGGAGCACGCGTACTGCTTGTTGACGGCGACCCCTGGGGCGGCGGGTTGGAACTGGCCATCGCTGCGGAGGAAAGCCCGGGCCTGCGCTGGCCCGACCTTTCCGAGGCGCGCGGCAGCATCGACTCGGGCCAGCTGTCCGACTCACTGCCCGTCTCCGGAGGATTTTCGTTCCTGTCCTGGCCGGCCACCCGTGAACAGCCCGTATCCGTGGCCGCGCCCACCATCACCGGAGTGCTCGACGCCGCACGCCGGGCGTTTGAACTGGTGGTGCTGGACATCGGCCGGGCCGCGGGACCGCTCCAGTCCTATGCCTGGGACTGCGACCGGATCATGATGGTGGTTCCCGCCCAGCTGAAGGCGGCCGTCGCGGCTGTGCGCCTGCTCCACGAGTTCCCGCCCGTGGAGGCTGGCCTCCTGGTCCGGGCCCGGCCGGGGGCTGCTTTGGATGCCTCGTTGATCTCGGAGGCCATTGGCCTTCCCGTGCAGGGCCGCGTGCCTGAGCTTCGCGGAGTTGGTGGCGCCGCGGAGTCGGGCCGGCTGCTGGAACTGGGCAAGCGGCGCAGCGTCCGGCATTTTGCCGCCTCAGTGCTCGACTCACTCGGCGACGAGCTGCCCACTGGAGAGTTCGGATGAAGCAGCAATCCCCGCGGGGATCGGGAGCAGCTGACGGTCTGCGGCGGCGTGCCCGGTTGATCGAGGGCCAGCGGACGGAAGGCCAGCGCCGGGACCCCCGGCGGGTGGAGCGGCAGATTGTTGATGCCGGGCTGCTGGAATCGGTCCGCGAGTCCATGATGGCCGAAGCCGGCGTTGTAACGCCCTCACGGGTGGCTGCGGCGGTTCAGGCTACCGGCAAGCTGCTGGGCACCGCCGGTTCGCTGGCGGCGGTGGAGCGCATCAGCGCTGAGCTTAACGGACTGGGACCCCTGCAGCCGCTTACCCGGGATCCGGCGGTCACGGACATCTTTGTCAATGCTCCGGACTCGGTATGGGTGGACCGCGGTCGGGGCATCGAGCCCGTCGCCGTGGCCTTCGGCGATGAAGCGCAGCTGCGGGCGCTGGCCTGCAGACTGGTTGCCGCGGGAGGGCGCCGCCTGGATGACGGTTCGCCCTGCGTGGATGTGCGGCTGGCGGGTGGCTACCGTGTCCATGCGGTGCTGCCGCCCGTTTCCACGGCGGGTACCCTGCTCAGCGTCAGGATCCGCCGTGAACGGGTCTTCAGCATGGACGAGTTGCAGGCGGCCGGCATGTTCGGCCCCCTGATAAGGGACGTCCTGGAACGGGTGCTGGAACTTCGGCTGAGTTTTTTGATCAGTGGCGCCACCGGTTCCGGCAAGACCACGCTGTTGTCCACGCTGCTGGGGTTGTGTGCCCCTGAGGAGCGGCTGGTCCTTATTGAGGATGCTTCCGAGCTGAATCCGGTCCATCCGCATGTGGTCTCCCTCGAATCCCGGCACGGCAACCTTGAAGGCGGCGGGGAGGTGGGGCTGGGCGAGCTGGTCCGGCAGGCCCTGCGCATGAGGCCCGACCGGCTGGTGGTGGGGGAGTGCCGCGGCGCTGAGGTCCGGGAATTGCTGACCGCAATGAACACCGGACACAGCGGAGGAGGCGGGACCATCCACGCCAATACTGCGCAAGCCGTCCCGGCCCGGCTCACAGCCTTGGGCGCCCTCGCCGGATTGAGCCCGGACGGCGTCCGGCTCCAGGCGGCCAGTGCCCTTGACGTGGTGATCCACGTCGAAAGGACCGGCCGCGGCAGGGAAGTGACGTGCATCGGCCTTATTGAGGACGGCAGTGACGGTCTTCGCGTTGTGTCCGCTGTGGAAACCTCGGAGGGCAGCACCGTTCGAGGCCAGGGATGGGACGCACTGGCCGGCCGGCTGGGACGTGAACCGGGGCACGGCCGATGACTGTTTTCCTTGCAGCGGCCCTGGTGCTGGCTGTGCTGTTGGTTCTTCGCCCGCCGCAGGGTGCGGCAGCAAGGTTCCGCCGCGCAACCGGCGGTGTTGCTGCTGCTCGAACATCGGAAAGTGCCCTGGCCCGCCTGATCAGGGGGCTCAGGCCTGGAACCGTTAAGGCGGAGGTCTCCGGCCCTGCAGCGCCCATGACCTTGGTGGTGCAACAGCTTGCCGCGCTGCTGAAGGGTGGGCGCACCCCGGCCCGCCTGTGGGACGAGCTGTGGGGAATTTACGGGGTGAACAGCCAAACCGGGCCGGATGGTCCATCCGTGTGGCGGCAGGGCACCGGGCTTACCCAGGGCTCACTGGCACTGCTGGCGGCGGCCCGCGGCGCCGCGGGTACAGGGGCTCCGGTATCGGAGGCCATCAGGCGCTCGTTGCCCGCGGCTTTTCCACGACGGGGCAGGGAATCCCGGATCTGGTCCCAGCTGGCGGCCTGCTTCGACATCGCAGAAGCAAGCGGCTGCCCCCTGGCTGACGTACTGACCAGGTTCGCGGCGCAGCTGGAAGTAGAGGACGACGCCGACGCCGCCCGGCAGACGGCACTGGCAGGGCCCAAAGCCACGGTCAGGCTGCTCACCTGGCTTCCGCTGATGGGGCTGGGCCTCGGCATGGCCCTCGGCGTGGATCCGCTCGCTATTCTGCTGGGCACGCCGCTGGGACTGGCGGCCCTCGTGGCTGGGGCTGCGCTCACCATAGCGGGCAGGGTATGGTCCGCCCGGCTGGTGGCGGCTGCAGCAGGAGCAGGACTGCCATGACCGGAACATTGCTGCCGGCGCTCGCACTCTTAGCCCTCTTGGCCGCCGCAGCCTGCCTTCTATTCCTTGGGAGGGGCCGCTCACGGAAGCGGCTGATCGCCCTGTCCACGGTTCAAAATCCTGGTTCGGCTGATGATCCACGGACTGCAGGCGGCCGGTTCCGCACCCGGGATGGACCCGACGGCCTGCAGGACAGCGCCATGATGCTCGAACTCGTCGCCGCGATGCTGGACGCCGGCTCCGGGATCGGCCGTTCCCTTGATCTTGTCTCGGCGTCGGCGTCCTCGCAGTACCGCCAGTCGCTGCGGCCCGTCGTCTCCGCGCTGGCGATCGGGGCGGACTGGGAGACTGCCTGGCGAAGCTCAGCCGTCAGGTTGCCGGCCATTCTCGAACTGCGGGATGCCCTGGGATTCGCGGCCCTCACCGGAGCTCCGTCCTCGGCGATCCTCTACGCCCAGGCTGCAAGGCTTCGCCGCGAGAGGTTCCGCGCAGCGGAAAAGCGGGCGGCGTCCCTCGGCGTCAAGCTGGTGGTCCCGCTGGGACTGTGTTCGCTGCCGGCCTTTATCTGCCTGGGCGTTGTGCCCGTTTTGCTGGCACTGGTCCCGTCCGGCTGACGGTGCAGCTGCCCTGGCGCAGTTTCCTCGGGTTGCTTCCCACCGCCGGGTTCCGGCCAAACCGTCAGGCCTGCTCTTTCCCTCCACAGCCACTAACCGCCCCCAACTTTTCCACTTACGCAACAGCCGGCCTTACCGCCCGCGGCACGGCCGGGAAGAGTCAAACCAACCGGCAACCCTGCCGGCCCATCGAAAGGAATCATCGCATGTCCATCAACCAGGACCGCCATTACGCCGCCGGAACCGCAACGCTCGCAGCAGCCCGGCAACACACGAAACGACGGGCTGCCGCCGCTCGATCCGCTGGTGTACCCGGAGCCAAGTCTGTGTCCTTGCCGGCCAACGTGGTAGAGCTCTACCCGGGTGCCAGCGTTTACTCGGGCGCCAACGCCCGGCGCAGCACCGGCGTCCGGAGGCTGCTGGGATCAGAAGCGGGCATGGCCACGGCCGAGTATGCGATCGCCACTTTGGCCGCCGTCGGCTTTGCCGGGCTGCTGGTCTTCATCCTTCGCAGTGAGGAAGTCCGCGGCTTCCTCCTGAACCTGATCCGCACGGCACTGGCGTTGCCATGACCGGCGCGCCGGACGTGGTGCGCCTTCGGCGAGCGGCAGAGCGGGGCGCCGTTACCGCAGAATTTGCCGTGACGCTGCCTGCCGTTGTGCTCCTGCTGGCCATGCTTCTTTCGGGTGCAGCCGCCGGGGTCACCCAGCTGCGGCTGGAGGAAGGCGCCCGGGCGGGTGCACGTGCGCTGGCCCGCGGGGACGATGCGGCAGCCGTGGAACGGATCGTAAGGACTCTTTCGGGAACGTCGGCATCCGCCGCTGTTGCAGCCGACGGCGAATGGCTGAATGTCACTGTCACGGGCCGGGTAGGGGGCCCGCTGGGCGCAACAATTCCATGGACGCTGACTGCCCGCGCCTCAAGCCGCAGCGAGGCAGCGGCGGCGGGCCCGGGCGTTTCCGCGGCGGCCGTGGCGGCGGCGGGCACCGGATGACCGGGGCCAGGGCCGCGGCCGGGGACGGACCGGAGCGCGGCTCGGGCACAGTCCTCGCAGCGGGTTTGGCATTGATGGTGATGACGGCCATGGCGCTGCTGCTGCTCCTGGCCCAGTCGGCTGTGCTGGCCAGCAGGGCCGCCGCAGCCGCCGACCTGGCTGCCCTCGCCGCGGCGGACGCCCTGCGCGGGGTCACCGACGGGGAGCCGTGCAACGTGGCGGCGGAAGTCGCGGCGCGGCATGCCGCAGTGGTGGTGAGCTGCTTCGAGGGAGGGGCCCAGACGGTGGAGGTCCGGACGGAGCTGGTCGAGCGGACCATGCTGGGGGCGGCGAGCGGCCGGGCCCGGGCCGGACCACCACCCTGAAGGGGCTGCGCCTGAGCCCGGATTCGAGCCCGGTTCGGTCTGAGCCGGGCCCGGCAGGAGCCAGGATTCAGTCTGAGCGGGGCGACAGTCTGAACCAGGATTGAGGCATGAGCCGGGATTCAGGCTGAGCAGAATTCAAGCTGGGCAGGGCCAGGAGACCGGGCGTCAGCGCTGGGCTTCCATGCTCTCTGCGCTGGCCTCGGTGGCATCCTTCAACAGGACGTCGAGCAGGGTGACCGCGGCGCCCTTGTCCAACGGGTTGTTCTTGTTCCCGCACTTGGGCGACTGGACGCAGGAGGGGCAGCCTGATTCGCATTCGCAGGCCTTGATGGCATCCCGCGTCGCCGCCAGCCACACCTTCGCCTTGTCGAAACCGCGCTCGGCGAAGCCGGCACCGCCAGGGTGCCCGTCATAGACAAAAATGGTGGGCACCCCGGTGTCGGCATGCAGGGCAGTCGAAACGCCCCCGATGTCCCACCGGTCACTCGAAGCCACCAGCGGGAGCAAGCCGATGGCTGCGTGCTCGGCGGCGTGCAGGGCACCGGGGAACTGTGCCTCGATCAGGCCGGCGGCGGCGAGGGACCGGTTGTCCACTACAAACCACACTGCCTTGGTGAACAGCTCCCGTGCGCCGAGGTCCAGGGGTTCCTCGCCAAGGATCTCGTTGGAGATCAGGGCCTTGCGCTGGAAGGAAACCACCTGGGTGGTGACCTTGACGTCGCCGAAGTGCAGGGAAACGTCACCCCAGCTGGTGGTTCGCTGGGTTTCCAGCACCTCGATCTGGGTGACGTCCCGTGCCGTGGTGTAGTAGTCGGGATTGGCGCGTCGGACCACCACGCAGTGATCGTCCTCGTTGAGGTCCTCCACCACGTAGCTGTCGCCCTGGTGGATGTAAACGGCGCCGGTGTGTGCCTGGTAGTGGGTCTGGGGCGAGTCCATCGTCCCGAGGAGGGAGCCGGTATCGGCATCAACAATACTGACCGGTCCGCCGCCGTCGGCCCGCAGGTTCACCATGGCGGCCGCACTCTGGGAGTGGGTCCAGAACCATCCCGCCGGGCGGCGCCGCAAATACCCCTGTGCCACAAGGCGGTCCAGGAGTGCCTCGGCCGTACTCCCGAACAAGTCCAGCTCAGCCGGCCCGAGCGGCAGTTCCGCGGCCGCAGCGCACAGGTGGGGGCCGAGCACATAGGGGTTGGCGGGGTCGAAAACAGTGGCTTCCACGGACACGTCGAAGATGGCTTCTGGGTGGTTCACCAGGAAGGTGTCCAGTGGATCGTCGCTGGCAACAAAGGCCGCGATGGCGTCCTGCCCGGCCCTGCCGGCCCGCCCGATCTGCTGGAACAACGAGGCCCTGGTGCCGGGCCAGCCCGCAACCAGGACAGCGTCCAGGCCTGAGATGTCGATACCCAGCTCAAGCGCGGAGGTACTGGAAACACCCAGCAGCCTGCCCGAGCGCAGTGCCTTCTCCACGGCCCGGCGTTCCTCCGGCAGGTACCCGGAACGGTAGGCGGCCACGCGCTGCGGGAGGCTGGGATCCACCTCGTCCAGCAGCCGCTTGGTGATGGAGGAGATGGTCTCCGCCCCTCGGCGCGACTTGATGAACGCAATCGTGCGGACGTGGGCCGACACCAGGTTGGCCAGCAGGTCCGACGTTTCGGCCACGGCTGTGCGCCGTTCCTTGGCGCCGTTCTCGCCGCGGAGTTCGGTCAGCGCCGGTTCCCAAAATGCCACCGTGGTGGCACCGTGCGGTGACCCGTCCTCCGAGACGGCCCTCCCAGGGGCGCCGATGAGCCGGGCGAAGGAGACGTCGGGATCGGAAGCGGTGGCTGACGCGGCGATGAATACGGGCTCGGGGAACGAGGTGCCGGCTCCGTAGTATGCGCAGATCCGCCGCAGCCGGCGCATCAGGTTGGCCACATGTGAGCCGAAGACGCCCCGGTAGCTGTGCGCCTCGTCGATGACCACATAGCGGAGGCGTCGAAAGAACGCCGCCCACCAGGCATGGTTGGGAAGGATACCGAAATGCAGCATGTCCGGGTTGGCCAGGATGAAGTTGGCGTGGTCCCGGATCCAACGCCGGGATGCGGGGTCGGTGTCGCCGTCGTAGGTTTCGGCGCGGACGGTGGGCAGCTGCAGCGCCCGGATGGCGTTGAGCTGGTCGGCGGCGAGGGCCTTGGTGGGGGACAGGTAGAGGGTGACCGCGCCGTCGTCGTGGATCTTTCCCGGATCGGCAAGAACCCGCAGCTCGGAACGGTGGATGGCGTCCAAGGCCGGGAGCTGGTAGGCGAGGGACTTTCCCGAAGCCGTGCCGGTGGCCACCACAACGTGCCCGCCGCCGTGCGCAATGTCAGCGGCTTCCACCTGGTGGCGGTAGGGCTGCTGGACTCCCAGCGAACCGTAGGCTGCAACCAGATCCGGGTGGACCCAGGACGGCCACGGCTCGTGCACCGCCTTGCGGGCAGGGATGGTGCGGACATGACGCAGCTGTTCCGGGTCCGGGCCGCGGCCCAGCAAGGGAATCAGGGAGTCATGGGGGTTCACCCCAATATTGTTTCACCCGCCGCGAGCTTGGCGTGCCGGGTTCGCCCTAGGGGGAAACGGCGGAGGCGGGGAATGTGGAAACCAGGGAGATACACCCGGCGCTAACTCAGGGACAAATCAGCGCCGTCGCGGGATGCGGACAGCATCAGCACCCGGGAAACAGTGGTCCAGCCAAGATGCGAGTAGAGCTTCTGGCCATCAAGGGACGCCAGCAGCAGCCCGGTCTGGACGTCGTGCCCAAACGCCTGCGCTGCCAATGCCCGCATGATAAAACTGCCAAGGCCGCGCCGCTGGAAGGCCGGTTCGGTGATGATTTTGTCGAACACCGCGGTGTCGCCCACCACGTAAACCCGGCCACTGGCGGCCAAGGCGTCACCGGAGCGCACCTCAGCGTAGTGCACGCCATCCTGTTCGGACGCCGCCAGGGAAAGGTCGTCATCCGAAAGCCAGGGGTCCTCGGCGTCCTGGGTTTCCATGTCCACGATCATCATGGCTTGGGTGTCGGAAGTGACGTTCAATCCGTGCTGCCGGGCAAGTTCCGAATATCGGGCGAGGTCATTGGTCAGGATCGTCAGGCCCCGGGCCGGCACTTCCGCCGTCTTGGCCGCGAGCACGGCAAACTCCGTGTCCGTTGGATCGGACGCGAAGAATTCCCACTCACCGGAGGTATCAGACCGGAGAGCGGCGGGAAAGCGGCCTTCCGACGATGTCCGGTAACTGCGACAGCCAGCCCATCCGGCCACCCACACTTCAAGGAGGCCAGTGATGTCGTTAACCATGGTTTCCGGGCTCATGCGATGAGACTATTCCACCCCGATCACAAGCAACAGGGGGTGGCAGGGAAGAAGTCCGGTGCTTATGCCATTGTGATCCGGCACTCCTGGGCGCCCGCCCGTGGCAGA
Organism: Pseudarthrobacter sp. W1I19; assembly: GCF_030817835.1. Classification (NCBI taxonomy): domain Bacteria; kingdom Bacillati; phylum Actinomycetota; class Actinomycetes; order Micrococcales; family Micrococcaceae; genus Pseudarthrobacter; species Pseudarthrobacter sp. W1I19. The sequence continues at coordinate 628,774 of NZ_JAUSZR010000001.1, forward strand.
ACCGGGACAGGCCACTGGAATCCAAGCCGGTACCCTTAAATACGTGGCTTTGAACCGAATTGTGCTTTTTTACGGCTTTACCCCGATCGCTGATCCTGACGCCGTCCGCCTCTGGCAGCGCGCCCTCTGCGAGAAACTGGGCCTGACCGGCCGCATCCTGATCTCCAAGGATGGCATCAACGCAACCCTGGGCGGCGAAATCGGCGCCGTGAAGCAGTACGTCAAGACGACCCGTGAGTACAAGGGCTTCCACGGCATCGATGTTAAATGGTCCGACGGCGGCGCGGAAGACTTCCCGCGGCTCAGCGTCAAGGTACGCGACGAGATCGTCTCCTTCGGCGCCCCCGGCGAACTGAAGGTGGACGCCAACGGTGTGGTGGGCGGCGGCAAGCACCTCAAACCCGAAGAACTGCACGAACTTGTGGACGTAAAGAAGCGGGATGGGGAAGATGTGGTGTTCTTCGATGGCCGGAACGCCTTCGAAGCACAGATCGGCCGCTTCAAGGACGCGATCGTCCCCGACGTCGCCACCACCCACGACTTCATCAAGGAACTCGAGTCCGGGAAGTACGACGGGCTCAAAGACAAGCCGGTGGTCACCTACTGCACCGGCGGCATCCGCTGCGAAGTGCTCTCCAGCCTGATGGTCAACCGCGGCTTCAAAGAGGTCTACCAGCTGGACGGCGGCATCGTCCGCTACGGCGAAACCTTCAAGGACCAGGGCCTTTGGGAAGGCTCGCTGTACGTGTTCGACAACCGTATGCACCTCGAATTCAGCGAGGACGCCAAAACCATCGGGCAATGCGTCCGGTGCTCGGCCCCCACCAGCAAATTCGAGAACTGTTCCAACCCGAGTTGCCGCACCCTCACCCTGTACTGCGCCGAATGCGCCTCCAGCCCGGATACCTTGCGCTGCCCCGAAGGCTGCGCAGCTTAGGACCCGGCTCACGGCCCGGGAAAGCGCAACGGCCATCAGAGGCGCCGGAGCCGGTACGCGTAGTTGGCGCCTGTCCTGGCGTCCACCGTGACGGTCAGGGCAGTCTCAGCCGAGAGATAAATGACGTTCTCGCGGTTGATGCCGCACCGCAGCCCCAGGTCAACCAGCGTGAGCGCGTCGCTGCGGACCGTGAAGTTCACACGGCGCTGGCTCCGGCAGGCCAGTGCCAATGCATAGGTGCCGGTGCCCACCACGGGGGTTGTTTCGCTGCGGGTTTCGCCCGCCGCCAGCAGTCCGGCTGCCGCGTACATGACGGGATCGCCGGTATCGGGCAGGCTGCGGGACACCCATGACTCCAGCTCGGCCTCGCTGACGGGTTCACGCTCCAGCGGATCGCGGGTGAATGCCGGCGCGGGGGCTACTGTCTGCTCCGCATCAGCGGGATCGGCCCAGCGGCCGTCGTCGTATGTGTATTCGCAGCCGCCCACCGCAAGCCCTGCCGCGAGCACAAGGCCGAGGACGACAGCGGCCGCAGGGTTTCGCGCCAGCGGCGCCGGGGATGTCCGTAGCGGACCGGGCGCGGAGGACTTCCGCACACTGGGCATAGTCCGACTTTAAGCCCGCAAGCCCGCGCGGGCCATAGCTATTGCGCCGGCATCAGCTGGTAGGCGTAGATGAGGGGCGCGTCCACACTGGAGGTGCTGATTTCCAGCCTCCCTGTATTGGGCAGTGTGATCCTGGTGACCTCGTTGCTGCCGTTGCACGCGGCTCCGGCATCCACCACGTCTTCCCCGTCCAGCGACACCGCGAAGAACGCTTTGCCTCCGCCCTCGCAGGTCGCCGTCAGGATGTAGCGGCCGGCGCTGACATTGGAAGCTTCCCGGATGATCCGGTTCTTGTTGAGGATTTTCCCGGCGTCTTCCAGCACGGCGCCCGGCGATGCCGGCAGGGCGGTGGCCTGCCATTGGGGCACGTGGGCATTCTCGATGGACACCACCGGCGAGCACCCCGCCAGGGCAACGGCCGCCAGGCCTGCCAGTGCCAATGCTGTGCGCGGGAAGCGCCTCGGGCCGGCGGGCTGCTTCCGGGCGCGCGGAAGGACGGAGAACACTGTTGGCATACCCTCAACGCTACCCCGTCCGGCTGGCCGTAAAGGTCCACCTCCCGCCCCACAGCAGCCGGACCGGACCTGCCGCACTAAACTTGAGCGGTGCCTGAATCCCCATACGAGTTCACCGCCGGCAATACTCCCGACGCACCCCGCAGCGACCTTCCGGACCTGCTCGCCGCACTCGCCGCGGACCTGCGCGCCGTGGACTACACGCTCGACGGCGTCGCCAGCCTCCTGGGGGAATCCGCCTACACCGCCTTGAACCGTGACCAGACCATCCCCGCACTGCTCGCTGCCGAGCGCGCGGTCCGGCGGGACGAGGGCGCGAAGGCGCTTGCCGCCGTCGTCCGTTTGTGGCTGCTCGCCGAGCCCCAGCCCAAGGAAACGCTCGACGGCGCACTGCCCGGTATCCGGGCGGAAGGCCTGGTGGCATTGGGGCTGGTGGAGCCCGTTCCCGGCACAGTCCTCATGGCCGCCAAAGCGGACCTGCGGCCCTACGGCTGGGAAGGTACCAAAGGCGACAGCGGCAGCGGCGGCGCTGAACTGTGGGTGGCGAGCGACCTCGCTGCGCACCAGCAGGAGGGTGTGCTCCGGCACGACCACGTCCTCGGTATCGGCCAGGCCTCCACCACATTGGTGCAGACGACCTTCCGCCGCCATACCAGCCGCGCACTGGACCTGGGCACAGGCTGCGGCATCCAGGCCTTCCACCTGCTGCACCACTGCCAGCACGTGACGGCCACGGACATTTCCGAACGGGCGCTTGCCTTTACCCGGTTCAATATCCTCCTGAACGCGCAGGCCCTGGGGGTGGACCCGGACCGGCCGGAGGACCGGGTGAGCCTGCGCCTGGGCTCGCTGCTGGAACCGGTGGCCGGCGAGGAATTCGGGCTGGTGGTCTCCAATCCGCCGTTCGTCATCACGCCGCGGAGGCCGGGGGAGGATGCCGCGGAGAAGTTCACCTACCGCGACGGCGGCCTGCCGGGCGACGACATCGTGGCTGCCCTGGTGGCCGGACTCCCGGCTGTCCTGGCTGAGGGCGGGACAGCCCAGATGCTGGGCAACTGGGAAGTGGTGGCCGGCACGGACTGGCAGGAGCGTCCCCAGTCCTGGGTGGTTCCCGGCGTGGATGCCTGGTTCATCCAGCGGGAGTTGGTCAGCCCGGAGCAGTATGCCGAAACCTGGCTGCGGGACGCCTCCGAGTCCCGGGACCGGGACCACTACCGGGACGCGTACGCGGCCTACCTTGCAGACTTCGAGTCCAGGAACGTGGCGGGGATCGGCTTCGGAATGGTGCTGCTGCGCCGGCCGGCTGGCCCCGGCCAGGGCTTCAGCCGGTTCGAGGAGATCACCTACCCCATCGAGCAGCCCATCGGCCCGCACCTGGGCGCGGCGCTGGAACGCCAGGACTGGCTGGCCACCAACAGCATCGGGGACGCGCACCTGCTGGTGGCGGACGACGTCACCGAGGAACGCCACCAGCGGCCCGGCGCCGAACATCCGGGCGTGATCCTGCTGCGGCAGGGCGCCGGCCTGCGCCGGACCACCCTGCTCAGCACCGAACTCGCCGGGTTTGTCTCGGCCTGCGACGGCGACCTCACGGCGGGCCAGATCGCCGGTGCGCTGGAGGCGCTGCTGGGCGGGGAGGACGGGTTCGACGCCGGCGCATTCCGCAGCGGCTTGCTCGCCGAAGCAGCCAACCTGGTCCGGGACGGCTTCCTGATTCCGGCTAGTCAATAAGGCGTGGACAGAGGCGCTGAACGGTGGGCCGCCGGCCCCCCTCTTTTCCACATGGATGCGCACATTTCTGCAAAATATGGTGAACTAGGCCAGTATGGGCGCATCTGCCCGAGCAACCTTTTTCTGTAGGAGCACCGTGCCAAGCAAGGCCAAAACCGGCAAGAAACTCGTGATTGTGGAGTCTCCGGCCAAGAGCAAGACCATCGCCAAGTACCTGGGCGAGGGCTTCATCGTAGAGGCCTCCATTGGTCACATCCGCGACCTGCCGCAGCCGTCCGAACTCCCCGCAGAGCTGAAGAAAACCTCGGTGGGCAAGTTCGCCGTCGACATTGACCACGACTTCAAGCCGTACTACGTGGTGTCCCCGGACAAAAAGAAAAAGGTGACCGAGCTCAAGGCCGCGCTCAAGGACGCCGACGAACTCTACCTCGCAACCGATGGGGACCGCGAAGGCGAAGCCATCGCGTGGCACCTGCTCGAAGTGCTCAAGCCCAAGGTCCCGGTGTACCGGATGACGTTCGGCGAAATCACCAAGGAAGCCATCCAGCGCGCCATGGGCAACCTGCGCGACGTCGACACGGCACTGGTGGACGCGCAGGAAACTCGCCGCGTCCTGGACCGCCTGTACGGCTACGAGATTTCCCCGGTGCTCTGGCGCAAGGTGGCGCGCGGCCTGTCCGCCGGTCGCGTGCAGTCAGTGGTCACCCGCATGGTGGTGGACCGCGAACGCGAGCGTATGGCCTTCAAGGCAGCCTCCTACTGGGACCTCACCGGCCAGTTCGGCGCCGACGCTGGTTCCTTTAAGGCCAAGCTCGCCGCCGTGGACGGCGCCAAAGTGGCCAGCGGCCGGGACTTCAACGACGACGGCGTGCTCACGTCGAAGAACGTCGCGCACCTCAACGAGGAGCTGGCAACGTCCCTGGCCGCAGGGCTGCAGGACGCCTCGTTCACCGTCCGCTCGGTGGACACCAAGCCCTACACCCGCCGCCCGGCAGCGCCTTTCACCACCTCCACGCTGCAGCAGGAGGCCGGCCGCAAGCTGCGGTTCTCCTCGAAGAGCACCATGCAGGTGGCCCAGCGGCTGTACGAAAACGGCTACATCACCTATATGCGTACGGACTCCTCCGCGCTGAGCGATGAAGCCCTCACCGCTGCCCGCCGCCAAGCCTCCGAACTGTACGGCCCCGAGTACATCCCGCAGTCACCCCGTGTGTACACCGGCAAGGCAGCCAACGCCCAGGAAGCCCACGAGGCCATCCGCCCCGCCGGCGACTCCTTCCGCACCCCCGCCCAGGTGGCCAAGCAGCTCTCCGGCGACGAATTCCGGCTCTACGAGTTGATCTGGAAGCGCACAGTCGCGTCCCAGATGGCTGACGCCAAGGGTTCGACGGCGACCATCCGCCTGGGTGCCGTGGCTTCCGATGGGCGTGACGCCGAATTCTCCGCATCCGGCACCGTGATCACCTTCCCCGGTTTCCTGGCAGCCTACGAGGAAGGCAAGGACGAGACCCGCGGCGACGACGATTCCGATGAAGCCCGCCGCCTGCCGAACGTCGCCAAGGGCGATTCCCTCACGGCCGCCGACATTATCGCTATCGGCCACGAAACGTCACCGCCGCCGCGCTACACCGAAGCGTCACTGACGGCGGAGCTGGAAAAGAAGGGCATCGGCCGCCCTTCCACTTACGCCTCCACCATCTCCACCATCCAGGACCGCGGCTACGTCCGGAAACAGGGTTCTGCCCTGGTACCGAGCTGGATCGCGTTCTCCGTGATCCGGCTGCTGGAACAGCACTTCAGCGACTACGTGGACTATGAGTTCACCGCGGACATGGAAGGCGACCTGGACAAGATCGCCAACGGCCAGGCCGTGGGTGCCTCCTGGCTCCGCCACTTCTACTTCGGCGAGGACTCCGATCCGGGCCTGCTGAGCATCGTCAACAACCTTGGCGAGATCGACGCGCGGGAAATCAACTCCATCCCCATTACGGACGAGATCACGCTCCGGGTTGGAAAATTCGGCCCGTACCTTGAAAGCTCAGCTGCCACCATCGACCCCAAGACGGGGGAGATCGTGGAGTCGCCGCGCGCCAACGTGCCGGAGGACCTGGCACCGGACGAGCTGACCGCCGCCAAGGCCCTCGAGCTGATGGAGACAGCCGCTCCCGAGGAGCGCGTGCTGGGCACCGATCCGCACACCGGGCACACCGTCGTCGCCAAGAACGGCCGGTACGGCGCCTACGTCACCGAGATCATCCCGGAGATGACTGAGGAACAGATCGCCGCGCAGCCGGTGGAGTACTACAAGAACGGCAAGCCGAAGCCGCCGAAGAAGCCGGTCAAGGCCAAGCCCCGCACGGGCTCGCTGTTCAAGTCGATGACCGTTGAATCCGTGACCCTGGATGAGGCACTGCAGCTCATGAGCCTGCCCCGCGTCCTGGGCGAGGACGCCGAAGGCAATCTGATCACCGTGCAGAACGGACGGTTCGGACCATACCTAAAGAAGGGCACCGACTCCCGCTCCATCGGCTCGGAGGAGGAGATCTTCACCATCACGCTGGACCAGGCACTGGAGATCTACTCGCAGCCGAAGCAGCGCGGCGCCCGTGCCGCCGTCCCGCCGCTGGCGGAGTTCGGCCCGGACCCGGTGTCGGAGAAAAACATCGTGGTGAAGGAAGGCCGCTTCGGCCCTTACATCACCGACGGAATCACCAACATCACGGTTCCCCGCGCCACCTCCCTGGAGGAACTTACGCGTGAACAGGCTGTTGAACTCCTCGCCGAAAAGCGCGCCAAGGGCCCGGTCAAGCGCACCGCCACCCGCAAGCCTCCGGCCAAGAAGAAGGCAACGGCCAAGAAGTAGTTTCCGGTGGTTGAGCCTGTCGAAACCGAACCTGGTTTCGCTCCCCACCCGCTCCCTGACCTCGCAAGCTCGGCCATGGAACCCTGCGGGCGTGGCCCCGGCTCAACCACCGCGTTTGCAAGGGGCATCGCCACGTGATCATGTAGAGGCATGACTGAACAACCCGGCATTGCCGACCAGACTCCGCTCAACGACCTTGAGGAGAAGCTCGCCCTGGGCGGACAGCCTGATGCCAGTCCTGTGGACGTCATCCTGTCCTTCTTGAACAGCGAGGTCTACATCGTCAGCTCGGACAACATCGAGGGCGTCGATTCCCAGGTGGAGCCGTTGGTCCTCGCCAACGCCGACGGCGACCCCGTCCTCGCCGTCTTCTCGCACCCCAGCCGTGTGGACCAGCAGTACCTGGACGCGGCCCCCAATGTCCTTGGCACACAGGGCGCGGCCATAATTGCCAACATCGGAGACGAACTGGGAATGGTCATCAACCCTGGCGCAGCTTACGGCTTTGAGATCAACCCCGAAGGTGTTGCCAACATCAAACGCGACTTCAAGCGCGCCGACGGGGAATAATGTCAGCATGCGGCTAGGCGTCCTCGATATCGGGTCCAACACTGTCCATCTCCTCCTGGTGGATGCCCACCCTGGCGCGCGGCCAGTGCCGTTCGCCTCGCACAAGCGTCCGCTTTCCCTGGTCCAGTACCTGGAGCCGGACGGCAGCATCAGCGACGCCGGCCAGCACGAACTCACCGAATTTGTCCTTGAAGCCTGGGAATTCGCGGCCCGGCACAAGGCCGAGGACCTCCTGGCGTTCTGTACTTCCGCCATCCGCGAGGCCACCAATGGCCCCGAAGTCCTGGCGCGGGTTAAGCACGAAACCACCGTCACGCTGCAGGAACTGACGGGCAGCGAGGAAGCGTCCATGACCTTCTTCGCCGTCCGGCGCTGGCACGGCTGGGGTGCCGGGCCAATCCTCAACCTGGATATCGGCGGTGGCTCCTTCGAAATGGCTTTTGGCCAGGACGAGTTGCCGGAAGTTGCCACGTCCGTGCCGCTGGGTGCCAGCAGGCTGACGCGGGACTGGCTTGCGGATGATCCGCCCACAGCCAAGAGTGTCAAAGAGCTGCGGCGCTACATCCAGGCCACCCTCAAGCCGGCAGTCCGGGAATTCGACGGGCTGGGCCGGGCCAACGTCGTCGCAGGAACCTCCAAGACCTTCCGGTCTTTGGCGCGGATCGCCGGAGCTGCTCCGAGCGCCGCAGGCCCTTACGTCAGGCGCGTGCTGCACGGGTCCGACCTCGGAGTATGGGCGCAGCGCATTTCTGCCATGAAAGCCGAAGACCGGCTCCACCTGCCCGGCGTTTCCGAAGCCCGGGCCCACCAGCTTCTCGCCGGGGCACTGGTGGCGGAGGCGGCATTAGAGCTGTTCAAGTTCAAAAAAATCAAGATCTGCCCGTGGGCGCTGCGCGAAGGCCTCATCCTCCGCCGCCTCGACCAGCTGGTTTTCTCCGGGCCCAGGGAGCTGGCCCCGCACGTTGCGCCGCCGGCCGTCGAGGCTGCCGTCTAAACGCTGCATCGTTTTAGGCGACACGTTGAAAGGCGACGCCTTGAAAGCGGAAGCACCGGCGGCCGCGACAGGAAAATGGGGGAAAACCTGTCGCGTACGCCGGTGCCCTGGCAGGCATCCCCATGCCTGCCGCATCACTCGCACCCTCAATGAGGTACTAACTACAGTAGGGCCGCTAGTTGTGAAGTACCTGCACCCAACATGTGAGCCAGCTGTGAATGGTTTTCGGGAGGTTCCCGAGCTTCCGGAATTGATGTGTGGAGCGGCAGGACGGTGCCCTTAACGCAGTTCTGCGCCTGACGGAGCAAACTGCAATGATGGAGCCATGAGCAACCGAATCGCATTCCTTGGCTGTGGGTCCATGAACGAAGCCATCCTCGGCGGTCTGCTGGAAGCCGGGACGGATCCGGCTGACATCGTGGCCACCGTCCGCCGTGCCGAGCGTGCCGCGGAACTGGCGGAGCGCCACCACGGCATTACCGCGATTGCCGGTGAGGAGGAACCGGACAACAACAAACAGGCCAGCAAGGGGTCCGCCGTCGTGATTCTCGGGGTCAAGCCGGTCGGTATCACCGAACTGGCGCGCGAGATCTGCTCCTCACTCGCGCCGGACACGGTGGTGGTGAGCGTTGCCGCAGCCGTTTCGATCGCTCAACTGGAGGCTGCCCTCCCGGCCGGCCAACCGGTCATCCGCACCATGCCCAACACGCCTGCCAAACTGGGGCGCGGCGTTGTATCGGTCTCACCGGGCACCAGTTGCACGCCCGAACAGCTGCAGAAGGTCAAGGACATCCTGCAGGGCGCCGGAACCGTTGTTGAGGTGCCCGAGGAACAGGTGGACGCCCTGTCCGCCATCAGTGGCTCAGGACCGGCGTACGCGTTCTATCTTGCCGAGGCGATGGCAGCGGCAGGCCAGGAGCTCGGCCTTGATGCGGAACTGTCCCTGCTCCTGGCGAGGGAAACCGTGGCCGGCGCCGGGTTTATGCTGGCCGAGCCGGGGGCGGACCCTGCGGCCCTGCGCAAAGCGGTGACCAGCCCGAACGGCACCACCGAGCGCGCCATAGCTACCTTTGACGAGCGCGGGATCCCGTCCATCATCGCCGCCGGGGCACGCGCCGCAGCGGACCGGGCAGCGGAGATCACCAAACAGCTGGGCTGACCGTTCACATACGGGTTTCGACAGGCTCAACCACCGGCGGTTGAGCCGGGGCCCACGCCCGCAGGGTTCCCTGGCCGAGCTTGCGAGGTTAGGGGCGGGTGGGGAGCGAAACCTTACGGGCGGGCGGCGAAGCGTTCCAGCAGGTCCACGTGCCCGGACACGATCAGCATGTCCCGGGCGGACACCTTGGTTTCCGGCCGTGCGTAGGTAAAGTCCTCGCCTGGCGACTTGACGCCCACGATCGTCACGCCGTACTTGGACCGGACCTTGGATTCATCCAGCGTGAACCCCACCGTCTCGCGCGGCGGGTACATCTTCACAATGGCGAAGTCGTCGTCGAACTCGATGAAGTCCAGCATGCGCCCGGACACGAGGTGCGCGGCCCGGACACCGGCGTCGGCCTCCGGGTAGATCACATGGTTGGCGCCAATACGGGTGAGGATTTTGCCATGCGAGGGCGTGATGGCCTTCACCCACAGGTGCTCGATGCCGAGGTCCACCAGGTTGACGGTGATCAGCACCGAGGACTCAATGGACGTGCCAACTCCCACCACGGCGGAACTGAACTCCTGTGCGCCGAGCTGGCGGAGTGCGTCGATGTTGGTGGCGTCGGCCTCCACCACGTGCGTCAGGAGGGGAGCGAACTTCTGCACGAGGCTGCGGTCCCGTTCGATGGCGAGCACTTCCCGGCCCTGCTTGACCAGCTGCTCGGCAGTGGAGGAACCAAACCGGCCCAGTCCGATGACCAGCACCGGAGCATTGTGGGCGGGCCGCCGGGGGGCGTCTGGGGAACTAGCCAATGATGGGCCTCTCTTCGGGATAGTGGTACAACTGGCTGCGCTGGCGCAGGGCCAGGCCGGCAGCGAGGGTTACTGTGCCGACGCGGCCGGCGAACATCAGGGCAGTGAGGACATAAACGCCCGACGGCGGCAGCTCGGCACTGAGGTTCGTGCTGAGCCCCACGGTGGCGAAGGCGGAAATGGTTTCGAAGAGCACACGGTCCAGGGAAGCGCCGCTGATCTGGAGCAGGAGGAACGCGGACACCGAAACGAGGGTGGCGCCGGCCACGATTACGGAGATGGCGACGCGCATGCTGCCCTGCGGGATGGTCCGGCCGTAGACCTTGACGTCAGCGTCGCCGCGCGCTTCAGCGATGATGGCCAGGAACATCACGGCGATGGTGGTGACCTTGATGCCGCCGGCAGTGGACGCGGACCCGCCGCCGGCGAACATCAGCGCATCCGTCAGCAGCATGGTGGTGGATTCCATGTGGTTCTGGTCCACCAGGTTAAAGCCCCCGGACCGGGTCATCACCGAGGCGAACAGGGAATGCGTGATCTTGTCACCCAGGTCCATGGAGCCGATGGTCCTGACGTTGTCCCACTCCATCAGCCCCCACAGGAACGTACCCGCCGCCAGCAGGATGAAGGACACCTGGATGGTGAGCTTGGTGTGCAGGTTCCACTTTTTCCAGTTCAGCCCGTTCTGCTGCAGGACCATCACCACCGGAAATCCGAGGCTGCCCAAAAACACGCCGAGCATCAGTGGAACCAGGATCCACAGGTCCGTTTCGTAGGGCACGATGCCGTCCGAGTGCGGGGTGAAACCGGCGTTGTTGAACGATGAGATGGAATAAAAGATGCCGTGCCAGACGGACTGCAGGAAAGGCTCGCCCAGAGTCAGGAAGCGGGGGATCAGCGCCAGGGCCAGGATGCCTTCGATGACCACTGATGTGGTGATCACGATCCGTAGCAGCGTTCCCACCTCACCGAGGCGGCCGGCATTGTTCATGGATTCGGCGGCGATGATCTTTCCACGCACCCCAAGCCGCTTGCTGACCATCAGCGCCAGCAACGAGGCCAGGGTCAGGGTGCCGAGCCCGCCGATAAAGATGCCGATCAGGATCACCAGCTGGCCGAAGAAGGACCAGTGGACCGCCGTTGACACCACCGTCAGGCCGGTGACGCATACAGCGGAGACGGCGGTGAACATGGACTGGTGCAGCGGGGTGGCCGTGCCGGTGGCGGACGAGATGGGCAGGGAGAGCAGGAACGTGAACACCAGGCACACGGCAGCGAATGCACTCAGCGCAAGCCGGGCTGGGGAGGTGTTGGCGATGTCGTCAATGAAGTCGCGCACCCGGGTGAAGACCCAGAGGCCCTCCCGCTCCTGCGCGGCGGGGTGCCAGCTGGCCGGGTTCCGGGGCCTCGACTGGCTTTGCGTCATGTGTGGCGTTTCCTCGGTTGGTTCTGCTTCCCTCAGTAGTAAACCACTTATGCCCGCGTAATGGCCGGGCAGGATAGGCTGCAGGCTCGGGTAGCCTGTGATTGATGACATATCTGCCGGGTCTCAGTCAGCCCGCGCCCCCAACGACGGTGGCGTGGGGCCCTGACATGACCGCCTACAATTTCGGGCCGGGACATCCCATGGCGCCTGAGCGGATGGACCTTACCGCCCGCCTGGCCCGCAGCCTGGGACTGTTCGACCTGGACCATGTGGCGGTGGAAGCCCCGTATGTCGCCACTGACTCAGAGCTCGAGTCCGTGCACTCGGCCGAGTTTGTAGCAGCCGTCCGCAGGGTCAGCGATGACCCCTCCGCAATTGATGAGTCGCGGGGCCTGGGCACCGAGGACGATCCTTCTTTCGCCGGCATGCATGAGGCTGCGGCCAGGCTCGCCGGCGGCTCCCTGCTGGCCGCGTCAAAGATCCTGGACGGCTCAGCACTGCATGCGGTCAATTTTGGCGGCGGCATGCACCATGCTTCCCGCGACAGGGCCAGCGGATTCTGCATCTATAACGATGCGGCCCTTGCCGTGCAGAGGCTGCTCGACGGCGGGGTCAGGAAGGTCGCCTACCTCGACGTCGATGCCCATCACGGGGACGGGACGGAGAGCATTTTCTGGGATGATCCCCGTGTGCTCACGGTGTCGCTGCACGAAAGCGGGCTCACCTTGTTCCCAGGCACTGGCTTCGCCAATGAAATCGGCGGACCGGCAGCGGAAGGAACTGCCGTCAATCTCGCCCTGCCCTCCGGAACGGGCGACGCCGGCTGGCTGCGCGCCTTCCACGCAGTGGTACCGCAACTGGTGGCAGCGTTCCAGCCCGAGGTCATCGTCAGCCAGCATGGCTGTGACTCGCACCGGACGGATCCGCTCACGCACCTCAATCTCAGCGTGGACGGGCAGCGGGAGGCAGCCACCGCCGTCGGGAACCTTGCCGCCCGCTACTGTGACAACCGCTGGATTGCCACCGGCGGCGGCGGGTACAACGTGCTGCAGGTGGTTCCGCGGGCGTGGAGCCACCTGATTGCCATCGCCGCGGGCAGGCCGGTGCCGCTCCGGACCGCGGTGCCGGAGGACTGGCGGACGTACGTTGAGCAGAAGTTCGGCGTTTCGGCACCGGGGCTGATGGGCGATGACGTGGAGCTGTGGTGGCGGTCCTGGGAAGTGGGATTCGACCCCAACGACGCCGTGGACCGGACCGTCATGGCTACGCGGAAGGCAGTCTTTCCGCTGCACGGACTGGACCCCTGGTTCGACTGAAATCCCGCTCCCTCCGCCCCGCTTCCCAATGGCTTTGCCCGGCGAAATAGTTGATGCCTTTCGGCGTATATGTCGCTAGGGTGGGAGTCATGGTGACAGACGACGTATTTGCCGTCATAGCGGAATCGACCCGGCGGGACATCCTGACGTCCCTTCGTTCCGGGGACAAGGCGGTGGGGGAGCTCGTGGAGGAACTGGCAGCGAGCCAGCCCACTATTTCCAAGCACCTGAAGGTCCTGCGTGAAGCGCAGCTGGTGAGCATGCGGGCCCAGGGCCAGAAGCGTTACTACGCGCTGAACCGCGAGCCGCTCGAAGGGATCGCCAGCTGGCTTGAGACGTTCGACGTCGGCTCGGCAGCTCCCGCGGTGAAGTCACCTGCCACCCCTGCCTCCGTTGCGAGTGCGAAGGAAGAGGCTGCCGCAGCTCCAGCAGGAGCAACTGGACAAGCCTCACCGCGCAAGGCGCCGGAGAAGGAACACGCCATGGCCGATGCCGTGGCAGCGGACGCTGTCTCCGCCGGTGTCCTGGCGCCCGATGGCGCCGACCTGAGCCCCGCCGTCGTTATTCCCGGTGGAACGGCTGCCGCCCTCAGCGACGACAGCGTTCCGCAGCAGATCGGCCGTACCGTGGGCCGGGCGGCCACCAAGGCCGCCGACCTCCTGGCGAACCTCCCCAACCTCCCCAAGTTCGGCCGGAAGAAGTAGCCCCCTTAACCCAACTGACTCGCAGTTAACGCTGCCAAAACCCGTTTTGGGTGCGTTAACTGCGAGTCAGACGGGGTGTGACTTACTTGTTGAGCAGGCGCACGTGGTCCGGGGTGAGCTCGGAGATCCTGCTGACGCCGAGCAGCGCCATGGTGCGTGCCATGTCCTTCTCGAGGATCTGGAGTGTGCGGTCCACGCCGGCGCGGCCACCGGCCATCAGGCCGTACAGGTAGGCGCGGCCGATCAGCGTGAAATCGGCGCCAAGGGCCAGGGCGGCCACGATGTCCGCGCCGCTCATGATGCCGGTGTCCAGCATGATCGCAGCATCGGTGTTGTCCGCGGTGAACGCCTGCTTGACCTCGGGGAGCAGGTGGAACGGGATGGGCGCGCGGTCCAGCTGGCGGCCGCCATGGTTGGACAGGACCACACCATCGGCGCCGTGGTCCACCACACGGCTGGCGTCCTCCACAGTCTGGATGCCCTTGACCACCAGCCTGCCCTTCCAGGTTTCGCGGAGCCAGTCCAGGTCCTCGAAAGTGAGGGTGGGATCGAACATGGAGTTGATCAGGTCCGCCACGGTCCCGGTGTAACGGGAGAGCGAGGCGAACGTCAGCGGCTCGTGGGTGAGGAAGTTGAACCACCAGGCGGGGCGGTAGGACGCGTCCAGCACTGTCTTGACTGTCAGCGCCGGCGGGATGGTCATACCGTTGCGGACGTCGCGGAGGCGGGCGCCGGCCACTGCGGTGTCCACGGTGACCATCAGGGTGTCGTTGCCGGCCTTGGCGGCGCGTTCGATCAGTTCCAGCGACCGGTCGCGGTCTGTCCACAGGTAGAGCTGGAACCAGTTGCGCCCGTTGGGTGCGGCGGCGGCAACGTCCTCGATGGAGGCCGTGCCCATGGTGGAGAGGGTGTAGGGGATGCCGGCTGCCTCGGCTGCCTGGGAGCCGGCGTATTCGCCTTCGGACTGCATCATCCGGGTGAAGCCGGTGGGGGCGATGCCCACCGGAAGGCGGGAGGGCTTGCCGAGGATCTCTGTGCTGAGGTCGATGCTGGAGACGTTCCGCAGGATACCGGGGCGGAATTCGATGTCCAGGAAGGCCTGGCGGGCGCGGCCCAGGGTGATTTCCTCTTCGGCAGCGCCATCGGTGTAGTCGAAGGGGGCCTGCGGGGTGCGGCGCTTGGCCATGTCGCGCAGCTCCCAAATGGTGCTGGCCCGCTTGAGCCTGGCTTCCTTGCTGAACTCGGGCTTCTTGAACTGCATCAGCGGAGCGAGGTCCGAGTACTTCGGGATGCGGCGCTTCAACGCCGCGGGCACTGCAGAGGCTGCGGGGGCGGGCCTGTCGGTGGGGGTCCCGGCAGTCGCGGACGCGGCCGGAATGTCCGTGGCGTCCGGTGCAGGCGTGGTTTCCGGGTTGTTGGGCTGGATGGTGTGGGTCATGGCGTCCTCCGTTGGGCCGTTGGCAGGGTCCTTGGTGCACGGACCGGCTGTGGTCTAACCACACTCTAGGGCATGTGGTCCAACCACATCAACTACTATTGCACCATGAAGACCCACCAACTTGTCCTTACGTGGATTGAGACCGAGCTTTCCGAGGGGCGCCTGGCAGTGGGCGGACGGCTGCCCGCCGAGCGTTCCCTCGCCGAGCAGCTGCAGGTGTCCCGCACCTCGGTCCGCGAGGCCATCAGGATCCTTGAAGCGATGGGTGTGGTGCGGGCGGGGGTAGGGTCCGGCCCCGACGCCGGGACAGTTGTCATCGCGGACCCGACGGCGGCGCTCGGCTCGGCCCTGCGGCTGCATGTGGCCACGCAGCACCTGCCCGTGGCGGACATCGTGGAAACGCGCGTGCTGCTCGAGTCCTGGGCTGTGTCCCATGCCAGGCCGGATTCGCCGGAGCTGGCAGGGGCCGCCAGGCTCCTGGATGAGATGGATGCCGAGGCGGTAGGCGTGGATGAGTTCCTGGCACTGGATGTCCGTTTTCACTTGGCCCTTGCGGAATCTGCGGGCAACGCGGTGGTCAGCGCGATGATGGGCTCCCTGCGCGAATCCATCACCGGCTACGCGTCCCGGCTCACGGGCAATCTGCCGGACTGGGATACTACGGCAGACCGGCTCCGGGCGGAGCACCACAGCATCCTGGCCGCCGTCCGGAGTGACGACGGCGAACGGGCGGCGAAGCTTGTTGCCGCCCATATCGAGGGCTACTACAAGGAGGCGGGGCTGGCCTCCGGAGGTACGGTACCAGTCCGCCCCTGACCATCGAGTTTTTGCAGATGTGCAGACTCGGAGGCCGTTCAAGTCCGCATATCTGCCCAAAAACTCCAGGGGTTTGGGGCAGGCGGCTAGCCGTGCACCGTTGAACGCGGTGCCTTGGCGGGCCCGCTGCTGGCCCTGACCTGGAGCCGCGGCTGGTACCGGCTGCCTGGAGCGTCGTTGTGCTCTTTGCGGATCAGTGCGCGGAGTTGGTGCCAGGCCTGCTCGCCCAGCTCGCTAATGGGAACGGCTGCCGTAGTGAGGGCCGGGGTGGTGTATTTGGCGAAAGGGATGTCGTCGAAGCCGGTGACGGAGATATCGCCCGGAACATCGAGCCCGCGCTCATGCAGCCCGCTCATCAGGCCCATGGCCACCAAGTCGTTGAAGGCGAGGATCCCGGTAGCGCCGCTTTCCAGTACGGCGTCCACGGCACCATGTCCGGTGTCGAAGTCCGAACCGCCTTCAAGCATCCGGACATCCACCTGCGGATGGGCAGCCATAAACGCTTCCAGGCCCTTGAGCCGCATGCCGTTGGAGGCGCTGCGGGGCGGCCCGGCAAGGAATGCCAGGCGTGTGTGGCCGAGGTCCACGAGGTGTTCGGCGAGGTCCTGCACGCCTTGTCCGTAGTCCACCACCAGGCTGGGAACGTCCGCCGCCGCCGTGGTCCGGTTGATCAGCACCAGGGGGTGCAGGGAGGGCGCAATCTCCTCCAGTTCAGCGTCAGTCATGCGGGGCGCGCACAACACCAGGCCGTCGCAGCGCCTGCGGGCCTCCCCTGCGAGGATGGCTTCTTCGCTGGACACTTCGAAGGAATCGGCGATGAGTACGCGGTAGCCGTCCTGGGCCGCGGCCCGGCTCAGGCCGCGCAGGATTGCCTGGAACGTTGGGTTCGCGAGGTCCGGAACCACAATCCCGATGGTGTCGGTCTTGCCCAGTGCCAAACTGCGGCCCACCGGATTGGGCTGGTACTTCAGTTCTGCAGCGGCCGCGCGGACGCGTGCGGCGATATCCGGGTCCACGGTGAAATTCCCGTTCATGACCCGGGACACGGTGGCATGGGAAACCCCAGCCTTCACGGCAACATCCGCGATGCCAATCCTGCCGGTCGCCGATCTCCTGACCATTGTGGTCCCTTCCTAAGCGCTGCGGACCGGAAGCCCTGCGCGAGCTGCTGCCCTGGACGTTGCAATGCCATGGGCAGGTTCCTGCCGCCTTTGCCCGACGGCCTACTGCCAGCATATAACGCAACGGGAAAGCGATTTCTAACCTTTTCCCAAGTTTTCCCGCAAGTTTTTTGGCTCTCCAGTCCAGCCGCGAGCGCCGCAGGGGTAGAAAACGCTTTCTCTCAACGCTGATAATGGTTGACGGATACCGCTTCCGGTTGGTACAAATCTATTAGTGATCCGAGAAAACGCTTTCTTGGACGGGTGCAGCAGAGCGCCACAGAACGAATCTCAGAGGCCGCCGGCGCGGCCAGGTAATACCTTCCGAAAGGCACCCCTTATGGTCAACACAGCCGAGTCGAGTACTGCTGCCGGGGCGGCACCAGCCGCTGACACCACCACAGCCCTGGGCGCCGCAGCCGGATACGGCGGGAAGGCCCGCATCGCATTGATCGGCACGGGCGGCCGCTCTGAAATGTACATCCGCGCCATCTTCGGCAAGCACGCCGACACCGCCGAACTCATCGCATTCTCGGACGTGAACCCGGGCCGGGTGGAGTTTTACCAGCAGCTCATCCAGGAACTCGGCGCACCGGGACCCGTCGCCTCCTTTGATCCCGCAGGCCTCACCGCCTTCATCCAGGGCAACAACATTGACCGCGTCATCGTCACCACCCCGGACTACACCCATGCCGATTACATTGTTGAGGGACTGCGCGCCGGGGCCGACGTCGTCGTCGAAAAGCCCCTGACTATTGATGCGGAGGGCTGCCGCCGGATCACCCAGGCAGTGCACGAGACCGGCCGCAACGTGGTGGTCACCTTCAACTACCGCTATTCGCCGCGCAACAGCGCCCTCAAGGAAATCATCCAGAGCGGCGTGATCGGCAAGGTTACCTCCATCGACTTCAGCTGGGTCCTGGATACGGTTCACGGCGCGGACTACTTCCGCCGCTGGCACCGCGAGAAGAAGAACTCCGGCGGCCTGCTCATCCACAAGGCTTCGCACCACTTCGACCTCGTGAACTGGTGGATCGACGACGTCCCGGAGCGGGTCTTCGCCTCCGGCGGGCTCAAGTTCTACGGCGACAAAAACGCTGCCGAGCGCGGACTGGGCCCCCGCCCCGAACGCGGCACCCCCGACGCCGATGCCCCGGCAACGGCGGAGAAGGATCCCTTCACCCTGGACCTGCGCGAGGACGAGAGGCTCAAGGCACTCTTCCTGGACAACGAGCATTATGACGGCTACCGCCGCGACCAGGACGTCTTCACCGGCGGCATCACCATCGAGGACAACCTCGCGCTTGTAGTGGAGTACCAGGGCGGGCCGCGCCTGAGCTACTCCCTGAACGCCCACAGTCCGTGGGAGGGCTACCGCGTGGCCGTCAACGGCACCGAAGGCCGGGCCGAGCTTGAGGTTGTGGAACGCGCCGCGGTCACCAGCAGCACGGACAAAAAGACTGTCGTTGACCCCAGCGCCACACCCATCGAGGAAGATGACGCCATCCGCCGCAACGGCGAACGCCTGGTGGTCCAGCGCCACTGGGAAGCAGCTTATGAGGTGCCGATCGTCAACGGCGAAGGCGGCCACGGCGGCGGCGACGAGCTCCTGCTCTCCGATCTCTTCAACGGCCCGGGCGAGGACCCGCTGGGCCGTCCCTCCGGTTACCTGGACGGGCTGCGCTCGGTCTCCGTGGGCATCGCCGGCAACCGCTCCCTTGAGACATCCCTGCCCGTACGCATCGAGGACCTGGATCTCGGCGTCGACCTCCGCCGCGGCAAGTAACCGCAGCACCCGACCTGAAGGAATAATATGAGCAGGATTTTTGTCACGGGCGGCTCCGGCCGCCTGGGCCGCAGCGTTGTGGCCGGACTCGCCGGAAAGGGCCACCACGTGATTTCGGTGGACCGGGACGCCGTTCCGGCTGACCAGCTGCCGGCCGGGGTGGTGCAGGAAACGGCAGACCTTCTGGCCCCGGGTGAGGCGCTGCGCCTCCTCCGCGAAACCACGCCCGACGCCGTCATCCACCTCGCGGCGATCGCCGTACCGTTCAGCGCGCCCGAGGACGTCATCTTCGCCACGAACACGCGGCTCGCCTTCGCCGTGGTCAGCGCCGCGACGGAAGTGGGCGTCCAGAAGATCGTGACGGCCAGCAGCCCCACGGTGCTGGGCTACGGCTCACCGGCAGGCTGGCTGCCGCCGTCGTTCCCGCTGGACGAGCGGACGCCGCCGAAGCCGTGGAACGCCTACGCGTTGTCCAAGCTCATCGCCGAGCAAACCGTCCAGGCGTTCGCGGCGGCACAGGGCGAAAAGATCCGCTATGCGGCCTTCCGCCCCTGCTACGTGATTTCCCCGGAGGAGTGGGAGGGCGCGCCAACCCAGCAAGGCCACACCCTCGCCGAACGGCTGGCCGATCCCGCCCTGTCCGCACCCGCGCTGTTCAACTACGTGGATGCCCGGGACGTGGCGGACTTCCTGGACCTGCTGCTGGAGAAGATGCCGTCCATCCCCAACGGGGAAACCTTCTTCGTGGGCGCCGCTGACGCCCTGGCCACTAAACCCCTGGCTGAACTGATGCCCAAATTCCTGCCCGGAAGCGAAACCCTCAGTGCAGGCCTGACCGGCACCAGCCCGGCCTTCTCCATCGCCAAAGCCCAGGAACTTCTCGGCTGGCAGCCTAAGCGCAGCTGGCGCACAGAACTCAAGTCCCACCCCACCCTCAACGACGAGAACTCCGCGCTGGTCACCGCCGGCAGCGGAGCCAAGGAGACACCATG
Source organism: Pseudarthrobacter sp. W1I19 (assembly GCF_030817835.1). Lineage (NCBI taxonomy): Bacteria > Bacillati > Actinomycetota > Actinomycetes > Micrococcales > Micrococcaceae > Pseudarthrobacter > Pseudarthrobacter sp. W1I19. The sequence goes on from NZ_JAUSZR010000001.1 coordinate 648,586, forward strand.
AAATTCGACGGCGTACTGTTCTTTCCCGTCACCCCGTTCACGGCCGAAGGCGCCGTCGACGTGGCACTGCTCAAGGAGCACATCAGCTCAAGGCTGCCTTTCGGACCGGGTGGCGTTTTCCCCGCCTGCGGCACCGGTGAATTCCATGCCCTCAGCATCGAGGAGGTCCGCACCGTGGTGACGGCCGCCGTCGAGGTGGTTGCCGGAAAGGTGCCGGTGGTGGCCGGTGGGGGCGGACCGCTCGGCCACGCCCTGGCTGCCGCCCGCGTTGCGGAAGAAGCCGGCGCCGATGCCCTCCTGGTGCTGCCGCCCTACTTGGTCACCGGCCCTACCGACGGGCTCGTCGCCTACATCGAGGCGGTGGCCGACGCCAGCAGCTTGCCGGTGATCGTCTACCACCGCGGCAACGCCAAGTTCACGGCCACCTCCATGGCGCGGCTGGCGGCCAACCCCAAGGTCATCGGCTTCAAGGACGGCCTCGGCGACGTGGGCCTGGCCCAGGAGATCGTGTCCGCGGTCCGCGCGACGGGGCGCGAAGACTTCGCCTTCTTCAACGGACTGCTGACTGCCGAACTGACCCAGGGCGCCTACCGCGGCCTTGGCATCCCGCTGTACTCGTCGGCCGCGTTCGCCATGGCCCCGGAAATCGCCAAGGCCTACTACGACGCCTACATCGCCGGTGACGAGGAGCGCCGCAACGCGCTGCTGGAAGGTTTCTATGCTCCGCTGGTCCGCCTGCGCGACCAGACTCCGGGCTTCGGCGTTTCGTTGATCAAGGCAGGCCTGCGCCTGGCCGGCCTGCCGGTCGGCTCCGTGCGCCCGCCGCTGGTTGACCCCACCGAAGAGCAGCTCGTGCAACTGAAGGCCATCCTCGCCAAGGGCTACGAGCTGGCCGGCCGCTGATGGGCGCCCTGGCCGCCGAAGCGGTCCGCACGGTACCGCGCATCACGGGCCTGTCCACCCGGCTCATCACCGTTCCGCTGCGCCGCAGCTGGGGCGTGGAGGCGCCGGAGAACCACGTCATCGTCACGCAGGTCCACACGAACGACGGCGGCGCGGGGCATGGTTTTTCCTGGACGCCCACCATTGGTCCCCAGGCAGTTAAGGCACTGCTGGACCACGATATCGCCCCGTTCGTCGCCGGGTTGCCCGCCAATCCCGAGGTGGTCTGGGACGCACTGTGGAAACGGCTGCACGAGGCCGGCGGCGGGGGACTGACCACTATTGCGATGGCCGGCGTCGACCTCGCCCTCTGGGATCTCCAGGCTACCCGCGCCGGCGCCTCCGTTACCGGATTCCTTGGCCAGCGGCAGGAGTCCGCCGAGGTCTACGGCTCCGGGGTGAACCTGCACTACAGCCTTGACGAGCTGGTGGCCCAGACCGAACGGTGGGTCGCCGCGGGGCACCGTGCCGTGAAGATCAAGGTGGGCAAGCCGGACATCCGCGAGGACGCCGAACGTGTGGCCGCCGTCCGCTCCGTCCTGGGGCCGGACCGGAAGCTCATGATCGACGCCAACCAGCGCTGGGACCTGCCCACCACGCTCCGCGCCCTTGATGTCCTGTCCGAATTCGGGCTGGAGTGGCTCGAGGAACCCATCCGGGCGGACGATCTGTGGGCCTACCGGAGGCTCCGCAAGCACTCGCCCGTGCCGATCGCCCTGGGTGAAAACCTCCACACCATCTACCGCTTCCGGGATTTCATTGAGGCGGAAGCGGTGGACATCATCCAGCCCAACATCGTCCGGGTGGGAGGAATCACCCCGTTCCGGCGCATTGTTGAGCTGGCCAGGACCAACAGCATCAAGGTGATGCCGCACCTGCTCCCGGAGCTGTCCGGGCAGTTGGCGCTGACGCTCGCGGAGCCCACCCTGGTGGAGGACGTGGAGGAGGCATCCTTTGAACAGCTGGGGATCCTGGCGGGCCCGTCACCGGTCCGGTTCAACAACAGCCGGGTGACGCTCGGGGACCAGCCGGGGCTCGGCTTCCGCTTCCGGGACGCCCCGTAAATTTGCGACACGCTGCACTGAAGAACGCACAAACCACAGAACAGGTACCTGACGTGACAACTGCAACACTTTCATTGTCCGAGCTGACGGCAGCCGCCACGGAGGCTGCCAAAGTATCCGCTGCTGCCTCTGATGCGCAGCGCGCCGCCTGGCTCACCGCCGTGGCTGACGCTTTGGACGCCAACGCCGCCGAACTGGTTGAAATCGCCGATGCCGAGACCAGCCTGGGCACCACCCGCCTCGCCGGCGAAGTGGCCAGGACCACCGGCCAGCTGCGCCTGTTCGCCCGCGTGATTACCGAGGGCTCCTACCTCGAAGCAGTAATTGACCACGCCAACCCGGACGCCACTCCACCCACGCCCGACCTTCGCCGCATCCTTCGGCCCATTGGGCCGGTGGCGGTATTTTCGGCGTCGAACTTCCCGTTCGCCTTCTCCGTGGCCGGCGGTGACACCGCCTCGGCGCTGGCCGTGGGCTGCTCCGTGATCGTCAAGGCCCACTCCGGCCACCTCCGCCTCTCGGAGCGGACCGCCGAAATCGTGGCTGAGGCACTGCGTAACGCCGGTACGCCGGAAGGAATCTTCGCGTTGGTGACCGGCCGCGAGGTGGGAACGGCGCTGGTGCAGGATCCGGCCATCAAAGCGGTGGGCTTCACCGGCTCCATCCCCGGCGGCCGTGCCCTTTTTGACCTCGCAACGTCCCGCCCGGAGCCCATCCCGTTCTACGGCGAACTGGGAAGCCTGAACCCGGTGGTTGTCACCGAGGCGGCCCTCGCGGAACGCTCCGCCAAGCTTGCCGAAGGGCTCGCTGGCTCTTTCACCCTGGGCGCAGGGCAGTTCTGCACCAAGCCCGGGCTGGTCTTCATCCCGGCAGGAACGGATTTCGCCGCCCAAGTGGCGGAGGCCAGCAAGGGCAAGCCTACGCTGGGGATGCTCACCAGCCGTATCGCCGAGGCCTACCCGGACGGCCTGCGCAGCTTCGCATCGGTGCAGGGTGTCGAGGTTGTGAGCGGCACCGTGGACCAGGATGCCGTGGCCAACGGTGCAGCCCCGGTGGTCTTCTCCACCACCGCCGCAAAGGTTCTGGAGAACCCGGAAGAATTGCTGGAAGAGTGCTTCGGCCCCACCACCATGCTGATCGAATATACGGACCGGATGGAACTGTCGGCGGTGCTTGCCAAGGTTCCGGGCAGCCTCACCGCGACGGTCCACACCCAGCCGGGGGAGGACGTCTCCGCGCTTGTGGAGCAGTTGTCTGAACTGGCAGGCCGCGTGCTCTTCGACGGCTGGCCCACCGGCGTGGCCGTCAACTGGGCCCAGCAGCATGGCGGCCCCTACCCGGCCACCACATCGCTCTTCACCTCGGTGGGCGCGACGGCGGTGCGCCGGTTCCAGCGTCCGGTCGCCTACCAGGACGCACCGGAGTCCGTCCTGCACCCGGCGCTGCTGGAGAGCAACCCGCTGGGTATCCCGCGCCGCGTGGATGGAGAGCTGCAACTTCCGTAGCAGGTGAGCGCGGGCTTTTGGTTGAGCTTGCCGAAACCCCACGACCGAGACAAAGAAACCCCGGGACAGCCGTCCCGGGGTTTCTTTGGGCGCGTGGTGACTTACAGCTGGAGCGTGACCGGCCGCTCCAGCCCGTTGACTGTTGTCACGGGCCACCGCGGATCGGCAGTGAGGACCTGCAGTCCCGATGTGGTGAGTTGGACGGTGTCCTCGATCTTGACGGCTGGTCCGGACGGGTTCCAGGTGAAGGCCTGGTTGAGGACCACAGTGTCCGTGGCGCCGGCGGTGACGCGGGGATCCCGGCCTGCATAGCCGGCCGGGCCGCCCTGGTGGTGCTGCTCCCACTGGTCCGAGCCGAAGCCGTGCCGGGCGTATGCTGCCTTGATCTCGGCAAAGATCCTGTCCAGCCGGGCACCGGGGACGGTGGCGTCGAATATGTCCGCCTCGACCGCTGCGATACGTGCCTCGGCGTCCCGCTCTTCCGGTGTGCCGCCGTCGAACCTTACCCATCGGGTGATGTTGGCGACCAAGCCGTCCCTGCGGGCACACACCACAGCCATCGCGCGGCGGCCGAGGGGCGAGTGTGTGGCCAGCGGGTGGCGGAAGCCGCTGCGGCTGCTGCCGTTGCAGAGCAGGACCAGCGGCTCAGCGCCGGCCGCAACAACGCGGGCGGCGAGGGCGGACACGAGCTCAAACTCGGTGGTTTCCGGCCGGGCCGCTGCGAGCACATCGGTCATGATCACGGCGACCTCGGCGCTGAGCTGGGCGTAGCGCGCGCTCTCTGCGGGGAGGAGTTGCTGGCGGGCCGCGCGCAGTTCAGCCGTCGCCTCGGCTTCGGCCAGCGGTGCGGTGCCAGCTGCTCCAGCAGCGCCACTTCCAGCACTCCCGACGGCGGCCGCCGCGTCGTGCAGGTTTCCGTACCAGGGCACGGAATGCAGGGCGACACCGGTCGGCAGTTCCTCGGCAGCGATGCGGCCGGCTTCGTTGTTGAATGTGACGAGGTGGTCACCGTCGCGGTCCACCAGGAGGGCAGCGATGGGATCTCCGGCCAGGCTGATGTGCACGCGACTGCCGTCCAGGTACCAGGTCAAGGCCGTGTTGGTGGTCAACAGCAGGGAGTCCCGGCCCTTCGCGTCGAGGATGTCCAGGACCCGCCGGCGTTTAGTGGAGCGATCTTCTGCCGATGCCGGGGCAATTCTGCCCGCAATCGTGGTGGTGTCAGCTGTTGTCTGGCTCATGAACGGTTCCCCTGCCGGTTGATCAATGCTTCGATGTCTGCTGTGCCCAGGATGCCGTCGGCCACAAATACGGTGATGCTGCGCTGGACGGGATGGCCCGGTTCAGCGATGACCGGGGTGTCCCATGCCAAGGACTGGCCCACGCCCGGGTAACCGTCCATCCGGACGAACCAGGGGTCCGTGGAATCCGTCGCCGCCACAAAAACGAGCGTGGCCCTGCCAACTGACGTGCCGCCGTCGGACTGTCCGGCCGCCAAAGTTTCCGTCCCGAAATTTCCGGACCACGCGAGCCAGGGCGTAACCGAACCGTGCACTCCCGACTCGCCTTCGCCCTCCAGGGTCCACACCCTGGCGCCTTCGCACTCGGGCAGCCGCCAGAAGAACCCGCCGTAGCCGCCTTCGTGCCGGCCGTTGGAGCCCGGGCTGCCGAGGCTGACTGGCTCGTCGCCGGCGGGGGAGAGTGCGAAGTCGAGGGACAGCTGCCAGGTGGACGGGCTGACGCCGGACCAGGTCCAGGTGTGTTCCTCGGCCAGGACCGGGGCGCCGTCGGGCCCGTTCCAGCTCAACGTTTCCTGCAGCCGGCCCTCTTGCCCGCCTGCTGCGGCAGCGGTCTCCTGAACCGAGGTGGCCGTGATGCTGCCGTGGTCCGGCCGCCAGATGTACTGGCCGGCCGCACGGGTGTAGGTGCGGCCACCCCAGAAATTGATGCCGTCCACGTCCTGCAGGGCCACGCCGACGCCGAGGTGCCAGACGTGGTCCAGCGGCTGGTGGTCCGTGACCATCGTTCCGGAACGGGTCCGGACTGGGTGCAGATAGGGCCGCGGGGAGGAAACAGCACGGATGCGGTGGCCATCCTGGTACTCCGCCACCTCCTGCCCGTCCAGCGTCAGGGTGCGGACCGGCGGCATCTTTCTCGCCCACGGGACGCCCAGTTCTGCGAAGGTGGCCTGGGCTTTGGCGGCTCGCTCCAGCAAAGGCCCGATTCCATGTACTACCGGATGGGCGTCGTCGCCCTCGCCTTCCCAGGTGATGTGGTCCGGGCCGATCTGCTGCGGTGCCGGCGCAGTGCGGATGGCTTCCAGCACGGTGGTGAAGGCGCCGGCGTGGGGAAGGGAACACAACAGCGGGGCGCCGGTAGACCGCGCGTCCAGCAGGTTCTCCAGCAGGTCCGTCCGGCCGAAGGTTTCACGGCGCTCGCCGTCGGCGGCGCTGATGACCACTTCGTCTTCGGTGTAGAACAGCGTGATCTCACCCAAAGTGCCGTGCACAGTCACGGACGGGTTCTGCTGCTCGGGTGCGCACAGTGTCAGGCCGCACAGCAGCGTGGTGCCGGCGGCGGTGCGCACGCGCAGGATGGAAGTGTCGTCGCTCTCGGTGTCGTGTGCCCGATACAAATCCGTGTCCACCGACTCCACGTCCGCGATGGTGCGGGCTCCCGCCATGTGGAGCGCCGTGGCTACCGCGTGAGCCAGGGCATTGGTTGCGACGCCGTCAATGACGTCGATGCCGTCGAGGCTGCGCTTCCCGGCCCAGCGTGACCGTTTGAAGTAGGCCTTGCTCCGTACCCACTGCCCCTGCGCGCTCAGCCCGAGGACATCACCGATGCCGCCGGCGTCCACGAGGGTCCGGATAGCAGGCAGCGCGTGGGAGCCCAGGCTTTGGAAGCCCACCTGGACCAGCCGGCCTGCAGTTTCAGCCGCTGCCAGCACCTCTTCGAACTGGGCGAGTGAGGCCACCGGCGGCTTTTCCACATAGACGTCCTTGCCCGCTGACAGGGCGGCGAGTGCCAAGGGAGCATGGGTCTGGATGGGGGTGGCAAGAATGACGACGTCGACGCCCGGGTCCGCTGCCAGCAGCTGCGCCAGGTCATCGAAAACGGCTACTGACTCTGCCAGCCGTCCCTCTGCCGGCGGGTTCGGGTCCGCCACGGCAACAAGCTCGACGGCGCTGGCTTCTTCAAGCCGCGCCAGGTTGGCCAGGTGCCGCTCACCGAAGCCGTGGACGCCTACCAGGGCTACGCGCGGAACGGCATGGGCGGCAGCGGCGGGAGGAGGGTCTCCGGCCGGGTGGGTGCTGTTTTCCGCGGTGGCGGATGGTCGAGTCATGAGGATGGTCCTTGGTTACAGAAGGGAAGAGTGAACTGAGGGGGAGGGCGAACTGAAGGGGGAGGGCGACTGAAGGGGAGGGCGAACTGAAGGGGGAGGGCGACTGAAGGGGAAGGGCGACTGAAGCGGATGGCTAATTGAAGGGTTGGAAGACGCAGGGACTGGCTAACGGGAGGTGGATTGGAAGCTGGAGGAGATTGCTAACTGGAGGTGGAATGGCAGTTGACGCTGGATGGCGGAGTGGATGATGGGAGGACGTGGAGCGTGGCGGCGAGGAAGTCGAGTGCTTCCTCTTGCATCCGGGCGGTGAACACGTGACCGCCGGGCCAGAAGCTTCCGGTATAGATTCCAGGTGGGTGCAGCGACTCCAGGATGGTGTGGGCCTGGCGCATTCCGTGTTCGGGAAAGAGTTCGTCAGACAGTGCGTACTGCACCAGCAGCCGGCTGGCCGCTGACCTTGCGGTCAGCTCCGGCCAGTCGCCCAGGCGCCACAGGCCTGGAGTCTGCAGCAGCCACGAATGCGCGTCCAGGTGGGCGGGCAGCAGCGACTGGAATGTGGTCATCATGCAGGTCACCACGTAGCTCCGGATCCTGGGACTCAGTGCGGCGAGGGTCAGGGAGCGGCCGCCGCCACCGGAGAAACCGATGCAGCCCAGCCTGTCCTGGTCCACATCCGGCAGGCCGGCGAGGATTTCCAGGGCAGCGAGGTCGTCGTGGGCCACCATGCCGGCCAGGCTGGTGCCCAGCAGGCCCGCGGTTTTGGCTACGGTGTCCTCGTGGAATCCGGCTGCGGCGTTGTACACGTCTGCCTCGGAGGGAACGATGCCGTCCTCCCGCCATTGCGCCTGCCGCGCCTCAAATGCCGAGGCCGTCCGCCACGGCGGGACGTCGAGGTTGAAGCGGCGGCTGCCCCAGGCGAAGGTGTCGTGGGCGAGGACCGCAAAGCCGCGGCGTGCGATGTCTGTGGCGAGGGCGTGGCCGTCGTAGTGTCCGGCCCTCGCACTTTCCGCGGAGGGATGGGACTCGGGAAGTTCCACGAGCCGGTCGGCGCCACCGAACTTGTTGCCGCCGTGGCAGTGCAGCGCCAGGATTCCGGGCAGGGGACCGGCAGCGCCGGCCGGGCGAATCAGCCAGCCTGTGGTCCGGGGGCCGAAGCCCAGCTGCCAGCTGAGCTGGGAGGTGGTGACGCCGTCGTACGTTTCCTCCCAGTGGACGGTGACATCAGGGGACGGCTGTGCACCCGGTGCGTCCGGCACGCCGGGCACGCCGGGCGTGCCGGGCACGCCGGGCACGCCCGGCATTTGAGGCACGCCCGGCACAGCGGGCAAGCCCAGGGCGTCCGCAAGTTCCTGGGCAGGTGGGCTGGAAGCCTGGTGCCGCGGGTGTTCCTGAACGTAGGCAGGCCAGTCCTCGTAGCCGGCAATCGCACTGGGCCGGGGTGGGCGGGCCTGCTGGGACAACTCAACATCCGGGCCCTGCCCAGCACCACGAGGCACCCCGGTCTCGGGGCTCAGCGCAGTCTCGCCCCTCAGCGCAGTCTCACCCCTCAGCGCAGTCTCACCCCTCAGCGCAGCGCTGTTCTGTCCGGCAGTGCGGTTCACTGGCCTGCCTCCTGTTCGCACGGTTTGGTAAGGACGGGTATCGTTACGGCGGACCTCAGCCCGGGACTAGCCAAGGTTCGAGTTGACCTCTTGGATAAAGCCCTTGGCGGCGTCCCGCGGGGAGATCTTTCCGAACAATACATCCGTGTTGAACCGGTTGAGGACCTCCATGGTGGCGGATGATCCGGCGGGGAACGGCAGCGGCGGCTCGATCGTCATCTCGGCCAGGCGGTCCAGGTACCCGGCTTCCTTCTGCTGGGATTCCTTCAGGAGGGGAGTGATGGCGGCCTTGAGCTCGGTGTTGGCGGGCATGCCCCGGTCGCTCTTGATCTTGGTGGCGGCGTCAACGTTGTTCACCAGGTAGTTGATGAACATGGCGGCTTCCTTGGGGTGTGCCGACTTGGAGGAGATGGCGTATTCCATGGAGGACCGCAGCCATGATCCCGGCTGCTTGCTCTCGCCGGGCAGCTTCATCATCACCAGCGGCGAACCCGAGTAGGAATTCATCTGGTTGCTCCAGGAGATCTTCATGCCCTGCTTGCCCTGGCCCATGAGGGTCATCTCGGGCTGTGCCGAGCCGTCCTCAACCGTCTGGGATGCGGATGGGGCGCCCCCGGTTTCCATCAGCCGCTTGTTCAACTCGTACCATTTGGTGGCGGTGTCCTCGCTGATGCCCAGCTTCTTGCCGTCATCGGTGTAGAGGTCTTCCCCGTTCTGCCGTGCCCAGACGGCCAGGAACGAGTCGTTGGCCATGGGGGTTGTGCCGAAGGTTCCGGCCGGGGACTTTTTCGTGATCTCTGCGGCGATGTCCGCGTAGTCGTCCCAGGTCCAGGTTTCGTCGTCCGGCAGCTTCACCCCGGCGGCTTCGAAGACTTTCGGATCGATCACCATGGACATGGCGTTAACGCCGGCTGTGATGGTGTACTGCTTGCCGTCGATTTTGCCCAGCTCCACGGTCCCTTCGGCAAACTTGGACGTATCGATCTGGTCCTTGACCTTGTCCAGGTCCAGCAGGACGCCGCGGGTGGCGTACTCGCTGGGGTAGGCGCCGCTCATGGCGAAGACATCCGGGGTGGTGCCGCCGGCGATCTGGGTGGCCATCTTGTCCCAGTAGGAACTGAATTCGGTGTTCTCACCCTGCACCCTGATGGTGGGGTTTGCGGCCTCGAAGTCCTTGATGACCTCGAGCGTGGTCTTGGCCCTGGAGTCGTTGCCCCACCAGGCGAATCGGATGGTGACGGGATCCTCGACCGTCCCTACCTTCCCTGCCTCCGGGCTGCTCCCGCAACCGGTGAGGACCAGCGCAAGTGCTGCTGTCGCGCCAACTGTTGCCATTGATAACTTCGTGAGACCAAACCGCATTGTCCTGCCCCTTAGTAGGTGAATCCGGGTGATGTGACGCCTGCTACAGAAAGCGTTTTCTCAAAAACTAACAAAGGGCTATACAAGAGTCAAGAAACCGTTTACTTTGGTACCGAGCCGCTTTTTCAACCGCACCACCGCACGTGGCGCATAGACGATCGCCAAGCCGTTGCCACCTTCTCCAGGAAGCGGGCCGGGGAGGTATGCGTCTTAGATCGCTTTTGCGGTTACCAAAACGTGGAGGCCACGATGACCAAAGGAGACCACATGGCCGCTAAGCACATACCCAGGGCACCGCGCCCGGCAGGAATGCCGGCTGCAGCGGGGAAGTACGAAACGGGGCTGCCGCAGTGAGCGCCATCAGCGAACTGAGCTCGTTCTCGCGGCGCAAGGGCAAAGCCACCGCCGAGGAGAAGAAGGCCAACGGCCGGGACAACAAGGCCGCCTACATCTTCCTGCTGCCTTGGCTGGTTGGCCTGGTGGCCATCACCATCGGCCCCATGCTGATGTCCCTCTACCTGTCCTTCACGGATTACAACCTGCTCCAGCCGCCCGAATGGACGGGGCTGGAGAACTTCACCCGAATGCTCACCGATGCCCGGCTGCACAACTCGCTGCGGGTGACCTTCACCTACGTGTTTATCGGTGTACCGCTCCAGCTCGCCGTGGCCCTGCTGATTGCGCTCGTCCTGGACAAGGGGCTGCGCGGCCTGCCTTTCTACCGCTCGGTGTTCTACCTGCCTTCACTGCTGGGCGGTTCGGTGGCCGTGGCCATCCTGTGGAAGCAGATCTTCGGCACCACGGGCCTGGTGAACCAGGTCCTTGCCATGTTCGGCATCCAGGGTCCGGGCTGGATCTCGGATCCGAGCACTGCGCTGGGTTCGATCATCCTCCTGCACGTCTGGACCTTCGGCGCCCCGATGATCATCTTCCTCGCCGGCCTGCGCCAGATCCCGAACATGTATTACGAGGCGGCAAAGGTTGATGGCGCCACCACTCTGCAGCAGTTCTGGAAGATCACCATGCCGATGCTGAGTCCAATCATCTTCTTCAACCTGGTGTTGCAGATCATCGGTTCTTTCCAGTCATTCACCCAGGCGTTCATCGTCTCGGGCGGCAACGGCGGGCCCTCGGACTCCACCATGTTCTTCACCCTGTACCTGTACCAAAAGGGATTCGGCCAGTTCGACATGGGCTACGCGTCCGCCATGGCCTGGGTCCTGCTGCTGATCATCGGCGTCTTCACCGCCATCAACTTCATCGCTTCTAAGTATTGGGTTTTCTATGACGACTAAGCTTGAGACGCTGCCCGCCCCGGACAAGAAGTCAGGCGCCGGCAAGCCTACGAACCACCGCAAGCCCAAAGTCCGGGAGTCCCGCGGCACCCTGGCTTTCAGCCGCTCGCAGCGGACCAAAGCCCTCATCAAGCACGCGATCCTGATCCTTGCCGGCGGGCTGATGATCTACCCGCTGCTGTGGATGGTGGTGTCCTCGCTGCGGCCCAACGAGCTGATCTTCCGCGAGCCCGGCCTGTGGCTGAACAGCCTGGAGATGGGCAACTACACTTCGGGCTGGTCAGCACTTACCCACCCGTTCGGCCACTACATGCTCAATTCGGCCATTGTGGTGATCGGGTCCATCCTGGGCAACCTGATCTCCTGCTCGATGGCCGCCTACGCCTTCGCCCGGCTGCAGTTCACCGGCAAGAAGCTGTTCTTCGGCATCATGCTCCTGACCATCATGCTGCCGTTCCACGTGGTCATCGTGCCGCAGTACATCCTGTTCTCGCAGATCGGCTGGGTGAACACCTTCTGGCCGCTGCTGGTTCCCAAACTGCTGGCCACTGATGCGTTCTTCGTGTTCCTGATGGTCCAGTTCATCCGCGGTATTCCGCGGGAGTTGGATGAGGCCGCCAGGATCGACGGCGCAGGCCATCCGCGCATCTTCCTGCGGGTCATCCTGCCGCTGATGGTTCCGGCGCTTGCCACCACCACCATCTTCACGTTCATTTGGACCTGGAACGACTTCTTCGGCGCCTTGATCTACCTGACGGACCCCGACATGTTCACCGTTCCGGTAGCCCTGCGGGCCTTCGTGGACTCGCAATCCGCCACGAGCTGGGGATCCTTGTTCGCCATGTCCATCGTGTCCCTCCTGCCCGTGTTCCTGGTCTTCCTCTTCGGCCAGCGGTTCCTCATCAAGGGCATCGCCACCACCGGCATCAAGTAGGCGCTGGGGCTGGTCCTGGCAGCTTCCTGACCGCGCCAGCGCCGAGTCCCGCCGGAAACGGCCCGTCTACCGACGGGCTGTTTCTGCCAGCGAAGAGTTTTGAAAACATCTTGTGATACAAGTTGAGGACTTGTAGTATTAGGCTCAGAAAACGCTTTCCAGCCTTTCGACCCCTTGTTGTTTACGAGTTTATTCCCCATCGCATCCCCAGCAACATGATCAAAGAAGATCGGAGTACCAGTGCCGCTTTTTTCCCGCTCTGCCTCTGCTGCAACCAAGCAGCCGGCCGCAACACCATCCACGGGCGGACGCCGCCCCTTACGCAAGACCGGCATTGCAGCAGCCGCCGCCGTCGTCATGGCATTGAGCCTGAGTGCCTGCGGCGCGGGATCCGGCCAGCAAAGTTCCGATGGCCCCGTTGAACTGCGGTTCTCCTGGTGGGGCGGCGACAAGCGGGCCCAGCTGACCCAGGAAGCCATCAAGCAGTTCGAAGCTGAGAACCCCAACATCAAGGTCAAGCCGGAATTCGGCGACTGGAGCGGCTACTGGGACAAACTGGCTACCCAGGTTGCTGCCAATGATGCACCGGACATCATCCAGATGGACGAAAAGTACATCACCGAGTACTCAAGCCGTGGCGCGCTTCTTGACCTCTCAAAGTACGACATCGACACTTCCAAGCTCGACGAAGCCGCGCTCAACGCCGGCAAGGGCGAAGATGGCCTGACGGGCATCGCGGCCGGCATCAACGCCGCCACCATCCTGGCCAACCCCAAGGTGTTCGAAGCCGCGGGTGTCCCGCTGCCGGACGATTCCAAGTGGACCTGGGAGGATTTTGAGCGGATCGCCGCGGACATTACGGCCAAGTCCCCCAAGGGCACCTACGGTGCGGCCGCCTATGGAACCGATGAGGCGTCGCTGGGCGTATGGCTCCGCCAGAACGGGAAATCCCTCTACACCTCTGACGGCAAGCTGGGCTTCGAGCCGGGCGACATCGCCGAGTGGTGGGCGTTCCTGAAGGAGCTCAGCGAGAAGAAGGCAGTCCCGTCCGCGTCCGAGGTGGTAGAGGCCGAGGCCGCACCGCTGGACCAGAGTGGTCTCGCAACAGGCAAGAACGGCATGGCTTTCTGGTGGTCCAACCAGGCTCCCGCTCTGGAAAAGGCATCCGGTGGAGACCTGAAGATCCTGCGGTTCCCCACCAAGACCGGTTCCGCCGATGATGCCGGGCTCTGGTACAAGGCGTCACAATTCTGGTCGGCCTCTTCCCGCACCAAGCACCCGGAAGAAACCGCCAAGTTCATCAACTTCCTGGCCAACAACGTCAAGGCCGGCGAGGCCCTCCTGGCCGACCGCGGCGTCTACCCCAACTCTGAGGTCCGGGCAGCCATCGAATCCAAGCTGACCCCCTCCGACGTCAAGGTGGTTAAGTTCATCGACCAGATCAAGGATGACCTCGGTGAGGCTCCGGCTCCGCCGCCGAAGGGTGCGGGCGCGATCCAGGAAATCATCAAGCGCTACACCTCAGAGGTGCTCTTCGAACGGCTCTCCACGGAGGAAGCAGGCAAGAAGGCGCACGACGAGATGAAGTCCGCAATCAGCAGCTAGTCTTCACGCCGCCAACACGGCTCTGGACAACTTGGGTGGACGCCTCCTCCGCTCATAACGTCCGACGGCGGGTGGCAGCTCCGTCCCGGCGGGAACCTTCGGTTCCTCCCGGGATGGAGCTGTTTAAGGGGCTTTCTGCTCGTTAAGCAATTCGTGGGCCCCTAACCCTGTTATTGCTCGGCGGCTGGAGGAGGCCGAGGCTTCAGTTGCCGGGGCTCCTTTGTCGGAGGGGGGCGATTGAGAGATCAATCAAAGTCCGCCTGCGTACTCGCAAGATTGAGCCGTCCGCGGACACCCCGCAAAAGTTTTGGCTGTCAGTGCACGTGCCAGACGCGGGGCGTGGATTACTGGGTTTATTCGCGGGGTGTTGGTGGTGGGGGTGGTTTGAAGTAGGTGTTTTGTTGGGGTTTTTGGTGGGGGTCGAGGTGTTTTGGGGGTGTGAACCAGGGGGTGTTGTTGGTGGTGGTGATGGTCCATTGTTCTTTGTGGATGAGGTGGTGGTGGCCGCTGCAGAGGAGGACTCCGTTGTCGATGTTGGTGGGGCCGCCGTGGGACCAGTAGGTGATGTGGTGGGCTTCGCACCAGGGGGCGGGGATGGTGCAGTTGGGGAAGGCGCAGCCTTGGTCGCGGGTGGTGAGGGCGGTGCGTTGGGCGAGGGTGAAGAGCCGGGTTTTGCGGCCGAGGTCCAGGAGTTCGCCGTGGGTGCCGAGGATGGCGGGAATGATGTCGGCGTCGCAGGCGATTTTTCGCAGGGTGGCGGCGGCGACGGGCCCGGTGAAGACAAAGTTCCCCGTGCCGGTGCCGGTTTCGCTGCCGTTGGGGTGTGTGCCGTTCCCGTTGCCGTCCTCGGTGCCCGGACCTGGCGGGGTGCTGGTCCGGGGGGTGGTGCCGGTGCTTGTTTCTGTGCCTGTGGGGATGTTCGTGGCGCTGGTGTGGTGGGGGAGGAGGTGTTGGTAGTTGATGGTGGCGATGATTTGGGGGCGGTTGCCGCCTGTGGTGGGCAGGGTGTTGGTGGCCAGGGCTGTTTTGGCGGCGCTGACGAGTCCGTCGAGTTGTTTTTGGGGGCGGGTACGGCGGTCCAGGTCCGGGCCGGTGTTGGTCTCGTTCCAGACCCCGTCCTGGTTTGATCCGTCCTGGCTGGCGTGGTCCTGGCTGGCGTGCTCCTGGCTGCCCGTTGTGCCGGTGCCATCAACCTTGGTTTCCGTGGCCGTTGCCAGGGCGGCACCGGTCGCTGAGGCGGCTGCCGTGAGTGTGCCGTGCATGGGTGTGGTGGTGCGGGGGTTGGTGGCGGTGTTCATGACGGTGAGGAGGTGTTCGTATTGGTCGGTGGTGGCGAAGATTTCGAGGTGGTGCAGGCCGTGGCGGGGTTTGCGGATGAAGGCGCCTTGGGTGTGGCGGAGGGCTTCTTCGCTGGGTTCGGTGCCGTCGGCGTCGATGGTGTCGGCCCAGCGGCGGGCGACGCGGGCGAGGAAGTCGGGGTCCGCTGTGGCCGCGGTGGTGGTGAGGTTTTCTTCGATCAGGGCCAGTTTTTCGGGTGTGGTGAGGTGCTGGAGCCGGTTCAGGGTCAGGGCGATGATCGTCCCGGCCCGGGAAGACACTGCCGGGCAGGCAGCGGGTTGTTCGGCCTGGTCTTCATCGCTGGTGTTGGTGCTGTCATCTGTGTTCAGGATGTCCAGGCTGGTGTTGGTGGGGGTGAGTGCGGTGGCGAGGTGCTGGCGGGCTGCGGGGATGGTGTCGCCGGTGAGGGTGGTTGCGGGCAGGATGTCTTTTGCCAGGGCCAGGCGGCGGTTGGCTTCGCTTTTGCCGATCCGCAGCAGGAGCCGGAGAGACTCGGCGGTGTTGGCGCAGCCGTCATCGGCCGGTGAGGTGACGACCTGGTCCCGGGAGTCGGTCGCGCTCACGGTCCCGGTGTCACAGGGTGTAGATCCACCCGGCCAGTGGGTGTCTGTTTCGTTCAGGGTTTCGACGCCGTTGTCCCAGCCGGTGACCCAGCCCTTGCCGGTGCCAGGGCCGGTGCGGGTGTGGGAGCGGCTGGCGCGGGCGGCGTCCGCGGCGGCGATGGCCTGGGTGCGGGTCCGGTCCACGGTCCCGGCGCAGAGGACCTGCAGGTACTCCATGGTCCGGGAGAGATCTTCCACTCCAGCGGCGTAGTTGGCGGCTTCAACGTAGCTGGCCCCGGCAAGAATCGAAGGCGCGGCGGCAGCGGCCTGCGCCAGGAGCCTGCCGAGCTCCGCCAGACCCAGCGGCTCCCCAACAAGCAGGGAATCTGCCGGGACCGGCCCTGTTACAGAACCGGCTGGGGCTGAGCCAGCCTCCGTCGGCCCTGTTGCCGATGCGGCCGGTTCGGAATCAGCCTCCACGGGCTCGGCTGCCAATGCGGCCGGTTCGGAGTCAGCTTGAGTGTGCTCGGCTGCCAATGCGACTGGTTGGGATTCAGACTCTGTAGGCGCGGCCAGTTCGGAGTCAGCGTGCGCGGGCCCTGTTACAGACGTGGCTGCTGCGGAATCAGCCTGCGTGGGCTCTGCTTCTGATGCGGCCGATGCGCCTGATGCGGCGCCAGCTTGGGTGGCCTTGGTGGGTACAGCGTGAAGGTGCCAGCCGGGCCTAAGCGGGGTGCCGTCGTCGTACGCGTTAGGGCAGGAGCCGGAAATAGGGCGCGAGGCGCCGGCGGCCGGACCGCTGAGATCCAATGCGCCAGACGAGGCAACAACCCCGGCCCGTCCGAGCACCACGACGTTGCCGCCGTAATACTCAGGCCGTTCCCCAATGGCTTCCATAACCCCATTCTGGTCAGGGGGTCTGACAATCCCGGCGCGCAGGGCAGCAGACCGGCAAACGCCCGAAGTCGCATCAGGCTGAACTGCAGAATCAGCGCCTAGGGAGCCATCAGGAACCAGTGCAGGCGCGATGAAAAAGCCGCCGAACTCCGCGAGCTGATCCCCAATGGCCTCCATAGGACAACTCTGCCAAAGGGCACTGACAGAACCTGACTACCCTCGCTCCTATGTGGATAACTGAAGCGCGTCAGTCCTCCGCAACCACCACAACTCCGCCGGCAGGAACCGAGCCATCAAACCGATCGCCGGACAGCAGGTCGACACCGGAAGCCTGAACTGTCCCGGACGAACGCGAGTGGTTGATCGCGAAAAGGAAACTGCGGCCGTCGTCGGAGCGGCGCCGGGTCAGCTCCACACCAGGATCGGCAGCTGCAACTGGCGCAACACCGGATTCCTCCAGCAACCGGTCAACAACCGACTCGATGCCTTCCCGGTCCGGGAACGTGGCCATGTACCAGGCCGCCCCGGAGCCCACGGAGTGCCGGGTCAAGGACGGAACGCCTTCCAGCGGGTACTCCGTAAAGGTTTGAAGGGCTTCCGCGCCGGCGAGGTGAACGTGCTCGCTCCAAACGGAGGAAACCGCCCCGTCGCTCAGCTTCAGTTGCGTGCCCGCCAGCAGGGGATGGAATTCCTCCACCCGCACGCCCAGCAGTTCCCGCAACGCGCCCGGGTAGCCGCCCAGCCTTACATGGTCCTTCTCATCCACAATGCCACTGAAGTAGCTCACCAGCACGGTGGCGCCGGCGGAGGCTGCAGCGGCAATATTGGCGGCCGCCCCGTCAGTAACCGAGTACAAGGTGCACGCCAGCACGAGGTCGTACCCCTCAAGGGAAGCAGAAGGGTGCACCATATCCCCGGAAACGCCCCGCAGGAACAGCGACCGGTGGAAGGCCCGCAGCAGGTCCAGGTACTTCACATCGATGCTCGGCTTGGAATCGATTTCGCTGGCCCACCACGCCTCGTAATCGAACACGATGGCAACGCGCGACTCCACCCGGGAACCGCGGACCGGTGCCAGCCGCTTCAAGGCCGTTCCCAGGTCCACCACCTCGCGCCATACGCGCGTGTCCCGTCCGCCGTGCGGCACCATGGCCGAGTGGAACTTCTCCGAGCCGGCGAAGCTCTGCCGCCACTGGAAAAACATCACAGCATCCGCACCGCGGGCCACGTGGGCCAGCGAGTTGCGCAGCATTTCGCCGGGCATCTTGGGCTGGTTGCGCGGCTGCCAGTTGACCGCCGACGTCGAATGTTCCATCAGGATCCACGGGTCACCCCCCGCGATGCCGCGGGTGAGGTCCGCGCTGAACGCGAGTTCAATCTGCCGTTCGGGGTCGGCAGCCACCAAATAGTGGTCGTTGGCGATGACGTCCAGGTCCTTGGACCAGTCAAAGTAGTCCATGGACTTGGTGGCGCTTGAGGCCATCAGGTTGGTGGTGCACGGCACGCCGGGAGTCACCTCACGCAGGACGGCAACGAGCTCCCGGTAGTAGTCCATCAGGGCCCATGAGTTGAACCGCTGGAAGTCCAGCTGCTGGCCCGGGTTAAGCGTGGACGGCGCGACGGCGGGCGGCAGGATCTCGTCGAACGAGCCGTAGTTCTGGGACCAGAAAGCCGTACCCCAGGATGCGTTCAGCTCATCGATGCTCCCGTACCGGCGCTCCAGCCACGCCCGGAAGGCGGCGGCATCCTCCTCGCCGTAAAACTCTGAGACGTGGCAGCCCAGTTCGTTGTCCACGTGCCAGAGCGCCAAGGCCGGGTGGTCCTTGTACCGCTCGGCCAGCTTGCGGGTGATTCCAGTGGCGTAACGGCGGTAGACGGCCGACGACGGCGTGTAGTGCCGCCGCGACCCCGGCCCCAGCACGGTTCCGTCAGCTGTGACCGGCAGGATCTCCGGATGCTTCCGTACTAGCCATGCAGGGGGAGCGGCCGTGGCCGTGGCCAGTGCCACCTTGACGCCGATTCCTGCCAGGTTGTCCATGACCTCGTCGAGCCAGGCGAAGTCGTACGTGCCCTCGGTCGGCTCCAGCAGTGCCCAGGAGAAGATTCCCACGCTGAGGAAGCTCACGCCCGCTTCCTTCATCAGCTCCAGGTCCTCGAGCCGGACGCTGACGGGCCATTGCTCCGGGTTGTAATCGCCGCCGTAGGCGATGCCTTCGATGTTGTTCCAGACGCTGGCCGGGCTGGATGTTTCCTGCAAAGTCATGGGACTCCTTTGTCTGCTGGGAAGATGGATGTGCCGTGAAAATCAGATCTTGGAAAACGCTTGCCCATTTCCGGGAATGCAGATATTGTATCGTTTCAGAAGCCGTGTAAGCCAGCTCACTACTCACGTTGTAGATTCGGGCACTGGGATTGCACACATCGAGCAAGGAGGCTCCCATGATCAACAGAAGGCATTTCCTTACCACCGTAGCCGTCGGCACCGCATCTGCCGCGGCACTGGCGGCTTGTGGAACTGGCCCCAGCTCCTCCGGAGAAACCGGCTCCGCGGAGAAGCCGGTCACCATCAACTACACCTGGTGGGGCAACGACGACCGCGCCGAGCGCACCCGCAAGGCCATTGCCCTGTTCGAGTCGAAGAACCCGGACATCAAGGTCAACGGCAACTTCACCGACTTCGCCGGCTACTGGCAGAAGCGTGCCACCGAGGCCGCCGGCGGCGGCCTGCCGGACGTGATGCAGTGGGATCTGTCCTACCTGCGTGATTACGGCCAGCGCAACCAGCTCCTGGACCTGGGCACCGTCAAGATCAACACGGACGCCTTTGACAAGTCCCTCCTGCCCTCCGGCCAGATCAAGGGCAAGACCTACGGCATCCCCACCAGCACCAACGCCTTCGCCGTCTACTACGATCCGGCCAAGCTGGCATCCTTGGGCGTCGCAGAGCCGGACGGCTCCTGGACCTACAAGGAATTCAACGACTTCCTCACCGAGGTGGGCACCAAGAGCAACAGCGCCCTCTTCGGCTCCACGGATTACACCGGCGTCTGGTGGATGTTCAACATCTGGCTGCGCCAGAATGGCATCGAGGCCTTCACCGAGGACGGCAAGCTCGGTTTCACCAAGGACGACATGAAAAAGTGGTGGAACACCACCGCAGGCCTGCGCGGCACCCCTGCCATCGTTTCTGAAGAGCGCGTCACCCAGCTCGCCCCCAAGTCGCCGTTCGGCTCCAACGTCACCGCCACCGAAGTCACGTGGGACAACTTCATGGCCGGCTACCTGGCGGACAGCGGCGCGAAGGAGCTCAAGCTGGTTCCCGTCCCGTCGGATGACAAGGACAACCTGGGCCTGTTCCTGAAGCCGTCCATGCTCATGGTGGCCAGCGCCAAGACCAAGTACAAGGATGCTGCAGCCCGCTTCATCGACTTCATGGTCAACGATCCCGAGGTAGGCCAGATCTTCAAGACCTCCCGCGGTGTTCCGGCGTCGAAGACCCAGCGTGACGGCACCACCTTCGAAGGCACCGACAAGCTGGTAGTGGACTACGAAAAGTCCATTGAAAAGTACCTTAAGGACGCTCCGCAGCCGCCCATTGTGGGCTTCGGCACCCTGGAAGCTTCCTTCAAGCGCGTCTCCTCGGACCTGAACTACGGCAAGCTGACCATCGACGGCGCAGCCGACGCATGGTTCAAGGAAGCCGAAGATCTCATCAAGCAGAACGCCTGATCAGGCAGACTGTCTGACCAAGACGTCCACAACTGACGGAATGAACTCGTGACTCAAAGCCCAACACTGAGCAGGCGTTCGACGTCGTCCGCTCCCGCGCTGCGCAAGTCAAGGCAGCGCGGGGCGGACGCCCGCGCCGGCTACACCTTCCTGCTGCCCTGGCTGCTGGGATTCATCGCCCTCACTGTCGGGCCCATGATTTCCTCGCTCTACCTGTCCTTCACCAACTACAACCTGTTCGATCCGCCCAAGTGGATCGGCCTGGACAACTACACCACCCTCTTCCAGGACGAACGGTTCCTGCAGTCGGTGGGCGTGACTGTGGGCTACGTGGTCTTCGGTACCCCGCTGAAGCTCGCCGCGGCACTGGCGGTGGCGATGCTGCTGAACAGCAAGCGCCGCGGCCAGGGTTTCTACCGCTCCGCCTTCTATGCTCCATCCCTGATCGGTGCGTCGGTGTCCATCGCCATCGTCTGGAAGGCCATGTTCGGCGACAACGGTCCCGTGGACCAGGGCCTGTCCATCTTCGGGATCAACCTGGGCGGCTGGGTTGGCAACCCCTCCATGACCATGCCGATGTTCATCCTCCTGACGGTGTGGCAGTTCGGCGCCCCGATGGTGATTTTCCTTGCCGGCCTGAAGCAGATCCCCAATGATCTCTACGAAGCAGCGTCCATGGACGGTGCAGGCCCCGTGCGGAAGTTCTTCAACATCACCTGGCCCATGCTTTCCCCGGTGATCTTCTTCAACCTGCTGATGGAAACCATCCACGCGTTCCAGATCTTCGCCTCGGCCTACATCATCTCCAACGGTGAAGGCGGCCCTGCCGGCTCCACCCTCTTCTACACCCTCTACCTGTACCTGCGGGGCTTCAGCGACTTCCGGATGGGCTATGCCTCGGCAATGGCCTGGCTGCTGGTGATCGTGGTGGGCATCATTACCCTCATCTTCTTCCGCACGTCCAAGTCCTGGGTCCACTACAGCGGTGATGCTAAATGACAACCATGGCAACTCCCACACAGTCCACTGCGGACGCACAGGTGCCGCACTACAACCCCAAGTCCGAATCGGCAGGGGCCAAGCGCGCCAAGAGCACCCTCTTCCACGTGGTGGCTCTCGCACTCACGGCCGTGGTCCTTTACCCGGGCTTGTGGATGATCGCCTCATCCTTCAAACCGAACGCCGAGATCGGCGGAGGCAACACGTCGCTGTGGTCGAGCAACTTCAGCTTCGACAACTTCGTCACGGCTATGGAGGGCATCGGCGGCGTCTCCACCCTGCAGTTCTTCACCAACTCGCTGATCCTGGCGATTGGCGCCGTGGTGGGAACCATCCTCTCCGCGTCGGTTTCCGCCTATGCGTTTGCGAGGATCAAGTTCCCCGGCCGCAGCATTTTCTTCGGCATGATGATCGCCACCTTGCTGCTGCCATTCCACGTGGTGATCATTCCGCAGTACATCGTTTTCCAGCAGCTTGGCCTCGTTGATACCTACGTCCCGCTGCTGATCGGCAAGTTCCTTGCCGCCGATGCGTTCTTTGTGTTCCTGATGGTCCAGTTCATGCGCAACCTGCCCGCTGAGCTGGACGAGGCGGCGCGGATCGACGGCGCCGGGCACGTCCGGATCTTCACCTCCATCATGCTGCCGCTGATGAAGCCGGCCCTGATCTCCACCTCGATCTTCTCCTTCATCTGGAGCTGGAACGACTTCCTGGGCCCGCTGCTCTACCTGAACACGCCCGAAAAGTACCCGCTGCCGCTGGCCCTGCGCCTCTTCGTGGACCAGACCCAGAGCTCGGACTACGGCGCCATGATCGCCATGTCCGTCCTCGCACTGCTGCCGGTGCTGATCTTCTTCCTGGTCTTCCAGCGCTACATCGTCGAAGGCGTCTCCACCCAGGGCCTCAAGGGCTAACGGAAGAATCCAACAGAAAATGAGCGTCATGGACAGCACCACCCCCGCACAGAACCACCACGAACCCGTCCCGGTCAACCGCTTCGCGCTGTTCTCCGAGACCCTCCTGGCCGGCGTGCTGGTACTGGTGCTGTCCATCCCGCTCGTGACGATCCCCGCCGCCTATGCGGCGGGGATCACCCATCTCGAACGTCACCTCTCCGGCCGTGACGATTCCGTCCGCGGCCTCTGGGGCACGTTCAAGGCTGCCCTGCCCGGCAGCTGGAAGCTGGGAATTACGACGGCGGCAGCCGCCGTCGTGATTGTCCTTAACCTTTTGCTCGCTTGGGTGGGGCAGCTTCCCGGCCGGGAAGTGGTGTTGCCTGCCACGCTGGTCCTCGCCGCCGCGGGTGCCGTCCTGCTCCTGCGCACCACCGCAGCCTGGTCGGACTTCACGGGCCACGACGTCTCCGGTGGCGCGGATTTACGCGCCCGGGCCGGAAGCGCAGACGCCCGCAACGCACACGCCCGCAGTTCCGACGCCCGCAGCGCCTGGCGCTCCGCCCTCGAAACCGGGCAGGCCGTGTCCGTGCGGGACTGGACGGGATCCCTCCTGCTGATTGCGGCGCTCTTCGGGGCCGTGGTGTTCGTCTGGATGCTTGCAGCGCTGTTCGTGGTGGTCCCCGGCATCCTGATCCTGGCCTCGGCCGCCGTCAAAATGCGCTCCAACCGCGCCTGAAGTATCCAGCTCCCCACCAGGCATCCCCGGTCCTGTCCGTCACTATTGAGTTGAGTCCGACGTGTCTTCCGACCGCCAACGTTCCCAGCAGTCTCTCCGTCCTTCACAGAACCAGCCGCCGTGGTACCAGCCCCTGACCCAGCGCAATTACCGGATCTTCCTGGTGCTGCTCTTCACCGGCAGTGTGGGGGTGTGGATGCAGCGGCTGGCGCAGGACTGGCTGGTGCTGCAGCTGACCGGCAGTCCCGCCGCAGTGGGTGTGGCTGTTGCCCTGCAATTCCTGCCCATGCTGGTGGTGGGCCCGCTCAGCGGCCTGTTGGTGGATCTCTTTCCCAAGCGCCGCATCATGCTGGCCTGCCAGGCCGTTATCGCACTGCTTGCCATGGGACTTGCCGCATGGGCAGCAAGCGGAACCATCACCGTCTGGGCCGTCTACGCCAGTTGCATCGCGCTCGGTGTTACGTCGGCCATCAATCAGCCCGCCACCACCGTCTTCGTTAATGAAGTAGTGGGTGATACCGCGCTGCGCCCCGCCATCGGCCTCAACAATGCCATCGGCCAGCTGGGCGCTATGGCCGGGCCGGCGCTGGCCGGGGCATTCATTGCCCAGGCCGGTTCAGCAGCAGCATTCGCGGCCAACTCCCTGCTGTGCGTGCTGGTCCTGTGCATGATCGCCGCTATCCGCCCCGCCGAGTTGCACCCCAGCACTCCCGCGGCACGGGGAAGGGGCCAGCTCCTGGCCGGGTTCCGGTACGTCAAGGACCGGCCCTCCCTGCTGCTGATCATCGCGCTGGCCGGGCTGCTGGGGATGTTTGGAATGAACGGTCCCGTGGTGCTGGCTGCCTTTGCAGCACGCGTCTGGCACAACGGCGTTGAAGGGTTCGGCCTTTTCAACACTGTCAGCGCAGTTGGTGCCCTGGCCGGTGCGTTGCTGGCCGCGCGCCTGCGGACGCTGGGCCGGAAGGGGATTGTCCTGGCGGCCGGCCTCTTTGGGCTCGCCCAATTGGTTGCGGCCCTGATGCCCAACCTCATCCTCTTCACCGTGATGCTGGTGGTGGTCGGCCTGATGACCCTGTTGTTCCTGACCAGTGCGGCCACCGCCGTCCAGCTCGAGGCAGGCCCCGAAATCCGGGGCCGGGTGATGGCGCTTTACCTGCCGCTGCTGCTGGGCGGACACGCGATGGGCGGGCTGTTGGCCGGCTGGCTGACTGAGCAGTTGGGGGTGCGCCTGGGGCTGGTGGCCACCGGTGCCGGAGGTATCCTGTCCGCCGTCGTGATCGGTTTGCTGCTGTGGCGGAACTCCCGCCGCCTGCGCCCCTAATTCCTTAGGCTGCGCCGCCGGGGCTGACCAGCCACCGGCGGGCGGCGCTTTCAGGAAGCCATTCAGGATCCCGGCAGGCTGAACCCGTGCGGTGCCGAGGTGGCCCAGGGGAGTCCCAGCTCACTGAACGTGGCGTGCTGCGCGCCCGAGCGTTCCAGGGCATCCTCGATGCCGGGGACCACGGCGTGGGCCGAATCTCCCTCGCCCTCCCACTGGACGTGCTTTCCGTCAATCGGTGCGGGCAGCGGCGCGGTGCGGATGGCTTCCAGGACGAGCATAAAGGCGCCGCTGTCCAGGAGCGGGCTCAGAAGCGGGGTGCCGTTCCTGCGGTGGGCCAGCAGGTTCTCAGTCAGGTCATCCCGGCCAAAGACCTCCTCGGTCCGGCCCTGCGCCGTCTCAACGGCCAGGCGGTCCTCCGTGTAGTGGAAGACGGCGGTGCCGGCCGAGCCCTGGAGCGTCACATACGGTTCCACGGATTCCGTGGCACACAGCGTCAGGGCGCACGTGATGGGCAGGCCGGCGCTGGTGCGGATCCTGATCACTGATGTGTCATCGGACTCGATCTGGTTGGCGCGGTACAGCTCAGTTTCGAGCGATGCAAGGTCCGCCGTCGTGCGAGCCCCGGCGATCCTCAGTGCTGTTGCCACCGCATGCGCCAGGGGATTGGTGGCCACGCCGTCCACCACATCCACGCCGTCAATGGTCCGCCTGCCGGCCCACCGGGACCGCTTGTAGTACGCCCGGTCCCGGACCCAGCGGCCGGTCGCGGAGATGCCCTGCAAGGTTCCGATGGTGCCGTCGGCGAGGAGCTTTTCGATGCCCGCCAGTGCTTGCGAGCCCAGGCTCTGGAACCCGATCTGCACACTTCGGCCGGAGGCAGCGGCTGCGTCGACGACTCGGTTGAAGTCCGCCAGCGAGGCGACGGGAGGCTTTTCCAGGTAGAGGTCGGCGGCGGTGGCCAGGGCTGCCAGGCCCAGCGGCGCGTGCGTCTGGATGGGGGTGGCAACAATGATCAGGTCCAGGCCGCTGGTCTCCGCGAGCAGTTCCGTAAGGCCAGGGAAGACATGCGCTGTCTCAGGGACCGAGCCCGCGGCAGGGGGATTGGGATCGGCCACGGCAACAAGATCGACGACGCCGGCGGCCTGGAGGCGTTCAAGGTTACGCAGGTGGTGGGTCCCGAAGCCGTGGACACCTACCAGCGCCACCTTGGCTGCACGTCCATCGCCCAGTCCGGGCGAAGATTCGCCTGCCGACGCTGCCCGGACTGCAGTGGTGTGAGGATCGGTTGCAGGAGTATCCCCGCTGGCCTGGGTCCCGGCGTCTGTGGCAGTTGGTGTTCCCATGGTGCTCCATTCGGCCCCGGAGGGCTGTTTTCCCGGCGCGAGACCCGATGTGGGCAAGCGCTTTCCGGATTCAAGTGTGAAGCACAGGCGGCCTTCCCGTCCAGTAATATAACGATTCAAAGTGGGCTTGCATTGGTCCTGGGGGCTGGTTTGATGCTTAAGCGCGCGCGGACCCGGCCTTGATGGCTCCCTGCCTCTTGCCGCGATACTGAACTGCCAGGCCCTGGCAATATGGCGTCACGCCTGCCAGCCCAGCCAGTCCACAGCTTCGAGGACAATGCCGGCAGGCACC
Source organism: Pseudarthrobacter sp. W1I19 (assembly GCF_030817835.1). NCBI lineage: Bacteria > Bacillati > Actinomycetota > Actinomycetes > Micrococcales > Micrococcaceae > Pseudarthrobacter > Pseudarthrobacter sp. W1I19. The sequence goes on from NZ_JAUSZR010000001.1 coordinate 674,330, forward strand.
GTATGAGCGCCTTGGAACTCGCGGTACGTCAGGTCGTAGCCCTCGCTTTGCAGGGCTGGAACCAGGCGGCGGCTGGTCCGGTCAATCGGCAGCACGCCGTCTGAGTCTCCGTGGGAGACGAAGAGACGCGGCTTGCCCTGGCGCGGCACCGGTGGAACAAATCCGGGGGAAAACGCAATGATCTTTGAAAAGAGGTCCCCGTTCGCCAGGCCCAGGGCCAGGGCGTAGGAAGCCCCGTCCGAGAAGCCGCCCACGGCCGTCCGGTCCGGATCCACGGACACCAGTTGGAAAATACGTTCCAGGCTTTTATTGATCATCCGGATGTCGGGGCCGAAGGCTCCCCGTACACCGTCCCAAGTAGAACCGCGGGAAGAAGGCGCCGCCAGAATCAGCTTGTGCGATTCGGCAAAACCGGACAACAATGCTAATCCGCCGCCTGCTTCACCTCCAGCTCCATGAAGCAGGAGGACCAGCGGAGCCTGCCGGCCCGGCTGCAGGGAGTGCGGTACGTAGAGCAGCGTGTCCCGGACAGCTTCCAGAGCCAAAGACTGCTGCCCGGGGACAGGGATCCGGTCCGGATTGACTGAGGGCCTGGCCTTCAAGGAGGCGAAGTCCAGCGACGCTTGCTGGGGACGGTCCATGTCTACTCCGGAGCAGGCAGCGCAGCCGGAAGCTGCCAAAAGCGCCGCGGCGCCAACCAAAAAGCTGCGACGCGTGGACACCCGTGCATCAATCCTCCGCCCTAGTGGCTGGTGGCCCCTTTACGGGATTCGAGCGCCGGCGGGATCCAACGGTCGGCGGCCAGGCCTGTAGCTGCCGAATAAACCGCCTTATGCAATACATCAACAATCTGCTCCCGCGGAGTCCACGTTGAGGGAGGGGCTCCCATCCCCGTGGCATTCTCGAGTGTCTGGTCGAACGCGAGGCGGAAGCCCGTGTGCTTCATGGTGGCAAAAGGACCCCGGATGCCTGTTGCCGACCATATGCCGCGCAGTGCTCCAAGCGCCGCCCCGGTGCCCCAGTGCATCGCGTGATTCCATAAAAGGGGCTTGTCCTCCTGCCTTGGCCTGTTGCCGAGGAGGGTCAGCAGCGTCCGGGCCGGCACATAAGAGTCCGGCCGCTGCGTTAAAATTTGCTCGACTTTTTCGCTCGCCGTCATCACTGCCGCCCCTGCCAGGCCGCAGACTGCGCCCCTTGCTGCGGCCACCAGCAGGGTACGCCCCCGTGCTGCCTCCTGCATCTGCTGCTCCAATCCGCCCCCGCCCTGGCTTGGGCCGTTCATCCCTCATTCCTACCCATAAGGTTGGAACGTGAACCGGGATTCCGGCCAGCGGTAGCGGATTTGCCGGGTCTTTGAGCTGTAGGCCGGCGCTCAGGCAACGGCTTCCAGCGACAACTGTTCCACCGCCACCTGCAGGGCTTCCATATCGAACCACTTGGCGGGCATGATCTCGTGGATAAACGCATCAAAATCAAAGGGGTGGCAGTGCCCTCCGTGGTTCCAATAGAGAACCCACAGATCGATCAGGCCAAGATCCTTCCGCTGCAGCAGGGCTCTGGCTGTGTGCCGCAGGTCTTCCATAGCCAATCCTTGCTTCTGCTCCCCCCGGTCCACAAGAGCAGTAACGGGGTTGACCGAAAGACATTTGGCTTGGAGGCTATTGGCCCTGGGCCGGGGCCTGGGCCAGGGGCTCAGCCTGTGCCGTAACACCGGCTATCACTTGCTTCAGCTGTGCAGCGCTGCTCTGGATGCTGGTACCGGCATCTACCAGGATAAAGCCGGGGTACCAGGGCAGTCCGGCGTACCCCATCCGGAACTTCTCAAGGTCCCCAAGGTTCTCCTGGTCCTCGCCCCGCAACATGATCCGTTCATGAGCCTGCTCCGCTGTGACGTCGAAGTAGACCACTGCCTGTGCCTGCGGGAGCACCCGCAACAGCGTTGAGAGCCCACGGCTGCGGCGGATGCCACGGGCTTTCCGCAGCGCCAGCTGGCAGTAGAGGTGCCTGTCCATGATGACAACGCCCTCGAACCGGGCCGCCCGCAGATGGTTGAGCAGGACATTGAAGACCCGGACCGTGGTTTCCAGGACATCGGCAAGGTGGACGGGTAGGGGCGCATTGAAGCGCTGCGCAAGGGCAAGGACGGTTTTCCTGCCCGAGTAGTTGCCCAGGACCAGTACCGGAGTGTCCGGAAGCAGCTTCTCCACCTCCCTGGCAGCCGTGGACTTGCCGGCACCATCGATTCCCAGCAGGACAATAAGTGCCGGTTCCGGTCTGCCGCGATCTGTCATGTTTCCTTCATACCGTCCGGGCCTGTGGCTTCTGTTCATGAAGTCTGGGGAAAGGCTGTGAATGCGCTTGGAACGGCGCTGGGGTCTAAGTTGGTTCCGGGAAGTCAAAGCAGGAGCAGAATTGGGGGAGCCTGCAAACGAAGGGGAGAGCAGGGCATGGAGCCAGTAACGGTCGACGGCGGCAAGGGCACCGTGGAATTGCGTTCCGACGGCGTGATCCACCTTATCTGGGAACCGAAAGTCCGGATAGAACAACAGGACGCCGCGGCGGCTATGGCAGCGGTCAACGACATAGCGGGGGATGCCACCTACCCCATGCTGGTGGACATGGCCACCACCGAATCAGTCACCAGGGCGGCACGGTCTGTTTTTTCCATCCCGTGTGCCGCACACCGGATCGCCCTCCTGGGCGCCAGCCCTGTGGACCGGATCCTGGCGAACTTCTTCCTGGGGGTCCACGTTCCGCCCTGTCCCACCCGCTTTTTCACGTCCCGGACCGAGTCGATGAAGTGGCTGCGGCAGGACAACGAGTAACCCGCGGGCCTGGGATCAGTTCGCTGACGGCGCCCCGGTGCTCTGCCTGACCACCAGTTCCGGCGTGAAGATGACTGCACGGTGCCGGGGATGCTGGGCTTCGACCTCTTCGGCCAAAAGCTCGATGGCTGTCCGGCCCAGGGCTTCGGTGGGCTGCCGGATGGAGGACAAAGGCACTACTGCGGAAACGGCGAAGTCGATGTCGTCATAGCCAATCAAGGCAATGTCCTCCGGAATCCGGAGGGTGTGCGTCATGGTCAGTGACTGCATGATCCCCAGCGCCAGAAGATCGTTCGCGCAGAAGATCCCGTCCGGCAGGTCCTCCCGGTTCCGCTCCACCAGGGTGTTGCCCACGCTGCGTCCGGCCAGGACTGTCATGCCCTCCGACGCCAGCACCTCCAGGGTGGCGTCCGGCTCATCCTTCACCGCGCGCCGGGCGCCCTGCAGTCGGTCCGCCACCTGGCGGATGGCAGTTGAGCCACCCACAAAGGCGAGCCGACGGCGGCCGGTATCCAGCAGGTGCCGGGCAGCGAGGTAACCGCCGGCGTCGTCGTCAACTGCTACTGAACTGAACTTTTCCTCGTCCGCCAGCCGGTCCACCAGGACTGTTGGCACCCCGCGCTCGCGGAGGAGGTCCAGGCGCTCCGTCACATCGCCGACGGGCGAGATGAGCAGGCCCTGGACGCGCTGCTCCTGGAACAAATCGATGTAGTTTGCCTCGCGGCCGGCATCGTGGCCGCTGTCTCCCAGCAGTACGGCACTTCCCTGCAGGGCGGCCGCATCCTCGGCTGCCCGCACCACGGAAGTGAAGAAGGGGTTGCCAACGTCAAGGACGATCAGGCCGATGGTGCGGCTGTGGCCGGCGCGCAGCTGGCGGGCGGCGTCATTGCGCACGAAGCCGAGCTCGTCGATGGCCCGCAGCACCCGCTCCTTGGTCCGTTCCGAGACCCTGTCCGGGTAGTTCAGCACATTCGAAACAGTGCCCACCGCCACGCTGGCATGGTTGGCTACGTCCTTGATGCTGGCTGTGCGGTTCATGATTCTCCGTGCTGATGGTTCGAATGCCTGTGGATCCGGCAGTGTTGCTGAAGAAGAGGGCCCGGATTGCTTGACACCTGCTCACGTTCAAGAGTACTTTGAATCGTAACAATGAAACGATTCAAAGATGCATGAGTTCAGGAGAGTTTCCCATGAGGGTGTGTTTCCGGTCGTCGGTCCAGCTGGCGCTGATGGACGAGTACCGCCGGCGGCACGCAGCCGTGTGGCCGGAAATGCTCCGCGCCCTGAAGGATGCCGGCTGGAACAACTACTCGCTCTTCCTTGCAGAGGACGGGCTCCTGATCGGCTACCTCGAGTGCGACGACTTTGATGCCGCCCGGGCCAGGATGGCCCTGGCCGATGTGAACGCCCGCTGGCAGGCGGAAATGGCCACACTCTTCGAGAACACGGACCAGGCACCCGATGAGGGGTTCCAGGTCCTGGAGGAAGTGTTCAACCTCGACAGCCAACTGGCGGCGGCAGAAGCAACCGCCGGCTGAGGCAACCTGCCGCTCCAGCAGCGGGCCGGGAGCATTGCCGCACGGCCAGCCATGCTGCACCACACCAAGGCTCTGAACAAGACCACACACCAAGACCACACACCAAGACACCGGAAAGAACCACCATAATGAATGACGTAGCAACGGCGCTGGGCAGGCTCGGGGAGCTTGCCATCGAGGTCCCCTCGTGGGCCTATGGAAATTCAGGCACCCGGTTCAAGGTGTTCGGCACCCCCGGTACGCCGCGGACCGTGCAGGAGAAGCTGGCGGATGCCGCCAAGGTCCATGAACTGACCGGTCTGGCACCCACCGTTGCGCTCCACATCCCGTGGGACAAAGTGGATGACTACGCCGCCCTGAAGGAGTACGCGGCCGGCCTGGGAGTGGGCCTGGGCACCGTCAACTCCAACACGTTCCAGGACGATGAGTACAAGTTCGGTTCGCTGACCTCGTCCAACGAGGCGGTGCGCCGCCGCGCCATCGACCACCATCTGGACTGCATCGAGATCATGCACGCCACGGGCTCGAAGGACCTGAAGATCTGGCTGGCGGACGGCACCAACTACCCGGGCCAGGACGATATCCGCGGCCGCCAGGACCGCCTGGCCGAATCCCTCCAGGAAATCTACGCTGCCTTGGGTGATGAGCAGCGCCTGGTGCTGGAGTACAAGTTCTTCGAGCCGGCTTTCTACCACACCGATGTTCCTGACTGGGGCACGTCCTATGCGCAGACCCTCGCGCTGGGCGAGAAGGCGTTCGTCTGCCTGGACACCGGCCACCACGCCCCCGGCACCAACATCGAGTTCATCGTGATGCAGCTGCTGCGCCTAGGCAAGCTTGGTTCGTTCGACTTCAACTCGCGCTTCTATGCCGACGACGACCTCATCGTGGGTGCCGCTGATCCGTTCCAGCTCTTCCGCATTATGCACGAGGTGATCCGCGGCGGTGGCTTCGGCAAGGATTCGGGCGTTGCCCTGATGCTGGACCAGTGCCACAACCTGGAAGAGAAGATTCCGGGCCAAATCCGCTCGGTCCTGAACGTCCAGGAAATGACCGCCCGGGCCCTGCTGGTGGACACCGCAGCCTTGGCCGAAGCGCAGCGCGCCGGTGACGTGCTCGCAGCCAACGGCATCTTCAACGATGCCTTCTACACCGACGTCCGGCCTGTCTTGGCCGAGTGGCGTGAATCCCGCGGGCTGCCCGCGGACCCGCTGGCTGCATTCAAGGCCAGCGGCTACCAGAAGAAGATCAACGAGGACCGCGTAGGCGGCCAGCAAGCCGGATGGGGCGCTTAAAGGGCATGAACATGCAGAACACAGCCAAGACTGTTGAAGACCTGATTTCCCGTTCCAACCGCCTCGGTGCGGACAAGCGGAACACCAACTTTGCCGGCGGCAACACCTCTGCCAAGGGCACCGAAAAGGACCCGGTGACGGGCGAGGACGTCCAGCTGCTGTGGGTCAAGGGCTCCGGCGGGGACCTCGGCACACTGAAGGCCGAAAACCTTGCGGTGCTGCGCCTGGACCGTTTGAACGCGCTGAAAAACGTCTACCCCGGCGTAGAGCGGGAAGACGAGATGGTGGCCGCCTTCGATTACTGCCTGCACGGCAAGGGTGGCGCGGCTCCCTCGATCGACACCGCCATGCACGGCCTGGTGGACGCCGCACATGTGGACCACCTGCACCCGGACTCCGGCATCGCCATCGCCACCGCCGTGGACGGCGAGGCGCTGACCACCAAGATCTTCGGCAACAAGGTGGTCTGGGTGCCCTGGCGCCGGCCCGGGTTCCAGCTGGGCATGGATATCGCCGCGATCAAGGAAGCCAACCCGCAGGCGATCGGCACCATCCTGGGCGGCCACGGCATCACCGCGTGGGGCCCCACCAGCGAAGAAGCGGAAGCTAACTCGCTGTGGATCATTGAGCAGGCCGAGAAGTACATCAAGGACAACGGCAAGGCCGAGCCTTTCGGGCCCAAGCTGCCCGGTTACGATGCGCTGCCGGAGGCAGAGCGCCGCGCCAAGGCCGCAGCGCTAGCACCCGTGATCCGCGGCCTGGCCTCAACGGACAAGCCGCAGCTGGGGCACTTCAGCGATGACGCCGTCGTCCTGGACTTCCTCGAAGCCGCCGAGCACCCGCGCCTCGGCGCCCTGGGCACCTCCTGCCCGGACCACTTCCTGCGCACCAAGGTCAAGCCGCTGATCCTGGACCTGCCCGCCGACGCCTCGGTCGAGGACTCGATCGCGCGGCTGCACGAGCTGCACGCCGACTACCGGGAGGACTACCAGGCCTACTACAGCCGCCACGCGGACGCTGACAGCCCGGCGCTACGCGGTGCGGACCCGGCCATCGTGCTGGTTCCCGGCGTGGGCATGTTCTCCTTCGGCGCCAACAAGCAGACCGCCCGCGTTGCCGGCGAGTTCTACATCAACGCCATCAACGTGATGCGTGGTGCCGAAGCGATCTCCACCTATGCCCCGATCGAGGAATCCGAGAAGTTCCGGATCGAGTACTGGGCACTGGAGGAAGCCAAGCTGGCACGGATGCCCAAGCCCAAGTCCCACGCCACCCGCATCGCGCTGGTGACCGGCGCTGCGTCGGGCATCGGCAAGGCCATCGCCACCCGCCTCGCCGCGGAAGGCGCCTGCGTTGTCATCGCCGACCTGAACCTGGAGAACGCCGAAATGGTGGCCGAAGAGCTCGGTGGCCCGGACGTTGCCATCGGCGTCCAGGCCGACGTCACGGACGAGGCCCAGGTCGCAGCCGCGATCGACGCCGCCGTCCTGGCATTCGGCGGCGTGGACCTGGTGGTCAACAACGCCGGCCTGTCCATCTCCAAGCCGCTGCTGGAAACCACAGAGAAGGACTGGGACCTGCAGCACAACGTCATGGCCAAGGGCTCGTTCCTGGTGGCCAAGGCGGCAGCGAAGGTGATGATCGCGCAGGGCCTGGGCGGAGACATCATCTACATCTCCTCCAAGAACTCCGTGTTCGCCGGCCCCAACAACATCGCCTACTCCGCCACCAAGGCAGACCAGGCCCACCAGGTGCGCCTGCTTGCCGCCGAACTGGGCGAGTACGGCATCCGCGTCAACGGCATCAATCCCGACGGCGTGGTCCGCGGCTCCGGTATCTTCGCCGGGGGCTGGGGCGCCAAGCGCGCCGCCGTCTACGGCGTGGACGAGGAAAAACTGGGCGAGTACTACGCCCAGCGCACCCTGCTCAAGCGCGAAGTCCTGCCAGAGCACGTGGCCAACGCCGCCGCCGTCCTCACCAGCAACGAACTGTCCCACACCACCGGCCTGCACATTCCCGTGGACGCCGGAGTGGCCGCAGCCTTCCTGCGATGAGCACCGCACGCACCAACGAAACTGCCCCGGCCCAGGCCGGGGCAGTTTCCGCGGCGGCCCCCGCAAAGGCTGTTTCCGGCAGCGTCTTCGCCGCTGTCGATATCGGCGCCTCCTCCGGCCGGGTCATCCTGGGCCGGGTTGTCGAAAGCAGGGTCGCCGAAAGCAGCGGTGGCGAAGCCGGCGTGCAGCTCGAAGTGGTCCACCGCTTCCCCAACGGCGTGGTGGAGATCGACGGCGGCCTCCGCTGGAACTTCCATGCCCTCTTCGCCGAGGTGCTCAAGGGGCTCTCAGCGGCGGCGACAGTCGCTGCCGTCCAGGGCGAACGCGTGGCCAGCATCGGCATCGACACCTGGGCGGTGGACTACGGGCTGGTCAACAAGGCCGGAGAGCTCACGGCCCAGCCGTTCAGCTACCGGGACGGCCGCAGCCGGGTCGCCGTCGAGCCCGTGCACCGGAAACTGGACCACGCGCGGCTCTACGCCACCACCGGGCTGCAGTTCCTGCAGTTCAACACCATCTACCAGCTGGCCACGGAGCAGGACCTGGACGGCGTGCAGGCGCTCCTGATCCCGGACCTGATTGCGTTCCTCCTCACCGGGCAGCGCCGGACGGAAGCCACCAACGCCTCCACCACCGGACTGTTCGACGCCGTGGCGGGGGAGTGGGCCACCGAGTTCCTCACCGCCCTGGGCCTGCGGAAGGACCTGTTCCCGCCGCTGGTCCAGCCGGGCGAAACCGTGGGCACGCTCCTGCCGGAGATCGCCGTCCAGGTGGGGCTCCCGCAGGACACGAAGGTGGTGGCGGTCGGCTCGCACGACACCGCCTCCGCCATCGCCGCCGTCCCCGCGAAAGCGGACGACGGAGGGGAGCACTTTGCCTACATTTCCTCCGGCACCTGGTCCCTGGTGGGGCTGGAACTGAAGCATCCGGTGCTCACCGAAACCAGCCGCGAAGCGAACTTCACCAACGAACGCGGCGTGGACGGGACCATCCGCTACCTGCGCAACATGGGCGGGCTCTGGCTCCTCAGCGAATGCCAGCGGACCTGGGCAGCCGAAGGATTCAGCCTCGAACTTCCGGCCCTGCTGGACGCGGCGGCCGATCTGCCGCCCGGCGGCCCGCAGGTCAACGCGGACGATCCCCACTTCATCGCACCGGACAACATGCCGGACCGCCTCCGGGCAGCCGTCCGCCGGACCGGTGAAGTCCTGCCCAACGATCCGGCAGCCATCACCCGCTGCATCATGGACAGCCTCGCGGCCGGCTACGCACGCACCATCCGCGACGCCGAACGGCTCGCCGACAGGTCAGTGAACGTGGTTCACGTGGTGGGCGGCGGTTCCCAAAACCGCCTGCTCTGCCAGCTCACCGCCGACGCCACGGGCAAAAAGGTGATTGCAGGACCCGTGGAAGCGACGGCGCTGGGGAACGTCCTGGTGCAGGCGCGAGCGGCAGGGACTGTGGACGGGGGCCTCGGGGAGCTTCGTGCCCTGGTGGCGGCCAGCAGCCCGCTGCAGGTTTTTGTCCCGGAACTCTCGCGGCTGTAAGTGTTGTTCAGTGCGTGGCCAGCCCTGTCCCTGTCCACCGGACGGCCCTAGGATCTGGATCCATGTCCGCTGAGCACGTCCTAGGCTGACGGAATCCTCATCAGGCAGCTGCTGTTTCTCCGCAAGATTTTGGGGTAAGTTCCTTCTGCAGCCGAGAAAACGGTTTCTGTGAGCTGCGGAACCAAGGAACCAATGAAGAAACTCAGCAGGCTCAGCGTTTTCGGCTACGGCGCCGGCGACGCCGCCAACAGCATGATCATCAGTACCGGGAACATGTTCCTGCTCGTCTACTACACCGACGTCGCGGGGATCGGGGCAGCAGCTGCGGGAACCCTGCTGCTGGTGGCGCGGATCTTCAACGCCTTCACGGACATAGCGGCGGGCCGGATCGTGGACCGCGTGCACAGCCGGCGCTGGGGAAAGTTCCGGCCGTTCCTGATGTTCGGCTTCATTCCCCTGCTGCTGAGTGTGGCCGTGTTCCATGTTCCCCACGTGGACCCGGCGCTGAAACTGCTCTACGCCTACTGCACCTACGGCCTGGTCTGCGGGGCGTACAGCATGGTCAATGTGCCGTACGGCTGCCTGGTGGGTGCCATGACCCAGGATGCCAGGGACCGCGCCCGGCTTGGCGGGGCGAGGACCATCGGCGGCCTGTCCGTGGGGGCTACGCTGGGTTTCTTCATCGCACCGCTCCTTGCGGGTGGCCAGGACATGCAGCAAATTTTCACGTGGCTCACCCTGGCATTCGCCGTTGTTGGCTCCGGGCTGTATGTCCTGACCGGGACTGTTTGCGTTGAGCAGGTAGCCGGCAGCGTCCCCAAGGTCACCCTCAGCCAAAGCATCGCAGCCCTGAAAGCCAATTCGCCGCTGGTGGTCCTGTGCCTGAGCTCGATCCTTTTCGTTACCGGCACGTCTGCCACGGGTGCCGCCCAGTTCTACTACCTCCGCGACGTCCTGTCCCGGGTGGACCTGTTCCCGGTGATGGCCGGCGCCCAGGTGGTCATCACCCTTACCCTGGCTGTGCTGCTGCCTCGGCCCGTGGCGCGTTGGGGCAAGCGTGCCGTGTACATCGCCGGCGGCGGGGTGGGCGTGCTGGGCGGCGTGCTGGTTTTCCTGGCGCCGCAGGACGCGCCGTTGCTGGGCCTGGCGGGCCTCGTGCTGGGACTCCTGGCATCGGCCTCGGTCAGCATCCTCACCTGGGCCCTGATCGCCGACACCGTGGAATACGGGGAGTGGAAAACCGGCGTCCGGGTCCAGGGCATCAACTACGCACTTCTCGCTGCCACCCGGAAGCTGGGCATGGGGTTCGGCGGCGGCCTAGTGGCCTTCTCGCTGGCCTGGGGCGGCTACCTTTCGGGCACGGCCGAGCAGTCCGATGCAGCCACGCTCGCCATCCGGGCCGCGGCGGGACTGCTGCCGGGGGCCCTGGTGCTGGCCGCCGTCGGAATTATGTACTGGTACCGCCTGACGGACCAGAAGCACGCGGAACTGGTGGCCAGCCTGTCCCGTGACGCGACGTAACACTTTTGCGGTGCGGCGGCCTGGCGGTTATGGTTCATGGCATGACAAACCGTTGGTATGCGTATTTTTCGTTGGCTCTGGAGGGGCCCGCGTCTAACTGACACGCATCCAACTTTCCTTCAGAGCCAACAGGGCAGAGATGATTCTCTGCCCTTCGCCGTTTCTCCGGCGGGTTCTGAACTGGGCCCGCTTCCCATCTGGAACAGGACCCACAATGAGCACCGCAACAGCCCCCGCACACACCGGCACTCTCCGCAATGAATCCGTAGCGAAGTCCACGTCCAACCTGCGCGTCAGCGAATTCACCGCGCTGCCCAGCCCGCAGGACCTCATCGCGGAACTGCCGCTGGCACCCGAGGCGGCAGACGTCGTCGAACGTGGACGCGATGAAGTCCGCGCCATTATGGACGGCCTGGACGACCGCCTGCTGGTGATTGTGGGACCCTGCTCCATCCACGATCCCAAAGCCGGGCTGGAATACGCCCGCCGGCTGGTCAGCCAGGCCGAGAAGCACAAGGAAGACCTGCTGGTCGTCATGCGGACCTACTTTGAGAAGCCCCGCACCACTGTGGGCTGGAAGGGCCTGATCAACGATCCGCGGCTGGACGGCAGCCACGACATGGTCACCGGCCTGCGCACCGCACGGCATTTCCTGCAGCAGGTCACCGCGCTGGGGCTGCCCACGGCCACCGAATTCCTTGAGCCGATCAGCCCACAGTACATGGCGGACCTGATCTCCTGGGGTGCCATCGGGGCCCGCACCACCGAAAGCCAGATCCACCGGCAGCTGGCCTCCGGCCTGTCCATGCCCATCGGCTTCAAAAACGGGACCGACGGCGACCTGCAGGTAGCCGTCGACGCCTGCGGTGCCGCCGCGGCAGCCCAGTCCTTCCTGGGCATTGACGGCGACGGCCGGGCAGCCTTGGTGGCCACCGCCGGAAACCCGGACACCCACGTCATCCTCCGCGGCGGCCGCAAGGGACCCAACTACTCCGCGGCCGACGTCGAAAGTGCCTCCGCTAAGCTCGCCGGCAAGCAGTTGAACCCCCGCCTCATCGTGGACGCCAGCCACGCCAACAGCGGCAAGAGTCACCACCGCCAGGCTGAAGTGGCACTGGAAATCGGGGCCCAGCTCGAGGACGGCGGTGCTTCGGCGCAGGCCATCGCCGGCGTGATGCTCGAAAGCTTCCTGGTGGGCGGCGCCCAGAACCTCGATGTTGCCGAGCACGCGGCCGGACGGTCGGAGCTGGTGTACGGGCAGAGCGTGACGGACGCCTGCATGGAATGGGACGTCTCCGTGTCCGTGCTGGACCAGCTGGCCGCCTCTGCCCGCAAGCGCCGGGCGGCTAATTAGGGGGCGAAATAGGGGAGCACACTACTTTCACATTGGCCACAGGAACATCTAGAGTATCTAGAAGGTGGTTGGTGGATGGCTCAGCATCGGAACACCGCATTGGCACGTACCTGGGGTCACTGTTGTCCATCCGTCAGCAAAGGAAAATAGGGAAATGTCGGCAGAACAGAACTTCTCCAACGCGAAGTTCCTGACCGTGGCTGAAGTAGCCCAGGTCATGCGCGTCTCCAAAATGACCGTCTACCGGCTGGTCCACGCCGGAGAGATGCCGGCGGTGCGGTTCGGCCGCTCGTACCGGGTACCCGAGAACGCCGTGGAGCAGTACCTCAAGGGTGCTGTGGTGGACGGCCACACCGAAACCGCCTGAGGCGTTACGTCGCAAACCTCCGTTTCGGCCGGTCGGAGCCATTCCGGTCAGAAGCCGCTCCGGATAGGCGGTACCCTGTTAAGGAACGTTTTACGTCATTGTAAGAATCTGTCAGTTGTTCAGTTCGTAGCTCTGTCCACGAACATTCTCCATCAGACAGGTACTGCATCTAGTTTGTAAGGAACTTTCGTGGGTTCAGTTATTAAGAAGCGTCGCAAGCGTATGGCCAAGAAGAAGCACCGCAAGCTGCTTCGCAAGACTCGTCACCAGCGCCGTAACAAGAAGTAGAGATACTTCGAACTGCGTGGAAATGCCCGCCGCCTTCCGAGGTGGCGGGCATTTCTGTTTCCCCGGCCCAACCAGGTCGCACCAAGTGTCGTTATGGGGGCCGAAAACGTCACTTGTTGCTACCTAGATGCGTGGCCCGCGGATCTGGGCGAAGCCTTTCCAGAGTCCGTAGACGGCGCCGCACAACGTGGCGGCCTTGAGCCCCAGGGTTGCTGCGCGCCGGCCTGCGCGGAAATCGTAAACCGGCCAGTTGTGGTCGCGGGCGTGGCGGCGCAGGCGGGTGTCCGGGTTGATGGCCACCGGATGGCCCACGAGGGTCAGCAAGGGGATGTCATTGTAGGAGTCGCTGTAGGCCCAGCAACGCTTCAGGTCCAGTTCCTCGGCATCGGCGAGCTCCTGGACTGCCATGGCCTTGGCGGAGCCGTGCAGGATGTCTCCCACCAGCCGTCCGGTGTACATGCCTTCCGACACTTCACCCACGGTGCCCAGCGCTCCGGTGAGTCCCAGCCGGGTGGAGATCACGGTGGCCACCTCGATTGGGGTGGCCGTTACCAGCCACACACGCCGCCCCACCCGCAGGTGCTGCTCGGCGAGGGCCTTGGCGCCGGGCCAGATCCTGGAGACGATCATCTCGTCGTAGACTTCCTCGCCCAGCGCCTTGATGTCATCCACCGTGATGCCCGCGGCCAGGGTGAGGGCGGAATCGCGGACCGCGTGGACGTCGTCCATGTTTTCGCCGCGGGCCACGAACTTGAACTGTTTCCAGGCGAAGCCGGCTGCCTGGGTAAGGGTGAAGGCCCCGCGCTGGTGCATCTTCCGGGCCACGTGAAACAGGCTGGCACCGCGCATAAGGGTGTTGTCCACATCGAAGAACGCCGCCTCGCCGGGCTGCGGCGCAGCAACCGGCTTGGTGACTACGGCGACGTACTTCTCCTCGGGCATGGTGTCGAGTCTAGTCAATCGACTGGCAGGACTGCGTCGGCGTCGCCGGGCACCATGAACGGGACTACGGTTAAGCCATGGCTACACCCCGCGTCGTCCTGATCACCAAAGCTGACTGCCACCTTTGCGAGGAAGCGCGCGACGCCGTGGGGCGGGTCACTGCCTCATTGGGCCTTGCGTGGACCGAGGAGTTGGTGGACAACCAGCCGGAACTGCGGGAGCGCTACGCCGAGGAGATCCCGGTGGTGCTGGTGGACGGTGTGCAGCGCGACTTCTGGAAGATCGACGAGATCCGGCTGGAACGCGTGCTGCAGCGGGCCATGGCGCAGTAGGGGAGCCGGAACCCATGTTGGCGCTTGCAGCGTTGCCGTCTGCTTTGTTTCCCCCTGCTTTGTTGGCTCCGGCGGGAGGGCTCTAGAGTGGAGTCACAACGCGATGCGAGGGAGGGGCTGGTGGCTTCGCTGGATTCAACCCCCCAGGCTGTCCCGGATCTTCCGGACACCACGGGCACGCCGGCCAAACAGATTCCGCCCGCCGCGGTGGCCCGGCTGACGCTTTATTTGCGCGCCCTGAATACCCTGCTGGCCGAGGGAGTGGAGCGGGTCTCCTCTGAGTCCCTCGCCGAAGCCTCCGGCGTCAGCTCCGCGACGTTGCGCAAGGACCTGTCCCACGTGGGCTCCTACGGCACCCGCGGCGTGGGCTACGAAGTCCAGTACCTGAGCCGGCACATCGCGGCCGCCCTGGGGCTGACCCACGACTGGAAGGTCGCAATCGTTGGCGCCGGCAACCTCGGCAAGGCCCTGGCCCGGTACGGCGGCTTCGAATCCCGCGGTTTCGACGTCGTGGCTATTTTCGACGCCGACCAGATGGTGGTGGGCAACGAAGTGGGCTGGCTCCGGGTCAGCGACGTGGCGGACATGGAAACCGTCCTGCACCGGACGGGGGCCAACATGGTGGTGCTGGCGCTGCCGGCCGCGGTGGCGCAGGACGTCTGCGACCGGGTGGTGGCGGCCGGGGTGCACAGCATCCTGAGCTTCGCCCCCGTGATGCTCCAGGTGCCGGAAGGGGTTAATCTGCGCAAGGTGGACATGGCCACCGAACTGCAGATCCTTGCCTACCACGCACAACGGGCGCAGGCCCCGGGGCAGACTGCCTGATTTCTCCGGCAGTTCCGGGACCCACGCCCGCAGGTGTGGAAAAGGTACTTGGTTTACCGGCCGTAGGGGTTGCCCATGCCGCCGCCGTACGGGTTTGCGAACGGCTGCTGCTTGCGGAAATACGGAGCAGATGCCGGCAGGTACAGAAGGACGATGGCGGCGATCCCCAGGAGGGTTCCAAGGGTACCGATCGACGGCGGGCCGAACAGGCCGAAGATGGACAGGGCAGCGAAGACGGTGCCCAGGATGCGGGCCCAGTTCTTGCCCTTCCGGACAAAGAAGGCCACCAACAGGTAAAGCGCGAGGCCGAGGATGGCGAAAACCACCAAGGTGCCGGCGATGACGCCCTTGATGTCCTCGTAGGTGACACCGGCTCCGGTGCCCTCCACCTGCTGTTCGAAGGTCTGGCGGAACAGCGGGTCATCCAACTGGGTGAGGCCGGTGAGCATCGAGATGACGAAAATCGCGGCGGAGGCAATCAGCAGCCAGAACGAAATGTTGACCAGCTGCGGAACGCCGTTGCTGCCCGTGGGCTGCGGCTGCTCGGACGGGTACTGGGCGTATGGGGACTGGCCGTAGGGCTGCTGACCGTACGGCTGCTGCTGTCCGTAGGCCGGCGCCTGCGGCGGGTTCTGGCCGTACTGGGGGGCGTTTTGCCCATACTGCGGCGCGTTCTGCCCGTATTGCGGTGCGCCGGACTGGCCGTATTGCGGCGCGTTCTGCCCGTACTGCGGCGGGTTCTGTCCGGACTGCTGGCCGTACTGGGGAGCGTTTTCACCGTAGCGCGGCTGCTGGTTGCCCTGCTCGGGGTCGTTGGGCACGGGAGGCGGGACGGGAGGATTACTCATGAGCTGTCCTTCTGCATGTCGGGATCCAGGTGGGCTGCCGGGTTTCGGTCCTGCGCCCTACCCCCAGCATGGCTTAAGTCCACCGTACCCCCGGAGCGGCCGCTTGGGAGTCATTCGAAGGAGGTATTCCTGCCGCCGACGGAGCCAAACCAGGCCCGTGAATTCGGCAGCCACATCAGCGCTGTTGCCATGAGGCTGACCAGGAAGGCTATCCAGTTGCCGTCCTGGCCCATGCCTGTCATCGAGTTCAGTGCGGCCAGGGCCAGGGTGATCCCCGTGAGGACCGTCAGGGCCAGCCGCCCCCACTTCCGGCCCGCTTTCATCTTGATGGCGAAGGCCGCCTGCGCAACGCCCACTGCAGCGGCCAGCAGCATCAGCGTGAGGACGCCTGCGGCGGCGGCAGGGGCAGCGGCAAAGAGCACCAGGGAAGCCAGCATTCCCAGCAGTCCGCCCAGGAAGCCCAGGATGCCGCCAACGAACCAGATCCAGAAGGAGACCTTGATTTCCGTGGGGCGGCCGGCCACCGAGAACAGTGTGGACATACCACCCCGCTGTGCGCTGGAGGAGTTGCTCATGGCGTTCACTGTAGCCCCGCCCGGGGTTAAAAGACGGAACCCCGGCCCTGGCTCGAGGAGCCGGTGCCGGGGTTCCAGCGGGATCTGTGACTAGGCTGCGGGAGCGATGAAGGCGAGTTCGAGGTTGATGGCAACCTTGTCGCTGACCAGCACGCCGCCGGTCTCAAGGACCGCGTTCCAGGTCAGGCCGAAGTCCTTGCGGCTGATGGTGGTTTCAGCGGAGACGCCGGCGCGGGTGTTGCCGAACGGGTCGACGGCCACGCCGTTGAACTCGGTCTCGAGGGTGACGGGGCGGGTGACACCCTTGATAGTAAGGTCGCCGGTCAGCTCGTAGCTGTTGCCCTTGGCCACGAGGCCGTTGGAGACGAAGGAGATTTCAGGGAACTTCTCCACGTCGAAGAAGTCTTCGCCCTTGACGTGGCCGTCGCGGTTGGCATCTCCGGAATCGAAGCTGGCGGTGTTGATGGTGGCGCTGATCTTGGCGTCGGCAACGTCACCGGGGAGGTCCAGGGTGGCGGCAGCTTCCGTGAACTGGCCGCGGACCTTGCTGATGCCTGCGTGGCGGACGGTGAAGCCGATCTCGCTGTGGGAGTTGTCGAGGGTCCAGGTGCCGGTGGTGATGTCTGCGGGAAGTGCCATGATGATGCTCCTTAATGGGTGATGCCTGTTTGTCGGGTGTACGTGTTGAAGCTTCATCTGTTGAAGTCTCAACTAACTGCTGCATCTACTATAAACATGCATTTGCATCTTTTGTTCCCGCTCGCGGAACATTTCTTCATAAACTTCAGTTCTACTCTTTGTAGAAAGAACGGGTAGAAGATTTCGGATCGCACGCCATCTTTGAGAAACTGGTAAACATGCCCCAAGCCACTGTCCATCTGCTCCGCCATGGCGAGGTACACAATCCCGACGGCGTCCTGTATGGCAGGCTGCCCGAATTCCACCTCTCCGGGCTGGGGCAGGAGATGGCGCGCATGCTTGCGGAGCATTTCCGGCAGCGTGCTGCCGGCGGTGCCCGCATCACTTACCTGGCCGCCTCGCCGCTGGACCGCGCGCAGGAAACTGCCCGGCCGACGTCGGAAGCGCTGCAGCTGCAGATCCACACAGACGAGCGGATCATCGAAGCGGAGAACTACTTCGAGGGCATGAAGGTCACCAAGGCAGAACTCCGCCGGCCCAAGCACTGGCCGCGGCTGGTCAATCCCCTGCGGCCGTCCTGGGGCGAGCCGTATAAGCAGCAGGCAGCGCGGGTCATGGCCGCCGTGCAGGAGGCGCGCCTGCGCGCCATCGAACTGGCCAACGGCGACTACGGAACAGACGGGCCCGAGGCCATCATGGTCAGCCACCAGCTCCCCATCTGGGCCACCCGGCTCAGCGCCGAAGGCAAGCCCCTGTGGCATGATCCGCGCAAGCGCGAGTGCACCCTGACCTCCATCACGTCGCTGGTGTTCGACGACGACGGCGCACTTGTGCGCGTCTCGTACAGCGAACCTGCGGCATCCCTTCTTCCCGGTGCAGCCAGCACCCCTGGAGCCTAGTAGTGACTGACAGCATCAATAGGGCCGTGCCGTCGGCCTCCCGCCGCAGCGTCCTCGCCGCCGGCGGCCTTGCCCTGACCGCCCTCACCCTGGGCCTCTCGGCCTGTGCCCAGCAGGACGCCCTCGCCGAGCAGGCCCGGGCGGGGGACAACAAGAACTACGTGGCCGGCGACGGTTCCGTCACGGAGTTCGCCGCGGCGGACCGCAAATCCCCCGTGCAGGTCAACGGGACATTGTTCGACGGGACCACCGTGGTGCCGGCAGACTTCCAGGGCAAGGTAACGGTCCTGAACTTCTGGTTCGCTGCCTGTGCCCCGTGCCGGGTGGAAGCCCCCATCCTCGAAGAGCTTCACCAGGAGTTCAAGCCCCAGGGTGTGCAGTTCTTCGGCGTCAACCTGCGGGACGAAAAGCCCACCGCTGAAGCCTTCGAAAAGTCCTTCAACCTGACCTACCCCAGCTTCGATGACAAGGACGGCGGAGTCCTGCTGGCCGTCTCCGGCCTGGTTCCCCCGGGAGCAGTCCCCACCACGCTGGTCCTGGACAAACAAGGGCGTGTGGCTTCCCGCGTCCTGGGTGAAATCCAAAAGGGCACACTGAAGACCCTCATCGCTGCCGCCGTGGCCGGGTAACCATGAACAGCCCCTTTGCCGAAGCCATCCTCAGCGGCTCGCTCCTCCTTGCCATCCCGGTGGCGCTGCTGGCCGGCCTGGTCTCCTTCCTTTCCCCGTGCGTCCTGCCGCTGGTGCCCGGCTACCTGGGCTACGTCACGGGGTTGTCCGGGGTGGACCTGGAAAAGCAGAAGCGTGGCCGGATGCTGGCGGGCATCGGGCTGTTCGTGCTGGGATTCTCCGTGATCTTCGTCCTCCTGGGCGGTGCGTTCGGTCAGTTGGGCACCCTTATTACCGGCTCGCAGAACGCCTGGATCACCCAACTCCTTGGCATCCTGGTGATTGTCATGGGTGTGGTGTTTATGGGCGGCTTCAGTTGGCTGCAGCGGGACGCCAAAATCCACGCCAAGCCACCGGCCGGGCTGTGGGGCGCGCCGCTGCTGGGCCTGACGTTCGGGCTGGGCTGGGCTCCATGCATTGGACCCACCTACTCAGCCGTCCAGCTGTTGAGCCTGTCCGGCGGTTCGTCCGCCGCGAAGGGCGCCTTCCTGGCCTTCGTCTACAGCCTGGGGCTGGGCATCCCGTTCCTGCTGATCGCCCTGGCGCTGCGCCGGGGCATGGGAGTGATGGCCTTCTTCCGCAAGCACCGGCTGGCCATCCAGCGCACCGGGGGCGGCATCCTGGTGCTCCTGGGACTCCTGATGGCCAGTGGCGTCTGGGGTACCTGGGTGACCGGGCTGCAGTACTGGTTCCAAACTGATGTGAAGTTGCCGATCTGATGAGCGAGCGTGTGAACGTAAAGAAGAAGTCCTCCACTCTGGCCGGCGGCAAGGAGCGTGGCGCCAAGGTCGCTGAGGCCAAGGCTGACGCCGCGTTGCCGGCGTTGGGACCGGTGGGGATGCTTCGCTGGGCGTGGACCCAGCTGACCAGCATGCGCACAGCGCTGTTCCTGCTGCTGCTCCTCGCCGTCGCGGCGGTCCCGGGCTCCCTTTTCCCGCAGCGGCCGGCGAACCCTTCAGTTGTAACCCAGTACATCAAGGACAATCCGGACTACGGCAAGCTGCTGGACACCCTTCAGCTGTACGACGTCTACTCCTCGGCCTGGTTTTCGGCCATCTACCTGCTCCTGTTCATCTCCCTGATCGGCTGCGTAGTGCCGCGCGCCATCGCCCACTACAAGGCCATGCGCTCCCAGCCGCCGCGCACGCCCAAGCGGCTGTCGCGCCTTCCTGAGTACGGCACCCTGGTCATTCCGGCCGACGCCGGGATCCCGGCGTCGGAGGCCATCACCAGTGCCGCCGGGGTGTTGAAGAAGCGCGGCTACCGTGTGGAGGTCCGGGACGCCGGCGGTGAACGCCCCTCCCTGGGCGCCGAGCGCGGCTTCGCGAAAGAGGTGGGGAACCTGGTGTTCCACACCTCGCTGATCGGCGTGCTGGTGTCCGTGGCCATCGGCGGACTGTTCGGCTACAGCGGCCAGCGCATCCTCGTGGAGGGCGATACGTTTGTAAACACCCTGGTGGGCTACGACCAGTTCACTCCGGGCACCAATTTCCAGTCCAGCCAGCTCCAGCCCTATTCCCTGCAGCTGGACAAGTTCGACATCACTTTTGACCGCGAGTCACGGGGCAAGATCGGCCAGCCCATCGACTTCTCCGCAGCCGTGACCACCAAGGAAAACCCGGACGCCCCGGCGCAGCAGGAAATCCTGAAGGTCAACGATCCCATCACGCTGGGCGGCACCAGCATTTACCTCACCGGCAACGGCTACGCCCCCGTGGTGACCGTCAGGGACGGCCAGGGAAACGTTGCCATGCAGGGCCCGGTAGTGGGCAAGCTGCAGGGGGACAACTACTACTCCTCCGTGGTGATCAAGGTCCCGGACGCGAAGCCTGACCAGTTGGGATTCCAGGGCTTCTTCCTGCCCACGGCGTTCGTTTCGAATGAAGGCGTTTCCTACAGCGGAGACCCCGGACTGTTCAACCCCCAGTTGACGCTGAACTCCTTTTACGGTGACCTTGGCCTGGACGACGGCGCCCCGCAGAACGTCTTCGAAATCGACGTCAGGAATCTCACCCCGCTGAACGCCCGGAACCTGGACGCCGGCGGCATCACGCTGACCCCGGGGAAAAGCTTTACGCTCCCGGACGGCAAGGGCACCATCAGCTTTGACGGCGTGAAGCGCTACATCGGCGTGGACATCCACCACAACCCCGGCCAGCTTTACGCGCTGATCTTCGCGCTCCTGGCGGTGGCCGGGCTGATCCTGTCCCTGTACGTCAACCGCCGCCGCGTCTGGATCCGCACCGGCACCCACGAAGACGGCCGCACCATGGTGGAATACGGGCTCCTGGCCCGCGGCGAAGACCACCGGCTCGCGGGTGAAGCGGATGCGGTGCGGAAGCTGCTCTCCGCGGAATGGCGGATCGCCGCAGACGCTGACCCCGCCGGATCACAGCAAACTCCCAGCAGCAGCCCCCATAATGGCGCTGGCGCTGCCACAACTTCAGCTCCACGCACCCCAGCCGGCCCCTCCGGGCCCGAAAAGGACCAGTAATGCCGTTCGGAATCAACGAAACCATGGGCCAGTACAGCGAGCTTTTTATGCTGCTGGCGGCCGGCACGTACACGGTGGCCTTTATCGCTTTCGCATGGGATCTTGCCAAGAGCAGCAAGGCCCTGCGCGCGATCGACCTCAAAGCTGCGCAGGCTGAAGAGTCCGCCAAGGTGCCGGTTGCCGCAGGCGCGGGAGTCCGCAGCGAGTCCCACTTGGCCGGACCGGCGGGCAGGGCCGAACGGCCGTCGTCGGCCACTGCCCGGCCAGCCGGAACAGGAGGCGGGGGAGTTATCACTGCCGACGGCGACATGCGGTACGCCGCCGAACGCCGCGCCCCCGCGCGGGTGGCCGTAGCCCTGACCATCCTGGGCGCAGTGATCCACGGCGCCGGCGTGCTGACGCGCGCCCTTGGCGCCGGACGCGTCCCGTGGGGCAACATGTACGAATTCCTCACCACCGGCGCCTTCGTGGCCATCGCCGTATTCCTGCTCGTGCTGATCCGCCGCGACCTGCGCTTCCTCGGCACGTTCGTGGTGGGCCTGGGCATCATCATGCTGGTGGCTGCTTCTGTGGCGTACTGGACCCCGGTGGGCCACCTGGTTCCCGCCCTGCAGAGCTACTGGCTGATCATCCACGTGTCCATCGCAGTGCTTTCCTCCGCGCTGTTCACCCTGACGTTCGCCATGTCCGCCCTGCAGCTGGTCCAGTCCCACCGGCAAAAAACCGTTGCCGCCGGCGGCGCGGACAAGCTCGGCTTTATGCGCCTGGTACCGTCCGCGCTGAGCCTGGAAAACCTGTCCTACCGGATCAACGCCATTGCCTTCATCGGCTGGACGTTCACCCTGATGTTCGGTGCCATCTGGGCGGAAAAGGCGTGGGGCAGGTTCTGGGGCTGGGACACCAAGGAAGTCTGGACCTTTGTGATCTGGGTGGTCTACGCAGGCTACCTCCACGCCCGCGCAACCCGCGGCTGGACCGGAACACGTGCCGCCTGGCTTTCGATCGTTGGCTACCTGTGCGTGATTTTCAACTTCACCATCGTGAACCAGTTCTTCAACGGGCTCCACTCATACTCCGGGCTCTGAACAGGGATTTCGTCCCGATTCCGGGGGAACTGGCGGAAAATAACCAATCGGTGTAGCAATAGGGGTGTTCGCGGTCCGGCCGTGATGCTACCTTGGTGACGTTCGCCCGTGATGAAGCTTGCAGGCGAAACACCAGTTTTTCCTGAGGTACCCATGAGCTATGTTCTCGCGATTGATGTGGGGACCAGTTTCACTGCTGCCGCCGTTGCGCGCTTTGGCCAAGGTACTTCCCCTGCCGCGGAGTGCCTGCCACTGGGACTTCGCGGGGCAGCCGTGCCATCAGTGGTGTACTACCCGGAGGAAGGTCCCCTTCTGGTGGGGGAGGCCGCAGAACGCCGCGGCCTCGATTTCCCCGGGCAGGTGGTGAGGGAATTCAAGCGCCGCGTGGGCGATGCAGTCCCCATTTCCGTGGGCGGACTGTCCCTGCCGCCGGAGGACGTTTTTGCCACCATGGCACGCTGGGTGGTGGACCGGGCCGTAGAGCGCGAGGGCGCGCCGCCGTCTGAGGTTATCGTTACCCATCCTGCCGCCTGGGGCACCCACCGGACCTCCATGATCCTGGCCGCCATGGCCGCCAAAGGTCTGGACAACATCACGCTCGTCACCGAACCGGTTGCGGCGGCGCTGTATTACGCCTCCCAGGTCCGCGTGGAGGTGGGCAGCATCATCGCTGTCTACGATCTTGGCGGCGGAACCTTTGACACTGCTGTCCTGCGCAAAGCCGGCACCAACAAGTTCCGGCTGGTGGGGCGCCCGGAGGGCATCGAAAACCTGGGCGGTGCCGACTTCGATGCCGAGGTCTTCCGGTACGTCGCAAAGCACACCGGCAACGTCCTCTCCAGGCTCAACCCCGCGGACCCTGGAGTGCGTGGCGCGTTGGGCAGGTTGCGGCGCGAGTGCGTGGAAGCCAAAGAAGCGCTCTCCTCGGACAGCGAGGCCACCATTTCGGTGCTCCTTCCCGGCTTCCAGCAGCAGATCCGCCTGGTGCGATCGGAATTTGAAGCGCTGATAGAGGAACCGGTCCGCGATACTGTCGAGGCGCTGGAGCAGTCGCTGGCCCAGCTGGAGCTGGAACCGGCGGCTCTTTCTGCCGTGCTGCTGATTGGCGGTTCATCACGGATCCCGCTCGTGGCGCAGCTGATTTCGGAACAGCTGGGCCGGCCCATCGCCGTCGATGCCGATCCCAAGTCCTCCATCTGCCTCGGCGCGGCGCTGTCAGCTGTGCTGGCACGCGCGGAGACTGAGTCCCGGGCAGCCGTGGCGGCGGTGCCCGCGGGAGCTGCGGGCACCGCCGTCGGACTCACTCCTGGCAGCAGCGCGCACGTTGCCAGCCGCCATGCCAGCTGGTCCCGCAAGGGTACGACGGCGAGTGGTGCAGTTGCGGGCGTGGTGGTTGCTCCTGCCCACGCGCACGGCGGCGCCCACGCGCCGAAGCCCACAGTGCGGCTGACGGCCATCGCCGCCGCCGCGGCGCTGGTCTCGGTCCTTACTGCCACGACGGCCCAGAGCCCGGCGGGATTTACTGACCTCACCGCCATGTTTGTGCCGAAAGCAGGCGCTGCCCCTGGACCGGATCCGACTGCCGACAGTGCCGGCGGGACAGGAGGCGGAAGCGGGCCAGTTGCCGCGGCAGCCGTACTCCCGGCAGCCGGTGTTGGAGCCGGCATGAACAGTGAAGCGGTGCCTTACGGCGGGCCGGGCCTTGACGTGGAAGCTTCGCCCACCAGCCGGCCGTTGTGGGGGGCGGCAGCGGAAAACATCCCGGCCGCCGTAGCCGGGGTTGACGTTGCGACCAGCGGACCGGCAGGTCCCGCCGCAGCCGATCCTGGTGCCGGGACACCGGACGCCCCTGCCGCACCACCTGTAGCCATTGACCCCGTCACCGGCGAGCCGGTGCCTACGGATCCATTAACGGGTGAGCCGGTGGCGACGGATCCCGTAACGGGTGAGCCGGTGCCGACGCCTGAACCCACAATCATTGATCCGGATCCCAGCACTTCAGGTCCGCCGTCGCCCACTGAATCCACGGGCACTCCGCCGTTACCGACGGAAGCGGCAGGCACTCCGCCGCCTGAAACCACGGGTGCTCCGCCGCCACCGACTGGAACGACCGGCGCGCCGCCTGAAACCACGGGCGCTCCGCCGCCACCGACGACGGATGCTCCGGCGCCGCCTGCTCCCGTCATCGGGCCAGCTGAGACGGAGCCCGTTATGCCCATCAGCACAGGACCGGGGGTCTAGCATGGCCGGGAACGAGGTGCGCCTGGCAGATCATGGTTTCCTGCCGGCGGAGCTGAACCACAGCCAACCGCCGCACGTCGCGGAGCAGATGGCCGGGCAGCTCAAGGGCACGAACGCGGCGGTCCGCGAACTCCTCCTGGCACTGTCTGTTGGCTTTGCATTGCCCGGTCCGCTGCCTGCCGACCTGCAGCGGAAAATCGAGGGCGGCGATGTGGAAAGCCTGGACGCCCTGGTTGAGCGGGCAGAATCAGCCGGTCTGCTGACGCCGGACGGAACAGTAGTAGGGCCGGCACAGCATGCCCTGTTGACAGTTGCCCCCACAACCAGGGTGCATGCGCTCCAACGAGAGCTGGTGTCCGCCTACTCTGAGCACGGCCAGCCGCTGGGAGACCTGGCCCGCGAACTGGCTCGCGGCGGGCTCGCCGATCCCCGGGTTGCGGCCGAGCTGGAACACGCAGGTGACAAGGCGCTGGAACAGGATCCGGGTCTGGCCGCCCAACTGTATGACGAGGCACTGCTGGCGGGAGCGGACGAGCTGGGCACCGCCGCACGGCGTGCCCAGGCAGCCGTGGGCAACGGGGACCTGGACACCGCCACCCGGATTATCGATACGCTCCTGGTGTCCACTGATCCACCGGACGTCCGCCGTGGTGTGGATGTGGCAGCAGCAGTGTGGGCCCAGCGCGGCATGCTGGCCCGGGGCGGGGACGCGTACAGCTGGTTGGGCGCTTCGAGAGCAGGCACGTCTGCACCGCTTGCTGCCGTCACCATGATCGGCAGTGGCAACGTCCGGGGCGCCAAGTCACTCTTCCGGGCAGATGCTCCACCGGCCGCTCCCACCTTGCTGGCAGTGGCCCTCGCGGAAACGGGCAAGGGCATCATGGAGTCGCTGGCAGTCGAGCCGCACCGGGCCCTCCCCGTGCTGATCCATGCCTCGGACATGCTCAACGGTTCAGGGGCGGCGCTTCCCCTCCCGGACACTCCAGCGGCCTTGGCCGCGCTGCTCGCCCTGCACACCGGAGAACCCCATCTGGCAGAGACAGTTTGCGCGTCAGCTGTGGCGGCGGGCCAGGGCGGAAACGCGGCCAAGCCCAGGCTCTTCCTGCTTCAGGCGTGGTCGGCCATGCAGCAGGACAGGCTTGAGGACGCCCGGCTTGCCATCAATGAGGCCTCGAAAGCCAACCATTGGCCGCTGGTCCCCCGGGATGAGTTCATGTGTGCGGCCCTGGAAGTGGGGATCGCGCGGCGCAATGGTGAAATTCCGCAACTCGTCATGGCCTGGGAGCGGGCGCATGAAGCCATGCTGCATATCTCGGTGGACCTGTACAGCCTCCTGCCGTGGGGTGAACTGATGATAGCTGCCGCCCGGCTCCGCGAAACCCACCGGGTGGCACACTACCTGGACGAGGCGAACCAGTTGCTGGGGCACTTGGGCGATCCGCCCCTGTGGGCAGTGCCCTTCCACTGGGCAGCCGTCCAGGCAGCGCTGCTCAGTGACAGCCCGGCAGACCTGGCTCCCCATGCAACGGCCCTGGCGCGGGCCGCGGGCCACAGCCACCTTGCAGCGGTCTTTGCCGCGGCCGGCAAAGCTTGGGTGACAGTCCTGGCGCGAAAGATCCGTCCCGCGGACGTTGAAGCTGCGGCGAGGGCCCTGGGCAGGGTGGGAATGCCCTGGGAAGGCGCACGACTGGCCGGACATGCGGCGGCGCGTGCCGAGGAACGCAAGGACATGGTGCGGCTGCTGTCCTGTGCCCGGGACCTTCACCCGCAGCCAACTGAGGCAGGGAACGGGAAGTCCAGGGTACCGGAGTCCCGCGATGTTCCCGCCACGGGCACCAACGGGACGAATCCGGACGGCTCGGGCCTGAGTGACCGGGAAAAGGAAGTGGCCAGGCTGGTGCTTGAGGGCAAGACGTACCGGGAAATCGGGGAGGCAATCTACATCTCTCCACGGACTGCCGAACACCACATTGCCCGTATGCGGCGCCGCTTGGGCGCCGAAAACCGGTCAGACCTGATGACAAGGCTGCGCCTGGCACTGGATTCCGAAGATCGCCCAAAGGACTGAATCCCTCAGGCCCCTAAACCCCTAACCGGAGGCGCTTCAGTTTCCCAGAGGGAGGACATCGGGTAGGGGGGAAGGGCCCGATGCCCGGTCGCGGAGGGACCCGTACGTTTGATGCAAGCCCGGTTGGGACTACGGGGCGCTCCGGCAATTTTCGAGAAGATGAGGACAACCACATGACACTCGCAAACGATCTCGTCCAGTTCCTGATGCACCTCTTCGGCGACCGCCAGGCGGCCCAGGACTTCCTGGACGATCCGGAACGCGCCCTTGAAGCCCACGGACTGGGGGGTGTCTGCTCGGCGGATGTTGACGCAGCGATGCCGGTTGTCCTGGACTACGCACCCGTTACGGTCAATGCTGCCCGTTTTGACCGTGACTACAACACGGGCGGCAACAGTGCCACCACGAGCCACAACGGCGGCGGAACCAGCTACACCCCGCCTCCGGCCGGCGGCGGGCATAGTGGCGGGGACCAAGAGCACGAGGACCATGCACACGCTATCCAGCAGCTCCATCATGTAGTGAACAACTACTCCTACACCTCTACGGTGGACGACCGGGACATCATCACCGACTTGTCCGTCAACCAGAATGTCTGGGCCGACGGCGACGTGGAGCAGTGGTTCGACAATGATTCCGTGGTTGCCTCCGGTGACCGGGCCATTGCGGCCGGCGACGACGCCGATGTTGACGATTCCAACAACATCGAGGATTCCTACTCCACGGACAACTCCGAGGATCATTCGACGGACAACTCCATCCACGCCGGCCGCGATGCCAGCGTGGGCAATACGGATACGGACATCTACGAGTCCTTCAATACGGACGTTGACATTGATGCCGACCTGGACAACGTCGGGAACACCGACATCCGCGAGGACAGCTCGACGAACATCGATGTCAGGGATTCCGGCAACGACAACTCCCTGCATGACGTTGGAAACACGGACGTTGATTTCGACAACGTGGGCAACACCACCGACAACTCGGATCACCGCGTAGATGTAGACCTGGAGGACGTCGGCAACAGCGACAGCTCGTCGAATACCACTATCTCGGACAACGTGGTTGTCGCCGGGAACGAGGTCACCAAGGTGGAGGACAACGTAGTTATCGCCGACAACACCGTGGACTACACCAATACCGAGGTTGAGGTTGGCGACGTTGACGCCGACTTCACCACCATCGACGAATCGGTCATCGTGGCAGAGAATGACCTTGACGTCACTACCGCAGTGGCCGCGGATGACGTGATCATCGAGGACTGACCTGAGGCAAAGGACACGCTATGGCAGAAGCCGGACCGGCGAAACCGTCAACACCTGCGACGACTGTGCAACTCGCCGGGCTGGTTAGGCAAGGCCTCGAACTGACAGGGACCGGAGACCGGCTGGACCTGCGCAAACGCCTCGACCAGACCTTGAGGAGGCTGGAGGACCCCAGCATCCGCGTTATCGTCGTGGGCGAGTTCAAGCAAGGCAAAAGCAAACTCATCAACGCGCTGGTGAACGCTCCGGCGTGCCCGGTCGCTGATGACATCGCCACGTCCGTCCCCACCGTGGTCCAGTACGGCGACACCGCCTCCGCGGCCATCCTGGTTCCCAAGGCCGGATCCGATGCCACCGACGAAGCCAATATTGAACGGCGCCCTGTTCCCATTGCAGACCTGCCGTCCTATGTTTCCGAGCGCGGCAACCCCGGGAACAGCAAAAAACTCGTGGCGGGCGAGGTGTATTTGCCCCGCAAACTCCTCACGGGCGGGCTCACTGTCATTGACTCCCCGGGTGTGGGCGGGCTGAACTCCTCGCATACCCTGACCACCCTCACTGCGCTTCCCACGGCTGATGCCATGCTGCTTGTCTCCGATGCCTCCCAGGAGTACACAGAACCGGAACTGCGCTTCCTTCGCCAGGCCATGCGGATCACCCCCAATGTTGTGGGTGTCCTGTCCAAGACGGACCTTTACCCCGACTGGCGGCGCGTGGAGGAGATCGACCGCGGCCACCTTGCCCGGGTGGCGCCGGACATTCCCCTGTTCAGCGTCTCCTCCGACCTCCGCCTTGAAGCCTCCCGCCTGCAGGATGCCGAATTGAACGTGGAGTCCGGCTTCCCCGGGCTGATCGCGCACCTGCGCACCGAAATCGTGGGCAAGGCACAACGGCTCCAGCGCCGTTCCGTGAGCCAGGACCTGCTGTCCGTCACCGAGCACCTCCGGCTGTCCCTGCAGGCCGAGCTTGCAGCCTTCGAAAACCCGGGAAAAACACCGGAGATGATTGCCGGCCTCGAAGTGGCCAGGGCGGAAGCCGATGAGCTGCGCAAGCGGTCCGCCCGGTGGCAGATCACGCTCAGCGACGGCATCAGCGACCTGATCGCGGATATGGAATATGACCTCCGGGACCGCCTGCGCCGGATTCAGCGTGAAGCCGAGGCGGCCATCGACCTGGGTGATCCCGGACCCACCTGGAGCCAGTTCTCCCAGTGGCTCGAAGAGTGCGCCGCAGCCGCCATCTCGGACACGTTCGTATGGACCAGCGAGCGCGCCCAGTGGCTGGCCGCCCAGGTTGCGGAGCATTTCGCTGCCGACGAAGTGACCCTGCCAGTACTGCACGTCTCGGACAGCGGCGACGCCCTGGATCCGGTAGACGATATGCCGACGCTGGACAGTGGAAGGGTCAACCCCCTGCAAAAGGTGCTGATCGGCATGCGCGGGTCCTACGGCGGTGTGCTGATGTTCGGCCTGCTGACGGGCATCTTCGGCATGGCCCTCATCAACCCCCTGTCCGTGGGCGCCGGGCTGCTGCTGGGGCGCAAAGCATACCGGGAGGACAAGGAAGCCAGGCTGAAGCGGCGCCAGGCCGAGGCCAAAGCCCTGGTACGCCGCCAACTGGACGACGTCACCTTCCAGGTGGGCAAACAGCTCAAGGACCGGCTGCGGCTGGTCCAGCGCTCCATCCGGGATCATTTCACCAACATCGCAGACGAGCACCACCGCTCCCTGGGGGATTCAGTGGCCGCAGCCCAAAAGGCCGCCACCACTTATGCCCTGGAAAAGGAAGTGCGCATCCGCGAAATCAAAGCGGAGCTGAAGAAGGTCGATGCCCTGGCGCGCGCCGCCGAGGCTGTGGCCGCCGAAGTGGCTGCCGACACAGCGCGGGGCAACTCCGTTACCTTGAATCCCCGATCTCCCGCCGCAGCCGGCGCACCGGGGACGTCACCAGCTGTGGCAGGGGCGGGATGACCGCCTCCACCATCGCTGGTGCCGCGGACCTTGTCCGGGAAGCGTTGAATGCCTACCGGGAAGACCCCGCTGCTGTGGCAGTACTGCAGGGTTATGCCAGGAGACTGGAAGAACCCCTGCGCATTGCGGTTGCCGGCATGGTGAAGGCAGGGAAGTCCACCCTCCTGAACGCCATCCTCGGCGAAGAGATAGCGCCCACGGACACCGCAGAGTGCACCCGCATTGTGACCTGGTACCGCTACGGCCGCACACCCCGGATCACCCTTTACCCGGCGACGGGCGAACCGCGCAGCCTTCCCGTCAAGCGCGTTGACGGCCGGCTGGTGTTTGTCCTCGGTGACGCCACGGCGGACGACGTCGACCGGCTGGAAGTGGAGTGGCCGTCACCGGCCCTGCAGGACATGACCCTGATCGACACCCCGGGCATAGCCTCCCTCTCCACCGATGTGGCCGCACGGTCCACCAGCTTCCTTGCCCCGGAGGACACTCCATCGGAGGCGGACGCGATCATCTACCTGATGCGGCACATGCATGCATCCGACCTAAGGTTCCTTGAGTCTTTCAAGGACGCCGAGGCGGGGAGGTCCGGTACTGTCAACGCCCTCGCGGTGCTCTCCAGGGCGGATGAGGTGGGTGCGGGGAGGATCGATTCCCTCCTCTCCGCTGCGGATATCGCCGAGCGGTATCGCCGGGACCACAACCTGCAGAAACTGGTGTTGGGGGTGGTCCCGGTGGCCGGACTCCTGGCACAAGGCGCCCGCACCATGCGCCAGCCCGACTTTGAGGCGCTGCGGCTCCTGGCCGGAATGGAACGGGCACCCCGGGAAAAGCTCCTGTTGTCCGCGGACCGGTTCCTGCGCGTTGCGGGGCCCGAAGGGCTGACGACGGCGGCCCGCGCCTCGCTGCTCGAGAGGTACGGCCTGTTCGGCATCCGGCTCGCGGCAGTCCTCATCCGCAACGGGTTTACTGATCCCACGCCGCTGGCGCATGAACTGGCCCGGCGAAGCGGGCTGCATCCGCTGCTGGAGCTGCTGGGGCGCCAGTTCCAGGCCCGCGCCGAGGCCCTCAAGGCCAGAACAACCCTGGTAGGGGTGGAAGCTCTGATGCGCACCTCACCCCGTGAGGGCACAGGCCAGCTGGCAGCCGCACTTGAACGGCTGCAGGTCAATGCCCACGAGTTCCGTGAGCTCCGGCTGCTGGCAACCCTTCGAACCACGGGCACACCGCTGCCCCCTGAGCTGGCCGCCCAAGCGGAGGGCCTGATCGGGGGCCGGGGTGCAGCCTCCCACGCCAGGCTGGGACTGGGCTCCGATGCCGGCCCGGACCAGCTGGCTTCAGCGGCGCGGCGTTGCCTGGACCAGTGGCGGGCCGTGGCCGAAAACCCGTTGACCGATCGCTCGGCCCTCGACCTGTGCAGGGTGGTCATCCGCAGCTGCGAAGGCATCCTGGCTGAATGTGGCGGGATGGTGGCACAGTCCGCCTAGCGGCTCTTTACCGCCGCCCGGAATTCAGCCAGGCATTGACGGAGGGCATCAGTAAGAACACCAGCCCAACAACCGCCAGCAGGAGATCAAGGCCCCAGAGCAGCACCACATAGCTGCCCGCATCGCCGTCGGGCACCAGGAACGCAGCCGCCACGAGCAGGACAAGGACATGTCCGGCCAGCAGGAGGAGCAGCGCCCATCTGCCCCAGCCATGCCGGCCCATCACCACGCCCAGCATGGCGGCCTCAAGCAGGATCACCAGGAGGACAGCCCCGAGGCTGCCCCAGAAGACGATGCCTGTCGCCGTGGTGACAGCTTCCGGGTCCCCGCCCGGCGCCATCCCCTCCACCACGGGTTTCAGCCGTTGCAGATTGGATTCGCGGGTCATAAAGGATCCGATGAGGACGGCTAACCCCGCAGCGAAGCTGAACAGCCACAGTGTGCGGGCGGTCCGGACGTTCCGCGGCGCCACCGGGATGGCCGCAATGGGGGCGGGAGCGGTCCAGGACAACCCGGGCCTGGGTGGAGGGGCAGGGGGACCTGGGGGCGAAGGCGGAACTGCCGCCCCTTCGGGCAGGGTCCGGGGCCTGTCTTCCCCCACAGGATCCTGAGCCATCGGCCCCTACTTCAGCCCGTCCGCGTCGTGTTCGTCGGTTTCGTGCTTGTCCTTGCCGCCGGTAGTGCCGTTGCCTTGGTTTTTCGCCTTGGCATCCAGTTCCTCCTTGAGCTTCTTCAGGCGCTCCGCTTCCGCCTGGTTGCGCCGGCGGGATTCGAGGTTGCGGAGGAAGTCCGGATCATCGTCCGGAGCGGTGGGATGGCGCTGGCTCTGCTGGGGGGAGGTGCCGCGTGGCCGGCCGATCAGGAGCCAGAGAATGGCGCCGATGACGGGCAGGACGATCATGACCACAATCCAGGCCGGTTTGGAGATCCCCCGGGTGAGGCGTCCATCAGTGCGGATCACGTCCACGAGGCCATACACAAAGATGACGAGGACTGCCACGGCCAAAGCCACACGGAGGAGCATGCCATTAAGTCTATCGTCAGGAGGCGCGGGGGCCTTCGGCGGGAGGCGGCTAAACTTGAATAGTGGCCTTTTTGAAATATTCCCTGATCCGCCTGGCTCTCTTCGCGCCCCTGTTCGTGGTGTTTATGCTCCTGCAGCTCGGCGTGCTGATGTCCGTCATCTGCGCGGCACTGATCGCCTTCGCCGTGAGCTACCTGTTCTTCCAGAAGCAGCGTGATGCTGCAGCAGCGGCACTCCACCAGCGTTTCTCAGGCAAGGCCAAGCCGCTCCGCTCAGCGAATGAAGTGCAGGACGCCAACGCCGAGGACGCCCTCCTCGACGCCAACCCGGAGATCGCCATCAGCAACGACGCCAAGGATCGCAAAAAGTCCTAGGGCTTTCGGCAACCAGCCCGTCCGGCAGCCAGCCCCGCCGGCCAACTGTATGGCCGCGGCCTAGAACCCGTGGCTGAGCACCAGGCCCAGTGCGAACAGCACGCTGTAGCCGAGGTTGATCAGCCCGGTCTGCTTCAGCACGGGGATCAGGCTTTTGCGCTTGCGGCCGTTGATCATCAGCCATGCCGGCATCAGGCAAGCCGGAATCAGCAGCAGCACGATCAGCATCCACGGCCGCCCGGGCGCCAGGATCACTACCAGCATGATGGCCACGGCGAGCATCAGGACGTAGCTCTCCCGGGCATGTTTGTCACCCAACCGCACGGCGAGGGTCTTCTTGCCCGCCTGCATATCGGTGGGGATGTCCCGGACGTTGTTGGCCATCAGCAGCGCCGTGGCGATCAGCCCGGTGCCGATCGCACCGATGATGGCCGGGAGGTTGATCTGCCCGGCCTGGGTGTAGGTGGTGCCCAGGGTGGCCACCAGCCCGAAGAACACAAACACGAACACGTCGCCCAGGCCCATGTAGCCGTACGGGTTTTTGCCGCCGGTGTAGCCCCAGGCTGCCATAACGCAGCCCAGCCCCACCAGGATCAGCCACCAGCTCTGGGTGATCACCACCAGGACCAGCCCGAAGACCATGGCGGCAGCAAACGTACCGAATGCGGCATATTTGACGTGCTCGGGTTTGGCGGCGCCCGAACCAACAAGGCGGAGCGGGCCCACCCGGTCGTCGTCGGTGCCGCGGATCCCGTCCGAGTAGTCGTTGGCAAAGTTCACGCCCACCTGGAGCAGGAGTGCCACGAGGGCGGCAAGGATCGCGTTGAACAGGAGGAATGAATCCATCTCGTAGGCGGCGGCGGAGCCGATCAGCACCGGCGCAATCGCAGCGGGCAGCGTCCGGAGTCGGGCGCCTTGGATCCATTGTGCGGCTGTGGCCACGGTCAGTACCTCGCGTTGGTTTGGGGAAGGCGGCAGGGTGGGGCCCCTGCCCGGTGGTGCAGGTCTACTTTACTTTCCCTGGTGCAGGGCGTTCAGTTCGGCGGCCATGGCCAGCCGGTCGGGCTTGCCGTTCGGCAGCATCAACAGCGAGGAGGCAGCGAGCACGGTTTTGGGCGCAAGGATGCCCAGCGTCCGGTGCCACTCCTGTTCGAGGGCGGCGGCGTGGTCCCGGCTTGGCGCGTACCCGTCGCCTTTAGCCGGCCCGGCATCCAGCCCGGGACCTTCGCCGGCCAGTGCCACATATGCTGCCACCGCCTGGCCCCATTCAGCGGACGGGACGCCGGCCACAAAAGCCGCGGCGACGCCGTCGGACTTTTCCAGCTCTTCCTGCACGTGCGCGGCGGAAACCTTGATGCCGCCGGTGATGATGACGTCGTCGGCCCGGCCCAGGACGGTGAGCCGGCCGTCGTCGTCGATGCTGCCGAGGTCGCTGGTGCGGTACCAGCGCACGCCGTCCTCCTCGAAGAACGTGGCGCTGGCCTCGTCCGGCGCCTCGAGGTAGCCCGCCGCGATGGTGTCGCCGCCCAGCAGGATGCGGCCGTCGGCCTCAACGCGGACGGATACCCCCTCCAGCGGGAAGCCGTTGTAGACGCAGCCGCCCGAGGACTCGGCGGAGCCGTAGGTGGTGACCACACGGACGCCGGCGTTCTTGGCGGCCGCCAGCAGCGAAGCGGGTGCGGGGGCACCGCCCAGCAGGATGGCGTTAAAGCGCCGGAGCACCGCCAGGGTGTCCGGGGACGGCGCGTCGAGGAGCCGCTGCAGCTGGGTGGGGACCAGCGAGGTGAACCGGATTTTGTCCGTCAGCTCCAGGGCGGCAGCCGTGAAGGCTTCAGGCGTAAAGCCGCCGGACACGTCCATCACCCACGGACGGGTGCCGGCGAAAAGCGATCGGACCAGGACCTGGATGCCCGCAACGTACTGGACGGGAAGCGCCAGGAGCCACTGGCCCTCACCCTTGAGCGCCAGGGCGGTGGCCATGGAGGACGCGGCCAGGGATTCCACCGTCAGGACGGTGGCTTTCGGTGTGCCAGTGGATCCGGAGGTGCGGACCACGGCCACGGCGTCGTCGCAGCCGGGAGTTTCCACATGGCCCACTACCAGCCGCCCGTCCTGGTCGACGGAAAGTTCGACGGCGGGGCCCTCGCCGTGGAGGGCAGCGGCCAGGGCCTTCAATGCCGGTTCGATGTTGGGGGCGCCGCTTGGTGCGGTGTTCCCTTGGGCGCCTGTGGGTTCGGTGCTCATTGCCGGTCCTGCCTTAGAAGTAGTGCGGGAAGCCGGACCAGTCGGGGTCGCGTTTTTGCAGGAACGCCTCCTTGCCCTCCACCGCCTCGTCCGTCATGTAGGCCAGCCGGGTGGCTTCGCCGGCGAACACCTGCTGGCCGGCCAGGCCGTCATCGGCAAGATTGAAGGCGAACTTAAGCATCCGGATGGCCTGCGGTGACTGCCGGGCGATATCGGCCGCGTACTCCAGGGCAACCTCTTCGAGGCGCCCGTGGTCCACGGCCTCGTTCACGGCGCCCATCCGAACCATGTCTTCTGCGGAATGTTCACGGGCAAGGAAAAAGATTTCGCGGGCGGCCTTCTGTCCGATCTGGCGCGCCAGCAGGGCTGAGCCGTAGCCGGCGTCGAAGCTGCCTACGGTGGCATCCGTCTGCTTGAACTTTCCGTGCTGGCGGGAGGCGATAGTGAGGTCCGCCACCACGTGCAGCGAGTGCCCGCCGCCGGCTGCCCAGCCGTTGACGACGGCGATGACCACCTTGGGCATGGTCCGCATCAGCCGCTGGACTTCCAGGATGTGCAGCCGGCCGGCGCGGGCGGGGTCGATGCTCTCCTGTGTCTCGCCGTCGGCATACTTATAGCCATCCCGGCCCCGGATCCGCTGGTCGCCTCCGGAGCAGAAGGAGTGGCCGCCGTCCTTGGGGGAGGGGCCGTTGCCGGTGAGCAGGACGGCGGCGACGTCGGGGGACATCCTCGCATGGTCCATAGCCCGGTACAGCTCATCAACGGTGCCGGGCCGGAAGGCGTTGCGGACCTCGGGCCGGTTGAAGGCGATCCGGACCGTGGGCAGGTCACGCACCCAGCCGCCGTCGGAATCCCTTTCCACCTGCCGGTGGTAGGTCATGTCCTGGAAGTCGTCAAAGCCGGACACCACGCGCCAGCGGGTTGGATCGAAGACGTCGGACACCGAGGCGGGGATTTGGTTGCTCACCGTCCAAGTCTAGTAATCGGGGTCAGCTGATGCAGAACTCGTTCCCCTCGGGATCCGCCATGGTGTGCCAGAAATGCGGGCCCTCATTGGCTGTCCAGAGGAATGTTGCGCCGCGGGACTCGAGCTCCCGGCGCACTTCGTCCTTGTCCCGGCCGGCGAGGTTGAGGTCCCAGTGCACACGGTTTTTGACGGTCTTGCCCTCCGGCGCCGTCTGGAAGAGAATCCGCCGCTGCGGTGTTTTCGCTTCCAGCTCCTCGGGCGGCCGGATGGCGCAGCCGGTGGCCCATACGAGCTTGCCGTTGCGGGTTGTTGTCTGGTCCTCGGTGGCGTAGCCCTGCTCAATCATGGACCGGATAAAGCCCTCGTCCTGGGGCTCCACCGCCCACTCGAGGGATTCCGCCCACCATTGGGCCAACTGGTGGGGATCGCGGCAGTCAACAACAATCTGGATATTCAGTCCCATGCCACCAAAGCTACGTGGACCGGGGCTGTTGCGACAGATTCGGACAGCAGGTGGGGTTACTTTCTGGCCAAAAAAGGGGCTTATGGGGCCGTGTCTGACCCCGCGTTGCTGTCAGGCCTGGACCTGCTGGAGCTGTTCGTAGACTTCGGGCGGGATGGCGTAGATGAACACCACGGCCAGCAGGTTCTTGGCGGCGTGGACGAAGTAGGAGAACATCAGGTTCTTCCCCGTCCAGACGTACACGAATACCAGCGTGGCGCCCATGGCCAAATACGGCAGCAGTACAGTCAGTGTCAGTGCTTCCCGGCCCACAACATGAAGGGCAGCAAACAGGAACACGGACAGGACGCAACACATCCAGATGTTGATCCGCCGGCTCAGCTTGCCGATCAGCAGGTGGCGGAAAATGTATTCCTCCACGAACGGACCCACCACCACCAGCAGCGGAACCATCAGCCACGCCGGGACCTGCTGCATCAGTGCCTGCAGGCCTGCCTGGTTCTCGGACGTCGCCACACTGCCGCTGGCCGCCACGGCAATGGCCGAGAGGATCATCATGGCGATCACAGCGGCAGGCACCATCAGGAGTGTGAACCACGGCCGGGTTGCCAGGACACGGAGGTCCCGGGCCACCACGCGGCGTGCGGCCAGGAGCGCGAGAATTCCCACCGAGGCATAAAACAGCAGGTTCATGGCGTAGGACGCGGCGGCGGGCGTGGGCGCCAGCTGCCGGAGGACGGGCCCCACCAGTTCACCGGCCACTGCGAAGAACCCGGCAATAGCCACGTACAGGCCCACCGCGGTGAAGTCGAGGGGCGAAAACCGGTACAGCTGTGGCTGCGGAGCGGGTGGTCGGCTGTGAATGGTGGCCATGGTTTCAGCCTATCCCCACCCAACTGACTGGCAGGTAACGCAGTCAAAACCGCGAATGGGGACGCTAAATGCGAGCTACTTGGGTGCGGACGGGAAAGCAGGGGTGGTGTGCGCATTGCCGCGGGAATCATGCGTCCCCTAGAATGTTCGGTATGCCTAAACTTTTGTTTCGGTGCGCCAAAGTAGCCGCCCGAACCTCCGCCCTCCGGCAGGTGCGTTTCCGGGCCGCCGCGGCAGCCGCCGTCGTGCTTTCCCTCCTGCTGGCAGCCTGCTCGGGAGGGGCATCCGGAACAGACGGCGGCAGCAGGAAAGTGGTGCTGACCACCTTCACGGTGCTGGCCGACGTCGCCAAGAACGTTGCCGGGGACAAGCTCACCGTCGAATCGATCACCAAAGCCGGCGCCGAGATCCACGGTTACGAACCCACCCCCGGCGACATCCGAAAAGCCTCCAAGGCGGACCTCATCCTGGACAACGGACTGAACCTGGAGGCCTGGTTCGCCCAGTTCGTGGAAGGCCTGGACGTGCCGCATGCGGTGGTCAGTGACGGTGTGGAGGTGGTGTCCATCAGCGAGGACTCCTACCAGGGCAAGCCGAACCCGCACGCCTGGATGTCGCCCATGAACGTGCAGATCTATGTGGACAACATGGTGAAGTCCTTCAGCGGCCTGGACCCTGAGAATGCCGAAGTCTTCAAGGCCAACGGGGACGCCTACAAGGCCAAGCTGCAGGCCGTGCAGGACCAGATGGTCACGAGCCTGTCCGGTCTCCCGGAGAACCAGCGCGCCCTCGTCACCTGCGAAGGCGCGTTCTCCTACCTGGCCCGCGACGCCGGGCTCAAAGAGGTGTACATCTGGGCCGTCAACGCCGAACAGCAGGCCACGCCGCAGCAGATCACCCGCGCCATCGAATACGTCAAGGCCAACAAAGTCCCAGCGGTTTTCTGCGAGTCCACCGTCTCCGATGCACCGATGCAGCAGGTGGTGGGAGCCACAGGCGCCAAGTTCGGCGGCACCCTCTACGTGGACTCCCTCTCAGAGGCGGACGGGCCGGTGCCCACCTACCTTGACCTCATCCGGCACGACGCCGGCCTCATCACCAAAGCCCTCGCCGGAGCCACTGGAGGAGCTGCATCATGACCGCGCAGGCCATCCTGGTTGAAAACGTCACCGTCCACTACGGCGAGGTCCTGGCGCTGGACTCGGCGTCCGTGGCCCTGGAGCCCGCCCGGATCTGCGGACTGGTGGGCATGAACGGCTCGGGCAAATCGACGCTGTTCAAGGTGATTATGGGAATGATCAAGCCCGACGCCGGCACTGTACGGATCAACGGAGAGCCACCTTCCAAGGCGCGCAGGCAGGGCGGCATCGGTTATGTGCCGCAGAGCGAGGACGTCGACTGGCAGTTCCCGCTGTCCGTCCGGGACGTGGTGATGATGGGCCGCTACGGCCACCAGGGCTTCACCCGCCGTGCCTCCAAAGCGGACCGCGCCGCCGTCGACGAAGCCCTGGACCGGGTGGAACTGGGGCAGTACGCCGGGCGCCAGATCGGCCAGCTCTCCGGCGGCCAGAAGAAGCGCGCCTTCGTGGCCCGCGGGATCGCCCAGGGCGCCACCACCATGCTGCTGGATGAGCCCTTCGCCGGTGTGGACAAGCGGTCCGAGGCCACCATCACCCGGCTCCTGCGCGAGCTCGCCTCCGACGGCTGCACCATCCTGGTGTCCACCCACGATCTGCATGCCCTGCCGCAGTTGTGCGACGAGGCCATCCTCCTGATGCACAAAGTCCTGATGCACGGCCCGCCTGAAGTGGTGCTGCAGCCTGAGAACCTGGCCATGGCGTTCGGCCTGGACGTGCTGGACCGGGAACTGCCGGCCCACAAGAGGGGGAACCAATGATGGAGTTGTTCCTCGAACCGCTGGGCTACGACTTTATGGTCCGGGCGCTGCTCACCACCGCACTGGCCGCAGTGGTCTGCGCCGTGCTGAGCTGCTGGCTGGTGCTGATCGGCTGGTCCCTGATGGGGGACGCCGTCTCCCACGCAGTTCTGCCCGGAGTGGTGCTGGCCTACATCGTCGGCGCCCCGTTTGCGCTGGGGGCACTCGTGTTTGCCCTCGTCGCCGTCACCCTGATCGGGGTGGTCCGGAACACCAGCCGGGTGAAGGAGGACGCGGCGATCGGGATCGTGTTCTCGTCGCTGTTCGCGCTGGGCTTGGTGCTGATTTCGGTGACACCCAGCCAGACCGACCTCAACCACATCATCTTCGGCAACCTCCTCGGCGTCAGCGTCCCGGACCTCATCCAGGTTCTTGTGCTGGGCGTGGTGGCCTTTGCAATCCTGATCCTCAAACGGCGGGACCTCACCCTGTACGCGTTCGACCCCATCCACGCGCACGCCATCGGGCTGTCGCCCAAACGGCTGGGCGCACTGCTGCTCGGCCTGCTTGCGCTGACCTCCGTGGTGGCACTGCAGACGGTGGGCGTGGTGCTGGTGGTGGCCATGCTCATCATCCCCGGTGCCACGGCTTACCTGTTGACGGACCGCTTTTCGCGCATGCTGGTCATCGCGCCCGTGATCTCCGCCGTCTGCTCCCTGGCCGGCATCTACATCAGCTACTACCTGGACACCGCGTCCGGCGCCATGGTGGTGCTGACGCAGGGAGTGGTTTTCGCCGTCGTCTACCTCTTCAGCCCGCGGCAGGGCCTGATTGGTACGCGGTTGGCCAAGGCCCGCCGCAGGAAAGCGGCGGCGCTCGCCGTCTAAGCCAGCCACCTATCGGCGGACGACGGCGGCACCTGGCCAGGTGCCGCCGTCGTCCGCTGGGTGCGGGGGGCAGCAGCTTGACTCCCGCTTGACTCAGTAAGCGCAGGCAGGCAGGCTGGAGCGATGAAGTCCTGACAA
Organism: Pseudarthrobacter sp. W1I19; assembly: GCF_030817835.1. Taxonomy (NCBI): domain Bacteria; kingdom Bacillati; phylum Actinomycetota; class Actinomycetes; order Micrococcales; family Micrococcaceae; genus Pseudarthrobacter; species Pseudarthrobacter sp. W1I19. The sequence goes on from NZ_JAUSZR010000001.1 coordinate 714,303, forward strand.
CAGCCCGGCCGTGCCGGACTGTTCCCCCAAAATCCAAGGCCGTTGGCCGAGCGCCCGATGTTCCGGGCCCGCTCCCGCGGCCGCACTTCGGAACTTTGCGAGGACTTCCCTTGACTGAACACCTGAACCTTTCCGGCGTTTCCCACGGCTACGGCGACCGCCTGCTGCTGGACGACATCAACCTGGCCATCACCGCGCGCGAGCACGTGGCGGTGGTGGGCGAAAACGGCGCCGGCAAATCCACCCTCCTGAGGATCCTGGCCGGGCATGAGCAGCCGCAGGAGGGCACCCTCACCACCAGCGGCCGGGTCGGTTACCTCGCCCAGACCCATGGGCTGCCGGAGTCATTCACCGTGGGCGGAGCCATCGACGCGTCGCTCGCTTCCCTCCGCGCTCTGGAAGCGGAGCTGGACCGGCTCGAGGCCGGGCTGGCCGACGCCGCAGACCACGACCTGGAAACCTACGGGAGGCTGCAGACCGAATACCAGCTCCGGGAAGGCTACGCCGCCGAATCACGGGTGGAAGCTGCGCTGGACCGGCTGGGCCTGGGCGGCTTGGACCGGAACCGGACACTCGGATCGTTGTCCGGCGGCGAGCAGGAACGCGTGGCGCTGGCCTGCGTCCTGGCCGACCCCGCGGACGTCCTGCTCCTGGACGAACCCACCAACCATCTCGATGCCCGGGGCGTGGCATGGCTCGAGGAACGGCTGGCAGCGCACCGCGGCATCGTGGTGGTTGTTTCGCACGACAGGATGCTGCTCCGCAAGGTGGCCACCACGATCATCGAAGTCGACGCCGAGCGCCGTACCGTGACCCGCTACGGCAACGGTTATGACGGTTACCTCCGGGAGAAGGCCGCCGAACGCCAACGCTGGGTTCAGCAGTACCACGGCTGGCTGGACGCGATGGCAGCCGAGAAGCTCCAGGCGGAAACGCGGGCGGGGAACATGGGATACGGCCGCAAGCGCGACGGCGACAAAATGGCCTTCGGCTTCAAAACGGGCACCTGGGAACGGGCCGCGAGCAGCCAGGTCCGCAATGCCCGGGAGCGGTTGCGGCGGCTCGAAGCCAGCCCGGTGGAGCAGCCGCCGGTGCCGTTGCGGCTCGCGCCGCCGGAATCCCTGGGTGCCGGGGTCCTTACTCCGGACAGTACCGATGGCCCCGTTTTGTCTGTCCGCGGCGTCAGCGTCCCGGGAAGACTCCATGCCACCGATTTCGCCGCCGGTGCCGGCGAGAAGGTCCTGATCGTCGGGCCGAACGGTGCCGGCAAGTCCACGCTGCTGTCCGTGCTCGCCGGAACCTTGGCGCCCGCGGGTGGGAGTGTCAGCCGGCCCGAGCGGGTGGGCTACCTGCAGCAGGAACTCGAACTTCCGCCGCGTCCGTCGCTCCGGCTGCTGCCCGCGTTCGCGGCGGGCCTGGGCGGCAACATCGACGAACATGCCGAAGCCCTGCTCGGACTGGGACTGTTCCGCACCAGTGAGTTCCACGTTCCTGTCGGCAGCCTCTCGGCCGGCCAGCAGCGCAGGCTTGCCCTCGCCCGGCTGCTGCTTGGCGGCTACGGCACCCTGATTGTGGACGAACCCACCAACCACCTGGCGCCGGTCCTGGTGGAACAGCTGGAGGAGGCGCTTGCAGGGTTCACTGGAACCGTGGTGATGGTCAGCCACGACCGCGCCCTCCGCAAATGGTTCGCAGCATGCCAGCAAGCGGCCGGGGAAGGCAACGGCGGGAGCATCACCGGGCGCTGGATCCGCTACTCGATGGACCGGGGCGTGCTCGCGCGCGCGTGAACCTCGCAGGCCCCGAAAAACGGTGAGTTTTGCGTTAAAGGATCGTTACCGGGGAACCGGCAGGGGGAAACATGGGCGGCGCAGGATGGGCTGTAACAGTTGTTGCCGGCCGAAAGGGAATGCCCATGCTGACCAAGAACCTTTTCCTCCAAGGCATCTTTCCCTTCCAGGGCGCCGGCATGGAAAAGCCGGTGCCCATCCACAGCGAGCTCTTGCACTACGTCCCGGACGGGGTCATTAACCAGACGTTGTACTTCCGCGGAGGTAACTCAAGCTCCGAACTGATCACCGTTGTCCTGCTGCGCAACGGCGTGCCCATGCGGTACTTTCCCATTGGCGCCAAGAGCGACGTCCATGTGCCGCTGCGGGTGGTGGAGGACATCGAGGGCGGGTCCGCCGTCGAGCTTTACATTGCGGCCCCGGACGGCGTCAGCGGGTCCGTGGTGATCGACCTGGGGATGGTGGAGCACTGATGACCAGCCTGCTGGAGACTCCACGCACCCGGTCATCCGGGCAGGTTCCCGCAAGCCAGGGCACACGCCGGCGGCTGGTGGTGATCGGCAACGGCATGGCCGGAGCCCGGGCTGTGGAGGAAATCCTGGCCCGCGGCGGTGCCGCCCAGTTCAGCATCACGATGTTCGGCGATGAGCCCTACGGAAACTACAACCGGATCATGCTCAGCCACGTCCTCTCCGGCGAGGAAAGTGACGCCGACATCTTCCTCAATTCCCTGTCCTGGTACCAGGACAACGGCATCACGCTGCACGCCGGCGTGAGGGTGGACAGGATCGACCGGTTCACGAAACACGCCTTCTCCAGCGACGGCAGGGTGACACCCTACGACACGCTGATCATCGCCACCGGGAGCCACTCGCACATGCCGCCGATGGACGGGCTTTACACCCCGGGCGGGTCGGTCAAGCAGGGCGTGTTCGGGTTCCGCACCATCGATGACACCCGCAAGATGGTGGCGTATGCCCAGCATGATCACCACCGGCGGGCGGTGGTGATAGGCGGTGGACTTCTGGGGCTTGAAGCAGCCTACGGGTTGCGGAGTCACGGCATTGAGGTTGACGTGGTCCATTCCGCCGGTCACCTCATGAGCGCGCAGATGGGGCCCGACGGCGGTGCAGTGCTCCGCCGCAGCGTCGAGGCCCTGGGCATTGGGGTACTCACCGGCAGCCGCACCACGGCGGTGCTGGGCAGCGACAGTGTCACCGCTGTCAGTCTCCGCGACGGCACCGTGATTGCGTGCGACATGGTGGTGGTGGCCACAGGAATCCGCCCGAACGTGGACTTCGCTGTCCTGAGCGGCCTGCCCGTGGAACGGGCGATTGTGGTGGATGACCGTCTGCGGGTGCAGGACGAGGATGACATTTACGCGGTGGGGGAGTGCGTCCAGCACCGGGGAGAGGTGTACGGGCTCGTGGCGCCGCTCTGGGAGCAGGCAGTTGTGCTGGCCAACCAGGTAACAGGGACGGACACCTCAGCCCTTTACCTGGGTTCGCGCACCGCCACCAAACTGAAGGTGGCCGGCGTCGAGGTTGCCTCCATGGGCCTGCACGGGCCGGAACTCGACACCGACGAGCACATTGTCTTCTCCGAACCGAGCCGGGGCGTCTTCAAATCCATTGTGGTGCGGGACAACAAGATGGTGGGCGCCACCCTCCTTGGCGACAGCCGGAAGGTGGCCTACCTCACCCAAGCGTACGACCGCGGGCTGCCCCTGCCCGAGGAACGGATCGGGCTGATGTTCGACCTTGGGACACCTGAGGGGGACACCGGAGTTGCCGATCTCAGCGACGACGCGCAGGTGTGCAACTGCAACGGCGTCAGCAAAAAGACACTGGTGGACGCCGTGCAGGGCGGCTGCTCAAGCGTTGCCGGAGCCATGGAAGCAACCCGCGCCGGCAAGGGCTGCGGCTCGTGCAAGCTGCTGGTGCGGCAGGTGGTGGAATGGGCTGCGGACGGAGCCGTGGTCGAGGACCCGGCGGCCACCTACTACGTCCCCGCCATTCCGCTGGACAAGGCGGCGCTGATGGCGGAAATCCGGAAGCGCGGGCTGCGGTCGGTCTCCGCCGTGTTCCAGGCCCTCGCGCCCGGCGGCGAGGATGCGAAGTCCAAGATGGGGCTGGCCTCGCTGCTAAAGATGATGCTGGCTGACCGGTACATTGACGAACGCGACGCCCGGTTCATCAACGACCGCGTGCACGCCAATATCCAGCGCGACGGCACCTTCTCGGTGGTGCCGCAGATGAAAGGCGGCGTGACGACCGTCCAGCAGTTGCGCCGCATCGCCGACGTCGCCGAAAAACACAACGTCCCGCTGATTAAGCTCACCGGCGGGCAGCGGATCGACCTGCTGGGGATCCGCAAGGAGGACCTGCCCCAGGTGTGGGCGGACCTGGACATGCCTTCGGGTTACGCATACGGCAAGAGCTTCCGCACCGTGAAGACCTGTGTGGGCAAGGACTTCTGCCGCTACGGAACAGGGGATTCCACCAGGCTTGGCGTCGAGATCGAATCGCGTTTCCAGGGGATCGAGGCGCCGGCCAAGCTGAAACTTGCAGTGTCCGGGTGCCCCCGGAACTGTGCGGAGTCACTGGTGAAGGACGTAGGCGTGGTGGCCGTGGAAGGCGGCCGGTGGGAGATCTATGTGGGTGGCGCTGCCGGTGCCCACATCCGCAAGGGCGATCTCCTTGCCACAGTTGATGATCCCGAAGAGGTCAAGATTCTCGCCGGCAGGTTCATGCAGTACTACCGGGAACGCGCCAACTGGCTGGAACGGACGTACTCGTTCGTCCCGCGGGTGGGCATTGAACACCTGCGGAACGTGATTGTGGCCGACTCGGAGGGCATCGCGGCGCAGTTGGACGCCGCGATGCAGGACTCGGTGGACAGCTACGAGGACCCCTGGACGGAACGCACGGACCCGATGACGCCGGGGCAGTTCCGCACCTCGCTGCCGCTGACTGTGCTCCCACAGGTACCCGTCCGATGAGCGCCGGGGCTATGGCTGACGGAAAGGCGTATGTGCTGGGCCCGGTGGAGCAGATTCCGCCGGGCGAGGGCAGGGCCTTTGCAGTGGACGGCGGGCAGGTGGCCGTATTCCGGCTCCGTGACGGCTCGCTCCGGGCGCTCCCTGCCGTCTGCCCGCACAAGGGCGGCCCGCTGGCCGACGGCACCATTGACCTCAACGTGGTGGTGTGTCCGCTGCACCAGCACGCATTCGACCTGGCCACAGGCTGTTCCCTGACCGGCGCGGACAACCTTCGCCCTTACGTGGTCTCCACCGACGGGCAGCAGAATCTGGTCCTGCAGATGCCGGTGTAGCGCGCGTCACGTAGCACCCCTGAGCGTCTTGTAAGATAGACGAGCCGCTCGAAGCTTCGGCGCCACGAGAGATTCCGATCACATTCGGTTGCCCAACGGGCATTTCCCCGAATTTTGTGAGGGGAATCATTTGTGTCCCGGATGCGGCCAACCCCCAACCCACAAGGAACCGTTGTGCCTCAAAGTACCCCCACCGATCTCCAGAACCCCACGGCACCATCCACCGCCGTCGACCCCACCCTCAGCGCCGAGGGCTACAGCAAAACGCTGGGCAGGCGCCACGTCACCATGATCGCCATGGGCGGCGCCATCGGCGTCGGCCTGTTCATGGGTGCCGGCGGGCGCCTCGCCTCCACCGGCCCGGCCCTGATTTTCTCCTACGCCATCGCCGGCGTCATCGCCTACCTGCTCATGCGGGCACTCGGCGAACTCATCATGTACCGCCAGACCTCCGGCTCCTTCGTCAGCTACGCCGGCGAGATGTTCGGCAAAAAGGGCGCCTACCTCTCCGGTTGGATGTACTTCATCAACTGGGGAATGACCGGCATCGCAGAACTGATCGCCATCGGCCTGTACTTCCAGTTCTTCTTCCCCAACGTTCCGGTGGAAGCCTCCGCCATCGCCGCGCTGGCGCTCCTGGTGGCAGTGAACCTGCTCAGCGTCAAGGCGTTTGGTGAGTTCGAATTCTGGGCCTCCTGCCTCAAGGTGGGCGCCATCCTGATCTTCCTGGCCGTGGGCACGTACATGGTGGTCACCAACGCCCAGGTGGGTGACGGCCACGCCTCGGTGGCGAACCTCTTCGCCGCTGAGGGCGGCATGTTCCCCAAGGGCGCGCTGGTGATGGTCCTGGTCCTCAACGCCGTGATCTTCGCCTACAACGGCATCGAACTGGTGGGCATCACCGCCGGCGAGATGCAGAACCCGGAACGCGAAGTGCCCAAGGCGATCCGCGCCGTCGTACTCCGCATTGTGGTGTTCTACGTCGGCTCCGTCACCCTGCTTGCCATGCTGCTGCCCTCGGACCAGTACGTGGCCGGGACCTCGCCGTTCGTCACAGTCTTCGGCCAGATGGGCCTGGGTTGGGTGGGCGACGTAATGAACATGATCGTGATCACCGCGGCCCTGTCCTCCTGCAACTCGGGCCTGTACTCGATCGGCCGCGTGTTCCGCACCATGGCCAACAACGGCCACGCTCCGCAGTGGCTCACCAAGATGTCCAAGCGCCACGTCCCGTACGCGGCCATCCTTGCCATCGCAGCCTTCTACCTGGTGGGCATCCTGCTGAACATCTGGCTGGGCGGCTCCTACGCGTTCGACCTGGCGCTCAACTCGGCCTCCATCGGCGTGATCTTCTGCTGGGGCTCCATCTTCGCCAGCCAGATTGTGCTGCGCCACCGCAAGGGTGTTACGTCCAGCCTGCCGATGCCCGGTTCGCCGTGGACCAGCTGGGCCGGCCTGGTTGGCCTGCTCGCCATCACGGTGCTGATCGGCTTCGACACCATGACCAGCAAGAGCGGCGAGGTCTTCTACCTGGGCCTCTGGACACTGGCCACCATCCCGTTCTTTGCGGTGGTCCTGTGGCTGGGCTGGCAGAAGGTCAAGAACAACCAGCCCAAGAGCGAGCTGTACAGCTAGGGCTTTATTCGGCAGGCCGGTGAGCCTGTCAAAACCGCGACGGCGGGTCACCCTCCCGGGGGTGGCCCGCCGTCGTCGTTTCTCGGCCCATTCCGCGGCCCGAGGATCTGAATCGCCGGAATGGTGCCGGGTAGCCGGAATGCTTCAGCGTCCAGGCATTGTACCGGCGATCCGGACGCTGTCGCGGTGGGAGAGGGCTGTGAGGATCCGGTTCTTGAACTCGTGCTCCCGGAAGAGATCCTTCCATTCCACCCGAACGAACAGCCACCCGTCTTCAGTGAGTGCCTTCTCCCGGCGCCGCTCCTGGAACAGGACCTCGGCGGTGGGTGCGTAGTCGAAGTACTTGACCTTTCCGTCGAACTCGAGAGCCACTTTTTTGTCCCTCCATGCGAAATCAAGACGGTGCCAGCCCAGACGGCTCCTGACCTCGACCTGTGCCTCGGGCATGGGCAGCTTCAGGCGTGCAAGGAGTTCCCGGGTCAGCGTTTCTCCGGCCGATTCGGCGCTGGCTTCCGCGTGGGCAAGTACGAGCCGGAGGTTTCTTACTCCGCTGTGGCCTGACAGATTATCGGCCATGGCATTCATAAGATCGAAGTTGGCACCAAGCCGGAGTGCCTGGTCGGCGAGTACCAGCGCTTGGCGGTAATCAAGCATCATGCAGCAGTCCACGACAGTTCGCTCAAGGGCCGTCACCCTAAGTCTTCCGATCGTTGTTACTTCCGAGTCGGTGTAGGGCCGGCTGTGGCCCCGGACATCTTTCCCGAGCCGCTCGCCGGACGGCCGCACCCGAAGCAGGATGTGGATCAGGTCATCCACGTTCCATAGGAAGAGCTTGTGCAAGCGTGCCGCGGAGGTGTGGCTGTAGACGAAGTTTCCCGTTGAGGTGGTCAGTGTCCCGTGGGCGTGGGCATGGATCAACTGCACGCTGCGAACTGCAGCGGACTGCTTCTCCCACAAGGAGGCGCGGATGTAGCAGCCGTACCTCAGTCGGACAAGGCTTCCGCAACCGACCAGACGCCGGATGGCCCTCGAATTGAGCCCGCTGGCATGCAGTTGGCCAGTCCGCCACAGGTTTCCTGCGGTGGGCAGCTGTGGCAAAGATGCGGGGAGCTGTGTCATTCACCCAGCTTCAGGTGCCTGCGCCGTCCGGGGCCAGGGCCGGCGTCGTTATGTGGAAAAGTCCCACAATCGCTGGAATGGTGCCGGGTAGCCGGAACCTTGCAGCGTCCCGGCACCGTTTCAGCGATTACGACGGCGGGCGGTGGAGACAGTGGTGCCGTACGCGCTGCCGGGGCAGACTGGGCTTGTGAGTGAACCGTGGGTGCTGCATGTGGACCTTGACCAGTTCATCGCGGCCGTCGAGGTGCTGCGCCGGCCCGAGCTTGCGGGCAAACCGTTGATTGTTGGCGGCCGCGGCGATCCCACCGAGCGCGCGGTAGTATCCACGGCCTCGTACGAGGCCAGGGTGTATGGGGTGGGCTCGGGGATGCCGCTGCGCGTTGCCGCCCGGAAAGTGCCCGACGCCGTTATCCTGCCGGTGGACCATGAGGCCTACCTGGAAGCATCGGACAACGTTATGGCGGTGCTGCGCTCACAACCCGGCGCCACGGTCCAGGTGCTTGGCTGGGATGAAGCGTTTGTGGGGGTGCAGGCGGAGGATCCCGAGGCCTTTGCCCGGGAGATGCAGCGTGCCGTCCTTGAAAGGACCCGGCTGCACTGCAGCGTGGGCATCGGCGACACCCTGGTCCGGGCCAAAGTGGCGACGACGTTCGGCAAGCCTGCAGGCGTCTTCCGGCTTACCGGCGAGAACTGGCTTGAGGTTATGGGGAGCCGGCCCACCATCGAGCTGTGGGGCGTGGGAACGAAGGTGTCGCGCCGCCTTGCCACGCTCGGCATCAAGACCGTCGCCCAGCTTGCGGGGTCCAACCCCGATGACCTGGTCCCCGAGTTCGGGCCGAAGATGGGCCCTTGGTATGCGCAGCTTGGGCGGGGCGATGGTTCGCGGACGGTGGATGACACCCCCTGGGTGGCGCGCGGGCACAGCCGGGAAACCACGTTCCAGCGGGACCTCACGGAAGCCGGGCAGATAGATGAGGCCGTCAGGGAGCTGGCGGCGCATGTGCTGGAAGACGTCGCAGCCGAGGGGCGCCCTGTGGTGGGTCTGACGCTCAAGGTTCGGTACGCCCCGTTCATCACGAAGACGTATGCCCGGAAGATTCCCGAGACATCAGATCCTGCAGAAGTACTCGCCCGGGCCCTCGACCTTATGGCCAAGATCGAGCCGGAACGTCCCATCCGGCTGCTCGGGTTGCGGGCCGAAATGACCATGCCCGAAGACTCCCGGCAAGGGCATACCCCTACCCGCAGCGGATGGTGATGGTTCCGCCGGATGGCTCCGCCGGGGATCAACACCCGGACAAACAGAACGGCGGCGGATCCCTAGGGATCCGCCGCCGTTTCGCTCTGTTACAGCCGGCCCGGTAGAGCCGGACTGCCGCAGGAAGAGGCTAGTCGCGCTTGAACTCGTCCTTGACGCTTTCGCCGACCTTCTTGGCGTCAGCCTTGACCTGATCGGTCTGGCCTTCAGCCTTCAGACGGTCATTGTCGGTGGCATTGCCCGTTGCTTCCTTGGCCTTGCCGCCGAGGTCTTCTGCTGCGTTACTGATCTTGTCTCCGAGGCCCATGGTGGTGGCCTCCTTTCGTTTCCATTGATCAAACAGTGCCTTTTCACCCTAACACGAAGCTTGCTTACTATTTCAAGCCTTCCGTTTTCCGGGCGGTGGGGGCGCCTGTTGATTGTCTGAGCCCGCGGCTAGGCTCGGAACATGGACCACAGCATGAGCCTCACCCAGCACATTCAGGCGCCACCGGAAAGAGTTTGGTCCGTTATTACGGACATCCCCGGCTCGGCGGCCACCCTTTCCGGGGTTGATTCCGTCCAGCTCCTCACCGACGGTCCATACGGCGAGGGGACGCGCTGGAAGGAGACCCGGAAGATGTTCGGCAAGGCTGAAACGGTGGAGATGTGGGTGGCCGAAGCCGAGCCGGGCCGAAGCACCACCGTCAAAGCCGAGCAGGGCGGTGCAGACTACACCACCCGGTTCAGCCTGTCCCCGCGTGACGGCGGTACGGACCTCACCCTCACGTTCGGCGCCGAGGTCATCAAGCCCACCGCTGCCAGCAAAATCATGATGCTGCTGTTCGGCAGGATGGGCATGGCCGCCACCCGGAAAGCCCTCACCAAGGACCTGACGGAGATCGCGGCCAAAGCGGAATCGCTTTCCTAGTGGCGGCCCCATCCGGTAGGAGCGGGGCCGCTAAAGCGGGCGCTTCAAAAGTTACCGCCCCCAGGCTCTCGCCTGTTGTGTTGGCGGACCTCACCGAGGATCCCGCGCAGGGATTCCGGCGCGGTGCGAGGCACGACGGCGGCCGGTACAGTCGTGTGGAGGCCGACGGCCTGGAGCTGGGCGGGACGGATTTTGCGGAGTGCGAGTTCCAGGGCGTCTCCTTCAACGACACCCAACTCCGCGGTTCCTCCTTTCGCGACTGCATCCTCGGCGAGTTGTACGCGCCCGTCTTTAGGGCAGCCCGGACCACCTGGCGGGACGTTGAACTGCGGAACCCGCGGCTGGGATCGGCGGAACTGTACGAGAGCGGCTGGCAGTCAGTCCGGATCGACGGCGGCAAACTGGACTTCCTCAACCTGCGGGGCGCCAAGCTTACGGACGTGCTGATCACCGACTGCATCATCAATGAACTGGACCTCGGGTCGGCAGCGGGTACCCGGGTGGCGTTGAAGAACTGCACCATCGGTTCCCTGGACCTCAGCGGGGCAAGGCTCAAGGACTTCGATCTCCGCGGCACCGAATTCCGGAGCATCAGCGGGCTCGGCAGCCTGGCCGGCGTGGTGATAGATGACTACCAGCTGGGCCTGTTGGCGCCCCTGCTCGCGGCGCATCTGGGCGTCACGGTCATCTAATCCTGGAGTTTTTGTCCAGGTATGCAGACTTCAGGGCGGGCAGGCCTGCATATGTGGACAGAACTCGGAAGGTACGCAACGGATGCACGCCCGTGTACTATTTACAGAACGAACGGTCGGTAAGTGGGGGTGCTGCCGGTCGCAGATGACAGTGCTGTTTATCGCGTGAAGGGTGTTTCCATGGCTGCAACCGCAGGTCCGCAGGCTTTCCTTGTTGGCGGGGTCCGAACGCCGGTGGGCAAATACGGCGGCGCGCTGTCGTCCGTCCGCCCCGATGACCTTGCGGCCCTGGTAGTCCGGGAAGCCGTGAACCGGGCGGGGCTGGATCCTGACACTATCGACGAAGTGATCCTGGGCAACGCCAACGGGGCCGGGGAGGAAAACCGGAACGTTGCGCGGATGGCCACCTTGCTCGCAGGGCTGCCCCTCCACATCGCCGGCATTACCGTGAACAGGCTCTGCTCCTCGGGCCTGAGCGCCATCATCCAGGCAAGCCACATGATCAAGGCCGGCGCCGCGGACATTGTGATCGCCGGCGGTGTTGAGTCCATGAGCCGGGCTCCATGGGTCCAGGAGAAGCCCACCGCAGCCTTCGCCAAGCCAGGCCAGATCTTCGACACCTCCATCGGCTGGCGTTTCACCAATCCCCGGTTCCACAAGGGTGAGCTGTCCCGTGACGGCAAAATGACCTATTCCATGCCGGAAACCGCAGAGGAAGTGGCCCGCGTGGACAGCATTTCGCGCGAGGACGCCGACGCCTTCGCCGTCCGCTCGCACCAGCGTGCCCTGGACGCCATCGCTGCCGGCCGCTTCAAGGACGAGATCGTCCCGGTCACCGTGAAGACCCGTAAGTCCGAGCATGTCGTGGACACGGATGAAGGTCCCCGTGCGGATACCACCATGGAAGTCCTTGCAGGGCTGAAACCGGTGACTCACGGCGGCACCGTGGTCACGGCCGGCAACTCCTCGTCGCTGAACGACGGCGCCTCCGCGATCATCGTCGCCTCGGAGGCAGCCATCGAGCGGCTGGGACTGACGCCACGGGCGCGGATCATCGACGGCGCCTCGGCCGGCTGCGAGCCGGAAATCATGGGCATTGGCCCCGTGCCCGCCACGCAGAAGATCCTGAAGCGGACCGGCCTCAGCGTAGGTGACCTTGACGCCGTCGAACTTAACGAAGCCTTTGCCACGCAGTCCCTGGCGTGCATTCGCCGCCTGGGCCTGGACCCGGACATTGTGAACCTCGACGGCGGTGCCATCGCTTTGGGACACCCGCTGGGTTCCAGCGGGGCCAGGATCGCCATCACGCTGCTGGGGCGGATGGAGCGGGAGGATGCCAGGGTGGGACTGGCCACGATGTGCATTGGTGTGGGCCAGGGTACGGCGATGCTGCTGGAGAAGGTCTGATGGCGGCCGCTGTGGACCTGGCGGCGGAGAAGTTCCATGCGCTGCTGGTGGAGGAGCGCACCGACCGTGTGGTGGTGCTCCTCAACCGGCCCGAGGTGCGGAACGCCATTGACCAGCAGATGGTGGATGAACTCCATGTGGTCTGCACGGCCCTGGAGCAGAACCCGAAGGTGCTGATCATCGCGGGGGTGGACGGTGTGTTTGCCTCCGGGGCGGACATTGCCCAGCTGCGGGAGCGGCGCCGGGATGATGCTCTGCAGGGGATCAACTCGACCATATTCGTCCGGATCGCCAAGCTGCCCATGCCTGTTATTGCAGCACTCGACGGGTACTGCCTGGGCGGCGGGGCGGAGCTCGCCTACGCCGCTGACTTCCGGATCGGAACGGCCAACGTCCGGATCGGTAATCCCGAAACGGGGCTGGGTATTCTTGCCGCCGCCGGTGCGAGCTGGCGGCTCAAGGAATTGGTGGGGGAGCCCGTTGCCAAGCAGATCCTCCTTGCCGGGCGGGTGCTTGGCGCTGACGAAGCCCTGGCAGTGAACCTCATTACCGGGATCCACGAGCCCGAAGTACTGCTGGACGCAGCCCATGACCTGGCGGACCGGATTGGCCGGCAGGACCCCTTGGCCGTGCGGATCACCAAGTCCGTTTTCCATGCCCCCGCAGAGGCGCACCCGCTCATTGACCAGCTGGCCCAGGGAATCCTTTTTGAGTCCGAGGCCAAGTTCGACCGGATGCAGAAGTTCCTCGACAGGAACGCTGAAAAGAAGGCCGCCAAGACAACCGATACCGGGACCCGGGAGAAGAATTCATGAGCACACCACAGCTTTCCCCTGGCCTGCCGTCGCGGGTGGGTGTCCTGGGCGGGGGCCGCATGGGTGCCGGCATCGCCCACGCTTTCCTGGTCAAGGGCGCCGACGTGCTGGTCGTTGAGCGCGATGAGCCATCGGCAGAGGCCGCGCGGGAACGGGTTGAGTCTGCCGCGGCCAAGAGCATCGAGCGTGGGGCCGTGGACGTGAACTTGGACGAACTGGTGTCCCGGCTGACTGTGGGTGTGGATTACGACGCCTTCAAGGACCAGCAACTGGTGGTCGAGGCGGTGCCGGAGGACTGGGACCTGAAAGTCACGGCGCTGCGCGGCATCGAGGAGCGGCTGGCCGCCGACGCGTACCTGGCGTCCAACACCTCGTCCTTGTCCGTGGACGGCCTGGCCGGGGAACTTAAGCGGCCCGAAAACTTTCTGGGCCTGCACTTCTTCAACCCCGTTCCGGCGTCCACACTCATCGAGGTGGTGCTCGGCAAGCGCACGTCTGCCGGACTCGCTGCCGCGGCGAAAGGGTGGGTGGAGGCACTCGGCAAGACCGCCGTCGTCGTTAATGACGCGCCCGGCTTCGCCTCCTCAAGGCTGGGCGTGGCCATCGCTCTTGAGGCGATGCGAATGGTGGAGGAGGGCGTGGCGTCGGCGGAGGACATTGACGCAGCCATGGTCCTTGGCTACAAGCACCCCACCGGGCCGTTGAAAACAACGGACATCGTGGGGCTGGACGTCCGGCTGGGCATTGCGGAATACCTCCACTCCACACTGGGGGAGCGCTTCGCGCCGCCGCAGATCCTCAAGGACAAAGTGGCACGGGGCGAACTGGGGCGCAAAACCGGGAAGGGCTTTTTCGACTGGCCCAGCTAGGGCCGTGGGCTAGTCAAAAAACCCGACGATGTAGCCCACGAAGTAGAGCAGTGCCAGCAGGACCACCACCGCGATCGCAGCGATCACGACGACCTGTGTGCCCTTCTTCGTGCCGTGCTCGTCATGGCCCTGCGTGGTGCTTGTGGAGGCTTCTCCGGGCGGCGTCTCGCCCGGAGGTACGCCGCCTCCCGGCTCCAGGCCAGTCAGCTTGTCCTCTTCCGGGTCCGGATTCTGTCCTGACACGTCTTCTCCCTCGTTCGCTGGCCGGGGTCCGTTCCCCCGCGTAATGGGCTGTGGAGGTTGGACCTTAGGCTGGTGCAGTGACTTTCCTAGAACCCCTTACCCTGACCGGACGGTTTGTAACCCTGGAGCCTCTCGCCGAGGAGCATCACGACGGACTGGTCGAGGCGGCCAGGGACGGTGAGCTGTGGCGGCTCTGGTACACCTCGGTTCCGGCTCCTGAGGAGATGGCGGCGGAAATTGACCGGCGGCTCGCCCTCCAGGAGCAGGGCTCCATGGTGCCGTTCACCACCAGGCTGATCGATCAGGCCGCTGGAGGCCCGGGCAGGATCATCGGCATGACCACGTACATGAATCTCGACGCCGGGACTCCCCGCGTGGAGATCGGCTCCACGTGGAATGCCGCTTCCCTGCAGGGGACCGGGACGAATCCGGACTCGAAGCTGCTGCTCCTGCGCCACGCGTTTGAGGTGCTGGGCTGCCCCGCCGTGGAGTTCCGGACGCACTGGCTCAACCACCAGTCGCGGGAGGCCATCGCGCGGCTCGGCGCGAAACAGGACGGCGTGCTCCGCAACCACTCAAGGACCCGCGACGGGATCCTCCGCGACACCGTGGTGTTCTCCATCCTCGAACACGAATGGCCGATGGTCCGCGCCGGGCTCGAATACCGGCTGGCCCGGCGCGGGTAGGGGCTTACCGGACAAGTTGTCCCGGTTTAATGGCTGCCAGAAGGGCCGACGCATAAGCGCGGTGCCCCGCAGGGTTTGGGTGGAAGTTTCGGGGGTCGAAAACCAAACTTCCATCCGGGGCCAGTGACGGTGCGATGAAGAATATCCAAGGGTTGTCGGAATTGACTGCATGACCTTTGAAGCGATTGGTGACATCCACAAATACCGCTCCCGTTCCGGAGTCCTTTACCGCAGTCTCAACGGAGTCGTTCAAGGCATCCACAGCGGTGTTGATGGCGTTGAGAACTACAGGGTCAACTTGTGCGAACGGAATCGTCGGATCGAACAGCCTGGGATATCCGAGGACAACGATTTCAGCGTTCGGGGCGGCAGTACGAATGCGTTGCAGCGCGGCGTTCAGCTCCGTTTGCATGTCCGCGAAAAAAGTTGCCGAGGCTTGTACGGCCGCAAGACATGCCTGGGGTGCCTGCGTCAGACATGTCACCAGGACGCCAGTGACTCCCACATCATTGGCCCCCGCTGTGATGCTGACCAGTTCGGTGTCTTCGGTTAAGACATGGGAAACCAGCAGATAATCAATTTGCTGCTCAATGCTGGGGATGCGGGTGTCGTGGGGGATGTCGCTGTTCTGCGTCAGTAGTGCGCCATGACAGGCGGCGTTGAAGGCGAGGTTCACCCGCCTTGTTTCACCGACCGCATCAACATAACCCGCGGGGGTCTGGATACAAGGAGCCAACGTCGGAAACGTGCCCGCACCAGTTCCAGCAGTGTAGGAATCGCCAAGTGCCACATAATCGATCTCGGGCGGCGGGGCGGCGTCAGCGGGGACGGCTGTCAAGCCCACCGCCATTGCCACGGTGGCGAGGAAAGCTGCGAAAGCCGAGTGCCGCCGTCGTACAGCTCTGTTTTCCATGGGGTTCTCCTTTGAACGGCGGGAGGTGGGCAGCTACCACCGTACGCCTGCCCGTGCCGCCCGTCACCGGCCACGAGTACTCATATTTGTTCCACAATCCCCGCAACGTGACGTGCACCCTACCTAACCCCTGTGGTTAGCTGTCCGGATGAAGAGAGCGGACGGGTCCATGGGCTGGGATGGTGCTGTCAATGCGTGGCATGTCGCGGGCGGTGTTTACCGTATGGGGCGGCGCGAATGGCTGACGGCGGCGGGCTGGCGGCAGGCGTACGACGGCGGCATCCGCACTGTGATCGACCTCCGTAACGCTGCGGAGGCGCGGCGCAGGGAAACCGATCCCCCGATGCCCGAGTCCGCCTGGTCCGGTATCACAGTGGTTTCGGCACCCACGGAAGAACCTGGCGATCCCCGCTTCACGCAACTCGCCGGCCCGTACCTCAACGACCCCGCCTACTACGCGGACAACGCCCGGATCTTCCCCGAAAAGCTGGCGGGCGTCTTCAAGGCCCTCGCTGCTGCATCCGCCCGTGGCGACGTGGTGCTGCACTGCGCCGCCGGGCGGGACCGCAGCGGTATGGTGGCGGCCATGGTGCAGGATCTGGCGGGGGACTCCGACCAGGACATCGCCGAAGGCTACCGGCGGGCAGCCCGCGGCATCAATGAGCGCTACCGCACGCACGGCCCGCCCCACGACCGCGAGCGCTATGTTGAGGAACACGAGCTGGCTCCCTTGCTGGAGCAGCGCGGCGACGCCGTGGTTGAGTTCGTGCGGGGCCTCGACACCCGCAACTTCCTGCTGCGCAATGGACTCACCTCCGCCGATCTTGACGCCGTTCTGTCCCTCTGCGGAGCGGGGGTATCGCGATGAACAGGGACCACCTGAACGTGAACAAACTGCGCCGTGCCCTCTCCCTAAGTGCCGTTACTGGCCTGCTCGCTGCCTCCGCCTACGCGGCTGTTCCCGCCTGGGCGGCGGGCGACGACAAGGCAAGTGGGGCCACCAGTCCGGCCGCAAGCTCCGCAGCAGGCCCGGCCACGGAGACCCCGACGCCCGCCGCTTCCGGCGGCATTTCCGCAGCCGGCCTCGCGGATGCGGTCCAGCGCGACCTCGGCGTCACCCCGGAACAGTTCGACGCGGCGGGGGAGCTGGGTGTTCAGGCAGAGGCCGCCGCCGTGAAGCTCCGCGCCGTCCCTGGCTACACGGGGATCCGGGTGAAAGACTCCAGGATCATCGTGACGGGCTCCGGAGACGAACTGCAGGCAGCCGTACACGGGCTCGCCGCCGCCGCTCCGGGCCTTCCTCTGGAATTGGAACTGGAAGCGGCAGTTACGCCTGAACCAGCAGCGTCCGCATCCCCGGCGCCCGGGTACGAACTTGCCGCCAACACCGAGCAGCTTTTCCAGGCCTACGTGCGCGACGTCGGTATCACGGGCCTGCAGGCGGTAGCCAGCACCGGCTCCAAGTTTGTCATCAGGACCGGGGGCGTGAATGCGCCGGAATCGGCAGGCACCGCGGCGCCGGCCGCTACGGGTTCAGCGGCGACGGAAACGGGCACCGGGAAGATGTCGCCGTCGGAATTCGTGTCCAGGTACGCAAATGTGGAACTGGCGCCGGGAGCCCCCTTGAAGCCGGAGGCCGACGTCCTGGGTGGGGTGGGCTATGCAGCGGACAGCGGATGGATTTGTTCGACAGGTTTCTCCGCATTCAACCCGGCTGGCCTGCCTGCCGTCCTGACCGCTGGGCACTGTGGCGAGGACGGCGCGTCCAAAACCGCTGACTTGTTGTTCCAGGGAGCGCGGGCAGGGTTCCTGGGCAACTTCGAGTTCAGCCAATTCGGCGGACCGGGCAACACCCCCGTGCTGCAGCCCAATAACGCCACAGACCCAGGGAACGTGGGAACGGACCTCTCGGTTATAGGTGCCCTACGCGCAGACCTGGACCCGCTGCCCGCAGTTACCACGTGGGGCGACCAGACTGCCCCTGGACCGGACGTCAAAATCATCGGCGCGGCTGCCCCGGTGATCGGCATGGACGTGTGCCGTTCCGGCTGGCGGACCGGATGGTCGTGCGGCACCATCAGCGAGGTTGGGATTTACCTCATTGAGGGGAACAACTATGCAGACGACCAAAAGGACCTCAGGGCTATCAGGGGCTTCCTGTCCTTGGATGTGCAGTCGGCTGGCGGCGACTCGGGCGGCCCGTGGATCAGTGGAAACTTCGCAGTGGGCATCCATTCCGCCGGGGAAAGCGGAGGCGCGCAGAACTTCGCCCTGGCAGCCACCCTGCAGGATGCACTCGAGGTGCTGCCCGGGTACCAGCTGGAAGTCTTCCTGAACAAGCCGTTGCTGACCTCGCCTGCCCCTGGGGAAACCGTGCAGGCGGGGCAGGCAATTTCTGGGCGGATTCCCGCGGAGCCGGCCTCTGCGGCAGGTACCGCCGTCCGCATTACCCTGCCCGGCCACGCCCCTTTCGACGTGCCGGTGGACAATGCCGGTAACTGGAGCTTCAACGTTCCATGGCCTGCTGGTTCGTTGACCTTCCAAGCTGAAACGATTAATGGCCACAGCCGTTCCAAGGCCGCATCGCTGACGGCAGAGGTTGCGCCGGCTCCCCTGGCCGCCCCCACCATCGCGGTTCCCGCCGGCCAGCCCCTGACGGAGTTGACCACGCTTTCCGGAACGGGCGCTCCGGGTGCAACCGTCATCGTGTCAGGCGACGTGGCGGGCTCCGGAACAGTAGGCCTGGACGGGCAATGGACGGCCAGCGTGGCAGGCACGGCAGCTTTCGGCAATGTGACGGCCAACGCCGTGCTGTCCTCGCCGGGAACGGCCGATAGCCCTGCCGCCACAGCAACAGTCCAGGTATCGCCGCCGCGTCCTGTCATCGCAAGCATCCATGACGGGCAGCATTTCCGCCAGGACAACCTGCCGCGAACCATTTCCGGCAGCGGCGCCGAGGGGGCAGAGGTGACGGTGTCAATCGATGGCAAGCCCCTTTACAGCCCCACATCGGGCGGCCCGGCCGGATCCCGGTCGCCGGCACCTGCCCTGGTTCCGCTGGAGCTGGTTGGGGGCGGAACTTGGCAGGTTCCCTTTCCTGACGGACTGGCTCCCGGAACCCACACGGTTTCCGTAACACAGGCCTTCGATGGGCTCTCCTCCCCACCGGCTACCGCATCGTTCGTCCTGGACCCGGCCCCGGCTGCCCCGGCCCCGGCTGCCCCGGCCCCGGCGGTACCGCCGGCTCCGGCGCAAGACCCGCCCGCCGTCGTCGTTCTCCCGCCTGTCCGTGACCCGGCGGGCTTAGCTAATACGTCCGGCGGAGTGGGAAACAACGGCGCTCTGGCCGTCACCGGAAGCAACGCCCTGGTTCCGGCGGCAGGAGCTGCCGCTGCGGCGATCGCGGTTGGCGCCGTTCTGATGCTGCTGGTCCGCCGCCGGAAGCAACGCACCCGGGGATGAGTCATCAGATATCGTCGCCAAAGCGGCCGAATGGCGACGATATCTGATAGGTCAATGGGTTTTGTGGCGCCGCATCAGCAGGTTTGTGATGCGGAGGGTGCAGAGCCGCTGGCCGGCCTCGTTGGTGATGACCACCTCGTGCGTGGTGAGCGTGCCGCCCAAGTGGATGGGGGTGGCGGTGATTGTCACCTGTCCCTCGCGCGCGGAACGGTGGTGGGTGGCGGAAACGTCCACGCCCACCGCCGTCTTGCCCATGGTGCTTGCGTGGATCACGGCCGCCCACGATCCCACGGCCTCACCCACGGCAAGGGACGCGCCGCCATGCAGAAGCCCAAAGGACTGCCTGTTTCCCTCCACCGGCATGGTGGCCACCACCCGCTCCACCGATTCCTCGAGGATCTTCACGCCCATCTTCTCGTCGAGTTCGCCGAGGGTAATCTTCCACAGCTCGTGCGCGTCCGGCTGGGTCTCTGCGGCATCCTTCGGTGATAGGGCGCTCATTCGTTCTCCTTAAGGGTGGCCATTTCAGTCCCGGCCTTCTAGTCTGCAGCACGGGACGTCATGTATGGTGAATATATTACCGAACGGACGGTCAGTAATCATTGCCCGCCGCAGTAAGCCCCCTTGTTGGAAGGACCCGTCAACGATGACCAGCACCGCCACAGCTCCCCAGGCCACGGTCGACACCGTGGAGACAGTGCCCAGCTTCATCATGGACGGGTGGTGGACGCCCGACGACGCCTCCGCAGGCTCGGCTGTCCCCGTCCGTGACGCGAGCACCGGGGAAATCCTGGCGAAGGTGAGCACCGAAGGGCTGGACCTGGGCGCCGTCGTTGAGTACGGACGTACTACCGGCCAGGCAGAACTGGGCAAGCTGACGTTCCACCAGCGGGCCCTCAAGCTCAAGGAACTGGCGCAGTACCTGAACGCCCGGCGCGACCACTTCTACACCTTCTCGGCCCAGACCGGCGCCACCAAGATCGACTCCATGATCGACATCGACGGCGGCATCGGCGTGCTCTTCACCTTCGGCTCCAAGGGCCGGCGCGAGCTGCCCAACTCGCAGGTGGTGGTGGACGGGCCCATGGAGGTGCTGTCCAAGGACGGCTCCTTCGCCGGCGAACACATTTACACCCGCATTCCGGGCGTGGCCGTCCAGATCAACGCCTTCAACTTCCCCGTCTGGGGCATGCTGGAGAAGTTCGCGCCCGCCTTCATTGCCGGTGTTCCCACCATCGTCAAGCCGGCAACGCCCACGGGATACGTGGCAGCTGCCGTGGTGAAGGCCATCGTGGAATCCAACATCCTGCCCAAGGGTTCGCTGCAGCTGATTTCCGGCTCCGTCCGGGGGTTGCTGGACGTCCTGGACTACCGCGACCTCGTCGCCTTCACCGGTTCCGCCTCCACCGCGCTGTCCCTGAAGTCCCACCCCAACGTGGTTCAGGGCGGCGTCCGCTTCACCTCCGAAACCGACTCGCTGAACGCGGCCATCCTCGGCCCCGACGCGGTGGAGGGCACCCCCGAGTTCGACGCCTTCGTGAAGTCCGTGGTCACCGAAATGACGGCCAAGGCCGGGCAGAAGTGCACCGCCATCCGCCGGGCTATCGTGCCCCAGGAGCTGGTCCCCGCTGTGTCCGCGGCGATCGGCAAGCGCATCACCGAACGGGTTGTCCTCGGCGACCCCCGCGCCGACGGCGTCACCATGGGTGCGCTCGCCTCCGTGGAGCAGCTCAAGGACGTGCGTGCGGCCGTGCAGTCCATGCTCGACGCCGGTGGTGAGCTTGCGTACGGAACCCTCGATTCGCCGTCGGTCACCGCTGCCGACGGCTCCACAGTGCTGGTTGACGGCGGGGCATTTATGGCGCCCGTCCTGCTGAACTGGAACAACCCCGAGGCGGAGGAAGTGCACTCGCTGGAGGCATTCGGGCCCGTTTCGTCAGTGATCGGCTACAAGGACATTCCCGACGCCGTCCGCCTCGCCGCCCGCGGCAGCGGCTCCTTGGTCGCCTCGGTCTGCACCAACGATCCCGCCGTTGCCCGCGAACTTGTCACCGGGATCGCCGCCCACCACGGCCGCGTCCTGATGCTCAACCGCGAGGACGCCCGTTCGTCAACCGGCCACGGTTCGCCGGTACCGCACCTGGTCCACGGCGGCCCGGGCCGTGCCGGCGGCGGTGAGGAACTGGGCGGCATCCGCTCGGTGATGCATCACATGCAGCGCACCGCCATCCAGGGCTCACCCAACATGCTCACCGCCGTCACCGGTGTGTGGCACACAGGGGCGGACCGCAACTTCACGGTTGAAACCGAAGGAACGCACCCGTTCCGGAAGTCGCTTGAGACGCTGCGGATTGGCGACGCCGTCCGCTCCGACCTGCGCCAGGTCACCTTGGAGGACATCACGGCCTTCGCCAACTCCACCGGTGACACGTTCTACGCCCACACCAACCATGAAGCCGCGGAAGCCAACCCGTTCTTCCCGGGCATTGTGGCCCACGGCTACCTCCTGCTGGCCTGGGGCGCCGGACTGTTCGTCGAGCCCGCGCCCGGCCCGGTCCTGGCCAACTACGGGCTGGAAAACCTGCGCTTCATCACCCCCGTCGCGGCAGGGGACTCCATCCGCGTGACGCTCACCGCCAAGAAGATCACCCCGCGCGAAACGGACGAGTACGGCGAGGTGGCCTGGGACGCAGTCCTCACCAACCAGAACGACGAAATCGTAGCAACGTACGACGTCCTCACCCTCGTGGAGAAGTAGCCCTGGATCTCGACAGGCTCGATCACCGGGCCGGTGGTTGAGCTCGATCACCGGGACCGTGGTTGAGCCTGTCGAAACGGGGAAGGGGGCGGGCTTTTCAGGCAGCCCGGGCGTAAAATTCTCCCCGTAGGAGGTGGCTAGATGAGCCTTAGATTGAACACAGTCACAACCGTCCTGCCAGTCGATGATCCACAGCGCGCCCGCCGGTTTTACACGGAAAAACTCGGACTACCGCACCGTGGCATGACAGACGACGGAAGCGAACTCCTCGGCACCAACGGCGGCCCGATGCTGCAGTTGATGCCCGTCTCGGATGGCAAACATTCCGATCACACTGCGCTGAGCTTCGAGGTGACGGACATCGAACGCACGGTCCGTGACATGGAAGCCAGGGGAGTGCAGTTCCAGGATTACGACCTGCCGGACCTTCGAACGGAAAACCACATCTGCACCACGAACTCGGAGAAGTGCGCCTGGTTCATGGACACAGAGCGCAACATCCTCTGTGTCCACGAGTCGCTTGGCGTTCAGGCGGAGTACGAGCTCTAAGGGCCGAAAGACCCAGAAAAAGCGGCAGGCGCCGCCCGATTAACCGGCCGGCGCCTGCTTTGTTCTTTAGCCGGAAGGTCTCAGGACTCGGCGCCGCCGTGCAGGCCGTCGTCGCTGCTGTCGTCCGACGGCGCTGCACCGGTCTGGTCCGACAGGTCCATGTTGCCGCGGGCCTCGTCCATGGTGGGGCCGCCGGAGGGAACGCTGTAGGTGTCCGGGCGGATGCCCTTGGCCTGTTCCTCGATCAGCGCCTGCTCTTCGCTGAAGCGGATCGCGTTGGCCTCGTCCGCGGCGTCGCCGGGGACGTCCTCGCGGACCTTGGACGGGTCCGGGACGATGAATCCTGCATCCGGTTCTTCCTTGGGGTGGCTCATGGTTCTACCTTCCTCTCGGTTGTACTACTGGGTTGGCCGGTCAATCAGGTCTGCTTTGAGGTCCAGGCTCTGGTCGCCACGCTTGACCTTGAAACTTACGGTGTCGCCGGGGTTACGGTTGCGCAGTTCCGCGAGGAGCTTCTCAGGGGAGTTAAGCTCCACTCCTTCCATGGACTCCAGAACATCACCCGGTCGGATCCCGGCACGTCCTGCCGGGCCTTCCTCGTCCAGAGCCAGAACCACGACGCCGGTGCTCGCCTCGATGCCCAGCTGGTCCGCGATCTGCGGCGTCAGTTCGCCCGGGGTCAGGCCCAGATATGCGTGTTCGGCGGTGCCGTCGGCCAGCAGTTCTTCCGCAACCTGCACGGCGGTGGCCGCCGGGATGGCAAAGCCCAGGGAGACGGCGCCGGCGGACGGCGGGATGTATGCCTCACTGATGCCGATAATTTCGCCGCGCATGTTGATTACGGCGCCGCCCGAGTTACCGGGGCTGATGGGGGCGTCCGTCTGGATCAGGTCCACCAGGGACAGGCTGTTGGAGGCTGAACCCGGAATGGACCTGTGCAGGCCGGAGATGATCCCTGCCGTCGCCGTGTTCTCGAAGCCCAGCGGGGAACCGAGTACCAGGGCGCCTTCGCCTACCTTGGGCAGCGTGCTCTGGTAGGTGGGCTTGGGCAAGCCCTTGCGGTCCGCCTGCACCAGCGCAAGGTCGGTGACGGCGTCGGTGGCCCTTACTGTTCCCTCTACCCGCTGGCCATCCGCGAACCCAACCTCCACCCTGGTGTTGCCGCTGACCACGTGCTCATTGGTAATGATGAGCCCGTCCTCCGAGTACACCACACCGCTGCCGAGGCCACCTTCGGTGAAGATAGTCACCACCGAGGGAGCCAAATTCTCAACCAGCTCGGGGAGGCCGCCGGCAGCATCAGGAGCGGGCGACGGGGCACCGGGGGAGGTGCTGGCTGAACCGCCGGTACCAGGGGAGGTCGCGGCCGACGGCGACGTGCTGGCACCCGCCGTACTGGCTCCGGACGTTTCGGTGGGCGCAGGGGGAGCCTGGGATGTGCAGGCGGTCAGGGCCAGGGAGGCTGCCAGCACCACGCCTCCGGCAACCGTGCCAAAGCGCGCGGAACGGCATAATCCCTGGCTGGTGCTGATGCTCATGGACTGACCTCCTGCGGATGCTGGCTGTCCTACCACCGTAGCCGGGCAACAGCAGAAATACCAAGCACACTTAGTATTTGCCGGAAGGAAGTCTCGGGGGAGGCTAGGGCTGGGAGTGGAGCCCGTCGAACGCCATGGTGATGACGTCGTCCGCAAGCCGTTTGGGGGAGAGGGAGCCGCCCGGTTTGTACCATTCCACGATTGAGTTGATCATGCCGAAGAGGAGCCGGGTCACGGTCCGGGGGTCAATGTCCTGGCGCAGCGACCCTTCATCCCGGGCGGCAGAGATCAGTCCGGCCACCTTGTGGTCGAAGGTACGGCGCCGTTCCAGGGCGTCGCGTTCAATCTCGGTGTTTCCACGCAGGCGCAGGAGCAGGGTGACGAACGGCAGCCGCTCCACCAGCACGGCCACGGTCTGCCTCAGCACAAACTCGAGCCGGGCATCTGCGGCGCCGGACGTGGCCTGCGGCTCCTCCAGGATCGCTTCGAGTCCGCCCAGTGCGTGGTCCAGGGCGAGTTTGAGCAGGTCGCCCTTGGACGGCACGTGGTGGTAGATCGCCGACTTCGAGATGCCCAGGTTGTCGGCCAGGATGCCCATGGATGTCGCATCATAACCGTGGCGGTTGAAGACGTCGACGGCGATGCGCAGCACCGATTGCTGGTCGTATCCAGGGCGGCCGCGCTTGGTGCCGGCGGTGCTGGTTGCGTCAGTGGTGCTGGGCATAGTGGCTAGTTTCTCACGAACGGTCGGTCAGTCAGTGCAGGTGGGTAGATGCGGAGCCCGCTGCTTACCCCTTCGGCCGCAGGTCGTAGATCCGGCGTAGCTTGCCGTTGGACCGCTCGAGCGAGCCCGGCTCCACCACGTCCACGGTGCACGAAGAACCCACGTGGATCTTGATCTGCTCCTTCAAGGTGCGTGCCGCCGTCGTACTCTGCTCGGGGCTGACGGCGTCCCGCCGTTCAATCCGGACGGTCAACTGGTCCATCCGCTGGCCTTCGGGCCGGGAGAGTTCGAGCTGGAAGTGCGGGCTGAGCTCGGGGATCCGGAGGGCGATTTCCTCGATCTGGGACGGGAAGAGGTTCACGCCGCGCAGGATGATCATGTCGTCGCTGCGGCCGGTGATCCGGCCCATCCGCCGGTGCGCGGGGCGGGCCGTCCCGGGCAGGAGCCGGGTGAGGTCCTTGGTGCGGTAGCGGATGATCGGGAGGGCTTCCTTGGTGAGCGAGGTGAAGACCAGTTCGCCATGTTCGCCGTCGCGCAGCACGTTTTCCTTGCCCACCAGGGGGTTGAAGGGGTCGATAATTTCGGGGCGGAAGTGGTCCTCCCAGATGTGGCTGCCGTCCTGGGTTTCCACGGCTTCGCCGGCGACGCCGGGGCCCATCACCTCGGAAAGGCCGTAGATGTCGCAGGCCTTAATGTTCATGGTGACTTCGAGCTCGTGCCGCATCTCCTGCGTCCACGGCTCGGCGCCCAGTACCGCGAACTTCAGCGAGGTGGAGGTGGGGTCGATTCCCATGTGGGCCATGGCATCGGCGATGGTCAGCAGGTAGGTGGGGGTGGCCAGGATGGCGTCCGGCTTGAAGTCCTGGATCAGCTGGATCTGGCGTTCGGTCTGGCCGCCGGACATCGGGATGACGGTGCAGCCCAGCGCTTCGGCACCGGCGTGGGCGCCAAGGCCCCCGGTGAACAGGCCATAGCCGTAGGCGTTGTGGACCTTCATGCCGGGGCGGATGCCGGAGGCGCGGAAGCTGCGGGCCACGAGCTTGGCCCAGTCCGCCAGGTCCTGTTTGGTGTAGCCGACGACGGTGGGCCGGCCTGTGGTGCCCGAGCTGGCGTGGATGCGGGCTACTTCGGCCTGCGGAACCGCGAACATGCCGAAGGGGTATTCGGCGCGCAGGTCGTCCTTGGTGGTGAACGGAAAGTTGCCTAGGTCGCCGAGTTCGCGCAGGTCGCTGGGGTGGACGCCGGCGTCGTCGAACTTGCGCTTGTACAGGGGAACGCGGTCGTAGGCGTAGGCCACTGTGTGCTGCAGGCGGCTGAGCTGGAGGGCCTCAAGCTCGTCGCGGGACATGGTTTCCTCGCGGTCCAGCGCGGCGTCTGTCGCGGTGACGGCGGGGGTTTCGGGGGCGTGGAGGGTCATTGGGTTTCCTACTTCTTGGGGATGGTCCGGCTGCGGCCGCGGAACTCTGCGATGAGCTCACCCGGCTTTTCGGAATCGGGTTTGGCACCGGGGTCGGCAGCAAAGATCTGGATGTCGTACAGTCCGCTGCGGCCGGCGCTGGACCGGCGATCGGCGACGGCGGTGACCACCTGGCCGCGGTAGGCGGACTTGAGGAAGTTGATGTCCACGCCGGAGGCCACTGTGATGTTGTTTTCCTCCCCAGGCGCCGGGACGGCCGGGTTGCACGCGAGCGCAAATGCCGTATCCCCGAAGGCGAAGATCATTCCGCCGTGGGCCATGCCGAAGCCGTTGAGCATTTCCTGCCGGAGGGTCATCCGGATGGTGGCGTGGCCGTCGCTCAGCGAGAGGACCTCGATGCCCATCCACTCGGAGGCGTAATCGTTCTCCAGGATCTGGTGATGGGGACCGGAAAGGGTTGTTTCAGCCATGCGTCATTGCCTCCAGCTTTATTTACCGAATGTTCATTAGGTAATCCCATGAGGGGGTCCGGTGTCAAGGGCAGTGGTATTGGCGGACGCGTCCCATCCAGCCCAGTTTTAGCCCTTCACAGCGCAACTTCCGCGGCGCCGGCCAGCGGATCACCCAAAAGCTGGGCTGGAGTGGATGGGCAGGCGGCCCGGGGCGGTAGATGCAAGGATGGAGTACCGGCAGCACCACACCAGCAAAGGGCGGACCATGGCCACAAGCATCTACGTCAGCGCAACCACCCCCGGATCGGGCAAGTCTCTCGTGGCACTGGGCCTGGCGGACACCCTGCACCGCCACGCGGACAGGATCGGCTTCTTCAAACCGGTGGTCCACGGCCCCGATCCGGCACAGGATCCCATGGTGGCCCTGATGAAGTCGCGGTTTGAGCTCGAGGATGAGCGGTGCCGCGGCGGCCTCACGCACGAGGAGGTCCGGTCCTTGCTGGCCGAAGGAAAGCGCGAGGAGATCGACTCCCGGTGCGTGGAAATCTTCGCCGAGATGTCCCGCCATTGCGATGTGGTGATCATCGAGGGGACGGATCTCACGGGCCAGGATGCCGCCGTCGAATTCGACCTGAACGCCCGCCTGGCCAACAACCTGGCTGCCCCCGTGGTAGCGGTGGTGGGCGCGAAGGGGCGCACCGTGGCGGAGGCTGCGGCCGCCGTCGAGGTTGCCCGCAAGGAGCTCGCTGCGGAGAAGTGTGCCCTGCTGGCCATCATGGTGAACCGCGCCGACCCGGACGACGTCGAGGCGATCGCCGCCGCCGTGAAACCCGGCGCGTCCAAGCGGCCCGTTTATGTCCTGCCGGAGCTGGAGGAGATCGCCCGGCCCACCACCGGCGAGGTGGCCGCCGCGCTTGGGGTGCGGCAGATCGCCGGCCGCGCGGACATGGAACGCGACGTCCGGGACATCAAGGTGGCCGCCATGAACGTGGGCAATTTCCTGAATGTGCTGGACGAGGGCGCCCTGGTGATCGTGCCGGGGGACCGGGCTGACGTGATGGTGGCGTGCCTGGCGTCGTCCTTCTCGCCGGAGTTTCCTGTGGCGTCGGCACTGATCCTCACTGGCGGCCTGGCACCGGACGCCAACATCTACCCGTTGCTGGCGCAGGCCCCGTTCCCGGTGTTCGCCGCGACGGAGGATACGTACACCACCGCCCGCCGCGTTTCCGAAGTCCGAAGCGAGATCTGGTCCGGGCACCGGCGCAAGGTGGCCTCGGCCCTGGGGCTCTGGTCCCGGACAGTGGATGAGGCGGAGCTGGTGGAGCGGCTGCACCTGCCGCGGGCCGAACGCATGACCCCGCTGCGCTTCCTGCACGACCTCATCGAGCGGGCCCGGGCCCAGCGCCGGCACGTGGTCCTGCCCGAGGGGACGGACGTCCGGATCCTGCGCGCGGCGGAAATCCTGCACCGGCGCGACGTCTGCGACCTCACCGTGCTCGGCCCGGAACCGGACGTCCGGGAGCTGGCGGCTGCGCGCGGCATCGACCTGGCCGGGATCAACATCGTGGACCCGGCCACCTCGGACCACCGGCAGAAGTTCGCCGAAAAGTACTCGGAGCTGCGGGCGCACAAGGGCGTGGACCTGGCCAAAGCCCTGGAAATCATGCAGGACGTCAGCTACTTCGGCACCATGATGGTCCAGCTCGGCGTGGTGGACGGCATGGTGTCCGGGGCAGCGCACACCACCGCGCACACCATCCGGCCGGCGCTGGAGTTCGTGAAAACCCGCGAGGGCGTGAAGATCGTGTCCTCGGTGTTCCTGATGCTGATGCCGGACCGCGTGCTGGTATACGGCGACTGCGCGGTGAACCCGGACCCCAACGTGGAGCAGCTGGCGGACATCGCCCTGGCCTCCGCGGAGACCGCCGCCCAGTTCGGGGTGGAGCCGCGGGTGGCCATGCTGTCCTACTCCACGGGCGGTTCGGGTTCCGGCGAGGCCGTGGACGAGGTGCGGCAGGCAACCGAACTCGTGCGTACGCGCCGCCCGGACCTCGCCGTCGAAGGCCCCATTCAGTACGACGCCGCCGTGGACGCCTCCATCGCCGAGTCCAAAATGCCGGGGTCCACGGTTGCCGGGCAGGCCAGCGTGTTCATCTTCCCGGACCTGAACACCGGCAACAACACGTACAAGGCGGTGCAGCAGAGCTCGGGGGCGGTGGCCGTGGGACCCGTCCTGCAGGGGCTGCGGAAGCCGGTCAACGACCTCTCGCGCGGCTGCACTGTGGAGGACATCGTCAACACGGTGGCCATCACGGCCATCCAGGCGCAGGCACCCGCTTCCTAGCAACGTGGGCCCACGCCCACGGGGTTCCCTGGCCGACCTTGCGAGGTTAGGGCGCGGGTGGGGAGGGTGCGTTTAGGCCCTCTCCAGAGCGCGGGACTTGGGCGTTAGGTGACCCAGCGTAGGAACCCAATTTCCGCACACAGGGGCTAATTCCGGACCGGCAGGCGGACAATAAGAGGACGGCAGGGGCTCCCTGCAGTGGTTTCCGGCAGCGAGGACGGTGCGGGATGAAAAGGCTTGGACGCAGGGCCGCGGTACTACTGATGGCCGCGCTCCTGGTGGGCGGCTGCGCCCCAGGCGGCGGAAGCGGAAACAGTACGGCGCCGCCGGAAGGAACCAGCACCGCTGCCGCCTCGGCAGCGGCCACGATCACCATCAAGGACTTCAACTATGGCGGGCCGATCACGGTGGCGCCCGGCGCCGTCGTCGCGGTCATCAACATGGACTCCGCCCCGCATACCGTCACCGCTGAAAAGGACAAGGCCTTCGACGTCGACGTCCGCGGAAGCGGCGCGACAGGCACCTTCACGGCCCCCTCGACGCCCGGCACTTATACATACTTTTGCGTCTACCACCCCAACATGAAAGGAACGCTGACGGTCAAATGAACATGGCCATGAGGGTGCTGACAGCCCTGGCGCTGTTCGTCGACGCCGGGGTGCATATCCTGCTGGCCCCCGGTTACCAGGCTGCCAACCCCGGCGGCATCGGGCAGGGCAACCTGTTCCTGCTCGAATCAGCCGCGGCGGTGCTGGTGGCTGTCTACGTCTTGATCCGGGGCAGCAAGGTTGCCTACGCCATGGCGCTGGCTGTTTTGCTGAGCGCCTTCGCGGCCGTGATGCTGTACCGGTACTTCAACATCCCGGCCTTTGGTCCGCTCCCTGCCATGTATGAACCCGTATGGTTCTTCGAAAAGACGCTCAGCGCGGTGGCCGAAGGATTGGGAGCCGTGCTGGCCGCCATTGGCCTTGTCCGCGCGCCCGCCAAACGGCGGGTGCATGGAGCGCCGGGGCCTGCGCGCGGACGTCCCGCCTGAGGTCCGGCAAGCGCTTGAGGTCCGCTTAAGGCAAGCAACGGGCGACGCCGGCACCCGGGCAGGTGCCGGCGTCGCCCTTTGTTTGCCTAGCTGTTGTCCGGCTTGGCCAGGCTCTCGCTGTCCTCTTCCTTCGCTGGCTCGTCGGAGAGACCCTGCGGCGTGAGGTCGAGGCCCTCGGTGTTCTCCGGCGCTTCCGGAGCCTCGCCCGTCTCAGCTGCTTTGGGAGCGCCCGTATCGTCCAGGGCAGGGTTGGCACCTTCCACTCCGGTGGGGTCCTTGGTTCCGGAGCCCTCTTGTGCATTCAGCGGCGCGGTGCTGCTGGATCCCGTGTTGGTGGGGTCGTTCTCGTCGATCTGGGTGGGCTCGTTCGTCATGGAAATGTCCTCTCGCCGTGGTCCAGCCTGTCCGCCGACTCTAGGCACAGGCCGCGCCCATCCGCAAGGAAACCGCGAGATGGCACTTGGCGGCAGTCCGGGTGGGCAACACTGCCGCGAAGTGCCATTTCGCGGCGGGGGACGGGGGAAGGTGGGACCCACATATAGTGGGATTGAACTGCAGAAGCCAGGCTCAGGAGGCCCCGCATGCTCGTGCTCGTCATCAATTCCGGCTCATCCTCCCTCAAGTACCAGGTGCGTGACGTCGCCGCAGGGAGCGTCCTCACCGAGGGGCTGATCGAAAAGATCGGCATGGGCAACGGTGGCGACGGTGACGGCGAAATCGAGGGCCCGCGGGATCACGCCGAGGCGCTGGAACAGGTGGACGCCGCCATCCACCAGGAGCTGGGCGACCTGGAGCTGGCCGCCGTCGGGCACCGGGTGGTGCACGGCGGCGAGCGGTTCGCCGAGCCGGTGCTGATCGACAACGAGATCACCCGCGCCATCGAGCGGCTCAACCCGCTGGCGCCGCTGCACAACCCTGCCAACGTGCTGGGCATCCGTGCCATCACCAAGAAGTGGCCAAAAATGCCGCAGGTGGCCGTGTTTGATACCGCCTTCCACCGCACCCTCCCCGAGCACGCATGGCGCTATGCCGTCCCGGACGAGCTGTACACCAACCACGGCATCCGCCGCTACGGCTTCCACGGGACATCACATGAGTACGTCACCCGCCGCGCTGCCGCGTTGCTGGACCTCCCGGTCAACGAGTTCGACGGCGTCATCGCCCACCTGGGCAACGGCGCCTCCGTCACGGCCATCCGGGGCGGCCACTCCGTGGACACCTCCATGGGCTTCACCCCGCTGGAGGGCCTGGTGATGGGTACCCGCTCGGGCGACCTGGACCCGTCCATCCTGGTGTTCCTCGGCCGGGCAGGATGGAGCCCCGAGGACATCGACACCATGCTGAACCGGGAATCGGGGCTGAAGGGCCTGGCCGGCAACAACGACATGCGCTCGGTGGTGGAGGCGGCCGAGGCCGGCGACGGAAAGGCGGCAACCGCGCTCGCCGTCACGTCCTACCGGCTCGCCAAATACATCGGCGGCTACCACGTGGCTGTGGGCGGGGCCAAGGCATTGGTGTTCACCGCGGGAATCGGCGAGAACTCGCACCAGTTCCGCGCCCTGGTCGCCGAGAAGCTGGGGGCCTTGGGTGTGCAGCTCGACGCCGGACTGAACGCTGAGCGGTCCAAGGAACCGCGCGTGATTTCCACGCCGCAGTCCGGCCTCCCCGTCCTGGTGGTGCCCACGGACGAGGAACGGGCCATCGCGGAGGCGACGGCCGCCGTCGTGGGATCTGGGTCCACCCAGTAGCCCATGCCGCACATCACCCTGCCGATCCGTACGGAGCGGCTCATCCTGCGCCGCTTTGAGGGCCGGGACCTTGACGACTTCCACGCCTACCATTCGCTGCCCGAAACCGCCCGGTTCCTGCCCGGCCCGGCCAAGACGTACACGGAGTCCATGGAGCGGGTGGGCCGGTATGCCAACTTCGTCTTCGAAAAGGAGGGGGACTGGGTGGCGCTGGCCATCGAGGCCTGCGGTGAGCCCGGGCTTCAGGGCGAGGTGGTGCTGAAGTGGCTGCCCGGGAATGGCCAGGGTGAAGTGGGCTGGAGCCTGGCGCCGGGTGCCAGGGGCAAAGGCTACGCCACGGAAGCTGCTGAGGCGATGCTTCGGCTGGGTTTCGAGGAGCTGGGCATGCACCGGATCGAGGCGCGGCTGGATGAGCTCAACACAGCCTCCGCAGAACTCTGCCGGCGGTTGGGCATGCGGCAGGAAGCGCGGCACGTGGACAAGTGGCACTACAAAGGCCAGTGGGCCACCGAGCTGGTCTACGCGGTCCTCGCTGACGAGTGGCGTGTGACCCGGTCCCTCAAGCGGCTGCAGCAAAAGACTGGTGGTTGAGCCTGTCGAAACCCCGCTTGGTTTCGACAGGCTCAACCACTGGGTCCGGGCTCAACCACCGGCTTTCGTGGGAGCGCCTAGGCCCGCCCTTTGAGGATCATGTTCCAGTACACCTGCGGGAAGATGTCCCGGTCCACCACCCAGGACAGCCTGCTCTCGTTCCAGGTGGGGATCCGGGGGACGGTGGGCATGGGCCGGTAGCGGTCGTCGAACTCGGCGAACACCACCGTGTTCCGGGAGACCGTGAAGGGGCACACCGAGTAGCCGTTGTATTTGGCCGGCAGCGGCTTGCCTTTCCGGGCAGCCACCAGGTTCTTGGCCAGCACCTTGGTTTGTTTGCGCAGTGCCCCGCCGGACTTGGAGTTGGTGGTCCCGGCAGCGTCGCCCAGGGACCAGACGTTCGCAAACCGGATGTGCCGCAGGGTCTGCCGGTCCACCTCTACAAAACCGCCGGCGTCACCGGGAGAGGGCAGTGCTGTTGCCTTGAGCCAGTCCGGCGCTGACTGCGGCGGGACACCGTTGAGGACGTCGTAGTGCAGGTTCTCCTCACCCCCGGACTCGATGTTGCGGATGGTAGCCAGCTGCCCCGTCGGGTCCACTGACACCAGTTCGCTGTTGGTCCGCAGTTCGATGCCGTACTCGGCGATCTTGCGGTCCAGCTCCCGGTCCACCTCCGGCACCCCGAATACCGTGGGATAGGGCTGGACCATCACCACCCGGATCCGGTCCAGCACGCCCTGCGCCTTCCAGTAGTCGCAGGCCAGGTACATGGGCTTCTGCGCCGCGCCGCCGCACTTGATGGGGCCGGCAGGCATGGTAAAGAGGGCGGTGCCGGATTCCAGCCCGCTCAGCAGGGTCCACGCCTTGGGTGCCAGCTCGAACTCGTAGTGCGAGGCGCCGTGTGGTGAATGGACGGCTTCGGCAAGGCCGGGCACTGCTTCCCAGTCATACTGCAGGCCCGGGCACACCACCAGCTGCCCGTACGCCACGGTGGCACCAGACTGAAGGGTCACGGTGTTCGAGTCCGTGTCCACGCCGGCAGCGGCGTCCCGGATCCAGGTGACGCCCTCCGGAATCAGCTGTTCCTGGGGCCGGATTGCCTCCTTGGCCGAGGCCCTGCCCCCGGCGATGTGCGAGAACAGGGGCTGGTAGAGATGGTGGTCCCGGGGTTCGACGATGGCCACGTCTTTGACGCCGTACCGCTCCAGCCGGGCGGCGAGGGAGATGCCCGCGTTGCCGCCGCCGATGATGACAACCTCGTGCTGGGCCGCCACCGGACTACTTCTTCTCGGTCAGGGCCGAGGCTTTGTGGGCCGCGCGTGCTCCGGTCTTCGCGGACTCCACCACATACTGGGGCTCGTCCTCACTGGCACGGTGGGTATGGCCGTCCAGCTCGAAGTCGCTGGTTTTCTTCTCGACGATCCTGCCGTGCGTCTTGCCCTGCGGCGTATTCCATTCCACGGAGGTTCCCTTGCTCAAAGACATCTGCTCTCCTAGCTGGGGTTTGCGGTCGGCTGGGGTTCCACGGCGGGGGCCGTGCCCCCAGTATCCGCCGTTGGGACCGGCGTCTCAACGGGGATGTACGACGGCGGTGCGTCACCAGGGGCGGGCTGAATCGCAGGGACGGTGGGAACGGCAGTCCCTGCCGGCGCGGGTGCTTCGGCCCCCGTGCCTGAGCCGGGAGCGGACGGCCCCGGTGCGGGAAGTCCGGGTTCGCCCGGCGTGGTTGCCGCTGGCGTTCCGCCCGGCGTGCCCGTGGACGCGGATGTTCCGGACGATGGATTGTTCGCGGCGCCTGCGTCGGCCCTGATAATGGCCGTGATCTGCTCCTTGTAGGCTGCGAGCCGGCCCTGGATGTCCGAGAGCGGCACGTTCCGGATGTTCCGGCCGTACTCTGCGATCTCGGCCCAGAGCGCCTGGAGCGATGCCATGCTGTCGTCCGTCAGCGGCCCGTCCAGGGTGAGGACCAGTTGGCTGGCGAGGGCGTAGGTGAGGCATTCAAAGCAGTTGTAGTTTGCAACCGCGGACAGGTTCTCGGGCACGATGACGTCCGCCTGCCCAACAATGAGGACCACCTGGAATCCCACTGCCACGGCCGCGCAGCCTGCGCAGCTGGCAAAGGCGTAGGCCTCATTCCGGGTATCCACGGGTTCGCCGTCCTCGGCCCATACCAGCGCAAAGGCCACACTGTAGGTCACGGAACCATCGGTGGTGTTCACCGCCAGCGCCTGGTTGCCGCCCTCGCGGGGAGCCGCGGGCCGGTCGAACGGGAACACCCACGACGGCGCGGCCAAGTTGCCGGATCCAGCCGCGGAACCAGCCGGCGAACCAGCTGACGAACCAGCAGTGGAACCCTGAACGGGAACCAGCACCATGGCCAGTTGCGGGTTCTCCCGGGTTGGCGTCGCGGCTCCTGCCGGCCAGAGCGCAACCGTCCTGCCGCTGCCGCCCTCACGAAGGGCCGTGCCCGCCATGGGCAGGATGGACGCGGAGGCATCAGCCAGCGTGCCGCGTTCATAGGGCTGGACCGGACGGTACGTCCCGCCGTCGGGCCACCAAGCCCAGGCCAGCCCGGCCAGCAATGCTGCCACGGCACCCATGGCAGCGGTGCGCTGCACAAACCTGCCGCGTGTCTTCTGCCAGAGCCCGGTGACCAGCTGCCGCAGGAGACGGAACAGAATGTAGAGCATGCCCACCGTGGGCAGGGCAACGGCGGCGATGGCCAGGGCGCGCACGGCAGCGCCGGCAAGGTCGCCGTCGGAAAGGCTCTGGTTGAGCATCGCCTGCTGTTTGGCGCCGCTGCCCCAGGCGGTGGCGAGCAGCCGCGGGAGCGAGACCACCATCATGGCCAGGCTGAAGATCAGCAGTGGCACGGTGACCAGCACCCACAGCGTCACCACGGCACGCGCCCAGGGCTTGAGGACTTTGTTTTCCGGCCGGCCCCACCGCCACGGGAGCAGGCCGAGCAGGACCGGCTTGATGCGCTGGAAGAGGTCCGGGACTCCGGTGGCATCTGCCAGGATGTGGTAGCCGTCGAACCGGACCAGCGGCAGCAGCTGCCGGACCATCTGCAGGATTTGCGTGACCACCACCAGCAGCAGCGCGTCGAAGCCGGTGGCCCACCACAGCGCCATGATGGCCACCGCAACGATGGCGTTGAAATACAGTCCGCCCAGGTCCGTGCGGAGCCTGCCGCCGCGGCCCAGCCGGTATGAATCGGTGACGTCCGTGAAGAACGCCGGCCAGATCAGGTAAAGACCGGTCCCCATGGCGCCGGGGGTGGCGCCGCCTTTGCGCGCGGCGGCTGCGTGCCCGAATTCGTGGAAGCCGGCGGACAGGATGGTGACGGCAAGGATCAGCAGGAGCAGGACAGGGTTGTCGAACGCCTGGTGGGTCGCCGAGCCCAGCCCCTTCACCATCAGCACCCACCAGCACGAGGCGAGGAACGCCGCCGTCACTCCCACCACAATCAGCGGGTGGAAGAGGACGGCGAAGGGCGCGGTGATCCTGCGGGTGCGTTCCGGGTCTGTCACTGTGTAACGGAAACGCATGCCGAGCAGGGGGTCGGCCTTGCGCACCTCGGGTTGTGTCCCGTCTGCCAGCCGGAGCAGGCCAAGCGGCAGCAGTTGGGAATCCATCAGCGTGCGCACGTTATTGGCGCTGATCAGTCTTCCTGACGCCGCACTGGCATGCTCCGCGATGTCCTCCACGGTCCGGCTGCCGTCCACCGCCTCCAGCACCGCGAACAGCAGCGGCGTCAGCTGGAGGGTCTGGCCATCCCCGCGGCGGACCAGCGAAGGGGGTTCCCGGTAGCCGGATCCCTGGGACCGTCCGATGAGCTGGACGCCATCGGCCCGGGCAGGGACCGGCAGTTGGTGCCCGGCCAGGGGCGCAGCAGACGACGGCGGGCCGGCCTGGGGGCGCGGCCCACCGGTGGTGTGGGTCATCTGTGTTTACTGTTCGAGGTCGGACTGCTGGTCTGCAGTGGCGTTGGCTGCGCCCTCGATGTGCTGCGTGATCAGTGCGTCCTGGTCCGCCACGGCATAGGCCTGGCTGCCGATCGATCCGATGTTGGCCGCGACGGCTGCGTCGATCGGTGCGGCCACATTGGCGTTGGCTGCCACGGCTCCGTTGATCGGCGCGGCGATGTCCGCGTCGGCCGCCAGGTCCACATTGACGTTGAGCAGGTCCCCGTCGAGCGCTGCGGCGGGATCCACCGGCACAGCGCCAACATCGGGCAGGGCTTCGCCCAGGCCGCCGTCGGCTGCTGTACCGGTGCCATCCGTGCCGGTGGTGGTGCCCGCGGTACCTGTCGTGCCGTCGTCGATGGTGTCGTTGCCCTGGTCAATGACGCTGTCCTGCGTGGACTCGGCGTTGGCGTCGGCCACGATGCCCTGATCAATCATGACCCCCTGGTCCGCCAGCGCCTGCGCCTCGGAGCCGAAGGAGAGGATATTGGCCGAGGCGGCCGCGTCGATGGGGGCCGCCACGTTGGCGTTGGCCGCAACGGCAAGGTCGATGGGCGCTGCCGCGTCGATACCCAGATCCAGGTCCGCATTCAGGTCAAGGACAGAGGCCACTTCCTTGTCCGGCAAAGCCGTGGCCTGCTCTGCGATCAGTTCGTCGTTGGTCAAGGGACGCATTTCCTGTTCCATGCTCACTCAAAACCTCCACATGCGGCGCCGGTTAACCTGCCCCCAGCGGGCAGCCGGCGCCAGACAATAGTAAGCATGATTACCTTCTTTGGGTACCGGGCAGCGGCGGCCAGCGTCATATTGCTGCTGTTCAAGCCGTCTGCAGGCATCAGGGCAGGCCTCCGGGGTAGGGCGGCCTGCCCCTCCCGAAGGCATTGACAGTGGCGGACGGCGGGTCCACTCTGGCGCTGTGCCTGCCATTGTGCCGGCAAAGCCGTGCCGGCATCAGGTGCCTTTCAAAGGAGACTGCAGTGCCTGTTGTAGAAGAAAGTGTTGTCATCGCCCGGCCGCCGCAGGAGGTTTTCGAGTTTCTGTCCAGATTCGAAAACATCGCCGTCTACGATTCCTCCGTCACCTCGTCCGGACAGGTCGGGGACGGTCCTGTCGGGATGGGTTCCCGGGGGCGCGGAACCAGCAAAATCATGGGGCAGCAGTTCGACTGGGTTGTGGAAGTTACCGAGTTCGATCCGCCCCGGCGCATGGTGTCCCGTTCGGTCGAGGGCAAGCTGGACTTCACCGTGACGTTCACGCTCGAACCGGCCGACGGCGGTACGCGCGTCACCCAGAGAATCGACGCCGCGTCCGGCCTGGGCGGGGTCTTTGGCAAGCTGGCGGACGCGCTGGTGGCACGGGCGCAGGGGAGGACGGTCCGGGCCAATCTCGAGACCCTGGCCGAGTGGCTGGCGGAGCACCCGCAGGGCTGAAGCGACTGCCGTGCGTGGGGCAAAAGGCAGGCGTCGACGGCGGGGCGCGCCCGCCGTCGTACGCCTACTTCAGCCCGGCGCCGAGGAGCAATTCGGTGGCCCCGAGGGAATCGGCGATGAAGGCGTAGTCCCAGGCCCGTTCGCGCCACTGGACATAGCGGCCGGACGCGCCGCCATGGCCGCCGTCCATCTCGATCTTCATCACGATCGGCTGGCCCGCGGTGGTCTTGTTCCGCAACTCCTGCACCCACTTGGCGGGCTCCACATAGAGGACCCGGGTGTCATTGAAAGACGTTACGGCAGCGATCTTCGGGTATGCCGTCCGGTGCACGTTCTCGTAAGGGGTGTAGGACTTCATGTAGGCGTAGACCTCGGGGTCCGTGATGGGGTTGCCCCATTCCTCCCATTCGAGAGCGGACAGCGGCAGGTCCGGGTCCAGGATGCTGGTCAGCGGGTCCACGAACGGCACCTGCGCCACAATGGCCGCGTACTTTTCCGGGGCCATATTGGCCACCGCACCCATGAGCAGGCCGCCGGCAGAGCCGCCCAGGGCCGCGATGCGGGACGGGTCCACCCAGCCGGAGCCGGCCAGCCAGTCGGTGGCGTCAATGAAGTCGGTGAAGGTGTTCTTTTTGGTGAGCTTCTTGCCATCCTCGTACCAGTGCCGGCCCAGTTCGCCGCCGCCGCGGATATGGGCGATGACGAACACCACGCCGCGGTCCAGCAGGGACAGGCGCGCAATGCCGAAGCCTGGATCCATGCTCAGCTCATAGGAGCCGTAGCCGTACACCAGCCCGGCCGCCGTCGAATCCTGCTTGATGGCCTTGTGCCGCAGCACCGAGAGCGGGATGCGGGTCCCGTCCGCCGCCGTCGCCCATTCGCGCGTGGCCACGTAGTCGCTGCCGTCATAACCGCCCAGCACCGGGCTTTCCTTCCGCAGCAGCAACTCGCCGGCGGGCTGTTCAGGGGTGGGCAGCACGAAGTCGTAAACCCGCGACGGCGTGAAGTAGGACGTGTAGCCCAGCCGGATCACGGGGGCTTCGTAGTCCGAACCTCCCACTCCTGCCGTGTACAGCTCTTCATCGAAGGCCGGCTCCACCGGCGGCTCCTGCGCGGCGGTGCCCAGCCCGGCCAGGCCGATCACCTGGACGCGCTCGATGGTGTCCTTGCGGATGGACACCATCAGGTGGGTGGAGGTGACGCCCGCGCCGTTGACGCGCACGTCGTCGGAATGTTCGACGACGGTGGCCCACTGCTGCTCGGCCAGCGGCTTCTCCAGCTCGGCCGGGTCCGCCAGGGAGACCATCGAGTTGACGGCGCTGCGGTTGTGGGTCAGCAGGATCTTTTCCGTCTTTTCACCGTCCGGCCCGGGCAGCAGGAACGGTTCGGCTTCATACAGCACCCGCTCGTTGCGGGAAATCACGGTGGTGAGTTCCTGGGCCGGGTCGTCGAAGCGGAGCAGGCGGGTTTCGCTGTACTCGGAGCAGCCGATGCCCAGCACCAGGTAACGCCGGTCCGCGGAGAGCTCGAAGCCCAGCCACATGGCGGCGTCGTCCTCCTGGTAGATCACCACGTCTTCCTCAACCGGGGTGCCCAGCGTGTGGGCCTTGACCTGGTAGGGGCGCCAGGACGCGTCCACCACCGTGTAGAAGATGCGGGTGCCGTCAGGGGAGAAGGAAACGCCGTAGAAGATGTTCTCGATGACGTCCGGCAGGAGCTCGCCGGTGCGGAGGTCCTTGATGCGCAGGGTGAAGCGTTCGTCGCCGCTGTTGTCCACGGCATAGGCGTACAGGGTCCCGTCCACCGTCACAGCGGTGCCGCCTATTGAGAAGAAGGCTTTGCCCTCCGCTTCGACGTTGCCGTCAAGCAGGACTTCCTCGCCAGGGATCTCGACGCCGGGCTCCACCCGGGGCGGCGTCCAGTCCCGGACGGGATTGCCGGTGTCTTCCGCCTTGACCCGGCATTGGATGCCGTACTCCTTGCCCTCCACCGATCGGCTGAAGTACCACCAGCCATCCTTGCGGTGCGGGACCGACAAGTCCGTCTCCTGCGTGCGGCCCTTGATCTCCTGGAAGATGGCCTCGCGCAGCGGCTCCTGGTGCGCGGTGACCGCTTCCTGGTAGGCATTCTCCGCCTTCAGGTGCTCCACGACCTCGGCGGATTCCTTGTCCCGCAGCCACTCGTAGTTGTCCACAAAGGTGTCCCCGTGGTGCTTGCGTTCGATGGGAACCTTCTTGGCAACCGGGGGAGCTGGCGTGGCGGTGGTGCTGGCGGAATCCTGCAGCGGAGTCTGGGTCATGGTTTCAATATATAGACCCGCCCCGACAATGAACCGGCCGTTCGCTACCGGACGATAACGCCCCATCACCTCCCGCAGAAATCCAGGTGATGCCCTATCACTTTTGGTCCCCAACCGGCCGCCTTGGGGACCAAAAGTGATAGGGCATCGGGGTGATGGTGGCCTAGTGGGGTTCCGGCCGCAGGCGTATCCTGTTCACGCTAAGGCACATCCGCCCAGCGTGAGAGGGGAAGCATATGACCATCCCGCCAGTGCACGAGCCCGAACCGTTCCCGCCGGAACCAGGCCCGGACCAGCCTGATCCCACCCAGCCCGGCTATCCCGGTCCGCAGCCGCCCAATCCCTTCCCGACGCCGGAACCTCCCGGGCCGCTGCCAGTGCCGGATCCGGGGCCCGCACCGCTGCGCCCGGACCCCACCCGGAGCTGACCAGCCAAAACACCCACAAGAAGGGGCCCTCTGCACAGCGCGGGAGGCCCCTTCGCCGCGCCTGGGCGGCCCCGCAAAAACAAGAAAAATTCGTCCCCGAACCGCTTGCAGACCTACCGTCCGAGTGGTAAAAAATCTATATCAGCCAATACAGATTGGCTGGTACCAAAACCAATGTTGGACCGTCTCTTACGAGGAGGGAAGCCATGTTGATGCGAACCGATCCGTTCCGCGAGCTGGACAGGCTGGCCCAGCAGGTCCTCGGCACGGCAGCGCGTCCGGCAGCGATGCCCATGGACGCTTGGCGCGAGGACCAGGAATTCGTCGTCGCCTTTGATCTGCCCGGCGTCGCACTGGATTCGGTGGATCTGGATGTGGAACGGAATGTCCTGACGGTGCGGGCCGAGCGTCCGGACCCCGCGGGCAAGGACACCGAGTTGATCGCCTCCGAGCGGCCGCGCGGCGTGTTCAGCCGCCAGCTGATCCTCGGGGACACCCTGGATACCGATAACGTCAAGGCAAGCTACGACGCCGGTGTCCTGACGCTGCGGATTCCTGTCGCCGAAAAGGCCAAGCCGCGCAAGATCGAAATTGAAACGAAGGGGGCGAAGCAGGAAATTTCCGCCTAGTCTCAACAGGATCGGGACGTCGGGTATTCATTTATTGCTGACTGCCTCTTGGGCGGATCGCTAGTATGCACGCCACAGCGCTTAAAGCGCATCGGCAGCCTACGCCTGAACCTCCCGATACGGTGGCCCCCGGTTTCGGCCGGGGGTCATCCCATGCCCGGGCTTCACTTTCCTCCAACGCTGGGTCAGGTCCGGCCCAATAACGCGGCAACGGCCCAATAACGCGGCAACATTGGGCGCAAAGTGACCCGTGTTGCTTCAGGGCGCTTAGGTGTTCAGCTCCAGCATCAGGGCGGGCAGTTCGTCGGCCAGTTCACGGGCGAGGAATCCGAGGGGGCCCATCCTGCTGGCGAGCCGGTCCGCTGCGGCAGCATGGAGATGCGTCCCCCAGCAGGCAGCCTGTGCGCTGGTTGTTCCGCGTGCGCGCAGTCCCGCAATCGCTCCGGCCAGCACATCGCCGCTTCCGGACGTTCCCAGCCCGCCGTAGCCCGTGGTCATCAGCCACAGCTCGGCTTCCTCCCCGGCGCCACCGCCCGACGGCCGGGCTATGAAGCCCTGGCAGCTCACCACCGCCTGGAATTTGTCCGCAATCGCCGCCACGTCCGCCGCGAGGTCATCCACCTCGCGCTCCAGCAGGATGGCCGCCTCCTTGGGATTCGGCGTGAGGATCAGCCGCCCCTTCCACGGTTCCAGCTGGTCGCCCAGCTTCAGCAGGCCGCCCAGGGCGTAAGCGTCGAGTACGACGGCGGGACCCCCGCCCGCGGTCCCCTCACCGGAGTCTGTCTCAGCTGAGCCCGCCTCCTCTGTGCCTGAGCTGCCGGTCCGGGTCTCCCTCTCCAGCAGGCCCCGCAAAAGCTCCTCGGCAAGATCCGGATCGTCGAGGCCCGGGCCCACCAGGATGGCATCGGCACGGTCGAGGTAGGTCGAGATCTGGTCCAGCCCTTCGCCTGTCAGCGACCCCTCATCAGTTTCGGGAAGGCCTATCGCTCCACATTCGGGCAGCGCCACAGCAACCTGCACGGCCACCGACTCTGCAACGGCGAGGCTCAGCTTCCCCGCGCCGGCCCGCAGCGCAGCAGTACCGGCCAGCAGCGCCGCACCCGGCGTGGCCCGCGCTCCGCCGATCACCAGGACGGAACCGCGTGAATACTTGTCCTCGCCCGGCGCCGGCAGCGGCCACTCACGCAGCAGTGAGGGCGTCACCAGGGTAGGGGAGTTGGCCTCACTTCGGGTGGACACTGGCATCTCCGGCATGCTCGGTGACGGTGACACCCTGCTCCGTCAGGTGGTCCGCCACGTTGAAGCTCTCCAACGTCCAGGGTCCTTCGCCGGACGGCCGCACATACCGGGTGAGGGAGGCATTGAGGACGGAGGTGCTGGCCGCCAGATCCAGGATTTCCTCCTCGTTCATTCCCTCCAGGACATACCGGAAAAGCAGGATCACGGCGTCGTGGCAGACCAGCATTACCCGGTGCCCGGTGCTGAGGTTGTTCAGCTCGTCAAGAACGGACCGCAGCCGCAGGGCAACGTCGGCCCAGGACTCCCCGCCCGGCGGCCGGTAGTACAGCTTGCCCAGCCACTCCCGGCGTTCGGCCTCCTCAGGGAAACGCTTCTCCACCCCCAGCCGCGTCAGCCGGTCCAGGATGCCCAGTTCGCGGTCCCGCAACCGCTCATCGGTGCGGACCTTCACCGGCCATCCGGCGGTTTCCACCGCGATCTCGGCGGTCTGCCTCGCCCGGGCGTAGGGGGATGAGACCACGGCATCGGGCCGGAGGTCCTCGGCGATGCGGGCCAGCGCCGCGCCCAAGGCTTTGGCCTGCTCCTGGCCGGTCCCGGACAGGTTCACGTCCGCGTCCCGGGCGGGCACCTCGATGACCTCGGCCCCGGCCAGCCGCGCGTCAGTGGCTGCCACGTTTCCTTCGCTCTCACCGTGGCGGACCAGGAGCAGTTCCACGGCTCCGGCCTCCTGGACAGCCTCCGTCAGTCCGTCCTCTTTCACAAGAAATCACTCCGTCCGCCTGGCTTGCCGAATGCAGGAACACTACCAGCGGCGTACCCACGGGCAGCGAACCTAAACCAGGCGGCGGAAGGGGAGGAGTGTTTGCCACCAAAATGCGCGGTCAGATACCGCCCGATATTCACGGAATGTTGGGCTGGAAGTGATCCCGCGTTGCTTGTCACCAAGGGGACAGTCCCTGACCCAGTGAGCCCGGCGATCAGCTCGCCGGCCGGAAGCCGGCCAGCTCCTATTCCACGGCGAACTCGGCGATCCTGCCCTCCCACAGCGCCGCGCCCACCGCGTTGATGCCGCCGTAATCGGGAAACAGCACTGACTGGGCCCCCACGAAGCCGGCCCCGGCCGTGGGCAGAGTCATGGTGCGGATCGCATTCGCGTCCAGGTTGCGCAGGCTGTAGGCGAGGATGGCAGCCTGCACCGGGTCAAAGCCTTTGTTCACCGTCAGGCAGCAGGACGCGAAGTCCACCAGCCCCCGTACTGCCGTTACATCGTTCAGGGCGCCATTGGCAGTGAGGCGGGCGAGGATGGCCCGGAGCAGGGTCCGCTGGTTGCGCACCCGCTGGAAATCGCCGTCGGAAAACGCGTAGCGCTCGCGGGAAAACTCAAGCGCCGCCTGCCCGTCCAGGTGGTTCACGCCGGGGGTGAAGACGTGCCCGGTGTCATGGGTGGACTGGAACGGGACGGGTACGTCCACGTCGATTCCGCCCAACCCGTCAACGAGGATCTTGAAACCGCCGAAGTCCACCATCAGGGTCTGGTCGATGGTGATACCCAGCAACGACTGGACCGCGGCGGTCTGCATGTCGATGCCGCCATACTGCAGGCCGGCGTTGACTTTGGAACCGCCCAGGCCCGGGATG
Source organism: Pseudarthrobacter sp. W1I19 (assembly GCF_030817835.1). Classification (NCBI taxonomy): domain Bacteria; kingdom Bacillati; phylum Actinomycetota; class Actinomycetes; order Micrococcales; family Micrococcaceae; genus Pseudarthrobacter; species Pseudarthrobacter sp. W1I19. Next base: position 758,223 of record NZ_JAUSZR010000001.1, read on the forward strand.
TCCACCCACAAGTCGCGGTTGATGGAGATCATGTACAGGTTTCGCCGGTCGGCCGGGACGTGGACCACCATCAGGACGTCGGCGCGCTGGTCCATGGGTTCACCGGTGGCCGCCGTGTGAGCCGCGGCGTCGTGGGCGTTGCCGCGCATGTCACTGCCAATCACCAGCACGTTCATGGCCGCAGCAGGAAGCTCCGGAATAGGGGGTGGCGGCGGGGCGGCCGGGGCAGGCGGGGGTGTTTCGGAGGGAGTCTCAGCGGGAGTATCGATGGGACTGGCGGATGGGGAAGCGGTTTGTGCTGCTGCGGGCTGCGCCGCCGTCCCTCCGCGGCTGAGGTTGACGATCGCGACGACGGCAACCGCCACCAGTGCCAGGGCCAGCAGGGCGGCGATCCAGCGCCGCCGGCCATGCGCAACCCAGCCCAGGCCGTGCGGATGGGACCCGGAAGGGGTGGCGCCGGAGGGCTCAGAACCGCCTGGCATGCTCATTGTGCCTCACCTCATTGTGCGTTTGGTGGGATCAGTGTCCGCCCGCGAGGGCTCCGCTGGCTACATACGTGTCCAAACTGTCACCTGCCAGGGCCTGCAGATGCTCTTCACCGTCCAGGGGTCCGGCAGCAGTTGTACGGATGGCGCCCGCCGGGTTCGCCGGAACGGTGCGGGTTCGCCGGAACGGTGCGGGTTCGCCGGAACGCTACAGCGTCGGCGCACCGTTCCAGCGAACGGGGGCATTAAGGCGTGCGTGGCGCAGGATGGACACGATCGCAGGCGCGAGCTCGTCCTCCATCTGCCGGTACACCTCCGGAGCCCGGCGGTACGGGTCGATGATGTCGTTCTCGGCCGAGTCCGCGGGCAGTGACAAGTGGCGCACAGCTGCCGCCCGCGCAGGCAAGCCGCGCCAGAAGGCGACGTTGGCAGCGAGGGGATCGCCGTCGTCGTACGTTCCCTCAAGTGCGTTGCCGGCGGCCTCGGCGCGCTGGTCCAGGACGTCAAGCATGCGGGCGAACTCGCGGATGGTGAAGGTGCGCTTCAGGAGGGAAGCGTCCAGCTGCAGGACTTCACCGCGGTGCCCTGAGGTCATGGTCAGCACCAGGTCCACCCCGCGAAGGATCTTGGGCGTCAGCTGGCGGGCCGCGAACTGCTCCGGGTCCCCGCCGAAGGTGCGGATGATGTCGGCCGAGATGGGCTGGATGGGGTCGCCCACCATGGCCCGGGTCCCGGCACTGCGCACCTCGAAACCGCCCGGCAGCACCTGGTTCAGCCCCGCCTGCAGCAACCGCTCGGCCACCGGAGAGCGGCAGATGTTGCCCGTGCAGACAGTCAGGATTCTTACTGGTGCGGGTGAGTCCAAGGGAGATTCTCTTTCCAGCCGGTGCCTCCGTGCTTTTCAACTTAACATGCATCAGCCCGACGCCGGCCGCCCCACCCCGCACGCCCGCTCACTTTTGGCCGCTTCCCAACCGACGCCCCATCACCTTTCGCAGGTTTCCCGGCAACGCTCTATCACCCGAGGGCAAGGAAGCACGATGATATGACTGTGGACAGCCAGATCAAACGGGATTGCGTTATTGCCGGCGGCGGCCCAGGGGGCATGGTGCTGGGGTACCTGCTTGCCCGGCAAGGGCTGCGGGTGACGGTCCTGGAAAAACACGGCGACTTCCTGCGCGACTTCCGCGGCGACACCGTGCATCCCTCCACCGTGACCCTGCTGGGCGAACTCGGGCTCCGCGGCAAATTCCTGGAACTGCCACTGAGCAAATTGTCCACCCTGGACATCGTGATTGATGGCCAGCGGATCACCACGGCCGATTTCAGTACCCTCCCGGCGCCGGACAACTTCCTGGTCCTCGCGCCCCAGTGGGACTTCCTGAACTTCCTTGCCCGCGAGGCGCACGCGTTCCCCAACTTCGAGCTGCGGATGCTCACCGAGGCCACCGGACTCATCATCGAAGAGGGCCAGGTGCGCGGGGTCCGGGCTCTCGCGTCCGACGGCGGCCTGGAGATCCGTGCCACCCTCACCGTCGCTGCCGACGGACGGGAATCGGCCTTGCGTCACGCTGCCGGATTGATTCCCGACGACTTCGGCGTGCCCATCGATGTGCTCTGGTTCAACCTGCCCAAGCCGCCGGATCCTCCGTCCCCGACGCTCGGATACATCTCCGCGCAAGGGCTGGTCCTCACGATTGACCGGGGCGACCGGTACCAGTCCGGGATGGTGATCCGCAAAGGAGGTTTTGACGAGCTCCGCGGAGCAAAGATCGACGTACTCCAGGCGCGGATCACCGGCGCGGCGCCGATCCTGCGCCCCGTCGTCGGCAACCTCACGGACTGGGACCAGGTGAAACTTCTGTCCGTCCAGATCAACCGGCTGCGGCGCTGGTACCGTCCCGGATTCATGGCCATCGGCGACGCGGCCCACGCGATGTCGCCGATGTTTGGCGTCGGCGTGAACTTCGCCATCCAGGACGCCGTGGCACTGGCCAACGCCATCGGGGAGGATCTTGCCGGTGGAACTGCTCCAGTCGGGAAACTCGCGGCCGTGCAGCGGCGGCGGGAGATGCCGGTGAAGATCATGCAGCAGCTCCAGCGCAACGGACACCGGGTGCTCCTCAGGGCTACCAATGGGAACCGCATCGCACCCCGATGGTTCGTGATGTTCCTGCGGGCCGCCTCGCCGCTGTTGCGCCGGATCACCGCCAGGTTTGTTGGGATAGGAATCCGCCCCGAGCATGTCAAACACCGCGGCGCCTGACCCCGTCCTTGCGGTGCCCCCATTGGGAGCGCTCGCTCACTTAACGCGGTTTGGCGGCCAACGCTCTCTCACTTTCCTAAAGAAAGTGAGAGCGTTGGCCGATTGGTTGCCGTAAGTGAGAGAGCGTCAGAGCGCGGCCAGGAGCTTCTTCATCTCGGCGATCTCCGCTTCCTGAGCAGTGATAATCTCGCGGGCCAGCTGGATGGCAGCGGGGTACTTGCCCCCGGCGATTTCGTCCTTGGCCATCTCGATGGCTCCTTCATGGTGACCGGTCATCTGCTCCATAAAGAGCCTGGCGGCCTCGGTTCCCTGGGCGGCCTTGAGTTTACTGAGGCCCTCCGCGTCCACCATTCCTGACATGCCGTGCCCGGAATGGTCAGAGGCCATCGTGGGGACATTCCAGCCCTTGAGCCACCCGGTCATGGTCTCGATTTCCGGTGCCTGGGCGTCCTTGATCCTGGTGGCCAGCGCGGTGACGTCGGCGGGCACGTCCGGCTTGGCCAGGACCATCCCGCTCATCTCCACCGCCTGGGCATGATGCGGAATCATCATCTGGGCGAATGTGGTGTCGGCCTGGTTATGGTCGGCGTTGGCGTCCGGCATCATGCTGGACGTCGGACTCGAACTCGAACCGGCGTGGGTGGAGTGCATGCCGCCGGAGGTTCCGGAATCGGCCGCGCACCCGGCAAGGCCCAGCGAGGCTGCCAGGGCGGCCGCAGCGGAGAGTGTTTTGATCGTGGTTTTCATGGAAGGTGTCCTTCAGGAAAGTAGTTGAACGGGGGCCAGGGGTGGCGTGCGGAAGTGCACTGCACCGTCCTGTTTTACGTTCGGCTGATGGACAGTTCGCATGGTGTGGGACTTGCCGGAATGTAGGAGTAGCCTGCTGCCGGACTGACACCTGCGGCGTGGCCGGGTTCCACGGCAGCAGGCCCATCGGCCGGAAAGACAGTCAGTGATGCGGTGTTGGCCAGGAGGACACACATCGGTCCCGCATCCTGCATCTCGGGGCAGGAACCAAAGCAGGTTTCCGTCGCCAGGCTTGGCGGCGTGGCGTGCCCCCTGTGGGCGGACCCGTGCATATCGGCGGCGGGGGAGGAATCCGTGGCCTGGAGCACCACGTGGGATGTGTGCGCCGAGTGGTCGGCCGTCATCACGTGCATCCCGAGTATCCCGGCCATGACGCCCAGCACAATGGCCATCAGCGCCGCGACGCCGAGGAGGGACGCCAGGCGACGAATGGCTGCAGTCATGGACAATTCCTCCTTTCCGCGATGGTCGGGTCGGCCAAAAGTGGACGGGCGTCGTTCTAACGTACCTCCGCAGGGTTCAGTTTCAGGCGCCGCAGCAGCTGGGCGTTCAACGCCACCACAATAGTGGAAACGGACATCAGCACGGCCCCCGCGGCAGGGGAGAGAACCACCCCGGCGAAGGCCAGGACGCCAGCGGCCAGCGGCACGGACAGGATGTTGTAGCCCGTGGCCCACACCAGGTTCTGCCACATCTTGCGGTAGCTCGCCCGGGACAGGTCCACCATGGACAGCACGGCGCGCGGATCGTTCCCGGCCAGCACCACCCCGGCCGATTCCATGGCCACGTCCGTCCCCGCTCCGATCGCGATGCCCACCTCGGCGCGGGCCAGCGCGGGTGAATCGTTGACGCCGTCGCCCACCATGGCCACCTTGAGGCCCCGCGACTGCAGCTCGGCCACCTTCTTGTCCTTGTCCGCGGGCAGGACCTCGGCAAACACCTCGTCGATGTCCAGGTCTGCCGCAACAGCCCGCGCCACCTGCTGCGCGTCGCCGGTGATCATGGCCACCTTGACGCCGCGCTGCTGCAGTGCGCGCACGGCCTGCCGCGACTCTGCCCGCACCGCATCCTCGAGGCTGACCGCCCCAAGGACGCTCCCGCCGTCGTCAATCACGTGCAGGACGGCCGCGCCGCGGTCCATCCAGCCGCGCGTCGTGGCCGCCAGGGAAGGAGGTACGACGGCGCCCAGCTCGCGCAGGAGCGCGGGCCCCCCTACGTGCACCGTGCGGCCGTCCACGGAGGCCCGGACGCCGCGGCCGGTAAGCGATACGAAGCCGGCGACGGCAGGCAGTGCCAGGTTCCGCTCCCGGGCTGCACGGACGATGGCCCGCGCTACGGGATGCTCGCTGTCTGACTCGACGGCGGCGGCCAATGCCAGCAGCTCATCGGCCTCCACGCCCTGGGCGGCGGCCACTTCTTTCAGCTCCGGCTCGCCGGTGGTGAGGGTGCCGGTCTTGTCGAAGAGGACAACATCGATGGTGCGCATCCGCTCCAGTGCCATCCGGTTCTTGATCAGGACGCCGGCGCGGGCAGCCTGCTCGGTGGAGATGGCGATGACCAGCGGAATGGCCAGGCCCAGGGCGTGCGGGCAGGCGATCACCAGCACGGTCATGGTCCGGGTGACGGCCTCCGGGATGCTGCCCAGCAGCGTCCACACGATGAACGTGATGACGCCGGCGCCCGCAGCGAAGTAGAACAGGAAGGCCGCGGCGCGGTCGGCCAGGGCCTGGGCCCGCGACGAGGAAGCCTGTGCTTCGGCCACCAGCCGCTGGATGCCGGCCAGTGCGGTGTCCTCGCCCACGGCGTCCACGCGGACGCGGACACTCGAGTCCGTGGCAACGGTCCCGGCCACCACGGCGTCCCCGGGGCCGCGGGGCACGGTCTTGGATTCACCGGTGATCATGGATTCGTCGAATTCAGCCTGGCCTTGGACCACCGTGCCGTCGGCCGGCATCCGGGCGCCGGAGCGGACCAGCACAAGGTCTGCGGGGCGGAGTTCGGAGACGGGCACGGTTTCGGTGCCGCTGTCCGTGATGCGTTCGGCTTCATCGGGCAGCAGGGCAGCCAGCGCATCCAGGGCGCCCTGCGCCGAACCGAGGGCCCGCATCTCGATCCAGTGGCCCAGCAGCATGATAGCCACCAGCAGCGCGAGTTCCCACCAGAAGTCCAGGTCGAAGCCGCCCAGACCAAGGCTGGTGACCCAGGACGCGGCGAATGCCACGGTGATGGCCATGCCGATCAGCAGCATCATGCCGGGCCGGCGGTCCTTCAGCTCCTGCAGCCCGCCCTTGAGGAACGGCTGGCCGCCGTAGAGGAAAATCACTGTTCCCAGGACCGGCGGGATCCAGGCGGAGCCGGGGAACATCGGGGCCATGTAGCCCAGGATGTGGCCCACCATGGGGCTGAAATAGACCACGGGGATGGAGAGTGCCAGGGTCAGCCAGAACCTGTTCTTGAACATGGCTGTGCTGTGTCCGGCATGCTGTCCGTGGGTGTGGACCGTGTGGTCGTCGTCGTGGCCGGCGTGGGGTTGGTGGTGCTCGTGCCCGTGCCCGTGCCCGTCCCCGTGCTCGTGCCCGTGCCCGGCAGCAGCCGCGGCAGGGGCTGACGCACGCTCCGCCTCGGTGAGGGTGGGGCTGGCCGGGGTGGCGTCGTCGTGATGGTGCCTGTGGTCCTGCATCTGTTCCTCCTTGGAGGACGTTTCAGCCGCTGCTCCGGGAGGCAGATGATGGAGCGTTGCGGCAATTCGTGCGGAAGGTGGTGGGGCGTCGCCGGGATCAGCGCGAAAGGTGATGGGGCGTCGCTGGGTTGAACGGCTGTGAAAGCGGGTGCGGTGCACCGGCCGGGACATACCACTTCACTGACAACACTGGAAAATATACCCCCTGGGGGTATCAGCGTCAAGGGCTGAGACTGAACCTGCGCCTCGTCCCCTCGAAATCGAAAACGCGTCCCGGCCTACCCCAGGTGGGCGTTCACGGCCATACTTGTGTCAATGGCAATGGTGCCTGCCCATGCTGGGCGGCTGGGTGAAGGACCGGAGGTGGCTCCATGGGCGAGCTGAGCGGCCCCTACACGTACTCGAGCGCTTTGGGTGACAACCCGTGCGTGGCGGGGACATTTCACGTGGACATGGATACCTGGAAGCTCCGGTGGTCGGACGGCATGTTCCTGCTGCACGGATACGAACGCGGCGAAGTGGTGCCCACCGTGGACCTGCTGTTCTCGCACAAGCACCCGGAGGACAGATCCCGCTGCGAAGAGATTGTGGCCCAGGTTGCCGGCACTGGAGGGTACTTCTGCATGTACCACCGGATCATCGACTCCCGCGGCCGGACACGTCGGGTGCTTACGTCCGGTGAGGCCATAGTGGACGACGCCGGTACGGTCACCGCCCTGGAAGGCGTCATGATCGACCTCACCTCCACACTCCAGCGCGAGACCGAGGAGACTGCCCGGGAAGCGGTGGCCGGGGCCACATCCACCCGGAGCGTGATCGACCAGGCCCGGGGCATCCTGATGGGCCAGCTTAAAATGGGTTCGGAGGACGCCTTCAAGGTGCTCGTCAGCACCAGCAGCCATCGCAACGTCAAGCTGGTGGTGGTGGCCGCCGAACTGGTGCGGCTGGCGAATTCCCAGGCGGCGGGCGGGTACCTCGACGCCGCAGTCAGAGCGATCGCCTATGACAGCAAGGCGGGTTCCCGCCGCAAGGCAGGGTAGGACCCGCGTCCTAGTGGTGCTCCACCCAGCACGCAAGGATGGTGGTGGAGAGCTGGTAGGCCAGGGCGTTGCGGGTGATGGCGTCCGGGCCGAGCGTGGCCGGAAGGCCTGACGCGTCCACCTGCAGCACAAAGTTGTCCTTTTGGAACACTGCCGTTCCGTCCGCTGTTTCGAACGCCGGAAAGCCCAGGTTGGCGAGTCCTTCGATGGGCCGTGCGTCTTTGGCGAGCGCCTGCATGGCGTCAAAGTACTTCATCGCCGTGGCCTGCCCCGCCGCTTCCTTCACGGAGATGTCCAGTGCACCCTCCGCAAGGTGGTAGGTGCAGGTGAAGGTGCTGTCCGCCCAGCTGTTCATAGTGTGCGGGTCTTCTTCCAGGTGCAGGATGGCGGTGAGCCGGTCCATGGGCTGGTCTCCGCACACCATTCTCGCGGCGTCGCTGGGGCCGTCGGCGGAGGCGCGGGGGGAGGAGGTGCCGCCGTCGTGATGGCTACCGTGCGCGGCTGGCGACGTGGCGTCCGACGCCGGTGCGGGAACCACTCCAACGGACGCTGCGGTCCCAGCGCAGCCAGTAAGCAGCAGGGACCACAGTGCCAGGGCTGCCAGTATTGGTGTGCGGTTGTGCATGACTCGTCCGTCCTGGCCGCTCCTCAGGGGTGCGGCCGCTTGTTCGGCTTTTCGCGGATCATCGGTTCGCGGTCCAGTGTCAGGTTTTGAGCTTTGCGTAGATGACGTAGTTGTCGTTGAAGCGTCCGGTGGAGGGGTCGTACCCGTCGCACGTGACGAGCCGGAGTTCTGAACCGGGGGTGTTTCCATAGACCTCCAGCGTGGGGAACCCGTCCTTGCTGTACTGGGCTGCGCGATCCACGCCGAACACGGCGGAGCTGCCGTCGGCCCGCAGGACAATGATGTCGCTCCCAGGCCTGAGCTGCCGAAGATCGGCGAAGACACCTTTATGGCCGCCCAGGGCATTGACGTGGCCGAGCATCACGGACGGGCCGCGTTCGCCGGGTGTGGGGGAACCGTTGTACCAGCTGGCGGGCGCGCCGTTGCCTTTGTCTTCAGGGACTTCGAGCGAGCCGTTGTCCCGCAGTCCCAGCTTGATAAGGCCCGTGGTGAGGCCGATGGAGGGAATTTCCAGGGTCACCGGCTCGGAGCGGGGTAGGACGACCGGTTCCGTTGCTGCGGGTGCGGCGGCAGCCGGGCTTGGGGCTGGAGCCGCGGGTGGGGCGGAACTTGCGGTGGAACCAGGCGTGGCAGTGGCGGCCGGCGCAGAAGGTGCGGCGGACGCGGAAGGTGCAGGGCCGGCGTCGGGCGTTCCCGTGCTGCCCGCAGCGCAGCCGCCCACGGCCAGCAGGAGCAGAAGCCCGGCCGCCGTTGAGGCCCCAAGCCCCCAACGGTGGCCGGAATTCATGATCGTCACAGCGGTGATCCAGTCAGCCTGTTGCTACACGGCTGACTGGGCGCTGCGGCGGCGGACCACGTAGACGCCGCCGGCTGCCGCGGCGAGCACCAGGCCCCCTCCGAGGGCGAGGGCACCGGCGTCGGGTCCGGCCGTCCCTGCGGTGATGCCGGTTTCAGCACCGCCAACGGGCATGGTCATCTGGCCGGCCTTCAACGTTCCGCACAGCGCGGGGGAGGTCGCTGCCAGCGGGAGGCTGGGAACGAGGTCGCTCTTGGCGGCCTGTCCCGCCGCGCTGAGGGTGGCGGGATCAAGGCCGTGGACAACCACCACGGCGGTGCCGGCTTCGAGTGCGGCCTTGGTTTCGGCGTTCAGTTCGAACGTGCGGTCAACCGTGTAGCTTGCACCCTGGCCGGCCACCTTGAGGTCCAGTCCGGCGGCGGGACTGGTGTCGCCGCTGGTGGACAGGGTGGTGACGATGCCGCCGTACCCCGGTGCGCCCTCGGTGGTGGAAATGACGCCGTCGCCGTCCTTGTCTGCGGAGGGTGCGGGGCAGGCGCCCTGCGCGCCGCCGTGGATGTGCTGGACGTGCGGGTAGGGGGCGTCCATAAACGTGGCGGCCAGGCCGGACACCTTCAGGACTGCGTGGGCCTGGTTGCCGGTAACGTCCACCGTGATGGTGCCCGAGGCGGAACTGCCGTTAATCTGTCCCAGCGTGGACTGGTAGGAGTGATCGGCGGCCAGGGCGGGAGAGCCGGAGAGGGCAACAGCGCCCAGTGCGAGTGTGGGAACAGCCAAAAAGCGGAGTGTCTTGTTCATCGGAAAGCAGTCTCCTCATACAAGTGACATTGTTGTCCCAGGTGAGGGACAACAGTGGTTCGCTGCTGCTTCTGCTCCGGATGGGCCGGAATGTGAATCGGACCACAATGCGCCCGCTGCGCCGGAGGCATGGAAGGGTGCGGGCGCGGCCCATTCTGGCCCTGTAGGATTGATCGAAGGTGCGCCGGGAAGTCTGGTCGGCATGATTCTGTCGAGCCCAGTTTGAGGACGCTTTATGAGCCAAACGCCCCCTTCCGGCCCCACCCGCTCTACCATCTTCGGGCGCGGCAGCTATGCCGAGGCCCTGCGGATCGGGGAAATCCTTCGCAAGGAAACCGTGGGCGGAGCCCTGCTTGTCGCCGCCGCGGTGATCGCCCTGGTGTGGGCCAACTCGCCGGCATCGGACAGCTACTTCGCCCTCCGGGGTTTCAAGATTGGTTATGAGCCCTGGCATCTTGAGCTCAGCCTGGGTGCGTGGGCGGCGGACGGGCTGCTCGCCATCTTCTTTTTCCTGGTGGGCCTCGAGCTCAAACGGGAGTTCGTGGCGGGGGACCTGCGCCAGCTCAACAAGTCCATTGTTCCCGTAGCTGCCGCTTTCGGAGGTGTGGTGGCACCGGCAGCCATGTACGCCCTTATCAACCTGGCAAGCCCGGAAACATTGCGCGGCTGGGCCATCCCCACCGCCACGGACATCGCCTTCGCGGTGGCAGTCCTGGCCATCATCGGCTCGCACCTGCCGAGTGCCCTGCGGATTTTCCTTTTGACCCTGGCCGTGGTGGATGACCTGATCGCCATCTCCATCATCGCGTTCTTCTACTCCAGCGACCTGCATATGATGCCGCTGCTCCTGGCCCTCATTCCGCTGGCCATCTATGCGTTCCTGGCACAGAAGTACCGCAACTTCTTCGGCCGTCACACCGCGGCGGCATGGCTGATCCTGCTGCCGTTCGGCCTGGTGACGTGGGCGCTCGTCCACGCCTCGGGCATCCACGCCACGGTGGCCGGCGTCCTGCTGGGCTTCGCCGTTCCGGTGATCCGTTCACAGGCTGCCGGCGGGCCGGAAGCCGGGCCGGGACTGGCGGAGATCTTCGAGCACCGGTTCCGGCCCATCTCGGCGGGCATCGCGGTTCCCATCTTCGCGTTCTTCTCCGCTGGGGTGGCCGTGGGCGGCTGGCAAGGGCTTGGCTCTGCCCTGGCCGATCCGGTGGCCCTGGGCATCATCGTGGCCCTGGTGCTGGGCAAGCCGATCGGCATCATGGGCACCACCTGGCTCCTGACCAAAACCAGCAGGGCCCGGCTGGACGATTCCTTCACATGGATCGACGTCTTCGGAGTGGCTCTCCTCGCCGGCATCGGGTTTACCGTGTCCCTGCTGGTGGCCGAGCTCAGCTTCGGGCAGGGGAGCCTGCACGATGACCACGCCAAGGTTGGGATCCTCACCGCGTCCCTGCTGGCGGCGCTGCTGGCCACCGCCGTGCTGCGGACCCGGAACCGCCAATACCGCGCAGCCGAAGAAGCCGAAAAGCTGGACGCGGACCATGACGGCATCCCGGACGTGTACCAGGAGCGCCCCTGACCGCAACGCGGGGTCACTAACGGCCCGTCGCAGAGGCCCGGAAGGGCGCTAAGTGACCCCGCGTTGCCTCTGCCGTGAAGCGTCAGCGGCGCACTGAGCGGCGCCCGGCGATAGCCTCAGCCGTGCCCACCAGGAGCACCGAGGCGATGACGGCCACGATGAAGCCCAGGAAGTTCAGCTCAAAAATGTCCCCAGTGCCCAGCAGGGAGGCCACCACTCCGCCGATGACCGAGCCTACGAGGCCAAGCAGCAAGGTGGCGAGCAGGCCCAGGTTCTGCTTGCCCGGCTTGATGAGGCGGGCCAGCGCGCCGATAATCAGGCCGGCAACAATAAATCCAATCACGGTGTTCTCCTTCGGTTCTGCGGGCATGTGACGCCCGTACTGCCGCGGTGGTTCCGCATTGGCATCATTCTATGCACCGCCAGCACGGCGTTCCCTACTCCTCCAGCAAAGACCGGATGCTGTCCCGGGCCGCGTCCGAACCCCTGCCGCTGACTGCGCCCACCACCACTGCCGCCGCCTCCCGGAGCTTCGTCTTCCTCGCTCCGGAGGCGCGCGTGAGCTCATAGATCGCATCGTCGTGGCTGCAGCTGTTCTGTGCCATGATGACGCCCACTGCCATGTCAATGGTCGCCCGGGATTTCATGGCAGCGGCAAGATCATTGCTGGTGTCCCGCAGGCTGCCGAGCTTCAGCGCCAGCCGCAGTGACTTTGCCGCGTTGGCCACGAAGTTCCGGGCGGTGTCGATGTCAAGAGGCGAGAGGCCGGCCGGCTTTTCGGCGTAAAGGTTCACCACGGCCTCGGCCTCGCCGGCAAGTTCCAGCGGGATGGCCAGGATAAAGCGGATGCCCCGCTCCCGTGCCGTGCCAAGGTAGTCGGGCCACCGGCTCTCCCGGCTGATGTCCTGGACCAGCACAATCTCGTGGCGCCGTAATGCAGTAAGGCAAGGCCCGTCGTCGAACGCGTTTTGAAGTTCATCCAACGCCCGGGCATGATCATCGCTGCTCGCCACGACGGCCGGTTTCCGGTGCCGTACCACCGTCACCCCGCAGTGGAGCCGAACCGATGGCGTGGACAGGGTGGACGCAGTGAGGACTGCGAGTTCTTCAAGGAACGCGCTGACGTCCACACTGTTGAGGACCAGCTCCTGCAGCTGGCGGTCCTCCCTGCTGATCCACGGCTCTCCGCTGTCCCCCCAATTGCCCTGGGACTCTCCCTCGCTCAACCCCGGCCTCCTTCACCAAAAGTTCTTCTGGTTCCAGAGGTTACTGTCCCGGGGCCGCCGGGGGAAAGTAGCTCAGGCAGTGGCCAGCGGCTTAGCCGGTGCCTCCACATGCCGGATCTCCAGAGCCTCGGGATCCAGCAACTTGCGTGTGCCCGTCCGGGCGTCGAGGATCCAGAACAGTTCCAGCGCAGGGACGACGTCGGTGACGCGCCCCCGGTGGAACAGCTTGCCGTTGTGCCACGCCTCGATCTGGTCTCCGATGCGAAGCTGGGCCGTGCTTACTCCTTGTGCCTCCATGATGCGGTGCCTCCTGCTGTTGTATCCCCGTAGTCACAGCTTGCCCGGCCGAGATTGCTGAAATGTTTCAACACGGTGTTTTTTCTGTGACCAGTGAGAGGAGTACGACGGCGGGCTGCCGCGGCAGGGTCAGGACGCCGCCTCACGCCGGGCTGCAGCAACCGCCTCCTCGATCCCGCCGGTCCAGGGCTCACCGTGGCCGGGCAGGACCAGGGAAGCGCCCGTCTCCGCCAGCTGGCTGAGGGTGGCCAGGTTCTGGCGGCTGTCCATGGTGGCGGCGCCGGCCACAATGCGCGGACCGGTCCGGCCGGAATAGGGGTCCAGCGTCACGAGGGCATCCCCGCTGAACAGCACGTCCCGGTCCCGCAGGTAGAGCCCGCAGTGCCCCGCAGTGTGGCCGGGGGAGAACACCACCTCGGGCCGGCATGGCACCGGCAGGGTACCGGACTGGGCGGGGAAGAGGGTCAAATCATCCACGCCCTTCACCCGCAGCGCGCCCGCCTTGGTCATGCTGGCAAGAACCGGAAGGCCTCCCGGATGGGCCAGTGCAAACACAAAACGGGACTTCTCATGCTGGTACCGGTACGGGTGGCGGGCGATGAACGAGTCGCCGCCATGGACCCAGACCGGCACCTTGAACTCCGAATGCAGCCGGTGCGCCAGGCCCAGGTGGTCGAAGTGCGCGTGCGTGAGGACCACGGCCCTGATGTCGCGGATGCCGTGCCCTAGCCCCCGAACCGCCTCCGCCAGGGATTTCCACACGGCTGGCAGCCCGGAGTCCACCAGGGTCAAGCCTTCCGGGCTTTCCACCAGGTAGAAGTTCACGAAAGCCTCGGAGACGCGGTGCACGCCCTCCGCCACGGTGGCGAACGCCGCCCGGCCGGCAGCGGCCTGCGTCATCGCCGCGCTCCCGCAGCCCGCCGCAGCCCCCTGACAGCAGCAACGGCGCCCAGCCCGGCCAGCACCCACGGCCCGCCCACGATCAGGGGATCCATCCACTGGTGGTTGACGTCGGCGCGCTTTTGCCCGAACCGGGAGCGGACGCCGTGGCCGGAAAACTCGCTGAGCACGCCGGTTTCGGTGACGGGATTGTCCGGCCGCAGCGTGGCGAACGAACCCAGGTGGTGTTCCCACGCGTCCACCCGGTCCGCCGCGATGAGCAGCAGCCAGTGCGCGGCGCGGCCCTCGCTGAACCTGGCGTAGGCGTACTTCCGGATGGCCCCCGACAGCCCGGCAGGAGGAGTGCTGGTCCCAAAAACCGGAGTCAGGAACGCGTGCTCGATTGACCGCTCCCGGGGCCATTCCTCGGGCTGGCGCTCGGGGAAGTCCCAGTGTGCGCCGGTCTGGATGCCGGGCTGTTCCCGGGGGAACGAGGGGCGGTCTGCCGGGTCGAGGTCCACCCCCCATCCCGGAATCCGGTCCCGTAACTGCTCCGCGGACTCCTTCAGGGCAGGCTTGCCGGCGGTGTAAGGCGTAGGTATTTCAGCCATGATGCTTTTCCCTTCAGGCAGCCGTCGAAACGATGAGCGGTTTGATGCAGTCGTCAAGCTTCGCGGAGAAGATGTGGTATCCCTCGGAGATGTGTTCCAGCGGGATGCGATGGGTGACGATGTCGCTGGGCTTCAGGTACCCGTTCCGGACGTGTTCGAACAACCTTGGCCACTGCCGCTTCACCGGGCACTGGTTCATCCGCAACGTCAGGCCCTTGTTCACTGCGTCGCCGAACTTCACCGCGCTAAAGATTGGGCCGTAGGCTCCCACCACGGACACGGTGCCGCCCTTGCGCACGGAGTCGATGGCCCAGTTCAGGGCGATGGGGGAGCCGCCCTGCAGCTTGAGCTTGGTGCCTGTCACGTGCTGGAGGAAGTTGCCGTCCGCCTCGGCCCCCACCGCGTCAATGACGACGTCGGCGCCCAGGTAGTCGGTGGCCTTCTTCAGGTGCACCACAATGTCGTCGTATTCCACGAAGTTGTACGTCTCGGCGTGCGCGAAGGAGCGCGCCTTCTCGAGCCGGTACTCCAGGTGGTCGATCACGATCACCCGGCCGGCGCCCATCAGCCAGGCAGACTTCGCCGCGAACAGGCCCACCGGCCCGGCGCCGAAGACCACCACGGTGTCGCCCTCAACAATGTCTCCCAGCTGGGCCCCGAAGTAGCCGGTGGGCAGGGCGTCGGTGAGCAGGACTGCGTCCTCTTCGTCCATCCAGTCCGGAATTTTGGCGGGCCCCACATCGGCGAACGGCACGCGCACAAACTCAGCCTGGCCGCCGTCGTACCCTCCGCAGGTGTGGGAGTAGCCGTAGATGCCGCCCACCGCCGTCGCGTTCGGGTTCACGTTGTGGCAGTTCGAGTACAGACCGCGGGAGCAGAAGTAGCAGGAGCCGCAATACACGTTGAAGGGGACCATCACCCTGTCCCCGACGGCCAGGTTCTGGACCGAGGGGCCAACCTCGTGCACCACGCCCACGAACTCGTGCCCGAACGTCATCCCCACGCGGGTGTCCGGCATCATGCCGTGGTAGAGGTGCAGGTCGGAGCCGCAGATGGCCCCGGTAGTGACGCGGACGACCGCATCATTGGGGTGTTCGATCCTGGGAATGTCTTTTTCTTCGACCCGGACTTTGTACGGGCCGCGGTAAACCATTGCTCGCATGAGCGCCACCTTAGATGTCGTGGCTCGCAGTGCGGTTCCCTCGCCTGCAGGAACCACCCCGCTGCTGGAGGCGCACCGCTTGCCCTACGTTTCCACCTGCTGCCGGAGTTGGTCAAGAGTTCTGCGAACTCCCGGCTTCAGTGTGCTTAGGGCGGCCGACGGCGGGTAGGGGACAAGGTGAAAGGCACGCCGGTAGAGGGGGTGGAGGAGTGTCAGCCAAGCCGTCCGCGAAAACGCCCGCCTTCCTCTTCGGCATGGGGATGGGCGGGTTTGTGGACGGCATCATCCTGCACCAGCTGCTGCAGTGGCACCACATGCTCAGCCACACTGGAGGAGGCAACCCCAACACCGTGGCAGGCCTGGAACTGAACACCCTGGCCGACGGCCTGTTCCACGGCGCCATGTGGGTCCTGGTGGCGGCCGCCGCCGTCCTCGCAGTCCGGGCCCGCCGGCAGCAACGGCTGTCCGCGAGCTGGCGGTTCCACGGCGGACTGGTGCTGTACGGCTGGGGTGTTTTCAACATCGTCGAGGGACTGGTCAACCACCAGCTGTTGCAGATCCACCATGTGCGCGATGACCTGGGCGGCCCGCTGGCCTGGGATCTGGGTTTCCTGGGGTTCAGTGTGGTTCTGGCCGTGGCCGGGTGGCTGCTGTTTCGGGGTGGTCCGCGTCTGGCCATATCGCCGCCGCTGGGTCAAGATAGTAAGCATGCTGATTAAATCGGCAGCAGGAGGCAGGAGTTTCGGCCTGCACGGAACTGCAAACAGTCACGGCGTCCACCGACAAGAAGGGCATCCCCATGTATCTGCATACTGAACTTCTCATCAACGAAATTGCTGCCGATGAACCTGATCCGGCAGCGGCAAATGCCTTGCAGGAAGGTTTGGGCGGCCAGTTTGGTGAGATGCGCACCATGATGCAGTACCTGTTCCAGAGCATAAACTTCCGCGGCGACCCGTCCTCAAAGCCCTACAAGGACCTTCTTCAAGGTGTGGGGACGGAGGAGATCAGCCATGTTGAACTTATCGGTACCACCATTGCCCAGCTTTTGGACGGATCACCGCGGTATCAGGGGAAGAAGACGGATCCTGTGGACGAGCCCGGGGCCAAAGGTGCCACCCCGCTCAAGATCGCGCTGGACACCAGCAACATCCACCACTATCTGGTGGGTGCCCAAGGCGCTCTGCCCGTGGATGCCGCGGGCAACCCGTGGCTTGGTTCTTACGTCTACAACAGCGGGAACCTGGTCCTTGACCTGCTCTATAACCTGATGCTGGAATCCACGGGCCGGCTGCAGAAATGCCGCATCTACGAGATGACGGAAAACAAGACGGCCCGCTCCACGATTGCCTACCTGATTGTCCGGGACCAGGCGCATGAGAATGCCTTTGCCAAGGCGCTCGAAAGCCTCGGAGTCAACTGGGGCAAGGTTCTGCCCATCCCCAAAACCAACGCCGAGCAGTTCCCTGAGGTCAAGAAGCTGCTCGACCTGGGGCTGCAAAGTGTCCAGTACACGTTCAGCGCCGACAACCTCAGCCAGGCAGGAAAACTGTATAGGGGAGCATCGCCGTCGAATGATGGCACCGAGCTCAGCACTGAGGTCATGCCCAAGGGCGTCCCCGCAACAATGTCCCCCGAGCGCAAAGAGGAGTTCGCCCCGGGACTTGATCCGGAGTTGCTCGCACTCATCCAGGCCACGGCAGAGATAGAGCTCAAGGAAGCAGACAACCCTAAAGAGGCAAAGGCTTAGAAACAGACCGGCGGCTGTTCAGCAGCGGGCAGCCGTCCCCCGAGCGCTCGCCGACGCGCTGAAACGCGGGCGCACCCGAAATTCCGGGAGCGCCGGCGTTTCGCGGGCAACGGTAGGCGGGCCCCTCAGAGGCTGGTGTAGCCGCCGTCCACGAGGTAGTAGCCACCGGTGGAGAACGATGCCTCGTCCGAGAGCAGGAAGGCCACCATGTGGGCCACCTCCTCGGCCGTGCCCAACCGGCCCAGCGGGTGCTTGGCGGCCAGGCCGTTGCGGGCCTCTTCGTCGAGGTTGTTCTCGAGAAGCGGCGTGGCAATGTAGCCGGGACCTACGCTGTTGATGCGCAGGCCCTGGGCACCGTACTCGGCCGCCGCGTTTTTGGTCAGTCCTACAACCCCGTGCTTGGCGGCTGTGTAGGCGCCACTGAACGGTGCTGCCACCGCGCCGTGGATGGACGCCATGTTGACGATTGCGCTTTGCCGGGCGCCGGCCTCGAGCATGGCGGGAATCTGGTAGCGCATGCCGTAGAGGACACCGCTGAGGTTGATGCTGATGACTTTGTCCCACTCGTCCAGGTCGAAGTCTCCGGCGGGGGCGGGCTTGCCGCCGATGCCGGCGTTATTCACGGCGTAGTTGAGCTTGCCGTAGGTGTCCACCGCGAACCGGACGGCCTTTTCGTTGTCTTCCTTGCTGCCGGTGTTGGCCTGGAACGCGACCGCGGAGCCGCCGGCGTTGCCGATCTCGCCGGCAACACGCTGCGCCGCCTCCAGGTTCAGGTCCACCACAACCACTTTGGCGCCCTTGGCAGCCAACTCCTTGGAGGTGGCCTCACCGATCCCCGAGCCGCCGCCTGTGACCAGGGCTACCTTATCCGTGAACTGTGCCATACTCATCCCTCAATCCAGAGCCAGGCGGTACCGTCCGGCTCGCTGGTAGTTGCTGTGTGTTTGGTTTCTAAGCGCCGGGGTATTGGGGCACGCAGGCCCCGCCGGCTGTCTCGGGGAGAGCGGCCGGCAGGGGGGTGGTTGCTTCTTACTGGTTGGGGTCCGGGCTGCGGACGTCGCGTTCGCCGATGTCCGCTGCGCCGAGTACGTCCGCCACGGGGCTGTGGGCGGGCGCGTGCTCGCGGACGCTCAGCTCGGGGTGGTGCAGATCCAGCGCAGGACGTTCAGAGCGGATCCGGGGCAGGGAGGTGAAGTTGTGCCGCGGCGGCGGGCAGGATGTGGCCCACTCGAGCGAGGCGCCGAAGCCCCAGGGATCGTCCACCGTGACCTTCTTGCCCCTGCGCCAGGTGATGTAGACGTTCCAGAAGAACGGGATCAGCGAGGCTCCCAGCAGGTAGGAACTGATGGTGGAGAACTGGTTCATGAAGGTGAACTGGTCCTCGGGCATGTAGTCCGCGTAGCGCCGGGGCATGCCTTCGACGCCCAGCCAGTGCTGGATCAGGAAGGTGCCGTGGAAGCCAAGGAACAGCATCCAGAAGTGGATCTTGCCCAGGCGTTCATTGAGCATGGTCCCGGTGAACTTGGGCCACCAGAAGTAGAAGCCGGCAAACATGGCGAACACCACGGTGCCGAACACCACGTAGTGGAAGTGCGCCACCACGAAGTAGGTGTCCGAAACGTGGAAGTCCAGCGGCGGGGAGGCCAGGATGATGCCGGTGAGGCCGCCAAAGAGGAACGTAATGAGGAATCCGAGACTCCACAGCATGGGCGTTTCGAACGTCAGCGAACCGCCCCACAAAGTGCCGATCCAGTTGAAGAACTTCACGCCGGTGGGAACCGCGATGAGCATGGTCATGAACGCGAAGAACGGCAGCAGCACGGCGCCGGTGACGTACATGTGGTGGGCCCATACGGTCACGGACAGGGCGGCGATGGCAATCGTGGCGTAGACCAGGCCCTTGTAGCCGAAGATGGGCTTGCGGCTGAAGACCGGGAAGATCTCGGAAACGATACCGAAGAACGGCAGCGCGATGATGTACACCTCGGGGTGGCCGAAGAACCAGAACAGGTGCTGCCACAGGATGGCGCCGCCGTTGGCCGGGTCATAGATATGCGCGCCGAACTTCCGGTCGGCTCCCAAGGCGAACAGGGCCGCTGCCAGCGGCGGGAACGCCATCAGCACCAGGATGGACGTGACCAGGGCGTTCCAGGTGAAGATTGGCATCCGCCACATGGTCAGCCCCGGGGCGCGCATGCAGATGATGGTGGTGATGAAGTTGACGGCGCCCAGGATGGTGCCGAAGCCGGACAGTGCCAGGCCGAACACCCAGAGGTCGCCGCCGAGCCCGGGAGTGAAGGTGGTGTTGGACAGCGGCGCGTAGGCGAACCAGCCGAAGGAAGCGGCACCCTGCGGGGTGATAAAGCCGGAGGTTGCAATGATGGAGCCGAAGAGGAAGAACCAGAAAGCCAGCGCGTTCAGCCGCGGGAAGGCGACGTCCGGAGCGCCAATCTGCAGCGGCATGATCACATTTGTGAAGCCAGCGAACAGCGGGGTGGCGAACATCAGCAGCATCGCGGTGCCGTGCATGGTGAAGAGCTGGTTGTACTGTTCCTTGGTCTGCAGGATCTGCAGGCCGGGCTCGAACAGTTCGGCACGGATCAGCAGTGCCATCACGCCCGCCAGGCAGAAGAACACAAACGAGGCAATCAGGTACAGATAGCCGATGGTTTTATGGTCGGTGGTGGTGAGCCAGCTGACAACAATGCTGCCTTTGCGGCGCTTAACCACCGAAGGTGCGGCGGTGGCCGACGTTGCGCCCATGTTCTGGCCGGTGGTGGTCATTACGGTTCCGTCCTTTGTTGTGCCTGTTCCAGGGCTGGCCTTGCCGGGTTCCGGTCGTATTCGTCGCCGCGGATTCCGGTGTTGCCCTTGGCCCGCAGTTCGGAAATGCGGTTGTTGTATTCCTGCTCTGTCACTACCCGTACTTTGAAAAGCATTTCGGAGTGGTATTCGCCGCAGAGTTCGGCGCATTTGCCGGTGTACTCACCGGTGCGGGTGGGAACGATGTCGATGTACCTGTTGTACTGGTTTTCGCCGGGGTACAAGTCCCGTTTCTGCATGAACTCGACCACCCAGAACGAATGCTGGACATCGCGGGAGTTCAGCTGCAGTTCCACCTTTTTGTTGACCGGCAGGTAGAGGGTGGGAAGCCGGTCCGGCGTGCCCCAGTTGCCGTCCAGGTGCGCCTGAACGCCCGGGTCCTCATGGACGTCTTCCTTGACGTAGTTGAAGTCCCAGGCCCACTGTTTGCCGCGGACGTCGATCACTACGTCCGGGTCCTCGAAGCGGTCGTCCATGGCCCGCTGGTCCCGGTCGGTAAAGACGAACAGAACCATGATGATCATCAGCGGCACGGAGAGGTAGAAGACTTCCAGCGGGAGGTTGTAGCTCATCTGCCGCGGGAAGCCCACCGTATTTTTCCGCCGGCGGTAGGCGATGATGCACCAGAGGATGAGTCCCCAGGTGATGGCGCCGATAATGATGGCGGCGATCCACGAGTTGACCCAGAGATCCGTTACCAAGGGGGTGTGGTCGGTGGTGTCCCGTTCGCCCGGAAGCCAGCCCCTCTGAACCTCGGCGGAGCAGGAAGTCAACGCCAGCAGCGCCGGGACAGAGGACAGGGCGGCCCAGCGCCGCCACCTGGAAGTGTTTCGCCTAGGGGTGTTCACCGCGTGGTTCTCCTCCGGATTTGCTCCAGAGGCCCAACTGCATGAGCCCAATGACCCATGGCTCATGGCCAGTGGGTTGTGTGCCCACACTAGCGCGGAAAGGAGCCGCAAGGAAAGGGGTCCGGATCAGTACCGGAGTTGCCTTCACACCTGGCCTCAGGCCGACTCGCTTCGAAGTTCCTCCGCAGCCATGGCCAGCAGGTTGCGCTGGAGGGAAGGGAGGGAAATCAGTCCCTCCACATAGGCCTGCACCTCGTACTCTCCGGCCATGCCGCTCAGGCTGAAGTACCGCAACCAGAGTTCAGTAACGGTGATGTCGGCTGTCACCAGCATGTGGTTAAGCTGGCGTCGTTCCTCTTGCTCGTGCGGATCGTATCCCATGGCTGTCCCCTTGCCGTGGGCGGCCACCATCAGGCCACCGCGGGGTAGCTGTAAAGGATGTAGTCGGCGGCCGCGGGCCCGGTCATATGCAGGCGGCAATCGTTCGGATTCACCCCGCACCGGAGCATGCCGGCGCGGAAGGCCTGGTCCGATTTCGCCCGGAAGCCGTGCAGCGAGGCCCAGCTGACGTACAGGCCGTAGAGGCAATCGGGTCCCAGCGGGTGATCGGCCGATGGGTCGGAAGTGGTGGCTTCATCAAGGAACTGTTGGAAATGGGAGGACGGCATGTCACGCTCTCTCACGGTTCTGCACCATGTGCCACCGGCCTGCTCCAGCGGCTACTCCCGCAGCCTATGCAGGAGGGCGGCGGGGGGACGGGATCGAGCCCGTCACACTTCCGAATCTACTCGCGGCAGGCGGGTATGTACATGGATGCCTGCAGGTGCCCGCTATGACCGGGGACCGCCAAGGAAAAACTGCTTCACGTTCGCCGGCAAAAGGTGCGTATACACAAACAAACGCGTTGAAAGCAAGTCTTCCCAAGGTTTCATAAGCATGCTTATGATGTTCTTCTTTCGGCGGCATGCAGAGCCCGTCAGCACAAACCCCCACCCCCGGTGATGCCTTGGTGGGGAACTGCTGAAAGGCTCCCATGCGCGTGATCCGGTCCGAGTACTCAACCCCCAACCACGTGCTGGTCCACGTCAGTGACCCGCACTTTGTGGAAGACGGGCTGCTGTACGGCGAGCTGGATCCCCAGGCCGGACTGGTGGAAGTCCTCAGTTCCATCGAGGCAAGCGGCCTGGACCCGGAAGCCATCATTTTCTCGGGCGACCTTACGGACAAGGGAAGCGAAGAGGCCTACCGCCGGCTGCGGAACACCTGCGAAGCGTACGCCCGGCGGATGGGCGCGCAACTCATCTGGGCCATGGGCAACCATGACCAGCGCGCCAACTTCCGGAAGTCGCTCCTGGACGAGGAGCCGCAGATGCTCCCGGTGGACCGCTGCTACCTCCTGGGCGGCCTGCGCGTGCTGGTCCTGGATTCCTCCGTTCCGGGCCACCACCACGGCGAGATCACCGACGGGCAGCTGCGCTGGCTGGCGGCAGAGCTTGAAACGAGGGCCGACGACGGCACCCTCCTGGTGATCCACCACCCGCCTGTGCCACCGGTACAGGAAATCGCGGTGCTGGCCGAGCTGCGGAACCAGGAGCACCTGGCGCAGGTGCTCGAGGGCAGCGACGTCATCGGCATCCTGTCCGGGCACACGCACCACACCGTCTTTTCAACGTTCGCCAGCATCCCGGTGGCGGTGGCCGCCTCCACCAGCTACAACCAGGACCTGGCCCTTCCTTCAGGTGCGGTTCAGGGCCTTGCCGGCGCACGCTCCTTCAACCTGATCCGCATCCATAACCGGACTTTCGTTTCTGCTGTGGTCCCGGTGGGCGAGTATCCCCGCATGAATTCCTACATCACCGCGGAGGAGACCCGGCAGCGGATCAAGGCCGCCTCCATCAACATTCCATCTGCCACGCTGCCCGTTCCACCCGCTGTGGGGAACGCTGGAGGCACTCCCACCGGCCTCCGCTAATCACCGTTTTGAAGAAAGGACCAGCAGACATGGAACAGAAACCACCTTCTTCCTCCTCCGGGACCCGGCGCCGCAACGTCGCCGTCATCCTGGCAGGAGGAGTCGGCGCCCGGATGGGCCTGGACATCCCTAAGCAATTTGTTCCCATCGCCGGCCGCACCAGCCTGGAGCACACGGTGGAGCTGTTCCAGCACTCCGAGCTGGTGGACGAAATCATCGTGATGATGACACGCGGGTACATTCCCAAGGCCCGGGAGCTGTTGCTGGGCAGCAGCGCGGCATCGACGCCCGACGGCAAAGCGGCCGGCAACCTGGGCAAAGTCACGGCCATCCTGACCGGCGGCGCGGACCGCAGCGAGACCTCCTGCCGGGCCCTGGACGCCATCGCGGACAAGGACTCCAACGTCATTTTCCATGACGCCGTCCGGCCCCTGCTCGACGCCGACATCATCACAGCCTGCATCCGCGCACTCGACGTCTACGCCGCCGTCGACACGGCCATTCCATCAGCGGACACCATCATCGAAGTGGATGATGAGAACTTCATCCGCGCGGTGCCGCCGCGGGCCAAGCTGCGGCGGGGCCAGACGCCGCAGGGGTTCCGGATGCCCGTGATCACCCGGGCCTACGAACGGGCGAACCAGGACCCGGATTTCTCCGCCACCGATGACTGCTCGGTGGTCCTCAAATATTGCCCGGACGTCCCCATCTTCGTGGTGGACGGCGACGAGGCAAACATCAAGATCACCCAGCCCATCGACATCCACCTCGCGGACAAGCTGTTCCAGCTCAAGCACAAGACCGTGCTGCCCGGCGGGAGCACCGGCGGGCTCCGCGGCGCCGCGGTGATGGTCTTCGGTGCCAGCTCAGGGATCGGCCTGGAACTGCTCCGCCAGCTCGAGGCTGAGGGCGCCCTGGTGATCGGCCAAAGCCGTACGGCCAACGGAACGTACGTGGAGGACCGCCGGTGCGTGGCACAGGCACTCGCTGCCGCCGCCACATACGGCCGCATCGACCACGTGATCCTCACCGCCGGCGTGCTCAGCGTGGGACCGCTCGCACTGCTGACGGATGAGCAGCTGCACCACGATGTGGACGTCAACCTCACCGCGGCCTTCATCGTGGCGCAGGAATCGCAGAAGTATCTTGCCGCAAGCAGGGGATCTCTTACCCTCTTCGCCTCCAGCTCGTACACCCGTGGCCGGGCCAACTACACGGTCTACTCCGCCACCAAGGCCGCGATCGTGAACCTCACGCAGGCGCTCGCGGACGAGTGGAGCACTGACGGTATCCGGGTGAACTGCATCAGCCCCAGCCGGACCGCCACCCCCATGCGGACCAGGGCGTTCGGGGAAGAAGCGGAAGGCTCGCTGCTGCCCGCGGCGGCCGTTGCGGGGGCGAGCATCCAGGTGCTTGCCTCAGCCATGACCGGCCAGGTGGTGGACGTCCGGCTGCCCTACACGGACACGTCCCACGATCCCGAACTCGTGGCGCAGCCATGAGGGAGGACGCGGGCACACAAGTAGTCGAGGCCCATGCCCCCGCGGCGGAGGAAAGTCTCCACAGCCACCGGCTTCACGCGGACAGGACATCGCTCCGGCTGGAGGGGCCGCCTCTTCCGGCGGACGCCACATTGTCCATCCTGCTGGACGGCAGGCCCATCTGGAACGTCCGCGCCGGCGAAACCGTCAGGTCCGGCCCGGACATGTCCGTCATCGACTGGCCCGCGGCCCTCGCCGGAAGGCTCACGGGGTGGGCGCGGCTCAGCGTGCTTCAAAACGGAACTCCGTTATGTACGACGGCGGCCGTCGCCTTTGACGATGCACCGCACCAGTTCTCGCTCGAGGAAGCCGGCACGGGGATCCCGCAGATCGTCAACAAGTGGGGGCGCATCGGGCGGAACTTTACGGGGGAGCGCGCCTACCTCATCGACGAGGCGCTGGATGAGGCATGCCGGCTGGTGGAGTGGATGCGCGGCCGCGGCCAGGAGCTGTTTGTTACGGGCGGCACGCTCCTGGGTCCCGTACGGGACGGCCGCGTGATGCCGGGCGATGACGACGTGGACCTGGCCTACCTGAGCCGGCACCAGAACCCGTCGGACATCGCGCTGGAGGGCTTTGAGCTGGAGCGCGCCCTGCACGGGCAAGGATACGAAACCGTGCGGCACTCCGCCGGACACCTGCAGCTGCTGTTTCCCGGGGCGGACGGCACGGACCGGTTCTACCTGGATATCTTCACGTACTTCGAGGTGAACGGCTGGTTCCATGGCACGTTCCACGCCCGCGAGCGCAGCGGGAAGGTGCGGATTTTTCCGTTGCGCAGCCTCACGATCAATGGCCGCGAGTTGCCGGCCCCCGCGGAGCCGCAGCAGATGCTGGCGGCAATCTACGGTCCCGGCTGGCGCACTCCTGACCCCGCGTTCCGGTTCA
This sequence comes from Pseudarthrobacter sp. W1I19, assembly GCF_030817835.1. NCBI lineage: Bacteria > Bacillati > Actinomycetota > Actinomycetes > Micrococcales > Micrococcaceae > Pseudarthrobacter > Pseudarthrobacter sp. W1I19. The sequence continues at coordinate 783,293 of NZ_JAUSZR010000001.1, forward strand.
TCACGCCGCCGCCCGCCCGTCGTCGTTATGACGCCTGGCTGGGCAGCCTGGACGGGGACAGGGAGAACTGGGAGGACCATCACCGCGCGCTCCTCCGGGGAGAGGCAGGGAACGGGGCCGGCCGTGCGCCGTCGGACTGGTCCTTGCCCTCGGCTCTTGCGCAGGAGTGGGCCGCGGAGCTCCCCACCGGATCCCGGATCCTGGAGCTGGGCTGCGGCCTCGGCGCCGATGCCCGGTACTTTGCGGAGGAAGGGCACCACGTGCTGGCGGTGGACTACAGCCGGCCGGCCATCCTGAACCTGCACACTCCTTCCGGCGCCGGCACCGGCACCTTGCGAGGCCGAAGGGTCAACCTCAATTCCGTGCGCGAGACCGCCCCGCTGGCAAAGCTCGCCAGCCCGGCCGGCGCCCCCTTGCACGTGTACGCGCGGCTGCTGCTGAATTCCCTCAATGAGCAGGGCCGGGAGAACACGCTGACGCTGATCGGGCACCTGCTGAGGAACCAGGACCTGCCGGCTGAAGCAATCCTGGAATTCCAGCCGGGAGAGTCTGAGCCGCCGTTTCCGGGCTGCCGGTTCCACGCTCCCGTGGACGTGGCGGCGCTGATGACCAGCCTCGCCAGGCTTGGGCTTGAAGCAGAAGACGTGACACCCCATAACGGGCGCCCGGAAAAGGGCGCCCAATCCGCCAACCGATTGAAAGTGAGGGCCCTGCCATGAATGATCCACTGCTTGACGCCATCCACGAGCACGAGCCCCTGGAGGACCCGCTGGAAGAGATCAACCTGCGGCTTGCCATCGCCGCAGCGGACATTGCGGAGCTCCGCGCCGAGGTTGCCCGGCTGGACCGCGACCTGGACGAGTCCCGGCGGCTGAACCTGCGCGCGGCTGAACTGCTGGACTTGGTGTACGAACACCTGGCCGGCAGCCCGGCCCGCCCCGGCAGCATGGATGGTGCCGGCACCCCCGGCAGCCCGGCCAGCACGGACGGCGCCAGGATATGAGCGGAATCGAGATCATCGGCGCGTTCGAGAGCACCTACCTTCCCAGGCATGACAGGGATATCTTCGAATCCACCGCGCATGACGTGCAATGGAAGCAGGACCTGGACCTCCTGGCCGGCTGCGGAGTCACCAGGCTGCGGTACCCCGTCCGGTGGCACCGGGTGGAGGCCGACGAGGGGGACTTCAACTGGCAGGACACGGACAAGGTGCTGCTTTATCTCCGCGACCACGGCTTCCGGCCCATCGTGGACCTGGTCCACCACACCAGTTATCCCCGCTGGCTGGAGGGCGGCTTCGCGGATCCGCGGTTCCGGGCCGCCTACCTCCGGTACACGGAGGAGTTCGCCAAACGCTATCCGTGGGTGGAGGAGTACACGCTCTTCAATGAGCCGTTCTCCACCCTGTTCCTCACCGGGCACGAGGCCATCTGGCCGCCCTACCACCAGGGCCTGGACAACTTCGTGGCCCAGATCCTTAACGTAATTCCGGCGGTGGCGGAGGCCAGCCGCGCTTACGCGGATCTGCTGCCGGGGGCCAAGCATGTATGGGTGGACACCTGCGAGCACCACACGGGGGAGGGCGCCGGTGGAAGCGCCTACGCCGCCATGGCCAACGAGCGCCGGTTCCTGGTGCTGGACAGCTTCCTGGGCAAGCACGGCGGCAGGGGATATGACCCGGACGGACCCATGGCCGGGCCGCTGCGTGAGGCCGGCGGCGAGAAGCTGCAGGAGCTGGAACCCGGCCGGATCGACGTGCTGGGCCTGGACTACTACGCCCACTGCCAGTGGCACTTCGATGACAAAGGCGGCTCGCCCAACACCCCGTACCCCCTGCCCCTGGCGCAGCAGGTCTACCTGTACTGGGACCGGTACCGGCTGCCGTGCCTGCTCACCGAAACCAACATCCGCGGCCGCACCTCAGACCGGGCCAGCTGGTTCAAGTACGTCCTGGAACAGTGCGAACGGGCGCAGGCAATGGGGGTCCCGCTGGACGGCCTGTGCTGGTTCCCGGTGATCGACTCCACGGACTGGGCTTCGCTGCTGTTCCGCAACGACGGCCACATTGACCCGGTGGGCGTCTTCTGGCTGGACCAGGAGCTCGCCAGGCAGCCGTCGGTGATGTCCGAAACCTACGCGAAAGCCGCCGCCGGAACTCCCGCCGGGGAGCTGCCGGCCTACACACTGGGCGAACCCGTGGCCACGTGGCTGCGCGGATACCAAAAACAGATGTCCCACTGGGAGTGGATACCGGCCCCTGAAGCGGACCAGGGAAACAGCCTTCCCCGCACGGAGACACGAATGGAACTGAGGATCGTCAATGCAGAATGAACTGATCGTACTGTCGCACCTCCGCTGGGACTGGGTATGGCAGCGCCCCCAGCACCTCGTTTCCCGCCTGGGCTCGCGTTGTTCCACCTGGTACGTGGAGGAACCGCTCACACCGTCACCGGGATTCGCCGGGCCCAACCGGATGAACCACCGCCGGGTGGACGGGCTGAACCGCGCCTGGCTGGAGATCCCGGAGCAGGGCCGGCACGTGGGCTTTTTTGATGATGTCCTGCCGGATTACATCGAGCAGCTCCCCGAACTGGTGGGGCCACGGACCGGGGACCGCGTGGTGTGGCTGTACACGCCCCTGGCCCTGGAACTGGCCCTCGCCCTGAACCCCACCACGCTGGTCTATGACGTGATGGACGATCTCGCCGCCTTCAAGGACGCCCCGCCCGAGCTGGTAGTGAGGCAGCGGCAGGCGCTCCGCCGGGCCGACGTCGTTTTTGCCGGCGGGCGTTCGCTCCACCGTTCCATGGTGCGGCAGGGCCGCGCCGACACCGTTCTCTTTCCCAGCGGCGTAGAGCCGGAACACTACAGGGTCCCGACGGCGGAGCCCCGCCTTCCGGGGCAGCGTCCCGTGGCGGGATACGTGGGCGTCCTGGACGAACGGCTTGATCTGGGTCTGATCGCGGGGCTGGCGAAGGCCCTGCCGGAATGGGACATCAAGATGTACGGGCCGGTGGCCAAGATTGACCCGGCCGGCCTGCCCCAGGCGCCCAACATCAGCTACGAAGGGTACACCTGCTACACGGATCTGCCGGCGGCGATGGCGGGGCTGGACGTCGCCCTGATGCCCTTCGCGCTGAATGAGGCCACCCGTTCCATCAGCCCCACCAAAACGCTTGAGTACCTGGCCGCGGGCCTGCCGGTGGTTTCCCACCCGGGTGCCGGACGTCGTCGCCGATTTCCCGGGGGTGGTGCACCTGCGCGACGACGCCGCGGGCTTCGCGGCGCTCTGCCGGACGCTGGGCCAGCGGGATCCGCTGCGCGGGCCGAAGCCGAAGATCCGCGAGTTGCTGAGGCAATACCACTGGGATGCGATCGCAGCACAGATGGCCGAATCCGTTTTTGCCGCCGGCTTCAAGGAGCCGGAACCGGTGGGCGCGGAGGCCAGTGCCTGACGGGTGTTGCCGTGAGGGGTGTTGCGGTGCTCCAGTCCGCCGACGGGAAAGGGGCCCCGGGCCCTGTACCAGCGGCGGCCATCCCGGTACGGTAAAACAAGTAAGTGTGCTTATCAATAAGGTTGGCGGCTCGGAGAACCCAGGGAACAGGAGGACAGCATGACCCACATACGGTCCATGATCGACGCATATCCCAAGGACCTGGGCGATATCGATGTCACCAAACTGTCCGAGTGCATCAGCGCCTGCTACGAATGTGCCCAGACGTGCACCGGCTGCGCCGACGCCTGCCTGGGTGAGGACATGGTGGCGGACCTGGCAAAGTGCATCCGGACCGACCTGGACTGCGCGGACATCTGCGCCACTACCGGAAAGGTTCTGTCACGGCTCACCGCTTACGACAGCAACGTCACCCGGGCGCTCGTGGAAGCCTGCCGGACCGCCTGTAAGGCCTGTGCGGAGGAATGCGAAAAGCACGCGGACATGCATGACCACTGCCAGATCTGCGCGGAAGCGTGCCGGAGCTGCGAACAGGCATGCGCCGCGCTGTTAGCTTCACTCAAATGACGCCGTTGACCCGAATAAGGAGTTGAAAACCCATGAACGACGTACCCCAGAGCAATGTTCCACAGCACAGCGAACTGCCGCTGCCGGACTACGACCACCTGCCGGCGGGGACACTGCCGTCGCGCATCTCCGGCTTGGAGGAGGCGGACGTGGCGCAACTGATCACGTACGAGAAGGCCCACGGAAACAGGCTGCCCATCATGCAGATCCTCGAGAAGAGGCTCCACGACCTGCAGGGCGGCGCCGTGCCCCGCGGCCCGCAGGCGCCCAGCACCCCTGAAGTGAACACCGGCCAGCCTGACACCCCGCAGACGGCCAGCGTGCCGGGACCTCCCATCAATCCGCCGTCCCAGGGCGATCCCACCAACCCGGCCCAGCCACGGTAAGCCGTGGAGCAGCACCACGGCTTGCGTGACCAGGACGGCGGCCCTGAGCATCCCGCCGCGGATCACGACGGCGGCCCGGACCTTCACGCCTTCGTCCGCTCACGGCAGGGCGAGTTGGAAGGGCAGCTGGCGGAGTGGGTGCGCGTGCCCGGCGTGTTGGGAGTGCCGGAGCACGCACAGGACCTGATCCGCTCAGCCAACTGGCTGGCGGCGGCGTTCCGCGACGTGGGCTTCCCCACGGTGGAAGTGCTGCCCACCGGGGAGTCGCACGCTGTTTATGCGGAATGGTGCGAGGCGCCGGACGCACCCACCGTCCTGGTCTACAGCCATCACGACGTCCGGGCCGCCAAGCCGCAGGAGTGGGACCAGACGGCCCCGTTCGAACCCGTAGTGCGCGATGGCAGGCTGTATGGCCGCGGGAGTTCGGACGCCAAGGGGCAAGTCCTGGCCCACTTGTGGTCGGTGCGCGCCCACCTGCACCAACGTTCTCTCACTAATGACCCCCAAAACCCGGACGCTCGCTCACTTAATGCGGCCAAAACCCAAAACCTCTCTCACTCCAGCGGGGTTTCGACAGGCTCAACCACCGGGGCAGGCTCAACCACCGCGCCCGCCGTCAACCTGAAGTACCTCGTCGAGGGCGAGGAGGAAGGCGGGTCGCCGCATCTGGCCAAGTTGCTGGAGGAGCAGGGGGACCGGTTGCAGGCCGACGTGGTCCTCTTCTCCGACACCCTTCTGTGGCACGCCGACCATCCCGCCGTCTGTGTGAGCCTCCGCGGCATGCTCTCCGCCAGCCTCCAGGTGTTTGGGCCGGAGCGCGACGTCCACAGCGGCGCCGTGTCCGGCAATGCACCCAATCCCGCCTTCGAGCTGGGCCGGCTGCTGGCGCTCCTGCACGATGGGGAAGGCTGGATCACTGTTCCGGGTTTTTACGACGACGTCGAGCCGCCCCCGGAGGACCTGCGGCAGGCGCTGGCGCAGCTTCCCTTCAGCGAGGAGGACTGGCTGAAGCGGTCCGAAACCGGCGCCATCACCGGCGAGCAGGGGTATACGGTGCTGGAGCGGCTGTGGCTGCGTCCCGCCGTCGAGGTCACGTCCCTCATCGCCGGGGATCCCATCGGGGTTTCACGCGCCGCCGTGCCCGCCGTGGCCTCGGCGGACCTGAGCTTCCGGACCGTGCCCGGGCAGCGGGTGGAAAAGGTGGCGGAGCAGCTGCGGCAGTGGGTGGAGGCCAGTATCGGGGACAGCTTCGGCCACACCTTCAGCGTGGACCTGGAGACAGCGCAGGAAGCGTACCGCACCCCGGAGCACCCGGCGGTTTCAGCGTTGGAACGGGCCATGGGCCGGGGCTTCCAGTCCGCCGGCGTGGGCAGGATGGGCAACGCCGGTGGTGGCCCTGCCGAGCTGCTCGCCAGGGCCCTGGATGCTCCTGTCCTGTTTTTCGGCACCGGCCTGGTGGAGGACCATTGGCACGACAGCGACGAGAGCGCCAACCTTGCGGTCCTGGTGAACGGCGCAGTCACGCTGGCAGCTTTCTGGGACGAACTGGCCCGGATGGAATGACAGAAGGACGACGGCGATGGACGGCTCAGGAGCGGAAAGCACCCCGGCGGCAACTGACGGCACCCGCGGAGGCGAGCGCCGTCGTCGTACGTTTGGCATGGAGGAGGAGCTGCTGCTGGTAAGTCCGGAGACGGGGGAGCCCGTGCCTTTGGCCGCCGGGCTGCTGGAAGGCTACAAACGCCCGGCCGGCCCGGGCGGCGGGCCGGTCCTCACTGCCGAATTCCAGCAGGAAATGATCGAAGTCGTCACCCCTCCCCATGCCAGCATGGCGACGCTGGAGGCGGACATCATCCTGGGGCGGGCCATGGCGGATGCAGAAGCGCGCAGGGTTGGGGTGCGGGCCGCGGCCCTGGGAACATCGCCCCTGCCAACCGATCCACATCCGGTGCAGCTTCGCCGTTTTATTGCCATGACCGAGGAGTACGGGCTGACCGCCAGGGAACAGCTCACCTGCGGCTGCCACATCCACGTTGCCGTGGACTCGGACGACGAGGGCGTGGCAGTGCTGGACCGCATCCGCACCTGGCTTCCGGTGCTTGGCGCGCTCAGCGCGAATTCGCCGTTCTGGCACGGGCAGGACACCGGGTATGCCAGTTACCGCGCGCAGGTGTGGAGCCGGTGGCCGTCCGCCGGGCCGCTGGATATCCTCGGCTCGCCGGAGGCGTACCACCAGCTGGTGCATGACATGGTGAGCACCGGCGTCCTGCTGGACGAAGGCATGGTGTACTTCGACGCGCGGCTGTCGCGGCATTACCCGACCGTTGAGATCCGGATTGCCGATGTGTGCCTGCGCCCGCAGAACGCTGTGCTGCTGGCTGGGGTTGCGCGGGGGCTGGTGGAAACGGCCGCCCGGGAATGGCGGGAAGGCGTCCCGCCCGTGGCCGTACCCACAGAGCTCGTGCGGCTGGCTACCTGGAAAGCGAGCCGGTGGGGGCTGCGCGGGGAACTGCTGGACCCGCTGACGTTACAACCCGCGCCCGCACTCGCCGTGGTGAATGTGCTGCTGGACCACATCCGCGAGGCTTTGGAGGACACGGGGGACCTGGGCCGGGTGGAGGAACTGGTCGACGACGTGCTTGCCGTGGGCACCGGTGCTTCACGGCAGCTGGAGGTGCTGCACCGCGCCGGGGAGCTTGAGGCCGTGGTGGCCGATGCTGCGGACTGCACGGTGTGGGTGCCGGCAGAGTAGGCGGTGATTGAGCCTGTCACCCTGTGGTTGAGCCGTCACCCCGGTGGTTGAGCCTGTCGAAACCTTCGACTGGCTCAACCACCGGGGTCCGGAACGTTAGCTGTGTGAGTAGGTGAGGCAGTCCGCGTTGTCCGCGCCGGGGCCCACACGGACTTCCGGTGCGTTGCACATCAGGTGGTCGTTGTGGACGCATTCGCTGCGCTGGCAGGCTCCGACGTCGGCGAGCACCTTGGGGAGGCCGCCGTGCATGCCGGTGTCAATGAATGTTGCGCACTGGGCGTGGTTTTCGGCGCCGCTGACGGTGATGGCGGCGGCGTTGCAGTTGGTGTGGTCGTTGAAGGAACAGTTGGTTACGCTGCAGTCTGCGACGTGCGTCGTCATCTTTAAGACCCTCCGTACTTCGGCAGCCCGGGTTGGCCGTCCTGTGTTTTCCCACGGTAGGCCTGCAGGCCCTGATCAAAAAGACCCAATTGTTTGACGTAATTCACGCATTGGTGCTGTGCGCGGCCTGTGATCATCAGGAGGTGCAGAGTTCCGGCGCCGGGACAGGTGTTCCGTTCACTCCCGAGCCGGCCTTGCCCAGGCTCCAGTAGCCCCGGAATTCCGACACTTTGGGGTCTAGGCCAATCTCATTGACCAGATGCCTCCGAAGCATTTTGGCGGTGCCGGCTTCGGCTCCCACCCAGGCGTATAAAGGGACCACGTCCGGGCCAGTCTGTCCGGGGGCGCTGACGGTGTGCCGGACGGCGTCGAGAAGAAGTTCATCGCGTCGGGCTTTGGCGGGGTTCCGGGGCAGCCACGTCACGCGGACTCCGGACGCGGTGCTGACCTCCTGGATGTCCGAGGAGTCCGGCACTTCGAGGAAAGCGTGCCCGGTGAAATCGGCGGGGAGTGCTTCGATGATGGAGCCGATGGCCGGCACTGCCGTTTCGTCGCCGGCCAGCAGTACCTCACGCGCATTCCTTGGCGACCACCTGATGCCGGCCTCGGACGGCAAAGCTGTCTGCGCCGCCACCTCCGGGCCAATGATCAGTGCGCTTACGCCTGGCACCGCGGCGCGGGCCCAGTCAGAGGCAGGTGAGCTCTTGCCCTCGACGTGGGGGTGGAGGGCAAAATCAACATCGATTTCACGTGCACCGGCCATCGTCCGGCCTGCGCGCACAGTGTAGCTGCGGATGAAACCGCGCCCCGGCTGCTCGAGGCGCAGCCAGTCGTGGTACCAGCCCTCATACAGGGTCCCGTCCGGAGCTCCGGGCCTGGACAACGTGTGGCCGGGTACCGGCAGGAGCAGCTTGATCCGCAGGTCCAGTGTGGGTCCCTCGACGCCGAACCGGTCCAGGGCGGGCCCCGTGAAGGTGATCCGGCGGAACGTGGCCGAAAGGTCCTGTACGCGGCTGACGGCCACCTCGAAAACCCGCACCGGGTAGCGGTCCGCTTCTGGCCTGGTGTTCATTGGCAAAGATCTCCTTCCCTGCCTGGCAGGGGCGGGGGCGGGGTACAAGGGACGGGGACAGGAGGCGGCAGGCGGTGTTTTTCCCGCCTGCCCGCCGCCTCCTGTCGGGTTACGGCAGGTGCGGGTCCACGCCGTAGTGGTTTGCCAGTTCCGTGATCACTGCGTGGGCACCCTGGACACTGACGGATGCCAGGAACGTTGCATCATCAACCGGCTTGACCTCGCCCTGGAGCCGCTGCCACAGGGGGTTGGACTGGAACTTCTCCTGCTGGGCGCGCGTTTTGTCCCCCTCGGCACCGGCGGGGGTGAACGCACTGACCATCACCAGGCCGGCGTCGCCCTGCAGGATCTGCTCGGAGGAGAGAGGGACAAAAATCTCGGACTGGCTGTCCGGGGCATCCTTGGGGCGGGGGATGCGCATGTCCGTCATGATCTCGCCAATGAAGGATTTGGAGGAGTACAGGCGCGCAGTGTCTCCGCCGGTGAACCGGATCAGGGAGTACGTGGCGTCCGGCTTCTTTGCGAGGATGTCGGCGCCCACTTTTTCAGCCCGCTCTTCGTAGGCTTTCACCAGTTGTTCGGCCCTGGCCCTTTTCCCGAGGGCTTCGCCGAGGAAAACGACGTTCTGCTTCCACGTGGGGCCGGTGCTGGCAGAGAAGATGGTGGGTGCGATCTTGGACAACTGCGGGTAGAGGGCCTCGTGGCGCACCTTGGCAGAGACAATCAGGTCCGGCTGCAGTTCCAGGATCTTTTCCAGGTTTGGTTCAGCGAGGGTGCCCACGTTGACGGCATCCTTGGTGGCTTCGGCGACGTCTCCCAGGTACGGCGCGAAGGGTGCCTTCGGGTCCTGGCGGTACTGTACGTACCCCACCAGGTCTGCCTCCAGGAGCAGCGCGGCGTCGATATAGCTCGGGTCAAGGGCGACGACGCGTTTGGGCTTCGTCTCGATGGTGGTCGAACCCATGGTGTGCTCCATGGTCAGCGGGTAGCCGGCGGCTTCTGCAGCTTCAGTAGCAGGCTGGGTGGAGGCTGCCTGGGTGCTGCAGCCGGCGGTGGCCATCAGGGCGAGGGCAGCGGTGGCAGCACTGAGCTGCTTGAGGATGCGTGTTTTCACGTGGTCGCTTTCAAACGATGTGACGGGGATGAGACCTGTTAGGCGAGGCTTACCTATGTCTGCCGTAGACTGTAGCAGGCTTTGAGGATTTAGCTCACAGAATAGTGACGTAATAGAAGGATCTCGTGGAAACAACGGAGACCGCCGGGACGGTGACTGCCGCCGGGCAGCTGACAACTGTGCCCCGGACCAGCCCACGCACCAGAGGGCGCGGCCTCCGCTGGCTGGCCGCAGCCGCGGCATTTGCGGCAGCGGTGCTGGTGAGCCTCTGTATCGGCGGCCAGCCCTCATCGCTGCAGGATGCCTGGCATGCGCTGTTCACACCGGACGGCAGCATCATGGACGTCACCATCAGGGAATTGCGGTGGCCTCGGACCGTGCTTGCCGTCGTTGCCGGCATCTGCCTGGGCCTGGCCGGAACCCTGGTCCAGGGGCACACCCGGAACCCCGTGGCGGACCCCGGACTGCTGGGTATCAACCAGGGAGCAGCGCTGGCTATTGTGGCCGCCACTGCCTTCACTGGTGAACTGCCGGCGCTGACGCAGGCCGGGCTGGCCTTCGCCGGGGCCCTGGGAGCCAGCGTCCTTGTGTTTGCCATCGGTTCCGCCGCCCGCCACGGCTCCACGCCGGTGACGCTGGTGCTGGCAGGGGCGGCGGTGACAGCCCTCTGCTCGGGACTCGTGGCAGGAATCGTCCTGCTCAACGATCAAGCACTGGATACGCTGCGGTTCTGGCAAGTGGGGTCCCTGGTCGGGCAGAGCGGCGTGGTGTCAGTGGTCTGGCCCTTTGTGCTGGCAGGGGTGGTGCTGGCCCTCCTGAATATCCGTCCGCTGAACGCCCTGGCGCTGGGAGCCGATACCGCCGTCTCGCTGGGAATCTCAGTCCTGAGGGCCCGCTCGGCAGGCATCGCCGCGATCACACTCCTGGCCGGTTCCGCCGTCACCATGGCCGGCCCCGTCGCCTTCGCAGGCCTGCTGGTCCCGCACCTGACCCGCGCCATAACCGGACCCGACTACCGCGTCCTGGTTCCCGTTTCCGCGATGACCGGAGCCACCCTCCTGCTGCTGGCCGACACCGCAGGACGGGTGGTCGCCCGGCCGGGCGAGCTCTCGGTAGGAGTGGTCCTGGCCGTCATCGGGGCACCGTTCTTCGTTCATCTGGCCCGCCGGCGCAGGCTGGCAACGCTGTGACCGCCACGGCCACCCGGCCCGCCGCGGCGAAGATCCGGATCAGGGCACTGCGGATCGGGCCGGCGTCCGTCCGGCTGAACCTTCGCCTCGTCGCCGTTGCCGCCGTGCTCGCGGCCGTCCTCCTGGGCGCCATGGCCTTGCACGTTGCCTTCGGCGGAACTCCGCTGCCGTATCCCGACGTCCTGGCAGCCCTGCTCGGGGACGCCAGCAAAGCCCGCATCCACCTCGCGGTCACCGAATTCCGTGCCCCGCGCATGGTGGCGGCAGTGGTGGTGGGCGCGTCCCTGGCCGCCGCGGGGGCCATCACACAGACGGTGGCCCGCAACCCTTTGGCGAGCCCTGACCTTCTGGGCGTGACCGCGGGGGCGTCGTTGGGTGCGGTGGCGGTCCTGGTAATAGCAGGTGGCGGCCATGCCGGACTCAGCGGGATTGCAGCCACGGTGGGAATGCCCGCGGCAGCCTTCGCCGCCGGCATCCTCAGCGGCATCGCCGTGTACCTTCTCGCGTACCGGCGGGGCCTGGACAGCTATCGTCTTGTCCTGGCAGGCCTCGGCATTTCCGGGCTCGCCGCCAGCCTCACCACCTGGATCCTGACCCTGGGCGACGTCACCAGCGCTGCGCAGGCGCTGACATGGATGACCGGCTCACTGAACGGCAAGGACTGGGCCACTGTCCAGCCCATGGCGACGGCCGCCGTCGTACTTATCCTTGCTGCCGTTGCCAGCGGCCGCTGGCTGCTGCTGACCAGCCTCGGCGAGGACACGGCCATCGGACTTGGAGTCCGGATCGGTGCCGTGCGAATAGTTGTGCTGACCATCGCGGTGCTGCTGGCGTCCGTTGCCACCGTCACCGCCGGACCCGTCGCATTTGTGGCACTTGCCAGCCCCCAGATCGCCCGGTCCCTGACGGCCGGCGTTATTCCACCCGTGGGTGTTTCGGCCCTGGTGGGTGCGGTCTTCGTCCTGCTCGCGGACACCGTCTCCGCCAACGCCCTGAGCGCGCCATTGCCGGTGGGCGTCGCCACCGCCGTCCTCGGTGCCCCGTTCCTGATCCACCTGCTCCTGAAGTACCAGCGGAGGCTGAATTGACCACCCCCACCTCGGGCCGCACGGGCCTGAAAGCCGAAAACCTCAGCCTTGGATACGACGGCCCGGCCATCATCGAGGACCTGACGCTGAGCATCCCGGAGGCCCGGATCACCTCCATCATCGGGCCCAACGGCTGCGGCAAGTCCACACTGCTGCGGGGTCTCGGCCGGTTGCTTCCGCCGCGGGCGGGGCAGGTCTTCCTTGACGGCAAACCCCTCGCCATCCAGCCCACCAGGCATATCGCCACCCGAATCAGTGTCCTGCCGCAAACGCCCACGGCGCCGTCGGGGCTGACGGTGGCCGATCTGGTCTCCAGGGGCAGGCACCCGAGGCAGAAGTGGTACCAGCAGTTCTCCCCGGCGGACCAAAGTGTGGTGGAGGATGCCCTCGAGGCCACTGACGTCGGCGGGCTCGCGGACATGCCGCTGGAGGACCTTTCCGGCGGACAGCGCCAACGGGCATGGATTTCGATGACTCTCGCGCAGGAAACCGGCATACTGCTCCTGGATGAGCCCACCACCTATCTTGACCTCGCACACCAGGTGGATGTCCTGGAACTTGTCCGCCGGCTCAACCGGGAGCGCGGCAGGACAGTGGTGATGGTGCTGCACGATATCTCGCTCGCAGCCCGCTACTCAGATCACATCGTGGCCATGAAGGACGGCAGGATCGTTACGCAAGGTGCCCCGGCGGACGTCGTCACTCCGGAACTCCTCCGGGAAGTCTTTGACCTGGACGCGCAGGTGGTCAGTGAACCCACAGACGGACGCCCCCACGTGATCCCCCTCGGACACTCTGCCTCGGGGCGGCCCGCCGCAAGGTGAGCCCGGCGCTGGCCCGGGAGAGTCAAACGCCTGTTCTTCCGCGCCCTGCCCGCGTATTGACACGATCCGCTCCCGGGCGCACTCTGATACCGCTGGGTGCCAGCGTTGGCACGGCTCTGGTCCCCACCTGGGCCGGCCAACGAAGCCCGGGAGCGGTCTGGGCGCTCCGGATGAATAGTTCCAATAACTCCCTATCAGGAGAAGGAAATGGCCGGAGAAACAGTAAGATCCCTTGAAGCCAAGTCATTCGACGATCCCGATGAGCGGCGCCGTCCGCCCAAGACCGCCGTCGATGTTGTTAACGTCGGGGACACCACCTTGGGCAGGTTTACCTTTGAGCCCGGCTGGCGTTGGTCCGAGACCATCAAGACCGTGGTGCATACCGATAGTTGCCAGGTCAACCACGTAGGAATCTGTGCCTCGGGAACACTGACAGTGCGAATGGATGACGGAACACAAAGCACGGTAAGCGCCGGCCACGCGTACACCATTCCTGCCGGCCACGACGCCTGGGTGGAAGGTGACCAGCCGTTCGTGGCCTACGAAATCATGAGTGCGGCTGTGTTTGCCAAGCCTGCCTAGGCGCACCATAAAGAGTTGGTCGGATTGGAAGGCCTCGTGCCTGCATTTCATCGAGAGGTTTCCAACCATCCTGAAGCAGCCCGCGCCGGGGTTTCCAAAAAGCCCCGGCGCGGGCTGCGCCGGGCCGGGATCGCGGCCCTCGTCATCCTGGGACTGATCCTGCTCTCGACGGCGGTCAACCTGGTCCTGGAGCCCGGAAATTGCCGGCGCCGGAGCCGCAGCCCGAGTTCAACTGGCAACGGGCCCTGGCTGTTACAGGGGTGCTGCGCGCGGCGGCCGCTGTGGCGCCCGGCCTGATCGATCCGGACAGTAAGGCGTACACCGAGGATGAGCTGCGGCGCATGCGGATGATGATGAACTGGAACTTCGGCAGCCCGGCGGTGGTGGATGAAACGGCCCGGATCGGGAACAACTCCCAGGCCCTGCGCGGAGTGACGTATCCGGACGACCTGGCCGTGCTGGCCTTCGTCGCTGACGAAAAAACCGAGCACACTGCCGAAAAGACGGCCGCGGCGGAGAACCTCCTCAAGAATGTCCGGCGCCACGAGATCGTCACTCTGGAAGGCAATCATTATCTGCACTGGACACAGTCACAGAGAATGGCAGAGACTATCCGGACGTTTCTAGGGGGCGGCGATGGATGATTCGGACCTGGCCAAAGTCCGCGGGCTGTACGAGGGTTTGATTGATGCCTGGAACCGGCGGGACGCCCGGGGAATGGCGGACCTCTTCACGCAGCGCGGGCTCCAGATCGGGTTTGATGGCAGCACCGCCAGCGGACCCGATGAGATCTTCCAGCACCTCGATCCCATCTTCAAGGACCATGCAACGGCCACGTACGTCACCAAGGTGCGCTCCGTGCGGCCGCTGGGACCCGGCGCAACGCTGCTCACTGCCATCAGCGGGCTGGTTCCGCCAGGCCGGACGGACATCTCCCCGGCCACCAACGCGCATCAAACACTGGTGGCCATGCTGGAAGATGGCGTCTGGGGCATCGAACTGTTCCAGAACACGCCTGCACAGTTCCACGGCAGGCCAGAGCTGGTCAATGCGATGACCGCGGAACTGCAACAGCTGCTCCCCGGTGGGCGGGGATAGAGGGGTGGCGCGCGTCGCCGTCGCGCGGACAGTACAATGCCTGCAACGTAAACGGGAATAACCAGCCGCTCAGCCGGGTTGTGTCGTGGTTCCAACAAGAGCAAGAGTTCCATCCAGAGCAATAAAGGAGAATCAGTGGCAGTTGATTACGATGCGCCGCGGCAATCTGCCGAGGAAGAGCTCAGCGAACCGCTCGATGAGCTCAAGTCGGACAAGGCCGCGCCCAAGGCGGGTGTGATCGACCTCGACGAAACCGAGCTGGCGGAAAGTTTTGAACTCCCCGGAGCGGACCTTTCGGGCGAAGAGCTGCAGGTGCAGGTGGTCCCGGTCCAGTCCGATGAATTCACCTGTATGTCGTGCTTCCTCGTCCACCACCGCAGCCAGCTGGCCCGGGAAAAGGACGGGAAGAAATACTGCACGGAGTGCGAAGGCTGAGCAGGGGAGTCGCTAGGCGGGCCGCACCTTCACTGCGCCCAGGGTCCGGATCAGTGCGACGGCGGTGATCGCGCCGGCTGCCATGATGGACGCCAGCACCACCACCTGGAAGCGGCCGGCCTCGAACGGGGACGCGCCGCCGAAGATCGCGCCAACAAACGCACCGGGCAGGGTCACCAGGCCGGTGGTTTTGGTCTGGTCGGTTGAGGGGATCAGGGCCGCGTGCACCGAGTACCGCGCCTGAGTCAATGTGGCCCGCCGGGCCGTGGCACCCAGGGCGAGCCAGCCTTCCACTTGGTCCCACTGCTCGCGGACGGCCTCGTAGAACCGGTGCCCGGCCAGGACGGCGATGGTCATACAGTTGCCGATCACAATGCCGCCCACAGCGAGGACGTACCGCGGCTCCAAGTCCACCGCCCCGGTGCCGAAGACGACGGCGAGCGTCACCGCAATCCCGAGGGCCATGGTCCCCGCGACCACCAGGAACCGCGGCCAGGACCAGGTCAGCCTTCGGGTTGCCGTCAGGGCAGCCACGCCGAACATCACCACCAGCGCGGCCGCCACCCACAGCGGATCGGTGATGATGCCGCCCAGCACCAGGCTGATGAGGGCGAGTTGGGCGGCCCCGCGGAGGATGGCCATGGCGGGAGCCAGGTACTGGGGCGTGCGCGCGCCCCGGAGCACGGCCACGGTGAGCAGCATGAGGATGGCCACGGCCGCGATGGGGGGTGCCAGGGCAGCGAGGAGGGCCATCAGCCCAGCCTACTCATGGCGGTCCGTGGGTCAGTAGTCGAAGTGCGTCAGCACTTTCGGGTCCTGGGCCACGGAGGCGACGATCGATGCGGCCACGTCGCGGAGCTTGATGTTGCGGGTGCTGGAGGCAATCCGGAGGATCTTCAGCGCCGATTCCTGGCTGCACCGGTTTTGCGCCATGATGGCCCCGACGGCGATATCGATAGTGGTGCGTGATTCCATCGCCCCGATGAGGTGCTGGCGGTCATCGGCCAGCTGCGCCACCCGGACAGCCAGGCGGAGGGCCTTGGACGCCTGTTCGGCATAGGCCTCGGCCTTTTCGATGTCCTCGCCGCTGAACGCGTGGGTGCGGGTCGAGTACAGGTTGAGTCCCGCGGTCGCTTCGCCCTCCAGGGGGAGTGGCACGGACAGAATTGAGCCGATTCCCTCAGCCCAGGCCGCTGTGCAGTAGCGGGGCCAGCGGTGTTCTTCCCTCAGGTCTGGGACGTGGAAGGTGCTGCCCGCCCGCAGCGCCGCCAGGCAGGGCCCATCACCGTAGCCGTACTGCAACTCGTCCAGGGCGAGGACGCTGGGATCGCTGGTTGCCACCGTGGCCGGTTTCTTGCGCCGCATCAGGGTGACCCCGCACAGGAGGTCTCCATTATGGGAAAGGCTCGACGCCGAGAACGTGGCGAGTTCGGTGAGAAGCTCATCAACGTCTGCCGATTCCAGGACCAGATCCTGGAGGTAGTCGGCCACGTTGTTGTCCTGCTGGATGCTGGGTTCCTTGGCCATGCGGCCTCGATTCCTGGGATGCCTCAGCCCTGCTGCGGAGGGCCTGATGGCAAATGGGTCCGCGCTGCTTGCGGACGTTCAGTCTATGCCCGCCAGGTTCTGCCGGCACCCCTCATCCCTATCGTGGATGTTCCCGCTGGCGCGGCGTGCGCTCCCGCCCAGTTACTTACACTTCCGGATCCGGTAGGCCAGTGTTTTCGGCCTCGCTTTGTCTATCCGTGGAGGTAACCGGGAAGGAACGCACGACGGCGGCACGGCCTTGCGCTATCGGGCGGCGGTTAGGGGAGTGAGGACCATGTCGTCCGCCTTCGGCAGGGCATGCTTGAGGCGGTGCGCCGCCTCCCGGGTGACCTGTTCCGCCTCAGCCAGGCTGACGCCGTCGTCCATTACCAAGGTGGCAGCGCCCTGCAGCCGGTGGCCGGACCAGCGCAGCTGCAGGCGCGGCACGGCCAGGACGCCCGGCGTTCCTTCGAGCGCTTTCTGTGCGGTGTCCACCAGGTCCGGCTCAATACCGTCCATGAGGCGCCGGCCGATGCTGCGCACCGTTCCCCACAACAGGACCAGGATGGCGGCGGAGATCAGGAGCCCGACGATGGGGTCGGCAAGGGGGAAGCCGAGCATCACGCCCACCACGCCGAGCACCACCGCCAGGGAGGTGAAGCCGTCGGTGCGGGCGTGCACGCCGTCGGCCACGAGGGCGGCGGAGCCGATCCGGCGGCCCACCCTGATGCGGTAGATGGCCACCGCCTCGTTGCCGGCGAAACCGATCAGGCCCGCGGCGAATACCCACCACAGGTTGGTCAGCGGCTGCGGGTTCAGGAGCCGGTCCACGGACTGCCAGGCTGCGACGACGGCGGACAGGGCAACGACAGCGACGATGAACAACCCGGCCAGGTCCTCCGCCCGGCCGAAGCCGTAGGTGTAGCGGCGGGTGGCTGCGCGGCGGCCCAAGATGAACGCGATCCACAGTGGCACCGCGGTGAGTGCATCCGAGAAGTTGTGGATGGTGTCCGCGAGCAGTGCCACCGAACCGCTCACCAGCACCACCAGGAACTGCAGGATGGTGGTGGCCAGGAGCAGGAAGAGGCTGATCTTAAGCGCACGGATACCTTCAACGCTGGCTTCCATGGCGTCGTCAATGGAGTCTGCGGCGTCGTGCGTGTGGGGGACGAACAGCTCGAAGAGCCAGCCCTTGAACCCGCCGTGGTGATGGTGCCTGTGGTCATGGTCATGCTCGTGTCCGTGGTCGTGGCTGTGGCCATGGTCATGGTCAGGTCCATGGGTGTGGTCATCGTCATGGGAATGCTCATGGTTGTGCCCGTGACCATGCCCGGCCTCAGGATGCTGGTGAACGTGGTCCTGCCTGCTCATGATGCTGCCTTCCGCTCGCGGCGGTGGTGCGCCGGTTCTCCGCCCAGTGCGTGCTCGGCCTGGAAAATGGCATCCGCGACGAGCTGCCGCGCATGCTCGTTTTCCAGCCGGTACAAGACTTTGGTGCCGTCCTGACGGGTGGAAACCATCCGGGCCAGGCGCATCTTGGCCAGGTGCTGGGAGACCGCGGCCGGTGATTTCCCCACCACATCGGCCAGAGCACCTACTGCCATCTCGCCGTCGCGCAGGGCAAGGATGATGCGCACGCGCGTGGCATCGGCAAGCATCGCGAACACCTCAACGGCAAGCTCCACGTACTGGCTGTCGGCGCTCAACGAGCAAGCACTGTTATCTGCATTCATGCGCATATTCTGACATAGGCGCCCGGCCAGATGACAATCCCCTGCGGCCGCTGCCAAATTGGCCCGGTTTTTGGGGGCAGTTGACCATGAAGCGGTTGCTAAACCTGCAGGCGAGCGTCAAAAACTGGGCTGGCGTGGAACGGGTCGAACGGGTCAAGCGGCTGGAGACATTAGGAAACTCCGTCATGGAGGCGCGAGATGACATTTGACGGCAATCGCAGGGGCGGGGACCGCCGTGAACTGTCATCTCGCGGAGGCGATTGGCAGAAGGAGACCTACCCAATCGCGCATCCCGTCTTGCGCGACGGTCCGCTCGTGTGCCTACTATCTAATTAGTAACCCTACTTACTAATTGATCCGGCTGTGCTCCAAACACCCAGCAGGATCCAGTGGAAGCGAGCGATGATGTCCGAGAACCAGTGGCCTGAGCCATCTGCCGGAAGCCCTCTCGACCAGTACGGGAACACCCAGGCCAATGCGTCGGCGGAGCCGGAAACCTATGTCACGAAGAAGGATGCAGCGAAGGAGGAGACGTCGAAGGTTGCCGGTGAGGCGGCCGGCGCGGCCCGCAATGTGGCCCAGACCGCCAAACTTGAGGCTGGAAACGTCGCAACCGAAGCCAAGTCCAGCGCGCAGGGTCTGCTGCAGCAGGCGAAGACGGGCGTGAGCAGCCAGGCTGGCGAGCAGCAGCGGAAGGCTGCAAGCGGAATCCGCAACATCTCCAGCCAGCTGCACTCCATGGCGGACGCCTCGGCCGAACAAAGCGTGGCCAGTGACCTGGTTCGGCAGGCTGCAGGGAGGGCGTCCTCAATTGCTTCTTGGGTTGAAAATAAGGAACCGGCGGCGCTGCTGGCTGACGTGCAGTCCTTCGCCCGCCGGAAGCCCGGAATGTTCCTGCTCCTGGCTGCCGGCGCCGGGATCCTCGCCGGCCGCGTGGCCCGCGGCCTGCAGGCAGGAGCCCCAACGGCACAGCCCGCGGTCCAGCCCATGGCTGCTCAGGCGGCCGGAACAAAAGCTGCAGCCTGGGGCGGGGAGCCGGTTTACCAGGACCGGGCAGCCACCCCCGCAACCTACGGCGAAACCATCTATGGGGAACCTGCCCGCCCGTCCTATTCAGGGACCGAAGCGGGCGGCGTGCCGCTGAAGGATCCGGACGATCCGTTCAGCGAGGTCCGGGCTTCAGAGCGCCAGCCGTAAACAGCCAAAACAAAAACCAGCCACCGGCCCAACCAAAGGATCAGTCTTGTGAAGAAACTTCTTTTCGCTTTGCTCCCCACCATCATCAGCCGGATTCTGCAGGCGCGGAAAGCCAAGCAGATGCGCGCCGCCCAGTCCCGCCCGCCGCGTAACCGCTATTAGGGCAGCCGAACACAGGGAGCCCGTGCGTTCCTTCCCAGTTACTCCCGCAGCCAGGCCGCCAGAGCCGGGGACACGCCGTCGTACACGGCGTGGCGTCCCTAGGCGCGGAAAGTAACCGGGCGGGAATGCACAGGGGCCAAGGACTGGGAGCGCCGGCGCTTCATCCGCTTCTCCACGAAGGCCATGGCCCGCGTGGCCAGGATCCAGTAGAGGACCCCGCAGGCCAGGGACGCCAGGACGGCCAGGCCCTTGCTGTAGGGATCAACCAGCGGATACACCAGCCAGTGCGTCACGTAAATGTGCAGGGATGCGCTGGCCAGCAGGGCGGTAATCCGGTGAAGCCCGCGCGGCACATGCAGGGTGGGCAGCCAGAGCAGGATGAGGCAGCCGGCCAGGATGGTGGCGCTGCGGTAGGGGTCGTCGAAGGACTCGGGAACCACCAGGAAAGCAACCGCGGTCACGGCCGCCCGTTGCCACAGCGTGCGGGAAGCAGCAGCGGCCCAGCCCAGCCCGAACAGCCACAGCACCGGACCTTGGCCCGGGTAGTGGCTGTCCACCAGGCCAAAAAACAGCGGCATATCAACCGCCACCAGGGCCATCCCGAACGCCCACGGCCACCTGCGCACCGCCCGGTCAACGGCTGGGATAGCCAGCACCGCAGTGAGGCCGAGGAGGATGTGGACCAGGATCTCCACAAACCAGAAGCGCGAGTAGTCGCTCCACCCCGGCGGGCCCAGCAGCGGGTTCAGTAGGAACACGTTGTACCAGGCGTATTTGTCCGTAATGGCGAACGCGATGGCGATGACCGCAACACTGGGCACCACAATCCGCGCGATGCTTCGCAGGTGCCGCCGCAGCCTTGCCGTGCGCCCGCCGGATAACTGGAATCGGGCAAAGTTGTAGCCCGCCAGGGCCATGAGGACGTGCGCGGTGCCGGTCCAGTGGAAGAAACCGATGTGCGTGGAGACGATAAAGATGATGGCCACGGCGCGGAGCACGATCCCCGTCTCCATCGGCGCGAGCACCTTTCGCCGCCAGGCACCGGGCCCGCGCGGCTTCTCCGAACGAAGATTGCCCGACGGCGGCACCTGGCCAGGCGATGCGTGCGGCGCCGGGGCGAGCTCGCACACCGGCATCAGGTGCCAGCCCTGCGGAAGGTAGCCGAGCGCCTGCTCCAGCCGGAGGGACGCCGCCACGTAGGAGAGCGAGTCCCCGCCGAGGGAAACAAACGTGTCGGTATCGGCCACGTCGTCCTGCTCCAGCACCTCGGCGAAGATGCGCCGCACATCGGTGGAGCCCGCGTCCGGCGCCGCGGCAGCGCCGTCGTCGTCCTCCCTTTGGGAGGCGAGGGCGGCGACGGCGGGGTAGTCGGGCTTCCCGTTGCTGAGGCGCGGAATGGCCTCCACGGGATAAAGTTCGACGGCGGCGCGCGGCAGGCCAAGGTCCTGCGCCAGGGTTTTGGCGATGAGGGCGAGGTCGTGGTTGCCTTCGACGGCGGCCACCACAGCGTCGTCGGTGCCGGCAGCGGCAGCGGTCACGCCGAGATCGGCCAGGATCTTTTCCACCTGCCCCAGGTCCACCCGGAGCCCCACGATCTTCACGAAGCGGCTGCGCCGGCCAACGATCTCGTAGAGTCCGCTGGCGCCGCGGCGGGCGAGGTCGCCGGTATGAAGCTCGGTGATCACCCGGCCCAGGGCAAGGTCCTCGGGCCGCTCGGCGTACCCCAGCATCACGTTGGGCCCGGAGTACACCAGTTCAGAGGCGTCCAGTCCGGGGACGGGCTCGAGCCGGAAGGACCCGCCGGGGACGGGCACGCCGATGGCCTGCGGATGCTCGGCGGCCTGGTCCGGCGGGAGGTAGGCCATGCGCGCCGTCGCCTCGGTCTGGCCGTACATCACAAACAGGTCCCACCCCTGCTGGCGGCCCAGCGCGGCGTAGGAGCGCACTCGCTCGGGAGCCAGCCGTCCGCCGGCTTGGGTGATGTAGCGCAGGCTGGGCACGTCCATGTCCGCAAAGCCCGCGCGGTCCAGGAGGTCGAACGTGTAGGGCACCGCGGCGAAGGACGTCACCTTTTCGGTGCGGACGAGGTCCCAGAAGCAGGGATCCACCACCGAAAGATCCGTCAGCGCAAGGGTGGCACCCACCAGGAGGTGGCTGTTGACCACGCTCATCCCGTAGCAGTAGGAGAGGGGGAGTGTGGTGGCGGCGGTGTCGCTTGGGCGCAGCTGCAGGTACTGGGCGATGGCGGCGGCGTTGGCCTGGATACTGTCGGCAGAGAGGCGCACCAGTTTGGGCGAGCCGGTGGATCCGGATGTGCTGAGCAGCAGCGCCAGGTTCGGATGCAAATCGTGCGCGGTGTCCTCGCGGCGCACGTCCAGGACTGCTTCGCCAGAGGACGCCCGCACCGCGATGTCCGGGTTGTAGGCCGCGATCAGCGCATCGGCCGCCGCGCCGCCGGAGGGCAGGATCAGCAGCGGGTTCCCGGACGCGAGGGCTGCGAGGTAGGCCACGAGCGACGGCAGGCTGTTCTCGGCCTCCAGTGCAACCAGGCGCCGGCCTTCGCCGAATGAGTGGACCATGTCCTCCACACGGCGGGCGAGCTCGCGGTAGGTCAGCGGCCCGGTGTTGGTGCTGACGGCGGTGCGGTCTCCAAAGCGGGCCAGGGTGGCGGCAAAGGAGACGCCGGCTAGCTCTGTCTGTAACGTCACCGGTGCAACTTATAAGGGGAACCTTACCTAACTCAAATGGACTTTGCCGCCGGACGTAACGTAAAGCCCGGTGGAGTTACCGTTTCCTGGTGCACGCCATGTCAGCTCAGTTGGCCACGGTGAAGGGAATCACGGTGACGCCTGAGTTTGTCGAACCCAGCTTGTTGTCCCGGCAGGACGTCCGCAGGTGCAGCTTATGGACGCCGTTGGCCAGGGTCCTGGTGTCGATCGCTATGGGGGCGGCCCCGAAGGGCTCGGCTCCGTAGGGCCCGGCGGAGTCCCACAGCACGGTCCCGGGATTCGACGGAATGGCGTGGAAGTCCGGGTCGATCGAGATGAATGAGTGGGAGGCCGGGCGGGAGCCGCCTGGGTGGGTGGTCAGGCCCACTTCGGGAGCCCAGATCCCTGACACCGGGCCATCCGGAAGGGGAACGCTGCGGAGCGAGGACTCGCAGTACAGGGCGTGGGTGTACCACCCTTTGCTCCGCAGGAACGCATTCCGTTCTGTGTCTGACACGGACTTGCCGTTTTGGATGTTGACCTGGAAGTTGAGGTTGGTTTGCATGGTGTTTCCGTCCGGTTCCGGGACGAATCCGCGGAAACGGACCTCCTGCAGCCCTGAATGCTTGAAGGCGGAAATCGGCCGCGAGAATGTCAGCCAGCGCTCGCAGGTTCCGGTGCACACGAAGTCGCCCTCGCCTGACTTGCCCGGGCCGGGGCAGCTGAAGTCCGGTGCTGTGGCCCGGAGGTAACACTTCTGGACGGTTGTTTCGCTCTCCGAGTTTTTGAACACCATTGCGACGTAGTTGGCCGTGCCCGGGTTGTCGTGGAGGATCACCCGCACGTTCACGGTGATGTTGCCCGAATTGAGCGTTTCGCGTTCGGGGATGCACGCTCCCATGTGGACATGGCCGGTATTGGTGGTGGAGTTGTTGGCTTGGTCAACGTCCGGCATCCACCAGGCCTGGGTATCGATGAACTGCCGGGTTTCTGCGTATGCCGTGCCGTCGGCGGGAGGTGCGCCGATGCAGGGACCGGCCGCAGCCCGGGCACTCCCAGAGCCAAGTGCAGGCACCAGAGTGCAAGCCAGCGTAACCGCAATGACCAGTGCCAGGAACCGTCTCATGGCCATCCATCCTCCAGGTCGCCATCCCATGCCGGGCATGATGATTGGCCGGTGTTTCATTGAGGCGTCGGTGCCTTCCGGA
This sequence comes from Pseudarthrobacter sp. W1I19, assembly GCF_030817835.1. NCBI lineage: Bacteria > Bacillati > Actinomycetota > Actinomycetes > Micrococcales > Micrococcaceae > Pseudarthrobacter > Pseudarthrobacter sp. W1I19. Next base: position 806,772 of record NZ_JAUSZR010000001.1, read on the forward strand.
TTCCGCGGCCGGAGGGCGCGGTGCATTCGAAAGGGGGCCGGGTGTATGTCGATACGGAAAAACTGCGCGTAGGTTCGCTCTGCCGCCGGTGATCCGGCGCCGAACCGTGTCCCGATGTTATTAAGCCGCTGGGGGCTTGGCAAGCATATTCCGGAGATGAGGGGGAAACAGGGGGGCCCCCGGGCAGCCGAAGCCGCGGCGCGGGAATGGACGACGGCGGCACGCGCCTCTGTCCGCGGGTGCCGTTCAGCCTTCTACCGCAGCTGCAATGATGTCCTGCATTTTGTCCCGCAGGAGCTTCTGCCCGGACGCGCTGGGATGTTCACCGTCAGGTCCCAACAGGACGTCGGCGCGGCCGCCGAGCCATTGCTCCGCGATGGGATCAATGAAGGGTACCCCGCGGTTCTGTGCCGCGGAGGCGGCAGAGTCACGCACGCCGGCCAGCACCGGATCCGGCTCCTCGCTGCCGGACAGTGGACCCACCGCCACGAGGACTGCCTGCGGGGCCCGTGATGAAGCCGCGGCAAACGTTGAGGCCGCAGCCTCCCGCAGCTCCTCAGGGTCTGCTCCCACATCGTTGTCCGACCCGAAGAAGACCACAATGTCCGCATCCGGCCCCACGGCTGACTCCACCTCCGTGCCGAAGGTGTTCCCGCCCTCCCCGGCCACCAGGTAACCGCTGCCGTTCTCTGACGCGTTGGTGACCTGCACGGGACGCTTCCTGGTCAGGTGGGCGTGCTGCAGTAGCTTCGGCCAGGCTTGGTCCGCCGAAGTCCCATAGCCGGTGCTTAAGGAGTCGCCGATCACCACAACCCGCACCGGAGGGTTCCCGGACGCCTGATTCTTGACGCCGGCCGGAGTGCACCCCGTGGCCGCAACGGTCAGGAGGGCAGCAAGGGAGGCCAACTTGGCAACTGGGCGAAGCGACCTTCCGTCCACGATTTCCTCCAACTTCCCGGAAGCCAGGAACTGCCGTAGAAACACACATGGTATCCGGCCCTCCTGAAGCAGGTGGTCCTCTCCGGGAGATTTGTGGAAAACCTGAGTGAGCGTGTGGATTCTCCGGGCCGGTGACGGAGAGCAAGAGGCAGCTTATGCTACGGGGCGGGGCGCGTACCCGAATCCGTGCTTGAACCGGACGTTGGCACGAAGTTCCAGTCGAAGGACCCGTCCTCCCGCAGTGTCAGCCGGAGGAACCCGTGGGTGTCGCTGAACCGCTTCTCGATGTACGGCGGGCTGCTGGTGAAGGGGCGGAGGCCGATTCCTCCTGTGGAGACCTGGAACGCCGTCATCCCGTCACTCACGCACTGGTCGGCGTTGTTCACGGGACAGGACCGTTCGTAGTTGTGTTGCGACCCGGACAGCGTCAGCCGGACGCGGTACTTCCACATCACGTCGATCCACGGCTTGTGCTCAACGGCCCGGCCATGTTCAGCGGTGTTCGATGTGAAATACGGTTCGTGGTACACCACTGCCAGGTGCTTGCCGGCCGCCCTGGCAGTCTCAAGGTCCTTGTCCAGCCAGGTTGTCAGCAACTGGCCCTGCCTGGGGTTGTAGCGCCAGTACGCGGAGGGCAGGAACGTGAAGTGCCAGTTCCCGAAATCCTTCGAGTACGGTTGCCCGTTGCCGATGAACCCGCGCTGCTGGTTGATCGCTGCCTTCTCCGAAACCCCCGGGCATTGGCCATTCATGAAGTCTTCGAGGTCTTCGTTGCGGCCGGGTTGCCAGTCGTGGTTGGGGCCGGTCACCCAGTACAGCTTGGGCATGGTGCCGCCCCACAGTGGGGCCCAGTACTTCACGTAGTCCTCGCAGTGCGGGACTGAATACTGGAAATCTCCCAGCCCCAGGAAGGCGTCAATGTCGTTGTCCTGCACCAGCCGGGTGATTGCCGCAGCATTCCGGCCGGACGGACTGTCCGGATCCCGGTTCTTGACGCCGTTCATGTCACCCACAGCGGCGATCCGAACACTTGCCGGGAATTGCTGGTCAGGCGGTTCCGGCGGAGTGGTGCAACCCGCCGCAGCTGCCACCAGAAGGGCGGCGGCAGCCATCGCCATCTGGCGGAGGAACCGGAAACGAGGTGGCGCTGGCTGCATCCGATAACCCTTCGAGGGCCGGACCACGGCCTCCACTAGACATCCGGGCCCCAGCGGCTTCTCCGATGGTCCGCACGGCGGCGAACCCTGTCAAGACACTCCGGCAGCATCATGCCGAAACGTAACCTTTGAGAATTAGCACACAGGAACTTTGCTTAATTTCGGTTCTGGGTAATCTTCTTTTTAGGTCAGCCTAAGTCGCCCTCTGCGAGCCGAGGTGCAATGCCGCGCGCTTCGAATAGTGGGCGGTTGTGACTTGGTGCCGTAGCAAGCGGCACCATCTTGTGGGCTGCCTGCAACACTCCTTGAACCACCCCGGTTCTCTTTCCCCAGCACCCTCTTTTAAGGATTTTCGATGCTTCGTGCCGCCACGGCCCTACTGGCCGCCCCTCTTCTCCTCGCTGCGCTCACCGGCTGCGGTGCCCAGGCCGCCGCAAAGGAGGAAGGCTTCACCGTTCCGGCCGGCGTCCAGAAGCAGTACGAGGTGCTCGCCGAGGAGCTTGCCGAAAAGGGCAAGACGGTGGAGTCCGGGGAATGGGCAGTCAACCTGATCACCGAAGCTGCCGAACCGTGGTTCGACGAGCACGCAACCCATTTCCGCGCACCCGAGGCCGGCGAAACCCACCACATCGAAATCATCCCCACCGAGACCTCCACAGGCAGGATCGTTCCCGAGGTGCCGATCTCCGTGGAGGTGGTGGATGCCCAGGGCAAGGTGGTTCAGGAATTGGAGCTGAACTTCTACTACTCCACCTTCTACCACTACGCCAATAACTTCACCGTGCCTGAAGCAGGAACCTACACGGTGCGCGCCACCCTTGGGGTCCCCACTTTCAACCGCCATGGCGAGGAGTCCGAAACGCCGGCCCTGGCCAAGGGTGCAACCGTGGAGTTCACGGACGTGGAGCTTACCCAAGAGTAGCCACTGGCGGGCGGGACCGATTTCGCGCCGCCCCATGATTCGGCCGGGGCGCAGGGCGCCTCGGCCGAAGTTTTCCCGGCTGTCATATGCCGAAAAATTGCCAATTCCTTCCTAGGATCCTCATGACCTTTTTCATGCCATTTTTGGGCTTCCCGGCAGGGCAGCGTCCCGCCGGCAGGTCTGCCGAATGACGTCCGTGGCGCCGGTCCGGCCCGACCCGTCGCAGCCCGACACATCACAGGTTGAACCGGCGGTCCACCCGGCACCGCTGACGCGTCGACAGATCCAGCGGCTGCTCCTGCTCGGTCTGCTGTGCACGGCCGGATGGCTGGCTTCGGTGCTCGTCGGGCACTTTGTGGACTGCGGACCTGTACTCCACCGGCTGGGGCTTGCGGGCCATATCCTGGCGCTTGTCCTGTCCTTTGGCACCATCCTCGTGGTGGACTGGCTGGGATTGCTGTGGCTGCTCGGCAAGGTGGAAATGCACGCGTCCGGGAAGCTCGAGGCCGCGGCCAAACCGCTGATCTGGGGCGGACTGGCACTGTTGCTGGCGTCCGGCGCACTGATCGACCCGGATCTGACCAACCCGGTCACCGTGGTCAAACTCGTCTCCGTGCTCATCCTGATGCTCAATGGCCTCAGCATCGCTCCCGCCATGCACCAGTTGCTGGCGCTCCCGCCCCGTACACGCTTCAGCGAGCTGACCCGCAGCCTACGCCTTCGGCTCATGATCGCGCTCTCTGTCTCCCAGGCCTGCTGGTGGACCGCCGTCCTGATCGGCCTCATCAACAGTACGCTGCGCCGCTGGACCGGTGCCTGAGCAGCGCGCCAGGAGCATAGGGAACCGGCAGGAGGTGAGCGAGCGTTCCCGGAAAAGCCGCATCTAGTGAGCGCGCGTTTCCGAAAAACGCGCATTAAGTGAGAGAGCGTACCCGGGGAGGGGCGTCGGTGTGACGCTTGACGGGCTTCTGCGCTTCCGCATATCCTGAACGAACGGTCGGTAAATAATTCGGCACGTCCCAGAAGGTCTTTGCATAGGAGCAACCATGGCAGCGCAGAACTTGCAGTCAGTGCCAGCTGAGCTATCCCCGGAAGATGAGGCGGCAGGCCAGGCCAACTTTGACCGCGTCATGGCCGAGGATTCACGCATCGAGCCCAAGGACTGGATGCCGGCGGCCTACCGCAAGACGCTGCTGCGGCAGATCTCCCAGCACGCGCACTCCGAAATCATCGGCATGCAGCCGGAAGCGAACTGGATCTCCCGCGCCCCCAGCCTGAAGCGCAAGGCCATCCTCATGGCCAAGGTCCAGGACGAGGCCGGCCACGGGCTCTACCTCTACAGCGCCGCCGAGACCCTGGGCCAGACCCGGGACAAGATGATGGAAGACCTCATCGCCGGCAAGGCCCGCTACTCGTCCATCTTCAACTACCCCGCGCTGACGTGGGCGGACATGGGTGCCATCGGCTGGCTGGTGGACGGCGCCGCCATCTGCAACCAGGTCCCGTTGTGCCGCGCGTCCTACGGCCCGTACGGCCGCGCCATGGTGCGCATCTGCAAGGAAGAATCCTTCCACCAGCGCCAGGGCTTCGAGATCCTCCTTGAACTTTCCAACGGCACCCCCGAGCAGAAGCAGATGGCCCAGGACGCCGTGAACCGCTGGTATGCCCCGGCCCTGATGATGTTCGGCCCGCCGGACGACGATTCGCCCAACTCCAAGCAGTCCATGGCCTGGAACATCAAGCGGTTCAGCAACGATGAACTCCGCAGCCGCTTCGTGGGCATGATGGTGGAGCAGGTCCGGGTCTTGGGCCTCACCCTCCCGGACGATCAGGTCCGCTTCAACGAGGACACCCGGAAGTGGGAGCACGGCCCGCTGGACTGGCACGAGTTCCAGGAAGTACTCGCGGGCCGCGGCCCCTGCAACGCCCAGCGCCTTGAGCGCCGGAGGGAAGCGCACGACGACGGCGCTTGGGTCCGCGAGGCAGCGGCCGCGTATGCGGACAAGCAGCGAGCAAAACAGCAGGCAAAGCAGTCAATGAAGACGAAGGAATACGCAGCATGAGCCCCCACGGCAACCCGGAAATGCCCGCCTCGGCCAGTCCAGAGGTTAAGTCTGTCGAAAGCCAGAACCCGAGTCCGGTGGTTTCGACAAGCTCAACCAACGATCGCCCGGTGGTTGAGCCTGTCGAAACCCAGGCCCGGCCGGTGGTTGAGCCTGCCGAGTCCCAGGGCCGGAACGCCTGGGGCCTGTGGGAGGTCTTCGTCCGGTCCAGCCGCGGCCTGAGTCACGTCCACGCCGGGTCCCTGCACGCACCGGATGCCGCCATGGCCCTGCGCAACGCCCGCGACCTTTACACCCGCCGCAACGAGGGCGTCTCCATCTGGGTTGTCCCGGCCGACGCCATCGCCGCAAGTGATCCGGACGCCAAGGGCTCGTTCTTCGAGTCGCCCCAGGGCAAGGACTACCGGCATGCCACGTACTACACCAAGAGCGAAGGGGTAAAGCACCTGTGATCCCCACCGGCTCCCACAGCTCGCAAGCTCGCAGCGGGTCCCTCGCCGGCGTGGCCCCTGCTAACGAGACAACAGGCCACGGCGACATCTCCACCGGAGTAGCAGGCGGCGACTCGAACGCCTCCGCCACCCGCATCACCCCCGGTAACGCCCTGCGCCCGGAGGACATCGCGCTCGAGGTCCGCACCGGCCTGGCGAAGCCAGGTGAAGACATCGCGGAATACGCTCTAAGACTCGGCGACGACGCCCTGATCCTCGCGCAGCGCCTGGGCCACTGGATCTCCCGCGCCCCGGAGCTGGAGGAGGACGTGGCGCTGGGCAACATCGCCCTGGACCAGCTGGGCCACGCCCGGAGCTTCCTCAGCTACGCCGGCGGTGCCTGGGACAAGTCCGAGGACGACCTCGCCTACTTCCGCCGCGAACACCAGTTCCGCTCAGTCCAGCTGTTCGAGCAGCCCAACGGCGACTTCGCGGTGACCATCGCCCGCCAGTTCATCGTGAGCTACTACCAGTTCGAGCTGTACCGCCGGCTCACCGACTCCACGGACGCCACGCTGGCCGCCATCGCCGCCAAGGCCGTGAAGGAAGTGGACTACCACCGGGACCACAGCGCACAGTGGATCCTCCGCCTGGCTGGCGGCACCGAAGAATCGCGAACCAGGATGATCCACGGCCTGCGCCTGATGTGGCCGCACGTCAACGAACTGTTCCAGGACGATGACCTGACGCAGCGGCTCGCCGAGGCTGGTGCCGCCGTCGCGCCTTCCAGCCTGCGCGAGGACTTTGACCGGCTCGCCGGAGAAGTCCTCACCGAAGCCGAACTCGAGGTGCCGGACGTCCCGGCAGCACCCGGCGGAGGCAGGCACGGTAAGCACTCGGAACACCTCGGCTACCTCCTGGCCGAGATGCAGGTGCTGGCCCGCGAGCATCCCGGAGCAAGCTGGTGACTGCAGCCATGTACATCTCGGACTTCGAGTCCCGCACCCGCACCCCGCAGCAAGACGCCTGGGACATCGCCGCCACCGTCTGCGATCCTGAGATCCCCGTGCTCACCATCGAGGACCTGGGCATCCTGCGGAATGTGCAGGTGACGGAAACGGGAACAGTCGTTGTCACCATCACCCCCACCTACTCGGGCTGCCCGGCCATGGACGCCATCCGCGATGACCTCAAAGCAGCCTTCACAAAAGAAGGCTACGAGGACGTCCACGTGGACCTGGTCCTCGCCCCGGCCTGGACCACGGACTGGATGACCGAGGCAGGCAAGGCGAAGCTGCAGGAGTACGGCATCGCCCCGCCGTCGGGCATGTCGGATGCAGCACGCCATGCCGGCCCCATCCGCCTGAAGATGGCAGTCAAGTGCCCGCAGTGCGCCAGCCTGAACACCAAAGAGCTCACCCGCTTCGGCTCCACCTCCTGCAAGGCGCTGTATGTGTGCCAGGACTGCAAGGAACCGTTCGACTACTTCAAAGTGCTGTAAGGAAGTCCCATGCCTGTTGTCCGCCAGACTGCCGCCGAATCGGCGCAGGCCACCGGCCGCCGTCGTCCGTCCTTCCACACGCTCGCCGTGAAGGAGGTGCGCCGGCTCACCGAGGACGCCATCGAGGTGGCCTTCCATGTCCCCCAGGAGCTCGCCGGCCAGTTCGACTACCTGCCCGGCCAGTACGTGGCCCTGCGCACCAAGCTCCCGGATGAGACCGGCGAGCTGCACGAGGTGCGCCGCAGCTACTCCATCTGCGCCGAACCGCGCAGCTTCGCGGACGGCAGCAGTGAAATCCGGGTAGCCGTGAAAAAGGACCTGGGCGGGCTGTTCTCCACTTGGGCCAACGCCGAGCTGAAAGCCGGGGACACGCTGGACGTGATGAGCCCCATGGGCGCGTTTGTGTCCAGGCACGGCAAGGACGGCCAGGCCGTGGAGCAGAACCGGATGAACTCCATGAACAACCCGGAGGAGCTCGCCGGGGACGTCGCCGGGCAGGGGGAGGCCAACTTTGTGGCCATCGCCGCCGGCAGTGGTATCACCCCGGTGATCGCCATCGCCCGGACGCTGCTGGCCGCCAACCCGCAGTGCCGGTTCGATCTCATCTACGCCAACAAGGCCGCCATGGACGTGATGTTCCTGGAGGAGCTGGCGGACCTGAAGGACAAGTACCCGCAGCGGCTGGCCATCCACCACGTGCTGTCGCGCGAGCAGCGGATCGCGCCGCTGCTCAGCGGCAGGATCGACGCAGAGAAGCTCCAGCAGCTGCTGGGCACCGCCATCCACGCGGACGACGTGGACGAGTGGTTCCTGTGCGGGCCGTTCGAGCTGGTGCAGCTGTGCCGGGACACCCTGGCCGAGCGCGGCGTGAAGCCGGAGAACATCCGGTTCGAGCTGTTTACCTCCGGCAAGCCGGACAAGCCGGAGGGGCACGCGGGCCGGCCCGTGGTGGTGGACGAGTCCAAGGAGACGTACAAGATCACGTTCAAGCTGGACGGCCTGCAGGGCGAGGTGGCCAGCCCCACCCATGCCCGCGAGCCCATCCTGAACGCCGCGCTGCGGGTCCGCCCGGATGTGCCGTTCGCGTGCGCCGGGGGAGTGTGCGGGACGTGCCGGGCCAAGGTTGTCACCGGCAGCGTGACCATGGACGAGAACTATGCGCTGGAGCAGGATGAGCTGGACAAGGGGTACGTCCTGACCTGCCAGAGCCACCCCACCAGCAAGGAAGTCACCGTCGACTTCGACGTGTAACGGTGGTTGAGCCTGTCGAAACCGTCGAAACCCCCGGTGATTGAGCTTGTCGAAATCAAACAAAGGAGCACCATGATTTCCCTCTCCATCAGCAACAACGTCGCCGAGATCGTCCTGAACGCACCGCACAAGCTGAACTCGCTGGATGAGCAGGCGCTGGCGGAGTTGTCCCAGGCGTACGACGACGCTGCTGCCGCCGCCTCCCGCGGTGAGGTGCGGGCGCTGCTGCTCAGGGGAGAGGGCCGCGCCTTCTGCGCGGGCCGGGACATTTCAGGCGTCAATCCGGAGAATGACGACGCCGCGACGTACCTAAGCGGGCTGGTGGAGCCGCTGCTGAAGAAGATGAGCGCGTTCCCGGCTCCCACGTTCGCGGCGGCCCACGGGGCCTGCCTGGGCGTGGGGCTGGGACTGCTGCTGGCCACGGATGTGGTGTACGTGGCGGAGAACGCGAAGTTCGGGTCGCCGTTCGCCAAGCTGGGCGCGACGCTGGATTCGGGCGGGCACTGGTACTTCACGGAGCGGCTGGGCATGCACCGGACGCTGGACCTGATCTACACGGCCGAGCTTATCAGCGGTACCGAGGCCGTGGCGCAGGGGCTGTTCAGCCGCGCCATGCCGGCGGACGAACTGCTGGAAAACACCCGGGCCATCGTGGCCAAGGTGGCGCGCGGTGCCACCGGTGCCTTCACCGCCAGCAAGGAGCTGGTGGCCCACATCCGGGACCAGCGCCTGGGCCTGTGGGAGGCCATGGCCCAGGAGAACACCGAGCAGGCACGGCTCTGCAAAACCGACGACTACGCCGAGGGATTCAGGGCTTTCCAGGAGAAGCGCGAGCCGCAGTTCACGGGCGCGAGATTGCAGTGATCGGCCCCCGCTCAGCAACCTGAAGCGGGAGTGGGAAACCCCTCAACTCGAGGGCAGGATTCGTAGAAGTGACGTTGAGAGGGTTGACACTGCCAGCGTGGGGCTAGCAGTTAATGCACACGGGAGTTGCACTGCGTGCGTGGTCCTTGCTGACGTGTTGGTTACCGATCCATCGGTCCTTGACTTTTTCGATAGGTACTTCAGCAAAAAGACGGCGCGAGTCAAAGCGAAGGAGTCATAGATATGCCGGAGGCTTTTCTTATCTGTCTGGGTTGATGCGGAAACAAGTGACGGAGACAGACAGGAAAGATAGTGCCCCATGAGCTGAAGCCGTTGTTGCCAGCCTGTCGTGTCCAGAGGAAGATGGGAAAATCTTCTAGACGTTGGACGGCCTCCAATAGGCATGGCAACCATAATTCGGTCTGGATGTCGCGGCCAGCGCAGAACGCGTTTTCCTCTCCCCGCAGCAGCACCTCGTTGCGGGAAGCGGCGGCAGCAGCGTCGTCGTACGCTGGGGAAACGCTTCTTGTAGCCGGGAAAACCTTGATAGCGCCTCTGAAGAGTAGTGGCTGGGGATGCACCGGACGCTGGCCTGGTCTACACGGCCGAGCTGATCAGCGGCACTTAGGCCGTGGCGCAGGGGCTGTTCGGCCGTGCTATGCGGGCGGACGAGCTGCTGGAGAACACGCGGGCGATTGTCGGCCTCGTGGCCCGCTGGGCCACCGGCGCCTTCACAGCCAGCAAGGAGATGGTGGCCCAGATCCGGGACCAGCGCCTGTGCCTGAGGGAGGCCACGCCGGAGTCGAACACCGAGCAGGCACGGCCCTGCAAAACGGACGACTACGCCGGGGGATTCAGGGCTTTCCAGGAGAAGCGCGAACCCCGGTTCCGTGGTTGAACCTATGGGCCCTGCAGGGGCTTAGGTAGCTGCGGCTTCCCTTGACATGAGTGCGTACAGTCGGCCTAAAGGAAGGGGAATTAATAAGTCGTATTCCCCATTTCAATTGATTATTAACTACGAAGTTCTTCGAATGGCAGCGGGCGCAATCGCAAGCAACCGACTTCATTTATGGCGTAAAATGGGTTCTCGTGTGGCCGCTGGGGCCGGCACCGGGGGAAGGAACCAATACGTGAATACTGTGGATGCTGCCGATGTGGCGCCGATTTCGGCCGGTTTGGGGTTGGCGGACTATTTGCGTATTTTTCGAGTCCACTGGAAAGGCATCCTGGCTTTCACCTTGGCTGCCACGCTGGCCGCTTTTGGATGGGTCATGCTCCAGCCAAAGCTTTATGCGTCATCTTCGAGCGGAATCGTGGTTGCCGGCGGGTCCGACAACCTGAGCCTTTCGATGCTTAGCGACACGCTAACTAAGTCGAAGGCGGCCAACTACAAGTCTGTCGCCATGTCTAGGCCCGTTGCTGAGCGAGTGATCGAGTCACTCGATGTCACTGCTTCTCCCGATGCCCTCCTGGGGTCGGTCACGGCAGAGGTAGTGACCGGAACGACTGAAGTTATGGTGACTGTTACATCGGTTGATCCGGTCATGGCTCAGCGTCTGGCAGATGCCTGGATTGCAGGGCTGGTAGATCAGGCTGAGGACATGGAGAGAAGTAACCTCCCTGAAGGAGCTGATCCTGAAGCGGTTCCCGTAGTAAAAATCGTCCCACTGGCCCAGGCACCTCTGCCGTCAGCGCCGTACTCGCCGAACACAAATCTTGCCTACGCAATCGGCTCGCTGTCGGGGCTACTGCTGGGACTTGGTTTTGCGCTGCTGCGCAACCACCTTGACCGCCGCCTTCGCGACGCCGGTGCCATCGAACGCGAATTCGGTGTACCGGTCATTGGCACCCTTCCGATTGACCGTCGGCTCGACGGTAAGAGCTTCATCCTTGATGCCCAGCCTGAGCGAAACGGAGGCAAGGGCTCGCACGCGATCACCGAGGCGCTTCGTGAACTCCGCACGAACCTCCAGTTCATCGACGTCGATAACCCGCCGCGCGTGATCGTCGTGACAAGTTCTGTGCAGTCCGAAGGAAAATCCACGGTTACGGCCAATCTCGCTGTAACCATGGCAGCTGCGGGAGAGAATGTAGTTGTGGTTGACGGAGACCTCCGGCGGCCTACCGTCGTGGATGTTTTTGATCTCATTCCCGGCGCAGGCGTAACAGATGTCCTCAGCGGACGCGCCGAACTTGACGACGTGCTGCAGCAGTGGAGCTCGATGCCCAACCTGCACGTACTGGGATCAGGCCGTATCCCGCCGAACCCAAGCGAACTTCTGGGCTCCCGTGCCATGAAGACCATGCTTCATACTTTGGCCAAGGACGCGATCGTGCTCGTCGATGCACCCCCGCTGCTTCCGGTGACCGATGCAGCCGTGCTAACCCGGGCCGCCGACGGCGCCATCGTCGTAATCCGGTCGGGCAAGACGCGCGAGGACGAGCTCGGCAAGTCCCTCGGTAACCTGGAACGCGTGAAGGGAAGAGTTCTGGGAACGATCCTCAACTACGTTCCCACAACCGGCGCGGGATCCTACGGATACTACTCCTCTTACACCGCAGCTGAAGTTGCACCCGGTGGCGACGGGTCGTCGCAGGTCCCGAATGATGTTGCGGCCCTTACGGCGGAGCAGGATGACACTGCTGGCGGGGACAGCGCCCTCGACCGCGTTAGAAGCCGGCGGGCCTCCAAGTAGTCCCGTCGCGCATGTCGGGAAGTGCACCGCGGCCGGGTCTATTCGACGCCTCCCATGTGCTTCACCACCAACAGCTCCTCGTTGGCCCCAATCCGAAAGCGGCGCCCCTACTTCGTTTGAGTGCGCGCCGTGCGGAGCTGCCGCCTCTTTAGCACTGCAACGGCGATTATGGCGCCGACCACGGTGCCCGCTGTATTGGTGGCGAGGTCCGTGGGACTTGCAAAGCGGCCGTAGAGAAACAGCAGCTGGCCCAATTCCATGCACCCAGAAATCAACAGACCGGAAGCGCCGACGCCCCACCACGGCCATTTGGGAAAAGCGAAGGTGCATATCAAGCCGAATGGAACAAACAAGGCCACGTTCGCTGAGGCTTCCATGAACCTGTAGGTGAAGTCGGCAGGTATCCCGTGGCGGTGGAGGAAGTTCAGGATGCTTGTGATTTGGCTATGGACGGGTTGGTCCACCGGAGTCGGCCAATAGGCAATGAGCGCAAGTGAACCCAGCATCGCAATGAGGACCACACGCCACAGCCGGTAATTCTGGAGAAACCTCAAAACGAGATGAGGAATATCCGGGAAAGGAAACCCTTGAGTCGTACATGGGCGCTAGTCGTCAATGTATCCCCCTGGGGTTATATGCCTGCTGAAGCCCACCCAACTGGCACTATGTTCGTGGCAAAGATTGAGGGTGGGATTCTCCATTCTCCAGGAGAATCCCACCCTCAACCAGTGTTCAGCAGTGCCGTAGCTGGGCGGCTACGCTGTTTTGGCCCGGCGACGAGCAATGGCCACTGAAGTTGCTCCCGTGGCCAGCGCGCCGGCACCAACCAGGGTCCACAGAAGCAAGCCAGAATCGATGCCGGTGTTGGCAAGGCGGGAACCTGTGCCGGCAACCACAGCGTCGGTCTTGCTACTTGCTGCCCCTATGGCCGGCACCACTCGGACAGGATCGCTGTCCTGCTTTGCCGACACATTGCCGGTCGCCGTAATGGTGTGCCGGCCGAGCTCCATTATGCGCATCTCCACGCGGAATGAACCATTGACGTTTTCCTCAGGTTTGATCTGTAGCGGTGGCAGCGGCATGGTGATCTGGGTCGGCACCGTGAGGCTTCCAGCCGAGACGCTGGCGGCCTGGTTTTCGAGCGTGACCGTGATAGTCAAGCCTTCGCCAGGATTGAAGCCACTTCCGCGAAAGATGAAGGCGTCGCCGGACAACACGTTGTCATTCGGGATCACTTCCACTTCAACAGGAGTATCTGGGACGTAGGTGCTTGCCGCCACCGGTGTAGTTCCAACGAGAGCAACTGAACTCGCAAGTATGAGTGCAGCAAAGATTTTTTTCATGAGTGTCCCCCAAGGCGCTGATGTTTTTAGCGAGCAGAATCGCAACGGATTCTTTTCCGCAAGATTAAGCGAAAGTTTTTGATGTTGCCCCTGCACGAAAGCTACCACCCTTCCACGCGGCGGGGCAACGTCAGTCCAATCGGTTTATTTACCATACTTCCGGCATTTCCTTATGAACTGCAAGTGACCGCTTGGGCAGGCTGAATGACGTCACTGACGTCCTGGACGCCGGGTGTTACCGCAAGAGAGGCCGCTATATCCTGATTGATGTTTTCAAAAGTGAAGTCGACGGTACCGCTTTGCCCGGGGACCAGCGTCATTCCTACCGTCTGCACGGGCCGGCGGCCGTGAATGTAGGCCGCAGCGGTCGTTTCTGCACCATTCACTGTGACGTTTCCGGTCTGCGAATGAGGGGGTCCATACGCCACAATGTTGGTCTGGACGGAGCCAGGGGAGACACCATAAACGCCGGCTCCTGTCACGTAGGAGGGCAATGATGTGGCGGCGTCCGCTGGAGCGGTGTTGGTGCTGGTTACTCGAAGCGTCATCTGGCCGGATTCCGCAGGACATGCCGGGATGAGCTGCACCGTCCGTTTGACGTAATAGTCCATCTTGGCGCCGGTTGCGTCATTGAAATAGGCGCCGAACTGCCCTGGACCAATGCCGGGTCCCGTTGCGGATCCACTCAACCGGTACTTCAGCAGTGTTTGCTGTTCCTGCATAAAATTAGACTGCACCAGTAGCCTGCCCTCGTTAGTCCCCCTGGCGAGCGCGTCCAGTAGCTTTTTCGAGTCCGTACCGGTGCTGGAGAGCGCCAGAAAGGTCTCGCGAGCAACTCCTGCGAAGTACGCGTCCTGAAGTTCCGGATTTCCGATTTTTGTATAGGTGTCGGACAGCAGTGTTTGCACCACGTTGCCTGCGTTGAGTTCTGTCGGTAGACCGGAACCCGAAAGAACTTGGAGATCGGGATCAGAAATCCTGACCGGCCCCGTAGCGCCAAGAATGTAGCTGAGGGCGACAGGGTCTAGCGATATCACGCCCTCGACGTGCTGTCCGGACTCCCTCTCCCACATGGCCTGTGCCGTGGCGGCCGCAGTGGGAAAGTCCGGGGTGAGATTCACGCTTTGGATGAATTTCCCAAGTCGGCCGGAGTAGATTTCCTGCTGCTCGGGATCGACGGGAATTACCGGGGACATCACGCCGACAGCACTGGTACTGCGTTGGGCCCCTAGCGTCAGCTTTCCCTTGTAGACGTCCAGGATGGCCAAGAACCCTGGAATTCCCCCGGTGGCCCGGGCTTCCGCGTTATTTTGGACCAGCAGCAGGTAGCTTCTGGGGTTTTGGCCGCCCGCCATGGCCGGAGCAACCAGGGCGACATCAGCAGCGGTACGGAGGCTTTCCTTGAGCACCCTGACTTCATCGCGTGCGGCGACGACGGGCCCGGAGAGCTGGGGAATCAGTGCCGCGGCGTCGATCTGGTCGAGACGGTCAGAAGCCGCGCCAATTGCTTGTGAGGCTTCGGCGAGGATCGGTTGGGCAACCACAAGCGGTGCGAGGTCGATTCCTTCGGGCCCTGGCGCCAGGCTCTGCCAATCGAGTGTCTGGTAGATGCCCAGCAGCGGCCCGGCCGCTGACTGTGCCACCTCGTCAGCCGATTCCGCCACGTCTTGGAGGGCCCGGAAATTAGGGCCGATCCAGGGAACGGCGCCGGCCGCGGACCACAGAGGGTCGTCCGTGGCCGACCTTGCCAGTGCGGAATGAGTCTTAAACATTTCGAGCGTGGCAGCAGCTGCGGAAGCATCTGCCCGCTCAATTTCGGCTTTGAGGCGAGGAACAAGTTCCGACGCCGCGGTAAGTTCTGCTCGTACCTCAAGGGCCCGGGTTCCTAACCATGTCGCCGCGAGGACGACGGCGGCCAGGGCCACGGCCGTCCACATCACCACGGCGCGTCGCCGGGTATGGGGACGAGGTTTGTGTGACTGCCTTCGGTCTTGCACAGGTGTGGGATCACTGCCCGTGTTTGTGCTGGGTTCCGTCATAGCGTAGAAAGCCTTCCAGTTGCAGAATGTCCGTCGGTGACTGCTGGCCAGCTGTCAGTACGCGCCGGTGCTGCGGAACACCGCACGGACGGTTCGCAGGATTATGACGAGGTCAGCCATCAAGGACCAGTTCTCCACGTAGTACAGATCGAGTCGCACGGAATCCTGCCAGGACAGGTTGGACCGCCCCGAGACTTGCCAGAGCCCGGTCAGACCGGGCTTTACGAGGAGCCGCCGCCGGACATGCTGCTCGTAAGAGTCCACTTCCTGCGCCAATGGAGGTCTCGGGCCTACCAGGCTCATGGTGCCGGCAAAGATGTTGAACAGCTGCGGCAGTTCGTCCAGGCTGTACTTTCTCAAGAATCGGCCGGAGCGCGTCACTCTTGGGTCGTTCTTTATCTTGAAGAGGACTCCGTTTCCCTCAGAACGGTCGGCAAGTGCAGCGAGTCGTTCCTCGGCGTCGGTGACCATGGAGCGGAACTTCAGCATGCGGAATGGGTTTCCCTCCATTCCGACGCGTTCCTGCTTGAAGAGGACGGGGCCGCGGCTGTCGGCTTTGACAATGAGGCAGACCAGGGCCATCAGCGGGGCAGTCAGGGCTATGAGCAGCACCGAGATCACCAGGTCGAAGAGCCTCTTAGCGACACGTTGACCGCCTTCAAGGGTGGGCGTCGTGACATGAATCAGCGGAAGGCCGGCCAGCTGCTGAGTGTGGATGCGGGGCCCGGCGATGTCCGTCAGTGCGGGAGCCATGATCAGCCCGACGTTTCGCGCAGCCAGTTCCCAACCAAGGTGCCGGAGCGTCTGCGGGTGGAGCCGGACTCCGGCGGAGACTGCCACCACGTCAGCGCCGCAGTCTTCGATGGCAGCGAGGATGGAAGGAGTGTCCGGAGCGCTGCCCGTAATGGGAAGATTGGACTCCGGCTCAACGTCCCCGTTGCCGTGGTCGCCAGGGGTGTAGGCAGCCACGGGAAGATAACCCCCTTCACTTGCGCTGCGAAGAGATGCCGCAAGGTGCGCCACGGCGCTGGGTCCTCCCAGTATGAGGAGGCGCGACATGCTCTTCCCTCTCCGGCGATCCAAGCTCAGGTGTTGGCGGAGGAACCACCGGGCGATCAACAGGCCAAGGAGCCCGATGGGCAGGGCCACCCCAACGTACCCCCGCGCGGTATCAATCCTCAGGACGTAAGAAAAGATCGCGACCAATCCGAAAAGCCAAAGGGAAGCCGCAGCCACGCGCCTGTACTCGTCCGTTCCGGCACCCAGGATGCGGCTCTGGCGGCTGTTCCAGGCGCCGAGCATCAGCCACCAAGCGATGATGAGTCCGATGCTGAACAAGCCATAGGCTGTTTCGTCATTCATGGACGCCAGATCGGGTTCAAAGCCGAATCGGGCTATGTAAGCTCCCGCGACCGCCCAGGTGATAACGAATGCGTCGACAGCCCGCAGCAATCGGGACGTGCGGGCACGCCAATCGTATGTGTTGTCCAATTTTTTCCCCCAATTCCTGACGTGAGGCACTTCTTCGCCAGGTACTCCCCCATAACCTTAACCGAAAACTGCCTCGGTAATGAAGCGGACATCGATTCAGGCGGCGTTAATTTTGGTGCAATATTAATGCGGTAGTACTCACGGCCCGCCGCTTACGCGGGGTATTCCCACGAGAACGGCGTATTTCGCAGAATCCGTTGCGATGAAACGTGCCACTATTGCCAAAGGAGGTTAGTTACGTCCTTGTCAAACAATGTTGACCGCTTGTGGTGCTAATTACATCCGGAGTCGCGAGGGTTGTATCTTGCGGTCGTCCTGCTAGCATTCGATTGCTGCGCATCGCGCTGGCAAGGGGGGCTCCCACAGTGGGAGCATAAATTTGGGGGAATGGATGATCGCCGATCTCAGGCGCGTCCGCAGCTTATTGCGGGGACCGATTAAAGGCTGGATCATGACGGCCATTGTCGGATCGGCATTCGTTGCCGGTCTAGACACATTGGGAGTGGCAGCCATGCTGCCCCTCATGCAACTGCTGTCGGGATCAGAGCCCAGTGAAGGCATCGCCGGTTCCATCGCCGGCGTCATCGGCACGTCGGATATGCAGGCCCTCATCCTCGCCATGGCAGCCTTAGTGGGCGCTGCCTTCGTTCTAAAGACCGCCTTGACTGTGGTTTTCCGGTGGTGGCTGTTAGGCCACACCACGAAGCTCGAGGCGGAGGCCTCGACGGAACTCATGCGCCGCTACGTGCTGTCCCCTTACGCGATCCACAGAACGCGGAACATCTCGGAGATCTATCGGAACATAGCTTCCGCTGTTCCCCAGACTTTCGGTCAAGTTGTTCTGGGCCTACTTGGTATGCTCGCTGACCTACTGACCTTGGCGGCACTCGCAGTCGTGCTGTTTGTCGTCTCACCCTTGGCCACTCTGTTCTGCGTGGTCTTCTTTTTCGCTATCGGATGGGGCTCCCAACGGGCGCTCAGGGCCAGGCACCGCCTGATCGGCCAAGAGATAGCGCAAACGGACCTGGACGCATGGACCGCTTTGATGCCGGGGCTTGACGGCTTCCGGGAAGCACGGATAACGGCGAGCACTGAGCATTTTGTCAGTAGATTCCAAACCGCGAAATTCCGCCGTGCCCGAGCCAACAGGTCCCTGTCCCTGGTGTCGGAGCTTCCCAAACATGTTCTTGAAATTGCGTTCATTGTGGGAATATGCGCCATCGCGGGGTTCTTGTTTGCTACCAACCCAGCAGAGGCTGTTGCGGTCCTCGGCGTCTTTGCAGCCGCGTCGCTGCGCATGTTGCCCACTCTGAACCGTGCTGTAGCCACTGTTGGCGTTATCCGTGCAGGCCGGGTCGGGCTGGAAATCCTCGCAAACGAGGTTCGCAAGCTCGATGGGGAAGAAATCCACAAAGAAACGCGTAACGCACCCAGCGTCTCCGCAGGTGATGTGGTCCTGAAGGACGTCCACTATCAGTTCGAGGACGCAGAGGATCCCATCCTTCGCGGGGTCTCGACGGTCATTGAACAAGGCAAAACGACAGCGTTCGTAGGATCTTCCGGCGCCGGCAAGAGCACTCTTTTGGACGTCATCCTTGGCCTCTTGGCCCCCAAGTCAGGAACTGTCACCATCAACGGGCGGGACATCATGGATGATCTTCCCGCCTGGTTCGGTTCACTCGGCGTCGTGCCGCAGGACATCTATGTACTGGATGACACGCTTCGGACAAATATCGCATTCGGTAGCAGCCCGGACGAGATTGACCACGATCGATTGACTGAAGCAATCGAGCTGGCGCAACTTGCCCCCCTGCTTTCAAGCCTTCCTGATGGATTGGAGACAAGACTGGGGGAACGCGGGGTCCGCCTGTCCGGTGGCCAGCGCCAGCGCGTAGGAATAGCGAGGGCACTCTACCGGCGGCCAAAGGTCCTGGTCCTGGACGAAGCGACATCCGCGCTCGACAACGCGACGGAAAGTAAAATTACCGAAACCATCGAGGCCCTCAGCGGCCGCATGACCATTATTCTTGTCGCCCACAGACTGTCCACAGTTAGCCGGGCAGACAAAGTAATTTTTATGTCCCGCGGCCTGATCGAGGCCGAAGGGACCTTCGAGGAAGTCCGCGAAGCCAGCCCGGACTTTGCTCACCTCGTAGCCCTCGGAAAGCTGGGTTAAGCCGATGGGCGCGCAATTGGGCGGCAACGGAACCGCCGTCATGATAACCCCTACCCTCCCGGCCTTTCCTGCCGACAATGCAGGGGCGGTTTACGTTTTTCGCGTGGCTAAGTACCTGGCCACGAACAACGACTTTACGGCGCTGGTGGTGGACGGACCGGGAGCCCGGAGGGCGTCAACCCTCGGCCAAGTGGTGAACCACCATTTCTTTGGGGGCACCCGGGCGGCCCGGCGGCATCAAATATTCGAAACAGTCAGGCGCATTATCTTTCCGGCTACCATGGCACGCCGCATGCAGCATTCCCTCTTCCGGAATCCTGATCTCGAGGCGATCATCCGCGGCGCCGATGTCATCGATCTGCAATGGGCAGAAACAGGATCACTTGTCCGTCGCATACGGAGAATCAACCCTGACGCGAAGGTTATCTGTACGTGGCACGACGTTCTTTCCCAGCGGTTCATGAGGGCCCGCCAGGCCTCCAACGGGACCATCAAAAAACTGCGGTGGTCTTGGGCTATAGGGGTGGCGCGCGTTTTCGAGCGGCGAATCCTGCAGGAAGCCGACGCTCTCGTTGTCCTCAGTGAAAAAGATGCTGCGCTAGTTAATTCTGGCGCTGCAGAGGTGATGGTGGTCGAACCGCCACTGGCCACCGAAGCACTGGCAAAAACCGACCGTCACCCGGGCCCTGCCAATATTCTTTTCGTGGCCAACCTGGCCCGCTGGGAAAACGAACAGGGACTTTCTTGGTTCTTGGACGAGGTGTTGCCGAAAATCCGGCAACAGCATCCTTCAGTGACTGTCAAGGTCGCAGGCACTGGAATCCTGCCCCACGTTCAGGCTGCGGCTGATAGGGCGGATATCCACCTTCTTGGATTTGTTGCTGATCTGGCGCCCTTGTATGCCGAAGCGACCTTGGTGGTTGTTCCATTGCATCTGGGTGCTGGTGTCAAGTTCAAGGTAGTTGAGGCATTACTTGCCGGCGTTCCCGTAGTTACAACCCCAGTGGGGGCTGAGGGAATCGGCCACGCCGATTGGTATGCAGCGGTGGACCACGAGCCAGGCGGCTTCGCTGCAGGAGTTAACCGTGTTCTGGCCGACCCCCGTTCCGCAGAAGCAAAGGCCGGCCGGGTTCGCGTGGAGGCAGCCGGGATATACGGCGCGCAGAAATTCAAGGCGCGGATGGACAACGTGTATGGGACTTCCAAAGCCTGGGCAAGTGAAGTTGTTTGCTCCACGACCCGCGGGAACGCCCCGCTGGCCGCCACTGTGGTGATCCCGGTTTTCAACGGGGCTCAAACGATTGATAAGCAACTGGCCGCCCTGGCTGCGCAGACCGGAAACTGTTCGTTCGAAGTAGTGGTATCGGACAACGGATCCACGGACCGTACCCGTGCCGTCGTGCAGGAATGGAAGGACAAATTTGCCTCCTTCAAAATCGTCGATGCCAGCCGGGTCCGGGGGGCGGCATTCGCCAGGAACGAAGGTGCCCGGCATGCGACGTCCGGGAAGATACTCTTCTGCGACGCCGACGACCTTGTCAGGGCAGGTTGGGTGAACGAGCTGGTGGATGCCCTGGATGATCACCACTTTGTGGGCGGCGCCGTGCAGAAAGTATCGGTTGTCGGTGGTGCGTTCGAAAAGGAGAGCTCCGATGCCGACGCGAGTCCAAGGTCAGTGCACGGATTCCTTCCCTATGCGCTGACCTGCAACTGCGCGGTCCGGCGCGAAGCCTTAGTGAATGTAGGCGGCTTCGACTCGTCGTATAAGGCTGGACATGAGGAGGCGGACTTCGGCTGGCGCCTTCAGCTCGCCGGCTATCGGATGAAGTGGCTCTCGGGAACAGTCATAGATTACGTTCAGCGAACAACAGCACTGGGTTTACTGAAGCAGAATTTCTACTACGCAAAGTCAGCCATACTCCTGTGGACTCGCTTCAGCGATGAACATCGTCTCGCTCCGGTTTCATTCAAAGGCGGCGTGCAAAACTTTGCCGCGCAGCTTATGCGGATCGGCCTGATGTCCAGTTCTGCCACCAGGAAGCCGTACGCAAAGGCCCTCGGATGGGCCGCCGGAACTGTGGCGGGCCACCTCGAATACAGGATCCTTCGCCGTGCGCCCAGACGCCAGCTCATGGTGGGCAGCGCATGAAACCGCTTGAAGTCAGTGCTGTGATTCCGCACTTCGGCCCGCCCGCCCCCACGCTGGCTTTGATCGAGTCGTTGCGAAGCCAAGCTTCTGTCAGCGTGCAGATCATCGTCAGTGATGACGCCTCGCCTGAACCCTTTCCGGACGTTGACGGGGTGTGTGTCGTCCGCCGGCCCGTCAACGGTGGATTCGGGTCGGCCGTCAACTCCGGGATGGCACAAGCTGATAAAGAGTACGCGCTTGTCCTCAACAGCGACTTGGAGTTGGGCCCCGGGTTCATCCGGGATCTCCTTGCTGCAGCAAAACCGTGGCAGCCCGCAGTCGTTAGCCCACAGGTCGTGGGCCGGGATGGCAGCACCCAGTGGGTGGGACGCCATTTCCCCACGGCACTGCATCAAACTGTTGAGTGGTTGTCCCCGTTGGCAAGGTACAGGCATCTGAAGTTACTCCACGAGGCCGTCGGTCACGACACCCGGTGCGTGGACGGGGCGGTAGTGCCCGTGGACTGGGTTTTCGGCGCAGCAATGCTGATCCCGGTCGCAGCGTTCAGGCAGGTGGGAGGCTTCGACGAGGGCTTCTTCATGAACAGCGAGGAAGTGGATCTACAACGGCGCCTGAAGGACATCGGTATCCCCTCTGTCTTCCTGGGGACCAGCTGCGTCATGCACGAGGGGGGCGGTTCGTCCGACCCAACGCGACGGCGGCAATGGTTGGTCGATTCCCGCCTGCGGTACGCCCGGAAATGGGGCGGTGAGCGCGCACTTAAGCTCGCGCTTTCCAGTGCTTCAGCAGCCAACTACGTGGTGAATCGAACCCGGCAGTTCCTGGGCCGGGACATCGATGCCAGGGCAACTTTGCGCGTGGAACTTTCCTACCTGACGGGCGGGAACTCATGAGCCAGCGGTTGCTGTTGATCACGCCCACCTTTCACGGCTATTACAAGTCCATCGCCCGCGCCTTGGAGGGCGTCGGCTACGAGGTCACCTCGCACTGCTATGACGGATTCAGTAAGGTCCGGGACAAGATACGAAACAAAGCCCTGTTCGAGCTTCCCGGCAGAATAGGGCTGGATGGAACCGGGCGGGCTGAGCAGTGGGCAACCGCCCGCGCTTTGCAGGCGCTCGAAGAAACCCGGCCGCACAAGCTGGTTGTCATCAAGGGTGATTCCTTGGGCGTGGATTTCTGGGCCGAAGTGGAGAGACGACGGCTTCCCCGGATTCTTTGGCTCTACGACGACCTCGCCCGTCACCGGTACGATGACGATTTTCTTCGCAGCATTGGACCCGTGGCCACCTATAGTCGTGACGAAGCCGCTGTGCTCACGTCGAAGGGTGTCACAGCGGCCTTTCTTCCGAATGCGTTCGATCCATCGCTTGCTTCACCACCGGCGAAGAGGACACCGGAAATCGTCTTTGTGGGGTCGCGCTACCCCAACAGGGTGGCGCTCCTTGAGGGACTGAAGCGCGACGGACTTCCGGTACGTGCCTATGGACGCCAATGGTCGCGCCACGCTTTTGATCGGCTGCGGACCTGGGAAATCAGCCGCCCGGATCTGCCCTCGGAGCGGGACATTCCCTTGTCGCAGGCCTACGTGGTGCAGGCTGAAGCCGCTGCGGCCATCAACATCCACGGACTCCAGGCCGGACTGGCAATGCGCACCTTCGAGGTTCCAGGAATGGGTGGTCTCCAACTAATCGATCGGCCGGATGTCGCTGAGTTCTATGAACCTGGCGTTGAGGCTCTTGTCTTCGGGAACCCCAATGAACTGGGCGAGTTGGCTGCACGCGCGATTAAGGACACGTTATGGGCTGAACGGCTCCGGACAGCGGGCAGGAAACGCACGCTGGCTGAGCACACGTTCGCCCACCGAATGCCAATTCTGGAGGCACTGTGGCACTGATATACCCCATGGACCTGCAGGCCTGGCGGGCCTGGCAGGGGCGCCAAAACCGGCTGCGAAAGCTGCGGGCCGGGATGCGCCCGGCGGCCACCCCCACCGCCTTGCTGGCCGTGCGCGGAGCGTCGCCACGCGTCCTGGTCGCGCTGGACGCGCCGACACCCACGCAGCTGGCATCTTTGCTGAAGCCGCTGGAGCTGTTGGGCAATGTAGATGCCGCGGTACTCCTGCCCGGCCGGATGAGCCACCTCCTCCAAGGGGACTGGACCTGGTCGCGGGTTTCGGCAGAGCTTGTTCCCGAGGAGCTTTCCACCGTCCGTGTCGTGTTGGGCGTCGGCCACTACTTACCGATAGGCGGGCTGGCCGAGCTCTATGGCCAACAGGTACAGGCGCAGTTCTTGGTGGTCCAGCATGGCCTGCTAACGCCGCACGCACCGCCGCTTCCCGGAAACTCGCTGCTGTTGGCCTTTTCGGAACAGGACGCCCAGTATGCGATCTCGAAGAGATCAGATGTAGCCCACACGGTGGTTGGTTCACAACTGCTCTGGGATGCGGCAGGGGACGCCAAGATCGGCGTGGTGTCGGACCAGCCGGTTTTCCTGGGCCAGCTGCATGGGGCGGAGCTTCCGCGGCCGGGCAAGGCCCGGACAACGTCGATGTTTTGCAGGTCCACTGGAGCCCTTTACCGGCCCCATCCTGCTGAAACAGACATCCTTTCAAGGGCGCAGCACGCCTATTGGGAGCGGCGGGGGTTGTCCATTGATCGTGCCGGTGGGCCCTTGCGTGAGCTGACCCAGCCGGTGGTTTCCATCTTCAGCACTGGTGTTCTGGAGGCTGCCGTGAGGGGTCTTCCGGCGTGGGTGACCTACCACAATCCGCCGCCCTGGCTGGAGGAGTTCTGGGAGCGATACTCGCTGTCGCAGTGGGGCAGGGACGCAACCCTTCCTCCCGTCCAACCCGCTGTTGAACCGGCAGTCGCGATAGCCCGCATCGTAAAAAATCTTATCGGAGAGTCCCCATGACTATTCTTTGCATCATTCCCGTCAGAGGCGGTTCCAAGGGGGTGCCCCGCAAGAACCTGCGGGACGTCGGTGGCAAACCCTTGGTCGTTTGGACCATCGAACAAGCGCTGGCAGCCAGCGGCCTGGACGTCCTGGTGTCCACCGACGACCCGGAGATCGCCGACGTCGCCCGTGCCGCAGGAGCCGACGTGCCCTTCCTGCGGCCAGCCGAGCTTGCCCAAGACCAGACGGCCACTGAGCCCGTGGTGGAGCACGCCATCGGGTTCAGATCTGACCAGGGACAACGGCCGGACGCCGTGATGCTTCTGCAGGCCACCTCGCCGATCCGCTTCAAAGGAACACTGGACCGCGCGGTAGCCCAGTTCAAGGAGACGGGGGTGGATTCCCTAGTGGGAGTAGTTCCGCAGACACCCTTCCTGTGGACCATGGGAGAGCGGCCCAGAGCCGACTACGAGGTCGGAAGCCGGCCCCGCCGTCAGGACCTCGCGGCAGAGGATTTCCGTTACCGCGAGACCGGGTCACTCTACCTAACCCGAACCGAAATCTACGAGCAGCACCATAACCGCCTGGGCGGGCGCATCGGATTGTTTGTTATGGCCGAGGGGGAGGGCGCCGATGTTGACACAGAAGTGGACCTCTCCATTGCGCAGCAGCAAATGATTCGCTTCCGTCGGGAAATGGGCACTGAAGGGGAAGCCTCGCAATGATCGTCGAACGCAACATCAAGCCCTACATCGTATTCTCGGAGGATCCCATCCTCACCGGGCTACAGAAAATCACGGCCAATCAGGAACGGATCGTATTCTGCGTTGACGAACACGGGGTCCTGCAGGGATCCCTGTCTGATGGCGACTTCCGCAGGTGGATCGTCGAGAACTCCGCCGCGGACCTGACCACTTCCTGTCTTACAGTGGCCAACAGAAACGTCCGCACGGCCCGCCATACAACGCCTCCTGCTGAACTCGGCACGTACATGCACCGCGGCGTGAGCCATCTTCCCCTGGTGGACCAGCGCGGACACCTGATGGCCATTGCCATCGACCGGGCGGACGTCCTGCGGATTGGCAGGCATGAAATAGGTGCCGGCAATCCGGCGTTCATCATCGCCGAGATCGGCAACAACCATAACGGCTCGGTGGACCTCGCCAAGAAGCTGGTCGATTTGGCTGCTGAAGCCGGAGCCGACGCCGTCAAGTTCCAGCTTCGCGACATGGAAGCCCTTTACCGCCAATCCGGTGGCTCCAGTGCCGGGGAGGACCTGGGCGCGCAGTACACGCTGGACCTGCTCTCCCGTGTCTCCCTCGGAGCTGACAGCCTGGTGGAGGTGTTCGACCACTGCAAACAGCACAACATTGACGTCATGTGCACCCCCTGGGATTCGCCCAGCGTCGACGTGCTCGTGGACTACGGGATCCCGGGGCTGAAAATAGCCTCCGCGGACCTCACTAACCATGAACTCCTCAACGACGCCGGCAGCCGCGGACTGCCTTTGATCCTGAGCACGGGCATGTCACGCGAGGACGAGATTCGGCAGACTGCCGCACTGATGCAGGGCCTGGGTTCCAGCTACGCCATGCTGCACTGCCAGTCCACGTATCCCGCCCCGTTCAAGGATGTCAACCTGGCCTACATGGACCGCCTTGCCGAGATCGGCCAGTGCATCGTGGGGTACTCAGGACACGAGCGCGGGTTCCACGTTCCCGTGGCTGCGGTGGCACGCGGAGCCCGAATCATCGAAAAACACTTCACCATCGACACTTCCATGGAAGGCAACGACCATAAGGTTTCCCTCCTCCCGGACGAGTTCGCCCAGATGGTTCAACAAATTCGCGAGGTGGAGGAATCTACGGGAGAAAGCACTCCGCGCCAGGTATCCACCGGGGAAATGATGAACCGGGTCACGCTCGCCAAATCCTTGGTTGCTGCCCGGCCTGTGGCCAAGGGACAAGTCCTGACGGCGGAAGATGTGGCGGTGAAAAGCCCGGGGCGTGGCCTGCAGCCGAACGCCCTGCCCCTGTTGCTCGGCCGCACCATGCGCCGCAGCTTCTCGGAGGGCGACTTCTTCTTCGCCGGGGACCTCACCGACGAAGTGCCCACCGGCCGGGACTTTGACTTCTCGCGCCCGTGGGGGCTACCCGTCCGCTACCACGATCACGCCGCACTGATCGCGGACTGCACCCCCGATTTCCTTGAGTTCCACTTCTCTTACAAAGACCTGGAAATCGACGTTGATTCGGTATTCGAGCAGCCCCTGGACATGGGGTTCACAACCCACCTGCCGGACCTGTTCGCGGGCGACTTCCTGGTGGACCTCGCATCCAGGGACGATGCGATTTGGGAGCGTTCCATCTCTGAGGTGCAGCGCACCATCGATATCACCCGATCGTTGACCAAATGGTTCACCAAGGAAGAAGAGCCCATCATGGTGGTCACCATGGGCGGCTTCACGGCTGACAAGCACGTGGCTCCCTCGGAACGGCCCGCAATGTACTCAAGGATCCACGACGCCCTCAAACGCCTGGACACAAACGGCGTTCGGATTGCAGCGCAAACCCTTCCCCCGTACCCCTGGCTGATGGGGGGACAGCAATTCCACAACCTGTTCCTCGATCCCAAGGACACGGCGGACTTCGCGGCTGCCACAGGAACCAAACTGTGCCTGGACGTCTCGCACTCGAAGCTGGCAGCGAACTTCCTGGGGATGTCGTTCACCGAAGCCGTAGAGCTGATGGCACCCCACACTATCCACCTTCACCTCGTTGATGCCACCGGTGTTGATGGCGAAGGGGTGCAGGTTGCCGAGGGGGAAGTCGATTGGGCAGCCTTGGCGGAGCAGCTGGACCGGATGACTCCGGACGCACCGTTCATTCCCGAAATCTGGCAGGGCCACGTCAACAGCGGCGAGGGCTTCTGGACGGCGCTGGACCGGCTGGAAAAATGGTTCTGAGCAGGGTGACGCAGGTTGGATCACGGCGGCGGACTGCACTGTGGGTTGTGCCGGTGCCGGAGCTGGGGGGCGTAGCGCGCCATGTCCTGGACACCGCGGGGGCAGGCCTGCCCGGCTGGAACCTTGTGGTCCTGTGCCCGGAGGGAATGCTGGCTCAACGGCTCCGGGACATGGGCGTGGCGGTCCTCACCGGCCACCTCGGCCCCGCGGCAGGATTCCACCGGTCTTTAAGGACCCTGACCCAACACCTCCGCCACCTCCGGCCCGACATTGTGCATTCCCACCTGGCCTATGCCGACGTCGTGGCTGCAGCGGCTGCCTTGAGAACAGGAGTCCGTCTGGTCACCACAGAGCACGGGATTGCGGGTGATGACGGGATCTATCACGGCGCACCCTGGAAGTCACAGGTCAAGGCACTCATGCACAGGATTCGGCTTCTGCGGGCAGACGCCGTCATCGCGGTCTCCGAAGCCACCAGAAGGACTATGGCAGCAAAATGGAAGCCGCGGCGGCCCGTCGTCGTCATTCCCAACGGCGTGGACGGGCACGAGATCAGCCGACGCGTGGAGGAACTCCGGAAGGCGTCCGGGACTGCGGCGGGAGCGAAAATCCTCTCCCTGTCCCGGCTGGCGCCGGAAAAGGGACTCGAAACCTTACTCAGCGCATTTGCGCTGGTAGCCACGGAAAACCAGGAAGCCCGCTTGGTGATAGCGGGGGAGGGGCCGCTGCGGGCCTCGCTTGAGAAACGTGCGATGGAGCTGGGGGTCGGCCACGCCGTCGAGTTTCCAGGATTCGTAGATCCCGTGGCAGCGATGGCCGATGCAGACGTTCTGGTACAGCTTTCCGTGTGGGAAAACTGCTCCTACACGCTGCTGGATGCCGTCAGCGCGGGCATCCGTGTGGTCGCCACTGATGTGGGCGGTAACCCCGAAATTGTCCACAAGGACTGCCTCGTGCAGCAAAATTCGCCGCACAGCGTTGCCCAAAGAATTCTTGGCGGTGTAGCCACGGGCACGGCGCCCCTGCCCGGAGGACCCGCCACCATCACCGTATCCGACATGGCGGCGCGCATCGCCGCCGTATACGAGCAGGCAGCAGCATGACCACCAAGGGAACACTGCACGGGCGAATTGCCCTCGCTACCAACAACGGTGACATCGGCGGCGGCGAGGTAATGCTCCTGAATGTCGCAGAGGCCATGGTGGGGCTGGGTTTCGACGTCGTTGTAGTGGGACCGTCTGCACCGTCAGGTTTGGTGGATCTCGCCCGGGACCGGGGTTTTAGCACGGTTGTGTTGCCTGCCCGCACGCGGCTCCAGTACGTTCTGTCGCTTCGCCGCTGGGACCGGCGTGAACGCCTCGGCCTTCTATGGTGCAACGGCCTCTTGCCGTCGGTATCCACAGCCGCACGGAAGAGGCGCGTAGTGCATCTGCACCAGCGCCCGGTCGGAAAACTCCGGCTTCTCGCTGCGATGTCCAGGTGGGGAGCTATAGCAACCGTCGTTCCGTCCGCTGACATGGCTTCAGCAGTTCGCGGATCGCGGGTATTGCATAACTGGGTACATCCGGTAGTGCACGCCCGGCGCAGGACGCTTTCGGACGTTGGGACCGGCACAGTCCGGGTCGGATTTTTGGGCAGGACCTCGACGGAAAAGGGAGTCGTGGTCCTGTGCGGGGCCATACGCGAGCTGCAACGCCGTTCCGGCCGTAAGTTTCGTCTTGTCCTGGCCGGTGAACCGCGCTTCGTAGACGCAAAGTCGTCCTCGGTCGTGGACGATTCCGTGGCGGCGCTGGGTGACTCGGTGGAGAGGACCGGTTGGATTACGCCAGCCGAATTCTTTGGCCGCGTTGATGTTTTGGTGTGTCCCTCGCTTTGGCCGGAGCCTTTTGGACTCGTGGCGGCGGAGGCGCTCTCGGCCAAGGTCCCGCTTGTTGTCTCGGATGCCGGAGCCCTTCCTGAGGTAGTGGGCAGGGACTATCCATGGATTGCGAAACGGGGGGACGCCGTCGGCCTTGCCAACATGATCACGCTGGCCGTCGACTCTGAAGAGTCCGACCTGCAAGGTTGTTTCGACCGCTGGGAGCGCATGTTCTCACCGCAGGCCGGCCGCCAACGGCTCAAATTCCTGTTGTCAGAGATTGGTTACTCTTCGCCGGAGGACGTTCGCCATGCATAACCCTGTCGCCGCCAGTGTCATCGTTCCAAGCCGTGGGGGAGCTCGGCGTCTGCCGGTCCTCTTAGCGGCACTTTCGCGTCAGAGTACCGACGACTTTGAAGTCATTGTGGTGGTGGATGGCGACACGGACGATTCAGCGGGCTATTTGAAGAGCGTTTCCGCCGATGTCCCGTTCCGGTTGCAGGCCATAGTTTTCGGCGAAAATAAAGGCCGGACTGCGGCTCTCAACGCTGGCTTCGAAAAGGCATCCGGACGGGTGCTTGTCCGGTGCGACGATGACCTCGAGCCGCGAACAGACTTTCTGGAGAGGCATATCGCCGGACACCAGGGCGAACCGGCCGGCGTGATAGGACTCTACGAAAACATCCTGCCGCACACCCCGTACGCCAGAGTGTATGGGCGGAATGCAGACCGGAAATTTCGGCGCGATGCGATGGCGGCGGAACCAGAGAACCAGTGGCGGTATTGGGCCGGAAACGTGTCCGTCCTCCGGGACGTCCATTTCCGAATAAAGGGCTACGACCCGCGATACAGGACATACGGCTGGGAAGACGTCGACTACGGTTACCGGCTCCACAAGGCGGGCGTCAAGGTACGAATAGATCCCCAGCTCAGCACGCCCCATCACGTGGCGGCAACAACCACACCGATCCGGGCGCTGAGGGCCCTCCATTCCGGCGCAGCGAGGGAATTGTTTATCGAGTTGCACGGGTCGGACGCACTGGGAAAGGGCCCGCAGCGGACGGGAATTTGGGGCAATGTGGTGTGGGCTGCCAGTGCGGTTGCCACGGAAAAGAGCGTCGGGCCCTGGGCAGCCTTTATTGATCGTACGGCGGGTCTGCTTCCCGGTGCGGTAGCCGAGAAATTGGTAGCACTGACCGTTGAATCCGCCGGACTTGCCGGAATTCGTTATCCGACGAGAGCCTTAAGCCGGTTCTAATTCTTCTCTAGACCGGTAATTTTATTGGGGGGAAATTTACTGTGGCCAAACGCAAGCCTATTGTGGCGATTACGCATGACTATTTGACGCAAAAAGGCGGGGCCGAGAGGGTTGTCCTGGCGATGCACAGGGCCTTTCCTGACGCCAAGATCTACACCACGCTTTACCATCCTGAAGGGACCTACCCGGAATTCGCCAACGCCGACATTGTGACCTCGCCGTTGAACAAGTTTTCTTTTTTCCGCAAGAACCACCGGGCCGCCCTGCCGTTGCTGGCCTACACTTCCACTTCCCTGAAAATTCCCGCCGACATTGTCCTGGCCTCTTCGAGCGGATGGGCACACGGGTTCAGCACCACAGGCAGGACGTTCGTCTACTGCCATTCACCTGCACGCTGGCTTTACCTCACGGATCAGTACGTCGGCAGTTCGCGGCGAAATTTCCCGGCAGGAGTGGCCCTTCGGATTCTGGGACCAGCGTTGCGGCGTTGGGACCGCCGCGCTGCATCCCGGGCCGACGTCTATGTGGCCAACTCCACCGTAGTCCAGGAGCGGATCAATGACGTCTACGGAATGGATGTAGATATATTGCATCCACCCCACAGCGTGGACATCGAAGGCAACCGGGAGCCAATTCCCGGCCTTGAAGATTTCGTCGGACAGGGCGGACACTACCTGGTGGTCTCACGTCTTTTGCCCTACAAAAACGTGGACCAGGCCATTGAGGCGTTTCGGGATCTGGATAAGCGCCTTCTTGTCATTGGTGCTGGGCCTTTGCTCGAGGAACTCAAGGCAGCAGCTTCCCCGAACGTGCGCTTCGCGTCCAACATCACCGATGCTCAGATGCGGTGGGCGTACGCCTCGGCGACTGCTGTGGTTGCGCCGTCCCACGAAGACTTTGGCATCACTCCCTTGGAAGGCGCGGCATGGGGCAAGCCCACCATCGCCCTTCGTGCTGGAGGATACCTGGATACCATCCTGGAGGGCACCACCGGAACGTTCTTTGATGAGCCCTTGGCTGCCTGCATTAGAGACGCTGTCCTCGGCTTTGAAGCTGAGCAGTGGGATCCTGCGGAAATTAAGGACCATGTTAGCGTTTTCTCGGAAGACCGTTTTCGGATGAAGCTTCATGCAGGGATTGAGGCATTAATACTTGAAGAATCGCCCGTATGAGCCATAGTGTCACGCATTCCTACAGACAAGCCGGGATGCGGAGCCGTCATCAGAACCCGCCCAGGCCGCCCGTCCTGAGGGGCCGCGGCAGATTCACCGACGGTCTCCTTTTTGCCCTTTTTGTTTTCGACGGTTTTCATGTTCCCGGGATGCCCGGGGCCATTCCCGTCAGCGAGCTGGCGGCCGTAGCACTGGTACTGCTGGCGCTCCTGCGCCCTCCCAGCCACCGTCCGCCGTCGGCTCAATGGCTGCTTCCCATCCTCGGACTGCTGCTGATTTTCCTGGCATTCAGCTCGACGATCAACGATATTGACTGGCTCAGACGGGCAGCCCGGATTGCGTCCATGGTATCGCTGCTGGGTGTGATTTGTTCAGGCCGCGTTAATCTTCGGGCCGGGCTTCACGGCGCTTGCCTCGCCCTGATCGGAAATGCCGTCTTGTTTTATGCCGGGGTGGCTCCTGACACGTATGGGGGGGTACTGACCGGCTTTCTGGGTGACAAGAATGTCGCCGGTTTGTATTACACCATCTTCCCGCTTCTGATTGCTGCTGCCACCTCCAGCCGGCGTCTGCGGGCGATAGCTGTTGCCGCAGGCATTTTTGGGGTGTTCCTTACGGGCTCGCGGACCAGCCTCGCGGCGTTAGCCGCCGCCATTATCTGGGTGACAGTCAGTTCCAAGCTGTCTCGCGTTGGGCGTGCAGGACTCGGGATACTGCTGATTGTGGGCCTTCAGTACGTCGAGGCGAACCTGGCCAGGACGTGGATTTTCAGGGACCGGGAGGGGTCGGATGACCTGCGGGAGCGTATCGGCGAAGCTGCAATTGACAAGACGCAAAGCGCACCTTGGTACGGTCTGGGACTGGGGGAGTCATACGTGGACATGGCCGGGCGCCAATGGTTTTTCCACGATTCCTACCTAGCTCTTATTGTGGAGGGCGGTTTCCTCTTCTTCGTCGTCATAATTGGGACCTACCTCCTCTGTGGGCTGCGCCCATTCGAAAGGATGGCCCGGACGGCCGAGGTTTTGTATGTCGAAGCCGCGACGATTGCCTTGCTTGTCTGCGCATGGAAGCTGGGTGAGGTTTTTCTTTCGATCCCCGGATTTATCGTCCTCGGTTACGCCGTGAAGTTACACACCGGGCGTAGCGAGACCCTTGGACGCACGGCCTAAGCGATGACCACCGGCAGATTCAGCGAACTCGATGGGCTTCGGGGACTGGCTGCCGTCGCTGTCCTTGTCTCGCACTTCACGGGTGCATACGACACCATAAATGTGGATGCCCCTAAAGCCTTCTTCGATTTCCCCTATGGCGCATTTGGCGTCCAGCTGTTTTTCCTTATCAGCGGTTTCGTTATCCTGATGTCCGCCCGCAGGGCAACGGAGCCCAGTGATTTCGTCATATCCCGGGCGTCGCGCATATATCCCGCGTACTGGTTGTCCCTGATTATTGCGCTCGCGGTGGCACCGGTCCTTCACGAGCCGCATCTCCGGCTCTCCGCTTGGGAAGCACTCCTGAATTTCACCATGGGTCAAAGATGGCTGCAGGTTCCCAACGCAGTCGACGTCTACTGGACCCTGGCGGTGGAGCTTCAGTTTTATGTCCTGATAGCTGTCCTACTGATCGTCACCCGGTGCCGTTTGTCTGACAGAGTCGTTTCCCGGGTGTCCTTCTTTTGGCTGTTGATGGCTGTCCTTGTGGCCATCTGGGCGGGACCGTACAGCCAGGGCATTGATCCGCAATCCGTGATAACGCCGGTGAAGATTGTTTTGAATCTCACGCTCGCGGAATACGCTCCTCTGTTCTGTGCAGGAATGTTGGCTTTTACTGCCAGGGCTCAGAGGAGGATGTCGCCCCTCCTGCTGCTCTCGTCCGGCAGTGCCGTCTTCGTAACAGGCGTTCTGCACAGTTGGGTGGACGCTGCGGTCGTAGCAGGTATTTGCGCATTCTTCGTAACGGTAACCATGCGGACAACAACCTCCTGGCTCACCATTGCCGCCCTTCAATGGCTGGGGAAGATCAGCTACTCCCTGTACATCATCCACGCCGTCATCGGCTATGTCACCATCACTGCTGTGCTGCCGTTCGTGGGCCGGGATTGGGCTATGTTGTTGGCCGCCGCAGTGTCAATCGGCGCTTCCTGGCTACTATACGAGACCGGGGAGAAACGCTGCAGTGCGGTACTAAGGCGGCTGCTGGAGAAATGGCGGGACCGGCGGAAAAGCCGCACAGCGGAAGGGGCCTCCGGGGAAGGCTAATTACGTGGTTATTGAACGCATCGGACTCTACGTCCTTGGAAATCACGGTGATGCAGATTACATTTCTGACACCACAAGTAGGAAGCATGCTGGGTTAATTTTGCCGTATTATTTTCATATGACTATTGGGGTGGGATGTTTATGTTGAAACTTGGGCAAAAGGCGATTGGGGACGCTTTGGACTCAAGGGACAATTCGCTCAATTTCATCCGGCTGCTGCTCGCCACTAGCGTCATTTTTTGGCACACCTATCCGCTCACGGGAGTTCAACCTGAATGGCCCGCATTCCTGCTCGGAACGTGGGCGGTTAATGGCTTTTTTGCGATTAGTGGCTATCTGATTGCGGGGTCAAGGCTGCGGCTGGAGTTTGGAACGTTTATGTGGCGGCGCGCCGTACGCATTTATCCGGCTTTCTGGATGGTGCTGATCATCACAGCTTTTGTGTTCGCACCCCTCTCAGTGCTGGTATCCCACCGCAGCTACAACGTGTGGGACGCGGTCAATTACATCCTGCAGAATATGACGTTGTGGCTCGGGGAACTGGCCGTGGGTGACACCCTCAGCGGCGTCCCCCATCACGATTCCTGGAACGGTTCCTTGTGGACACTTTTCTTCGAGTTTGGCGCTTATGTGACCGCTGGTGTTTTGCTGAGCTTTCCCTTCGTCAGAAAACATCAGGTAGCAGTGCTCACCACCGTACTGCTGGTTCTTTCTGCGGCGGTTGCAACGCGATTCGGTGACGGCAGCCTTGGGGTAGTTGACCGGGCTGTCCCGGCCCTGAGGCTCTGGGCGTTCTTCGTTTCCGGCATGCTTGTCTTTGCGCTCAGAGGGCGGCTTCGTACCAATGCAGCCGTTGGCATAGTCGCGACTCTGCTCTTTTCCCTGACCTGGGCTCTGGGTGTGCAGAACTGGGCGGGACCTCTTCCCTTTGCCGTCTTGTTGCTGTGGCTCGGTGCGGTGATGACCACCCGGGTGGGCGTGAAGAATGATATTTCCTACGGGATGTACATCTATGCTTTTCCGGTGCAGCAGCTCGTAGTTGTTTTCGGGTTCTCTGCGGTCGCAGGAGCCGAGTGGAGTGCTCTTTTGGCGGTGGCGCTCACGGTCCCCTTGGCTTATGCCTCGTGGCGGTTCCTGGAACTGCCTCTGCAGAGGGCCTCCAGAAACTGGAAACCCTCATTTGGTCCTGCTTTCGGAGCCGGCCCCCAACGCCAGTAAGTCCCTGGCGCTAATTCTGGGTACATTCTGTCCGGGATTTGATGTCCCGCCTTAGTCGCTAATCCTGCTGGCCCTCGTGTACAGCAACCTGTGGTGCGAATCCCGTCGGGTTTTCGCTCAAAGCGATGCTCCATCGGGGGTCGGCAGCGCTCAGATCCGACAATATGTCCTCAATCTGTTCCTTGGTGCGACCGTACGGGTTGGTTGCGCCGAGTGGGGAGGACTCTTTCAGGGGAACCTCCTCCGAAGCCCCGTACACGGTCGCTGAGGAGCTGAATACCAGCTTGCGAACGCCGGCAGCGGCCATGCTTTGCAACAGGTTGAGAGTGCCCACCACGTTGGTCCTGTAGTACTGCAAGGGATCCGCAACGGAGGATCCATTCAACGCTCGAATTAGCCAGGTTATCGAAAATTACTACCTCGTGGCCTTGTTCGAGGAGAAAAAGAGCAGATGCGAGCCGATATAGCCGGTCCCGCCGGTAACCAATACCTTCATGAGCCGAGCCTAGAACCTCCGATGCTGCAGTACTAAAACGGCGGATGAAAGGGTGCAAAAAAGCTAAACGAAGTCGATTTCGCCAGGGCGGATTTCAGTAGATGGGCGTAAGTTTGGCTACGATTTCAGGGTTCTATCCCCATATGCATAGGATCGAACTGCCCGTGCAGGCTGCCGGGTAAATGTTGCTTTGGGGAGCTGCTAATGGGTCGCAGGTTAGAAGGCTTGGATGGCCTGCGAGGAATCGCAGCCTTGATAGTGGTGTTCAGTCATACGGCGCTGATCTTTCCCACCTGGGCGGATGGGCTGGAACGGTCTTCCAGGCATGAGCCGGATGCCTGGGTAAGCGCCGTACAGAGATCACCCTTTAACGCGTTGTTCGCAGGTGGAGAAGCGGTCTTTGTGTTCTTCATCCTTTCCGGTTTCGTTCTGGTTCTTCCCTTCTTTGGGGCCCGGAGTCCTTCCTGGGTCAGTTATTATCCCAAACGGCTTCTGCGCTTGTACGTGCCAATCGTGGCGGCGGTTGTTCTGACAGCAGTATTGGTCGCTGCGGTACCAAGAGTCACATCGCCGGAACAGACCTGGTGGGTTGATGTCCACAGTGGCGCCATAACGCTCAAAGGCCTAGTTCGTGAAGCGTTCGCTTTGCTGGGCACGGGCCGATACAACTCGGTGTTGTGGAGTCTGAAGTGGGAGTTGATCTTCTCTCTGTTGTTGCCGGTTTTTGTCCTGTTGGCGGTGTTGCTTCGGCGCTGGTGGCTGGCCGGTGCCAGTGGCATGATCCTGCTCGCATCTGCTGGACTGTCAATTGGTAGTGACTGTCTCCAATACCTGCCTATGTTTGGCATAGGTGCCTTTCTGGCTGCGGGCTACAAACACATAGGCGCACTGGCTGACAGAAAGGCTGTCGGGATTGCATCCATGGCGGCCGCAGCTGTTCTCTTTTCGGCCGTATGGTCCACGCCAGGGGTTCCTGCCCGGAGGCTGCTCCTGTTGATAGCCTGCACGGCCCTCGTTATCGCGTTCCTGGTGTGGAGCCCTGCCATAAGATTTTCGAGCCGACGCACTGTCGTCTGGCTCGCTACCAGATCGTTCAGTCTGTACTTGGTGCATGAACCGATCATTGTGTCGGCCACCTTGGTTTTCCCCGGCGCACCTTGGCTTGCCGTGGCGGTTGCCTGGCCAGTTGTTGTGCTGACCACTGAATTGTTCTTCCGACTTATTGAGGATCCCAGCCGCCGTTTGGCGAACTGGGTCGGCTCCAGCGCGGCTGCCCGCGCTGCGAGGCGCTGGGGTACGGACGCGCCAATGCCCGGGCTATCCCGCCTAGAGAGGACGGACCGATCTGCAGAAGCGGTAACGACGGCGGAGGAAGCAACATGAGCTTCCTCGCCAGCTGCAAAGCCAGCGACCGAAAAATCAGGTAGCTACAACAAGATCCTCGCGGGGTTCGTCCCAGCCAGAGGGAAGAGCCCGGATGATGTCCCAATTGGGGTCAAGCTGGTAGGCGGAGGGATCATGCTGCCAGCGGGCGTGGAACTCGGGCATGACGATCTGGGCGTCGGAATGCACCACGTCGGCTATGTAGCCGCCCCAGTATGAGAAGGTGCTGTTAGTACCGATCAGCCGTCGTGTTGTTGACACTGCGCGAAAGTTCTCCAGCGGCCCCGCCGTTTTGGGAACGTACTCGACGGTACCGGCATGCTCGGTGAGGATGGCGTCCAGGTTGGACCTGCACCACGCCGGATCGTCGGATACTACAGTGGCTTTGGGAATGTCCTCTGCCTCCTTTGCCACTTCAAGTGCAGCCTCCAGGTAGCCGGCGATATTGAAGCCGTAAGCTTTCCGGAAATGAGGGACCGAATAGTAGTCGCCGCGCCTTATGTTAACCACTACAGTTCCCGGCGCCTGCACTTCCGGCTCGAGGTGCGGGACAAGGAACGTGGTGATGAATTCCCGCAGTTCGGTTCTTGTGTACTCGGTGCCAAAGGCCTGAAACAACGTGTCGTGGCGCCACTCACGCCGGTCCCGAAAACGGATGCTGTCCGAGCTGATTGCAAGCCGCTCGCGCAGCAGAGGAAACGCTGTCAGCCATGGACTCATCGCGGGCGTCTCAAACACACGATAGTCACGGCCTGCCGCCTGTTCCAGATGAGCGTGCAGCCAGAGGTACAGGAAATTGCCGAAGCCCAGACCCTGATTTGGCGTCCACAATATGCGGCGACTGCCAATGCGCAGAGGGCGCAAGGCCGCACCCTTGATGTTGTATAGCGTTGTTGCGAAGTTCCCCATGGGGAAAGCATAGTATTTGGAATCGTCAACTAATAACCCGGTGTCTTCCCCAAGGCGAAATTCGGTGTCGCCACTGCACCTCTTTCTTACTGCTGGATTTCCCGGTCCGACAACCCGATCAACTTACTGTTGTGCCGGTAATTCCCTGCGCGAAATACTCCTGGATATTTAGTTGATACGTGAGGCTCCCTGAGGTGCGTGGCGTGGAAATCTCATTCGGCTATGCAGGCCGCAGATAAGGACATGCGTGGTCCTTTTGGCAAAGTTGTTTGTGGAGCGGATCGCGCCGCTGATCAGTTTGAGCTGGTGCAGCTGTGCCGGGACACCTTGGCCGAGCGCGCGGGGTGAAGCCGGAGAACATCCGGTTCGAGCTGTTTACGTCGGGCAAGCCGGCCAAGCCGGAGGGGCATGCGGGCCGGCCCGTGGTGGTGGACGAGTCCAAGGAGACGTACAAGAACCGCCCGGATGTGCCGTTCGCGTGTGCCGGGGGAGTGTGCGGCACGTGCCGGGCCAAGGTGGTCACCGGCTGCGTGACCATGGACGAGAAGTATGTGCTGGAGCAGGATGAGTTGGATAAGGGGTACGTCCTGACCTGCCAGAGCCACCCCACCAGCAAGGAAGTCACCGTCGACTTCGACGTGTAACGGTGGTTTCCGTGGTCGAGCCGAGGCCGGTGGTTGAGCCCGTCGAACCCCCGGTGGTTGAGCCTGTCGAAACCAAGCCCGTCGGTGGTTGAGCTTGTCGAAACCCAGAAAGAAGGAACAAATGATTTCCCTCTCCATCAGCAACAACGTCGCCGAGATCGTCCTGAACGCACCGCACAAGCTGAACTCGCTGGATGAGCAGGCGCTGGCGGAGTTGTCCCAGGCGTACGACGACGCTGCTGCCGCCGCCTCCCGCGGTGAGGTGCGGGCGCTGCTGCTCAGGGGAGAGGGCCGCGCCTTCTGCGCGGGCCGGGACATTTCAGGCGTCAATCCGGAGAATGACGACGCCGCGACGTACCTAAGCGGGCTGGTGGAGCCGCTGCTGAAGAAGATGAGCGCGTTCCCGGCTCCCACGTTCGCGGCGGCCCACGGGGCCTGCCTGGGCGTGGGGCTGGGACTGCTGCTGGCCACGGATGTGGTGTACGTGGCGGAGAACGCGAAGTTCGGGTCGCCGTTCGCCAAGCTGGGCGCGACGCTGGATTCGGGCGGGCACTGGTACTTCACGGAGCGGCTGGGCATGCACCGGACGCTGGACCTGATCTACACGGCCGAGCTTATCAGCGGTACCGAGGCCGTGGCGCAGGGGCTGTTCAGCCGCGCCATGCCGGCGGACGAACTGCTGGAAAACACCCGGGCCATCGTGGCCAAGGTGGCGCGCGGTGCCACCGGTGCCTTCACCGCCAGCAAGGAGCTGGTGGCCCACATCCGGGACCAGCGCCTGGGCCTGTGGGAGGCCATGGCCCAGGAGAACACCGAGCAGGCAAGGCTCTGCAAAACCGACGACTACGCCGAGGGATTCAGGGCTTTCCAGGAGAAGCGCGAGCCGCAGTTCCGCGGTTGAGTACCAAAACCCAGCCCGGTGGTTGAGTCGGGCCCACGCACGCAGGGTTCCCCTGCCGAGCTTGCGAGGCGAGGGCGCGGGTGGGGAGCGAAACCAAGCTTGGCGAAAGCACCCCGCCCACCTCATCCCGAGACCCAATGCAGGCAGCCTTGCTTCAGGACGTGGCTGCCGCAGGGGCGCGGAGCTGCGAGACGATCACTTCGGCAGTCGCCTCGATTCCTTCCTGCGTGGACACTGTTAGTCCTGCCTCGTCCGGTTCAAGGGGCTCCAGTGTCTCCAGCTGGGACGTCAGCAGTGAAGCGGGCATGAAGTGTCCGGGCCGCCGGGCAACCCGGTCTTGCAGGAGCGGAAGCTCCACCTGCAGTTGAACGAACACTGCCGAGGGTGCTTTGGCCCTGATGGCGTCCCTGTAAGCGCGCTTCAGGGCGGAGCAGGCAACCACAATCCCATCAGCGTGATCTGAAACCAGCTCAGCCCCCACCAGATCGAGCCAGGGCCACCGGTCCTCGTCCGTGAGCGGCGTCCCCGCGGCCATCTTCTCGACGTTCGCCTGCGGGTGCAGCGAGTCGGAGTCGACGAATGCAGCGCCCAGGCGTTCCGCAAGCGCGGCCCCGACTGTCGATTTCCCTGCTCCGGACACACCCATAACAACAATGACGGGCTTCATCAGAGGGTGCCCTGGTGAGGTGTTCCTGCGGGGATCTGCGCGAGCCGGGTGACCTCAACGGGCCCCTGCAGGAGGCCTTCAAGGGAGGCATTCAGGCGCTTGACGGGTTCTCCTGCGCCGTGGGCGTCCAGCAGCTCCGCGGATTCCCACTTTTCGATCATGACGATCTGGCCGTTGGGTGCCTCATGGATGGCATAGAGCTCGCATCCGGGCTCGTCGTGTACTTCGGCAATGGCGGGGGAGAGGGCGGCCACCACGTCGTCGAACGCCCCGTCCTTGGGGGTGAAGATGGCGGTAACAATAACAGTCATGGTGTTTCCTTATCGGCTGGGTGTCAGGAGGAGCGGGGAGCAGCTGCTGCGCGGGACAAAGTCTGCGTTGACTTCGATGACGCGCGGGGCGGAAGGGAGCTTGCCCTGCATGCGTCCCAGTACCAGTTCGAGGGAATGGACTGCGAGCATGTCGATGGGCTGGCGGATCACGCTGAGCGGAGGCGTTGTCAGCTCGGTCCATGGATTGTCGTCAAAGACTATGACCGAGAGCTCCTCAGGTATTTGCACGCCCGTCTGGATGAGGCGCCGGACGGAGCTTTGCACCTGGGCGGTGTTGGCCACGATGAGGCCGGTGGGACGGTCAGGGAGGGCCAGGAGGGACCCCACGGCGTCGCCTCCACCGTCTCCCCTGAACGGCACATCGCGTATCAGCTGGGGATCCATGCTGACCGAGTAGGCCTCGTGGGCGCCCTGGTAGCCCTGGATCCTTGCCCGCCCCGTTGATGTGGTGACAGGCCCGGAAATGAGGCCGATGCGCTTGTGCCCCAGGCTAAGCATGTATTCAGTAGCGCGCCGGGCAGAGTCTGTGTTCGCAATGCTTACGACGTCGACGTTCCCCAGTTCGGGGATGGTGCGGTCCACGAAGACCACGTCCACGCCCATGGATTGGAGGCGTGCCCACTTTTCAATGTTCGCTCCTGTTGGCGTGGCGATGACTCCCGCCACCGAACGGTCAAGGAGGGTGTCTAGGGAATCGGCCTCGAGGTGGGGGTCCTCCTGTGTGGTCATGACCATTACCTGGACACCGTGGCTGCGGGCCTCCCACACAATGCGGTCCGCAAGCTGGGCAAAGAACGGGTTGGCGAGGTCCGCCACCACCAGCCCCACGGTGGGCGTGCTCCCCACGCTTAGCTCACGCGCGGCGGCACGCGGCCGGTACGCCAGTTCCTCGATGACTCTCAGCACCGTTTCGCGCTTTGCCGGAGCTACCGGCCCCGACTCCGGGTTCAGGACGCGGGATACGACGGAGACTGAGACGCCCGCCGCCGCTGCGACATCGCGGATTGTTGGGGGCTTCTTCATTGCTCCTCCTCTTTCAAATCGTGTAGGCGGTCCCCGCATCTGCTCCAGTCCGCCGTATCCGGCAGACCTTTTGGCCCTGCGAAGTGATTGTTGACACAGCCTAACACCGACTGGTACAAATGTGGAACCGGTTCCACTCCGGTTCGAGAATTCCAGTTAGCGACGAAGAAGTTGCTCCGCCAAGTCCCGGTGGAGGATGCTTCCGCGCTGAACGCAAGCAGAGAGATCCCCATGAACCTTCACAAGCTTCTGAGCGACCGCGAGCAAGACGGCCGCCCCATCCGGGTCGGACTTATTGGAGCCGGACGTTACGGCACCATGTACCTGGCCCAGGCGAACAACATCCCCGGAATCCATGTGGTGGCAATCGCCGACATCAACGTCAAGCGCGCAGAAGGCGCCTTTGACCTGGTGGGATGGCCCAAGAACCAGATCGCCCCGGACATCGCCACCGCGCTGAGGGACCGCTCAACGGCCATCGTCGCAAATGCCGATGAGCTCTTTGATGTGGACATCGACATCATTGTCGAAGCAACAGGCAACCCGATCGTCGGCGTGAAGCACGCCCTGCGCGCCATCGAAACCAAAAAGCACATCATCATGGTCACCGTCGAGGCGGACGCTCTGGCCGGGCCGGCCCTGGCCCGGCGCGCTGAAGCCGCAGGCGTGGTCTACTCCATGGCCTACGGGGACCAGCCGGCACTGATCATGGAACTGGTGGACTGGGCACGCACCAGCGGCTTCGACGTCGTCTGCGCCGGCAAGGGCGCCAAATTCCTTGAGCACTACCACGAGATGAACCCGGACAACGTGTGGGAGAACTGGGAGTTCTCCAAGGAACTGACCGACTCCGGTCAGCTGAACCCCAACATGCACACCTCCTTCCGTGACGGCACCAAGGCCTCCATTGAGATGGCGGCAGTGGCCAACGGCGCGGGACTGGTGCCCTCTGACTCCGGGCTGACCTTCACGCCGGGGGACGTCGAGGAGATCGCCACCATCTGCCGTCCGGCGGACGTCGGGGGAGTCCTCGCCCATGAAGGCAGCGTGGAAGTCATGTCCAGCGTCAAGCGCGACGGCACCTGGATCCCCCACAACACGCAGGAGGGCGTGTTCGTGGTGGTCAAGGCCACGAACGATTATGTCTCCGGCTGCTTCAACGAGTACCCCTGGCACCCGGACCCCACCGGCCAGTACGCGGCGCTCTACCGCCCGTACCACTACGTGGGCCTGGAGCTGAACATGTCCATCGCC
Source organism: Pseudarthrobacter sp. W1I19 (assembly GCF_030817835.1). Lineage (NCBI taxonomy): Bacteria > Bacillati > Actinomycetota > Actinomycetes > Micrococcales > Micrococcaceae > Pseudarthrobacter > Pseudarthrobacter sp. W1I19. Next base: position 849,030 of record NZ_JAUSZR010000001.1, read on the forward strand.
AACGCGGTCCTGCGCGGGGTTGCCACGGGTGCCCCCATCGGGTTCTTCGGCGACGTGGTAGCCACCGCCAAAAAGGACCTCAAGGCCGGCGAGTTCCTCGACGGCGAAGGCGGGTACACGGTATGGGGCCAGCTGGTTTCGGCAAAGCACTCGGTGGCAACAGGCGCGCTCCCCGTAGCCTTGGCCCACCACGTGGAACTCCGGAATGACGTCCCCAAGGGCGGAATCGTCGGCTGGGACGATGTCATCATGGATGACTCCCTGGCACAGGCCCTTGAGCTTCGCCGGGAAACCGAAGCCCTCGTCTCGGAAACCGCAGTCACCGCCTAACCATCCACGCACTGCCCCGGGCGCGGCAATGGACCCCAGACAGCGTTCACGCCTCCGGAACAAGACTCCTTCCAAAGAAGAAAGGCTTCACATGAATTCCAAGACCCGCGCCCTCACCGGGGCGCTCGCCTGCACCCTGGCAGCCTCAGTCCTCGCCGGTTGCGCCTCCCCTGCACCCGGCGGGACTGGCGCCCCGCCCGCCAAGATCCAACTCTCCATCCCGGACCCGCTCACCTCCTCTGTGGGTGTTTCCGCACAGCACTTTGCGGACCAGGTCAAGAAGTCATCCAATGGTTCCGTGACTGTCACGGTGGTTCCCAACGGAACAAGCTTCAGCGGCGACCAGAACGCCGCCGTCACGCGTTTGCAGGGAGGGTCCCTGGACGCCCTGATCCTCTCGACGTCCGTGTACGCCTCGGTGGTGCCGGAGATGAACGCCATCAGCATCCCCTACCTCTTCAAGGACACCAAGGAGGAGGCAGCCTTCCTGGACGGCGAGCCCGGCAAGGAACTGAAGGACAAACTCGCCGAAAAGGACACGGTTGCGGTCAGCTTCCTGACCCGTACCGGCCGGGAAATCACCAACTCCGTCCGGCCCATCCAGCAGCCCTCGGACCTGAAGGGCCTGAAAATCCGCGTCCCCGGCAACACCTTGTGGACCGACTACTTCACCAAGCTCGGCGCCAGCCCCACCACCATGGCGTTCTCCGAGGTCTTCACCGGCCTGCAGACCGGCACCATCGACGGGCAGGAAAACCCCATCGAAGTACCGTGGACCAACAAGTTCTCCGAGGTCCAGAAGTACGTCTCCCTGACCAACCACATCAACGACGCCTGGGTCCTGGCGCTGTCCTCCAAGAAGTGGGACAGCCTCTCCGAGGACCAGAAGAAGGCCGTCACCGAGGCCTCGGAAGAGACGGCAACCTTCAAGACCGGCTATGACGAGGAGCAGTCCAAGAAGCAGCTGGACGAGCTGAAGGCCAAGGGCATGCAGGCCAACGAGGTCAGCGCCTCGGGCCTCGAAGAATTCAAGGCCGCCTCAAAGAGCCTCTACCCGGAGTTCTCGAACCTGATCGGCAAAGAGTTCTTCGACCAGGCAGTCTCCTTCAACGCCAGCAAGTAGCACGCGCGGTCCGGGGAGCCCACCGCTCCCCGGACCCCGCCCACCGCATCCCACTCTCAACGTCGACAGTCCGGAAGAAGACACATGAAACACATCAATACCCCCGAGGAAATAGAGGAGGTCATCCCCTCAGACGCGGAAGAAATCCTCCACCACGACCACGTCCCACCGCGCTGGAGCGGCGCACTGTGGTTCGATAAAGCCCTCGAAGGTGTGGTGGGTGCGGCCATCATCGCAGAGCTCGTGGTCATCCTGCTGAACATCATGATCAGGGTCATCACCGGCGACTCAGTCCTCTGGACGCAGGAAGTCTCCGAAATCGCGCTCCTGACCATCGCATTCATCGGCGGTGCCATCGCGTACCCCAAGGGCGCGCACATGTCCGTCCAGGCCCTCATCATGCGTCTCCCCGCGGCCTGGAAGCCCTACCTGGCGGCCCTCGTGGACTGGCTCGTCCTGGTGATGAGCGCCGGCACCTTCGCCCTCTTTGTTCCCACCCTGGTCCAGCAGCTCGAAGAGAAGACCCCCATCCTGCAGCTGCCCGTCTTCTGGGTCTCACTGCCCTTCTCGCTCGGCATGGTCCTCATCGCCTGGTTCGCCCTGCTGAAACTGTGGCGCCAGGAACGCCGGCCCGTACTGGTGGCCGCGGGCATTACAGCAGTCCTCTTTGCCCTCGTGGCCATGGCCCAGCCGCTGTTCTACTACGCGTCCCCCAATGCCCTCCTCGCGGTGGTCCTGGCAGTCCTGTTCATCCTGCTGTTCCTCGGCCTGCCCATCGCGTTCGTTCTGGCCCTGGCCTCGGGAATCTACCTGTACCTGGGCGGCATCTCCGAAATCAGTGCCATCCCCATCGGTATGGCATCCGGAGCCAAAGGCTTCGTCCTGTTGGCCATCCCCTTCTTCATCCTCGCCGGAACTGTGATGAACTCGGCAGGACTGACCCTTCCGCTGGCCCGGCTCGTGGACGCCCTCATCGGACACCTCCGCGGTGGTCTGCTCCAAGTAGTGGTGGTCACCATGTACATCTTCTCCGGCATCTCCGGTTCAAAGGTGGCAGACGTCGCGGCAGTGGGCACCACCATGCGCGGCATGCTCGAAGAGCGGAAGTACCCCCGCGGTGAAGTGGTGGCCGTGCTGTCCGCCTCCGCCATCATGGGTGAAACCATTCCGCCGAGCATCGTGCTGCTCATCCTCGGCTCCATCACCACCATCTCCACCACCACGCTGTTCCTGGCCGGCTTCGTTCCGGCGGCCTTCCTTGCCCTGGTGGTCATGGCCCTGGTCTTCCTCCGCGCCAAGAAGCAGGGCGGCGTCGCCAGCCCGAAGGCCACCTGGCGGGCCCGCGGCACAGCGACGTTCTTCGCCATCCCCACCCTGCTGCTCCCGGTGGGCATGGTGGTGGGAATCCTCAGCGGCTTCGCCACCCCCACCGAAGTGTCCTCGGTGGCAGTGGCCTACGCGTTCATCCTCGCCGCAGCGTACCGGCGCGGCAGCAGGAAGCTGCTGGGTGACACACTGCGGGAAACCACCACGACGGCGGGCATGGTGCTGTTCATCATCGCCGCGGCGTCGCCCCTGGCCCAGACCCTCGCGGTTGCCGGTGTCTCCCAGCAGATCCATGACCTCATGTCGGGGCTGGGCGATTCCCCGCTGCTCTTTATGCTGTTCACCATCGTGCTGCTGGTGGTCATGGGGCAGTTGCTCGAAGGCCTCCCCGCGGTCCTGATCTTCGCGCCGCTGCTGCTGCCCATCGCCGTCGACTTCGGCGTCAACCCGGTGCAGTACGCCATGGTCCTGATCATCTCCATGGGCATCGGCTCCTTTGCCCCGCCCGCCGGCGTGGGCTTCTACGTGGCCTGCGCCACGGGGCACGAAACGGTGGAACGGAGCCTCAAACACTTCTGGCCCTACCTGATCGCCGTGTTCCTCGGACTGCTGGTGCTCGCCGCCGTCCCGTGGTTCAGCACGTTCCTGCCCGCCCTTGCCGGACTCATCCCCTTCTAGGCCCATGCAGACGCTCAGACTGGAACAGCAGCAGCTGCCCGGCACCTATCCGTCCGTTGCCCTCCTGGGCACCGGACCGATGGGCGCCCCCATCGCACGGAACATCCTCAGCCACGGAGTTCCCCTGACTCTGTGGAACCGGACACCGGAAAGGGCCCGGGCAATCGGAGGAGGCACCCTGGCGGACTCGCCGGCGGAGGCCGCACGCGACGTCGTTCTTACCGTTTTGCCCGACCTGCCCCAGGTCGAAGCGCTGCTCCACGGCGGCGACGGACTGCTGGAAGGCTGGCGCGCCGCCGGAATACAGCACCCCATCCTGGTGATCCACGGGACAGTGTCACCCGTGGCGGTGGCTGAGTTCGCCGACAGATGCCAGCGCAGCTGGGGCGTGGTGGTGGTGGACGCCCCCTTGAGCGGCGGCACAATTGGGGCTGAAGAAGCCCGGCTGAGCATCATGGCGGGCGGCCCGCGGGAGGCCGTGGACCGGGTGACACCGCTGTTCGAGCTCTACAGCTCAACAGTGGTGCGGTTCGGGGACACCGGTGCCGGGTCAACCGTGAAGGCCTGCAACCAGATCGTTGTGGCGGCCACGGTGACGGCCCTAGCCGAGGCGATGGCCCTGGCGGCAGGCAGCAACCTGGACCTGGAGAAGGTCCAGACGGTTCTTGCCGGCGGCCTGGCGAACTCCGAGGTCCTGGCGCAAAAGGGACGGCGGTGGGTGGAGCAGGACTTTGAAGGCGGCGGATCCGCAAAGAACCAGCTCAAGGACCTGGGCTTCATCATGGAAATCGCCGGACAGACGGGACTGAAACTCCCGCTCGCGGCCTGCGTGCAGAACGCCTTCGAAGATATGGTGGCGGCCGGCGACGGCGACCTGGACCACACCGGGATTTACCGCACCATCCGGGCCCGTTGAGTTTGTCCCAGAGGGGACTGCCGGTGGTTGAGCCTGTCGAAACCGACCCGCCCGTTGGTTGAGCCTGTCGAAACCAACCCGCCCGGTGGTTGAGCCCGTCGAAACCAAAGCTGGTGGGGGAGTCTGTGCGGACTGCCGGTGGTTGAGCCCGTCGAAACCATAGGGGCTTTGGGTAGTAGCGCCTCTTCCGGGTATGGGGAGGTACGGTCGGCCTAAAGGAACGGGTATGGGCTACTCGTGTTTCCCGCTTGGCTTGGTTGTTTACTGGGAGTGCCGGCGAGGAGAGGGTTTTCGCGAACCAGGACCCACTCAGCAATTCGCCGGCACCATCACCGCGGTGGTTGAAGCAATGAGTCTCCCGGCAAGCCTGGACGATTCAGGAACGGCAGGATCCCATGCGAGCCAGACTATCCACTGGGGACGGCATCAACCTCTCGGCCTGCCCCCATCAATTTGTTGGCCGCTGCGAGGACTGTTCCGCGTCGGCAGTCCTGAGCGAATCGGACCAGCTGGTGACGGATGAAGGCGGAACTACGTTCTTGGAGGAGTCCGGCACTTACCCGGGCGAGTAGGTGGTGCCTTTGCGCAGGGCAGCGAGATGGGGTCCCGGCTCTACAGAAGCGTGAGCCGCAGTTCGGTGGCGGAAAATTGCCTTTGCCTGCCCCTGATTTGTAAGGTTCAGCTATGACTACGGGGAAAGCAATAACCAAAGCCGTCATTCCTGCTGCCGGATTGGGGACTCGCTTCCTGCCCGCCACCAAGGCAATGCCGAAGGAAATGTTGCCGGTGGTAGACAGGCCGGCCATCCAGTATGTCGTCGAGGAAGCGGTTAAGTCCGGCCTGACCGACCTGCTAATGATCACGGGGCGGAACAAGCGCTCCCTGGAGGACCACTTTGACCGCGAACCAGGCTTGGAGCGTGCGTTGGAGCTGAAGGGCGACAAGGACAAACTGGAGTCCGTGCAGTACGCCTCAGAACTTGGGCCAATTCACTACGTCCGTCAGGGTGAGGCCAAGGGTTTGGGCCACGCGGTGCTCTGCGCAAGCCAGCACGTGGGCAACGAGCCCTTCGCCGTCCTGCTCGGCGATGATCTCATTGACGAGGCCGAGGACCTGCTGAGCACCATGATGGAGGTGCAGCAGAAGACTGGCGGTTCGGTGATCGCACTTATCGAAGTTGATCCGGCACAGATCAGCGCTTACGGTTGCGCGGACATCACTGCAGTGGATGGTGAGGATTACGTCCGCGTCAACAGTTTGGTGGAGAAGCCTGCGGCGGGTGAGGCGCCCTCGAACCTAGCCGTTATTGGCCGCTACGTACTTCATCCCTCCGTATTCGGCGTTCTTGAAAACACGGAGCCGGGCCGCGGCGGGGAGATCCAGCTGACGGACGCGCTGCAGACGCTTGCCGCCGGCGAGGGCGAAGGCTCCGGCGTGTACGGAGTGGTCTTTAAGGGCCGCCGCTTCGACACCGGAGACAAGCTGAGTTACCTCAAAGCCGTCATCACGCTCGCGTCCGAGCGTGTGGAGTTCGGCGAGGACCTCAAGACATGGATGAAGGGCTTTGTGAACTAGCCTGAAGCTCAAACAGCCACGGCACCACCGCTGGAAAGCGTGTGGTGCCGTGGCTGTTTAAAGAGTTCGCATTAAAGAGTCCGCATGAAACTAGGGAGCAATTAGCTCCAGGCGCTTCGCGGCGGACTCCGCGTCTTCGTTCAGAAGTTCCAAGAGGTATTTGCCGTAGCCACTCTTGGCCAGAGGCTCTGCCCGTTCACGCAGTGCATCATCTGACAGAAAGCCCTGCCGCCACGCAATTTCCTCAGGGCAGCCGATAGACAGGCCTTGACGGTGCTGGACAGTGCGCACAAACTCGGAGGCGTCACTGAGGTCGTCGAATGTTCCTGTGTCCAGCCAGGCGGTGCCACGCGGAAGAATTTCCACTTGCAGTTTGCCACGTTCCAGATAAACGCGATTTACGTCTGTAATTTCCAGCTCACCCCGGGCCGAGGGCTCCAATTCACGTGCAATTTGCACCACGTCATTGTCGTAGAAATACAGGCCGGGCACTGCATAGCGGCTCTTGGGTTCTGTCGGTTTTTCTTCAAGTGAGATGGCGCATCCGTTTTCATCAAATTCAACCACGCCGTATGCAGATGGATCTGCCACGCGATACCCGAATACGGCTCCGCCGTCGATGTTTTCGAAGCGGCGCAGCTGGGTTCCCATTCCGCGGCCATAGAAGATGTTGTCGCCCAACACCAAGGCTACGGGTCCCTCACCGATATGATCCGCGCCTAATACAAAGGCCTGGGCGAGGCCATCGGGCGATGGTTGTTGTGTGTAGGTGAGGTTGATGCCGAACCTGCTGCCATCCCCCAGCAGTCGCTGGAATTGGTCGGCATCGTGAGGTGTCGTGATGATCAAGATATCCCGGATGCCAGCCAACATAAGTGTGGAGAGTGGGTAGTAGATCATGGGCTTGTCGTAGACCGGCACCAACTGCTTACTGATGCCGAGAGTAATTGGATGAAGACGTGAACCGGTTCCCCCGGCGAGGATTATTCCGCGCATAGGGACATTTTCCCGGTCGTTACAAATTCAGCCAAATCAGATCCGTGAAACGATAGGCATATGCAGAAACTCCTTGTCACTGGCGGTGCCGGTTTTATTGGTTCCAATTTTGTTCACTACGTTCTCGACCACACGGATGACCATGTCACCGTGTTGGACAAGCTGACTTACGCGGGCAATCTGGAGTCCTTGAAGGGTCTGCCGGGGGAGCGGTTCGAGTTTGTCCAGGGGGACATCGCCGACCCTGAACTGGTCGACCGGCTGGTGGCGGGGACTGATGTTGTGGTGCACTATGCTGCTGAATCGCACAACGACAACTCGCTGCACGATCCTCGCCCGTTCCTTGACACCAACATCATCGGCACCTACACGCTGATCGAGGCGGCCCGGAAGCACAACAAGCGCTTCCACCACATCTCCACGGACGAGGTCTACGGCGACCTGGAACTCGATGACCCGGAACGGTTTACCGAGCAGACGCCGTACAACCCCTCCAGCCCGTACTCGTCCACGAAGGCCGGCTCGGACCTTCTGGTCCGGGCGTGGGTTCGTTCGTTCGGGCTGCAGGCGACCATCAGCAACTGCTCGAACAACTACGGCCCGTACCAGCACGTGGAGAAGTTCATCCCGCGCCAGATCACCAACGTCATTGATGGGATCCGGCCCAAGCTTTACGGCAAGGGCGAGAACGTCCGGGACTGGATCCACGCCAACGACCACTCTTCAGCGGTGCTGGCGATCATCGCTAAAGGCAGGATCGGTGAAACGTACCTGATCGGTGCTGACGGCGAGAAGAACAACAAGGACGTTGTGGAGCTGATCCTCAAGCACATGGGCGAGTCCCCGGACGCGTACGACCACGTGGTGGACCGGCCCGGCCACGACCTGCGCTACGCCATCGACTCCACCAAGCTGCGTGACGAACTGGGCTGGGAACCGCAGTTCTCCAACTTCGATGAAGGCATCGAGGACACCATTGCCTGGTACCGGGACAACGAAAACTGGTGGCGGCCCCAGAAAGCAGCCACCGAAGCCAAGTACAAGGAACAGGGCCAGTAGCCCCTGCTTGGTCTATTGACCACCAGACTGTGGGCCCGCCGCCGGAAGGGGGCGGGCCTTGAAAGTATTGACCGCAATGGCTGCCAGCTGTGTGCCACCGAAAGTACCCAACAGGTTTGTCACAAGGTCCAAGGGACTTGCAAAGCGGTTGTGAAGAAACAAAAGCTGCCCGAGCTCGATGCACCCCGAAATCAGCAGTCCAAATGCCCCGATTTGCCACCAACGCTTTTCAGGAAGGGCAAGGGTGGCCGATAGTCCCAAGGGGACGAAAAGAGCGACGTTGGCGGATGCCTCTACAAATCCATAGTCGATCCAATGCGGGATTCCATGCTTGTGTAGGAGTTCAAGGACATCGATTAGGAGTCCTTGAACGGGTTGGTCCACTGGGGCCGGCCAGAAGGCAAGAAGGGCCAGGGGGATCAGCATGGCGGCCAGGACGGTCTGCCAAATCCGCTGGTTATCCAGATGCTTCAAGTGATCTTCAAGATGTCCACCCCATGGCGAGTATAGCCATGCCCAGAGCAGCCACCGCTAGGAGGACTAGAAGGATGTGTGTGTGTGTGTGTGTGTGGGGGGGGGGGGGGGGGGGGGGGGGGGGGGGGGGGGGTACCTGTGGCCTAGGGAGCGGCATTGCGAACTCGAACTCTCGCGGCTTTTTGCGCCAATATCTCCCCATGACACTAATCGATACCACAATCCGGTAGTTGATCACGCTGGCCCGGTGGTTGAGCCTGTCGAAACCTTAAAAGCAGAGGGTGGGTGGTTCTCGCTATGGAGAACCACCCACCCTCTTTGGTGCTAATTCGTATTGCGAGTTATGCAGCTACCTCAGCCTTGGCGCGGCGGCGGACGACAACAACTGAAGTTGCGCCGGCTGCCAGTGCGCCTGCGCCCACCAAGGTCCAGAGAACTAAGCCGGAGTCAGCACCTGTGTTTGCAAGGCCTGCACCGCCGCCGGTGTTGGCCAGGGGAGCGCCTCCCGCGTTGCCGCCGGTGTTCGCCAGGGAAGCTGCCACGGTGACCGTAACGGGACCGACGACTACTCCGGATTCAACGCCCTCAGCCGTCAGGCTGTAGGTGCCAGCCTCGTTGATAGCGATCGGCAGGGAGAATGCTCCCTGCGCGTCGGCAGTTGCCTGCAAGGTCTGTGCCTCGGCGACAACGCTAATACGCGCTGCTACTGAACGGCCACCGGCAATGTTTGCGCCTGAGGCTGCCGGCGGCTGACCGGGCGTTACGCGGATGATGAGCGGTTCCCCGGCGCGGAAGCCCTGGCCGCGGAAAACGAAGTTTTCGCCCGGGCCGACGGTGCCATCAGAAACAGCAGCCTGCGGCGGAAGAGCCGGGTAGGTGGCTGCAACTGCCGGTGAGCCGATAAGTGCGATGGAACCTGCGAGTGCGAGTGCTGCAAGTGTTTTCTTCATTTGTGTCCCCCCGGAGACGTTTAAGTTTTTGATGTACCCGAATTTGGGGAGCATTCCCCTCCGCACGAGACCTTGTGCAGAACTACGGATAGATATCCCAAAAAAGACGGTACCACCTGCTGCTGCCCTCGGGCAATGTCAATCCAGTCGGTTTACATAGTGTTAACGCTGCGTCCACAAACGCTAGCCACAGGAAGCATTTTCTGTGGGTAATGTCACATCCTTTACCGGTTGGACGGTTGGTGTGACAACGAGATTAGGTTCAGTGTGCTGAACAATCTTGCCGAACGTAAAATCCACAGTTTTGCTCTCGCCGGGGGCCAGTCGAAGCGCCAGAACTCCCACAGGTCTGTCGCTGTGGAAATAGGGGGCGAACTCCGTCTTCTGCCCGTCTAGCGTCACCGTTTCAACGTTGGCTTGGACGGGACCATAGGCCACAATGTTGGTTTGCACTGACCCAATCGGGACTCCGATTACTCCGTCGCCAGTTACATACCGCGGCAAGACCGTAGATGCTTCAGCAGGGGCCGTGTTGGTGCTGGTGACACGAACGGTGATTTGCTCGTAGCCGTTACGTGGGCACTCCTTGATGAGTTGCACTGTTCGCTTGACGTAGAAGTCCATTTTTGCGCCAGTGCCGTCGTTGAAGTAGAGCCCGAACTCAGCCGGGGCGACGGCCGGCCCTGATATGGAACCGCTCGCCGGGTAGCGTCCGATGACTGCTTGTTCCTCAGGAGAAGAGGACCATAGCAGGACCCTTCGCTCCGCGATGCCCTTGGCCAAACCATCAAGAAGAAGTTTGTCATCACCAACACCGGAGGCGAGGGCCGAGAAAACTTCTTTTGCTACGCCCGCAAGATAAATATCTTGCAGTTCAGGTTGCGCGATTTCTTTGTAGACGTCTGAGAGGAGCGTCTGAACTACATTCTTAGACGTGAGTTCCACCGGAAGCGATTCTCCGGCCGTCGCGACTAGCTGCGGGTCAGTTAGCTTCACAGGCCCTGTGGCATCGAGAACGTAGCTTAGTGCAATCGGGTCGATGGAGATCACGCCATCCACTCGTTGGCCAAACTCACGCTCCCACATCGCCTGCGCTATCTCTGCCGTACTTGGAAAATCCGGTGTGAGGTTCGCATCCTGCATGAACTTGCCTAGACGTGTTGAATAGATGTTTTGCTGCTCCGGATACATTTCGACTGGTGGCGTGAAAGAACCGAGTCGAGTGGCGCTACTCTGTGAACCCAAGCTGAGATGGCCCTCGTCAACGGACAGGACGGCCAGAGCGCCAGGGATGCCACCTGTTGCTCGGACTTCAGCATTGTTCTCAACTAGCAGCAAGTAGTGTCTTGGACTTTCCGTTCCGAACATGGCTGGTGCCAGGGCAGCGAAATCTGCAGCTGTTCGTAGGCCCATTCTCAGTGAGCCCAATTCGCTTCTAGCCTGCCGGAGGGGTTCCGAAATCTGCGGTAATAGATTAGCGGAATCTATTGCGTCGAGACGTTCGGATGATTGTGCCACGGCGTTAGAGGCGGATTCTATGGCGGGTGAGGCCGAGGCTAATGGACGAACATCAACGCCGCCCTCGCTAGGTGCGAGTGACTTCCAGTCCAACGACTCGAGAACACCAACTAGCGGTGCTGCACCAAGTGTCGCGACATCGTCAGCTGTTGTGGCTACTTCTGAAGCGGCTCGGAGGTTGGGACCGACGCCTGGCAGTGCAGCCGCTAATCGCCACAGTGGATCCGCCGTAGCCTCGCGTGCATTCGTTGTGTGGCCTCGTAAAGTTTCGACGGTCCTGCCTGCAGCAGCAGCATCCCTTCTCATCACCTCGTCTTTGAGTTGCGGGAGCAATGATGCTGCCATGTTCAGTTCGTCTTTTGCCGTTGCTGCCTTGACGGCGAGCCAAGCTGTTGCGGCAACTGCAACTAGAGCTAAAAACGCCAGGCAGGCTGCTATCAGAAAAGCCTTGCGCTTCCGGCGCCTCGGTTTATGCCTGTGCGTGCGGTCTTTTGGCCCGTGAGAGCTTGGGACGGGTTGTACCCGATATCCGCCGTCCACGTTCATAGCATTCCCCATCTAGTAGCAAGTACCCGCAGCCCAGCCGCCGAATCAAAATGGACTATAGACGGTGATGAAAAGGCGCAATTTCTCAAGTCAGATTGCCCCTGTAGTTGCGAAGACTGCTTTGAATGTCTTGACGAGTATCAGAACGTCACCCATAAGGGACCAATTTTCGACGTAATACAGGTCTAATCTGATGCTCTCCTCCCAACTGAGGTTCGACCTTCCACTCACCTGCCACAGGCCGCTCATGCCAGGACTGACATAAAGCCTACGATGGGCCGCGTCGTCATATAGTGCAACCTCGCTTTCACGCTGAGGACGCGGACCGACCAGGCTCATGCTCCCGCCGACTACGTTTAGGAGTTGGGGAAGCTCATCGAGTGAGTACTTGCGGAGGATGCGCCCAACTGGAGTGATCCTAGGGTCGTTGTCAACTTTGAACAGAGGCTTATCTGCAGAACCTTGTGCGGTTAGTAGTTGGTGAAGTTCTTCGTCAGCGTTGACTCTCATGGAGCGAAACTTGAGCATCCTAAATGAAGTGCCCCTCAGCCCTATCCGCTCCTGTACATAAAAAACAGGGCCCGGGCTTGTTAACTTAACCAACGCAGCGATTAGGACGAAAACCGGAAGCAGCACAACAGTCAGCGCGCCGGCAAGGGTAATGTCGAATGTACGTTTGGCAACTTTCTTTCCGCCCGTCAGCTTCGGCGTTGAGACGTGAATTAGGGGTAGCCCGGCTACAGGTTGAGTATGGATTCGTGGCCCGGCAATATCTGTGAGTGCTGGGGCCAAGATCATTCCTACGTCCCGCGCTGCCAATTCCCAACCGAGCTGGCGTAGATCAATGGGGCTGAGTGGTGCGCCAGACGAAATGGCGACCGTGTCAACTCCTGCTGTTTCGATCGCCCTTAGCACGGAGTCCACCCCGGGCTCTGAGGCCGTGATCGGTATGCCCAGGTCTATTCCGTGATTTGCTGCGGCTTCGGCGGAGGGAACGTGTACGGCTACCGGTAGATATCCCGCCGCTGGTTGGGTACGAAGCGATCGGACTAGATGTACCGCAGCGGGAAGGGTTCCGACAATAAGCACTTTCGATGAGCTCAGGCCATTCTTGCGATCCACTGTTAGGTGCTGCCGCATGAGCCAACGTGCAGCCAAGAGACCCATTACTCCGGCTGGGAATGCTAGGCCCACATAACCGCGAGCAGTGTCAATTCTGAGCGCATAGGAAATTACCGCCACGAATCCGAACAGCCAGGCCGACGCAGCAATGACGCGCTTGTACTCTTCCGAACCAGCGCCCAGGATTCTGGCTTCGCGCGACCCCCAGAAACCGAGCATCAAGCACCAAGTAACGATCAGTGCAAGCGAGAGGAGAACATATTCACCATCTTTGTTCTCCGGGCTTTCCGCGAAACCGAAACGAACGACAAACGCTCCAGCGACTGCCCACACAATGACTGCAGTGTCTATTGCGAGGAGTCGACGGGAGTATTTTCGTCGCCACAGTTCCAATCCTGATGCCCCCGCTAATTGATCCCCCTGATTACCCGCCAGCGACGTTTGCATCTTCATAATTCATCCATTTGGCTTTTGGTTCTTGGTCCATGTAACCCAAGTAACGCTTTTTTGCTAACTGCCGATAGTTCAGCACCAACGCTGCTAAGTTGATAAATTCCGACTGCCACTACTCTATTTGCAACAATGGGCAGTGCTTTTGTCCCGGTCTCTTGCTCAGTTGCGCTCAAGACCGTGCCCGTCGGCTCGGCTCTTCATCAAGTCAAGGAAGCCGCCCGTAGATCCGCAAAGAGCAGACTTCTTCCTTAGGACGACAGTCGTGCGCGAGTGAAACCGGGCTGGTCCTTGGATAGGACTTCCAATGCCGCGAAGGCTGAGTTCGCATTCACCTGCTTCGGCAGTCCAAGAGTCGTGTGAGGTACACGCGACCTTCCTGGCTTGGCGCAAAGCTGCAGTCAAATGCGCAAGGCGGGAGGTCGGCTTATTTTCTCGGGGGTGCACCCTCGAGAGCTTCATTGGTTGGCAATATCGGGAAGTTCGTCGCTGGCCGGCTTGGTCCCTGTTCCATCTCAGCGCTCAAAGTGGCTTCAGGAGAATAGTCAGAGTCGGGGAGCAATGCATGTTGACTTCCGGAAGTTCGGTAGCGCGTTTCAGGAATGGCAGCATCTGGCTGCGTGTCCTGGCTGTAATAGCCGTACGTATAGGAGTCAGGGCCTTTAGCCGGAAGGCCGTTCAAAACGACGCCCAGCAGATTGGCTTCAACCATTTGAAGGGCACTTAGAGCTTTTTCCAAGTCGTGTTGCTTGAGCTTCTGGGAACGAACAACCATCACTATTCCACCAACGTGCTGAGCTAGGACCGCAGAGTCTGTCACGGGAAGGAGCGGTGGAGCATCGATAATGACGGCATCAAACACCTGCTCAAGGCGATTGATAAGTTCGCTCATTTCGGCCGAGCCAAGTAGCTCACTCGGATTTGGTGGGATTCTCCCTGAGGTGAGCACATACAAGTTACCGTCACCCCACTGCTGAAGAAGATCATCAACGTCTGCTGAGCCTACGAGCGCTGTCGTCAGGCCCGCGCTCCGTTCAAGCCCCAAATACTCACCAACCATCGGTCGCCTCAGGTCAGCATCGATAAGACAGACCGTCTGCCCTGCTTGAGCAAGTGAAATGGCGAGATTCGTCGCTGTAGTACTTTTTCCCTCACCTGGAAGTGAAGAGGTAATAACCATGGTTTTGGCTCGCCCGGAAATATTGGCAAACTGCAGGTTGGTCCTCAACTGTCTGAAGGACTCAGCTCGCGGACTTTGGGGCGAAGTCTGCGTGAGCAGAGGATTCTTCATAGCCTCCTGATCGAAGGATATTCTGCCTAGAACCGGCGCTTCCGTGACCCTGCGAAGGTCGGTCTCCCCGTTGACTCTATTGTCCAAAAGCGAACGAAGAATGGCGCCGCCAGCACCCACGGCAAACCCAATGACCGTCCCTAGCAGTAGGTAGAGAGGGGTGTTTGGAGCCGACGGTGCCGAGGGAGTGGTTGCTGGCTTGATTATCGACAATGCCACGGGTGATGAGCCCCCGGACTTCGGCTTCTCTAACAACTCCACCGCCCTGATGAGGCTGTTTCCTACGGCCTGAGTTATGGCCTGTGCCTGCACTGGGGAACTGTCAGACACGGAAATGTTGATCAGAACAGTGTTCAAATCGGTAGTCGCGCGAACCTTTGCCGCCAACTGGTCGGGCGTTACGTTTAGGCCAAGGGTTTCAATGGCGGGCTGCAGGACAATAGGAGAGCCGACAGTCTTGACATACGATTGCACTCGCGCCTGAGTGAAGGTATTTCCTTGCTGAAGTTCCTGAACCGTGCCGGAACTTTGAATAGCGACAAAGAGCTGGAGTTCAGATGTGTAGGTGGGCTTGATCGCCACGGCGGCGCCGGCACCGAGCAGGAGGCCAGTCAATGTCAGTGCGGCAATGAATATCCAATGACCGCGAGCTATGCGCACGTAGTCTCTTATGTCCAAACCAAAGTCCCCCTTAATTGTGAAGCTGAAACCCAGTCCGCAGCGTTACAACTTCAGCGATCACGGTCATGACGCCTACAAGAGTGTACCTTCCTGACCTGTGCGCCTTGGAATTCACTCCCAAGGGACTTGACACGCCCGTTGATTACCAGTCGTGTTGGCGCCAGCTGTCAGTTGTACGCCGTTATGTTAGTGCTCCGGCGCTTTGTCCATGGATACCACTGGCGAAAGTGTCGGAGCCGCATCCGGCAGGAAGAGTAAACCTTCTCGGCTGCTTCTCATCACTAGCCGCACCCCCGGCCTGTCATCGCACGTAGTGGAATCCCTCTTCTCCCTGCACACTCAGGCGGTCCTGCATATACCGGGGAAGGAGGCGATATTGGAACCGACGTCGGCGCATTCAGCGCACACCCCCGGAGAACTCTGCACCCGGCTGTGACTTTGTGGGCCGAGGGGCTCGGCCCACAAACTCAAACACCGTCGCCGCCTCTCGTTTAGCGCTGCCGTCTTACCTTACTGGCCCGGAATCGCCTTTCCGGCTAAATTAAAGGCGTTCGAAGCCCGTCACGGATTCCACGAACGAACCCTTTCAGTTTCGAGAAGCGTTCATGCTCGAACAGGACTGTAAGTGCGATTTGCTGCGGGATCTGCCAAATGCCCTCATGAGTGATGCCGAGTTTGCGTCCGTGCTTGCGGGTAAAGAGGACCCGATTCCGTGCTTTGTAATAGCACCGGGTAGGGCTGTGTCCAAAGGCAAAGAATTGCTCTATACGCCAGCGGCCCGAGAGGTCTTTGCGGGGCACGCGTAGCCAAGTACGAGTTGCACGACCTACTTCGTGGAGTAAAGGCGCTGTGTTAACTCGAAGGATTGCGTAGCCTGCTTCCATCAGGCGCTGGTTGAAGTCGTAGTCAACGTAGTCGATGAAGAACAACTCATCGAACCCACCAACTTTTCTCCAGGCATTCAAATCGAGAACTGCCCCGGACGTAATGGCTCCCCTTCGGGCCGGTTGCCGGTAGTGTTCAACGCTCGGCAGTTTGAGGCGGCTGTACTCCTCGAGGGTTTGCTTGTTGCGATCGACTATGTGCGGGGTCACCATGCCTATACCTTCGGCGAGCTCCGCAGCGAGTTTGGAGACCATCCGCTCGGAACAGACGCTGTCTTGGTCGAGTGTCAGGAGGAACGATGCGCTCTGACTTAGTGCAGATTCCGCAAGTCGGTTAAGCGCAGCAGCGATTCCATCGTTTGTTCCACTGCGGATGACCGAGACATTAGGCGAAGCGGCAGAGAGTTCTGAGATCGCCTCGCCGTTTGTCGAGCCGTTGTCATAGATGAGGACGAGAGGTACTTGCGGGGAAATTGCTTCGATGTTCTCTCGAAGTCGGTCGATGTCTGGCTCGAAAGTGACGATGCCGGCGATAATCATGCGTTGGCTCTCAATATGTGGTGGTTGGATTGCGAGTCGTGCACAGGTGTGCGCTCTAAACCGTGGCGGTTCAGATATGACCAATATTCACGGCGGTACCCCTGAAGTGCCTCCGTGCCGCGGGTGTAGTCATGTTCTAGAGCCTTATCGATGCTTAGACCAGTCATATAGCGGTTGGCCAGGTGAAGGCGCTCGGTGAGAGTTCGAGTCCTGGTGTTCATCGCTCCGGCGAATCCGTGACGCTCAAGTAGGATGAGAGGTTTGTTGAAAAGGAACGCGAAGATTGCGCCGTGGTACGAGTCGGTAACTATGCAGGAAGCTTCCTGTACCATCCCAAGAAAATCGGACGCGTTCGTCTCCCAAGGGGCGCCGCCAACGGTATCTGACAGGTGAAGGACATCAAGTGAGTGGTGTTCCGTGAGGTCTTTTACGTATTGGGTATGCTGCGGCAGAAGTTCACCGAGATGATATAGCAGCACCTTTCCCTTAGCGTCGACGGAGGGCGTCGCAATTCTTGCCCAGAATTCGAGGTCGTACATGAGCGTGGGGTCGACAAGGAGGGTGAAGTTCGGTGCACCAGGCAGAGCGGCCAGGGAGTGCGTCCACTCAATCTCGCGTGTCCCCACCTCGGTAAATCCGCTGAGCCACTGTTCGTATGACCTTAGCCATTCCGAGGGGATTCGCTCATGCCCAACGCTCGGAGACAGCGTGACAACATCGCTCGGGGACGCAAAGTCGGCGAAGAGACTCCCGTTAATGCCGTAGTCATAGTTCCAAATCTGGTCGCTCCCAATGCACATGCGGGAATATGCGTCCGCTGCGCCTGCCGTAGATTCGACATACTGAGGCTTCAGATAGGTGCGGGAGAACGCGCCGAACTCTTCCTGGCGCTTCGCTGCGGATGCCTCGATCGAAGGCACTTGTGGTTTCGCCTCTGTCAATCTTTGGAAGCGGCCCAACAAGCGGTCTGCCGCTCCGCGAACGCCGAGTCGCCGAAGCTTACGGGGCAGCCTTTTTAGAGCGGCTAACTTGGACTGCCCATGTCCCTGCACAACAAGCAGGTCGACCTCGTAGCCGCACTCTTCGAGGAGGCTACGCGTCGCGTAATTAACTAAATGGTTACCATAATTGGTCGTGCTGTAGTGGATGATTATTCCAATTCGATGACCGGACTTCATGGGTGCCTCTCCTGGTCTACTGGGTGATTGCTATTTGGAGGGAGATTACTGCTTAGTGCGGTCAGTCCTCTTCATATTCCACCTGTCGAGAATTCTTCGGCCTGCACCCTTGATGTTTTGGAAAACTCGCCGTGGGAGTGGAATGTCGAGGCGCCTGTAGCGCGCCGCTTCACGCCTATATTCACGCAAGTAGATGCTCAAGTCGTCCTGCTCTACGGCCGCTAGGAAGGATTCATGGCTGCGAGCTGCCATGCGCCGTCGTTGGCGGATAAGGTTGGCGCGTTTTGGCGAGACCTCGACGGCTTTGTCGGGGGAGACACGCTTTGACGGGACGGAAAGCCCGGCTGAAATATCGTCCGCGAGCCGGACGGCAAGGCCCTCCCGGCGATGACGGAACCCGCCTGCCTGCGAGGCGGCAACGTTATCCGCGGAGGCGTCCAATAATGTGATCGCTCGCTCTGTAGCGCCGGCGTCGAAGATCCCGTCGATAATACGGTTGCGGCTTACGACCACGTTTGTCCCGTAGGGGTACGAAATGAATTCGGGAAGCCATGCGTCGCCGAAGCTGACATCCGCGGTCTCCCCAACGACATCGTCGCAGAAATTACATGCTTCTGGCTGGAAAGCGCTGTGGCCCCAGTTGCCGCCCACGAGAGTGCGTACCGGGGCACTAACCGTATTTTCGGTGAGAGTTGAACGCGCCGAAAAGTCGTAGTCGTTCGCGGTCCGATCGCGGTGCTTAACGCGGAAATCTACAGCAGCAAGGTCTCGAGGGTGAACATTAAGCTGCCAGGCGAGGGAATCCGCAAAGGCATGAGTTTTGTAGTGACCGCAGACGAGGGCAACGAAGAAAGTTAAACGTTCTTGAAAGATGGGGTTCTCTCGACAAAGCGCACGTGCGGCACGAATGAAGCAAGGCACACCGACGACTATGTAGCGCTGAGGAGTGTCAGAAACCACAGCGAGGGCATCGGCCATGGTGGTGGCATAGTACTGGGACTTGCGTTGGTCGGCCGCGTTCTCGCTGGTCGAGATCCGGTGGCGGAAGAGTTCGGTGTCAACGTCTCCAGTGGATGCTCCGACGTGGATGACTGCGTCCGCGTGCCCCTCGCTCAATAACCTGTCTACAAGCCAGGATGCTAGGCCTCCTGAACTGGAGTCGACAAGATAGGCCTCGTCGGCAACGCGCCCGGCAAACGTGCGGGAGTGCACACCGAGGCGCGCATCAGGGGTCATGGCCGTGTCAGTATGAGGCGCAAGGAGTTCGTCTTCATTCGGAGACTCGTCCGAGAATGGGCAGACGCGGCTCGCGGAGCGTATCTCCGGTTCTGATGCCTCATCCAGGACCGCTTCGTAAAGGCGAGTCCGGCCCAGTTGCACGCGCACGGCGCCACCCGTCGCTGCAGAGCAGGCTCCGCATCCGATGCAGATGCCGCGAGCGACAGTTTCTTCAATCCTATGCATTAGGTAAACCAACCTTGATTCGGGGGAGGAGTGAGGACCGTACGAGGCGGATCCAGTCGGCGAAAAGGGCCCGGCTCGCTGGTAGGGCGAGAAGTACTGCCGCCATTGCTGCAGTTCCCGTCAAAACGCCCGCAGCAACCGTAACGAGCGGCGGTCCTTGCACGAGCAAAGAATAGGTGACAGCAGAGGTTGCGGCAGCAAACGCTCCTGCTAGCAGCACCCGGAAGCCATTAGCCAGGAAACGCCGCGCGGGCAGGCCTGCTGTCCGGGCAAGCCAGAGTAGGTTCAGCGGCCACGACAGAGCCATGGCGGCTGAATAACCCCAAGCAACTCCGATAAGACCAAAGTGCGAACCAATGTAGATGCTCGCAATCGCTAGGGGCTTCGAGACAAAGTTGTATGTGAGCAGCGCAGCAGGCTTCTCCTTAACAATGAAGGCCCAGTAGCTAACATGGTTGAAGACCCACACTGCCCCCCCGGCTGCTAGGACTTGGAAGATGGGGACAGCCGGGATCCATTGATCGCCGAGCGTGAGCGGGATGAGGGCCGGTGCCGTTCCTGCAGTCACGGCGAACATCCATACTATGAAAGTCCCGACGCCGAATTGAATCTTGAAGAGGAGCTCGTCGGGGTCTCGCTGTGCTGCCTTTGCGCGATTCAGCGTGGTGACCACAACCTGTGTTAGCGGATCGAGTAAGCGTCCTGCAGGCGCGGTCAGCAGCTGGTAAGCACGGTTGTAGTAGCCCAGTTGTGTTGCCCCAAGCTGGGCACCGATCAGCAAGGTGCCAACGTTGCTCTGGGCGAATGTCAGCATCTGGGCAAAACCGTAGGTTGCCCCGGTCTTAAGGAGCCGAAATGCCCCGTGTCCTCTCCGAGGTGCCGTGGGCATCCACCGGCACGCGACCCACCGAAAGAGAAGGGTAAGAAATGCGGCGGTTAGACTTTGCGCTACCAGCGCCCAATATCCTGCGCCACCGATGGCCAGTGCAACAGCGGCAGCGAGGGCGACCAATTGGCCGATTACGTCGCTTGCGACGAGGACAGTGAACTGCATGCGGCGCGCTAGATGCACCTGCAGTTGAGAAGTCAGTCCCCCTAAGAACACTGCAACAGCAAGTGCAGGGACGATAAGGGTCAGGCGCGGCTCGTGAAACAAAGTGACGAGCGCCGGCGTAGATACGACGAGCACGATAGAGCAGACAGCGGCTATGACTGCGCTCATCCAAAACAGATTCGACGCCTGCTGGTGCGAGAGGGACCGCTCTTGCAATCCGGCCAAGGGCAGCCCGAAATCGCGGAGTAGATTACCAAGTGCGACGAAGATTGTAACCATCGCCACTACCCCGAAGTCTGACGGCGAGAGTAGCCGGGAAAGGATCAGCAAAGACGCGATTTGTATCGCAAAACTTGCCCCGCTCCCCAAAAGGACTAGGCCGCCTCCCCGGGCTCCCCGAACAGAAAGATCAGCCTCTGCGTCTGCCGGCTCCTCAACCATTCTTAGGCTTCCTTCCACTAACGCGGCGGGGCTGTTCGACCGACATTTCTAAGCGGCCCATGCGCACCCATAGCCAGCCGAGGAGTAGTAGTACATTGCCTTGGCGACGACGTACCGCTGCGCCGAAAATCAAATTCTGTAAACCCGGCTGATTTGTCCGTGCGGCTGCTGCGAGCACGGAGGGCTCGGACAGCAGCTGACACAGCAGAACCTGGTTTGTTGCCCGCCGGCCTACGACCGCCATAACGCCGCTAAGCAACTTGAGGTAGTTCAGGACACCGTCCGCAGCAGCCTGCACTATTTGCTTCTGGGCGTCGTCGGGAAGCTGGCGACTGCCGGCAAGTCCTCTGACCTCTGCAAATTCGCGGACGGTGCGCGAGAGGGCCGTGATGGTCTGGGTCGTCGCGGAACGAGTTGCGCCTTGCTCGTGAGATGCGTCATAGACGTACCAGACATCGGAGCAGAATGCCACCGTCTCGGCAGCTAGTAGAAAGTGGACGTTGTGCAGCCGGTCCTCAGCATGCGAGACGCCCTCGGGAAAACGGTGACGACGGGCAGCCTCTGCCCTATATATACAGGACACCACGTTAGTTACGGATAGAAGTTGCGTCGGCTGCTTGGGGGACGGGGAATCCGACAGCGCCCTGACACAGGCGGCGACAATTGTCTTTTGCCCGGCCAACAACGGGTCCTCGGCGGACGGGCCGCCCGTTCGCCACTCAACGCTGCTGCTGCCGTGGAGCACGCGCATACCACCGAAAACGGCATCGGCCTTGGTAGAGAGTGCCACAGCAAGTGCGGCAGAGAGAAACTCGGGCTCCAGGTAGTCGTCGGCGTCAAGGTACGCAACGAAGGAGCCAGTTGCCCGCTCCAATCCTTTATTCCTTGCCGCCGACACGCCTCCATTTCGTTGATGAATGACAACTATTCGCGAATCTCGTTCGGCTACCTGGTCGAGGAAACCTGCTACTTCCGGAGTGGACCCGTCATTCACAACGATCAGCTCCAGATACGAATGTGTTTGGTTTAAAGCGCTGACAACTGCGCGATCGATCAATTCTGTACGAGTGTTGAATACGGGAACGATGACGGTAAGGAGGATGTCAGCGTCGGACTCAGCGGGAGAAGATTGATTCATAAGGGAGGACACCATGAGCATTCCAAACTAAGAATTGAAGGACGAAACTTGTCATGTAGGCGGACATGAAGGCGAACGTAAGGAGTTGCCGCGCGAGTCGGTTCTGTACAAGAGAAAGAGCCAGGGGAACAGCGACCAGTTGAGCAGGGGCAAAGTAGTAGTTCAGCCGTGAGAAGAGGTATGCGATTGTCGTCGTGGCCACCAGAACTGCGGCGCTTACGGCGAGTACATTAACTACGGCATCAGCGTAGCGATCCGTACGTTTGGTTTTACGCGCGGTCTGGGAGTTAATTTCGGGTCGTACGAATTTGGGTCGCTCCGACTTCGTCCCAAAGTTTTGGCTGCCCATGGGCCGGACGTTACTTACGGTTATCAGATTGTCGGCAATGCGGTCGACGCGTTCCGCTTTGCCTACTTTGACCAATGTGAACACGAAGGCGGCAACGGCGACCATGACGACGGCGGGTTGGATACTCCGCGTTGATCCATAATTGGAGTCAAAGTACCACCCATAATTCGGGGCGAATTGCTCCACGAGCATCGATACTATCTGCGGCACCGCTAAGATCACTGCGATCATAGTCAGAGCTATTGCAATACGAGCGGCGCGGCTGACGCGAATCCACATGAGCGGCCAGACCGCGAACCACACGAAAGCGCTGGAATGGAAGGATGCGGCGAGGAGAGTAGCGAGCACAAAGGCGAAGTGCTTGTTGCGGAGCGCAAACTCGAAGGTGTTCACAAGGATCGCGATCGCCAGCGCCTGCTTGACGAGGTTGAAGTCCTCTAAGTAAAAACCTCCGAAGACGTATATGAACACCGAAAGAGCCGGATTGATTGACATCCGGAGGAAGAAGCGGTAAAAGAGCGCGATCGTGACGAACGATGTGACGACGAAAATTCCCTGATAGTCGTCCGTTGCCAACCCTACGGCTTTGTTCAGCAGAACGTAGCCGATCTCTTGTCCCTCTACTCTGCCCTGCTGAATCAGCTCGAAGAGTGGCGCATAGCGAAGCCAGTAGTCGGTTCCGACACCATATCGCAGCGCGGCGATAAGAAATAGGAGCGTGAAACTGAAGATCAGTGCAAAGGAACTGACCGTCCTGTCGCCGTTCCCCTTCAACCGCGAGGTTAGCGAAGTCGATCCGAGGGTAACGCTCCAGAGTGGACTCGTGCGCGATGGTGGTCTGCGATATAGGAGCATTGCGGCGCTGGCGAGCAGTCCCCCAATCAGGTAAATCATTGAGGATCACGCTCGCAGTAACTGGTAGACGCGCCGACTGAGACTTTGCTTCAGACTTCCGTGTCTGAGGAGCAGTATGACTCTCATGAGCTTTCGCCGGTGGTTAAGGGAGGCAAATACTCGTATCTCTTCACGCAAAGCGGGTTCCAGCAGGTCGCCATAGGTGTCAAGAAAAGCCCCAGCCTGGGTGTACGTATGGAGCGCTTCAGAGCGATCTCCCTGAAACAGCTTTGAAAGGACGAACCGAAGTCCCGATCTATTCACGCTGCCTAAAGTGTTTGTTGCGTGCTGTCGGTATTTCACGAGGGGATCGGGGACATGCGAGATGCGCCCTACGGCCGAGGCGAGGAGCGCTAGCCACCAGTCATGCATGATCGCTTTTGTCGCATCAAACGCATTAGCCCGGAACAGGTCGGCGAGCGCGGCGTTAAACAGCATTGCGCAGCCGGGAATTGCGTTCTCAGCGAGAAGCGTCTTGTGGGTGATTTCGCAAGGACGGGCGCGTATCTGATTGATGAAAGAGGGGTTCACGAGGCCTAGTTGGGCGTCTACAACACTGAGGTCGGAGTAAACCAGACACGGCCGATCGGGGTGCAGAGTCTGGATCTGCCGGCACTCTCGTGTCAGACGTTCGAGTTTGTCGGCGCTCCATACGTCGTCTTGGTCGCAGAACGCGAAATAGGGTGCCGGGCCGGCAGCCCGAAGGAGACGAAAGAAGTTATCACGAGCAGATCCCGTTGGGTCGCCTGGCACGATGCAGACGCGTCCGGGGTGGTACTCAGCAAAGTTCCGAACAATCGCCAACGTGTGGTCGCGGGAGCCGTCGTCTGCAACCAAAAGCTTCCAATTACTGTGGCTCTGTTCGGCGATGGACTCTAACTGCTGCTGGAGATAGCGGGAACCGTTGAAGGTGGCTAGGAGCACGACAACGAGATCCGAAGCATTGTGGGCTTTTGCCGGCACATTGTCTTTCATTGGCGTTCCATTCCTATGTGGCACGTCCTGAGACGTCGCAAACTTCAGATTGCGCAGCAAGCAGTGGTCGCATGTCATTCACGGCAGCGTCTCCAAGAACCCGTTGACGGTTGCGCTTGCGGTTTCGCTTAGCTCGGGCTCCGGCAGAATCTTCGTTGATTGCCCTAATTTCAAGCATCAAAGCTTGTGACACGAAATTTGCCGAGACTCTTGCAGAGAGACGTAACGAAGAAATGGGCGTCCACAACTGTCGCCCTTGTTGTCATGCCTCCCCCAATCTGGCTGACCTCCACGCAAGAGCATGCGCGCTTCGGCAGGCTACTACGGAGGTCTAGCTCAAAAGCCTACAGGTTGTTAGTAGCCTCGAAAAACTTCCCGCAGGGTGTCCGTATCATTGGCAGCAAATGTGAGATTCGGCCACCACAGCGAAATCTACCTCTATCAACGTCCTGACAAGGTGAGAACCGAGCATAATACCCCGCCCACGCCCACTTTAACTACTTGCTCGGTAACGCCGTGTTTGCCGAGGAAGCGTCGCCGAATTCGGGGTCGGCGGAACCTGCGCCGTGGAATCTAGGAGTGCGGGGACTTGCAGCACCGAAGCGGATTGACTAACTTACGGGCCAGGGTAGTCGGCATTGAGGGCTGAAGTTGAGCAAACGTCAACGTTGTCTTTATGTAGGATCGCGGAATGGGCAGATTTGAGGGGACAAACTACGGTCAACAGCCGCAATGAGACCGGAACAGGCCCGGATGCGGTTCCTATCCCACTTCGTAGTCAGAGAGTTAGCTGTGGGCGACATTGGGGTGGTACTGCTGGCGGCAACCCTTGAGGTCGCAAAACAGTCCTGTGACTTGAAAAGTGCTGGCCGAGTGTGCCAGATCCGCGTTCGCCACCTCTGTTACTTGTGGTTTCGGGGAAACCCGCTAAATAATGTGCGGCTGAAGTTGACGTGACTTGTCAAACCCTTTCCACGACGGGTAGCGTCCCAAGGGATCTGACATGGGGGATCACTGCTCACCAACGGAGGTCTGTTGTGGCTCTATCCGACTTTGTCCTAGCGCTTTGCATGCTGCTGGGCACCTTGCTGATTCCCTTCTTTGTCCTGTACCAGATGCTGCGGCTCAAGCGCCGTGCCATCCGGGTCCCCGCCCCCGCCGCATCAAGAGGTATCCGCCGCTAGCCATGCCGTACGTTGACATCAATCCCCATAAAGGCCGTCCCAAATGGCAGGGTTACGCCGTCCTCGCGATTCTTCTGGTCGTCACAGCAGTCGTGGTAGCGGCTGCGCTCACCCGCATCTGACCCGGCGTTTTCAGCAAAGCCCCTAGACTTACTGTTTAGACCAGTGCTGCAGAACATTTTGCCGAACGTCCTGGGGGGACACCTATGCCCGATCCGGCGGATCAGAACGCACGCGCCCATGCAACGGATGCAGGGCAACCGCAGCTGCGCCGACGCCGCGACCTTCGTCGCGTCGACGGCTCATCGCCGGATGCCTGGACAGGAACCATGCCAGCTGTAACCCCCAACACGTCCAACCAGAACGACGCCGACAAGCCGGCTACCCGCCGCAGCTCTTGGGCGGATGCAGCTGCCGCGGCTGACGCAGCAAAGCCTGCCGCTCAGGTCCCCGCGCCTACCCGGCCGCCGGCCTCCGCTCAGCCAGCCACAGACACCCCCATCACCTCGGTACCAGGCCAAGCTGTTTCAGAAGCCGCGCCGGCGCCGTCGGACGTCTCTTCCGAAACACCAGCGTTCCGTCGGACCCGACCCACCGTCGCTGACACCATTGCCGAAAGCCCCTTGCCTGACTTCATCAGCTCTCCCGGGTTATTTGTCAAGGAGCAGAAACCGCGTCCCGCGGGCGGCATCCGCGGAGCAATCTACAAACTGACCGGTGGAGCCTGGAATCTGGGGCCGGGTCCGAAGCAGCGCCAGGAAGACGAACTGGCCCGCCGCATCTCGCGCCAGCTTCAGGGCAGCTACAACACCGCGGTACTCAGCCTGAAGGGCGGCATCGGCAAGACCTCCACTACGGTGGGTGTGGGTCTGACCCTCGCTGAATACCGTGGCGACGCCCCATGCGCCATCGATGCCAACCCGGACTCCGGGGACCTGGTGGAACGGGCCCTAGGCGAGGGGATTTACCAGCAGTCCAGCCCGCGCACCATTACCGATCTGCTGAAGAACATCGAGTCCGTCGACTCTCTCACCGCCTTGGCCCGGTATATGCACCACGCGGGCCGGCTGCACCTGATCGCGGGGGAGCAGGACCCGGAGGTCTCCGACTCACTGACCGCCGAAGAATACCTCCGAATCCGCAAACTCATCTCCAGCTACTACTCAGTGGTGATGACGGACTGCGGCACTGGCGTGACGCACAACGCGATGAGCGGGATCCTGCAGTCCGCCGACAACCTGGTCATTGCTGCCGGTTACGCGGTTAGCGGCGCAAAGCGGGCCCGCAGCACCCTTCATTGGCTGGCTAGCCATGGGTATGAGGACCTAGCCCGCAACGCCATAGTGGTGATCACCGACAAGGACGAAGTCTCCTCCCGCGTGGACAAAGATGCTATCGAAGAACACCTTTCCGGCATTTGCCGTGAGCTAATCGCTGTTCCGCATGATCGCGGAGTTGCGGATGGAGACTTAGTCACTTTGGACGTCCTTAAGCCTGAAACGCGGCGGGCATACAAGGAGATCGCCGCGGCAATAGTCGATGGATACCGATAAGCCCTTGGGATTGAATTGCTCCAATCCGAGAAGCTTCGCAGGCGAAGGCGCCTGGTTTTTGTTTCTGCGATTAATTTAACTAAGAACTAAGGTGGCTTGCCTAGGCCCTCGACGGCAGCCTATTTGGGGGTGGCCGCGGAATGGTTGGTGGCCCCGTATCATTAGGGTAGCTGTCTAATTCTGGGGGAATCATATCGCAATCGACTCTGGCCATTGGTCGTGCCACAAAAGCCAAGCGGGGAAAGCCTGGACTTCGGCCGGATATTCAAGGGCTGCGCGCCTTCGCTGTAATTGTCGTCATCCTTGACCACATGATTCATTGGCCCAACGGCGGGTTTATAGGGGTTGACATTTTCTTCGTAATCTCCGGCTTCCTGATCACCGGGCACCTGCTTCGAGAGTATGAAAAGAGCGGGCACATCTCTTTCGTACAGTTCTACAAGAAGCGCGCGAAGCGCATCCTGCCCGCCGCCGTGCTAGTCCTGATCGTGACTGTAGTGGCGTCGTATGCCGTCCTCAATGCTGCCAAATTCCGAGAGGCCATTTGGGATGCAGCCTGGGCGCTCTTCTTCGGAGCCAACTGGCGCTTCGCTGCCATCGGCACCGACTACTTTCAGGTCGACGGGCCTGTGTCGCCGCTACAGCACTTTTGGTCGCTGGCCGTCGAAGAACAGTTCTACTTTGTCTGGCCGTGGCTACTGCTCGGTGCCTTCTTCCTGTTCACGCGGAGGCCGCAGACACGCCCCAACGCTATCGCCGGTATCGCGATTGCGGTTGTCAGCGTCTTGTCCCTCACCTGGGCCGTCGTCGAGACTTCCGCAAACCCAGGGCTTGCCTACTTCTCAACTTTTTCCCGAGCTTGGGAATTGGGCGTCGGAGCGGGGCTGGCTTGCGCCGTGCCGCTTTTAGAGCGGGTATCTGATAGCAGTCGCCCGATCATCGCCTGGTTTGGAGCCGCGGGCCTCGTGGCTTCGCTGTTCGTCGTAAGTGAATCGGCGGGCTTCCCGGCACCTGCTGCAATGCTGCCGGTGATTTCAGCTGCCCTTCTCATCGCGGCCGGTACGGGCGCCCCAGCACATGGAACGTTGGTCGTGTTGACTAACCCGGTGAGCAGGTATGTAGGTGACATTTCATACTCTCTCTACCTGTGGCACTTCCCCGTGATTGTGTTCGGTGCCGCGCTCGTACCGAATCCGGATATCCTCTATTACGCCGTTCTCGCGGCAATCCTCGTCCTGCTCGCCGTCTTCGCTTACCACCTTGTGGAGGACCCGATTCGGAAGTCGGGGTGGCTAAGCGGAAAGAAGGGAAAGCAGGGGATCCAGCGGCACCCGCTTTCCGGCCGCTACAAGCTGACAAGCCTCGCTTTCCTCGCAACGGTCACTGCAGCGGTAGTGGGGATGGCGCTGGCGGTGGCACCACCTCAGCCTGCGGCGCCGACTGCCATGCCGCTTATCGGCTCCGTTACACCTACCGCATCAACTCCAGCATCAACTCCAGCATTCAGCCCCGAGCTTGCCGAGGTGCAAAAAGGGATTCAGGCAGCGACCCGTGCGACGGAATGGCCTGTGCTGTCGCCTGCTGTCGAGGATTTAGGGACGGAATCATGGGGCAAACAGATGGAAACAGTGTCCTGCGTGAATGTCCAAGTCGACACCGTGGAGAAGTGCTTCTTCGAAAATTCCGGCGCAACAAAGACTGCTGTTCTCTACGGCGACTCATTTGCGATGGCTTGGAGTCCCGGCATCAAGGCAGCATTGGCCGGCAGTGGTTATAACCTTCAGATGCTTACCCGCGCCCAGTGCCCCGCCGCGCTCGTGTCTGTTACTGGCGATGGGAGGAAGGCATTCCCCGAATGCGACGCACACCACGATTGGGCCAGCAGCGTTATAGGCACGATGAGGCCAGACTTGCTTATCATGGCGTCCGCAGAGATCACCCTTGGGCGACTGGCATCCGGAGCTACAGGTGGCGACGCCATAACCGAGTATGCGAACGGCATGAAAGCTGCACTCCAGACCCTGGTCCCAAGCGCCGGTGCGGTCGTGGTGCTTTCGTCGCCTCCTGGCGGTCAGAATCTCCAAACATGCGTGACAAAAGTATCGAAGCCTGCCGACTTGTTCGACAACTATCACTAGTGAATAGGGCAATTTTGTAGACAAGGAGCGGGCCGCGTCTGAAGCTTCATCTGCTAACTATGTAGATACACGAGAGTGGTTCTGTGTTGAATTCGGGGCTTGCCCGGCCTTTGTCGGGAATACGCCGATCCGCGTGGACTCCGCGCACCTATCGATTCAATATTCAACTAGCCTAGCGCCTGTTATACGAGCGGCGATACTACCCTGATGGTAGCCAGAACTGGCGACCCCAATCTGGCAACCGAAAGGAACATCGATACTCCTATCGATGTTACGTCCGGACAGGCTGACGACGCAGTGCGCTGGACGAGGCTACATGCTACCGTCGCTCTGGAAAAGGCGGACGAAAGACCTTCTATCCGCATGTCGCGTGGATATGGTAGGAACTGGACACGACCGAGCCGGGGCCGCTTATTCCAACGGAGCTTCAAGCTGCCCAATGAGGCCTCCACACGTAAGACATGCAGAAGCCGAGGGATGTTCCAATGCCCTCGTCTTGGCCAAGAACGCCACTGGGGGATCGCGCCAGCCCGAGGCCACTTCGCCAAGACAAAAGGCACGAACCGGAAGCACCGGCTAACAATACGAATTAAAAGCAACTAACAGCGAGTTTCTTGCTCATAATTGGGCGACGTCGTGCGGAATGATCCTGGTCGAGGCCTGCGCAAAGAAAATTACAGGCATCCTGGTCTTTTCAGAGGATGTCGATTGCTGGACAAGGGTTTGGCAATTGGCGCCCACATGAATATGTCGTAGCGGACGAATACGGGGGCGTTGATTCTAGGCGCGTAAACGTCAGTCTTTTTTGGAGCGTTTTTATAGTTTTCCTAATAAGGCTGGGATTCGGTTGGGCCCTGCATAGTAAAGGATGACCACTACGCCTTGAAGTGAGTGACGGTCACGGAAATCATCAGGTCCACCACCTTGCCCCGCAACGCTTGGCCGGGTATGTCAACTTCTGCGGTGCCAGTGGCGGTCACAGGGGAAAGTAGCGTGATAGCGGGTGCCGTGCCACTATAAACCACTGCCGTAGATGCCTGAACGTTGCTACATTTCCCCACTATCCCGGCACCGTCCCTTACGTTGGTGGAACCACTGGGCAAGGGAATGCCTCCGATGCGAAGCGAACCTGCGAACGCAGTGGTGGAGTCGAGAGTCGCTTGGATTCGGATGAAGTAGGTTGCCGTGTCGCCATTTACCACCATGCGACCGGTTCTGGTGCCGTAGCTATGAACCCCCGCGCCCATTGAGCCGTATATGGTGGGAGTGAAGTTGCTACCCCCCTGTTGAATGCCTCCCCGGTATTCAAGGGAGTCTGCCGTCGTCCCCTGCTCGCCGACAACATAGCCTTGGTTCTTATTGTTCCGGGAATCCACATTTGTGGCAGGTCCGTTTAAAAATTTTTGAGGAGCGGCGGTAAGACCCGAAACGCGGGTCCGGTCGATAACCGCGCCCACGCCCGCAGTGTTGTCGAAAACTGCGCCAGGGTAGGCGGTTGCAAGGTCGATGGGCAAGAGGCTGCTTGCCCATGTTGCCCGACAGTCCAGGAAATTGGGCCGCTCCGTATAGGCCGTTCCGTTGCTGCGGATCATGTAGTGCGTCCGGAATGTGTCAGCAATGCACCCGCGCAGAGTTGACGGCCCAGTCAGGTCGAAGCCGATGGAACTGGGGTATCGCGATGTCATCTGCTGTCCGCCCGACCAATTGGGCCCGATCCAGGGGTGGCAAGCCTCCCAGAGATTCGCCTTGAAGTCCTTGGCGAAGACGGTGATGTCACGCGCAAACACATCCCGGAAGTGGCAGTCCCCCATATTGGCCTCAATGCCGACGTTATCCTCCACATTAGTGTCCGTCGTGTTCAGCAGGGTGAGGTTATGAGTAAGCATTTGTGCGCCAATGGGGCCGGTGTAGAGGAATCGCTTGATAGCATTCTTTATCGTCAGTCCGTCCCCGAGTTCAAACCCTATTACCTGATTGACGACAATGGCGCGGTCCACTTTCAAATTCGCATCGATAGTTCCTTTGCCGGTGATGAATTTACCTTCGGCATACAAGTAAGGAACGAGGTCAGGGTCAAACGTGATGAAGTCCGCCATGGAGGTCCAGGCGATCAGGGTCCCGTCGATGATCAGACTGTTCTGCTTGTCAATAAGGAGTGGCGTGTCGAACCGGTAGTCGCCGGGCGGAAAATAAAACGTCTTTCCGGGGTTCGCATCCAGAGCCGCTTTGATCGCGACGGTTTGTGATGCGGCTGTTCCCCGGCTGACACCGAAGTCAATTATGTTAAGAATATCGCGCTTTGCTAGTGCGATCTGTGCAGGGCTGCCGGTCCTTTCGATCTCACTGCCATAAGTTGCTGAAAGATCAGGAAGTTGGGTGGGAATTAGCTTCGCAGTTGCGTCGAGAGTTGCGACGCCTGAAGGCGAGCCTTTCTCGGCCACGGGGACATAAGTGTTTGGCAGTGTCTTATCTCCGGGTGCAGCTTGGGCACTTTTGGCAGCCATAGCTGATACTGCGGACGCACCAGTGAACGCCGTGACCAGGGTCCCGAAGCGGAGAAGGCCACGCCGTTTGACCCCGCGATCGTTTCGCTCTGCCGAATCACTCTGTTCAGTCTCTTTGACCATATCCAGAAGCTATGTGCTCGGAATATGTGCGAACCAGAGTGGAACTTACCCGTCTTGTTGGGGACAGAGTACTCAGGTGGGACAGGAGTTACTCGGGCTGCGCGCGGTGGAATCGCGATTAGGACCTCTCACCATTGATGTGAAGCGCTGATTCTACTTGGTCGGTACTCAGTCGGGCTCTTTGGCCTCCTGCTGCACAGATCTTGACCAAATCCTCCGCCGAGCCTTCGGCCAATGCTGAGCTTCCTGTCGTAGCTTGGGGTCCAACAGGGCAGGACATCACAAGGGAGTGGCGGAATGACTATCACCGAATACGCCGTAGCACTGGGCGGCATGCTGGCATCATTGGCGGGCGCGGGACTCCTGGCTGCAGCGCTGATAAAGGCGAAGGCCCGCCATTAGGAATAGCGCGTATCGAGGTCCTCAAACACCAGGAACGTTTGGGTGTCGAGGACACCTGGCATGGCCTGCAGCTGGTCGAAGATGACCCGTCTCAGGTCGATGTTGTCCACGGCGCGTACCAGCAGGATTACGTCGAAGTCGCCGCCTACCAGGGCAACGTGGTGGACCTCCGGGATGGCGCCGAGCTGGTCGCGCAGCTCCCGCCAGGCATCCTGCTTTAGCTTCAGCGTCACATAGGCGGACGAGCGCAGCCCGGCCTTGATCGGGTCCACCAGCGCCGTGAACCTAGACAGCACGCCCTCGCTCGTGAGCCTGCCGATCCGGGTGTACGCATGCGCGCGGGAGATGTGGACGTTCTCCGCCACCTGCGTGACGGACATCCGGCCGTCCCGGGTCAGCTCCGAAATGATCCTGCGGTCGATGTCATCCAGCGGGACTGGCTCAGTCCCCGCATCCCTGCTTGCCATTGTCCACAACGCCTGTCAGTCAGCCAACTCACATCTGCAATTCGTCTTTCAGTGTAGATGAAAGCCTTCAGGCGTCTGCGGTTGCAGCCGAAGCTGAATACGAAAGCTCACGCAAATAGACGGGCAGCGTGCAGAGTGACTCCGTAAGGTGGACCGCAGGCGACCCCGGGATGCCGCGCGTCACCAAGGCAGGCGGACCAGAAACCGGGTGCAGGCTTGCCGGTCAATCAGTCAGCGCGGGGACGAGGCCTCGCTGCGGAGGGCATCATGCCGCTCCGCCTCACTGCGGATGAAGTCGCAGTCGCTGGGGGAGAGGACCGTTTCACCGTGCCGGTCCTGGTCCAACTCCGCTCCCGTGGCCTTACTGATCGCTGCCACCACGGCCCGGGGAAGGATCACACACCCGGGATTATCAACAAACCATTGCCGTGTTTCTGAATCCAGCCGGTCCCACAGCTTTTCGATCCCCATGACGGTTGCTCCCACCCATTTGTGATTCCCGTGTATGAAATGCCGCCCCGGCCCCCCGCAAGCCGAGGCAGTTGTTGTTCTCCAACTCCCCATCTTCCGCGACGACAGTGGACGCGGAGAGTAATGGAGAGGCGGAGAGAACCACGCTGTCCCCTCCGCGTCCATCCCGCACCAAGAACCCCCAATAAAGGAAACCCTGCCACTTGGTGCGAAGCCTTCTCCTGGTCTAAAGGAGAAGAAACTCAACAAAACGGACGAATTGACGTTTTGGTCAACTCATTCAAGAAGTCTCGTCCTGCGGCAGGCGAAGGTCAACACAATTTTTTATCAAGGCCCATGCGTGACGCGAAGGCCGCTCGGGGCGGCCTGGTGGGACAGGCAGGGCCTGTCCGGGGACCTGCACGGCTCAGTCCTCGCTGCCGTCCTCGCCGATGCGCAGTTCCTCCAGTGCGGCTTCCAGGAGCGTCATTTTGCAGGTGCGGGCCACCGTGATGAGCCGTCCGGCTGCCGCCTCGGGGCTGCAGCCCGTCCGCGCAGCCATCGCCTGGCACGCGTCCGCGATCACCGAACGCGAAACCAGTGCAGCTTCCGGCGCCGAAAACCGCTCGCCCCACAGGGACGTGAACGGCTGCACTTCCGGCGTGGGGCGCAGGGAACTGACCGCCTCCCCCGTCCGGGCCTGAAGCACCGACCTGGCAGCGGCCAGCAGTCCGGCTGCTTCCGGGTACGCCAGCCGGTAGACCAGCCGGCCACTGGACCGGAGACACTTGATCAGGTGCTGCCCGCGCATCTGGGTCAGATGCCGGGACAAGTGCGAGGGCTTCAGCCCAGTGCCGTCGCACAGCTCCGGGATGGTGCACTCACCCTCGGTGAGCAGCTCCAAGATCTGCGCCCGGGCCGGGTGTGCCACGGCCTTGAACAGCTCCGCCGCAGCATCCATAGACCCGCCGGCGTGCCCGTCGGGAACAGGTTCCACCGCAAGGGCCTGCTGGCTCTCCGTCCCCACGTCATAGCTGCTCATGCGCGTCGCTCCTTTGGGCCCCTATATGCCATTATCCTCCGCCCCCGGTCCGCCGACCTGAAAAACAGCCCCCTGCATCTCAGTATTTGCCCCCTCATTTCCAATTTGTCCATGGCCAGCTTCAGTAAGCTGGCTCACAAAGACAATTCGTCTCCGTGCGCAGCCAGAATCAAGCAGCTTCTCCACGATTCCTCCAGATGCTGGATACGAAACCTGCTGCGGGCAGATACTGGGAAGGAATAGTGGCAACAGAAGGACGGAACAATGACGATCTCCGCAGACCACACCGCACGCGAGCATGCCAGCCCGGTGCCGGCAGAGGATGCCCTCGCCGAGGCTGCCAAGAAGTTCGGCATCACGGCCGAGGACTACATGCTCCCGGCCCGGCACCAGATCGAAATGGTGGACCCCGAGGGCCGGCTCAAGCCCGAAGGCGAGCAGGGCACCGAACCCGGCCACGAGTACCCCTTGCCCGGCGATGAGGAACTGCTGGCCGCATACGAACAGCTCGTCGTCGGCCGCCGCGTCAATGACCAGAACTCGGCACTGGTCCGGCAGGGCCGCATGGCCGTGTACCCGTCCAGCCACGGCCAGGAAGCCTGCCAGGTGGCGGCCGCCCTGTGCCTGTCCGACGGCGACTGGATGTTCCCCACGTACCGCGACGCCGTGGCCGTGATGACCCGCGGCGTGGACCCCGTGCAGGTGATGACCATCTTCCGCGGCGACTGGCACGGCGGGTTCGATCCCCTCAAGCACAAGGTGGGCATCCAGTGCACGCCGCTGACCACCCAGCTGCTGCACGCCGTGGGTGTGGCCCACGCCGCCAAGCTCCGCGGCGAGGACACCGTGGTGCTGGCAATGTGCGGCGACGGCGCCACCAGCGAAGGCGACTTCCACGAGGCCCTGAACTTCGCCGCCGTCTTCCACCTGCCCGTCATCTTCTTCGTCCAGAACAACAAGTACGCCATCTCGGTGCCGCTGGCACACCAGTCCGTGGCGCCGTCGCTCGCGCACAAGGCCGTGGGCTACGGCATGGCCGGCGAACGCGTGGACGGCAACGACGTGGTGGCGCTCCTCGCGGTCCTGGACCGGGCCGTGAAACTGGCCCGGGAAGGCTCCGGCCCCCTGCTGGTTGAGGCCAACACGTACCGCATGCAGGCCCACACCAATGCCGACGACGACACCCGCTACCGCGAGAGCGCTGAAGTTGCCGAGTGGCGGGCGAAGGACCCGGTGAACCGGATGCGCGCCTACCTGACGGACCGCGGCCTGCTGGACGACTCCGTTGAGGCGCGGATTGCTTCGCACGCCGAAGCGGTGGCCACCCAGCTGCGTGAAGGACTCAGCGAGGACGTGCCGGTGGACCCGCAGGAGCTCTTCCGCCACGTCTTCGCCAAGCAAACGCCGCAGTTGAAGGAACAGTCCGCCCTGCTCGCCGACGAACTCGCCCGCGACGCAGCAGCCGCATCATCTACTGAGGAGGCCGGCAAGTGAGCCCCACCATCACCACCTCGTCCGAGGCCAACGGCAACGTTTCTGCCGCTACCGCCCGGGCAGCAGCCTCCGCCGCTGCGTCTGCCGAAGCGGCCGGCCCGCAGCCGGTCACTCTTGCCAAGGCATTGAACACGGCTTTGGTTGATGCCATGCAGGCGGACCCGTCAGTCCTGGTGTTCGGCGAGGACGTGGGGACGCTGGGCGGGGTGTTCCGGATTACCGACGGGCTCACCGCTACGTTCGGGGAGCAGCGCTGCTTCGACACCCCGCTGGCCGAGTCCGGCATTGTGGGCATGGCCGTGGGCATGGCCATCAACGGGATGCGACCGGTGATCGAGATGCAGTTCGATGCGTTTGCCTACCCGGCATTTGAGCAGATCGTCAGCCACGTGGCCAAGATGCACAACCGTACCCGCGGCGCGGTGAAGCTGCCTCTTGTTATTCGTGTGCCCTACGGCGGCGGCATCGGGGGAGTGGAGCACCACTGCGATTCCTCCGAGGCCTACTACGCCCACACCGCCGGCCTGAAGGTGTTCACCCCCGCCACCGTGGCGGACGGGTACCGGATGCTCCGCGAAGCCATCGACTCGGACGATCCCGTGGTGTTTATGGAGCCCAAGAAGCTCTACTGGTCCAAGGACCTGGTGGATTTGCCTGCGCTGCGGTCCTCTTACGTGGAAGGCACGACGGCGGGCCTTGCCACTGAAGGGCGCGCCGCCGTCGCGCGTCCCGGCACTGATGCGACGCTGATCGCCTATGGCCCGTCCGTCCCCACCGCGCTCGCCGCGGCCGAGGCGGCTGCATTGGAGGGGCGCTCGCTGGAGGTCATCGACGTGCGGACGATTGTGCCGTTCGACGACGCCACTGTCTGTGAGTCGGTGCGGAAGACCGGCCGGGCCGTGGTGATCGCCGAGGCGCACGGGTTCGCATCCGTGTCCTCCGAGATCGTGGCCCGGGTGCAGGAGCGATGCTTCCACTACCTGGCCGCCCCCATCCGCCGCGTCGCCGGGTTCGACATCCCGTACCCGGCGCCCAAGCTTGAGAAGTACTACCTGCCCGGCGTGGACCGCATCCTCGACGCCGTCGACGACCTTCAGTGGGAGAACTGATTTTTATGAGCCAGACGCGTGTGTTTTTGTTGCCGGACCTGGGCGAGGGACTGACCGAAGCCGAGCTGGTGTCGTGGCACGTTTCGGTGGGGGACACGATTTCCGTGGACCAGCCGATCGCCGAGGTGGAGACCGCGAAGTCCACTGTTGAGGTGCCTTCGCCGTATGCCGGGATTGTGGCGGAGCTGCACGGACAGCCGGGGGAGACCCTGGACGTGGGGCGACCCCTCATTTCGGTGGTTGAGCCTGTCGAAACCTCCGAACCGGTGGTTGAGCCTGTCGAAACCGAGCTGGGGGACCCGTTGGTTGAGCCTGCCGAAACCGAGCTGGGGGACCCGTTGGTTGAGCCTGCCTCTTCGGTGGTTGAGCCTGTCGAAACCAAAGAGGCCGAGGCGTACCGCGAGGAGGAGAAAGCCGGGTCCGGCAACGTTCTTATTGGCTACGGAACTCCGGGCGGCCATGGCGTTGCTCGACGTACCCGCGCTCCGAAGGGATCAGTATCGGTGGTTGAGCCTGTCGAAACCAAGCCTGCCCGTCCGGTGGTTGAGCCTGTCGAAACCCAGGACGACCTCTCCCTCTTGCGCACCCGCGTCCCGGGCAAACTTGGGGCAGTCATCTCCCCGCTGGTCCGTCGTATGGCACGGGAGCACGGCGTCGACCTCGGCGAGCTCCCCGGCTCGGGCGAGGGTGGCCTCATCATGCGCAAGGACGTGGAGGCGGCGATTAGTGCCCCGTCGGTTGAGCCTGGGGCCACGACCGCAGGATTCCCTGGCCGAGCTAGCGAGGTTAGGGAGCGGGTGGGGAGCGAAACCCCCGAGGCTCCTGGATCTCGACAGGCTCCATCACCGGAGGGCAAAGACGCCCGCACGGGCCTCGCAATTTCCTCCCGCACGCCGGTCAGGGGAGTGCGCAAGGCTGTTGCCGCAACCATGACGCGCAGCCGGTCGGAGATTCCCGAAGCAACCGTCTGGGTAGACGTTGACGCCACTGCCCTGGTTGAGCTCCGCAAGGAACTCAAGACAGGTCGCTCAGAAGTGCCCGGCCTGCTTGCGTTCATAGCCCGCTTCGTCACTGCCGGACTCAAGAAGTACCCGGAGCTGAACACCCGGATCGAAACCGCGGCCGACGGGTCACAGGAGATTGTCTCGTTCGACGGGATCAACCTCGGCATCGCAGCCCAGACCGACCGCGGCCTCGTGGTCCCGTCAGTCCACGCCGCGGAGAAGCTGACCGCCAGGGAGCTGGACGCGGAGATCCGCCGGCTGACCGACGTCGCGCGCCAAGGCAAGGCGACCCCCACGGAGCTGGGCAGCGGGACTTTCACGCTCAATAACTATGGGGTGTTCGGCGTGGACGGCTCCGCGGCGATCATTAACCACCCGGAGGTGGCCATCCTCGGCGTCGGCCGGATCATCGACAAGCCGTGGGTGGTGAACGGCGAGCTGGCTGTCCGCAAGGTCACCGAGCTGACCCTCACCTTCGACCACCGCGTCTGCGACGGCGGCACGGCCGCAGGCTTCCTCCGCTTCGTAGCCGACGCGATCGAAAACCCGAACGGCCTCCTGGCGGACATCTAGTAGCAAAACTGGTGGTTGAGCCTGTCGAAACCCCGAGGGCTTCGACAGGTTCAACCACGTCCTGTCATTGGAGTGAGCGGAGGTCCCGGGAGTCCCGGCTCAGGCGGGCAGAGGCCAGAGCCATACCTTTTGAGAGCCGCTTCGGGACGAAGGACCTCGGAGAAATTGCACCTGGCTCGGCAGCTGCACACATCATCCGAAACGGAGCAAAAGCAAACTCCACAGGGTTCCATCCGCGTAACCGCATTCGGAGCAGGATCATCTGGGTCGGAGGTCAGGAACTACGCTGCCTACAACCCCGGCACCGGAGAGCTTGAATGACGTCGCCGGCAATGGTTCGGCCTGGCGGTGCCTGCTGCTGCAGAACACCGCCAAGCGCTGAAACCGTCGGAGGGTTTACCCCGACCGAGCCCTGATCAGCTGGACCCAGCTCCCAGTTGCACATCCGTGCGAGTCAGGCCTACACCCGCTACTCTGCACGGCTCGACTCAAGGGCAGCGACACCTTTCGGCAGGAACAGCTCAACGATCAGTCAAGCTTCCCAAAAGACATGCGTTGGTTTCCCTCTTGAGGTGTGTGCCAATTGACAGTCCCGAACAGTTCCACAACAAACTGGTCGATGCGGAGCCGTTCCGTAAGAACTCTCAGAAAGCGGTCTTGTTGCCAGAGGTGTACCTACTGGTACTGAGGGGGTTGCCTGCCAAGTCGGTGAGGCCGGACGCGGGATCGTACGACGGGAACCCGGGGGCCGGGCTGGCAATAGACCCCGAGGCGAGAGCTCCGAATTTGATGGTCAGTACCTTGGTTGCGGAGTCCCACGTGAGGGTGGAGGCATTGTTGCCATTGCCGGAGAATGTCGCTGCCGTTGCTCCCACGTAGTCGGCTCCCAGCGAGATTGTCCCCAGGCTAAGCCCGGTGCAGCCGCTGGTTGAGAAGCTGATGGTGTCGAACGTGGGGGCGGGCGCGTTGGACAGAGTCACCGTTCCCGCCAGGCTGGCACCTGTCCAGCCGGGGCAGAACTTCGACGGGTCCATGGAGTCAGTGAACGTAATGGTTAGGAGGTCGCCCCTGTCCAGGCCCCCCTTGTTTCCGTCGGTGCCGGTGATGCTGAAGACGGCGGGGACCGCGACGTCCTTGGTGTTCGGGCCAGGGGCAGTGACGGCGGCACTGTTGCCGGCCGCGTCTGAAGTTGCCGCGGAGAACGTCAGTGATCCGTCACTGAACCCGGTAACGTCCAGCCCGGTTACGCTCCACGTGCCGAGCGTAGCCGTTGCCTGGCCAATCACCGGGGGTCGGCCGGTGCCGCTGACGGTCAGGGTCACCACAACTCCGGCTTCGGCGGTGCCGCTGACCTGCAGGTTGGGCGCAGTTAGGCTGTTGACGTAGCGGGGGGCGGCCAGCACGAGCGCGGGGGCTTGGGTATCCTTGGTGTCCGTGGCGGTCGTCGCAGAACCGGTGTTGCCGGCCGCGTCCTGCACTGTGACCGTGTACGTGACCGCTCCGTCTTTGAGTGAGCCGAGATTGAGGACCATCGACCAGGTGCCGTCGCTGGCTGTTGCCGTTCCTGTTACCGGCTGGACTGATCCCGGGCTTGTGGCTGAAACTGCTACGGTTGCCCCGACTTCAGCGCTCCCGGAAATGTTGACGGAGGGAGCCGTGGCGGCGTTTACATAGATCGGGACCTTTACGGCCTGCGCCGCAGCCGGGGCCACAGTGTCCTTCGTGCTTGTGGATGTCTTGGCAGCGCCTGTGTTGCCCGCAGCGTCCGTTGCCATGGCCGAGAACGTCACAGTTCCCTGGTCCAGGCTCCGCAGGTCCAGGGCGACGGACCAGTTCCCGCTGCCATCCGCAGTTGCTGTTACCGGGGGCGTGGAATGGGCGGCGCCCGCGTCAGCCGCGGTGAGAGTAACTTCCGCGTTGGCCTCCGCTGTGCCTTTGAGGGGCACCCCGGCGACGTTACCGGAATACACGTAGGAGGGGACGGTAGTGAACACCGGCGGGGCCGGTGCCTGAGTGTCTATGCGCACGGTCTGGTTCTGCGCAGTCCCGGCATTGCCCGCATTGTCGGTGGCGAAGTAGGACACCGTGTGTGTTCCGTCGCCGCTGGCAGGGACTAGGGCGGACGCGCCACTCACTGTCTGCTTCGCGCCGCCGTCGACCGCGTACGTGATGGAGGCGACGCCGGAGCCGGCTGCGCCGTCGTCGGCCGTGATGGTCAAGGTGACGGGGCTGGTGTTTATCCACCCGGCGGCGTTAGGCGTTGGCGAGACCGACTGCACGGTGGCTACCGGGGCGGTTGCATCGGTGCTGATGCCGGTGCTTCGAGGGCTTTCGGAGCCCGTCCACAGGGCGATAGCCGGGGTGACGGTGTAGTACCAGATGCCGCCGGGCACATTCTGTTCCGTGCAGGTCAGCGTGATGACGGTCCCGGCGCAGCCGCCGGTGGCCGCTGTTCCCGTGCCGCCGGTGGCGGCCAAATACCTGGTGACTGTGTACCCGGTGGCAGGGCGCCCGTTCACTGTGGTCCCGCCGGCCCAGGTCACAGACACTGCAGAGCCGTTTGCGGCAACCGCGGGCTGGGATCCCGGTGACAGGGCGTCGGCGGCGGCAGCGGCATTGCTGCTGCTCGTGAGGGAGGCCCAAAAGCCATAGGCCGCGGTGGCCGTGCCCAGCAGGAGCAGGAGTGCGGGGACGATCCACGCCAACCGCGACAATGGGAGACGGAGGCCCAGCGGCATCTTCCGGATGGCGAGGCTCATTTGCGCACCTCCACCGTGACGGGAAGGTGGAAGGTAGCGCCCTGGCAGGCTGCGAGTGAGGTGGTATCCATGGCGGCCGATCCGGGAAGGGTGAGCAGGGTGGACGAGTTTGCCCCGACGAACGTTGCCGGGGCCAGCGGTGCTGCGGCTCCCGTGAAGGTAACCCCGGTGGTTGTGCAACCGCTGTGCGCCGGGTCTGCTGTAGCCGGACCGCTGGGGGAGACCCGGTACACCTGCACGGCGTAGGGGTTGGGGTTGGTGAGGCGGAGGACGACGTCGGCAGTACCGCCCGGGACAAGAGTCGC
Source organism: Pseudarthrobacter sp. W1I19 (assembly GCF_030817835.1). NCBI lineage: Bacteria > Bacillati > Actinomycetota > Actinomycetes > Micrococcales > Micrococcaceae > Pseudarthrobacter > Pseudarthrobacter sp. W1I19. Next base: position 890,089 of record NZ_JAUSZR010000001.1, read on the forward strand.
CCCGGGGCCGTCCCCGGCCACGAGCGCGTCTACGGAGATGGCCTGCATGGTGCCGGCAGCGGCGGATCCGCTGCCGGTTCCTGCGCTGCTCCAATACGCGTAAGCCGTTCCGGCGCCTGCGGCAATCAGGCCTGCGGCGAGGGCCGCTGCCTTGAGGCCGTGGCCGGCCTGGGCCGTCCTGGTGCTGGTCATCTCAGTTCCCCTGTCCTGATCCTGAGTACGTAAGTTGGAGGTTTGCGCCTTTGCAGCCGTCCTGGTTGGCGGAGGTGTCCAGCATCGCTACCTGGGGCCAGGCGGAAGGAGGGATGCGGAGGCCGGAAAGGGAACTGCTGCCGGTGGGGGCGGTGACCGGATAGGGGCCGCTGTACTGGGTGACCCTGAAATCAGCAGGGGTGCAGGGGAGGTTCCTGGACAGGGCGTTCGCGCTCCTGGTGACCCCGGCAACGGCGACGGAGATATTGGCCAGGGACAGCGCCTTGTTGTTGGGGTTGTTGATCTGCAGGTCCAGACCTGCCGAGGTGCCGGGGGAGAGGGTATCGGGGACGTTTCCTGAGAGGACGAACTGCTTGACGGTGGAGTCCAGCACGAGCTGGACGTTGGCGTAGGAATACTGTGGCTTTCCGGTGGAGTCCTTCCCGCTGCCCACCAAATACAGGTTGTAGCTTCCGTTGGGGGAAGTGGCGGTGGTGGTCACCTGCAGGGTGGTGGAGTTGCCGGTGGCGGGGTTCGGCGAGAATGACGCAGTGGCGCCGGAGGGCAGGCCGCCCAGGACGCTGAAGCTTACCGGGCTGGAGAAGTTGTTGCGGGTCAGCTGCAGCGAATAGACGGCGGTGGCACCCGGCGGGACGGTGAGCGAATCGGGAGTGGCGGCCACGGAGAAGGCAGTGGACATTTTGTAGTTGACGGTGAGGCCCGCGGCCACGCTGCCGGAAGTCTTGCCGCTGGTGCCCGTGATGGTCAGGGTATTCGTGCCCGCCGGAGTATTCGCGGCGGTGGCGACGTTCAGGGTGGCTGTTGCCGTGGACCCGGAGCCCAGGGCCACTGAAGACTGCGAGAAGGTTCCGGTTGCGGCGGAGGGTAGCCCGGCGAGGGCGAGGTTCACCGCGCCACTAAAGCCGCCAGTGGAAGTAAGGGACACCGTGTAGGTGGCGCCCTGTCCCTGCTGGACCGACTGGCTGGCCGGGGAGACCTGGACGGTGACGCCCGGTTTGGGGTTTTGTGCTGCGCCCAACAATGTCCCTGCGCTGGTCAGGAGCACGGCGAGGCTAATCAGCGCCACCTTTATTGCTTTCCGCAGGCGATGCTGCGGGTGTCCGTCCTTGTTGCGCACCGAATGCCCTCTCCAGTTGTTGCAAATGACTGCAAGCCGGGAACGGGTTTTCACCCGTCCCCGGCCCGTAGGTCTGGCTATTTGCTGGTGACGCTCACGGTGATGGTGGCACCCTTGCAGGCATCCTGGTTGGCCGTTGCGCTGTCTGTGAAGCTAAGTGTGCCGGTGCCGAGCGGTGCGGTGGAATTTGCCGCTACCGAGGTAGTGCCTGTGGGTGCGGTTGCGGTAATCCAGGAGACATCACAGGCCGGCTTGTCTGTGGTCACTGTGGTGGTCAGGCTGCCCACCGTGGTGCTCGAGGAGTTGGGGTTTGTTGCGGAGTAGCGGATGTCCTCAGATCCACCGGGAGCAAGGCCCTGCTCAAACTCAACGCTGATTGTTACCGGTGACGTTCCGGACGATGCTGCCGCCTGTCCCGAACCCGAGCCCGTAGTGCTCCAGTAGGCGTAGGCGGCACCGCCGCCGGCTGCCAACAGCGCGGCGGAAACTGCAACAGCGGCGACTTTGCTCTTCTTGGTCATAGTGCGCATGGAAAGACTCCTTGAGTGTGTGATTGAGAACCCGTTCCCCCATAAGCGGCCCCGTCCAGGCACCATTCGGTGGATCGATGACCCCATATTTTCGGTTGAAGACCGCCGCAACAACACGTACCGGTACCCGAAAACCCGGGCAACCAGGCAGGGCACTACTTGGGTTCGGACGCTACTACTCGCAACCGGTGCCAGTATTCGGATTTGTGGCGGGTGCGTCTTGGCCCTCGAATAAAGGCCGCGCCACCCTAAACGGGTAGTGCAGCGAAGGCAGGTTGCCGCGTAAGAGTGGGATGTGGGCTGCCCGCCAAAACTTCTGGTCCACTTGCGCAAACCTGGTCAGGAACCCCGTGCTGCACAAATCTTGACTCAATCTGCGGGCGATTCTTACAGGACCCAGAGCCTTCGGGTCGTAGCTTGGGGTCCATCAGGGCAGGACATCACGAAGGAGTGGCGGAATGACTATCACCGAATACGCCGTAGCACTGGGCGGCATGCTGGCATCACTTGCGGGCGTGGGACTCCTGGCTGCAGGACTGATCAAGGCGAAAGGGCCGCCACTGATCTAGCGCGTATCCCCAGATCGTCGAACACCAGGAATGTCGGATGTCGAGGACGCCCGGCATGGACTGCAGTTGGTCGAAGATGACCCGGCGCAGGTCGATGTTGTCCACTGCGCGACAAGCAGGATCACGTCGAAGTCACGGCCTACCAGGGCCACGTGGTGCACCTCCGGGATGGCGCCGAGCTGGTGTCGTGGCACGTTTCGGCCACTGTTGAGGTGCCTTCGCCGTATGCCGGGATTGTGGCGGAGCTGCACGGGCAGCGGGGGGAGACGCTGGATGTAGGGAAGCCGCTGATCTCGGTGACGCCTGTTTCTACGGGTATCGCCGCAAATGATGCCGCCCGGCCCCTTCGCCGGGCCCCTATCTGGACAGGATGTCCTCCGGCTGGGGCAAGGATGTCGGCCGTGATCGCAGTCGAGAGTTGGCTCTCCGCAATATGAACATGGGGAGGTCGACTTATTGACTCCTATCGTTCCTGTCGGCATTCTCATATCTATCTCTCCGCTGCGCTCCGATGCGTGGGGAAAAGTCCAGGCCGAATATCGATAGGGCCTGATTCACTGCGGCCATTTGCCGTCCTCAGGGTTCGCCCGTTTCTTATGTCGACGTATGGTCTCCGCCGCGCTGGTTGTACGTTTCCCTGCCGCAATTTAGGAGATCTTGATGTTTGGAAAATCTATCCGTTGGCTTGCGCCACTAGCCGGTATGGCTGCGGTGCTTTTTGTAGCCCCCTCTGCTGGAGCAGCGGTCAGCAGGCCTCCCCAGCTGCAGGATTTCTCTTTCAGTCTGGACGCGCATAAAAAACAAGGCTGTTCTTTCGATGTAACAGTCACGGGCACCGGCGGGAAAATCACGCAGATAGTACTTCGCGACGGCCGTATTTTCACCGCGGGGAAGGGAGTGCTGTTGACATATACCAATGACACAAACGGCAACACTTACTCGGTCAAAACTTCCGGATCAGTAGCTAAGTATGAGGCGAACGCGGACGGGACGGCAACGGCAACTTACACAGGCCATAACGGATTTGTCTATTTCGGGAATGATGCCCCTGGCGCTGGGATCACCCAATACGTCGGAACGCTCGTCCTTACTTTGGAGTCCCTGGAGACATTCAAGGTGCTTTCTGTCGACGCCACATCAGGCAGCTCCGTTGATGTTTGCGCAGCTATTGCCTAGAAGAGTGTAGAGGTGCCTTAGGTGAGGCGTACGACGGCGGCGCGTGCCGCCGTCGTACGCCTTCCATCCGGGCAGTAACGCCGCAGTAACGGCCTGTGTGAGCAAATGCGAAATGCCTACCAGGCATGAGGAGCAAGAGTGAACTCGGGCAGGGTTCCGGGACGCCGGCCGGACGCGCAGCGCAGCCGTGGATCGCCCCTGCCTGCAGCCGCCCGGCCCAGCACCTTCCGGCGGAAGCCGCCTTCAGCTCCCACGACGGGGGTGGATCTCAGCCATTCAATAATTCAGTGGTTTGCCATTATTGCGCCCTTGACCACTATCGCCACCGCGCTGGCATTTTGGTTTGGCTGGACTATGACGGCTACCCGCACCGCATATTTCGGCATAGATCAAAGCATTCTCGAATACTCGACCGTAGACTATCTGTTGCGAAGCGCCGACGCGATTATCGTGCCTGCGATATCCATTCTTCTCATCAGTGTTGTCTGTATTGGAATTCACGCCCTTACACTCAATATCATTGGCCGGACCGGCGTACACAGGTACATTCTCTTCGGGGCGTGGGTAGTCCTCTCTGCCGGCGTTCTTGTCACCACGCTTGGCGTGTGGGTGATGTTTGAGGAACCTCCTTTCGTTACCCCTTTCCTCTTTGAACCGGTTGCCCTGGGCAGTGGCGTTGCGGTCAGCGCCTACGCTTTTTGGGTCCTTCGGAGGCTGGCCACACCAACCGGCCAAGGGCGCAGATATCTGCCCATGTGGGAGAAACTCGGCTACGTGTGCACCGTGCTGCTGGTGGTACTGGCCCTGTTCTGGGCCTGCTCGCTCTACGCCGCGGCCCTGGGTACAGGCAGGTCCCGGGAATATGAACGCGAGCTGGCTAAACGCCCCTCCGTGGTTGTTTACAGCGTCCAATCACTGGCTCTGGCGAGCCCGGTCCGGGAGGACAGGATTCCGGACCCGGACGCAAAGTATCACTTTAAATACACGGGACTGAAGTTTGTCACCAGGAGCGCCGATAAGTTCTTTCTTCTTCCCGAAGGCTGGCGGCGCGAGAACGGCGTTGCAATCATTCTGGAAGAAAATCCGGAATATCGAGTCGAATTCGTTCCAGGAGGCTGAGAGTTGAGACATTCAGCAATGGAAATGTGCATTGCTTGCCTTCTTGGCGTGGCCGTCCTATCTTCCTGCACAGGCCCGTCCGGAGGCGCCCGGGATACCAGGACCGAGGACTCGCAGCCGGTAGTTGAGAACCGGGTGCGGATTGGCGAGGACACCTGGATAGTCCAGGCCGCGCAGACCAACCCCGTGGCTGTTGCCGGCACGGTTGAATCGATAGAAGTCACCAACGGCACTGATTCTGACGTGAGCGTGCCCGACGTCGGCCTAAACAACACGGCGTTCCGCGTCATTTTCAACGGCTGCACGGGAATCTTGAAGCCAGGTAAAGCGTGCGTGGTGCGCGGGGAATGGACCACTACCAAAGTGCGGGAGGCGAACCTGGAAGTATCCGTGGCCGAACCGGACGCCCAGGAAGGATCAGTGAGGAAGGGAATTTCTGTCCCGCTCCCAGTGGCTGGGGCCGCCACCGGCAATGCAACCTTGCCACCCACCACAGGGTCCATGTCCGGGCCCGCGCCGTCGCCGTCGACCACCTCTCCGTCGCCGTCACCGTCGCCGACGCCGTCGGCAAGTTCCGGGTCCGCTACGCCGGCGCCTGTAACGACCACCGTCAGGCCCACGACGGGAAGGCCTGCCCTCGGGGCACCCTCCAGGTAACTTGCTCCAACCCTGAGGTAAAGCTGCTTTCCCCCTATGACACCTTTTTTGACCGATAGGAGAGAGTGCACTCTCCCTATCGAAGAAGGGGGTAGCAGCTTATTGACACCACTGTTCGTACTGAGGATGCTCATTCATACCTGCCTCATCCTTTTGACAAATCGGAAATCAGGTTTCCATGGGCACCGTGGGCTGTGGGGAACTAAAACTGGACTTACTTCGGTCCTGGCGGCTTCGCCGGGACGATGAAATTCTCCATGTTGCAACACGCCAGCAACGGCTGATCGCTGCCTTGGCCGTGCATGGACCAGGCATGCGGGGGTATCTGAGCGGCCTGTTGTGGCCGGAGTACCCTGACGCCAGGGCACTGGAAAGCCTGCGCGTTACGGTGCACCTGATTTCCCGCCAGGTGCCCGGGCTGCTGGTTAACGGCGGAGCCATGCTGTCACTGGACGAGCGGGTGGACGTTGATGTGCAGCGCATCAGGTCCCAGATCCAGGCTCTGCAGGAAGACCGGCACAGGGGGAACGGCGCCTCCTTCTTGCATGAGCTGCGCGACGCCGAACTCCTCCCCGGCTGGTACGAGGACTGGGTGGTCTTCGCACAGAACCGCCTGACGGAGGAGCGTTTCCAGGCCCTCGCCCTGTTGGCGCGGAAATCCCTCGCAGCGGGTGACTGTGAAACGGCAGCGGAAGCTGCACACGCCACACTGGAAATTGAGCCCCTCTATGAGCGTGCTGTTTCCTGGCTCGTTGCGGCCGAACTGCAGCGTGAAAATCCCGGCGCAGCGCTGCGGGCCTACGAGCGGTACCGCGAGCAGCTGGAGCAGGACATGGGTCTCCTGCCATCCGGATCCCTCACCGCCCTCGTGGCCGACCTCCTTGACCGCCAGGCCCATCCGGTGGCAGGCCGCCTGATTGCAGCCGCCGGTTCCCTGTTGGGCGGGCGGGCGGCGCTCAACCCCACCTAGGCGGTAACGCAGCCGTAACGGCTCCCGTGCTGCACTCTCTCCATGGGAAACACCCTTCACGACGGCCGGCTCCCGGTGATCTACGTCCGCGGGTTTGCGGGCACCGGCTCCGCGGTCAACAGTGCTGTTGACGACCCCTTTTACGGATTCAGCCAAGGCTCGGTCCATGTCCGTGCCGATGGCGGCGGACGGGCAAAATTCCACCAGTTCGAGTCGCCCATGCTGCGCCTGGTGGCAGACCACCACTACGAGGTGCCGGTCCACGGGGACCAGTGGGCATTCCTTAACAGCGCGGACGCCAAGTCCGTGAATCCGGCCTCGATCTGGATCCACCGCTTCTACGACGACTCGGCGGATACGTTCGATGAGGACCCTGAAGGCTTTAGCTTCGAGGACGCGGCAAAGGACCTGTTCAGCATGATCAAGCTTGTGCTGGAGAAAACCGGTGCCCCCAAGGTCTTCCTGGTGGCGCACTCCATGGGAGGACTCATCTGCCGCTCACTCCTGCAGCGTGTCATCCCCGAAAGCCTGGTCGGCGACGACGGGGGGATCGACCCTGCGGCCGGTGCCAGGTACGTCGCCAGGGTGTTCACGTATGCAACCCCACACGGCGGAATCCGGTTCGCCGTCGGCCTGGGCCTGTTCGAGAAACTCCGGGACGCCACACGCTTCCAAGGGGCAGACATCTTCGGACCCGACCGCATGTATGAATACCTCACACCACCCGCGCTCCGGCGGATCCGGACCCGCGAGAGCTTCCGGGCCACCGAGATGCCCGATGATGGGTTCCCCGTGGATGAACTCTTCTGCCTGGTGGGCTCCAACCCGGAGGACTACGACGTGGCCCTGGGCCTGTCCTCCAAAGCGGTGGGTGCCCGCAGCGACGGACTGGTCCAGATCGACAACGCCGCCGTCAAAGGCGCGGTGGTGGCGGTGGTGCACCGCAGCCACAGCGGACGCTACGGCATCGTCAACTCGGAAGAGGGCTACCAGAACCTCCAGCGCTTCCTTTTCGGCGACCTCAAAGTTGAGGTGGAACTGGTTGGCTTCACCGTGGGCAGGGCCGACCCGCCGGAAGTCGAGTACCAACTCGACGTGGGCCTGGCCATCCGGGGGCTGCCCGTCCTGGTCCATGAACAAAGTGCTGCCCACTTCTGCCCGATCCAGATCGAGCACTGGAAAGAAGGGGACCCCATCGACTCACCGGTCCCGCTTTTGACTACGTTCCTTTCGTCCACGGCCCCGCGGCCCCGCGTGGACGGAAGGGAAGTGCCCCGCCTGCGGCAGGCACTCAAGCTGACGCTGATGTCCATCATCGAAAAGGACGGGCATTTCTTCTTTGCCGACCACCTGGAGCAGACCGAGGACTGGCAGGACACACTGCTGGTGGAAATCGAACCGCCTTCTGAGGGCCGGCCCTTGCCCAAGGCCTGGGCAGCGTGGAACAGCACCATTCCTGGCGCCCTGCGCAACTGGGACGCGGGCGATGAGGACCAGCTGAAGGACACCGACCCCACTCTGAACCGCTGGCAGGGATTCATTCCCGTTCCCGCCATGTCCAGGAGCCTCCTCGGACAAAAAGCCGGCCTCCGCCTGACGGTGACCCCCAGGACACTGGCCCTCTAAAACCATTCACCATCCCCCCGCTCAAAGGAGACCTGAAATGATTGACCCCAATTCCTTCCCAGCGTCCGAGAACGCGTCCGGGTCCGTCCCGGAGGCGGACTATTCCGGGGCCGAGACCACCGGCCGGTTCATCGTGGTGTTTGCCCGGGAAGAGGGCAGCCCGTCCTCGGTGCTGGAATCGGCAGGACTATCCAACGTGGCGGACTCGCGTGACTTCAAGGACCGCGAAGTGGACGTCTCCGAAACCAGCGGCGCAGACGCCACGTTCTTCAGTTCCCTGGGCATCGCGGTGGTTTCGGCGGCGCCGGAGCAGATCGGCGCGCTGCAGACCACCGAAGCGGTCCAGGGTCCGGTGTTGTCCGTATCGCCGGAACTGATCCACCACGTCCTCCCGGCAGCCCCCACTGAATATGTGAGGGGTTACCGCGACGCTGTCCTGGACCTGGATACCCGCCTTAATGGCGGAAACGGTCAGGGCGCGGCGGTGGCGGCACCCCCAACGGTGCCCATCTTCCAGGACACCGCCCAGTTCACGTGGGGACTGCAGGCGGTCCAGGCCCACTCATCCCAGTATTCGGGGCGCGGGGTCAAGGTGGGCGTCCTGGACACCGGCTTCGACTCAACCCACCCGGACTTCGCCGGACGGAACATCACCGTGCGCTCCTTCATCCAAGGGGAATCCGCCACGGACGGCCACGGGCACGGCACGCACTGCATCGGCACATCCTGCGGCTCCAAGTCCCCGTCCACGGGGCCACGCTACGGCGTGGCCTACGAGGCGGAAATCTTCGCCGGCAAGGTGCTCAGCAACGCCGGTTCAGGCAGCGACGCCGGGATCCTCGCCGGCATCGACTGGGCGGTGACCAGCGGCTGCGCCATTATCTCCATGTCCCTGGGAGCCGACGTGCCGCAGGTCCACCCGCCCTATGTGGCTGCGGGCGAGCGCGCCCTGGACGCCGGGACGCTGATCATCGCCGCCGCCGGAAACAACGCCAAGCGGCTCCAGGGCAACACCGGGTTCGTGGGCACCCCGGCCAACAGCCCCTTCATCATGGCTGTGGGCGCTTTGGACCATCAGCTAGACGTTGCCTTCTTCTCCGCACGCAGCCTGCCGGTGCGGGGCGGGCAGGTTGACATTGCCGGCCCCGGCTGGCAGGTCTACTCGTCCTGGCCCATGCCCGCCCGGTACCGGAGCATCAGCGGCACCAGCATGGCAACCCCCCACGCCGCGGGAGTTGCCGCCCTCTGGGCACAGGCCACCGGCTTCCGCGGACGGGAACTCTGGTCCTCGCTGGTCCAGGAAAGCGACCGGCTGATTGCACCGTCCGTGGACGTTGGCTCCGGCATTGTCATCGCCCCGCTGTGAGGACCGCGATGGGGATAATCTGAAGCATGGTCAACATCAACATCACGGTGGACCCGGAGCATGTGTCCGCCATCGCCGATGTCGCGGACGCCCTGCGCGCCCGCGGAATGCAGGTGGAGCAGGTGCTGCAGATGGGCTTCATCACCGGGTCCGCCTCGGATGACCGCCTGCCGGCCCTGAAGTCCGTGCACGGCGTGCAGTCCGTGGACGAGGACCTGGGATACCGGCTCCCGCCCCCGGAGGCAGACATCCAGTAGGCGAAGGGCCTAGCCCCGGATGCTCACCACTGGATGTCCGACGGATCCTCCAGCGGCCGCCGGTCACCCACCGACTCCGGGACCATGAGCGTGTCAGCCTGCCGCAGTGTGTCCGCGAACTGCAGGCTGGTGCGTTCCTCGATTTCGGTCACGGCAACCTGGAAAACCCGGAATTCGTCGAGTTCGAGCGCTTCCACCTGGTTGAGGTTCTGGGTCAGGAGGAAGGCCCTGCTCTTGAGCTGTCCCTGCTCCATAAACGCGATGATCTTCCAGTACTCGCGCGGCAGGCGGGTGCCCCGGTAAGCGCGATCATCATCCTGGAATACCGGGCCGCCGAACACACTGACTTTGAGGTCGTCGACGTCGACGTCCGCGAACACCGCGTCCTCGATCTTTCCCCAGACCCCGTTCTTGCTGCTTTGGTTGAAATCGTCCGTCTGCGGGGTGATGTTGGTGAAGTAGAACGAGTCCTTGTTGGCCCGGCCGGCCTCGTCGATCTCTCCCCAGACCAGATCGGCGCGGCGGGCCAGGTGGCCACGGTCCAGCCGGTTGCCGCGGTACAGCTCGTCACCGGTCTGGACGTCCGCCGGGATGCGGGGGTCCTTGATGAAATCGATGCCGGTCCGGCTGAGCTTTATCAAGCCCGCGCCGTCGATGTTCCACGCCACCCAGCGGGCAAACCGCCGGGACTTACTCATCGAGAGTGAAAAGTGGGTGTAAGGGATGACGTCCGAGCCCGCGAGGCGGACAGCATCACTGTCCAGGTGGGCGGCAAGGGTGGGCAGGCCGATGTGGGGGCCGAGGAAATCGCTGCCGAACCCTTCGGGAATATCCTCGCCGGCTTCAGGAGCTGCCGGCGGACGGAGGGTGATCTCCAGCTTTTCGAACACGGATTGGGGCAGGCAGGCCAGGGCGTGCTCGTCAGGGCTGTCGCCCGATTCCCCGCCGAAATGCAGGCCGGCAAGAACGGTGGTGAGCTCGCCGGCGGGGGTCTTGAAAATCCAGACGGACCCGGAGTCTCCGCCGCGGCTGATTTCCCCGTCCACCGGGGGATTGTCCGGGTCCGGGCCGATTTCGAAGCCGCCGATGGCGTGGGTCCCCGCGGACCCGTAACTAAGTTTTGCGATCACATCCACCCGGCGCACCTTCCCATGGGTCACGCCCGTGGTGCGGCCGCTTTTGACCACCTTGTCCCCGATCTCGGGTTCGCCGAGCTGGTCCGGGGTCACGTCCAAAGACTGGATCGCCGTAGTGAATCCGCGGTCCTCGATGGTTGCCACAGCGCAGTCTCCCGCGACGCCCAGGTGGGAGCGCACCAGCTTGCCCAGCCCGTTCGCGTCCACCCGGTTGTCGTCGTGCGGGCCCGGCTGGACCACCGCGTCACCCAGGGCGCCGGAATCGCCGTGCAGCACATGCCAGTTGCTGAGGATCATCGGGGTCCCCTCGTGCCTGTCGTACACGATGCAGCCGATGGTGCCGGCGCTGGACCGGATGTGGCCCACACTGACCCCCGGCCTGATGGGATCGAGCCGGACTTTGGTGGCCGGTGGCTCCACCTCGGCTACTGCCCGGAACGAGGGACGGTAGGTCCGCTCAATAACATCGGTGGGCACGGCAACCCCGTCCACCACGATCGCTTCCGGTATGGGGGTGGTGTTGAGGCCGTCCAGTGCTTCCGGCGCCGCCTTCTCACCCACCGTGAACTGGAGGGCAATCTCGCCTGTGGGCTTGCCATCAACCACTTTGTGGCCCACACCGATCGAAGTGATGTTGGGGTCCTCGAGGTAGGCGGCGCCTCTGGTCCTGATGAACTGCCGCAGCGAGGCCAGCAACTCCTCGTGATCGGACGTTGCTTCCGGGACGGGGTGGTCGGTGGTGTTCATGCCGTGTCCATTTCCTGGTGGTGCTTTTACTGCCAGCCGCGGCGGGCTGTCCCGGGGTGCGTCGGAGGTGACGTACGACGGCGGCCGCGCGCCGCCGTCGTACCTTACGGTTCCTGCCACCCGCCTGCTCAGGCGCTGACGGACATGCCCAGGGCCGGCATGGTTCCTGATGCGCGTTCCTTGTCAGGCGTGCCGGGCTTGCCCGCAGACTCCTTGGCAGGAGCGTCCATTGCCCCGGCGGGCATGGCCGGTGCTGCCGGCTGCTGGTGCCCGTTGGTTGTGACGCTCCCGGCCATGGTGCCGGTTGGCATTTCCACCGTTTCGGGGACCACGCCGGCGGCGGCCGCGGCCGCGCCGGCCCCCTCCGCCATGGTGGCAGCACCGGAAGCGCCGGTGGATTCTTCGGTCAGGAAAGGACTGTTCTGCCACATGTGCCACAGCGCGTTGTCCGTGCCCCGGACGAAGACCTCCAGCCGGCCGTCAGCGTTGTTCCCCACAGTGATGTTGGAGGTGAGGATGCCGCCCAGGGAGGCCCAGCCGGACCAGCCGCTGTTGGGTGCTGTCTGCCACATGTGCCACAGGGCGTTGTCCGTGCCGCGGACGAAGACCTCGAGGCGGCCGCTCGCGTTCCTGCCTACAGCGATATCGGAGGTGAGGATGCCGCCCAGGGAGGCCCAGCCGGACCAGCCGCTGTTGGGGGCGGTCTGCCACTTGTGCCAGAGGGCGTTGTCGGTGCCGCGGACGAAGACTTCCAGACGGCCGTCCGCATTCCTGCCGGTGGCGATGTTGGAGGTGAGCACACCGCCCAGGGACTGCCAGCCGGCCCAGTTGCCGTTGGGTGCTGTCTGCCACCTGTGCCAGAGGGCGTTGTCCGTGCCGCGGGCGAAGATTTCGAGCCGGCCGTCCGCGTTCCTTCCGGTGCTGATTTCGGAGGTGATCACGCCGCCCAGGGAGTTCCAGCCGGCCCAGTTGCCGTTGGGCGCAGTCTGCCACCGGTGCCACACGGCGCCATCGGTACCGCGGGCGAAGACCTCGAGGCGGCCGTCCGCGTTGCGTCCGGTGGCCGGTGGGCCCGTGATCACGCCTCCAAGGGAGTTCCAGCCGGACCAGTTGCCGTTGGGGGTGGTTTGCCACATGTGCCAGAGCGCGTTGTCGGTTCCCCGGGCAAAGATTTCCAGCCGGCCGTCCTGGTTGTTGGCCACGGCGATCTCGGTGGTGATCACGCCGCCCAGGGAGGCCCAGCCGGACCAGTTGCCGTTGGGCGCGGTTTGCCATCGATGCCACACAGCCCCGTCGGTGCCCCGGACGAAGGCTTCCAGCCGGCCGTCCTTGTTGTTGCCCACCGAGATGTCCGAGGTGAGGGTGCCGCCAAGGGAGTTCCAGCCGGACCATGCCTGCGGTGCTGCCGGGTACAGCGCCCGGAATCCGTCGATGTCGTCCTGGGTGAGGGCCCGTTTGGTGAAGTTGGATGCGACGGTGGGTGCCATCACGGAATTCGCAACGCTCGAGTGCGCGAGGCCTACAATGTGGCCGAATTCGTGGAGTGCCACCGTTTCGATGTCGAAGGCGCTTGCCACTGCGCCCACGCTCCACACGTGCTCACTGTCGTCGAAGTGCACCGGCTTGGGCAGCGTGTTGGTGACGACACTGCAGCCGGGAGGAAAGTCGGCGTGGGCCAGGATGCCGCCCACCATCGAGTGGTCCGGGTCCGCCGCGGGCCGCCATCCGATCCGGATGTCCGGGCTGGAACCGACGGCCACTTCGGTGAACGTCAGTCCGCCCAGGTTCCGCCAGGTCTGGATGGCGCGCCTGATGGCGTCAAACTCGGCGGTGCCGGCGACGTCGTCCGTTCCGGTGTCGAACGCAAACGTCAGGGTCCGGTCGGCCCAGGCACACGCGGTGGAGAAGGCCAGGCCGTCTCCGCGCATGTCCGGAAGCCCGCAGCGGGGCTGCATCATCGCGTCCCGGGTCGCGTCGTCGAACACGCCGGTGACCGGCAGGTGGAAGAACTCCTGGAAGTTCCTCAGGGCTCCTTCGGTGGGGTCGTCCAGGACGCCGATGTCCCGTGAGGTGGATTCGGCCAGGTAGCCGAACCGCTCAAGGTAGGCCTGGACCTTGCTGAAGCCGGGGTTGCCTTCACCCGCGGCCGTGTTTGAGACCGCCGCGAGGTACGGGGCGGCGCGGTATTGCTCTTCAGACATTGGACTCTCCTTCATCAGTTCGGATGCTTCGCAGGATCTGCAGGGCGACGTCCCGTTCGGCGTCTGCCGGTTGGTGGACGACGGCGGTGGCGCGGCCGGGGATGGTGACCGCAACGGTGCGGGTGCCCTCCTCTTCAAACACAACAAAGTCAGCGGATTGGCTGGCCACAGCCTCCTGCCAATGCTCGTAGCCGGGCTTGTCCGCGTAGCGGGTGAGGGGGTCGGCGAAGGGGCTGGCATCCACGGTCAGGCGCATGCCGGCGCCCTCAAGGATGGCAGCGCCGGCCTCGATGCCGTGCTCCTCCGACGGGGCAAGCTGGGCAGGGACGTCCAGGGCCAGGCCCGCCATCCGGACCGAACTCCAGGGCTGTCTCATCACACCGGCCTCACACGCGGGGGAACCACAGGTATGAGTCCATCAGGTCCGCGTTACTGCGCCGTTACTGGTCCTGCCGGCGTGGAGTATGGCGCGGATGATGCCGCTCCGCCCCTTCGCCGGATTGTTGGCGGAATCTAACCCTTCCTACCAGGAGTTATTGGGCAGATAACGGGAGTACAACGGCCCGGAAGTCCTAGTGTCTGCCCAAAAACTCCCACCTCGTGAAGGGGCTTGTAGAACGACGCCCGCGTGCCGCCGTCGTATCTTCTTATAACTGCGCTCCCTGTGAGAACGAAGACCACCTAGTTTTCCGGAACCACATCCAACTTGCGACGGTTAGATTTCTGCTGCATCAGCCGCATGCCCGAGAAGAGGAAAAATACGCCGGGTATCGTCAGCGAAGCAGTGATTGACGTGATTGATACTGCAATGGGTACCTGAGTGAACTGCACAAGCCAGGCCACGGCCTGCAGGACATACAGCGAAGCCGGCAGCCAAAGTGCCATTCCTCTGGATGGGCGAGAGATCAGTGACAGGAGCGACGCAGAGATCCCACAGCCCAGATGAACTACCGTGAGGACAACCACCAGCGGTCCGGTTGACGGGACTGCTACCTCGAGGACCCATACAACCAGATCGGTCGCAATCGCCGCCCATAAAAGCTGGCGTGTTGCTCTGGACCCTCCCGCCAGGCCTGAAACTATCAGTAATACCTGGGCCGTGACCAAGAACAGAAATAGCCAGCTAAGGGCTGTGGATGGGCTCGTCGACCAGGGCCCGACGGCGCGGACGAATCCCGCGGCTATCAGCGAAGTTCCGCTGGCCAAAAGGTATGGCGGCTTGGCAACAATCAGTCCCGTGCGGCGATTCGTGCTTTGCGGAAACAGCCTCTGGGCCGGCTCCGAGGTAGATTGACTTGACCCGATTGCTCCGGCGGGGCCTGGCTCCAAGTCCTCGGCACTGGCTCCCGGGGCGGTCTCACGTTTACTTCGGTCATCTACAGAGTGACGAGCGTTGCCCCGAGCAGAATCGAGTGCTGCCCGCGCCAGTTCCGCGACGCTTGGGACCTCTTCCTCCGCCATCTTCCGGAGAGCGTTCTCTGCAGCCAATGCCAGTTCCGGCGGTCCGCTGTCCCGCAGGTCCGCAAGTTCTGCCACGCCGGAAGCCCGAACACGCGGACGTGGGCTTTCAATCGCAGCAACGATGTCGGCTGGCAGCGGGGCTGGGCGTATTTCCCGTTTACGGACGCTTCGGGCTACTAAGAGGTCTCCCTCTGAACCGTAGGTCCACATGGTAGGTGTTTGCCGGGGCTCTTCCTGGCGGACCTTGTTGAACACGTATTGGTAGAGGTCGGCAACTGTCACATCCCCGTCGCCGTTGACGTCAGCAGCACCTGTCTTCAGTCCGTCCACGATCGCTTTGGTGAACACTGATCTCACCCCCTTTCCGACAACCTCCGTTCCTTCGAAGGAATATTCAGTCGCGCGGGACGCCGTCAGCACAACCTTGCCGCGGCCGGGAAACTTATCCTGCAGGGCGAGGGCCTCGTCCCCCTTTGCACTCTTTGCGAAGGCACCGCTGTGGCAACAGTCGAGCACCAGAATTTGGCTGCGCGCCCGGCAGTCTTCCAGTTGATCATTCAGCCAAGCGGCCGCAACCGAGGTGGCAGCCAAGAATTTGCGTTCCGTATTGGTGGTTGCGTAGTAAAGCCTCCCTCTCTCGTCCAGCAGTCCGTGGCAGGAGAGGTAGACAAGGATAAGATCGCCCGGGCCTACGCTGGAACAGACTTCCATCACGCCCCGCATCAACCTGTCGTGAGGGGCATCGAGGAAGGTGTGGACGTCAAATTTTCCGATTTGGGAGTCCGAAAGGACCTCTGCTAAATCCTGAGTGTCTGTCCCGGGAGCCCGGAGATGAGCAAGGGTGCTTTCCTGATAGGTGGATGTACCGATGATGAGGGCAATACGGCGCTGGGCATCAGTCTGGCTTTGCATGGCGGGAAACCCACAATTCGACCAGACGATCTTGCTCCTCAGAAGTGATATTGGTCAGTTTCAATGTGTCGCCATCGACCGTGACTTCAATGGAATGCAAGTGCTGTCGGAGCAACCAGTCCTTCAACGCGGACACCACTTTTGCCACATCGACTTTGGATATGAGCTTTACCAAAAGTGAACCGATAACGGTGAATTCAATTCCTTTGGCTCCATCTGGGATGTCGCCCTCACCGTGAAATGGCACCACATCCTCGACGTCGAGATCGAGAAGTTCGGCACGGAGGCGTTTCGCAAGGGTATCGAGTTCTTCATCGTCGAGCCCAGGATCGTTTAGCCGTACTCCCAATGCGTCCATTACCGTGCTCCTTCGCCGGAATGATGTGAGGCTCTCGGCGTTGATGGTACTCCTAGGTGTAACGCCGGGACCAGAGCACGCCGGGCCTGGCGTTAATGGAATTTATGCGAATAAGTTGAGCGGGCGGTTGATGCATCGGTTGCTCAACCTCTGGCACCCATCCTGGCAAGGATTTCTTTGGACGGTTTGGCGGTGTTGTCGTCCTGGTACTCATATACGGCGATATGGGCCTCTGTGGGGTCGCCGGCGTCAGAAAAAGCTACCGGCCCCGACTGGCCATCGTAATCGATGTCCTTGTTTTCCCGGAGCAGCGTGACACAAGATGCGTAGGTGTTGCACTTAGCGCCGCCTTCCGACACAGCCTTGAGTTGGCTGGCAACGTCGGCACTCTTGGTGCTTTTGGCGGACTCAGCCGCAAGGGCGATGAGGTTGACGGCGTCGTAGGACTCGCCCGCATAACCAAAAAACGTCAGCGCTGGGTCAATTGTCAGCAGTCGGTTCCTGAAATCATCATCCGCAATCGATTCCGGGAGAACGCCCTGGGCGCCCTTCAGAGTTCCGGGTTGGAAATCTCTGCTGTAGTCTGATGTGTTGCCATCGACCATGAATAATTGGCTTCCACTTATGCCCTTGTCTGCCATCAACGGAATGATGCTCTTCGCCTGGTCAAAGGAGATCAGGGCGACGGCGTCAGGCCTGGCTGCGGAAATCTTTTCAACCTGGCTGCTGAACTCCGAATCGCCGGTATTGAATTGCTCTTCTGAAATCACTTTTCCGCCGGCCTCTTCGAAAGCAGCCTTTATATTTTCCGCGAGGACGCTGCCGTACGGGTCATTCAGGACGATCATTCCGAGTGTCTTCGCACCACAGGCAGCGATGTAGTCGCCCCAGGCACTGCCCGTTAGCACGTCCGAGGGGGCCGTGCGCCAGTAGAGGCCTTTATCGTCCCATGTGCTGAAGTCCGCGGAGGAGTTTGCGGGCGAAAGCTGGATGACGCCGGCGCCGGTTATCTGGTTGATGACGGACTTGGACACGGACGACGAAACAGCGCCGATGACCGCGCTGACCCCGCTCTTCAGCAGTTCCCGCGTTGACTGCGCTCCGATGTCAGATTTCGAATCCCCGGAATCGCGGTGGATCACCTCAATTGGTTTGCCCAGTACACCGCCCGCGTCTTTGATCTCTTTGATGCTGAGGTTGACGCCAGCTGTCGACGGCGGCCCGTAGTGCGCCAGCGACCCTGTTAAGGGCAGGAGAGTGCCGATTTTTAAGGGCTCCGGTGTAGTGGTAGCGGCAGCAGGAATCGCCGCCGCGCCAGAAGGGGCTGAATCTGGCAGGGACGTTACGGAGGTGCAATCCGGGACTGCGCCGTTCCCCGTAGGCGCCGCCTTCACATCTGTCTCTGCGGGATCGTTTGGCTCTGCCGAGACGCCTGGGCCCTTGGGACCGGCAACTGAATGAGGTGAACCCCCACATGAGACCAGGGCAAGTACCATGCTGATACAAAGCGCCAGTTGTATAAGAAGAGACCGCGTTGCCTGCGGGGAAACAACCATTTCAGTCTCCTACTAGTCGTGCAACAGCCTTGTCGCGTCTTTCTCAGCGTTGCTGGTTAGTGCTCAAACTAGTGCAATTTGGCCTTGATTATGAAGGGGCCGAGGCCTCTAACTGACCTACCCATTTAGGAAGGTGGGCCGTACGACGGCGGCCGCGTGCCGCCGTCGTACTCGCTCTGCCTCCCGGGAACTCCAAGGCCCGGTGGGTACAATCGACGCCTAGACGAACGAACACTGCTTTGCCGGAGGTACGGAGAAACAATGTCGGAATGGCTCGAAGTCGGCGCGAACAACTATGTGCTGGTCACCGAAGGATCGCTGCTGAACACCGGACTGATCGTAGGATCCGAGCGGGCCATGGTGATCGATACCGGCTGCGGCCCCCGGCAGGGGCGGGAGATCCTGGATGCGGTGCGGGAGAAGACCCAGCGGCCGCTCGTCGTCGTCAACACCCACGCGCATTACGACCACTTCTTCGGCAATGCCGTGTTTGCTGAAGCCGGCGTCACCGAGTTCTGGGCGCACCAGAACTGCGCCACCGAGATCGACGAACGCGGGGACCTCCAGCGCCGCTTCGTGGGGACGCTGGAGCCGGAGATGTCCACGGGCGAAGGGGAGAACGTGGAGCTCGTGGTCCCCAACGCCCTGGTGAAGGACCAGCCGGTGCTGGTTGACCTCGGCGGGCTCACCGCCACCCTGTTCTACCTGGGCCGCGGCCATACCGACGGCGACCTGCTGGTGGGCACCCCCAGCACCCTGTATGTGGGCGACCTGGTGGAGCAGGGCGCCCACCCGTCCTTCGAAGACTCGTACCCGGAGGAGTGGGCGGATGCGCTCCGGCACATCTCGGCGCTCCGCCACCGGTACGAGTTCCTGATCCCCGGGCACGGGAAGCCGTGCAGCGACCAGTTCGTCAAGACCATGGCCAACACCATGACCACTGCGGTCCGCCAGGCCCGCGGGTCCATCCGGGACACCCCGGACGATGCCACCAAGGCCATCCCGGTGCTGCCCTACGGGCCGGAACAGTCGCGCTGGTTCATCAAGCGGCTGCAGGAGACCCGCCGGGAGAACTAGGCCGCCGTACGGCTCTCAGCACGCTTGATTGAGCGCGTTCACAGCAATCTCTGACATCTCCAGCGCTTGCGGATCGCCAAAGCCCACCGGGTCCGGCCTGGAGCACGGGAAACGGCCATGGCAATCTGCCTGGAACCGTCCGCACTGATCAATGCCAGAGTTGCGTAGCCGCGCACCACCCCAACCTGGCCGAGGCTCAGAGCGTCCTGGCTTAGTCCACTGCATCCGCCGGGCGGGGAGAAGACGCGGCGTCCATCCGCAGCCCGCTATACGCTGTCCCGGCCCCGGCCAGGAAAATCAGGACGGCCAGGTAGACCGGGCCGAGGTGCCCAAGCGTGGCCAGGCCCCACGGGTAGTGCGCGGGGACAGAGACGGCCAGTCCCACGACGGTGACGACGACGGCTGTGGTGAAGGCCCACCGTTCTCCGCGCCGCACCCCGAACCAGGCGAGGCCGGCAAGCGCCAGCCCGGTGGCGGCGATAAAGCCGCTGAGGGCGATGTGCAGGTGGCTGATGTAGTGATACAGCTGTGGACTGAACGCCTCGACGTCTGCCTTGGTCTTGTCCACTTCATCGGGCCCGATGCCCAACTCCAGAAACGTGCCGGCGAAGTTGAGCACCAGGAAGACGGCGGCGTATGCCACGAACGCCAGGCCGGCCAGTGCCATGAGGGCGGCTCCGGTCCGGAGGCGTGACTGCTTTACTGGCGGAGATGCTTGGATGGCAGGCATAGCCACCACGGCCTTTCCTGTTCGCGCTGGTATGTGAATCAGAAGGCCAGACCTGGGGCTTGTCAAGAGGGCTCCGGGAGCTCCTTCTGCCTCATTTTTCCGGGCTTTGGACCCTGATCTTTTCGGGCAGAGATAGTTGGGTTGCCTGGACCCTGTTCGCCATACCGTAGAAGGGAAGGGGAGGATGCCGTGCAGGAATGGAACCGGGCCGTTGAGCTCATTGAGGCGGACCTGACCGCGCCGGTCGACGTCGGCAGGCTTGCCCGCGTCGCGCTCACCTCGGAGTACCACTTCCGGCGGATGTTCGCCTCGCTGGCCGGCATGCCCGTCTCCGAGTACATCCGGCGCCGGAAGCTCACAGCGGCGACGGCCGAAATCCTTGCCGGCCAGGGGGTGCTGGACGTCGCAACACGCTACGGGTACGGGTCCGCCGAGGCCTTCACCCGCGCCTTTAAAGCCATGCATGGACTCAGCCCCTCACAGGCACGTCGCCCCGGCGCCGTGCTCCACTCACAAACGCAATTGAGATTCCATCTTCGAATCGAAGGGAGCGCAGGCATGAAACACCAGATCGTCAAGAAGGAAGCCTTCCGCCTGATTGGCCTCAAGACACGGATCCGGCTCGTCTATGAAGGACCAAACCCAGGCATAGAGGCGTTCGAACGGGGACTGGACCCCTCGGTGCGGCCACGCCTGGCCAAGCTGTCCGACACCGAGCCGCTCGGCCTCGTGGCGGTCACCGAGAACATCGAGGAGCCGGGAACCGAGGGAAGCGAACTGGATTACTGGCGTGCCGCGGCATCGATCCAGCCGGTGCCGGAAGGATTTGACTCCAAGGAAGTCCCGGCCGGCCTCTGGGTGGTCTTCGAGACCGAGGGAAAATTCCCCGAGGCCCTGCAAAAGCTGTGGGCCGACGCCGCCGCCGAGTGGTTCCCCGCCAACCCCTACTTATGGGCGCCGGGGCCACAACTGCTGAGCGTCCAGCCGGAACCGGACGGTTCGAGGGGACGCGGACAGCTGTGGATTCCGATCGAAGCGAAAACCACTCCGCCTACCGCCTAGCAGCGCCAGCGTACGGGCTGGTGCTGCCAGGTGGCCGGCAGATTCCCTGAATCCCAGGGACGGGCCGGAACCGCTGCCGCTTCAGTGGCCTGACACGGCTGGCTGTGCTTTTGCATGGTCATCCTGCGGGGTTTCCACGGAGCCGACCACCGCCAGGCTCAGCTGCTGCGGACCGGTCACGGTAAGGGTTACCGCCGAGGCCGTGATGGGCAGCGGAACCGCCATGATGCCCTGTTGGCCGGAGATCTCCAGCACTCCGGCGTCGATGATGAGGCGGACGTCTGTCCCCTCAGCAACCGGGAGGAATACTCCGGTGAAGTCGGCGTTGCCGGGCGCCGTCACCTCCAGGCCGTTCCCGTTGTGGCGGAGCGCGGCCAGCTGGCCGTCCGGGGTACCCAGGCAGATGACCGTCCCAGCGGCGACCGTACAGCGAAGGTCCGCGCCGCCGTCGAGCACACTTTCATAGGCACCGCCGCCCAACTGCTCCACGCGTGCGGCTTCCGTGTAGTTGGCGAGGTCGGCGTGGGGTGTGGCCACCAGGGTGCCGCCGTCCAAGGTGAGTGTGTGGGGGACGCTGAGGGCGCTGGCCCACCGCCCTTCGGGGCTGATGACGCCGCGGACCCAGAAGATCAGTGCCGGCACACCGTCCTTGTCCCGGAAGAAGGAGGGCGCGTAGTAGCTCTTGCCGTAGCTGAGCTGGCCCCACGAACGTGCGGTGAACGTGCCATCGGCGTAGCTGCCCACCCCGTAGGCCACGTAGTGCAGGACATCGTCCTCCCAAATGGACGTGACCAGCACGTGCGAGCCGTCAATCTCGAACAGCTGCGGGCACTCCCACATGGTGCCGGTCCACACCGGTTCCATTTCGGCGCCGGAACGCTGTGCGGCGATGCCGTCCAGGGTCCACTGCTGCAAATCCGGGGAACTGTAGGAGACTGCGGCTGCCGTGCCGCCCTCAAGCCCGGCGCCCACGAACATGCGCCACTGCCCGGCGTCGCGGAACACGAACGGGTCCCGGTAGGCCACCACGCCCAGGTCCGGCGCGGTCATCAGCTTTCCACCCTTGGTCCAGCTGTTCCAGGAAGCGTCGTCCGGGGTGGCGGTCCGCACGGTGCCGATGCCCAAGTCCGGCTCGGTGACGGAGGTGTAGAACATGGTGGCGGCGCCACCGGTGTCCGTCGCGATGGAACCCGACCAGGCGCCGTCGTCCCCGTCACCAGGCGCGACCGCGACGCCCTGCTCCGTCCAGGCAACCATGTCCGGGGAAGTGGCATGGCCCCAGTGGCAGTTGGACGCCCAGGTGATGCGGCCGGGAACGTACTGGTAAAAGAGGTGGTACTGGCCGTCCTTCCACGTGACGCCCAGGGGATCGTTGATCCATCCCTCGGCGGCGGTGAAGTGGAAAGCGGGCCGCGGTAGTTGCGCGTTCATGCTAGTCCTCGTCTTGGTGGGTGGGAGCGGTCAGGCGACCGGGACGCTGTCGGCGGCAAGGAACCGCTGCCGGATGTCCCGGGCCTGCTCGGCATTGGCCTTTTCCCATTCGTCTATTTCGGACCGGCGCTCGTTCCGGACGGCGTCACGGGCCTCCGTGAATTTCTGCATCCGCTCGGCGGCGGCATCGCGGGCAGCCTGCTGCGCGGGCGTCAGCTCCGGCAAAGGGAGTTCTTCCACCTGGTCCCGGGGGCGCAGCGGCAGCCGGTCCTCCACGGCGTCGATGTCCAGGACCGGGGAGGGGAGCGTCTGGTACCAGTAGGCGGTGGAAGACCAGTCATCGGAGAGGTGGTTGGCGTGGCCGTGCTCGAACGTGACCTTGATGCGCTTCTGGAACCGGATGGGATCGGTCATGTGGAAGCGGTAGCTGTGGTGGAAGCCGGGCACGTTTTCCTCATGGACCATGGTGCCGTTCATGAGGAAGGCGTTGTGCTGCATGCCCCAGGCGTGGCCGAAGTAGTCCTCCATGCCGGTGCCGTGCAGGCTGGGCGGCCAGGTGTCGTCATCGATGAAGATCATGTCATCGCCCTCGCCCCACCAGGAGCCCTGGAAATGGCGCACGGCCAGGTTGCAGCCCACGTAGTGGCCCTGGCCCTCGGTCTCCAGCACAACGTAGTTATCCTCGCCGGTGAGGTTGGGGATGGCCACTTCGATGCTGTTGGTCTGCAGGTCCGGGCCCCAGCCGGCGTTGGGCTTCTGACGGCGCCAGTGGGCGTGGAAGTACGCGGTGTCTTCCGGGAGGGGCTCGGTGTAGAGCTCGTAGTCGATGTAGAAGTACTGCAGGTAGGGGATATCGTTCTGGTTTTCGACGACGATCCGGGCCCGTGAGTTGAACGGCATCTCGAAGTAGCTGTTAAAGGCCGCGCTGCCGCCGAAGGTGTTCAGCTCAGGTTCTTTGGCGGAGACGGAGAGCGGCAGGGAGTCGTAGGAGCCGGAGAGGGAGTTGAGCAGGCCGAAGAAGTCGCCCAGGGGTGCGATGACGCTCGGGGTTTCCTGGTCATCCCAGTACATTTTGAGGACGATCTTGCGGTAGTAGTCCGGGTCCACCACTTCCCAGCTGACGCCCAGGGCGTTGTGGATTTCCAGCATGGGGACCCCCACCAGTTCGGGGGAGATCTGCCCCGGGCCGGGCTGGATGCGGCAGGACTGGGTCATCCAGATGTGGGTGATGGCGCCGGGGCCTTCGAGGTCTGCCAGGACGCGTTCCTCTCCGGGCATGATGATCCAGTTGTCCCGGTTGCGGCCGGTCTGGTCCCAGCTGGAGGCGCGGGCGGTGCGGGCGGAGGAGAGCTTGGTGAGGCTGGAAAGCAGGCCGGAGCGCGGCGATGTTGCCATGGTGGTTCTTACCTTTCGGGAAAGTTGTTTGGTTTAGCCCTTGACGGCTGACTGGGTGAGGCTGGCGATGATCCAACGCTGGGCCACAAGGAAGACAATCAATGCCGGGGCGATGGCGATGGTGGTCGCGGCCATCACCTGGGCCACGTTGCCGGCGCCGTAGGGACCGAGCATCAGGACCAGGCCCAGCGGGAGGGTGGCGGTATCGGTGCTGTTGAGGAAGATGGACGGCGCGAAGTAGGCGTTCCAGCTGCCCAGGAAGGTGATGACGCCGAGGGTGCTGACGGCGTTCTTGGCCAGGGGAAGGGCGATCAGCCGGTAGGTCTGCCAGGCGGTTGCCCCGTCCATGCGGGCGGCATCGATGATTTCCTGGGGCAAACCCAGGAAGAACTGCCGGAGCAGGAATACTCCCAAGGCTCCGGTGATGCCGGGCAGGATCAGGCTGAGCGGGTTGTCCAGCAGACCGAAGGTCCGCATGAGCAGGAACAGCGGGATGATGGTCACCTGCGCCGGCACCATCAGCGAGGACAGCAGGCCCACGAAGATGGAATTGCGGCCCGGAAATTCCAGTTTGGCGAAGGCGTACCCGGCCATGGGAGCGGTGATGATCATGCCGACGCTGACGGCAATCGCTATGACCGCGCTGTTGAACATGTTCCGCAGGATAGGCACTGGTCCGCTTACCGCTGCCGCATAGTTTCCCCAGTCCCATTCGGTGGGCAGCCACTGCGGCGGCAGGTCGTAGGCGTGACTGGCGTCCCGGAGGGACGTGGTGAACATCCACAGGAAGGGGGCGATCATTCCGACGGCGCCCAGGACAAGCAGCCCGACGGAAAGGGACTTCCCGACGCCGGCACGCCGCCGCCGTCGTACGTCCTGTCCTGCAACGGTGCGGGAGGGGAGGACGGCGTTACTCATTGTTCACCCATGACTTCCTTAGGCGGAACTGCACCATGGTCACCAGCATGATGATCAGGAACAGGGTCACCGCGATGGCTGAGGCGTAGCCCATGTCGAACTTGTTGAAGGCCACTTCGGCGATGTACATCACCACGCTGCGGCTGGCATCGCCGGGACCGCCGCGGGTGAGCACAATGATCGATTCGTAGATTTGGAACGCGCCGATGATGGTGATGGTGATGTTGAAGAACGTGGCCTGGCTGATCATCGGCAGCACAATCCGGCGGAAGATCTGCCACTCGTTGGCGCCGTCCATCCGGGCAGCCTCCACCATGTCCTTGGGGACTTCCTGCAGGGCGGCCACAAAGATCAGCATCGCGAAGCCGACGTTCCGCCACGTGTCCACGATGACCACAGACACTTTGGAGAACTCCGGGCTGTTGAGCCAGTCGATCCGTTCCCCGCCCAGGGCCGTGAGGTAGTAGTTCAGGATGCCCGTGTCCTTCTGGAAGAGCGCCTGCCAGATGATGGACACGTACACCAGCGCCACCAGGTACGGGAAAAAGTAGGCGGAGCGGAACACGTAGGTCAGTGCCCGGGGGAGCCGCTGGTTGATCAGCACGGCGAACAGGAGCGCAAAACCATTTATAAGGACGACGGCGGCGCCCACGTAGAGAACAGTGTTGCCGTATGTGGTGGCCAGGCGTTCGTCCCGGAACATCCGGACGTAGTTGTCGAAGCCGATGAACTTGGGTGCCGTGAGGATGTTGTACTTGGTGAGGCTGAGGTACAGGGCCGCGACGAGCGGACCGAGGACGAAGACCAGGAAGCCGATCACCGTGGGTGCCGTAAACAGGTAGCCGGTGAGGGCTTCCCGACGGCGGGCGGCGCTGCGGTGCCCGGGGCGGCCCCCGCGCCCGGACGGGGGCGCGGGCGGCAGCTCGGTTTGGGGGACGATCAGGGTCACTGCTGCAACGCCTCCTCAACATCCTTTTGGGCCTTCTGGAGGGAGGCGCCGATGTCCTGGCCGGACATGATCTCGTCCATGGCCCGCATAAACGCCGGATCCAGCACGTTGTAGGCGCGCGGAGCCGCTACCGGCTTCGCGTAGGAAAGTGAGTTGTAGAACTCTTCGGCGTGTTCCGGGGAAGCCAGGAACTCCGGGGATGAAGCGGCGGTCCTGGTGGACGGAACGGCGGCGCCGGCGTCGGCCCATTTCTTCTGGGTCTGCTGGTCAGTGAGCATCTTGATGAACTCCCAGGACAGCTCTTTGTTCTTGGACGCTTTGGAGACTGCGAAGGCGCCGGCGCCGAACACGGTGGACTTGGTGGTGCCCTTCGGCCACGGCAGGATGTCGTAGTCGCTGAAACCGGCCTTTTCGAAGCCGCCGGTGACAAAGTGTCCCGCGCCGGTCATGGCCGCCTTGCCCGCGGGGAACAGCTGGTACGGGTCAGAGCCCTTCGGCTGCGGGGATACACCGTGCTTGGTGACGAGGTCCCGCACCCAGCCCACGGTTTCCTTGACCTTCGCATCGGTGAGCTGGGCCTTCTCCAGATCATCGCTCATCACGGACGTGCCATTGGAGTACAGCCACGGGGTGATGCCGAAGGAGTAGTACGGCATGGCGAACCCGTACACCTTGTCCGCGCCGGAGCCGGTGGTCAGCTTCTTGGAGATTTCCAGGAAGTCGTCCCAGGTCCAGTCGTCGCTTGGGCGTTCGATCCCGGCGGCCTCAAACATCTTGGTGTTGTAGTAGATCACCATGGTGTTGAACGTGTTGGGCATCAGATAGGTGGAGCCGTCCTTGCTGAAGCCTTCGAGGAGCTTGGGATCGATGTCCTCGCGCAGGGACTTGGCCTCCGGATCGTTTTTGAGGAAGCCGTCCAGGGGTGTGAACAGCTCGTTGGCCAGGCCCAGCTCGACGCCCTCGGTGGCGATGTTGATGACATCCGGCGCCTGGCCGGCTGCTGCCTGCGTGACGAGCTTGTTGACGTACTCGGTCCAGGTGGTGATCGGGGTGAAGTTGTTGTTCACCGTGACGTTGGGATACTTCTCCTTGAAGCGCTCGGCGACGCCGTCATAGACGGCTTTGTCGCCGGGATCGCCCCAGTTGGAAACGGAGATGCTGGCGGTGATGTCCTTGGCCGGGGCGGCGTAGGGACCGTCCGCCGCCGGCGTGGCTGCGTCCGTGCCGCTGCCACAGGCTGTCAGGGCCAGCAGGGCAACGGTTGCCGCTGTTGCCAAGGTAGTGCGGACTGTTTTTCTCATGGAATGCTCCTTTGCATGCTGCGCCCGGGGGAGGTGCGCTGGTGGGATGCGACGTTGGTTTGTTTGGGGTTAGTCGGTGGAGCTGTTGCTGGTAGAGCGGCGGAACTCGATCCGGGACTCGAGCCGGAGGATTGTGGCGGGCGCAGCGGGGTTCTCGAGCCGCTGCAAAAGTAAACTCACCGCGCTTTCACCCAGCTGGAACGCGGGCTGGCGCACGGTGGTTATTTGGGGTTGGAACAGGTCCGAGTAGGTGAAGCCGTCGAACGTCGCGAAGGCCATGCTGCCAGGCACCCGGAGTCCTTCGTGCTGTACAGCCCGCAACGCACCTGCCGCCAGGAGCGTGCTGCAGGCGAGGATCGCCGTCGGACGTCCTGAGGGGGTGGCCAGCAGCGGCCGGACCCGGTCGAACGTGGCTGCCGCGGTGACTGTGCCTTCGCAGAGAAGTTCGGGTGGTACTGCCATGCCTTTCGTGAGCATGGCGGCCCGGAAACCGTCATAGCGCTCGCGGAGCGAAGACACCCGCAGGTCCCCGGAGACGAGCAGGATCCGCTCGTGGCCCTGGGACGTGAGGTGGTCAACCAGGGCTGCCATTGCGGCCTGGTTGTTGACGCCAACCTGGTCCACCTGCCCCTGCTCCCCGCCCAGGTCAGCCAGCCGGTCCAGCAGGACCAGCGGCTTCTTTTCCTTCCGGATCCGCTCCAGCAGCCCGGCAGTTGAACCCGCCGCCCGTGCGAGGATGAGGCCATCGACCCGGCGGTCCAGGAGGGCTTCCACAGCTGCGCGCTCCCGGACGGGATCTTCCGCCGAGTTGGCCAGCAGCAGGGAGAGGCCGTTGTGCGCAGCCGCCTCCTCCACGCCATGCACCATGTCTGCGAATGCCGGCTCCCCGGCATCGGAGACCACCAGGCCGATGGAGTCGGTCCTGGCGCGGCGCATGGAGCGGGCCAGCACGTCACGCCGGTAGCCTGTGGCCTTCACAGCGCTTATGACACGCTCTTTGGTTTCCGGCTCGACGTGCCTGGTCTCGTTCAGGACGTGCGACACAGTGGACGTCGAGACGCCTGCAAGTGATGCGACATCGACGATGGTTGCCACTGCGACTCCTTCTAGCGAAACGATTGCGCGAACGTTTCGATAGTAGAGACAAACGTTTCGATGTGCAATGGGTCACGTTGAAGTTTTTGGGATGGGGTTTCCTCTGGACGGGCCGGGGGCCGGCTTCAGGCCAGCTTCATGCACGCATCGAAAAGTCCCCAGGCCGGTGTAGCCTACACAGGAACCAACCAGCCTGAGGGGGCAGAGCATGGATACACCCGGCTACTTCACCACCGCCTATCCCGGCGCCACACCGTTGACCCGCGGATGGAAGCTCATCATCGCGTTGGCCGCTGCGGTGGGCCTGGGTACCTGGGTGGGGCTGGCATTTCTCTGGTCCGCTCTTTTCCTCGCCCAGCCGGGAACACTTGATGTGCTGGAACGGGCACCAACCGATCAGGATGTGCTTGCGGGAGACTATTCGGACCTGGAGGGAGAGGTGTGGTTGGAGGATGTCCGCTACCTGGGGGCGTACAACAACAACAACTACTTCGTGGCACCGGACCGGCTGGACAATACCGGCTTTTGCCTCATCACCGAGCGTGTCCTGGCGGACGGCGGATGGAACGCAAGCTGCGGGCGGCTTATCGACGGCCGGGATGCGCTCACCAGCCTTTCCGACCCGGAAGGCAGGCTGGTAGTCCTCGTTCCGGACCAGTTCGACCACCGGCCGCTGGAAGCTGACGGCTGGGTAACTGTCCACACCAACCTGCTGGTGGAAGTGAACGATGCGAGCCGCAGCCGGACCGGTTCAGAAGGTCCGGACGCCAAGCCCGTCAGCCTGGGCTAGGCGGGGGCTGGGCCGGTTGACGCCCGGTATTCGATGACGGGGGCGAGGCGGACGATGGCCGGTTCACGTGACTTGTCCGCGATCCGCTTGGCCAGGAGCTCGGCCGCCGTGGCGCCCACATCGAAAGCCGGCTGGCGGACCGTGGTGAGCTGGGGTTCGAACAGGTCAGCGTAAGCGAAGCCGTCGAAGGCTGCGAAGGCAATGTCCTCGGGCATGCGCAGCCCCCGCTGCTGGATCTGCCGCAGCGCAGCGGCGGCGAGCACCGTGCTGCAGGCAATAACGGCCGTTGGTGGCTTGGCCGCTCCCAGGGCCTTGCGGATTTCGGCGTCGGTCTTCTTGGAGTCGTGAGCTGCGACGGCCAGTTGCTTTGCCGCGGGGATGCCGGCGGCCGCCATGGCTTCGGTGAAGGCTTCGTGCCGCTCCCGCAGGGTGGCCACGCGGGTGTCCCCGGCGATCAGCAGGATCCGTTCGTGGCCCTGGCCAGTGAGGTGCTGCACCAGTTCCCTGATGGGCTCGCGGTTTTCCACGCCCACTTGGTCATAGGGGTCGTCGGACAGCCGGTCCATCAGCACCAGGGGAGTCTCATGGTTGGCGAACTCGGTGAGGGCGTCCAGGCCGGAGCCTGCGGCGCGGGCCAGGATGAGGCCGTCCACCCGGCGCTCCAGGAGTGCCTGGACGGCCCGCGCCTCGCGCTGCGGATCCTCGGCGGAGTTGGCCAGCAGCAGGGTGACTCCCTGGCTGGCGGCTGCCTCCTCGACGCCCCGGATCATTTCCGCAAAAGCCGGCTCGCCGCCGTCGGACACTATGAGGCCGATGCTGTCAGTCCGGGACCGGCGCATGGCGCGGGCCAGCGCGTCCTGGCGGTAGGACGTTTCCTCGATGGCTTTCAGGACCTTCTGCCGGGTCTCATCATTGACGTTCCTGGTGCCGTTAAGGACGTGCGAGACGGTGGAGATGGACACGCCGGCAAGCTTGGCCACTTTTACCATCGTCGTCATTGTTGCCGTCCTCAGGGAATCGTTTACGCGAACGTTTCGCGCAGCCTCCGCCAGTTTACAGACGGGTGGCCGGCAGGTGCCGTGATCCAATTAGGGGTTTCAGGAACATAATTGGAGGTGGGCTGGTCGACACGTTCTCGGAGGGGAGTGGTCATGATCGGGGCCCTGCTGTGCAGGCTCAATATCGGGCGCCACTGGCTGGCAGAAACCAATACCGAAGCCCGTTACGCAGACGCTGCAGCCAATGCGGAAGGTGCGAGCGCCGCAACGCCAAGTGGCCCAGGTACCTGTCCGACCGCCCGGGTAATACTATGGGGTTCGCTTCCATCGTGAAAAGGAATGCCGGAGTGGTGGCCGTAGCTCTTGTACTTTCAGGCTGCACGTACAGCGCCCCTGACGAAGCAGCCACAACCCCAGCTTTGCAGCTTGTCGCGGCGCTGGAAGCCTTTGTCGCCGACGCGTCCGCACAAGGAGCGCCTGCTGTGGTCTTCCATGTCCGGAACGGAGACCAGGAGGAGCTAAGAGCCGCCGGGGTGAACAGCCTAGAGTCCAACAAGAAGGCGGTCCCCACGGACAAAATGTGGATCATCGGGGCGGGAACGTCGATGGTGGCCGTGTCCGTGATGAAGCTGGTGGAGGCCGGCACCGTGCGCCTGGACGATCCCGTCTCCGCTCATCTGCCCGAGTTCACAGACATCTTCCCAGCATCGGACCGGGTCACCCTGCGGGACCTGCTGGGCAGTACCTCTGGCCTGCCCGACTACTTTCCACCCCTGTGGATCCAGGAGCCTGGACGAGCTCCAAACCCGCCCGTTGACCTTCGAGGAACGGCTCAGGATTGCGGCCAGCGTGGATCTGCCGTCAGGGCCAGTGTCCTACTTTGCGTGGTCTGCGACCGACTGGGAAGTGCTTGGCTGGCTGCTGGAACACAAACACAACCGTCGACTTGCAGACGTTCTCGCCAAGGATGTGTTTGAGCCGGCATTCATGGCGGCGCTCACCACGGGGCGGCTCATCCGTGAGGAAACGTGAAGAAGCATGATTGATGCGGAGCCGTTTTCTTTGGGCGGCATCCGTACAGATGACGACGTCTGCCCGGGCTCACGCCACGTTTTCGTGTCTGGGGGTGGGGGCCCGTACAGTGTCCAATCCGTTTCCTCTCTGGACGGGGAACGGCAGGCGACGGTCGCTACGGTGCTTCCGCCCCGGGAGTTGAACGTCGCTGACGCGCCTCCTCTCGTTCCCGAGATGGAGGACGCTGTCCTGCAGACAGCCAGGAGCATGTGCCAGCTAGAACACCACAGTTCGCCGGGCCACTCATGCATGTGCGGAACCGTTGCCTTACCCGGCTGTAGGCCCTATCCAGGCATGTAGTCGACCACGAAAGTAGAAGCTCCCTGGGGAGGGGGCTTAGCTGTTTTGTTGCATTATCGTATGTGCCGCAGGCAGGAGTCGGTACGGATTTTGTCATGTCAAGGTTTGTTGGCTCGTTCGCGACGGCTATTTCTTAACACGCCGGCTGGTTTCTGCCGCGAGGACAGCGGCTTAGTTGTGGTTCCCGACTTTGATCGACGCTAGCAGCAGAAGCAGTACGAGCAGGGGGATGAGGACCAGGTTCGGCACGACTTCCAGGAGCAGGCTTCCCAATGGTTCCCTGATGGGGCGCAGTGTCATCGCGATGAGGAACCGTATCCTTTGTCGTCAACACCCACGCGCATCACGACCATTTCTTCGGCATCGCTGTGTTTGTCCACGGGCGAAGGAGAGAACGTGGAGCTCGAGGTCCCTAACGCCCTGGTGAAGGACCGGCCGGTGCTGGTTGACCTCGGCGGTCTGACCGCCACCCTGTTCTACCTGGGCCGCGGCCATACCGACGGCGACCTGCTGGTGGGCACCCCCACCACCCTGTACGTGGGTGACCTGGTGGAGCCCGGCGCCCACCTGTCCTTCGAAGATTCGCACCCGGAGGAGTGGGCGGATGCGCTCCGGCACATCTCGGCGCTCCGCCACCGCTATGAGTTCCTGATTCCCGGGCACGGGAAGCGGTGCAGCGACCAGTTCGTCAAGACCATGGCCAACGCCATGACCACTGCGGTCAGCCAGGCGCGCGGGTCCATCCGGGACACTCCGGACGATGCCACCAAGGCCATCCCGGTGCTGCCTTACGGGCCGGAACAGTCGCGCTGGTTTATCAAGCGGCTGCAGGAGACCCGCAGGGAGAACTAGCTGGACCGCATGCGCACCAACCAGCAAATTCCGAGCCAGCCAAGGCTTCGAGGAGGCAAGCCAATTCCCAATCATCATCGTCAGCCGATTTTGATGGTTGTGGCGATGCTCGGCACCCCGTTGACGTCCATGGCAAAGAGCAGGTAAGTGCCCGGGACGAGTATGCCACGATCTGCGGGCAGCGCCAGGGACGCAGTGTTGCCCGAGACCGACGTCGCTGCGAGCGGGATCCTACGCTGGTCGGTGTTGACAGTATGCGTGACTGTGGACATTCGCATCAGGGAGAACTTGGTGATTGGCGTACCGGTGGTCACCGTAATGGTGTTGCCGGGACTGGCGGTAGTAGGTGCCCCTACGATCGTTGGCCGAGTGCGCTCGCTGCCGTCGGCGTTCAGCAGGTAAGGCGGCGTAAAAATTTCACCATCGAGATGATTTGTTGAACAGGTTCCGCATAGTCCCCCACCGCCCACAAACACTTTGCCATCCGGAAGCAGTAAGGCGACGCTGTGATAAGTTCGCGGAACCGCCATAGGGGCCAGCATGGTCCACCCGCCCGTCGCAGGGTTCCAGAGCTCCGGAGCCATCCTTGCGCCCGTGTCACTGAAGGGAGCAGGTGTGGCCTGCCCACCGACCACCAAGACCTGGCCATCGGGCATAGCGACACCACTGGCGAAAGAACGGGATACTGCCATGTCGGCCGTCCGTGACACCTTCACACTGCCATTGATGTCGATGGTATAAGCACGCGCGGTGGCCGCCACGTTCTCGTAGGCAGTAGCCCCGCCCATGGTCAAAATCTTTCCCACGTCGTACATGACGGCGTCACCGTTCATCGCGTCAGGGCTGTCGGCACGCAGACCGGCCGGGGTTATCCCGCCACTGCCGTTAGTTGAAATCCAGTTCATGCGGCGGCTGGGACCTGCTTGGAACACGCGCCCTCCGGGAGCGGCGAACAGCCAAGGGTGGTTGTCGGAGCGATAACCGCCATCGGGATCATCAGTCAGGATGTTGGTGACGGGCACATTTGCCAACGTTCGCCAGCCACGGGAGCGGGACCACACCTCGCCGTTCTTGTTTCCAACCCCGCCCGACCACGAACCACCGATGCTGAACACCTCGCCAGTCGAGATTGTCACGTTCGACTGGTAGCCGCGAGGAATCTTCATGTCTGGCCCGGGGCTCCAGGTATTCGTATCAGGGTTATAAAGCGAAGTTTTCCCGCTGTTGCTGCCGCCGCTTACCAGGATTTGGCCGTCGGCCAGCAGCGATGTCCCGGGACAGAACATGTCATGACCTGTGTTGGACACCTGGGTTTGGGTGACCGCTCCGGTCGCCAGGTTCAGAATCGAGGTCTGGGTTAGGCCGTTGCTCCCCCCGAACGCTGTGGGCGAAAAGGCGGACCAGGTAAGCAGCCGGTTTCCAGGCAACAGAGCTGCAGCGACCGGAACAATGGGGAAGTTTATAGTGGGTCCCCACGACCCCCGAGCCCCGGTTGCTCCGCCAGCCGGCTTTCCGTGCAAGTTGACCTCTGCGGCGCTGCTCCACGGACCCCGGTTGCCAGCCTCAGTGGTTGCAGTCAGCCGAACAAAACGGGCAGCCAAGGACGGAAAAGTTGCAGTTTTCTCGTCGCCGGTGTCCGGCCAGGTGCCGCTGGCGGCAGCGGTCCAGGAGGTTCCATCTGTGCTGACATGTATCGCGTAGCCACCGATTCGACCATTAGGACTGTCGGGACGAGGAAGATAGCGCAAGCCCGTGAGCTGATTCGCCAAACCCATATCTATGGTTAACGTGTGCGGCAGGGCTGCCGCTGGCGCCGGAGACCACCTGCTGTGCCAGATGGTGACTGCATTGCCGTCGAGGACGTTTGAGGCTCGGCCGTCTTCACCGCCCGTTTCTTCGTCGCTCGCACTAGCCACCCAGCCATTACGGGGCAAAGCGGCGTCGGCAGGGGGTGGTGGGCTCGCTTGCTCGGCAACCAAATTGATCTCCGCGGCGCTGCTCCACGGACCGCGGTTGCCGGCTTCAGTGTTTGCAATCAGCCGGACGAAGCGGGCGGGCACAGCCGCGAATGTCACACTTTTTTCGTCAGCATTGTCCGCCCACGTCCCTTGAGCCACTGGGCTCCCCCAAGTGGCCCCATCAGTACTCACCAAGATCTCGAAGTTTCCGATGCGTCCGTTTGGACTGTCTGCACGGGGTAAATAGCGCAGCCCGGTGATCGCCTGTGCCGCTTTAGTATCAATAGTGATGCTATGCGGCAACGGGGCCGTGGGTTCAGACCACCTGCTGTGCCAGATGGTACCGGCGGCACCATCAAGCACGTTACTAGCCTGTCCATTCTCGCCGATGGTTTCTTCATCGCTGGCCGCAGCTGTCCAACCCGTCCGCGGCAACGGGGCCGGGGCCGCGACGGCTGCGGGCAGAACCAGCCCATGGCCGTGATGAGTTCCGCTTCCACCTTGTCCCCCGTACACGGTCACCGCCAGGTAACCCGTAACCATCAACAATGCCACTACAACCAAAGACGCTTGACGATAGAGTCGTCGTCTCAACCTGGCCACGTTTACACCTAATCTTCGCCTATACGCAAATGCTTGCGAATATCACCGTTTCGAGCTAGGCGTCAGGGCCGAAAAGCACCAGGCCGGAGCCTGGCAATTGCTGCTCCAACGCTTTCCACGCCCGCTTCTTTACCCAAATCATGTCCGTGAGGTGTTTTATTCCACACGTGACGGGTGGCTGGCCGAGCAAGTTCCCAAAGTACTTGATACGCCGACCAGCTCGTGAATGCCCACCACAGCGGAGTGAGCAGCACATACCTGACACTGCCATATCCTCCGCGGTGCAAGCACGCGATAACCATCTGGTAGAAAAGGAGCAGGTTTCCCGCTACTAACAAAACCAATCCCGAATAGAACATCGGGGCAGGAAAGAAGCTCTCAATGATTGGCGATCGCGTAATGAAGTACGCAATCGTTAGTCCCCAGAATAATGGGTTTAGCAGCAATGCGGTTGGCGTTCCGAGGACCAGCAGAATGTAGAAAAACCACCGTAGATACCCCATTTCGCGAGCAGTGCGGAACGGGTGCCGGGTGTACGTCAGTCCCGTTTGAAGATAGCCCTTTAACCAGCGTCGCCGTTGACGATCCGCAATCCTCAAACTAGCAGTCGCCTCTTCGCGGGTAACGGAATCAATCATTTTGACTGAATACCCTCGCAAAGATAGGGCACCCGCAAGTTCTGCGTCTTCCGTGACATTCCAAGGATCCCAGCCTCCGACCCCTTCGGCGCCCTTGGGTAGCCGCTCGGGATCGATTGCTACGGACCTGAGAACTTCGGTTTTGAAATGATTCGAGGTTCCCCCGAGGGGTGGTACCAGCCCGAGTTTCGCAAGCCCGGGTAACACCCATTCGAAATGAATGACATATTCGATCCAGTAAAACCGCGTGATCCAGGTTGAACTTTCATTCCAGAAAAAAAGGCGGGCCTGTACGCACCCGACGTCTTCGGGCGCCGCCCGGAATGCCGCGACTGCCTTCAGTAACTGATCTGGATCAGGACGATCCTCGGCATCGTAAATCACGCAGAAAGCACCTACGGCCTGGGCCAACCCCATGTTGAGCGCCTTTGGTTTGCCCCTTGGCAAGATATCGGGGATGAGAACCGTTCGAAACCAGACGGGAAGTTCCATACCGATCGCTTCCGCACGCGTGTCGGCATCGTCTTCCTCGAGAAGCAGCAGTACCTGCAACTTCTCCTTGGGGTATTCGATGTCCATGATCGAACGAACCAGGCTCTTGAGCATGTTCGCTTCCTTGTAGAGAGGAACCAATACGGTGAAGACAGGTAAATCGGGATCCGAAATGTCTGCTGACTTCGCCAACGGCTCGCTGTATCGCAAGGAAGCGATGTGCATAGTTAGTTTCAAGCCAACGAACAATGCGTAGAAGACCAGAAAAACCCCTATTATCACCGTTACCGTCTGTTTCGGTTGGGTAAGGGCACCTATCGTCAGCAACGATAGGAGGGCGCACAAGGCGATCACTTGTCCCTTGTTTGCCAGTACCGCGGACGTCTGCCGCTGTACCTTGCCATCAAACAGGATTTTCATTAACGTGCCTTATATACGTAGTAATCATCACTTTCAAGTGCTAACGCATACTGATCAAGCGCCTGCTTGCCGTGCAGGTTCAAGTACACATGGTCAGGCTGGGCTTCTGTATGGCGCATGATAATCCATGTGATGCCGCTTGAAGCTGGGTCGACTATTGCTGGCCCCCATAGACGGTAACTGCCTTCGTCAATGTTCTGGCCGGGCGGAATGTTGGCATGGAAAAGGATGAACTCATTGCCGAAAGACTCCATCAAGATTTTCCCGCCAACGTAGTTGTCCTTGAGATAGGAACTAACTTCGTTCGGAGTCCTGGTCTTTTCGATGTTGGCTTGGCTGGTCGTCTCCCGAAGGGTTGCGGTGCTGTTGGGGGATACAACACCGACCACCGCTTGGGCTACTGTCAGGCAAACCAACGCGGCCGCCGCAGCCTTGCGCAGCGAAGAATTCCGTTGAATAAGGGATACGACGTATCCCGAGGAAATGGCCGCTGGCAAAATCATCAGCAACCCAAACCGGACATTGTAGAGAGAACCCCCTATCTGTTCGACCCACAGCGGTCTTTGTCCACTTTCCAGCGCCAAGACAAAAAATGGAATGAAAATAAGTAGGGCAATGGTCGGCCACAGCTTTGGGGCGAAACGTTCGCGTAGCCCCATTATGCCGAAACCCAGGACCATCAGTATTGCTAATGGAATAGAGAGGTTTTCCAGGGTAGCGTAATAATACGTCTGTAATGCCACCCACCAATTACCAACCGCGGGATCACCCGAGTTTACCCAGAGGGAAGGCTTTGCATACTTCCCACTATAAAAATTGGCAACATCGTTGAAAATAACTTGATTCCACAGCAGCCATAACGCGATGCCTAAGCCAGCAACGTATGCAAATGCGAGTACTGTTCCCTCCGCGCGCTGGTACGTGTAACCGCGCCGCCAGGCCACAGCTACGATTAGTGGTGCTACAGCGCAGAAGAACACCCAAGCCTCATATCGGGTCAGTGTGCCTGCCAAGACTGCTATGCCTGCCGCCAGAAGATACTTGTGCTCGTCGGTTTGAATCCAGCGCTGCAGGCCGTAAACCGTTCCGGCTATGCATGCGAATAGTAGAAGTTCGGTCATCGGCGTGCTCTGCATATAAAGCACATTTGGATTCAACATGAAGATTGCGGCCGATACAACGCCCGCCGTCCTTGAGGCGGTAAGGGTGTAGGCAATTTTATACAGCAGCACCGAAGTAAATAGATAGGCGGCCATGGATATGATACTTCCAGCAAAGCCGCTGAAGTAGGACCAGTCCGTCCATATGAAAGGTACGGACAGCAGGTGGGGCAATGGAAGCCACACTCCCCCGAGTTGCGCCAGGCCACTAGTAGGACTGTCGATCACCCGCCTCGCGATCGTGAGGTGCGGAATTGCATCATAATAAGTTAGGCTCAAATTCAGAGAAATGATGTAGGCATACATAAGCACCGAAATAAAAGCGGCTGCCGTCGTCAGCCAAGCGACCGTCTTGTCCTTCTTCTGCCGCGGTAGAGCAGGGGCAGCGTACTTTTCGCTCGTTTCGCTCGTCATCAAGCAGCCTTTCGTTCCGTCCCGGGCTCGGGACCAACGTTATGACGAACGGTAATTAGCCCAATCAAGGATGCGAAAACGACGTGAAAGTCAGCACCAGATTGTTTTCCAAAGCTTCGTGGATGGTGGTCAAGCCCGACTTCCGCGATAGTGAGGCCTGCGTGGTCAGCGCGGACGAGTATTTCAGGCGATATGGTCGCGTGATTGCTTATCAGTTGTCGCTCAATATTCAACAGTGCATCTCGCCGGAAAGCCTTAAACCCGCAATCAACGTCGATGGCGTGGTAGCCCAAAACTGCATGGGACAAGCTGCGCCATGCCCGCCCCATCAAGCACCGCCCCAGACTGTCTGCCCGATCCTTTCGATAGCCCAGAGCGATGTCACTGTGCGTAGCCTCTGCCGTGTCTACGAGCTTTCCGATGTCGCTCGGGTCAAACTGGCCGTCGGCATCGCAAAAACCTACCCAGTCAAAACCGGTTCTGAGACCTTCCCTGAAGCCGGTACGTAGGGCGGCACCATACCCACGGTTGGAAGAGTGTTGTATGACCTCCACATACCCGGGGTTGGCCGCCTTCAGTGTCGCCGCGACTTGAGCCGTGTTGTCGGAACTCCCATCGTCGATGATCAGGACAACGAAGGGTTCTCCACGGCTAGACAAGTAGGTAACGGCTTGTCCCACCACAACAGGCAGGTTTTCTGCTTCATTCCATGCGGGTAGGAACATTGCTATTCCTCGGCTCATTTTTGATCACACGCCTTTCGGCTTCAAAACAAATAAGTGGTTGATAAAAAATGTCCCAACCGTGCTCACGAAAGTAGCGGCAATGGCTGCGATCATGTCGGGGGCATTTAACTCGTGTTTTGAGACCACAAAGCACACGCTGTTAACGCAGAGCGCGCCGAGCGCGACGCAGTTGAACTTTATCCATACTCTTGCCAATACAATTCCAGCTTTTCGAACCGAGTCGCGCCAGGTGAGACGGTAGCTCATAAGAAAATTGAGCTGGGCTGAAACTGCAAAGCCAATGGCATTAGCCACAACTGAGAGCATGAAGCGTTCAAGGCTAGCAAGAATGAGTATTTGTACGAGGAAGCAAGAAGTGCCCGCAAGGGCAAAATAGCACAGGCGCGACCCAAGGCGTGAGGGCTTATGACTCATTCGCTTTCCATGCAAATTGGATCCGGAAAACCTGCGCCTCTTCTTGACGATGACCGGAAGGCGGGTGTGCGAATGTTGAGAATGTAAGGGGCGAAAGACAGCAGTCCGGTTTCCCGTGATGCCAGAAATCGAAAGTTAGCTACAGGGTAAAATCCTGGCCAGCGAGCAATGGCTACTCACGAGTGTCTGGATACTGACAACTCGCCTCATCACACGGACAGCTCTACAGCCCTTACGCTGTTTCGCCGCAATCGTTTTAATGGGAAAGGCTAGTGGCGCTTGTGGCGCCGTTAGCCCATAATCCCCTGCCATGCCGGTAGGTGCAATGGCATTTGGCCCCCATTCTGGTGAAAACAGCCCCCTATTTTGCCACAATTGGCAACCCGTTGATAAGGATGGGGCTAACGTGACTTAGACACAGCGTTGGGGCGGTTGTGGCCGGCCGGAAGTTATGTGCACATTAGGACATTTCAGGTAGACCTCCAGGCAGGTCACGCGTGGGCGGTGGAGTTCGCCCCTGCCGAATTATCATCCTTGGCCCTTGAATGCCCTCAGCAGAGAGGTGCGCTGGCACACACCACCGCTTATCAGATAAAGGACGGGCTTGCGATCCCACACATCACTCGTGGGAAAGGTCGGAACTGAAAACCGTGAAGTTGTCGGCGTGAAATGATCGGAAGTCGGGGAGCATTTCGTGCTCGGCAAGCTCCTCGATTGCTGGGTATGGCACAAAGAACTGTCCGGTGCCGTAATTAGTCCACGTCAGCATCCATGCCATGCGGCTGGCGGAAGGGTCCGCCTTGAGTGCGTTCAGGACGTGGGTGTACCAGTTCACGTTGGGGTTTTGACCGTTGGCCTTAAGCCCGCCGCTAACGCCGAATTCCGTTAAAGCCGCTACCTTAGCCCGCTCGTGGGCGAGACGTGCAATCATGCCCAGGTCGGCAACCAAGTCGTCAAGCCATTGCTGCGAGCCGCCGGAACTATCGTAGTTGTCGTAGCCGAGCACGTCCACGAACGCGTCACCGGGGTAGGTGCGCAGGTAGAGCTCACTGGTTCCACCGAAGCCGCCGCCGGGGGAGTAGGCGTACAGGAAGTTGTGGACGTCCTTGACGTCTCGGAGGTACTCCACCGTGTAGCGGAAGAGCTCGGTGTACTGGGACGCTGAGGCATGTGGGGCTCCCCACCAGAACCAGGAACCGGCATTCTCGTGAAACGGTCGGAAGACGATCGGTATAGCGGCACCACGGTCGTCAACCGCAGCGTTGGCGACCCGGGCAACCCTGTCCAGGTAGTCTGTGAACGGCTGGTTCCGGTCGCCCCCGGGCATGATGCTGGCAACCACCTCGCCGTCGGTGTCGTCGAATGGGCCACCGGTTACAAAGTTGTCCATGTGGGCGGAAAAGGTTTGAATGGCTCCGATCCGGTCCGCCGCCTTCACAAGTTCAACCGTATGCTGGAAGTTTTCTTCGGGTGTTGGGTTGCCAGGGGCTAATCCGTACCCCTCGCGGCCAAAGTCCCAGCCGAAAACGGCAGGGTGATCACCGACGCCTGCCTTGACGTCCGACCGGAATCCGTCGGTGTTCTCGGCGGCGAAAGTCACACCGACTTCTGTGTCCTGCTGGTGGCCAAATAGAATCCCGCGGCCCTGCTGCGTCTGGAGAAAAGCATAGAGAGATGCTGTCCGGGGGGAAGCGTTTGAATCCACGAGCGACTGATTCAAAAGTGGACCGGAAGGGCCGGAGTCCAAGAGAGGACCGGCCAACGCGAGTGATGTGAGAGATCCGATGATGACTGCCAGCGCGAGGGCAAGGCCACGAAGAGGATTTGAGACCTTCAAATGAACGTCTCCTTCCCGGCTGTGCGTTGGTGTCACCACCGTCACATAAGGTAGACCGTCTATCTCTTAGATAGGTTACATGCCCTCAGGTCCGCGGGAGCGCTGCGTTTGCCAGCGCGTGCGGCCGAGGACTGGCCTCCCACAGTTGGATGCGTGTGTTGCAACCTCTTACGGAAAGCCTGATCTGCTGGACATTCATAGAATCGGCCGTTGCCGCAAACGCCGGCCTCCTGGCGGGGCTTGGCGCCACGTGCAGGAACCTCACACCGGCAGGGCGATGAGCCTGGGCCGCGAGCCCTTTTGCCCCTGGAAAATTACTTAGCACAACCCCTTTACTCTCCCCGGACCCGTTATTAGAGTTCATAGTCCAGATGGACGCCGGGGGGCGTCTGGAGAGGGGGCAGTGAATCAAGGCTGATATAAACCAGAAGACACATGACCACTACGTGGAAAGCCCCTCCCAGGAGGGGCTTTCTCCTTTCCAGGCAAGGGCATGGGCCGTGTTTCGGCCCGGTGAAGCCCTGATGTCCGACCGAAAAAAGCGAGTAAACCGAGTAGTCGCTCTCAGGTAGCACGCGGAAAAACGAGTACCCGGTACTCATGACCGGCTGTAGCACCCCTCCTAGGGTGGACCGAACAGGGGGATGCGGGCGCCGCACAACGGTTTCGCTCGAGGTTCCCTGCCGGACCATGCATGGGAGGACCGCTATGCAAGCGGGGATCTACATCCAGGGAAGCCGCCCCAGCCGGATCAACAGCTGGGCCGTGTGGCGGACAGCCGCGGTGAATTGCACCAACTCCTTTCGGAGGAAGTGATAGCCGTGGATAAACGTCAGCGCCATGCGAGGACCCGGATCCTCGTCCTGCTAATAGCCATGTTCGCTCTTACCTGCGGCACCATCGGCGTTGCTTCCTATTCAGCGCCCACCCCGGACGTGGAAACGAAAAGTCCAACGCCCAGCCAAAGTGCTGATACGGCAAGTGCAGCGCCCACCCCAAGTGAAAGTCCAACGCCCACGCAAAATGCTGAAACGGCGAGTCCGGTTCCCGCGGAGCCGGTTCCCAGTGTTGCGCAGCCAACCGTTGAAATCCCTGTTCCGGCTCCAGCACCGGAGCTTATTCCGGAATCCGCGCCTTCCCCTATCTCCAATGCCCTGCCAGTGGGTGACCTGCCCGGGTGGAGGCAGGTCTTCGCGGAGGACTTCAACGAGGGGGACGTGGGAATTGGCGGCTTTCCGGGCATCTACGGCGCACGGTGGAGCGCCAACTATTTTGACGGGACGCCGGATACTGCTGCGCAGCTGCAGCCAAAGGGCGCCCGGACATCCGGGTACTTCCCGTCAAAAGTCTTGAGCGTCCATGACGGCGTCCTGGACATGTTCCTGCACTCCGAAAATGGCGTGGCCATGGGCGCAGCACCGTCCCCGATAGTTGGGGGAGCCGTCCAACGGCCCTGGAACAGCCAGGTCTACGGGCGCTACTCCGTGCGCTTCAAAGCCGAGGTCCTGCCGGGATTCAAATTGGCATGGCTGCTGTGGCCCGATAGCAAGCAGTGGCCACGGGACGGGGAGATCGATTTCCCGGAGGGGGACCTGGGGAAGGTCATCTACGCCGCGGTCCATGGTGTCCAGAATGGCATTCATGAGGTCGAAGTCCGCCGTCCCAACGTTCCTTATGGGGACTGGCACATAGCCACTACTGAGTGGGGCCCGGGCGGCATTGAGTTCTTCCTTGACGGGCGTTCCATCGGTGTTTCCTCGGCCTTCACCCCCAGCACGCCAATGCACTACATCCTGCAGACCGAATCGTGCTCGCCCGACTGCCCGGCGCCCGAAACCAACGGCCATGTCTACGTGGACTGGGTAGCCATCTGGGAAATGGCCTAGAAACCGGACATAGACTCCCGCCTTGGAAAGGTGAAGGTACGACGGCGGCCGCGCGCCGCCGTCGTACGCCTCACTAAGGAGGTGGTCACCTGGGCAGCGGTATCGGGTCTGGAGGGTTCCCGCCGGTAGTATGTGCCGGGTGACAAGGAACGGCGGGCGCCCCGGAATCAGCAAACAGGAGTGGATCAAATACGCTGCGCTCTTTGTGCTGGCAGTGGCCGCCTTCGGGGTGGCGGCCATAGCCCTGATGGGTCCGTTCAACGTGGATGAAGCTCTCCCGCCGGCGCGAAGCCTGCCGACCGCCA
The DNA here is from genome assembly GCF_030817835.1 of Pseudarthrobacter sp. W1I19. NCBI lineage: Bacteria > Bacillati > Actinomycetota > Actinomycetes > Micrococcales > Micrococcaceae > Pseudarthrobacter > Pseudarthrobacter sp. W1I19. The sequence continues at coordinate 932,905 of NZ_JAUSZR010000001.1, forward strand.
CGAGCAGCGTTACTCCGTTCCCCACGGCCACGGCCACGTCCTCTCTTACGGCTACCGCAACATCCACCGCTACCGCAACGTCCCAAGCGCTGGGAATTGAGCTGCCCGCCGAGCCCGTGGTGCTGATTCTTGGTGATTCCTACACAGCCGGCGTTGGTGCGGGCCGGCCGGACCAGGGGTGGGCCTACCTTGTTGCCGGGCAGCTCGGATACCCCACCAACATTGACGGGGTGGGCGGGACAGGGTTCGCCTGGGGCGGTGGCGCCCGGGACGATCAGGGCGGTGAGTACGAAGTCCGGTTGCGGAACATCGCGGCGAACCCCGCTTTTGTTCCCAATGTCCTTATTCTCCAGGGCGGCCAGAACGACTCTCAGATCACCAATCCGGATGAAGTCAAAGCTGCCGCCACCCAGAGCATCGAAGCAGCGCGCAGGTTCTGGCCGGGCATCCAGGTGGTGGTGCTGGGACCGTCCGCACCGCAACCCCTCGCGGAAGATCTGCGCACCGTGAACAGCGCCGTCCGGGACGGTGCCGCGGCGGCCAACGCTCCATTCGTTGACGCCTTCGAGGCCGGATGGTTCACCACCGCGAACAGCCCGAATTTTGATGCCGACGGCGCCCACCCCAACACGGCTGGGCACGCCTACCTTGCCGGGAAGTTCCTGGAAGCCTGGAACCGACTGACCCAGTAAGCAGGACTCCGCATCCCCGCCACGTGGTTGTCAGGGAATGATCACCAAAATGACACCTTGGGGCCATCTTGGAGCGGAAAACTGGAGGTGGGGAGAACTCTCGGCAAGCGGAAAGGACAGTCATGGCAAGCACCGGCCGTGTGGTTGTGGAATCAATCGATGAACTCGCGTCAGGCGATGGCATCGAAGCCTTCCACAAAGACACCCTGGTCCATCGAGGCCCGGTCACGGACACGATGCCGGAGTGCGGGCTGTTCTGGATCCTGGACACCGTGACCGGAGGCCGGCGCCTCCTGGACATGTCCGACCTCGAGATCTTCCGACTGCCCTCGCCAACCGATGAGCCGTCTTTTCCGGGCTTCTTCCGTGGCAGCCACCGGCCCGAGGGTGCAACCGGGGCAACGTCCTACTGGCGCGACGCGTCTGCGCTGGACTAGCCGGCGCGCATTTGTCCACTGCCCCCGCCTCTGAGCAGGGCTGATAATTTCCATCAACTTTCCTTAGCTCTGGCCCTTTACTGGCCCCGGCCCCGTGATTAGAGTCAGTTCTTGTCATAGTCCGGATGGGCGCCGGGGGCGTCCGGGAAGGGGGAGTGCATCACCGCTGACCTACATCAGAAGACAATTGACCACTACGTTGAAAGCCCCTCTTAGGAGGGGCTTTCCCTTTTGCAAAAGACGCCCATCATCCGCGGATCGACAGGCGCGCGAACGGCAATCAGCTTTACAGGCCGCGGTCGGGGCCCGGTACGGGCGCCGGAAGAAGCCAGGACAGGGCTTCCTTGCGGGAGGTGAAAAACCGGGTGGGACACGGAAGGGTGCGCCGTGCCATGGCGAAGTTGGCAATGACACGGTTGACCGGGCTCGAGCCAAGCAGGGCAATTCGTGAAGCTGCACACTTGTGGCTGAAGACGGATTTGGCCTGACGGGTCACAGCTTGAGTGTTTGTTATATCGATCAACATTGGGTACTCGGCACCGTCGGCGAGTTCATTGACCTTTGCCATCGCGGCATATACATCAGCGGGCACCAGTACGGTTCCCGGCTTCCACACAAGGTGGAAAACCCCGTCGTCACCGAGTTTTAACGTGCCCTTGCCGCCGTCAACAGTGATTGGCTTCATCTTTTGCTCCCCCCAAGAGTCTGTGTAGCCAAGACTAACTGCCTGCTTCAACGTTCGCAGCGAAACGACACGTGGGCCGGTGGGGATAACGGTTTTCCTAGGAAGCCAAAGGGCGGTGTTTGGCGGCAAGTGCGGCCAGGTCGAGGATCAGCCGCCGCACCTCATGCTCCCGGTTCCTGATGGGCCGGGCTTGTTGCGCTGGGCGGGGCCTTACCAGGCGGGTCTTCGGTGGAGCGGGAACGGGAGGGGCCATTGGCGGCTCTGCGGACCGTGCTTCTTCTGCCGCGAGCGGGTTATCCGAGGCCATCCAGTCCCCCTTGACGTAGTAGTTTCTGCAGCGCTTTAGAGACACTCTAGGAACCACTGGGACTTGGTGGAAGCGCATATGTCCATCATCAGGATTTATTGTGTTGATCTTGACCTTCTTTCCGGCATGGCATCTGCGCGGTCGCGGGAACCTGCAGTTGTGCAAACTTTGCAGTCGTGCAAAAATAGACGCATGCCCCCCACTTCTTCCCCCTCCCTTCGTGAGCGCAAAAAGGTCGAAACCTGGACTGCCATCCATGAAGCCGCAGCCTCGCTGGCACAGCAGCGCGGTCTGGAGCACGCCACTGTTGAGGCCATCGCGCAGAGCGCGGGGGTCTCGCCCCGGACATTCTTCAACTATTTCCCAGCGAAAGAGGACGCCGTGCTCGGCCTCCACGAGCCGGTCCTTGACGCGGCTGAGGCGGCGAAACTGGGCGGGGCACAAGACTTCCTGGAACAGGTCACCCTGCTGCTGGTCGCCGTCGCACGTTCCTCCATCCGGGACACGGACAACGCCCGGCGCCGGCTCATCCTGAAGCGGCACCCGCACCTGTTCGCGCGGCAGATGGAGTACATGGCCAAGGCCGAAGCCCTGGTGTGCGAGGCCGTGGCGCGCCACTTCAGCCAGGACCCGGACTGGGCCTCTGGCGCTGAAGGCTTCAGCCCGGAGGAAACCGCGCGGATGACCGTGATGCTCGCAGCAGTACCCGCCAAGTTCCGGGCCAAATCCACCAATTTCGATCCCGCCACAGGGCTCACCCCCAAAGACCTCGCGCCCGCCGTGGCGCTCTTCCACCACTTGCAAAGGAAACTCTCATGACCACGGCCCCTCCGCCGGACACAGCGCAGGCCCCGCAGAAGCAGCACATGGTGCTGCTCTTTGTGGGCCTGATGCTTTCGATGCTGCTCTCCGCCCTCAACCAGACCGTCCTCAGCACCGCGCTGCCCACCATCGTGGGCGAACTCCACGGCGTCAGCGACATGCTCTGGGTGATCACTGCGTTTATCCTCACCTCCACCATCAGCATGCCCATCTACGGCAAGCTTGGTGACCTGATGGGACGCAAGTCCCTCCTGATCGCGGCCATCCTGCTGTTTATGGCCGGCTCCGTGGTGGGCGCGCTGGCCAACGGCATGGGCGTGCTGATCACCGCCCGCGTCATCCAGGGCCTGGGCGGCGGCGGCCTGATGATCCTCTCGCAGGCAGTTATCGCCGACGTCGTTCCGGCCCGGGAACGCGGCAAATACATGGGCATGATGGGCGGCGTCTTCGCCATCGCGTCCGTGGCAGGGCCGCTGCTGGGCGGCTGGTTCACCGAAGGTCCAGGCTGGCGCTGGGTCTTCTGGATCAACATCCCGCTGGGCCTGCTGGCCCTGGCCGGAGCCGCGTTCTTCCTCAAACTGCCCAAGCACTCCGGCAAGCCCAAGCTGGACCTTGGCGGCATGGTATTGATGGCCATCGCCACCACCTGCCTGGTGCTCTTCGCAACCTGGGGCGGCAGCAAGTACGAATGGTCCGATCCCATCATCGTCGGCCTGATCGCCGGCACCGTTCTAAGCGCCGTGGCGTTCGTCCTGGTGGAGCGGCGCACGGCTGAGCCCATCATCCCGCTGCACCTGTTCAAGGACCTGAACTTCAACCTCTCCACGTTCGCCGGCCTGCTGATCGGCGTGGCCATGTTCGGCGCCATCGGCTACCTGCCCACCTACCTGCAGATGGCCTTCAGCGTCAACGCCACCGAATCGGGCCTGCTGATGATTCCCATGATGGGCGCCCTGCTGGTGGCTTCCGTGGGGTCCGGCCAGCTGGTCAGCCGGACCGGGCGGTACAAGTGGATGCCCATCGCGGGTTCCCTGCTGGTGGCGGTGGCCCTGGTGCTGCTCTCCACCCTCAAGCCCGGCCAGCCGCTCTGGGAAATCTGCGCCTACCTGGCCGTGATGGGCCTGGGGTTGGGCCTCAGCATGCAGATCCTGGTGCTGGTGGTCCAGAATTCCTTCGCACTGCGCGAGGTGGGCACGGCGACGGCGTCCAACAACTTCTTCCGCCAGATCGGCGCCACCCTGGGCTCAGCAGTGGTGGGAAGCCTGTTCGCAAGCCGCCTCGCCGAGCTCCTCACCGAGCGCCTGCCCGCCTCCGCGTCCGGCGGCAACGCCCCCGGCGGTTCGAACTCGCTCACCCCCGCGCTGGTCAACCAGCTGCCGGCGGAGATCAGGGAGCTGATCATCTCTTCCTACAACGACGCCCTGACCCCCATCTTCATCTGGATGGTGCCGCTGGCGCTGATTGCCGCCGTCGTGCTGCTCTTCGTCAAGGAGAAGCCACTGGCCACGGCCGTGGAACATGACGTCCTCTCCGAGTCCATCAGCGAGGGCAACATCCTCATAGCGGCCGACGACGAGTCCCCGGCTGTATCCCGCTAGACTGCGGCTTCCGCGGCGCCCGTGTACGGACGAGCGCCGCGGTTCCCAGCGCCAGGCCCAGGACGCCGGCGCCCAGGCCGGCCGCACCAAGGGTGTTGTCCGCGGCGGGTGACACCTCCGTGGTTGCCGACAGCCCTGCCGGTTCGGCCGTGGCCGACTCGTTGGGAACCCGGAACGTCAGTTGCGAGTAGCCGCCGGCAGCAGGCGACGACGGGTCCACACTGCCGTGCGCGAAGGACGGGCCTGTGCCGGCCAGCAGGAGTCCGGCCGCCGCGCTGAGTGCGGCAGCTGCCCTCACGGCAGTGCGGTGGCCTGCAGTTGTCATGGGGACGCGCCTTTCAGCGGTCCGCGCGCGTTTCCGACGACACGGTCACGGGTACCCTCACGCACCGCCAGTTCCAGATCCCGGGCGTGGGCCGCAAGGCGTTCGGCCCCTACCTGCAGGCTCGCGGTCTTGAGGCTGAGGACGGCATCGATGGCACCAGGAAGGTCTCCGGTGGTCAACGCCAGCCGCAACCTGTCGATCCGCAGGGGGAGGGCGGCGACGAAATTCCGGACGAACACCCGCCACACTTCCTCATAGTCGTCCAGGTCCGCGCGCAGCTTGTCCAGCACGGCATGGTCCAGGAGGGGGACGCTGTCCAGGTGGGGCCGGGTAGGTTCCTGGAAGCCCGCCAGCGGCGATGTCCCGCCGGTTTCGGCACCAACCAGGGTGTGCAGCGGGGCAGCGGTTGCTCTCATGCTGGAACGGTATTCGGCGGATGTTGGGGGAACCCTGCAGCCGCGGCCAAATGCGGTCCTAGTGTTTTCCAAGGTGTGCTTTCGGAGGTTCCACCCAGCCCGCACCCAGCGCAGTTATGGAAACGTTATATATGCTTGCTTAGTGGTTTTTAGGTCAAGCAGTGGAAATGTGTCAGCTCCCGAACGTCCGGACGCGCCCCCGGGCGGGCTGATTTCCGGGCGCAAACACGGCCTGGACGGGCTCCGGACCATTGCCGTGGCGTTTGTGTTCCTCTTCCACGCCGCCACCGGTCTGGCCCCCGGAGGATCCATCGGAGTGGACGTCTTCTTCACCCTCAGCGGCTTTGTGATCACCCTCCTGATCATGAAGGAGTACCTGGCCACCGGCGGGCTGCGCCTGGGCATCTTCTACGCCAAGCGCCTGGCGCGCCTGTGGCCCGCGCTCCTGGCAGTGTGTTCAGTGGTTGTCACCGTAGGCCTGGTGTTTCCGGCGTCGAAGTGGGGCGGCCAGGAAGGCTTCGTCCTGCCCGCTGCGGGATACGTGATGAACCTGGCGCATTTTGGGACGTTCGGCGGCTCCATCACCGGTGAGACCCTCGGCCCCACCTGGACGCTCGCCGTGGAGGAGCAGTTCTACCTGGTGTGGCCGTTGCTCCTCCTGGTCCTGCTGCGGTACTGGAAGGTCCGGACGGTAGCCTGGATCACCGCCGGCCTGGCCGGGGCGTTCCTGCTGGAGCGGTTCTTTCTGGTCCTGGCCGGGGCGCCGCTGAACCGGCTCTACAACGGGCCGGATACCAGGGCCGATGAGCTGCTGATCGGCTGCACCCTGGCGCTGGTCCTCACGGTTTTCCGGCAGGGCTCCCGGTCCCACGCGTCCCTGCTTGCCGCAGCGAGGTGGACCGGACCGCCGGCAGCCTTGATTCTGCTGGCCGCCGTCTTCCTGCTGAAGGAGCCGGATACGCCTGGCCTCTGGTTCAGCGTTTTTTGGACTGCGGGGCCCACGGCGCTGGCACTGCTGGCGGCACTGGCCATCGGGTGGCTGGTGCTGTCCCCGGCCGGCTTCACCGCGCGTATATTGAGCCATCCGTGGCTCGCGGGCCCTGGGCGGGACCTCTCCTACGCCCTGTACCTCTGGCACATGCCCGTCTACCTGCTGCTGATACCGCTGGTCCCGTCACTCTGGCTCCGCGTACCGCTCGCCGCAGCCCTGACGGTACTGCTCGCCTACGCATCCTTCCGCGTGGTGGAGACGCCCGTCCGCCGCTGGGCCAACAAAAGGCTCGACGCCGCCGTCGTCCGGTCCGCTCCTGCGCAAGCGCCGGAACGGAACGTGGAACGGGAACCGGAACTGGCGGCCGCGGCCGGACGGTCCTAGGCGGCCACCTCTGAAGATTCAGGGCATTCAGTGCACCGGGCGTCCGCGACCAGGGCGCCGGTGGCGTCCTTCTGGAAATGTGTGACGTGTTTGGTGCTTCTGCCGCAGGCATTGCAGAACGACTGATGCTGTTTAGTCCACATGGATGAATAATACGGTTGCTGGGCCAAAAGGGAACCTGGGAGGCGTAACTATGTGGATTCCCGCATATTCCGGGCCCGAAAAAACCCTCCGGTAAACGTGGACTCAGAATTCGAAGCGTGTCCCGGGGGCGCCGTTGGGGAGGTTCTTCAGGATTCCCTCGGCCACTTCGCGGACCTGCTTGTTCCGATGGCTGGACGCACCCGCCAGCATGCCGAAGGCGTCAGAATAGGAGCAGCGGTTGCGGCCCATAATCACGCCGCAGGCCACATCGATGGACGTCCGGCTTTCCAGCAGCGACTTCAAATTATCCCCGGCCGAGCGGACGCTCCGGACCTCGAGCGCCAGTTTGAGGCTCTGCGACGCCACCCGGGCGAACCACCTTGCGTGGCTGACGGCGTCGGCATCGAATCGCACCTCCAGCGGAGTGAAGAAGGCCAGGGCGGCGGTAGTGCCGGGGTCAAGCCGCAATGGAACCGCAACCACCTCACCGTAGCCGGTATCAAGGAACCTGCGCTGGTAGGCCCGCCACCGCAGCGATGCTGCAGCACCCTCCACCACCACCGGACTGTCCGCCGCCGCGGCATGGGCCATGGGGCCGTCCCCAAGCTCCTGTTCAAGGTACCCCAGGCCCGCCGCCCGGCCGTTGTTGGCCGCGCGGATTGGAGCCCCGCGGCCCGCAGTTAGCATTGCGGTGCAGTCCACCTGGACGCCCATGGCCTGCGTGAGCGCCACGGAGGCTGCCACCGCCAGCCGCCGGAGTGACGCCGCCTCGGAGTCGGCATCCGTGACGAGGTCCAACAGGAAGCCGGACGGCTCAAAGGCAGGCCCGTCCGGGAAGCCGGCCGCCTCCGGGCTGCCATCGCCGGACTTGATCACTCTTCTGCTGGTGCCCTGCACCGGTACTGTCATTGACGTTCCCCCTTATGAACGGCGCCCGCGCGGGTTCATCCGCGTGTTGCCCCTCGAACGTAACGGGCGAGCGCGGGCAGGGGCACGAGTAGCGTGTACTCGAATTTGGGTGGGCGGGAAACCAAGTACTTGTGCCTTGGGAGGCTGGCGCGCGGTGCCCTGCCTTCTTTTGGCCGTGCCGGCCGGCGTTTCCGGGACTACAGCCCTTCGCCGGCTTCCAGCCACTCCAGGAACGTCTGGCGTCCGACGGCGGCACCCGCCACCGGGATCAACGTACCCTTGCGCATCGCTCTCCCCATGGTGCCGGGGACGCGCAGAGGGACGATCCGCTTCTTTTGCCTGGTTCTGGTGAGGTACGCCTCCACCATGGCTTTCAGCACTTCCGCCCGTGGCCCGCCCAGGTCCGGAAGGCGCCCCTTCGGCCCGGCTTCGGCCCCATCCACCAGGGCAACAGCTACCTCCCTGGCCGCCACCGGCTGGGTAAACATCCTGGGAACGAAAACCAGCGGGCCTGCAGAAGCGGCCTTGACGGTCATGGGCACAAACTCGTGGAACTGGGTGGACCGCAGGAGGGTCCAGGGAATGCCGCCGTGCCGGACTTCGTCTTCCTGGACCAGTTTTCCGGCATACAGGCCGGAATCGGCTTTGTCGATGCCTACGATGGACAGGGCAACATGGTGTTTGACGCCCGCCAGCTTCTCCGCCGCCAGCAGGTTCTGGGTGGCGTTAGTGAAGAAATCGACGGCCTTTTTGGTGGAAATTGTCTGGAGGCCGGAAACGTCGATGACCGTGTCCACACCCTGCAGTGCCTGGGTCAGGCCGCGGCCGTTGACCAGGTCCACGCCTTCTGAACGGCTGAGGCTGACCACGTCATGGCCGCGCTCCCTGGCAACGGCCACCACGTGGCGGCCTACTGTCCCTGTTCCCCCTGCAACGGCAATCCTCATGGAGAAATCCTAAGCCTGCCGGGAACCAGGATGGGATAAGACTGCAGGTCATTGGGGTAAGCCACACCGGTCCTGACCGGGCAAGCCCTACGAGGCCCGGCGGGCCGCCAACGCTGACTTAATGGCGGCCGCTGAGGCGTCGCTGCTGTTAATGCGCCAATCAGCTTCCTTTTGCATATGGAACCAGACGAAACCCATGACGTCCGGCTGGGCCGCGAGGTAGGACACCAGGTCCGTGTTCCACGTGGCCTTGGATCCTCCGGCCTCGCTGGAGGCCGTCTCAGCGATCAGGATCGGCAGGCCCGGTGCCAGCGCCCTCAGTTCGGCAATACCAGGAGCAAAAAGATCCTGCGGTGAGATCCAGCCGCTCCATGACGCTGATGTGCCCCAGTTGTATCCGTCCAAGGCCACGAAGTCCACATATCCCGCGCCCGGGAACAAGCCGGCCAAGTCAGTGGAACCCCAATAGGGGACGTTCGGGCTCCATACCCACGAGACATTGGAGGCGCCCGTGGCAGCAATAAGATCATGCACGTGCCGCCATGCCTGGACGTAGTCCCCGGCGCCATTGCCGTTAACGCCCTCTGCCCAGGGATACCAGTTGCCGTTCATCTCATGGCCAAACCTCAGCTGCACTGGGTAACCCCATGCAGCCAGTGCCTGCCCCCACTCAACGATCCGGGCATCAAAATCGCCCGCAGTGATCCTGTCCAGAGCGTACGCGGGCTGCTCCAGTCCGCCTCCCCAGGCCCACGGCTCCCACGTCACCAACGGCACTGCGCCCCGCGCCCGCGCAGCGTTCATTTCGTTGATCGGCGGTGCCTGCAGGAAGTCCTTGTAAAAGAGGACGCTGGACGGGCTTTCCCCTGCCAGCCGGGCCACCTCATCCAGCTCAACGCTGGCCAGGGGTCCATTGGCGGTTGCTGCTCCAAAACGCAGGCGGGCAGTGCTGACCGGCGGGAGCTCCTGGGCCGGGGGAGCCACGGTGAATACCGAGGACGCCTGGATGGATGAGGTCTTGGCGGTGATGGTCAGTTTTCCCGTGGCGGCCGCCGGTATGGTGATCGCCGTGCTGAACGCCCCGTTGGAGGCCGTCCGGAAAGGAAATGTTGCCGAGCCCACTATGACCGTTCCAGAGGTGGAAACCTTGAATCCTGTTCCGCTGACCGTCACGGCAGATCCTGCAGGCCCGCTGGCCGGGCTGAGCGTAACCTGGGCCGCCGGGGCTGCCTGGGCGGGCTGAACCCCTGCCAAGGCCAGGCCGGCGCTGACGGCAAGGGCAGCGGCAAATACTTTCACAAACTTGAACACAACGATCGGTCCCGCAATCGTCGGGGCTGCAAGTCCGGCAGCCATCAGTCCGGTGCCGGCGGCACTGCCCCGATCCTAAGGTCCGACTGGAGCAAAACTCTCAAGATCCGCTCAAGTTTCTTGATGTCATTTTTGTTCTGGCATCTAATGAGCGGCCTCCGATGGACTCCCTCCGGGAATTGGCCCGCCGGTCAGAGGTGCCTCTGCAGGAAATACCTGGTCTGCTGCGCGCACTCCTTGATCTGCACCAGGCGCCCAGCCGCGAGCCGGGGAAGGACAACGGCAGGGTCGCGGCCGGAACATTCGACGCGGAGAAGGTTCTCCAGTTCAAGCACAAGGTCCGCGAGCCGTTCGGCACCCACCATCTGGCTCGACGTCTTCAGGCTCAGCACTGCCACCATGGCACCAACGCTGTCTCCCGTAGTCAGCGCCAGGCGCAGCTTCTCGGTCCTGGACGGCAGCTGGGCGACGAAGTCCTGGATAAATACCTTCCACACACCTTCGTCGTCATCCAGCTCCTCGCGCAGCCTGTCCAGTACTGAGCTGTCCAGCAGCGGTGCGCTGCCGTCGTCGTACTCCGCGATGGTCATTGCAGGTCCCACAAGGCGCCGCTAACGGCGCGGTCAGCGGTGGAAGCCCGAAGGCCCGGAAACGGGCCGGTCAGTGCAGGGGCCGATGACTTTTTGCGGAACCACACTGTTCCGCCGCCTCCGCCATCGGCCCCGGTCCTGGGATGCACTGTCCGAACCCGGAAATTTGTCCGCATAACCTGCCCGCCTGACAGTTTCGAAACCTGAGCGAGTGACCACCGCGGCACTCTGTGCTGCACGTTACGGGGCGGGATATTTGGAGCGCACGAGTAATCAGTACTCAACTATTCAACAGCCACCTACTGCGCTCGCTGGGACTACTGTGCACGTCCTTAATCAAGGACCGGTGAGCAGATGGTCAAGGACGGCGCAGGACTTGCCCAAGTTTTTTCACTTGCTGGGGGTGGAAGGTGCTTTTCCGGCTCCTAGGGATTCCACAGGAGCCGTGTGGAAGCCTCAAGTCCTGAAGCGTGGGGCAAAGCCGCCTCGACAAGGTGGAGCTGACCACCAGAGGCGTGTGCCGCCGTCGTAATATGCACGTCAAAGCCACCGGCCGTCCTCAAAACGGCCAAACCTCATTCTTTGAAGTGGGTGGTAGGCAGGCCGCCCGGCAGTTCCCGCAGCATGGTTTCCGCTATGACGCGGGCTTTGACGTTCCGGTGGCTTGAGGCTTGGGCAAGGATGTGGAAAGCGTCGTCGTAGGAGCACCGGTTTTGTCCCATGATTACTCCGCAGGCAACGTCGATGGAGGTACGGCCCTGCAGGGCCGCCTCGAGTTGTTCGGCCCTCGCCTGTGCTGCCCGCAACTCTGCTGCCGACAGGTAGCTGCCAGCTGCCAGTTTGCTGAAGGCGCCGGCCGCAACAATAACACCGGGAACGAAGGCGTTGTCCTGCTGGGCCAGCAGCGTCAGGGTTGCCGGGCTGTCCGCGTGAAGCTGCAGCGGCACGGACAAGAGCGACCTGTAGCCGGCCTCGCCCAGAGGGCGCCAGTACGAAGGCCACCGCGGATCAGCCGAGTAGCTGTTGGCCATGAGCGCGAGATGCCCGGCGAGGGCGTGGGACACGGGTCCGTCCCCTCGGCTTTGATCGGATTGTGCGAGGAAGGTGGCGCCGCTGGTGGTGCCGGCCGTCAAGGCCGCGTGGCGTGGGCGCACCAGGGTCACGGCACAGTCCAAGGTGCATCCGGCCAGCTCGGACAGGGCTGATGTTGCGGCCAGGGCGAGGAGTTGAAGGGAGGCCTCGTCACTGTGGGCACGCAGGTCCAAAAGAACGCCGAACGTGGGCGGGACCGCTGACCCGCTGTGGAACCGCGACGATCCGCTGCTCCCGTCACCGGCCCCAACTTGATGGTGCGCCCGCTTCAGGCGCAGCTCAATTCCCACAATCTGCTCCCGTCACCAGCGCTCCCCGAGGATATCTCTTGCTGCACCATACGGGGTGGGGGAGAGGGAACGCCCGAGTAACTGGTACTCGACTTTTCAGCAGGGTATTACTGCGGTGACCTCATAAGACCGAATACAGAATTGCGTGAATACATCCAACCTTGTACTTTTGGCGGCATGGAAACGCTCACGCAGGCGCCCGTGTTGGCCCGCTTCGGGTATGCGGTTTCGGACCCTACCCGCGCGCAGATTCTTTTGGCGCTCTCCGGCGCTCCGGCCTACCCTTCAGATCTGGCCGATTCCCTCGGCGTCTCCCGGCAGAGTATGTCCAATCACCTGACCTGCCTGCGCGGCTGCGGCCTGGTGGTGGCCGTTCCTGACGGGCGGCGGACCCGGTATGAGCTTGCCGACGCGCGGTTGGGCCACGCGATCAGCGACCTTATCGGGGTTGTCCTGGCCGTGGATCCGGCCTGCTGCGCCCCGGATGGGAAGTGCCCTGCATGACCGCGCTGCTGGGAGCCCCCACCGTGGAACGCCGTACCGTCCTGAACCGCCGGATCCGCCTGTTCGCCGCCGCAACCATAACGTACAACGTCATTGAAGCGGTGGTGGCGCTCTGGGCCGGCAACGTGGCTGATTCTTCCGCGTTGATCGGTTTCGGGCTGGACTCGGTCATTGAGGTGAGTTCCGCACTGGCTCTGTCGTGGCAGTTCTCGTCCAAGGATCCGGAACGCCGTGAGCACCTGACGCTGCGCATCATCGCCATCTCGTTCTTCGCCCTCGCCGCGTTCGTGGCCACGGACGCCGTGCGCGCCCTGACGGGCGGGGAAGAGGCCCGGCACTCCACGCCGGGCATTGTCATCGCTGCGCTGAGCCTGGCGATCATGCCGGTGCTGTCCTGGGCGCAGCGCCGCGCGGGCCGTGAACTGGGCTCGAGGACAGCCGTGGCCGATTCCAAACAGACCCTGTTGTGCACCTATCTTTCTGCCGTCCTGCTGATCGGCCTGGTCCTGAACGGCACCCTGGGGTGGTGGTGGGCCGATGCCGGCGCCGCCCTGGTTATTGCCGGGATCGCGGTCCGTGAAGGCATCAACGCGTGGCGGGGTGAGGCCTGCTGTGCAGTTCCCCACGCCAGCGACGCCCAGGGCCACAGCGGAGACGGCGGTGACTGCTGTGCACTGGCAGCCTCACAGACTCCCTCTGCGGCGGAAGCTCCAGTTGTTGGGGGACAGGAAGATGCCTGCTGCCCGGGATGCCAGGCCACTGACGCACCCGCACCGGTAACCCTGAGCCGTAGCTCACGCTGAACAGCGAGGCCCAGTTCCGCCAACTGCTCGACGACGCAGCACGCTAGTCCTGCCCGGGCGCAAGGGGAGGCAGGACCTTCATGCCCTGCCAAGATTGGTCAGTGAGTATTTCAAAAAGCGTCCTCTTGTTCATCCTGGCTGCGGCGGCCGAAATAGGCGGCGCGTGGCTCGTGTGGCAGTCCGTCCGCGAGGGCAAGGAATGGTGGTGGGCGGGCCTTGGCGTGGTGGCCCTGGGCATCTACGGCTTCGTCGCCACGCTGCAACCGGACGCGCACTTCGGCCGGATCCTGGCAGCCTACGGAGGCGTGTTCGTCGCGGGATCCCTGGCATGGGGCATGATCTTCGACGGCTTCCGCCCGGACCGCTGGGATATCACGGGGTCAGTGATCTGCCTGCTCGGAGTAGCGGTCATCATGTTCGCGCCCCGCAGCGCAGGCTGAGCTGTAACGCGGGCCCTCAGCCCGCCCGCAAGATTTCAGGCTGTGGGGGAGCGGCGTTCAATCAGGATGGTGTCCCGCCATTGCCCCCTAAGGGGCCCGTATCCCATGTGCGCAATGCGTTGGCGGCGTCCCACAATGACGTAGCCGTTGGCGAGATGGAGTTTGAGGCTTGCTTCATTCTCGGGGAAAACGCTGGCCTGGATGGTCCAAATACCGTCGCCTTCGGTTGATGCGGAGAGAGCCCGCAGCAGGGCTGTGCCAACGCCGAGTCCGCGTGCTTCTCCTGCAACGTACACGGAGTGTTCGACGACTCCGGAGTAGACGGGACGTGCCGACACGGGGGCGACGGCAGTCCAGCCAAGGATCCGGCCAGCAGCAGTTTCCGCAACGAGCCGGTGGCCGGGGAGCCGGGAAGCGTTGAACCTGTTCCAGTCCGGCGCCTCGGATTCGAACGTGGCGTGGCCAGTGTCGATCCCCTCCTGGTAAATATTTCGGACCGCCGGCCAATCCTCCGGGCGCATGGAACGGATCGTTGTTGTTGCCGGCTCCGCTGGTATCACAGGCTCTCCAGCAGTTCCCCGATGCGCCCAAGGGCGCCCGGGACGAGGGAGTAGTAGGCCCAGGTGCCACGTTTTTCGCGGTGCAGCAGCCCGGCGTCGACCAGGATTTTGAGGTGGTGGGAGACGGTGGGCTGGCCAAGATCCAGCGGTTCGGTGAGATCGCAGACGCAGGACTCACCGCTCTCCGCCGCCTTGACGATGGAGAGGAGCCGCAGCCGGTTGGGGTCGGCCAGGGCCTTGAAGATGGCCGCGGTGCTTAGTGCTTCGGCAGCTCCCAGCGGGGGCGCTGCCGGCGGGCAGCAGGCGGTGTCGGCGGCCGGTTCAAGCACGGGCAGTGAGGTCATTCACCCATTATGCCGCAGTATCGACAATCATCAATATACGGGACCCGGCCTGCGCCTATAGCTTGCTGGCCCGGCTGCCGTGTGGAATGACGACGTCGTCAGCTGCGCGGGCGGCGGCCGGGAACAGCAGGAGCAGCAGGCCCAGGCCAAGGGCGGCGCCCACCACCTGGGCGATCACGAACGGGGGTGCGGAGCCTGGGGAAATGCCGGCGAAGGTATCGCTGAAGATACGGCCGGCAGTAACCGCGGGGTTGGCGAACGAGGTTGACGAGGTGAACCAGTACGCGGCTCCGATGTAGGCCCCGACTGCGGGGGCGGCGAGGGCGCCGCGGTTGGTGGCCGCGAGGGCAAAGATCAGCAGGATGAGCCCCGCGGTGGCAACAACCTCACCCAACAGGTGCCCTCCAGTTGCCCGGTCCTTAACCGAGATGGAGGTCCCGACGTCGAACATTGCGTTGGCGAGCACGCTGCCGCCGATGGCCCCGGCAGCCTGGGCCGCTACGTAGGCGCCAACGTCCGGCAGGGCCAGGCCCGAGCGCGTGCGCCGGCCAAGGAACCAGTCGGCCAAGGACACCAAGGGGTTGAAATGTGCGCCGCTGACCGGGCCGAAGACCAGGATCAGCACCGTCAGGCCAAGAACCGTGGCGGTGCTGTTCTGGAGCAACTGCAGGCCGACATCGTGGGGCGAGAGCTGCTGGGCGGCGATCCCGGAGCCGACGACGATGGCAACGAGCAAGGCGGTGCCAAGCAGCTCTGAGACGGCGCGGCGCCACAGGGCCGGCTGGTGTGAAGTCATGCCACAAGCTTGACGCACCATATTACCTCAGTCAAAATTGAATCAATGATCATTGAGCCAGCTTCCAGCTTTGAAGTCCGCGTCGCGAGGCATGCGGCCCTCGCCGATCCGGCGCGCCTGCGCATCGTGGATCTGCTAACCCTGGGCGACTTTTCCCCCACAGAGCTGCAGGCGGAGCTGGGCATGTCCTCCAATCTGCTCGCGCATCACCTGCGGACACTTGAGGATGCCGGACTGGCCACCAGGCACCGCTCCGAGGCGGATAAGCGCCGCAGCTACCTCCGGCTGGCTGCCGGCGCCCTGGATGGACTGGTACCGGGTGTGGTGCAGGGCGCCGAGCGTGTCCTGTTCGTCTGCACCCGCAACAGTGCCCGGTCCCAACTGGCTGCGGCACTGTGGCGCCAGGCCAGCACTATCCCGTCCGTCTCTGCCGGGACGCACCCGGCCGACCACATCGCTCCCGGGGCTTTCGAGGCTGCGCGCCGTCATGGGCTCGACCTCCCCCGCCAGGCCCCGCGCTCCCTCGATCAGGTCGCGGGAGAGGCGGACTTTGTGGTGACCGTGTGCGACAACGCTCATGAGGAGCTGGCTGGGCTGAGCGGGATCCACTGGTCCATTCCCGACCCCCTGCGCCTGGGCACCAAGGAAGCCTTCGATATGGCTTTCGAGGACATCGCCCGTCGCGTCACCGACCTTGCTTCCCGCGTCACCGCCGCCTGAGTCCTTCAGTCAGCCTTTAAAAAAACGCATATTGACATTCGTCAATGTATGGCCAGATACTCTTATATCGATCATCATCAATGTTCGGTTGGAGAACTGTCTGGCTGACCAGAACCATCCGCCAACCGCACCAGGAGACAACCCGTGAGCACCGAAACCGCCAAGAAGCCGTCCGTCCTGTTCGTCTGCGTCCACAACGCAGGCCGTTCCCAGATGGCCGCCGCGTTCCTGACCACGCTTGGCAAGGGACAGATCGAGGTCCGTTCCGCCGGGTCCCAGCCTGCTGGCAAGATCAACCCGGCCGCCGTTGAGGCCATGGCAGAGCTCGGCATCGACATGTCCGCAGAGGTGCCCAAGGTCCTCACCACGGAGGCTGTCAAAGAGTCAGACGTGGTCATCACTATGGGCTGCGGCGATGAGTGCCCCTATTTCCCCGGCAAGCGCTACGAGGACTGGGTCCTGGAGGACCCGGCAGGGAAGGGCGTGGAATCCGTCCGCCCCATCCGGGATGAGATCAAGACCCGCATCGAGGGCCTGATCGACTCCCTGACCGCGGCCGCCAAGTAGCCGTGCCGTTGACGAGAGCGACCCGCACCTAAACCGAAACAGGGGAGGGGGTGAACCTCATGGCCAACGGATGCTGCGGCGACTCAGGTTGCTGCGACGACGAGGACTGCTGCTAACCCCTCCCAGCCAACTAGGTAGCAGTAACTGTCGTGTTGGGGCCTCAATACGACACGTACTGCTATCTAGTTGGGCAGCCCCGCCGCTAACCGCAGCGCACCGCACCACTACGGATGAAAGAGGACACCATGGAGTCAGCGAAGAGTCTCCCGGTCGCCGTGATCGGCGCCGGCCCTGTGGGCCTGGCCGCCGCAGCCCACGTGCTTGAACGGGGCCTGGAACCGCTGATCTTTGAAGCCGGCACGACGCCGGGCGCAGCCATCGAACAGTGGCGGCACATTCGTCTTTTTTCACCGTGGCGGTTCAACACGGACGCCGCTGCCGTCCGCCTCCTCGAAGCCTCCGGTTGGGAAGCACCCCGGCCCACGGCCCTGCCCTACGGCGGGGAGCTGATCGACAACTACCTGGCACCCCTGGCGGCGCTTCCCCGGATCGCGTCACGCCTGCAGACAGGCGCCCGCGTCACGGCCGTCACCCGGCAGGGCCTGGACAAGACCCACATCAAGGGCCGCGACACCACGCCTTTCGTGGTGCGGGTCGAACACAGTGACGGCGAAACCCTGGACCACACCGTGGCAGCAGTCATCGACGCCTCCGGCACCTGGTCCACCCGCAACCCGCTGGGCACCTCGGGCCTTCCCGCCATCGGCGAAGAGACAGCAGGCGAACGAATCTCCGCGCCGCTGCCCGACGTCACCGGCCGCGACCGTGCGTTCTTCGCCGGCCGCCGGGTCCTGGTGGTCGGTGGCGGGCACTCCGCCGCCAACACCCTGATCAACCTCTCTGACCTCGCGAAGGAAGAGCCGGACACCCGTATCCTTTGGGCGGTCCGGGGCGACTCTGCCGCGAAAGTCTACGGCGGCCGCGACCTCGACGGCCTTCCTGCCCGTGGCCAGCTTGGCGGCCGGGTCCGCCGGCTGGTCGAGGCCGGAAAAATCGAACTGCACACCGGTTTCGGAATCAGCTCCATCAAATCGCTGGACTCATCCGTCACCGTTGGTGCGGTTGACGGCCGCACCATCGAGGCCGACGTCGTTGTCCCTTGCACGGGCTTCCGGCCCGACCTGGACATGCTGCGCGAGCTCCGCCTGTACCTGGACCCCGCCGTCGAAGCACCGATGGAACTGGGGCCCCTGATCGACCCGGAATTCCACTCCTGCGGCACCGTCCCGCCGCACGGCGCCAAACTCCTTGCCCACCCGGACAAGGACTTCTACATCGTCGGGATGAAGTCCTACGGCCGGGCCCCGACCTTCCTGCTGGCCACCGGCTACGAACAGGTCCGCTCCGTCGCCGCCGTCCTCGCCGGCGACCAGGAATCAGCCGACACCGTCCACCTCGAACTTCCCGAAACAGGCGTCTGCTCTACAGACGCCGGCACCAGCTGCGACGTCCCGGGAACCACCCTGGCAGCCGGGGCCTCCGCGGATGCACAGGCCGCTTGCTGCGCAGCACCAGAACCGGTGCTGGTCGGCTTCCCTACAGGCTTGGCCCACGGCCGCTCCGGCGCCAACAACTAACCCGCCGTCTCACCCAAAAAGAAAACAAGCCACCCATGAATCCCAGCTCGCGGCCGGCCTCATGCCAGATCTCGCCGGAGACGCCATAGCTGTCTATTCCGCCGGTACCAAGCCGGCCAAGGACCTGAACCCGCAGGCGGTGAAGTCCCTGACCGAACTGGGCATCGACGTCACCGGCGAATACCCCAAGCCGGTCACCGACGAAGTCCTGGACACCGTGGACGCTGGGTGGAAGATCCGCTTGGCGGTGCCAGCTTCTAGACACCGCCAAGCGCTAAGACCTTCGGTTGTTCCCGAATCAAGGCCCTGGCGCTACCGGGCCCAGATCCCAGTTGCAGTTGCGCCGCGCTTCAGGCCTTACACCGAATACTGTGCACTGCATTCCTCAAGGGCCAGCGCGCTTACGATCAAGGCTTGCTCAAGAATGGCTCAAACCTGCTCCGGGTTTAGGCGGAAACCAGGGGCCGGGCCACCGCATCCGCATCCGGGAGGGTAATCGTTGCAGTGGTTCCTTTTCCGTGGGTGCTGCTGAGGGTGATGCTTCCCCGGTGGTTTTCAATGATGGCCCGGGTGATCGCGAGTCCCAGGCCGGCACCGGGAATGGCGGAAGAGTGGGCTTTGGCCGTACGGAAGAAGCGGGTGAAGGCCTGGGCGAGGTCTTCTTCTGTCATCCCGACTCCAGTATCGGCAACCTCGCACGTGAGGTTCTCTCCGCTGGTGCTGACACGGACTGTGACGGTACCGCCGGCCGGCGTGTACTTGATGGCATTGGACATCAGGTTGTCGATGGCCTGCCCCATCCGGTCGGGATCGAAGCGCCCCGTGGCCGGACCCTCCGTCTGCAGATTCAACGTGACGCCGGCGGACTTGGCCCGCGACTGGGCGGCTTCAACCCTCTGGGCGGCAACCCGGGCCAGGTCTGCAGGGCGGGGAGTGACGGTCACGGTGCCGGAGGCGGTGGTGAGCAGGTCGCCCACCAGGGTCAGCAGGCGTTCGGCGTTGCGTTTGGCAACTTGCAGGGAATGTTCGACGTCGGGATCGAGGCCTTCATCCAACGCCAGTGCCAGGTAGCCCAGGATCGACGTCAGCGGCGTTCGAAGTTCATGGGAAACATTTGCGACGAACTGGTCCTTGGCGGAGAGGGCCTCCACCAGTGCAGTGACGTCGGTTAAGGCCATGACAGCACCGGAATGCCGGCCCTCCACCGTGGTGATCAGCCTGCAGGTGGCCGAGTACGCACGCTGGCCGGTCCCACTGCCGATCCATACCAGTTCATCGGTGAAGGGCTCACCTCGGGCTGCGCGCAGGCGTGGGTGCCGCTCCGGGGGAAGGGGCTGCTTCCGGTCCATGCCATAGACCGGAAGGCCCGCGCCCCCGTCTGCAGGCGTATCCACGCAGATCGTGCCGGCGGGGCCGCTTCCCGGATGCTGGTTGGTGAGGATGGTCCTGCCTCTGTGGTCGAGGGCACAGACTGCCACGCTGACCGTATCCATAACGGTGCCCAGGAGCTGCTCGCGGTCCTCGCTCGCCGCCAGCAGCCGCCGGACCTCCGCTTCCTGATTCTCAAGCCGGAGCCGCTGCTGGCGGAGGGCGTTGGCCACTCCGTAGGTGGTGAGCGCCATTGCTCCAAGGATGACCGAAAGGAGCGCAATTCGGATGAAGGAGGCGCTCGTGTAGCCGGTATCCAGGACCGCCGGCGGCAGCGCGACGCTAACAAAGGCAGCCAGTACGGCGAGGATCACCCCGCTCCGCTGCGGCCCGTAGGACAGCCAGACCACCGGGAAAACCAGGAGGAAACTCAGCGCGGACAAGTATTGGTCGCCGGCTTCGCGGGACAGGCCAATGGCGAGGCAGTCAAGGACCGGGATGATGAGGATTGACCGCTCCGGAAGCCGCTCCCACGGCACCAGCGCGCCGGCAGCGAGCAGGAGGAGATGGCCCAGCAAGGTGTACGCAAAGGGGCCAGTCCACTCGAAAGCAGAATGCAGAATCCTGGCCAGGACCACTACCAGCAGCATGGTGATGGACAGCGGAAGCTGGAACATCACCGTTCGGCCCCTGGGCCCCAGGGTCCGAAAATAGCGCGCTATCCACTCAAACAACATCGTCTTTCCCCAGCCCCGCCCCAACAGGTCAGTATTCGTGAAGCCTACTGCGTGCCCTGCGCCCATGAACAGAATGCCGGCGTAACCTTCCCCCACCGCCAGTCATGGGGACATGGCGGCGCTTTACTCGCCCTGATAGCAAGGCTACTGTCGATCTAAGGATGACCTCCGGCTGACCTGCGTAAACAGTACTTTCGACCAGTCATCCAGCAGTGCGGCGGAACTCGGACAAGGCTGTCCCGGACGAAAGGAAAAGGGCCATGGTGGACCGGATTGCTGACATCTGGGGAACCCGTACGCCATTCGCCCAGGGGGAGCGGTGGCCGGTCCGGGTGGACCAGGTCCTTGCGAAGGGGCTCAGCGACCAGGACGTGGACCGGTGGGTGCAGTCGGCCTGCGTGCTGTGCAGCAACGGCTGCGGCATCGACATTGCCGTCAAGAACGGAGCGATGGTGGGCGTCCGGGGCCGGGCGATGGACATCGTCAATCACGGCCGGCTGGGCCCCAAGGGGCTTTTCGCCTCCTGGCAGGGTGTAAGCAACAAGGACCGGCTGACCCAGCCGCTGATCCGCGAAAACGGCGAACTGGTGGAGACTGACTGGGCCACCGCCATGGACCGGATCGTCTCGCGGAGCAAGGCCCTCCTGGAGGAGAAGGGGCCGCTGAGCCACGGCTTCTACACCTCCGGCCAGCTGTTCCTGGAGGAGTACTACGCCCTGGGCATCATCGGCAAGGCCGGGCTCGGCACCCCGCACATGGACGGCAACACCAGGCTGTGCACGGCCACCGCAGCGGCGGCGATGAAGGAGTCCTTCGGCTCGGACGGTCAGCCCGGCAGCTACACGGACATCGATGAATGCGATGCGATCTTCCTCTACGGCCACAACATGGCCGAGACCCAGACCGTGCTGTGGGCCCGGGTCCTGGACCGGATTGCCGGGCCCAACAAGCCCTTGGTGGTGTGTGTGGACCCACGCTCCACGGAAGTGGCCCGGCATGCAGACGTTCACCTGCCCGTGCGGCCGGGCACCAACCTGGCGTTGATGCACGGCCTGGTCCGCGAGGTGATCCGGAACGGGTGGATGGATGAGGAGTACATCGCCGCCCACACCCTCCGCTTCGAGGATCTGGCGGACAAGATTGAGCCGTGGACGCCGGAGGCTGTGGCCGTCGAGTGCGGGGTGGACGCAGCCGCGGTGGTGGAGGCGGCCCGGATTTTCGGGACCTCGCAGCGGGTGCTGTCCACGGTGCTGCAGGGCTTCTACCAGTCCGCGCAGGCCACCGCCTCGTCCTGCCAGGTCAACAACCTGCACCTGCTGCGCGGCATGATCGGCAAGCCGGGCTGCGGGATCCTGCAGATGAACGGCCAGCCCACCGCGCAGAACACCCGCGAGGCAGGGGCCGACGGCGATCTGCCGGGTTTCCGTAATTGGGAAAACCCCCAGCACATCAAGCAGCTGGCCGAACTGTGGGACGTGGACGAGCTCGTCATCCCGCACTGGGCCCCGCCCACCCACGCGGCGCAGATCTTCCGTTATGCCGAACAGGGTTCCATCAAGTTCCTCTGGATCTCGGCCACCAACCCTGCGGTGTCCATGCCCCAGCTGCCCCGCATCCGCGAGATTTTGGCCAAGCCCGAGCTGTTCCTGGTGGTCCAGGACCTCTACATGACCGAGAGTACCCAGTATGCCGACGTCGTCCTGCCGGCCGCCGCCTGGGGTGAAAAGACCGGGACGTTCACCAACGTCAACCGGACGGTCCACCTGTCCGAGCAGGCAGTGGAACCGCCCGGCCAGGCCCGGAGCGACCTCCAGATCTTCCTGGACTACTCGCGCCGGATGGACTTCCGCACCAACTCGGGCCGTCCCCTGCTGGACTGGGATGGCCCGGAGGACGGCTTCAACGCCTGGCGGGAATGCAGCAAAGGCCGCCTGTGCGACTACACAGGCCTCAGCTACGAGCGGCTGCGCGGCGGAAGCGGCATCCCCTGGCCGGTCAACGAGGAACACCCCAACGGGACGGACCGGTTATACGGTGATGGGGTCTTTCCCACCCATGCTGATGCCGCCGAAGATTACGGGCACGACCTGTCCACCGGAGCCACCGTGGGGGAGCAGGCCTATAAGGCGATGGCGCCGAGCGGGCGTGCCATCTTCAAAACGGCGCCCTACCAGGGGGCGCACGAAACCCCGGACAGCGAATACCCCTTCCGCTACACCACGGGCAGGACGGCCTACCACTTCCACACCCGCACTAAGACCGGCCGGTCCCCCCAGCTGAACGACGCCGCACCGGCCATGTGGGTGGAGATGGCGGAGAGCGACGCCGAAGCACTCGGCCTGGGCGAGGGGGACGTGGTCCGCGTCGAGTCCCGCCGCGGGCACCTCTTCGCCCCCGTGCGGATAGCCAACATCCGTACCGGAACTGTCTTTGCTCCCTTCCATTACGGGTACTGGGATGCTGCGGATCCGGCCGAGGCTGATCCGCAGCAGCGGCCAACGGCGGCAAACGAGCTGACCCTGACGGAATGGGACCCGGTATCCAAGCAGCCCGTCTATAAGACCGCCGCTGTGCGGGTGACCAAAGTCGCCAACGCCTCCGGCCCGGCACCCGCTCCCACCACCACTGCGTCCCGTCCCGCCCGTGCCGGCCGCGTCCTGGCGACGGTGGGCGGTGCAGCCGGTGAGGTGAGCGAGATCCTCGCCCCCACGGAACCGCCGGCGGCGCCCCGGGACGAGGTGGGGTCATGAAGCTGCCCATCTACCTCGGCCTGCTGCACCGCTCCGAACACACCCTGGCGGAGTCCTTCCGGCAGGTGGCCGAAGGCCACGGCGATGAGCCGGACGTGTACTTCCTCTGCCGCTCGCTGGCCGATCAGTGCGAAAAACACGAGCAGGCCCTGAAGCCCATCGTGGAACGCTACGGCGAGGTGGTGAAGGACGACGAGCCGGAGCGGCTGCATGCCGATGGGCTTTCCAGCACGCGTTCCGGCCCAGTGGGACTGCTGCGCGACCTGCAGGATCTTTACCTTTTGGGGTCCCTCGTGGATATCACGTGGACAGCGGTCAAACAGGCCGCCCAAGGCTTACGTGATGCGGAGCTGCTCGACGTGGTCACCCACTGTGAGGGCGAGACCAAAACGCAGCTGGAGTGGCTGTCCACCCGGATGAAACAAGCCGCGCCGCAGGCCCTGATCGTAGCCGAGTGAGGGAGGAGAGGCATGCACAGTACAACCTCAACCAGAGCCGACGCCGCGAAGGCTGGCAGACCAGGCAGGTATGTGGTGGCCGCTGCGGGCATGGCGGCGCTGCTGGGCTTGTCCGGGTGCGCCCCCGACGGGACCGGAGCTGCGGATGCGGCGCAGGAGTTCCACCAGGCCCTGGGCTCGTCGGACTGGTCCTCTGCCTGCGCGATGCTGCAGTCCGATACACGCGAGAAGGCGGCCCGGGAGCAGGAGAGCAGCTGTGAGGACCACCTGCGGAACCTGCAGATCCAGGAACCCGGAACAGTGACGCGCACCGAAATATACGGCCGCGGCGCCTTCGTGGAATTCGAGAACGACGCCGTCTTCCTGGCTGCCGCCGACGGCGGCTGGAAGATCACGGCAGCCGGGTGCACGCCGAACGGTGATGCGCCCTACACCTGCGAAGTGGGAGGCAACTAGTCATGCGGTGGAGCTTTGCCCTGTACCTGATCCTGATTTTCGGCGGACTGGCCTACATGGCTGTCGTCGGACTCGTCCACGGATAGGAGGAAGCCGTGAAAAAAGCACTTCGGAACAACGGACTGAGCCTCTTCTTCGGGCTGATCTTCCTCCTGGCCCTGCTGGGGCAGGGGCTGACCGGCCATGCCCTGTTCAACGAGGAACAGCTCGCCAACGGGCTTGAGGAAATCAGCCTGGGCCAGTACCTCACCTCCTCCCACTTCGCGGTGGACGTCTCCGAAAACTGGCAGTCCGAATACTTGCAGTTCCTGCTCTACATCATGGCCACCATCTGGCTGGTCCAGAAAGGATCACCCGAATCAAAGGAACTGGACCAGCCTGGGATCGAATCCGACAAAGACCAGCTGGTGGGCGAGTACAGCAACCCGAAATCGCCGGCCTGGGCCAGGGCCGCCGGCTGGCGCCGCACCGTCTTTTCAAATTCGCTCGGGATGACGATGGGACTGATCTTCGTCCTGTGCTGGCTGGTGCAGTCCTTCGCCGGAAACAGTGCCTACAACGAAGAGCAGATCAGCAACTTCCAGCAGCCTGTGACCTGGATCGAGTACGTGACGTCTGCAGAGTTTTGGAACCGTACGCTGCAGAACTGGCAGTCGGAATTCCTCGCCGTCGGCTCCATGGTGGTCCTGTCCATCTACCTCCGCCAGCGCGGCTCACCCGAATCCAAGCCAGTCGGCGCCGCCCACGACGATACTGCCTCGACGGGCTAGGCCGGGCAATGCCCTTGCCCGGACCGCGGCACCCAATCCCTCGTCGGTTCCTGGTTCTCAGTGGTCCAGGCCTGTGCTGAGGCTGAGGTCCCGCCACTGCTCCAGTTCCGCGCGCTGAGCATCGGCCACTGCGGCAAAGGCGCCGAAAGCGTCCTCACCCAGCACAGCGAGCGACGGCGGGTTGGGGCTCTGAACGATGGCCAGGATTGCTTCGGCGGCCTTGGCCGGATCGCCCGGCTGGTTGCCGTCCATGGTGTCGTTCTCCTTGCGCCGCTTCCCGGCCGTCTCCGCATAGTCACCGATGGGCGAGGCGGACTGGGTCAGTGAACGGCCGGCGAAGTCGGTGCGGAAGGCACCGGGTTCAATGACGGTCACGTTGATGCCCAGCGGTTCAACCTCCCTGCGGAGCGAGCCGGAAATGCCCTCCAGTGCAGCTTTCGTTGCAGAGTAGTAGCCGGACCCGGCTGGGGTGATGCGGGCGCCGATCGAGGAGATGTTCACAATGGACCCGGACCTGCGCTCGCGCATGTCCGGGAGGACCGCCTTGATCATGTCAACAGCGCCGAAAACGTTCGTGTCGAACAATTGCCGCACATCGGCGTCGTCCGCTTCTTCCACGGCGGCGCGGTACCCGTAGCCGGCGTTGTTGACCAGGACGTCCACACCGCCGAAGCGCTGCTTCGCCTGTTCCATCACCGAGCTGATCCCGGGGCGGTCCGTGACATCGAGGGG
Source organism: Pseudarthrobacter sp. W1I19 (assembly GCF_030817835.1). Taxonomy (NCBI): domain Bacteria; kingdom Bacillati; phylum Actinomycetota; class Actinomycetes; order Micrococcales; family Micrococcaceae; genus Pseudarthrobacter; species Pseudarthrobacter sp. W1I19. The sequence continues at coordinate 958,487 of NZ_JAUSZR010000001.1, forward strand.
CAGGGCAAGTGCCGTGTCCGGGAAGGCGTCGGCCAGGTCCTGCACGGTGGCGGGGTTCCGCGCTGTGACGACGGCGTTGTGCCCGTGGGTGAGCACCGCTTGGGCCAGCGCCCGGCCGAGTCCTGTGGAGCAGCCGGTAATGAGCCAGGTAGCCATCGGTGGTTCCTCTTCGTCGTGTGGATGGGACTTCGGGCCTGCATTCAGGCCCAAGCACTAGGTAACCCCAATTTGCTCGCCGTGGACAGGTACTGTCAGTACACCCTTCACACCACATGTTGACCCATCAGTTTTGGTTCCCAAGCGGGTGGTTTGGGAACCAAAACTGATAGGTCAACGGAGTTATGGGACGGGCTGGTGCTCGGGAAGCTCCCCCTGCAGTTCTGCCAGCGTGGGCGGATTGGCACCCGGGCGGCGGACAGTGATGGCCGCGGCCTTTGAGGCGAGGCGGCCCAGCCACTCCAGTACTGCCGGGGTGAGCCCGTCGGTCCCGCGCATCAGGAGGCCGTAGATCAGGGCCGCCATATAGGAATCGCCGGCGCCGATGGTGTCGGCTACGGCCGACCTGACCGGGGGAATGTCCAGCCGCGTTCCTGACGCCGCCAACAGGGATCCATCCGATCCCAGCGTGACGGCCACCAGCCCGGTGCCCAGTCCAAGGATGCGCTGGGCGGCGTCTTCCACCGGCTGCCCGGGGTAGAGCCACCGCGCGTCCTCGTCGCTGAGTTTGACCACGTCAGTGAGGGGGACCAGGTCCTCGAAAATGCGCTGTGCCTCCGCCTGGCTGCCGAGCAAGGCGGGGCGAATGTTCGGATCGTACGTCACCAAGCATCGCTCATGCGCTTGTTCCAGGAGGTCCCGTACCGCAGCCGCACCCGGTGCCAGGAAAGTGGCGATCGAACCGGTGTGCAGGACTTTGGGCAGCACTGCGGGCACGGTGCGCGGCAGCTCCCAGCGGACGTCGAAGTCATAGCTGGCTGAGCCATCGGAGGCGAGCACGGCCGTTGCCGTCGCCGTCCGGCCGCCGCGCCGGGACCCGGGCAAAAGGTGGACACCGGCCCTTGAGAGGTGCTGCTCGATCGCCTGGCCATGGGGGTCGTGGCCGAGGGAAGTCAGCAATGCGGTGCCTACGCCCAGCCGTCCCAATCCGTAGGCCACGTTCGCGGGTGATCCGCCCGGGTGCTCCACGGTGCCGGAGGGGGAGACGACGATGTCCACCAAGGCTTCGCCGACCACCACCACATCTATGGATTTGGGCCGGTCCCCGGGCTGCTGGGTTGTGGGCATGATGTACCTTTCGTTGTGGGTCAGGAGCCGATGGCGGGTGTGGCCCTGATGGCGTTCACGGCCCTGTCCGCGACGATCTGGGCCTCACTTCCGGAATCCAGGACGGTATTCCGGGCGGATGCGGGATCCACCGAGACGGCCGTAACGGCGAGGACTTTCGAAGCCTCGGTGGTCAGCAGGGCGTCCACCTGGGCGGAGAAGCAGGAGTCGCTTGATGTGGCGTGAACGTCCATCGCCACCGCATGGTTGTTGGAGACGAAGTTTCCGCCCCCCGCCACCAGCCGGATGATTACAGGCGCAGCACCGGCCGGTTGGATGCTCTCTGCATCGATGATGTAGGAGAAGTGGTTGCCGATCACTGAGTTGTTGCTGCCGTTGACGCTGAGAAGTCCGGTGAGGTCATCCAGTCCGTTGCCTACTCCCACGAAGGGCGTCCAGGGTTCATGGTCACGCAGGAAGTGGTTGGTGGCCACGAGGTTTTCCGAACTGTCCGCTGCGAGAATCAGCATCCCGGGGTAGAACGAGTGCAGGCGGTTGTTGGTGATGCTTGAACGCGTGACTCCGGCCAGGTGGACGCTGCTCGCCCCACGGGGGAAGACATTGTTCGCGGTGATCAGGAGCCCGCCATGGTTCTCGGCGTAGATCGAATGGCCCTTGAAGCCCGCTCCCACCAGGTTGTCGGTGACCTTCGATGCCTGCCCCCACCCGCGCAGCTCTATGCAGCTTCCGCATTCAGCGATGAAGTTGTCGTGCACCGAAAGCGCGTCCGCGTTGTAGATGGTGAGGGCGTTCTCCAAGTAGACGAAGCCCATGCCGGTGACGCGGAATGAGTCATTTTCGTTGGCGACAAAGATGCCGGTCTTGCCGTTGACGTAGGTGTTCTCCGGATGCATCCCAGAGCCATCCGCCTCGAAGTGCAGCCCGTCGATGCAGAAGTTGGAGAACTCCACCGAGCTGATCCGTGGGCTCCCGGTCCGCTCAACGTAGAAGGCGGCTCCAGCGGATTCCTCGGTTTCTGCGCCTTGGGGAAGGTCGACGATAACGCGGCTCCCGCCCGGCCACAGCTCATGAAGGCCGGGCCATTCATCCTCGGGAACGTTGAACCGGATGCTTGAGGACGTAAAGCCATGCCCCGAGCCCTGGATGCGAAGGAAGCTGATGTCGATCACCACCTGCGTCCGGAGATGGTAATCGCCGGGCGGAAGGTAGATCACGGCGCCCGGCTTTCCCCCGCTGTTCTCGTCGGTGGCGGACTGCCGGTCCTTGACGTCCGCGATGATGCTGTTGATGACTTCACCGACGTCTTTGGCTGCATTGCCGACCGGCCACGTGGTCACGTCGTAGTAGTTGTTGCTTGACATGGTTTTTCCCCTTGGGTTGCGGTTAGGCGAGCGTTGAGACCGTGAGCTTCAGTATTGCCGCTGCGCCTCCCTCAGCCGATAGCCAGTTTTCCTGGCTGTCGGCTGCGGGGAAGACGAGGTCAGTCAGGACCACCTTGCCGCCTTGGGCAAAGACCTCCACCGAGCAATGGTCGACGACGATCTGCACCTTGAGCACCCCGTCCTCAAGGACCAGCGGGGCTGACTCCACGGAAGAAAATTTCTCGTGGAAGCCCGTGTTGCCGGACTGCCTGCGATCCAGGACGAGTTGGCCGCTGGCGGCGTTGTAACCCAGCACGGTCCCCGTGCTTCCTTCACCATTTGCGAAGAGATGGAAGGCCACCTGTCCGGTGCTTCCCGGCAGGATATCCGCCTCGATGATCTGGGCGCTGCCCGGTACCGCATCCGGCAACCGGAGGATCGAATCCCGCAGCTCAAAGGGATCCGCGGTCAGTTGGGCCCTGGCAGCAGGAACCTCGGTGCTGGTGCCGTGGCCGGCCAGCAACGGTTGCTGGACCAGGCGCGCTGCACCGTTGACTGTTGAGAGGCGCAGTTCCCGGGCGAGGGTCATTGAGGAACGCCAGGGGGCGGTGGGCAACTGGTTGGCGTAGTCCCAGTTGTTCATCCAGCCAATGATGATGCGCCGGTCGTCAGGGGCGTTGCTGAAAGAAACTGAGGCGTAGCAGTCGCGTCCCCAGTCCAGCCACAGGCATTGCTGCAAGGCTGCAGCTGCCGCCGTGGGGTCGCTGATGGCTGCCACTCCTGCCGGCGCCACCACGGAACCGGAATCAGGGATGAAGCGGACGCCGTCGAAATCCCCCACGAAGTACTGGCCACCGGACCCGCCCGCCACGGCCCCGGGGTTGACGTTCACGATGAGCACCCACTTGACGTTGTCCGAATCCCCGTCCACCGCCAGGGGAAAGAGATCCGGGCATTCCCATTCGCCTTGGTCCGCGTTGGCCGGGCCGAAGTCGCTGAGGAACTCCCAGGACTTGAGGTCCTCCGACCGGTAGAAGACCACCGTCTGGTGCTGCGCTTCGACGGCGACCATGACCCAGAACTCGCCATCGCGCCCTTGATAGCGGAACACTTTGGGATCGCGGAAATGCGCTGAATTGCGGGTGAGGACAGGGTTGGCGTCGTACTTCTGCCACGTCATTCCCGCGTCTGTGCTGTAGGCCAGGGACTGGGCCTGGGTGCCACTGTGTCCCGACGCGGCTTTGAAGGCACTGGTGTAGATGGCTACGAGGGCAGGAGCGTCCGCCGTGCCGAAACCGGAGGTGTTGCCGTGGTCCACCACCACGCTGCCGGAAAAGATGTCCTCCTTTTCGTCGCAGGCAATGGCCACAGCGTGCTCGGTCCAGTGCAGCAAATCATGGGAAGTGGCGTGGCCCCAGGACATATTGCCCCAGACGCTGCCGAACGGGTTGTTCTGGAAGAAGAGGTGGTACAGGCCGTCGTGGAAAACCAGGCCGTTGGGATCGTTCAGCCAGGTGTCCCTTGCCGTGAAGTGGATGGCAGGCCGGAAGCCGGATGTTTCCGCCGGGGCTGTTTCCAGGCGTGCGGCATCAAGGTAACTGGACATGTGGTGCGTTCCTCTTGGGACGTTGGAAGTGGTAAGCGGAAGGGGCTGGCTGCCTATTGCGGCGGAGCCGTGATGGAATCGCGGCGCACCAGGGGGCAGCTGAGAATGGTTGGGTGAAGCGCCATCAGGGAAAGGTCTGTCTTGCCCTCGACGGCGTCAATCAGGTGCTCGGTGGCCCAGGCACCCATCTCGTAGTGCGGCAGGGCCACGGTGGTGAGGCCCGGGTGGAGGTTGGCGGCGATCAGCTCCTGGTCATCAAAGCCCACCACTGAAAGGTCGCCGGGGATGGTAAGTCCCAACTCGGCAGCGGCGCGGTAGGCGCCCATCGCCATGCGGTCGTTGTAGCAGAACAAGGCCGTAGGCATATCGCCTCGGTCCTTGCGTGACAGCATCCGGCGGGCAGCCGCATAGCCGCCGTGCACCTCGGACACCTCGGACTCCACAGGCGCCGCACCGCCGTCGAGCCCTGCTTCCTTCAGCGTGGCCCGGAAGGCATGGAGCCGCTGGCGGGTGGCGGGGACATCGTCGGTGTTATTAAGGAAGCCGATCCGCCGGTGCCCGGCCGCGAGCAAGGCTTCCACCGCGGTGCGGGCACCGCCTTCCTCATCCGGGATGACGGCGGTGATGTTTCCGGCGGCGGCCACCGAGTCCACCAGGACGGAGGGAACGCTGCCGAGATTGGCCGGCAGCTCCACGATGCGGTGGTACATGGTGGCGTACAGGATGCCGTCAACCCGGCGTTCCAGGAGGGCTTCCACGTCGTCCCGCCGGGATTCGAGGCTGGCTGAGCCGGAGGTGTTGATGATCATGAGGTTGTACCCGCGCGCTTTGGCAGCCTCCTCGGCGCCCAGGATGATCCGGCCGGCGTGGGGCGTGGTGGCAATATCTTCGCTCACCAGGCCCAGCATGCCGGTCCTCTGGGTGCGAAGAGCCTGGGCCAGGCGGTTTGGACCGTACCCCAGTTGTTCCGCAGCGGACCGGACCTTGTCCCGGGTTTCGGGGCTGATCCGGGCATAGGCCACTTCATTGAGGACGTGGGAGACAGTTGTCACGGACACGCCGGCGGCAGTGGCCACGTCCTTGATCCCGATGTTCTTGTTGCTCATCTGTCTCCCACGTCCTTATGGTCGGTGATGCCCCTGGGCGTCATCAGTAGGCTACTGGTTATTGGTGGTCTAGCCCTTGACCGCGCCGAGCGTCATGCCTGCGACGATCTTGCGCTGCAAAAGCAGGGTCAGCAGGATGACCGGGATGGAGTACACGGCGGCCAGCGCCGTCATGGACCCCCAGTCCAGGCCGAACTGGGTCTGGAAGTTTGCAATCACCACCGGCGTTGTCTGGGAACGGATCGCCGTCATCAGGAGTGCGAACAGGAACTCGTTCCAGGAGGCCAGGAAGGCGAAGATCGCGGTGACAGCGATGCCGCCGGACACCACCGGGATCACCACCCGCCACAGGGCTCCAAGCCTGCTGCAACCGTCCACGGTGGCCGCTTCCTCCAGGTCCCTGGGCACCGCTTCGAAGAAGCTGGACATCAGCCAGATCGAGAGCGGCAGCGAGATGGTGGTGTGGGCGATTGACAACGCGATGGGTGTATCGGCCAGGCCCATGGACGCCATCATCGAGGCAAGCGGTATGCCGATGGCCACCGGCGGCACCATGCGGGTAACCAGGGCGGCCATGATGAAGATCCGGCCGCTGAGGGTCTGGTACCTGGTGATGCCGTAGGCCGCGGGTACCGCCAGCACCAGTGACAGCAGGGTGCTGATGATGGCCGTCTGGATGCTGTTGATGAAGGAGGCCACCACACCGCTGCGGCCCAAGGCGTTGGCGTAGTTCTCCAGCGTCCATTCCTTCGGCAGGATGGTGGGCGGCACCGCGATGGTGTCGATGGGGGTCTTGAAGGATGTGAAGAGAAGGTACAGGAACGGGAATCCGTAGAGCACCATTGCTGCCGCCAGGAGGATCCACAGGAGGGTCCTGGTGCTGCGCCGGCCTGCTTCCAGGCCTTCACGGTTGACACCCCGGCGCTTGCGGACGCTGCCGCTTCCGGTGGTTGGCACAGAAGGTCCCGCAACTGCTGCAGGTGACTTCCCGGCGTCGTTCTTAATTCGCTCGGCGACGCGCATCAGCTGTCCTTTCCTGGCCGCCAGATGGTGGACACCGCAACAAACGCGACGGCGAGCATGGCCAGCAGGTAGAGGGTGCCCATGGCACTGGCCAGTCCGGGATCGCCGAAGCGGATCATGGTCCGGTAGATGAGCAGGCTCATGGTTTCGGAGGCGGACTGCGGGCCGCCGTTGGTCTGGATGAGGATGGTGTCGAATGCCCGGGCCGCATCAATGCCGCGGACCACCAGGGCGACGGCGATGACCGGGCGCAGGAGGGGCAGGATGATGCGGAACAGCAGGGCCGGTGCGCGTGCACCGTCGAGGCGGGCGGCTTCGATGAGATCCCCTGGGATGTTCTGCAGGCCGGCGAAGAGCACCAGGCACATAAACGACGTAGTCAGCCAGATGTCCGGAATGGCCACGGAGTAGAGCACGATGTTCGGGTCTGAGAGCCAGCCGATCTGGTTGGGGTTGGACAGGATGCCGGCCTGGTGCAGGAGGGTTCCGATGAGGCCGAAGTTGTCGATCATGAGGAACTTCCAGAGGAGGCCTGCCACAATCGGGGCGATCATCAGCGGGTACATAAACACGGTCCGCCAGATTTGGGAGCTGCGCCCAAGGGTGGTGAACAGCAGGGCCATGCCCAGGCCGAGGGCGAATTCGAGGGTGACCACGATGAGGGTGTAGCCCAGGGTCCGCCAGCCGGCGCCGGTGAAGGCTTCGGAGGCGAAGGCCCGGAAGTAGTTGTCCAGGCCCACAAAGTCGCGGGGACCGCCGGCAATCGGTGAGATCTTGAAGAAGCTGTCCGCAACGAGGCGGAACAACGGGAACGCGACAAACACTGCCAGGAACAGCGCCGCTGGTGTCATCAGGAACAATGCGAAGCGGCGATCGGAGATACGCACGGTTTTCTCTTCCGCTGGTTGGGGGCCGCGGCCGGCACCGGCTACCCAGGTGCCGGCCGCGGGGATCTTACTTGAGGAGGTCCTCGATCTGCTTCTTGGCATCTGCGAGGAGGGTGGCGGAGTCACCGCCGGCCACGGCTTTCTGCAGCATGGGTACCAGGACGGTGTCCACGATCTGCTGCCACTTTTCGGTGGCCGGGCGGGTGGCCGTGGCTTTGCCATTGAGGGTTTCAATCAGCGGACCAAAGCTTTCGTAGCCTGCCTTGTCCTGGTACTTCTCAAAGGCCGAGATGCGGGACGCCAGGCCGAGGCTTGATTCGATGCCCATGCTGTTGTTGTCATAGGCGCACTTGATGAACTTCTTGGCCGCGTCCGTGTTCTTGGTGGCCTTGGGGACGGTGAGGTACCAGGGCCCCGGGACTCCGCCAATGCCGGCAGACCCGGCGATCATGGGAGCGGTGCCCACCTTGCCGGCCACCGGTGAATCCTTGGGGATCTGCCGGTAGGCATGGGCCCAGAAGCGTGTCATGGCCGTCTTGCCCTGGTTGAACAGGTTCTGCGCGGCAGCCCAGTCCACCTGGGCGGCGCCTGACGGAGCGGACTTGGCCAGGCTGACGTAGAAGTCCAGGGCTTCCTTGTGCGCCGCGTTGTCAATGACCACCTTGTCCCCGTCCAGGACCATGGGCGAGCCGGCCTGCAGGACATGGGCGAGCCATTCGGTCTCGACGCCGCCCTTGACGTCGGTGCCGTACATGCCGTCCTTGGTGAAGAACTCGGCGATGTCCTGGTACTGCTTCCAGGTGGTGGGGGCGGCGAGCTCATAGCCGTACTTGGCCTGGAAGTCGGCCTTGTTCTTGGCGTCCTCGAAGAGGTCCTTGCGGTAAAGGATGATTTCCGCGTTGGTCCAGGCAGGCAGGCCGATAAAGTGCCCGTCCACATTCGCTTCCTTGACCAGGGCCGGGAAGATGTCCTTCTTGGCTTCATCGGTGAAGATCTCGTCGATGGGCTGGACGGCATCCTTGAAGCTGGGCAGCCAGACCGAGTCCAGGGCTGCGACGTCGAAGGAAACGTTGCCGGAGGAGAACTCGCTGGAGAGGCGGTTGAACATGCCGTCATAGGGCAGTTCTACGAAGTTGACGTTTACTCCGGCGTCCTTTTTGCACTGTTCGGCGACGCCGGTCAGCTCGGCGTGGCCGCCTGCTTCCACCAGGACGTTGACGGTGCTGGTGCCGGCGCTACCCGTGGTGGACGGGCCCCCCGCGCCGCACCCGGTGGCTGCCAATGCCACGGCGGTGCAGACGCCGCCGATGGTGACGAACCTGTTGATGGTCTTTCGAGTGGACATCGCTGTCGACTCACTTTCTCTCGAACGGAAATGGCGAGACGTGGATCTGGGGTGAAAAATCGTTTTGCTAAAACGACTTGGCAACACCATAAGATGCGCTCTGGGTGCGTGTCAAGCGTCACATCCGTCCGCGACAAACCGTTTTTTCACTGCAGCGGGCCGAGTGGCGCAGAAACCGTCCCATCCAGAAGGGGCAGGTGGGAGTTCGATTGACTTTCGATAGGTAATAGCTGAAACTCGATGCATGAAGATCAATCACCTGGCAGTCATTGCCCTCCGGATCGTGCTCGTTGGGGCTTTCCTCCTCCTGGTCCTGTTCCAAGTGATGTCCCTGCCGGGGCAGTTCGCCCACATGGCAGCGGAAAACCCGGAGCGGGCCTACCTGCAGTGGCCGCTCACCATCTTCGCCATCCTTGAGGTGGCCTGCGTCCAGGTGGTGATCGTCAGCACGTGGAAGCTGCTCACCATGGTCAAGCGCGACCAGATCTTCAGCCGGCGGGCTTTTGTGTGGGTGGACGCGATCATGTGGGCCATCGCGGCGGGCTGGACCATGCTGGCGGTGTTCTCCGCCATTGTGATCCTCAATGCCGATGACCCGGGCGTGCCGCTCCTGCTGATCCTGATGCTTGCGGCCGGGGCCGCCGTCGGGCTGGTGGTGGTGGTGCTCCGCGCCCTGCTCCGGCAGGCCGCGGACCTGCGCTTGGATATGGAAGCGGTAATCTGATGCCCATTGTGGTGCGCATCGACGTCGAACTGGCCAGGCAGAAGATGAGCGTGGGGGAGTTCGCCGACCGCGTGGGTCTCACGCCCGCCAACGTGGCGGTGCTCAAAAACGGACGCGCGAAGGCCGTCCGCTTCAGCACCTTGGAGGCCATGTGCCGCGTCCTGAACTGCCAGCCGGGCGACCTGCTGGAGTTTGTGGAGGACTGAAGGATGTCCGGCAGTGACAGGCGTTAAGAAAGCGTTAAGATCCCCGGAATTCCGGGCGGGAGGCGCGAGGCCCGGTGCTAGGCTCCGTTAGTTATCAGCACAGCGTCGCGCCTGGAACCGGGGAACTTGCGCCCGTAACGGGCACCAAAGAAAGACACGTCCTTGACGGCTTCCGCCCGGTCTTCCCTTCCCGCCATCGTTCCCAACCCGGAGCTTGAAACCGAACCGCGGAGCGCATTAGCCAAGTGGCTGCTGGAACACCGGGTCAGCCAGCCCGTCGGCCCCGAGGCCGACGAGGCCCACGCCGCGCAGCAGAGCTGGTGGAAGGTCATGTGCCTCACGGGCGTGGACTATTTCTCCACCCTCTCCTACCTCCCGGGCATCGCGGCGCTCGCCGCCGGCGCCCTGTCACCACTGGCCACCATGCTCATCGTCGCCCTGACGCTCCTGGGGATGCTGCCCATGTACCGGCGGGTGGCCAAGGAAAGCCCGCACGGGCAGGGATCGGTGGCCATGCTCGAACGGCTCCTGCCCTTCTGGCGGGGCAAGGTTTTTGTGCTGGTCCTGCTTGGCTTCGTGGCCACCTCTTGGATCATCACCATCACCCTCTCGGCGGCCGACGCCACCGTGCACCTGCTCGAGAACCCGTACCTGCCGCCTTTCCTGGAAGGCCAGGCAGTGGGCATTACCGTCTTTTTCCTCCTGGTGCTCGGCGCCGTTTTCCTGATGGGCTTTTCCGAAGCCGTCGCCGTCGCAATTCCATTGGTGGCCGTGTTCCTGGTGATGAACGCGATCATCATCGGGGCCGGCATCGCCGAGGTCCTCGCAACTCCAGGGGCGCTCGGAACGTGGACCGACGCCCTGGCCTCCTCCGGCGGCGGACCGGGCGGAATCGTGGGTCCCGCCCTGATGGCCTTCCCGCTGCTGGTCCTGGGACTCTCCGGCTTCGAGACCGGCGTCAGCATGATGCCCCTTGTTGCCTCTAAAGGCGCCACCCCTGAGGAAAAGCTGGCCGGCCGGGTGGGCAATACGCGCAGGCTGCTGACGACGGCGGCACTCATCATGAGCGTCTACCTGCTGGGCAGCAGCTTCGTCACCACCGTCCTGATCCCGGCCGAGGAGTTCCAGGCCGGGGGAGAGGCCAACGGCCGCGCCCTGGCATACCTGGCCCACGAGCATCTCGGCAACGGGTTCGGGTCCGTCTATGACGTGAGCAGCATCCTCATCCTGTGGTTCGCCGGCGCCTCCGCCATGGCCGGCCTGATCAACATCGTCCCGCGGTACCTGCCCTCCTACGGCATGGCCCCGGACTGGTCCCGCGCCGTCCGTCCCGTGGTGCTCGTCTACACCGCCATCAGCATCCTGATCACCATCGGTTTCAACGCCGACGTAAACGCCCAGGCCGGCGCCTACGCCACCGGCATCCTGGCCATGATGGTTTCCGGCGCCATCGCCGTCACCATCTCCGCCCTCCGCCGCAAACAGCGGGCCGCCGCCGTGGGCTTCACCGTGCTCACCCTGGTGATGCTCTACGCCCTGGCGGCCAACGTCATCGAAAAACCGGACGGCCTGGCCATCTCCGGGTTCTTCATCCTGGGCATCGTGGCAGTCTCGCTCGTCTCCCGCATCAGCCGCACCACCGAGCTGCGGGTGGACAGGATCGAGTTCGACGACGGCGCGCGCCGCTTCATCAGCGACACCCTGGACTACGACGGCCGGATCAACCTCATCGCCAACCGGCCGCAGGCGTGCAACGCCGCCGAGTACGCGGACAAGGAAGCAGTACAGCGGGAGAACAACCCCGTGCCCGGAACGGCTGATGTCATTTTCCTGGAAATCGAGATCACGGACCCGTCAGAGTTCAGCGACACGTTGCAGGTCCGCGGGGTTGAAGTGGCAGGCCACCGGGTCCTGCGCGCGCAGAGCCCTGCTGCACCCAATGCCATCGCCGCCATTCTCCTGGCCCTGCGCGACGGCACGGGCGTCAAGCCGCATGCCTACTTTGAATGGTCCGAAGGGAACCCCCTGGCCCACCTCATGCGCTACCTGCTTCTGGGGCGCGGTGACACCGCCCCGGTGGTCCGGGAAATCATCCGCGAGAACGAACCGGACCCGGCCGTGCGGCCGGGCATCCACGTGGGATGAGCCTCAGGAGGAGCGTGTCGCCGTCGGGACCTGCAACGACAGGGCCGGATGCCGCCAGCGTGGCCGCCGTCCAGAAGATGCTGCGGGACGCCAGGAACGAAAAGGATGGCGGGAAGGCACACTTCGTCCGCAGGATCCTGACCCACCCGGTCAGGGCCGTTCCGTTCGCCTTCCTGATAGTCATCATCATCGGGGCGGCAGTGCTGATGCTTCCCGTCTCACGCACCGACCCGGACACGGGTGCTTTTATGGACGCCTTGTTCACCTCGGTCTCGGCGGTCTGCGTCACGGGCCTGGTCACCGTGGACACGGCAACATTCTGGACCCCGTTCGGGCATGTGGTCATCCTGGCTCTCATCCAGGTGGGCGGTTTCGGCATCATGACGCTGGCCACCCTCCTGGCGTTGCTGGTCCGCAAGAGCATCGGCCTGCGCGGCCAGCTCGTGGCCCAGACGGAAACCCACACCCTGAACCTTGGCGACGTCCGGGCAGTGCTGCTCCGGGTAGCGAAAATCATGCTGACGTTCGAGGCCGCAACGGCCGCGGTCCTCACACTGCGGTTCTGGATCGCGTATGACCAAAACCCCGGCACCGCCCTCTGGCACGGGACCTTCCACGCCATCTCCGCCTTTAACAACGCCGGCTTCTCGGTCTACAGCAACAACCTCATCGGCTTCGCCGAAGACCCCTGGATCATCACCCCCATTTGCCTGGCCATCATCGCCGGCGGGCTCGGCTTCCCGGTGATCATCCAGCTCAGCCGCGGCGAGACCAAACCCCGGAACTGGACGGTACACCTGCGCCTGACCATCTACGGCACGCTGTTCCTCCTGATCGCCGGGATGGCGCTGTTCGCGGCGTTTGAGTGGAACCGGAACGAAACCCTCGGCCCGCTCTCCTTCACCGGCAAGATCCTGGGCTCCTTCGCCGGCAGCGTTTTCCCCCGCACCGCCGGGTTCAACAGCATCGATTACGGCCTCGCAGCCCCGGAAACGCTCATGGTCACCAACATCCTGATGTTCATCGGGGGCGGCAGTGCCGGAACCGCCGGCGGCATCAAGATCACCACTTTCCTGGTGCTGGGCTTCGCCATCTGGAACGAGGTCCGGGGCCGCGACCAGGTGACCATCGCCCACCGCTCCGTCAGCTCCTCCTCCCAGCGCCAGGCTTTGTCTGTGGCGCTGCTGGGGGTTGCCGCCGTGGTCATCGGAACCATGCTGCTGCTCATCTTCACCGATTACAGCCTGGAGAAGGTCCTGTTCGAGTCCATTTCCGCGTTCGGCACCGTGGGTATGAGCACCGGCATCACCTACAACCTGCCCCCGTCCGCGGAGTGGGTGCTGATGGCGCTCATGTTCACTGGAAGGATCGGCACTGTGACCGTGGCGTCCGCCCTGGCCCTTTCGGCACGCCCGCGCCTGTACCGCCTCCCGGAGGAACGCCCCATCATCGGGTAGGGGCAAGCGGTGGCCGGTCCCAGGATTCCCCGGCCTGCCGCGGCTAATATCTGAGGCAACACAAAGCAACCTCCACCACTTCAAGGCCGTTAATGACAGCCTTGGCCATTCGGTGGGGGATGAGCCACTGCCCTCGCGGCAAAACTGCTGGAGATCCTCAAGACGCCGATCCGGATCGAGGACCTGGAAATAGTTACCTCCGGAGCTGGTGACGATGGTGGAAGGCGCACTGCAGCTGCGGGACATTGATCCCTCACACTTGCTGCTGGAAATCACCGAAACGGCCCTGATGGCGGACCCCGACGCTGCACTTGAGTCGCTGACGGCCCTCAGGAACCTCGGTGTCAACCTCGCCGTGGACGATTTTGGGACGGGCTACTCAAGCCTGACGTACCTGAAGAAGTTCCCCATCGACGAACTGAAGATCGACAGGCCCTTTATCAACGGGCTTGGATCGGACTCCGGAGATTCGGCGATCGTGGGCAGCTGCATTGACCTGGCCCATGCGGTGGGTATCCGGGCGGTTGCCGAAGGCGTGGAGACGTCAGGGCAGGTGCAGACGCTCAGAGCGATGGGCTGCGACCTTGCGCAGGGCTGCCATTTTGCCCGCCCGCTGCCTCCCCCAGCCCTGAAGGAGTGGCTGGACGCCCACGGTGACGGCGAACCCGCCATCGCATAAAAGGTTTCCACCGGACTGGGAGTGCGGCTACCCGTCTATTCGGATACGGCTGCACTTCCAGTCGGTGGAAAGTCTAAAAGAGAGAAGAAAGTGTGCGGCCGGCACCACTGGCCCGATCAGGGGGCGCTGCGGGTGCCTTGGCCATAAGGCTTATGCGGCGAGCAGTTCCGGCCGCGAGGTGGTATCTCGCCGTCGCGGTGCCAGGACACTGATATCGCACGGCTTCTGGTACGGATCGATAAGTGCCGGCAGATGATGGGTCTGGGAGCACGCCTGCAGCTGCTCCAATGCCTCGTCATCCACCACAGCATGGGAGACATCCAACTCCAGGTACAAGCCCTGTCTGATGGAATTGGCGCGCTTGGCCACAACATAAAGCGCATTCACGCTGTGCACGGTGATGTGCCCCTTTGCAATCACCAGTGCTTTCGCGTGGTCGAGATCTACACGGACAACGATGTTGAGCTTGGAGTTCAAAATGTAAAGCCTTCCCCGGCATTGGCTGCGACGCTGCAGCTTCTTGCATTGGCCTGTTTCTTAAGCCTCAATCAGAGTAGGGGGTGAATGTGATCCACGCAACAGTTACCGATTTATTACACCGAATGTAGATGCTGATGTTGTGACGCCGAAGGGCCGGACCGGAACGATCCTCACCTCCTCGCGCCGCAACCGGCGGCACCCGTGCCGCCGGCCGCCGTCGTACTTTTCCGCCCAATGCTTCCAGGCCCGGGCTCACACCGACTCGGGAAGCCTTCCTGTTAATACAGAGACCGGGGCTGCAGACCAGCGCTCGCGCTCTGGCTCGTAGGAGATCACCACGGCGGCGTCGATTTCACGCGCTTCGTCCATGGCCAGCAGCAGGGCGTCTTCAACGTGCCGGGCGTATTCGAGCCGATCGGCCAGCGAGCCCTGCAGGTCGCTGTCATCAATCAGGACATGGCCCTTGCCGTCCACGATAACCTTCAGCGAATACCCCTGGTCCTCATGGAGGGACCCCCGGGTGGACGAAATTTCGGTGACATAGTCTGCCCGGACCAACCCGTTGCCGAGCGTACGGATCCACACTTCACCCATGAAATGAACCTCCCCTTTGGTTGTGGGCGCGCATCAGCACCCATAAGGCAAACGCTAGTCCTTTGCAAGGGTTTTGTGACCCCCAAACCGGCTCCTTTCTGCCCTTGCTGCCGAATCGAATTACTGGCCGCACTGTCAGGGTCTAGCGTGCAGTGGTAGGGCCCCGGTGCCGAGATTCCGGAGGGACCCGCTCAGCTCGTTACTTCCGCGGGCTTGCACTAGACAACTGACAGAGCTGCCGGAAGTTAGCACTAATGCTTCAAGCTGCCCCTGGTTTCGGGTGTATGCGCCGTTTGTATACGAATCGGCGTGTAGGACACATGAGGTTGGCGCCGCACCCGGATCCGAGTCAAAATAGACGGCTTCGGCTGTGTGTGCCTGGTCGCAGCTGACGTTCCTCTCCGAGAAACGGTCCCAGCACTGCCGGAGAGCCGCGTGGTCGCTTCTTAACAAGCCGTTTTGGATCTTGCTGGACAACCCGGCAGGCAGGACGACGGTACAGCCGTTCGATGTTTCCGAGGGGATTAGGTCGCCGCGAAGGACGTCCCGGGTTAGGACTCCGCCCGCATAGGTCACCAGAGCGGGAAGGTCGCACGGTCCGGAGGCTGCGATAAGTTCAGAAAAGTGAGGACGATCGCAGGACATTTCTGTTCCTGCCTCGTCTAGGCACGCGCCGGCTTTTGTCCCCTCAACCTCTGGCGGTGATACTCCCAGGCCATTCGGCGCTCTAGTATCATTGACGCTCGGCGCGAGCGTTGAGTTTGTGGGAGAAGGTTCGAGCCAGGGTCTAAACCCCAAGTCTGTGACGATGAAGCTGGCTATCGCTGCCACCGCGGCCAGGAACAACACGCCGCTCGCAATTATGCCCCAGTAGTGTCGCCACCAACGTGATCTGGGAGGCCTCGCGGGAGGTGCCGGAATGGTCACTTCAGCAGTAGTTCCGTTCAGCTACTTCACTTTGATATCGGAAAGTACGGCCAACACTGACTTGGCATCGGAGCTGTCACTTTGCTCAATCTCAAGCTCGATTTGCAGGGCGTTGATTCCGTCCACGGGAACCGAGATGGTCTGTATGGTGTTGAAGGGCACTTTCTGCACCTCAAGTTGCTTGTCGTTTCCGACGACCTTTACGAGCAGTTTCTTGCCCGAGGACTCAGAATCGTTGGCCTGACCGACATTGAATGTCAAGGTGTCCCTGAACCTGTTAGCCAAGCGCAGTTCAAGCACTCGCCTACTAGTAGACCCGTAGTGGTTCGTTTCAGTAGCTATCCCACTTATATTCGCTTTGTCAGCAACATCAAAGCGCTTTTCCATCCAATAACTCTCCGGTTTGAAAAAGTCCGCGAGTGAAAGAGGGGTATCGGCCTTTTCGGTGTTCAGGGTTGAAGATGACGGGGGAACCGAAGTTGCATCAGCGGTTGGGCTAGCGGCTCCTGTTCCCGTTGGCGTCGGACTTGCGCTTACCGACTGAGTGGCTGTTGGCGAAGCTGACACAACTGCTGGCGAAGCCGATGTGCCTTCTTGCGCACTCGGAGCAGAGCATGATGTAAGCGCAAACGCTGCTGTTGCGGCTGTGGCTCCGGCAAAAAACCTTCTTACGTTCACGATCCCACCGGTTCTTTCTCTTTTCGGCATTCTGCTGTCCTGCTAAAGGGCTTGAAGCGAGACGGCCACCTGTTTTGGGAATCCTAACCCAATCTCCTCGCAATTCTTCGATGTGTCGCGAAGGCCGTGAGAGATGTGATTCCGCCATCGAAAAATCTTCTTGCTGCCGGCCGCCCTAGGATAAATCTGATGACTTCCCCGGATGACTCCCAGCCCTTCAGCCTGCGCAGCATCGCCGTGGCCGCTTTCGGCCCCACGTTGCTGTTCGGAATCGGGCAGGGCGCCATCCTTCCGGTGGTGGCACTGACTGCGCGCGGGCTTGGCGCTTCGGTGGCCCTCGCGGCGCTGATCGTCACGCTGATCGGACTGGGCTCGTGGTTCTTCAACCTGCCCGCCTCCCTGGTGACGCTGAAGTTCGGCGAACGCTGGGCCATTGTGGGCGCCGCAGTGGCTGCCGGCCTGGCCCTGGCCGCTGCCGGGCTGTCCTCGCTTATCCCCAATGGACTGTGGCTGCTGGCGGTGGCGATGGCCGTCGTCGGAATGTCCGGCGCAGTGTTCGGGTTGGCCCGGCAGAAGTACCTCACCGAGGCCGTGCCCGTGGAGTTCCGGGCGCGGGCGTTGTCCACACTGGGCGGAGTGAACCGGATCGGTGTGTTCATCGGGCCGTTCCTGGGCGCCGGGGTGATGCAGTTCTGGGGCATCGGCGGTGCGTACTGGATAGGGGTGGTGGCCATGGCTGCGGCTGCCTTGCTGTCCCTCACCATCCCCGACCTGGAGCTGGCTGGAACGTCCGACGGCGGGCACAAGGGTCCGGAGCCCACCCTCCGTAACGTCGCTGTGTCCCACGCGAAGGTGTTCCTAAGCGTGGGCGCGGGCATCCTGCTGCTGAGCGCGCTGCGCTCCTCACGCCAGGTGGTGATCCCGCTGTGGGCGGACAACCTGGGCATGGATGCCAGTTCCGCTTCGTTGATCTACGGTCTGTCCGGGGCCATCGACATGCTGGTGTTTTATCCGGCCGGGAAGCTGATGGACCGGAAGGGCCGGCAGTTTGTGGCAGTTCCGTCCACGCTGCTGATGGGGCTGGCCCTGCTGCTGATTCCGCTGACCGGGTCCTTTACCGGGCTGTTGCTCGCGGCGCTCCTGATCGGGTTCGGGAACGGGATCAGTTCCGGGCTGGTGATGACGTTGGGTGCTGATTTCTCTCCGGACCGCGGGCGCGGGCAGTTCCTGGGGCTGTGGCGGTTCATGGCGGATGCCGGGTCCACGGGCGGCCCGGTGCTCCTCTCCGCGGTGACGGCCCTGGCCTCCCTGGGCGCGGGGATCTCAGCCACCGGCATCCTGGGGTTTGCGGCGGCGGCCGTGTTCGCCGTCGTGATTCCCCGCCTGAAGCACCGCCGGAACTACTAAACCTCCACTTGAGCCATCAGCTTTGGTCCCCAAACCGCCCGGTTGGGGACCAAAAGTGATAGGGCAACGGGGTGCGGGCGCTATCCTCAACAGATGAGTGAAACGGGGATGCCCGCTCGGATCAGCCCCCTGCAGAAGGGCATGTGGTGGCTGCAGGACTACGTCTATGCCGCCATCTGCCAGGCCCAGGGCACGGTGTCCCGGGTGCAGCCGGGTTCCTTCCACAAAGGCCACCTCAACCCCGTGCTGATTATTCCGGGTGTCTACGAAAACTGGCAGTTCATGATGCCGCTCATCCGGTCCATCCATGATGCCGGCCACCCCGTCCACGTGGTCACGGTGCTGCAGCGGAACAAACTGGACGTTCCCGCAGCCGCACGGATGGTGGCGCAGCACCTGGAGGAAGCGGGCCTGCGTGATGCTGCCATCGTGGCGCACAGCAAGGGCGGCCTGATCGGTAAATACGCCATGCTGAACCTGGACCCCGAGCATCGGATCGAGCGGATGATCGCTGTGTGCACACCGTTTTCCGGCTCCCGTTATGCCCGCTACATGCTGCTGCCCAGCCTGCGGATCTTCTCCCCGCGCAACGCCCTGACGCTGCAGCTGGCGCGGGAGGAGACCATCAACAGCCGGATCACATCCATCTACGGCCCGTTCGATCCGCACATCCCCGAGGGGAGCATCCTGCCAGGTGCCACCAACATCGAGTTGCCCGCCGCAGGGCACTTCCGGATCCTGGGTGAGCCGGAAACGGCCCGGATCATCGTGGAGCAGCTGAGCCTTCCGGCCTAGGCTGCGGACGCCGGGCTTTCCCGGCTGACCTTTTAGGCTGTTGGTGAGCAACCGAAAGGAGAAGCGCGGTGACGTCCCCTGGCTCACATCGGGCTGTTCCGGAAGAGCCGGACCACTCACGTTCCAGCAGCCCCGTGGTCCGCCGGCAAAGCAGATGGGCCACCGTCCTGGCGGTCCTGCAGCGGCTGCTGTACCTGGTGGTGACCATCGCCGTGGGCTGGGCGGTCTACTATTTCTTGCTCGCCCGCCTGTCACGCGGCCCGGAGCAGGCGTGGGTTTTCCTGCCGGTCTGGCTGATCCTGGCCTACGCGCTGCTGCCGCGCGTCCACAAGATCCTCAGCAGCCTGTACATTCCGGACTACTTCATCGGGCGGACAAGGACGGGCGACGGCGTCCTGGGCGACCCCGTTAACCTCGCCGTGGTGGGTCCCAGGGAGGAGTTGCGCCAGGCCATGATGACGGCGGGCTGGGTGGAGGCTGATCCAATCACGCCCGGCACCGCCTGGCGTACACTGACGTCGACCGTGCTGGGGCGCAGCTATCCGGCCGCTCCGGTAAGTTCGCTCTACGTATTCGGCAACAAGCAGGACCTCGCCTTCCAGCGCGAAATCGAGGGAAATCCGCGGAAGCGGCACCACGTGCGGTTCTGGAAATGCCCGCCGGGGTGGCGGCTCCCGGGCGGCCTCGCCGTGGACTGGGTGGGCGCCGGAACCTACGACCGGAGCGTGGGGCTGTCACTGTTCACCTTCCAGATCACCCATAAGATCGCCGACCGCACGGATGAGGAACGGGACTTCATCATCGAAACGCTCCGCACCGCCAACGCCGTGGAATCCATCCACATCATCCTCAACTACTCCAGCGGTTACCACCACCGCAACGGGGGCGGTGACGCCATCCGCACCGACGGGCACCTGCCGATCATCGACCTGCACCCGCCGGAGCGGTTGCGCAAATCCTCATAGCCAGGCAAACGCCACCGGGGGCTGCTTACTCAGCGTTGAACGAGTTGCTGGTATCCCCGGCCAAGGTGCCGCTGCTTGCGCTCAGCGTGCAGCCGGCTGCCTTTCCGGCAATCTGCAGGTCCGGGAAGACCGCCACTCCCGCAGAAGCGGATACGGTGAGCGTGCCCTTGATGGTGCAGGTGGACGTGAGCGTGACCTGGGCCGAACCGTCAGCCGGATTGCCAAAGGCATCGAGGAACCGGACCGTTACGGTGGGTGTTATCAGTGCATTTTTCAGGACCACCGCAGGAACGGCATCAAACTTCAGTTTGCCGGCCGGGGCTGCTGTGATGGTTGCGCTGACCGCAGCCGGAGCGGTCAGGCCCGGCGCCGTGGCCGTGACTGTTGCCGCGCCAACTTTGGTATCGCCGTAGAAGAACGACGCCTCCGAAGACCCCGCCGGGATGGTCACTGTAGTGACCTTTGCCCCGTTGGCCGTTGCGGCGAAGAATCCTGTCGCTGCGGAGGTGGTCATGGAGACTGTGGCGGTTCCCGCCGTCACCCCGTTTCCGTAGGCGTCCTGGCGCTGCAGGGTGACCGGGCCGATCAGGGCGGCGCTCGATGCAGGTCCAGTAACGGTGTTTCCGGAGGTGAGGACGAGCTTGTTCGCGGCCGCTGGGGTGACCTCGAAACTGCTGCTGACGGCTCCGGAATATCCGGTGCTGGAAGCAGCCAGGGAATAGCCGCTTCCCGATTTGTTAATGGACATGCCGGTGAAGGTGGCGATGCCGGACAAGCTGGTGGTGGTTGTCACCGTGCCGGACAGCGTTCCGCCGCCGGCGTTGCTGGCGAAACCGATTGTCACCGGCACACCTGCCACCGGCAGGCCCAGCAGGGTCTTGGCCTGCACGCTGACAGAGATGGTGGCCGTGCCGGCTGTGATGCTCGCAGCCGGCTGCGACGTGAACGCCAGGACGCTCACGCTGCTGACTGTTACATTTCCGCTCGCGGTGCTGGCGGCAGTCCAAGAGCGGTAAACCGCCGTGATCATGTATCGGTGTGTCCCCTCCGGTACAGAAGTGTCCGTGCAGGAGGTGGAGGCGATAGGTGCCGAAGGACTCGAACCGCAAGCAGCAATGGCTGTGGTGCCGGTAAGCCGCGTGACATAGTAGCCCGTGGGAACGATCGCACCGGTGGAAGCAGTCCAGCTGACGGCAACGCTGGAATTGCTGGCGGCCGGCACCGACACATTGGTGGGCGGAAGCAGCGTGGCGACTGCCGCCGTCGTACTTCCTGTTCCGCTGGCGCGCCAGTAGGCGGACGCCGGAACGGCGCCCACAAGGGTGGCAACGATGAGGACGACAACGGCCAAGGCCAGTGGACGAACCATCGGAAAAAACAAAACCAGCTCCCGCCGAAGCCGGGGGGTGGCTTCGGGGGAGCTGGCGACTGTGGGCACGGGAACCTTCCAAAAAGTCGAGCTTGCAGCAGTTAGGCGGACTTCATCACCATCGGGCTATGAAGCTGACGTACTGTTCCAGGAAGGGGAATCCCTGCCCTCTTCAGCTGGCCGAGAAGTGCAGGGGCACCGCAGCGCCCTTGCAGCCGTCCTGGTTGACGCCGGGGCGGTCGATCATCTGAAGGGTTACGGTGCCGGTCACGGCGGCGTTGGCCGCGATCTCGGTGGGCGTGAAGGCCGGCGTGCCGACTACGAAGTCCGCTGCGGAGCATCCGGGGACGGCGGTCCAGGCCGCACCGTCCGTGCCGGCGACCGTCACAACAACGTTGCTGAGTTTCTGGACGCCGGTGCCGGGGTTGGTCACCGTGAAGGTGGCCGTCTTAGTGGGACCGTTGGGGGAGAGTGGGTTCCCCGTAATCGTGCTGGTAATGGTGAAGTTGGTGGCGGTGCCGGCGGCGGTGGAGGTGTCGTGCGTGCCGGTAGCGCTCCAGTAGGCAAAGGCGGCTCCGCCGCCGATGGCTACCAGTGCAACTGTGGTGCCGATGATGCGCTTTCTACGTCCTGCAACCTTGCCCATGATGTGCCCCTAATAAGTGTGTGCGGTGTTCCGCTGAGACCCTGTGAGCCTTAGCGGCTCCGATAGGAACAGCTTGGTGGAGCAGCCTCAAATTACACACGGGTAATCACTCAAGGTTCTGTCAATAGTTCATCGTCGTTTCCGCAGGTCAATCTCATCCTTCCCGGGGGAAGCTGGAAGGGACTGTTCCCGCAGACCCACGTGTGCCAGTCTGTGTTGAGGGGGCCCTTTACCGGTGGCAGGAGGACGGAAATGAGGATCGCCTCAGGCCAGTTCAGTGCCGGCAAGGTACCCCGGAACAACCTCCAGCAGATCGCCCGGTTGATGGAAGCTGCCGCCCTTGGCAACGCGGACCTGCTGGTTCTTCCGGAGTCCAGCCTCTACGCCAGCGCCGAACCAGCCACCGTCCTGGCCGTTGTGGCGGAGCCCCTGGACGGCCCATTTATCAGCGGTATCGCAACGCTCGCCAAGAACCTCAGGCTGCCCGTCGTCGTGGGCACCACCGAGGCCAATCCCGGCGGCCTGCCCTTCAACACCCTGGTGGCACTCGACGCCGCCGGCGCCATCCAGGGCACGTACCGCAAAGTCCACCTCTACGACGCCTTCGGCTACCGCGAAAGTGACGGCACCAGCCAGGGCTCCATTGAGGTGCCTTCCCTGCTCTCCTACGGCCAGCTGCGCCTGGGCATGCTCACCTGCTACGACCTGAGGTTTCCGGAAAGCGCCCGCTACCTGGTGGACGCCGGAGCCAACGTCCTGCTGTTGCCCGCCATGTGGATCGCCGGGCCGGGCAAAGAAGACCACTTTTACACCCTCCTGCGTGCCCGGGCCATCGAGAACACCTCGTATGTGGTGGCGGCAAACCAGTGCGGACCGCTGGCCACCGCCTACTCCCTGGTGGTGGATCCTTTCGGGGTGGTGATCGCCAACGCCGGTGAGGCGCCAGGCCTGATTTTTGCGGAGCTTGAACCCGAACGGATCGCGGCGGTCCGTACCCGCGTTCCCTCCCTGCGGAACCGCCGTTTCCGGGTGGTCCCTGCTGAAGAGGAGTGAGCCGGAAAGTGTGATCGTCTTGACACTTGGAATTGACACTGGCGAAACATTCCGGGCCTGCATGGGCCATAAAATTGGAGTCAGTAATTCTTCCTGGAGGGACCTCAGTGCACACCACCGACGCCGCGATGAAACCTGTCATCGGACTCACCACCTACCTTGAGCAGGCAGGCACTGATGGTTGCGGCACGGTCAGGGCAGCTTTCCTTCCCGAGACGTACCTGAAACCGATCATCGCCGCAGGCGGCATGCCCATCCTTCTGCCGCCGCAGCCTGTGATGGCAGGCATGGTTGAACTGCTGGTCAGCAGGCTCGACGGCCTGGTGGTACCCGGTGGCTGGGACGTCAACCCGGCCCTCTACGGCCAGGAAGCACACCCCGCAACCGATGCGCCCCACCCCGGGCGGGACGCCTGGGAGCAGGCACTCATCCAGGAAGCCATCCGGCAGGACGTTCCGCTGCTGTGCATCTGCCGTGGTGAGCAGCTGCTGAACGTGACGCTCGGCGGCAGCCTCCACCAGCACCTGCCCGATGTCATCGGCAGCGGCCACTACCAGCCGGGCGGCTATACCTTCAACCGCATCCCGGTGGAGATCAAGGCCGGTTCCCGCCTGGAACAGCTGATCGGATCCAACCCCGGGCCTGTGCCGGTCTCGCACCACCAGGCGGTGGACAAACTGGGCGAGGGCCTCACCGCCGCCGCCTGGAGCGAGGACCAGGTGGTGGAGGCCATCGAACGCCCTGCGAGCACCTTCGCCATGGGCATCCAGTGGCACCCGGAGGAGTTGCCGGAGGACTTCGGACTGTTTCGCGGTTTTATCGAAGCAGCCCGCGGGAAGTTCCTGTCCCGGCTGGTCCCGGCCACGCCGCCGCCGTCGTCCGTCTCCGCCGGGATCAATGCCAGCATGGCCGGGCCCACGCTCGGCTGACCCGCAAGCTAACCCTCTAAAAGCAAGAAACCGCCCCAAAGCAGCACGTCAAAGTGCGCCTTTCGGGGCGGTTTCTTGCGTTGCAGCTTGCCCGGGATAAATAAGCATGCTTAGTATGTTTTAGACACTGAAGTTAAGCCAAAGCTTCATGGGTTTTGATCCAGGAGCGAATGATGGCTGATTTCCTTATCGTTTTTCCTCCTGCCCCCCGACCAGCCCCGCGCAGGGGAGCTGACGGTCCTAAGGGGCAGCTGTGATGCGCCGGGTAGGTGTCGAGGAAGAGTTCCTCATTGTGGACAACGCGGACGGGCATGCTGTGCCCCTCGGCGAACTGCTGGAACGCCTGAGCGATGACGACGGGCTGAGCAGGGAGATGAAGCAGGAACAGATCGAGACCTGCACGCTGCCGAGGATCAGTCTGGATGAACTGGCCCAGGACATCACGGTGCGCCGGGTGAGCGCCGATGCGACGGCCCGTGCAATAGGGGCCAGGTCCGTGGCCCTTACCACCTCGCCTCTTCCCGTGCAGTCGACCACCAGCCCCGGCCTGCGGTACGAGCGGATGATCGAGCGGTTCGGCCTGACGGCGGTGGAGCAGCTGACCTGCGGCTGCCACGTGCATGTGGAGGTTGAGTCGGACGAGGAAGGCGTGGCCGTCCTGGACCGGATCCGGATCTGGCTGCCGGTGCTGATGGCCATCACCGTGAATTCGCCTTTCTGGAACGGCACGGACTCCGGGTACGCAAGCTACCGCTCCCAGGCGTGGAACCGGTGGCCCACCGCGGGGCCCTGCGAGATTTTCGGATCAGCCGGGGCCTACCACCGCCAAGTCAACGAGATCCTGGGTTCCGGGGTCCTGCTGGACAGGGGGCAAATCTACTTTGATGCCCGGCTCAGCCACCGGCATCCCACCGTCGAAGTACGGGTGGGGGATGTGTGCCTTTTTGCCGACGACGCCGTCCTCCTGGCCGGGCTGGTCCGGGGCCTGGTGGAAACGGCGGCAAAGCAATGGCGCAACGGCGTGCCTCCCGCCCCTGTCTCTGCCACGCAATTGCGGCTTGCCTCCTGGCAGGCGGGCCGCTTCGGGCTCGACGGCGACTTGCTGGACCCTCTGACCGGCCGGCCCCGGCCGGCCTTCGAGGTGGCCATGGCGCTGCTTGACCACGTCCAGGCCGCGCTGAAGAGCCAGGGTGAATTCGACGTTGTGGAGTCCCTGCTGTTCCAGGTGTTGACCAGGGGCACCGGCGCCGCCCGCCAGCGTGCCGCCTTCGCGGAGGCGGGCAGCCTGTGCGATGTCATCGCCGACGCCGTCCACATCAGCAGCCTGCCGGCCACACCGCTCCAGACACTGAGGGGTTTGCCGCTGCTGGCCACCGACCAGAGTTCCTAGACAACCATCCGGGAGGACACATGGACCAGAACGAAACGCCGGTGCTTGACGCACTGGCCGAACACCAGAAACTGGACAGGTACGGCTTCACACCCCCGGCCCACCGCCAGGGCCGCGGCGTCGATCCCCGCGTGCTGGAGGTGCTGGGCGAACAAAGCTTCAAGTCCGACGTCGTTGCCTCCTCAGGCCTGGACGACCGGCAGTCCTCCAACGGCTACCTGTCCAAAGCCGAGCAGCTCTTGGCCGAAGCCGTGGGAGCGGACAAAGCCTTCTTCACCACCTGCGGCAGCTCCCTGTCCATCAAGGCCGCAATCCTGGCGGTCACCCGCGGCGAGGGGGAGCTCCTCATCGGCCGGGACGCCCACAAGTCAGTTGTGTCCGGCCTGGTGCTTTCCGGGCTGCAGCCGCGCTGGATCAAGCCGCGGTGGGACAACGAGCTGAAGCTGTCCCATCCGCCGTCACCCGAGGCTGTGGAGGAGATGTGGCAACGGTACCCGGACGCTTCCGCCGCGCTGATCGTCAGCCCAACACCCTACGGCACGTGCGCGGACCTTGAGGCAATCGCAGAGATCTGCCACAAGCGGGGCAAGCCGCTGATCGTTGACGAGGCTTGGGGCGCCCAGTTGCCCTTCCACCCGGACACGCCTACCTGGGCCATGTCCGCCGGCGCAGATATTTGCGTGGTCAGCGTGCACAAGATGGGACTCGGGTTCGAGCAAGGGTCCATTTTCCACCTGCAGGGCAACCTCGTGGACCCGGTCCGACTGAACCAGTGCGCCGACGTCCTCTCCACCACCAGCGCCAATACCCTGCTGTACGCAGCAATGGACGGCTGGCGCCGGCAGATGGTGCAGGAGGGCAAAGCCATGATTGACCAGGCCCTGGAGCTCACCAGGGGACTCCGCCGGGACATTGAGGCGATCCCCGGGCTGCACGTCCTTGAAGAAGAACTCGTCCACGCCGAGGCCTCCCACGACCTGGACATCCAGCACATCATGATCGACGTCTCGAACCTTGGCATCAGCGGGTTCCAGGCCACGGACTGGCTGCGAGAGAACCGCCGCATTGACATGGGCACAACAGACCACCGCCGGACGGAAGCGGTCATCTCAGTTTCAGATGACCAGGAAACTGCGGACCGGCTTCTGGGCGGGCTCCGCGCACTCGCTGAAGCGGCCCCGGACCTGCCCCGGCCGCCCGCCGTCGTGATTCCTGACGAGGAGGACCTCTACCTGGAGACGGCGATGCTGCCCCGCGACGCGTTCTTCGGGCCGGTGGAAGTCATCCCGTGCGAGGAAGCACCCGGCCGCATCGCCGCCGAAATGGCCACGCCGTACCCGCCTGGCATCCCGCTCCTGCTGCCCGGCGAGCGGATCAACCAAGCCGCCATCGACTATCTCAGGAGCGGGGTGGAGGCAGGGATGGTCCTCCCTGATCCCGCCGATCCAACGCTCAAGACCATCAGGGTGGTCCGCGAGGAACCACACCGATCGCAGTAAATCGCAAGGAAATCGCAAGGAACGAGGACAGCAGCATGTGCGGTATAGCCGGCGAAATCGCCTTCAACGGAAGACAGGCCTCCACGGAGGCCGTCCTGGACATCATGGGGGCAATGACGTCGAGGGGACCGGACGGACGGGGAACATGGGAGGCGGGCTGGGTTGCACTGGGGCATCAGCGGCTCAGCATCATCGACCTCTCCGAGGCAGGTGCCCAGCCAATGGTGGACGACGGCGGCCTGGCCATCACCTTCAACGGCTGCATCTACAACTACAAGGAGCTGCGCCGCGAACTCGAACCCGAGTTCACCTTCCGGTCCACCAGCGACACCGAGGTGATCCTGAAGGCCTACCGGAAGTGGGGCGATGACTTTGTCCACCACCTGGTGGGGATGTTCGCAATTGCGCTCTACGACCCGCGGCGGCAGGAAGTCCTGCTGGTCCGGGACCGGCTGGGCATCAAGCCGGTGTACGTGTCCCACCTGCACGGCCGGCTGCGCTTCGCGTCCAGCCTGCCTGCGCTGGTGGCCTCCGGCGGGATCGACACCTCCATCGACGAGGTGGCACTGCACCACTACCTGAGCTGGCACTCGATTGTTCCCGCCCCGCGGACCATCCTTCGGGGCGTGCAGAAACTGCCAGCCGCCACTATCCGGACGGTCCGCCCGGACGGGACCTGGCGCGACCGCGAGTACTGGAAACCTTCCTACACGCGGAAGGCGGAGCACTCCGGCTGGTCCACCGCGGACTGGCAGGACGCGGTCCGCGAGTCCCTCAAAACAGCAGTACGACGGCGGATGGTGGCCGACGTGCCGGTGGGCGTCCTGCTCTCCGGGGGACTGGATTCGAGCCTCCTGGTTGCGCTGCTGGCGGAGGAGGGCCAGCACGGCCTCTCGACGTTCAGCATCGGGTTCGACGGCGCGGGCGGCGATTCCGGGAATGAGTTCGCCTACTCGGACCTGGTGGCCCAGGAGTTCGGCACGCGGCATGAGCAACTGCACGTCAGCACCTCCGAGTTCGCGCCCTCCATTGTCGGGGCAGTGGGGGCGATGTCCGAGCCGATGGCCAGCCACGACGTGACGGCCTTCCACCTGCTGTGCCGGACGGTGACGGAGCACCTGAAGGTGGTGCAGTGCGGCCAGGGCGCCGACGAGGTGTTCGGCGGGTACGCGTACCACCAGCCCCTCGCTTCCGTGGGCCGTGCCGGGGCTTTATCGGCTTTTTCAGCGAGCTTTGTGGACCACAGCCATGAGGAGCTCCTGAGCATGGTGGAGCCCGAGTGGTACTGCGGTTCGGATGTAAGCCGCCAGGTACTGGCTGCCAACCTGGCAGCACCCGGAGCGGAGACGGCCCTGGACGCGGTGCTGCGGCTGGACACCCACCTGCTGATGGTGGACGACCCGGTTAAGCGGCTGGACAACATGAGCATGGCCTGGGGCATCGAAGCCCGGGTCCCGTTCCTGGACCATGAGCTGGTGGAACTCGCCGCCGCCTGCCCGCCGGAGCTAAAGGCTTCGCAGGGCGGGAAAGGAATCCTGAAGGACCTGGGCCGGCAGCTGCTCCCGGCGGCGGTGGTGGACCGCCCCAAGGGATACTTCCCCGTTCCCGCCCTCCGGCACCTGGAAGAACCTTTCATCACCCTGGTGCGCGAAGCACTCCATGCGCCGGAAGCCAAGCAGCGCGGGCTTTTCCAGCCTGCGTACATCGACGGCCTCCTGGCCAACCCCAACATGCAGCGGACCCCGGTGAACAGCAACGTGCTCTGGCAGCTGGCGCTGCTGGAAATGTGGCTCCAGCACCACGGGGTGGGCTAAGCCTTGGCCCGGCATCCTGCCTCCACCTCGCTTTTATCCCCGCTCCGGAAAGCGGTGCGCGCGGACTTTCCTGCCGCCGTCGGCCACTTGTCTGAGCTGGTGCGGATTCCCGCGATGGCCTGGGACTCCTTCGATCCTGCTGAGCTGGACAGGGCGGCCCGGCACGTGGCGGGGCTGATGCTCCAAGCCGGGATTGCCGACGTCGACATCCTGCAGGCTCCCCGCCCGGACGGTGCGCGGGGGGCGCCCGCGGTGGTGGGACGCAGGCCCGCCCGCAACGGCAAGCCGACGCTGCTGCTGTACGCGCACTACGACGTCCAGCCGGCCGGTGACATCTCGCTGTGGGAGAGCCCGCCGTTTGAGGCCGTGGAGCGGGACGGCCGGCTCTGGGGCAGGGGAGTGGCGGACAACAAGGCGGGCGTGATGCTGCACCTGGCCGCGTTTCGGAATGCGCTGCAGGTCCTCGGGGAGGACCTTGAGCTCGGCGTGACGGTGTTCATTGACGGCGAGGAGGAAGCCGGTTCGCCGTCGCTTCCCCTGCTGCTTCAGCAGCACGGCGACCTGCTCCACGCCGACGTGCTGGTGGTGGCCGACTCCGGAAACTGGAAGGTGGGGGTCCCGGCGCTGACCACCAGCCTCCGCGGCTTGGTCCTGGGCACCATCGAGGTCCGGGTGCTGGACCATGCGCTGCACTCGGGGACGTACGGCGGGCCGCTGCTGGATGCTGTCACCGTGCTGTCCCGGCTGATTGCCACGCTGCATCACGACGACGGGAGCGTCGCCGTGGAGGGGCTGCTTTCCTCTGACACGCCGGGGCCTTTGCTGTCCGAGGAGGAGTTCCGGGCGGATTCCGGCGTGCGTCCCGGGGTTCCGCTGGCTGGCTCGGGATCCTTGACGTCGCGGCTGTGGACCAAGCCGGCGCTGGCGGTTATCGGGATGGACGTTCCTTCCGTGGCCCTGTCCTCGGACACGCTGCAGCCGGTGGCGCGGGCCAAGTTCAGCCTCAGCCTGGCGCCGGAGACTGATACGGCTGCCGCGATGGAGGCAGTCCGCCGGCATGTGGAGAAGCACACACCGTTTGGTGCGGACGTAACCTTTACGCCCGCCGGCCGGACCGAGGGGTTCGCAGGCGACGCGTCCTCGCCTGCTGCGACGACCATGCTCGCGGCGATGGAGGAGACCTGGGGAGCGCGCGCGGTCTGCATGGGGGTGGGCGGTTCCATTCCCGCGGTCAACATCCTGACCAAGCTGTACCCGCGGGCGGAGGTCCTCATCACCGGCGCGGAGGACCCCGATTCCCGGGCGCACGGGGCCAACGAATCGATCCACCTGAGCGATTTCGAAAACGCCATCGTCGCCGAGGCCCTGTTGATTGCCCGCCTAAATTCCGCGGACTAACCCTGCGCGTTCCCCACCCAACTAGGTCGCCTTTAAGGTCGCCATTCCGCCGTTTTCCCGACGTCAAATGCGAGTTACTTGTGGCGGAGGGCTCGAGGCCACCGTCAGCGCTTTGGTGAGTCCGGCCGTCGTGCGGAGAAGGCGAACAGGGCAGTGGTGGCGACGGTGGCCAGGTACCCGGCGATGACGATCAGGGAGATCCCGGCCCAGAAATAGTTGGTGGTGCTGGTCTCCTGCCAGGGACTCGGCGCGATCCGGACCAGCGAATACATGGCCACGGCCGCCGACGCCAGCCCGATCACCACCGGCAGCGACAGCCAGATCCTGGCCGAGCCCACATGCGCGCCGAAACCGTCCCAGGCGTTCCACATTCCCCGCCGGATGATCAGCCAGCCCGCGGGAATCATAAACGCGCCCACCAACAGGAATGCGGCCACCACGTCGGCCGGCCGGTGCCACTGGTTGATCAGCGTGGACACCCCGGAGGCGATCGCGAATGTTCCACCCACGAAGCCGGCCATCGGCCGCCACCGCGGCGACGCCATCAGGAAGACCGCGGCTGCCGCCGATGCCGCGAGCGTGGTATGTCCGGACGGCAGCGAGTTCAGTTCCAGCGTCAGCACTCCCTTGTCCGGCCGCGCCGGCAGCAGATCCTTGAGCACCTGCGTGGCGATATTGGCGCCGATGCAGGCAGCCACCGCGATGCCGGCCTCGGTCCAGTGCTTGCGGATCACCGTGACAAACAGGACCACGACGGCGGCCATCACCAGTGAAATGGTGGGCAGCAGGTCCAGGAACTTAGTGCTCGCCTTCCCGGCGGGCCCGTGGATCTGAACAGCCTCCACCAGAGCGGACTCGTCAATGAACTGGCCCGTGGTGGTCTGGACGAAGTAGTGGTACGTGGCGA
This sequence comes from Pseudarthrobacter sp. W1I19, assembly GCF_030817835.1. Taxonomy (NCBI): domain Bacteria; kingdom Bacillati; phylum Actinomycetota; class Actinomycetes; order Micrococcales; family Micrococcaceae; genus Pseudarthrobacter; species Pseudarthrobacter sp. W1I19. Next base: position 989,161 of record NZ_JAUSZR010000001.1, read on the forward strand.
TCAAACCGGCAATGCACGCCAGCGTGGCAAGCACGAACAGAAAACCCGAACCCGGAGCGGGCCGGCTGGGTGTCCTGGTGGAGGTCTGCCGCGAGATTGTCACCGGTTAAGGGTGTCACAGAAAGCTGGGAGCTGGCCGCACCCCAACTGGGTAGCCCTAACTGCCGTTTTGGAGCTCCAAAACGGCACTTGGTGCTACCTAGTTGGGCAGGCGGGGCGGGACAGGGGCCAGGCGCGGGATGCTGGCCGCCGCAACGAGGACCGCCAGGGCGCCCAGGCCGACCGGCAGGGCAATGAGGGTAGCGATACCGCCCACCAGCAGCGGCCCGCCGGCGTCGCCCAGTTCGCGCCCGAGTTCGGCGGACCCCATGGTCCGTCCCATCCGCTCCGGCGGTGTGGTGTCGGCCAGGTGGGCGAACCCGAGCGGGGTAACAGCACCGATGCCCGCACCGATTACTGCCGCGGCGAGGAAAATGGTGACCACGCCCGGGGCAAGCGCCACCAGGCCGACACCCGCAGCGATCAGCAGCAGGCCCGCCGTCGTGCCCCGATTGTCCGTGATGCGGTGGCTGTCCCGCATCCGGCCCATCCACGGCTGGACCAGTACCGAGCCGGCGGCGAGGACGCTGACGGCTGCGGTGCCGGCCAGGGCGCCAAGCCCGTGCCGGGTGGCCAGCGCGGGAAGGAAGCCGACGGCTGCGCCAAGTGCAGCAGTGGACGCGGCCAGCACCAGTGTGGGCACCAGGAAGCGGCGTTCGCCAACCTGCCGGGCCAGGTCCATTACCGTGTACCGCTGGCGGGGGAGCGGCTCAAGGTGGGGCACTGCAGCGAGGACCCAGACCGCGGTCGCCACAGCCAGCGCGGAAAGTACCCCGAACAGCAGGGGGAAGCCGCCGGCGAAGATGAGGCCGGCGCCGAGCAGTGGGCCGATGATGTAGCCAAGGCTCTTCCAGGACCCGTACCTGCCGAAGTACGTGCCGGCTTTTCCGCCGCGTGCCAGCCTGGCCACCATGGAGGACGACGCCGGGGAAAACGCCGACGCGGCCGCGCCCTGGCCCAGCCGGGCCAGCGCCAGCATGAGCGGATCCGCCGCCCACAGGCCGATCAGGGACAGCGCAGCAAAGGCAAAGAGCCCCCCGACAATCACCGGTTTGGGGCCAACCCGGTCACTGAGTGCGCCGAAAACGGGTTTGAGGAACACCTCCGAGATGTCGTACAGCGCCAGGAGGATGCCCAGGTTAAGCAGCGTCAGGCCAATGTTGTCACTCTGCGCGCCCAGGCCCGCCGCGATGCTGTGGGCGCCGAACGCCGTGACGAACCCGGCGGCGTACAGCGGCGCGGAGGAAGAACGGGTGGCAAGGCCGGAAGCGGTCACACCCGCGAGTTTATCGGCTGCAAGGGTCAGGAGAGCGCGGCCGCCAGCTCTTCAATGATCTCGAACTGCTCGCGGACGCCGTCCTCCATGCCGGACTGGGCAATCATGTCGCGTACTTCCTTGCTGCCCGCATCGGTGCGGATGCTGACCAGGGTGGCGCCGCCGTCGGCCTCTTCAAAGGTGACAGTGTTCAGCACGGCGCCCTCCTCGCTGTCCGGAGCGGTGCCTGGCGTCTCCATGATTTCGGTGTGCACGATCCGCTCGTTGGGCACGATCTCCCGGTACGTCCCGTGGAAAGCCACCTCGAATTCACCGCGCGCCACCATCACGTACCGCCAGGCACCTCCCACCCGGAAGTCCATCTCTGCCACAGTCATTTCGCCGCGCCTGCCGGGCCACCATCTCCTCACGAGGTCCGGCGTGGTCCAGGCTTTGTAGACAAGGTGCCGGGGTGCGTTGACGGTGCGGGTGATCAGGATTTCCTCATCGCTGGGGAAGCTGACGTCCAGGATTCCGGTGTGTGACATTGCCTTGCTCCTACTCTTGCGTGCCTGACTCTTTGAGGTCCTCCAGCACATCCTCCAGGAGCTCGAAGCGCTCCTCCCAGAGATGCCGGTAGCCGGCCACCCAGTCGTGGATGGGCTTGAGGGCCTGCGGGTTCAACCGGTAAACGCGCTCCCGGCCTTCATCACGGACGACGACGGCCCCCACCTCGCGCAGGACCCGCAAGTGGCGTGACACGTGCGGCTGGGCCAGGCCGAGCAGGTCCACCAGCTCATGGACCGGCCGCTCGCCTTCACTGAGGGCGTCCAGGATCTCCCGGCGGCGGGGCTCGGCCACCGCGTTGAATGCATCTGCCGTGGTTGCCGCCCGTGCCATGCAGACATTCTATATCGATATGGGTATGGGTGGGAAGATCTGTTGGATTGCGAAGTTTCAGCGCTGGAGACGTTTTCAGATGGCCCACCAGTCTTCCCAAAACCCTGAAGCTGAGTAGTGTGCGGATCAAGGGAACCATGGGGTCACGCAGGCTTCGAGGGGCACCGCTTCCTCCCACCGAAGGAGACGCCGTGTTTAACAAAGGAGGACCGCCGTGACCATCATCGACAACGCTGTGTATGTCGACGGGCTGCGCACACAGGATCCTGGGAGCCTGGACGAAACCTACTTTGTGCTCCGGCAGCGGGAGGGGATGGCCTGGATCGGGCTGTACCGCCCGGACGCCGTGGAACTCCAGTCCGTGGCAGAGGAATTCGACCTCAACCCCCTGGCCGTGGAGGACGCCCTCGCCGGGCACCAGCGCGCCAAGCTGGAGCACTACGGCGAATGCGTGTTCCTGGTCCTGCGGCCCGCCCGCTACCTGGACGACGTCGAAAAGGTGGACTTCGGCGAGATCCACGTTTTTGTGGGCCAGGACTACGTGGTGACCGTCCGGCACGCCGAATCCCCGGACCTCGCCAAGGTCCGCCGGCGGATGGAATCCATGCCGGAGTTCCTCGCGCTGGGCCCAAACGCTGTCCTCTACGGCATCCTGGACCAGGTGGTGGACGAGTACGAGCCGGTGGCGGCGGGACTCGAGAACGACATCGACGAGATCGAGGACGACCTCTTCGGCGCCGACCCCGACGTTTCCCGCCGGATCTACGAACTGTCCCGCCAGGTGATCACCTTCCAGCGCGCCACCAGCCCCCTGGCGGGCATCCTGCAGGCCCTGACCGCCGGTACTCCGGAGCGGGTGCCCCACCCCGAACTCCAGGACCATTTCCGTGATGTGCTGGACCACGTGCTCCGGCTCAACGAACGCGTTGCCTCCTTCCGGGCGCTGCTGCAGAACGCGCTCGCCGTGAACGCTTCCCTCGTGGCCCAGCGGCAGAACGACGAGATGCGCCGGCTCACGGAATCCAGCTTTGCGCAGAGCGAGCAGGTCAAACGGATCTCGTCCTGGGCGGCCATCCTGTTCGCCCCGACGCTCGTGGGAACCATCTACGGCATGAACTTCCGCTCGATGCCGGAGCTTGACTGGGTGTTCGGCTACCCCTTCGCGCTGGGCCTGATGGTGGCCATGGGGCTGGTGCTCTATTGGACGTTCCGGCACAACAAGTGGATTTAGCGGCAAAGGCCCGCTTGTACAGTGGGTCCATGCCTACGCCTGCCGTGCCCGACTTTGAAGAGCTCCTGGCCGGTGCACGCGTAGTGAGCCTGCCGATGCGTGTGAAGTTCCGCGGCATCATGGAGCGCGAGTCGCTGCTGCTGCGCGGCCCGGCCGGCTGGGGCGAGTTCTGCCCCTTTCCCGAGTATGGCGACGCCGAGGCATCCAATTGGCTGGCCGCCGCCATCGAAGCCGGCTGGCAGGGGTTTCCGGCTCCGCTGCGGCCGGTGATACCCGTCAATGCCACCGTCCCCGCTGTTGCAGCGGAACGTGTGCCTGAGGTACTTGCGCGCTTTGGCCGGGTGGACGCGGTCAAGGTCAAGGTGGCCGAGCAGGGCCAGACGCTCGACGACGACGCCGCCCGCCTCGACGCCGTCCGCTCTGCCCTGCCGGACGCCGCGATCCGTGTGGATGCGAACGGCGGCTGGGACGTCCCCACTGCCATCAAGGCACTTACCCGGCTGGCCGTCGTCGGGCTCGAATACGCTGAGCAGCCCGTCCCAACCATCGACGGCCTCGCCGAGGTGCGGCGCGCTGTGCAGTCCGCGGGTACTCCGGTGCTGATCGCGGCGGATGAAAGCGTCCGCAAGGAGTCCGATCCCCTGAAGGTGGCGCGGGCCGGGGCGGCGGACCTGGTAGTGGTCAAGGTGGCGCCGCTTGGGGGAGTGCGGCGCGCCCTGGACATCGTGGCGCAGGCGGGGCTGCCCGCGGTGGTCAGTTCGGCGCTGGACACGTCGGTGGGGATCCGGGCGGGCCTAGCGCTCGCGGCGGCGCTGCCCGAACTGCCCTACGCGTGCGGGTTGGGCACGGTGTCCCTGTTCGAATCGGACGTCATAACGGATCCGTTGGTGGCCGACGACGGCGCCATCCGCCTCCGCGAAGTGGCTGCCGACGCGGGGCTGCTTGAGCAGTATGCGGCTTCCGCGGAACGTCGCGACTGGTGGCTGGCCCGGCTCCGCCGCGTCCACGCCCTCCTCACGCCGTAGCGACGCGCGCTCACTTATGGCCGTTTCCCCTGGACGCGCCATCACTTAACGCCCCTTTGCTGCGGACGCGCCATCACTTTCCTCCAGGTCACCGGCGGTTCACCGGAACTTCACCTCACTGACTACTGAGCGTAGGAACCGGCTGGCAGGGTGGGCGGACCGCATCGATTTTTTGGAAGGCACCCATGTCTGAAACGACTGCCCGCAAGTTCAACCTGCTGCCGATGCTCGGCCACACCAAGGGCAAGCGCAGCCCCGTTACCTGCGCACTGAAGTGCGACAATGCCTGCGCCGGCGACGTTTGCAACACCACCTCCAACAGCTACTTCCGCGACATCGCCTCCGCCACCATGTCCCGCCGCGCCGCCCTGGGCTTCGGCGCCGCCGGTGCCCTCGCCGTCGTCCTTGGAAGCGCCGTGACGTCCGCCGAACCGGCCAGCGCCGCAGGCCTGTCCAAGGCCGCCAAGGAAGGCTTCGGCAAGTCCAAGCTGCAGTTCGCGGCCATTCCGTCGATCGACGCTTCCGTGGACGCCGTCACCGTTCCGGCAGGCTTCACCTGGCAGCCGGTGATCCGCTGGGGCGACCCCATCTTCAACGATGCGCCTGATTTCGACCTGGCCAACCAGACGGCCGCCGCGCAGGAAAAGCAGTTCGGGTACAACAACGACTACACCGACATCCTGGAGATTCCGGGCAGCAAGGGCCGCCGGGCGGTGTTGTTCACCAACCATGAGTACACCAACGAAAACATCATGTTCCCGGCGTCCATGCCCGCGGACCAGGTGCGTGCTGTTGGGGCCGCAGCGCACGGGCTGTCCGTGGTGGAACTGGAGCGCAAGAACAAGAACCAGCCCTGGATGTACGTGAAGGGTGCGCCGCTGAACCGCCGCTACCTGAACAACACCGTGTACGAGCTCACCGGGCCCGCCGCCGGCTCCGCGCTGCTCACGACCAAGGACGATGGCGCTGGCCGCTTCATCAAGGGCACGCTGGGAAACTGCTCCGGGGGCACCACTCCCTGGGGCACCGTCCTCTCCGGCGAGGAAAACTTCAACGGCTACTTCGTCGCTCCCGGCACGTCCGCTGAGGACAAGCGCTACGGACTGACCTCCAAGGCCACCGCCCGCCAGTGGGAACTCGACGATCCGCGCTGGGACACCCGCAACGCCGGCTTCGAGAACGAGTCCAACCGCTTCGGCTGGATCGTGGAGGTGGACCCGTTCGATCCCACCTCCACTCCCAAGAAGCACTCCTCCCTGGGCCGCTTCAAGCACGAAGGGGCCAACGTGATTGTGGCGGAGTCCGGGCACGTGGTGGCCTACTCGGGCGACGACGAGCGCTTCGACTACCTCTACAAGTTCGTGTCGAAGGACAAATATGTTGAAGGTGACCGCAAGCACAACATGACGCTGCTGTCCGCCGGAAACCTGTATGTCGCCAAGTTCACCGGCAACTCCCCGGCAGCCGAAATCACCGGCACCGGCGCCGTTCCCACTGATGGTGCCTTCGACGGCATCGGCGAATGGCTCCCGCTGGTGGTCGACGGGAAGTCCGCCGTTCCCGGAATGACCGTTGAAGAGGTCCTGGTGTACACCCGGCTCGCCGCCGACAAGGTGGGCCCCACCAAGATGGACCGCTGCGAGGACGTGCAGCCCAGCCTCCACACCGGCAAGGTCTACGTGGCCTGCACCAACAACTCCAACCGCGGAACCGGCTCCAACGAAAAGGCCACCGAGGTCAACCCGCGCAACCAGAACCGCGACGGCCACATCGTCGAAATCACCGAGACCGGCGGCCAGACGTCCACCACCTTCACGTGGAACCTTTTGATGGTCTGCGGCGATCCGGCACAAGGTGACATCACCTACTTCTCCGGCTTCCCGGTGGACAAGGTCTCGCCCATCTCCTGCCCGGACAACCTCGCGTTCGACTCCGTGGGCAATCTCTGGATCTCCACCGACGGCGCACCCTCCGGCATCGGCCGCGCCGACGGCCTCTTCAAGGTCACACTGGACGGTGCCGAGCGCGGCAAGGTGGAGCAGTTCCTCGCCGTCCCGCGTGACGCCGAAACGTGCGGACCGATCGTCCACGACGACGAGCGCAGCGTCTTCGTTTCCGTGCAGCACCCGGGCGAGGAGGGCACCTTCGAGGCGCCCAACTCCTACTTTCCGGACTACGTCCCTGCAGGCACGACGCCGGCAGCCGGCCAGGTGCGTGCGCCCCGTCCCGCCGTGGTCCAGGTGTTCCCCGGCTGACCCCCCTCCCCGGTGATTGAGCTGCCGAGCGCCGTCCCTGGTGCTTAAGCCTGTAGAAATCCAACGCTCTCTCACTTAATGCGGGAAAATCGAGGACGCTCTCTCACTTAACGCGCGGATAACCGGAACGCTCTATCACTCTCTTCAGGAGAGTGATAGAGCGTTCCGGGTTAAGGCGCATCAAGTGAGAGAGCGTCGGGAGGTCGGTGCAGGAGGTGATGGGGCGTTGGGCGTTTTCGTGCGGGAAGTGATGGGGCGTCGGGGGTGGCAGACTGGTTTGGTGACTTCGCTGAACGAACCTTCCCCCGACGCAGCCCACACCCCCGACGGCGCCCACACCTCCGACGCAGTCGCTTCCAACACTGACACTTCCGACGGCGCACCCTCCTTGAGCGCCCTGGCGGCGGCGCGGATCGCCGTCGGGGTGCTGCTTGACGGCGGCGTGCAGCACGTGGTGGTTTCGCCGGGTTCCCGGTCCGCCCCCATGGCATACGCGCTTGCCGAGGCTTCCGCGCAGGGCCGGGTGGAGCTGCTGGTCCGGATCGACGAACGTTCCGCCGGATTCACCGCGCTGGGGCTCGCCCTATCCACCGGCTCGCCCGCGGCCGTCCTCACGACGTCCGGCACCGCCGTCGGAAACCTGCTGCCCGCCGTGATGGAAGCCAACCACGCGGCGGTTCCGCTGGTTGTCCTCTCGGCGGACCGCCCGGACGAACTTCGCGGCACCGGTGCCAACCAGACCACTATCCAGCCTGATATTTTCGGTGAACAGGTTCGTTTCGCCGTCGACATCCCGGCCGGCTCCAATCCGGAGAGGGCCGTCCAGACGGGTCTTTCCGCCGCAACCGGAGCGTTCCCGGATCTCGCACCCGGGCCGGTCCAGCTCAACCTTGCCTTCCGTGACCCCCTGGTTCCGGAGCCCGCCGACCAGCTGCCCGCGGCAGCCGAGCGGCCGCGCTACCGCATTGGCACGGAGCCGCTCATCATGAACCTGCCGCCCGCCGCCACGGACCTGCCCGAACGCCGGACCGTGGTTTTGGCCGGGCACGACGCGGGTCCGGTGGCCGAGGCCTTCGCCCGCGCCCACGGCCTGCCCCTGCTGGCGGAGCCGTCCTCGAATGCCCGTTTCGGGCCGAATGCTGTGGGCCCGTACCGGCTGCTGCTGGAGCACTTCGGACCAGGCGCGGCGCAGCCCATCGAACGGGTGGTGCTGTTTGGCCGGCCTACGCTGTCCCGGCCGGTCGCTGCCCTCCTTGCCCGCGCCGACGTGCCGTCAGCTTTGTACCAGCCGGTTCCCGTGGCCTGGTACGAGCCCGGCCGGCGCACCGAACTGCCCCTGGAAAACCTCACCGACCTCGCGGATTTCGCCGGCCGCGGCCCGTCCGACTGGCTCGATACCTGGCTGCTCGCCGGTTCGGCCGCGCAGCACGCGCTGGACCTCGTCCTGGCGGAGAACGCCCCCGCCACCGGCCCGTCCGTGGCGTCGCTCGTCTGGAAACATGCCCGGGGGCAGCTGGTGCTCGGCTCCTCCAACGGCATCCGGGATGCGGACCTTGCCGGCCTGCCCGCCCCTGAACCGGCCGCCACCGTCTATGCCAACCGGGGCCTGGCCGGGATTGACGGCACCATCTCCACCGCCACCGGCATTGCACTGGGCGGCCGGCAGGAAACCACTGTCCTCCTGGGCGATGTCACGTTCCTGCATGATGCCGGGGGCTTGCTGGTGGGACCAGGGGAGGAGCAGCCGCAGCTTCGGATCGTGGTCCTCAACGACTCCGGCGGCGCCATCTTCGACCTGCTGGAACACGGCGCGGTGCGTGAGGCTGGAACGTACGCTGGCGCCGTCGAGCGCCTCTTCGCCACCCCGCACTCCGTGGACCTTGCGGCACTTGCTGCGGCGTACGGCGTCGGCCATAGCGCGGTAAGTACGACGGCGGCACTCGCCGAAGCGCTCGACCGGCCTGTGGAGGGCCGCAGCATTATCGAAGTCCGTACGGACCGCAGCGGCCTCCGTGCACTGCATGGCCGGATCAAGGAAGCCGTTGCCGTAGCCGTGGGGGGAGTCCTGGCGCGCTAATCCTGAACACGCAAGTGCCCTGCCGCTACGGGAATTCCGGTAGCGGCAGGGCACTTGTGCGTCGGGCGAAAAAGCAGCGGGTGCGCCTATTCCTCGATTTCGATGTGCGTCGGATCCAGGACGCGGCGCAGGAACTCCTTGGTGCGAGGCTGCGTGGGGGCTGAGATGACCTGCTCAGCCACGCCCTCTTCCACCACAACGCCGCCGTCCATAAACACCACACGGTCTGCCACTTCGCGGGCAAAGCCCATCTCGTGGGTCACTACCAGCATGGTCATGCCCTCCTTGGCGAGGTTGCGCATCACGGAGAGGACATCACCCACGGTTTCGGGATCCAGTGCGGAGGTGGGCTCGTCAAAAAGCATCAGCTCCGGGTCCATGCTGAGCGCCCGGGCAATGGCCACGCGCTGCTGCTGGCCGCCGGAAAGCTGGTCCGGGAACCGGTCCGCCAGGTGTCCCAGCCCCACGCGCTCAAGGTTGTGCATGGACACCTTGTCCGCCTCGGCCTGCGAACGCTTGAGGACCTTGACCTGGGCGATCGAGCAGTTGCGCTTGGCATCCAGGTGCGGGAAAAGGTTGAACTGCTGGAACACCATGCCCACCTTGCGGCGCATCTTGTCGATGTCCACATCGGGGTCGGTGGCTTCAAAGCCGCCCACGTGGATGCTGCCTTCGTTGGGCTGCTCCAGCAGATTGACGCAGCGCAGCAGGGTGGACTTGCCGGAACCGGAGGGCCCGATCAGGCACACTACCGCGCCCGGAGCCACGTCCAGGCTGATACCCTTCAGCACCTCGTTGGAGCCGTAGGACTTGCGCAAGTCCTTGATGGACACCCCGGCGGCGTGCACGGTGGCCGTGCCACCGCGGGAATTGTTTGCGACGTCGTTCATGGTCTTGCCTGCCTATCGCTTGGTCCGCGCGGAGCGGCTTTCGAACTTCCGGGCCAGGAGGCTCAGCGGGATGGTGATCACCAGGTAGAAGGCGCCCGCCACCAGCAGCGGGGTCAGGCCGGCGCCCAGGCTGGAGATGCCGTCGCGACCGAACTTGGTGAGCTCGTACTGGGACGCGGTGAGGCCCAGGACGTAGATCAGCGAGGAGTCCTTGGTGAGCAGGATGACCTCGTTGGTCAGCGGCGGCAGGACGATCTTGAAGGCCTGCGGAATCACGATGGTCACCATGGCCCGCCACTGCGGCATGCCCAGGGAGCGGGCGGCCTCGAGCTGGCCCTTCGGGACCGCCTGCAGGCCGGCGCGGAGCGTTTCGGCGATGTAGGCGGAGGCCACGATGCCGAGGGACAGCATCACCACCAGCGTGATGTTCCAGGAGACGCCGAAGGCCAGGGGCACGCCGTAGCCGAAAGCGATGAAGACCAGCAGGGCGGGGATTCCGCGGAAGAACTCGATGTAGCCGGTAGCGATCCAGCGGTACAGGGGGAAGCTGGAGAGCTTCATCAGGGCCAGCAAAAGGCCGCCGGAGAGGCCGACCGCAAAGCCGAGCACCGTATAAATCAGGGTGTTCACCAGGCCGGTGGTGAAGATGCCGGGGAACATCGGCCCGATCTTGGGGAAGTTGAAGACGCTGTTGCCGATGGTCTTCCAGTCGGTGGCCAGGATCAGCGCGGCGATGGCCACCACAAAGATTCCGGCCTGGACATACAGGCTTACTCTGGCTCGCTGACGTGCGGTCATTGCCATGGGGTTGCTCACATTCGTTGTGCGTGGCAGAGGCCCCGGACGGACTGCGGTACAGCCCGTCCGGGGCCCCTGCTGCGTAGTTCTCTGGGCCGTGAAGGAGCCAAGGCGGGGGGCCTCAGGCCTGCACGGCGACTACAGGGCGGTGGCTACTTGGCGGTTTCGCCGAACCAGGTGGTCTTGAACTTCTCCAGGGAGCCGTCGTCGGTTAGGCGCTTGAGGGTGCCGTTGACCTTCTCGGCCATGGCGGTGTTGCCCTTCTTGATGGAGACGCCCAGCTGCTCGCCGGTGGCAAAGTCCTCGACGCTCTTGAACTTGGGCTGGTCCTTGATGGCGTAGCCCAGGACGGACTGGTTTCCCAGGGCGGCGTCAATGGTGCCGGCCTCGAGCGCCTGCACCAGGAGGCCGGTGTCCTCGAACTGCTGTGCGTCGATGCCCTTTTCCTGGGCATAGTCGGCGCCGGTGGTGGCCTGCTGGACGCCCACCTTCTTGCCCTTTGCGTCGTCCAGGCTCTTGATGCCGGAGCTGTCGCTGGCCACCAGGGCCAGGTCGTCATCAAGGTACGGGGTGGAGAAGTCCATCACGGACTTGCGGGTGTCTGTGATGGAAATCGAGGAAATGCCCAGATCGCACTGGGTCAGGGCGGTGCCTGTTTCGATCGCCTCAAAAGAGCTGTCCACGATGCTCAGTTCGGCACCGAAGTCCTTGGCGAGCTCCTTCGCGATGTCCACATCGAAGCCCACCGTCTGGCCGTCCTTTTCGAATTCGAACGGCTCGTAGGGGATGTCCGAGCAGACCGTGAGCTTGCCGGAGTTGATGAGCTGGATGCCGCCTTCGGACGCTGCCGGGGTTGAGCTTCCGCCGCCGCAGGCTGTGAGGGTGAGGGCGCCGACGGCGAAGAGTGCTGCTGCCTTGGCGGTCATTGTGGCCGTGGCCAGGGACTTGAGCTGCATGTTTCTTACCTTTTGTTGCAGGAGTATGCGGTACTAAATCGGTTCATAGTGTAGCGCCGAATAAGAGATGTGCATCACAGGAAACTTAGTTTCACTATTGGATAACTAAACTACCCTCGATTTCAAGCCTAGGCGAGGAGAAGGTGTCTACAATCCCGGACACTCCGCCCAACTGGCTGGCATTTAACGCTGTGAAAATGCGGTTTCGCTACGTTATCTGCGAGTCACTTGGGCTGGGGAGGGGATCTAGCTGCTGATGCCCAGGGATTCGAGCATCGGGCGGAACTTGGCCCAGGTCTCGGCGAGTTCGGTCTCGGGCTGGGATCCGTCCACTATTCCGCAGCCGGCATATAGCCGGACAGTGTCCGGACCCTCGATGACCGCGCCGCGCAGCGCGATGCCCCACTCACCGTTTCCTGCAGCATCCAGCCAGCCGACGGGTCCCGCGTACGGCCCGCGGTCCAGGTGCTCCAGCTTGCGGATCAGGGCGCCGGCCACCTGGGTCGGAGTCCCGCAGACGGCGGCCGTGGGGTGCAGCGCGTTGATCAGAGCCAGGCACGTGGGCACGTGGCCTTCGACCTCAGCCAGCTCGGCTTTTACGTCCGAGGCGAGGTGCCACACGTTGGGCAGCTCCAGGATGAACGGCTCGTCATGGGCGTTCATGGCCTCGGAGAACGGTGCCAGCTGGGTGGTCAGTGACTGGATGGCGATCTCGTGTTCGTGCCGCTGCTTCTCAGAGCCTGCCAGCACCCGCGTGGCGTAGTCCAGGGGAAGTCCGTCCTCGCCGTGGGCATCGCGGCGGTCCAGGGTCCCGGCCAGCACCCGCGCCTGCGCGGTCCGCCCTTCCACCTGGATCAGCATCTCCGGTGTCGCGCCCACCAGGCCGTCCACGCCGTACGTCCAGCATTCGCGGTACCGCCCGGCAAGCTCCCGCAGCACCCCCGCGGCGTTCACGCCGGTGGGAACAGTGGCCACGATGTCCCGGGCGAGCACCAGCTTCTCCAGCGCCCCGGTCTGGATCTCTGCCACTCCAGCGGCGACGGCGGCCTTCCAGTCCTCCTCGCTCAGCGAGCCCGTGTGCAGCGTTGCCCCGGCGGCCAGGGGCAGGGGACGTACGACGGCGCCGCCCTCCTTGGCGGGAACCTTGCCGGGCGTGCCGTCCCCGGCAAAATCGGCTGCCGCCGTCGTGGTTTTGGCAGCGGAGCCGCTGCCCAGCCAGCGGTTCAGGGCGGCGAGGGCGCCGTCGGCAGTGAGTGGGCCGTCGTCGAACGTTAACTGGGTGAGCCAGACCTGGCCATCACGGACGCCCACCACAATCTCGGGCACGATCAGCCGCGACTCGTGGGCCGAGGTTTTGGAAAAAGCGAAGGAGCCGAAGGCTACCGGGCCTGTGCCGGGGAGCTCAACGGAGTCTGAAACCTCGGCCTCGAGGACCAGGTGGCGCCACCAGATGTCCGCCTCCAGGAAGCGTTCGGGGCCGGTGGCGGTGAAGCGCGCGATCTCGCCGAAACCCACCAGTCCTGCTTCGCGCCGGGTCCAGCAGAGGACATCGTCCCGGACCAAAAACGACGGCAGCCCCCCGGGGAACGCTTTGCCATCCAGGGGGACTGTCAAGGTACGGAACGTGCTCGTCATGATGAGACAACACTAGTACTGAAAGGTACTTGGCTTGCCGAGTACCTATAAGTACCGCTGCGCGCTGCCGCCGCAGTTCGGACTGCCCGCCATACCGGCGCAGGCCAGAGCCCGGTGCGGCGAAGCCCGCCTTGGTCCGGACCCGCCTGAACATTTGAGACAATGTCATGGTGAACCGAGCATCCTTGGATAAGCGTCCGGACGAAGTAGCCACGATGTTTGACGACGTCGCACCGAAGTACGACGTCGTCAACGATGTCCTATCAATGGGGCAGACCCGCCGCTGGCGCAAGGTTGTGGTGGAAGCCATGGAAGTGTCCAAGGGGCAGCGGGTCCTTGACCTGGCGGCCGGCACTGGCACGTCCAGCGAGCCATATGCCGACGCAGGCATAGATGTAGTGGCGTGCGACTTCTCCCTCGGAATGCTCAAGGTGGGCAAGCGCCGCCGCCCGGACATCGACTTCATCGCCGGTGACGCCACCAACCTGCCGTTCGCGGACAACACCTTCGACGCCACCACCATCTCCTTCGGCCTGCGCAACGTCAACGAGCCCAAGAAGGCGCTGCAGGAGATGCTGCGCGTCACCAAGCCCGGCGGCCGGCTGGTCATTGCCGAGTTCTCGCAGCCCGTGGTGCCGCTCTGGCGCACCATGTACACCGAATACCTCATGCGCGCCCTGCCGGCCATCGCCGTGAAAGTCGCCTCCAACCCGGACGCCTACGTGTACCTCGCCGAATCCATCCGCGCCTGGCCGGACCAGGACCACCTGGCTGCCTGGCTGCAGGATGCCGGCTGGGACAACGTCACCTACCGCAACCTCACCGGCGGCATCGTGGCGGTCCACCGTGCCTTCAAGTCCGCCGATTCGTCACCGGACAGCGCCGCCGCCGCCATCGCCGCGCACAGGGGCCCGGTGGCCAAGCTGCGCCGCAACATCACGCGCTGACCTGTGAAAGTACTGATTGTCGGCGCGGGGCCGGCCGGCTGCACCGCCGCGTACTACCTTGCCAGGGCGGGCATCGACGTCACCGTTCTGGAAAAGACGAGCTTTCCACGCGAGAAGGTTTGCGGTGACGGCCTCACACCCCGCGCCGTCCGCGAAATCCAGAAGCTCGGCCTGCCGCATCCCGAAAACGAGGGCTGGCGCCGTAACAAGGGCCTGCGCCTGATCGCCGGCGGCCGCACCATCGAGCTCCCGTGGCCCGAGGTGTCCGACTTCCCGCAGTATGGACTCATCCGTACGCGCCTAGGCTTCGACGAGGAACTGGCCCGCCACGCCCAGGCCGCCGGCGCCACTATCCTGGAGCGGCACAGCGTCACCGACGCCATCCGTGATGAAAGCGGCCGGGTCACCGGCGTCCGGGCCGCAGTGCTGGACGAGTCCGGACGCAAGACGGGGGAGACGCACGAGTTCAGTGCCGACGTCGTACTCGCCGCTGATGGCAACTCCACGCGTACAGCCGTGTCCCTCGGCATCCAGAAGCGCGACGACCGACCCCTCGGCGTGGCCGTGCGCACCTACTTCACCAGCCCGCGCAGTGATGACGACTGGATGGAAGGCTGGCTCGAGCTCCCCGGCCGCGACGGCAAGCTGCTGCCTGGCTACGGCTGGGTGTTCGGCGTCGGCGACGGCACTTCCAACGTGGGCCTCGGCATCCTGAACTCCTCCAAGGAATTCGGCAAGCTCGACTACAAGCAGGTCCTGCGCGAATGGACCGCCGGCATGCCCGGCGAGTGGGGCTTCACCCCGGAGAACCAGGTGGGCGAGATCCGCGGCGCGGCGCTGCCCATGGGCTTCAACCGCACCCCGCACTACTCACCCGGCCTGCTCCTCCTGGGCGACGCAGGCGGCATGGTCTCCCCGTTCAACGGCGAGGGTATCTCCTACGCCATGGAGTCGGCCCGCTTTGCCGCTGAGTTCATCATCGACGCCTCCTCGCGCAGTTCCTCCTCGGCCGGAACGTACGATGCCGACGCGCACCTTTCGCGGTACGGGGACTATGTGCGGGAGCAGTGGGGATCGCACTTCACCCTGGGCCGGGCGTTCGCCGCGCTGATCGGCAAGCCGGCGGTCATGAAGCTGGCGCTGCGGACCGGTATGCCCATCCCAGTACTGATGCGGTTCGTGGTCCGGCTCCTGGCCAATCTCACGGACCCGTCGGCCAAGGGCTTCGAGGACCGGGTGATCCGGGGCCTGGAGTCGCTGGTTCCGGCCACATCGAATACATCCGCCACCCCGTCGGCTTCGAACCAGCGGTATCCGCAACAAAAAGTTAGGGTTAACCCGTGACCAACCCCGCAGACCACAGCTGGACGCACGCCGGACACGGCCTGCCGGACTCCGAACCCAGCCTGAACACCACCGCCATCGCCACCGGCCTGCAGTTGCCCGCGGGGTTCGCTGCCATCGCCGGGGATGCCGAGCTGGGACCGGCGATCACCAACAACCTTGCCCGGGTGGAAAAGAAGCTTCGTGAGGCCATTGCCAACTCCGATCCGCTGGCGGACGCAACGTCGCGGCACCTGGTGGAGGCTGGGGGCAAGCGCATCCGGCCGCTGCTGACGCTGCTCTGTGCACACCTCGGTGACGCCTCGCTTCCCGCCGTGGTGCAGGCCGCCGTCGTGGTTGAACTGACCCACCTGGCCACCCTCTACCACGACGACGTGATGGACTCGGCTCCGTTCCGCCGCGGCGCTCCGACGGCCCACGAGGTCTGGGGCAACTCTGTGGCCGTCCTCACCGGCGACCTCATCTTCGCGCGTGCTTCGATCCTGGTATCCGAGCTCGGCTCCCGCGCCCTGGGCATCCAGGCCCGCACCTTCGAGCGGCTCTGCCTGGGCCAGCTTCACGAGACCGTGGGGCCGCGTCCGGACGAGGACCCGGTGGAGCACTACCTCTCGGTCATCGCAGACAAGACCGGCTCCCTGGTTGCTGCTTCCGGGCAGCTCGGTGCCATCTTCGCCGAGGCAGATCCTGCCTACGAATCCGTGCTGGTGGAGTATGGCGAGAAGGTGGGCGTGGCCTTCCAGCTTGCCGACGACGTGATCGACGTGACGGGTATTAAGGTCAAGTCCGGCAAGTCCCCGGGGACGGACCTGCGTGAAGGCGTCCCCACCCTGCCGGTGCTGCTCCTCCGGAAAGCGGCAGCGGATGGCGACCAATCCGCCGTCGAACTCCTGAAACTGATTGACGGCGACCTCACCTCGGACGAAGCCCTCGCCGAGGCTGTTGCGGGGCTGCGCGAGCACCCGGTCACCGCCGAATCCTGGGTGGTGGCGCGGCAGTGGGCCAATGAGGCCATTGCCGCCCTTGCTCCGCTGCCGGACGGTGTGGTCAAGGAATCACTGTCCAACTTCGCTGTGGCTGTGGTGGACCGCGCCAGCTAGTTCCTGTTTCTGTGGAAGCCCGGCTCCGCGGACGGCGCCGGGCTTCTTCATGGCCGCCGTGACTCTGTTTAGGCTGCGCCTGCTTAAACGGGATAGCCCCGGTCCGCAGCAACAATACGAGTCATACGTTGCTGTGAACCGAGGCTATCTCTCCGTTCGCATCAGACCCGCCGGAGGCGTTTAGCGGATCCGTGAACAGTCTATGACAGATCTGTCACAAGGCGCAAGTCCCTTGTTACTGTCTATGTCAAAACTTTCTCCCGCTGGTTTTCCCCAGCTTTTAGGACGAGACTGGTCAATCTCCCGGCATGTCTCGACGACACGCAGGGGCGTGCCCTATAAGCCGGGGAGATTCAGCGGTCTCTTTGTCCACATAGAGCCTGACCGCCCTGCCATGGGTGCTGAAGTTTGGGTCTGCTGGCTGCATGGACCTGACCCGTTTCCTCAAACATGCCGGCTCGGTTGCCCGCACGTCGACGATCCTCCAAGCCGGTTTTACTGACCGCAACATCCGCAACGCTGTGGCGGGCGGCGAAATACGACGGCTTCGGCATGGAGTAGTGGCGCTGCCGGACGCTCGTGCGGACATGACGGGAGCTGTCCTCGCCAACGGCATGCTGACGTGCGCCTCTGCGGCGGTTCATCGCCGGCTCTGGGTGCTGCATGAACCTCAGGCCCTCCACCTTTTGTGCCGGCACGGGGGGCCCAAGGATGCGGTGGTCCACCGGGAATCCCTGGTTCCTCCCGATGGGCCGCGCCCGGTGGCCAGTACCACCGACGTCCTTCTACATTGCCTGCGCTGCCTTCCGGCGGTGGAAGCTGCGGTCATGGTGGAAAGCGCGGCGCGGCAAGGGGTGACAACTCTTGGCTATCTGCATGAACGGCTGCCGGGTAGACGGAACGGCGCTGCCCGAAGGGTGCTGGAGCTGGTGGACGGGACGGCCGACTCGCCCGTCGAGGTACTGGCACGCATCCTTTTCCGCAGCGAGGGAATCCATACCGAGACGCAGGTGGAGCTGGCGGGGATCGGGATTGTGGACTTCCTCCTGGAAGGATTTCTCATTGTGGAGATCGACGGCGGCACGCACCTTGAGCCCCGGCAGGTCAAGAAGGACAGGGGCAGGAACAACGCGAGCACGCTTTCCGGTTATGCGGTGCTCCGGTACGGCTACGCAGACGTGGTCTACAACCCGCAAAAGATCGTAAACGAGGTGTGGCAGGTGCTGCGGGGCAGGGTGGTGCGCTGAGATTCCCCATGTTTCAATCCGAGCCGGGCAGAAACGCCGCCGTATTTACGGGACACGCCGGTCAGAAGCTCAAAACCTGGGGAGACTCAGCGGGCAGCCAAGCGTAAGCACCAGCAGCAGCCGCCGGAAACCCTAGTCTTCGTCGTCCTCGAAGGCCCACTCGAACATGTCGAACACGAACTCGGAGAAGGTGCCCTCTTCGGACTTCCACTGACCCCGGGCGTTGTTGCGCCGGTACACGATGGGATCCGGGACGCCGAGATCGCCCACCCGGAAGCCCCAGGTATATTCCTCGTCCTCATCCTCAAGGAACATCAGGAAGCCCTCGTCGTCAACTTCGAGCTCGTCCGGATCCCAGAAGTAGTGGTACGCCTCCATCAGGTCCTCGCAGCCGCCGATGGCCAGGTAGAACTCGCGCAGGACCAGGGGAATCTGGAATTGGTGGTCGGCGAGGGCCTTGTCCAGCTCCTCGGGGGACAAGCCGTCCTCTTCCTGCCATTCATCCTCGAGATACTTCGGAACAAGCGCGCGGAACTTCTCGAGGAACATGTCAGTCATGCTCATATCCTAGCTAATCGAGGCCCTGTGATTCGCCGTTGCGGGCCCCTGCCCGGTGCCACCCCCGCACGGCGAGCGGGGCCTGCCAGGAGCGCCGCCAGGCCAGGACCCGGAATGTGAAGACCAGCGCCGCGATCACGGCTGCAGTCAAAACATTGAACACGCCCAGGACCCACAGGACAGCGGTCATGGCAGCCCCCAGGAAGGCCGGCAGCGCGTAGATGTCCTTGGGATTAAAAAGCTCCGGAACCTCGTTGGCAACCACGTCCCGCAGCAGGCCCCCGCCCACCGCCGACGTCACCCCCAGGAGAACCGATGCGACTGGATTCAGGCCCGTCGCCAGCGCTTTGAGGGTGCCCGTCATGCAGAACAAGGCCAGCCCGCCGGCGTCGAACAGGGTGAGCAGGGACGTGTACCGCTGGATTCTGGAGAACAGGAAATACACCAGGACCGTGGCCAGCAGCGGCGGCACCAGGTAGGCGGGGTTGGTGAAGGCTGCCGGGACCACGCCAAGGATGATGTCGCGGATTACACCGCCGCCGAGGCCCACCAGGGAAGCCAGCAACAGGGATCCCACAATGTCGATTTGCTTGCGCGCCGCGAGCAGTGAACCCGAGACGGCAAAGAAGAAGACGCCCAGCAGGTCCAGCCACACGGGCGCGTTGTCAAAGGGGAATGTCATGGAGCGTCCCGGCGGTTACAAAGAGGGCGGACAGGGCGGCTCCAACGTTACGCTAGCCCCTATGAACAGCCCCATCATGATCGCCTGCGCCCATGGGACGTCCAACACACAAGGCGCCGCGGAGGTCAACGCCCTGCGCGATGCCATTGCAGCGCTCCGTCCGGGCCTCGACGTCCGGGAAGCCTACGTGGATGTCCAGCAGCCCGATCTGGTGGACGTGGTGGCGGGCCTGCCGGCGGGTGAGTCCGCCGTCGTGGTGCCGTTGCTGCTCAGTGTGGGCTACCACGTGAAGGTGGATATTGCGCGGGCCGTGAAGAGCCGGCCGGGAAGTGCGGCGGCCGCTCCGCTGGGCCCGGATCCGCGCCTCGCCGCCCTCCTCGACCAGCGGCTGCGCGAAGCGGGAGTCACGGACAATGACGTGATTGTCCTCGCCGCCGCGGGTTCATCCAACCCCAAGGCTGCCGTCAGCGTTGAAGAATTGCTGGGCCAGCTTCAGGAGCTGCGGTCCAACCGGATAGTGGCCGCCTATGGTGCCTCCGCCAAGCCGTCCGTGCCCGACGCCGTCGCAATGCTTCGCGAGGAACTTGAGGGAGGTGCCGGCGCGGGGGAGTCTGCGGGGGCTGTCGACGTCGGCGGCCGTGTGGTGATTGCCTCCTACCTCCTGGCGCCGGGCTACTTCCACGACCAGCTGGCAAAGGCGGGGGCCGACGTCGTGACCGAACCCCTGCTGCCGTCACCCGTGCTGGCGGAGATCGCGCTGGAACGGTACGACGCCGCCGTCGCGAAGGCCCGGGAAGTCCTCGCGGCGGCACCCTCTGAAGCGCCTTCCACAGCACCAGCCAATGCCCCTGAAGCAGCACCCTCAGGGCGGCCAGCCGATGCACAGGAGGGTGGCTTCTTCAAGGCCGTCCGGCGTTTCGTGACGAAATATTTCCCTAGGTGACTCAACGTTTCCGGGCCTTTGTGACGCTCTTCGGACGGGACCTACAGTCGATGCATGACTGATACAGCTCTAGCCGGAGCGTCCGCGGACACCGCCGCCCCGAAGCGCCCGGCCCGCCCGTCCCGACCCGCCGCGAAACCGCACGGGCAGTGGAAAGTGGACGGCAAAACGCCCCTGAACGCCAACGAAACCTGGAAACAGGAAGACGACGGCCTTAACGTGCGCGAGCGTATCGAGACCATCTACTCCAAAGAGGGCTTCGACGCCATCCCCGGCCAGGACCTGCACGGCCGGTTCCGCTGGTGGGGCCTCTACACCCAGCGCAAGCCCGGGATCGACGGCGGCAAGACCGCAACCCTTGAGCCGCACGAGCTTGAGGACAAGTACTTTATGCTCCGCGTGAGGATCGACGGCGGCGCGCTCACCACCGAGCAGCTGCGCGTCATCGGCCAGATCTCGGTGGACTTCGCCCGCGATTCTGCCGACCTCACGGACCGCCAGAACATCCAGCTGCACTGGATCCGGGTTGAGGACATCCCCGAGATCTGGACCCGCCTTGAAGGTGTTGGCCTGTCCACCACCGAGGCCTGCGGCGACGTTCCCCGCGTTATCCTGGGCTCGCCCGTTGCCGGCATCGCCAAGGACGAGATCATCGACCCCACGCCCCTGATCGAAGAGCTGGGCGAGCGGTTTATCGGCAACCCGCTGCTGTCCAACCTGCCCCGCAAGTACAAGACCGCGATCACCGGCCACCCCAGCCAGGACGTGGTCCACGAGATCAACGACTTCGCCCTCGTAGGCGTGCGCCACCCCGAGCTGGGCATTGGCTACGACCTCTGGGCCGGCGGCGCGCTGTCCACCAACCCCATGCTCGGCAAGCGCCTGGGTGCATTCGTCAAGCCCGAGCAGGCCGCGGATGTATGGCTCGGCGTCACCAGCATCTTCCGCGACTACGGCTACCGCCGCATGCGCACCAAGGCGCGCCTGAAGTTCCTGATGGCCGACTGGGGTCCGGAGAAGTTCCGCCAGATTCTCGAGGACGAATACCTCGGTTACAAGCTGGCCGACGGTCCGGCCGCGCCAAAGCCCACCACCCCCGGCGACCACATCGGCGTGCACGAGCAGAAGGACGGCAAGTTCTTCATCGGCGCCACCCCGCTGGCCGGCCGCCTGTCCGGTTCCGGACTGGTGAAGCTTGCGGACACCCTGGAGGCCCGCGGCTCTTACCGGCTGCGCACCACCCCCCACCAGAAGCTCGTGGTCCTGGACGTCGAGAAGGACCAGGTGGAGCCCCTCGTGGCCGAGCTGGACGCCCTGGGCCTGTCCGCCCGCCCGTCCGTGTTCCGCCGCGGCACCATTGCCTGCACAGGCATCGAGTACTGCAAACTGGCCATCGTGGAGACAAAGCACACGGCCGCCACCGCCGTGGCTGAGCTGGAACGCCGCCTGGGTGACCTCGCCGCCTCCGGCGAACTGCCGCACGCACTGTCCCTGCACATCAACGGTTGCCCCAACTCCTGCGCCCGGATCCAGACGGCGGACATCGGCCTTAAGGGCATGATGCTTCCCACGCCCGACGGCGACCCCTCCCCGGGTTTCCAGGTCCACCTGGGCGGCGGGCTGGCTTCCAACGACCGCGAGGAGGCCGGGCTGGGACGTACCGTCCGCGGCCTCAAGGTGTACGTTGACGACCTGCCCGACTACGTGGAGCGCGTAGTCCGCACCTTCGTGGCGCAGCGCGCCGAAGGCCAGACCTTCGCCGAGTGGGCGCACGCAGCAGACGAGGAGGCACTCCAGTGAGTAAGCACGCACTCGGACTGGACCCGGTGGTTGCGCCTGCCGAGGCAGAGGCGACGGTGGTTGAGCTTGTGGAAACCAAGGCTGCCGAAACCCCGGTGGTTGAGCTTGTCGAAACCAAGGCTGCCGAAACCCCCAAGCTCCGCAGCAAGGAGGAGCTGAAGGCCCTCGCCGAAGCCGGCGCTGCGGAGCTCGGCTGGGACGCCCCCGCCCGCGATGTCATCGCCTGGGTGGAGCGCAACTTTGAGCTGCCCGCGGTGGCCGTAGCCTGTTCCATGGCCGACGCCGTCCTGCCGGCCCTGGTCGCGGACCAGCTGCCCGGCGTCGACGTCCTGTTCCTGGAGACCGGCTACCACTTCCCGGAAACCTACGCCACACGCGACGAGGTGGCAGCGAACCTCCGCGTCAACGTGGTGGACGTGCTCCCCGAGAACACCGTGGAGCAGCAGGACCGGCTCCTGGGCAAGGACCTCTTCGCCCGCGATGCCGCCCAGTGCTGCGCCCTCCGCAAGGTGGCTCCGCTGCGCCGCACCCTGTCCGGCTACGAGCTCTGGTTCACGGGCGTCCGCCGCGACGAGGCCCCCACCCGCACCAACACCCCGCTGGTCACCTGGGACGAGGCCAACGGCCTGGTCAAGGTCAACCCGGTGGCCGCGTGGACGTTCGACCAGCTGGTCCAGTACTCGGACGACAACCTCCTGCCCGTCAACCCGCTGCTTTCCCAGGGTTACCCCTCCATTGGCTGCCAGCCCTGCACCCGCAAGGTGGCGCCCGGCGACGACCCCCGCGCCGGCCGCTGGGCAGGCACCGACAAGACAGAATGCGGACTACACGTATGAGCACCCAAACCACCAACGAGGATCTGGAGCTGTCTGTGCTGGAAACTGACGCTACTGAGACGCCGAATGCCGCCCAGGGAGTGGCTTCGGGCCTGTCGGAGCCGCGCGCTGGACTGATCGAAGATCAGCCGCGCGGCGAAGGGGCGGGGGCGGCATTCGGCGGATCAACCCGACTGAGCAGCCTGGACACCCTCGAGTCCGAGGCCATCCACATCATCCGCGAGGTTGTTGCCGAGTTCGAGAAGCCCGCGCTGCTGTTCTCCGGCGGCAAGGATTCGGTGGTGATGCTCCACCTGGCCACCAAGGCGTTCTGGCCGGGCAAGGTTCCGTTCCCCGTGCTGCACGTGGACACCGGCCACAACTTCCCCGAGGTCATCGACTTCCGTGACCGGACCGTTGAGCGGCTGGGCCTGAAGCTCGTGGTGGGCTCGGTGCAGGAGTTCATCGACCGCGGCGAATTGGCTGAGCGTGCCGACGGCACCCGCAACCCGCTGCAGACCGTCCCGCTGCTGGACGCTATCCAGTCCAACAAGTTCGACGCCGTCTTCGGCGGCGGCCGCCGGGACGAGGACAAGGCCCGCGCCAAGGAGCGCATCCTGAGCCTGCGCGACGAGTTCGGCCAGTGGGATCCGCGCAACCAGCGCCCCGAGCTCTGGAACCTGTACAACGGCCGCCACACTGTGGGCCAGCACGTCCGTGCGTTCCCCATCAGCAACTGGACCGAGCTGGACATCTGGCGCTACATCGAGCGTGAGAACATCGAGCTGCCCGGCCTGTACTACGCCCACGAGCGCGAGGTCTTCGCCCGCGACGGCATGTGGCGCGCGGTGGGCGAGGTGTCCCAGCCGCTGCCGCACGAGGACGTCATCACCAAGACCGTCCGCTACCGCACTGTGGGGGACATGTCCTGCACCGGCGCCGTGGAGTCCGACGCGTACACCGTCTCCGACGTGGTGGTTGAAGTTGCTGCCTCCACCCTCACCGAACGTGGCGCTACCCGGGCAGATGACCGCATCTCCGAGGCCGCGATGGAAGACCGCAAGAAGGACGGGTATTTCTAATGAGCACGATTTCCGAGATTTCGACAGGCTCAATCAACGAAGGCCTGCCCACCACTCTCTTCCGGTTCGCCACCGCAGGATCGGTCGACGACGGCAAGTCCACGTTGGTGGGCCGCCTCCTTCACGATTCCAAGGCCATCCTGGCTGACACGCTCGACGCCGTTGCCCGCACCTCAGCGGACCGCGGGTTCGGCGGCGAGAAGGGCGGCATCGACCTCGCCCTGCTGACGGACGGCCTGCGCGCCGAGCGCGAACAGGGCATCACCATCGACGTCGCCTACCGCTACTTCGCCACGGACCGCCGCAGCTTCATTCTGGCCGACTGCCCCGGGCACGTCCAGTACACCAAGAACACGGTGACCGGCGCGTCCACGGCGGATGCCGTCGTCGTCCTCATTGACGCCCGCAAGGGTGTGCTGGAGCAGACCCGCCGGCACCTGTCCGTGCTGCAGCTGCTGCGCGTGGCCCACGTGATCGTGGCTGTGAACAAGATCGACCTGGTGGACTTCAGCGAGTCCGTGTTCCGCGAGATCGAAGCCGACGTGCAGCAGGTTGGGCGGGAGCTGGGCCTTGGCTCGGATGGCATCGCCGACCTGCTGGTCATCCCGGTGTCCGCGCTCGACGGCGACAACGTGGTGGAGCGCTCCGAGCGGACCCCCTGGTACACCGGCCCCGCGCTGCTCGAGGTGCTCGAAACCCTCCCGGCTGCTGACGAACTGGAAAGCCACCTGGAGAGCTTCCGCTTCCCGGTGCAGCTGGTTGTCCGGCCACAGGGCGCCCTCGCTCCGGACGCCGTTGCAGCCGGCCTGGACGTCGAGGCCTACCGTGACTACCGCGCGTACGCCGGCCAGATCACCGAAGGCTCCGTCAAGGTGGGGGACAGGGTCTCAGTACTGACGCCCGGCCAGGACCCGCGCACCACCACGGTGGTGGGCATCGACTTCGCCGGCGCCTCCCTGGAGGAAGCCGCCGCGCCGCAGTCCGTGGCGATCCGCCTGGCCGAGGAGTTCGACGTCGCCCGCGGTGACACCATTGCTGCTGCCGGCACCGTCCGCGAAGCCTCGGCCGACCTGTACGCAGCGCTGTGCTGGCTGTCCCCAAAGCCGCTCCGCGAAGGCCAGAAGGTGCTGGTCAAGCACGGCACCCGCACGGTGCAGGCCCTGGTCCGCAACGTGTCCGGCAAGCTGGATCTGGCGTCCTTCAAGCTGGAGCCCGCCTCCAACCTTGAGCTGAACGACATCGGCCACGCGCAGCTCCGGCTCGCCGCACCGCTGCCGCTGGAGAACTACCTGCACCACCGCCGCACCGGCGCGTTCCTGGTGATCGATCCGTTGGACGGCAACACGCTGGCGGCCGGCCTGGTCAAGGACCACCCGGGCGACCACGAGGACGAGCGCTACAGCATCTAGGTCCGCCACCGAAACCGTGGCTTGTTCGTAAAACCTAACCTTCACGGTCCGGTTTTGTGAACAAGCCGCGGTTTTGCCGTTTCCCCGTCAACTGGGGGCTGCGCCGCCCTCCAGGGTTGACTTGAGCTTCTGGAAGTCCGCATTGCTCCCGGTGTGTTCACCATGGTGCGTCTCCTTCCGGGGAACCGGTTCAAGGCGGCCTTGGGGACCGGGCGGTAGCCTAAGACTCACGTTAGTCCTCATCCGGCAGTGGGAGGCGGCACATGGAAACCATCAACAGCAAGCTGCTCAACTGGGCGTCGATCCTGGATGTCCAGACCCGGGAGCAGGCCGTGATGACGGCGGAGCTGCCCTTCATTTATCCCCACCTGGCCCTCATGCCCGATGCCCACCTGGGCAAGGGTGCCACCGTGGGCTCGGTGATTCCCACGCTGCACGCGATCATCCCCGCGGCCGTAGGCGTCGACATCGGCTGCGGCATGATCGCCGTCCGGACCCAGTACTCGCTGACGGACCTCCCGAAGGACCGCAAAAAGCTCCGTGAAGACATCGAACGTGTCATTCCGCTCTCCGCGGGGCACAACAACAGGACCGTGCTGCCCAGCGCGGAGCCGCGGATCGCCGAACTGAAGCAGCTCGCTGCCAAATCGGGGTTCAACCCGGCCCAGTATGTGGCCAAATGGGAGCTGCAGCTCGGGTCTCTGGGCTCGGGCAACCACTTCATCGAAGTCTGCGCCGATGAGACCGACGCCGTCTGGCTGTTCCTGCATTCCGGTTCACGCGGCATCGGCAACAAAATCGCCCAGCATCACATCGGCGTCGCCCAGCACGTGTCGCGGAAGCACCAGATCCACCTGCCCCACCCGGACCTTGCCTATCTGGACGAGGGCACGCCGCAGTTCGACCGCTACATGGCAGAGCTGCGCTGGGCCCAGCACTTCGCGCTCCTGAACAGGGAGGAGATGATGGACCGCCTCAGCAGCCAGTTCGGCCGCTGGGTGGGCGGCCGGGTGCAGGAGCGCGAACGGATTAACTGCCACCACAACTTCACCCAGCAGGAAACCCACTATGGCAGGTCAGTCTGGGTGTCCCGGAAAGGCGCCATCCAGGCCGGGCCCGGCGATCCCGGACTGATTCCAGGATCCATGGGGACGGCGTCGTATGTGGTGGAAGGCCTGGGCAACCCCGCCTCCCTGAACTCCTCACCACACGGGGCCGGCCGGGAGTACTCACGCAACGCCGCCCGCAGGACCTTCAGCCTGGACGAGCTGAAGAAGGCCATGCGCGGGATCGAGTTCCGGGCTTCGGAAGCCTTCATCGACGAAATCCCGGCCGCCTACAAACCCATCGACCAGGTGATGCAGGACGCCGCAGACCTGGTCAAGGTCCGGCACAAGCTGCGGCAACTGATTAATGTCAAGGGCAACTGAAGCCGCTCAGCCCCCGTCCGGCTTCCGCTTCAGCGTGGCCTGGAGGAGGTAGGTGGTCTGCCGGCTGCACTGCTTGATCCGCCGGAGATGGGCCGCGGCCAGCTGGGGCAGCGCTACGGCCGGATCGCTGCCGAGGATGTCATGGCGCAGGGCCTGCTCCAGGTCCATAACCAGGCCAGCCAGCCGTTCCGCGCCCACCATCTGGCTGGAAGTTTTGAGGCTGAGTACGGCATCCATGGCCCCCGTGACGTCACCGGTGGTCAATGCCTGCCGCAGCCTCTCATTCCGTTCGGGGAGCTGCTCGATAAAGTTCTGCACGAACACCTTCCAGACGCCCTCATCGTCCTCGAGTTCATCGCGCAGCCTCTCCAGCACTGAGGGGTCCAGGAGCGGGGCATAGGCGTCGCCCTCGGTCACAGCAACGCCTCGAGGCCAGTCCCGGCGCCGGGCCCAACCACGTAACACTTATGCCTGCACAGCTCGTTACCCATGACCTGCCCCTATAAGTCAATTCGCTTATGAGCCTCCCCAGCAGGACTTTTATGGACGCTACGTGGCAGGGCGCCGGGAAGCACGAGTAGCGAGTACTCGATTCTTGCGGGCGGGCAACAGCGCAGACCCCAAGTGGTGCAGCGGAATGTGACGCTACATGAACCTTCGTGACCCCCCGTTTCCGCTTCGTTGAACGGGTTTGGGTCACTCCCTATGGTGAAACAATGACTAGTTCCAAGCCCGGGATGACCCGCATCGTGGCAGGCGAAAGCGCTGTTCCCCAGCGCAAGCGTGCCATCGAGGCTGCCCTGGCCATCGGGCTGGTGCTGCTGATCGCCCTCGGCGCCGTGGTGGGGTCCACTGTTTCCCGCAATACCGAGGCCCAGGCAGTTGAACCCGCTCCGGCCGCAGAACTGAAGCTGGGCTACTTTGGCAACGTCACGCACGCTCCCGCACTGGTCGGCATCAAGCAGGGTTTCCTGGCCGAAGCCCTGGGCAGCACCGCGCTCAGCACCGAGACGTTTAACGCCGGTCCTGCCGCCATTGAGGCGCTCAATGCCGGTGCCATCGACGCCGCCTACATCGGCCCCAACCCGGCCATCAACTCCTTCGTCAAGAGCCAGGGGGAGTCCGTCAGGATCGTTGCCGGGGCCGCTGCCGGTGGTGCCCAACTGGTGGTCAAACCGGAGATCAGCTCGGCTGCGGGCCTCTTGGGCAAGACTTTGGCTTCCCCGCAGCTGGGCGGCACGCAGGATGTTGCCCTGCGCGCCTGGCTCGCGGACCAGGGGTACAAAACCAACGTGGACGGCAGCGGCGACGTCGCCATCAACCCCACCGAAAACGCGCAGACCCTGAAGCTTTTCCAGGACGGAAAGCTCGACGGCGCCTGGTTACCTGAGCCGTGGGCGTCCCGTCTGGTGCTCCAGGCCGGAGCGAAGGTGCTGGTGGACGAAAAGGACCTGTGGGACGGCACAGGCACCGGCAAGCCCGGCGAATTCCCCACCACCGTCCTGATCGTGAACCAAAAATTCGCGGCCGACCACCCGGACACCGTGAAGGCGCTCCTCGCTGGTCATGCGAAGTCCGTTGCGTGGCTGAACGAAGCGCCCGCGGCGCAGAAGGCCGCCGTCATCAACTCCGCCCTGCAGGAATCAGCAGGCGCGGCACTGGCGGATGACGTCCTTGCGCGGTCCCTGGCCAACATCACCTTCACCCTGGACCCGCTGGCCGGAAGCTACCCCCGGCTGCTGCAGGACGGCGTGGAGGCCGGCACCACCAAGCTGGCCAACCTCAACGGACTGTTCGACCTCCGCCCCCTGAACGAGGTCACTGCCGCCACAGGCAGCACCATCAAGATTTCCGCCGCCGGCCTCGGCCAAAACTGATCCACCCCACCTACCTAAGGACGGCACCATGCCAGTCGTACTGGAAAACCTGGGCAAGCGCTTCGGCGATGGCGCCCCGGTGCTGGACGACGTCAACGCCAACATCGGCCAGGGCGAGTTCGTCGCCCTCCTCGGTGCCTCCGGCTGCGGCAAATCCACCCTGCTGAACATCATCGCCGGACTCGAGGCGCCGACGTCGGGCGCCCTCGAAGTGCCCAGCGACGGTGCCGCGTTTATGTTCCAGGACGCCGCGCTGTTCCCCTGGCTCACGGCCCGGGAGAATATCGAACTGGCGCTCAAGCTGCGCGGCATGGGCAAGGCCGAGCGCAAGGCGAAGGCGCAGGAGCTCCTTGAGCTGGTGCACCTTGGCACCGCGGGGGACAAACGCCCGCACGAGCTGTCCGGCGGCATGCGGCAGCGTGTGTCCCTGGCCCGTTCCCTGGCACAGGACCGGCAGCTGCTGCTGATGGACGAGCCGTTCGCCGCTCTGGACGCCATCACCCGCGACCTCCTGCACGACGAACTGGAGCGCATCTGGAAGGAAACCGGGCGCACCATCGTCTTCGTGACCCACAACGTCCGCGAGGCCGTGCGGCTGGGCCAGCGCGTCCTGCTGCTGTCCTCCCGCCCGGGCCGCGTTGTCCAGGAATGGGCAGTCACCGAGGAACACCGAACCGATGCCGGGCTTGCCGGCCAGCTGACCGGGGTCATCACCGCCCGGCTGCGTGAGGAGATTCGCCGCCATGCCAAGTAACTCCGTGTCTGATCCGGCGGTTGAGCCTGTCGAAACCAGGATTTCGACAGGCTCAATCACCGAACCCTCCGAAACCCCTCACGTGCATGCCGCTTTGACGCGGACTTCCACCGGCCACGAGGATCTTCGGGAACTTGAGTCCGGCCTGGACTCCCTGCAGTCCGACGCCGACCGTAAACACCGGGTGGACTGGAGCCGGGTACTCCTGCCCATCGCCGCCCTGGTGGTTCTGGTGCTCATCTGGCAGTTCTACGTCTCGCTTGGCGTGAAGCGCCGCGATCTGGTGCCCGGCCCGCTGGACGTTGTGACCCAGATGGGCGTGCTGTGGAACGAGGGCAAGCTCCAGGAATCCGTCTGGACCTCCATGCAGCGCGGCATTATCGGTTTTGTGATCAGCGTTGTCATTGCCACCCCCGTCGGCCTGCTGCTGGCCCAGGTGGCTCCGCTCCGCAGGGCTTTCGGGCCACTGATTTCCGGACTGCAGGTGCTGCCGTCCGTGGCGTGGGTTCCAGCCGCCATCATCTGGTTCGGCCTGACCGACGCCACCGTGTACTTCGTGATCCTGATGGGCGCCATCCCCTC
Organism: Pseudarthrobacter sp. W1I19; assembly: GCF_030817835.1. NCBI lineage: Bacteria > Bacillati > Actinomycetota > Actinomycetes > Micrococcales > Micrococcaceae > Pseudarthrobacter > Pseudarthrobacter sp. W1I19. The sequence goes on from NZ_JAUSZR010000001.1 coordinate 1,018,849, forward strand.
CATCATCAACGGGCTCGTTTCCGGCGTGGACCAGATCCCGCCGCAGTACCGCCGGGTGGGCATCGTCCTGGGTGCGTCCCGGCTCCAGATGGCACTGCAGATCATCCTTCCTGCTGCTCTGCCCGGGTACCTGAGCGGCCTCAAGCAGGGCTGGGCGTTCTCGTGGCGCTCACTGATGGCCGCGGAAATCATCGCGGTGGGCGGCACCATCGGCTTTGGCCTGGGCTCGCTGCTGGACCAGGGCCGGCAGCTGTCCGATATGTCCGTGGTGATGGCCGCAATCCTGCTGATCCTCGCCGTTGGCATCCTGATCGAACTGCTGGTGTTCGCACCGATCGAAAAGAGGCTCCTGCGCAGCCGCGGCCTCCTCTCCGGCAGCACCCGCTAAGCCAGCCCCGAACTCACCTTCAGCAAAGCCCGACGGCGACTCCCGCCGTCGGGCTTTGCTGTGTCCGGGGGACCCAAAGGCGTAACTTTTGTCCGCCTGTCGCCGCACCCGCCGCGTCATTCCACCGGCCGGGTTCTGCGCTGGACCCAAAAGTTACGCAGTTATGCCAGGACTGGGCGGCCCATCCCGCCTGCGGCACTATGTGACGCAGCGTTACCTTACGTGAACTGGTGTTGCTCGGCCTTTGTGGGCGATTGTGACGCGGCCCTACCGTTGATTCATGGCAATTCAGGATATCTACCCCACAGCACTGCGCCTTCTCGGCCGCCCCGTGCTGGTGGTGGGCGGCGGCCCCGTTGCTGCGCGCCGCGCCAAGGGGCTGCTCGACGCGGGTGCACGGGTTACCGTCGTGGCTCCCGTTACCTGCGCTGCACTCCGGGAACTGGCCGACGCCGGCCTCCTGACCTGGGAACCGCGCACCTACTCTTCCTCCGACGTCGACGGCGTCTGGTTCGTCCAGACCGCCACCGGTGATTCCGCGGTGGACGCCCAGGTTTCCGCCGACGCCGATGCTCAGCGCATCTGGTGCGTCAATGCCTCCGACCATGAAGCCTCCGCCGCCTGGACCCCTGCCGTCGCAGAAGTGGACGACGTCAAAATTGCCGTGAACGCCGGGGGAGACCCGCGCCGCGCCATGGCCGTCCGTGACGCCGTCGCCACTGCTCTCGAAACCGGCGACCTTCCGCTGCGCCGCCGCCGGGCCGCCAGTAATGGTTCCGTTGCCCTGGTGGGCGGCGGTCCCGGCGACACCGGGCTCATCACCGTCCGCGGCCGCCGGCTCCTGGGCCAGGCCGACGTTGTGGTGGCAGACCGCCTGGGCCCCCGCGAACTGCTCAACGAACTGGCACCGGATGTCCGCGTCATCGAGGTTGGCAAGACCCCGGGCCACCACCCGGTGCCGCAGTCAGAGATCAACCAGATCCTCGTTGCCGAAGCACTCAAGGGCCACCGCGTGGTCAGGCTCAAAGGCGGGGACCCCTACGTCCTGGGCCGCGGCGGCGAGGAAGCCGAGTACTGCCGGCAGCACGGCGTCGAGGTTGAGGTGGTTTCCGGCGTCACGTCCGCGATTTCCGTCCCCGCCGCAGCCGGCATCCCCGTGACGCACCGCGGCCTCGCCAAGGGCTTCAGCGTGGTGACCGGACACGAGGAACTCTCGGAGGTGCCGGCCCGCCCCGACCACACGGTGGTGCTGCTGATGGGTGTGGGCCAGCTGCGCGAATCCGCGTCCGCCCTGGGCAAAGCCGGCATGCCGGCGGACACCCCGGTTGGTATCGTGGAGAACGGTTACCTGCCCAACCAGCGCGTCACCATCGGCACCCTCGGTTCCATCGCGGACCAGGCGGAAGCCGCCGGTGTGGCCAACCCGGCAGTCATAGTCATCGGTGACGTGGTGCGCGTGAGCCCGTTCGCGCCGTCGCACTTCAAAACCGCTGATTACGGAACCACCACCCCGAACAGCCCCCGCAAGACCTCCGTCACCACCTAGCCCCCACCCAACTGGGTAGCGCCAAGTGTCGTTTTGAGCCCTCAAAACGACACTTAGCGCTACTTAGTTGGGACGGATCCAAGAAAAGGAACACAGCCGTGTCATCAAGCACCACCGTAGGTTCTGCCGACCGTCCGCTGCGCGTCGCCGTCGTGGGCTCCGGCCCGGCAGGCGTCTACGCCGCGGACATCCTCACCAAGAGCGAGGCTGTCAAGAGCGGCGAGCTGACCGTCAGCATCGACCTCTTTGACCGCTACCCGGCACCCTACGGCCTGATCCGCTACGGCGTGGCCCCGGACCACCCCCGTATCAAGGGCATCGTCAACGCCCTGCACAAGGTCCTGGACCGCGGCGACATCCGCTTCTTCGGCAACGTGGACTACGGAACCGACCTCACCATCGAGGACCTCCGCACCCACTACGACGCCGTCATCTTCGCCACCGGCGCCATCAAGGACGCGGACCTGAACATCCCCGGCATCGAGCTGGACGGCTCCTACGGCGGCGCGGACTTCGTCTCCTGGTACGACGGCCACCCGGACGTCCCCCGCGAATGGCCTCTGGAAGCCAAGGAAATCGCCGTGATCGGCAACGGAAACGTTGCCCTGGACGTGGCGCGCGTCCTGTCCAAGCACGCCGACGACCTGCTGGTCTCGGAAATCCCGGACAACGTCTACGCCGGCCTGAAGGCTTCGCCGGTCACCGACGTTCACGTCTTCGGCCGCCGCGGCCCCGCCCAGGTCAAGTTCACCCCGCTGGAGCTGCGCGAGCTGTCCCACTCCAAGGACGTGGACATCATCCTGTACCCGGAGGACTTCGAGTTCGACGAGGAATCGGACCGCCAGATCCAGACGAACAACCAGACCAAGACCATGGTTGGCACGCTCACCAACTGGATCGCCGAGCAGCCCGAGGACGTCTCCGAGCTGAAGGCTTCCCGCCGCCTGCACCTGCATTTCCTGCACAGCCCGGTGGAGATCTATGACGACGCCGAGACGCCCGGCAAGGTGGCCGGCATCAAGTTCGAGCGCACCGAGCTGGATGGCACGGGCAACGCCCGCGGCACCGGCGAGTTCGTGGACTACCCGGTCCAGGCCGTGTACCGCGCCATCGGTTACTTCGGCTCCGCCCTGCCGGAGATCGAGTTCGACCACAAGAAGGGTGTGGTTCCGAACAACGGCGGCCGCGTCCTGGATGCCTCCGGCACCCATGTGCCGGGTATCTACGCCACGGGCTGGATCAAGCGCGGTCCCGTCGGCCTGATCGGCCACACCAAGGGCGACGCCCTGGAGACCGTCACCTACCTGCTGGAAGACCGCGAAAACCTTCCGGTGGCCAGCGTTCCGGCCGAGGACGCCGTGGTGGAACTCCTCGACGCCCGCGGCGTGAAGTTCACCAGCTGGGAAGGCTGGCTGGCACTGGACGCCCACGAACTGGCCCTCGGCGCAGCGGCCACGGAAGCAGGCGGTTCACATGGTGTTGAGGTCAAGCGTGAGCGGATCAAGGTGGTGCCGCGCGAGGACATGGTGGACATCTCCCGCGACGGTGTAGCCGCGCAGGTCTAGCGCTTTTCGAAGTCAAATCAGTGGGATGGGCATTTCTGCCCATCCCACTTTTTTGGCCGATAAAGTAAATTCATTGGACAAACGCTTGCCGGCTCCGGCCAGCCGCTGCCATTCCGCCTGCCCTCACCAAAGGACCCGCCATGAGCTCACCCAGTTACCCGCCTGCGCCCGAAAACAGCGCGTCAGTTCCGCCGGTTCCGCCCGCTCCTTCCAGTTTCGCCGGGCACTACCAGGGAGGACAGCCCGGCGGCTACCAGCCGGAGCCGTACGGGCAGGTTCCTTACGCCGGCGGGCCGGGCAAGTCCTTCGTCACCACCTGGATTCTGTCCCTCCTGCTGGGCAGCCTGGGCGCGGACAGGTTCTATCTCGGCAAGATCGGCACCGGCGTCGCCAAGCTGCTGACGCTGGGCGGACTGGGTATCTGGGCCATCGTTGACCTGGTCATCACGCTGACCGGGAATGCCAGGGACAAGGATGGCCGTCCGCTGGAAGGCTACCCGGAGAACAGAAAGAAGGCGTGGATCATTACCGGAGTTCTCTGGCTCGCAAGCATGATCACCGGAATCCTGCTCACTATCGTGTCCATCAGCATTACGGCCCAGGCCCTCGAGGGCAGGAATGTTCCCGTTCAGCCGCCTCTTCCCTCGGCCTCGCGGGCAGCGCCCGCTCCATCATCCGGAAGCACCACCGATGAAAACTCCCTCGTGGCCACCGTCTCCGAAGGCAACACCGTAAAGATCGGCGTCCTCGATTCCCTGTACGCCGCCGAGATTCCCGCCATGTCCTACCTGAAACCGGCGAACGGAGGGTTCCTGGTGGTGGAGGTCTCATGGGAAACGCTCACCGGAACCAGCACCGCCGCCCCGATGAACTTCGAGGTCTACGACTCAGAGGGCAACCAGGGCGAACGGATCTATCTTGAGGATGGCCTGGGCGGCCTGCCCACTGAGGAAGTGGGCGCCGGGGATCTCCGCCAGGGACTCATTGCGTTTGACGTCAAGAAGGGGCCGGTCAAGGTAGTGGTCAGCGATGACTTCGGTGACCAGGCATCAACCTTCACTTTGACCGCTCAGTAGTTAACCCGCCCGCGCTACTTCCCGGCTCCGCCTGCCGCCATCAGCTCCAGCCTCTTAAGCGTCTCGCGGTTGCGCATGGTGATCATCGGGTCCCGAAGAACCTTGGGTAGGGCCTTACCCGGGCCGCGGATCGCATCCTCGGCCATGGTGACAACGCACTGGTTGCCCTGGTCCTGCAGGGTGATCACCACCTTGGCCTCGCCCAGAGGCCAGCCGCGCGCCACCAGTTCCAATGACTTCTCCGGCTGGGCAGCGGTCACCCGGGTGCTGTCGTTGATCACCATCGGCCACGCCCCCACGGAATGGTGGAGGCGTGAGCCGGGCTGCGGCCAGGTGTCATCCACCGCGCGGATCCTTGAGGCACCCACTACCCAGCCGGAATAGAGCCAGCCGTCGGCAATGACCCGCCAGACATCGGCGGCGGGGGTGTTGAACAGCTGTGACACGGTGGACATGGCGTTCCTTCCTGTAGTGGAGCTACATCCGCCCGAAGCGCGACCGGATGAGGGCGAAAATTCCGTAGGCGATGAATCCGGCCCCGATGGCAACCAGCAGGTAGGGGCCGAAGGGGTGGTCCCGGAGCGCCTTGAGGCTGCCATCCAAGCCCGTGGATTCGTTGGCGTTATGCTTCGCGGCCGCGATCACAAAGAGAAGCCCGGTGAGGCACAGGGCAGCGCCTTTGGCGATATGGCCTGAGATGCCCAGGCTGTCGATAAGCCGCCCGCGCCGGGTGCCGTCGAAGTGGAAGAGTTCCTCCTTGAACCCCCGCCGGATGCCCTTGAAGACGAAGTACACGCCGATCCCGACGATGGTCAGGCCCAACGCCACCAGCGCCCACAGCCCCCAGAGAGTTCCCATCAGCGAAGCACTGAAATCGCGGGTGCTTTCACTGGAGTCGCCCCGCAGCCCGACGGCGAAACCCGCGAAACTGAGGCCTACACTCCCGTAGGCGATGGCCAGGAAGCCCGAGGAAACCAGCTTGGCCAGCCGCTCCTTGCGGGGAAGGCGGCGGGCCCGGAGTGTGGCTTCGCTGGCCTGCCATAAAGCAAGGCCGAGGCACGCAGCCACACAGCCCCACATCACGGCCGGTCCCCACGCATTGGCCGCGAGCTGTTCGATGGCGCCCGTGGGCTCCGCCTCTCCGGGCTGGCCGAAGGCCACCGCAATGGCGATGGCCCCGATGATGACGTGCAGCAGCGCCATGACTGCGAACCCGGCCCGGGCCAGGACGTCGAGGGCCGGGTGGTTCGAGGCCTCCTCGACGGCGTCCGCTGCCTGGCTGAGGGTGGAGTCGCTGTCCGACATTGCTTAGCCGTTCATGGGTCCTTCGGCGCGGATCTTCTCCGCGCCTGGTCCCTCGACGTGGACGGTGCAGCGGACCACCAGCTGCCCGGGGGCGTTCTCCAGCTCCACGAGGGAATCGTTTCCGCTTAGCACGGTGAAGACTTCGGTGCCCGGCACCACTGCCACGCCCTTGGCTTTGGCAGTGTCCCGCGCATTCCCGAACGCTTCGCGCTGAAGCTTTTCCACGTAGCTGCCGTCATCTTCACGGGCGGGGTCACCAAAGGCCCAGCCGAACAAACTCCCTGTAGTACCCATGCCCAAGATATTACGCGTTGTGCCTGTACAAGACGGGCTTTCGTAACATTAGTAAGTGTGCTTACCATAGGCGCACCATGACCTTGAGGGGACACGGCAAGAGAGGTCCGCAGGCACGGCATCTGTAACCAGTTCAACGTTAGGAATGCACATCATGGCAGGAAATCTTATTGCCCGGTCGGTTCACGATCTGACGGCAGCAGCATGGTTCGGTGGATCCTTGATGGGTGCCATCGGCCTGAACGGCGCGGCAGCGGCGGCCAGGGAGCCGTCAGAGCGGACCCGGCTCTCCAGTGCCGGGTGGATGAAGTGGGCTCCCTTCCAGACGGCCGCGTTCGCCTCCCACCTGGTGGCGGACCTTGCCATTGCCTGGGAAAACAAGGAGCGCATTGCCAAGCAGGACGGCGTTGCGCGGGACACGGTGATCAAGACGGCGGTGACGGTGGTGGGCGCTGCTGTGACGCTGTACTCCGGCATCCTTGGCAAGAAGGTGGAGAAGCTGGCCGATCAGGGCGCCGAGGGTGCCACGGAGCCGCGGCCGGACGCCTCGGACGAACTGAAGGCGGCGCAGCAGCAGCTCAAGGTGCTGCAGTGGGTCATCCCGGCGTTCGCCGGCCTGGTGGTCATCCTCGGCGCGAAGCACGGCGAGATGCAGCGGCCGAAGAACGTGTTCGCGGGCCTGCAGCGCTAACGCAACGAGAACGTATGACGACGGTCCGGCACCCAGGTGCCGGACCGTCGTCGTACGTCCCCTCCGGAGGCTAGACCGGCTGGCTGTGCGGGGGAGGCAGGTCCGGGTTCATGTCCTCCAGGTTTGGATCCTCCGCCGTCCATACCTGAATGATGGCCCACGCGACGGCGGTCAGCGGCACCGACAACACGGCCCCTACGATGCCGGCCAGGATGGTGCCGGCGGTCAGTGCCATCAGGATTACCAGTGCGTGGAGCTGCAGCGACTTGCCCATCACGATCGGCTGCAGGAGGTCGCCTTCGAGCTGGTTGACCGCCACCACCACGGCCACCACGATCAGCGCAACAACCGGGCCGTTCGCCACCAGCGCCACAAGGGCGGCCAGGATGCCGGCCACCGTGGCGCCCACCAGCGGAATGAATGCGCCGATGAACACGATGATGGCCAGTGGAAAGGCCAGTGGAACCTGCATGATCAGCAGGGCGGCACCGATGGCCACAGTGTCCACCAGGGCCACGATGGCGGTGCCGCGGACGTACCCGCCCAGCACTTCCAGCGTCCGGCTCCCTACCCGGCGCAGCTTCGCTTCCCGTTGCCCGCTGAAGGGCCGGAGGAAGAAGGTCCAGATTTTCGCGCCGTCCTTGAGGAAGAAAAACAGGATGACCACCATCAGGCTGGCCCCGGCAATGAATTCGGTGACCACCGACAGGCCGGTGATGGCGCCGGACCGGACCTGGCTGCTGGTGGCGAACTGCACTATCCCTTCGCGCGCCTGGTCCAGCTGTTCCTGCTCGATGGGAACCGGACCGGTCAGCAGGAACTGTTCCAGCTCATCCAGTCCAGAGGAAGCCTGAGCCGCCAGCTCGCCCCACTGGTTGCGGACCGAAAAATAGATCACGGTGGAAATGCCTGCGAGCACGGCCAGCAATGCCACGAAAGCGAGGCCTGTGGCCACTCCGCCGGGGATGCCGCGGCGGCGGAGCATGTTGACGAACGGCCCGATCGCCGCGGCCAGGATCAGTGCGATCAGGACCGGGATGACCAGGAGTTTGATCTGCATCAGCGCGTAGACGGACACCACCGCCACCGTCAGGATCAGCAGGACCTGGGCTGCCCGGGTGCCCACCCTGCCCAGCCCGTCAGTCCAGAGTGCGCTGGGCTGTTTGGCCGGGCGTTTCTTTGGAGCCGCGGCCGCTTCGTGCCCGTTTGGATGTGGCGCCGATAGCGGCTGCGGGGTATCGGTGCCCGGCACCTGTTCGGTCAGGCGTGCTCGCGCCATAGGGAACTCCTCATTCGTTGGCGGGTACCCTGGTGCGCGTGTTAGAGCACGCCAGGAAGACAACCTTCGTCAGATAGTAAGCCTACTGACCGATTAGGGCCGGGTGAAACCCCGGGCCGCTTGACTTCCCCCGGTAATGCGAGTTTTTGTCCACGTATGCAGGCTTCACCTGCCGATAAGCCTGCATATAAGAACAAAAACTCGAAAGGGGAGGGGCTACGCCGCCAGCCACTCCGCGCAGGAGTTGAGGTTTCGGTTTACGGTGGCCACGGCCCCTTCCTCATCGCCCTGCTCTATGGCCTCGAGCAGGAGATCATGCCCCTCGTGCTGGAGCCCGTCGAATCCAGGCCGGAGGAGCTGCTTGAGCATGTCCTCATGGACCACGGCGCCGAAGCTGATGTAGAGCTCATGCAGCAGGGGGTTGCCGGACGCCTGGGCCACCCGCTCATGGAAGCCCCAGTCGGCCCGTGCCCAGGCTGCATAGTCTTCGCTGGCCCAGGCGTGGGCCCGGCCGGTGAGGAGGGCGCGCAGGGCCGCGACGTCGTCGGACGTGGCGTGGCGCGCCGCGAGCCGGGCCGCCTGGGTGTCCAGCCCGAGGCGGACTTCCAGGATGTGCGCCTCCGTGTGGTCCTGGTACATGCGGCGGGCGGCGCCGGAGATCTCGCTGGTGGCGCGGACGTAGGTGCCGTCTCCGCGGCGGACTTCCAGCATGCCGCTGTGCGCCAGTGCCTTGATGGCCTCGCGGAGGGTGCCCCGCGAGACACCCAGATCAGTCATCAGTCCGGTCTCGGAGGGGATGCGCTGGTGGAGGGGCCAGTCACCGGACTGGATCATGGCGCGAAGCTTTGCCGTGACTTCCTCGGCAAGCGGCGGACGGTGGGAGGTACTGAGCGCCATGGCGTCCTATTTCCTCCCGGCCGCGGGAGATTCGGCCGCTGGAGATTCGGCCGCAGGAGATCCGGCTGTGCGGACGGCAACGGTGCCAGTTGCGCCGCGGGTCATGGCGCTGCCCGTGATCAGGTGCGCCACCACAATCTGGACCAGTGCCAGGGCCAGCAGCAGGGAAAGGGGCAGGATCCAGCCGCCAGTGGCGCTGTGCAGCAGGCCCATGCCGAAAGGACCGGCGGTGGCGAGCAGGTATCCGCTGGACTGGGCAAGGGTGGACAGTGCTGTGGTTTCGGCCGTGCTGGCTCCGCTCCGGCTGATCATCACCATCACCAGCGGGAAGATGCCCAGGCCGAACCCCAGCAGGACGGCGGGAACAACGGCCAGCGCCACCGGCAGGACCAGGAGCAGGGCGAGCCCCGCGGCCATGGTGATGCTGACCAGGTAAAACGCCGGGCGCAGCATCCGGGGGCGGGAACCAATGGCGATGAGCAGCATGCCCGCAGGAACGGACACCAGCTGCATCAGCCCGAACATCAGCCCGCTGTCCGAGGCGTTCATGCCCATGGTGGTGAGCATGTACGGGAACCAGCTCAGCAAGGCATAGGCCAGCAGGGCCTGGAGCGTGAAAATTGCGGTCAGGAGCAGCCCTTTCCGGGTCCGCAGCAGCGGCCAGGGGGACACATGCCGGGCCGCGGACCGGGTGCTGTTGCGGTGTGCGTGCAGGGCCACGGGGAGGAAGCCGAGGAAAGCGGCGACGGCGGTGATTCCAATGGCGCCGACGGCCGCGGACGGCGATCCGAGGGCCTGTGCCAGCGGAACCACGGCGACAGCCGTGACAGTGGCTCCGGTGGTCATGGTCACCGTATATACGGCAGTCATGAGCGAGGTCTTGTGCGCGAAGTGCTCACGGATGAAGGACGGCATGGCCACGTTGCACACTGCCAGCCCGGACATTCCCACCACGCTGCCCAGCACCAGCATTCCGGTGGCGGGGATGCCGCGGAGCAGGAGCCCGCCGGCCAGCATGGAGAGTGACAGCAGGATGGCCTTCTCCACGCCCAGTTTGCCCGTCAGCCAGGAGGTGGCGGCGCCGGCCAGGGCGAAGCAGAGTGTGGGGATGGAGGGGATGATGGCAGCCACGAGGGGTCCGTAACCCAGTACGGTCTGCAGGTCGTGCAGAAGCGCGGATGCCCCGGTGATGCCCGCCCGCAGGTTGAGTCCGATGAGAACCAGAGCTATCACGCCGAACACGACGGCGGAGCGCGGCTTGGTTGCCTCGCCTACCGAAGTGCCTGCAACAGCAGGCGCGGCGGCCCGCACCTGCGCCGAAGCAGTGGCAGGCGCCGAAGCATGTGCGGTGTAAGGGGCTGCAGGGGAAGGGGGAGTGGCGGCCATCTTTCTAGGCTAAAGGTTAGACGTTTGATGTTTCCAGTTTTGTGGTCAAGCTCTCCCGCCCCTGCCTGCGGGGGCAATAGACTGCCAGCGGGGGCTGGGGCGCCAATCCGTCCAGGCCATGCGTGAGGAATGCGGAGGGACGGCTGTGATGGCTTCCGAGGGAATTGAGATCGAGAAGAAGTACGACGTCGGTGATGACGCCACAGTGCCCGCGCTGGAAGAACTGCCGGGCGTGGCCAGCGTTGGGACGCCCCATACTGCCGTCCTGGAAGCCGTCTACTTCGATACGGACAAGCACACGCTCGCCTCCCGCCGCATCACCCTGCGCCGCCGCACCGGCGGGACCGACGCCGGCTGGCACCTGAAGCTGCCGCCGGAAGCAACCACTGGAACAGAGCCCCAGCACCGCCGCGAGGTGCACGCACCGCTGGGCCAGCCCGGCGTCGTGCCTGACAGCCTGCTGGCGCATGTCCAGGCTCACCTCCGGGGAGCCGACGTGAGGCCAGCAGTCCGGCTTCAGACCCGGCGTACCACCCACGCGCTGTACGCCGGGGACGGGACGCACCTGGCGGACCTGGCAGATGACAGGGTGGAGGCAACCCGCCTGCGCCCCGGAGACGCGGAAGAACAGCCGCAGAGCTGGCGCGAGTGGGAACTCGAACTGGTTCACGGCGGGCCGGAGCTGTTCGAGCCCGCCGAGCCGCTGCTCCTGGCTGCGGGAGCCAGGCCGGCCGGCCACGCATCCAAGCTGGCCCGGGCCCTCGGGGGCGCGTCAAAGGCGGCCACGGCCCTGGAAGGCCAGGCAGCCCCGACGGAACTCCAGGCCGGAAAGAAGGCGCCGGCCGCCGCCGTCGTCACCGTCTACGTGACCGGGCAACTGCGCCGGCTCCTCGCCGAGGACGCCGCGGTGAGGCTGGAGGAACCCGAGGGCATCCACAACATGAGGTCCGCCATCCGCCGGCTCCGGTCGGTGCTGGCCGCGTACAAGAAGCTGTACCGGGCCACGCCCGTCCGGCGCTTGCGGGATGAGCTGGACTGGCTGGGCCAGCTGCTGGGCGATCCGCGGGACGCCGAGGTGGTTCTGGCAGGGCTGCGCAGCCAACTGGCCGGGCTTCCGCCGGGGGACGCCACGGACGCGGTCCGCGAGCAGGTGGAGCGCAAGGCCGGAGCGGCATTCGACGCCGGTTACCGCAAGGTACACAAGGCCCTGGAGTCCGAGCGGTATTTTCGGCTGCTGGACAACCTTGAAGACTTCCGTGATAACCCGCCGGTCAGGGCGGACGAGGTGGCGGCAGGTCGACGGCTCGCCGTGAAAGCCGTGGACAAGTCCGTGCGCAGGCTGCGGCGCTCGCAGAAGGCCGCCCGCCAGGCCCGGCGCGGCACGGATTACGAAAACGCGCTCCACCAGGTCCGCAAGGAGGCCAAGCGGCTGCGGCACCTGGCCGAGCTGGCGGCGCTGGTGAAGGGCAAACGCGCCGGGAAAGTGGCCAAGGCCGCCCACAAGCAGCAGAAAATCCTCGGCGGCTTCCACGACGCCGTGGTGGCCCGGAAGCTGCTGCAGGACCTGGAAGCGGGCCCTGCCCTGGCGGAGGCCACGGCCGAGGCGCTGGCGGTGCTCCGGGCGCGCCAGGCCGACGTCATGGACGAGGCCGAGGCCAAGTACCGCAAGGCCCGGAAAAAGTCCCGTGGCCTGCTGCGGCGCGGGGTTCTGTAGTCCCCACCCGCACCCTAGCCTCGCAAGCTCGGCCAGGGAACCCTGCGGGCGTGGGCCCATCCACCCGCTCCCTAGCCTCGCAAGCTCGGCCAGGGAACCCTCCCCGCTGCCTCCCCAATCTCGCAAGCTCTATTGGGGCCCTCGGTAGCGTGGGCCCAGGCGTGGGCCCATCCGTTGGCCGATCGCACCGGGCGGTGCAGCGGCTACTTCCCCTGCCGGGCGGACAGCCGGGCCACCGCGAGGGCGAGCCAGAGCTGCACCCGGTCCGTGGTGACCGCGGGGTCGTAGCCGGTCAGTTCGGTGATCTGCGCCAGCCGGTACCTGACCGTGTTCCGGTGCAGGGTGAGTTCCTCGGCGACGGCGGCCACGGAGCCGTTGTTATTCAGGTAGCTTTCCAGCGTGGTCATCAGCTCGGCACCATGGGTGGCGTCGAAGGTCCGCAGCGGATTCAGGGACTCGTGGGCCATGTCCGCCAGCGGCACGTCCTCACTGGCCAGCAGCAGCGACGTCAGGCTGAGCCGCTCCGGCTCGTTGACCGGCAGTCCGTGGCTGGCCGCGTCCCGCGCCTCAAAGTAGCTCCACCGCAGGCCGTTCGGCTTGGTGTACGCGCCGCCGATGCCGATCGTGGCATGAATCCCCGCCTCCGCCAGGTGGTCGCTCAGCTTCCGCGCCAGCGACGGCGCCGCCCCGCCGTCGTCGTTCATCACCAGCATCAGGTCCTTGCCCACGACGGCGGCAACGGACTTCTCCAGTTCCCGCGGCACCGAGGTGCTCACCAGGGCCTTGTGATGGGCGGCGGAAACGGCCAGCAGCACCACGTTCTTGCGCGTGCTGTTGACGCCCACGCCGGCCAGGCGGCGCTGCGCCTCGCTGGTCTCCAGCGCCCCGTGGATCACGTCCTCCAGCACCTGCCCGCACAGGGCGCGCTCGGCCTGGCGTTGCTTGACCATGTTGTTCAGCTCAACACTGATCAGGTTCTGGGCGTACCCGATGATGCCGGAGTCCTCAAAGGGCTTGCGGACCCAGAGGGTGCAGGCATCCCGCCGGCCGGTGGGGATGGGGTAGGAGGCCCAGGTATCGGCCTGCGGGGTGTCCTTGGTGCTGTTGTACAGCTGTGCCGTGAACTGGGTGAGCGCGATGTCCGTCCGAAGCATGCCGCCGAGGTGTTTCAGGAGCTCGGCCAGGCCGCCGCCGGTCAACAGTGCGCGCGCCAGTACCTGGTGGCCGGCGATCAGCCGCTCCAGCTTGGCGTAGTGGTCCGCGGACTGGGCGTCGGCCACCAGCTTGCCGATGGCGATAAACGGTGTCTCGTAGGGCACTTCCACCACGGGCAGGCCCCAGCGGTTGGCCTCAGCGAGCAGGGCCGGCGGCACCGCCTCGTGCGACAGCCCCACGCCGAAGCCGATGCCCACGGCGCCGGCCCGCTGTACCTGCCGGACAAAACGCCGCTGCTCGGGGGCCGATTTCAGCCGCAGGCCGGTGGTGAGGATCAGTTCGCCGCCGTTGATGAAGCGCTGCGGGTCCTCCAGCTCGGTCACTGCCACCCAATTGATGTCCTCGTGCCAGGTGGTCTCGGCGACTCCCACTTTGGACAGGTTCAGGGATTTGACACCCAGGAGGGCAGCAAGGGAAATGGCCATGAACCAAGGATAAACGGGCGCTAGTCAACCGCACTAAAAAGCGGCAGGAAGGGTGTGCAGGTGGCTATTCACTGGGCAGGGGTGCTGGCATAGGCTCAAGGCAGTCAGATCCATCAGTTTCGACGCCGATGGCCCCCAGGAAAGAGGTTGCACACCGTGGTCCAAACCTTGCAGAACTTCATCAACGGTTCTTTTGTCACGCCTGCCGGCAGCGGCACGCTGGACATCGTGAACCCCACCAACGGTGAAGTGGTGGCGCACTCGCCCATCTCCAACCAGCAGGATGTGGACGCTGCCATGGCCGCAGCAAAGGAAGCCTTCAAGAGCTGGAAGCACGTCACGCCCGGCCAGCGCCAGCTGATGCTGCTCAAGCTCGCCGACGCGGTCGAGGCCAACAGCGACGAACTGGTGGAGGCGCAGCACCGCAACACGGGCCAGGTGCGTTCCCTGATCGCCTCTGAGGAAGTCGCCGCCGGCGCCGACCAGCTGCGCTTCTTCGCCGGAGCGGCCCGCATCCTCGAGGGCAAGTCCGCCGGTGAGTACTTCGAGGGCCACACCTCCTACGTGCGCCGCGAACCGATCGGGGTTGTGGCCCAGGTGGCCCCCTGGAACTACCCGTTCCTGATGGCCATCTGGAAGATCGGCCCCGCGCTGGCCGCCGGCAACACCGTTGTGCTGAAGCCCTCGGACACCACCCCGGAGTCCACCCTTGTCCTGGCCCGCCTGGCCGGTGAGATCTTCCCCGCCGGCGTCCTGAACGTTGTGCTGGGCACAGGCCAGACCGGCGCCATGATGGTGGACCACAAGGTCCCCGGCCTGGTGTCCATCACCGGCTCCGTCCGTGCCGGCATCGCCGTCGCCTCCGGTGCGGCGAAGAGCCTCAAGCGCGCGCACCTGGAGCTGGGCGGCAAGGCGCCGGCCATCGTGTTCAAGGATGCGGATATCAAGAAGAGCGCCGCGGCCATCGCCGAGTTCGCCTTCTTCAACGCGGGCCAGGACTGCACCGCCATCACCCGGGTGCTGGTGGAGGAATCAGTGCATGACGACGTTGTGGCCGCCATGGTGGAGCACACCAAGACCCTGCACACCGGCTCGCAGAACGACGAAGACAACTACTTCGGCCCGCTGAACAACATCAACCACTTCAAGCAGGTCAGCTCGGTAGTGGAAAACCTGCCGGCGCACTGCCGGATCGAAACCGGCGGACACCAGGCGGGGGAGAAGGGCTTTTTCTTTGAGCCCACCATCGTCACCGGTGCGAAGCAGACGGACAGCATAGTCCAGCAGGAAACGTTCGGCCCCGTCATCACCGTGCAGAAGTTCAGCACCGAGGAAGAAGCGGTGGAGCTGGCCAACGACGTGGAGTACGCCCTGGCCTCCAGCGTCTGGACCTCCAACCACGGCACCGCCATGCGCCTGAGCCGCGACCTGGACTTCGGCGCCGTCTGGATCAACACCCACATCCTGCTCACCGCCGAAATGCCCCACGGCGGTTTCAAACAATCCGGCTACGGCAAAGACCTCTCCATGTACGGCGTCGAGGACTACACGCGCATCAAGCATGTGATGAGTGCGCTGGACGCCTGACGCGTCCGCGCCAACGGCACCACTCCCCAACGCTTCCCGCAATTCCTGAAAGGCCTCCCATGACCACCACCGCATCAGACATCACCTTCCGCCTGGAGCAGAAGCGCCGCGTCCAGGCCGACTTCCCGGGGCCCAAGTCGCTGGCCCTGGCCGAACGGCGCAAGTCCGTCGTCGCCGCAGGGGTCGCCTCCGGCGTCCCGGTTTACGTTGCAGACGCCGACGGCGGCATCATCCACGACGTGGACGGCAACTCCTTCATCGACCTCGGCTCCGGCATCGCCGTGACCAGCGTGGGCGCGTCCGACCCCGCCGTCGTCGGTGCCGTGAAGGAAGCCGTGGAGCACTTCACGCACACCTGTTTTATGGTCACGCCTTACGAAGGCTACGTGGCTGTCGCCGAGCAGCTGAACCGCCTCACCCCGGGCGACCACGAGAAGCGCACCGTCCTTTTCAACTCCGGCGCGGAGGCAGTGGAGAACGCCATCAAGGTGGCACGCCTCGCCACCGGACGTGACGCCGTAGTGGCTTTCGACCACGCCTACCACGGCCGCACCAACCTCACCATGGCGCTGACCGCCAAGGCCATGCCCTACAAGACCAACTTCGGCCCGTTCGCGCCGGAGGTCTACCGCATGCCCATGAGCTACCCGTACCGGGAGGAAAACCCGGAGATCACCGGTGCCGAGGCCGCCAAGCGCGCCATCACCATGATCGAAAAGCAGATCGGCGGAGACCAGGTTGCCGCGATCATCATCGAACCCATCCAGGGCGAGGGCGGCTTCATCGTCCCCGCCGAGGGCTTCCTGCCGGCGTTGGCTGCGTGGGCCAAGGACAAGGGCATCGTCTTCATCGCCGACGAGGTCCAGTCCGGTTTCTGCCGCACCGGTGAATGGTTCGCCGTCAACCACGAAGGCGTCATCCCGGACATCATGACCATGGCCAAGGGGATTGCCGGCGGCATGCCCCTGTCCGCCATCACCGGCCGCGCGGACCTGCTGGACGCCGTGCACCCGGGCGGACTGGGCGGCACCTACGGCGGCAACCCGGTGGCCTGCGCCGCCGCCCTTGCCTCCATCGGATCCATGGAGGAGTACGACCTGAACGGCCGTGCCCGCCACATTGAGGCCCTCGCCACTACCCGGCTTCGGGAACTGCAGCAGGAACTGGTTGCCGCCGGAACCGGCGTCATCGGCGAAGTCCGCGGCCGCGGCGCAATGCTGGCCATCGAACTGGTCCAGGCCGGCTCCAAGGAACCGAACCCGGAACTGACCAAGGCCGTTGCCGCCGCCTGCCTGAAGGAAGGCGTCATCATCCTGACGTGCGGCACCTACGGCAACGTCATCCGCCTCCTGCCGCCGCTGGTCATCACCGATGAACTGCTGAACGACGGCCTGGAGGTCCTGGCGGCAGCCATCAAGGCCAATGCCTAGCCGCCAATAGAGTTAGCGTCCCCTCGCAACGGCGCGAACAAAACCTGGGCCCCGGAACTACCGTTCCGGGGCCCAGGGGTTTTAAGACAGCTGTCGGTTGCCGTTATCCGGCCCGCCGATAACCACCTGCGCGGGACTGTGCAGGACGTACCCGTTAAGCCAGGAAAACAGGGCCCGGATTTTCTGCTGGAATCCGGACAGGAGCGCCAGGTGCACCAGGAGCCAGGAAAGGAAGGCCAGGGGCCCCTGGAGCTGCATGCGCTGCCGGCCAAGTTCAGCCACCGCCGCTCCCCGCCCGATCATGGCCATGTAGCCCTTGTCCACGTAGCGGAACGGCTGCCGGGTGCCGCCATTGAGGTCTGCGTGGATGTTGCGGGCGGCCCACTTACCGGCCTGCTGGGCCACTGAGCCGAGCTGCGGCAGCTTGGCCCCGGTTGAATCGGTGATGTTGGCGGCATCGCCAATGACGTAGACGCCCTCGACGTCGGGAACGGTCAGGTCGGTGCGGACATCGATGCGGCCGCCTTTCCCCTGGGGCAGCCCCGACCCGGCCAAGAGGTCACCGCCCTTAAGCCCGCCGGCCCAGACCACGATTCCTCCCGGGATGTCCGTCCCGTCAGCCAGCGTCACGCCACCGTCCCGCACTTCCGTGACGCCCACACCCATGTGCATCTGGACGCCGATCTTTGCCAGGCGCTGCCGGGTGTACTCCTGGGACTTCGCCGAAAACATGGTGAGGACTGTGGGGACCATGTCCACCAGGTGCACGCGGCACCGCGCAGCCAGTTCGGGGGAGAAATACTTGGCCACGACGAATTTGATGTTTTCCGCCAAGGCCCCGGCCGTCTCCACACCGGTAGGCCCGCCGCCCACCACAACCATTTCCACTGGCGCGTCCGGCTCCCGGTCCGCCCGGTCCAGCAGCCGGGTCACGCTGGTTCCGAGACGGGTTGCATCCGTGACCGAATACAGCGGGAAGGTATGCTCCGCCGCGCCGGGGATATTGAAAAAGTTGGGGACGGCACCAACGGCAACCACCAGGATCTGCGCGCGGAATGTGTCACCCTCGGCTGTGGTGACGGTGTGGTTTGCGGCATCGACGGCCGACACCTCCGCCGTCAGGACCCTGACGTTCCTGCGGCGCCGGAAAACCGACCGGATGGGCCGGGCAATGGCTGACACTCCGATCTGGGACGTGGCCACCTGGTACAGCAGAGGCTGGAACTGGTGGTAGTTGTTCGAGTCGATCAGAAGTACCCGAACGCCCTTGCGGCCAAGTTCCTTGGCTGCGGCGATGCCGGCGAATCCTGCCCCGATCACGATGACCTGATATGAGTCCTCCATCCGAGCAACCTACTCCGCCGGGCTTCCCCGCAACAGTGGGTCAGGTGGATTTCAGGGAAGCCTTGCTCCTCCGGCGGGCCACGGAGGTCTTGCGTGCGGTGCGCAGCATGTCCACGGTCAGGACCAGCAGCGCCAGCCACACCACGCCGAACCCGATCCAGCGGTCCACGGTCATTGCTTCCTTGAACACCAGCAGCGCCAGGATGAACTGTAGAACGGGTGCTGAATACTGGAGCAGCCCGATGGTGGTCATCGGGAGCCTGCGTGCCGCGGCACCGAAGAACACCAGCGGCACCGCGGTGATCACGCCGGAAGCCAGCAGAAGCCAGAAATGGCCGGGCCCCTGTGTGGTCAGGGTGGCGGTTCCGGCCGACGCCAGGTAGATCATGGTGGCTGCAGCAAACGGAGCCAGCACCACTGTTTCAACGCTGAGGCTGGTGACGGCATCCACCTTGGGACCAACCCGCTTCTTCACGAAACCGTACAGGCCAAAACTGAAGGCGAGCGTCAGTGCAATCCACGGGAGCTTTCCATAGGAATATGTGAGCACTCCTACCGCAATGAAGCCGATGGCGACGGCCGCCCACTGCAGCGGCCGCAGTTTTTCCTTCAGTACCAGCACGCCAAGCATGACGGAAACCAGCGGATTGATGAAGTATCCCAGTGATGCCTCCACAGCCTGTCCCGTGGTCACCCCGTAGGTGTAGGTCAGCCAGTTGATGGCGATCAGGAAAGCGGCTACGGCAAGCGTGCCAAGAACGGAACGGTCACGCAGTGCCCGGGACAGGGTGCCCCATGAACGGGTCACCGTGATGAGGAGCGCACAGAACAGCAATGACCAGACCACCCGGTTGGCCACAATTTCGACGGCACCTGCCGGCATCAGCACAAAGAAGTACAGCGGGAGCAGCCCCCAGAGTCCGTAGGCGCCGATGCCGAACAGGATCCCCGCCGTCGTGTCCTTGTCCACTGCCTTGGGCGCCCCCTTGATGCCGGCGCCGCCTGCAGGCGGCGTGCTTACTGGTGCTGCAGGTGCTGCGGATGCCGGCCCTGGCGAGGACGTTGGGGTAGCCGGTGCGGGGACATGGGCGGGGGAGGAGGATCCATCGGGAGAGGGCACAACACCCATAACATCACTTCCAGGACGGGTATTCCGCCAAATAGTCAGTAGGCTTGCTTTTATGACTTACGCCGACCGGCCGGAGACCGCTCCATGAGGCTCCGGCGCAGCAACGCTTCGGGCCGCGGCTACCGCCGGGTGGCGGCGGGCAAGGGTTTTAGTTACCGGGACCTGGACGGCTCCACCCTGCCCCCGGGCCCCGTCCGCGACCGGCTGGAAAGTATCGGAATACCGCCGGCCTGGACGGACGTGTGGATTGCCCCGTTCGAAAACGGGCACATCCAGGCCACCGGCGTGGACGCAGTGGGCCGGCGGCAGTACATCTACCACCCCGAATGGCGGGAGCGGAAGGACCGGCTGAAATTCGACCGGTCCCTCCAGTTGGCCGAATCGCTCCCGGCCGCCCGCCGTCGGGTGACCATGGACCTGCGCAGCGAAGGCTTTTCACATGACCGGGTCCTTGCGGCGGCCTTCCGGATGCTGGACAGCGGATCGCTGCGGGTGGGGTCCGAGCGGTACACCAACGAAAACGGCAGCCGCGGCCTGGCCACCCTGCTCTGCGCGCACGTCCAGGTTCGCAAGGACCGGATCCTGCTGAGGTTCCCTGCCAAGAGCGGCAAGGACTGGGAGTCGGAAATCCGCGACGCCGACCTTGCCGCCCTGCTGCGCCTGCTCAAGCGGCGGGGTCCCAACGCCCGGCTCCTGGCGTACAAGGATGGGCGGCAATGGCGGCCGGTCACCAGCGCTGACATCAACGCCTACGTGAAGGAGCGGACGGGCTCGGACTTTACCGCCAAGGACTTCCGGACCCTGCGGGGTACGGTGGCGGCGGCCGCCAGCCTCGCCAGGACGGGCCCACAAAGAACGGCGGCGAAGCGGAAGAGGGCCATCAGCCGGGCGATGATCGACGCCGCGGAGGTGCTGGGGAACACGCCGTCGATCGCGCGCAAAAGCTATGTGGACCCCCGCGTGGTGGACCACTACCACGAGGGCGAAACCATCGACCCCAAGCGGCCGGACTCCGCCGAAGCGGAGCTGCGCGCGCTGCTCTACCGCGAAGGCGACGTGGTTCCGCTGGCCAAAAGCGGATAAGGCCTGCATTTGCCGCCAGCCCGCAACGGGACCAGCAGGCCAATTAGAATGAATGACTGTGCGCTGCTCCTACCTGCGCATCCTCATCGGTCAGAAGGGCTCCGAGTGTCCAACCACGGCGAAACCACCCCCACACGTCCGCTCCGGGTAGCCATCGTGGGCGCCGGGCCGGCAGGAGTCTACGCTGCGGACATCCTCACAAAGTCCAGTGGCGTGAAGGACGGCGACTTCGAAGTCAGCATCGACCTTTTTGAGGCCTACCCCGCGCCGTACGGCCTGATCCGGTACGGCGTGGCCCCGGACCACCCCCGCATCAAGGGCATCGTCAACGCCCTGCACAAGGTCCTGGACCGCGGCGACATCCGGTTCCTGGGCAACGTCACCTACGGACGGGACCTTACCCTCCACGATTTCCGCGCCTTCTACGACGCCGTCATCTTCTCAACCGGCGCCGTCAAGGATGCGGACCTGGGTATCCCGGGCATAGACCTGCAGGGCTCCTTCGGCGGAGCCGACTTTGTGTCCTGGTACGACGGGCACCCGGACGTGCCGCGGGACTGGCCCCTGGACGCCAAGGAGATCGCCGTCATCGGCAACGGCAACGTGGCACTGGACGTGGCGCGCATGCTGGTCAAGCACCCGGAAGAGCTGCTCAGCACCGAGATCCCGGACAACGTCTACCAGGGGCTGAAGGGTTCGCCGGTGACGGACGTGCACGTGTTTGGCCGCCGCGGTCCGGCCCAGGTGAAGTTCACGCCGCTGGAGCTGCGGGAGCTCAGCCACATGAATGATGTGGACATCGTGCTCTACCCGGAGGACTTCGAGTTCGATGAAGCCTCCGACGAGGCCATCCGCAGCAACAACCAGATCAAGACCATGGTGAACACGCTCACCAACTGGCTGGTGGAGGAGCACACCGAGTCGGAGAACCCCTCCTCCCGCCGGCTGCACCTGCACTTCCTGCACAGCCCCGTTGAGATTTACGACGACGGCGGGTCGGGCAAGGTGGCAGGCATCAAGTTTGAGCGCATGCAGCTTGACGGTACGGGCAACGCCAAAGGCACCGGCGAGTTCATCGACTACCCCGTGCAGGCCGTTTACCGCGCCATCGGCTACCACGGCTCTGCCCTGGACGAACTGGAGTACGACGCCAAGCGCGGGGTCATCCCCAACGAGGGCGGCCGTGTGCTGGACGCCGAGGGCAATCCGGTGCCCGGGATCTATGCCACCGGGTGGATCAAGCGCGGGCCCGTGGGCCTGATCGGCCACACCAAGGGCGACGCACTGGAGACCATCGGCTTCCTCCTCGAGGACCGGCTCACCCTGCCGCCCGCGCAGAACCCCGATCCGCAGGCCATCATCGACCTGCTGGAGGAACGCGGCATCGAATACACCACCTGGGAAGGCTGGAACAAACTCGATGCCCACGAAGCGGGCCTGGGCGCAGCCTGGACCGGCCCCGAGGGCCTGGACCACGTGGTGCGCGAACGCATTAAGGTGGTGCCGCGCGAGGAGATGATCCGCATCTCCCGCGGCTGACCAGCCGCTTCCACCCCCTAGGTGGGGGAGGAGGGCAGGGTTAGAATTGCCACCACCCCTTGGCCGGCATGGCAACGCCGTGCCTACAGGCAGCACAGGAGTTCGATGAAGAACCTGATCCAGCCGGAACCGCTTCAGCGCGGCGCCCTTGCCGCCCACGAGCTGCTCGACGCCGGCTCCCTCCAGGATGCCCAGAGCGGACTGCGCAGCCTGATCCGCGAGTCGTGGCAGCGTTCCGCCGGATTCAAGGCGGACCCGGACAACCCTGCCGCCCCGCTGGCCATGGACCGGGATGAGCTCGAGGATTACCGCAGCCAGCATCCCCTGGCCGCCATCATGCCGGTCATCAGCAAACTCCTGGTCCAGCCCAGCCACGACAGTGGACTGCTGGTGGCGGTGGGGGATGAAGTGGGCCGGCTGCTCTGGGTGGAAGGGGACCCGGCGTTGCAGCGCAGGGCAGAGGGCATGATGTTTGTTGCCGGCGCCGACTGGTCCGAGGCCACAGTGGGCACCAGCGCACCCGGAACCGCCCTTGCCCTGGGCCGTGGCATCCAGATCGCCGGCGCTGAGCATTACCAGCGGGCGGTACATCCCTGGAGCTGCACCGCGGTGCCCTTTCATGACCCCGATTCCGGTGCCGTCCTCGGCGTCGTGGACATCACGGGCACGGCCACGGCGGTGGCGCCGCATACCCTGTCGCTGGTGGAGGCAACTGTAGCGGCCGCCCAGGCACAGTTGCGGGTGGAGCGCCTTCAGCTTGCCGCGGAGCTTGCGAAGAGGCCGGCACGACGCCGGGCCACGGCTTCTGCGTCCCGCGCACCGGGGCAGGGGGTCAAGGAAGGCAGCCTGTACCGGAACAGCCTGCAGCTGCTGGGCCGCGACCAGGCACTGCTCAGCCTGGAAGGAAAAACCATTGTTCTTTCCGCCCGGCACAGCGAAATCCTGGCGCTGCTCAGCACCCACCCCGACGGGCTTTCTGCTGAGGAACTGGGCGTCCTGCTGTATCCCGGTGAGGGTTCCACCATCACCCTGAGGGCCGAAATGGTGCGCCTGCGCAAAGTCCTCCAGCAACTGAGTCCCGATGCCGTTCCTGGTTCCCGGCCCTATCGACTTCCGGTGGATGTGGTGCCGGACAGCGGCCAGGTGCTGAGCTGCCTGCAGCGCGGCGCGCACCGCATCGCCCTGGAAATCTACCGCGGCGCTGTCCTGCCCCGGTCCGAGGCGCCTGGTGTCGTGGAGCTGCGGGACAAGGTCTCGTTACTCCTGCGAGAGGCGGTCCTCACGGACGGCAGCGCTGAGTCGCTGCTCAAGTACGCCGAACTTCCCGAGGCAAGGGACGACGTCGGGGTCCGCCGCGCCGCCCTGCGCCTCCTGCCCGCCCGCTCACCCAAGCGGGCCGCCGTCGTCGCGGACCTGGAACGGCTGGAAGCCGAACTGGGCTAAGCGGCGTGCCGGTGGTTGAGCCTGTCGAAACCAGGTTGCCGGCCAAGCTCCGGGACGTTGCAACCTGACTGCAACCTGCACGCTCCTACGCTGATTCCAACGGCGGCCGCCAGCAGCAAGAGCCGCCCTCTGCACAGCAAAGGAGCTAGCAATGACTGTTTACGCCCAGCCCGGTACCGAGGGTTCGAAGGTCACCTTCAAGGATCGCTACGAGAACTGGATCGGCGGCGAATGGGTGGCCCCGGTCAAGGGCCAGTACTTCGAAAACATCACGCCCGTCACCGGCAAGGCCTTCTGCGAGGTTGCCCGCGGGACTGCAGAAGACATCGACCTGGCGCTGGACGCGGCCCATAAGGTTGCACCGTCCTGGGGCAAGACGTCGGTTGCCGAGCGCGCCGCCATCCTGAACAAGATCGCCGACCGGATCGACGAGAACCTGGAAATGCTCGCCGTCGCCGAATCGTGGGACAACGGCAAGCCCATCCGGGAAACCCTCAACGCCGACATCCCGCTGGCCGCCGACCACTTCCGCTACTTCGCCTCCGCCGTCCGTGCCCAGGAGGGCCGGCTCTCCCAGCTCGACGACGACACCACCGCCTACCACTTCCACGAGCCGCTCGGCGTCGTCGGCCAGATCATTCCCTGGAACTTCCCCATCCTGATGGCCGTCTGGAAGCTTGCGCCGGCGCTCGCCGCCGGCAATGCCGTGGTGCTCAAGCCGGCCGAGCAGACGCCGAGCTCCATCCTGGTCCTCGTGGAACTCATCGGCAACCTGCTGCCCGCAGGCGTGCTGAACATCGTCAACGGCTTCGGCGTGGAGGCCGGCAAGCCACTGGCATCCAGCCCCCGGATCCGCAAGATCGCCTTCACCGGCGAGACCACCACCGGCCGACTGATCAGCCAGTACGCCAGCCAGAACCTCATCCCCGTCACGCTGGAACTGGGCGGCAAGAGCCCGAACATCTTCTTCAACGATGTAGCCCAGGACAACGACGCGTTCTACGACAAAGCACAGGAAGGCTTCGCGCTGTTCGCCTTCAACCAGGGCGAAGTCTGCACCTGCCCGTCCCGCGCCCTGGTCCAGGAGGACATCTACGAATCCTTTATGGCCGACGCCGTGGCACGGGTGGAGAAAATGGTGCAGGGCAACCCCCTGGACACCGAAACCCAGGTGGGCGCCCAGGCCTCCAATGACCAGCTCGAGAAAATCCTCTCGTACATCGACATCGGCAAGCAGGAAGGTGCCAAGGTCCTCACCGGCGGCAGCCGGGCCGAACTGCCCGGCGACCTGGCCGGCGGCTACTACGTCCAGCCCACTGTCTTTGAGGGCCACAACAAGATGCGGATTTTCCAGGAGGAGATCTTCGGCCCGGTGGTGGCAGTCACGAAGTTCAGCGACTACAACGACGCCATGGGCCTGGCCAACGACACCCTGTACGGCCTCGGCGCCGGCGTCTGGTCCCGCAACGGCAACATCGCCTACCGCGCCGGCCGCGAAATCCAGGCCGGCCGCGTCTGGGTCAACAACTACCACGCCTACCCGGCGGGCGCCGCGTTCGGCGGCTACAAGTCCTCGGGCATCGGGCGCGAGAACCACGCCATGATGCTGGACCACTACCAGCAGACCAAGAACCTGCTGGTCAGCTACAACGAAAACAAGCTCGGCTTCTTCTAACCCCACCACCGCTACAACGACGCAAGGATTTCGCCAATGACGACGACAATGCAAGCAGCAGTAGTAAACGAATTCGGCACCGACCTTCAGATCCAGGACCTCCCCATCCCGACGCCCGGACCCGGGGAGGCCCTGGTCAAGGTGCTCACCACGGGTGTTTGCCATACGGATCTGCACGCCGCCGAAGGCGACTGGCCGGTCAAGCCCTCGCCGCCCTTTGTTCCCGGGCATGAGGGAGTAGGTGAAGTGGTGGCACTCGGGGACGGCGTCACCGACCTTGCGGTCGGGGACATGGTGGGCAACGCCTGGCTGTGGTCCGCCTGCGGTGACTGCCAATACTGCCGCACCGGCTGGGAAACGCTCTGCGAGGCGCAGAAGAACGGCGGCTACAGCGTGGACGGGTCCTTCGGCGAATATATGCTCGTCGATACCCGCTTCGCCGCCCGGATACCGGCGGGATCCGACCCCGTCGAGGTGGCACCGGTGCTCTGCGCCGGTGTCACCGTCTACAAGGGCCTGAAGATGACCGAAGCCAAGCCGGGTCAGTGGGTGACCATCTCCGGCATCGGCGGGCTGGGGCATATCGCCGTACAGTATGCCGTCGCTATGGGCCTGCGGGTTGCTGCCGTGGACATCGCGGACGATAAGCTCGCCCTCGCCAAGGCACACGGGGCCGAACTGACGGTCAACGCTTTGCACGAAGACCCCGTGGAAGTGATCCAGCGTGAAACCGGAGGTTGCCATGGAGTCCTGGTCACTGCAGTGCACCCGTCAGCATTCGGGCAGGCCATTGGAATGGCCCGCCGCGGCGGCACGATTGTGTTCAACGGGCTGCCACCGGGGGACTTCCCGGCGCCGATCTTCGAGATTGTGCTCAAGGGCCTGACGGTCCGCGGCTCGATCGTGGGAACCCGGCAGGACTTGGAGGAGGCCCTGGACTTTTACGCCCAGGGCAAGATTCATCCCACGGTCTCCGTCCGGGAACTCGCCGAGGTCAACGCGGTTTTTGACGAGATGAAACACGCCAAAATCGACGGCCGCGTGGTCCTGAGGTTCTGATGACCGCGGACAGCATCGATGCTGCAGTGACGCTGCCCGGGGAGGATTTCTCCCGGGTGGCGCTCACGCCGGCCGCCGCGGAGTTGCTGCGCTTGCTGTGGGTCCGGCACGGGCCGCTCATGTTCCACCAGTCCGGCGGGTGCTGCGACGGATCCTCGCCCATGTGCTACCCGGCCGGAGACTTCCTGACCGGGGACTCGGATGTGCTGCTGGGCATATTTGATGTGTCCGAGGGGCTGGAGCCGCAGCCGCTGGAGTTCTGGATGTCCCGGGAGCAGTTCAACTACTGGAACCACACGCACCTGACCGTTGACGTGGTGCCGGGGCGGGGCAGCGGATTCTCCGTGGAAGCGCCGGAAGGCAAGCGGTTCCTGATGCGGTCCGCACTGATGGATTGGCCGGCCTAGCCCTTCGGCCCTACAGCCTTGAGGTCCTCCATCTGGAGGGCCTCAAGCGCTTTATGCAGAACAAAGTTTGGCCGCACCGCCGTCTCACCATTCGGAACAATTGGGACCGTCCAGTGGATGGACACTATCGTTGATAGGTCTGTTTCCATCAGAAATCAGGATTGTGATCCCCCTATGAACCTTCTCCGGACCAAATCAATCGAGCAGTCCATCGCTGACGCCGATGAACCCGGACGCAAGCTCAAACGGTCCCTCAGCACGTGGGACCTGATGATTATGGGCGTTGCGGTGGCTGTGGGTGCCGGTATCTTCTCCGTTGGTGCCAAGGCCGCAGCCAACTTCTCCGGCCCTGCCGTGACGTTGTCCTTCGCCATCGCCGCCGTCACCTGCGCCCTTGCCATCATGTGCTACGCCGAGTTCGCCACCGCCATCCCGGTGGCAGGCTCCGCCTACGTGTTCACTTACGCCACGATGGGTGAGCTGCTTGCCTGGATCATCGGCTGGAACCTGATCCTTGAGCTCTTCACGGCCGCAGCGGTGATCGCCAAGTACTGGGGCATCTACCTCAGCAAGGTGTTCGCGCTGATGGGTGCCGACATTCCGCCGGCAATCTCGCTGGGCGGGGTGGACCTCTACTGGGGCGCCTTCCTTATCGTTGCCGTGTTCACCGTACTGCTGGTGCTGGGCACGAAGCTGTCCGCCCGCGTGGGCAACGTCTTCACCCTGATCAAGATCGGCGTGGTGCTCTTTGTGATCGTCGTCGGCTTCACGTACGTGAAGTTCGAAAACTACACTCCGTTCATTCCCGCCGCCGAGCCCACCGGTGGTGCCGGCGCCGCGGATGTCCTGAAGCAGTCGTTCTTCGGTTTCCTCACCGGAGCCGCCCCGGCACAGTACGGGACGCTGGGCATCTTCGCCGGCGCTGCACTGGTGTTCTTCGCCTTCATCGGCTTCGACGTGGTGGCCACCTCCGCGGAAGAAGTAAAGAACCCGCAGAAAACTCTTCCGCGCGGCATCTTCGGCGGACTTGCCGTGGTGACGCTGCTGTACATCCTGGTATCGCTTGCCCTGACCGGCATGGTCTCCTACACGCAGCTGGCCGAGGCGAAGAGCCCCACCCTCACGACGGCCTTCGAAGCCGTAGGCGACACCTCCGCCGCCAAGGTCATTGCCTTCGGTTCCCTGGTTGGCCTGACAACCGTGATCATGGTGCTCCTGATGGGCCTGTCCCGGGTGGTCCTGGCGATGAGCCGCGACGGCCTCCTGCCCCGTGCGCTGTCCAAGACCAGTGACAAGCGCTCGACGCCGGTCCGCCTCCAGATCATTTGCGGTGCCGCCGTGGCCCTGGTGGCGGGGCTGACCAACGTGGACCTGCTCGAGGAAATGATCAACATCGGCACGCTGTCCGCTTTTGTGGTGGTGAGCCTGGGCATCCTGGTGCTCCGCAAGAAGCGCCCGGACCTCAAGCCCGCGTTCCGCGTTCCCTTCGGCAAGGTCCTGCCGGTTGTGTCCGCCGTGCTGTGCCTTTACCTGATGACCAACCTTGCCGTAGAGACCTGGATCTTCTTCGCCATCTGGCTGGCGATCGGCCTGGCGATCTACTTCGCCTACGGCCAGCGCCACTCCCGCCTGAACGAGAGGTTTGCCACGGCCAACACCGCCGTCAACGGTGGTCCTGTGGAAGCTGGCACTCCGTCGGGCTCGGCCGACGACGAGGACGAGCTGACCCGCGCCTGACCCGCCTCGCGCCTGACAGTGGTCCCGGCTGACGCACGAACCGCAGAACCGCCCGCTGATCTTCGGATCGGCGGGCGGTTCTGCGTTTGCCTGCCGGTCGCCGCTAGAATTGGGGGTGCGGCAGGACGGAGTCTGCAGTTCAATAAAAAGTGCACCTGTGGCGGCGGGCCACGGGGCGGCTGGAAGGAACGTGGGCCCTGTGCAGATGACGATGGAGCAGGTGGCAAGGGCTTTTTCGAGCCACCGGTTTGAAGAGGCCCTGCCCCAGATCCACGACGATGTTGCCTGGGAGCTTGTGGGAGGGGAAGTCCTGGCCGGCAAGCCGGCGGTGGTTGATGTCTGTTCCTCCCTCGCCCGGGACCTGCAGGATGTACAGACCACGTTCGACCAGTTCCGGATGGTTTCCGGACCTGCGTCTGTTGTGGTGGACAGCGTTGCCCGGTACCTCTCGGCCGATGGCAGCCTGAGCCGGGTGGCCTCCTGCGATATCTACGACTTTATGGACGGGCGGGTGGTCCGCATCCGCTCCTACAACGTGGAACTGGCTCCCGACACAGCCGGTTGAGCCTAGGGTGCGGCGTGCCGGCCCACCCAGTCCACCAGGGGCCGCAGTTCATCCCACAAAGCAGCAATCTCCTGGGCGGCGGCAGGAGTGGCCAGCCACGCCGGCTGCCCCAGGTCGGTAGCGGCGGAAAGGGATTTGTGTTTGAGGAGTTCGGCCCGCCGGTGGTCCTGCGGATACCCGCGCGGGACGGTCTTGAGCTTCTCTCCCTCCACCATAAAACCGGCAGCCGTCACGGCTTGGACAATGTGCCGCAGTGATTCGCCCGTTCCTGAGGCGTCCACGGAGTTGCGGTACCGGGCCAGCTGCGCCGGAGTGTGGGAGTGGTATCCGCCGCCCACCAGGAGCCCGTCCGCGCTGACCTGAAGGTAGAAGCCCACCCCTTCCTGGACGGACGCGAAGGCGCCCTGAGCCGTTTTGTATGGCGACTTGTCCTGGGAGAACCTGATGTCCCGGTTTGGCCTGAAGATTTTGCCGGGACCAAACCTGGGTTCCAGCTCGGCCAGCAATGCGAGGAACGGTTCCCGGACCAGCATCTGGTAGCGGTCCTTGTTCTCCAGCCACCACTCACGGGTGTTGTTCTCCTGCAGCTCTTGATAGAACTCGAAGGCGCCGGCGGGGATGCCCTGGAAAGTTGTCATGCGTCGATCCTAGGGACACCAGGCAACGTCAGCCATGGCCGGCAACAGCTATGTGGAAAAGAAAAAACCACCCCGCCACGTTAGCCCGTGACGGGGTGGTTTTCAGCAACTCAGAGAGGGGCTGGATCAGCCGATCTTGTTGGCGGCTTCTGCCTCGGAGAGCGGAGCAGCGCCGAGGTTGGCGCGCAGTTTGGCGCCGAGTTCGGCGTCAACGTTGGTCCAGTACTGGATGGCGCGTTCCTTGATGTCGGAGCGCTTGACGCCGCCCACGGCACCGGTGATGGTGTCCAGGAAGCGGGCCTTGGCGGCGTCGTCGTAGACCTCGCGGTACAGCGTGCCGGCCTGGACGAAGTCGCCGTCCTCGGCGTGGAGGGAGTGCGCGGCGAGGGTCAGCTCGCCGTCGTTCTCCCAGCCGCCGGCCGGGTTCTGCGGCTCAAGGGCAGCCGGACCGCCGAAGGTGTTCGGGGCGTAGACCGGAACCGAGGGGGCGTTGAACAGGTAACGTCCGGCGCCGTCCTGGCTGTAGTTGTTGACCTGGTTCTTGGGCTGGTTCACCGGGATCTGGGCGTGGTTGGTGCCCACGCGGTAGCGGTGTGCGTCCGCGTAGGAGAAGATGCGGGCCTGCAGCATCTTGTCCGGGGAGGCGGCGATGCCCGGAACGAAGTTCGACGGCGCGAAGGTGGCCTGCTCGATCTGCGCGAAGTAGTTCTCCGGGTTCCGGTTCAGCTCCATGGTGCCCACCTTGATCAGTGGGTAGTCAGCGTGCGGCCAGACCTTGGTCAGGTCGAACGGGTTGAAGCGGTACGTCTTGGCATCCTCGTAGGGCATGACCTGGACGTGCAGGTCCCAGGACGGGAAGTTGCCGGCTTCGATGTTCTCGGACAAGTCGCGGATGTAGAAGTCCGCGTCCGAACCGGCCAGGGCTTCAGCCTGCTCGCCGGTCATGGAGTTCACGCCCTGGTTGGACTTGAAGTGGTACTTGACCCAGAAACGCTCGCCCTCGGCGTTGATCCACTGGTAGGTGTGTGAGCCGTAGCCCTGCATTTCACGCCAGGAGGCGGGCAGGCCGCGGTCACCCATCAGCCAGGTGACCTGGTGGGCGGACTCGGGGGACAGGGTCCAGAAGTCCCACTGCATGTCGGCGTCGCGCAGGTGGGTGCCCGGCAGGCGCTTCTGGGAGTGGATGAAGTCCGGGAACTTGATGCCGTCGCGGATGAAGAACACCGGAGTGTTGTTGCCCACGAGGTCGTAGTTGCCCTCGGAGGTGTAGAACTTCACGGCGAACCCGCGGGGATCACGCCAGGTGTCCGGGGAGCCGTTCTCGCCCGCGACGGACGAGAAGCGGATCAGCATTTCGGTTTCGGCGCCCGGCTGGAGGAAGGCTGCCTTCGTGTACTTGGACACGTCCTCGGTGGTCTTGAACGTACCGAATGCACCGCCGCCCTTGGCGTGCACTACGCGCTCGGGCACCCGCTCGCGGTTGAACTGGGCGAGCTTTTCCACCAGGTAGTGGTCAGTCAGGATGATGGCACCGTCGGCACCAACTGACTTCGAGTGCGCGTCGGACGTAACGGGGGCACCTGACTGGGTTGTTGAAATGGCAGTCATTGTTCTCCTATTTCTGTGTTTCTTCTGAGGGACGATTGGAAGGAAGTTGTTGGGACTGCTGGCAGTCCTGGCAGATGCCCTGGTACATCACATCGGCGATCTGGATGGTCATCGGCTTGGCGTTCTCATCCCAGTGGGGCGTGAGGCAGGGCGCGTGCCCCACGGCGCAGTCCACGTCCTCAACGCGGCCGCAGCTGATGCAGATGGCGTGATGGTGGTTGTCGCCAACGCGGGTTTCATACAGTGCAGGGGAGTGCGGCGGCTCGAAGCGGCGCAGCATGTGCAGGTCCGTCAGGTCCCCCAGCACCACGTAAACGGACTGGGCTGTCAGTTCGGGGAGCTCGGCGCGGGCGGCAGCCAGGATGCTCTCGGCGGGGGAGTGGGGATGGCGTTCGACGGCGGCGAGAACCGCCAGCCGCTGTTTGGTCACCCTCCGGCCGTGGGCGCGCAGGGCGCCAGCCCATGCCTCCTGGCCGTCAAAGTGCTCCGTCATGGCTCCATTGAAACACTTATTCTGAGTTTCTCACAATAAGGCTTGGCTAACTTTGCGTGGAGGGCCCGCGGCCCCGGCGATACTAGGGTTACAGGGTGGGGAAACTGCTTGCTGATGTCACGCCGCTCAAGGAGAGCCGCGACTTCCGCCGGCTCTGGCTGGGCTCGGCCGTTTCCGCCGTCGGAAGCCAGCTCACCCTGGTGGCAGTGAGCCTGGAGATCTACCGCCTGACCCAGGACAGCTTCTATGTGGGACTGCTGGCCGTCTTCGCGCTGGTGCCCCTGGTGATCGGCGGGCTCCTGGGTGGATCCATCGCCGACTCCCACGACCGGCGCCGCGTGGCGCTGCTGGCCAGCACGGTCATGTGGCTGAGCACCGGGCTGATCGCCCTGCAGTCCTGGCTGCACCTGGGCAACGTCTGGGTCCTCTATCTCCTGGTGGCGGTGCAAAGCGGCGCGCAAGCTATCAACCAGCCTGCCCGCAGCGCCATCCTTCCCATGCTGATCCGCCAGGAACTCCTGCCCGCGGCGAACGCCCTGAGCATGATGTCCTTCGGGCTGGCCATGACTGCCGGCCCCCTGCTGGCCGGGGTGCTGGTGGCGTGGGTGGGATTTGGCTGGACCTACACCATCGACTTCGCCAGCTTCGCTCTGGTGCTGTGGGCCGTCTACCGGCTGCCGCCCCTGCCGCCGTCGGGAAGCCCCGGCAGGCCAGGCGTCCGCTCGGTCATCGAGGGGTTTCGGTTCCTGGGCACCCGTCCCAACCTGCGCATGACGTTCGTGATCGACCTGGTGGCCATGATCCTCGCCCAGCCGCGCGCGCTCATGCCGGCCATTGGCGCTGTGATGATCGGCGGCGGGGAAGCAACCGTGGGTGTACTGCTGGCCTCAACAGCGGTGGGAGCGTTCCTGGCCGGGTTGTTCTCGGGTCCGCTGGGTGCTGTCCGGTGGCAGGGGAGCGCGGTGGTGTTCTCGGTAATGGGGTGGGGTGCGTCCATCGCCGCGTTTGGCATGGTGGCGGTGCTCGCCGGCCGCTCCCCGGACGGGGAGGTTACCTTCTGGCTGCTTCCGGCTGCACTGTGCTGCGCACTGGCCGGAATTGCCGACTCGATCAGCAGCGTCTTCCGCAACACCATCCTGCAGGCCGCCGCGCCGGACCACCTCCGCGGCCGGCTCCAGGGCGTGTTCATCGTGGTGGTGGCGGGCGGGCCCAGGATCGGCGATCTCCTGGCTGGCGGCGCCACCAAAGTCGTGGCCGAGGGCTGGGTCCTGCTGATTGGCGGGCTGCTGTGCATCATGGGGGCGTGGCTGGCGGCGAGGCTGCAGCCGGGATTCCAAAAATACGACGCGCGGAACCCGGCTCCCTAGGAAGCCGTTCCCATAGATGAGCGAGGAGGAAACGTGCACAAACACTACAACGGCCTGAAGACGGCGGCGCTTTTCGGCGTGCTGTGGGCGGTGCTGCTGGGCCTCGGAGCCCTCATTGGCGCCAGCACCCGCAGCTCGGCTCCTATCTGGATTATGGCGTTGCTCGGCGTCGCCACCACAGCCTACGGCTACTGGAACAGCGACAAGATCGCCATCCGGTCCATGCAGGCCTACCCGGTCACCGAGGCGCAGGCTCCGCAGCTGTACCAGATTGTCCGTGAGCTGTCCGTGCGCGCCAACCAGCCGATGCCGCGGATCTTCGTCTCGCCCACCATGAACCCCAACGCCTTCGCCACCGGCCGGAACCCCCGGAATGCGGCCGTCTGCTGCACCGAGGGAATCCTGCAGCTCCTGGATGCCCGCGAACTCCGGGGCGTCCTGGGGCACGAACTCATGCATGTTTACAACCGCGACATCCTCACCTCGTCCGTTGCAGCCGCCGTGGCCGGGATTATTACGTCGGTGGGCCAGATGCTGCTGTTTTTTGGCGGCGGCGACCGGCGGAACTCGAACCCCCTGGCAATGCTCGCCATGGCCCTGCTCGCGCCCTTCGCGGCGTCGCTGATCCAGATGGCCATCTCCCGCACCAGGGAGTACGACGCCGACGAGGACGGTTCCGGGCTGACCGGCGATCCGCTGGCGCTCGCCTCAGCCCTGGCCAAAATTGAGCGCGGCGTCAGCATTGCGCCGCTGCCGCAGGACCAGCGGCTGGTCAACGCCTCGCACCTGATGATCGCAAATCCGTTCCGGGGCGGGGCGATGAACAAGCTGTTCGCCACGCACCCGCCCATGCGGGACCGGATCTCGAGGCTGGAACAGATGGCTGGAAGGCCGCTGCGCTGACCCCAGGTTCCCGCGACACGCATAGAGGTTGGCGCTGCCCATATTCAGGGTGCGCCAGCCTCTTGGTGTGGCGGCAGAACTTTTGCGCGCCGAAAGTCGACGGCGGGGGCTGCTAGCTGCGGAAGTTCACAAACTGCAGGTCGGCGATTGATTCAAGTTGAGTGGTGCTGCTAACGGCTAGATGGCGGCAATCTCAGGGTTGATCATGATGGCTCGTGATGGGCCTTTTCTGGACCTCTTGCGGACTTTCTGCGGACTGATAGCTCCGTTCCGTGGACGAACAACGACGAGGGCGGTAGCGTGACCAGGATGCAGACCGGCTTACAGACAACGACCGATGCACTCATGGAGCACTTCGCGGCTGACAACAAATACTGGGCTACGGATGTTGCCGATAAGGGTCTCGCGGACCCTACTCGGCAGGCGCTGACGGAATTGGGGTCCACCATTGGTAGCCAGAGCCCCTTGCTCTGCGTCGGTGGCGTTTCCCTAGATGTGACCCCTTCACCGGAGGGCGCCACATCCGGCGCCGACTATCCCTACTTGTACGACCTCACAGTTGTGACCCAACAACTCATCGTCAATGCCTGGGGATGGATCCGCGGGGCCGAAAAGGAACTGGATCGTGAACTAACACGGACTTTAGGCTTAAAAGGGCTAGCCAGTATCGAGGTAGACCTGAGGCCAGGCGAGCTCCCTGGAGATGGTATAGCAACCAAACATCATGAGGTTGCGCTCAAATTCACCAATGGTTCCACCTTTGAGCTACCCAATAACGAATGGCTCAGTGACAAAGGGGCGGAACGCATGGAAGGACTGCTCCCGCGCCTTTACGCCATGCTTTAGGCCTTGGGTAGAGGCCGATCAACTTCTCAAGGGTTACCGCGAGTGGCAGTGACAGCCGCACCACGACGCCGGCATGTACTCGTAATCCGGCTCCACATCCTCGTAAGGGCTCGATACCTCATCAGCCTCTATCCGGGCCCATCATCGCGTTGAAACCATCCAGGTCAAACTTCACCATGACGGCGAGGGTAGTCGGCAGCTACGACATCCAATCAGCAGACAATCGGCTACGCTAACCGCATGTCTGAACCTACGTGTTTTATAGCGATGCCTTTAACTACATCGGAAGAATCCAGGGTGAAATATCACGGCGACGCTGACCATTTCATTCACACACTCGAACATCTTTTCGTGCCGGCCGTTAAGGCTGCCGGGTTCATCCCGATAAAGCCCGTCATGACCGGAGGCGACGTAATCCAGGGGCAGATCATCAAGTACCTTGAGACAGCCGACATGGTCCTTTGCGATATTAGTTCCCATAACCCAAACGTTTTTTTCGAGCTTGGTATCCGGACTGCACTGGACAGGCCAGTCGCCCTAGTTCGGGACAACCACACAGACAAGCTTCCCTTTGACACAGCCATAGTGAACACCCATACCTATAACTCCGCGCTTCATCCTTGGACTATCGATGACGATAGGCAGGGTATCGCTCAGCACCTCAAAAACACCAAGGAAAACACCCCTGACAACAACGCCCTATGGGGCCATTTCGGCTTGACCAAGCGGGCAGCAGAACGTTTACCCTCCGAGAGCCCCTTAGAGGCCAAGCTGGATCTTCTTATGGGGCAAGTGTCCAACCTAGGTGCAATTGCCGAATTTAGTCGTGAGCCTCTTCCCGTAGACACTGACACGATTGTCGATGAGCTGATCCAGGCAACTTACGACTCTGGCACGAGCGTTATCGGAGCCACCACTCACGCCAGAGGTGGCATTGAGCTGCAGGTATCGCACGGGCCTGTTACAGCTACGCTGGCAAAGAGAATCTCACAATTTAGCAAGAAATATGGGCGGTCGGTAAGAGTAGTTGCGGCCGATGGATCTGTCCTTAAGGACTTCCCCCGATTCTAGGAGCGCATTCCAGGCTGACGCCTATGGCGACTTAGTCACTTCCCGAACGGACACCCCCAGGCCACGGCAGGTTTGGGCCAACGAGTCCTTTATGGAATAGGCGGGCGTCTCGCTGAGCTTCGAAATCAAAGGCGAATCCTCGACGCCGTTTCTTATACTCTCAGTTTCAGCCTCGACTGCCTTTGCTCCAATGTCGAAAAGGATCATGTTCATAGCTGCTTTGGTGTCCGTGGCTTTATCCCGAGCCTTGTCCAGCATCGTGCAAGCTTCGTAGCCCGCGGGATCGGTGTCCTTGAACGACTGCGAGCAGCCCGTCACTAGCACGGTCAACAGAACCGCGGGCGCTACAAGTTTGCGCATATTTCCCCCAATTTGAATAAGTCTTCTGACATTAACCTACAAAGCAGGGCCGCAGAAGCCCCCGCCGGCGGTAATGACTGACGGGGGCTTCCCAGGTGTTAGCGGGCGCGTCCGTTCGCGGTGCGAGTCACTGAGCCTAGCTTCGCATCGGTGACGCCACCGGCTACAACTTCGATGCGTGCGTCTATCTGTTCGTTACCGATGAACACGCGAACCTCTGGAGCGCCCACGTTGAAAGCAGGCGCAGCGAACGACTGAGCCCTGTACTCCCGCCCACCATTCGCATAACCCGGCAACTTCGGGAACGTGCCCGCGTTGATCGCAGCAAGCTCACGGTTATAGCGGTCTGACGAGCCGCGGTTAACAATCCACTCGCCAGCATCCACACGAACTTTCGGCATGCCCATAGGATCGATCCCTAGGAAACCGTCAGTTACAGCGGTACCCGGCCCGGACGTAGGCAACTGCCCGCCGTCCGCATAACCAGGAACCCGGCCACCAGTAGCAAGGCCACCACGCAGCGAACCGTTCTCCCTACCACCAACACCAGAACCCATACCGCCCGGGTCCTCAATAGTCTTCTTGAGAGTGGTCTCGTGGGTGGTGGCCCAGACGTCCATGAACACCTGCCTGCCGTCCAGGTTGTCAGCCTTACCCTTGATCTTGTCCAACTCGCTTGACGCTTTGTCGTTGACCCAAGTGTCGATGGGTACCTCGTTGGGGATACCAAGCGCCTTACGGGCCATAGCGTCGGCCGCGTCGCCCGTGATGCCCAACTGCCCGGCTGCACGGATCAGGTCGTTATACGAGGTCCACAGGTTCTTCTGCAGTTCGGCCTGCGCGGCGGCGCTGCCCTGCGTGGCCAGCGTCTCAGCAGCAGTAGCCGTCATCGCAGCCATCGCAGACTGCGCGAGTCCGTTGTAGGCGGACTGGTTGGCGCGACCCTGCTCCGTGTTGATGTCCAGCGTCGTGCCGTTCTTCTTCACAGACTCAGTCACCGCATCAATAGCAGCCTGATACTGAATCTGAGCATCCGAAGCAGACAACGACAACAGACCAGCATTGAAAAGGACCTGCGTCCACCTCTCAATATCAGACACCGAACCGTCAGCCGCCAGACCGACCTCATCTAGTGCTTTC
Source organism: Pseudarthrobacter sp. W1I19 (assembly GCF_030817835.1). NCBI lineage: Bacteria > Bacillati > Actinomycetota > Actinomycetes > Micrococcales > Micrococcaceae > Pseudarthrobacter > Pseudarthrobacter sp. W1I19. The sequence goes on from NZ_JAUSZR010000001.1 coordinate 1,056,054, forward strand.
TCGATAGCCTCTGCCTGCTCCGCGGCGACCTCCGCAGCCTCCCCCGTTCCCTTGATGGCCGCCGCAGCCTTATCCCCACCAGCAGCGGCGGCTTCCATCTTGGCCGGCGTCTCCCCAAGAGCCCAGTTCAAAAGCTCCTGATCCGTCAACGCGACGTTCGAATCACTCGCCATCTTCCGCAACGAATCAAGATACTCCGGGAACCGCTCACCCACAGTCTCCAAACTGATGCCCTGATTCTCCGCAGAGTCAGCAATGGACTTGAAACCCTTAGCCGCCAAATCCATATTGCCGCTGGAAGCAGCCGATGCCAGAGCCTGATCCGCTTTACTGATCCCATCAGCGAGCTTAGCCATGCCGTTATTGATCCCAAGGCTTGCACCGAAGGACTCAAGGGCGCTGTTGAAATCCTGGTTGATCAGCTTGTCCAGCGACTCGCCCACAGTGGAGATACTTCCCTCGAACTCCTTAGCCCCAACCTCCGAGAAGATCGAATCAAGCGAGCTCTTACTCTTATCCAGACCCACCAGCGCCTGCGTAAACTCCTCCACCGAGGCCGTAGCGGGCTGCATCGAGTTGTGAAGCCCCTTGATCGCCTCGAAACCAATGAACGCCCCAGAAGCCAAACCAGCGGCCTTACCCACCTTGCCCAAAGCACCGGCCGCCTTACTGCCTTCCGGCGCCAAGGTCTTGAAAGCGTTCATGCTGTCCAGGATCCGCGGCGTCAGCGTAAGGAACGCGCCGGCACCAAGAGCAGCAACACCAGCAACCCCACCAAGCACGGACAGTGCGCCCTGGACAGGGGCAGGGAGTGAACCGAACGCCTGAGCAACACCAGCAGCGCCCTCAGCAACGCCTGAGATGATCGGCAGGAGTACGGCGCCAGCTTCGATAGCTGCGTCTTTGATGTTGTTCCAAGCAATCTGAACTTTCGCCTCGGTCGTTTCGTACCGCTTAGCGGCCTCCTCAGCGAGCGCGGAGTTAGAAGCCCATGCCTCATCCCCGAGCTTCAGAGAGTCCGCCAGCAGCCCACCAGCGCCCGCCAGGCGAAGGATAACGCCCGTTTCCTCAGTGCCCTTGATGCCCAGGTTAGCCATGGTGTCGATGACGTTGCCGCCAGATTCCTTGACCTTATTCAGGCCCTGAACCATCATGTCAACGGCGCGAACAGGGTCAGTCTCAAAAGCAGCAGCGAAGTCCTTGGACGAAACCCCGGCAACCTTTGCGAGATTATCGAGCCCTTCGCCCCCAGTCTTCACATCGCCGTACATGCGCTGCATCACGCGGGAGATGACACCGCCGCCAAGCTCAGCCTCAATACCAACCGACGCCATAGCGTTCGCCAGGGCGAGCACGTCAGATTCAGAAGCACCAACGAGCTTTCCAGCACCAGCAATACGCTTGGCCATGCTAACAATCTCAGCCTCAGTAGAAGCGCCCGCGTTGCCAAGGGCCACGAGAGTAGCGCCGAAGCGTTCGACACCTCCTGAGCCTTCGCGCTGCATGGTTCCCATGACGTTCGAGATTTGGGCGATCGCGGTTGCTGCCTCGTCAGCGGAAAGGTTTGTCGTCTCACCGAGGGCAATCATGGTTTCCGTGAAGCCCACGACATCCTGGCGCTTCACACCGAGCTGCCCGGCTGCTTCTGCGACACCAGCGATTTCCTCGTGCGTCGCAGGCAGGGTTTTAGCCAAGCCCCTCAGCGATGATTCAAGTTCGTCCATCTGCTTAGGCGTGCCGTCAACAGTCTTGGTAACACCTGCCCAGGCGCTTTCCCAGTCCATCGCCGCCTTGCCAGCGAGCTCCAAACCACCTACAGCCGCGGTGCCGAAGCCAAGCATCGAAGTGCCGGCAGTGTCCCAAGCCTCGCGGTTCTTGTGCGCAGACTGAACCAGCCTGCCAAGGTGCGTATCGGCGCCGGCGCTTGCCTCCTCCGATACCTTCTTGACCTTCTGCGTCGCGGCCGAGGCCTCCGCCATGGCGGCCTTAAAATTGTGGATCTCAGCGCTGAACTTCACGCTTACACGGCGTTCCGCCATGATTACCATCACTTCCATTACGATTTGCAATAACCAAGGGCAAGGACTGCCGCCTGATTTTTGGTACAAAAAAGCCCGCACGATGGCGGGCTAACAGGTGTTGCTATTCAGTTATGAGTTCGGAGGGCGCTAGATGAGGTGCTTGATCTCATCCCAAGGCTGATCCGGCACATCGCCGTCCCACTCGGGCATATCCTCGTACCCGCCCGGCAGGTTCTCATCCGCCCACGAATAACGCGCCTCAGACCATGCCGCCCAGCGCTGATACTCAGACTTGCCAGGCCAATCAGCAGGGACGAAAGTGGTTAATTCAGCAGGGATCCCAAGTACCGCGCCGGCAACTTTCCGCCTACGCCTAACCACGGCGGCCCCCATACACGCCGCGGACACCGCGAGCAGCCGGCAAATCATCATCAGTAAGGCCAGGGATCTGCAACGTTGCCAACAAACGGGCGAGCGATAGCCGCTGCTGCCTGCTCTCAGCCACCGCTGGGTGCAACCTGGCACCCTGAGAACTGCCGATCATCAGACCGTCAGAGACAACCGCAGCGTCAAGCTCCACAATCCGGTCACGGACCCGGCAGGCTTCCTCCAGCAGCGCCAGTTCATGGTCAGCCAACTCAAATTCATCCGTGGTGACATCCCACAGCCTCTTACCAGCGGATTTCGAACCTCTCGGCGTAGCCATAAAACAACCTTTCAATTAACCGGAAATGCCCCTAGCGGGGCCTACAAAATAACTAGTTCACGCCGGTTGCTAACCGGGCAAAATAACGCCCCGACAGGGCACACAGCCCCTCAAGGGCCTATCGTTTCGGATGCGGGAAGATATGGTGCCTGTCCCCAGCGGGGTTTCTTTTTGAGGGTCGGGGGGTCCTGCCCCTGGGTCTGATTGTTGGTTGGATACTGGATGTATGGATGAGCATCGTGATGATGATCAGGAGACATGCAAGGTGTGCGGTAAGCCGATGAGGCGCGAACCCGCGATTACCAGGGCGCACAGGCAAGGTAGTAGCCGCTTCGCTCGGCTTGCTGGTTCGAGCTGGGTTTGCAGCGATCCTCAGTGCCCAAGCAGACGCACTATTCGTGGTAGTCGCTGAAGCCCTTTCACCTCTTCGTTGCTGCGTTAGGGTGATGCAGTGACTGATGATGAGAGGCTGAAGCGCCCGATGTTCTTGACGGTCAGCTAGGTAGCTGAGGAGCTAGCCATTGGTGTCCCGACTGTTCGGCAGTTGATCAAGTCTGGTGAGTTGCGGGCGTTGCAGATCGGTGGCCGCGGCATCTGGCGTATCGCTTCTAAGGATGTCGAGGACTACATCGAGCAGGCGTATCGCGTCACGGCTGAACGGATAGCAGCAGGCGACCTAGCTGATGGGGATCCTGTGGGATAGGGGTTACTACCAGCGGGCGGGACTTGGGTGCAAGGGAAAGGCCCCAACAGTTCGAGCGAACTGCGGGACCTTTCGGGCTGTGCTTCTACGGCAATGCGTGTTTACAGGTACTGATCCAACCAGTCCTGCACGATAGGGATGTCTACGCGCTGGTACCCGTCAATGTAACGGCAGTTCGCGGTGAAGCCGTAGCTTGAAACTGCTACGAGGTAGCCGTTAAGGAAGGCGGGTCCGCCGGAGTCTCCGAAGCAGCTTCCACCACCTCCCCGGTTGTCGTTAGGGTTGCCCTGAAACTGGAGTACCTGCGGGGTGAGCTTCTGACCGGGCGCTGTCGTGTAGCGGCGGATCAGCGGGTAATCCATCGGTTCCGGCTTCTGCGGCCCCGCTTCGGGTTTACGCACCTCCGTGCCGTACCCGACGAGCTCGAAAAGCGTTTTGTTTAGAATGGGTGAACGGAACTGCTCTAGGTATCCCTCCGGGACGAGTTCGGCGGGCTCGACGCCAGTCACCGGTTTGTTGAGACGCACGATTCCAACGTCGTTCCAATTTTTGAGGTCGGTGAAATCCGAGTAGTCGGGGTGAGTTTCCGGCGTTCCCCACAGAAAGCCTGCCGCTTCGAGTTCTTTCGGGGTGTATCCGACGCTGGGATCCTTGGCCTCCGGCAACAGGGAGGGAGGTTCCTCTGCGATGACGGATGCGAAAGTAACTGCCGTTACCCCTATGCCCGGATCGGTGCAGTGCCCTGCTGTTATCAGGACGGTTGGCGAGACCAGGGTCGCTGAGCACCTGTACCGTCCAGGCTCCGGGTGCTCAGCGTCCGTGCCGTAGGAGACTATCAGGGCGACGTTGGGGTGTCGGTTTCCGTCGGGTTCGCCACCGGTGATTGCTGTTGCCGGCAAGGCGCTGGTGATGGTGAGTGTGAGTGTTGCCGCCAGGAGGAGCGCTAACCGTTTTTGTGAACGTTTCACTGGTCTTGCCTTTCATCGGGGCCATCCGGTGGCGTTAATCTAGTACTTTCGGGGCATTGTCCCCCTACCTAATTTGGCTTGTTGTGCCCGTAGCCGTGGTTATGTAGCTACGGGCACAACGTCACGCCCTGCAAGCCTTGTTCAAGCAGGGTGCGCGCTCTCCTGCTGTGGTTAGTAGGGCCAGTCGGCGCAGAGATGAAAGTAATCTCCGGTGTTGACGGTCACTGACCCCGACGAGGTCTGTAACAGCAGGTCACCAGTTGCACTGATGGCCGCTGGAAGTGTCGCCTTGTACACGCCTCCTGCGGCGTGCAGGTTGACGCTCGCGAATGCCGGGAGCGGTGGACGCCACCCAAGCGGGACAAGCGGGCAAATGAGTAGATACGTGGTGCTGAGCGTGAATGACCCGCCAGCCCTGGACAGCCTCACCGACATGGTTACGTGGTTACGGTCCGCGCCTACCTGACGGGACAGCCCGCCGTTGAAAGACCAGTTCGCATCAGACGTGACGGGGGAGCCGGTCTGCGCTTGACGGATCCACGCCAACCCATCCCACGTCTCCAGAATCCCGCTAAGGTCGGCCCGGGAAACCGTCATCCCCACATACTTACCGCCAGTCGGGGCGAGCGCGTCACGCTCAGCCCCGTTAGCAACCGGCACGATCGCATTCAAAGACTCAACGGCTTTCTTCGTGTCCGGGATCTCGTTATACGGGTCAGTCCCAGCCGGGACAATACCCTTATTCCATGTAGTCTGAGGCACAGTGTTTTCCTATTCGTTTTGAATTTAGGTATGAAAAAACCCGCCATAAGCGGGGCTACGTTCGTGTTGGTTTCATTCGGTTGAAAGCTGCTGTCGTACTGTCAGAGCCATGAGGACACCGATACGGCGACCGTTCATCAGGTCAAGGTCAGCCCGTAGTGCGGCAGCTAATGGGCGACCGTCCTGGCGCCACGATCTGGTCGTGGGCCTGGTGTCCGGTGCCGTCGTAGCAGCCGCCTCAATGGCCGGGTCGGTCTATTTCGATGACCAGCGGTCGGATCGGGAAGCGAGTCAAGAGGACCTTCGATCTGTTAGGGAGGGCCGGCAAGAAAATCTAAGATTCGTTCGGGATAGATCTTCTGCTGAACTCCTTCCGAGACCATTTGCAGAAATGGACCTAGCAGGCCAAAACCTTGCAGGACTTCAATTGGTTAGAGCGGACCTTTCCAACAGTGACCTCAGCGAGGTTTTCGCCGAGGGTGTAGATCTTTCAGGAAGTGACCTTGCGGGGGCGGAGATGACGAGGGCGAACTTCCGTGGTTCCAGGCTTAGATTCACATATTTCAACAACGCCGATCTGGCAGGGGCAGATCTTTCAAGTGGGTGGTTCAACTCCGCAACTTTCTCGGACGCCGACGTGGACGGCGTGAATCTTCTTGGCGCCGAATTGTCGGGTGCGGATTTCAGGGTCAGAAATATCGAGAAGGCGATTGTCGTCAATGATGCAGGTGAAACTGTCTGTTACGACGAGAAAACGAAGTGGCCGGAAGGGTTCCAGCCGCCGCCAGAAGACCCGATATGCAATAGAAAGTTGGACTTAGGCTAAAGCGGCTCCGTGATCAACGCTTTGGTTACGGAGCCGCTACATCTTTATCCCCAGCCGAGTTCTTCGGGCTTCTGAAGGTTGAGGGAGACCCCGCGCTCCCACGCGTCCTGGTTTGAGAAGATCCCCTTGGGTGTCTGGAGGGACAGGAGTTCTTTCAGCTTGTCGCCGTAGAAGGGGTGGTTTTCGGCGTGGCTGTTGGCTACCTCGTTCCAGGAAAGTTCAATGGCCCGCTGCATGAGGGCTTTGACCATTACCGTGTCGCCGGATATTTCGGCCTGGTCGAGGAGCTTGAGTGCCTTCTCCTGGTCGAACTGTCCGAGGGATCCGACGCGGTCCTGCGCGTCGCGGAAGCTGATGGCGGTCAGGGCGTCAGCGGTGGTTGTGTTGCCGAACAGGTCGCGTCGCAGGACGTGGGTTCGGAGTGTCTTGGCTGAATTTTCGGAGTCCTTGATCGCACCGAGGGCCGCGGAAGCACTGTTGTACTCGGCGGCGATCTTCTCCTTCTTGCCCTCGGGGGTGAGGTTGTTGTCAGATCGGATCCGCTTGAGCGCCTCGGCGTAGTTGTCCTGGATCTGTGCGGCGCGGCGGCCATCGGGGGTTTCGCTGAAACTCATGGTTCGGTTTTTCCTTATGCTGCTTGGGCCGCTTTGGCTGCGCGAAGTGTTGCACGTCTTCCCGGCGTATCCGGTAGCGTCCGTTAACTTGCGTGGCTGGTAGGCGATTCTCGCTGATTGCGAGGCGTACAGCCCGGTCTGTGATGTAGAGAATGTCGGCGGCTTGTGTGGTGCTGAGCCATTGATTTAAGTCTGCGGTTGCTTCCGGTTTTACCGCTACAGGGCTTCCGGTTGCGGTAGACCGCCAGGTAAGGGCAGCCAGCCTGAGTGCCACTAGGACGGCGTCAACCTCTGCGTCAGCTCCACGGTTCTCGATGCGCACCTGGTTAAGCCTGGCGTGCCGTTCAAGCCACGCACAGACCCTAGCGGGGACCACCACAACCGGAGCCGCAACGCCGTGAACGTAGGCCTCTGGCGGGCGCCTGGGGGCCGTCACGGAGCCTCCCTGTCATAGGTCACGAGGGAAGGAATGACGTGTTGGGGCCAGTCCTCGCCGTGCTGCCGCTTGAGGTTTACCAACGCGATGACAGCCAGTGATGCGATGACCCACTGTGCATTCCTCGGGATGATCCGATTAAGAGCCTTGGTCACTGCACGGGCATCGTAAGCCTCGACACCCTTCAGTAGCTCAACGGCCAGCCGGCCAGCCCTATCTCCCGAGCCGCTCACTGGCTGCCGCCAGTCCGGTGCTCGTCCAGCGAGTCCACGATGGCGTTACAGAATGCAATCGCGTGATCCTCCCGGAGGACATAGCGGAGGATGGTGTCGGAGAAGATCGCCACGCCTGGTTCTTTTCCGTCCGGACCGTTGAGGAACGCTGCCCGCGTTGTCAGTGTTTCGCCGTCGATGATGTTTCGGTTGTAGTGGGCGCGCTTGCTGTCGAACATTTAGTCCCTTCCCTGGGTCTTGTACGCGGATTCGATGGATTCGAGGATGTTGAGGGCGACCTGTGGTCGGTTGCCTCCCATGAGGTTGAGCAGGCCGGCGCAGAACCGCATGAGCGATTTAGTAGTGTCCAAGTGATGCTGCTGTGGATCCTCCGACACCATGACAGCCTCGATCAGGACGGTGTCAGTTACAGTGCCGGGCGCCTCAAGAGTGGCCCGGAGCAGGGCAATGGCGGTGTCTTCCGGGGTCATGCTGCCCGCTCGCGGGCTTGATACATGGCGAGCTGAGCCTCCGCGGTATTGGCTCTACGCATCCAGTGCGTGGCTTCCTGCTGCGCGTGCTCAAACTTGAGTCGGTACGTTTCGGCCTGTGCGGGCCAGTCCCACTGCTGTAGGACTTTGGGGGAGTAGTCGTAGGGCACTAGCTTGCCTTCCTGTTCTTACGTTCTTTTTCAACTGCATTGACTGCCGCCGTACCCGTCGGATCGCGGTGCAGTGTCGTCTTGCCGTAGTGCCGTTCAGGAGTGTTCTTCAGCGCTAAAAGCTGCTGTAGATAGGTGGCGGCAAGGTTCCGGTAGTGGATGGTTTGGTGCTTCCAGTACTCAGCAAGTTCCGCGTCCGTCATGCCGCCTCCCAAGCCGTCGGTTCGCCGGTTCCGTCAGTCACGTCGGTTCGTGCAAGGGGGGTTAGATTCATCCGACGGAACGGGGTTTCGAACTGGTGGCGGAAATACCCACGCTTCGAGTCGCCCTGCCGTGTGGAGTGAATCTTGAAGGCTTGTACGAGCATCCTGCCGAAGCGTTGAACTGTAAGTACTTTCCCGTAGCTACTCATCGGCCAGCAGCAGGTACATCAAGCCGAAGAGGCTCAGTTTGTAGAGAACGTGCAACGCCTTCGTGAGGCTAAAGGCTGGTCACAAGGGGAGCTTGCGCGGCGCATGGCAGCAGACGGATGGGACGGATTCCATCAGACAACGATTAGCCGCATAGAGAAGGGCCAGCGTCCGGTTCGGTTGGCGGAAGCCCGCGCTCTTGCGAAGGTGCTAGAGAGCCAAGTTGGACTTATGATGGCGCCTCCGGAATCCGAAATTCTAGAGTCTCTAGCCAACAACATCGGATTGATGCGACTGGCCAGAAGACGTATCTGGGCGCAACTTGAGGAGATGAACGAGGTCAATTTCATACTCAAGACCCTGATGGACGACGTGGAGAGAATCCCACGGGAACAGTGGGAGCGCCTGGGCTTATGGGAAGACGTGGCTGCGATGGTTGTCCCGGCTAGCCACATGCAGAACTGGTCGGCGGCTTCCCTGATCGCCGAGGCCTTGGAGGGTCCGCATGGCGTCGATCCAGAAGCGTGACAACGGTTCTTGGCGGGCCCGATACCGTGACGATGCGGGCAAGGAACACGCCAGACACTTCCCGAGAAAAATAGATGCTCAGCGGTGGCTGGATGAAGTCACTGCTTCGGTGGTAACTGGCAGGTACGTGGATCCCAAGGCCGGGAAAATCACCTTCAGTGGTTTGAGCAATGGGCGGCTGCCCAGGTTTGGGCCACCGGTACGAAACTCAAGGCCGAACAAGCTCTAGCCGCTGCGACCTTCCGGGAGTCCCCGATTCGGGCGATCCTGCCGTCCCATGTTCAGGCATGGGTGAAGGGCCTGTCCGTCAGGTTGGCGCCGGCCACCGTGGCTGTCTATTACAACCTGGTTAGTTCCGCGTTTCGGGCTGCTGTCACGGATAAGGTCATCGCGGAGAACCCCTGCGCGGGGGCGAAGCTGCCCCGTAAGCGGCGCCGCGAAGCCGCGATGACCATCCCAGCACCCGAACAAGTCAAAGCCGCCCTAGATGTCGCCCCGGAATGGTTTGCCCCGTACATCGCCGTTTGCGCCTTCGCTGGCTTACGTTTGGGCGAGGCCGCCGGGTTGCAGTTGGCTGATGTGGACTTCCTTCGGCGCACCATCAGCGTCTCGCGGCAGATCCAGGGCAATACAAAAGCAAGCGCCGAAGTCGTTCCACCTAAGCATGGTTCCGAGAGGTGCGTTTATGCCGCGGACGAACTCCTTCAGGTCCTCGCCCGTCATGTCGAAACCACGGGCGTCTTCGGTCGGGAGAAATGGCTGTTCGGCGCCGGGGGAACGTACTTCAATCGCAACTCCGCTGCCGACCGTTGGCGGCAGGTTCGGGAAGCCGCGGGCATAGGAGCGTTCACCCTGCATGATCTCCGTCATTTTTTCGTCTCGGGGCTCATAGCTGAGGGGTGCGACGTTGTGACAGTGCAACGGGCCGTTGGTCACGCAACGCCTTCAATAACTCTGAATACCTACAGCCACCTCTGGCCCATCGCTGAAGACAAAACGAGGACCGCAGGATCAATGCTGATCGCTGCGGTCCTCGACAATTCTGCGGACTATCCGCGGACTATCCGGAAAGCATCCCAGTAAGTACGCGGAAAAACGGCTGCTAGCTGCGGAAGTTCACAAACTGCAGGTCGGCCTCGTCGAAGTCCTTCAAGAGTGCCATGGTGGCCTGCAGGTCGTCGCGCGACTTGGACGTAACCCGCAGTTCGTCGCCCTGGATCTGGGACTTCACTGACTTGGGGGCTTCGTCGCGGATCAGTTTGTTGATCTTCTTGGCCAGGTCCTGCGCGATGCCTTCCTTAATGGAAGCCTCGAGGCGGAACTCCTTGCCCGAGGCGTAGGGTTCGCCGGTGTCCAGGGACTTCAATGAGATGCCGCGGCGGATCAGCTTGGACTGGAGCACGTCCAGTACCGCCAGGACGCGCTCTTCGGAGTTTGCCTTCATGAGGATCTTCTCGCCGCTGAAGTCCACCTCTGCACCGACGCCTTTGAAGTCGTAGCGCTGGGCCAGTTCCTTCTGTGCCTGGTTGAGCGCGTTGGCCACTTCCTGCTTGTCCACTTTGCTTACGACGTCGAACGTTGACTCGCCTGCCATGACTCTCCTTGTGCTGGTGGGGGCCTTGTCCGCGGACAGGGCCGGGATCGCTGCATTCCAGCCTAATACGGATGTCGCTGATGAGGGGGAGCCGTATTTCACAGTTCCCTCTCAGCGGACATCCCGGGGGAACGAAGGAGGTCCGGGCAGAGTTGAAGGAGTTGGAACTGCTCGAAAGGAACACCATGCACCGCAAAGCTGTCCACTACGTCACACGAACCACATCAGCGGCAGCCGGGGCGGTTGCAACGGCAGCAACCTCGGTTGCGGCAGCGGCGGTGGCAGCGTCCATCATGTTCAGCCCGGTGGCGGATGCGTCCTCCCGCATGGACGGCGTTCGGGAGGACCTGCTCCGGGCGGTGCAGTTGAACCAGATCACCGAAGAGCAGGCCGTGAAGTTCGAGGCGAAGCTGGCCGGAAGGATTCTGGGCGAGGCCTGACAGCAGGCTTAAGGACCGCCTCCGAGGGCGGGAAATCCGCGCTGTTCCGGGCTTCGGAGCGCCGATTCGATTCTTCGGCGGAAGTTCTGTAAAGTTGTCTTGCCCGCGGTTACTGGAAGCGGAACGGCTCGGAAACGGACGCTCTGCAGACTGCATCTTCGGGTACTTCTTTTGAAGTTCGGCAGATTACCCGAGCGGCCAAAGGGGGCTGACTGTAAATCAGCTGGCAACGCCTACGGGGGTTCGAATCCCTCATCTGCCACCCAAGGAAAAGCCTCCGGAACCACAGGTTCCGGAGGCTTTTTCGTGTCTTCACGCCGGTGCCGGGTGCCAGGCTTAGCGGGCTTAGCGGGGCTAGCGGCGCCCGGAGAACGCCCATCAGCTCCTGCACCCAATCGGGCAACCCTTCATCAGCTCCTGCACCCAATCGGGCAACCCTCCATCACCCCCTGATCAAAATACTGAAACCCTCCATCACGCTTGGGAGAACAGGAGTTATCGATGCTCGGGCCGCGGAAGTACGGCCCTCGATATTGATCTGGAAGTGATGGGGCAACGCGCCAGTAGCGGCAGGAGCTGATGGAGGGTTGCAGGGAAAACGGCAGGTGCTGATGGGGCGTTGGGAGGGAGGGCCCGCAAGAGCGCGCAACCTGCAGCTCCGCAAGCACCCCAGCCACCTTCAGCGTCAATAGTCTTGCCATCGCCGATTTCCCGCGCCTTTACTGGGAAGCAGGCCCTTTCCATACACACGTTTTGTCCTATAACCCAGGTGCCGGAGCTGGCCGGCAAAGGCGGCAAAACCGCCGTCGACATGTCAGTGGCACGGGCGTAGTCTGGCACCATCGGCGCAAGTGCCCGATGCCCTGCGTCGATCAAAGAATCGATAAAGGAGGATCAATGAGTGCCGTACGTGAATTCATGACTACGGACGCGCAGTGTATTAAGGAAAACCAGTCCCTCGCAGATGCTGCCCGGATGATGCTGGACCTTGACTGCGGATCGTTGCCGATCTGCGGTGACGACGGCAAGTTGAGGGGCATGATCACCGACCGTGACATCGTGCTCAAGTGCGTGGCTGCAGGCCGCGATCCGCGCGAAATGATGGCCCGCGACCTCGCCTCGGGCCGGCCCTACTGGATCGACGCCGATGCAAACGTTGATGAGGCCATCGACATGATGGAAACCCACCAGGTCCGCCGGCTTCCTGTCATCGCCGACCACAAGCTGGTGGGGATCCTGAGCCAGGGAGACATCGCCCGCAATTACTCCGAGCAGCGCGTGGGCGAGCTGGTGGAGCACATCTCCGAACGCAAACGGATGAACGCTTAACCCGGTAATTCTTTATCAACCAACGCCACGGAGGTCCCTCCGTGGCGTTTCTTGATGCCACATCCTGGCCTTGTCCGCAGCTCCCTGCCCTGAAGGTTAGGAGCCGCGGACAAGCTTGGGATGCGCCCGGGCTGGCAGGTGTCAGTTCAGTGCAATCAGGAGCATTTGGCTGGTTCCCGGGATGCAGGTCTGCAGGATGGCCCGGGGGAAGCCGCCAAACACGTTGATGACGTCATTGGTGGTCCCCGGGTTGGGTACCTGCCCGCGAGCCGTCGCCGTGTAGGTTCCGTAGCCCGGGATGCTCACCGTCTCACCCACGCCGATTCCGGAGAAGCGGGCCCAGCCGCCGCAGAAATCATGTTCGGTGATGAAGAGCGAGTAGCCGTCGTTGGGGGTGAAGTGGATAGGCCCGATGCAGGCGTCAACCATGGACTGGCCGCCTGCGCCGGCAACGTAAATGGTCCGGACGGCAGGAGCGGCCGCGACCGGGGCGGGCGCCGGAGCGGCTGCCGGTGCCGGTGCGGGGGCCGAAGCAGGAACAGGAGCAGCAGCAGGTGCCGGGGCCGGTGCGGCAACGGCCGGACCCGTCAGGACCAGTGTCTGGCCCGGGACGATGATGCTGTACTGGCCCAGCCCGTTCGCGGCAAGCATGGCGTTCATGTCCACCCCGAACCGCCCGGCAATTGCACCGACGGTATCGCCAGGAACCACGGTGTACTGGTTTCCGTCGGCGGCCGGTGCGGGCGCCGGTTCAGGAGCGGGCGCGGGCTCGACGGCGGGTGGCGGCGGTGCTGCCTCCGCCGGCGCTTCCGCGGCAGGCGCGGCAGCAGCGGGCGCCTCGGCTGGTGCCGCTGCCGGCGCCTCTGCGGGCGCCTGGACAGATTCCGCGGCACCGGAACCGGCAGCATCGGCCTGCGGGCCCTGCGCTTGGGAAACCGCCTCGGCAATGGGAGCCGCCGCCGTCGTACCTGCCGGAGCGAGGGTGACGGGAGCAGCAAGCGCCCCCACTCCCACCGCCGCCACAACGGCGGCGGTGGCCATCCCCGCCCACAGCTTGTTGCTGATGGTGGGGCGGCCGGCCGTCAGGTCGGAGCGGGGGACGTCGGTGGCGAAACTACGGCTCGGACCGTCGGGAGTAGAGAAGTATGGCTGGTTCATGGGTAGCCCATCGAGGTGCGGTCCGGCCGGGCTGCTGCGGACGCAGGGAGCGGGGCAGGACGGATCGAGGTGTGACGCACCGGCGGCCCAGCCTTAGGCCAGGCCGCCGCCGGCGCATGATGGAGGCGTCCGCATACCCAGAAAATACGGAAGCTCCGCGAGAAGGCACTGCCATCCGGAAGCCACCCGGTGAACAGGCCAGCACATGTTCGGTCCTAGGAATCCCGAGTCTAGGAAGTCCGGGAGGGCGCAGGCACCAGTAGGGATTACCCGAATATTTTGGGCCGGTACTTGGGAGTGCGGTCCCGGATACTCAAAATCGTTCCTGCGTACTACCTGCTGCTCCGGGCCGGGATGCTACCGGCTTTGCCGGCCTTTCAGCTCCGCGATCTCCCGGCGCAGCAAAGCGATTTCCGTGACTAGTTCCGCCATTTCGGCCCGCACCGGCTCCTCGGCTTCGGCCGCCGCTTCGGCGGTGTCCTCCACCCGCTGGACCAGCCAGGATGCAATGGAGGCCGTCACCACACCAAGAACAGCGATGCCGCTCATCATGAGGGCTGCAGCTACCATCCGGCCGAGAGGCGTTACCGGGTACATATCCCCGTAGCCCACGGTGGTGATGGTGGTAATGGCCCACCACAGGGCATCGCCGAACGTCAGGATCTTCGCGTCCGGCGCAGACTGCTCCACGTCCAGGACAGCGAGGGCGCCCACAAACACGAGCATGGTGGCCGATCCAACTACGTACGTGACCACGCGTCCCCGGAGGGTGTCGCCCAGCGTCCGGTGGAGGACGGACAACAGCGTCACCAGCCGGAGCAGGCGAAGGGGGCGGAAGAATGGCAGGGCCACAATCAGCAGCTCATGCAGGTTCCGGACGAACCAGCTGCCCCGGTCGGCGGCGAGCCAGAGGTTGGCCACGTAGTCCACGGCGAAGATACCCCACGTGGCCCACATAATGGCCTCCAGCCAGAAGGCCGCGCTGCCCTCAATGCGCCCGATGACCTGCGACGCATACGCTGCCAGGAAGACCAGCGCCGTCATGGTGAGCGGCCAGTCCGCCAGGTCCCGGTAGCGTTGTTGCGTCATGCAGGAAATCCTACGTGGACGCCGATGAGCTTCACCGGCACCGGTAGACCGGATGTTACTCGCAGGTAACATGGAGGCATGCACCTGTTGTTGAGAACCCTCCTGCTGCTCATAACCTCGTCCCGCCGGCCGCCGCTGACCGTCTGGGACCACTCGTCGCTGCCGCTGCGGGTGCTGCCCACGGACATCGACATCGCCATGCACGTCAACAACGGGATGTACTTGTCCCTGATGGACCTTGGCCGGTTCGACCTCATGGTCCGTTCCGGCGTCTGGAAGCGGATGCGGCGCCGGGGATGGGGCCCTGTGGTGTCCGCGGAAACCATCTCGTTCCGCAAGTCCCTGCAACTGTGGCAGCACTACACCATCGAAACCAGGATCATCGGGCTGGACGCGAAGGCCATCTACTTTGAGCAGCGTATGGTGGCCGACGGCGAGATTTATGGCCGCGCCTACATCACCACCCGCCTGGTCCACCAGGGCCGGCCCGTTAGCCAGGACGACATCCTGCGCGAGTTCGGCGAGCCCCCCCGCAGACCTGGTTCTCCCCGAATGGGTCCATGAGTGGCGGGCCTCCAGCGCGTTGCCCGGGAGCCGGACCCCGGCGCCGCACGCCTGGGCCTAGAGCTCCGGTCCAAGAAATAAGCCCGCGCCAGCAACCCACGGCGCGGCTCGATTTGGGGAATGGCAAAGGTTATTCCCGATGACGCGGGGAGCGAACAAACTGCCCCGGCCAAGACATCCCGGCCGCGCACGCGTACGGTTAAAAGATGGCTACCGTTGACATCACTGGTGAACAGTTCGCATCGACCATCGAAGGCAATGACATTGTCCTGGTGGATTTCTGGGCAGAATGGTGCGGCCCCTGCAAACAGTTCGGCCCCACGTACTCCGCCGTCTCCGAGAAGCACCCGGATGTCCTCTTCACCAAGGTGGACACAGAGGCCGAGCAGCAGCTTGCCGCCGAGGCAGGCATCTCGTCCATTCCCACCCTGATGGCATTCCGCGAAAAGGTGCTGGTGTTCTCACAGCCCGGCGCGCTGAACTCCCAGCAGCTGGAACAGGTTGTGGACGCCGTCAAGGCCCTGGACATGGACGAGGTCCACGCCCACGTGGCACGCCAGCGCGAAGAAGCAGCCGCCGCTGCTCCCGGCCGGCAGGACGGCACACAGATCCCCGAGGCCTGACTCTTTCTTAAACTTCGAAGCGGCGCCCTCCATCAGGAGGGCGCCGCTTTCGGTTAACCGGTGGGTCTTAGAGGCGTTCCAGCTTGACGGGCTCGGCCAGCAGCGCGCTCAGGGACTCGTTCAGGTCCTGGACGGCGACGCCCTTGGAGTGCTTGGCCAGATCCTCCTCGGACGCCCACTGTTCAGTCAGGACCAGCTTGTCCTCGGTGGCTTCGGTCAGCTCGTAACGGATGCAGCCGGGTTCGTTCACCACCTCGTCAATGGCGATTTCCAGGGCCAGCTTTACACGGTAAAACTCGCCGTCGTTGGGGATGAACGTTGCCTGCAGGTCAATGGGAGAACTCATGGATTTCACAATACCGGCCACTGGCTGCAGCCCCGCTCCTGTTTACGCGAGCCATCCGACTGTTGCACCGCTTCAATCCTTTGATTGCCCGGGGCCGCTTGGTAGCGTGCCCTCATGCGCGCTTACACAGCCGGGGACACTGACGTCCCGTTGCTCGAGGAGACCATCGGCGGAAACTTCGAAAAGATGGTGGCCAGGTTCCCGCTCCACGACGCACTGATCGAGGCGGCTCCGGTGCCCGGTGCGGACGCGAGGCGGTGGAGCTATACCAAGATGAACGACGACGTCGACCGGCTGGCGCGCGCATTGCTCGCCCTGGGCGTCGCCAAAGGGGAGCGGGTGGGGATCTGGAGTCCGAACTGCGCCGAGTGGACGCTGCTGCAGTATGCAACGGCCAAGGTGGGTGCCATCCTGGTGAACGTCAATCCCGCCTACCGGAGCCACGAGCTGGAGTTCGTGCTGAAGCAGAACGGGATGCGGATGCTGGTCGCCGCGCCCTCGGACCGGAACAGCGACTATGTGGGGATGGCCCGCCATGCGCTCGCAGAGTGCCCGGACCTGCGTGAACTCGTCTTCCTTCCCGTGCCCGGCGGGAAAGGGTCCAGCTGGGAGGAGACCGGCGGGGACGGGTCCGACGGCGCCGTCCCGCTCAGTGCCGCGGAGCTGACGTACGCTGAGCTGCTTCGGCGGGCGGACGACGTCGGGCATGCCGCACTGAAGGCGCGCATGGCTGAACTAAGCCCGCACGATCCGATCAACCTGCAGTACACCTCGGGGACCACGGGCTTTCCCAAGGGCGCCACGCTGACGCACCACAACATCCTGAACAACGGCTACTCGATCGGGGAGCTGCTGGGCTACACGGAGCACGACCGGGTGGTCATTCCGGTGCCGTTTTATCACTGCTTCGGTATGGTGATCGGCAACCTGAACGCCCTGAGCCATGGTGCTGCCACCATCATCCCGGGCAGGGGCTTCAACCCGGCCGCGGCGCTGGAAGCGGTGCAGGACTTCGGCGGCACCTCGCTGTACGGGGTGCCCACCATGTTCATCGCCGAACTCGCCCTGCCGGACTTCGCCTCCTATGACCTTTCCACGCTTCGGACCGGCGTGATGGCCGGTTCGCTGTGCCCCATCGAGGTGATGAACCGGGTGATTTCGGAGATGAACATGCTGGACGTGGCCATCTGTTACGGGATGACGGAGACCTCCCCGGTGTCCACGATGACCCGGAAGGGGGACACCCTGCAGCACCGGACGGAAACCGTGGGCCGGACCATGCCGCACCTGGAAAGCAAGATCGTTGATCCGGGTTCGGGTGAGGTCCTGGAACGCGGAGAGATCGGCGAACTGTGCACCCGGGGCTACGCCGTGATGGAGGGCTACTGGAACCAGCCGGACAAGACCGCCGAGGCCATCGACGCCGACGGCTGGATACACACCGGTGACCTGGCCCGCATGGACGACGACGGCTACGTGGTGGTGGAAGGCCGCATCAAGGACATGGTGATCCGGGGCGGCGAGAACATCTATCCGCGCGAAATCGAGGAGTTCCTTTACACCCACCCGTCCATCCAGGACGTGCAGGTCATCGGGGTTCCGGATGCCAAGTACGGGGAGGAACTGATGGCGTGCATCATCCTCAAGCCCGGTGCTGAACCGCTGGACGCCTCCGCCCTTGCCGAGTTCTGCCACGGGAAGCTGGCGCACTTCAAGATTCCCCGCTACGTCGATGTTCGGGAAAGTTTCCCGATGACGGTTTCCGGCAAGATCCGCAAGGTGGAGATGCGCGAGGAAGCCGTGGCCCGGCTGGGCCTCTAACTCCAAGGCGGGGTCAGTGCCGGCGGTGGTCCTGGATGGTCATCCGCGGGCCGAAGGTGGGTTTCCGGAAGCCTGTGCTTTGGATCATCCGCACCACCCGCTGCCGGTGCCCCTGCCAGGGGGCCAGCAGCCGGAGCATGCCGGCGTCGTCCGTCCGCCGGCCCGTCAGCGCTGCGCCGACGTACGCCGCCAGGTGGTAGTCGCCCACTGAGATGGAGTCCGGGCAGCCATGCGTCCGCTGCACCACCTCCGCCGCCGTCCAGATGCCGATGCCCGGAATGGTCTGCATCTTCGCTGCCGCCTCCAGCGCCGGCAGTGCTGCCAGCCGTTCAAGCGCGACGGCGGAACGCAGCGCCCGCATGACCGTCGCTGAACGCTGTGGTCCCACACCCGCCTTGTGCCACTCCCAGCTGGGGATCTGAGCCCATTGTGCGGCGGTGGGCGGCAGCATCAGTCCCGGGGGAGCCAGCAAGCCTGCCTGCGGTGCGGGGGAGCCGTAGCGGTGCACCAGGTAACGGTAGGCCCGCCGGGCCTCGATCACGGTCACTTTCTGCTCCAGGATGATCGGCACGAGCTGGTCGACCATCCGCCCGGTGGAGGGAAGCCGGAGGGCCAGGCTCCGCCGCCGCGCCTCCCGGACCATGCGGGGGAGCGTGGCGTGGAACGCCGGCTCGTCAAACTCCTGCCAGTCATCATCCACGCCCAGGAGCCGGGGCGCCGCGCTGATCGCCGCGCCTGCGCCCGGGCCCCATGCCTGGACGTCCACCCGGAACTCCAGATCCACGCTGCCGGCGGGGCTGAGGCGCACGGTGGCCGGCCCGTCCGGCGTCGTAAAGGCATGCCAGATGACGCCGCCCTGGGCACTGAAGGACGGATCACTGTTGCCGCGCAGGAGCGGGCCCAGGGTCCGGGCAAGGTCATACGGACCACCCGGATACCAGCGGAGAGACGCATCCGCGGCGGCTGCCAGCCGCGCGGGTGCCTCTGCAATGGTCATACATTCATCGTCCCATGGCAGGCGGACAATGCGCCCGCCGGGGTTCCATCCGGGCCTTAATCTGCGGAGTGCTAAGGACTAGACTCCCAGGTGTGGCGCGGGGCGTCCGCGCCTTCACTTCGCATCCAAAGGAGCATGCAGTGGCTGGAGTTGTGCATTTCGAGATCCCCGCCGACGACAAGGAACGCGCCAACGGCTTTTACCAAAGCGCATTTGGTTGGAACCTGAGCCCCATGCAGGGAATGGACTACACCATCGCCATCACCACGCCATCGGATGAACAAACAGGGATGCCCAGCGCGCCCGGTGCCATCAACGGTGCCCTGTTCCCGCGCACGGACAACCTCAGGACGCCCATCATCACTATCGATGTGGAGGACATGGACGCTGCCCTGGCGCAGGTGGAATCTGCCGGCGGTTCGGTGGCCCAGGCCAAGGACGCCGTTCCCGGCATGGGTTACTACGCCTACTTCAAGGACACCGAAGGCAACATCATGGGCCTCTGGCAGACAGATTCCTCGGCAGGAAGCTGACTGACGGGGCAGGCGCCAGCGAAAGCGGTAGCTTTGTACTCATGAAGTACGCCCAGTCCGTCCTGGACCTCATCGGCAATACCCCGCTCATCAAGCTCAACCATGTGACGGAGGGCATCAAAGCCACCGTCCTGGTCAAACTGGAGTACGTGAACCCGGGCGGATCCATCAAGGACCGCATCGCGGCCAAAATGATCGAGGACGCCGAGCGGGACGGCAAGCTGCAGCCCGGCGGCACCATCATCGAACCCACCTCCGGCAATACGGGCGTGGGCCTGGCTCTCGTTGCCCAGCAGAAGGGCTACAAGTGCATCTTTGTGGTTCCGGACAAGGTGGGCGAGGACAAACGGGCCGTCCTGCAGGCCTACGGCGCGGAAGTAGTGGTGACGCCTACAGCCGTTCCGCCGGACAGCCCGCAGAGCTACTACGGCGTCTCGGACCGGCTGGTGCGCGAAACGCCCGGCGCGTACAAGCCGGACCAGTTCTCCAACCCGGCTGCGCCGGGCAGCCACTATGAGACCACGGGCCCGGAAATCTGGCGCGATACTGACGGCAAGGTCACCCATTGCGTGATCGGTGCCGGCACCGGCGGCACCATCACCGGCACCGGCCGGTACCTCAAGGAGGTTTCGGCCGGCAGGCTGGAGTCCGACGGCGGACTGGTCCGGATCATCGGCGCCGACCCCGAAGGTTCGGTCTACTCAGGAGGCACCGGACGCCCCTACTTCGTCGAAGGCGTGGGGGAGGACATGTGGCCGGCGAACTACGACAAGTCCGTCCCGGACCAGGTGATCGCCGTCAGCGACGCTGACTCGTTTGCGATGACCCGCCGCCTCGCCCGCGAGGAAGGCCTGCTGGTGGGTGGCTCCTCGGGCATGGCTGTAGTAGCCGCGCTGCAGGCGGCGCGGGACCTGCCGGAGAGCGCCGTCGTCGTCGTGATCCTTCCCGACTCCGGACGCGGCTACCTGGCCAAAATCTTCAACGACCAGTGGATGCGCTCCTACGGTTTCCTCTCCGGCGGTGAAGAAACCTCGGTAGGTGAGGTGATCAAGTCCAAGAACGGCGAACTGCCGGACCTGGTGCACATCCACCCCAACGAATCCGTCCGCGATGTCATCAACATCATGAACGAGTTCGGTGTCAGCCACATCCCGGTCCTGTCCCAGGAGCCACCCGTGGTCATGGGCGAGGTGCTGGGCGCGGTGGATGAGCGCAGCCTCACGGCCAAGCTGTTCCGCGGCGAGGCGAAGCTGACGGACAAGATCGCCGAGCACATGGGCCCCAAACTGCCCGTCATCGGTTCACTGGAGACCATCTCGGCGGCCAGGGAACTGCTCTCGGACGTGGATACGGTGATGGTCACGTTCGTTGGTGCACCGGTGGGCATCCTCACCCGGCACGACCTTCTGGCCTACCTCAGCAACTGACCTGCACCTCCGACCTGCTCGCCCAATAAGGAGCACCATGTCCCTCCCGGAAAACCAAGGTTTCAACACCCGCGCCGTCCACGCCGGCCAGCCCTTCGAGCCGCGCACCGGCGCCGTGGTTCCGCCGCTGCACTTCAGCTCGACCTACGCCCAGGACGGCATCGGTGGGCTCCGCGACGGCTACGAGTACGGCCGCGGCGGCAACCCCACCAGGGACGCGTTGCAGGAACAGCTCGCGGCTTTGGAGGGTGGCACGCACGCCTACAGCTTCAGTTCAGGGTTGGCGGCCGAGGATTCACTCATCCGCGCCCTGACCCGGCCGGGTGACCACATCGTGCTGGGCAACGACGCCTACGGCGGGACCTACCGGCTCATCAGCCGTGTGCTGGGCGGCTGGGGGATCGGCAACACTCCGGTGGACATGGCCAACCTCGACGCCGTCCGGCAGGCCGTTGCCGCCAACAAAACCCGCTTCGTGTGGGTGGAGACGCCGTCCAACCCGCTGATGAAGATCACGGACATCGCCGCGCTCGCAGAGATAGCGCACGACGCCGGCGCCCTCCTCGTCGTCGACAACACCTTCGCGTCGCCCTACCTGCAGACTCCGCTCGCCCTGGGTGCCGATGTGGTGGTCCACTCCACTACTAAATACATTGGCGGGCATTCGGACGTAGTGGGCGGCGCCGTGGTGGTCAAGGACGCCGAACTCGCCGAGAAGATCGGCTTTGTGCAGTTCGCCGTGGGTGCTGTTTCAGGTCCCATGGACGCATTTCTCACCACCCGCGGTCTGAAGACGCTGGGCGTGCGGATGGACCGGCACAGCCTCAACGGCCAAGCCGTGGCGGAGTGGCTGCTGGAGCGACCCGAAGTGGAGGCTGTCCTGTATCCGGGGCTGCCGTCCCACCCCGGCCACGAGCTCGCGAAGAAGCAGATGCGCAGCTTCGGCGGCATGGTGTCGGTGCAGTTCAAGGGCGGCGAAGCGGCTGCCCGGAAGGTGGCCGAATCAACCAGGGTGTTCACCCTGGCCGAGTCGCTGGGCGGCATCGAGTCGCTGATGAACTACCCGTCGGAAATGACCCACGCCTCGGTCAAGGGCACCGAGCTCGCTGTCCCGGTGAACCTGCTCCGGCTGTCCTGCGGCATCGAGGACGTGGAGGACCTGGTGGCGGACCTGGAGCAGGCGTTCTCCTCCATCCCCTAGTTCGGGTCCTACCCCGCGAGATTTCACTTCGCGGCAATGTTTCCGGCAGAGATTGCTGCGAAGTGCCATCTCGGCGCCGGTCTGGCTTTCTTCAAGAAAGTCAGCTAGTGTGCCCGTATGGCACTTCGATCTGACTGGTCCCGGCGCACCTGCAGCATGGCCCGCGGCCTGGATATCCTTGGCGATCCCTGGACCATCCTGGTCCTCCGGGAAGTGTTTTTCGGGAACGGCCGTTTCGATGCGATGAAATCCCGGCTGGAGGTGGCCGACTCCGTGCTCACCAAACGCCTGGCCGGCCTCGTGGAGTCCGGGCTGCTGACCAAGCGGCCGTACGACGACGGCGGCCGCACCAGGAGCGAGTACGTCCTCACGGAGAAGGGTGAAGACGCCCTCCCGGTGCTGAATGCCGTCACCATCTGGTCGGAGAAGCACTTGCCCGCCCCCTCCGAACAGGCCCACCTGTACGTCATTCACCGCGACTGCGGCCAGCGCACCAGTTCCGCCGATACCTGCATCCACTGCGGTGACCGCCTGACGGCGACCAACACCAGCTGGCACAGCCAGGCCAGGACACCATCGCCGGTGGAACTTGCCACCGCCGCATCCCCGAAGGAAACAGCCGCGTGAGCGACGACAAACCCACCCACGGAAGCACCACAGCACCGGCAGCCAACCCGCTCCTTGGCGACGGAACTGACGGTGCGGCTTCCGCCGTCGTCCGTCCGCCGGAAAGTCCGCAGCGGCGCCGGCGCCTGCACCCCGCATGGATCGTTGCCGCCGTCGCCTTCCTCGCGCTGGTGGGAGCGGCCGGTTTCCGGGCTGCTCCGGGGGTGCTGATGGTGCCCCTGCAGCAGGAGTTCGGCTGGTCCACCACGGTGCTTTCTGCTGCCGTCAGCATCAACCTGGTCCTTTTCGGGCTCACTGCGCCGTTCGCCGCAGCGCTCATGGAGCGCTTAGGCATCCGGGCCGTGACGGCAACGGCGCTGGTGCTGGTCGGTGCCGGCAGCGCACTGACCGTGCTGGTGAACCAGTCGTGGCAGATCCTGCTGACGTGGGGCCTGCTGATCGGGCTGGGGACCGGGTCCATGGCGCTGGTGTTCGCCGCCACGATCGCCAACACCTGGTTCGTCAAAAACCGGGGGCTGGTGATCGGCATCCTCACCGCAGGAAGCGCCGCCGGCCAGCTGGTCTTCCTCCCGTTTATCGCCGCGCTGGCGCAGGATCCTG
Source organism: Pseudarthrobacter sp. W1I19 (assembly GCF_030817835.1). Classification (NCBI taxonomy): domain Bacteria; kingdom Bacillati; phylum Actinomycetota; class Actinomycetes; order Micrococcales; family Micrococcaceae; genus Pseudarthrobacter; species Pseudarthrobacter sp. W1I19. Next base: position 1,079,250 of record NZ_JAUSZR010000001.1, read on the forward strand.
GCTGGCGGCAGGCGTCGCTGCTCATCGCGGCAGGGGCCCTGGCGGTGGTTCCGCTGGTGCTGAAGTTCCTCAAGAACTCGCCGGCCGACGCCGGGGCGCTGCCGTACGGTGCGGAACAGCCGGATGCCGGCACCCTCCAGGCAGTTCCCGTGGACAGCGGTCCCCGCGTCAACGCCGCCGTGCGCACCCTGCAGGTGCTGAAGCGGGCCAGCAAGGTCCGCACCTTCTGGGCCCTGGTGGCGGGCTTCGCGATTTGCGGTGCCACTACCAACGGGCTGATCGGCACCCACTTCATCCCCTCCGCCCATGATCATGGCATGCCTGAAACCACCGCTGCTGGGCTGCTCGCCGTCGTCGGGATCTTCGATATTGTGGGCACCATCGCCTCGGGCTGGCTGACCGACCGGTTCAACCCCCGCATCCTGCTGGCTGTCTACTACCAGTTCCGGGGCATCGGCCTGCTGGTGCTGCCCCTGCTCCTGAGCGCCGAAGTGCAGCCCAGCATGATCGTGTTCGTGGTGATCTACGGCCTGGACTGGGTGGCCACCGTGCCGCCCACCGCGGCCATCTGCCGGGAAACGTTCGGCGCAGACGGCAGCGTGGTGTTCGGCTGGGTGTTTGCGGCCCATCAGCTCGGGGCTGCTGCCGCTGCCCTGGCCGCCGGCGTGATCCGGGACTCCACCGGCCAGTACACCTACGCCTGGTTCGGCGCGGCGGCGATGTGCACCATCGCCGCGGTCATCAGCGCCACGATCCGCAAGCATGCCGCCCCGCGGGAAGAGCCGGTCCCCGTGGCTTAACACCACGCCATTAGGCTGGTGCCATGGAACCCCTTTTGCCAGGCGCCGTCCGCAACACTGCCTTGATCACGGGTGCTGGCCGCCTTGCCTCCATTGGTGCCGGGATCGCCCGGCAGCTGGCGGCCGAAGGCTGGGACCTGGTTCTGGCTTACTGGCAGGAGTACGATGCCCGGATGCCGTGGGGGAGCGAGCCGGACGACGTCGTACGCCTGACCGCCGAGCTGGAGGCGATCGGTGCCCAGGTGCATACCCTGCCGGCGGATCTGGAGGACCCGGCCGCCGCGGAGCAGTTGCTGGGAGAAGCCGTCCGCCTGGCCGGCCCGCTGCAGGGCCTGGTGCTCAGCCACGCCGAGTCCGTTGATTCGGGAATCCTGGACACCAGCCTGGAATCCTTCGAGCGCCACTTTGCCGTTAATACGCGTGCGAGCTGGCAGCTGATTGCCGCCTTCGCCCGGCACGTGACGGACGACGGCGGCGCGATCGTTGCGCTGACCAGTGACCACACAGCGTTCAACCTTCCCTACGGCGCGTCGAAAGGGGCCCTGGACAGGATCGTGATTGCCGCCGCGCGGGAGCTGGGCCCACTGGGCATCTCCGCCAACGTCCTGAACCCAGGGCCCGTGGACACAGGCTGGATGGACGACGAGGTCCGTACAGCAGTGACGGCTCAGCAGCCCACCGGCCGGCTGGGCACCCCCGCGGACGTGGCCGGTACTGTGGCATTCCTGCTCTCACCGGCCGGCCGCTGGGTATCTGGCCAACTGATCAAAGCCGACGGTGGCTTCTCGGCCTGACATCTTTGCGTAGGCAACAGGCCTCCGCAGTCCTACAATCGCGCATATGGACGCCGTTGAGGTAGCCGGACTCAGGATTGCCTACCAGCGGGTGGGCAGCGGGCCGCCGCTGGTCCTCTTCCATGGCGCGGGCGAGGACAGCAGGATTTGGCGTCAGCAGCTGGAGGACCTCTCCCGGGACTTCACGGTAATCGCCTGGGACGCTCCCGGATGCGGCCAGTCCGATGATCCTGCACCGGATCTTTCGGCCCGGGACCTGGGCCTGCTCGCTGCCGGCTTCGTGGAGCAGGCCGTCCGCGGCAATGGAAAGCCGCATATCCTGGGCCTGTCCTGGGGCTCAATGGTGGCGCTGGAGTTATACAAGGGGTACCCGGACGTCCCTGCATCGTTGCTGCTGGTGTCGGCGTATGCCGGCTGGGCAGGGTCGCTGCCGCCGGAGGAAGTGGAACGGCGGATTGCCATGGTGGAGGCAGAAATCGGCGAGCCGCCGGGAAAGTTCGTGCACGAGTGGCTGCCCACACTGTTCACGCCCGGCGCCGACCCTGCAGTAGTGGCCGAAATTGCAGCCATTATGCTCGATGTCCGCCCGGCAAGCCTGCAGGCATTGCTCAGCGCGAGCGGACGGGCGGACTACCGCCACGTCCTGCCCACGATTACTGTTCCCACGCTCCTGATCTACGGCGAGGAAGACCAGCGCTCACCGCTGCCGGTGGCGCATGAGCTGCACCGGCAGATTCCTGGGGCAGTGCTGACGGTGATTCCCGGCGCCGGGCATCTGGTGTTTGCCGAAGCCCCGGATCCGTTTAATGCCGAGGTCCGGCGCTTCCTGCATGGTCTCGCCTGAAACCCCACCCAACTAAGTAGCGCTAAGTGTCGGTTTGGCGCTCCAGAGCGACAGTTAGCGCTACCTAGTTGGGATGCATGGGTCAGCGGAAGGCGCCGAGGCCGGTGATGTGCTGGCCGAGGATCAGGGTGTGGACTTCGTCGGTGCCCTCATAGGTGCGCACCGATTCCAGATTGGCCGCATGCCGCAGGGGCGGGTAGTCCAGGGTTATCCCGTTGCCGCCCAGGATGGACCGGGCCTCGCGAGCTACTTTAATGGCCTCGCGGACGTTGTTCAGCTTGCCCAGCGAGATCTGCTCCGGCCGCAGCACACCGGCGTCCTTGAGCCGGCCCAGGTGCAGCGCCAGCAGCGTGCCCTTCTGGATCTCCACCAGCATGTTCACCAGCTTTTCCTGTGTCAGCTGGTAGCCGGCCAGCGGCTTGCCGAACTGGAGCCGCTCCTGCGAGTACGCCAGTGCTGCAGTGTAGGAATCGCGGGCAGCACCCATGGCGCCCCAGGCGATGCCGTACCGCGCTTCGTTGAGGCAGGTGAACGGCCCTCGCAGGCCGCGCGCCGCCGGGAGCAGGGCCTCCGGACCCAGCCGGACGTCGTCGAACACCACATCGCACTGGATGGACGCACGCATGGACAGCTTCTGCGCGATAGGCGTGGCCGTCACGCCGGGCGTTCCGGCCGGCACCAGGAAGCCGTGCACGCCGTCGTCCGTCATGGCCCACACCACCATGACCCCCGCTATCGAAGCGAGCCCGATCCAGCGCTTGGCGCCATTGAGCACCCAGCCGGCGTCGTCACCTGAGCCGTCGCGTCGGGCGAAGGTGGTCATGGAGGACGGATCGGAACCGGCGGTGGGCTCGGTCAGCGCAAAGCAGCCGATGACCTCCCCGGCGGCCATCCGGGGGAGCCACTCCTGCTTCTGGTCCTCCGAGCCCCACGTGTGGATGGCGGTCATGGCCAGCGAACCCTGCACCGAAACGAATGTCCGGATTCCGGAGTCTCCGGCTTCCAGTTCCATCGCCGCCAGGCCGTATTCGACCGCGGTACGGCCAGGGCAGCCGTAGCCCTGCAGGTGCATCCCCAGCACCCCGAGCTCACCAAGTTCCGGTGCGAGCTCCAGGGGAAAGACAGCATTCTCATACCAGCGGGCGATGTCCGGCCTGATCCGCTGGGCGGTGAAGTCCCGGACCTTCTGCCGGAGGGCCAGTTCGTCCGCGCTCAGCAGGGAATCGAGGGCGAGGACATCAGACGACGGGTCAGGTGTCACGGTTTCCCCACAAAGTAGGTGCGCGTAGCGGGCAGGAACCGGCAGACGATCGCCAGGACCACGCCCAGAGCCAGGAGCACCACGCCGCTGACAAAGGCACCGCCGACGCCGAAGATCCGGGTATCGCCGTAGGCCGGGTCCCACATCTGCACGGCTGAGACGAAGAAGGCAGCGGTCAGCAGCAGCGCCCCCGCGAGCGGCAGGATGCCCCGGAACCACAGGTTCCGCGCCGACTGCCGGAGCGTATTCCGGAAGAACCAGAAGCAGGCGAAGCCGGTGAGGGCGTAGTAGAAGGCGATAAAGAGGCTGATGGCGCTGATGGAGTCCGAGAGCAGGTTTTCGCTGAGGAAGCTCATGGCCACGTAGTAGGCAATGGCGGCGCCGCCCATCACCTGGGTGGAGAAGCCGGGTGTCTGGTTCTTTGGATGCACTTCACCGAACTTTGCCGGCAGGGCGCCGTGGACGCCCATGGACAGGGTGCCGCGGGCGGTGGGCAGGATGGTGGTCTGGGTGGAGGACAGGACCGAGGCCAGGACTGCGACGACGATCAGCCAGCCCCACGGGCCCAGCACCACGTCCTTCATGGCCAGGAAGACATCGTCCTGGTTCGCCTCGTTGCCGAGCCCGATCCCTTCCGTGCCCACCGTGGCGTACATCATCACCAGGAGCCCAACCGAGACATAGATGGCCACCAGGACGAAGGCCGAGATGACGGCGCCGCGGCCGGGCGTGGTGGAGGGGTTTTCGGTTTCCTCGTTGACCGCCAGGCACGTGTCCCAGCCCCAGTAAATAAAGAGGGCCAGCAGGGCGCCGTGCACCACGGCGCCGGGATCGGCGAAGGCGCCTACTGGGTTGAACCAGTCAAAATCGAAGGGCTGGATGGTGGTGTCGCCGCTGGCTGAGCCCCTGATGATTCCCACCACGATGGCCAGGGCAAAAATGCCCAGCGAAATGTACTGCACGTACGTGAGGACACGCTGCACGTGCTCGCCCAGGCGGATGCCGCGGTAATTCACCAGCGTCATCACGGCAATGAACAGCACGCCCGTGGCAGTCACCAGTACCTTGTTTTCCGCCAGCGAACCGTCACCCACCAGTAGCCACAGGTACTGGCCTGCCACCTGCGCAAGGTTGGCCAGGACGATGGTGCCTGCGAGCGCAACACCCCAGCCGCCCAGCCAGCCTGCCCATGGCCCGAAGGCACGCCGGGACCAGGTGAACGTGGTGCCGCAATCCGGGATGGCGCTGTTCAGTTCCCGGAAGGCGTAGGCGATGAACAGGACCGGGATAAAACCGATGAGCAGGATCAGGGGAGTGTAGTCCCCATTTACCGCCACGATCAGTCCAAGGGTTGCGGCGAGGGAGTAGACCGGGGCGGTTGAGGCCAGGCCCAGCATGACGGAGTCGCCGAGGTCCAGGATCCCGGCGCGGAGTCCCTTGGCCGGGACGCCGGCACCGTGCGCTCCGCCCGGGCCTCCCGTCGTCGTAATCTCTGTGCTCATGCCGTCACCGGGCTCGAAAATGTCAGGGGGCTCATAGTGCTATACCTGCCTTGCTGGAATTGGCCGCGGCTGAGAGCGGGGCCGGAGCGTCAATGGTGTTGGGCACGAACCTGCAGAAGTAGTCCGTGACCGGGCCGTCCGATTCGCGGATGCCGCAGCCCACGGATTCGCCGTCCACCACCCACAGGCCAAGGACGGGATGGTTGCCGTCGAAGTCCGGCAGGGGGTGGTACTGCTGGTAGCACCAGCCTTCGCGGCCGTAGCCGCCGGGCTGCTCAAGGTTGATGCCCTGGGCGTGGATCCGGATGTTGTCGCCTTCGCGGCCGTGCAGGGGCTTGGCCACCCACTCCTTCAAGGGACCGGGCTCGTTCAGGTACGCCGGGAGCAGGTTGGGATGCTCCGGGTAGAGGTGCCACAGGGCGGCCAGGAGTGCTTTGTTGGAGAGCAGCATCTTCCAGGCCGGCTCCACCCAGCGCGGGTTGTGGGCGCGTTCGAGCAGGCGGTGGCCGAACGGTTCCTTCATCATCAGCTCCCACGGATACAGCTTGAAGATGGTGCTGATCATGAAGTTGTCCAGGTCCACAAAACGGTTCAGGTTGGGGTCCCAGCCGATATCGGACATGTTGATGCCGATGGTGGTCCAACCGGCCTGGCTGGCGACGTCCCGCATGTAGGCGGCGGTCATCCAGTCCTCCCCGGATTCCTCGACTTCCGAATGCGCCACGTGCAGGGTGCTCATGCCGGTGCGGAATTGGAACTTCTTCCACTGCCGGATCAACGCTTCGTGGATGCCGTTCCACTGGTCCTTTTCCGGGAAGACGTCCTGCAGCCAGAACCATTGGGCGACGGCGGCCTCAATCAGTCCGGTGGGAGTGTCGGCGTTGTACTCGAGCATCTTGGCCGGGCCGCCCTGCCCGTTGTAGATGAAATCGAACCGGCCGTAGACGTCCACATCCGCCGCCTGCAGGGAAGCCGCGGCCAGTTCCAGGGCCTGCGGGCCGATCCCAATGTCCCCCATGGCCCCGGTGGCCAGGAACCGCGCAGCCTCCAGGCACATTTTGTGCATCTCTTCGGCGGTTAGCTCGAGGGCTTCCACCTCGTCCATGGTGAACTCGTAGTACGCGGACTCGTTCCAGTACTCGATCTTCCGCCCGTCGTCCATGGTGGTGGTGGAGAACACCAGGCCCTGTTCCTCGATCCTTTGCTTCCACCCGGGCCTGGGCTCGGACAACTTCCGCTTCACGCCTAACCCCCCGAGACTTTGCCGCCGCCGCCACTGGTTCCGCTTTTCGCGGTAGTGCCGAATCCGCCCCGGCTCACAGTGCCGCCCTGGGTGCTGTACCCCGTGGACGCCTTCGCGCCGCTGGGCACCGTCCTGGTGTAGTTGGGCGAGGTGGAGCGGTTCTGCCCCAGGGACGGGACATAGGCGCCGCGGGAGAAGAAGTACCAGGCGTAGATCCCGCCGCCCCTCCCTGCGGAGCTGTTGCAGTTGGTGTCCTCAACGCGCTCGCCGGTTTCGTCGTTGAAGCAGACCTGCGCGTATTCGGGGTCGTCCTGGTTGCTGGCCACGACGGCCGTGAGGGTTCCGGCGAGCAGTGCCGTGACGCCGAGTCCCACCACCACGGTCCGCCGCTGGGAGCGCTTCTTCCGTGCGGCGGTCTCGTTGAGCTGCTTTTCGCGGTCCCGGGCGAACGGGTCCACCGGGGTGACGGGCTGGTTCAGGAGGTCGGGACGCAGTTCAGGCTTGGGAACCTGCCAGGGGGGAGGCTTGGGCGCGCCCTCGCCGGGAGCATCGCTCGGCTGGCCCGCCGCTTTGCCCGGACCTGCACCGCCGCCGCCGTCCGCGCCTTTGCCGGCGTGGCGTTGCGGCTCGTGCTCCGGATCTTTGTTCGGGTCCATGGCGTCCCCCTCAGTAGTCCACGTGAATTGGGCACAGCGCTGCACCCCCAATTGCAATCCTCGAATCAGCGTAATCCCTGGCGGCCCCGGCTGACCCAACCGGCTCGCAATTAACGTCGCAACGCCCGTTTCGCAGCGTTAAATGCGGGTCACTTGGGTGGAGGGACCCGGCGTCTGCACCCCTACACTGGTGCCATGGAAACCGCCTCAGTACTTGCCGTCTGCCGTGTCCACCAGCTTGTCCCGGACTCTTCGAACGTGGGAGTCACGGCTATCGACAAGCGTGCGGTGGACGGGCCGGTGAAGGTGCACAGGCTGGGCCTCCAGGGCGACATCCAGGCCAACCGCGTCCATCACGGCGGACCAGACCAGGCAATCTACGCCTACTCCCAGGCCGACGCCGACTACTGGGCCGCGGAACTGCAGCGCGAGCTCCCGCCCGGGATCTTCGGCGAGAACCTCCGTGTGGACGGGATCAATCCCACCCACGCTGTCATAGGGGAACTCTGGAAGATCGGTCTGGACGTGGAGGTTGAGGTCACCTCGCCGCGCACGCCCTGCGCGACGTTCCAGCGGCGGATGGCGGAGCCGCAGTTCGTCAAGCGGTTCACTGGCGAAGGACGCGTGGGCGCCTACCTTCGCGTTATCAAGGTGGGCACCATTAGGGCGGGCGACCACATCCACAAGCTGTACGTTCCGAAGCACGGGGTTACGGTGGGCAAGTGGTTCAGCGAGCCGGACCTTGAGTCCATGGAGGCGTTGAAGGACGCCGACGCCGACGGCGAGATCCGCCTTCAGCAGCCCGAGTTCAGGAAGAAATTCGAAGCATTGGAGCGGCAGCTGGCGCGGTAGGCGCCCGTCGCCGCGGCCGGACGGTGAGGCATGTGCGCAAGCTCACCGCCCGCCGTCGTACACTCAATTTCCGCTGCGGCACCTGCGTACCTTACACTTGAAACATCCCCCACTCCGGAAATCCCTTATTCCTGCCCAATTTTTGAGGCAGGACTGGCAAGTGTTGGGGCCCGCAACTGTGATGCGGGCATTTTCATAGGGAGAGCCGGCTAAAGAAAACGCTGTACAGACTGCTGGGATAGCAGCCAAGAGATGCAGCGCGAAGTCCTGCCACGGGATTGCGAAAGCGCCGGACTTCTGTGACCGGCCGGTCAACGTTTGCCCGGCATCCACGGCACACGTACTGCGGCTCCGCTCACCTCGGGTAGTGCCGCCTGGCCCCCTATGGATGAGGAATATCTTCCCTATGCCCGAAAATCAAAACGAAACCATCGACGCCCGGAACACCGGCGTCGAGACCGCAGCCGTCGAATTCACCGAGGCCGCTATCCCCGCTGCAGAGCCTGTTGAGCCCGCAGCCGAGGCTCCGGCAGCTGAAACTTCCGCAGTGGAAACTCCGGCAGCCGAGGCTCCCGCCGCTAAGGCGGAGGAATCCGAAGAGGACGGCGTACGCTTCGCCGATCTCGGCATCGACGGCCGCGTCCTGGCAGCCCTGCAGGATGTTGGCTACGAGAAGCCCTCGCCCATCCAGGCGGCCACCATCCCGCTGCTGCTCGAAGGCCGCGACGTGGTGGGCCTGGCCCAGACCGGCACCGGTAAGACTGCAGCATTCGCAGTACCGGCACTGTCCCGCCTGGCCGAACTCCACGATCTCAATGGCCCGTCCCGCAAGACGCAGGCCCTGGTGCTGGCCCCCACCCGTGAGCTCGCGCTCCAGGTGGCCGAGGCCTTCACCTCCTACGCCAAGCACATCGATGACTTCACCGTCCTGCCCGTGTACGGCGGCTCCGCTTACGGCCCGCAGCTGGCCGGCCTGCGACGCGGCGCCCAGGTGGTTGTTGGTACCCCCGGCCGCGTGATCGACCACATCTCCAAGGGTTCGCTGGACCTGTCCGAGCTCCAGTACCTGGTGCTGGACGAGGCCGACGAGATGCTGCGCATGGGCTTCGCTGAAGACGTGGAGCAGATCTTCCAGCAGACCCCGTCTGATCGCCAGGTTGCGCTGTTCTCGGCCACCATGCCGAGCCAGATCCGCCGGATGTCCAAGCAGTACCTGAACAACCCGGCCGAGATCTCGGTGAAGTCCAAGACCACCACCGGTGCCAACACCCGCCAGCGGTACCTGCAGGTCATGGGCCCGCACAAGCTGGACGCGATGACCCGCATCCTCGAGGTGGAAGAGTTCGACGGCGTTATCGCCTTCGTGCGCACCAAGATGGCCACCGAGGACCTGGCTGACAAGCTGAAGTCCCGCGGTTTCCAGGCTGCAGCGATCAACGGTGACATTCCGCAGCAGCAGCGTGAACGCACTGTGGACGCGCTGAAGGAAGGCCGCATCGACATCCTCGTGGCCACCGACGTCGCCGCCCGTGGCCTGGACGTGGAGCGCATCAGCCACGTGATCAACTACGACATCCCGCACGACACGGAGTCCTACGTCCACCGCATTGGCCGCACCGGCCGTGCAGGCCGTTCGGGTGACGCCATCCTCTTTATGACGCCGCGGGAGAAGTACCTGCTGCGTTCCATTGAGAAGGCCACCCGCCAGCCGGTGGAGCAGATGCACCTGCCGACGGCCGAGACCGTGAACACGCTGCGCCTGGGCAAGTTCGCCGAGCGCATCACGGAGACCCTGGCTTCCGAGGACGTCGCCCCGTTCCGCGACCTCATCGCCTCCTACGAGGAAGAGCACAACGTTCCCGCTGCGGAGATTGCTGCTGCCCTGGCGGTTATGGCGCAGGGCGGCCAGCCGCTCCTGGTCAAGGAACTGCCGGCAGCTCCCGAGTTCCAGAAGCGCGAGCGCTCCAAGGACGGCTTCGGTTCCCGTGGGCCTACCCGTACGCTCACCGAGGGCAATGCCACCTACCGGATCGCCGTGGGGCGCCGCCAGCGCGTTATGCCCGGTTCCATCGTGGGCGCCATCGCCAACGAGGGCGGCATCTCCTCCGCGCAGATCGGCGGCATCGACATCCGCTCGGACCACTCCCTGGTGGAGTTGCCGGCGGACCTCAGCCCAGAGCAGCTGCGTGCCCTGTCCCGCACCCGGATTGGCGGCGAGCTGATCCACCTCGAGCTGGACAACGGCCGCAAGCCTTCCGGTGACCGCAGTGCCTACCAGGGCAACCGCGGCGGTGACCGGGGCGGCAACTTCAAGGGCAGCGGCGGGTTCAAGAAGGAATTCCGGAAGAACGACGGCGAGCGCGGCTCCGCGGACCGCGGCGGCCGCTCGTACAGCGAGCGTTCGGAGCGCAGCTTTGGTGCCGACAGCGGTGCCAGCCGCGGCCAGGCCAGCGACTCCCGTTTCGGCGGCCATGGAGACGGCTCCCGCAAGCCCCGCCACGGCAACGAGGGCGGCCAGCGCGACTTCAACCGCAAGGGCAAGTGGTAAACCCGTCAGCCTCTGACTGACGCGTTCCCCTGGTGGGCCGGCTTTCGAGCCGGCCCATCGGCGTTTAACGGGCTTGGAGTTTTTGTCCAGATATGGAGACTTCCGCGCGACGGAAACCTGCATATCTGGACAAAAACTCCGGGCGGGTGTGGGACTGGACACATCGGGGCCTTCGAACGGCGCCACAACCTGCCGCAGCCCTGGTCCCCGCGCCTCCCAGCCCGCCCGTGGATCCCAGCAACGGCGCGGAAAATGAAGGACATCGCGTGGCGAAAAGCAAGTGTTGCACCCCTCCGGAACCGCGCCGGAGCCCGATTTGTTGGTGGTGAAATCTTCCGGTAGAGTATTTACTCGTTGCCCCCCTAGCTCAGTGGTAGAGCGCGTTCTTGGTAAGAACGAGGTCACCGGATCGATTCCGGTGGGGGGCTCTGGATGAGGGCCTGTGTCAAGGCGGTTTTGACCGGCTTGATGCAGGTTTTTCTCATTCGTGGCGGTGTAGCTCAGTTGGTTAGAGCGCACGACTCATAATCGTGAGGTCGGGAGATCGAGCCTCCCCACCGCTACAGGCTAAGCCCCCGGAATCCCCCGAGATTCCGGGGGTTTTCCTGTTTGTAGGCAAGCCCCCTCCCACACACTCGTTTTGCCCTAATGCCCGTATTGTGCGCTTTGCCATGCCCCCTAAATCAAGTGAGGACCTTACCCTTGGCTTGCCCGGGTACTAGCATTCGAACTGTCGCCCCGCCAGTCGTTAGTTAGAGGGGCGTACGACACTGCCAACAGACCTCGAGGCCCGTTCATCAGCACAGCAATGGTCGCTGTGCCTCCCGCCCGGCAAGTTCCCGGCGCACCTGGCTCATTTGAGATTTCTAGACATCGGAACGCGATGAATCCGCTGAAAACAACGACGAAGCAACAGAATTCCCCAACGGACCGGCGCCGCGGCCGAATGTTCGGCGGCCGGCCATGGCAACTCCCAGGCTTGATGCTCACGTCGAAGTTTGCTGCCGTGCTGGCGGTGGCCGGGCTGATCGTCGGGCTCACCGCTCCGATCGCGAATGCGGCCGTAGTCCAGGTGGCTGCAACGGTCGAAACGGCCCCGATACCCGGAACGCCGGACGCCGCGGACGACCCGGCCATCTGGATCCATCCCACCGACCCGTCGAAGAGCACCATCATCGGCACGGACAAGAGCAGGGACGGGCACGGTCTCGTCGTCTATGACCTGTCCGGACGGCAGTTGTTCTACTATCCCGACGGGCGGATGAACAACGTTGATGTCCGCTACAACTTCCCTCTCGGCAGCAGCCGCGTAGGCCTGGTCGGTGTCTCGAACCGGGAACGGAGCCTTGACTTTTACAAAGTCAACGATTCGGACGGCTCGCTGACCAAGGCCGGCAGCTTCTTGCCCACCGCCAGCATTGCGACACCCCGTGGGTTCTCCTTCTACCACTCCCCGGACACCGGCAAGTACTTCGCCTTTGTCACGGATGTCGGCAAGGTGGAGCAGTGGGAACTTGACGGGTCCACGGGATCAGTCAAAGGCCGGCTCGTGCGCAGCTGGACGGTGAGCGGTCCTGCCCACACCGAGGGCCTGGTGGCCGATGACGAGATGAAGCGGATCTACATTGCGCAGGAGGACATCGGCGGAATCTGGCGCTACGGAGCAGAACCCGGGGACCCGACCGCCGGAACGAGAGTTGTCAGCACCACCGAGAACGGCGGCGACATCATCCAGGACATTAAGGGCATCAGCATTTACTACGGAGGCGGGGGCGCCGGCTACCTGCTGGCGGCCAGCCAGGGCTCCAACCGATTCCACATCTATAGCCGCGATGACAACCGACCGCTAGGGGCGTTCGCCATCCCCGCCGGGAACGGGATCGATGCTGTCACCGGTATGGACGGGATAGACGTCACCAACTTCGGCGTCGGCGGTCCCTTCCCTCAGGGCTTCTTCGTCACCCAGGACACTGCCAACGAACAACGCCAGAACTTCAAAGCGGTGCCGTGGCAGTCCATCGCGGCCGCCTACTCACCTGCTCTGCTCGTTGATGCGGCTTACGATCCGCGCAAAATTGGAGCCGGAACCGCAACGCCCACTCCGCCTGACACCACCATCACGAGCAAGCCGGCCAACCCGACGACCTCAACATCGGCCCAATTCAGCTTCACCTCGACATCGGCCAGCGCGACCTTCGCCTGCGCGCTCGACACCACATCGTTCACAAATTGCGTAACTCCGGTCTCCTACTCCGGGTTGGCGAGTGGCACGCATACCTTCCAGGTTCGTGCCTCTGACCAGAACGGCGTTGACGCGACCCCCGCGGCCTATACATGGACCGTGGGCACCACGCCTCCGCCTACAGACACCACGCCCCCTGAGACGGCGATTAGTTCAGGACCACCTGCAACAACGACATCGACCAGCGCCTCCTTCGCCTTCACCTCGAGTGAAGCCAATTCGACCTTCCAGTGCAGCCTCGACGGTGCTCCGAGCGCGGCATGCACCTCGCCCCAGACCTACACTGGCTTGTCCACCGCATCCCACACATTCGCTGTCGCGGCTACCGATGCAGCCGGTAACGCCGATGCCACACCGGCGATTCAGACCTGGACCGTCGCACCCAGTGACCCCGGCGGCAGTAGCGGCATCGTCCGGGAGTCGGTGAGTCAGTCGGTGAACACCACGGCAACCACCACACTCACGGTTCCCAAGCCGGCCAATGTCGCCCAAGGTGATCTGCTCGTCAGCTGTCTCGCACTGAATGGCGGCACAGTCGCAGCGACCGGTGTGCCTGCCGGCTGGACACGGATAGCAGCCGTGACCGCCATCGCAAACCCGAAAGTCTACGGCTACTTCAAGGTGGCCACGGCGTCCGAGCCTGCGAGCTATTCCTGGATGACAACTTCGACGACGAGCGGCGCGGGTATCGCGAGATACTCCGGCGCCTCAGGGCTCGACGGGGTCGCCACGTCGGCGTCAGGCGCTGCAGCATCCTCGGGAACCGTCCCAGCGGTAACAACCACGGCCGCCAACGCGATGCTCGTCGGATGCGTAAGTGTCAACTCCAGCTCCGTGACCCTCACTTCACCAGCCGGGATGTCCCAGGCAGTCGAGGCCGGTGCCCGCCGCTTCGAAGTTGCCGACGGCATCCAGGCTACTGCCGGACCAAGCGGGGCGAAGACGTGGGCCTTCAGTGCCGCCCGGGAGTGGGCCGGCTGGATGGTGGCGCTTCGACCCAAGACGCCGTAACTGCAGTTGGCCCCCTGGAATTCACTAAATTCCAGGGGGCTTTCTGTTTCTACGCATGCTCAAAGCAGCAACCAATAGACTTCCGGGACAGCCGGGGCGGAAAATTCTGCCCGGGCCAGCACCTGCGTGACAAGCTCCCCGTTTCGCCGTAGCTTTGCGGCATCTGAGGGATGGGGAAACGTATGGGCTTTCTTGACGAAATCATGGTTCCGTTCCGGTGGCTGGTGTCCGCCATCATGGTTGGGTTCCATGACGGGCTGGGCGCCTTGGGCATGCCGGCGGCCAGCGGCTGGACGTGGACCCTGTCCATCATCGGGCTGGTACTGGTGATCCGCGCCGCCTTGATTCCGATTTTCCTGCAGCAGGTGAAAGCCCAGCGCCGGATGCGGCTGCTGCAGCCGGACCTGATGAAGCTGCAGGAAAAGTACCAGGGCAAAACAGACGCGGTCTCCCGCCAGGCACTGGCCCAGGAACAGATGGCACTGTACAAGAAGCACGGGACCAACCCCTTCTCGGCGTGCCTGCCCCTGCTGATCCAGCTGCCCTTCTTCCTCGCGCTGTTCCAGGTCCTGTCCGGCATCAGCACACTTGCCCGCCAGGGCCAGGGGATTGGTGCCATGAGCCGGGACCTGGTGGTGCAGTTCGACCAGTCCGGCATCTTCGGCGCCCCGCTCACTGCATCGGTACTGCACGGCGGCGGGGACCAGGCCGCCGTCGTGATCCTGACCGTCCTGATGATCCTTGCCATGACCGCGGCGCAGTTCCTCACCCAGAGGCTGATCCTCGCCCGGAATGCGTCCACGGGCACCCCGGAACCGCCCTTTATGCGGCAGCAGAAGATCCTGCTCTACAGCCTGCCGCTGGTGTTCGGCCTGGGCGGCATCCTCTTCCCCATCGGCGTCCTGATCTACTGGACCGTTACAAATATCTGGACCCTGGCCCAGCAGTTCTTAGTCCGCGAGCGGCAGCCCGCCGCCGGTGACGGCCGGCCGGACGCATCCTAGGGAGCCCGGCCCTTACGCAAAGCCACCCGCACCGGCAGAATGGGCGGATGGGCCAGCTCATCTACTCCGGCATCACCTCTTTGGACGGCTACCTCGCGGACAGCCAGGGCAACTTTGACTGGAGCGCGCCGGACGAGGAAGTCCACGCCTTCGTGAACGACCTGGAGCGCGGCGCCGGCACGTACCTGTTCGGGCGGCGCATGTACGAGGTCATGTCCGTATGGGACACGATGGGCGTGCCCGAGGATCCGCCGGTCATCCAGGATTTCGCCCGGATCTGGCGCGGGGCAGACAAGGTTGTCTACTCCTCTTCGCTCGCCGATGCCACCACCGCCCGTACCCGGGTGGAGCGCAGCTTCAACCCTGATGCCGTTAGGGAGATGAAGGCCGGCACGGACCGCAATATCGGCATTGGCGGTGCCACCCTCGCAGCCGCCGCGCTCCGTGCCGGGCTGGTGGACGAATGCCAGATCTTCGTCAACCCGGTGGCGGTGGGAGGCGGGTTGCGGTACCTGCCCGACGGAGTCAACCTGCGGCTCGACCTCCTCGACGAGCACCGGTTCGGCAACGGCGTGGTGTACCTCCGCTACCGCTGCCTGGGCTAAAGGGCAGAATGGGGGACATGACACGCATCGCAATCATCGGCGGCCACGGCAAAGTGGCCCTCCATCTGTCCACCCTGCTGGCGGAAGAAGGCCACGCCGTCACCTCATTCATCCGCAACCCGGACCATGCCACCGACGTTACGGAAACGGGCGCCACGCCGGCGGTCCTTGACGTGGAGAATTCGACGACGACGGCCCTCGCCGACGCGCTGCAGGGCCACGACGCCGTGGTCTGGTCCGCCGGTGCAGGCGGCGGGAACCCGGAAAGGACGTACGCCGTGGACCGGGATGCGGCCATCCGCTCCATGGACGCGGCAGGGCAGGCCGGCGTCAACCGCTACGTGATGGTGTCCTACCTGGGCGCCCGCAAGGACCACGGCGTGCCGGCGGACCACGGCTTTTTCGCCTACGCCGAGGCCAAGGCAGCGGCGGACGAATACCTCCGCGGCACCGGCCTTGCCTGGACCATCCTGGGTCCGGGTGCACTCACGGACAAGCCGGGCACAGGCATGATCACTGTAGACCCTGATCCTGCGGGGGAGCGGGCAACGTCGCGCAGCAACACTGCCATCGTGGCGGCAGCGGTGCTGGACCTGCCGCAGACGGCAGGGAAGACCATTGAGTTCTGCGACGGTTCGCTGCCTGTGGCCGCGGCGCTGGAGTCGCTTAGCTGAGCGGTGCCGCCAGTGCCAGGTCCAGGGAGTGCTTCTCCACGTAGTCGAGGGCGGCGCGGACAGCACCCACGGTGACAATCGAGTCGCCCAGCGGTGAGACCGCCACCCTCGGGGGTGTGGCTGTGAGCTCAGTCAGCCGCCGGCCGATCGGTTCCAGCAGCACGCCGGCGGAGTTGGCCACTGCGCCGCCGATCACCACCAGCTCCGGGTTCAGCAACGTGGATACCGCACCAATGATGCGGGCCATCCTGTCCGCCAGGCGGTCCAGGATGCCCAGTGCCACTCCATCGCCGGCAGCGGCGGCAGCGAACACCTGCTCTGCCTCGGCCCCGCCGGGGGCAAACGAGCGAAGGGACGTCCTGGCGTTGCCGGCCAGCGCCTCGGCGGCCCAGGTTCTGGCAAGGCTCGCGATCCCGAAGGTGTCGCCCACGCCTTGGACGTGCTCGAGGAACGCGAGTTCGCCGGCGCCGCCGCGGCTGCCGTGCAGCAGCCGCCCGCCGTCGACCACTCCCGCACCGAATCGTTCGCTGGCAAGGATTACCACGACGTCGTCGATTCCCGCGGCCGCGCCCTGCCACCGCTCGCCCAGGGCGGCAAGGTTGGCGTCGTTTTCCAGCAGCACCGTCCAGCCGTGGCGGTCCCGCAGCGCCGACTTCAGCCCGACGTCGAACAATCCCCAGAAGTGCTGGGCGGCCAGCACGTCCCCGTTGCGGTCCACCGGCGCGGCGATGCCGGCGCAGGCGGCGAGCACGGCTTCGGGGGAGGCGCCCACCTGGTCCAAGGCCGCAAGGGCGGCCCGATCTATGACTGAGATGCGCTCTTCGGCGGAGATTTCCGCTTCCGCAAACGGCTGGCTTGACCGGCCGAGCGTTTTCCCCCGAAGGTCGGATACCACCACTGTTGCCTTGGACACGCCCACGTCCATCCCGAGGACGTAGCCGGCGCGCTCGTTGAGCTCGAACCGCCTGGCCGGGCGCCCCTTCTGGTATTCGCCGAAGGCGCGCTGGTTCTCCAGTTCCCGGATCCAGCCCCGATCCTTAAGGTCTTCGCAGACGGCGATAGCGGTGGCCCGCGTCAGACCGGTTGCTTCCATGACCTCGGTGACCGTGACCACGGTGGCGGAGCGCATGAATTCCAGGACTGCCCCGGCGCTCACCCGGCGCAACAACTGCGGGGTGGCAGTGGTGGTTTCAGCCATGCTGTTGACCTTTCTGCGGATTGCGCCAGATAATACTTGGGCAACTAAATTTAGATTCAAAATAAATATAGTCGACAAGAAGCAAAGGATCACCCCTTGTCCACCACCGCCACCCTGGCAACCCTGTCCGATTCCGACCGCCTGGCCGATCCGAACTGGTGGCGCCAGGCTTCCGTCTACCAGATCTATCCGCGCAGCTTCGCCGACTCCAACGGTGACGGCATCGGCGACCTCAAGGGCATCACCTCCAAGGTGCCCTACCTGAAATCGCTCGGGATCGACGCCGTCTGGCTGAGCCCGTTCTACCCCTCGGCATTGGCTGATGGCGGCTACGACGTGGACGACTACCGCGACGTGGACCCCAAGCTGGGAACCCTGGCGGACTTTGACGAGATGGCCAAGGCGCTGCACGACGCCGGCATCAAGCTGATCGCGGACATCGTGCCCAACCACTCCTCGAACAGGCACCAGTGGTTCCAGGAGGCCCTCGCCTCACCCAAGGGTTCGCCCGCCCGCGACCGCTACATCTTCCGCGACGGGAAGGGCCCCAACGGCGAGTTCCCGCCGTCGGACTGGGACTCAGTGTTCGGCGGACCGGCCTGGGAACGGATTACCGAACCCGACGGCACCCCAGGGCAGTGGTACATGCACATCTTCGCCAAGGAGCAGCCGGACCTGAACTGGTCCAACCGGGAAATCCGTGCGGACTTCCTCAAGACCCTGCGCTTCTGGTCCGACCGCGGCGTGGACGGCTTCCGCGTGGACGTGGCGCACGCCCTCACCAAGGACCTCACCGAACCGCTGCTCTCCAAGCTGGAACTGAGCGCCGCGAACACCGGCGTGGACGGGTTCGACGACGGCACGCACCCCTTCTGGGACCGGGACGAAGTCCATGAAATCTACGCCGAGTGGCGCGAGGTGTTCAACGAGTACAACCCGCCGCGCACCGCCGTCGCTGAAGCATGGGTCCACGCCACCCGCCGGGCCCGCTACGCCAGCCCGCAGGGACTCGGCCAGGCCTTCAATTTCGACCTCCTGCAGGCCGACTTCGACGCCGCCGAGTACAAGGAAATCATCACCCGCAACCTCGCCGAGGCCGCCGCCACCGGAGCCTCCTCCACCTGGGTGTTCTCCAACCACGACGTGGTCCGCCACGCCACTCGCTACGGCCTGCCCCAGGTCTCCAAAGGCAAGGCCGGCAGCAAAGGCCAGGACGGCAAGGACTGGCTGCTCGCCGGCGGGCCCAAGGAGGAGCTGGATGTGGAGCTCGGTGAACGCCGTGCCCGCGCAGCCACACTGCTGATGCTCGCCGTGCCGGGCTCGGCCTACCTGTACCAGGGCGAGGAACTGGGCCTGCAGGAAGTCGCCGAGATCCCCGAGTCCGAGCGGCAGGACCCTTCCTTCTTCCGCAACAAGGGCGTGGAGATCGGCCGCGACGGCTGCCGCGTCCCGCTGCCCTGGAAGGTTGAGGGAACCTCCTTCGGCTTCGGCGACGGCGGTGCGCACCTGCCCCAGCCCGACTGGTTCAGCAAGTATGCCGTGGAAGCGCAGGACGGGACCCAAGGCTCCACGCTGGAGCTCTACCGCAAGGCCCTGAAGCTCCGCCGCGAACTGCTGACCGGCGAGGAGCTGGAATGGGTGGAGACCGGCAGCCCTGACGTCCTGCACTTCCGCCGCTCCAATGGCTGGCAGTCCGTCACCAACTTCGGGAACACCGCCGTCGGCCTGCCTGCCGGCCAGGTCCTGATCACCAGCGCGCCGCTTGAAGACGGCAAGCTGCCCGCCAACACCACTGCATGGCTGCGCTGATGTCCGGCAGGCGCAAGGGGCGGCCCGCCTGATGCAGGAACTCATCTATGGCTGCATGGGCCTGGGCGGCAGCTGGTCCAACGAGCCGCATGCCGGTGAGCACGTGGACGAGGCCGCTGCCGCCATCGAGGCGGCCCTGGACGCCGGGATCACGCTGTTCGACCACGCGGACATCTACCGCAGCGGCAAGTCCGAGGCCGTCTTCGGCGAGGTGCTGTCCGCCACGTCCGGGCTCCGGGACAGGATCCGGCTGCAGACCAAGTGTGGAATCAGGCTGAACGAACGCGGCCTGCAAACGCACTACGACCTCAGCCGCGAATCCATCCTGGAGCGGGTAAACGAAAGCCTGAAGCGGCTGCGGACGGACTACGTGGACATCCTCCTGCTGCACCGCCCGGACCCCCTGGCGGACCCCGCGGAGGTTGCCGCCGCCGTCGGACAACTGATGGTCGAAGGCAAGGTCCGGCAGCTGGGCGTATCCAACATGTCCGGGGCGCAGATTGAGGCGCTGCAGGACCGGCTGGAAACCCCGGTGGTGGCGAACCAGCTGGAAATGAGCCTGCTCAAGCGGGCCTGGCTGGAAAGCCAGGTGCTGGTAAACCATGCCGAGCACCTGGACTACAGCTTCCCGCACGGCACGCTGGAGTACTGCGTCCGCAACTCAATAACCCTGCAGGCCTACGGCTCCCTGGCGAGGGGCCTCTACACGGGCGCGGATCCTGACAGCCAGACGTCCGACGAGGCGGCCACGGCCGGGCTGGTGGCCGAACTGGCGGGGGAGTACGGCAGCTCCGGGGAGTCGGTGCTGCTGGGGTGGCTGATGAAGCACCCTGCCGGCATTGCGCCGGTGATCGGAACGGTCAACCCTGGGCGCATCCGTGCTTGTGCCGATGCGGCCCGCGTGGCTCAGGCCATGAGCCGGGCGGACTGGTACAGACTCTGGGTCACTGCGCGGGGCAGCAACATCCCCTGACCACCCCCAATTGAGTAGCAGCAGGTGCCGTTATGCAGCCTCATAACGGCACCTGCTGCCAGCGGCATCCGCAGAGGCACTGTCATATCCCGTTTAGTTCGTATTGATCCTCACAAGCGGGCCATTTTCAGGGGCATCACCGTTGCGGGCCGGATACGGTAGATACATGACGTCTACCATCGCCACCGAGACCGTAAGGCCGGAACGCAATATCCCAGCAGAGATCGCCCGCTCCTGGCTCCTCGTGAATGCCATGAAGACCGAGCTGTTTGACCAGTCGGCCGTTTCCCGCGCTGACTCCATCATCCTGGATATTGAAGATGCCGTGGACCCCTCGCAGAAGGACCACGCCCGCAACAACGTCATCGATTGGCTGACCTCCGGAGGCAAAGCCTGGGTCCGCATCAATGACGCCACCAGCCCCTTCTGGGCTGACGACCTCGCGGGCCTCCGCGGCACCCCGGGCCTGCTCGGCGTGATGCTCGCCAAGACCGAATCCGCGGACCAGGTCACCGAGTCCTACCACCGCATGGATGGCAAAACCCCCGTCATTCCGCTGGTGGAGTCCGCCGTAGGCATTGAGGAAGCCAACAACATCGCCAAGGCCCAGGGTGCTTTCCGCCTCGCCTTCGGCTCCGGTGACTTCCGCCGCGACACGGGCATGGCCGCCACCGCCGAGGCCATGGCCTACCCCCGCGCCAAGCTCGTCGTGGCCAGCCGGGTGGGCAACCTCCCGGGCCCCATCGACGGCCCCACCGTCGGTACCAACCACCCCATCCTGCGCGAGCAGACCGGCATCACCGTGATGATGGGCATGACCGGCAAGCTGTGCCTGGCCATCGACCAGACCCCGGTCATCAACGAGGTCATCAGCCCCACGCCGTCCGACGTCGCCTGGGCCACCGACTTCATGGCCGATTTCGAGGCCAACGGACGGGTCATCCGTGACGGCTCAGACCTGCCCCGCCTGGGCCGCGCCGAGAAGATCATGAAGCTCGCGGTAGCCTTTGGGGTGCAGCCCGCGCTCTAGCACCCGCAGATTTTGTTTTCAGGAGACCCCGTGACCGATACGCCCTATCTGGTCCACGGGGTCTTTTGGCCTGCGGCCGAAGATTCCGCCAGGGGCGCGCCTCCTGTCCTGCGGCTGCAAACCCAGGACGGCACCTTCCGTGAAACAGCGCTCGACGACGGCACCCGGCTGGGTTTCCGGCTCGCCGCGGAGGGGAAGTCCTGCCTCGGGCACCACCGCGTGCACGGACCCGGCCTCCGAGACCACGTGCTGTGCAGGAACCAGTCGCCGTCTGCCCGCGGTCACCAGTGCGAGCGGTGCTTTGTAGCGGACGACTTCCGGCTGATGCACGACTTTCACCGTGGCGGCGGCGTTCCGCCCGGGCTGCGAAGCTACCTCATGCAGCCACATTGGCTGTATGTGGCCACTTTCGCGAACGGGGCCAGCAAGGTGGGGACAGCGTCGGACCTGCGCAAGTGGCAGCGGCTCGCCGAGCAGGGCGCCGTGGCCGCCAGTTACATTGCCCGCGCTGCCGACGGGCGGGTGGTGCGGATCCTGGAGGACCTGGTCACGCGCGACGGCGGCCTGCCGCAGCAGGTGCGCTCAGCCGCCAAGGCTGCCGCCCTGGCCGCACCGGCGCCCCCAGAACAGCTCACCGCCCACAACACGGCATTGGCGGACGAAGCCCGCCGGCTGCTGTCCCGGGCGGATGAAGACGGCTTTGAGGTGGTCGCAGAAACCTGGAACAGGCCGCAGCTGGCGGGAAGGTTGTGTTCCGAATCCGCCCGCCACACGTACCCTCACGCACTGAATGCCGGCGCGCATGGCTTCACGGTCCGGTCCGTCTGCGGCAGTTTTGTGCTTGCCGCCCTTGATGACAGCGGCCTCGAGTTCGTGCTGGACCTGGGACAGCTGAAGGGCCGCACCATCGAACCGGGTGAGCACACCTCCGAGGTCCCGGCGGTCCAGGAAGCGCTGTTCTGAGGCCCCGGTAGACTGGCAACGTGCTGAACGAATTCTGGGCCACCGCGCCAACCCGCTACAAAGTCCTGGTTTTCAGCGCCATGGGACTGATCGCCGTCGGCATCATTTTGAACCTCATTGGCAACACCAGCGGCAACCAGGCGCTGGCCATGGCCTCGCTCCCGCTGATCGGGCTGGGACTTGTCCTGCACATCGCCGGCATCGTGGTCCGCGGCCAGGCCATCCGGAAGAATCTCCGCCGGTAACCATTCGGGCCGGACCCCTTTTCTGCCGCCCAACAGCCGGACGATAGGCTTGAGCCCATGACTATCAATCCGGACCTGCAGGGCAGAAGCTACCCTGCCGCAGAGGTGTACGACGTCGGCCGCGAGAAGATCCGCGAGTTTGCCCGCGCCGTAAAAGCAACCCACGCTGCACACTTCGATGTGGACGCCGCCAAGGCACTGGGCCACGCCGACCTTGTTGCCCCGCCGACGTTCGCCATCATCATTGCCCAGCGCGCCGACGCCCAGCTCATCGAGGACCCGGAAGCCGGGATCGACTTCTCGCGCGTCGTCCATGCCGACCAGCGCTTCACCCACCACCGCCCCATCTTCGCCGGCGACCGGCTGGTCGCCGAACTGCACGTGGACGGTGTCCGGGCCATGGGCGGGGGAGCGATGATCACCACCCGCTCCGAAATCTTCACCCTCGGCGCGGACGAATCCCGCGAGCCGGTCACCACCACCACGTCATCCATCCTGGTCCGCGGAGAGGGACAGTAACCATGAGCCTCAGCATCCACGAACTCAGCCCCGGTCAGGAGATCGGCAGCCGCACTGTCGAGGTCACCCGCACCGACCTGGTCAAGTACGCCGGCGCTTCCGGTGACTTCAACCCGATCCACTGGAACGAATCCTTCGCCACCGGGGTTGAATTGCCCGGCGTCATCGCCCACGGCATGTTCACCATGGGCTCCGCCGTGCAGCTGGTCACCGACTGGGCGGGTGACCCGGCCGCCGTCGTGGATTTCCAGACCCGCTTCACCAAGCCCGTCCTGGTCACCGACACCACGGGCACCGACCAGCCCGGCGCCACCATCGAGGTCAGCGGCCTGATCGGAAAGCTCGACGCCGAGGCGAACACGGCCCGTATCGACCTCACAGTTGTTTCGGCAGGCCAGAAGGTCCTGATGAAGGCCCAGGCCGTCGTCAAGCTCAGCTGAGCCGGAAAGCGGGGCACACTTTCGGCGATAGGGTTGTCTGGTGACTTCCACCCTGCTTTCCCAGCTCACCACGGCCGCTGTCGGAGGCCCCGCCGGCACCTTCATCGAGGCCCGGACCGAGGCTGACATCATCGATGCCGTCCGTACAGCGGACGCGGCGGGGGAGCCGCTGCTCATTATCAGCGGCGGCTCCAACCTGCTGATTTCCGACGACGGATTCCTTGGCACCGTCGTCAGGATCGCCTCAGAGGGATTCACCGTCAACGCCGAGGACTCCTGTGGCGGGGTGGCCGTGGTGGTGCAGGCGGGCCACAACTGGGACAAGCTCGTGGAGCACGCCGTCCTTCACGCCTGGTCCGGCATCGAGGCGCTGGCGGGCATCCCGGGCTCCACCGGGGCGACTCCCGTGCAGAACGTGGGCGCCTATGGTTCGGACGTTTCGCGGACCATTGCCGCCGTGCGGACCTGGGACCGCGAGCGGAATGCCGTCAAAACCTTCACTAACTCGGAGTTGAAGTTCGGCTACCGGGACTCCATCCTGAAGCAGACCACCATCAACGGCTCACCCCGCTACGTGGTGCTGACGGTGGAGTTCCAGCTGCCGATCGGGCGCATGAGTGCTCCCATCCGGTACGCGGAGCTTGCCCGCTCGCTGGGGGTGGAACAGGGAAAGCGTGCCTACGCCACCGACGTCCGCCGGGAAGTGCTGCGGCTGCGTGCTTCCAAAGGCATGGTGCTGGATCCGGCAGACCGCGACACCTATTCCACCGGTTCGTTCTTCACCAACCCAATTGTCCCGGCGGAGGTGGCCGAGGCTCTGCCGGAGGGCGCGCCGCGTTATCCTGCCGGCCAGGACGGGCTGGTGAAGCTTTCCGCCGCCTGGCTGATAGACCAGGCCGGCTTTGGCAAAGGCTTTGGGCTGGAGCCTGGCAGCGTCAGCGGCGGCCGGGCGTCCCTGTCCACCAAGCACACCCTGGCCATCACCAACCGCGGCTCAGCCAAGGCAGCTGATGTGGTGGCGGTGGCCCGCGAGGTGCGTGCCGGCGTCGAACGTCGTTTTGGCATTGAACTCCACCCGGAACCGCTGCTGATCGGGCTGGAGCTGTAGCCCGGGCCTGGCCATAGGATGGGGCCATGGCTGCGAAGGTGGGGTTCCGTCTTGACGATCGAACGCTGGGCAGGCTTCGGCTGGTGTCCCAACGGCTGCTCCCGCTCCCGGGTGTTCCCCGGCAACCGCATAACCCTGATTCAATAGCTGACACGGTCCGCTGGATGACAGCCATGCAGGCCCAGGACCTGCAGGCGGCACTCTGGGCTGTGGGCGCCAGGGTTCCCGGGGCGGGTGTGGCCGATGTCCGTTCCGCCCTTGATTCCGGTGCTGTGGTCCGCTCGTGGCCCATGCGCGGAACACTGCACCTGGTGGCGCCGGAGGACCTGCACTGGATGCTGGACCTTACGGCGGAGCGGCTCACCAAAGGCATTGCGGGCCGGCATCGCGAATTGGGCATTTCCTGGGCTGACGTCGAAAAGTGCCGCGACCTGGCGCTGGAGTACATCGCTGCAGGTGGTCCTGCCGGCCGGGCTGCCCTTTTCGAGGTTTTCGACGCCGCCGGGCAGCCTACCCAGGGCCAGCGTGGCATCCACATCCTGGGGACACTGTGCCGGCATGCCTGGCTGGTGCTCGGGCCGCTGGCGGGAAACCAGCAGTTGTTTGCCTCCTTCGATCAATGGATCCCGGACTCGCGCCGGATGGAACGGCTTGAGGCCATCGCCGAGTTCGCGCTGCGGTATTTCCAAAGCCATGGCCCCGCCACCATCCGGGACTTCGCCTGGTGGACGCAAATCCCGCTGACCGAGGTCCGGGCGGCTTTTGAGGGCATTAAGGACAAGCTGGTCAATTTGGAGTTCGGGGGCACCAGCTACTGGCTGTCCCCGGAGACAGCGTCATTGCTCGACGGCGGCGTGCCCGGACAGCGGTCCGTCCTCCTGCTTCCGGGCTTCGACGAGTTTGTGCTGGGTTACCAGGACCGCAGCCTTGTCCTGGCCCCCGAGCACGCCGACAAAATCGTCCCCGGCGGCAACGGCGTCTTCAAGAAAACGCTGGTGGCCGGGGGAGAGGTGATAGGCACGTGGGCGCGGGCAGGCACGGGCGCGGGAGCCGCCGTCGTGCCTGAACTCTTTGATGACGGCAAGCCTCTGGGGCCTTCTGCCCAGGCCGCCTTCGCCCGTGCAGCCCAACGCTACCTCGCGTTCCTGGGGACCTAAGTCAAAAGAGGCGCCAACCCGCGCGCGGCCCTGGGCCGCATAAACGGTGCTGGGCAGGACCGCTTGAGCGGGGCACCGCCGCTGCTGCACATTTACGGGTACAAAAGTTGTCCACACCCGGCAGCCCGCGGGTTCCTTACGGGCGGACCACATCGAAGTATTGGTCCATGAAGCCCGAGCAAACCCGGCAATTGATAGAGGACCGCTGGCCGTCAAAGCCCCTGGCGTCCACCACGCAGCTCAAGGAAGCCGGCATCGGGGACCGGCTCCTGACTGCAGCGGTGCGGCACGGAGTGGTAATTCGAGTGCGTCGTGGCGCCTACGCCCGGAGCTTGTACTGGAATGGGCTGAAGCCGTGGGCACGGGACGGACTGCTCGTCCATGCCCACCACCTCTCCACCGGCGGGACTGCGCTGTATAGCCACGTGAGTGCAGCGCGGCTGCATGAGTGTCAGGTGTGGAATGCGGGACCACTGATCCACGTCACCACCAGCTACGCGAATTCCCGGGCAAGCGCAGGAACGGACGTCAGGACGCACCGGGCGGGGCCCCGCGAGAGCGACACCACCACATTCTTGGCTCCCTACGGAAGAATAATCAGGGCAACCAGCCTGGAAAGGACTGTGCTGGACTGCGCGCGGATCCTGCCGCTCGAACAGGCGGCCGTGATCGGTGATCATGCACTGCGAAAGGGGGCCAAACTCGCTGAAATCCAGCGGCTTCTCAACATCGGTCCGGAAAAGCGAGGGAGCCGGAAGGCCCGTATCCTGCTGGACGCGCTGGACGGACGGTCCGAATCTGCAGGGGAGACCCGGACGAGGCTTCTGCTTCATGCCTTAGCTATTCGCAGCTTCATGCCCCAATGTGAAATTCGAACTGCTTCCGGGCTGTTCCGAGCAGACTTCGCTGATCCTAAGGCGAGGACCATCATCGAGTTTGACGGCGCCGGAAAGTATACGGAGTACCGGCCCACGGAAGAAGTCCTCCCTGCCGAACGCCGGCGGGAGAACGCGCTGATTGAAGACGGCTGGCTGGTACTTCGGCTGCAGTGGCATCACCTTGACCGGCCTGCGGAGTTGAAGCTCCGCCTGCAGGCTATAACGGAGCGCTCCCGCCGGATGTCCGCCTGACACAAGAGCGGCCCCGCCCCGCATAACCGGTGCCGGGCAGCAACGGTTGTGCGGGTCAGGGCCGCTCGTAGGGAACCTTGAGGAC
This sequence comes from Pseudarthrobacter sp. W1I19, assembly GCF_030817835.1. Classification (NCBI taxonomy): domain Bacteria; kingdom Bacillati; phylum Actinomycetota; class Actinomycetes; order Micrococcales; family Micrococcaceae; genus Pseudarthrobacter; species Pseudarthrobacter sp. W1I19. The sequence continues at coordinate 1,105,943 of NZ_JAUSZR010000001.1, forward strand.
TACAGGTTCCCCGTGGCGATGTTGAGCATGCGGCGCAGCGGCTCGGCGGCGCCCCAAAGAAGCTGGTCGCCCACGGTAAAGGCGCTGATGTACTGCGGGCCCATCTCCATCTTGCGGATGCGGCCCACGGGGATATCCAGGGTGCCGGAGGCGGCGACGGGGGTGAGGCCGGCCATGGAGGCTTCCTTGGTGTTGGGAACCACCTTGGCCCACTGGTTGTCCTCGTCCAGCAGCTTTTCGATCTCAGCGACGGACAGGTCCTCGCGCAGCTTGAGGGTCAGTGCCTGGGAGTGGGAGCGCATGGCGCCGATGCGGACGCAGAGGCCGTCCATGATGACGTGGTTCTCGTCTGAGGTGCCCAGGATCTTGTTGGTCTCAACCCCGGCCTTCCACTCTTCCTTGGACTGCCCGTTGCCCAGGTCAGCGTCGATCCAGGGGATCAGGGAGCCGGCCAGTGGGACACCGAACTGGGTGGCATCGATGTCTGTGCGCTGGTGGGCCAGGACCTTGCGGTCGATGTCCAGGATGGCCGACGCCGGGTCGTCCAGTTCCGTGCTGACTTCGGCGTTGAGCGTGCCGAACTGGCTGAGCAGCTCGCGCATGTGCCGGGCGCCGCCGCCGGAAGCAGCCTGGTAGGTCATGGAGGTGCCCCACTCCACGAGGTTGTTCTTGAACAGGCCGCCAAGGCCCATCAGCATGCAGGAGACAGTGCAGTTGCCGCCGATGAAGTCCTTGGTGCCGTTGACCAGGCCCTTGTCGATGACGTCGCGGTTGATCGGGTCCAGGACGATGATCGAGTCGCCGTTCATGCGCAGGGTGGAGGCGGCATCAATCCAGAGGCCGTCCCAGCCCCGGCTGCGCAGCTCGCCGTGGACCTGCTTGGTGTAATCGCCGCCCTGTGCGGTGACGATAATAGGCAGCTTGGCCAGCGTTTCGACGTCGAACGCGTTTTCGAGCTTGCCGGCGCCATCGGCAAAGGAGGGCGCGGCACCTCCCGCGTTGGAGGTGGAGAAGAACACCGGGTTGATGTTGGCGAAGTCGCCCTCGTCCTGCATGCGCTGCATAAGGACGGAACCGACCATGCCGCGCCATCCGACCAGGCCGACGGAAGGGGTAGCTGCTGTAGTCATTCGTACAGTTTAGACTTCGGAACCGGCACGGCGCAGTCGGTTACGTCACGCCTGGATGGAACTGACGACCCGGGCGGCCATGACTGCTTGCCCGTGCCCGGCCGGCGTCACTGTGAAACGTGCCCCGCCCCTGGCTCGGGTGCACCCCGTTCTCGCCGCAGCTTCTTGGCCCGGTATTCGTACCTTGCCATGCCAAAGGTGTACCAGGCGCCGAATCCACCCAGCGCGATAGGAAACAACGCACCCCATTCGAGACCGTCATCGTGCGCCAACGGCATAAAGAGCATCACCGCAGAGCCCAGGAATACCAGCGCCATAAAAGCAGAAACGATCCCCATGCCCCACCATGTTCTGACTTGGGCTTGGCCCCGGCCCGGTGAGAACCCGATCTCATCAGGAGGATAGCTGTGGAGTTCACCGGTGTCGGTCCTGCGGAGCACCCGCTTTTCGCCCCGGGCGGGCGCTTCCTTGTTCGGCGTATACGGCGTCGTTGTGACGCTCCCGCTGGAGGTCGTGGCTCAGTCTCGACTCCTATCAAATTTCCCTAGTTCTGGTACTGCTAAAAGTCCGGCCTCGAAGCGTGATCAGGACTTTTTCGTATGGACCTGACCTCGGGCTTTTTCTGCCCGTTCGCGCAGCCAGCGCCGGCGACGGCCGGCAATAATGAACGCCCAGATGGCGCCCCCCAGAACAAGTACCGCCATGATGCCGGAATAAACGGACGCGTCGGGCTCTGATTCTGCGGCCGCCACGGCCAGGAAGACCATAAGTCCTGACAGGATTACCAAGACCACTCCAACGGCGGTGATAGCCCCCGGACTTTGCAGCGGCGTTACGGCAGCCATCGAGTACCCTTCAGGCACACCCCCCGGCCCGTACTCTTCCTCGTACTGGCGCACATTGAAGCGGCTGGGATCATATGGAGTTCCGTCAGGCCGGCGGAACGGGGGGCGGTCAGGGTTCATCGGTTTTCCTCTCCCAGGAGTTTTTCGGCCAGCAGAGTTTCCACCTCGGGCATGCTCAGGGTCCCAGGCAAGGGGACAGCGCGTTCGTCGCCACTACTTAAAGCGGCCTCCCATCTTTCCCCGGAGGCCCGGAGAACAACATTCCGTGCAACGACGTGGTCTGTAACGGACGAGATCACAACTTTTGCGTTTTTGGAGCGGGAGCAGTGTTCGGCAGCGGCCAGGGCCAAGGTTGCTGCAGCGCTGTGATTCGCCATCTGAACCTGCGCGAACCAGCCGCCGAGTCCGCGCGGCTGGAGGAACGCCCCCAAGTCTGGCGCATGCACGAAGACTGCGGCCTGGGGTGCCTCGTCAGAAAGGAATGACATGTTGGTCCATCGGTAGGCGTGGCCAAATGCGTAAGACACAGCAAGCGCCAGCCCGGTAGGTACCAGTTCGTCATCCCTAAGCTTCAGCTGCTGGCGCGCCAGCAGCGACGATGTGCCCGCCAGCCGCATGTCGTCGCTCGTAGAGGGCCATGGCAGCATCAGTGCGTCGGCAGATTTTTGGGTGCTGCTGGTGTCATAGCAGCCCAACAGGTACAACAACTCGGCAATCCCGTAGCCTGCCGGCAAAAGGCTGGCGTCCTCTATCGTCCCAGTGCTCATGTATCACTTTCCCCTAACGCCGCTAGTTGTACTCACCAATTCCACGGAAGGATTTTGGCCGGATCCTTTATGACAGCGCTGGCACCTTCACCGACCTTGTCAGCGACCCACCCCACGCCGTCAGCTATTTTTTCCCTGTTTTCCCAAACCGCAACTCCCACGTTGGCAGCGATCAGGAATGGCTGCTGAGGGCCAGGGAACATAGCAGCTACCCCCAGTGCAGCCTTCGTGGTGCTCCATGCCGCATCGCCGTAGTCGCCTTTGACCGCACTATTGATGGCGCTGCCGGCATCAATAGCTGCGCCCACTCCGCCTAAAACGTTTCCGAAAGTCTTGAGGCCCTTGAGAGCCGCAAATACCTTATCGCCGCCTTCGGCAAGGTCCGCGGCTTTATCAAGCGCCGTAGCTGCCTTCGTGAACAATGGAGAATTGAGCGCGTCCCAGTACTTGTTGCTGGTGCCGGCGAAATTGAAGGCGTTATGCCAACTTGCAAGCTCGGTACCGCCCTGAAACGGCAGGCTCACCGTTCGAAGCGTATCCGGCACGACCTTGTAAACGTCCCACGGCTTCGACACGTACGAATCCCACCAGGTGTCATCTTCCTCGTGCTCCCAGAAATACGGGTCCCGTTCGGAGCTGACGGTCGATGGTGAAACTGCTGGTGCTGCAACGAGGTGTGGCCCAACAGGAGCGCTTACAGACACGCTTCCGGCGTCGCTCGCCGTCTCCTGCTGGCTGGCGTTCTCCAGGAGCTTTTTCGACTCCTGCTTCAGCGCGAAGGCAGCCTGCTGGAGCATCGCCCGGTGGCTGCCGTTCCAGTCGGACCGGAACGCAACGGCGTCCTGGCCCTTCCACGACGTGGTGCTGTTGATGTGGCTTGTCAGCTGCGTGGATTGTTGCAGCAGCAGATCCGCCGTCCTGCCGAACTGCTGCGCCAGCGTCCGCAACTCGGTAACGTCCGCGCCCCACAAATTTCCTGCCACCCGGCAATCCCCCCGATATTCGACCAGCGTCTTTCAAGCCGGAACCCAGCCCAGCCTAGTAGCAACACGCTGCGGCTGCGATGGGGTGTCCTCCCCATGTGCAGCACCAGGTGCTAGCCGCGCTCGGAATCCTCCAGCACGGCTGCCTTGCGGGCCCGCAGCGCGAAGAAGGCGCCGAAGGCGAACACCTGTGTCACCACCACCAGCACGATGGCCCCGGCGATTTTGTTGCCGCCCAGGATCATGGTGAATCCTACGATGGCGGACAGCAGCGCCAGCAGGGGCAGCAGCATGTAGCCCAGCACAAAGAGGGTTTCGGGTTTCTTTAACATTCCTAGCCCTCAGTCCGTGACCATTTGGTGAATCGGTAGCGGGTGCCGTTGGCGGCGGTCAGCCAGCCGTCCGGCGGGACGGATGCGGAAGCCTCCCACCCAGTGCCAAGCTCGGGGGCGAAAGTGTCGCCGTCGGCATTGACGTCGATGGTGGTGACCACCGCGACGTTCGCAAGTTCGGTGGATTGGCGGAAAATTTCTCCGCCGCCCAGGATCCAGACGGTCCCGCCGCCGTCCACAAACTGGGACTCAAGCAGCGCGTCATCAAGGGAAGGAACCACGACGGCGCCCTCCGCCTCAGGGGTCCCGGCCCAGCTTTTTTGCCGGGTGATCACGATGTTGGTGCGGCCGGGCAGCGGACGGAACTTGTCCGGGAAGGAAAGCCACGTCTTGCGGCCCATCACCACCGGGTGGCCCATGGTGAGCCGGTTGAAGTGCTTCAGGTCCTCGGGCAGGTGCCAGGGCATGTCGCCGTCCTTGCCGATGACGCCGTCGGGCGTCTGCGCCCAGACCAGGCCCACGCCGGTCACCGAGGCGGCCAGCTCTTCCGTGAAGGACTGCGGATCAGTGGCTTTCTCCGCGCTCATACGGCGATCGGAGCCTTGATCGTGGGGTGGTGCTGGTAGCCCACCACTTCGAAGTCCTCCAGCGTGTAGTCGAAGATCGAAGCCGGCTTGCGCGTGATCTTGAGCTGCGGGTACTCGTACGGCTCCCGTTCCAGCTGCTTGAGGACCTGGTCCATGTGGTTCTCGTAGATGTGCACGTCGCCGCCGGTCCAGACGAATTCGCCGGGCTCCAGTCCCACCTGCTGGGCCACCATGCAGGTGAGCAGCGCGTAGGAGGCGATGTTGAACGGGACGCCCAGGAACATGTCCGCGGAGCGCTGGTACAGCTGGCAGGACAGTTTGCCGTCCGCCACGTAGAACTGGAAGAACGCGTGGCACGGGGGCAGCGCCATGTCGTGGAGTTCGGAGACGTTCCACGCGGACACGATGTGCCGCCGCGAGTCCGGGTTGGATTTCAGGTTCTCCACCAGTTCGGCGATCTGGTCGATGTGGCCGCCATCGGGTGTGGGCCAGCTGCGCCACTGCACGCCATAGACAGGGCCGAGATCGCCGTCGGCGTCTGCCCATTCATTCCAGATGGTGACGCCCTGGTCCTGCATCCACTTGATGTTGGTTTCGCCGCGCAGGAACCACAAAAGCTCCACCGCCACGGACTTGAAGTGGACCCGCTTGGTGGTGATCAGCGGGAAGCTTTTTGAGAGGTCAAAACGCATTTGGCGCCCGAAAACGCTGGTGGTTCCGGTCCCGGTACGGTCCGATTTGTGCGTGCCGGAAGCCAGGACTTCGCGCAGGAGGTCTTCATAAGGCGTTGGGATGCTCACGCCACAAGTCTACTTTGGATGATGCGAAGAGCAGCCCAGGCAGCACGGCGCCGCTCAGCTGCCCTGCCCGGCCCGCCCTCAACGTGACGCTCGACGACGTCCGTTGCCGCACGAGGGGACGTCGGCCCGGTCCGGGCTCACGGGCGGGGGCGAGATCACGTCGCCTTCCCGCCGTCGTCCCCCAACCAGGCGCACAGGGACTGGGACCGCCGCGCTCATGTGACCGGTTCCCGGACCGCTTGCCTACCTGCGGCAGGGGTGCGGGCAAAGCTGCGGACGGGGATGACGGCGATCACCACGCCTGTTGCTGTGAGCAGGGCGCCCACTGCCCCGGATGCCTCCCAGAACCAGCTCCACGGGACCGGCTCCAGGCTGACTGCCCTTCGAACAGCCGGTCCAGCGAACAGCAGCAGCACGCCTGCCTGCACTGTGAAGCAGGCCGCAAGCGCGCGGACCATCCGGTGTATGGTGATGGCGCGGAGGGCAGCATCGAGCCCCGGAACCACGGCCGGAATTCCCCGGCGCAGCCGCGCAGCCGCCAGGGGCAGCAGGGACACCGCGCACACCGCTGCCCCTGCCCAGGCGGTCCCGGGCCACGCGGGCGCCACGTCTGCTGCTGCCTCGGCGGTGGCGGTCAACACAACCGCCACAACGAGCACCGCGAATGCCCCGACTGCGGTGCTGAGCAGTGCCGGGCTGACTGATTGCAGCGGCCACGTGCGGGGCGCATCAGGCGCTCCATGATTGCGCTGAAGGAGCAGTTCTCCTGCTGCTGTGGCAACCAGGACTGACGACGCCGATACCGCCACAGCGAGGGCGGGGTGCCCTGTGGCGATTCCCGGGATCATCAGCACGAGCGCCGCCGGAACCAGGGCCGCCAGTCCCAGCGCTGCTCCAAGCGATACCAAGAGCCGGGTGGCGGGATGGGTTGCCGCTTCCGGGGCACCCCGCGGGTCCAGGCCATTGCCGGCCCGGGCAGCGGGAAGCTTGGGTGGTGCCCACCACCACATGGCCAGCAGGATGCCCAGCCCGACCACGCCGGCGGCGTTCGTCCAGCTCCCGGAAACGCTGGAAGGATCCGGCCGGGCGGCGTGGTTGCCTGCAATGGCCGCCAGGCCCGCCGCCACGGTGGCGACAGTGCGAAGAAGCCGGTTCATGGCTATGGTGCGCAGGAGGTCATTGTCTTCGGAGGGCAGCGACTCAAGCTGCCGTCGTCGCGAGATCAGCGTCAGGACGGCCAGGGTTCCCATAGCAAGGATGATCAACGCAACGCCCAGACAGGCCGCGAGTTCGAAACCGGGAATGCGGCCATCTCCGCCATAGGGGATACATCCATTGGGGCCATCGGGGCGTGACCCCCACTGGACCGGTGCGAACCCTGGCAGTGCGGCCGTCCAGCTAATCTGTGCTGCCGCCAAGGCGAAGACCACCAGAACAGTCCAGGCGAGCCGCCGTGGGAGGAAATCCCGCATCTTCCGCACCTCCAGCGTCACCGGCTGCTGCGGCAGCCTTGGCCGTGGGTAACTCAGTTGGCCGATGGCGTGAACAGCCAGGCAGCCCAGGACGGGCCACGCCAATGCCTGGATGATGTCGGCCGGGCCGGTGAGCGGCCGGGCTGCAGAACCTACGGGAAGGATTCCGGCGTTTCCCGCCGGCTGCAGCGAGCTGGCCAGCCAGCCCAGGACCCCTACCCATAAGGCATGCCGGGAAGCTGTAGCAGCAGAGACTTGATTGCCGTGTTCGCGGACCACCCAGCGAAGCAGAAAATAAACCCCGGTTGCCAGAAGGAGCGGCCAGAGGAGGGCCAGGGGCGGGACGTTGCTGAAGACGGCAACCACCTCTGAACCAGGCACATTTCCCCCAAAATCGTGCATCAATCTACTGAGTGTTTGATACAAACCGTCCGGGGTCAAGCGCGGCTCTCAGCGCCGCCGGTCAGTCGTCGAAAGGCCTGAACTGCTCGACGGCGACAATCCGGTTTGTGGCGCCCGGCGCCACATGGCACACCACCAGTTCGCCGGGGGACAGGTATGGTTCGCTGGCCGGCAGGAGTGCGGCCAGTTGCTGCGGCATGTGTTGGGCCAGCTGCCCGAACACGGTGGGCAGCGCCGGGCGGTGGGTGCAGACAACCACCGGCCGCTGCTTATCAAACAGGGCCTCGACCACGGCAGCGGTTTTCTTCGGGTTCCGCTGATGCCGCTGTTCCGTCAGGGCTTCCGACAGCTTCACTTTGGGACTGGCCACCTTGGCGTAGGGCGCTATGGTTGCCACACAGCGGAGCCACGGGCTGGTGACCACCCGCGGTGGCTTCCACGCCTGGAGAAGCCGGCCCACGGCCTGCGCCTGACGGGTTCCGGTGGCGGCCAACGGGCGCTCACCTTCCGCCTTGGACCAGGACGAGCGGGGTTTCGCCTTGGCGTGGCGGAGCACCAGGAGCGGCCAGGTGTTCAGCTCGCCGCGCCCATGGGCGTCCTGCAAGTATTCGAGCGGTGCGACGTCGGAGGGGTTGGACAACAGCCGGGCCGCCTTCTCCGGGGCGCACCACATCACACTGTCCACCTCCTTGCCGTCGGGAACCAGTTTGTCGCCGTTGACCCTGACGGCCCAGTAGTGGACCACCTTCAGGCCGGACGCCACGTGGTAGTGGATCGGGGGCAGCGGTATGCCCAGTGAGGCGGACAGGCCAATCTCTTCCCACACCTCACGGATGGCGCACTCAGGGATGGTCTCGCCGTCGTCTATCTTGCCTTTGGGCCAGGACCAGTCGTCATAGCGCGGGCGGTGGATGAGGAGGACCTCAAGCTGGTCTTTGTTCAGCCGCCAAGGCAGCGCACCGGCAGCCGTGACGGCTACCGGTTCGCCTGGGTGGTCTGTCTGGTCTGCTACGAGTGCGTCGCTCGACAAAACCGCGCCCTTACCGTCGGCTCAGGCTGCGTTGCCGTGGCCGCGATGCCAGCAGGAAGGACTGGACGTCCTCAAGGGGCCTGCCATCGTCGCCCAGATGGTGGCGCGTCCACCTGCCCTCGTTGTCCAGATGCCAGCTGGCGGTTTCGGGCGCCATATAGCGCTTCATCAGGTCCAGGACATACTGGATGTCATCAGCGCTGGCCAGCTGGACCAGGGCCTCCACCCGGCGGTCCAGGTTGCGGTGCATCATGTCCGCCGAACCGATGTACACCACCGGATCCCCGCCGTTCACGAAGGCAAACACACGGGAGTGCTCGAGGAACCTGCCCAGGATGGAGCGGACCGTGATGTTATCGCTGAGCCCCGGCACGCCCGGGCGCAGCGAACAGATGCCGCGCACCACAACATCCACCTTCACCCCGGCCTGCGAGGCCCGGTACAGCGAGTCGATAATAGCCTCGTCCACCATGGAGTTGACCTTGATCTGGACGCGGCCCGGCAGCCCGGCACGGGCGTTGCGGATCTCGGTCTCAATCCTGTCGATCAGCCCGGAGCGAACCGAACGCGGGGCGACCAGAAGGCGCTTGAAGGTCGACTTGGGCGCATAGCCGGAGAGCTGGTTGAACAGCTTGGACAGGTCCTCGCCCACCTGGTCATTGGCCGTCAGAAGGCCGAGGTCCTCGTAATAGCGGGCCGTCCGCGGGTGGTAGTTGCCGGTTCCGATGTGGCAGTAGCGGCGCAGCCCGTCCACTTCCTGGCGCACCACCAGGGAGAGCTTGCAGTGCGTTTTCAGGCCCACGATGCCGTACACCACGTGCACGCCTGCCTGCTCCAGCTTGCGGGCCCAGGAGATGTTCGCCTGCTCGTCAAACCGGGCCTTGATCTCAACCAGCGCGAGGACCTGCTTGCCGGCCTCGGCCGCATCAATCAGGGCGTCCACGATGGGGGAATCGCCAGAGGTGCGGTACAGGGTCTGCTTGATGGCCTGCACCTTGGGATCCGCTGCCGCCTGCTCCAGGAACGCCTGCACAGAGGTGGAAAACGAGTCGTAGGGGTGGTGGAGCAGGATGTCCCGGCGGCGCATGGCCGCGAAAACGTTGGCCGCCTTGGACGTCTCGGACTCGTTGAGGTACCGGGAGGTATGCGGGACGTGCTTGGGGTAATGCAGGTCCGCGCGGTCAATGCCGGCAATGACGGACAGGCCGCGAAGGTCCAGCGGGGCGGGGACCGAGTAGACCTCGGACTCTTCAACGCCCAGCTCACGGATCAGCAGCGCCCGGATGTTGGGGTTGATGTCGTTGGTGACCTCAAGACGGACAGGAGGGCCGAAGCGCCGGCGCAGGAGCTCCTTTTCCAGTGCCTGCAGGAGGTTCTCGGCGTCGTCCTCTTCGACCTCCACGTCCTCGTTCCGGGTCACCCGGAAGGTGTGGTGCTCCAGGACCTCCATCCCGGCAAACAGCTTGTCCAGGTGGACGGCAATAACTTCTTCAAGCGCGATGAAGCGGGCCACCCGGCCAGCCACGGCCCCGGCCCGCGGGCCGTCAATGGAGATCAACCGCGGCAGCTGGTCCGGGACCTTCACGCGGGCGAAGAGCTCTTTGTCGCTCACAGGGTTCCGGACCACCACGGCGAGGTTCAGTGAAAGGCCGGAAATGTAGGGGAACGGGTGCGCCGGGTCCACGGCCAGGGGCGTGAGGATGGGGAACACTTTTTCGGCGAACATCTGGCTGAGCTGCTGCTTGGCGGCATCGTCGAGTTCATCCCAGTGCATGAGGTGGATGTGCTCATAGGCCAGGGCCGGGCGGATCTGCTCCGCGAAGACCTGGGCGTGGCGCTGCTGGAGCCGGTGTGCTTCCTCACCGATCTTTTCCAGCACCTCCACCGGGCTCAGGCCAGCGGGGGAGGGGACGGCCAGTCCCGTGGCGATGCGACGTTTCAGTCCCGCCACACGGACCATAAAGAACTCGTCCAGGTTGGAGGCGAAGATGGAGAGGAAGCTGACGCGTTCCAGCAGGTGCAGCGTAGGGTCCTCGGCCAGTTCCAGGACGCGGGAGTTGAAGCTGAGCCAGCTCAGTTCACGGTCCAGGAAACGGTCCGGCCGGATATCCCCGTCGGGCTCCAGGTTGGGTGCAAAGTCGGGGATGTCTATCCGGTCCTGCGTGGCCCGCGCTGCAGGAACCTCCGAGGAGCCGAAGCGCGCGCGCACCGGAACTGGAGTCTCTTGGGACGTGGCTGCTCCGGAAGGTTCCGGGTTCATGGCATCTCCTTTACCTGGCGCTTGATGCTGCCGTTTCCGGCCGGCGCGGTTCTGTTTCAACCTTACAAGCATTCAATGCGGGAAGGCCCTTGATTTAGCGTCCCAGGACCCCGGGGTCAGGCGATTGGACTAACCGGCCGCCGGGCCGTACATCACGTCCATGTCCCAGCGGGTAAAGCCCAGCCGCCGGTACAGGGCAACCGCCGGCGCGTTATCGGCGTCGACGTACAGCATGACGGCGTGCAGCCCCAAGGACTGCAGGTGCTTGATGCCCGCCACCGTGAGGGCCTTGCCCAAACCCGATCCCTGGGCTTCCGGGGTCACGCCCACCACGTAGATCTCGCCCACGGCGGGGTGGGTTCCGTGCCGGGGATGGACCTTGGTCCAGTGGTAACCCAGCAGCCGGCCGTCCCGGCCAACCGCCAGGAGGAAGCCCGCCGGATCGAACCAGGATTCGGCCATGCGGGCATCAAGGTCCGCCCGGGTGAGGCTGCCCTGCTCCGGGTGGTGCGCGAAGGCGGCGCGGTTGGCCGCCAGCCAGGCCTCCTCATCCTGCCCCGGCACAAACGCGCGGATGCGCACCCCGTCCGGGAGGACGACGTCGGGAAGGTCCGCCGCCGTCGTCGTCATCCGCATCTTCCACAGTTCACGCACGGGCACGTAGCCGTAGCGGGCGGCAAGATCCGCGGCCGCCTCGTGGTTGCCGTGGGACCAGGCCCTCAACCCGGCGAACCCCCGCCGGTCGCGCAGCACGCCTACCAGGCGGTCCGCCACGCCCTGGTTGCGGTAACTGGGATGTACCGCGATCTCCACCACCCCGGTTCCATCCGGCTCTTCCACCACAGCGGCGAACCCGGCCAGGTCCTGGCCGGAGGAGGGATCCGAGTCTTCATCCGGGGCGTACAGGGCCAGGGTCAGCACGTTGTGTTCGTTGGAATCCGCGGCGCGCATGCTGATCAGGGTCTGTTCGGAAATGGACGGGTTACCGTCCGACTCTTCCGCCGCTGCCAGGAGGTTGCGGCAGTCTTTGAGCAGCTGCTGGTCAACCCCGCCTTGGACTGCATGGACGGGCCACTTCTCAGGGTGTGCTGGAGTCATGAAGCAAGGCTATACGCCGATGGCCGCAGACGGACTGCCGTGGAGCCGGTTCAGGCTTCCGTCAGCTCGTCTTCCTGCTGCCGTACCAGGGTGAGCCGGTAGCCGACGTTGCGGACAGTGCTGATGAGGTTTTCGTGGTCGGCGCCCAGCTTGGCCCGCAGGCGCCGGACATGGACGTCCACCGTGCGGGTACCGCCATAGTAGTCGTAGCCCCACACCTCGGTGAGGAGCTGCTGGCGCGTGAACACGCGGCCCGGGTGCTGCGCCAAGTACTTCAGGAGCTCGAACTCCTTGAACGTCAGGTTCAGCGGCGCGCCGTTCACCCGGGCGGTGTAGCTCGCTTCGTCGATGACCACCCCTGCAGCCCGGATCTCTGACGGCGCGTCCTCCTGGTCCGGGACGGCCCGGGCGACGGAGAGCCGGATACGGGCCTCCACTTCGGCGGGGCCGGCGGACTCGAGCACGATGTCGTCAACGGCCCAGGCAGAGGAAACGGCGGCCATGCCGCCTTCAGTCAGGATCAGCACGAGCGGTGCACTGAGGCCGGTGGCCTTCAGGAGCTGGGTGAGGGACCGGGCACCCACAAGGTCCTTGCGGGCATCGAGCAGTACGATGTCGCAGGGATCGGTCTCCAGCAGTGCTGTGGGCTCGGCGGGGAGGATGTGCACCCTGTGGTTCAGCAATTCCAAGGCAGGCAGGATGTCCACCGAAGAACCGGTGCTGTTCGTCAATAACAGGATGTGCGACATTGTTCCTCCAAGGGCCGTCCGCGCATCGTTGGGCGACTGAACCGGATTCTCACCGGCCGGTACTGGCTCCCCGCCCCGGTTTTGGGCCACTGCCATCCGCAATGATCCGGCTACCCCGGCAGGGAACTTAGCTGAGCCTTGAGTATACCCGGCGGGTCCGCCAGCGGCATGGATTGGCTTCGGACCACGGTACGTTTTGCGACATATCCGGTTCATATAAGGCAGGATTGGGGCAGGGCTGGATGCCCTGGCACTGAGGGCGGGCGCCGCCTTCCAACGTCAACGCAGGATGGGATGCAGCGCAGTGAGTGCACAGACTAAGCCCCGGCCGGGATCCGAATGACGGCGGAACTTCAGGCACCCGCGCGCTCCCTGGGTTCATGGACCATTGGCGTGGCGGGCCTTGCCGGACTGGCAGCGATCGTTGGCGGGGTCTATGCGTCCCGGGAGGCCCTTGTGGCCGTTGCAGTGGCCATCGCAGCCGGTGTTGGCATCGGCTGGCCGCATTTCCTCCGGATTCCCGCCAAGAAGACCCTCGCCGCCGTGATTGGCCTGGCCGGCGCCGGATCCGCTGTGGCCGCCGCCTACGCGCCCGCTCCCGGGTTCCTGGATTGGACGCCGCCCTTTATTGCGCTCGGAATCATGGCGGTGTTTGTAGTGCAGCTCATCCGCGGGACCGGTCAGGCGCAGCGGCTGGAGTCCACCCTCGGATGTTCCGTGGGAGTGCTGCTGTCCTGTTTGGGCGGCGGGTGGATCGCCGGTGCAAGGTTCAACGGGGTCCGCGAGATGCTGCTCGTGGCGGCCATCAGCGCGGCGGTTGCCCTGCTGGCGGGGCTGATCCGCTGGCCGGACAGCATCGTGGCTCCCCTGGGGATTGTCCTGGCCGGACTTGCCGGGCCGCTTGCCGGACTGGTTCTTTCCGACATCGCCGTGCTCCCGGCCGCGATTTTCGGTGTGGTGGTGGGTGCTGTGCTCGTGAGCTTCCGCCGTCTTGTTACCCTGCGGGGGGCGCCCCTAAATGTTCCTGCTGCCCTTAGCATGGGGCTGGCGCCTGTTTCGGCAGTAGGTTCTCTGGCCTACTTCATAGACAAACTACTCATCTACTAACGGTTAGGATGGCATCATGTCCGTACTTGCTTTTGAAATTTTCTTCCTTGTCCTGCTCGGCATCGCCAGCCTGTCCATGGCGTGGTTTGCCGGCTTTGTGGTCTACCGCCTCTTCAAAGGCCAGAAGTAGACCCTTTCCGGAGCTAGCCGTTTTCCGAGGTAATTGCTGTGCCGATTGATATTCCCACAGATCTGACTCCAGAACTTGTCCCGCTTTCCTGGCTCATTGGTGAGTGGGAGGGCCGCGGCCGGCTGGGCAGCGGGGACGAGGACTCGGAGCACTTCCTGCAGCACGTGTCGTTCACGCACAACGGGCTGCCGTACCTGCAGTACCGTGCGGAGAGCTGGCTGACGGACGACGACGGCACGCGGCTGCGGCCGCTGACGGTCGAGACCGGCTTCTGGGCACTTGAGCGCAAACAGCTGGATGCCGACGGCGGCCCCGGCCTCATTCCGGCAGACATTGTGCCGGCGCTGAAGAGCGCAGACGAAGTGGAAGCCCTGCGCAACAGCGAGGGCGGCTTCGACATCTCCGTGTCCATTTCGCACCCTGGGGGCATCTCGGAGCTGTACTACGGGCAGATCAAGGGTCCGCAGATCCAGCTCACCACGGATATGGTGATGCGCGGAAGCCATTCCAAGGACTACAGTGCTGCCACGCGGATCTTCGGACTGGTGGACGGAAACCTGCTCTGGCGCTGGGATGTGGCGGTTGGCGGCAAGGAAGGCAAAGGGCTTGAAGCCCATGCGTCTGCCTTCCTCAAAAAAGTATCCTGACCACCCCAGAGGAACGAAGGAAGGGCGCGGCAATGGAGGATCCCGGGAACCTGCAGGCGCCGCGGCACGGGCGGGATTACAGCGACCTGAAGGCCGTTTTCTTCAACGGGACCCTCAAGAGATCACCGCAGACCTCCAACACTGACGGCCTGATCACCATCAGCCGTCTGATCATGGAAAAGCAGGGCGTCAGCACACGCGTGATCCGCACCGTGGACCATGACATCGCCAGCGGCGTGTACCCGGACATGACCCAGTACGGCTGGCCCACGGACGAATGGCCCCAGCTGTATCCGGCGGTGCAGGAAGCGGACATCGTGGTGGTGGCCGGGCCCATTTGGCTCGGCGACAACTCCTCCCAGACCAAGAAGCTCATCGAACGCCTTTACGCCCACTCCGGCGAACTCAACAGCAAGGGCCAGTGGGCGTTCTACCCGAAGGCGGGCGGCTGCCTGATCACGGGCAACGAGGACGGCATCAAGCACTGCGCCATGAATGTCCTGTACAGCCTGCAGCACATTGGCTTCAGCATTCCACCGCAGGCGGATGCCGGCTGGATCGGGCCTGTTGGTCCGGGCCCGAGCTACCTTGACGAGGGCTCCGGCGGTCCCGAAACCGACTTCACCAACCGGAACGCCACGTTTATGACCTGGAACCTCCTGCACCTGGCCCGGATCCTCAAGGACGCCGGCGGATACCCGGACTACGGCAATCTCCCCAAGGAATGGGCCGCCGGAACACGCTTCGATTTTGAAAACCCGGAATACCGCTAGCCACTCCGGCCGGTGGTTGGGCGGCCGCAGGCCGTCCGGTGGTTGAGCTTGTCGAAACCTCTGGATCTTCACACGCTCGATCAGCGCCAAGCCAACCCGGAATACTCCCTGACTAAAGGACGTTGCCCCCAGTATGACTACTCCCAGCCCCCTGTTGTCGCGCCCCGGAGCCGTTGAGGCGGCCGGTGCGGATGCCGGCGTCGCGGCCCACTATGGCGAGCCGCTGCGCGAGCAGCGCGCCCTCGCAGCCGGTACCGCCGTCGTCGACCTCTCCTCCCGCGGCGTGGTGACGGTCACCGGGCCGGACCGCCTGAGCTGGCTCAACACTCTGTCCTCCCAGCAGGTCAGCGGCCTGCAGCCGGGAGAGTCCAGCGAGCTGCTCCTCCTGAGCGTGCAGGGCAGGATTGACTTCGACGCCCGGGTGATTGACGACGGCGGGTCCACCTGGCTGATCGTGGAGGGCTCCGAAGCTGCCCCGCTGGCGGAGTTCCTCAACAGGATGAAATTCATGCTGCGGGTGGAGATCGCCGACGTCTCGGCCGACTGGGCCGTAGTGGGGAGCACCAGGGCTGTTCCCGAGTGGTCGGAACGGCTTGTCTGGCAGGACCCGTGGCCCCATGTATCCGCAGGCGGGTACTCCTACGCAACGGTTGCAGAGGAAAACCATCCCGGGCTCGAGCGCCCGTGGTTTGAATACCTGGTTCCTGCCGCCGGGCTGGAAGATGCTTTGGACGGGCGCGCCCTGGCCGGGGTCCTCGCCGCCGAAGCCCTGCGCGTGGCTGCCTGGCGTCCCCGCATCGGTGCCGAAACGGACGACAAGACCATCCCGCACGAACTGGATCTCCTCCGCACCGCAGTCCACCTGGCCAAGGGCTGCTACAAGGGCCAGGAAACCATCGCGCGCGTGCACAACCTGGGACACCCGCCGCGGCGGCTCGTGTTCCTCCAGCTCGACGGCTCACAGCACACGCTGCCCGAGGCCGGCAGCCCGGTCCTGGTGGGGGAGCGGAAGGTGGGAGCGGTGACGTCCGTGGCGCAGCATTACGAGATGGGCCCGGTTGCCCTGGCAGTCATAAAGCGTTCAGTGGCGGCGGATGAAATACTGACGGTCCTGGACGGGGACGAGCCGTACCCTGCCGCCCAGGAACTGATCGTTGCCCCGGACGCCGGCCAGGTGGTGGGGCGCCAAACCGGATTCCTCAAGGGGCCACGCTGATGACTGACAACGCCGCTGTACCGTCCAACCCTGCACCGTCCAACCCTGTACCGTCCAACTCTCCCGGGGCCAGCGGTGGTCCCGACGATGAAACGCTTGCCTTGGCGCACACGCTCTTCCAGGCAGCCAGGGAGGGGGACTCGGCTTTGCTGGGCGCGTATCTCGACGCCGGCGCTCCCGCCACCTTGACCAACGAGGCTGGCGATTCCCTGTTGATGCTCGCCGCCTACCACGGCCACGCAGAGACTGTTCAGCTGATCCTGAAACACGGCGCCGAGGCGAATACCGCCAACGACCGGGGACAGACCCCGCTGGCCGGAGCCGCGTTCAAGGGCTACACCGATGTTGCCCGTGTCCTGCTGGACGCCGGCGCAGACCCGGACGCGGGATCACCGTCGGCCCGAGCCGCCGCCCAAATGTTCGCCCGCACGGAGATCCTGAATCTCCTGGGCTAGGATCACCGGGTCCCGCCCGGCCGCAACACCCTGACGAAAGATGCCCGAGTGGAAAACGTAGCAAAGCCCTGGCCGGCCCTGTGGTCCCTGGTGATCGGGTTCTTTATGATCCTGATCGACAGCACCATCGTGTCCGTGGCCAACCCGCGGATCATGGAAAGCCTGGATGCGGACATCAATGCGGTCATCTGGGTGACCAGCGCCTACCTGCTGGCCTACGCAGTCCCGCTGCTGATCACGGGCAGGCTCGGCGACCGGTTCGGGCCCAAGAAGCTCTATCTTCTGGGCCTTGTGGTGTTTACGCTGGCCTCGCTGTGGTGCGGACTGTCCGCCAATGTCGAGACCCTCATTGCGGCACGGGTGCTGCAGGGCCTTGGTGCGGCAATTATGACTCCGCAGACCATGGCCGTCATCACGCGGATCTTTCCGCCGGACAGGCGCGGGGCGGCAATGTCCATCTGGGGAGCAACCGCCGGTATGGCCACGCTTGTGGGGCCGATCCTGGGCGGCGTCCTGGTGGACGGCCTTGGCTGGGAATGGATCTTCTTTATCAACGTCCCGGTCGGCGTAGTGGGCTTTATCCTCGCCTGGCGCAACGTCCCCGCCCTCAGCACCCATCCGCACCGGTTCGATATCCCCGGCGTCCTGCTCAGCGCCGTCGGACTCTTCCTGCTGGTTTTCGGCATCCAGGAAGGCGAGACATACAACTGGGGCACCATCACAGGGCCTGTGAGCGTATGGGGCCTGATCATCGCGGGCATCGCCGTCCTGGTCCTGTTTGTCCTGTGGCAACGCTTCAATAAGGGCGAACCGCTGTTGCCGCTGGCCCTCTTCCGGGACCGGAACTTTTCCCTTGCCAACCTTGGAATCACCCTGGTGGGCTTTACGGTGACTGCCTTCACCCTGCCGCTGATTTTCTATTACCAACTGGTCCGTGGCCTCACGCCCACCCAGTCAGCCCTCCTGATGGTGCCCATGGCGCTGATCTCCGGTGGTCTGGCGCCCGTGGTGGGGAAGATCGTGGACCGGGTCAACCCGAAGTATCTCGCCGCTGGCGGTTTGACCCTGATGGCTGTGTCGCTGATCTGGAACTCGGTCCTGATGCAGCCGGACACGCCCATTTTGATGTTCCTGCTGCCCAGCGCCGTCCTGGGACTTGCCAATGCGGGCATTTGGGCGCCATTGAGCACCACCGCCACCCGCAACCTGCCACCGCGCCAGGCCGGTGCCGGTTCGGGGGTCTACAACACCACACGCCAGTTCGGGGCGGTTCTGGGCAGCGCTGCTATCGCCGTGCTGATCCAGTCCCGGCTGGCTGCCGAGCTTCCCACGGGCGGACCGGGCGGAGCTGCCGGCGAGGGCATGGCGTTTTCGGGCAGCCTGCCGGAGGCCCTCCACAGCGGATTCGCGACGGCGATGGGCCAGTCCATCCTGCTGCCCGCCGGAGTGATCCTGGTCGGGGCAGCAGTGGCACTGTTCTTTGCCAAGCCGCAGCCGGTTCAGGGCTGGGGCAGCGCCACCCCGTCAGCCAAGGTGGACGCTGGTCTGGATTCCGCCGGCTGACAGGCCGAGCTTCCGGGCCAGCGCCAGGGATCCGGTGTTGCTCACGTCGGTGCGCCACTGCAGCGTCAGCCCTGCTGCCAGGGCTTCATGGGCGGCAATGGACACCGCGAGCGAGCCCAGGCCGCGGCGCCGCCACTCCGGGTCCACCAGGACCCCGAGGTGCGCCAGCAGGCCCACCCACTCAGAGTAGGCGCCGCAGGCGAGGGGCACGCGGCGGCCTTCCTCCTCATGGACGATGGTGTAGCGGTTCTCGAGGTCCGAAAGGCCCACCTCGTTCACATCGTCCGGCGGGCAGCGGCCCTCCAGCTCAATCGCTTCCGGATTGCCGTGCGAGACGGTCATTTCTTCCGAGGGCTGCTTGAGCGGCAGGTCATCCGCGAAAAACAGCGCCGCCGCACCCAGTCCGTGGCCGCCGTGGGAGCGGGTGAGCGTCAGCAGCGTGACGTGCTGGGCCATCTCCTCATCCGGGATGCCTGCGGCAGCGTCAATGATCCACTGCGGACCAACCAGCGCCGAACTGCCAAAGAGCCGGACGAACTCGACGGTCCGGGCTGATTCGTCGGCGCGGACAATCCGCTCGCCGGAGGCCAGGGCAGAACTGAAAGCGTCGTCGTCCAGTCCCAGGCGCCGTGCCCACGCAAGCTGGATGATGGCGGCGGAACCGGGGTCAAGTGTCATAACCCCAGCCTAGGGCGGTCACGCGGCGCCGCCGGGCAGGACACCTCAGCTGAACAGGACACCTCAGCCGAAGAGGACAGCAGCTTCGTCGTAGCGCTTCTGCGGAACGGTCTTCAGCTGGCCCAGGGCCTCCTGGAAGCCCACATGCTCGATGTCCGTGCCCTTCAGTGCCACCATGGTGCCCCAGTAGCCTTCGACCACGGAATCGATGGCTGCCATGCCCAGCCGGGTGGCGAGAACCCGGTCGAAGGCCGACGGCACGCCGCCACGCTGGATGTGGCCCAGGATGGTGGCGCGGGTTTCGATGCCGGTACGGGCTTCGAGCTCAGGCGCGAGCTGGTCCGCGATGCCGCCCAGCCGGGGCCGGCCGAAGGTATCCAGGCCCCGTTCGGAGTGCGGGGTTTCCATGTGCTCGGGCACGAAGCCTTCAGCGACCACTACCAGCGGTGCGCGGCCACGGGCGTGGGCTTCATTCACCCATTCGGTGATCTGCTCGATGCTGACCTTCTGCTCCGGGATGAGGATGGCGTGCGCGCCCGCTGCCATGCCGGCGTGAAGGGCGATCCACCCCACGTGCCGGCCCATCACCTCGGCAATCATGCAGCGGTGGTGTGATTCGCCCGTGGTCCGCAGCCGGTCGATGGCCTCGGTGGCGATCTGTACAGCGGTGTCGAAGCCGAAGGTGTAATCGGTGGCGTCGAGGTCGTTGTCCACAGTCTTGGGGACGCCCACGATCTTCAGCCCTGCGTCAGTCAGGCGCTTGGCCGCGGCCAGCGTTCCCTCACCGCCGATAGCAATGATCGCGTCGATGCCGAGGCGGTCCATGTGCTCCTTGATGACCTCGGGCCCGCCGCCGTTTTCAAAGGGATTGGTGCGGGAAGTGCCCAAAATGGTGCCGCCCTGCTTGGCGATGCCGCGGACCATGGTGCGGGGGATATCGATGATGTCGCCCTCCACTACGCCGCGCCAGCCGTCAAGGAAACCCACGAATTCGTGACCGTGGATGGCAATGCCTTTGAGGACGGCTCCGCGGATCACGGCGTTCAGTCCGGGGCAGTCGCCACCGCTGGTGAGGATTCCAATTTTCATGTCTCTGGCTCAAATCCTGGGGAGAAGGTGTACAGGCAGAGCGCCACGCTGAGCTCACATAGAGTCTAGTGGGGGGTGTGGGGTACGACACAAACCGGTTACATTGCCGCCGCCGCGCGAAGTCCCAGGGAACGCAAGAGGCTCCCGCTCCAAAAGAGGAGCGGGAGCCTTTGCCTGTGTCGCTACGGACGGTTGATGGACCGCCGCTCAAGGAATGTCTGGAGCGGGATGACGTTGCGCTGGTCCGGCAGGACCACCCAGGCCAGGAGGTAGAAGATGACGGCGGGTCCGGGGAGCAGGCAGAAGACCAGGAAAGCGATCCGTACGAAGGCCACGTCCACGTTCAGCTTGGCTGCGACTCCTCCCAGTACCCCTCCGAGCCAGCGTTCCGGTCCGCGTTTCAGGCCAAGGCCCCTGACGATGCTGAAAAACTTGTCCATGGGTCAAGACTTCCGTGTTGAGGAGCTGTTGTCACGTTTCCGGGCGGAGAGGAGGCCGCCCACCACCAGGGCCGCGCCGGCGCCTATCATCAGGCCGATCAGGACGTAGGTCCAGTTCAGGGTGACGATGCCGAGCTGGGCGATGATGATCAGGGCGGCGAGGGCCAGGACGATCAGGCCCCACACCACGGTGCCCACTCTCGCCCCTGCTGCCGGGGCACCAGAGGCGCCTGCCGCCGTCGTGCTTCCCGGGACGTATGGATCCGGAACATACGGGTCCGGGGCCGGATTGTTGGTGCTCATCTCAGTTGCCTTCCTCGATGGTGATGTTGCTGAAGGCGCCGTCGATCTCGATGATCAGGTGGCTGCCGGGCTGGTCGCTGTTGTAGCTGCTTTCCCTGGTGGTGACACCGCCACGGTTGCCGCCGCTTTCATGGATGTTCCCCATGGCCATGTCCGCCTTGATGTCCACGGGCATTTTGTCAGGGATGACGATGGTCACGTTGCTTGCCGCGATGTCGAGCGGAACCACCACGTCGGACGCCAGCGGGGCCTTGCCGTCCAGCTGGGTGAGGTCGACGGTGCCGCGGCTGCCCGCGACGTCAAGGCCGTTGCGGGCATCTTCGATGCTCGACGGGCTCCAGTTCAGTTGCTGGAACCGCATCCGGTCGCCGTTGTTGCCCACCACGTTGAAGATGCCGCCGACGATGAGCGCTGCCACCGCGAAGAACGAGAGGATACCGGATGTCCTGCCGCGCAGGCCCATCATGAGGATCCCGAGGCCGAGGACTGCTGCCGCGCTGGCCCAGGCGATGGCGTTGGCGGAGTCGCCCAGGTTGATGATGCGGGTGACATCCAGCGCCTTGAGTCCGGCACCTACCAGCAGGGCGCTGCCGGCAACGATCGCGACGGCGGGAGCACCGGGACCAGCGGGACGCACCTTGGGTGCCGGCGGTGGGCCCTGGGGCGGCCGCGTGTTGTCCCAGCCGCTGCCGCCGGAACCGCTGCCGCCGGAACCGCTGCCACCGTAAGCACCGCTGCCGTACCCGCTGCCGTTATAGCCGCTGCCGGACGGGGTGCCGGTGGACGTGCCGGAGGAACTGCCGCCGTAGGGGCTGCCGGTGAAGGGACCGGTGCCCGCGACGTCGGAGTAGGGAGGAGTTGTTGCGGTGGGGAAACCCGCCGCGTATGCATTAGTGCCTGCCGCTGCTGCGCCGGCCGGGACGCCGGCTGCTGCCTTGTTCCGCCGAACCAGGTAATAGATCAGGTAGATGGCGCCGCCCACCCAGAAGATGGTCCAGAGGAAGGCGCCGAATCCATGGTTGCCCCAGCCCCAGAAGCCGCCGCCCAGCCCGCTGAAGCCGAGGATGGTGGCGATCAGGGAACCCGTCATGCCGCTGGTCCAGCGCCCGGCGCCGGCTTCCTGGACGTGGATCCGGCCGTCGGGCTCAGGCAGGAATGCCCACGCCAGGCCATAGAGGAGGACGCCGATCCCGGCGAAGAGCGTCAGGACGATGAAGACGCCGCGGATGATCAGCGGGTCGATGCCCAGGCGATGGGCAATGCCGCTGGAGACGCCGCCGATCCAGCGGTCCTGGCCACGGCTGATGCCGTGGCCGCGGACCCAGCCGAAGAAGTCTCCCTGCTGGTCCGGCATTCCGGCATATGCGTAGCTCCCGGAGGTCGGGGCGGAATACGGGCCGGCCGAGGGGCCGGTGTAGGGGCCGCTGGAGGTGTCCTGGGTGGATCCGCTGGTGGACGCGCGGCCGGGTTCGCCCGTGGATTCATTAGCTGATTCCTGCACCGGCTCCTGGCCCTGCGAGGAAGAGGAAGCCGCTGGCAGTGGCTCTGTGGGGTGTGTGTTGTCCCGTTCGGGAAGGGGCTCCGTCGGTTGGCCGTCATCAGGGGTGGGGGTTTGCGAGTTCATACCTCGATCCTTCCGTCTGCGGCGATTCCGCTCTACTGGGGGACACCCTGAACGGTCCCTGAGTGGCCCCCGGTTCAGGCCGGAACTGGGTCCGGGCAACCCTGATCCGTGTTTGGATTGATCCATGACAACCGCCCCCATCCGGCCCCCGCTGGTCCGGCGCAGCGACCGCTTTATCGCGGGCGTCTGTTCCGGCCTTGCCGCGCACCTGGGCTGGCCGGTCCGCAATGTGCGGGTGGGCATGGCCCTGGCGACACTGGCGGGCGGCGCCGGCCTGGTCTTTTACGCGTGGCTGTGGATCATGGTGCCCACGGCGGATGAAAGCGCCCGGCGGCAGGCCCGCCGCCCGGCGTCGCCCATTGCTCCGGCCGTGAGCCAGGATCATGTCCATGCCCCTGGCCGGACCGACGTTCCGCACAGCGTCCCCGGTTCGGTCTGGGCGGCCGGGCCGGGCCTTCCACCTCTTGGTAGTGTCCCGACGGCCGGCCCCGACACGTTGCCACTTTCCCCGGGCGACCCGTCCTACGCCGGGCTGGGGGACAAGGTGGCGAACGCGCATCACGCAGCGCGGCCCTGGTTCCGGGACATGCGGTACGGCAAGGAAATCCTGCTCGGCGTCGGGCTGCTGCTCGTCGCGGGCATCCTGATCGCCCAGATCCTCGGCGTGGATGTTCCGCTGGGCACCCTGATTCCGGCGGCGGCGGTACTTGGCGGGGCCTCCATCGCCTGGATGCAGCTGGATGAGACCCGGCGCGCGGGCCTCGTGGACAAAACCAAAGCCGACCAGGCCGGTGGCTGGGCCCGGCTCGCCGCAGGATTGGCGCTGGTGGTGGCCGGCGTCCTGGTGATGGTGTCCGGCTCCGGCTCCTGGGAACAGACCTGGCTGGCGTTGCTGGCCTCGGTGGCTGTCCTTGGCGGCGTGGTGCTGGTACTGCTTCCCTGGGCGCTGAAATTCTGGCGCGACCTTGAGACGGAGCGTGCAGGCCGGATCCGGGAAACCGAGCGGGCGGAGATCGCGGCCCACCTCCATGACTCCGTGCTCCAGACCCTGGCCCTGATCCAGCGGCGGGCGTCCAACGAGCACGACGTCGTCCGGCTGGCACGTGCCCAGGAGCGTGAGCTGCGGGGCTGGCTGTTTGCCGATCCGGAGAAGGATGCCGGGCAGCTCTCGGACCGGATCAAGGCAGTTGCTGCGGAGGTGGAGGACCTGCTGGGCAATGCGGTGGAGGTGGTGACCGTGGGGGACACCGAAGTCACTGAGGGCCATGAGGCCCTGATCCAGGCCAGCCGTGAGGCAATGCTCAACGCCTCCCGGCACGGCGGCGGGACCGTCTCGGTTTACCTGGAGGTTTCGGGCGGCCGCGCCGAGGTGTTCATCAAGGACCGTGGCCCGGGCTTCGAACTGCAGCGCGTGCCTGAGGACCGGCTGGGCGTCCGGGAATCCATCATTGGCCGGATGAACCGCCATGGCGGCACTGCCACCATCACCAGCACTACAGACGGCACCGAAGTGCGGCTCGCCTATCCGGCAGCCGCCCCGCAGGCCGAGAAGCAATCCTCGAGCACGGAAGGCAAACCATGAACACCACGCAGGGAGCCGGAACGGGGCCCGTCCGGCCGGCCACACCAGTCCGGGTAGTGATCGTCGACGATCACGCGATCTTCCGCTCGGGCCTGAAGGCGGACCTTGATCCGAGTATCCACGTGGTGGGGGAAGCAGCAACGGTGGAGCAGGCCATTGCCGTGATCGCCCGGGAGCGGCCGGAGGTGGTGCTGCTGGACGTCCACCTGCCCGGCGGCCTCGGCGGTGGAGGACGGGAAGTCATCGCCGGCTCCGCCGCGCTGCTGTCCAGCACCAGGTTTCTTGCGCTCAGCGTTTCAGACGCCGCGGAGGATGTTGTGGCCGTGATCCGGGCGGGAGCCCGGGGTTATGTCACCAAGACCATCTCCGGGAAGGAAATCACCGATGCCGTATACCGGGTGGCCGGAGGAGACGCCGTCTTCTCCCCGCGCCTTGCAGGCTTCGTTCTTGACGCCTTCGGCACCGCCCCGGCAGACATCGCCGACGACGAACTGGACAGGCTCTCAGCCCGCGAACTCGAGGTCATGCGGCTGATAGCCCGCGGCTACAGCTACAAGGAAGTGGCCAAAGAACTTTTCATCAGCATCAAGACGGTGGAAACCCATGTTTCCGCAGTGCTCCGCAAACTCCAGCTCTCCAGCCGCCACGAGCTCACCAAGTGGGCCGCCGAGCGCCGCCTCCTCTAAAACCAAAGATGCGCTATCACTTTTGGTCCTCAACCGCGCTGGATAGCGACCAAAAGTGATAGCGCATCGGGTGGAAGCGTCCTACTGGGCCTTGCCCAGGAAGTCCTGCAGCCGCTGCACACCGGTAGCGAGGTCTTCATCGCCCAAGGCATAGGAAAGGCGGAGGTAGCCCGAGGGCCCGAACGCCTCACCCGGAACCACTGCCACCTCAACCTCGTCCAGGATCAAGGCAGCCAGCTCGGCGGAGGTCTGCGGTGTGGAGGTGCCGGACGCCGTCGGGAATTCCTTACCCAGCAGCGCGCGGACGTCCGCGTACACGTAGAAGGCACCTGTCGGCGTCGGGCATTCCACGCCTTCGATGGCGTTGAGCCCGGCAACGATGGCCTTGCGGCGGCGGTCGAAGGCCACCTTCATCTCATCCACGGCGGTCAGCGGCCCGGACACGGCCGCGAGGGCGGCGATCTGCATGATGTTCGAAACGTTGGACGTGGCGTGCGACTGGAGGTTGGTGGCGGCCTTGATGACGTCTGCCGGGCCGATCATCCAGCCCACGCGCCAGCCGGTCATGGCGTAGGTCTTGGCCACTCCGTTCAGGATGACCACCTTGTCGCCCAGTTCCGGTGCGGCGGTAGCGATGGAGGTGAAGGGAACGCCGTCGTAGGTCAGGTGCTCGTAGATCTCGTCCGTGACAACCCACAGGCCCTTGGCGGCGGCCCACTTGCCGATCTCCGCCACCTGCTCCGGCGAGTAGACCGAGCCGGTGGGGTTGGACGGCGAGACGAACAGCAGGATCTTCGTTTTGTCGGTGACCGCGGACTCAAGCTGCTCGACGGTCACCAGGTAGTCCTGCTCGGGGCCGGCGAAAACCTCAACGGGCACACCACCGGCGAGCCGGATTGCTTCCGGGTAGGTAGTCCAGAACGGGGTGGGGACGATCACCTCATCGCCCGGATCCACCAGCGTGGCGAACGTGTTGTAGACGGCCTGCTTGCCGCCGTTGGTCACCAGGACCTGGGAAGGGTCGACGGCGTAGCCTGAGTCGCGCAGGGTCTTCTCGGCGATGGCTTTCTTCAGCTCGGGCAGCCCGCTGGCGGGGGAGTAGCGGTGGTACTTCGGCTGGCCCGCCGCTTCGATGGCCGCCTGGACGATGTAGTCCGGGGTGGGGAAGTCCGGCTCGCCGGCGCCGAATCCAATAACCGGCCGGCCTGCTGCCTTCAGCGCCTTCGCCTTGGCATCAACAGCAAGGGTGGCGGATTCGGCAATTGCGGATATGCGCTTGGAAACGCGGGCGGCAGACATGGCAGGTCCGTTCTTCGCTTGCAGCCCGGAGGCTGGAATGTGGGATTCGACGAGTTCTACTCTATGCTGTTCACCGGACCCTCCGGGTTGCCGGTTTTGAATGTGACTGCCTTGCAGCCCGCTTCAGGCAAAGGCGTCGGGAAGGGCCGGAAATGGGCCGGTTCGACGAACGCGAAGTTGTTGCGTAGACTGGTTCACCGGTGTTGAAAACACGGATGATGACGTGCGCCCCAGTGCAAGCTGGCGGTTCGTTGTGGTCAGGGTGAGATTCACTCCATAGGGTAGTGGCGCAATTGGTAGCGCAGCGGTCTCCAAAACCGCAGGTTGCAGGTTCGAGTCCTGTCTGCCCTGCGCAAGCTGTCCCGGGCGAAAAGCCCGGGGCAAGCGCAGCAACCATGGTTCTGATCAGGGCCGGGTAATCCAACATTGCAAAGATGAGCGAGGACCAGGTGACCGAAACAGCTGCCAGCAGCTCCAAGGGCCGCCCAGCTAAGAAGGACGCCAAGGCAAACTTTTTCGCCCGCATTGCACTCTTTGTCCGCCAGATCATCGGCGAACTGAAGAAGGTTGTTGCACCAACCCGCAAGGAACTGATCAATTACACGCTCGTGGTGCTGGTGTTCGTGGCCATCATGATGGTCATCGTCAGCCTGCTGGACATCGGTTTCGGAACTGCTGTCGGTTGGATCTTCGGCGGTACCGGCCCCACGGACAGCTAAGGCTGAACCATCCGCAGCTGCGTGTTCCATCCGGGAAAACCGGAGGGAAACACCGGTGTGCGGAATTGAGCCATTTAAATAGGCATGTTAGGCAATGAGGAAGCAGGAGACCAAGTGTCTGAGCAGGAGCTCGAGGTAACCGAGACTGAGCTGGAAGAGTCCGCGGACATCACGGCAGAAGCCGGTGACGAGTCTGAGGTTGATTCCTCCGCGCCCGAAGCCAGCGACGCCGATTCCGACGACGACGCCGACTCTGATGACTTTGACGCAGAGTCCGATGACGAGGCCGGCTCTGAGGAAGAGTCCGCCGACGCCCTCGCCGCTGCCGCAGCCAAGGCCGACGTTGACCCCGCCGAGGAGTTCAAGGCCAAGCTGCGCCGTCAGGAGGGTGACTGGTACGTCATCCACTCCTACGCAGGTTACGAAAACCGCGTGAAGGCCAACCTGGAGACCCGCATCCAGACCCTGGACATGGAAGATTACATCTTCGAAATCCAGGTGCCCATGGAAGAAGTCGTTGAGATCAAGAACGCCCAGCGCAAGGTCATCAACCGCGTCCGCATCCCCGGTTACGTCCTGGTCCGCATGGACCTGACGGACGCCTCCTGGGGCGCCGTCCGGCACACCCCCGGTGTTACCGGCTTCGTGGGCAACGCCCACAACCCGGTCCCGCTGCGCCTGGACGAGGTCTTCTCCATGCTCGCCCCGGTCTTCGAAGAAGAGCAGGCCGAGAAGGGCAAGCCGGTCAACAAGCAGAACCAGGCTCCGGTGGACGTGGACTTCGAAGTTGGCGAGTCCGTCATCGTCAAGGAAGGTCCCTTCGAGACCCTTCCCGCCACCATCTCCGAGATCAAGGTCGAGTCCCAGACCCTCGTGGTCCTGGTTTCCATCTTCGAGCGCGAAACGCCTGTCACCCTGGCGTTCAACCAGGTCACCAAGATCTGATGTCCCAAGAATTCGTTCCGGCGCTGCCCGCTTAGCAGCGCCGGAACGGCCGGCCGCCTTGCCATGGCGGCCAAAAACCTGAGGCACGCTCCTGTGTCCCAGGACGTTATTGAGAGAAGGACCCTACATTGGCTCCCAAGAAGAAGGTCACCGGCCTCATCAAGCTGCAGATCCAGGCAGGTGCCGCTAACCCGGCTCCGCCGATCGGTCCTGCGCTTGGCCAGCACGGTGTCAACATCATGGAATTCTGCAAGGCGTACAACGCTGCGACGGAAGCCCAGCGCGGAAACGTCATCCCCGTGGAAATCACGGTCTACGAGGACCGTTCCTTCACGTTCATCACCAAGACCCCGCCGGCTGCAGAGCTCATCAAAAAGGCTGCAGGCGTCGCCAAGGGTTCAGCTACCCCGCACACCGTCAAGGTTGCCAAGCTGACCCAGGCCCAGGTCAACGAGATCGCCTCCACGAAGATGGAAGACCTCAACGCCACCAGCCTGGAAGGCGCAGCAAAGATCATCGCCGGCACCGCCCGCTCCATGGGCATCACGGTCGAGGGTTAGTCGTACCCGTAGCCTCTGAACCGGGCTCGGGAAACCGATCACGACGACGGGCGGCACCGCCGGGACACCGGCACCACCAAAATTGAAATGTTGGACATCCGGCACGGATAACGGGTCGGAGCACCAACTGTGGCAGGGCCCAGCGCGGTCCGCAGACCACAACTGCACAAGGAGAAACAAGCAGCATGGCAAAGCGCAGCAAAGCATATGAGGCAGCAGCCGCCAAGATCGACGCGGAGAAGTTCTACGCACCGTTCGAGGCAGTGACGCTGGCCAAGGACACCAACCCGTCCAAGTTCGACGCCACCGTTGAGGTTGCATTCCGCCTCGGCGTGGACCCCCGCAAGGCTGACCAGATGGTCCGCGGCACGGTCAACCTGCCCCACGGCACCGGTAAGACCGCCCGCGTCCTGGTTTTCGCCACGGGTGACAAGGCTGAGGCAGCAATCGCTGCCGGCGCCGACTTCGTTGGTTCCGATGACCTGATCGAAAAGATCGCCGGCGGCTGGACCGACTTCGACGCCGCCGTCGCCACCCCTGACCTCATGGGCAAGGTTGGCCGCCTCGGTAAGGTCCTGGGTCCGCGTAACCTGATGCCGAACCCGAAGACGGGCACCGTGACCCCCGATGTCACCAAGGCCGTCAACGACATCAAGGGTGGAAAGATCGACTTCCGCGTCGACAAGCACTCCAACCTGCACTTCATCATCGGCAAGGTGTCCTTCGACGCCATCAAGCTGGCTGAGAACTACGCGGCAGCTCTGGAAGAGGTGCTTCGCCTGAAGCCGTCCGCTTCCAAGGGCCGCTACATCCAGAAGGCCACGGTTGCCACCACGTTCGGTCCCGGCATCTCCGTCGACCCGAACGTCACCAAGGTTCTCGTCGAGGCCTAAATCCTCGTCTGAAGCTCCTGCCGCGGATTTCTGCGGCAAACAAAACCGCCCGGCACCTGCCGGGCGGTTCTTGTTTTAACTGGCGGTTTCATGTTGCCCGTGGGAACGTATCCAGACGGGGCGGGTTCGACGCCTAAGCTATGGAAATGGGCGAACCGGATCCGCACCCATCCGCAGCGGAAAACGCAGCACTGACCATAGCCGCCGTCGAGGTGCCGCCGGCTGCCGGGTCTGAACCCGGGGGAGCACAACCCAGTGCCGGGTTCCAGGCGTGCCACGCACTGCGGGTGGCCCACGAACTGGCCCTCTGGGGCAACCTTGACCGCTGCCCCACCTTGCCTGAGGCATTGGAGTACTGGCGTGGCAACGACTACGAGGAACGGCACCTCTACCTGGCCCGGCTTGGATCTAAAACCGTGGGGCTGTGTTCGGTGACGCTTCCGTTGCGCGAGAACACCCACACCGCCGGAATTGACGTCCTTATCGCCCCTGCCCATCGCCGCCAGGGCCTGGGCCGTGCTCTCCTGGCCCACGCCGAAGCCGTTGCCAGGGCACGGGGCAGGACCTCCCTGGATGCCTATCATGAGGTACCGCTGCAGGGTCCTGACGGCGGCTCCCTGCTTCCGGCCAAATCAGGGGTGGGCAACCTGCCCGTGAATGATCCGGCCGTCGCCTTCGCTGTTGCCACCGGTTATGAACTGGAGCAGGTGGAACGCTCCAGCCGCCTGGAGCTGCCCGTGCCGCCAGAGGTGCTGGACCGGTTGGAAACCGGGGCCTCAGCGAAGGCCGGGGAGTACACCTTGACCGGCTGGGATGACACCTGCCCCGAGGACCTGGTGCAGGCCTATGCCCGGCTCAAGGCAACCATGAGCACAGACGTTCCCATTGCCGGTCTGGACTGGGAACGCGAGGAGTGGGATACGGCAAGGGTCCATGAGGAGGAGCAGACGCTTCTACGCGGCGGGGTCCAGTCCGCCGTCACTGCTGCAGTGCACCGGACCACGGGAGAACTGGTGGCCTACACCGTCCTGAACTGGCGCCCCGGAGTCCCGGATTCCGTAGCGCAGCAGGACACCCTGGTGACCAAGGAACACCGCGGCCGGCGCCTGGGCATGCTGGTGAAAATAGCAAACCTGCGGCGGGCACAAGCGAGATGGCCGTCGGCGCGTTCGGTCCTGACATGGAATGCCAACGAAAACCAACATATGCTGGCCATAAATATCGCACTTGGATTCAAACCTGCAGGTTATGAAGGCGAGTGGCAGAAACGGCTGGGATGATGCGCCTATGGCAAGAGACGTAAAGATCGAGCAGCTTTGGATTCCCGACTCACTGGACGCGCCGGACGCAGCTGACTTCCTGGCCGCCGTCGAGGTGGGCCGGAAAGTCCGCATGCAGACCTGGGGGAGCGATGACCTCGCCTACGGCCCTTTGGAGAAGCTGCTTGAGTTCCAGGACCCCTACGAGCGGCAGCTCATTCTCGTGGCCAAGGTGGACGGGGAGATAGTGGGCACTGTCGATATTGCCCTGCCCCTCACTGACAACCTGGACCTGGCGGAGTTCACCCTTGACATCCTCCCCGAGTTCCAGCGCCAGGGTGTGGGCCGGCGGCTGCTGCAGGCAGCTGAACAGCTGGCCCGCGAGGAGGGCCGCACCATGATCCTGGTGGACACCAACCACCCGGGCGCGTCCCTGCATGAATTTGAACGTGCCCAGCTGGTCCCCGGCACAGGGCAGGGCTTCGTACCGCTGGAAAGCCGCGAAGTGGAGTTCGCCCAGCGCACCGGTTACACGCTGCAGCACATCGAGCAGTTCAGCTCCTGCACGTTGCCGCTGGACACCAAGCTTGTGGCCGACCTGCAGGCGGAAGCGGATGAGGCCAACAACGGGCGGTACCGGCTGCACCACTGGACGGACCGCTGCCCGGAGCAGTGGCTGGAAGCCGT
Source organism: Pseudarthrobacter sp. W1I19 (assembly GCF_030817835.1). Classification (NCBI taxonomy): domain Bacteria; kingdom Bacillati; phylum Actinomycetota; class Actinomycetes; order Micrococcales; family Micrococcaceae; genus Pseudarthrobacter; species Pseudarthrobacter sp. W1I19. The sequence continues at coordinate 1,137,053 of NZ_JAUSZR010000001.1, forward strand.
CGCGGCCTTGGAGAACCTGGCCGGGGCCGACGTCGATCCCGCCTTGGATGCGCCCGTCGAGCAGGAGATGGTGTTCGACGGCGCCATCCTCCGGGAGGCCGAAGAAGTCGCCATTGCCCAGGGCAGGCGGACCGTGGTCACCGCCGTCGAACACCTCGCCACCGGAACCTTGGTGGGCCTGACCACCATCACCGTGCTGGCGCACCGCGCCGACGTCGTCTTCCAGGACGACACCCTTGTCCTGCAGGAACACCGCGGCAACAAGCTGGGCCTGTTGATCAAGGTGGCCAACATGGAGCGGCTCACCGAGCAGTTCCCGGACGCGCGGGTCATCTACACCTGGAACGCCCCGGAGAACCGGTACCTCCTGACGGTGAACAAGCAGCTTGGCTTCCAGACAGCCGGCGTGACCGGCATCTGGCAGAAGGAGCTTCCGCACCTGCACACCAGCACCAGCTGACGCCCCGATTTGGCGCTCTCGTGGCTCTCCCGTAGACTGGGATGACCAAAGACCGTCGGTTGTTGGAAATCCACTCTCTCGAGCATTGCTCAACTCTGCAGTTGTGCGCGGGAGAAGCAGTGGGTTTCTGGACGAAGGACCCTCAACGCAGGGCGGCCGGCGCAGGTGAACGAAGCAAAGCTCCATGGACTGATCCGTGTTGAGCCAAGCCCCGTGCATCTGCGCGGGGCGTTTTTAGTTTTAGCTCTCTTGAGCGGGGACCGTCGCATACCGGCACTATCCCCGGAAGGAGGGTTATGGCAACGCCTACCAAGGTTTCAGCAGTAGCTGAGATCACTAACGATTTCAAGGAATCGAACGCCGCTGTCCTGACCGAATACCGCGGGCTCACCGTTGCACAGCTCAAGCAGCTGCGTGTTTCTCTCGGCCAGGACACCAAGTTCGCGGTCGTCAAGAACACCCTGACCGCCATTGCAGCCAAGGAAGCCGGTGTTGAAGCATTCAACGACCAGCTCTCCGGCCCCACTGCAATCGCGTTCATCAAGGGTGACGCAGTTGCCGCTGCCAAGAGCCTGACGGATTTTGCCAAGACCAACAAGCAGCTTGTCATCAAGACCGGCTACTTCGAGGGCAAGGCTCTGAACGCCAGCGAGGTTGCTGCCCTGGCAGCACTCGAGTCCCGCGAGCTGCAGCTCGCCAAGGTTGCAGGCGTCCTCAAGGCCCCCGCTGCCGCAGCTGCACGCATCATCGACGCACTGCGCCTCAAGCTTGAAGAAGAGAACGGTGCACCGGCAGCTGCCGAGGCGCCCGCCGCTGAAGAAGCACCTGCCGCAGAAGCTGAGGCCCCGGCCGAAGCTCCCGCAGCTGAAGAGAACTAAGACTCTTCACCCCACCAGACTCCGGTGTGATGCCCGGCCCCGCGCCGCAGAACACCACAACAGGAAGGACGCCTACCATGGCGAAGCTCAGCAACGAAGAGCTCATTGAAGCTTTCAAGGAACTGACCATCATCGAGCTCTCCGAGTTCGTCAAGCTCTTCGAAGAGACCTTCGAAGTTACCGCTGCTGCTGTTGCAGTTGCCGGCCCCGCCGGTGGCGCAGCTGCTGAAGAGGTTGAAGAGAAGACCGACTTCGACGTCGTCCTCGAAGCAGCCGGCGACAAGAAGATCGCAGTGATCAAGGAAGTTCGCGCCATCACTTCCCTGGGCCTGAAGGAAGCAAAGGACCTGGTTGACAGCGCTCCCAAGGCTGTCCTCGAAGGTGCTACCAAGGAAGCTGCCGAGAAGGCCAAGGAGCAGCTCGAGGCTGCAGGCGCCACCGTTACCCTCAAGTAACAACGCCTTTTCCTGGGAAAGCCCCGTCCACGTTTGTGGGCGGGGCTTTCCTGCTTTTCCCCACTGAGTCGCCGTTGACGGCGTGAAAAAACGCGGTTTGACGACGCTAACTGTCAGTCAGTTGGGCGGCTCAGGCAGGGTCGCTGATATCCGCGACCACAGCGCCCAGCGCACCGGTGAGGGCATCCGCGTCCACAAAAGCGCTGTAGCCGTGCGCTCCGGCGCCCATCGAGATCCTCCGGCCGGTGATGGTGGCGTCCGCATAGACCGGCCAGCTGTTGGTGCTGCCCAGCGGGGTGATGGTGCCGCGTTCGTAGCCGGTGGCATCCAGCGCCACATCAGCCGGAGGCAGGGAGAGCTTGTTGACGCCCACGAGGGTGCGCAGCTTGGGCCAGGAAATCTGGCGGTCGCCTGGAATCAGCGCGAACAGGAACGAGCCGTCCTTGTGCTTGACTACCAGGGACTTCACAATGTCCGACGGCGTGATCCCCAGGATGCCGGCTGCCTCCTCCAGGCTTTTGGCGGCGGGCCTTTCCACAACCTCGACCTGCAGGCCGCGGGCCTCGGCGTCGGCAAGGAACCTGTCCGTGCCGGTGCCGGGTGCTGTGTTTCCCATCAGTCGCGGTACAGCAGGAGCGCCTCGCCCTGCCCGCCGCCGCCGCACAGCGACACCGCGGCCTTGCCCTTTCCGCGGCGCTTGAGTTCGTGTGCGGCATGGCCTGCCAGGCGCGCGCCGGATGCTCCGATGGGGTGGCCCAGGGCGATGGCCCCGCCATGGATATTGCACTGCTCCAGGGGGTAGTCCAGGTCCTTCAGTGACTGGACCGCCACGGAACCGAAGGCTTCGTTGATTTCGATGAAGTCCAGCTCTGACGTGCTCCAGCCCGCACGCCCCAAAGCGTTCTGGATGGCGTTGGACGGCTGGGAGTGCAATGAATTGTCCGGGCCTGCAACCTGCCCGGGCTTGCCCACAACCGCCAGGTATTCCAGCCCGTGTTCTTCCGCATAGGCCCGGGAGGAGAGGACCAGGGCGGCAGCACCATCTGACAGGGGAGAGGAGTTGCCGGCGGTAATGGTGCCGTCGGTGACGAAGGCCGCGCGGAGTCCGGCCAGCGATTCCACCGAGGTGTTGGGGCGGACGCCCTCGTCGGTGGAGACCACCAGTGGATCCCCCTTGCGCTGCTTGACGCTGATGGGCGCGATTTCGTCGTCGAACGTTCCGTTCTTGGCTGCCAATGCTGCCCTCTGGTGGGACTGTGCGGCCACGTTGTCCTGGGAGGTCCTGTCGATGCCGAGCGTGAGGTTGCGGGTTTCGGTGGACAAGCCCATGGATTGGCCGTCGAACGCATCGGTCAATCCGTCATGGGCCGCCGCGTCCAGTGCCTGGATGGAACCGTATGTCCAGCCCTGCCTGGACCCAGGCAGTAGATGCGGTGCCCGGGTCATGGATTCCTGTCCGCCGGCCACCACCACAGAGGCCTCTCCACCACGGATCATCCGGGCGGCGTCGATGACGGCCGTCAGCCCCGAAAGGCACACCTTGTTCACGGTCACCGCCGGAACGTCCCAGCCGATGCCGGCGCCAATGGAGCTTTGCCGCGCCGGATTCTGCCCGGCACCGGCCTGCAGCACCTGGCCCATGATGACCGCCTCCACCTGGCCGGCGTCCACGCCGCTGGCCTTGAGCGCCGCCTTGATGGCATGCGCCCCGAGGTCGACGGCGGTGAAGCTCGCCAGTTGCCCGTTAATCCGGCCCTGCGGTGTGCGTACTGCTGCGAGAATGACAACATCAGTGTTGTCCGCGGAGTTGCCCATGTTTATCTCTCCCGATCTGATTCCGGTGGTAGGCCACCAAGGCTACCGTGACGCTGCTCACCCAACTATTCAAACGCCCGGGCCAGCACAAGCATTCCTAAGGATGGTTGCTGCGTCCTGCAGCTGGCAGCCGGACCATTGGGCCGCCGTCGTCCTTCTTAGAAGCGGCAGAGGCAAGGCACTGCCGCAGCACCCACTCCGGAGCCGGGAAAACCAGTGCTTGCAATCGGGCCGGATGTGGGGTAGACATGTAGGTTGTTTTGCCGTATCGTAGATATTTGCGTCTTCCCTGTTTACCTTCAGCCTTCATATAGCGGTGGGCTTTCGCCTGGCAGCTGGCAATCAACGTGCCGTCAACAACGTCACAGGATTATCGGCACCGGCCCCGGGTCATATAGCGGAACCGGATGGTAGCACTGCGGAGTCATTCCGCAGGGTGCAGCGGGGGAGATCTGAAAACGCCTGAAGGTCTGTGGAAGGATCCCTCTTGGTCGCCTCGAGCACCTCTAATAACGAAACCGCTAACACCGCCGACAGCACTGATGGTGCCACTCGCCGGCTCTCATTCGCAAAGATTCACGAACCTCTTGACGTTCCGAATCTGCTTGCCCTCCAGACGGACAGCTTCGACTGGCTGGTCGGGAACGAACGCTGGCAGGCACGCGTAGCCAAAGCTGTCGAAGAAAACGATCTCAGCGTCGCCACCACGTCCGGCCTCTCGGACATCTTCGAAGAGATCTCCCCGATCGAGGACTTCCAGGGCACCATGTCCCTGAGCTTCTCCGATCCGGAGTTCGCTGACCCCAAGTACACCATGGCCGAATGCAAGGACCGGGACGCTACGTACTCGGCTCCGCTGTACGTCAAGGCCGAGTTCATGAACAACAACACGGGCGAAATCAAGCAGCAGACCGTGTTCATGGGCGACTTCCCGCTGATGACCGAGAAGGGTACCTTCGTGGTCAACGGCACCGAGCGTGTCGTCGTCTCCCAGCTGGTCCGTTCCCCGGGCGCCTACTTCGAACGCGCCGCTGACAAGACCAGCGACAAGGACATCTTCACCGCGAAGATCATCCCGTCCCGCGGCGCCTGGTTCGAGCTTGAGATCGACAAGCGCGACCAGGTCGGCGTCCGCCTTGACCGCAAGCGCAAGCAGTCCGTCACCGTGCTGCTGAAGGCCCTCGGCTGGACCGAAGGCCAGATCCTCGAAGAGTTCGGCCAGTACGACTCCATGCGGGCAACCCTGGAGAAGGACGCCACCGAGACCCGCGAAGACGCGTTGCTGGACATCTACCGGAAGCTGCGCCCGGGCGAGCCGCCCACCGTCGAGGCTGCCCAGTCCCTGCTGGACAACCTGTACTTCAACTCCAAGCGCTACGATCTGGCCAAGGTTGGCCGTTACAAGATCAACCGCAAGCTTGGCATCGACCGTTCCCTTGGCGACAAGGAAGCTTCGGTCCTGCACGTTGAAGACATCGTTGCCATGATCAAGTTCCTCGTTGCGCTGCACGCCGGCGAGAAGACCATCAAGGGCACCCGCGACGGCCAGGAAGTGGACCTGCGCGTCGAAATCGACGACATCGACCACTTCGGCAACCGCCGCATCCGCGCCGTCGGCGAGCTCATCGAGAACCAGGTCCGCACCGGCCTGTCCCGCATGGAGCGCGTTGTCCGCGAGCGTATGACCACCCAGGACGTCGAGGCCATCACGCCGCAGACCCTGATCAACATCCGCCCCGTGGTGGCAGCCATCAAGGAGTTCTTCGGAACCTCCCAGCTGTCGCAGTTCATGGACCAGAACAACCCGCTCTCGGGCCTGACCCACAAGCGCCGCCTGTCCGCGCTTGGCCCCGGTGGTCTGTCCCGTGACCGCGCCGGCATGGAAGTCCGTGACGTGCACCCGTCCCACTACGGACGCATGTGCCCCATCGAAACCCCTGAAGGCCCGAACATTGGCCTGATCGGTTCGCTGGCATCCTACGGACGCATCAACCCGTTCGGCTTCATCGAGACCCCGTACCGCCTGGTCAAGAACGGCGTCGTTTCCGACGACGTCCAGTACCTGACGGCCGACGACGAGGCTGAGGTGCTGATCGCCCAGGCCAACGCGCCGCTGGACGAGAACAAGAAGTTCGCCGAGGACACCGTCCTGGTCCGTGCCCGTGGTGGTGGAGGCGAGCCCGTCCTCGTTCCGGCCGAGGACGTCGAGTTCATGGACGTTTCCCCGCGCCAGATGGTGTCCGTGGCAACCGCCCTGATCCCGTTCCTCGAGCACGACGACGCCAACCGCGCACTCATGGGTGCCAACATGCAGCGCCAGGCCGTGCCGCTGGTCCGTTCCGAGGCTCCCTTCGTGGGCACCGGCATGGAGCGCGCAGCCGCCGTCGATGCCGGTGACGTTGTCATCGCGAAGAAGGCCGGTGTGGTCACCGAGGTTTCCGCCGAGCTCGTCATCATGCTCAACGACGACGGCACCGAGACCAACTACCGCATCAACAAGTTCGCCCGCTCCAACCAGGGCAACTGCTACAACCACCGTGTCCTGGTGAACGAAGGCCAGCGCCTGGAAGTTGGCGGCATCATCGCCGACGGCCCGGCAACGGACCAGGGCGAGCTCGCCCTCGGCAAGAACCTGCTCGTGGCATTCATGTCATGGGAAGGCCACAACTTCGAGGACGCCATCATCCTCTCGCAGCGCATTGTTGCCGAGGACGTTCTTTCCTCCATCCACATCGAGGAGCACGAGATCGATGCCCGCGACACCAAGCTTGGTGCCGAGGAAATCACCCGTGACATCCCCAACGTGTCCGAGGAAGTCCTGGCAGGCCTGGACGAGCGCGGCATCATCCACATCGGTGCCGAGGTTGAAGCAGGAGACATCCTGGTCGGAAAGGTCACCCCGAAGGGTGAAACCGAACTGACCCCGGAAGAGCGCCTGCTGCGCGCTATCTTCGGTGAGAAGTCCCGCGAAGTCCGCGACACCTCCCTGAAGGTGCCCCACGGCGAGTCCGGCACGGTCATCGGCGTACGCGTCTTCGACCGCGACAACGACGACGAGCTGCCCCCGGGCGTGAACCAGCTGGTCCGCGTCTACGTGGCTGCCAAGCGCAAGATCACCGACGGCGACAAGCTCGCCGGCCGCCACGGCAACAAGGGTGTTATCTCCAAGATCCTCCCCGTTGAGGACATGCCCTTCCTTGCCGACGGCACCCCCGTTGATATCGTCCTGAACCCGCTGGGTGTCCCGGGCCGTATGAACGTGGGACAGGTGCTCGAAACGCACCTCGGCTGGGTTGCCAAGACCGGCTGGAAGATCGAAGGCGAGCCCGAGTGGGTCAAGCAGCTGCCGAACCTGCCGCGCGAGAGTGGCCAGACCACTGTTGCAACGCCGGTGTTCGACGGCGCCCGCGAAGAGGAAATCACGGGCCTGCTGGACTCCACCAACGTGACCCGCGACGGCGAACGCCTGATCAACTCCTCCGGCAAGACCCGCCTGTTCGACGGCCGCTCCGGTGAGCCGTTCCCGGATCCGATCTCGGTCGGCTACATGTACATCCTGAAGCTCCACCACCTGGTGGATGACAAGATCCACGCGCGCTCCACCGGCCCGTACTCCATGATCACGCAGCAGCCGCTGGGTGGTAAGGCACAGTTCGGTGGCCAGCGCTTCGGTGAAATGGAAGTGTGGGCGCTCGAAGCTTACGGCGCGGCCTACACGCTCCAGGAACTCCTCACCATCAAGTCCGATGACATCCATGGCCGCGTGAAGGTCTACGAAGCCATCGTCAAGGGCGAGAACATCCCCGAGCCGGGCGTTCCCGAGTCCTTCAAGGTCTTGATCAAGGAAATGCAGTCGCTGTGCCTGAACGTGGAAGTCCTCTCCACGGACGGAACCACAATTGAAATGCGTGACTCTGATGACGCAGTCTTCACGGCTGCGGAGGAACTGGGTATCGATCTGTCCCGTGCAGAGCCCAGTTCCGTAGAAGAGGTCTAGCAGGTGAGGTACGACGCCGGGTGACCGCCCGCCGTCGTACCTTGCCTCCCTCTTTCCGTAACCAAGGGTGCCTGGTGGTTGAGCTTGTCGAAACCCCGCACCAAGACTTCAGAATTTAGAGAACAAGAGAGAACAGGGACCATATGTCCAGCGAATCCTCCTTCGGCCTCATGCAGATCGGCCTCGCCACCGCGGAAGACATCCGCGGCTGGTCTTACGGCGAGGTTAAGAAGCCGGAAACCATCAACTACCGCACGCTCAAGCCCGAGAAGGACGGCCTCTTCTGCGAGAAGATCTTCGGCCCGTCCCGGGACTGGGAATGCTACTGCGGCAAGTACAAGCGCGTGCGCTTCAAGGGCATCATCTGCGAGCGTTGTGGCGTTGAGGTCACCCGCGCAAAGGTCCGCCGTGAGCGCATGGGCCACATCGAGCTCGCCGCTCCCGTCACGCACATCTGGTACTTCAAGGGTGTTCCGTCCCGCCTGGGCTACCTCCTTGACCTGGCACCGAAGGACCTCGAAAAGGTCATCTACTTCGCCGCCTACATGATCACCAGCGTTGACGAGGCTGCCCGCCACGAGGAACTGCCCAACCTTCAGGTTGAGCACGACATCGAGAAGAAGCAGCTCATCGACAACCGCGACTCCGATATCGCGGCGATCGCCCGCGACCTCGAAGGCGAGATTGCCCGCCTCGAGGGTGAAGGCGCGAAGGCTGCCGACAAGAAGAAGGCCCGCGACTCCGCCGACCGCCAGATGGCGAACGTGCGCAAGCGTGCCGACGCCGACATCGAGCGCCTCGAGCAGGTCTGGGACCGTTTCAAGAACCTGAAGGTCGCCGACCTCGAAGGTGACGAAGGCCTGTACCGCGAGCTGCGCGACCGCTACGGCATGTACTTCGAAGGCTCCATGGGTGCCGAAGCCATCAAGAAGCGCCTTGAAAGCTTCGACATGCAGGCCGAGTCCGACCTGCTGCGCGACATCATTGCCAACGGCAAGGGCCAGCGCAAGACCCGTGCCCTCAAGCGCCTTAAGGTGGTCAACGCGTTCCTGACCACCAACAACAGCCCGCTTGGCATGGTCCTTGACGCCGTCCCGGTGATCCCGCCGGAACTGCGCCCCATGGTCCAGCTGGACGGTGGCCGCTTCGCGACCTCCGACCTCAACGACCTCTACCGCCGCGTGATCAACCGCAACAACCGCCTCAAGCGCCTGCTTGACCTGGGTGCTCCGGAGATCATCGTCAACAACGAGAAGCGCATGCTTCAGGAAGCTGTTGACAGCCTCTTCGACAACGGCCGCCGCGGCCGTCCGGTCACCGGACCGGGTAACCGTCCGCTGAAGTCCCTGAGCGACATGCTCAAGGGCAAGCAGGGCCGTTTCCGCCAGAACCTCCTCGGCAAGCGCGTGGACTACTCCGGCCGTTCGGTCATCGTCGTCGGCCCGCAGCTGAAGCTGCACCAGTGCGGCCTGCCCAAGCAGATGGCGCTGGAGCTCTTCAAGCCGTTCGTGATGAAGCGCCTGGTTGACCTCAACCACGCCCAGAACATCAAGTCGGCCAAGCGCATGGTGGAGCGTTACCGTCCGCAGGTCTGGGACGTGCTCGAAGAGATCATCACCGAACACCCGGTGCTGCTCAACCGTGCACCTACCCTGCACCGCCTCGGCATCCAGGCGTTCGAACCGCAGCTTGTTGAAGGCAAGGCCATCCAGCTTCACCCCCTGGTGTGTGGCGCCTTCAACGCTGACTTCGACGGCGACCAGATGGCAGTCCACCTGCCGCTGAGCCCGGAGGCCCAGGCCGAGGCCCGCATCCTGATGCTGTCCTCGAACAACATCCTGAAGCCCTCTGACGGACGCCCGGTCACCCTGCCTTCGCAGGATATGATCATTGGCCTGTACCACCTGACCACCAAGCGTGTCGGTTCGGCCGGCGAAGGCCGCATCTTCGGTTCGGTTGCCGAAGCCATCATGGCGTTCGACGCCCGCGAGCTGCACTTGAACTCGCAGGTCAAGATCCGCCTCGAAGGTTTCGTGCCGTACGCCGGCTGGGAAGCTCCGGAAGGCTGGGAGCAGGGTCAGCCCGCACTCGTCCAGACCTCCCTGGGCCAGGTTCTCTTCAACGAGACCCTGCCCGAGGACTACCCTTGGGTTGAGGCTGTTGCCGACAAGGGCGAACTGTCCCGCATCGTCAACGACCTCGCCGAGCGCTACCCGAAGGTTGTCACCGCGGCAACGCTGGACAACCTGAAGGATGCCGGTTTCTACTGGGCCACCCGGTCAGGCGTCACTGTCGCCATCTCGGACATCGAGGTTCCGGCCGCAAAGCCGCAGATCCTCGCCGGTTACGAGGAGCGCGCCGCCAAGATCCAGGGCCAGTACGACAAGGGCCTGATCGACGACGACGAGCGCCGCCAGGAACTGATCGAGATCTGGAACAAGGCTACGAACGAGATCGCCCAGGCGATGCGTGACAGCCTGTCGCCGATGAACACCATCAACCGCATGGTGTCCTCGGGTGCACGTGGTAACTGGATGCAGGTCCGCCAGATCGCGGGTATCCGTGGCCTGGTGGCCAACCCGAAGGGTGAAATCATCCCGCGTCCCATCAAGTCCTCCTACCGGGAGGGCCTGTCGGTGCTGGAATACTTCATCGCCACCCACGGTGCACGTAAGGGTCTGGCTGACACCGCGCTGCGTACCGCCAACTCGGGTTACCTGACCCGTCGTCTGGTGGACGTCTCCCAGGACGTCATCGTCCGCGAAGAGGACTGCGGCACCGAGCGTGGCCTGGTCACGCCCATCGCCGTCGCCGATTCCAATGGTGAGCTGGTCCTGGACGAGAACGTCGAGAACAGTGCCTACGCACGTACGCTCGCCGTCGACGTCGTGGACTCCGAGGGCAAGGTCCTCGCAGCCGCCGGCACCGACTGCGGTGACGTGGTGATTGACGAGCTGTTCAAGGCCGGCATCACCGAGGTCAAGGTCCGGTCCGTACTCACTTGTGAGTCCAGCGTTGGTACCTGTGCCCTGTGCTACGGCCGTTCGCTGGCCACCGGCAAGACCGTGGACATCGGCGAGGCCGTGGGCATCATCGCCGCACAGTCCATCGGTGAGCCCGGTACCCAGCTGACCATGCGTACGTTCCACACCGGTGGTGCTGTTTCCGCCAGCGGTGGCGACGACATCACCCAGGGTCTGCCCCGTATCCAGGAGCTCTTCGAAGCCCGTACTCCGAAGGGTGTTGCACCGATTGCAGAAGCAGCCGGCCGCATCACCATCGAAGAGTCCGAGCGGCAGATGCGCCTGGTCATCACTCCCGATGACGGAACCGAAGAGATCGCCTACCCGGTCCTGCGCCGTTCACGCCTGCTGATCGAGGATGGCGACCACGTCACCGTCGGCCAGAAGCTGATCAACGGACCGGTCGATCCCAAGCAGGTCCTGCGCATCATGGGTCCGCGTGCGGCACAGAAGTTCCTGGTGGACGAAGTCCAGGGCGTGTACCGCAGCCAAGGCATCGGTATCCACGACAAGCACGTCGAGGTTATCGTCCGCCAGATGCTGCGCCGCGTCACGGTCATCGAGTCCGGCGAATCGGACCTGCTCCCCGGCGAGCTCGCCGAGCGCAGCCGTTTCGAGGAGGCCAACCGCCGCGTTGTGTCCGAGGGCAAGACTCCGGCTTCCGGACGTCCCGAGCTCATGGGTATCACCAAGGCGTCCCTGGCCACCGAGTCCTGGCTGTCCGCTGCTTCCTTCCAGGAGACCACCCGCGTCCTGACGCAGGCGGCCATGGAAGGCAAGAGCGACCCCCTGCTCGGCCTCAAGGAGAACGTCATCATCGGTAAGCTGATCCCGGCCGGCACGGGCCTCCCGCGCTACACCGAGGTCACCGTGGAGCCCACTGAAGAAGCAAAGGCCAACCTGTTCACAGGCCCCAGCGCGTTCAGTGACTTCTCGTACGACACGCTGGGCGGCGACGGAGCTCCTGAGTTCCACGCCATCCCGCTGGATGACTACGACCTGGGCAACGATTTCCGCTAAGGAAATTCCGCCGATTGGCTGAAGGCCCCGGCCCCACATTTGTGGGGTCGGGGCTTTCCCCTTTGCCCAAGTGACTCGCAGCTAACGTCCTCATTCGCCCGTTTCACGACGTCAACTGCCAGTCAGTTGGGGGAGAAGCCCCCGATTAAGGCATGGAGACCGTCCATGCTAGACTTGTTACCAATTGTTATTGTGGCAGTGGATGAGTGCGCCGGTTCCAGCTGAAAGGCTGAACCAGAGCGACGTTTCCGGTTTGCAGGGTTCTTGTGCAACGTATGCCACATTTTTGCATGCCTAGGGACTGTTGGACGGAAGTCCTGCCCTGAGAATGCGATCCGACTATTAAGGCTTCGCCTTCGCCGCCCTGGAGATCTTCTTCGAGGCCCGGGCGGCGGGGCAACGCAACAAGAGAGTGGCCGGAAGCGGCCGCTCCGGATAAAACGGAGAACACGAGAGTGCCTACGATTAACCAGCTGGTCCGAAAGGGCCGCACGCCGAAGGTCAAAAAGACCAAGGCTCCTGCGCTGAATGGCAGCCCCATGCGCCGCGGTGTTTGCACCCGCGTCTACACCACCACCCCGAAGAAGCCGAACTCGGCTCTGCGTAAGGTGGCACGTGTGCGCCTCAACGGCGGCGTCGAAGTAACCGCCTACATCCCCGGTGTGGGACACAACCTGCAGGAGCACTCCATTGTGCTCGTCCGCGGTGGTCGTGTGAAGGACCTCCCGGGTGTCCGCTACAAGATCGTCCGTGGCGCCCTCGATACCCAGGGTGTCAAGAACCGTAAGCAGGCCCGCAGCCGCTACGGCGCAAAGATGGAGAAGAAGTAATATGCCTCGCAAGGGTCCGGCCCCCAAGCGGCCGCTCGTACTAGATCCCGTTTACGGCTCCCCGCTGGTTACCCAGCTCATCAACAAGGTGCTCGTTGACGGCAAGAAGTCCACGGCAGAGCGTATCGTCTACGGTGCCCTCGAAGGCGCACGCGCCAAGTCCGGCGGCGACCCCGTAGCAGCCCTTAAGAAGGCCATGGACAACGTCAAGCCTTCCCTCGAGGTCCGCTCACGCCGCGTCGGCGGCGCCACCTACCAGGTTCCGGTTGAGGTCAAGCCGGGCCGCTCCACTGCACTCGCCCTGCGCTGGCTGGTCGGCTACTCCAAGGCCCGCCGCGAAAAGACGATGACCGAGCGCCTCCAGAACGAAATCCTGGATGCCTCCAACGGTCTCGGTGCCGCTGTGAAGCGTCGCGAAGACACCCACAAGATGGCCGAGTCCAACAAGGCCTTCGCACACTACCGCTGGTAATACTCCCCGGGCGCCGCCGGCTCAACCGAGCCGGCGGCGAACGTGTAGTCCATCCCAAAAGGAGACCCCGTGGCACAGGACGTGCTTACCGACCTTAGTAAGGTCCGCAACATCGGCATCATGGCCCATATTGATGCCGGCAAGACCACCACCACCGAGCGCATCCTGTTCTACACGGGTGTGAACCACAAGATCGGCGAAACGCACGACGGCGCTTCGACCACCGACTGGATGGAACAGGAAAAGGAACGCGGCATCACCATCACGTCTGCCGCCGTGACCTGCTTCTGGGAAAACAACCAGATCAACATCATCGACACCCCCGGCCACGTTGACTTCACCGTTGAGGTTGAGCGCTCCCTGCGCGTCCTCGATGGCGCCGTTGCCGTGTTCGATGGCAAGGAAGGCGTTGAGCCGCAGTCTGAGACCGTTTGGCGCCAGGCTGACAAGTACAACGTTCCGCGCATCTGCTTCGTCAACAAGATGGACAAGCTCGGTGCCGACTTCTACTTCACCGTAGACACCATCATCAGCCGCCTCGGCGCCAAGCCGCTGGTTATGCAGCTGCCCATCGGTGCCGAGAACGACTTCATCGGCGTCGTGGACCTGCTCTACATGCGCGCACTGGTGTGGCCCGGCGATGCCAAGGGTGACGTGACCATGGGTGCCAAGTACGAGATCCGCGAGATCCCGGCTGACCTCCAGGAAAAGGCCGAAGAGTACCGCGCGAACCTCGTTGAGACGGTCGCAGAGTCCTCCGAGGAACTCATGGAGAAGTACCTCGAGGGTGAAGAGATCTCGATCGACGAGCTCAAGGCCGGCATCCGCAAGATGACGATCAACTCCGAGCTCTACCCGATCTTCTGCGGTTCCGCGTTCAAGAACCGTGGCGTGCAGCCCATGCTCGACGCCGTTGTGGACTACCTGCCGAACCCGCTCGACGTCCCCCCGATGGTCGGCCACGATCCTCGCGACGAAGAGAAGGAACTGACCCGCAAGCCTTCTTCCGAAGAGCCGTTCTCCGCACTGGCCTTCAAGATTGCTGCGCACCCGTTCTTCGGCCAGCTCACCTTCATCCGCGTGTACTCCGGTCACGTGGAAGCAGGCGCCCAGGTGGTCAACTCCACCAAGGGCAAGAAGGAGCGCATTGGCAAGCTGTTCCAGATGCACGCCAACAAGGAAATGCCCGTCGAGGGCGCTACCGCCGGCCACATCTACGCAGCCATCGGCCTGAAGGACACCACTACGGGTGACACCCTGTGTGATTCCAACAACCAGATCGTGCTCGAGTCCATGAGCTTCCCGGAGCCCGTGATCTCGGTTGCCATCGAGCCGAACACCAAGGGTGACCAGGAGAAGCTCTCCACGGCCATCCAGAAGCTCTCCGCTGAGGACCCCACCTTCCAGGTGTCCCTCAACGAAGACACTGGCCAGACCATCATCGCCGGCATGGGCGAGCTCCACCTGGACATCCTGGTGGACCGCATGCGCCGCGAATTCAAGGTCGAAGCCAACGTGGGCAAGCCCCAGGTTGCTTACCGCGAAACCATCAAGCGCGCCGTCGAACGCCACGATTACACGCACAAGAAGCAGACCGGTGGTTCAGGTCAGTTCGCAAAGATCCAGATTGCGATCGAGCCGATGGACACCTCCGAGGGCGAGCTGTACGAGTTCGAGAACAAGGTCACCGGTGGCCGCGTTCCCCGCGAGTACATCCCGTCCGTTGACGCCGGTATCCAGGATGCGTTGAACGACGGCGTCCTGGCCGGTTACCCGGTTGTGGGCATCAAGGCAACGCTGATTGACGGCGCCTACCACGATGTCGACTCTTCGGAAATGGCGTTCAAGATCGCCGGCCGTATGGCTTTCAAGGAAGCCGCACGCAAGGCGAACCCGGTTCTGCTCGAACCGCTGATGGATGTCGAGGTCCGCACCCCTGAGGAATACATGGGTGAAGTTATCGGTGACCTCAACTCCCGCCGTGGCCAGATGCAGTCCATGGAAGATGCACAGGGTGTCAAGGTCATCCGTGCGCACGTCCCGCTGTCCGGCATGTTCGGATACATCGGCGACCTGCGCTCCAAGACCCAGGGCCGCGCTGTGTACTCCATGACGTTCAACAGCTACGCCGAGGTCCCGAAGGCTGTTGCCGACGAGATCATCCAGAAGACCCGCGGCGAATAGTCTTCGGACTTCGCAGCGAACAAACTCGGGTGCGCTTGCCGGTTTCGGAAAGCACAGCCGGTGCAGGTGGCCGGGCACGGTCGGATTCGTCCGGTCAAGCCGGTTCCCGGCCATCTGCACGAACAGGCTTTGGGGACTAGTATTAGTTCCTGAATCTGCAATTTCACCAATCCAAAGCCCCCCAAGTAGACTTACCTGAGTTTCTGCCGCGACAAGCGCGGTTGAAGGGTATGTCATTTGAAAACGTTCTAGGAGGAACCTGTGGCAAAGGCAAAGTTCGAGCGGACTAAGCCGCACGTTAACATCGGCACCATTGGTCACGTTGACCACGGTAAGACGACGTTGACGGCCGCCATTTCCAAGGTGCTGTACGACAAGTACCCGACTCTCAACGAGAAGCGTGACTTCGCGTCGATTGACTCTGCACCTGAAGAGCGTCAGCGCGGCATTACCATCAACATCTCCCACGTTGAGTACCAGACCGAGAAGCGCCACTACGCACACGTAGACGCTCCGGGTCACGCTGACTACATCAAGAACATGATCACCGGTGCTGCCCAGATGGACGGTGCAATCCTCGTGGTTGCCGCCACTGACGGCCCGATGGCACAGACCCGCGAGCACGTCCTGCTCGCCCGCCAGGTTGGTGTTCCCTACCTGCTGGTCGCCCTGAACAAGTCCGACATGGTTGACGATGAGGAACTGCTGGACCTCGTTGAAATGGAAGTTCGTGAGCTCCTGAGCTCGCAGGGCTTCGATGGCGACGAAGCACCGGTTGTCCGCGTTTCCGGCCTGAAGGCCCTGGAAGGCGACCCCGAGTGGGTCAAGTCCGTTGAGGACCTGATGGCTGCTGTTGACGAGTCTGTTCCGGACCCCGTACGTGACCGTGACAAGCCGTTCCTGATGCCGATCGAGGACGTCTTCACCATCACCGGCCGTGGAACCGTTGTTACGGGCCGCGCCGAGCGTGGAACCCTCGCCATCAACTCCGAGGTCGAGATCGTCGGCATCCGCCCGGTCCAGAAGACCACGGTTACCGGTATCGAGATGTTCCACAAGCAGCTCGACGAAGCATGGGCCGGCGAGAACTGTGGCCTCCTGCTCCGCGGTCTGAAGCGCGATGACGTAGAGCGTGGCCAGGTTGTCGTCAAGCCGGGTTCCATCACCCCGCACACCGACTTCGAGGCTAACGTCTACATCCTCTCCAAGGACGAAGGCGGACGTCACAACCCGTTCTACTCCAACTACCGCCCGCAGTTCTACTTCCGCACCACGGACGTAACCGGCGTTATCACCCTGCCCGAGGGCACGGAAATGGTTATGCCTGGCGACAACACTGAGATGACCGTTGCGCTCATCCAGCCCATCGCTATGGAAGAAGGCCTCGGCTTCGCTATCCGCGAAGGCGGCCGCACCGTTGGTTCAGGACGCGTTACCAAGATCAACAAGTAATTCTTGTTGAACTAAAGAACGGCTCCGCTGCATCTGCAGCGGGGCCGTTTTTGCGTTGACCGCCCCTGATATGGTTGCTGGACCGAAAGGAGTTCACCATGGGATGGCTTATCTTCCTGATCATCGCGGTTGCGGTGGTGGCCGGCGTATTCTGGGCCAAAAAGCACTTCCGCCACGAGATTGACCGCGCCAAGCGGATCAACCGGGCGAACAAGAACCAGTAGAAGGGCGGCGCGGTCAGCCGTGCAGCGCCCGCCGGGCCTTGCCCAGCTCCTGGTACCAGTAGAACGACTGCTTGGGCGTCCGCTCGAGGGTCTCGAAGTCCACGTGCACCAGGCCGAACCGCTGCGAGTACCCGGCGGCCCATTCAAAATTGTCCATCAGGGTCCACACGTAGTAGCCCCGCAGGTCCACACCTGACGCAGGGCCCCCGGGAGACGTCGCGTCCAGCGCGGCCCGCAGGTGCGAGGCAAGGTACTGCACCCGATCCTCATCCTGGAGCGGGCCGGACACCTGGTCAGGTTCTGGGAAGCTCGCTCCGCCTTCTGTGATGTATACCGGCGGCAGCGCGTCCCCGTAGCGGTCGTGGAGTTCCTTCAGGAGGACGCCCAGGTGGTCGGGCGCCACCGGCCAGCCGAACCCTGTGCTGTTGTACTCGGGATATCCCACTTCGTGGAAGGGCAGCCGCGCTACGGCCTTGTGCGTGTTGGCCGGAATAGGCGTTACCCCACGTCCCAGTGCGACTTTTACCGGGAAGTAGTAATTGAGGCCGTAGAAATCCAGTGGCTGGTGGATGGTCCGCAGGTCGGCATCGGAGATCCGCCCGATGGAACGCAGCCACGGCCTGGCATACAACGGCAGGCTGGGGTATTGGCCCAGGAGCACGGGGTCGGCGTAGATCCTGTTCATCAGCAGGTCGTACATCCTGGCCACCAGCCTGTCGCCGGGCTTCCTGCTGGCCGGACGGACAGGAGAGTGCAGATTGGTGACTCCCACATCCCCCTTGACGCCGGCGGCGCGGAGGGCCTGTGCGCCCAGCCCATGGGCAAGGAGCTGGTGGTGGATGGACGGAAGGGCGTCAAACATCAGGGCATGGCCGGGGGCATGGACACCCAGGGCGTAGCCGTTCAACGTCACTGAAACTGGTTCGTTGAGCGTGACCCACTGCGCCACACGGTCCCCGTAGCGCTCCCCGGCGGCAGCGGCGTAGTCACCAAAGCGTAGCGCCGTTTCCCGGTTCATCCAGCCGCCGCTGTGTTCCAGGGGCAGGGGAGTGTCCCAGTGGTAGAGCGTGGCCATGGGGGAGATCCCGGCTTCCAGAAGCTGGTCTATCAGCCGGTCGTAGAAATCCAGTCCTTCTGCGTTGAAGCTTCCGCGGCCGTCCGGCTGGATCCTCGGCCAGGACAAGGAGAAACGGTAGGAGTCCACGCCTAACTCCTGCAGCAGGGCAATGTCCTCCGGCAGGCGGTTGTAGTGGTCGCAGGCCATGGCGGGAGAGTGCCCGTCCATGATGGCGCCGGGCTTCTCGGCAAAGGCGTCCCAGCCGGACGGTCCCCGGCCTCCCGCGGTAAGGGCTCCTTCGATCTGGAAGGCGGCGGCTGCGACGCCTAAAGTGAACGACGGCGGCATGCGGCTGGCCAGTTCGGTCACGGATTCGGTGCTTTCCAGCGTCATGCCCCTATCATCCGTTCCGGGGTAGCCGTTGGCAATGACCCCCCCCAGCGGCCCCCGGCGTAGGCCCAATTCGCATCTGGGGCTAAATTCCGGCATACTAGATGAGTTGTTCAAGCGCTTCTTCGTGTCCCGATCCGGATAATGCCGGGTGCCAGGGTCCAAGTGGAAGACCAAACATAACCCACCCCCATGGAATTGCGGATTTGTATGCGTGCCAAGCGCGACACGCCCGACCGCGGGGGTCGGTTGCGCCGGCAAGGTGAGGAACCCGGATTCATCCGGATTCAGTTTGTGCGGCGGGTGGTAGTTACGACTTCAAATGCTTCGGCAGCCATACAACACGTAAGTAAACAGAGCAGCATTTACTGAAAGAGAGTCAGGCGACATGGCGGGACAAAAAATCCGCATCCGGCTGAAGTCATACGACCACGAGGTCATTGACACTTCAGCACGGAAGATCGTTGAGACGGTCACGCGCGCAGGCGCAACGGTAGTGGGCCCTGTGCCGCTGCCGACGGAGAAGAACGTGTACTGCGTTATCCGCTCTCCGCACAAGTACAAGGACAGCCGCGAGCACTTCGAAATGCGCACGCACAAGCGTCTTATCGACATCATCGATCCCACGCCGAAGGCTGTTGACTCGCTCATGCGTCTCGACCTGCCGGCTGACGTGAACATCGAAATCAAGCTGTAGGGAGGTGCTGAGAGACTATGACCGCAACCCGTAACGTAAAGGGCCTGCTGGGCACGAAGCTCGGCATGACCCAGGTCTGGGACGAGAACAACAAGCTCATCCCCGTCACTGTGGTCCAGGCAGATTCGAACGTCATCACCCAGCTGCGTAACGCAGAAGCTGATGGCTACGTAGCCGTTCAGATCGGCTACGGCCAGATCGATCCCCGCAAGGTCACCAAGCCGCTGGCTGGTCACTTTGAAAAGGCAGGCGTCACGCCTCGCCGCCACGTCGTCGAACTCCGTACCGCAGATGCTGCTGAGTACGAGCTGGGCCAGGAGCTCTCCGTAGAGGTCTTCGAAGCCGGCCAGAAGATCGACGTCATCGGCACCACCAAGGGTAAGGGCTTCGCCGGTGTTATGAAGCGTCACGGCTTCCACGGCGTTGGAGCTTCCCACGGTGCCCACAAGAACCACCGTAAGCCCGGTTCAATCGGTGGCGCATCCACCCCGAGCCGCGTCTTCAAGGGCATGAAAATGGCCGGCCGCATGGGCGCCGTTCGTCACACCACGCTGAACCTCACGGTCCACGCGGTTGACGTCGAGAAGTCGCTGCTCCTTATCAAGGGCGCCGTTCCCGGCGCCCGCGGCCAGGTCGTCCTCGTACGCACCGCCGTGAAGGGAGCCTAGTTCAATGGCTAACACTGTCCAGGTTGACCTGCCTGCAGAAATCTTCGACGTTCAGACCAACGTGCCGCTGCTGCACCAGGTTGTCGTTGCTCAGCTTGCTGCTGCTCGCCAGGGTACCCACAAGACCAAGACCCGCGCTGAAGTTTCCGGTGCAGGACGCAAGCCGTTCAAGCAGAAGGGCACCGGCCGCGCCCGTCAGGGTTCCATCCGTGCTCCGCACATGACCGGCGGTGGCATTGTCCACGGTCCCACCCCGCGTGACTACAGCCAGCGCACCCCCAAGAAGATGATTGCTGCTGCACTGCGCGGCGCATTGTCTGACCGGGCACGCAACGGCCGCATCCACGTTGTCGCCGAACTGGTTGAAGGCGACAAGCCGTCCGCCAAGACTGCACTGGCAGCGCTGCGCGGCGTGTCCGACCGCAAGAACCTGCTGGTCGTCATCGAGCGCGCCAACGACGTTGCTGCACTGTCCGTGCGCAACCTCGCCGGTGTTCACGTTCTGTACGCAGACCAGCTGAACACCTACGACGTTCTCGTGTCTGATGACGTTGTCTTCACCAAGGCTGCCTACGAAGCATTCGTTGCCGGCAAGGCAGTGGCAAAGAACGAGGAGGATGCCAAGTGAGTGCAGCCACCATCAAGGATCCCCGCGACGTCGTGCTTGCACCCGTCGTGTCGGAAAAGAGCTACGGCCTGATCGACGAGGGCAAGTACACCTTCCTGGTGGACCCCCGTTCGAACAAGACCGAGATCAAGCTGGCCGTGGAGAAGATTTTCTCCGTCAAGGTCGATTCGATCAACACCATCAACCGTGCCGGTAAGCGCAAGCGCACCAAATTCGGATGGGGTACCCGCAAGAACACCAAGCGTGCGATTGTCACCCTCAAAGAAGGCACTATCGACATCTTCGGCGGTCCGCTCTCGTAGCGGAGACCACTTTAACGAGGAAATAAATTATGGGAATCCGTAAATACAAGCCGACTACCCCGGGCCGTCGTGGCTCGAGCGTAGCGGACTTCATTGAAATCACGCGGTCGACGCCGGAAAAGTCGTTGGTACGTCCGCTGCCCAAAAAGGGCGGCCGTAACAACACCGGTAAGATCACCACCCGTCACAAGGGTGGCGGACACAAGCGCCAGTACCGTCTGATCGACTTCCGTCGCCACGACAAGGACGGCGTTGACGCCCGCGTTGCTGAAATCGAGTACGATCCGAACCGCACGGCTCGCATCGCCCTCCTGCACTACGTTGATGGCACCAAGCGTTACATCATCGCCCCGAACAAGCTGTCCCAGGGTGACTTCGTAGAGGCCGGCGCCAACGCTGACATCAAGCCTGGCAACAACCTGCCCCTGCGCAACATCCCCGTGGGTACCGTTATCCACGCGGTGGAACTGCGTCCGGGTGGCGGCGCCAAGATGGGCCGTTCCGCTGGTGCGTCCATCCAGCTCGTTGCCAAGGAAGGCCGCTTCGCCCAGCTGCGTCTGCCCTCCGGTGAAATCCGCAACGTTGACGTGCGCTGCCGCGCAACCGTCGGCGAGGTGGGCAACGCCGAGCAGTCGAACATCAACTGGGGCAAGGCCGGCCGTATGCGCTGGAAGGGCGTCCGCCCGACCGTCCGTGGTGTCGCCATGAACCCGGTTGACCACCCGCACGGTGGTGGTGAGGGTAAGACGTCCGGTGGACGTAACCCCGTCAACCCCAACGGTCAGCGCGAAGGCCGCACGCGCCGCCCCAACAAAGAGAGCGACAAGCTTATTGTTCGTCGCCGTCGTACTGGCAAGAACAAGCGATAGGAGCCTGGACACATGCCACGCAGCCTGAAAAAAGGTCCTTTCGTTGACCAGCACCTCTTTGTGAAGGTAGCCAGGGAAAACGAAAAGGGCACCAAGAACGTCATCAAGACCTGGTCCCGCCGTTCGATGATCATCCCCGACATGCTCGGGCACACGATCGCCGTACACGACGGACGCAAGCACATCCCGGTGTTTGTCACTGAGTCGATGGTCGGGCACAAGCTCGGCGAATTCGCTCCCACGCGGACATTCCGCGGCCATGTCAAGGACGACCGTAAGGGCAAGCGCCGCTAGGCGCCTGCACTTACGTCAAAGACGAGAGAAGGAAAGCAATGGAAGCCAAGGCAATTGCGCGTCACATCCGCGTAACGCCTATGAAGGCCCGGCGCGTCGTCAACCTTGTTCGTGGATTGCAAGCGAATGAGGCTCTGGCAATTCTGAAGTTTGCCCCGCAGGCAGCTTCGGAGCCGGTATTCAAGGTAGTTCAGTCGGCAATCTCCAACGCCCGGGTCCTCGCGGACCGCGACGGCGTGGCGTTTGACGAAGGCGACCTCATCATCAGCGAAGCGTTTGTTGATGAAGGCCCGACCATGAAGCGGTTCCAGCCGCGTGCCCAGGGTCGTGCATTTCAGATCAAGAAGCGCACCAGCCACATCACCGTGGTAGTCGCTACCCCGGAGAAAGAGGAGGCTCGCTAAGTGGGACAGAAAGTAAACCCGCACGGGTTCCGACTCGGCATCACCACCGATCACGTATCGCACTGGTTCGCTGACAGCACCAAGGCCGGCCAGCGGTACAAGGACTTCGTTCGCGAAGACATCCGCATCCGCCAGCTCATGTCCACGGGCATGGAGCGCGCCGGTATCGCTAAGGTTGAGATCGAGCGCACCCGTGACCGTGTCCGCGTGGACATCCACACGGCCCGCCCGGGCATCGTCATCGGCCGCCGTGGAGCAGAAGCAGACCGCATCCGCGGCGAGCTCGAAAAGCTCACCGGCAAGCAGGTTCAGCTGAACATCCTCGAGGTCAAGAACCCCGAGATGGAAGCACAGCTTGTGGCCCAGGGCGTTGCTGAGCAGCTGACTTCACGTGTGGCTTTCCGCCGCGCCATGAAGAAGGCCATGCAGTCCGCACAGCGTGCAGGTGCCAAGGGCATCCGTATCGCCTGCTCCGGTCGACTGGGTGGCGCTGAAATGTCCCGCTCGGAGTTCTACCGCGAAGGCCGTGTGCCCCTGCACACCCTCCGCGCGAACATCGACTACGGCTTCTACGAAGCCAAGACCACCTTCGGCCGTATTGGCGTGAAGGTCTGGATCTACAAGGGTGACGTCACCGCCAAGGAACTGGCCCAGCAGGCCGCTTCCGCCCCGTCCCGTGGCCGCGGTCCGAGCGACCGTCCGGGCCGCCCGGGTGGCGCTGACCGTGGTGACCGCCGCCGTCGCAACGACCGTCCGGCCGCCGAAGCAGCTCCCGCTGCAGAGGCTCCGGCAGCTGAAGCTGCTGCTCCCGCAGCAGAAGGAGGACAGGCTTAAATGCTTATCCCACGTCGAGTCAAGCACCGTAAGCAGCACCACCCGGGTCGTTCCGGCGCTGCTACGGGCGGCACCAAGGTCACTTTCGGTGAGTACGGCATCCAGGCCCTGAGCCCGGCATACGTCACGAACCGTCAGATCGAATCCGCCCGTATCGCGATGACCCGCCACATCAAGCGTGGCGGTAAGGTCTGGATCAACATCTACCCGGACCGTCCCCTCACCAAGAAGCCTGCCGAGACCCGCATGGGTTCCGGTAAGGGTTCACCGGAATGGTGGGTCGCAAACGTCAAGCCGGGCCGGGTTCTCTTTGAGATCTCCGGCGTCGAAGAATCGGTAGCACGCGAGGCCCTGCGCCTGGCAATCCACAAGCTCCCGTTGAAGGCACGCATTCTGCGTCGCGAAGGTGGTGAATAGAAATGGCAGTAGGATCCAAGGATCTGGCTCCCGCACAGCTGGACGGTTTCGACAACGAGCGTCTCGTTGAAGAACTCCGCAAGGCCAAGGAAGAGCTGTTCAACCTGCGTTTCCAGTCCGCCACCGGACAGCTGGAGAACCACGGCAGGCTGCGCGCGGTAAAGAAGGACATCGCGCGCATCTACACCGTTCTCCGTGAGCGCGAGCTGGGCATTCGTGCTGAGGTTGCCGCACCTGTTGTGGAAGCCAAAGAAGAGAAGAAGTCCAAGAAGGCTGCAACCAAGAAGGCCGAGAAGGCTGAAACGGTTGAGACCGAGGAGGATGCCAAGTGAGTGAAAAGGACCAGAACGTGACGGAAACTGCTACCGCAGCCACGGCTGAGCAGCGCGGTTACCGCAAGACGCGTCGCGGCTACGTGGTCTCGGACAAGATGGAAAAGACCATCGTTGTCCAGGTTGAAGACCGCGTGAAGCACGCGCTGTACGGCAAGGTCATCCGCCGTACCTCCAAGGTCAAGGCACACGACGAAGAGAACACCGCCGGCATCGGCGACCTCGTTGTCATCGCCGAGACCCGTCCGCTGTCCGCCACCAAGAACTGGCGGCTCGTGGAAATCCTCGAGAAGGCCAAGTAGCAACTGCTGCTTAGCCGGAAGCCCCTGCTCCTTTGGAGCGGGGGCTTCCTCGTTTAACCGGCGCCTCCCGTCACGCCGGGCTCGCTTTTGGTGGGCGGACGAGGACGGCGCCGCGGCTTTCCGGGGGAGTGGCACCTGAGGCGGGCCAAAAGGCTGCCGTACGTGACGCCGTCGCCCGTCTTGCCGGGGAGCTCACGCGGTGATACGGGGATGGGCGGAAAACGTGCTAAGATTTTGAGTTTGTATGGCGCCTTTCGCGCGCCGTCATCAAACCTCGTAAACAAGCGTGCCAAGGCATAGTGCCCCCTTGCGCCCGGGATCGTTCCGGACCGGATGGGAGCAACTGCTGTTGGCACGGGAGTTTAGGCCTGGTCTGGCAAAATCCAGGCAGGTCAAGAGACACCCCGATCAACCGTTCCGCAAGGCTCATTCCGTAGGAAGATTTTCGGTCTGAGAACCGGCGCGACGCAAGGAGTAAATAGTGATTCAGCAGGAGTCGCGACTCAAGGTCGCCGACAACACGGGTGCTAAGGAAATCCTTACCATTCGCGTTCTCGGTGGATCCGGCCGTCGCTACGCAGGCATCGGTGACGTCATTGTCGCCACCGTCAAGGACGCAATCCCGGGCGGCAACGTAAAGAAGGGCGATGTTGTCAAGGCAGTCATCGTCCGTACCAAGAAGGAACGCCGCCGTGCGGATGGTTCCTACATCAAGTTTGACGAGAACGCAGCTGTGATCCTGAAGGGCGACGGTGACCCCCGCGGTACCCGTATCTTCGGACCGGTTGGTCGTGAACTGCGTGACAAGAAGTTCATGAAGATCGTTTCTCTGGCTCCGGAGGTGCTCTAGTCCATGGCTGCAAAGATCAAGAAGGGTGACCTCGTTCAGGTCATCACTGGCGCCAAGGCTGAGCGCGGCGGCGACCGCGGCAAGCAGGGCAAGGTCCTGCGCGTGTTCACCGACACCAACCGTGTGTTGGTTGAAGGCATCAACCGCGTAACCAAGCACACCAAGGTCGGTCAGTCGCAGCGCGGCACCAAGACCGGTGGCATCGAGGTTGTTGAAGCCCCGATCCACATCTCCAACGTGGCACTGGTTGACCCGTCCACCAAGAAGCCCACCCGCGTTGGCTTCCGCACTGAAACCGTTGAGCGCAACGGCAAGCAGCGCGAAGTGCGCATCCGCGTGGCCAAGAGCTCAGGGAAGGACATCTAATGACTGAGACTCTCGAGACTCCGGCAACGAAGATCGTTCCTCGTCTGAAGACCAAGTACGCCGAATCCATCAAGAGCACGCTCATTGAGGAATTCAAGTACGAAAACGTCAACCAGGTTCCCCGCCTCGTGAAGGTCGTTGTGAACATGGGTGTTGGAGATGCCGCCAAGGACTCCAAGCTGATCGACGGCGCTGTCCGCGACCTCACCCAGATCACCGGCCAGAAGCCGCAGGTAACCAAGGCCCGCAAGTCGATCGCACAGTTCAAGCTGCGCGAAGGCATGCCCATCGGTGCACACGCTACCCTGCGTGGCGACCGCATGTGGGAATTCCTGGACCGCCTGGTCACGCTCGCACTGCCCCGTATCAGGGACTTCCGCGGCCTGTCCGGCAAGCAGTTCGATGGCAACGGCAACTACACCTTCGGTCTGACCGAGCAGGTTATGTTCCACGAAATCGACCAGGACAAGATCGACCGCACCCGCGGTATGGATATCACGGTTGTTACCACTGCAAAGACCGATGACGAAGGCCGCGCGCTGCTCAAGGCGCTTGGTTTCCCGTTCAAGGCCGAAGACTAATCTAACTACGTAAAAGGTCCGGCGGTACGGCTCCCACTTGTGGCAAGCGGCACCGCGGAAACCGTTATGAGGAAGGGCAAGAGCCCACAATGACAATGACAGATCCTGTCGCAGACATGCTTACGCGTCTGCGCAATGCAAACTCGGCATACCACGACACCGTGTCCATGCCGTACAGCAAGCTCAAGGCACGCGTCGCCGACATCCTGAAGGCAGAAGGCTTCATCGCCGGCTGGAAGGAAGAGGACGCTGAGGTTGGCAAGAAGCTGACCATCGAGCTCAAGTTCGGACCGAACCGCGAGCGTTCCATCGCTGGCGTTCGCCGTATCTCCAAGCCGGGCCTGCGTGTTTACGCAAAGTCCACCAACCTGCCGCACGTGCTCGGTGGCCTGGGTGTCGCAATCCTGTCCACCTCTTCCGGCCTCCTGACTGACAAGCAGGCCGGCAAGAAGGGCGTGGGCGGCGAAGTCCTCGCGTACGTCTGGTAACGGGAAAGGAAGAGAATAATGTCACGTATTGGACGTCTCCCCATCACCGTTCCTGCCGGCGTTGAGGTCAAGGTTGACGGCTCTGTCGTCAGCGTCAAGGGATCCAAGGGCGAGCTGAACCACACTGTGGCCAGCCCGATCGAGGT
This sequence comes from Pseudarthrobacter sp. W1I19, assembly GCF_030817835.1. Taxonomy (NCBI): domain Bacteria; kingdom Bacillati; phylum Actinomycetota; class Actinomycetes; order Micrococcales; family Micrococcaceae; genus Pseudarthrobacter; species Pseudarthrobacter sp. W1I19. Next base: position 1,163,488 of record NZ_JAUSZR010000001.1, read on the forward strand.
CACCCTGGATGCAGACACCCTGACTGTCGCCCGCCCGAACGACGAGCGCGCCTCCCGCTCTCTCCACGGCCTGACCCGCACCCTGATCTCCAACATGATCGAGGGCGTCACCAAGGGCTACGAGAAGAAGCTTGAAATCGTCGGTACCGGTTACCGCGTTCAGGCCAAGGGATCTGACCTTGAGTTCGCTCTCGGCTTCAGCCACCCGGTCAATGTCTCCGCACCGGAGGGCATCACCTTTGCAGTTGAGACCCCGACCAAGCTCTCTGTTTCAGGTATCAACAAGCAGCAGGTCGGCGAAGTTGCTGCCAACATTCGCAAGCTGCGGAAGCCGGACCCCTACAAGGGCAAGGGCATCCGTTACGCCGGCGAAGTCATCCGCCGCAAGGTCGGAAAGGCTGGTAAGTAACCATGGCCATCTCAATTAACAAGAAGCGTACGAACAAGAGCAAGTCTGCTTCGCGCAGCCGCCGCCAGCTTCGTATCCGTAAGCGCATCTCCGGTACGGCTGTACGTCCTCGTCTGGTCGTCAACCGTTCCGCACGCCACGTATTTGTCCAGGTTGTCGATGACAGCATTGGCCAGACCGTAGCGAGCGCCTCCACTCTGGAAGCCGACCTTCGTGCATTCGACGGTGACAAGACTGCCAAGGCCAAGCGCGTTGGCGAACTCGTCGCAGAGCGTGCCAAGGCTGCCGGTATCGAAGCTGTTGTCTTCGACCGCGGTGGTAACAAGTACCACGGCCGGATCGCCGCCGTCGCTGACGGTGCACGTGAAGGTGGGCTGTCACTGTGACGGAAGCAAACAAGGAAAAGGACACTGTGTCTGCAGATCAGAAGGCTACCGAAACCGTAGCTGCCGCTGAGACCACTGCTCCCGCAGCTGCTGACGACCGCCGTGGCGGCGCTCGTCGCGGCGAGCGTGGCGACCGTGGCCAGGGCCGCGGCGACCGTGGTGGCCGTGGTGGCCGCGACGGCGGCCGTGAAGCCGAGAAGAGCCAGTTCGTAGAGCGCGTTGTCACCATCAACCGCGTCTCCAAGGTGGTCAAGGGTGGTCGTCGCTTCAGCTTCACCGCCCTGGTCGTCGTCGGTGACGGCAACGGCATGGTCGGCGTTGGCTACGGCAAGGCTAAGGAAGTTCCTGCCGCAATCGCGAAGGGCGTTGAAGAGGCCAAGAAGTCCTTCTTCCGCGTTCCCCGCGTTGGCAGCACCATCCCGCACCGCGTCCAGGGTGAGGCTGCTGCAGGCGTTGTTATGCTGCGTCCGGCTTCCGCTGGTACCGGTGTAATCGCCGGTGGCCCGGTCCGTGCAGTACTGGAGTGCGTGGGCATCCACGACATCCTCTCCAAGTCGCTCGGTTCCTCCAACGCCATCAACATCGTTCACGCGACCGTTGATGCCCTGAAGCGCCTCGAAGAGCCGGCAGCAGTGGCAGCACGCCGCGGCCTGCCCCTCGACGAGATTGCTCCGCCGGCACTGGTGAAGGCCCTCCTGGCTTCGAAGGCGGGTGTCTAGTTATGGCTAAGAACCTGATTCCCTCCGACGCCCAGTTGGAGATCACTCAGATCAAGTCCGCCATTGGCGGCAAGCAGAACCAGCGCGACACCCTGCGGTCCCTCGGCCTGAAGCGGATCGGACACACCGTTGTCCGCACCGCCGACGCCGTCACCGTTGGAATGCTCAACACGGTTCCGCACCTGGTACAGGTAGAGGAGGCGAAGTAACAATGGCAGAGAACACTCCTGAAAAGGCACAGAGCGCCGCTGCTGAGAAGCAGAACGCACTGAAGGTTCACCACCTGCGTCCCGCCCCGGGTGCAAAGACCGCCAAGACCCGCGTTGGTCGTGGTGAAGCATCCAAGGGTAAGACCGCTGGTCGCGGTACGAAGGGTACTGCAGCCCGCTACCAGATAAAGGCTGGCTTTGCCGGCGGCCAGCTGCCGCTGCACATGCGCCTGCCCAAGCTGCGCGGCTTCAAGAACCCCTTCCGCGTTGAGTTCCAGGTCGTGAACCTGGACAAGCTCAACGAGCTGTTCCCGGAAGGTGGCGCAGTCACCGTCGAGAACCTGGTCGAAAAGGGTGCCGTTCGCAAGAACCAGCCCGTCAAGGTGCTGGGCACCGGCGACATCACCGTCAAGGTAGACGTCACCGCCCACGCATTCTCGGCCAGCGCCGCTGAAAAGATCGCTGCAGCAGGCGGAAGCACCACCGCTCTCTAGAGCCGGTGGGCGAAAGCCCGTTGTTGAACTCCCGGTACCGGGGCCAAGGCCCCGGTACCGGGAGTTTTTCACATCCGCCGGGCGTGTTTTTCCCGCCTCCTGGCGCACGCGGACTTCCACGGATTGTTCGCATGGCGCATCCAACCGTTAGACTCGGTTGTTGGGATTCTTAGATCCCCATCACACACTCTTATCCACATCACCAGGAGGACGCTTGCTTAGCGCATTTGGCCGGGCCTTTCGCACGCCTGATCTGCGACGCAAGTTGTTGTTCACGCTGGGAATCATCACCATCTTCCGCTTGGGCGCATTCATTCCCTCGCCAGGTGTGAACTACCAGAATGTCCAGCAATGCTTGCAGAACGGTCAGACCGCAGGCGGCCTGTACCAGCTCGTTAACCTGTTCAGCGGCGGCGCGTTGCTCCAGGTGTCCATTTTCGCGCTGGGCATCATGCCGTACATTACGGCCAGCATCATCGTCCAGCTGCTTCGGGTGGTCATTCCCCGTTTCCAGGAGCTCTACGAAGAGGGCGCCGCGGGCCAGTCCAAACTGACCCAGTACACGCGGTACCTCACTATCGCCCTGGGCCTGCTCAACGCCACCACGCTGGTTTCCCTGGCGCGGTCCGGCCAGCTCCTGCCCGGCTGTGCACTGCCGATCATTCCTGATGACAGCGTGATCACCACCATCCTGATCATCATCACCCTGACAGCCGGCACCGGCCTGATCATGTGGATGGGCGAGCTCGTCACCGAGAAGGGTGTGGGCAACGGTATGTCCCTGCTCATCTTCACCTCGATCGCAGCCCAGTTCCCCACCTCGCTGGGCGCCATCTGGACCTCGCAGGGCCCGGGAACCTTCTTCATTGTCCTGGCCGTAGGCCTGCTGACGGTGGCCCTGGTGGTGTTCGTTGAGCAGTCGCAGCGCCGGATTCCGGTGCAGTATGCCAAGCGGATGATCGGCCGCCGCACCGTGGGAGGTACCAGCACGTACATCCCCATCAAGGTCAACATGGCCGGCGTTATCCCCGTTATTTTTGCTTCCTCCATGCTTTACCTGCCTGGACTGATTTCCCAGTTCAACCAGCCAAAGCCGGGCGAGCAGCTCCAGCCGTGGGTCGAATGGATCAACAACAACCTGACCCGCGGCGACCACCCGATCTACATGGCGATCTATTTCGTCCTGATCGTGTTCTTTACCTACTTCTACGTCGCGATCACCTTCAACCCTGAAGAGGTCTCGGACAACATGAAGAAGTACGGCGGCTTCATTCCAGGTATCCGCGCCGGTAAACCGACCGCTGACTACCTGCAGTACGTGCTCTCCCGGATCACGCTGCCCGGTGCCCTCTACCTGGGCTTCGTGGCACTGATTCCGCTGGTGGCACTGGTACTGATCAACGCAAACCAGAACTTCCCGTTCGGTGGCACCTCGATCCTGATCATGGTGGGCGTTGGCCTGGAGACCGTCAAGCAGATTGATGCGCAGCTACAACAACGTCACTACGAAGGGCTTTTGCGATGACGAGAATGCTGATTATTGGACCTCCCGGTTCCGGAAAAGGAACGCAGGCGGAGCGGATTTCAGAGCGCCTCGGCGTTGTGGCCATCTCCACCGGCGACATCTTCCGTGCAAACGTGAAGGGCGAAACACCGCTTGGCATCGAAGCCAAGAAGTACATGGACAACGGGGACTTCGTTCCGGACAGTGTCACCAACAAGATGGTGCGTGACCGCCTGAGCGAGTCCGACGTCGAAAACGGCTTCCTGCTGGACGGTTACCCGCGCACCACGGCGCAGGTTGACTACCTCGACGAGATTCTCGCCAAAGGCGACGAGAAGCTCGACGTCGTCCTGCAGCTGACTGCCGACGACGAGGAACTGGTCCACCGGCTCCTGGGCCGGGCCAAGGAAACGGGCCGGAGCGACGACAACGAAGCCGTCATCCGCCACCGCCTTGACCTGTACCACGAGCAGACCGAGGCAGTGGTGGCCAAGTACGCCGAGCGCGGCATCCTCACCCAGGTGGACGGCATTGGGCCGATCGACGAAGTGACGGACCGCGTGATGCAGGCCATTAAGACCGCACAGGCGGCCTGATCCAGGCAAGTTTTTCCGAGGCTCCTCCCGGTACACGGGAGGAGCCTCAGCCATTTGAAAGGAAGCACCATGGCCTTTGGCCAGCCCCGCATCGAATACAAAACCAACGCCCAGATGCGCACCATGCATGAGGCAGGCCTGGTCCTGAGCCGTGCCCTGGATGCCGCTGTTGCAGCCGCCGTCCCGGGCGTCACCACCAAGCACCTGGACGACGTCTTCGCCGCTGTGCTGAACGAGGCCGGCGCCAAGTCCAACTTCCTCGGCTACCACGGGTTCCCGGCCACCATCTGCACCTCCGTCAACGAGGAAGTAGTCCACGGCATCCCCGGCAGCCGGGTCCTGAACGACGGCGACATCATCTCGATTGACGGCGGTGCTATCGTAAACGGCTGGCACTCCGACTCAGCCCGGACAGTCATCGTGGGCACCGCCGACCCCGAGGACCAGCGGCTTTCGGACGTGACCCATGCAGCCCTGTGGCGGGGGATCGCCGCGCTGGCCACCGGTAAGCATGTGGGCGATATCGGTGCCGCCATCGACGACTACGTATCCTCCGTGCCCGGCAAGCCCCTGGGCATCCTCGAGGACTACGTGGGCCACGGCATTGGCTCCGAAATGCACATGGCGCCGGACGTCCTGAACTACCGCACCAGCCACCGCGGGCCCAAGATCCGGCCGGGCCTCTGCCTGGCGATCGAGCCCATGCTGGTCCGCGGCGGCATCGACACCGCCGTGCTGGAGGACGACTGGACCGTCATCACCACCGACGGCGCCCGCTCCTGCCAGTGGGAGCATTCCGTGGCAGTCCACGAAAAGGGCATCTGGGTGCTTTCCGCGCCCGACGGCGGTGCGGAGCACCTGGTGCCCCTCGGCGTCACCCCGGTGCCGATCCCGTAGGTTCGCGGTGATTGAGCTTGTCGAAATCCCGTCACAGGTTTCGACAGGCTCAACCACCGGGCACGGCAGAATGGGGGCCATGGGAGCAATCACCGACGTGCCCGGGATCAGGGTTGGCCACGTACAGAAAACCGACGACGGCTGGCTGAGCGGGGTAACCGTGATCCTGCCGCCGCCGGGCACCATCGGATCAGTTGACGTGCAGGGCGGCGGGCCGGCCACCCACGAAACGGACGCGCTCGATCCCACCACCTTGGTCAGCGCTGTTGATGCCGTGGTCCTTACCGGCGGGAGCGCCTATGGGCTGGCTTCGGCAACGGGCGCCCAGCTGTGGTGCGAGGAGAACGGCCGCGGTTTCGCGGTCCCCGGGGGAGTAGTGCCCATCGTCCCTGCGGCCGCGATTTTTGACCTGGGCCGCGGCGGCGACTTTGCGCGACGCCCGACGCCGGACATGGGCTACGCGGCAACCGCCGCTGCTGCCGCCGAGAAGGACGGGCACGACGTCGGACGCGGCAACGTGGGCGCCGGCACCGGAGCAGTCATCGCCCGGACATACAAAGGCGGGGTAGGTACGGCATCGGTCACGCTCGATAACGGCGTGGTGGTCGGGGCAATCGCCATAGTCAACGCGCTTGGGCTCCCGTTCGGCACGACGACCCGGCAGGCGGAGCCCGGCAGCGTGCGTCTAAGCGAGGAACGAGCGAGCACGCCGAGGGCTTCGGCTGGTGGGGCGGAACCCAGCCGCGGCGCCCCGCTAAACACCACGCTCATCGTCGTCGCCACCAATGCCGTTCTGGATGTGGCCGAGTGCAAGCGGACTGCTTCTGCTTCGCATGCCGGGATTGCCCGGGCACTAAATCCCTCACACACCCTTGGTGATGGGGACACAGTGTTTTGTTTGGCGACCGGTGAGGTGGCACTCGATCGCTCGGACGAAGCTGCCCGGCAGATCAGCCTCATAACGCTGCAAAGTGCGGCAGCCGACGTCGTCCGTTTGGCCATCCTCGATGGCGTGGCCAGCGCCCGGGCCGTGAGCACCCCGGCGGGGGATTATGGTGTGTACGGCACCCGGTAGGTTACTATGGCCGATTTAACTTTTACGGCGATACAGAGTAGTGTTGTTTGTTGGTTGTCTGGACTGCCACGCCCTTTTGGGGCCTGAAGCTGACAATCGATCCAACAAAAACGTTCGTGGTCATGCCCGGTGCAATCCGGCGGGACTGCGGCAACAACAGTTAGCGGAGGGTATGGCCAAGAAGGACGGGGTCATTGAGATCGAAGGCGTTGTGACTGAGGCGTTGCCTAACGCGATGTTTCGTGTTGAGCTCACCAACAAGCACATCGTACTGGCACACATCTCTGGAAAGATGCGTCAGCACTACATCAGGATTCTCCCTGAGGACCGCGTAGTGGTGGAGCTGAGCCCGTACGACCTCACCCGTGGTCGTATCGTCTACCGCTACAAGTAAATTGCTGGGCGGCCTCAGTGCGAACTGAATGCCGCTCCAGTTGACCAACTGTTACACGCAAAGGAATGCCATGAAGGTCAAGCCGAGCGTCAAGCAGATCTGCGAAAAGTGCAAAGTGATCCGCCGTAATGGCCGGGTCATGGTGATCTGCGAGAACCCGCGCCACAAGCAGCGCCAGGGCTAATTCCCTTCACCGGGAATTCCTGGGTTGCTAACCCACGCAAGTAAATAAAGGCAGCACAAGCTGATCTGGGACGTATGGAGCCCGGACAGCTAACCCCCGGTCGGAGGCTGGGGCCGCATGGAACATGCGGGTGTACTGCCTACGACCTCCGGTTTATCAAGGAGTACTGCCACTATGGCTCGTCTCGCTGGCGTAGACATTCCCCGCGAAAAGCGGCTGGAAATTGCGCTTACTTACATCTACGGCGTGGGCAAGACCCGTGCACACGAAACCCTGGCTGCCACTGGCATCAGCGCTGACGTTCGCGTCAAGGACCTGACTGATGCCCAGCTGGTTGAGCTGCGTGACTACATTGAAGGCAACTACAAGGTTGAGGGTGACCTTCGCCGCGAAGTAGCAGCAGATATCCGCCGCAAGGTTGAGATCGGCAGCTACGAAGGCCTGCGCCACCGCAAGGGCCTGCCCGTACGCGGACAGCGTACGAAGACCAACGCCCGTACCCGCAAGGGCCCGAAGCGCACCGTCGCCGGCAAGAAGAAGGCACGCTAAACCTCATTCGCCTCACGGCAATGAGGGAAGCGATCGCTTTCCCCCAATAACTTTCTGTAGGAGAAATAATGCCCCCGAAGACTCGTGGCGCGGTTCGCAAGCCGCGTAAGAAGGACAAGAAGAATATCGCGCTTGGCCAGGCGCACATCAAGAGCACGTTTAACAACACCATCGTTTCCATCACGGATCCGTCGGGCGCTGTTATCTCTTGGGCTTCCTCAGGTGAGGTTGGCTTCAAGGGCTCGCGTAAGTCCACCCCGTTCGCTGCCCAGATGGCTGCCGAGGCTGCTGCAAAGCGCGCCCAGGAGCACGGCATGCGCAAGGTTGACGTTTTCGTGAAGGGCCCCGGCTCGGGACGCGAAACCGCGATCCGTTCGCTGCAGGCTGCCGGCCTCGAGGTTGGCTCCATCCAGGACGTCACCCCCGCCGCCCACAACGGCTGCCGTCCGCCGAAGCGCCGCCGCGTCTAAGGCTTCCAGCGCCGCTTGAGCTTGCCCGGACCATCGATGGCCCGGGCAAGCCCAGCGCGTTAAGTCTTCAGACCGAATTTCCACCACCTGTGTTGCGTCATATAGCGGATGCTCGCCGAAAGGAAACCTAAGTGCTCATTGCACAGCGCCCCACCCTCTCCGAAGAGGTAGTCTCCGAAAACCGTTCGCGTTTCATTATTGAACCGTTGGAACCGGGCTTCGGCTACACCCTCGGAAACTCCCTCCGCCGTACCCTGCTCTCCTCCATCCCCGGCGCTGCTGTAACCAGCATCCGGATCGATGGCGTGCTGCACGAGTTCACCACGGTTCCGGGTGTCAAGGAAGATGTCACTGAGATCATCCTGAACATCAAGAGCCTGTCGGTTTCCTCCGAGCACGATGAGCCGGTTGTTGCTTACCTGCGCAAGCAGGGCCCCGGAGTCGTCACCGCCGCGGACATCGCTCCGCCGGCCGGCGTCGAATTCCACAACCCGGATCTGCACATCGCCACGCTGAACTCGAAGGGAAAGTTCGAACTCGAACTGACCATCGAGCGCGGCCGCGGCTACGTTTCGGCAGCTCAGAACAAGTCCGGCGACGCAGAGATCGGCCGTATCCCGGTCGACTCCATCTACTCGCCGGTGCTGAAGGTTACTTTCCGCGTGGAAGCAACCCGTGTTGAGCAGCGCACCGACTTCGACAAGCTGATTGTCGACGTCGAGACCAAGCAGGCCATCGCCCCGCGCGATGCTGTTGCTTCCGCAGGCACCACCCTGGTGGAGCTCTTCGGTCTGGCACGTGAGCTGAACACCGCAGCTGAAGGTATCGAGATCGGCCCGTCGCCCACCGACGCTGCCCTGGCAGCCGACATGGCACTGCCGATCGAGGATCTGGACCTCACCGTCCGTTCCTACAACTGCCTCAAGCGTGAGGGCATCCACACCGTGGGTGAACTCGTTGCCCGCTCCGAGGCTGACCTGATGGACATCCGCAACTTCGGTGCCAAGTCCATTGACGAGGTCAAGGCAAAGCTGGTTGAACTGGGCCTGTCCCTCAAGGACTCGCCTCCCGGTTTTGACCTCGCAGCACGCGCCGCAGCAATCGAAGAGGACGACGCCGCCTTCGGCGACGACGAACTCTAAACCAGACCTTGGCCGGCGGGCAGGCACCATGGTGTGCAGGGCCCACGGCTTCCATTTGAGGAGAAACAATTATGCCTACCCCCACTAAGGGTCCGCGCCTCGGAGGCGGCCCGGCTCACGAGCGCCTCATGCTCGCGAACCTGGCAGCATCCCTGTTCGAGCACAAGCGGATCACCACCACGGTGACCAAGGCCAAGCGCCTGAAGCCGTACGCAGAGCGCCTGGTGACCTTCGCCAAGCGTGGCGACCTCGCTTCCCGCCGCCGCGTGCTCGGCCTGATCAGCAACAAGGGCGTCGTCCACGAGCTGTTCACCGACATTGCCCAGGCAGTGGAGAACCGCGACGGCGGCTACACCCGCATCACCAAGATCGGCAACCGCAAGGGCGACAACGCTCCCATGGCTGTCATCGAACTGGTTCTCGAGCCCGTTTCCGCCAAGCAGGCTGTTGTAGCTGAGGCTACCGCGGCTGCCAAGCGCGATGCAGAGAAGGCTGCCCCGGCCGCCGAGGAAGCTCCCGAGGCTGAGGTCGTCGAGACTCCTGCTGCTGATGAAGCTCCGGAGGCTCCCGCCGCTGAAGAAGCTGCAACCGAAGAGGCTGCTACCGAAGAGGCTCCGGCCGCTGAGGAAGCTGAAGCTCCGGCAGCCGAAGAGAAGGACGCGAAGTAATTCGCTGATTTTCTTCGCATAGACTTGAGTCTATGAACGACCAAAAACCCGCGGCCCCCGTATTGGGGGGCGGCGGGTTTTTGCGTGTCCGGCTGGATTTGTCGTACGACGGCGGCCCCTTCAGCGGGTGGGCCCTGCAGCCGGGCCTGCGGACCGTCCAGGGCGCCCTCGAAGAGGCCCTGCAGCTGCTGGTCCGGCGCCCGGTCCGCGTGACGGTTGCCGGACGCACCGATGCCGGCGTGCATGCCCGGGGCCAGGTGGTCCACCTGGACCTCACCGAAGCCGAGTGGCAGGGACTGCCGCGCGGGCACGAACTGGATCCCGCCGTCGCCATGCTCCGAAGGATCCGCGGCGCCCTCAGCCGCATCCTCGGCGACCTGACCGGGGCAGTCGAGGTGCACCGCATCTCGCTGGCGCCGGAAGGTTTTGATGCCCGGTTTTCGGCGCTCTGGCGGCGGTACAGCTACCGCATCGCGGACGGGCCTGCGCTCTGGGATCCGCTGGGCCGGTACTCCACCCTGTGGCACAAAAACCCGCTGGACGTCTCCCTGCTGAACGAGGGCGCCTCGAAGCTGCTGGGGCTGCAGAACTTCCTGTCCTTCTGCAAGCCGCGCGAAGGTGCCACCACCATCCGGGAGCTGCAGCGTTTTGAATTCGCACGGGGGGAAGATAGTGTCATTGTGGCCACCGTCCAAGCGGACGCCTTCTGCCACAACATGGTGCGCGCCCTGATCGGCTCCGCCCTGTACGTGGGCGAGGGTGTGGAGGAACCGGGCTGGTTGCATGAGCGGTTGCTCGCGCAGAAACGCGACGCCAAGTCCGTGCTGGCGGCGCCCCACCCGCTGGTGCTTGAGGAAGTGGCTTACCCGTCCAACGACGAACTCCTGGCCCGCGCAGAACTCACCCGGGCGCTGCGGGAGTACTAGAACGCCGGTGGTTGAGCCTGTCGAAACCCGAGCTCAATCACCGGTGGTTCAGCTTGTCGAAACCTAGAACGCGGGCGGGGGGCCCTCTGCCGGCAGGGTCAGGGTGAACGTGCTGCCTTGTCCCTCCCCGCTGACGCAGGAGATCTGTCCGCCGTGTCGTTCCACAATTATCCTGGTGATCGACAGGCCGAGCCCGGCGCCGCCGATGGCCGCGTCCCGGGCGGAATCGGTCCGGAAGAATCGCTTGAAAACCCTCTCCCTGTCCTCGCTGCTGATGCCCATCCCGGTATCGCTGACGCTGAGCTGGACCCATTCGCTGGTGCTGCGGGCGCTGATACGGACGTTGCCGCCGCCTGGGGAGTACTTAATGGCATTTGATACCAGGTTGTCCAGGGCCTGGCCGATCCGGAGCGGGTCCGCGTACGCCCACAGGGGCGAGGGGACATCGGTTGAAAGGTGGATGTTCGCCAGCTCGGCCTGGGCCTGGGCTGAGCCGATGGTGGTTTCCACGAGGCTCGCCAGGTCCGTCCGTTTGGGGTGGACATTGAGTGCCGCCGACGCCGACGCCGACAGGTCAGCGACCAGTGCCAGCAGCCGCTCGGCGTTCCGCTGCACCACCAGGAGACGCTGGGCCACTTGCGGCGGCAAGGCCGCTACGTCGTCGAGCACCAGGTCCACGTTCCCGATGATGGAGTTCAGCGGCGTCTTGAATTCGTGGGTCACGTTGGAAACCAGTTCGTGGTTGGCTGCCAGCGCCTCCACCCAGCCGGTCACGTCAGTGTAGACAACGACGGCGCCGGTTAGCTGGCCGTCCTCACTCACCAGTGGGCGGGCTGCTGTGGACACTGCGCGCTGGTCAGCTCCCTCCCCGGCCCACACCAGATAGTCCGCGAAGGACTCACCGGCTATGGCCCGGCTGATGGGCCGCTTCTCCGCGGGTATTAGGGTCCGCCGGTCGGGTCCGAAAATCAGCTGGTGGCCCTGCCCGGGAACGGCATCGTCGGCGCGGGTGGCCTGGCGGAAGTTCCGCTGCCGGCTGTTGGAGACCAGAAAGTGGCCGGACCGGTCGACGGCGGCGATTCCGACGTCGGTGGCGTCCAGGACCGTCTCCAGCAGCTTTTCCCGCTCCCTGCTCTTGCGCAGCAGTTCGCGCAGTTCCCTGTCCTTTGCGGCCAGCTCACGCTGTTGCAGCCGGACATTCATGCTCGCGAACCTGATGGCCAGGGAGACGGTGAGCATCATCAGGGGAAAGAGGAAGGTGGTGGTGATGTCCGAAGCCGTCAGGTTGGGGAAGCGGCCTGCCCACGAAGGAACCATGATCAGCATGGGGCCGAGGAAACTCAGGACCAGGCTGCTGCGCGCAAGCATGCCGGAGGCGGACAGCCAGATGACGGGGAACACTGCCAGGACCGCGAGGCCGGGGAGGAGTGGGGCGGCACCATTCCGGAGCAGGGCGATCGCCAGGAAGTCCAGGACAGGGATCAGGAGGTACGGGGGGTGCGCCAGCCGCTCCCATGGGACCAGGAGGCAACACAGGAAGAGCGCGACGGAAAGCAGGATTCCCGCCATGTACAGGGGATGGTAAAGAAGAGTGGGCCAGGCAAACGGAGTGGCTATGGCAAGGGCCACCACGATCAGAGTCAAGGGCAGTTGGCACAGGGCCACTTGGGAGCGTGGCCCAAGCCGCTGGAAAATCCGTGCGGATCGGCGGGGAAAGAGGCGGTCAGCCATGAACTATGCCTGTGCCATGCCGGACAATAATGAGACTTCCCGGCGCAGGTGCATACAAATTCCTGCAAGGCACCTTGGCACACATCCTCTCTGACTCGTAATCCACATGTTCTGTCATAATAATTGACTTTTCAAATGCATAGTTGAAACAGGTGTCATCAGCCTCGGTTGCTTGTAGCGTATAAAGGGTTGGAGCGGGAATGGCATTGGCGCTGGGCCAATGGGGGGCCATGACCGCCTGGCGCAGGGATATCAATGGACGATCTTGGTGTGGCTGTAGTTATCGAAGACGATGCCGATGTGCGAAACCTCCTGGAAGGAGTGTTGAGCCAGGCCGGCTTCGAGGTGCATACAGCAGTTGACGGACGGGCCGGCGTGGAAGTGGTCCGTATGAAGCAGGCCAACGTGGTGACGCTGGACATCGGGCTGCCGGACATCGACGGCCTCGAGGTGTTGCGGCGCATCCGCAACTTCAGTAACGCCTACGTAGTGATGCTCACCGGCCGCACTGAGGAGCCGGACCTGTTGTCCGCCCTTAATGCCGGTGCCGATGACTACATTGCCAAGCCGTTCCGGCCACGGGAGCTGCGGGCCCGCGTGTCGGCGATGATGCGCAGGCCCCGGCATGAGATCACAGGACAAAAGCCTGCTTTGGCTGGGTGGGGAGCCGCCCCCGCAGCTCCAGCCCATCCCGACGACGCGGCAGTTCTGCACCACAACGGCCTGGAACTGAACCACCGCACGCGCACCGTGGAAATCAACGGGGAACCGCTTGGCCTCACCAGAAGCGAATTCGATTTGCTGCACGTGCTCCTGCGGGGTGGAGGGGCTGTATGTACGCGTGCGGACCTGGTGCGGGCTGTCCGCGGAGACTTCTATGACGAAGACACGTACATCAGCGAGGCTGACGAGCGGGCTGTTGAAGTTCACATTGGCAACCTGCGGCGCAAGCTGAAGGAGGACCCCGTCGCACCCCGCTGGCTCCAGACTGTCCGCGGTGTGGGTTACCGGCTGGCGCCCAGCAGGCAGGACGCGGCGCAGGGCTGACTTGGGGTCGCTCAGCCGTTCTTGAGGATGTACGTGGACTGGAGCTCGGACACTGTTTGTACCCCGTCCTGGGCAACCCGCGCCATCAGGACCTGTCCCCGGCCGAAGTCACCCTGCCGGATGAGCGTCTCCAGCAGCTCCGCAAGTTTCGCCAGCCGCACTCCTCCCACCATCGCTGAGCTGATTTTCAGGCTGATGGCGGCGTCCAGGGCGGATTCGCTGTCCTGGCTTTGGACAGCGGCGGCCAGCCGGGCGCAACGCTGGTCCCACATGGCCGCATAATCCCGGGCAAACCGCTGGGCGAGCCCGGAGCCGGCCAGTTCGTCTTCGAGCTCCTCAAGCACGGCGGCGTCAACGAGCGGCAAGAGCCCGGCCGCTTCCTGCGAGAGGACTGAACCGGTAAGTGCTGTGATCCCGGGCTGCGGAGGTTCCGCGGCTGTGCTCCTGTCGCTGGAGCCGGGATCTGGACTGTGCATTCTTCAAGGCTACTTCCTGGAATTCGATGGTTGTCCTATTTCGGGTGATCCTGTGTAAACCTTGAGGGATCCTTGGGGCTGGTTCTGGGGCCCCTATTGTCCGCTGAATGTCGCGATGGTGTTGATGACGGCCGGTCCGAGAATTGCGATGAACAGCACCGGGAAAATGAAGAACAACAGCGGGAACAGGATCATCACCGGAAGTTTCATGGCCTTTTCTTCAGCGCGCTGGCGGCGCTTTACGCGCATGACTTTCGCCTGGACCCGGAGGACACGGCTGATCGCGATGCCGTACGTGTCCGCCTGGACCACTGCCTGCACAAAGCTGCGAAGCTCCGGGATGTTGGTCCTCTCGGCCAGGGCGAGATAGGACTCGCGCCGGCTGCGGCCTACCTGCATGTCCTGCAGGGTCCGCACCAGTTCCTCGGCCAGGGGTCCCTTGCCGTTGTCGCCGGCGCGGGCCATGGCGCCCTCGAAGCCCAGGCCTGCCTCGACAGAGATCAGCATCTGGTCCAGGGTGTTGGCCAGTTCCAGCTGGATGACTTTCTGGCGTTCCAGTCCCTTGCTGTAGAGCAGGAGGTCCGGGATGAAGTAACCGAGGAACAGCAGGAACAGCCCCGCCAGTTTCATGATCGGAGTGGTGCCGACGGCGCTCAGGTAGAGGCCGAGGAAAGCGCCGGCGACGCCGAGGGCAATCTTTCCGGCAAGAACCTTTTCCAGCGGCATGGAAAGGGGCCGGCCGGCGAGTGACAGCAACCGGTCGAGCTTGCGGACGTATGCCGGGGGAGTCAGCTGGTAACCGATTCCGGCCACAATGCCAGCCTTCTTCTTCCCGACCATCTCGACTGCAGGGCGGCCCCGCGTAAGGATAGCCATGGTGGCGGTCCGGGCCTTCCGGTCAACCGAGAGGATAGACCAGGTCAGATAACCGATGGGGACCGAAACAAGCAACAGCGAGGAAATTATCAGCGGACTCATGATCGCCTCAGAACTTCAGATCGATTATTTTGCGCATCCACAGGCTGCCGATTGTCATGAGCACAACGGACCCGCCGATCATGCCCCATCCCAGCGGATGAGTGAACATCGAATCCATGTAGGCGGGATTGACCGTCATCAGCATCAGTACGATGCCGAAGGGCATGGCGATGAGGATATAGGCGGAGAACTTTCCCTCTGCCGCGAGGGACTTGATGTGCCCCTTGATCTCGCTGCGTTCGCGGATTGTTTCGTTGACCTGGTCCAGCACTTCTGCCAGGTTGCCGCCCACTTCCCGGTTGATCTGGATGGCCTGGGCAATCCAGATGAAGTCCTCGTTCCGCATGCGCTCAGACGTGTCAGTCAGGGAAGCCAGCAGATCGCGGCCCAGGCTTGTCTCCGTGATGACCCGTCGCATTTCTTCTGACGTTGGACTCTGCGACTCGGCCGCCGCGGCGTCAATGGCGCGGAGGATGCTGTGGCCGGCGCGGAGCCCGCCGGAGAGAAGTTGAAGCGTGTCGCCAAGCTGGCTGTCGAACTTGGACCGCCGCCTGCCTGCCAGGAAACCGAGCACAAGGTGGCCTACGAACGGCGCCAGGATAAACAGCAGGACGGAGACCGCAGGTACGCCGATCACCATTCCCACCAGTGCGCCCACGATGGCACCGGCGATGACCAGCACCAAGTATTCAGCCTGGCTGAACCTGACACCGGCATTTTCCAACGCGTCGCGGTTATAGAGCCGGACGTTTCGGGTTGCCAGGAACCGGTCCAAGGCACCCACCGTCGCGTCAGCGAGCCGGGTGAGGTTCGACGGCGGATCGGCCTGAAAGGGCCGGCGCCTGTCGAGAGCGATGGCGGGAGTGCGCGGCAGCACCAGCGCCACACCCACCATGATGGGGGCGAGGAACAGGAGGGTGGCTCCGATAACGATCAACATGTGGTCTTAGGCCTTTCCGCTGCCGGCTGGGTTCGCACCAGCCGGAGCAGCCCCTGACTGCGTGGCGAACACTGACGGTGACACATGGATGCCGAGATCTTCGAAACGGTCGATGAAGCGCGGCCGGATGCCGGTGGCCACGGGCTTGCCGAGGAAGCGCCCGTGCTGGTCGACGCCGGCGGAGTAGTCGAACACAAACGCGTCCTGCAGGGTCACGATGTCCCCTTCCATACCTTGGACCTCAGTTACATGGGTTATCCGGCGGGACCCGTCACGCAACCTGGAAATTTGGACAATCAGGTTCACCGCGGAGGCAATCTGCTCGCGGATGGCTCGGAGCGGCAGGTCCATGCCTGCCATGAGGACAAGGGTCTCCAAGCGTGCGACGGCGTCCCGGGGCGAGTTTGAGTGCACGGTGGAAAGCGAACCGTCGTGGCCGGTGTTCATGGCCTGGAGCATGTCCAGGGATTCGCCGCCACGGACTTCGCCTACCACGATGCGGTCGGGGCGCATACGCAGTGAGTTCCTCAGAAGCTCGCGGATGGTGACCTCACCCTTGCCCTCGGTGTTCGGGGGACGGCTCTCCAGCCGGACCACGTGGTCCTGCTGGATCTGAAGTTCCACAGCGTCCTCGATGGTGACGATTCGTTCGTCCGAAGGCAGGAAGGAGGACAGCACATTGAGAAGTGTGGTCTTGCCCGTGCCTGTACCGCCGGACACGATGATGTTGAGTTTGGCTTTGACACAGGCATTAAGCAGCTCCGCCATCTCCGGCGTCAGCGTTCCGAAATCGATGAGGTTCCGCACCGTCAGCGGAGTCTTGCTGAACTTTCGGATGGTCAGCGATGAGCCGCCCACCGCCAGTGGCGGAATGACGGCGTTGACGCGCGAACCATCCTCGAGGCGCGCATCCACCAGGGGCGAGGACTCGTCAATTCGCCGGCCCACCTTGGACACAATGCGTTCAATAACCTTGCGAAGATGCTGCTCAGAGCTGAACCGGGTGTCCGCGAGTGTGAGGTGACCCTTCCGTTCGACGTAAATCTGGTCCATGCGGTTGACCATGATTTCAGTGACGGCCGGATCATCGAGCAATCGCTGAAGTGGGCCGTAGCCCAAAACGTCATCGGCCACGTCCTGCACCAGCCGTGTGCGTTCCTCAGGGGAGAGCGGGACCTGTTCAGCGTCGATGATCCGCGTAAGCTCATCGCGGGCAGTTGACTTCAGCTCATGCTCAGTGATGGCGGAGTCGTTGAACCGGGCGCCCAGATGTTCAAACAGGGCCGTCGCAGCCCGTTGCTTAAGTGCTGCGAAAACATCGACGGGTTGCTGGAGTTTCGGCTTCGACTCTTCAAAGTGCGCGCTGGCGGGCGCAACGGCGGCGGCAGCCGGTGCCGTCGTCGTCCGCTCTTCCGAGGACTGTTCCGCCCACTGCACGCGTTGGGCCGGAACCTGGGGAGGCGGCACGTCGCGGGTCGGAGCCGAGGCCTTGGCAGAGGCGGGGCTGGGAAGCGGCTGTGTTTTCGCCTGGGCGGCGTTGATGCGCTCTGAGAGTTTCACTAGACCACGACCCTTCGGTGCAGTTTGCGCTGGGATTTTGCCCGCCACGAGGGGTTGAACCGCTCCACGAGGTGGCTAAGCCCCTTTACCGCCGGGTCCTTTACCGGCTCTTGGAGGACCGGGATTCCCCGGTTTGTGGACAGGGCAACGGCGCGCGAGCGCGGGATGCTGACATCAATGGGTGCCCCGATGGTTGATTCGAGGTCCTGGACGGTGAGCCCGTTCTTGGAGTCAGCCATGTTGAGCACCACGTGGCGGGTATCGGGAACGATATCCAGCTGGCGCAGGATATCCAGGCCGGAACGAAGGCCGCGCACGCTCGGGATGTCCATGCCGCTGACCCAGACCACGTCGGTGCACTTTTCCATGGCTGCCAGCCCGATCTCGGGCAGTCCCGGCGCGGTATCCACCACCACGTACTGGAACTGTTCTGACAGCTGTTCGATCAGCCGGCTGATCTGGTCCGGAGTGATCTCGTCAGCATCGACAGGGGTGGGGGGAGCGCAAAGGGCATAGATGCTGCCTGGATGCACCGTGAGGAAGGCCTTGAGGACCAGGGAATCCTGGCTGGCGGCCGGAGACACGGCGTCCGTCACTGTGTGCTCCGGGTCAAGGTAGAGCCCGGAGGCCACATCCCCGAACTGGAGGTCGAGGTCAACAATGACAACGCTCATCGGGGCGATCTTTCCCAGCCCGATGGCGATGTTGGTTGCGATGGTGGTTTTGCCCACGCCGCCCTTGGGCGAGAAGACGCCGATCACCAGTCCCTTGTTGCCCTCAGCGGCATGCTGAGGCGCCAGCGGGCGGTGCCGGCTGACGAAGGACTGGCTTGCCCGCTCCAAGACGACACGCAACTGGGCGGCGTCCGAATCTGGGGCAATGATGTCCTTGATGCCCGCCCGCATCGCGTGCAGAAGGAAGTCGGTCTCCGGCTCGGCAGCCACAACCACGCCCAGCTCGGGGGAGCTGACGTTCAAGACGGTGGCGAACCGAAGTGCTTCGTCCAAAGGAACCTCAGGGCCCAGAATCAGGACCTCAGGCTGCTCCTGGTCCAGGCTCGCGAAGAGCTGGTGCGGGTCCGCGGGCAGCAGGCTGGTGAAGAACGTCTGGACTCCACCATGAAGGCCTCCTGCAACGGCTTGGCGCAAACGGGCGTCGAAGCTGGTGTCGGGAGTGATAAGGACGAAGCGGCTCACTTGTATAGGTCCTGCCGGGTCATGACGCGCGGCCCGCTGTCCTGGGCGTCGAGTGGTTCGCGGCTAAGCCACAACGAAGCGTACTCGGCTGCGAAAACGATCTTGTCGGAGTTGACGTCGTTGACGGCAACAGTGACCATCAACATTCCCGTTGGAAGGTTGACGTCGCGCGGATCTGGTTGGGCGGCATCGGTTGCGGCGGCACTCGGCTTTGCAGTTGTTGCTTCCGGTGCCCGCTGGACCGCGGTGACGAGTGCCTTGCGGATGGACAACTGGACGGTTTCTTTATCAGGCTTCGCCTCCAGCCCTCCATTCGGCAAGGAGATGAAGATGCCGACAGTGTCCCCCGCCTCAAGCCGGCCGCCAACGACGCGCTGCGGTTCAAGCTGGAACGAGACTTCCTGCAGCCCTGCCGGCACGGGTACCGAACCGGAGGTCTCCAGGTCTTCGGGTGATACCAGCCGTTCCGCCACGAGCTGTTCACCCGGCACAAGGTCTGCGGCAGCTACTTTTCCTGCCGCTCCGTCCAAGGTGTTGAGGGCTGTCTTCGCGACGGCGGTGCCCGGCAACTGCTGAAGGGACACGGAGGTCTTTAGAGTCTCGACCGAGGCGCCGGCCGGCACCGCTTTCTTGACCACGAGGACTTCCACGGGTTCGAGGTTCGCGACTGCACGCTGGTCTGCCCCCTGCGCGTAGGTCACCACAATGACTGCGCCGACGATGGCGAGCAGTACCGCCAATACACCAGCTAGCAAACGGGACTTCACTGATTTCTCCTGGATAGTTCAAGGATCATGGGTTGCACGGGCTAACGGAGTTCGACGACGGTCGCACCATCCGGGTTCACATCACCCAGGGTGTAGCCCTTTGCGAGAGAAACGTATTGGACGAAACTTCCGATAATGCCCCGGCAGGGCTCACGGCACTCCAGCGAGGCCGGAACGTCCGGTGTTCGGTTGCGGAAAGTGTAGGGAAGTCCAGTGTTGCCAACCTTCCAGCCTGCCACCTTGAATGCGGCGAAAGTTGTGAGCCCGAATACAGCGTTTGTTCCGGTGCCGGTCACTTTATTGAAAATCGGCAGCAGAACAATGACGTCCTTACCTGCGTTCATATCAGCTGCCCAGCCGTTGAGCAGGGCTTCGCAATTTGAGGGCGGATCAACGCCCGTGGATCCGCCGGCGGTGCCGGTGCTTGCCTTAATATCGATGAGCGCGCCGCACTGGCCGGGGTCCTGTTTGAGGCCGCCGAATCCGCCTTCAACCGCTGCCCCGGACGGCCCGTAGAAACAGCCCGGATTGGCTCCGGTTCCATGAAGGCGAAGGAGCTGCATAACGTCTTTCTGGCCCCGGACCTGGCAGATGGAGACCGTGATAGGAAAGACGGTTGGTCCTTTTTCCGGACTGCCCCAACCAACTGTTGACGGGGCATTGACTTCCGTGGTGTTGAAGCCCAAGGCGCGGGCAAGAAAGAGGGACACCTGGTTTGGGGCGTGGCCGGCTTCCTGGGAGCCGACGGTGGCTGTCACGGTGCGGCCGGTCTTGTTGAGCACTATGGACTTGATATTGCTCAGGCCGTCATTCGCGTTGCTGTTGGCCAGACTTCTCGCGAGCGAAGAGGTGTCTGAGCAGTTAGGGTCGCTTACGTTTTTCGCGCACTTTTGGGCGACCCCGAGGGCGGCAGCGTCCGCTCCGTTTCGGAGTTGAGCGCGCTCCGAATACAGCATGGCGACATCTACAGCCATGGCGCCGAAGCCCAACAGGACCACCAGCATAATGGCGACGATCACGCTAACGGCGCCGCGTTCGGCGTCGTTATTTTTCTTTCCAGGTGTCAGCCGCCGCACAGCATGGCTCCTTTGCCGGTCATCGTGAAAGGACCCGCTATTCCCGTCAAAGTCGACAGGGAGTAGGTGATGGTGATGGTCGCTTGGGGGCTGGTCCCGGTGCTAGCTGTGGAAGGGCATGGGGTCCCAAAAACTATGCTTGTATCCGGCAAACCGGGGTGTAGGGACACAGCCGCGGCTTTTGCTGCTGAACGTGCCGTTGCTTGGTTGCCCGTTATTGCCATCACTCGCACGCCTTCACGCGCAGCCGCCGAAAGCGAAGCTTGGGTGTTGTAGGCGCGGCTGAACTCAACAATGCCCAAAAGGAGCATGACCAGGACGGGCGCCACAATCGCAAACTCGACTGCAACGGCTCCTCGCTCGGATGCTCTGGACATGCTGCTGCCTTTCGGAATCACGGTTTACAAATGAAACAGTGGCGGCGGCAAGGCCGACGCCACTGTCATGGTTGCCCTCGAGCTAGGCCATCAGGGTGAGGTGGTTGGCTATGGAGTCGTTGCAGCGGCGCAGGTGCCCAGACCAGCTTTGGCACCGGCCGTGTAGGTGCCCTTGGTAATTGAGCACTGCACTTGAGTGAACATGTCGTCCAAGGTGCCGCCCAGAAGGGTGACAGCAACAATGATGACGACTGCGATGAGGCCAACCATGATGCCGTACTCAACGGCGGTGGCGCCCTTTTCATTGGTGTGGAGGCGGGTCACGATGTTGGTGTAGAGAGAAAGCATTTGAGACTCCTGAGCGAGTGGGAGAAGCTGGTCCTGCACCAGCTCTGAATCGAAGTTAGCAACGAAAACAGGGGCGAAGCCGGTATCTTGGAACATCCTTCGCAAACGCTTTCACCGCCGCACTTTTCCTGCGCTTTTGCTTGGTTTTCGCTGCGGTAATACTGAGTTTCGATTTTCCGGGCACACAAACGGACCCCCTCGGTTCTGGGTGCCGAGGGGGTCCGGTCCTTGGGGCGCCGAGCGGGCGCGAGGGGCATGGAACGTCTACGGGATGCCTAGTGCCGTTCTGATGCCAGTGGTGAGAAAGCCAAATGAGGAGTTCAGCGCGGTACCGAATAGACCCACACCAGCAACAATCACAATGGCAATGAAGCCGACCAGAAGGCTGTACTCAGTAGCCGTGGCGCCGCGTTCCTGGTTGCGGAAAGCCACGAGTTTTTCGGATGCGCCGTTCAGAAGCCGCGTCAGATGTTTCACGAATCCTCCTAGGAAAAGGCTGCAACGATGTTCATGACTGCCGGCCCCAGCAGGATGATGAAGAGGGTCGGGAAGATGAAGAAGATGAGCGGAAAAAGGATCTTTACCGGAATCTTCATGGCATGTTCCTCCGCTCGCTGACGGCGCTTAAGTCGCATCTCGTGGGCTTGGACTTTCAGAACTTTAGCGATGGCGATGCCGTACGCGTCTGCCTGAACAATGGCCCGGATAAAAGATCGCAGGTCCGGGACATCAACACGGTCGGACATCGAAAGGTAGGCCTCCTTCCGGGAACGTCCTACTTGCATGTCCTGCAAAGTCCGGGTCATTTCGTCCGCGAGTGGCCCGCTTCCATTCTGGGCCGTGCGGGCCATTGCAGCTTCGAAACCCAAACCGGCCTGCACGGAGATCAGCATTTGATCAAGGGTATTGGGCAGTTCCATTCTGATTTTGGCCCTCCGTTTCTCGGCATTGGTTCGCACCAGCAGATCCGGCGCGAAGTAGCCGAATGCAATTGCGGCGAGCAAAATGCCAAAACGAGCGGGTGCGGGGGATGCGAGGAAGAAGAACAAACCGAAAGCCGCTCCTCCAAGCGCCAACATGGGTTTGACGACCAGGAGGCGTTCGAGCGGCCACTCCTTCGGCCGTCCAACACCCGCAAGCTGCTTGTCCAACCAAGCCACGTAGCCAACTGGAGTGATTTTGCGGGCAATGGCGCCCGCATCTACAGAAAGACTTTGCTGGGACGCGTTCCTGGCCCTTTGTCCGAGGTTGGCCTGAATGTTGCGAATGGCAACCCTGTCGACAGCGAACACGGACCAAACCAAGTAGGAGACTGGGAGAACGATAGCCAGCATCGCGCCTAGTGCTATGGGTGACATATCATTGCTCCTAGTACTTGGGTTTGATCAAGCGGCTGAGCCAGAAACCGCCGGCGGTCAGCATGACGGCGGCGACTCCCAGCATCAGATAGCCGGGCACAGTGCTCGTGAAAGTCTTCGAGTACTGGGGATTGATAAAAATCAATGCGAAGAAGAGCACTACCGGAAGGCCCATGAGGACGCCGGCAGACATTTTGCCTTCAGCGCTCAGAGCTTTTACTTGCCGTCGGATCTGGTTTCTGTCGCGGATAGTTTCGCCTACGTGGTCCAAAACCTCAGCAAGGTCTCCGCCGACTTCACGGTGAATCTCAATGGCCTGCGAAATCCAGGAGAAGTCCTCACTGCCAGTGCGGGCGGACACGTCCATCATGGATTCGCCGAGGTCCCGCCCGATCCTGGTCTCGTTGACGATTCGGCTCAGTTCTTCGGACATTGGTGCATCAGATTCACGTGCTGAAGCATCGATGGCCCTGAGGAGGCTGTGGCCGGCACGCATGCTGCCGGTGAGCATCTGCAGCGTATCCGGCAACTGTTCGTCAAACTTGCTCTTGCGTCTTGACGTCAACACCGTGAGATAGGCGAGCATGGCCGCGGGGACGACCGCGAGTGCCAGGGTTGCGAAGAAAAGACCGCCCAACAAGAACGCAAGAACGGCGCCTGCCAGTGCGCCTGCCCCCATCATCAAGAGGAAGTCGGCTGGCTGAGCCTTCAGCCCGGCACGCTCGAGCCGTTCCCGGCTGACGAGGAAGTCGTTTTTCCCTTTCAACTTCTTGTTGATCGCGCCCACAGCGGTATCGGTGAGGAGGGTGAGCCTGGAAGCAGCGGCCGCGACGTCCGGCCGGCGCCTCTCTATCGGAATTAGGTGCTTGGATTTGAGGACCACTGTGAAGAGGAGGATTACTGCTGCGAAAAGCAACAGCACTCCCAACAGCATGGGTGCTACTGAGTCCTCTGGTACGGTCATCACCGACTCCTGACTGCCTGGGCACCGAACACGGCGGGAGAAATCTTGATGCCGAGTTCCTCGAACCTGTCGGTGAATCGAGGCCGGACTCCGGTGGGTATTGGCTTTCCCAAAAAGCGACCGTTGGCATCGATGCCAGCCGAGTAGTCGAAGACAAAGGCGTCTTGCAGCGTGACGATGTCTCCTTCCATCCCCTGCACCTCAGTTACATGTGTAACCCGTCGGGATCCGTCCCGGAGCCGGGAGATGTGCACGATGAGGTTCACCGCCGAAGCAATTTGCTCGCGAATGGCCCGCAGCGGAAGATCCATGCCGGCCATCAGCACGAGGGTTTCCAGACGCGCCACAGCGTCTCGTGGCGTATTCGCGTGAACAGTTGAGATCGAGCCGTCATGACCGGTGTTCATCGCTTGAAGCATGTCCAGCGACTCACCTCCACGGACTTCGCCAACAACGATCCGGTCAGGCCTCATACGCAACGAGTTGCGGACCAGGTCGCGGATTGAAACTTCGCCTTTTCCTTCGATGTTGGCCGGCCGGCTTTCAAGCCTGACGACGTGATCCTGTTGAAGCTGCAGCTCGACTGCGTCTTCAATAGTGACGATTCGGTCCGAAGCGGGGATGAAGGAAGACAGAACGTTCAACATAGTTGTTTTGCCTGTACCGG
This sequence comes from Pseudarthrobacter sp. W1I19, assembly GCF_030817835.1. Taxonomy (NCBI): domain Bacteria; kingdom Bacillati; phylum Actinomycetota; class Actinomycetes; order Micrococcales; family Micrococcaceae; genus Pseudarthrobacter; species Pseudarthrobacter sp. W1I19. Next base: position 1,187,595 of record NZ_JAUSZR010000001.1, read on the forward strand.
TACCGCCGGAGACGATGATGTTCATCCTGGCCAGCACACATGCTCTGAGGAGCTCCGCCATCTCGGGGGACAAGCTCCCGAAACCAATAAGTTTCTCAACCGTGAGCGCCTCTCGCGAGAATTTCCTAATTGTTAGGGAAGCCCCGTTCACAGCCAGCGGCGGGATGATGGCGTTGACACGGGAGCCGTCGGGGAGCCGGGCGTCAACCAGGGGCGAAGATTCGTCGATTCGGCGGCCAATGCGCGTGACGATGCGCTCGATAACCCGCCGCAGGGCGTCTTCGCTTGTGAACTTGGTATCTGTAAGGAACAGCTGGCCGTGGCGCTCCACGTAAATCTGGTCCGCCCGGTTCACCATAATTTCCGTGACGCTTGGGTCGTCGAGATAGCGCTGCATGGGGCCGTGGCCGAGGACGTCGTCAATGATCTCGCGGGTCAGTCGCTGGCGTTCACCCTGCGACAGGGGGACCTGTTCTTCGTCCACCACTGCCCGGAGTTCATCCTTGACGAACTGATGAAGCTCGGCTTCTTCCAATGAGGAGTCGGTAATCCGGGAACCTAGCCGCTCATACAACGCCTGGCTCGCCCGCTCCTTGAGCCCAGCCAGCGCTTCACTCGCACTTCCCTCTGTGAGCTGCACGTGTGTGGAAGCCTGAGACTGTTCAGCCGCTTGCGCTTTCTGGATGGTACCGAGCGTAGCTGCCGGCGCCTGCGGTGCCGAGAGCACGGGCTCGCTCACTTCGGGAGAGTTGCTTCCGTCGGAGCGCAGCTTGGCAAATCGGTTTGAGAGTGTCACTGCACTACCGCCCTTCGGTGGAGCTTCTTGCGGGGAGCTTCCCAGTTTGGTTTGAAACGCTCAACCAAGTGCCGAAGACCCTTCGCTACAGGGTCACGGCTTCCGTCCTGCAGAAGGGGAACCCCTTTGTTGGTTGAAAATGGAACTGTTCGTGAACGGGGAAGCACAATATCGACAGGAGCGCCGATTGTAGCCTCCACGTCCTGGACGGTAAGGCCCGTCTTGCGGTCAGCCATGTTGAGGACAACATGCCTGTTATCGGGGAGGAGATCGAGCTCCGAGAGGATCTGGAATCCTGTCCTGAGACCGCGGATGCTGGGGATGTCCATTCCGCACACCCATACTGCATCTGTTGCCTGCTCGAGGGTTGCCAGGACGTGCTCACCGAGCCCGGGGGCTGTGTCCACCACTACATACTGGAATTCAGCCCGCAACTGACGCAGGAGGTGGCTTACGTGTTCCCCCGTGATCCTGTCCATTTCGATGGGGTTGCGAGGGGCACACAACACGTAAATGTTGCCGGGATGAAGAGACAGATATGTCTTAAGGACCATAGCGTCCTGGCTCGCTGCTCCCACCACCGCATCGGTGATAGTGAAATCAGGGTCGAGCATAAGGCCGCTTGCTATATCACCGAACTGAAGATCGAGGTCCACCACCACTACGCTCATCGGAGCTATCTGGCCCAAACCGATGGCGAGGTTGCTGGCGATTGTGGTCTTGCCAACGCCACCCTTGGGTGACATGACTGCCACTACCCGGCCACCTTCGGTAGTTGGACGCTCTGCAGTATTGGGGCTCAGTCCACGCCTGCGCCCCGCGGCTGCCAGGCTTGCTCGCTCTACTAAGGCGCGGACCTGATCCATGTCAGCGGAAGGCGGGATGAGGTCTCGTATGCCGGAGCGCATGGCGTTCAAGGCCAGTTCGCCGTCGTCGTCCGCGGCCAGCACGATGCTGATTTCCGGGTACTGGAGGTCCATTACGGCGGCGAACTTGAGTGCCTCGTCCTGGGGCAAACCGGGTCCAAGGATCAGTACTTCGGGCGGTTCCCCGGCCTGCTGTCGAAGGATATCGTCCGGAGATTCCGGCAGGTATGCGGCTTGGAAGAACTGCAGCGATCCGCTAAGCGGAGCCACTGATGCCCGAACCTTCCGCTCGTAGTCCACGGACGGGGAAATCAATATGAAGCGGCTCATTTGAATACCTTTGTCTGATTGACAACACCGTTGGTGCCCTCAGTGGCATCAGCCGGCTCTTTGGAGAGATAGATCTTTCCGAACTCGGCCGCATACACCAGTTTCTCGGTGTCGACGGCGTCACGTGCGAAGGTGATCAGGTAGGCATCGCTGGAGGTTTGCGCGTCCTTGTCGGCGTTCAACGACCCTGTGGAGCTTGCCTGGGTGGCCTGGGCCTGAGTCTGAGCGGCCGCCCCCGAACTGAACTGGACCGCCGTCACCAAAACCTTGTGGAACGTCAGTTGGGTCCCATTTCCGCCAGCGTCTGCCATCGAGATGAAGACACCTACGGTATCGCCGGCCCGGATTTTGCCGCCCACCACTCGTTCAATTCCGAGTCGGAGGGTGATTTCCTGCAGTCCGGCAGGCACAGCGACACGTGCCGGGCCGAGGTATGCGTTCGCATCGACGAGCCGGCTGTTGAGCAGTTGCTCGCCAGGAACGAGGGCTACGGAGGTGACCATTGAACCCAATGTGCCCAAGTCCTGCACCCCGTCAGCTGCGACGGCAGTGCGCGGCACTGGCTTTGTGGTTACGTATTGCGATAGTTGACTGGCCGGCGTTCCCGCAGGCACCTCCTGTTTAACAACCAGGACGTCCTGAGTTTCCGTGTTCGCCAGGGCGCGGCGGTCGGCGCCCTGCACGTAATTGAAGAGAAGGACGGTGCCTATGATTGCGACAACCAATGCGGCAATGCCTCCCAGTAGGCGTGCTTTCATTACTTTCCCCTTAGTTGGAACTACTTGATGAGTCGGATTTCCGAGGTGCCGAGGTCCTCGCCGCCCGGAATGTAGTTTCCGGAGCTAATAACCGTGTACTTGACGAATTGACCGATAACGCAGCGGTCGTTGCCGCCCGTACAGGCCAGAGAACTTGTCATCCCGGGGTCGCTGCCGGTGTTGCGGAACTCGTAGACTCCGTTATTGCCGAATTTCCAGCCCCATATCTTGAAGGTGGCGTAACCGATGACATGGAAGGAGCCGCCCTGCCCGGTACCCGAAGAAGTGTCGAAAACGGGAAACTCGACCTTGACTTCTCCCCCTGCCAGAAGCGTCGTCTTCCAATTGCCAAGGATGGTGGCGCAGCCACTTGGAGGATTGTTGCCGGGGTCGGAGCCCATGTCGTTGGTGCCCACTTGGGTATTGGCGACACAGGGCGAATCTTCATCAAGCCAGCCCCAACCACCTGGAATCTGTGTACCGGAGGGGCCCGTGCACGTTCCCCCGGGCTTGTAGGACATTTTTTGGACCTCTGCAGTCTGGCTCCCTGAGGCCAGGTTGTAGCAGTTGTCCGATAAAGCCAGAGGGAAACCTGAACCGCTACCAGGCAAACCGGCACCTGCCGTCGCCTGGGCTCCCACAGTTACTGGGCCAGCGTTGATGGCATTTGCAAAAAGGTTGGTCAGGAAACTGGATGAACCGTTCTTGGTTGACGTTGTAACTGTCACTTGGCCGGGGACGGAAAGGTCTACGGAGGCGGTGCTCGCGGCATCATTGGAGTTCGAGTTTGCCAAGCCGTCAGCTAAGGCAGGAAGGCATGTGCCGTCTTTGCAACTTTTGGCGACAGCCAAGGCACCGGCGTCGGCCCCGTTCTGCAGCTGTGAGCGTTCAGCATAAATCTGGCCAACGTCAACTGCCATGGCTCCTGCGCCTATGAGAACAAGCATCATCACGGCGACTGTTACGCCCGCCGCTCCGCGTTCGCCTTCCGCGACCCTTGCCTTTTTAACTAGCCGCCACATTGCATGGCCCCTTTGCCTGTAACTGTGAGTGTGGACCCGAAGAAGCCTGTCAACGATGAGCCGTTGTACTTGACGGTCACAACGGCGGTCGAGGCCGGCGTTGCCGCTGGGCAAGTTGCCGCGGTGTAGTCGAAAGTAAGTAGCGAAGAGTTGATAGAAGGAGCCCCGGCCTTGCCGGCGGCAGTTGCCTTTGTCGCGTCCTTGGTGATGGCCATCGTCCGGGCAGCCTCGCGGGATGCCTGAGTCACCGACACCTGAATGTTGTAGGCGTTGGAGAACTCGACGATCGCGATGATCAAAGCGATAAGGATCGGAGCAACAAGGGCGAATTCGACGGCTACTGCGCCTCGCTCGTCATGCTTGCGAGTTTTATGGCTGCGTTTCAACGGGTCCCCCTGGACGGTTGCAGCGTGGACTTTAAGTGCGGTGTGCCGCGCTGTTGGGGCGCGGCACACCGTCTGGATCTTGCTACCAGGCGCCGACGGAGCCGGCGAGGTTGCTGAAGAACGTGTTCAGGTTTCCTCCGAACAGCGTTACCCCAGCCACTATCACGAGGGCTATGAGACCAACTAGGAGCGAGTACTCAGTCGCCGTTGCACCCTTTTCGTTCGAAAAGATCGCCCGGACAGTTGTTGCCAACTGCTGAAGAGTTGCCTTGAACTCAAGCATCTACTTGCCTTCCTGTCCGCGTTCGCTGCTACCAGGCGCCGACCTTGCCGGCGAGGCTGCTGAAGAAGGTGTTCAGGTTTCCGCCGAAAAGCGTCACGCCAGCAACAATCACCAGGGCGATAAGCCCAACGAGCAGCGAGTACTCCGTTGCAGTCGCGCCCTTTTCCGTGGAGAAGCGATCCTTGACGCCGGCAACAAAAGCCATCATCGAGACCATGAGAGAAGTCATTTTAGTTTTCCTTAATTCGGTGAAATGGATTGAATTTATTTCAACGAATTTCCAGCTGCCCCCATAATTCCTTAGCGGCTGGACTTCGCTAAGAAGAGATTGTCATTGGGGGCACATATGCAACAATGCGTAGTGGTACTCGACTTTTTCAACCGGCGTTAAAGCCACGTACTCGAACGGCAGAGTCAGTACTCAGAAAGCCAAGCATGTAGAGAAACCACTACTTGGACGCAGCGCGAACTTGACGGGGGAACGGGCCCGAAGATCGACGTGGAACGTTACTGGAGGAAGAATACGGCAACCGCAGTCGCGCCGAGCATTGAGGGGCCGTGAGCCACTTCTGTGGCTCGTTTCCTGCCCTTTCGGCTGAGAATCAATACCGTGAGTAAGCCGTTCAGGATGAAGCCCAAGAGTGCGCCGTAGAGCAGTTGGCTCCAGCCTAAGTACCCAAGGTAAAGGCCGACGGGGGCAGCGAGCTTCACGTCGCCCATTCCGATGCCCCCGGGAGAAATTAGCCCCAAAATAAGGTAGCCGACAAACAGAATGACTGCCCCAAGCGTCGCGCGCAGGAGGTCGTCAGTCTGCTTATCAAATATTCCGGCCATAAATATAAGTAAAAATCCACCCGCGAGCAGCATTAGTACGAGCGGGTTCGGCAACAAATGTAGTACGACGTCAATCCGGGCAAGCTGGATGCCAAGTACAGCCAGGAATATGAAAGCTGGCAGCGCTAAACTCGTTCCAAACTGCAAACTAAAGGCTATGCAGGCGACGCTGGTTAGAGCCGCCGTCGTAATTCGGAGGGGACGGGCCGGGAGGGGGCCCACTCTCGGAAGATGCTTGGCGATGAGTGCTTCGGCGACAGGGGAGAGGGCCAGGCCCAAGATGCCGGCACCGAGCGCCAGCAGCCACCCGGTAGAAACGTCATTACCCGTTGCAAACAAGATGACCCCCTGCGTCCATGCCGGCGGGAGCTGAGACGCCGTCCGGCTACCCCATTTTGACCCTGAACCCCCTAACGCGCTAATCTTGGTAGTCGTTGTGCGTGTCCTATTCCGATGGTGCGTGCCCGCTTGAGAATCCGGTTGCAGGATGACTACTCAACGTGCACATTCGGAACCTCAGGATGACTGGTTACATAGAGCCCTCACCTCTGTTCCGGTAGCGCGCAGACAGTAGGTGCACGAGCTAGTGACACCTAAACAAGAACGCCAGAACAAGAACGAGGCAAACACCGTGCGTACGTACACCCCGAAGCCCGGCGATATCAACCGCCAGTGGCACGTCATTGACGCCACAGACGTTGTCCTTGGTCGTCTTGCAAGCCAGACCGCAATCCTGCTGCGCGGCAAGCACAAGGCCACCTTTGCGTCCCACATGGACATGGGCGACTTCGTCATCATCATCAACGCTGAGAAGGTAGCCCTCACCGGCGCCAAGCTGGAACAGAAGCGCGCATACCGCCACTCCGGCTACCCGGGCGGCCTGACCTCCGTCAACTACGCGGAGCTGCTGGAATCCAACCCGGTCCGCGCCGTGGAGAAGGCCATCAAGGGCATGCTCCCCAAGAACTCCCTTGCTGCCCAGCAGCTGGGCAAGCTGAAGGTGTACCGCGGTGCAGAGCACCCGCACGCCGCCCAGCAGCCCAAGACTTTCGAAATCACCCAGGTCGCCCAGTAGTCCTGGCCACCAAACAACTTATCTATACAAGGAGAATCGTGGCTCAGAACGAAGAGACCACCGAGGCCGTCGCGGCCGAGGAAACCCTGACCAGCTACACCTCTGAAAGCTCAGCTGCCGAAGCTGCGCCCAAGAAGGAGCGCCCGGCACTGACCGTTGCCGGTGCTGCAGTTGGCCGTCGCAAGGAAGCCGTTGCACGCGTTCGCGTTGTCCCCGGTTCCGGCAAGTGGACCATCAACGGCCGCGCGCTGGACAACTACTTCCCGAACAAGCTGCACCAGCAGGACGTCAACGAGCCCTTCAAGATCCTCGATCTCGAAGGCGCCTACGACGTCATCGCCCGCATCCACGGCGGCGGCATCTCCGGCCAGGCCGGTGCCCTGCGCCTCGGCATCGCCCGTTCGCTGAACGAGATCGACGTCGAGAACAACCGCGCCACCCTGAAGAAGGCCGGTTACCTCTCCCGTGACGCCCGCGTCATCGAGCGTAAGAAGGCCGGTCTCAAGAAGGCCCGCAAGGCTCAGCAGTACTCCAAGCGCTAAACCCGCTTGCACGAAAAGCCCGTCCCGCCATTTGGCGGGGCGGGCTTTTTCTGTCGTCTTAGAATGTCGAGAATGCTAGAGCATCCGGGACTAAGGAGCCATCGTTACGGGCGGACATTGCTGTCCCTGTTTTCAAGACTCGCCTCTATTGGTTGTCTCAGGTCATAGACGATAGCTCCGTCGATCGTGGTGGCCTGATATCGGGATTTCACCCAGTCCGAGATCTGCATCAAGGTAGCGCTACGATCCGGTAGCTCCAAATGGTCCTGATGCCATACCAAGAAACAGATATTGCCGCGACTCACGTGATCTGTGAACTGACTCAAAGTTGGCGCTGGATCCATACCAGCAAACCCGCCGATGGGCATGACGGCTCGGGACGAGGCCAGCTGAAGCTTGGCCGCTGATTGAGAGGGATATGTTGCTGCTCCCCAAGTGCAGGTTGATGTGTCGTTTATCAGCTCCACCAGATTCGGTCCTGGATCGAAACCAAACCCAATGTCGTAGGCCCAACCGGGGTCTTTCCTGCTAACGCCATCGAGAAATCGGCTGATGCTCGTTGTACTTTTCGTGAGAGGACCGGACAAAGGATTCGAACCGCTGTGGGGCACTGCGGCTGTATATATCGACGTTGCCAAGGGGGCAGCGACAAGTCCGACCGCTGAAAGGGCGCATGCAGCTATGTTTAGCCACTGAACCGGTGGCGGCACGGCGAGCAAGGCGGCGCCGGCAAGGCCAGAAGCAAGCATCGAAGCGAGCAACAGCGGGGACCAGTCGGACACAGTGTTCATCAGTGCCCAAGCGACGAGTGTCCCGGCCGCTACAGTAAACGAGGCCGCCAACCTTGCCTTCTTCTTTGAATTCCAAACCTGGAGTGCCTCGACCCCGATTCCTATGATCAAGGCAAGAGGAGGCGCGAGCGTGGCGGTGTAATAGGAGTGGATGCCATCTCCCATGAACGAAAGCATCAGGTAAGTGGTTATGAACCAACCTGCAGAGAGGAGGACGGTCGCTTTCCTGCCTCGCGTGGCGGTAAGCCTTCGCCATCCCGCGGGAAGCCAAAAACAAGATAAAAGGGCGACCAGGAGTAGCCAACCTGCTTCCTGAGCAAAATTTCCGTTAAGAAGCCGAAGAAGGCCCTGATCGCTTTCGACGGATCTGAAGTGTGCAGGAATGAGGCTGACGGTAGGGTCCTTGGCGGCAGGTACCAGGCGGTTGAACCCGTTGTAGGCCAAGGTCAGTTGTAGAACACTGTTGTCCGTTGATCCACCAATATATGGGCGCGCAGCAGGTGGTACGAGTTCTACCACTGACATCCAGAGACCGCCAGCAAAAATCAAGGTGATCAACCCGATGCAGCAAGTGCGGATCTTCCGCCACCACGCCATGTGGCTGCATACCAGGAACGCGACCGCCAACGCGGGGAGGCTCAGCATAGCCTGCAGTTGCTTGGTCATGAATCCCAACCCAAGAATGAGTCCTGCATACGCGAAGTAGCGTGCTCGGCCTGATTCCACCGTGCGAACTACGAAGTACGCCGCAGCCACCATCAGCAGCAGCATCAGTGGATCGGGGTTGTTGTACCGCGACATCAGCGTGATGATCGGCGTCGTGAAGAAGACGATTGCAGCTGTCAAAGCAGCAATAGCAGAGAAATTTCGCCGCACGAGTAAATAGATGAGGAAAGTTGTCAGGACTCCCATGACCGCTTGAGGCAGGAGAATACTTTCTGGTGAAAGTCCAAACAGCCTGGCCGAAGTCCCCATAATCCATAAACTCAACGGAGGTTTATCGACCGTTATAGCATTTCCCCAGTCTGATGATCCGAAGAAAAATGCCTTCCAATCCATTGTGCTGGCTTGGACGGCGGCCGAATAAAAAGAATTTGCCCAGCCACTTATGCCAATGTTTGTAAAGTACAATATGGCATTGGACAGCAGCACAATCAACAGGGCCGGTCGTTCCCAGGCGGGTTGGCCCAGGGGTCTTTGCAGAAACGTTCGGACACCGGAGAGAATTCCCGAGTTGCTCCGCTGGTGTTGAGGATCGACAGTGGGCGCGGTTACTGAGCTGCTAGCGGAGATCGAAGATTTTGACATTGTCAACCGTCTGCTCCTTGAAGTTGTTCTGGACCCAGTCTGTGATCTGTAATGTTTCCGCGCTCAGTTCATTCCTGTCTAGGAGATCCTGCTGCCATATGAAGAAGCCGATGCGGTTGTCGGCCACGAGTTTCTGGAACTGAGCCAGACTCATCGCGCAGATTCCCCGGCAGGACGAAATGCCGCCAGGGCTGACCCTTCTTCACTGCGGCTGGCACGGAAGACCCAAAGTCGCAGGAGGACGAACCTCATCAACGTCGCGAAGATGTTGGCTGCAGTCAGGGCCAAAAGTTCCACATTCGGCGCTGCGTCTGGATTTGCGGCATGCAATAGCAGGAGGGAGGAGGACGTTATTGTCCACGCCAGTAAAAATACCAATAAGCCTTGGAACTGCTGTGTGAAGAGTTTGTCCGGCCCACTAATGCCAAACGTGAACCGGCGGTTGGCCGCTGTGTTACCTACTGCGGTCAAAAGCAGAGACAGGAAGTTCGCCTCCTGCGCGCCGAAGGGCCCCTGGAGAACGAGATACAGCAAAGCGAAAGCAAGAGTCGAAACCCCTCCCACCAGGCCAAAGCGCAACACTTGGCCAAAAAAGCTTGGCCGTCCCACTGGCACAATCGGCCGGCGTCCCAGTTCGGCGTATATTGCCTGAACTGGTATAACGCCCTTAACCAAGGACCCCATAACACGGACCATGCCCCGAAGATCGTCGAGGGCGGTCTGCTTGATGTCCACCCGGCTATCAGGGTCATCTACCCAATCGACAGGGATTTCATGAATGCGAAGACCTGAGCGTTCAGCAATAATCAGCAGTTCTGTGTCAAAGAACCAGCCGTTGTCCTCAACATGAGGGAGCAGGCGTTTAGCAACATCAGCCCGAATCGCCTTGAAGCCGCATTGGGCATCGGAAAAACGCACCTGCATCGTGCGGCGGAGAAGGAAGTTATAGGACCTGGAAATGAATTCACGTTTCGGGCCTCGACTCACCCGGGAGCTCTGCCCCAGTCGAGTGCCAATGGAAATATCGGAGTGCCCGGACAGAAGCGGAGCTACCAGAGGCGGCAAGGCTGCAAGGTCAGTGGACAGATCCACGTCCAAATATGCAAGAACCTTGGCGTCGGATGCGCTCCACGCGTCTCTCAGCGCGTATCCCCGTCCTTTGACCTCAAGGCGGCGGTATTCAACGTTCGGCATGTGCTCGCTGAGTCGAGCGGCAATCACCGGAGTCCGGTCGGTGCTTGCATTATCGGCGATGGTTATTTTCCACGTCGACGGCATTTCGTGCGTCAGATATTCGGCGAGCCTACTGATGCTGTTTTCGAGTACCGCTTCTTCATTGAAAACCGGTACTACAATTTCGAGCGCCAAGCCCCCATAGCTAGGTGTCATGCTTGGAATAGTAGGGGTGGCGAGAGTCGGAGGGCGAGGCTTTCTCCCAAAGACGAGTACTCATCAGCCGAAAACAGGTAGTCCCGATCCCAGCGGCACTGATGACCTAGCTAATTACCTATTTCTCTGGGTGGTGTACCCCAGTGACCGTTGCCGTTCGCGCAGCCAGAGGGCACCGCGAGAGCGCAACCATTTTTCCGCTGGCTTCTAAACGAACTCATGAAGGAGACCGGAAAGTGCGATCGCGGCATCGATGGCGAGGATCCCGGCAGGCCCGCCAGATCCGTGGAGAGGCCTACATCCACATCCGCCGAGACTTCGGCTTTGGAAGAGCTCCATGCATCACGAAGGGCGTGACCGCGCCCCTTAACGTCCAGACGTCGATAAGTAACGTTGGGGACAAGCGCAGCCAGACGTGCGGCATTAGCTGGTTTGTGTTACCTGTGCTGGCGTTGTCGGCGATGGTAATCTGCCACGTGTTGGCATTTCCAGTTTCAAATAATTCGCGAGATCTCTGATGCTCTTATCGAGTACAGATTCCTCATTGAAGACCGGTACAACAATTTTAAGCCCCAGGCCCCCATGGCTTGGATTCATGCTATATATGCTTTAGATGCCAGTGGAGGGCATACTAGGGATGCGCGGAAACCTGTGGGATTCTTATGAATTCCTTAAGGAATCCTTGATGAATTGGGGAAATCCTTGATGAATTGGCTTGCTGCACTGCCGGGTCTAGCAGGGGCAATCGCAGTGCTCATGATTCCCGGGCTGCTCTTGGGCTGGGCGCTAGGATTTCGGCACATATGGGTGATTTCATTTGCACCCGTCCTGACGGCGTCAGTTGTTGCAGTGTCCACGCTGGCCTGTTGGTGGTTGCAGATCGACTGGCACATCGGCATCTTCGGTGTCGCCACCGTGCTGATTGCTGGAATAGTTCTCTCGGTGGTCCGTTTGGCGGGCAGACGATGGCCGGAGAGCTTTGCATGGAAACCGGTGGGTCACTCAGCGGGGAGAGCGTACTGGATCGCTCTCTTGACGGGCGGGGTCTTGCTGACATTGCGTTATGCCCAGATTGTTGAGCACCCAGGCAACATCAATCAGGGCATTGATACACCGTTCCACCTTAATTTGGCGCAGCAAATTATAGATTCTGGCGATGGATCGCCCTTCTCTGTGCAGGAGCTTATGGGCGGCTCGGATGAATTTTATCCACAGGTTTGGCACGCGCTCGCAGCTTTGATCGCTGAAGCGACGCGATTGCCAGTGGTTGAATCCTCGAACGCCCTCAACCTAGCGATAGTGGCGGTCGCTTGGCCGCTGGGCGTCCTTCTTTTTGTCTATGTGGTTATCGGGCCCAAAATTATTGCCCTTCTATGTGCCGCTGTTGCAAGCACGGGCTTTTTCGCCTTTCCTTTCACAGTCATGCAGAGCCAAAAGAGCGACTTCGGACCACTCTTTCCCTACATGCTGGCGGTGACGTTTTTGCCGTCGCTCATTACGGTCCTGGCGGCGGTATTGAAGTTCGGCAAGACCACACACTTACCATGGCCTTTGGCCGCAATTACGCTGGCCATCGGGCTGCCGGGACTTGTCTGCACGCATATGTCGGGCCTGGTGGCTCTTGTTGGCCTTTCATCGATTTTTTCGGCCATGGCTGCATGGCGATCGTTCCGGGAGCTCACGCAACGTCGGTCCGGACTCTTCAAATATCTGCAGTGGACAGCCCTGTGGATCAGTCTGTGCCTCTGTAATTTGCTAATTTGGGCAGTCGTACGCCCTTGGACCTACTCGTGGGATCCCATTGATTCGCTTCCTGCCGCAGTCGGGAGTGTGCTCCTGACCGCACCTACGCACGGTGACGTTGCTTGGGGCCTGGCTGCGCTCGTCGCAGCGGGAACGGGCTTGCTGATTCGCAGGTCAACCGAACGGTGGTTTCTGGCGTCCTACCTGGGTGCAGTTGCGCTGTACATAGTGGCGGCGGCGGTTCCTCATTCACTTCTCAGAGCGCTTGTTATTGGCGCCTGGTATGGTGATCCACCTCGCCTTGCTGCTCTCCTGCCAATGTTCTGGGCCGTATTTGCCGGTGCAGCTGGCGTATGGATTTTCGAGAGCGTCTCCCGGTACCGAATCAAATGCATTGTTCCGATGGGCATCGCAGTGTTGGCCGCGTCCGTCATCATTTGGCCGACGAATTCCGACACGACGCCTGGCCGAGAACGCACGTACGCTCTCAATGAGTCTTCACCTCTGTTGACTCCGGACGAGCTCGAATTGTTGAAGCGGCTCCCTGTCGATGTACCAGAGGGTGCCGTCATGGCAAATAACCCATGGGACGGAAGTTCCACGGCGTATGCCATAGCCGATCGACGGGTTCTTTTTGTCCACGCAGCTACGGGTTCCAACGCAGACAAGCTGCTGGTGTCAAAGGAGCTGAATCAAGCCACCCGCGGGTCCGAGGTCTGCGCGGCAGCCAAGCGGGAAAACATTCAATTCCTCCTGGATTTCGGGGGTCGCTATATAGATCCGAAACGAAAGGAAGTAAATGACTTCCCAGGTTTGGACGGCGCCGAGAGCTCATCAGCATTCCAGAAAGTTGACCAGCAGGGCTCGGCGGTTCTCTATAAATTCATCGGTTGCGATAGCTAGAAACTCTCAGCCTCGGCACCGTGAGCTTGTGAGCTTAGGCCAACGCCCTCACGCCGCTCATCCTCTACACTTGACCGGTGTCTAGATTATTTGGAACTGATGGTGTCCGGGGCCTGGCGAACGGTCTGTTGACTGCGGAGCTGGCCATGCAGCTGGCCCAGGCGGCCGCCGTCGTACTCGGCCACGACCGCAACTCCAACGGGTCGCGGCCGCGCGCCGTGGTGGCTCGCGACCCGCGTGCCAGCGGCGAGTTCATCGCCGCCGCCGTGGAAGCAGGGCTCTCCAGCTCAGGTGTTGACGTCTACGATGCCGGCGTCCTTCCCACTCCTGCGGCGGCCTACCTGGTGGCCGATCTGGACGCCGACTTCGGTGTCATGATCTCGGCCTCGCACAACCCGGCGCCGGACAACGGCATCAAGTTCTTCGCCCGCGGCGGCCAGAAGCTCCCCGATGACGTGGAGGATGCCATCGAGGCGCAGATGACCAAGGAAGCTGTCCGCCCGGTCGGTGCCGACGTCGGACGCATCCAGCGCTTCTCCGACGCCGAGGACCGCTACATCGTCCACCTCCTCCAGACCCTGCCGCACAACCTCGAAGGACTCACCGTCGTCCTCGACTGCGCCCACGGCGCCGCGAGCGGCTGCTCGCCCCAGGTGTTCAAGGACGCCGGCGCGAATGTCATCGTCATCGGCGCCGATCCGGACGGCCACAACATCAATGACGGCGTCGGCTCCACCCACCTTGGTCCGCTCAAGGAAGCGGTGGTGAAGTACGGCGCCAACCTGGGCATCGCCCATGACGGCGACGCCGACCGCTGCCTCGCGGTGGACCACGAGGGTAATGAAGTGGACGGCGACCAGATCATGGCCATCCTCGCCGTCGCGCTGAAGAACTCAGGCAAACTCAAGGACGACGTCCTGGTTGCCACTGTGATGAGCAACCTTGGCCTCAAGATCGCCCTCCGCGAAGCCGGCATCAGCATCCGTGAAACCGCGGTGGGCGACCGGTACGTCCTCGAGGAAATGCGCGACGGCGGCTTCAACCTCGGCGGCGAACAGTCGGGCCACGTCATCTTCGCTGACCACGCCACCACGGGCGACGGCGTCCTCACCGGGCTGCAGCTCGCCGCCCAGATCGCCCTGACCGGGACCCCGCTCAAGGAACTCGCCACCGTGATGACCAAGCTTCCCCAGGTCCTCATCAACGTCAAGGGCGTGGACCGCACCAAGGTAGGCAGCAACGACGTCCTGGCCCAGGCAGTGGCATCGGCGGAAGCCGCTCTGGGCGACACGGGCCGCGTCCTGCTCCGCCCCTCCGGTACGGAGCCCGTGGTGCGCGTGATGGTGGAAGCCGCCGACGAAGAGACGGCGCAGTCCATCGCCGAGCACCTCGCCCAGGTTGTCCGGTCCGAGTTGGCCCTGGAGCAGCTCGTCAGCGAGTAACCAAGACAAAAACAGTGGCCCGCCTCCATTGAACTGGTCCCCGATAGTTGGACTGGCCAAATAAGATCCTAAGCCGCGAGGGCCTGGGCACGGTATTGCACCGGGCTCAGGCCCTCAAGCTTTGTCGAGATCCGTTCGGTGTTGTACCAGTGGATGTACTCGTGCAGAGCTGCTTCCAGTGCTTCAACGGTGAGGAACCGGACGTGATGGAAGAGTTCTTCCTTGAGGTGTCCGAAGAAGTTCTCCATCACGGCGTTGTCGTAGCAGTTGCCCTTGCGGGACATCGACTGGACCGCGCCGGCGCCGGTCAGCAGCCCGCGCCAAGAGGTGTGCTGATACTGAAATCCCTGGTCTGAATGCACGAGCGGGTTTTGGCCGTCGTCGAGCAACGCCAGGGCAGCACGGAGTGAACTGTTGGTCAGCTCCAGGTTTGGCGATAAGCCAACGGAGTAGGAGATGATTTGCCGGTCGAAGAGGTCCATGACCGGTGAGAGGTAGAGCTTCCGGTCACTGACGCTGAATTCCGTCAGGTCGGTGACCCACTTCTGGTTTGGGGCGGTGGCGTCGAACTCACGGTCCAGCAGGTTCGGGGCAATTCTGCCCTGTTCTCCCTTGTAGGAGTTGTAGCGCTTCTTCCGCCTGACTTTACAGAACAGCCGAAGGACGCCCATCAGCTTCAGCACGGTTTTCTTAGCAACCTTCCACCCCTTCTTGAGCAGTTCGCTGTGCACGCGGCGGTGCCCGTACCTACCATGACTCCACTTGAAGATGTCCAGGATGGAAGACTTGAGTTCTTCTTGCGGGTCAGGGGCCGCGAGCCGGGCCTGGTGATAGAAAAACGTGGATCGGGCAAGACCCGACACCTGAAGCAGAACCGAAAGAGGGAAATCAGCCTTGAGGGCGATGAGAGCCTGAACCTTCACCGTTGTTTTTGAGCCCTCAAGGCCCGTAATTTTCCCAGATAAGCCACTTCCGCCCGCAACCGCTCGTTCTCCCGCCGCAAGCGCTCCAGCTCGGATATCTCCACCGGAGGTGGGGCGTCGGGTTTCCGAGGTCTACCTTTAGGCTTCGGGCGCAAGGCTTCCGCGCCTTCGCGACGATAGACCTGCGCCCACGTCCTCAGGAGCACCGGCGAGGACAAACCAGCCTCCACTGCCAGGTCCGTCGCGCTCTCACCCGCGAGGAACCGTTCCACCAACGCGAGCTTGAAATCGAACGAGTACGACCGTTTCGTCGGTTTGGTCACCAGCGCTCCTTCACCATGGATCTTCCACCGCCGATGAAGCCTCTTGACGGGCCAGCGGGACACGCCCAGCAAGGTGGCTGTCGCCGTATCCGCAAAGCCTCTCTCAAACCACGCTACAGCGGCCTGGCGCTGATCCTCGGTTAACGAACTGTTTGCACGCAAAACTGCTCCCCAGCGTTGTAACTGAATTTCTCAGTCCAACTTCTGGGGAGCAGTTCACATCAGGAGACGGGCCACGGTTATCAGAGAAAATTACGGCGTGCGCTCCTTCAGCGCATCACGGATCTCGGTGAGCAGCGCCACCTGCGGATCCTCTGCCGCATCCTCTTTAACGTCTTTGTTAATCCCCAGCCGGCGGTTCCGGCGCTCGATCATCAGGTTCATCGGCATCACCACCACAAAGTAGATGGCCGCCGAGATCAGCAGGAAATTAACGATCGCCGTCAGCAGGACGCCAAACTCGATGGCGTTGCCATTGAGCTCAACCTTGGCGAAGCTGTCGAAGTTGGGGGAACCCACAATGGCCGCGACGAAGGGCATCAGTACCTTGTTCACCAAGGCAGTGACCACCGCCCCGAAGGCGGTGCCGATCACGACGGCAACGGCAAGGTCAACAACGTTGCCCTTCATAATAAAGTTCTTGAATCCAGTCAGCATAGGAACCAAGCTAGCGCATGTCCCACGGCCTGGATTTCAGTTCTTCCGGGTCCAAGGGCCGTCACGCGGTTTTGCAAGACACGACAGAACGTTTCAGGCAGCGGCTGCAGGATTCTTTTGCGCCTGGAAGGTTAGGTCCAGAGCCCAGTCTTGGGGAGCTGAGGGGCCAAGCTGCCAAACGTACTCGTTTTTGAGTTTCGCCCCATCAGATTTGAACGGGCCGGTGCGCATCGCATAGAACGCAACTGTGGGCAGGCTTGAGTCCGCCGATGTCAGGATTGCATTGTTGAAATCACCGTTCATTGCTCTCAGTTGCTTGAGGATGTAGTTCCTGTACGCAACCTCGTCCAAGGTGCGCTCGTGGGTGGCTTTGGCAGTAAGCTGCAACGCGATGTGCAGTTGCCGGTTGCCCTGCTCATCTTCGAAACTGACGAGTCGATGGTTTTCTACTGCAGCGAGAAGGCTCCGGTCGCCGCTGAGGACGTCGCGCAGCGCATCCGGCGCGACGACGGCCCCGTTGAAGTCGACGGACATGTCGCTCCTCCCGTAGTGGAAGAGCAGGGGGAGATCGAGGAACTGTTGACGAATGATGTGTGCGAGCCCGAATTCCTTGAGCACGGCGTTGAGGTCGCGCACCCGCAGCACGTGCCCGCGGTCATGGATGTTGTAACGGATCCGCGGATTGACGTTCTCCTTGCGCACGATCGTGACGACGAGTTCGCCGTTCTCGTTCGTTTCCATCAGGTAGTCGTACGGATTGAACTGGAAAATCATCGGGAGCACACCGTACTCTGCCTGCTTGGTGAGCCTCACGGACAGTTCAGCGTTAGAAGCGATGGCCTGCCGGAGCGCCACCGTGTAGTCAGTTTCGATTGCGATGTTGATTTCAAGGTCAGAGGCCCCGTAGGAGCCGAAGGCGCTGTGGGCGTACTTCGTGATGTGCGCGCGCATGTTTTCGCTGATGCCCTCGCCGCCGAAGGCCGCCACGATGTCGTAGTCTTCCCAATTGATGCGCTCATCTTCGAACAAAGCCTTCAGGAAGGGCGGGTAACTCAGGATGATGTACGTGTAGTCCACGCCAAACTCGAGCATCGTGGCGATTACCTTGTTGCGGTCCGGGCCTATGGACTTGATCATTGTGACATCCGTGAGGGAGGTGCTGACGTTCATCCCGGTCGCCCACGCTCCGAGCGAGAAGCAGTTGAGCACGAACGGCTGCTTCTTGAGGGTTTCCGCAGTCCGGGAAAAGCCAACTTGGAGCAACTGCCGTGTGGCGAGGCGTTCCTCCAGGCCTCGAACCCAGCTGGTGGGAACGCCTGAACTCCCAGAGGATTCGTCGACTACCACGCCGTGGCGGGGAAGTACGCCGTCGACGCTGCGGGCGGGAATGGTCCAGCGCTTGATATAGCTGTCTTTGTCCATCTCTGGCAGCGCTGCGAAGGCCTGGGTAAGTGTTTTGCCCCCGAGGGAAAGCTTGCCAGGTACTCCCTGTTCGGCGAGAAACTCGCGGTAGGCAGGGACGCGTTTGGCTGCCCTTTCAAAGGTCCGCCATGCCCTCCAGCGTCCGGCGGTCCACCGGAACGGTTCGATGCCCGGCATCAGCAGTATCCGGTGCGTGGAAATTCTCGGGGTGAACAGTCCAACAAACCTGTCCATCAGAAACACGAATACGAATATGAACCTTTTATTCACGGAGGGGCTCCTGTAGTGACGTGTCCTCGGGCAATGGACTAAGCAAGGTTGAGGTGGCGGGTCGGCGGTGTGCGGCTGGAGGGCGTGCGCTGTAGCCGAATCTGAAGAGCATCCAAGCCATTCTGTCCGCGTCTTCGTGAATTCCCGCCGCCCGAACGAATTCGGCGTGAGAAGCCGGGTTGGTGATGACCGTGCCGAAGGGATGAAGGCACACGCCTTTTTCAGTGAAGAAAAGCCAGACCCGCATGAACGTACGTCCGGCTTCCAGATAATCGGCGGGCCCGGCGAACGAGCCTTCCAGCCACCCGAGCTGCCGCACCCCGCGCATCGTCCGCAAGTAGATGGCTCTAATTAAGCCGCCGATCAAGGGGAATGACCACAAGCCCCGGTGCCTCATCGCGAAACGAAGCACCGGACCCGGCATGATCATGGTTTCTGCGCTGAGGCCGTCCGCCAGTGCGGCCGCTTCATCTTTTGAGAACCGCAACCAGTGCATAATTTCGGCGTAAACGGCATCATTGCGCAAGTCCGAAAATAGAGTCTTCTGGTTGATTTGCACGAGTAAAGAAACAATGTGGGCATCAGTGGTGGAGCGAAATTCGTATCCTTGCGCGGCGGCGATCGAAGAAGCTGACGCAAGTAACTCATTGCCCACAATCTTGCTGTCATAGGGCAGGCGGGACGTTCGCCTGGACCGGAATGCGGCAAGCCGCTGTTGGGCCGTAGACTGCACCTCGTCGTCCCCGGCGGTGGGTTCCAATCGCACCGTGCCAATAAGATGCAACCGGTCCGCGGCTGCGAAATCCATGTCCGAATGTTCAAGGGTTTCTATTATCCGGTAGCCGCGGGCAGCGGCGACCACGGACAACGACTCCAAAAAGACGCCCGCACAAACATGGCCGAAAGGGATACCAAACGATTCGGCGGGCAGTCCGAGGTCAAGATCGTAATAGACAACTGCCGCCGTGTCACTGATGGCCCTCAGCTTGATCGGCTGGGAGTTATGGGGTGAGGGATACCAGCGAACGTCATCAACGAGATCGAGCCAAAGGGCTCCAGTATCCATAACCATGTGGTCAATCTATGAGACGCAGATAACAATATCCGTCTAGGTGCGCATATCCTTCGCAAGACTTGAGGAAACAACGGCGTACGGCGCTTTCTGACCTGGCGGGACAGTGAGTATCCTTGTCACGGATACCCCGGCGCCGCCTCCACGCCAAAGTACTCCTCCAGCGTGTTGATGCCGCGGTTCAGCATGTCCGTAGCCGCCTCCACGCCGACGTACCGCAGGTGCCACGGCTCGTAGTAGTACCCCGTGATCGGGTGGAACATCCACGGATACCGCACCACAAACCCGAAGCGGTGCCCGTTCGCCTTCGCCCACACAGCCGCGGGCTGGTCTGCGAAGCACGGCTGGAAACTGCATGCGCCCCCGCCGTCCGCGATATCGAATGCCCAGCCGGTCTGGTGTTCCGAGTAGCCCGGCCGGGCGCTGGCCGTGTCAGCGTCGGCCTGGCCGCGCGAGGCGACGTACCCGTTGTAAGTCGCCACCTGCGTCGAATAGGAGCGGTACCCACTCGCCAGGACCATCGCGACGCCATCCTGCGCCGCAGCCGCGAACATCGCCTCGGCGGCGGCCGCCGCCGTGCTGTTCAGCAGCGCCGCTTCACCGGACGCGGTAGTCGCGACGGCGGGTGGCACCAGGTCAGCCGGCACGTAGTCCGCGGGCACCAGCGGCCGGTGCTTGTTGACCACCAGCCACGGACTCGCGGGATCCGTGAGGGAGAACTGCCGCGGCAGCGCCGAGGAGGGCGACGGCGTGGGGGACGCCTCCGAAGGCGGGGGAGCCGCCGTCGCGCCCTCCGCCGTCGTGATTGTCGCGGAGACGGAAGGCGACGGTGGCGCAGTGGGGGAGGCCGACGACGGCGCCACCGCCTCAGGTGCCGCCGGCGTGCAGGCAGCCAGGACGGTGAGCCCTGCTCCCGCCGCGAGGAAGCGGGTGAAGCTGCGCCGGCTGGGCGCCGTCCCTGCAGGTCCGGCAGCAGGAGCGCAGTCGTAGCACACCTGTGCTAGACCTTCCGCAGCAGCATGCGGCGGATCGAGTGGTCCGCATCCTTGGTGAGCACCAGCTGCGCCCGGCCGCGCGTGGGGAGGACGTTCTCCTCCAGGTTGGGCTCATTGATGCGCTTCCAGATGTCCCGCGCGGTGCTCTCGGCCTCGTCATCGGACAGGCTCGCATACCGGTGGAAGTAGGACTCGGGCTGGGCGAAGGCTGTGCTGCGCAGCTTGCGGAACCTGTCCACGTACCACTCTTCGATGTAGGAGGTCTTGGCGTCCACATAGATGGAGAAGTCAAAGAAATCGCTCAGCGCCAGCCCCTGCTTGCCGTCATGCCGCGGCCGGGCCGGGGCCAGGACGTTGAGCCCCTCCACGATCAGCACGTCCGGGCGGCGGACCACCACTTCCTTGCCCGGAACAATGTCGTACGTGACGTGGGAGTACCAGGGCGCCCGGACTTCCTCGGCGCCACTCTTGATTTCGCTCACAAAACGCAGCAGCGCCCGGCGGTCGTAGGACTCCGGGAAGCCCTTGCGTTCCAGCAGCTGCCGGCGTTTCAACTCTGCCAGCGGGTACAGGAAACCGTCCGTGGTGATCAGTTCAACGTTCGGGGTGCCGGGCCAGCGCCGCAGCATTTCGCGAAGCACGCGGGCAATGGTGGACTTGCCAACCGCCACTGAGCCCGCCACGCCGATCACAAACGGGGTGCGCTGGGTCTGCTCGCCCAGGAAGGTGGTGGTGGCGGCGTGCAGTTGGCCGGCTGCCTCAACATACAGGTGCAGGAGCCTGGAGAGCGGCAGGTAGACCTCCCGGACTTCCTTCAGGTCCAGGGGATCGCCAAGGCCGCGGAGACGGAAGATATCCTCCTCGTTAAGAGGCTGTTCCATCTCGTCTGCGAGCCGGGACCAGGTCTGCCGGTCCAGCTCGACGAACGGGGAGACACCCTCTCCGTTCGCTTCGTTGCGTTGCACAGTCACTTTAGAGATTCTGCCCCCAGCCCGGCTGAGAGCGAAATGCATGTGCGCTGGAGCACACTCTCCTGCGCAACAGAAGCGGCCGGTGCGCCGCGTCCCGGTTTAAGTCCCGGGCACCCCTGCCGATAGTCTTGAGGCTATGTGTGGAATCGTAGGATACGTGGGCCGTTCTGGTAACGGCGGAAGTCACAGTGCGCTGGATGTGGTCCTTGAAGGACTGCGCCGCCTGGAGTACCGGGGCTACGACTCCGCAGGGGTCGCTGTTGTGTCCCAGGGTTTGATTGAATCCCGGAAAAAGTCGGGCAAGCTGAGCAATTTGATTGCCGAGCTGGAAGCCCGTCCGCTGCCGGACACGGTCACCGGGATCGGCCACACTCGCTGGGCCACCCATGGTGGTCCCACCGACCGCAATGCGCACCCGCACCTGGCGGACGACGGCAAGCTCGCCGTCATCCACAACGGCATCATCGAAAACTTTGCCGAGCTCAAGCTTGAGCTGCTGGACAAGGGCGTGACGTTCCTTTCCGAGACGGACACCGAGGTGGCCGCGGCCCTGCTGGGTGACATCTTCCGGAACAAGCTCGGCGGCGACGTTTCCGACGGCGGCCTGACCCGGGCCATGGAGCTGGCCTGCCAGCGCCTGGAGGGCGCCTTCACCCTGCTCGCCGTCCACGCCGACCAGCCCGACGTGGTGGTGGCCGCCCGCCGCAACTCACCCCTGGTGGTGGGCCTGGGCGACGGTGAGAACTTCCTCGGCTCGGACGTATCCGGGTTCATCGACTACACCCGCCGCGCAGTGGAACTGGGCCAGGACCAGATCGTCACCATCACCGCGGACACCGTGCAGATCACGGACTTCTATGGCAAGCCGGCCGAGGGCAAGGAATACCACGTGGACTGGGACCCGGCGTCCGCGGAAAAGGGCGGGTTCAGCTCGTTCATGGAGAAGGAAATCCATGACCAGCCCGACGCCGTGGCGCAGACCCTGCTGGGCCGCTCGGACATCAACGGCAAACTGACGCTGGACGAGCTGCGGATCGATGTTGAGCGGCTGAAGCAGGTCAACAAGATCATCGTGCTGGCCTGCGGCACGGCCGCCTACGCCGGCACCGTGGCCAAGTACGCCATCGAGAACTGGTGCCGGATCCCCACCGAGGTGGAGCTCGCGCATGAGTTCCGCTACCGCGACCCCATCCTGGATGAGAACACCCTGGTGGTGTCCATCAGCCAGTCCGGCGAGACCATGGACACGTTGATGGCCGTCCGCTACGCCCGCGAACAGGGCGCGAAGACCATCTCCATCTGCAACACCAACGGCTCCACCATCCCGCGTGAGTCCGACGCCGTGCTGTACACCCACGCCGGCCCGGAAATCGCTGTGGCCTCCACCAAGGCATTCCTGGCCCAGATCACCGCCGCATACCTGCTGGGCCTGTACCTGGCACAGCTGCGCGGGAACATCTTCTCCGGCCAGATCAAGGACGTCCTCGCGGACCTGAACAAGATCCCGGCGAAGATCCAGAAGATCCTGGACAACGCCGGCCCGCTGCGCGAGCTCGCCCGGAGCATGGCCAACGAGAAGTCCGTGCTCTTCCTGGGCCGGCACGTGGGCTATCCGGTGGCCCTCGAGGGCGCTTTGAAGCTCAAGGAAATCGCGTACATCCACGCCGAAGGCTTCGCCGCCGGCGAGCTCAAGCACGGCCCCATCGCCCTGATCGACGAAGGCCAGCCGGTGTTCGTGGTGGTCCCGTCCCCCCGCGGCCGCGACTCCCTGCACGCCAAGGTGGTCTCCAACATCCAGGAAGTCCGGGCCCGCGGCGCCCGCACGCTGGTGATCGCCGAGGAAGGCGACGAAGCCGTGAAGGCCTACGCCGAGCACGTCTTCTACGTCCCCGAAACGCCCACCCTCCTGATGCCCCTGCTGACCACCGTTCCGCTGCAGATCTTCGCCGCGGAACTCGCCGCAGCCAAGGGCTACGACGTGGACCAGCCCCGCAACCTCGCCAAGAGCGTCACGGTCGAGTAGCAGGCCTGTTGTCTGACAGCGAAACCCCGGGTTCACCAACCCGGGGTTTCCGCTTTTAACTCCTCCTGCGCAGCGCCGTGGTCCGGCCAGTAACGTGCGTCACCGTAGAATAAGCCGCATGATTGTTGGCATTGGCGTAGACGTTGTAGACATCGAGCGGTTCGGCCGCCAGCTTGAGCGCACCCCCGGCCTCCGGGACCGTTTGTTCGTTCCCGCCGAGCGCGAGCTGAACACCAGGTCCTTGGCCGCGCGGTTCGCCGCCAAGGAAGCTGTGGCTAAAGTCCTCGGCGCGCCGGCCGGCATGAACTGGCAGGACTGCTGGATCGGCCTGGACCACAACGGCCCCACGGTCCAGGTCAAGGGCACTGTGCTGGCCGTCGCCGAAGCCAAAGGCGTCAAGCGCTGGCACCTCTCCATCAGCCACGACGGCGGCATTGCCACCGCCACAGTCTTGGCCGAAGGCTGAACCGGCGTCCCGCGCCACTGACGCCGTGATCAGCGCCTACACCGGAAAACAGATCCGGCAGGCCGAGGAACCACTTCTCGCTGCCGGGCTCGGTGATGTCCTGATGCAGCGCGCCGCGCACGGGTTGGCGAACGCCGTGATCCGGGAACTGAGATTCCGCGGCCTCCGGACGTACGGTGCGGGCGTTGTGGTCCTCGCCGGTAAAGGAAACAACGGCGGCGACGGGCTGTATGCCGCAGCGTTCCTCGCCGCCCGCGGGATGCGTACGACGGCGATACTCACCTCCGATTCAGCCCATCCCCAGGCATCGGCTGCTTTTGAGCGGGCCGGCGGGCGGGTCCGTCACCTTAGTGAGGCGGCGCTCGGCGAGCTGGCAGCAGAAACGGCCCGCGCCGACGTCGTGATTGATGCGGTGCTGGGGACGGGGGCGAAAGGTGGGCTGCGGGGGAGTGCCGCCAGCTTGGTCGACGCCATAAACGAGGCCCGTGCTCAAGCCGACGCCGCGGGCTTTGTGGTCGCGTGCGACCTGCCCAGCGGCGTGGATGCGGATACCGGCGGGGTCTGCGAACCGGTCCTCTCCGCAGACCTCACGGTGACCTTCGGAGCAGCCAAAACGGGCCTGCTCGCCGACCCCGGCGCGGATCATGCCGGCAGGGTGGACGTGGTACCCATTGGCATCGATGAGCACCTCGGCAGGCCGGAGTTGCGCAGGCTCGAGGATGCTGACGTCGCCCGCCTCCTGCCGCATCCCGCGCGGCGGGCCCACAAATATTCACGTGGAGTGCTGGGAGTGGTGGCCGGCTCGGCAAACTATCCCGGCGCAGCCGTCCTTGCCTGCCGGGGCGCCCTGGCCGCTGGCGTGGGGATGGTCCGGTACCTGGGGCCGCCCGAGGTGGCGGATCTGGTCCGCCAGTCCTGCCCCGAAGTGGTTTGCAGTACCGGCGCGGTGGCGGACAACCGGGTCCAGGCCTGGCTGGTGGGCTCAGGAATGGGGCCGGATGACCATGACCAGCTGCAGCGCGCCAGGGACGCCGTCGGGTCCGGCCTGCCCGTGGTGGCCGACGCCGGGGCGCTGCCCGCCCTTCCCGACCTCCTGGCGCCGCACGTGGTCCTGACCCCGCACGCCGGTGAGCTTGCCGCACTGCTGAAGAGGCTGGGCGGCGACGAGGACCGTGCGGCAGTGGAAGCCGGAACCCTTGCCGCCGCCCGGCGGGCGGCCGCCCTGACCGGTGCAACGGTCCTGCTTAAGGGGGCCACCACGCTGGTGGCCGCGCCCAGCGGGGACGTGTTCAGCCAGGCCGACGGCACTCCGTGGCTCGCCACTGCAGGCAGCGGCGACGTCCTGGCCGGCGTCATCGGTGCACTGCTCGCCCAGTTGGGTCCCGACGTCGGACGCTACAGTGAGGCGGGCGTGGAACCTGAGGTGCGCTGGGCTGCCGTGGCCGCGCTGGGAGCGGCGCTGCACGGCAAAGCCGGGAGGGCGGCGTCGGACGCTATCAGCGGCGGCCCGATCGCTGCTGGCGGAATCGCGGCGGCCTTGCCTGGCGTATGGGGTAAAGTAAGCACGCTTAGTAACTCTGGGGTCCGGAAACGTAATAGTCACACCTTGCCGTTACGGTAGGCATTAGTTCGCACCTGCAGTAGGGGCCCTGGGTTTTTGCTGTGGAATCAAAAAGAGGAGCATTATGGAAGTCTGGCCTGGATCGGCTTATCCCCTTGGCGCCACGTACAACGGAACCGGCACCAACTTTGCCCTGTTCAGCGAACGAGCAGAAAAAGTCGAACTCTGCCTCTTCGACGACGACGGCAAGGAAACCCGCATCAACCTGGATGAGGTGGACGGGTACGTCTGGCACTGCTACATCCCGCAGATCCAGCCCGGCCAGAAGTACGGCTACCGGGTCCACGGCCCCTACGACCCCGCGTCCGGCAACCGTTTCAACCCCAACAAGCTCCTGTTGGACCCGTACGCCAAGGCCGTCCACGGCCAGGTGGACTGGGACCCGTCGCTGTTCACCTACAACCTGGGCGAGCCGGACTCCATCAACAACGAGGACTCCGCCAGCCACATGATGATGGGCGTGGTGATCAACCCGTTCTTCGACTGGGACGGTGACCAGAACCTTCGGATTCCTTACCACCAGTCCGTCATTTACGAAGCGCACGTCAAGGGCCTCACCCAGCTGCACCCGGAAATTCCCGAAGAGCAGCGTGGCACGTACGCCGGCGTGGCCCACCCGGCCGTTATCTCGCACCTGCAAAAGCTCGGCGTCACTGCCATCGAGCTCATGCCCGTGCACCAGTTCGTCAATGACGGCACCCTGCAGGACAAGGGCCTGAACAACTACTGGGGCTACAACACCATCGGGTTCTTCGCCCCGCAGAACACCTACAGCTCCACCGGCGATACCGGCCAGCAGGTCCAGGACTTCAAGGCGATGGTCCGCTCGCTGCACAAGGCCGGGATCGAGGTCATCCTGGACGTCGTGTACAACCACACTGCCGAAGGCAACCACCTGGGCCCCACGCTGTCCTTCAAGGGCATCGACAACGCCGCCTACTACCGGTTGATGGAGGGCGACGAAAAGCACTACATGGACTACACCGGCACCGGCAACTCCCTGAACGTCCGCCAGCCGCACTCCCTGCAGCTGCTGATGGACTCGCTGCGCTACTGGGTTTCCGAAATGCACGTGGACGGCTTCCGCTTCGACCTCGCCTCCACCCTGGCCCGCGAGTTCTATGACGTGGACAAGCTCTCCACCTTCTTCGAACTCATCCAGCAGGACCCGGTTGTCTCCCAGGTCAAGCTCATCGCCGAGCCATGGGACGTGGGTCCCGGCGGTTACCAGGTGGGCAACTTCCCGCCGCAGTGGACAGAATGGAACGGCAAGTACCGCGACACCGTGCGCGACTTCTGGCGTGGCGAGCCTGCCACGCTGGGCGAGTTTGCCTCCCGCATCACCGGTTCTGCGGACCTGTACGAGCACTCCGGCCGCCGCCCCGTGGCGTCCATCAACTTCGTCACCGCGCACGACGGCTTCACCCTTTCTGACCTGGTGTCCTACAACGAGAAGCACAACGACGCCAACGGCGAGGGCAACAACGACGGCGAATCCCACAACCGTTCCTGGAACTGCGGCGTCGAAGGCCCCACGGATGATCCCGAGGTCCTGTCCTTGCGGGCCCGCCAGCAGCGGAACTTCATCGCCTCGCTGCTGCTGTCCCAGGGCGTGCCCATGCTCCTGCACGGCGACGAGCTGGGACGCACCCAGCAGGGCAACAACAACGGCTACTGCCAGGACTCCGAGCTGACCTGGATCAACTGGGAATCCATTGACCAGCCGCTGGTCGAGTTCACCGCCGCCGTCAACGCCCTCCGCGCCAAGCACCCCACCTTCCGTCGCAGCCGGTTCTTCGACGGCCGGCCCGTCCTGCGGGGCGAGGGCGAGCGGCTGCCGGACATCGTATGGCTCGATCCCGACGGTGAAACCATGAAGCCGGAGGCTTGGGAAGCCGGTTTTGGCCGTTCGGTGGGCGTCTTCTTGAACGGGGACGGCATCCAGGGCAAGGACGCGCGCGGGCGCAGGATTACCGACGTCAACTTCCTGCTGTACTTCAACGCCCACGACGACACCGTCAAATTCACCCTGCCTTCGGATGAGTACGCCCCGGCCTGGGACATCATTATCGACACTGCCGGGCAAAACGCTGATACCGAACCCGTTAATGCCGGACAGCCGCTGCCCGTGGAGGCCAAGTCCCTGGTGGTCCTGCGCGCGCACACTGTCGAGGAAGTTGAGCCGGACCACTCGGTCGCGGCATCCCTGGCTGCCCTGACCCAGACCTCCACCAGCGAGACTGAATCCCTCAGCACCCCCATGGTGGCAGAGCCAGGGAAGACCACCAAGATCGGAGCGCGGAAGGTAGGGGGAAAGTGAGGGTGCCTGCCTCCACCTACCGGCTGCAGATCCGCCGCAGCTTCACCCTGTTCGATGCTGCCGGGCAGGTTCCGTACCTGAAATCGCTTGGCGTGGACTGGGTGTACCTTTCGCCGATCCTCACTGCGGAGCAGGGCTCGGACCACGGCTATGACGTGACCGACCCCTCCGCTGTGGATCCGGAACGCGGCGGCCCGGAAGGACTGCTGGCCCTGTCCAAAGCTGCCCGCGAGCACGGCATGGGTGTCCTGGTGGATATCGTGCCCAACCACGTGGGCGTCGCAACTCCGGCGCAGAACCCCTGGTGGTGGTCCCTGCTCAGGGAAGGGCAAGGCTCGCCGTACGCCGAGGCGTTCGACGTCGAGTGGGACCTCGCCGGCGGAAAGATCCGGCTGCCCATGCTGGGTTCGGACCAGGACCTGGACAAGCTGGAGATCAAGGACGGCGAGCTCCGCTACTACGACCACCGCTTCCCGATCGCCGAAGGCACCTATGCCGACGGCGACACTCCCCAGGAGGTGCACAGCCGCCAGCACTATGAGCTGATTGGCTGGCGCCGGGCGGATGCCGAACTGAACTATCGGCGCTTTTTCGCGGTCACCACGCTGGCAGGGATCCGGGTGGAAACTCCCCGCGTTTTCGAGGAAGCCCATGCCGAGGTGGGCCGCTGGTTCCGCGAGGGACTGGTGGACGGGCTGCGCGTGGATCACCCGGACGGCCTCGCCGATCCGGGCGGCTACCTGCGCTGGCTCAAGGACCTCAGCGGCGGGGCCTATATCCTCGTCGAGAAGATCCTGGAGCCGGGCGAGACCCTGCCGCAGGATTTCGCCACCGAAGGAACCACGGGGTACGACGCCCTGGCTGACGTGGACCGGGTGTTTGTTGACCCCGCCGGAGAACAGGCGCTCAATGAGCTTGATGCCAAGCTCCGGGAGTCTGCAGCCCCCGCGGACTACGCCGAAATGATCCGTGGCACCAAGCGGATGATCGCCGACGGCATCCTCCGCTCCGAGGTGCTGCGCCTGGCCCGCCTGGTTCCCGAGTCCCACGGGCTTCCGGTGGATCAGGCGGCTGACGCCCTGGCGGAAATCATCGCGGCCTTCCCGGTGTACCGGAGCTATTTGCCCACTGGGGCGGAGATCCTCAAGGAAGCCTGCGAGTCCGCCGCGGCCTACCGGCCCGAGCTGCAGGTTGCGGTGGGAACGTTGCTGCCGCTGCTCCTGGACCCGGCCAACCCCATCGCGGTCCGGTTCCAGCAGACCTCGGGGATGGTCATGGCCAAGGGCGTGGAGGACACCGCTTTCTACCGCTACACCCGGCTTGGCACGCTGACGGAGGTGGGCGCCGAACCTACCGAATTCTCCGTGTCCACCGAGGAGTTCCACCAGCGGATGCTGCGCCGGCAGGAACACCTTCCGCTCTCCATGACCACGTTGTCCACGCATGACACCAAGCGCAGCGAGGACGCCAGGGCCCGGATTTCGGTCATCGCCGAACTGCCCCGGGAGTGGGCGGCCACCCTGAACACGCTCCGCGAGCTGGCGCCCATTCCGGACGGCCCGTACGAAAACCTGCTCTGGCAGGCCATCGTGGGAGCCTGGCCCGCGAGCAGGGAGCGGCTCCAGGGCTACGCCGAAAAGGCTGCCCGGGAAGCAGGCAACTCCACCAAGTGGACGGACCCCAACGAGGAGTTCGAGTCCAGCGTCAAGGCTGCGGTAGATGCGGTGTTCGACGAGCCCCGGGTCACCCAGGTGGTGGAGGATTTTGTTGCACGGATCGATTCCTTCGCCGCGTCCAACTCCGTGTCCGCCAAGCTGGTCCAGCTGACCATGCCCGGCGTCCCGGACGTGTACCAGGGCAGCGAGTTCTGGGAACGCTCGCTGACTGACCCCGACAACCGGCGTCCCGTGGATTTCGCGGCCCGGCAGCAGGAGCTGGCAAAGCTCGACGGCGGCCAGCTGCCCGAGGCGGGAACGGAAACCAGTAAGCTTCTGGTCACCTCCCGCGCACTCCGGCTGCGCCGCGACCGGCCGGAGCTGTTCCAGGGCTACACGCCGGTGGCCGTCACGGGCGCAGCGGCCGGGCACCTGCTCGCGTTCCACCGCGGGGCATCGGATGCTCCGGGAGCGCTGACGCTGGCCACCCGGCTGCCTGCAGGACTCGCGGCCGGCGGCGGCTGGCGGGACACCGCCGTCGAACTTTCCGCTGCCACGCGTGACGAGCTGACGGGCGCCGCATACGGTCCCGGCAGCGTTTCGGTGGCAGAGGTCCTGGGTACCTACCCGGTGGCTTTGCTGGTACCGGCGGATGGAGAAAAAGCATGACCCTCGTCAACAGCGGGCCCGGACGTTTCGACGTCTGGGCCCCGGAGGCGCAATCGGTGATCCTGCAGGCGAACGGCCGGCAGTATCCGATGCTGAAGAAGGAGACGGCGCCCGGGCACGAAGGGTGGTGGACCGCGCCGGACGCACCCGGTGAGGGCGAGGTGGACTACGGTTACCTGCTGGACGGAGACGGCCACCCGCTGCCCGATCCCCGGTCGCGGCGGCTGCCCGCCGGTGTCCACGAGCTCTCCCGTACCTTTGACCCGGCCGCCTACACCTGGCAGGACGCAGGCTGGAGGGGCAAGGACCTGCAGGGCTCGGTCATCTACGAGCTGCATGTGGGCACGTTCACTCCCGAAGGCACCCTGGACGCCGCCGCCGGAAAGCTGGGCTACCTGGTGGACCTGGGTATCGACTTCGTGGAGCTGCTCCCGGTCAACGGCTTCAACGGAACCCACAACTGGGGCTACGACGGCGTGCAGTGGTACGCGGTCCACGAGGGGTACGGCGGGCCAGAGGCCTACCAGCGGTTTGTGGACGCAGCCCACGCCGCCGGGCTCGGCGTCATCCAGGACGTGGTGTACAACCACCTCGGTCCCAGCGGCAACTACCTGCCAAAGTTCGGCCAGTACTTGAAACAGGGGGATGCCAACACCTGGGGCGACTCCGTGAACCTGGACGGCCCCGGCTCGGACGTGGTGCGCGAGTACATTCTGGACAATCTCGCGCTGTGGCTCCGGGATTACCACGTGGACGGGCTCCGGCTGGATGCCGTGCATGCCCTGCGCGATGAGCGGGCCGTGCACATTCTGGAGGACTTCGGTGCCTTGGGGGACTCGATCTCGGCGGAAACCGGGCTGCCTAAAACCCTGATCGCGGAGTCGGACCTGAACAACCCGCGCCTGATCTACCCGCGGGACGCCAACGGCTACGGCCTGGACGGACAGTGGAGCGACGACTTCCACCACGCCGTGCACGTCAATGTCAGCGGCGAGACCACCGGGTACTACTCCGACTTTGAGTCCCTGGCGGTCCTGGCGAAGGTCCTGAAGGACGGGTTCCTGCATGACGGCAGCTACTCCAGCTTCCGCGGCCGGCACCACGGCAGGCCCATCAACGCTGCCCTCGTGCACCCCGCGGCGCTGGTGGTGTGCAACCAGAACCACGACCAGATCGGCAACCGGGCCACCGGGGACCGGCTCTCGCAATCGCTCTCTTACGGGCAGTTGGCCGTGGCCGCCGTGCTCACGCTGACGTCACCGTTTACACCCATGCTGTTTATGGGCGAGGAATTCGCCGCGAGCACGCCGTGGCAGTTCTTCACCTCGCACCCGGAACCGGAGCTGGGCAAGGCCACCGCGGAAGGCCGCATCAAGGAGTTCGAACGCATGGGGTGGGATCCCGCCGTCGTGCCCGATCCCCAGGATCCGGAAACCTTCCGCCGGTCCAAGCTCAACTGGGACGAAGCGTCGGGCGGGGACAACGCGCGCCTCCTGGAGCTGTACCGCTCACTCACGGCGCTGCGCCGGAAGCATTCGGAGCTTGCCAGTCTTGGCTTCGGGGAGACGGACGTGACGTTCGACGACGACGCCGGCTGGCTGCGGTTCCGACGGGGAAGCGTCGAGGTGCTGTTGAACTTCTCCGACGCCAAGCTGCGGCTGGACGACGTTTCGGGGACAGTCCTGCTCGCCACCGACGAGGGAACCGGCCTTGACGGCGAAGCCCTCGCCCTGGCGCCGTGGAGTGCAGCAGTCCTGAAATCCTGATTCCTGCTGGAAAGTTACGCCGCCGGCTGCGCTCTGTCAGCCCGCGGCGTAACTTTTCCCGCCACCCTCTGTAGCGCCGGTCACAACTGGCAGGATGGAACGTATGACTTATTCCGCGGCGGAAAACCGCTACGAATCCATGCCCTACCGCCGGGTAGGCCGCAGCGGCCTGAAACTTCCGGCCATCTCGTTGGGGCTCTGGCACAACTTCGGCGACGACAAGCGCTTTGACGAACAGCGCGCCATCCTCCGGCGTGCCTTCGACCTGGGCGTCAACCACTTCGACCTCGCCAACAACTACGGCCCGCCGGACGGCTCAGCCGAAACCAACTTCGGCCGGCACCTCAAGGACGACTTCAAGCCGTACCGCGACGAGCTGGTCATTTCCACCAAGGCCGGCTACTACATGTGGCCCGGCCCCTACGGTGAATGGGGCTCCCGGAAGTACCTGATCTCAAGCCTGGACCAGTCGCTGCAGCGCATGGGGCTGGACTACGTGGACATTTTCTACAGCCACCGGCCGGATCCCGAAACTCCACTGGAAGAGACCATGGGTGCCTTGGATTACGCCGTGCGTTCGGGCAAGGCCCTGTACGCGGGGATCTCGTCCTACACCCCGGAACAGACCTTGGAGGCAGCCCGGATCCTGAAGGAACTCGGCACGCCGCTGCTGATCCACCAGCCCAGCTACTCCATGCTCAACAGGTGGACCGAGAACGGCAGCCCCAACCTGTACGAGGCACTGGACCAGGTGGGGGCCGGTTCCATCGCCTTCTCGCCGCTGGCCCAGGGCATGCTGACCAACCGCTACCTCAACGGCATCCCCGCTGACTCGCGCGCCGCCAAGGCCCGGTTCCTGTCCGAGGACGCCATCACGGACGAGAAACTGGAGCGGATCCGCGGCCTGCACACCATCGCCGAGGGCCGCGGCCAGACGCTGGCACAACTGGCCATCGCCTGGATCCTGCGGGACCAGCCGAAGGGCTCGCCGGTGACGTCAGCACTGGTTGGTGCGTCCAGCGTTGCCCAGCTGGAGGACACCCTGTCCGCCATCAACAACCTCGAATTCACTGCTGACGAGTTTACTGCCATCGACGAGTTTGCCGTGGAATCGGACATCAACCTCTGGAAACAGCCGGTCTGATTTCCGTCCTGCCATTCCAAAAGGCGGGACGAGGGAACAAGCCCCCGTCCCGCTGTGTTGGGTACTATGGAAAGGCGCCGCGCGGCGCCGAGCCTGCCGGCCGTCGTCGTACTTCCCTCGAAGCCGATCCGGCCGGCTGACGTTTGTCCTAAAGGAGTTCCGTGTCTTCACATCCGATTCGTGTTGCAATCGTCGGCGTAGGAAACTGCGCCGCTTCGCTGGTCCAGGGCGTCCACTACTACAAGGACGCTGACCCCAAGGCCACGATTCCGGGCCTGATGCACGTTGAGTTCGGCCAGTACCACGTGGGTGACGTTGAGTTCGTCGCCGCGTTTGACGTCGACGGCAAGAAGGTCGGCGTTGACCTGGCCGACGCCATCCTGGCAAGCGAAAACAACACCATCAAGATCGCTGACGTGCCGCCCACCGGCGTCACTGTCCAGCGCGGCCACACCCTCGACGGCCTCGGCAAGTACTACCTCGAGACCATCGAACAGTCCACCGAAGAGCCCGTGGACGTGGTCCAGGCCCTCAAGGACGCCGCTGTAGACGTCATGGTCTGCTACCTGCCCGTTGGCTCGCAGCAAGCTGCCGAGTTCTATGCCCAGGCCGCAATCGACGCCGGCGTAGCGTTTGTCAACGCGCTGCCTGTGTTCATCGCCGGCACCAAGGAATGGGCGGACAAGTTCACCGCCGCGGGCGTGCCGATCGTGGGCGACGACATCAAGAGCCAGATCGGCGCCACCATCACGCACCGCGTGATGGCCAAGCTGTTCGAAGACCGCGGTGTCACCCTGGACCGCACGTACCAGCTGAACGTCGGCGGCAACATGGACTTCAAGAACATGCTGGAGCGCGACCGCCTTGAGTCCAAGAAGATCTCCAAGACCCAGGCCGTCACCTCCAACGTCGAAGCCGAACTGGCTGCCAAGGACGTCCACATCGGCCCGTCCGACTACGTCCAGTGGCTCGATGACCGCAAGTGGGCCTTCGTCCGCCTCGAGGGCCGCAACTTCGGTGACGCCCCTGTCTCGCTCGAGTACAAGCTGGAAGTCTGGGATTCACCCAACTCTGCCGGCGTGATCATCGACGCCATCCGCGCCGCCAAGATCGGCCTGGACCGCGGCATCGGCGGCCCGCTGCTCTCCGCATCGAGCTACTTCATGAAGTCCCCGCCGGAGCAGTTCAACGACGACCTCGCCCGCGAAAAGGTGGAAGCCTTCATCCGCGGAGACCTGGACCGCTAAACTCCTTATTTCCTGCAGTTGCCCTATCACTTTTGGTCCTCAAACCCCCTGTTTGGGAACCAAAAGTGATAGGGCAACTGGCTTTTAAGCGGCCAGGAGTGCCAGCCGTACCTGGTTTGTGGCACGCCTGAAGTCCTGGGCCAGGTCATCCGCGTTGAACTTGAAGTACCTCCAGCCCGCCGAGTTAAAGGCTTCGTCCCGCCGATTGTCCCTGGACTGCTGTTCCCGCGTCAGGTGGTGGCCGCCGTCGTACTGAATGGCGATACGCTCCCGCCGGTATCCCATGTCAGCGGCGGGGGAGTAGGCATCATCGGGAACGATCTTTACTTGCAGTTCAGGTTCCGGAAGACCGGCCTCAGTAAGCGCAAGGCGCAGGAAAGTTTCAGGGGCAGAGTCAGCCCCGGCGCGCAGCAACAGCATTGCCTCGCGGGCTTTGACGATCCCTTTCATCTTCGGGTGCCGAATCAGCATGCAGCGCAACTGCTCCGGGGTGTTCCAGGGCTCCGTTCGTTCTTCCAAGCCGTATCGTGGTTGTCGCACCAATTGGTCGCCGACAGCCACCAACTCCTGCAGAGGCAACGAAGCGGCAAGATCCAGCCACGTCCGTGCGGGGGTGGATATGCGGATGCCATTCAAAACGGTGATTTCGTCGTCGAAGGCTAAGACGGTATGCCCGACAACACCTGCCCGCCGCACTTGGGGCAGTACTTTTGGCTTACTGAGGTGCAGACTTCTGGAGCCCTGCAGCCAGCTCGGAAGCCATAATCCCCACAACGCTGCTGCCGTTATGTGTGAGATCCATGCCCCCGGAGTTGCGGCCGAAAGCGCGCGGGCCAGCCCGGCAAGTTCGAATTGCCATCCTGCGGGCATATAGAGCAGGCGGCCGGCGGATGCCAGGTCAGACGAGCGTAGCCGAGCCGTGCTCAGGCTCGCTGCCTGTGCCTCATGGACTGTGAACGGAACCGAGGAAAGGTGGGCCGGCAAAGGCGCGGGAAGCTGCATGCGGACCATTGTTACCCGGCGGCCGGGTCGGCCGCAGAAGATATCCACAGCCCTCGTTTGCGCTATCAGTTTTGGTCCCCAATACCCCCGTATGACCGCTAAAACTGATAGGTCAACGCCGGCTTGGGGGTCAGGTGAGGCCGATGGGGTTGCCGGCGTCGTCCACGTCCATGCGCATCGCGGCCGGGGCGGGAGGCAGGCCGGGCATGGTCATCACCGCTCCGGTCAGCGCCACGATGAACCCTGCGCCGGTCTTGGGCAGCAGGTCCCGCACATGGATGGTGAAACCTTTGGGTGCGCCGAGGCGGGAGGCGTCGTCGGTGAAGGAGTACTGCGTCTTGGCCATGCATACCGGCAGCTGGGACCAGCCATTGCGTTCGATATCGGCCAGCCGCTTCAGGGCAGGCACGGAAAACTCGACGCCGTCCGCGCCGTAGATCTCTTGCGCGATGGTCCGGATCTTCTCCTCCACAGGCATGTCCAGGGGGTAGAGGTGCCGGAAAGTGTTGGGGCCCGCCACAACCTGTGCCACGAGGGCCGCGAGTTCGTCACCGCCGTCGCCCCCGCCGCCGCGCCCCCACACGTCGGCGACGGCTGCCCGGACGCCTTCGGCCGCGCACCAGGCCAGCAGCCAGTCGAGCTCCTCCTGGGAGTCGGAGGCGAACTTGTTGATGGCCACCACCGGCGTCACCCCGAATTTCTCCACGTTCCGCACGTGCCGGCGCAGGTTCTCCACTCCGGCCTCCAAGGCGGCCAGGTCCGGGGTGGTGAGCTGGCCCTTGGCCACCCCGCCCTGCATCTTCAGCGCCCGCACCGTTGCCACCACCACCACCGCTGACGGGGCCACCCCGGCGGACCGGGCCTTGATGTCCATAAACTTCTCCGCGCCGAGGTCGGCCCCAAAACCGGCCTCGGTGACAACAATGTCCGCCAACCGCCTGGCCGTCTGGGTGGCAATCAGGGAGTTGCAGCCATGGGCGATATTGGCGAACGGACCGCCGTGGACCAACGCCGGGGTGCCGGCGATGGTCTGGACCAAATTGGGTTTGATGGCCTCCTTGAGCAGCAGTGTCAGTGCCCCCTGCACACCGAGGTCGGCCACCGTGACAGGGGAGCGGTCAAAGGTGTAGCCGAACGTGATGCGGCCCAGGCGCTCGCGGAGGTCGGCCAGGTCCGTTGCCAGGCAGAAAACGGCCATGATCTCGGACGCCACCGTGATATCGAAGCCGTCCTCGCGCGGGACCCCCTGGGACGGCCCGCCGAGGCCGATCACCACCTCACGCAGAGCCCTGTCATTCATGTCCAGAACCCGTTTGAAGGTCATCCGCCGGGGGTCGATGTTCAGCTCGTTGCCCTGGAAGATGTGGTTGTCCACCAGCGCCATCAGCGCGTTGTTGGCTGAGGTGATGGCATGGAAGTCGCCGGTGAAGTGGAGATTGATCTCGTCCATCGGCAGCACCTGCGAGTACCCGCCGCCGGTGGCTCCGCCCTTCATCCCCAGGACCGGGCCCAGCGACGGCTCGCGCAGGGCGATCATCACCCTGTGCCCAGCCCGGGCAAGGGAATCGCCGAGTCCCACCGTGGTGGTGGATTTGCCTTCGCCGGCCGGTGTGGGGGACATGGCCGAGACCAGCACCACTTTCCCGTGCGGGGCCAGCGCGGCGAGGCCGGCCGGGTCGATCTTCGCCTTGTACCGCCCGTACCGCTCCAGGGCTTCCAGGTTGATCCCCGCAGCCGCGGCAATTTCGTCGATGGGCCGGATCCTGGCAGCCCTGGCTATTTCGAGATCAGTTGGAAGACGAGACATCGTTGCCCTTTCCTGCACCGGCCCGCGCCGGACACCTGCCCCTAAGCTAACAGGTGCGCCCGGGCAGGGTGGCATGTTCAGGAAGCCGGAAGGGCAGTGGCCAGGTGGGGCCGCACAAAATTGTCGACGGCGGCATGGTAGCTTTCGAGCGTGATGGCGGCAGTGCGCTGCCATCCCGAGTTCTGCGCCCGGATCGCCGCGGCCCGGCCCATGTCGTCGCGGGTCACGGGGTCGTCGTACAAAGCCTCCAAGGCATCGGCCCAGTCGGCGGCGTGGTGGCCGTCCACCAGCAGCCCGGTCCTGCCATGGAAGATGGCCCGCGACAGCCCGCCCACCCGGGTGGCCACAACAGGCGTACCGCAGGCCTGGGCCTCGAGCGCCACCAGCCCGAAGGACTCGCTGTAGGAGGGCATCACCACCACGTCCGCCGCGCGGAACCAGCCCGCAAGCTCAGGTGCCTTCACCGGCGGAAGCTGCGTGACGACGTCGTCCATTCCTGCCTCCGCCACCAGGCGCCGCAGGTTGAATTCCTTGTTGCCGCTCAGCGAGCCCAGGATGGTGAGCCGGAGGTCGATGTCAGGGCGTCGGTGCGGCTGCGCAGCAGCGCGGCTGCGTTCACCAGCACCTGGGGCCCTTTCAGCCGCTGGATCCGCCCCGCGAAAACCAGGTGGAACGTGTCCGGGCTGATGCCGCGCTTCGTCCTTGACCGGGCGCGGAAGGCCGGCGTGAAGGTGCTCAGGTCCACCCCGGGCGGGGCAATGTCGATGCGGTCGTACGAGGCCCCGTAATGCGACACCAGCTCGGCGGCCTCCGCACTCGTGTTGGCGATCAGCCGTGCGGCTCCGTCCACAATCCGGTGCTCACCCAGCTCGCGGCGGCGCGGCTCGGGCTGCTCCCCGGACTCGAGCAGGAGGTTCTTGACCTTGGCCATGGTGTGCATGGTGTGGACCAGCGGCACGCCCCACAGGCCGGACAGCTCCAGTCCCGCGATCCCCGAGACCCAGTAATGGGAGTGGATGACGTCGTAGTGCCCGTGCGGCTGCCGCTGACGGATCTGCTCGATTTCCTCCACCATGTGGTGCAGCAGGCCGGGAAGCTCTTCTTTCGGGATCTTCGTGGGCGGACCGGCCAGGACATTGTGGACGCACACGCCGGGGTCCGGGTGCTCCACCGCAGGTTGGCCGGCGTACGTGGAACGCGTGAAGATCTCCACTTCCACGCCGGCTTCGGCCAGCGCGGAGGCCAGCTCACGGATGTAGACGTTCATGCCCCCGGCGTCGCCGGAACCGGGCTGTTCCATGGGGGAGGTGTGGAGGGACAGTAATGCCACCCTGCGGACAGGCGCCACGGGACCTCCTTCCGGCCGCCGGCGCGGATCAACGCGCCGGGTCAGTGCTGGGCATTCGATAAAACACTACTCCTGTGTCAACGCCAACCGCCGCGCCACATCTTCCCCAAGGCAGGAAACGCCTCCTCGTAACCTGCCAGGAGGGCCGAACCGAGCTCGTCGGACCCCACCAGGGGGTGCCGGGCGAAGGCCTGGAGCGCCGCATCCCGGTCACCGTCCACCACTGCCCGGACGGTCAGCCGCTCCACCTCCTTCACCCGCTGCAGCAGTCCGAGCTGATCCGCGCCGGGAGCCTGCTGGGGCAGCGGCAGCGCGCCGTCGGCCGTCACCCTGCAGGGAAGTTCGACGACGGCGTCCGCCGGCAGCCCCGGAATGGCCGCTTCAGGGGCGGCGGCCGGAGCTGTGGCTTGCTGCGGAGCGGACGTCGCCGCTGGTGAAGGCACGGTGTTGCGGGTATTGAGGATCAACTGAGCCTCCCCGGAACCGGAGAGGGCCCGCATGGCTGCCAGTGCCACCCGCTCATAGCCTCCGCCGGCGAGGTCGTCCTCGTTCCGGTGCTCGTCCTTCCCCCGGGCTTCGGCCAGATACCCCTCCTCGCGGGAGCGGCGGGCAGCCTCCCACAAACTGAATGCACCGGAACCCGCAGCGGCCAGCCGGGGGTAGAGCTCCTGCTGCTGGGCGTGAATGGACTCGCCGCGGGTCTGGGCCATGACCCGCATCGCCTCCCGTGCATGGTCCTGCTCGTAGTAGTAATACAGGTACTCGTTGGGGAGGGCGCCCAGGCGCTCAAGGAACGGTTGGGGGAACAGCCGGCCCTCTTCAAAGGACTGAAGGGCGCGCGGGTCAGACAGCAAGGCAGGCAGCATGTCACGCCCCCCGGACTCCAACCGGTACAGCCAGCCCAGGTGGTTCAGCCCGTAGTAGCCCACGCCGTCGAGCGTTCCCTCAGGCAGCCTGACGCCGGCCGCCCGCGCCGCGCGGTGCACCAGGCCGCCCGCTGAGTCGCAGATTCCAATGACGCGCCGCCCAAGGACGGGCATGAGCGCCTCGGTGACCATACCGGCGGGGTTGGTGAAGTTGATCAGCCATGCGTCCGGGCAGTGTTCCTTCATCAGGCGCGCGAGGTCCAGCATGTGCGGGATGGTCCGCAAGGCGTAGGAGATGCCGCCTGCCCCGGTGGTTTCCTGGCCCAGCACGCCCAGGTCCTGGGCAACCTTTTCGTCGGCCACCCGGCCAGCGGTGCCGCCGGGGCGGATGGCGGCAAACACCATCCGGGTGCCCGTCAGCGCCTCGACGAGGTCAGTGGTGGGATGGATCTGCAGGTGGGCGGCCGGGGCGGGCATGCTGCGCAGGACCGCCGTGACCGCGGCCAGGCGCGGGAGGTCCACGTCATACAGCACCAGTTCGCTGACTAGGCCGGAGAAGGAACCGGAGACCAGCGCGCGGTAGATCAACGGAACCCGGAAACCCCCGCCGCCCACAATGAGAAGCCGCATAACCAGCAGTCTAGGTGCGGCTGTCCACAGCACCTACGGCCGCCCCTACCGCCTGTGCATGGCAGGGCGTAGTGTGCGGGCATGGACGCGATACCAGCACGCCCTTTCGATCCCCTGGCTGCCGTCCGGTCGCCCTCGGACCCTGGCTTTGATGTGCTGCTTGCCGGCACGGTGTTCCAGGACATTATTTTTACCGGCCTGCCCCATGGGCCGGAACCGGGCACGGAAATCTGGAGCGACGGCATGGGCAGCTGCCCGGGCGGCGTGGCCAACCAGGCCATTGCGGCGGCACGGCTGGGCTTGCGGACGGGCCTCGCGGCGGCGTTTGGCGACGACGGATACGGGGACTTCAACTGGAAGATCCTCTCCGGCCAGGAGCACGTGGACCTCAGCCTGTCGAAGAAGGTTCCCGGCTGGCACTCGCCGGTCACGGTCTCGCTGTGCGTGGACAAGGACCGGTCGCTGGTGACCCACGGCCACGCCGCCCCCGTGACATCCTCCGAGCTCATCGGCGATCCGCCGCCTGCGCTCGCCGGGATCGCGGAAGTGGGACTGGAAGTGGAGCCTTGGGCCAAGGCGGCTCACCAGTCCGGGGTGAAGCTGTTCGGCGATGTTGGCTGGGATCCCAGTGGCGTGTGGGCGCCGGTCCGGCTGGAGAACCTGCAGTACTTTCACGCGTTCCTGCCCAACCAGCGCGAAGCCATGGCCTTCACCGGCAAGGACGATCCGTGGACCGCGTTATATGCGCTGGCCGACCGCGTTCCGGTGGCAGTGGTGACTTTGGGGCCGCAGGGTGCCATGGCCGTGGATTCGGAAACGGGGGAGGAAGAGTGGGTGCCTTCGCTGCCCGTGAAGGCTTTTGATCCCACCGGCGCCGGTGACTGTTTCGACGCCGCGTTCATCGTTGGGAGCCTGGCCGGCTGGCCGCTGGGGAACAGGCTTCGTTTCGCGAACCTTTGCGCCTCCCTGGCGGTGCAGGAAGTGGGCGGCTCACTGGCCGCACCGGGCTGGGGTGACATTGCCGACTGGTGGAAGCGGGCCAACGCCCGGCCGGAACGGCAGACCAGCCAATGGTTGCGGCGGTTCTCGTTTTTGGCTGACATCGTCCAGGACGTTCCCCTCGCCGCCCAGCGCAGGGCAGCAGCCACTATCGCACACCTCTCCGACGCGTGATTATTCGGCCCGTAGCGCCAGCACTAGAATCACTAGGGTGACTTACCCCGCTACAACCGGTGATTTCGACGCTGCGCCCGCACAGGACCACCGCCACGAAAGGTCCGCCGTGATCGACCTTGATGCCATCCGGCACAACGTCCGCCGGCTGGCCGGAGCAGCATCCCCGGCGAAGGTCATGGCCGTGGTGAAGGCTGACGCTTACGGCCACGGTGCAGTCCCGGTGGCCCGTGCCGCCCTCGAAGCCGGTGCAGCATGGCTGGGCGTCGCGCACATCTCAGAGGCACTGGCCCTGCGCGCCGCCGGCATCGACGCGCCGCTGCTCGCCTGGCTGCACACCACGGAAAGCAACTTCGGGGCGGCGGTGGCTGCCGGCGTCGACATCGGATGCTCAGGCTGGGAGCTGGACCGTATTGTGGCAGCGGCCCGCGAGCAGGAGCGCCCGGCACGGATCCATCTCAAAGTGGATACCGGCCTGGGACGTAATGGTGCCACTCTTGATACCTGGGACCACCTCGTGGGCGAAGCCATGGAATACCAGGACCAGGGGCTGCTGCGCGTGGTGGGAATCTTCTCGCACCTCGCCGTCGCTGACGAGCCGGAGCGGCCGGAGACCGACCAGCAGCTTGCCGCGTTCCGGGAAGTGCTGGCGGTTGCCGAGGACGCCGGAGTGGACCCCGAGGTGCGGCACCTCGCCAACACTCCGGCTACGCTCTCCCGTCCCGATACCCACTTCGACCTGGTCCGCGTGGGCCTGGGCATTTACGGGCTTTCGCCCTTTGACGGCCAGACCTCGGCCGAGCTGGGACTCCGCCCGGCCATGACGCTGAGGACCGTGGTGTCCCAGTGCAAGGAAGTGCCGGACGGTCAGGGCGTGTCCTACGGCCTCCGGTACCACACGAGCGGCCCCAGCACCCTGGGCCTGATCCCGATGGGCTACGCCGACGGGATTCCGCGCGTTGCCACCGGCGGCCCGGTCCGGGTGGCCGGCAGGACCTACCCCGTGGTGGGGCGGATCGCCATGGACCAGATGGTGATCGACCTCGGTGACATTGGCCCCGGGGGTGCCGGCCTCCTGGGTGCCGAAGCTGAGCTTTTTGGCGACGGATCCGACGGCGGCCCCACGGCTGACGACTGGGCCCGCGCCGCCGGAACCATCAACTACGAGATCGTGACGCGGATCAGCCCGCGGGTTCCGCGCCGTTTCGTCAACGAACAGTCCGCCAGCGCACACGCTGGAGAGGGGGCCGCATGAGTGCGTCAAACCAGCCTGCGGATGGCCGCCCTGAGGTCTCGTCGGAGGACAGCCCTGGTGTCCGGCCCAACTGGGAAAAAACGTTAACGGCGACGACGGCGGAAGAGACCCACAACCTCGGCGTGCGCCTTGCGGGGGTCCTTGAAGCCGGGGACCTGCTGGTGCTTTCCGGCGAGCTGGGTGCCGGGAAAACCACCTTCACGCAGGGGCTGGGTGAGGGGCTGGGCGTGCGTTCCGGCGTCATTTCCCCCACGTTCGTCCTGGTCCGCATCCACCCCAACCTGCCGGACGGGCCGCGCCCCGGTGGGCCGGACCTGGTGCACGTGGACGCGTACCGCCTGGGTTCAGCAGCCGAAATTGACGACATCGATCTGGAGAACACGCTGGACTCTTCCGTCACAGTGGTCGAATGGGGACACGACCGGGTGGAGCACCTGAGCGAGAGCCGGCTTGAAATCGACCTGCACCGTGCGATAGGGCTCGGCGCCGGTGGGGGAGACGCCTCGACTCCCGGCGGAACCACTGAGGGGACAGCACTTGACTTCGACAATGAGGACACCGACGAGCCCCGAACCATTGTGATGCGCGGCTATGGTCCCCGCTGGGCCACCGTTCCGGAACCGGTGGCCACCCTTGAAGGGACATTTTGATGCTGATCCTCGCCATCGACACCTCCGCCGTGGCCAGCGCCGCACTGGTCTCGGACGACGCACTGGAAGGCGTGGTGGGCAGCTTCTCCACTGAGGACACCCGGAGCCACGCGGAAGTCCTTGCACCGGAAATCCAGCAACTGCTGCTTGACGCGGGTGTCAGCGGGAACGATATTGACGCCCTCGTGGTGGGCGTGGGGCCGGGTCCGTTCACCGGGCTGCGGTCCGGAATCGCCACCGCGCGCACCCTGTCGTTTGTCTGGGGCAAACCCCTGTACGGGATGATGAGCCTGGACGCGGTGGCCCTGGAAGTCGCGGAATCCACTACCGCCGCCCCGGAATTCCTGGTGGTCACGGACGCGCGGCGCAAGGAAGTCTACTGGGCACGGTACAGCCTCACCGAAGGCCAGTTGCCCGTTTTGGAGGATGGCCCGCACGTCAGTTTCGCCTCA
The DNA here is from genome assembly GCF_030817835.1 of Pseudarthrobacter sp. W1I19. Lineage (NCBI taxonomy): Bacteria > Bacillati > Actinomycetota > Actinomycetes > Micrococcales > Micrococcaceae > Pseudarthrobacter > Pseudarthrobacter sp. W1I19. The sequence continues at coordinate 1,230,790 of NZ_JAUSZR010000001.1, forward strand.
GACCTGCCGGATCTTCCCGCCTACGGTGCCGGCGCCGGGCTCTACGCAGACACCCTGAAGGCGAACGCGGAATTCGCCCATGAACAGCCGGACGCCCTCTACCTGGGCCAGTTCGCGCTGGCCCAGCTCGCCGCCGGCGCTGACCTCCTCGATTCCACGCCCCTCTACCTGCGCGAATCCGACGCCCAGGTTCCCGGACCACGGAAGAGGGCGCTGTGAACCCCGCTCCGGACCCCAGCAACCACGGAATCTCCGTGCGGGAGATGACACCCAACGATGTCATCGCCGTCAGCGTTCTGGAGCAGCGGCTTTTCCCTGTGGACGCCTGGCCGCTGCACATGTTTTACGACGAGCTGGCCCAGCCCGATACCCGGTGGTACCTGGTGGCCGAGGGCAGCGAAGGCATCGTGGGCTACGCCGGGCTGATGTGCATCGAACCCATCGCGGACGTACAGACCATCGCCGTCGTGCCTGAATACGAAGGACGGGGGGTCGGCACCACGCTGCTGACCCGGCTCATCGAGGAGGCCCGCCGCAGGTACGCGGCGGACCTCCTGCTGGAGGTCCGCGCCGACAATCCCCGCGCCCAGCAGCTCTACCTCCGTTTCGGCTTCGAACAGATCCACGTGCGCCCCGGCTACTACCGCGACGGCGTGGACGCCCTCATCATGCGGCTCCAGCTCACCGGCGATGCCGCACAGGAGGCCAGTCAGGAAGAAGGCCAGGAAAAGGGAGACGACACATCAACGGAAGCAGGCCGGCCATGAACCACGCTCAGCCCCTGGTGCTCGGCATCGAATCCTCCTGCGACGAAACCGGCGTTGGCATTGTCCGGGGGACCACCCTCCTGACCAACACCGTCTCTTCCTCCATGGACGAGCACGTCCGGTTCGGCGGGGTCATCCCGGAGATCGCATCGCGGGCCCACCTCGATGCTTTTGTCCCCACCCTCGAGCAGGCGCTGTCCGAGGCCGGCGTAACCCTTGACGAGGTGGATGCCATCGCCGTCACCTCAGGCCCTGGCCTGGCCGGCGCCCTCATGGTGGGGGTCTGCGCGGCCAAGGCCCTCGCTGTGGCCACTGGCAAGCCGCTGTACGCCATCAACCACCTCGTGGCGCATGTCGGGGTGGGCCTGCTCGACGGCAAGGACGGACAGGCGCCGGAGCTGCCGGACAACCTCGGCGCCCTGCTGGTCTCCGGCGGGCACACCGAAATCCTGAAGATCAACAGCATCACCGACGACGTTGTGCTCCTTGGTTCCACGATTGACGACGCCGCCGGCGAAGCCTACGACAAAGTGGCCCGCATCCTCGGCCTTGGCTACCCGGGCGGCCCCGCCATCGACAGGATGGCCCGCACCGGCAACGCGAAGGCCATCCGCTTCCCCCGCGGCCTCAGCCAGCCCAAGTACATGGGCACCGCCGATGACCCCGGCCCGCACCGCTACGACTGGTCCTTCAGTGGCCTCAAGACGGCGGTGGCCCGGTGCGTGGAGCAGTTCGAGGCGCGCGGCCAGGAAGTTCCGGTGGCGGACATCGCGGCGGCTTTCCAGGAAGCCGTGGTGGACATCATCTCCTCCAAGGCCGTGCTGGCATGCCGCGAGCACGGCATCAAGGATGTGCTGATGGGCGGCGGTGTGGCGGCCAATTCACGGCTCCGGGAGCTGACCGGACAGCGCTGCGCCTCGGCGGGGATCAGGCTGCACGTCCCGCCGCTGGACCTGTGCACGGACAACGGTGCCATGGTGGCGGCGCTGGGCGCGCAGCTGGTGATGGCAGGAGTGGCACCGAGCGGCATTGGTTTTGCCCCGGACTCATCCATGCCGGTCACATCGGTATCGCTCTCCGCCTGAAACCCCACTTGACCCATCACTTTTGGTTCCCAAAACACCTGTTTGGGGACCAAAACTGATAGGTCAAGGCAGGGGAGATCAGGCGGTGGGGCCGTTCCGCATCTGCTTCACCAGATCCAGGACCACGGCCTGGAGGTCACCGCCGTGTTCTTCGGCCACCCGGCGCTGGCGCTGGTAGCCGGCGCCGCGGCGGATGATCTTTTCGACGTCGGCCAGCTCATCCGGGCAGCCCAGCTTGGCGGCCACCGGCTCCAGCCGGTTCAGGGTCTCCAGCAGGTGGTCCGTGACCAGCTGTTCCTTGCCGGCGGCGTCGAGGATGATGATGGCGTCCATTCCGTACCTGGCGGCACGCCACTTGTTCTCCTGCACGTGCCACGGCGGCATGGTGGGAATGGTTCCGCCGTTGTCCAGGGTGGTGGAGAACTCATCCACCAGGCACTGGGTGAGAGCGGCGATGGCACCCACTTCCTCGAGCGTGGCCAGGCCGTCGCAGATGCGCATTTCGATGGTGCCCAGGTTCGGCACGGGCCGGATGTCCCAGCGGATTTCCGAAAGGGTATCGATCACCCCGGTGGTGAACATGTCCTGCACGTAGGACTCGTACTCTTCCCAGGAACCGAACTGGAAGGGCAGGCCGGCCGTGGGGAGCTGCTGGAACATCAGGGCCCGCTGCGATGCGTAGCCGGTATCCTCGCCGCCCCAGAACGGGCTCGACGCCGAAAGCGCCTGGAAGTGCGGGAAGTAGTTGACCAGCCCGTCCAGCACGGGAAGTGCCTTCTCGCGGCGGTCCAGTCCCACATGCACGTGCACGCCGTAAATCACCATCTGGCGGCCCCACCATTGCGTGCGGTCGATGAGCTTGGCGTAACGTTCCTTGTCCGTCACAGGCTGCAGCTGCGGCGGGCTGAAGGGGTGGCTTCCGGCGCAGAACACTTCCACGCCCATGGGATCGGTGATTTCCCGGACCGCAGCCAAGGACCGGCTGAGGTCCTCCTTGGCTTCGCCGGCGGTTTCGCAGATTCCAGTGACCAGCTCAACCGTGTTCAGCAGCAGTTCCTGCTTGATGTGCGGGTGCTCGTCATCCTCGTTCAGCTCGGGGTGCCGGGAGGCCACGCCGCGCAGCACCTGGTTGGCAACGGAGGCGAGTTCGCCGGTCCGGCCGTCCACCAGCGCGAGCTCCCATTCCACACCGAGGGTCGATTGCCTCGATGAAGCGAAGTCAATCTTCACGCGTTTCCTCACTGTCCGGGTTGCCGCTGGGCACGCCGCTGGCAGGCTGTTGCTGGCGGGCGCGCGGTGGTTCAAGTCTAGTGCAGGGGTAGCATCGTATTGATGGCCTCGTTCCAACACCTGCGTGACAGTTTTCACAAAACCTTCCCCGTCCTGGCTGCAGCCTCCGCTGCGGTGGCACTAGCCTCCTGCTCTGCCGCCCCGCCGGCTGCCCCTTCACAGGCACCCTCCACGCCTGCCGCGCCTTCGGCAACACCGCGTACGACGCCGGCACCTGGCACTGCTTCCCAGTCACCTTCCGCCACGGAAGACCCCGCGCTGCGGCCATTGGGATGGGGACCCCAGCAACAGGACCAGGACGCCGCTGCCGCGGCGGTTGCCGCGATGTCGCCCGAACAGAAGGCGGGCCAGGTCCTCCTGCCCTTCTTTGCCGGGACGGACCCAGCCGCTCATGCCGCCGTCGTCGAACGCCTGCACCTGGCCGGTTCCATCATCATGGGCGACAACGTCCCGCTGGATCCTCAGGGAAAGGTGAATGTTGCCGCGATGACCGCCATAAACCAGCGGCTCGCGCAGGCCTTCAGGGCTGACGGCAGGCCATGGCCGGGGATCATTGGAGTGGACCAGGAGGGCGGGATAGTGGCCCGGCTGGGGGCGCCGCTGACGGAATGGCCGGTACCCATGAGCTACGGCGCCGCCGGCAGCGGCCCCCTGGCGCGCGAAGCCGGGCAGGGCCTGGCCGGCGAACTGGTGCCGCTGGGCTTCAACACGGATTTCGCCCCGGACACCGACGTCACCGTCGGGCCGAAGGATCCCACCATCGGTGCCCGTTCCATGTCCGGCGATCCGGACGCCGTGGGCAGCCTGGGTGTGGCGTTCTCCCAGGGCATGCTCGCCGCGGGCGTCCTTCCGGCCGTCAAACATTTTCCGGGACATGGCTCCGTCACTGCTGATTCGCACCTGTTCCTTCCCTCGCAGCCGGCCTCCGTGGCGGAACTCCAGGCGCGCGACTGGAAGCCCTTCCAGGCTGCCATCGCCGCGGGTGCCCCCATGATCATGACAGGGCACATCGCCGTGCCTGCCCTGGAACCCGGTGTGCCGGCGTCGCTCTCCGCCCCTGCCTATGCCGCGCTGCGGGGGCTCGGCTTCAAGGGTGTGGCCGTGACTGACGCCCTGAACATGGGAGCGGTGAGCAAGCAGTACCCGGGAGGATCCGCCGCGGTGAAGGCCCTGGCCGCGGGAGCCGACCTGCTGCTGATGCCCGCGGACGTCCAGCAGGCCCACGCCGCCATTGTTGAGGCCGCAGCCTCCGGTGCCCTGCCCGCCGCCCGGCTCGATGAAGCCGCCCTGCGGGTGGCCACCATGATGACCTGGCATGCCAGGACAGCAACCCCCCAGGCAGGCGCCCCGGCCGGGAGCGGTGGCGCGCTGTCCGCCAAGGTTTCGGCCGCCGCGGTGACGGTTCTAACGGGCCAGTGTTCCGGCCCCCTCACGTCCGGCGGAGTCCAGGTGGCGGGCGGCAGTGCTGCGGACAGGGAACGGTTCGCGGCTGCTGCCGCCCGCGCCGGGCTCACCGTCGGTTCCGGGCCTGTCGTCAGCCTTATCGGGTACGGCGGCCGCCCCGCAGGAGGGGACATCGCCGTGGCCCTCGATGCCCCGTGGCCCCTGCAGGATGCCACCGCGCCGGTGAAGATGGCCCTGTATGGGCGCAGCCAGGGGGCGTTCGACGCGCTCGCCGCCGTCCTGGCCGGAAAGGCGACCGCCCCGGGGAAGCTGCCCGCCGCCGTCGGACGCTTCCCGGCAGGCACCGGCTGCCCCTAAATTCGCACTGACTCGCATTTAACGCAGTCATTAGTGGAATTCGGTGCGTTTTCTGCGAGTCAGTTCGGAGGGAACGCGTTTAATGGTCTGGTGCCCATTCTGAATAAAGACATGACCCTCTGCATCTCGCTCTCGGCCCGGCCCAGCAACAACGGGACCCGGTTCCACAACCACCTCTACGGGCAGCTGGACCTGAACTGGATCTACAAGGCCTTCGCCCCCACCAACTTGAAACAGGCCATTGCCGGGGTTCGCGGGTTGGGCATCCGCGGGTGCGCCGTGTCCATGCCCTACAAGGAAGACGTGATCGCCCTCGTTGACGAGATGGACCCCTCAGCGAAGGCCATCGACTCCGTCAACACCATCGTGAACACGGACGGGCATCTCAAGGCCTACAACACCGACTACACCGCGATCGAGCAGCTGCTGGCGTCCAACCACGTCCCCACCAGCTATTCCGTGCTGGTCCAGGGTGCCGGCGGCATGGCCAAAGCAACGGTGGCCGCGCTTCGGGACGCCGGGTTCACCGATGTCACCGTCCTCGCCCGGAACGAAACCACGGGCCGCGCACTTGCCGAACAGTACGGGTTCCAGTGGCGTCCGGAGCTCGGCGGCGGGACAGCGGACCTGATCATCAACGTGACACCCCTGGGGATGGCCGGCGGACACGACGCGGACACCCTGGCATTTCCGGCGGAAACCATCGACGCCGCCCGCGTGGTCTTCGACGTGGTGGCCCTGCCCGCCGAAACCCCGCTGATCAAGGCAGCCCGTGCCGCCGGAAAGCCGGTCATCACCGGCGCGGAAGTGGCCACCATCCAGGCGCTGGAGCAGTTTGTCCTCTACACCGGGGTGCGGCCCACCCCGGAACAGGTCCGCGCTGCCGAGGAGTTCATGCGCGCCCAGTAGGCAGCATCCTTCGGAAAGCTAGACCGGCTCCACCACGATGGCCACCCGGTCCTCCCCGATGCGGGTCAGGACCAGGGTGGCCGTTTTGTTGCCGGCCTTCTTCGCAGCTGCCTTCCCGCCGGGGAGCAGCTGCTTGCGCAGTTCCTCGGGCGTCACGGCGGTGCCGCGCTTTTTGATGTCCAGCACGCCGATGCCCTCCGCCTTCACCCACGCTTTGAGAGCCTTGACGTTGTAGGGAGTGACTTCCAGGATCTTGTAGGCCCGCGCGAAGGGAGTGTCCACCAGCTGCGGGGCACAAATGTAGGCGATGTGCTCATCCACCAGGTGCCCGTCCAGTTGAAGAGCGACGTCGGCCACCAACCCTGCGCGGATCACCGCACCATCGGGCTCATACAGGTAGCCCTCTGCCGGACCAACGGGAGCGGCGGGGCCGGCGCCGAAGTCCTCAGGGCTTGTCAGCTCGGCCGCGCCGGCCGCACCCAGGACCAGGGCGGCCCTGCGGATTCCGGCCCGGCGGACGGCGTTGAACCAGAGCGCCACCTCGGTCACGTCCCCGGCCACCGAAACCCATTGGGCTTCACAGCCGGCCGGTACGGAGTCGTGCGGCATGCCCGGGCCCATCTTGACGCCGACTGCCTTGCCGGATGCGGCGAGGGACTCCACAAAGGACAACGGAGGCGAAAAGGCCTCCGGGTCCCAGATGCGTTTGGTGCCGGACGTGGAGGTGACCCGGCGGGCAGGATCCAGCCAGACGCCGTCGATCCCGTCCAAGGGAACAGCTGTGGCATCGGCGTGGACCACCGTGGCATTGGGGAAGGGGATGAGGTTCACTGTGGCGCAGGCCGCCGTCGTCTCATCCATCTCCACCGCGGTGACGTTGATGTCCATGGACGCCAGTGCCATGGAGTCGGCGGCGAGGCCGCACCCCAGGTCCGCCACGTGACTGATGCCGGCCCCGGCGAACCTCTGGGCGTGGCGGGCTGCGACGTTAAACCGGGTGGCCTGCTCCAGCCCGGCCTGGGTGAACAGCATCTGGCGGGCGAACTCGCCGAACTTGGCTTCGGCTTTGGTGCGGAGCCGGGACTGGGTCAGGACGGCGGAGACCAGTTCGGGGGAGTGCCCGGCCTTACGCAGCGCAGAGTTCAACTCAAAGGATGTCTCCTCCTTGTAGGGGCCCAGGGACGCCAGCAGGTCCCAGCCTTCGGGAGTAAGCAGTGGCGCGATCTGGTCCTGGGGAGCGTGAGACATGCGTTCCAGCCTAGTGGAGGAGACCGGTGGGGGATGCGGGATAGTGTTGAAACCATGGAAGAGAGCGCAGGTCCCCGGCAGTCCGAAGAACCAGCCAAGGACAGGGGTCCCGCCAGATACGCCCGGACGGCTCTGATTGCCGGCGCCCTGGTGGCCGTGGTGTGCCTCGGGCTCCTGGTGGTGATCTTCTCCCTGGACACGTTCAACGCCACCGTCTATTCAGTGGGCGGCAACGACATCGCCGGTGACACGCAGGAAGCCCGGGACATCCGCGGGTTGTACGACGGCGCCCGCGCCGGAAGCATCGCCGTGCTGGTTGCCGCGCTGCTGGTGACGGCCGGGGCGGGGGCCCTTCTTTACCGCGCACGGAACTCTGGAGCGGGTGACGGCGAAGGCGGGGAAGACGTCGATTTCGAGGACCTCGGCCGCTGAGGCCCGCCAGCGCTGGTCAGCAGGACTCCGGAGATCACTAAAACGCCGCCCAGGATCTGCGGCAGTGTGATCGACTGGCCCAGGGCGACGGTGATCAGGGCGGTGAAGACCGCAATGAGGTTCAGGTAGTTGCCCGCGTTCGCGGCCGTTGTGCGTTTCAGGGCAAGGTTCCAGAGCAGGTAGGAACCCAGTGATGGGAACAGCGCAATAAAGGCAAGGGACCAGCCCTCGTAGGATGTCTGGGGCAGCCCTGAGCCCGTGGCCAGGGCCAGCGGGCTGAGGACGACGGCGGCCATCGCCACCTGGAGCGCCGTGGACGTGACCGCGGGGATATCCACCCTCCGGGCAATGATGGTGTAGAGGCCCCACACGGTGATGGCCGCGAGGATCAGCAGTTCCCCTTTGTTGATGGAGAACGTCAGCAACCGGTTGATGTCGCCGCCGGTGAGGACCAGCAGGACGCCTGCCAGGCCCAGGCCGATGCCCGCCCAGCCCAGCGGACGCGGCCTGTCCCGCAGCAGGATCACGGCCAGCACCACGATCAGCGCAGGGTTGGCCGCCGTCACCAGTGAGGCATTCAGGGCGGAGGTGTGGCCGAGTGCGCTGTAGAGCAAGAGCGTGTAGGCGCTCATGCCCAGGGAACTCAGGAGCAGCAGGATGGGCCAGCGGCGCAGGACGCCCCGCCAGTCCGGGCGCTCCACCAGCTGTGCGAGGACCAGCAGCGGCACCGCTGCGAGGGTCCAGCGCCAGTAGGTCAGCTGCAGCGGCTGCATGGTTTCCATGGCGGCATGGCCGACGACGAAGTTTCCGGCCCAGAAGAGGGTGGCGAGGATCAGATAGACAGCGGCACGCACCGGTCAAATGTACACATGGAGGGTTCGCAGATGACGAAACTCTGGCACTCGCCTTGACCGAGTGCTAACCCTTACATAGAGTCTTCATTAGCACTCTCCCTAGGAGGGTGCTAATACATGAAGAGCTGCCAGCCAGGCTGCTGCCGGCACCGCGACGACGGTTTGCCAGCCAGGGCGGGAAGCTTTCCAGTCCACGAATTTGCTGACGAAAAGGAGAGGTCCGAGTGTCGGTCTCTATTAAGCCTCTTGAGGATCGTATTGTTGTCCGCCCGCTCGAAGCCGAGCAGACCACGGCTTCCGGCCTGGTTATCCCGGACTCCGCGCAGGAGAAGCCCCAGGAAGGCGAAGTTGTTGCAGTAGGCCCCGGCCGCTTTGACGACAACGGCAACCGCGTCCCGCTCGACGTTGCCGAGGGCGACGTTGTTATCTACTCCAAGTACGGCGGAACCGAAGTCAAGCACAGCGGCACCGAGTACCTCGTGCTGTCCGCCCGCGACGTTCTGGCGATCGTCGTAAAGTAACTCTTTCGGATCCCCGTGCCGCTGGTCATGCCTATTGCTGGTCAGCTGCACGGGGTTCTGTCTTGAAAGGACTGAATCATGGCAAAGCAGCTTGCGTTTAACGACGCTGCACGCCGGTCTCTTGAAGCCGGCATCGACAAGCTCGCCAACACCGTCAAGGTGACGCTCGGCCCCCGCGGCCGCAACGTTGTCCTGGACAAGAAGTGGGGCGCGCCCACCATCACGAACGACGGCGTCACCATCGCCCGCGAAGTCGAGCTCGACGACCCGTACGAGAACCTTGGCGCCCAGCTGGCCAAGGAAGTTGCCACCAAGACCAACGATGTTGCCGGCGACGGCACCACCACCGCAACGGTCCTGGCCCAGGCACTGGTCAAGGAAGGCCTGCGCAACGTTGCAGCAGGTGCTGCCCCCGGCCAGATCAAGCGCGGCATCGAGGTTTCCGTTGAAGCCGTCGCCGCCCGCCTGCTGGAGAACGCCCGCCCCGTAGAAGGCACCCAGGTGGCCAGCGTTGCAGCCATCTCCGCCCAGAGCGATGAAGTTGGCGAGCTCCTGGCCGAGGCTTTCGGCAAGGTTGGCAAGGATGGTGTGATCACCATCGAGGAATCCTCCACCACGCAGACCGAACTGGTCCTCACCGAGGGCATGCAGTTCGACAAGGGCTACCTGTCCCCGTACTTCATCACGGATGCGGACCGCCAGGAAGCAGTCCTCGAAGACGCACTCATCCTGATCAACCAGGGCAAGATCTCCTCGCTGCAGGACTTCCTGCCGCTGCTGGAGAAGGCCCTTCAGGCCGGCAAGCCGCTGTTCATCATTGCCGAAGACGTCGACGGCGAGGCCCTGTCCACGCTGATCGTCAACCGCATCCGCGGCACCCTGAACGTCGTTGCCGTCAAGGCTCCGGGCTTCGGTGACCGCCGCAAGGCCATGCTGCAGGACATCGCTACCCTCACCGGTGCGCAGGTTGTGTCCCCGGAGCTGGGCCTGAGCCTGGACACCGTTGGCCTCGAGGTGCTGGGTACCGCCCGCCGCATCACGGTCACCAAGGACAACACCACCATCGTTGACGGCGCCGGTACGGCCGAGGACGTGGCAGCCCGCGTGGCACAGCTGCGTGCCGAGCTGACCCGCACCGACTCCGACTGGGACAAGGAGAAGCTCCAGGAGCGCCTGGCCAAGCTGGCCGGCGGCATCGGCGTGATCAAGGTCGGCGCAGCCACCGAGGTTGAGCTGAAGGAAAAGAAGCACCGCATCGAGGACGCTGTGTCCTCCACCCGCGCTGCCCTCGAAGAAGGCATCGTGGCCGGCGGCGGTTCGGCCCTGATCCACGCCCTCAAGGCACTGGATGAGGACCCCGCGGTCAAGGCCCTCGACGGCGATGCAGCAGCTGCTGTGGGCATCGTCCGCCGCGCGCTGGTCCAGCCGCTGCGCTGGATCGCCCAGAACGCCGGCTTCGACGGCTACGTCATCACGGCCAAGGTTGCCGAACTCGAAACCAACAACGGCTTCAACGCCAAGTCGGGCGAGTACGAGGACCTGATCGCCGCCGGCGTGATCGACCCCGTCAAGGTCACCCGCGCAGCCCTCCGCAACGCAGCCTCCATCGCTGCCCTGGTTCTCACCACCGAGACCCTCGTTGCAGAGAAGCCTGCCGACGAAGACGAGCACGCAGGCCACGGCCACAGCCACTAATCCCCACCGGCCCAGGCCCGTACTCACAAAACCGGTCCAGCATCAGCTGGGCCGGTTTTTTGTGCCGTCGGCCGCATGTGGACCCGCCATCACGTCCTGCAGAAATTGGGGCAACCCTCCATCACCATCGGGGTGAACCGAAGGTGCCGAAGGCATAACGCCGGCGGAAGCACCGCCGCCGGACTTTCCCTGTAAGTGATGGCGCGATGAGTCAAAAGCCGCAGGAGCTGATGGAGCATGGGATGGAAGACGGCAAAAGCTGATGGCGCGTTGGTGCATTTGTCCTAATTACCGCGAGTAAGCCCTACTTCTTTACGGCGTAACGCACATGGGTGGCAAATGTGGAGCTGACTGTTTTGATGATTTCAAGGTCGACGTCGCGATCGAAGCCGTCGAACAGGCGCTTGCCCGCTCCCAGGATCACGGGTGCCGTGGACAGCACGAGCTCGTCCACCCGCCCGGCGGCCAGCGCCTGCCTGATCACGTCCGCGCCGCCGCCGATCGACACGTCTTTGCCTCCGGCCTCCGCAATAGCCCGCGCCAGGGCGTCCTCAAGCCCGGACACAAACGTGAAGCCGGACTCGGCGGCAGGTTGGTCCTGCACACGGTGGGTAAGCACCATCAGCGGGCCCGGGAACGGGTTGGTCCCGCCCCATGCTCCGGCAGCGTCGTACATCCCGCGGCCCACAATGCCGGCACCCAACCCTGCAACAAGTCCGTCATAGAAGTCTTTGTCGGGGCCGTTCATTGCGAAGTCGTGTCCGCCGTCGTAGGTCCAGGGGCCGCCCATCACCCAGTAGTGCAGCCGTTCGCCGCCCTTGCCCAGGCCGTAGGCCGGCCCGTCGTCGGGGCCGGTAATAAAACCGTCAACCGAGGTGGTGATGGCTGCGATGACCCTGGCCAAGGCGCTAGCCCATCTCCCGGGTCTCAACGTCGCCCGCGCGCTCGTAGACCAGGGACACTGCGCCTTTCGGGAAGCTTCGTGCGGGCTCGGCGAGGCGGAAGGAGGCGGGGATGGTCCCGGCGTCGAAGAGGCGTTTTCCCTGCCCCAAGGTCACCGGATAGAGCCAGATGTGGAGGCGGTCCAGCACGTTGGCCGCGAGCAGCGAGCGGATGAGGACGCCGCTGCCAAACATGTGCACCTCGCCGTACTCGTCACGGAGCCTACCCGCGGCGGTGGCATCCGGCAGTACCGTGGTGCCCTCCCAGCCAGGGGATGTAATGCCCTTGGACACAACGAACTTGGGCACCCGGTTCAGTGTGCCCCCGATCTCGTCGGACTGGTGGGGCCAGTAGGCGGCGAAGATGTCATAGGTCTTCCGGCCCAGAAGCAGGGCGTCAATCTTGGCGATCTCCTCGCCGATGGCGGCCCCGGCGTCGTCATCGGACACCGGCGCCTGCCAGCCACCGAAGGCGAAGTTGCCCTCGGTGTCCTCTTCGCGGCCGCCGGGCGCCTGGTACACGCCGTCAAGGGTAAGGAACAGGTTTGCGACTATGATTCCCACGCGTCCAGTGTGGGGCAGCCTCCGGGCGCTGTCCAGAGTCCGCGTGGCAGACTGATGCCATGCTGCTCGACGAGCTCGTGAAGACCACGGACGCCGTCGCGTCCACCCGCTCCAGGCTCGCGAAGGTGGAGGCGCTGGCGGACCTGCTGCGCCGGCTGGACCCGGCGGCGATCACGACGGCGGTGGGCCTGCTCAGTGCCAAGCCGCGCCAGGGCCGGGTAGGGATCGGTTGGCGCGGTATGTCGGCGGCCATGGGAGAGCCCGCCGCTGCACCCAGCCTCACCGTGGCCGACCTCGACGCCGCACTGGACCGGCTGCTCGCCAGTGCCGGCGCCGGATCCGCCGCGGAACGCGCCGCCACCCTCCGCACACTGACCGCGGCAGCCACCGAACGCGAGCAGGCATTCATCGCTGGAGTGCTGCTGGGCGAGCTGCGGACCGGCGCGCTGGAGGGCGTACTGACTGATGCGGTGGCGCGTGCCGCGGACCGGCCGGTTGAGGCAGTTCGCCGCGCGGCCATGCTCTCCGGCGATCTCGGCGGTACCGCCCTGCTGGCGCTGACGGGCACGGCGGCCGAGCTGGACGAGGTGGGCCTCGTCGTCGGCCGTCCCGTGCAGCCCATGCTCGCCGCCACCGCGGCCAGCGTGGGCGCGGCGCTGGAGGTCACGGGCGAAGCCTCCGTGGAATATAAGCTCGACGGCGCCCGCATCCAAGTGCACCGCGTTGGCGACGACGTGCGCATCTTCACCCGAACGCTCGCCGAAGTGACCCACCGCCTGCCCGAGGTGGTGGAGGTGGTGCGTGGTTTGCCGGTGCGCGACGTGATCCTCGACGGCGAGACCCTCGCCCTGGACGAGGACGGCGGGCCCCGGCCATTCCAGGAGACGATGTCCCGTTTCGGGGCGGAGGCGGCGCGCACCACCCTGCTGCACCCATGGTTTTTCGACGTGCTGCACCTGGACGGCCGCGACCTGTTGGACGAGCCGCTGGCCACGCGGCTCGCGGTGCTCGAACGCATCGCGCCCGGGCACAGAATCCCCGGAACAATCACCGCTGATGCCGCTGTTGCCGGGCAAGTGTCCAGCGATGCGCTCGCCGCCGGCCACGAGGGCGTGATGGTGAAGGCCGTGGGATCGGCCTACGCGGCCGGTCGGCGTGGATCCAACTGGATCAAGGTGAAACCGGTGCTCACCTACGACCTGGTGGTGCTCGCCTGCGAGTGGGGGTCGGGGCGGCGCACCGGGCTTCTGTCCAACCTGCACCTGGGCGCGCTTGACCCCGCCGGAGAGTTCGGGCCGCCCGGCGGGTACGTGATGGTGGGCAAAACCTTCAAAGGCCTCACCGACGCGTTGCTGCAATGGCAGACCAAAAGGTTCCAGGAGCTCGAGGTGCGCCGCACCGCCGGAACCGTGTGGATGGAACCCGTCACTGTCGTCGAGATCGCAATCGACGGCGTGCAGCAGTCCACGCGCTATCCGGGCGGGATCGCGCTCCGCTTCGCCCGCGTCAAGCGCTACCGCGACGACAAAACGGCGGCGGAGGCAGACAGCATCCAAACACTCCGCGGGCTGCTCCGCTCCTAGCCGGTCAGGCTGTTGTCTCAGCTGCGCCGCGGGCGTACGGTGGCGCTTAAGCACGGCCGGCCGTGAATTGTGGGATGTCCTGCAGGCGCCGGGATGGCGGCCGGCAGGGTGGTATCCGAAAGGAGGCCAGGTGACAGCTGAGACAGGCCTGGACCAGGGCCGGTCAGCCTTTCGTGAGCACCGCTGGACCGATGCGTTCGAAAACTTCCGCGATGCGGACCAGCGTGGCGGACTGCCGGCAGCGGACCTTGAACGGCTGGCCACAGCGGAGATCCTTACCGGCAGCGCGGTCACCGGCCTTGAATCGCTCACCCGGGCCCACGAGGAGTACCTGGTCATGGGCGACATCGTGGGCGCCGCCAGGTGTGCAGGCTGGATGGCGATGCACCTAACGCATCTGGGGGAGGGGGCGCGGGCCGGAGGCTGGCTGGCACGCGGCCGGAGGCTGGTGGATGAACTCGGCGAACCGGCCGCGGTGCAGGGCTTCCTGCTCATCCCCCAGTGCCTGGGAATGCTGTACGGCGGGGACCCCGCAGGAGCCCTCAAGCTGTTTTCCGAGGCTGCGCAGATCGGCCAACGGTTCCAGGACAGGGACCTGTCCGCGCTCGCGCTGCTCGGCACCGGCCAGGCCACCCTGGAACTGGGCCGGTCCGAGGAAGGCCTGCGGATCTTCGACGAAGTGATGGTGGCTGTCACGGCGGGCGAACTTTCAGCAGTGCCGTCAGGGATTGCCTACTGCGCCGTGATCGGAAACTGCCACATTGCCTTCGACCTGGAGCGGGCCTTGCAATGGACGGCCGCCCTCGACCGCTGGTGCCGGGACCGCCCCGACATGGTCGCCTTCAGCGGACAATGCCAGGCCCACAGGGCAGAGCTATTCCGGCTGCACGGGGCCTGGGCGGAAGCGCTTGAGGCAGCCGCCGCGGCCCAGGAGCGATCCGGCCGGGGTGATCCCCAGGCGATGTACGGGGGCCATTACCAGCAGGGCGAAGTAGAGCGGTTGACCGGAAAACTGGATCTGGCTGAAACTTCCTTCACGCAGGCGGCGCGCAGCGGTTATGAGCCGCAGCCCGGACTGGCCCTGGTGTCCTTGGCGCGCGGCGACGTGCAGCAGGCACAGGCAATGATCCGCCGCGCGGCTGGCCTGGCTGACGCGGCTACCCGCCGGCATCTGCTGCCCGCGCTGGTGGACATCGAGCTGGCAGCGCCGGACCTGCCCGCGGCGCGGCAAGGAGCCCAGGAACTGGCCCGCTTCGCGCAGGAGTGCCCCCTGCCCATGGTGCGGGCGGTCGCACACCAGGCTGATGGAGCGGTCCGGCTGGAGGAAGGTGATCCGGGCGGTGCGTCCCAATCCTTGCGGCAGGCCTGGCATCTCTGGTTTGAACTTGGCGTGCCGTACGAGGCTTCACGCTGCCGGGTGCTGATCGGGCGGGCCTGCCGGGACCTTGGCGATGAAGCGTCAGCCCGCATGGAGTTCGAGGCGGCGCATGCGGAATTCCTGGAATTGGGGGCGGCTCCGGCTGCGGCCTGGGCGGCGTCACTCATGCCAAGGGACGAGGGCGGGACTGCCGGGCCCCTGACCCCCAGGGAAGCGGAGGTGCTGCGCCTCGTGGCCTCCGGGCAGGGCAACCGGGCCATTGCGGCAGGCCTGTTCCTGAGCGAGAAAACCGTGGCCAGGCACATCAGCAACATCTTCCTGAAGCTGGGCCTGTCCTCGAGGGCCGCGGCCACCAGGTATGCCTTTGAACACGGGCTCGCCGGCTGACGGGATCTGCACACAATTACCCAGCCGTTCCTGCCAGACGTTTGCATATTTTGCCCGACGCGTACCTCATGCCCGCGCCCATAGCCTCAAAGCATGAACCTTCCAGTCCTTGCCGGCACGCTTTCGACGGTGCTGTTCGCCGCAGGAATGCTGCCAATGCTGGTGAAAGCCGCACGCACCCGCGACCTCGCTTCCTACAGCCTGGGGAACCTGGTCCTGAGCAATGTAGCCAACGCCGTGCACTGCGTCTACGTTTTCAACCTCCCGGCCGGGCCCATCTGGGTCCTCCACCTGGCCTACGTCATGGCGTCCGCGCTGATGCTGGCATGGTGGCTGCGCTACCGGGAAGCGGACAGCGACGGCCGGAGCACCCGGACAGCAGGACACCAGGAACGTTCAACAGCAGGCATCCGCGTTAAAGAAGCAGGAGCAACGCCATGAACAACAACAACGTGACCGGCATGCTGGACACGATCATCATCGGCGGCGGCCAGGCAGGCCTCACTTTGGGCCATCACCTGAAGAAGCAGCAACGGAAATTCCTCATCCTGGACGCGAACCCGCGCACGGGAGACGCATGGCGCCAGCGCTGGGACTCGCTCCGGGTGTTCACCCCCGCCAAGTACGACGGACTGCCGGGCGAGCCGTTCCCGGCAGACCCGCTGTCCTTCCCCACCAAGGATGAGGTGGCCGGATACCTGGAAGAATACGCCGAACGGAACGCCCTGCCCGTGCTGCACGGCACCCGGGTGGAACGCTTGTGGCGGGAAGGCGGGCACTTCATCGCAGCAGCCGCCGATGGACGCCGATGGGAGGCGCACAACGCCATCGTCGCCACCGGAGTCAGCCAGGCCCCCAAGGTTCCCGCCTTCGCCGCGGAGTTGGCACCCTCCACGTTCCAGCTCCATTCGGCCGCTTACCGGAATCCGGGACAGCTGCAGGACGGCTCCGTCCTGGTGGTGGGGCTGGGAAACTCTGGTGCGGAGATCGCCTTCGAAGTGAGCAGGACGCATCCCACCACTGTCGCCGGAAAGCCCGGCGGCGAACTGCCGGTGAAGCACGGGCGGGCCGCCGCCCGTTATGTGCTGCCGGTGGTGCGTTTCCTCGGCCTGCACGTCCTGAACCTCAACACTCCGGTGGGACGCAAAGTGGCGCCCGCATTCAAGGCACACGCCGCGCCCCTGATCAGGACCAAAACCAAGGATCTGGCCGCGGCCGGGGTGCGCCTGGTGCCACGGGTCACTGGCGTGCAGGACGGGAAGCCGGTCCTGGCGGACGGCACCCGGCTGGACGTTGCAAACGTGATCTGGTGCACCGGTTTCCGTGACGACTTCAGCTGGATCGATCCGGACCTGCTCGTGGACGGTGAGCTGCCGCGGCAGCACCGTGGCGCGGCGCTCGATACGCCGGGTTTGTTCTTCCTGGGGCAGGAATTTTTGTACGCCGCGGCATCGGCAACGCTGCCGGGAGCGGGCCGCGACGCGCGGTACTTGGCCGGAAAAATACCCGCCCTGGGTAGAATCGATGTTTTGCCTATGCGCCAGTGAGGTCTATTTGTGTCCGTAGCGAGAACAGAGGCTGCAGCCAAACCGCTGCCCGGAGCCAGTACCAAAAGCCGGAAACCCACCTTCCGGCCCGAGGTCCAGGGGCTCCGGGCGCTCGCCGTGCTTATGGTGGTTGCCTACCATGTGTGGCTTGGCCGGGTGTCCGGCGGCGTGGATATTTTCCTGCTGATCTCCGCCTTCCTGCTCACACTGTCGTTCGTCCGGAAAGCCGAGGCCGGGCGTCCGTTCGGCCTCGTGGCGCACTGGCTGCACCTGTTCAAGCGGCTGTTGCCGGCCGCCGTCGTGGTGATCCTGGGCGTCCTCGCCGGAACCTGGCTGATCCTGCCGCAGAGCCGCTGGCCGGAGGTGCTGGACCAGGCATGGGCCTCCCTCCTGTACAGCCAGAACTGGCTGCTCGCCAACACCGCCGTTGACTACTACGCCCAGGACCACGCGGGGGCCAGCCCCCTCCAGCACTTCTGGTCGCTCTCCATCCAGGGCCAGGTGTTTATCCTCTGGCCGCTGGTCTTCGCCGGCGCCGCAGGGCTGCTGGTGCTCCTGCGCCGGATTCCTGCCTGTGCCGGCATGACCTACCGCGGGCTGCTTGCGGTGGTCTTCGGCACGGTCTTTGCCTGGTCGCTCGCCTACTCGGCGGAGCAGACCGCCACCAACCAGGCGTACGCCTACTTCGACACCCGCGCCCGCCTCTGGGAGTTCGCCCTGGGGTCCCTGCTGGCCCTCGCGCTGCCCTACCTCAAACCCGCACGTGGGCTGCGGGTAGTGCTGGGCTGGGCCGGGCTGGCGGCCATGGTCTCGTGCGGCCTGCTGCTGACCGTGGACCGATCCTTCCCCGGATACGTCGCGCTGTGGCCCACGCTGGCCGGCGCCGCCATCATCACGGCCGGGCAGACCGGGAGCCGCTTCGGCGTGGACAGGATCCTCAGCAGCAAGCCGCTGGTGGCACTGGGCGACAATTCCTACGCGTTGTACCTGTGGCACTGGCCCGTCCTTGTCCTTGCGCTCGCCGCCACCGGCGTGGAGGCACCCAACCTGATCCAGGGCCTCGCCATCGTCGGGGCCTCCGTGGTCCTGGCCGTCCTCACCACCCGCTTCGTGGAGAAGCCGCTGCGGGACTGGCACTGGCCGAAACTGCGCGCGTGGCGCACCGCCGTCGTGATTGTTGCCTGCGGCGCCCTGCTGGCAGGCCCCGTGGCCATCTGGCAGACCACGCTCACCGCTGAGGAAAGCGCGACGGCGGCACAGCCCCGCGAGCTGACGCCGGGGGCGGCGGCGCTCACCCCCGGGAACGCTGCCATGCCGGCTCCCGACGCCAGGATCATCCCGGGCCCCGCCGCCCTGGACAACGACTGGGCCGGCATCCAGGATCCGTGCGTCGGTGCCAATGCCACCCTCGATCCCATCCTCGAGGGCTGCCGGCAGGCGGTCCCGGAGGGGGAGGTGACCAAGCGCATTGTGGTCCTCGGGGATTCGCACTCGCAGCAGTACCTGGGCGCCCTCGCTCCCATCGCGGCAGCACGCGGCTGGGAACTGGTAACGCTGCTGATGCCGGCCTGCCGCTTCGGGGCCGAATCCGAAACCCGCAACGCTGAGTGCAACGCCTACAACCAGGCCAGTGCAGCCTACGTCCTGGAACACCGGCCGGATGCCGTGTTCACCGTGGCGTCGCTGACGCACGAGGAAGCGCCGTTCGAGACCGAGGTGCCTGGCTACCTGGACGGCGTCCGGCCGTTCGCCGACGCGGGCATCGAGATCATCGGGATC
This sequence comes from Pseudarthrobacter sp. W1I19, assembly GCF_030817835.1. Taxonomy (NCBI): domain Bacteria; kingdom Bacillati; phylum Actinomycetota; class Actinomycetes; order Micrococcales; family Micrococcaceae; genus Pseudarthrobacter; species Pseudarthrobacter sp. W1I19. Next base: position 1,249,531 of record NZ_JAUSZR010000001.1, read on the forward strand.
CGGGACAACCCGCGGTTCACCTTCAACATGCCGGAGTGCGTGCAGCGGAACGGCACTGAAGCCCACGAGTGCAGCGTGCCCCTGGACGAGTCCCTGGCGGACCCGTCACCGCTGGAGGGCTACCGGGGCAAAGTTGAGGGGCTCCACCTGATGGACCTGAGCGACTTCATCTGCGCCCGCGGCATCTGCCCAGGCGTGGTGGGAAACGTGTACGTCTACAAGGACGACAACCATCTCACCCGTACCTATGTGGAGACCATGATCCCCATGTTCGAACAGCGCCTCCTCGCCGCCACAGGCTGGGACTGATTTGTGAGCCCGCGGCTGGGAAGTCAGGGAGCGGGTGGGGCGTGCGGTTGCTCACATTGGCTGCATGGAATAGGGGGATCGGCGCCGAGGTTCTAATATTTACTCAACACTTTCTGACCTCCGGACGGCCGCTTCGCGCGGTGGTCTGCACAACTTCCTGCACAGGCCAGTCCCGTAATGACGGGCTGGTCATCGGCTGCAACCCCTACCCGCACGCAACCAAGGTAAGAGGCGCACTCATGACCGAGCCCGAACACAACCCCTTTGGCTTCATCGGCCTGACCTACGACGACGTCCTGCTGCTTCCCGGCCACACCGAGGTCATCCCTTCGGAAGCGGACACGTCTTCCCGTATTTCCAAGCGGATCACCGTGCAGACGCCCCTGCTGTCGGCCGCCATGGACACTGTGACCGAGTCGCGGATGGCTATCGCCATGGCGCGCCAGGGCGGCCTGGGCGTGGTGCACCGCAACCTGTCCATCGCTGACCAGGCGGACCAGGTGGACCGGGTCAAGCGCAGCGAGTCGGGGATGATCACCAACCCGCTGACCATCAGGCCTGAGGCCACGCTGCGCGAACTCGATGACCTGTGCGCCCAGTACCGTGTGTCCGGCCTGCCGGTTGTTGACGAGGACAACCGCCTTTTGGGCATCGTCACCAACCGCGACACCCGCTTTGTGCCGGAGTCCGACTTCCCGCTGCGGCTTGTCAGCGACGTCATGACCAAGATGCCCCTGGTTACCGGGCACGTGGGCATCAGCCGCGAAGAGGCCTCGCACAAGCTGGCCACCAACAAGATCGAAAAGCTGCCCCTGGTGGATGAGCAGGGCCGGCTGAAGGGCCTGATCACCACCAAGGACTTCACCAAGGCGGAGCAGTACCCGCTGGCCACGAAGGACGATGAAGGCCGTCTCCGCGTAGGCGCTGCCATCGGCTTCTTCGGGGACGGCTGGGAGCGCGCCATGGCTCTGGTTGATGCCGGCGTCGACGCCTTGTTCGTGGACACCGCGAATGGCCACTCGCAGGGCGTGCTGGACATGATCCGGCGCCTGAAGTCCGATCCCGTGGCAGCACATGTGGACGTCATCGGCGGTCAGGCGGCAACCCGTGAAGGCGCCCAGGCTCTGATCGATGCCGGCGCTGACGGCATCAAGGTGGGCGTGGGACCGGGCTCCATCTGCACCACCCGCGTGGTGGCAGGTGTGGGCGTCCCGCAGATCACGGCCATCTACGAATCCGCCAAGGCAGCCATCCCTGCCGGGGTGCCCCTGATTGCCGACGGCGGGCTGCAGTACTCGGGCGACATCGGCAAGGCCCTGGTAGCCGGTGCCGACACCGTGATGCTCGGCTCCCTGCTGGCCGGTTGTGACGAGTCCCCGGGGGAGCTGATCTTCGTCAACGGCAAGCAGTTCAAGTCGTACCGCGGCATGGGCTCCCTTGGCGCCATGCAGTCGCGGGGCAAGAACACGTCCTACTCCAAGGACCGTTACTTCCAGGCGGACGTTTCCGGTGACGACAAGCTCATTCCTGAAGGCATTGAAGGCCGTGTGGCGTACCGCGGGCCACTGGCTTCCGTGGCCTACCAGCTGGTGGGCGGCCTGCGCCAGACCATGTTCTACACCGGTGCGCCCACCATTCCCGAACTGAAGGCGCGCGGCAAGTTCGTCCGGATCACCCCGGCCGGCCTGAAGGAATCGCACCCGCATGACATCCAGATGACGGTCGAGGCGCCAAACTACGGCTCCCGCTGACCAACCAGGAGGGATGGGCACTACTGCCCATCCCTTCTTTTTGAGCCAGAAAGTACATTCGATAGATATATATCCGGCAATTGGGGGACGGTTTGGGCGGCGGATTCTATGGGGCCGATATTGACCAGCTGCGGCAGCTCGCAACCGCGATGCGCACGGCCTGCCGGAAACTGGATGGACAACGCCTGGCATTGACCGGCAGAGTGGCCGGCACGGCCTGGCCGGGCCCGGATGCGGAGGCCTTCCGCCAGGAATGGAAGAACGTCCACAGCCGCTCGCTCGGGGTGGCCGTCACGCTCCTTCAGCAGGCCGCAGAGGACCTGATGCGGCAGGCCGATGAACAGCAGTCTGCGAGTGCGGCAGGCGGTGCTTCAACGCTGCCGTCTCTGCCCGGCGTCGAGCGGTTGCCGGAGCCGCGGCCGGAAGACCTTGACGGCAAGTCTTCTGCCGAGGTCAGAACCTGGTGGCTCGGGCTGACCAGCGACCAGCAGGAGGCATTCATCCGCAACCACCCGCAGCTGGCGGGAAACACCAATGGAATCCCGTTTGATGCACGGATCGAGGCCAACCAACACAACGCCCAGGCCCGGATTGACTGGCTGGAGAACAACGATCCTGAGCCCCGGCTGAATCCCTGGATCCTTGACTCAAGCTATCCTGCACGCTTTGCTGCCGAACACGATGCGTGGCAAAAACGGCAGGATGGACTCCAATACCTTCAAAAGGTGGTCGACGGCAAGGTGCAGCTGGCGGCGTATGACCCAGCCAACAGTTCGATCGTGGAGATGATCGGCAGCTACGGTCCCGGTACCTCCACGGCCATCACCTATGTCCCGGGTACCACCACGAATGAAGCCTCCTTCCACGATGGAGGTCCACAGGCGGTTGGGCGGTACCTGGTGGAGTCCGACCCCACCAACGGCACGGTGGCCTTCGTCTACAAGGGAACTGAGTTCCCTGACGGTGATTTCGTTGAGGCGTTCCTCGTCGAGGCTAAAAGCGACGAATTTGTGGCGTCCACCGCACCGGCGCTGCGTGACTTCCAGGCGGCGGTGGACCTTGAACTGGCGCCCAACGCCCAAACGGTGGGAATCGGTCACAGCTGGGGACTGCGCAACGTCACGGGCTCTGAGGTTGCGGGCGCGCAGTATGACAAGGTGATTGCCTTGTCCGGCGCTGCTATGCCCCTTGGCTGGTCGCCTAACCAGGACACAAAGTACTTCAGCTACACCTACCCTGACATCCTCCTGACCGCGGAACTGAGCGGCGCCGTGGGGGACAACTACCCTATGAAGGAGCCAGCCTTTGAGAAGCACGTCTATACGCCGCCGGGAGGGACCGATTGGACGGACGCTTACGATATCGGCAACCACAGCCTCGTTGCGACCACCGGCCCGGATAATGAGGCTGCTTTGGAAGACGTCCGCAGCGCTATCAACAGCCGGTAGCAGAAGAGGGCGGCCGTCCGCGCGGATGCGATCCGCCGGATTTGCCCTCACGCTGGGTCTGGCGCTGTCAGCGTGCGGGACAGGAACCGGAGCAGGAACAAGGTCACAGGAAAGCGGAACAATGCCGTCAATCTCACTCGAATCTGCCAAGTCCAAGCTCCTGGCCGCGCAGCACGAAATCATCGAGATGGTGCCGGGAGAGCTGGCCATCTCGGTTTTCGAGAGCGACACATCGAGCCTGATGTCTTGTCGCGGGGAACAGAAGAAGTGGGTCGGAACCGGGCAGGTGCAGCTGCGTCCCGGCCTCGATCGGGACGATTTTCTCGACGGCGTGAAGGCCTCCTTCTCCGACCGGTCCGGCTGGTCCGCCAAAGACTCGAAGGACAACGAAGGTAAACGTCGGGTTGATCTTCTGCACGAAGACGGAACCCACCTGCTGGTCTCGTTCTGGGATGGCCCCGAGAGCCTTCAGATTGGAAGTTTCAGTGCCTGCTTCGACTTCCCGGAGTACGAATACGGGGAAGAGTACTGACCCGCCTTGCCGGGCACGGCACTAGGCTGATTCCATGCCCCCACCGCGCCACCCCGCTGAACTGACCCCCAATCGGGAACCCTCGCGGCGGCTGGCCCTTCGCCCGTATGCCCGGGCCGTGGCACAGGTACTGCGGGTCAGCTTCCGTGCCTCTCCGGGCGCTGTGGTCATGAAAGTGCTCGGCTCGCTGATTTCGGCGGTGCTTCCCCTGGTGACCACGTACTTCGCCGCGCTCACCACCACGGCACTGGCAGCCGCCTACGCCGGTGACGCCGGGGCGGGCCAAGTGGCAATTGTCTACGTCATTATCACCGCCGCGCTGGGCCTCTTCTGGGGCGCCTTCAACAGTGTGGACCGCTACATCCAGCAGCTGATGAGTTTCAAAGTGGGCGCCATCGTGGGCGACCAGATGTACGAGCGGTTCCTCGCGCTCGAGTTCTGGCGCTACGACGACAAAGAAACCGTTGACCTGTACGACCGCGCCAAGCGGTTCTCCGACTCCTACGCCCGCGTACTGGACCGGATTGCCGCCATCTTCACCCAGCTCGTCTCGGTGGTCCTCGCCGTGGGAGCCCTGCTGCTGGTCAGCTGGTGGATCGCGGTGATTGTCCTGGTGGCCATCGTGCCCAGCGTGTATCTGCAGTTCAAGCTGTCCCGGGAGCAGATCGCGCACTGGAACACGCAGGTGGACTCCCGGCGGCAGCGCCGGATGATAGAACAGAACCTGCTCCGGCCGCAGCACATTGCCGAGATGCGGCTGTACGGCATCGTGGGCTTCCTGATGGATCTCCGCTCCCGCCTTCGTGATGCCGATGAGCGCCGCCGCCTTGATTTCCAGCGCCGCTACATCCCCAAGCAGCTTGCCGCCGACGCCCTTCAGTACGGCGCAGAAGTGGTCTCGCTGATCTGGGTGGTGGGGCAGATCATCACCCGCGCACAGCCGGTGGGCCAGTTCCTCTACGTGCAGCAGATCGTCAGCCGGGCACTGTCCACGGCCAACAACCTGGTCTCCTCCCTCAGCTCCATTGACGAGGATCTGGCCAATCTCAAGGACTACGAACTGTTTATGGCGTTGCCAGTGCACTCGGAACAAGCCCCGCCGCTGCTGCAATCCCCGAAAACCGTTGAGCTGAAGGACATCCGCTTCACGTACACTGGCAGCGACATCGAGGTGATCCGCGGCATCAGCCTGACCATCCGCGAAGGCCAGCACATCGCCATCGTGGGGGAGAACGGTGCCGGGAAGTCCACCCTGATCCGCATCCTCGCCGGCCTCTACCGCCCCGACTCCGGGCAGGTAATGCTCGACGGCGTGGACCTGGCCGCCGTCGACGTCACCTCCTGGCACCGGCACCTGGCCGTGCTGAGCCAGGAGTTCCTCAAATACGAGTTCGCCACGGCAGCGGAAAACATCTACTTCGGCGACGTCGACTCGGCCCGGGACGAGGTCCGCATCCGCAGGGCCGCCGCGGACGCTGAGGCGCTGGACTTCATCAATAAGCTCCCCAACGGACTGGACAACCACGTCAGCAACTGGATGGAAGACCCGCGCGGACGTAAGGGCAGCGGCCTTTCGGGCGGCCAGTGGCAGCGGCTGGCGATGGCCCGGAACTTCTACCGGGATGCCTCATTCATGGTGATGGACGAGCCAACGTCGGCCATCGACGCCCTGGCTGAGCACCGCATTTTCACCCGCCTTTTCGCGGACCGGAGCAGCACCATCATCGCTATCAGCCACCGCCTGGCCACCATCGAAAAGGCGGACATTGTGTACATGCTGGAGGACGGCCGGATAGTGGAGCAGGGCACGCACAAAGAACTGGTGTCACTTCGGGGCCGCTACTTCCGGATGTTCGAATCCCAGATCCCCGCCAGCCCCCTGACCTCGCAAGCTCGGCTGGGGAACCCTGCTGGCGTGGGCCCTGAGGACGCCGAGGCCGAAGGGGTGTAGCTTCCTCCACGGTGGTGTGCACCCCGACGATGCCGTGCCGTACGTGGGCCCGGCCTTCAGACGAGGACACCAGCCTGGCTGGGATAACCTAGAGCAGTGACTTACGAGATCGAGATCGGCCGTGGCAAGCGTGGGCGTCGTGCCTACTCCCTGGATGACATTGCAATTGTCCCTAACCGTCGTACCCGCGACCCTAAGGACGTCTCCGTCTCGTGGCAGATCGATGCCTACCAGTTCGAAATGCCCGTCATCGCGGCCCCCATGGACTCGGCCATGTCTCCGGCAACAGCCATTGCCCTGGGCAAGCTCGGCGGCCTGGGTGTGCTGGACCTTGAAGGGCTCTGGACCCGGTATGAGGACCCGCAGCCCGTCCTCGACGAGATCGGTGCGCTCGAAGACGAGGTCAACAGTCCCGCCGTGACCGGCCGGATGCAGGAGCTGTACAAGGCACCCATCCAGCCCGACCTGATTACGTCGCGCCTGGCTGAGATGCGGGCCGCCGGCGTGACCGTGGCCGGCTCCCTCACCCCGCAGCGCACCCAGGAGCACTACAAGACCGTCCTGGCCGCCGGCGTCGACATCTTTGTGATCCGCGGCACCACGGTGTCCGCCGAGCACGTGTCCAAGGACCACGCGCCGCTGAACCTCAAACAGTTCATCTACGAACTGGACGTCCCCGTGATCGTGGGCGGCGCGGCCGGGTACACCCCTGCCCTGCACCTCATGCGCACCGGCGCAGCCGGCGTCCTGGTGGGCTTCGGCGGCGGCGCCACCACCACCACCCGCCGCGCCCTTGGCATCCACTCGCCCATGGCATCGGCCATTTCCGACGTCGCAGCGGCCCGCCGCGATTACATGGACGAATCAGGCGGGCGGTACGTGCACGTGATCGCCGACGGCGGCATGGGCACCTCCGGCGACATCGTCAAGGCGATTGCCATGGGAGCCGATGCCGTGATGCTGGGCAGCGCGCTGGCCCGCGCGGAAGAAGCTCCCGGCAAGGGCTGGCACTGGGGCCAGGAGGCACACCACCTGGAACTGCCCCGCGGCGACCGCGTCAACGTCGGAACGGTCGGACGCCTTGAAGAGGTCCTCTTCGGACCCGGCCACCACACCAACGGAACAGCTAACCTCATCGGTGCCCTTCGCCGCTCCATGGCAACCACCGGTTATTCGGACCTGAAGGAATTCCAGCGCGTCGACGTCGTCGTTTCCCCCTACTCCGGGAACTGACGGAGGGGGCAGCAGGCCGATCCGTGCCTGCCCTGCCCAAGCGTGCCGCGACAAAGTAGTGTGGTTCCACGACCGGGACAAGCGGCACTGGAGGCGTTCAATGAGGAGTTTTCCGGACAACGGCGGAGCCTTGGGACCTGCGGCCAGGGAAGCTGCGATCGACCGGCTGAGGGCGACGGCGGACCCCGGCCGGGAGCTGGACATCCTCATTGTTGGCGGCGGCATCGTGGGCACGGGAGCTGCCCTGGATGCCGTCACCCGTGGGCTGGACGTGGGCATCGTCGAGGCGAGCGACTGGGCGGCGGGAACCTCCTCCCGGTCCTCCAAGCTCATCCACGGTGGACTGCGTTACCTGGAAATGCTTGACTTCGCGCTCGTCAAGGAGGCGCTGCAGGAGCGCGGACTGCTGCTCTCCGAGCTCGCGCCACACCTGGCCCGGCCCGTGCCCTTCCTGTATCCGCTGACTAAACCCTTCCTCGAACGGCCCTACGTTGGCGCCGGAATTGCCCTGTACGACGCCATGTCGGTCTCCAGTGGCCACAGCAGGGGAGTACCGTTCCACAAGCACCTCACCAGACGGGGAACGCTGCGCGCGGCCCCAAGCCTGAAGGACGACGCCTTTGTGGGATCCATCCGGTACTACGACGGCCAGGTGGATGACGCGAAATACGTCGCCAACCTGGTGCGGACGGCCGCCTACTACGGCGCCCACGCCGTAAACCAGATGGCAGTGGTGGACTTCCTGCGCGAAGGCGAACGGGTGGTAGGCGCCAAGGTGGTCAACCATGAGGACGGGACGCAGTTCAAGATCCGGGCCAAGCAGGTCATCAATGCCACCGGCGTCTGGACCGACGAAACCCAGGCCATGGTCACCGAGCGCGGCCAGCTGAAGGTCCGTGCCTCCAAAGGAATCCACCTGGTGGTTCCCCGCGACCGTTTCCAGTCCACCGTGGGCCTGATCCTGCGCACCGAGAAGTCCGTGCTGTTCGTCATCCCCTGGGGCCGGCACTGGATTATTGGCACCACGGACACGGACTGGCACCTGGACAAAGCCCATCCCGCCGCTTCCAGCAAGGACATCGACTACATCCTGGAGCACGTCAACAAGGTCCTCAAGCGGCCGCTGACCCGCGAAGACGTGGAAGGGGTCTACGCCGGCCTGCGCCCGCTGCTGGCCGGGGAAAACGACTCCACCGCCAAGCTGTCCCGCGAGCATGTTGTGGCACACCCTGTTCCCGGCCTGGTGGTGGTAGCCGGCGGCAAATGGACCACCTACCGGGTGATGGCCAAGGATGCAGTGGACGAGGCCACCCGGACCATGGACGAACGGGTCCCGCCAAGCTGCACGGAAACCATCCCGCTGCTGGGCGCGAGCGGCTTCAAAGCGGCCTGGAACCGGCGGAACCGCACAGCGGAGGAATCCGGCGTGCACGTTGCCCGGATAGAACACCTGCTCAACCGCTACGGGTCCATGACCCCCGAGGTGCTGGCCATCATCAAGGAAAACCCGGCCCTCGCCGAACCGATCCCCGGCGCGGACGACTACCTGCAGGCCGAAGCGGTCTACGCCGCCACGCACGAAGGCGCCCGCCACGTCCACGACGTCCTCACACGGCGGACCCGGATTTCGATCGAGGCGTGGGACCGCGGTGTGGCAGCCGTTCCCGTAGTGGCTAAACTGATGGGTGACGTCCTTGGCTGGAGCGAGGCCCAACGCGAAAACGAGATCAGGCACTACATCGCACGGGTGGAGGCGGAACGCCTGAGCCAGCAACAGCCGGACGACGAATCCGCAGACGCCGCCCGGCTGGGCGTGGAAGATATCGTGCCCTTGCGCTGAAGGGCCCGCGGCACCAGCTCCTGACTGAAGGGATACGCCTTGGCGGAACCACTTGACCGGTACGATGCCGATCTCACCACCCCCGACATGGTCATCCTGGAGCTTGAGGCAAAAGACAAGGCGGACGCCGCCACCCAGCTTGCGGAACGGCTCTTCGCCGCCGGCCGGGTGTCGGACCTGCCCGGGTTCCTTGAGCATGTCAACGCCCGGGAGCACCAGCTGGCCACCGGGCTTCCCGGCGGCATCGGCTTGCCCCATGCCCGCAGCGAATACGTCTCCCGCACCTCGATCGCCGTGGGCATTGCCAGGTACGGCCATGCCCTGGACTTCGGCGCCGCGGACGGCCCGGCCACGGTGATCCTGTTGATCGCCACCCCGGCCAGTTCTTTCTCGGACCACCTCGAAGTCCTGGCCACCCTGGCCCGTTCGCTGTCCAAGGAGTCCTTCCGCGAATCGCTCCGGCGTGCCTATGACGCCGAAGTCATTTCGGAGCTCATCAATTCCAGCCTGGTGTTTTTCGACCACTGACTCCCCGGCCGGGCCACCAGGCGTTTAGTTGTTCTACAGCGGGACGAAGTACGGTTAAGACGTGTGGAAAACTGCCCTCAAGCCCCGATGGATCGCAGGCTTTGTCTTTGCGATCGTGATATCCGGGGTCTTCGTGCTGCTCAGCCAATGGCAGTTCGGACGCTCCACCCAGCCGGAAGCGCCCGTCAACCCGGCCACCGAGCAGGTGCAGCCCCTCACCCAGACGCTGGAGCCCGGCGACTTTTTCCACGGGACCGACGCCGACCAGATGGTCAGTGCGCAGGGCACCTACGATCCCGCCAAACAGGTCCTGGTGCCGGGCCGGCTGCACGACGGCAAGACCGGCTACTGGGTAGTCTCCGCCTTCGCCGTCTCCGGCGCTCCCACCCTGAGCGGCGTGGGCGCCTCACCGCAGACGTGGATCCCGGTGGCCCGGGGATGGGTGGCCGATCCCGCTGATGCCGGCGACCCGCCGTCGGGCACTATTGAACTCACAGGGCGGCTCCTGCCGTCCGAGGCGCCCTTGGCCGGCACGGCAGCAGCACCCGGGCAGGCCACCGCGGTGTCCGTGGCTGAACTGATCAATTACTGGGAAGTGAGCAGCTATCCCGGCTTCGTAGCGGCCACCGCCGAGGTGGCCAACGGCGTGGATGCCAGTGCCGCAGCCGTGCGGGGAGACCTCCTTCCCCTTGAGATCGGGCCCCAGCCGCCCGCCCAGAAAATCAACTGGCTCAACCTTTTCTACTCCCTTGAGTGGGTTGTGTTCGCCGGCTTCGCACTCTTCATCTGGTGGCGGCTGGTCAAAGACGACTACCACCGGGACCTCGAAGAAGCCCTCGACGAAGCCGAGGACCATCCACCGGCCGGGCAAAACCAGCACCAGCAACCTGATAAGAACCAGCAAAAGGTACAGCCATGATCGATCCGAAGCCGGCCAACCCCGCCTCTGCCAGCGGCATCAACACAGGCACCAACACCAGTGGCAAGGCGGGCGGCAAGAAGCGCCGTTTCGGCGGCACTGAGGCGCAGATCCGGTCCGCCCTGAAGTTCTACAAGGTGCTGGCCTACCTGACGGGCACCATGCTCCTGCTGCTGTGCGCCGAGCTCATTGCGAGGTACGGGTTCGGGCAGTACCTGTTCGCCGGCGGCACGAACGCCGTCACGGGCCAGCCGTTCGGCTTCGGGTTCGCGGACGCGGAACCCCAAGGCGTGCTGGGCGGCGTTAATCTGTCCGTGACGGTCCTGATCGTGCATGGCTGGATGTACGTGGTGTACCTGATCTCCAACTTCCGGCTGTGGTCCTTGATGCGCTGGCCGTTCCTGAAGCTGGTCCTGCTGGCACTGGGCGGCGTTATCCCGTTCCTGTCCTTCATCGTGGAGAAGAAGTTCCATGCCGAGGTGGAAGCCGAACTCGCGGCCCACCCGCAGGCACCCCAGCGGTACTGATGGCCGCCGGCCGCCGCCATGGCCGCGGCGGTCGGTTGAGGGGAGTGGTGCGTCACAGCGCGGCTTCTCAAGGTGCGCGGGCGCAACGGCGCCAAGTAGGCTAGTACGGTGACTACTCCCACTGCATCCCAGACTTCCCAGAAGCCGGTGCTGGTTGTTGACTACGGTGCCCAGTACGCGCAGCTGATTGCCCGCCGCGTCCGGGAAGCAAATGTGTATTCGGAAGTGGTTCCGCATACCTATACAACCGAGCAGCTCCTCGCCAAGAACCCCGCCGCCATCATCCTTTCCGGCGGCCCCTCCAGCGTCTACGCTGATGGCGCCCCGAGCGTCGGAGCAGACCTGTTCGAAGCCGGTGTTCCCGTTTTTGGCATCTGCTACGGCTTCCAGGCCATGGCCAACGCCCTGGGCGGCAAGGTGGACAAGACCGGGCTGCGTGAGTACGGCTCCACGGAAACCACCATCCTTGGCGAGGGACGTTCCGTCCTTGAGGGCATGCCACAGCACCAGAAGACCTGGATGAGCCACGGCGACTCCGTCCACGAGGCGCCGGAGGGGTTTGAAGTACTGGCGACGACGGCGGGAGCCGAAGTGGCTGCCTTCGCGAATGAGGAGAAGGGCCTCTTCGGTGTCCAGTGGCACCCCGAGGTCAAGCACTCCGCCTACGGCCAGCAGGTCCTGGAAAACTTCCTCTTCAAGGGCGCCGGGATCGAACCCAACTGGACCACGGGCAACATCCTCGAGGAGCAGGTGGAGCGGATCCGCAAGCAGATCGGCGATGCCCGGGTCATCTGCGGCCTCTCCGGCGGCGTGGACTCCGCGGTTGCTGCAGCCCTTGTCCAGCGCGCCGTTGGTGACCAGCTCACCTGCGTATTCGTGGACCACGGCCTGCTTCGCGAAGGTGAAGCCGAGCAGGTGGAACGCGACTTTGTTGCCGCCACCGGCGTGAAGCTCTACGTTGCAAACGAGCAGGAACGCTTCCTGTCCGCACTGGCCGGTGTCAGCGATCCGGAAACCAAACGCAAGATCATCGGCCGCGAGTTCATCCGCGCCTTTGAGGAAGCGGAACTGGCCATCATCGCCGAGGCGGCCGCACACGGCGAGAAAATCAAATTCCTGGTCCAGGGCACCCTGTACCCGGACGTCGTCGAATCCGGCGGCGGCGAAGGTGCAGCGAACATCAAGAGCCACCACAACGTGGGCGGGCTCCCCGAGGACCTGCAGTTCGAGCTCGTGGAACCGTTGCGCGCCCTCTTCAAGGACGAGGTCCGCGCAGTCGGTGCCCAGTTGGGCCTGCCCCAGGAAATCGTTGGCCGCCAGCCCTTCCCGGGTCCCGGACTCGGTATCCGCATCGTTGGCGAAGTCAACAAAGAGCGGCTTGACCTGCTGCGCAAGGCCGATGCGATCGCCCGTGCCGAGCTCACCGCAGCCGGACTGGACAACGAAGTCTGGCAGATGCCGGTTGTCCTCCTGGCCGACGTCCGCAGCGTCGGTGTCATGGGTGATGGACGTACGTACGGACACCCCATCGTCCTCCGTCCGGTCTCCTCCGAGGACGCCATGACGGCGGACTGGTCACGGCTGCCGTACGAACTCCTCGCAAGGATCTCCAACCGCATCACCAATGAGGTGGAAGGCGTCAACCGCGTGGTGCTCGATGTCACCAGCAAGCCGCCGGGAACCATCGAGTGGGAGTAGCAGCATGAGTGGCCGGCCTCTGGTGAAGAGGCCGGCCACTGCTGTTTCTTCCCCGAAATCCTCGCCCAATTTAGCCCGCCCCAGTGTTGCGGTCGCTCAGTCCGGCGCCGGAGCGGCTACTCTCGAATCTATGCCGGTATGGTCCAGGGCGTCACGCGCAAGCGCAGAAAAGAAGGCAGTAGTGTCAGTTGGTCAAGGCCACCCGGAGGGCTCGGAGGAGCTCCGTAAATGGCTGTCCGGGCTTAAACCCGTCACCGGGGCGGACACCATGCTGCGCTTCACCAAGACGCCCGAAGGGTCAATCGACCTGACCCATGCACACCCGTCCGGCCTGGCCCAGCTCATGGCAGGGCGCCGGACCCGGCTCTCCACCCTCATCCGGGACCGCCAGCAGTACGTGGTGGCAGCCCGGGCGTCCCGTAATATCCGGTCCAAGATCTTTGAGCTTGCCAACGACCGCGGCATCGACGCCGGATACCTCTCGGCGGGCACGGTGGTGTGGACCTCCGCAGTAGGCGGCAAGCCGCAGCGCATCTCGGCGCCGGTGATGCTCACGGCGATTTCGCTTACCGTCCGTCCGGGCGAGGACGACTACGAGCTGCAGCTCACCGAGCAGGCCCACATCAATCCCGCCCTGGTGCGGCATCTGAAGAACATCCACGGCATCGTCTTTGACGTCAACGCCGTCACCCGGCTCGCCTACAGCACGGCCCGGTTCGATCCGCAGCCCGTCCTGGACCGCCTGGCGGCGCTGATCAGGCCCATCCATGGGGCCGAGGCCCAGCACAACCTGCTGGTGTCCACGTTCGCGGACCTTTCCGGAAACCTGGACGATCCGTGGATCAACGACTCCAACCCCCTCGTATCCGCCCTCGCCACTGCGGCCGGCGGCGAAGTAGTGGACGTCGAGGAGCCGGATCCATCACGGTTCCCGCCACTGGACAGCAGGCACCCGCAGGACGAGATGCTCCTGCTCGATGCCGACGTCGACCAGCAGTACGTCATCGACGCTGCCCGTGCCGGCGATTCGATGGTGGTCAGCAGCCCTCCCGGAACAGGCCAGACACAAACTGCCATCAACACCATCGGTGCCCTCGTGGATGCCGGGAAGACCGTGCTGGTGGTGGGCGACCGGCGGGCCAGCCTCAACGAGGTGTCCGGCCAGCTGGAGGCCCTGGGGCTTGAATCCATCCTGTTCCAGCTGTCCGGGAACGTTACTCCGCAGCAGCTGAAGGGACAGCTGGTCCGGGCCATTGTCCGGAACGAGAAATCCCTCGAACCCCAGCTGGGGAACCTGCACAACACCCTGACCGAGCACCGCCATGCCCTGATGGACCATGTGGCGTCGCTGCACAACGTGCGCCAGCGCTGGGGCTGCTCGCCGTACCAGGCCATGCAGTCACTGGCTGAGCTCACATCTATCCACCCGTCACCGGCCACTACTGTCCGCCTGAAGCGAAGCGTCCTGGACAGCATCCGGGACCGGGACGAGCTGGCCGGGCGGCTCCGCCGGGCGGCGGAGCTGGGAAGCTTCAGCAAGGCGTCCACCACCAGCCCCTGGTATGGTGCGCGGCTGCTCACCCGCAAGGAGACAGAAGAGGCGCAGGACCTGGTCCGGTCCGTTGAAAAGAGCCTTCCCGCGCTGCGTGAGCGGATGAACGCAGTGGCCGAGCACGCCGAGATCCGGCTGGGTGAGTCCTTTGCTGAATGGGGAGAGCAGCTCGAGCTCCTGATGGCTGTGCGTGGAAGCCTGGACAAGTTCACCCCGGACATTTTCGACCGGCCCGTCACGGACCTGATCTCCGCCACCGCGCCCTCAGCCTGGCGCCGCGAGCGGGGCATCGAAATGACCGCCATGCAGCGTTCGCGCCTGCGCAGGGTTGCCAAGGAATACGTCAGGCCGGGCGTGCATATCGCCGACCTGCACAGCTCGCTTGTGCTGGTTCAGGAACAGCGCTCGCTCTGGGCAGGCTACGCCACCACCCAGCGGCACCCCGCGGTTCCTTCCGGGCTCGCGGAAATCAGTACCATGTATCGTGCCCTGGACCGCGAGCTGGCCCAGTTGGGCGAAGCGCTGCGGCACACCAGTGCCGGGGGCGACCTGTCCGCCGTCCGGTACGCGGAGCTCATGGAGCGGCTCGAGCGGCTGGTCGCGGATACCGATACGCTCAAGACCCTGCCCGAACGCACCCTCCTGATAGAGAACATGCGCGAGCACGGGCTCGGGGAGCTCCTGGCTGACCTCGCGGAGCGCGAGGTGCCGGCCCATTCAGTGGCGGCAGAACTTGAACTGGCCTGGTGGCAATCGGCGCTTGAGGCCATGATCAGCGGCGACGACTACCTGGCGATGTCCGACGGTGACGCCCTGCGGCAGCTTGAGGCCGAATACAGGTTGGCGGACAACGCCCATATCGCCAGCGGCGCTGCACGGCTTCGCTGGGACCTTGCCGAGCGGTGGCGGGCCGCTATTGCCGCCCACCCCCGCCAGGCCGATCTCCTCAAGAGCCTGCTCAAGGACGGCAGGGTATCCCTGCCGGCACTGACTGCGCAGGCCCCGGACCTCATCGGCACCCTGGTACCGGTCTGGTCCGTCAGCCCCTACCTGATGACGGGCCTTCTGCCAGCGGAACAGCACTTCGACGCTGTGGTGATCCTCGATTCCGAGGCGACCTCGCTCCAGGCCGTCCTTCCGTCCATCGCCCGCGCCCGCCAGGTCATAGCCTTCGGCGACGCCATGATCGCCAGCCCGCGGACCTTCACCGTGGGCGTGGAGCGGCTGGCGGCGGGGGAGACGGCCCACCAGCGGGTGGAGAGTGCTTTCAAGGCATTGTCCGCGGTGCTTCCTGTGTGGCGGCTTAACTTTGTGTACCGCGCGGTGGACGAGGACCTGGTCCTTCAGCTGAGCAAGAACTTTTACGACGGCGGCCTTCGCCGGCTGCCCGAGGGCCAGTCCGCAACGGGCCTGGACCGGGCGCTGCTGGTGGAGTACCTGCCGGACGGGACCGGACTGCCCAGCGCCGACCATGAGGGTGTGGAGTCGGTGGTGGCCGAGGTTAACCGCGTGGTGCAACTGGTTTTCGAACACGCACGCACCCGTCCCCGCACGTCACTGGCTGTGGTCACCGCCAGCCTCCGCCACGCGGCGAGGATCGGCGAGTCCATCCGGCTGCAGCTGCCCAACCATCCGGGCCTGGCAGGATTCTTCGGCGCCGGACCTGAATCGTTCCGGGTGGTTGACCTGGAACGCGCCCAGGGCCTGGTGCGCGACCACGTCATTTTCTCGCCGGGCTTCGGCCGCACCCCGCACGGGCGCGCGCTGCACAATTTCGGTCCACTCTCCGCCGAAGGGGGCCGGGAGAAGTTTGCCCTGGCCATGACCCGTGCCCGCCGGTCCCTGCACGTGCTGACGTGCTTCCGGCCTGAGGACCTGGACCACACCCGGCTGACGCACGGCGCGGTGGACCTGTACTCGCTGCTGGACCGTGAGATTTCGGGCAACACTGACCTCGGAACTCCCGCGTCGCGCGCTGCTGCCAGCGAGCAGGCACTGGGCGCAGATCCTTTGGTGGCTGACCTCGGCGACAGGCTGCGGGCACGCGGAGCCCGGGTTTGGCACCAGTACGACGGTGCCATTGACGTGGTGGCTGCCGCCGATCCGCTGGGCACCATGGGCCAGGAGGACAAGGATCTGCCGTGGCCGGTGGCCATTGAGTCCGACGGCACGGAACAGTACCGGACCATGAGCGTGCGGGAACGGAGCCGGTTGCGGCCGCAGCTGCTGGAGCGGCTGGGGTGGCGGTACATGCCGCTGTGGACCATCGAGGTGTTCACCGATCCGTCCGCTTGTGCAGACCGTATTGCCGGCTATCTGGGCCTGGAGCGGGTTGTGCTGCCGGGCCGGGCAGATACGTCAATTGGGTTCCTTGACGACGACGTGGACCAGGCGCTCAACGGCATCCAGGCCGGGGAGCAGCGGTCCCGGCGCAGTGCCGGCCTGGGCCAGAACGTGCCCGGCGGGGACCAGGGCCGCCAGCAGGCCAAACATCAGGACAACAAGGAGGCGGTCGCCGTGGCCACCGAAGACAAGAACAATAACCCTTCGCAGGAGCCGTCCGTCGCGGCCGGCACTGCGCCGGAGGACGGCGAAGTCCAGGGGCAGGATCAAGGCCAGAACCAGGAGCAAGACCAGAACAGGGAGCAAGACCAGGACCAGATGCGGAGCCGGGGGAAGGGCAAAGACCAGGCCGGTGGCGGTGTCCTGCCCACGAAGGCCGCCGAAGATGACCCCCGCCGCTGGGGCGACGCAGACGAGGACCACGATGCCTGGCTGAAGGAACAGAAGCCCCCGCACTGGGGCTGAGAGCCGGGCCCGGCATCCGCCGCAGCCCGCTTTCCTTCGCACCACCGCTGTACTTCGGGGCACCGCTGTCCTTTGCCGCACCGGTTGAAACATCCCTGGCCGGCGCTTCTTTCGTTACGGTCCCACCAGGACAAAGAAGAGTTTGCCCTGTGTTGAGGCGCCGGCCAGCCGCGCCGCCTGCTCGGCACTTGCCGCAACAACAATCAGGCCGTCCGTTTCGGCCGTGCCCAGCCACTGCCCGCTCTGGCCGCCCTTGCCGGACGTCCAGAGAACGGGAACAGCCGTTGCCAGGACTTCTGACGCCGCCTGCTGGTCAAAGCCGTTGGCAGCCGTCAGGACCACATTGACCAGCTGCCCGGGAGAGACGAGCTGGATGGAGGACGGGTCCGCCATTCGAAGGGGCACGGCGGCTGAACCCGGAGGTGTTCCGGCCAGCAGCCCCGGCCCCAGCAGCTGGGCGTCTGTCAGCAGCTGGCCCTTGCGGAGCGGAGCTGCCAACTGCTTGCCGGCCAGTTCATTTTCCTGGTCCAGGAAACCCGCAGCCATCATGTCCGGCGGGACCCGTACGTGCGCCAGGTCGGCCGGCGCCAGCGCCGAGCCGGCGGGGAGGTCCCTCGCGGCAGCAAGTCCTGTGACGGTGTGAACGGGTGCGGGGGTTAGTTGATGGACGCTGATCGCGGCAGCTGCGCACAACAGCAGGGCGATGGCCAGCCGGCGGTTCCGGCTCAGCCAGCCGCCAAGACGGAGAGTCGACGGCCGCCGGCCGGAGCCGCGGGGATTGCGGGTGCCACGTGGATAGCGGGAACCGCTCGCGTCGGGACAGAAAAGTTTTGCAGGCATGCGCCAACGCTAAAGCCGGCCGGACTGCCCGTGACAGGCGCAAGGCGCCTTATGTGGACAAACCGGCCGGCCGGCGTCGAACGGTGCTGTTCAGATGGCCTTAACTGGCCGCTGCAGCCGGAGCGGAAGCGGCGGGTGCCGCAGCCGGAGCCGGCGCTGAAGAGGCCGGAGCGGCGGCAGAGACCGTGCTGCCCTTGGAGTCGCGGGAGTCTGTGCGGTAAAAACCGGATCCCTTGAAAACGACACCTACGCTGTTGAACTTTTTGCGCAGCGTCCCCTGGCACTCGGGGCACGAGGTCAGAGTGCTGTCCGAAAACGACTGGACGATGTCGAAGGCATGGCCGCAATCCTTGCAGGCGTACGCATACGTTGGCACTGGTGCTCCTCCTCTTGGGCAAAACGAGAGGTCCCGTGCTGCCCGGCCGGATGGTCCGTCCGTTAGCAGTCGCAGGGCCTGAGTGCCAATTCTATCATCCCCGCAGAACCAGGGGAGTTGGATTCAGCCGTGACCGTTGAGCACCCGGATTCCTGATGGCGACAGGATGGCCGGGACCGGACGGTCGAACTCCTCCTCCGGAATCTGCCCCGCGGGAAGCAGTTCCTCGTCGTACACAACGGCCGCCAACGGGATATTCTTCCCGGCGGTGGCCAAATGGCCCAGGAACTTGTCGTAGTAGCCGCCGCCTTGTCCGATCCTGTTGCCCGCTGCGTCCACGGCCGTCGCCGGGATAAAGAGCGCGGCAGCCGTTCCCGCCACGTCCGGCCCGTGCCGCTCACCCCTGGGCTCAAGGATGGGAGCGAACCGGCTCTGCTCGAAACCCGCGGCAGGGTCCCAGAAGACCCAGGCCAGTTCCCGTCCCGGCTCGCAGACCGGGAGCAGGACGCTGTGGCCGTTGTTGTACAGCGCGTTGATCAGCGGAAGCGTTGGGGGCTCCACGCCAACCCCAAAGTACACGCAGAGCGTGGCCGGGGCTCCACCGGTCAGGGCATCGGCCCAGGCTGCGCCATGGCGTGCCAGGGCAGCACCTGCCGCCTCAAGCTGCTGCGGGGTCAGCGTGGCCCGCCGCTGGCGGTGTGCCGTGCGGATTCTGTTCTTGACGGCCCTGGCGTCCTCCAACATGTGCATTCCTCCATCACTCGCCGCTAGGGCGGATTTCGCCGCGGCCGCGCACCCGGCGGCCCTTCAACAATTATTGATTGCTTGACGCTGACGTTAGATTAGTCGGGTGACTACCAGTAACCCCAGAGTTCGCAAAGCCGTCATACCCGCAGCCGGACTCGGCACAAGGTTCCTGCCTGCCACCAAGGCCATGCCCAAGGAAATGCTTCCCGTCGTGGACAAGCCGGCCATCCAGTATGTGGTTGAAGAAGCCGTGCACGTGGGCCTCAACGACGTCCTGATGATTACCGGACGGAACAAGCGTGCCCTGGAAGACCACTTCGACCGCGTTCCATCGCTGGAGTCCACGCTCGAGGGCAAAGGCGACGCCGAAAAACTGGCCTCCGTACAGGCCGCCAGCAACCTCGGCGATATCCACTATGTCCGCCAGGGCGACCCCCATGGCCTGGGACATGCTGTCCTCCGCGCCAGGCAGCATGTGGGCAATGAAGCCTTCGCTGTCCTCCTGGGCGATGACCTCATCGATGCCCGCGACGAACTGCTCAGCACCATGATCGACGTGCAGGCCAAAACGGGCGGCTCCGTCGTGGCCCTCATTGAGGTGGAACCCTCACAGATCAGCGCCTATGGCTGCGCCGACATCGAGGAGATCGATGGCGAGGGCTATGTCCGCATCAACAGGCTGGTGGAAAAGCCTGCCGCCGGGGAAGCGCCGTCCAACCTGGCCATCATTGGCCGCTACGTGCTCCACCCTGCCGTTTTTGACGTGCTGGAACGTACCGGTCCTGGCCGCGGCGGCGAAATCCAGCTCACCGATGCCCTGCAGGAACTCGCGTCCGGAGAGGGCGACGGGCAGGGCGTCTACGGTGTGGTGTTCCGGGGACGCCGCTACGACACCGGTGACAAACTGAGCTACCTGAAGGCCTGTGTCCAACTGGCCATTGACAGCGACGACCTTGGCCCCGGCCTGCGGGAATGGCTGCCGGGCTTCACCGCCGGACTCTCCAAGTAGCACAATGCGCGCCGGCCCCATCTGGCCCGTCACCCTGGAGTGCGGCGACCTGGTCCTGAGGCCCATCAGGTACCGGGACAAAAAAGAGTGGACAGAAGTCCGTGCCCGCAACAGCGAATGGCTGGCGCCGTGGGAGGCCTCGAACCCGGATCCGGCCGGAGGGCTGCCGGACTACCGGCAGATGGTGCGTTCCCTCAACGCCCAGGCCGCCCAGGCCACCGCGCTTCCCTTTGTGATTACCGAACGCGTCCCGGCAGTCCGGAATCCCGTGATCGTGGGCCAGTTAACTGTCTCTTCGATCGTCTGGGGTTCAGCCATGATGGCCACGCTCGGTTACTGGGTGGACCGGGCCCGGGCGGGGCGCGGGATAGCGCCCACCGCCGTGGCGCTGGTGACAGACCACTGCTTCAGGAACCTGGGCCTGCACCGGATGGAGATCAACATCCGCCCGGAGAACGGGCCCAGCCTTCGGGTGGTGGAGAAGCTCGGATTCCGGGATGAGGGATACCGGCCCCGCTATCTGCACATCAACGGCGAGTGGGCCGACCACCGGTCATTTGCCCTGACCTCAGAAGAGGTCCCGGAAGGGCTGCTGAACCGGTGGCTGGGTTCCCGGGCTTCATAAATCCAATGATTTGCCAGCCGCGCCACGACACACCGTGGCCAATGCGGCTGCAGCCCCCGTATTGCTCATACGGTTTTGAGTGTGGACTTCCCCCTTAGCAGCTCCGTGATCCTTGTGGTTGCCGTTGTGCTCTGGATTGTATGGGTTGCCCCCTACGTCCTCCGGAACCGCCGGCACCAGTTCCAGCCCGCCGGCGACTTCCTGGCAGACACTCCTGCCGAGGACGTGCCGGACCCGCGAGCGGGTCTGGTTTTGAAGGTTGCCGCCCAGCAGGAGAAAGCCATGGACACCAGGAAGAGCACCGGATCCGCAACGGCAGCAGGCAGCACCGCCACAACAGGCCATTTCAAGATCCGGTACGGCCGCACGGCAATTGCCCTGGCAGGGCTGCTTTCCCTGCTGACCGCCTTCGTCTCCGCCGTCCTGCTGGCATTCGGGCTGGGAAGTCCCGTGCTTCCCTTGAGCTGCGCCGCCCTGGCCGTGGCGTCCGTGGTCCTGCTCCGCAGGCTCGCGGTCCGTGACCGGAAGGCCAAGGTCAACGCTGCCTTTCGCTCCGCCATGGCGGCACCGGCCGTGAGGCCCGCGGCCGTCCAGGTCCCGCCGAAGCCCGAAGCCGCGCCGGTGCGCAGTGAAAGCCCCCTTTTTGACGCCGAGGCCGACCGGCCGGTGATCAAGCCGCTGACTGCCATGGAACTTCGCGAGGCAGCACTCGCCGTCGCCGTGGCAGCTGGTGACACGAGTGCCGTGCAGGCGGCACCGAGCACCACCTGGGACCCGGTGGAGGTGCCCAAGCCGGTTTATGTCGAGGCGGCCAAGGCCGAACGCCCGGCTCCGGAACCCCTTGAGCTGCCTGAGGCGCCCAAGGCCACCGGCAAGCCGTCCCTCAAGCAGGGTGCGGCCGGCGTCCCCGCTACACCGGCCCCCGAGGCCCAGCAGCTCACCAAGGCACAGAGCGCCCTCAGCAATCTCGACGACGTCCTGCAGCGCCGCCGCGCCTGACTCTTTGGAAAGGCGGCCGGGCATCCGGCCGCCTTTTGCATGCCAGTTGGCATTGGCGGCGGAAAATTTGTAGCCTAGGGTCACCGGTGCCGCACAGCAGCTGCAAGGCGGCTCGTCCCGGGGTTATAGCTCAGTTGGTAGAGCGCTTCGTTCGCATCGAAGAGGTCAGGGGTTCGAATCCCCTTAGCTCCACATAATCTCCCACGGTCAATCTTTGTTGGCCTGCGCCGTCAGCCGGCCACTGTGTCTCCGTGACGATGGGCGACCTTCCAGCCATCGTCTTCCCGGCGGTAAACCTGGGTAGCCCGCAGGACATAGCTGCGCGGCTCGCCATCCACTGAGGCGGAGGTGTGTTCCAGGCCCGCCGTGTACGCCATGTCGCCCGCGACGTCGTATGAGACCAGCTCGAAACGGTAGGAAGTGCAGTTCGAGAACTGCTTGGCAAGGCTTGCGAACAATTCATCCAGTTCCTGCTGGCCTGTTGCGTTGCGCCAGGCGCCCAGGACACTCACGGGTTCATTGCGGGACCAGAGGCCCCGCCGTGGGCCCGCGTCGCCGTTGTGAATAGCCAGCTCCGCCTGGTACAGGGAGGTCCTCACCCAGTCCAGGAAATCACTGCGATCGCTCATGCCTTAGTATGCTCCCGGCGCCGCGGCTGTCGCGAGGGGCCCAGGGGCTCCGGTTAGTGGCCTGCCCAGGCTTCCCTGGATAAATGAGGCGTCTCCCGGCTGGCGACCCTTCCTTGAGGCCTGTGCCGGGCGCATCTTGATGGTCCAGCGCGGCTCCTTCTTTAGTTCGACAAGAGGCCATCATGGTCGTCAGGAAATTCAGTGCCCGGGAGCGGCGAAGAGCAGTTTCGGACCGGCCGTCCCGCCTTCGCCGCCCGCGACCTGTGGCATTACTCGTGGTGGGCCTTCTGGCAGGAGTCCTCTCCGGTTGCACTTACGAGGATCCTGACGCGGCGCCATCCATTACCGCAACGTCCAGCCAACCTGAACCGACGTCGCTGACCTGTCCGGAAAGGGACAGAGGTGACTGCCTGGGCCCCCTCGATCCGGGCACTTACTCAACCACCGCCTTCGAACCGCCATTGACCTATACCGTCCCGGCAGGCTGGGCCAACGGAGAGGACCTGCCAGGAAATGTGCTGTTGAGCCGGCTGGACGATCTCCAGGGTGGCGTATGGGGTGGCAGCTACGTAGGTGCCTACCAGAATGTCCGGGCACCCGAGCTCTGCAGGGAATATCCAGAGCCAGGGATCGGCACCAGCTCCAAGGAACTTACCGAGTGGTACCGGACGGTACCGGGCCTCGAAATCATGCGGGAGGCTCCGGCGTCGGTGGGTGGCTTGTCCGGGATCGCACTCGACTTCCGGGTGAGTGACGAGTGGAGAAGCGCATGCCCTATCGGTGGAGTCATCCATGCGGTCCCGGTGATCATCGGCGGCGGTGTTTCATACCTGCATCACGTGGTCGGTGCCCCGATCGAAATGCGCCTCTTCCTGCTCGACTGGAGGGGAGGAAACGTCGCGGTGGAGGTGACCGCCGTGAGCGAGCAGCACAGCCTCACCGACTATCTTGGGGAAGCCGGGGCAGCGTCAGTGGTCGGATCCTTCAGGTTCAGGCCATAAAGGAGCGCGGCGGGCGGGCAGGCGGTCCCTAGAGCCAGCCCTTCCTCTTGAAGATGGCGTACATGACGGCTGCCGTTGCCGCCATTAGAACGATGGCCATCGGATAGCCCAGCGTCCAGTGCAGTTCGGGCATGTGGTCGAAGTTCATGCCGTAGACACCGGCAACGAATGACGGCGCGAAGAAGATGGCGGCCCAGGATGAGATCTTCTTGACCTGTTCGTTCTGTTCGGCGCTTGCCTCGTTCTGCCGGTTGGCCGTGAGCGTGCCGTCCAGGGTCAGGGCGTTCTGCAGCAGGTCCCGGAAGGAGTCTGCCCGGGAGATGACCCGCTCCACATGGTCCTCCACGTCGCGAAGGCTGTGCCGCAGGTCGCTCTCAACATCGTATTTTTCGAAGCCGCGTTTGAGCTGGTGCATCATGTCCGGCAGTGGGTGGATGGCGCGCTGGAACTGGATAACCTCCCGCGCGAGTTCATAGATGCGCCGCGACACCGCAGTGTCCCCGCTGAAAAGCTGATCCTCGATTTCGTCAATGTCGTTCTCAAGCCCGGCCACCACCGGGCCGTAGTCATCCACCACCCGGTCCAGCAGGGCATACAGTACGGCCTCGGGGCCATGCCGCAGCAAGTCCGGCCGGCCTTCCAACCGCTGCCGCACCCGCGCCACACCCCCGGTCTCCGCGTGCCGGACTGTGACCACGAAATTCTTGCCCGTGAAGATATGCAACTCGCCGAACTCCACCGTTTCGGTGGCGTCCAGGTACCGGGCGGGCCGAAGCACCGTGAACAGATTGTCCTCGTACCGCTCAAGCTTGGGACGCTGGTGCGCGGAGATGGCATCCTCAACGGCAAGCGCGTGCAACCCGAACTCCGCGGCCACCGCCGCCATTTCCTCAGCTGTGGGCCGGTACAGGCCAATCCAGGCCATGCCGCCATGCTCCGCCAGCGTCTCGAAGGTCTGTTCCAGGCTCTCAGGCTCAGCGTGGCGGACGCCGTTGACGTACACGGCGTTGTCAATGATCGTCATTGTCAAAATCCTAGCCGTCCGCCCCTTCACCGCCCGTCCGCGACGACTTGGCCTGGCCGTGTTGGCCGGCCGTGGACGCCTTGGCCAGTCCGCTGATCAATGGTTCAGTCCGGTACGGGATATGCGTGTGCAACGCCAGGACCGTTTCGGTCCGGATGACGCCTTTGATCCTGAGCACCTGCCGCAGTGCTGCTTGAAGGTTATGGGTATCGGTGGCCACCACACGGCACCACACGTCGCCCCGCCCCGAAATTTCATGCACTTCAAGGACCTGTGGAATCATCCGCAGGGCACCCACCACCCCGTCCAGCTCACGGTGGGACACTTCGATGGTCACAAAGGCAACCACGTCGTACCCCACAGCCTCGAGGTCCACTTCCCGGCCGCCGGACCGCAGCACCCCCGCCCTGAGCAGCCGCCGGACGCGCGACTGGGCCGTGTTCCGGGCAACACCAAGGGAATCGCTCAGTTCCGCGATCTGGATCCTGGGATCCCTGATGAGCTCCAGGAGGATTTTCAGGTCGGTGGAGTCCAGGTTGTTCAAATGATCACTCTCCGTCATACCAGCGCAGTTATTTTGACGATCCTGCTCAATTCTGGCAGTCATCTCCGCCCAATAGGGCAATCCTGCCCCACTCTGGAGCTACCACTATCCATCCGCGCCGGGCTCCCACAAGGACCACCTGCCGCGGCAGCAGCAAAGGCGGCACCATGACGGTCTTCAGCGAGCTCCGGATGCGTCCGGCACCGGCCACCACCGCAGGCTGGGACGCGTCCACCACGGCGCGCCTGGTGCTGGCCGGCGCCGTCATCTTTACGCTCCTGGTGGGTGCCAACCTGGCCACGCCGCTGTATCCGGTGCTGCAGGTGCAGCTGGGGCTTTCCCCGCTCGATGTTTCGGCAGCATTCACAAGCTACGTCCTGGCGCTGGTGGCCGTGCTTATGCTGGCCGGTCACTGGTCGGACCATATCGGCCGCAGGGCCGCCCTCATCCTGGCTGTTCTTGCCGGCCTTGCCGGCGGCTGGCTGTTCGCCGGAGCACACACCCTCGCTGCGCTGTGCGCTGCGCGGGCGCTCCAGGGCACCGCGGTGGCCCTGGCGACCGGCGCCAGCGCCGCAGCCCTGCGTGAGCTGCTTCCCGCCCGGCCGGAGTGGGCATCCCGCTTCACCCTGCTGGCGTCAGCCGGGGGAGTGGCCGCGGGCCCGGTCATCGGCGGGCTGCTGTCCCTTCTTCCCGGGGCCACCTCGACCCCCTATTACATTCATTCCGCTGTCCTCGCCGTGCTCCTGGTCCCGCTGTACCTGCTTCGGGCCCGCCCCGCCATCGCGCCTTCGGCAGGACCGAGGCCGCTGCAGCTGCTCGCACCGCGGCGTCCGTGCGTCACGCGGGAGGCGCGGGACGCCTTCTGGCTCGCCTCCGGCGTCGGCTTCCTCAGCTTCGCTGTCTTCGGGTTCTGCCTCTCGCTGGCTCCGGGCTACTTCGCCCGGATCCTGGCGATCGATAGCCGCCCGGTGATCGGTGTCCTGGCCTGCCTGACGCTGGCCGCATCGGCGCTGACGCAGCTGGTGAGCGTTCGGGGCCGCTTTGTAGTGCCAGGCGGGCTGGCGGTCCTGGGCGCTTCTGTCCTGCTGCTCGGCGCGGCAGGGGCCTGGAACAATGCGGCACTGCTGGTGGCGGCAAGCCTTGCCGCCGGCGTGGGACAAGGACTCGCTTTCCGCACCGTTTTCAACGATGTGGCCGGCCGTCTGGAGCCGGCCCGGCAGGCCCAGACCATCAGCTCGCTGTACGTCATCACCTACCTGGGCAGCGCCGTCCCGGTGCTGGGGCTCGGCTGGGCCTCGGGCGTCTTCGGCCTGGAACAGTCCGTTGCGGGCTTCGTGCTGGTATGCGCCGCGGCAGCCTTCATCATGGCAGCCCTCACGCTGCGCCAGGCTGTGCGCAGCCGTATGTCGAGAAGCTAGCGCGGCGCCGGGGCCGGCGCTGCACGACTATTCCGGCAGCGGCCCGTGGTTGCCCTGGATATGTTCGAACACCAGCGTGGTTTCCGTGTGCCCCACCACGGGGTCGGTGGCCAGGTTGTCCAGCACCCAGTCCCGCAGGTCCTCGGTGGTGGCCACGGCGATGTGCAGCAGATAATCCACCGAACCTGACGTGTGGAACGTGGACAGCACCGCCGGGAGCTGCGGGACACGGGCCGTGAAGCGGTCGATCTGGTCGCGGTCATGTGCCCGGAGCCGTACGGCAACCAGGGCCTGCACTGATCTGCCGATGGAGGAGAGGTTGAGCTTCGCCTCATAGCCCTGCACGATGCCCCGCTCCGAAAGGGCCCGGGTCCGCATCAGTGCAGTAGAAGGCGCTATGCCCACCAGTTCCGCCAGCTGTTTGTTGGAGATCCTTGCGTCCGCCACCAGGGCTGCCAGCAGGCGTTCGTCAATGGCATCCAGGGGCTCCAGGTGCACTCCCGGCCTGACATTCCTGGCATTTGTGCTCACGACGGCTCCTCACAGTGTTCCTGCGTTTATCCTAGACGCCCGGCGGCGGCGTTCAGGCGGCGGCGCCTTTGCGAGGTACTGCTTCCCTGGGATGGACGACGGCGACAGTCACCGCTGTGAGGCAGGCAAGGACCATCACTGCGGCTGCCAGGGCGTTCCAGCCGCAGGACTGGAAGAGCAGGCCTCCGGCCCAGCCGATGATGCTGGACCCGAGGTAGTACGCAAGGTTGTACAGCGATGCCGCCTGGGCCCGGCCGGTGCTGGCAATGGCGCCCGTCCAGCCGGCACCGATGCTGTGGGCCGCAAAAAAGCCGCCGGTGAAAACCACCAGCCCGGCGAGGATCAGTACCAGTGACGGGGCCAGGGTCAAGGCGAGGCCCGCCGTCGAAAGGGCAAGCCCGGTGAGCAGTACGGTGCGGCGCCCGAACCGCAGGGTCAGGCCTGCTGCCCAGCGGGACGTGAAGGTCCCGGAGAGGTAGGCCAGGAACATGAGGCTGACCACGGTGGCGGGCAGGCCAAAGGGCGCACCGGAAAGACGGAACCCCAGATAGTTGTACACCGCCACAAACCCGCCCATCATCAGGAAGGCCTGGATGTAGAGCGCGAGCAGGCGGATGTTTCGAACGTGCCTGCCGAGGGTGCGGGCCGCGCCGCGGAACCCTGCAGCCTTGGCGGCGGTAAACCCCCGTGCCCGAGGGACAAGCACCAGGAAAGCGACCGCGGCGAGCGTTGCGAGGACGGACACGGCCAGGGCCGCGGCGCGCCACCCCCACAGCTCACCGGCAGGGCCGGCCACCAGCCGTCCGGCGAGACCGCCCAGCGTGGTGCCGGCAACGTAGCTTCCCGCGGCGAGTGCGGCGTGCGCCTTGGTGACCTCCTCGTTGAGGTAGGCAATGGCGATGGCCGGGATTCCGCCCAGTGCCATGCCCTCGAGGAGCCGCAGGCCCAGGAGCAACGGGAAGCTGGTGGCCAGGGGAACCAGCAGGCCCAGGACGGTGGCCATCGAGATGCCCCAGGCCATCGCCTTGACCCTGCCAATCCGGTCTGCCAGGAAGGACCAGGGGATCACCGTGACCGCCAGCCCGACGGTGGCCAGCGAAATGGTCAGTGCTGCCTCGGCAGCGGTGACTTTCAGGTCCGAGGCAAGGATCGGCAGGACAGCCTGGGTGGAATAAAGCTGGGCGAACGTTGCCACCCCGGCGAAGGCGAGGCCGAGGATGATCCGGCCATACGCCCGGGAACCCTTAGCATGCCCGTTCCAGCCCGGACCGGGAGCCTGGGAGCCGGGATGGGAGACACTGCGCTGCATCCGGCAAGCGTAGTCCTGGCCGGACTGACCCTTCCAATGCATCTTTTATGCAAGACTCATAGCAATTTCGGAACGATAAGACCTGCGAGGGCAGCGGCCAGGAGGCCCAGATGGACACCGATCACACACAACTGGTGCAGCTTCTTCCGCTCCTGCCGTTGCTGGCGGAGCTGGGCCGGACGCAGCACGTCACGGAAACCGCCGAACTTCTCGGAGTACCCCAGTCCACGGTGAGCAGGGCACTGTCACGGGCCAGCGCCGTCGTCGGAACGGAACTGCTGGTCAAAGACGGCAGGGGAGTCCGCCTCACACCCGCAGCCCGCTCCCTGTTGCCCTACATCGAGCGGGCGCTGGCGGAGTTCCAGGCCGGCCTGGACCTGGTCCGCAACGAATCTGACGTTGTCCGCGGCCGGATCTCACTGTCCTTCCAGCACACCTTCGGCGAGTCCACCCTGCCGCTCCTCATCAGCACCTTCCGAAGCCGCCACCCCGGCGCTGTCTTCACGCTGACCCAGGGAGCGCGGGATACCTGCCTGGCCGAGCTCGCCGCCGGTGAATCCGACCTCGCACTGACCGCGCCCGTGGCCGCCGAAGGCCGGAACCTGTTGTCAGCCCTGCTCTACCGTGAGCCCCTGCGCCTGGTGGTCCATCACAACCACGCGCTCGCCGGGCGCACCATTGCCTCCGTCACCGACATCCGTTCCGACCCGTTCGTGGCGCTCGGCCCCGGCTATGGAATGCGCTCGCTCACTGATGCCTTGTTCCGGGAAGCCGGATTCAGGCCGCGGATAGCCTTCGAAAGCCAGGACACCCACACCGTCCGGGGCCTCGTTTCGGCCGGGCTCGGCGTCAGCATCCTGCCGCCCGGCGGGGATGCCCCCGGAAGGGACATAAGCGCAGAGACAGGCAACCTGGGTTGGGTTGAAGTGCCCCTCGACTCCGCGCTGGCTTTCCGCGACGTGGGCTTGAGCTGGCGGCAGCGCAACCGGGACATGGAACCGCTGGCAGCCCGGTTGTTCCGCGAAATGGTCATCACCGACGGGCCCGGGCTCCTGGCCGGTCTGGTCAAACGGCGCTCCCGGCTGCCTGGCGCCGGGCCACGCGGCCACGACCAGTAATCTTGTGGCGTGACCAATACCGAAAACCCCAACGCCCTGCCTTCCCAGCCGACCGCTCCTCCACTGAATGCGCCACGTGGTGTGGTGATCGGCCTGGACATCGGCGGGACCAAGACCCGGGGTGTCCGGTTCGAGGATGGGGTTCCAGTCATGGACGAGTCCGTTGGCAGTTCGAACGTGCAGAACGTCACCCGTGATGAGGCGGCGCACAACCTTGCCAGCCTGTTCGCGCGGATCGGCAGCGGCGATGTGTCCCACGTGTATGCCGGGTCCGGAGGTATTGACACCGCGGAAGATGCCGCGGCCCTCGCAGCGCTCATTGAACCCCACGTCCCCGGAGCACAGGTTACCGTGGTGCATGATTCGCGCCTGCTGCTCGCCGCCGGCCACGCCAGCACCGGAGTGGCCGTGATCGCCGGGACGGGTTCGGCGGCGTGGGGCCGTAACGCCGACGGCGGCGAGGCCAGGGCAGGCGGCTGGGGTTACCTCCTGGGGGATGAAGGCAGCGGGTACTGGCTGGGACGCGAGGCCGTGCGGCACAGCCTGCGGCGGATGAACCAGGGCCTTCCGGTGGACCAGCTCACGGCCGCCCTGCTGCAGTCCTGCGGTGTGGACCACCCCAACAAGCTGATTGCGCTGTTCCACTCCCCGGACACCGGCAGGCGGTTCTGGGCGCAGCAGGCGCGGCCCGTGGTGGAAGCCGCGGCCGCCGGCCATTCCGCAAGCCAGGACATGCTGGATCAGGCAGGTAAGGACCTGGCCGCCCTGGCGCTGCAGGTGTTGCAGCAGCTGGGCCTCCAGGGCCCGGTGATCCTGGGCAGCGGACTGGGGATGAACGTGGTGCCCCTGCAGGAGGCCTTCCGGCGGCACCTCGCCGAGGCCGGCGTGAGCGATGTCCGGGTCCTGGACCAGGACCCGGTGTTCGGCGTGCCGCAGCTGCTGGCGGAAAAGGCCTGACGGACTCTACACCGCGCGCTTGCGCGGAGTGAGCCGAACGGCGGGCAGCGGCGGAGCGGGGATCCGGCCTGCCTCGGCGCCGGCATCGGGGCCGTGTCCCGGGACGAGCCCGTAGCGGGCTGCCGCAGCTTTGCCGTTGGACATGGCGGCCTGGGCTTCCCACTCATCCCGGGCCTGCTCCACTTCCTCGTGTGTGCGGCCCACAAAGTTCCACCACATCAGCAGCTCCTCCTGTAAGGGCTCCCCGCCGATCAGGAGGAAACGGGTGTCCGGTGACGCCTCAATCCTGAGCTCCCGGCGTCCGATGCCCAGATAGCCCAGCGGTCCCGGCGGGATGTCCTGTCCGTCCACCGCCAGGCCGCCGTCGAGCACCAGGATGCCGTGCTCAAAATGCTCATTCAGCGGAAGTACGCCGCTGCCCGTGCAGGAAACCTCGGCTCCGACAATGGGCGAATACATGGTGGCAGGAGAAACCACCCCGCCCAGTTCCCCCACCATCACAGTGGCGGTAAAACCCTCACCGGCCAGGACAGGAAGGTCCCGGTGCTGCTCAAACGCCGGCTGCCGGTGCCGCTGCCCATCAGGAAGGGCCACCCACAGCTGGAGTCCGCGCTGCACCGGCAGCACGCCGTCGGACGGGAGCACGGCGAATTCCGAATGCGAGACCCCATGCCCGGCTGTCATGATGTTCAGCTCGCCCGGACGGACCACCACGTCGCTGCCCACGCTGTCCCGGTGCCGGATGGTGCCGGCGAGCGGCCATGTCACGGTCTGCAGCCCTATGTGCGGGTGCGGAAGCACGGACATGGCGGTGCGGTCGGGGCCGAAACTGTCCAGGAAACACCACGCCCCGATGGTGGGCAGGCCGCGCTGGGGAAGCGTCCGCTGCACATTCATGGCCCGTACGCCGCCGAGCGGCACTTCACGCTCCGGCCATAGCTGCAAACACGGTCCGGAACTTCCTTCCGGGCTCGCCGGCGGGCAGACTTCCTGCTGGGGGGATACTTCCAAATTGGTCACCTCCCCACTCTAAGCCGGGCGGACATCCTGTGGTACGCCCGGCCCTCAGCCGGAAGCTGCGCCGTGCGAGGAGGCCCATCCGCCGGTGCAGCAGCCCCGAATGATTACAGTAGGGATTCCTTTGCCGGAAATGGGGCGCGATGCAGGTGTTGACCAGTCCGGTTTGGGCTACCGTAACTAACAGCGTGCCGTGACAAATTTGCGTTGCTTTTTCGAAGCCGTCCAACAGAACAGGTAAGTCCGCACCATGGACCAGGCCATGATCGAGTTTAAGAGCGTCACCAAGCAGTACCAGGGCGGGCAGCCGGCCGTGGACCGGCTCACCATGTCCATCAGCCCGGGTTCCATCACCGTGTTTGTGGGGCCCTCGGGCTGCGGGAAAACCACTTCGCTGCGCATGATCAACCGTATGGTGGAGCCCACGTCAGGTGTTATCACCGTTGGCGGCAAGGACGTCACCTCCGTGCCGGCGCCCGAACTGCGCCGCTCCATGGGATACGTCATGCAGTCCTCCGGCCTCCTGCCGCACCGCTCGGTGCTGGACAACATCGCCACGGTGCCCAGGCTCAACGGGGTCTCCAGGTCCGAGGCACGCAAGCGGGCGGAAGAGCTGCTCGACGTCGTTGGCCTGGCCAGCACCCTGGGCAAGCGCTACCCCTCGCAGCTCTCCGGCGGCCAGCAGCAGCGCGTGGGCGTGGCCCGCGCACTGGCGGCTGATCCGCCGGTCCTTCTGATGGATGAACCCTTCAGCGCGGTGGACCCTGTGGTCCGGGACGAACTGCAGCAGGAACTCCTTCGGCTGCAAAAGGACCTGGCCAAAACCATCGTTTTTGTCACCCACGACATCGATGAGGCCACCGTCCTGGGCGACAAGGTGGCCGTCTTTGCCACCGGTGGAAAGCTGGCGCAATACGCCACAGCGGAGGAGATCCTGCGGGCTCCGGCGAACGATTTCGTGGCCTCCTTCGTGGGACGCGACCGGGGCTTCCGCCACTTGGGATTCACAGGGTCCGACGGCGTGGCGGTGCACCAGGTGCCTACGGTGCTCCGCTCACCCGGTGGCGCATTTGAATCCGGGCCGGGCCGCGGCTGGCAGCTGGTGGTCGATGAGGCCGGGCGTCCGCTGGGGTGGACCGGGCCGGGTTCCGGCACGGGAATCATTCCCGGCGGGTCCCTTTTCAAGCCGGGGGAGAGCCTGCGCCGCGCGCTGGATGCGGCCCTGTCCTCGCCGTCGGGCCTGGGCGTTGCCGTGGATCCCGAAGGCAGGGTGCTCGGCGTCGTCAGGGGCGGTGAAGTCCTGGCCCTCATCGAAGAGGCGCGCCAGGTCAGGCAGGCTGCCCTCTGATGGACTGGTTCCTGGCAAACAGCGGCATGGTCCTGGAACGGGCCGGCCAGCATATGGTGCTCGCCCTGGTGCCCATGGTCCTGGGACTGGCGATTTCCATTCCGCTGGCGCAACTGGCGCGCCGCCACCAGGTGCTCCGCTCGGTGGTGCTCACAGCCTCCTCGCTGCTCTACACCATTCCTTCGCTGGCCCTTTTTATCATCCTGCCCACCATCCTCGGCACACGGATCCTTGATCCCCTCAATGTGGTGGTGGCCCTGACCATTTACGCCGTGGCGCTTCTTGTCCGCGCAGCCCTGGACGCCTTCGACTCCGTGGATCAGGACGTCAGCCAGGCCGCCGTTGCCATGGGCTACAAACCCCTCGCCCGGTTCCTGCAGGTGGACCTGCCCCTGTCACTGCCAGTGATGTTCGCCGGGCTCCGGGTGGTGTCTGTCAGCAACATCTCCCTGGTCAGCGTGGCGGCACTGCTGGGCGTGGGCAACCTGGGCATGCTCTTTACCGACGGACTGCAGCGGGATTTTGTGACCGAAGTGGTGGTGGGAATCGTCGCCATCCTGGTCCTGGCGCTGCTCATGGACGCCGTCCTGGTCCTGCTCGAACGGATCCTCACCCCGTGGGAGAGGGCCGGGAAACCGGGCCACCGGCAGCCGCTGGCGCCTGACGCCACTGATGGAGCCTGGCTGTTGGCCGAGCCGAAAACCGGAGGGGGAAACGCGTGAGCAATGTCTTCACGGATACCTTCGCCTGGCTGGCGGACCCCCTGAACTGGACCGGCAGCGCCGGCATTCCTGCACGGCTGGGCGAACACCTGCAGTACACGGGACTCGTGATGCTGATCGCTTCGGCCATCGCCCTTCCGGTGGGCCTGTATGTGGGCCATACCGGCAGGGGCAGGGTGGCCGTCGTCGCCATCGCCGGCGCCCTTCGTGCCCTGCCCACGCTCGGCCTGTTGACACTGTTTGTGCTGCTGGCCGGAATCGGGTTGATGCCGCCCGTCTGGGCGCTGGTGATCCTCACCGTACCGCCGCTCCTGGCCGGCACTTACGCCGGGATTTCCAACGTGGACCGCAACGTGGTGGACGCTGCCCGTGCCATGGGGATGACCGAACTGCAGGTCCTGTTCCGGGCTGAACTGCCCAACGCGCTGACGGTGATGTTCGGCGGCTTCCGGACCGGTGTGCTGCAGGTTATTGCCACCGTTTCCGTGGTGGCGTACATCAACCTGGGCGGCCTGGGGCGCTACCTGTTCGACGGACTGGTCCTCAGCGACTTTCCGCGGATGCTGGGAGGCTCACTGCTCATCGCCGTCCTGGCCATCGCCGTCGATCTTGTCCTGTCCCTGTTCCAGAGAGTGTTCCTGACACCAGGGCCCTCACAGAAGTCCCACCGCGGCCATGAGGCCGCGGTCGATCGCACAGACCCCGTCCTGGCGGAGGCTGTGGCACAAGGAGGTAAATCATGAAAGAAAGCCGACTACAGGGCCTTGGCAGGCGCACATTCGGCGGGCTGGCCGCCGGAGTTGGCCTGGCCGTGGTGCTCTCCGCCTGCGGGGGATCGTCCGATCCGCTCAGCAAGGCCCCGGCCAGCAGTGGGACTGCGTCCGGTGGCGCCACCTCGCTGGTGATTGGTTCCGCCGACTTCCCCGAAAGCCAGATCATTGCCGAACTGTACGCCGGGGCACTGAACGCGGGCGGTGTCAAGGCCACCACGAAACCGAACATCGGGTCCCGGGAGGTCTACTTCAAGGCTGTCCAGGACGGTTCGGTGGACGTGGTTCCGGATTACACCGGCAACCTGCTGCTGCACGTGGACAAGGAAGCGACCGAAGTATCCGCGGACGAGATCGCCAAGGCCCTGACGGACAAGCTGCCCGACGGCCTGGCCGTCCTTGACGCAGCCAAGGCCGAAAACAAGGACGCGATGGTGGTCACCAAGGCGACCGCCGAGAAGTACCAGCTGAAGTCCATCGAGGACCTGGCGAAGGTGTGCAGCGAGATCGTGGTGGGCGCCCCTGCCACGTTCGCCGAGCGCGCCTACGGCCTGCCCGGACTGAAAAAGAACTACAACTGCGAGCCCAAGAAGCTCGAGCCTTTCAGCGACGGCGGCGGTCCGGTGACGCTCAAGGCCCTGTTGGAGGACCAGGTACAGGTGGCCGACATCTACACCACCACGCCGTCCATCGCCGACAACGACCTTGTGGTCCTGGAGGACCCGGAGAACAACTTCATCGCCCAGCAGGTCGTCCCGCTGTACAACAAAGCCAAGATGACGGACAAGGCGAAGGACGCGATCAACTCGGTGTCCAGGATCCTCACCACCGATGACCTGATCAACCTCAACCGGGCCGTCAGTGGCAGCCAGAAGCAGGGCGCCAAGGAAGCTGCTGAAGCCTGGCTCAAGGACAAGGGCATCGTCAAGTAGGAATCATCGCGTGCTTTGCCGGTACGACGGCGGCTGACGGACTTCGCGGGTCCGGCAGCCGCCGTCGTGCTTCCTTTTGGGGCTGGCTGCCAATGCGGTGCCGCCGGGTGCGGCTCTCCGGCGTGTGTGGCTGAGGTCTCACTGGAAGTACATCCCTGCTGTGGCATATTTGATGAATGGCAGAATTCAAGCAGTCCACGAAGCTTCACAACGTCCTTTACGACATCCGTGGACCGATTCTCCAGGCGGCCCAGCAGATGGAGGCGGAGGGCCACAGAATCCTGAAGCTGAACATTGGCAATCCCGCACCCTTCGGCTTCGAGGCACCGGACGCCATCCTCGTGGACATGATCCGCCACCTCCCGCACGCCCAGGGTTACAGCGACTCCCGGGGCATTTTCTCCGCGCGCACCGCCGTCTCGCAGTACTACCAGACCCGCGGGATCCAGAACATCCACGTCGATGACATCTACCTGGGCAACGGGGTGAGCGAACTCATCACCATGTCCCTGATGGCCCTGCTCGATGACGGCGACGAAGTCCTCATCCCCACGCCGGACTACCCGCTGTGGACGGCATCAGTGGCGCTCGCCAGCGGCAAGCCCGTGCATTATCTCTGCGACGAGGAATCCGGCTGGCAGCCTGACCTTGAGGACATGGAAGCCAAGATCACCCCGCGCACCAAGGGGATTGTGGTCATCAACCCGAACAACCCCACCGGTGCCGTTTATCCGGAAGAGACGCTGCGTAAGATCGTGGCTTTGGCCGAGAAACACGGCCTGGTCGTCTTCGCCGACGAGATCTACGAAAAGATCCTCTACGAGGACGCCGTGCACGTGAACCTGGCCGGTCTCACCGGGGACCACGTCCTTTGCCTCACCTTCAGCGGCCTGTCCAAGGCCTACCGGGTGTGCGGCTACCGTGCCGGCTGGATGGCCATCTCCGGTCCCAAAAAGGATGCGGCGGACTACCTGGAGGGCATCAGCCTGCTGGCAAACATGCGCCTGTGTGCCAATGTCCCCGCCCAGCATGCCATCCAGACCGCGCTCGGCGGCTACCAGAGCATCAACGATCTGATCCTGCCTGGCGGACGGTTGCTGGAGCAGCGTAATAAGGCCTACGACATGCTCAACGCCATTCCGGGTGTCAGCACCCAGCAGGCCAGGGGCGCCCTCTACCTCTTCCCCCGGCTGGACCCGGAGGTCTACCACATCAGGGACGACGAGAAGTTTGTCCTGGACCTCCTTCGGGAGCAGAAGATCCTGGTCTCACACGGCCGGGCCTTCAACTGGGTGCGTCCGGACCACTTCCGCATGGTCACGCTGCCCAACGTCAAGGACATTGAAGAGGCCGTGGGGCGGATGGGGGACTTCCTAAGCAGGTACCAGGGGAACTAGCCTGTGCTTCACGGGCGCTTCGGACCCGTGAACCTTCGCGGAAAGGATTCCCCATGGCCGGCGTCGTCCAGTTTGATCAGCACCCCTCCGAGACCCTTCGGGCGGGGGAGGGGTTTTCGCTCGACGACGTGGATCCGGATTCCACCCCCGGCTACAGGGGCGGCAAACAGGACGGCAAGGCGCTCCTGGCTGACCTGGACGATGAGCTGACGGAGCTGCAGGAAAAGCTCTTCGCAGAGTCCCGTTTCGGCGGCCGCAAGCGGATCCTGCTGATCCTGCAGGCGATGGATACCGCGGGCAAGGGCGGAATCGTCAACCACGTCATGGCGGCGATGGACCCCCAGGGCGTGCAGTTCAAGGCGTTCAAGGCGCCCACGGACCAGGAAAAGTCCTACGACTTCCTGTGGCGCATCGAGAAGGAAGTGCCGGCCGCCGGTATGGTGGGCGTTTTTGACCGTTCCCATTATGAAGACGTCCTGATTCACCGCGTTCATGACTGGGCCACGCCGGATGAGATCAAGCGCAGGTACGTGGCCATCAACGAGTTCGAGGCACGGCTGACGGACTCGGGCACCAAGGTGGTCAAGGTGATGCTGCACATCAGCGGGGACGAGCAGAAGGCAAGGCTGCTGGCCAGGCTGGACAACCCCGCGAAGCACTGGAAATACAACCGCGGCGACCTCGACGAACGGGCCCTCTGGCAGGACTACATGGATGCCTACCAGGCCGCCATCGACGCGACGAGCACCGCGGACGCACCGTGGCATGTGGTCCCGGCCAACAAGAAGTGGTACGCGCGCATCGCCGTTCAGCAGCTTCTGCTGGGAGCGCTGTCCAGCTTGAACCTTGAGTGGCCCAAGGCGGAGTTCGACGTCGACGCCGAGCGGGAGCTGATCCTCCAGTCCTGACGTTTGGACCGGCTGGCTGGCCTTCCATCCGCTGGCGCTACATTGGCTGGCGCTACATTGGCTGGCGCTACATTGGCTGGTCGCGGGCGGCGGCCAGCCGTTTCCGTGCACCTTCCAGCCATTCCTCGCAGCGCGCGGCCAACGCCTCGCCCCGCTCCCAGAGTGCGAGGGATTCCTCCAGGCTGGCACCTCCGGCTTCCAGCCTCCCCACCACAGCGATGAGCTGCTCACGGGCTTCCTCGTAGCTCAGTGCTGCGACGTCGTTTGCTGGCGTGGGCTCAGTCATTGGGTTCTCCGGTTTCGGGTTGGGGCTGATGAAGTGCTCCCGCGGACTCAAGCGTCCCCGTGGACGTCGCGCCGAAGCGGCCTTCCGCCACACGCACGGACAACTGTGTTCCCGCCGGAGCCTCCGCCGGGCGGCGCACCACAGCATGCCCTGCACTGCTGCGGCCGGCCGCCTGCGGATTGGCGAGTTCGACGACGGCGTACCCCCGGTCGAGCGTTTTCTGCGGCGAGAGGGCGCGCACCTGGGCTTTCAGGTGTTCCAGCTGGTCCGCGGCACGGACCACGGTGGAACTCACCGCGGCGGAGGACCTGCGGAGCAGCCTTTCAATCTCTTCGGAACGATCCGTTACCAGGCGTTCGGGCGCTGCCAGCACTGGCCGTGAGTGCAGCGACGCCAGGCGGTCCGCTTCCCGGTCCACCAGGCGCTCCATGCAACGGCGCAGCTGTTCCCTGGCCTGGCGCACCCCGGCCAGCTCTTCGGAAACTTCCGGCACGATCCGCTTGGCCGCGTCCGTGGGGGTGGAGGCGCGGAGGTCGGCGACGTCGTCGAGCAGCGGCCGGTCCGCTTCATGGCCAATCGCGCTCACCACCGGGGTGGCGGCAGCAGCCACGGCCCGGACCAGTTCCTCGCTGTTGAATGGCAGGAGGTCTTCAAGTGCGCCTCCGCCACGGGCGATGACAATAACGTCCACCTCCGGGCGGCCGTCCAGGTCGCGGAGTGCACGGATCACCTGGGCCACCGCGGTGTTGCCTTGGACGGCCACCTCCCGGATCTCGAATTCGACGGCGGGCCAGCGCAGGGCGGCGTTCCGGAGGATGTCCTTCTTCGCATCCGAGTCCCTGCCGGTGATCAAACCGATACGGTGCGGCAGCAGGGGGAGCGGCTTCTTGCGGGAGTCGGCGAAAAGACCTTCGGCGGAGAGCGCCTGGCGGAGCCGCTCAATCCGGGCCAGGAGATCACCCAGGCCCACCGGCCGGATGTCCCGGACCAGCATGTTAAGCCGGCCGGTCTTCAGCCAGAACTCAGGCTTCAGCAGGGCCACCACCCGGGACCCGCGTTCCAGGGGCAGGTTCTGGCGCTCCAGCACCTTGGTCCAAACGGAAGCGGGGAGGGAAACTTCGGCATCGACATCGCGCAGGGTGAGGTAGGCGTTAGTGCCGCGCCGGTTCAGTTCAATGACCTGCCCTTCCACCCAGGCTGACGGCGTCCGGTCGATGTGGGCTTTCAGTTTCTGCGACAGCAACTGGAGGGGCCAAGGGTTGTCCGGGCTGGTTTCCGCTGCCGTCGCAGGAAGGGTGGTGGGCCCGGACACTTGCGGACCGGGCACGGGAAGCGAGGCCTGTTCAGACATGCGGGCTCCCTTGCGGGGCTGGAGCTGAGGGCATGGGGTCCTTCGTCTGTTGTGCGGCGGTCATTCAACCATATCCATAAGCTCTACCATCCGGGACGGACAGTATCCGGCCACCAGGCCCGCCTAGGATGGGTTGACCGCCATCGACCCGAAGGATCTGCTGTGCGCACTTTCGTTTCCGCCCTCGCCACCCTGCTGGCCATACTGCTTGCCGCGGTGGCGGTTCCTGCCATCTGGCTGGACCGCAACATCGTCCAGGAGCAGGGCTTTGTGGAACTGGCTGCCCCGCTGGGGAGGGACTCGGAGTTCCAGCAGGGCCTCGCCGCGGCGGCGGTCGGAACCATCGATACCAGCTCTGTCCCCGGCTTTCTCTCCGACCTGGTCCGACCGGCGCTTGAGGATGCCGCCGCGTCAATGACAGGTCTCCCCGGATACCCGGCGGCCTGGGAAGAAACGCTGCGCAGGAGCCACCGGCTCAGTTTTGCCGAACCGCAGGCTGGAACCGCGGAATCGGCGTCGGCCTCATCCCTCACACTGGATGTGGCGCCGCTGGTTGCGCTGGGGGCTGAAGAAATCTCGCGCACCACCCGGCTCCCTCTCGACCCTCCGGACCAGACCCTGGTTAATGTGGGACAGCCCCAGCAGAAGGAATGGACAGAGCGGTTGCGCACCTATGCACCTGCCGGCTACCTGCTGGCCGGGGGAGCGGTGGTGGCCTTGCTTCTGGCACTGGTAGCAGCGCGCCGCCGATGGACTGTACTGGTCTGTGCCGGAGTGGCTGCACTGGTTTTGTCCGCGGCCTGGACAGTGGGCTCGCAGCTGGGCTCGGCCGCCGTGCTGGCCACGGACAGCGGCAGCGAGGTGGCCAACATGTTTAGGGACGGCTTTGTTCCTGCTGCCGCCGAGGACTTCGGGGGCTGGACGTTGGCCACGGCAATCACGGGCGGCGTGCTGCTGGTGGTGGGCATTGTGGCCGGGTTCATACCGCGGAAGCGGGCACGGGCAACCCGGTAGCATGGAGTAATGACCCCCTCAGCTG
This sequence comes from Pseudarthrobacter sp. W1I19, assembly GCF_030817835.1. Lineage (NCBI taxonomy): Bacteria > Bacillati > Actinomycetota > Actinomycetes > Micrococcales > Micrococcaceae > Pseudarthrobacter > Pseudarthrobacter sp. W1I19. The sequence continues at coordinate 1,289,524 of NZ_JAUSZR010000001.1, forward strand.
TTTCCCTTTCGATGCCCACCATTCCGCGTCGGCGCCGCTCTCCTGAGGAAGTAGCTGCTGCAGCCCCCGTATCCGGAACCAAGAAGGTGCTGCTCGCTGCTCCTCGTGGATACTGCGCCGGCGTTGACCGTGCCGTTATTGCCGTTGAGAAGGCCTTGGAACACTACGGCCCTCCGGTGTACGTTCGCAAGCAGATTGTGCACAACGTCCATGTGGTGAGCTCGCTGGAGGAAAAGGGCGCCATCTTCGTCGACGAAACGGATGAGGTGCCCGAAGGCGCCCTGGTGATTTTTTCAGCGCACGGTGTCTCGCCCGCTGTGGTCCAGTCCGCCGAAGACCGCGGCCTGCGCACCATCGATGCCACCTGCCCGCTGGTCACCAAGGTCCACAAGGAAGCCGTCCGGTTCGCCAAGGACGATTTCGACATCCTGCTGATCGGCCACGACGGCCACGAGGAAGTCGAAGGAACGGCCGGCGAGGCTCCGGAACATATCCAGATCATCAACGGCCCGCACGAAGTGGACAAGGTGCAGGTCCGGGACCCGGAGAAGGTTATCTGGCTTTCCCAGACCACCCTCAGCGTTGACGAGACCATGGAAACCGTCCGCCTGTTGAAGGACCGGTTTCCCACGCTGCAGGATCCCCCCAGCGACGACATTTGCTACGCCACCACCAACCGGCAGGTGGCCATCAAGAAGATCTCGCCGCAGGCGGACCTGGTGATCGTGGTGGGCTCGGCTAACTCGTCCAACTCCGTGCGGCTGGTGGAGGTGGCCCTCGAATACGGGGCGAAAGCCTCCTACCGGGTTGACTTTGCCAATGAAGTTGATGAGGCCTGGTTTGAAGGCGTGGCCACCGTTGGCGTCACGTCCGGCGCGTCCGTACCGGAAGTACTGGTGCAGGACGTCCTGCGGCTGCTGGCAGATTACGGCTATGGCACTGTGGAGGAAGTGGTCACGGCCGAAGAAGACCTCCTCTTCTCATTACCCAAGGAGCTCCGGGCAACGCTGAAGCAGGCTGGCGACGTCAGCCGCGCCCTGGGTGGCCGCAAGTCCCGCAGCTGACATCGGCAGCTGACCCTCGGCTATAAGATATGGGAGTTCGGGCCTGGCAGCTGTTGCTGCCAGGCCCGATCCTATTTCTGAGCGCTTCTCAGGCGGCCTCGTCCTCGCTTTGGAGTTCCGGGGCAGCCACTGCCCGCGGCGTCACCTCCACAACAGGCGGCGTGACCAGGCCGGATTCCTCCAGGGTGTTGAGCTTGCGTGCGGTGGGAAGGACGCGGGCTTCCAGCGTGCCCACCATCGAGTTGTAACGGTCCACGGAGGTCTTCAGCGAAGACCCGAGCTTGGTGACGTTCTCGCCCAGGGTACCCATCCGGTCGTACAACTGCCGGGCCAAATCGAACAGTTCGCGCGCACTGTCCGTGAGGACGTCCTGCCGCCAGGTGAAGGCAACAGATTTCAGCACAGCCAGCAGGGTGCTGGGGGAGGCAAGGACCACGTTCCGGGACAATGCATGATCCAGGAGTTCCGCGTCGGCGGTCAGTGCGGCCGCGAGGATGGATTCGGCCGGGATAAAGCAGATCACCAGCTCCGGCGAGTTGCCGGGTATGTCCCAGTACTTCTTATTGCCCAATGCGTCCACGTGGGCCCGCAACGCCTTGGAATGCGCGGCCAGGAGCATCTGCTGTGAGCGGTGGCCGGTGGCGGAAACGGTCCCGGACGGGCCTGGCCTGGAATCATGTGCTCCGAGTTCCTGGGCCTCAAGGTATGCGGACAACGGGACCTTGGCGTCAACCACCAACTGCTTTTCGCCGGGGAGCTGGACCACCAGGTCGGGGCGTACGGATGACTCATTGCCGGTGCTGTGGACCTGTTCGATGAAGTCCACATGGCGCAGCATTCCGGCGGCTTCCACCACGCGGCGCAGCTGGACTTCGCCCCACTGGCCACGGGCACTGTTGGACCGCAGTGCAGATTCCAGGGCGTGCGTGGACCGGATCAGTTGCTCGTCCGAGAGGCGCGCTTCCTGGAGTTGCTGGGCGAGCTGGCCGTACTGTTCCAGCCGGTCCCGTTCCAGCAGGGCCACCTGCTGCTGCACTGCCGTCAGTTTCTCCGCCACGGGCGCAAGGGCACGCAGCACATTGCCGTCCTGGGACCGCGATTCGCCCAGCTCCCGGTTCTGTGCCGCCAAAAGGCGACGTTCGGCGTCGGCCGCCGCGAACTGCGCGCTGACTTCCGAAAGCCGGGACGAGACGGCGTCGAAGTCCTCCTCCACTGCGCGGCTGTTTTTCCGCAGCGCAAACCAGGTGGCCGCGGCGCCCGCCAGGGCGCCCAGTAACAGCATGAACAAAGCCAGAATCAACGCGAAAGCATCCATGTGCCCACTGTCGCACGGGGCTGTGACATTTTGCCGAAGCGACATTTCCGGCTGCCCCAGGCGAACCGGCAGGATGTCCGCTGCGGGTAGAATCAATGCTCGTGGCTCTTACTATTGGCATCGTCGGACTGCCCAACGTCGGCAAATCAACCCTCTTCAACGCACTGACCCGCAATCAGGTGCTGGCAGCGAACTACCCGTTCGCCACCATCGAGCCCAACGTAGGCGTCGTCAGCCTGCCGGATCCGCGGCTCCAGCAGCTCGGCGAACTCTTCGGCTCCCAACGCGTCCTGCCCGCAGCCGTGTCCTTTGTGGACATCGCAGGCATCGTCAAGGGCGCCAGCGAGGGCGAAGGCCTCGGAAACCAGTTCCTGGCGAACATCCGCGAAGCGGAAGCCATCGCCCAGGTGGTGCGTGTTTTCGACGACCCCGACGTCATCCACGTTGACGGCAAGGTGGATCCGCGCTCGGACATGGAGACCATCAACACCGAACTGATCCTCGCGGACCTGCAAACCATCGAAAAAGCCATTCCGCGCATCGAAAAAGAAGTCAAGATCAAGAAGCGCGAAGCCGCAGAGCTGAACGCCATCCTGGCCGCGCAGAAGGTGCTTGAGCGCGGCGACACCATTTTCTCCTCCATCAAGAGCGACAAGCTGGAGATGGAACACCTCAAAGAGCTCAGCCTGCTGACGGCCAAGCCTTTTATCTACGTCTTCAACGCCGACGAGGGAATCCTCGGCAGCCCGGAGAAGCAGGAAGAACTGCGCGCCCTCGTTGCCCCGGCCGACTGCATCTTCCTCGATGCCAAGCTTGAGGCCGACCTTGTGGAACTGGACGAGGAAGAAGCCCGCGAAATGCTGGAGATGAACGGCCAGGACGAATCCGGGCTGGACCAGCTGGCGAGGGTCGGCTTTCACACCCTGGGACTCCAGACCTACCTCACCGCCGGTCCCAAGGAAGCCCGCGCCTGGACAATCCACCGCGGCGACACCGCTCCCCAGGCTGCCGGTGTCATCCACAGCGACTTCCAGCGCGGATTCATCAAGGCCGAGGTGGTCTCCTTTGATGACCTCATCGAAGCCGGGTCCATGGCCGAGGCCAAATCGCGGGGCAAGGTCAGGATCGAAGGCAAGGAATATGTGATGGCCGACGGCGACGTAGTTGAATTTAGATTTAATGTGTAGTTTCTGACCTTCCTGAGGCCTTTTGCGATAGCCGCTAAAGAACGCTGTTCTTGGCGGCTATCGCACTTTCGGGCCGCCCAGTCAAAGTGAAGCCGTCAGCATTTTGTCGCACAAGGAAGAGGCTTGGTGTAATCCTGAGGCGACCGAGCCCTTCCCTCGAAAGTTTGGCGCAGTGTTTTTTGGAGACCCCTAATCCTTCCCAGATTCGACTAGGGTTCTTTGCAGCTGGGCCGATGCGTGGCGTGGAGTGGCCATCCATAGAGCGCCAGTTGTACCGCTACGGCCGCAATAACCTCGTCGCCGCAGCCAAGAACGACCAGCGGGACAACGCCCGCTGCGGCCGTAAAGGAACCGCAGCATTAGCTGGCCACAAAGAAGCCCTTCCCGGTGACCCGGGAAGGGCTTCTTTGGCACTGGCTTACACCGCCACAGGCGTAGTGTCAGGGGCCCCGCCAAGCGGATCGGTGCGTCCTAGTAGTTGCTGTAGGTCAGCTTCACTTTGCCGTCCTCCGGGCTGACACTGGCGCTCATGGACACGGAGGTTGTATCCGTTGCGGGCTTCCAGTCAGCTGTTCCGAAACCGTATGAGTTGTCCTTCTCATAGGTGACGGTGGCTTTCCCGGGAGTCTGCGTACGGACACGCCAGGGGGAAGAGCCGTACGGATCCTTGCTCATGGTGAACGTGGGCTTCGTGGTGAGTGTCCAGTGGAAGTTCCGTGAATAGCGCGAGGAAGTGTAGTTGTTGAGCGGGCAGTTGGCGGGTTGCGCCTCGGTGGACTTCACACATTCGGCAAGATAAGCGTCGATCTCTGCCATGGCTTCGGACTTGAGGGCATCAGAGGCGTCAACCTTGAGGCTGGCGGTCGGTGGTGCCTGGGCGGCCCCGATGGTCACCAGCGCCGTCGACTTCGGAGCGGTCAAATACTTTTCCGAGGACGGCAGTTCCACGGTGTATTCACCAGGCAAAGCGGGGTAGTTCAGGCTGGATGAACCGGAAAGGCTGCCGGCGAAGTCAACGTTGAGCTCCTGACCGTTGATCAGGACGGTCTTCACCGGGGTGTCCGAGGTGATGCGCAGACTCTGAAGAGGTGTCGACTCCATGGTCCAGTGGTCGTCCAACAGCTCGGGGTTGGACTTACGGAGGCTGAACGTCGTCTGCTGCTTACGGCCGTCCTGATGCAGGTCAGCCACTACCGTGGCGTTGCCGTCGGAGACCTTCGTCGATACGATGTCGAACCCGTCAATGCGCTTGCCCGCCTTGGCATAAACCTCGTCGGAAAGCAGGACCCTTTGATCGTTGGCCAGGCCGGGATCGGCCAGAGCCATCGCCTTGGAAGCCTCGCCGTTCTGAAGCGCCTGGAGGTAGCTGTTCACGGCCTTATCGGGACCGTTGTTGCCCTTGATGATGTTGACGGCGATGACTCCACCAACAACCAGGACGACAACGAGACCAGCAGATCCCAGGATGAGTCCAAGCTTGCGCTTCGTGTGGGCAGACATCGGCTCCCGCGGCGCCAGCGCAGGATGATCTCCAGGGGCTGCATACCCGGTTGGAACAGCAGCAGACGCAGTCGAAGCCGGTGCCGCTGCGGTCGGCTGGGCAGGAGCGATCCTGTAAGCCAAGGCCAGGGGCACGTACCTGCTCAACTGAGGCGCGACATAGCGTGCTGAAGCTTCTGTTGCACCGCCCCAGAGCATCAGGAAGAACGGAGTCCACCACGCCAGCGTCATGCTGCCGGCGCCCGACGCCAGTGACCCGGCGTCGAAAGTGCCGGTCACGCTGCTGAGCCACGTCATCAGCGTCCCGGCAACGAGGAATGCGGCAGGGAGCATAGCCCAGTCAGTGATCTTGTTGCTGACCACCGGTCCTCTGCGCAGGTACCAGAACACGGAAGCCACCACGATTGAAATCAGCGCCAGGAGGAGCAGCAACCAGCCGGCCCAACCCGGGATGCCGTACTGGGCGAGGGCATTTCCGAAACCAAAGCTGATGTCTGAACCTGAAGAATTCGCCGATGAAGCCACTGAGGAGCCGAAATTCCAGGTGCGGGTGACAGCGCTCAGGTGGCCCAGGCCAAACATGAAGAAGCCTGCCGTGGGTGCCCACAAGGGCGACGAGAGCGTGGCCTGCCACCCGGACTCGATTCCCAGAGCGAGTACAACAACCGGAATGGCAATCGCCAGAAAAACGCCGTAGTGCACGGCCACGGTTTCAAGGGCCCGGCGAACTGCCGCGCGTACCCCGACCCCGGCATCCAAACCACGCCGCACCGATGCCCGCCCCGCCAAAGTCGCGAGCGTTCCGATAACCAGCGCAAACAGGAATGAACCGAACGTCACTGCCCCGACCGGGCTGATCCTCACGCTCGGTACCGGCAACGATATGGAGAAAATCGCCCCGACGATGTTGACCAGGAGAGCGAAGACCAGACCTGTTATTGCTGCCTCGATCCAGATTCCGGCTGTAGTTTGGGCTGCGGACCGTTTGGCGGCGTAACGCCCGCCCAGGAACAGCACCGCGATCGACACAGCCGTCAGCAGCAAGGGAACGGCGAAGAAGGAGGCCGATCCGTGCACGTTTCCCATGAACGGGATAGTCGCGTCGATGCTCGAACCGAGCGCACCAAGCTGGCTCATGACGACCAGCTGGATGGCCAGCTGGCCCACCAGGGACCACGGCGACGGCATCGCGTCACCACTGGGGAGCACGGAATTTGACGGTATTTCGGTGTTGCCACCGTTGCTGGCGCTGATACCGATCAATGCCAGAATCAGAAAGAGGAGCGCGGTGATCAGAACCGCCACATAAGAAATGGCCCCGACCAGGGCCCCGGGAATCAAAGTTTTGTAGTCGAAAGACTTCAGAAGGCTGGTGCTGGATGCCGGTGCAGCGCCCGACCCAGGTTCTATATGGGCATGGTCCCCTGCGCTGCCAGTGATCCGCCTGCCAGGCGCCTCATTGGTTGGTCCGGATGACCCGGTCTGCGGGTAATGCGGTTCAGTCACAACAAATTCCCCCTAATTGGTTTTTCACTTCTCATCGTGCCACGGGCTAATTCTTGTTACGCGCACGTCTCATACATTGCGGAATTTCGGCAGCATCTGCCCTTTATCGACGAAGGTTGCGGAAATCCCAACAACAACTCAGACAGCAGCGGCAGCAATTCCTTGGCTGCCGGCGCAGCACCACGGCCACGGCGCTTGCCGGCGGCCGCCGCGCCGGCCTTGCGTTCCACCGTCTCGTAGACGATGTAGAGACCCTCGCGGTTCAGGTGCCTGGAGTAGCTCGAATCCAGGTACAGCGTCTCGTGGGGTAGCGCACTCGGGAGGGGAGTCAGTCGAGACGCACGCGATGGAGCCCTGTTTAAATGCGCTGGGCTTGGTAATCGAGCATGCCGGGCGCCAAAACCATGAACAGTGTGTCGCAGCCTGCAAGCATCAATCGGTGGGCCCGTTTTCGGGTCCGTTCGCAGCGGTCTTCCTGGTCACCCGCGCTTGCGCTGGATGCCAGAGAGTCCGAAGACTCCGGCTGAGCATGATGAAGTGGTGCGCCCGCCCCTCCTGCATTTCCTCGCCTTACTCGTCATTCCGCTCGCAACTGCTCTTAGCTATTTCTTGGTTCCCGGAACCTCCTTCGCCTAGAAGGGGGACGATCGCAGTGCCGGGGTTGCTCTCGATCAACTACGTGATTCACTACATGGGGCCCGTGCAGGAAAAAGAAGCGCGGCGAACAGACGACCGGTAGGCTTGAGGCCGACAGCGAGGAAGTGGTCCGGAAATTGTCAGGTGCGGCAGAGGTTACCCGGTTACGCAACGTGGTGGAATTCCGCTTCAACGTCTAGGTGTTTCGCCACGATAGTGGCGGGTACATAAGATACGTTCGCTTCAATTGCTGGTGGGTTCGCCGGGGACCTTATCCTGACTACAGGGGCGTACTCCCGGCGCTTCCGGCTGGACCGCCCGGGCAAAGTAAACAAGGAGGCGGCATGCCGGTCAGGCGTCTGATGCAGTTCATCACCGCGGCGGCAGCGTCTGCGCTGGTGCTTTCGGGCTGCTCAGGCGGCGGAGGCACCACCCCGGTTGTGGCGGGGGAGTCCAAGCGCGGCGGCAGTGTCACCGTTGCCGAAGTCAACGCGTTCTCGTCGTTTAATCCCTACAGCGCCGACGGCAACACCGACATCAACTCCAAGATCGGCTCGATTACGCACTCGGGCTTCTACTACCTCGATGATGCGTCCAAAGTGGTGCGGAACGAAAAGTTCGGGCGGTTCGAGAAGGTTTCCGACAATCCCCTAAAGGTGAAATACACCGTCAACGAGGGCGTGAAATGGTCCGACGGCGAGGCGATCGATTCGGGTGACCTCCTGCTGGCCTGGGCTGCGGGTTCAGGCTACTTCAACGATGCCGATCCCATGGCCGGAACAGGAACCACGTACTTCTCCATCGCCTCCGACACCAGCGGGCTGGCAGGAACCGTCCTCCCCGAGCTCGGGGAGGATGGGCGCTCCATGACCCTGGAGTATGCCGTGCCGTACGCGGACTGGGAGGTGGCGTTCGACGTCGGCCTGCCGGCCCATGTGGTGGCCGCAAAAAGCGGCCTGAACGATGAGGAAGACCTCATCGACCTGATCAAGGATTCACCCCGCGGGGACGTCGGGAAACCCGTGCCCAACACCGCGCTGAAGCGGGTCAGTGACTTCTGGAACTCCGGGTTCGATACCAAGTCACTGCCCGCAGACCCTTCGGTCTACCTCTCAAGCGGGCCCTACATCGTCCGGGACATTGTCCCGGAGTCGTCCATGAAGCTGGTCCGCAACCGGGACTACACCTGGGGCCAGGAGCCCTGGCTGGATGAGATCAGCATCCGGTTTACCGGAGCTTTGCCTGCCGCCGTGGATGCCTTGCGGAACGGTCAGGCGGACATCATCTCGCCTCAGCCTTCGGCCGAAACGGACAGCCTTTTCGCGGGCCTCGCCGAGCAGGGGAACACGGTGGACCGTTACAGCCAATCCGGCTATGACCACCTGGACCTGAATTTTTCCGGACCCTTTGCCGACGAGGACGTCCGGAAGGCATTCCTCAAGGCAGTGCCGCGCCAGGCCATAGTTGATGCCGTCGTCGGCGGCCTCCTGCCTGACCCGAAGCCCCTTGACTCGCACGTGTTCCTGCCAGGACAGCCCAAGTACGCCGACACCGTAAAAAACAACGGCTCCGTCGACTATGCGGAGGTGGACATCGATGCAGCGAAGGCGCTCCTGGATGGTGAAACCCCTACCGTCCGCATCCTGTACAACCGCGACAACCCCAACCGGGCCAAGGCTTTTGCCCTGATTCGCGATTCCGCAGCGCTGGCAGGCTTCCAGGTGGTGGACGCCGGACAGGGCAGCGCCGACTGGGCGAAGGCTTTGGGAGGCGGCAGCTACGACGCTGCATTGCTCGGCTGGATCGGCACCGGGGTGGGCGTCAGCCGCGTTCCCCAGATCTTCCGCACCGGTGCTGGCAGCAACTTCAATGGATTTTCCGACGGCGAAGCGGACAAGGCGATGGAACAGCTCGCCGGCACCACCGACCTTGCCAAACAGGACGAACTGCTGGCCGAAGTTGACAAGCAGGTGTGGGGGAACGCCTACGGGCTGCCGCTTTACCAGACCGTAGGCACCACCGCTTACAGTGCCCGCGTTGCCGGCGTGAAGCCAAGCGCAGGACCGCTGGGGGTTTGGTGGAACGTCTGGGACTGGCGCCTCACCAAGAGCCCGTAACCGCTTTCGCCGCCGTCGTGGCGCGCTTCACACTTTCGATTCGCCGATAATCGTACCGGCGAGTAGCATGTGACTTGCACAACTTCCGTTGACCAGCTAGATCCTTGGAACGGCCCGGTCACGGTTTGGCAACGGAGTACCAGCATCTGGACTTCGTGCAGTTAGGCTACTCGTATATGTAGGTTGCGTCACAGTTCAACGCTGGGTCTCGCCTGCGGGGAAGCACAAAGATTCCCCTCGTTTCTCCCACAACTCATAGGAGGCGGAATGCGTTTTACGCGCACTTCCAAAGCACTGGGCATCGTGGCTATCGCCGCGCTTGCCCTGACCGGCTGCGGCGCTGGAGGCGGCAGCACTGAAGGAGCCAGCGATTCCGCTGGCGATCCGAACAAGGTGATTACGGCGTACAACAGTGAGCCCCAGAATCCCTTGCTTCCGGCGAATACCAACGAAACAAACGGCGGACGCGTTGTCGAGATGCTTTTTGAAGGCCTTCGGACGTACGACGCCAACGGCAAGCCGGTGAACGCCCTGGCGGAATCCATTGAATCGGCAGATGCCCAGAACTGGACTATCAAGGTCAAGCAGGGCACCAAATTTACCAACGGCGAAGAGATCACCGCCAAGACCTTCGTGGATTCCTGGAACTTCGCTGCGAACTCCAAGAATCTGCAGAACAACGGATTCTTCTTCGAATCGATCGAAGGATACGAGGACGTATCCGCAGTAACCTCCGAGAAGTCGGCTGACGGCAAGACCACCACCACGCCCGCGCCCACCGCGGATACCATGTCTGGTCTCGAAGCCAAGGATGACTCCACCATCACGGTGAAGCTCGCCCAGCCTGAGGCTGACTGGTCACTGCGTCTCGGGTACTCCGCCTTCTTCCCGCTGCCCTCCGCTGCGCTTGCCGATCCGAAAACTTACGGGGAAAACCCGGTGGGCAATGGACCGTACAAGTTCGAGAAAGAAGGAGCGTGGGTCCACGACCAGTCCATCTCGCTCGTAAAGAACGCCGACTACAGCGGGCCGCGCGCAGCTAAGAACGGTGGTATAACGTTCAAGTTCTACACCGATCCGGCCCCTGCCTACACCGACCTGCAGGCCGATAACCTCGACATCACTGATGTGCTGCCGTCGAATGCCACTAAGACGTACGTCAGCGATTTTCAGGACCGCAACGCCTCCAAGCCGGTGGCGACAAACGGCACCTTGAACATCCCGCCGTACAACCCGAACTTCCAGGGTGAAGCCGGCAAGCTCCGCCGCCAGGCCCTCTCCTACGCCATCAACCGCGAGGAAATTACCAAGGTGGTTTTCAGCGGAACGCGTACTCCGGCTAAGGCCTTCGCGCCACCGGTTATTGACGGCTTCAAAGAAGGCCTCAAGGGCAGCGAAGTCCTGAAGTTCGACCCCGCGAAGGCCAAGGATCTGTGGGCGCAGGCTGAGAAGATCCAGCGGTACGACAACTCCAAGCCGCTCCAGATTGCCTCCAACACCGACGGTGGCCATAAGGAATGGATCGACGCGGTGGCGAACGGTTTCAAAAACAACCTCGACATCCAGGCCGAAATCCAGCCGTTTGCCAAGTTTGCCGAAGTCCTCGATCTGCGCAAGTCCCAGTCGCTCCCCGGACTGACCCGCGCGGGCTGGCAGGGCGACTACCCGTCCCTCTACAACTTCCTGGGACCCGTCTGGGCCACGAATGCTTCCTCGAACTACGAGAAGTACTCCAACCCAGAGTTCGACAAGCTGCTCAAGGAAGGCCTCGCAGCCAAGAGCACGGAAGAGGCCAACGACAAGTTCAACCAGGCACAGGAAGTCCTCTTCGAGGACCTTCCGGGCCTGCCGCTCTGGGATTATGCGAAGCCGATTGTGTGGAGCAATAACGTCATCAAGGCCGAGACCGGCTGGAACGGCGCCATCCGCTATTTCGATATCACCGCAAAGTAGTTCCAGATCTAACTTGCCGCCAGGCAGATGGGGGCCCGGTCAGCGCCGGGCCCCCATTGGCTTGCATGGCAGGAAGGCACCAATGAACCTGTTTTCTTCCCATCCCGAAGGGCGGTGATCCCGTGCTCCGCTTTATCTTGCGCCGGCTCCTTCAAGTGATCCCGGTCTTCATCGGCACCACCCTTTTGGTCTATTACATGGTGTTCGCCCTTCCCGGTGACCCCATTGCAGCGCTGTTCGGAGACCGCCAGCCGCCCCAGGCCGTCATCGATACACTCCGCAGCCAATACCACCTCGACGAACCCTTCTGGGTCCAGTACGGACTGTTCCTGAAGAACCTCTTTACCTTCAACCTGGGCAACGACTTCACTGGGCAGCCGATTGCAGCCACTCTGGGCCGGGTCTTCCCCGTGACGGCAATGCTCGCCATTGAAGCCTTGGCCATCCAGGCCATTTTCGGTGTGGCCTTCGGCGTTTTCGCCGGCCTGCGTCGCGGCGGTTGGTTCGACTCCACCGTCCTGGTGGCCTCCCTGGTGGTAATCGCCGTCCCCACTTTCGTGCTGGGCTTCGTTTTCCAGCTCGTCTTCGGTGTCCGGCTTGGATGGGCTAAGCCCACGGTTGGCGCCAGCGCCGACTGGGGCAGCCTGCTTCTCCCGGCGGTAGTCCTGGGCCTGGTCTCGTTCGCCTATGTGCTTCGCCTGACCCGCACCTCGGTCAGCGAAAACATGAACGCTGACTATGTCCGGACCGCCACCGCCAAGGGCCTTTCACGGCCCCGGGTGGTTCTGGCGCACATCCTCCGCAACTCGCTGATCCCGGTGGTGACCTACCTTGGTGCCAACTTGGGCGGCCTGATGGGCGGTGCCATCGTCACTGAGGGCATCTTCAACGTTCCGGGCGTCGGCAACAAGCTCTACCAGGCGGTCCTCCGCACCGAAGGACCCACCATCGTTTCCATCGTCAGCGTGCTGGTGCTGGTGTTCGTGGTGGCCAACCTGCTTGTTGATCTCCTGTATGCCTGGCTTGACCCGAGGATCCGCTATGACCAGTAATAAAAGCCACTTTGTGGCGCCCATCGAGGAAACCCCGCTCTTGGCCACGGACGCCGTCAAGACCGACCAGGCCCCGCTCAGCCTGTGGGCAGGCGCCTGGCGCAAGCTCCGCCGTCGTCCGTTATTCATCATTTCGGCGTTGCTCATCCTGGCACTGACTGTGGTTGCGCTGTTCCCCGGCCTCTTCACATCCGTTGCCCCCAACGAGGGCTGCGAACTGGCCAACTCCGAAGGAGGCCCCACAGCGGGGCACCCCTTCGGCTTCACTTTCCAGGGCTGCGACATCTACTCAAGGGTTATTCACGGCACCCAGGCCTCGCTGTCAGTGGGCCTGCTGTCCGTCCTGTGCGTCCTGGTCATTGGCGTCACCTTCGGTGCCCTTGCCGGCTACTACGGCGGCTGGATTGACGCTCTGCTCGCCCGTCTGGGCGACATTTTCTTCGCCCTGCCGCTGATCCTGGGCGCACTGGTCATTACCCAGCTGCCCTTTTTCCGCGAGAACAAGAGCGTATGGACAGTAGTCCTTGTCATCTCGCTCCTGGCATGGCCGCAGATGGCCCGCATCACCCGCGGCGCCGTCATTGAGGTGCGCAATGCGGATTTCGTTACGGCAGCCCAGGCTTTGGGCGTCTCCAGGTTCAGCGCACTGGTCCGGCATGTGTTGCCAAACGCCCTCGCTCCGATCATTGTCCTGGCCACCCTGGAACTCGGCGTCTTCATTGTCGCCGAGGCAACGCTGTCCTTCCTGGGGATCGGCCTGCCTCAAAGCATCATGTCCTGGGGCAACGATATCGCCGGCGCACAGGCATCGATCCGAACCAAACCGGAAATCATGCTGTATCCGGCCGCGGCTCTTTCCATCACGGTATTGAGCTTCATCATGCTGGGCGACGCGGTACGTGACGCCCTTGATCCGAAGAGCCGCCAGCGATGAGAGACAAAGAGATGACCACTCCAGAAATACGCATCGCGGAGGCCGGCACCACGGGGACCAGGCCGCTGCTGGAGATCCGCGACCTCGCCATCACCTTCAAGACCAGCGGCGGGGAAGTCCAGGCGGTCCGCGATGCGCACCTGACCATCATGCCCGGCGAGACAGTGGCCATTGTGGGGGAGTCCGGCTCCGGCAAGTCCACCACTGCGCTGGCGGCGATCGGCCTGCTCCCTTCCAACGGCCGTGTTTCCGGCGGCCAGATCCTGCTCGACGGCGAAGATATCGCCCACGCCACCGAGCACCGGATGATTGAACTGCGCGGCAACAGCATCGGCATGGTGCCGCAGGACCCGATGTCCAACCTGAACCCGGTGTGGAAGATCGGCTACCAGGTACGCGAAACGCTCCGCGCAAATGGCCAGCCCAGCGGTCCGGATGATGTTGCCAAGGTACTCGCCGAGGCCGGCCTGCCGGACGCCCACCGGCGCGCCAAGCAGTACCCCCACGAGTTCTCCGGCGGCATGCGGCAGCGGGCCCTGATCGCCATCGGGCTCTCCTGCCAGCCCCGGCTGCTGATCGCGGACGAGCCCACCTCGGCCCTCGATGTCACGGTGCAGCGGCAGATCCTGGACCACTTGGACACCATGACTACCGACCTGGGCACCTCGGTGCTGCTCATTACCCATGACCTGGGGCTGGCAGCCGAACGGGCCGACAAGGTAGTGGTGATGTACCAGGGCCGCGTGGTGGAGGCAGGACCTTCCCTGGAACTGCTGCAGAATCCGCAGCATCCCTACACCAGGAGGCTCGTGGAGTCCGCACCATCCCTGGCCAGCCGAAGGATCCAGGCTGCCAAGGAACAGGGCGTGGAGGCCGCGGACCTGCTCGCCCCGGCAGCCGAGCCGGCAGCGGCGGACAACGTCCTGCAGATCCAGGACCTGCGGAAGGTGTACAAGCTCCGCCAGGGACTGGGTAAATCATCGGACTTCGCGGCCGTGGACGGCGTCAGCTTCGATGTGAAACGGGGAACCACCACGGCGATCGTGGGGGAGTCGGGGTCCGGGAAGTCTACTGTGGCCAAGATGGTCCTCCAGCTGGAGAAGCCCACCGAAGGCAGGATCCTGTTCGACGGCGTGGACACGTCAGTCCTCAAGCCCGCAGACCTGTTCAAGTTCCGGCGGCGGGTACAGCCCATCTTCCAGGATCCCTACGGTTCCCTGGACCCGATGTACAACATCTTCCGGACTATCGAAGAACCGTTGCGGGTCCATAAGATCGGCAACAAGGAGAGCCGTGAGAAGAAGGTCCGGGAACTGCTGGACCAGGTGGCACTGCCGCAATCGGCCATGCAGCGGTACCCGAACGAACTCTCGGGCGGCCAGCGGCAGCGTGTTGCCATTGCCCGTGCGCTTGCCCTTGACCCGGAAGTCATCATCTGTGACGAAGCGGTGTCCGCCCTGGACGTGCTGGTCCAGGCACAGGTGCTGAACCTGCTGGCAGACCTCCAGGCCAACCTGGGGCTGACGTACCTCTTCATCACCCATGACCTTGCTGTGGTCCGGCAGATTGCCGACCATGTCTGTGTGATGGAAAAGGGACGCCTTGTGGAGACCGGCTCTACGGACGAGGTCTTCGAATCGCCCGGGCAGGACTACACGAAGGCGCTGCTCAACGCCATCCCCGGTGCGAAGCTGATGCTTCCGCCGGAAGTCGCTTAGTCGCCTTTCGTCTCCTTAAACGTGTGGAGCCGGAGCCTGTTGGCTCCGGCTCCACACGTTTAAACCCTGTCAGTCCTGGAAGGAATCGGTCCCGCTTCCGGCCGCCAAAGCCGGCGCCTGCTCCACGATCAGCTTCCGCTCCAAACGCAGGTCCCGGAGCCGGCGCTCCAGCAGGACCCCCAGTGCGCGGCGGCCGTTGGGATTCATATGCACTGAGTCCGCGAGGTCCTTGGCCAGGCCGTACCTGGTGAGCCAGTCGCCCACGGAAACAAAGGGGAGGTTGTGTGCGGCGGCTACCGAGCCCAGCAGCGTATCAACCTCCGTCCGGCGCCCGCCCCCGTTGCCTTCGCCGCGGGCCAGCGTCCCAATCATCGCAATGCGGGTTCCCGGGTAGCGGGTCCTGAGCTCAGCGATCAAACGCTCTGCGTTGCCGGTGATCCGGCTGTCCGATGCTCCGGTTGTAGCATCGTTGCCGCCGCCCTGGATAACGATGAGCGCCGGTGTACCGGAAGGCAGGAGCCAGTCACCCCGCAGGAGGGCATCAATGTAGTTGCCCGTTTTTCCGTTGGCGGACACGAACCCGGTGCCGCCACGCCCGCAGTAGTACACCTGGTACCCCGCGGCCTCCAGGCCTTGGCGGGGCCAGCCATCCGCTGGTTCCGATTGAGAGTCCCCAATCAGGAGAACCGTCCTGCTGATGTTGGGGACCACGGCTTCAAGCCGCCCATTAGCCGGATTGAGGATTCGTGAACCGGCCGCAGCCTTATTTGTTGCGGCAGTCCCGGGCTGCCCCGCAGCGGCGGCCTGCACTTGGGAAGAGGCAGAAGACCCGGCCGGCATTCCGCAGCCGGACAAGGCAAGAAGGCTGGACACCACGATCACGGCGGCGGCTCCGGACGCCGCAGAGCGGGTCCGGGCCTGGGCTTTTCGCATGTGGTGTCTTTCGGGCTTGCATGGAGTGTCAGAGCAATCATGTGGCATGGAGGCAGGTTTGGCCAGTGATTTTGGTCACTGATTTTCGCTGGCCTCGTTGGCGCAGGGCGGCTGCCGGGCCTGCAGGCGGTGGAAAATTTAGGCCTATTAATGCCGCAGACGCTAGACTGGGGGAAGCAGCCCTGTGCAAAGGGCCTGATCCGTCGTGCGTTCCAGTTGGAAATGTCGCGATACAACAGCTGACTTTCACCACTGAATCGAGCCTTTACGCATGTCTGAAACCACCACCAACACCGCGGTAGCCACTGCATCGCGCAGTGACCTGCGCAACGTCGCGATCGTGGCCCACGTTGACCACGGCAAGACCACCCTGGTCGACGCCATGCTCAAGCAGACCCACTCCTTTGCCGAGCATAACCACCTCGAAGACCGCGTGATGGACTCCGGTGACCTGGAACGCGAAAAGGGCATCACCATCCTGGCCAAGAACACCACCGTGGCCTACAACGGCCCGTCCTCCAAGGGCGAGACCATCACGATTAACGTTATCGACACCCCCGGCCACGCCGACTTCGGCGGCGAGGTGGAGCGCGGCCTGTCCATGGTCGACGGCGTCGTCCTCCTCGTTGATGCTTCTGAAGGCCCGCTGCCGCAGACCCGCTTCGTGCTGCGTAAGGCCCTCGCCGCGCACCTGCCGGTGATCCTGCTGGTCAACAAGACCGACCGCCCCGACGCTCGGATCGACGAAGTCGTGCACGAGTCCATGGACCTGCTCCTGGGCCTCGCCTCCGACCTCGCGGACGAGGTTCCGGACCTCGACCTGGACAAGATCCTCAACGTCCCGGTCGTATACGCCGCAGCCAAGGTTGGCCGCGCCTCCCTCGAGCAGCCTGCCAACGGCGCCGCCCCGGAGAACGAAGACCTGGAGCCGCTGTTCCAGACCATTATCGAGCACATCCCGGCCCCGACTTACAACCCGGAGGGTGTCCTGCAGGCGCACGTCACCAACCTGGACGCTTCCCCGTTCCTCGGCCGCCTCGCCTTGCTCCGTATCTACAACGGCACCCTGCGCAAGGGCCAGACCGTGGCTTGGGCACGGGCCAACGGTGAGCTCAAGAACGTCAAGATCACGGAACTGCTTGCCACCAAGGCTCTGGAGCGCGTCCCGGCTGAGTCCGCCGGCCCGGGCGAGATCGTCGCCGTCGCCGGCATCGAGGAAATCACCATTGGTGAAACCCTGACCGATGCCGAGAACCCGCAGCCGCTGCCGCTGATCACCGTGGACGATCCCGCGATCTCCATGACCATCGGTATCAATACTTCCCCGCTGGCCGGCAAGGTCAAGGGTGCCAAGGTTACCGCGCGCCAGGTGAAGGACCGCCTGGACAAGGAGCTGATCGGTAACGTCTCCATCAAGGTGCTCCCCACCGAGCGTCCTGACGCCTGGGAAGTCCAGGGCCGCGGCGAGCTCGCCCTGGCCATCCTTGTGGAGCAGATGCGCCGCGAAGGCTTCGAACTGACCGTGGGCAAGCCGCAGGTCGTCACCAAGACCATCGACGGCAAGATCCACGAGCCGATGGAACACATGACCATCGACGTACCCGAAGAGTACCTCGGCGCCGTCACCCAGCTGATGGCAGCCCGCAAGGGCCGCATGACCAACATGGCCAACCACGGCACGGGATGGTGCCGCATGGAATTCATCGTTCCCGCCCGTGGCCTGATCGGCTTCCGCACCAAGTTCCTCACGGACACCCGCGGTGCCGGCATCGCGGCCTCCATCTCCGAGGGCTACGAGCCCTGGGCCGGCCCCATCGAGTACCGCACCAACGGCTCCATGGTCGCTGACCGCGCCGGCGTGGTGACCCCGTTCGCCATGATCAACCTGCAGGAGCGCGGTTCCTTCTTCGTCAAGCCCACCTCCGAGGTCTACGAGGGCATGATTGTTGGCGAGAACTCCCGCGCCGACGACATGGACGTCAACATCACGAAGGAAAAGAAGCTCACCAACATGCGTGCCGCTTCCTCGGACACCTTCGAGAACCTGACCCCGCCGCGTGACCTCACCCTCGAAGAGTCGCTCGAATTCGCCCGCGAAGACGAGTGCGTCGAGGTAACCCCGGAGGCCATCCGCATCCGCAAGGTAATCCTGGACACCAACGAGCGTGCAAAGGCCAACCGCGCCCGCGCCAAGGCCTAGCAAACACCGTAGTTCCAAAGAAAGCCACCGGCACCCGCCGGTGGCTTTCTTCGTACCGCGGTGCGCAGTGAACCCCGGTTCGCTGCGCAGGGGCAGTCCCTGCGCACTGAGACCCGGCTCAGGCGCGGGGCCTCCGCCGCTCCGGCGCCGGCGGAACCTCCTTGGCTGCCACAACAACCTCAAGGGGGATCACGACGTCGGCCTGCCGGGTGCGGATGGTGCACGCACCGGCGTCGCACGCTACCAGGTGCCCCAGTGCGTCCGTGAGCCCGCCCTCGACGCGGTACCGCACAACTACGCGTGTTCCGGAAGCGGCGGCGCGGAGGAACCCGGCGGGGGAGGGGGCAGGTAGACTCACCACTTCATACTAAATGGCTTCACACAAGGAGCCCGGCTAGGTTCGCAGTAACGGGCTGGGAGATAATAGGCTCAGATGTCAAGAGTCCGGCCAGGTTGCCGGACGCAAGAGCCGGCGGGACGCCGGAACCAACGTGGAGAGGCAAGGGACGTGACGTACGTAATCGCGCAGCCGTGTGTAGATGTCAAGGACAAGGCATGTATCGAAGAATGCCCGGTCGACTGCATCTATGAGGGTGAGCGTTCGCTGTACATCCATCCGGACGAATGCGTCGACTGCGGAGCCTGCGAACCGGTATGCCCGGTGGAGGCCATCTACTACGAGGACGACACCCCGGACGAGTGGGCCGACTACTACAAGGCCAACGTTGAGTTCTTCGACGACCTCGGCTCACCGGGCGGCGCCGCGAAGATCGGCAACACCGGCAAGGACCACCCGATGATCGCCGCACTGCCCCCGCAGAACCAAGACCACTGACGCAGGCTGGAACGGTGACCGCAGCTGTGAATACGTTTGGCCTTGACCTGCCCGACTACCCGTGGGAGGCCATGGCGCCGTATCTCGCGAAGGCCTCGGAGCATCCCGGGGGAGCCGTCAACCTGTCCATTGGTACTCCGGTGGATCCCACGCCGGCGCTGATCCAGGACGCCCTGAAGGCCGCCGCCGACGCCCCCGGTTACCCCACGGTACACGGCACGCCTGCCCTGCGGGAAGCCGTTGCCGGATGGTTCGAACGCCGCCGCGGTGTGGCCGGACTGGACCCCCGCAACATCATGCCCACTGTGGGCTCGAAGGAACTCGTGGCCTGGCTCCCGCTCCTGCTCGGGCTCAAGCCGGGCGACGTCGTCGTACGCCCGAAGGTTGCCTACCCCACGTACGATATCGGCGCAACGCTCGCCGGCGTCACCTCGGTGGCCACGGACAACCTGGACGAGCTCGATGACGCCACCCGCTCGCGTGTCCGGCTGATCTGGGTCAATTCCCCCGGAAACCCCACGGGCAGCGTCCGCGGCGTCGAATCCCTGAAGGCGCTCGTGGAGCAGGCCCGGGAACTGGGCGCCGTGGTGGCGTCCGACGAATGCTACGCGGAGCTGGGCTGGGGCGACTGGGATGTCCAGCGCGGCGGCCAGCCTGTCCCAAGCATCCTGGACCCGCGGGTGGCCGGCGGATCCCACCAGGGCCTGCTCGCCGTGTACTCGCTGAGCAAGCAGTCCAACGTGGCCGGCTACCGGGCAGCATTTGTGGCCGGCGATCCGGACCTGATGCCCAACCTCGTCAACAGCCGCAAGCACGCGGGCATGATCGTGCCCTACCCGGTGCAGGAAGCCATGAGGGTGGCGCTGGCCGACGACGTGCATGTTGAGGCCCAGAAGGACCTGTACCGCGGCCGCCGGGAACGGTTGGTTCCGGCGCTGCTGGATTTCGGGCTGGAGATCAAGGAATCCGACGCCGGCCTCTACCTTTGGTCGACGGCGGGAGAGAGTACCTGGGACACGGTAGCCCGGCTGGCGGAGCGCGGCATCGTGGTGGGTCCCGGCGTCTTCTACGGTGAGGCGGGCAACGGCTACGTCCGTGTGGCCCTCACCGGAACAGACGAAAGGATCGACGCCGCCGTGGCCCGGCTGGCTTCGGCGCCGTAACCAGCGCGGCTGCCGCAGCTGGTGCAGGTCCGTAACAATGGTGTGACTCCGGACACATCCGATGCAGTTTAGGGCCTTTTGGAACGTCGCGGATTAGTGGCACCCGCCAAGGAGCGGGTACTTTTTAAGTGACTATCAATGGTGGCTTTCTACAAGAAGGCAGCCCGGGTGTTGGAACCTGTCTTCTCAGGCTTCGTGCGCGGCTCACCTGATGTTGGATCAAGCTTTCGACAGAGGCCCAGACGCCTCATGAAGGGGACTCCATGACTGAGACCAACAATGCTGCGACCCTGCTCCATGCAGGAGGCGAGCTTAAGCTGCCGCGCATCCAGGTTGTTGAAGGGAACGAAGGCTACGACGTTTCCAAACTGCTGAAGCAGACGGGCGCAGTCACCTTTGACCCCGGCTTCATGAACACAGCAGCCACAACCTCGGCTATCACCTACATCGACGGCGATGCTGGCATCCTGCGCTACCGCGGATACCCCATCGAACAGCTGGCGCAGCACTCCAGCTTCCTCGAGGTGTCCTACCTGCTTATTTACGGCAACCTGCCCACTCCCACGGAGCTGGACGAATTCGACCAGAAGATCCGCCGGCACACCCTGCTGCACGAGGAACTCAAAGGCTTCTTCGGCGGCTTCCCGCGGGACGCGCACCCCATGCCTGTCCTGTCCTCGGCCGTTTCGGCGCTGTCCACGTTCTACCAGGACTCGCTGGACCCGTTCAACGCCGAGCAGGTGGAAGTTTCCACCATCCGCCTCATGGCCAAGCTTCCGGTTATCGCGGCCTACGCCCACAAGAAGTCCATCGGCCAGCCAATGCTGTACCCGGACAACTCGCACAACCTCGTGGAGAACTTCCTGCGCCTCAGCTTCGGGCTTCCGGCAGAGCAGTACGAGGTGGACCCGATCGTGGCAAAGGCACTGGACCTGCTCCTCATCCTGCACGCGGACCACGAGCAGAACTGCTCCACCTCCACGGTCCGCCTGGTGGGTTCCTCCAACGCCAACCTGTTCGCATCCGTCTCCGCAGGCATCAACGCCCTCTTCGGCCCGGCCCACGGCGGCGCCAACGAGGCGGTACTGAAGATGCTCCGCCAGATCCAGGCCGAGGGCACCAAGCCCGAGGACTACATGGAGAAGGTCAAGAATAAGGAAGACGGCGTCCGCCTCATGGGCTTCGGGCACCGCGTCTACAAGAACTACGATCCGCGCGCCAAGATCGTCAAGGCCACGGCCCACGAGATCCTTAGCAAGCTCGGCGGCAACGACGAACTGCTGGACATCGCCCTGCGCCTGGAAGAGAAGGCGCTTAACGATGATTACTTCATCCAGCGCAAGCTCTACCCGAACGTGGACTTCTACACCGGCCTCATCTACAAGGCCATGGGCTTCCCGGAGAAGATGTTCACTGTGCTCTTCGCCATCGGCCGCCTCCCCGGCTGGATTGCCCAGTGGCGCGAAATGATCAGCGACCCGAACACCAAGATCGGCCGCCCGCGCCAGCTCTACATCGGCGAGCCGGAGCGGGACTACCCCGCCCGCTGATCTCTGCTGGCCCCATACGACGGCGGCCGCCCACCTCATCGAGGTGGGCGGCCGTTCGTTGTTAATCACCAGGCTAGGAGTTGTATCCCTGGGGGTTGTTTTTTTGCCAGCGCCAGTGGTCTTCGCACATCTGGTCGATGGTTTTGGTGGTGGACCAGCTGAGGTCGGCGAGGGCTGAGGTGGCGTCGGCCCAGAAGGCAGGCAGGTCGCCGGCGCGGCGGGCGGTGATCTCGTAGGGGATGGGCTTGCCAACGGCTTTTTCGAAGGAGCGCAGGACCTCCAGGACTGACGAGCCGGTGCCGGAGCCGAGGTTCCAGCGGAACACCCCGGTGCGGTCGGTGATGTGGTTCAGGGCGGCGAGGTGGCCTTCGGCGAGGTCCACGACGTGGATGTAGTCGCGCAGGCAGGTCCCGTCCGGGGTGTCGTAGTCGCCACCGAAGACCATGAGCTTCTCTCGCCGGCCCACCGCGACCTGGGCGATGAAGGGGACCAGATTGTTGGGGATGCCTTGGGGGTCTTCGCCAATCCGCCCGGAGGGGTGGGCCCCGACGGGGTTAAAGTAGCGCAGCAGGGCGATGTGCCAGCGGGTGTCGGCAGCCCCGAGGTCGGAGAGGATGTCCTCGATCTGTTCCTTGGTGCGGCCGTAGGGGTTGTTGGCGCCGATCTCCATTTTCTCGACGTAGGGGACGGGGTTGTGTTCGCCGTAGACGGTGGCGGAGGAGCTGAAGACGATGGAGCGGACATTGTGCCGGTCCATGGCCCGGATCAGGTTCAGGGTTCCGACGAGGTTGTTGTAGTAGTAGCTCAGGGGTTCGCGGACGGATTCGCCAACTGCCTTGAGCCCGGCGAAGTGGATCACGGCATCGACATTGTTCTCGGCGAAAACCTTCTCGACGGCGGCCTCGTCCACGAGGTCCACGTGGTGGAACTGTGCTGTTTTGCCGGTGAGCTCTGCGACCCGGCGGAGGGACTCCTCGCTGGAGTTGACCAGGTTGTCGATGACCAGCACGTCATGGCCGGCTTCCTGCAGGGACAAAACAGTGTGGGAACCGATGTACCCGGTGCCCCCTGTAACCAGAATTTTCATGCTCTCAACGCTATCCCAAGTGTCACCTGTGGCGCCGGTTGGGGCCAACTTCCGGGCAGGATGACGGTGCTTTACGGGCCGACCGGCGGACAGGCCTGCGATGAGGGCACAGGTGTGCTAAATAGGAGGAGTGCCTAAAATCGTTCACGCCGGAGCCCGGCGCCAGGAAGTGGTGGAAGCAGTTTGGCGGATCATCGCCGTCGACGGATTGGAAAGGGCTTCGCTGCGGGAAGTGGCAGACGAGGCTGGGCTCGCGGTCGGTTCCGTGCGGCATTACTTTGCCGGTAGCGATGAACTGCTGGCCTTCTCCTTCGCGACCGTTATAGACAGCATCGTGGCCAGGCTGCAGGACGCATTGCCTGGAGTGCAGGACCACCCGCCCGCAAGTGCGGAAGGACGCACCGCCGTTTTAACACTGCTGGGCGAACTCCTGCCGCTGGACGAACAGCGGGCCGTGGAGGCGTGCGTCTGGATGGCATTCCGCAATGCCGCCAGGATCAAGCCTTTCCTGTCCGCAGAGGCGGACCGCAGCCATCGCGAGGTGGCCGCCGTCATGGGCAGCGTGATCACCGTGCTGCTGCCCGGGAAATCCGAAGAGGTGATGGTGGTGGAGGCGGAGAGGCTCCTTGCCACACTGGACGGCCTGTGCATGCATACCCTCCTGCAGCCCGGCTGGATGACTGCCCGGATGTGCACCGATGTCCTGGAGCGGCACCTTGACGGGTTGGCACGGTGAATTTCATTAACGTCGGCAACTCAGGGGAATAGACTGATAGCCGGGGGCGCGACACCGGATCACCAGACCCGGCAGGAGCGCGCCAGGGAAGGACCTCGGATGCAGCAAAAGACCGGTTCCGGGTGGCAGATCACCACCGACACGTCCGGACCGATGATGATCGCCCTGTATATCCGCGATGCCGCCGGACTCGACGGCGCTGGCCACCCGGCGCTTTCCCATGCAGCTCCCAAGATCCGTCATGCCGATCATTCCCACCTGACTGCCGACGTCGGGGGCTTCAGCGGGCTCAAGACAGAATGGGAGGCGTGGTGGGAGCAGTTGCTGAAGGCACATCCGCAGACGTCGCCGGAACTTTCCCCGCCCGATTTCGAGGCCTTCGGCAATTCGCCCGCCCTGCAGCGGGTACTCCAGGCGCATTTCGGCTCGGCCCTGACCTGGGCGCGGGAACGCAGGAGCGAGTATGCCGAGCTTGAAGCTGAAAGGGCCGCCAATGGTGCAGACCAGCTGTTGGAGGACATGGTGGATGACCGGCTGATGGAAGTGGGCCGCAACGCCCGCGACTTCAAGCTGACCATCATTGAACTGCCGTTGAACGAACAGCGGGCCTGGTACTTGGAGCCCGACAAAATCATTATGAGCCACCAGTTGATGGGCCAGCCGGAGCTGTTCCGCAGCTACGTCCAGCCTGTGGTGGAAATCCTCGTCTAGAAAAGGCCGGACGGGCGCCTCAGGCTCCCGTGCCTGCCGGCGACACCGTAATCCGCACCTGGCCGTCCGGGACCGCCGACTCCCGCCAGCCGTCCCGCTCGTCGCGCTCCCAGGTCCGCCCGGCAACTTCCACCTGTGTCACCTTAAGGGTCTTGGCATTGGCTACGGCCCATTGCGCCACGGACCATGCCTGGTTGCCGTCAGCTTCCACCAGCAGGGTTTGGCCTTCAACGGCGGAAACAGAGAGTCCGTAGGCCTGGGAAAGCTTGTCAGAAACGGCCGCCGGATCTCCGGCGGCATCTGCCGAGCGGAGGGTGCATCGAATGGCTTCGGGGGTCTGGCCGGACAGCCCGGAGGCAAAAAAGCGCCCCATCTGCTCGTGCTGGGCGTAGGCGGTGGGAAACGCCGATCGCTGCACCCGCTGCGCAGCTTCGGTGATCTCCATCGACTCGTAGCCGGGGATCTGGACCAGTGCGTCGTAAAAGGCGTTCGTCGCGTAAAAGGGGTCCATGATCTGCTCTTCGCTTCCCCAGCCCTGTGAGGGCCGCTGCTGGAACAGCCCCCGCGAATCCGGGCCGGCCTGATCGCCATGTTCGATATTGCGGAGCTTGGACTCCTGCATGGCGGTAGCCAAGGCTATGGTGGCGGCCCGGGGCGGGAGGCCGCGCTGGACCGCAACAGCGGTGATCAGGGAAGCGTTGACAGCCTGGTCCGGAGCCAATTCCGCCGTCTTGCCACTGACGACGGCGGTGCAGCGCTCCGAAACAAGGGTCTCGGAGCGCTGCACAAAAAACACCGCCGCATAGACGCCGCCGGCCACGAGTGCGAGGGCAAGCAGCAGCACCAACAGGCGGCGCAGGCCGCGTCTTCGTGCCATGAAAGGGATCAGTTGGCGTGCAGGGCGTCGTTCAGTTCCACGGTCTGGCCGGCACGGGGGAGTACCTCCACGGCGCCGGTGGTGGAGTTGCGGCGGAAGAGCAGGTTGGGGACCCCGGAGAGTTCGGCGGCCTTGACGATCTTGGTGGTGTCCTCGCCCACCTCGTCCTTGGGGCCGGGTACACGCACGCGGGTCCCTGCCGTCACGTAGAGGCCGGCTTCCACCACGGAATCATCACCAATGCTGATGCCCACGCCGGAGTTGGCGCCGAGCAGGACCCGCTCGCCGATGGTGATCTTTTCCTTGCCACCGCCGGACAGGGTGCCCATGATGGACGCGCCGCCGCCGACGTCGCTGCCGTCGCCGGTGACCACGCCGGCGGAAATCCGGCCCTCAACCATGGAGGTGCCCAGGGTGCCGGCGTTGAAGTTGACGAAGCCTTCATGCATCACAGTGGTGCCCTCAGCGAGGTGCGCACCCAGGCGGACGCGGTCGGCGTCGGCGATCCTGACCCCGGTGGGCACAACATAGTCCACCATGCGCGGGAATTTGTCGATGCCGTAAACAGTCACCGCGCCGCGGCGGCGCAGCCGGGCCCGGGTCAGTTCGAAGCCTTCCACGGCGGCGGGACCGAAGTTGGTCCAGACAACGTTGGGCAGCTTGCCGAAAATTCCGTCCAGGTTGATCGTGTTCGGGCGGACCAGCCGGTGTGAGAGCAGGTGCAGGCGCAGGTAGGCGTCAGCGGTATCGGCCGGGGCCTCATCGAGGTTGATCTGGACGAAGACCACCTTCTGCTCGGTGCCGCGGTCCTCGTCTGTACCGGCGTCGGCGATCCGGGTGAGTGCCTCATCCGCGTTTTCCACTGCCCGCAGGTGTTCGGCAACGACGCCCAGCGAGGGCGCGGGGAACCAGACGTCCAGGACGGTGGCATCACCATTGGCAACGGCAATGGTGGCCACGCCGAAGCCATAGGCGGAGCGTTCTTCAGTGGGGGCAGTCTGGGTTTCGGGCACAGCGGAGGAAGCAGTCTCAGTCATTGCCCCAGTCTATCGACGGGCGGGGACCTGCTCCGAACTAGACTGGCTTCGTGACTGCCGAAACCGCTCCGGAATCTTCCATCCTTCCCCTCGACCTCCGCCAGGACGTTGCGCTCCTGACGGCAGCGATCATGGACATCAACAGTGTGTCCGGCAACGAAACGGAACTGGCTGACGCCGTCGAAGCCGCCCTGCGCGCCATCCCGCAACTGCACATTGTGCGGGACGGGGATGCCATCATTGCCCGGACAGAGCTGGGCAACGCCGAACGCGTCATCCTGGCAGGACACCTGGACACCGTTCCATTGCCCCTGGCCGAGGGGTCCCTGGGTACGGTTCCGTCCAGCTGGGAGTCCGGGATCCCCGGCGTTGGTGTCCTGTACGGACGCGGTGCCACCGATATGAAGGGCGGCGTGGCCGTGCAGCTCGCGCTGGCTGCCAGAATGTTCGACGGCGGGACCGCGCCGAAACGGGACGTCACCTTTGTTTTTTACGACCACGAGGAAGTGGAGGCTGTCAAGAGCGGCCTGGGCAGGCTGGTCCGGAACCACGGCGACCTGCTTGATGGCGACTTCGCCATCCTGCTCGAACCCACTGACGGCACCGTGGAGGGTGGCTGCAACGGCACCAGCAGGTTCGAAGCGACAACGGTGGGGGAGGCCGCCCACTCCGCCCGGGCCTGGATGGGCAGCAACGCCATCCACGCGGCGGCGCCGATCCTGGCCCGGCTGGCTGCCTACGAACCCCTGACGGTGAACGTGGACGGCCTGGATTACCGCGAGAGCCTGAACGCCGTAAGAATCAACGGCGGAACTGCCGGAAATGTGATCCCGGACCGGTGCGTGGTGGAGATCAACTACCGGTTTGCCCCGGACAAGACGCCGGACCAGGCCGAAGCCGTGGTGCGGAAACTCCTTGAAGGCTTCGACGTGGTCCGCACGGACGCTGCCGCCGGGGCACGGCCCGGGCTCCAGCACCCCGCCGCCGCTTCCTTTGTTGCCGCGGTGGGAGCCGAGCCAAAGCCCAAATACGGTTGGACCGACGTCGCCCGTTTCAGTGAGCTGGGAATCCCGGCGGTGAACTTCGGCCCGGGGGACGCCCTGCTGGCGCACAAAGACAACGAGCACGTGGATGCGGATGCCATCCGGAAGTGCCTGCGGGCGCTGGAGGAATGGCTGGCAGGCTGACCCTCAAGGGCCATGGGCGGAGGGTTTCTTAAACAGCAGGGTTTCTTAAACAGCAGTGGCCCGGACCGCGGGAACCCAAAAGGGGCGCGGTCCGGGCCACTGTTGTTTGATCTGTTATGGAACGGGGGCTTCGGCCTTTTCGGGTTCGGCCTTGGCCACACCGCCCGCTGCCTTCTTCGAACCCCTGCGCTCAATCATGACCGCAATCCGGGATACGAGGATGTTGATGGCGATGTAAATCGCCGCGGCCACAAAGAATATGGGGAACAGGAACTGGGTTCCAAGGAAGTCTGCCATCACCTGTACCGCACGCAGGAGCTCGCCGTACGCCACGATGTAGCCCAGGGACGTGTCCTTGAGGAGCACCACCATCTGCGCCACCAGCGAAGGCATCATGCGACGGATTGCCTGCGGCAGTTCGATCAGCATGCGGGACTTGAAGCTGGTCAGGCCAATGGCCAGGCCCGCTTCGCGTTGCCCTTTCGGCAGCGACTGGATGCCGGCCCGGATGATCTCCGCGAACACTGCCGAGTTGTACAGCACCAGGCCGGTGACGACGGCGATGAAGGGCGAGGTGCCAAACCCCAGCAGGACGAACAGCATCATCAGGACCACGGGCATGCCGCGGAGGAATTCCAGCACCACCCGGATGGGAATCCGGATGAACGCCACATCCGAGATGCGCAGCAGGCAGAGAGCCAGTCCCAACGGGAAGGCGATCACGGCGGCCAGTGCGGCGGCGCTGAGCGTGGCACCCAGGCCGTTGCCCAGCAGCGTCCAGACATCGGCGCGGGTGAAGATCTGCCACCTGCGGCTCTCAAAAATCCCCTGTTGGGCGAAGGTCATGATGATCCAGGCGAGCAGGCCCAGGATCAGCAGCGAACCGACAATTGAACCGATCAGGGAGATCCGGCGGGCTTTGGGGCCGGGAACGTCGTAGAGTACCGAGCTCATCGGGCAATCGCCACCTTTCGTTCCACCGTACTGGCCAGGATGCCCAGCGGAACGGTGAGGAGCAGATAGAAGAAGGCTACGCCGAGCAGGACGGGGATCACGGCGTCACCGTTGGCGTTGGCCAGTTGCCGGCCGTAGCCGAACAGTTCAAGGACAAAGAAGGCGCCGGCCACGGAGGAGTTCTTCACCAGGGCGATCAGGATATTGATCAGCGGCGGGATCACCGTCCGCAATGCCTGGGGAAGGATGATGAGGTTCAGGACCTGCCCGAAGTTCATGCCGATACTCCGGGCGGCCTCGGCCTGGCCCACCGGGACGCTGTTGACACCTGAGCGGACAGCTTCGGCGATGAACGCTGCGGTGTAAGTGCTGAGGGCGATAATTGCGGCTATTTCGAACTGCTCGAACTTCACTCCGAGCCGGGGGAGGACGATG
This sequence comes from Pseudarthrobacter sp. W1I19, assembly GCF_030817835.1. Lineage (NCBI taxonomy): Bacteria > Bacillati > Actinomycetota > Actinomycetes > Micrococcales > Micrococcaceae > Pseudarthrobacter > Pseudarthrobacter sp. W1I19. The sequence continues at coordinate 1,318,211 of NZ_JAUSZR010000001.1, forward strand.
GCTGCGAAGAAGAAAGCGATGGTCAGCGGAGTGTTCCGGAGAACTTCCACATAGACGGTGCTGAAGCCGCGGAGCGCTGCCACGGGGGAAACCCTGGCTGCCGCGAGCAGGGTTCCGAGCACCAGTGCGATGACCCCGGAAACTACGGAGAGGAAAAGCGTGCGGAGAAAACCGTTCCAATACAAGGGCAGGTTTTCAAGAATGACGTCCATTGGATCCTTTGGCTGTGGGCGTGGACGGGTATGAAGGCCGTGGTTGCCGGGGCAGTGGAACTGCCCCGGCAACCACTGCGTTACTTAGTAACGGTTGATTTCGGGCAGCTCAGGGGCAGTCTTGATGACTGAACCTGCGGTTGCTTCCCAGGCCTTCTTGTAAGAGCCGTCCTTGTCGAATGCCTCCAGCTGGTCGTTGATCCAGTTGCGGAACTCGGTATCGTCCTTCTTCAGGCCGATGCCATAGGGCTCCTTGGTGAAGGTCTCGTCGGAGGCGAGCTTGAAGGCATCCGGTTCCTTGTCCACGAAGCCGGCGAGGATCACGTTGTCCGTGGTGACGGCTTCAACCTGCTTGTTGCGCAGCGGTTCAAGGCAGGCGGAGTAGGTGGCGGCGGGGACGAGTTCTGCGCCGTACTTGTCCACGATGGTCGCGGCCGGGGTGGAACCCGTAACCGAGCAGACCTTCTTGCCCTTGACGTCTTCAGGCTTCTTGATGGTGTCGTTGTCCTTGTTCACCATCAGCGCCTGGCCAGCCTCGTAGTACGGCCCGGCAAAGCTGACAACCTGCTTGCGCTTGTCGTTGATGGTGTATGTGGCGATGACCAGGTCAACCTTGCCCTGCTCAATGAACGGTTCGCGGTTGGCGGACACCGTCTCGGACCACTCGATCTTGTCCGCGGAGATACCCAGCTTGGCGGCGATCAGCTTGCCGATTTCAACGTCGAAGCCGACAGGCTTGCCGTCCAGGCCGACCTGGCCGAAGAGCGGCTGGTCGTACTTGGTGCCGATCTTGATGGTGCCGGCCGAAGCGAGCTTTTCCATGGTGGTGCCGGCCGCGAAGGTGGGCTTCTCAGCCACGGTGGGGTCGCTGGTGGTACCGGTGCCGCCACCGCCGCAGGCGCTGAGGGACAGTGCGAGGGCAGCGGTAGCCGCCACAACAAATGACTTCCGCCGGGTCAAAAATGCCTTCATGACATTCCTTTCATTGGTGGCCGTGGGTCACGGCCTGGGTGCGAACTGGGAGTGTTTGTTCGTAGGTGTTTCAGTGTGTGAGGAGCTTGGAGAGGAAATCCTTGGCACGGTCGCTCTTGGGATTGGTGAAGAACTCTTCAGGCGTGGCGTCCTCGACGATCTGGCCGTCTGCCATAAAGACCACGCGGTCGGCAGCCTTGCGGGCGAAGCCCATTTCGTGGGTGACCACGATCATGGTCATGCCCTCCTTGGCGAGCTGGACCATCACATCCAGGACCTCGTTAATCATTTCGGGGTCCAGCGCTGAGGTGGGTTCGTCGAACAGCATGACCTTGGGCTTCATGGCAAGGGCGCGGGCAATGGCGACGCGCTGCTGCTGGCCACCGGACAGCTGGGCGGGCAGCTTCGGAGCCTGGTGTCCGACTCCCACGCGTTCAAGCAGCGCCATGGCGTCCTTGTCCGCGGTGGCCTTCGCAACACCCTTGACCTTGATGGGGCCGAGCGTGACGTTTTCGAGGATGGTTTTGTGCGCGAAGAGATTGAACGACTGGAAGACCATTCCGACGTCGGCACGGAGCTGCGCGAGTTCCTTGCCTTCCTCGGGGAGGACCTTTCCGTCGATGCTGATGGTGCCGCCTTCAATGGTTTCAAGACGGTTGATGGCGCGGCACAAGGTGGACTTACCGGAGCCCGAAGGCCCGATGACCACAACAACCTCGCCCTTGCGGACCTGCAGATTGATGTCCTTCAAAACGTGCAGCTGGCCGTAATGCTTGTTTACGGCGTTCAGGGAGACGAGGGCATCGCCGGGCACATGAGTAGTCATAGGAAGAATCTAGCGAACAACGGCACCTTATGACGGGAATCACCCCAGGTTCCTGCGGATCGTGATTCAAGAGATACCTCGCACGGGCAGGTTAGCCTAGGGGAATGAGCATCAGTGCAGATCCGGCCAAAAACACCCAGCCGCGCCGTAAGGGACCCCTTGAGCTTCGCCGCAAGCAGGCGGCCGTGGAAATGTCCGACCAGCATCTGCTTGATACCAAGGGGCCCGGCCAGTTTGTGCACACGGATCCGTGGCGCGTCATGAGGATCCAAAGCGAATTCGTGGAGGGTTTCGGGGCCTTGGCTGACCTTGGCCCGGCCGTGAGCGTCTTCGGATCTGCCCGGACAAAGCCCGGCAGCCACTATTACGAGATGGGCGTGGAGGTGGGCCGGAAGCTGGCCGAAGCCGGTGTCGCCGTTATCACCGGAGGCGGACCTGGTTCGATGGAAGCGGCCAACCGCGGCACCGTTGAAGGCAACGGGGTGTCCGTGGGACTGGGCATCGAGCTTCCGTTTGAGCAGGGGCTGAACCAGTGGGTGGACCTGGGCATCAACTTCCGGTACTTTTTCGCCCGCAAGACCATGTTCGTGAAATATGCCCAGGGATTCATCGTCCTGCCCGGCGGCCTTGGCACCCTGGACGAACTCTTTGAAGCCATGGTCCTGGTCCAGACCCGCAAGGTGACCTCGTTCCCGATCGTGCTGCTTGGCGTGGACTTCTGGGGCCCAATGATTGAGTGGATCAAGGGAACCCTGGTGGCCGAAGGCATGGTCTCGGCCAAGGACCTGGACTTGATCCAGGTGGTGGATGATCCGGCTGAAGCAGTGAACCGCGTGCTGGGCGTGGGGGTTACCCCTTCACTGAACGGCGAACAGCGGCCGGAGTAACCATGGCCGCCAGGTCTGGCACCATGGGGTAGTGAGCTTTTTCCTGGTCTTCCTTGCCGTGCTGCTGATCGGCGCCGTCATCTGGGCAAGCGTGGGGGGCCGGGCTGGCAAGCAGGGCGGCCGCCCGCTCCCGGCCGTGCTGGATGCCGGCCTGGCGGAGCCGCCGGCCAACTTGCCGCCGGTCCTTCTGCCCGCCAATGCCGTGCCCCAGGACGTGGACAGCGTCCGTTTCTCCCTGGGCCTGCGGGGCTACCGGATGGACCAGGTGGACCAGGTGCTTGACGAACTGCGGGACCAGCTGGCGGCCAGCCGGAATGAAGTGGAAACGTTGAAGGCCCGGCTTGCGGACGTGGACCTGCAGGGCCCTGCCGCGGGGACCGAAGCAGGGGAGGCCTTGCCGGGGGACGGGGGCCCGGAAGCACCTGAACCTGGAAACAACAGACCTGGAACTTCTGGGCCCGGTACACCTGTGCCCGGCGCAGCTGTGCCCGGCCCACATGAACCGGGTGCAGGGCAGCCGGCAGCAGGGGAGGGCCAGGCTTGAGTACTGCCACTGGCCGCCGCACGGGAGTGGCGGCGTCGGTCCACTCATTGTCGCTCCGCTACCGCGCGGCCGTCCGGGGCTGGCCCTGGTGGCTGCAGGTCACCGCCATCTATGTCATGGCCCGGCTCGTCAGTGCCGGCATTTTTATGGCAGCGGCCCTGCACCAGGGACCCAACCCCTGGTTCGCGCCAAAACCTGACTACTGGAATTTCATCAACATCTGGGACGCCCGGTGGTACGCCAGGGTCATCGAGGGCGGCTACCCCACCACCCTTCCCGTGGATGCCGCAGGCAACGTGCAGGAGAACACGTGGGCGTTTTATCCCCTGTACCCGTCCCTGGCGGGCGGACTGGGCAGCCTCACGGGGTTGAGTCCGGCCGCCTCGCTGACCATTATCGCGATGCTGTCCGGCCTGGGCGCCGCGCTGGTGGTCTACACGCTGTTCCGGCATTTGGCGTCCCACGGGACGTCAATGTGGGGAGTGGCCTTCTTCGCCACGTTCCCCGTGTCAGCCGTGCTCCAGGTCCCCTACGGCGAGCCGCTGTCGCTGCTGCTGCTCGCCGCTGCTCTGCTGCTGGTGATCCGGCGCGAGTACCTGTGGGCCATCCCGGTGGTGGTGCTGCTGTGTCTTTCCCGCCCGGTGGGAGTTCCCTTCGCCGCGACGCTGGGCATCCTGTTGATCTTCCGCCTTGTCCAGCGCCTCCGGCGCAGCGAAACGGGAGGGCATACAACGCCGGACCTCGTGGCCCTCACCACGCTGACCGCTGTGGCAGGCGCCTCGGCGTTGGCCTGGCCCGCCGCTGCCTGGGCAGCCACGGGGGATATCCAGGCCTATACCAAGACCGAAACCGTGTGGCGGGGCCATGACCTGGTTCCCTTCAAGCCCTGGTTCGATACCGGGGTGGACCTCTTCGGTCCGGTGCTGGGCATCCTGGCGCCGTTCGTTTTTGTGGCCCTCTTCGCGGCCGTGCTGTACCTGCCCCCGGTGGTCCGTCTCGGCGTCGAACTCCGCCTGTGGTGCGCCTGCTACATGGGGTACCTGGTCACGTTCCTCCACCCGCAGACCAGTACTTTCCGGATGCTGCTGCCGCTTTTTCCGTTGGCGCTGGGGGCCGCGCTGCTGTCCCGGTCCAAGGCTTACCGGGGGACCGTTGTGGTGATGTTCCTGCTGCTGCAGATCGTGTGGATTGTGTGGCTGTGGGCCTGGGCGCAATTGCCGGGCGGAGGCGATTATCCGCCGTAGAATTTTCGACTTCTTTGCTGGTCAAGGTGCAAATTGCGCCGTGCCGGAAATGTCCATCGATTAGCTACGCGCGGGTAATTCCGCGATAATGGTAGGTAAGCAAGGACAAAAAGCATTTCAGAATACGCGCGGCCCTGGCGGTGTCCACCCACTCCGTCATGGCAGCTTGATCTACATGCGGACACAGCCCGCCCGGGCTGATCAGTCCTGGGACTAAATGGAGGGGAATTCCTCATGGCGGCTATGAAACCACGCACCGGCGACGGCCCAATGGAAGTCACCAAGGAGGGCCGCAGCCTGATCATGCGCGTCCCGCTCGAAGGCGGCGGGCGCCTGGTGGTCGAACTGAATGCTGCCGAAGCGGCCAACCTTAGGGAATGCCTGGTCGGCGTCACCGAATAATCATGCGGGACAGGGTCCGCAGCCTCGAAAGGCTGCGGATCCTGTCTTATTTTTTGACCGCTACGAGCAGGCCGTCGCCGGTGGGAAGCATGGCTGAAGCCAGCCGGTCGTCGTCGCGGATGCTTTTGCCCACCTGGCGCAGGACCACTGTGGTTGCTTCGCGGCCGGCAGGGTTGGCCACCTTGTCCTTGTCCAGGGCGTCGTTGATGATGAGCAGGCCGGCGGGCTTCAGGAGCCGGATGGCCTGCTCCACGTAGCCGGGCAGACCGGGTTTGTCTGCGTCGATGAAAACGAGGTCGTACGCGCTGTCAGTGAGCCGCGGCAGCACGTCGCCTGCGCGGCCGGAGATGGTGCGCGTCCGGTTGGCGGGGCTGCCTGCCTCCGAAAAGGCTTCGCGGGCGGCCTTGAGGTGTTCAACGTCAACATCGATGGTGGTCAGGACGGCCTGCGGACCGAGGCCCCGGAGCAGGCAGACGCCCGACACTCCGGCTCCGGTTCCGATTTCGACGGCGGTCTGGGCTTTGGAGGCCGCTGCCAGTACGGTGAGGACGGCTCCCACGCCGGGCCCGATGGGGGTGACACCGAGTTCGAAGGAGCGCTCCCGGGCCCGAAGCATGACCTCATCCTCAGCGGGCAGATCTTCTGCATAGGACCAGCTGGTGGACTTGTCGGCGCTCATGGATGTTCGCTTTCTGGGCGGGAGGGGGGAGTATCCTCTACAGCCTACTGTGTCCGGTGCCGGCAACCGGGAAGGCGGGCTGTTGCGCCTACGGCTGAAGTTATCCTGCAGTCAGGAAATTCCCAGCCAAGTTTGAAATGATTATTATCCGCTCATCCATAGGGTGGTCGGCGCCGAATCAGAGATGTCAACAGTATCCGGGCGTTAGCATTCCACGAGGGGAGTGGACGATGTCATCATCAGTTGTGGCACCTGTCCCTGCAGCACATCATGCCGAGGCTGAGTGGGTCCGTCCCACTTGGGAGGAAGTGGTGACCAACCACTCCGCCAAGGTGTACCGGCTGGCCTACCGCCTGACCGGAAACAAGTTCGACGCCGAAGACCTCACCCAGGAGGTTTTTGTCCGCGTCTTCCGGTCGCTGGAGAACTTCAAGCCCGGAACGCTGGATGGCTGGCTCCACCGCATCACCACCAACCTCTTCCTGGACCAGGCGCGCCGGAAAACCCGGATCCGCTTCGATGCCCTTGCCGAGGACGCCGAGTCGAGGATCCCCGGGCGTGAACCCGGCCCGGAACAGAGCTTTGAGCTGAACAACCTCGACCTCGACGTCCAGGCGGCGCTTGAGGAACTCCCGCCAGACTTCCGGGCCGCCGTGGTGCTCTGCGACCTCGAGGGTTTGTCCTACGACGAGGTGGCGGAAGCCCTGGGCGTCAAGCTGGGTACGGTCCGTTCGCGGATCCACCGTGGCAGGACCATGCTCCGCGAGAAGCTCGCCCACCGCGATCCGCGTCCGCAGCAGTCCCGGCCCAAGCTGTCGCTGCCGCGCATCGCCGGCATCCTCTGAACGGCGCATGAGGCCCCAGTTTCCGCTCGGCCGCAGGCATCAGCGCACCGCCAGCCACATCCAGTCGTGCCACGAATGCGCCTCGGCCCTGCGCCGGGAGCGCCAGTACTTGGAGCGGCTGCGGGAAGCCCCCATACCGCCGGCAAGCGATGACCTGACCGCCCGGCTCCTCGCCAGGACCCAGGAGTTGGCGGCGCAGCCCCCGCTTCCCCACACCCACCGCCAGGCTCCCCGGGCAGCAGTCCGTATCCTGGCGATGTCTGCCGGCGGAACAGTGGCTGCGGCCGGCGTTCTCGCGGCCGGCGCGTTTGCGGTCGCCGGTGACCCTGCCGGGCCCGGCGGATCTGTGGCGGCCGCCACCCTCGCCCACGTGTCCTCGCAGACACCGGCCGACGGCAGGCCACTGAGCGCTGAGCGGCTGTCCGCCCTGCGGACCGAGGGCTGGGTATGCCCGGACCTTGAGGCAATGGGATTCCACCTCGAGTCAGCAAAGGCAATGGTGCTGGAGGGCGGGCCCGCCGTCGAGCTGAAGCTTTCCGACGGGACGCACTACGCAACGGTCACTGAACGCCATAGCGCAGGGCCGGAAGCTGAGGCTGACGTGGAGCCGCTGCAGGTCCTCGCGTCCTCGCCCTGGTCGGCCACCTACCGGGCGCCGGGACGGACGTTCACCTACCAGTCCAACCTGCCGGCAGAGCAAGCCGACGATGCCGTCCCCATCCTGCAGCAGTTGAGCGAGCGCGCGGCCGAAGGTGTTTTTGCCGAAGCCGTGGACCGGCCTCCGTCGCAGGGCGGGGAGCCCGTTGCAACCCGGCTGCAGCGCGGATTGAACAAGATCGTGGCTCTTTTTATCCCCTAATGGGGACGGATTCCGCCGGCTACGGACGGGAATCGTCACTGGCAGCCCGGAGAGGGTAATCTTCCTAAAGTGTTTGGAATCAACGGCCCGGAGTTCTTCCTTCTGCTGATCATTGGCGTCCTCGTGATCGGTCCCCAGCGGCTGCCCGAATACACGCAGAAACTGGCCAACCTGGTCAAGGAAGTACGCCGGATGGCCTCTGGTGCGCGCGAACAGATCAAGGAAGAAGTGGGGATCGACATCGACGATGTCGACTGGAAGAAGTACGATCCCCGCCAGTACGATCCCCGGCGCATCATCAAGGAAGCGCTGCTCGACGACGACACCAAGCCCGTCAGCGCCGGTGCGCCCGCAGCCGTTGCTGCTGTCTCGGGTGCGGCTGCCGTCGCCGCAGCTGACACTGCCGCTGCCCAGCGGCCCGAGCGGGTGCTGCAGACGCTGCCGCCCGGCGAAGCCGCACCGTACGATACGGAAGCCACCTAGCCAACCGTCCGGGGAAGGTCAGCGCGGCTGCAGCCCCAGCTTCATTCCCGCCAGGCCGCGCGGCCTGGCAGCCAGCCGGCCGGCAATCGCCGAAAGCGCCTCAGCAGCGGGTGTGCCTGACTGGCCCAGCACGATAGGCTCCCCGGTGTCGCCGCCCTCCCGCAGCTTGATATCGAGCGGAATCTGCCCGAGCAGCGGAACATCTTCGCCTATGGTTGCCGTCAGCCTCTCCGCAAGCACCGTCCCGCCGCCGCTTCCGAACAAATCCATCCGGCTGCCGTCGGGCATTTCCAGGTACGACATGTTCTCGATAACGCCGGCCACCTTCTGACCCGTCTGGGTGGCGATGGCGCCGGCGCGCTCGGCGACGTCCGCCGCAGCTGCCTGCGGCGTGGTGACCACCAGGATCTCGGCCTTCGGCAGCAGCTGGGCCACGGAGATGGCGATGTCGCCGGTGCCGGGCGGCAGGTCCAGGAACAGGGCATCCAGGTCGCCGAAGTACACATCAGTCAGGAACTGCTCCAGGGCGCGGTGCAGCATGGGACCCCGCCAGGCCACCGGCTGGTTGCCGCTGACGAACATCCCTATGGAAATGACCTTCACGCCGTAGGCAACGGGCGGAAGGATCATGTCGTCCACGCGGGTGGGCGCCTGGGTGATCCCCATCAGCGCGGGCACCGAGAAGCCGTAGACGTCGGCGTCCACGATGCCTACCCTCAGCCCCTGGGCGGCCAAGGCGCAGGCCAGGTTGACGGTCACCGAGGACTTTCCGACGCCGCCCTTGCCGCTTGCCACCGCGTACACCTTGGTCAGGGAATCGGGCTGGTTGAACGGGATGCCGCGCTGGCCTCCGGCGCCGCGGAGCAGCTCCTTGAGGGCGTCACGCTGTTCCTGGGTCATCACTTTGAGGACGACGTTGACGGCGGTCACCCCGGGGACTGCCTGCAGCGCCTTGGTGGCGTCCGCGGTGATGGTATCCCGCAACGGGCAGCCGGCGATGGTGAGCAGGACGGCGAGGGTGACCCGGCCGTCGTCGGCAATTTCCACTGACTCCACCATGCCCAGTTCGGTGATGGGCCGGCGGAGTTCGGGATCAATGACGGTGGCCAGGGCAGCGTTGACCGCCTCAGGGGAAGGGCTGGCGGGAAGTGCGCTCAATTAACGTTCCTGGGTTGAATGGCCCGGTTTGACCCGGGGAATCTGCTGGGTGCGCGGGTTCCGCTGCCGCTCACGCTGTTCCTTGAGCTTTTCCCGGACTTTGTCACGCGGAGACTCGTGCTGCCCCTGGCCGGTTGAATCGTGGGTGCGTAGTTCTTCCTGGGCTTCCAGCATGTCTTCCAGGAGCGAGCGCAGTTCGGCGCGGACGTAGTCGCGGGTTGCCACCTCGCGCAGGGCGATACGCAGCGAGGCCAGTTCACGGGTCAGGTACTCGGTATCGGACAGGTTGCGTTCCGCGCGCTGGCGGTCCTGCTGCAGCGAGACGCGGTCGCGGTCGTCCTGGCGGTTTTGCGCGAGCAGCAGCAGCGGCGCGGCGTAGGACGCCTGCAGGGACAACATCAGGGTCAGCAGGGTAAAACCGAGGTCGCGGGAGTCGAACTGCCATTCCAGCGGAGCCCACGTGTTCCAGGCAAGCCAGACAACAACGAACACCGTCATGTACACCAGGAACTGAGGCGTGCCCATAAACCGGGCAAAGCCTTCAGTGGCGTGGCCAAACGCGTCCGGGTCCGGCGAGAACTTGGGCAAAATCCGCTGGCGGCCGCTCAGCGGTGTATCGAGGCTGCCCACCGGCGGCGCCTTGGGTGAGGGCCGCTGGCCGGGGTTCTTTGGAATGCTGTTGTCAGCCAATACGGCCACCGAGCCTTCTTATCGGGGCTTCGCCATCGTGGGCGCGCCAGTCATCGGGCAACAGATGATCCAGAACGTCATCGACAGTCACCGCCCCCACAAGCCGGCCGGCGTCGTTAACCACCGGGAGGGAGTTCAGGTTGTACGTGGCCAGGGTCCGGGCCACTTCGCTGATATGGGCCTGGTCGGACAATGGCTCCAGGTTTTTGTCCACGAGGTTGCCCAGCGACTCGAACGGCGGGAACCGGAGGAGCTGCTGGATGTGGACCACACCTAGGAACCGGCCGGTGGGCGTCTCCAGCGGCGGCCGGGCGATGAAGATCGAGGAAGCCAGCGCGGGGGAGAGCTCCTCGCGCCGCACGTGCGCAAGGGCCTCGGCAACCGTGGCTTCGGGTGGCAGGATCACCGGCACGGGGGTCATCAGGCCGCCGGCAGTGTCCTCGTCGTATTCCAGGAGCCGCCGGACGTCCTCCGCGCCTTCGGGCTCCATCAGCTGGAGCAGTTCTTCTGCCTGCGCGGAGGGAAGCTCACCAAGGAGGTCGGCGGCGTCGTCGGGGTCCATTTCCTCCAGCACATCGGCGGCGCGCTGGACGTCCAGCGCGGAGAGGATCTCCACCTGGTCATCCTCCGGAAGCTCCTGCAGGACGTCGGCCAACCGTTCGTCCTGGAGCTCGCTGGCCACCTCGAAACGGCGTTTGTCACTCATTTCCTGCAGTGCTTCGGCAAAGTCGGCAGGCTTGAGGTCCTCGTGGTTTGCCACGAACTGGGTGGCGGCCTGCGGCTCCGTGCGGGGGCCCTGCAATGCGTCCGCCCAGTCGATGATCAGGGTTTCGTTGCGGCGCAGCCGGCTCAGCGGGGAGAGCGAATGGCCGCGCCGGACAAAGAGCTTGCTGACGAACCAGTCGCGTGAGCGGCTCTGGTCCATGGCTATGTCCTCGATGGTGGCGTCGCCGCTGCCATCACGGAGGGTGACGCGGCGGTCGAACATCTCGGCCACCACCAGCGTTTCGGCGCCGCGCTGTTCAAAGCGGCGTAGATTGACCAGGCCGGTGCAGATGATCTGTGTCTGGTCGATGGAGGTGATCCGCGTCATGGGCACAAAAACGCGCTTTTTGCCAGGGACTTCCACCACGATGCCCACCACGTGAGGGGCTCCCTGGGTCCCGCGGGACAGCACAACAACATCGCGCAGCCGGCCCAGCCGGTCGCCAAGCGGGTCGAAGACGTCGAGTCCCAGCAGGCGCGCCACGAAGACGCGGGTAGGTGTTGTGCTCACTCCTACAGGCTACCGAGTCTGCTCTCTTTTAGCGGAATTTACAGGCAGCACACATGCTGATGGGCAAGAATGGGACTATGGCAAACATATTTGGCGCTCCCAAGGCCGGCGGCCCCAACGGCATGGACGAAGCCAGGGCCGTTCCCACCGGCGACACTGTCGGCTCCTACACCTCTTACCTCGACGCCCAGAAGGCGGTGGACTACCTCGCGGACCAGCAGTTCCCCGTGCAGATGGTGTCCATCGTGGGCAACGAACTGAAGATGGTGGAGCGGGTAACGGGGCGCCTGAGCTACCCCCGGGTGGCCTTGTCCGGTGCGCTGAGCGGCATGTGGTTCGGTTTGTTCGTTGGCGTGATGCTCTCCTTCTTCGCGCCGTCGCCGGGATACTTTTCCATCCTGACGTCCGTGCTGATGGGTGCTGCCTTCTTTATGCTCTTTGGCATTGTCACGTACGCCATGCAGCGGGGAAAGCGCGACTTCACCTCCACCAGCCAGGTGGTGGCCACCAGCTATGACGTGATCGTCTCGCCCGAGGCCGCGCACGAGGCACGCAGGCTCCTGCAGCAGCTTCCCATGACGCGCTCGGACGCTGCCGCCGCCAACGGTCCCTACACGCAGCGCGATTACCAGAACCAGCCCTACCAGCAGCCGGGCCAGGGCCCCGCCCGCCCTAACGGCTGGAATGATCCCTACGGCCAGTCTCCTGGTTCATCTGCGCAGGAAAGCCCGGCCTACGGCGCCCCTGCCGGGCAGCCGGACGACGGCGGCGCGCAGCAGGCTTCCCCGGCGCCCGCCAAGCGTTACCCGGACCTGCCCGACGGCCGGCCCCAGTACGGCGTCCGGCTTCCGCAGCCTGGTCCGTCCGCCGACGCGCCGGCCGCGCCCCAGCGCCCAGCCGAAGACCAGGGCCCCCTTGAGGAGCCTCGTCCCGTGGATGAGCAGCGCCCGTCGGGCGATTCGCGGCAGTAGCCGTTCCCACAACGCAAAAGCGGGGTCACCGGAGGAACTCCGGTGACCCCGCTTTTTGGGTGATACGGGGATTTAGTGTGTCCCCTCGGCTTCGCGGTAAATGCCGGCCATCCAGTTCTCCACGTCCTCCGCCTTGCGGGGCAGGGCGGCACTGAGGTTTACGGGGCCTGCGGCGGTCATCAGGATGTCATCCTCGATCCGGACGCCGATGCCGCGGTACTCCTCCGGGATTGCGAGGTCCTCTTCCTTGAAGTACAGGCCGGGCTCAATGGTGAACACCATGCCTTCGGTGAGGATGCCGTCCAGGTAGAGCTCCCGCTTGGCCTGCGCGCAGTCGTGGACATCGAGGCCCAGGTGGTGGCTGGTGCCGTGCGGCATCCAGCGGCGGTGCTGCTGGCCCTCCGGGCTGATGGCCTCCTCCACGCTGACGGGAAGAAGGCCCCATTCGGCCAGCCGCTCGGCCAGTACGGTGGTGGCGGCAGTGTGGATGTCGCGGAATTTTGTGCCGGGCTGCGCCGCGGCAAACCCGGCGTCTGCGGCGTCGAGGACAGCCTCGTAGACCTTGCGCTGGACGTCGCTGAACACTCCGGTGGCCGGCAGGGTCCGGGTGATGTCCGCGGTGTAGAGCGAGTCGGCTTCCACCCCGGCGTCCACCAGCAGGAGCTCGCCGGCGTTGATCTTGCCCGTGTTGCGGGTCCAGTGCAGGACGGTGGCGTTGTTGCCGGAGGCGGCGATGGTGTCATAGCCGAGTTCGTTGCCCACCTCCCGGGCGCGGGCGAAGAAGGCGCCTTCCACCACCCGTTCACCCCGGGCGTGTGTCAGCGCGCGGGGGAGGGCCTTTACTACCTCTTCGAACCCTTCCACAGTGGCGGCGACGGCGAGTTTCATCTGCTCGACCTCCCACTCGTCCTTGAGCAGGCGCAGCTCGGAGAGGGCTTCGCTGAGCTTCTCATCCAGGGCATCCAGTACGGCGAGGTCCAGGTTGTCCGGGTCCTTGGCGGTGTTGTACCGGGCGGTGTCCACCAGGGCGTCGATGTTCTCGTCCACTTTGCGCACCAGGCGGATGGAGATGCCGCCGATCTCCGGGGCGCCCACATCCTTGGTGATGGCGGTCTCGAGCTGGTCGATATGGGCAGTGGCCAGGCCCAGGCGGGCCTCGAATTCGGCCAGCGTGGGGCGGGCTCCGATCCAGAACTCGCCGGACCGCGAATCGGCGTAGAACTGTTCGGTATCGCGCCCGGCCAGGGGCCGGAAGTACAGCGTGGCACGGTGGTTGCCGCCGTCGTCGCCCTTTCCTTCCTCCACAGGCTCCAGGACCAGGACGGCGTCCGGCTCATGGTCAAGGCCGAGCCCGGTGAGGTGCGCGAACCCCGAGTGGGGGCGGAAGCGGTAGTCGCAGTCGTTGGAGCGGACCTTCAAGGGCCCGGCAGGGATGACCAGGCGTTCGCCTTTGAACAGGCCGGAGATGGCAGTGCGCCGGGTCGCGGCGTAGCTGGCCACGGCGTCGCGCGCCGGGAGTTGCTGGCTGGATGGCGCCCAGTTGCTGGCCATGAAGGCCTTGAAGGCGTCGGAACTGGGCCGCTGGGAGCGGTTGTTGACGCGCTCGTCCAGGGGCTGGGAAGCAGAATCGGGGGTGTTATCGGCATCGTTCACGGCACCATCGTCTCACCAGCATGAAGGCTTGTGCGAATACCTGCATGATCAGGGGAGCCGGGGTCAACTAGGCTGGGCAGGTGAGGATTGACCTGCATGCCCACTCCAATGTTTCCGACGGCACGGAAAAACCGGCCGACGTGATGGCATCCGCTGCCCGTGCCGGGCTGGACGTGGTGGCGCTGACCGACCATGACTCCACCGCGGGCTGGGCCGAGGCTTCCGCTGCTGCCGTGGAGCACGGCGTTGCGTTGGTGCCCGGGATGGAGGTCTCGTGCCGGACGGAGCAGGGGATCAGCGTGCATCTGCTGAGCTACCTGCATGATCCCGACCACCCAGGGCTGCTGGAGGAAATCACCAAGGCCAAGGATGCCCGGCTGACCCGTGCTGAGCGGATGGTCACCCTGCTTGCGGAGGATTACCCGCTCACCTGGGACGACGTTATCCACCACGTGGCGCCGGGCGCCACCCTGGGCCGCCCGCACATCGCCGACGCGCTCGTGGCGGCCGGCGTGGTCGAGGACCGGTCCGAGGCGTTTGCGTCCATCCTCACCTCCCGGTCCCGCTACTTCATCCAGCATTATGCGCCGGACCCTGCCACCGCCGTCGCACTTGTCCGTGCGGCGGGAGGCGTTCCCGTGTTCGCCCACCCGGTGGCCTCGTCCCGCGGCCGCATCGTGGACGAGCGCGTCTACCAGGAGATGATCGACGCCGGGCTGGCCGGCCTGGAAATCGACCACCGCGACAACCCGGAGGAAGGCCGCGGGTTCCTGCGAAGGCTCGCGGCGAAGCATGATCTGCTGATTACCGGGTCCTCGGACTATCACGGGACCGGCAAGCCTAACCTTCTCGGCGAGAACGTCACCGCCCCTGAGGTCCTCGCCAGGATCGAGGAACTCGGAACGGGGACCGCCGTCGTCCGCGCCTGACCCCCTGCCCCTCCCAACTGACTGGCATTTAACGCTCCGAAAACGCGTTTTGAGGACGTTAAGTGCGAGTCAGTTGGGCGGGAAGGACGTGAACTGCGCGTGCGCACCGAGACGCTTGGCCATGATGTCGATGGCGGGCTGGTTCTGGTCCACGCACACAAACTTCCGGCCGAGCTTCGCCGAGACGGCACCCAGGGTTCCCGAGCCTGCGAAGAAGTCCAGGCACCAGTCGCCGGGCCGGCTTGAGGCTGCCACCACGCGGCGGACCAGGCCTTCCGGTTTCTGCGTGGGGTAGCCGGTTTTTTCCTTGCCGGTGGGGGAGACGATGGTGTGCCACCAGACGTCAGTGGGCAGCTTTCCCAGTTCCCGTTTGGCAGGCGTTACCAGTCCCGGGGCCATGTACGGCTCGCGGTCCACCTCGGCGCTGTCGAAGTGGTACTTGGCCGGGTTCTTGACATAGACCAGGATGTTGTCGTGCTTGGTGGGCCAGCGGTTCTTGGCCCGGGCGCCGTAGTCGTAGGCCCAGATGATCTCGTTCAGGAAGCATTCCCGGCCGAAGATCGCGTCCAGCATCACCTTGGCGTAGTGCACCTCGCGGTAGTCCAGGTGCAGGTAGAGGGTGCCGTCGTCGGCCAGCAGGCGCCACGCCTCAACGAGCCGTGGCTCGAGGAAGGACCAATAATCACTGAACGCATCGTCGTAGCGGTGCAGCGCGCCCTTGATCGTGTCGTAGGAGCGCCCCTTGAAGCCCAGGCGGTCGCCGGTGCCGTCAGCATTGGCGACCATGGTGGTCTGCTGCCGCTGCTGGGGCCTGCCAGTGTTAAACGGCGGATCCACATAAATCAGTGTGAAGGCGCCGTCCGGCAGCGAGGGGAGGAAGTCCGCGTTGTCCGCGTGAACCACCAGGCTGCTGCCGTCCGGCGCCCAGACAGTGTCAGTCATGAAGGGGTTTAGGCCTCGGTGCTGCCAGGCTGTGCGGCCTTGTCGCCGGCCACTACCTCACCGTTGCGGCGGCGGGTCCGTGTCCGCGGGCGGCGGGTCCGCGAGGGCTGTTCCGTTTCGGTGGCAGCGGGGGCCTCACCGGCGGCGGCAGGGCTTTCGGCTGCATCGGAAGTACGACGGCGGCGCTCACCGGAGCGGCCGGTGTCGCCGCCCGTGCGTCCGCCTTCGCGGTTTCCGCCCCTGTTGTCGCGGCCGCGGCTGGTGCGGTCCCGGCCGTCGCGCTCCCGTGAGGGCCCGCTGTCACGGCCGCCACGGCTGTTCTTTTTTCCGGTTTCACCCAGGTCTTCGAGGACCTCAGCGTCAACGCCCGCCAGGGTGCGCTTGTCACGGGGCAGCCGGCCCTTGGTGCCCACGGGAATATCGAGTTCCTCGAAGAGGTGCGGCGAGGAGGAGTACGTTTCCACGGGCTCCGGGACACTCAGGCCCAGGGCCTTGTTGATCAAGCCCCAGCGGGGCATGTCGTCCCAGTCAACGAAGGTGACCGCGGTGCCCTTGTTGCCGGCACGGCCGGTGCGGCCCACGCGGTGCAGGTAGATCTTTTCGTCTTCGACGCACTGGTAGTTGATGACGTGGGTGACGTCGTCGACGTCAATGCCGCGGGCGGCGACGTCGGTGGCCACGAGGACATCAACCTTGTTGTTGCGGAAGGCGCGCAGCGCCTGCTCGCGGGCGCCCTGGCCCAGGTCGCCGTGGATCGCGGCGGCGGCGAACCCGCGGTCCACCAGTTCCTCGGCCACCTTGGCGGCGGTGCGCTTGGTCTTGGTAAAGATGATGGTGCGTCCGCGGCCCTTGGCCTGGAGGATGCGGGCCACCACCTCGATCTTGTCCATGCTGTGCGCGCGGTAGATCAGCTGGCGGATGTCGCGCTTGGTCAGGCCTTCATCCTCCGGGTCCGCGGCACGGATGTGGGTGGGCTGCGTCATGTAGCGGCGGGCCATGGCGATGACGGGGCCGGGCATGGTTGCGGAGAACAGCAGGGTCTGGCGGACGGCCGGCGTGGCGGCAATAAGGGTTTCGACGTCGGGCAGGAAGCCAAGGTCCAGCATCTCGTCGGCCTCGTCCAGGATCACGATCTTGACGTTTTTCAGGCTCAGGTGCTTCTGCTTGTAGAGGTCGATGAGGCGGCCCGGGGTGCCCACAACAACCTCCACGCCCTGCTTCAGGGCTTCCACCTGGGGCTCGTAGGCGCGGCCGCCATAGATGGTGGCAATGCGGGCGTTGCGCTTGCGGGACGCGGTCTGCAGGTCATTGGCCACCTGCACTGCGAGTTCGCGGGTGGGAACGATGACCAGGGCCTGCGGCGCACCGGGGACCGCGAGCTTGTCATAGCCGGGATCGTCCTGGCCCACCACGCGCTGCAGCGCGGGGATGCCGAAACCGAGGGTCTTGCCGGTACCGGTTTTGGCCTGGCCGATGATGTCGTGGCCGGACAGGGCCACCGGCAAAGTCATGGCCTGGATGGGGAACGGGTGTGTAATTCCGGCGTCGGCCAGGGATTCCACGATGTCGGCGCGCACGTTGTAGTCAGCGAAGGATTTTTCCGCGATCTCATGCGGCTTCTCGTCCGAGATGATGGTTTCTTCGGGCTCGATGGTTTCGGTGCCGGACTCGTCGGTCAGAAGCTGGTGGGTATGCAATTCACTCACTGGGGAGTTTCCTTATTCATTTGGGCAATGGCGCTGCCTGCTCAACGGGCCTGCCGTAAGGCTGTTCCGGAGCACGCTCGGGCGCACAAGCAATTCCAGTGGAAGCCGATCGCGGGCTATCTAAATGCTGGCACTGGTGACCAGCGGGTAATTCTCAAGATCGCGTAGGGGCGGGCTTGTTGGTTTCAAATCAAGGAAATCAACGACCGGGCATCCATTTCTACTCCTTCAGTCTAGCCGCAGCGAGCCCAAATACCGGCTTTGGGCCTTCAACACCGCCCCGGTGCTGCTATTGCACCAGCTCGAAATGGACTTCCCGCGTTGCGATATCCGAGGAAACCAGGCGCACCCGGACCTTGGTTCCGGGCTCCAGCTCGCCGGCACAGCGGGCCGTCACCGCGGGGTCCGCGATCTGGATGGTCCCCGAACTGCCGTTCCCGTTGCCGTTCCCGTTCTTGCCGTTGCCGTTTTTCCCGTTGTCCTTTTGGGGCTTCGACCCGGAAATGACAATCGCGTCGAACTCCTGGCCCACGTGGTTGACCAGCAGGGCCGCCTCCACAGTGTCCAGGGCCATTTTCTCCATGCGCGACGCCAGCTGGTCCGATCCGGCCATGATTTCGGGCAACGTTGGCAGGGCCTCCCGCGCCCAGCCCGGTACCTTGCCGCCGTTGCTCAACGCCTCACAGATGACCAGGACAAATCGGTCCACCAGGCGGCGTAGCGGGGCAGTGGTGTGCGCATAGGCGGCGCCGATGGCGGACTGGATGGCATCTTCGGGCACGGATCCGTCAAAGGCTGTGTAGGCAGCGCCGCGGAACAGCATCCCGGCGGAGTGCATGATGGCCAGCTGGCGGGGATCGGTGGGGTCCAGGCTCCGCAGGTACTCTCCGTAGCTGACCTCACCGTCCCAGGGCTTGCCCAGCGCTTCGGTCTGCAGCCGGAAATGGTTCAGCGAGCGCTCATCGGGCGATGGCATGGTGCGCAGGATGCCCACTTTTCCCGTGAGCATAAGGCGGGCGGCTGCCATTCCGGTCATCAGCGAGATCTGGGCGTTCCAGTCCTCCACGGGAAGCTGGGGAGCGGCGGCGATCCGGTAGCTGCCGTCGGGCAGCTGGACGATCTCCTGGTCGGGCATGTTCAGGCTGGCGCCGCCACGCGCCCGCTCCAGTTCCACACGCTTGAGCCCCACCTCTTTGAGGAGCCGCAGCACCGGCGGGGCCGTTCCGGCGTCGAGTTCCGACTGTGTGCCCTTGTAGCTGAGTTTGGCCCGGCTGCGGATACGGGCCCGCCTGACGGCGACGGATGTAACCTCCGCGGCGCTGTCCAGGCGGAAATCCCAGACGAATGCAGAGCAGTCCTGGTCCGGAAGGAGGCTGCCGGCCTGTTCGCTGATGATTTCCGGATGCAGCGGGATCCGCCCGTCGGGGACGTAGAACGTCTGTCCGCGGCGCCTTGTTTCCGCGTCCAACGGTCCGCCGGGCATAACGAATGCGGGCACGTCGGCGATGGCATAGAGCACGTGGTACCCGTCGCCGTCGGGCTCGATGAACAGCGCCTGGTCCAGGTCGGTGGAGGAAGCGGGATCAATGGTGACGAACTCGACGGCGGTCAGGTCGTAGGCAGGCAGCTGCAGGGATTCCACGGCTGCTTTCGCATCAGCCACGGCGTCGTCAGGGTAGGCGCCGGGCAATTCCAGTTCGGTCCGCAGCGCACTGAGTGCCGCCTCGAGCGCGTTGTTGTGCTCGTGGACGTTGGGAGCCAGCCGATGGTGTGACACGAAAATCAGCCTAACTCGAATTCCGGCGATAATGCAGGCATCCGGGCCGGGAAGGGCGCGACGGTAAAAGCAGGGTAACGAGCGTCAGCAGACGGAATCGGCAGTGGGCCGCATCGCCAGTGGCCGGGGCAGCCTCAGGAACCGGGGGCATCCAGGGCCGCGAGGAGCGATGCGGCGGCGGCTGCCGGATCGTCGGCTTCCGTGATGGCCCGGACCACCACGATCCGGCGGGCGCCTGCTTCCACCACCTGCTCAACATTGCCGTGGTCAATGCCCCCGATGGCAAACCAGGGGACACCGCCGTCGGACTGTCCTTCCTGCCCCGCAGCACTGGCAGCCGCGGCGGCGTACTTCACCAGCTCAAGCCCGACGGCGGCCCGCCCTGGTTTGGTGGGCGTCGCCCACACGGGGCCCACGCAGAAGTAGTCCAGCCCCGCGGGCCCGGCGGCTGCCGCGAGGGCTGCGTCCACCTGCTTCGGTGCATGGCTGGACAGTCCGATGGCTGCATTGCCGTTGAGCAGGGTGCGCGCGGCAGCGAGGGGGAGGTCTTTCTGGCCGATGTGGAACACGGGCGCGCCGGACAGCACGGCGATGTCAGCCCTGTCATTGACAGCCCACAGCCGGCCGTGGCGCTCCGCGGTTTCCTTCAGCATGGCCAGGAGTTCCAGCTCCTCCGCGGCCTCGATGGTTTTGTCCCGGAGCTGGATGATGTCCACGCCGCCGGCAAAAGCGGCATCTACGAACTGCCCGAAATCGCCTCGGTCCTTGCGGGCATCCGTGCAGAGGTACAGGCGCGCGGAGCTGAGGCCGTTGCTGATTTTGGTGGTGCTGAGGACATCGGTGCCGGCGGCAGGAGTGTGGGACACATTCATGGGGGCAAGCCTAGTTCCTCTACACTTGCCTCGTACTGCGGGAGCCCGCGGCAGCTGTCACAAAGCGCCGGGCTGAGAGGGCGTCAGAGCCGACCGCTTGACCTGATCCGGCTAGTACCGGCGTAGGGAAGGAGACACATGGGCGCACTATCTGGCCGCGGCGCAACGGAACAACAGGCCGCGCGCGCCGGCGGCACCGTCCGGGCCGATGTCGCCGTGATTGGCGGCGGAGTGACCGGCCACGGCATCGCCTGGGAGGCACAACGCTCCGGACGTTCCGTGGTGCTCATCGACGACGCCCCGGGTTCCGGGGCCAGCTGGGCGGCCGCCGGAATGCTCGCCCCCGTCAGCGAACTGCACTACCAGGAGGAGGGCCTCCTGGAGCTGATGCTGGACAGCTCGACGCGGTGGCCCGCTTTTGTTGCCGGGCTACGGGCAGCATCCGGTGCTGATCCGGGATACATCACGACGCCGACCCTCGCCGTGGGTGCCGACGCCGCGGACCGCCGGGCGCTGATGGACCTGCGCGGAGTACAGCAGGCCAACGGACTCACCGTGGAACCGCTCACCGTCCGCGAAGCCCGCCGGAGGGAGCCACTTCTAAGCCCGGCCATCGCCTGCGCGCTGGACACCCCGGCCGATCACCAGGTGGACCCAAGGCTGCTGGTGGACTGCCTGCGGCGCGCGCTCGCCGGCCACCGCGGCCAAGGCAGCGGCAGCGACGCGAACGGGACCAGGGACGAGGGTGCCAACAGTGGGACCGGGGGCGATGGCACGGCTGTGGCCGGCGCCGCCGACGGCTACTCCGTGCCGGACAAAGCACGAGGGCTGCTGTGGCAGGACGGGGCTGTTGCCGGCGTGCAGTTGGCCGGTGGCGGAACCGTGCTGGCCGGCGAGACCGTAGTTGCAAACGGGCTGCAGGCGGCGGAACTGGAGTCCCTCCCGGAGGGTCTGCACCTTCCGCTGCGGCCCGTCTATGGGGACATCCTGCGGTTGGCAGTGCCCCGGCATTTGCAACCGTTGGTGGCGTCCACCGTCCGCGGACTGGTGCGCGGGGTCCCGGTGTACATCGTTCCCCGCCGGGACGGCACCGTGGTGATCGGGGCGACCCAGCGTGAAGACGCGCCCTCCGCGACCGACGCCGTTTCTGCCGGCGGCGCCTACCAACTCCTCCGCGACGCGCAGGTGCTGCTTCCCGCCGTCGCCGAACTCGAACTGCTCGAATGTACCGCCCGCGCCAGACCTGGAACCCCGGACAATGCCCCGCTGCTGGGGCGCGTGCCCACAACGGAGGGCGCGGGCCAGGCCGGCGGACACACCCCCGGGCTCATCATCGCCACCGGGTTCTTCCGGCACGGCGTCCACCTGACGCCGGCCGCAGCCGCCATCTGCCGGGACCTCCTGGACGGCCACGAGGACCCCCGCTGGGCGCCCTTCAACCCGGCCCGCTTCAGCGGGGTACCTGCACCCGCCGCACCTACCCGCTTCCCAACCGGCCACCCGAGCCACCAACCGCCCACAAAGGAAACAGTATGAACATCACCTTGAACGGAACCCCGCACCCAGTGCCGGATGGTGCTTCCATCACGCAGCTCGTCAGCCAGGTCACCGGCCGCCACCTCAGTGCGGACGGGCAGGCCACGGATGGCCAAAAGCTCGGTGTGGCCGTGGCACACAACGCACAGGTAGTGCCGCGCAGCCAGTGGTTTGCCACTGCGCTCGCGGACGGCGACGAGGTCGAACTCGTCACGGCCGTGCAGGGAGGCTGACCCATGGGCGGAACCATCACCACCTCAACCTCCCCGGCGCTGCAGGACCCGCTGGTCATTGACGGCGTCGAACTGGAATCCCGGCTCATCATGGGCACCGGCGGCGCCCCCAGCCTGGACGGCCTCGGCGCTGCGCTCCTCGCTTCCGGCACCAGCCTGACCACCGTGGCCATGCGCCGCTACTCGACCGCGGAATCAGGCTCGCTGTTCCAGCTGCTCGTGGACCACGGCATCCGGGTGCTGCCCAACACCGCCGGCTGCTTCACAGCCCGGGACGCCGTGCTCACGGCGGAACTGGCCCGTGAAGCGCTGGAAACCGACTGGGTGAAGCTGGAAGTCATTGCCGACGAACACACCCTCTTGCCGGACGCCGTGGAACTGGTGGACGCCACTGAGCAGCTCGTCAGCAGAGGCTTCAAGGTGTTCGCCTACACGAACGACGATCCTGTCCTGGCCCTCCGGCTCGAGAACCTTGGCGCCACGGCTGTAATGCCGCTCGGATCACCCATCGGCACGGGGCTTGGCATCCTGAATCCGCACAATATTGAACTGATTGTGTCCCGGGCCTCGGTTCCGGTTGTGCTCGACGCCGGCATCGGGACGGCCTCGGACGCAGCCCTGGCCATGGAACTGGGCTGCGACGCCGTCCTGCTGGCCACGGCCGTGACCCGGGCCCAGAATCCTGCGCTCATGGGGGAGGCCTTCAAACACGCGGTAATCGCCGGTAGGCTGGCGAAGACGGCCGGCAGGATACCGCGCCGCGAACATGCACTGGCGTCGTCGGCCATGGAAGGCCGGGCCGAGTTCCTCTAGCCCTTCCGGCCAAGCGGCGGCCCGGGCATGCGCAACGCACAAAGGAGCAGCCATGTCCAGCAAGGACGTTCTTTCCCCCGAACGGCTCGAGGACGCCCTGGCAGTCCTGCCCGACTGGCGCTATCGCGGCGGCGCCCTCCTCACCGTGTATAAAATGCCGACGTCGGCTGCCGCGCTTGAGCTGATGGCCGCCGTCGGGCGCCTTGCCGAGGAACAGAACCACCACCCGGACCTGGACTGGCGGTACAACAGGGTGTTCCTCCGCTACACCTCCCATGACGCCGGGGGAGAGGTGACCGCGCGCGACGTCGGAGCGGCTGAGGCAGTCAGTGAGGCCGCCGCCGCGGTCCATGCCGTTGCGGAGCCCGCGAAGCATCCAGCAGCCGCCTGATCATGCCGCGCGTTCAAACGCCTGTGACCACTGCCCAGGGCAGTGGTCACAGGCGTTTAGCGTTGAGGGTGCCGCCGGTTAGAGCCGCAGGATCGCGGTGAGCCGTTCCAGATCCCGCTTGGCCCGGACGCGGCCCAGGAAGATGACTGCCGCCACGGCCGCTGCTGATCCGAGCACCATGGGAAGGACCCACGGCATCCAGGTCAGCCCCGGACGGTACCCGAAACCTGCGGCCATCAGGATGATCCAGCTCAACGCTCCCACGGCCACGGCGACGCCGGCCGGCACGCCAACCCCGTATTTCGTATGGCGTTTGTCGTTGGCCCAGACGATGAAACCTGCGGCGGCTGTCACCAGCACCACGATGGTCAACGAAAGCATGGCTCTCCTCGGAATAACCGCCCTGTCCGGACGGCAGCGGCTAGAACTGGCCGAAACCTACGCGGCGCTGTTCTTCGGCGCCGATTTCGACGTATGCCAGGGCCTTGCCGGGAACAATGATCAGGCGTCCCTTGTCATCCTTCAGGCGCAGGTCACCGCCGTTGCTGATGGCTTCCTCGACAACCTTGGCCACGGAGTCTGCGTCCTCGTTTGACTCGAGCACAATTTCGCGGCCAACGTTCTGAACGCCGATCTTTACTTCCACAGGGGGCCTCCCAGCCAGTTCACGTTTCTCGGTTATGTCTTATTTGTAGTCTAGGACTCTTTGGGGAAGCGAGAGATTCCGCGCCAAGCTAAACGGTAAATGAGGTCGCTGGCCACATCGAGGTCCAGGTTGCCGTCTGTTTCCAGCCAGTAGCGCGCACTTACCTGGGCCATACCGGCAAGCCCGCGGCCCAGCAGTTCCGCTTCCAGATGGGGAAGTTTGGTGTCCTCCGCGATGACGCGGGCAATGGCATCCGCGAACGTCCGGTTGAAAGTCTCCAGCCGCGAGCTGACATCGGGATCATTGATCAGGTCAGACTCGAAGACCAGCCGGTGGGCCTGGTCATCGTTGGCGATGAACTGGAAATAGGCGCGCATAACGGCCTGAACGCGTTCATCGTTGTCCGTAGTCGAGTTCAGCGCCCCGAGCATCAGCTCGGTGAGGGAGGCCAGATGGCTTTCCAGAAGGGCCAGGTACAGCTCCCGCTTTGAGGGGAAATGCTGGTAAAGGACAGGCTTGCTGACGTGGGCGGTCTCGGCGATCTCGTCCATGGCGGCGCCGTGGTACCCGTTTGCCACAAAAACTTCCTGTGCTGCGGAAAGGAGCTGTGCGCGTCTTTCGTCCCTGGGAAGCCGGGCGGACCGTTGCCCGGCGGGGCGCGGGGCGGTTTGCGGTTCGGCTGCGGACGGGCGGCCGGCCCGTGCTTCATGGACCACAGTTGTCCTTCTTTCCCTTGCTGTTACCCCCACTCTACTTCGGGGTAATATGACCCGGCGGTATCCCGGGGCATACATTGAAGTATGGCTTCGACATTCACCGCAAATGTTTCAACAGTTTCACTGGATCCGCTGGTTGAACCGGCTGGTGAGCTGACTGCTGCCGAGGTGGAGCGCTACTCGCGGCACCTCATCATTCCCGAGATCGGCGCGCTGGGACAGCGGCGGCTCAAGAATGCAAAGGTGCTGGTGATCGGTGCCGGCGGGCTGGGGTCACCGGCGCTGCTGTACCTCGCCGCCGCAGGGGTGGGCACCCTGGGCATCATCGACGACGACGCCGTTGACCTCAGCAACCTGCAGCGCCAGGTTATCCACGGCGTAGCGGACGTGGGCCGGCCCAAAATCGAGTCGGCACGGGACTCCATTGCCGCCCTCAACCCCTTGGTGGACGTCCGGCTGCACGATGTCCGGCTGGATGCCAGTAATGCCCTGGAGCTGTTCGCTGACTATGACCTGATCCTGGACGGCGCCGACAACTTCGCCACCCGCTACCTGGTCAACGACGCCGCCGCCATCCTGGGCAAGCCCTACGTCTGGGGCTCCATCTTCCGGTTCGACGGCCAGGTGAGCGTCTTCTGGGAGAAGCATGGCCCCACGTACCGCGACCTCTACCCTGAAGCGCCACCCGCCGGCTCGGTGCCTTCCTGCGGTGAGGGCGGTGTGTTCGGCATGCTCTGCGCCGCCGTGGGATCGCTGATGGTGACGGAGGCAGTCAAGCTGATCACCGGCGTCGGGCGTTCACTGCTGGGCCGCGTGGCACTCTTTGACGCCCTGGGCGGAAGCTGGCGCGAGATCCGCGTGTCGAAAGACCCCGCGGCCGCGCCCATCACGGAGCTGACGGATTACGAGGCCTTCTGCGGCATCACGCCGGCGGCCCCGTCGGATACTGAACACACCGTTACGGCAACTCAACTGGCCACCATGCTGGCGTCGCGCAAGGCGGGGCTGAAGGACTTCGAACTGGTGGATGTGCGGGAATCGGGGGAGTACGACATCGTCCGGATCGACGGCGCCACGCTGATCCCGCAGGGCCGGATCCTGGCCGGCGAGGCGTGGAATGAACTGCCGCAGGACAAAGAGATTGTGTTCCACTGCAAAGCCGGCACCCGGTCCGCCAACGTGCTGGCTGCGGCGCAGAAGGCGGGCTACCAGCGGGTGAGCCATCTCGACGGCGGCATCCTCGCCTGGGTGCGCGACGTGGAACCCCACAAGCCCGTCTACTGAGGCACTTGAGCTATCACTTTTGGTCCCCAAAAGGGCGGCAAAGGGACCAAAAGTGATAGCTCAAATGGGGGTGGTCAGGCCGTTTCGCGGCCGATGTCATCGTGGTCCACCGGGCACTCCGCCGGGGGGACTGCGCGTGCGGCGGGCTGCTCAACGGTGATGCCGTAGAGCGCTTCCAGGGCGGCCACATATTCGTCCTGCTGGCCGTTGGCTGCCAGTTCGCGGGCGCGGACGGTGGGGACGTGAAGCAGTTGCTTGACCATGCGTCGGAGGGCGAACTCCACTTCTTCGGCAGCAGCGGTGCAGCCGTGCCGGGCGCGGACTTTCTCCATTTCCGCGTCGAGCACGTTCATGGTGTGCCGCCGCAGGGCAACAATGGCGGAGTCCACGGACCGGGCCTCCCGCTCCTGCTCGAAGGCCTTGGCAGCGCCGCTGACGATGCCGCTTGCCTGGGCCAGGGATTCTGCCTGTTCCTGCGGTGCGGCCAGGCGCACGGACTCCAGGGTCAGCAGCTCGACGCCGTCCAGCTCGCCCACGCCGGGGTCAAAGTCGTGGGTGAGGGCGAGGTCTATGGCGATCAGCGGCTGGGGCGAATCTGCACGGACCTGCGCAAGCTCGTCGGCCTCAACCCGGGTGTCCGAACCGCTGCAGCCGATCATGACGTCCGCGGCGGCAACGGCAGGCCGGAGAGACTCTTCGTTAAGGGCGGTGCCCCCGCGGGTGGCCACAAAGCCTTCGGCACGGCCGGAGGAGGAGAAAACGGAAATGTCGGTGCAGCCGCGCTCACGCAGCAGCGCCATGGTGGCGCCGGCGTAGGCGCCGGTTCCGAAGACCACCACCTTTTTGGTGGTCCAGTCAGGGTTTTCGGAAAGATCGGTGGCGAGGTCGAGGGCCACCGAAACGATCGACAGGCCCCGGGATCCGAGGGCAGTCTGGGCGCCCACGTCCTTGGCCGTTTTGGATGCGGCCTGGAACAGCCGGACGAGGCCCGAACTGGCGGTGCCTTCGTGCTGCGCGGTGATCAGGGCGCGCCGTACCTGGCCGGCGATCTCGCGTTCGCCGACGACGGCCGAGTCCAGTCCGGCACTGACGGCGAACAGGTGCTGTGTGACTTCGGGACCTGTGCGGGTGCTGAAGGAGCGGGAGACGAGGGGTTCACTCAGTCCGCTGGCTTCGCTGATCTGGGCAACGAGGGCGGCGCGTGCGGCTTCCACATCGTCCGGATGGGGCGCCTCACCGTAGATTTCGTACCGGTTGCAGGTGGCAAGGACAACCGCACCCGTCACTGCCGGCGATCCGGAGAGAGCGGATGTGGCGATCTCCGAAGCACCGTTGCTCAACTGAGCAACGGTCTCAAGATCGATGTCGGCGTGTGTTGCCACCAATGAAAAAAGAACCACAGCAGGTCAATCATAGCTTTTTCGTTCCGCGGTAGAACAACTGTCCGGCCCGGGAGCGGCAGCCAGGGCCTGTGATTCCTGACACGGGGCGGGCAGTGCCCTTTAGCGTGACAGCCTGTCGTTATCTTTTGCCGCCGTTTTTGGGCACAATCGGAGGCATGACTTCCAGCCCTGCCATGTCCGCTGCCGGCGCCCTCGCTGCAGACCATCCGCTCATGGACGGTCGCACCGCTGACTCGCCGCTGATTACGGCGTACCGGGGCGGCAAGCCGTCCAGGCGCCCCGTCTGGTTCATGCGGCAGGCAGGGCGCTCCCTTCCGGAATACCTGAAGGTCCGCGAAGGCATCGCGATGCTGGACTCCTGCCTTCGGCCGGAACTGGCGTCGGAAATCACGCTCCAGCCCGTCCGCCGCCATGACGTCGATGCCGGCATCTTCTTCTCAGACATCGTTATTCCACTGAAGCTGGCCGGCGTTGGCGTGGACATCGTTCCGGGTGTGGGCCCGGTCCTGGACAGGCCCGTGCGGACAGCGGCGGACGTTGCTGCACTGCCCCAGCTGACCTGGGAGGCACTGGAACCCATTCGCGAGGCTGTGCGGCTCACCGTTGCCGAGCTCGGCAAAACACCCCTGATCGGCTTCGCCGGGGCACCTTTCACCCTGGCGGCCTACATGGTGGAAGGCAAACCCTCCCGCGACCACCTCGGCCCGCGGACCATGATGCACGCTGACCCCGAGACCTGGAGCGCGCTGGCCAACTGGGCAGCTGACGCATCCGGCATGTTCCTCCGGGCACAGCTCGAGGCGGGCGCCTCCGCCGGTCAGCTCTTCGACTCCTGGGCGGGCTCCCTGGGCCTGGCCGACTACACCAAGTACGTAGCCCCTGCATCCGCCCGTGCCCTCGACCACGTGCGGCACCTTGGCGCGCCGCTGATCCACTTCGGTACCGGAACTTCCGAGCTCCTGGTGGCCATGCGCGATGTGGGCGTGGACGTGGTAGGGGTGGACTACCGCCTTCCGCTGGATGAGGCCAACCGCCGGCTGGGCGGGTCCGTCCCCCTTCAGGGCAACATCGACCCCGCCCTGTTGTCCGCCCCGTGGGAGATCCTCGAGGCCCACGTGAGAGCCGTCATCAAGGCCGGCTCAGCGGCTCCGGGCCATGTCCTTAACCTCGGTCACGGCGTCCCTCCGGAAACCGACCCTGCCGTCCTGACCCGGGTTGTAGAGCTCATCCACTCCATCTCCCCGGAGTAAACCGTGGACGCCAACAAGGCCGGGACCGCGGACGCCCTGGTGCTGGGCGGGGGGATCTCGGGGCTGCTGTCCGCCCGGGAACTCGCCGCTGCCGGGCACCGGGTAACGGTCCTGGAAGCGGGCCTGGAGTGGGGTGGTTGCGTGGGCAGCCACAAGGTTGCCGGCGTTACCCTGGACAGCGGGGCCGAATCCTTCGCCACCCGCTCCGACGCGGTCGCCACCCTGGCTGGCGAACTCGGCCTTTCCAGCCGGATCGTCCAGCCCCGGCCAGGCGGCGCCTGGGTGCAGCTCCCGGACGGTCCCCGCGAACTTCCCAAAACCGGTGTCCTGGGCATCCCCGCCAACCCGTGGGAGCCGGAAGTACGCCGAACCCTGGGCCTGCTTGGTTCCCTGCGGGCGTCCCTGGACCGGATCCTTCCCGCCTCCGCAGGCGCCACCGCGGAGGTTGTAAGCGTGGCCGCGCTGGTCAAGGCGCGGATGGGCAGCCGCGTCCTGGAGCGCCTCGTGGCGCCGGTAGTCGGAGGCGTCCACTCGGCTGATCCGGCCCTGCTCGACGTCGACATGGTGGCACCGGGACTCCGGGCCGGACTCCGCAAGCACGGCTCGCTGGCCGCCGCCGTAGCCGCCCAACGGCGCAACAGCGCCGGACCCGCCAAGGCAGGCTCCGCCGTCGCCGGCCTGGAAGGCGGCATGCACACCTTGGTCAGCGCGCTGGTCAGCGATCTCCGGGCCCGGGGCGTCACGCTCCTGGCCGGCACACGCGCGGTGTCGGTGGCCAGGACATCGGAAGGCTGGCGCGTGGACGCTGCCGGAAAGACGTACGACGCCGGCCTGCTGGCAGTTGCCGTCGATGGTCCGGCTGCCGTCGGCCTGCTGGAGTCAGCGGTTCCCGCCATCGCGGGCAAGAAGCCGGGCTCGGGGCCCGACGTGCAGCTTGTCACGCTGGTACTGGACAAGCCTGACCTGGACAGCCGTCCGCGCGGCACCGGCATCCTCGTTGCGCCCCAGACCCCGGGCGTCCGGGCCAAGGCCCTGACGCACGCCACCGGCAAATGGGACTGGCTCGCGGACGCCGCGGGTCCCGGACGGCATGTCCTTCGGCTCTCCTACGGGCGGATCGAGCGGACGGGCAGCCAGGCCGCCGGCCTTGGTACCGATGACGAACTCCTGGCCGCGTCGCTGATCGACGCTTCGGCGCTGCTGGCCGTCGGCATCAGCCGGCAGGACGTTGTGGACTGGGACGTTGTCCGGTGGCCCGGGTCCCTGCCGTTTGCCGCCGTCGGACACCGTGCACGGGTGAACGCGATCCGGGAAGCCTGCAGCGCAGCCGGAGGCCTGGCCCTGGTGGGTGGCTGGGTAGCGGGCAACGGACTCGCCGCAGTGGTATCCGACACAAAAGACCAGATACGGAAGCTCACTTCCTGAACGTTGTTACTGGTCAGCCCGGCGAGTCCTCCGAAAGGGCCTCCCGGTGGCCACCGTTCCGGGCTTTCGCCGGCTTTCATTTCCCCGCGGAGCATCGTTAGGGTCGATGACTATGGTTCAACACAAGTCCGAGCTTTCAATGTCCCGGACTGGTATCCATGGGGGAATCCGGCGCGGCGCTGCAGCCGCGGCAATCGGAGCGGTACTGGTTCTGTCCACAGGCGTCCCGGCGTCCCAAGCCGTGGAAGGAACAGGCGATCCCGGCGACCCTTCGGCTCCGGCCGTGGACACCGCATCCCTGCCGCTGGTGG
Source organism: Pseudarthrobacter sp. W1I19 (assembly GCF_030817835.1). Lineage (NCBI taxonomy): Bacteria > Bacillati > Actinomycetota > Actinomycetes > Micrococcales > Micrococcaceae > Pseudarthrobacter > Pseudarthrobacter sp. W1I19. Next base: position 1,348,146 of record NZ_JAUSZR010000001.1, read on the forward strand.
TCCCGCTGACGGCGCAGTCTGCCGAGGCGCGAGGGGACGCGGCCGGCCGGAACCGCGACAAGAGCCGCAACTCCGCCCGTAACGGCACTCCTGATGCACGTCCGGCAGCCACTGCCTCCGCTTCCGTTTCGGCGGTTCCCTCGGCGCTCCTGCCGGCCATCACCGCCACACTCTCGCCCAATGCGGGGTCGGCGCCGGCGACTACCACTACGCCCTCACCCGTTCCGACGGCGGGCGGCGCTCCAACGTCCAGCACTCCGACGGCCACCCGGCCTGCCACGTCCGCTCCTTCGGGCTCCGCCGCCGTGCCGCAGGGACCTGCTGCGTCTCCCGCGTCCTCCGCCCCGGTCCAGGCCCCCGCCCCTGCATCTTCCGCCGCCGGAACCCCGGCGCCAGGGACGCCGGCTGCTGCCATCCCGTCAGCTGCTGCCCCTGCCGGGCCGGCTACCGCTGGGCAAGCCCCCGGCGCACAGGAAACGCCGGCGGGTGCGGCCGGTGCCACGGCAGAGCAGCGCAGCCCGGCCGGATCCGGTCCAGCGGATCTTCCCGGGACCGCCAACGGCCAGTCCGGAACCGAAGCAACCGCAGGGACTCCATCCAGTGCGGCATCAGCCGCGCAGGCGCCGCTCTATGCAGTGCCTGAGCCCAACTCGGGGTGGACGCCGTCCTATGGTGGAGCCACCCAGGCCAGCAGCGTGCGGAGCAACGCGGAGCTGAATACGCAGGCGGAGCCCAAGAGCGCACTGGTCTGGCTGGGCTCGGGACTGGTGGGAGTGGCCGGGGCTGCGGGGCTGGTCTTTTTCCGCCTGCGGAATCCCTAGGACCGTCCTCCGGTCCGGGCGGGAAACGAATGCGCATGTGACTTTAAGCACTTCTACGCTGTGTAGAACTTGCTGGTTTCGACTTGGCGGGTGTGAAGGGGCAAACTTGTAACCATGAGCCACACTTCTGCCGAATCTGTCACTAAAACCGAAGAATCAGCCGAGCAGTTCTTCACCCTCTGGACGGTCTTCAAGCGCTCCGAAACCCTGATCCGCAGCGCAGACGCTGCCCGTGACTTCGAAGCGCTGCTGGAACGGCTGGCCCAGGGCGGCGTGACACACCGCGGCAGCTACGACGTTTCGGCCATGCGTGCTGACGCGGACGTGATGGTGTGGCTCCACGGACCCAAGCCTGAAGCCCTTCAGCAGGCTATCCGGGACATCCGCCGCAGCACGCTGTTCGCCGGAACCGAGATTGTCTGGTCAGCCATGGGTGTGCACCGCGAGGCTGAGTTCGCCAAGAACCACACTCCTGCATACTCCCGGGGTGTCGCACCGGCCGAGTGGCTTTGCGTGTACCCGTTCGTGCGCTCGTACGAGTGGTACATCCTGCCGGAGGCCGAGCGCGGCAAGATGCTCCGCGACCACGGCCTGCTGGGCCGTGACTTCCCGCAGGTCATCTCCAACACCGTTTCCTCCTTCGCGCTGGGCGACTGGGAGTGGATCCTGGGGCTGGAGGCACCCGAGCTCGTGGACCTGGTGGACCTGATGCGCCACCTGCGCGCCACCGAGGCACGCAACCACGTCCGGGAGGAAATTCCGTTCTACACCGGCCGCCGCATCTCCGCGGCCGAGGTTGCCGAGGTGCTAGCATGAGCCCGCTCGAGGCACGGGAACCGGCCGAAGTTACGGCCGTGAACCCCGTCACCGAGGCAGGACGGATGGCGCCGAAGAACTACGACGCCGTCCTCCTGGCCTCCTTCGGCGGACCCGAGGGCCAGGAGGACGTCATCCCGTTCCTCCGCAACGTCACCCGCGGCCGCGGCATCCCGGACGAGCGGCTCGAGGAAGTGTCACACCACTACCGGGCCAATGGCGGCATCAGCCCCATCAACCAGCAGAACCGTGAGCTCAAGGCGGCCCTCGAGGCTGAACTGTCCGCCCGCGGCATCGATCTGCCCGTGCTGTGGGGCAACCGCAACTGGGCACCGTACATCCCGCAGACCCTGCAGGATGCTTACGACGCCGGGCACCGCCGCCTGCTGATGGTCACCACGAGTGCCTACTCCTGTTACTCCAGCTGCCGCCAGTACCGCGAGGACATCGGCATGGCACTGACCGAAACCGGCCTGGACGGCAGGCTCGAGGTGGACAAGGTGCGCCAGTACTTCGACCACCCCGGCTTTGTGGAACCCTTCATCGAGGGCACCGCCGCCGGCCTGGCTTCGGTCCGCGAACAGCTCGCCGCTGCCGGCACCCCTGACGCGCCGGTCCAGATCCTGTTTGCCACCCACTCCATCCCCACCCGGGACGCCGAAGCGGCAGGCCGGTCAGAGGGTGAACCGCGCGAATTCGAAGAGGGTTCCGCCTACGTTGCCCAGCACCTGGCCACCGGTGCCGCAGTAATGCAGCGTGTCGAAGAGGAATCGGGCCTCACTGCGCCGTGGTCCCTGGTGTACCAGTCCCGATCCGGTGCGCCGCACGTGCCCTGGTTGGAGCCGGACATCAACGACGCCATTGAGGAGTTGGCCGGGCAGGGCGTTAAGGGCATTGTTATTGTGCCGCTCGGGTTTGTCAGCGACCACATGGAAGTCGTCTGGGACCTGGACACTGAAGCCCTGGAAACCTGCGCCAACCTTGGCCTTGCCGCCATCCGGGTGCCCACCCCCGGCACGCACCGCAAGTTCGTTAATGGGCTCGTGGACCTGATTTCCGAGCGGACGGTGGCCAACAACATCAGCGAGCGTCCCGCCGCGACCGCCCTGGGGCCCTGGTACGACGTGTGCCGGCCGGGATGCTGCGCGAACTTCCGCGGGGAAAAGCCAACCGTCGCCGGAGCGGACACCACCGTGGGCACGGGCCACGATCCCTACCCGGGTGAAACACCTGCCGGCCAGGCCGCGTCCAATACTGCCGGGGGAGCGCCGCAGCAGTGACGGTCCGCATCGGAACCCGCGCCAGCAAGCTCGCGCTCACCCAGACGCAGCAGACGGCGGACCAGCTGGCCGCCGTCGGAGGCTTCGCGGTGGAGCTCGTCCATATCAGGACTGACGGCGATGTACTCACCGGTTCCCTGTCGCAGATGGGCGGGACTGGCGTTTTCGTCGCCGCCCTGCGAGACGCGCTGCTGCGCAGCGAGTGCGACGTGGCGATCCACTCGCTCAAGGACCTGCCCACCGGGGCCGCAGTGGGGCTCAGCCTGGCGGCCACCCCGAAGCGGGTGGACGTCCGCGACGTCCTGTGCGCCCGTGACGGGCTCAAGCTTGCCGATCTCCCGTCCGGAGCGACAGTAGGGACGGGTTCGCCCCGCCGGGCTGCCCAGCTCCGCGCCGCCCGCCCGGACCTGGACATCAAGGACATCCGCGGCAACGTGGACACCCGCCTGGGCAGGGTCCCCGGGCTGCCGGGCAACGCCACCGCCGAGGTGGTTCCGGGAAAGTCCTGTGACCTGGATGCTGTGGTGCTGGCCGCAGCCGGCCTGGAACGCATCGGCCGGCTGGACGCCGTCAGCGAATTCCTCGAGACGGACGTGATGCTGCCCGCCGCCGGCCAGGGATCGCTTGCCATCGAGTGCCGCACCGCAGACGCTCCGCCTCGGCCGGGTTCAAGCGAAGGCTCCAAGGAAGTCCTGGCCCAGGCACTGGCCGCGCTGGATGATCCGGACACCCGGCTGGCTGTGACTGCCGAACGCGCACTGCTGGCGCGACTTGAGGCAGGCTGCGCCGCGCCAGTAGGGGCGTACGCCTACCGCAAGGGCAGCATGCTCCACCTCGAAGCCGTGGTGTGCGCCGTGGACGGCACCGCTTCGGTCAGGGACAAGCGGGCAACGGACGGCCTGACGGAAGTGGGCGCCACCCTGTTGGGCATCGAACTCGCCGAGGTCCTCCTGGCCGCTGGTGCCGCCGACATCGCAGACCTGCAGGCTTCCTGAGCCCGCCATGGCACTGCTTTCGCGCCACCGGAACCCCGTTCGCGGGGGTTGTTGAGCATGCCTCCCGGCGCCGGCAGCCTGCCCGGCAGCAAGCCGCTTGACGGGGTGCGGGTCCTGATTACCCGTAGCCCGGAGCGTTCGCTGCCGCTTGTGGCGGCCCTTCAGGAGGCCGGCGCGCAGGCGGTGCTGCTTCCGCTGATCGACTTCGAACGCGCCGCGGACCAGCATTCGCTGGACGTGGCCTGCGATGCACTGGGCGCCGGTGCCTTCGACTGGCTGGTGGTCACCAGCGCCACCACGGTCCATGTGCTCCTGGCCAAGGCGGCCGAACGAGGCCTCAGCCTGCGGCAGTGGATTCCTGCCGGCACCCGGATCGCAGCCGTGGGACCGGCGTCCCGGAACCTTCTGGAAAGAGCCGGCCTGCCGGTGGAACTGACGCCCAGGGACGAACAATCTGCGGCGGGGCTCCTTGAAGTATGGCCGGCCAATGCCGGGAAGGTCCTGCTGCCCCAGACGGAGATCGCATCGGCTCGCCTCGCCGAAGGGCTGAGGGCGGCAGGCTGCCTCGTCACGGCAGTCACCGCCTACCGTACCGTTGATTACCCGGCGGCAGCGGGGCGCAGGCTCGCCATACCGGTGGAGGACGGGGCACCCGGCCAGGTGCCGCCGTCGTACTCCCTGGTGGCGCCGGAAGCAGCGGCCGCGGAAATCGCCGCGGGACGAATCCACGCGGTAGTGGCCGCCTCGCCCAGCGCGGCGCGGCGGATCCATGCAATCTCGCCGCTGCACGGCTGCCGGCTGGTGGCGATTGGACGGTCGACGGCGGAACAGGCCGCCGCGCTTGGCCTTCCGGTGGCGGCCATTGCCGCAGAGCCGACGCCGCAGGGCCTGGTGGCCGCGGTCGAGACGGCGCTCGCCCCGGGTTGACGGGCCGGCGCATGCCGCAGGGTGCGGACAGCCGCCAGCGGGTACACACATTCCACAGACAACGTGAAGGACGTCGAACATGACATTTCCGAGCCAACGCCCCCGCCGCCTGCGCACGACTCCGGCCATGCGGCGGCTGACCGCCGAAACCCGGCTGGCGCCGGCCGAGCTGATCCTTCCCGCCTTCATCCGTGAAGGCCTGGCCGAACCCAACCCCATCACGTCGATGCCCGGCGTTGTGCAGCACACCACTGACACGTTGAAACGGGCAGCGGCGGAAGCCGTTGAGCTGGGCCTGGGCGGAATCATGCTGTTCGGCATCCCCGAAACGCGGGACGCGGAGGGCACCGCCTCCCTGGATCCTGAGGGAGTCCTGAACAAGGCCATCCGGGATGTCCGGGCGGAGGTCGGCGATGACCTGGTGATCATGAGCGACGTGTGCCTGGACGAGTTCACTGACCACGGGCACTGCGGTGTGCTGGACGCCGACGGCTACGTTGACAACGACCGGACCGTTGAAATTTACGCCAGGATGGCAGTGGCACAGGCCGACGCCGGGGCCCACATGCTGGGACCGTCCGGAATGATGGACGGCCAGGTGGCCGCCATCCGGTCGGCGCTGGATCAGGCCGGGCATACCAACACCTCGGTTGTTGCCTACGCCGCCAAGTACGCGTCGGCCTTTTACGGGCCGTTCCGTGAAGCGGTGGACTCGCAGCTCAAGGGTGACCGGCGGACTTACCAGATGGACGCCGGCAACCGGACCGAAGCCCTCCGGGAGGTGGAACTGGACCTTGCGGAGGGAGCGGACGTGGTGATGGTGAAGCCCGCCATGAGCTATCTGGACATCGTTGCCGATGTTGCAGCAATGAGCCCGGTCCCCGTAGCCGCTTACCAGATCTCGGGGGAGTACGCGATGATCGAAGCCGCCGCTGCGAACGGCTGGATCGACCGCCGCGCCGCCATCACCGAATCGGTGCTCGGCATCCGACGCGCAGGTGCCCACGTGGTCCTGACCTACTGGGCCGCTGAGCTGGCCGGCTGGCTGAAGGAGTCCTGATGACTGAAGTCCCTGCCAGCCCCACAGCTCCCGTGGGCCCGCAGCGGATCCTGCTGGGGCTGAACACCTTCGGTGACGTTGGCGAGAACCCGGACGGCAGCCCGCAGCCGCATGCCCGGGTGCTGCGCCAGTTGCTGGAACAGGCGGAACTGGCGGACGCCGTCGGACTTCACGCCTTTGGGGTGGGGGAGCACCACCGCAAGGACTATGCCGTGTCCGCGCCCGAGGTCTTCCTGGCCGCAGCCGCGGCGCGGACCACCCGGATCCGCCTGGGTTCGGCCGTCACGGTGCTGAGCTCCGATGATCCCATCCGGGTGTTCCAGAGATTCTCCACGGTGGATGCCCTCTCCAACGGCCGGGCCGAGGTGATGCTGGGGCGGGGCTCGTTCATCGAGTCCTTCCCGCTGTTCGGGCTGGACCTTGCCGACTACGAGGTCCTGTTCGAAGAGAAGCTCGAGTTGTTCGACAAAGTGCGGGCACAGAAGCCGGTGCACTGGGAAGGCCGCACCAGGCCCGCCCTCGCCGGCCTGAGTGTGTACCCGCCCCTGGAGCACCACCTGCTGCCCACCTGGATCGGCGTCGGTGGCACCCCTGAATCGGTGCTCCGCTGCGCGCAGTACGGCTACCCGATCATTTTCGCAATCATCGGCGGGCAGCCGCGCGGCTTCCGACCCCTGGTGGAGCTGTACCGCGAAGCCATGGCGAAGTACGGCCACCCGATGCAGCAAATTGCCACGCACTCACCGGGCCACGTGGCCGACACTGACGAACAGGCGCGCGAGGAACTCTTCCCGCACTGGCTGAAGCTGCGGAACAAGATCGGAGCCGAGCGCGGGTGGGGACCTGCCGGACGGGGCGAGTTCGATGCCCTGTGCGCTCCGGAGGGTGCCCTGTATGTCGGGTCGCCGGAAACGGTGGCGCAAAAAATCGTCCAGCTCAAGCAGAACCTCGGCGTGGACCGCTTCGACTTCAAGTACAGCAACGGCCCGCTGCCGCACTCGGCGATGATGCGGTCCATCGAGCTGCTGGGGACTGCAGTGGCGCCGCGGGTGGCTGAACTGCTCGCCGCCGGTATCCAGCCGGCTACCTGAGAGAATAGGAACCATGACTTCCAGCAATCCTCGCAACGAGGCACTCTTCGACCGCGCCCGCCAGCTGATGCCGGGCGGGGTGAACTCGCCAGTCCGTGCCTTCGGGTCGGTGGGCGGAACGCCCCGCTTTATGGTTTCAGCCAAGGGCCCGTACCTGACGGACGCCGACGGCAAGGAATACGTGGACCTGGTCTGCTCCTGGGGTCCGGCACTGCTGGGCCACGCGCATCCCGCCGTGCTGGAGGCGGTCCACGCCGCCGTGGACCGCGGCCTCTCCTTCGGCGCCTCCACCCCGGATGAGGCGAACCTGGCGGAAATCGTCAAGGAGCGCGTGCCCGCCGTCGAACGCCTCCGGATGGTCTCCACCGGCACCGAAGCCACCATGACCGCTGTCCGGCTGGCCCGTGGCTTCACCGGCCGGAACCTCATCATCAAGTTTGCCGGCTGCTACCACGGCCACCTGGACGGCCTGCTCGCCGCTGCCGGCTCGGGCGTGGCAACGCTGGCCCTGCCGGGCTCCGCCGGCGTCACCGAAGCCACCGCCGCCGAAACCCTGGTGCTGCCGTACAACGACCTCGCCGCCGTCAAGGAAGCGTTCGCCACCCACGGACCCAACATCGCCGCCGTCATCACCGAAGCGGCACCCGCCAACATGGGTGTGGTCACGCCGGAGGAAGGCTTCAACCTTGGCCTGTCCCGCATCACCCGGGAGCACGGCGCCCTGCTGATCGTGGACGAGGTCCTCACCGGCTTCCGCACCGGCTACTCCGGCTACTGGGGCCTCACCGGCGGCGCGGCGGATGCGGCCGAGCCGTGGACGCCGGACCTGCTCACCTTCGGCAAGGTCATCGGCGGAGGAATGCCGACGGCGGCCCTCGGCGGGCGTGCCGACGTGATGGACTACCTCGCCCCCACCGGCCCCGTGTACCAGGCGGGCACCCTGTCCGGAAACCCGGTGGCCATGGCCGCCGGCGTGGCAACGCTGACCCACGCCACCCGGGATGTCTACTCCTTCATCGATGTCCGCTCGCTGGAACTGTCCTCGGCGCTCTCCAACGCCCTGGACGCCGCGGGAGTGGACCACTCCATCCAGTTCGCCGGGAACCTTTTCTCGGTGGCTTTCGGCACGTCGGCCCGTGGCGTCCACAACTACGCCGACGCCCAAGCACAGGAAGCCTTCCGGTACGCGCCGTTCTTCCACTCCATGCTGGAATCCGGCGTCTACCTGCCGCCGTCCGTCTTCGAAGCCTGGTTCCTGTCCGCCGCGCACGATGACGCCGCCATGAACCGGATCTTCGACGCTCTTCCGGCGGCAGCCAAGGCGGCAGCAGCCGCCCAGGGGTAGAGACCCGGGCGAGTCCCGCCGTCGTCCGTCTCTCTCCCGCGAGATGGCACTTAACAGCAATCCCTGCGTGTGGAACTGCCGTGAAGTGCCATCTCGCGGATAAAAGGAAATCCCCGGTTGCATTCCGCAACCGGGGATTTTCTTTTAGAGCTTCAGGAACTACAGGACGTCCGAGAGGAAGCCCTTCAAGCGCTCGGTTTCCGGGGCGCTGAAGATCTTCTCGGGCGGACCGGACTCCACCACCACACCGGCGTCCATAAACGTCACCGTGTCCGACACATTGCGGGAGAAGCCCATTTCGTGGGTCACCACCACCATGGTCATGCCGCCCTTTGCCAGGTCCGCCATCAGCGCCAGGACACCCTTGACCAGTTCAGGGTCCAGTGCGGAGGTGGCCTCGTCAAAGAACATCACTTCCGGCTTCATGGCCAGTGCACGGGCGATGGCAACGCGCTGCTGCTGGCCGCCTGAGAGGTTGGCGGGACGGGCTTCGGCCTTGTGCTTCAGGCCCACCAGGTCCAGCTGCTCCAGGGCCTCGGCGCGGGCCTGGTCCTTGGACAGCTTACGCAGCTTGCGCAGTGCCAGGGACACGTTGTCCACCACCGTCTTGTGCGGGAACAGATTGAACTGCTGGAACACCATGCCGATACGCTGCCGGAGCTCATCCGGGTTGTCCTTCAGCACTGAGCGGCCATCGAGGAGGATATCGCCCTGGTCCGGCTCGATCAGCCGGTTCATCACGCGAAGGAGCGTGGATTTGCCGGAACCGGATGGGCCGATCACCGAAGCTGTGGTGCCCTTCTCCACGTGCAGGTCAATGCCGCGCAGGACATGGTTGTGCCCGAACGAGAGGTGCAGGTTCTTGCCGGTCAGGGTTCCGGAAGCGAATTCCGTCATGCCTGTGCCCCCTTGCCGATAGGTGCCGCCAGCTCATCCGGTTCCTTCTTTTCCGGCTTGCCGGTGCGGAGCCGGTTGTCGATGAAATTCACGAAGTGGGTGAGCGGGACGGTCAGGATCAGGTACAGCACACCGGCTGCCACCAGCGGCGAGAGATTGCCCGTGTTGGCCATGGCGTCGTTGCCGATCCGGAAGATTTCCCGGTCTGAAGCAGCGAGGCCGAGCATAAACACCAGCGAGGAGTCCTTCAACAGCGAGATGAACTGGTTCACCAGCGCGGGAAGGACCCGCCGGATACCCTGCGGCACCACCACGAGGCGCATCGAACTGCCGTAGCTGAAACCAAGCGCCCGCGAGGCCTCCAACTGTCCCTTCTCCACGCTCTGGATGCCGGAGCGGAAGATCTCACCGATGTAGGCGGCCGCGATCAGCGTCAGGGCAAGGATGCCCAGCGGGTACGGGTTCCGGGACCCTGTGATTTCCCGGGCAATAGGGCTGAGCCCGATGCCGATCACCAGGATCACCAGGATGGCCGGGAGGCCGCGGAAGATATCGGTGTAGATGCGTGCCACCCAACGGGCTCCCGCATTGCGGGAGATCCCCATCATGGCCAGGCCCAGCCCCAGCAGGGAGCCGAGGATGCCGGAGGCAACGGCCAAGATCAGGGTGTTGGGCAAGCCCACCATGAGCAGGGCGGGAATGACTTTGGCCATTTCCTCCCAGTTGAAGAAGGTGTCAGCCAGCTGGTCCAAGAGATCCATGAACGTCCCGGCTCAATCAGCTCTGGGGAACCGTGGCGGCCTTGCTGCCCGGCTTCCAGTCAGTCGGCATCTCGCGGTCCGGGTACCATTCCTTGGTCAGTTTGGTCCAGGTTCCGTCGGCGATGACAGCGTCCAGGCCGGAGTTCAGCGCGTCGATCAGCGGCTGGTTGTCCTTGGCCACTGCGTAGGCGGTGAAGTTCTGCGTGTTGACGACGGATTCGACGATCGCGGTGCCGTCACCTTCCTTGACCTGGCCGGTGGCCTGCTGCGACGGGGCCACCCAGGCATCAACCTGGCCGTTGCGCACGTTGGCGTAAACGGTGGCGTAGTCCGGGAAGCGGATCGGCTCAAGCTTGAGGGTGTTGGTGACGTAGTCGTCCTGGACGGTGCCCTGGACCACGCCGATGCGCAGATCGCCCTTCAGGTCGTCAAAGCCCTTAATACCGCTGTCGGTCTTGGCAACCACTGCCATGAAGCCGAAGTCATAGCCGTTGGTGAATCCAACGTTCTGGCGGCGGGCATCCGTGGTGGAGATGGAGGAGGATCCGACGTCAAACTGCTTGGTGGAAACCTGGGAGAGCAGGGCGGAGAAGTCCGTGGCAACGAATTCGACCTCAAGCCCGAGCTTGCCGGCGATGGCGCGCAGCAGTTCGTTGTCGTAACCGGTGAACTTGCCGGAAGGGTCAATGAAGATGTTCGGCGGGGCGTCGGAGAGGGTGCCCACCTCGAGCTTGCCTTCGGTGTTCAGGCCCAGCTTGGTCTTGTCGATCTGGTCCACCGGCGTAACGCTGGCGGTCGTGTATTTGTCCAGCGTCTGCTGGTCGCTGCCGGCGAGGGCGTCCGTCGGGGTGCCGCTCGGCTGGGCGGATCCTGAGCCGCACGCTGCCAGGGAAACCGCCAGGGCGATTGCCACGGGAGCGGTTGTCAGCCACTTCATCGCTTTGATTTTCATCAGGTAGTCGCTTTCATTGAGTCATAAGTCAACCGGGCCGCAAGGCTGCGCTGGTGGCGCCTGGCACCTGCCCGGTGCTGGTCCAGCAAGGCCGGGGCAGGGGTGACCGCAAAACTAAATTGTCTCACTTCACCCTTTTGGGCCCGTGAGCTGAATAATCAGGAGGCGTTGGGGGAAGGAGTCCGAATAAAGTTCGGAAAAACTGCGCCAGCTGCATGCAGCTGCTTTAGGAGCAGGCTGCTCAACGAATCCTGAGACGAAGAAGTCAGCCCACTTATTAAGCGATGTGACTGATATCTCCCGCCGGGACTGTCAGTCTTGGCTAGAAACCGCCGGTGCTGGCGTCCTGTGGTGGGAGCACAGGCCAGTCGCCTTCGATAACGGCAGCGGGCTTGGTCTTGCGCAGGTAATCCTGGAAATCCGCGGCCTGGCTCACGGCCCAATCCACCTGAAGCTGGTGCAGCTGACTGGCGGGCATGCTGAGTTTGGGAAACTTACCGGCCATGGCGTCCAGGACCCGCAGGGTTGCCAAGGCATCCGCAGCGGACGTGTGGGCATTGTCCAGGACCACACCGTACTCTTCGCACAACGCCGTGAGGGTCCGCTTGCCCTTGCGGTAGCGGTCCACCTGCTTGTTCATGATGTACGGGTCCAGGACCGGAAACCGGGTAAGTTGCGGCACCCCGTAGCGTGCTGATTCGGCCGCGAGCACCGTGAAGTCGTAGCTGGCGTTGAACGCAATAACAGGTACGCCGTCGTCGAACAGGCCCTGCAGCACGGCCGCGAGCTCCTGCGTCACTTCGTGGGCCGGCCGGCCGTCACGCCTGGCCTGCTCAGTGGTGATGCCGTGGACGTCACTGGCCTCGGTGGGAATTTCAACGCCCGGGTCAGCCAGCCACTCATGTTCGGCGATGACGTCGCCCTGGTGGTCCACCACTGTGACAGATGCGGTGACAATGCGGGCCGAGCGCGAGTTTCGGCCGGTGGTTTCGAGGTCGAAGGCTGCGCGGGGAAGGGTGTTCCAGGTGCTCATGAATCCACGCTAACGGGGACCGCCGACAATTCCCGGGAGCGCCACTGCCGATAGATTGGATCAATGCGGATTGAGTATGTGGAGGCGGTGTTGGCCATCGTGCGGCTGGTGCCGCCAGGGTCCGCAGTCTCGTACGGGGACGTCGCCGAACTCCTGGGATCGGGCGGGCCCAGGCAAGTTGGCTCGGTCATGAGCCACTACGGCAGTGGCGTTCCATGGTGGCGGATCCTCAAATCGAGCGGACACGCGCCCGAAGGCCATGTTGGTGAAGCGCTCCGCCACTACCGGCAGGAGGGAACCGCCCTCCTCGGCGCTTATGAGGCCTACCTGCGGACGGGGGAAGGCTCCTGGCGCGTGGACCTTGCAGCTGCGCGGTGGGCCCCGAACGATGGAGACTTTGAGCACATCGACGCAATTGCGGCCCAGCTTGAGCGCGGGCTCCAGCAATTGTCGGTGGCTGATGATGGAATGTCGGCGTGACAGTAACAGTTCCTTTTACAGATCCGCTCGACGAGTACCGGGAACCGGCAGAGTCTGACGCGGAATTTGATGCCCTGCCGGGAGCCGTTCACGACGACGGCACCCTGCCTCGGGATGCAGGGCACCAGCGTGCCACAGGCTTTGGGGGCCTCAGGCTCCTGCCGCCGCGGAACCTCCATGCCGAGGCGCCGTCGCTGACGCCCGATCAACAGGCAGCTGTTGACGTGGTCCAGGGGTCCGGGCCTGTGCTGGTTGCGGGTGCGCCCGGAACGGGTAAAACCACTGTCCTCATCGAAGCGGCAGTCACACGGGTCTTCCGCGACGGGCTGGATCCCGAACGGATACTGATCCTGGCCCCCAGCAGGCTCGCGGCCGATTCCCTCCGGGACCGGTTTACGGCCCGGCTCAACAGAAGCCTCAGTACCACCCCCGCCCGGACGTGGGCATCCTATGCCTTTGACGTGATCCGCCGCGCCAAAGCTGAGGGTGTGCTGCCGCTCGCGAGGCCGCCCCGGCTCCTCTCCGGACCGGAGCAGGACCTCATCATCAAGGAACTCCTTGAGGGCCACCGCCTGCCGGGGCTGGAACTGCCCTGGCCTGACGATCTCGCCGGAGCGCTGGAGACACGGGGTTTCCGGCACGAGGTGCGCCAGCTCTTCGACCGCGTTATCGAATCGGGCCTGACCGCCGGTGACCTCGCGGACCTTGGCCGGCAGTGCGGCAGGCCGGACTGGTCGGCCGCCGCCGCTTTGTACGCCGAGTATCGGGACGTCCTTGACCTGCGGATGCCTGAGGCTTTTGATCCTGCCGGCATCATCACTGCTGCCCGCCAGGTCTTCCAGGATGCCCCGGATTTCCTTGCCGCCGAGCGCGCGCGCCTGCAGCTGATCGTGGTGGATGACGTCCAGGAAGCCAACCCCGCCGTCTTCGAGCTCCTGGCGGACATTGCCCGCGGGCAGGACTGCTATGTGGCCTCCTCGCCGGACACCGTAGTCCAGGGGTTCCGGGGAGCCCGGCCGGACCTGGTGGCTGAACTCCCACGGCTGCTCTCACCGGATGGGCCGGTCCTCGAACGTCCCCTCCGGTACGCGCACAGGCACGCGCCGGAGCTGACCGAAGCGTGGCTGGGGGTGGCCGCCCGGATCTCCCAGCGGGCCGGAGGGCAGTTGGCCAGGCAGCTCGAGCCGATGGAGGGCCGGCCGCACGGAGCGGTGGAGGCCCATCTTGTCCCGTCCCCCGTGCACGAGCTCAGGTACGTTGCCCAGCGGATCCTTGACCAGCACATAAACCACGGCCGGGATCTGTCCGAGATGGCGGTCATTGTGCGCAACGGGGCACAGGTCAGCGAACTGCAGCGGTATCTTTCCGGCCAGGGGATTCCCGTCCGTGTTCCGGTAGCGGAATCTGCCGTCCGGGATGAGGTGGCAGTACGTCCGCTGCTCGACGCGTTCGCCGTTGCCCTCGATCCTGACCTGCTGACCCCCGAAACAGCTGTATCCCTTCTGACTTCGCGGGTGGGGGGCGCCACCTCCATCGAGTTGCGCCGGCTGCGGCAATCACTGAGGCGCGAAGAGCTTCTGGGGGGAGGGGGACGCACCAGCGACACCCTGCTCGTTGAGGCCCTCCTGGAGCCCGGGGCCCTGTCCACCCTTGGCATGGAGGGCAGGGCTGCGCGTCGTACGGCAAGGATGATCCAGGCCGGGCGGCAGGCCGCCGCCGAACCCGGCGCCAACGCGGAATCAGTCCTGTGGGCATTATGGAATGCCACCGGCCTCGCTGCCGCCTGGACAGAGACAGCCCTTGCCGGCGGACCGCACGGAGCCAGGGCTGACCGCGACCTTGACGCCATGATGGCACTGTTCCACACGGCGGAGCGCTACGTCGACCAGGTTCCGGGCGCCGGGCCGGAGCAGTTCCTGGAGTACCTGTTGAACCAGGAGCTGCCCATGGACACCCTGGCTGCCAGGGCCCAGGTGGATGACGCCGTCGAACTAATGACACCGGCAAGTGCGGCCGGCCGGGAATGGCCGGTGGTCCTGGTGGCCGGCCTCCAGGAAGGCGTGTGGCCCAACACCAGGCTCCGCGGCGAACTTCTGGGCAGCACGCTGTACGCCGATGCGGTTGAGCACGGAGTCGAGTATGCGCTGCAGCGGGACCCGCTCAGCCGGCTCCGGGATATCCGCTACGACGAACTGCGCAGCTTCTCCACCGCAGTATCACGGGCCCGGGAACTCTTGATCTGCACGGCCGTCTCCTCGGAGGACGATCAGCCCTCGTCCTTCCTGGACTATGTGGCACCGCTGGATCCGGGCCAGGAAGGCAGGGCATTTACACCAGTTGAACGCCCCATGACCTTGCGGGCACTCGTGGCCGAACTCCGGCAGTATGCCCAGCTGGACGGAAGGCATGAAGCTGAGGCTGCTGAAGCGGTGAAGGTCCTCGCCGGGCTTGCGGCTGCGGAGCCGCCGGTCCCCGGGGCGCATCCGGACAGCTGGTGGGCATTGCCGCCGCTGACGTCGTCCGAAGCTGTGGTTCCGGCGGGCGGAACGGTATTTGTGTCGCCGTCGAAGGTGGAGACAGTCCGGAAGTCCCCGCTTGACTGGTTTGTGCAGGCCGCCGGAGGTGAGGCCGCCACCGACTTTGCCAGAAGCCTGGGCACGCTTGTCCATGCCATCGCCCAGGAACTTCCCGATGCCTCCGGCGCCGAGTATGTGGCCGAGCTGGTCCGCCGCTGGCCGGCCCTCGGCATGAAGGACAACTGGGAGGGCCGGCTGGACTACCAGCGCGCGGAAGCGATGGTGCGAAAGCTTGCCCAGTACGTGCTGGTCATGAGGAGCGAGGGCAGGAGCCTGCTGGGCGTGGAACAGGACTTCGACGTTGCCCTCCCTGAGGTTGCTGTTGATGATGGGCCGGCCCGCGCCGCGGTCCTTCGTGGACAGGTGGACCGTCTCGAGATCGACCCCGAGGGCAGGCTGGTCATCGTCGACCTCAAAACTGGTAAGCGCCAGCCGGGCAAGGCCGAATTGTCGGCGCATCCGCAGCTGGGCGCGTACCAGGCCGCAGTCCTAGCAGGCGGATTTAACACAGGGGAGGACGGTGCCCCAAATATTCCTGGCGGCGCGGTCCTCGCCCAGCTGGGGACCGGGGCCAAGAGTCCCGCCATCCAACAGCAGGATCCCCTGGATCCGCGGGAGAACTGGGCCATGGACATGGTCACGGAGGCCGCTGCCGTGATGGGCGGCAGCGCATTCGAAGCCAGGCATGACCCTTCGAAGGGGAGCCATGGCGGCCACGGCTGCCGGCTGCCGGAAGTGTGTCCTTTGTGCGTGCGGGGAAGGCAGGTTACGGAATGAGCCCGGATACAAACGTGAACAGGCCTGGCGTTCCCGAACCGCGGTTCACCCCGGAAGAGCTTTCCCGGCTGCTGGGCGAGAAAAATGTTCCCACGCCGGAGCAGTCCGCCATCATCAGTTCACCCCTGGCGCCCCGGCTGGTCATCGCCGGCGCGGGTTCGGGCAAAACCGCCACCATGGCTGACCGCGTGGTCTGGCTCGTGGCCAACGGCTGGGTACGGCCGGAAGAAGTCCTGGGTGTGACGTTCACCCGGAAGGCGGCCGGTGAACTGGCATCGCGGATCCGGGCGAAGCTGGCTGCCCTGCAACGGCTGGCCGGCCAGGACGGCGGGCGCCGGCTGTTCCCCGAGCAGCCGATCTCGAGTGATTCCCTTGAGCCCAAGGTCTCCACCTACCACTCCTTCGCCAGCGGAATAGTGTCCGACTATGGCCTGCGGCTCGGCGTGGAGCGGGACGTGGTCCTCCTCGGTGGCGCCCAGGCCTGGCAGCTGGCCAGCGAAGTGGTGGAAGCCTACGACGGCGAATACGCCCACTTCCGCGCTGCGAAATCCACCCTGGTCAAGGCCGTTATCCAGCTCGCCGGCGAATGCGCGGAGCACCTCCAGGAGCCCGAGGACGTGGAAGCCTGGCTGATGGCGCGGCTTTCGGAATTTGAGTCCCTTTCGTATATGGCGGACAAAAAGAAGAACCCTCCCCAGGCGGCGGCCGAGCTTGCCGGAATGCTGCGCACCCGCGCCAGTGTCGCGGACATGGTTGGCCGGTACGCGGCGGCCAAGCGGGCGCGGGGCGCCCTCGACTTCGGAGACCTGGTGGCGCTCGCAGCCAAGGTGGCGCAGGATGTTCCCCTGGCCGCGCAGATGGAGCGGCAGCGCTACAAAGTGGTGCTGCTCGACGAATTCCAGGACACCTCGTATGCCCAGCTGGTGCTTTTCTCGCGGCTCTTCGGCGCCGGCCATGCTGTGACTGCGGTGGGTGACCCGAACCAGTCCATCTATGGTTTCCGCGGCGCCTCGGCCGGCCAGCTCTTCCACTTCGTCCGGGAGTTTCCTGTCCGCACCGGTCCGGCAGATTCACCCGGAAACTGGGCTCCGGCACCAACGTCCTACCTGACCACGGCCTGGCGGAACGGGCGGTCCATCCTCGCGGCAGCAAACGTGATGTCCGACTCCCTGGGCAAGGCAGCCGCAGCGCGCGGACCGGCCGGCGGGGGCAGCGCACCCGGCGGAGGCGGGACGGCAGCCGCTGACGTCCCGCCATTGCAGCCCAGCCCCTACGCCGTCGACGGCACTGTAGTCCTGGGGCGGTTCGGCACCGATGCGGACGAAGCTGCCGTATTGGCGGACGAGGTCCTGAAGTACCGGGTGACGGACTTTGAACTGAAGCCGGACGGCACGCCCGTGCCCCCGGCCATCGCCGTGCTGTGCCGCCGCCGCGCCCAGATGGAAACAGTCCGGCGCCAGTTCGAGGCACGCGGCATCCCGTACGAAATAGTCGGGCTTGGCGGACTCCTGGACACCCCGGAGATCGTGGATCTGGTGGCCACCCTGCGTGTCCTCGCAGACCCGGGCCGGTCCGATTCCCTGATGCGGCTCCTTGCCGGTGCCCGCTGGCGCATCGGTCCCGCAGACCTCATGGCCCTGCGGGACTGGTCCAGCCAGTTGGCGCGCCGGCGCGGACAGTCCGCCGTGCGGGCCGGGGACGACCGGTCCATGGACGGGCAGCCCGACGACGGCAGCGACACCGTTCTTGAGGGGGACCTGACGGACGGTGCCAGCCTGGTGGAAGCCTTGGACTGGCTGCCCCGGGAGGGGTGGACATCTGCTCACGGCCGTTCGCTCAGCGGTGCCGCCCGAGGCCGGCTTGCCCGCCTGTCGGCCGAGCTCCGGCAGCTTCGGGGCTACCTCGGCGATGACCTCACAACCCTTCTGGGTGAAGTGGAGCGGGCCATGCTGCTGGACATCGAGGTGGCGGCACGCCCGGGCATCAGCATCCACCAGGCCCGCCGCAACCTCGATGCCTTCCAGGATGCAGCCGCAGGGTTCCTGCGGACGTCCCAGCGTGTGGATATCCTTGCTTTCCTGTCCTGGCTCGAGGCCGCGGCCGCCGAGGAAAACGGGCTGGAAGCGCCGGCCGCCGACGTCAACCGCGAAGCGGTCCAACTCCTGACGGTCCATGCCTCCAAGGGCCTGGAATGGGACGTCGTTTTTGTTCCCGGGCTCAATGCAGGGGCTTTTCCCAGCGACAGGGACTCCCGCTGGAGCAGCGGCTCGGCGGCCCTGCCCTGGCCGCTCCGTGGCGACAGGGCAGATCTTCCGCAGTGGGACCTCGACCAGCCGGACCAGAAGGGCTGGCTGGATGCGGAAAAGGAATTCAAGGCCGCAGTCCAGGCCCACGGGGAGTCGGAAGAACGCCGCCTCGCATATGTGGCGTACACCAGGGCCAAGCACGTGCTGTGGGTATCGAGCGCGGCGTGGGTCGGATCCCGGGCAGGGCGGGCGGACATGTCGCCGTTCCTCGCCGAGCTCGAGCCGCTGGCAATTGTGGTCGACGGCAAGGCTCCTGCCGCGGTAGTCCATCCGGCGTCGCAGGATGAAGCTTCCCTGCCGGAGACCAGCCCGCTGACCCTTGAGACGGAAGTTGCGAGCTGGCCCTACGATCCCCTCGAGGGCCCGGTGGATCCGCGGACGGGGGACCGCCTGCGCCTGTCCTCCGGACGGCGCGGGGCCATGGAGGCCGCAGCAGCCAAGGTGCTCGCCGCGCTGGAACACCACGGACAGGAGCCTTTCGCGGGTGAAGGAGCCCCCGGCGGGGACCCGACCGACGGCAGGCTGCTCAGCGGCGTGGCCCGGGGTTGGGCACGGGAAGCAGCGTTGCTGCTGGAACGCCGGTCCAGGAGGTCCGCCAGCCGCGATGTGCACCTTCCGGGGCACATCTCCGCCTCCACACTGGTGGAGTTGCGGGAGGACGCAACAGCTGTGCTTGGGAGGCTCCGCAGGCCCGTACCACGGGAACCCGGGATGTCAGCACGGAAGGGAACGGCCTTCCACTCATGGGTGGAGGAATACTTCGGCGCTGCGGGCATGCTTGACCTGGACGAAGCTCCCGGTTCCGATGACCACATCGATGCCGCCTATGACCTGGATGCGATGGTGGCAACGTTCAAGGCGTCCCCCTGGGCAAGCCGGTCACCGGCCTTTGTCGAAGTGCCCGTGGAGACGCGCGTGGGTGATGTTGTGGTGCGCGGCCGGATTGATGCAGTGTTCCGCGATGCCGACGGCAGGTGGGACCTGGTGGACTGGAAAACCGGGCGGCGGCCCTCCGCTGCCGCCCTGAAGACGAAAGCCGTGCAGCTTGCCGTGTACCGGCTGGCCTGGGCGCGGCTAAAGGATGTACCGCTGGAGGAGGTGCGGGCCGCCTTTTTCTACGTTGCTGATAACGAGGTGGTAAGGCCTCACGATCTCGGATCAGCCCGCGAGCTGGAGCGGATCGTCAGCGCTGCCCTCAGTTCTTAGGCGCCGCGCCCTAGTTCTTCGTGGGGTCGACAATGGAGATCGCGGCCGTGGACGTATCGTCCGGCCCTGCAGCGGCTTCAGCTTTGGTGCCTGGATCCTCCGGGCCCCGGTCGCCGCCGTTGTCCTTCGCGGCCCCGCCGATGACGGCCGCGCCTTCGCTGGCGGCCCCGGCCGGCGGCTCCACCGGAATGGGGGTGACGTGGACCGCCGGCTGGACCGGGGCGGGGACGGGCAGCGGCACCACGGTAACGGGGGGCACCGGACCCGATGGACCGGCGTCGGCCGCCCTGACTACAGCCTCGGGGCCGGCAGCCGGGACAGCGGCAGCGGTACCGCCGACAGCAGGAGCGGCCGCTGCGGGCTGCGGCTCAACACTGATGGGCTGCCCGCCGTACTCTTCGATGTCCCGGGCCAGGGTGGCCAGCATGTCCTCCGCCTCAGAAATCATGCCGCTGTCATCCGAGGCGATACCCTTCACCAGGTACTGGGCCAGGGCGAACTCGGCGGACAGCGCCGCCCGCCGAAGCAGATGGTTGTCAGGGGTATCCCTGCGGCTGGCCGTGTAGGCATCCAACACCGCGTCAACAAAGTCCTGCTCATTGGAGGCAACGAGCCAGGCGAAGTCATCGGCCGGATCGCCAATCCTCAAGTCTGTCCAGCCGGTCACGGCGGTGACTCGCTGGCCTTCCACCAGGAGGTTGTCCTCGTGGAGGTCGCCGTGCACCACGCTGGGGTTGAAGCGCCACAGCGACACGTCTTCGAGGGCATGTTCCCAGCGCAGCAGGAGGGCCGGCGGGATTTTTCCGGTGGTGGCGGCCTGGTCCAGTTCGTTGAGCCGGCGCTGGCGGAACTCGTTGGGGGTGTAGCTGGGCAGGTCGGCATTGCTGACCAGCGAACGGGGAAGGTCATGGATGGCGGCAAGGGCAACACCGATTTCGCGGGCCAGGACATCCGGCCCGGCGGTGAGCTCCTCGACGCTGCGGGTGCTTCCGGCCAGGTGCGAGTAGACAAATGTGCTGAGCGTGCCCAGCCGCACGCTGCCCGCCACAGTGGGCATCAGGAAGGGAAGTTCGGCACGGATGCCCGGAGCAAAGGCGCGCAGCACAAGAAATTCCGTTTCCAGCCTGGCGCTGGCCTCTGCATGCCGGGGCGAGCGGACGCGCCAGCGCTTGCCCTCGGAATCGAGCAGCAGGGCTGAGTCGAAGTCGGCGGGATCATCCGGGGCAGAGCTAACGGCCGTCGGGGTCAGTCCGGGGACTGCCGCGGTTGCTACGGCTGCCAGTTCAATCGGTTTTCTTCTCACTGTTCCACGGTAGATTGCGCGCAGTCCAAGACCCCGGTCCGAGGACGGCGAGTCTTCAGATAGAGTCCAAATCAGGGTAGGACTGGCAGCCGGGAGCGGCAGGCGGCCGCTCCCAAATATCCATTTGTCGGTCCCAGTCAGTACGGTGGACACATGAGCCACGCGGAGTCTGCCACACCGGTCCATCAGGGCAACGCTGCCCGGCTGCCGGCCAACCACCTCATGGACACGGTCCTCCCGGTGCCGCCCGCGCTGGTGGACCGCGGATCGGTGGCACGGGCACAGCCGGGAATGGTGGACGATCTCCTCGCCAGCACAGAAACCTTGGCCGTAGTGCTCGCCGGCAGGCAGGGCCTGATCCGCGATGGTGGGCTGTATCTGCCGAACGCGCGCGAACTGCACGCTGCCCTTGCCGCCGCAGATGCTGCTCCCCAGCCGGCGGTCTACCTGGGCTCAGCCCTGCCGGACTCGGAGCTTCCCACTGGAACCGAGTTGCTGCTGTTCGTCCTGCCGGAGGCAGTTGAACCTGGGACGGCCGGGATTCCGGGAGATGCCGTCTGGGCAGGTTTCCGGGAGGTAGCTGCCGGGCTCACCCCCATGGACACGGCGCTTTTTGTTGAGGCCAGCGCCATCACCAACTGGCACGCCACCCATACGCACTGCCCGCGCTGTGGCACCCCCACGGAGGTCGAGGCAGGGGGATGGGTCCGGCGCTGCCCGGCGGATTCCTCCGAGCACTACCCGCGGACCGATCCTGCCATCATCGTTACCGTCGTAGGCCCGGACGGCCGCCTGCTCCTGGGCGGCGGCGGAGCACGTGATGCAAAGAACTTTTCCACGCTCGCCGGGTTTGTGGAACCGGGGGAGTCCCTGGAACAGGCCGTGGTCCGGGAGATCTACGAAGAAGTCGGGGTCAGGGTAACTGCGTGCCAGTACCTCGGCTCGCAGTCGTGGCCGTTCCCGGCCTCCCTTATGCTTGGATTTACCGCCGTCACCGAAGACGCCGAGGCAACGCCCGACGGCGTGGAGGTCACCAGGGCACGCTGGTTCAGCCGGGAGGAACTCCAGGAAGCCGTGCTCACCGGCGAGATCACCATCTCCAGCCGGCTGTCCATTGCCCGCTCCCTCATCGAGCATTGGTTCGGCGGACGCATTCAGGACCGGGCAGGCGCCTGAAGCATATCTACCCATCAGACTCCAGCACGCGGTAGTCGAGACGAAAAAGCAGCAAAGTGACTACACAGAATTTTGACAGCGCAGCATCGCTGGAGGACCGTATCCTCGGCGGCCTGGATGCCGAACAGCGCGAGGTTGCCAGCACACTGAACGGGCCGCTGTGTGTCCTTGCCGGCGCCGGCACCGGCAAGACCCGGGCCATCACCCACCGCATCGCCTACGGTGTCCACTCAGGGGTCTACACACCCCAGCGGCTCCTGGCCGTAACCTTCACGGCGCGCGCGGCCGCAGAAATGCGCAGCAGGCTGCGCGACCTCGGCGCAGGCAACGTCCAGGCCCGCACATTCCACGCCGCGGCACTGCGCCAGCTGCAGTTCTTCTGGCCGCAGGCCGTTGGCGGAACGCTTCCCAACCTGCTGGACCACAAGGCCCAGATGCTCGCCGAGGCTGCCCGGCGGCTCCGGCTGAGCACGGACAGGGCGTCCATCCGAGATCTTGCCTCGGAAATCGAATGGGCTAAAGTCTCCATGCTGACCCCCGCCAACTACCTCGAAAATGCGCAGGACAGGGGCACTCCCGGCGGCTTCGACCTCACCGCCGTGGCCCGGGTCTTCCAGTCCTACGAGGATGTCAAGACAGACCGCAATGTCATCGACTTCGAAGATGTCCTGCTGATCACCGTGGGCATCCTGCAGGAGGACGAGAAGGTTGCTGCCACCGTGCGGGAGCAGTACCGGCACTTTGTGGTTGATGAGTACCAGGACGTCTCCCCGCTGCAGCAGCGGCTCCTTGAACTCTGGCTGGGCGGCCGGGACGAGCTGTGCGTGGTGGGGGACGCCAGCCAGACCATCTACTCGTTCACAGGTGCTTCGCCGAAGCACCTGCTGGAATTCAAGGCCCGTTATCCGCAGGCCAATGTAGTGAAGCTGATCAGGGATTACCGCTCCACCCCGCAGGTAGTGAAGCTCGCCAACGACCTCCTCGCCGGCAGGCGCAGCGGCGGCCCCGTGGCTGACGCCGCGTGGGCGGCCCCGCTGCAGCTCGTGGCCCAGCGCCCCGCCGGGCCTGCACCGCAGTTCACCGAGTGCTCAGACGACGAAGCGGAAGCCGCCACGGTGGCGCAGAAGATCAAGGCGTTGCTCGACGCCGGCACCCCGGCCAGCGAGGTGGCCGTCCTTTTCCGCACCAATGGACAGTCCGAGGCCTACGAACAGGCCCTCGCCGCTGCCGGCATTGGCTACCAACTGCGCGGGGGAGAGCGCTTCTTTGCCCGCAAGGAAGTGCGCGACGCCATCCTGCAGCTGCGGGCAGCCACCCGTGCCGTCTCCGCTGAGTCTCCGGAACCGCTCGGCCAGCTGGTCCGCGATATCGTGGCCTCGCTCGGCTACACGGATTCGCCGCCCCACAACGGCGGTGCGCTGCGAGAACGCTGGGAGTCCCTGGCGGCACTGGTGGCCCTCGCCGATGAACTCGTCCAGTCGCGGGGTCCGGAGTTCGGGCTGGCTGAATTTGTGAACGAACTCCAGGAACGCTCGCTGGCCCAGCATGCGCCCACGGTGCAGGGCGTCACCCTGGCGTCCCTGCATGCCGCGAAAGGCCTGGAGTGGGACGCGGTATTCCTGGTGGGACTCAGCGAAGGGCTCATGCCCATCTCGTTCGCCGACTCGCCGGAGGCCGTGGATGAGGAGCGCCGGCTTCTCTACGTGGGTATCACCCGGGCCCGCGAACACCTCTCTTTATCCTGGTCCACGGCCCGCACCCCCGGCGGCCGGGCCAACCGCAAGCCCTCCCGGTTCCTGGACGGGCTGCGCCCCGATTCGGTCGCCAGCTCCAGTGCGCGCGGGAAAGGCGCGGCACCGCGCCGCAAGGCCGCCGCCCCCGCGGTGTGCAGGGTTTGCGGCAGCATGCTCAGTACGGGAGCCGAGCGGAAGGTGGGGCGCTGCAACTCCTGCCCGCCGAGCTATGAGGAACAGACGTTCGAGGCCCTGCGGACGTGGCGGCGTGAAACGGCCCTGTCCGCCGACGTACCCGCCTTTGTGGTGTTCACCGACGCCACGCTGACAGCAATTGCCGAAGCAAAACCTTCCTCACTGGAGGAACTTGCCGCGCTTGCCGGTGTGGGCCCGTCCAAGCTGGAACGTTACGGCGAAGACGTCCTCCGGGTCCTGGTTGAAAGCACCTCGCTGTGATCACCACAGAGGGTGCTCCCGTTGAAGTCCGCCGCTCTGCGCGACGCACCAGGACGGTTGCCGCTTTCTGGGAGAACGGGACGGCCGTGGTGGCCATCCCTGCGCGGTTCACGGCCGCCCAGGAACGGGAATGGGTCCAGCGCATGCTGGCCAAGCTGCACAAACAGGGGGAGCGCCGCGCAGCTTCCGGCCGGAAACGCCCGGCCTCGGATGCCGCCCTGGCCGCGCATGCTGCCCAGTTGTCCGAACGGTACCTCGGCGGGCGGTCGAAGCCGGCCTCGGTGCGGTGGGTCAGCAATCAGAACTCGCGCTGGGGTTCGGCCACCCCGGCTGAAGGCACCATCAGGCTTTCGGACAAGCTGCGTCCCATGCCCCAGTGGGTCATCGACTACGTCCTGCTCCATGAGCTCGCCCACCTCCTGGTGGCAGGGCATAACGCGGAGTTCTGGAAGCTTCTGGAGGCCTATCCGGAGACGGCACGGGCGAAGGCCTTCCTGGACGGTGTGTCCTTCGCCATGGCCCGCGGGCTCAAGGACGGCGGAGCACCGGATGTTGCCGGCGCCGCCGGACCCGGGCAGGCGCCCTGGTCCGGCGAAACGTCGTCCGGCGAAACGTGGCCCGGCGAAACCTGGACGGACGACGCCGACTAGGCCGGCTTAGCTTTTCGGCGCACCGTCCGGGCCATCCTGGTCGCCCTGCCCACCTTCGGTGCCGCCGTCGGACCCAGCCTGACCGCCGCCCGCCGCCCCGCCGTCGGACTCTTCGGTCCCGTCGGACGGGGTAGCGTCAAACCCGCCGCTCAGCAGTTTCTGCAGGGCGTCGTCCACTTCGCTGTCACTGGCCTCGGCCAGCTTGCGGCGGCCGCTGAAGCCCTTCGGATCGTCCAGGTCCTCAGCGGTGGGCAGGAGGTCGGGGTGGTGCCAGATGGCGTCGCGGCCTTCGATGCCGCGTTCTTCCTTCAGAGTGGCCCAAAGTGTTGCAGCCTCCCGCAGCCGGCGGGGTCGAAGTTCCAGCCCCACCAAGGCGGCGAAAGCATGCTCTGCAGGCCCACCCGTAGCCCGGCGGCGGCGGACTGTTTCGCGCAGCGCGCCGGCGGAAGGCAGCACCTTGTCCGTGGCTGCGGCGGTCAGTTCGTCCACCCAGCCTTCCACGAGGGCCAGCGCCGTCTCCAGCTTCTCCAGCGCCTGGTCCTGGGCAGGAGTCCGCTGCGGCATAAACACACCCTGCGACAAGGCTTCCTGGATGCCCTCGGGATTGCTGGGGTCCAGGTCCCTGGCCAGTTCTTCAATCCGGGACGTGTCGATGTGGATGCCGCGGGCGTAGGCCTCGATCGCGCCCAACAGGTGGCCCCGGAGCCACGGAACCTGGACGAAGAGCCGTGCGTGGGCAGCTTCCCGGACCGCGAGGAAGAGCCGGATGTCGTTTTCTGGCAGGGACAGCCCTTCGCCGAAGGCGGCGATGTTCACGGGCAGGAGGGCCATTTCAAGGTCGGCAAGGGGTACGCCGATGTCGGTGGAACTGACCACGTCCTGGGAGAGGGCGCCGATGGCCTGTCCAAGCTGCATGCCGAAGATCGCGCCGCCCATGTTCTGGAGCATGGATGATGCCCCGCCCATCATGGATTTCATCTCCTCAGGCATCTGCTCCGTCATGGCGGAGGAGAGCGCATTGGCGATGCTGTTTGCCACCGGCTCGGTGAGCCTCTTCCAGGTGCCCAATGTGGCCTCGACCCACTCTGCGCGGGACCATGCCCGGCCGATCAGGCCGGTGGCGGGAAGATCGGTGACGGGGTCGAGCCACAGCTCAGCGAGCCGCAGCGCCTCGTCCACCTCACGGGACTGCTGTGCGGTGACTGACGGATCGGCACTGGATGCTGCCACCCGCCGGGCATTCTCATGGGCAAGCTGCCAGTTCACGGGCCCCTCGGACGGGGCGCTCATCATGGCCTGCACCTGAGAGAACATCTGGGCCAGCAGGTTGGGGTCGTTAGGAAGGCCGGCTGCCTTGGCCAGTTCGGCGGGGTCGAAATTCTCCATCCCCTTGCCGCCCATCAGGTTTTGCAGCATCTCGGTCAACGGGTCCTTGGGGGTATCGTCGCCGTTGGACGGATTAAGTGGGTTGGAGGTCATGATCCCGCCGATCGTCGGTGTGACTGGTGCTCAACCTTCACGGTACCCCGGTGCCGGTCGACTGTCTGCCGCACTGCGTTGCCGTTCGCTGTAGGCAAAGAACTGCCGCCGCCGGGCACCGCGTAGTGTTGGTTCAGTGACTACAACCCGTGGCGGCCACCCTTCAGAGGACCACGCTGCCGAGCTCCAGCCCGGCCCCTGGCGGGCGGAAAAAGATGAGTACGACGCCGGCAGCGCACCTGAGGGTGCGCCGTCAGGACCGTTGCCACCCGCCGGGACGGGACTGGCTGCACCGGCGCGCCGGCATCCAAAGGTCTCCGCCATGATGGTGGCCGGCATGGCGGCCCTGGGCCTGGGCATTGCCGCGGGAACCTTGCCCGTGCCTTATGTCATTGAATCGCCCGGCCCCACATTCAACACGCTGGGCCAGAGCCAGGGAAGCCCGGTCATCAACGTCACCGGCCGGGAAACCTATCCGGCGGCCGGAAACCTGGACCTGACCACCGTCTATGTCGCTGGCGGCCCCAACGGGCCGGTGAGCATCCTGGGCGCTTTCTCCGCCTGGCTTGACCGTTCCAAAGCGGTCTACCCAGAGGAATTGATTTACCCGGCCGGTACCACCAAGGAGGAGGCCAAGGAGCAGGGAACGGAAGCCATGGCTACCTCTCAAGAAAACGCGGTGGCTTCAGCTTTGAAGGAACTGGACATTCCTTTCGGGCAACGGCTGCAGGCGGCGGGCCTCTCCGACAGTTCCGCCGCGGCCGGGAAGATTGAGCCGGGGGACATCCTCAAAACCATCAACGGCAAGGAGATCACGTCCCTTGCCGTCATCCAGCAGGAACTGGCGGCGGGAAAAGGCGCGCCCGCCACAGTGGTGGTGGAACGGGGCGGCCAGGAAGTCAGCCAGGCCATAACGCCCAAAGACAACGGCGAAGGCCGTTTCATCCTCGGCGTGATGCTTAAATACCAGTTCACCTTCCCCTTCCAGGTACAGATTGCCCTGGACAAAGTGGTCGGCCCCAGCGCGGGCCTCATGTTCTCGCTCGGCATCATCGACACCGTCACCCCGGGCGACCTGACCGGCGGCAAGCACATTGCCGGAACCGGCACCATCACCCCGGACGGAACTGTGGGACCCATCGGCGGCATCGGACAGAAGATGCAGGGGGCCCGGTCCGGGGGAGCCACGCTGTTCCTGGCCCCCGCCGCCAACTGCGGCGAAGTGGTGGGGCATGTTCCGGACGGCCTGCAGGTGATAAAGGTCGGGAACCTGGCGGAGGCGCGGCACGCCGTCGAACTCGCCAGTTCAGGCCAGGACACATCCGGCCTGCCGGCGTGTACAAACAACTAGACTGGGCAGGAACTAAGCTCCACCGCCACTCGTGGCAATTATGACGGCTTAACCAGCGTTTGACCGGTAAGGACGTCGCTCGCACGCACGCTACGCATCATCTGACCGACCAGCTATGAGGTACCGAGTTTGTCCCGACCCGCCAGCACCATGTCCACAGGTAAACCCCCTTCAAGACGCGGCGCGCTGACGCCCACCCTGATCGTTGTTGCCCTGGTGGTTGTGGGCTTCATCTTCTTCGCAAACGTCTGGACCGACGTCCTCTGGTACCGCCAGCTCGGCTTCATCGAAGTGTTCGTCACCGAGAACCTGGCCAGGATCGGCATCTTCCTGGGCGGATTCGCCGTGATGTTCCTGGCAGTCTTCTTCGCCATCCGCATCGCATACCAGTCCCGTCCCGTGTACGCGCCGGACTCGGAAATCCGGGACAACCTCAACCGTTACCAGGCACAGCTGGAACCGGTCCGCCGCGTGGTGATGGTGGGCCTGCCCGTCCTCTTCGGACTGTTCGCCGGCAGCGCCGCCGCCAGCCAGTGGCAGAAGGTCCTCCTCTTCTTCAACCAGGAGCCCTTCGGCGAGCAGGACCCGCAATTTCACCTGGACATCAGCTTCTATCTGATGACCCTGCCGTTCCTCGGCTTCATCACAGGATTTCTGATCAGCGTGGTGGTCATCGCGGGAATCGCCGGAATCCTCACCCACTACCTGTACGGCAGCATCAGGCTCATGGAGCGGGGCATCTTCACCAGCCGTGCCGCCCAGATCCACATTGCCGTCGCGGGTGCTTCCTTCCTGGTCCTCCTGGGCATCAACTTCTGGCTGGACCGTTATTCAGCAGTGCAGAGTAACGGCGGCCGCTGGGCCGGTGCCCTCTACACCGACGTCAACGCCGTCATCCCCACCAAGGCCATCCTCGCGGTGGCAGCGGCGCTGGTTGCCATCCTGTTCATCGTCGCCGCGGTCATCGGCCGCTGGCGCCTGCCCGTCATCGGCACCGCGATGCTGGTCATCACGTCCATCCTGGCCGGCGGTGTCTACCCCTGGGTGATCCAGCAGTTCCAGGTGCGTCCGTCGGAAGAGACACTGGAAAAGGAATTCATCCAGCGCAACATCGACAACACGCGCAAGGCCTACGGCCTCGATGCCATCCAGGTGAACCGCTATGACGCCACCAACACCGCCAGCACCGGAGCCCTGGCGCCGGACGCACAGACCACGGCTAATATCCGGCTGCTGGACCCGAACCTGATCTCGGACGCTTTTTCGCAGCTGGAGCAGTACCGGCCGTATTACCAGTTCCCCGACGCCCTCAACGTGGACCGCTACGAAGTGGACGGCAAGATCCAGGACACCGTGATCGCGGTCCGTGAACTGAATCCCACCAACGTGGCCACCAATCAGCAGGGCTGGCTGAACCAGCACGTGGTGTACACCCACGGCTACGGTGTGGTGGCAGCCAAGGGCAACAAGTTCACTGTGGACGGCAAACCGGACTTCCTGCAGTCGGGCATTCCCTCAACCGGCGTGCTCGGTGATGATTCGACGTACCAGCCCCGGATCTACTTCGGCGAGTCCTCGCCGGAATACTCCATTGTGGGCGGCCCGGACGGTGCCCCGGCCCGTGAGCAGGACAGGCCCTCCGGCCGCGAAGGGGAAGGGGAGACCCAGTACACCTTCGAAGGAAACGGCGGACCCAACGTTGGAACCTTCTTCAACCGGGTGCTGTACTCCATCAAGTTCCAGTCCTCGGACCTGCTGCTCTCGGACGGCGTCAATGCGGAGTCCCAGGTCCTGTATGACCGCAATCCCCGTGAGCGCGTGGAGAAGGTGGCCCCCTACCTGACCGTGGACGGCAACGCCTACCCGGCCGTGGTGGACGGGCGCGTGAAGTGGATCGTGGACGGTTACACCACCAGCCAGTACTACCCGTACTCGCAGCAGGAACAACTCTCCAACGCCACCGAGGATACGCAGACCACGTCGGGACGCGCCGTCGCGCTGCCCAACAGCACGGTCAACTACATCCGCAATTCCGTCAAGGCCACGGTGGATGCCTACGACGGCTCGGTCACCTTGTACGCGTGGGATGACCAGGACCCGCTGCTCAAGTCCTGGCAGAAGGTGTTCCCCTCGTCGCTGAAGCCGTATTCGGAGATGTCGGGCGACGTGATGAGCCACGTCCGGTACCCGGAGGACCTGTTCAAGGTCCAGCGCCAGCTCCTGGGGCAGTACCACGTCACTGATCCATCCAGCTTCTACAAGACCAATGACGCCTGGAGCGTGCCGGCGGATCCCACCGTGGACACCGACGTCAAGCAGCCGCCGTTCTATATGTCGCTGCAGATGCCGGACCAGGACAAGCCCGCCTTCCAGCTGACGTCGTCGTACATTCCACAGATCGTCAACGGAAACGCCCGCAATGTTCTTTACGGCTTCCTTGCTGCCGATTCCGATGCCGGCAACCAGGCCGGCGTGAAGGCCGACAGTTACGGCAAGTTGCGGCTGCTGCAGATCCCGCCGGAGATCCAGGTCCCCGGCCCCGGCCAGGCGCAGAACAAGTTCAACTCCGATCCCACGGTGTCGCAGGCCCTTAACCTGCTCCGCCAGGGCGCATCGGACGTGCTCAACGGCAACCTGCTGACGCTTCCGGTCGGCGGCGGCATCCTCTACGTCCAGCCCGTGTACCTGAAGTCCACCGGTGAGACGTCCTACCCCACGTTGCAGCGCGTCCTGGTGGCCTTCGGCGACAAGGTGGGTTTTGCCCCCACCCTGGACGAGGCACTGAAGCAGCTCTTCGGCGGTGATTCCGGAGCCGCCGCCGGCGACTCGGACAACAACGGCCAGACGCCCGCCGAACCTGGAGCACCTCCAGCTCCGGCAGGAGCGGACGCCAAAGCTGAGTTGAAGGCGGCCCTGGACGAAGCGAACGCTGCGATCAAGGCCGGCCAGTCCGCATTGGCGGGTGGCGACTTCGCCGGCTATGGCGAGGCGCAGAAGCGGCTTTCGGCGGCCTTGGATAAGGCCGTGCAGGCTGAGGCGAAGATCCCCGTGGCCGCACCTGAGGCCACCCCTGCCCCGGCGTCCTCGGCAACTCCGGAAGCCACGCCGTCGCCTTCGCCGAGCAGCTGAGGGACGGGTACTGATTCCGACGACGGCAGCCGGCACCCGCTTCTTTCCGAGCGGGTGCCGGACTGGCGAGACGGAGATCACGCCCTCCCGATTTGGCCTGCTGTTCACCTCCCGGTAAAGTAGTTCTTGCGACGCGGGGTGGAGCAGTTCGGTAGCTCGCTGGGCTCATAACCCAGAGGTCACAGGTTCAAATCCTGTCCCCGCAACTGGAAAAAAGGTCCGGACACTGGAAACAGTGTCCGGACCTTTTGCTTTAACCTCGCGCAGCAGCACCGGCGTCGGACGTCATGATGGAGTGATGGAGCGATGCGCTGAAAGCCGCAGAAGCTGGTGGAGCGTTGTGGGGGAAGCGGCAGGAGGTGCTGGCGCGTCGGGGTGGGGGCCCCGAAAAGGCGGGTGGCAAAACCCACCGCAAAAGTAGGGTAGTGTTGATTCTGCGACGCGGGGTGGAGCAGTTCGGTAGCTCGCTGGGCTCATAACCCAGAGGTCACAGGTTCAAATCCTGTCCCCGCAACTTATGTGAAGACCCCGACCGGCAGACAAGCCGGACGGGGTCTTCTTTTTTCCTTGAAAGCCGGCAGTTCCTAGTATTCTCTTTCGCAGAGCCTCACAGATCGTGAGCACCAAGTCATTCTCGAGAGGAATGTTGCTCGATGTCCACACCCACGAAGAAGCCCGGCACTGTCGCGGGCAAGCGGTCCCGTCTCTACTGGGGTGTGCCCGCCGTCCTCGTGGCGCTGGTCCTGGTGGTGCTGATCGCCAAGTGGCTGGTGGGGCTGCCCGCTGTCGCTTCCTTCGTCACCGACTATCCGGGCCATTCCGAGCTTCCGGCCAGCGCGCCGGAAGGATTTCCGGCCTGGCTGGCGTGGCAGCATTTCCTGAACGCGTTCTTCCTGCTGCTCATCATCCGGACCGGCTGGCAGGTGCGGACCACCACGCGCCCCAGCGGCCACTGGACCCGGAACAACAAGGGCCTCATCAAAACCAAGAACCCGCCCACCAAGATCAGCCTTGAGCTGTGGTTCCACCTCACCCTGGACGCGCTGTGGATCCTGAACGGACTGGTCTTCGCCGTCCTGCTGTTCGCCACGGGTCAGTGGATGCGGATCGTGCCTACCAGCTGGGATGTGTTCCCCAACGCGCTCTCGGCGGCCCTGCAGTACGCGTCGCTGGACTGGCCCACGGAGAACGGCTGGATCAACTACAACGCCCTCCAGCTGCTGGCGTACTTCGTAACGGTGTTCGTCGCCGCCCCGCTGTCCTTCATCACCGGCCTGCGCATGTCCTCGGCGTGGCCCAAGAAGGCAGCCGGCCTCAACAAGGCTTTCCCCATTGAATGGGCACGCGCGGTCCACTTCCCGGTGATGATCTACTTCGTGGCCTTTATCGTGGTGCACGTCTTCCTGGTGCTGGCCACCGGTGCCCTGCGCAACCTCAACCACATGTACGGCGTCCAGGACGGCGACGGTTGGTTCGGCTTCTGGGTATTCCTGGCCTCGGTGGTGGTCATGGTGGCTGCATGGTTCTTGGCCCGTCCCATCTTCCTGCGTCCCATTGCGTCCCTGATGGGCAAGGTCAGCCGCTAAGGCGGGCACCGGCCGCATGCGGCCGACAAGCCTTAGACGGCAGATCAGTGCTTGAGTTTGGCGTAGGCTTCCAGGGCCCGCTCCCGTGACTCTGGCAGCCCCACCAGCGGTCCGGGGTAACCAGGTGCGTCTCCGGCTTTCCACGGTTCGTGGATGGCCTTCCCGTCGAGGTCTGCCAGTTCGGGAATGAAGCGGCGCAGGTAGTGGCCCGCGGAATCAAACTTCTTGCTCTGCGTCACCGGGTTGAAGATCCGGTAGTAGGGGGAGGCGTCCGCTCCCGATCCCGCCACCCACTGCCAGTTTGCCGGGTTGCTGGCGGCGTCCGCGTCCACGAGCGTGTCCCAGAACCACTCCTCGCCGATGCGCCAGTCGGCCAGGAGATTCTTGACCAGGAATGACGCAGCCGCCATCCGCACCCGGTTGTGCATCCAGCCCGTCTGCCACAGCTGGCGCATACCGGCATCAACGAACGGGTATCCGGTGCGGCCCTGCTGCCAGGCCCGCAGCTCGCTTCTGTTCAGCGACTGCCATTCAAACCGGTCAAACTCAGGCCGGTAGTTGCGGGTGGCCAGTTCGGGGTTGGTGTACAAGAGGTGCCAACAGAATTCCCGCCAGCCGAGTTCGGAACGGAAGATCCCGACGTCGGCCGGTATCTTGTGCGGGAACGTGCGCCTGATCTCCTGCCATACCCGAAAGGGACTGACTTCGCCGAAGCGCAGGTGCGGCGAAAGGCGGCTGGTTCCCTCCACACCCGGCACGTTGCGGCCCGTCCCGTAGTCTTCGGCCGGCCCCTCCAGGAAGTCCTCGAGGCGGTGCCTTGCGCCTTCCTCTCCCGGCTCCCACGTTTCGGCCAGGCCGCCGCTCCAGTCAGGGGAGTGCGGCAGGAGGTGCCATGTGCGCAGGTCTTCGGTGATTGGCAGCGCCCCTCCCCGCGCAGTGGCGGGCGGTGGCAACTGCCGGGGCGGTTCGAGGGGCTCGCGGACCTCGGTGCCGGCAAGGCAAGCACGCCAGAAGGGCGTAAAGACCTTGTACGGGCCGCCGGCCCCGGTGCGCACAATCCACGGCTCGAACAGAAGATTTGCCTGGAAGCTCGAGGCCTGGACGCCATTGGTGCCGGCCCACTCCTTGATGGCGGCATCCACTGTCCGCTCCGGCAGTCCGTAACGCCGGTTCCAGAACAGATGGGCCGCCCCGGTCTCGCCCGCAAGACCCTGGATAACTTCTGCAGCTGGTCCCCGGCGAAGGAGGAGCCGGGAGCCGTTGGCCTCCAAAGCTGCGGCCAGGGCTGTAAGGGAATGATGCAGCCACCAGCGCGTTGCTCCACCGAGCGGCCGGATGCCGTCAGACTCCTCGTCCAGGACGTAGACCACCGTCAAGGGCAGGCCAAGCGATGCCGCCTCGGACAGTGCCGGGTTGTCGTCCAGGCGAAGGTCATCGCGCAGCCAGACGAGCGAGGTGGGGTGGGAGGAAGCCATGACCCAACGCTACACATACGGGCAACAGAAAGGCCGGGGCGGCGGCCCCGGCCTTTCATCAGCCCACAGCGTCCCGGCTATCCTCAGCGAGGACGCTCACTGGGACTGTCAGAGCTTGTCGAAATCAGCTTCGTTCACAGTGGATTCAGCGCCTGCAGCGCTGCCTGAACCGATGGCGGGCTTTGAGGTGCCACCGGATTTGAGGGCCGCAAGGCGTGCCTCGATCTCCACCTGCTCGCCGAGGTCCTCCAGCTGGTTGAACTGCGCGTCCAGGCTGGACTCGGTCAGTTCCTGCTGACCGCGGACCCGGGCCTCTTCGCGGCGGATCTTCTCTTCGAAGCGGCCCACCTCGCTGGTGGGGTCCATGATGTCGATGCTCTTGATGGCATCGTGCACCTGCGACTGGGCCGCGGCGGTCTTGGAGCGGGCCACCAGTTCGTTGCGCTTGCTGGTCAGCTGGTTGAGCTTGCCCTTCATCTGGTCCAGGCCGGTCTTGAGCTTGTCCACCACTTCACGCTGGGAGGCGATGGAAGGCTCGGCGCCCTTGGCTTCGTTCTCGGCCGACATCTGGCGCTGCAGTGCCACCTTGGCCAGGTTGTCGAACTTCTCGGCGTCGGACACGTTGCCACTGGCGCGGTACTCGTCCGCCTTGCGGGATGCGGCCAGGGCCTTGTTGCCCCAGTCGCGGGAGTTCTTGACGTCCTCGTTGTAGTCGTCCTCGAGCATCCGAAGGTTGCCGATGGTTTGTGCTACGGCGGACTCCGCCTCAGCGATGTTGTTGGTGTAGTCCCGGACCATCTGGTCCAGCATTTTCTGCGGGTCCTCGGCGTTGTCCAGCAAGGTGTTGATGTTCGCCTTTGCCAGCTGCGCGATACGGCCGAAAATGGACTGTTTAACCATGGTGCTACCTTTCGTCCTGCTCTGTGATGACCACTGAAATCAGTGAACAGTTGTGTGTTCCGTCTGTCGTTCTCAAGCCGTTGTGGTTCGGCCGGACAAAGCCAGGGGAGGGTTTCCAGGGACTAGAAGTCTCCGCCGCCGCCGGAGTCCCCACCCCAGCCGCCGCCCATGTCTCCGCCCCCGAAGTCGCCGCCGCCACCCCAGCCGCCGCCGTCGCCGTGACCGCCGCCCCAGCCGCCACCACCGCCACCATTGAGGATGGAGTTGATCAGGATGCCGCCAAGAATGGCGCCGCCGAGTCCACCGCCGCCACCTCCGCCGAACATTCCGCCCCGGCCGTAGCCCTGGTTGGCGTAGCCGTCGAAGTGGTCAACGTCAGCCTGGGCCAGCTGGGCTGCCTGGGCAGCGAGAGCATGTGCCTGCTGCGCGTAGGTCAGGGCGGTAACGGGATCGGTGCGTGCAATGGACAGCGCGTAGTCCAGGTTCCGCTGCGACTCGGCCAGCCGGGTGCGGGCCTCGGTTCCCACGCCGCCGCGCCGGGCGGTGATGTAGTCGGAGGTGGCACTGATTTGCGCCTGGGCAGACATGATGGTCTGCTGCAGTGATGCTTGCGCCCGGCGTGCCTGCTCCTGCTGGTCGCGGATTCCGCTCAGCGCCTGGTCCAGGGACTGGTGGGCGGTCTCCACCCTTTGCAGGGTAGCGATCGGATCGATCTTCCCGCCCTGGATGTCTGATTTGACCTGGGCCAGCGTCGCTTCGACGCCAGCCACGGGGCCAGCCAGTTCGGGATGGGCGCCGGACTGGATTATGGCACGTGCCTGGGCAAGGTCCTGCGAGGTGTCCGCCACCGCTGACTCCAGCCCGTTGCGGGCCTCGTCAAGGCTCGACGAGACTTTGGAGATGGCATCCAGGAGCACGTTCGTCTGGTGGAGGCTCTCCTCGGCTGCCCGGACGGCCACTGCAGCCATGCTTCCTTCACCCTCACCCAGCTTCTGCTCGGCAGTCGCTGTTGCGTTCTGGACGAAAGCAAGCCGCTCCTTGGCCTGCAGGATGTTGTCCGAGACCTGCGCAAGTGCGCTCTCGGCATACTTGGCCCGCAGCGCGGTGAGGGACTGCTCCGCGCTGGAGATCTTGGCGTCTGCTTCGCGCGCGCCGGCATTCACTCGTGCCAGGGCCTGCGGTGCGTTCTTCTCCAGTTCACGCAGGGAATCGAAGTCGGCCTTCTGCTCCTGCAGCGATGCCAGCGCAGCCTCCGAGCGGCGGATGATTTCGCCCAGCCAGGTGCGCTGCTGCTCTTCAGTATCGGGAATATGATCGTCCAGCTGCTGCTGCAGCTTAAACGACTCCGTCATGTGGGCTTTGGCTTCGTCCAGCGCCTTGGTGAAGTTGCCGACGGCGGAATCGCCGTACTGTGCCTGGGCGAACATCAGTTCCTGCTCGCTGGACTTGATGGCGTCGTCCGCTTCGATGAGCAGCGAACCGCTCTTGCGGCGCAGCTCCTCCACACTGAGGGACGCGAGCGGGTCCACCTGGCCACCCTGCGGGCCGTAGCTTGCGCTGGACGACTGGGCTTCGCCGGCTTTCTTCCGCCGGTTGCGGAAGTAGAGGTAGGCACCTGCACCACCGGCGGCTACTACGCCGGTCCCCACCAAAACAGCGGCGCCGGCACTTCCATCAGAAGGGACGTTGCCGCTTCCCCCTCCCGCAGCGTCACCGATCGCGCCTGCAGCGTTAATGGCAGCCTGGGCATAGTTGTCATTTGCCAGCTGGGGCCCGATGGCCTTGCTCTTGATGTTTTCGACCTGGGCGTTGGTGATCTTGCTGCCGCCCTTGTTCAGGATGTACTGCCGGGTATCGGTAGCCACCGCGAGGATCAGGGCATTCGAACCAAGGTTTGCCTTTTTGGCCACCTCGTCTGTCCAGGCCTCCCGGTCGGCAGGGTTTTCGAATTTCTTGACGGTGACGACGTGAAGCACCATGGCGTGGTCAGTGCCCAGCTTCTTGATGGCTTCCTGCACCTCAGCCGTTTTTCCGCCCAGGACCCCGGCTGAATCCACAACCTTGGTTGAGGGATTCAGAGTGACCGGATCCTCCGCCCAGGCCGCACCGGCGGGTACCGCCAGCAGCCCGGTAAGGCCGATCACGGCGAGAATACGTTTAAACTTTGACCGCATGTGCAACCCTTCAGCACGCCTGACACCGATTCGGGACGAACCGGTCGTCTCAGAATGCAGCAGCGCCCCCACGCATGGTGTAAAGCCGCAGGTCGCTGTGGCAATCATCTTGATTCTATGGTGCACCCCACAGCCCGTCCATTGAGCTGAATATGCCACCAGCGAAACGATGCAGGGCCAGCGAAATCCAGTCCATGACGGGATTCAGCAAGCTCTCAGCAAACATCCGAACTTGTTACAGGGAGGGAGTCCATAGTTAATGCAGACGAGGATGAAAGGAAGTCCCATGACTGAGAACCAAACCCCCGGTGACGCTTCCGGGAACCGCGGTCCGGGCCGGCAGGATCCGTGGCAGCAGCAGTCCGCACAGCCCGGTAACAACCCGGATCTCCAGGACGGTGAGGGCATGGGAGCCTCGAACCCCGCGGCGGCCAACGAAGCACCGGGGCATCGTCAGCAGAACACTGAACGGCTTGACCCGGAGAACCCCACCCGGGAACTGCCCGGGGCACGCCCGGCGTATCCGCAGCGCCAGCCCTATCCGCAGCGCCAGCCGTTCTATGGACAAAGCGCCCCGGACGGCCAAGGCAGCGAGCCGGGCCATGGCCAGTCCCAGGGATATGGCGGACCGCACGACGCTCAAGGCCACTATGGCTACTACGGCCAAGGACAGCACAACAGCCAGCACGCAGCGGCCGGCGCTCCCGTGGGGCTGGCCCCGAACCCTAAGGACGCCCCGCGCAAGAAGGCATCGTTCGGCGTCGGCACCCTGGTAGCCAGCATCCTCGCCGCCGGCCTGGTGGGCGGGGGAGTGGCCACCGTTGGCTCCGGAGGACTGTTTGATAATGACGGCTCTACCGCCATCACCAGCAGCAACAGCCAGCCCGGCACGGTCATCGTCAACAACAAGGACAATGTCAACGCGATCACCGCAGCTGCCGTAAAGGCCTCGCCCAGCGTGGTGACCATCAGCGCCACGAGCGGCGGCTCCGGGGGCACGGGTTCCGGCATCGTCCTGGACGATCAGGGGCACATCCTGACCAATACCCACGTGGTCACGCTGGACGGCCAGACGGCCAATGCGTCCCTCGAAGTCCGGACCAGCGACGGAAAGGTGCTGAGCGCCAAGCTGGTGGGCACGGACCCGTTGTCCGATCTCGCAGTCATCAAAGTGGACAACATGTCCGGCCTCACGCCAGCCACGCTCGGTGACTCCGGCAAGCTCAACGTAGGGGATACCGCGATTGCCATCGGTTCCCCCCTGGGCCTCACTGGCACGGTCACGGATGGCATTGTCTCCACGCTGAACAGGACCATCAGCGTGGCCTCCGCGGCGGCCCCGGAAGAGGGCGACAACGCAGAGGGTGACGACGAAGGCGGATTCCAGTTCGCCCCGCCGGGCGGCGGACAGAGCCAGCAGACAACCGGCCAGGGCGAAATTTCCATCAACGTGATCCAGACCGATGCCGCCATCAATCCCGGCAACTCCGGCGGCGCCCTGGTGAACAGCAGCGGTGAGATCATCGGGGTCAACGTGGCGATTGCTTCTGCCGGATCAGGGTCTTCGTCCTCGTCCAGCGGCAACATCGGTGTGGGCTTCAGCATCCCCATCAACCATGCCAAGCGGGTGGCCCAGGAAATCATCGACACGGGCAAGGCCTCGCACGGCCAGCTCGGCGTCAGCGTCAAGAAGAAGGCCGCCTCCAGCGCCGCTTCCGAATTCTCGGTGGGAGCGGAGGTCGCCACAGTGGAAGCAAGCTCGGCGGCCGGCAAGGCAGGGATTAAGGTGGGCGACGTCATCACCAAATTCAACGACCTCGCCATCGGCGAGCCCGAGCAGTTGACGGCCGCGGTCCGGGAACAGCCCGCGGGTTCCAGCGTAAAGATCACCGTGCTGCGCAACGGCGCAGAACAAACCCTCGACGTCACCCTCGGTACCGCAAGCTAGGAGCAGCGCCCGGCACCGGTAAGAGGGTGTGGCGGCACCTTTAGGAATGGTCGACGGCGGCGATTCCCACCTCCGGTGGGGACGCCGCCGTCGACCATTCCCGCCGTCGTCGTAAAAGTGCTGACACTGGCGTAATGGAAGAGGGCGGCGCCCAACGTCGATATGGTTAGCTAGGAGCTACCCGTACGCCGGGCATCCCGCGGCCATGACCTTACCCGGCTGGCTGTCCACAAGCATGGAAGGCTGCTGTCGATACAGTGGAGAAGACATTGAAGATCATCGTCCTGGTCAAGCATGTACCGGACGCCCAGTTCGACCGTCACCTCACCGGGGAGCGCTACACGACGGACCGTGACGAAAGCATCCTGTCCGAGCTGGACGAATACGCGCTGGAGGCCGCACTGCAGCTGGCCGAGGCGCGGGGCGGCAGCAAGGCGGGCAACCAGGTCATCGCCCTGAGCATGGGGCCTGCCGGTGCCGTCAACGCCGTGAAGAAATCCCTTCAGATGGGTGCCACCGAGGGCGTACACCTGACGGACGAGGCGTTGGCGGGCTCGGACGCCGCGGCCACTTCCCTCGCACTGGCGGCTGCCGTCCAGCGGCTCGGCCAGGACGGACCGGTGGACCTCATCATCACCGGCATGGCCTCCACCGACGGCGAGACCTCCCTGGTGCCCGCGCAGCTGGCCGAGCGCCTTGGCCTTCCCCAGGTCACGTTCGCGTCCTCCCTGGACGTGGACGGCGGACGGCTGGTGGCACGCCGGGACGCGGACACCACCTCTGAAACGGTCGAAGCCCCCCTGCCCGCAGTGGTGTCCGTGACGGACCAGATCAACGAGCCGCGGTACCCCAACTTCAAGGGCATCATCGCCGCCAAGCGCAAGAGCATCACCACCTTGTCCCTCGCGGACATCGGGGTGGATGCTGCCCAGGTGGGACACTCCGGTTCCTGGACCACCGTGGCCAACGCTGAAGAGCGGCCGCCGCGCACCGCCGGCACCATCATCACCGACGAAGGCGACGCCGGCATCAAGCTGGTTGACTTCCTGGCCGCCCAGAAGCTGCTCTAAGAGGGATCACCGACATGGCAAAAGTACTCGTTTTTATTGACAACCCCGGCACTGCGCTGAAGAAGAGCAGTCTCGAGCTGCTGACCCTGGCCCGCACCCTCGGTGAGAGCGTGGTGGCCCTCAACGGCGAACTGCACAGCGACGTCTCCTCCACTTTTGCGGAATACGGCGTCAGCACCATTTTGCGCCCCTCGGCACAGGACCTGGACGACTACCTGGTGGCGCCCAAGGCTGCGTACCTCGCGGCGGCGGCGGAGAACACCGGGGCGACTACCGTTCTGCTCGACAACTCACCGGAGGGCAAGGAAATCGCTGCCCGGCTGGGTATCCGCCTCAACGCCGGCGTCATC
This sequence comes from Pseudarthrobacter sp. W1I19, assembly GCF_030817835.1. Lineage (NCBI taxonomy): Bacteria > Bacillati > Actinomycetota > Actinomycetes > Micrococcales > Micrococcaceae > Pseudarthrobacter > Pseudarthrobacter sp. W1I19. The sequence continues at coordinate 1,388,249 of NZ_JAUSZR010000001.1, forward strand.
ACCGATGTTGTGGCCGTGGAAGCGGACGGCACGGCACACAAGTCCGTGCTCGCCGGTTCCTACAACACAGCCTGCAAGGCCAACACCCCCGTCTCGGTGCTGACGGTCAAGGCCAACAACGTGGTCCCCGAGCCGGCTGCCGCACCCGGCACGCCGGAAACCGTCACGGTGGAGGTGCCCGCCGGCAGCACGGCGGCGGCGGCACGGATCACGGCCCGCGAGCAGAAGGTGGCCAGCGGCCGCCCGGACCTTACCGACGCCCGCATCGTAGTAGCCGGCGGCCGCGGCGTGGACGGCGACTTCGGCCCCGTGGAGGAGCTCGCCGACGCCCTGGGAGCGGCCGTGGGAGCATCACGTGCGGCTACCGACGCCGGCTGGATCAGCCACGATGCCCAGGTGGGCCAGACAGGCAAGACCGTGTCCCCGCAGCTCTACATCTCTGCCGGGATTTCCGGTGCCATCCAGCAAAAGGCCGGCATGCAGACCGCAAAGGTCATCGTGGCGGTCAACAAGGATGCTGAATCGCCGGTCTTCGAGATTGCGGACTTCGGCATCGTCGGGGACCTCTTCGATGTCCTCCCGCAGGCCACGGCCGAGATCAAGAAGCGCAAAGGCTGATTATTGACTGCCTCCGCCAGCCAGGCACAGAGCCCGTTCAACCCGGCCACGCACCGGATTGGGCGGGTGCTCTGTTTTGCGGCCCACCCTGACGACATCGACTTCGGCGCTGCCGGCACCATTGCCGCCTGGACAGCGGCCGGTGTCCAGGTCAGCTACTGCATCATGACCGACGGCGATGCCGGCGGCTTCGATCCCGCCCACCGGGCCAACATCATCGCCATGCGCGACGCCGAACAGCGCCGTGCTGCCGAGCTGGTCGGCGTCTCGGACATCCACTACCTCCATCAGCGCGACGGCTACCTCGAACCCTCGCATGAGGTGATGCGCGGGGTGGTGAAGCTCATCCGCGAACTGCGTCCCGACGTCGTACTGGCCATGCATCCGGAACGGAACTGGCGCCGGATCCAGAAGAGCCATCCGGACCATCTCGCAGTGGGGGAGGCCGTCACGCGGGCCGTTTACCCTGCGCTGGAAAACCCGTTCGCTTACCCGGAACTCGCCGAAGCCGGGCTGGCGGCGTACAAGCTTCCGTGGCTATGGCTGTACGCAGGCCCTGAAGAGCGGGAAAACCATTTTGTTGACGTGACGGAGCATGTGGAGGCCAAACTGCAGGCCATCCATGTCCACGTCAGCCAGCATCCCGACGTCGCGGCCATGGAAGCGGCGGTCCGCCAGGGCATGCACGTCAATGCCGAACGCGCCGGGCTGGCGGCGGGCCGCAGCGCCGAAGCGTTCCATGTAGTAGCCGTCAATGGGCCGGGAACCATCGCCGGTTTCTGACCGTCCGCGTAAAAACGCCCCGTGACCATCCTTGGGGATGATCACGGGGCGTTCCTATGTTCAGCGGGGACGATGCTGCTACGCGCCGAGCGGGGCGGCGGCCACCGTGGGCAGCGTGGGGGATTTTGATCCGCCGGCAGGCTCAACGGTTATTCCGAGCGATGCGGCAGAGGCGATGCCTTCCACTACAGCGGGTTTGGACAAGGCGGCCTCGTCCATCAGGCCCTGGGACACCGGCGCCGACCCGTCCTTTGGAATCAGCCACATCTGGTAGACCTTGCCTTCGGGAGGGGCAGGAACGCCGTTCATCTTGACCACCAGTGCGTCCTTGGAAGACGAGACCAGAACCGTTGCGGTTCCACCCGCGGCCACGGGTACTGAGGCTTCGCGGACGTCATCGGCCCGGACCACCTGGTTCAGGGGGTCGTTCTGGTCCGCGATATAGGACCCGACGCCGACGCCGCCCAGGGCAATGGCCGCGGCGGCCGCAATGCCCGCCAGCCAGCGGCGGGTTCCGGCCGGACGCCGCCGTTCCTCCCGGCGTTGCCGGGCCTTGGCGAGCTCGTCGGTGGGACCTTCAGGGACGGGGCCCGCCTGCGCCGGCCCAGGCGACGGCAACTGCGCGGGCAGCTGGGCCGGCAGTTGGGCGACGATCCGGTGGAAAAGATCTGCGGGCGGCTCTTCCTCTGCTTTGAACGTGCGGGTAAGGGTTTCCCGGGACTGGCGGACCCGTTCGAAGAATGAAGTCCGTTCGGCAACAGGAGCGGCTGAAATGTACTCTTCGATCGCGCGGCGTTCATCGTCTGTTACGGCATCGAGGGCGTACAGCTCGGCCAGGTCAATGACGCGGCCCGACGCGAGGTCAGCTGCGACGGTATCGCCGAAGCCGCCTGAACGGCCGGCTGGTCCATGGTTCATTTCTGTCATTTCAACTCACCCCCAAACAGGTCTTCAAGCGGATCAGTCCATCGCGGATGCGGGACTTTATGGTGGGAACTGCAGCATCCAGCCGCTCGGCGACTTCCCGGTAGGTCAGGCCGCCGTAGTAGGCAAGGCGCACAGATTCCTGTTGCGTTTCGGTCAGCGTTCCCAGGCACCGCACCACGGCCTCGGCTTCGAGCCTGCTGCCCACTTCGTCCGAAACGGTGTCGTGGTCGATGTCCTGGGTGCTGGCACCGTAGCGGGCCTCCCGGTCCGTGGCCGACTGCGCGGACCTGACCCTGTCCACGGCACGCCGGTGGGAAATGGTCATCAGCCAGGAGAGCGGGCTGCCGGCGGCGGGATCGAATCTGGCGGCGTTTTGCCAAACCTGCAGGAAGACCTCCTGGGTGGTGTCCTCGCTGAGCTCGGCATCAATCAGGACCCTGCGCGCCATACCGTAAACACGGCGCGAGGTCAGCCGGTAAAACTCCGCAAAGGCAGCGCGGTCACCCTGGGAAATCTGTCCCAGCAGGACTGTGAGCCGTTGGCTGAGCTCGGCCGGCGTGTCCGTGACCGCGGGAGCATCGGGAGTATCCATCACTACCAAGCATAAGTCTCCAGGTGGTGAATCCTGCTCAGTGCTGCCGGGGATGCCCCGGCTGGTTCTGGAACCTGCCCGGAGAAGTGTCACCTGCCGCTCCTTGATCGCTAATGGACTGTTCTCAGGAGGGATTCGGCACACGGCCGCGTGCGGATGGGGCAGTGCGGGAAAATGTTTCGGCAGCGTCAGGCCGCGGGGGTTTCGGGGCCCGGGCGGTTGCCGGTGGACTGCAGCACTGACGGGGCGCTCCTTAGATGCGGGCGCCGGCAAAACCCTGCTGCCGCCAGGCCTCGTAGACGGCGATGGAGGCCGCGTTGGCCAGGTTCAGCGAGCGCAGTGCCGGCAGCATGGGCAGCCGTACGGTGGCGGTCACGTGCGGATCCGTCTTCATTTCCGGCGGCAGGCCCACCGATTCCCGTCCGAACATCAGGACGTCACCGGGCTGGTAGGCGATGTCCGTATAACTTGCTGCCCCGTCGGAGGTGAAGGCGTAGACACGCTCGGGCTGCAGATGCTGCCAGGCGTCCTCGATGTTGCGGTGCACGGTGACGACGGCGAGGTCGTGGTAATCCAGGCCCGCGCGGCGGAGCTTCGCGTCTGAGAAGTCGAACCCCAGGGGTTCCACCAGGTGCAGTTCGGCGCCGGTAATGGCTGCCAGCCTGATGGCGTTTCCGGTATTGCCGGGGATCTCGGGTTCATGGAAGAGGATGCGGAACACCATCCCATCCTAGTCAACACTGGTCAGTGCATGCGGCTCAGTGCATGCCGCGCAGCAGCCTGGCCAGTACTGGGACGTTGACAGTGTTGGGAGCGGGTCCTGAGGCCAGGAACTCCTTGACGCCGCGCACCATGCCGGCAGCGTTGACGATCCGGACCGGCTCAAGGTCGCCAGGAGACCGGCGGTGGTTGTCGATCACCGGTTCATGCAGGTTGCCGCCCGGGCTCAACACCACCGTCCAGCCGGTCACGTTCAGCTCGGGGAAGATGTCCTGCATGGCGCGGACTACGTGGGCCAGCTGGGGAGGGGCCATTGAACGGCCGCCGTGGTTCAACGTCCTGCCGTCCCAGGCATAGGCGCCCTTGGGCAGCAGCATGGAGCCGATGAGGGCCAGGCGGTATCCGGACAGCACCGCGTGGTCGATGTGGCTGTTGTCGGCCGGGGACTGGAGCCCGTTGATCAGGCGCGCCGCCGGAATGGCGGGCAGTACCTGCCGGGTCAGGAGCTGGACCGTGCGCATCTCCCGCTGGATCCGCGCTTCGGCCCCGAAAATCCCGCGCTTCCGGGGCATGCCGTGGACCTGCTGGCTGGCCTGCGCCAACGGAACCAGGGGCACGTCCTCCACTCCCGGGCCGTAGGGCGGGACGTAAACAGGCGGGTCACCCGCGGTGTTCCGGGCGCCGCCGGCCTTGTGCACGGTGGCCGATGCCCTGCTGCCCGCCGGCGGTGCATCGAAGTGGGGCTCGGCGTCGACGGTATTGGCGGTACCGGCGGCGTAGGAGCGGTCGTACGCTTTCCTTCGCTGCGGGTCGATCAACGTTTCGTAGGCGCTGGTGACCCGGCGGAAAGCGGCAGGGTCCCCGCCGTGGTCGGGGTGGGCACGGCGGGCGGCACGCCGGTAGGCCACCTTGATTTCCTTTTCGGTGGCGGTAACCGCCACGCGAAGCACCTGGTAGTGGGAGCTGCTCTCGGTCAAGCACTCATCCTTCGTGTTGATACGGCCGGTCCCCGGCGGGCAGCCCTGTGGGGCCAGCTTATCGGCCCTTGATCTGTCAACGTCGGTGCCTGGGCTTCGGGTTCCCGGCGCCGGCGGGATCCGGCGGAGTTTAGACTCGAGAAGGATGGCTGCCACGGCAGCAGGCAAGTAATGCAGGCAGCAGCTGCAGGTCAGGGAACACGTGGGGGCGGACATGGAAAAGCCGACGACGGCGGCACGGGCCGGCATGCGCGGGCCGGGACGGTTGACGCTGGCGGCAGCAGTCCTCGCCTGCCTCACGACGGCCGGCTGCAGCGTTGGCGTCCCGGACCCCTCGGTACCGCAACCTGTGGAAACTGCCTCAGTACTTGCCACCCCTACCATCACACCGGGCCACGATGCTGAGGCGGTGGCCGCGCAGGACTTGCCTTTCGCGGCCGGCGGCATCCTCGCACCGGGTGTGCCCGTGGGTATTTCGGACGGGCTGAAGGACGCCCCTGGCTGGAAGATGGTGAAGGACAGCGTGGCGGGCGAAAGCCAGTACCTCAGGGCCGACGGGTGCCTTGTTGCTGCAAGGGTCCGGACCAACCAAGCGGTGCTGGCACGCGGTGATGACCGGGAATCAACAGTTGCACTCTTTCAATATCTTGATCCCACCATCCTGCCCGAGTACCTGAAACCCGCCACGCTGCGGTGGGGTGGTAACGAGTCCAACCCTGGCCACACGCTTGAAGTGCTGGCCCTGGAAGAGGCGGCGCCGCAAGGGGGCAAGGCCACAGTGGTCCTGGCCAGGCTCTTCGGCACGTCCGGATCGTCGGTCTACCTTTCTGTTGCATGCCCGGAGGCGTCTGCCCTGGCCGCGGCCAGGGCAGACGCCGTCCGGTTCCTGCCGGTCCTGCCTCCGTCGGCCTAAATCCCGGACTGCCGGGCAGTCCGCTGGGAGAGCCGGTTCAGCGCGAGGGCGGCAACGAGCAATCCAAAGTCCCGCAGTGCCACGTCGAAGAAGCTTCCGAGCAACAGAAGGTTGACGATGATTCCGGCCAGCCAAGCAGCCACCAGGAGCGAGCCGAACCTGGGCCGCACGGCAACCGCAATGCCCGCGAGGACCTCCACGACTCCCACCACGTACATGATGGTCTGGGCAGGCAGGGGCACCAGCGCCGTGGCCTGCGGCGCAAGGTAGACGGTCCAGTCGGCAAGGATGTTTGTGAACTTATCGAGCCCGAAGATGATGGGCGCAACCGTAAAAACAGTCCGCAGCAACAGGAAGGCCTGCCTGGCGGGATCCATCGTGGTGCTGCTGTTGGCACGCAATGCTGATGTGGTTTTCACAACTGACTCCTTCTAAAAGTAGGTTCTTCTATTTTAGAAATGATGAAGGTCTATAATCAATGGATCTTGACTTTGGATTGGTGGAGCAATGGCCAGACTTCCCTGGGCGAACCGCATGGCTGCGCTCGCTTCCCTCGGTGATGAAAAGCGGCGCCAGCTTTTTGAACTCGTGGCGTCGTCCCCCGGCGCACTGGGCCGCGACGACGTCGCGCAGCGGACCGGAATTCCCCGCAGCACGGTGTCCTTCCACCTGGACCGCCTGGTGCAGGACGGCCTGCTGGCGGTCGAGTTCCACAAGCCGGCCGGGAAAACGGGACCCGGCTCGGGCCGTCCGGCCAAGATGTACCGTCCTGTGGCTGGCGAAATCGGGGCCTCCGTGCCGGACCGGAACTACGATCTCGCCGGGGAACTGATGGCGGCGGCCATCGAAAAATCCACAACCGCGGGGGAGCCCATCGAACAGACCCTGCCTGCGGAGTCGTACCGCAGGGGGAATGCGATGGCGGAGGCATCCGCGTCCCTCCAGGACTTCCTGGTCCAGGCGGGCTATCGGCCCCAACCGGACGGCGGCGGCGGCTTCATCCTGCCCAACTGCCCTTTCCACCGCCTCTCGGACAAACATCCGGGGGTGGTGTGCACCATGAACGGGGCGTTCCTGCAGGGGGCGGCGGCCTGCCTGGAAGAATCCGGCGGCAGGGTGGTGCCCTCCGATCTGCCCGGTCACTGCTGCGCCAGGATCACGCCGGCCCCCTGAACCGCCGGGGCATGGCGGCTAGAATTACAGGGTGCCCGTTTACCTCGACCATGCCGCCACCACCCCTCTTTCTCCCGAGGCGCTGGCTGCCCTGACGCGTGAACTCGCCCGCACCGGCAACCCGTCATCCCTGCATGGTTCGGGCCGGCGCGCCCGGCGGGCGGTGGAAGACGCCCGCGAGGCACTCGCCGCAGCGGCAGGGGCGCATCCTTCGGAAGTGATCTTTACCTCCGGCGGCACTGAGTCGGACAACCTCGCGGTTAAGGGATTGTACTGGGCCCGCGCGGGCGAAAAGCCGGCGCGGCGGCGCGTTCTGTGCTCCGCCGTCGAACACCATGCAGTGATGGACACTGTGGAGTGGCTGGAACGCCACGAAGGGGCCGACGTTACCTGGCTCCCCGTGGACAGCGACGGGGCCGTGGACCTCGCGGTCCTGGAAGCGGAACTTGCCCGCGACCCGGACTCCATCGCGCTGGTCACCGTGATGTGGGCCAATAATGAGGTGGGGACCATCCAGCCCATCCACCGCGTTGTGGAACTCGCGCACGCAGCTGGTGTCCCGGTCCACTCCGACGCCGTGCAGGCCTTTGGTTCGCTGCCGGTGGACTTCAAAGCGTCCGGTCTTGACGCCATGTCGATTTCCGGACACAAGATCGGCGGGCCCGTGGGAGTGGGTGCCCTGCTGTTGGGCAGGTCGGTAAAACTTACTCCGGTCCAGCATGGTGGCGGGCAGGAGCGCGACGTCCGTTCGGGCACCCTGGATACCGCCTCGATTGCGGCGTTTGCTGCGGCGGCGGAGAATGCCGTGGTCCACCTGGGCACGGAATCTGCCCGGATCGCCGCCCTCCGCGACCGGCTGATCGACGGCGTCCGGGAGCGGGTGCCCGAAGCCGTCCTGCGCGGGGCGCCAGGAAACGGCCGGCTCCCCGGCAACGCGCACTTCACCTTCCCCGGCTGCGAGGGGGACTCCCTGCTGTTCCTGCTGGATCTGGCCGGTGTGGAATCATCCACTGGATCAGCGTGTACCGCTGGTGTTCCGCGGCCATCGCATGTGCTGCTCGCCATGGGCCTGGACGAGGAAACTGCGCGCGGGGCCCAGCGCTTCACCCTGGGGCACTCCTCAAAGGATGCGGACGTCGACGCTTTGCTCGCCGCCCTTCCGGATGCTTATGCCAGGGCCCGTCAGGCCGGCATGGCCGGCCACGAGTCCTCGATCCAGACCGCCGGTACGGTAGCACGCCAGGGCTTGGGCGGCCGCTAAGACTGCCCTTGCGGCAGGTGCGTAGAATAGATAGGCGAAGATCGTTTCGACGGAGGCTGCCTGTCTCCGCTGCAGCGCATTCAGCCAGCACCGGCACCCAGCACCGGCCACAAGCCGGAACCACCCAACAGAAAGCAACCATGCGAGTTCTTGCAGCCATGAGCGGCGGCGTTGATTCCGCCGTTGCCGCCGCCCGCGCCGTCGAGGCGGGGCACGACGTCGTCGGCGTCCACTTGGCGCTGTCCCGCATGCCCGGCACCCTCCGCACCGGAAGCCGGGGCTGTTGCACCATCGAGGACTCCCGCGATGCCTGGCGCGCCTGCGACGTCCTGGGCATTCCTTACTACGTGTGGGACTTCTCGGAGCGCTTCAAGGAAGACGTTGTCCAGGACTTCATCGACGAATATGCCGCCGGACGGACACCCAACCCGTGCATGCGCTGCAATGAGCGGATTAAGTTTGCCGCGCTGCTGGAAAAGGCCATTGCGCTGGGCTTCGATGCCGTCTGCACGGGGCACTATGCCAAGGTCATCGAGGACGCCGACGGCAACCGCGAACTCCACCGGGCCGCTGACTGGGCGAAGGACCAGAGCTACGTCCTGGGTGTCCTGACCCACGAGCAGCTCAAACACTCCATGTTCCCCCTGGCTGACACGCCGTCCAAGGCCGAAGTGCGGGCAGAAGCTGAGCGGCGCGGCCTCTCCGTGGCCAACAAGCCCGACAGCCACGACATCTGCTTCATCCCCGACGGCGACACCGCCGGCTGGCTCGCCGAGAAAATCGACATGGCCACCGGCGACATCGTGGATGAGACCGGCGCGAAGGTGGGTGAGCACCCCGGCGCCAACGCCTTCACCGTGGGCCAGCGCCGCGGGCTGAAGCTCGGCACTCCGGCGGCCGACGGTAAGCCGCGTTTCGTCCTGGAAATCCGGCCCAAGGAAAACAAAGTGGTGGTAGGGCCCGAAGCCCTGCTCGCGATTGATGAAATCCGCGGCATCAAGGTGTCCTGGGCCGGCCTGCCCATCGCCGAAGTGGATACCGGCGAGGAATTCCAGTGCCACGCCCAGGTCCGTGCACACGGCGACCCCGTTCCCGCCACTGCCCGGATGGAACGCGGCGAATCCGATGGCGCAGCCCAGCTGGTGGTCACCTTGACCAACCCGCTGCGGGGCGTTGCGCCCGGACAGACTGTTGTCCTCTACCAGGGCAGCAGGGTCCTGGGCCAGGCAACCATCGACGCCGCCCGTTCCCTGCAGCGCGCCGCGCTCTAGCCTCCCGAATTTTCCATCACCGCCCCGGTCCTGCCGGGGCGGTTTTGTTCGTGCTGCCGCCGGTGCGAGGAAGTCCCTCAGCGATCAGGTAAATTTTGTGTCTCAACTCACTAAATGGTCCGCCGTGAGGGTTCACTCTCTGATTGAATCTAGGCATCAGCACAGCGTGCTCCCGCCCGGCCAAAGATATCCAGCAGCGGTCCGCGGGCACGTACTCATCGAACAGAAAGTTCACAGATGACCAAGAGCAACAAAGCACTGCACGGCGCTATCGCGCTGGCAGGCATATCCGCGCTCGCACTGACTGCCTGCACGGGCCCGTCGGGCGGTGGCGGAGGCAGCACGGCATCCGGGAATGCAGGAAGCACTATCGCGTACGGCACCACCGACAAGGTCACCGCTCTTGACCCCGCGGGCTCGTACGACAACGGCTCGTTTATGGTGATGAACCAGATTTACTCCTTCCTGATGAACTCCAAGCCCGGCGGGGCGGAACCCGCCCCGGACCTCGCTGAATCGGGCTCCTTCACTGCACCCACAGAGTTCACCGTAAAGATGAAGAGCGACCTCAAATGGGCCAATGGACACGTGCTGGACTCGAAGGACGTGAAGTTCTCGTTTGACCGCCAGACCAAGATTGCTGACCCCAACGGTCCTGCATCACTGCTCGGCAACATCAAGTCCATCGCCACGCCGGATGCCAACACAGTGGTGTTCACGCTCAGTAAGGCCAACGACCAAACCTTCGCGCAGATCCTGCAAAGCCCCGCCGCCCCCATCGTGGACGATGAAGTCTTCCCGGCGGACAAACTCCTCAGCGACGAGGAGATCGTCAAGGCCAAGGCGTTCTACGGCCAGTACGTTATCGATTCCTACAACAAGAACACGCTGATCAGCCTGACAGCCTGGCCCGACTACAAAGGCGTCCTGGGCAAGCCGGCCAACGCCGGGGCCACCATCAAGTACTACACCGACCAGACCAACATGAAGCTGGAAGTCAAGGGCGGGCAAATCGACGTGGCCAACCGCAGCCTGAGCGCCACGGACATCGACGATCTCAAGAAGGACTCCAACGTCACGGTCAATGTTGGACCCGGCGGCGAGATGCGCTACATCGTTTTCAACTTCGACACCATGCCCTTCGGCGCGAAGACTCCGGAAGCAGATCCCAAGAAGGCGCTGGCGGTCCGCCAGGCCGCTGCCAACCTGGTTGACCGCCAGGCAATCTCGGACCAGGTCTACAAGGGCACCTACCTGCCCATGTGGTCCAACGTTCCGTCCGGCTTCCTCGGCGCCAACGAATCCTTCAAGGAAGCCTACGGCGATGGCTCGGGCAAGCCCAGCCTGGACAAGGCCAAGAAGGTTATGTCCGATGCCGGTATCAGCGGCCCCGTGAACATCAAGCTGCAGTACAACCCGGACCACTACGGCAAGTCCTCCGGGGACGAGTACGCCATGGTCAAGGACCAGCTGGAAAAGAGCGGCCTGTTCACGGTGGACCTGCAGTCCACCGAGTGGGTCACGTACAACGCGGCGTCGAAGAAGGACAGCTATCCGGTCTTCCAGCTTGGCTGGTTCCCGGACTTCAGTGACGCGGACAACTACCTGACGCCGATGTTCCCGAAGGGCGGTTTCTTCAACAACCACTACTCGAACACGGACGTCGAAGCCTTGATTGCCAAGCAACTGGTCACGGCGGACAAGTCGGAGCGTGAGAAGACCATCAAGGACATTCAGGACCAGCTGGCCAAGGACATCTCCACCCTGCCGTTGCTGCAAGGCGCGCAGGTAGCTGTCTCCGGGAAGAGTGTCAAGGGCGTGGATTCCACCCTGGATGCATCGTTCAAGTTCCGGCTGGGACAAGTTTCCAAGTAATCCCCGGTACGCCAGCTTAGGAGGTGGGACCCTTGGCGGTCCTGCCTCCTAACTGTTGGCCCCACACCCGTCGTTTTTTATACCAAGCAGGGACAGCATGGCCACAATGATCGATGCGCCACCGCCAACGGTTGCGCCGCCCAAATCCAAATCCGCGGGAGGTGGCCTCGGGAGATATATCCTGATCCGCTTCCTGCTCATTTTCCCGACGATCTTCATCCTCGTCACCCTGGTCTTCTTTTTGATGCGGATCACCGGCGATCCCATCACCGCAGCCCAAGGCGGACGCCTGCCGCAGGAGCAGATTGACGCCTTGATTCACCAGGCCGGTTACGACCGGAACCTTTTTATCCAATACATCGAGTACCTCGGCAACATCGCCACAGGCAACTTCGGCAGGACCATTTCAGACGGACGGCCAGTCATTGAGATGCTGACCACCTTCGGCGCCGCCACGCTGGAACTGAGCATCAACGCCCTGCTGGTGGCTTTGCTCGTGGGGATCCCCCTTGGAATGTTCGCCGCCCACAAACGCGACAAGGTCCCGGACGCTTTCCTGCGCTTGTTCGCCATCCTTTGCTATGCCACCCCGGTCTTCTTCGCAGGCCTGCTGCTGAAGCTGGTTTTTTCCGTCGGCCTGGGCTGGTTTCCGGTCGCCGGCCGTGCCTCCACCACCACGGAGCTGGCGATGGGGAGGCTCGGAGCACCCACCGGCATCTACTGGCTGGACGCCCTGCGCAGCAACGATCTGGCAGCTTTTGGCGACATTGTCCATCACGCCGTCCTGCCCGCCGTCGCCCTGGGCCTGCTGACAGCCGGCGTCTTCCTCCGCCTGGTCCGCACTAACGTGATCGGCACCCTCGGCAAGGACTATGTTGAGGCCGGCCGTTCACGTGGGGTCAGCGAATTTCGGCTGGTGACGAAGCACGCCTACAAGCCGGCCCTGATCCCCATCATCACGGTGATGGGTCTGCAGATCGCCCTGATGCTCGGCGGTGCAGTGCTGACTGAGACAACTTTTGAGTGGAAGGGCCTCGGGTACCAGCTGGCGCAGTACCTTACGGCGCGTGATTTCGTTGCCGTCCAGGGCATCGTTATGCTCCTGGCCGTCATTGTGGCGGTCACCAATTTTGTGGTGGACATTGCCGCCGCCCTGATTGATCCGCGGGTGAGGTACTGATGAGCATCGACGGCTTGCCCCATCCCAAGAAACCGATACTTGACCGCATTCCCGTTGCATCCCACATCCGCCAAAGCGTTGGCCTGCAGCGCACGATGCTGCTCATCGGCGTCGTGCTTTGTGCCGCTTTTGTGGTGACGGCCATTTTTGCGCCGCTGCTGGCGCCCTTTGGATTTTCGCAGATTTCCGATGATGCCGGCTCTTTCCCGGCCCAGGCCGCACCCGGCGGCAAGCATCTCCTGGGAACAACTGTGGGCGGCTACGACGTCCTGTCCCGTGTTATCTGGGGATCGCAGACGGCAGCAGCAGTACTTGTCGCTGCCGTGTTGATGTCCATCTTCCTGGGAGTGTTTCTTGGACTCGTCAGCGGCTACGTTGGTGGCTGGCTGGACCGTGTCCTGGTGGTAATCGCTGACGCCATCTACGCTTTCCCCACCCTCCTTGTGGCGATCGTTATGTCCATTGCGATCAACAAGGGCCAGTCCGGATTCTGGGGTGGAATCCTCGCCTGCGGGTTAGCGATCACGGCAGTGTTCGTCCCACAGTATTTCCGGGTGATCCGTGCCGAAACCATCCGGCTCAAGGCAGAACCGTTCGTTGAATCGGCCCAGGTGGTGGGTGCATCCAGTGCAAGGATCATCGGCCGGCACATTTTGGCCAATGCCACCAGGACCCTGCCCCTGATCTTCACCCTCAACGCCTCCGAGGCCATCCTCACCCTGGCGGGCCTGGGCTTCCTGGGCTTCGGCATCGAGCCGAGTTCCGCTGCTGAATGGGGATTTGACCTCAACAAAGCACTTTCTGATGCATCTTCCGGTATCTGGTGGACGGGCGTGTTCCCCGGCCTGGCCATCGTGCTGACAGTGGTGGGACTGACCCTGGTGGGTGAGAGCATCAACGACCTGAACGATCCGCGGCTCCGGGGCCGTAAACGCGCCAGCGGCAGCTCCCCGGTGACCGGAGCGAATGCCGCCATCGCGGCAGAAGTGAGGAGTTCATGACCATCAACATCGATCCGTCGCCGGCCCATCAGGCCGACGCCGGCCATCCCGTCCTTGACATCGACCACCTTAGAGTTACTTTTGCCACCGATGCCGGTGATGTCCAGGCAGTCAAGGACGTCAGCCTCGAAGTCAGGAAGGGCGAAGTGCTGGCGATCGTGGGGGAGTCGGGCTCCGGCAAAACGGTCACCGCCAAAACCATCCTGGGCCTGCTCCCCGAAACAGCCACCAGCTCTGGCACTGTGCTCATCAACGGGGCCAACGTGATCAGCGTCAGCGCGGCGCGCCTGCGCCAGATCCGCGGCCGGGACGTTGCCATGGTGTTCCAGGAACCATCCACCGCATTGAACCCGGTGTTCACGGTGGGCTGGCAGATCGCCGAGGGCATCAGGGCCCATGCGGGAAGCGGCGGCGGAAAGCGGGTTTCGGCCAAGGCAGCGAAGTCCCGGGCCATCGAAGCCCTGCGCAAGGTGGGTATCCCGGATCCCGAGCACCGGGTGAACTACTACCCCCACCAGTTCTCCGGTGGGCAGAAGCAGCGGGTGGTCATCGCTGCGGCGCTGGCATTGAACCCTGGCCTGATCGTGGCTGATGAACCCACCACTGCCCTGGATGTCACGGTCCAGGCCGAGATCCTGGAGCTCCTGCGGGACCTGCGCGACAAATACGGTACATCCATCGTGCTGATCACACACAACATGGGAGTGGTGGCGGACCTCGCCGACCGTGTGGTGGTGATGTACCAGGGTGACGTGGTTGAGGAAGCGCCGGCGCGCACCCTGTTTGCCGAACCCCGGGAGGATTACACCCGGAAGCTCCTGGCGGCGGTGCCGCACCTGGGGCACAATTCGGCGTCGGAGGGACTGACCACCCGGGCCCACCAGGATGAGGACATCCTGGTGGAAGCCACCGACCTGACCATCGAATATCCGGGCCGGTTGGGAACACCGGCATTCAAAGCCGTGGACGGTGTCAGCTTCACCTTGTCCCGGGGCGAGGTTTTCGGGCTGGTGGGGGAATCCGGCTCCGGAAAGACCACCATCGGCCGGGCCATTGCAGGGCTGAACCGGACCACGGGCGGCAGCCTGAAAGTGCTGGGCTACGAAATGCTCAACCTCCGGGAGCGGACCTTCAAACCGCTCCGCAAGGACATCGGCTTCGTGTTCCAGGACCCCGCCGCATCTTTCAACCCGCAACTGACTATCGGCGAATGCATCGCCGAACCGATGGTCATCCACACCAGGCCCAGCCCGGCGCAGGCGCGCAAACGCGTTGGAGAGCTGCTGGAATCAGTCCAGTTGCCGGCGTCGTACGCGGGACGCTACCCGCACGAACTTTCGGGCGGCCAGCGCCAGCGGGCATCACTGGCGCGGGCGCTGAGCCTCAACCCGCGGCTGCTCATTGCTGATGAGCCGACGTCGGCCCTGGACGTTTCGGTGCAGGCGAAGGTTCTGGAGCTCTTCCGGGACATTCAGCAGGAGTTCGGCTTTGCCTGCCTGTTCATCAGCCACGACCTGGCGGTAGTGGACATCCTGTCCCAGTGGGTGGGTGTGCTGTACAAGGGCAGGCTGGTGGAACAGGGCATCGGCAGCCAGGTGATGGGGAACCCGCAGCACGACTACACGCGGCGGCTCATCGCATCCCTGCCGGTTCCCGACCCCCAGGAACAGGCGAAGCGGCGCGAAGAAAACAGGGCGCTGCTCGGCATCTGAGACCTCATCAGCTGAAAGTGCCGGTGCCGGCGCAATGCCGGCACCGGCGCCACCCGGTTGATTGCTTCGGCTGCCCATAGACTTGAACCATGACGCAGCACAACCCTCACGCTCCTGACTCCGACGACTACGATCCCTCAGCCAGCTCATTGGCCGGCCAGGTGGACAAGTCGGTGATGGCTGAACTGCTGTCCATCCGTTCCAGCATCGACAATATCGACGCCACGCTGGTCTATCTCCTGGCTGAGCGCTTCAAGGCAACCCAGAAGGTGGGTTTCCTGAAGGCCGCCCACCGGCTGCCCGCCGGTGACCCCGGCCGCGAGGCCGCCCAGATTGCCAGGTTGCGCACGCTGGCCGAAGACGCGCACCTGGACCCCGCGTTCGCGGAGAAGTTCCTGAACTTCATCATCGGTGAGGTCATCCGGCATCACGAGGCGATCGCCGAAGACCACGAGGCCGCCTCCGGACAGCACCCGCAGGCATCAGCGCTCGCGTGACCAGGCAACGGCACGAATCCGGCACGTTAACCGGCTCGGATGCGGCACCGCCGCAGGAGGTGACGGCCACCGGGCTGGGCCCCTGGCCGGGCGAGGACCCACTGGAAGCAGCCAGAATCATCCGCGGTGAACTGGGCAGCCCGCACCTTCCATTCCTCGCCGAACTCCCGGACCGGGGCGTCGGTTCAGATGCCCTGGGGCGGACGGCCACCCTGCTGGAAGAACTCGCCGTCGACGTTCAGCCCTACGGTTGGCGCCTCGTGGACCGGCCCGGCAAGGACTTCCGCCGCGCTGCCTCTGCCCTCGCCACCGATATCAACGTCCTCGCCGATGTGGCCGGTGCGGAGGACAAGCCGGCTGCCGGGATCAAAGTGCAGCTGGTAGGGCCGCTCAGCCTGGCGGCCGGCCTTCACCTGCACAACGGCGAGCGCGCCCTGATCGACTATGGTGCCCGGCGCGACCTTGCCGCCTCACTTGCGGCCGGCGTGGGCCAGTACCTCTCCCGAGTGACGGCAGCCGTTCCGGGTGCCCGGGTGGTGGTCCAGGTTGACGAGCCGGATATCGCGGCGGTACTGGCCGGCACCATTCCCACCTCCAGCGGCTACCGCACCTTGCGGGCGGTTCCGTCCTCCGAGGCCCGGGAATCATGGCGCGTGGTGCTGGACGCGTTGCGGGATGCCGGCGCCGAGGAGGTGGTGATATCCGTGCCCGAGGTCGAGGCCCCGTTTGAACAGATCCTGGCCGCCGGAGCAGACGGCATCGCCGTTCCGTTAAGGGCACTGACGTCCCGCCAGTGGGAGCAGCTGGCCGGAGCGGCAGAAGCAGGCAAGCGCTTGTGGATCGGGGCATTGGACGTCTCGGGGAAGTCCCTGCCCCGGGTGGCTGACTGTGTTGATGCAGTGTGGCGCCCGTGGCGGCAGCTCGGTCTGTCCCCCGCAGGGATCAGCACCCTCCGCGTCACGCCCTCGTCCGGACTTGCCAGCCGGAGTCCGGCCGACGCAACATCGGTCCTCGGCCGTCTTACCCAAGTGGCGGACGGGCTGAACCAGCTGGCGCAGGGTTAAGGCGTCAGACCCGGTTTTCCCAGCGGTCCGGCTGCGCATAGCGCGGCAGGAAGCTTTGCGCCGAGCTTCCGCTGGTGTAGGGGCGAAGCCTGTAGTCGAAGCTGCCGGCGTACACCAGGACCAGTCCGATGTGGGGCTGGATCACCTTGACCTGGATGCGGTGCTTGCCGCTACTGCCTTCTGCCGGGTCCCACCACTGTTCCGCGTAGGCCTTGGCATCCAGTGCGGCGGGAAGGGGAATTCGCAGGGGGCCAAGAAACAGCCGCGAGGATTCCGACACTCCCCGCAGCCGTCCCTCCGGCGTGACGCTCAGGTTCAGGTCGGTCACCAGGCGCCGGAGCCGGCCCACATAGTCAACCAGCTGGGGCGCGCTTGCCCGGCGGGTCACGCTGGTGGTGTCCTGGAAGATCCGCGTGCGCCCCGGAAACCGGATTTCGCGGCGGGCCGTCAGGCTGGAGCGGCCAAAGGGATCCTGATGGGCGTGGTTCTCAATCCGGAAGGGGATGCCCTCTCCGTACTCCGGAAAGAAGGCTTCCTCACTGCCGGTGAGCCGCAGCAGCGGGCGCAGCCAGTCCTGCCGGCAGCCCACCACATCGAAAATCCCTTCGCCCACGCCGTACCGGCCGGAGCCCGGCGCGAGGGCAAAGTACTCCTGGAGTTCGGGCTGCAGGCGGCCGTAGTCCGCACCGAGGGCCTGCTGGTAAATGGGAACGTTCATAGAGGGACCTCCTCGTGACGGGGCCGGACAGCGGCCTGCTGGATTTTCACAATCTACCTGCCGCCTTGAGCCTGATGTACATGTCGGCCAGCCGGGGCGGCAGCTCCTGCGGTTCTGCGTCCACCACCTCCACACCGTGCTGGCGAAGTTCGGCCGTGACTGCTGCCCGCTGCAGGAGCGCCCGTTCGGCGGCGGCCGCCCGGAAGACACCGGCGGCATTGTCACGCTCCTGCAGCATCAGGCCGAGCTGTGGGTCCCGCACCGCTGCCACCACCACGACATGCTGACGGGCCAGTTGCATCGCGGTGGGGATCAGGCCTTCTTCAGGTGCGCCGCCTTCCAGCGACGTCAGCAGCACCACCAGGGACCGGTGCGCTGACACGGCCCGGACCTGCGCCGGGATTGCGTGCCAGTCCAGCTCGATGAGCTCAGCCTCCAGCGGGGCCATGGCCTGGACCAGCCGGCCGAGGAGGTTCCCCTGGCCCGCTGATCCAGCCCGTGCCCTGGTCCGCCGGTCGAAGGCGAGGAAGTCCACGCGGTCTCCGCCCCGCTCGGCGAGGACACCCAGCAGGAGGGCCGCTTCCATGCCGGTGTCCAGTCGGGGCTCGTCACCGATCCGGGCCGCAGACGTCCGGGAGGTATCCAGCACCATCACCACGCGGCGGTCGCGTTCAGGCCGCCAGGTGCGCACCACCACGGCAGACCGGCGGGCTGTTGCACGCCAGTCGATGGACCGCACATCATCGCCGCGCACGTAATCACGAAGGGAATCGAACTCCGTGCCCGCGCCCCTGATCTGCACGGCAGCCTTGCCGTCCAGTTCCCGCAACTTCCGCAGCTTGGAGGGCAGGTGCTGCCGTGAATGGAACGGCGGCAGGACCCGCAACAGCCCGGGGCGCTCGATGGTCCGCTGGCGGGCTGCGAGCAGCAGCGGCCCGAAGCTGCGGACGGTGACATGCGGGGCTTTGAGGTCTCCGCGGCGGACCGGCCGCAGGCGTACCGCAACCCGTCGGCTCTCACCCGCCGGAACATCAAGATCCTGCAACGGATTCTGGGCCCCGGCGGATGGCTGCCAGGCATCCCGCAGGCTGCCGCGCAGCCGGCGCCCGCCGTCGTTCGTGACAGTCAGTACCGATTCTGCCGTCCCATGCAACGTCACGTTGCCAGGGTCCCGGCGAATAATCCGGATCCGGCGCGGCGAACCGGCCAGGACAAGGTCCAGGGCAGCCAGTGCTAAGAGGCAGCCGGCCACAAGGAAGAACGTTCCCCAGCCGGGAACCAGCAGGACCGGCACCAGGCCCACCAGCACCAGGAGGACAAAACGCCCGGAGATTGCCATCAGCGGGGGACGGGAACGGAAGCCAGGATGCTGCCCAGCACGTCATCCACGCGGACCCCGTCCATCTGCGCTTCCGGCTGCAGCGCCACCCGGTGGCGCAGGCAGGGCAGTGCCAGGGCCTTGACGTCATCAGGGGTGACGTAGCTCCGCCCGGAGAGCCAGGCCCAGGCGCGGGAGGTGTTCAGCAGCGCTGTGGCGCCACGGGGCGAAACGCCAAGCTGGAACGATGGTGCCGAACGCGTGGCCCGGACCAGGTCGACGATATAGCCGATGATTTCAGGTTCCACAGAAACTGTGGCAACGGCTTCCCTGGCGCGTTCCAGATCCGCGGCGCCCGCCACGGCACGGACGCCCGCGGCCGCAAGGTCGCGGGGATCAAAGCCGGCCGCATGCCGCCGGATGATCTCCATCTCGTCGCGGCGCTCCGGAAGCGGCATGGTGAGCTTGAGCAGGAACCGGTCCAGTTGTGCCTCGGGGAGCGGATAGGTTCCCTCGTATTCCACCGGATTTTGGGTGGCTGCAACCAGGAACGGTGCGGGCAGCGGGCGGGCGGCACCGTCCACGGAGACCTGCCGCTCCTCCATGGCTTCGAGCAATGACGCCTGCGTTTTAGGCGGCGTACGGTTGATTTCGTCGGCGAGCAGGAGGTTGGTGAACACGGGACCCTCGCGGAACGAGAATTCCGAGGTGTGCGAGTCGTAGACCAGGGACCCGGTGACGTCGCCGGGCATGAGATCGGGGGTGAACTGTATCCTCTTGGTGTCAAGGCTGAGGGCTGCGGACAGTGCACGGACCAGCAGGGTCTTGGCCACGCCGGGCACACCCTCCAGCAGGACATGCCCCTGTGACAGCAGGGCGATCAGCAGGCCCGTGACGGTGGCGTCCTGCCCCACCACGGCCTTTGCCACCTCATGGCGTACGTCCAGGAGGGCCTGCCGAGCTGAAGCATGTCCGGCGGAACCCTGCCCGTTGGAATCAAGGACCCGGGGCCCGCTGCCTTGTTCGCTCATCGGCTACTGACCTCTTTCTCTAGGGTGTTCAGTTCCTGCGCCCAGGCCACAAGCCGTGCCTCCGTGGGCGGGTGTTCGTTCAGGAGTTCCTTGATGCCTTGCGACGGCCGGGACAGGAACCGGGCCACCGCCTCCGCGGCCTCATCAGCGGTGGCTTCCGGACCCAGGCGGAGTTTCCTGGCCAACCGCACGAGTGTCCCGGCACGGAGGTTGTCCCGTGCCTGCCCGATGGCGCGGGCCTCCTGGTACAGCCGGGCCCTTCCTTCGGCTGTTTCCACTGCCTTGACCACCACGGGCAGCGGTTCGAATACGAGCGGTCCATGCCGCCTGCCGCGCCACAGGATGGCGGCCAGTGCCACCAGCGCAAGCCACAGCCCGATGAAGCGTGACCAGTCCGGAGCGAGCTCACTAAGTGTCTGGGGGGAACCGGTGGTATCCAGATCCTCAAGGGACGGGAGATACCACACCAGGTCCGCCGAGCTGCCCAGCGTGCGGAGAGCCAAGGCGGCGTTGCCCAGTTCGTCGAGTTTTTCGTTGCTGAGGATGGCCGTACTCCCCAGGACGGTGACGCGGCCATCGCCACTGACCGTCAGTAGCCCGGCGCTGGTACCGGCGGGCCGGTAACAGGACGTCCCGCCGTCGTACACGAAGCCCGATGTTCCGGTGACCTGGCCGGCGGCCCCGGCATCAGGCAGGGAACAATCCGGCTCGAGTACCGGTGCCGACTCGGGCACAACACCGGCCTGCGTGATGCTGCTGTCCAGGGCGCCCAGCGTCTGGAGGCGGGGCGAAATCACCACCACCCGCTGGGCGGCGTCGATCAGGTCAGAGAGCCGCTGGTCATCCAGGTACCCGTTCCTGTCGTAGAGCAGGAGGGTGGGGAAGTCGCTGTCTTCCAACGCCGCCATGGCCTCTTCGAAGCGGTCGACGCCCTTGACGTTTACGCCGTGCCGGCCGAGGATCTCGCTGACGGCACGTGCCCCCTCCGGTCCCGGGTTATGGACGGAGAGGGAAACACCGTCCCCCTTTGGCGCAAGCTGCCCCCAGATCACCATGCCCAGTGCAGTGGCCACAACGGCTGCGAGGGCCGCCAGCCCGCGGTGCTGCCGGAGCCAGCGGATGGGACTCCTGCGCACCGCGGACCGGGAATCCTGGCTGGTGCTTCGATCTACAGTGTTTTGTTCTCCAGCGACGTCCTGCAGCGCTTCGGTCATGGCAGCGCCGCCGTGTCCAGCCCCGCATCCTGGCGTACGGGACGGGCCGCCTCGAGATCTGTGTCCAGTCTTTTCATTGCCGCGTAGTCTTGGCTGCCCGGCGTCCAATTCCCGTAGCGGACTGCGTCGAAGGTCCGGGCGGCGTGGTCCAGGCGCGCGGCCTCCGCCGGGAAGGGCCGCGACAGGGCGAAGGCGGCTTCATCCGCGGTCCGGCCAGGCTGGGGTTCCAGCACCACACGGTCTTCGGCTGAGCGGACCACTGCACGGAAGCGGTCGACGACGGCGTCCCCCCACTTTCCTGCCGCGGCCGAAGCGTCAGCGCGCTGCCGGTAGTCCGGGGCAGTGAGTGCGTTGTCCGGCTCAAAGACTTCCTTGGCCTGCCGGGCTTTGGGGTTCAGGCGGGGCCGGGCGAGGATCACGGCGACGGCGATGACCACGGCGATCACAATCCCAATGACGGGGCTGGGCACGGGGGCATCGGCTCCCGCCGGTCCGTCCAGGGACTGCAGCCAGTCCAGGAAGCTGCGCCAGAGCGAGTCAAGCCAGCCGGGCTCGGCTTCCCGGTATTCGGATTTGGCCAGTTCCTCCGCGGCCCAGCGGCGGGCTTCCTCCGCCGAGGGCAGCACAGGAGGCTCAGCGGACATCCGGCCAAACCCCGGGCCGCCCGGTTCCGGGAACCGGTCCCGGCCTGGCGGCACGCATTCCGCGGCCCGGTATGACATCCGGATCTGCACCCGTTTCCAGTTGGCGGAGCAGCGCGATGTCCAGGCCGTCCTTACGCATCCGCAGATCCATGTAGATCAAGGCCATCACCGACGTCTGGAAGGCATACCCCACAGCCCCCACCAGGGCGCCGACGACGGCAGTGGCCACCCCTACTGCAACTGCAACGGCGATTTCCTGCTCGCTGCCGGCATGCGGGGACAAGAAGCCGGAGAGCATCGAGGGCAGCAGGCTCACCGGGATCATGACCACCTGCCCGATGACGCCCACCATGATGCCCACCACCAGGGTGATACCCAGGATCCGCCACCAGTTGGCGCGGGTCAGCGACCACGAACGCCGCAGGGCATCGAGGGCGCCCAGCTCTTCAATGACGACGGCGGCGGGCGCCACCATCAGCTTGATATAGATCCACAGGAGCAAGGCAAAAACAGCAGGAATCATAGGGATGAGGAGGAAGATCCCGGCCCGTTCCCTGGTGGCGATCACCGCCACGACAAGGGCTGCCGGCAGCAGCAGCGCCAGCATTCCCGCCAGCATCATCAGCGCCGCCAGGCGGGTCAGCGCCCAGGCCCGCGAACGTGCCAGGACCCACATCTGCCGGAAACCCGTGGGGCGGTTAAGGATGGACCGTGCGACCGGCACCACCATGGCCCCCTGGAGGACGGCCGAGATGAACATGGTCAGGACTGACACCAGCAGGACGGCGGCCAGGAACCCCAGGCCCAAGGAGGCGAAGTCGGCGGGGCTGGCGCTCTCCGCCCAGGCTTCGATGGAGACCATGGAGGTTGCGGTGACGGCAGTGATCACCGCGGCAAGGATCGCAGCAAAAGACTGGGCAATGAGGGAAGCGCCGAGCATGGCTTTGGCGTTCCGTCTGATTGTCTGGAATGAGCCGTCCAGGATCTCACCGAACATCAGGGGGCGGAGCGGGACGATCCCCGGTTTGGGCGGCGCCACATAGCGGGGCTGGCCGTAGGGGTTGGCGGGAGGCTGGCCGAAACCAGGCTGGCCGTAGGGGGAGCCAGGGTATGGCGGCGGGGGCGAACCCCAGTGCTGCTGCCCCTGCGGCTGTCCCCAGGCCGGCGGCGCGCCCCAGCCAGGTTGCTGGCCCCACTGGGGCTGCTGACCCTGTTCGGGCGGCTGCCCCCATGCGGGCTGCTGCCCGCCGGAGCCCTGGGGCCGCTCCGCGCCCGGATCCTGTTCTGACACCCGTGTTCCTTCCCCCTGCAGCAGTGCCTCCGCAGCCAGGCCCGGTCCGCGACAGAACGGTGGGCACCGGGAACCGCCGGCAATGCTCCCAGCCTATAGTTCCGTGGGCACGGCTACCTAGCGTTCCGCCATGCCGCAACGCCCTGAACAGGACAAAGCCTGTCTGATAAGGGAATATATAACTATGAAGGCACGCATTCTGGTGGTAGACGACGACGAAGCACTGGCCGAGATGATTGGAATTGTTCTTCGCAATGACGGCTTCGAACCAGTCTTCTGCGCTGACGGCGCCAAAGCGCTCGACGTTTTCCGTTCATCCAGGCCTGACCTTGTCCTGCTGGACCTGATGCTTCCCGGCGTCGACGGTATCGAGGTCTGCCGGCAGATCCGCTCGGAGTCGGACGTGCCCATTGTGATGCTGACCGCCAAATCGGACACCTCCGACGTCGTCCGCGGGCTTGAATCAGGCGCTGACGACTACGTTCCCAAGCCCTTCAAACCGGCCGAACTCGTGGCGCGCGTGCGCGCCCGGCTGCGTCCCGGCGACCAGAAGGCCCCGGAAACCCTCAAAATCGCCGACATCACCATCGACGTCGCAGGCCACACGGTCAGCCGGGGCAATGAGCGGATTTCCCTGACGCCCCTGGAGTTCGACCTCCTGGTGGCCCTCGCCCGCAAACCGTGGCAGGTGTTCACCCGCGAGCTGCTGCTTGAGCAGGTCTGGGGCTACCGCCACGCCGCCGACACGCGGCTGGTCAATGTCCATGTCCAGCGCCTCCGGTCCAAAATCGAGCAGGATCCGGAAGCTCCGGAAGTTGTCTTAACGGTGCGTGGTGTCGGCTACAAAGCAGGGGCCTGACCCCGCAGTTCCCCCCGGGGGACCTGCACACGAACCCGCCACGGAAAGTTCTGCCGAACAACCTGGCGGGCACCACCGGCCTGAGCACCACAACGCTCCAGAACACACCGATGCCCGCACTGCAGGCTTCCAGCGGCTGTCCCTCCAGGCCAGGATCTGGCAGCGCCGTGCCCTGATTGTCAGCCTTCGCGTCGCGCGGCTGGTGCGGACCGGATTCCGGAAGTTCCTCCCGGCCCTCCGGTACATGGGGCGCGCGCTGCACCGGCGGTGGCGCCGGTCCCTGCAGTTCCGCACGGTCCTGACCACCCTGCTCCTGGCCATCACGTCCTTCGCCGTAGTGGGCGCTTATCTTTCGAACCAGATCGCCAACAACCTCTTCCAGGAGCGGCTGACCCAGGCGGAGTCCGAGACACGCTACAACGTCAAGCAGGTGCAGGACACGTTCGACGGCGCCCAGGTCACCGACCAGTCCAGCGTGATCACCCTGGTGTACGACACACTGAACGCCGTGGAGGGCCGCGGCTCGGTCATCCAGCGGAGGTACGTGTTCGAGGCCATGCCCGAACAGACCAAGCCGCGGAACCGCTGGGTGGAATCACGGGCATCGGACCAGCTGACCGTCAGCGTCATCCCGCCGGAACTGCGCAAGGCCGTCCAGGAATCCGGGAAAGACCAGTACTGGGCCTCAACCGTTATCCCGGTAGGCACTGAGGACCGCCCCGGCATCGCCGTGGGAAACAAGGTGACCTTTAACGGCACCGTCTATGAGCTGTACCTGATTTACGACCTCAACACCGCCCAGCAGACCCTGAACGAAATCCAAAGCGTATTGTGGGCCGGCGGAGCGGTGCTGGTCCTGATGATCGGCGCCATCGCCTGGTATGTGACGCGCAATGTGGTCAGCCCGGTGAGCCATGCCGCGATGGTCTCCGAAAAACTCGCCGCCGGCCAACTGCAGGAACGGATGGTGGTCCGGGGCGAGGACGAGGTGGCACGCCTTGGTGCCTCCTTCAACCACATGGCTGCCAGCCTCCAGGAACAGATCACCCAGCTGGCTACCTTGTCCCAGATGCAGCAGCGCTTCGTCTCCGACGTTTCGCATGAACTGAGGACGCCGTTGACCACTGTCCGGATGGCCGCGGAAGTGCTGTACGACGCACGGGACGATTTCGACCCCATCAACAAGCGCTCGGCAGAACTCCTCTACAACCAGGTGGAGCGGTTCCAGTCCCTCCTTTCGGACCTTCTGGAAATTTCCCGCTTCGACGCCGGCGTGGCCATGCTCGATGCCGAGCCGGAAGACATCCTGCAGGTGGTGGCCCACGTGATTGAAGGTGCAGCCCCCGTCGCGGCCGAATATGGCTCCGAGATTATCCTTAGCGCCCCGGCAGGAGCCATCATCGTCGAAATGGACGCCCGCCGGATCGACCGCATCCTGCGAAACCTCATACTCAACGCCGTGGAACACGGAGAGGGGAAGCCGGTGACGGTCTCCGTGGGAGCCAGTCAGACCGCCGTCGGCATCGCCGTACGCGACCACGGGATCGGCATGGCGCCCGCGGAAGCCGCGCGCGTCTTTGACAGGTTCTGGCGCGCC
Source organism: Pseudarthrobacter sp. W1I19 (assembly GCF_030817835.1). NCBI lineage: Bacteria > Bacillati > Actinomycetota > Actinomycetes > Micrococcales > Micrococcaceae > Pseudarthrobacter > Pseudarthrobacter sp. W1I19. The sequence continues at coordinate 1,413,485 of NZ_JAUSZR010000001.1, forward strand.
GACCCTGCCCGTGCCCGCACTACCGGCGGCAGCGGCCTTGGGCTTTCCATCGCGATGGAGGACACCAAGCTCCACAACGGGTGGCTGCAGGCATGGGGCAAGAAGGGGAGCGGTGCCAACTTCAGGCTGACGCTGCCGTTGCGCCAGGGGGAAGAAATCGACAAGTCGCCCGTGCAGCTGGAACCGGAGGACATCACCATCCCTGGCGAAACAGACAACAGGAACATGCTGGTCCTTGAGGCCGGCACTCCGCTTGCTCCGGCGGCCTCAAAGGACACTCCATGACGGGCCGTACCCCGCCCAGGGCCAGGCTGGCCGCTTCGCTGCTGGTGGTCCTGCTGGCACTGCTGGCCGGTTGCGCGCGGATTCCCACGTCCGGCCCGGTGGGCAAAAGCAGCGAGGGCAGCGCCGGCAACCTCAGCGCACCCGTGTTCCTGCCGGCAGCGCCGCAGCCCGGCGCGTCACCGGAAACCATCATTGACTACTTTTACCGTGCCGGCAGCGGCTACGAGGACGACTACGCCGTCGCACGCCAGTATCTGACCCAGGCTTCCTCCGTCTCGTGGAAGCCGGACCAGCGCGCCCTCGTTTACCGGGAAGCCAAGGTAGTGGCGGGTGAGGCCGAAAATGTCTACAACTACGAGCTCGACGTCGCTTACACCGTGGATTCCGATGGGATAGCAACGCAGTCACCGAAAGGAACCATCGAAAAAATCCCCGTCACTGTCACTCAGGTGGACGGGCAGTGGCGCATTTCGGCCCTGCCGGACGGGACAGCCATCGCCGAAGAAACCTTCAAGGTGATCTACGGCGCGTACCCCATCTACTTCTATGACCCCACGTTCACCTACGCCGTGCCGGACGTGCGCTGGTTTATCAAGAACAAGACCGTCAAGGCGATGACCAGTGCGCTGCTCGCGGGGCCGGCGCCGTACCTGCGGGGCGCCGTGGCCAGCGCCTTCCCCTCGGGGATCAAGCTGGCCCGGGAATCAGTACCCGTTGTCTCCGGTGCAGCCCAGGTGGACCTGACGGCCAAGGAACTGACGGAAACCTCGCCCGAGGACCGGCTGCGGATGCAGATGCAACTGACATTGACCTTCCGCAGCCAGCCGGACGTAGTCAACGTTGAGCTCCGCGCAAACCAGGACCTGGTCCGGGTCGAGGACAATGGCTCGGTCCTGCCGCCGGTAGTGGATAAGAGTGTGCCGTCGCGGCAGATTGCGGTCAGCGGTAACGAGTTGGTCCGCTACGAAAACAACAGAATTTCGCCGTTGCCGGACATCCAGCCGGTGTCCTCCCTTACTCCGCGGTTCCCCGCCGAGTCGCCTGTATCGCAGACGGCGGCCTTCCTCAACGAGAGCCGCACCACCCTGTACAGCATCAGTCCCGGCCAGCCTGCAAGGGCGCTGACCACGCGAAGCACGCTGACCCGGCCGTCCTTCGGGCTGAACGACTGGCTGTGGTCGGCAGGCCCGGGCGCCTCGGGGGAAACGGAAATTGTGGCGTTCCGGCCCACAGGAGTGGCAGAGGGCGCCACCGTGCCCTCAGTCACGCTGACACCGGCCTGGCTGGCAGGACGGACGGTCAAGGACGTCCGGATTTCGCGCGAGGGGGTCCGGGCGCTGGTGATTTCCGAACAGAACGGCAAGACCCGGGTGCAGGTAGCCGGCATCATCCGGGGCGGTGACGGAACGCCCCGGGAGCTCACGCCACCTGCTACTTTGGCTACCGAAAGCGGGCCGGACCAGGGTGTCTGGGTCAGCGATACCACCGTTGCCGTGGTGAAGGGGGCCGCCGGCTCGAACGTTACGCCGGAACTGCTCTCGCTGACGTCGGGGCAGCCGCAGCAGCTGGCACCATGGCCGGGGCTGGTGGCCCTCAGCGCCGGAAACGGCCCGGAGGAAATCTACGCCCAGTCCGCGGAGGGCGTTTTCCAGCGGCTGGGCAACGGCTGGTCGCCCCAGATCAAGGGCCCGGTCGATCCAGCCTTCCCCGGCTGACCCCGCGTTCCTTCCGGCCCTGTCCCTGTCCACATAGCGTGTTGACGGTGTGGTGCTGCAGGCGCCTCGCGTCAGATGCTTGGCGGGTGAGCCGCAAAGTCACGGGCCCAGCCCGCGCACCATGGAACGTCCGGACCGATCCGGACCTTGTGCCGTCCGCCGAGCGGCCCGCCAGGCACCGGTCGGACCACCGGAGCGCGTTACTGCGCCTCGTGGACCAGTCTGCGGGCGCTTTTGGCGATCTCCTGGCGCTGTTGGTTCCGGTGGACTGCGTGTGCTGCGGAGCCGAAGACCGGGCGCTGTGCGTTTCGTGCGACCGCAACATCCGCCGGCTGACGTACCAGCCCTTCAGGGCTGAACAAGGAGCTCCCGCGCTGATGGACGTCGGCGGGACGGTGCTGCTGCCGGTGGTGGCTGCCGGCGTGTACAGGGAAGAGCTGGCGCAGGCCCTCCTTTCCTTCAAACGGCACGGGCAGCACGGGCTCGGGAACAGCCTGGGCCGGGCGCTCGGCGCGGCTGTCCGGACAGCTACGGCTGGGATGCAGGAGATTTGCCTGGTGCCTGTGCCCACCAGCAACGCAGCCTTCCTGAAGCGTGGCTTCAGCCCGGTCCACCTGCTCCTGCGGAAGGTGCCACGGCAGATCCCGGGGCTTCCCGTGCTGAACGTGCTGGAAAAAACCGATGGTGGAATTCTGCAGCTGCCCGGAGGCCAAAAAGGCCTGGACCGTGGCGGCCGTGCGAGGCGGGTGCGGGGGTCCATGCGTGTCCGCGGGCGGGCCCTGGCCCAGCTGGCCGGACGCCGCTGCGTCATCGTCGACGACGTCCTCACCACAGGTGCAACCCTTTCGGAAGCTGCGCGGGCACTGCACTTTGCGGGCGCCGTGGTGGCAGGTGCGGTGGTCCTCGCCGCGACACGCCCGCCGGACTCCGCAGCCGCCGGCGCCGCATCCGCTGAACCCAGCGGGGAGGGGCATGACTTAGAAAAAAATAAACCACGAAAGGATGAATAACGGATGGCTATGAACTAACGTCGGTGTTGGGTACCAAGAACAGAATGTACCTGTCGATGGCGGCTCGGAAAGGGGCTTGACTGTCAATCAGATCGGCCCAGCGAAGTGCTGCCGTCGTGTCACCGAAGTCATTTGGAGGGCACCATGGAGTTTATGATCAGCGGACGAAATCTGACAGTCTCAGACCGGTTCCGCGAATATGCCGGGGAGAAGATCTCAAAGATCGAGTCGCTGGGGGACAAGGTCCAGCGCGTCGATGCAAAAGTTTCAAAGGAGACCAGCTCACGGCAGACCGGCGACCAGCTGACTGTTGAAGTGACAGTATTGGGCAGGGGGCCGGTGATCCGTGCCGAAGCAAGTGCCGCTGATAAATTCGCTGCATTCGACCTCGCATACAACAAGCTGCTCGAGCGGCTCCGCCGCGCCAAGGACCGCAAGAAGGTCCATCACGGACGCCACACACCCAAAGCCGTCCGTGAAGCCACCGCCACGCTGGAACCCGCCAGCGCCCACGAACCGATTTATGTAGAGGCGAGCCACCGGACCGAAACAGCGCCGGCCCCCGCAGAGAAATCTCCCTACGATGTCGATAATGACATTCCGGCCGGCGATTCCCCGGTCCTGATCAGGCGCAAGGTCTTCCCGGCCGCTTCGCTTTCGCTCGATGATGCCGTGGACAACATGGAACTTGTGGGCCACGATTTCTACCTTTTCGTGGATAAGGCCACGAATACACCGTCTGTTGTGTACCGGCGCCGCGGCTGGACTTACGGGGTCATCACCCTGGACCATGAATGCGAACCGGGCGACACCGTGGTTGAAGAAAAAATCCTCGCGTACCGTTCTGACGACGCAGCAGCCAACGCCTAGGGTGGTAATCACCATCCACAGAGAGGACTGATGTGCCGACGCTGAGCCTGGACCAGGCCCGGCGGATCGCATTGGCAGCACAGGGACTCGACAAAGGACGGCCCGCCGGCCCCGTGACATCACGGACGGTGGGCCGGACTTTTGCCCGGCTCCAGCTTGTCCAGATCGATTCCGTCAATGTCCTGGCACGGAGCCACTTCCTTCCTTTCTTCTCCCGGCTTGGGAACTACGACCGCAACATCCTCCAGCGGATGTCAGCCACACATCCGCGACGCATGGTGGAGTACTGGGCGCACGAAGCCAGCTACATCCGGCCCGAGCACTTCGCCGACCTGCGATTGTGGCAGAAACGTTCCTGGGTGGGCGCCCACAGCATGGATCCGGCCTTGCGCGCCACCATTTCCGCCAGAATCCTGGAAACGCTCGCAACGGCAAGGCCTCTGACCGCCGCCCAGATTGCCGACCGCATCGGCCACGTGGAGGAGAAACAGAACGCCAACTGGGGCTGGAACTGGAGCGCGGTCAAGAGGGTACTGGAGCACCTGTTTGAGGAGGGCGTTGTTTCAGCCGCCTCCAGGACGGAGCAATTCGAGCGGAGGTACACACTCACTGCGAAGGTGCTGCCCAATCTTCCCGGCGCGGAACCCGGGGAACGCGACCTCGAGCCGGCCCTTCACCGGCTGATCGATGCCGCGGCGCAAGCCCACGGCATCGGGACCGTGCGGTGTTTCGCTGACTATTTCCGCACCCCGGTCAAGGCCGCAGCGGCATCAGTGAACCATCTCGTGGACTCCGGCAGGCTGGAACCTGTAACGGTGGCAGGCTGGAACCGTGAAGTGTTCCTTCACACGGAAGCCAGGCTGCCGCGGCGTGCGACAGGCCGGGCGCTGTTGAGCCCGTTCGATTCCCTGGTCTTTGAACGGCGCCGGCTTGAGGAGCTGTTCGGCTTCCATTACCGCATAGAGATCTACACTCCTGAACCCAAAAGGCGCTATGGATACTACGTCCTGCCCTTCCTCCTGCGCGACAGAATCGTGGCACGGGTGGACCTCAAGGCTGACCGCGCAGGCGGGAAACTGCTGGTTCGATCCGCTTATGCCGAGCCTGATGCCCCGCCGGATACCGCCGTCGAACTCGCTGCAGAGCTTCGCTTGATGGCGGACTGGCTGGGACTGCCCGGCATGGAGATCTGTCCGCGGGGCGATCTTGCCTGCGAACTCGCCCAGGCCGTAACAGGCGGATTGGCCGCTCCGCTCTGAGGGAAAACACGCAGCGGCCCGGTGTCTCTCCCGTAGACTAAAAACGCCAGAATTCGGCGGCAACGACTGGGAGCATCTTCACGTGGCATCACTTATCGAAAAACTTCTCCGCACGGGTGACAAAAAAACCCTGCGGCAACTGCGGAACTATGCCGACTCCATCAATGCCCTGGAAGACTCATTCAAGACGTTCACGGATGCCGAACTCCGTGAGGAAACTGACAGGCTGCGCGAACGCCACCAGGACGGCGAGAAGCTCGACGACCTGCTTCCGGAGGCCTTCGCCGCGGTCCGGGAAGCTTCCTCGCGTACCTTGGGCATGCGCCACTTCGACGTCCAGCTGATGGGCGGCGCCGCGCTGCACCTGGGCAACATCGCGGAAATGAAAACCGGTGAAGGCAAGACCCTGGTGGCAACTGCTCCTGCCTACCTCAATGCGCTCGCCGGCAAAGGTGTCCACGTGGTCACCGTGAATGACTACCTGGCCGAATACCAGTCCGACCTCATGGGGCGCGTGTACCGTTTCCTTGGCCTCACCAGCGGCTGCATCCTGTCGAACCAGGATCCCTCTGTCCGGCGCCAGCAGTACGCCGCCGACATCACGTACGGCACCAACAACGAATTCGGTTTCGACTACCTCCGCGACAACATGGCGTGGGACAAGGCCGAACTGGTCCAGCGCGGGCATCACTTCGCCATCGTTGACGAAGTGGACTCCATCCTCATTGACGAGGCCAGGACACCGCTGATCATCTCCGGTCCGGCGCAGGGCGACACCAACCGCTGGTACAGCGAATTCGCCAAGGTGGTCCTGCGGCTCCAGCCGGAGAAGGATTACGAGGTTGACGAAAAGAAGCGCACGGTAGGCGTCCTGGAAAGCGGCATCGAGAAAGTCGAGGACTACCTCGGGGTCGAGAACCTCTACGAGTCCGCCAACACACCCCTGATCGGGTTCCTCAACAACGCCATCAAGGCCAAGGAACTGTTCAAGCGGGACAAGGACTACGTCATCCTCGACGGCGAGGTCCTGATCGTGGACGAACACACCGGCCGTATCCTTGCCGGCCGCCGCTACAACGAGGGCATGCACCAGGCCATCGAGGCCAAAGAAGGCGTCGAGATCAAGGCCGAGAACCAGACCCTGGCCACGGTGACGCTGCAGAACTACTTCCGTATGTACCACAAACTCTCGGGCATGACTGGTACTGCCGAGACCGAGGCCGCGGAATTCATGGGCACCTACAAGCTTGGAGTTGTGCCCATCCCCACCAACCGGGACATGCAGCGGATCGACCAGCCTGACCTCGTATTCAAGAACGAGACCGTCAAGTTCGACGCCGTCGTTAAGGACATCGCGGAGCGGCACGAAAAGGGCCAGCCTGTGCTTGTGGGAACCACCAGCGTCGAGAAGAGCGAATATCTGTCCCGGCTCCTCGGCAAGGAGGGCATCCGCCACGAGGTCCTGAACGCGAAGAACCACGCACGCGAAGCTGCCATCGTGGCCCAGGCCGGACGCAAGGGCGCTGTCACCGTAGCAACCAACATGGCCGGCCGCGGTACCGACATCATGCTCGGCGGCAACGCCGAATTTACTGCAGTGGCCGAGTTGGCGAAGCGCGGGCTTGACCCGGAAGAGAACTCTGAGGAATACGAGTCCGCCTGGCCAGAGGCATTGGAAGCTGCAAAGCAGTCCGTCAAGGACGAACACGAGGAAGTACTGAACCTCGGCGGCCTGTACGTTCTGGGTACCGAACGGCACGAATCGCGCCGCATCGACAACCAGCTCCGCGGGCGTTCCGGCCGCCAGGGTGACCCGGGCGAGTCCAGGTTCTACCTCTCGCTGACCGACGACCTGATGCGCCTCTTCAACTCCGGTGCTGCGGAACGGCTGATGAACAGCTCGGTGCCGGACGACGTCGCCCTGGAATCCAAGCTTGTCTCGCGGGCCATCGCCTCCGCGCAGGGCCAGGTGGAGGGCCGCAATGCTGAGCAGCGCAAAAACGTCCTGAAGTACGACGACGTCCTCAACCGCCAGCGCGAAGCCATCTACGGCGACCGCCGCCGCATCCTTGAGGGCGATGATCTGCACGAAAAGGTGCAGTACTTCGTGGAGGACACCATCACGGCGCTCATTGACGCTGCGACAGCCGAAGGAAACGGAGACGACTGGGACTTCCACCAGCTCTGGACCAACCTCAAAACGCTCTATCCGGTCAGTGTCACCCCGGAGGAGATCATCGAGGAAGCAGGCGGAAAGTCCAGGCTCACTGTCGAGATGCTGAAGGAAGAGCTGCTGTCCGACGCGCGTCTGGTCTACCAGGCCCGGGAAGAGGCGATTGGCTCCGAAAGCATGCGCGAGCTGGAGCGCCGGGTTGTGCTGTCAGTTATCGGGCGTAAGTGGCAGGAACACCTTTATGAGATGGACTACCTCAAGGAGGGAATCGGACTGCGGGCCATGGCCCAGCGCGATCCGCTCGTTGAGTACCAGCGTGAGGGCTTCGCCATGTTCCAGAGCATGATGGAGGCCATCCGCGAGGAAAGCGTGGGTTTCCTGTTCAACCTGGAAGTGGAAGTCACCCCCGCCCAGGATGTGGTGGTTGCCGACGCCGAGGGCGGGCACACCGAGCACGTTGAGCCCCAGGTGCGGGCCGCCGGCCTGGAAGCGCCGGCGCAGCCGGCCCAGCTGCAGTACACCGCTCCGAGCGAAAGCGGCGGAACGCAGACCCGCGTGGAGACGCGGCAGTCCGGCCGTTCCGGAAACCCGGCCAAGGCAGCAGCTCAGGATGCAGCTAAGCGTCCCGCAAAGAAGAAGAAGCGGTAACCGCCATGAGTGGGCCGGCGGGCAATTAAGAACACGGAGCAGGGCCGGGAATGTGATTCCCGGCCCTGCTCCAGTTCCAGTCCATTCCGCTGCTGCTTATAGCCATGACGCCCTCAGCCGATGACAAGCTCAGTGACCCGCCATACCTGCTTGCTCCGTTCCAGGCGGACAGCGACAGCCCGGGCACGGACGTCGTCCACCACCACGGCGCTTGCCTCGTAAATCCCCTCGGCCACTTCGCAAACGCGCACCGAGCGGACGGTGGAATTTCTGTGCAGCCGCGCCAACGCCGGATTGTTCGTCCGGGCGACTTCGCGCCTTATCAGGCAGGCACGATGCTGCAGCGCTGACAGGCACCGCGGATCGAGGCGGCGGGCCAGCTGGTGGACGGGACGGATTCCCGCCAGCACTTCCATGGCGGCCTGCACCGTGCCGCGGGTGATTGCGCGGACCTCGGACAGCTCATCAACAGCCCGCAATCCGGAAGGAGCTCCGGCTTGGTTTGGCGTTAAGTCCCGGGTGCGGGCCGGCAGGACATGAGGGGCCGGGGTATTCTCAGCCCTTCCAGATCGCTGGCCGGCCCTGATCGGTGTCACTGCAGTCATTGCTTTCCCCTTAATTAGCGGCTGGGATACTTCGGAGCCCGGCCCGTAGTTATGCCGCGGTTGGCGGCTGAAGGATTTGTCCCGGAAGCAGCACATCCGGATTCAGGCCGATAACTGAGCGGTTGGCCTCGTACCATCGGGGCCATGCCATGGCGATCTCCACGTCTGTTGCTTCCGGCCCCATCGCGAAGGCGGTGATGTCCCATAGGGTGTCGCCGGCAAGCACTGTCACTGCCTCCGTACCGGCATCACTGGAGTTACGCACAGCCGGCGCCGCCAGGAGCCCTGGGCCGACCACAGGGGCTGCCGGCTGCCAGCCCGGCTCGAAATCGGACGGAGGAAATGCCTTGTCCGTCACAGGTTCTTCAAGCGGGTCAAGTTCCATGGGCCCGTCCGTTCCGATTCCGGTAAAGCTTGACGGGTTAGTAACGTTTCCGGGACCCGCCGGAGCGGACGAAACGTGCTCCTGTGTGGGAGCCCATTCCGGGCCTGGAATGGTCGCAGCCGCGTTCGCCGCTGGGCCGGCCACCAACTGGACCGACAGCGCAGCAAGTACAAGCCGTTGCATAAAAGCAGGCGACAGCCGGCGCGTAAACGCTGCAGCGCGCATTTTTCCCATCCGGTCAAAGACAATAGTGGCTCCGGCCAGGAGCAGGGACAGAAACCACCAACCCACCAGAATGGCTCCGGCAGCAGCTGCCGTTGCTCCCAGCAGGTCCTCCGCTTGGAGTTCCTGGCGGTGTGCCGAGGAATGCTGCCACTGCTCCAGCAGGCCGGCCCCCACCAAACAGAGCAGACCACCCAGCAGCAGAATTGCTGCAGCGCAGAGGGCGTCGGTCCATGTAGAAGATTCTGCTTGCTTTGGCATGTCAGTCCCTGTTTGGTGCAATTTGATGCTGTTTGATGCAGCAAGCTTTAGTTTGCCCCTTTTATTCTTCCTTTGTCCAGACGTTGGAGAGAAAAAGTCTGGTGCGTTGACCAGGGGAAGAAAGGGGCCCTACGCTTGCCGAATGCGCTGGGATGCACTCTTCAACGATCTGGAAAGCCAATTCACCGAGGCGGACAGGCTGGCGCTCGACGCGGAGATTAACGAGCGGGCCAGGGCAGAGATGGTCGGCCTGGAACTCGCGGACCGTCTGCGCGGAGTGTTGGGGTGCCGGCTTACGGTTTACCTGGCATCAGGGGAGTCGTTTTCAGGCACGCTCGTGCACACTGGCGGCGATGCACTGGTACTTAATGAAGGACAGCACCAAACCCTTATTCCGTATGCAGCGGCTGCACGGTACATGGGGCTGGGCAGGTTCTCGACCGCGGAAATGTCATCGGTCCGGCGAAAGTTGGGTCTTTCCCATGCCCTGCGCAGCATGGCCAGGGACAGGGCAGAACTCTCGGTCCTTGTCGGGGGTACTTCAGGGTCTGTGCGGCTGGCAGGGGTCATCGACCGTGTGGGCAAGGACTATCTTGACCTTGCCGTCCTCAACCCCGGTGAGGTGCGGCGGAGCCAGCAGGTCAGCCACGTTGCCACCATTCCCTTTGCTGCCTTGGCGGCCATTACATCGCGCCGTACAGGCGAGTGAGCGTCAGTCTGTCCCGGACGGCACCTGCCGCAGGCGGAAGTCACACTGACTTGGACTTGGACTGTTGGATCATGCGGCTCGCCTCGGCATAACGTTCCTCGATGTACTGCTCAAGCATTTTTTCCTCGACGCGCCACTGGCCGCGGCCGCCCACCTGGATGGCTTTGAGCTCGCCGCTGCGCACCAGGGCGTAAGCAGCCGGGGAATTGATCTGGAGCTGTTCCGCGACATCTGCGAGCGTAAGAAACCTGGGCATGGACCCATTTTGCCACCGGCAGGTGTATTTTGCTGGCGTTATCCACAATTTGATCCTGTTTGAATTTATGACTTTCGTTACCGGGCCCCTGCGGCAACAATGGGGAGTCCGGGCACACCGCGCAGTCCCGGTGCACATTGGGGGGAGAAAAAGGTAATGGTTCCTGAGTCATCTGCTTCGGCGGCCAGGCTGAAACGACCTTCCTGGAAGGACCCCCGGCTGCTGGCAGGTGTTCTCCTTGTGCTGGCATCCGTGGCAGGCGTCGTTTTCCTGATGGACAGCGCGGACCGGACCACAGAGGTCTACGCTGCCAGGGATGGCATTGCCGTGGGTGAAAGGCTCACGCCGGAGAACGTCGTCCGGGCCAAGGTGAGGCTGGGCGAGACCGAGTCCCAGTACATCACCGCCGAGTCGGGGTTGCCGGAAGGCGTTGTTGCCGTCCAAAGGATAGGCAAGGACCAACTTGTGCCGAGGGCCAGCCTGGGCGCAGTGGATGAGCTTGACCGCAAGCCCGTTGCCCTCACCATTGAAGAAGCGTTGCCCGCCCAGGCGGTTCCGGGCGCAAGGGTTGATGTCTGGGTAGCCCAGCCCGACGCGCGGAATGGGTTCAGTGAGCCGAAGCTTCTGCTGGCTGGCGCTGAGATTGCCGAGGTCACCGAGGGCACCACAACCCTGGGATCCTCCCGGACCACCGTGTTGATGGTTCTCGTCGAGGACATCCAGATGCCCGCCCTGCTCGGTGCGCAGGCCAATGAAGCGAAAATTTCCGTGGTCTGGAATCCTGGGGGTGGCACTCGATGAGCATTCCCGTCGTCACCGTGGGCCAGGGCCGCGAGGACCTGGTCGGCGGACTGGAACGCCTTCATGGACCTGTGACGGTAGTGCGGAGATGTACGGAACTCACCGAACTGCTGGCAGCCTGCCAGAGCGGACTGGCGCGCGCCGCGGTAGTTGCGGACGGCTCGGAAGATCTCACCGCCTCACTCGTGGACCGGCTGGGGGCTGTGGGCGTAGCCGTCATCGCCCTGACCGACTCGGCCGAGGAAGCCGCCAGGCTGCGGGGGATAGGAGTAGCCTCGGCCCTGACCGGGGTGGAATCGATGGTGCTGTCGGAAAGGATCGCCGAGGCAGTGGCGCTGCTGACCGGTGGCGGACCCGGCGAAGCCTACCGCAGCGCCCCCGCCGATCCTGGTGCTGCCCTCACCCCCGTTGAGGTGGACACCGCAAGGAGCCCCGACGAGCCGGGGCCCGGAGAGATCATCGCGGTCTGGGGCCCGGCAGGATCGCCGGGCCGGACAACCCTTGCCGCCAACATTGCCGGCGAACTGGCCACCGAGGGAAAATCGGTCCTCCTCGTGGACGCTGACAGCTATGGGGCGAGCGTTGCCGCGGTCCTGGGCCTGATGGATGAATCAGCCGGTCTGGCCCAGGCCTGCAGGCTAGCCGACCAAGGCTTGCTGGACACCGAGGCCTTGAAGAAGGTGGCCACTCCGGTTGCCACGAAACTGGGCTCCTTCCGCGTACTGACCGGCATCACCCGCGCGGACCGGTGGACCGAACTGCGGGCACCGGCCCTTGGCTTGGTGCTGGAGCGTGCCCGGCAGATCGCTGAGGTTGTTGTGTGTGGACACCGGCTTCTGCCTGGAAGCCGATGAGGAATTGAGTTTTGACACTATGGCTCCCCGGCGGAACGCAGCCACCCTGCGTTCGCTTGAGCTGGCGGACACCGTTTATGCGGTCGGCGCAGCGGACCCTGTGGGGGTGCCACGGCTTGTGCGCGGCCTTGCCGAGCTTGAGGATGCGGTGCCGCAGGCTGCGCCCGTCGTCGTGATGAATAAAGTCCGCTCCTCCTCCGTGGGCCGGGGCCCGGAGCGCCAACTGCAGGACGCCTGGGCACGCTACGGCCCGGCGTCGGAACTCAAGGCCTTCCTGCCGCACGACGCCGCGGCAGCCGATTCCGCGCTGCTTGGCGGCTCACTGTTGCTGGAAGTGGCCCCGGATTCTCCGCTTCGTCGCGCCATCGCCGAACTCGTTTGTGCACCCGCCCAGCAAAAACCGAAAACCTCTGTATTTTCTTCCACAGCACGGCGGAAACTAAAGGACTAGGCTCGCCGTAAGAGCTGCGACGATGCAGCGAAGACTTGTGATGGAGGCGTTTGTCGATGTCGTCTGGATCCAGCGTGGAGGATCAGCCCCTTTCCATTGAAGGCCATGAAGGCTTTCTCGGGGACTACTATGAGCACCTGGCTGACGAGGACGCCCGGAGCTACACCGGGGATCTGCTGACCGCCCGGGCGGAGGGGCACCGCAACGTCGCTTCCATCAGGAAGCCGGGCCAGGCGAACATCGCCATCCATGATGAGGAAGACAGCAGCGTGGTCTTCGTAGTCACCGATGACATGCCGTTCCTCGTCGATTCCGTCAACGCGGAGCTGGTCCGCCAGCACGCGGCCATCAGGCTGGTGGTCCACCCGCTGTTCGTTGCGGCCCGCAACAGGGAAACCGGCGCACTGGTGAAGGTCAACAAAGTCCCCTCCCATATCGGCATCTCCAGCGGTGACACCGCCGCCATGCCCAGCCTGTCCCACCTCATTGCACAGGGTGAGAACGCCTCTTATATGGAGTCGTGGATCGCCGTCGAGATCAACCGCGTCACCGATGAGGCCAAAGCCTCTCTCCTGGAAGGCTTGCAGCGTGTACTGAACGACGTCCGGGCCGCAGTTGAAGACTGGCCCAAGATGCGCCAGAAGGCGCTGGAGATCGCAGAGAACCTGGATAAGGTGGCCAACCCGGCCCAGATCGCCGAGCTGCGCCAGGCTCAGGACCTCCTGCACTGGCTCGATGACGGCAACTTCACTTTCCTCGGCTACCGGGAATACGACCTCGTCAATGTGGACGGGGAAGATGTGCTGGAACTGCGCGAAGACAGCGGCCTGGGACTGTTGCGCGCATCCGCTGACTCACCGCACATCCAGCACCTGACCGACACCGGCAGGAAGAAAGCACGTGAAAAGCGTGCCCTTGTTATCACCAAGGCCAATTCGCGTTCCACGGTCCACCGTTCGGCATACCTTGACTACATCGGAATTAAGAGTTTTGATGCCGCAGGCAATGTCAACGGCGAGCAGCGCTTCATCGGCCTCTTCGCCACCAGTGCCTACACAGGGTCCGTCCGCAACATTCCCATCGTCCGGGAAAAGGTCGATGACGTCCTGAGCAGTGCCGGCTTCCCGCCGGACTCGCACTCCGGCAAAGACCTCCTGGGCATCCTGGAAACATACCCTAGGGATGAACTCTTCCAGATCGAGGTTCCGGACCTCGCTGCCACGGCCCTGGGAATCCAGAAACTCCAGGAACGCCGGCGCACCCGGCTCTTCCTGCGTCCCGACATCTATGGCCGTTTCATGTCCGCCGTCGTCTACCTCCCCCGGGACCGGTACACCACCAACGTCCGGCTCCGCATTGAGCAGGAACTGCGCGAAACCTTCCAGGCCGTGTCCATTGACTACGAGGCGCGCATGACGGAGTCTGCCCTCGCCCGGCTCTTCTTCCGCATCCGCCTGCCCAAGGGTGCCGACGTCAGCCATGTCAACACGGAGGAACTGGAAAAGCGGCTCGTGCTCGCCGCCCGCTCCTGGAGCGAAGGCATCGCTGAAGTCCTGCGCGAAGGCCGGGATGTGGGTGAGGCCAAGGAGTTGGCGGCCATATGGTCGGAAGCCTTTCCTGCAAGCTACCGGGTGGACTACGAAGTTGAGGACGCCCTCGAGGACATCGCCCGCTTCGAAAAATACGGTGCGGCCGCGGAACGTACAGCAGGTGCCAAGCAGGAACGCCCCGGCGTCCACGTCTACCTTCCCGAAGGGGCAGGGGCAACACTGGAGGAGGACGCCCGGGTCAAGCTCTACATGCTGGAGCCAAAGAGCCTGAGCCAGATCCTGCCCTTCTTCCACAACCTTGGCCTGGAGGTGCTCGACGAGCGCCCGTTCGAGATCGAAACCGCGGACCGGCGGGACTTTTTCCTGTACGATCTCGGCCTGAAATACCCAGCGGGTGTGGATCCGCTGGCCACCAATGAGCTGCTTGCTGATTCCTTCGGTGCCGCCGTGACCGGCGCGGCCGAGTCCGACGCCTTTGACAGGCTGGTCCTCCGGGAGGGACTGCAGTGGCGCCAGATCACTGTGCTGCGCGCCTACGCCCGGTACATGCGCCAGATGGGCAACAGCAATTCCTTCGGATTCATGGCTGACACCCTGCTCGCCAACCCGGACGTCACCAGGGGCCTCAGCGCGCTCTTCGCCGCCCGCTTCGATCCTTCGCTGAGCGAAGACCAGCGGGTTCAGGCCCAGGCATCCGTGCGTGGAGAACTGGCGGAGGCCATCGAAAAGGTGGCCACGCTGGATGCGGACCGCGTCCTGCGGACCTTCCTCAACCTGATCGAATCCACGCTCCGGACCAACTTCTACCAGTACAAACCGCACCTGAGCTTCAAGCTTGATCCCCCACAGATCAAGGGGTTGCCCTTCCCGCGCCCCATGTTCGAAATCTGGGTCTACGCCCCCCGCGTCGAGGGTGTCCACCTTCGATTCGGCAAGGTGGCCCGCGGCGGACTGCGCTGGTCCGACCGGCGCGAGGACTTCCGCACCGAAGTCCTCGGCCTGGTGAAAGCGCAGACGGTCAAGAACGCCGTCATCGTGCCCACCGGAGCCAAAGGAGGTTTCTTCGCCAAGCAGCTCCCGGATCCCACGGTGGACCGCTCCGCGTGGATGGCCGAAGGCATCGAAAGCTACAAGACGTTCATCCGCGGCCTGCTCGACCTCACTGACAACCTCCTGACGGAGGGCGACGACGAGCGGCTCGTGCCGCCGTCGGACCTTGTACGGCACGACGGCGACGATTCCTACCTCGTGGTGGCGGCGGACAAGGGCACCGCAACCTTCTCGGACATCGCGAACGGGCTGGCTGCCGAATACGGGTTCTGGCTCGGGGACGCTTTTGCCTCCGGCGGGTCGGTGGGCTACGACCACAAGGCTATGGGCATTACCGCCCGCGGCGCTTGGGAATCAGTGAAACGCCACTTCAGCGAGCTGGACCTGGACACGCAGACGCAGCCTTTCAGCGTGGTGGGTGTGGGAGACATGTCCGGTGACGTGTTCGGTAACGGCATGCTGCTCTCAAGGCACATCAGGCTCATCGCGGCATTTGACCACCGCCACGTCTTCCTCGACCCCAACCCGGACGAGGAGACCTCGTTCGTGGAGCGGCAGCGGTTGTTCGAGCTGCCCAGGTCTTCGTGGGACGACTACAACAAGTCACTCATCAGCGAAGGCGGTGGCGTGTTCGCGCGCCAGGCGAAGTCGATTCCGGTGTCGGCCCAGGTCCGGGCTGCCCTGGGACTGCCTGCGGACACCACCGAGCTCAGCCCGCCCGAACTCCTTCGCGCCATCCTGCTGGCGCCTGCGGACCTGCTGTACAACGGCGGGATCGGAACCTACGTCAAGGCGAGCACCGAATCCAATGCCTCGGTGGGGGACAAGGCCAACGACGCCATCCGGGTGGACGGCAAGGACCTGCGCGTCAAAGTAGTGGGCGAAGGCGGAAACCTTGGCATGACGCAGCGTGGCCGAATTGAGGCCGCATTGCAGGGGGTCATCCTGAACACCGATGCCATCGACAACTCCGCCGGCGTCGACTGCTCGGACCACGAGGTCAACATCAAGATCTTCGTGGACCGCATGGTGGCTGCCGGGAAGCTGTCCGCCGAAGAGCGCGCCGGGTTCCTTGCGTCGATGACGGATGAGGTGGGACGCCTGGTCCTTGAGGACAACATCGACCAGAACATCCTGCTGCTGAACGACCGTACCCGCGTGGCCGAGTGGAGCCCGAGCTACGAGCGCCTGATGGACTGGCTGGAGAAGAAAGCTGACCTGAACCGGGAGCTGGAGGCGCTGCCCACCACGGCGGAGCTGCACGAACGGCTGCAGCAGGGCCAGGGCCTGACCTCTCCGGAACTGTCGGTGCTGGCCGCGTACGCCAAAATCGAGCTGGCCTCAGCGCTGCGGGACAGCGACCTGGCTGATGACCCATGGTTCCGGAAGACGCTGCGGGCCTACTTCCCGGAGCAGCTGCGGGATCGCTTCGATGCGGAGCTGGATACTCATCCGCTGCGCCGCGAGATCATCGCCACGGTGGTGGCCAACGACATGATCAACCTTGGCGGCATCACGTTCGCCTTCCGGACTATGGAAGAAACGTCGGCCTCTGAAGTTGCGGTAGCCAAGGCCTTCGTTGCCCTGCGCGAGGTCTACGAGCTCGATGCGATGGTGGAGGAGCTGAACAGCCTGCCGGCGTCGTTCCCGACCGAGCACTGGAGCGCAGTCCACCTGGACATCCGGCGGCTGCTTGACCGGGCCGTCCGGTGGTTGCTGGGACAGGGCAGCGTGTCCAGGCCCATCGCCGACGTTGTGGAGGAATTCAAGCCCCTCGTCGACCCGATGCGGGCGCGCCTGCTGGAGTACCTGCGCGGCGACGACCGGGACAGGGTGGCCGGCTGGCTTGAGACGGCCCGCGAATGGGAGCTTCCCGAGGGGCTGGCCCTGCGCTGGGCGGAGCTGTTCGAGAGCTTTGTCCTGCTGGACATCGCTAAGATCGCAAGGGTTCGCAGGAATCCTGTGGAGGAGATCGCGGCGGTCTACTACACCGTTTTCAACCGGTTCCACGCGGATTCGCTCCTGGAGCGGATCAGCAGCCTGCCGCGGCAGGACCGGTGGCAGGCGTTGGCCAGGGCTGCCTTGCGCGATGATTTATATTCCACAGTCTCGGACATCACGACGGCGGTGCTGGACGCCACCGCTGCGGCCGATTCACCGGAGGCGCGGCTCAAGGACTGGGAGGCGCAGAACGCCGAGCAGTTGGTCCGCGCGAAGAGCATGTTTGATGAGGTCAATGCCCTCGAGGCCGACGATATGGCTTCACTGTCGGTAGCATTGAGGCTCTTGAGGTCAATCGTCCGACGCTAGCCGGTGCTGCGTCGCAAATGGAGGTGCAGTGGCAATCTTTACGGACCCTATCAGGGAACATGCTGATTTCGGGCCGGGCGATGCCGAATGGCTGCACCTCCTGGTGGGGGACTGGCAGATGGTCGCGGACCTGGCGTTCGCCGACCTGGCGCTCTGGTTCCCCCACCCGGACCACGGGTACGTGGCGCTGGCTCACGTCCGGCCGTCCACCACACATACGGTGTTCCATGGCGACTTCGTGGGGGAACCAATCCGCTCCGACCTCCAGCCGCTGGTGGATAAGGCCTGGAACAGCCGCTCTATCGAGCGCTCCAGCGAAACCAACTGGAGCAGCGAAATGGCGCTCCGGGTGGAAGCCGTTCCCATGGTCCGGAACGGGCGAACCCTGGCCGTTGTCACCACGCACATGGACCTTTCAAGTTCACGCATGCCCTCCAGGCTTGAACTGACGTACCGGCAGTGCGCCTACGACCTGCTGCGGATGGGGACGTTGGGGCTATGGCCGGACTTCGCCTCGCCCACGGGTTCCCGCCGCGGCGCACCTCGTGTGGGTGACGGTCTCATCAGGCTGGACGCCGAGGGCGTGGTGCAGTACGCCAGCCCCAACGGTGTGTCCGCTTTCCGGCGCCTCGGTGACGGGGAGTCCCTGGAGGGGCGCTCCCTGGCCGAGGTCACGGCCAGCCTGCTGAAGGACCGCCGCATGGTGGACGAAACTTTGCCACTGGTAGTAACCGGACGGATGCCGTGGCGCAGCGAGATCGAGTCCCGCGGCGTAAGCCTGTCACTGCGGGCCATCCCACTGCGTGATGAGCAGCAGCGCTTCGGCGCGCTGGTCCTTTGCCGCGACGTGTCCGAACTTCGGCGGCGCGAGATGGAGCTGGTGACAAAGGACGCCACCATCCGCGAAATCCACCACCGGGTCAAGAACAACCTGCAGACCGTAGCCGCGCTGTTGCGCATGCAGTCCCGCCGGATGGTGAGCGATGAGGCGAAGCAGGGGCTCGAACAGGCGATGCGCCGGGTGGCAACCATCGCACTGGTTCACGAAACTCTGTCCCAGGGCCTGACGCAGAGCGTCGACTTTGACGAGCTGATCGGCCGGCAGTTCCGGCTTTCCGCGGAAGTGGCGTCGCCGTCGCAGCAGGTCCGGACCGAGCGTTCGGGCATGTTCGGGGAGCTGCCGAGTGATTTTGCCACGCCGCTGGCGCTGGTGATTAATGAACTCGTCACCAACGCTGTGGAGCATGGCCTGGAAGGGCGGGCCGGGACTGTCTGGCTCCTGGCCGACCGTTCCGAAGGGGACGACGGCGAGGAGCTCACCGTGACCATTGCCGACGACGGCGTGGGACTTCCTGACACGCCCCACGTTGAGGGCCTCGGCCTGCAGATCGTGCGCACACTGGTGACCAGCGAGCTGGGCGGGAGCATCCAGTGGCTTCCCCGTGAAGGCGGCGGCACCGCCGTGCAGATCCGGCTGATCCTTCCGGCGAAGTAGCAGGAGACAGCAGAAGGCCCTGGCGGCAACCTTTGCGGGTTGCGGCCAGGGCCTTCTTCTTAAGCTTTTTCAGCCAGCCTTTGAGTGCCTGGACGGATCAGGAGGCGCGGCGGGCGCGTGCTGCGCGGCGCTTCAGGGCGCGGCGTTCGTCTTCGCTCATGCCGCCCCATACGCCGGCATCCTGGCCCGATTCGAGAGCCCACTGCAGGCATGTGTCCACTACCGGACACCGGCGGCAGACGCTCTTGGCTTCCTCGATCTGCAGGAGCGCCGGACCTGTGTTTCCAACGGGGAAAAACAGTTCCGGGTCCTTTTCGAGGCACGCTGCGCGGTTACGCCAATCCATGCTGATCAGTTGCTCCATTTCTGGGAAGTGCCCTTTGTGAAATTATTCACTAGTAGCTACAAAGGAAAGGGGCCCGGCAGGGCCCCGTTGGTCATCTGAATCAAGCCTGTCATGTTAACGCTGTGTAAACAAGGGGTAATAAGGCTTGAAATCCCCGGATCGCTGAGCGATACATCACAGTGGTGGTATTGGGCCTCACCACTGTCCGACTATGTCCGGTAGGGTGCCAGTGTGTCAAGACCTCCGGAAAACCCACCAGACCCGCAGGCTCCAGCAGGGGGTTCCGGGCCAGAACAGCCAAGTGGCCGGGTCCGTCCGCCCGCGGTGCTCGTGGTGGCAGTGATTGTCGCCGCCGAAGCAACCGCCCTGTTGGCCGCGGCCGCCTGGTACGGCTACCAGCTTGCAGCGGGCAGTCCCGTGCTGTCGTTCTGGGGTGCCGTTTTTACACTGGGGCTGTTGCTGGCGTTCTCGGCCTGGCTTTACGCGGTGGCACTTTTTCTCTACCGCGGATACCGGTGGACCAGGGCTGCTGCCCTGGTGGCCCAGTTGTTTGTCCTCACCATCGGCTTTCCTACACTGAGCGCCGGCCTTCCCGTGGGTGGACTGGCGATGCTGGTCCCCGCGTTCACTGCCATTGTGCTGTTGTTCCAAAACAAGGTCATCAGGTTCGCCTCCCGCACGGGCAGTTCGACGCCGGCACTTTGACCGACTCGACTCCTTGCTAGGGCTGCACGCCGCGTTTGCATGCTCGGGTCCGGCACTATGTATGTGGCCCGTTGGAGTTGGCCCAGCCGACTTGGATGCTCCGAGCCACGCTGCGGGAGATTAGCACTCCTCGGCCGGGCGGCGGGTGGGCCTCCACTTCGAACCTTGTTCCAAAGAGGTCCCCATCCTGTAATGAACGCGGAGCCAGCAACACTCCGGTGCCGGACGCGCGGGACTTCATCGCCAACGGCACGCGCTGCGAAAGCAGCGGGCTGTAGTTGGCCGTCAGCACCACCGCGCAGCCCAATGCGTTCAGTTCCCACAGGTGCTGCAGGGCTTCGGCGTTAAGGAGGTCGGCATCGTCCACCAGCGCCACTGTCCCTGGTTGCGTACGGCCCGCCGCTGCCATCGCCACCGACTTCTGCCAGTACTCACTGGGGTCACCATCTGCTTCACGGCGAAGCCATGGCCCGCCTGCCGGATTCATCAGCGGCAACGCCTTCAGGAAGTTGGTTTTCCCGGATCCGGGCCCGCCCAGGACTGTGAGCACGCCTCCGTACGGCAGGCTGATGGATGCTGGCTCGAGCTCATCCCCGCCAACGCCAATCAACAGTGGCCGGCCGTTGCTGCTGTTTGCCCCGTTGTTGTTGCCTGGCGCGCTATTGGCCGGCTTTGGAGACTCGAGGGAGCTGGTCCGATTGCTCGTTGCGCTCGAACTGATCTTGGTGGCCTGCACCAGCGCAGGAAGTGGTTCGATGCGGAAGGGACGCTTTGTGGGCGGCGTCGCCGAGGCCAGGCCCGGCTTGCTCAGGATTTCCGGGTCCGGGCGGTACAGCTGGCTTACGGCGGGGCCGCCGCCGGCGATAGGGCCAAACGCTACGGCCCGTCCCTTGTGCCGTGCTGTGGCCGGCATGCGCGGCCACGCTATGCGGCTGTCCGGATTGGATCCGGTGGGGAAATAGAGCCGGTTAGCAAGCAAAGCGAACGTCCGGGAACTGACAAGTTCCCTATCGCCCTCAAGCATCACCACAATGTCCGCCCGGCTGCCGTCCCGGGCCAGATCTTGCACGAGGTCTTCAGCCCAAGCCAGGGGTCCTGCGCGCAGCGCCGATATCCATGATCCCCATCCGGAAATAGCCAGTACCAGTGGCACCTCGCCCTTCATGCCACCGCGGCTTAGCCGCCGGGCCATCTCCTGTTTCAGGCGCTCCAGCACCCGGACTGCCCGCCGCAGCTCGTGCGTGCCCACCTGCGCTCCAACCCGCCCCGAGGGGGCAAGGCCACGGAAAGTTCCGCCTGCGTCCAGCAGGTAGCAGTGGGCTTCCACCGGATGGAGGGCAAGTTGGGAGACGGCGAATTCGAGGGCATCCAGCGCACCTGAAGACGGGCCGCCGACCAGCGCCAGATGACTGTGCTCCGGGGGCTTCCATACGAGGGGGACCACCTTTTGTTCTTCGGGCAGATCCATCAGTCCGAGTTCGGTCATCCATCCTGCACCTTTCCCTCTGCCGGGGTGGACTGCCGGCAGTCTGCCGTCAGGAACCGGCAGGTTCGAAGGCAGGGGAGCGGCCACCGGACGGCGGGGTGCCGGCCCGTTCTGGCCGTGCCACAGGTCCTGCACGATCTCCACCAACGGCTGGGCAGCTTGGGTGGGTGTCCGCTGCCCGGACGGTTGGCCCCCGCTGCTTTCTCTGCCTGCATCACTGGTTCCATGCGATGTAAAGCAGTCCACGGCGCGTTGCACCTTGAAAACGTCCGCCCGGTCAGACCCACCAGGGGCTGTCCCGATCGTCGCGGTCTGAAATTCCTGCGGCGCCTCAGTACCCCGCGCCATGAAAGCCCGTCCCGGCGTACCCACGCTGATACCGGCTGCATCCTTGGTGTTGATAATGTCGCAGGACTCCATATCGGATTGCACTCGAAGGGCAATGCTGGAGGTGACATTGGCACGGATGTCCGCTGTGACGGCTCCCTGCGGCCGCTGGGTAGCCATCACCAGGTGGATCCCCAGTGACCGCCCGATTGCTGCGATCCGCATCAATTCCCGCAGTACCTCCGGCGCATCGTCAACGAGCATCCTGAATTCATCGATCACAATCACAAGGTGGGGGAGCGGAAAGTTGTGGGAAGCCCAGGTGGAACGGTACGAGGCGAGATCCGGTACCCGGGCGGCGGCCAGTGCCTCCTCCCGCAACCTGATCTCAGCCCTGAGCGAGGCCATGGTGCGTTCGAGCTCGTAGGTGGACAGATCGGTCAGCAGCCCGACGCAGTGGACGAGTTTGGTCAAGGGGCTAAGCCCGGACCCGCCCTTGAAATCAACGAAAAGGAAATTCACGCGGTCTGGCGGATGACTGAGCGCCAATGCCAGGGCGAGCGTGCGGAGCAGTTCAGACTTGCCAGAGCCCGTGGTTCCCGCGACCAGCAGATGCGGGCCGTCTGAGACGAGGTCCAGGCCGTGCGTTCCAGTGGCGCTGATTCCCATAGGCACAGGCAAACCATCGGCCTGTGCGCTCGCAGTCCACCGGGCCGCGACCCCGGCTGGGGAAAGCGGCAGGAAGTCACTGAGCGAGCAGGAGCTGGGGACAGCGTTGTGTCCTTTGTCCGGCGGGGCCGGTTGTCCGGCGAGGTTCCGGCAGAAATCGCTGAACACTGCCTCCGGGGCGAGATCCGGGACGAAGGCAACCTCACCGGCCGGGCTCCGAAGGATGGATGTCCGCTCAGAAATTACCGCCTCCCAGGGGCGGTCACCTCCGCCGGCAGCAGGGAGGAACTGAAGGACCTGCCAGCCAAGCCCCGCCGCCAGGGCGGACGTCGTGTCGTCGTCCTGTGCACTCGAAGTTCCGAGCATGATGAGGACACCACGTTGATGGGCGGAACCAAACCCCTCGGCCAAAATCCTGCGTGCGTCATTGGAGGAAGCGGTGAGAGTGCTGCCCTGCAGGTACCGCGCGGCCAGAGGAAGGCGCTCCGCGTCGCCCACGATGAGAACGCGGGTGGTGCGGGCCCTGGGGTAGCCGGCGAGTTGCATGACGAGCGAACGGACCAGGCCGTCGGCCACGGCTTCCGGTCCCCGGAAGGTGGTCCTGGCGATATCCGGATCCAAAGCTACGGGAACGATGCCTGCGGATGGTAGGCCGGCGGAAGGGTAGCCCGGCTCAACTTTCACGTTTGGCGGTTGGGAAGCCTCGCCAAGCCGCAGCCACACACCGGCCTCCTCAACGCCATCGTCGGAGGAGGCAGTCTGCGTTTTGCCGACCGGTCTTTGGCTGCCCTCTTTCGGGTTGCCTTGCTTCTGGCGGGCGGCCAGCACAAGGCATGCAAGCGACGGGCCCGCCAGGCGTCGTCGTTTCCGGTCTTCCTCCACGGCGGCTGCAACAGCTTTGGCAAGCTCCCGCCGCTGGCGTCGCCCGGCGGCGAGGGGCACGAGGACGGATACTGCTGAAGCGGCTGAAAAGGCGAGGAACATCCACATCCCAGTGATCACGGCAAGCCCCACCCCGATCAGCAACGGAAGGGCTGCCGTCAGGACGAGCACTGTCCGGTTGCTTGCCTCCGTTCGGCCGGTGACGGTGAGGGGCTCCTGGGTGGACATCCCGGCGTCCGCGAGTGCTCTTTCCGGCAGGTCCAGCAGAACCAGCGACATTTTTGTGTTCCCGCAACGGATGACAGAGTCCGTGGAAATGACTGCGTTCCGAACCCTCTCGCCGTCCACGTCGACGCCGTTTGCGCTGTCCAAATCGATGATCATGATGTCCGTTTCGGTGACATCGAGGCGGGCGTGTTCACGGGAGAGTTCGGGGTCGGGGATCACGATCCGGGTACTGCTCCTGCCGATGGTGTACGAGCCGCGGCGTAACGGCACGACGATGCCGGCGCCCACGCCGCTGTGAACCGCAAGGGCGAGGCGAGCATCATCAGCGGGCGCCCGCCGTCGTAAGTTACGCGCGCCGTGCAGGGCGGCCCCCTCGATCAGAACCGCGCCATTAACCAAGGGGGCTTCACCCACCGTGAGTGACTGAAGCGCCTTGCTGCTGACCGATACGCCCCCTGCGCCGAACTGGCGCGTCAGTTGGCTTTGGATGTGGGCACCAGCAGTGCCTTCGGGGGCCTGGATGGTCAGTTCCAGGGGTGCGTCCTGCAGCCCGGACTCCTGGCTGCGGACGAGGGTGCAATGGAATTTCATGCGTATGGATCCTCACGGCCTTTGAATCCACGCTAGCCAGCCGGAGGGCGCCGCAGCCCGGACGAGTTTCTGTATGTGGACAAACTCTGTCGGGGCTCGGTTAGGATCGCTACAGACTTCGATCGCACACGCGGTCCCGGCTATGAAGGAGGCACTGTGAGCACTGTTGCAGACAGCGCTGATGTGTCCGAGGAAGCCATCATCGGGGCAGGAACAAAAGTGTGGCATTTGGCACAGGTCCGGGAGTCCGCGCAGGTGGGGGAGAACTGTGTGATCGGCCGCGGGGCCTATATAGGTCCAGGCGCCATGCTGGGCGACAACTGCAAGGTCCAGAACTATGCCCTGGTGTACGAGCCGGCGGTGCTGGAGGCCGGCGTATTTATTGGTCCTGCGGTGGTGCTGACCAACGACGTTTTCCCCCGGGCTGTGACTCCCGACGGCGAGCTGAAGACAGAGGACGACTGGGACAAAGTCGGTGTCACTATCCGCGAAGGTGCGGCTATCGGGGCCCGGGCGGTGTGTATCGCGCCGGTGACTATCGGTGCATGGGCAACAGTCGCCGCTGGTGCTGTTGTCACCAAGAATGTGCCCGACTTTGCCCTTGTGGCGGGCGTACCCGCCCGGCGTGTTGGTTGGGTTGGGAAGGCGGGCCACCCGCTGCACCACGAAGGCGGAGAATGGGTTTGCCCCCAGACCGGAGCCAGGTACGTTGAGCAGGAAGGCATCCTGGCCGAGGGGTAAAACGACCCGTTTCAGTGGGGCACAGGGGTGCCGGATTCGACGTGCGCTGTGGTGCCTCGGGTAGGCTAGAGCAGCAGACAATGCGCACCATTGCGCTGCCCGCATTCAAACCAGGAGATTTTGTGACCGCTGACCTTGTCATCGTAGGGTCCGGCTTTTTTGGCCTGACAATCGCAGAACAGGCCGCTACTGAGCTCGGCTTGAAGGTGGTTGTCCTCGACCGCCGCCACCACATCGGCGGTAATGCCTACAGCGAAAAGGAAGAGCAAACCGGTATTGAAATCCACCGGTACGGCGCCCACCTTTTCCACACATCCAACGAGCGGGTGTGGGAGTACGTCAACAGGTTCACCACCTTCACCAATTACGTGCACAAGGTCTACGGCGTGCACAAGGGCGAGGTCTATTCCCTGCCGATCAACCTCGCGACCATCAACCAGTTCTTCCGCGCCAACCTCACCCCGGGCCAGGCGAGGGACCTTATCCAGGAGCAGGCTGGCGAGCTTGCAGGAACTGATCCCCAGAACCTCAACGACAAGGGCATCCAGCTGATCGGCCGGCCCCTGTACGAAGCCTTCATCAAGCACTACACCGGGAAGCAGTGGCAGACGGACCCCAAGGACCTGCCGGCGGGCATCATCTCGCGGCTTCCGGTGCGCTACAACTACGACAACCGGTACTTCAATGACAAGTACGAAGGCCTGCCGACGAACGGCTACACAGCCTGGATTGAAAAGATGGCCGAGCACCCCAACATCGAGGTGCGGCTGAATACCGACTTCTTCGACGAGTCGCATGAGTACAGCAAAAACAAGGTTGTGGGGAACATCCCGGTGGTGTACACAGGCCCCGTGGACCGCTACTTCGACTATGCCGAAGGCGACCTGTCATGGCGCACCATCGATTTTGAGGAAGAGGTTCTGGACGTTGGTGACTTCCAGGGCACGTCCGTTGTGAACTACAACGACGCCGACATCCCCTACACCCGGGTGATCGAACCACGGCATTTCCACCCCGAGCGTGACTACCAGACCGAGAAGACGGTCATCATGCGCGAATTCTCGCGGTTCGCCGAGAAGGGGGACGAGCCCTACTACCCGGTGAACACCTCCGCCGACCGGGAGCGCCTGCTCAAGTACCGGGACCTCGCCGCCGCAGAGAAAGCCGTCCTGTTTGGCGGACGCCTGGGCACCTACAAGTACCTGGACATGCACATGGCTATCGGGGCTGCGCTGAGCATGTTCGACAACAAGATCCGGCCGCACTATGAAAGCGGCGTACAGCTGGAAAGTGGAGGCGTGGACGCATGAGCGTGGCCCAGCAGAATAACGAAATGCAAGCCGCAGAAGTTCAGGACGCTGCCGCCTGGACCACGATCCAGCGCGTGATTTTGCCCGGCGAACGGGGGATGGAGACCCTGCCGCTTTATATGGACTCCGGTGTGGTGGCCAGCGCCGTTGAAGTTGCGGCAGGAGCACTCCCACAGATGGACGACCAGGGGCTGAACCGGACTGTTCATGCCGATGACGTGCTCTCCAGGACCACTGCATCGGTCCGGGCCGGTGAGCGGATTTCCTTCGGAACCTACTTCAACGCCTTTGCGGCGTCCTACTGGAAACGGTGGACAACCGTCCGCGAGGTCCGCTTGAATGTCCGCACGTCCGGCCGCGGTACGGTCAGCGTTTACAAATCGAACGCCCGCGGCTCCCTCCAGCATGTCGAGACTGTCAGGGTCCAGGGTGATGCCGAAACCACTTTCGACCTTTCCCTCGTTCCGTTCGGGGACGGCGGCTGGTATTGGTTTGACGTTGCTGCTGGAACCGAGGAAATGCTCTTCCTCGGTGCCGAATGGCAAACATCGGCAGAACGCCGTAAAACGGGCACGGTCACAGTGGAAATCACCACGCTCAATAAGACCGCTTTCTGCATCAACAATCTGCGGATCCTGGGTAGCCATCCGGAAGCATTGGAAAGCGTCAAGGAAGTAATAGTTGTTGACCAAGGTACCGAAAAAGTGCGCGACGCCGACGGTTTCATGCAGGTTCGCCAAGCCTTGGGTGACAAACTCCGAATGATCCATCAGAACAATCTGGGCGGATCAGGAGGTTTCGCCCGGGGCATGTATGAGGCCGTGGAAAATGGAAGCGATTACGTCCTTTTGCTCGACGACGACGTCGTCATTGAACCCGAAAGCATTGTCCGCCTCGGTATCTTCGCGGATTATTGCAAAACACCCACGCTTGTTGGTGGGCATATGTTTGACCTCCACGACCGCAATGTTCTGCACACCCTCGGTGAAGTCGTCAACCCATACTTGATTGGCCCGGATGAGCCGAACCCAGGCCAGCGGATGCGGCACAATTTTGCCCGCGGAAATCTGCGCGATACGCCCTGGATGCACCGCCGGGTTGACGTGGACTACAACGGATGGTGGATGTGCCTGATTCCCACCGAGGTTATCCGTGAGATCGGCTTGTCCTTGCCTGTTTTCATCAAATGGGACGATTCCGAGTACGGCGTACGGGCCAAAGCGGCCGGTTACAACACCGTTTCGCTGCCGGGATCGGCAGTTTGGCACGTGTCCTGGATTGATAAAGACGACCTGGTCGGCTGGCAGGCGTACTTCCACACCCGCAATCGCTTCATCTACGCCCTTCTTCACAGCCCGTACGACCTGGGCGGGGGTCTCCTGGACAATTCCATGAAGTTGGATGTAAAGCATCTCATTTCCATGCAGTACTTCACTGTCCGCGGCAGGATTGAGGCCATGAAGGATCTCCTGAAAGGCCCGGATCAGTTGCACGCGATCCTCGCCACCAGGTTGCCGGACATTCGCAAGATCGCCGAGGAGTATTCGGAATCGCAGTTCAAACCAGAAGTTGAGGACTTCCCGCAACTGAAGTCCGGACGCCCGCCCCGTCGGGGCAGGGGCTTCTCGGCTCCGTCGTACGCGACCATTGTGCCCTGGGCAGCCAAGAACGTCATCCGGCACGTGGCGAAGCCTGTCAAGGAAACTGCAAAGGAACACCCGCAGGCCTTTGTGCCGCACCAGGACAACAAGTGGTGGCGTATGTCGCAATACGACAGCGCCATTGTGTCGAACGCCGACGGAACAGGTGCTTCATGGTACCTGCGCGACCCGAAGCGTGTGCGTGAGCTTCTCGGGGAAAGCGTAAGAGTTTATGGCAAGGTGCTCAAGAACTGGCCTCGCCTTAGGACTCAGTATCGGAATGCGTTGCCTCAGATCACGTCCATGGAGGCGTGGAAGGCCACCTTCGAGAGTAATGCCCAGGACGATGTGAAATGAGTCAGACTGGGGAGGTCGCAGGGCTTGAGTCTCCCGGTGTAGGGGGTGGACTGTTCGACGTATTTCGCCAACGTTTTCTGCTAAAGCTTCTGGTCAAGAAGGAACTCCAGGTTCGTTACCGGGGGTCGGTACTTGGCCTGTTGTGGTCCTACGTGAAGCCCGGTGTGCAGTTTGTTGTGTTCTACATTGCACTCGGCGTTTTTCTGGGACTCGAAAAAAGCGCCCGCAATCCCGATGGGCTGGCAAATTACGCAGTGTATCTCTTCTCGGGCATAGTGCTCATCAACTTCTTTACTGAGGCATTAAGTAACGCGGCCCGTTCAATTGTCAGCAACGGCGGCCTCATCAAGAAGATTTATTTGCCGAGGGAGCTGTTCCCGGTCGCTTCGGTTTGGGTTTCGGGAGTGCACTTCGTTCCACAGCTGCTGGTGCTCATAGTCGCCTGCATGGCTGTGGGGTGGAAACCAACGGCCCTCCAGTTACTTGCTGCCCTGGCCGGCTTCCTTATCGTTACGATGCTGGCGACCGGCCTTGGTCTCCTGTTCGGTTCCGCCAACGTATACTTTCGTGATTTCGAGAACCTGGTAGATATGCTCTTGATGGTGGCCACCTGGGCGTCACCGGTCATGTATGCCTGGACCATGGTGCGGGACAAGATCGGGGATTTCTGGTTCACGGTCTATCAGGTGAACCCGATTACCGTCGGCATAGAAGCGTTCCACTATGCGTTTTGGTTGCCAACGACGGATGGCAGTGCGGCGCTGCCGCCCAACTTGCTATCTCTGTGGATACCCCTCGGTTTTGCCATTTCAGCCGCTGTCTTGGTCCTCGGGCAGTGGACGTTTCGCAGGCTTGAAGGCCGATTTGCGCAGGAGCTTTAAATGTCAGTTGCCATTCAGGTCAGCAACATCAGCAAGGAGTTTGTACTTCGGCATACCCGCTCTATCAAGGAAGCCGTCGTTTGGCTTGCGAAAGGGCGAAAGGGTGATCTTTCTAAAAAGTTTCACGCCTTGCATGACGTAAGCCTGGAAGTCGAAAAAGGGGAGACAGTTGCGCTCCTGGGGCTCAACGGCTCCGGGAAGTCGACCCTTCTCAAGCACATCTCGGGAGTGATGCTTCCTGACAGCGGGTTCGTAGGAACACAAGGGAGAGTCGCGGGACTGATTGAGGTGGGCGCTGGCTTCCATCCCGACCTCTCCGGCCGGGACAACGTTTTCCTCAATGGCGCCATTCTCGGCATGTCGGAAAGCCAGATACGGGAACAGTTCGATTCCATTGTTGAGTTTTCCGAAATTGGTGACTTCATCGATACTGAGGTGAAGTTCTACTCTTCCGGGATGTACCTCCGGCTGGCATTTTCTGTAGCTGTCCACACGGATCCGGAGATCTTTCTTGTTGATGAAATCCTGGCAGTGGGCGATGAACCGTTCCAGCGTAAATGTCTCGATAAGATCAAACAGCTTTCGGACGCCGGAAAGACCCTCATAGTCGTCAGTCATGATTTGGATCTTGTATCGCGCATCTGCGACCGCGGGGTCGTGCTGGACCATGGAAATGTCGTTTTTGACGGTCCTATCGGTGAAGCTGTTACTAACCTGAGGGCGGCGAACCAACGCTAGAGTTGGAATACTGAGCCAGCGGCGGGCTTCAACCCATCTACGAACGAAGAGCAATGTCCTCATGTCGAATTGAGGTATTATCGCGCGTCTCTAACTAAATTTCTGGAGGATTATCTGTGTCCTGGTTTTCCATAGTTCCGCTTGTCTTTGCTGCGGTGGCTATTCTCTTCATTCCAGGAACAGTGGTCGCGCTGGCAAGCAGAATTCGCGGATTGGCACTCTTTGCCGTGGGCCCTGCTATCACCGTGACTTTGGTTGCAGTTGCCGCGGTTGTGGCACCCATGGCCGGCCTCACATGGTCTGCAGTTCCCGTTCTGTTACTGACATTGCTCTTTGCGGCCCTGGCGTTTGCCCTGACAGCCTTCCTTATGAAGGGCAAGGGGCGCAGGGGCGCCGTGGTTGATTGGCGGACTTCCGGATTGCAGTGGGCTGCCGTCATCGTTGCCGCCTTTCTCGTGGGCCGGCGTGTGGTTGCTGTTGTGGGCGCACCCGAGGCTTTCTCTCAAACCTTCGACAACGTCTTCCATTTAAACGCGATCCGGCACGTAGAGGACACGGGTTCTGCCTCTTCTCTTACCATCAGCTCATTTACGGGTGGTTCCTTCTACCCGGCAGCCTGGCATGACCTTGTGTCATTGCTGACGAACCTCACCGGCGCCGACATCCCGGTTGCGGTCAACGTGGTCAATCTTGTGGTGGCCGCCCTAATGTGGCCATTGGGTTGCATGTTCCTCGCCCACACGGTTGCCGGCGCCCGGGTTGCAGTTACCGTTGCGGCTGGCATCCTCGCTGCCGCCTTCGGTTCCTTCCCCCTCCTGCTCCTCGATTTTGGTGTGCTGTATCCGAACTTCCTTGGCAATGCCTTGATACCTGTGGCGCTGGCCTTGGGAATACGTCTGCTGGGCCTGAGGGTGGAGACATCAGAATCCCGAACAGTGGACGGCCTGTTACTGCTGACCAGCCTGCCAGGTATCGCGCTTGCGCACCCCAGCAGCGTTATGGCATTCCTCGCGCTGATGGTTCCACCATTACTGTTTGCCTGGGGCAAGGTAACGGCCCGACTCTTCCAGGCAGACACCGTGTCCTGGCCTCGCCTGCTGGGCATGCTCGCTGTGTTGTTCGCAGGTGTGGCAAGCCTGGTGACCACGTGGCAGAACGTGCGACCCTTGGAAGAGGCCGCCTTTTGGCCCCCCGTGGAAACCACCGGAAGGGCCATCGGCGAGGTGCTCACCAGTTCTGCTGTTGGCCGGCCAGTATCGTGGGCGGTTTCCATCCTGGCAGTTGCCGGGATTGTTTCTCTCATCGTCCGGCGCTCCCAATTGTGGTTCATCGGGACGTATTTGATGGCCGCCAGCCTGTTCGTCGTTGTCGCGTCATTCCCGGTAGGTCCACAGCGCATGTTCATCACCGGGGTGTGGTACAATGATCCGCCCCGGCTTGCATCCCTCTTACCCATAGTGATCCTGCCCCTTGCCACAATCGGCGCGGTAGCTTGCTGGGACGGGTTGGTTTTGCCTGCTGTATGCAAGATGCTCCGGGGCGTCGGAGGTAAATCCTCGCCGGGCAAACCAGCTGCAGCTTTTGCTCTCCCAATAGTCGGCGCGGTGGCCGTTTGTATTTTGGCTTTCGGCACCCAGCAGGCAAACGTCCGGGAAGCCGTCAACGCGGCAGCCCCGGGTTATCAGCTGACCAAGGATTCTCCGCTGATCTCAACTGATGAACTGGCCCTGATCAAAAGACTTGACAGCAAAGTTCCCGAAGGCTCTGTAATAGCCGACAACCCATGGAACGGGAGCGCTTTGGCCTACGCATTCAGCGGGCGTCCTGTCCTGCTGCCGCACATGCATGGCTCGGTGCCGGAAGGTGGGAAGAAGATCATTGACGACTTGAACGATGCCTCGGTGGATCCTTCAGTCTGCCCTGAAGTCGAGCGCCTCAACGTGGACTATGTCCTCGATTTCGGGCACCGCGAAGTACACGGTGGGGACCACGGATACGACGGCTTGGACAATCTGGCGCTGGATGGTGTTGCGCGTCTGGTTGATGAAGAGGGCGAAGCAAAACTCTACGAGATAACAGCCTGCAAGTAGGTTCCTTTTGCCTCAGGGGCTGCGAGGTGCTGTTCCTCAACTGGCAAGCCTGCGGGGGATGGGCCCGCGTCCTTGACGGGCCTGCCCTGGGGGCCTTGGTTCTACGCTTGTGAACCGTTGAGCAGGCCCAGCAAATAGCTTCCGTAGCCGCTCT
This sequence comes from Pseudarthrobacter sp. W1I19, assembly GCF_030817835.1. NCBI lineage: Bacteria > Bacillati > Actinomycetota > Actinomycetes > Micrococcales > Micrococcaceae > Pseudarthrobacter > Pseudarthrobacter sp. W1I19. Next base: position 1,445,539 of record NZ_JAUSZR010000001.1, read on the forward strand.
TAACGAGGGGCTCTGCGCGTGTTTTCAGCTCGTCGTCGCTCAGGAAACCCAGTCGCCAAGCGATTTCCTCCGGAGCACCGATCTTGAGACCCTGGCGGTGCTCAACGGTCCGAATGAAGTTTGACGCATCATTGAGCGAATCAAAGGTTCCTGTATCCAGCCATGCGGTGCCGCGGGGCAGGATCTCAACTTTTAGCTGCCCGCGCTCAAGATACGTTCGGTTGACGTCCGTTATTTCCAGCTCCCCGCGTGGGGACGGTTGCAGGTTCTTGGCGATCTCAATGACGTCATTGTCATAGAAGTAGAGGCCTGGTACGGCATAATGGCTTCGCGGTTTGAGCGGCTTTTCCTCCAAGGAGACAGCCTTGCCTTGCTCGTCGAACTCGACGACACCATAGGCAGCGGGATCCGATACCCAGTAGCCAAATACGGCTCCACCCTCGATGTCCTTAAAGCGCCGCAGCTGGGTGCCCATGCCTTGACCATAGAAGATGTTGTCACCAAGCACGAGTGCAACTGGTTCATTTCCAATGTGCTCTTGACCCAGAATAAAAGCTTGCGCCAAGCCATCGGGACTTGGCTGCTGCTTATAGGTGATGTTGACTCCGAACTGCCAGCCGTCGCCCAGCAACCGTTGGAACTGTTCAGCATCGTGGGGGGTGGTAATAATGAGGATGTCTTTGATGCCGGCCAGGATCAGTGTCGAGAGCGGGTAGTAAATCATCGGCTTGTCGTAGACGGGGACGAGTTGCTTGCTTGAGCCAAGAGTAATTGGGTGCAGCCGCGAGCCCGTGCCGCCGGCCAGAATGATTCCACGCATAGGCTCTATCATTGCCTGCGCGAACGGGCACCGGCAAACCCACAACGTTTGCTGCAACTCCCATCACTGAGGCAGCCTGTCATAGCACGTTAGGCTATGTGAATGCAGAAACTCCTTGTCACTGGCGGTGCCGGTTTTATTGGTTCCAATTTTGTTCACTACGTTCTCGACCACACGGATGACCATGTCACCGTGTTGGACAAGCTGACTTACGCGGGCAATCTGGAGTCCTTGAAGGGTCTGCCGGGGGAGCGGTTCGAGTTTGTCCAGGGGGACATCGCCGACCCTGAACTGGTCGACCGGCTGGTGGCCGGGACTGATGTCGTGGTGCACTATGCTGCTGAATCGCACAACGACAACTCGCTGCACGATCCTCGCCCGTTCCTTGACACCAACATCATCGGCACCTACACGCTGATCGAGGCGGCCCGGAAGCACAACAAGCGCTTCCACCACATCTCCACCGACGAGGTCTACGGCGACCTGGAACTCGATGACCCGGAACGGTTCACCGAGCAGACGCCGTACAACCCCTCCAGCCCGTACTCGTCCACGAAGGCCGGCTCGGACCTTCTGGTCCGGGCGTGGGTTCGTTCGTTCGGGCTGCAGGCGACCATCAGCAACTGCTCGAACAACTACGGCCCGTACCAGCACGTGGAGAAGTTCATCCCGCGCCAGATCACCAACGTCATTGACGGGATCCGGCCCAAGCTTTACGGCAAGGGCGAGAACGTCCGGGACTGGATCCACGCGAACGACCACTCTTCAGCGGTGCTGGCGATCATCGCCAAAGGCAGGATCGGTGAAACGTACCTGATCGGTGCTGACGGCGAGAAGAACAACAAGGACGTCGTGGAACTGATCCTCAAGCACATGGGCGAGTCCCCGGACGCGTACGACCACGTGGTGGACCGGCCCGGCCACGACCTGCGCTACGCCATCGACTCCACCAAGCTGCGTGACGAACTGGGCTGGGAACCGCAGTTCTCCAACTTCGATGAAGGCATCGAGGACACCATTGCCTGGTACCGGGACAACGAAAACTGGTGGCGGCCCCAGAAAGCAGCCACCGAAGCCAAGTACAAGGAACAGGGCCAGTAGAAGATGTCGATCGAGTTTTCGAAGAAGTTAGTTGCCCACGAAACGCCGATCCCCGGCGTCGTCCTCTACGATCTTCCGGTCCATGGTGATAACCGCGGCTGGTTCAAGGAAAATTGGCAGCGTGAAAAGATGGTTGCCCTTGGCCTGCCGGATTTCCGCCCGGTGCAGAACAATATTTCCTTCAATGAAAGGACCGGCACCACGCGTGGCATCCACGCCGAGCCTTGGGACAAGTTCATTTCCGTTGCCACCGGCAGGATTTTCGGTGCCTGGGTCGACCTTCGTGAAGGGCCAACCTTCGGCACTGTCTTCACCGCCGAACTGGATGCAAGCCAGGCGATTTTCATTCCGCGTGGCGTCGGAAATGCCTTCCAGACCTTGGAAGACAACACGGCCTACACCTACTTGGTCAATGACCACTGGTCGGCAGATGCCCAAGGTCAATACACCTTCCTGAACCTTGCCGACGAGTCGGCCGCAATACAGTGGCCTATCCGTCTGCAAGATGCAGAGCTCTCTGACAAGGACAAGGCCCACCCGCGACTGGCGGAGGTTGTGCCCATGCCTCCGAAGAAGATCCTGGTCGTGGGCGCGGACGGCCAGCTCGGCAAGGCGTTGCGTGGGCAGTACGACGGCGACCTGTCGGTTGAGTTCGCAGGCCGTAGTGATTTCGATATCACCGATGCGGGGGCCTTCTCCAACCGTAACTGGAAGAACTACTCAACAATCATCAATGCAGCGGCCTACACCGCTGTGGACGCCGCGGAAACCGCAGAAGGCCGGGCAGCGGCCTGGGCCAACAACGTAACGGCCGTGTCACATCTGGCGAGGATCGCCGTCGAGCATCAGCTGACGCTTGTCCATGTCTCCTCGGACTATGTCTTTGACGGTTCACGGGGCATCCATGACGAAACAGAGGCATTCTCGCCCCTGGGTGTCTACGGGCAGACGAAGGCTGCCGGCGATGCCATTGTGAGTGCAGTTCCACGGCATTACATAGTGCGAACCAGCTGGGTCATTGGAGAGGGTTCCAATTTTGTCCGGACCATGGCCTCTCTTGCCTCACGAGGTATCAAGCCTTCTGTTGTCAACGATCAGGTCGGGCGGCTTAGCTTTACCGAGGACATCGCGGCTGGTATTCAGCACCTGCTCCTGACGGCAGCACCCTACGGGGCGTACAACATCACCAGTGACGGCGATCCGCAGTCGTGGGCCGACATTGCCGCTGATGTGTACGAGTTGTCGGGAGCCAGCCGTGAAGACGTCACCGGGGTTTCCACTGAAGAGTATTTCAGGGGCAAGACGGCAGCGCCGAGGCCGCTGAACAGCGTCCTGGATCTGGCGAAGATCAAGGCGACAGGCTTCAAGCCCTCAGACTCCGTCAGCAGAATGGTGGAATACCTGAGGTAGCGTGCAGGAGTCGTTCCCGTCCGACGTCCTTTTCCCGGGCGGAAAACGCCGCGCGAACAGTCCCCGGAGGATGCCGCGCGCCGTATCCATGCCTTGCCATATGCAACAATTGAACCCGTGAGTCGCACCTGGATCGTAATTCCCATGTACAACGAAGCTACTGTCGTAGGTTCGGTCGTCGAGGGGCTGCGAAAGCAGTTTCCCTACGTAGTCTGCGTCGACGACGGGAGCACCGACGGATCACAGGAGCAGGCGCGGGCTGCAGGCGCAGTTGTGGTTCAGCATCCGATCAACCTCGGCCAGGGTGCTGCCCTGCAGACGGGTATCGAGTTTGCACTGCAGGATCCGGAACTGGATTGTGTCGTCACTTTCGACGCCGACGGGCAGCACCGGGTAGACGATGCCAAGGCCATGGTTGACCGGGTGCGGGCTGGCGAAGCGGATATCATTCTTGGCTCGCGGTTCCTGGACGACCGCACTCAGCTCTCAGCAGCAAAGCGCCTTGTCCTCAAGACGGCGGCGATCCAATCACGAATGGCGACTGGCCTGAACCTGACTGACGCCCACAACGGGCTCCGGGCATTCAACCGCTATGTTGCCTCCAACATCCATCTGACGCAGAACCGAATGGCCCACGCATCTGAGCTCGTGAATCAGTTGGCCAAGCTCAAGCCGAACTACGCTGAGCACCCCGTGGAAATCATCTACACCGACTATTCCAAGGCCAAGGGTCAATCCCTGTTGAACTCAGTCAACATCGTGGCCGAGCTGTTCTTTAAGTAGACCCTCTTCGTATACAAGCCCAAGGTGCCAGTTTGTTAATCATTGTTCAACTTGTTCTCGTTGTTGCCGTCATGGTGGTTTCGCTCGCCCTGATGCGCGGCGGATCCAACGCCAGGCACCTTGCCGTTCGACGCATGCTGCTGATGATCTTCGCGGTAGTCGCGGCGCTGTCCGTTTTCTTCCCGGATGCACTCACCCGGGTGGCGCTATTCCTCGGCATCGGTCGTGGCACAGACCTCGTTCTCTATGGTGCGGTCGTTTCATTGTTCGTCTTTATGGCGACGACGTACCAGCGCTTCCGGCATGCTGAAAATGCGCTGACGAAGCTGTCGCGGCGTATCGCGATCGACGAGGCGCCCAAGCCGGGGGAGCTTGTCTAGTGAGGCAAGCCGGTAGCGTATCCACCCAGGCCGGAAGTGGAGGATCACGCGCCGAGCAGTCGGGGCCAAGGCCCCGGTTCGGGAAAGCGCTTGACCCAAGAAACAACAGCATGAACATGATCCGCTTGGGTCTCGCCGCGCTGGTGCTCTTCGCCCACAGTTTCTACCTGGCCGGAGCGGGGGAAGGGCCCCATGTCCGGGGCGAAAACCTCGGTGGGTGGGCCGTCGCCGGATTCTTTGGGCTCAGCGGGTTCCTCATCACGGGTAGCCGCTTTACGAACGGGCTGGGAGAATATCTGGTCCATCGAGTGGCACGCATCTACCCGGCGTTCCTCGTCTGCCTCGTGGTGACTGTCGCTGTATTCGCGCCGCTTGGTTATGTGCACCAGAACGGAACACTGGCCGGTTACTGGACAACGGAGACCACTCCACTCAGGTTCGTGTTTTCGAACTTGTTCCTCGAGATGAAAAACTACGACGTTGCCTTCACGCCCGCCGTTGTTCCCTTCGCTGGCTCCTGGAACGGATCGTTGTGGAGCCTTTATTACGAATTCCTCTGCTATCTGGTCATTGCCGCTATTGGAGGAATAGCCTGGGTCCGGCGTTCGCCATTGCCCCTGGCGCTGGCTTTTGCAGTGAGCGTCATTGTCTACGCCAATTTGCCTGCGATCACGCCCTTGCTCGCGGACACCAACTTCGCCCTGCTGGCGAAGTTGCTGCCTTTCTTTCTGGGCGGAGCAGTCATCCAGGCATTGTCCAAGTGGATCGGACTGCATTGGGCAGGCGGCCTTGGATCGATCTTTGGCGCGGTGCTCTGCGTCGCCCTCGTTCCTACGTGGGGCGGCCAACTTGCCGCACCGCTTATTGCTTACGGCTTACTGTGGGTCTCGTCCGTGCTGCCGTCCCCGCGGCTGGTTCGCGTTCATGATGTTTCTTATGGGTTCTATATCTACGCTTGGCCAGTACAACAGCTACTCGCGCTCTACGGCGTGCACAACCGGGGAATGGCCGTCTACATCCTCTCGTCCGGTGCCGGAACGCTCGTACTCGCTCTCGCAAGCTGGCTTCTTGTTGAGCGACCTGTCATGCGGGCCGTCCGCCGCCGGCGCAAGACTTCATCCGTTCCAGCGGCCGTAGGGGGCGCAGCACCTGCAACCGGAACGGGGAACCAGCCGGAGACTGCAGGGCCGCAGGCGCAGCCGGAATCAGAGGCAGCGGTGGCCGGGAAGGCCTGATCTTTGCTGTCTTCCCCCCACCCGGCCCGTTCGGCACGGCAAACAAAAGCAGCGGGAGTGTGGCCGTAGCCCACTCCCGCTGCTTGCCGGTCCTGCCGGCCTAGAGGGCTGCTTCCGCCGGCAACCGTCCGTCAATCCACTCGGCAAGGCGGGAAATGCCAGCTTCAAGATCGTAGCGAGGCTCCCAGGGGAGCTGAGCCTTTGCCGGCTCCACATCGGCCCAGGCATGCCGGACGTCCCCTTGGCGGAACTGCCCCGTAACGTGGGGTTCCGGGGCTCCGTAGTAGCGGCTGATGATTTCAGCGGCAGTCCGGATGGTCTGGAACTCTCCGGAACCTATGTCCAGTGCTCCATCATGTGCCTTTTCAGCCACAGCTGCGGCAACAACCGCAGCTGCAACGTCATCGATCAAAACGAAGTCGCGACGGACTTCACCGTCTTCATACAACGGGATGGATTTGCCGGCCTTGGCCATGCGGCAGAAAAGGGACATGATCCCGGTGTAGGGGTTGATCAGGGACTGGCCGGGCCCGTAGACATTCTGAAGACGCAGGACAGCAGCTTCCACTCCATACGATTTCGACCAGGACTCCAGGATGTTCTCCTGGGCGAGCTTGGTGGACCCATAGACGCTGACTGGAGCGGGTGCGACAGCGGCGGCCGACATCGCGACGGGGTGGGCGTCGGGGAAGTCCCACTGAGAGCGGGACAATATTTCATTCGAACGCTGGCCGGGGTAGAAAACGTGTCCATCGACGTCGGACTTCCACGCGCCTTCGCCGTATACGGCCCTGCTGCTGGTCAGAACGATTCGCCGCGGCAGTTTCCCGCTGCGGTTGAGCCCGTCAAGCAGCTGGGTTGTTCCCACGACGTTGACCATGGCATGGCGCGTTGATTCCTCAAGGGACTGGCCTGTGCCCGTTTCAGCCGCAAGGTGAATAACGACGTCGGGGGCCACGGCCGGGAGTACGTCATCCCAGGTTTTTGCGTCAGTGATGTCTGCAACAATGAGCTCCACGCCGGGGTCAAGCTCCGCCGGCCGGGTTTGGCCGGAATGAATCTGCGGATGCAAATTGTCCAACGCGACGACCCTGTCAAAGGATGCCACCAGTGCAGGAGAGATGGCACATCCGATGAATCCGGCACCTCCTGTGACGAGGACGGTACCCCGGTTGGCGGGAGACGTATTCGTGGACGACGGCTGGGTCACAGGTAAAGCCTTTCTAGGGCGGACATCTTCAGCGTCCAGTTTCTCACAGGATAGCCACGGGTCAGGAGCCGAAGGCGTGCCTGGCAGTTGCCCTGATCGCCTTCGTGTTGCGGGAGAATACAGCGGCCGGCAACAGAGTGAGTGCGTGAAGCCGTGATGTCCAGCGGATCCTTGCCGCTGCGGCTGCCTTGTTCCAACCTTTGTCACGGCAGAGTCCCTCGGCAATCCGCGCATATTCACGGTCTCCGGCGAACCGGGTTCCGTCCGACAATGTAGCGGCCGAAGCGCTCTCTGAGTGGCGCCTGTAGGAAAAGGCCAGTGTCGGTACATGGACGAGTGAGGCACCTTGGAGCACCATGTCCATCACCAGCGCCAGATCCTGCACAATGGGAAGCCCGTCCCGGAAGTTGACCTGCCGGATAGCGTCCGTACGGAATGCAAGCGACGGCCAATACAGCCAGTTTCCTCCAAGCAGGCTCACTGCCAGAGGTTCGCCGGACAGTACTGTCGGCGAGGTGGTCTTCGGGCCCACGAACTTTCGTTTCACGGAATCGGCGAGCGACCGCACCACCTGTCCGGTCTCGTCGATGACCTGGACACCGGGCTGTATCACTGAAGCATCGGGAAAATCGGTGTGTGCCCTGAGAACAACATCGACGTAGTTCGGCAGCAGTACGTCGTCGCAGCCGAGGATGACCATGAGTTCCTCCGAAGCCTGACTGACGCAGGTCCGGTAGTTTTCGGTGATCCCCTTGTTGGTTTCGTTGCGCTTGTACGTGACCCGTTCGTCGTCAATGGTTGCGAAGTACTCGCGGACTGTCGGATCGGGGTAGCAGTCGTCGATGACGGTAAGGAGCCAGTCCGGATTTTCCTGGGCCAGGACGCTGGCCACAGTCTCTTTGAGCAAGGCCGGATCGCCCCAGTAGGGGACAAAGATATCGAGCGGCATTTTCCAACTTCCCAGTATGGCGGGAGCTCTCCAGAGCTCATGCAGAGGTGCCAAGACGGCAGCGGCGATTGAGTGCGGGCCCGTCTCCAACACTAATATGTTGCCATGACTTCCCTAGTTAGCCGGCAATTACACCCTTTGGCACAAATGGTCAACGGATGACCCGCATCGAGGGGAACTCCTCACATAAGTCAACGATAGCCGGACGTCAGGCCGCGTCGGTAGGGCTTGCTTCCCTGGCGTCGGCGGCTGCAGGCTACCTTGTCATCTGGTTCGTGCCCAGAGTTTTGAACAAGGCTGACAACGCCGAATTCCTGGCATTCTGGTCTGCCCTCTTCCTCCTCTTCGGGATACTGGGCGGCCTGCAGACAGAAATCCTGCGTTACGTGACAGCTCATACTGCTGATCCGGCACCGCAACGGACTGGGTCGGAACATCAGAAATCCGTGCCGCTGTTCTTCGTTGTCCTCACCCTCTCAGGAACCCTGGCAGTCCTCATCGTGCTGTCTTCGATGCTGTGGGGCCCGGCGGTCTTGGGGCCGAACTGGCTTGCCCTTGTTCTGGTCCTTGCAGGGGCATGCATTGCATTTTCTATCCACGCCGCTTTAGCCGGCGTCCTCAGCGGACGTCATTTCTGGGGTAATTTTTCCGCACTCGTGGCATCCGAATCCTGTTTTAGGCTTCTGCTGGTGTTGCTCGTCGGAATAATTGCCGGGTCCACTGCAGGCCTTGCCGCTGCAGCGGCCGCGGGAGCCTGCGCCTGGGCAATTGTTTCCGTGTTCAGTCCGCAGTTGCGTGCTGCCTTTCGGCAGCCCTTGGCTGTACCCGTGTGGGAGTTTGCCCGGAAGGTAGGCCACGCGAGCGTTTCCACGTCTGCCAGTGCGACGCTTGTGGTGGGCTTTCCGATTCTCTACAGAATCACGACGCCGGCGGATGTCTACCTTGCGTCGGCGCCCCTGCTCCTTGCAATTCTCCTCACGAGGGCTCCGCTCATGGTGCCCTTGGGGACGTTCCAAAACGTGGCTATCGCGCATTTCGTCAGGCATAGGAGCCGGGGGCTGGCAGCGCTTCGGCCCATCGCCCTCGCCATTGCCGGCGTTGCAGCTGTCGGGGCCGCTGCAGCTTATTTCATTGGTCCCTGGCTAATGGTGCTGCTGTTTGGTTCCGAGTACCACGTCGCGCCGTGGGTCCTGGCGGGTCTGACAGTGGCTGCGGCAGTGCTTGCGCTGCTGACGCTTACTGGCGGCATGTGCGTTGCCTTGAACAGGCACCATGTATCGTCAACCGGTTGGCTGGTCGCCAGCGCTGTATCGCTGCTGGTCCTGGTATTGCCACTGGATGCCGACGTGCGTGCCGTGCTGTCCTTGCTTGCCGGTCCACTGCTTGGCGTAGTCATCCACACGCTCTCGCTCTCGCGGTCACAGCCCGCGGCGGCTTCTTCCTAGAAGACGCGGGCGGGTTCCGGGCAAGACGGTTCACAGCAAGATGCGGGGCCCATCCCGGTGGAGTGGGCCCCGCATCTGCAAGCACGGTAGTTAGCGCGCCGCCGCCTAGTACCGCCTGATGGTGTAACCGGCGGCAGGACTCCAAGTGATGGAGCCGCCTTGGAAGTTTTGCCAACATTCAGTGGCACTGCAGGTTTCGCTGTTTGTCGGGAAGCCAAAGAACCCGGTTTGCGCGCCATTGGACCGCCACAGGCCGCCAATGCCGCTGTTGTACACGGCGCCCATGCCAACTCCTGAGGCCCACAGTATTTCGCCTCCGACGAAGCTTTGCGTGCAAGACGTTGCGCCGCACGTTTCTGACGCCGTCGGGAATCCCAGTCGACTTGATTCTGCACCCATCGAAGCCCACAAGGCACCGATGCCGCCCTTGTAGACGGCTACCGCGCCGGTGTTCCGGGACCAGAGAACGTCGCCGCCTCGAAAGCTTTGCTTACAGGAGTCGATGCCGCACGTTTCGTTGCTGGTTGGGTAGCCGAGCCGGCTTGAAGACGCCCCCAAAGCACGCCACAGATTGCCAATGCTTCCCGTATATATGGCCCACTGGCCCGTTTCGGGAGTCCAATAGATGGTGCCGCCCTTGAAGGATTGCAGGCAGGCGGTGCCGGTGCATGACTCCTCGGCTGTTGGATAACCCAATCGAGCTTGCTGGCCACCCATGGAATTCCAAAGCGCCCCAATGCCGCTGTGCCACATCACGCCAAAGGCGGCTGAGATCGTATCCGGGTCCTTGAGGATCTTGGCCCGGGCAAAATCCTGGTAGCACTCTTTACCGTTGCAGAACACGGTATCTGCCACGGGGGCTCCGAAGCGGCCGTTTTCTGCTTGGGACGTGTTCCACTTCTTGGAGATTTCGCCTGCAGCGACAATTTTCGCCCCGTAGTCCTGTGCCCAGAAAATTTCCCCGCCCGAAAACGCCTGGCGGCAGGAGGCGGCACCGCACGTCTCCGTCTTGGCCGGAGCGCCCACCTGGCTGAGCAAGCCCCCCTGGGCGCGCCATTTCCACCCGATGGAGGAGTTCCAGACCGGGACGGCGCCGGTAACAGCCGACCAGGCGAGTGATCCACCCTGGAAGTTTTGAATGCAGCCGCCGGAGTTGCACGACTCGTTATCGACGGGATACCCAAGCCTTCCGTTTTCCGCCCCGAGGGTGGTCCACATCGAACCTATGCCACTCTTTGTTACAGCCCAGGCGCCGGTAGCATCCGTCCAGATGATTTTCCCGCCCTGGAAGGCCTGTGTGCAGGCCGTCGCTGTGCACGATTCGGGTGCCGTGGGGTACCCAAGGCTGCTCGAGGGGCCTCCCATAGCCTGCCACCTGGTGCCAATGCCGCCACGGAATACGGGAACTGAAGGTGTCGCCGTGCTCCAATAGACCGAGCCGCCTTGGAAGCTTTGCTGGCAAGCCGAGGTCGAACAGCTTTCGTCCGATGTTGGATAGCCCAGCCGGCCGTCTACGCCGCCCCATGAGCGCCACACCGAACCGATGGAACTGAAGTACACCGCGTTGGCACCTGTGGCGCCGCTCCAAAGGATCTGGCCGCCGTCGTACTGCCTGTAGCAGCCTCCGGCAGCCAGCCCGCAGTAGAGCGAGAGGGTTTGATTGCCGAGCCGGCTGGACGAGCCGCCCATATCCGTGTACTTGCGAAGAATTGGGTCAAAGCCCGATGCCAAGGCCTGGAGTTCGGGGTAGCTTCCGCTGAATACGTTGGAATCCCCAACGAAAGGACCCATGCTGCTGTACTGCCAGATGTCGTACTTTGCCCAACCGGCCGGCAGTGTTCCGGGGCTCACAGTACGGTAGGAAGCGATGTGCAGTGGTTGGTTACGGAATGCTGGCGTGTTTCCTGTGCATTGCGTCCACCAGTCGGTTGTGGTGTAAATCGCGGGATACCGCCCGGTCAGGGCATAGACGTTGTTCGAGAAGTCCGCGATCCAAAGGATCATGTCGCTTGCTGACATGTTGTAGCAGGTATTGCCAAGCGATGAATAGGGATTGTATTCGATGTCGAGCAGTGGAGGCAGCGTCCAGCCGTCCCCGCTCCAAGCACCACCATTCCTGACAAAGTAGGCTGCTTGAGCGGCGCCGGACGAGACGTTGGGGATGGCAAAGTGGTAAGCTCCGCGGATCATTCCGGCATTTCGCGCCCCACTGTACTGCCCTGCGAATTCGGGGTTGAGATATGTCGTGGCCTCTGAGGCCTTGACGTACGCGAATTGAGCACCCATATTCCGCTGCTGCTGCCAGTTCACTGCGCCCTGGTGGCTACTGACATCCAGTCCCTGGATGCCAGGGGGCATGTAGGTATTTTCGGCTGAGAGGCTGTTCGGAGCAGATTGTTTTGTAAGCTTCTCCAGTCCCTGTCCCATGTGTGCGCCGTGGGCGCCCTGGGCTTCCTTCAGTCTGGTCAGCATGTCGTCCTGCAACGGGGATTCGCTGGCGGTTGGTGCGGGGCTGGCAGGAACAGACGCAATGGCTGTTCCCGGAACAGCTGGTGCCGATGTCGTGGCTGGCGTTACAGGGGCGATGGATTCCTGGGGGAGGGCCGTCTGCTCTCCAGCACTGACAGTGGGCGACGCCGAGGGGGACGTCATCAGCGGCGATGTGCTTCCCTGGCCGGATCCCGGCTGTTCCGCAGCGCTGGTCAGCGCCGCGGGAACGAGCAGGGACCCGACAAGTGAGGCAGTGAGAACCGCCGCTGCCAGCATGCGCCGGCCTTTTGAAGGATGGGCATCCTGAGAGGGATGAGGAGACTTGGGGCTCATTACTTACTCCGGCCGGCAATGCACATATGGCGATTAGAATCGGGTCGTCATTTCCGACGCGGAGAAGTGAAATCCGTCCCCACAGCCTTTGTGACCCGGCCAATGTAGCACCAATGTTACGGATGTAACCAGAGTTGCCTGTTGATGCAAATGTTAAAGCTGTGGGGCTTTGTCCTTTGCCAGCAGATCCTCGTCGTTCCTCACCATCGCCGCTACGAGGGACTCAAAGTCCATCGATGGCCGCCATCCCAGCTCGGAGGAGATTTTGGTGATGTCTCCCCTCATCTCAGCAGCATCACTGGGACGGGCCAGCGATTCGTCGAGCTCCACCACGGACCGCCAGTTGTCGATGCCAACCGCGGCAAAAGCGGCCTCCACAAAGTCCTGCACGGAATGGGAAACGCCGGTGGCCACCACAAAATCCGAAGGGTTGGCCGCGCTTACGATCCTTTCCATGGCGTCGACGAAGTCAGGCGCCCAGCCCCAGTCCCGCACAGCATCCAGGTTGCCCAAGGAAAGCTTGTCCAACTTGCCGGCTGCGATCGCGGCGGCCCCGGCGGTGATCTTGCGGGTCACGAATTTAGCCGGGCGGCGCACAGATTCGTGATTGTAGAGAATCGCTGATGCTGCAAACATCCCGCGTCCCCGGTATACGTTGACCGCGTGATGGGCAAATGCTTTAGCAGCGCCGTATGGAGATACAGGGCTTATGGGCGTCCTTTCGTTCTGCGGCGCAGACTTTGCCTCTCCAAACAATTCGGCACTGGAAGCTTGAAGAAAGCGTATTTCCTTCCCGGTAGCCTGCTGCAGCTGCCACGTCGCCTCGAGCATGGAGACTACGGAAGCGCCGGAAACCAGTGCGGTCTCGTAGGGTTGCTGCCAGGACTGATACACAGAGCTGATGCCGCCCAGGTTGAACACCAGGTCCGGCCTGACAGATTTCAGGACTGAGCCCACGTCATGAGGCTGGGATAAATCGCCAAGGTGGTATTCAACCCCGTCAACGGTGGTCTCGCCGTCGTTGATGTGGGCCGGCACATGGCGGACGAGGCCATGCACCTCCCAACCCTGCGACATGAGCGATTCCGCCAGGTATGAACCGTCCTGCCCTGTTACGCCCGTAATGAATGCGGTGCCGGGACCTGTTCGAGCGTTGTTCTGCCGATTCACCGCATCAGGGCCGACTGCTCGGCAATGTCGTTCTCCACCATCATGCGAACAAGCTCATTGAAGGAGACCTTCGGCTTCCAGCCGAGCTTTTCCTGCGCCTTCGCGGCGTTTCCGATCAGCAGATCAACTTCAGCAGGACGCATGAAGCGCGGGTCCTGCCTGACATACTGCCGCCAGTCATCAAGGCCCGCTGCATCAAATGCCGCTTGGAGAAGTTCTTCGATCGAGTGGGTTTCGCCGGTGGAGATGACGTAATCATCAGCCTCCGGCTGCTGGAGCATAAGCCACATGGCTTCGACGTAGTCCCCGGCAAAGCCCCAGTCACGCTTGGCGTCGAGGTTTCCGAGCACAATCTCGTTCTGCAGGCCCAGCTTGATGCGTGCAACGGCGAGGGAAACTTTGCGGGTTACAAATTCCGGCCCGCGGCGCGGCGATTCATGGTTGAACAGGATGCCGCTGGATGCGTGCATGCCGTAAGACTCGCGGTAATTGATGGTCATGTAGTGGCCGAATACCTTGGCGACCCCATAGGGCGATCGGGGCCAGAGGAGGGTTTCCTCCGTTTGAGGCACCTGCTGGACCTTGCCGAACATCTCCGATGAGGACGCCTGGTAGAAACGCACCTTGGAGATGTCATCACCGGCGTAAAGACGCGTAGCCTCGAGCATGTTCAGGACGCCCTTGCCCGTCACATCGCTGGTCAGTGAGGCGTTTTCCCAGGAGTAGGCCACGAAGGAGATTGCCCCGAGGTTGTATACCTCGTCGGGCTGAGCGATGCCAAGCACCCGAACCAGTGAGGAGACGTCCGTCAAATCCCCGGTCAGCAGCTTGACTTCAGGAACGGTCTGGCGGACCAGGTCGTGCTTCGGGTTGTTCTGTCCCCGGATGAGGCCAAAGACTTCGTAGCCCTTCGAGACAAGAAGCTCGGCGAGGTAGAGGCCGTCCTGGCCAGTGATTCCGGTAATTAGCGCACGGGGCATGGAAAGGTCCTTAGATATTGTTTGCTGGGCTTATGCCACTATATATGGCGGGCGAATTGACCTGGGGAGTTGCCCTGTGGCTCAGGCTGCGGAGCGGTCCCCGGTACGCCGATTGAAGGCGTAGCGGTAGGCCTGCTCGTGAACTTCGGCACAGTGCTTCCAGGTGAACTTCTGTACCTGCCGTAATCCAAGCGTTTGCAATTCTTCCGTCCTGGCTATGGCGGTCCGGACCGCGGATGCAATGGCTTCAGGGTCTTCAGGATCGAAGAGAACGGCTGCGTCACCGACTATTTCGGGCAAGGACCCCGCGGTGGAGCTCGCCACAGGGCACCCGGAGGCCATCGCTTCCAGCGGAGGGAGCCCAAAGCCCTCATAGAGACTTGGGAAGACCATACATGCGGCGGTCCGGTACAGTTCCCTGAGCTCGGCCAATGGCACAAGGCCCCGAACTTCAACGTTGGCAGGGATATCCGTGAGCGTGTCGAGTGCTCCGCCGGTCAGTATGAGGCGCAGCTCAGGGTTGGAGACAGCGAGCAGCTTCATGGCCTCGAAGAGGGTGGCATGGTTCTTATGCTTCCAGCCCCTCGCCGGGTACATGATGAAGTTGCCCCGTTGTCCCAGGTTCGGCGTGAACTCTTTTGCATCGACGCCAAGGTGCGCCGTAAAGATCTTCTCCGGATCGATTCCCAAATGCTTGACAATGCTCTCCTTCGCGAAGTCGCTGATAGTCACGATCGCATCCGCATCGCGAGCCGCTTTTTCGTAAAAGACTTTGCGGTATAGCTTGTCGGCTGGACCAAAAAGCTCCGGGAGGTCAAGATGCTGTACGTCGAGCAGGGTCTGGACGAACGGTGTTTCCTTGGCCGGCTTGGGCAGCGGGACTGTAAACGGAACGTGGAAGACATCCATCGGACGCATCGAACCGAGGATGGACTTCCTCTTGATCATCCCCTTGGCCAGTGTGGCCAATCGTTGACTGGTGGAAGAGCCTCCGGCAAGCCCGGGGACCACTATTTCGTCCGTCCCCTCGGAGAAACCGCGTGCTGCATCGTTGACGTAGCAGGTTGCCTTAACCATGTTCGATGCAGCAAGTTGGCGCGTCAGCTCACGCGCGTAGGTCTCGCTGCCGCCCATCCCTCCCGGGACGAGAGTGAGCATGGAAACGCCCACGTTCAGCACCTTGCTGGACTCATCTTGGGTGCTGTGCGGCAGGGCGGAATCAGGGTTTGTCATGCTGAACATCCTAGCGTCGGGGCCAACCTGCCACCTTGGGCATAGCGTCGCTTGCTGTCGGCATTGATGGCCACCCTAGACTGTTGTGCATGAAGATATTGGTCACCGGTGGCGCCGGCTACATCGGATCGCACACGACACTTTGCCTCCTTGAAGAGGGCCACGACGTCGTAGTCGTCGATAACCTGATGAACTCGAGCCCCGAATCATTGCGCCGGGTCGAAGAGTTGACGGGCAAGCCGGTTGATTTCCGGGAGCTGGATCTACTGGACGGTGCCGCCGTCGATAAGGTTTTCGCGGAGGGCGGCTTCGATGCTGTAGTGCACTTTGCGGGGCTCAAAGCGGTAGGTGAGTCCGTTGAAAAGCCCCTGATGTACTACAAGAACAATGTTGTGGGAACGCTTAACCTGTTGGAGAGCATGGAAGGAGCAGGCGTCCGCCGCCTGGTTTTCAGTTCGTCCGCCACGGTTTACGGGGCCTCGGAGGAGGTCCCGCTGATCGAAAAATCGCCGTTGGACGCCACTAATCCCTATGGCCGGACCAAAGAGCAGATCGAGGATATCCTCTCGGACCTGGGTACTGCCAGCCCGAACTGGAGCATCGCCTTGCTCCGTTACTTCAACCCTGTGGGGGCACACGAATCAGGCCTCATCGGCGAGGACCCGCAGGGTACTCCCAACAATTTGCTGCCATTTGTGGCACAGGTCGCAGTGGGCCGGCGGGACAAGGTGCTGGTATTCGGCAACGACTATCCCACGCCGGACGGTACCGGTGTCCGTGATTACATCCATGTCATGGATCTTGCTGCGGGTCACTTGGCTGCCCTCAAGTATGTAGCGGCGAAAGATGGTGTCTTCCGCTGGAACCTGGGGACCGGCCGTGGATCATCAGTGCTGGAAGTCATAGAGGCCTTCGGGGCGGCCGCCGGCCGGTCTATCCCCTATGAGTTTGCGCCGCGACGGCCGGGGGATGCGGCGGTCAGCTATGCCGACCCGTCTGCTGCCCTAGCGGATCTGGGTTGGTCGGCACGCAGGAATCTCCAGCAGATGTGCCAGGACCATTGGCGCTGGCAGGAAAACAACCCCATGGGATACCAGCAGACGGTCTGAACCCAATTCGGGAGGGCAACGGCCGCGAGCCTTGGGCTCCAGTCGGGCGCCCTCAGCGGCCTTCGGGATAATTATCCACAAGTGACGAAGATATGACTTGGCAGCGTGTTGTACGCTCCCTAGGCTTTACCCAGTTGCACTGCCTCCGCCGGGGGCGGCAGTTGTATTGGGGAACATATGGATGCGCTGGCAATTGTCGAGGACGAAGTCCGCGAGCTGATCCGACGTCGGGGGCTTGATCCTCTGCACCAGACCGGAGAAGTGCGACGCCTGGTTGAGGCAGCAGTAACCGACTATGACGAACGTGCGCTGATGGGTCCGCTTCCTCCCATCGGTCCCTTGGATGCCGCACGGAAGTTCCTCTTTGACGCGGTCGCCGGATTCGGCGTCCTGCAGCCGCTGCTGGACGATCCAACCATCGAAGAAGTCTGGATCAACGCCCCCAGTGAGATCTATGTCGCCAGGAACGGCGAATCGGAGCTAACCTCGCTCAGCCTCACGGAGCAGCAGGTCCGGGACCTGGTGGAGCGCATGCTCAAGAGTTCCGGGCGCCGGCTGGATATGTCGTCGCCCTTTGTTGATGCAGCACTTCCTGACGGATCCCGGCTCCACGTGGTCATCCCGGACGTGACCCGGCGGCATTGGGCGGTCAACATCAGGAAATTCGTCGTCAAGGCGAGCAGGCTCGAGCACTTGGTAGAGCTTGGCACCCTGACACCCCAGGCGGGCCGTTTCCTCGGCGCTGCGGTTTCGAGCGGGCTCAACATCCTCGTGTCGGGAGCGACGCAGGCGGGCAAAACCACGATGCTGAACTGCCTGGCAGCGAGCATCGGGAGCCGGGAACGAGTCGTCACGGTGGAAGAGATTTTCGAACTGCAGTTTCCCTTGCGGGACGTCGTTGGATTGCAGTGCCGCCAACCTAACCTTGAAGGCGAAGGCGAAATTCCACTGCGGCGGCTCGTTAAGGAAGCTCTCCGGATGCGTCCCGACCGGCTGGTGGTAGGAGAAGTCCGGGAAGCCGAGAGCCTTGACATGCTCATCGCCTTGAATTCAGGATTGCCGGGAATGTGCACTGTGCACGCCAACTCGGCCCATGATGCCGTCACGAAAATCTGCACACTTCCGCTGCTGGCAGGTGAGAACATATCTTCTGCCTTCGTTGTCCCGACGGTTGCGTCCTGCATCGACCTGGTGGTCCACTGCAGCCGCCGAGCGGACGGACGCCGGGAAGTTACCGAAATCCTCTCCCTGGGCCGACGTGTGGAGAACGGGATCATCGAATCATCTCCAGTGTTCACCGTCGTCGAAGGCGTGCTGCAGCCACGTGCCAACTCCATGCCCGCGCAGGAGAAGTTCTCCAGGGCAGGTTATGACGTCGCCGCGCTGCTGGATGCGCGATGATGTCGGCCCTTCTTGGAGTTACGGCCGGAACAGGGTTTTTCCTGATCTGGTGGTCCTTCTGGGAGTCGCCGAAACGCCCCGTTCCTAAAGAAAAAGCGAGCCGCCTCGCGGACCTCCTCGCCAGGGCAGGTATAGAGAAAGTGTCGCCCACCGGCCTCCTTGGCTCGTGTGCGGGTCTGGGACTTTTCGTCGCCCTCTTCTTTTTCGCTGTTACCCGTTCCTGGCCGATCTCCTTCTGCTTCGGCCTCTTCGGCGCCTGGCTGCCCATCACGGTCCTTCGCTGGAAGGCAAAGAGGAGGAGCGCATTGCTACGCACCCTGTGGCCTGATGTCGTGGACCACCTCCGTTCCGCCATCCGGGCCGGGTTGCCGCTTCCGGAAGCCCTGATCCAGCTGGGTGACAAAGGACCCGAAGAGTTGCGGCACGTTTTCCGTGACTTCGGCGCCGACTACCGGGCCGGCGGCCAATTCGAAGCATCGCTCAACCAACTCAAGCACCGCCTCGCTGATCCGGTAGCAGACCGAATCGTCGAAGCCCTCCGCCTGACACGTGAAGTTGGTGGCTCGGACCTTGGCAAGCTCCTCGGGACTTTGGCAGAGTTTCTGCGGGAAAATGCGCGAACGCGGAGCGAGTTGGAAGCACGGCAGTCCTGGACCATCAATGCGGCAAGGCTCGCCGTTGCCGCTCCCTGGATTGTCATGATGCTCTTAGCAACAAGACCGGAAGCAGTGCAGGCTTACAACACTCCAGTGGGCGCCGCTGTCCTGCTTGGCGGGCTGGTCGTCTCCCTGGTTTGCTACTCCATCATGCTTCGGATCGGTGCACTGCCGCAGGACGAGAGGGTGCTCAGGTGATGGATATTTCGCCTCCCGCTGTTGTCTGCGGAGTGGTGATGGGGACAGGACTGTGGCTCATCCTTTTCCGTTCTCCCTGGATGCGTGCTCTCACGCTGTCGCAGCGCATCGAACCGCAGTTGAAATCGCAAAATCTTGAATCAAGGCTGCTTCGCAGCGCGGACCAGAACGTCACCCCTTTTGGTCCCCTGGAACGGATTCTTCGCCCGCTGCTGCGCGACGGACTTTCCGCGCTTGGCAGGCTAAACCCGGTGTCCAGGGCTACGGCTCGAAGATTGGCCCAGGCCGGGATCAATAAGTCACCGGTGGATTTCAGGGCTGAGCAGCTGTTATGGGCAGCGACCGGGTTCGCTGCTTCAATCGCCCTTATTGTCCTTGGTGCAGCTTCCGGAAGGTTCAATCCATTGCTGGCCGCGGTGGCCGTGGTGGGATGCGCCGTCGGCGGCTTTATGCTCCGCGACTACTGGCTGGGCGTTCAAATAAAGCGCAGGGAGGCGAGGATGATGGCAGAATTCCCAAGCCTTGCCGAACTTATGGCACTGGCCGTCAGCGCAGGGGAGAGCGCCACTGGCGCCTTGGACCGTGTCTGCCGCAGCGCCAATGGTGAACTCACGAAGGAGTTTTCGAAGGTTCTTGCCGAAACCAGGGCAGGTAAACCCTTGGTCCAGGCTCTCCAGGAGTTCTCATCACGGACAGACCTCGCGCCTCTGGTCCGGTTCGTCGACGGAATCGTCGTGGCTGTCGAGCGGGGTACTCCCTTGGCTGATGTGCTCCGTGCCCAGGCACAGGACGTTCGGGATACGGCCAAGCGCGACCTGATGGAAGCCGCGGGAAAGAAAGAGATTGCCATGATGGTGCCACTTGTCTTTGGTGTGTTGCCCTTGACCGTGGTCTTTGCGGTCTTTCCCGGCATCGCGGCGATCAACCTCGGATTTTGACGGTAAGACAACACGACCAAGAAAAAACCAACAGCCCAAACATAAACAGGAATAGGACGGAAATGATGGAGAAAATGGGGATTCGCTGCATGGTGCTGTTCCTGTCATTGGCGGCAGCGCTGCTTCCGGGCGTGAGCGCCGGGAACGGCAGGAGACTGCAGCTTGAAGGAAGCCGGGATCGGCTGGCAGTAGGCGGACCCTTAAGAAGGACCAAGCACGTCGATAATCCCGAGCGGGGCGACGTTCCTGGCTGGGTCATGATTACTTTGATGTCGGCAGTCCTGGTTGCCGCGCTGCTGGCGCTCGCAGGTCCCGCCCTGGAAGCCATGTTCAATCAGGCGATGGACAAGGTCGGAAGCTAGGCTGTGTTTCCGTCTGCCCGCGGCGGGGCCACCGACTACGCCCTGGACAGCAGACGAAAAAGCTTTGCCCGGGGCGGGATCGAGGCGGGAGCCGAACCCGGCGAGCGGGGCTCGGCCGTGGTGGACTTTGTCCTCGTGGGCAGCCTGCTCACATTGTTTTTCCTCGCGATCATCCAGTTGACCCTGGTCCTGCATGTGAGGAATACGTTGATCGACGCTGCGGCATCGGGGGCCCGTTATGGAACGCTCGCTGACCGGGGTGCCGGTGATGCCGAGGAACGCACCCGCACCCTGATCCAGGCTGCTCTAAACGCAGGGTTTGCGGAACAAATCAGCACCCGCCAGGTCACCTACCAAGGCCTGCGGACCCTCGAGGTGACGGTCCGGGCGCCGATGCCGGTGATCGGACTTATCGGACCCCGCGACATGCTGGAGGTGAATGGCCATGCCGCGATGCAGCCGTGAATCCACCCAGCTTCGCTTCCGCGCCAGGCTGCGGGAAAGCCTATGCCAGGGTCCAGGAAGCCGGCAGCCGGGCGGACACCAGCACGAACGGGGGAGCGCCGTGGTTGAGTTCACCTTCCTCGCGCTCCTGCTGATGGTTCCGTTGGTGTACTTCATCATCACCATGAGCCAGATCCAGGGCGGCTCCTTTGCCGTGGTCGGGGCGGCGGACCAGGCCGCCAAGGTCTACATAGCCCAGCCTGATGCCGCCACCGCGCAGGCTGCCGCCGAACAGGCCGTGGCGATCGCGCTGGCGGATTTCGGACATCCGGCTGAAGAGGCCCGGGTGGCAACAACATGTAATCCGGCAGACTGCCAAGCCGCAGGAAGCACCGTGACGGTGACCGTGAACCTGACAGTGCCGCTCCCGTTCCTGCCTTTCAACGATGGCTTCCGGCTCAGCGCCAGCGAGGTGGAGGCGTCGTCCACCCAACTCGTGGGCAGGTTCCGGTGAGACAACATCCAAAGAACGAAGACGGCCAGATGATGGTGCTGATCCTTGGCTACGTTGTGCTGGCCTTGCTGGTCACTACAGTGGTCATCGGCATCTCCTCGGTGTACCTCGAACATAAGCGGCTGCTTTCCCTGGCCGACGGCGCCTCCCTCGCCGCGGCGGACAGCTACACTCTGGGCGAAGTGGCAACGCAGGGCGGCAGCCCGTCGGCGGTTCTCAGCTCTGCCAGGGTCAGGAACGTGGCAGCCGACTTTGTCTCGAGGAGCCCCGCCTCCCAGCGCTTTGACAGGCTTGCCGTCACGGGGGCGACCGGTACACCTGATGGATCCACCGCCGTCGTGGTGCTCACGGCTGCAGTGCACCCGCCCGTGGTGAACTTCCTGATTCCCGCCGGGATAACCATCGAGGCGACCTCCACAGCACGCTCCCGGCTCACCCGTTGACACCCCATGCTCAGGGCCCGAAAAGTCCGAAATATGCGCTGCCGGTCGAGGGGACAGCCATCCAGGATCAGGCCCTTCCCGGATAGCGTAGGCTTAAACAACCATGGCCAATATTGATTTTTCCGCTGAAATCCGCGCCCTTCGCGCCACCTACGACTCCATTGAAAGAGTCTCCGACGTAGAAGCTCTGAAGGAAGACATCGCCGAACTGAGCGAGCGGGCAGGCGAACCGGACCTCTGGGACGATCCGGCAGCGGCACAGAAAATCACCTCCCGCCTGTCACACCGCCAGACTGAACTGGAGCGTCTCAACAGGCTCGTTTCCAGGATCGATGACCTCGAAGTCCTGGTGGAGCTTGGACAGGACGAGGACGACGCCGATTCCATGGCGGATGCGGCAGCCGAACTCGAGTCGATCAAGAAGGCCCTGAAGGAACTCGAAGTCGTCACCCTGCTGTCGGGTGAATACGACGAGCGCGAGGCCGTAGTCTCCATCAGGGCCGGAGCCGGCGGCGTGGACGCAGCCGACTTCGCCGAGATGCTGATGCGCATGTACCTCCGCTGGGCCGAACGCCACGGTTACCCCACCACCGTCATGGACACTTCCTATGCCGAGGAAGCCGGACTGAAATCGGCAACCTTCGAGGTCAAAGCCCCGTACGCCTTTGGAACGCTCAGCGTTGAAGCCGGAACGCACAGGCTGGTCAGGATCAGCCCCTTCGACAACCAGGGCCGTCGCCAGACATCCTTCGCCGCCGTCGAAGTCATCCCGCTCATTGAGCAGACCGACTCCATCGAGATTCCGGACAACGAAATCCGCGTCGACGTGTTCCGCTCCTCCGGGCCCGGCGGCCAGTCCGTCAACACCACGGACTCCGCCGTGCGCCTGACCCACATTCCTACCGGCACCGTGGTGTCCATGCAGAACGAGAAATCGCAGCTGCAGAACCGGGCTGCCGCCATGCGCGTGCTGCAGTCCCGGCTCCTTCTCCTCAAGAAAGAGCAGGAAGACGCCGAAAAGAAGGCGTTCGCCGGAGACGTTAAAGCCTCCTGGGGTGACCAGATGCGGTCCTATGTCCTCAATCCCTACCAGATGGTCAAGGACCTGCGGACCGAGCATGAAGTCGGCAACACCGCGGCCGTTTTCGACGGCGAAATCGATGACTTCATCGACGCCGGCATCCGCTGGCGCACGGACAACCGCAACGCAGAGAAGTAGCAGCCGGAAGCCGCAGCAAGCGACACGCCCCTTGAAACCCGCCTGATTCACAGGCTTCCCTGCGTATAGTCGAGGGGCCGGGGCCCTACTTTCCCCAAACGAAAACCCGCGCACCGGCTGCAGAACTGGGCTGCATCAGAATCAGCCATGCCCTGCAGGGTACTTAGGGCCATGATCCGATTCGAAAATGTCACCAAGGTCTACGACCAGAAAGCCCGGCCTGCGCTGGACTCTGTCAACCTTGAGATTGACCGCGGCGAATTCGCCTTCCTCGTCGGCGCGTCCGGCTCCGGCAAATCCACCTTCCTCCGGCTCGTCCTGAAGGAAGACCGGGCAACCTCCGGCGCCGTCTATGTCGCCGGCCAGAACGTCGCCAAAATCTCCAGCTGGCGCGTGCCGCGGCTCCGCCGGGGGATCGGCGTCGTCTTCCAGGACTTCCGCCTCCTGCCGCAGAAGAACGTCTTCGCCAACGTGGCCTTCGCCATGCAAGTCATCGGCAAGAGCCGCAGCGTCATCCGTGACACCGTTCCCGAGGTCCTGAAGACCGTTGGCCTGGAGGGCAAAGAGCACCGCATGCCCCACGAACTCTCCGGCGGTGAGCAGCAACGCGTGGCCATAGCCCGTGCAGTGGTCAACCGGCCGGGGATCCTCCTCGCGGATGAGCCCACAGGAAACCTGGACCCCACCACGTCCATGGGCATCATGGGCATCCTGGACAAGATCAACCAAAACGGAACCACCGTGGTGATGGCCACGCACGACGACGACATCGTCAACGAAATGCGCAAACGCGTGGTGGAGCTTAAGAACGGCGTGGTCATCCGCGACGAGGCCAAGGCACTGTACACCTCCATGATTCCCGTCGTCGGCCAGTCGCGCAGGCTCAAGGACGCCAGCGGCCGGGAGACCCCCGAAGCCGAACAGCCGGGCGAAGGCGAGGGACAGCGATGAGGCTTGCATTCATCCTCAGCGAGATCGGCAGCGGCCTCCGCCGCAACCTCTCCATGGTTGTCTCCGTCATCCTGGTCACTTTCGTCTCGCTCACCTTCGTGGGCGCGGCGGGCATGCTCCAGATGCAGATCAACCAGATGAAGGGCTACTGGTATGACAAAGTCCAGGTGGCCATCTTCCTGTGCAGTGAAGGTTCGACGGCGGCCGGTTGCGCCAGCGGGCCCGTCACCGCAGAGCAGCAACAGAGCCTGAACTCCCTCCTCGAATCCCCTGCGGTGGCCCAGTACATCAACGACTTCCAGTACGAGTCCAAAGACGAGGCCTACAAGCACTTCAAAGACCAGTTCTCGAACTCACCCATCGTGGACTCCGTGACTCCGGACCAGCTGCCGGCATCCTTCAGGATCAACATGAAGGACCCGGAGAAATACCAGATCATCAGCGAGACCTTCGCGTCCCAGCCGGGCGTGGAGACCGTCATTGACCAGCGCCAGCTGCTCGAACGGCTGTTCTCGGTTATGAACGGGGCCTCCCTGGTGGCCGTCAGCATCGCCGGTGTGATGATCGTCTGCGCCATCCTGCTGATCGCCACCACCATCCGGCTCTCCGCCTTCAGCCGGCGGCGGGAAACGGGCATCATGCGCCTGGTGGGCGCTTCAAAGACAGTAATCCAGCTGCCGTTCATCCTGGAAGGCGTCATTGCGGCAGTCATTGGGGCTGCACTGGCCTCCGCCACGCTGTGGGCCGTTGCGCACTTCTTCCTCGGCGAATACATGTCCCAGCAATACCCGGACACGGCGTTCATCTCCTCGGGCCAGACGCTCATCCTTGCACCGGCCCTGATAATCCTTGGCGGATCCTTGGCGGGAATTTCGTCTCTCTTGACCTTGCGCCGATACCTTCGGGTCTAGGTATGCAAACCGAACAAGGAATGCCCATGAACGTAACGGATCCAACGTCCCCGCGGTGCCCGCACACAACCCGGCGCAAGGCGCCCCGACGCGCCGGCGTGATCAGCGCGGTGCTCGCCGTTGTCCTCGCCGCAGGGCTGGCATCCTCCAGCCCGGTAGCTTTCGCCGACGAGCTTGAAGACAAGCAAAAGGCGCTTGAAGCCGAAGCCGCGAGGGTCCAGCAGTCACTGGAATTCGTTGATTCGCGCATCGCCAAGGCTGCATCCGACCTGGTCATCTACCAGGGCCAGCTGCCCGGCGCGCAGCAGGCACTCCTTGAGGCCCAGGGCAGGGTTGCCGGGGCAGTCAAGGAAGTGGAAGCGCTCTCCGCCCGGGTGGACATGGCCCAGCAGAACAAGGCCAAAATCACGCAGCAGCTTGAAACGGACAAACAAAAGATTGCCGACACCAAGAAGCTGATCGGCCAGATCGCCACCCAGGCCTACAAATCCGGGGGAGTGCCGTCCAACCTGTCCTTGTTCTTCGGCTCGAACAACGGCGGAAGCCTGACCGAAACCATGGATCTTGCGGACCAGGCCATGCGCAGCCAGAACGCCGCCATGGACAAGCTGTCCCAGCAGAACGCCACCAACGTCAACTCCGAAGCACGCCTCCAGGCAGTCGAAGCGGAAATCAAGGACTTGAAGGCCAAGGCTGACGCCGCCCTTGAGCGGGAGAAAGCAGCCCGGGACGAAGCAGCTGCCAGGAAGGACGAGGTGGACCGGCTGATTGCGGACACCACCCGCCTTGACGCTGAACTGCAGGCTGCCAAGCCCGGTATCCAGTCCCAGCTCGCCAGCGTCCAGGCCAGCCAGAATGCCGTGGCAGCCGAAATCGAGGAGCGTGACAGGAAACTGCGCGAGGCCTGGGAAGCCGAGCAACGCCGGCTTGCGGCGGAAGCCGCAGCAGCAGCGGCCGCGGCCGCGGCAGCGAGGAACCAGCCGCCGCCACCCGTCCAGCCGTTCGTGCCGCCGGTAGGTTCGCCGTCGGCCTTTGGCCTCCGGCATCCATTTGACGGCAGCGTCCCCATCACGTCCGGCTTCGGCTGGCGTGCAACGCCCCCCGGAACCATCGACTTCTACGGCCAGGGCGGCTACCTGCACACCGGCATCGACTTCGGTGCAGCTTGCGGCACGCCAGTGTATGCGGCGGCAGCAGGTGAGGTCTTCAGCTCAGGCTGGAACTCAGCCGACGGCGGCGGCTGGCGGGTGAAGATCTCCCATGGCTTGGTTGAAGGCAACACCTTGAACACGATCTATTACCACAACTCCAGCATCGTGGTCTCGAACGGCCAGCGGGTATCGCAGGGACAGCTGATTGCCTACTCCGGCAACACAGGCAATTCCACCGGCTGCCACGCCCACTTTGAAACCTGGCTGAACGGCAATGCCGTGGACCCGATGGGGCTGCTGTAGGGGTCATAAGCCTGCCGTACACTGGTATGACTCCGCGCCGGCAGGCCTGGAGGACATCCGATTCTTGAACTGAGGAGCTTTCCCTTGCCTAAAGAAAGTGGCCGTAAAGTGGTGGCCACCAACCGCAAGGCCCGGCACGACTACCATGTGCTGGACACCTACGAGGCTGGAATCGCGCTGATGGGAACCGAAGTGAAGTCCCTGCGGGAGGGCCATGCCTCCATGGTGGACGGATTTTGCACCTTCTACAACGACGAGCTGTGGATGGAAGCCATCCACATCCCGGAGTACAACCAGGGCAGCTGGACCAACCATGCGGCACGCCGCCGCCGGAAGCTGCTGCTGCACCGCGAGGAACTCATCAAGATCTCGCACAAAGTGCGCGAATCGGGCTACACGATCGTCCCCCTGCAGCTGTACTTCGTTGATGGCAGGGCCAAAGTGGAGATCGGCGTGGCACGCGGCAAGCGCGAGTACGACAAGCGGCAGACCCTCCGCGAACAGCAGGACAACCGCGAAGCGCAGCGCGAAATGCGGGAGCGCAACCGCCGCCGCTAGGCTGGAATGAATTCCCTGAATGATGCGTTATGATGGGTAGTCCGGTGGGCTTGCCTGCCGGTTTGGTAAAAGAATATGGGGATGATCGGTTTCGACGATGTTAGTCGCGACAGGTGAAGCGGGCCGAGGATGCAGAATTATCTCGTAAACGCTGTCTGCAAACCAATAAGTGCCAATTCTAAGCGCACTGACTTCGCTCTTGCTGCCTAAGCAGTAAGACAGTCCGTCAGCCCGAGGTTGCTATCGCCCCGGATCCTGGCGTCATTTAGATAGCCACTGCTGTCCACCTCCGTCATCGGGGTGAACGGGACTTTTAGATGACTGGGCCCGGATCAGCCAGCTGTTTGCAGCATGGCTGGGGCCGAGAAAATCCGACGCAAACTGCGCCCGGAGAAGCCCTGACAACACGACATCGGACGGGGGTTCAATTCCCCCCATCTCCACATTTGTGATGACGTCCTCCCGCAGGGAGGGATTCATCGGGAAACACCCCGGTCCTCGGACCGGGGTGTTTTTCTTTGCCCGGGGGCTGCGCAGCGTGGCCAGTGGGCACCCGTACACCCCGTTCACCGACGGCGTAGCGCGGACGGGACTATGCACCCGCCAGCGATCGTTGTCACCGGTAGGACCCGGACAAGCAATGCCGCCGGGATCTGCCAACCAGGAGGTGCCTCATGAACCAGGGGAGCGAGCCAGCGTCACAGGCGTCCGACGTCGACGCCCTGGACTCGTATTCGCAGACAGTCATGCGCGTCGCCGCCACCGTCACACCCCACGTGGCTGCCTTGGAAATGTCCGCGGGCCGCCGCAACGGCCGCGTCCGCGTAGGCGCGGGATCCGCGGTTCTTTTTACCGAGGACGGATATCTCCTGACCAATTCCCACGTGGTGGCGGGCACAGACAAGGGGCATGCTGTTTTCGCCGACGGCAGCCGGATGGACCTGGAGCTCGTAGGTGCAGACCCCCTGTCCGATCTCGCGGTGGTCCACGGCAGGGCGCCGCGGATCCCGCCGGCCCAATTTGGAGCTGCTGAATCCTTGCGCGTGGGCCAACTTGTGGTCGCCGTCGGTAACCCGCTCGGCTTGGCCGGTTCAGTAACGGCGGGCGTGGTGAGCGGCCTTGGCCGTGCCATCCCGGTATGGGCTGGCGGCAACCGACGGGTGATCGAGGATGTCATCCAGACGGACGCCGCACTCAATCCGGGGAACTCCGGGGGAGCGCTGGCTGATACCCACAGCCGGATCGTAGGCATCAATACTGCGGTGGCCGGCGCCGGACTGGGCCTGGCCATCCCCATCAACGCCACCACCCGGCGGATCATCGCGGCATTGCTGGCTGACGGGCGTGTACGGCGGGCCTACCTGGGCCTGGTCAGCACGCCTACCCGGCTTACCCCCAGTGCAGTGATCAGGACCGGCCAGCGGGATGCACTGCGGGTGGTGGAAGTGCTGCCTGGTTCCCCGGCGGACAAGGCAGGCTTGACGGCCGGAGACATCCTCCTCGCGGCCGGCGGCCGCCCGGTCAGTGACGCCGAAAGCCTGCAGCGTCTGCTGTTCGCCGACGCCATTGGCGAACCGCTCCAGCTAGCCGTGCTGCGGGATGGCAAGGAAGCCCACCTCACCGCAGTGCCCGAAGAGATGACCAGCAACGGAAAGTAGCCATCGGGCCGGCACCGCCTGGACAGCAGCGGACCCGCGCCGGGCCGGACCCGGAAGCCGGGCCGGCTTAGTCCTGGCCCGCCACGTCCGCGATGCCCACGAAGCGTGTGCCCACGCCGTCGAACTCGCTGCGGACGTAACCCTGCCGCAGTGGTGGAACATCCGCCGGATCGTGGTGCGCGCACACCACGTAGGTAAACTCCGGCCACCACTTCTTGGGCCGCGCCGCTTCCTCGTAACCGCAGACAGCGCACTCCAGGTGCACCCAGACCGGCCGCTTTCCTGTTCGATTGGCGCGGGACTGGACCAGCCACGGCGGCGGGTTGTCCAGGATCTTCCCGAGTTCCGCCTCGGTCATCCACTTTGGAAGGCCATGGCGCTGAGCCATTTCCATCGGTACATCCAGGGCAATGGCCGCGTCACGTCTGCTAATCATCACCATCCACGATACGGGAGCCCGCCAAATCGGCTTCCGCAGCTCAAGAAGCGAGGGCCAACCCTGCAGCGGCCGCGCCAAAACCAAGAACCAGATTGCCGGCCAGGTTCAACGCCGCGGCACCGAACCGTGCTTCTGTCAGCAGGCGGACAGTTGCCGTGGTCCAGGAACTGAAGGTGGTGAGGCCGCCTGCCAGTCCGGTGGCAAGTGCGGGCTGCCATTCCGGGGCCAGCCCCAGCTTGAGGGTGACCGCATGGGCGGCGCCGATGATGAAGCACCCCACGACGTTCACCAGGAGCGTGGCCCACGGCCAGTGCAGCCGCTCCCTGCGCCCGGGGCCGCGGGCACCAGCGCCGGGGGGTCGCGAGCCATGCGTTTCAAGCCCGCGGGCAGCCCGGAATGCCGTGTGGTGCGCGAACCAGCTGTCCACACCAAAACGGAGCAGCGCACCGGCAACCCCAAACACCCCTACGAGGGCAGCAGTCATCATGGCCGCCCACTCACCCGGCCGCCGTCGCGCCCGTCCAGCCAGCCCGCCACAACCTTTCCGGACCGCCACCCCGTACCGGCCGCTGCCAGCCCCAGCACCAGTGACAGCACCAGGTAGGCAATCCACGTAAAGTGGGAGCCCGCGCGGGCCAGCTGGTCCACCGCGAACACCACCGCCGAGAACGTGGTGAACGATCCCAGGAGGCCCGGGCCCAGGCCGGCGCGAAGCCAGAACGCGGTGTGCGGCCGGGCCATCCACACCGTGGTCAGCAACGCCAGAACAAAGCTTCCACCAACGTTGATCCACAGCGTGGCCCACGGCACCGACCCCGGAAGATCCGGAAAGAGAAGTCCCAGCCCAAAGCGGAGCTCAGTACCGATCAGGCCCCCAACAGCAACAGCAAACCAGGCACCCGCCGCCGGCACGCCGCCAGGCTTCACTCAGGGGTCCCCGAGCAGGCAGCCGGGGTGGGGATGGTCGCTGTGCACCCACAGTGCGGAGGTAATTTCGTCGGCCAGGTCATAGTCCCTGGTCCTGCCCGAGTTCCGGATTCGCACCACCAGCGCCCCGCCGAACGGCTTGCGGCCCACCACCTCCACTTCGGCGTCGAGGTCTATTTCCTCGGCGGAGAGGTAGCGGAGCAGGTCCGGGTTTTCGTCGCTGATGCGGGTGATCCTGCCGGTGTGCCCCTGGTCCAGCTCACCCAGCAGGTGTGCGCGGGGCATCCGGACTGTGCCTTCGGCGGTGGGGATCGGGTCCCCATGGGGATCGCGCTGCGGGTCACCGAGTATGGCTGCCACACGCTCAATGAAGGTGTCAGAGACGGCGTGCTCCAGCAGTTCGGCTTCGTCGTGGACCTCGTCCCACTTGTAGCCCAGCTGCTGGACCAGGTAGGTCTCGATCAGGCGGTGGCGGCGCACCATGGCAAGCGCCAGCCGGACACCCTGGTCCGTGAGGGTGATGGCGCTGTAGGGTTTGTGGTCCACCAGCCCCTGGTCCTTCAGCTTGCGCACCATTTCGGATACCGAAGAGTTGGCCACCCCGAGGCGCTGGGCCAGCTGGGAGGACGTGATGGGCTTGTCCTGCCATTCGGTGAACGAGTAGATGACCTTGACGTAATCCTCGATGGAGGAGGAGGGCGCGCTGGTCTTCACAGCACCAAGCCTACCCGTTCACCGCCGGCGGTTATGCTTTGCTGGCCCGCCAGGTGAGCGTGAGATAGGGCAGTTCGAGCTCTTCATCCAGGCTGTGGCCCAAGTGCTGGTGCAGATACCAGTCGAGGTTGGCCAGCACTTTTGCGCGGGTGGTCTCACCGGCCCGCAGGTAATAGCTCCGCGACTTCGTCAGCTCCACGAGGTCGATAGTGGTGACACTGTCCTGCCAATGCGTTACGTGGCCCTCAAGACCGCGGAACTCCGGCCCCACCTGCGGCCGGAAATCCGGCTTGTAAACGTCTCCGGCATGCATGATCCGCGAAAGCCGGTGAACCCAGGGAACCGAGGTGTCCAGCTGGTTCCAGATCAGGCCCAGGGTTCCGTGCGGACGCAGGACGCGTGCCAGTTCGGTGCTGGCCGCGAGGGCATCGCACCAGTGCCAGGCCTGGGCAACGCTGACGACGTCGAACGCTGCCGCGGGCAGTCCAGTCGCCTCCGCGGTGGCCCGGACAGCTGTGACGTCAGGATAGTGCGCCCGCAACTGTTCGAGCATGTCCTCGGAAGGGTCCACGGCGGTGACTGACAGGCCCATGCCGAGTAGGAGTTCGGTGAACTTCCCGGTACCGGCCCCGGCGTCAAGGGCATCGCGGGCTCCAGCGGGGACCAGCCATTGTGCGGATTCTTCCGGGTAACCCGGCCGGACCTGCTGGTAGTGCCTGCCGCCGTCCTGGAAGCTCTGGCCGAGCTCCCGCCGCCGTCCGTGGTCAAGTTTGGGGCCACCCCGTACCACCTGTGGCCCTCCTTCGATTGATGCCCTTTGGGTATCCTCCGAATTTACCGCAAGTGCTTAGTCGTCGATGCAGGGAGCGGCACCCGCGGTCCCGGGGGTGTTGGGAGCCCAGTGCGGGTAGGTCCGCGTGTCGTTTGCGGGAACCCAACGTCCGGCGTCCACCACGTAGTCCCAGCCCAGCCCGTCGTTACGCAGCGCCGCGATGCCGGCAAGGAGGCGTTCGGCGTCTTCCAGGCGGGAGCCGACGCCGAAGCTGGCGCGCAGGGAGCCGGAGGGCAAACCCAGGCGCTTCAACAGCGGGTGGGCGCAAAAACGTCCGTCGCGCAGGCCCACGCCGTGTTCGGCGGACAGGTAGGCGGCCACCAGGCCAGCGTCGTAGCCTTCCACCGAGAAGTTGACCACGCCGATGGTGTCCGTATCCGGGTTGGTATCCTTGAAAATCTGGTGGACGGTGACGCCGTCGATCTGCTGCAGGCCTTCCACCAGGAAAGAGCGGATGGCCGCTTCGTGCGCATGCCACTGTTCCTGGTCGAGCCCGGCGATCACCTGGGTTGCGCGCGCCAGCGTGGCGGCGCCCAGGACGTTAGGGGAGCCGCCCTCATGGCGGGCCGGGCCGGTGGCCCAGCTGACGCCGTCGAGCCTTGCTTCCTTGACGGCGCCGCCCCCGGCAAGGTGCGGCGTTCCGGCATCCAGCCAGTCGGTCGGGCCCACCAGCACGCCGGCGCCGAACGGTGCGTACAGCTTGTGGCCGGAAAAGGCGAGGTAGTCGATGCCGTCCGCTGCAATGTCCACGCGGCGGTGCGGTGCCAGCTGGGCGGCGTCCACCACGATCCGTGCGCCGTGGTCATGGGCAAGCGCAGCCAGGGCCCGGACGGGAAGGATCTCGCCGGTGACATTGGACGCGCCGGTGACGGCGAGCAGGCTCACGCCGCCCTGCTCCAGCTCCGCGCGGACGGCGTCGATGGTGCCGGCGATGGTGTCGGCGGCAACGATGCTGCGGTGCGGGACGCCCTGCCACGGCAGCAGGTTGGCGTGGTGCTCGATGTCCAGGTAGAGGACGTCGCCGTCAGGCCGTCCGTCTGTTTCTGGCAGGCAGCCGGCCAGCAGGTTCAGCGAATCCGTGGTGTTCCGCGTGAAGATTACGGAGTCATCCGGGCGGCCGCCCACGAAGTCGCGGACGATGTTTCGCGCGTTTTCGTAGACGGAGGTGCTGATCTGTGATGCATAACCGGCGCCGCGGTGGACGCTGGCATAGAACGGCAGGATCTCGTTGAGGTACGCCGAGACCACGGAGAGGGCCGGAGCCGAGGCCCCATAGTCAAGGTTGGCGTAGCGGATGTGGCCGCCGTGGATCAGCGGCGCCTGGATTTCTGCGCCGGTGACGGCAGCGAGCGGAGGGCCGGCAGCGGCGCGGCGGGCATCAAAGGTGGTTCCGGCCTGTGCTGTTTCAGATCCGGCAGCTTCGAACGTTGCGTTGGGGGAGACGGTGGCAGTTGTCACGAAAGACCTCACTTCAAAAGGACTCCCGCTCCCGGGAATCCGCGCTTGCCGCATCCGCTCCGGACCGGCCTGGTCGTCACCCGGGGCACCCCACCGCGGTTGGAGGGTTGCCGGCCAGCAAACCGGGGTTTCGCGCTGGCACTCGTGACCTGGTTAAGAGCGTAGAACATCGGGTTGGGAGGTTTTAAGTCGGGACGATTGTTAAGCGCTTTGTTACGCGCGGCCGGAAAGAGCTTCTTTTGCCGAAGAAACGACGGCGGGCACCTCCCCAAGGAGGCGCCCGCCGCTGATTCTTCGATGGTCTTCTGTTACAGGAGGTCGTCCAGCTCCGGGTTCAACCTGCGGAGTACCTCCGAGTGCAGGATGGAGTTGGTGGCCAGGGCGTTGCCGCCGAAGGGCCCGTCTTCCCCTTCCAGGGAGGTGAAGCGCCCGCCGGCTTCCACCACGATCGGTACTAGCGCGGCCATGTCATAAAGGTTCAGTTCAGGTTCGCAGGCGATGTCCACAGAGCCCTCGGCCACCATGCAGTAGGACCAGAAGTCGCCGAACGCCCTGGTCCGCCACACATCCTCGGTGAGGCCCAAAAAGTTCTCCAGGTTGCCGCGTTCCTTCCAGCCTCCCAGGCTGGAATAGGAAAGGGAGGCGTCGGAGAGCCTGGAGACGTTCGAGACGCGAAGCCGCGTGGCCGCAGCGAGGGAACGGCCCATGTACGCGCCCATCCCCTTGGCCGCCCACCAGCGTTTGCCCAGGGCCGGTGCGCTGACCACACCTACCACCGGTTCGCCTTCATCCACCAGGGCGATCAGGGTGGCCCAGACCGGGACGCCGCGGACAAAGTTCTTGGTGCCGTCAATGGGATCAATGATCCAGCGGCGTGAGCCGTGCCCTGTGCTGCCGAACTCCTCACCCAGCACGGCGTCGCGCGGGCGGGAACGGGATAACTGGCCGCGGATGGCTTCTTCGGCGGCCTTGTCCGCGTCCGTGACCGGCGTCAGGTCAGGCTTGGTCTCCACCTGGAGGTCCAGGGCCTTGAAGCGGCCCATGGTCTGGTCATCCACGGAGTCGGCCAGCACATGGGCCAGGCGCAGGTCATCGTTGTAGCTTGAAGCGGGTTGGATCATGGTTCCAAACTACCGTCTGCGCGCGGTTCTGCTGGGAGATCGGCCCTGTCAGTTGACGCTGCCAAGCTCCTTGGCCTCCTGGGCCTCCATGCGGGGATCGGTGCCGAGGAGCCTGCGCAGGGAGGCCAGCCGGGCAACACCCGTGGCCCCGGCATGGCCGCCTGCCACCCAGGCATCCAGGCCGCAGTTCACAGCCATGGCAGTGTGCTTGCAGCCCCGCTCGCAGTCCTCAATGCCGGGGTAGAGGTCCGGGAAGGAACGCAGGATCCGGTCCGGGTCCACGTGGGCCAGGCCGAAGGAGCGGATGCCCGGGGTGTCGATGATCCAGCTGCCCGGCGGCGCGTCCGATAACCTCAGCGCCAGGGCTGACGACGACGTGTGGCGGCCGCGGCCCGTCACGGCGTTTACCCCGCCGGTGGCACGCTCGGCCCCGGTCAGTGCGTTCACCATGGTTGATTTGCCCACGCCCGAATGCCCCAGCATGACGGTGACTTTTCCGTCCAGGTAACCGCGCAGCTCTGCCACCGCGTTGATGTCCAGCCGGGCCGACAGCCCGTCATCGGAGCGGGCGTCGATACCGGACGCCGCGGAGTCCGCCGTCCGGCTGATAATGACCGGGAAGTCCAGGTGCGTGTAGTTGGATAACAGCTCCGCCGGATCCTTGACGTCCGCCTTGGTGACCAGCAGGATCGGCTCGATCCCGGCGTCGTACGCAGCCACCAGGGCGCGGTCGATGAAGCCGGTGCGCGGCTCCGGGTTGGCCGCGGCCACCACAATCACCAGCTGGTCCGCATTGGCCACGACGGCCCGTTCCACGGGATCGGTATCATCGGCGCTGCGCCGAAGGAGGGTTTTGCGGTCCTGGATTTTCACCAGCCGGGCCAAGGTGTTGGGGTCGCCGGAAACGTCTCCCACCAGCGACACGAAGTCGCCCGCCACCACCGGGTTGCGGCGCAGCTCGCGTGCCCGGGCGGCGATGACAACACGTTCGTTGCCGGAGTCCTCGCCCACCACTGCCGTGTACCGTCCGCGGTCAACGGTGACGATACGGCCGGTGACGGCGTCGTCATGGCTGGGCCGGTCCTTGGTGCGGGGCCTTGAGCCTTTTTTGCTGGGCCGGATGCGGACATCCGACTCGTCCCAGGAGTCAGTGCTCCGCGCCACCGGCTGAACCTTCCGACACTGCACTGGAAACACCGGTCTGGGCCAGCATGTCCGCCCACAGCCGGGGGAAATCGGGCATCGTCTTGGCGGTGGTGGCGATGTCCTCCACCTGGACGCCCTCCACGGCCAGGCCAAGGATGGCTCCGGCCGTGGCCATGCGGTGGTCCGCGTAACTTTGTACGACGCCGGCATGCAGCTTCGCGGGCCGGATCACCAGGCCGTCGCTGGTCTCCTCGGCGTCGCCGCCCAGGCGGTTGATTTCGGTAACGAGGGCTGCCAGCCGGTCCGTCTCGTGTCCGCGCAGGTGTGCGATGCCGGTGAGCCGGGAGGGGGTGGTGGCCAG
The DNA here is from genome assembly GCF_030817835.1 of Pseudarthrobacter sp. W1I19. Classification (NCBI taxonomy): domain Bacteria; kingdom Bacillati; phylum Actinomycetota; class Actinomycetes; order Micrococcales; family Micrococcaceae; genus Pseudarthrobacter; species Pseudarthrobacter sp. W1I19. The sequence goes on from NZ_JAUSZR010000001.1 coordinate 1,480,892, forward strand.
TGCGCAGAGCGCGGCGACCGTAGGCGCCAGTTCACTGGTGTCCGCGAAATTGGCACCCTTGATTTCCGCTCCGCCTGTGACGGTGAGGACACCATCACGCAGGCTGACATCGGCACCCATCTCGGCCAGGATGCTGCGCCACAGATCCCCTACCTGCTGCGTCTGTTCCGGCCAGCCCGGAATCCGGACGGTCCCGCCGGAGGCCAGTGCGGCGGCAAGGAACGGGCCGGCGTTGGACAGGTCCTGCTCGATCTGCTGGTCGAAGGCGCGGATAGGCCCGGGAGCAACAACCCAGTGGTTCGGGACAGAATCGTCAACCACAACCCCGGCGCCGCGCAGGACGGCAACTGTCATGTTGATGTGGTCCAGGCTGGGCACCGGTTTGCCGACGTGCTCCAGGTGCAGCCCCTCGGTGAACCTTGCGCCTACCAGCAACAGGGCCGAGACAAACTGCGACGAGGCACTGGCGTCGATGACCAGGTGGCCGCCCTGGACCTCGCCCGAGCCTTCCACCACGAACGGCAAGGACGACGGCGTGCCGCCATCCTGGCCGGAAACAGCCACTCCCAGCGCCTTCAGCGCTTCGATGATGGTTCCCATGGGCCGCTTCCGGGCATGCGGGTCGCCGTCGAACAGGCTGGCGCCATTGCGCAGGGCGGCCAGCGGCGGCACGAACCGCATCACCGTTCCGGCGAGGCCGCAGTCGATCGTGGCTGCGGACGGTGTCCCGTCCGCGGCGATCGGGAGGACCTCAAGGTCCGGCCCGAAGGCACCGTCCCCCGGCACTTCGGTGATGGTGGCGCCAAGCTGGCGGAGCGCCTCGATCATCAGTGCGGAGTCCCTGGAGTGCAGCGGAGCGCGCAGCCGCGACGGGCCGTCGGCCAGGGCGGCGAGCACCAGGTACCGGTTGGTCAACGACTTTGAGCCGGGCACGGTGACCGTGGCATTCACAGGGCGGGACGCGAAGGGGGCGGGCCAGTGGGGAAGGGACGGTCCGGTGTTGTCCCGGGCGGCGGCTGGTGCGGTCATGTCCTGCTTATGCCCCCGTGGCGTGTTCGACGGCGCGGCGCATAACCTTGTCGGCTTTGTGCAGCTTTTTGTTGGTGGTCTTCCGGGCATCCGCGGCGAGGTGCGCGGCGCCCTTCCTCGCGTCGGCCGCCAGGTGCTCGGCACGCCAGGCGAGCCCCGGCTTTCCCGCAGTGTCCACGGAAGCAAGCAATGCCCCTCCGCTCAAGGACAGGTTCTTCAGCAGCTGGTTGCGGCGGTTCGTACGGCCCTCCTTGCTGCTGATGTCCGCGCTGCGCCACTCGACGAACGTATTGAGCATGGAAACCACAGTCAGCACGGTGGCCGAAAGGCGGGAAAACTTCCCCAGCCCGAACAGGACGCCGGCGCCCACCTGGGTGCCGCCGATGATCCGGGCCAGTGTCTTCTCATCCGTCTGGAAAGGCAGCGCCGCCGCTGCCTTGCTCAGCAGGGGCGAGAGCTGTTGCGCGGTATCGTCGGCATTCTTGAGCTTATCCATCCCGGCAAGAACAAAACTGGAAGCCAGCATGGGCCGTGCGAGTGTGCGGACAAAGGACATGGATTTCCTCCTGGGTGGACGAACCGCGTCTGGTGCGGCGGAGTCCGTTCTAGTCTTGCACTTTTGGGGAATATTTGCCTGAAGCCGCAGGTTATGGAAACTGGGCCTGGAAAGCCGGGCCCACAAGACAAAGCACCGGACAACAGAGTGGAGTTGGCCCTTGAGGCGGGTGTTGGACGGAATCGAAGCAGCAGGCCCGGTGGCTATTCACTCGATGGGGGCCGAACCCCCTGAGTATGGTCCGCCGCGTGCGCAGAGCCTGACAGTAGACTTGAAGGCAATGAGTACCTTGGATCCGGCCGTTTCGGCCATGTATGAGGCTTCGCAGAACGAAGCCAAGAGCAGCGCTGATATCCGGCCCGAGCGGGCAGAGCCGGCGGAAGACTCCGGGCAGCCTGCGGAAGACTCCGGGCAGCCTGCGGAAGCAACCGAAGAAGCGGTCAACATTTCCACGGAATCCGCGGAGGACCGCCGTGTCCGGTTTGAACGCGACGCGATGCAGTACGTCGATCAGCTGTACTCCGCGGCCATGCGGATGGCCAGGAACCCAGCCGATGCAGAGGACCTCGTCCAGGAGGCCTACACCAAGGCCTTTTCCGCGTTCCACCAGTACAAGCCGGGAACCAACCTCAAGGCCTGGCTGTACCGGATCCTGACGAACACCTATATCAACCTGTACCGCAAACGGCAGCGCGAACCGCTCCAGTCCAACTCGGACACCATCGAGGACTGGCAGTTGGCGCGTGCTGAGTCACACACCTCCAGTGGGCTGCGGTCCGCTGAGGCGGAGGCGCTGGACCACCTGCCGGATTCGGACGTCAAGCGCGCGCTTCAGGCCATTCCCGAAGAATTCCGCCTTGCGGTGTATTTCGCGGACGTTGAGGGGTTTGCGTACAAGGAAATCTCAGACATCATGAACACCCCCATCGGAACAGTGATGTCCCGGCTCCACCGCGGCCGGAGAATGTTGCGGGACATGCTCGCGGAATACGCCGCCGAGCGAGGATTCAAAACAGCCGCAGTTGCACCGGACGCGGCGGAAAGCACACAACAGGAGAACAGGAAATGAGCGACTGCCAGGGATTGGGCGACTGCGACGATACCCGGATGCAACGCATCTACGAGTACCTTGACGGCGCGCTGACACGTGAAGACATCACGGAAATCAAGACGCACCTTGATGAGTGCCCGGAATGCACGGAGCAGTACGACCTTGAGTGCGTCATCCGCAACATGGTCAAGCGTTCGTGCACCGAAGCTGCTCCGGACAACCTGAAGAACGCCATCCTGGACCGGATCCACTCGATCCGTCCAGTGGATGCGTAGCCGGTAGGGGACGCACAGTAATACCGGACGCGCAGGCCGCGATCCCCGGATCCCGATGAGATACAAAGGACCCCGAAAGCCGAATGGCTTCCGGGGTCCTTTGCTGTAACCGCTATACCTGGCATGTGCCTAGGTGTTGGGGCGCTTCCCGTGGTTCGCGCCGCCACGCTTACGGTCACGACGCTTGCGTGCACGCTTGCTCATAGCTGGCCTCCTTACTGTTGGTACTCAAAAAAGAGCTGCCCTCAAGTCTCCCACATGATCTGATGCCCCGCGAACCGGCGACTGCCGCGTGACCTGCGGTTCGATGAGGCTTCGCCCGTACCAGGCGAGGGGAAGGCTCCCGCAGCCTAGTTCCGAAGTGAGTTGCGGATGGCGATGCCCGCCTGCTCCAGCACCGTCCGAAGCGTTTCCAGAACCACGGGACTCAGGGGTTGCTTTGCTGCCTGCTGCCGGAGTTCGGCGCGAAGATCGTCCCTGAACGCCTGGAGCATCAGCTCGGCTTCCTTCAACGAACTTTTGCTGTCAGCAGCCGGGCCACCTTTGAGGGCCATGAACGCGGCAGATGCGGCACCGGCCCTTGCCGCTTCGGCGGTGGCCGCGAGGTCGGCCCTGAGGCCGCGCATGTTGCTGCGGATATCCTCACGAAGGTTGTCTGCCAGCCGGCGCACTGACGCAGAGATTTCCTTCTCTACTCCTGCCAGTTCCTCACGGCGCAGGTTGAGTTCCGCCAGGCCGGCCGGAGTGATGCGGTAGTTGGTCCGGCGGCCAGAGGTTTCGGTGACCACCAGGCCCTCTTCCTCCAGTTTTCCGAGCCTGGGGTAAATGGTTCCGGCGCTGGGGGAGTAGGTCCCGCCAAAGCGTTCCTTGAGTGCCTTGATCAGTTCGTAGCCGTGCTTTGGACCCGATTCGAGGAGGGCAAGCAGGTAAAGCCGCAGGGCGCCGTGGGCAAAGACGGCAGGCATCAGTGCCGTTCTTCCGCAGACCCCGTGGTGTTTCCGTTCGCCTCGCCGGGCGCCCTGTGCAGGATGGAGGTCTTGCCCGATACGGAATTGGTCCTGACCAGCATGAGTTTGGCGTCCGGGCCGGCAATCGTCTCCACCTTGCCGCCCGTGACGTGGTACTGCTGGTTGCCGATCACCACTGCTCCGGTGGCCGATTTGGCGACGATATCCACGCCGACGTCGTGGGGGATCCGGATGGTGAGGTTCCCGGAAACTGAATTGGCGCCGAAATCCTGGGCGAAATCCAAGAGGTCGAAGTTCATATCGCCGCTGACCGTGTTGGCGCGGATGTGGCTGAAGTGGCCGGAAGCGGTGACCTCGCCCGAGACGGTCTTGGCAGTGAGGACACCGCTGTGGTTCCGGGCGCTGAGTTCGCCGCTCACGGTGGTGACGACCAGTTCGCCGTCGGTGCCGTCGGCCATGACGGAACCTGAGACGGTGTTCAGGCGTGTACGGGAGGCCATTCCTGACACCAGGCCGTCACCGCTGACCGTGCCTGCCTCAACGTCCACGGTGGCAGGCAAGGCAATGCTGATGACGGCGTAGTTTTCACTGTGGTGGTTCACCGTTCCCATGAGGTTCTTGAACCAGCCCTGCGGCCCGTGAAGCTGGTGCCGGACCTCCAGCCGGCCGTCCTGCAGCGAAACAGCCACGGGGTCGCCCTGCACTTCGGAAATCTCGATCCGGGTGTAGGGCTGTTCGTGGGCCACTACATCGAACCGGCCACGGACCATCCCCAGTTTCAGTGATGAGACAGACCCGACGTCGATTGTCTCCGCGCCCGTGACATCCCAGTTCTGGTCAGGTGTTGTTCCAGCCATGGCTCCTCCAAAGACGATATATCGTGTGTGACCAACGTACTCCCGGGGCGGGAGGACTTCAAGATATATTGCGAAGAAACGTTACTCTGGCGCTGCCATCCCCAGCCACTGGAACCAGCCGCGGTGCAGCACCAGCCAGGCCATCAGGCCGTAGCCCGCCTGCCCCGGGGTGCCCCCGTTGGCGGCAAGGTCCTGGCGCCACTGTTCGTGGTTCAGGAGCGGGGAGAAGGTGTCCACGTAGAGGTGCTTGCGGCGGGTGGTGACGTCAGCGAAAGCGGTGTTCAACTCATCGAGTCGCCGGTTCTGGGCCGGGTCGAGGGTGGGCGGCGGCCCAACAACAAACACCTCCAGCCGGTTCTGCGAGGCAGAATCGAGGATGTTGGCCAGATTAAGCCGGCTGCGCGCCGTGGACAGGCCAAATTCAATATCGCGTCCGGACAGGCCGATGACCAGGCGGTTCTCGTACTGGCTGCTGAACCTCCGGCCGGTCTCCTCCAGCCAGCGGGCGGCCAGGCCCTCCGTACCTTCCTGCGGGCAGGGGAGTGCGTAGCTCTCCAGGACCATCCCGTCCTGGGGAGTGCGGGCCAGTACGCGGCCCAGCCAGCCCAGCGCCCGGGGGTCGCCCAGTCCGGCCAGCAGTTCATCTCCTACAGCTGCGATGCGCAGCTTCCTGTCTTCCACACGTTCCTCTTTACTTCGGTGCCTGCCGGCCGCCACCCGGGAAAGTTTCCCTGTCCGGGCAGGCGCTGTCCATCCCATTAAACAGAACTGCCCGGCCGGAGTCTGGTATTTCGACGTCCGGCCGGGCAGCCTTATTGGTTATTACCGTGCAAATGCCTGCTTCAGCAGGGCATCCTGCTCCGCGGCGTGGCGCTTCATGGAACCTGCAGCGGTGGACGCCGATGCCGGGCGCGACACGAGGCGGACCCTGCGATCAAGTGCGTCCGGAAGGTTCAGCCCGATGAACGGCCACGGTCCTTGGTTGGCAGGCTCATCCTGCGCCCAGACAACCTCGGCGTTCGGGTACTTGGCCAGTTCGGCGGCAATCTCCGCGTGCGGCAGCGGGTAAAGCTGCTCCACCCTGACGATCGCCGTCGTTGTGTCGCCGGTCTTCTGCCGCGTGGACAGCAGATCGTAGTACAGGCGGCCGGAGACCAGCAGGACACGTTCGACGGCGTCTGCGGCCAGCTGCTCATGCTCAGGGATCACAGGGCGGAAAGTGCCGTTCGTGAAGTCTTCCACGGATGAGGCGGCAGCCTTGAGGCGCAGCAGCTGCTTGGGCGTGAAGATGATCAGCGGCTTCCGCGGACGGCTGTACGCCTGGCGGCGCAGCAGGTGGAAGTGCGAGGCGGCCGTGGTGGGGTTGGCCACGATGATGTTCTCTTCGGCACACAGCTGCAGGAAGCGCTCGATCCTTGCGGAGGAGTGGTCCGGGCCCTGGCCCTCGTAGCCGTGCGGCAGCATCAGCACCAGCGAGGACCGCTGGCCCCACTTCTGCTCGGCCGAGGAGATGAACTCATCGATGATGGTCTGGGCGCCGTTGACGAAGTCGCCGAACTGGGCTTCCCAGAGGACGAGGGCGTCGGGGCGTTCCACCGAGTAGCCGTACTCGAAGCCCATGGCCGCGTATTCGGACAGCAGCGAATCGTAGATCCACAGCTTGGCCTGGTCGTCGGAGAGGTTGCCCAGGGGCAGCCATTCCTTGCCGTTGGCGCGGTCGTGGAAGACAGCGTGGCGCTGAACGAAGGTGCCGCGGCGAGAGTCCTGGCCGGCCAGGCGAACGGGCACGCCTTCCATGATCAGTGAGCCGAAGGCTGCGATCTCGCCGAAGCCCCAGTCGATGCCGCCTTCACGGGACATCTGTTCGCGCTTCTCGAGCAGTTGTTTGAGCTTCGCGTGGACGGTAAAGCCCTCGGGAATCTCCACGTGCGCCTTGCCGATCCGGGCCAGCGTGTCAGCGGAGATGGCTGTGGACACCGGCGTGTTGGTGTTGGAATCGGACTGCTGGGCGATGGGCCGCTCGATGTCGGAGACTGCTGCCGAGTCCGCCGTGATGATCGGAATCGGGGAGGTCTGGGCTGCGTGGGTCTCAGCGAAAACGCGCTCCAGCCGTTCCTGGTAGTCGCGGAGCAGCTGCTCGGCCTCTTCTTCGGTGATGTCACCACGGCCGATGAGCGACTCGGTGTAGAGCTTGCGCACCGAACGCTTGGCTTCGATCAGGTTGTACATCAGCGGCTGGGTCATTGAGGGGTCGTCGCCCTCGTTGTGCCCGCGGCGGCGGTAGCAGACCATGTCGATGACAACGTCCTTGTGGAACCGCTGGCGGAACTCGTAGGCGAGCTGGCCAATGCGGACCACGGCCTCGGGGTCGTCGCCGTTCACGTGGAACACCGGGGCCTGGATCATTTTGGCAACGTCGGTGGAGTACGTGGACGAACGGGACGAGGACGGAGCTGTGGTGAAGCCCACCTGGTTGTTGACCACGATGTGGATGGTTCCGCCGGTGCGGTAGCCGCGCAGCTGGGACAGGTTCAGGGTCTCAGCGACCACGCCCTGGCCTGCGAAAGCGGCGTCGCCGTGGACCACGATGGGCAGCACCGGGAAGGACTCGCCCTGGTCCAGGCGGTCCTGCTTGGCACGGACGATGCCCTCGAGGACGGGGTCCACAGCTTCGAGGTGGGACGGGTTGGCGGCCAGGTAGACCTTGGTCTCCTTGCCGTTGTCCGAGGTGAACGTGCCCTCGGTGCCCAGGTGGTACTTGACGTCGCCGGAACCCTGGACCGAACGGGGATCCTGGGTTCCTTCGAATTCGCGGAACACCTGTGCATAGGTCTTGCCGGCGATGTTGGTCAGCACGTTCAGGCGGCCACGGTGGGCCATGCCGATGGCGACCTCGTCCAGGCCGTCATCGGCGGCGTCGGACATGATGGCATCCAGCAGCGGAATCAGGGACTCGCCGCCTTCAAGTGAGAAGCGCTTCTGGCCCACGAACTTTGTCTGCAGGAACGTCTCGAATGCTTCAGCAGCGTTCAGCTTGGACACGATGCGCAGCTGTTCTTCGCGGCTGGGCTTCGAGTACGGGTGTTCGAGCTGGTCCTGGAACCACTTGCGCTCGGCAGGCTCCTGGATGTGCATGTACTCGATGCCGGTGGTGCGGCAGTAGGCGTCGCGCAGGACGCCCAGGATGTCGCGGAACTTGAGCATGGACTTGCCGCCGAAACCGCCGGTGGGCCACTCGCGGTCCAGGTCCCACAGAGTCAGGCCGTAGGTGAGGACGTCAAGGTCCGGGTGCTTCCGCTGGACGTATTCCAGCGGATCGGTGTCCGCCATCAGGTGGCCGCGGACGCGGTAGGAGTGGATCAGCTGCTGGATCCGGGCCACCTTGTTGATCTCGTCGGCCGGATCAACCTGCTTGTCCGCGCTCCAGCGTACGGGCTCGTACGGGATGCGCAGGGACTCGAAGATGTCGTCGTAGAAGTTCTGCGCGCCCAGCAGAAGCTGGTGGACCAGCTTCAGGAACTCGCCGCTGCCGGCACCCTGGATCACTCGGTGATCGTAGGTGGAGGTCAGGGTCAGGACCTTGCTGATGGCGTTCTGGGCGATGATCTTCTCGCTGGCGCCCTGGAATTCGGCGGGGTAGTCCAAGGCGCCGACGCCGATGATGGCTGCCTGGCCCTTGGAAAGGCGGGGCACCGAGTGCACGGTGCCGATGCCGCCCGGGTTGGTCAGGGAAACCGTGGTGCCCTGGTGGTCCTCGGCCGTCAGCTTGCCGTTGCGGGCGCGCTTGATGAGGTCCTCGTAGGTGTGCCAGAACTCGGAGAAGTTGAGGGTTTCCGCCTTCTTGATGTTCGGCACCATCAGCAGGCGGGTTCCGTCGGGCTTGGGCATGTCGATGGCGATGCCGAAATTGACGTGTGCCGGCTGGACGGCGACGGGCTTGCCGTCCACCTCGTCGTAGTACACGTTCATCGACGGGAACTGGGACAGCGCACGGATGACTGCGTAGCCGATCAGGTGCGTGAAGGAGACCTTGCCGCCGCGGGCGCGTGCCAGGTTGGAGTTGATGACAACACGGTTGTCGATCAGCAGCTTGGCGGGGATGGCCCGGACGCTGGTTGCGGTGGGCACCTCGAGGCTGGTGACCATGTTGGTGGCGATCGCCTTGGCCGGCCCGCGCAGGATGGACACAACGTCCTCTTCGGGGGCGGTGGGGGCCTTGACGTTCTTGGGCAGCTGCGCGGGGATGGGCTGCGAACCGGTGCCGGACTCGGTCTTCTTTCCGCCATCGCGGGCAACGGTGGCGGGGGCTTTCTTGACGGCAGCGGGGGCGGCAGGTGCCGCAGAGGCGGGCGGGGCCGACGGCGGAGCGGGCGGTGCCGCAGCCGGCGGCGCTGCCGGTGCTGCAGGAGCCGCGTTCACGACCGGCATTTCCCTGGTTGCGGGATGGGCAGTGGCTTGCGCCGAATTTCCGTTGGAAGAAGAACTGCTGCCCGAGCCGAAGGATTCAAACAGCGGCCACCATTTGGCGTCAACAGCGTTCTTATCCTTTTGATACTGCTCGTACAGTTCGTCAACGAGCCACTCGTTTCCGCCAAATTCCTCTGGTAGACGGTGGCTAGGCTGCTCTGGCACTTGAAATACGCCTCTTCCATGAGTTTGATTTCTCTCCGGCCCACGGTGCCTCAGCACTACGTATTAACCGGTCTCTGCGTCCTCTGAACCCAGACCATTGCCAGTCTAGTGAGCATCTTGTGGTAACTGCCAATAAGGGTGACCCAAATCATGATGAGACGCAAAAAGGGCCGAATATGGCGGACGGGGGCACCTGCCAGGCTCGCAGGACCGGGGACTCGCTCCTGTAGACTGAAATTCTTATGGACAGTAAATCTAGGTGCCGGCCTGGGGGCTGTCAGCGGGGCGTAAGCAGCGCCGCACAGTCCACCCGAAGAGCCGGCAAACCCCGAACACGCGCCCATCACCATTCGCTGGCATTGCCGGCAGGAGCTGCAAAGGATACTGCGTCGGCCTCGGCTGACCACCCTCCGCCGGACCGATATTCCTGGCGCGGGTCCTTTGCAAATGGCTCCCTGACTACCCAGCCAAAGTCCATGGCTACCGCTGTCCAGGCGGGATGCTGAATGGAATGGCTTCTCCTCGCAGCCGGATTGCTGCTGATCGCCGGCACAGGCTTTTTTGTCGCCGTCGAATTTTCACTCATTGCACTTGACCAGGCAACGGTCCAACGGGCCATTGACGACGGCGACGACGGCGCCATTCCTTTGCTCGCCTGCCTCAAGTCGCTCTCCACGCAGCTTTCCAGCTGCCAGTTGGGCATAACGCTCACCACCTTGCTGACCGGTTACGTGATGGAGCCCTCGGTAGGCAAGCTCCTGGAAGCCCCGCTGGCCGCCGTTGGACTTCCTGACGTTGCAGTCGCCTCCATTTCGCTGGTCATGGCGATGGTGCTCGCAACCCTGCTCTCCATGCTCCTGGGTGAACTGGTGCCCAAGAACATGGCCATCGCCTTGTCCTTTCCGGTAGGCCGCGCCCTCGCCAGGCCGCAACTGGTCTTCACCGCCGTGTTCAAACCCGCCATCGTGGTCCTCAACGGCTTCTCCAACAGGGTCCTGAACGTTTTTGGGCTGGAAGCGAAGGAAGAAATTTCCGGTGCCCGGACTCCTGCTGAGCTGGCATCCCTGGTGCGGCGCTCGGCTGCGATGGGAACGCTCGACGCCGGTACCGCCAACTTCGTGGCGCGCACACTGAATTTCTCCACCCGCACTGCCGCCGACGTGATGACTCCGCGCATCCGCGTGGAAACCATCGAGGCGGACCAGCCGGTGTCCGACATCCTGGCGGCCGCGCGCCGCACGGGATATTCACGGTTCCCCGTCATTGGTGAATCGGCGGACGACATTAAGGGCCTGGTCCACGTCAAGAAGGCAGTGGCAGTGCCGTGGGACCGCCGGCAGAACCTCGAAGCCGGGGCCATCATGACCGAAGTGCTCCGCGTCCCGGAAACCATCCACCTTGATGCCCTGCTGGCAGAACTGCGCGAGGGCAACCTTCAGTTGGCGGTGGTACTGGACGAATACGGCGGAACCGCAGGAATCGCCACCCTCGAGGACCTCGTGGAGGAAATTGTGGGCGAGGTGGCCGATGAGCACGACAAGGTCCGCCCGGGCCTGCTCCAGAGCGCTTCCGGTGACTGGTACTTCCCTGGCCTGCTCCGCCCGGATGAACTGTCCGAGCAGATCCCCGGCCTGACCGTCCCTGACGAGGCAGCGTACGAAACAGTGGGCGGCTATGTGATGAGCGAGCTCGGCCGGATCGCTGTTGTCGGGGACACGGTCGCCGTGGAGGGCGGAACGCTGAGCGTCACCAGGATGGATGGCCGGCGGATCGACCGGATCTGCTTCCGTCCGGCCGCGCCGGAGCCTGAGGCAGCGGACCCTGGCGACAGGACCACCAACGGCAGGCAGGGCAACGGCAGGACTAAAAACGACAGGACCGAACGATGAGCGACTGGGCCGGAATACTGTGGCTGGTTGTCCTCCTTTTTGGCAACGCGTTTTTTGTGGCCGCTGAATTCGCCGTGATGTCTGCCCGCCGCAGCCAGATCGAGCCGCTGGCCGAGGCCGGTTCCAAACGCGCGCAGACCACCCTGCGGGCCATGGAGAACGTTTCGCTGATGCTGGCCTGTGCCCAGCTGGGTATCACGGTCTGTTCGCTGCTGATCCTGCTGGTGGCAGAGCCGGCCATCCACCACCTGCTGGCGGTGCCGCTGGAGACACTGGGCCTGCCCATGGAGATCGCCGATGTGACGGCCTTTGCCGTGGCGCTGATGCTCGTGACGTTCCTGCACGTAACTTTCGGTGAGATGGTGCCCAAGAACATCTCGGTGTCCGTGGCGGATAAGGCAGCGCTCTTCCTTGCCCCGTCGCTGATGTTTATCGCCCGGCTGGTGAACCCGGTCATCTACGTCCTGAACTGGTCCGCCAACCACATCCTCAAGCTGCTCCGTATCGAGCCCAAGGATGAGGTGAACTCCTCCTTCACCCTGGAGGAAGTGCAGTCGATCGTGCAGGAGTCCACCCGCCACGGACTGGTGGATGACGAAGCGGGCCTGATTACCGGCGCACTCGAATTTTCCGAGTACAACGCCGCTGACATCATGGTTCCACTTGAAAAGCTGGTGATGCTGAAGGCCGCCACCACGCCGGTGGAGTTCGAGAAGGCCGTGAGCCGTACCGGGTTTTCCCGGTTCCCGATGCTCGACGACGACGACATGCTCTACGGCTACCTCCACGTGAAGGACGTCCTGTCCATCCCGGAGGTCGCGTACGAACGGCCCATCGCCGAAAGCCGGATCAGGTCCCTGGCCAACCTCGCCCTGGACGATGAAATTGAAAAGGCGATGTCGGTGATGCAGCGAACAGGTTCGCACCTGGCACGCGTCATCGGGCCGGACGGAAACACCAAGGGTGTGTTGTTCCTCGAGGACGTGATCGAACAGCTGGTGGGTGAAATCCGTGACGCCACGCAGGCCAGGGGCGTGCGGCGTCTGGGCCAGCCCAACGGGGCCTAGCAGCCGCGCTGGCGCTGCCGCAGGGGAGCCCCGGAGTCAGGGGCCCTGCCATGCTGATGCGTGACAGGGCTTCCTGCGCCCCTTTTCCTAAATAGGAATCATTCCCATTTAGGTATAGGCTTTAGTGGTTCCCTTGCGATCCCACAACCACTGAACTGAGGTTTACGTGCGCCGTTCCGCCGCCGCCCGAACGTCCCTTGCCCTCTTTGCCGGGCTTGGCCTGCTGCTTAGCGCATGCAGCCCCCAGCCCGAGGCCTCCGGAGGGACCGCGGCTGACGGAATCAACGTGGTGGCTTCCACCAACGTTTACGGGGACATTGCAAAGACGGTGGGCGGCGACAAAGTGAGCGTGACCGCCATCATCAACAAGACCAGCCAGGACCCGCACTCCTACGAGGCCAGCGCCCAGGACCGGCTGGCCGTCTCCAAGGCAGACCTCGTGGTGGAAAACGGCGGGGGCTACGACGACTTTCTGCACACCCTGGTCAAAGACAGCAGCATTGAAGCACACAACGTGCTGAACGCCGTCGAACTTTCCGGCCTGGCGCATCCGGAGGATGAACCCGCGGACGCGGCGGCGGCGGAGCCTGCGGGCGGGGAAGGGCACGATCACGGCGAGTTCAACGAGCACGTTTGGTACAGCCTGGCCGCCATGGGCCGGCTGGCCGACGACCTTGCTTCACGTCTGGGTGAGCTGGAACCGGGTTCAGCCGCCACCTTCACGGCCAACGCCGGCACTTTCAAGTCGGAACTGGATCAGCTGGCCGGAAAGCTTGGGGCGTTGAAGACCAGCGCGGCCGGGGACAAGGTAGCGGTCACTGAGCCCGTGCCGCTCTACCTGCTCTCCGATGCGGGGCTGGAGAACGCTACTCCAGAGGACTACACTGCTGCGATTGAGGAAGGCTCCGACGTCCCGCCGGCCGTACTCAAGGCCGCAACTGACCTGGTTGCCTCAAAGTCCGTCCGGTTCCTTGCCTACAACGGCCAGACCGAAGGTCCGCAGACTGAAGCGCTGAAGAAGGCGGCCGAAACGGCAGGTGTCCCGGTGGTCGATTTCAATGAAACGCTGCCTGAGGGCAAGACCTACGTGCAGTGGATGACGGACAATGTGAACAACGTCAGCAAAGTTCTGGAGACCAATAATTGAAACCTGTGGTCAGCCTCGCCGGGGCGTCCCTCGCCTTCGGCCAGCGGACGCTGTGGGAGGACCTGGACCTGGAGATCAGGCCTGGTGAGTTCTTCGCAGTGCTTGGCCCCAACGGCAGCGGGAAAACGAGCTTCCTCAAAGTCCTGTTGGGTCTGCAGAACCTGCACCGGGGCACCGCCATGCTCGGTGGACACCCCGTTGAGCGCGGCAGCAGCCTGATCGGTTACATCCCTCAGCAAAAATCGTTTGCCCGTGACACGCCGATGCGTGCCCGGGACCTGGTGGGCCTGGGGGTGGACGGTCACCGCTGGGGGCTTCGCCTCTCCTCGGCCAAGGCCAACCGTAGGATTGATGAGCTCCTTGACCTGGTGGGCGCGTCGGACTACGCCAAGGTTCCGGTGGGCCAGCTCTCCGGCGGTGAGCAGCAGCGGCTGCGCGTGGCCCAGGCGCTGGCAACAGACCCAAAAGTCCTGCTCTGCGACGAGCCGCTGCTCTCCCTGGACCTGCACCACCAGCAGGCCGTCAGCGCGCTGATAAACAAGCAATGCCACGAGCAAAACAGTGCGGTGGTTTTTGTCACCCACGAGATCAACCCCATCATCGACTATGTGGACCGGGTGCTGTATCTGGCCGGCGGCCGCTTCAAGGTGGGCACTCCGGAGGAAGTGATGACCACGGAGGTCCTCTCCGACCTGTACGGCAGCCATGTTGAGGTTATCCATGCCAACGGACGCATTGTGGTGGTGGGCCTGCCGGACGCCACCACCCACCATCATGCTGAGGCGCATGCCCTTGCAGGAGAGGTGGCCTGATGGATGCCGACAGTATTATTGGTGCCATTTTCAGCTTCGAGAATTACGGCGAGCTGCTGGTCCTGGTCCAGAACTCCATCTGGGCCGGCGCCGTCCTGGGCCTGCTCGGCGGCCTGGTGGGGACGTTCGTGATGAAACGTGACCTTGCGTTCGCCGTCCACGGAATTTCGGAACTGTCCTTCGCCGGTGCGGCCTTCGCCCTGCTGATTGGCGCGGATATCGTCTTCGGTTCGCTCATCGGCTCGGTGGCTGCCGCGCTGCTGCTCGCCGTGATGGGAGTCAGGGCAAGGGACAAAAACTCCATCATCGGGGTGATCATGCCATTCGGGCTGGGCCTCGGGATCCTGTTCCTGTCCTTGTATGAAGGCCGTGCCGCCAACAAGTTCGGTTTGCTGACCGGGCAGATCGTTTCGGTGGATACCGTCCAGCTTCAAGCGCTGGCCGGAACCGCCGTTGTGGTGATGGTGGTCCTGGCGGCCATCTGGCGGCCACTGAACTTTGCCAGCGTCGATCCCGAACTTGCCGAGGCCCGCGGCGTTCCGGTCCGGACGCTGGGCATCATCTTTATGGTCCTGCTGGGCATCAGCGTGGCCCTGTCCATCCAGGTGGTGGGAGCCCTCCTGGTGCTGGCCCTCCTCATTACGCCGGCTGCTGCGGCCCTCCGGGTGACGTCGTCGCCTGTGGCCGTGGTGGTGCTCAGCGTGGCCTTTGCCGTCACGGCCATCGTTGGCGGAATCCTGCTGGCCCTGGGCGGACGTATCCCTATCAGCCCGTACGTCACCACGTTGTCATTCCTGATCTACGTGGTGTGCCGGAGCATCGGTTCCGTCCGTGCTTCCCGCGGGATCAACGGGCGGGTACTGCAACCGCAGTAACCTACAGGGTGCCGGCGGCCTTGCGTGCCGTGCACTCCGGGCAGAGCCCAAAAATCTCCACCGTGTGCGCCACCTCGGTGTAGCCATGTTCGGCTGCGATCCGGGCTGCCCACGTTTCCACGGCCGGCGCTTCCACTTCCACTGCCTTGCCACAATTCCGGCACAGCAGGTGGTGATGGTGGCCCGTTACGGCGCACCGGCGGTACACCGCCTCGCCGTCGCCGTTGCGCAGCACGTCAACGAGTCCTTCGTCGGCCAGGGACTGGAGGATCCGGTAGGCAGTAGCAAGGGAGACAGAGACACCCTGGTTCTGCAGGATCCGGTAAAGCTCCTGCGTGCTGACGAAGTCATCCAGTTCGTCCAGTGCGGCACTGACCGCCAGCCGCTGTTTCGTGACCCGCTGTTCCTTGACTGCACCTGCGCCCGCAGCAGCTGTACCCGCTCCGGCATTGACGGCGCCGCCGGAAGCCGGGGCCGAAGCGGGCTTGGTTGACTCAGCCTTGGTGCCGAACGGCATGGATGGACTCGCTTCCCTAAGGATGGTGGCAAAGATCCAGATTACCAGCCGAAGCTTCGTGGACACGGTCCGGGCCGGACCCTAGGCTGGCGCTATGAAGCTGACCAAATACACCCACGCCTGCGTCCGCCTCGAGAAGAACGGCCGGATCCTGGTGCTGGATCCCGGAACATTTTCTGAATCGGCAGAGGCGCTGGCCGGTGCCGCCGCCGTTCTGGTCACCCACGAACACAACGACCACATAGACGTCCCGGCAGTGGTGAACGCTTTGAAGGAGAACGTCAACCTGGCGGTTTTCGCCCCGGCGGGTGTCGCGGAGAACCTGCGCAATGAAGCCCCGGACGCCGCGGCCCGGATCAACACGGTGGAGCCGGGTTCGTCGTTTGAAGCGGCAGGCTTCGACGTCCGGAGTTTTGGCGGCCAGCACGCCCTCATTCATCCGCAGATCCCGGTGGTGGCCAACATCGGCTACCTCCTGGACGGGAACGTCTACCACCCGGGTGATTCGTTCGTGATCCCGGACGGCATCGACGTGCAGACGCTGCTGGTGCCCCTGCAGGCACCGTGGAGCAAAGCGGCGGAAGTGGTGGACTTCGTGATCGGCGTCCGGGCGCCGCGCGCATTCCAGATCCACGACGGCCTGCTCAATGACAACGGCCTGAAGATCGTGGAAGGCCACGTCAAGCGGCTGGGGGCAAAGTACGGCACCGAGTACCGGCACCTGGCTGCCGGGGAGTCGGTGGAGGTCTAAACCGGGCCCGCGTCCCAGGTGCCAGTATCAAAGAAGCGCCTGATCACCCCTTCGTAGGGTGCCGGGTCCAGGCCTTTGGACGCCAGCCAAGTCGGGTTGTAATAGTTGCCCGCGTAGCGCTCGCCGCCGTCGCACATCAAAGAGACGATGCTGCCCCTGCGGCCTTCGGCGATCATCGCCGCGACGAGCTGCCAAACTCCCCAAAGGTTCGTTCCCGTGGAGGGGCCGGCATGGAGCCCGGCAAGCGTGCGGAGGTGGCGCATGGCGGCGACAGATGCCGCATCCGGAACCTGGACCATGTGGTCAATGACCGAGGGCACAAAACTGGGCTCCAAGCGCGGCCGGCCGATGCCCTCGATCCTCGAGGGCAAGCCAGTGGCAGGGCTGGACGTGCCACCGCGCCAGCCGGGGAGGAAGGCCGAGTTCTCCGGATCCACCACCAGCAGGCGGGTTGGGTGGCTGTGGTAGCGCAGGTATCTGCCGATCGTGGCACTGGTGCCGCCGGTGCCAGCGCCCACCACGATCCAGTCCGGTACGGGGTGCTCCTCCAGTTCGAGCTGGCCGAAAATCGACTCCGCGATGTTGTTGTTCCCGCGCCAGTCCGTAGCGCGCTCAGCGTAGGTGAACTGGTCCATATAGTGCCCGCCGCTGGTGGCGGCCACCTCTTCCGCCATGGCATAGACCTCGGAAGCGTGGTCCACCAGCAGGCAGGAGCCGCCGAACTGTTCAATCAGGTCAATCTTTTCCTGGCTGGTACTGCGGGCCATGACCGCGATGAATGGCAGCCCCAGGAGCTGGGCAAAGTACGCTTCGGACACCGCCGTACTGCCGCTGGACGCCTCAACGATGGTGGTGTCCTCCCTGATCCAGCCGTTGACCAGGCCGAACAGGAACAGCGACCGCGCCAGCCGGTGCTTGAGGCTGCCGGTGCGGTGCGTTGATTCATCCTTCAGGTAGAGCTGGACTCCCCAGTGTTCCGGCAGGGGTATCAAGTAGAGGTGGGTATCGGCTGAGCGGTTGTTTTCTGCCGTGATTTTCCGGATGGCTTGGTCCGCCCAGGCCCGGCCCGCGCTGCGCTCGATCTTCACCGCACCAGCCTACCTGCGGCTTCGAGGGCTGCCGTTAGAGTGGGATCGTTGGCCGCCTGATGTAAGGAGCACCGTGAAGCCACTGCTGGATGTTGCCGCCCTGGAGGAACGCCGTGTCCGCGGCCTGCATACGGTGCTGCTGGATGTGCGGTGGGCGTTGGGCGACCCGTACGGCCACGACCACTTCCTGCAGGGCCACTTGCCGGGCGCTGTGTTTGTTGACCTGGCCGGCGAACTTGCGGACCCCGCTGTGCCGGAGCGCGGCAGGCATCCGCTGCCGTCACCGCTCCAGTTCCAGGACGCGGCCCGGCGCTGGGGCATCAACAACGGCGACGTTGTGGTGGCGTATGACGACAGCGGCAACATGGCCGCGGCCCGTGCGTGGTGGATGCTGCGGAACGCCGGCCTCACCGAGGTTTACCTGCTCGACGGCGGGCTGGCTGCCTGGCGCGCAGCAGGACTGCCGCTCGACCAAGGGGAAGTCGTGCCTCCGTCCGGGAACGTGACGCTGGCGGACGGGCAGATGCCGGTCCTGGATGCAGCCGCTGTTACGGCCTGGACGGAGAATCAGCAGGTCCACGGCGGGGCCCAACCGGACAGGCTCCTCCTCGATGCACGCGCCGCCGAAAGGTACCGCGGGGAGATTGAGCCTGTTGATCCGCGGGCCGGCCATATCCCCGGCGCCGTCAGCGCGCCAACCTCACAGAATGTAGACAGCAGCGGCCGGTTCCTGCCTCCTGCCGAGCTGCGCCGCCGCTTCGAAGCGCTGGGCATCAGCGACGACGTCGAGGTGGGGGTCTATTGCGGGTCCGGCGTCACTGCTGCGCACCAGGTGGCCGCCCTGGAGCTGGCCGGATTCCGCGCCGCTCTCTACCCCGGGTCCTTCTCCGAGTGGTCCAGCAACCCCCTGCTGCCGGTGGTGACCGGGCCCGGTCCCCGCGGCGACGGGCCTGCAGAGTGGAAAGTCCAGGGCGGGCAAGGGTAGCGTCGCACTATGACTCCTGGACGTCCCGTGCCGCCGCCCCTTGCCAAACCTGCCGCCCCCGAACCGGCAGTCCCTGAAACCGTCACCCCCGGTTCCGCTGCCGCTGGTTCCAGGAATTCCGACGGCGGCGTCCTGGCCGCCGCGTACGGCGCCACGTCCGCGGACAGCGGCCTGGTCCCGCTGACTCTTGCGCGGCGCACACCCAAACCTGACGACGTCGAAATTGGCATCGAGTTTTGCGGACTGTGCCACTCGGATGTCCACGCTGTGCGGGGCGAGTGGGGCGGCCAGGCCTATCCGCTGGTCCCCGGCCACGAGATTGTTGGAACCGTAAGCCGCGTCGGTTCCGGTGTCACCGACTTCGCCCCGGGGGACCGGGTGGGGGTGGGTTGCATCGTGGACTCCTGCCGGGAATGCGAGAGCTGCCTGGACGGCCTGGAACAGTACTGCGAGAACGGAATGACTGGCACCTATGGTGCCGTTGACCGCCGGAACGGCGATGCGATCACCCAGGGCGGCTATTCCTCCACGGTGGTGGTGGACCGCCGCTATGTCCTTCGCGTGCCGGGATCCCTGGACCCGGCCGCCGTCGCCCCGCTGCTGTGCGCCGGCGTCACCACCTACTCGCCGCTGCGGCATTTCGACGTCGAAGAAGGCGACGTTGTGGGAGTCGTAGGGCTCGGCGGGCTCGGCCACATGGCAGTCAAGCTCGCCAAGACCATGGGCGCGAAAGTGGTGGTGTTCACCACCTCGGAGTCCAAGGTGCCGGCCGCCCTGGAACTTGGCGCTGACGAGGTTGTCCTGTCCCGGGACGAAGCGGCGATGGCCGCGGCAAACCGCACCATCGACCTGATCATCGACACCGTGGCCGCACCCCACGACCTGAACCCGCTGTTCCGCACCCTGCGGGTGGACGGTGCGCTCTTCCAGTTGGGCCTGCCGTCCGAGGCAATGCCGCCAGTGAACCCGCGGGCACTGATCCGCCGCCGGATCGCCTACGCCGGCTCACTGATCGGCGGAATCGCGGAGACGCAGGAAATGCTGGACTTCTGCGCCGAACACGGCGTGGTGGCGGACATCGAAGTGGTCCGCGCGGACCAGCTGAATGAGGCCTACGACCGGATGGTTGCAGGCGATGTGAAGTACCGGTTTGTGCTGGATACCAGCACCCTGCAGGCACCCGCCGAGGAGGCAGACGCATGAGCACGCTATTCACCAGGATCCTGAACGGCGAAATCCCCGGCCGGTTTGTGTGGCGCGAAGACGACGTGTCCGCGTTCCTCACCACGGGTCCGCTGGCGGACGGACATACGCTGGTGGTCCCCACCGAGGAAGTGGACCGCTGGACGGACGCTTCCCCGGAAACGTTGGCGAGAGTCATGGAGGTGGCCCGCCGCATCGGCGCTGTCCAGGTGGACATCTTTGACGCGCCGCGCGCCGGGCTCATCGTTGCCGGGTACGAGATCAACCATCTCCACGTGCACGTGTGGCCGTCCAGGAGCATGGCCGACTTCAACTTTGCGTCCGCTGACCAGAATCCCGACCCCGAAGTCCTCGACGCCAATGCCGAAAAACTGCGGCAGGGACTGCGCGACGCCGGGTATGGCGAGTTCGTCCCGGCCTAGACTGTTCGGCTGGATCTTTTACCTGGGCCGTTGGCCCAAGCCCTTTTCCTAGGCCGGCGCGAGCGCTTTGTTGAGCACGGCACGGATCCGCTTCTCGGACACTGAATAGGCCGTTCCAAGCTCGACGGCGAACAGGCTCACCCGGAGCTCCTCGATCATCCACCGGACCTGGGCGAGCTCGCCCCCGGCCCGCCGGCCCGGAAGCAGGGCTGACACGGCGTCGTCGTAGTCATCCTCAAGGCGCTGCACGGCTGCCATGTTTAGGGCGTCGCGCTGGACGTTGCCGGGCAGGCGCTCCAGGCGCTTCTCAATGGCGGCGAGGTAGCGGGGGAGCTGGCTGAGCTGTGCGTAGCCGGTACGGGCCACGAAGCCGGGGTAGACGAGTTGCTCCAGCTGGCTCTTGATGTCATTGAGCGCGCTGATGAGCGCCAGGCTGGTGGTGCCCTTGAGCTGTTTTTCGATCCGCCGCGTACTGGCGAGGATCCGCTCCACCACCGCCGTCACACTGAACACCGTGTCGATCAGCTCGGCGCGGACCACCTCATACAGTGCGTCGAAGGACTTCCGGTCCCACGGGAGTTCGGCTGGAGTGAGCTTATCGATGGCCGCGAGGGCGCAGTCGGCGATCAGGGCCGAAACGGACCCGTGCGGGTTCTGGCTGAACGTCAGCTTCTCGGTGTTGCTCAGGTGCTCCAGGACGTAGCGGTCCGGAGCTGGAACCCGCAAGGCCAGCAGCCTGATCACGCCGCCGCGCATGGCATCCCGCTGCTCGTCAGCGGTCTGGAAAACCCGCAGTGCCACGGACTTGCCTTCGTCCACCAAGGCCGGGTAGCCGGTGACGGTGTGGCCCTTGACGATGTTGCTGACCTGGCGCTGGATGGTTCCGAAGCTCCACTCGGTCAGGCCCTCCTGCTCCCGGAATCCGGCAGGGGCTGAGCCTGCCGGCACCTGGGCGGGGGCTTGCGAGCGTGACGTGCCGCCGTCGTCCGCCCTCCCGGCGGCACGGCCAGCCTTGCCGCCCGGAGCGGTAGAGGCAGGCGTGGCACCCAGGGACTCGGCAATGGCGCGGCGGGTGGCAGGCGCCAGCTCCTCCTGAAGCGCCGCGAGGTCCTTGCCTTCACCGAGGACCCTGCCCTTGCTGTCCACAACCTTGAAGGTGACGCGGAGGTGCGGCGGCACGGCATCCCAGTTCCATGAACGCGGCGGAATGACGTGTCCGCGGATCCGGCGGAGCGCAAGCTCAAGGGATGGCTCCAGATCGTCGGAGACCGGGTCAAAATCGGACTCCAGCACAGCCACTGCCTGCCGCGCCACGTCCGGGGCCGGCACGAAGTTCTTGCGGACCTGCTTGGGCAGGGACTTGATCAAGGCCGTCACCAGCTCAACGCGCTGCCCGGGGATCAGCCAGCGGAACGCCTTGTCATCCAGCTGGTTAAGGAACAGGACCGGCACTTCTGCCGTCACGCCGTCGGACGGATCCGGCGGTGACCCCGGAGCAACCGGATGGAACTCATAGGTCAGCGGCAGCTCAAAGCCCTTGTGCAGCCAGGTCTTCGGGTATGCAGAAACATCCAGATTGTCCGCGTCATCGCTCAGGAGCAAGGATTTGTCGTAATCGAGGAGGTCCGGGTTCTGCTGCCGGGCTTCCTTCCACCACTTGTCAAAATGCCGCTCCGACACCACATCCGGGCCGATTCGCGCGTCGTAGAACTCGAAGAGTGTCTCGTCGTCCACCAGCAGGTCGCGGCGGCGCATCCTTGCTTCCAGCTCCTCAACTTCCTGCAGGAGGGCGCGGTTGCGGTGGAAGAACTTGTGGTGGGTTTTCCAGTCACCCTCCACCAGGGCATGCCGGATGAAAAGCTCCCTGGCGACGACCGGGTCAACCCTGCCGTAATTGATCCTGCGCTGGGCGATGATGGGCACGCCGTACAGAGTGACCTTCTCGTAAGCCATCACCGCGCCCTGCCGGGTGGACCAGTGCGGTTCGCTGTAGCTGCGCTTCACGAGGTCCGGGGCCACCTGCTCTGCCCAGACCGGATCAAACTTTGCCGCCACCCTGGCCCAGAGCCGGCTGGTTTCCACCAGCTCCGCCGCCATCACGAACGTAGGTGACTTCTTGAACAGCGCCGACCCGGGGAAAATGGCGAAACGGGTGCCGCGGGCGCCGGCATACTCGCGCTTGCGCTCGTCCAGGATGCCGATATGACTCAGCAGTCCGGACAGCAAGCTGATGTGGACGCCGTCGTGGTTGCCCACGGGGTCCGCGAGGCGCTTGTTGTCCAGGCTGATGCCCAGGGGCCGCGCCAGCTGGCGCAGCTGGGCAAACAGGTCCTGCCACTCACGCACCCGCAAGTAGTTGATGAACTCTGCCCGGCACAGCCTCCTGAACGCGGAGGAAGACAATTCCTGTTGCTTTTCCTGCAGGTAGTTCCAGAGGTTCAGGAAGCCGGTGAAGTCCGAGTTCTCGTCCTTGAACCGGTTATGCTTTTCGGCTGCCAGCTGCTGCTTGTCCGTGGGGCGCTCGCGGGGGTCCTGGATGGTGAGCGCTGCCGCCAGGATCATCACTTCGCGGACGCAGCCGCGTTTGCCCGCCTCCACGATCATGCGGCCCAGCCGGGGATCCACCGGCAGCTGGGCGAGTTTTTGTCCGACGGCGGTGAGGCCGCCGCCGCTCTTGGGACCGCCTTTTCCGTTCTGCGGGGTGGCCGACGCCAGGGCGCCGAGTTCGCGCAGGAGCGTGACGCCGTCGTTGATTGCCCGGGTTTCCGGGGGCTCCACAAACGGGAAGTCCCCCACGTCCTTGGGGCCGCGCGCCACGCCCATGGCGGTCATCTGCAGGATGACGGCGGCAAGGTTGGTGCGCAGGATTTCCGGATCCGTAAAGAGGGGCCGGGACTCGAAGTCTTCCTCCGAGTACAACCGGATGGCGATGCCGTCCGAGACGCGGCCGCAACGCCCTGACCGCTGGTTCGCGGACGCCTGGGACACACGCTCGATGGGAAGGCGCTGCACCTTGGTGCGGTGGGAGTAGCGGGAGATGCGGGCCGTGCCGGTGTCGATGACGTACTTGATGCCCGGCACGGTCAGGGATGTTTCCGCCACGTTAGTGGCGAGAACGATGCGGCGCTTGTTGCCGGGATGGAACACCTTGTGCTGTTCCTGCAGGCTGAGGCGGGCGAACAGGGGGAGTACTTCTGTTCCCGTCAGCCTTCGGTTGGACTGGATGCGTGCGTTGAGGGCCTCGGCGGCGTCGCGGATCTCACGCTCGCCGGAGAAGAACACCAGGATGTCGCCGGGCGCCTCCAGGGCGAGTTCGTCGACGGCGTCACAGACGGCGTCGAGCGGGTCGCGGTCTTCCTCGAGTTCGTCGTCAGAGGCGTCCTCTTCATCCGTGCCGGCCGGCGGCTGCGACAGCGGGCGGTAGCGGATTTCCACCGGGTACGTCCGGCCGGACACTTCCATGATGGGAGCAGGTTTTTCGGGCGTACCGAAGTGGTTGGCGAACCGCTGCGGATCGATGGTGGCGGAGGTGATGATCACCTTCAGGTCTGGACGCTGCGGCAGGATGCGCTTGAGGTACCCGAGGATGAAGTCGATGTTGAGGCTGCGCTCGTGGGCCTCATCAATGATGATGGCGTTGTACTTGCGCAGCAGCTTGTCGCGCTGGATTTCCGCCAGCAGGATGCCGTCGGTCATCAGTTTCACCTTGGTAGCGCGGCTGACTTCGCCGGTGAAACGGACCTGGAAGCCGACTTCCTGGCCGATATCCACACCGAGCTCCTCGGCAATGCGTTCGGCCACGGTACGGGCAGCCAGCCGGCGCGGCTGGGTGTGGCCGATCAGGCCGTTCTCACCGAGGCCGAGTTCAAGGCACATCTTGGGGATCTGGGTGGTCTTACCGGAGCCGGTCTCGCCGGCGATGATGGTGACCTGGTTCGCTGCGATGGCTGCCATCAGGTCTTCGCGGCGCTCGGAGACCGGCAGCTCGGCAGGATAGGAAATGTGAAGTGTCATGGCTGCTGCAAGTCTACTGCGGGAGCCCGGGCTTCCCGTTTCGACCCTATACAGCTGTTCGGCCGCGAGGGCTTGGTGGTGCGGTGGTTCGGCGGGTGGTTCTAGAAAATGCGGAGTGTGTAGTTGGAGCTGGGAAGGTCCAGGGCGGACCATGCTTCGTGGGATTCGACGGGAGGCGTATGCCCCCGGCCATCGCGCAGGAGCGATGAAACGGTGGCAGCGAGGACAACGAGCAGGAGGACGATGAGGAGGGTTATGAGGATTTCCATGCCTCCATGCTTCTCCTGTTCAAGAACAAGAAAAAGTGGCAGAAATGCCCAAAAAGCTATAATTCCTGCCACAATGGGAGCATGCTGAAATCAGTAGCAGTCATCGTGGTTCCCAACTTCTCGATGTTCGAATTCGGCACTGCCTGTGAAGTGTTTGGAATCGACAGGTCCGGCAGGGGGAGCGGCGTCCCCGCCTTTGACTTTCGCGTCTGTACGCCCAACCCCGGCAGCGTCAGGCTCAAGAACGGCCTGTCCATGAATGTGGAGCTTGGCCTCGAAGCCACCGCCGACGCCGACCTGGTCATCATGGCGCCCTACGGCAGGGACGATGATCTGCCCGAATCGGTCCTGGAAGCACTGCGCGCTGCCGATGCCAGGGGAGCGTGGGTGATGTCCATCTGCTCCGGAGCTTTTGCCCTCGCCCGCGCCGGGCTCCTGGACGGCCGGCGCTGCACCACGCACTGGCACTATTCGGGCCAGCTGGCCGCCCAGTACCCGCAGGTGCAGGTGGACGAAAACGTACTCTATGTCCAGGACGGTAACATCATCTCCTCCGCCGGCACTGCCGCCGGGATTGATGCCTGCCTGCACCTTGTACGCGTGGAACTCGGAGCGAACGTTGCCGCCGCCATTGCCCGCGACATGGTGGTCCCCCCGCACCGCGACGGCGGCCAGGCGCAGTTCATCGACCGTCCCATGCCCACCTGTGGCTCGGCTCCGATGGAGCAGCTCCTTCGCTGGATGGTGGAGCACCTGGACCGTGAGCACACGGTGAATGAGCTGGCAGCGCGGGTGCACATGTCTGCCAGAACGTTTGCCAGGAAGTTCAGGTCCGAAACCGGCGCAACCCCGGCGGCCTGGCTGAATTCGCAGCGGGTGCTTCGGGCCCAGGAGCTGCTCGAATCCAGCGATCTGAACATCGAAGAAATCGCACGGGAGGCCGGCTTCGGCCATCCGGTGCTGCTGCGCCACCACTTCGCCAAAGTCCTGGACACCAGCCCTCAGTCCTACCGCAGGGCATTCCGGGGCCAGCTGGAGGAAGCGGTTTAGCCTTTCCGCTCCTCAGCGGCAGCCCTGGTGCTGTCCACCAGTACACGCCACGGGCCGGTGACTGCCTGCTCAGGAAGGGCGGCGCGATGTTGCCCGGCGCGAATGGAGTAGATGAACCGGTCCGGCTGGGCTCCTGCGAATTCTGCTGCGGCTGCCCTCGGTGTCCGCGGAACGGCGTCCCAGGGGCATGCTTCCACAATGGGCTGCCACTGGTTCCTTGCCGTCTCGGACTCAGCGTTGACAGTCCAAATCCGGGTCATCGCCGCGACGCCGCCGGTGCGCTCCACACTGATCTTCATGGCCTGGTTCCTGGGTGGTACCTCGGGCCTGGTGGCCCGAAGTACGGCACAGCCAGGCAGCCCGTTAAAGCTTGACCTTCACAGTTTCCCACGCGTTCCGTACGGCGTCATGCTCTTTTGATCCGGAACCGAAAAGCTCGGTGGCAGCCGCAGCCGTGGCGCGCGCAAAGACGGTGAAGGTGGCGCCGGAGGGAAGAGAACCTCCGGTGAGCGTCTCGTACCAGATGCGCCCGGGGGTGTCCCACGCGTTTCCGCCCAGCTGTTCGGCCAGCACACAAAACGCACGGTTGGGGATGCCGGAATTGATGTGGACTCCGCCGTTGTCAGCACTGGTCTTCACGTATGAGTCCATGGAGTCCGGCTGTGGATCCTTTCCCAGCACGTCGTCGTCGTAAGCCGTGCCGGGGGCCTTCATGGAGCGCAAGGCCTGCCCCTGAACCTGGGAGGTGAAAAGGCCCTCACCAATCAGCCAGCTGGCTTCGGCGGTGGACTGGTTCTTTACATACTGCTCCACGAGGGCGCCGAATACGTCCGACATGGATTCGTTGAGTGCGCCGGCCTGGTTCCGATACACCAGTCCAGCTGAATACTGGGTGACCCCGTGCGCGAGTTCGTGGCCGATAACAGTGAGGGACTTGGTGAAGCGGTCAAAAACTTCGCCGTCACCGTCACCGAAGACCATCTGCGTGCCGTCCCAAAAAGCGTTGTCGTACAGCTTGCCGAAGTGAACGGTGGCGTTCAACGGCAATCCCCGGCCATCGATCGAGTTCCTGCCGAAGACGTCCGCATACAGCCGGTGCGTGTGGCCGAGCCCGTCATAGGCCTCATCCGCTGCCGGATCTCCGGTAGCGGGCTCACCCTCTTTCCGGACAAGTTTGCCGGGAAGGACTTCTGAACCCGCGGCGTCGAAAACGGTGCGGTTTGATGGTCCGGGTTTCGCCTGGCGCACTCCTGCAGGAGTCTCGGGAGCAGCTTGGGTCCGTGCGGCGTGGACTGAGCGGACGTGGCCCAGTGCTTCCCTGGCGGCCCTGGCTGCCGCAGAGAACTCCGGCGCGTCCTGCCTGGCGAGGCGCCGCAACAGGTAGGGCGGAATGATGGAGCAGTACATGTGAGACCCCTTTGCTTCTGTTGGTGTGAACAGCCTACGAGGGGGCACCGACAAAGCGGCGGAGCGCGCAGGGCCCACGCCGTCAATGTATTTGGCACACTGCGTCGGAGTCTGGTGCCAGCAAGTGTTTGCTGGCCGGTTTCATGGGGCGCACAGAGGCGTCCGGTTTTGTCAGACCCCGCCAAGATGATGGAGGTATGGGAACGGACCGGGCGGTGGTGCAGGCGGATGACGTCACTGGTGCGCTCGCTGAGCGTTCGGAGGCGCCCGGTTTTGTCATACCCCTTCAGGAAGATGGAGGTATGGAAATGAATCCGGCGGTGGTGCAGGCGGAGGGGGCGGTTGATGCGTCGGTCGCGGCTTTTATGGCTGCGCTGAGAGATACTGCCGAGTCCGATAATGCAGAGTCCGGCCCGGACGTTTCCGGTGGTGGGGGTGATGGCGCTGACGGTGCTGATTCCTTTGGGTTTGATGATCCGTTGCAGCGGTTGGTGGATGCGGCGGTGGATATTCTGGCGGCGGTGGGTCGGTCGGAGGCGAAGATCGCGGCGGTGAAGGCGTTGGCGGTGGCAGTGCTGGCCGGGGCCACGAGGGCGTTGAACGGCCCGGCGTCGTCTCCCCAGGAGGCTTCGGCGCAGGAGAGGAGCCTGGTGGCTGAGGTCGGGTGCGCGCTGGCGATCGGTGACCGGGCCGCGGGGGCGCTGCTGGCTGAATCCCACGCCCTGACCACGTCATTGCCCAGGGCGTTGGCGGCGTTGCGGGCCGGGACGATGTCCTGGGCCCATGCCCGGACGATGGTGGAGCAGACCTCCTGCCTGGACCCTGCTGCGGCGGCGGCGTTGGAGGCGCATTTCCTGGACCCGGACGCCCCGGGCGCGGCCCGCGGGTGCCCGATCGGGGAGATGCCGGCGTACCGGTTCAAGGCCCGGGCCCGGGACTGGCGGGAACGCCACCACCCCGAAAGCCTGGAGAAACGCCACGCCAGGAGTGTGGCGGACCGGCGGGTGGAGTACTGGCCGGACAACGACGGGATGGCCTGGGTCGCCGCGCTCCTGCCCGGGGACCAGGCCTCGGCGATCTGGAACAGGCTCAGCGCCATCGCCCGCGGCAAGCAAGGCCCCGCCGAAACCCGCAGCCTGCCCGAGCTCAAAGCAGACACCTTCACCGAAGGCCTCCTCACTACCGGCACCACAGCCGGCAACACCGCCAACGACGTGGGTACCGGCGGCGATCGCGGAGCTGGCGATGAAATCAGCGCAAGCAGTGTCAGCAACGGTGCTGACAGTACCGGCGGCGGCAACAGTGCCGGGGACGGCGAACCGGATGGTCCCCGCCAAGGTGATGGAACCACTTCAGGAACAGCTCCTGGTTTAGGATCACCGATCCGGGCGCAGGTGCTGGTCACCGTGCCGGTCTGCTCCCTGATGGGCCTGACTGATGAGCCGGCGATGCTGGACGGGTTCGGACCCATCCCGCCTTCGATGGCACGCAGGCTCGTCGCAGATGGGGCCGCCTCGTTCTACCGGGTTCTGGTGGATCCGCGGGATGGGGCGCCGCTGGAGATCGGCCGCACCAGCTACCGGGTGAGCAAGGCGATGCGGAACTGGCTCAGGCTGCGGGACGGCAAATGCCCCTTCCCCGGCTGCAACAACCCATCCCTGGACAACGAGGCGGACCATATTCTGGCCTGGGCCAAGGGCGGCAGCACGGGGGTATCGAACCTGGGACAACCCTGCCGGAAACATCACAAGCTTCGCCACACCAGCGGCTGGAAACCCACCCCGGCCAGCAAAACAGAATCACCCGGCTGGACCTCACCCACCGGACGGCACTATAAAAGCGAATACCAGGACTGGGAACCACCCCACTGGCCAGACACAGCCGTGCCCGAGAGCATCCGTGAGTTCGATGAACTCCTGCAACTGTGGGAACTCCCCGATGACCTTTCCGGAGTACCGACACCGCCGGAGGACCTTTCCGAAGCCTGCCCTCCGCCGGTCGAACCACCTTTCCCCCATGAACTTTTTCAAGACGACATTCCGGAAGAGACGTTTGCGGACTGGTTCCTGTCGCAAGACAAGCCCCCGAAAGACCCGTTACCACACCTGCTAACCCAACCCGGTAAGCCGGCTACCTGGGGTTAGCGGGTTAGCCACCACCTGATCCGGATAAAAGAGAAGCACCCTGGCCGTGTGACCAGGGTGCTTCAGATGGTGCCCTCGATAGGATTCGAACCTACGACCTTCTGCTCCGGAGGCAGACGCTCTATCCCCTGAGCTACGAGGGCAATCCGGGGTTCCTGCCGTTGCGGGCGGGACGTCCTAGAGCTTAGCAGTAAGGTGGCCCGCAAGGGAAAATCGCCCCCGCCGCGAGTCCTTCAAAGCCAGCCAAGGTCAGCAACTGCAGCCAGCCAAGGCTAGCAATCAAGACCACAAGGCTTCGGATATCAGTACCCGGAGAACGAATCCACGTGCACGCGCCTCGCCCCGGCCTCACGCGCCGCCCGCCGCAAAGAGGCAACGCTGGCCGGTGAACCCGAAATATACACATCGCGCTCGGCCACATCCGGGACCGCGGCCCTGAGGGCTTCCCCGTCCAGCGCAGAGCCGTCCGCCGGGAAGGCAGTGATGTGTGGGGGAGGCACCGAGCCATCCGCGATCCTGGCGATCACCCGAACGCCTGCCGCGTTCAGCTCGTCAGCATAGGCAACCTCATCGGCAGTCCTGGCAAGCAGGAGGAGGACAGCGTCGCGGTCCCGCAGGCCGCCGGATGAGATATGCGAGAGGAACGGGGTGATGCCGATCCCGGCGGCAATCAGAAGCACTGGCTTCCGGGGATCGCGGGGGAGCACAAAGTCGCCACCCACCGAGGTGGCTGTCACCGCATCGCCGGGCTTCAAGGAAAGCAAGACCTTCTTGGCGGCGGACACGGGCTCGGCCGTCCGCACGCCAA
The DNA here is from genome assembly GCF_030817835.1 of Pseudarthrobacter sp. W1I19. NCBI lineage: Bacteria > Bacillati > Actinomycetota > Actinomycetes > Micrococcales > Micrococcaceae > Pseudarthrobacter > Pseudarthrobacter sp. W1I19. The sequence continues at coordinate 1,510,708 of NZ_JAUSZR010000001.1, forward strand.
ACTTCACCAGGCGCTCACCGGGGGAGCCCGTCAAACTGAACACCCGGCGTCGTCCTTTCCCATCCGCCTTCGCGTGCGGAAGGTCCAGCTCCATGTACTGCCCCGGCAGGAAACGGACGGGGCGGGAGGGCTCGAAGGAGAACTCGGTGGTACTGGGTGTCAGTGGCCTCGTACCGGTGAGCGTCAAGCTCACGCCGCCCCTTTGGCCCGCCATAAAAGCGAGCAGATTGCCCAGCAACAGCGCACCCTCTGGTGAATTCGCCAGGAAGCCGAAGTTGTAGGGGACGGCAAACACCACGCCCACCACGGCTGCCAACCCCAGTTGCTGCCACCTGCGCGGCGGCAGCGTCAGCGGCTCGGTGAGCATGAACCCCACAAAGAACAGCAGCGGCCGCTGGGCAAGAGCCTGCCACAGGGCCATTCCTGCCGACATGCCGGCCTGCAGCAGTTCCTGGCTGATGATTGCCGTGGCCACCACAAGGAAGACGGCCGCCATCAGGAACTTCCGGGTGCGGTACAGGACCAAGAGGACACCAGGAACCAGCAGCCACAGGATGGCAGGCGTCGCAGCCCACCACGTGGCAATGTTCAGGCCCGTGAGCCCGGCCGCGAAGGCGCCTGCAGCCGCGGGATTGAAGATATGGCGGCCGCGCCACGCCAGGGCGTACTTCGACGCCGAGGCGAGCACGCAAGCCAACGCCACCCCCGCCACATCCATGGGCACGAAGGACGGCCAAAACAGGAAATACAGCAGCAGGCCGGTGATCAACGAGGACTCCGAGTGGGGCCGCACATGGAACAGCGCCGCCAGGGCCCTGTTCGAGGCGTACGTCAGGCCCAGGCACAGGACCAGGTGTCCGAGCATCTCGGGGATGCCGAACGTCAGCCAACCAAGGGCATCGAGCAGCAAGCTGTAGGCCGCAAGCGCCGCGAGGACCAGGAGGACCAGCCGGTACATGGTGAACCGGCCCAGCGCCGTATCCACGCGGCCGGCCAGGGAGGGGGCCGGCCCTGCTTTTGGAGTTTCAACAGGGCTCATGTGAACAGTGTCCCTTCGAAGTCGGCGGAGCGGGCCGCGCTGCCATCGGAAAACACGGTGAGCCAGGAGAAATCGAATTGCTCCTGGAGCTGGTCTCCGGGGACAAAGAAAAGGGCGGTGGCCAAGGCGTCGGCCAGCATTGCGGTGTCCGCCAGGGCCCACGTGGCGACGGCGGTCCGGACGGGTTCGCCAGTGGTGCCGTCCAGCACGTGGTGCAGTCCGTCCCCCCAGGCGCGCCGGTTGGAAGCCGAGGCGCACAGGGCCCGGTCCGCCAGCGGAACGATCCCGATGGCCTGTGCAGGATTGTAGGGATGCTCCAACGCCACCTCGGTGGGCAGCGGACCGCACGCCAGCAGGTCGCCGCTGGCATCGATGATGAATGCGTCCAGCCCTTCGGCAAGAAGCTCGTCCGCGAGCAGGTCAACCAGCAGGCCTTTACCAGCAGCCCCGATATCCAGCACCACCGGGGCAGTGGTGGTGATGGTGGTGCCAGCCCACTCAAGGACCGCGTCCCAGGGCGGCGCCGCTAGAGGGGAGCCGGAGGGCTTAAGGGAATATCCGGCGTCGTACCCCAGCCGTTCAAGGGAAGCGCCGATCAGTGGGGTCATGGCGCCGTCGGTCATGCCGTACAGGGTCCGGTACAGGGCACCAAGCCGAACGGCCTCATTCGCAAACTCATATCGTCCCGGCTTGCGGGCCAGGGCGCTGACGCGGGAATCGGATCGGAAACGGGACCACTCGGCGTCGAAACGCTCCACCCGTTCCGCCAGACGCGCCCTGACCGGCCCACTCAGCGGAACGGGCGTGGAAATCTCCCACTGCGTCCCGATCCCCTCGAACGCAAAATCCTCCCAGTCCCCATCCGGCACAGGCTACTGCGCCTCCTGCTTGATCTTGTCCACTGCCTGGTTGAACCCGCCGCTGGTCAGCGAAGAACCGGCAACTTTGGAGACATTAAGTTCGTCGATGTTCTTGCCCACGATCTGCGCCGCAATGCCGCCGGCGAATTGCCCCTGGAACTTGCGGGTGTTCGGGTTGGACGGGTGCTGGGTGATGTTGACGCCCGTGACGGTGCCACCGGCCAGGGTAAGTTCCACCCCCACCGTCTCCGTTCCATTGGGGGAAACGTAATTTCCATCAGCGCTGTAGGTTCCGTCCTTGTACGTGGAACCGCTGCCGGCCAGCGACGACGTCCCGGCGGACGGACTGGCGGCAGAAGTCTCCGCAACGCTGCCCCCGGGGGCGGCGGGTGTGCTCTCGGCGGCGGAAGGCGCGCATCCGGCTACGGTTCCAGCGAGGGACAGGCCGGCGATTCCGGCGAAAACACTCTTGCGGACTGACGGTCTCATCAAGGCTCTCATTTCGTTTAAGTGTTCGTGGCAGTGTTTACGAAGGTGTCAACGTCAAACCCAGCGTATTGGTTCACCTTGTAGCTGGCTTGTGTATTCCCTGTGGAATGCCTGTCACGGCGCTGAACGTCCCAATTCTTTTGCTGTCACCAGCCCCCGGTAGGCTAGAGGGGTGACTCCCGAAGAACTCTCCCTCGCCATATCCGCCTGCCTGAAAGACGCCGTCGCCGCCGGCGAGATCGCCCTTTCAGCATCAGCAGTGCCAGACGAGGTACGCGTGGAGCGGCCCAAGAACCGCGAGCACGGAGACTGGGCCACCAACATTGCCCTGCAGCTTGCCAAGCAGGCCGGCACCAACCCGCGCGAGTTCGCCACCGTGCTGAGCGCGCGGCTTAAATCGATCGACGGCGTCTTCGCAGTGGATATCGCCGGACCCGGCTTCCTGAACATCACCGTGGATGCTGCCACGGCCGGCGCGCTCGCCAAGGTCATTGTTGAGTCCGGAAGGCAGTACGGAACCAATACGGCGCTCGCCGGGCACACGGTGAATATGGAGTTCGTCTCCGCCAACCCCACAGGCCCCCTGCACATCGGCCATACGCGCTGGGCCGCCCTGGGCGATGCCATTGCGCGCGTGCTCCGCGCCTCCGGAGCGGACGTCACGGCCGAGTACTACATCAACGACGCCGGCTCACAGATGAACACCTTTGCCACCTCCGTGTACTCCCGCCTGCACGGCCTCCCCGTCCCCGACGGCGGATACCCCGGACAGTACATCGCTGACCTTGGCCACGAGGTGCTCACGGCACACCCGGATATCCGCGAACTCACCGAAGTTGCTGCCCTGCCGGTCATCCGCGCGGCCGCCTATGAGGCCCAGATGAAGGACATCAAGGCCACCCTGGCGGACTTCGGCGTCGAGTTCGATGTGTTCTTCTCCGAGCAGGAACTGCACGACGCCGGCGCTATCGAAAGTGCCGTTGCCCGCCTTCGCGAGCAGGGCCACGTGTTCGACGACGGCGGTGCCGTCTGGCTGCGGACCACCGACTTTGGCGACGACAAGGACCGCGTGATGATCCGCGCGAACGGCGAGCCCACCTACTTCGCCGCGGATGCCGCCTACTACCTCTCCAAGAAGGACCGCGGCTTCACCGAGAAGATCTACCTGCTCGGCGCGGACCACCACGGGTACATCAACCGGCTCAAGGCCATCGCCGCCTGCGCCGGGGACGATCCCGAGGTGAATATCGAGGTGCTGATCGGCCAGCTGGTGTCCGTGAACGGCGCCAAGCTGTCCAAGCGGGCCGGCAACATCATCGAGCTCAAGGACCTGATCGACTGGCTGGGCAAGGACGCCGTCCGCTACTCGCTGGCGCGGTTCCCCGCAGATTCGCCGCTGACGCTGGACCCGGAGCTGCTGAAGAAGCACAGCAACGAGAACCCGGTGTTCTACGTGCAGTACGCCCATGCCCGCTCCCGTGGCGCCGCCCGCAACGCGGTGGCAGCCGGGGTGGAGCGCCAGGTGGACGGCAAGGACAGCTTCGACGCCGCGCTCCTGGACCACGCCACCGAAAACGAACTGCTCTCCTACCTGGGCAGCTACCCTTCCATCGTGGCCAAGGCCGCGGAACTGCGCGAGCCGCACCGCGTGGCACGGCACCTCGAAGCGATCGCCGGCGCCTACCACCGCTGGTACGACGCCTGCCGCATTGCGCCGATGGGCGACGAACCGGTGACCGATGTGAACCGCACCCGGCTGTGGCTCAACGATGCCACCAGCCAGGTGCTGGCGAACGGCCTGGACCTGCTCGGCGTTTCCGCGCCGGAACGGATGTGACGGAAATGTCTGTACAGACCGGCAACACTGCGTCCCCGTTGGCGCCCGAATGGCTTGCAGTCCCCGAGGACCTGAATGCCCTGCAGGAACCGATGTGGGCCAGGACTGTTGAACGGAACGACGACGGCGGCCTGGCAGTTGCCGGCGTTTCCGTTGCCGCCCTGAAGGAACAGTTCGGCACTCCATTGTTCGTGATGGACGAATCGGACTTCCGTTCCCGCGCACGAGCCTTCAAGGACTCCTTTGACGCCGCCTTTGCCGACATCTGCGGCGGCGTGGACGTCTACTACGCCGGTAAATCCTTCCTGTGCACCGCAGTGGTGAAGTGGGTGGAGGAGGAAGGGCTGCGCCTGGACACCGCCTCCGGCGGCGAACTGGCCGTGGCCGCCCGCGCCGGGATCCCGGGGGAGCGCGTCGCCCTGCACGGCAACAACAAGTCCGACGCCGAGATCAACCGTGCGCTGGACATGAAGCTGGGCCGCATAGTGGTGGACAGCCTGGCTGAGCTGGAACGGGTCGGGGCCATCGCCCAGGCCCGCGGCGACCAGGCAAAGGTCATGCTGCGGCTCACCCCCGGCGTGCACGCCCACACCCATGAGTTCATCGCCACCGCCCACGAGGACCAGAAGTTCGGCCTCTCCATGGCGGGGGACACCACCGGGCAGGCAGGCCTGTCAGCCGCGGAGGAAGCCGTAGCAGCAGCGTCCGCACATGCGGGGATTGAACTGCTGGGACTGCACTGCCACATCGGCTCCCAGATCTTCGAACCGGACGGCTTCGCGCTGGCCGCGGAGAAGCTGCTCCGCTTCCTCGCCGCCATGCAGGAAAAGTACTCCATCGTGATGCCGGAACTGGATCTCGGCGGCGGCTACGGCATCGCATACACGCCGGTGGACACCCCCCGCCCCGCAGCAGAGATCGCGACGGCGATGGCCGCCGTCGTGCGTTCCACCTGCGCTGAGCTGGGCATTGACGCCCCCCGCATCTCCATTGAGCCAGGACGCGCCATCGTGGGCAGCACCACCTTCACCCTGTATGAGGTGGGAACCCTGAAGACCGTGCGCGTGGATGCGCCCGGAACTGCGAGTGACGGCGGCAACAACGTTACGTATCCGCGCCGGTATGTTTCGGTTGACGGCGGTATGAGCGATAACGCCCGGCCGGTGCTGTACGACGCGGATTATTCGGCCGTCCTGGCCTCCCGCACGTCCTCCGCCGCGCCCCAGCTGTCCCGCGTGGTGGGCAAACATTGCGAGAGCGGCGACATAGTTGTTAGAGATGTATATCTGCCCGAGGACGTGGCAGCCGGTGATCTGCTTGCTGTACCGGGGACCGGCGCCTACTGCTGGGCCCTGTCAAGCAACTACAACTATCTGGCCCGGCCGGGCGTTGTCGCGGTGCGCGACGGATCTGCCCGGCTGATTGTCCGCGGGGAAACCGAAGAAGATCTGCTGAACCGCGACATGGGAGCCTGAATGACGGAAATGCGAACCCTGAAAGTAGCCCTGCTGGGCTGTGGCAACGTTGGGGCCCAGGTTGCGCGGATTCTCATTGAGGATGCCGACGCCCTTGCCGCCCGGACCGGGGCCCGGCTGCAGCTCAGCGGGATTGCGGTGCGCAACGTCAACTCCCGCCGCGACGTGGACCTGCCCCAGGAACTGTTCACTACGGACGCCGAGACCCTGGTCAAGGACGCAGACCTGGTGATCGAACTGATGGGCGGCATCGAACCTGCCCGCACGTTGATCCTCTCCGCGCTGCGCAATGGCGCCTGCGTGGTCACCGGCAACAAGGCACTCCTCGCCCAGGATGGCCCCACCCTCTACGAAGAGGCTGACAAGGCCCACGTCCAGCTGTCCTACGAAGCAGCCGTGGCCGGCGCCATTCCCATCCTGCGCCCCATCCGCGACAGCCTGTCCGGTGACCGGATCACCCGCGTGCTGGGCATCGTCAACGGCACCACCAACTACATCCTGGACCAGATGGACTCCACCGGAGCCCAGTTCGCCGACGCCCTGGCCGAAGCCCAGCGCCTTGGCTACGCGGAAGCGGACCCCACTGCCGACGTCGAGGGCCACGACGCCGCCGCGAAAGCCGCGATCCTCGCGTCCCTTTCGTTCCACACCCGGTTCGCCCTTGAGAACGTGCACTGTGAAGGCATCACCTCCGTCAGCGCCGCGGACATCGCCGCTGCCAAGGATGCAGGTTTCGTCATCAAACTGCTGGCGATTGCCGAGAAGCTCAGTGATGCCGACGGCGGCGAGGGCGTGTCCGTCCGCGTCCACCCCACGCTCCTGCCGCGCGAGCACCCACTGGCCGCCGTCCGCGGGGCCTTCAACGCCGTATTCATCGAGGCGGAAAACGCCGGCGAGCTGATGTTCTACGGCCAGGGTGCCGGCGGAACCCCCACGGCCTCCGCAGTACTGGGCGACCTCGTCTCAGCCGCCCGCCGCCTGGTGCTCGGCGGCCCCGGACGCACCGAAACCACCACGGGCCATGTACCGGCGCTTCCCATCGACGCGGCCGTCACCAGCTACTACATCGGCCTCGACGTGGCGGATGAGCCTGGCGTCCTGGCAAGGATTGCCCAGCTGTTCGCCGAGCACGGCGTGTCCATCGAAATCATGCGGCAGACCATCCACCGCGACGCCGAGTCCAACGTTGAGTCGGCCGAACTGCGGATCGTTACGCACCGCGCGTCAGAGGCTGCCCTTGCAGCCACCGTCGAGGCCGTGAAGGGCCTGGACGTCATCAATTCAGTTACATCCGTTCTGCGGGTAGAAGGAGTCTAAGTGGCTCACCAATGGCGCGGCGTCATCCGCGAATACGCTGACCGTCTGCCCGTGACCGAGTCCACCCGGGTCATCACCTTGGGTGAGGGCGGTACCCCGCTGGTGCACGCGCAGAAGCTTTCCGGGCTCACCGGCTCGGAGGTGTACCTGAAGGTGGAGGGCATGAACCCCACCGGCTCCTTCAAGGACCGCGGCATGACCATGGCCATGACCGCCGCCGTTGCCGCCGGGGCCAAGGCCGTTGTATGCGCCTCCACCGGCAACACCTCCGCCTCTGCCGCAGCGTACGCAACAGCGGCCGGCCTGAAGTGCGCGGTGCTGGTGCCCGAAGGCAAGATCTCCATGGGCAAGCTCAGCCAGGCGATCGCCCACGGCGCCACGCTGCTCCAGGTGGACGGCAACTTCGACAACTGCCTGGACATCGCCCGGAAGCTGGGGGAGTCCTACCCCGTCTTCCTCGTCAACTCCGTCAACCCCGCCCGCATCCAGGGCCAAAAGACTGGTGCCTTCGAGATCGTGGACGCCCTGGGCGACGCCCCGGACATCCACGTCCTGCCGGTCGGCAATGCCGGAAACATCACCGCCTACTGGAAGGGCTACAAGGAGTACTCCGCTCCCTTCGAATCCGACACTGCCGGCACGTTGCCCGCCGTCTCCACCAAGACGCCCGCGATGTGGGGTTTCCAGGCAGCCGGGGCCGCGCCGTTCGTTGCCGGCCACCCCATCACGGAACCGGACACCATCGCCACCGCCATCCGGATCGGCAACCCCGCTTCGTGGGACGGAGCCATCGCTGCCCGCGATGAGTCCGGCGGATTCATCGACGCCGTCACCGACGAGGAAATCCTCAACGCCCACCGCTGGCTGTCCGCACGCGAAGGCGTCTTCGTGGAGCCCGGTTCCGCGGCCGGCGTCGCAGGCCTGCTCAAGAAGCACGCCGCCGGCGAGGTGCCGTCCGGCAAAACCATCGTCATCACAGTCACCGGCCACGGCCTGAAGGACCCCCAGTGGGCCCTGCGCACCGAGGACGGCAGCGACGTCCAACCGGTCAAGGTGTCCAACGATGTTGTCACCGTTGCTGCTGAACTGGGACTGGAAGAAAAATAACCTTGGACACCACCTCGCAGGCCACCGTCGGCGTGCAGCTCATTGAAGCCGGACAGAGCGTTACCGTGCGCGTTCCGGCCACCACCGCCAACCTGGGCCCGGGCTACGACAGCCTGGGCCTGGCCCTGGCGCTGCACGACACCCTGACGGTGGAGAGCCTCGAATCCGAGGAACTCGTGTTCGACCTCGCCGGCGAAGGCGCGGAAACGCTGCCCCGGGACGCCAGCCACCTGGTGATCCGTGCCATGGAAGCGGCCTTCGAACGGCTGGGCTTCCGCCACGGCGGCCTCAAGGTGACAGCGGAAAACGTTGTTCCGCACGGCCGCGGCCTGGGTTCCTCGGCGTCGGCGGTGGTGGCAGCAATTTCGGCAGCCAACGCGCTGGTGCCGGCGGCAAGCCGCCGTGGAAAGGACTGGATCCTCCAGCTCACCAGCGAACTTGAGGGCCACCCGGACAACGTGGCACCGGCCATTTTCGGCGGACTGGCGCTGTCCTGGCAGGACAGTGACCAGTACAGCAGCACCAGTGCGGCAGTGTCCGGGACTGTGGTTCCGGTGGTGGCAGTTCCGGACTTCGAGCTGTCCACGGAAACGGCCCGGGCGCTGCTGCCGGCATCCGTGGGGCACCACGCTGCAGCGATGAACGCGGGGCGCGCCGCCCTGTTGATCCACGCCCTCACCACAAAACCTGAATTCCTGCTGGCCGGAACCGAGGACTACCTCCACCAGAGTTACCGCGCCGAAGCCATGCGCCCCAGCGCCGCCCTCATCTCGGCGCTCCGCGCAGCCGGCCACGCAGCGGTTGTCTCAGGCGCCGGGCCTACGGTGCTGGTCCTGGCCGACGGACAGGCTGAAGCGGCCGCCGTCGTTGCTTTCATCGAAGAGTTCACCGCAGCGAACACGCCGGACATAGGATGGCGTGTTCTGAAGCTGGCAGTGGACGTTGAAGGTGCTAAGGTGGAGTTGCACCGGCGGTAATTGACGCCTATCTGATCTGCTTCTGCACTTAGTTGCAACCTGATCTCCTACTGCGCAATCTATTCCGGTGCCACCTGCTTGGTCTGTCGCAGGAATCTGCAGCATTGAAACTGCCCCTGAAACGTCAGTCCACAGTTCCACCTTGGGCGGAGCGCAGCGTGAATCAGTATCCGGCCCTGCTGGCCGATATCCATCCGGCAAGGCCGAACAATCCCGGCTGCAGATCTGAACTGCAGCCCAGATCAAATCATCGCGCCCAGCTCCTCGTCTGGACGCCGTCGAGGGGGAAGGATCCTTCGTGACCGAAACCACTGAGCTGTCGCCAGCTGTGGAACTATCATCTTCTGCTGCCGATTCGGCAGCACCCGCCAAGAGCAGCGGCCTTGCCGGCCTGAAGCTCGCCCAGCTGCAGGCACTCGCCAGCCAGCTCGGAATCTCCGGCGGTTCCCGGATGCGCAAGGGGGACCTGGTTGCGGCCATCTCCGCCCACCGCGCCGGTACTCCCGTGACTAAGGCCCCGGCCAAGTCAGCCGCAAAGCGCACCGAAAGCGTCGCCGCACCGGCAGCTACGGCTGTTGCTGCACCCGCAGCTGCCGCGCCGGCCGAAACCACGGAAGCGCCCGCCGAAGGCACCCGTGTACGGGGCCGCGGCCGCAGCCGCCGTGCCGTGAGCGACGGAGTTGTGGCACCGGCAACTGCTGATGCAGCCGCCGAAGCCCCGGCTGCTCCGGTTGAGGCTCCCGCCGCCGCGGAAGCTCCCGAAGCAACGGAAGGCGCCGCCGAGCGCCGCCAGCCCCGCACCCGCAACCGCCGCCGCGGGGAAGCAGCCGTGGCAGCACCGCAGGCGGCAGAAGCCGCCGAGGCACCTGCAGAGCAGGCCGACGCTGAGCAGCGCACAGCTGAGCAGCGCAGTGTTGAGCAGCGCACAGCTGAACAGGGCACGGCAGAGCCGCGCACCACTGAGCGCACTGCGGACCGCACGGAAACCGAAGAAGCCGGCCAGCGCACGGACCGCCGCGGACGTGGCCGGGACACCCGTGACGGCGACAGCGGCCGGGACAACGCCGGCAGCCGTGAGGCAGGCCAGCGCGAAGGCGCCCGCCGCGAGGATACCCGCGACACCCGGGACAGCGATGATTCCGACGGCGGCAGCCGCCGCAACCGCCGCAACCGCCGTGACCGGAACGACCGCAACGACCGCTCCGGTGGCCAGGACCGGGACAACAGCTCCCGCAACGACCGCTTCCGCGACCGCAACGACCGCCGCCGCGGACGCGCCCAGGGACCCGACGTCGACGACGTCGAAGTCACCGAGGACGACGTCCTGCTGCCCGTTGCAGGCATCCTCGACGTCCTCGAGAACTACGCCTTCATCCGTACTTCCGGCTACCTGCCCGGCCCCAACGACGTTTACGTCTCCCTGGCCCAGGTCAAGAAGTACAACCTCCGCAAGGGCGACGCCGTGGTCGGCGCCATCCGTGCCCCGCGTGACGGCGAAGACCGCAGCCAGCAGTCCGCCCGCCAGAAATTCAACGCCCTCGTCCGCGTCACCTCGGTCAACGGCAAGACCGCCGAAGAGCTCAAGGACCGCGTCGAGTTCGCCAAGCTGGTTCCGTTGTACCCGTCCGAGCGGCTGCGCCTCGAGACCGATCCCAAGAAGATCGGCCCCCGCGTCATCGACCTCGTCGCCCCCATCGGCAAGGGCCAGCGCGGCCTGATCGTCTCCCCGCCCAAGGCCGGCAAGACGCTCATCCTGCAGTCCATCGCCAACGCGATCACCACCAACAACCCTGAGGTCCACCTCATGATGGTGCTCGTTGACGAACGCCCTGAAGAAGTCACGGACATGCAGCGCACCGTCAAGGGTGAGGTCATTGCCTCCACCTTCGACCGTCCCGCCGACGACCACACCACCGTGGCCGAACTCTCCATCGAACGCGCCAAGCGCCTCGTGGAAATGGGCATGGACGTGGTGGTCCTGCTGGACTCCATGACCCGCCTGGGCCGCGCCTACAACCTGGCAGCACCGGCCTCCGGCCGCATCCTGTCCGGTGGTGTGGACTCCGCCGCCCTGTACCCGCCCAAGCGCTTCTTCGGTGCAGCCCGCAACATCGAAAACGGCGGCTCGCTCACCATCCTGGCCACCGCCCTCGTGGAAACCGGCTCCAAGATGGACGAAGTCATCTTCGAAGAGTTCAAGGGCACCGGCAACATGGAGCTCCGCCTGTCCCGCCAGCTGGCAGACAAGCGCATCTTCCCGGCCGTGGACGTCAACGCGTCCGGCACCCGCCGCGAGGAGAACCTGCTCTCGCCCGAGGAAGTCAAGATCATGTGGAAGCTGCGCCGCGTCCTCTCCGGACTCGAAACCCAGCAGAGCCTTGAACTCCTGACCAACAAGATCCGGGAAACCCAGAGCAACGTTGAGTTCCTGATGCAGGTTCAGAAGACAACACTTGGTGCGAAGTCCGATAACGACAAGTAGCTGAGTTCGGGGCGGGGTGCGGATTCCTCGCGTGGTTCGCCGCGCGGGTTTTCCGTCCCCGCCTTCGCCGTTCGGTTTTGCCGCCCCCGCCCCTACGCTGGGCGGCTTTCGATCTTCGATCGTTAGCCGCCCAGCTCCGGCAGGCCCGATGCCACACTCCCGGGGCGGCAAAACCGAACGGCTCTTCAGTCTGGTCGCCTTCCCGGTTTGTCTTCCTTCGCAGTCGCATCACTAGACTTGTACAAGTCGAAAGAGGTTTTGAAAAATGTTTGAGTCCGTACAGGGCCTGCTTGATGAGCATGATGCTATCCAGGCGCAGCTGGGGGATCCGGCTGTTTATGCTGACCAGCGGCTTGCCCGGAAGCTGGGGCGGCGGTCGGCTCAGCTTAATGGCATCGTAGAGGCCTACCACAAGTGGGAAGGCATTCGGGACGATCTTGCTGCTGCCAAGGAGATGGCTGACGAGGATCCTGAGTTCGCTGCCGAGGTTCCTGAACTGGAGGAGGCGCTGGAGGTTGCTGCGGCGAAACTGCGCCGCCTGCTCATCCCGCGCGATCCTGACGACGCCCGCAACGTGATCCTTGAGGTCAAGGGTGGTGAAGGCGGCGACGAGGCGGCCCTGTTCGCCGCGGACCTCCTGCGGATGTACAGCCGTTACGCGGAAACCCGCGGCTGGAAGACCGAGATCATCTCCGCCACTGAGTCGGACCTCGGCGGTTACAAGGACGTCCAGATGGCCGTCAAGGGCAACTCGAACGATCCGGCCGAGGGGGTGTTCGCGCGGCTCAAGTTCGAGGGCGGCGTGCACCGCGTGCAGCGCGTTCCGGTCACCGAATCCCAGGGCCGCATCCACACCTCGGCCGCCGGCGTGCTGGTCCTGCCCGAAGTGGACGAACCCGAAGAGCTCGAGATCAACCAGAACGACCTCAAGATCGATGTCTACCGGTCCTCCGGTCCTGGCGGCCAGTCGGTGAACACCACCGACTCAGCGGTGCGCATCACCCACCTTCCCACCGGAATCGTGGTGGCCATGCAGAACGAAAAGTCGCAGCTGCAGAACCGCGAGGCCGGCATGCGCGTCCTGCGTGCCCGCATCCTCGCCCACCAGCAGGAGCAGATCGACGCCGAAAACTCGGCCCAGCGGAAGTCCCAGATCCGCACCATGGACCGCTCGGAGCGCATCCGCACCTACAACTACCCGGAAAACCGCATTGCGGACCACCGCACCGGATACAAGGCCTACAACCTGGACCAGGTCATGAACGGCGACCTGGAACCGGTCATCCAGTCCGCGATCGAGATGGACGAACAGGCACGCCTGGACGCCATTGGCGACTAGTTCCTCGCTGGACATCAGGACACGACATTCAGGACATGACATTCGGGCAAGGCCAGTCGCTCGCTGACGCCGTCACTGCGGCCACGGCAATCCTGCGCGACGCCGGTGTTCCCAGCCCGCGCGTGGACGCGGAACTGCTCGCCGACCACCTGCTGAACGTGGGACTGGGCCGGCTCCGCGCCATGATGCTCGGTGACACGCCGGCACCGGAAGGCTACGAAGCCCTTGTGGCCGAGCGGGCCAGCCGGATTCCGCTCCAGCACATCACCGGCGTGGCGCACTTCCGCTACCTCGAGCTGGCTGTGGGGCCCGGCGTGTTCGTTCCCCGCCCCGAGACCGAATCGGTGGTCCAGCTGGTCATTGACCACGTCAAGGACTTTGCTCATCCACGGATCGTGGACCTGGGTACGGGATCCGGCGCCATAGCCGGTTCCATCGCCCACGAAGTGCCCGGAGCCGAAGTCCACGCGGTGGAGTTCAGCCCCTTCGCCCACGCCTGGGCGGCAAAGAACCTGGCGCCCTTGGGCGTCCACCTCGTCCTGGGGGACCTGCGCAACGCACTGCAGGAGCTGAACGGAACGGTCGACGTCGTGGTTTCCAACCCGCCCTACATCCCGTCCGAGGCCATCCCCAACGAGCCCGAAGTAGCCCTGCACGACCCGCCAGAGGCACTATACGGCGGGGGAGCTGACGGTATGGAACTTCCGACGGCGGCAGCCGCCTCGGCCGCCCGGCTGCTGGTACCCGGCGGCTACTTCGTGATGGAACATGCAGAAGTCCAGGCGGAATGGATCGCGGCAATGCTGGGCCGGTCAGGATCGTGGACCAGCATCAGCACCCACCGGGACCTCAACGGCAAGGAGCGCGCCACCAGCGCCGTGCTCGCGGACCAGACCCTACGCAATGAAAGAATGGGCCAGTGACCACAACCTATAACTGCACCAGTGATGACGAGCGGGCACAGGGCCTGGAGCACGCGCAGCGCGCGATCAGCGAAAAGAAGTGCGTCGTGCTCCCCACGGACACGGTTTACGGCATCGGGGCCGACGCCTTTTCACCGCAGGCCGTCACCATGCTGCTGGTATCAAAAGGGCGCAGCCGCACCATGCCACCACCGGTGCTGATTCCGCGGCTCAACGCCCTCGACGGGCTCGCCACCGACGTCTCCGCTGACGCCCGCAAGCTGGCCGAGGCATTCTGGCCTGGCGGATTGACGTTGATCCTGCACGCCCAGCCGTCGCTGGACTGGGACCTCGGCGAAACCAAGGGGACCGTGGCCTTGCGCATGCCAGCCGATGACATCGCCCTTGAGCTGCTGACACTGACGGGCCCGTTGGCCGTCTCCTCTGCCAACCGCACCGGCCAGGCACCAGGACAGACTGCCGCCGCTGCCCGCGAGCAGCTTGCAGAATCCGTTGAGGTCTACCTTGAGGGCGGCTTCCGGCCGAAGGAAGGCGAGACCGCCGTGCCCTCCACCATTGTGGACGCCACCGGGCCCCTCCTGCGTGTGGTGCGCAATGGAGCCGTCAGCCTGGACCAGCTCCGGGAACACGTTCCGGGTGTCCTGGGTTTGGGCGAGATTCCCATGGCTGCGGAAGAACCGCAGGAGCCGGTAACGGCGGAGGCGTCTGACGCGCCGGAGACTGCCGGGGATTCTGCGGCAGCGGGCCCCGCGGCTGCCCAAGCCCACAGCGCGGCCGGCAGCAGTGCCGTCAGTACCAACGACAACAATGCGGAGAACTGACATGCAGCCCAAAGTTGCCGTTGCAGCCGTAACGTTTGACCGCCACGAGGAGCTTGCGCTGCTCTTGAAAGGCCTGGCCGAGCAGATCGCGCCCATCCATTCGATCGCCCTGGTGGACTCGGGCACGGTCCCGGCCACCGACGTCGTCAATGCCGGGGGAGCGAAGAACATCAACTACCTGCGCTCCGAAGCGAACCTTGGCGGCGCGGGCGGGTTTGCGTACGCCATCCTGGCCGCCATGGCCAGCGGCGCCGAGTGGATCTGGATGATGGACGACGACGGCCATCCGGAAGACGCCAGCTGCCTGGCCGAACTCCTCCGCACCGCAGAGGAGCACCAGCTTGACATCATCAGCCCCCTGGTAGCCGCCACTGCAGACCCCAACCGGCTGTCCTTCAACTTCCGCATCAACGGGCTGCTCACCAACGACCGCTCGAGACTGGCTCCGATGGGCTACCTGCCGGACATGGTTCACTTCTTCAACGGTGCGCTGATCCGGACCGAGGTTTTCTACCGGATCGGTATCCCCGACGTGAAGTTCTTTATCCGCGGCGACGAAGTAGACTTCCTGTCGCGCGTGAAAAAGGCCGGGCTCAAGTACGGCACGCTGGCCACTGTCGCCGTGCAGCACCCGGCTACGTGGACGGAGATGAAACCGGTGTTCGGCGGGTTCATCACCCCGGTCATTCCCGAGGGTGAGTTCAAGCGCTACTGCTATTTCCGGAACCGTGGCTACCTGACCCGCAAGTACCGCAACCTGCGCTGGTTCAGCGCGGACATCGTCGGCTTCCCCTATTACTTCCTGAAGGCCGGTGACCTCAAGGGCCTGGCGCACTGGTTCAGGGCGTATTCCACCGGCTTCCGCGGTAAGGGCTTCGGCTCGCCCGCGGAACTGATGTCCGCCAACAGCTAGGCCGCCGTGGAAAACCTGTACGCCGTCGTCGTTACCTACAACCGCGCCGACTTCCTGCGCAACCTGCTCGATTCCTTCGCCCGGCTGGACACTGCCCCGGCGCGGATCCTGGTGGTGGACAACGCGAGCAGCGACCATACGCCGGACGTCGTTGCCCGGGCCGCCGCAGCCGGGCTGCCCATCCAGTACGAACGGCTGGAGCAGAACATCGGCGGGGCCGGCGGGTTTTCCCGCGGCGTGGAACTGGCCCTGGAGTCCGGCGCCGAATGGCTGTGGCTGATGGACGACGACGTTGAGGTGCTTCCCGGCGCCGTGGAGGCACTGGAGAAGTTCACGCCCGAATACTCCTGCATGATCGGCCGCCGCTACGACGCCAACGGCAAACCGTTCTTCTGGCAGCACCATTTTGTCGAGGCACTCGGCATTTTCCTGCCCGTCTCCCGCGACGTGTTCCGGCATTCCGATGTGTTCCGTACCAATGTGGGGAACTTTGAAGGCATGCTCATCAGCGCTTCCGTGGCCCGGAACATCGGCCTGCCGGACCCGCGCTTCTTCATCACATGGGACGACCTGATCTACGGCTGGCTTGCCGCGCAGCAAACCCCGGTGGTGTACGTCAACGCCTTTGTCATCAAGAAGGTCCGTGCCCAGCGCCAGGTTGACCTGGGACTGCGCCACCTCAACGATTCATCCGACCTCAGCCGCCGCTACGTGATGCGCAACCGCGGGCATGTGGCGCACTACCTGCGGGCCCACGGCAAATTCAACCGGGCGGGTTTCGCCGCGGGTACCGCGCTGACCTTCCTCAAGGAACTTGTCCGCCTGGTCCTCGTTGAGCGGACCCTCAAGGGGTCCGGTGCGCTCTGGCAAGGGTGGCGCGAATCGCGCACCATCCTTGCCGACGCCGGGTGGAAACCCATGCCGCCGCTGCCGGTGTATCCGGGCAGCGGAACCCGAAGCGATTAGTATCGTTCTAAGCCCCGGCGACGTCCGACAGTTTCGCGGCGGGGTATTTTGAAACAGGCGCCTGGCCGCCGTGGTAGTGGAAGTCGGTTGCATCTTTCGTTGAGTACACAATCAGAAACGCGCGGACCTGCCGCAGTACGGGACGAGAAGCCCGCCCTCTGGATCTGGATCCAGCTCTTCCTCGACTCCATGTCGTGGGTAGTTGCGATCGGCCTGGCGCTGCTGCTGCGCTACGAAATGGGCATCCGGGTGGAACAGCTCGCCGGAGCCTGCCTCATCGCCGCCATCGCGGTGGTGGCACAAATGCTGGCCGGCTACTCCCTCGCCCTGTACCGGGGCAGATACCCGTTCGGCAGCTTCCAGGAGGCAAAGGCGCTGGTATTCGTCACCGTCATCGTGGCGGCAGCCATCACCGTGAGCCTGCTGGTGCTTTATGCGGAGATCAACATCGGCCGCAGCGTGGGCCTGATCGCCTTCCCCTTCGCCTGCCTCTTTATGTGCGCGGCCCGCTATGCCAAACGCCTCTATGTAGAGGGCAAGACCCGGCCCGGTGACGGGGCCCAAAACACGCTGGTGTACGGCGCCGGATTCCTCGGCAACTCCCTGGTGACCAGGATGCTGCAGGACCCGGATTCCCCGTACTTCCCAGTGGGCCTGGTGGACGACGACCCCGCAAAGAAGCACCTGAGGCTCTCCGGCGTCCAAGTGCAGGGCCGCGGCGACGACCTGCCGGCGATCATCCGCCGCACCCGCGCGAAAGTGCTGGTCCTCGCGTTCGCCAACGTCGAGGCCACCGTGGTCCGCCGCATCTCGGACGCTGTGGCCGGTCTGAACGTGCGCGTACTGGTGCTGCCCCCGCTGCGGGACATGCTGGGCACCGGTGCACCTGCCGGTTTCTCCGACTTCCGCGACGTCGCGGTGGAGGACCTGATCGGACGCCGTCCGGTGGACATCGAGGTTGACGAAATTGCCGGGTACATCAAAGGCAAACGAGTGCTGGTGACCGGAGCCGGAGGCTCCATCGGATCGGAACTCTGCCGGCAGATCGTGCAGTTCGATCCGGCGGAACTGATCATGCTGGACCACGACGAAACAGGCCTGCAACAGACCCAGATCTCCATCACCGGCCACGGCCTCCTGGCAGGCCGGGATACCGTGCTGGCCAACATCCGCGACGGCGAAGCCCTGCTGGACATCTTCGAGGACCGCCGTCCTGAGGTGGTGTTCCACGCTGCGGCCCTCAAGCACGCGCCGCTGCTGCAGCAGTATCCGGTGGAAGCCTGGAAAACGAACGTCTGCGGCACCCTGAACGTGCTGCGCGCCGCCCAGCGCGCCGGCGTCACACACTTCGTGAACATCTCAACCGATAAAGCGGCCAACCCCACCACCGCCCTTGGCCACTCCAAACGGGTTGCCGAAAAACTTACCGCCTGGATGGCTGGGCAGACGTCCGGGAAATACGTCTCCGTCCGCTTCGGCAACGTGATGGGCAGCCGCGGCTCGATGCTGCCGCTCTTTACCGAACAGATCCGCGTCGGCGGTCCCGTCACGGTTACGGACCCCGACGTCACGCGCTTCTTTATGACCATCCCCGAAGCCTGCCAGCTCGTCATCCAGGCCGGTGCCATCGGTACCGGCGGGGACGTGCTGATCCTGGACATGGGCGAACCGGTCCGGATTCTGGATGTGGCGCAGCGGATGATCGCGATGTCGGGCAAGGACGTGGAGATCATCTACACCGGGCTGAGGCCGGGGGAGAAGCTGCACGAGGAATTGGTGGGCACCGGTGAACTGGACAAACGCCCCCTGCACCCGAAGATTTCGCACACCAGGGCCATGGAGCAGGATCCCGCCAAGCTTGACCTCAACATCTGGCTGGCCCGCTGCGAGGCAGAACAGGGCGCCAGCATCGCCGTCATTCCCGACGACGAGGCCAACGACGCCGGTGAAATCCGGGTGGCGTCGTGATGCCGCTGCTCCTGGTGGCCGGGATCACACTGGCGGCCAGCCTGCTGCTCCCCCTGGCCGTGAAGCCGCTGCTGGTCCGGATGGGCGTGGTGGATGTTCCCTCCGCACGCTCATCGCACGTGAAAGTGACAATCCGCGGAATGGGCCTGGCCACGGCCCTGGCCACGGCGATCGGGTACGCGGCAGCGCTGCTGCTGGGGGTTGTCACGGTGGACCGCTCCATATCCGCCGTTGTGCTGGCCATAATTGCCGCCTGTGCCGCTGTTGGCTGGATCGAAGACCTGCGCGGCATGTCCATCCGCGGCCGGGCAGCCGCCCAGCTCGGGATCGGTGCCGCCGGCTCCGCAGTACTCATCGTCCTCACGGGCCAGTCGTTCTGGTGGCTGCCGCTAGGTGCAGTGGCTATCGCCGCCTACGTCAACATCGCCAACTTCATGGACGGCGTCAATGGCATTTCGGGCCTTCATGGGGTGACGGCAGGGGTTGCCTACGCCGTTGCCGGATTGCTGTCAGAACAGCCCTGGTTGACCGCCGGCGGCGCGGTTCTGGCAATGTCCTTCCTCGGTTTCCTCCCATGGAACCTGGGCCGCGGCCCGGTTTTCCTGGGCGACGTCGGCAGCTACCTGTTGGGTGCGTCGATAGCTGCCCTCGCGGTGGCCGGCTTCCTCGGCGGCGTCTACGTCGAGTACGTCCTCTCGCCGATCCTGGTGTACGCGGCGGACACCGGTTACACCCTGCTCCGCCGGATCAAGGCGGGGGAGCGGTGGTACGCATCGCACCGGGAACACGTCTACCAGCGGCTCACGGACGTGGGCTTCTCGCACCTTATGTCGGCCGGAATCGTCACACTGTGCACGGCCGCAGTGATCATCCTCGGGTTCGTTGCGGCGACGGCCACGCTTCCGATTGTTGCGCTGTGCGTCGCTGCAAGCATGCTGGTGCTGGCTTTGTACCTGGCCAGCCCGGACCTGATCCGCCGGTACCGCCGCCCGTCCAAGGTAACCCGCCTGCCCGTGACCTGAACGCTGTTCTATCTCGTGTAGAATTTGAGGGCAGCCAAAGCTGCCCTCCACACTGCCTACTGGCCACCTGCCTTTTGGTGCCGACGATTGGGATCGAATGACCTCCAACGCCGAGTCCGGACCTGCGTCCGGCAACGGAAGAGTTGGCGCATCCGGTCCCACGCCGTCCCTCTGGCTGAACCTCCTCAAGCGCAGTTCGCTGGCCGCGGCGGCCGGACTTGTCCTGTGCGCCGTTCCTGCAGCAATCCTCGCAGGACCGGGCGGCGCCCTGTCCGGTACCGCCGGCGGGTTGCTGGTGATGCTGTTCTTCGGCATCAGCCTCCTGGTGGGGCACTTTGTGGGACGCAGCAACCCTTCCGGGGCCATCGGCATGTTCGTGGCCACCTACTTTGTCAAAGTTGTGGGTTTTGCCGCCGTCCTGTTTGTGGTCGGTGCTCCGGCGTGGCTGAACGGCCGCTGGTTCGTCGCCGGGGCCGTAACCGCCGTCGTCCTCTGGCAGGCTGCAGAAATCCATGGTTTCAGCAAAGCCCGCCTGCAGATCTACAACGATCCAGAAACCAAGGAAACTCCCGATGCGTGATCCCAGGAAGCCCAACGAAGGCACCGACGGCGACCGGGGATCGAAGGGTTCAGCTCCCGATGTATCAGGCGACGGAACCAGCGGCGGATACAACGCCGGCATGGCCGTATTCAGCTACATCATTGGCGGAATCATCGTCTGGAGTTTGATAGGGTGGGGACTGGATTATCTGTGGGGAACGCGCTGGATTGTGCTCGCAGGCGCTCTGCTTGGAGCCGTCGGAGGTTTTTACCTTTCCCACATGCATGGCCTGACCAGTTCTCGAAAAAATGCTGGGGAGCGCCATGCTGCCAGCGGGCCGTCCCAGGACGGCGACACTAATGCCAAATAATTTCACAGGGGGAACAGCAGGCCATCAGGCTGCCGGTCCCCGCCCAACGCCCAATGATGGACACTGCAGAGAGGAAACGCGTTGATCGCGCTTGCGCTCCCGGCCCAAGATTCAGGAGAGTTTACTCCTCCTGGTATTAACGAAATGCATTTGCCGGCAATCCTGCCGTGGGGTGCCGCAGAAGGATTCTCCAAGCAGATGCTGCTGGTCCTCCTCTCTGTCGTCTTTATCGCCGTCTTCTTCGTGCTCGCCGCACGCAAGCGGCAGCTGGTACCCGGCAAGCTCCAGTTCGCCGGTGAAGCCGCCTACGGCTTCGTCCGCAACGGAATTGCCAAGGACATCATCGGCGGCAGGGACTTCATCAAGTACGTCCCGCTGTTGTTCAGCCTGTTCTTCTTCATCCTGGTGAACAACATCTACGGCGCCATCCCGTTCTTCCAGCTCCCCACGTTCTCGCACGTCGGCGGCGCCTATGTACTGGCGGGCATTGTCTACTTCACCTGGATCGCCATCGGCGTCAAGAAGAACGGACTCCGTTACTTCAAGCTGGCCACTGTGCCCTCCGGTGTTCCCTGGTTCATCCTTCCGATCGTCATCCCGATCGAGATCATCTCCAACTTCCTGGTCCGGCCCGTCACGCACAGCCTCCGTCTGTTCGCGACCATGCTCGCAGGACACCTCATTGTGATGATCGCCGGCTACGGCATCGAGTTCCTCATCATGCAGGAGAACGTGCTGCTCAAGGGAACCTCCGTCCTGGTCCTGGCCGGCGCCATCGCCATGTACATGCTTGAAGCCCTGATCATGGTCCTGCAGGCCTACGTGTTTACCCTGCTGACAGCGATCTACATCGAAGGCGCGCTTCACGCCGACAGCCACTAAGGCACCCTAAGCTTCCCCTCGCGGGGATAGAGCAACCCAAACAACCTGCCAC
This sequence comes from Pseudarthrobacter sp. W1I19, assembly GCF_030817835.1. Classification (NCBI taxonomy): domain Bacteria; kingdom Bacillati; phylum Actinomycetota; class Actinomycetes; order Micrococcales; family Micrococcaceae; genus Pseudarthrobacter; species Pseudarthrobacter sp. W1I19. The sequence goes on from NZ_JAUSZR010000001.1 coordinate 1,532,088, forward strand.
ATGGGTGGCATCTTGAAAGGAAGAAAAATGGAAGGCAATCTCAACCTCGTAGGTTACGGTCTGTCCGCAATCGGCGGTGGTATCGGTGTTGGTCTCGTATTCGCTGCGTACATCAACGGCGTCGCCCGCCAGCCCGAAGCACAGCGTGTCCTGCAGCCGATCGCATTCCTCGGCCTTGCGCTGACCGAAGCCCTCGCCATCCTCGGCCTGGTCTTCGCCTTCGTTCTCTAGTCCTTAGAACGAAGCGAACTTACAGAACCGAGTAGAAAAGGACGGGTGAAATATGAATCAGCTGATCATCTCAGCCGCCACTGAGGGCGAGGTCAACCCCCTGGTTCCCAATGTCTGGGAAATGGGCGTTGTCCTCGTGGGCTTTGCCATCCTCATGTTCATCGTGGTCAAGTTCGTTGTCCCGATGTTCGAAAAGACCTTCGCCGAGCGTGCCGAGGCCATTGAAGGCGGCATTGCAAAGGCTGAAAAGGCCCAGGCTGAGGCGTCTGCTGCACTCGAAGAGTACAAGCAGCAGCTGACCGACGCCCGCGCCGAAGCCAACCGCATCCGTGAGGAAGCCCGCGCCGAAGGTGCCCAGATCCTCGCGGACCTGAAGGAAAAGGCAGCTGCAGAGTCTGCCCGCATCACGGCCCAGGCCCACGCCCAGATCGAATCCGAGCGCCAGGCGGCTGTTGTGTCGCTGCGTTCAGAGGTGGGCACCCTTGCCACCACCCTCGCCGGCCGCATCGTCGGCGAATCGCTGAACGACGACGATCGTGCAGCACGGGTTGTGGACCGCTTCCTGGCAGATCTGGAGACCCAGAACGCAGGTGCAGCTAAGTAATGGCAGGCGTATCGAGCGGATCGCTGGCAACAGCCCTGGCCGAGTTGGAAGCCAAGCTTCCGACGGCGTCGCTGCAGCTGGCAAAGGAACTCTTCGGGATTCTGGGAATGGTGGACAGCTCGGCTGGCTTGCGCCGCGCCCTGACTGACCCGTCCCGCAACGGAGACGAAAAGTCGGCGCTGGTCAGGCAGCTGGTTGGCGGAAAAGTCTCCGCTGATGCTGCGGAGATCGCGGGTGGACTGGCCAGCTCACGCTGGGCAAACGCCCGGGATATCGGCGATGCACTCGAGACTCTTGCCGCAACGGTGGTCATTTCCGTTGCTGAAAACAAGTCGGCCGTTTCTGCCTCCGGAATCTCTGGCCTGGAGGAGCTGGAGAACGATCTGTTCTCCTTCAACCAGGCCGTTGCCTCCAACCACGAGGTACAACGTGCTCTGTCCGAACCGCAGGCCAGTGCTGCAGCCAAGGCGACGCTGGCCGAGAGGCTGGTTCCCGGTGTGAGTGAGGAAGCAAAGGTCCTCATCACGCAGGCGGTCACCCAGCCCCGTGGCATCAAGGCCACCCGGCTGGTGGAACGGTTCGCTGAATTGGCGGCCAAACGGCAGCAGCGCTGGATTGCAACGGTCAGCGTGACCCGCCCCTTGACGCAGACGCAGCTGGCACGCCTCCAGGCGGGCCTGAATGCACTGTACGGGCGGGAACTGAAGGTCAACGTCAATGTTGACCCGGCACTTATTGGCGGCATCCGCGTCCAGATCGGTGACGAAGTGCTCGACGCTTCGGTCATCACCCGCCTGGGCGAGCTGCAACGCCAGCTGGCCGGCTAGCCGGACAAGCACACCACAACTGATAGAAACCCCGGTCATCGTGGACAACGATGATCACAAAACAGGAGAGCAGGGACTGCAGATGGCCGAATTGACCATCAACGCCGACGACGTCCGTAATGCGCTGAACGAGTTCGCGGCGTCCTACGAACCCGGAAACGCAGAACGCGTAGAGGTCGGCCGCGTAACCACCGCTGGTGACGGCATCGCCCGTGTTGAGGGCCTTCCCTCGGTCATGGCGAACGAGCTGCTGCGCTTCGAGGACGGCACCCTGGGCCTTGCCCAGAACCTGGACGTCCGCGAAATCGGCGTTATCATCCTCGGTGACTTCACCGGTATCGAAGAAGGCCAGGAAGTCCACCGGACGGGACAGGTTCTGTCCGTTCCCGTCGGCGACGCCTTCCTCGGCCGTGTTGTTGACCCGCTGGGCGTGCCCATCGACGACCTCGGCGAGATCAAGGCCGAGACCACCCGCGCACTGGAGCTCCAGGCTCCCGGCGTGACCCAGCGCAAGTCGGTGCACGAGCCGATGCAGACCGGGCTCAAGGCCATCGACGCCATGATTCCGATCGGCCGCGGCCAGCGCCAGCTGATCATTGGCGACCGCCAGACCGGCAAGTCCGCGATCGCGATCGACACCATCATCAACCAGAAGGCCAACTGGGCTTCCGGCGATGTGACCAAGCAGGTCCGCTGCATCTACGTGGCAATCGGCCAGAAGGCGTCAACCATTGCCGCCATCCGCCAGACCCTCGAGGATAACGGCGCGCTGGAGTACACCACCATCGTGGCGTCCCCCGCATCCGACCCCGCTGGCTTCAAGTACCTGGCACCGTACGCCGGTTCGGCCATCGGGCAGCACTGGATGTACGGCGGCAAGCACGTCCTCATCGTGTTTGATGACCTGTCCAAGCAGGCTGAGGCCTACCGTGCAGTGTCGCTGCTGCTCCGCCGCCCGCCGGGACGCGAAGCCTACCCGGGCGACGTCTTCTACCTGCACTCCCGCCTGCTGGAGCGTTGTGCAAAGCTCTCCGACGAGCTGGGCGCAGGTTCCATGACCGGCCTGCCGTTGATCGAAACGAAGGCCAACGACGTTTCGGCCTACATCCCCACCAACGTGATCTCCATCACCGATGGCCAGATCTTCCTGCAGTCGGACCTCTTCAACGCCAACCAGCGTCCTGCTGTTGACGTGGGTGTGTCCGTGTCCCGCGTGGGTGGTGCCGCACAGGTGAAGTCCATGAAGAAGGTCTCCGGCACGTTGAAGCTGGACCTCGCCCAGTACCGCGACATGCAGGCATTCGCCATGTTCGCCTCGGACCTGGACGCCGCTTCACGCCAGCAGCTGACCCGCGGTGCACGCCTGATGGAACTGCTGAAGCAGGGCCAGTACTCGCCGTTCCCGGTGGAGAACCAGGTTGTGTCCATTTGGGCCGGCACCAACGGCTACCTCGATGACGTTCCGGTTGAGGACATCAGCCGCTTCGAGTCGGAGTTCCTGGAGCACCTGTCCCACAAGTCCTCCATCCTCACCACGCTGGCGCAGACCAACGTGCTGGATGATGACACCGTTGCAGCTCTGAAGTCCGCCATCGTGGACTTCAAGAAGGGCTTTTTCGGCGAGGGTGACAACCACCTGGTAGGCGCCGGCCACGAGGAGCATGACGCTATCTCTGAGGGCGACGTTGACCAGGAAAAGATCGTCAAGCAGAAGCGCTAATTCCACTGACCGGGTGTGCCGGGCCGCCAAGGTCCGGCACACCCGGTTTAGGGAATGTTAGGAAAGGATAAGTATGGGAGCCCAGATTCGGGTCTACCGCCAGAAGATCAGCTCGACCACGTCGATGCGCAAGATCTTCAAGGCGATGGAACTGATCGCTACCTCGCGCATCGGCAAGGCCCGTGCGCGCGTAGCAGCTTCACTGCCTTACGCGAACGCGATCACGCGCGCCGTTTCTGCTGTCGCCAGCCAAAGCGAAATCGACCACCCGCTGACCACTGAGCCGGAGCAGATCCGCCGTGCCGCCGTCCTGGTAATCACCTCGGACCGCGGCCTGGCCGGATCCTACTCGGCAAGCGTGCTCAAGCAGGCGGAAGGTCTCAACGAGCTGCTCCACGCTGAAGGCAAGGAAGTCAAGACGTACCTCGTCGGACGCAAGGCGCAGGCCTACTTCGACTTCCGGAACCGCGAACACGAGCGGGTCTGGACCGGAGGCACCGACGCACCGGAGTTCGCCACCGCCCGTGAAATCGGCGAGGCGCTGTTGACGGAATTCGCCACCGACTATGAAGAGGGCGGCGTGGACGAGATCCACGTGGTGTACACCCGCTTCAAGTCCATGGTTACCCAGGAGCCCACGGTCATCCGCCTGCTTCCCCTGGAAGTAGTGGAAGAGCAGGCCGCTTCTGAATCGGACCTGTTGCCGCTGTACGAGTTCGAGCCGGAAACCGAGCGTGTACTTGACGCCCTGCTGCCGCGCTACATCGAGTCACGCATCTTCGCAGCCATGCTGCAGGCAGCAGCTTCCGAGCTGGCTGCACGCCAGCGGGCCATGAAGTCTGCGGGTGACAACGCCACGGACCTCATCAAGAAGTACACGCGTCTGCGCAACACGGCCCGCCAGGCTGAAATTACGCAGGAGCTTTCCGAGATTGTTGCCGGCGCCGACGCCCTCGCGTCCTAGCCTGCAGCAGCCGGTTCCGCTGGACCTGCACCACCACAGATAAACTTAAACCCACGCCATCTACTGAGTGAAGTGAGAGAGATGACTGCCACTGCTACCGAACACGTAGCCGCAACGTCCGGTGCCACCGGCCGCATTGCGCGCGTAATCGGCCCGGTTGTCGACGTCGAATTCCCGGCCGACGCAATCCCGTCCATCTACAACGCCCTCACCACCGAGATTACTCTCAACGGTGTAACCAAAACGATCACGTTCGAGACCTCCCAGCACCTGGGTGACAACCTCGTCCGCGCCATCTCCCTGCAGGCCACCGACGGACTCGTCCGCGGCACGTCCGTAGTGGACAGCGGTGCCCCCATCTCCGTGCCGGTCGGCGACGGCGTCAAGGGCCACATCTTCAACGTCCTGGGCCAGCCCCTGGACGTTACCGAGGCGGAACTGGAGATCAGCGAACGCTGGCCCATCCACCGCAAGGCACCGAGCTTCGCTTCGCTCGAAGGCTCCACCGAGATGCTTGAAACCGGCATCAAGGTCATCGACCTCCTCACCCCCTACATCAAGGGTGGAAAGATCGGCCTGTTCGGCGGCGCCGGCGTGGGCAAGACCGTTCTGATCCAGGAAATGATCACCCGTGTTGCCCGCAACTTCGGTGGTACTTCGGTATTCGCCGGTGTGGGTGAGCGTACCCGCGAAGGTAACGACCTCTGGGTGGAAATGGAAGAGGCAGGCGTCCTCAAGGACACCGCCCTTGTATTCGGCCAGATGGACGAGCCGCCGGGAACGCGTCTGCGCGTGGCCCTGTCCGCACTGACCATGGCGGAATACTTCCGCGATGTGCAGAACCAGGACGTGCTGCTCTTCATCGACAACATCTTCCGCTTCACCCAGGCAGGTTCCGAGGTTTCCACCCTCCTCGGCCGCATGCCTTCGGCTGTGGGCTACCAGCCCAACCTGGCTGACGAAATGGGCCTCCTGCAGGAACGCATTACGTCCACCAAGGGCCACTCCATCACCTCGATGCAGGCCATCTACGTTCCCGCAGATGACTACACCGACCCGGCACCGGCCACCACCTTCGCACACCTCGACGCGACCACGGAACTTTCCCGTGAAATCGCCTCCCGTGGTCTGTACCCGGCTGTTGACCCGCTGACGTCCACCTCCCGCATCCTGGATCCCCAGTACATCGGCAAGGACCACTACAACACGGCTGTCCGTGTGAAGCAGATCCTGCAGAAGAACAAGGAACTCCAGGACATCATCGCCATCCTTGGTGTTGACGAACTCTCCGAAGAGGACAAGATCGTCGTGTCGCGTGCACGCCGCATCCAGCAGTTCCTCTCGCAGAACACCTACACCGCAAAGCAGTTCACCGGCGTCGAAGGCTCCACGGTTTCCATCAAGGACACCGTCGAAGGCTTCACTGCCATCTGCGACGGCGAGCTGGACCACATCGCGGAGCAGGCGTTCTTCAACGTCGGCGGCCTCGATGACGTTGAGCGCCAGTGGGCCAAGATCCAGGAACAGACCAAGTAATATGGCTGAGCTTGAGGTTGAGATTGTCGCAGCGGACCACTTCGTGTGGTCCGGAGCGGCCAAGATGGTCAAGGCCCGCACCAGCGATGGTGAAATCGGAATCCTGCCCGGCCACTCGCCCCTGCTGGCGATCCTGGCCGAGGGTGAGCTGGCTATCCAGCCGGTATCCGGGGACCGTATTGCGGTAGATGTTGACGGCGGGTTCTTCTCCGTGGACAACAACCGCGTGGTTATTGTTGCTGACAACGCCCACCTGGGCGGCTCGGCTACCGCTGGGATCCGCTAGCACCACCTTGATGGACGCACCGAGTCTTCCGTTCATCGCCATGGCAATCACGTTTGGATTGCTGGTATTTGCACTGTGCCTTTCGGGGGTGCGCCGCTTCAACCTGCGGCGTGCCCTCGGCACGGTGGACGCCTCCATTTGCACGGCTGGAAACAGCTGGCAGGTGGGGGTTTGTCGTTATCAGGACAACGACCTTGAGTGGTTCCGCCTGTTTTCGTTGAGCGTACGGCCGAAGCACAAATTCAAGCGGCACTCACTGGAGCTGCTGGGCCGCCGCAAGCCCACCGAGGCCGAGGCAGTGAAGGTCCAGCCCGACGTCGTTATTGTTGAACTCCGCTACGAGGGGCAGGACCTCCGCCTTGCCATGAAGTTCGACGCCTACGCCGGGCTGTCCTCCTGGCTGGAGGCCGGGCCGGTCATCGGCGTGGGCACCTGGCGCTAGCCAACGTGGACTGGGTTTTTGACGTCCGTCTCACCGACGGCCCGGTGTACTGGGCTTCCCTGGTCCTGGGCCTGGCGGGTGCCGTGTATCTGCTCGCACCTCCCGTGCCGACCGGCCGGCGGCGCTGGTTCGTCCAGGTGGTTGCCGCCGTTGCGGCAGCCTTCGCGCTGGTGGCAACGGTCCACTGGGCGCTGATCAATCTTTTCTCCGTCTTCCCGGAAAACATCCCCGACGCCGTCCTGCTATGGGTGGTGCCCGCCGTGGCTTCCCTGATACTGCTCCTGTTCCGGCTGCCCCGAAGCAGCTGGCGCCGCCGCGCCACCGGCTTCGCCGCGGTCCTTCTCGTCGCGGCCCTGTCCTGCGTACAGGTCAATGCCTACTTCGGCCTGAACCGAACCGTCAGTGACCTTCTGGGCACTGCCGTGGCCCGCATCCCCACGCTTGAATCCGGCCTGATGCGGCAGGACGGAGCGGCCGACGGCGTCCCGCTCCACGGGTGGGTGCCGCAGGGTGAGCTTCCGGCCGGGGGAGTCCTGCGCAAGGCTGCCATTCCCGGCACCGCCTCGGGCATGGCCACCCGCGACGCGTACATCTACCTGCCGCCCGCGTACTTTGCCAGGAACCGGCCTGCCCTTCCCGTGCTGGTCCTGGTTGCCGGCCAGCCGGGCGGACCCCCGGACTGGCTGACCGGCGGGGCTTTGGACGGACACATGGACTCCTTCGCCGCAGCCCACGGTGGCTTGGCGCCGGTGGTGGTGATTCCCGATCCCAACGGTTCCCAGTCCGCAAACACCATGTGCATGGACAGCCAGATAGCGCAGGCCGATACGTTCCTTTCCCGCGATGTCCCCGACTGGATCAGTTCAACGCTGGCCGTAGACACCGACCACCACCAGTGGGCCATTGGCGGCTTTTCCTTCGGCGGCACCTGCGCTCTGCAGATGGGGACCCGGCACCCCGACTTGTTCCCCGCCATCCTTTCGTTCTCCGGCGAAGCGGAGCCTGCGCTTGCCAAGGAACGGCAAAAAACCATTGATGCCGCCTTCCCGGGGAAGCCGGAGGAGTTCGAACGGCAGACCCCCCTGGCACTTATGAAGGAGCGGCGCTTCGAATCCAGCGCCGTGTACATGACGGCAGGACAGGACGACCCGGAATTTGTGGCCTACCTTAAAACCCTTGCCGCTGCCGCCCGGGACGCCGGCTTCGACGTCCGCGCCTACGAGGTGGAACATACGGGCCATTCCTGGGACACGTCCTCCAAACGGATTGCCGATGCCCTGCAGTTCCTTTCCGGCAGGTGGGGGTTGGGCCAGTGACTTCCGGACAGCAGATCCGAACGGCATCCCTGGCCTGGACAACAGTGGTACGCCCCGCACGGGACCGCATCCTCACCGGACTGAAATCAATGCCGTTCTCGGTGGCGGTGCTTGCGGTGCTCCTGGTGACCGGTGCCGTCACGGGCAGCTTCCTGGCAGGGCCGCCGGAGCAGTTGCTCGACGGGGCCGGAGTCAGCGGACCGGGCCTGCGCGCCGGCAACTGGTGGTCCCTCTTTACCAGCCTGTTCTTCGCCACCAACCCGTTGGCGTACATTTCAGCGTCGCTGATGATCCTCCTGCTGTTGGGCCTGGCGGAGCGGAGGCTGGGAACACCTGCCACGGTGGCGCTGTTCCTCGGCGGCCAGTTCGGGGCCGTCACGGTCTTCCTGCTGATCACCCAATTGGCCGGCTACCTTGGTGACGGATGGCTCGACCGGATGGCAGACGACATCCTGATCGGACCCTACCCGGCAGTTCTGGCGGCAGGCCTTGCAGCCACCGGACGGCTGTCCGTCCTCTGGCAGCGCCGGCTGCGGACCGGCGTGCTTTCAATCTCGCTCCTGCTGGTGCTGTACATCGGGCACGCCGAAACGGTCATCGGCCTGATTGGCGCCGTCCTGGGACTCCTGGTGGGCTGGTGGATCCAGGGTGATCACGGCCAGCTGCACCGGCACCGTTCCACCGGCCGTGAGGCCCGGAACCTGCTTGCCCTCACGGTTGCCGTCTTTGCGGTGGGCCCGATCCTTACGGGCATCGCGCGTGCACCCACAGGTCCGCTGGCACTCCTGCGGGAGGTGGTGCTGAATCCGATGCCCACCCTTGGCCAGTTGGCGTTCAACTGCGGCACCACGGTGGAGGCATCCTGCCTGGAAGCCGGAAGGGCCGGTTTTGCCGGGCCCTTTGGCCTCGCCCTGGCAGTGGTCCCCGTGGTGCTGCTGCTGATCTGCGCCGACGGGATACGCCGGGGCCGCCGCCTCGCCTTGAACATCGCCATTGCCATCCAGCTCGCCGTGACCGCCCTCGCGGCCGTCTACCTCGCCCTTTTCGCCCTGGTTCCGTCCCGGCCGCATGGCACCTCCGCGCCGCCGATGGGTTCGGCCTTTGCCCACGTGCTTCCACTGGTCTGCGTACCCCTGCTGCTCGCGGTGCTCCTCTGGCTGAACCGCAGGCAGTTCCGTGTCCAGACAGTTCCGGCCGCACGCCGGATGCTGGCCTTCGTGGTGGGAGGTTCGTGGCTTGTCCTGGCCGCCGGCTACGCCATCGCCTGGTTGTGGGCCGGGGGACTGATGCGCGACGGCGGCCTGCTGGGGCTCTTTGCCGAGCTGGCCCGGCAGTACGTGCCGGTACCTATTCCGCAGCAGTACCACCGCGTTTTTGCCGACCGGAACACTGTGGAAGCGGTTCTCTTTGCCTACTCGGGCCCCGTGTTCTGGGTTATTGCCCTGGTTACTGTCTGGTGGGCCCTGCTGAGCGGACACCACGGCAACGATTCCGGTCGGCAGGACAGGATCAAGGTACGTCAGCTGCTCCACCAGGGCGGCGGACCGCTGTCCTGGATGGCGCTGTGGGAACCGAACACGTACTGGTTCAGCCCCGACGGCCGTGGTGGGTTCGCATTCCAGCGGCACGGCAGCGTGGCACTGACGCTCGGCGGTGCTCTTGGGTCCGCAGACGCACAAGTCCGCGTGACGGAGGAGTTTCTTGGATACTGCGGGCGCGAGGCCATGATCCCGGCGCTCTACTCCTGCGACGATGGGGTTTGGCCCATGTTGCAGGAGCGCGGGTATTCCCGGGTCGCCGTGGCGCAGGAGACGCGCCTGGCCATCCGCGAACTGGAGTTCAAGGGCAAGGAATGGCAGAACGTCCGTACCGCCTTGAACCGGGCGGCGAAGCTGGGGGTCGAAGCCGTTTGGGGAACGTATGCCTCCCTGCCGGCGGCACTGCGTTCAAAGCTCAGCGAAGTCTCGGAAGAATGGGCGGCCGGGAAAACAGTTCCCGAAATGGGCTTCACCCTGGGCGGGATCGACGAGCTCGACGACCCGGAGGTGCTGTGCTGCCTCGCCGTGGATGGCAACGGTACCGTTCACGGCGTGACCAGCTGGCTGCCGGTGTACGACGGCGGGCGGCTGGTCAGCAGGACACTGGACGTTATGCGCCGGGGCGCCGACGGTTTTCCGGGCGTGATGGAATTCCTGATCGCTTCCGCGGTACTTGAGCTGCGCGATTCCGTTGAGGTCATCTCCCTCTCGGGTTCTCCGCTGGCGAGCCTTCCCGGCTCCGCGGCCGGTGCCAACCCGGACGGGCAGGACCGGGCGGACAACCTGGTCCGGATCCTGGACCTGGTGGGGCACGCCCTGGAACCGATCTACGGATTTCGTTCACTGGCCGCATTCAAGTCGCGCTTCAAACCCGAGTACCGCGCCCTTTATCTGTATTACCAGGATCCGTTGCACCTGCCGGCCATTGGCCGGGCATTGACGCGGGCCTACCTGCCCGGGCTTTCCCTTCCGCAGGGCGCCCGGCTGGTCCGCAAATTGGTGAACTGAACCCGGCTGCATTTACGGCGACAATCCGCATTGCATGGATATACCGGTCAACTTGTGCAACTGGACGGGGGCTGAATTAAACAACAATGGTCCCCGGCATAATTGCCGGGGACCATTGTTTCGCTGCCGGCCGCATTAAGCGGCCGGCAGGCGGGGACTAAACCAGCGTGACGCCGGTAGCCTGGGGACCCTTGGCGCCCTGGCCGATCTCGAACTGAACACGCTGGTTCTCGTCGAGGGTCTTGAAGCCGCCGGTCTGGATTTCGGAGTAGTGAACGAAGACATCACCATCGGAGTCATCCGGGGTAATGAAGCCGAAGCCCTTTTCAGCGTTGAACCACTTGACGGTTCCCTGTGCCATTTATTTCTCCTCATTGTGGAACTTTTTAAGATCGGCACACCTCGTGCCGGCCTTGGTCACTCCGCGAGAAGAATCCTGGATTGCCCGTCCGGAAAGGGACCGGCGCTGCAGGAGCTTCGCGCTCGCAACATGTCTTGCGAGCATGAAAAACACCTACACAAAGACTGAGATAAGAATTTCATGCCGGTAGGCAGAGGTCAACGGTTTGGGGGACTAAACGCATAAATTTTAGGTAAAAGGGCGGTTAAATGTCCTTGCTGGAGCGAATTCAACGCCGCGGGAAGGGCAGTCTGCTGATTATCTGCGTCCTGGTTAAAAGCAGCGTCAGAAAAGCCGGGACTCAACGTCGTCCACGCCGCGCATTGCATCGTAGTCGAGGGTTACGCAGTCAATGCCCCGGTCGTTCGCCAGGACTTTCGCCTGGGGCTTGATCTGCTGGGCAGCGAAGATCCCGCGGACCGGTGCCAGCAACGGATCCCGGTTCAGCAGTTCAAGGTACCGGGTGAGCTGCTCAACGCCGTCGATATCGCCGCGCCGCTTGAGTTCCACGGCCACTGTTGCCCCGTCCGCGTCCCGGGCCAGGATGTCCACGGGCCCGATTGCCGTGAAGTATTCCCGGCGGATCAGCGAATACCCTTCGCCCAGCGTTTCAATCTGCTCGGCCAGGAGCCGCTGCAGGTCCGCCTCCACGCCGTCCTTGATGAGGCCGGGGTCCACGCCCAGGTCATGCGAGGAGTCGCTCAGCTTTTCATGGATATTGATGATGAGGCGGTCATCGGTCTTGGCAGACTGCACGGTCCACTGCTCAACGACGCCCAGTTCCAGGTCCACGTCTTCCGGGGACGAAACCCGCAGGGTGGCCGGCGGGCTCATCCAGTTCAGCGGCTTGTAGGAGCCGCCATCGGAATGGACCAGGACTGAGCCGTCGGCCTTGACCAGCAGGAGCCTGGTGGCAAGGGGAAGATGGGCTTTAAGCCGGCCAACGTAATCAACAGAGCATCGGGCTATCACAAGTCGCACGCCGTACAGACTACCGTCTGGTGCGGCAGGTGCCCGCCCCGGATGGGTTTGGGACGGGCTTTGCCACGGCCCGCACGGGCTGTCCGGGAGAAGGCCAGGAGAGGCCGGCACTGTCCCGGCTGGGGCAGAATGGAGGCATGCCGCGTTCCAACCGACCCCGCCGTCCAGTATCCGGAAAAGCCGGAGCCGGGTCCGGCCGGGCGGGGGGAAAGAAAGGGAGCGCTGACGTTCCCGAGCTGGACCTGGAACGCGCGCGTGCAGGCATCGCCCGCCGGGAGAGTGCTCCCGACGGCGAGTGGATGGTCCGCACCATGACCGCCAAAAACGCGGAAAAGACCTACATCTGCCCTGAATGCTCCACCGCCGTGCTCCCCGGAGTCGCCCACCTGGTGGTGTGGAAGGATGACCATCTTTTTGGCGCGGCAGCCGGCCTGGCGGAACGGCGGCACTGGCACACCAACTGCTGGAAGACCCGCAGCTACCGGTACCGGTAACGGCACGGCGCGCGGCTGTCGCTAAGCTGGCAGGCATGACTTTTGATCCGGCGTCGTACGAATTCAGCCAGTCCACCGGCCCCACGCCCATCCGTGCTTCCACTGTCCTGCCGGCCAGGCGTGAAAACGTGGAGCTGAAGACGCAAGACGGCCACACCCTGGTGGGAGAACTGGCGCTTCCGGAGTCCGGACCGGTGAACGCAACCCTTATTACCCTGCATCCGCTGCCCACCCACGGCGGTTTTATGGATTCGCATGTTTACCGCAAGGCTTCCTACCGGCTGCCGGCGCTGGCCGGAATCGCGGTGCTCCGGTTCAACACCCGCGGCACGGAGTCCCCTCGCGGCACCAGCACGGGATCTTTTGAAGAGGGCATCGGGGAGCAGCATGATGTGGAGGCGGCCGTCCGCTTCGCCGTGGAACGCGGCCTGCCCAACCGCTGGCTGGTGGGCTGGTCCTTCGGCACCGAGCTTGCCCTGATGTACGGTGCGGTTGAACCGGTGGCGCAGCAGATCGAGGGTGCCATCCTGCTCTCGCCCCCGTTGCACCGGGCCAAGGACTCCCACCTCAGGCAGTGGGCACAGTCCGGGAAGCCGCTCACGGTGCTGGTGCCCGAGCATGACGACTACCTGCAGCCGGAGGCCGCGAAGGAGCGCTTCAGCCTGGTGCCGCAGGCCCGCCTGGTGGGCGTCAAGGGTGCCAAGCACTTATGGGTGGGGGAGAAGTACGCCGGGCGGGTCCTGAATGAGATTGTCCATGAGGTCACGGGCGCAGGCCCGGCGGGAGCTAGCCTTCCGCAGGAATGGAACGGGCCGGTGGCCAACGCGCCGGCCTAGCGGTTTGGAAGTTCCGGTGCCTAGTGCTTGTCCTGCCGCACGATATAGATTTCCTTGATCAGCAGCAGGATTGCCGCCGCAGTGGGAATGGCGATCAGGGCTCCCAGGACACCCAACAGGCTGCCGCCTGCGATGACTGAGATGACAGCCACCGCGCCGGGTACGGCCACGGCCTTCTGCATGATGCGCGGCGAGATGAAGTACGCCTCGAACTGCAGGTAGGCGAAGTAGCAAATGGCATAGAGCGTGGCGGTCTGCCAACCCACAGTGAGGGCGATGAGGACCACCACCACGCCGGCGATCATGGCCCCGACCAGGGGGATAAAGGCGAGCAGTGCCACCACAAAGGCCAGGAGCAGGGCGAACGGAACCCCCACAATCGTCATGACAATAAAGGCGAACGTGGCATTCAGGAGTGCCACGCAGGCCTGGCCGATGACGTAGTTGCCCACCGATTTGGTGATTTCCTCGGACAATGCCTCCACCCGGTGGCGCCGTGAGCGCGGCGCAAGCCGGTAGCCCCACCTCTTCATTGCCGGCAGCGCCGCCAGGAAGTACAGGCTCAGCACCAGGACGATCAGGGCCCCGAACAGTCCGTTGGCCACCGTGGAGCCGAATCCCACAACTCCGCCCGCGATGCCGCCCACGGCTTCGGGGTCGTTGACGAACTTATTGACTTCCTCGGCGATCCGGTCACGGACGCCGAACTGGTCATCGAGGGTACGGAACAGGTCCGAGTTCATGAAGTCCCTGACCCATACCGGTGCCTGCTCCACGATCTCGGTGACCTGGCCGACGATGGTGGGGATGAGGGTGGCGAAAAAGCCGACGACGGCGGCCACCAGCACGCTGACGGATACCAGGATGCCGGCCGGGCGGGGAATCCTTCGGCGTTCCAGCCACCCGACCACCGGTTCAAGGCCCAGGGCGATGAAGAGCGCCGCGACGATCCACAACAGCAACTGGGTGGTGTGGGAGCCGATCCAGTAGACCAGCAGTGCCACCCCCACGCCCACGGTGCCCATAAAGCCCATATAGAGCGGGTGCTGGGGGGACATGCGGGGGCCGGGGTCACCGAACTGCGGCCGGCTCACGCCGTCGGGATCTTCGCTGGGCTCCTCGTGCTGTGAGTACTCCGGCGGCATTTCGAACCGGAGCCTCGGCTGGGCTCCAGGCAGCGGCTGGCGAAGGCGGCGGACCACCAGTCCGAGGGCAGCGGCCGCCCCCCTCCGGTGCGTCGGGGCAGGGTCCTGGGGCGCCTTCGCCGAAGGCTCTGCACCCTCCGGATTCTCGTATGCCGCGGAGGACTCGTCCGTCTTGTCAGTCACTGGGATGTGGGGCCTGTTCGGTGCGTGGCGCCGCTGCTGCGGGCCGGTGTGATGATCATCGCAAACACTATCAGCAGCCTTGTCAACACCCGCGGAAGGGCGTTGTCCGTGGGCCGCGGCAGGCGCGGTTGCGCCTGCCGGTCGGGGGCCGTGATAACAAAACCGTTACTATTGAAGCTAAACCCCCGCTGATGATAGGTGTTCCCTTGCGTTTAAAGACTGCAGTCGCACTCGTGCTGCTCGGCCTCCTGACACTGCTGGCCGGCATCGGCCAGAGAACCATCTGGGCCCCTTCCGAGACGTTCACGGCCTCTGCCCCCGCAGATGGGCAGGCGGCGCCGCTGACCGTCATCGACCAGAAGCTGCGTACCCTGCACGGCGGAACCGTCAAGATCAACGTCGAGGGTGACGGTAACTTCCTGCTCGCGGCCGGCCGTCCCGACGACGTGGACGCCTGGGTGGGTCAAACCGCGCACGACACCGTCACGGGGGTTTCGGAGGACGGAAAGTCCCTCCAGGTTGATCACGCGGACGGCGAGGCCACGGCGCCAAGCCCGGCCGGCTCCGATCTGTGGGTCTCCACCGAAAACGCAAGCGGCGAGCTGGAATACTCCTGGACACCGCCCGCCGACGGTGACTGGACGCTCCTGCTGGCGTCCGACGGGACCCGGCCCGCGCCGGCCTCCATCTCCATGACGTTCCCGAACGATACCTCAACGCCCTGGGCCATCCCGCTGATGGTATTGGGCTCGCTCCTGATCCTGGCCGGCATCGTGCTGGCCCTGCTCTCGGCCCGCAAGCGCAACGGTGAAGGCGACGGCAAGGGCAGCGGGTTTGCCCAGCGTGCCCGTGCCCAGTCCGAGGCCCGCACGTCCTCCCGACTGGGCATGGTGGCCGCCGGAGTGGTCACCGTGGCCGTGGTTGCCGGAGCAGGCACCGCCGCACAGGCAGCGTCGCCCGCACCCTCATCAGATCCGGCATCAACAGCACCGGCCGCCGGGCAGGAGCAGGCCGGCTCGCCGGTGCTGCTGGATGCACAATTCCGCCGCATCCTGGAGCAGGTCTCCAGCGCAGCGGACACCGGTGACGCAGCCAAGGACGCAGCGAAGCTGGCCGAGCGCGTCGGCGGAACCGAGCTTGAAGTCCGGACGCAGAACTACAAGATCCGCTCCCAGGTGGGATCGTACGAGCCACGCATGCCGGTCCGCTCCACCAAGCTCCTCACCACGGTGGTCACCAAGGACCGCGAGTGGCCCCGGTCCGTGCTGGCCGTGACCCAGGGTGACGGCAACGTGGTGCCGCAGCTGCTGACCCTCGTGCAGGCGTCACCGCGCGAAAACTACAAGCTGGTGGAAACCAATCCGCTGCAGCCCGGCACTACCTTCCCCACCATCAACCGCGGGACGGAAACACTGGCTGCCGGTGACAAGAGCGGGCTGCTCTACAGCGGTGAAGAAGCCATGTCCGGCCTGGCCGACCGCCTGACCAGCGCCGATTCCGCCTTCAAGGACAAACTGGTGGAAGGCGAGTCCTCGCCGTACATCGCCGACACACTGTCCTACCAGTCCGAGGTGGTCAAGGCCGGCGAGAACGGAAACTTCTCGTTCACGCACAAGGTGGTTCCGGAAAGCACCGTTGTGTTCCGCACCGCGGACGGCGGCGCGCTGGTCCTGGGCCGGATCAACTTCGGCTTCGAGGGAACGCCCAAGGCTGCCGGCGACAAGCTGACCATCGGCGACGACGCCGCGGCCCTGGCCGGCGGCAAGGAAACCACCACCGGTATGGTCCTCAGCTTTGCCGAATCAATGGCTGTGTACGTTCCGCCGGCAGGCTCCACCGATCCCATGAAGCTTGTGGCAGCAACCCGCGGGCTGGTAGGGGCCAGCTTCAAGTAGTCCCGATTGTGCAGTACCCCCGGCAGCGGCCGGAGTGGCTAGAGTGGAAAGCATGAGTTCGCCAGCTTCCCGCCCAGTCCCTCCTGCCGCTGCCAACCTGCTTAACCTGCGCGGCGCCGTCGATCTTTCCTCCCTGAAGCAGCGCCCGGCGCCGTCCGCACCGCCCCCCGCAAGCGGCGGTGACCAGCCCGGCCAGGCCCCCGGTGCCCCGGAACTGAAGGTCAACGTCACTGAGGCCAATTTCCAGCAGCTCGTGGAGCTCTCAGCGCAGGTCCCTGTGGTTTTTGCACTGTGGGCCTCCTACTCGCCCGAATCCGCCGGGATGCTGGACGTCCTGGAACAGGTGGTGGACAGCTACGGCGGCCGGCTGGTCCTTGGCGCGGCCGACATCGAGGCCTTCCCGCAGCTGGCCCAGGCGTTCCAGGTTCAGGCGGTGCCCACCGCCGTTGCCGTGCTGAAGGGGCAGCCGGTCCCGCTCTTCCAGGGCGGTGCCGACGAACAGCAGGTCCGCAACCTCTTTGACGAACTGCTGAAAGTCGCCGCAGCCAACGGCGTGACGGGCAGCCTGGGCGCGGGAGCGGGAGCAGAGGCGGAGCCCGCACCGCTCCCGCCGCTGCACCAGGCCGCGTTTGATGCGATTGAAGCGGGTGACTACGCGGCTGCGGCCGACGCCTACCGCCAGGCGCTGAAGGACATGCCGGCCGACCATGAGGCCAAGGCCGGCCTGGCCCAGGTGGAGCTGATGCTGCGGCTCCAGCCGCTGACGGCCCAGGACAGCGAAGCCCTCCGCACCCAGGCAGCGGATGAACCGGACAACCTGGATGCCCAGTTTGCCGTAGCAGACCTGGACATTGCCGGCGGACATATCGAAGATGCACTGAACCGCCTGGTCACCTTCATTGGCCGGAACTTCGGCCCCGAACGCGAGACCGCCCGCGTCCGCCTGCTGGAGCTGTTCGAGGTGGTGGGAACGTCGGATGAGCGCGTTGCCAAGGCGCGCCAGGCCCTGGCCCGGGTGCTGTTCTAGTGTCCGCACTGTTTGAGCCGCTCAAACTCCGTTCGCTGGAGCTCCAGCACCGCGGCTGGGTTTCGCCCATGTGCCAGTACAGCTGCGATCCCGACGACGCGCCGGGAGTTCCGCACGACTGGCACCTGATGCACCTGGGCTCCTTCGCGGCCGGCGGCGCGGCGCTGATCCTCACCGAGGCGGCCGCCGTCAACGCCGAAGGCAGGATCAGCCCCCGGGACGCCGGCCTGTACAACGACGCCCAGGCGGAGGCCTGGCAGCGGATCACCTCCTTCGTGCACCGCTATGGCGCCGCGGACGCCAAGATCGGTGCCCAGCTGGCTCATGCCGGCCGGAAGGCTTCCACCTATTGGCCCTTCTCGGGCCAGCACGGCAGTGTTCCTGAGTCCGACGGCGGCTGGACCACCGTGGGACCCTCGCCGTCGGCCTTTGACGGGTATGCCGAGCCCGCCGAAATGACGGAGGAGCAGATCCAGCAGGTCATCAGCGACTTCGCCGCGGCGGCAGTCCGTGCCGTTGATGCCGGATTCGACACTGTGGAGATCCACGGGGCACACGGCTACCTGCTGCACCAGTTCCAGAGCCCGCTGATCAATGCACGGACTGACGCCTGGGGCGGAGACGAAGCGGGCCGGAACAGGCTCATGCTTGCGGTGGTGGATGCGGTGCGGGATGTCATTCCTGATTCGATGCCGCTGCTGCTGAGGATTTCGGCCAGCGACTGGGCTGAGGGCGGGGTGGATCTCCCCGCGTCCGTGCGCCTGGCCCGCCAGGCCGCCGAACGCGGCGTGGACCTTGTGGACGTTTCCAGCGGCGGAGCGGTGGCCCACCAGCAGATCAAAGCCGGTCCCGGCTACCAGACCGGGTTCTCCGCCGCGATCCGCAGCGAGGCGGGAGTGCCCACCGGTACCGTGGGCCTGCTGACCTCCGCAGGCCAGGCCGAGCACGCCATCGCCACCGGTCAGGCCGACGGCGTTTTTATCGCCCGCGCCGCCCTGCGGGATCCGCACTGGTGGCTGCGTGCAGCCTTCGAACTGGGCCACAACATTCCGTGGGTGCCGCAGTACGAGCGCGCCGTGCCCCGCAGAACCTTCTGACCGGCGGGTGTGACATGGCGGACGGGAAACGCGAAGACGCGCAGGCCCCTGATGGCAGCTTGGGCCAGCAACTCGAGGCCACCATCCTCGCGCTCCTGGCCGCCAGGGCCGCCACGTCCACCATCTGCCCTTCGGATGCAGCCCGCGCTGTTGGCGATGACACCTGGCGGGACCTGATGGAGCCTGTCCGCGAAGCTGCGCGGCGGCTGGTGGACGCCGGCGAGGTGGAGATCACCCAAGGCGGGTCAGTGGTGGATCCGGCCACCGCCAAAGGTCCCATCCGCATCCGCAGGAAGCCGTAGGACCGGCGCGCAGGACCAAGGCGGCAGGATTGGCCGGCTTTTGGCTCCCGCGCCTGACTTTTTCTACTCCTGCAGGAGGACCCCGCGGCCGCAGGGTGAGGACTAGTCTGGCTTCATGACAGCCCAGCACCCTGATCCGGTACAGCCTTCTGGTCCGGTACAGCACCCTGAACCGGTACCGCAGCCTCCGACACAGCCAGCGCCCGTAGCGGCACTGTCCATCCGCGGGCTGGCCAAGCGCTTCGGGCAGAAGATCGCGGTGGACGGCATCAGCCTGGACGTGCCAGCCGGTTCCTTCTTCGGGATCGTAGGCCCGAACGGCGCCGGCAAGACCACCACGCTGTCGATGGCCACCGGGCTCCTCCGCCCTGACTTCGGCACAGCCGTGGTCCACGGGGTTGACGTTTGGGCCCGGCCGCTGGAGGCCAAGCGGCTGATGGGCATCCTGCCCGACGGCGTGCGGCTGTTCGACCGGCTCACCGGTGAGCAACTGGTCACCTACGCCGGGCTGCTGCGGGGCATGGACAAGGACGTGGTGGCCAGCCGCGTGGGGGAACTGCTGGCGGCCCTGGACCTGGCCCAGGACGCGGGCACGCTGGTAGTGGACTACTCCGCCGGCATGACCAAAAAGATCGCCCTGGCCTCGGCCCTGATCCATGCGCCCCGGCTGCTGGTGCTGGATGAACCTTTTGAGGCGGTTGATCCTGTCTCTGCCGCCAATATCCGCTCCATCCTGGACAGCTACGTAGCCTCGGGCGGGACGGTGATCGTCTCCAGCCACGTGATGGACCTGGTGCAGCGCATGTGCGACCACGTGGCTGTGGTGGCCGCAGGGCGGCTGCTCGCGGCGGGAACCGTTGACGAGGTCCGGGCCGGGGCGTCCCTGGAGGACCGGTTCGTCCAACTGGTGGGCGGCCGCAGCCACACGGAAGGGCTGGAATGGTTGCGCACCTTCTAAGGCTCAAACTGACGCTGCTGCGCAACGGCCTGCGCCGCAGCCCCTGGCAGCTGGTGGGAATGGCCTTCGCCGGACTGTATGCCCTGGGCGTGGTGGCCACCCTGGTGGTGGTGCTGGTGCTGCTCCGCCGCGCCGAACCCGAACTCGTGCAAACCGCCATGGTGCTCGGCGGTGCGGCGGCCATCCTGGGCTGGGGCATCATTCCGGTGGTCGCATCTGCCACGGACATGACCCTCGACCCTGCCCGCTTCACCACCTTTGCCATCCCCATGAACCAGATGCTTGCAGGGCTGGCGCTGGGCGGGCTGATCGGTATTCCCGGGCTGGCCACAACACTGGTGGCACTGGCCACGGTAGTCACCTGGTCCCGCGGCGTGCTGCCAGCGCTCGCAGCCCTCGTAGGGGCAGTGCTGGGAGTACTGACCTGCATTGTGCTGTCCAAGGTGGTCACCACGGCAACTGCGAGCCTCGCCGCATCCCGGCGCTTCAAGGACGTCAGCGCCATCGCCTTTATGGTGCCCCTGGTCCTCCTTGGCCCGATCGTAGCGGGAGTCAGCCGCGGAATTTCGGCCTCGACAGGCTTCCTGCCGGAGTTTGCGCAGGCAATGTCCTGGACTCCGCTCGGTGCCCCCTGGTCCATTGCCGGGGACATCGCTGCAGGGCGCCCGGGACAAGCCATCCTGAAGTTGCTCATTTCCGTTGCGGTCCTGGCCGGACTCGCCTGGTGCTGGAAGCTGCTGCTGGAGCGGGCCCTCGTCAATCCCCCGTATTCGGGCAGCGGCAAGCGCAAGGGCGGAAAGCTGGGCCTGTTCGGGCTCCTGCCCGCTGTTCCTGCCGGCGCCGTGATGGCCCGGTCCCTCACGTACTGGATCCGCGATCCGCGCTACTCCGGCTCACTCATTGTGGTACCGCTGCTCCCCGTGCTTCTGGTGTTCCAGGGCAGCCAGACCGGAGACTTCAGCACGCTTGCCTTCCTGGCGCCCCTGACGGCGTTTATCCTGGCCTGGTCCATCTCCGCCGATGTCTCCTATGACAACACGGCCTTCGCGCTGCACCTGGCCAGCGGCGTCCGGGGTGTGGACGACAGGCTGGGCCGGGCGCTCGCCTGCCTGGCCTTCGCCTTGCCGGTTGTCCTGGCGTTTGCCATTGGCCACGCTGCTTTCACCGGGCAGTGGGCTTCCCTTCCGGGCCAGCTGGGGTTGAGCCTGGGAATCCTCTTTACGGGGCTGGGACTGTCCTCCGTGGTGTCTGCCCGGTACACGGTGGCCGTTCCGCTGCCGGGGGACAGCCCCTTCAAGAAGCCGCCCGGGAACGTGGGCCAAACCCTCGCAGTGCAGTTCGCCGGCATGGGGATTCTGTTTGTCCTGGTCCTGCCCGAGGCGGCGTTGCTCATCGCCCAGCTGGTTACGGGCAACAGCCTGTTCGGCTGGCTCAACCTGGCTGCGGGGCTCCTGCTGGGGCTTGCGCTTCTTGTCACCGGCGTGCGGCTGGGCGGGAAATGGCTGGACGCCCGCGGCCCGGAGCTGCTGGCCCAGGTCACCGTCAACCGCTGAACAGACCCTGGAAGGAACAAGATGGAAGTTGTCATCCTCAACGGCAGCAAGCAGATCGGCAAGCTTGCAGCTGACGCCATCGAGGAGCTGCTCCGGCACAAGCCGGACGCTGTCCTCGGCCTGGCCACCGGGTCCTCGCCGTTGCCCATCTACGATGAGCTGGCGGCCCGCCACGACCGGGACGGCCTGGACTTCAGCCGGGCGCACGGGTTTTCCCTGGACGAATACGTTGGCCTTCCCGCAGGCCACCCGGAATCCTACCGCGAGGTGATCCGGCGCGAGTTCACTGACCGGGTGAACATCTCCCCGGAGAACGTCCACGGTCCTGACGGCACGGCCACAGACATTCCCGCCGCCTGCCGGGCGTACGAGGAGTCCATCGCTGCAGCGGGCGGCATCGACCTGCAGCTCCTGGGCGTGGGCACCGACGGCCACATCGGGTTCAATGAACCCGGATCCTCCTTCGCCTCCCGCAGCCGGATAAAGAGCCTCATCGAACAGACACGCCGGGACAACGCCCGGTTCTTCAACAGCCTGGCCGAAGTCCCGCACCACGTCCTCACCCAGGGGCTGGGCACCATCATGGAAGCAAGGCATGTGATCCTGGTGGCAACGGGAGCACAAAAGGCGCAGGCAGTGCGGGAATTTGTTGAAGGACCGGTGGCCGCCATCTGCCCGGCATCGGTACTGCAGTTCCATCCCCACGCCACCGTCCTGCTGGACGAGGCAGCCGCCTCGGCCCTGAAACTGGCGGATTTTTACCGCCACACCTATGACAACAAACCCGACTGGCAGGGCCTCTGACCGCAGGCCGGCGGGCAGGGTGACCGGGATAAAAGTACGACGGCGGCAGGTCCCGGGCGGCGCGGCCGGAGCCTCCGGCGTCGAACCTCCAGCTGCCGGAACGGCTAAGATGGATCGCATGACTAGCATGACGGACCCTCTCGAGAACGACCCGATGCGTGAGCTTTCCGGGGCTGGATCGTCCACAGCCACCATTGAGCGCGAGGAATTGCGCCAGGAAGTGGAGCCCGGGGACCGGGAGCGCTTTTCGCACTATGTGCGCAAGGAAAAGATCATGGAGTCCGCGCTGACGGGGGAGCCAGTCATTGCCCTGTGCGGCAAGGTCTGGACGCCGGGCAGGGATCCGCAGAAGTTCCCGGTGTGCCCCATGTGCAAAGAGGTCTATGACGGCCTCCGCCCGGGCAACGACGGCGGCAAGGGTCCCGGAGGGGACTCAGGCAACAACAAGTAGTGACGGAGACGCTCTTTGGCGGCCCCACCCTGCCTCCGGCTTATCCGGAACGTGCAGCCTGGGGAACCGCCCCGAAACTCCGTGCCTGGCAGCAGGAAGCGCTGGACCTCTACCTGAGGGCGAGTCCGCGGGACTTCCTGGCGGTAGCTACTCCCGGTGCCGGTAAAACCACCTTCGCGCTGCGGATCGCATCCACGCTCATTGACTCCGGTGCCGTAAACCGGGTGACAATTGTGGCGCCCACCGACCACCTGAAGCGCCAGTGGGCGGACGCGGCAGCCAAGGTTGGCATCGCCATCGACCCCAACTTCAAGAACTCGGACGGCCAGCACGGCCGCGGCTTCATAGGTGTGGCCGTCACGTATGCCCAGGTGGCCAGCAAGCCCCTGCTGCACCGGGCCAAAACGGAGGCGGCGCGGACCCTGGTGATCCTGGACGAAATCCACCACGGGGGCGAGGCCCTGTCCTGGGGCGACGGGTTGCGGGAGGCGTTCGACCCCGCGGTCCGGCGGCTGTCCCTGACGGGCACCCCGTTCCGTTCCGACACCTCACCCATCCCCTTCGTCGAATACGCCGAAGACCGGGACGGCATCCGCCGCTCAAAAGCTGATTACACCTACGGCTACGGCAACGCCCTGCGGGACCACGTGGTGCGTCCGGTGATGTTTATGGCCTACTCCGGGCAGATGCGCTGGCGCACCAGTGCCGGTGAGGAAATGGCTGCCTCGCTCGGTGAAGCCGCGGTCACCAAGGACATCACGTCCCATGCCTGGCGGACCGCGCTGAACCCGGCCGGTGAGTGGATTCCGGCCGTCCTGGCCGGTGCGGACAAACGGCTCAGTGAAGTGCGGCGGACCGTGCCCGACGCCGGCGGCCTGGTCATTGCCACCGACCACGAGGACGCTCGGGCCTACGCCGGACAGCTGAAAAGGATCACGGGGCAGTCGCCCACCGTCATTCTGTCCGATGATGCGAAGGCCTCCAGCAAGATCGAGGAGTTTTCGGCCGGGGACCAGCGCTGGATGGTGGCCGTCCGCATGGTGTCCGAAGGCGTGGACGTTCCGCGTCTTTCTGTCGGCGTCTACGCCACATCCACTTCCACGCCGCTGTTTTTCGCCCAGGCCGTGGGCCGCTTCGTGCGTGCCCGCAAAAGGGGAGAGACGGCGTCGGTCTTCCTGCCGTCGGTCCCGCAGCTGATGGCCCTGGCCAACTCCATGGAAATGGAACGTGATCACGCCCTGGACCGGCCGGAGAAGGAGGACGGGGACGGGCTCTTCAACCCCGAAGACTCGCTCATGGACGAGGCCAACCGCGAGGAGAAGGCCTCCGACAGCCTGACCAAGGGCAAGTTCGAGGCACTGGACTCCCAGGCGTCCTTCGACCGTGTGCTGTTCGACGGCGGCGAGTTCGGAACCGGCGGCGAGGTTGGCTCCGAGGACGAACTGGACTTCCTGGGCATTCCCGGGCTGCTGGATGCCGAACAGGTGGGCACCCTCCTGCGGCAGCGCCAGCATGAACAGCTCAACCGCAAGAACCGGAAGGCTCCCGCGGCTGCCCAGGCTCCGGCACCGGCTGTCCCGGACCACCGGCTGCTGATGGACCTCCGGAACGAGCTGGCCAAAAACGTGGCCGCCTGGTCAGCCCGGACCGGTACGCCGCACGGTGTGGTGCATACCAAGCTGCGCACGGTGTGCGGCGGTCCGCCCGTTGCCCAGGCGAACGAGGAACAGCTTCAGTCACGCCTGCGGAAGCTCCAGGACTGGTTCGTCGGCAGGAAATGACAGTGTTTGGCGAACAGAAGAGGCCCGGTGCACAGCACCGGGCCTCTTCTGTAGTTGCAGTTCCGTAGCTGCGGGCGGTCAGGCGACGTCCACGCCGCCGAGTTCCAGTTCTGTGACGGTTTCCTCCAGGTCATCGGCAATTCCCGCTGTGAGGGAGCGGATGACCGTGACGGAATAGCCTGCCTGTACGGCGTCCAGCGAGGTGGCCTTGACGCAATAGTCCGTGGCGATGCCCACCACCACAACCTCCTCGACCTCGTTGCTCTGCAGCCAGTCGTCCAGGCCGATCGCGTCTTCGTCCGGGGCGAACCGGTCAGCGTCGCCGGAACCGGGCAGCGCGCCCGGCTGCCGTTCACCGGTGGGCACGGCGTCCTCGGGAGCCAGCAGCCCCTCAAAACCGGAGTAGGCGGCGGCGAACTGCCCTTTCTGGAAGTAGGCCTCGATGTATTCGGTGTCCAGGTCCGGGTGGAGCTCGGCTCCGCGGGTCCCGGCAACGCAGTGCGGCGGCCAACTGTCAACGAAGTCAGGGGTTTCGGAGAAGTGGCCGCCGGGATTGATGTGCCAGTCCTGGGTGGCCACGATGTGGTCGAACTCGTTGTGGTGCGCGTCCACGTATTCGCTGATGGCGCCGGCCACGTCCGCGCCGCCGGCAACGGCCAGGGAGCCGCCTTCGCAGAAATCGTTCTGGACGTCGACGATGATCAGGGCCCGGGACATCAGTTCTCCTCAGTTTTCTTCATAGTGAGTGGGAATGGCTGCTTCCCCGCGCTGGAGGCGGTTGACCACGGCGGGCAGTTCGGCCATGGTTTCGGCGTGCCGGCGGCGGGCCCGGACCACGCCCTCATGGCCGGTCCAGCCCGGCATCAGTTCGCCGTTCTTCATGAACTGCTGCAGCAGCGGGCGGTCGTTACCGTCGTCCTCCGGCCGGTGGCCCACGCCCACCACCTCGGCGGTGGCAATGCCCCGTTCGTCCAGTTTCCGCAGGGCGTACTTCCGGCCGCCCACGCTGGCCTTGTTCTTGGCGGCCTTGGCCACGGAAACGAAGTTGCCGTCGCCGTCCGTGCGGCTGACCAGCTTGTAGACCATGCTGGCAGTGGGTGCTCCGGACCCGGTCACCAGAGAGGTTCCCACCCCGTAGGAGTCCACGGGCGCGGACTGCAGCGCGGCAATGGCGAATTCGTCCAGGTCCGAGGTGACCACGATCTTGGTGTTCTCGTTGCCCAGCTGGTCCAGGAGCTGGCGGACCCACTGGGCCTGCGCCACGAGGTCGCCCGAATCAAGCCGGACGGCGCCAAGGCGTGGACCGGCCAGGTCTACGGCCGCACGCACGGCCGTTTCGACGTCGTACGTGTCCACCAGGAGGGACGTGCCCTCGCCGAGGGAGGCAATCTGTGCCTCGAAAGCATCCCGCTCCGTATCGTGCAGGAGGGTGAACGAGTGTGCGGCGGTGCCCACTGTCTTAACCCCGTACCGGATGCCCGCCTCGAGGTTGGACGTGCTGTCGAAACCGGCAATGATGGCTGCCCTGGCGGATGCGGTGGCGGCCTCCTCGTGGGTGCGCCGGGAACCCATCTCGATGCAGGGGCGGCCGCCGGCAGCACTGACCATCCGGGATGCGGCGGAGGCGATGGCGCTGTCGTGGTTGAGGACCGAGAGCAGGTAGGTCTCCAGCATGCAGGCCTCGGCGAAGGTGGACTCGACGATGAGGATGGGGGAGTACGGGAAGTAGGCCTCGCCCTCGGGGTAGCCCCAGATATCTCCGGAGAAACGGTAGGACGCCAGGTACTCCAGCGTTTCCTCGTTCACCACCTTGGTGCGGGACAGGAAGTCCAGTTCCGCCTCCCCGAAGCGGAAGTTCGCGATGCCCTCCAGCAGCCGGCCGGTGCCTGCCACGATGCCGTACCGCCGGCCGTCCGGGAGCCGCCGGGCAAAGGCCTCAAAGATGGACTTCCGGTGCGCGGCGCCCGAATGAAGCGACGCCTGCAGCATGGTCAGCTCGTAATGGTCAGTGTAAAAGGACGTGCGGGGATGGTCCCAGCCGGCTGAGGTGCTCACGGAAGTCACTCTAGTCCCCACCGGCTCCCACGTCTCGCTCCGCTTCGCCGCGGGGCCCTCGCCGGTGTGGGCCCATCCACCGGCTCCCACGTCCCGCTTCGCTTCGCCGCGGGGCCCTCGCCGGTGTGGGCCCATCCATCGGCTCCCACGTCCCGCTTCGCTTCGGGCGTGGGCCCATACTCCCCATAGAATGGACAGATGACCTTAAGCGTTGCGCTCGGCCCTGATACGCAAGAGGGCACCCGGACCGGCACAGAGGAGTCCACCGACTTCCTGGCCGCACCGGACATCCCCTGGAACCTGGTGATCTGGAATGACCCCGTAAATCTCATGAGCTACGTCAGCTATGTTTTCCAAAGCTACTTCGGCTATTCGGAGACCAAAGCGAACAAGCTCATGATGGAGGTCCACAAAAAGGGCCGCTCGATTGTTGCCAACGGCAGCAAGGAACAGGTGGAGCGCCACGCGGTGGCCATGCACGGCTTTGGGCTGTGGGCCACGGTGGAGAAGGCCAGCGGCGGACCGGGCGGCAATTCGGGCAAGTCCGGCGGGTCCGGCCAGGGTAAGGGGAAGCGTGGCTAAGGCGTTCAAGTACGGACTCAAAGGCATTACCGGCTACCTGGAGCCCACTGAGCGGGAGCTGCTGCGCAGCCTCATTGACGACGTGATCTCCATGCTGCAGCCGGAGGACCGCTCCGGCCAGGATCCGCTGGCTGCCCTGATCGGGCTCGACATGGATGTTGCCGAGCCCTCGGACAGGGCAGTGAAGCGGCTCCTTCCGAACGTGATGAAGAACGACGGCGCTGCGTCCCTTGAGTTCCGCCAGCTCACCGAGCGTTCCTTGCGTGAGACGAAGATCGGCGCCCTCCGTGCTGCGGCCCTGGACCTGGACAAGGACGAGATCGTTCTCTCGGCCGAAGGCGCCAAGCACTGGTCGATGGCGCTGAACGATGTCCGGCTGGTCCTGGCGGAGCGGCTGGACATCCAGGACGAAGAGGACGCCGAACACGTCCACCTCATGCAGGACTGGTCCCAGGCGGAGGATGTGGAGAGCTACCTGGCCCTGGTCTACAACTTCGCCACCTGGCTCCAGGAATCGCTGGTGCAGGCCATGCTGCAGTCGCTGGACACCCGCCGTTGAGGCGTGGCCCCGGCCGTCCGTGTCAGCCGTGTGAGAAATTAGACATGAGTCGCAGGCCACAACATGATGGCTGAGGCCGCAGGGAAGACCTATCCTCGAATAATCATGACAACAGCCTCGAGCATGGATCCATCAGCTGAAGCAGCAGGATCCGAAGCCAGCGACCTGCAGGCCGCCGCCGTGGAATCACGGCCCATCGGTGTCTTCGATTCCGGAGTAGGCGGCCTCACGGTGGCACGCTCCATCATCGACCAGCTCCCCAACGAGTCCATCCTCTACGTAGGGGATACCGCGCACGGGCCCTATGGCCCGCTGCCCATCGCGGAAGTCCGGGCCAACGCCCTGGGCGTGATGGACGAACTGGTGGACTCCGGCGTCAAGCTGCTGACCATTGCCTGCAACTCAGCGTCGGCCGCCGTGCTCCGCGACGCCCGGGAACGGTACACCGCGAAGTACGGCATCCCCGTCATCGAGGTCATCCAGCCGGCGGTGCGGCGCGCCGTTGCTGCCACCCGCAGCGGACGGGTGGGCGTGATCGGCACCTCCGCCACCGTGGGCTCGCGTGCCTACGAGGATACGTTCGCCGCCGCTCCGGACCTGGACATCACCTCGGTGGCCTGCCCGGAGTTCGTCAGCTACGTCGAGGCAGGAATCACCACGGGCCCGGCCCTGCTGGCCGTGGCGGAGCAGTACCTTGCCCCGCTCAAGGCCGCCGGCGTGGACACCGTGGTCCTCGGCTGCACCCACTACCCGCTGCTGACAGGTGTCATCTCCTATGTGATGGGAGCGGACGTCACCCTGGTGTCCAGCGCGGAGGAAACAGCCAAGGACGTCTACCGCGCCCTGGCCACCCATAACCTGCAGCGCACTGAAACAGCCGCGCCCGAACACCACTTCGTGGCAACCGGGGATGCCGGCCAGTTCGAAGCGCTGGCCCGCAGGTTCCTGGGCCCCGAGGTCCTGTCCGTCCGGCACGTGGACCATGTGGCGGCCCAGTATCCCACCGGCAGCCTGGCCCGTATTACCCCGGAAATGATCGCCGCCGCGCAGCGTGCCGGCACCCGCCAGCGGATCTCCAACTTCGTGGGAAGCTCCGTTACCGGGGGTCCGGGCCAATGAAGCTCACCATTGTCGGCTGCACCGGGTCATTTCCCGGGCCAGGATCCCCGGCGTCGTGCTACCTGCTGACCGCCAACGACGGCGAGCGGACCTGGAAAGTGGTCATGGACCTGGGCAGCGGCGCATTGGGCGCCATCCAGCGGTACACCGACCTTGAGGACATCGACGCGATCTTCCTGACCCACCTGCACCCGGACCACTGCATGGACCTCTGCGGCCTGCACGTCGCCGTCCGCTGGAAGCCGGGCGGCTGGGGCAGGGGACGGATTCCTGTGTGGGGGCCGGCCGCCACGGCAGACCGGATGGCCACCGCCTACGGCCTGGAGCTGGACCCCGGCATGCGCGAGGAGTTCGACTTCACTAACTGGGCCGAGCGTGAGCCCGTGACCGTGGGGCCCTTCACCGTGACGCCCTTCGCCGTGAACCATCCCATTGAGGAGTGCTACGCCCTCCGGGTGGAAGTGGTGGAACCGGACAAGGAAGGCAACCGGATCGCCAAAACGCTGACCTACTCGGGCGACACGGACTCCTGCGCAGGCCTCGAGGAGGCTGCCAAGGACGCGGACCTGTTCCTGTGCGAAGCGGCCTTTGAAGAAGGCCGGGATGACGGCATCAAGGATGTCCACCTCACCGGCAAGCGCGCCGGGGAAGCCGCTGCCGCGGCCGGTGCCCGCAGGCTCCTGCTCACCCATATTCCGGTGTGGACGTCGCAGACCACCGTGATGGCGGAGGCCCGTCCGGCTTTTGGCGGCGACGTTGCCGTGGCAGTTGCCGGAGTGCACTACACCATCTAAGTGCGGGGACCGCCCGTACCTTTACCCGAAACGCCCATGCCGTGCGGCAGTGGATAAGCTAAAGGCATGACTTCTGAAGCAACTGCAGTGCCCATCGTGCGCGGCGACGGCCGCGCCCCGGACCAGCTCCGGCCCATCAGCATCACCCGTGGATGGTCCAACCAGGCCGAGGGATCGGCCCTGATCGAGTTCGGCAACACCAGGGTGCTGTGCACGGCTTCCCTCACTGCAGGGGTTCCGCGCTGGCTCAAGGGCGAGGGCCGCGGCTGGGTTACGGCCGAGTACGCGATGCTGCCCCGCGCAACCAACACCCGGTCCGACCGCGAATCCGTCAAGGGCAAGATCGGTGGCCGCACGCACGAGATCTCCCGGCTCATCGGTCGCTCCCTTCGCTCCATCATTGACACCAAGGCCCTGGGTGAGAACACCATCGTGCTGGACTGCGACGTGCTGCAGGCGGACGGCGGCACCCGGACCGCCGCCATCACCGGTGCCTACGTAGCACTCGCGGACTCCATCCGGTTCGCCCGCGACAACAAGCTGATCGCCAAGAACGCCCAGCCCTTGATTGATACCATCGCGGCAGTATCGGTGGGCATCATCGACGGCGTTCCCATGCTGGACCTGCCCTACGTCGAGGATGTCCGGGCCGAAACCGACATGAACGTGGTGGTCACCGGCTCGGGCAAGTTCGTGGAGGTCCAGGGAACAGCCGAAGGCGCGCCCTTTGACCGTGCCGAACTGGACCAGCTCCTGGACCTCGCCCTGCTCGGCACCACCCAGCTTGCGGCCATCCAGCGCGAAACCTTGGCAGACACCCTGTGACAGTGGCCTCCGCCGCGGGGCAGGGGACAGCCCCGCGCCTGGTCCTGGCCACCCACAACAAAGGCAAGCTCCGGGAGCTCCGCGAGCTCCTGCGCGGGCAGGTACCGGGGCTCGACGTCGACACGCAGGTTGTGGACGCGGCAGCGGCAGGTGCCCCCGACGTCGTCGAAACGGGCGTGACGTTCGCCGAGAATTCCCTGCTCAAAGCGCGGGCTGTCGCCGAAGCGACCGGACTGGTGGCGATCGCCGATGATTCCGGGCTCGCTGTGGATGTGATGGGCGGAGCGCCCGGCATCTTCTCGGCCCGGTGGGCCGGCAGCCACGGTGACGACGCCGCGAACCTGCGGCTGCTGCTTAACCAGCTTTCCGACGTTCCGGACGCCCACCGCGGCGCCGCCTTTGTATGTGCGGCGGCGCTCGCGGTGCCGGCGGCCAACGGGGATGCCGGGCGTGAAGTAGTGGAGTACGGGCAGCTGGAGGGCGTGCTCCTGCGCGAACCGCGCGGTGACGGCGGGTTCGGCTACGACCCCGTGCTTCAGCCGGCAGGGGAGACCCGCAGCTGCGCGGAACTGTCCGCCGACGAGAAGAACGCCATCAGCCACCGCGGCAAGGCCTTCCGGGCGCTCCTGCCTGCCATTGTGGAGGCCCTGCAGGACCGCTGAGCAGGGACCGCGAAGATGACACAAAGAAGGGTGCGCTCCGGGCCGAAAGCCTGGAACGCACCCTTCTCTACGCTGTGGAAGACGTGCTGCTACTCCGGGCGCATCCCGTCAACGTGGCGGGGCGTCTTGTGCTCTTCCTCGGGCGCGTGTTCTTCGATGAACTCGTCCACCGGGTCCGTGCCGTAGGCCGTGGCCTGGCGCCTTGCGGACATGCCGCGCAGGACTTCTACTCCGATGGGCAGTACCGAAACCAGCACGATGGCGATGAAGATGATGTCCAGGTTGTCCCGGACCCAGGGGATCCGGTCGCCGAGCAGGTATCCCAGGAGTGTCACGCCGCCGCCCCAGAGGAAGGCGCCGATGACGTTGTACAGGAAGAACTTCTTTTTGCTCATCTGGGCAACGCCCACAATCACCGGGACGAAGGTCCGGATGATCGGGACAAAGCGGGCCAGGATCAGCGCCTTGCCGCCGTGCTTTTCGAAAAAGGCGTGTGCATTTTCCACGTTCTCCCGCTTAAAGAGGCGGGAATTGGGCTTGTTGAAGATGGCCGGGCCGGCCTTCGAACCGATCAGGTAGCCGGTCTGGTTGCCCACGATGGCGGACACAACAATCAGCAGCGCGAGAAGCCACACGTTGAACTTGATGGTGTCGGTGGCCACCAGCAGGCCCGCGGTGAACAACATGGAGTCTCCCGGCAGGAAGAAGCCCACCAGCAGCCCGGTTTCCGCGAAGACAATTCCGCAGACAAGCAGGACCACCCAGGGTGCCAGGGCGGGATCAGCCAGGAAGACCTGGGGGTTCAGCCAGTCGGGCAGGAAGGAGGCCAGCTGTGGCTGCACCGGTCCTGCACCGCCCAGCATGGACACAGCGAAGTCGTTCATCACAGGAAAGTTCACTCCTCAAGGGTACTTGACACGCCTCTTCCTCCCGGTGGCGGCGGAAGGCGCCGGCCGGGGCGGCCGGGTGATTTCGGTGACAGGACGGCATGGGCGACACGGGAACGATCACCTCCGAAGGTAAGGTGGGGCCCGTGGGTTTGGACTTTACGGCGATCGACTTCGAGACTGCGAACGGATTTCGGGGCTCTCCGTGTTCAGTGGGCCTGACGAAAGTCCGGGGCGGCAGGGTTGTGGAGGAAGCCTCGTGGCTCATGCGCCCGCCGGCCAGCCACGACCACTTCGACTACCACAATGTCCGCATCCACGGCATCACTGCCGCCGACGTCGCGGGCACGCCCCGGTTTGGGGAGCTCTTTCCCGAGATCGGCGCTTTTATTGGCGATGACATCCTTGCGGCGCACAACGCAGCCTTCGATCTCGGTGTGATCCGCTCCGGGCTGGAGGTCTCAGGGCTCCCCGGTCCGGCCTACGACTACGTCTGCACGGTGATGCTGTCCCGGCGCTGCTACTCCCTGGTGTCCAATTCCCTGCCCTTTGCCGCCGAGGAGGCCGGGGTACCCCTGGTCAACCACCACGACGCCGCCGAGGATGCCCGTGCCTGCGCCGGCATCCTGATCGACATCGCAGGCCGCAACCAGGCCAACAGTATCGCTGAGCTCTACCTGTCTCTGGGGCTCGTGATGCCACGCCAGGAGGCGTTCGACCCCGCCCGGGACACGTTGTCGAAGCCAAGCCTCGCTGCCCTGTCCGGCGCGGCGGGCAGCGGTGCGGGGCTGGTCCGGCAGTTCCAGGGCGGCTGGCCGGAAGAGGGAGCCAACCCCGAACCCAATCCGCTCGCCGAGCCAGGCCACCCGCTCTACGGCCAGACAGTCGTCTTCACCGGGCAACTGTCCATCGGGCGGCCGGAGGCGAAGCAGCGTTCTGCCGAATTCGGTGCCAGGCCGGAGAGCCGGGTGACGGGACGCACCACGGTCCTGGTGGTGGGGGGCGGCTTCGTGGCCTCGGACCTCCGCTCGGGAAGGCTCACCGGCAAGGCCCGCCGGGTGCTGGAGCTGCACGAGCGGGGGCAAGCCATCGAGGTTCTTTCCGAGGGTGAGTTCCTGCAGATGGTCGGCAGTTTCGCCGAAGCCGTCAGCGCCTGAGCAGCCCGCACCCACGGTCACGCGGCGCAACAAACCTTCCGCCCGGCGTCGGCCTCCACCTAGCCTTGCCTCATGCGCAAGCTCTTTGCCTTCCCCAACCCCGTGAACGAGTACGCTGCCCGCGTGACGGCGGGGCTGGTAGTTGTCCTGTCGCTGGTGACGGCAGCCGCGGGATCAGGATGGGGACTGCTGGCCATCGCGGCCGGGTTCTGGCTCCGCGTCCTCTTCGGGCCCCGGATCTCGCCGCTGGCACTGCTGTCCGTCAAAGTCATCACTCCACGGCTGGGCCGGGTGAAACTGGTTCCCGGGCCGCCCAAGCGCTTCGCCCAGGGCATGGGGGCTATGGTCTCCACCGCGGCCCTGGCCTTGTTCGCGGCCGGCGCTGTTCCTGCCGCCTGGACCATGCTGGCAACCCTGATCGTGGCGGCGTCGCTTGAAGCGTTTGCCGGCTTCTGCCTCGGCTGCGTGGTCTTCGGATTCCTGCAGGGGCGCGGGCTGATTGCGCAGGAAGTCTGCGAGGCCTGCAACAACGTCAGCCTTCGCCGGTTGTAACCTTGACCAGTTGGTCGGCCATGCCCCGGATCACGTCTTGCCCTTCCAGCGCCGCAAGCCATTCCTGGGGCAGGCAGGCCTCACCGTAGAAGGCACCGAGGATGTTCCCGGCGATGGAGCCGGTGGAATCGCTGTCGCCGCTGTGGTTGACGGCCAAGGCAACAGCATCACGGAAATGCTGCGCAGGTTCCGCCGGGGCGGCATCCGGGAGAGTGGCCAGTACGGCGTAAAGCGCGACGGCGAGGGCTTCTTCAGCAACCCAGCCCTCACCGAGTGCCTGGACCATTTCCTCGGATGTCACCACGCCCTTGCCCGCCAGCCGCAGTGCGGCCTCCAGCCGTTCCAACAGTTCGGGGGCTGCACCGTCGAGGCCTGCGGTATGGGCCAGGGCCCCGGCTGCCGCTTCCCGGAGCCCGTCGCCGGCCACCACATGGTGAATGAGCAGGCTGAAGGTCCCCGCGCTCTGGCGGGCGGACGGGTGGCCATGGGTGAGCGAGGCGGCGTCGGCACTCAGTTTGTAGACGGCGTCGGGCGTGATGTGCGGGATGAGCCCGAACGGGGCCGAGCGCATCACTGTTCCGCAGCCTTTGGAATCAGGGTTCACGGGCCGGAACGAGGTGCCCATTTCCCCGGTGGCGAGTCCGGAAAGGCAGGCTTTGCCGGGATGCCGCCGCTGGTGGAGCACCTCCTGGGCGTCAATCCAGCGCGGCTGGGGGACCGGGGCGGAGGCGGGCGCTGTTTCCCCCTGGGTGGCATACCAGCGCAGGTACGCGAGCCACAGGCAGGCGTTGACGTCGGCGCCAACCCCCGAGTTTGCCCACTCCAGCGCCTCCACGAGCCCGTCCACTGTGTACAGGGTCATTTGGGTGTCATCGGAGAAGCGGCCCGGTCCCGCCAGGGCTTCGAAGCCCGTCAGGCCGGCCGAGCCGTAGCGGGCGCGGATCTGCTCAATCGTGTCGAACTCCACGGCGTAACCCAGGGAGTCGCCGAGGGCGCCGCCCAGCAGTGATCCGTGGATACGGGACTTAGGGGAGGGGATGGAAGCGTCCGGCTCGATACTCATGGTTGCAAATTTACCGTGGCCGCCGGCGGCCGGCCGACGCCGCTGGCGGATACCGGCAGCATCGTTGCCGGCACTGGTGTCCCCTGCTGCTCGGCTGCTGTCGGCCGGCGTCCAGCGAACGCACAGTCTGCACTGGAATAATGCCGGGGTTGCCTGATCGCAACGTCCGTTTCCGCCTACCTCGAAGGTCATCACCATGAGCACGCCCGTCCCGGCCCGTCACGATGCAGTTCCGCCGTCCGGTGCTGTTGCAGCCCAGCCACGGCTTCTGCCACGTTTGGTCGCCGAGGCGTTTGGAACCTTCTTCCTGGCGCTCGCCGGGCTCGGTGTGCCGCTGTTCAGCCTCCCACAGTCCAGCCCGCTGCCGGCCGCCCTTGCTGCCGGGCTCGCGGTGACGGCGGCCATGCTGGCTTTCGGCCACGTTTCAGGCGGGCACTTCAACCCTGCCATCACGGCCGGCCACCTCGTGGCCGGCCGGATCCGCCTGGGGGGAGCTGCCGCCTATACCGTGGCCCAGGTAGCCGGGGGAATGGTGGCCGCGTTCGCTCTCTACGGAATCCTGCGCACGCTTCCAGGGATCGCGGACAGCCGGACGGCCTTCGACACCGTCACCGCCGGCTTCGGTGAACACTCCATCATCCAGGCCCCGCTGGCGGCCGTGCTGCTGCTGGAGATGATCGGGGCCGCGATCATCACCGCCGTGTTCCTGGGAACAGCCGACCGGCGCAGCGGCCCAAGCGCAGCGCCGGTTGCCGTTGGCCTGTCCTTCGCCGTCCTTCTGCAGCTGGGACTGTCGGTGGGCAACCTGCCTTTCAACCCCGCCAGGGCCGTTGCCTCCGCAGTGTTCAGCTCGGGGTGGGCTGTTGAACAACTCTGGGTATTTGTTGCCGCTCCCTTCGCAGGCGCCGTCATCGCCGGACTGGCGTTCCGGAGCTTCAACGCCGCCTCCTCCGCTGCCGCCGCGTCCGCCGATTCCGCTGACGTCCTGGCGGCCGGGAATGCTGCCGAGCAGCTCCCGGCGGTTGCCGGCAACGCTGCCGACCCGGTCCCGCCGGTTGAAGAGTTCGTGGCAGCCCGTGAGGCGGACCCAAAACCAGCTGCCAGGAACACAGAGGCAGAAGCCAGCGAGGCCCAGGAATTCTTCGACGGAAAGCGCGGCTGAACCTGCCGGTGATGCGGCAGCTGCGGCGTTTGCCGGAACTGTCGGTGGCAGCCGATAGCTTAGAAGCATGAGGTTACTTCACACATCGGACTGGCATCTGGGCCGGTCCTTCCACGGCGTCGGCATGCTGGACGCGCAGCGGGCCTTTGTCGACCAGTTGGTGGACGCCGTGGCCCGCCATGCCGTGGATGTTGTGCTCATCGCAGGAGACGTCTACGACCGCGCACTCCCGGGGGTGGACGTGGTCCATCTCCTGGACGATGCCCTGGTCCGGGTGACGTCGGCAGGGGCGCAGGTGGTGCTGACCAGCGGCAACCACGATTCCGCCATCCGCCTCGGATTCGCCTCGCGCCTGCTGGAGCGCGGCGGCGTGCACCTGCGGACCAGGCTGGACAGCCTGGACCAGCCCCTGCTGCTCCGAGCCGGCGGAGCAGCCGGCGGAGCAGCTGATGGTGCCGTGGTTGCCATTTACGGCATACCCTGGCTCGAACCACGGCTTGTGGCCGATCAACTTGGCGTCCAGACGCCCAGCCACTTCGAGGTGACCCGGGCGGCAACAGCGTTGATCCGGCAGGACATTGAAAGGCGCTCGGCCTCGGCCACCGTACATTCTGTGGTACTGGCGCACACCTTTGCCAGCGGCGGGATCAGCTCGGACAGTGAGCGTGACCTCAGCATCGGTGGCGTGGGGGCAGTACCCCTGGACCTCTTCGACGGCTTCAGCTATACGGCACTGGGCCACCTGCATGGGCGGCAGTCCCTGTCGCCCCAGGTCCGGTACTCCGGATCGCCGCTGGCGTACTCCTTCTCCGAAGCATCCCACCAGAAGGGGGCGTGGCTCATCGACATCGATGCCGGCGGCGTGACTAAAGTCCAGGAAGTCCTGTGGGACGCCCCGCGCACCCTGGCGGTCCTCCGGGGGCCCTTGTCCGAACTGCTTGAGTCCCCCGAATATTCATGGGCCGAAACCGCCTACTGCCAGGTGACCCTGACCGACGCCCAGCGTCCCGCCCGGGCCATGGACCAGCTGCGGGCACGTTTCCCGGACACGCTGGTCCTCAGCTTCGACCCCGAGGGGGGCGCTGCCGGCACCGCCTCCACCTACAGCAGCAGGCTGGCCGAAGCCCCGGATGACCTCGCTGTGTGCTGCGGCTTCCTGGAGCACGTCCGCGGCCGCGTTCCGGATGACGCCGAAAGGGCTGCGCTCGCCGCCGCCCTGGAAAACGTCCGGCTGCAGGAGGCCTCGCTGTGAGGATCCACCGCCTCCGCATCTCCGGTTTCGGTCCCTTCGCCGGCACCGAGGAGATCGACTTCGACGCCCTGAGTGCGCATGGCCTGTTCCTGCTCAATGGGCCCACGGGCGCGGGTAAAACCAGTGTGCTCGACGCCATCTGCTTTGCACTCTACGGCTCAGTGCCGGGAGCCCGCCAGGACGGAAAGCGGCTCCGCAGCGACCACGCCGAGCCCGCCCAGGAACCAGCGGTGAGCTGTGAATTCTCCGCGCAGGGCCGGCGTTTTGACGTCACCAGGTCGCCTGCCTGGGAAAAGCCCAGCGCCAGGGGCAAGAACGGGTTCACCACCCAACAGGCCAAAACCCTCCTGCGGGAACGCGTGGACGGAACGTGGGTGGAGAAATCCACGCGCAATGATGAAGCCGGGGCCGAGATACTCGCCCTGCTGGGAATGGACCGGGAGCAATTCACCCGGGTGGTGATGCTGCCGCAGGGTGATTTTGCCGCCTTCCTGCGCTCCAAGGCTACGGACCGGCTGGAGCTTCTGCAGAAACTTTTCGGCACGGAGCGGTTTGAAGCCGTGGAGCAGGAACTCTCGCAGCAGGCGCAGGCAGCAAAGGAGGAAGTGGCTGTCCTCAACGGCCAACTGGAACTCCTGGCGGCGCGGGCCGAGTCAGAAGCAGAAGCGCTGCAGTTCCAGGAGACTGACGCACCGCCGGAGGACATCCGGGTGCCAGATGCTTCGGCGGACGCCCGGGCCCTGCGGCTCGAGTGGCTGAAAGAACGTGCGGCGGAACGAAAACACCAACTCTCGGAGCTCGCGCTGGCTGCGGAGTCGGAACACCAGGAACGGGTCAGCGCCGTTGCAGCGGAGACTGCACTGCGTGAACGCCACCGCAGGCTCGAGGAAGCAACAGCCAGGCAGGCTGCCGTGCAGGAAACCCTTCCGCGGCTGGAGGACCTGACCCGCCGGCTGGGCCGCCACCGCCAGGCAGAGGTTCTTGCCGGGCAGCTGCGCAGCGTTGATGCCGGGGCTGCCAAGGTCCGGCGGGCGGCTGACGCCATGGAATCGGCTTTCACCCTGCTTCGCCTGGCCGCCGACGAAGACCCGGAACTCGGCCAGCTGGACCTGGGATCCGCGCACCATGTCCCGCAGGACATCGACGGACCGGCGGTGTTTCCAGGCGCTGCAGAAGAATTGAACCGGCTTCGGTCCCTCCTGGCTGTTGTGGAGGCACGGCTTCCGGACGAGGACCGCCTGAAGGTGCTCCGGTCAAAGCACCAGCAGTTGCTGGCAAGACAACAGGAACTCACGGCATCCAATGCTGCCTTGGACCGCCGCGTGGAGGATCTGCTCAACGAGCGGGCTCGTCTCACCTCGGGCTTGGAAGCACTGGAAGGACGGGCCGGGGCGGCAGCGCTGCGCGCGAAGGAAGCAACTGCCGCCGGGGAGCTGCTGGACGTGGTCCGGCGGTACGGTGCTGCCGTTGCCGCTCGGGATGCGGCGAAGCTGGCTCACGACAAGTCACGCGAGCACCAGTTGGAGACCAAACGCCGCTGGCTCGATGTACGGGAGCAGCGGCTCGCCAACGCGGCTGCCGAACTGGCCGCCAAACTGGTCGCGGGGGAGTCCTGTCCGGTGTGCGGCAGCGCAGAGCATCCCTCGCCGGCGGCCGGTGACGGGGGCGGTCCCGGCCTTGAACAGGAAGAGGACGCTGCACATCAGGTGTATGAGGCCGCGGAAGCAGGATTCGCCGGTGCCAGCCAGCGGCTGGCCGAGGCAGATCAACTGGTGGCGGTCCTGGCTGGCCAAGGCGGCGGGACGCCCATGGAAGAGGCCGTCACCGGGGCTGAGGAAGCGCGCCTGGCTGCGGCCGACGCCGCCCAGGCCGTAGGCGAACTCGCGGCGGCGCGGGCGCGGCTGGAAACACTCGAAGCGGGCGTCACCTCAGCCCAGGCATCCCGGGCCAGCGCCGAGGCGGACCTCGCGACCGTTGTATCCTCCCTCGCCGACCTCGCCGAACAGTCATCGACCCTTGACCAGGCACTGGCAGAGTTGCGGGCAGGGCACCGGAGCCTTGCGCAGCGGCTGCGCGCCCTCGGAAACGCGGCCGCCATGCTGTCCAAAGCCGTCGAAGCCCAGGCTGCGCTTGTCACTGCCAACGCCCAGGCGGCGGAGGCCCGGGAGCACCTGGAACTGGCCTTGCCGGAAGCCGGGTTTGCTTCCGCGGATGAAGCCAGGGCACACCTGCTGGCCGCCAATGAGGCTGCTGCCCTCGAAGCTGAAATACGGTCGGTCCACGACGAAGCTGCCAAGGTTGCCGAGCTGTTCGCGTCGGACGAGGTTGTGCTCGCCGTGAAGGAAACGGCCGACGGGATTGAGATGGACCAGCAGCGGCTGCCTGCCCTGCAGGCTGATGCAGCCGCTGCCCTGCAGGCGGCGCGCGACGCTGAGGTGGCCGTGGGCCTGGCATCGCGCTGCCTTGAATCGTTGACAGCCATCGCTGCCAGTTATGACGAGCTTGCCGGCTCGGCCCGCGGCCCCGCCGCCCACGCCCGGATGCTGTCCGGCCTGGCGGATGCGGCGGCAGGCCGGGGAGACAATACCTACCGGATGAGCCTGAACAGCTATGTGCTGGCAGCGCGGCTGGAGCAGGTGGCCCTGGCAGCCTCGGAACGGCTGGTGGCCATGAGCGATGGCCGGTACCTCTTGCAGCACACCGACGCCAAAGCGGCGCGCGGTGCCAAATCCGGGCTGGGCCTGGAAGTGGTGGATCAATGGACAGGGCACCGCCGGGACACCTCCACGCTCTCCGGTGGCGAATCCTTTATGGCGTCACTGTCCTTGGCGCTCGGACTGGCTGACGTTGTCCAACAGGAGTCCGGCGGCGTGGAAATCGAAACGCTTTTTGTGGACGAGGGGTTCGGCAGCCTTGACGAGCAGTCATTGGAACAGGTGATGGATGCCCTCGAAGGCCTTCGGGATGGCGGCAGGGTGGTGGGACTGGTGAGCCATGTAGCGGAGATGAAGCAGCGGATCGGCATGCAGCTCCAGGTACTCAAGGGACGCAACGGCTCCACCCTGCGGATATCGGAGGCTGTCGAGGTCCCGCTCTGACTGGGCGGACGGGAGTAAACCCAGGCTCCCGGGGCCTACGGGGGAACGCCGGATATACTTGGACAGTTACCGGGTTCGGCGCATCGGGAGGAGGGACGATGCGCACTTACTGAACGAGCCCGGAATTGACATCTTCGACCTCCCTTTCTCCCGACCAGCCTTCGTCTTCGCGGCATGCTCCTGCACCTGCCATGCCGGATTCTCCTGCGACGGGTAACGGTTCTTCCGCCGGCCCGGGCAGCCCGTCCGGCAGCCGTTTCGCCAGGCTTCCGCGGCTTGCCGGCCGCAGCTTTATCCCCCTCGGTATTTTCGCCCGCCTTCCCCTGGCCATGCTCACGGTAGGAACCTTGACCCTGGTGACGTCCAACAGCGGTTCCTACGCGCTGGGCGGCACCGCCGCAGGGGCAGTCGGCATTGGGTCCGCCCTTGGTGCGCCGATCCTGGGAACCCTGGCGGACCGACGCGGCCAGCGTCCGGTGCTGCTCTTCGCAGCTGCCCTCAACACCGGAGCGGTGGTGGCGCTGATCCTTGCGGCTGCCCTCCTGGGCACATCCGGTAGTTTTACTGCCGGGGTGTTGGCCGCCGCGTTCCTTTCCGGGGCAAGCTGCCCCCAGGTGGGACCGCTGGCCCGGGTGAGGTGGATGGCACTCACATCACAGGGGAGCGCGTCGGACAACAGGCGCGACCTGGACACGGCACTGTCCTACGAGAGCACCGCCGATGAAATCACCTTTGTGCTGGGCCCTGCCCTCGTAGGGATCCTGGCCAGCCTCCTGGCGCCCTGGCTGCCGCTGGCGCTGGCGGCGGCGATGACCATCACGCTGGTGCCCGCCTTCGCTACGCACCGCACGCACCGCGCGGTCCCGGTGATCCGGCGCCCGGCAGGAGCACGAACGGCGGAACAAGGAACTGCAGGGCGCAGCTTGCCCGCAGCCGTTGCCGTCCCGGTGGTGGCCATGGTTTGCATGGGGACGTTCTTCGGATCCACACAGGCGGCCTTGAGCTCCTTTTCCGCCCACTATGCCACTTCGGAAATCGCTGGACTGCTTTATGCCGTGATGGGGCTCAGTTCCGCCGCGGCCGCCCTGTCGGTCGCCTATTGGCCGCAGCGATTTGGGCTGTCCTGGCGCTGGGTGGCCTCTGCTGCGCTGATGGCAGCGATGGCCGCGCTCCTGCTGATTCCCGCGTCATTGGGCTCAATGGT
This sequence comes from Pseudarthrobacter sp. W1I19, assembly GCF_030817835.1. Lineage (NCBI taxonomy): Bacteria > Bacillati > Actinomycetota > Actinomycetes > Micrococcales > Micrococcaceae > Pseudarthrobacter > Pseudarthrobacter sp. W1I19. The sequence goes on from NZ_JAUSZR010000001.1 coordinate 1,573,438, forward strand.
GCTGGTGCTGCTGATCCTGGGGGTCCCGGTGGGACCGGTGATGGTAACGGTCTTCGCCGTGGGTGGGGCAGTGGCCCCGGCCGGACGCTTGGGAACCGTGATGACGGCGCTGGCCAGCGGAATTGTTGCCGGTACGGCGATTGGTTCAGCAGTTGGCGGCCGGCTGGCGCAGGACCACGGCTTTTCGGCGGCATTCCTCGTCCCCGCCTGTGCGGCAGCGGCCCTGGCGCTCCTTGGTGCCGCGGCCGCCGTCGTACTGCAACGCCGCCACGCCTGACCTGTTCTGACCTGCGCCGGCGGGGGCGCTCAGGCCAGCTGACGCTCGATCCTGGCCGCACTCTCGGCCAGCGCAGCGCCCACCTCTGACCGGTCATGGGCTGACCGGATATATACGACGGCGAGCGCTGCCGGCCGTCCGCCCGGAACCCGGACCGGTGCCGCCAGCGAGGACACGCCGGCGATGACTTCGTCATGGCTGGCGGAGTATCCGGCCCGCCGGGCCTCCGCCGCCTCCGGGCGGTACGGGATGCCGGTCTCGAGGCGCTCCCACTCCGCTTCCGTGAGCGCCGACTGAATGGCAATGCCCGGTGCTCCGGCGTTGATGGGGTGGCGGGTGCCGGGATGCTGCGCGACAGTAGCCCCACTGTGCCGCGGCTCCACGGTGACGAGCGTGATGCAGTCGTGGTGGTCCCACAGCGCCACGAAAGCAGTCATATCCCAGGTGTTGGCCAAATGCGTCAGTTCGGGAAGGGCTGCGCTCTGCAGGTTCCTTGAAACGCCTCGGGCAAGGACGGCCAGTCCGGGGCCGGGCTGGACCCGCCCTGCGTCGTCGCGGACCAGCAGCGAGTGGTCCTCCAGCGTGCGAAGGATCCGGTAGGCCACCGAACGGTGGACGCCCATGGCATCGGCCAGTTCGGCAATCGTCAGCGGACCTGGCGCCGCAGCAAGGATTTCCAAAGCGCGGATGCCCCGGGAAAGCGTCTGGGAGGGCGAGGCCTGCGTCGGCGCGGCTCCGGCCGGGGCTGCAGCGCTGGAAGTCATGGTTTCCATCCTAGGCCCGAGCGTCCGGATAGCGAAGCGGCGGTTCACATATAGAACCTGCTGGTCCAGCTCTTGCCGGGTCGGGCCAGCTCACCGCGTCAGTCACCCATACCCGAGGCGGCAAATTCGCAGAATCCGTGTCCTGCCTCACATTTTCGTAGTACCCTACTAACTAACTGACCGTTCTGTCGGTAATCGTGAAGGCGTCCTGGCAGCCCCGCTGCCAACAAACAATGGAGTTTCAATGACCACACCTTCCAAGGTGGATACGCTCTCCGGTCCCAGCACCCGCCGGGAGGAGCGCAAAGTCCTGGCCGGCACCCTGGTCGGCACCACTATCGAGTGGTATGACTTCTTTATCTTTGCCCAGTTGACGGCAACGCTGCTGTCGCCACTGTTTTTGGCACCGCTGAACCAGTCCAACCCCGGCCTGGCGCAGATCCTCTCCTTCGCCCTGATCGGCATCAGCTTCCTGTTCCGGCCGCTGGGCGCGGTGGTGGCAGGCCACCTTGGCGACCGGCTGGGGCGCAAAGCGATGCTCGTCTTCACCCTGGTAATGATGGGGGCGGCCACCGCCCTCATCGGCATGCTGCCCACCTACGCCCAGATCGGCGCCTGGGCGCCTGTGCTGCTGATCCTCCTCCGGATCATCCAGGGCTTCTCGGCAGGCGGCGAATGGGGCGGTGCGGCATTGATGGCAGTGGAGCACGCACCCCTGAACAAGCGCGGACTCTTCGGGGCTTACCCGCAGATCGGCGTGCCGGTGGGCATGATCCTGGCCACGGGCCTGCTCTTCTTCCTCAACAGCAGCATGTCCAAAGAGGACTTTGCCGCCTGGGGCTGGCGGATGCCGTTCCTGCTCTCCATCGTCCTCATCGTGGTGGGCTACCTGATCCGGCGTGCCGTGGCAGAAAGCCCGGTCTTCCAGGAGATGGCCATGCGGAAGCAGGAAAGCAAGGCGCCCCTGGGTGAACTGGTCCGCAGCCACAAAAAGCCGGTCCTCTACTCCACCATGATTTTCATCGGCAACAATGCTGCCGGGTACCTGCTGATTGCGTTCTTCATCTCCTATGCCACCCGGACGCTGCAGATGCCCACGCCCCAGGTCCTCCTGGCCACCACGCTCGCATCCTTTGGCTGGCTGATCTTCACGCTGGTGGGCGGCTGGCTCTCCGACCACATTGGCCGGGTCAAGACCTTCCTCACCGGCTACGCGATTGTCTTCGCCTGGATGATTCCCATGTTTGCCCTGATCGACACCAGGAACATCTGGCTCTACGGCCTGGCCCTGTTCGTTCTCACCATCGGCCTTGGGCTCTCCTACGGCCCCATGTCCGCCATGTACGCCGAGATGTTCCCGGCCAATGTCAGGTATTCGGGCATTTCCATCGGCTACGCCTTCGGTGCCATCCTGGGCGGGGCCTTCGCCGCCACCATCGCTGAAACGCTGCTGCAGACCACCAAGTGGGCCGGGTCCATTGGCATCTACATTATGGTGCTGTGCGTCATCTCGGCCATCGGCGTGATCCTGGCCAAGGAAACCAAGGGCAGGCCGCTCGGCGTCAGCCACCACTAATCCCCACCGTCTCCCTAACCTCGCTCCGCTCGGCCAGGGAACCCGGACGGCGTGGGCCCATCCACCGTCCCCCTTACAACGAAAGCGGGTCCGGACCTCATCGGTCCGGGCCCGCCGTCGTTATGTGCGGCTACTGCCGCAGGAAGCTGATGGCGTCATCGTCCGTCAATTGTTCGAAGTGGCGGTAGAAGCTGCCCACTGCCCGGAATTTTCCCGGCAGATGCAGGCACAGCACGGCATCGCACACCCGCTCCACGGACGCGGCGGCTTCTATGGAGCCCACGGGAGCGGCGGCCACCACCGTCTCGGCCCCACCCTCACGGACGGCCTCGACGGCGGCCCTCATAGTGGCTCCGGTTGCCAGCCCGTCGTCGACCAGCAGGACGGTCTTGCCGGAGATTTCCAGGTCTGCTCCTGGGTAGAGGTCCACGCGGCGGAGCAGTTCGACTCTTTCGCGCTGCTCCACCTGGCGCAGGAGTTCCTCACGGACCCCATGTTCCAGGACCCGGTCCAGCAACGGTTTGTTCAGCAGCCGCACAGTCCGCCCGCGGGCCCAGGCCAAGGCTCCGTACGCGGTTTCCTCATGCCCGGGAATGCCGAGCTTGCGCACCAGGACGGCACCCAGCGGAAGGTACAGGGCCTTCGCTGCTGCCGCCGCCACGGGGATTCCACCGCGCGCAAGTCCCATCACAACGGTGCCCGGGCGCTCGCGGAACTGCGTCAAAACCGCAGCCAGCCGCTCGCCGGCCTCTGTGCGGTCTTCGAAACGCATATCCATGGGGTCCTCCCGGCTGTTCCAGCCTTCCCTTTCAGCCTACCGCCGGGAAGCCTACGGCAGGAGGGCCTGGGTGGCAGGGGGTCTGTTGCAGCCGGATCAGACCGCGAGGAAGGAGATGGCCGCCTGCTTGAAGGCGCGGCTGGTGACGGCGTTGGTGTGGTTGCGGCCCGGCAACGTCAGCTGTTCGGCCAGGCCGCCGGCGCCTTGGGCCAGTTCGGCGAGCTGCGGCAGGCTGCCGGCGCGTTCGTCCTGGTCCCCGGCGACCAGGAGCATCGGCACGTGCGGGACTGCCTCGGCGGGGTCGTAGGGTTCGGCCTTGATGGCTTCCACCAGGGACAGCAAGGCGAAGATGTTGTTGCTGGGCAGCAGCAGCGCCATTTTGAGCAGCCTGGCCGTTGACTCGTCAGAAATGGGGGTGCCGTCGGCCAGGTAGTCCTGGGCGGCCACGAGGTCGAACTCAGCCAGCGGGTCCGCGGTGTTCGGCCCGCCCAGGACAATCCGGTGCACTATTTCGGGTTGGGTGGCCGCAAACTCCCAGGCGAGCCGGGAACCCAGGGAATACCCCACAACGTCCAGCCCGCTGGCAGGGTCACCGGCCTGCAAAGGCCGCACGCCGGCGTCGAACGCTACCTGCAGCAGGTCCGCGCGGATCCTGCTGGGGGAGTAGGAATCGCGGTCCTCCGGGGCACCACTGCGGCCGTGCCCGGGCAGGTCCACCATGATGACGCGCCGGCCGGCATCAAGCAGTGACGCCAGCCAACCAGTGTCCTCCCAGTTGAGTTTGCTGGACGACGAGAAGCCGTGCAGGAGCAGGACGGGGCGGAGCCCGGCGTCCACGGCAGGATCATGCACCGCCACATACAGCTGGGGGTCGGTACCCTCCACGGTGTGCGAATGCTGCTCGCCGGTGTGCCTGCCGCTCATGGTGTCAGTCCTCATCAACTACGGCGCCCAGGGAGACCCGGCGCGTCGGAACCTCGTGCTTCGGAAGTTACTCTACCTGCCTTGCCGCCACCTGCTCGGGCTGGCGGGTCCTGGCGCTGAGCCGGGCACCCACTGCACAGGCTGCTGCTATTGCCGCGATCAGTCCGAAGGTGCTGAACAGCTGGACACGGCTGCTCTCGGCGCTGAAGCCCACCGCGAAGATCAGGCCCAGCAGGACCAGACCCACAATTGTCAGGGCCGGGAAGCCCTGCATCCTCAGCGGCAGGGGAGTTCCCTCCCGGTCCGCGCGGCGCCGCAGGACCAGCTGCGAGACAAGCGCGCTGCCCCACACCACCAGGCAGGTTGATCCCACCAGCTGGAACAGGGCGGGAAGGATGCGCTCCGGGAACAGAAGCTCCAGGACTGTGGCCAGGAAACCGAAGGCGACGGACACGCCGACGGCCAGCATGGGCACGCTGGCACCGCCCAGGCGGGCCAGGAAGCGAGGGGCCTCGCCGCGCCGGGCAAGGGAGTAGACCATCCGGGACGCGCCGTAGAGGTTGGCGTTCAGTGCGGAGAGGAGGGCGACGACGGCCACGAGGGTGATGGCCGTTGCGGCGCCGGGGATGCGGGCGGCGTCCAGGACGCCGGCAAAGGGTGAAGCCAGGCTTTCCGATGTTGCCGGCAGGACGGCGGCGATCACAAAGACGGAGCCAATGTAGAAAACCAGGATGCGCCACACCACCGTCCGGATGGCTTTGCCCACACTGTGTTCCGGGTCCTCGGTCTCGGCCGCCGCGACGGACACAATCTCCGTGCCGCCGAAAGCGAAGATGACCACAAAAAGCGCCGCTGCAATTCCGCCGAGTCCCGCGGGGGCGAAATCGGAGGTCAGGTTGGCGAGGCCGGGGGATGCCACGTCCGGCAGCAGGCCCAGAAGCAGGGCAGCGCCGATCACCAGGAACAGGACAATGGCCGCGACCTTGAGGATGGCGAACCAGAATTCGAATTCACCGAAGTTCCGGACTCCGGCCAGGTTGATGGCCGTGAACACCACCATAAAGATCAGGGCGAGCGCCCAGACCGGGACCACAGGCCAGACGGTGAAGAGGAGCCCGGCCGCGCCCAGTGCCTCGGCGGCAATCACCACCACCAGCTGCAGCCACCACAGCCAGCCGATGGTGGCTCCGGCCGTTTTGCCCATGGCCCGTTCGGCGTAGACGGAGAAGGCGCCGCTGTTCGGGTTCGCTGCGGCCATTTCGCCCAGTGCCCACATCACCAGGATGATCAGGGTGCCGGCCACCAGGTAGGAGATCAGCACGGCGGGACCGGCCGCCTGGATTCCTGCCCCGGAGCCGAGGAAGAGGCCGGCGCCGATCGCGCTGCCCAGGCCCATCATGGTGAGCTGGCGGACTTTCATGCTGTGGCCCAGGTGGCTTTCCGGACGCGCCTGGGTGGACTTCATTGTCATCTGCTGCTGAACCTTCTTGGGGTTTGGATGGTGGCTCCTCGTGGGACCTTTTGAATTTACCTTCTCCCGGCCATGGTGCCTGCATCCGGGGGCTGCCGGCGCCGGCTCCCGGCTCCGAGGCAATCCCTCCCCCTCGCTTCCGCGCCGGCAGGACGTAGAAACATTTGGCAATTGAGGGGCGGTTGCCCGTAGAATCAGTTATGGTCAAGTTGACCATAACTATGGCGATCATATGACGCAGGCTTCAACGGGGAACCTGGCAGGTTCGGAAGGTGGTGGGAAAATGTACTTGAGCTCGGCGAACGTCTCCGAGCGACAGGCTGCACCGCCCTCGCTCGCCATCTCCACCGTCATTTTCGCGCTCCGGCCCAGTGAAAGCTCCGGACGGCCCACGCTCTGGCTGCCGCTGGTGCGGCGGATCCGGGAACCGTTCAAAGGCCTCTGGGCGCTGCCGGGTGGACCACTGAGCCACTCCGAGTCCCTGCAGGACGCGGCATCACGCAACCTGCGGGAGACCACCGGCCTCGCCCCGAGCTATCTCGAGCAGCTCTACGCCTTCGGCGGCCTCCACCGCTCGCCCACCCAACGGGTGGTCTCGATTGTGTACTGGGCCCTGGTCCAGCCGACGGAAGCCGCCTTGGCGGACGAGTCCGAGAACGTCAGATGGTTTCGGGCGGATCGGCTCGGCGAACTCGCCTTCGACCACAACGCCATTGTGGACTACGCGCTCTGGCGGCTGCGGAACAAGCTGGCCTACGGATCCGTGGCCTACCACCTGCTGGGGGAGTACTTTACCCTGGCCCAGGTCCGGGAAGTCTACGAGGCTGTGCTGGACCGCCAACTGGACCCGGCGAACTTCCGGCGCCAGCTCAAATCCACCCCGGAGATCGAGGAAACCGGGGAATACCTCCAGGGCGGCAAACACCGCCCGCCCCGCCTCTACCGCTTTACCGGCCGGCCCGGCCTTGACCCAGACAACAGGAGCACACTATGAGCAGCGTCAACACAGCAATCCAGCTGATCACGCGCGAACAGGCAGAGAACGGCGCGGCGGCAAAGGGCAGCACCTGCAGCCCGGCCCTGGCCAAGGGCCCGTGGGACTATGACCTTGCCGAGGCGCTCGCCGGCGTTCCCGCCTATGGCCCCGGTGCCTCCAGCGCGGACGTTGCCCCCGCCGCCACGCCGCGCCAGGGGCAGCTGCCCGAAGAGTACAAGCGCGCCAGTGACGCCGAGCTGGGCGAGAGGATCCTTGCCGCCAAGGCTGCGCTGGGGGACCGGGCCGTCATCCTGGGGCACTTCTACCAGCGCGATGAAGTCATCCAGTACGCGGACTTCGTGGGCGACTCCTTCCAGCTGGCCAACGCAGCACTTACCCGGCCGGACGCCGAGGCCATCGTCTTCTGCGGCGTCCACTTCATGGCCGAAACCGCCGATATCCTTTCGGCACCCGAGCAGGCCGTCATCCTGCCCAACCTCGCGGCCGGCTGCTCCATGGCGGATATGGCCGACGCCGACTCCGTAGCCGAGTGCTGGGAGCAGCTTGAGGAAATCTTCGGCAGCGAGCCCGACGCCGACGGCCGGGTTCCGGTCATCCCCGTCACCTACATGAATTCCTCCGCAGCCCTGAAGGCTTTCTGCGGCGAGAACGGCGGCATCGTCTGCACCTCCTCCAACGCCAAGACCGTCCTCGAATGGGCGTTCCAGCGTGCCCGGCGGGTGCTGTTCTTCCCGGACCAGCACCTGGGCCGCAACACGGCCAAAGCGCTGGGTGTGCCGCTGGAGCAGATGCCCATGTGGAATCCCCGCAAGGACCTCGGCGGCAACGACGAGCAGGCACTCCTGGATTCCCGGGTGATCCTGTGGCACGGGTTCTGTTCCGTGCACAAGCGCTTCAACGTGGCGCAGATCGAAAAGGCCAGGGCCGACTTCCCCGGCGTCCAGGTGATCGTGCACCCCGAGTGCCCCATGGAGGTGGTGGATGCGGCGGATTCCGCCGGCTCTACCGACTTCATCAAAAAGGCCATCGCCGCGGCCAGCGAGCCCACCACCTTCGCCATCGGCACCGAAATCAACATGGTGAACCGGCTCGCGGCCGAGTACCCGCAGCACACCATCTTCTGCCTGGACCCGGTGATTTGCCCGTGCTCCACGATGTACCGGATCCACCCGGGGTACCTGGCATGGGTCCTTGAGGAGCTCGTTGCCGGGCGGATTGTCAACCGGATCAGCGTGGCGGACTCCGTGCAGGACAACGCCCGCACCGCGCTTGAGCGCATGCTCGCCGCCAGGCCGTAATGAACCGGCAGCCGATCATGCCTCCCTCTGCAGGCGGTGAGACATTCGAACCCGGCGCCCTGCCCTGCAGCGGCGCGAAGACCGTCGGCGAGTCCCCTCGCCGGCTGATCGTGGTTGGCAGCGGTATCGCCGGACTGTATGCCGCACTGTTGGCGCCCGACGCCGGCGCCGATGTTGTGCTGCTGAGCAAAGGCCAGCTCCGCGAGAGCAACACCTGGTACGCCCAGGGCGGTATTTCGGCAGTACTGGACGAGCCCACCCCCGGGGACACGGTTGCAGCCCATATCGCCGACACCCTGCAGGCGGGCGCGGGGCACTGCAACGAAGCGGCAGTCCGGCTGATGTGCACCCAGGCCCGCCGGGATATCGCCGGGCTGGAACGGTTCGGCGTGCGCTTCGATCCCGGTGCCGGCGGCGGCCTGGCACTGGGGCTGGAGGCGGCCCACTCCGCCCCCCGCATCCTGCACGCGGGCGGTGACGCGACCGGCGCGAAGGTCGCAGCTGGCCTGATCGAAGCCGTGCTTGCCCGCTGTGAGGGCGGCACCCTGACCATCCACACCGGTGCCCACGCCACATCGCTCCTGCTGCAGGACGGCCACGCCACCGGCGTCGAGTTCCTGCAGGATGGCCGGACCCACACACTGCACGGGGACGCAGTGCTGCTGGCCACCGGCGGAGCAGGACAGCTCTTTGCGCAGACCACCAACCCCGCGGTGGCCACCGCAGACGGCCTTGCGCTCGCCGTCCGAGCCGGTGCGGCAGTAGCTGACCTGGAGTTCTTCCAGTTCCACCCCACCTGCCTGGTGCCCGCCGCCACCTCGAAGGCGGGCACGGCGCGCGGGCTGGACCAAGATCCGCTCCTCATCTCCGAAGCCGTCCGCGGCGAAGGGGCCATCCTCGTTGACGGCAACGGCAGGCGGTTCATGCGGGCCTACCACCCCGACGCCGAACTCGCCCCGCGCGACGTCGTGTCCCGCAGCATCGCCCTGCACCTGGCCAAGCTCGGCGACCCCAACGGCCACGTCTACCTTGACGCGCGCCTCATCGAACAGGCCAAGGGAGCAGGCTTCCTGGCGAAGCGCTTCCCCACCCTCACGCAAAGGACGCTCGACGCCGGCATCGACTGGACCAGGGAACTGGTCCCGGTTGCCCCGGCAGCCCACTACTGGATGGGCGGAATAGCCACCGACCACCACGGCCGGACCACGGTGCCCGGGCTGTACGCCGCCGGGGAAGTTGCGTGCACCGGTGTCCAAGGTGCAAACCGGCTGGCCAGCAACTCCCTCCTTGAGGGACTCGTCTTCGGCCGCCGCGCTGTTGAAGACTTCCTGGCTGGTGACGACGGCGGTGGCTGGGGATCGCCTGAGGGCACCCCTCCGCATGCTAGCTCGGCCGCTGGCGGCCTCCCTTTGACGCATGCTTCCGGGGCACCCTCAGACGACCACACGCATGTCACCTTCCCGGGTGCTTTAGAAGGCGGGGCGGGCGAAACGGGTGCTGGGGGCGGAAGCCTGCTGGCCAACTTCGGTGGGGATGGTGGTGGGGGTGACGGCACTGACCCCACTTTCTCGCGGGATGCACTTCGTCGGTTGATGACAGCCAAGGCTGGGGTGCTGCGCTCGGGCGAACTGTTGGCTCAGGCGGGGGACATGCTTGGGCGGTGGGCCGACGTCGTTCGTCCTGGAACTGTTGTCCCCGGGGAGCTGGACCCGTCGGCCCATGAGGACCGGAACCTGTTGCTGGCCGCGCAGCTGCTGGTTGCTGCCGCCCGGCAGCGCACGGAGTCCCTGGGCGCCCATTACCGCAGCGATGACCCCACGGACGCTGCCGGCATCGCTGCCGAAATTGAAGAATCTTCCCGAACCCGCCCGAAAGCGAGCCTTCTCCATGAGTGAACTGGCCACCACCGAAAATCCCGTGACCGCACCGGCACGGGCCGGCGTCCGCAGCCTGGACCTCACGCTGCCGTCGGCACCCGTGCGGGACATCCTGGAACGGGCGTTCGCCGAGGACGCTCCTGCAGGGGACATTACCTCCCAGCTGTTGATCCCTGCCGATGCCCGCGCCACCGCCGTACTGAACGCACGGGTTCCCGGAGTCTTCAGCGGCGCCACGGTGTTCCGGGACGCCATGCTGCTGGTGGACCCCGAAACGGACGTGGAGCTGCTGCTCGCCGACGGGGAAATGTTCGACGCCGGCACGCACCTCGCGCGGGTCAGCGGACGTGCCCGGTCGGTGCTGCTCGCAGAACGCGTGGCACTGAACCTCGTGCAGCGGATGTCCGCCATCGCCACGAAGACCGCCGAATTCGTCGAACTGACCGAAGGCACGTCCGCCCGGATCACCGACACCCGCAAGACCACCCCCGGGCTGCGGATCCTGGAGCGGTTCGCCGTGCGCTGCGGCGGCGGCGCCAACCACCGGTACAGCCTCTCCGACGCCGTCCTGGCCAAGGACAACCATCTTGCCGTAATGACAGGAGGGGACCCGGCCAAACTGACCGGGCTGCTCGCCGCGGCCAAGGCGCAGCTCGGGCACACCACCCACTTCGAGGTTGAGGTGGACCGGATGGACCAGATCGAGCCCGTGCTCGCGGCCGGGGTGGACACCATCATGCTGGACAACTTCACCCCGGAGGAGTTGAGGGCCGGTGTGGCGCTGGTGGCCGGACGCGCACGGGTTGAGGCGAGTGGAAACGTGAACCTCGCCACTGTGGCCGGGATCGCGGCCACGGGAGTGGACGTTATCTCCATCGGCGCCCTGACGCACACGGTGGCCGCCCTGGACCTCGGGCTGGATGTCGAACTGACGGTGGCATGAACCCATGATCTTCCTCGACGCCGCCGCCACCACCCCCGTCCGCCGTGAAGTGCTGGACGCGATGTGGCCGTACCTGACCGGAGAGTTCGGCAATCCCTCCAGCCACCACACCCTCGGCGAGGCTGCAGCCACCGCGCTCGCGGATGCGCGGCGGACGGTGGCAGCGGTGCTGGGCTGCCGGGCGGGCGAGGTAACCTTCACCGCGGGCGGAACGGAAGCGGACAACCTGGCGGTGAAGGGCATCGCCGTGGCCAGGCAGGCTGCTGACCCGCAGCTCAACCGGGTGGTGATCAGCGCCGTCGAACACCCCGCCGTGGAGGAATCGGCACGGTACCTGGAGCGCTTCCACGGCTTCATCATTGATGTGGTTCCGGTAGACGGGACCGGACAGGTGACCCCGGAGGCGTTTCAAAAAGTGCTGACGCCGGAAACAGCGGTGGCCACCGTGATGTACGCCAACAACGAAGTGGGAACGGTCCAGCCCATTGCCGAACTGGCAGCCCTGACACACGAACTGGGCATTCCTTTCCACACGGACGCCGTCCAGGCAGCCGGGTGGCTGCCGCTCGACACGAAGGCGCTGGGTGTGGATGCGATGAGCATTTCAGGGCACAAGCTGGGTGCGCCCAAGGGATGCGGAGTGCTGTTCGCCCGTGGACGCACCAAACTCGAGCCGCTGATCCACGGCGGCGGGCAGGAACGCGGCCGCCGGTCAGGAACAGAGAACGTGGCCGGCGCCGTGGGCCTGGCCACCGCCCTGACATTGGCATATGCAGGCCAGGAGGAACAACGACGGCGGGTCACCGCACTGCGGGACACATTCATCAGCGCTGTGCTCGGCGGCGTTCCCGGCGCCGTCCTTACCGGGCATCCTTCTGTGCGACTGCCCTCCGTGGCATCGTTCTGCTTCCCCGGAACCAGCGGCGAGTCAGTACTCCTTGAGCTCGAACGCCTGGGCGTGGTCTGCTCCAGCGGCTCAGCCTGCGCGGCAGGCTCGGACGCGCCCTCGCCGGTGCTCACGGCACTGGGCGTTGCGCCCGAGGTGGCCCAGACGGCGGTACGGTTCAGCTTCGACGCAACGGTGACCGAAGCGGAATTGGCCGCGGCGGCAGCGGCGGTGGAATCCGCCGTCGGACGGGTCAGGGCGCTCGGCGCCTGACTGCACCAAAGCCCCTGAGGCGCTCCCTGCTCAGCTGCCGGAAGGCGCGGGCCAGGGCGAGGCAATCACAGGATTAACGAGCTCACCAATCCCTTCGACACGGCACACCACCGTGTCGCCCGGGGCCAGCGGAGCGCACTCTGCCGGGAAACCCGTCAGCACCAGGTCGCCCGGGTGGAGGGTCATAAACGAGGTCACGTACACGAGGATCTCATCGACTTTCCAGCCCAGGTCAGCGGTGCTGGCGGCCCGGAGGGGAGTGCCGTTGTGCACCACGTCCACGGCCAGGTGGGAGTCGTCCAGGCCGGTCACCATCCACGGTCCCGTGGGCGTGAACGTGTCCTGGCTCTTGGCGCTGATCCAGAGTTCATCGGTCTTCTGCAGATCCCGGCACGTGACGTCGTTGCCGATGGTGAAGCCCAGGACGGCGCGGCGGGCGTTGGCTGGAGTCAGGCCCCGCGACCTGGTGCCGATCACAATGGTCAGCTCCGCCTCCGGATCCACCCGCCGCATGCCGGGCGCCAGTTCTATCGCGTCTCCAGGCCCGATAACGCTGGTGGCCGCCTTGTGGAACGCCTGCGGCCGCAGCTCCCGCCCGGACTGGCCGGTGTTGTGTGCCATCCCCAGGACATTGGCGGGCACGCTCGGAGCGAGGAATGAAAAGGAATCCTCCCCCACCCGGTCCCCGGGCTGCCACCCCTCCCGCGGGTGGCTGGAGGCGTTAACCAATGAATCCCGAAAGGGGCTGCCAGTAACCGTCCACGTGCTGCCGTCCGCCCCGCCAAAGTCCGCCGCATCGCTGGCAACGAAAAACTGTTCCATTGGATAGGCAGGGGACAGGGGACGGACGCGCGCAATGCGGCGGGGGAGGGCAGTCATGAGGGAATCCTACGGGGCGTTATGAATCAAACGTGGCGGGAAGCCGGCTGCGGTTCCGTCAGTAGAGCTCGCCCACCGGAATTTCCACGGCCAGCCGGTTGGACGGCCCGGGCAGCGGGCACGCCCAGGCCTCGTTATAGGCGCAGGACGGGTTGTAGGCGAAGTTGAAGTCCAGCACAAAAGCGGCGTCCGGACCGGTCCCGTCGACCCCGTGGAACGCGCCCTTGATGGTGTCCAGCAAGTACCGTCCCGCCCCGTAGCTGCCGCCGGGCTGGCCTGCCGTGGCATCACGGAACGGTACAAAAATACCGCCGCCGTAGCCATGCAGCTTCCACACCCCGAGCTGGCCCATCTCGGGCAGGTCGAAAGTTCCCAGCCGGATAAACCGGACCACGCCGTCCGTGGCGGTCTCCACGCTCATCTCCCGCCCCGCACCTTCCTTGGTCAGCGGCACATGGAAACGGTAGATGGGATCGTAGTCCGCCGTGTTGAGCCCGGAAAAGCGTGCCTTGTCCTGTGCCGTGAGGGCTGAGGCAGGGTGCGTGGCAAACATCAGGTCGCGCTGGTGGCGCCAGTAGGAGTGGGCCTCGGACGGGTTCTCGAGCGCCAGCTTCCGGACATTGGCGTAGAGGGCGAAGGTCCGCAACCGCCAGTCGGCGATGTCGACGGCGGAGATGTTCGCCAGGGTGTCGCCGGCTCCGCCCAGGGTTTCTTCGGCTGTGCCGTGCTGCTGATCGTGCGCCATAACCCCAGCCTAGTCCCCGCACCGTACCGGGCCCGCCCGACGGCGACACGAACCTCCAGTGCCTGCCCTCGCCGAGGGGAAACGCCCCTCCGCCCATCCCCGCCTGCCGCCCCCGGTCCGGTTAGGCTGGCTGCATGAGTGGCATGGCAACGACGGTGCGGTCCGGTGTATCACTGCTGGTGGCGGGCGCCTTCCTCGCCGGCTGCTCCAACGCAGGGCCGGTCCAGCCGGGCTGGACTGCGCAGCCGGGTCCGTCCGGAGCCGCAGGCTCCAGCGCTTCCGCGCCCGCATCCGACGCCTCCTCAACGGCGGCCTCCGATGGCGCAGCTCCCGCCTCCGCCTCCTCCGGCGCGCCGCAGGCAGTGGGCACGGCTTCGGCCTGGAAGACTTTTTCGGACGCTGGCAGGACCGTCAGCTTCGACCTGCCGGAGGACTGGGTCGCCCAGTCCGTCACGCCGGAGGAAGGCACCTTGCCCGGTGCGCTGAAGATCGAAGTGAAGAAGCCCGACGGCACGTTTATGGCAGCGCTGCGGACCGGGCTGCCGCCGTCGTCCGCGGAATGCCCGGAAGCATCCCGGCGGGCTTACACGGTGGTCAGCAGTGTGCCGGTGGAGGTGTCCGCCACAGGCGGGGAGGGGACCATACCGCCCAGGGCGGTATTTCGTGTGATCCAGGGTTACAAATACTTTGGCTCCTACGGCCTGACCAACGTGGCGGGCGGCACGGACGGCCAGGCCTGCGAGCTCCGGAACATCCTGCGGGGCCCGGCCGGAAAGGGTGACTACTCGTTCGGCGACGTCGTCTCCGTCAAGGCCTTCGCCCCCGACGAAAAAGTGGCCCCCGCCAAGGCGTTCGACACCCTCGACCAGGCCGCCCGGTACGCCAACGAGGGCACCGAATTCGCCAACGTCCAGCGGATGCTAATGTCTCTGAAGATCAAAAACTAGTTAGTCCCGTACCCGGCCCGAGTGCTGCGACAAGCGGTGACTTTTCTTCCACCGCACCCAACCCGGAAAGAGCCATGGAACGCAGTGTTTCCGCACGACTGGTCTTCAAAACCGCAACCAACACCAAGGTGGCCATGGCCGTCGCGGTGGCGAGGAACGTGGGCTATTCCTCCTTTGAGGAGTCACTGTCCGTCACGGCCGGGGGCGGCCAGGTTCCGCTGACCGAGGTGGCCGACCACCACGGAGGCCGGTTCCACTACATGGAGTTCGCCGATCCGGCGGAGGTGACGGTGGAATACTCCGCCACGGTGGCCGGAAAAGCCGAGCCGGAAGAGGCGGAGCTTGCCGACCGAATCCGCTACGTCCGGCCCAGCCGCTACGCTGAGTCCGACCGCCTCCTGCCCACCGCCTACGCCGAGTTCGAGGGGGTCCAGGGCGCCGGTCTGCTGCACGCCGTCAGGAACTGGGTGAACGGGGAACTGCGCTACCTCAGCGGAGCATCCCGGGGCACCGACGGCGCAGTGGAAACCCTGCTCAGCCGGCGCGGAGTTTGCCGGGACTTCGCGCACCTGGCCATCGCATTGCTGCGCTCAAAGGACATTCCCGCCAGGCTCGCCGCCGTCTACGCTCCCGGCCTGGCACCGATGGATTTCCACGCCGTGGCCGAGGCCTACGTGGAGGGTGCCTGGCACGTCATCGATCCCACGGGGCTGGCCCCGCGGGAATCGATGCTTCGGATCACTGCCGGCCGGGACTCCGCTGATACCGCCTTCCTGTCCACCGTGGGCGGGAGCCTGATCCTTCACCAGCTGCAGGTCACCGCAGTTGTCAACGGCATCCTGCCGGTGGAGGATCCTTCCCGCCTGATGCAACTGGGCTGATCACCTCCGGTCAGCGGGCCCCAGCGAATTGCGCAGCTTCTCCGTGAGCCGCCGCAATTCCGTCTGCTCTTCAGGTGTCAGGGCCGGACCCATCAGGGTGGAGATGTCCCGGACGTGCTCGCGGCCGATCTCCTTCTGCAGCTCCCGGCCTTCCTCCGTCAGTTTCAACAGCACGCCCCGGCCGTCCTCCGGCGCCGGCATCCTAACCACCAGCCCCCGCTTCTCCAGCCGCTCCACCATCCGGCTGAGGCTGGACTGGCTGAGGAGGACGTTGTCGTTGAGCTCGTTGAGGCGAAGCCACCCTGTGGGACAGCGTGACAACGTGAACAGGACGTCATACTCGTTGACGGCAAGCTTCCGGAAGGCCGGACCGGCCTGAAGCTTGCGCATGACGGCCACCTGGGCCCGGAACAGCGACTCCCAGGTCTCGGCTGCGAGGCGTACCGGTGATTCGGGACTGTTGCCGGCCATCATGCCTCCACGGAGGACTTTTCAGTGCCCCGGGCGTCCTGGCCCTGCCCTGCCTGCGCCTCCTGGGCGGCCAGCGCCGCGGCAACCCGGTTGGCATGGGTAGGCGGTTCGGGAACGTGGGCCGGCGTGAGGGCGGCGTACTCCTTGCGCAGGACAGGCAGGACTTCCTCACCGAACAGGTCCAGCTGCTCCAGCACGGTCTTCAGCGGCAGGCCGGCATGGTCGATCAGGAACAGCTGCCGCTGGTAGTCGCCGAAGTACTCCCGGAAGGTCAGGGTCTTTTCGATAACCTCCTGCGGGCTGCCGACGGTCAGGGGCGTCTGCGAGGTGAAGTCCTCCAGGGAGGGCCCGTGCCCGTAGACCGGAGCGTTGTCGAAGTAGGGGCGGAACTCCTTGACGGCGTCCTGCGAGTTCTTCCGCATAAAGAACTGGCCGCCCAGGCCCACGATCGCCTGGTCTGCCTTGCCGTGGCCGTAGTGCTCGTAGCGCTCACGGTAGAGGCTGATCAGCTGCTGGTAGTGCTCCTTGGGCCAGAAGATGTTGTTGGCAAAGAAGCCGTCGCCAAAGTACGCGGCCACTTCGGCGATCTGCGGCGTGCGGATGGAGCCGTGCCACACGAAGGGGGCCACGCCGTCGAGCGGGCGCGGGGTGGAGGTGAAGTTCTGCAGCGGGGTGCGGAACTTGCCGGACCAGTTCACCGTATCTTCGTCCCACAGCTTGCGCAGCAGGCTGTAGTTCTCGATGGCGAGCTCCACGCCGTCCTGGATGTTCTTGCCGAACCAGGGGTAGACGGGAGCGGTGTTGCCGCGGCCCAGGACCAGGTCCACGCGGCCGTCGGCGAGGTGCTGGAGCATGGCGAAGTCTTCGGCAATCTTGACCGGATCATTCGTGGTGATCAGCGTGGTGGCCGTGGACAGGATGATCCGTTCGGTCTGCGCCGCGATGTAGGCAAGGGTGGTGGTGGGGGAAGAGGAGAAGAAGGGCCGGTTATGGTGCTCGCCGATGGCGTAGACATCCATGCCGATTTCCTCGACCTTCTTCGCGATGGCGACGGAGGCCTTGATGCGCTCGTTCTCGGTGGGGGTCCGGCCCGTGGTGGGGTCCGTGGTGATGTCACTGACGCTGAAAACACCGATCTGCATGATATGCCTTTCCGTTGCTTGGACTTGCTGGCCTTGGTTCCAGTATAGGCCATTTAGATGCGTTTGCATCTATCGACGGATACAACGCTGCCGCACGGAAAATATTCCGCAGTTTTTACTCGGGGCTTCCAGGTGCTGCGCGACGCCCGCTGACCTTGGGTATCATGCCGGTGGTCCAGTCGCGGAACTCCTCGTCGACGTCGGCGCCGGGGCCGAATTCCGGGCGCTCATGCAGTTCCCGTAGCAGCGCCTTCTTCTCCCGGCGCCCCTCCACCAGGCGGTAGAGGACGGGAACCAGGACCAGGGTCAGGGCAGTTGACGAGACGAGGCCGCCGATAACCACCACGGCCAGGGGCTGCGAAATGAAGCCGCCGCCGCCCGTCAGCCCGAGGGCCATCGGAGTCAGGGCGAACACCGTGGCCAGGGCGGTCATCAGGATGGGCCGGAGCCGCTGGCGCGCGCCGTGGGTGATGGCATCCGCCACGTTCATCCCCGGCCGGCCGTCGCGCGGTTGCCGGTACTGGTTGATGAGGTCGATCAGCACAATGGCGTTGGTGACCACGATGCCCACCAGCATCAGCATGCCGATCAACGACGGCAGGCCCAGCGGAACCCCCGTCACCAGGAGCAGGGCCACGGCGCCGGTGGCCGCGAACGGCACCGAGACCAGCAGGATCAGGGGCTGGATGAGGGATTTGAACGTGGCCACCATGATCACGTAAACGATGGCGATCGCCGCAAGCAGGGCAAGCCCAAGCTGCTGGAACGACTCCTGCTGCTGCGTGGTGGCGCCGCCGATTTCGGCGGTGACCCCGGCCGGCAACTGGACCCCGGCGAGGCGCTTCTGGACCTCCGTGTTCACGGCACCAAGGTTGGATCCCGACGGCGTCACGGACACGCGTGCGGTGCGCTGGCCGTTGCTGGCGGTGATGGACACCGGGACGTCCACCTGTTCCACCGCGGCAATGCTGCCGAGCGTCACAGGAGCGCCGGCGGCGGGAAGCGGAATTGCGCGGACAGCGTCAATGCTGGTGAACCTGGTGCCCTTGCCGATCTGGACCGGGAAGTCGTCGGTGTCGATCCGCACGGTCCCGGCAGGAATGGGGCTGATGGTCGACGCGAGGACGCCCGCCACCTGTTCCTCGTTGAGCCCCGCGGCGACGGCTTTGGCACGGTCCACTTTCACCTGCACCACGGGCTGGCTGGCGGCCAGGTTGGTGGCCACTTCGCTGGTGCCCGGGACACCGGTCATGGCATCGACCATGGTGTCGCTGGCAGCCTGCAGGTCCGCGGTGGTGGCCGCCTTGATGGTGATGTCCACCGTAGAGGACGTTCCGAAGCCGCCCTGCTGCGTCCCGACGGAGACCTTTCCTGAATCAGGCACTTTTGCCAGCTCGTTCCGCACAGTTTCCTGCAGCCGGGCCTGGTCCGCCTTTTCATCGGTCACCACGGTGAAGGTGGAGTTGGAGGATCCGGTGGAGGTGATGGCGGCAAACCCGGCCTGTGCATTGCCGCTGGTCACCTGTACGTCACGGACGCCGTCGATCCCGCGCAGGACCTCCTCGAGGCGGATGGCGGCGGTGCTGGTGTCCGCCAGGCTGGTGCCGGCCGGCAGCACCTGCCGGACGGTCAGGCTGTTCTGCCCGGAATTTCCCAGCAGGTTAGTGGCCAGCAGGGGTGCCATGGCCGCGGTGCCGCCCAGGACCAGGGCGGCGGCAACCAGGGTGACTACCGGATGCTTCTGGGTCTTGGTGAGGATGGGAAGATACCCGCGCTGGAGCCTGCTGCGCTGCTCTGCCTCCTGGGCCTTGGCACGGGCCTCGGAGGCATTGCGGCGCGCTGCCACGCTGCCCGGCGTGAGGCCGGGAGTCCGAAGGAACCAGTAGGCAAGCACGGGAACGATGGTCAGCGAAACCAGCAGTGACGCCAGGAGCGCCATGGTGACGGTGAGGGCAAACGGCCTGAACAGCTCGCCTGCGAGTTCGCCCACGAAGGCAATGGGCAGGAAGACTGCCACTGTGGTCAGCGTGGAAGCCGTGATGGCGCCGGCCACTTCGCGGATGGCGGTCAGGATGGCGGTGACCTTGTCCTCGCCGTAACTGAGGTGCCGCTTGATGTTTTCGATGACCACGATCGAATCGTCCACCACCCGGCCGATGGCGATGGTGAGCGCGCCAAGGGTGAGGATGTTCAGCGAGTAACCGGTGGCAGACAGGCCGATAAAGGTGATCAGGAGCGAGAGCGGGATGGATACGGCCGTCACCAGGGTGGAGCGCGCGGACATCAGGAACACCAGGATGACGGCCACGGCGAAGCCCAGCCCCAGCAGGCCTTCGGTGGTGAGGTCCTTGATGGATTTTTCGATGAACGGGGCCTGGTCGAAGACCGGGGTGAACTTCGCGTTGGATCCCAGTTCTGCCTCAAGCTCGGCCAGGGTGTCACGGACCGCGTGCGAAATGCCTACGGTGTCGCCTTCGGGCTTCTTGGTGACGGAAACCGCAAGGGTTTCCGCTCCGTTGGTCCGCGTGATGGAAGTCCGTTCGTCATCCTTGACGGAGACGTCAGCCACGGAACCGATGGTGGCGGCGTTTTTGGCTCCGGAGAGCGGCAGGGCCTTGATGGCGTCCAGGGAATCAACGGGACTGCCGATCTGCAGGGACAGCGTCTTCCCCTGCTCCTCGAGGGTGCCCGCGGGAACCAGCGCGCCGTTGTTCCCCAGGGCGTCGCGTATGGACGTGATGCTGGCTCCGGATGCAGCCATGGCATCGGGGCGGGGAAGGATCTCGATGTGCTGGGTGGCGCCGCCGGTCACATCGGCGCCGCGGACGCCGTCGATCTTCTGCAGGCGGGGCACGCTCAGCCGCTGCAGGTCCGCGTTCAGTTCGCTGAGGGACTTGTCCGAGGACACCGCCAGGAACACGATGGGAAAATCGCTGATGCTTCCCGCAATCGCCTGCGGCTGGACGTCCTCGGGGAGGTTCCGCTTGGCGTTGGAGATGGCCCGGTCAATCTGGTTCCGGGCGCGGTCCAGGTTGGAACCATAGGTAAAGACCATGGTGATCTGGGAGACGCCGTTGCGCGACGTGGAGGAGGTGGATTCCAGCCCCTCCACGCCGTTCAACGCAGTCTCCAGCGGCCCGCTCACCTGCTTGTCCACCACTTCCGGCGAGGCACCGGGCATGGCGGTGAGCACCGTGATCTGCGGAAACTCGATCGACGGGATGAGCTCCTGCTTCAGCGAGGACATGGTGATCACGCCAAAGACGGAGGCGAAGACCGTGATAAGTGCGATCAGAGCCCGGTTTGCCAGTGAAAGTTGTGCCAGCCGGAACATCGCATGGTCTCCTGTGGGGTTGTGACTGACTGTTGCGGGCCAAGCAGCCGGCCACCGGCCCCGGCAGGGTCAGTGGTTGGCGGTAACGCTTTCCAGCTGCAGCGACCTGGCGGTTGCCTTCTCGAGCTCCGCGGCAAGTTCCGGGTTGTCGTCGAGCTTGACGCCGTAGCCGGGCATCATGTCCTTCAGCTTGGACTGCCAGCCCTTGAAGTTCTTCGGGAAGGCCTTCTTGAGCAGTTCGATCATGATGGGTACCGCAGTGGAGGCCCCGGGGGACGCACCCAGGAGTGCGCCGATGGAACCGTCACGGCCGGCAATGACTTCAGTACCGAACTGAAGGATCCCGCCCTTCTGCGGGTCTTTCTTGATGATCTGTACACGCTGGCCGGCCGTGATGAGTTCCCAGTCGCCCGCCTTTGCCTCCGGGTAGTACTCGCGCAGGGCTTCCACCTTGTCGGCGTGCTTTTTGGCCACTTCCTTGACCAGGTACGCGGTGAGGTCCATGTTGTCCTTGGCAACGGCCAGCATGGGGATGATGTTGCTTGGCCGGATGGACAACGGCAGGTCCAGGTAGGAGCCGTTCTTCAGGAAGTTGGTGGAGAAGCCTGCGTACGGGCCGAACAGCAGCGAACGCTTGCCGTTGACGTACCGGGTGTCCAGGTGGGGCACGGACATGGGCGGGGCACCCACGGACGCCTGGCCGTACACCTTGGCGCTGTGCTGGGCGGCGAGGGTCTCGTCCGTGCAGCGGAAGAACTGCCCGGAAACCGGGAAGCCGCCATAGCCCTTGCTTTCCGGAATCCCGGAGGCCTGCAGCAGGTGCAGGGCACCGCCGCCGGCGCCCACAAATACGAACTTGGCATGGATCTTGCCGTGTTCGCCCGACCGGGGGTGCTTCAGCGAAAGGTTCCAGCCGCCGTCGGACGCCCTGGAGATGCCGGTGACATCATGGCCGTAATTAATCTCGACGCCGTTGTTCCCGAGGTAGGTGGTCAGTTCACGGGTGAGTGCCCCGAAGTCCACGTCGGTGCCCTCGGCGGCGCGGGTGGCCGCGATCCGCTGCTTGGGATCGCGGCCCTTGACGATCAGCGGAGCCCACTTGCCGATCTTGCCGTGGTCCTCGGAGTACTCCATGCTGCGGAAAAGGGGATGCGGCTTGAGGGCTTCATAGCGGGTCTTCAGGAACCGGGTGTTCTCCTCGCCGATCACAAAGCTCATGTGCGGCACGGTGTTGATGAAGCCCTTGGGTGAACCGATCAGGGACTGGTCCACCAGGTGGGACCAGAACTGGCGGGAAAGCTGGAACTGCTCGTTGATGAGCAGTGCTTTGGTGGGGTCCACCGAGCCGTCTTTGGCTGCGGGGGAGTAGTTGAGTTCGCAGAGGGCAGCGTGGCCGGTTCCGGCGTTGTTCCACGGACCGGAGCTTTCCAGGCCCGGCTCGTCCAGCCGCTCGAACATGGAGATGGTCCAGTCCGGTTCCAACTGCTTGATGAATGCCCCCAGCGTGGCGCTCATGATGCCGCCGCCAATCAGGACGACGTCGGCATGTGGGGTCTTGGAAATGAAGGTCACGATCAGTCTCCGATTGCAGCGGCTCTGGCTGTCACAGAATATCCCCGTGCAGCCCTACTACTGAAATTGGGCTGGCCCGTCAAGGCTTCAGTTGTACTTTGGTGAAAACTTCATTTAATACAGGCGACGCCGGATAGCTCACCACACGGTCGGACAAGGCCAGTGCCGAGATGGGGAAGGCAACGGGGACCGCGGGAACAGTAGCGGCAATCTGGGCATTGATGGTGTGATACTGCTCATCCCGCTCCTGCCCCTCGGGCATTCCGCGGGCCCTGTTGATTTTGGAGAAGACCTGGGGATCCTGGTAGCCGAACTCGCCGTTCTTCTCGCCGAAGAGGGGGCCAACGAAATTGTCGGCATCCGAGTAGGACCCGTTCCAGCCCAGCAGGTGGAGTGCGTGGTCCCCCGGGGACTGCACCTTTTGCAGATACCCCTCAGACCAGTCCACGGGGACGGGCCTGACGTTGAAGCCCACGGCGGTGAGCTGGCGGCTGATCTCGGCGTAAACCTTCTCCGGAGTGGGCAGATAGGGCCGGGTGACGTTCAGCGGGTAGTAGAACCTCAGCTCTTCACCGGCGTATGCGGCCTCCTTGAGATACTCCTTGGCCTTGGCGGGGTCGTGCCCCAGCGCGGGGGCGTCGTTGTTGAACCCGCTGATCTTCGGCGGGACGAACTGGGTGGCCACGGCAGTGTTGTCGATGAAGAACTTGCGGATCAGCGTTTCTTTGTCGATGGCCAGTTCGATGGCCTGCCGGACTTTCTGGTTCTGCAGGACCGGGATCTCCTGGTTGAGCCCTAAGTACATTACGGAGAACGGGTCCCGCTGCACAATCTGCTTTCCGCGCTTCACCAGCTGGTCGAAGTTGCCCACCGTCACGGCGTCGTAGCCGTCGATTTTCCCGTCCAGCAAGGCCTGGAGGCGGGCCTGGGGGTGGTTGTAGGCCACAAAGTTGATGGTGGCGATCTGGCCACGGTCTCCCCAGTAGGACGTATTGCTGGCCAGGGTGACGCTGCCTTCGTCCCAGGACTTCAGGATGAAGGGACCGGTGCCCACCGGACTGGCGCCGAAGGCGGACACGGCCTGGCCCGCGCGGTTCTGGTCCAGCACGTCGGCATTGCCTGCCGCAAGCGCAGCGGGGGAGGCGATGGCGAAGGCCGGCAGGGTCAGGGCCTGCAGGAATGCGGTGAAGCGCTGGGTGAGGTCGATCTGCACGGTATCGGCCGCCACCGCGGTGCAGCTTTTGAAGATGGACAGCTCCGGCTGGTCCGAGTGAGCCTTGAACACGCCTTTGAACGAGCTGCCCGGGGCCTGCCGGCGGAGGTTCTCCGGAAACGCAAACCAACGGTTGAAGTTGGTGCACACCGCGTCGGCGTTGAAGGGGGTTCCGTCGTGGAAGCTCACACCACTGCGCAATTTGAAGGTGTAGGTGCGACCCTCGTTGGTTTCGCTCCACTCTGTGGCCAGCAGGGGGGTGGGTTTCCCGGTGGTCTGGTCCACGCCGACGAGTCCTTCGAGGATCTGCCGGGTGATCCGCTGGGATTCAACATCGCTTGACAGCGCGGGGTCGAGGCCCAGTGGCTGCACCGCTGTGCCGAAGTTGAAGGTTGCGGCGGGTTCCGTCGTGCTGGGGGCAGGGGAAGCGGGCGACGGCGACGGGGCCGGTACGCCGGTGCATGAGGTGACGCTCAACGCCAGGAGGGCGGCACCGGTCGTGAGGACCGTCCGCCGCGATGGACTGCTGGGCACGCGTTTATCACCTCGGGATCTTGCCGGCACCGCCGGTTGCGGGCCGGGACCCAGTCTAGTTGACCTGGAGGTGCGCTTTCCGGGAGGCGCATGACTCCGCCTCGTGTTCGCAGCCGCCACCTTAAAGGCCCGGGGCCCGTCCTTCTCGGAACGGGCCCCGGGCCTTGCTGCTGCAGCCTGGATTACTTGGGCATCAGCACTGAATCGATGAGGTAGACCGTTGCGTTCTTGGTCTTCACGCCGCCGCAGATCACGCTGGCGTCATCCACCTTAAGGGTGTCACCACTGCCCGTGACCGTGACGGAGCCGCCTTGGACAGTGGCGTGGGTGCCGGTGATCTTGTCCGGGGTGATCTGGCCGGGAACCACGTGGTAGGTCAGGATCTTGCTCAGGAGCGCATCATCGGTCTTCAGTGTTTCGATGGTGGCGGCGTCGATCTTGGCAAAGGCGTCGTCCACCGGCGCGAAGACAGTGAATTCACCGCCGTTGAGGGTGTCCACCAGGTCCACCTTCGGGTTCAGCTTGCCGGAAACGGCAGCCGTGAGGGTGGTCAGGATGGGGTTGTTGGATGCTGCCACCGCAACGGGGTCCAGCGCCATGCCTTCCACCGAACCAGCGCCCGTGGGTACCTGCTGGGCGTAGGCGGCGCAGCCGGTGCCCACCAGGTTGGCGGCCGGATCCATCATGGCTGCGGAGGAGCTGGCAGACGGTGACGGGGCCATGGTGGAGGCTTTCGCCGAAGCGGAGGCTGACGGCGCGGCGGCCGGAGCGGAGGAGCTGGACGTGCCTGCCGAGCCGCCGCAGGCGGTCAGGCTGAGCAGAGCTGCAGCTGCAACGCCTGCGACGCTGAAAGTGGTGCGCTTGATGGTCTGCATTGTGGTTCTCCTTGGGTTGAACATGTCGCCTGGCCGTGAACGGGATGTTCGCGGCGCTGATTGCTTCCGGTTGGTGGGCACCTGCCTTGGCTGGTGTCTCACTGGGTATTCGGCTGCTGCGGAAACATGGATGGGTCGACGTCAAGGACTTTTTCAGCGCACTGGTGTTACCCGGGCATTTCCGGGGACTGATGACCGCCGGGCGGCGGCAAGGAAACAAAAAATCCCCCGGCCTTCGTGACATGGTCACGAAGGCCGGGGGATCTTTGACAGGCAGTGCGCAAGGGGGGACTTGAACCCCCACGCCCGAAGGCACAGGAACCTAAATCCTGCGTGTCTGCCAATTTCACCACTCGCGCTTGGCCTTCGGCGCCGCACGTTCAGGCGCCTGTGTCAGGGCCAGGAATGTACGACGGCGGATGCCAGTCTTTATTGTAGCGTCGCGCGGGCGGGACCTGCGTCAGCGGAGGCCGGGTCAGGCGTCCAGCTTCAGGTCCCGGCGCAACTTGGCCACATGGCCGGTGGCGCGCACGTTGTACTGGGCCAGTGCCACCTTTCCGTCGGGATCCACCACAACGGTGGACCGGATCAGGCCCTCGTAGGTCTTGCCGTAGTTTTTCTTCTCGCCCCAAGCCCCGTATGCCTCCGCCACGGCATGGTCCTCGTCCGAGAGCAGCGGAAAGGTGAGGGTTTCCTGGGCGGCGAACTTGGCGAGCTTTTCCACCGGATCGGGGGAAATGCCCAGGACGTCATAGCCTGCCGACTGCAGCGAGGACAGGTTGTCCCGGAAGTCGCACGCTTCCTTGGTGCAGCCGGGGGTTGCCGCGGCGGGGTAGAAGTACACGATGGTCTGGCGGCCCGGCCGCGGTGCCAGGCTGACGTCCTTCCCCGTCGAGTCTTTCAGGGTGAACTGCGGTGCGTCGTCACCTGTTACGAGTCGGTCAGCCATTGTTTTTCTCCTTGTTGCAGGCGGGACACATCAGCCTAGTAAGCAGGGCGGAACAGTGCTAATCGGCACTTGGCTATACTTGCTGCTATGCCTGATATGGATCAATGGCCCACAGGGCGCCTCTTGTCCACTGCTGCGCGCCTCGTTGAACACTCCTGGAATGAAAAACTCGGCGCTATCGGTCTCACCCATGCCGGTGTTATCGCCATAGAGGTCCTCAACGCGCAGGGCCCCATGACCCAGGCGCAGCTTGCCCAATACGTACGTGTCCAGGCCCAGACCATGGGCAAAACCCTGAGCCGCCTCGAAGCCCACGGGCATATCGCCAGGGTCCGCAGCACCTCTGACCGCCGCAGCCATGTGGTGTCCCTTACTGAACGGGGCAAGGAAGCCGTCGCCGCCGCCGTCGAGATGGAACGTACGGTCCTTGCAGCGGCCACCATTGACCCCGACGCCCTGCGGCAGGAACTCAAGGCTGTTGTCCGCGAGCTGGCAAGCCAGTTCGGTACCACCGCCACCGCGGCGTTAGTAGAGAACCCGTCCATGACGCCATAGGGCCTCACGCCCGCTTCGGCCGGCACTGCCGGTCCTCAGCGTGATCCCAGCTGTTACAGGCTGCGGTCACGCTTTATTTTTGCCCTGCACCTGCCGCCCGCCTCCGGGAACGCGCCATCACGTCCAGCAACGAATCGGGGAACGCGCCATCACTCATGGCCGCCAGGTTGGAATCGCGCGCTCACTTCCCGCAAGCAGTCGGCCGACACTCCATCAGCTTCTGCAACCAATCAGCTAACGCTCCATCAGCTGACGCACGCTGCCGAGGCAGGCCGCCGTCGGACTTCACGGGAAACTGATGGAGCGATGCACAAATAGCTGCAGGAGGTGATGGAGCGTTTTGTTCCAGACTCCAGCTATGCGAATGCTGGGCCGCTAAACCCGAATGCTTGAGGTGCCGAAAAACAAAACAGCCCCCGGTTTGCGTTTCCGCAAGCCAGAGGCTGTTTTCCCAGTGGTGCACCCCCCGGGACTTGAACCCGGAACCCATTGATTAAGAGTCAATTGCTCTGCCAATTGAGCTAGAGGTGCATCTTTTGTTTCGATCGTTTGGGCTTTTTCTTTCCCCGTTGATCTCCGCAACGACATGAAACTCTACACGAACTTTTGGTGCATGTGAAATCGACGGCGGCAGCCGGGGTCTGGTCAGCCCGGAGGGGGCAAAACCAGCACAAAGTCGGGGTTTTCATTGTTTGTCAGCAGCCAAAAACCGCCGTCCGGGGTGTGGACCACATCCCGGATCCGCCCGTATTCCCGTGTGAAATAGGCCACAGGAGAGCCTGCTTCCTCGCCAGCCAGGGGCACCGTCCACATCCGCTGGCCACGCAGTGCACCCAAGTACGCCGTTGAGCCCACAATTTCCAGGCCGCTGGGCGAGGACTCGCTGGTTGCGGGCCAGACGACTTTTGCGTCCCGGAATTCGGGGCGGTGGGGTGCTCCGGTGACGGCGGGCCAGCCGTAGTTGCCGCCGGGCACAATCAGGTTCAGTTCATCATTGACGTCAGGCCCGAACTCGCTGGCCCATAGCCGCCCCTCTGCGTCCCAGGCCAACCCTTGGACGTTCCTGTGTCCCAGGCTGTAAACGGCATTCCCGAACGGATTGCCTGGTGCCGGGGCGCCGTCGGCTGTCAGGCGGAGGATCTTCCCGCCCAGCGCCTCGGGGTCCTGCGGCTGCTCCCTGCGCTGGGAGTCGCCGGTGCCTACATACAGGAAGCCGTCCGGTCCGAACCGGATCCTGCCCCCGTTGTGGGTGGACGCTTTCGGAATCCCGGTGAAGATCACTTCCGGTTCTCCCAGGGAAAGCGTGCCGTCGCCGGCTGCTGCCAACCGAAGGCGCGCAATCCTGTTGTCCTGCCCCGACGTGAAGTAGGCGTAGAGGTAACGGTCCGTCGCAAAGCCGGGAGACAGCGCAAGTCCCAGCAGGCCGCCTTCTCCTCCCGGAACCACGCCTGGAACTTCACCCAGTTCAGTGGCAGCACCGGAGCGGACTGTTTTGAGGAGGGCAGTATCGCGTTCAGAGATCACCGCTGTTCCGTCCGGAAGGAACACTGCGGCCCAAGGGATTTGCAGCTGAAGATCCATGCGTTGGGGTGGTCCCGGCGTCGGCTCTGCAGACGTGCTCAGTGAAGGGCTGCTGCCCGTGGGCGTTCCCTCCGGGTTGCCCGTGCAGGCAGACAGGAGCAGGGCGAGGCAAACACCAGCGGCCGCCATGACGTGCGCAGCCGGGTGCGTCCGCCGGCGGGAACTGGCTCCGCTAAATGCGCCTCCGCCGCGGCGCCCTGAAACCGGCAGCCTCTGCATGGGCAGGCGACTCGAACCACACATCAGCCCTTGTCTGCTCATACTCGGGGTGTCCCTCCTCGTAGTAGACCATGGCGCCCGCGTCACCCTTGACGGTGTAGTCCCACGGCCCGCTTCCGTCAGCAGTGGCCGACGCCGAGCCCGCGCCATAGGGCTCGTCCGCCGCCAGGTGCCCGGTTGTTTTCGGTGCAGCCGGCTCTGTGGCCGACGGTCCTGTTTCGAACGCGGGCATTGCCGACGGCGGGTCCTGGGTATGGTCTGCGCCGGTTTCCACCAGCGCAGAGGACTGCGCCCGGTCCTGCGTTTCCGTTGCTGCGGCGTCGGTGGGGAGTCCAATGCCTGCGCCGCCTGGGGGAGGCGGCACGTCGGAGTTTGAAGCGTTTTGGGTGTGTTCAGTGTGGTGGGGACCGGCCGCGGACGGCTGCGGGGCGGCGGCTGCCGTGCCGGCGTCCTCCGGTTCTTCCACTGCCGCCGTCTCAGCCCCGGGAAGGGTAGGGGCCTGCGGGGCGGTGTATTCAGCGTGGTGAACCGGCTGCGAGTCCGCGGCGCCCTCATCCGTGGTTTCGGAAGGCACAGCCTCGAACCCCGCCTTCGGGGCCGTCCCTTCCCGGTGGGACGCGCTTTCACGGGCGGGGGCTGAGCCTGATGCCTCCGACCACTGGGTTTCCCATTCGGCCGCATCCTGGATCCGGCGTTCTTCGCGGGCGGCACCTACTCCGCTGCCGGCACCTACTCCGCTGCCGGCGACTGCGGCGCCAAGTGCGGACGACCCGGTACCGCTGTGCTGTGCCTCCGCAGCAGGGGACCTGTCCGGCCTGGCCACCCGCTCGGCCGGCTCCTCCGCGGTGGTGGGCGCTGTGGGCTCTGCCGGGCGGCCGAATCCCGCCGCGCTGGCAATACCAGTGGTACCCGCGGCCTCGGCGGACGCTGCGGCGCTGCCGCCGGAGAGTGCACCGTCAGTCCGGGTACTACCATCGACGCCGGGCCTTTCCGCCTGCCCGGCGGCCCGGTCCGGGGATGACTCCCGGGCGGCAGCGGACTTTTTGGCGTTCAGCCGCCACCACACAACACCCGCCAAAACAGCGAGCAGAATGATCAAGAAGACAGCTTCCATGGCAATCCCTTCAGTCGGTTGGGCAAGCTCCTTTGCCCGACGCTACGTCGGGTCCAGATCGCTGTCCAGCACTTTGACCTGCCGCGACGCCGTGTGCCGCGGACACTGCAGGTGGCGCTCTGTCCAGGCGGGGCGGCAACACGACGTCCGTCAGCCGGCGCGCCGGGCGCACCGTTGCGCCACGCCACAAAAGCCATGGGGCAAGGGGGAGCATCTCACTATGCGAGATGACAGTCCACTATCTGATCGGAAATATTCCCGGTTTTGCGCTTAACCGGCCCGGGTCTGTCGTCGCGCCGTTCCGCGGAGCCATAGACTTTCCCCTATGAGTGAGGACACCCTGGTGGGAACCGACAGCAAGCCTGACATCAAGCCGCGCAGCCGGGTAGTTACTGACGGCATTCACGCTGCTCCGGCCCGCGGCATGTTCCGCGCCGTCGGCATGGGCGATGACGACTTCGCCAAGCCCCAGGTGGGTGTCGCCAGCTCCTGGAACGAAATCACCCCCTGCAACCTCTCCCTGAACCGGCTGGCCCAGGGCGCCAAGGAAGGGGTCCACGCCGGCGGTGGGTTCCCCATGCAGTTCGGCACTATCTCGGTCTCGGACGGCATCTCCATGGGACACGAAGGCATGCACTTCTCACTGGTTTCCCGCGAAGTCATTGCCGACTCCGTGGAAACCGTGATGCAAGCCGAGCGCATCGATGGCTCGGTCCTGTTGGCCGGCTGTGACAAGTCCCTCCCGGGGATGCTCATGGCGGCCGCCCGCCTGGACCTGTCCAGCGTCTTCCTCTACGCCGGCTCCATCATGCCCGGCTGGGTCAAGCTCGAGGACGGCTCCGAAAAGGAAGTCACGCTCATCGACGCCTTCGAAGCTGTTGGCGCCTGCGCCGCCGGCAAGATGAGCATGGAAGACCTGACCCGCATCGAAAAAGCCATCTGCCCCGGCGAAGGCGCCTGCGGCGGCATGTACACGGCGAACACCATGGCCTGCATCGGCGAGGCCCTGGGCATGTCCCTGCCGGGCTCGGCCGCCCCGCCCTCGGCAGACCGCCGTCGTGATGAATTCGCCCGCAAGTCCGGCGAAGCGGTAGTCAACCTGCTGCGCAAAGGCATTACCGCCCGCGACATCATGACCAAGAAGGCGTTTGAGAACGCCATCGCCGTCACCATGGCCTTCGGCGGTTCCACCAACGCCGTCCTGCACCTGCTGGCCATCGCCCGCGAGGCGGAGGTGGAGCTCACCCTTGACGACTTCAACCGCATTGGCGACAAGATCCCGCACCTGGGTGACCTCAAGCCTTTCGGCCGCTACGTGATGACCGACGTCGACAAGATCGGCGGCGTGCCCGTCATCATGCGCGCTTTGCTCGACGCCGGCCTGCTGCACGGCGACTGCCTGACTGTCACGGGCAAGACCGTGGCCGAAAACCTCGAAGCCATCAACCCGCCCGACCTTGACGGCAAGATCCTGCGCGCACTGGACAACCCGATCCACAAGACCGGCGGCATCACCATCCTGCACGGCACCATGGCCCCGGAGGGCGCGGTGGTGAAGAGCGCAGGTTTTGACGCCGACGTTTTTGAAGGCACAGCACGTGTCTTCGAACGGGAACAGGGCGCCCTCGACGCGCTGGACAACGGCAAGATCCACGCCGGCGACGTTGTGGTCATCCGGTATGAAGGACCCAAGGGCGGGCCGGGCATGCGCGAAATGCTTGCCATCACCGGCGCCATTAAGGGTGCGGGCCTGGGCAAGGACGTCCTGCTCCTCACGGACGGCCGGTTCTCCGGCGGCACCACGGGCCTGTGCATTGGCCACGTCGCTCCGGAAGCGGTCGACGGCGGCCCGATCGCCTTCGTGAAGGACGGCGACCGGATCCGCGTGGACATCGCAGCCCGCAGCTTCGACCTCCTGGTGGACGAGGCGGAGCTCGAAGCCCGCAAGGTGGGCTGGGAGCCACTGCCCGCCAGGTACACCAAGGGTGTCCTCGCCAAGTACGCCAAGCTGGTACACAGCGCCAGTACAGGCGCATATTGCGGCTAAGGCCTACCCAAGGGATTCGGCGCTGGGCGCCGAATCCCTTGGGGCCCTCGGCCTCAGCCTTATTAAGCCCTGCCGCTTTTTGCGGTTGGCTACAGTAGGGCGGGTGGGGGTTGATCCTGTACGGCAGGATCAGTTAGTGGACAATGAGGTCCACATGGTGAGATCGGGTGGTGCCTCGTTGACACGTATCTCACCAGAGGGAAAACTGAACGCATGACTTTCGTTACCAGCTGCGCCGCTGCAGATGCAGTCGTCGTCCTTGCCAAGCGCGTGGCACATTAGCCCTGGTAACGAACCGTCACGCGCAAACCCCTCGAAGAGCCGCCAGGCTGAGGGGTTTTTTTATTTCCCGCAGTTTCCGTGTAACACAGATGATCCACAAGGAAGAGTCCGATGAGCAAAGGATCGCCGATCAGCCCCTCGCTGATGGCTACCAAGTCCGCTGGAGCCCCCAAGGCTCCGGAACGCGCCGACCGTACGGCTGACCACGCCGTCGTCGTCGCCGACCTTGCTGCCGCCTCTCCTGTCCTTGGGCCGAACAACGTTGTACCCCCAACGGTGATGACCGGCTCGCAAGCTATTGTCCGCTCGCTCGAAGAACTCGGCGTCGACGATATTTTCGGTTTGCCCGGTGGCGCGATCCTGCCCACCTACGACCCCTTGATGGCCTCCAGCATGAATCACGTCCTGGTCCGTCACGAACAGGGAGCCGGCCACGCCGCGCAAGGCTACGCCATGGTCACCGGGCGGGTGGGCGTCTGTATCGCCACCTCGGGCCCCGGCGCCACCAACCTCGTTACCGCCATCATGGATGCCCACATGGACTCCGTGCCGCTGGTGGCCATCACCGGCCAGGTGTCCAGCGGTGTGATCGGCACCGACGCCTTCCAGGAAGCGGACATTGTGGGCATCACCATGCCCATCACCAAGCACTCCTTCCTGGTGACCGACCCCAACGACATCCCGCACGTGATGGCGGAGGCCTTCCACCTGGCCTCGACCGGACGTCCGGGTCCCGTCCTGGTGGACGTGGCCAAGGACGCCCAGGTGGGCCAGATGACCTTCTCCTGGCCGCCGCGGGTGGACCTGCCCGGCTACCGACCTGTTACCCGCGGGCACAACAAGCAGGTACGTGAAGCTGCCAAGCTGATCGCCGCAGCCCGCAAGCCGGTCCTGTACGTGGGCGGCGGTGTTGTAAAGGCACATGCCTCCACAGAGCTGCTGGCACTTGCCGAAGCAACCGGGGCTCCCGTTGTCACCACGCTGATGGCAAAGGGTGCCTTCCCCGACTCCCACCCGCAGCACATGGGAATGCCGGGCATGCACGGGAGCGTCTCGGCTGTGACCGCCCTGCAGCAGTCCGACCTCCTCATCACCCTCGGCGCCCGGTTTGATGACCGCGTGACGGGTGTGCTGAAGACATTCGCCCCTAACGCCAAGGTCATCCACGCCGACATCGATCCGGCCGAAATCTCCAAGAACCGCACGGCGGACGTACCCATCGTGGGCTCGGTCAAGGAGATCATTCCTGAGCTGACCGACGCCGTCCGCACCCAGTTCGAGGCATCAGGCACTCCGGACCTCACCACCTGGTGGGCATTCCTGAACAACCTGAAGGAAACCTACCCGCTGGGCTGGACCGAACCGGAAGACGGACTGACCGCCCCACAGAAGGTCATCGAGCGGATCGGCGCCCTGACCGGGCCGGAAGGCATCTACGTGGCGGGCGTTGGCCAGCACCAGATGTGGGCGGCGCAGTTCATCAAGTACGAGCGCCCGCACGCCTGGCTGAACTCGGGCGGAGCCGGCACCATGGGCTACGCCGTCCCGGCCGCCATGGGCGCCAAGGTGGGGGAGCCGGACCGCGTGGTCTGGGCCATCGACGGCGACGGCTGCTTCCAGATGACCAACCAGGAACTGGCCACCTGCGCCATCAACAAAATCCCCATCAAGGTTGCCGTCATCAACAACTCCTCCCTGGGTATGGTGCGCCAGTGGCAGACCCTCTTCTATGAGGGCCGCTATTCAAACACCGACCTCAACACCGGCCATGACACCGTCCGCATCCCGGACTTCGTCAAGCTGGGGGAGGCCTACGGCTGCGCCTCGTTCCGCTGCGAACGCGATGAGGACATCGACGCCACCATCCAGAAGGCACTCGAAATCAACGACCGCCCGGTGGTCATCGACTTCGTGGTGAGCCCCAACTCCATGGTGTGGCCGATGGTGCCCGCCGGCGTGAGCAACGACCAGATCCAGGTTGCCCGCAACATGACCCCGGAATGGGAAGAAGAGGACTGACCATGAGCCGCCATACACTCTCCGTCCTGGTTGAAGACAAGCCGGGCGTCCTGACCCGGGTTGCAAGCCTCTTCGCCCGCCGGGCCTTCAACATCAACTCCCTGGCCGTCGGCCCCACCGAGGTTCCGGGCATCTCCCGGATGACCGTGGTGGTCGACGCCGATGGCGACCTCATCGAGCAGGTCACCAAGCAGCTCAATAAACTGATCAACGTCATCAAAATCGTTGAGCTGACCTCCGAATCTTCCGTACAGCGCGACCACATCCTGGTCAAAGTACGTGCGGATGCCGCAACTCGTCTGCAGGTGACCCAGGCTGCAGACCTGTTCCGCGCTTCAGTGGTCGACGTCTCCACCGATTCCGTCGTCATTGAAGCAACCGGCCATCCCGAAAAGCTCACGGCACTGCTCTCAGTGCTGGAGCCCTTCGGCATCCGCGAAATCGTGCAGTCCGGCACCCTGGCCGTTGGACGGGGATCCCGCTCCATGAGTGACAGGGCGTTGCGCTCCGCGTAGGAACCTGCCCGGGCCCCGCCCGGCAGAGCGCGACGCCCGTAACCGCACCACCACATATCTATCTACAAATCCACTCAAGAGGAGTTACGCAAGTGACTGAAATGTTTTACGACGACGACGCCGACCTGTCGATCATCCAGGGCCGCAAGGTTGCCATTGTGGGCTACGGCTCCCAGGGCCACGCCCACGCACTGAACCTGCGCGATTCCGGCGTCGAGGTTGTTATCGCGCTGAAGGACGGCTCCAAGTCAGCCGCCAAGGCCGAGGACGCCGGCTTCACCGTCAAGAACGTTGCCGACGCCGCCGAATGGGCAGACGTCATCATGATCCTGGCACCGGACCAGCACCAGCGCTCAATCTACAACGACTCCATCAAGGACAAGCTGAAGCCGGGCAAGGCCCTTGCTTTCGCCCACGGCTTCAACATCCGCTTCGGCTACATCCAGGCACCGGAGGGCGTTGACGTCATCCTCGTTGCCCCGAAGGCACCGGGCCACACGGTCCGCCGCGAGTTCGAAGCGGGCCGCGGCATCCCGGACATCATCGCCGTCGAGCAGGACGCTTCCGGCGCCGCCTGGGAACTGGCCAAGTCCTACGCCAAGGCCATCGGCGGCACCCGCGCCGGCGTCATCAAGACCACCTTCACCGAAGAGACCGAAACCGACCTCTTCGGCGAGCAGGCTGTCCTCTGCGGCGGCGTGTCGCAGCTGGTCCAGTACGGCTTCGAAACCCTGACCGAAGCCGGCTACCAGCCGCAGATCGCCTACTTCGAGGTGCTCCACGAGCTCAAGCTCATCGTTGACCTCATGTGGGAAGGCGGCATCGCCAAGCAGCGCTGGAGCGTTTCCGACACCGCCGAGTACGGCGACTACGTCTCCGGCCCGCGCGTCATCACCCCCGCGGTGAAGGAAAACATGCAGGCTGTCCTCGCCGACATCCAGTCCGGTGCCTTCGCCAAGCGCTTCATCGAAGACCAGGACAACGGCGGCGTGGAGTTCAAGGAACTGCGTGCCAAGGCCGAGCAGCACCCCATCGAGGCTGTCGGCCGCGAGCTGCGCTCCCTGTTCTCCTGGCAGCAGCAGGACGTGGACTACGTTGAAGGTTCTGCGGCCCGCTAAAGGGTTCCTGACCTACTAAATGGGCGACGTGAGGCCGGGTTCACACTTAACAATGTGAGCCCGGCCTTTCCGTCGGCCTAGACTTGTTCCATCCCCAGGACTGCAACGCAGAGGATCAGCCGTGTCAAAACCCGTAGTACTGCTCGCCGAAGAACTTTCCCCCGCCACCATTGAGGCCCTCGGCCCGGACTTCGAAATCCGCCAGACCGACGGCGCTGACCGCTCCCAGCTGCTTTCTGCCATCGGTGACGTTGACGCGATCCTGGTCCGTTCCGCCACCCAGGTGGACGCCGAGGCAATCACCGCGGCGAAGAACCTGAAGGTCATCGCCCGCGCCGGCGTGGGCCTGGACAACGTGGACATCAAGGCCGCCACCCAGGCCGGCGTCATGGTGGTCAACGCCCCCACCTCCAACATCGTCTCCGCCGCCGAGCTCACCGTGGGCCACATCCTCAGCCTGGCCCGCCACATTCCGCAGGCCAGCGCAGCCCTCAAGGACGGCGAGTGGAAGCGCTCCAAGTACACCGGCATCGAACTGTTCGAAAAGAAGATCGGCATCATCGGCCTCGGCCGCATCGGCGCCCTGGTGGCAGCCCGCCTGAAGGGCTTCGACACCAAGATCCTTGCGTACGATCCCTACATCACCTCCGCCCGGGCAGCGCAGCTCGGCGTGCAACTGGTTACCCTGGACGAGCTCCTGGCGCAGTCCGACTTCATCACCATCCACATGCCCAAGACCCCTGAAACCGTGGGCATGCTCGGCGCAGATGCGTTCAAGAAGATGAAGAACACCGCCTACGTGGTGAACGTTGCCCGCGGCGGCCTGGTGGACGAGGAAGCACTCTTCACCGCCCTGCAGGACGGTGAGATCGCCGGTGCCGGCGTGGACGTCTTCGCCAAGGAGCCCAGCACCGACCTGCCGTTCTTCAAGCTGGACAACGTGGTGGTCACCCCCCACCTCGGTGCGTCCACCGACGAAGCCCAGGAAAAGGCCGGCGTCTCAGTGGCCAAGTCCGTCCGCCTCGCCCTCGCAGGCGAGCTGGTTCCCGACGCCGTCAACGTCGCCGGCGGCATCATCGCCCCGGACGTCCGCCCGGGCATCCCGCTGATCGAGAAGCTGGGCCGGATCTTCACCGCCCTTACCCACGACTCCCTGACGCAGTTCGACGTCGAGGTGGCCGGCGAGATCTCCTCCCTGGACGTCAAGGTCCTGGAGCTGGCGGCACTGAAGGGCATCTTCGCCGACGTCGTCACCGAACAGGTCTCCTACGTCAACGCCCCGGTCATCGCCGAGCAGCGCGGCATCAACGTCCGCCTGATCACCACCCCGGAGACGGAGTCCTACCGGAACGTCCTGACGCTGCGCGGGGCACTCAGCGACGGCAGCCAGATCTCCGTGGCCGGTACCCTGACCGGTCCCAAGCAGATCGAAAAGCTGGTGGGCATCAACGGTTTCGAAGTTGAAATTCCCATCAGCGAGCACCTTGTGGTGGTCGCCTACACCGACCGTCCCGGCGTGATCGGCACTATCGGCCACATCCTGGGCATGAACAACATCAACATCGCCGGCATGCAGGTGGCGCGCCACGACCAGGGCGGCCAGGTGCTCGCGCTGCTGACCATCGACAGCTCCGTGCCCCAGCAGGTCCTGGATGCCATCAAGGCCGGCATCGGCGCCGAGATGGTCCGGGAAGTGGACCTGGAGGACTAAGCCCAGGGGGAAACGCCGAAGCGTCGGCCTCCGCTCGGCGCGTCCGGGCGGGCCACGTATGATTGGCCGGTCTGCTTACAATGGCTGGGTCCTTACTGGGGACCATGCCGGCAGGCCGGCCAATACCTTTTGCACATCCGTCCGTAATCGCCCACGTCCGCCGCGCGCGGACTCGAATGTGCGCACGCAATCCAGGTTTCAGGGAGTTCAATGAACGCCGTCCAGAGGTTCATCAGAAGCAGGGTGCTGCTGTTGACCGCGGCCATCTTGATCGCAGCCATGTGCTTGTCGGTCATCGTCCAAAGCCAGTCGCAGGCGGCGCTCAGCCGGACCGTGGACGAAAATTCACGGGGACTCTACGACGTCCTGGTGCAGGCCAAGGCGCCCTCCGGTGCAATGCTGCAGCCGGAGATCGCCAACGGCACCGGCGGCATCACCTTCGAGCAGCTGGAAGCCATCAGGAAGATGTCCGGCACCTCGGTGGCAGCGCCCATCAGCCTGGTGTCCCGCGTGACGCAGAACCTTGAAGCCCCGCGGCTGGACGCCATGGACTACCTCGGCTACAACGCCGGGCTGGCGGGAACCGCGACGGCGGACCAGGCCGCAGGCGCCACCGCCCCGGCCCAGTGGCCCGCGGCAGAGTCCGTGTTGAGCGACCAGGCGAAGAAGTACCGCCTGACGGCCAGCGCCGTGAGCTCCGACGGAATATCAGAGCAGACCCTGTTCAAGTCCACCGCGGAAGGCACCCTGGGCAAGGCCAAACTCGTCGAGGAGCAGGCCGCGGGGGGCAGCAGCATCCGCATTGCCGCCCCATCCGGTGAAACGGGCATCAAGTTCCCGTCGCCCGCCGGCGGTTCCGAGCACAACCTCTTTAACCTCTCAGTGTCGCTGCCCCTGGCCCCGGAAGTGACCGAGTCCGTGGTCGCCGTCGATCCTGCCGCCGAACGCGCCCTGCTGGGATCCGCCGGGGACTTCCTTGCCCCGCTGGAAAAGGCCCCTCCCGGCGACGCCCGGAACGCCGGCGCCGTGGGCCGCTACCTGGAAGGCCTCTTCACCAACGGCATCGGCCTGGACCAGCTCAAGGAAGGACCCGACTTCCTGGGTGTGAAGCTCAAATACTGGGCACCGCTGATGACCCAGTACCAGCAGGCCAAGCGCACCGGCCAGCTCACCGCCGAGTCCCAGGCCATACCCCTGGTGGTTCGCTCGGGCACGTCCCTGGACCTGAAGTACAACGTCAAGATCGAGGAAATCGACGACGCCGGCAAGGTGGTCAAGGACGTCGGAACAGTTTCCAGGTCCCTGGGCCAGGACTACCTTCCGTTTGTTTCGAAGGACCCGTTCGTCCTCTCCTGGCCCGGCTCCACAGACCACACGTCCCTTCTGGGCGCCACGGGCAACTTCAACCAGGGGCTTTACACGCCCGCTGAATGGAGCACGGACTTTGCTGCGGCCCCTAAGTACACCGACGGCAAAACTGCCTCCAACGGTGCAGTGGACAAGGCCGCGGTCCCGGGCGAGTGGGTCACCGTAAACCGGCTCCCCGAAAAGAGCGCCAATGGCGCCCCCGTGGACCAGACCCAACGCGAACCCGTGGACGAGCGGTCCTACCGCGAGAACCTCGAGACCGGCGGGAAGAAGGTCGCAGCTCCGCTGGCCATGGTGTACGGAACCTTCGACCCCTCTGCTGTGTCGAAGGCGGCCGGTGACGTCAACAGGCTTCCGCTGGGCGGCTATGACCCCACTCCGTTCAGCCTGGTCAAGGATCCCGAGGGCAAGGACGTTTCGGCCGCGGAGCTGAAGCCTTCCCTGAGCGCAACCGGCCTTGCCAGCCAGTCCGCGGGCGCCATCACCGACTACTACGGACTCGCGGCTGCCCGCGGCTACACGCAAAACGCCTCGGTCATCGATGCCGTCCGTGTCCGCGCAGATGCTCCCGGAAGCTGGAAGGAGGCCCAGCCGGAGGTGGAAAAGCTGGCCGCCGAGATCCGCAGTATGGGACTGGAAGCCACCATCGTGGCCGGCTCCGCCCGTGAAGATGCCAGCATCTTCGTTCCCGGCTACTCCAAGGACGACGCCGGCAAGGAATCTGCCCTGGGCACGGTCCAGCAGTCCTGGGTCCGGCAGAACGCGGCCGAGGCCGTGACGGGGTCCCTCTCCGGAACCAACGTCACGCTGCTCTTCCTCACGCTGTGCGGAGCTGCACTCCTGACCGGCGCCTCCACCGTCAGCTACATCCGCAAACGCCGGTCCGAAGCCGGGACCCTCCGCGCGATGGGCTGGACCCAGCGCCGGATCCGCAGCTGGGTGCTCGAGGAATTCGGCGTGGGTGCGGTCCTGCTGGCCGTGGCGGGCCTCGTCCTGAGCCTCGTCAGCTGGAGCGTCGCCACTGCACTGGTGTCCGTTTCCGTCCTGGTCCTCTACGCTGCCGCGGCCTTCTTCGCTGCACAGCAACTGCGCCACCGCGACGTTATTGACCAGGAGCCGCAGCACGACGAAAGGCTCATCCCGGTGGACTCGCCGCTGACCTTTGCGAACCGGCAGTTGGGCACCAACAAGTTCAATACCTTGTCCCTGGCTGTTGCGGTGGGCGTCTTCGGCGCCGCCGTGGGCGGGCTGATCGCGCTGCTGATCGACATTCCCCGCGCGGCCGGCGCCAGCGCACTGAGCGGCCTCGCGGCCGCCAGTGTGGCCTTGCCGAGCATCCTCCTGGCGCTCTCCGGCGTGGTGGTGGGACTGGTGCTCACCCTCGTCACCGGACGCTTTGAACTCAATGCCAAACGCCAGTACCTTGGCATCCTCGAAGCAATGGGCTGGAACCCGGACATGCTCCGCCAGGTCCGGTTGTTCGAGAATGCGCTGGTGGGAACCGTGGCCCTGCCGCTGGGCGTGCTGGGCGCCCTGGGCATCGGCCTGCTGCTGGCCCCCTACGCCGCCCTGTGGGCAGGCGTGGCCGGGCTTGTGGCTGTACTTTGCTGGATACCGATTGCAACGAAAGTGGTCCAATGACAAACCAGACGAATGTCCAGCGGAGCCGCCGGTCCGGCTCCGGCGACGTCCCCCTGCAGACGCGCGCCAACACCATCGTCAAGGCCGCTGACCACGGGACGCCGCTGGAACTGAGCGATATCACCATTCGCTACGGTGGCGGCAAGGGCGGTGCCGAAGCCGTCAGTGTGGTGGAAGGCTTCGACCTGACGCTGCACGCGGGGGAGATGCACTGCGTCGCCGGCCGAAGCGGCTCCGGCAAGACCAGCATCCTGA
Organism: Pseudarthrobacter sp. W1I19; assembly: GCF_030817835.1. Classification (NCBI taxonomy): domain Bacteria; kingdom Bacillati; phylum Actinomycetota; class Actinomycetes; order Micrococcales; family Micrococcaceae; genus Pseudarthrobacter; species Pseudarthrobacter sp. W1I19. The sequence continues at coordinate 1,613,469 of NZ_JAUSZR010000001.1, forward strand.
CCGTCAGCGCGGGCCTGACCCTGCCGACGTCGGGCCGTGTCTTCTGGGAAGGCGACTCCCTGGAAAGCATGGGCGACGACGAAATCGCCGACCGCCGTCGCGCCCTCATCGGCTACGTGGACCAGGGCGGTGCGCTGATCGATGGCATGAGCGCCCTGGAGAACGTGCTGCTGCCGGCTGTTCCCGACGGCGAAGTGGACCAGCGCCGGGACATGGCCAAGGACCTGCTGGACCTGGTGGGCCTGGGCCGGCGCATGCGGCACCGCCCCGCCCAGCTCTCCGGCGGCGAACGCCAGCGAGTGGCCATCGCCCGCGCACTGATCCTGGGCACCCGGGTCCTGGTGGTGGACGAACCCACGGCGAGCCTTGACCGCGCCTCCGCCAACCGCATCATCAGCATCCTGAAGGACACCACGTCCGACGGCATCGCGGTGCTCGTTGCCTCGCACGACCACGAACTCGTCCGGCTCAGCGATACCCTGACTGAACTGATCTAGCCTGTCCCTCCGCACCGAAGGTAACGTCCTCCCGTGACTGCTTCAGAGAAAACGCCGTTCTACATCACCACGGCCATCACCTACCCCAACGGCGTGCCCCACATCGGTCACGCCTACGAGTACATAGCCACCGACGCCATGGCTCGCTTCAAGCGGCTGGACGGCTATGACGTGATGTTCCTGACCGGCACCGACGAGCACGGGATGAAGATCGCCCAGACGGCTGAGAAGGAAGGCATCACGCCCAAGGAGCTGGTGGACCGGAACGCCGAGGTCTACAAGGCCGCGCATTCCGCCCTGGGCATCACTTACGACCGCTTCATCCGGACCACGGACCAGGACCACTACGCTGCCTCGCAGGCCATCTGGAAAAAGATGGAGGCCAACGGGGACATCTACCTGTCCAAGTACGAGGGCTGGTATTCCGTCCGGGACGAGGCGTTCTACGGCGAGGATGACACCGTGGTCAAGGACGACGGCGTTCGCTACTCCAAGGAGACGGACACCGAGGTGACCTGGACGGCCGAGGAGAGCTACTTCTTCCGGCTGTCGGCCTACCAGGACAAGCTCCTTGCGCTCTACGAGGCGCAGCCGGAGTTCGGCGCCCCGCAGTACCGCTTCAACGAGGTCATCAGCTTCGTCAAGCGCGGCCTGGAGGACCTGTCCATCAGCCGCACCACGTTCGACTGGGGCGTCCCGGTCCCGGGCAACGACAAGCACGTCATGTACGTCTGGGTGGACGCCCTCACCAACTACCTCACCGGTGTGGGCTACCCCGACGTCGACTCGGACAAGTTCCGGAAGTTCTGGCCCGCCGACGTCCATGTCATCGGTAAGGACATCTCCCGCTTCCACGCCATCTATTGGCCCGCTTTCCTGATGAGCGCGGGGCTGGAACTGCCCAAACGCGTGATGATCCACGGGTTCCTGCACAACAACGGCGTGAAGATGTCCAAGTCGCTGGGCAACGTGGTGGCCCCCGCCGACTTCGTGGCACAGTACGGCCTTGACCAGGTGCGGTTCTTCTTCCTGCGTGAAGTGCCGTTCGGAGCCGACGGAAGCTACAACCATGAGGCGATCGTTGGACGGATGAACGCCGACCTCGCCAACAACTTCGGGAACCTGGCACAGCGTTCACTGTCCATGGTGGCGAAGAACTGCGGTGCCAAGGTACCCGTTCCCGGCGCGTTCACCGCCGAAGACAACGCAATCCTCGCCCAGGCCCGCGGCCTCCTCGACGCTGCACGGGCCGCGTTTGACAAGCAGGAATTCAGCCGCGCCCTCGAAGCAATCTGGGCTGTGCTGGGTGACACCAACGCCTACTTCGCCGAGCAGGCCCCCTGGGTGCTGCGGAAGACCGACGTCGAACGCATGAATACGGTCCTCTACGTCACCCTGGAAGTCCTGCGCATCGTGGCCATCCTGGCCCAGCCGGTGATGCCCACGGCAACTGCTGCACTTCTGGACACCCTGGGCCAGGCCGAAGGGGAGGCCCGCCAGTTCTCCGCCATCGATACGCCCATTGCGGCCGGAACGGCACTGCCGGCACCGGCCCCGGTGTTCCCGAAGTACGAGGAGCCGGCTGAATCCTGAACGGCTGTGACAACGGCCGTGTTCGGATAATGAGACAGCTTGACCAGCATCTGGATGACTTGGCTACCCTGAAAGTATGAGCGCATCCTCCATCGATCTTGCAGTTATCCCCGGCGACGGCATTGGCCCTGAAGTCATTGCAGAGGCACTTAAGGTGCTGGAAAAGGCTGTGGCCGCGGAGGGCGTAGAGCTCAAGCAGACCCACTACAAGCTCGGCGCGGAGCACTGGTTGGCCACCGGGGAAACCCTCCCGGACCACGTCCTGGCTGACCTCCGCACCCGGGACGCCATCCTGTTCGGCGCCGTCGGGGCGGCCCCCGGCGATACCCGCATCCCCTCGGGCATCATCGAGCGCGAGATGCTGCTCAAGCTCCGCTTCAGCCTGGACCACTACGTCAACCTGCGGCCTTCGCGGCTTTACGGAACGGTGGGGAGCCCGCTGGCCAACCCCGGCACCATCGACTTCATCGTGGTGCGCGAAGGCACCGAAGGCCCCTACGTCGGCAACGGCGGCACGCTGCGCGCCGGTACGCCCCACGAGGTGGCCACCGAAGTCTCGTTGAACACCGCCCACGGCGTGGAGCGCGTGGTCCGGGACGCCTTCCGCCGCGCCAGCGCCCGCGAACGCAAGCACGTGACCCTCGTCCACAAGCACAACGTCCTGGTCTACGCGGGACACCTCTGGAAGCGCACGGTCGAAGCCGTGGCCCAGGAGTTCCCGGAGGTCACCCACGACTACCTGCACGTGGACGCTGCCACCATCTTCATGGTCACCGACCCTTCCCGCTTTGACGTGATCGTGACCGACAACCTCTTCGGCGACATCCTTACCGACCTCGCCGCAGCCATCACCGGCGGCATCGGCCTGGCAGCTTCCGGAAACATCAACATGGACCGCACCGCGCCGTCCATGTTCGAGCCGGTACATGGTTCGGCACCGGACATTGCCGGCCAGGGCAAGGCCGACCCCACCGCCGCCATCCTGTCCGCAGCACTCCTGCTGGACCACCTCGGCTACACCGCGGCGGCCCGCCGGATCGAAGCAGCAGTAGTTGCCGACGTCGAAAAGCGCGACGGCGGTGCCCGCAGCACCAGCGCTGTGGGCGACGCCATCGCCGCAGGCCTCTAGCCGCGCCAGGGCCAGCCGGCAACGGGCGTAAGCTTGTCTCGAATCACCAAATGCCGCCTTGCCGTTCAACGCTGAAGCCAAGGCGGCCGATCGTGGAGGAACCATGACTCAGACTGCCCACGGCGTCGAATTTAGCCAGCAACTCTCGGCCACCCCGAAGTCTGCTGAAGAGCGTGCAGCCATCCTGGAGAACCCGGGATTCGGCAACTACTTCACCGACCACACCGCCATCGTCGACTACAGCGTTGACGAGAACGGCAATGGCGGCTGGCACAACGCCCGGATTGAAGCGTACGGGCCGATCGTCCTCGATCCCTCCGCCGCTGTTTTCCACTATGGCCAGGAGATCTTCGAGGGGCTCAAGGCCTACCGTCACGCCGACGGATCCATCTGGACCTTCCGGCCCGAGGCCAACGCCGCCCGCCTGAACAAGTCCGCCCGCAGGCTTGCCCTGCCCGAACTGCCCGCGGAGTACTTCCTGGGCGCCATCCGGGAACTGGTCGCAGCCGACAAGGAATGGGTGCCCAGCGGCGACGGCGAAGCCCTGTACCTGCGGCCGTTTATGATCGCCACCGAAGCGTTCCTGGGGGTCCGAGCGGCCCGAGAGGTCTCCTTCCGCGTGATTGCTTCCCCGGCCGGCAACTACTTCGGCGGGGAACTGAAGCCCGTTTCCATCTGGATCTCGCGTGAGTACGCCCGCGCCGGCCGCGGCGGAACCGGCGATGCCAAGTGCGGCGGCAACTACGCGGCCTCGCTCATCGCCCAGCAGGAAGCTGAAGCCAACGGCTGCAAGCAGGTCCTCTTCCTGGACCACTTCAACGACGACGCCGTCGAAGAACTGGGCGGCATGAACGTCTTCTTCGTGATGAAGGACGGCTCGCTGGTCACGCCCGCGCTGACCGGCACCATCCTGGAAGGCGTCACCCGGATGTCCGTCATCCAGGTGGCCAAGGACATGGGCCGCGAAGTCACCGAGCGGAAGATCACCCTCGATGAGTGGCGCGACGGCGTTGCTTCCGGCGATATCGCGGAAGTCTTCGCCTGTGGCACGGCGGCAGTCATCACGCCCATCGGTGTGTTGAAGGACGCCACCGAGTTCATCGGCTCAGAAGATGCCAAGGCAGGGGAGACCACCATGGCCATCCGCGAACAGCTGCTCGGCATCCAGACCGGCGCGGTCCCCGATACCCACGGCTGGCTCACCCGGCTCGCATAGTCCCGCTTTTTCCTGACTGTAAAAATTACGACGGCGCCTGCCGGGGATGAGCCCGGCAGGCGCCGTCGTCATTCTTTGCAGTGCGGAGGACCAGCGCGGGGAAGATCAGCGCCGGGCAGCCTTCCGTGCGGCATTCTTCAGTGCCTTGCGGGAAACGGGCTTCAGGGCCTTCCTGGCAGCTTCCTCCTCCAGCGCCCGCCGGCGCCGGGCGTCAAGGAGGTCGTTCCACAGGGTGCTGGCGAAAACTCCGCCGTCCTGGGTGTACAGCTCATAGGGATACGAGGCAAGCCCGGCCGGCGGAGTTCCGTCAGGAAGCTGTTCGCCGGAGGTCCGGGCCACTGCATCCGCTACCGCCCACGTTTCGGTCAGGTGGGGCACCAGGTTGGCTTCCACAAACGCGTTCGGGTCGGCGGATACTGCAGCCCTCTCGAGCAGGATCTCGAGCTGCTGCTCCAGATGTTCGGCGGCTGCGGCTGCAACTGACGTCCCCTCTTCGGTTGCCTTGGCCAGCACGGCTTCCTGTTCGGCCACCGCCTCCGCCCAGTCTTCTGTACGGCGGAATGCCTGCCAGGTGGGGAACCAGACCACGGCGCCGGTGGCGTGGTTGTGGATGTGCCGGAGGCCCGTGCTCTTCTCGGTTCCTGCGTGGTCGTTTCCGGCCGCGGCAGCACCGGCGAGGAGCTCTGACAAGGCGGGTGTTGGTGATGTGGTCATGATGGCGGTGCTTTCGGTAGGGAAGTGACGATCTGTAGCCACAACCCGACTCAGGGTCCCGCTTATTCCGCCGGACTGCAAAGATGGGATGGTGACTTCAGCTTCCGGCCCCGTCCTTCAGCGCAGCTCGGCCCTGACGCAGTTCATCCTGGCCCCCAACCCCGGGCCCATGAGCCTGGAGGGAACCAACTCCTACATCCTGCGGGCTCCCGGATCCGCCGGTGCCGTGGTGGTGGACCCGGGTCCCCTGGACGAGGCGCACCTGCAGGCCCTTGCCGCGGCGGGGACCGTGGAACTCATCCTCATCACCCACCGCCATGCCGACCACACCGCCGGTTCGGCCCGGCTGCACCAGCTCACCGGGGCTCCTGTCCGTGCCGCAGATCCCGCCCACTGCCACGGAAGCGGCACGGTGCTGAAGGGCGGCGAGGTAATCTCGGCAGGCGGGCTCGAGGTCAGGGTTGTGGCAACTCCGGGGCACACCTCCGATTCCGTGTGCTTCCACCTTCCCGGTGACGGCCCGCATGGTTCAGTGTTCTCCGGGGATACCATCCTTGGCCGCGGCACCACCGTGCTTGACTACCCTGACGGCACCCTCGCTGACTACCTCGCCTCGCTGGACAGGCTGGAGGAGTTGGGGCCCGCGGTTGTCCTTCCCGCCCACGGTCCAGTGCTGCCGTCCCTTGTGGACATCGCCCGGGCCTACCGCAGCCACCGGCTCGAACGGCTGGCGCAGATCCGCGCCGTCCTTGACGGGCTGGGCCGGGACGCAGCCGTTGGTGACGTGACGGATGCGGTCTATTCCGACGTCGACCGTTCCGTCCGGCGTGCCGCCGAGACCTCAGTTGCGGCGCAGCTTGACTACCTGCGCGGCGAAGCGGCGCGGCCGTAGTGCCGGCCCGGCTGGGATCGGGCGAGACGGTAGGGTAGGAGCCATGCGTATTGCCAGGTTTGTCGTTGATTCTGATCCCCTTTACGGCGTCGTCGAAGGTGAGGCAGGCAGCGAAGTCATCACTGTTATCCATGGAGATCCCTTCTTCAACGGGGTGGAGCGCACTTCGGTCCGCCACAAGCTGGAAGACGTGCGGCTGCTGGCGCCCATCATTCCCCGCAGCAAGGTAGTGGGCGTAGGCCGCAACTTCGTGGAGCACGCGCACGAACTCGGCAACGAAGTTCCCGCCCAGCCGCTCCTCTTCCTGAAGCCCAACACCGCCGTCGTGGGCCCGAATGATCCTGTAGTGCTCCCTGAGTTCTCGGAGGAAGTCTCCTTTGAGGCGGAACTGTGCGTGGTCATCGGCCGGATCTGCAAGGACGTGCCTGAAGAGCGCGTTGACGACGTCATCTTCGGCTACACGTGCGGCAACGACCTCACTGCACGGGATGTCCAGAAAAGCGACCTCCAGTGGACCCGCGCCAAAGGCTTTGACACCTCCGCGCCGCTGGGACCGTGGATCGAGACGGAACTTGATCCCGAGGACGTGCAGATCCAGGCCCGGCTCAACGGTGAGCTGCGGCAGGACGGCAGCACCAGCCAGATGATCAGGGGGGTGCGGGAACTCGTGTCCGTGGTCTCCCAGGCGTTCACCCTCCTGCCCGGCGACGTCATCATGACCGGAACACCGGCCGGGGTTGGCCTGGTCAGCGCCGGCGACCGCATTGAGGTGGAGATCGAGGGCATCGGCCGCCTGTCCAACCCCATCGTCCGCCGCTGACCCCTGCCGCGGTGGCGGCTGGCGGCAGACGGTAAAGTTGAAGCCACTATGACTACTGCTTCTGCGTCGAATGCTGCCTCCATCCCGCCCGTCACCGCGGAGACGCCCGTACGGGTGCGCTTCTGCCCTTCGCCCACCGGCACCCCGCACGTGGGGCTGATCCGTACCGCCCTCTTCAACTGGGCCTACGCCCGCCACACCAAGGGCACCATGGTGTTCCGGATCGAGGACACCGATGCAGCCCGTGACAGCGAGGAAAGCTACCACCAGCTGCTGGATGCGCTGAAGTGGCTGGGGATCGACTGGGATGAGGGCGTGGAGGTGGGCGGCCCGCATGAGCCCTACCGGCAGTCGCAGCGCAGCGGCATCTACCAGGACGTGATCGCCAAGCTGCTCGAGGGCGGATTCATTTACGAGTCCTATTCCACCCCGGAGGAGATCGAGGCCCGCCATCGCGCCGCAGGCCGCGATCCGAAGCTCGGCTACGACGGCTTTGACCGCCACCTGACGGACGAGCAGCTCGCCCAGTACAAGGCCGAAGGCCGCGAGGCCGTGCTGCGCCTCCGGATGCCGGACGAGGACATCACCTTCACCGACCTGGTGCGCGGCGACATCACCTTCCGCGCCGGATCGGTGCCGGACTTCGCGGTGGTCCGCGCCAATGGAGCGCCGCTGTACACCCTGGTCAACCCCGTGGATGACGCCCTTATGGGTATCACCCACGTGCTCCGCGGCGAAGACCTGCTCAGCTCCACGCCCCGGCAGATCGCCCTTTACCGCGCCCTCTACGCCGTGGGCGTGGCACAGTACATGCCGGAGTTCGGCCACCTGCCCTACGTGATGGGGCAGGGCAACAAGAAGCTTTCCAAGCGTGATCCCGAATCCAGCCTGTTCCTGCACCGGGAGCGCGGCTTCATCCCCGAGGGCCTGCTGAACTACCTTTCCCTGCTGGGCTGGTCGCTAAGCGCTGACGAGGACATATTCACCGTTGAACAGCTGGTGGAGCATTTCGACATCCACGATGTGCTCGGCAACCCGGCACGCTTCGACCTCAAGAAGGCCGAAGCCATCAACGGAACGCACGTCCGGATGCTGGCACCGGAGGTTTTCCGGGAGCGGCTGGCGCCGTACCTGCGCGCCGCGGATCTCGTGGGCGAGATCCTGACCGACCGAGAAGAGCAAATCCTGACCGAGGCCGCGCCGCTGATCCAGGAGCGCATCACGCTGCTGGGGGAGGCGCCCGAAATGCTGGCCTTCCTCTTCAAGGCAGATGACGCCATCGACGTCGCCGCTGATGCGCTGAAGGGACTGCCGGAGAACCTGACCGAGGTCCTGGACGCTGCTATCGCTGTCCTCGAACCGGTGGAGGACTGGACGCCGGACAACATCCAGGCTGCCCTGAAGCAAGCTCTGGTCGAGGACCTGGGCCTCAAGCCCCGGCTGGCTTTCGGGCCCGTGCGGACCGCAGTTTCCGGCCGGCGCATCTCGCCTCCGCTGTTCGAGTCCATGGTGATCCTCGGCAAGGAGTCCTCCCTCCGCCGGCTCAAGACATTCCGCGGCTGATGACTGCTCCCAGCCAGGCAGAGGGTGCCGTCCTGGTCACGCCCTTCGGCGCAGTCCGCGGGGTGCTGTTCGATATCGACGACACCCTGGTTGACCTCGAATATTCGATGACCACCGCCCTGCGGGAGGTCAGCGAACACCTCCTGCCCGGCCTCAACCAGGCGGGATGGGAGCGGTTCGGGCGGATTTTCACGCACGAGACCACGCACTATTACGACCGGTACCTGGCGGGCGAGCTGACGTTCAATGAGCAGCGTCTGCTCCGTGGCCGCGCTGCACTGGGTCATTTTGGGGTTGAGTTGGGCGAAGGCGAGCAATCGCACCAGTGGCTGAACGCGTACATGGAGAAGCAGCCGGCCTATGTGAAGCCTTTTCCGGACGTGATGCCGCTGCTGGACAGGCTGGACCGGGCAGGCATTCCCTATGGTGCCGTCAGCAACAACGTCCATGATTACCAGCGGGCAAAGCTTGACGGGGCAGGACTTGAACGCGTCCGCCGCCTCGTGGGAACAGACACCCTGGGAGTGGCTAAACCTGATCCGGCGATTTACCTCGAAGGAGTCCGGCTGCTGGGCACGGACCCTGCCCACACGCTGTATGTCGGCGACAACCGCCTGCTCGACGCGGAAGGCTCGACGGCGGCCGGCCTCCTTGGCGTCTGGCTCAACCGGGCGGGGGAGCAGGCCCCCGGATTCAACGGCAACTCAGTGTCTTCGCTGCAGGAGCTGATCGCCTAACGAGTGGCGTGTGCGGGCCGCCGGGACCGGCGGCCCGCACGCTCCACTGGCCGGGGGAGGAGCCGATTTGTGCGAGCCGGAAGTGTCGGGTAAAGTAATTTCTCGTGCTGAGGGGCACGGAGCAGGGCAAAAGCCCTGAATCCGGCCCGAAAGTATCATTGGGATATGGTGTAATTGGCAACACTACGGTTTCTGGTACCGTCATTCTAGGTTCGAGTCCTGGTATCCCAGCTCTGTTCAGAGCCCGCTAACGGGCAGGAGAACAGACGGTTTCAGCCGGTCCGCCGATTTGAAACCACAGCGAAGTGTATGAAAGAATCACTGAGCTTGACCAGCGGAAACGCCGGTCAGAAGTACGGTAAAGTACACGGCCCCATCGTATAGCGGCCTAGTACGCCGCCCTCTCACGGCGGTAACGCGGGTTCGAATCCCGCTGGGGTCACCAATGAAACGGTCCCGGGCAGATGCCCGGGGCCGTTTCGCGTTTCACTCGAAATTCGGTGTGGGCCCTCCTTCATGGAACTCATCGCCCTGGCCCAAACCCGAGAACGCCCCATCACGTCCTGCAGCTAAACGGGTGACGCTCCATCACGTCTTGTTGCCTTTCGCACATGCCCGGTTAGCGGCCCCACATCCCTCCATCACGTCCTGCAGCTAAAAGGGCAACGCGCCATCACGTCCCGCAACCGGTAACGCCCGGTCACTCCTGGCACCGACTCGAGGTGATCTCGCGCACGTTGCGCCGGCAGCAGTGCCGTCGAACATCACCAGAGGTGATGGGGCGTTGGAGGGGCTGCAACCCACGGCCGCAATATCTTTGGAACTGATAGGGCCCTGCGGAACGCGACCAGCCTGCCCTGAACTGGCATGATGTTCCTGTGACCTCCCGGAACGAGCGGAACGAGCAGGACTTACCGCGCGACGCACAGCCAGCGCCGCCGGCGATGGCGGCTGTGGCCCTGCTGGAAGAGGTGCGGGATGACCTTGCCGCTGCCTCGCTGCCGCTGGCCTTGCCCGAGGCAGAACAGGCCAGGCGCGACGCCGCCAGCGCCGTGGCCCAGCTGGACGACTACATCCTCCCGCGGTACCGCAGCCTGGACGCCCCGCTGCTGGCCGTCGTCGGAGGCTCCACCGGGGCGGGCAAGTCAACGCTCGTCAACGCCTTGGTAGGCCATCCCGTCACCCGGTCCGGAGCCATCCGCCCCACCACACGCCAGCCCATCCTGCTGCACCACCCGTCGGAGGCGGCCTGGTTTGAGGGCCAGCGCGTCCTGCCCACCCTGAGCAGGATCCGCGGATATGTCGCCAGCAGGCCGGTGCCGGCCACCAGCGCCGGGCCGCTCCCGGACGCCGGCGCCATGTCCTCCCTTGTCCTCGTGGCAGACCCCGCCATGCCCGAAGGCATCGCACTCCTGGACGCTCCTGACGTCGACTCCATCTCCGACGACAACCGCAAGCTTGCGGGGCAGCTCCTCGCCGCTGCCGACCTGTGGATTTTTGTCACCACTGCCAACCGCTATGCCGACGCCGTTCCCTGGAGACTGCTCCTCGACGCAGCCGGCCGGGACATCATGGTGGCAGTAGTTCTGGACCGGGTGCCCCAGGGGGCGGAAGCCGAGGTCAGCGAGGACCTGCGCAGGCTCCTGGACCGCGAAGGCCTGGGTGCCGCGCAGCTGTTCATCATTCCGGAGACTGCCCTCGACCCGCTGGGCATGCTCCCCGCCGCTACAGTCCTCCCGCTGCGCACCTGGCTGGCGGATCTTGCTGCCGACTCTGCAGGCCGTTCCGACATTGCACGCCGCACCCTGAACGGGACCGTCAGGGCCTTGGCTACCCGCGTTGCTGAAGTGGCCCAGGCCGCGCGGGAACAGCAGCGGGCCGTAGGCAACCTCGAAGCCGCTGCCGTGTCGGCCTACAACGGCGGGGCTGCCCGCATCCTCGATGCCACCAGGGACGGCTCACTCCTTCGCGGCGAAGTGCTGGCCCGCTGGCAGGACTTCGTGGGCACCGGGGAATTCTTCCGGACCCTGGAACAAAACGTTGGCCGGTTCCGCGACCGGCTGGGCGCCTTCTTCCGGGGCGAACCGCCGCCCGCCATCCGGGTGGAAGCAGCCATCGAGACAGGCTTGCAGGCCGTCATTGTGGATGAAGCCGCAAATGCTGCCGAGGACACGGACCAGCGCTGGCGGACCGACCCCGCCGGGCGTCATCTGCTGGGTACTGACGACCTTTCCGGAACCACTCCCGGGTTCGAAGACAGGGCGGCCGCCGAAATCAGGGCCTGGCAGGAAGCCCTGATGGAGATGATCCGCACCGAGGGCCAGGGAAAGCGGACCCAGGCGCGCTGGCTGTCCTTCGGCATCAACGGCCTGGGCGCTGCCCTGATGATCGTGGTGTTCTCCATGACGGCCGGACTGACAGGACTCGAAGTGGGTGTGGCGGGTGGTACCGCCGTGGTGGGCCAGCGGCTGCTGGAAGCGGTCTTCGGGGAGGATGCTGTCCGCCGTATGGCCGAAAAAGCCAGGGAAGACCTGCACGTGCGCTGCCAGCGGCTGCTGCAGGACGAACAGCAGAAATTCCTGTCGCGGCTCCCTGAACATGACGACCCTGCCGCCGGGTCCCTCGCGGCCCACGCGGAGGCGCTGGCCCGGCTGGCGGACGCTGCATGAGCCGCCACACCGACACCCGCGATTCGTCGCGGCTGGACCGCAGGCTCACGGCCCTGAACGACGCCCGGGAACTGGGCGAAGGTGTCCTTCCCGACGAGTCTCTCCAAAACGTGTTCAGAGTGCTGGAGCGTGCCAGCTCCCGGCGGTCGCTGTCCGCTGACCACACCGTGGTGGGATTCTTCGGTGCCACCGGCAGCGGCAAGTCCTCGCTGTTCAATGCTGTGAGCGGAGCGGAAATCGCGACGGCGGCAGCTCGGCGTCCCACCACCTCTGAACCTCTGGCGGGGGTGTGGGGAGCTGAGGGCAGCGAACCGCTGCTTGACTGGCTGGAGGTCCGGAACCGCCATCATGCAGCAGCCGTGGATGGCTTCGCCGGCGAGGACACAGGGCTGATCCTGCTGGACCTGCCGGACTTCGATTCCACCAAGGCAGCGAACCGTGAAGTGGTCCAGCGGATGGTGGGCCTGGTCGACGTCCTGGTCTGGGTCCTTGATCCCCAAAAGTACGCCGACGCAGCTGTCCACAATGACTTCCTGTCACGCCTGGCCTCGCACGGGGCCGTCACACTGGTGGTCCTCAACCAGGTGGACCGCCTTCCTGCCCACGACGTGCAGCCGGTCCTGGAATCCCTGCGGGCAATCCTTGCCCGCGACGGACTCGCCAAGGTCCAGGTTCTCGCGGCGTCCGCACTCACCGGGACAGGGGTGGACAAGGTCCGGGATGCCATCCGCGGCGTCGCGGTGAAACGTAAAGCCCAATCGCAGCGGCTCACTGCCGACATCACCCGGGCCTCGGCGGAATTGGGCGCAGTGTCCGGTGCCGGAGAGGCGGCCGGGGTCCGGCCCGCTGCAAAGACGCGCCTTGCGGACGAGCTGGCAATTGCAGCGAACGTTCCTGCTGTGGTCCGGGCCGTGGGGCAGTCCTACCGGCTGGAATCGGTGAAGCGGACAGGCTGGCCCGTCACCCGCTGGCTTTCCCGCTTCCGGCCGGATCCGCTGCGACGGCTTAATCTGCGCAGCACGGCACCTTCTGAATTGAACCGGACCTCGCTGCCCTCAGCCGGAGCGCCGGAGCGTGCCCGGACTGATGCGGCGGTGCGCGAATTTGCCGACGCCGCCAGCGCCGGCGCCCCTGGTCCGTGGCGGGCAGCTATCCGGAGCGCCGCGAGGGAAGGCAGGGAGCGGTTGTCCGATGCCCTTGACCAGGCCATTGCCGGAACCGACCTGGGCGCCAACCGGAAGTCGTGGTGGTGGGGTCTGTTCAATGTGGTGCAATGGCTGGCGCTGCTCACAGTCCTGGGAGGGCTGGGCTGGCTCGGCGTCCTGGCCGCGCTTGGCTACTTCCAAATGCCAGTACCGGAAGTGCCCAGGGTGGAGGGCTGGCCGGTGCCGACGCTGATGATCGCCTTGGGGGTGGTCCTGGGGATCTTCCTGGCCATCACCGGCCGTTTCATTGCGGCGGCCGCCGCGAACGCCCGGGCTGCGCGGGCCCGGAAACGGCTTAACGCAGCGGTTGCCGCCGTGGCCCAGGAACTCGTTGTAGAACCTGTGGAGGTTGAAGTCAGCAGGCTTTCAGCCTTCAATGCGGCACTGAAGGCGGCGGCCGGGTAGAAGTACGGCGCCGGCCGGGAGTCAGTCAGCCGGCCGCGGAGAGTTCGACGGCGGCATCCCTTACTTTGATGAGGGTGCGCAGATTCCGCGTGGTTGTGGAGGCCTTGAACCTGGTCTTGGCCGTGACTTTGCTGAACGGACTGTCGAGGGTTCCCCCGGCGGGGGCCAGCCAGGCCAGCGCCTCGGGGCCCAGCCGCTTTTGCTCCGCGCCCTCCAAGGCGGCGCCGGCCGCGTCGAGTTCATCCAGCATGCCAATATCGGAGGAGAGCGTGATGTAGGTGTGCGTCGTCTTATCGTCGTCCGGGTAGGGGCAGGCAGTTACCAGTTCCGCCACCCGGGCTGCGTCCAGGACTACCACCCAGGCGTCATAGCCGAAGGTGTCCCGGAGGCATTTCTCGCACTCCCGTTTTACTGCGGCGGCTTCCAGGTTGCTGGTCAACACCACGTTTCCGCTGGCAAGCAGGGTCCGGGCGTCCGGAAAACCGGCGGACGTGAGCGCCTCCCGGAGCGCCGCCATCTTGATGTTGATGCCGCCCACGTTGATGCCCCGAAGAAACACTGCATAGCTGCCCATGGCGAAATCCTAGCGTCCGCAGCACCGCGGCGAGGGCAAGCCGGCAGGCAGGCGTTAGTGCGTCAGTCGTTGTTTTTCCGCAGCGCCTCGGTGAGGATGCGGCCGGCGTTGCACACCACCTCGGCATGCAGCCTGCCGGGCTGGCGGGTGAGCCGTTCAATAGGACCGGAGATTGAAACTGCCGCAATCACCCGGCCCGAGGGTCCGCGCACCGGTGCGGACACTGACGCGACCCCAGGCTCGCGCTCGCCGAGGCTCTGGCCCCAGCCCCGCCGTCGTACTCCTGCCAGGACGGTAGGCGTAAAGCGGGCAGACTGCAGCCCCTCGAGCAGCCGGTCGTGGTCTTCCCATGCCAGCAGCACCTGGGCGGCCGATCCGGCCTTCATGGACAACTGCGTGCCAACCGGAATGGTGTCGCGCAGGCCGATGGGGCGCTCGGCGGAGGCCACACAAACGCGCCAGTCACCCTGTCGGCGGAAAATCTGGGCACTTTCGCCGGTGGCGTCACGCAGCTGCATCAGCACCGGCCCGGCGGAGGCAATCAGGCGGTCCTCGCCGGCAGCAGACGCAAGTTCCACCAGGCGGCTTCCCAGGACAAAGCGGCCCTGGATGTCACGGCTTACCAGTCGGTGGTGCACCAGGGCCAAAGCAAGGCGATGGACTGTGGGACGGGCCAGGCCCGTTGCCGCCACAAGCTGGGCAAGCGTGGTGGGCCCGGCCTCTAGTGCATCAAGCACCTGGGCCGCTTTATCAATGACTCCGACTCCACTAGAATTGTCCATGTAATGATATTGCCGTCTCATTATCTGAGATGCAAATCTTTCGGCTGGCGCAGTGCGAAGGCGTACTGGTTCAGTGGAACTCATCAGTCAACAGCAGTGAAGGGAGATGGCCATGGCAAAGACATTGGCCGAGAAAGTCTGGGACGCGCACGTGGTGCGCAAAGGCGACGGCGAAGGTGCCAATGCCCAGCCCGACCTTCTTTTCATCGACCTCCACCTGGTCCACGAGGTCACGTCCCCGCAGGCGTTCGAAGGCCTGCGCCTGGCCGGCCGCCAGCTGCGCCGCCCGGACCTGACCATCGCCACGGAGGACCACAACACTCCCACGCTGGACATCGACAAGCCTATCGCCGACCTGACCAGCCGTACGCAGATCCAGACGCTGCGCAACAACTGCGCCGAGTTCGGTGTGCGCCTGCACTCCCTCGGCGACGCCGAGCAGGGCATCGTCCATGTGGTGGGTCCGCAGCTGGGCCTCACGCAGCCGGGCATGACGGTGGTCTGCGGCGACTCGCACACGTCCACCCACGGCGCCTTCGGGGCGCTGGCCATGGGCATTGGAACCTCCGAGGTGGAGCACGTCATGGCCACCCAGACGCTGTCCCTGAAGCCGTTCAAGACCATGGCCATCAACGTTGAAGGCACGCTCCGTCCGGGCGTCACCGCCAAGGACATCATCCTGGCCGTCATCGCCAAGATTGGCACCGGAGGTGGCCAGGGCTACGTCCTGGAATACCGTGGTTCCGCCATCCGCGCCCTGTCCATGGATGCCCGCATGACCATCTGCAACATGTCCATCGAGGCAGGCGCCCGCGCCGGTATGGTGGCTCCGGACGAGACCACGTACGAGTACATGAAAGGCCGCCCGCACGCGCCCCAGGGCGCCGACTGGGACGCCGCCGTCGAGTACTGGAACACCTTGCGTACCGACGACGACGCCACCTTCGACGTCCAGGTGGACCTTGATGCCAACACGCTGGAGCCGTTCGTTACCTGGGGCACCAACCCCGGCCAGGGCGTTTCCCTGTCCGAATCCGTGCCCTCGCCGGAGGACTTCGGCGACGAGAACGCCAAGGCTGCCGCCGAACGCGCCCTGCAGTACATGGGCCTCGAAGCCGGAACACCAATGAAGGACATCCGGGTGGACACCGTCTTCCTGGGCTCCTGCACCAACTCTCGAATGGAAGATCTCCGCGCTGCCGCCGACATCATCCGCGGACGCCAGAAGGACCCCAACATCCGGATGCTGGTGGTCCCGGGCTCTGCACGGGTCCGCCTGGAAGCCGAGGCCGAAGGCCTGGACAAGGTCTTCAAGGACTTTGGCGCTGAATGGCGTTTTGCCGGCTGCTCCATGTGCCTGGGCATGAACCCGGACCAGCTGGAGGTGGGGGAGCGCTGCGCCTCCACGTCCAACCGCAACTTCGAAGGGCGCCAGGGCAAGGGCGGCCGGACCCACCTGGTGTCCCCGGTGGTGGCCGCAGCCACGGCTATCCGCGGCACCCTGAGTTCGCCGTCGGACCTTGATCCCGATCCGGTGGTTGAGCCTGCCGAAACCCCCATCCGTACCGACGCAGCCTAGGACACGCCATGGAAAAGTTCACCACCCACACCGGAATCGGCGTCCCGCTGCGTCAGAGCAACGTGGACACGGACCAGATCATCCCCGCTGTCTACCTCAAGCGCATCACGCGCACAGGCTTCGAGGACGCCCTGTTTTCCGCGTGGCGCAAGGACCCGTCCTTCATCCTGAACCAGGAACCGTTCAACGCCGGTTCCGTCCTGGTGGCGGGCCCCGACTTCGGCACCGGCTCCTCCCGCGAACACGCTGTCTGGGCGCTCAAGGACTACGGCTTTAAAACTGTACTCTCGTCCCGGTTCGCCGATATCTTCCGCGGCAACTCCGGCAAGCAGGGCCTGCTCGCGGCACAGGTGGCGCAGGACGACATCGAACTGATCTGGAAGGAGCTCGAGAACGCCCCCGGTACCCAGGTCACCGTGGACCTCGTCTCCAAGACCGTAGTGTGCGGCAACATCGTGGCGCCCTTCGACATCGACGACTACACGCGCTGGCGCCTGCTCGAAGGACTGGACGATATCGGGCTGACGCTCCAGCACGAGGCGGACATCACTGCCTATGAGGCCACCCGCCCCGCCTTCTTCCCCAAAACCCTGCCGGCCCGCCTTTCCTGAGCGGGCGGAAGTACCTCCGACTGTGCGACGGCGGCCCGCCACGCCCTGCCGCCGTCGCACGCGTATTTCGGTTCGGTAACGCGACCTCCTATGCTTGGTTGGAGCCTTTGCAAGGTTTTGTGGGCTAGTTATCGTGAGGAAACCGGTATATGAGTAGTGTTCTGACAATCCGTGGCGGAGTCCCGCTGGCGGGCCGCGTGAGCGTCCGGGGAGCGAAAAACCTCGTTCCCAAGGCGATGGTGGCAGCGTTGCTGGGCAACGAGCCGTCCGTGTTGCGGAACGTGCCGGAGATCAAGGATGTGGAGGTCGTCACCTCCCTCCTTCAGCTCCACGGTGTGACGGTGGTCAAGGACCCGGTCAACGGGGACCTCACCCTGGACCCAAAGGCGGCCAAGACGGCGCCAAGCACCGCAATTGACGCCCACGCCGGCGACTCCCGGATTCCCATCCTGCTGTGCGGTCCCCTGATCCACGCCATCGGCGAAGCCTTCATTCCCGATCTCGGCGGCTGCAAGATCGGCGACCGTCCCATCGACTACCACCTCGATGTGCTGCGCCAGTTCGGTGCCGTGGTGGAGAAGCGGCCCGGCGGCATCCACATCTCCGCCCCCAAAGGCCTGCACGGCGCCAAGATATCCCTGCCCTACCCGTCCGTCGGCGCCACTGAGCAGGTGCTGCTGAGCGCCACCCGCGCGGAGGGCATCACCGAACTCTCCGGAGCGGCAACGGAACCGGAGATCATCGACCTGATCGCCGTGCTGCAGAAGATGGGCGCCATCATCAGCGTCCAGACCGACCGCACCATCCGCATCGAAGGCGTCCGTGACCTCGGCGGCTACAACCACCGGGCGCTCTCGGACCGCAACGAATCGGCGTCGTGGGCATCCGCTGCGCTGGTGACCAAGGGTGACATCTTTGTTGAAGGCGCCTCACAGCGCGACATGATGACGTTCCTGAACACCTACCGCAAGGTGGGCGGCGGGATGGACATCGGCGAAGACGGCATCCGCTTCTACCACAAGGGCGGAAAGCTCAACCCCCTGGTCCTGGAGACGGACGTGCACCCCGGTTTTATGACCGACTGGCAGCAGCCGCTGGTGGTGGCGCTGACCCAGGCTGAAGGTGTTTCGATTGTTCACGAGACCGTGTACGAGAACCGCTTCGGCTTCACAGATGCGCTGATCCGGATGGGCGCCAGCATCCAGGTGCACCGTGAGTGCCTGGGCAGCGTGCCCTGCCGGTTCGGTCAGCGGAACTTCCTGCACTCGGCAGTCATTTCCGGGCCCACCCAGCTTAAGGGAACCGACATCGACGTGCCGGACCTCCGCGGCGGCTTCAGCCACCTGATCGCTGCCCTGGCCGCCACGGGAACATCCCGCGTAACCGGAATCGACATCATCAACCGGGGCTACGAGCGCTTCACCGAAAAGCTTGCCGGGCTGGGCGCCGACTTCGACATCACCCCCACGAAGTAGCGGAACCGACGTGAAAGAGTCTGCGAAAAGCAGGGCCACCTTTATGTTCATCGCCGGCATTGTCCGGCCCTTGATGAACCTCATGATGAGCAAGAAGTGGGAGGGAACGGAGAAGCTTCCCGCCGGGGGCTTCATCGCGGCCCCCAACCACTGCACCGAAATTGATCCGCTGGTGGTGGGCCACATGCTGTACAACCAGAAGCGTGCCCCGCACTTCCTGGCCAAAGCGGGCCTCTTCAAGGTTCCTGCATTTGGTTGGCTGCTCCATGCCACCAAGCAGGTCCCGGTGGAGCGTTCGACTGCGGGAGCGAACCGCTCGCTGCAGGTTGCGCAGGAGATCGTCGCCGAGGGCGGGGCCATCATCATCTATCCGGAGGGCACCCTGACGCGTGATCCGGACCTGTGGCCGATGAAGGGCCACACCGGCGCCGCGCGCCTGGCCCTTGAAGGCGGCATTCCCGTGGTTCCGATCGCCCACTGGGGCGCGCACGAGGTGTTCCCGCGCTACGGCAAGAGGTTCCACCTCTTCCCGCGCAAGCGGTCCCGTGTTCTAGTCGGCGATCCTGTAGACCTCAGTGCCTTCTTCGGCCGTCCCCTGGACAAGGCCACACTGGCCGGAGCCACTGACGCCATCATGGATGCCATCACCGGTCTCCTTGCGGAGCTCAGGGGAGAGCAGCCGCCGGCGGTGCGTTGGGATCCGGCAAAGCAGCAGCAGTCAAAGCACGGGCGCTTCGTGGAGCGCGGCCAGGCCCAGACCGGCGAACGGACGCCCGGTGATTCCTGAGGGGACGGTGATTCCTGAAGGGATACAGGGGGGATCGGCCCGTTCCGTTGCCGTGCTCGGGGCCGGCTCCTGGGGGACCACGTTTGCGAAAATCCTGGCCGATGCCGCCACCGCCGCCGGTGAGCCGCGTGCCATCCGGCTGTGGGGCCGGCGCACTGAAGTGGTGGAGGAAATCAACACCTTCCACCGCAACAGCCAATACCTGAAGGACATCGCCCTCCCGGAGAGCATTACGGCCTCCACAGAGGTCCGTGAGGTGCTGGCCGGCGCCGATCTGGTGATACTGGCTGTGCCGGCCCAGTCCCTGCGCCCGCAACTGCGCGGGTGGAAAGGCATGATTGCCCCCGGCGCCATGGTGGTTTCACTGATGAAGGGACTGGAACTGGGCACCGATGCCCGGATGAGTGAGGTCATCAGTGAGGAACTTGGCGTTCCAACGGAACGCATCGCCGTCGTTTCCGGTCCCAACCTTGCCATGGAGATTGCCCGCGAGGAGCCCACAGCATCCGTGGTGGCCTGCACTGATTCCGCTGCTGCCGGCTGGATAGCCCGCACCTGCACAGCACCATACTTCCGGCCTTACACCACAGCGGACATCGTGGGGGTGGAAATCGGCGGCATCGTTAAGAACGTCATCGCGCTGGCAGTAGGTATTTGCGAGGGCCGGCAAATGGGGGACAACACCAAGGCTTCCGTTATCACCCGCGGCCTTGCCGAAACATCCCGCCTGGCGCTGGCGCTGGGCGGGGACGCGAAAACCATGGCAGGCCTGGCAGGCCTGGGTGACCTGGTGGCCACGTGCTCTTCTCCGCTGTCGAGGAACCATACCGCGGGGCGGCTGCTCGGCCAGGGCCTGACGCTGGAGGAAGTGGGCCAGAAGATGACCCAGACCGCCGAAGGCATCAAATCCGGCCAGGCCGTCCACGAACTCGCGGCAAAGCTTGGCGTCGAGATGCCCATCACGGCCGCCGTCGTCGCTGTGCTGGCAGGCAAGCTGTCCGTTGACCAACTGGGGCCTGTCCTGCTGGCCCGGGAACTGAAACCTGAAGGCGATTACTGACCATGTCCCACCACAATCTCACCGCATCAGAACCGGCCGGCGGGGCAAAGCCCCGGGTGGCGGTGTTGTTCGGCGGACGTTCCAGCGAGCATGCCGTGAGTTGCGTGACCGCTGCCGGCGTCCTTGGTGCCATTAACAAGGACAAGTATGAAGTGATCCCGATTGGGATTGCCAAGACGGGGCAGTGGGTTCTGGCCCCCGCCGATACCGGGCAGTGGTCACTTGCCGCATCCTCGCTGCCCGAGGTGGTCCCGTCGTATAAAACGGTGACGCTGGCCCAGATCGGCGGCGAACACCAGCTGATCGTGGCTTCCCCGAACGAGGTTCCACAGGAGCTCGGAGCCGTAGACGTGGTGTTCCCCTTGCTGCACGGACCGTTCGGCGAAGACGGCACTATCCAGGGGCTCCTGGAACTCTCGGACACGAGGTACGTCGGAGCCGGCGTCCTGGCCTCCGCAGTGGGCATGGACAAGCACTTTATGAAGGTGGTTTTTGAAGCTGCCGGGCTTCAGGTGGGCCCCTATATCGCCGTGACCGACAGGCAGTGGCGCAAGGATGCTGAATCCGTGCGGAAGCAGGTTGACCGCCTCGGTTTCCCTGTTTTCGTCAAGCCTGCGAGGGCTGGATCCTCGATGGGTATTTCGAAGGTGGACTCGCTGGAGGAGCTGGACGCTGCCATTGAGGAAGCACGGCGGCACGACCTCAAACTCGTCGTCGAAGCGGGAATCGTGGGCCGCGAAATTGAATGCGCAGTCCTTGAAGGCAGGGGCACCGATGCCCCCCGCACCTCCATGCCCGGCGAGATCTCCGTTGCCGGGGGCACGCACGAGTTCTACGACTTCAATGCGAAGTACGTTGAGGACGACGCCGCAGCGCTCAGCTGCCCGGCAGACCTGCCCGAGGAAGCGATCACCAGGGTCCGTGAACTTTCGGCGGCTGCTTTTGACGCGGTGGGTGCAGAGGGTTTGAGCCGGGTGGATTTCTTCTACACACCGGATGGCCAGCTGATCATCAACGAGATCAACACCATGCCGGGCTTCACCCCCAAGAGCATGTACCCGCAGATGTGGGCCGCCTCCGGCCTGGGATACGCGGACCTGATCGACGAACTCATCTACCTGGCACTGAACCGGAAGACCGGCCTGCGCTGACCTTTGGCGGTGGTTGAGTTGGCCGGGCGTTGAGCTTGTCCGGCGGTTGAGCTTGTCGAAACCTACTGGCTTTGCGGGAGGTCCTGCAGCTCCTCCTGGCCCACGCAGTTCCGGCTGGCCGGGACCTCTGCTGCGGCAACGGCCAGGTCTGCAAGTACCGTGGCGGAACTGATCCTGTCCGGGTCCATCAGGATCTCCGTGGCGGGCTCCCGGCCGTAAGTGGTGAGCGTCCACACCGGGTCGCCTTCCTTGATGACCCAGTCGATCCCGTTGACGGTAACGCACCGGTCGGTAGTGGGTCCCGGCACATTGACGCCGCATCGCAGGACCACCAGTGAGGGATCGCCCCAGGCGGCAGTTGCCTGGCTGTTCGTCTTGCGGAGGGCTGAGTCCCCGATGGCCTCGGGGAGCGCCACCATCATGGGGGCGCAGGCCGGGTTCGCCGCATCCTTGGCGGCCGGCACGTCCACCACCGGTGAACAAGCAGCCAGCGGAAGGGCGGCAAAAGCCCCGATCAGCGCCATCCTGGCACGGCGGGCGGTCAGGGAGGCGTGGGGGTGGTGCATGATCCAAGCCTATCGCCGGAGCCGGGCCGGTCAGGACACCAGGAGGTACGGCCAGCCAATGTCCGTGGCCCGCTGTAGCGTAGTGGCGTGCCAGAAAACCGTTTGACCGTCCCCCCGCAGCCCTCAGCCGTTGCTGCCCTCTCCGAAGCCGAATTGCTGGCCCGGATCTTCCCCCGCCTTTCCATGGCCGGGTCCTACTCAGAGGCCACGCTGTTGGGTCCGGGGGATGACGCTGCCGTGGTGGCGGCGCCGGACGGCAGGACTCTCATCAGCATTGACACGCAGGTCCAGGACCAGGATTTCCGCCTGGAATGGCCAAACGGCTACCGGACCACCGGGTTCGACGTCGGCTGGAAGGCCGCGGCGCAGAACCTCAGCGACATCAATGCCATGGGGGCCACCGCCACGTCGCTCGTCGTGAGCCTCACCCTCCCGCCCGAGACACCGGTGAGCTGGGTGGAAGACCTTGCGGAAGGGCTCACTGCCGGCATCAAGGACCTCGGAGCAACCAGATGCTCGGTGGCGGGCGGCGACCTCGGCCGCGGCCGGGAAATTTCGGTCACCGTCGCCGTCCTCGGCACCCTCGACGGCGGTCCTGCAGTGCTTCGGTCAGGGGCACAGCCGGGGGATGTCCTTGCGCTTGCCGGTATGGCCGGGCATGCTGCTGCTGGCCTGGCCCTCCTGGAGTCGACCGAAAACGTTGATGCCCTTGGGGAACGTGAGCGCGCCTTCCTCGACCTGCAGTGCAGGCCGCGGCCACCGCTGGAAGCCGGTCCCGCAGCACGGACGGCCGGTGCCACGGCCATGCTGGATGTCTCGGACGGACTGCTCCGGGATGGGTTGCGGCTGGCTACGGCCAGCAGCGCCGCAATCGACCTGGACCCGGCACAACTGCACGTGCTGGGGGAGGTGCTGCGGCCTGCCTCGGAGCTGCTGGGCACGGACCCGGCGGCCTGGGTGCTCAACGGCGGGGAGGACCACGGCCTGCTCGCCACATTCCCTGCTGATGTTCAGCTGCCAGCCGGATTCACTGCGATAGGCTCAGTACAAGCATTGGGAAGCAATGAAAGCCCGAGCGTCAAAATTGCGGGCCGGCCCGCGGACGCCGGGGGATGGGATCACTTTGCACACTAAGGTTGCCGCCAACGCGCAAGCGATGAAGAGGTGGTTGGGCAAGGCTGAGACCGTTATTGGGAACCATAGCGACCGTCTCAACGCCATCAATATCTTCCCGGTAGCGGACGGGGACACTGGCACCAACCTGTACTTGACCGTCCGAGCGGCTGCCCGGTCCGCTGCTGCAGCGCAGGACCAGCCCGCGCAACTGGACGTCGGCGTCGTCCTGGCTGCCGCCGGCCAGGCTGCTATGGAGGAAGCCCGCGGAAACTCGGGGACCCTATTGTCGGTGTTCCTGTGTGCCGCGGCGGAACCACTCGCGGGCCACACCCGGCTGACGTCCACGCTGCTGGCCGCCGCGCTGAACCGGGCCCAGATCAGGGCATGGTCAGCCCTCAGCGACCCGGTTCCCGGAACCATGCTTTCCGTGATGGAGGCTGCGGCGCGGGCCGCGGCCGCGGTGGACGCCGGGCAGAACGGTGACGACAGCAACCACGCCCTGGGCCTGGCACTGGACGCCGCCGTTGAAGGTGCCTTGGCCGCCGTGATCCGCACGGAGGACCAGCTGGACGCGCTGACCTCGGCCCGGGTAGTGGATGCCGGGGGAGTGGGAATGCTCCTGATCCTGGATTGCCTCCGTTCTGCCGTCCTGGGTGTGGAACTGCAAAGCGAACTGCTCGACGGCCTCCACGGCTATGACGTCTCCGATCCCCACATCCACACGGCACTGCCGGACGATGACGGCGTCGAAGTCATGTGCACCATCAACCTTTCACCGCTTCATGCGGCCACGCTCCGCCAGCAGCTCGACGAGATCGGTGAATCCGTGATCATGAGCCAGGTGGGGGGCAACGAAGACGCGGACGGGAACTACCGCTGGCGGGTCCATGTGCACGTTCCTGATCCCGAGCCTGCTGTCAGTATCATCCGGGCCCTGGGAGAACCCTCCCACATCAGTATCAGCGAGCTCGCGCTGCCGCGGGAATCCCACACAGACGCAGTGAACTCCAGTGGGCATGACCGCTGAACTCGATCTTGTGCTCGAACGGCGGATCGGCAAGCGTTCGGCATCCGTCATCGAAAAGCACCTGGGCATCACCACGGTTGACGGGCTGCTGAACTACTTCCCGCGCCGCTACATGAACCGCGGTGAGCTCACGCCCATCAGCGAACTCCCCCTCGATGAAGAGGTCACCCTCATCGCCCGGGTGCTCTCCAGCAGCACCCGGAACATGCAGGCCCGCCGCGGGACCATCACCGACGTCATGGTGTCCGACGACGACGGGCGGCAAGGGCTGCGGCTGGTCGGCGGAACGGACTACCGCGGGAAAGTCCCCGGCACCCTCAAAATCACCTTCTTCAACGGTTTCAAAGCAAAAACAGATCTCCTGCAGGGGCGCCGGGCCCTGTTCTCCGGAAAGGTCACCAAATTCAAGGGACAACTGGGCCTCACCAACCCGGACTTTCAACTCCTGGATGACGATCCGTTCAGCGAGGGCAGCCAGGACCCGGAAAAACTCGCCGCCATGCCCATCCCGGTCTACCCGGCCACTGCCAAACTGCCCAGCTGGAAGATCCAGAAGGCCATTCACACCCTGCTGGAAACGCTGGACCTGGACGCGTTGCCCGACCCCGTTCCGCCCGCCGTCGCCCGGCGTGAAAAATTCCTGCCGGTGGCCGAGGCATACCGCCTTATCCACGCGCCCGAAACCGCTGAGGACTGGCGCCGGGCGCGGGACCGGCTCCGCTACCATGAAGCACTGGTGCTGCAGTCCGCCCTGGCCCGCCGCCGGGCGCAGCTGGCCGCGGAGGAAGCCACAGCACGGCGCCAGGTTCCCGGCGGGCTGCTGGCAGCCTTCGACGCTGACCTGCCCTTCACCCTCACCGCGGGGCAGGCCGCCGTCGGAAAAACCTTGGCCTCGGAACTTGCCCGCGACTCGCCGATGAACCGGCTGCTGCAGGGTGAAGTGGGCTCCGGCAAAACCATCGTGGCGCTGCGGGCCATGCTGCAGGTGGTGGACGCCGGGGGACAGGCCGCGCTGCTCGCCCCCACCGAAGTACTCGCCGCCCAGCACTACGATTCGATCCGCCGCTCCCTGGGGCCGCTCTCCAGGGACGGCCTGCTGGGCGGCCTCGGCGATACCTCGGTCCAGGTCACGCTGCTCACGGGTTCGATGCCCACGGCAGCCCGCAAGCAGGCCCTGCTTGATGCCGCCTCGGGGACAGCAGGGATCATCATCGGCACCCACGCCCTGCTGAGCGGCAACGTTACGTTCTTCGATCTTGGCCTGATCGTGGTGGATGAACAGCACCGCTTTGGCGTGGAGCAGCGGGATGCCCTGCGTGCCAAGGCCCGGAAGCCGCCCCACCTGCTGGTCATGACCGCCACGCCCATCCCGCGAACCGTTGCCATGACCGTTTTCGGTGACCTTGAAACGTCGGTGCTGGACGAACTGCCCGCAGGCCGGGCGCCGATCAGCACCCATCTGGTGGGCCTGTCCGAAAACCCCGCGTGGGCGGGGCGCATCTGGGCCCGTTCCCGGGAGGAAATCGACAACGGGCACCAGGTGTATGTGGTCTGCCCCAAGATCGGCGCGGACGACGACGGCGACTTCAGCCCGGAGGAAACGGACCTGGCTGATGGCCTTGAGGGGGAAAACGGGCGGGAACTCGCATCGGTGACTGCCGTCGTCGAACATCTCCAGGCCGAGCCGGCACTCACCGGTGTTCCCCTTGCTCCACTGCACGGAAGGCAGCTGCCGGACGTGAAAGCGGCCGCCATGGCCGGCTTCGTGGACAACCAGGTCAAACTTCTCGTCTCCACCACCGTCATTGAGGTGGGCGTTGACGTTCCCAACGCCACGCTGATGGTCATCCTCGACGCCGACCGGTTCGGCATCTCCCAGCTCCACCAGCTGCGCGGCCGGGTGGGCAGGGGTGGGCTGCCCGGAACCTGCCTGCTGGTCACCGCCCTGGAACCCGGCCACCCGAGCCGGAAGAGGCTCGAGGCGGTGGCCGCCACTACGGACGGGTTCGCCCTTTCCCAGGAGGACCTCAAGCTCCGCCGCGAGGGTGACATCCTGGGCGCGTCCCAGTCCGGCGGCCGCTCCACCCTCAGGCTGCTGCGTGTCCTCGAGCATGAAGCTGTCATCAGCCGGGCAAGGGACGATGCCCAGCAGATCGTGTCACACGACCCGACGCTGGCTGCACACCAGGAACTGGCTGAAGCTATCGACAAGTACCTCAACCCCGAAAAGGAGGCGTTCCTTGAACGCGGTTAGCAAGGCGGACCCCAAAATGCGCGCCGGCGGAAGCAGAGGCGCGCAGTGAGCCGGATCATTTCCGGGGCAGCAGGCGGCACACCGCTGCAGGCTGTCCCTGGCTCCCTGACCAGGCCCACCACAGACCGTGTCAAGGAAGCACTATTCTCGCGGCTCGAGGCCTTTGACGTCATCAGCGGTGCCAGGGTGCTGGACCTCTACGCCGGTTCGGGATCCCTGGGTGTGGAGAGTGGCAGCAGGGGAGCCCAAACCGTGGACCTGGTGGAGTCCGATGCGAAGGCGAGTGCTGTGTGCCAGCGCAACGCCGACCTCATTAACGGGGTCCTGGGCCGAAAAGCCGTAACGGTCCACCGGTCCAAGGTGGAGCCATTCCTTGAGCGCGCCGCTGCCGCAGCAGCCTGGGACCTGGTGTTCCTGGATCCGCCCTATCCCCTGGAGGAGGTGGCCCTGGCCGCGGTGCTCGAAAAGCTGGCCGGCCACCTGGCTCCCGCGGCCGTGGTGGTGGTGGAGAGGTCGTCACGCTCGCCAGAGCCTGCGTGGCCGGTCAGGCTGGCGCGGTTCGCGGAGAAGAAGTACGGCGAAACCAGGTTGTGGTTCGCTGAGCCCTTTGTCCCTGACGCCGTCGACCCGGACGCCTTGATTGCCGAAGGCGTGGATGCGGACGGGAGCGGCTCCGGTTCCGTTGAGGCGGACGGCAGCAGCCGGTAGGAAACTGTTCCGGCGGGACGCCTGATCAGGCCGCGAGGACGTCCAGGTCCACACCGGCCAGGACCCTGGCCGGATGGGGCCCCCGGGCGGTCAGTTCCTCAGACCAGCCCGCGGGCCAGGATGTTTGGGTGCCGGCCAGGATGATGTTCCCGGGGTAGCGGCCGTCGAACATGCCTGCTTCAGCAACAGCGGCGACGTCCCCCATTGCGCGCCGCATCGCCGCGGCCTGGCTGCGGACCAGGGTGAGGCCAGGTTCGTCCCCCACGTTCACGATCAGGAGACCCTGCGGGGCCAGCCGCTGCCTCAGCTCGCTGTAAAACTCTGTGCAGGCAAGGTGCGCGGGGGCCGCCGGGCCGGAGAAGATGTCCAGGATGACGACGTCGAAGCGGAGTCCGGGATCAAGCTCCGTGAGTGCGTCCCTGGCGTCTCCGATGATGGCGTGCAGGTCTGTCCCGTCAGGGAGTGGCAGCTGCCGGAGGACGAAATCGAGAAGTTCCCGTTCCAGCTCCACCGTGTACTGAATGGATCCTGGCCTGGTCGCCTGGATGTAGCGGGCCAGTGTCAGGGCGCCTGCTCCCAGGTGCAGCGCCGTGACCGGCGTTCCTGCGGGGGCCGCCAGGTCCACCAGATGCCCGATCCGCCTCAGGTACTCGTAGAAAATGTGGTCAGGCCGCGCCAGGTCCACGTGGGACTGTTCTGCCCCGCCGATACTGAGCACGTAGCCGCCCCCGGTGAAAGCATCCGGCTCGATGGATGCATGCTGTCCACTGGTGCGAAGGAACCGGGCCGCACCCCGCCCGCTGCCTGCCTGCATCAAACCAGCCCGCCAAGGGTTGCCAGCCTGGCTGCGGCCTCCTCAAGGACCTCCGTCCTTTTGCAGAAAGCAAAACGAAGCAGGCTGCGTGTCCTCTCTGCCCCTTCCGGGTGGCAGAACACCGGGACCGGGATCGCGGCAACGCCCACCAGTCCGGGCAGCCTGCGGGCCAGGTCCACGGAGTCGTGGATTCCCAGCGGCGCCGTATCGACGTTGACGAAGTACGTGCCCTGCGGGGAGTAGACATCGAAGCCTGCCGCCCTCAGCCCTTCGCTCAGAATGTCCCGCTTGCGCTGCAGCGTGGCGGCAACACCATCGTAAAAGGCGTCCGGCAGGCCCAGTCCGGTGGCAATGGCCGCTTGGAACGGGGTGCCCGAACTGTAGGTGAGGAACTGCTTGACCGTCCGGACAGCGGACACCAGGTCCTCCGGGCCCGTCACCCAGCCGATCTTCCAGCCTGTGAGCGAAAATGTCTTGCCGGCCGAGGAGATGGTGATGGTACGGTGACCCGCTCCGGGCAGGGAAGCCACCGGCACGTGGCGGGGACCAAAAGTCAGGTGTTCATACACTTCGTCGGTGATGATCAGGCAGTCGTGCTTCCGGGCCAGGTCAACGACGCGCTGCAGGACACTCCGGGGAAACACCGCGCCCGTGGGGTTGTGCGGGTTGTTCAGCAGCACCACCCTGGTCCGCCCGCTGAAGGCCGCTTCCAGGGCGGCCGGGTCCGGCATGAAGTCCGGGGCCAGCAGCGGAGCCGTGACGTGGGTGGCGCCGGAGAGCCCAATCACAGCGCCGTAGGAATCGTAGAACGGCTCGAAGGTCAGGACCTCGTCTCCGGGGCCGGTGAAAGCCAGCAGGGCGGCGGCGATGCCTTCAGTGGCGCCGGTGGTGATGATCACCCCGGTCTGCGGATCAGGGGTGAGGCCATAGAACCTTTCCTGGTGCGCAGCCACCGCTTCGCGCAGTTCCAGGATGCCCTTGCCGGGCGCGTACTGGTTCATGCCGGCGGCGATGGCGGCGCGGGCAGCTTCCCTGATCTCCAGCGGACCGTCCTCGTCCGGAAAGCCCTGCCCCAGGTTGATGGCACCGGTCTGCGCCGCGAGGGTGGTCATCTCTTCGAAGATGGTCACGCCCAGCCCGCCATCGGGTCCGAGGAGGTTGGCTCCGAGCGCGGTCCGCTGCCAGGGGGCAGGGGCCATGGGGGTGGAAACTTCCCGTGGTGGATGCATCCAGTCATGGTATCCCGGCCTTTCCATGGGGTAGGTTCGGAGCATGAGACGCGCTGTCTGCCCCGGATCCTTCGACCCCATCCACAACGGCCATCTCGAGGTTATTGCCCGGGCGGCCAGCCTGTTTGATGAAGTCATCGTGGCGGTATCCACCAACCCGGCCAAGAAGTACATGTTCACGCTCGCGGAGCGGCTGGAGATGGCCCGTGAAACCCTCGCGTCGCTCAAGGGCATCGTGGTGGAACCCGTAGGCGAAGGGCTGCTCGCAGAGTATTGCCGGCAGCGGGGTGTGTCAGCCATCGTCAAGGGCCTTAGATCGTCCTCCGACTTCGACTACGAGCTGCCCATGGCCACGATGAACCGGCAGCTGAGCGGAGTGGAAACGGTCTTCCTGCCTGCCGAGGCACATTACATCCACCTGTCCTCCACCTTGATCAAGGAAGTCGCGGGCCTGGGCGGCAGCGTCTCCGATTACGTTCCCAGATCAGTGCATCGGAGGATGCTGGCGGGCGGGTCGGCGGACGATCAGCAGCCAAGAGGGTAGGCTTGTCAGGTACTTCGGCGGTCCCCGCTGGCTGGTTTGAGTCCCCGCGGCTCTTCAGGCTAAGATGGTACGTCGGTCATATGTTCAACAGGAGTTCTCATTAAAAGAGATGCTGGTTCGCCCCTGGCGTTCGACGTCAAGGACCTCGGACGCAGTCCGGGAAGCATGCGGACACTGAAGGAACATGTACCCGCACCGGGTGATCTTGGTGTGGCGCTCATTGGTGTTCAGGAAGGCTCGGAAATCGAGCTGGATCTGAGGCTTGAGGCCGTACACGAAGGAATTCTGGTATCCGGAACCGCACTCACCGAAGTAACCGGTGAATGCGGCCGATGCCTGGATCCCCTTGCGTATGACCTTGAGGTCAATGTGCAAGAACTTTTCTTCTATGAGGGCGTACAGCTTTCGGACGAAGAAGATGATGAAGAGCAACGTCGAGTCGAGCACGATGTAATCGATCTTGAACCGGTGTTGCGGGACGCGGTTGTCACCAATCTGCCGTTCCAGCCGGTGTGCCGGGAAGACTGCCAGGGCCTTTGCTCCGAATGCGGAGTTCGCCTGGAAGACGAGCCGGGGCACCACCACGAGGTCTTGGATCCTCGCTGGGCTGCCCTAGCTGATATGGCTAAGCCTGACCGGCAAAATTGATTTGTACGTGTTTGTCTAGAGAGAAATGAGTTAGCCGTGGCTGTTCCCAAGCGGAAAATGTCTCGCTCGAATACCCGCGCCCGCCGCTCGCAGTGGAAGGCGACCGCCCCCCACCTGGTGAAGACCGTGGAGAACGGCCAGGTTACCTACAGCCTGCCGCACCAGGCGAAGGTCGTCACCGACTCGGCCGGCACCGCGCTGTTCCTTGAGTACAAGGGCCGCAAGGTCGCGGACGTCTAATCGGCCCCTCAGGCTGACATGATGTCTTCAACTGAAGAGCTTTTGAAGCGTCTCGGTGTCTCAATTGACGCCGGGACGCTTCGTCTTGCGCTCACACACCGTTCCTACGCCTACGAAAACGGCGGCATCCCCACCAACGAGCGGCTGGAATTCCTGGGCGACTCCATCCTGGGGTTCTCCGTGACGGACGCCCTGTACCGGGACAATCCGGACCTGCCCGAAGGTGATCTGGCGAAGCGCCGATCGGCCGTGGTCAGTACCCGTGCCCTTGCCGGCATCGGGCGCAGCCTGGGTATTGGCGACTACATCTACCTTGGGCAGGGTGAAAAGCTCACCGAGGGCAAAAACAAGGCGTCGATCCTTGCCGACACCATGGAGGCGCTGATCGGTGCCACCTACGTGTCCAACGACATCGAGACGGCCCGCCAGCTGGTGATGCGCCTGATCGGGCCCCTACTCAAAGACGCTGCCGCCCTTGGCGCCGGGACCGACTGGAAAACCAGCATCCAGGAACTTGCGGCAAGCCGGCAGCTTGGGACCATCCACTATGCGGTGGAGGGCTCCGGCCCGGACCACGCGCGGGTTTTTACCGCAGTCCTGCACATCGGCGGCACGGCGTACGGCCGGGGAACCGGCCACTCCAAAAAGGAAGCGGAGCAGGAAGCTGCTGCTGACGCCTGGCGGGCCCTTTCCGGCACTGCGGCTTCAAACGCTGCGGCTTCCGCCACCGGGGGCAAGTCCGCCGGTTCCATAGCCGCCAAGTAGCGCTGTGCCCGAACTTCCCGAAGTAGAGGTGGTCCGCCGCGGCCTGGTGAGCTGGGTGCGCGGCCGGACCATCGAATCCGTGGAAGTCCTGGACGAACGCTCCATCCGCCGCCACGTGCTCGGGACGGCGGACTTCGTCGGGAACCTCGAAGGGGCCACAGTCGCCGACGTCGTACGCCGGGGGAAATTCCTCTGGATGCCGCTGCTCGACGCAACCGCCGGCACCGCTGAAGACCCGGCAGGGGACGGGCGTCCCGCCGTCGCGCTGATGGCCCACCTTGGCATGAGCGGCCAACTCCTCATGCAGGACGCGGATGTCCCGGACGAGAAGCACCTCAAGGTGCGGTTCCGGCTCAGCCCCAATGGCGGCATGCCCGAACAGCTGCGGTTCGTGGACCAGCGGATCTTCGGCGGCCTGTTCGTCACCTCACTGGTACCCACGGACGACGGCGGCCCTGGCGGCCTCGCCGAATCGCCGCTGCCCCTGATAGCAGAGGAAGCGGCACACATCGCCCGCGATCCGTTGGACCCCGCCTTCTCGTTCGATCTTTTCTACCGCCGTTTGCGCAAGCGTAAAACGGGATTGAAGCGGGCCCTGCTGGATCAGGGCCTCGTATCGGGCATCGGCAACATCTACGCCGACGAAGCCCTGTGGCGTGCCCGCCTCCACTTCGCCCGGCCCACGGACACCCTCCGCCGGTCCGAAGCGGAACGGGTGCTGGGCAGCGCCCGTGACGTTATGCTCGATGCCCTGGCCGCCGGCGGGACAAGCTTCGACTCTCTCTATGTCAACGTCAACGGCGCCTCGGGGTACTTCGACAGGTCTCTCAATGCCTATGGCCGGGAGGGCCAGCCGTGCCGGCGGTGTGCCGCTGCGGGAATCCATGCAGTCATACGGCGCGACCAGTTCATGAACCGCTCTTCGCACACCTGCCCGGTGTGCCAGCCCCGT
Source organism: Pseudarthrobacter sp. W1I19 (assembly GCF_030817835.1). NCBI lineage: Bacteria > Bacillati > Actinomycetota > Actinomycetes > Micrococcales > Micrococcaceae > Pseudarthrobacter > Pseudarthrobacter sp. W1I19. The sequence continues at coordinate 1,645,791 of NZ_JAUSZR010000001.1, forward strand.
CCCCGCAACGGCCGCTGGTAGTCCGCCGGCCGCATATTCTGCGGATTCTTCGGTTCCGCAATGTGGACCCGGCTGCGAAACTTTGTCGATGAAGGCCAAGCGCAGCACGCCCGCGCATGGCTCCCTTGCCGCACAAAAGGAACGGGCAGCCCTTGTACATCTCGATGTCGGACCGCAAAGGCGGCCAGCAGGACCTGCAGGAAACAGGCGGCCACGCTGGCCTGACAGCCTTCAGGTTGTCCCCGGTGATCATCTGGCTCGGCATCGTGAGCATGGTGACCGACGTTTCCTCGGAGTCTGTCGCGGCGGTCCTTCCGCTGTATGTCACAGGATTTCTGGGGCTGTCCACCATAGCCTTTGGTGTCATAGACGGCATCAACCAAGGTGCCAGTGCCATTGTCCGGATCGGGGCGGGATGGGTCTCCGACCGTACGGGACACCCCAAACGCGTGGCGGTGGCAGGGTATGGGCTGTCCATGGTGGCCAGGGTCGGGTTTCTCTTCGCCGGTGGCTTCTGGGCCATCGCCGGGACCGTCACCGGTGACAGGATCGGAAAGGGGATCCGGACGGCTCCCCGTGACGCACTCATATCGGCTTCCGCACAGCCCGAATACCTGGCCCGGTCCTTCGGGATTCACCGAATGCTGGACAACATCGGTGCGGCCGCCGGACCACTGATCGCCTTCCTCATCCTGATGCTGATACCCAACGGGTTCAGCACGGTTTTTGTCGTGTCCCTGGCCTTCGCCATCATCGGCGTGGCGGTTCTGGTGCTTGTGGTGCCGGACAAACTGAAGCTTTCGGCACGGGAGGGCGAAGAGAGGTCCCGGCCCGCGTTCCGCTGGTCCCAGCTGAAGTGGCCGCGCCTCAAGGAGCAGGGTCTGGCCCGCCTTACAGCGGTCACCGCGCTGCTTGGCCTGCTCACCATCGGCGATGGGTTTGTCTATCTTCTCCTTCAGGACCGGGAGGCCTTTGCCGTCCAGTGGTTTCCGCTCCTTTACGTTGGAACGAACGTTGCATTCCTGGTCTTCGCAGTTCCGCTGGGCCGGTTGGCTGACCGGTGGGGGCGGGTCCAAGTCTTTCTGGTCGGCCACGTGGCGCTCCTGGCGTGCTACGTGCTGGCGGTACTTCCGCTGGGCGGGACTGCCGCCACGCTTGGCTGCCTGGTGCTGCTGGGACTGTTTTACGCCGCCACAGACGGCGTGCTCTCGGCCCTGGTCAGTCAACTGGCGCCGCCGGAACGGCTGGGAACTGCCTTGGGCACCGCGCAGACCGTGGTGGCACTGAGCAGGACGGCAGCGGCAGCCTGCTTCGGCCTCCTCTGGTACCTGCTGGGCCCTGGGGCCGCGGCGGCCTGCGTCGCAGGCTTGCTGACGCTGGCAGTCCCAGCTGCTGCGATCGTCCTTCGCGGCCCGGCCGGAAGGACGGCAACACCGTGAGCAGGACCCGCGTAGACGCTGCCACAAGGAGGCGCAACCCTGGCGCCAATGCCTCGCATGGCCACGGCAGCACCGGTCTTGAAACACCAGGCACGGGAAGCCGACGGCGGTTGGCGCTCCTGCTGGCAGTGGCCACCCTGGTCCTGGCCGGGGCAGGAGCCTACGGACTGTCGGCTTTCCAGCAGGAGCAGGCGGGCCGGGAAGCCGCATCAACGGTAAGGGTGGTTTCGGCCACATCCTTGCCGGCGGAGCCTTTCGTGATGTTCCGCAACACTGCGCCCGGGCGGGGCTACGGGCAGGCCGCCACTGTCGCGTTGGCCGATCCCTCCGGCGAGCGGGCCTTGAGCGGTCAACCTTGCGACCGCGTCTACGCCTCAAAGGAAGTGGTCAGCTGCCTCCAGACCATCAACGACGTTCCTACAAAATACGAGGCCGCAACCTACGATTCGTCGCTGAGGCGCCTCGATGCCTGGGCACTGGGCGGCATCCCCAGCAGGACACGGCTGAGCGGAGACAATTCGCTGATCGCCACAACGGTTTTTGTTGCCGGACATTCCTATGCCTCCGCCGGCTTCTCCACCGAAACCGTTATCCGTGGTAGGGACGGCGCCGTCCATGGCAACCTTGAAGAGTTTTCGCTGATTTTAGACGGAACACGGATTAAGGCCTCTGACCGGAATATCTGGGGCGTCACCTTTGCGCCCGGTGACCCCGCTGGTTTCTACGCCACGGCATCATCGCAGGGCCACATCTGGCTGGTCCGGGGCGACCTTACCGCCAGGACGCTGACGGTGGTGGCGTCAGGGGTTGAGTGCCCCTCGATTTCACCGGACGGAAGCCGCATCGCTTTTAAGAAGAGCACCACCGGCACGCTGGTGGGGCGCCGGAACATCGCCGTGCTGGACCTCGCAGCCGGCACAGAAACAGTCCTGGGTGAGGAGCGTGACATTGATGACCAGCTGGAATGGCTGGACAACAACACCGTTGCTTACGGCGTACCAAGGGACGACACGGGGCAGGACAGCGATGTGTGGGCAATTTCCACCGAAGCCGGAGCGGCTCCCCGGTTGTTCATCGAACACGCATGGTCGCCGGCAGTGGTGCGCTGAGGGTCTGCCGCCGTACCCGGCAGATCTCCGGATACGGCGGGAACGGCCGGTAAATCCGGGGCATTGCGCTGCAACACAGTAGATTTGGTGCAGGGAAGAAGCATTCGCCCAACGCCATCCAGGAGATCCGAAAAGCCTTGCACCTCAAAAGCCTGACCGTCCGGGGGTTCAAGTCCTTTGCGTCCGCCACCACCTTCGAGTTCGAACCCGGGGTCACGGCCGTGGTGGGCCCGAACGGCTCGGGCAAGTCCAATGTGGTGGATGCCCTGGCCTGGGTCATGGGGGAGCAAGGGGCCAAGACCCTGCGCGGCGGGAAGATGGAAGATGTCATCTTCGCGGGAACCTCGGGCCGGCCACCACTGGGGCGTGCCCACGTCTCGCTGACTATTGACAACACCGACGGTGCGTTGCCCATCGAGTACAGCGAGGTGACCATCTCGCGCACGCTCTTCCGGGCGGGCGGATCCGAGTACGCCATCAACGGCGCAAGCTGCCGCCTGCTCGATATCCAGGAGCTGCTGTCCGATTCCGGCCTGGGCCGCGAGATGCACGTCATCGTAGGCCAGGGCCAGCTGGACAGGGTCCTGCACGCCACCCCGGAGGACCGCCGCGGTTTCATCGAGGAAGCCGCCGGCATCCTCAAACACCGGCGCCGCAAGGAACGGACTGTGCGCAAGCTCGAGGCCATGCAGGCCAACCTGCAGCGACTCACCGACCTCACCGGAGAAATCAGGCGCCAGCTGACCCCGCTGGGCAAACAGGCCGAGGTTGCCCGCAGGGCCCAGCGCGTCCAGTTCGACGTCCGTGACGCAAGGGCAAGGCTTTTGGCGGACGACCTTGTCCAGCTGCAACAGGCCCTGGAGCAGGACGTCGCCGACGAAGCCGCCCTGAAAAACCGGCGGGCCGCCGTCGAACAGGAACTTGAGGCCAGCCGCCGGCAGCAGGCCGCCCTGGAGCAGCTCGCCGCCGAGGCGACGCCGAAACTCAACGCCGCACGGGACAGCTGGTACCGGCTGACGGCCTCGCGCGAGCGGCTCCGCTCCCTCGGATCGCTGGCCCAGGAACGCAGTCGCCTGCTCGGTTCCACCGAGCCCGCCCCGGCCGGCCGGGATCCCGAACAGCTGGAGCGCCAGGCCGCCCGGGTCCGGGAAGAACTGGCAGAACTCGAACGCAACATCCTGGACAAGCGCAGCGCCCTGGAGACCGCCAGCGCAGCAAAGGCGGACGCCGAAGCCGCAGCGCTGGCCGAAGACAAGCGGCTGACAGCAGTGTTGCGGGCCGCCGCCGACCGGCGTGAAGGACTGGCACGGCTCGCCGGGCAGGTCTCCGCTGCACGGTCACGGGTGGAATCCGCGCAGGCCGAATTGGGCCGGCTACGGGAATCCCAGTCTGCCGGGCTGGAGCGCCGCGCCCGCGCCCAATCCGAGTTCACCGCGCTGGAAAACCAGGTGGCAGGGGTCGAAGAGGGCGAGGAATCCCTTGATGCCGAGTACGAGGCCGCCAGCGAGGCCCTGGACGCGGTGTTGCAGGACATCTCCTCGCTGACCGCCGCCGTCAGCGAGGGAATCCGGAAACGTGATGCCCTCGCGGCGCGCCTCGACGCCCTGAAACTTGGGCTCACCAGGAAAGACGGCGCAGGGCACGTCCTCCAGGCAGGCCTGGACGGAGTGCTGGGAACCCTCGCCGCGGAACTCACCGTGGAACCCGGCTTTGAATCTGCAATAGCCGCTGCGCTGGGGGAGGCCTCGGAGGCGGTGCTGGTCCGGGACGGGGAAACAGCAGCCGCTGTGGTTCAGGTCCTTAAGGATGACGACGCCGGCCGCGCGTCGCTCCTGCTGGCTTCCGCGGGTGCCACGTCCGGATCCGGGGACCGTCCGCCGTCCCTCCCCGAGGGAGCCGTGTGGGCCACAAGTCTCATTACGAACGCCGGCGCCTTCGGTCCTGCTGTGGGGAGCCTGCTGGACAGCACCGCCGTCGTCGCCGATATCCAGGCGGCCGCCGCCGTGGTGTCAGCCCATCCAGCGATCACCGCGGTCACCCGGGCTGGGGATATCTTCACAGCGGTATCCGTCACGGGCGGATCAGCCAAGGCGCCCTCGCTCCTGGAAGTCCAGGCGGCAGTGGACGACGCCGAAGGCCGGCTTTCAGCCGTCACGGCTGAGCTTGAGCGGAGCAGGTTCGCCCTTGCCGGCGCTGAGGCCCGGCGGTCCGGGGCACAGGAACGTTCCGACGCCGCCCTCGACCGCCTGCATGAATCGGATGCACGGCTCGCTGCCGTCGCCGAACGCCTGGGACACCTCAACTCCGTCCTTCGCAGCGCCGTGGGTGAAAGCGAAAGGCTCGCGGCGTCGCTGGCCCGGGCCGAAGAAAATGTCGCAGCGGAGGAGGAAGCGCTCGCCGCTGTGGCCGCGAGGCTGGCAGCTGCCCAGGAAGCGCCGCTGGAGCAGGAGCCTTCCACGGAGCATCGTGATGCCCTGGCCGTGGCCGCATCCGCCGCCCGGGCCGCCGAGGTGGAGGCCCGGCTGTCGCTTCGCAGTGCGGAGGAACAACTGGCCGCCACGCAAAACCGTGTGGCCTCACTGGAGCGTGCGGCAGCCACGGAGCGCCGCGCCCGCGAGGAAGCAGCGGAACGCGCCCGCCGGCGCCGCGCCCAGGCGAAGCGCGCGGCGGCAGTCGGAGCCGCCGTCGAACTGGCCCTGCGGTGCATGGATGTGTCCGTGGACCTCGCGCGGCACGAACGCGACCTCGCGGAGGAGAACCGCGAACAGCGGGACCGTGAACTGCTGCACCTCCGGACAGCGAACGACACCTTCGCCCGGGAACTCGCCGAGCTCACGGACAACGTGCACCGGGATGAGCTGGCCCGCGCACAGCAGCTGGCCCGGATCGAGGCCCTCGAAAGCCGCTCCATTGATGAGCTGGGAATTACTCCGGACGCCCTGGTGGCGGACTACGGGCCCAACGTGCCCGTTCCGGTTCCGGCCGAAGAAAGCGGCGACAAATGGGCGGCCCTGCGCGCCCCGGTGGATGCCGGCGGAACAGAGATTGTCGAAGGAAAGCCCTACGTTCGCGAGGAGCAGGAGAAACGGCTCCGCAAGGCCGAACGCGATCTGGCCAGCCTGGGCCGGGTCAACCCCCTGGCGCTGGAGGAATTCGCCGCGCTCGAGGAGCGCCACCAGTTCCTCAGCACACAGCTGGAGGACCTTAAAGCCAGCCGCAAGGACCTCCTGGACATCATCAAGGAAGTGGATGACCGCGTGCAGCGGGTGTTCACCGAAGCCTTCGAAGACACCCAGGCGCAGTTTGTCCGGGTCTTTGCCAGGCTCTTCCCCGGCGGCGAGGGACGGCTGGTGCTCACGGACCCGGCCGATATGCTGACCACCGGCATCGAGGTGGAGGCCCGCCCTGCCGGCAAAAAGATCAAGCGCCTCTCGCTCCTGTCCGGCGGTGAGCGCTCGCTGACCGCCGTTGCGCTGCTGGTGGCCATCTTCAAGGCCCGCCCGTCGCCGTTTTACGTGATGGATGAAGTGGAGGCTGCCCTTGATGACACCAACCTGGGCCGGCTCATCACCATCTTTGAGGAGCTCCGGGAATCGAGCCAGCTGATTGTTATCACCCACCAGAAGCGGACCATGGAAGTGGCCGATGCCCTGTATGGCGTGACGATGAGGGGCGACGGCGTCTCCACCGTGATCAGCCAGCGCCTGGGCGCGGAAGTGTAGGCAGGGCGTATGAGAAGCTAGGGGAGTGAATGACATCCTCCCCATAATTTTGTCCATTGTTGCTGCCTTGGCGGTTATTGGCGGGCTGATTCCGGTCCTGCTTAAGACGCGGAAAAACATCAACCAATACCCGGGCACCCGGGATGCCAACGATCCTGTGATGCCCCTCGGCGGCAGCACGGCCGTCGAGGACAGGCCGGCCACCTCAACGGATGCCAAAGCCACCGGCACGGTGGACGTGGAGGACCTCGACACCACCACGGTCCCGGACGATGCCGCGGGGCTGGAACTCATCCCCGTCGAGACGCCGCTTCCGGTGGCAGGCCGGCTCATGCGCCTTCGCGAACGGCTGGTCCGTTCCAACAACATCATGGGCAAGGGGCTTCTGGCCTTGCTGTCCAGCGACACGATCGACGAAAGCGTCTGGGACGAAGTCGAGGAAACCCTCCTCCTTGCCGACCTTGGCACCGAACCCACCATGCAGCTGGTTGATGCCCTGCGTGAGCGCGTCAAGGTGCTGGGCACGCGGACGCCCGAGCAGGTCAAGGTGCTGCTCCGCGAGGAACTCATCAAGCTCGTTGATCCCACCATGGACCGCACCCTCAATGTCCAGCGGCACGACGACAAGCCCGCCGTGATGATGGTGGTCGGCGTCAACGGCGTCGGCAAGACCACCACCGTGGGCAAGCTTGCCCGCGTGCTTGTGGCGGAGGACAAGGACGTGCTCCTGGGCGCCGCCGATACGTTCCGTGCCGCCGCCGCCGAGCAGCTGGCAACCTGGGGCCAGCGGGTGGGTGTGCCAACCGTCAAGTCAGACATCGACGGCGCCGACCCCGCCTCGGTTGCCTATGAAGCGGTCAAGGCCGGCATCGACCAGGAGGTTGACGTCGTGATGATCGATACCGCCGGCCGGCTCCAGAACAAGGTTGGCCTGATGGACGAGCTCGGCAAGGTCAAGCGGGTTGTCGAGAAGCTGGCCGAGGTGGACGAGGTCCTCCTGGTGCTCGATGCCACCACCGGCCAGAACGGGCTGAACCAGGCGCGTGTGTTCTCCGAGGTGGTCAACATCACGGGTATCGTCCTCACCAAGCTGGACGGTACAGCCAAGGGCGGCATCGTCGTCGCCATCCAAAGGAGCCTCGGCGTTCCGGTCAAGCTCATCGGGCTGGGCGAAGGCGCTGACGACCTTGCACCCTTCGAAGCTGAAGCGTTTGTGGACGCCCTCCTGAACTAGCTGGCCTCGCCGGAGACCCTCATGCCTTGGCGGGCCTGAGGGTCTCCTTGGTTCCCAGCCACACGCAGGCTGCCACCACCATGACCGCGCCGGTGACACCGAAAGCCCAGCCATAGCCCAGCCGGTCCGCCAGCAGACCTGCCACGACAGGCCCAACGATCGCGCCGACGTCGGACACCATCTGGTACACCGCCAGCACCTTGCCCCCTGACCGCTCGTTGCCGATCACGTCCGCGACGGCCGCCTGCTGGGCCGGCCCGAACAGCCCGGAGCCGACGCCGGCCACCGCTGAGGCGGCCAGGAACCACGCGAGCTGGTCAGCGAAGCCGATGGCGGCAGTGGCGGCTCCCGCCACCAGCAACCCCGCGATCATCATGGGCCTGCGTCCCATGCTGTCCGCCAGGCGCCCGGAAAAGGTCAACGCAGCGGCGTTCCCTGCTGCAAACACGGCCAGCGCCAGCCCCGCGGCCTCCGGCCCTGCGCCGAAGACGGCAGCGGCCAGCAGCGGAACGGTAGCCATCCGAACGCCGAAGGTGCCCCAACCGTTTGCGAAGCTGGATGTCAGCGCGGCCCGGTACGCCCCGGTTGCCAAAGCCTGGCCAAAGTTCATCTCCGGTGCGCGCTGCTGTGCTTCCGCGGAACCGCGGCGCTGGTGGCTCAGCTGTGTCTGCACCACCAGCGCGGCAACAATCAGTGCCGCGGCGTATGCCAGGAACGGGATCCGCAGGCCGAAGCCGGCCAGCAGTCCGCCAACAATGGGACCGCACACGTTGCCGACCAGGAACGCTGATGCATAGGCCCCGGAAACCCGGCCGCGGCTCTCCGGCGGTGCCAACCGGATCACCAGGGCCATCGACGCCACCGTGAACATTACCGAGCCGGCGCCGCCGAGACCGCGGAAGAGCAGAAGCTGCCAGTAGTCCTGGGCGAAGGCGCAGGCCGCCGTCGACCCGGCCACGATCAGCAGCCCCGCCACGTAGACCGGCCGTTCCCCGAGCTTGCCAATGAGGCTCCCGCCGGCGGGGGCAAACACCAGCCGCATGAACGCGAAGATCGCAACAATCACGGAAGCCTCTGTGTTGCCCACCCCGAATGTTGTGGCGAATTGCGGCAATACGGGCGCAACAAGCCCGAAGCCAAGCGCAATGAGGAACGCTGCGACGAGCATCACCTTGATGTCCCGCGGAAGAGGGTCCCGCTGCGGCCGAAGGCGGGACAGGATCCTTGCAGTGGCGCCGCTTCCGCGGGGTGCTGCCGTCATGGTGCGTTGAATCCTTGCAGTGGGAGGGCCGGGGGCCGGCGGGAATCGTGAAACACAACCGTAACAAGCGCGATATGCACCATTTACTTCCTAGAGGTTGTTGTAACAGGCCGGCAATCTAAATCCTCCGCAGGCGAAACACGCCGACGACACACTTTTTACAGGACGCAAAAAGGCGTTGGCAGGCGGAGGACTTCCGCAAGATTCGATGAGAGAGGACGTGCACCATGGAACTTACCGCAGGTCACGTTTGGATCATGGTGGCGGCAGCCCTTGTGCTGTTCATGACACCCGGTCTGGCATTTTTCTACGGCGGCATGACCCGTGCCAAGGCAGCACTGAACATGATGATGATGAGTTTCATCTCCATCGGCATGGTGGGCGTTGTCTGGGTTCTCTGGGGTGCCTCCATGAGCTCCGGCGAAGGATTCCTGCAGATTGTGGGCAACCCGTTCGCCACCTTCGGCCTTGAGGGGATCGACACCCCTGACGGCCTGATCAAGGTCGGCTACGCGGCCACCTTCGCGATCATCACCGTCGCACTGATCAGCGGTGCCATCGCGGACCGCGCGAAGTTCGGCGCTTGGACCGTATTCGTCCCCGTGTGGGTCACGCTGGTTTATTGCCCGTTGGCCTACATGGTGTGGGGCGGCGGACTGTTCGGCCCCGAGGGTGCAGTAGGCCAGGCACTCGGACCCGCCATTGACTTCGCCGGCGGCACCGTGGTCCACATCAACGCAGGCGTCGCGGCACTGGTGCTGGTCCTCATCATCGGCAACCGCAAGGGCTTCGGCAAGGACCCGAACCACCGCCCGCACAACATTCCGTTCGTGATGCTCGGTGCAGCCATCCTCTGGTTCGGCTGGTTCGGCTTCAACGGCGGCGCCGCCACCACGGCTGAGCAGGGCGGCCTCATCTGGATCAACACGCTTGCAGCCCCGGCGGCAGCCATGCTCGGCTGGCTCGTCACCGAACGTATCCGCGACGGCCACCCCACCTCGCTGGGCGCAGCCTCCGGTGTTGTTGCCGGCCTCGTGGCCATCACCCCCGCCTGCGCCAACGTCAGCCCCGTCGGCGCCCTCGGCCTCGGCGTGGTAGCCGGTGTGGCCTCCGCCCTGGCCGTGGGACTCAAGTTCCGCTGGGGCTTCGATGACTCGCTGGACGTCGTCGGCGTCCACCTCGTCTCCGGCATCATCGGCACGGTTGCCCTGGGCTTCATCGCACTGCCCACCGACGGTGTAGGCGGCGGCCTGTTCTACGGCGGCGGCATGACCCAGATGTGGGCACAGCTCGCAGCAGCCGGAATTGCTATTGCCTACTCTGCCATCCTCACGGCCATCATTGCCCTGGCCATCCACAAGACCATGGGCTTCCGCGTCTCGCAGGAACAGGAAACGGTGGGTGTGGACCTCAGCCTGCACGCCGAGACTGCCTACGAGTTCGGTGTAAGCGGCCACGGCGGAAGCTTCCAGCCGCTGCACGACCTGATCACGGGCAAGAACCAGCAGGAAGGCGTGCCGGCGGCTGAAGCGGCTGCTGCGCCGAAGAAGGAATCAGCAACAGGCAAGGAAAGCGTGGGGGCATGAAACTGATCACCGCAATCGTCAGGCCGGAAAAGCTCGAAGCCATCCGGGAAGGACTGGAAGCCTACGGCGTACAGGGCCTGACGGTCAGCGCGGCCAGCGGCTACGGCCGGCAGCGCGGCTACACCGAGGTCTACCGCGGAGCCGAGTACAACGTGGACCTGCTGCCGAAGATCCGGGTGGAAGTCCTGGCCACGGACGAGCAGGCTGATGACATCCTGGACGTCATCATCGCCAGTTCGAACACCGGACGTGCCGGGGACGGCAAGGTGTGGACCATGGACGTTTTCGAAGCAGTCCGGGTCCGTACCGGGGAACGCGGAGTCGCCGCCATCTAGGCAGCTTCTCCTACCGGCAGGCTAAGCCAGCAGATGGAAAGTGCGGGCAGGGAACCGAAAGGTCCCCTGCCCGCTCTTTTGTTTGGTTTAGGCCCGGAGCGGCCGCCTGCGCCGCCCGCGGCCTACTCTGCCCGCGCGGTACTGGACCAGCCCGCCGGCCCGGCCGACCCGGCGTCGTACTCATCCATGGGGACGCTGCCCTGCTGCCATGCCTTCAGCACCGGCTCGACGATCCGCCAGCACTCCTCTGCGGTATCGCCCCGCACGGAGAGCAGAGGGTCACCGGTGAGCACACCCTCAAGGACTTCACCGTAGGGCAGGAGCTCGGAGGCGCTCAGCTCCGCCTCCAGTGTGATCCGGGACAGGCTGAGGATTTCGCCCGGACCGTTCACATCGACGTCGAACTCGAGGGTGTCCGGTCCGAAGCCGATCCGCAGCTGGTTCGGCGAGTCCACCCCGGTAAAGCCCTTGGGCAGATGGGGGACGGGGCGGAACGTCACCACGGCCTCCTTGCGCTTCACACCCATCGCCTTGCCGGACCGAAGAATGAACGGGACGCCCTTCCAGCGCCAGTTATCGATTCGCACCTGGATCTGGGCGAGGGTTTCGGTCCCGCGGGAGGCGTCCACGCCGTCCTCCTTTGCGTAATCCGGAACGTCCTTGCCTCCCACAGTGCCGGCCGTGTATCGCGCCCGGTGCGTGGACTCCGTGTAGGCGGCGGGGACGCTGCCGGCGCGCAGTACCGTGGAAATGGCGTCGCGCAGGTCCCGTTCGCTGATGGTCGACGGCGGCTCCATGGCCATCAGGGCCATGATCTGCAGGAGATGGCTCTGGATCATGTCACGCAGTGCGCCTGCGCCGTCGTAGTAGCGGGCCCGGCCTTCCAGCGCGAGGTCTTCGTCGAAGATGATCTCCACCTTTTCCACGTGATGCCGGTTCCAGACCGGTTCCAGGAAGTTGTTGGCGAACCGCAGGCCAAGGATATTCAGCACCGTGGCCTTGCCCAAGAAGTGGTCCACGCGGTGGATGTGGTCCTCCGGGACCAGGCGCCCCAGGGTCTGGTTGAGCGAACGGGCGGATTCTTCGCTGGAACCGAAGGGCTTTTCCATCACCAGTCGGGTGCCTGCCGGAACCTGCTCCGGGCGGAGCGTCTCGCAGGCCAGTTGGCTGATCCGGGGCGGCAGTGCGAAGTAGACGGCGGCAGGGCCCTCGAGGGTGGCGAGCAGAGAGGCCAGGGCGCCATCGGCAGTGACATCCAGTTGGTGGTACACGGTTTCCTTTTCCAGGTCCGCCAGCGCCTTCTGTCCCTCGGGGTCCGCGGACTCCGCCGACCCGGCAAACGACTGATGCACCCTGTCCCGCCATTGCTCCGGTGTCCAGGGATCGGAGCCTGCCCCGACCAGCCGCAGCCCTGCCGCCCGGCCCTTTGCCACGAGGCGTGCGAGGCCCGGGAGGAGCAGCCGGCCGGTGAGGTCTCCGGAAGCGCCGAGGATGAGCAGGGTTCTTACAGTTGTTTGGCTCGTCATTTCGCCAGCATGCCACCTTGCGGGCCGGCTTGGTACCCTAGATAGTCGAGTCCCGATCATCCACTGAAAGAAGTGCACGGCACGTGTTCAATTCACTCTCTGACCGGTTGACAGCAACCTTCAAAAATCTCCGCGGCAAAGGCCGCCTCACTGAGGCCGATGTTGATGCCACAGTGCGGGAGATCCGCCGCGCCCTCCTGGACGCGGACGTTGCCGTTCCCGTAGTCCGTGAATTCACCAGCCGGGTGCGCGAACGCGCCCTGGGTGCCGAAGTTTCCGGCGCGCTGAACCCGAGCCAGCAGATCGTCAAGATCGTCAACGAGGAACTCGTGGAGATCCTAGGCGGCGAGACCCGCCGGATCCGCCTGGCCAAGAACGGCCCCACCATCATCATGCTGGCCGGCCTCCAGGGCGCCGGCAAGACCACCCTCGCGGGCAAGCTCTCCAAGTGGCTGAAGTCCCAGGGCCACAGCCCCCTGCTGGTGGCCTGTGACCTGCAGCGCCCCAACGCTGTCACCCAGCTCCAGGTGGTGGGCCAGCGGGCCAAGGTACCGGTCTTCGCGCCCCACCCGGGAGCCACGTCCTCCGAGCTGGAGCACCCGGCAGGGGACCCGGTTCAGGTTGCCCGCGCCGGTGTCGAGGAAGCCCGCCAGAAGCTCCACGACGTCGTGATCGTGGACACCGCCGGCCGCCTCGGCGTCGACGTGGACATGATGGAGCAGGCACGCCAGATCCGCAGGGCCATCGTGCCCAACGAAGTCCTGTTCGTTATTGACTCGATGATTGGCCAGGACGCCGTGAACACGGCCCTCGCCTTCGACGAGGGCGTCAACTTCACCGGCATCGTGCTGTCCAAGCTCGACGGCGACGCCCGCGGCGGTGCGGCCCTCTCGGTCGCGTCGGTCACCGGCAAGCCCGTGATGTTTGCGTCCACAGGCGAAGGCCTGGACGATTTCGAGCTCTTCCACCCGGACCGGATGGCTTCGCGCATCCTGGACATGGGCGACGTCCTGACGCTCATCGAGCAGGCCGAGAAGTCCTGGGACAAGGACGAAGCTGCCCGGATGGCGAAGAAATTCGCCGACCAGGAGGATTTCACCCTCGAGGACTTCCTGGCCCAGATGCAGCAGATCCGCAACATGGGCTCCATGAAGAAAATGCTCATGATGATGCCCGGCGCGCAGAACATCCGCCAGCAGCTCGAGCAGTTCGACGAGCGTGAAATTGACCGTGTCGAAGCCATCGTCCGGTCCATGACACCGCACGAGCGCCTGGCCCCGAAGATCATCAACGGTTCGCGCCGCGCCCGCATTGCCCGTGGTTCCGGCGTGCACGTTTCCGAGGTCAACGGCCTGCTGGAGCGTTTTGCGCAGGCCCAGAAGATGATGAAGAAGATGGCCCAGGGCGGCATGCCGGGCATGCCCGGAATGCCGGGGCTTCCCGGTGCCGGCGGCAGCGCCCGGAAGAATGCGAAGAACGCGCCCAAGAAGAAGGCCAAGTCCGGCAACCCGGCCAAGGCTGCCCAGGAGCGCAAGGACGCCGAGGCCCGACGCGCCAACGCTGCCAAGGCCCTTCCCACCGGCGCCGCGTTCGGCCAGCAATCCGGCGACTTCGATCCCACGCAGCTGAACCTGCCCAAGGGCTTCGACAAGTTCCTCGGCAAGTAGCCCGCCCAACTGACTGGCAGTTGAAGCAATCAAATGCGCTTTTCAGTGCGTCAACTGCGAGTCACTTGGGATGGTTCCCCGGGGAAGTCAGTGCCGTGGAATAGGGTTGGGTCATGTTCAAGCAGAGGGTAGTGTTCGTGCACGGTGCCGGCAGCTTCGGCTCCGCGGCCTGGCCACGCCAGCACGGGATGGCACTGTCCTACGATGCCTTGTTCCTCCGCCGCCACGGCTATGATCCGGTGGCCGAGCCCGTTGAATCATCCTTCGAGGAGGACGCCAGGGTCGTCCTGCGGTCGCTGGCCGACGACGGCCGGGGCGCCGCCGGAGGGCATGTCGTGGCACATTCCCAGGGTGCTGTCGCAGCGATGATGGCCGCCGTCGAACGCCCTGATCTCGTCTTTTCCCTGACGCTGGTGGAACCGGCATGCCTGTCGCTCACCGCCGAACTTCCGGCCACTGCGGCCCACATCGGCCTCATGCAGCCGCTCTTCGATGCGCGGAACCAGATGAGCGACCAGGACTTCCAGCGCGAGTTCGTCCGTCGCGTCTACGCCACCGACCTGCAACAGCCCGCCACGGTCGAGGAAAAGCGTTCCGCCAGGCGGCTCCGGCTGCAGGCCCCGGCCTGGGAAGCGCCGCTGCACATTGTCCCCGGCGTGCCCACCCTGGTCCTCACCGGCGGATGGGAGCCGCTCTACGAGGAGATCGCCGGGTACCTGCGGGAGACCGGCGCCCTGCACCGCACAGCGGCGGGAGGGCACCGGCCCCACGACTCCGCGGAGGGGGACCGCATCATCCGGTCCTTCATCCGGGACGTGGGCAGGGTGCAGGCACCCTGGGCGTCCTGAGGCGTCAGCTGCCGGAGGGGACGCTCAGCTCCGGAAGGTAGACCTTGCCGCCGGCCGCCAGGAATTCCTCGCTTTTCCCGCGCATGCCCGCCGCAGCATCGGCCAGTGCCGCCTGCGCCGCCGCTGAACCGTACTCATCCCGGATGTCCTGGCTGATCCGCATGGAGCAGAACTTGGGGCCGCACATGGAGCAGAAGTGGGCCGTCTTGGCCGGCTCGGCAGGCAGCGTTTCGTCATGGAAGGCCTCGGCCGTCACCGGGTCCAGGGACAACGCGAACTGATCGCGCCAGCGGAACTCGAACCGCGCCTTGGACAGGGCGTCATCGCGTTCGTGCGCGCCGGGGTGGCCTTTGGCGAGGTCTGCGGCATGGGCTGCGATCTTGTAGGTGATCACCCCGGTTTTGACGTCATCTTTGTTGGGCAGGCCCAGGTGTTCCTTCGGCGTGACATAGCACAGCATGGCGGTGCCGTAGCGGGCGATCTCGGTGGCGCCGATGGCCGAGGTGATGTGGTCATAGCCGGGGGCCACATCGGTGACCAGCGGCCCCAGCGTGTAGAACGGAGCACCCTTGCACAGTTCCTGCTGGCGCTCCACGTTTTCGCGGACCAAATGGAACGGGATGTGGCCGGGGCCTTCCACCATCACCTGCACGTCGTATTCCCAGGCCCGCTGGGTGAGCTCAGCCAGCGTGTCCAGTTCGGCGAACTGCGCGGCATCGTTGGCGTCCGCCGTCGCCCCAGGCCGCAGGCCGTCACCCAGGGAAAAGGCGACGTCGTACTTGGCGAAGATTTCGCAGAGCTCGTCAAAGTGCGTGTAGAGGAAGTTTTCCTGGTGGTGCGCCAGGCACCAGCCGGCCATGATTGAACCACCGCGGGACACGATGCCCGTTACGCGGTTGGCCGTCAGGGGCACGTACCGGAGAAGGACGCCGGCGTGGATGGTCATGTAGTCCACACCCTGTTCGCACTGCTCAATGACGGTGTCTCGGAAAATCTCCCACGTCAGTGCGTTCGCCTCCCCGTTGACCTTCTCCAGTGCCTGGTAGATGGGGACGGTTCCGATCGGCACCGGGGAGTTGCGGATGATCCATTCCCTCGTGGTGTGGATGTCGTCGCCGGTGGACAGGTCCATCACGGTGTCCGCGCCCCACTGGGTGGCCCACTGCAGTTTGTCCACTTCCTCGGCGATCGAACTGGTGACGGCCGAGTTGCCGATGTTCGCGTTGATCTTCACCAGGAACGCCTTGCCGATGATCATCGGCTCGGACTCCGGGTGGTTGATGTTGTTCGGAATGATGGCCCTGCCGGCAGCCACTTCACTGCGGACCAGCTCCACATCGCAGTTCTCCCGCAGTGCCACGAACCGCATTTCCGGGGTAATCACGCCCTGCCGTGCGTAGCGCATCTGCGTGACGGTTTTGCCGTCGACGGCGCGGCGGGGCACCGGCCGCCCGCCCTTCCACTCGGCGCTCGCCGCCCCGCGGCGGACGGCAGAGCGGCCGTCGTCGAGCAGGTTCCGCCCGCGTCCGCTGTAGGTTTCCGTGTCACCACGGGCTTCGATCCACTCCGCGCGGAACGGGGTGAGGCCGCGGACCGGATCACTGCCCGGACCGCCGGTGCGGTAGACCCGGAACGGCCCGTTGGGCTGGCCGTTCGGTGAATCCGCCAGCTCGATTTCCGTGACCGGCACCCGGATCCCGGCTGCCGCATCTTCGACAAACGCCAGGGAATGGGACTTCAGCGACTGCGTGACGGGTGGCTGGTCCTGGCCTCCGGACGGGCCATCGGCCTGAATTTGGGCAGGGTTAAGCTGTGCATTTGGTGTACTCAAGGAATACTCACTTCCTTCGCCGGCATTACCCGGACAGGTTCAACGGTCGCAGGCTGCGTCAGCCCGATCTCAGCCCCTGCAAGGGCACCCGTGTGGTCACCAAGAAGCTACCACAGCTGTTTCGAAAGGGCCGTGTCACATCCGGTGGTGCTAGCCTGTCCGGGCGGGAAAGCGAGGCAAATCCATGGCAGAGATCATCCAGTTCAACGGCGCCGTCCTGACCGGGCCGGACACCGAGGCACACGGGCTGTGGTCCGTGGACGGCAGGCTTACCTTCCGGCGGCCGGCGGCAGGACCGGACAGGATCCTGGACGGCTGGGTGCTGCCGGGATTCGTTGACGCCCACTGCCACATCGGCCTGGGAACCGGTGGCGCCGTTGACGGGGCGACGGCGGAAGAGCAGGCAAGGACCGACCTGAATGCGGGCACGCTGCTGGTCAGGGACGCGGGTTCCCCCGCAGATACCCGCTTCCTCCAGGACAGTCGCAGCGCGCCGGTGCTGATCCGCGCCGGCAGGCATGTCGCCCGGACCGGCAGGTACCTGCGGGGCTTCGCCGAGGAAGTTGAGCCCAGCGGCCTGGTGGAAGCTGTCCGGAAGCAGGCGCGCGACGGCGACGGCTGGGTCAAGCTCGTGGGGGACTGGATCGACCGCGGCGCCGGTGACCTGGCGCCGTCGTTCCCAGCCGCCGTCGTCAAGGACGCCGTCAAGGCTGTGCATGACGAAGGTGCCAGGATCACCGCGCACTGCTTCGCCGAAGAAACACTGGACCAGATGCTGGACGCGGACATCGACTGCATCGAACACGCCACCGGACTGCTGCCGCGGCACCTTCCGCGGTTCGTGGAGCAGGGCGTTGCCATGGTGCCCACCCTCATCAACATCGCCACTTTCCCGGACATCGCCGCGCAGGCGGAGCCCAAGTTCCCCCGGTACGCGGCCCATATGCGCGCCCTGTGGGAACGGCGCGCGGAGCGGGTGCTGGAGGCCTTCAACGCCGGAGTGAAGATTTACGCCGGGACGGATGCCGGCAGCGTCATCCGCCACGGCCGGATCGGTGATGAAATCCTGGCCCTTCACCATGCAGGCCTGCCTGTGGCCGCTGCCCTTGACGCGGCCTGTTGGGGCGCCCGGAAGTGGCTGGGCGCTGAAGCACTCGAGGAAGGTGCCCGGGCCGACGTCGTACTGTGCCGGGAGGATCCTCGGCAGGTTCCAGAGGCGGTGCAGGAGTTGGCCCACGTGGTGCTGGGCGGGCGCGTCGTCCGCTGAGACTTGGATAACCTGAAAACTGCTTGGAATAAATTGAAGCTTCAAGTAATTTTAATAGTGACAGGCCCGCCAACCCGACGGGCCCCAGCACCGGGAGTTTTCAATGACTGCAGAAGCCGCCACCCAGGATCTTCTTCCTGCCGATCTCACCATGGGCACCGTGATGCTCAAGGTGGGCGACATGAAGGTCATGACCGACTACTACCAGCGTGCACTGGGGCTTGAAGTTGTGGCCGAGCAGGACGGCGGGCAGTACCTTGGCCGGCTCCAGAAACCGCTGGTCCACCTTGCGCCCGCTCCGGGGCTGAACCTTCCGGGCAGGGGGGAGGCCGGCCTTTTCCACACGGCCCTGCTGTTTGAGAACCAGGCGGACCTCGCGGCCACCATCGCCACTGCCGCCCGGTTTGAGCCGCGCTCCTTCACGGGCAGTGCCGACCATCTCGTCAGCGAGGCCTTCTACTTCACCGATCCCGAAGGCAACGGCATTGAGCTCTACTGGGACCGCCCCCGGCGCAACTGGTCATGGAACGGTACCGACGTGGTGATGGACAGCCTCGCCCTGCCGCCACAGCGCTACCTGGAGCAGCACCTCACCGAAGAATCCCTGGAGCGCCAGCGCGGAACAGTGGCGGGAGTAGGCCACGTCCACCTCCAGGTGGGCGACGTCCAGTCGGCCCGGGACTTCTACGTAGGCACCCTTGGGTTCGAAAAGACCGCCGGCTGGCACGGCCAGGCACTCTTTGTCTCCGCCGGCCGGTACCACCACCACATGGCCATGAACGTCTGGAACAGCCGCGGGGCGGGCCCGCGCAAGGACACTCTTGGCCTGGGTGAAGTGCTCATCGAGGTTCCCTCGGGGGACGACGTCGGCGCGCTCGCTGACCGGCTGAAGGTCGCCGGGGTGCCCGCGCACCACACCGGTGCGGAACTGCGGTTCGAGGATCCCTGGCGCAACAACATCCGGGTCGCAGTCCGCTGAGCCCGGCTGCCAACCCCCCGCGGGATGCGGCCTGCCGGGCACGCTTGCAGCCGGCGGGGGCCTGGCGTTGTACTAGGCTGATGCCGAACGGCCGGCGCGGCAGGTGCCGCTTGCTTGAGCGGCCGCACCGTCGAGGGAACGAGGGAACTTTCCATGGGCTTCACCGAGATCTTTGTTGCCGACCACGCAGGCGCGCTGAAGCGTGCCGGAGTGCTGGACCAGGGCAGCGGCCAGCCGGCCGCGCACGCTGTGCGCATCCCCGAAATCAGCGACTTCGAAATTGAGCAGCTTGGTGATCTCGCCGGCACCGCCGTGCATGCCGGCGGGGCGGACTACGAGCTGACCATGGTGGACGTAGCAAGCGACTCGCTCCTGGCGGTACCCCCGGCCATGGTACGTGCGCTCGCCGACCTTCTGACCTACGAGGTCGAAGGGGAGGGCAATGTCCTGGATGACGTGGCCGAACAATGGGCGGCCCAGGAGGACATGCCGTTCGATTCCGCCCAGGCCCGGACCTACGTCCGGCAACTGGCGGAACTCGCCGGCGGAATCGACGACTCCGAACGCAGCGGACTGTACGTCTGGACCTCCTGAGCTTCGTGCCTGCGGGCGCCGGTGGGGTGTCAAGTCGAAATCCGGGCGCTCATCTGGCACAATAAACAGGTACTCGATCTGCGTGGCCCCTCTCTCCGCGTCCGGATCCTGTCCTTCGAACCCGCAAGTACGGCCCGCCCCACGGGTGCAGAACGCCGGGTTCACCCCCTTTTCTGAAACAGGAGTGACCACAAAAGTGGCCGTAAAGATTCGCCTTAAGCGCTTTGGCAAAATGCGCGCACCGTACTACCGCATCGTCGTCGCAGACTCACGCACCAAGCGTGACGGCCGCGCCATCGAGGAAATCGGCAAGTACCACCCCACCGAAGAGCCCTCATACATCGAGGTCAACTCCGAGCGTGCCCAGTACTGGCTGTCCGTCGGCGCCCAGCCGTCCGAGCAGGTTGCCGCGATCCTGAAGATCACCGGTGACTGGCAGAAGTTCAAGGGCCTGCCGGGCCAGGAAGGCACCCTCAAGACCAAGTCTGAGAAGGCAGCCTTCGTTGCTCCCGAAAAGGGTTCTGTGATCATCCCGGAAGCCATCACCAAGAAGGCATCCAAGTCTGAGGCAGCCGAGGCACCGGCCGAGGCAGAGACCACCGAGGCTGAGTAAATTGCTGGCAGAAGCGCTGGAACACCTGGTCCGGGGAATCGTTGATGCCCCGGATGACGTCAAGGTCAGCTCCAAGAGCAACCGCCGCGGGGATACCCTCGAGGTGCGTGTTCACCAGGAGGACCTCGGAAGGGTGATCGGCCGCCAGGGCCGCACGGCACGCGCACTGCGCACCGTTGTGGCTGCCCTGGCCGGTGGCGAGCCGGTAAGGGTCGACGTCGTCGACACTGACCGCCGCCGCTGAGCGCTCGGCAACATCAGCTTTTGCTCCGGCCCCTCCACCCACGGTGGAGGGGCCGGAGTGCTTTCACCGGCACCCCCGCCGAACCACACGGAACAGACACTTCGGAACAGAGGAACACATGCAGCTTCAGGTGGCACGAATCGGCAAACCCCACGGCATCCGGGGGGAAGTAACGGTCCAGGTCCTGACCGACGCCCCTGAGGACCGGTTTGTTCCGGGAACAGAATTTGTGGTCGAACCGGCCTCCGCCGGTCCGCTGACCGTCAGCAGCGCCCGCTGGAACAAGGACATCCTGCTGCTGGGCTTCGAGGAAATTACAACCCGGAATGAAGCGGAAACCCTCCGAGGCGCCAAACTCTTCATTGACACCGAGGAACTGGACGAAGACGACGACGACGGCTGGTACGAACACGAGCTCGTGGGACTCGAAGCCCGGGTGGGATCCCAGGTGGTGGGCAAGGTTGCCGCGCTCAACACCATGCCGGTCCAGGACCTCCTGGTGGTCACCACTCCAGGCGGGGAAGAGATCCTCATACCTTTCGTTGAGCAGATCGTGCCGGAGGTCAACATTGAGGAAGGGTTTATCCTCCTCACGCCGCCGGACGGCCTGTTCGAACTGAACGTGGACCAGGACGCGGGAACCGATCCGGAAAGCAACGCCTAAATGCGGATCGACGTTGTCAGTATTTTTCCCGAGTACCTGGCGCCGCTGGAACTCTCCCTGATCGGCAAGGCCCGCCAGGACGGGATCCTGGACCTTCACGTCCACGATCTCAGGGCCTTCACCACCGACAGGCACCGGACCGTGGATGACACCCCTTACGGCGGTGGCGCGGGCATGGTGATGAAAGCTGAGCCGTGGGCCCAGGCACTGTTGTCAATTGCAGAGGGGCGCCCGGCGGGTTTGGGCAAGCCTGTCCTGATCGTCCCGTCGCCCGCGGGGGAGCGGTTCACCCAGGCCCTCGCTTATGAACTGGCCGACGAAGAGCACCTTGCGTTTGCCTGCGGACGCTATGAGGGCATCGACGAGCGGGTCATCGAGTGGTCGCATGAACACTTCACCGTGCGTCCCGTCAGCCTTGGCGATTACGTCCTGAATGGCGGTGAAGTGGCGGTCCTGGCCATGGTGGAGGCCATCGGCAGGCTCCTGCCCGGTGTGGTGGGCAACCCAGAGTCGCTGGTGGAGGAGTCGCACTCCGACGGGTTGCTGGAGTACCCCGTCTATACCAAGCCCTCTGTCTGGCGCGAGCGGGAAGTGCCCCCAGTCCTGCTCAGCGGCAACCATGGCAAGATCGCCCAGTGGCGCAGGCACGAACAGTTCCGTCGGACGGCGGAACGCCGCCCCGACCTGCTCGAAACGTTCGACGCCGGCAAGCTGCCCCGTGCCGACCGGGCCGCCCTGCAGGATCTGGGGTACGACGTCGTCGACGGCCGGCTGCAGCGCCGCCCCACCGCCCCGGACGGACAGCAGGACTGACCGGGCCTGAATTCTTCGGGCCTCCGGCTCCCGGGATTGGCTGTCCGTCGCGGACTGTGGCAAAATTAGTCCTTGTGTCTGCTGGGTCCGCACCTGCCACAGGGGGAGCGTAACCAACAGCTAAGACAACCGGCCACATCAATCAGTGAAGTGGCCGGGCTACTAAACTTTCGGCAGCAATCTCCGGTGCGCCACCAGCGTCCGGGCTTGGCTGCCGTGACCCAAAGTGAATGACCCGTGGCGTTCACCAGGAGTGCAATCATGCATATTCTCGATTCCGTAGATGCAGCCTCGCTGCGCACCGATGTTCCCGCGTTCCGCGCAGGTGACACCCTCAAGGTTCACGTGAACATCATCGAAGGCAAGAACACCCGTGTCCAGGTATTCCAGGGCTTCGTCCTGGGCCGCCAGGGCGAGGGCGTCCGCGAGACCTTCACTGTCCGCAAGGTGTCCTTCGGTGTCGGCGTGGAGCGTACCTTCCCGGTACACTCCCCGATCATCGAAAAGATCGAGGTCGTTACCAAGGGTGACGTCCGTCGCGCCAAGCTTTACTACATGCGTGCACTGCGCGGTAAGGCTGCGAAGATCAAGGAAAAGCGCGACTTCAGCACCGCCAAGTAGTCCTTTTCGGACCTACACAGGCAGGGCCGCAGCCGTACCCGGCCAGCGCCGGAGCCATGCACCAGCGCCCAGGATACGGACTTATGGACCAGACAAAACGCCAGCCCCCCAAAACGGGCTGGCGTTTTGTGTTCCTTGCCTTTGTGCTGGCCATTGCGGTCAGCGGGCTGGTCCGCTCACTCTGGCTGGATGTCTACTACATTCCGTCCGAGTCCATGGAACCGCTCCTCCAGGGCGGGGACCGGATCCTCGTCTCGCGCACTGATTTCACCGCTGAACCGGTCCGGCGCGGGGACATCGTGGTCTTTGACGGCCGGGGAACGTTTGCGCCGCTCAACAGCGGCAAGGGCCCGTTCGTGGACGCCATGGTGGCCATCACCCAATGGCTTGGCCTGACCGGCAGTGACACCACGTACGTCAAGCGCGTCATCGGCCTCCCGGGGGATACGGTGGTCTGCTGCGACGCCGGCGGGAAAATCACCGTCAACGGCCACCCATTGGCCGAGCCGTATATTTTTCCCGGCGATCACCCCAGTACCCAGAAGTTCACCGCAGAAGTGCCGGACGGGCGGCTGTGGCTGTTGGGCGACCACCGGTCAGTTTCGGCCGACTCCCGGAGCCTGCTGGGTGCACCGGGCGGGGGGATGGTACCCCTGGACAGGGTGATTGGCAGACCCGTCCAGATTGTCTGGCCGCTTGATAGATTTGCTGCAGTACCTCGGCCGCCAGCGGCAGGGCCCATAACAGAGAACGGACAGTAGATGCCCGAGAACCACCCGCGGATCCCCGAGCCGCGTCCGGACAGCGCTCCGGATTCCCCGGCCAGTGCTGCACCGGAAGCAGCGGCGGCTCCGGAAGCACCTTCCAGGGCTGCGGGCAGCCGTGCCGAAGCGAGGGCAGCCGACGAAAAGACGGGCGGAAGCCAGGTGCTCGCCTGGCTGAAGGAAATAGCCACGGTAGTGGTCATCGCGGTGGTGCTCTCCTTCCTGATCAAAACATTCCTGTTCCGGGCCTTCTTCATCCCGTCCGAATCCATGGTGAACACGCTGGATGTGGATGACCGGATTTTTGTTAACCTCCTGGTACCGGAACCGTTCTCGCTGAGCCGCGGGGACGTTGTGGTTTTCCGCGACACCAAGGGCTGGCTGCCGGCCGCGCCGGAAAAGACCGACGGGCCCTTCACGTGGGTGCAGGACGGCCTGACGTTTGTTGGCCTCCTGCCGGACAACTCCGAGCAACACCTGGTCAAGAGGGTCATCGGGCTGCCGGGGGACCATGTGGTCTGCTGTGACGCCGGCGGTAAACTGACCATTAACGGAACCGCCATTGACGAAAAGTACATCAATGCTGCCGAGGTTCCGCAGGTCCGCAACTTCGATGTGACTGTCCCCGAAGGCAAGGTGTGGGTGATGGGTGATAACCGGAACCATTCCGCCGATTCGCGCGCGCACTTGGATGCCGGCGGCGGTTTCATCGATATGGCGGATCTTGAAGGCAAGGCTGCTGTCATCGCGTGGCCGCTGAGCCGGATCACAACCCTGGACAACTACCCGGACGTGTTCCGGAACGTTCCGGTGGCGCCCTGACCATGTCCCCGTTAGTTAAGGCCGGCCCCGCCAAGTCTGGCGCGGCGAAGGGCGGCACGGCGAAGGGCCGGGCCGGTTCCGCGAAAGCAGCCCGTCCCGCCAAGGCGCCCACCCTGCGGCACGAACGGACGTTCAAGGCGCAGGGCGTGCGCCTTATCGCCGGTGTTGATGAAGTGGGCCGCGGCGCTCTTGCCGGTCCCGTCAGCGTCGGTATCGCCGTCGTCGACGTGGAGCGCCAGCGGCCGCTGGCCGGGGTGCGGGACAGTAAGCTCCTCAGCCCGGCGGAACGGGAACGCCTTGATCCACTGGTCCGCCGGTGGAGTGTGGCATCCGCCGTGGGGCACGCGTCGGCGCAGGAAATTGATGCCCTGGGCATTATTGCCGCGCTGCGTTTGGCTGGAACCCGCGCCTGGCAGGAGATTCTGGCGGTGGGCGTGAACCCGGACATGGTGCTCCTGGACGGCAGCCATAACTGGCTGTCCCCGGCAGAACAGCTGTCCCTCTTTGACGAGCCGGTGCTTGAAGCCGCATGTGAGGCGCCGGTTCATACCAAGATCAAAGCGGATATGCAGTGCCTGAGCGTGGCTGCCGCGAGCGTGATCGCCAAGGTGGAGCGGGACAGGATGATGAAGGAACTCCATACGGAGTACCCGGACTTCGGCTGGGACATCAACAAGGGCTATGCCACCGTGCTGCACCGGGACGTCCTCCGTGCGGCGGGGCCAACCCCGTACCACCGGGTGAGCTGGCGCCTGCTCGGCGGGGAGTTGCTCGACGGGGCGCAGGAGGATACCCATCCTGACGACGTCCTGGACAGGGACAACGCCGGCGACGGGCCCGCCGCCGAAGACTGAGCCCGGCAGCGGACTGGTTACTGGCTTTGGAGTCTGCCGCCCGTACGTACGGCACGGGCTCCAGTGGCGCCGGACATGGTGCAAGATGGAAGCATGAGTGCTGAGGATCTTGAAAACTACGAAACCGACATGGAGCTGCAGCTCTACCGTGAATACCGCGACGTCGTCGGACTGTTCAGCTACGTTGTCGAGACCGAACGGCGCTTCTACCTGGCCAACCATGTGGACCTCCAGGCCCGCAGCGCCGACGGCGAAGTCTACTTCGACCTGACCCTGCAGGACGCCTGGGTGTGGGACGTGTACCGCTCGGCGCGGTTCGTCAAGAGTGTCCGGGTCCTTACGTTCAAGGACGTCAACGTGGAAGAGCTTCCGCGCAACGAGGAACTGGCGCTGCCCAAGGACGTTGGCCTGGGCCAGTAATACCTGACGGGCCGCCGGGGACTTGTCCTGCACAGTCACCCCGGCGGCTGTTTTGTGCACATACGGCACAAGCTCCATTACCTCCGCAAGCGCGCGGCCGCAGGCTGGTTGCGGAGGTAGAAATGAAATCAAAAGACCTGTTGGGCCGCCGCGGCGAGGACCTCGCCACGGACTATCTTGAGTCCCTCGGCATGCTGGTGGTGGAGCGCAACTGGCGCTGCACCGAGGGCGAAATCGACATTGTGGCCCTGGACGGCGATGCCTTGGTGATTGCCGAAGTGAAGACCCGCCGATCCCTCGACTACGGCCACCCCTTTGAAGCCGTTGGTCCGGAGAAGCTCGCCCGCCTGCACCGGCTCGGTTCCGCCTGGTGCCGTGACCGGGAGCTGCGAATGCCGCTGCGGCGGGTGGATGTCATCGCCGTCCTGGACGACGGCGGCGGCAAACCCTTGGTGGAGCACCTCAAGGGGGTGGGGTGAATGGCCCTCGGCAGAACCTACTCCATCGCCCTTGTCGGGCTCAACGGCTACATCGTGGAGGTCGAGGCGGACATCGGCCAAACCCTGCCGGCCTTTATCCTTCTTGGGCTGCCTGACGCCTCGTTGAATGAAGCCAAGGAGCGCATCCGCTCGGCAGCCAAGAATTCCGGGATCCCGCTGAGCCGCCGGAAGATCACCGCCAACCTCATTCCGGCCTCCCTGCCCAAACGCGGCTCGGGGTTCGACCTCGCAGTCACCATGGCCGTGCTGCGGGCGGCGAATGACATCAAGCCAACTGGAAAAACGGTCTTCATCGCGGAGCTGGGGCTTGACGGCAGGCTGCGCCCGGTCCGCGGCATCCTGCCCGCCGTGATGGCATCGGTCCAGGCCGGCTATCCGGACATCGTGGTGGCGCACGCCAACCTGGCCGAGGCCGCCCTGGTTCCCGGCGCCACCGTCAGGGGCTACCGCACCCTCGCCCGCCTGGCCCTCGATTTCGGTGCGGACCCGCAGGAGCTTGCCCTGGATTTTGAACCGGATGATTTGCAGCTTCCAGCCGATGAGGAGGAGGATGACGGCGTCTATCCGGACATGGCCGATGTTTCCGGGCAGGGCGATGCGAGGCGGGCCCTCGAAGTGGCAGCAGCCGGCGCGCACCACCTACTCCTGATGGGTCCGCCGGGCGCCGGCAAGACGATGCTGGCTGAACGCCTGCCCGGACTGTTGCCGGACCTTGCCGACCATGAGGCCATGGAGGTTACCGCCATCCATTCGCTCTGCGGCCTGCCATCGTCCTCAGCCCGGCTGCTGCGCCGCCCGCCCTTCGAAAGCCCGCACCACTCGGCCACCGCCGCCGCGATCATCGGCGGCGGCTCGGGCCTGCCCAGGCCCGGCGCGGCCTCCCGTGCCCATCGGGGCGTTCTCTTCCTGGACGAGGCTCCCGAGTATGAGCGCCGCGTCCTGGATGCACTGCGGCAGCCGTTGGAGAGTGGAGAACTGGTGATTCACCGCTCCGCCGGCACCGCTGCCTATCCTGCCCGGTTCCAGCTGGTTCTGGCCGCCAACCCCTGCCCCTGCGGCAAGGCATCGGGCAAGGGCCTGGACTGCACTTGCACGCCGATGATGCGGCGGCGATACCTGGCCCGCATGTCCGGCCCGCTGCTGGACCGGGTGGATATCCAGCTCCAGGTGGACAGGGTCTCCCTGGCAGAGTTCGGGCAGGGAGGCGCCGAGGAGGACACGGCGTCCGTGGCAGACAGGGTGCGCGATGCCCGCGGGCGGCAGCTTGAACGGCTGCAGCCCTTCGGCCTGGAAACAAACGCCCAGGTACCCGGCCGCGTACTGCGGGGAGAACTCCGGCTGCCGCCGGCCTGCACCCGCATCCTCGACCATTCGCTGGAGCGCGGCGTACTCACCGCCCGCGGCTATGACCGGGTTCTTCGCCTGGCCTGGACCATGGCGGACCTTGGGCACAGGGAACGGCCGGACGTCAACGATATCGGGCAGGCGCTGGGACTGCGGCAGGCTGCGGCGGTAGCCGCATGACGAGGATCCGGGTGGACTCAGAAAGGGTGGCGCGAGCCGCGCTTGCCCGGTTGATGGAACCCCAGGATGCTGCCGGCCTGGCACTGGTGCAGATCTGCGGTGCAGTGGATGCCCTGCGGATTGCCACCGGCCAGGTTTCTGCCGGAACGGAGCTGGAGCGTGAGATCACCTCGCTCCTGACGGACAGCGGGTCCGCCGCCAGCTGGTCCGGGATGGCCGGGTCGTTGAAGCGCTGGCAGCCCCGGATTCCGGATCTGGCCCCGGAACGGGACCTCGCGACGATGGCACGGCTGGGCGGCAGGCTGATCATCCCGTCGGACGAGCTATGGCCGGTCCAGCTCTCGGACCTGGGCATCCAGGAACCCCTCTGCCTGTGGTGGCGGGGGCAGGAGCAGCCCCTACCGGGGGCGGAGAAGTGCATCGCACTCGTCGGGTCGCGGGACAGTACCAGCTATGGGGCATCAGTAACAGGAGACATGGCATACTCCTTGGCGCAACGGGGCCTCACTATCGTGTCCGGTGGCGCCTACGGCATTGATGCGCACGCCCACCGTGCCGCGCTTGCCGGCGCTTCGGCAGCGGTACCCACCATCGCCGTAATGGCCGGCGGTGTTGACCGCTTCTACCCCTCCGGGAATGAAGACCTGCTCCGCGCAGTTTGCAACCAGGGAGCTGTGATAGCGGAAGTTCCACCGGGCTCGGCGCCCACCCGTTACCGGTTCCTGCAGCGGAACAGGCTCATCGCCGCCATGTCGGCAGTGACGGTGGTTGTGGAAGCCCGCTGGCGGTCAGGAGCCCTGAACACGGCTCATCACGCCGAGACGCTGGGACGGGCGGTGGGTGCCGTCCCCGGCTCAGTGCACAGCGCCAATTCGGCCGGCTGTCACCGGCTGCTCCGGGATGGCGGCGCCGTGTGCGTCACAGACGCGGCCGAAATCGCCGAGCTGGCAGGCCCCAGTGGCGCCGCGCTTACAGAACCGCGCCAGGGCGGAGCCGAAGTCCAGGACGGGCTGACCCTCGAAGACCTGATCCTCCTGGATGCGCTTCCCCTGCGGTCCACCACGTCGGTCGAGAAACTCTGTTCCGTGGCCGGACTCGGGCCGGAATCAGTGCGGGCGGGGCTCGGCCGGCTGGGGCTGCTCGGGCTGGCAGTGTCGGAGCGGGGCGGCTGGAAACGTGGCAAGGCGTCAGTGTGACGAGGGGGAGTTGCACCAAGGCGGCGGGGGTGGCGTGCTTGACGAAGTGGATCGTGTCCAGCACGCGGGTGGCGGCAGCACCTGAGACAGTAGGAGGGTGGAGAACCAGGAACTGCCCCGGGAACTAGGCCGGGCGCTCGGCGCCTTCGTGACGTACCTGTCGGCGGAGCGGGCCGTGTCCCGGCACACGTTGCGTGCCTATGAGGGCGACCTGCGGAGCCTGCTGACCCATGCGGCTTCCGAGGGCGCAACCACGCTTACAGACCTGGACCTCGGAACCCTTCGGCGGTGGCTGGGAGTGCAGAGCGAGTCCGGCGTCGCACGCTCCACTCTTGCACGCCGGGCCGCCACCGCCCGTGCCTTCACGGCATGGGCCCTCAGGGACGAGCACATCACCGCCGATCCGGCGCTGAGGCTCAAAGCACCCAAACGCGAGCAGTCCCTGCCCGGCGTCCTGCAGTCCCAGCAACTGACCAGGCTCCTGACCAGCCTGGAGGAAGCTGCCGCGGAGGGTGAACCCCTGCCAGTGCGCGACAGGGCGATCGTCGAACTGCTCTATGCCACGGGTGTCCGGGTCGGGGAGCTCACAAGCCTGGACATCGATGACCTGGACCCGGACCGGCGGACACTGCGCGTCATCGGCAAAGGCAATAAGGAACGCACCGTCCCCTACGGCGTTCCGGCGGCGGTGGCACTGGACGACTGGCTCCGGCGGGGCCGGCCAAAGTTCACCAGGGGCAACAGCGGCCCCGCCCTATTCCTGGGCCCCCGGGGAGGCCGGATCGACCAGCGGCAGGTCCGGTCGCTGGTCAATGCCCTGTTCGATGCCTTGGGTGACACTTCGGCCTCCGGCCCGCACGCCCTTCGCCACTCGGCAGCCACGCACTTGCTGGACGGCGGCGCGGACCTGCGCGCCGTCCAGGAGATCCTGGGGCACAGCAGCCTTGCCACCACCCAGATTTACACCCACGTCTCTGTGGACCGGCTGCGAAAAAGCTACCAGCAGGCACACCCCAGGGCATGATCCCGGACAGCATGGATCAGCCAGGAATCGCACTGGCGTAATTAGGCAGCGTACGGCACAATAAGAGTCACGTCCGGCAACTTTCAAGTCCCGCTTGAAGCTCCATTGCTTGCTTCCAGTGGACCACCAGGTCCGGACACAGCTTTACCTGAACAGTTGAATATCGAGGCAGGGAAACAGGACCGGCAGTGCAGGGCACGGCAGTTCCATCCAGGCAGAGGTCGTTGGGGAAGACGTACCTAGAGCTATGGAGGATGGAATGTCTGTTGCAATGACCCGCGGTGTGCTGTTTGTTCACTCAGCCCCTACTGCTTTGTGCCCTCACGTTGAGTGGGCCATCGGCTCCGTCGTGGACAAGCGGACGGATCTTGAGTGGACCCCTCAGCCTGCCGCGCCTGGAATGTTCCGGGCCGAGTTGTCCTGGACCGGCGCCCCCGGGACAGGATCGAAGCTTGCTTCGTCACTCCGCGGCTGGGCGCACCTCCGCTACGAGGTCACCGAGGAACCGAGCCAGGGTGTGGATGGCGGCCGGTGGTCGCATACCCCCGAGTTGGGAATCTTCCATGCCGTCACTGACGTGCACGGCAACATCATGGTGTCCGAAGACAGGATCCGCTACGCCTACGAATCCGGCGCCGGGGACCCTGCAGCTGTCTACCACGAGCTTTCGCTGGCACTTGGCGAGGCCTGGGACGAGGAACTCGAGCCCTTCCGGCACGCCGCCGAGGGCGCGCCCGTCCGCTGGCTGCACCAGGTGGGCTAACCGCCGCAGAACACAACGACGCCGCCTTCCGCCGTCGTGACAAAGACCTGACAGGCAGCAACTGAAAGCAATCTCCATAGCAAAACAGGAGGCCCCGCCAGCCGGCGGGGCCTCCTGTTGGTCTTTCGGCAATAAACGCCGGACTGCTGCTAGATGCTGCGGACAGCAACCACGGCGTTGTGCCCCCCGAAGCCGAAGGAGTTGCTCAGCGCCACGATGTTGCCGGCCGGCAGGTCCCTGGCCGAGGTGACCACGTCGAGCGGGATCTCCGGGTCCTGGTTCTCCAGGTTGATCGTCACCGGCGCCTTGCGCTCGTACACGGCCAGCACCGTGAGCACGGCCTCAACTGCGCCGGACGCACCCAGAAGATGGCCCATCTGGGACTTGGTGGCAGATACCGCCACGCTGTCCACATGGTTGCCCAGGGCGGCACGGAGTGCGGTGTACTCCGGCTTGTCACCTACGGGCGTGGAGGTGGCGTGCGCGTTGACGTGCACCACGTCCTCGGCCTGGATCCGGCCGTCGAACATCGCAGCTTTCAGCGCGCGGGTTGCGCCAAGGCCCTGAGGGTCCGGGGCCGTGATGTGGTAGGCGTCCGCCGTGACGGATGTACCGGCGAGTTCGCCGTAGATCCGGGCTCCACGGGCCAGGGCGTGCTCCTCTGCCTCGAGGACCAGGGCGCCGGCGCCCTCGCCCATCACAAAGCCGTCACGGGCGGTATCGTACGGGCGTGAGGCGCCCTGCGGATCGTCATTGCGCCGGGAGAGGGCCTGCATGGAGGCGAACGCCGCAAGCGGCATCGGGTGGATGGCGGCCTCTGCGCCGCCGCACATCACCACGTCGGCCTTGCCGGAGCGGATAAGGTCCAGGCCCAGGTGCAGGGCCTCGGTGCCGGATGCGCATGCGGACACCGGGGTGTGGGCACCGGCGCGGGCGCCGAGGTCCAGGCTGACGGCTGCGGCAACGCCGTTGGGCATCAGCATGGGAACGGTCATGGGCAGGACGCGGCGGGGGCCTTTTTCCTTCAGCGTGTCCCAGGCGTCCAGGAGCGTCCACACGCCGCCAATGCCGGTGGCGAAGGCAACAGCGAGCCGGTCCTTGTCGAATTCGGTGATGCCGGAGTCAGCCCAGGCCTCGCGGGCCGCGATCACGCCGAACTGGGTGGAGGGGTCCATCCGCTTTGCCTCCACACGGCTCAGTACTTCCAGCGCGGGAGTACTGCAGCGGGCTGCGAAGTGGACGGGCAGTTCGTACTTGGCTACCCAGTCGTCCTCCAGGGTGCGGGCACCGGAGACCCCCTTGAGCGCGTTGTTCCACATCGTGGGTACATCGCCGCCGATGGGTGTGGTGGCACCCAGACCGGTAATGACTACTTTGCGTGTCATGGGATCACTCTTTCGTCGGTGGGAATCCGTCTGCCGGAGGGTCCCGCGTTTTGATGGTCGGCACGCTTGCACGCGCAAGGTGCCGGAAAATGCGGCGGGCTGCCAGTCCGGTCATCCGGACCGGCAGCCCCGCCAAGCCGTAGTACGGCGAAAGCCTGGAACTAGGCCTGTGCTCCAGCGATGAAGCTGACGGCGTCGCCGACGGTCTTGAGGTTCTTGACCTCTTCGTCCGGGATGCGCACACCGAACTTCTCTTCAGCGTTGACCACGATGGTCATCATGGAGATGGAGTCGATGTCCAGGTCCTCGGTGAAGGACTTGTCCAGCTCCACAGCCTCGGGGGCCAGGCCGGTTTCTTCGTTCACGATTTCAGCCAGTCCGGCCAGGATCTCTTCGTTGCTAGCCATGTGATGGCTCCTTTTCTTGTATTGCCGGCAAATGCTGCCGGAAATGGCTCAGGACGCGGTTGCGGCCTGTTGGGGGCGCTTCTAGGGAAGGACAACTACCTGGGCGCCGAAGACCAGCCCGGCACCGAAACCGATCTGCAGTGCCAGACCGCCGCTCAGTTCCGGCTTTTCCGCCAGGAGGCGGTGGGTAGCCAGCGGGATGGACGCCGCAGAGGTGTTTCCTGCGTCGGCGATGTCCCGTGCCACTGTAACTGTCTCGGGCAGTTTCAGCTTCTTCACCATCTCGTCGATGATGCGCATGTTGGCCTGGTGGGGGATAAAGGCCACCAGGTCCTCAGCGGTCACACCGGCGGCCTCGAGGGCCTGCTGGGCCACCTTCGCCATTTCCCAGACAGCCCAGCGGAATACGGTCTGGCCATCCTGGCGCAGCGTGGGGTAGAGCTCCTGGGCCTCTTCGAGCAGGGCAAGGTCGCCGGTGGAGTCGGACTGCCGGGCAGCCATGCCAAGGTCACGGACGTCCAGCATTGACCGGGTCATGCCGATGGCGTCCCATTTGCTGCCGTCCGAGCCCCACACAGAGGGCGCGATGCCGGGAGTTTCGGAGGGGCCAATGACGACGGCGCCTGCACCGTCCCCGAGCAGGAAGGAGATGGTGCGTTCCCGGTTGTCAATAACGTCGGAGAGCTTTTCGGCGCCGACCACCAGCACATACTTCGCAGCTCCGGAACGCACCAGTGAGTCACCCTGCGCGATGCCGTAGCAGTAACCGGCGCAGGCAGCCGAGATGTCAAAGGCGGGGGCAGGGGTGGCGCCGAGTCGGTCCGCCAGGCTGGCAGCAGCCGACGGCGTGGCGTACGGATGGGTGACCGTGGAGACAATGACGGCGCCCAGGTCCGAGCCTTGGATGCCGGCCTTTTCCATCGCTTCGCGGGCAGCGCCCTCGGCCATGTCGATGACGCTGACGTCGGCAGGGGCGCGGTGCCGGGTGACAATCCCGGTGCGCTGGCGGATCCATTCGTCAGAAGAGTCGATCCACTGGCAGACGTCTTCATTGGTGACGATCACGTCGGGGCGGTAGGCGCCGAGACCCAGGATCCGGGTGTGCTCCTGAATGGGAGCCTGCTTCAGCGTGGGAACGCTCATGCGTTGCCCTCCAGTTCTGCAAAAAGGGCCAGGGCGGCGGAAAGGTCATCGGGAGTCTTGACTGCAACGGTCTTGACGCCCGGCATGCCCCGCTTGGCAAGCCCGGCAAGCGTGCCTGCGGGAGCCAGTTCGATGACGCCGGTGACGCCGCGCTGGACCAGCGCCTCCATGCAGAGGTCCCACCGGACGGGCCGGGACACCTGGGCGATCAGGCTTTCGACGGCGGCACCGCCGTCGGTGACCTCCCCGCCGTCGTAATTCGACAGCAGGGGAACCTTCGGGGCTTGCGGCTTCAGCTGCGGCTCCAGTGCTTTGAGCGTGCTGACAGCCGGTGACATGTGGCTGGTGTGGAAGGCGCCGGCCACCTTCAATGGAATGACGCGCGCCTTGGCGGGCGGATTGTCCGCGAGAGCCTTAAGCTGTTCAAACGTCCCGGCTGCAACGGTCTGCCCGGCGCCGTTGACGTTGGCAGGGGTGGCGCCTGCTGCTTCGATCGCAGCCAGGACCTCTGCCGGGTCCCCGCCTACCACCGCGCTCATGCCGGTAGGCGTGACGGACGCGGCCGCGGCCATGCTGTTGGCACGCTCACGGACGAAGGTCATGGCTTCCTGCTCGGTGAGGACTCCGGCAAGCGCCGAGGCCGTGATTTCACCGACGGAATGTCCGGCCAGGATGACCGGCAGGGAGTTCAGCTCGACGTCGAAAAGGGATGCGGCGGCGACGAGGCCGGCCGCAACGATCAGGGGCTGCGCTACGGCAGTGTCCTTGATGGTTTCCTCGTCCGAGGTGGTCCCGTGCGCGATCAGGTCAATGCCTGCGATGTCGCTCAGGGCGGCCAGCTGGCCTGCCACCGGGGGCAGTTCAAGCCAAGGGGCCAGAAAACCCGGGGTTTGCGAGCCCTGTCCAGGGCAGACTATTGCAAGCACGTAACCAGCTTTCCAAATTACTGTGTGGTGGAGCGGTGTTTGTCCGCACCAAGCTCACGGGGTCAGGTTGTAGGAAGTCTACAACGCCTCAGGGCTGGTTCCGCGACGGATGGCGCTCCGCGGCAGCTTTGGGCGGGGCTGAAAGACGGCCCACCACGAGGGCAGCCTGGAGGACAAAAGCCTCGCGGGGCAGCAGCGGATCCCAGCCTGTGACGTCACAAACCCGCTTCAGCCGGTACCTGACAGTGTTCGCATGGACGAAGAGTTCGCGCGCCGTTGCCTCCAGGGAGTGGCCCAGCTCCAGGTAGGTTCCGAGCGTTTCCACCAGTCCGTTGGACGCTGCCAGGAGCGGCCGGTAAATGTTCTTGACCAGGGAGCGGCGGGCAGCATCATCACCGGAGATGACGCGCTCAGGAAGGAGATCATCGGCGGCAACAGGCCGCGGGGCGGCAGGCCAGGCGCGGGCAGCCGTGAGGCCGGCGAAGGCGGATTGGGCCGAGCTACTGGCCTCCAGCAGGGAACTGGCTTCGGGGCCATACACCACGGGTCCGGGAGCGAACATGTCGCTGAGCTTCACGTAGGCGGTTTCCCGGTCCTGCACACCGCCCAGGATCAGGATCAAACGGTCACCCTGGATGCCAACCAGCGCGTCCTCCGCGTAGCGGCCAGCCATCCTGCGGAGTTCGCTGACATAACTGGCGCTCGGCTCCGAGGGGGAATTGCCCACCATCACCGTGAAGCGTTCCTGAGCCTTCCAGCCCAGCGCGGCGATCCTTGACCGCAAAGCATCAGTGTTTTCGCCGCGCAGGATGGCATCCACAATCAGGGCTTCCAGCCGCGTGTCCCAGGAGCCGCGGGATTCAGCCGCCCGTGCGTAAACGTCCGCGGCGGCGAACGCCACCTCACGGGAGTAACGGAGCACGGCTTCGCGCAGGGATGGCTGGTCAGCCTCGGGCGCGATGACCGGAACCTGGTCTTCCACCACTTCCACCACAA
Source organism: Pseudarthrobacter sp. W1I19 (assembly GCF_030817835.1). Lineage (NCBI taxonomy): Bacteria > Bacillati > Actinomycetota > Actinomycetes > Micrococcales > Micrococcaceae > Pseudarthrobacter > Pseudarthrobacter sp. W1I19. Next base: position 1,680,868 of record NZ_JAUSZR010000001.1, read on the forward strand.
TCCGGATCAGCTGCAGCGCTTTCTGAAGGCTGATGGACCGGGTCAGCTCCGTGGGCGCCGTGCCAAAAACATCCGTGAGGATCCATGAGGGTGAACTTGGGCGCTCGTACCAGGTGACAAATGCCGCGATGCCGTTTTGCGCCACCATCCCGAGGGCGGAACGCTCGTCGGAGCTGAGCCGGCTGTACCAGGGCAGGGATTTTTCCAGCTCACGCATGGTGGTGGTGGAAAGCTGGCCCACGTTTGCCCGCAGTTTCTTCAAGGTCTCGGATTTCTCCGGGGTCACCCTGGGGAGGGACTGTTTGCGCTTGGCGGACGGTGTGGCTGGTGCTGGCATTCTTTGAGCATACGGCCACTGCCCTGCAAGCTCCATTTGTGCGAAGGCTACAATCCGGCTGGTTGTGCGTCACAGCCGGTTCACGCGCCGGACAGACGACGGCGGCCCCCGCCTTTCGGTGGGAGCCGCCGTCGCGTTGCTGGCTCTTCAGCGGGTGAGGCTAGGCCTCGCCTCCGGCGTTGCCGGTGGAACCTGCATTCACGTTGTGCAGCCGGTACTTGTCGATGGCCTTGGCCGGTGCCTGCGGATCAACCTCACCGCGGCGTGCCAGCATCTCCAGCGACCGCACCACGATGGAGTGGATATCGATCTTGAAGAAGCGGCGGGCTGCGGCGCGGGTGTCGGAGAATCCGAAGCCGTCGGCGCCGAGGGTGGCGAATTCGTTGGGGACGAACTGGCGGATCTGGTCCGGGACGGCCTTCATGTAGTCGGACACTGCGACGACGGGGCCGGTGGCGCCTTCGAGCTGTTTGGTGACGAAGGGGACGCGGGCGGGCTGGCCGGGGTTGAGGAAGGCTTCCTCTTCGGCGGCGAGGCCGTCGCGGCGCAGTTCGTTCCAGGAGGTGACGGACCAGACGTCGGCGGAAACGCCCCAGTCATCGGCCAGGAGCTGCTGTGCCTCCAGGGCCCATGGCACCGACACGCCCGAGGCGAGGATCTGGGTTCGGGGACCGTCGATCTTTGCCGGGGCGAGCAGGTAGATGCCCTTGATGACGCCTTCGACGTCCAGCTCTTCGGGTTCGGCGGGCTGGGTGATCGGCTCGTTGTACACGGTGAGGTAGTACATGAGGTTGCGGTCGTCCGATTCAGGCCCGTACATGCGTTCGAGGCCGTTGCGGATGATGTGGCCCATTTCGTAGCCGTAGGCGGGGTCGTAGGTGACTACTGCCGGGTTGGTGGAGGCCAGGAGCGGTGAGTGGCCGTCGGCGTGCTGGAGGCCTTCGCCGGTGAGGGTGGTCCGTCCTGCGGTGGCGCCGATGATGAAACCGCGGGTCATTTGGTCTGCTGCTGCCCAGAAGGCGTCGCCGGTGCGCTGGAAGCCGAACATGGAGTAGAACACGTAGACCGGGACCAGGGGCACGCCATGGGTGGCGTACGCGGTGCCGGCGGCGGTGAACGCTGCCACGGCGCCGGCCTCGTTGATGCCTGGGTGGATCAGCTGGCCCTGGGCGGATTCTTTGTAGGCCAGGACCAGGTCCCGGTCCACGGACAGGTAGTTCTGCCCCTTGGGGTTGTAGATCTTGGCCGTCGGGAAGAACGCATCCATACCGAAGGTGCGCGCCTCATCCGGGATGATCGGGGCGATGTGCTTGCCGAACTCCTTGTCCCGCATCAGGTCCTTCAGGAGCCGGACGAAGGCCATGGTGGTGGCGGCCTGCTGCTTGCCCGAGCCGCGCTTGGCCACCTCGTAGGACTTCGCGTCCGGCAGGGTGATCGCCGCGTGCTTGCTGCGGCGCTCGGGAACGGACCCGCCCAAAGCGGCACGGCGTTCCAGCATGTACTGGATTTCCGGGGCGTCCGTACCGGGGTGGTAGTACGGCGGCTGGTACGGGTCTTTTTCGAGCTGCTCATCCGTGACGGGGATCCGCAGGTGGTCGCGGAACTTCTTGAGGTCGTCGAGGGTGAGTTTTTTCATTTGGTGGGTGGCGTTGCGGCCCTCGAAGTGGGGTCCGAGTCCGTAGCCCTTGACGGTTTTGGCCAGGATGACGGTGGGTTTGCCCTTGAATTCGGTGGCGGCCTTGTACGCGGCGTAGACCTTGCGGTAGTCGTGGCCGCCGCGTTTGAGGTTCCAGATCTGGTCATCGGTGAGGTCCGCGACGAGGTCTTTGGTGCGGGGGTCCTTGCCGAAGAAGTGTTCGCGGACGAACCCGCCGGATTCGGCCTTGTAGGTCTGGTAGTCCCCGTCGGGGGTTTCGTTCATGATTTTCACGAGTGAGCCGTCGGTGTCGCGGGCCAGCAGGTCATCCCATTCCCGGCCCCAGACCACCTTGATCACGTTCCAGCCCGCGCCGCGGAAGAACGCTTCGAGTTCCTGCATGATCTTGCCGTTGCCGCGTACCGGCCCGTCCAGGCGCTGGAGGTTGCAGTTGATCACGAAGTTCAGGTTGTCCAGGTTCTCGTTCGCGGCGAGCTGGAGCAGGCCGCGGGATTCGGGCTCGTCCATTTCCCCGTCGCCCAGGAACGCCCAGACCTGCTGGTCCGAGGTGTCTTTCAGGCCCCGGTTGTGCAGGTACCGGTTGGACTGGGCCTGGTAGATCGCGTTCATCGGCCCGATGCCCATGGACACCGTGGGGAACTCCCAGAACTGCGGCATCAACCTGGGGTGCGGGTAGGAAGACAGGGCGTGGCCGGCGCGGGATTTTTCCTGCCGGAACCCGTCCAGGTCCTGCTCGGAGAGCCGGCCTTCCATGAACGCCCTCGCGTACATGCCGGGGGAGGCGTGGCCCTGGAAGAAGACCTGGTCCCCGCCGCCGGGGTGGTCCTTGCCGCGGAAGAAGTGGTTGAAGCCCACCTCGTACAGGGTCGCGGCCCCGGCGTAGGTGGAGATGTGCCCGCCCACGCCGATGTTCGGGCGCTGGGACCGGTGGACCATCACCGCGGCGTTCCACCGCATGTACGCACGGTACCGGCGCTCGTATTCCTCGTTGCCCGGGAACGCCGCTTCCTGGTCCGCCGGGATGGTGTTCACGTAATCGGTGGTGGTCACCATCGGCACGCCCACGCTCTGCGCCCCCGCGCGCTGCAACAGGCTCCGCATGATGTATTGGGCACGCTCGGTGCCCTGTTCCCTGATCAACGAATCCAGGGACTCAACCCACTCGGCGGTCTCTTCCGGATCACGATCAGGCAGCTGGTTAGTCAACCCGCTGAGGATATGGGAGGTATCTTCTCCTGCAGCCACGTCCAACCTCTCTTTGCGCGCATAGAGGCGCACTCAGGCCGGGCAGGGTGACCGCCCGGCGTATATACGCCGTGTGCGACGTATCGGTTACAACAGCCCGGTCATGTGTGCCGGGCAGGGTCCTAGCATTCCTACGTCTGCATTGGAGTTACAGGGTTGTTGCCCCGCAGGCATAGTTGTCACCTGCCACTCTAACTCTCACCCCAACGCGATGCGTAGCCGCGGGTTGGGCGGCTCTGTTGTATTTCGCCGTCATACTGGTTGTGTGACGAAAAGCCGCTGCGACGCGTGCTGCCTGTCCCGGTGTGACGCAGAATATGCCGGGCTCAGGGGGCTGCAGCTTGAAGCGCAGGCACAAAGGGTGTTGGCTTGGGAGTAATGGAAATCACTATGCGCACTGCATGTATGAGGCATTGGAGGAACACGTGAGCGAGGCCGACGCCGCCACTTCGGTAAATGTGGCGGAAAAATTGGGTTTCAAGAACGGGGATCTGATTCAGGAGTTCGGTTACGACGACGACGTCGATTTCGACTTGCGTGACGATATTGAGGACCTCACGGGTTCTGAGTTGCTCGATGAGGATGATCACGAGGTGGCGGATGCCGTCATCTTCTGGTGGCGCGACGGCGACGGGGACCTTGTGGACAGCCTGATGGATTCCCTGACCACCCTGGGTGAAAACGGCGTGGTCTGGGTCCTCACCCCGAAGTCAGGGCGGGACGGGTATGTCTCTCCCGCGGACATCCAGGAAGCTGCCCCGACAGCCGGCCTGCACGTAACAACCTCGGCAGGCGTCTCGAAGGACTGGAGCGCCGTCCGCCTGGTCAGCAGGAAAAACAAGTGACGGCAGCGCTTGACGCTGCCCCTGTAGCTGTGCCCGCCGTCGGCGGGCAAGCACCTGACTTCGAACTCGCCAACCAGTACGGCGAGCCGGTCCGGTTGTCATCCCTCCGGGGCGGGAATGTGGTCCTGGTCTTTTATCCGTTCGCGTTTTCGGGCATCTGCACCGGGGAGCTGTGCGAGATACGGGACAACCTGGCCATATTCGAGGCAGCCGACGCCACGGTCCTGGCCGTCTCCGTTGACAGCAAGTTCAGCCTGCGGGCTTATGCAGCCCAGGAACGGTACACCTTCGATCTGCTGGCAGATTTCTGGCCGCACGGTGAAGTGGCCCGGGCTTATGGCGTTTTTGACGCGGACAGCGGCATGGCGCAACGCGGTACCTTCATCATCGACGCGGCCGGAACAATCCGGTATTCGGTAGTGAATCCCCGCGGCCAGGCCCGCGACTTCCAGGAATACCGTGCCGCGTTGGCAGGCCTGGGGCAGGACTGAGGATCCATGGCGCAGCAGCGGGCGGGGGTAGGGCTGACAGGTTTTGCCAGCATGCCGCCCGTGGCTGCGGCCGCTCCCTCTGACGGGGAGCGGGAGATTCTGCTCAAGATCCGTGAGGTCCTTGCGGGCAAGCGGTTTGTCCTGGTCACCGGGGCGGGACTAAGCACAGACTCCGGAATCCCGGACTACCGCGGGCCGGGTTCGCCGCCGCGTTCACCCATGACGTACCAGGAGTTCCTCAAGGACCAGGCCAACCGGCAACGCTACTGGGCCCGGAACCACATCGGCTGGTCCCATCTGCGCCACGCCGATCCGAACCAGGGCCATTACGCGGCTGCCGAACTCGAGCGGCGCGGATACCTCACCGGACTGATCACCCAGAACGTCGACCGGCTGCATGAAGACGCAGGCAGTGTCAACGTGGTGGACCTCCATGGCAGGTATGACCAGGTGGTGTGCCTGGCATGCCACCGCACGTACTCGAGGCGCCTCCTGGCCGGAGTGCTGGAGGAGCTTAACCCGGGCTTCCTGTCCCGCGCGGCGGAAACAGGCCTGGTGGAGATGGCTCCGGACGCTGATGCCACTGTGGAGGACCAGGCGCTGATCAGCAGTTTTGTTGTTGCCGTTTGCTTTGCCTGCGGCGGGACACTCAAGCCTGACTTTGTCTACTTTGGCGAGAATGTGCCCAAGGACCGGGTTGAGCGGTCGTACCGGATGGTTGACGAGGCCGATGCCCTGGTAGCCGCCGGATCTTCACTGACGGTGATGAGCGGGCTGCGCTTCGTCCGGCATGCGGCCAAGGACGGAAAGCCCGTCGTCATCATCAACCGTGGAACCACCCGTGGTGATGACAAAGCGAACATCAAACTGGAGGCTGGCGTCAGCGAATCCCTGGCCTGGCTGGCAGCCGCTCTCCCGCCCCTCTAGGGAAGCCAAGCACCGTCATTGGTGGGCCGATTCGCGTTTGGAGGCATGCGTCGGGTAGAGTCTATGTTCGTTGGTTGCGGCGCTGAAGCGCCGGATTCAGCAGTTTTTGGGTCTTTAGCTCAGCTGGTAGAGCGCCACGTTTACACCGTGGATGTCATCGGTTCGATCCCGGTAGGACCCACCACGGAAACCCTGTTGTTTGCGCCCCACGGCGGAAACAGCAGGGTTTTTTCGTTCCCGCCTGGCCGCCCCGAAAATGTCGGTGCCCGGCCGTAGCTTTCACCTATGGAACATGTGATGGTGCGGACGGGAACCAATGGAATGCCGACGGCGGTCATCAGCAACGGCAGGGAATGGGCGCTCGGTGCCGAGCCAGTGCGCTGGTTCGAGCGCGTCAGCTGGTGGGAACTCAACCGAAGGATGCCCAGGGGGCTGGGGCGCGTGGATGTGGAGGTCCTCCAGGTCCAGGTGAGGCTTGGAGGAAACAGCAACTCGGCGCTGACCACCATGGTGCTGGAGCGGGACGGCCTCGGCGGCGGATGGCGGCTGCGTCAGGCCGTGGCGGACGCAGCCTGAGGGCGGGTCCGCGCCCGGCTCGACTGCCAGGACCTCGGATGCCCATGCAGGGTCCGGGCATTGGAAAACCCTCCACCGCGACTATTGGGGGATGCCGCGGTGGAGGGCCTGAAATGAATATACCGTGAACTGCCGGAAACATGAAGTCATCCCGGAAGTGTGTCCGGTGCACCGGAAAGCCCGTAGAAGCCAACGCTCGAGCACTGCGCCAACCATTATGATGATTGGTGTTCAACTGAATGAACAGCATGACCAGCGCAGGCGCCTATATAAGGAGAATCATGGCCGATTCCCGCAACTCCCGATCATCCGACGGCCTGGGAAGCGCCTCGCCGGCGCCCGCCGTTACCCGTGCAGCCGCGGTGCTCGATGCCCTCGCCGCGTCGGCAACCGGAAGACTGACCCTCAGCGACCTCGCCCGCGAGCTCGGCATCCCCAAGTCCTCCACATCCAACCTCCTGCTGGCCCTCGAAGAAGCGCGCCTGATCAGCAGGCAGGGAGCGGAGTTCACCCTGGGCCGCAAGCTCGTGGAACTCGGTGCCGCCTACCTGAGCCGGCTGGATGAGGTGCAGGAGTTCTACCGGTACTGCGAACAGGCTCCCACGCTGTCCAGGGAGACGGTACGGATTGCCATGCTGGATGGAACGAACGTCATCTACCTTGCCCGCTATGAAGGCCACCCCGCTGTCAGGCTGACCTCCAACATCGGCGACAAAATGCCGGTCTCGCTGTGTGCGGTGGGCAAGGCGCTGATGGCGCGCCTGAACGTACACGACATTGAGGAAATGTTCCCTGACGACGCCGAGCTGCCCGTTATGACGCCCAAGTCCCTCAGGACCGGGGCAGAGCTCAAAGCCCAGCTCCGGACCATCCGCGAGCAGGGCTACGCCTTTGAAGACGAGGAGTCCACCACCGGGGTGGTGTGCCTTGCGGTATCGGTACCCACCAGGGGTGCCCACGGTCCCAGCCTGGGACTATCCGTCACGGCCCTCAAGGCCACCTACACGGAGGAGCAGGGATCCCAGATGGTCAAGGAGCTCCGGGAGCTGGCCCGTTCCCTCGGAAACCCGATGGGCTAGCGGCGAAACCAAAGCCAACAGAATTATTCGGGCAAGGCGTTTGCCAGTTGTTCAACTTACTGTACGCTGTTCAGCATAGTGACGGGCACAACATGTGGCGTCACTGACCCACCAGGCCAACGGGGGCCTGGAGTGTGATGAGGGAGTTCTTGTGACAACTCGTACTAAAGCACCGCAGGCCGCGGACGGCGCCGTCGTCGAACCGGACCAGCTGCGAAGGGCAACTCTTGCCAGTTCCGTCGGCTCCGCACTGGAGTACTACGACTTTTACATCTACGGCCTGGCTTCGGCGCTGATCTTCGGACCGCTGTTTTTTGCCCCGCTCGGGGAAAGCGGGGCAGTCATTGCCTCCTTTGCCACGTACGGCGTCGGCTTTGCGGCCCGCCCGTTTGGCGGCGTCGTCTTCGGCTACATCGGTGACCGGTTCGGCCGCAAAATGGTCCTGATTCTCACCATTGGGCTGATGGGCATGGCCAGCTTCGCCATCGGCCTGCTGCCCACCTTTGAACAGGCGGGCATGCTTGGCGCAGTCCTCCTGGTGACCCTGCGCATCATCCAGGGCCTGGGTGCGGGGGCTGAGCAGGCCGGTGCCACCACGCTTATCTCGGAAGTGGCCCCGCGCCGCCGTCGAGGTTTCTTCGCCTCGCTGCCGTTCGTCGGCATCCAGTTGGGCACCCTCCTGGGGGCCGGAACCTTTGCCCTGATGGCGCTGGCTGACAAGGAAGTCCTGCAGGGCTGGCTGTGGCGGGTGCCGTTCCTGGCCAGCTTCATCCTTATTGTTATTGCCGTCTTCATCCGCCTCCGCCTGAAGGAAACCCCGGTTTTCCAGGAGCTCGAGAAGCACAAGGCCGTGGTGAAGAACCCCGTGGGCCAGATCTGGAAACACTCCAAAAAGAACGTCCTGGTGGGCATCGGCCTGCGGATGGGCGAGAACGGCAACTCCTCCATCTACTCCGCGCTCCTGGTGTCGTTCATCAGCATGCCCGCCGGTGTGTTTGCCGGCGACAAGTTCATCGGCCCCACCGGTCTGCTGATCGCTGCCGGGTTCGCCGCTGTGATGGTGGTGACGTTCGGCGCCCTCTCCGACCGTTTTGGCCGCGTCCCCGTCTACAGGTACGGCGCCCTGTTCCAGGCAGTCATTGCCCTCCCGGCGTTCTACCTGGTGACCCTTGGAAACGTCACGCTGGTCTGGGCGGTTATGGTGGTGGGCATCGCCCTGGGCGTGCAGTCCATGCTTGGCCCGCAGTGCGCGCTGCTGCCGGAACTGTTCGGCTCCCAGCACCGCTTCACGGGCGTTGCATTGAGCCGGGAACTGTCCGCCGTACTCGCCGGAGGCTTTGCCCCCATGATCGGCGTCGCCCTTCTGGCCGCGACCAACCACTCGTGGCTGGTTCCCGCCATCTACTCACTGGTCCTGGCATCGATCTCGTTTGTGGCCACGTTCTTCACGCCTGAAACCGTGGGCCGGGACCTGGTCCTGGTGGAGGACGCCAGCTAGGTACTCGTTGGCCAACGCCAAAGGGCGGCTTCCCTGGTGGGGAAGCCGCCCTTTTGTGTGTCCGGTCAGGTTCAGTAGAAATGCACAGTGTCCACGAGGTGGGTGAGTTCCCCGCCGTCCAGGAAGATCCGGAGGTTTCCGCAGAAGCGCTCGGTGATCAGGCGGTTTTCCGCTGCGCTGAGGGCGGAGGTGTGGGGCGAGACCAGTACGTTCGGGTGGCTCCACAGCGGGCTGTCCTGCGGGAGGGGCTCCACCGCGAAAACGTCCAGGCATGCGTAGGAGACCTGCCCGTTGTCCAGCGCCTCGAGGAGCGCTTCCTCGTCCACCACGGTTCCCCTGCCCACATTGACGAAGACCGTGCCCGGCTTCATCGCAGCGAACACGTCGCGGTCAAAGAGCTTTTCCGTGTACGGCGTTCCCGGCAGTGTGTTGACCACGGCATCTGCCGCGGCCAGGAGGGCCGGAAGGCCATCGTTGGTGGCAACCTCCTCGATGCCTTCCAGCGGTCCCACCGTTCGTTTGGTGCCGCTGACCTTCATGCCCAGGGCGCGGGCAAGGCGTGATGTTTCCAGTCCGATCTCACCCAGGCCGGCAACAACAAGCGTGGAACCGCTCACCAGCCGGGTGGGGGTACGCAGCTCTGGCCAGACCTTGGCTTCCTGGTCGCGGACCAGCTCCGCGGTGCGCTTGAAGCCGTTGAGGATTCCCATGGTGGCGAACTCGGCCAACGGCAGGGCATGGACTCCTGCGGAGGTTGTCACCTTGAACTTCTGCAGCGTTTCCTGATCCAGGCCGGAGGCCTTGACCGCCCCGCCGGCTCCCGCCGCCATGGCGTGCACCCACTGGAGGTGCGGGTTTTCGCGTGCGACGCGGGCAAGGCCTGCAGGGCTTTCGTTGGGCAATCCGTAGAGGACCTGTGCTTGGTTGACCATGGCCCAGTACCGTTCCTCCTGGTCCGGCGATCGCTGGAAAGCAGGATCACCGGCATGGTCGGCCGGATACCGCTCCGGCGGCAGGAGTTCGGGCTCGTACAGCACGGTGACGGACGGGTCAACGGCGCGGATGCGGTCCACTAGCTCAGCTTCGAGGGGGACGGCAATGGCCACAGTAAGAGGAGAGGTCATGCTGTTCATCATACTGAATAGAGGCAAGGATAGTGAACAACCCTTGGCCCAATCCCGGAGTCCGACGCATGCGGAAACAAGACTGAAGGCTTCGCTGGCCTGGGGCTGATGGACCCGCGCCGCTCCCGCAGCGTCATCGCCTAACGGGGATGAATACCCGCGGTTGCTCCGTCCACGTATCCGACATCTGGGACATGGTCCGGCGCATGATCCGGTCCGAGGCGTCCCGCGCCGCGGCGCTGTCACCCCTGGAAATGGCCTCCGCTACATCCACGTGCCATTGCAGGGCGGCCTCGTGCGGGTGGTCGGGCATGAGGCCATGAACGGTGCGTCCGGTCAACGTCTCGGCCACCTGGCCCATCAGGTTGGCAAACATCTCATTGCCGGAGCCGGAGAGCAGCAGCGAATGGAACTGGATATCCAGCTCCAGGAAGCGTGGCACCTCACCGTTGTGCCCGGCGTCGCGCATTGCATAGGCAACGTCCACCAGCTCGAGGCGCAGCGGCGCCGGTGCGTTCTGGGCGGCAAGCTCTGCCGCCGCGGGTTCGACGGCGGCGCGCAGCTCCGCCAGTGAGCGCAGCTGGGCTCCCCGGGCGTCGCTGGCCAGGCGCCACCGGATGACTTGCGGGTCAAAGGGATTCCAGCGGCTGGGCGGCAGCACCCTGATGCCCACGCGCTTGGTGGTTTCCACCAGGCCAAGGGACTGCAGGACGCGCACCGCCTCGCGGATGACCGACCGCGAAACCTTCAGTTCAACCTCCAGCTGCTCGGCCAGCATCACGTGTCCGGCGGGCAGGTTGCCCGAGACAATACGGGTGCCAAGATTCTCGATGGCACGGTGGTGCAGGCTGGTGGTCATGGAGTCAAGCCTAGTGGGACCGCCCACCCGGACTGCCTTTCGCGGTGGACGGCCGGAGACACAAAACGTTCCAATAGGTGGGCGTTACTTTTTTGTGACCGCGCGAATATATATGCTTTATTCAGACCCCCGGTCTGCAACTGGGCTTCCGCCAAGGGAGCCCCTGCACATCCATCGCACAGTATGAATTGGAGTTTTGATGTCTGCACACATCGGTGTCACCGGCCTTGCGGTCATGGGTGCCAACCTGGCCCGCAACCTCGCGCGGAACGGCTTCACCGTCGCGCTGCACAACAGGTCTCTCGAGAAAACCGACGCCCTGCTCGAACGGTACGGCTCCGAGGGTGACTTCGTCCGGACGGAAACCCTGCAGGAGCTGGTGGACTCCCTGGAGAAGCCCCGCCGTGTGCTGATCATGGTCAAGGCCGGCAAGCCCGTTGACTCCGTCATCGAACAGCTGGAGCCGTTGCTGGAAGCCGGTGACATCATCATCGATGCCGGCAACTCCCACTACGAGGACACCCGCCGCCGCGAAGCCGCGCTGGCCAAGAAGGACCTGCACTTCGTGGGCGTCGGCGTATCCGGCGGCGAGGAAGGCGCCCTCAACGGCCCGTCCATCATGCCCGGCGGTTCCAAGGAGTCCTACAAGGCCCTCGGCCCGCTGTTGGAAAAGATCTCCGCCAAGGTGGACGGCGAACCGTGCTGTGCCTGGGTGGGAACCGACGGCGCCGGCCACTTCGTCAAGATGGTCCACAACGGCATTGAATACGCCGACATGCAGGTCATCGGCGAAGCCTTCGACCTGCTGCGTTCCGGTGCCGGTATCGAACCGGCCGAGCAGTCCAAGATCTTCTCCGAGTGGAACAAGGGCGAACTGTCCTCCTTCCTGATCGAAATCTCCGCCGAGGTCCTGGGCCACGTTGACGCCAAGACCGGCAAGCCGTTCGTGGACGTCGTGGTGGACGCCGCGGGCCAGAAGGGAACCGGCCGCTGGACGGTCATCTCCGCACTTGAACTGGGCTCCCCGGTCTCCGGCATCGCCGAATCCGTGTTCGCCCGCGCCCTGTCCTCCCAGGCGGGCCAGCGCAAGCTCGGCCAGGAACTGCTGGCCGGCAACGAAGCATCCGTTGAAATCCCGGAGACCTTCGTTGAGGACGTCCGGCAGGCACTCTACGCCTCCAAGCTGGTCTCCTACGCCCAGGGCCTGGACATGCTCACCTCAGCCGCCAAGGAATACGGCTGGGACCTGAAGCTGGACGAGATCGCCTCCCTGTGGCGCGCCGGCTGCATCATCCGCGCCGAACTGCTCAAGGACATCACCAAGGCCTACGCTGCCGACGAGAAGCCCGCGAACCTGCTCTTTGCCCCGGCCTTCACCAAGGCCATCGCCGACGCACTGCCCGCCTGGCGCCGTGTTGTTGCCACCGCCGTCCAGCTGGGTATTCCGGTTCCGGTGTTCTCCTCCTCGCTGGCCTACTACGACGGCCTGCGACGCAAGCGCGTTGCTGCCGCCCTGATCCAGGGCCAGCGCGACCTGTTCGGCGCCCACACCTACGGCCGCGTCGACGCCGAAGGCACGTTCCACACCCTTTGGGGCGAGGACAAGTCCGAGATCGAAGCAGTGGACACGCACTAGCGTCCACTCCGCGGCAGGCGAACGGCCGGCAGTTCCTGGATTCTCTTCCAGGAACCGCCGGCCGTTTCTCATTTACCGATTTAACAGAGAAGGCCCGGGACTGCTGCCACATGGGCAGCAATCCCGGGCCTTCTGCAACCGGAAGCTAAAGCCTAGATCCGGTATTCGATGTCATATTCGGCCGGGTCCACGGCGGGCTTGGTTTCCCGCTGCGCGTCCCGGTGCCGCCATTTGGCGGGAACACCAGTGACGATGGATTCGGGCGGCGCGTCCTTGACTACTACGGCGTTGGCACCCACGGCACTGTCCCGGCCGATGGTGATCGGCCCCAGGATCTTGGCGCCGGCGCCGATGGTGACGCGGTCCCCGATGGTGGGGTGCCGTTTGATCCTGGCCAGGGAACGTCCACCCAGCGTGACGCCGTGGTAGATCATCACGTCCTCGCCGATCTCTGCGGTCTCCCCGATCACCACACCCATGCCGTGGTCGATGAAGAACCTCCGGCCGATGGTGGCACCGGGATGGATCTCAATTCCGGTCCAGGACCGGCCCAGCTGGGACAGGAGGCGCGCCGGAAACCGGAGCGCCGGGTTTTGCCACATGCGGTGCGTCAGCCGGTGGATCCAGATGGCGTGCAGGCCGGAATAAGCGAAAAAGTTCTCGAAAGAACCTCGAGCCGCCGGGTCGTGGGACCGGGCGGCGTCGAGGTCTTCCTTTAGTCTTGCGAAAAAGCCCACAAAGTTCTTTCTACAGGAAACGGGCGGACGGCGGTTCTAATCAGCCGCGGATGTCGTCATAGAGCACCGTGGAGATGTAACGCTCGCCAAAGTCGCAGACCACGGCAACAATCAGCTTGCCCGCGTTCTCCGGGCGCTTGGCCAGCTCCAGTGCGCCCCAGACGATGGCGCCGGAGGAAATGCCGCCCAGGATGCCTTCTTTGACACCAAGCTCACGGGCCACGCGGACAGAGTCCTCGAGGGTGGCGTCCAGGACTTCGTCGTAGACGTTGGTGTCCAGGATTTCCGGCACGAAGTTGGCGCCGATGCCCTGGATCTTGTGGGGGCCCGGTGCCCCGCCGTTGAGGATGGCGGAGTCCTTGGGCTCCACGGCCACGATCTGCACGCCGGGCTTGCGTTCCTTCAGGACCTGGCCGACGCCGGTGACGGTTCCGCCGGTGCCGATGCCGGCGACGAAGATGTCCACCTGGCCTTCGGTGTCAGCCCAGATTTCCTCGGCCGTGGTGGTGCGGTGGATCTCCGGGTTGGCCTCGTTGGCGAACTGCTGGGCCCAGATGGAGTTCTCGGTGTTGGCAACAATCTCCTGGGCCTTCTCCACGGCGCCGCGCATGCCCTCCGAGCCGGGGGTCAGGACAATCTCGGCACCAAAGGCGCGCAGCATCACGCGGCGCTCGGTGGACATGGTCTCCGGCATGGTGAGGATGACCTTGTAACCGCGGGCAGCACCCACCATGGCCAGGGCGATGCCGGTGTTGCCGGAGGTGCCTTCCACGATGGTTCCGCCGGGCTTCAGGGCGCCGGACTTCTCTGCGGCGTCCACGATGGCCACACCGATGCGGTCCTTCACGCTGTTGGCCGGGTTGTAGAACTCCAGCTTGACGGCAACAGTGGCGTTCAGCCCCTCGCTGAGCCGGTTGAGCTTGACCAGCGGGGTGCCGCCCACCAGCTGGGTCACATCGTCATAAATCCGTGCCATGTGCATACGCCTATCTCGTGAGGGGTGAATACTGAGGTCAGCCTAACGAGGCCGCGTAACACCCGCTAAGCGTTAAGCCATGCAGAGTAATATTTCCTGGCTTTTGCAAGCTTCGGGTTGATGATCACCTGGCAGTATCCCTGCTCCGGATGCTTGGCGTAGTAGTTCTGGTGGAATTCCTCGGCGACATAGAACCGGGGGAGGCGGCTGACTTCGGTGACGATGGGATGCGCCCACAGAGCCTGGTTCCGTTCGATGGCTTCCTCGAACAGGATCTTCTCTTCAGTGGTTTCGTAGAACATGGACGAGCGGTACTGCGTCCCCACGTCGTACCCCTGGCGGTTGAGGGTGGTGGGGTCGTGCAGGGCGAAGAACATGTCCAGGATCACCTCGGCGGGGATGACATCCTCGTCGAATGTCACCGCCACCACCTCGGCATGTCCCGTGGTGCCGTTGCAGACCGAGTAGTAGTCCGGATTCGGATCGTGTCCGCCGGTGTATCCGGACACGACGGAGCTGACGCCCCTGGTCTTCTGGTAAACGGCGTCAAGGCACCAGAAGCAGCCTCCGCCTAAAACAAAAGTTTTCATGACCTCTTCAATGGTTGGCGGAGCCGGATGATTCCCCTGTTGCCCGGGGGTGGGGCAGCAAAGGCGCTGCCCGGGCCGTGCAATGGGGTAAAACTAAGACTATGGAACCTGTGGACACCGACGTTACCGGACCGGAGAAACACGACGGCGAACATCACGACGGCGAGGCCCCTTCCGGCGGGGAGTCGGTTGAGCAGCCCCAGGCTCCCACACTGGGCGAGCTGCTCCTGGCAGTGGAGGAACTGTGGCCGGAGTCCCTGGCAGAGAACTGGGACGAGGTGGGACTGGTGGCAGGACATCCCTCCGCGCCGGTCACGCGGGTGATGTTTGCAGTGGATCCCACACTGGAGGTTATTGACGAGGCAGTGGCCTGGGGCGCCGAGCTCCTGATCACCCACCATCCGCTGCTGCTCAAGGGTGTCACCACGGTTGCCGCCACCACTGCCAAAGGAAGGGCCGTCCACCGGCTCATCGAGTCGGGCACCGCCCTGCTGACAGTCCACACCAACGGTGATTCCGCCGTCGGAGGCGTTTCCGATGTCCTGGCCGACGCCCTCGGCCTGCAGGACGTCGCCCCGCTCACTGTTGCCGCGAACGGCCTTCCGGAAGAAGGGATCGGCCGGGTGGGGGACCTGGCGGACGCCATGACACTGGGTGATTTCGCGGCCCGGGTTTTCGGCATCCTGCCTTCCGTCGCCGGGGGAGTGCGTGTCTCCGGGGACAAGGACGGCCTGGTCCGCAGGATTGCCGTGTGCGGCGGCGCCGGGGACTCCCTGTTCAACGAGGTGCGCGCCAGCAATGCAGACGTTTACGTCACCGCGGACCTGCGCCACCACCCCGCCTCCGAGGCCAGGGAAGCTGCATTGAACGGCCGCCCGTATCTGGTGGACGTCTCGCACTTCGCCAGCGAGTGGCTGTGGCTGCCTGCCGCGGCTGCAGCCTTGGGCAACGTCCTCGCAGACCAGGGCCATGAGGTGGAAATCCAGGTCAGCACCACCAACAGCGATCCCTGGGACTTCATCCTCACTCCGGGCTAAGCCTGCCGTTCGAGGCAGGGGAGCAGGCCAGGCGCTAGAGTCTAGGAAGCGCCGGTACGGTGCCCGGCTTCGGCCGGCAGGAAGCAAGCGGAGGTAACAGTGGCGAAGGCAGCACCGGCAGAACAGTTGAAGTTGCTTGAGCTGCAGGGGCTGGACGCCAGGCTGAAGTCGCTTGCAAACCGCCGCCGCTCGCTCGAGAACGACCCCCGGATCAAGGACCTCGAAGCTGCCCTCTCCGTGGCCAACGGTGAGCTCGGCGCCGCCAAAGTTGCTGTGCACGACGCCGAAACCGAACTGAAGCGCGCCGAGGCGGATGTGGAGCAGGTTGCCACCCGCATCGAACGGGACGAGGCCCGGCTGAACAGCGGCACCGGCCTCTCCAAGGACCTCGTGGCACTGCAGAAGGACATCGCCTCCCTTAACAAGCGCCGCTCGGACCTTGAGGACGTGGAGCTCGAAGTCCTTGAGCGGCTTGACTCGCTGCGCGCCAAACAGGCGGCACAGCAGGCCATCGTGGACGACATCCAGGGATCCTTTGGCGGCATCCGGGCCGAACTGGATGCTGAGCTGGCCGGGGTGGAGGCCGAAGCTGCCGGCCTGCGCACCCGGCGGGCCGAATTCGCGGCCGGGCTTGATGCCGGAATGCTTGCTGTTTACGAAAAGACCCTGGCAAAGCGCGGGGTGGGCGCGGCGCGGCTCTTCCACGGCACCTCCGAGGCTTCAGGAATGAAGCTGAGCCCCGGCGACCTCGCAGAAATCAAGGCGGCGGCAGCCGACGACATCGTGTTCTGCCCTGACTCCGGCGCCATCCTGGTCCGCTCGGAGGAGTGGGCCTGACCCAACTGACTGGCAGTTAACGTCGCCAAAACCGATTTTCGCTGCGTTTGCTGCCGGTCAGATGCCGGAGGGGCGGGGGAGTCAGCCCGGCAGGATGATGTTCAGGGCGTGGGGCTTCCGGGCCGAGCCCGCCAGGAGTTCAGCCTCCCACTTTTCGCGCGCAGCCTTCAGGAGGTCCGACGGCGTCGCGGGCGCCTTGCCCCGCCTCGCCAGCAGGTGCCGGGCCAGCTCGCCCCGGGTGTGCTTGGCAAAGTGGCTGACCACCTTGCGGACTCCGTTGACCTCGGTGAAGACGTTGACGGTGACGGTGTGTGCCGCCGGGGGAGCCCAGGCCGCCGCATAAGTGCTCGAACGGCAGTCCACCAGCAAATGCCCGGAAGCGGCTTCGGCAAGCACATCGGAGAGCTGCGGTTTCCAGAAGGAGGCGAGGCGGCCGACGTCGGGCAGGGCCGTGCCCATGGACAGCCGGTAGGCCGGAACACTGTCGGCGAAACGGATGGCGCCCCAGAGCGCCGAAACCACCAGCACCGACTCATCCGCCTTGCGCCGTTGCGCCGGGGTCAGCGTCTTATAGCCGAGCGCGTCATAGAGCACGCCGGAATAGATTTGGTGGGCCGGAGCAGCAGGTTCCGCGTGCAGCCGCGTGTTCCGCTCGACGTCGTCCTTCAGGGACGCTCCCACACCGAGCAGGGCCAGGGCGTCCTCATGGGCGCTCACCGTTCCCAGCGCGTCCAGCACTTTGGCCCGGTACGTGTTCAACTGCGGGAAGCTGAGGGAAGGCCAGTCGACGGCGGATCCGCGGACCGCGGGTGTCTTGCCTTCGGAGGGGGGAAGGAGAATCAGCACCGTCTGATCCTACCGGCGCAGGAATACGAGCCGCCGCCGGTAGACTGGAACCGGATGGGTTGACCAGGCGGCCGCGCGTCACGCAAGTGGCTCGAGGAACGTCCGGGCTCCATAGAGCAGGGTGGTGGGTAACGCCCACTCGGGGTAACCCGCAGGCCAGTGCCACAGAAAACAGACCGCCTGGGTCGTGCCGGTTTGAAAGCGGCACGAAACAGGTAAGGGTGAAACGGTGGTGTAAGAGACCACCAGCTTCCCGGGTGACCGGGAAGGCTAGGTAAACCCCACCCGGAGCAAGGCCAGACAGGGCACGCTCGAGGGCTGCTCGCCCGAGTGCCCGGGTAGGCCGCTGGAGGGCGCCGGCAACGGCGTTCGTAGATGGATGGCCGCTACTCCCGCACCGGCAACGGGGCGGGAGCACAGAACCCGGCGTATCGGTCAACCCATCCACCCAGTCCGGTTTGACCTTCGAAGCTGTGTTGGGGATGCTGAACCGTGCCCGCGAATACTGATGGACAATCTACCCCCGGAACCTCATGGCGGCGCGTCCCCTCGACGGGCCGCCAGGTGGCCGCCCTGGTCGGATTTCTGGCTCTCTCCTATGCCGTCTGTATCCTGGCGTCCATCCCGATCATCCTGCACTCCAACGGCTGGTTCGCCAGCTCAACACAGGCACCATGGATGCCCGCCGGGTGGATGTTCCGTACAGTGTGGATCGGGCTCTATGCCTGCATCGGCCTGTCCGGATGGCTGGTGTGGCGCGGGGGAGCGCTGGCGGGCCGTGTTCTTGGTTACTACGGTCTGCAGCTGGTGCTGAACCTGGCGTGGCCGTTGATGTTCTTTGCCATGTTCCCCATGCTCGGTTCCGCTGCCCTGTGGCTGGCTTTCGCCATCATCTGCGCCTTGGCGTGTGTCCTGGTCCTGTTGATTCTGGAAGCAGGCCCGGTCCACAACTGGGCAGGACTGCTGGTTCTGCCCTACTTTTCGTGGGTAGTGTTCTCGGCCAGCCTCAATCTCTACTCGGCCCTCCACAACTAAGCGGCACACCGGTCCTGTGTGAGTGATTTCACGCGCCTCGGGCCGTCCCAGGGCAGTCTGCCAAATTAGAATGGATACCGGACGCAGGAGTTCTTCCGCCGAAAGTTGCGTTTGCAGCCGGCGGTTTTCTTTTGCATACGATCCAGGTGCCTGGGGAACAATCCCCGCAGGTGCCGGTGCCCCTGGACACCATCAGGTGGCCGACATCCGTGTACGAGGACGTACGCGGCTGAACCGAGGAAGGTATTTCTGTGAGCCAGACGTCAGATTCTTGTCTTGATACGTGGATGGGCCGCGAGGCCCTCGCCGAGGCCATGATTCCGGTGATCGGCCGGCTGTACCGCGAAAACAACGTGGTCACCAGCATCCATGGCCGGAGCCTGATCAACAAGTCCACCATGAACATCCTCAAGGCGCACCGCTTCGCCCGCAGGATGAGCAAGGACGAACTGCTGCTGGAGGAAACCGCTCCGCTGCTGAACACCCTGGCCGGGCTGGAGCTCGGTGCCGCAGCGATCGATATCGCCCGGCTGAACCAGAAGTTCAAGGAGGAGGGCGGCGACGCTACCCTGGAGGAGTTCCTCCGCGAAGAGCTGGCTGAGATCGTGGGCAAGCATGGCGGCGACGACCGCACCAGCACCGACGTGGTGCTTTACGGCTTTGGCCGCATCGGCCGCCTTCTGGCGCGCCTCCTGATCGAAAAGGCAGGCGGCGGGCACGGCCTGCGGCTGCGCGCCATCGTGGTCCGCAGGGGCTCCGACAACGACCTGTCCAAGCGCGCCAGCCTGTTGCGCCGCGACTCGGTCCACGGCTCCTTCGAAGGCACCATCCGCGTGGACGAGGCGGCCAATACCATCACCGCCAACGGCGTCCAGGTACAGGTCATCTACTCGGACAACCCCGCCACCATCGACTACACCGCTTACGGCATCAACAATGCACTCGTTGTGGACAACACCGGACGCTGGCGTGACGCCGAGGGCCTTTCCCAGCACCTGCAGAGCAAGGGCGTGGCACGGGTGCTGCTGACTGCCCCGGGCAAGGGTGAGCTGAAGAACATCGTTCATGGCATCAACCACCGCACCATCGAGGACACGGACCAGATTGTGTCCGCGGCTTCATGCACCACGAACGCCATCACCCCGGTCCTGAAGGCCATCAACGACAAGTTCGGCGTGGTCCACGGCCATGTCGAGACGGTCCACTCCTTCACCAATGACCAGAACCTCATCGACAACTTCCACAAGGGTGACCGGCGCGGGCGCTCGGCCGCGCTGAACATGGTGATCACCGAGACCGGAGCAGCCAAGGCTGTGGCCAAGGCCCTGCCCGAACTGCTGGGCAAGCTCACCGGCAGCTCCATCCGCGTCCCCACCCCGGACGTTTCCCTGGCCATCCTGAACCTGAGCCTGGAAAACGGGACCACCAAGGACGAGGTCAACGAATACCTCCGGGAGATGTCGCTGCACTCTGACCTGCGCAAGCAGATCGACTACATCGACTCGCCTGAGGTTGTTTCCACGGACTTCGTCGGTTCCCGGCGTGCGGGCATCGTGGACGGCCTTGCCACGATCTCGAACGAGAAGAACCTGGTGCTCTATGTCTGGTACGACAACGAGTTCGGTTACAGCTGCCAGGTGGTCCGCGTGATGGAAGAGATGGCCGGAGTCAACCCGCCGTCCTTCCCCGCCAAGGAGACGGCCTCGGCCCTGGCCGCTATCGCCGTCTGATCCGCTCCACGCCGGCCTCAGGGATTTCCCGGCTGATTCGCTGGAATCAGCCGGGAAACGGGACCACACTGGTGCCATGGATAAAGATTCGACGCTTGAGCACGAGACCACCCTTGAACACGCATTGGACGTGGCCAAGGCCAATCACAAAGAAGCCGTGCGGCTGCTCGAAGGTGCCCGCGCCGGGCATGCGACCGGCGACGTCAGCGCCGAGCGTGTACGGCAGCTTGAGGGACTCCTGGCCATTGCCGAGGAGGACCTCCGGCGCGTGATGCGGGAGCAATAGCCGCCCGGTATGACCTCTCACTCGCCCTCCACAGTGTGGATATCTGCAAGGTTGATGGGCGGGTGTCCTAGGCTCGTCTGGTGCATAACAGTACTGGACGGGCCGAAGCCCCATGACCGTGAGCTGGTCCGCCTACCGGCGTGCCCGCCGTCGTTCCCGGCAGGCGTGGGCAGTACTGGCCGTGGCTGCGGTTTCAGCTCTCGCAGCCCTGATCTGGTTCTTTAGCGCAGGCCAGTTCGCCGCAGCCGAGCCGGCCGCGTCCGGGCCCACGGAGGCGCCGGTGTTTGATCCGGCCTGGATGAAACCCGTAGTACCGGTGCATGCCGTGCCCCGGGGCACCGCACTCTCCGCGCTGGACGGCCTTGCCGTTAAAGGCCGCGCCGCCAAGGACTCGTACAACCGCGAAGCGTTCGGCCAGGCCTGGCAGGACGTTGACCGGAACGGCTGCGATACACGCAACGACATCCTGCGGCGGGACCTTGCCGGCGTGCTGTTCGTCGCAGGCTCGAAGTGCCGGGTTGCGGCCGGCTCCTTCCATGAACCCTATACCGGCCAGTTTGTGGACTTCCGGCGCGGCTCGGACAGCAGCCGTGCAGTCCAGATCGACCACGTGGTCGCTCTGGGGGACGCCTGGCAGAAGGGTGCCCAAGGACTGACTGCGGCGCAGCGGCAGAGCCTGGCCAACGATCCGCTGAACCTCATCGCCGCGGACGGCCCGGCGAACCAGCAGAAGAGCGCCGGCGACGCCGCTACCTGGCTGCCGAAAAACACTTCGATCCGCTGCCACTACGTGGCGCGCCAGATTTCCGTGAAGGCAGCCTACGGCCTGTGGGTCACGGAAGCGGAAAAGGAAGCCATGAAGCGCGTCCTCGGGTCCTGTCCGGGCCAGCGGACCGTATCAGCCCGCTAAACCCGGGGCCGCTTTCCTGACCATGTGCCGCGGCGGGCAAAGGCAGCCAGGCGCCGTCCCGCCGTCGGGCCTAATGTCCGAAGGGGTCCGGGTCCACGCCCGGCATCCACGTCAGCCCGGGAACGCCCCAGCCGCTCTTTTTGGCCTGCTTCAGCGCTTTGCGCGCATAGCGGTCCATGAGTCGGTTGACGTACAGCTTCCCGTCCAGGTGATCGTACTCATGCTGGATGACCCGGGCGAACCAGCCTGTGGCCTCGAACTTCACCGGCTCGCCGAAGCCGTCAAAACCCTCTACCCGCGCCCACTCGGCACGCTTGAGCGGATACGCGCCGCCGGGGAAGGACAGGCAGCCCTCTTCCTCCTCGTCGGGATCGGGGACGGCGCCCGAGATCTTCGACAGCGTGAGCACGGGGTTCACCAGCACCCCGGTGGGAGGAGCGCCGTCGTCGTTGGCGTACTTGTAGACGAAAATCCGTTTGCCGACCCCCACCTGGGGGGCAGCAAGGCCCACGCCGTTGGCGGCGTCATTTGTTTCGAACATGTCCGCGATCAGGGTGCGCAGTTCGTCGTCGAAGACGTCAACTTCGACCGCCCTGCGGTGCAGGACGGGCTCTCCCCAGATGGTGATTGGCAGAACAGTCATCTCGCGGTCCTCCGGCGGTATCCAGTGCAGAAGCAATTGATGCAAAACAAAGGAGGCCGCACCGGATATCCGGTGCGGCCTCCTTGCTGGACGGCTGCAATACCATCCTGTGAGGGTGAGCTACGGGGGTTGAACCCGCGACCTCCTGGACCACAACCAGGCGCTCTGCCAACTGAGCTAAGCCCACCATGCGCCCTGCAGATCTACCGGCTGACCGGCTCCCTGGGAAGGCAACTCAAATAGCTTACCTGCTCTTCAGGGGTGCTTCGTCCACTTTTGCCGATTTCACCGAAATTTCCCGTAAACGTGGCGCAGATTACGCTTCCTGCTGCTGCCCGTCCGGGGAACCGGCAATGCGCTTGGCGATCCGCTGGGCCGTGGCGCTGTCCGGTCCAGGCGCCGGCACGAACACCGCTTCCCGGTAGTAGCGCAGTTCGTCGATGGAATCTTTGATGTCCCCCAGGGCGCGGTGGCCGCCCTTTTTCGCCGGCGACTGGAAGTAGGCCCTGGCGAACCAGCGGCGGGAGAGTTCCTTGATGGTGCTGACGTCGATCACGCGGTAGTGCAGGTGTTCCACGACGGCCGGCATGTCGCGGGACAGGAAGACGCGGTCCGTTCCCACCGAGTTTCCGCCCAGTGGAGCCTTGCGGGGATCCGGCACCCACTTTGAGATGTATTCCATCACTGCCGCTTCGGCCGCGGCCATGGTGGTTCCGTAGGGGAGTTCCTGGAGCAGGCCGGATTTGGTGTGCATGTCCCGGACGAAATCGTTCATCTGGGCCAGGGCGGCGTCGTCCGGTTTGATCACGACGTCCACGCCGTCGCCGAGGATGTTCAGTTCCGAGTCGGTGACCAGTGCGGCAACCTCGATCAGGGCATCGTTTTTGATGTCCAGGCCGGTCATTTCGCAGTCGATCCAGACGATTCGTTCGTTAGATATAGGCACCGGACCAGCCTACCGTTACACCTCCGGACTGCCTGCCGGTGCTAGGATTTCCGGTACGCGGCGGGACCATTTGCTGTCGTTGTCACCCGCCTGTGCCGGCCATGCAGCCCGCTGGGCAGAATCGCGCAAACGCAAGAGATTGGACCATCCTGAGATGACGGCGCCTGTGCCTGCAGCGGGGGAACTGGCGGCCGCGGACTCTGCTGCAGCAGACGGGGCCGACGTCGATAATCCCCGCTCTCCGCTCCTGGCCGGATTTGTGGGCTCCATGTTTATGCTGATCGGGTCCCTGGGAGTGGGCTGGCTGGCCCCCGTTTCGGAACTCCGCAGGGTGCCGCTGTTCATCTGGATGCGGGCCGAAGCGGCCGGAGTTGCGCTCTCCATCGTCCTGCTCGCAGTGGGCGGGATGCTCCTGGTCCGCGCCTGGCTGCGGCTTGGCCAGCGCATCCAGGTCTGGGGAGACCAGGCCCGGCAGGCGACGCTGATGGCCGTGGTGGCCTGGGGGCTGCCCATGATGTTCAGCGTCCCGCTGTTCAGCCGGGACGTTTACGCGTACATCGGGCAGGGCCGCCTGATGGTGGAGGGATTCAACCCCTACGAGAACGGGATTTCGGCGCTGTCCAACTACTTCCAGTTGGGTGCCGACAAAATGTGGACCGAGGCCCCGGTTCCGTATGGCCAGCTGTTCCTGTGGATCGAACAGTTTGTGGTGTGGTCCACTAATGTCCAGCCAGAGGCCAGCGTGATGATGTTCCGGCTGGTGTCGCTCGCAGGGGTGGTTCTGTGCGTGGTCTACGTGCCCAAGCTCGCCGGACTGCACGGAGTGAACCCGAACCGGGCGCTGTGGCTGACGGCTGCCAATCCACTGTTCCTGACCAACTTCATCGCCAGCGTCCACAACGATGCCCTCATGATCGGGCTGGCGCTGGCCGGCCTTTATTACTCCGCCACCCGCCGTGTTGTCCGTGGCATCGTCCTGGTGACTCTGTCCATCGCCGTCAAACCCATCACCATAGTGTTCCTGCCCTTCATTGGCCTCCTCTGGGCAGGGAAAAACGCCGGCTGGCTGCGGAAGTTCGCTTATTGGGGCCTGACGGCAGGACTGAGCCTGGGCATCCTGGTGCTGATGAGCCTGGTCAATGGGTTCGGGTTCGGCTGGATCAACGGGCTTTCCGCCCCGGGCAGCATCTTCATCTGGTACGCGCCGGTAGGGCTGATCGGCATGGTGGTGGCTTCGGTGGCCAATGCATTCGGACTGGACGGGTGGGTCCTCGCCGATTGGGTGTTCGACGCCGGGAAGCTGCTGGCGGTGGGTATCCTGGCCTGGCAGATTTTCCGGGGTGAGCATGACCGCCTCATCCGCCGCCTTACCCTTGGGTTTGCGGCGATCGTTGTGCTGGCCCCCATGATCCAGTCCTGGTATGTGGTGTGGCTTATTCCGCTGTTCGCCGTGACCGGCATCCGGAACGACTGGCAGGTCAAGGCGCTGTACTTCGTGGTCTCGTTCTTTATGATCTATGCCATTTCGGACCAGCTGGAGGTCTTCCCGTACCTCCAGACGGCGGACCTGGGGCTGGCTCTTGCCTTGGCCCGTGTGGCTGCTGCCGTCACTGGACTGCTGTTTGGCCTGTACCTGATTTTCTGGGACCCCCGCACCCGCAGCCTGTTCCGGAAGACCGGCGAACCGGTCCTCGAGCGTCCGGTCATTTAGCCAGGTTCTTCAGCGCTTCCCGGCGGGACAACGGGCTGATGCTGCCTTTGCGGGCTGCCACAAACTCCGCTACCCAGCCAGGTGCTGTTTTCGCATACTCCCGCAGCGCCCAGCCAATAGCCTTCCGGATAAAGAATTCGGGGTCAGTCAGGTTCACTTCAATGACACGGCGGAGGAGTTCGGAATCGGTGTTGGCCTTGGCCTTGAGCTGCGCGGTGAGGGAAGCGCGCCTGATCCACAAATCCGGATCGGTGCTCCAGCCCAGGATCACGGCAGTCAATTCCTGCCGGTGAGCCTGCAGCAGCGTACAAATACGGCCGGCAACACCGTCGGCAAAATCCCACCACGCGCCCTGGCGGATGATTTCCTCGTAGACCGGAAGCATCTGCAGATCCGTGGCCACCAGCCTGCCGGCGGTCAGATCGATCGCGGCATACCGTTCCTCACGGAAGGTGGCGGTGCGCCAGAGCTCCAGGACGGTGGCGCGGACCTGCTCCGCGGAGTCGAAGGGATAGCGGGCGACTGCCCCGGCAGCCAGCCGGCGCACCTC
This sequence comes from Pseudarthrobacter sp. W1I19, assembly GCF_030817835.1. Taxonomy (NCBI): domain Bacteria; kingdom Bacillati; phylum Actinomycetota; class Actinomycetes; order Micrococcales; family Micrococcaceae; genus Pseudarthrobacter; species Pseudarthrobacter sp. W1I19. The sequence goes on from NZ_JAUSZR010000001.1 coordinate 1,705,976, forward strand.
GGGCACCCGGACTCCGAGCGAGGGGATGGCGGATTTCATGTATGCCTGCGCCCCGGCCGCCCGGACCGGATCAGCCGTGTCCCGGAGCTGGCTGCGGACAGCCTCAAGGAGATCCCGGTTCACCATCCTGCAACTCTAGCCATCGTTTCTGCCGGCGGCGGGCTGTCCTCCGCCCGCAAGGGCAACTTTTCGATACGACGTTTAGCGCTAACAAATGCGACTATTCGATGGAGGACTCCCATGCCGGGCACCGAGTACAGCATCGCCGGCGGCGACTACACTGCGGTGGTCACCGCGCGGGGAGGAGCCCTTCGGGAACTCCGCCACAAGGGGAGGGGCCTGGTGGTGGACTTCGGTGCGGACGGGAAGATTCCCGACTATCGCGGCGTCATCTGCGCGCCATGGCCCAACCGCCTTGCGGACGGCGCCTACACCTACGCAGGCAAGACGTTCGAGGCAGCCATCAATGAACCTGAGCGGGGTTCTGCCCTGCACGGACTGGCAACGGGCCGCCTCTGGGACGTGCGGCAAACTTCCCGGGAGGAGGTTGTGCTGGAGTGCCGGGTTGCCGCAGGCGCGGCCTATCCCGGGGAGTTGGACCTTTCCGTCACGTACAAGTTGACTGATGACGGGCTGGTCAGCACGGTGCGGGCGGCAAACGTCGGAACCGTACCGGCGCCGTACGGTGTCTGTCCCCACCCCTACCTGGTGGCGGGCCCGTCCGGACTGGACGAATGGTTGCTGGAGCTGCCCGCTGCGGAATTCCTTGAAGTGACGGAGGACCGGTTGCTTCCCGTAGGGATGCGCAGCGTTGACGGGCATGAGTTCGACTTCAGGGCCGCCCGCCGCCTGGGTCCGGTCAAGATCGACCACGCCTTCACCGGCATCAACCGCGGGGCTGACGGGCGGGCACGCGTCCGCGTCCAGGATCCTGCGGGAACCGGCGTCGAGCTGGAATGGGGCGCCGAATGGCCCTGGGTCCAGATCCACACGGCGGACAAGCCGGGGGGACCGGACCGCCTCGGCCTGGCGGTAGAGCCGATGACCTGTCCGCCGGACGCGTTCAACTCAGGAACCGACGTGGTCCATCTGCAGCCCGGCCAGGCGCACTGCGCTGAATGGACCATCCGGGCCCTTGGCTAGCTAGGAAAGCGTCCAGCCTGCGCGCTCCAGCCAGTCGGCGCATAGGGCGGGCCACTGGTCCGCGCCGGCTTGCCCGTCCGCCAGGCCCAACCCGTGGCGGCCCTCGGGAAAGACGTGGAGTTCGGCGGGCACACCGGCGCTGAGCAGGGCCGCGGTGTAGCCCAGGCTGTGGCTGACTGGCACTGCGGCATCGTCCGCCGTATGCCAGACGAATGCGGGCGGCGTTTCCGCGGTCACCTGCTGCTCGGCGGACAGTTCGGCAAGGAGGTCCGCCGACGGCGACTCGCCAAGGAGGTTGTCCACCGAACCCTGGTGCACTGCCTGGGTATAGGACACCACCGGATAGCAGAGCACCGTCAGGTCCGGGACTGCCGACGGAACGTCCAGGTCCGCGCTTCCGGTGGCCACCGCGGTGGAGAGCGTCGCCGCGAGGTGTCCGCCCGCGGAAAACCCGAGTACGCCCACGCGCCGGGGATCCACCGCCAGTCCGTGCGCACCGCCGCGGATCTGGAGCATTGCCTGCTTTGCATCCTCCAGCGGTGCGGGGTGCCGGTCCGGGGCAACCCGGTAGCGCAGGACGAAACCGTGGATGCCCAGGCCGGCCAGCCATTCGGCCACGGGCTCCGCCTCATGGTCTGCCTGGCGGCCATAGCCGCCACCGGGAAGCACCAGGACGGCGGGACGCTCTCCCGAGCCCACGCGGGACGGCACCGCTGTCAGTTGCAACGCCACGGTCAGGCTGCCGTTTCCGTGCTGCGCCGGAGGGTGACTTCACCGGTAATGGGCTGCTGCCGCCCGCCGTCGTGCCCTGCCTCAGTTGGGCCGGAACCGTTTTCGTCGGTCTCGTGGGCACCGGCTCCACCGGGCGCCGTGGCACGGGTGGCCAGGCGCCCGATTTCTTCCAGCGGCAGGTGCACCGTGGAGAGGGCGGGGCGGAAGTCCCTGAGTGTTTCGATGTCGTCGAAGCCTGCGATGGTGGCGTCCCGCGGAATCCGCAGCCCCTGTTCGCGGAGGGCGGCGGTTGCGCCGATGGCCATAACGTCGTTGACGGCGAAGATACACAGCTTCCCGCCGCCGGCTCCTTTCCCGGACCCTGCCTGGCGGGCCTTGATCATGTCAGCGAGCTTGAGGCCGGCCTCGTAGCCGCCGGCGCGGTTGAAGCCTGTGCGCAGGACTTCGGCGGGTTTGCGTCCGGCGGCCGCCAGGCCTTCCTGAAACCCGCGGATCCGGTCGTCAGAGGTGAAGAGCCCAACCGGACCGCCGATGATCACAAAATCACCATCCCGGCCGGAAGCGAGTTTTCCGGCCAATGCCGCTGCGAGTTCCTGGTTGGGCACGGCCACCACGTGGTAGCCCTCCGGAGCTGTCGCGCCGACCACAGGGTGGCCCACCACCGCTACCCGGCCGCCATTGCGGCAATACCGGTCCAGTTCCGCCGCCAGTTCAGCGTTGCCTTCCTGGTTTTCCGGCTGGGATGAGCGGGAGCCGGCGATCACGATCGAATCAGCGCGGCGGGCGGCGAAAGCTGCAACGGCTTCCCTTTCTTCCGCCGGAGCACCGCCCGTGGTGGCCAGCAGCACCATCTTGCGCTGCTCGCGGGCCGCCTCCTGCACGCCCCTGGCGATGGCGGCGAAGTAGGGGTCGGCGATGTCGTGGACGATCAGGCCGATCAGTCCCGAACTGGACTTCGCGAGCCCCTGGGCCTGGGCGTTGGGGATGTAACCGAGCGAGTCGGCGGCCTGGCGGACGCGGTCCGCGATGTCCTGTCCCGGCTTGCGCGCAGAACCATTGAGGACCCGGCTGGCAGTGGCCGGTGATACCCCGGCCAGCCGCGCAACCTCGGTAAGGGTACTTGCAGCCACAGCGTCTCCTGATCGGCTTTGTAGGGTCATTAAGCGTAACCACATTATGGCAGTTTCAACCCGCTGCTGGAAAGCGCTTGCCAATAAGTCCTGCCGGGTGCATTATTGAAGAAGTGGGAATGCGCTTTCCCGATCAGCTTGAGTAAAACTGCTCACTCACCGTGGAGGACCTATGGGCTTCGAGACAAAAACAATCCGCATCGCCATGAACGGCATCACCGGCCGGATGGGTTACCGCCAGCACCTGCTGCGTTCCATCCTCCCCATCCGTGATGCCGGCGGCTTCACCCTGGAAGACGGCACCCGCATCCAGGTTGAGCCCATCCTGGTGGGCCGCAACGAAGCCAAGATCCGCGAACTGGCCGAAAAGCACAAGGTCTCGGAGTGGAGCACCGACCTGGATGCGGTGATCAACGATCCCACCGTCGACGTCGTGTTTGATGCCTCCATGACCAGTCTCCGCGCGGCCACCCTGAAGAAGGCCATGCAGGCCGGCAAGCACATCTTCACTGAGAAGCCCACGGCCGAGACCCTTGAGGAAGCCATTGAGCTGGCCCGGATCGGCAAGGAAGCCGGCGTCACCGCGGGCGTTGTCCACGACAAGCTGTACCTGCCGGGCCTGGTCAAGCTCCGCCGCCTGGTGGACGAGGGCTTCTTCGGACGTATCCTCTCCATCCGCGGTGAGTTCGGCTACTGGGTCTTCGAAGGTGACATCCAGGCAGCCCAGCGTCCGTCCTGGAACTACCGCAAGGAAGACGGCGGCGGAATGACCACGGACATGTTCTGCCACTGGAACTACGTCCTCGAAGGCATCATCGGCAAGGTCAAGAGCGTCAACGCCAAGACCGCAACCCACATCCCCGCCCGCTGGGACGAGGCCGGCAAGGAGTACAAGGCCACGGCCGACGACGCCTCCTATGGCATCTTCGAACTCGAGACTCCGGGTGGAGATGACGTTGTTGGCCAGATCAACTCCTCCTGGGCCGTGCGCGTCTACCGCGACGAACTCGTGGAATTCCAGGTGGACGGCACGCACGGTTCCGCCGTCGCCGGACTGAACAAGTGTGTCGCCCAACAGCGCGCCCACACCCCCAAGCCCGTCTGGAACCCGGACCTGCCCGTCACGGAGTCCTTCCGCGACCAGTGGCAGGAAGTCCCGGCCAACGCTGAGCTGGACAACGGCTTCAAGCTGCAGTGGGAAGAGTTCCTCCGTGACGTTGTGGCCGGCCGCGAGCACCGCTTCGGCCTGCTCTCCGCGGCCCGGGGCGTCCAGCTCGCCGAGCTTGGCCTGCAGTCCAACGACGAACGCCGCACCATCGACATCCCGGAGATCACCCTCTAATGACCTCACTCATCCTTCCTTCCCACGACGGCGGCACCCGCGAATACCGGCTCCAGGGCGGCACGTCCTGGGCCCGCCCCACCGCCCCTCTCTCGGCGCGCCGCGCGTATGCCGCAGCCCACGTGATCCCCGAGGTCCTGGCAGACAACACCCCTGGCGCGCCTGCGCGGCTCGACTGGGAAGCCACCATGGGCTACCGCCACGAGCTGTGGTCCTACGGCCTTGGCGTCGCTGATGCCATGGACACCGCCCAGCGCGGCATGGGCCTGGACTGGGCAGCCACCCAGCAGCTCATCAAGCGCACCGGCATAGAGGCGGCCTCGGTGGTTTCGTCCGGCAATGCGGCGACGGCCGGCAAATCGGTCCGCGACCTCGTATCCTGCGGCGCCGGCACCGACCAGCTGGACATCGACTCCCTGCCCGTCGGCGAAGCCGGACTCAAGGCTGTCCTCGAGGCATACCGCGAGCAGATCGCCGTCATCACCGAGGCCGGTCCGAAGGTCATCATTATGGCCTCGCGCGCCCTGGCCAAGGTGGCCCGCGGCCCGGAAGACTACCTGTCGGTCTACTCCACCCTGCTGCAGGAAGTGGACCAGCCCGTGATCCTCCACTGGCTGGGCACCATGTTCGATCCCGCCCTCGCCGGCTACTGGGGTTCGGACCACGTCGCAACCGCCACCGAAACCTTCCTTGGGCTGATCAAGGACAACGCGGCCAAGGTGGATGGCGTCAAGGTCTCGCTGCTGGATGCAAGCCACGAGGTTGCCCTGCGCGCTGCCCTGCCCGAAGGGGTCCGCCTCTACACCGGGGACGACTTCAACTACCCGGAACTGATCGACGGCGACGGCAGCCACCACTCCGATGCCCTGCTGGGCATCTTCGCGGCGATCTATCCCGCAGCTTCGGTGGCACTGCAGAACTACGACGCCGGCAACCCTGCCAAGGCGCGCAAAATCCTGGACTCCACGCGGGAACTGGGCAAGCACATCTTCAGCGCCCCCACGTTCTACTACAAGACCGGGATCGCCTTTATGTCCTGGCTCAACGGCAAGCAGCCCGGCTTCCAGATGGTGGGCGGCCTGCACTCCGGCCGCTCGGTCTGCCACCTGGCCAAGACCTTCGAACTGGCGGACCAGGCCGGCCTCCTGCGGGACCCGGCACTGGCTGCCTTCCGGATGTCCGATTACTTGCGGATCAACGGGGTGGGCGTGTGAGCGACTTCTCGCGCCTGTCCATCAACAGCGCCACCACCAAGAAATGGACCCTCGCCCAGGTGGTTGACGGCTGCGTCAACGCCGGAATCCCTTCCATCGGGCCCTGGCGGGACCGCGTGGAGGAAGCCGGGCTGGACAAGGCTGCGCGCCTGATCAAGGACGCCGGCCTCCGGGTTTCATCCCTGTGCCGCGGCGGGTTCCTCACCGCACCCGACGCCGAAGGGCAGGCCGCCGCGCTCGCTGACAACCGCGCCGCCATCCTCGAAGCCGTTGCACTGGACACCAGGGAACTGTTTCTGGTGGTGGGCGGCCTGGCACCGGAGGAGAAGGACGTGATGGCGGCACGCCAGCGCGTTGCAGACCGCCTCGCGGACCTGGTTCCCTTCGCAGAGGAACACGGCGTCCGCCTGGTCCTGGAGCCCCTGCACCCGATGTATGCGGCAGACCGTGCCCTGATCTCCACCCTGGGACAGGCGCTGGACCTCGCAGCGCCGTTCGACGCCTCAACGGTGGGCGTCGCCGTGGACACCTTCCATGTCTGGTGGGATCCCGAGCTCAAGACGCAGATTGAGCGCGCGGGCCGCGAAAACCGCATCGCCAGCTACCAAGTGTGCGACTTCAACATGCCCATCGCGGCCGATCCGCTGCTGTCCCGCGGCTACATGGGCGACGGCGTGGTGGACTTCGCCACCATCGGCACCTGGGTGCGCGACGCCGGCTACACGGGCGACATCGAAGTCGAAATCTTCAATCAGGACATCTGGGACACGGACGGCAACACCGTCCTGGCCACAGTCAAGGAGCGCTACGCGGAGCTTGTCCTCCCGTACGCCTGACCTGATCCAGACCGCGGGCTCCTGCCGTGCTTCCCAACATGGCCGGCAGGAGCCTGCGCCCCACCACAAAAGACCCGGACCGCACTCGCGGTCCGGGTCTTTTGTGGTGGAAACCGTCAGGCGTACATGCGGGCGTACCGGCGGTAACGTGCCAGCACCCCGCCGTCGTCCTTCCCGGCCGGAAGGTCGACGGCGTCCAGCGCCCACTGCGGAAATTCTCCCGCAAGTGCCGCCGCGGCCTGCCGGGCTGCGCCGTCTGCCACGTATTCGCCCGGCCGTGGCACGGTGACGTTGACTCCCAACAGCTGCACCGCCGCCGACTGGACCGCAGTGGACTGCGCCCCGCCACCCACCAGGATGATGCGCCGGGCCTGGACTCCCTGCTCCTGCAGGGCGGCCAGGCCGTCTGCCAGCGAGCAGACCACGCCTTCGACGGCGGCACGCGCCAGGTTCGCCGGCGTGTAGTTGGTGCGTGTGATGCCATGCAGTGAACCGGTGGCGTCCGGCAGGTTGGGCGTGCGTTCGCCGTCGAAATAGGGCACGAGCGTGAGGCCCCCGGCTCCGGGTCCAGCGCTCAGAGCCAGGTCGTTGAACTCCTCGATGCTGACGCCCAGCAGGGCCGCGGTGGCGTCAAAAACGCGCGTGGCATTCAACGTGCACACCAGCGGCAGGTAATGTCCGGAAGCATCGGCAAACCCTGCCACCAGCCCCGACTGATCGGCGGCGGGGGTGTCGGAGACGGCAAAGACCGTTCCGGAGGTGCCCAGGGACATCACCACATCCCCGACGCCCGCTCCCACCCCCAGCGCCGCTGCCGCATTGTCCCCGGCGCCGGCGCCCAGGAGGGCGCCGTCCGGAGTCTTGCCGGCGACGTCCAGGGGACCCAGCACCTCAGGCAGCAGCGGGACATGGCCCAGCGAAGATTCCAGGACGTCGGGCAAGTACGTGCCGGCAGCCGTGGAAAAGTAGCCTGTGCCGGAAGCATCGGAACGGTCGGTGGCCAGGGCCTCAAGATTGCCCGGGCCACTCTCCGGGCCATGTCCCATCAGCCGCCACGTCAGCCAGTCATGCGGCAGGCACACTGCCGCCACCTTCGCCGCGTTCTCCGGCTCATTGGCGGCCAGCCAGCGCAGCTTGGTCAGTGTCAGCGAGGCCACCGGGACGGTGCCCGTGGCACCGGCCCAGTAGCGGGCGCCGGCAGCAGTGTCGCCGTCGCCCGCGGTCCTGATGAGCTCTTCGGCGGCGCCGGCACTGCGGGTGTCGTTCCACAGCAGTGCGGGACGGATCACCGTGCCATCGCTGTCGAGGCACACCATACCGTGCTGCTGCCCGCCCACCGAGACAGCTGCAACGTCGGTCAGCCCGCCGGCCTGTTGCAGTGCTTCCTGCAGTGCGTCCCACCAATGGTCGGGGTGGATTTCGGAGCCGTCGGGGTGGCTGGCCCGGCCCTGGCGGACCAGTGCGCCGGTGTCCGCATCGCGGATCACCACTTTGCAGGATTGGGTGGAGCTGTCGATGCCTGCTACGAGCGCCATGGTCAGCGGGCGTTGAGGAGGTGTTCGATGGCGAGCTGGTTGAGGCGGACGAACGCGAAGGAGCGTTCTGCGGCCTTGTCGGCGTCGAAGTCCTCGAATGCTGCGGCGTCGTTGAGCAGGTCGGCGGTGGTTTCGCCGGCTGCGAGGGTGGGTTCGGCTAGTTCGCCGACGCCGGAGGCGGCGAGGGCGGCCTGGACTTCGGGGTCGGCGCGGAAGGCCAGGGCGCGTTCCTTCAGGAGCAGGTAGGTGGCCATGTTGGCTTTGGCGGATTCCCAGACGCCGTCGTAGCCGTCGGTGCGGGAGGGCTTGTAGTCGAAGTGGCGCGGTCCCTCGTAGCGGGGGCCGCCGTTGGGGAAGCCGTTTGCGAGCAGGTCCACGGTGAAGAACGCGCTGGTCAGGTCGCCATGGCCGAAGACGAGGTCCTGGTCGTACTTGATCCCGCGCTGGCCGTTGAGGTCGATGTGGAAGAGCTTGCCGGCCCAGAGGGCCTGGGCGATGCCGTGGGTGAAGTTCAGCCCGGCCATCTGCTCGTGTCCGGTTTCGGGGTTCAGGCCCACGATGTCGCCGTGTTCGAGCTGGGCGATGAAGGCCAGGCCGTGGCCCACGGTGGGCAGGAAGATGTCGCCGCGGGGTTCGTTCGGCTTGGGCTCGAGTGCGATGCGCAGGTTGTAGCCCTTGTCCTTGATGTAGGCGGCAGCGGTGTCCACGCCTTCCTTCATCCGGTCCAGTGCAGCGGCGAGGTCCTTGGAGCCGTCGTATTCGCTGCCTTCGCGTCCGCCCCACATCACAAAGGTTTCGGCGCCGAACTCGGCGGCGGAATCGATATTGCGCAGCACCTTTGAGAGGGCGAAGCGGCGGATGGAGCGGTCGTTGGAGGTGAAGCCGCCGTCTTTGAAGACGGGGTGGCTGAACAGGTTGGTGGTGACCATGGGCACCTTCAGGCCGGTCTCGGCCAACGCTGCCTTGAAGTTTTTCAGGATCAGTTCCCGCTCCGACGCGGTGGCATCAAACGGGACCAGGTCGTTGTCGTGGAAGGTGATGCCGTACGCGCCAAGTTCGGCCAGCCGGTGCACCGCCTCCACCGGATCCAGGGCGGCACGGGTGGCGACGCCGAACGGGTCGGCACCGGTCCAGCCCACGGTCCAGAGGCCAAAAGTGAACTTATCTGCGGGAGTGGGGGAAAGAGTCATGATGCGTCCTTGCAGCCAGTGCCCCTTGTGGGCGAGTTAGTTTATCGCTTGAACTATATAATCGTGATTACGTTAGGGTCAATAGCCACGGGCATGTTGGGATGGCCCGGCTTATCTAAGGAGGCCGCCATGGCGAACACGGCACCAGCACCTGCCCTGTCCGACGCCGGGTCGCCCGGAAGCATGGGCGACGTCCGCAGGAGCAACCTCGCGCTGGTCCTGGGCAGGGTTGCACAGTCCCCGTCAGGGTCCCACCTGACGCGCGCGCAGATCGCGGCGTCCACGGGGCTCACCAAGGCTTCGGTATCGAGCATCGTCCTGGACCTTCTCGAGACCGGCATCCTGCGGGAAATAGGGCTAAACCCCCAGGGGGAGCGCGGCCGGCCCGGAGTAGGCCTGGAGTTGAACCCGGCCCGCGGGGTAATAGGCATGGAAATCAATGTCGACTACATTGCCGCCGGCGTGACGGACCTGTCCGGAGCGGTGGTGGTGCAGGAGATCCGCGAGCGGGATAACCGTGGGAGTGAAAGCGCTCCAGTTCTGGCGGCCCTGGCCGCCCTTGCGGTGGAGGTGCGGACGGCTGCCCTGGACAAGGGTGTGGAAGTCCTAGGCGGAGGACTGGCCGTTCCCGGGCTCGTGGATGCCGGCAGCGCCACTGTCCTCGCGGCCCCCAACCTCGGCTGGCTGGACGTCGAACTCGACCTTGACCGGCTGCTGCCGGGCCTGCCGTTGGGTGTAACCCTCTTTAATGAGGCCAACGCTGCTGCCCTTGCGGAACTGGCGCGCGGACCCGCCGGCAGGCACGACTTCCTGTACGTGTCCGGCGAGGTGGGTGTCGGTGGCGGACTGGTCATCAGGTCGGAGCTTTTTACCGGTCCGGAAGGTCATGCCGGGGAAGTGGGCCATGTTGTGGTGGACCCCGGGGGCAGCCGCTGCTCCTGTGGGGGCACGGGCTGCCTGGAGACCGTTGCGGGGCAGGACGCCATCTTCTCGGCTGCGGGTATCGCCGGCAAAGGGAAGTCGAGGTCGGAGAGCATGTCCGCCCTGGTGGCCGCGCTCGCGGAGGATCAGCCGGGCGCACTGCGGGCCGTTGAACGTGCCGGGACGTCACTGGGGGTGGCGGTGGCATCCACAGCCCGTGTGCTGAACATCGGGGCGGTGGTGCTCGGCGGGCACTTCGCTGTCCTGGAACGGTGGCTGCGCCCTTCCCTGGCCGCAAGCCTGGCACGGTACGCGCCCGGCAAGGTTTTTCCGGAACACATCACCATTGCAGCGGTGGAGGAGGGCGGAGCGCTGCTGGGTGCCGCCGGCAGTGTGGTCCGTTCCCTGGTAGAAGCGCCGCACCGACTGCAGTCGTAGAGCCCGCAACCCGCGGTTGCGCCATCATTTGGGGCTGCTGTGCCGCCGCTTGAAGATCTTGGCTTGTGTCCCTGGCCTTTAGACTTGGCGCCATGTCTGCTGATGACGAGAAGGATCCGCCTGTTCCCGCCGACGTTGAGGGCAAGATCCCGAGAAAGGTCCACGACGACCCAGGCGACGAAGATGAGGACGAACCTGCCACTCAACAGGATTGAGTCCGCCGCCGCATCCGGACATAATTCCGGCGGTACATGGTGAACCGGCTGGGCCGAATGCAAAACAAAGACGGCCCTGATCAGCTTTTAGGCTGGTCAGGGCCGCTCTTCTGTGTGCCCCAGGAGGGAATCGAACCCCCGACCGGCGGATTAGCGGATGTTGGTTATGGACATCTTTGTACGTTCATGATTGTCCGCATGATCTGGCGGTTTCGGGGGACTGCCGAGTGGCATTCTCAGGAACGTTCATGGTTGATAATTGTTGTTTCCGGTGGGTAAGCGGTGGGCGACCTACCATCACATGCACTGCTGAAGTGTCTTGATCCCAACATGTGCCTGATCCGCCGCCTATGATTGTTCTCGTGCCCAGGAGCATGAGGTGAGATCGTGACAGGGGGAAGCGTGGCGTGGGAAGCAGTGACTATCCGTCTATGGACGTAAAAAAGCTTCGGCGCCTCCTTGAGAAGCTTGGTTACTCCGCCACTGGTAACGGCAAGGGCAGCCATGAGACACTGGAACATGAAAAGTACCCGCCCCTGACGTTCTCCGGACATACGTCCAAGGAGATTTCCGGGGGACTGGTGAAGAAAATTCTGCGCAAAGATGTAGGGTTGAGCGACGAGCAGGCAAAGGAGGTTCTCCGTGGCAAATTCCGCCCAGATGATCATCACTAGGTGGGGCGAAGCACAATCTGTTTCTTTGTCGAGTCCTGACTTGCCCGGCATAGTGGCCGCCTTCGATCGGGATCCCAGCCCGTCTGAAATTATGCAAATAGCCATTGCGGCAGGTCTTTCAGAAGACGGTGAATTCCAGGTCCATATTGAGGAGACGCTCACCGTGGAGGACGTGCAGTACTTTGTCCGAGCGCGTCACGACTTCCGGGCTGATTCTCGCCTAGCAGTGGTTGACCGCGTCCTTCATGAAATCAGCACCAATAAAGAATTCCGAGATCATGCCACCAAGGACAACTTGGACGATGTGATCATCATCGCGGCCCTCCCCGCTGACACGATTGCCGCGACTATCCAGAGCGCTAGCCCCAGGCAGCCGGTAAACGTCGCGTCGGTCAGCCCGGTAACAGAACACCTTTCCTGCGTAGCTATCGTCCGAGATGCAGCGGAAGTATCAGGGCCTTCCCTTGATGAACTTGGGCTTGGCCCCGATTCCCCAGTTGAAAAGCTTTTGCAGATGGAGCACGAGATCCGTCTGTCCCACGATCATGAACTGATCCAATACTGCTAGTCACCACTGTTTCAGCTTTCCGGTCTAAACAGCTATTCACCTTTGTATTAGAGCCTGGTCAACCCAGCTCCTAGTGGTGACGATCTGCCCATGCTGGGGGTAGACGTGCCAGGTCATCCACTCCAGGCGGGCTGCTGTCGCTGCAGCAGTCATTGCCGTGAGGGCCAGGTCATCGCCCTTGAACGCCACTGCAAGGCCGTTGGGGTCGTCCTCGACGCGAGCCTTGAGGTCCTGCACGCCGGCCGCGAGCTCGTGCTTCTCATAGGTGTGGACGCTTGAGGCGAACGTGTAGCCGGGCCCGGCGATGGTCGCTGGCAGGTGGCCGGGGCGGCCGGGCAGGCAGGCAACTGTCTCGCTCCAGTCACCTACCCGCACCTGGTGCGACGCGCCCAAGACGTGGAGCTCCATGTCACCAACTTGAAGCGATGCCAGGGCCGGAATCTTGTCTAGCCCGAGCCTGTGCGTCAGGTCTGCGGCGGATGTATCTATGAAAGGCGCGTCAGTGGCGAACAAGATTCCTTACCGGCCAGCCACGCCAACTGCGGCAGCTATGAGGACGACTTCGCCCACGCGCTCGATCGGGAAGGTTATCTGGCCTACCAAGTGCCCTGCCTCCAGAAATATCCAGCCGTGCTTCCTAAGTAGCTCCATAAAGCGCCGTTCCGCATCGTTTTCCACCTTGAACCTGACGACTGCGTTTCGACGCTTGACGGCCTCAGCGCAGGACACGGCCCGTGGGTTCTGTAGTGCATCTTGCAGCACGGTCGGGATCTGGTGCGGCGCCAGCCGTTCAATGGCATCACGGAGGTCCTGGCACGATTCGGTTGTCCGGATGCCGTTTTCCGCCATGATGGACAGCGCTTTGTGCAGAGCCTTGTCGACGGATACCTCGTGGCCGTCCGCCGTGATCAGCATGGCCTGTTCATGGACAGTCCCGTGGTTCTCGCATACGGGGCAGGAGCAGGACGGGCCGATCCCGAAGTTCTGCAGCACGCTCGTCAAGGTCGCCAGGAGTGAGTCAGCGCCTCCCGCCCCCAGCCGCCACGCCTCGGACGTCACATCCACTCTTTCTGCGGGGTCCAGGACGTCGTCCAGGTCGGGGTTGGCCGGGACCGTCAGGGTAGGCCGCGCCTCGCCGCGAAGCCTCCTGATGGTGTACCGGAATGGGGCGAGTTGCAGGCCGGCAGGACGCGCCACAATGTACTCGCGCCAGGAGGGGTCCTCCATGGCGGTCTTCACCTCGTTGTGGATCATCGCTGTAATGCCGGCGCATTCCCGCGGCCTATCCAGGATTACCGGCTTCTGCAGGCCCATCTGCTCGCTGCGGGAGTCGTAGCCCGTGTTCTCTTCGCTGTCGAACATGTGGCATGGCAGCAGCCTGGATTCACGGGTGATGCCTGCCCATATGCGTTCGAAGTTGTCCTTGTCGTACCAGCCTTGCGGCGCTTCGGTGTCTGCGTTCGACTTCCGGAAGGGGCATTCCTTGCACGGTTGCTTAGCGGAGGGTGCGAGGTCTACACGTTGTGTGTTGGTCATGGCAACAGTCTGTTGCCTCGGCGAATTCCGCCCCTTCCTCGTTTCCGCGTCCGGAAATGACCGTAGGATGCAGGGATGTTCTGGGGACTTTCTGAAACTTGGTGGATGCAGTTATGGAGCGGCGTCGTGGGTGCTTCCATCGCGGCCGGCGTTAGCATCTATGTCGCCTTGATCGTCGTCCAGCGCACTAACGCTCACCAGTCTGTGCTGTCAGGCAGGGCTCTGGCGGAGCAGCGCAAACGCGACGCTGAGGCGCTGGAGGAGCAGCGGGCCAGAGATGCTACTGCTTTGGAAGTTCAGCGTGCCGCGCTGAAGGAACAACTGGACGAGCAGCGGGAAGAAACAGCAAGGCTCCGGATGATGGACATCCGCGCCGATGTTGTCGCGGATGCAAACCATATCCTCGACATGGCCTTGCAGAACATGGAAGCAGTGGAGCGGGCAATCCCGCCGCTTTCGCGATCGATCACGCGCTGGCGCATAGAGAGCACTGACAAGGATCTCGTAGATGAACTGATGAACTGGCCGCCGTTTGTAGGCTGGCTGGCACGAGACTACCGAACAAAGACGGACCGGAAAAGCGTGCCACTGACGGAGCAGAACGCTGCCTTCCATCGGCTAAACAACGCCGTAAGCCTCCTAGGTGTCGTGGGAATCCACACGCCGACTGAGGACAACCACCTGATTGCGGGGCTGGATGTGGTCCTGCGGAAGATGCGGGTTGCCATAAATAATGGCGGCACTGGTGATCCCATGCCGAGCTCTGGCGACGAGGACTAAATAGCCCGGGAGACGTCGAGCATCTTGACGATCTCAGGGACGGCAACGCCCTTGGCCGCACGACGGCGGTGTCTGTTTTGCGGGGGTGGCCGGCCGTGGCGGCTGTTCTGCGCGGCGACGGCCAGGCGGGCCTCACTGACCTCTACGAATCTGAGTGGACGGACGTAGAGGGTCAGTTGGCAACCCTCGGCTGCAGCGCCCGGTACCGGTCCACGTCCGCCCACGGGATGCGCAACGGGCTGTTGGTGCGGGCTCGGCCGGTTTTGTAGGCGTTCGGGAAGTCCCCGGATCTCGCCATAATTCGAACGGTTTCCGGGTGCAGGCTCAAGTACTCCGCTACCTGCTGCACTGTGGCATCTCCTACAGGCGTGGCTCGGCTATTAGTCATGGTCAGAACCTATGGCCAGAGACGGCGCCGGAGCACCATTCCCTAACCTTGGCCGTGTCTCAGCAGGTTTCCCCAGCCATGGTTGAATCATTGGATGCCATTGGACGTAATACAGGTCGAGCTAGTCGGAACTGACTGGTGGGAGAAAGCACTCCCAATTCTGGCCATCCTGATTTCAATAGGGACTCTCGCATGGACAATGGTGGCCCGCCAGCGTGACCAGGCGAGGCTCAAGGTAATCGCGACTTCCTTTACCCTCATCGGGGAAGGTCCTTGGGGACCACGGCAGGGCGCCGACGAATGGCACGTGGCCGTCGATGTCACCAACGTTGGAAGGACGGGTTCAACCGTTGTGAGCAGCGTGAAGTTCAAACTGCCCAGCGGCGTACATCTCCAGAGCTTTGAGAGCTACCGATACCCCCAGCCTCTCCCCAAGACCCTCGCGCCGGGGGAGAGCCTGATGTATGTGTTCAACGTCGACGCCATGGCGGAGGAGCTCTCCAAGCACAGCTACAGGCCGGAGCAGCTTGTTCCGCTCGTTGTCTCTGGACATGGGCCGGCGACGGGGAAATGGGCCAAAGCCGGTCTGGACATCCTCAAGCGGCGAGTGGAAGCCAAGAGCGCTGCGGCGTCGGCACACACGTCCCGCTAACAGGACACGTCCTATAGCGTGGGTGACGCCGGTCATCGTCCGGCGCGAGACAAACTACTGGGGAGTGCAACATGAGCAATGACTATTCGACCGCGTGGAACGCCCTGACTGAGGCAATCGGCGCAGCCAGGGGGCAAAGCGCGGGCAGCATCACGGATCAGGAGCATCTGACGGTGGACCAGCGACTCAAGGTTGCAGAAGTCGCCGCTCTCCTGTCCATCGCTCAGGAGCTGTCCGCCCTTAACCCGCAAAACACAAGCTCCCGGGATGACGACGGCAACACCGTCAACGGCTGGGGCGTCGTCACAAAGAAGGCCAAGCCAAAGCCAGGAAAACTCTCGGTGTCGTAACACCCAGGGCGCCCCATGTCCGGGAAGATGGGGCGCCCTGCTCCAACTAGGATCGTAATCGTGACCAGGATGACCAAGCCCCAGAAATTGCTGCTCCTCGCTAACGGCTTCCTAGCCGGCCTGGCTGACCTGGGCGTTCAGGACCTTCCCTCGTCGAATATGGCGTTTGAACTCCCATTCATGCAGGCTTGGCGCCGGTGGTACCACAGCACAAATGCGGTTATGCCGCCCGTGGGGTACGGAACTACCTGCCAACCGCGGGACATCCTCCACCGAGTCAGGCGTTCCACATCTCCGTTCAAGGACTTTGTCAACGAGGGGATCACGGACAGTCCATATGGTCTGACACCGCGGGAGTTCCTCGAGATCCACTGTGACGAGTTACCGGCCGACGCCTGGGTTGATCTGGCCAGCCTCTTCCTAAACGCTCTTAAAGGTGAGGCGCGGATACCGTAAAACAGTGTTGCCTTTGTCGGCCAGAGAGCTGACGAGGGCAACACATGTTGGGGGACTTAACCGAGTCTTTTGTTGCTCGGGGGCGTGATCACAGCAGAAGACCCCGTGTGCGTTGCTGGCACGCGGGGTCTTCCTTAGCGTTCAGGAATTGGAGTGGTTACAGGTATTCGTCTAGCCAGTCCTGCACCACGGGGATGTCCACGCGCTGGTATCCGCCTAGGTAGCGGCAATTCGGCGTAAGGGTGTAGCTCGTGACAGCGACTAGGTATCCGTTGAGGAAGACGGGGCCGCCGGAGTCTCCGAAGCAGGTTCCGCCACCTCCTCGGTTATCGTTGGGGTTGCCTTGAAGCTGCAGGATCTGCGGGGTGAGCTTCTGGCCTGGCGCTGTTGTGTATCGGCGGAAGTTTGGGTAAAGCATGGGTTGCGGCTTCTGAGGTCCGCTTTCCGGCTTGCGCACTACGGTGCCATACCCGACGAGTTCAAAAATGGTGTGATTTAGCACTGACGGCTCGAATTGGTCGAGGTAATTCTCAGGAGCGAGCGTCGCAGGGGTAATGTCGGTGACCGGCTCGTTGAGGACAATAATTCCCACGTCGTTCCAGTTGTCGATGTCGGTGAAGTTGGAGTAGTCCGGGTGGGCTAACGGCGTTCCCCACAGGAAGCCGGCAGCTTCGAGCTCTTCGGGGGTGTAGCCGATGTCGGGATCAGTAGCGTCGGGAATGATGTCGTTGGCGTGATTCTCTGCGATGAAGGATTCAAAGGTGACAAGTACTGCTCCAGTTGTTCCTGTGGCGCAATGCGCCGCCGTGAGCAGAATTGTTGGTGAGATCAGCGTCGCCGAGCAGGAAGCCAGCCCGCCTCCCAATGGGTCGTCGGGCGAAAAGTAGAACGCGATCATGCCGACGTTGGGGTGGCGGTTGCCATCGGGTTCCCCGCCCGTTATCGCTGTGGCTGGCAAGGCGCCGGTGATGGTGAGAGCGAGCATTGCGGCTAGCAGGAGAGCCAGCCTCCGAAGTGGACGTTTCACTGACCATGCCCCTTTCAATCGGTGGTTCGTGCCCGCAACTTTAGTCCTCGCGGTTCCCCTCGCCTCTACCTAATCTTGAGTAGGGTAGGGGCGAGGGGAAAGCCTCCCGCACGGCCTGATTCAGCCTCAGCAGGCATCGCATAACCGGTCGATCTTTCCGTGGGCGCTCGGGCAGCAAGAGACCCCCGCGTCCGTTGACTCGATCCGCAGGGGTCTCTCTATGGCTGCTCCGCACATGGGGGACGTGCATGGTCGCTGCAGCAAAAGTAGTGCACGAGATGCCATATTTCCAAAATCGTTACCGACTACAGTTGGGGAACTCGACCGGTCTTGTGTAGCCCTAAAGCGTCATGCGTCCCAGGGCCTCTTGCATGGTCACGACTTCACAGCCGGACGCTGCGATGGCATCGAGAACCGCGGTTAGCACTGTTGGGGTGATCGCGTTTGCGTCACCACCTGAGGGGACGATGGCGTGAAGCATGACAAAGAGGACGCCCTTGTCGTTGTGGGCTTTCGTGGCCGCTGCTCCGATAGCCGTTGCGCCTTGGGTGATGTTTTCTGCGAGCAGGGAGTACCGGCGGGCGGGGGTGGTTGTCTCATTGAATCCGTGCGAGGACGCCAGGCGGGACGCGCTCCAGTACTTGGCTACGTCCGCTTCGGTGGCCACGTCATGTGTTCCGAGCGGGTAGGCGTGCGAGGGGGAACTAAACCCTAGCGCCTTCTGCCAGGCCTTGACCGCTTCAAATTCCGCGATCCGCTGCTCCGGCGTGAGGTCAGGTAGTCCCTTGGCGTGCGAGGATGCGTCGTAGCAGTGAGCCCCTACTTCCCAGCCGTAGGTGTCGTGCAGTTCGATCACCTGCGCGTCCGTCAGGAAGATATTGGAGTCCGTACCGTGGGCGCCCGGTATCGGCATCAGTGTTGCCCTCCAGCCACGCGCAGACAGTGCTGGGCGGAGCGCGGTGTACTGAGTGACTGGGAATCGTCGGCAGTGATAACCACTAGGCCGTTCGGGTTTTTCCCAAAGGTGTCCCTCTTGACGAAATCCAAGCTGTGCAGTCGGATCTCCGTTGGGTTTCCGGTGGTGTTAGAGATTCCGATGCGGACGAACTGGAGGGCGGACCACGGCGCGTTGCCGCGAACTTGGATTGCGGGATGTCCAGGACGATCCAGCGGTCTTTCTGGAGGGCGTATGACGCTGCTGAGGCGCCGCCTGCGGTGAAGCCGATGGTGGCGGATGATGTCAGGGTTGCGGAGCTGTTGCCTACCACCACCTGGATGGCGGTGAAGTCGTAGTCGGTCACCTTGATAGTGATCCGGACGTTGCAGTCGGTCGCGTCGAATGTGGTGTCCATTGTTCGGGTTGCGTAGACGTGAGCGGCTGTGCCGGTGGTGATAAGCCGGAGGCACCTGTCGCCGAAGTATGCATCGGCGGTGTAGTCGGGGGTGCTTGCCGCGTCCTTGTTCGCTTGGGCCGGGATCGTCCATCCACTGGATGCCCTGTTCGCTGGTGCACGGCGCAGTACGCGGGCCGCTGATTCGCTGCGGGGGATGTAGGTTGTTGCGGCTTCGGACTTGTCGAGCTTCGGTGCAGCCGCCCCCTTGGATTCATAAGTGGCATTTAGTGCCCCTCGAGTCGCGCTGGCGGGGTCCGCGATTTTGTCGGCCGCAGCAGAGTCCAGGCCGTGCAGGGTGAGTGGTTTCGGATCAAGAAAGCCCATTGTGGTTCTCCAAAATATCGGCGGTTACGTGGTCTGCTAAGCCGGTGTTCTGAGGCCGTCCGTCATCGGTCCTTTGGATCTGCGCGGCTTCAGGTGCATCTGCCGGGTCCGCGTCGGTGCTATCCACCGGATACCCACCGCTTTCCGCTGTCTTCTGCCGCAGCAGGGCGTTCTTTGCACCCATCAGGAATGCCCGCTGCTCCGGGGTGGCGTGCAGCTCGCCGGCGTCCATCTTCCGGATGTCTTCCTCGAGGACCAGGCCCGCGGCATGAAGCCCTTCCGCCGTCCCGGTCACTTCCTTGCCCCTGCGAAGTTGAGGCCGGCGTCTCGGGCCGCGTACAGGGACTTGGAGATGTAATCGCCCTGGACCCAGCTCGTCCCGGCGTCGGCGTTGAGTTTGGTGCCCAGCTCGTTGTCGATCAAGGAGAAGTCGTGAGGGATGGTGCCGGTGGCGAGGAAGTAACGGATGGTGGCGGCCCGCGTTTCGTGCCGGTGCGCCTTATGGTCGAGCTGCCATGCTTTGCCTACCTGCTGCCCGGAGGGGCGCCCCGTCAAAACGTCGATACCGGCAGCCCGGTCCCAGCCGCATTCGTCCAGGTCCTCGAGCTGGCACTTCAGGTCAGCTACTTTTCCTGCATGCGAGGTGGATTCCTTGCGGGCGCTCGCCGCCAGCTTGTCCTCTTCCCGGGCCTCCATCTCCAGCGCTTCCCGCTGTGCGTCATGGAGCTTTTTCCGGGCCTCGGCTGCGGCCTGGTCATAGGCGCGGGCTCGGCGCTCGTGCGCCTGAATGTTGAGGGTGATGCGCTCTGCTGCTGATTCGTCCAAGAGGATCGCGGCACCTGACTCTGCGTCGAGGCGGGCGGCTTCTTCGCGGGCGGCAGAGGCTTTGCCTTTCCATTCGGTGACTACGGATTCGGCCTTGGTGACCGCGGCCTGAGCCTGTTCAAGGCCCTTGCTGAAAATTCCCATGCTGGTGTGCTCCTAATGCCGGGGTGGCTTAGCTGTAAGAGATGATGGTGTGGTTGCTATTGGTGGCGCTGCGGCTTTCCCTCTTCTTGAGGGGTTTACCGGAGGGGGCCTGCTGCTCGGCTGCGGCAGCCCGCGGCGCTTTGGATTCTGGGGTGAGGGTGCGGGCGAGTTTTTCTGCCAGCTTGGTTAGGAAGCGTGAGACGGATTCCTGGCGCTTGTCCTCGTAAGGAGTGGTCTTGGCGGCTTCGGTATACGCCTCGACGGCGATCTGGTGGGCTTCCGATTCGGCGAGGTAGATACCCTTGGATCCGTCGGTGCGCATGATCGCTTCAGCGAGTGCCTTGGTTGCGGCATCTGCTGATTCCCGGGCCGCCCAAATGGCTACCGCTTCGAGACCGTCGCCACGACGCTGCAGCGGAACTTCTCCCTCGGTAGCGGCTCGCTGTGGTTCGCGTCCGAAGGCCTTGGCTATCGCGTCCTGATTGGCGCGTTCCTGGGCTGAGGGGCGGCCGTTGAGGGCGTCTGAAACCTCGCGTGCGGACCTGCCCGCCTGTTCGGTAGAACGGCCCTTGAGCGCCGCCAGGATGTCCTGGTCCGTGATGTTCTTGCCTGCCATGTTGGCTCCTCGTACTGAGATTCTGTGTGGTCCGGTGGCGCCCCGATCCGCCTTCCACGAGCGGTCCGGGGCGTTTCCACTAACCCGGCGAGGTTCCCGGAGGAACTTCCAACATCAGTCTCTGTCGGAGTGCGATTTCAGGGCTTCCGCGCTTCCGGAGACGGAAACGCGGGGGAGTAAATGGTGGGTAAGCGGTGGATCGAGCACGCCATGAATGCAGAAAGGCGGGCTGTCCGCCTGCGCTCACGGGATAGTCCTCCTTCGGAACCTGCGATCGGACTGTTAGCGGACCGGCTAAGCGGCGACGTCCTTGGCCAGAACATAGTCCTCCCGCCAGGTGCAGCAGCTCGTGGCTAACCCTTGGGACGTGGTCTTCCCGTCCTCCACCGGCACGCTGCGGGATCCGGGGAACTTTCGGAAGCAGTGGCGCTCCGCCCGGGATGACATCGGCTTCCAGTGGGTCACTCTGCATACGTTCCGGAAGTCCGTGGGGACGCTTCTGGCCAAGTCTGAGGGCATGGCCTCGGCCTCCGCCCAGTTGGGTCACTCCAGCGAGCAGATCACCAGCCGGCACTACGTCCAGAAAACTCACGAGGCTCCGGACATGACTAGCCTGCTGCAGGCGTTCGGGGCATGAACGGTGGGCGCGAGGCGCGGGTGCGTGAGCTGGTGGAAAGATTTCGTGCGGCTGCTCTACACCCAGACATGAGGCGACATGCGGGCTTCTATTCCTTCCCGTGGGGGTCGTGCACGTGGGCCTCGTTCGCGCTGGGTCACCTGCTTGCTGAGGTGGAGCCGGAAGTGGATTGGCACATGGTGAATGCGGCGGGACCGTCAGCAATCCAAGGTCATGACTGGCTGGAGGGCGAGGGGCTGGTAGTGGATGTGACAGCCGACCAGTTCCCTGGCTTCACTGCCTACGTTGGACCTGGTCCCGTTCCGCTTCCGCCGGCATACCAGCGCAAGCAGCGCATCGAACTGACGGAATGGGATCCTCCACATGCCGAGGCTCTGACGACGCTTCGCCAACTCATGGCAGAACTTGGGGAAAAGCAAAGCGGTGGGTAAGCGGTGGATTGTCTGAATCTCAAACGAAAAATGAAGCGGCTCTGATCTACGTTTCCTCAGGTCAGAGCCGCTTTTCGGTGTGCCCCAGGAGGGAATCGAACCCCCGACCGGCGGATTAGAAGGCCGCTGCTCTATCCCCTGAGCTACTGAGGCAGTTCCGGAGGTGAATTCCGGCGCCTCAAAAAGTTTACATTGCCCGCCGTCCCGGCGCCGTCATTGTTGTGCGTGGCAGCACTGCTCCTCCACAGGCAGCCTCCTAGTCGGGGTTTTGCACATAGGCGGGCTCCTGCCTCCCTGGCAGCTTGCGCCTGGCCCATGCTGGTTTTGCCTGCTAGGGCAGAACCAATGGAGACAGGACGTAGAGATGAACGACACCATAACCATCAAGGGCTTCGTTGCCACCGACATCACCAGCGGCACAACACCGGGGGGAGTGGCCACCGCCGAATTCCGGATCGCTTCCAACTCGCGTCGGCGTGATAAGGACGGCCAGTGGGTGGATGGCCACACCAACTGGTTCACGGTCCAGGGTTACCGCCATCTGGCCGGCAACATGGGCTGCAGCATCCGGAAGGGCCAGCCCGTCATCGTGGTGGGCACGCTAAGGATCCGCAGCTGGGAGAGGGACGGCAGGGTTTATTACTCGCACACCATCGATGCTGACGCCGTTGGGCATGACCTCACGTTGGGGACGGCCAACTTCACCCGGTCCTCCAAGAAACCGCTCCTCTCGCTGGTGGAACCGGAGCCACCCCTTGACACCAGCAGCCAGGCCGGGCCGGGAGGCCCTTTCGACGAACCCGAAGACAACGATGACCCCGGTGACGGCGGAGATCCGGCTGCCGCCTATGTCGAGGACGCCAACGGCGACCTGCTGGCCCTCGACCTGGAAACGGGGGAGCTCGCCGACTCCCCAGTTTGAGGATGCCCTTGTCAACGCCTCTCGGCCCTCTTGGTTCCTTGGCGGGCAGGGTCGCAGCACCCCCGGCTGCACCCCTGTCCGCCAAGGTCATGAAGCCCAGGGCGGAAAGCTGGCTCTCGGAGGCGTGGCAGAATGGCACCATGCGGCTTACCCCTGACCACCGGCAGAACACCACAGCCGGTGCAGTATCGGCCGCCCCCGCAGCTTCAGTCCAGGCAGCTTCAGTCCAGGCAGCTCCAGCACCGGCAGCTCCAGCCTACGCAGTTGTCGCACGTACAGCTATCGCTCCCACAGCTGTTTGGCCCCCCGCCGCACGCTGCTTGGTCGTGGCAACCGCCGCCGCCGCGCTGGTGGCGGGTTTATCCGGCTGTGTTGGCGGAACGCCGCAAGTCCAGCCCGGTGCATCGGAGCAGGCTGCCGCGGCAACATCAGCCGGTTCGGCGCGTGCAGCAACGGAAACAGCGGCCCCCGAACCGCTGGCCGGGACCTCCGGGGCGCCGTCGGCCACCGCAGCGGACGCCGTTGCCACCGCAACGGTGACACAGACCGTCACGGATGCGCTGGGACGCCTGGCGGCGGGATCCCCGAAACCGGCCACCGCCCAGGTAACAGATGCACTGACCGGGGCGGGAATCGCGCCGGAAGCATTGCAGGTATCGCAAAGCCGTACCCCCACCGGCCTTGAAGCGGATGCCATCGAAGCGGCAGTGCTGCAAGGAAAGGACTGCGTCATCGGCCAGGTCCGGGACGGTGCAGTCACGGTAACGGTCCTGCCCGTGCTGGCCAGCGGCAAGTGCTTTGTAGGCTCCTGACCTTGCCGTACCGAATGTGAGATATGCCCGCCGACCCATTAGATTTGGAACCATGGCGGAATTTATCTACACAATGACCAAGGCCCGAAAAGCCGTTGGCGAAAAACTCATTCTTGACGACGTAAGCATGTCCTTCTTTCCCGGCGCCAAGATCGGTGTTGTGGGCCCGAACGGTGCCGGTAAGTCCACCATCCTGAAGATCATGGCCGGACTGGACACCCCCTCCAACGGTGAGGCCCGGCTCAGCCCCGGCTACACCGTGGGCATCCTGCTCCAGGAACCACCCCTGAACGAAGAAAAAACTGTCCTGGGCAACGTCCAGGAAGGCGTCGGCGAGATCTACGGCAAGATCCAGCGCTTCAACGAAATCTCGGAGGAGATGGCCAGCCCCGATGCTGACTACGACACCCTCCTTGAGGAGATGGGGCATCTGCAGGAAGCCATCGACGCTGCAGACGCCTGGGACCTGGACTCACAGCTGGAACAGGCCATGGACGCCCTCCGCTGCCCGCCGGCGGACGCCGACGTCACCAACCTCTCCGGAGGTGAGCGCCGCCGCGTAGCCCTGTGCAAGCTGCTCCTGCAGAAGCCGGACCTGCTGCTTCTCGACGAGCCCACCAACCACCTGGACGCTGAAAGCGTGCTGTGGCTCGAACAGCACCTCTCCTCCTACGCCGGCGCCGTCCTGGCCGTCACCCACGACCGGTACTTCCTGGACCACGTGGCTGAATGGATCGCCGAAGTGGACCGCGGCCACCTCTACCCGTACGAGGGCAACTACTCCACGTACCTCGAAAAGAAGCGCGCCCGCCTGGAGATCCAGGGCAAGAAGGACGCCAAGCAGGCCAAGCGTCTTTCCGAGGAACTTGAGTGGGTGCGGTCCAACGCGAAGGGCCGCCAGACCAAGTCAAAGGCCCGCCTGGCCCGCTACGAGGAGATGGCTGCCGAAGCAGACCGGACCCGCAAGCTGGACTTCGAAGAAATCCAGATCCCGCCGGGACCACGTCTGGGCGGCCTGGTCCTCGAAGCCAAGAACCTGCAGAAGGGCTTCGAAGACCGGACCCTGATCGACGGCCTGTCCTTCAGCCTGCCCCGCAACGGCATCGTAGGCGTCATCGGCCCCAACGGTGTCGGCAAGACCACGCTTTTCAAGACCATCGTGGGACTGGAACCGCTCGACGGCGGGGACCTGAAGATCGGCGATTCGGTCAAGATCTCGTACGCTGACCAGAGCCGCGGCGGCATCGACCCCAACAAGACGCTGTGGGAAGTTGTCTCGGACGGCCTGGACTTCATCCAGGTGGGCCACGTCGAAATGCCCTCGCGCGCTTATGTTGCCGCCTTCGGCTTCAAGGGCCCGGACCAGCAGAAGAAGGCCGGCGTGCTCTCCGGCGGTGAGCGCAACCGCCTGAACCTCGCCCTCACCCTTAAGCAGGGCGGAAACCTGCTGCTCCTGGATGAGCCCACCAACGACCTCGACGTCGAAACCCTCAGCAGCCTCGAAAACGCCCTGCTGGAATTCCCGGGCTGCGCCGTGGTGGTCTCGCACGACCGCTGGTTCCTGGACCGGGTGGCCACCCACATCCTCGCGTACGAAGGTGACGAGGAGAACCCCTCCAAGTGGTACTGGTTCGAGGGCAATTTCGAATCCTACGAGGAGAACAAGGTGGAGCGGCTCGGCCCGGATGCGGCCAAACCGCACCGCGTCACGCACCGCCGCCTCACCCGCGACTGATAAGCGGGGCAAAAGCGAAAAACAACAGGCCGGCCCCTCAAGGGTGCCGGCCTGTTGGCGTTTCCGGGTGCGTTGAACCTGCAGCTAGTCCTTGGCTGCCTTGCGGATCTGGTGCTCCATGACTTTGGACTGGAAGGCGCCCACCACTTTGTTCTTCAGGTCGGTGGGCACGCGGACCATCCCTTCCTGGGCCACCGACGCCACGTGCTGGCCCGCCCGGTTGAAGATCTTGCCGGTGGCGAGTCCGCGGGCACCCTGCGCGCTGGGGGATTCCTGCACATAAAGCAGCCATTCGTCCACCCGTGCCGGGCGGTGCCACCACATGGCGTGGTCGAGGCTGGCGACGTTCATCCCCGGGGTGATCCAGCTCAGGCCGTGCCGCCGCAGGATGGACTCCAGCAGGGTGTAGTCGCTCGCGTAGGCCAGTGCCGCACGGTGCAGGTTCGGGTTGTCCGGCATGGGGCCGAAGGTCTTCATCCACACGGCGTTGCGTGCTTCCCGCTCGCCCTTCGCCGACACATACAGCGGCGGATCAACGTGCCGGATGTCGAAGGGCCGTTCATAGGCCCAGTGCCGCGCCACCGGGTGATCAAACTTGCCCAGCAGGTCAGCTGTGCTGGGCAGCGACTCGGGATCGGGAATCCCGCTGGGCATCACGGATTCGTGCTCGATGCCTTCGTCCTCGCCCTGGAAGGAAGCAATCATCGACAGGATGGGCACGCCCTCCTGGTAGGCGTGGACGCGGCGGGCCGAAAAGGACCTGCCGTCCCTGAGGCGCTGCACGCCGAACGTGATCGGCTTGTTCGCATCCCCCGGGCGCAGGAAGTAGCCGTGCATCGAATGCACAAAACGGTCCGGGGCCACGGTCCTGAAGGAAGCGATGAGCGACTGTGCCAGTACCTGACCGCCAAACACCCGATGGTGGGGCTGCTGCTGCGACGGGCCAAGGAAGATGTCCTCATCTGTCCGGGCCCCCTCGAGCTCACCAAGGTCCAGAAGATTGATGAGCGATAAGGTGGGATCTTCGCTGGGGAGCGCCAGGAGTCCGGCGTCGGCTTCAGTCATAGTTTGACTCTAGACGGCACCAAGGCACTGCTCAACAAAGGTCGACCCGGTAGTGTTCTTGGTGTGTCTGATCTCCTCACCTCGTCCTTCCGTTTCGCCGATCCCCGCGACCTCGCTGATTTGAAGACCTTCGCCACGCGGGCAAAAGCAATCGACGACGGCGCCATCCGGCTTCAGGCGGCAGGTTCCGTTCTCGCCGCGTACGTGTGCGTGCTGCGCCCGCGTGTGCTCGGTGAATCGACTCCCACCATCCTGGGTCTGCGCACCATGGCGTTGGCCGAGCCGTCCGGAACGGACGTCACCGTTCCCCTGGCCGCAGTGCTGGACCGCCTTGCCAGGGCGGGGGAGGACGACGTCGAGCTGCCGGTTCCGCCGTCCACCGTCACCGAGTCCTGGACCGGGGTGGGCGCTCCCAGGAGCGGATGGGAGCTGATGGGCCCGCGCAGCGACGCTGCCCTTCGCGAGGCCGCTGAAGCGGGCATTGCGGAAGTGGCAGGCATTGTGCCGGACAAACCGGGCGCGCTGATCGTCAACAACGCCAGGGCCGCCGTCTGGGGCAGGGAACTCGATGAAACCGGACTGCCGGCAGGGGCCGCCTTCGCCGCCCTGGCCCTTGGTTTCCTGGGTGACGGCGACCAGAAGCTCTACCGTACGGGGCGCTGGTTCCGGTTGACTGGACCGCGCGGGCACGTCCTGGCACGCACGGGTAGCGGGCTGCTCTAGGCGCAAGAACCCTGCTCTAAACGCAAAAACCCTGTTTGAGCAGCCGCCGCTTCACTGCCCGGCCGGGCTGTTCACCATCGACAGGGCGGCGCGCTCCATGTAATCCCACAGGGTGCCCTCGTACAGCGGCGGCAGCTCCAGCGCATCCACGGCCTTGCGCATGTGGAACAGCCAGCGGTCCTTGGCTTCCGGCGTCACCTGGAACGGCATGTGGCGCATGCGTAGCCGGGGATGGCCGCGTTCCTCGCCGTATGTGGTGGGACCGCCCCAATACTGTTCCAGGAACATCAGGAACCGGCGCTTGGCCGGTGCCAGGTCCTCTTCCGGGTACATGGGCCGCAGCAGCGGATCCGCGGCCACGCCGTCGTAAAAGACATCGATCAGCTTCACGAACGCTTCGTGGCCGCCCACAGCGTCGTAGAAGTTATCGGTGTAGCCGGGCTGGCTGAAGGGATCGTTCTGCATCAGCTGGCGTGGCCGCTGCGGTTCGATGGGGATGGTCATCGCTAGTCTCCGGCTTTCTGGTCAGTCTTTTTTGTCTCGACGGCGCCGTGGTCGCTGCCTTGGTCCGTGGTCCCGTCCGGTGACTCGTGCAGGGGCACGTAGTTGCCCTGGGACCGGTTGCCGACGCGGAGGATCTCACCGTTGCGGAGGTACCAGATGGCGCCATCGTCCGAGCGTACCCGGGTGATGCGCAGGCCCATGGACTCCACCACACCTACAACCTCACTGGTCTCGATCACGTCGCCGATGCCGTAC
The DNA here is from genome assembly GCF_030817835.1 of Pseudarthrobacter sp. W1I19. NCBI lineage: Bacteria > Bacillati > Actinomycetota > Actinomycetes > Micrococcales > Micrococcaceae > Pseudarthrobacter > Pseudarthrobacter sp. W1I19. Next base: position 1,733,490 of record NZ_JAUSZR010000001.1, read on the forward strand.
TGGTCTTCAATGGTAATAAAAATTCCGGCGAGGAAGTCCCGGATCAGCTGCTGGGCACCGAAGCCGATGGCCACACCCAGGATGCCGACGCTGGTGAGCAGCGGGGCGATGTTGATGTCCAGGTTCTGCAGCACGTACATGCCGGTGATGATCACTACCAGCACGCCCACCACGCTGTTCAGCAGCGAGCCGATGGTTTCAGCGCGCTGTACGCGCCGTTCGTGGTCCAAAGCCCGTAGTGCCGGAGCTACCCATTTGAAGGTGGGCTTCTTGAAAAGGCTGCTGCCGGAAGCCACCTGCCGGGTGATGCGGGAAATGACGAAGGTGGCAACCAGCCACACCGTGACGCCCACGCCGAGGCTAATCACGATGCCTGTGATGTTGATACCGTCCGGATCACTGGCGGCGGGGGGAAGGATCGACAACGTGCTGACCATTTGGGGGAAGTACTCCTGGGGGTTCCCCGGCTGCAGCCGGGATGCGGACGCCGTGCACCGGTTAAGCCCGGCGCGGAAGGCTCTGTTCTCCTTCAACCCTAGCGCCGTAGCGTGGCCGCATGCGCATTCTTGTCCTTGGCGGAACCGCCTTCCTGTCCGCAGAAATCGCCCGCCAGGCAGTGGCCACCGGGCATCGCGTCACGTGCCTGGCCCGAGGCTCCGCAGCAGAACCGCCTCAGGGAGCGGCATGGTTGAAAGCCGACCGTTCAGCGGGCGGTCAGGCTTATGCCGGAGCCACAGGCGACTGGGACGCCGTGATCGAGGTCGCCCGGGACCCGGTGCCGGCATCGGAAGCGTTGCGCGTCCTCGCGCACCGGGCAGCGCATTGGACGTTCGTCTCCAGTTGCTCGGTGTACGCCGACGCTTCGATTCCCGGTGCCGGGGAGGATGCCGCCCTGCTTCCTGCGCTTGACCCGGGTACGCCGTCGACGCCGGAAAACTACGGCGAGTCGAAAGTTGCCATCGAGGAGGCAACGCTTCAGGCCGTGGGCGGCAAAGCCCATCTGTGCCGTGCCGGCCTGATCGGCGGTCCGGGGGACGGCTCGGACCGGTATGGCTACTGGCCCGCCCGCTTTGCCCGGGACACAAGGCCCGTTCTGGCGCCGACGATCGACGACGCCCCCACGCAGGTGATCGACGTCCGGGACCTGGCCGCATGGATCCTGCTGGCCGCGGAGCGGGGCATCACCGGCGCAATGAACGCACTGGGAGACCAAGTCCGGTTCGGTAACTACCTCGACGCAGCCGGGAGGGCGGCGGGTCACAGCGGCGCGGTGGTGCCTGCGGCGGAGACCTGGCTTGCGGAGCAGGGTGTGGGCTACTGGGCCGGCCAGGATTCCCTGCCACTCTGGCTCCCGCCCGCGCATGAGGGTTTTATGGCCCGGAGCAACCAGGCGGCGGTCGACGCCGGCCTGCGGCTCCGGCCCTGGCAGGAGACACTGGCGGACGCGTTGGCCGACGAACGCCAACGGGGGCTGGACCGCGCCAGGAAGGCCGGGCTGTCACAGGAAACAGAGGGGCGCCTGCTCGCCGCCCTGCAGGAGACTGCCTAAGCGAGGAGACCGCCTAGCCACCGGACCGTACGGTCAGCCAACCACCGTCTCGGGCTCGTGGTCCACCGGAAAGTTCACGCTCCGGGCGATGAAGCAGACCTGGTTCGCCTCGTGGTGCAGCCGGGCCGCAAGGTCCGCCTGGCCCGCGTCCGCAACCGTCACGCGCGGGTGCAGGGTGACGCTTTCGAACTGGCCGCTGCCGTCCCGGTTCAGGCGCATCAGCCCGCTGGCGTCGTCGCGGTAGCCGGTCACCACCACACCGTGTTTCACCGCTACGTGGAGGTAGGAGAGCATATGGCACTGGGCCAGGGCGGCCAGGAGCAGCTGCTCGGGGTTGTAGCGCTCCCGGTCTCCATGGAAGGTGGGATCCGCCGAGCCCTTAATGACCGGCAGGCCCGGGATGAGCACGTCGTGGTCGCGCGAGTAGCCGCGGTAGGACGACGTCCCCTCGCCCAGGTTGCCGGTCCACTGGACAGTCAGCGCATAGCTGTGTTCGTGCAGGCTCATACCGCGGGAACTGCTTCGCCGGGAAGGACGTCAGCCGCGCGGGCGCGCAAGGCCCGCGCCACGCCGTCGCGGTTTTCCAGCATGAGCCGGCGCAGCGCGGCGCTTTCGGGGGGAAGCGACGCCAGGAAGCCATCCGTCCGGTCCACGATGGCCTGGGTGGTCAGCAGGGAGGGGTAGAGCCCGACGACGATCTGCTGGGCAAGTGCGTGCGTCCGGGTCTCCATGATCCCCGGCACCGCCTCGAAATACTTCTCGGCGTACGGTTCCAGCAGTGACCGGTCCAGGACCCGCATGAAGCCGTTGACCGCCGAGCCCTGAAGGGCGTTGGACAGCTCGCCCTTGACCACGATCGATTCCCAGGCCGCGGCTTTGGCCTCCGGCGCGGGGATGGCGGCCTTGGCCTGGGCCGCGGCATTTTGTCCGCTCGAGGTGTTGTCTCGCTCCAGCTCGGCGTCGATGCCGTCCTGGCCCAGTCGGCCGCCTGCCACGAGGGACGTGACCAGCTCCCACCGCAGGTCATGGTCAACAGCAAGTCCGTCGAGGACGAGCGATCCGTCGAGAAGCCCCGCAACCCGGTCCAGCTGGCTTTCACTGCCTGCCAGCAGGGCAAAGGACTTCACGAACTGCAGCTGGGCGTCCGAGCCGCCCGGCACCTCGGACGCCAGCTCCCACAGCTTGTCCGCGGCCGCCACGGCCGTCGCCTGCCGGTGCTCTTCGGCCACATAGAAGTTCAGCGTGGTGGCCAGCTGGCGGAGCTGGACCAGGATCACCGAGGAATCTGTCTCGGCAGCCACGTTGGCCAGGATCAGTTCCACATAGCGCCGCGCCGGGGTCTCACCGTCGCGCGCAGCGTCCCAGGCAGAATTCCACACGAGTGTCCGCGGCAGGCTTTGAGTGAAGTCCTTCAGGTGCGCGGTGGCGGTGGCCAGGGACTTTTCATCCAGCCGCACTTTGGCGTAGGCGAGGTCATCATCATTAACGAGGATGAGGTCAGGCTGGACCAGGCCGGCCAGCGCGGGCACTTCGGTACGTTCGCCGTCGACGTCCAGCTCCTCGCGGTGAACCCGCTCCAGCTTGCCGGCGTCATTGAGGTTGTAGAACCCCACCGCGAGCCGGTGTGGACGGATGGTGGGCCACTCTTCGACGGCCGACTGCACAATGGCGAACGATGTGAGCTTGCCGTCGCCGTCCACCTCCACCTCGGGCTTGAGGGTGTTGACGCCGGCCGTTTCAAGCCATTGCCGTCCCCACACATCGAGGTCGCGGCCGCTGGCCTTCTCCAGTTCCACCAGGAGGTCCCGCAGCTCCGTGTTCTGCCAGGAATGCTTGGCAAAGTACTCCCGCACGCCGGCCATAAACTGCTCCGGTCCCACCCACGCCACCAGCTGGCGGAGGACGGACGCGCCCTTCGCGTAGGTGATGCCGTCGAAGTTCACCTCGACATCCTGGAGGTCGTTGATCTCGGCGAAGATCGGATGCGTGGTGGGCAGCTGGTCCTGGCGGTAGGCCCAGGACTTCTCCACCGAGGCGAAGGTGGTCCAGGCACTGGTGAACGAGGTGGCCTCAACAGCTGCAAGGTGGGACATGTACTCGGCGAAGGACTCGTTCAGCCACAGGTCGTTCCACCAGCGCATGGTCACGAGGTCGCCGAACCACATGTGGGCGAGCTCGTGGAGCACGGTGATGGCGCGGCGTTCAATCTGGGCGCCGGTGACCTTGCTGCGGAAAACGTAGCCTTCGAGGATGGTCACCGCGCCGGCGTTCTCCATGGCGCCTGCGTTGAACTCCGGCACGAACAGCTGGTCATACTTCTCGAACGGGTAGGGGCAGCCGAACTGCGCCTCAAAAAAGGCGAAGCCCTGCCGGGTCAGCTTAAAAATATTCTCTGCATCCAGGTACTGCATCAGCGACTTCCGGGCAAAAACCCCCAGCGGGATCACCCGCCCGTCCGAGCTGGTGACCTCGCTGCGCACCGACTGGTACGGGCCGGCGATCAGCGCCGTGACATACGAGGACAACCGCGGGGTGGGGGAGAAGGACCAGACGGACCGGGCGCCGCCGTCCTCGCCGGGCGTGGTCTCCACCGGGGCGGGGGTGGGGGAGTTGGAGATGACGTCCCAGTGCGAGGGGGCAGTGACAGTGAAAGTGAAGGTGGCCTTCAGGTCCGGCTGCTCGAACACGGCGAACATCCGCCGTGAGTCCGGAACTTCGAACTGCGTGTACAGGTAGACCTCGTTGTCCACCGGGTCCACGAAACGGTGCAGGCCTTCGCCGGTGTTCATGTACGGCGCGTCCGCCACAACGGTGAGCTCGTTGTGTTCCGCGAGCTCCGGCAACTGGATGCGCACGCCGTCGGACACTGTGGCCGGGTCAAGGCTGCGGCCGTTCAGGGTAACGCTGTGCACGGCCGAGGTAACCGCATCAATAAAGCTGGCTGACCCGGACTTGGCGCTGAATTTCACCGTGGTGGTGCTGCCGAAAACCTTCCCGCCCCGGGTCAGGTCCAGGCTGACGTCGTAGGACTCGACAGAGATCAGTTCGGCACGCCCGCTGGCTTCAGCGCGCGTCAGGTTCAAACCAGGCAAAGTGGGGCCTTTCGAAGGGTGGCGACTGCCCGCTGGCGGTGCCCAGCGGGGCGTTCGTTCATTCTTGCATTCCTTTGCGACGACAAGTAGCACGGCTCACAGTGGGTAGGAGTCAGGTGGGAGGCCAGTTGCCGGCGGCGGGAGTAGCGTTAAATCATGGGCAAGTTCATGGAGTCGGTGGACACCAGAGCCTTGCGATTCGTCGCAGGGTTCCCGGTGATGGTTGCGGCCGCCTTCGTGGTGACCGCCTTCCTGATTCGGGCGGACCTTCCGGAGCCGCTCGCCGTCCGGTGGACGGCCGACGGCGGTGCCTCCTTCGCGCCCTTCGCCGCCTATGTGACGGCTGGCGCCCTGATGATCGTGGCTGCGGGCTGGCTGGTCCTGTCCCAGGCGCTGCCGGTCCGCAGGCCCGTGCTGATGCGGCGGATCATGATGGGAGCAGGACTGTTCCTGACGCTTTTCGTCACCAGCGCCCTTGCGGCGGGGCTGATTGGCCAGGCCGGACTGGCGGATGCCCGGGAATCCCGGGTGGACATGACCGTGCTCGCGCTGGGAAGCGGGGCGGCCGTGTCTTTGGGCGTGACGATCGCCATGGTCTACAAGGCGGACCAGCAATGGTCGCCCGATGACGACCGGGCCCTGCAGTTGGCCATTGCCAGGGAACTGGATCCGGACCTGTCACGGGACAGCATCAGGCTCTGGGTCCATGCCCGCAGCTCGGTCTTTGTGATGATCGGCATTGCCTCGGTGTTTCCTGCCATGCTGATTGCCATCGCCTTGCCCTGGCTCGGGGCTCTGCTCGTGATCCTGGCAGTTATTGGCGCGGCGTTCCTGTGTGCGCGCGTCAAAGCGGACCGGCGCGGCCTCAAAGTGCTGCTGGCCGGAGTTGTGCCGGTCATGGATGTGCCGGCAGGGGCCATTTCGGCGGCCAGTGCGGCAGAGGTCCGCGCCGCCGACTTTGGCGGGTGGGGCTACCGGCACCACAGCGGAACCGCCGCGATGCTCGTCAGCAGCGGACCCGCCGTCGTGGTTAATAAGACCGACGGGCAGCGGCTTGCGGTCAGCGGCGGGAGCCAGGACTCGGCCGCACGGCTGGCCGAGGTCCTGACGAGGGTCGCGGCCAGGGCGCGGGGCGGCGGGGATGCCGCGGCAGGCCAGGCTGACTCCTAGTATCCTTGTCCGTGTTGTCCTGACCCCGGCCTGCACCGTCCGTGCCGGCCGCCAGCGCCCACCGAACGGATTCTGCTCGTGACTTCTTCCCCTGCCTTCCCGCGGGTCCACATCGCCACCGACCATGCAGGCATGGAACTCAGCGCCCACCTCGTCACCCACCTGACGGCCAAGGGGTACGACGTGGTGGACCACGGCCCCAAGGTCTACGACGCCCAGGATGACTACCCGTCGTTTTGCATCAACGCGGCCCTCGCCGTGGTCGCGGACCAGCAGGCCGGCATCCACGCCCTGGGCATCGTGCTGGGCGGGTCCGGCAACGGTGAACAGATTGCCGCCAACAAAGTGAAGGGTGTGCGCGCGGCCCTGGCCTGGAACCACTCCACCGCCACCCTGGCCCGTGAGCACAATGACGCCAACGTTGTGGCCGTGGGCGGCCGCCAGCACACCGTGGAGGAAGCGACGGAGCTGATCGAGGCATTCCTGACTGAACCGTTCAGCAACGATGAGCGGCACGTGCGCCGCATCGGCAAGATCGCCGCCTATGAAACAACCGGCGAGGTCATCGAGTAGTGCCGGAAGGGCATACACTCCGGCGCCTGGCGCGGCAGTTCTCGGACGTTTTCGGCGGCCAGCGGCTGGCAGTCTCCAGCCCGCAGGGCCGGTTTACCGGGGGAGCGGCCCTGCTGGACGGGCATGTCCTGGTTGCGGCGGATGCCCACGGGAAGCACCTGTTCCTGCACTTTGACCACGCTTTGGTGCTGCACGTCCACCTGGGCCTCTACGGAGCATGGAGCTTCGGCGGGGACAGCACCTTCGCGGGGTCCTCCAGCATTGGCGCGCCGCGCCGGGTGGGGGAGCAGGAGAGCTTCGACGACGGCGACGGCGGGCGCCCCTACGCAGGCCCCCCGGAGCCCGTGGGAGCAGTGCGCGTCCGGCTGGTGGGCCCCAACGGGTGGGCGGACCTGCGCGGGGCAACCACCTGCGAAACCATTAGCGCCTCCGAGGCAGAAGCCGTGCTGGACCGGCTCGGCCCTGACCCGCTGCGGAACCGGCGGGGAGACGCCGGCCGGTTTACCACCAACCTGCAAAGCCGCACGGCGCCGCTGGCCGCATTGCTGATGGACCAGAAAATCATCGCCGGCGGGGAAATGTGTACCGCGCCGAAGTCTTGTTCCGGCGGCGGCTGGACCCCTGGCTGCCTGGCACAGACGTTCCGGATACCGAGGCACGCAAGCTGTGGCGCGACGTCGTCTCCGTAATGAACGACGGCGTGGCGGACGGTCGAATCATCACCACCACGCCGCGGTACTGGACTGGCAACGGAAAAGGCGGGAACGGGAAAGCCGCCGCGAGTACCCCGGTGGTCAGCCCGGCTTCGGTGAGTGCCGCCGTTGTCAGGACCGAAACGTACCCGGCCCGCGAGGACGCCCATTTCGTCTACAAACGTCACGGGCTGCCCTGCCGTGTCTGCCGGACCACCGTACTGATGGCAGAACTGGTGGGTCGGAAGCTCTACTGGTGCCCGAACTGCCAGCAGTCAGCCTGAGCCAAACGCCGCCGGCTCCTGTCGCTTAACGCAGGAAGGCCCCTCCGGAGAGGGGCCTTCTGTTGTGGAGGGGACGACGGGAATCGAACCCGCGTAATCAGTTTGGAAGACTGAGGCTTTACCATTAAGCTACGTCCCCGAAGGAAGATCCATCTGTAAGCCTAGTACTGCAGGCCTTCCTGATGGGAACTTCGGGCTGGCTGTTCAAGCCGGATATAACTAAACCTAATCCATGGGCTACGTGTCAAATGTGCAAAGACGGCGCGTATCACCGTAGACTTGCCTGTGCACTTACGGGGTGTAGCTCAGCTTGGCTAGAGCGCCTGCTTTGGGAGCAGGAAGTCGCAGGTTCAAATCCTGTCACCCCGACTCTGCGGCCCGGACCTCTCGGCCTGGACAAAACATTGCGTTTGCAGAAACCCATCCCACAATCCCAGGAGTACTTAGACCGTGAAGAGCGCTGTCGAGAACCTCACCCCCACGCGGGTCAAGCTCAATGTTGAGGTCCCCTTTGAGGAATTGAAGCCCAGCATCGACTCGGCCTACAAGACCGTTGCTTCGCAGATCCAGGTCCCTGGCTTCCGTAAGGGCAAGGTCCCCGCAAAGCTCATCGACCAGCGCGTCGGCCGCGGCTACGTCCTGGAGACGGCCATCAACGAGGGCCTCAACGGCTGGTACCAGGCTGCTGTCCAGGAATCCGGCATCCGCCCGCTGAGCCGTCCCGAGGTTGAGATCACCGAGGTTCCGGACCCCTCCGCCACCGACGGCGGGCTGAAGTTCGCTGCCGAGGTTGACGTCCGCCCCGAGATCGAGCTCCCGGACTACGCCGGCATCCAGGTTGAGGTTGCCGCAGCCCAGTCCTCCGACGAAGACGTGGACAAGGCCCTGGACGAACTGCGCGGCCGCTTCGGCACGCTGAAGCCCGTTGACCGTCCCGCTGCCGATGGTGACTTCCTCACCATCGACATCACGGCCAGCATCGACGGCGAAGAGGTTGACTCCGCTGCCGGCCTGTCCTACCAGGTTGGCGCCGGCACCATGCTCGAAGGCCTCGACGAGGCCGTCACCGGCCTGAGCGCCGACGAAGACGCCATCTTCAACACCACCCTGGTGGGTGGCGACCACGCCGGTGAAGCAGCCCAGGTCAAGGTGGTTGTGAAGGCCGTCAAGGAGCGCGAACTCCCCGAGGCCGACGACGACTTCGCCCAGCTCGCTTCCGAATTCGACACCCTTGCCGAGCTCCGTGAGGACCTCGCCAAGCAGGCCGCCGATTCCAAGGTTGTTGAGCAGGGCGTCGAAGCCCGCGATAAGGTCCTGGACAAGCTCGTTGAACTCGTTGAGGTTCCGGTTCCGGACTCCGTCGTCGAAGAGCAGCTCGAAGCCCACTTCAAGGAGGGCAACGGCCACGGCGAAGGCGAGCACGACACCGAGGAGCACCGCGAAGAGGTGCGCGCCAACACCGCCCGCGCGTTCCAGAACGAAATCATCCTTGACGCCATCGCGGAAAAGGAAGAAGTCAACGTCAGCCAGAACGAGCTGATCGACTACATCGTCAGCACGGCCAGCCAGTACGGCATGGACCCCAACCAGTTCGCCCAGATCATCGATCAGAGCGGACAGGTCCCCATGATGGTGTCCGAGGTACGCCGCCGCAAGGCCCTGGCTGTTGTCCTGGGACAGGCCACGGTGACCGACAGCGAGGGCAACACCGTTGACCTCAGCGACTTCGTCCGCCCCGGCGGCGAAGAGGAAGCTCCCGCCGCAGAGGAAGCTCCCGCCGTGGAGGCCGAAGAAGCAGCAGCTGAAGCACCCGAGGCTGCGGGCGAGGAAGACAAGGCAGAGGCCAAGGCCTAGCCCACGCTGTAAGGCAGGATTGAACGGCCCCCGGATCCCAGGATCCGGGGGCCGTTTGCTTTGCACCGGCAGGCCCAACCGCATGTCCGGACGCAGGCCCAACTGCATCTCCCTGCGGGGCCGGGCGATCGTGCGCCGTCAGCGAACAGCCCACGGCGCGCGAACAAAACGTCAGTGAAACCGGTTAGTGTCCAAGTAGAGATTTTCAGTGATGTCACCGTCACCAGTGAGAGGTAAGTACACATGTCACAGCACGCAGAGGCCCCCCGGATGGCGACTGTCGATCCTGCAGCCCAGGACAACTACATCTACAACCGCCTCCTCAAGGAGCGGATCATCTGGCTGGGCTCAGAGGTGCGTGACGAGAACGCCAACGCCATCTGCTCGCAGCTGCTGCTCCTGTCCGCCGAGAACCCGGAAAAGGACATCTACCTTTACATCAACTCCCCGGGCGGCTCGGTCACCGCAGGCATGGCCATCTATGACACCATGCAGTTCATCCCGAACGATGTGGTCACCGTCGCCACCGGCCTCGCCGCCTCGATGGGGCAGTTCCTGCTCTCCTCCGGCACCAAGGGCAAGCGCTATGCCACCCCCAACGCACGCGTCCTGATGCACCAGCCCTCCGGCGGCATCGGCGGCACAGCCTCGGACATCAAGATCCAGGCCGAGCTCATCCTGCACATGAAGAAGGTTATGGCGGAGCTGACGGCCGAGCAGACCGGCCAGACCGTGGACACCATCCTCAAGGACAACGATCGCGACAAGTGGTTCACGGCCACCGAAGCCCTTGACTACGGGTTCTTCGACAAGATCGCCGCCCACGCCGGCTCGGTTGCCGGCGGCGGCGGAACCTCGAACAGCAACGGCGCCACGGGCGAGACCCCCTCCGCGAACTAACCGGCACAAGAACACTCAGATCAGGAGCAATAAAAATGAACTACAACTTCGGGTGGTCCGCCGGTAATCTTCCGTCCAGCCGCTACGTCCTGCCCCAGTTCGAGGAGCGCACGCCCTACGGCTTCAAGCGCCAGGACCCGTACACCAAGCTCTTCGAGGACCGCATCATCTTCCTCGGCGTCCAGGTGGACGACGCTTCCGCGGACGACATCATGGCGCAGCTGCTGGTGCTGGAATCCACTGACCCGGACCGCGACATCACCCTGTACATCAACTCGCCGGGTGGTTCGTTCACGGCCATGACGGCGATCTACGACACGATGCAGTACATCCGCCCTGAGATCCAGACCGTCTGCCTCGGGCAGGCAGCCAGCGCCGCCGCCGTCCTTTTGGCGGCCGGAACGCCCGGCAAGCGTCTGGCACTGCCGAACGCACGTGTCCTGATCCACCAGCCCGCGCTCTCCGGCGGGCAGGGCGGACAGGCCTCCGACCTGGAGATCCAGGCCGCCGAGGTCATGCGCATGCGGTCCTGGCTCGAGGACACCCTGGCACACCACTCAGGACGGACGTCCGAGCAGGTCAACAACGATATCGAGCGCGACAAGATCCTGACCGCGGAAGAAGCCCAGGTGTACGGCCTGATCGACCAGGTCCTGGATTCGCGCAAGATCAAACCGCAGGCAATTACCAGGTAACGGTAAAGTAAAGCGCCGGTGGCGCCAATCATTTGGCTCCACCGGCCTTTTCCTTCCACCCTGGGAAGCGAATGTGACCTAGAGTGGATGTTGTCACAACCGGCCCACGCAGGCTGGTGGAGATTCCAGCAACGGTGCAAGGCTGCCTGGCAGCAGGATACTAAGGGGTTCACATATGGCTCGGATTGGCGAGAGCACGGATCTGCTGAAGTGCTCTTTCTGCGGAAAGAGCCAGAAGCAGGTGCGCAAGCTCATTGCCGGGCCCGGTGTCTACATCTGTGATGAGTGCATTGAGCTTTGCAACGAAATCATCGAAGAGGAACTCGCCGAAGTTGCCGATCTTGGCAGCTTCGAACTGCCCAAGCCTCGGGAGATCTTCGACTTCCTGCAGGAATACGTCATTGGCCAGGAGCCGGCCAAGCGCTCCCTCGCCGTCGCCGTCTACAACCATTACAAACGGATCCAGGCAGGCCACGCGCCCAAGTCGGGAAGCCTGGCCGAGGGCGGCCACCACGACGACGTCGAAATCGCCAAGTCCAATATCCTCCTGATCGGTCCCACCGGCTGCGGAAAGACCTACCTGGCCCAGACGCTCGCGCGCCGCCTGAATGTTCCGTTCGCGGTGGCCGACGCAACCGCACTGACCGAGGCCGGCTACGTGGGTGAGGATGTGGAGAACATCCTCCTCAAGCTCATCCAGGCCGCGGACTACGACGTCAAAAAAGCCGAGCAGGGCATCATCTACATCGATGAGATCGACAAGATTTCCCGCAAGAGCGAAAACCCCTCCATCACCCGGGACGTCTCAGGCGAAGGCGTCCAGCAGGCGCTCCTGAAAATCCTCGAAGGCACTGTTGCTTCCGTTCCTCCCCAGGGCGGCCGGAAGCACCCGCACCAGGAATTCATCCAGATCGACACCACCAACGTCCTGTTCATCGTGGCCGGTGCGTTCGCCGGACTCGAGGAGATCATCGGTTCCAGGTCCGGCCGGAAGGGGATTGGCTTCGGCGCACCCCTCAACGAGGCCAGCAAAAAGATCGATTCCTATGGCGAAGTAATGCCGGAGGACCTCCTGAAATTCGGTCTGATTCCGGAATTCATTGGCCGGCTCCCCGTGATCACTACGGTGTCCAACCTGGACCGGGACGCCCTGATCCAGATCCTCTCAACACCCAAGAACGCCCTGGTGAAGCAGTACCAGAAGATGTTCCAGATTGACGGCGTAGAGCTCGTGTTTGACGACACCGCCCTGGACGCCATCGCTGAGCAGGCGCTGGAGCGCGGCACGGGTGCCCGCGGCCTGCGGGCCATCATGGAGGAAGTGCTCCTCCCGGTGATGTTCGATCTCCCCAGCCGTGAGGATGTGGCCAGTGTGGTAATCACCGAGGACGTGGTCCTCCGGGGCGCGGAACCCACCATGATCCCGCACGTCACCAAGCGGCGTAAGACTGCCTGAAAACCTTCCGCTAGACACCGTCAGATGCGGCTGCCCCTTGCGCAGCCGCCTGCACCTGAAGGAGTACACCCATGACTGACACTGCACGAAACAAAGCCGATTTCTGGTTTGACCCGCTGTGCCCGTTCGCGTGGATCACCTCGCGCTGGATCGGTGAAGTGGAGGACGTCCGCGACATCGAAACGGTGTGGCACGTGATGAGTCTTGCTGTCCTCAACGAGGGCCGCGACCTGGAGCCCGCCTACCGCGAGTCGATGGACAACGCCTGGGGCATGGTCCGCGTGATCATCGCGGCCCAGCAGGAGCACGGCCAGGAAACGGTCAAGGCCCTTTATGACGCCATGGGCACCCTGATCCATGAGCGCGGCGAGAAGGACAGGGCCCTGGTCATCACCAAGGCCCTCGCTGAATGCGGCCTGCCCGCCTCGCTGGCTGAAGCAGCCACCACAGAAGCCTTCGACGAAAAGCTGCGGGCCAGCCACGAGGAAGGCATCTCGCTTGTAGGCCAGGATGTTGGCACGCCCGTGGTGGCCTTCAATGGAACCGCATTCTTCGGCCCCGTCCTGACCCGGATTCCGCGTGGTGAAGAGGCCGGCAAGCTGTGGGACGCCACCACGGCCCTGGCCTCCTACCCGCACTTCTTCGAGCTGAAGCGCAGCCGCACAGAACGCCCTGAATTCAGCTGAACCAGATCCCGCCGGCCATCGACGGGGACGCAGCAGAGCTCCGGTAGAACTACTCGCTTGTAGTTCTGCCGGGGCTCTTGCGCATCCGGACCGGCAGGACAATGATGGTTCTTACCCTCTTCGAAAGAAGAGAGACGCAGGAACCGAAGATTCAGTGATATGTATTTGACGCAGCCATCGGCAAAGCCGGATACAAGCTACCAGTGACGAGGTAGGAAGACCTGAAATTTCCTAGGATCTTGCCAGACCATCAAAGACGTCACCAGATGGCCGAAAAGTCGAAGCCCCACCAACGGCAAAACGCTGATGGGGCTTCCCCTTTGCCCTGAAACAGGTTGCCCCGAGACGGGTCGCCCTGAACCAGTTTCCCTGGACCAGGGCGCCGTCCGTCAGGCCTGGGCGGGCTCCTCGGTGGCGGCCAGGGCCACGTCACTCACGGTCAGTTCGCCGTCGCCCACCACCAGGGTGATCTCGCGGGCGTTCGACGCAGCCTTCAGGTCGGCAAGCCCAGCCTTCAGTTGCGTGGTCAGGGCCTCGGAGGCCGTGATGGTGGCGGACAGGACCTCTGTGCGCTGCTTCACCTTGGCCTCGGACTTGGCTTTGCGGACGCCGCTGAGCGCAACACCCACGGTGGCCAGCATGGTGGTGTCCCCGCCCGGCACGTCCAGCGGGGCAGGCCACTGGGCGCGGTGGACCGAACCGTTCCGCCACCATCCCCAAACCTCTTCGGTGGCGAAAGGCAGGAAGGGCGCGAACAGGCGCAGCAGGGTGTCCAGGCTGGTGGCCAGGGCCGCGAGGACGGAGGCCTGTTCGGCTTCGCCGGCAGCGCCGTAGGCCCGGTCCTTGATGAGCTCCACGTAGTCGTCCGTGAACTGCCAGAAGAAGCTTTCGGTGATCTGCAGTGCGCGCGCGTAGTCGTAGTTCTCGAACGCTTTCGTGGACTGCGCCACAACATCTGCAAGCTGGGCGAGGACGGCCCGGTCCAGGGGGTTGGACAGCACCGAGAGGTCAGCGGAAAGCACTGATGCTTCGGTGGCGCCGAGGTTCAGCACGAACTTCGAGGCGTTCAGCAGCTTGATGGCCAGGCGCCGGCCGATCTTCATCTGGGCAATCTCGTAGGCGGTATCCGCGCCGAGCTTAGCGGAGGCGGCCCAGTAACGGACAGCATCGGAGCCGTATTCCTCCAGCACATCGGTGGGGACCACCACGTTGCCCTTGGACTTGGACATCTTCTTGCGGTCCGGGTCCAGGATCCAGCCCGAGATGGCGGCGTGCTTCCACGGCGCACTGTTCTCCAGGGCGTCGGCGCGGACCACCGAGGAGAAGAGCCAGGTCCGGATGATGTCGTGGCCCTGCGGGCGGACGTCAAACGGGAATACCTTGGCGAACAGTTCCGCGTCGCGCTTCCAGCCGCCCACAATGTTCGGCGTCAGGGAGGAGGTGGCCCACGTGTCCAGGATGTCGGCGTCGCCGGTGAAACCGTTGGGAACATCGCGCTGTGCCTCGTCGAAGCCCGGGGCGGCATCCGCTGCCGGGTCAACCGGCAGCTGCTCGTCGGACGGAACGATGGGGGAGTCGTAGTCCGGGTTGCCGTCGGCATCCAGCGGGTACCAGACGGGGATGGGCACACCAAAGAAGCGCTGCCGCGATACCAGCCAGTCGCCGTTCAGGCCGGAAATCCAGTTCTCGTAGCGGGAGCGCATAAAGGCGGGGTGGAAGTCGATTTCCTGCCCCCGCGCGATGAGTCGTTCACGGCGGTCCTCGTCCCGTCCACCGTTGCGGATGTACCACTGGCGGGAGGTGACAACCTCAAGGGGCTTGTCGCCCTTTTCGTAGAAGTTCACGGGGTGCATGATCTTCTTCGGCTCGCCGTCCAGCAGTTCGGCGGCGGTGAGGAGCTTCACCACCTCCTCTTTGGCGCTGAACACGGTCTTGCCGGCGATGGCGGCAAAGGCTTCACGGCCGATGTCGGTGGTGATCCACTCAGGGGCCTCGCTGACGATCCGGCCGTCCCTGCCCACGATGGCCCGTGTCGGCAACTGCAGTTCGCGCCACCAGGTGACGTCCGTCAGGTCGCCGAAGGTACACACCATCGCGATGCCTGAGCCTTTGTCCGCCTTGGCCAGCGGGTGGGCCTTCACTTCGACCTCGACGCCGAACACCGGGGACGTGACCTTCTTGCCGAACAGCGGCTGGTACCGTTCGTCGTCGGGATTTGCCACCAGGGCCGCACAGGCGGCCAGCAGTTCGGGACGGGTGGTCTCGATGTAGATCCGCTCGCCGTCCTCAGTGAAGAAGGGGTACCGGTAGTAGGCGCCCGGCACTTCGCGGTCCTCGAGCTCGGCCTGGGCCACGGCAGTGCGGAAGGTGACATCCCAGAGGGTGGGCGCCTCGGCCATGTAGGCGTCGCCGGCCGCAAGGTTGGCCAGGAACGCGCGCTGCGAAACCGCCCTGGAGTTGTCGTCGATGGTGCGGTAGGTCAGTTCCCAGTCCACGGACAGGCCAAGCGTCTGGAAGAGGTTTTCGAAGACCTTCTCGTCCTCAACGGCCAGCTCTTCACACAGCTCGATGAAGTTCCGGCGGGAGACCACGTCAAAATCCCGCTGGTTCTTGGCAGGCTGGGTCGGAGGACGGTAGTCCGCGTTGTACGGGATGGCCGGGTCGCACCGCACCCCGTAGTAGTTCTGCACCCGGCGTTCGGTGGGCAGGCCGTTGTCATCCCAGCCCATCGGGTAGAAGACGTTCTTGCCGATCATTCGCTGGTAGCGGGCCAGCACATCGGTCTGCGTGTAGGAGAACATGTGTCCCACGTGCAGCGATCCGGAAGCGGTGGGCGGGGGAGTATCGATCGAGTAGACCTGCTCCCGGGTGGTGTCCGGGTTGAACTTGTAGGTCCCCTCCGCAAGCCAGCGCTGCGTCAGGGCAGCTTCGAGGCCCTCGAGGGCCGGCTTGTCCGGAACGTTGATGGGGGCGGTGTTGGGCGTGTCTGTACCCTGTTTGTCTTCAGCCATCTGCCAATTGTTTCATGGCCGCGCACGTCCCCCTGCCCGGCGGCGGGCTGCAGGCGCGCGTTCATCCGGGGAAATACGCCGGGGCGGTCTCCGGGCAGGGAAGGTTAGGGTGGTGCCATGACTTCGGACTTCCAGAAAAAAGCAGCTTTGGTGACCGGCGCGAGCAGCGGAATCGGTGAGGCAACCGTCCGCGCCCTGGCGGCGGCAGGCTGGACAGTCTTCGCTGTGGCGCGCCGCGCGGAGCGGCTCGCCGCGCTGGAAGCCGAGACCGGCGC
Source organism: Pseudarthrobacter sp. W1I19 (assembly GCF_030817835.1). Taxonomy (NCBI): domain Bacteria; kingdom Bacillati; phylum Actinomycetota; class Actinomycetes; order Micrococcales; family Micrococcaceae; genus Pseudarthrobacter; species Pseudarthrobacter sp. W1I19. The sequence goes on from NZ_JAUSZR010000001.1 coordinate 1,749,727, forward strand.
CGTCGGCATTCCTGCCGATATTTCCGCGGACGACGACGTGTCCCGGCTTCTTGCCCTGGTCACCGAAGCGGGAGGCATTGACACGCTGGTCAACATCGCCGGCGGCGCCCGGGGTGCCGACACCGTGGGCCAGGCGAGCACCGAGGACTGGGAATGGATGTACCGGGTCAACGTGCTGGGCACCATGAAGCTCACCCGGGCGTTCCTGCCGATGCTCCGCGCACACGGCGAGGGAACCGTGCTGAACCTGACCTCCACTGCCGCGCTTGCTCCGTACGAAGGCGGAGGCGGCTACAACGCCGCGAAGTCTGCCCAGCAGGCCATGACCGGGGCGCTGCGGCTGGAGGAAGCGGAAAACAACGTCCGCGTCATCGAAGTGGCGCCGGGGCTGGTGTACACGGAGGAGTTCGCACTGAACCGGCTGGGTGACCGGCAGGCCGCCCAAAAGGTATACCAGGGCGTGGAGAAGCCGCTCACCGCCGCCGACGTGGCGGATGTGGTCAGGTATGCCGTCAGTGCCCCGCACCATGTGAACCTGGACCAGATCGTGATCCGGCCGGTGGCGCAGGCCGCCAACCACAAACTGATCCGCAAGGGCTGACTTACGGCAGAGCCTGTTTTTGCTGCAGTACCAGGCGGGCCACCACCGCGGCATGATCGGTTCCGGGCAGGGTGACGACCTCGACCTCCGCGATACCTATTCCCGGGCTGACCAGCACATGATCCAGGGCCGCGAAGGCCGGTACCGGTGAGTTCACCGGCCACGTTGGTACCAGGCCCTTGCCGGCAGTCCGGGCCGCATCAGTGAGTCCTAGGGCCAGGAGGTCACGGAATTCCCGGTGGTCCGCGGTGGCGTTGAAGTCGCCCAGCAGGATGGTGGGCTCCCCTTCCGGTGCGGCCCGCCACAGTTCCCCCAACTGCCGCAGTTCCGCCCGCCACGTGCGCGTATGCCCGGGGAGCGGGGAATCGATGTGGACAGCTGTCAGGTGGACCGGCGCCGCTACGCCGGGGACTACGGCCACTGCCTGGCTTTGGTAGAACACCGAGCCCGGTACCCGTTCAGCCTGCTCCAGCGGAAACCGTGCAAAGAGGGCGTTCCCAGTGCCGGCCCAATCAACGTCCGGCGCCCGGCCGGGCAGCACGGTTGCCAGGCCTGCGATGTCCAGCTCTTCCAGTCCCTGCGGGGCGAGTTCGGGCAGGGCCAACACGTCGACGTTCCGGCTTTTCACCTCCGCCAGCAGGGCCGCGGCGTCGATGCCCCTGGAGCCCACATTCACCGCCATCACCGTGAGCGTCTGTTTACGGGGGAGTGCTTTCGCGGCCGGTTGGCCCGCGGGGAGGGCAGCGGACTGCAGGTTGTCTTCTCCGGCAGCAGGCACGATCCGGCCCAGCACCAGGCTGAACTGGGCCACGAGCACCCCCGCTGCCAGCGCGGCCACCAGTGACCGGGCGGCGCCGGGACGGATACACAGTGCGACGACGGCGGCAGCCAGCCCCGCCGCCGTCGTGATGAGCGCCGCGGGAAAGAAGGACAACAGCTGGATCCACGGGGTCCCGATGTCCCAGGGAACCAGGCGAAGCGCCAGCAGTACGGCACCCGGCGCGGCCAGGACGGCGGCGGACACCGACCACCAGGACACCCTGCGGGGACGCGGTCCCTGACGCAGTCCGGCCCCGTTCTTCTGCATACGCTCCATTATTGGTGGCCCGGCCGTGGAAATAGTAGACTCGGAAGCGGCTACGACCCGGCTATCACCGGCGAGCTTCCGGAAGAACGCACCAACCGCGATACCTGCGGACGGCGTCAGTAGAACCGGACGGGTAAGCCCGTCACAGCAGTCAATGAGCGGCCGGAGCAGGACGGTTCCCCAGGGAGCCGGCAGCGCCGGTAAGTGAGGTGGTACCGCGGTGGGCGTGGAGTCCGGAAGGACAACACGGCAGCCGTCCTCGCATCCTGAACGGAACGAAAGGCGCAAGCCGGCAGTTCGCCAAGCTCAACCCAGGATGTCGAGAATGACGTATTACCCCAAGGCCTCAGCCTCCGCCAATGGCACCTCTTCCAGCCGCAACGCTGGCGTGTCCGCTTCCGTGAAGTTCCCGGAAATCGAAGAGCGCATCCTCAAGTACTGGGACCAGGACGGCACCTTTCAGGCCAGCATCGACCAGCGCAGCGCGGACGCCCCCGGCGGCGAGCCCGGCAGCAACGAATTCGTTTTCTACGACGGCCCGCCGTTCGCCAACGGCCTGCCGCACTATGGCCACCTGCTCACCGGGTACGCCAAGGACCTCGTGGGCCGCTACCAGACCCAGCGCGGCAAGCGCGTGGAGCGCCGCTTCGGCTGGGATACCCATGGCCTGCCGGCAGAGCTCGAAGCCATGAAGCAGCTGGGCATGACGGACAAGACCCAGATCGAAGCCATGGGCATCGACAAGTTCAACGACGCCTGCCGCGCCTCCGTGATGAAGTACGCCGACGAATGGCGCAGTTACGTCACCCGCCAGGCGCGCTGGGTGGACTTCGATAACGACTACAAGACCCTCAACGTCGAGTACATGGAGTCGGTCCTCTGGGCCTTCAAGCAGCTGCACGAAAAGGGATTGACCTACAACGGCTACCGCGTGCTGCCTTACTGCTGGAAGGACGAAACCCCGCTGTCCAACCATGAGCTGCGCATGGACGACGACGTCTACAAGAACCGCCAGGACCAGACCGTCACGGTGACCTTCCCCCTGCTTGCCGGGGAGTCGGAACTGTCCCGGCGGCTCGCCGGTGTCCAGGCCCTCGCCTGGACCACCACCCCCTGGACACTGCCGACGAACGCCGCGCTCGCCGTCGGACCTTCCATCACTTACGCCGTGCTGCCTGCCGGCCCCAACGGCATCAAGGCCGCCTCCGCGGATGCTCCGGTTACCGGCAGCTTCCTGCTGGCCGCCGACCTGCTGGCCAGCTACGCGAAGGACCTCGGATACGAGGACTTCGAGGCAGCGCAGGCCGCCGTTGTCTCCACGCACACGGGTGCTGAGCTGGAAGGCCTCGCCTACCAGCCGCTGTGGCAGGACTTTGCCGACAACGAAAAATACGGCATGGAGAACGCCTGGCGGATCCTGGTGGCCGACTACGTCACCACCACCGACGGCACCGGCATCGTCCACCAGGCTCCCGCCTACGGTGAAGACGACCAGAAGGTCTGCGAGGAAGCCGGCATCCCGGTGATCCTCTCGGTGGACGAGGGCGCGAAATTCCTGCCGCTGTTCAAGCACGGCGACCTCCACGACATCGTGGGCCTGCAGGTCTTCGAGGCCAACAAGCCCATCACCCAGGTGCTGCGCGCCCAGGGCCGCCTGGTCCGCCAGGCCAGCTACGAGCACAGCTACCCGCACTGCTGGCGCTGCCGCAACCCGCTGATCTACCGCGCCGTGTCCTCCTGGTATGTGGAGGTCACCAAGTTCAAGGACCGGATGTCCGAGCTGAACCAGGAAATCAACTGGATCCCGGGCAACGTCAAGGACGGCCAGTTCGGCAAGTGGCTGGAAAACGCCCGTGACTGGTCCATCAGCCGCAACCGCTACTGGGGCAGCCCCATCCCCGTCTGGCAGTCCAGCGACCCCGAATACCCGCGCACGGATGTGTACGGCTCGCTCGCCGAGATCGAGGCGGACTTCGGCAGGCTGCCGCTGAACAAGGACGGCCAGGTGGACCTGCACCGCCCGTTCATCGACGAACTGACCAGGCCCAACCCGGACGATCCCCGTACCCCCGGAGAGGGCCAGTCGGTGATGCGCCGCGTGGAGGACGTCCTGGATGTCTGGTTCGACTCCGGCTCCATGCCGTACGGCCAGGTGCACTACCCGTTCCAGAACGAGGCCTGGTTCGATACCCACAACCCCGCCGACTTCATCGTGGAGTACATCGGCCAGACCCGCGGCTGGTTCTACATGCTGCACATCCTGTCCACGGCGCTGTTCGACCGGCCGGCGTTCCGCAACGTCATCAGCCACGGCATTGTGCTGGGCTCGGACGGGCAGAAAATGTCCAAGAGCCTGCGGAACTACCCGGATGTCTCCGAGGTCCTGGACCGCGACGGCTCGGACGCCATGCGCTGGTTCCTGATGTCCAGCCCCATCCTCCGAGGCGGCAACCTGGTGGTCACCGAACAGGGAATCCGCGACGGCGTCCGGCAAGTCATCCTGCCTCTGTGGAACGTGTACAGCTTCTTCACGCTCTACACCAACGCCGCCAACGGCGGTTCAGGCTATGACGCGAAGCTGCGCTACGACGGCTATGCCGACACGCTGGACCAGTACCTGCTGGCCAACACCGGTGACTTGGTCCGGAACATGACGGAGCAGCTGGACACCTACGACATCTCCGGCGCCTGCGACGAACTGCGCAGCTACCTGGACATGCTCACCAACTGGTACGTCCGCCGGAGCCGGCAGCGCTTCTTCGACGAAGACCAGGACGCGTTCGACGCTCTGTTCACCGCCCTGGAGACGGTCACCCGCGTGGCGGCTTCGCTCCTGCCGCTGGTCTCCGAGGAAATCTGGCGCGGACTCACCGGCGGCCGCTCGGTGCACCTGGCCGACTGGCCGGACGCCAACCTGTTCCCGGCCAACCCGGACCTGGTGCAGGCCATGGACAAAGTCCAGCAGATCTGCTCCACCGGTTCCTCACTCCGGAAGGCAGCAAACCTGCGCGTACGCCTGCCGCTGCAGGAACTGACTGTTGTGGCACCGGGCGCGGATGCGCTGGACGGCTTCGCCGCCGTCGTCGCGGACGAACTCAACCTCCGCTCTGTCCGCCTCCTGGATGCCGCCACGGCCTCCCCGGAGGAATTCGGGATCCAGCAGAAGCTCGTGGTCAACGCACGCGCCGCAGGTCCGCGGCTGGGCAAGAACGTCCAGGCCGCCATCAAGGGCGCCAAGTCCGGCGACTGGTCCGTTTCCGATGCCGGCGTTGTCACGGCCGGGGGCCTGGAACTGGAACCGCAGGAATATACGCTCGAAACCGTAGTGGCAGACAGCGGGTCCGCGGCTGCGTCTTCGGCTGTAGCCGTCCTTCCCGGTGGCGGCTTCGTAGTCCTCAACACCGAGGTGACCCCGGAGCTGGAGGCCGAAGGCCTGGCCCGGGACATGGTCAGGTCCATCCAGCAGGCACGCAAGGACGCCGGACTCAACGTCAGCGACCGGATCCGGACCTCCGTGACTGCCCGGCAGAACGTCGTCGACGCCCTGCTGGCCAACGCTGAACTGGTAAAGGGCGAGACCCTCACCGTGGACCTCACGGCAGAACCATCGGACGCCGCCGAACCGGTAGTCGCCGTCGAAAAAGTAAAGGCCTGATCCATGACTGACGAATTTTCCGTAGAGAGCGTCTACGCCGAGCTGCTGGGCCGGGCGCCGGAAAACAAGATGGAGCCGCGGCTTGCCCCGCTGTTCAGGGCCATGGATGTGCTGGGCGAGCCCAACAAGGCGTACCCGATCATCCACGTGACCGGGACCAACGGCAAGACCTCCACGGCCCGCATGATCGAATCGGTGTTGCGGGCCCACGGCCTGAGCACCGGGCGTTACACCAGCCCGCACCTGTCCAAGGTCACCGAACGGATCAGCATCGACGGCCACCCGGTTTCGGATGAGACCTTCGTCCGGATCTGGGACGAGATCCGGCCCTACCTGCAGATCGTGGACTCGGAACTGGAGGCTGAAGGGCAGCCCCGGCTGACGTATTTCGAATGCCTCACGATCCTCGGCTTCGCCATCTTCGCCGACCAGCCCGTCAACGTGGCGGTCATCGAAGTGGGACTCGGCGGCATCACGGATGCCACCAACGTGGGAGACGGGCAGGTTTCCGTGGTCACGCCCATCTCCCTGGACCACACGGACCTGCTGGGTGAGACCACCGAAGACATCGCCCATGAAAAGGCCGGGATCATCAAGCCCGGCGGCTACCTCATCAGCGCCGCCCAACCCCTGGACGCGGCGCAGGTCCTCCTCGAAAAAGCCAAGGACGTGGGCGTTCCCTTCAAGTTCGAAGGCGTGGAGTTCGGCGTCGAATCCCGGACCGTGGCCGTGGGCGGCCAGATGGTCACCATCCAGGGCATCGCGGGCCGTTACCCCGACCTGCTGGTGCCGCTGCACGGAGCCCACCAGGCACAGAACGCCGCCGTAGCGGTGGCAGCCCTGGAGGCCTTCTTCGGCGGTGAGAAGGAACTCGGCTTCGACGTGCTGCAGGAAGGGTTCGCCGCGGCCACCTCTCCGGGCCGGCTCGAAGTGGTCCGGACGGCGCCCACCATCGTGGTGGACGCCGCCCACAACCCGGATGGCATCAAGGCATCCGCCGCAGCCCTGCAGGAGGCTTTTACGTTCACCCGCCTGGTTCCGGTGGTGGGGGTCCTGAGGGAAAAGGACGCGGAGGAAGTACTCCGCCAGCTTAAGGAATCCCTGGGCGGCCTGGCGGAGGAGTACTGCTTCACCCAGTCGAACTCGCCGCGCGCCGTCCCGGCTGCCGAACTGGCCGAGCTGGCCATAGACCTTGGCTTTGGCGAGGACAACGTCCACATCGCCGAGAAGCTCGACGACGCCCTGGAATGGGCTGTGGAACGCGCCGAAGCCAATGATGACCTTTCCGGCGCAGTGCTGGTGACCGGTTCCATCACGCTGGTGGCCGAAGCCCGGATCCTGCTCGGGAAGACGGAGGCGTAGGGCATGGCCAAACTGACCAAGGCCCAGCGCGAGTGGCGGCCGGGCATGCCCAAGAAGCGGCGTTCCACCAAGGTGATGTTCGCCTCCACCGTTCTGCTCCTGGAAGCATTTGTGATGTTTTTCGCCACCCTGGCGGTGTTTGGCCTGCGCCGGGCGGAATTCCCGCCGGCGCTGATCCTGGGCGTGGGCATCGGACTGAGCGTGGTGATGATCGTGGCATGCGCCTTCCTCAGCAAGGCGTGGGGCGTTGGACTGGGCTGGATCCTGCAGCTCATCCTGATCCTCACCGGCATCTTCGAGCCGGCCATGTTCCTGGTGGGAGCACTCTTCGCCCTTGCCTGGTGGTATGGAATCCGCACGGGCATCCGGCTGGACCGGGAAGCCGGCCAGCGTGCCCGGGAACAGGCTGAGTGGGAAGCAGCCCGTCCGGACCAGGCTGCCGGGCCGGACCAGCAGCCCCAGGCCACCTGACGCCAGTCCCCGTAGACTTGTCCCCGAAACCCATACCAACGCATTGGAGCAGTTGTGACTATTGAGCGCACCCTCGTCCTGATCAAGCCCGACGGCGTCGCCCGCAACCTTACGGGCGCCATCCTGGCCCGGATCGAAGCCAAGGGCTACACCCTGGCTGAACTGAAAAAGGTGGACGCCACCCGCGACCTGCTCGAACAGCACTACGAGGAGCACGTGGGCAAGCCTTTCTACGAGCCCCTGGTGGAATTTATGCTCAGCGGCCCTGTTGTGGCGGCCATCTTCGAAGGCCACCGCGTCATTGAGGGCTTCCGCTCCCTGGCCGGCACCACGGACCCCACCACCGCCGCTCCGGGCACCATCCGCGGCGACTTTGGCCGTGACTGGGGCCTGAAGGTCCAGCAGAACCTGGTGCATGGCTCGGATTCCACCGACTCCGCCGAGCGCGAAATCAAGATCTGGTTCCAGGGCTGACCCCACCGAGATGACAGATAAGGCCAATGTTCTTCGCGAACATTGGCCTTAGCTGTCATCTCGCGGGGTGGTTTAGAATCCGGAGGTTCCTGCGAAGACCTGGATGAACGCGAAGAAGATGGTGGCGATAACGGCAACGTAGAGCAGTACGGTGATGATCCAGCCGGAGTCGCCGATGATGCGGGCTGCGTTCGCAGGCACCGGGATCACACCGGCGGCGATGTTGCGGACCGTGGTCCAGACGAACAATGGAATCATCGCGGCCCACACGATCATGCAGAACGGGCAAAGGACGTGGATGTCGTACAGGGCCTGGGACCACAGCCACACCACGAACGCGAAGCCCAGAGTGACACCTGCCTGCAGCCCCAGCCAGTACCAGCGGGCGAACGCTGCCCCGGCCAGGAGGGCCATGCCTACCGTGATGATGATGGCGAACGCAACGATGCCGATGAACATATTGGGGAAGCCAAAGAGGGAACTCTGCCACGTCTTCATCACCTCGCCGCAGGAGATCCACGGGTTTACATCGCACACGGTGACGTGGTTGGGGTCCTTGAGGACCTCGAGCTTTTCCAGGACCAGGGTCCCGGAGGCGAGCCAGCCGATGGCCCCCGTGATCACCAGCAGCCAGCCGAAGGGCCGGTTCCGCGTCATGGGTGGAACGGCTCCTGCTGTCCGGGCAGCCGGGTCCCTGTCCTGGTTCAGGCTCCGTCCCGGGGCAGGGGAACCGCTGACGGGGGAGATACTGGGCATGGGTATGGCGTCCTTTTCATCCGGTGCTCCTTGCCCTGATTGTAACGCCGGAGGCTGGACGGAACGTCCAGACGCCGGGCTCGGGCCAACGGCGCATGCCCACCTTCCGCGGCGATTTACCCCGGGTATGAGAGAATGAACGTGGCTGGAAGCCGAACCACATTCGGACTCCGGTCCGGTGGCTTGTTCCCAAGACCGCCAATGATGAGCAGGGCAGGCATCGGTTCCACCGGCGCGCTCCCGCGACTCCATTGGGCGGCACCTGGTTGTGGCACGTAGAACAACGGGTTTTTAGAACATCCCGCCGGCCTCCACGGGCTGCCGCACCCCACTGCCGGTGCGAACCTGGAGGTATCCACTTGACTTCTGTCAACGCCTGCGGGTTTTGACAATATGTGCCCCAATGGGTGCCGGATGTGGCGGTACGTCAGGGGCAGGAGTGTTGCCACATATGGATAATGAACAAGCTTCAGCCGTTAACGAAGACGCACCGGCCACGGAGACCGTAGCCGCAGATGCCGACGCCGCACCGAAGAAAGCCACCAGGACCCGGCGGAAAGCGGCCCCCACAGCCGATGACCCCCTGATTCCTGCCCCCGGTGCCGGGGAAGCGGCCGCTCCCGAGGCCAAAGCTCCCGTCCGGCGCTCGCGTTCCCGCAAGAAGGAGGACGTCGCTGAGCCGCTTCCTGCCTTTGCCGGGGAAGCAGCCACTGAGACCGCCCAACTCCCGGCCGATGCCCCGGCCGCGGATGCCGCACAGGCAGCAGCGGGAGCTCCCGAGTTGCCGGAATCTGCAGGGGAAACAACCCCGGAAACCGCGGTGGAGGTTGAGCCCGAGGCCAAGCCTGTCCGGCGCCGCCGCGTGGCCACCCGTAAGACCTCCGCACCGGTTGCCGCAGAAGCTGCCCCCGCCGCCGCAACCGAATCTGCCGCAGAACCCGCAGCAGCGGAAACTGCTGCCGGGCCAGCCGCCGCCGTACCGCCTGCCGATGAGACCGGCAAGGCTGCAGTGGAAGAAGCACCCGCGGAAGAGCCCGCAGAAGAGACTCCCGCCGCGCAGCCGCCTGCACAGGCGTCGGCAGGGGCTTCCACCGAAACAGCCGCTAAGGAGCAGGCATCCGCCGCTCCAGCCAGCCCCTTCGGCTCCCTGTTCCTGGAACCCGCTTCCCCCACCTCTGTGCTGTTCCAGGCCCCGGACCTGAGCACCGTCGTGCGTCCGGCACCTGCCGCCGCCGCGGAAGCCGGCGAGGACGAAGCCGAGGACACTGACACCGATGACGCCAACGGCCGCCGCAGGCGCCGGGGTCGGGGCCGCCGTAACCGCGGCCGTCCGGGCGAGGGTGAAGACGCTGATCTCGAAGGCAGCGAAGAGGCCGACGCCGATGCCTCCGACGACGCCGACGAGGAGTCTGCAGGGCAGGTGGAGGACGGTGTCACCTCCCGCCGTCGTCGCCGCCGCCGCCGCGGTGACCAGGACCTTGAGCTGACGGGCGGCGGGGAAGACGACCCGCCCAACACCGTCACCCGTGTGCGCGCACCGCGCCCCGTCACCGAGGCGCCGGTCAGCAACCGGGTCACCAGTGTCAAGGGTTCCACCCGCCTGGAGGCGAAGAAGCAGCGCCGGCGCGAATCCCGCGATACCGGCCGCCGCCGCACCGTTATCACCGAAGCCGAGTTCCTGGCCCGCCGCGAATCCGTGGACCGGCAAATGATCGTCCGCCAGCGCGACGACAGAATCCAGATCGCCGTCCTCGAAGACGGTGTCCTGGCCGAGCATTTTGTGTCCAAGACGCAGCAGGACTCCCTGATCGGCAACGTCTACCTGGGCAAGGTCCAGAACGTGCTGCCGTCCATGGAAGCTGCCTTCGTGGACATCGGACGTGGCCGCAACGCCGTCCTGTACGCCGGTGAAGTCAACTGGGAAGCCGTTAACCTCGAGGGCAAGCAGCGCCGCATCGAAAACGCCCTGAAGTCCGGCGACACAGTCCTGGTCCAGGTGACCAAGGACCCCGTGGGCCACAAGGGCGCCCGCCTGACCAGCCAGATCTCGCTGCCCGGCCGCTACCTGGTATACGTGCCCGGCGGTTCCATGACCGGCATCTCCCGCAAGCTGCCCGACGTCGAACGAAATCGCCTCAAGCGCATCCTGAAGGATCGCCTTCCCGAGCAGGCCGGCGTCATTGTCCGCACCGCTGCAGAGGGCGCGTCCGAGGAAGAGCTGACGCACGACATCAACCGGCTGCGCGCCCAGTGGGAGGGCATCGAGAGCCAGTCGAAGTCCACCAAGATCCTTGCCCCGGAGCTGCTCTACGGCGAACCGGACCTCACCATCAAGGTGGTCCGCGACGTCTTCAACGAGGACTTCTCCAAGCTCATCGTCTCCGGTGAGGAAGCCTGGGACACCATCGAGGCCTACGTCACGTACGTGGCTCCGGACCTGGTGGGCCGCCTGGAGAAATGGACCAAGGACCAGGACATCTTCGCCGCCTGGCGCATCGACGAGCAGATCCACAAGGCGCTGGAGCGGAAGGTCTTCCTGCCCTCCGGCGGTTCGCTGGTGATCGACCGCACCGAAGCCATGACCGTGGTGGACGTCAACACCGGCAAGTTCACCGGCAGCGGCGGAAACCTCGAAGAGACGGTGACCAAAAACAACCTTGAGGCTGCCGAGGAAGTGGTCCGCCAGCTCCGGCTGCGCGATATCGGCGGCATCATCGTCATCGACTTCATCGACATGGTCCTCGAATCGAACCGCGACCTTGTGCTGCGCCGGCTCGTCGAATGCCTGGGACGCGACCGCACCAAGCACCAGGTGGCTGAGGTCACCTCGCTGGGCCTGGTCCAGATGACCCGCAAGCGGATGGGCACCGGGCTGCTCGAAGTGTTCGGCGAGCAGTGTGAAGCGTGCGCAGGCCGCGGCGTGGTTACCCACGACGACCCCGTGGAGCACCGGCGCGCCAACATCGTGGCCGCCGAGCACCACGTCCAGCGTGCGGACAGCCGACCGGAAGCTCGCAACGAAGGTCACCGCCCTGACAGCCTGCGCCCGGACAACAACCAGCCCGGTGCCCGCCCGGACCGTAAGCGGCGCCGGGGCCGCGGCGGCCAGCAGCCCGAAGCAGCACCGGCTGCTGCCGTGCAGATCCACACCGTGCACCCCGACCCCTCGGACGCCGAACGGCACGCCAAGGCTGAAGCCACCAGGCTGGCCCTGGCCAACATCGCCGCCGCTGCCCACGCAGCGCACCTGCACGACGACGAGGTGGCGGCAGCCAAGCAGGCGGCCGGGGAGCAGCCCGCTCCCGCGCCGGCAGCTGAAAAGCGCGACGCCGATACCCGTCCGGCTGCCGTGCTGACCTTCGGCGGCGAGAAGGTCGTGCTGCCGTTTGTGGAGCACGCGGAGGAACAGCAGCCTCGGCCGGCACTGACCCTGGACCGGCTTGCCGAAGCGTTCGCCCACCTTGGCCAGCCGGCCACGGAACCGGAAGCGCAGCCGGACACGGAAGCGCGGCAGGAGCAGGCCGAACCGGAGCAGGCGCAGGAGCAGAACCCGCGGGCGGAGCAGGCGGCGCCGGCGCAGCAGTCCCAGCCCGCTCCCCAGCGCGCCGAGGCGCCGGAGAAGGACTACAGCGACCACACGCTCGAGCAGACGCGGCAGCGTCGGCCCCGGCGCCACCGGAGCGCCAGCCGTGCCCAGGGTGCTGCGAACGAAACCACCGTGGAGCAGCATGAGAACGTGGCTGCGGGCGGCACAGGCCATTCCCATGAGGCGAAGGCCCCCCAGCCGGCGGGCACCGAAAAGCCGGCCACCAAGGCAGCCGAAGCGCCCATCATCCTCGGCGTAGGGGTTCCGGCCTCGGAGCTCTAAGGAGCAAGCAACGCTGACGATCAGCAGGCAATGCCCGGCCAGCCACACCAGTGGCCGGCCGGGCATTCCTGTGTCTGCGCCCGGACGGTTCCAAGGCCCAGGGCGTAAGGGCCGCGGTGCGGGTCGCAATGTGTCACCTTCTGTCTTCACCGGTCAAAAAAGCTAGGCTGGGGAACCGACACGGGGTGCCGCGCAGAGAGCCGGCTGAGATCCACACCCGTTGAACCTGTCCGGCTAGCACCGGCGAAGGGATGTCTCTTGTCTGCGACTCTTGCAATGCCCACTGCCACCCCATCAACCGCATCGTCAACGTTCCCCGCCCTCACCCCGCCCGGCCGTCCCGTGCCCCGGGTGCTGTCCATTGCCGGTTCTGATCCGTCCGGCGGTGCCGGCATTCAGGCCGACCTCAAAAGCATTGCGGCATTCGGCGGCTACGGAATGGCCGCCATCACGGCCCTTACCGCCCAAAACACCCATGGCGTCCGGGCTGTCCACGTGCCGCCGGCCGATTTCCTGGCCGCGCAGCTGGACGCCGTCAGCGACGACATCGGCATTGATGCGGTCAAGATCGGAATGCTCGGCAGCGCCGAGGTGATCGAAGCGGTGGGGGACTGGCTGCGCAGGGTCCGTCCCGCCGTCGTGGTCCTGGACCCCGTGATGATGGCAACCAGCGGCGACCGGCTCCTGAAGGAGTCCGCCGAAGCCGCGCTGCGCGGACTCCTGCCGCTGGCCCACCTCATCACCCCCAACCTCATTGAGCTCGCCATGCTGGTAGGCGGCGACGTACAGGAGGACTGGGCCGGAGCCCTGGAACAGGGACGCGCCCTCTCCGCAGCTACCGGGGCCACCGTGCTGGTCAAGGGCGGCCACCTGGACGGCAACGAGTGCCCGGATGCCCTGGTCAACACCGCGGGCCTGCTGTCCGGCGAAGTGGTGGTGTTGCCCGGGGAACGGGTGGCAACGCGGAACAGCCACGGCACCGGCTGTTCGCTGTCCTCCGCGATGGCCACTGTCCAGGCGCGGGTGGGGGACTGGGAAGCGTCGCTCCGTGAAGTCAAGCCCTGGCTGGCAGGCGCCCTCGAGGCCTCCGGAACGTTGGAGGTGGGAACCGGCAACGGCCCGGTGCACCACTTCCACCACCTGCCGCCCATTCCCTCCGAGGGCAGCTTCGCTGCCCGGCTCTGGAGCGAGGCCCAGCCGGACCTGGAGGATATCTACGCCCTGGACTTCATCCGCGGCCTGGTCTCCGGCAGCCTTCAGGAGCAGGAGTTCGCGTACTACCTTGCGCAGGACGCCATCTACCTGAACGGCTATTCACGGGTGCTTGCCCGGGCGAGTGCCTTGGCGCCCACCGAGGCCGAACAGCTCTTTTGGGCCGGGTCTGCCAGTCAGTGCCTGGAGGTCGAGTCGGAGCTGCACCGCTCCTGGCTGAGCACCCGCGCCGTCCGGCCGCAACTTGGCCCGGTGACGAAGTCTTACGTTGACCACCTGACGGCCGCGTCGGCGTCGGGCAGTTATGCAGTGCTGGCCGCAGCGGTCCTGCCCTGCTTCTGGCTGTACGCAGAGGTGGGTGCAACCCTGCACGCCCAGTTCCTCGCCGCCGGCGAACCTGCCGGGCACCCGTACGCTGCCTGGCTGCGCACCTACGCTGACGAGGGCTTCGCCGCCGCCACCCGCCAGGCCATTGCCATCGTGGATGAGGCAGGGCGTACGGCCTCGGCGGCGGACAGGGACGCGATGATCACGGCGTTCAAGCAGTCCTGCCGGCTGGAAGTGGACTTCTTTGACGCGCCGCGGCTGCACGCCTGAACAACCGCCGGCGTGCGGGCCGGTACTATGGTGGGGCAGGGTGCGGACGCCGGACCTGGACTGTGGTACCTATCACAGCAACCCGCCGGGAACCAGCCTCATTTGCGGCCGAAGACAAAATTAGCGTAATCTAGATCTTCGGTGCTTACGCCAACACTTGGGTTACGACCCCACGGCGTTGAGGCACAGCGAGAAACCAGGCTTTTGATAGTCGGTTCCGCACGCAAATTTAGTTATAAACGTCGAGAGAAGTGAGTTCCCAAGTGGTGTACGCGATTGTCCGCGCAGGCGGCCGCCAAGAGAAGGTTTCCGTTGGAGACTTCGTTACCCTGAACCGCGTCGCCGGTGGGGCTGGCAGCACCATTCAGCTGCCCGCGCTGCTCCTGGTTGATGGTGACAAGATCACCACTGCCGCTGCTGACCTGGCCAAGGTAACTGTTACAGCTGAGATCCTGAACGACCTCCGTGGTCCGAAGATTGTGATCCAGAAGTTCAAGAACAAGACCGGTTACAAGAAGCGCCAGGGTCACCGCCAGGAACTGACCAAGGTCAAGATCACTGGTATCCAGTAACCTTCGTTACTGTTCAGGTTTTTCAGCAGATCCCCAGAATTTAGAGGCAGGCATTTCAAATGGCACATAAAAAGGGCGCGAGCTCCACTCGCAACGGTCGTGATTCCAACGCTCAGTACCTCGGCGTAAAGCGCTTCGGCGGCCAGGTTGTTTCCGCCGGCGAGATCATCGTCCGCCAGCGCGGCACCCACTTCCACCCGGGCGCCGGCGTTGGCCGTGGCGGCGACGACACCCTGTTCGCCCTGACCCCGGGCGCCGTTGAATTCGGCACCCGCCGCGGTCGTCGCGTCGTCAACATCGTTGCTGCTGCAGCTGCAGAGTAACAACCAGTTCTGAAGCGGTGGAGCGGGCCTGAGGGTCCGCTCCACTGTTCTTTTAACCGCATTACAATCTTCTTGGCGCCCCGCGGCGTCCAGGAAACAGCACTGAGGAGATCCACGTGGCCAGCTTTGTAGACCGGGTAGTACTGCACGTATCCGGCGGTAACGGCGGCAACGGGTGCGTCTCCGTGCACCGCGAGAAGTTCAAGCCGCTCGGCGGTCCCGACGGCGGCGACGGCGGCAACGGCGGCGACGTCATCCTGCGCGTGGACCACCAGACCACCACCCTCCTCGACTACCACCACGCACCGCACCGGCACGCCAGCAACGGCGGACCGGGCATGGGCGACTGGCGCGGCGGAAAGAACGGCGAGACGCTCATCCTCCCCGTCCCGGACGGCACGGTGGTCAAGTCCAAGGACGGCACCGTACTGGCGGACCTCGTGGGCGAAGGTGCCGAGTTTGTGGCGGCAGCAGGCGGCATCGGCGGCCTGGGCAATGCTGCCCTCTCCTCGCAGAAGCGCCGGGCGCCCGGATTCGCGTTGCTCGGCATCGAAGGCGATTCCAGGGACGTTGTCCTTGAGCTGAAGTCCATCGCCGACATCGCCTTGGTGGGCTTCCCGTCCGCAGGAAAGTCCAGCCTGATCGCTGCCATGTCTGCCGCCCGCCCCAAGATCGCTGACTACCCCTTCACCACACTTGTCCCCAACCTGGGCGTTGTGCAGGCCGGTGAAGTCCGTTTCACCATCGCCGACGTTCCCGGCCTGATCGAAGGCGCCAGCGAGGGCAGGGGACTGGGCCACCACTTCCTGCGCCACGTGGAGCGCTGCGCGGCGCTGGTCCACGTCCTGGACTGCGGCACCCTCGAATCGGACCGCGACCCCCTCTCCGACTTGGCCATCATCGAGGCCGAACTGGAAAAGTACGCCGTGGACATGAGCTACGCCGGGCAGGACGGAGAGGTTGTCCCGCTCAACCACCGCCCGCGCCTGGTGGCACTGAACAAGGTGGACCTGCCGGACGGCAAGGACATGGCCGACTTTGTGCGCCCCGAACTTGAATCCCGCGGCTACCAGGTGTTTGAGGTATCGGCCACCAGCCACGAGGGGCTGCGCCAGCTCGGCTTCGCCATGGCCGGGATCGTCAAGGCCGCACGCGATGCTGTGGCTGCTGCTCCGCCCAAGGTCCAGCCCGCCGTGCTGAGGCCGCGCGCTGTCAACGAATCCGGGTTCAAGATCCGCCGCGAGGAAAAAGGCCTCGAGCCGCTGTTCCGCGTCATGGGGGAGAAGCCCGTGCGCTGGGTCAAGCAGACGGACTTCACCAACGAGGAAGCCATCGGCTACCTTGCGGACCGCCTGGCCAAGCTCGGTGTGGAGACGGAACTGTTCAAACAGGGTGCCAAACCGGGCGACACGGTGGTCATCGGCGAGGACGACGGCGTCGTCTTCGACTGGGAGCCCACCATGATGGCGGGTGCAGAGCTCCTCGCGTCGCCACGCGGCACGGACGTCCGGTTTGCGGACATCGGCGACCGACCCACCCGCAGCCAGAAGCGCGATGAGCAGCAGGAGCGCAAGGACGCCAAGGCAGCCGCCCGTGCCGAGCTGGAAGCGGAGCGCAAGGCCGGCATCTGGACCGAGTCTGTCAGCAGCCGCCGGGTTGCCAAGCCCCTCAAGGAGAGTGGACTGGACGCGGACGATGAGTTCTAGGGCGGCAGCCGCGGATCCGCTCACCCGGTCTGTGGACAGGAGCGTGCTCGCGAACGCGGGCAGGATCGTGGTCAAGGTGGGTTCATCCTCCCTGACCAGCATCAAGGGCGGCATCTCCGAGGAGTCGCTGACGGCCCTCGCTGATGCATTGGCCGCCAAGCGCAACACCGGCACGGAGATCATCCTGGTCTCCTCGGGCGCCATTGCCGCCGGCCTGGCCCCGCTGGGCCTGGCCAAGCGCCCGCGCGATCTCGCCACCCAGCAGGCTGCGGCCAGTGTGGGCCAGGGGCTGCTGATGGCCCGCTACACCCAGGCCTTCGGCGCGCACGGCGTGACCGTCAGCCAGGTGCTGCTCACCGCCGAGGACCTGATGCGCCGGAGCCAGCACACCAACGCCTTCCGCGCCCTGGACCGCCTGCTTAACCTCGGCGTGGTCCCGGTGGTCAACGAAAACGACACCGTGGCCACCCATGAAATCCGTTTCGGCGACAACGACCGCCTGGCCGCACTGGTGGCACACCTGGTCCGGGCGGATGCACTGGTGCTGCTGTCCGACGTCGACTCCCTGTATGACGGACCGCCGTCGCTCGGTGCCAAAAGGATCCCCCTCGTTGAGGGCCCGCACGACCTCGAGGGCGTGTCGATCGGTAAAACCGGCAAAGCCGGCGTGGGCACCGGCGGCATGCAGACCAAGGTCGAGGCAGCCACCATGGCCGCCGGCTCCGGCATCCACGCACTGGTCACCTCAACGCCCAACGCGGCCGCCGCCCTGAACGGCGAGGACGTGGGCACCTGGTTCACCGTCAACGGCGCCCGAAAGCCTGTCCGGCTGCTCTGGCTGGCGCATGTGGCGTCGGTTCAGGGCCGCCTTGTCCTGGACGACGGCGCCGTGAAGGCCGTGCGGCATCACCGCACCTCACTGCTGCCGGCCGGCATCTCCGCCGTGCACGGCGACTTTGAAGCGGGCGACGCCGTTGAGATCGCCAGTGCCGACGGCACGGTGGTGGCGCGGGGGCTCGTCAATTACTCGTCAGCTGAATTGCCGCAGATGCTGGGCCGTTCCACCCGGGACCTTGGCGAGGCCCTCGGCAGCGGCTACGACCGTGAAGTTGTTCACGTAGACGACCTGGTGCTGGTCTGAGCCCCAGGCTCGCCTAAACTTGGAACATGACTGAGGCCCTGATCCACACCACTGCTGAAAACTCCGGAGACACCGCTGCCGCTTCCACGGCGCAGCCGGCAGACTCATCGGCAGTAAAGGTCCCGGTGGAGCCTGCACTGTCCGGCAGTGTTGATGTTGAAGCAGCGGTCCACGCCATCGCGGACCGCTCCCGTCATGCCGCACGGCGTCTGGCCATGGCCAACCGTGCTTGGAAAGACCGCGCCCTTCGTGCGGTGGGGGCTGCACTGCGGGAAAACACTGAGGCCATCCTCGCCGCCAACAGCAAGGATGTCGCTGCAGGCAAGGCTAACGGCACCTCCGCAGCCATGCTGGACCGGCTCACGCTGACTGATGCCCGGATCGGCGGGCTGGTCGCTGCCCTGGAAAACCTGGCAAACCTCCCTGACCCCGTGGGCAACGTGGTCCGCGGCCAGACCCTTCCCAACGGGCTGCGCCTGCGGCAGGTCAACGTACCCATGGGTGTGGTGGCCGCCATTTACGAGGCACGGCCCAACGTCACAGTGGACATCGCAGGGCTCGCCCTCAAGAGCGGCAACGCCGTGATCCTGCGCGGCGGAAGCGCAGCACAGGCAACCAACGAAGTCCTGGTCCGCCTACTGCGCGAGGCATTGGAGTCCGTGGGCCTGCCCGCCGATGGCGTGCAGACTGTTGACCAGTACGGGCGCGCCGGTGCCAACGTCCTCATGCGCGCACGCGGCCGGGTGGATGTACTGATTCCCCGCGGCGGGCGCGACCTCATCCAGACAGTGGTCACTAATTCCGCCGTCCCCGTCATCGAGACGGGAGAGGGGAACGTGCACATCTTCATTGACGAGTCCGCCAGCGAGGACATGGCAGTGGAGATCCTCCTGAACGCCAAGACCCAGCGTCCCAGCGTCTGCAACACTGTGGAGACCCTCCTGGTCCACTCCGGCTCCACGGTGCTGCCCGCCGTCGCCACGGCCCTGAGCAAGGCAGGTGTCCGGCTGCACGCTGACGCACGCATCCGGGCTGCCCTTCCCGCTTCAATCGAGTCCGAACCGGCCACCGACGAGGACTGGGGCACCGAATACATGGACCTCGATCTCGCCGTTGCCATGGTGGACAGCCTGGACGAGGCCGTGCAGCACATCCGGACCTGGACCACGGGGCACACCGAGGCGATCCTCACCAACAACCTGGCCAATGCCGAGCGTTTCATCGCCGAGGTGGATTCAGCTGCAGTAATCGTCAACGCCTCCACCCGGTTCACGGACGGCGGGGAGCTGGGCCTGGGTGCCGAGGTGGGCATCTCCACGCAGAAGCTGCACGCGCGCGGTCCCATGGGCCTGACCGAGCTCACCACCACCAAGTGGATCGTGCAGGGCGAGGGCCAGGTCCGCGGGTAGCTACGCGGTAACATAGACCAGAAGTCAGAATCGGCGGAGCTTTCCGCTGCCACAATCCTTTGAGCATTAGGGGAGAACATGCTGTTCCAGCAAATTGCCGCCACCGTCGCCGAGGGCGGAGAACATGAAGAGCTCGCGCCGTTATGGGCTGAGCCGTGGGTCTTCGGCGTCAGCATTTTCGGCATCCTCGTGGTCATGATGTTCATCACCCTCTCGTACACCAACCTGGGCAACCGCCACGCCGCCACGGAGGAGCACGCGGATCCGCACCGCCAGCACCCGAACAAGCACGATCACGGGCAGGGCCACTAACATTTCCCGCGCTCTGCACCGTAACGGTGCCAATGGCAGGCTGCGGCTGGGCGTGATGGGCGGGACGTTTGATCCCATCCATCACGGCCACCTTGTGGCGGCCAGTGAAGTTGCTGCCGAGTTCGACCTGGACGAGGTGGTCTTTGTCCCCACCGGGCAGCCGTGGCAAAAGTCCCACAAACAGGTCAGTGAACCGGAACACCGTTACCTCATGACAGTGATCGCCACAGCCTCCAACCCGCGGTTTACTGTCAGCAGGGTGGACGTTGACCGACCCGGTCCGACGTATACCATCGACACCCTGCGCGACCTCAGGGCCCAGCGACCGGAGGCCGATCTGTTCTTCATCACTGGAGCAGACGCCCTCGCTCAGATCCTGTCCTGGAAGGACATCGACGAGCTGTGGTCGCTGGCGCATTTCGTCGGCGTCACCAGGCCCGGACACGTCCTGGACGGCATGGGCCGCAAGGACGTCAGCCTGCTGGAGGTGCCGGCCATGGCCATTTCCTCCACGGACTGCCGTTCCCGCGTAGCAGCGAACAACCCTGTGTGGTACCTCGTTCCGGACGGGGTGGTCCAGTACATCGCCAAGTACGGCCTTTACCTTGACGCGCCGGCAGGCGTGAATGCCACTTCCGAAGCAAGCGAACCAGCCAGCACTGAATGAGTTCTCAATGAGTCAGGAACAGCCCCCCATCCGCAGCCGCCGGGAACTCCGGAAGGCCAGGGATGCACAACAGGCATCCGTGTCCACAGGCACGGATCAGGTTTCCCCTGCCACAAAACGGCCTCCGGCAGGCCGGCCTGCCCCCAGTGGTGCGGGTACCAGTGCTGCGGGTTCCCCTGCCCCGGGTTCGGCCCTGGCTTCGGGCACGCCAAATAGCCCTGCCCCGGGAGCACCTTCCCAGGCTGCTGAACAGACGCACACCCAGCGTTCCTCCCAAATCCGTGCCCGTGATCGGGCCGCACTGCGCACTATCAAGGAACTGGAAGAAAAAGAGGGCCAGCTGGCCGCCGGCGGTCCGCCCACGCGGCGCCAACTCCGCCTGCAGCAGCTGAAGGAGCAGGCGCTCACCGCTGCCACCCCTATCGTGGCCCCCTCCGGTCCGGCCGCTCCGGGTGCCAATCGGCCCGGAAGCCCAGCCAGCCAGGTACAAGCCGATGCGGCCCAGGACCCCAAGGTTGCCACCACCCCGGCTCCCAAATCACGGTCATCCACGGCTCCCCAGGGGATGACCGTCGAACAGGCGCTGGCGGCAAGGGCACTGCTCGCCGAGCAGGCCAAGAACCAGATCGCCAAGATGGAGCACATTGCCTCCCTTGATCCGGAAGCAGTGGATCCGGAAATCCTGGCGGAGCAGATTGCGCTGGCCGAACGTGCCGCCGTGATCAACCGGCGCGCCATGGCCCGGCAGAAGCTGGCCGAACAGGCGGGCGTTCCGGTAGGTCAAGAGGCCCTACCCGGCCAGGAACCGGAACCTACCCCGGAATCCGCTCCAGGCAAGAAGCCTGTACCCGGCCAGAAACCTGTACCGGGCAGGAAACCCGCGCCGGGCCAGCAGAAGTCGCCGCAGCAGGGATTAAAGGCGCAGCCTGCTGCAGATCAGCGTCCAGCCCCCTCGGCCGCCAGCAACCTGGCCATGGTCACGCCGCTGGAATTCGTCCAGGTGCCCGGAGTGGACCGGCCGGTAATGAAGCCGCCGGCGACATCCCATGTTCCGGTCACTACCCGCCCCGGCACCAAGGTTCCTCCAGCGGCCGGCACCAAGAAGCGTCGCCCGGCAGGGGGCGGGCGGCCAACTCCCTCCGACAGCGTCACCGGCCGGTCGCAGGTTATCGCCCGTGCAGAAGCCGCTGCCAGGGCGGCCTCCCGCCCAAGGCCCCCAGTGGCGCCGCAGGCGGCGGCCAACACCGGCGTCGAAGACGCCTTCGAAGACCTGCCACGCATCCCGGCCCGGTCCGCCCATGGACTCGATCCCCTCGATGCCGCCACAGCAGGCCTCGCCCGCGCCAACCGCAACCGGATACTCCAGTTCTGCGTCCTGGCGTTCGGGATCCTGGCACTCATCGCGGGCATTGTCCTGATCATCAGCGGCATGTCCCACTGACCGGCCCCGGCCGGCACCCACGCTTTTTAAATCAACAAGGAGTCCCGTGACTGCATCAGAATCATCCATCATCACAGCCCGCGCCGCCGCCAAAGCGGCCGCGGACAAGATTGCACAGGACATCGTGGCCCTGGACGTGAGCGAGCGCCTTGCCCTGGCCGACGTTTTCCTCATTGCTTCAGCGCCCAGCGAGCGGCAGGTCAACGCCATCGTTGACGGCATCGAGGAAGAACTCGCCAAGCAGGACCTGCGTCCAGTACGGCGCGAAGGCCGTTCCGGCGGCCGCTGGGTCCTGCTCGATTACTCGGACATCGTCATCCACGTCCAGCACGAGGAAGACCGCGTCTTCTATGCCCTGGAGCGCCTGTGGAAGGACTGCCCGGTAGTCGACCTGCAGCTGGGCGACGACACCTCTGCGAAGGCCGCCGCTGCCTCTGACGCGGAGTAACAACCCGGGAACCACCCGGAATATGCCCGATTTGGAATTTTCGGAATTGCTGTTCTAAGATATTTGAGTTGCTTCGGGGGAACCCGGGAGAAAAAGCTCGTAGAGCAGCAATAATTCGGGGCTGTGGCGCAGCTGGTAGCGCACCTGCATGGCATGCAGGGGGTCAGGGGTTCGAGTCCCCTCAGCTCCACCAACAATCCGCCGGAATCAAAATGATTCCGGCGGATTTTTTGGTTTTCCCCGTTCCAACCGCGACTCCAAGGCAGCAGGGCGATGCTGGAGACGCGCAGAACTGCACCGATTGGCGCGGCGGCCGAAAGTGCATTAAGCTGATCAGGTTGCTTCGGCGGGACACCGCAAAGCAGCAAAGTCCGGGGCTGTGGCGCAGCTGGTAGCGCACCTGCATGGCATGCAGGGGGTCAGGGGTTCGAGTCCCCTCAGCTCCACCGGTAAAAGGAACCATCCCGGCGGATGGTTCCTTTTTCGTTAACCCGGGAAGTCCCTTCCCTCAGGCCGTCCCGGGCTTGTTCGCAAATCCATGCCTCGAAGGTTCGGATCCGCGAACAAGCCTATGAACGCAGGCTGGGGGGTCGGGACGTAGTCCAGCGGTTGTTACAGCCACTGGGTGCGGCGCAGCGGCGGCGGGTTTCCCCCCGGCCGCTGTACAAGGATCTGGTTCACTCCCGTCAGCCCGTTTTCAAAACCCAGCGCACTGGACGCCATGTACAGCCGCCACACCCGCGCGCGGCCCAGGCTGGTCAGCTCCACCGCCTCGTCCCAGTGTTCCTCCAGCCTGCTGACCCATGCCCGGAGGGTAAGAGCGTAGTGCTGGCGCAGCGCCTCAACGTCCAGGATCTCGAACCCGGCAGATTCCAGGGCCAGGGACGTCTCGCCGAGGCTGATCATCTCGCCGTCGGGGAAAACGTAGCGGGGGATAAAGGAATCCGGGTCGGGATCCGTGGGACCGGCATTCCATGAGATGGCGTGGTTCAGCAACCGGCCGCCCGGGCGCAGGAGCTTGAACAATGCCGCCGTGTACCGGGGCATCTCCGCACGGCCCACGTGCTCGGACATGCCGATGGAACTGATCGCGTCGAAGGGCCCGTCATCAACATCCCGGTAATCCTGCACACGGATATCTACGCTTCCCGTGAGGCCGGCGTCCGCTGCGCGCTTGCGTGCCAGGATGGCCTGCTCATTGGACAGCGTCACACCCACTACAGTGGCGCCATACTTGCCGGCCGCATGCAGGGCGAAACTGCCCCAGCCACAGCCAACGTCCAGCACCCGCATGCCTGCTGTCAGCCCGAGTTTGCGGCACACCAAGTCCAGTTTGGCTTCCTGGGCGGCATCCAAACCGTCGGCAAAGCTCGAACCGGCGGATTCCTGTCCTCCCACAGGCAGCGGCGTGGCATCAGGCCAGACAGCGCACGAGTACACCATGGAAGGGCCCAGCACCAGGGAATAGAAGTCGTTGCCCACGTCATAGTGGTGGGAGATGGCGGCTGAATCACGCCGTCGCGAGTGGATCCGCCCCTTCCTTGCCACCCGCGCCTCTTCGGCCGGGGGAGCAGGGTTGGGGCCAAGCGCACCCAGCCTCACCGCTGTACGGAACAGCGTCCACAGTTCACCCGGGGTGAGCGGCTTGAACGGCCCAGGCTCGGCAAACTTGCCCGCCGAACTCAGCGCCGTGAAGGCGGCGAAGATGTCCCCGGGGGAATCAATGTCACCTGACACGTAGGCGCGGCTGAGGCCCAGTTGGTCCGGGGACCACAGGATGCGCCGCAAAGCCCGGCGGGAGCGGAATTCCAGGACCGGCGCCCCTTCCGGTCCAGCCTCCGAGCCGTCCCAAGCGCGGAGCCGGAGCGGAATTTCCCCGGTGCCCAGCACGATGGCCAGGGCTTTAGCGATCCGGTCTGCATTCCCTCTTCTGGTGGTCATGGCTGTCCTCCCTGTGTCGTTGGGCCAACACTAAAGGAGGGACAGCCCGCGCGACTATCATTGGGTGGGTGAATTCTCCCCGCGCCGACGTTGTTGTGATTGGCGCGGGCCAGGCCGGGCTTTCCGCCGCGTTCCATCTCCAGCGCCGGGGGCTGGACTTTGCAGTCCTCGACGCCGAGGAGGGTCCGGGCGGTGCGTGGCGGCATCGTTGGAAGAGCCTGCGGATGGCAACTGTCAACGGCATCAGTGATCTGCCGGGCATCGCCAAGCCGGCAGTCGACCCCCGGGAACCAAGCTCGGAATTCCTTACGCGCTACTTCCGCGACTATGAGCAGGAGCTGGGACTTCAGGTCCAGCGTCCGGTCAAGGTCAGCTCCGTCAGCCGTGAGGACGACGACCCTGCCGGGAGGCTGCTGGTCAGCACATCCCGCGGGGACTGGAGCGCAGCAGCGCTGATCAACGCCACCGGTACCTGGACCCGGCCCTTCTGGCCTATCTATCCCGGGCAGTCAACGTTCCGGGGCAGGCAACTGCACGTGGCTGATTATGTTTCAGCCGAAGAATTCGTGGGCCAGCACGTCATCGTGGTGGGCGGCGGGATTTCCGCCGTCGGCCTCCTGGACGAGATCTCCCTCGTGACCACCACCAGCTGGTTTACTCGGCGAGAGCCCGTGTGGCGGGACGCTGAGTTCGATGCGAAGGCCGGGCATGACGCCGTCGCCCTGGTGGAGGACCGCGTGCGCCAAGGACTGCCGCCGCAAAGCGTGGTGTCAGTGACAGGCCTGATCTGGACGCCGTCCCTTCGGGCGGCTGCCGCACGGGGCGCGCTCAACCGGCAGCCCATGTTCACCTCTATTGAGCCCGACGGCGTCCGGCTGGCGGATGGGGGCTACGTGGCAGCAGACGTGATTTTGTGGGCCACCGGTTTCCGGGCGGAACTTGAACACCTCGCCCCGCTGCACCTCCGCGGGCCAGGCGGCGGGATCGTTATGGACGGGACCCAGGTGGCGGGAGAGCCGCGCGTCCATCTGGTGGGCTACGGCCCGTCGTCGTCCACCATCGGTGCCAACCGGGCCGGACGCGCCGCAGTATCCGCGATCCTGAAGCTGCCGGGGATCCGCCCCCGGGCAGAGACGGTAAATTGGGGCTGACCGTCTGGAAGCCCGGACGGGTATGGCATACAGGAAAGACGGCAGGAACCCGGTGGCAGCAAAGAGTCTTGACGACGTCCTTCCGAAGCTCCGCCGCAGGCCGGACGTGGAAGCACCCAACCTGCAGGCCTGGGATGCGACCGACCGCCTGCTGCTTGACACGGCAGCCGGGCGGATGCGGCCGGGAACCAGCATGGCGGTGATCGGCGACCGCTACGGCGCCCTGACCCTGGGAGCGCTGGCGGTGCTTGATCCCGGAACCGTGAGCGTGCACCAGGACCTCATCACCAGCGAACAGGCGCTGCGCCTGAACGCTGCCAAGGTGTTCGGTGATGCAGAAGCCGGCTTCACCCAGCGGCCTCTTGGCCCCGAACTGCTTCATGGTGCCGGCATTGTCCTGCTGCAGCTGCCCAAGACCCTTGCCGAGCTGGACCAGATCGCCGAGGCAGTGGCACGCTACGCCGCGCCGGACGTAGTGCTCCTGGCCGGCGGCCGGGTGAAGCACATGTCGCTGGGGATGAATTCGGTCCTGGAACGCCACTTCAGTTCTGTCACGCCGCAACTGGCACGGCAGAAATCGCGCGTCATCCTGGCCAGCGGTCCACAGAGGACGGGGGAGCCGGAGCGCTTCCCGGTCGTCGAACACCTCGCCGAAATAGACCTCGACGTCGCCGCCCACGGCGCAGTCTTCGCCGGCCCAAAGCTGGACATCGGCACCAGGTTCCTGCTGACGTTCCTGCCCTCCATGCGGCCCGCGCGGCACGCCATCGACCTTGGCTGCGGCACCGGCATCCTTGCCGCGATGTATGCCCGGCAGCACCCGGGCTCAATCGTGACCGCCACGGACCAGTCAGCCGCAGCCGTGGCGTCCGCGCTGGCCACGGCCAGCGCGAACGGCCTGGCGGAGCAGGTCCGGGTCCTGCAGGATGATGCGATGGCCACACTGGCCGACGCCAGCGCGGATCTGATCATCCTGAATCCGCCGTTCCACGTCGGTGCCGGCGTCCATGCCGGAGCGGGCCTGAAGCTCATCGAAGCAGCTGGCCGTGTACTGGCCCCGGGCGGTGAGCTCTGGACCGTCTACAACCGCCACTTGGCCTACGTTCCCGCACTCGAGCGCCACATCGGACCCACAGTGGTAAAGGGCCGGAACCCCAAATTCACAGTGGCCCTGAGCACCCGTCGGGGCCCCAGCGACCCTGCCGGAGCCATTGCCGCGGCAGCGGAGCGCCCCGCCCCATAGCCGCTGCGCTTTCCCACACAATGTGCCGCGCCGTCGGCCGTTCCTGTGGGTCTGTGCCGGTGCGTAACGTACGATTCAGACATCACTAACTTTGTGCCGAAGACGAAGGGGACGCCGTGACTGAGATCCGCCAATCCTCACCAAGGCGCGGCACGAACCTGCCCCGGATGGGCGACTTCAACCTCACGGTGATCCTTGACGCCATCCGGAGGTCCTCAGGCGGGCTGAGCAGGGT
The DNA here is from genome assembly GCF_030817835.1 of Pseudarthrobacter sp. W1I19. NCBI lineage: Bacteria > Bacillati > Actinomycetota > Actinomycetes > Micrococcales > Micrococcaceae > Pseudarthrobacter > Pseudarthrobacter sp. W1I19. The sequence goes on from NZ_JAUSZR010000001.1 coordinate 1,776,399, forward strand.
GGAACTCGCCCAGATCGTGGGACTCTCGCCGCAGACCATCTCGAACATCTCCCGCCGCCTCCTGGACCAGAACCTCATTGTCGAAGCCGGCAAGGAAGGCAGCGGCCCCGGAAAACCCCGCACCATCCTCCGCCTCAACCCCCGCGGGATGTACGCTGTGGGCGTTCACCTGGATCCCGCCGTGACCACCTTCGTGGTCCTGGACCTGGTGGGTGCGGTGGTGCAGCACTCCCGCATCAAGACACCCGGCGGCAACGATCCCTCGGCTGTCATTTCGACCATCGCCGCCGAGATCGCCCAGCTGGTGGAAGACTCCGGCGTGGACCAGGAGAGGATCGCAGGCCTCGGCGTGGCGGCACCGGGCCCCATCGACCTGGACAACGGCACAGTGGTCGACCCGCCGCTCCTTCCCGGCTGGGACCGGGTGGAACTGCGCAACGCCCTGTCCCAGGCCACCGGATACTCCGTCCTGATGGACAAGGACGTCACCAGCGCGGCCGTGGCCGAAACCTGGGCCGGCGGCCCCAGCGGAGCGGGCAGCTTCATTTTTATGTACATGGGCACCGGTATCGGCTGTGGAATCGTGCTCAACGACGAGGTGGTGCGGGGCACGTCCGGCAACGCCGGCGAAATCGGCCATATCGTGGTGGACCCGGACGGCCCGCCGTGCGACTGCGGCCTGCGGGGCTGCGTCAAGTCCTCCTGCATCCCGCAGGTCCTGGTGGCCGAGGCCGAGGCCGCCGGCATCCTGGACGGCTCCCGCTCGGGCAACAGCGGCGCCGAAATCCAGCAGAGCTTCTCTGCGCTGTGCGACCTGGCCGACGAGGGAAATGAACAGGCCATCGCCATCATCGACAAGTCCGCCGTGCTGGTGGCACGGGCAGCCTCCGTGGTGACCAACACGCTGGACGTGGAGCGGGTGGTGTTTGGCGGACCATTCTGGAGCCGCCTGGCCGAACGCTACCTTGAGAAGATACCGGCCCTGCTGGATGCCAACAGTGACACCCGGCTGATCCATCCCATCGAGGTGGTGGGCACCGGGGTGGGCGAAGACGTGGGCGCAATCGGTGCGGCCTCCCTGGTTCTGGAACATACACTGGCGCCGAGGGCCCAAAGACTGCTCCTGGAGAGCTGAGGGGGCTGCCCGCCCTTGTCCCGGGCAGGACTCCCATCTAGCATTTGCGTATTGCCGCGGCTGGGGCCCGCTGACAAAGGGGTCCGCAGCCTTCGATCGAATGGAGCATGATGCGTCGCCCGGCCCTGAAGACCCTGTCCCTCATCGCTTCCGCACTGTTCCTCCTCACCGCGTGTACGCCGGCGGCTCCCGACGACGGCTCCAAGACCCTGAAGGTGGTCTACCAGAAAACCGACTCCTTCACCGCACTGGAGACAATGTTCCAGGCCGCCAAGAAGGAGTTCGAGGCGGCCAACCAGGGAGTCACCGTTGAGCTGCAGCCCATCCAGGGCAACGACGACGATTACGGCACCAAGCTGGCCCTTGCCTTGAGATCGCCGTCCACCGCACCGGACGTCTTCTACGAGGACACGTTCAAGGTCCGCTCCGACGTCGACGCCGGCTACCTCCTGAAGCTGGACAGCCACCTTGATGGCTGGGCGGACTGGGAAAAGTTCGACGACGGCGCCAAGGCAGCAGGGCGCGCGGACGACGGCGGTACGTACGCAGTGCCCCTGGGCACCGATACCCGGGCCATCTGGTACAACAAAAAGGTCTTCGAAGCCGCCGGCATCAGCCTTCCGTGGCAGCCGCGCAACTGGCAGGACATCCTGGATACGGCACGGAAGATCAAAGCGGATGACCCCTCGGTGGTCCCGTTCAACATGTACGCCGGGAAAGGCACCGGCGAAGGCACCGTCATGCAGGGGTTTTATGAACTGCTCTACGGCACCGGCTCCACCCTCTACGACGAGGAGTCCAAAAAATGGGTGGTGGGATCCGCCGGCTTCAAGGATTCGCTGGGCTTCCTCAAGACCCTCTATGACGAAGGGCTCGCAGTGACGCCGGCCGAAGCCCTCGACGCGAACGTCTGGAAAAAGGTGTTCGGCGAATGGTTCCCGGACGGAAAACTGGGCGCCACTGTGGAAGGCTCCTACGCGCCGTCGTTCTGGCAGGACGGCGGCAGCTACGAATGGCCCGGCTACGCACAGGACATGGCGGTTGCCCCGTTCCCCACACAGGACGGCCGCGAGCCGGGTGCCGTGAGCATGTCCGGGGGTTGGACGCTGGCCATCGGAGCAGGGACCAAAGAAGCCGACCTCGCCTTCAAATTCCTGAGCACGGCACTCAACCGGGACAACTCCCTGAAATTCACCCTGGACAGTTCCCAGATCGCGGTCAGGAGCGACGTTGCGGAGGACTCCGGCTACCAGGGGGCCAATCCGTTCGTGAAGGATGTGTCCGGGCTCGTCTCGGTCACCCGCTACCGCCCGGCCACGTCCGACTACCCCCGCATCTCCGCGGCGGTCCAGGAGGCAACGGAGGTTGTGATCACCGGAGCCAAGTCGCCCGACCAGGCGGCGGCAGAGTACGACGCGGCCGTGGCGGACATCGTGGGCGGCGACAAGACCGTCTGGAAGTAGCCGGTGCCGGCCCGAATCGGGGGACGCGGGCTGCTGCGCTACCTGCCCGTCCTGCCTGCCCTGCTGCTTTTGCTGGTGTTCCTGGCCGGTCCGGTGTTCTGGGCTTTCCAGGCGTCCTTTACCAATACCGGGCTGACGGGCAGGAATGCGCGGAACCCCGGCTGGGTGGGGCTGGAGAACTACCAGCGGCTGCTGCTGGACCCCGTGTTTCCCCTCTCGCTGTGGCTGACAGTCCTGTTCGTCGGGGCTTCTGCTGTCCTGGGCCAGAACCTGCTGGGGCTGGCCCTCGCGGTGCTGATGCGGCATGCACGCCGGGCCGTGTCCGCAGCCGTGGGCACTGCGGTAGTAGCTGCGTGGGTGCTGCCCGAGATCGTGGCGGCCTTCGCCGCCTACGCCTACTTCAGCCGGGACGGCACATTGAACCAGTTGCTGGGCGGACTGGGGATGGGACAGCCGGACTGGCTCTATTCATGGCCGATGGCGGCCGTGGTGCTGGCGAATATCTGGCGTGGCACGGCCTTTTCCATGCTGGTGTACCGGGCGGCCCTGAACGACATTCCCACGGAAGTGGCCGAGGCCGCCCAGATGGACGGCGCCGGCGGCTGGAAGCGGCTGGCTTTCATCACGCTGCCCATGATCCGGGGCAGTATCGCCACCAACCTGATGCTGGTCACCTTGCAGACGCTTGCCGTGTTCACCCTGATCTGGGTGATGACCGCCGGTGGGCCGGCCAACGCCAGCACCACCCTCCCGGTCCTGGCCTACCAGGAAGCCTTCAAGTTCGGTGACATCGGGTACGGGACTGCCGTGGCTTCGGTGCTGCTTCTTATCGGTGCGGTGTTCGGTGTCGGCTATATCCGGCTGCTGAGGGAGGGGAAGCGTTGACCGCACCGGCACGGGCGTCCGGAACTGCCCTCGTCGAAAAGGCCCCCCGCCCGCGCAGGCCCGGGAACAGCCGTGTCAGTCCCGCAGATGTGGCCCTGCTGGTCCTCGGCGCCTGTTTTGTGCTGCCGCTGCTGTGGCTGGTCCTGGCTTCCTTCGACGCGGACGCAGGCCACGAGACAAGAGTACCTGCCGCCCTCACCCTGGAGAATTTCGCCGCGGTGATAACGCCGGGGCTGCTGTTGCAGCCGTTGTGGAACAGCCTGCTCCTTTCCGCCGGGACGGCCACGGCCACGCTGGCGGCCGCCGTACTGGCCGCGTATCCACTGTCCCGCTATCGGTCCCGGTTCAACACGCCGTTCATGTACGCGGTGCTGCTCGGGACCTGCCTTCCCATCACGGCCATCATGGTGCCGGTCTACGGACTTTTCGTCCAGCTGGAGCTGCTGGATTCAATGCCGGCCACCATGCTGTTTATGGCCGCCACCGCCCTGCCGATGGCCATCTGGATGACCCGGAACTTCATGGACGCCGTGCCGGTGTCCCTCGAGGAGGCGGCATGGGTGGACGGCGCATCCAGGATGACGGCGCTGCGCACCATTGTCCTGCCGCTGATGCGGCAAGGACTCGCCGTGGTGTTCATTTTTGTGTTCATCCAGGCCTGGGGAAACTTCTTCGTCCCGTTTGTGCTGCTCCTGTCCGAGGCGAAGCAGCCCGCGGCGGTATCCATCTTCAGCTTCTTCGGACAGCACGGGGCAGTTGCCTACGGCCAGCTCGCCGCCTTCTCCATCCTGTACTCGCTGCCGGTGCTGGCCTTGTACGTCGTTGTGGCCAGGGGTGCCGGGAGCTCATTTGCCTTGTCCGGCGCGGTGCGGGGTTAGCCGCCTGCTAGTCGATGTCCTCGACAACCACGCCAAAGGGGATGCTGTCGTCAAGGTGTGCCTGATGGCCGGTTGAGCCTGGGTTGTAGACAACCCGGACTCCGTGGAGCTTGTCCGCGGCTGACTGCTGCAGGACAGGCTTGACAGTGTTGATGAACATCTCGCTTTTGTCGGCGAGAAACTCCTTGTAACTGGCTGGAAGCTCGCTCATGTCAAAAGAATAGACCTGGGGAGCTCCGGTGGGGAGGGGTCCCCATTGCCCGAACCCGCGGATGCGTCTTGGATAGGATGGCGGCGGAGTGCGGTCAGGCCGTGCCGCACGCCCAACACACAGCCATCAGGGGGAATCGCAGTGCTTCAAACCAGCTCTTCGGCAAGAATCGAACCGGCAGAGCTGGCACGGGCGCAACAGGTTGCAGCCAGCATTTCCAGGAGCTTCGACGCCAAGATGGTGGGGCAGTCCCGGCTGCGGGAATCGCTGCTGGTGGGCCTGCTCACCGGCGGCCACATCCTGCTGGAAAGCGTTCCGGGCCTGGCCAAAACCACCGCTGCCCAGACCGTCGCCGAAGCCATCAGCGCGGAGTTCCGGCGGATCCAGTGCACCCCGGACCTGCTGCCCAGTGACATTGTGGGGACCCAGATCTACGACGCCGCCAAGGGCACCTTCGTTACGCAGCTGGGCCCGGTCCACGCCAACATCGTGCTGCTGGACGAGATCAACCGCTCCAGCGCCAAGACCCAAAGCGCCATGCTGGAGGCCATGCAGGAACGCCAGACGTCCATCGGCGGCCAAGAGTACCGGCTGCCGTCCCCGTTCCTGGTCCTGGCCACCCAGAACCCGATAGAGCAGGAAGGCACCTACCAGCTTCCGGAAGCCCAGATGGACCGCTTTATGCTCAAGGACGTCCTGGACTATCCCTCACCGGCGGAGGAAACAGAGATCATCCGCCGCCTCGACGCCGGAGTGTTTACCGATGAGCAGAAGCCGGCGGCCGCGGCGTCCCTTGAGGCAGTGGCGCGGGTCCAGGACGTGGTGAAAAAGATCTATGTTGATCCTGCAGTTGTCAACTACATCGTGGGGTTGGTCTACGTCACCCGGAACGCGCAGCAGTACATTGACCCGCGGCTTGCCGGCTTTATTGAGTTCGGTGCCAGTCCGCGCGCCAGCATCGCCTTCAGCCAGGCGGCCCGCGCCGTGGCGCTCCTCCAGGGCCGCGACCATGTGATCCCGGAAGATGTGAAATCGCTCGCCCACCGCGTCCTGCGGCACCGCCTCATCCTGAATTTTGAGGCAGTGGCTGAGCAGGTGCCGGTGGAAACGGTCATCGACGCCGTGGTCGCCGCCGTCCAGACGCCCTGAGGTCACCATGACCAGCCTCCTTCACCAGGTGAAGTCGAAGATGGCCATCTTTGCGCACCGCAAGGCCCGCGGCATGCTCGACGGCGAATACGGTTCAGTTTTCCGCGGCCGCAGCCTGGACTTCGATGACCTCCGCGCCTATGTCCCGGGAGACGAGGTGCGCGATATCGACTGGAAGGCAACAGCCCGCCACGGCTCCCCACTGATCAGGAGGTACGTGGCCGTCCGGCGGCAGACAGTCCTGCTCATCACCGATACCGGGCGCAACATGGCAGCCGAAGCAGCGGGCGGGGAAACCAAGAAGGACATCGCCATCATGGCGCTGGGGGTTATCGGGTACCTGGCCCACCGTCACGGCGACGTGGTGGGCCTGGTGTGCGGCGACGCCCAGAAGACAACATCCCTGCCGGCCAAAAGCGGCGAGGCGCACCTCGAAAGGCTCCTGCGCCATGTCCAAGCCAACGCCACCATGGATTCTGCTGCCAGCCGGCTTGAGGACCAGCTGGAGCATGTGGCCCGCACCGTCAAGGGCCGGTTCCTGTTGTTCGTTGTGGCGGACGAAATAGCGGGCACCCCGTCGCTGTCAGGGCTGCTCCGCCGGCTCCGGGCGCAGCATGAGATCCTGTGGCTCACGGTCCGTGATGCGGACCTGTCGGCGGAAGCGCCGTGGTACAGCGTGCACAATTCCTCGCCACTGATGGGCCACCTGGCCCGGTCCCCGGTAGTGGCCGCAGCATATGCCCAGGCTGTGACGGACAGGGATTCCGGACGGGCGGACATGCTGCGCCAGGCAGGGATCGCCGGGGGCTCGGTCAGCGGTAGCCCGGAGGTCATCACTGAGCTGTTCGCACTTCTGGAGAGGCACCGCCGTGCAGGCTGATCCTGAATTCCTCGGCCCGCTGCCGTACAGTCCGCTGTGGACGTGGACAGGGCTGGCCCTGCTGCTCCTGCTGGCCGCCTGGTACACCTTTGTTTTCGCCAGTACCCGGCGTCCTGGGCCCAGGACCCGCGCGGGGTCGGGATCGCTCACCGACCTGCCGGCACTCCAATCGGCGTACCTGCAGCGGATTACTGACGTGGAGCGGGAGTCAGCCGCAGGAAACATCAGTGCCCGCGCTGCCCACCAGCAGATCAGCCTCCTGCTGCGCCGCTTCGTCCGCGACGCCACCGGCGTGGACGCGCCGAGAATGACGCACGCCGACCTCGCGAGCCACCCGCTGCCCACGGCCGCGAAGGCCGTCGGCGCGCTGTACCCGGGCGAGTTCGGGCCCGAGCCGCTGCCCGCCGTCGCAAGCTCCGCCGCGACGGCACGCGAGGCGGTGCGCTCGTGGAGCTGATGTTCTGGTGGGTGGTTCCCCTGGGTGCGGCCGTGGCAGGCCTCGCGGCCTGGGCGGCGTGGCGCCCGGGCAGGAACACCAATGCACGACGGCGGCCGGCAGCTCATGCGGACAGGCTCACCCGGCTGCCCGAATACCAGGCCGCGCTACGGCTGCACCGCCGCCGGCTCGTAGCCGCGGCATCTGCCGGCGGCGTCCTGCTGGCGTCAACCCTGCTGGCGGCCGCCCGTCCTGCGAATGTGGACAACGTCCGGCCGGAGCAGCACAACCGCGACATCGTCCTGTGCCTGGACGCTTCCGGATCCATGAGCAGCGCAGACGCGGAGGTGGTGGACGTGTTTGCCCGGCTGGCAGAGGACTTCAAGGGCGAAAGGATAGGCCTCACCATCTTCGACAGCACAGCCATCCAGGTCTTTCCGCTCACCGATGACTATGAGTACGCCAGGGAACAGCTGGCACTGGCCCGTGATGCCTTCAACGGGAAACCCGGCACGTCCGGCTTCCTCGACGGGACCTGGAGCGGCCGCGGTTCATCCCTGATCGGGGATGGCCTCGCCTCATGCATCACCAGCTTTCCATCCTCCCGGGAGCCGGAAGACAGCAGCCAGCAGAACGATGGCCGGCAGAACAACGGTGAGCAGGACGGCCTGCAACCGCGCTCGCGGTCTGTGGTCCTGGCCACGGACAACTTTGTTTCGGGGGATCCCATCATGACGCTCCAGGAAGCTGCCGGAATGGCGAAGGAACGGGACGTGCGTGTATATGCGCTGAACCCGGGGGACTTTGACTACGGTGCCGACGCGGACCAGCCCGGGGCGCAATTGCGTGCGGCCGCCGAGTCCAGTGGGGGAGCCTACTACGCCCTGGACAGTCCGGAAGCAGTGCCCGGCATTGTGCGGGCCGTGCAGGAAACGGAGAAATCCACCCTTCAGGGCGCGCCGCGGGCCGTGGTCACCGACGTGCCCAACCTTCCGTTGGCCGTTGCGCTCCTGGCCGGCCTCGTCCTCGCTGTTGCCTCCTGGCGGCTGCGGCCATGACACTGCAGCCGATCCTGCCGTGGTGGTTCCTGCTGCCCCTCACCGTCGCCGCACTGGTCTTCCTGGGCTGGCGGATTCACGTCGAACGGAGGTACCCCGGCGGCCCTGGACGAATCCGGCGGGCCCTGCTGGTGCTGTTCGTGCTGGCAGCAGCTCTCCGGCCGGGCATCCCTGGCGGCTCCGCCCAGGCCGCTGCAGCGGACCTGAACGTCTTTTTCGCAGTGGACACCACCAGCAGCATGGTGGCCGAGGATTACGGCAAAGCCGCACCGCGCCTCGATGGCGTCCGCCAGGACATCATGGCCATCGCCGGGGAACTGCCGGGTGCCCGTTTTTCCGTCATCACCTTCGACACCGAAGCCCATGTCCGGATGCCCCTGACCACCGACACGTCGGCGCTGGAAACCATTACCGCCATCCTCGAGCCGCAGGTCACGGCCTATGCCAAGGGCAGCAGCATCACGGCGGCACGTGAGGTGCTGGCTGAACGCCTGTCCGCTGCCAGGGACAGCCACTCCGAGCGGCCCCGGCTTGTCTTCTACCTGGGTGACGGCGAGCAAACCAGCGGGAAGGAACCGGAGCCCTTGACCCTGGATGGGGGACTGGTGGCCGGGGGAGCGGTGTTGGGTTACGGGACTTCCGGCGGCGGACGCATGAAGGAGAACACCGGGCTGGAGTCCGACGACGATGCCCCCTATATCCGGGACCATACCGGGGGTGCCGCCAGGGACGCCGTGTCCGTCATTGATGAGGACAGGCTCCGGGAGGTCGCGGCGCGGCTGGGCGTGCCCTATGTGCACCGGTCGGCCGGGGACCCGGTCTCGGCCATGCTGCAGGAGGCGCGCGCCGGCGCCTTGGAACGAACGGAACAAGACGACAGCCCTGGGGGCCGGATTGAGTTCTACTGGCTTTTCGCTGCGAGTGCCTTCGTTGTGGGTTTGGCCGAGCTGGTGGGCATTATCCGGCAACTGCGCGAAGTGCGGCCTGCGGCCAGGCCCCTTCGTGCCGCACACGGCGGCCAGCCAAAGGAGGCGGCACGGTGAGGCGCCGCCTGCTGGTGTGGTCAGCCCTTCCCGCTCTGCTGGTGCTGTTCGTCGCGGCGAAACTTCTCAGCCTCGACCCCCTTGCGGGGCACGCCGCGAAGGCCTTCGAAGCCAAGGACGCGCCCGCCGTCGGAATGGCTGCGGAGGCGCTTGAGGCAGCAAACATCGTGGAGCCGCACAAAGCACTCTTCGCAGCCGGGGACGCCCAGGCGCTCGCCGGAAACTTTGGAGCTGCCCGGCTGCGCTTCGAGGAAGCCCTGGAGCTTGCCCCGGAGGGCTCGCGTGATGCCTGCGTGGTGCGGCTCAACCTTGTCCTCGCCATCGAGCGGCTCGGTGACGAGAAGCTGCGTTTGGAGGATTCTGCGTCCGCCGCAACCCTGTTTACCGAGGCATTGGAAGCCGTCGGCGAGGCCCCGGAGGGCTGCTTCGACGCGGGACCCGCCGCTGATGCCGGCGAGAAACTAAGGGAGGCAGAAGGGCGCCTGAACGGAAAACTCGAGACGGCCAAGGGGTCCGCCGAGGATCAGGAAGGTGGGGCGGAGGAGGGTGGCCCGGACGAGCCGAAGGCCGAGTCACCTGGCCAGGACCAGCTGCAGCAGTTGCAGGAAAGCGCCCGGGAGTCACAACGGGAACGCAACAACGGACAGGAACGGTCGGACTACCTGGAGGACACCGGTCCCGGCGTGGATCGGCCCTGGTGACCGGCGGGGTCTGGTCTATGCAAAAGGGCAGCGGAGCGAAGATTATTCTGTTGCCGGACGAAACAAGGCGTAAGACTGCGTCTTAATTCGGACCCCGACTTGAAAGCTCCTCCGGCCGCCCATAGAGTTCTATACAAGTTACCGCGGTAACGTGTCAGCGATCCTCCATTGCGGAGGGTGTGGGTGCCCCCATGTGGGCCTGACATTTGCTCACGGACAACTTCATTCCAGGCGTAACAGTCGCGGCTGCGTCCTTGTGGAGTTCTTTCGTGTTCCCCAAACTCAAATTCATTGCCGGTCCCAGTCCAAATTCTGACAGGGAACCTCCAATGGCCCAAAGCCAAGGATGCAAATGTCGCCACCAAGCCTTATAGACACACACCCGAATCTCTCCGACGCCGCCCCGGTGGCGCTTTCCTACGAGCTGTTCCCGCCCCGTTCGCCGGCAGCCGCGGAAACGCTCTGGACCACCATCCGGGAACTGGAAACCACCGAGCCTGACTACGTCTCCGTCACGTATGGTGCCAGTGGCTCCAACCGGGACACCGCCGTCGAACTTATCAACCGGCTCCTGCTCGAAACCACCCTCCGGCCGCTGGCCCACCTGACCTGCGTTGGCAACACGCCGCAGGAACTGGCGGGCATCATCGGCGAACTGCTGGACACCGGGGTACGCGGCATCCTGGCGCTGCGCGGCGATCTTCCCAAGGACGGCGGCGAACCTGTCGACGGAGCCCTGCGGTACGCCCAGGACCTGATCGAACTCATCCGCCGCGTAGAGCAGCGCCGTTCGGCACTGCTGTGCGCCGGGAAGATTGCGGTTGGCGTGGCGGCATACCCCACCAGGCACCCGGAATCACCGAGTGAGGAGCACGACGTCGAGGTGCTGCTCGCCAAGCAGCGTTCCGGCGCGGACTTCGCCATCACCCAGGTGTTCTTCCATGCAGAGCAGTACGCCGACCTCCTCACCCGGGCACGCCGTGCCGGGGTCACCATCCCCATCATTCCCGGCGTGATGCCGCTGACCAGCCTCCGCCGCCTCAAGCGGCTGGGTGAACTGGCGGGAGTGGAGCCCGCAGCGGAACTGATGGAACGCCTGGCCGCCGCGGACAACGACATCGAACGCCTCCATATCGGCGTCGATGCCACCGTGGACCTGGCCAACGCTGCCCTGGATGCAGGTGCGCCCGGCATCCACCTCTACACCTTCAATGAGCACCAGAGCGCACTGGAAGTGCTGGACAAGCTGGCACTTCCCCGGCATTCCCGTTCCGGGATCCGGCGGGATGCCCTCGCCCGGCGCCAGCTCGCCAGCTGACAGCTTCCGCGAACCACCCTGCGCTATAGACCCGGCTTCAAAGCCTAAACTTTCAAACCCAGTTCCTACCTGAGGATTTGCCATGCCTGAAAACAACACGCCTTTCCCTTCCGCCTCACTCCTCGGCTACCCCCGCATCGGCCGCCGCCGCGAGCTCAAGAAGGCCGTCGAGGCCTACTGGGCCGGAAAAATCGACGCCGCTGCCCTGGACGCCGCAGCCAAGGACATCCAGCTGGCCATCGCCAAGCGCCTGCAGGAGCTCGGCCTGACCGAAGCCGCCGCCGTCCCCGGAACCTTCTCCTACTACGACCAGGTCCTGGACACCACCGCGCACCTCGGCGCCGTGCCGGCCCGCTTCGGCAACCTCCTCAACGCTGAGGGACAGCTGGACATCGACGGCTACTTCTCCCTGGCCCGCGGCAACAAGGAACAGCAGCCGCTGGAAATGACCAAGTGGTTCGACACCAACTACCACTACCTGGTGCCGGAAATCGGCCCGGAGACCAAGTTCACCCTCGCCTCCACCGCCAAGGTCGACGAGTTCGCTTTCGCCCTGGCCAACGGCATCGAAACCCGCCCCTACATCGTTGGCCCGGTCACCTACCTGCTGCTCTCCAAGGCCTCCGACGATGCCCCCGCCGGCTTCGCCCCGCTGTCCCGCCTCGAGGACATCCTGCCCGTCTACGTCCAGCTGCTCGAGAAGCTCGCAGCAGCCGGCGCCGGCTGGGTCCAGCTTGACGAGCCCGCCCTGGTGGTTGACCAGGACACCCCGGCCGCCGAAATCGAAGCCGCCGTGGGCCGCGCCTACGAGGTCCTCACCGCTGCGGCCAACCGCCCCCAGATCCTCGTGTCCTCCCCCTACGGCTCCCTCGACGGCCAGCTGGACACGCTCGCCGCCACCAACATCGACGCACTGCACATCGACGTCTTCAAGGGCGCAGTCCCCTCCGCCTCCACCCTGGCGGGCCTGGGCAACAAAACCCTGGTTGCCGGCGTCGTGGACGGCCACAACATCTGGCGCAACGACCTCGCCGCATCCGCCGCGAAGCTGGACGCACTGAAGGAAGCCGCCGGTAAGCTGGCCGTCTCCACCTCCACCTCCACCCAGCACGTCCCGCACGACGTTGCCGAGGAAACACAACTGTCCGAGCAGCTCCGCAGCTGGCTCGCCTTCTCCGACCAGAAAGCCGTTGAGGTGAAGACCCTCGCTGCTTACCTGGCCGATCCCGCATCCGCCAAGGCAGCCATCGACGAGGCAACCGCAGTGATCGCCTCCCGCGCCACCGCCGAAGGCGTCCGCCGTTCAGACGTCCGGGCACGCACCGAGGCCCTGACCGCCGCGGACTTCGCCCGCTCCGAGTACGCGGTCCGCGAAGCCGCCCAGGAAGAGGCGCTGCACCTTCCGCCGCTGCCCACCACCACCATCGGTTCCTTCCCGCAGACCTCGGAGATCCGTTCGGCCCGCGCCCGCAACAACAAGGGCGATCTTACTGACGAGCAGTACGAGAAGCTCATGAAGGACGAGATCAAGCGCGTTGTGGACCTGCAGGAAGAGCTGGGCTACGACGTCCTGGTGCATGGCGAGCCCGAGCGCAACGACATGGTGCAGTACTTCGCCGAGAACCTCGAAGGCTTCGACGTCACCGTCCACGGCTGGGTCCAGTCCTACGGTTCGCGCTGCACCCGTCCGTCCATCCTGTGGGGCGACGTGACCCGCAGCGCCCCCATCACGGTGAAGTGGGCCGAGTACGCGCAGTCCCTGACCAGCAAGCCGATGAAGGGCATGCTCACCGGTCCGGTCACCATCCTGGCCTGGTCCTTCGTCCGCGACGACCAGCCGCTGGGCGAGACCGCCAACCAGGTCGGGCTGGCCCTGCGCGACGAGATCGCGGACCTCGAAGCCGCCGGCATCAAGGTCATCCAAGTGGACGAGCCCGCCCTGCGCGAACTCCTCCCGCTGCGCAAGGCAGACCACGCCGACTACCTGAAGTGGTCCGTGGACTCCTTCCGCCTGGCCACCGCCGGTGCGGCCGATGCCACCCAGATCCACACCCACCTCTGCTACTCGGAGTTCGGCGTGATCATCGACGCGATCGACGGCTTGGACGCGGACGTCACGTCAATCGAGGCGGCCCGGTCCCGCATGGAGGTTGTGCACGACCTCGAGTCCCACGGCTTCGGCCGCGGCGTTGGTCCGGGTGTCTATGACATCCACTCGCCGCGCGTTCCGGGCACCGAGGAAGTGACTGAGTTGCTCAGCACCGCCGTGAAGCACGTTCCGTCCCGCCAGCTCTGGGTCAATCCGGACTGCGGCCTGAAGACCCGCGGCTACGTTGAGACCGAGGAGTCCCTTCGGAACCTGGTCGAGGCGACCAGGACGGTCCGCGCCGGGCTGCTGGAAGCGGCGAAGTAAAACAACAGTAAGGGTTTCCACAGGTTCAACCACTGGTGGTTGAACCTGTCGAAACCAAGAACGGTGGTTGAGTGTCTGCTCAACCACCGTTTGCCATTCAGGACTCCCAGACGATCTCGTCGTCCACTACGCCGTCCTCGTCGGCCGAGGCCACCAGCACTTCATCGGTGAAGTGCTCGCCCAGGGTGAAGTCCATCACGAAGTAGCGTTCAGGCTGGCCCGGGTAGATTCCGACGTGGCCGAGCTTCAGTGCTTTGAGGAACACTTCCTTGGTGAGTTGGCTCCGGTGCTGAACACCAAAAACCTTGTGCAGGTGCTCGTCCTTGAGCGCATTGCAGTGGAAGTGAAGATATTCCTGCGGGCTGGTGCCTTCCTGGTCCAGCTCCTCCGCGATCATGTCCCGTACCTCGTCCACCAGTTCGGGCAGGAAACGCAGGCGGTAATCCACCTTGCGCAGCGCCGCCTCGTCGAAGTGGTCGTGCGCGGTGATGTTCAGGTCGATCTCCAGCGGATGGCCCCGCAGCTCATGTTTGGCAGCGATGTTGTGATCGCTGCCGTGATTGAGCTCGATCTCGCCAAAGTGCTGGCTCGCTACCTTGTTCATAGTTTCAACATAGACCCGAACAGCGGTGCATTCCAGCGTTCGGGCCTAATTCACCGCCTTGGGCATCCCGGCGAAGGTCTCGGCCAGTAAGTCGACAAACAGCTGTACCCTGGCGGTTTTCCTGTCGTTGATAAGCAGCGCGAAAACGTTGCGGGCAAGCCGGATCTCCGGGACGTCCAGCACCACTACGCCGGCAGGTTTGTTCCGCAGCGCGAGCTCGGGGACCAAGGCCGCTCCCAGTCCGGCGGCGGCCATCTCCAGGCTGGCGTGGAAGTCATCACTGTGGGCCACCACCCTGGGGTGCAGGTTGCAGCCGGCGAAGAGCCGTTCGATCACCATGGCGTCGGCTGTGCCGGGGTGGTGCATGATCCAGGGCATCTCGGACAGGTGGTCCGCCGCCACTTTCGCATCGGCGCGGAAGCCCCAACCGGCGGGCAGCACCACCCGGAAGTCATCGTCGCCGATCCATTGCCTGTTAATGGTGTTGGGCCAGGCGAAGCCGGTCTGGCCCACCTGGAAAACCACTGCCAGGTCCAGGTCGCCGCCGGTGCGCAGCCCCTGGATGGTCTGGCCGGGCTCAGCGACGGAGACCTTGAGGTCGATGCCCAGGTTCTTCCACGTTGGATTCTTCAGGATCCGTGGCAGGACAAAGGTAGCCAGGCTGGGAAAGATTCCGAGGCGCAGTTCCTGGTGCGCCGAATCCTGGGTTTTGGAGGCGGCGGCCATCAGGGCCTCGATGTCCGTGAGCACCTTGGCGGCGTGCCGGGTCATCACGACGGCGGCTTCCGTGGGCACCACGCTGCGTGCCGAGCGCTGGAAAAGGACCACGCCGGTGTCCCGTTCCAGCGCGGACATCTGCTGTGAAACCGCGGAGGCGGTGTAGCCAAGCGTTGACGCGGCGGCCGCGAACGAGCCCAGCCGCGTGACCTCCAGGAGGGTCTTCAGGTGTACCGGATTTACCACCAGCCCACAGTACTCTGCCGCCTCCTGCTGAAGAAGCTGAAGCACACACCCATCCGGCGGCCCGGGCGCTGCGAATTTCCCTCTGTATACCCATCACTGGCAAATGTTCAGCAGAGGAGCATCAATTGTCACCCGATCCAGCAGCAAGCGGAGGCGGACGACGGCGGGTGGCCGTCATCGGCAGCGGCGTTGCCGGCCTCACTGCCGCTTATGTCCTGAAGCGCGAGGACGACGTGACCCTGTTCGAGGCTGATTCGCGGCTGGGCGGGCACGCCCACACCCACGACATGCCCCAACCGGATGGCTCGGTTCTCGGTGTGGACACCGGATTCATCGTCCACAATGAGCGGACGTACCCCACGCTGCTGCGGCTTTTTGCCGAGCTGGGGGTGGAAACCCAGGACTCCGAAATGAGCATGTCCATCCGCTGCGACGGCTGCGGGCTGGAATACGCCGGTGCCCGTGGCGGTGCCAGGGGAATCATCGCCCGCCCGTCCAGCCTGCTGCGGGGCCGCTACCTGCTGATGCTGCTGGAGGTCACCCGCTTCTACCGCAAGGCCAGGGCGCTGCTGAACACGGCCCCGGTCTCCGCAGTCAGCCCGGACGACGCAGTTCCCGAGCTGACCCTGGGTGAGTTCCTCGAGCGTGAAAACTTCAGCCCCTACTTCGCCTCCCACTTCATGACCCCGGTGGTCAGCGCCGTCTGGTCCTGCGACCCCACCACTGCTTTGGCTTACCCGGCCCGCTACCTCTTCACGTTCCTTGGGCACCACGGGCTGCTGGGCGTTAAGGGCTCACCCCAGTGGCGCACGGTCACCGGCGGCTCAGCGCGGTACGTGGAGAAGCTGGCGGCCACCCTCCCGGACGTCCGGCTCAACACGCCAATCACCGCCGTGCGGCGGCATGCGCTAGGCATCGAACTGGTGACGGAAGCCGGAGTGGAGGATTTCGAGGCCGTGGTTATTGCCACCCACCCGGCGCAGGCGCTCGGGTTCCTGGCGGACGCCACCCCGGATGAAAAAGAAGCGTTGGGCGGGATGCCGTATTCGGTGAACCACACCGTGTTCCACCGGGATCCTGCTGTCCTGCCGTCCGCCGACAACGCCAGGGCATCCTGGAACTACCGGCTGCCGTCCTGCGAAGCCCGGCCGGACAAGGTCCTGGTCAGCTACGACCTGACCCGTCTGCAGCGGTTAAGCCCGTTGGACGGCAAGCGGTACCTGGTGAGCCTGGGGGAGTCCGAACTCATCGCCGAGGATGCAGTACTGGAGCGGATGGTCTACGAGCACCCGCAGTACACTCCGGAATCGGTGCAGGCACAGCAGGCAATCGCGGCACTCAGCGACAGCCGCATTGCCTATGCCGGCGCGTACCTCGGCTGGGGCTTCCATGAGGACGGCGCATTGTCCGGCGTCCGGGCCGCCGAATCGCTGGGACGCAGCTGGCCCATTGCCCTGCCTGCTGATCCGTTTGAATCCTTGGACGGCGGGGAGCGGGAGCTTCTTCCCGCAGCGGAACCCGCATGAGCTCCGCGATCTACCGCACCTCCATTTCGCACGTGCGGCATACCCCCTTGAAAAACTCGTTCACGTACCGCAGCTACAGCTGGTTCGTGGACGTTGACAGGCTTCCGCGGCTTCCGCTGCTGATGCGGCCTTTGGCCGTGTTCCGGTCCGGCGACCATCTGGGCGATCCGGACGCAACCATCCGCAGCAACGTGGAGCGGTACCTGCGTACTCAGGGGATAGAGCCCGACGGCGGCCCTATCCACATGCTGACCAGCGCCAGGGTCTTCGGCTATGTTTTCAACCCGCTGACGCTCTTCTGGTGCTACCGCTCCAACGGAGAGCTTGAGTGCGTGGTTGCCGAAGTCCACAACACGTACGGTGAGCGGCATTGCTACCTGCTCCGGACGGACCCCTTCGGGCGTGCCTCGGTGCCGAAGGCGTTCTACGTTTCACCGTTCAATGACGTGGACGGGCAGTACCGGATGAAGCTGCCTGTACCGGGGGAGCGGCTGGCTCTGTCCATCGTGCTCGAGCGCGAAGGCCATCAGCCGTTCATTGCGGCCATGGACGGCAGCAGCCGGCCCGCTACGGTGCGGAACATCCTGGCAGCAGCCTTCACGGTTCCGGCCGCGCCGCTGCTGGTATCCGCCCTCATCCGGCTACAGGGCATCAAACTCTGGGCGCAACGCCTGCCCGTTGTCGCCAAGCCACACCACCCCTCACAGGAGGCAGTCCAATGACACTGATTGACGACAACGAAACGGCTCCGGCTCCGCTCAGGGAGAAAATAAGGGCCAACGCTGAAGGCTACGCCGTAAGCCCGGCGCCCGGTGAAGATGCCCCGCACCTGGCCGCAGCCTGGAACCCAACGGGAGTGCCGGCGTCGCCCGCCACCATCGATGCGGACTTGTGGCCGGGAGTGGCCCAACCGCCGTCGGGAGCCAAGGCAGCCATCGCCGGAAAAGCCGCCGGGTTCCTCTTCAAGGGGGCAGTGAAGCGCCTGCCCCTGCGGGTGGAATACCCGGACGGCAGTGTTCTGGGGACCGGCGGTCCGGATGTGCCGGTGATGGTGATGGTACGGCCGGAGGCGTTTGAAGCCCGCATCGGGGACAACGGCCTGATCGGGCTGGGGGAGTCCTTTATGGCCGGCGACTGGGAAGCCAACGATCTGGCCGGCGTCCTCGAGGTGTTCGCCGCATCAGTGGGCACGCTGATTCCTACGCCCCTGCAGAAACTCCAAACCCTTTATCTGCCGCGTACCCCCCGGCAGGAGCGTAACGCTGAACAGAACACACGGAGCAACATCTCCCGGCACTACGACCTCTCCAATGACCTGTTCTCCAACTTCCTCGATTCCACCATGAGCTACTCCTCGGCCCTGTTCCCGCCTGGCGCCGGACCGCTGGGCTCCGTGGGGTGGGAGGCCCTGGCGGAAGCGCAGCGGGCCAAGATCGACAGGCTGCTGGACAAAGCGGGCGTGGGCGAGGGCACCCGGCTGCTGGAAATCGGCACCGGCTGGGGCGAACT
This sequence comes from Pseudarthrobacter sp. W1I19, assembly GCF_030817835.1. Taxonomy (NCBI): domain Bacteria; kingdom Bacillati; phylum Actinomycetota; class Actinomycetes; order Micrococcales; family Micrococcaceae; genus Pseudarthrobacter; species Pseudarthrobacter sp. W1I19. The sequence goes on from NZ_JAUSZR010000001.1 coordinate 1,794,571, forward strand.
GGCACTCCGGGCAGCGGTTCGGGGCGCCACTGTCTACAGTGTCACCCTCTCCAGTGAGCAGCAGGCGCTCGCACAGGAGCGCATCGCCGCGGCCGGTTACGCGGACCGGGTGACGGTGGCCCTGCAGGACTACCGTGCTGTGGAAGGCGAGTATGACGCCGTGGTCTCAGTGGAGATGATCGAGGCCGTGGGCTACGAATACTGGCCCAACTACTTCCAGACGATCGACCGGGTTCTGGCGCCGGGCGGAAAGGTTGCTATCCAGGCGATCACCATGCCGCACGGCCGGATGCTGGCCACGCGGGACGCCTACACCTGGGTCCACAAGTACATCTTCCCCGGCGGCTTCCTGCCGTCCGTCCGGGCCATCGAGAGTGTGACCCAGCAGCACACCACCCTGCGCGTGCGCGAGCGGATGGGCTTGGGGGACCACTACGCGGCCACCCTGCGGTTGTGGGAGGAGCGGTTCCTGGAGCGGTCCCACGAGGTGGCGGAGCTGGGTTTCGATGCGGTGTTCCAACGGATGTGGCTGTTCTACCTGTGCTACTCCCGGGCCGGCTTCCAGTCCGGCTACCTGGATGTACAACAGGTTGTGCTGGACCGCCGGGAGGTCCAGCTCTAGCAGCCGCTGCCGACGGCGCGGTCCGGCACCTGCCGGCTGCAGGCGTCGTGCGTTTGGTCACTTGAAGGGGTTCCGAAGGTCACTTCGGAGCCCCTTTTTGGTGCCGTCGCCACTCCGCCTGTACTCCGCGCGGCAGGTGCGACACGCCGTCTTTTCCACGACACGCTGGGCCTTAATTGTGGCTAAGTACTCCACAGGATGTGGATTCCGTCCGCAAAAACAGCGGGATTCCGGACATTTTGAAGGCCTCTGCCTGTGGATTAAAAGTGCATTAAATGACATACTTGTAATACATCATCTTGGGGTTCCAAAGAGGCGTCTGCACTAGATGTAGTATCTAGGTACAGCTTGGGCGGGAACACCGGACGAGCAAGTTTTCCAGAAAAGGGGACAGGAATCATGACCGTAACGGTTTACACAAAGCCTGCTTGTGTTCAGTGCAACGCCACCTACCGGGCTCTCGACAAAAAGGGCATCGCCTACCAGAGCGTTGACATCTCCCAGGACGCCGAAGCCCTCGAGCGCCTGAAGGCACTGGGTTACATGCAGGCCCCCGTTGTGGTCACGGACCAGGACCACTGGTCAGGCTTCCGCCCGGACAAGATCGAGGAACTGGCGCTCTCTGCAGTTTCCTCCGTGGCCTAAGGGGCCGCACTTTTTCCTGCCGGCAACCGTCAACCAGCTGAGGTGACTCCCATGGCAGCACCAGCAGCACAGGAATCCTACACGGTGCAGGAGTCCTATACATCGCAGGGAAACCCAGGAACGCAGCAAGTCCACGCGGCTCAGCGCGTGGATGCTGCGGAGCCGGTTTCCGCGGTTGTCACCGGCAGCCAGCTAATCTACTTTTCTTCGGCATCCGAGAACACCAGCCGCTTCGTCTCGAAGCTTGGCCGTGAGGTGGCCCGGATTCCGCTGCTCGCGAAGGACGCACCCCTCCTTGCCACCCGGCCGTATGTGCTGGTGGTGCCGACATATGGCGGCACCGGGGGAGAGGGTTCCGTCCCAAAGCAGGTCATCCGGTTCCTGAACAACCCGCAGAACAGGCAGCTGATCCGCGGGGTGATCGGGGCCGGCAACACAAACTTCGGGGACAACTACTGCATGGCGGGGGACATCATTGCCGCCAAGTGCGGAGTACCGCACCTTTACCGCTTCGAATTAATGGGCACGCCAGACGACGTGACCCGTGTAAACAATGGATTGGACACGTTTTGGACACGACTGTCGCAGACACAGAAGTAACCAGGGCCCAGAAGCCTGAGATGCCTGCCGCCTACAAGGGCCTGGGCTATCACGAGCTGAACGCGATGCTGAACCTGTATGGTCCCAGCGGCGAGATCCAGTTCGACGCGGACCGCGAGGCCGCCCACCAGTACTTCCTGCAGCACGTGAACAACAACACCGTGTTCTTCCACGACCTGGAAGAGAAGCTCGAATACCTGGTCAAGAACGACTACTACGAGCGCGAAACCCTCGACCAGTACACGATGAACTTCATCCGTGACCTGTTCAACCGCGCCTACAAAAAGAAGTTCCGCTTCGAGACCTTCCTGGGCGCGTTCAAGTTCTACACGTCCTACACGCTGAAGACGTTTGACGGCAAGCGGTTCCTGGAGCGCTACGAGGACCGCGTGTGCATGGTTGCCCTGCACCTGGCCCGCGGCAACGAGCAGCTTGCTCTGCAGATGGTGGATGAGATCATCGAGGGCCGCTTCCAGCCGGCCACGCCCACGTTCCTGAACGCCGGCAAGAAGCAGCGCGGCGAGCTGGTTTCCTGCTTCCTGCTCCGCATCGAAGACAACATGGAGTCGATCGGCCGCTCCATCAACTCCGCGCTGCAGCTGTCCAAGCGCGGCGGCGGCGTGGCGTTTGCGCTGACCAACATCCGCGAAGTGGGCGCGCCCATCAAGCAGATCGAGAACCAGTCCTCCGGCGTCATCCCCGTGATGAAGCTCCTCGAAGACAGCTTCTCCTACGCCAACCAGCTCGGTGCCCGCCAGGGTGCCGGTGCCGTGTACCTGCACGCGCACCACCCGGACATCTACCGGTTCCTGGACACCAAGCGGGAGAACGCGGACGAAAAGATCCGCATCAAGACCCTCTCCCTTGGCGTGGTCATCCCGGACATCACGTTCGAGCTGGCCAAGAAGGACGAGGACATGTACCTGTTCTCGCCCTACGACGTCGAGCGCGTCTACGGCATGCCGTTCTCCGACGTCTCGGTCACCGAGAAGTACTACGAGATGGTGGACGATTCCCGGATCAAGAAGACCAAGATCAAGGCGCGCGAGTTCTTCCAGACCCTTGCCGAGATCCAGTTCGAATCCGGCTACCCGTACATCATGTTCGAGGACACGGTGAACCGGGCGAACCCGATCGACGGCAAGATCATCATGTCCAACTTGTGCTCGGAGATCCTCCAGGTTTCCCAGCCCACCACGTACAACGATGACCTGTCCTACGCTGACACGGGCAAGGACATCTCCTGCAACCTGGGTTCGCTGAACATCGCCAAGACCATGGACTCGCCGGACTTCGGCCTGACCATCGAGACGGCCATCCGCTCGCTCTCGGCGGTCTCGGACATGTCCAACATCACCTCGGTGCCGTCCATCGCCAAGGGCAACGACCAGAGCCATGCCATCGGCCTGGGCCAGATGAACCTGCACGGCTACCTGGCCCGCGAGCGGGTGCACTACGGTTCCGAAGAGGGCCTGGACTTCACCAACATCTACTTCTACTCGGTGGTGTACCACGCCGTCCGCGCCTCCAACCTGCTGTCCATCGAGACCGGCCAGACCTTCGGCGGCTTCGAGAAGTCCAAGTACGCCTCGGGCGAGTTCTTCGACAAGTACACGGAGCAGGAGTGGGTGCCGCAGACTGAGAAGGTCCGCGAGCTGTTCAAGAACGTGCACATCCCCACGCAGGCTGACTGGCTGGCGCTGAAGGCTTCGGTCATGGAGCACGGCATCTACAACCAGAACCTGCAGGCCGTGCCGCCCACCGGCTCGATCTCCTACATCAACAACTCCACCTCCTCGATCCACCCGGTGGCGTCCAAGATTGAGATCCGCAAGGAAGGCAAGATCGGCCGCGTCTACTACCCGGCGCCGTACCTCACCAACGACAACCTGGAGTACTACCAGGACGCGTACGAGATCGGCTACGAGAAGGTCATCGACACCTACGCCGCAGCCACCCAGCACGTGGACCAGGGCCTGTCCCTGACGCTGTTCTTCAAGGACACCGCCACCACGCGCGATATCAACAAGGCCCAGATCTACGCCTGGAAGAAGGGCATCAAGACCATCTACTACATCCGTCTCCGCCAGCTCGCGCTGGAAGGGACGGAGGTGGAGGGCTGCGTCAGCTGCATGCTGTAGCCCCGGTGGTCGAGCCTGTCGAGACCCCAGCTTGAGTACGACGGCGGGCGCCCGACCGCCGTCGTACGCTTTAACTTAGAGAAACCCACCCAACGTTTAGGGGATGACATGACCGAGAAGGTCAAGCTGCTGAGCCACGTCGAGGCCATTAACTGGAACCGCATCCAGGACGACAAGGACGTGGAGGTCTGGAACCGGCTCGTCAACAACTTCTGGCTGCCGGAGAAGGTGCCGCTGTCCAACGACGTCCAGTCATGGAACACCCTCACGCCCGCTGAGCAGCAGCTCACCATGCGTGTGTTCACCGGCCTGACCCTGCTGGACACCATCCAGGGCACGGTCGGCGCTGTCTCCCTGATCCCGGATGCGCTCACTCCGCATGAAGAAGCCGTGTACACCAACATTGCCTTCATGGAGTCCGTCCACGCCAAGAGCTACTCCTCCATCTTCTCCACACTGGCTTCCACCAAGGAGATCGACGAGGCATTCCGCTGGTCCACTGAGAACTCGAACCTTCAGAAGAAGGCCCAGATCGTCATGGACTACTACCAGGGCGACGATCCCCTGAAGCGTAAGGTGGCATCCACCCTTCTGGAGAGCTTCCTGTTCTACTCGGGCTTCTACCTGCCCATGTACTGGTCCTCCCGCGCCAAGCTCACGAACACCGCAGACCTGATCCGCCTGATCATCCGCGATGAGGCCGTGCACGGCTACTACATCGGCTACAAGTTCCAGAAGGGCCTGGAAGGCCTGTCCGAGGAGCGCAAGCAGGAGATCAAGGACTACACCTTCGAGCTGCTCTTCGAGCTGTACGAAAACGAAGTCCAGTACACGCACGACCTCTACGACGGCGTCGGCCTCGCGGAGGACGTCAAGAAGTTCCTGCACTACAACGCCAACAAGGCGCTCATGAACTTGGGCTACGAGGCCATGTTCCCGTCCTCCGTTACCGACGTGAACCCGGCCATCCTGTCGGCGCTGTCCCCGAACGCTGACGAGAACCACGACTTCTTCTCGGGCTCGGGTTCGTCCTACGTGATCGGCAAGGCAGTCAACACCGAAGACGAGGACTGGGACTTCTAGTTTCTTCTTTGCCTTGTTGAGAAGTGTCCCGACGTGAGCCACGTCGGGACACTTTCTTTTTACGTTATCCGCTTCGCCGGGGTGACCAGCGCTGCGTGGTGTTCACCAGGAGGCGTGGATTGGCCTGGGCGTCAACCTGGAGGTGGCATGGGACAGTGCTGGCGGGTGCGTCCACCAGCTGGGCAATCCCGGCACCGGTCATTCCCTTCCGGTGACTTCAAGGCGGCGGCTTCAAAATATCCCTTCAGCTGTGAACCTTTCTGATTCTCAGCCGGTGCCGACGTCTCGGGATCTTGCCCGTTGCGGCGCCAACGTCGTGCCACGGCCTGTAGGAGAGGCTGCTGACAGGTCCAGCCGTAGGTGGAGCGGAAGCTACCAGCGATGATCCACGCCGGCGGCGGCGCAACCGTAAGAGCACGAATACCGTCAAGCCGATCCACGCGGTGGCAACAGAGAAAATCAGGATCAACGCTGCGGTCGTGCTCATGGCTCAGTGTAGGTGTGGGACGAGGGGTCTGATCCTCTCTTTGAGCAAGGGTTACGGACCCGTGATTGCGGCGAGACGGCCGTTACCGGTTCATGATCTTCCGCCCACTGGTAACGCTCCGGCCGCGGGATTGACCACGCCCTGGGCTGCCCGGTACTGGCACCCGCCTGTGCCCACATAAGCTCCGAAGATGGGGTAGGGCGGTCTGACGCCAATGCGCGGGCCGGGGCGTAGGTGGGGGAGTACGGAAGCCTCCGCTTAGCGGGTTGCCCCAAATTACTGGACTGGCTGGAAGCCCTCCCACCCAACGCCGCCATTGCGTCCTTAGACAGGCGCCTCGCTTCAGGTGGTTCCTCCCGCTGGGCTTCGACCAGAACAATCAGCATCGTCAGGATGGTGACCGTCCACGCGGTCGCGGCGAGGAACACCAAGCCGATCGCCACTAAGGGTTGCATGCCGAAGGCCTAGGACTTTAGGGCCGTGAATCCCGGACGCAACTCCGCAGCATCACGGTTACTGGCGACCGCAGGCAAGCAGGCCGGCCTGGCCCTTGGGCGAGATGGTGGCTACAGGCCGGAGGCCCGATGCGCCACAGTCTTGACGTCTCTCGCAGCGCGGCGCGCTTCTGCGGGCTTGTTGAAGCAGCCGGCGGAATAGGCCATGAAGTAGTCCACGGGCTGCACTGCCCTCCAGCCCCAGCCACCAGCCGGGTGAGGGTAGATTTGATACTCGGCCCGCAGCGCTGCTGACTGGAATGCAGCCGCTTCATTCCGGGCAAAGGCCAGAGAAACGTAATACCTGCCAGCCCAGGCCAGTAGCTCGTCATTGACTCCGCAAAGCCACCACGACGGTTGCCCGCCCTGACCGAGTGTTACTCGGAACGCGACCATATCCGCTCCATCCTCGTCACAGGTGGGATTCGCCCTACCCGAGCCCGGCCCGGGGTGACCGGCACGTTGAGGCAATGATGGGGGACAAGGTGCAAAAGCGGGACACGAAAGTCCCCAAGAGTTGATCAAGAAGTCACGACGGGGTGCCATGCGCCCACGAAAAAGGTGCGCCCCGTTCGCTGAGCGCACCCTTTTCGATTACCCCTCGCAGTCAAATCCCCATCCGACTGCAATCATGATAAGCATACTTAGGATTATGTGCGCAAGCCGTTGGGTACTGGTGACAGACCCGGGAGAAACCCTTAAGGCCTCTTCACACCTCGATGTGCTGCAGCCAACCTCCAAGCTGTACCCAGGTTCGTGCCGGAGACAAAGGATCCAATCCAGGCGATCCCCGCGGACCCGACCGTGTCAGCAGCTGTAAACAGCACCACGCAAACCACCAGCGCCCCGAATAGACACAGCTTCGACACCCACTCGTGGTGCGAGCCGAACCGAAAGAGCCAGACTCCCATCGCGGCCCCGGCACCCAGGGCGGCGAAAGCCTGCCATGGCGCCGCAAGTCGTCCGAAGACGACGAAGGCAATCGTCGCGCAGAGGACGACGAGGCCAAAAACAAGGTAACTCGTCCCCGACTCGCGCTTCGAGGAGCGTCTCTTTCCCGCGTGTATCGTTCCTGATCGCACTTACCGACCCAACCCCCTTGACTCTATCGCCGCGCCTGCCGAGAGCTACGCGGTTCGACCCCTGGATCATAATCGTATGGGACCTGCTTGAAGGTGAGGGCTCGTTCCGAATCGGGGGACTGGAGCCAGGGAAAAGCGGCCCCCACGTCAGGTTGACATCGTGATCGAGGCAATCCCTCCCACACACTTCCATTTAACGTCAGCCCCAAGGCATGAGTCCCGCCTTCGCGGCCCCAAGGCTGCCGGTTTGGCTGGCCTAACGCTGCGAAGCCTGTGCCCTGGTGTCCTCAGAACAGCGGCCAGGGCACCGCGGGCATGTCACCGCTCGGAGCCGGAAACCGCCCTGTTGAGCGCAATCGGGCGCAGCGCGCGGCGAGTGAGGCAATCTCCTCGGCGCTCAGCAAGTTCGCCAGGTTTCGCCCCAGCTCACCGTGCAGTCCTTCGATGACATGATCGACGCCGTCGCGTTCCTGGTCAGTCAACGTGTCTCCCAGCCACCCCCACAGCACCGTGCGCAGCTTGTGGTCATAGTGAAACGTGAGCCCGTGGTCCACGCCGTGCCGGTGTCCGTCTGGCATGGCAAGGATATGATCGCCTTTGCGGTCGGCGTTGTTGACGACGACGTCGAACACCGCCATGCGTCTGAGCTCTGGCGTGTCCTCGTGTATGAGGGCGACCATCCGCCCCGTCTCATCCTGACCCTCAAGTACCTGTTTCCACCCGGTCTCCGGAACGTCGTCCGCCGCAACGAGATCCACCGCGTTCTGGTCGGCGTCAGTCTCCTGCCACAGCTGCACCATTCCCTTGCCTAAAGGACCATCACGGAGCCAGGTGCGGGGAACCACGTTCCAGCCGAGGACCTCAGAAACCAGATAGGCGGCGACCTCCCGGTGGGCGAGGAAGCCGTCGGGGAAATCCCACAGTGGTTTCTCTCCGGCTATCGGCTTATAAACGACTGTGGTGTCGGCGATGGTGCCCACAAAGGTGGCATTCGACGCCGTCGTGATCCGCCCGGTGAGCGTCAGCTCGGCAGTCAGCAGCTCGGGTGCTGGCATCAGACCTCGGGCAGGGTGCAGACGTGCCCGTCGGGGTCCACGGGAAAACCGCAGAGCGGGCACGCGGGACGCCCGGCGCCCACCACCTCCCGGGTCCGCTTGGCGAACGCGCGCGCAGTCCCTACCGGCATCCGCACCAGCAGCATTTCGGGCGCTTCGACGCCGTGCCCATCGAGCGATTCGTCGTCATCATCATCGTCATCGACATCGGTGATCGGGTATGCCTCTATGACCACCTGCGCCGTCGTCGGATCCCAACCTAAGGTCATGGCCCCGGTTCGGAACTGCTCCTCGACCGTCTCAAGTTGGTCATTGTCGACGAGTTCGATGGGAGTACCCGTGGGAACGCTGAAGGGGTTGCCCTCGAGGGTGATGAGCTGATCGAGGATTTCGTCAACCTTCTCGGCAAGCTGCGCCGACTGCTGCTTCTCCAGGGCGATGCTCACAATTTGCTTACCTGTTCGTACCTGCAGGTAGAACGTGCGCGCCCCTGGAACGCCGACGGTACCGATGACGACCCGGTCAGGCCAGGCAAACTCGTGAACACGTGTGGGCATGTCAGTATTTTAGGCACATGGGGTCTACTGCACCGTCTGTCCCGCGCCACCGCCCACGGGTGCGTCGCCGGAGTTGATGCCTTTGGACAGCCATGACAGATCGCCTGCATCGGTGTTTGTCGCATAGACGCTCGGCCGAACAGCGCCATAGTGCACGATCGATACGGAGGCAGGGCCCACGTTGATGCGCTGGAACAGGTCGAGGTGCATTCCGAGCGCGTCGGCGAGGATTGATTTGATGATGTCACCGTGACTCACTGCCACCCACACTGCTCCTGGCCCATACTCGGCTTCGAAAGCTGCATCGTGGCGTCGGATTGCTGCTACCGACCGGGCCTGCATCGCCGCCATGGATTCACCGCCGGGAAAAACGACGGCGGACGGCTGGGACTGCACAGCAGCCCACAGGTCTTCGGTCGCGAGATCACTGAGCATGCGGCCCTGCCACTGGCCGTAATCGCACTCGGTGAGATCGGGATCGGACGGCGAATAAGGAGTACCAGCCTGGCGATCGAGGATGAGCCGGGCGGTCTGCTGGCAACGTTCGAGGGGGCTCGATACCACCCCGGCTAAGGGCACCACCGCGAGCCGGTCTCCGGTCACAGCTGCCTGCTCGAGCCCGATCTGGTCCAAACTGACTCCGGCTGCCCGACCAGCCAGCAGTCCAGCAGCGTTGGCAGTGGTGCGGCCGTGCCGCACGAGGATTACTGTCGCCATTCCTACAGCCTAACCAGCCTTCCTCGCTGTATCCCGGCGTCGAGGTTGTTGGTTCGGAACATGCGGTTACCGGTGCAGGCGTTCCCGCCAGTCCGCCGGTACTTTGTCGGCGGGGGCAGGCGCCGGTTGATCCAGGGGCCTGGACTGGGGATCCGGAAGCCGCGGGCCGTGGAAGAACTTTTTGGTGGTGTGCTCGTAGAACCAGTTCTCGCCAGGTTCAAATGACCTCATGACGGCGTGGCCGACGTTACGCGCGTGGGCACTGGCATGCTGTGACGGTGACGAATCGCAGCATCCGATATGGCCGCATTGGGCGCAGCGGCGAAGATGAAGCCACCAACCTGGGCCGTCACCGTCAAGGCACTCCAGGCAACCTTTTCCACTGGGTATGGCAGTGAGGCTGATTCCCGGAATAGGGCGATCCTCCATGGGGTCCTCCACTTTCATCGCTGCCGTTTTGCCAGGTCATCCAGCTTGCCCGCCCAAGGAGCCATTCTGGCAGAATCGTCGCGCCCTTGGAATGGCGAATTCGGGGTGACGAGGCGGCCCCAATACAACTCCAACTACGGCCGGCAAAAGACGTTCCGCAGGCACCGGGCATCTCTTGTCCCCATCGTCCAATCGCGAGTATCGTGAGCGCCACCGAACCATTTTGATCCGGAAAGACGGCGGCCATGGACCACTCGGTTCCGATCATGTTGCTTGCCACCACAGACCCGAACTCCCGGCGGATTCTTGAAGATGAGTTACGTCGACGGTACGGTGCCGACTACGAGGTGGTGGCCTGCGCCGACTACGCCCACGGGCGGGCGGTACTGGAGGGGCTCCGGCGGTGGAATCGCCCGGTCGCCCTCATACTCGGTTGCTATGGACCTGCTGACCGTGGAGGACTCGATTTCCTGCGGCGTGCCTATGGCTTTCACCCTGCCGCCAAGCGCGGTGTTGTGGTGACATGGGGTGACTTCGCCAGCGCGCCCACTGTCTTCCGGGCTATCGCCCAGGGGTACGCCGAATTGGTGATCATACGTCCCGAGCGATCGCGTGACGAAGAGTTCCACGGGGCAATTACTGACGCCCTCGACGACTGGCACCTGGCCCAGGGTGTCGGCTTCGAGGCAGTCCGGCTGATCGGGGAGGTAGGCGACCAAAGGACTCACATGTTGCGCGACTCCTTGAGCCGAAACCACATCCCGGCGGTCTTCCACCCTGTGGGGTCTGAGACCGCGCAACGGACGTTGGAGAGCCTGGGCCTGCGCAACCCCGTGCTGCCGGTTATGGTGCTGGAGTTCACCGCTCCACCCATTGTGCTCGAGAATCCCAGTAACGAGGAGATCGCCGAAGCGATGGGGGTGACGCGACCGCCACCGGCGGGCAAGATCTTCGATGTGGTGATCGTGGGAGCCGGTCCCTCCGGTCTCGCGACTGCTGTTTACGCCTCCTCCGAGGGCCTCTCCACCATGGTGGTGGAGGGAGAGGCTGTGGGAGGCCAGGCTGGCACCAGTTCATTGATCCGCAACTACCCTGGCTTCTCCCGCGGTGTGAGCGGCGCCCACCTGGCCTACCGCTCATTCCATCAGGCCTGGACTTTGGGGACGGACTTCCTGTTCCTGCGGAAGGTGGAGGGGCTCCGCGTGGACGGGGCACTCTACGCTGTGTCAATTTCCGATGGCAGCGTGGTGCGATGCCGCACTGTGGTGGTGGCCACCGGTGTGGACTACCGTCGCCTCGGCATACTTCAGCTCGAGGATCTGGTCGGCAGAGGCGTCTTCTACGGGGCCACAGTTTCCGAGGCGCCGTCCATGGCCGGAAAGCCCGTCTGCGTGGTGGGTGGCGGCAACTCGGCCGGACAGGCCGTTCTGCACCTTGCGAAGTACGCGAAGAAGGTGACGCTGCTGGTGCGCGGACCCACCCTGTCGGTCAGCATGTCGGAATACCTCATCTCCCAGCTTGAGGCCACCCGGAACGTTGCGATCCGCTATCGCACCGCGCTCGTTGGGGCCCGCCATCAGGACGGATTCCTTACCGCCGTCAAGGTCGCCGCATCCGAAGCCTCCGATGCAACCGCAGGCGAGGAGATTGAAGCGGCAGGTTTGTTTGTGCTGATCGGTTCGGTGCCGCGGACCTCTTGGCTGCCGGCCACTGTGGAGCGGGACCCGGCCGGTTTTCTGCGCACGGGCGTCAGCCGGGATGTCAGTGACACCGGGTCCGTCCGGCCCGCCAGGCCCCCATTGGCGCTGGAAACCAGCTTGCCCGGCGTTTTCGCTATCGGCGACGTGAGGTCCGGTTCGATCAAAAGAGTTGCCACGGCAGTCGGGGACGGCGCCACCGTGGTCTCGATGCTTCACGCCTACCTGGCCGAGAACCCCCTGCCCGCCTCGCCTCATGCTCCTGGTGGGGAAACCGCACCCGAGGAGCGGCCAGGTGATGTCCGCGTCAACTGAAGTCACACCGTTGATTCCGCCCATGCGGTGGCTGCTCTACGTCGCTGCATTCCTGGTATTCCTTGCCGGGCTTGTGCTGTTCGTGTTTCCGCTCCAGACCAATGAATTCTTTGCGTGGACAGTCAATCCGCCCATGACTGCCGTCTTCCTCGGGGCTGCTTACTGGGCGAGTGCAGGCCTGGAGATGACCGGCGCCCGTTCGGAGAGTTGGCATTCAGCGAGGCTGGCGGTCTGGCCTGTGTTCATTTTCACGACATTGACCTTGGGAGTCACCCTGGTCCATATCGATCGCTTCCACCTTTCACCAGGCACGGCCCCCACTGCCCAAATAGCCACCTGGGCATGGCTGGCAATCTATGCCCTGGTGCCGGTGGCGATGCTCGTCATCAGCAGGATGCAGCTCAGGTCCCAGCATCCTGCCCCAGTATTCAGAACAGCGGGACGACCAGTGTTGCCGCCTGTCCTCCGGCTGCTCCTGGCGGGAATCGCGGGGGTGCTGCTGTTGTATGGCGTGGCGCTGCTGGCAGTACCGGTTCTTGCCGCGGCGTGGTGGCCTTGGCCGTTGTCCGAGCTCACAGGGAGGGCGATCGGAGCGTGGCTGGTCGGCCTGGGGTGGGCGGCCGCGCAGGGTCAGTTCAGCCGCGACCTCCGCACAGTCCGCCCCGTGGCCCTGACCTCCGTTGCCTTCGTCATTCTGCAGGCGATCGCCCTGCTGCGGTACGGCGGCGTCTTGACATGGCCGAGCGCACCGGCGATCGGCTTCGTAACCGTACTGCTTGCCATTGGAGTGGCCGGCGGGTGGGCGCTCTCGCTATCCCGTTCAGGGGTAACCCGGGCAGGCACCGTGGGACTGTAAATCCGCTCTTAACCGCAGGCATGGCGCACCATAGCGCAAGGATTCCGGCAAGATTCGGGCACTGCCCCCCACAACAGGCATCAGCCGGGGAGGGAGCGCCCTAAGCTCTGGTTTATGCGACTTTCGAGCAGCCGGCCATGACCGCCGAACACGGCCCTATCCTCCTCGGACAGCGGGTGCCGGGGCAAGCCGTCATGGAGGAGTTGATGGCGGTCCAGAGCGTGGTGCGGCCCCGTACGTGGCTCCAGCGGGTCTTCGGCACCAGTCCACTCAGCCCGGAGGCCCAGCCTTGGTACAAGGGGGCCCTCGGGGAGATCGCCGTCGGACGCATCCTTGAGCAACTGGGCCCCGACTGGCTGGTGCTGCATGCCATTCCTGTGGGGCGGGGTTCATCGGACATCGACCACCTGCTCGTGGGTCCGGCAGGCGTCTTCACGGTCAACACGAAGAACCACTCGGGCCAACCCGTATGGGTAGCGAACCGGACGCTTATGGTGGCGGGCAAGAAGACCCGGCACCTTTACAACGCCGACTTCGAAGCGTCGCGGGCGTCCAAGCTGCTCACTGCCGCCGTGGGTGGCGCGGTCGATGTTACTGCGATGGTGGTGGTTGTTGATCCCAAGAGTATGACGATCAAGTCCCGGCCCGACCGTGTTGTGGTGCTCAGGGACGGGCAGCTCCTGGGGTGGCTAAGGCATCGCAAATCCGAGCTGGGGCCGGCCGACGTGGGCAGGATAGCCTCTGCTGCTGTGCTGGCGCAGACCTGGCACCGAAAGCCGGGCCCAGCGGGGGATCCAGAGGGGCTGCAACAAAGCTTCATTGCGCTCCGGCTGCTGGTGCATCAGGCCCTACGGCGGCGGGCAGCCTGGGCGCTGGGCGTTCCGGTGGCCGGATTGCTGATGTTGGCCAACGCGGGCCACCTGGCGGCGGCGATACTGCAATCGTTGGGTGGACGGTGACATGCGTTTAGGGGCCTGCACATGAACATGCAGGACCCGCCGGTCGCCCCGATTACTGGTTCGCTAGGAGCTGCCGTGGAGGAACCGCTCCAGGTAGTCCTCTCCGGGGGAGCATCCGGTGTAGATGAAGTCCGGTGGATCGCAGGGTGATGATCGTAAACGCAGTCCGCCTTGCCACGGCGGTGCCAGTTGTTGGGGCCAGTGTTGTGGTTCCCAGTCGTGGTGTTGATGGTGTTTCGGGCAGAGCTGGGCCAGGTTGCTGATCCCGGTGGTACCGCCGTCTTGCCAGGCTTGAAGGTGGTCGGTCTCGTTGTCCAGGGATGGGTTGTTGCAGCCGGGGAAGGTGCACTTACCGTCCCGGAGTTGCAGGGCTTTTTTCATGGCTTTGGTGAGCCGGTAGCTGGTGCGTCCGATTTCCAGCGGCGCCCCGTCCCGCGGATCCACCAGCACCCGGTAGAACGAGGTGGCACCGTTGGCGATGAGTCTGCGGGCCATCGACGCAGGGATCGGACCATACCCGTCCAGGTTTGCCGGTTCGTCCGTGATGCCGAACAGGGCGAGTACCGGCACGGTGACGAGAACGTCCACCCTGGGTGCCGGGACGGTGCCCAAGGCGGCACCTGCGTACGTTTCACCCGGCTTGCCTGCAGCCGCGATGCTTTCTCCCGTGCTGCTTTGTTCTGTGCTGGCCTGTCCCGCGCTGCTTTGTCCTGTGCTGGCCTGTCCCGCGCTGCTTTCTTGTGTGCTGGTTTCCGGGCCGGGGTGAAGTGCGGTTCCGGCGCCGAGCAGGAGGCTGGCGGCGATGTCGGGGCGGAGTTGGGTGATGGTCCGGGGTTCGTCGGGGCCCTGGAGGCCGCGGGCGAGGGCGGTGGTGCGGTTCCAGATGGCTGAGGCCTGGTCCGCGGGAACATACAGGGAAACCCGGGCCATGCCGTCGCGGTCCGGGGTATATTCCATCCGCCGGTCCGCGGCGCATCTGGCGTGGCGCTTCTCCAAGCTCTCCGGGTGGTGGCGCTCCCGCCACTTCCTGGCCTTGGCACGGAACCTGTACGCCGGCAACTCCCCGATCGGGGCCGCCGCGGCCGGCCGGGGCACGTCCGGGTCCAGGAAGTGGGCCTCAAGCGCGGCGGCACATGCGGGGTCAAGGCCGGCCGTTTCCTCCACCACCGCCAGGGCGTGCGGCCACGTGATCGTCCCTGCCTGCAACGCCGAGAACGTCAGCGGCCGTTCCTTCGTTATGGCGTGGGAGGCGGCCAGGAACGCACCGGCGGCCCGGGAGCCGAGGGCCAGGAGCGCGCCGATTTCCGCGGCGACAGCCATTTCCAGCGCCTGCACCGGCACGTGTGGCCCCGCAATCGCCCGCGCAGTGTCCGCATACGTCACGGCAGCCTGCGCCTTCACAGCGGCGATCCCGGCCTCCGCCACCCGCGTTCCGGCAAGAATGTCCAGGCACCCATCTCCCAGCCCGGCCAACGGATCAGCATCCGAGAACGGCTCCGAACCGCAGCCCTCCGCCTCCGCGTTGAGCACGGCAAGGGCGGCATTGATGTCCTCAAACGCCTTCACCACCGCCGCTTTCCCCATGCATTAATCATCGCAAGGGGGTACGACATTTTCCCTCGGCCGGACGCCCAACTGGTGGTCGTCCTGGAATGGAGCGCAGGGAAGGTGCCTGCATCTTGAACAGCCTCACACACAACAATCAAAAGTGGCATGCCGCCGTCGAAATCAGTAGCGTCGTTCGAGCAACATTTCTCCAGCAGTTAGGTACCCCTTGGGCAAGAACAGTAAGAACCGGCGCGCAAACAAAACTTCGGCGCAGAAACGACGCCAAGCGCCGGTCTCCCTCAGTTCTTTCCGTGCCAGCCGGGCACTTGATGCCTTGGCGCCGGCTTATGTCCAGTGGTTCGACGACGGTACACCCGGGGCAGGCGCTGCAGCCCTGCAATACCTGAAGCTGATGGAACCCACCATCAGCCGCTACGTGGAGATGACGGCTGCACCGGACATGACGAGCCTCGACCCGGCAACCCTGGCCAACGCGGTCGCGGAGGAAGTCTCGGCAGCCGCGGGTGCACAGGCGCCCGAGGTCGTGGACGCGGAACAGGTTGCCCTTATCGTCGACTCGGTCCACAGCTACGTCGAGTTCCTCTCGGAAACCGGCCGGTGGACGGGGACGGAGGAGCTACTGGCCGAGGTGCTGGAGTTTTTCGACAGCCTTGCCGACGGTGTTGATGGGCAGGAGACCATTGAGATTCCGGACATTCCCGAGGACCAGGCACTGTCAGCTTTCACAGAAATGCCGCTGATCCAGAAGGCAACAGCGTTGCTGGAATGGATCGGAGAAGGGAAGCCCGTGACTGGAACGGGCGCCCTCCGCCTGCGGGACATTGAGGAGGCGGCCGCCTGCGTGGGAGTGCAGACCAAGGGCGGTTCCAAGAAGGATTCGGCCGGCGACGTCCTCACCGTGCGCAGCATGTACGAGGTACCCCTGCTTGCCGAAATTTGGGCCGCGCTCCAGGCCGCCGAGCTGATCAGGGTCAAGCCGACGAAGGTGGTGCCGTTCGAGGATCACGCACACTTCCTGGACGGCAGCGTTGCCGAGCAGGTGGACGAGTTCACCATGTTCACCTCGCTCTTCCTGGAGCAGGCCGTGCTCCGGCTCGATCCTGAAGAGCCGTGGGAGCGCACCATCGCCGCAATACAGGTTTCCGTCCTGCTGGCGGCGGCCACCGCCGAACCGCTGCTGGTGGAACGCGTCCTGGCGGCACCCGATCACGCTCCCGAAGAAGAAAAGAAGGCCGCCGAATTGCTCACCAAGGTGGCCATGGGGCGCTTGGAGGAGCTTGCGGAACTTGGGCTGCTGACCATCGACACCCATTTCCGGGTGCCCCCGGCGCTTATCCGCTGTGTTGCCGATGCATTCGACGATCCATCGCTGCTGGCAGAGCTGGGCCTGGGCGAATCGCCGCTCGAAGAAGCGTTCGACGACGAGGAAGCGGAGGCGCCCGAGGTTGTGACCGCGGGCAACCCTTCCTAGAAGCTGGTCACCAATTCGCCGAGCACCTCACCAAGCCTGGCCGGATCGGTGGCGTCGTAGTAGTGCGCGCCGCTGGCCCTGGCGATTTCCCGGAGGGTGGGGACATCGGCGTCGGGTCCGTAGGCGAGGGTAAAGACGAGCACCGGCGTCGAGTGGTACTGATGACTCAACTGTTCTGAGAGCCCGCCCAAGTCTCCCGGGTGGCGGGTATCGTTCTTGCCGTCGCTCAAAAGCACGATGGTGTTGATGAAGGTGTCCTTGTACTCCTTGGCCTGATCGCCCGCGAAACGGCTGACCGCTTCGAACAGAGGCGTAGCTTCCACGGCCTGGAGTTCATTGAGCTTGGCGGCGATGTCGCCCTTATTGGTTTTGAAAGGGGCCACCGGGCTGACGATGCCCGGCTGTAGCGGACCGTCGCCCTCATGGGAGAACGCGGCCAGTCCAACTTCGTCCTCACCCGTGAAATGGTCCACTGCCTTCAGCACGGCGTCCTTGGCCCGCTGCAGCTTGGTCAACCCGGGTTCCTGCACCATGGAGTCCGAGACATCCAGCAGGAACAAAGCCCTGGCCCGTTTGCGGACCTCGGGGAAGCTGTCCTGCATGGCAACCAGGGCTTCTGCCTTGGGCAGCGGCAGCGGCTGGAGAGTCTCGGCATAGCGGCCGGTTTTCGCCACCCCGGAATCCAGTTTGCCCTGGACGCTCCGGTATCCTGACGCCTCAACAACGCGTTGGCCCTGTTCCGTCACGGCGAACGCGAGGAAATCCTGCGCCGCCAGGCGCTGCTGGTTCCCCACCCAATCGCCGCCAAGGACTACTGCAGGGTTGTCCGCCACGTGCACTCCGTCCACGGGGTAAATGGCCCGAAGGGGCTCCTTGGGCGCGGGGCCGGATTTCTTCGTTGTTCCGTCCTCGCTGACCACGCCCCGGTTGTAGTCCCACACAGATTTTTCATCCACGATTACGGCGGAGAGGAATTCCGAAACGTTCCCCGCGTTGTCAGCCTCCCTGGCGTGCCACAGGAAATGCTCCGGGGTGGCCATGTAATGGCTGGTTCCCAATTCCACGGCGCGCACCTTCTCCACCAGGGACGCAGCGTCCAGGTCCATGCCGTCCAGGCCGCCCACGCTGCCGCCGGCTGCGCCGTAAGACGCAGCAAGGGCCATAAGGCCCGAGGTCGAGACGAGCGGACTGGCCTTGCCGAACTTGAATTTTCCCCAGTCGCCATGGCCGAGGCGCTCCCAGACGTCCTGCTCCCCGGCCATCTTGAACACCTCAGACCACGACGGCGGTTGCCGGTCCCAGCCGAGGGCAGTCACCATGGTCTCCGGCATCGCCACAACGATGGCGCTCCGGGCCACGCTGGTTCCCTCCCGGGGAACACTACGGTTCCCGCCGGTACCTTCCCCAGCGATGCGTAACCACGCGGAGGAGTCGGGCAGCCAGACGGTGGGCCTCTCCCCAGCCGGAACGCCGGGAAACTGTGCCGCGGCCTTGCCGGCGGCGGCTCCTGATCTTTCCTGGGAGACGGCCGGTGCCACGCATTTGCCGTCAACGTTGCGGGGCTTGGCCGTGTACTCGGCTGCAAGGGCCCGGACCATCTCCGCGTTTTCCAGCGACGTGAGGATATTCAGGGGGATACAGGGCGAGGCACCGGCGACGGCGGCAGGAGCGTCCTGCACCAAGGGTTCCCCTGCTGGGGGTGGGGTGCCATTTCTTGCGGCAGGTCCGCCGTCACCTGAATCGGCAGGAAAGATCAGCGTCCGGAGCACCAGTGCGCCGCCCACAATAAGAAGCGCCACGGTAGCCGCCGCGGCGATCCAGATCCAGCGTGGATAGATCGGGTCAGTTGCTGCGCGACGACGGCCCATGTTCGTTTCCTTTGAAATCCGCCCGGGTTTCCCTGTGTGAATGCAAATGATGAAACTGGCCCGCGGCTGTCACACCGCGGGTGCGCCTAGCCCCCCGCCCGGATGCCCCCGCAACTGGATACGCATTTTGAGGATAACCCGGGTGGGCCCGATGTGAGTGTGGTGATGCAGATCTTTTTCGCACCCGGAATGCAGTCCCTGGCAGCAGCTGGCTCTGGATGAAGCGGCGCACCAGGTCTAGATTGGGTCTTGGCTTATGCAGCGGGCCCACTCACACCAAACCCAGGAGGGGGACCATGAGCCCCACACCGAAACAACCGATCACCGACGACAGCATCCAGGTCCGGCAGGTCAACCATTACCAATTCAGTTGGGTGGCCGGAGACGCTGGAAAGCCGGGCACCTGGACTCTGCAACTGGTCCTGGACCAAGGGGCCTGGGAAGAAGTGCTCACGCTGGATGCTGAGGACGCAGAGGTTCTCCAAGGCCTCCTGAAACGTTCGGCCACCGTCTTCTACGATGTCCGGCGGCGGACCCTGATGTTCGGGACCACGCCCGCGGGGCAGTAGTTCGGGCAGCCAGCCAGAGTTTCTTTCCGGAATCTTGCGTCTGCCCCAGTATCGGAAACCTCACGTATCTGCGCATGCTGATGCGTGAAGGCAACGATTGAGGGGGAGATCATGACAAGGAGCGCGGCAAAACTGGCCAGCACATGCTTGGTACTCGTGGTGGCTGGCGGATGCGCCGAAGTGACGGGCAGTCCGTCCGCTCCCGCGAACCCAGGGGTTCCTTCTCCACTGGCCACCATCCATCAACCCGGCCCCACACCCTCAGGCCAGCAGACCGGATCGCCAGTCCAGGCCAGCATCATCCCGCTGGGCAGGAACAACGGCGTTGAGGCCAGGCTGCCGATCAACGGCTATTTCGCTGCGCCCGGCATGGAGATCCGATTCGATGCTTCGTCGTCCATCGGTGCAGTGAACCAGTACGAATGGGACCTCGACGGCGACGGCGAGTACGATGTGACCTCCAGCGAACCCGTCCTGAAGCACACGTATGCGCATGAGTTCGAGGGGGAAATGATCCTGCGGGTGTCGAACATGGTTGGAAGCAGCCATGTCCTGAAGACCCCGGTCCATGTCAGCACCGTCCCGATGCCTCAGCCGTTGGCGGCACCACGGAATGTCCAGGTGGAGGTCCTGTCCACGGTGGACGGAGTCAGCGAGATCCGGGTGACGTGGGAATCGGAGGATCCTGCTGCTTATTCCTGGGCTGTGGCCATCAACGGGTTCCCGGCGGGCCGTGTTGAAAGGTCCGCCCGATCGGTCAACGTCACCGACATCCGGCGTGAAGCGGACGTCCTGGTGGAGATTCTTGGACTTACGCAGGACATGGCCCTCGGGCTGCGTGCCGGGACCACGCTGCCGGCGGCGAAATAGCCTGTCAAAAGGACGCTGAAGAGCCCTGCACGGACCGCCGTGCAGGGCTCTTACTGAGTCAGCCCATCAGCACCCGACGACGGCGAGCGCCGCCAGGTGCGCACCCTCACCTTCGGCGAAGACCGCCAGAGCCGTGCTCCCTTCCGAGGGGAACACCAGATCCGTGAGGGTGGCGAGCCCGTCCTGGGCGAAGAGCTCCACGGAGCACCGGTCAAGGTAGATCCGGAGCCGGAGGCGGCCTTCCTGCAGCGGTACGGCAACGGCTTCGACGGAGGGAAAGGCCTCATGGAAATCCACATGCCCGGACTCCCGACGGTCCAGGTTAAGCATTCCCTCCGGTACGTCATAGCTGACGACTGTGCGTTCAGCGTCGCCGGCCCTGAGCACAAGCCCCACCCTGCTTGCCGTACCAGGCTGAAAGTCAACGTCGATCCGTGTGACTGCGGCGGTGACGGGGAGGTCCAGAACCCCGGATGCCAAAGCCTGGGAGCCCAGCCGGAACTGCGCGGACTCCGGGCCGGCAAAAGGATCGATAGCCTCTTGCCGGAGCACCACGCGTCCGTCCACGCGGGTCAGCGATACTTCCCGCGGCAGGGACATGGCACTCCGCCAGCTGCCGGTGCGCGTGGATGCGGCATAGTCCCAGTTGTTCATCCAGCCGATCATGATCCGCCGGCCGCCCGGTACATTGCTGAACGAGACAGCCGCGTAGTAATCGCGTCCCCAGTCCAGCCAGCCGTAGTCCCGGATCCGGCTGTCGTCCTGCTGGAGGCCATCGCTGACGGTCGTTTCGGACCGGAACGTCACGCCGTCGAACCCGCCCAGGAAGTACTGCCCGGCTGAGCCGCCGGCCACCCCTCCGGGGTTGAGGTTCACGATGAGGACCCACTTCGTGTCCTGCGGATTGCCGTCCACGGGTAATTCGAAAAGATCCGGGCACTCCCACACTCCGCCGGTGGCATTGGCGGGCCCGAAAGTGCTCAGGTGCTCCCACGCCAAAAGGTCCGCGGACTTGTACAGCACCACCTGGCGCTGCACCGCTTCCACGGCGACCATCACCCAGTAGCTGCCGGCTCCGGCGTCGTACCAAAAAACCTTGGGATCGCGGAAGTCCGCGGACGCCCGGTCCAGGACCGGATTGCCCTGGTACTTCGTCCACGTCATTCCCTCGTCCAGGCTGTACGCCAGGGACTGGGCCTGCCGGCCCGCCAGCGGTGAGGCTGCGCTGTACGCGCTGGTGTAGATGGCCACCAGCGGGGGAGTGTCCGCCGTGCCCAATCCGCTGGTGTTGTGCTCATCAAATACTGCCGAGCCAGAGAAAATCGCCTCGGACCCGTCGCAGGGGATGGCCACGGGCTGCTCCTCCCAGTGGAGCAGGTCCCGGGAGGTGGCGTGGCCCCAGGACATGTTGCCCCAGTCCGGGCCGAACGGGTTGTGCTGGTAGAAGAGATGGTAGGTGCCGTTGAGGTACACCAAGCCGTTGGGATCGTTGAGCCAGTTGCGTTCGGAAGTGTAGTGCCACTCCGGGCGGAACGGGTCCGTTACGGGAACGGCCACGGCGTCGGGCGCCGGAACCGCGGCGGTCGCGGCAGCCGTCGTCGTCAGGAAAGTCATGGTCAGCCTTTCACGCCGCTGGAGGCGATGCTGTTGATGAAGGACTTCTGGAAGGCAATGAAGAGAATCACCACGGGAACGGTGATCAGTGAGGCGTAGGCCATCACCTCGCCCCAGGATACGTTCAGCTGGAAGAAGTACTGGATGCCGATCATCACGGGCCGCAGCTCCTCGGACTGGACCACCATGAGCGGCCAGAGGTAGGAGTTCCAGGCGGGGAGGAAGGTGAGGATGGCTACTGTTGCCGTGGCCGGGCCTGCCAAGGGCATGACCACCTGCCGGTAGATCTTGAACCAACCTGCACCGTCGATCCGGGCCGCTTCATCCAGTTCCTTGGGGATGGACTCAAAATACTGGTGGTACAGGTAGATGGAGAATGCGTTGGCAATGAACGGAATGATCTGGACCTGGTAGGTGTCCAGCCAGCCCTTTGAGAACTCCAGGCTGAAGCCGTTGAGCTCAAAGTAGGGCAGCTGGTTGACCCACCAGACCAGCGGCAGGGCCAGGGTCTGGAACGGGACAATCAGCGTGGCCAGGATGGCGGCGAAGACGATCCGCTTGCCGCGGACCTCCATGCGGGAGAGCGCGAACGCGCACAGGCTGTTGATGAAGATGCCCAGCACCACCGTCACGGCGGAGATCCCGATGGAGTTGATCATGAACCGGGCGGCGGGGACGCGGTCGAACACTGCGGCGTAGTTATCGAGTGAGATGTTCCCGATGGGCAGGAAGGCCGCCACGGACGACATGTCGCCGAAGATCTGCTGGTCCGGCTTCAATGAGGACACCAGCATAAAGACGATGGGGAAGGCGGCCACGACGGCGAAGAGGATGCGCACCAGCATTGTGCCGGCGCTCCTCAGGAGCAGTTGGTTGTTCATGTCAGTCTTTCTCCCGGGTGAGGTAGCGCTGCACCGCGGAGACGAGCAGTACGAGGACGAAGAATACGAGCGATATGGCCGAGGCGTAGGAGGTTTCCTGCTGCTTGAATCCGGACCGGACTGCCTCGTAGATGATGGTGGTGGTGGAATCGAGGGGGCCGCCCTGGGTCATGACGCTGACCTGGTCAAAGAGTCCCAGCGCCTGGATGGTGATGGTGACCAGCACCAGGCTGCGGGTGTGCTTCAGGCCGGGCCATGTGACATAGCGGAACTGGTGCCAGCGGCTGGCGCCGTCCAGCTGCGCGGCTTCGTACAGTTCACCGGAAATGCTCTGCAGCCCGGCCAGCCAGATGATCATGTGGAACCCCGCTGCCTGCCAGATGGACAGGGCGATGATGGCCGGCATGGCGGTGGCGGGGTCATTGAGCCAGTCAGCACCCTGGATGAGCCCGAAGCTGAACGTGGAGAGGAGTTCGTTGATCAGGCCTTCGCGGCGGTACATAAACATCCAGAGCAGTGACACCACCACCATGGATGTGACCACGGGCAGGAAGTAGATGGTGCGGAAGAAGTTGACGCCGCGGAACTTCTTGTTGATGAGCAGGGCCATGGCCAGGGCAAGGGCGGACTGTACCGGCACTACGACCACCGCAAAGTACGTTACGTTCAGCAGGGCCCGCCAGAACGTGGGATCGGTGAAGAGCCGGGCAAAGTTGTCCGTCCCCACAAACTCCACAGGCCGCGGAGAGACCAGGCGGGCGTTGGTGAAGGCCAGGCCGAAGCCCAGGATCGCCGGCAGGAACACAAACAACAGCAGCAGAACGGCGGCCGGGGTGATCATGCCCCAACCGCTGAGCTGTTCGCGGATGAAACCGGGGCGGGGGCGGCGGCGCCGGGCGGGACCGGTGTTTTGCTTTGCTGCAGCCGCAACGGCCTCTGGTGGACGGGTGGGAAGCGGGCTGAGGGTCATGGGAGTCTCCTTGACAGGACCTGGGGTACGACGACGGCGGCACTTGCCGGCCGTCGTCGTACCCCGGATCTCTGGCTATTTCTGGTAGCCGCCGTTGGATTTGATGTTGGCGTCAATCGCCTTGGTTGCCTTGTCCAGCGCACCCTGCGGGTCCGCTCCGGCAAGGATGTCCTGGGTGGCCTTGCCGAATTCGGTGGCAATGAAGGGGTAAGCGGGGGTCTCCGGCCGCATCACGGCGTAGTTGCGGGAGAACTCCATGAAGACCCGGTTTGCGCCACCTTCGGCGAAAGCGGGAATCAAGGCGGCGGCTTCGTCAGTGGCAGGGATGCCTCCCGTTGCCTTGATGACGGAAGCCACGTTTTCCGGCTTCAGCGAATAGGACAGGTAGTCCATCGCGGCATCCGTATTGTTGCAGCCGCTGGTGACGCCCCACTGCCAGGAAGCTCCGCCGATCTTGGGACCCTTGCCCAGGTCCACCGTGGGCATGACCGCCAGGTCATCTCCCAGGGCCTCCCGGGTTTTGTCCCCTGCCCAGGAACCGGTGTAGAGGAGGCCGCTCTTGTTGTTCAGGAAGTCCTGGGTGGAATCTTTCCCGCTCTTAGTCGCCATAAAGCCCTGATCCGCCAGACCGCGGAACCACTTGGCCCATTCCACAGCCTTGTCACCATTAAGGGATCCGTCAGCCGACTGGTAATCCTTGCGGTCGATCAGGTCTCCGCCGAAGGACTGCAGGAACGGCGAGTACGCATAGGGCAGCCACTCGCCCGTTCCGGCAGTACCCATATCCAGCGGGTAATCCCATTTACCCAGCGCCTTGAGTTTGGTCAGCGCATCCTGGAACTCGTCCTTCGTCCATGGCTTTTCAATGGTCGCGACGCGGACCCCCGCCGCAGCGAGATCAGATTTACGGGCAAACATGGACAAAGCGACGTCGCCGTATCCAACCGCATAGGTCTCTCCCTGCCACTTGGCAACGGTGCTGGGGAGGTTCTTGGAAAGGTCCGCAGACAGTTTCAGGGGCGTGAGGTACTGCGCCCACGCCCAGTTGGGAACGTTGGGCCCGTCTATGTCCACGATGCAAGGGAGGTTTCCGGCCGACGCGGCCCCAACAACGGAATCGTTGTAGGACTCCTGCGGGAAAGCCTGCACCTTGATCTGCGCCTTCGCACCGCTGCTCTTGTTATAAGAGTCCACGATCGACTGCGTGGCCGCCAGTTCCGCCGGGTTTCCGGCGGCATGGGTCCACATGGTGATCTCTTTCGGGCCTTCGGTTGTGGACGAGGAACTGCCCTTGCCGCAGCCGGCGAGGGTGGCAGTGAGGGCGGCTGCGGCTATGCTGGTCGCCAGGATCTTCGTGAACTTCGTGCTCATGGGTCAGTCTTTCTGTTCGGACAGGGTGATTGATGGGGTCCTGCTGGGAACGTGGCCGCTGCAACGGCTGCGTTCCCGTTTTTTGGGAAAAGTCAGGGCTGTGCCCGGTGCGGTACAGCTCTGGCTCAGTTTTTGGGTGGAGCGACCGAATCCCGCTCAACAAGCGGGCAGGCCACCTTTTCGTGCACGCGGGGTGCGTGGGGGTTCTCGAGCTCGTCGAGGAGTTTCAGGACAGCCCACCGGCCCATCTCATAGTGGGGGAGTGCCATGGTGGACAGGCCGGGCCAGAGGCCGTCTGCGATGAGTTCGAGGTTGTCTACGCCCACAATTGAGACATCGGACGGAATCTTCAAGCCAAGGTGGCCGGCCGCCTGGTAGGCGCCCATGGCCATTTGGTCGCTGAAGCAGAACAGGGCGGTGGGCTTTTCTGCACCGGACAGCAGCTTCAGTGCCGCTTCCCGCCCGCCGGCGGTGCTGGGCCGGCTGGTCACCAGGGAATCCACCGGCAACTGCATGCCGTGGCGGGCCAGCCCGGCGCGGAAACCATCGAGGCGTTCGTGGGCGGCCGGGATGTCATCCTCGTTGTTGATCATGGCGATCCGGCGGTGGCCGGCCGTGACCAGGAGTTCGGCGGCGGATTCGCCGGCACCGAACTCATCGGGCACCACTGAGGACAGCCCGGCGTTGTCCGAGGTGGCGTCCAGCACGATGGTGGGCATTCCCTCCAGCTCCGCGGGAACGGATACCCGCTGGTTGTACATGCGGGCGTAGATGACGCCGTCCACCTGGTGCTGCTGCAGTGCACGGATTTCCTGGCGCTCGAGTTCGTTGTCGAGGCCGGAGTTGACCACCATCAGCAGATGACCGTGCTCGGAGGCGGCGTCCTGTGCGCCCTGGATCATGGCGCCGGCAAAAGGGGTGGTCGTGATCTCGTCGCTGACCAGGCCCAGGATCTGGGAGCGCTGGTTGCGCAGCCCGCTTGCCAGCCGGTTTGGTGCGTAGCCGAGGTTCCCGGCTACCGCTTTGATATGCTCCACGGTACGGGCGTTGACCCGGGAGTTGTGTGTTTCGCTAAGTGCATGCGACACAGTGGTCACAGAGACGCCTGCTGCTTTCGCTACGTCCCGGATGTTCACCTTCGTCGCCATCGACTTCGCTTCCTTTGCAAAACGTTTTGTATGTTGCCTGCATCACTATATGCAAAACGTTTTGCAACCGTCAAGGGGTAGCGGTCCATGAGCAGTTGCACCTGTCAGGCGCGGCCGTTCTGGCCAGCAGGTGTTTCCTCGGGCCGGAAATAGCCGGAGCCTGACGGTGTACGTTGCACAAAGCCGAAATCCACCAGGTAGCGGCGCAGCAAGACAACGTCGTCGGTATAACTGAGGAGTCGTTCGTTGACCTGTTTTTCCGTCAGGTTTTCGCCGGGACGGATGGCCTCGCCGGCAATCCAGGCCAGGAGCTCCCGCCGCTCGGCCACGTTCGCCGGATAGCGCTCGATCCTCCCGAGCCGCAGGAAGCGGTCCACTCCGGTTTTCGCCTGCCGCCGGGGTTGTTGGGCAAGAAGGTCGCGGTAAATCGCTTCCGGTGCCACCAGTTCGCCGGAGGCTGTTCGTTGCACGAGCCCCGACTCGATCAGCATGGCCAGGGCCCGGTCCCGCCGGTGATCCTTCAACCCGGAAAGAACCGCCGGCAACTCTGCGCCGAGGACTATTTGCGCATAGGCGGTCCGGGCGTCGCTGTTGGCGAGGGCAGCCAGCACCCTCCGCCAGTGTGGACCGCCATATCCCCTTCCCCTGGTCATGCCGAACGCCTCAGCCCGAACCTTTTATGTCGTGGGGCCCCTCAAGGATCCGCCGGGCATCATCCTGGGCCTGGAGGGCATGCTCACTGACCACTTGGCCCCGCAGGTGCCCGGCGGCGGCGATGATGGTCCGCAATTCCGAAACCGTCCGGGGCGTGGCCACGCCGAGATGCGCCATCGCGTGGCAGTTGGGGCAGAGGGGAACAAGGTCAGCCACCGGGTCCAGTTTGTATCCGCCCTCCAGCATCGCCGGCGGTACTACGTGGTGCACCTCGATAAAGCCTGTGCCGGCCTCGCCATAGAAAGCCTCGAAGGAGAAGCCGCAGGCAGCACAGGAGGTCCCGTGGAATGCCAGGCAGACCCTGCTTGCGTCAGCATCCCGCTCGTAGCGGTTCACGTCGATCGTCGCGACAGCCTTCGGCGGGAAGGTTCCGGGAACCAGTTCGGCGTGGCTGGCAGCCACTGGCCCCTGCTCCCGCCAGAGCCTGCGGAGTTCAGGCTCCGCAGCCTGCGGGACAGGAACTGGGCCCGCGATGGCCTCCCACCACATCGGGCCCGAAAATCCTGTCTTGAGGGCGTCGGGACGTATCTGTTCTCCGATGGGGAGCAGCGCGTCGAACTCAATGCCGGCGTACCCGTCCCCGGCGTCGCCTTCCTCACGTCCAACGGGTTCAGCGGGGGCTGACACAGCCATCCCGTGGCCGATCAGGCCGCGACCTGCATCACTGTTGCCCTGCAGCAGCAACCAGACCTCTGTCCCTGGCAGGATGTTCCGGCAGCCGCCCACGTTCCATCGGGCGAGGACGCGCCCGGACTCCGTCACCTGTTCGACGGCGGCGCGGTAGTCCCAGCGGTTCACTCCCTTTGGGTTCCATCCCAGAATTACTGCAGCCACCGCTCACCCTGTCCAGCCCATGCTCTGTATTAGTTCAGCCTACGTTTCGGGGATCCGAGGGTGCCATACCGGCAGCAACCTCATCTGCCGTTGTTGGAGCCATGGCGCGAAACCAGAACGGGCCCGCGTGCATGGTGAAGGACGGCGTGGGCGGTTGAACCGATCGTTTCCTTGACCAGGCCACGGCCCTTGCTGCCCAATACCACCATCGCAGCATCCCCGGAAACGTCGAGAATGCCGTGGGCAATCGAAGAATCGGTCAGGAGAGTTCCTTCCACCCGGATCCCAGGGGCGTGAATGCGGGCAGAATTGAGGGCGGTCCGCAGGACGTCCTCAGCAGCGGCGAGCGCCTCCGGGTTGTCACGGAAGCGGCGGTATCCGGCAGGTGTGTGCCGGACATGGACCACCGTGAGGTCCGCACGGGATGCCGACGCCAGCGTGCATGCATCCTTCAGCGCAGTTGGTGAGCCAGATTCATCGACTCCCACCACCACAGGACCATCCGGATGAAGATCAGAACGGATGACGGCTACGGGACAGGACGCGGTGGCCGCCAGTTCCAGGCTGACGGAGCCCACCACCAGGCCCAGGAATCCGCCCAGCCCCCGGCCCCCGACAACAAGCATCTCCTGCCGGGCCGATATTCCAGCGAGGTGCTGGGCGGGGAGTCCGTGCAGCAAGGTTGATTCAACATCCGCTCCTGGCGCCGCAGCCTTCGCGTGGGCAAGTCCCTCTTCAAGGATTGACTCGGCGGACCTCTCCAATCCGCTGTCCGAGACACCCGGGACAGGGCCAAGGTGCCTGGTCAGCAGCGGCCAGATGGAACAATGCACCACATGCACGGCCAGGCCGCGACGGTATGCATGCTGCGCCGCCCAGCGGACGGCTTCCGCAGCTTCAGCCGAGCCGTCGTAGCCGGCAACTATGGACCTTGGCTCCTGCATGGCTTCATCGTGCTCCTGGACAGATCGGCATTCAGCCCAATAGTGGCTCCCCGCGCCGGCATTGTCCACGCTGTCCTCGACCCCGACCGGTACATGTATCTGGCCGGTAGTCCACGTTCCACCATAGCCGTGGAATGGTGCAGCTTCTTCCGGCCGAAGGGGCGGGGGAGTAGGCTTAAGCAACCGTTAGGAAGTAGGCGGCCACGTATTCAGCCTGGGTGTTGACCTCCCCGGCGATCCCGAAGGGATGCACAGTGGCATTGGACGCTTCGGCGGTTCTGGCGCTTCTTGGCGGCTACATCGCAACCGCAGTTGGAGTCTTTCTCCTTTATTCACCAGTCATTGTCCTGATCATCAGCCTGTTGTTGACGGCGGGCCTGTTGCAGTTGCTGGCCTGGCCCTTTATTGTCCTGATCCGCAAACTGCGCCGGAAGCCCAAACATCCTGATGACAGCTCGTGGCTCCTGCACTGATCCGCATAGGCGGGTGCCGGGTTCCACAGCACCCCATTCGTCAGTATGCTTACTATTGCTGGCAAAGCCGGTCACGAGAAAGGGCATCATCATGACGGAACAGAACTTGCCTGACGACGAGCTTGAGGTTGTTGAGGAAAACGACGTGCTCCTGGACGAAACCCCCGGTGCGGCCTCTTCCCTGGAGCTTGATCCGGTCACCGGCGGGGAGCCGGACAGCTATCCCGGTGCGGCGGAGAATAACCCGGACCGCTGGCAGGAGGATCCGCTGCTCCAGGACGAAGTCTCCGGCGAGGAGGAGGATTTCCTTAGCGATCAAACGCTCCGCGATGACATGGCGGCAACCCGCGATGGCGCCGGCAACGAACAGGTGCCGGCGGCAACTCCCACCCTCGGCGAAGCGGTGGCTGATGTGGACTTCGGGGAAGATCCCACCGGCCGGGAAGCGGACGCCAGCGACGACCAGGAAAACTTCGGCGGGTCCCCACTCAGTGAGTTTGAGCCCGACGACCTCGAACGCTGAGGGGGCCGGTATACCCCCAACCTGATGAATAGGGGCTCCAGCCTCTGGCCCAGGGATAAAACGGGGTTAAACTAATAAGCCCACTGATGAATATCAGTTTCGGCAGGATCAAGACTGAAGGAGTTTCGTATGAACTTGGGAAGCAGGATCAGGAACGCCGCTGAACGATTCGCAGGCAGGACCGGCACGGGCGGGACGGTACGGGGCCGCGGGATGAACACCACGGGCCGGACGCCCAACTCCACCGGTGCCATGGGCTCCAGGTCCGGCGGCATGGCCCACCGCATTATGGGAATGTTCAGGCGGCACTGAGCCACCAGCATGAACAGCACCAGCATGAACCAAAAGCAGGTCCCGGGCCTTCCCGGAACCTGCTTTTGGTTCGTCAAACGCCATGCGTGAACTCGTTGTCTTAGGCACTGCATCCCAGGTTCCCACCCGTACCCGCAACCATAACGGTTACCTGCTGCGCTGGGACGGTGACGGGCTGCTCTTCGATCCCGGCGAGGGAACACAGCGCCAGATGATTCATGCCGGCGTCTCAGCCACTTCCATTACGCGTATCTGCCTCACCCATGTCCACGGCGACCACTGCTACGGGCTGCCCGGCGTGCTGTCCCGCATGGCACTGGACGGCGTGGCGCACCCAGTCCATCTCCACTATCCCGCGTCCGGCGAGGACGTGGTCCGCGCCCTGGTGTCCATCAGCTCGCCCGGCATCGACCTGCGGCTCCACCCCCATGGCGGAAGCGCAACCGTGGCCGACGGACTGGAGGTCCGGCCCCTGAAGCACCGCATCGAAACCTACGGCTACCGGCTCACAGAGCCCGACGGCCGCTCCCTGCTGCCGGACCGCTTGGCCGCGGTCGGCATCCGGGGGCCGGACGTGGGCCGGCTGCAGCGCGAAGGCAGCCTGGCCGGCGTCCAGCTCAACGATGTGAGCATTCCCCGCCGCGGCCAGCGCTTTGCCTTCGTGATGGACACAGCACCCTGTGAGGGTGCAGAAGACCTGGCGGACGGCGTGGACCTCCTCGTCGCGGAGTCAACCTTCAGCGACGACGACGCCGCGCTCGCCGGACAGTACCGACACCTCACCGCGGGGCAGGCCGGGGAACTGGCCGGCCGCGCCGGGGCCGGCACCCTGGTGCTGACCCACTTTTCGTCGAGGTACGACGACGTCACCCTGCTGGCCGCCCAGGCAAGCGCATGTGCCACGCAGGTGAGGGTGGTGGCTGCTCACGACCTGCAGCGGGTGGCTCTTCCCGAACGACGGCGCTGGCCTGCCCCGGCGCCACGGACGCGGGAAGGGCCCGGGAGCTCATTGCCAAACAAAACCATGGGGTAGAAAGTGGATTATCGGGTGTTCTTCATGGGACTGACGCCGCGGAAAACACACCACGAGGGAAGGCTTGAAGAATGACAGCTGCTGCCGAATCAACGGTCACTTTTGACGGGCAGTTTGCCCGGGAATTGTCGGAACTGGCTGTTCCCTGGCAGGCAGAGGAAGCGCCTGACCCCAAACTCCTTGTCCTTAACGAGCAATTGGCCGCTGAACTTGGGCTGGATCCGGAATACCTCCGGTCGGCGGAGGGCGTCCGGCTCCTCCTGGGAAACCACATCCCGGACGGGGCGACCCCGGTGGCACAGGCCTACGCCGGCCACCAGTTTGGCGGTTACTCACCCCTGCTGGGCGACGGCCGGGCGCTCCTGCTCGGCGAGGTGGCTGATGTGCACGGCCGGCTGCGCGATATCCACCTGAAAGGTTCCGGCCGTACGCCCTTCGCCCGGGCAGGCGACGGACGTGCCGTCGTCGGGCCCATGCTGCGGGAGTACCTGGTGAGCGAGGCGATGCACGCCCTGGGCATCCCCACCACGCGGTCCCTTGCCGTCACGGCCACCGGCCGCCCGGTCCGCCGGGACACCATGCTTCCCGGAGCAGTCCTGGCCAGGGTTGCCAGCAGCCATCTACGGGTGGGGAGCTTCCAGTACGCGCGGGCCACCGACAATATGGACCTTTTGCGCCGCCTCGCCGATCATGCCATCAGCCGCCATCACCCCGCCGCGGCCCGGGCCGACAACCCCTACCTCGCCCTCTTCGAAGGAGTGGTGGCTGCGCAGGCCTCACTGCTGGCCCAATGGATGCTGGTGGGCTTCGTCCATGGCGTGATGAATACAGACAATATGACCATTTCCGGGGAAACCATCGACTACGGGCCGTGCGCGTTTATGGATGCCTTCAATCCGGCCGCGGTCTACAGTTCCATTGACGTTGGCGGCCGTTACGCCTACGCCAACCAGCCGGTCATGGCTGAATGGAACCTCGCCCGCCTCGCCGAGGCAATGCTGCCGCTCATCAATGAAGACCAGGAACAGGCCGTAGCCCCCGCAGTGGAGGCACTGGGCCGGTTCCGCCGCCAGTACAGCGACTCCTGGTTCGCGGGTATGAAAATAAAGCTGGGAATTGAGGAAAGCGCTGCGGGGAGCCCTAAGGCGGAAGAAGCCTCGGAACTGGTGGACGGGGTGATCGCCATCCTGAAGGACGGGCCGGTGGACTACACACGGTTCT
Organism: Pseudarthrobacter sp. W1I19; assembly: GCF_030817835.1. Classification (NCBI taxonomy): domain Bacteria; kingdom Bacillati; phylum Actinomycetota; class Actinomycetes; order Micrococcales; family Micrococcaceae; genus Pseudarthrobacter; species Pseudarthrobacter sp. W1I19. The sequence continues at coordinate 1,826,695 of NZ_JAUSZR010000001.1, forward strand.
TCCGGAACCTCGGGCACGCGGCCCGGGGAAACTCCCGGCCCGCCCGAAGCATGGTCCTGGACCTCGCGGCTTTCGATGCCTGGGCAGAACGGTGGCTGGCCCTGCAGCCCGACGCCGAACTTATGGACCGGGTCAATCCTGCCTACATTCCGCGCAACCACCTTGTCGAGGAAGCGCTCGCCGCCGCAACGGACGGCGATGTTGGTCCCTTCAACCGGCTCGTGGAAGTGGTCCGTGACCCGTACCGGGAACGGGCGGGACTGGAGCGCTACGCCGAAGGAGCGCCGGAGGACTTCGGCAGCTACCAGACGTTCTGCGGCACCTGAGAACGGCGGGAACCGGCAAAAACGAAACAGGGGCGGCAGGCGGGAAACCCCGCCTGCCGCCCCTGTCCGGGTGGTGTTGCTTAGGCTACGCGGACGAAGGAAGCGCCCGGGAGCCAGCTGATGGAGTGGACCTCGGTCTTGAAACCGTCCACGCCGCCGCTCACGACCTGGCCGTTGCCGGCATACACGCCGACGTGGCCGGCGGTGATCACCAGGTCACCGGCAGCGGGGGTACCCACCACGGAACCGTACTGGTAGAACTGGCCGGGGGCCAGGTCGCCAACAGACTTGCCCACGCTGCGCAGGGCCTTCTCCACCATGGCGGTGCAGTCCTGCTGGACGCCAACCTGGCCGTAGGCCGATGCCAGGATCGAAGCGCCGGCGCCCGAACCCGTGGCAGCCGGAGCTGACGCGTAGGAAACGTTCACCCCGGTGTTGGCCGGAGCCGCGGCAACAGCTGTCTGGGCGGGAGCAGGAGCAGCGGCCGCCTGGACGGGGGCCGGAGCAGCTGCAACATAGCCGGCGCCCGGAATCTGGATCTGGTCGCCGGGGTAGATGATCGTGGAGATGGCCAGGCCGTTGGCGGCCAGGACATCGTTAAGGCTGACGCCGTAGGCAGCGGAGATGCCGCCCAGGGTGTCGCCGGCAACCACGGTGTGCACGTTGGCGGCAGCTGCTGCAGGTGCAGCCACGGCAGCGGCGGGTGCCACAGACGCCTGGGTGTTAGTGGTCCCGGTGGTGTCCGGTCCGGTTACGCCTGCGTGGGCTGGGGCCCCCACACCGAAGGCAATGCCGGAAGCTGCTGCTACGGCCAGAGCCGGGCGGCCAAGCGACTTGGCTGATACAGCCAAGCCCTGGAGCGCGATTGAGCGAGCCGGAGTCGCGCGGTGACGGGCGGTGCTGGAATTTTTTGACACGTTTGATCGCCTCTCCCATGCCTGCGGGGTGAGCTGTCGGGTTCGGGTTGGAGATACCCGGCCGGTAGCGGCTCCGGACGGAACGGAAAGGCGCTATCGACTTAACCCCAAGGCCTCGCATGAGGCCGCGGAAAGGTGGTTCCCCCGTCCCTGCCAGCTGGAAACGATTGAATCCCGGATCAGCGGCAGGGCTCGGCATGCTGAGGGGAATGTCCCGTCTGGGAGGGACACCTGAAGACCATAACCTGCCAGCCTGCCGATTGTCACATTTGGATAACATACGAGCGGCTTCTCTCGTATTCCGCAAATGACTGGATGTTCTATGCATAACGGGCTGACCACGGAAGATAGGCGCGCCGACGTGTGCCTCGTGGGCTTCGTCACAAAGTAATAAAAGGGGGTGCAGGCGCCAGTGAAAATCTTTGCTCATGGCTGGCAAGTGGGGCAGGATATTGCGCACCCGGAGGAGGTCCCTTTGACGCAACTTGGCAAGTATGAGATAGGTAAAACGAAGCCCAGGCCACCGCTGCCTGGAACGACACGCTTGGGTGGTTCGGCCAGCATCTCTGAGCTTCCGCCCACCTCCTGGCTTTTCACCCCGCCTCCGGGCAAGGGTGGCATCTCCGCTGCATAACGATGTCAGCACGCCAGCCTTCAACTGCAGGTTGAAGGCGTATGCTTCCGAACTATGTCTCGGTTCGTTATCAAAGCCCGCCTGCCCCTGCCTGCGGCGCTGCTGGCTCTTGCCCTGACGGGTACTGTTTGGCTCGGCCCGGCCGGCGCTGCGGACCAGGATCCTTCGGGTGATTACCCCTCGTGGGAGGATGTCCAGCAGGCAAAGCTGACGGAGTCCGGCACCGCAGAGGAAATCGACAGGATAAATGGCCTGCTGGGTGGCCTGCAGGCCCAGTCCGAGTCTCTGGGTGCAGTGGCCGTCCAGTCAGCGGCCGAGTATGCCGTCACAGACTCAGCGCTTCAGGCGGCCAGCGCAAAAGTGGGGGCCCTCACGGCCCAGGTTTCGCAGTCGAACGCGGAGCTGTCCCGGCACCGGAAGGAACTGGGTGCCCTCGCCGCCCAGTCCTATAAGACCGGCGGCACCACCATGGGATTCTTCGTTGCCCTGGATGCGATCCAGACCAACAGTGTCCAGGGGCTCAATGTGGTGCAGATCGTGGGTGACAAAACGGCAGGGTTGGTGGCCAGGGCCGCGTCGGCCGGACGGATCGCCTCCTCGCTGGCTGCCCAGGAAAGTGCCGCCAAAGCCGAACGTGAGCGGTTGTCCCTTGAAGCCAAAGCGAAACTGGATGCCGCCCGGTCCGCGCAGGATGCGATGGCACGGCAGGTAGCGGAAAGCCAGCAGCGCAGCGAGGAGCTGACGGCGCAGCTGGCTTCTCTCAAGGGCACGACGGCGGCAGTTGAGGGCGCGTACCGGCAGGGCCAGGCGGCGCAGGCCGCCTATGAGGCAGCGCAGGCCGCGAAGCGCGCTGCAGCTGCTGAGCAGACCCGTCAGCAGGCAGAAGCTGCAGCCAGGGCGGCCGCCGCGGCTGCAGTCCGCCCGCAGGCTCCGGCCGCCCCTGCACCGGCCAATCCAGCACCCGCGAACCCCGCACCTGCCAATCCAGCACCCGCGAACCCCGCACCCGCCAACCCGGCGCCGGCGAATCCTGCCCCCGCACCCGCGCTGCCGGTGGCACCCGTCCCGCCGCCCGTCGTCGTGCCGTCCGTTCCAGGCGGTGCCGTCAACGACCCGGCAGGGGCCAAGAGCTACGCCTCGGGGCGGCTGGGTGCATACGGCTGGGGCCAGGACCAGTTCCTGTGCCTCGCCCAGCTCTGGACCAAGGAATCGAACTGGCTGACAACGGCCACCAACCCCTACTCCGGCGCCTATGGAATAGCCCAGGCGCTGCCACCCGGCAAATACTCCAGCGCCGGCAGCGACTGGCTCACCAGTTACCGCACCCAGGTCGATTGGGGCCTGGGCTACATCCGCGGCCGGTACGGCTCGCCGTGCGGGGCCTGGAACCACTCGGTTGCCAACAACTGGTACTGACCGGCGCGCTAGGCTTTTCGCATGCCCGATTTCGAACGGTTCCGGATCCTGCTCGAGGAGGAGCGGGCCCGGAAGCTGGCCTTGCTACCGGCCCTCCGTGCGGACATCACCGCTGCGAACTCCGCCCGCCAGGATTCCAACGTAGACGACGAACATGATCCTGAAGGCTCCACCATTGCTTTCGAACTGTCCCAGGCGTCGGCACTGCTGAAGCAAAGCAGTGCCGGCCTGGAGCAGGTCGACGCCGCCTTGGCCAGGATCGCCGACGGCACCTACGGGTCCTGCGCCGTCTGCGGCGAAACCATCGCCGAAGGAAGGCTGGAGGCGCGCCCCTGGACGCCGTTCTGCATCAGGCACGCGTCGGCAGGCCGCACCCGATGAGTGCGGGGGATCTGGTGGCTGCTGCTGCCGGGTTTGTTGACCGCACCCTGCAGAATGAGGGTGCCTGGTACCGGGCGGACGACGTCGAGGGCAGGCTGGGCGGGGAGCTCACCTCCTACGGGTCCTCGGTGGGCGCCGTCCGCGGAACCGTCCGCGATATGCTGCGGAAGTACAAGGACCTCGATCACGACGCCGTGGTGCAGTTGGCGTCCGCGCTCTGGGGACAACCGCGGCCCGGTGCGCGCGCCGTCTACGAGCGCCGGCTCGCCGCCGTCGTGCTGCTGCAAACCAAAGCTGCGCTGCTGCGCCATTCAGACTTGACCCGGATCGAGGGCTTCCTGAGGTCTGCCGGAACCGGGGAACTGGTTGACCCGCTGCTGGCGGACGTGCTGGCCCCTTTCCTGGCCCGGCTCCATGGCCGGGACCGCCAACGGGCCGCCGTTGTCCTTGCCCGGTGGCGGACTGACCCGGATCCGCAGTTACGCCACGCGGCCGCTTTCCTCGAGCAACCGTCCGCACCCCAAGCCCCACCACAAGGAGACACCCGTGAACCATCGTTTTGACCTGGAACGCTTTGTTGCCGCACAGAACAGCGGCGGAACCTACGACCAGGCGCTGGCCGAGCTGCAGGTGGGCAACAAGTCCGGACACTGGATGTGGTTCGTTTTTCCCCAGCTGGCGGGGCTGGGGTACAGCGAGACATCCCGCCGCTACGCCATCAACTCCCTCGAGGAAGCCCGGGAGTACCTGGACCACCCCGTATTGGGCCCGCGGCTGCTCGAATGCGCCCAGGTGCTCAGCAACCATAAAGACCGCACTGCCGAGGAGATTCTTGGCAGCGTGGACGCCCGGAAGCTGCGCTCGTCCATGACGCTGTTCCTGCGCGCAGCTCCCGGGGAAACCGTCTTCAAAACCGTCCTGGCGCAGTTTTTCGACGGCCAGCCGGACCCCGCGACCGACGATCTGCTCGCGGGCCGCGACGAAGATTAATGCCGGCGGCGGTGCCGCGTGCGTCCTGCGCGGGGCACCGCCGTCGGGAGGTACTTTGACCGGGCGCTACGGTGTGGGGCTTCCGCCGTTAACGTTCAGGGTTTCACCCAGGACGTAACTGGACTCCGGCGAAGCCAGGAAAACGTAGGCCGGGGCGAGTTCGGCCGGCTGGCCCGCCCGGCCAAGGGGCGTGGACTGGCCGAACTCCGGCAGCTCCTCCTTCGGCTGGCCGCTGCTGACCTGCAGCGGGGTCCAGATGGGCCCGGGCGCCACCGCGTTCACGCGGATGCCCTTGGGTGCAAGCTGCTGCGCGAGGCCCTTGGTGAAGTTGTTGATGCTCGCCTTGGTGGTGGCGTAGTCCAGCAGCGTCGGGGAGGGGTTGTACGCCTGGATGGACGTGGTGTTGATGATGGTGGACCCGGCCGGCATGTGCGGAACAGCCGCCTTGGTAACCCGGAACATCGCATAGACGTTGGTCTTTTGGGTGTGATCGAACTGTTCGTCCGTGATCTGGGTGATGTCCTCCTGCGCCACCTGTTTTCCGGCGTTGTTGACCAGGATGTCCACGCCGCCCAGAACGGCCACTGCAGTATCGACCAGTTCTTCGCAGGCGGCCGGGTCCTTCAGGTCCCCGGGCACCTTGACGGCCTTCCGTCCTGCGGCTTCGATGATGCCGGCAATGCGGGCTGCGTCCTCTTCTTCCTCCGGCAGGTAGGAAAGCACAACATCGGCCCCCTCGCGGGCAAAAGCGATGGCCGTGGCCGCACCGATTCCCGAATCGGCTCCCGTCACGATCGCCTTCCGGCCCTCCAGCCGTCCGGTGCCGCGATAGGTGTCCTCGCCAAGATCCGCCTTCGGCGCCAGTTCCGCATCCAGGCCGGGCTCGGGCTGGTCCTGCTTCGGCGGAGAGATCTTTTCGTAGGCGGTAACGGGGTTGCGGAAGGTGTACTGGTCGGTCATGGTGGTCCTCCTGTGCTTAGGGGTGGAACACTAAAAGCTAAGTATGCTTACCGTTCAAGCCTAGGCAATGAGGCGGGCCGCTGCCAAGCCGCATTTCGCCCTCACATCCTGTCCCGGCGGACTTCCACCAGACGGACATCCTTAAGGGCGCCGGCGTCCACCACAGCAGTCATGTAGGTGCAGGCGGGCTGTCGGCGCCGGTCGGTGGGGGAGCCGGGGTTGACCAACCGCAGCCCGCCTTCCGCGGTGGTGTCCCAGGGGATGTGGCTGTGCCCGAAAACCAGCACGTCGGCATCAGGGAAGAGCGCCTCGCACCGCGCTTCCCGGCCTTTCGCCGGCCCGGTCTCGTGCACCATGGCAAACCGGACACCGTCCAGCGTGACTGCGGCCGTTTCGGGCAGCCGGGACCGCAGGTCGGGGCCGTCGTTGTTTCCGTAGACCCCCACCAGGGAGCGGCTTCGCTGCTCAAGCTCGTCGAGCAGTTCCACCGCCACCCAGTCGCCGGCGTGGAAGACCACGTCGGCGCTTTCGACGGCGGCCCATACCTGCGCAGGGAGCGCGCGGGCACGCTTGGGCACATGGGTATCGGCGAGCAGGAGGAGGTTCAGCGGCATACCGAAATCCTGCCACGTCCACTTTGTGCCGGCCCTTTCCGCTCCCCGCCCGGAGTCGTAGTCTGGGGCTGGAGGTGATTGCCATGGAGGCAACTCAGGGCGACCGGATCATTGTCCACGGCAGGACGGTGGGGTCTACGGACCGGCATGGAGTGATTCTCGAGGTCCGCGGCCAAGGCGGAACTCCGCCCTACCTGGTCCGCTTTGATGACGGACACGAAACGATCATGTATCCCGGCGGTGATTTCGCCGTCGAGCGCGGCAACGGTCACTAGTACCGGCAGGGCGGGTGCGCCCGTCCCCGGGCACCTGTCAGACTGGAGCGATGGATCACTCTTTGGCGTCCGCCGCGTCCTCCACCCCGCCTGTCCGCACTGGTCCCCGTGATCCCGGTGATGCCTGGGTCGAGGGTAGCCGCGGCCGCTTTTGGGGCAGGTTTGGTGCCGCCGGCGTCCTCGCCTACGATCCCGCCAAGGGTGTGCTCCTGCAGCATCGGGCCGTCTGGAGCCACAACGGCGGAACGTGGGGCCTCCCGGGAGGAGCGCTGCACGAGGGCGAGGATGCCGTGGCGGGAGCCTTGCGCGAAGCCTGGGAGGAGGCCGCCATGCCCGCCGGGGATGTCGAGGTGCTTTTTACGTCCGTGCTGGACCTGGGCTACTGGTCCTACACCACAGTGGTGGTGCAGGTGAGGGAACCGTTCGACCCCGTCATCAGCGACCCCGAAAGCATCGAGTTGTTGTGGATACCGCTGGCTGAGGTGGACGGCAAGGAACTGCACCCCGGCTTTGCCGCTGCCTGGCCGGACCTGCGGGAACGGATTGACGCCTCGGCATAGGTTCCTCCCTGCCGGATCGCGCTCCAGTCCTGCTCAGTAGACGTGCCTGCTCAATAATCCCGGCCGTATTCGGCGTGGACCAGGATGGGCAGGTGGTCTGAGTTTCCGCGGGGCAGCGTCTCAACGCTCTCGATGTCCAGTCCCAGTGACGTGGCGAAGTCGAAGTGGCCCTTGAAGACCTTGTAGCGGGTGTAGGTCCGCCGGTTGCTGAGCGAGAGCGCGTAGCCCGAGTTCTTCATGTGGATGTGGAGGTTCTTGGTGAAGAACGGGTAGTTGAAGTCGCCCACCATCAGCGTCATGAGTCCCTGGCCCATGCTGAGCAGTTCGGCGTGGGCGGCGTGGATCTGCTTGCGGCGCAGGGAATTCGAGGCCGTGAGGGGCGCCGCGTGGAAGGAGCCGATCACCAGTTCATGCTGGGTCTCGTTGTCCACCACCCTGGTTCCGATGAGCCGCTCGTGGGCCGGGGCCAGGACCCTGTCGTGAACTGACTTCTTCAGGGCGAAGGACTGGGTGTCCAGCGCCGTGAAGCGGCTGGTGCGGTAGTAGATGGCCAGCCCGAGCCGGTTTCCCTTCGTGGCGTCAGCGAGGTGCAGCGGGCCCAGGGTCTCGGGGAGGTCGCTGGCGTCCACCTCCTGGAGGCAGAGTGCATCGACGTCATGGTTCCGTGCCAGGGCGAGGAGTTCGCCGCTTGCTTTGTGCTTGCGGAGGTTGTAGCTGATAACGCGCATGGAACACCTCTTCCGAGGGTTGCTGACAGGACCGATCAAGAGTCTAGTCCGCTGACCGCCGTCAGGGTCCAACATTTCACCGAGTCCTTTGACAACCTATGCCGGTTGCCTGCCGCCGCAACGATAGAGTTAGTCAGAATTCACTGAAATCTCCGGGAGGGCCACCGTTGACCACCGATCTGCCTGAACTGGCCGAGGGAAACTACTACTACCAGTCACTGGGCGGGGGACGCTTCCGCTCCACGATCCACGCGCAGGGTGCCTGGAATGTCCACGAGCAGCACATGGCCCCCGCATCAGGCCTCATGGCGGACTCCCTGGAGCGGCACCAGCCGCGGGAGGGGTTGCGGATGGCCCGGCTCAGCTACGAAATCCTGGGTCTGATTCCAGGCGGCGGGTTCCACATCGAGACCACCACCCTCCGGCCGGGAAAAACCATCGAACTGCTGCAGGCCGAATTGATTGCGGGCGGCCGCACCGCCATCCGGGCCACGGCCTGGCGGATGGTCACCAGCGATACTTCCGCCGTGGCGGCCGTGGAGGACACCGCCATTCCCGGCCCGGACGAATGCAAGCCCTACGACGGCGCATCAGTGTGGCCCGGCGGCTACATCCGCTCCCTTGAAATGCGCGTGGCGGAAGGCCATCGCCCCGGAGCCGGCAAGGTATGGCTGCGCACGGACCATCCCCTGACGGACAAGGCAGACAGTGGCGACCTCGCCCGCCTGATGGGGCTGGTGGACACCGCCAACGGCATCGCCGCAAGGGTGCCGCCGGGCAAGGACAGCTACGCCTTCCCCAACGTTGACCTCCAGATCCACATGTACCGGCGCCCCGAAGGGGAGTGGCTGGGCCTGGACAACGCCGTCTCCTTTGGACGGGACGGGATTGGCCTCACCTCAACAGTCCTGCACGATCTGCAGGGGCCTTTCGGGCGCGCGGAGCAGATTTTGACCCTCCGCAAAAGCTGACCCGCCCGCGCCGGGCGGATGTATCGTTAAGTGTCGTTGTATATCGCTGGCGATTTTACAGAGGAGACCCAGTGCGCGATTCGTACCCGGCAGGCGGCTTTGGCGGACACAGCGTCGACGGCATCTGGCAGGCTGTTGAGGAGTTCCGTTCGCGGTTCGAACGGCGTGGAGGTACCCGCGCAGGCAAGGGCGAGGTGCGGGCAGCCGTGCTTGCCCTGCTCGCGGAGCGCCCCATGCATGGCTACCAGATCATCCGTGAGATCGAGGAGCGCAGCGGCGGCAGTTGGAAACCAAGCGCCGGTTCTGTCTACCCCACCCTTCAACTGCTGGCCGATGAAGGTGTCATCAGCGTCGAGGAATCCAACGGCCGCAAGATCTACTCGTTGACCGAAGCCGGCCGTGAGGAGGCGGCAGGCGTGCACGAGTCAGCGCCGTGGGGTGCAGCAGGCCCGGCCGCCGGTTTTGGTTCCCTGCCCAAGGCTGGAATTGAGCTGGCGCAAGCCGCGGCGCAAGTTGGCCGCACGGGCACGCCAGACCAGGTGCAGCAGGCCGTGGCCGTGCTCGAAGAGGCCCGCCGCCGGATGTATTCCATCCTCGCCCAAGGCTGACCCGGGTGGCTTCGGTCCGCCGCAACCGGGCAGATCCGGTGCAGGTTCCCGGTGCCGGAAATATCCGGGCCCGGTACCGCCGCATACTCCGCTTCGCGGCCTGGAACCTGGCAGTGACCTGGTGGTTTGAGCTGCTGCTCCCGCGGATCGGGCTTGGGCTGGTGGCTGAGCGGACGCGGCCGGCCCGGATGCAGCGCTTCGCCCGGCGTTTCCACATGCTCGCGGTGGACCTCGGCGGCCTGATGATCAAGGTGGGCCAGTTCCTCTCGTCCAGGCTTGACGTGCTTCCCCCGGAAATCACCACCGAACTCGCGGGCCTGCAGGACGAGGTGCCCCCGGTCCCGTTTCCAGCCATCCGGGCCTTGGCCGAGAAGGAACTGGGAGTCCCGCTCGAGCAGGCCTTCGCCTGGATTGAGGAGGCCACCATCGCCGCCGCCTCATTGGGGCAGGCGCACCGCGCACGCCTTCTTCCTGCTGATGTCGCCGAGACCGGGCTGAAGGATGTGGTGATCAAGGTGCAGCGCCCGGGCATTGACGCAATTGTCGACGTCGACCTGGCGGCATTGCGCAAGGTGGGTGGATGGCTGAGCCGCTTCCGTGTGGTTTCCAGCCGCGCCGACGTTCCGGCCCTGGTAACGGAATTCGCCCAGACCAGCTTCGAAGAAATCGACTACCTCCATGAAGCCGCCAATTCCGAGCGTTTCGGGGTGGACTTTGCCAACGACACCAGAGTGGCGGTGCCACGCGTCGCCTGGGAGCGGTGCACCCGCCGCGTGCTGACTCTTGAGGACGTCACGGCCATCAAGATTACGGATGTCGCGGCGCTCAAGGCGGCAGGCATCGATCCCGCCCAGGTGGCGCCGGTGTTCGCGTCCGTGATGTTCGACCAGCTGTTCACCAACGGGTTTTTCCATGCGGACCCGCACCCCGGCAATATTTTCGTCACCCCGGCTCCTGCCGGCGCCGGCGGGCTCCCGTGGAAGCTGACGTTCATCGACTTCGGCATGATGGGTGAGGTTCCGGCCTCGACCCGCAGCGGCCTGCGCAAGCTCCTGTTCGCTGCCGCCGCGCGGGACGGCAAAGGCCTGGTGGCTGCCATCGGCGATGTAGGCGTCCTGATGCCGGCAGCTGACGTGGTGGGGCTGGAACGGGCCATGACGCAGTTGTTCGGCAGGTTCGGCGGAATGGGTTTCGCCGAGCTGCGCGAGGTGGATCCGCGGGAGTTCCGTGACTTCGCGATGGAATTCGGCGACGTGGTGCGCTCCCTGCCGTTCCAGCTGCCCGAGAACTTCCTGCTCATCATCCGAGCGATGTCGCTGACATCGGGAGTGTGCAGTTCCCTGGACCCCCGGTTCAACCTGTGGGACTCGGTGGAGCCCTACGCCGCGCAGCTGCTCCGGGACGAGCGCGGCAACCTCGTGCAGGACGCGGCCCAGCAGGCATTTGACGCCGCAGGACTCGCGCTTCGCCTGCCCAGGCGCCTCGACGCACTCATTGCCAGGATCGAGGAAGGCAACCTTACCGGCGCCAACCCCCGCCTGGAGCGGCAGGCCGCCAGGCTGGACCGGACGGTGCGGCGCGCGGCGTCGGCCCTGGTATTCGGCGCCGTGTTGATTGCAGGGGCTGTGGTCCGTGCCAACGATCCCGGTCTCGGCAGCGCTCTGATGGTTGCGTCCGCCCTCCCGCTGCTGCACGGCCTCTGGGTGGGGCGGCGCTGACCGAACCCAGGGCTGTGAGCCAGCTGCCGCCGTCGAACGCCGGACGGAGGGCAAAAACACAATGCCGGCGCTATAAATGACCTCGAAGGTCACGGCGTAACCTAGGTTTGGCCTGTCCGGCCAGCAAATCGCGTCAATCACTGCGAACGCGGCCGCAACAGCAAGGAACTGCACGATGACCACAGGGGAGCTTAGCAACATGCACCATGCCGATCCGGGAACCCGCACACTGACAGTGGTGCGCCAGGAGGTTTCGCTGGGCGCCGGGCGGGACCTGGAATTTGGCCTGGAGCTCCTGGCCAGGGCGAGGACCGGGGAAATAGGCCCCATGCTGCGGCTGTACCGGCCGGCACCCACGGTGGCGTTCGGCCAGCGGGATACCCGGCTGCCGGGTTTCCAAGCAGCGGAGCAGGCCTGCCGCGACAACGGTTTTGAGCCGCTGGTCCGCCGCGCCGGGGGCCGGGCGGCGGCCTACCACCAGGGGACGCTGGTGGTGGACCACATTGAACCCGACGCGGACGCGATCGCGGGATCCAAAAGCCGGTTCGGGTACTTCGGTGAGCTGTTCGCGGATGCCCTGCGCAGCCTTGGGGTGCACGCAGCGGTGGGTGAGATTCCCGGCGAGTACTGCCCCGGGGAATTCAGTGTGCACGGCAGCGCACCTGGTACTCCCCGCCAGGTGAAGCTGGTAGGTACCGCCCAGCGCGTGGTGGCCGGCGGCTGGCTGTTCAGCTCCGTCATCGTGGTGGAAAACTCCGCGCCCATCCGCAAGGTCCTCACCGATACCTACACCGCCCTGGGCCTGGACTGGGATCCTGCCACTGCCGGGGCAGTGGATGATCTTGTTCCCGGCGTGGACGTCGCAGCGGTGGAGGAGGCACTGCTGGCAACCTATGCCGGACACACCGCCCTTGAAACGGCACCCTTCAGCGACCTGGGGGCATAAGACTGCAACAAAAACGGGACCAACCTGCGGTTGGTCCCGTTTCGCCTGTCCGGGGTGCCTGTGAGGCTGCCCTGGTCCTTGGGGCTGTCCTGCCGCTTAGGCTGCGAGGCGGGTCTTGACCTCGGCAGCGGACGGGTTGGTGGCAGCGGTGCCGTCCGGGAAGAGGACGGTGGGCACTGTGCGGTTGCCGCCGTTGAGCTGCTCCACGAGTTCAGCGGTACCTTCCACTTCCTCAATGTTGATCTCCTTGTAGCCGATGCCCTGCGCGTCCAGCTGCTTCTTTAGCCGGTTGCAGTAGCCGCACCAGGTGGTGGAGAACATGGTGATGGTGCCGGATTCGGGAGTGAAGTCCATAAGTTTCTCCTATGCGTGGTTGATTGTTTCCTTCCTTTCAACGGTAGCGTGCAGGCCCATATTCCCCAGTTCCCGGCGCTTCACATGACAGCTCAGATGGCCGGTGGCATGCTGGAGCCATGTGTGGACGTTATGTGATGGCACGTGCTGTGGGGGACCTCCTGGCTGAGTTCGACGCCGGGCTTGAGGAGGAGGTGCACATCCCGCCGTCGTGGAATGTTGCGCCAACCGATGCCGTGCCCATCGTCCTGGAGCGGTTGATTGAGGAGGGGCCTGCGCCGAGGCAGGTGCGCCAGCTCCACGTGGCGCGGTGGGGCCTTGTGCCGTCCTGGGCCAAGGACCCTGGCATCGGTTCGCGGATGATCAACGCCCGGAGCGAATCCGTGCTGGAAAAACCGGCCTTCCGCAAAGCCGTGCAGTCACGCCGGTGCGCGGTGCCGGCGGACGGTTACTACGAGTGGAAGCAGGGGCCCGGGAAGTCGAAGCAGCCCTACTACGTGCATCCGGGAGAGGGCCGCGGCCTGGTTTTCGCGGGGCTTTACGAGTGGTGGAAGGATCCGGCGTGGCCGGCGGGGGAGCCGGGCGGGTGGGTGTTATCCACGTCCATCCTCACCACTGACACGCCGCCGCCCGGAAGCGAGGACACGGTGTTCGGCAAGCTGACGGCACTGCACGACCGGGTTCCGCTGCCGATGGACAAATCCACCATGGAAGCGTGGCTGGACCCCCAGGCCGACGACGCGGCCGGGCTCGTGGACCTGGTACGGTCCGGGGTCAAAGATGTGGCGTCGGACTGGCACGTCGATTCCGTGGGCAAGGACGTGGGGAACGTGCGCAACAACGGGCCGGAGCTGATCCGGCCCGTGGAGGCCCTCTTCTAGAAGCCCATGCCCGGGCGGGATGCGGCCTAAACAGTGACCGTGCCGGCGTCGTCCACTGTCCACGTGGGGTTGTACGCCACCTCCCAGCGGAAGCCGTCAGGGTCTGCGAAGTAGCCGCTGTACCCGCCCCACGGCTGGGTGATGGGCTCGGCAATGATTTGGGCGCCTGCCGCGGCGGCTTCTGCCATGACCCGGTCCACGTCCTCGGTGCCCGGCAGGTTGTGGCTGAGGGTGATGCAGGGAACGGGGCCGGGAGCACTGACGCCGGCATCGGCCTGCATCTGGCGGACGTCCCAGAGCGACAGCACCAGGCCGTGGTTCACCTGGATGAACACCACTTCTCCCGGAGCCTCACGGTGGACCGGCCAGCCCAGGCCGTCAACATAGAACGCGCGGGACACCGGAACGCTGCGGACGCCCAGTGAAATGAAGTCGACTCTTGGCTGCATGGTTCGATACTGTCAGAGGATGGCGACAATTCAAGGGAACGATAGAGATGCTTTGGCCGACAAGGAACAGCTCGCTGCCGTCCGGATTGCCGTGGACGAGGTGGATGAGCAGATTGTCACCCTGATCGCCCGCCGCGAGCGCCTGATCCGGATCGCCGGAACGCTCAAGGGTGACGACGCAGAGGTGCGCGCTCCGGGGCGGGTGGAACGGATCATTGAACACGTCCGGTCCGCAGCCGAAAAGAAGGACATCGACCCGGACATCGTAGAGTCCACCTACCGGGCCATGATCTCCGGCTTCATCGAACTCGAACTCCGGGTCCACAAAGAAAACAGCTGAGCCGCCCGGCCCAGCTGTTACAGGTTCTCCTCCACGGGAACACCGGACTGGAATTCCCGTCCGTCAGCCTCGCTGAAGCCGGTCATCACGTGCCCTTCGCCGAGGCCGTTGATCGCTGCCATGGGGAAGTGGCCGGTGATGGTGCTGTCCGAGTGGCTGACGCCTGAAAGATCGTAGTTTTCCTCACTACTCTGGTCATGGTTGAACGAGAAAAAGGAAATCGGCTTCCCGTTCATGAATTCAATACCCAGGCGCCGCTGGGACGAGTAGTCCGGACTGGCAGCCACAAGCCCCACCACATAGGCACCGGAACCGGGGATACTGCCGTCCAGATCGAAAGTTGCCACAAGGGTGGAGTCCTGGGCCTTGAGACTGACCTGCTTGAGGAGTGCGTCATGGGTGCTCATGGCACAATCCTGCTCCCTGCCGTTCGGTCCGTCCACCCCTGAAGGCTGACGGAAATGTAAGCCGAAGACGCTTCCCGGCATTTCCCCTTCCCGCTGAACCCGCTCCCGGTCCTTTGTCTATGCGGCGTCTTCCGGGAGGCGTAGACTGGTTCTGTTCGAATATATATTCGAACGGTTTCTGTTCGAACTTTCTGCATCCGGGAGGCGCCATGGGCATGTTCAGCGAATCCGTTGACGTCTCCTGCACCCCTGAGGGCAATCCAGTTGGTGTTATCTGGGCCGGACGTTCCTATTCGGTCTGCGCCGAACCGGTGCGCTGGTACGAGCGCCGCCAATGGTGGGCCGAAGAAACCCGTGCACCGCTGGGCAGCGGCCCCGGCCTGGTGGACCATGAAATCTGGCGGGTCCAGGTGCTGCCTTCAGCTCCGGGCTCCGGCTTGGCTGAACAGGGAGAGCCGCTCACCCTTGACCTGACCCGCCATATCCGCAGCGGCCGCTGGCGGATCCTGCGGATCCATGACGCACTTCGACCCAGAACAGCATGAGCTTCACGCACCTCCACGTCTCCACCGCATTCAGCGCCCACTATGGAGTGTCATGGCCCGAGGAACTGGCGCAGGCGGCTGCTGCTGACGGCGCCAGCGCGCTCGCCTGCACGGACAGGGACGGCCTGTACGGGACCATCAAGCACCTCAAGGCGTGCATGGACACCGGCATTGACCCCATCGTCGGGGTGGACCTTGCCGTTTATGACGACGACGGCGATCACCGCACCCAGCTGGCGGGCCGCGTGGTGGTGCTTGCCCGCGGCAACAACAACGGTGCCGGCTACCGCGCGCTGTGCCGGCTTGTGTCAGACGCCCATGCCCGCACCTCGGGAAAGTCCGGGGGAGTTGTGCCGGTGGCCGTAACCCGTGCGGAACTTGCCTCCCGCACCCTGGATCCCCAAACCCTTAAACCTGTGCTGATGGTGCTGATAGGCCCGGATTCCGACGTCGGTCGGGCCATGGGCGGGCGGCGTTACCTGCGCCCGCGCACCCTTTTCAAGCAGTGGCTGGACGCCATGCCCGCGGGAACTGTGGTGGCCGAGATCGTGTCCCAGCTCAGCGCCCCGGGATCTCCCTTGAGTACAGCACACGCCGTCCGGATGCTTAAACTCGCCGAAGAACACAGCATCCCGGCAATCCTCACCAACGCGGTCCGGTATTGCGCAGAGGACGGGGCGGCAACCGCAGACGTCCTGGATTCAGCCCGGACCCTGAAATCCCTTCCGGAACTGGCCCAGGAACCGCTGCTGCAACCAAACGGCCAGGCCTGGCTGAAATCCTCCCGTCAGATGCTCCAGCTGGGGAGGGAAATCATCTCCGCTGCCGGCTATGGGGCAGAAGACCTCAACAGGCTCATGGCACAAACAGAGGCGCTCGCCGATGTGTGCAGGATTGATCCCGTCACGGACATGGGGTGGAAGCAGCCGGTAGTGCCCGAAGCCGCGGTCATCGGGATCAGCCAGGATCCGCATGTGGAACTGGTGCAGCGCTGCCAGGCGGGGATTGGCAGGAGGTTCCCCGGGATTGCCGGCACCAGCGAAAAGGAAATGCTCCACCGGCTTGAGCATGAGCTGGGGATCATCCAGAACCTGGGGTTCTCCTCCTACTTCCTCACCGTGGCGGAGGTTTCAAGGATGATCCAGGACATGGGGGTGCGGGCAGCCGCCCGGGGCTCCGGGGCCTCCAGCCTGGTCAATTACCTCATTGACGTCAGCCAGGTAAATCCGCTGCAGCACGACCTCATCTTCGAACGGTTCCTCTCCCAGGACCGGGCCACCTTGCCGGATATTGATATCGACGTCGAGAGCGCCGAACGGCACAACGTGTACCACCGGATTTTCGAGCGCTTTGGCAAAGAACGCGTCACGCTCATGAGCATGCAGAACGGTTACCGGGCACGCGGTGCTGTGCGGGACGCCGGCCTTGCCCTGGGGATGGATGAGGGGGACGTGGGGGACATCGCCAAGCAATTGTGGCGGTTTTCAGCTTCGAAGTTCCGCGAGGCGCTGCAGGAGAAGCCCGAATTGAGGGAATTTGCCGGCCGGGTGGAACAGCGGGATTCCCATGGCAACCAGCAGCTTGACCTGCTGGTGGACTTGACCGAGCGCCTGGACCGGTTGCCCCGGCACATCTCCATGCATCCTTGCGGGGTGATCCTGGGGGATGCCACCCTGCTGGACCGCACCCCTGTCCAGCCCAGCGGGCTTGGACTGCCCATGAGCCAGTTCGACAAGCACGACATGGACCCCATGGGCATGCTCAAGCTCGACGTCCTGGGCGTCAGGATGCAGAGCGCCATGGCATTTGCCGTTCGGGAAATCATCCGCATCCATCCCTCCAAAGAGGAAGTGGTGGCTGCCGGTGGCCATGCAACCGGAACTGGCGGGACCGGGCCTGATTTCATTGCAGAGAACGGGCACATCGACCTGAACGCCATTCCCCTGGATGATGAGCCCACCTTTGAACTTATCCGGAGCACCCACACCCTGGGCTGCTTCCAGATCGAGTCACCTGGGCAGCGTGAGCTCATTGGCAAGATGGCGCCGCGGGAATTCAATGACCTCATCATCGATATTTCCCTGTTCCGTCCCGGGCCCATGAAATCGGACATGGTGCGGCCCTTCCTGGAGCACCGGCACGGGTTTGCTCCCGAGGTTTATCCGCACCCCCTCCTGAAGCCGGTACTCCAGGAGACCCACGGCGTGACGGTGTTCCACGAACAAATCCTCCGGACTCTCGATGTCATGACCGGGTGCGGGCTTGCGAAGGCCGATGAATTCCGCCGCGCCCTCAGCAGCGAGTCTGGGGAATTCCGGGTGGAGGAGTACTTCCGGAAGCATGCCAAGGCAAAGAACTTCTCACCCGACGTCGTAGACAAGGTCTGGCAGACCCTGAAGTCCTTTGCCAGCTTCGGTTTCTGCAAAGCCCACGGGGCGGCCTTCGCCGTGCCCACGTACCAGTCAGCATGGCTGAAGGCGCACCACCCGGAAGCGTTCCTGGCAGGCCTGTGGGAGCACGACCCCGGCATGTACCCAAAACGGCTTCTCGTGGCGGAGGCAAGAAGGCTTGGCATCCCCATCCTTCCCCTGGACATCAACCGCAGCAAAGGGGAGTACCGGGTGGAGCGGATCCTGCACGGACCTGATGCCGGGAAGCTCGGAATCCGGCTGAGCCTGAACGGGATCTACGGGTTGTCCGCCACCGAATTGAAAAGGATAGTTGCCGGCCAGCCCTACGACTCCCTCGCAGACCTCCGCGCGCGCTCGCGGCTGAGCAAGCCAAGCATCAAACGGCTGGCCCAGCTGGGTGCGTTTGATTCCCTCCATCGGGAGGCAGGCGGAATGGCCAACCGGGCTGACCTGGTCCAGCACCTGCAACGGCTGCAAAATGCAGGCACCGGGCGGAAGGGCGTCGAACTGGTCGAGGGGCAGCTGTCCCTTCCCTTGGGCGATGTGGAGCTGCGGAACGTTAAACCGGGGCTGCCCGCACCCACCCTCGTAGAGAATGTCCGGGCGGAACTGGACCTGATGGCCGTTGATGTCAGCAGCCACCTGATGGAAAGCCACCGCCCCATCCTGGAACGGCTGGGCGTCACAACAGCGGACAAGCTCCTTGGCCTGCGTAACGGGACTGAAGTGCTGGTGGCCGGAGTGCGCGTGGCCACCCAGACACCTCCTATGCGGGGCGGCAGGAGGGTGGTTTTCATCAGCATTGACGACGGCACCGGCTGCGTCGATTCGGTCTTCTTCCACGAAGCCCAGGAAAACGCAGGGCTGCTCCTGTTCGGAACCAGGTTGCTGCTCATCCGCGGCACTACCAGGAGGACAGGGCCGAGGGGCATCAGCATCAGTGCCAGCATGGCCTGGGACCTCAGCCGCACGGAGACTTTGCCCTTCCCAACGCCTGCAGACCAGCCTGGCGATGTCCCGCATCCCCTGGACGGGATCAGCAGGACCCTGGCAATTACCGGTTTTAGCGGGTGAGGCTGCCGTGTGCCGCTTTGGTCGGCCCTTCGCCGAACCGATAGCATTGACGGTGGCTGGCTGTGGTCCCCGTATGCCACAAGCTATGAAGCCTTAACTTTGAATAGGAGACACCCGTGTCAGATGCCCAGCAGATCACCCTTCTCGTCGATGGCGAAGAGACCAAGGTGACTACCGGGACAACCGGTGCGGAACTCTTCTTTGAGCGCCGTGATGTTGTTGTGGCCCGCGTCAATGGCGAGCTGAAGGACCTGGACCAGGAACTGCCCGAAGGCGCCGAGGTTGAGGGTGTCACCATCGATTCCCCGGACGGGCTTAACGTACTCCGCCACTCCACCGCCCACGTGATGGCACAGGCTGTCCAGCAGCTGCGCCCCGATGCCAAGCTGGGCATTGGCCCGTACATTACCGACGGCTTCTACTTCGACTTCGATGTCGCCGAGCCCTTTACCCCCGAGGACCTCAAAACCCTCGAGAAGATGATGCTCAAGATCGTCAACCAGAACCAGAAGTTCGTCCGCCGCGTCGTTTCCGAGGAGGAGGCCCGCGAGGCGATGAAGAACGAGCCCTACAAGCTCGAACTCCTGGGCAAGAAAAACGAGGCCGCCGAAGCCGGTGAGGGCGTCAATGTAGAGGTCGGCGCCGGCGACATCACCATCTACGACAACGTTGAGCGCAAGGAAGGGACCACCGTCTGGTGCGACCTCTGCCGCGGCCCGCACTTGCCCAACACCAAGATGATCTCCAACGCCTTCGCCCTCACCCGGTCGTCGTCGGCCTACTGGCTGGGAAACCAGAAAAACCAGCAGCTGCAGCGCATTTACGGCACGGCCTGGCCCACCAAGGACGCCCTCAAGGCCTACCAGGAACGCCTTGCCGAGGCCGAGCGCCGCGACCACCGCAAGCTCGGCTCCGAACTGGACCTGTTCTCCTTCCCTGACGAACTCGGCTCCGGCCTGCCCGTCTTCCACCCCAAGGGCGGCATCATCCGCAAGGAGATGGAGGACTACTCACGGCAGCGCCACGTCGAAGCGGGCTACGAGTTCGTCTACACGCCGCACATCACCAAAGGCCACCTCTACGAAGTGTCCGGCCACCTCGACTGGTACAAGGACGGCATGTTCCCCGCCATGCGGGTGGATGAGGAACTCAACGAAGACGGCAGCATCCGCAAGCCGGCGCAGGACTACTACCTGAAGCCGATGAACTGCCCCATGCACAACCTCATCTTCCGGTCCCGCGGGCGCTCGTACCGGGAGCTGCCGCTGCGCCTGTTCGAATTCGGGTCGGTCTACCGCTATGAGAAGTCCGGCGTGGTGCACGGCCTCACCCGCGTGCGCGGCATGACACAGGACGACGCCCACATCTACTGCACCCGCGAACAGATGAAGGACGAACTCACCAAGACGCTGACCTTCGTCCTGGACCTGCTCAAGGACTACGGACTCAACGACTTCTACCTGGAACTGTCCACCAAGGACCCGGAAAAGTACGTCGGCGAGGACGCCGCCTGGGAGGAAGCCACCAGGACCCTGGCCGAGGTCGCGCAGGAATCCGGGCTGGAACTCGTGCCGGACCCGGGCGGAGCAGCCTTCTACGGCCCCAAGATCTCCGTCCAGGCCAAGGACGCGCTGGGCCGCACCTGGCAGATGTCCACCATCCAGCTGGACTTCAACCTGCCTGAACGCTTTGAGCTGGAATTCCAGGCCGCCGACGGCACCCGCCAGCGCCCCGTGATGATCCACCGTGCGCTTTTCGGTTCAGTGGAGCGGTTCATGGGTGTGCTGACCGAGCACTATGCCGGCGCCTTCCCGGCGTGGCTCGCACCCGTCCAGGTGGTGGGCATTCCTGTAGCGGAGACGTTCAACGAGTACATGTTCGACGTCGTTGATCAGCTTAAGGCGGCAGGGATCCGTGCCGAGGTGGACACCTCCTCGGACCGGTTCCCCAAGAAGATCCGCACCGCCAGCAAGGACAAGATCCCGTTTGTGCTCATCGCCGGCGGTGATGACGCCGAGGCAGGCGCTGTCTCCTTCCGCTTCCGCGATGGAAGCCAGGACAACGGCGTGCCCGTGGCCGAGGCAGTCAAGCGGATCACTGAAGCCGTCCGGAACCGGACCAGCTAGCGAAACGGAACAGTACGGTGCAGGAGAACACAGGCGCAGGATATCCGGGGGATGCCGGCGTTACCGACGACTTTGACCTCGCCGGTGTCCCGGACGCTTTCCAGCGCCTGTGGACTCCGCACCGGATGGCCTACATCAAGGGCGGCCAGCACCAGTTCAAGAACGAAAACGACTGCCCGTTCTGCGTCGGACCCGCCCGTACCGATGAGGAAGCACTCATCGTCTACCGGGGAAAGACGTGCTACGTGGTGCTGAACCTGTTTCCCTATAACCCCGGGCATCTCCTGGTCTGCCCGTACCGCCACGTCCCGGATTACACGGATCTGACGGTGGAGGAGACGGCAGAGTTCGCCGAGCTGACCCAGACCGCCATGCGGGTCCTGCGGAAGGTGTCGAATCCCGGCGGTTTCAACCTGGGGATGAACCAAGGCGTGGTGGGCGGGGCCGGCATCGCCGCGCACCTGCACCAGCACATCGTTCCCCGGTGGGGCGGCGACGGGAACTTCTTCCCCATCATCGCCCAGACCAAGGCGATCACGCAGACCCTAGATGAGGTCCGCCAGCAGGTCGCCGACGCCTGGCCCGGGGAGACGGATGCTGAATAAGCACGCGCGCGGGTTCTTCACAGCCCTGTTCACCCCGATTGCCCGCTGGCTCCTGCGCATAGGCGTTTCACCAGACGCCGTCACGATCATCGGCACGGCCGGCGTGGTGGTGGGGGCCCTCGTCTTCTACCCCCTGGGCCAGCTCTGGTGGGGAACCCTGTTTATCACAGCGTTTATCTTCTCCGACGTCCTCGACGGCATCATGGCCAGGATGCAGGCGGTGGGCGGCCGCTGGGGCAACTTCCTCGACTCCACGCTGGACCGGATCGCCGACGGTGCCCTGTTCGCGGGGCTCGCCGTATGGTTCTTCACGGGCGGCGCCAATGTTCCCATCGCGATGATGGCCACCGTCTGCCTTGTCTTGGGCATGGTGGTTTCCTACGCCAGGGCCAAAGCCGAGTCCTTGGGCTTCACCGCCAACGTGGGCATCGCCGAACGCGCGGAGCGCCTGGTTTCGGTTCTGGTGGTCACCGGATTTACCGGTCTGGGGCTTCCCAGCGTGGTGTTGCTGGTGACGCTGTCGTTGCTCGCCCTCGCCAGCTTCGTCACCGTGGTCCAGCGTGTGGTTTCGGTCCGCCGGCAGGCTCTTGCGGAACCGTCCCCGGCTGATTAACACGAATTGAGCCGGGCGGCCGGGGTGAGACTAGTATTAGGACTGCCCGGTCAATGGATCCGGCAACCCGGTGTGTGTAAACACGGCATCTGACGTGCCGCCCTGCACTCCCGGCGAAGGTCATCTATCTACCCATAGGGGTTTTTGTGTCTACACCTGATGTAAGCAACGAGGCCGGTTCGTCCGCGAACAGCGTCACGGGCAGCAACCGCGTGAAGCGGGGCATGGCTGAGATGCTCAAGGGCGGCGTCATCATGGACGTCGTCAACGTCGAACAGGCCCGCATCGCCGAAGATGCCGGTGCTGTTGCTGTGATGGCGCTGGAACGTGTTCCGGCCGATATCCGTGCCCAGGGCGGCGTGTCCCGCATGTCCGATCCGGACATGATCGACCAGATCATCGACGCCGTGTCCATTCCGGTCATGGCCAAGGCCCGGATCGGCCATTTCGTCGAGGCCCAGATTCTGCAGTCCCTCGGCGTGGACTACATCGACGAGTCCGAGGTCCTGACCCCGGCCGACTACGTCAACCACATCGACAAGTGGAACTTCAAGGTTCCCTTCGTCTGCGGTGCCACCAACCTCGGTGAGGCGCTGCGCCGCATCAACGAGGGCGCGGCGATGATCCGCTCCAAGGGCGAGGCCGGCACCGGCGATGTCTCCAACGCCACCGGGCACATGCGCCAGATCCGCTCCGAGATCGCCAAGCTCGCCGCCCTGCCCGAGGACGAGCTCTACGTTGCGGCCAAGGAACTGCAGGCCCCGTACGAACTGGTCAAGGAAGTTGCCGCTGCCGGCAAGCTTCCGGTGGTGCTGTTCACCGCCGGCGGTATTGCCACCCCGGCTGACGCCGCCATGATGATGCAGCTCGGTGCTGACGGCGTGTTCGTTGGCTCGGGCATCTTCAAGTCCGGCAACCCGGCTCAGCGCGCCGCTGCCGTCGTGAAGGCCACCACCTTCTACGATGACCCCGACGTCATCGCCAAGGCCTCCCGCGGCCTGGGTGAAGCCATGGTGGGCATCAACGTCGACGAGATCCCCCAGCCGCACCGCCTCGCCGAGCGCGGCTGGTAAGTCGCTTCTCTGGCGCCTTTTGGGGCGCCGGGCGGCGTCATCCTCTGCGTGCTATTCCCCGCGCCCTCCTGGCAGCTTTTGTAGCTGGCTGGCGCGCGGGGGCCCTTTTACGCACGCTGCCGGATAACGCCGTCCGTCGCTAAGCGGGTCGCCTTGCGTCTTTATTTACGACGCCGGTTCCTCACCTTTCTTTGGTGGGGGACCGGCGTCGTACTTCTTTAATCGGGGTGGACGGGGGCTTTACTCCAGGCCGCGGCGCTTCAGGAGGGGCTCGAGTTTTGCCTCGCGGCCGCGGAGGGTGCGGAAGGACTCGAGGGGGTCCCTGCTGTTTCCGCGGGACAGGAGCTCCTGCCGGAAGCGTTCGCCATTGGCCCGGGACAAGCCGCCGTTCTCGGTAAACCAGTCCACTGTTTCGGCGTCCAGCACTTCGCTCCAGATGTACGAGTAGTATCCGGCGGCGTACCCGGCACCGGCGAAGACGTGCTGGAAGTACCCCGTGCGGTAGCGCGGCGGGATCAGGGCGTGGGCGATGCCGGCGGCCGCGAGTGCCTTGTCCTCGAAAGCCACTGCGTCCTCCGGCACATCGGCGGCTCCCAGGACGTGCCAGGCCAGGTCCAGCAGGGCCGCGCCCAGGTACTCAGTCGTGGCAAAGCCCTCGCCCCACAGCTGTGATTCCTGGAGTTTGTCCACAATGTCCCGGGGGAGCGGCTCCCCGGTTTTGTAGTGTTTGGCGTAGTTCGCCAGCACCTCCGGCCACATGATCCACATCTCGTTGACCTGCGACGGGTATTCGACAAAATCGCGGGGGACAGCGGTGCCGGAAAACCTCGGGTACGCCACGTCCGAGAACAACCCGTGGAGTGCATGGCCGAATTCGTGGAACATGGTCCGCAGCTCGTCGAGGGTCAGCAGCGTGGGTTCGCCCGCCGGCGGCTTGGAGATGTTCAGGTTGTTGATGACAACTGGTCTTGTTCCCAGCAGCTCCGATTGGTCCACCAGCGAACTCATCCAGGCACCCCCGCGCTTGGACTCCCGCGTGTAGTAGTCGCCCAGGAACAGGCCCAATGCAGTGCCGTCCTCGTTCCGGACCTCCCAGACACGGACATCCGGGTGGTACCCGGCCAGGTCCGTCCGCTCCTGGAAGGTGATGCCGTAAAGGGATGTTGCGGCGAAAAAGACGCCCTCAGTAAGGACCCGCTCCAGCTCGAAGAATGGACGAAGTGCCTGCTCGTCCACCTCGTATTTCTCCCGCCGGACCTTGGCGGAGTAGAAGGCCCAGTCCCAGGCCTCCAGGGGGTGTCCGGCTGACTCGGCAAGGGCAGCGGCTTCAAGGTCTGCGTTGCGGACGGCCGCCGGTGCCATGCGGTTCAGCATCGACTGGACCGACTCAAAATCAGGCGCGGTCTGGCGGTCCACCACCAGTTCTGCGTAGTTCGCGAAGCCCAGCAAGGCGGCCTTTTCGGCACGGAGTCCCGCCATGGACCGGGCCAAATCCAGGACGTCGAGGTTCCCGCCGCTGCTCCCGCGGGCCACCGAGGCCTCAAAGAGCCGACGACGGATGTCCCGGCTCTCAAGGACGGCGAGGGCGGGCTGGTTGGTGGGCTGGATCAGCGCCAGGAGGAACTTCCCATGGTGCCCCGCAGCACGGGCAGCTTCCGCGGCCCGTGCCACGTCGTCGGCAGGCATCCCCGCCAGATCCGCGGCGTCATCAAGCAGGAGGGCCGCCGACTTCATACCTTCCTTGACCCGCTGGCCGAACTCTGTGCCCAACCGGGAGAGTTCCGCGTTGAGCTCCCTGAGCCGCTCCTGCCCGGCCGCGTCCAGCTGGATGCCGGACTGCCGGAATTCCTTCACATACTCGTCCACCAGGCGCCCGGACTCGGCATCGAGGCTGGAAGTATCGAGGGCAGCGAAGCGCTCGTACAGCGCCCGGTTCAGGAAAACCTCATCCTGGTGGGCGGAAAAGCGCGGCGAGAGTGCTGTTTCAAGATCCCGGATGTCATCCGTTGCATCGGCGGACACCAGGGTGAAGAAGGCGGCAGAAGCCCTTTGCAGCAACTGCCCGGACAGCTCCATCGCCACCGCCGTGTTCTGGAAGGTGGCCGGTTCAGGGTTCTCCGCAATGGCCCGGATGTCCGCCAGGTGGCCGGCGAACCCGGCCTCTGCTGCCTCCGCATAATGCGAGGCCTGGAGGTCAGCAAAGGGAGGCAGGCCGAACGGAAGCGGGCTGGGATGAAGCAGGGGGTTTGTCATGACGTAAATCTTCCACACGGGCCACACCTTCTCAACGACCTCCAAATGCTCGTGGCGGCGGGCCGCAATACCTACAATGACGGCTATGGGGATTAGTTGGGGTGGTGCCGCCGCGCGCGCCGGCGCCACCGTCTGCGCATTGTTCGCAGCTGCTGCACTGGCCGGCTGCGGGTTGGTGGCTGAGCAGAACGGGCAGACGCCGCGGCCGGCAGTTTCCAGTTCCGAAGTCCCCGGTTCCGGGACACCAGCCTCAGCTCCGGCCCCCAGTCCCACCCCGACCCCTGCTCCCACGCCCGGCAAGGGCCCGGCCTGCCCGGTGCTGCGGTGCACATCGGTGCTGGTCACCGGCGACATGCTGGTCCACACCCAGCTCTGGCAGCAGGCGCAGCAGGATGCGGCCGCAGCGGGGAAGCCCGGCTACGATTTTGGGCCGCTGCTGGAAGGGCAACGCCGGTACATCAACGGCAGTGACCTTGCAATCTGCCACCAGGAAACACCTGTGGCCGGTCCGGAAGGTCCGTTCTCGGCGTACCCGTCCTTTAACGTCCCGCCGCAGATCATCACAGCATCCAAGAATGTGGGGTACCAGGCATGCACCACCGCCAGCAACCACACCATCGACCGTGGCACCGACGGACTGCTGCGCACCCTAGATGCCCTCGATGCCGCCGGCCTTAAACACACGGGTTCCTACCGGACCGAAAATGAGTCCCAGGGGATCCTCATCCTGCAGACACCGGCCGCGATGGTCGCGGTCATCGAGGCCGCCTACGGGCTCAACGGGCTGGTCCCGGACTACCCGTGGCAAGTGGACATGCTGGACGCCCCGGCCATGATTGCCAAGGCCGTGAAGGCGAGGGAACTCGGGGCCGACATCGTCCTGGGCGCGATGCATGCCGGTGAGGAGTATGCCAGCGAACCGAACGCACAACAGCAGGAGGTCGCGCATGCGCTGGTGGACAGCGGGCAGTTCAACCTGGTCTACGGGCACCACACCCACTCGGTGCTGCCCATCGAAAACTACAAGGGCACCTGGATTGTGTATGGCCTCGGCAACGGCATCACCGAACTGTCACCCTGGTACGTGGTCAACAATGAGGGCCTGCTGGTCAGGGTGCAGTTTGGCCAGGACGCCACCGGGAAGTGGTCAGCCACCGATATGGCCTGGGCTCCATCGGTTATGGTCCGCGATCCCTACCGCTGGTGCCCGGTAGCGGCCGACGCGCCGCAGGGGCCATGCGCCGGCCCGGAAGCGGATGCCGCCACCAGGCAGCGGACCGCCACCGTGGTGGAATCCCGTGGAGCCGCAGCGGCGGGCGCCCACGAACTCCTGATTACCCGCGAGCCGTAAGACGGGGCCAACGAAAGTGCCGCCGTCGGCCGTGGTAGCAAAAACGGAATCAGCGCGGGCGGCGCGCCGCGTGCTCCCTGGCCAGTTCGGCGAACCGGTCGTCGGGGTGGCCCGGCTCGAACGTCCCGAATTTCCGCTCGGCGGCCGTCCGGATCAGGAAATCGGCAATCGCAGGGTTCTTCGGCAACAGCGAGCCGTGCAGGTAACTCGCCACAACATTGCGGTACCGGGCGCCCTCATGGCCGTCGCTGCTGTTGTTCCCGGTGCCCTTGGCAACGGAGCCGAGGGGCCGCACCCCGCTGCCGAGCCTGGTCTGGCCGCTGTGGTTCTCGTAACCCAGGACTTCGCCGAACTCGGGCGTGGCCACCTTGACGTTCCCGATCAGGCGCTCGTCCGTGCCATGGGTTTCCACGTCCAGGACACCGATGCCGGGGATGACGGCTCCGGTGCGTGTTTTGAAGAAATGACCGAAAAGTTGGTACAGCCCGCAGATGACCAGCATCGGGGCGCCGTCCTCGGCAAGGTCCTTCAACGTCCCGGCCCGCGCCTGCAGGTCGTCCTGGATGACCAGCTGTCCGCTGTCCTGGCCGCCGCCGCCCAGAATAATGTCCACGTCCCCGGGGAACGGATCACCCACGTTGTATTCGAGCAGTTCGGGAGTGTAGCCGTGCCAGCGGAGCCGCTGCTGCAGGACCAGGGCGTTACCCCAGTCGCCGTAGATGTTCATGTCCCGCGGATACAGCTGCACCACCCGTATGGTGCCCTTGCTTCCGTTGACGGGATCCGCGCCTGCCTGGCTCATGAGACAACCTCCACGGTGGTGATTTTGGACAGCTCGCGGCGGATCGCCAGCATGGCGGTGTAGGTGCAGAATACGCGCTTGGGCTTGCCCTGCGCCTCCCTGATGAAGGCCGCGAGGGCGGGGGCGATCTCGGTGTCCACAGCGCCGATCCGGACGTCGTCGTACTGCAGGCGCAGGGCCATGTCGTAGGCGCGGGACCCTGTCACCTGGTCCACTCCGCCCTCGCGCAGGGAATCGAATTCCACATCCCACAGCCAGGACATGTCCCGGCCGTCGGCGTAGTTGTCATTGATGGCGATCATCGTGGCGTAGCCGCCGGCGGGAAAGGACTTCAGCCCCAGCCGGAAGCCGCTCGGGTTCTTCACGAGGACGAGATCCAACGGCTGCCCGTCCACGGTAAGGCTCTCACCTCGGCCAAACGCCGGCTCCACCTTGGACAGAGCTTCCAGCAAGGTGGCATGGTTCGCGGTGGCTGCGCCGCCGCCACAAATACTGCGCGCAAGCGTCAGCGCCGCCGCCGCATTAAAGATGTTGTACACCCCGCGCAGCTTCATGCCCGTGGTGACAGTGCCGCCGTCGTACTCAAATTCAG
Source organism: Pseudarthrobacter sp. W1I19 (assembly GCF_030817835.1). NCBI lineage: Bacteria > Bacillati > Actinomycetota > Actinomycetes > Micrococcales > Micrococcaceae > Pseudarthrobacter > Pseudarthrobacter sp. W1I19. The sequence goes on from NZ_JAUSZR010000001.1 coordinate 1,854,615, forward strand.
CACTGTCCGCGCCTACTTTGCGGAGTACGACGTCGGCTGCGGGCTTCTCCGGCAGGGCCGCCGGGGCGGGACTTCCGGGAGCCGCGCGCAGGTCGTCGTCGTTGGGGAAAGTTCCCAGCAGCGAGTCATCCAGGCCGAAGTACTTGACCTCCTGCCCCGTCAGCGTTGCAGCGATCCGGGCAACGCGGGGATCCTCGCGGTTCAGTACTACAGTCCCCGTGGTTTTTGCGGCGATGTGCTGGAGCAGCTGGGCTGTTTTATCGATCTCGCCGAACCGGTCCAGCTGGTCGCGCAGGACGTTCAGGAGGAGGCAGTAGCGCGGGGGCACGCTGTTGACGAAATGAACGGCGTGGGCCTCGTCCAGTTCCAGGACCGCGACGTCGGCGTCGAGCCGGCCGCGCCAGTCTACTTCGCCGAGCAGGGCCGCGGCCACGCCGCGGGTGAAGTTGCTGCCGGTGCGGTTGGTGAAAACCTTCAGCCCCTGGCTCTCCAGCAGTTCCACCACCATCTTGGTGGTGGTGGTTTTGCCGTTGGTGCCGCTGACGACGGCTACGCCGTGCGGGAGGGTGGTGAGTGTCCGCCGCATAAAGCCGGGATCGATTTTTTCGACCACCAGCCCCGGAAAGGCAGACCCGCCACCCCGGAGCCGGGAGGCGCGACGGACCAGCTTGCCGAGCGGAACACTGAAGGAGAACATAGTTCGAATATATCCCAGCAACGGCATACAGCTGCCGCCGGGGATGGCCTTGCGGACTGGGTGAAAGCGACTGCGCCGTATGCTGGATGGATGACAAATTCCCTTTCAGCCGCTTCCGCACGCGTTGGATCCGGTCTGCGGATCGGCGTGCTGGCGCTCCAAGGTGACTTCCGCGAACACCTCCGGGCCATCGAAGCGACCGGCGCGGAGGCGGTGGGAATCCGCCGCCCCAAGGAACTGGACGGCCTGCACGGCCTGGTTATTCCAGGGGGCGAATCCACCGCCATCGATAAGCTTGCCCGCGCCTTCGACCTGGCCGGGCCGCTCAAGGAACGCATCGCCGACGGCCTGCCGGTGTACGGGTCCTGCGCCGGCATGATCCTGCTGGCCTCTGACATCGCCGATCCGGCCACCGACCTTTCCGGAGCCCCGCAGCAGACGTTCGGCGGACTGGACATCACCGTGCGCCGCAACGCGTTCGGCCGGCAGCGCGAGTCATTCGAGACGGACCTTGATTTCAAAGGGCTGGACTTCAGCGCCACGGAGTCCGGGGTTCCGCCCGTCCACGCCGTCTTTATCCGCGGACCGTGGGTGGAGCGTGTGGGACCGGACGTTGAAATCCTGGCCCAGGTGGAGCCGGCCGATCCTGAGCACGCGTCCCACGCGGTCCCGCTGCCCGGGACGGCTAGAATTGTTGCAGTGCGTTCAGGCCGGCTGCTGGCCACCTCCTTCCACCCGGAAGTGACGGGGGAGAAACGCGTACACGAACTTTTTATCCGCATGATCAGAGGAGAAGCGTAAAGCATGTCAGGCCACTCCAAATGGGCGACGACCAAGCACAAGAAGGCGATCATTGACAGCCGCCGCGCAAAGTCGTTCGCCAAGCTGATCAAGAACATCGAAGTTGCCGCACGCATGGGCGGCCCGGACCTCGCCGGCAACCCCGGCCTGGAACTGGCCGTGACCAAGGCGAAGAAGACCTCGGTTCCCAACGACAACATCGACCGTGCCATCAAGCGCGGCGCCGGCCTCACCGGTGAAGTGGTGGACTACACCGAAATCATGTACGAAGCCCGCGGCCCCCAGGGCTCCGCGCTGCTGATCGAGTGCCTCACGGACAACAAGAACCGTGCTGCTTCCGAGGTGCGCCTGGCCATTTCGCGCAACGGCGGCACCATCGCTGATCCCGGTTCCGTGAGCTACCTCTTCGCCCGCAAGGGTGTTGTTACGCTGCCGAAGAACGGCCTCAGCGAGGACGACGTCCTGATGGCCGTGCTGGACGCCGGCGCCGAGGAAGTCAAGGACAACGGCGAGACCTTCGAGATCCACTCCGAACCCGCTGACCTGCAGGCCATCCGCGACGCCCTCAAGGAAGCCGGCATCGAGTACGACACCGACGAGGTGGAGTTCGTCCCCTCCATGCAGGTGGAGCTCGACGTCGACGGCGCCCGTAAGTTCCTCAAGCTTGCCGATGCACTCGAGGACCTCGACGACGTCCAGAACGTTTACAGCAACGCCGACCTCAGCGACGAAGTCCAGGCTGCCCTGGAATCAGAGTGACGTCCCGCGGTGCCTGCTGACCCCTCGCGCCCGTGACGCTGCGTGTACTCGGCGTAGACCCGGGACTGACCCGCTGCGGCATCGGCGTGGTGGACGTTGAGCGGAACAGGCGGGCAACCATGGTGGCCGTGGGCGTGGTGGGCACTTCGCCCGAGGAGACGCTGGACCAGCGCCTCCTGGTGATCGCCCTGGCCATCGACGAATGGCTGGACCGCTACGAGCCCCAGGTGCTCGCCGTCGAACGCGTCTTTTCCCAGCTCAACGTCAGCACGGTGATGGGGGTCGCCCAGGCGTCCGGCGTGGTGATCGCCGCCGCCGCGCGCCGCGGAATTCCGGTGGCGCTGCATACGCCGTCGGAAGTAAAAGCGGCCGTGACCGGCAGCGGCTCCTCCAATAAGGACGCGGTGACCAAGCTCGTCACCAAGATCCTCCGGCTCGATGCCCCGCCGCGCCCGGCTGACGCAGCAGACGCCCTGGCCCTGGCCATCACCCATGCGTGGCGTGCCGGCAGCGGTGCGGCGATTGCCACTACCGGCCCCGGCAGTTCTTCGCTGACTCCGGCCCAACGGGCATGGGCCGAAGCGGAGGCGAAAGTGCGGCGTGCCCGCTGATTGTCCTGGCTGCTTGCTAGGGTATTCGTAGATATGTTCGGATAGCCGGTACCTGCCCTCTTACCAAGTGGCGGCCCGGCGGTACACCAGGAGCCCGGCCTTGATCAGTTTCCTTCGCGGAACCGTAGCGCACGTAGGCCTGTCCACGGCCGTGATCGATCTCAACGGTGCGGGCATGAGCGTTAACGCCACGCCGCAGACCCTCAGTAAGCTCCGCACGGGGGAGGAGGGCCAGCTGTTCACGTCCCTGATCGTGCGTGAGGATTCGCTCACGCTTTTTGGCTTCGCGTCCGACGACGAGCGGGAAGTTTTCGACATCCTGCTCAGTGTCAGCGGGGTGGGCCCCCGGCTGGCGCTGGCAGTTCTTGCTGTCCATGATCCGGAGGCGATCCGGGTGGCGGCACACACCGGTGACAGCAAAACCTTCACCAAAGTGCCCGGCATCGGTCCCAAGGTGGCCGGCAGGATCGTTTTGGAGCTCGCCGGAAAGCTGGTGCCGCACGGCACTGCCGCTGCAGCGGGTGCACCTACCGCTGCGGAGGCCGCCTGGAAACCCCAGGTGGTTGCTGCGCTGACGAGCCTCGGCTGGTCCGAAAAGGACGCCTCCGCCAGCATCGACAAGGCACTGGCGGACGATCCCGAGGTGTCCTTCCGCGGCAACGTGCCGGAAATCCTGCGGACTACGCTCCGCTGGCTGGGTCAGGACGGAGCGCGTGCCGGCAACCGCGTAGGCAGCCGTGGCTGAACCGTCACTGGTGGCCGCGGGGGAGGAACCGGAAGAGCGTGCCATCGAGGCCGCCCTCCGGCCCAAAAACCTCGATGACTTTGTGGGCCAGCACCGGGTGCGGAAACAGTTGTCGCTGGTGCTGCAGGCCTCACGCATGCGCGGCCGGAGCGCGGACCACGTGCTTTTTTCGGGCCCGCCCGGGCTCGGTAAAACCACACTGGCCATGATTGTGGCATCGGAGATGAACGCACCGCTGCGGATCAGCAGCGGGCCCGCCATCCAGCACGCCGGAGACCTGGCCGCCATCCTGTCCTCCCTGTCCGAGGGTGAGGTCCTGTTCCTGGACGAAATCCACCGGATGTCCCGGCCGGCCGAAGAAATGCTCTACATGGCCATGGAGGACTTCCGGGTGGACATCGTGGTGGGCAAGGGCGCCGGCGCCACTGCCATTCCGCTCGAACTGCCGCCGTTCACCCTCGTCGGTGCCACCACCCGTGCGGGCCTCCTGCCGGGGCCGCTGCGTGACCGGTTCGGCTTCACCGGGCACCTGGAGTTCTATTCCGTTGCCGAACTTGAGCTTGTCCTGCGGCGCTCCGCCGGGCTGTTGGACCTGAAGGTCAACTCTGCCGGATTCAGCGAGATCGCCGGCCGCTCCCGCGGCACGCCGCGTATTGCCAACAGGCTGCTGCGCCGGGTCCGTGACTGGGCTTTGGTGCACGGCATCGAACAGATTGATGCGCGGGCGGCCTCCGCGGCCCTGGATATGTATGAAGTGGATAAGAAGGGGCTCGACCGGCTGGACCGGGCGGTCCTGGAAGCGCTGATTACCAAGTTCGGCGGCGGCCCCGTGGGCCTGTCCACCCTGGCCATCGCCGTCGGCGAAGAAACGGAGACCGTGGAGACGGTGGCCGAGCCCTTCCTGGTGCGCGAGGGGCTGCTGGGCCGCACGCCGCGGGGAAGGATCGCAATGGCCCCCGCCTGGACCCACCTCGGCTATGCGATCCCGTCCGGCGTTTTCGGGCAGGAGCCGCTGGACCTTTTCGATACTGCCCAAGATGAGTCCGAGGGCACTGACAACTGGGCGCCGCAAAGCCAGTAGCAGGCTCCCTTCAGCTTTTCCCTTTAGACTGGTATGACGCTCGGCACGTTCGGGTCTTTGTTTCGCGGGCTGCACATGCTGCCTGCGTCGCTGGGGAAGGAACCCGTCAGGCCTCTGCCTGCCTGACAGTTCTGCCCCGGCCGGAGCGAAGCCGATGTTGCTGGAAAATCAGCTAGGCAAATAAAAGGACGGAATTCCCCTTGGATCCAATGTCAATTCTCCTGTTCGTCATGCTCGGCGTGTTCATCTTTATGATGTTCCGCCGCAACAAGAAGACGCAGCAGCAGCAGGCGGAGCTCCAGTCGAAGTTCGGCCCGGGCGTCGACGTGATGACCAGCTTTGGCCTCTACGGCCGGATCGTGGACATCGACGAGGCCGAGAACAAGGTCACCCTTGAACTTTCCCCCGGCAATCTCGCCACCGTACACCGCCAGGCCGTCACCAAGATTGTTGAGCCCGCTGCTGTGCCCGAGGCCGCTGCGCCGGCCGTCCCGGATGATGCCTCCTCCATCACCGGGCAGGAAATCCCCGCAGCGGAGACCGGAACCCCGGCCCAGCCGGCCGAGACTCCCGACGAGACCCTGAAGCGCCTCAATGATGAGGGCAAGAAGGACAACTAGTCCCTGTTAGCGCTTTTCAACACCTCTACGGCTGCGGAATACCGCCGGTGCCGGCCAAACCAGGCACCGGCGGTTCCTGACGTGAATAAGAGAAAGATCAACAATGGCACGAACTGGCCCTAAGAAACCAGGCCTCAGGGTCCTGGTCTGGCTCGGCGTCATCATCGTCGCGCTGACTGCTGTCCTGGCGGGCGGCACCCTGGCCGGGAAGGCGAGCTGGGCGCCCAAGCTGGCCCTGGACCTCGAAGGCGGCACCCAGATGATCCTGGCGCCCAAGGTTGAGGGCGGTTCGGACATCAACGAAGAACAGCTCAACCAGGCTGTGGCGATCATCCGCCAGCGGGTGGACGGCTCCGGCGTTGCCGAAGCCGAGATCAGCACCCAGTCCGGGCGCAATGTGGTGGTCAGCCTTCCAGGCACCCCTTCAAGCCAGACACGCGACCTCATCCAGGCCTCCGCGGACATGAACTTCCGTCCTGTCCTGCTTAACGGGGCAGGCGCGGCCGTGCCTGAGGAGTCGCGGGCACCGGAAGACCAGCTGCCGAAGCCGACGGCGGAACCCGCCAACAGCAGCGACACGAACTGGATCACGCCGGAAATCTACCGCCAGTTCGAAGCCCTTGACTGCGACAACCCGTCCCAGGACGAGCAGGAACGCTCGGACCCGGCCAAGCCGCTGGTCACCTGTGAGCCTGCATCCGGGAACAACCCGGCGATCAAGTACATCCTGGGTCCGGTGGAGGTTAAAGGCAGCAACATCGTCACCTCCTCCTTCCAGCTCCAGCAGGGTGCACAGGGTGCCGTCACGAATGAGTGGGCAGTCAACATCCAGTTCGACGGCGAAGGCACCGCTAAGTTCAAAGAGGTCACGGAACGCCTGAACCAGTTCTACGTGGCTGCCGGCGGGGAATCGGGCAACGACCCCAAGGCACAGTTCGCCATTGTGCTCGATGACCAGGTCATTTCCGCTCCGCGTTCGCTGGCCGTGATCACCGACGGCAGGCCGCAGATCACCGGCGGCTTCACGGAACAAACCGCCAAGGCATTGTCTGACCAGCTCCGGTTCGGTGCCCTGCCCATCAGCTTCGAGATCCAAAGCGAGCAGCAGATTTCCGCCACCCTGGGCGGCGAGCAGCTGCGTATGGGCCTCCTCGCCGGCTTGATCGGCCTGCTCCTGGTGGTGGTCTACTCGCTGTTCCAGTACCGGGCCCTTGGCTTCGTGACCATCGCCTCGCTGGTGGTCGCCGGCATCCTGACCTACCTGGCTATCGCCATCCTGGGCTGGACGGAAAACTACCGGCTGTCCCTGGCAGGCGTAGCGGGCATCATCGTTGCCATCGGCCAGACGGCTGACTCGTTCATCGTCTACTTCGAACGCATCCGCGATGAGCTCCGTGAAGGACGCGGGCTGGTGTCCGCCGTCGAAAACGGCTGGAAGCGCGCCAAGCGGACCGTCCTCGCCTCGAAGGCTGTCAACCTGCTGGCGGCACTGGTCCTGTACTTCGTGGCCGTCGGCAACGTCCGCGGCTTCGCCTTCACCCTGGGCCTGACCGCGATCGCCGACCTCATCGTGGTGTTTATGTTCACCCACCCCACGCTGCAACTGCTGGCCCGCACCCGGTTCTTTGGTGAAGGACACAGGTTCTCCGGCCTCGACCCCAAGCGCCTCGGCGCAGTTCCGCTGTACCGCGGCGCGGGCCGCGTCCGCACACCCGAAGACCGGCCCGCCGTCGCAGTCCGAGCCAAGAATGCAGGCGCCACGGCCGAGGCCGAACGCCGCATGACCATTGCCGAACGCCGCCTGGCGCAGAAGCAGGCGGAGCTGGCCGGCTCCTCGAAGTCTGCAGCGAAGGAGAACAAGTAATGCCAAGCTTCGCAACTTTCGGTAATGAGCTCTACACCGGCAAGCGCTCCTACAACTTCGTAGGGGCCAAGAAGATCTGGTTCATCGCCGCGGCCGTGGCCGTTGCCCTGTCCATCCTCATTCCGGTGGCCAAGGGCGGCTTCAACCTCGGTATTGAATTCCGGGGCGGGTCCGAGTTCACGGTCTCGAACGTCAAGACCACGGACGCCACGGTGGGCGAGGAGGCCGTCACCGACGTGGTGGCCGGCAGCGTGCCACGTGTCGCCAACGTGGCCGGGACCACCATGCGGATCCAGACCGACAAACTCACCGACGATGAAACCCTTCGCATCAAGGAAGGCCTGACCACGGCCTACGGAGTCACGGACAACGAGGTGACCTCAACCTTTGTGGGACCCACCTGGGGTGCTGACGTCACTAAGCAGGCGCTGATCGGCCTGGTGATTTTTGTGCTCCTCGCCGCGGTGCTGATGGCGTTGTACTTCCGCACCTGGAAGATGTCGCTCTCAGCCATTGCGGGCATGGTGGTCACCATGTTCGTGACAGCCGGGGTGTACGCGCTCAGCGACTTCGAAGTGACCCCGTCGGCCATCATCGGGTTCCTCACAGTCCTGAGCTACTCGCTCTATGACACGGTGGTGGTGTTCGACAAGATCCGCGAGAATACGGCTGAGCTTGACGCATCAACACGCCGCACTTTCGCGGAGGAAGTCAACCTGGCCGTGAACCAGACCCTGGTCCGCTCGATCAACACCATGATGGTGGCCATCCTGCCCGTCGGCGCCATCCTGTTCATCGGTGCCGGACTCCTTGGCGCGGGAACGCTGCGGGACCTCTCGCTTGCCCTGTTCGTTGGCATCCTGATCGGGACTGCGGCCACCATTTTCGTTGCGGCTCCGATGTATGCCTGGTTGCGCCAGAACGAGCCGGACCTCGTCAGGCAGGCCAAGCGCGTAGAGCAGCGCCGCGCCGCCGCTGAGCGTTCCGCGGCTCCCGCGGAGCCCGCCCAGGCCTAGGGTTTTCGCAGGGGCCGGACCGCGTCAGAAACCTGATGCCGTCCGGCCCTGGCTGTTTTAAGGGCCGGTTATAAAACTCCTTCGGGTGAGGAATAGACTGGGGTAATTAAACGGTCATGAGGGGTGCTTCATTGGAAGAACGTTCTGCGTCGCTGCCGACGGCACAAGGAGATCAGGGTCCGGCCGGTGTGCAGACCGGCCAGGCTGCTTCCGCGCGCGCAGGTTCATTGGTCCCCGTGGATAACTCAGGTTCACGCCCCACTTTTCCCGGCCGGCGGGAACGCACCAGGTCCAGGCTTGCCCGGCTGACAGGCCGGAGTGCCGCAAATTATTCGCCCATCCTGGAACCACTGCTGAGGACGGTCCGGGCCAACAATCCCAAAGAGGATTTTGACCTCATCCAGCGCGCCTTCGACGTGGCGGAACGGAGCCATCGCGGGCAGAAGCGCAAGAGCGGTGACCCGTACATCACCCACCCGGTAGCGGTGGCGACCATCCTCGCCGAACTGGGACTCAGTGGAACCACCCTGGCAGCGGCTCTCCTGCACGACACTGTCGAGGACACGCCCTACACACTCGCCGACCTGAAGCGTGACTTCGGTCCGGAAGTGGCGATGCTCGTTGACGGGGTCACCAAGCTGGACAAAGTCAGCTTCGGCGAAGCGGCACAGTCCGAGACGGTCCGCAAGATGGTTGTGGCCATGGCCAAGGACATCAGGGTTCTGATGATCAAACTCGCCGACCGGCTCCACAACGCCCGCACCTGGCGTTTCGTTTCGGCCGAATCGTCGGCCCGCAAGGCGCGCGAAACCCTGGAAATCTTTGCCCCGCTGGCGCACCGCCTGGGCATGAACACCATCAAATGGGAACTGGAGGACCTGTCCTTCGCGGCACTGTACCCCAAGGTGTACGAAGAGATCGTCCGCATGGTGGGGGACCGGACTCCGGAGCGCGAGAAGAGCCTGAGCGTCATCCGGGACCAGATTACTGAAGATCTCCGCACGGCCAAGATCAAGGCAACCATTACCGGCCGCCCCAAGCACTACTACTCGATTTACCAGAAGATGATTGTCCGCGACAAGGACTTCGACGACATCAATGACCTCATGGGTGTCCGTGTCCTGGTGGACTCCGTCCGGGACTGTTATGCCGCCCTCGGCACCATGCACTCGCGCTGGAACCCGCTGCCCGGCAGGTTCAAGGACTACATCGCGATGCCCAAGTTCAACATGTACCAGTCGCTGCACACTACGGTGATCGGTCCCGGCGGCAAGCCGGTGGAAATCCAGATCCGGACGCATGAGATGCACCGGCGCGCCGAGTACGGTGTCGCCGCGCACTGGAAGTACAAGGACCAGCCCAACCGCACCGCTGTTGGCCCCGGGAGCCCGCGCGACGGCGACATGGGCTGGCTGCGCTCACTGGTGGACTGGCAGCAGGAAACGTCGGACCCGGGGGAGTTCCTCGATTCCCTGCGGTTCGAGATCAACGCGCGGGAAGTTTTCGTCTTCACCCCAAAGGGCGAAGTCATGGCCCTGCCGGCTGGATCCACCCCCGTGGACTTTGCCTACGCTGTCCACACCGAGGTGGGTCATCGGACCATCGGCGCCCGTGTCAATGGAAAGCTCGTTCCGCTCAACAGCGAGTTGAACCACGGCGACTGGGTGGAGATCTTCACCTCCAAGGCTGAAGGAGCAGGGCCCAGCCAGGACTGGCAGCATTTCGTCAAGAGTGCCCGGGCCCGCAACAAGATCCGCCAGTGGTTCAGCAAGGAACGCCGTGAAGAGGCGATCGACCGCGGCAAGGAACTCCTGACCCGTGCCATGCGGAAGCAGAACCTGCCCCTGCAGCGCCTGATGACGCATGAGGCGCTGGCCGCGGTGGCGGAGGACTTCAAGTACGTCGACATCTCCGGGCTGTACGCCGGGGTGGGGGACGGGCATACCTCCGCCCAGGCGGTCATGGAGAAGCTCGTCGAGAGCCTCGGCGGAAACGAAAGCACCGACGACGACATCACCGAAGTCAGCATTCCCACCCAGGTCACGAAAGCACGGTTCTCCGATTCCGGCGTAGTGGTCCGTGGCGTGGGTGACGTGTGGGTGAAGCTGGCCAGGTGCTGTACCCCGGTTCCACCGGATCCGATCCTCGGGTTCGTGACCAGGGGCTCGGGCGTTTCCGTGCACCGGACGGACTGCACCAACATCTCCGACCTGAAGGATCAGCCGGACCGGATCGTTGATGTGGACTGGGCGCCCACGCAGTCCAGCGTGTTCCTTGTGGAGATCCAGGTTGAGGCGCTGGACCGCAAATCGCTGCTCTCCGACGTCACGCGCGTGCTTTCCGAGAACCACGTCAACATCCTGGCAGCCAGCGTCCACACGTCCAGCGACCGCGTTGCCATTTCAAAGTTCGCCTTCGAGATGGGTGACCCCAAGTACCTGCACCACGTCCTGAGTGCTGTCCGCCGGATTGACGGTGTTTTCGACGTCTACCGCACCACGGGGAACAAGCGCCGGAACTAGCTGCGCCAGCTTTTCCAGTGCCGCCCTCTTGTGGGGGACCCGGGGGCTGGCCTCGATGGCCAGGATCAGCAAGCGCAGGCGCACATCGTTCTGCGGGCGCGCCAGCAAACTTTCCAGGGTGGGGATGGCCCGCTCCGCCTCTACGTGCAGGGCTACGTCAAGGGCAGTGCGCAGCGGACTGGAGACCATCAAACCGCCCAGGCTGACAACATCGAACGGCCCGAGCTTCACTTCGTGCAGGCTACAGCCCCGGGTGTTGCGCAGGCTCGAAACACGGCGCTTGGCATCAACCAGCAGCGCCAACCGGTCCGGCTCAGCCGCGCAGCCATAGATCCAGGCCGCCGTCATCCTCCCGGCCACTACCCGTTGGCGCACGGCTGCCGGAACCGCTCCGGCCGCTGCCCGTGCCCGGAGTTGCGGGGTGGCCGTGCTACCGGGCAGCGCGTAACCGTGCTGATGGAACCGGGTCAGCAGGCCGTCCGAGGCCAGCGACTGAAGCTCCGGGAAGGCAAACGGCATGCCCGGAGCATAAAGCTCGGGGAAGCGCGGCAGTGGTTCCGGGGTGGAGGAGGAATCCGCGCCGTGCGCGGCGGCGGGAGGTGCCGTGGATGTCGCCATCCACCCATCCTGCCCCGATGGCGTTAACCGGCACAGGCCCGGTTCCCGTTATGTGGATAACCGGAACCGGGCCTGCATTGACGACAGCCGGGGGCGAAAAGGGCTAGGTCAGTTCGCTGGCTGACCGCTGGATCTGGTCCAGCCAGGCCTGGCGTGCTTCCAAGGCTTCCTGGGCAGCCTTGATCCGGCGCTGGTCGCCGGTCTTTTCAGCCGTGGCGAGGTCTTCCTGGAGCCCCGCGATGGCGGATTCCAGCTGTGACAGGGCGCTGTTGGTGCGTGCCTTCCGCTCCGGGTTGGACCGCTGCCACTGCTCTTCCTCGGCGTGGCGGACGGCGTCTTCCACCTTCCGCAGCCCCGCCTCAACGCGTCCCATGTCCGCGCGCGGGACCTTGCCGGCCTCTTCCCAGCGGTCCCGGACCGACTGCAGGGCCTTCTTGGCAGCAGGCAGGTCCTTCACCGGGAGAATGGCGTTGGCTTCGATCAGGAGCGCTTCCTTGACCGTGAGGTTGGAGGCATATTCCTGGTCGATCTCATCATTTGCCGCCTGGCGTGCCGTGAAGAAGGCATCCTGGGCGGCGCGGAACCGGGCCCAGAGGGCGTCGTCGTCCTTGCGGCTGGCCCGCGGCGAGGCCTTCCACTGATCCATCAGGCGGCGGTACTCGCCGGCAGCGAATCCCCAGTCGGTGGAGGTGGACAAAGCTTCCGCCTCTGCGATCAGCTTTTCCTTGGCGGACTTGGCAGCAGAGTTGTTGCTGTCCAGCTGGGAGAAGTAGGCGCGGCGGTGACGGTCGAAGACGGTGCGGGCGGCACGGAACCGCTTCCACAGGGCGTCCTCGTTGCTTCGGCCAAGGCGGACCCCGCTCTTCTGGGCAGCCTTCCAGCTCTCGAACAGCTCGTTCATCCGGGCGCTGGAGGTTTTCCACTGGGTCTGGGTGGGATCCTGGCCGGAAATTTCCTCGGCTTCGGCAACGATCGCCTCGCGGGCAGCGAGCTCGGAGGCGCGAACGGCGTCGTGCTCGGCCTTCTCTGCCTTTTCGAGTTCAGCGATCTGCGTTGACAACGCATCCAGCCGCGCCTCTGCAGACCGGAGGTCTCCCACCATGTTGCGCTCGGCGAGCTGCTCACGCAGGTGCGTGACGGTCTTTTGCATGTCGGTGCTGGGGGCTTTTGAGCTGACGCGCTGTTCCAGCAGCACGATCTGGGCAACCACATCGTCATATTTCCGCGCGAAGTAAGCCAGTGCCTCGTCGTCACTGACCCCCGGGTACTGGCCCACGGGGTGTTCCGCGCCGTCGATGGTCAAAAAGACGTGTCCATCGCCCTCCACGCGGCCCCACTTCGACGCTTCTGCCAGCGACGTTGCCGGCGCTGCGGGGACCGGCGCTGCAGCAGGTGCAGCGGCAGGCTTGGGGCGGGACGCGAAGGCGGCCGGAGAAGGTGCCGGGCGGGGTGCCGGTGCCGGTGAAGTGCTTGACGGGGCATCGCCTTCCACAGCTGGGCTCTCACTGGCGCCGCTTTCCGGAGCATTCTCCACGGGAGCTTCCGCTGCCGGGGTGGTGGCTGCAGCTGCAACTTCCTCGGCGGCCGGTGCCGCTGTCCCGGTCAGGTCTGTTGCTGTTTCGTCGGATTTCTGACTGTCTGTCACCGCTAAAAGTCTTTCGCTTGGAGGAAAATACTCAGGTCCTGCACCGCAGCCCCAGGGGCCGGGCTTCCTACTTCAGAGAAAACGAGTCTATCGTGACTGGTTCCACAGGTGTGCCGTCTGTGTCGCTGCTGCCCGGCGTAATCCCGGCTGCCGCTATGTCCGACACCACATCGAGCCCGGACGTCACTCTTCCCACCATGGTGTAGCCCCCGGCGCTGTCCGCCGGGATGACCGTGTCCTTGTACACGACGAAGAACTGTTTCCCGTTTCCGAAAGCGTTGTTCCCGGTGCGGGCCACGGCGATGGTTCCGGCCGGATATGTATTGTCGGCGGGCGTGTTTTCGAGGGGACCCCACGTGTAGGTTGGATCACCCTCCCCGTTGGGTCCGGAAGCGCCGCATTGGAGCAGCCCGAACGTCTCGCCGGTGGTGAGGCGGTGGCAGGATTTGGTATTGAAGTAGCCTTCGTCGCTGAGTGACTTGAATACAGCGGCGGCCTGCGGCGCCTTTGTCCCGTCCAGCTCCACCGTCAGCGGGCTGCCGTTCAGCACCAGATCGCCGGTAAAAGTCTTGCCTGAGGCCGTTTCCGCAGCAGGAATGTTGGGCCCGTTGCTCGCCTGCGCGGATGGGCTTGCAGAGGCGGAGGGGCTGGACAGCCCGGCCTCCAGGGCGGCGAACTCCTCCTCGGTTGGATTACCGGCGAAGGCGGTCAGTTGAAGGACGACGGCGAGCACCACGGCGGCGGTTCCGGCGCCGGCGGCGATCATGTTGTCGCGCTTGCGCCGCTTCTCTTGTTCCCGGCGCAGCTCGCGCTTGGCTTCCATCTGCTGAATGCGCCGCCTTGCTTCGCGGGCACTGCGTGAACTGGCCGCCAAGGGTCCTCCTTTTAGTCGGGCTGCTGCGCGCCGCGGCACGGGCCTCGGGCGCAGGTGTCTGACGGCCAAGCCCTGACGCGTCCGCTGCATTAGAGATGCTGGCGGATGACGCATAAACTGACTGCCGCACATAGTTTATGCATGACTGGCTGGACTGCCGCCGTTCCAGGCCCGTTTCGGGCCGCGCAAGTCCCAGGCACCCTTATCAAGAGGAGAAAATCCACCATGGCACGCACCGCCTCCCTGTCCGGATTCCCCGAGTGGCTTCCCGAGGAGCGGCTGGTGGAGCTGCATGTGTTGGATACCCTGCGCCGGGTTTTCGAGCTGCACGGGTTCGCTTCCATCGAGACGCGGGCGGTCGAAACCGTGGGGCAGTTGCTGCGCAAGGGTGAAATCGATAAGGAAGTGTACGGTCTCAGCCGGCTTCAGGAGGACGAGAGCGAGAATCCCGTTAAGGGCGGCAAAGCCGATCCGCACGCGCTTGCACTCCACTTTGACCTGACTGTTCCCTTCGCCCGTTACGTGGTGGAGAATGCCGGTTACCTCGCCTTCCCGTTCCGCCGTTACCAGATCCAGAAAGTCTGGCGCGGTGAGCGCCCGCAGGAGGGCCGGGCGCGCGAGTTCACGCAGGCGGACATCGACGTGGTGGGGGACGGCGACCTGCCGTTCCGCTACGACGTCGAAATCGCGCTGGTCATTGCAGAGGCCCTCAGCGCGCTTCCCATCCCTGACTTCCGGCTTAGGGTTAACAACCGCAAACTCGCGGAGGGCTTCTACCGCGGCATCGGCCTGGACGATACGGCCGGCGTGCTGCGCAGCATCGATAAACTCGAGAAGGTCGGTCCCGCGAAGGTCGCCGAGCTGCTGAAGGCTGAACTGGGTGCAACCGACGAGCAGGCACAGAAGGCCCTGGAGCTGGCGGGAATCCGTACCGAGGACACGTCCTTCGTGGAACAGGTGCGCGCCTTGGGCGTGAGCAATGAGCTGCTCGAGGAGGGCCTGTACGAGTTGGAACAGGTCATCGAGGCCGCTGTCCAGCGGGCTCCCGGCAAGGTGCTGGCCGACCTCAGTATCGCCCGCGGCCTGGACTACTACACCGGCACGGTAGTGGAAACGGTGCTGGTGGGCCATGAACAGCTCGGCTCCATCTGCTCGGGCGGACGCTACGACGCACTGGCCTCCAAGGGCAACCGGAAGTTCCCCGGGGTGGGCCTTTCCATCGGCGTCACCCGGCTGGTATCGCGCATCCTGAGCCAGGACCTGGCCAAGGCTTCGCGTTCAGTTCCCACCGCTGTGCTTGTCTCCCTGACCAATGATGAGAGCTGGAGTGCCGCGCAGGACGTTGCGGCGCAGCTCCGCAGCCGGGGAATTGCCACGGAAGTGGCAGCCAAGGCGGAGAAATTCGGCAAGCAGATCAAATTCGCCGACCGCCGCGGCATCCCCTTCGTCTGGTTCACCGACGACGACGGCACCCACCAGGTCAAGGACATCCGCACCGGTGACCAGGTAGTGGCATTCCCCGAAACCTGGACCCCGCCGGCCGAGGATTTGGCGGTCCAGGTCGCGTCAACAGCCCCGATGGCTTCCGCAGTCTAGGGCTGCTCCCGGATGCGCTGCCGGTACTTACGGCAGCGCTTCCTGGAAGTGGGCGCGTTTGAGGGCTTGGCGTTGCCTGGCTTCAGCGCGACGTGGCCTTGGCCGCATTACGGCTGTGGCAGGCAGGCCAGCCGCAACGGGTCTAAGTAGGGGACTGTTGGCTACCGGCGTTGCGGGAAGCGGCGGTGCCGTTGACCTGTAGGTGTGGCCCGTTGGCGTCCGGGATTCGACTGAATGCCTTTGGCCTGGCCGGGTAACTGTCTTGGCGGTCCAGCCTGGTGTTTCTTTGGTGTGGTTGCAGGCCTGGCAGAGGCCTTGGCCGTTGGTGCTGGTGGTTGGACCCTCTGTGCGCCACGGGATGATGTGGTCCAGGTGGCGGATGGGCGCGTCGCAGTAGGGGGTCCTGCAGGTGTCGTCCCTTACCTGGATGAATCGGCGGAGCCCGGGCGGGAAGAGCCGGGCTTTGGAGTCCATCGCGACCAGCTCACCGCTGCCGGGCGTGGTGTAGAGCCGGCGAAGCCAGACATTCAGCTCTCTACCTTCCGGGGTGCCGACTGAAGGCAGCCTGCCTGAGCGGCCAAAACCGACGTCTCCTATGCCCGCGTTTACACCGCCATCTGGTCCCTGCCCAGCTGGTGCTGGGCGATCCAGCGTGGCCCCCGCAAATCCTGAGCCGGCTGCTTCGCCGCCGCTGGATCCCGCATCTGTCATCAGCTCGCCCTTGATGGCCTTTCGAGCCCATTCGCCGGGGACGATGCCGTAGCCGGTGAGGCGGGCGGGTTCGCTGTCGCCTTGGAAGAGGGTGCGGTCGGTCACCACGAGCTGGATCTCGACACCCGCGATCCCGCCCGGGGTGCCGGTGACGCATTCCACGAGCTGATCGGCCATGATTGCGCCCTGGGAACGCTCATCCCCGGAGGACTTCAGGACGTCGGCGTGGCGGGTCAGCGCCGCGTACGCGGCCACGCCTTGGGCGGCCGGGAGGAAGGCGGTCAGGCGGGTCATGGTGTCCGGTGCCGGCCGGAGGGTGACCGTTCGTTCACTGACGGCATGAGAAGCGCGCTTGGCGACTGAGTGTGGGTCCCGCCGGTACGCCGCAGCCCGGACGGCGGCGATGACGGCCCGGTCACCACAGCCGGCCAAGGTCCCGGTATCGGCGGCGATCTCCTGATCCACAGCGGCCCGGTCCTCAACCGACAGGCAGGCCGTTTCCTTCACCACCAGGGTGGCCCGCCACTCGTTCAACTGGCCCGATTCCAGCGCCGCGAACGTGCGGGGCATCTCAGCCAGGGCTTTCCCCAACCCCAGCAGCCTGCTTCCGCGGGACGGCGACTCCCCACGCGCCAAAGCGATTTCCGCGCCCACCCCGGCACCAAGTTCATCCGCAGGCATACCCGCGGCAGCCTGTTCCCGCCGCACATCAAGGTTGTAGGCCACGGCGATCCGCGCCTGCTTAGCCGCAGCCGCGGACTTCACGTCCTCCAGCTCCCGCAGCTGGTCAATCTTTCCCGGCCCGTCCATAGCGACTGGGACAGCAGCCAGCAATTCAAGGACATCAGCAACAGAAGGAACAGCACGGTTCCCGGCCGTGACTTCCCTTTGCCAACCCGTGAATGGCTTCCATAACCAAAGTCTTCCAGCGGGCCCCGCCAACGGCACGGACCCATCGGCCCTATGTGGATAACCAAGGACAGCCGCACCAGGGACTCAGGAAGGCGCCCGAACCGCTATAAGCGGCAAGGCCGCCGTCGGACGCTATGCGGGCGGTGCGCTAACGCCGGAAGCGCAGCACCAGCCAGCGGCCGGCCACACCTAAGGCCAGGACAGCTGCCATGGTCAGGACGGAGGCGGCAGGCAGGGTGAAGGCCAGCAGCAGGCAGCCCAGGAAGCCGGCGGCGTTCAACCACTTTGGCGCGTACACCGGATGGTCCCGCAGGGTGAAGGCGGAGGCGTTGGCCACCGCGTAGTACAGCAGCACGCCGAAACTGGAAAAGCCCACCACCGTCATGACGTCGGTGGTCAGCTGGAGCAGGATTACGACGGCGGCCACTGTCAGTTCTGCAACGTACGGCACCGTGTGCTTGCCGCCGATCCTGGCCAGCGGGCGGGGGAGGTCGCGCTCCCGCGCCATCGCCAGGGTGGTGCGCCCCACGCCGGTGATGAGGGCAAGGAGCGCACCCAGGCAGGCTGCCGCCGCTCCTGCCTGCACTGCCGGGGCGCCCGCCGCGAACTGGGACTGCAGCACAGCCTCCAGCAGCGGCGTCTTCGTGGCCGCCAGCCGCCCGCCGGGCAGATGGTTGAGGAGCAGCAGCGCCAGGGCCAGGTAGATGGCGAAGGCGGAAGCAAGGGCGCCAAGGATGGCCCGGGGGATTGAGCGGGCAGGGTCCTTCACTTCCTCGCCCAACGTGGCGATCCTGGCGTACCCGGCGAAGGCGAAAAACAGCAGGCCGGCGGCAGGCAGCACGCCGCCGGACGCGCCCGGGGCAGCCGTGCCCGGCGCCGCCACAGGATGCGGCCCGGCCAGCGCGGCTACCGCAACGAACACCAGGGTGGCCAGCACAACGCACAGCAGGATTCGGGTCAGCAGCGCGGTCCGGGTGATTCCCAGCAGGTTCACCACGGTCAGCGCCACCACCGCCGCCACGGCCACCGGTACGGCATAGCTCCCGGCCACATAACTGCCGAATGTGAGCGCCATGGCAGCACAGGAGGCGGTTTTTCCGGTAACAAATCCCCAGCCGGCGAGGAATCCCGGCCACTCGCCAAGCTGCTTCCTGCCATAGACGTACGTGCCGCCGCTGGTGGGATATTTTGATGCCAGTGCTGCGGACGCCACCGCATTGCAGTACGCCACAGCCCCCGCGATGATCACCGATACCACCAGCAGGTTTCCGGCCAGCGCAGCGGCTGGCGCGAACACCACAAACACCCCTGCGCCCAGCATGGAGCCCAGGCCGATGGTAGTGGCGTCAAAGGTGCCAAGCTTGCGTTGCAACTGCTGGTGTTCACTCATGCGGCGGTAGTCCCTGGGTTGCGGGTAAACTCGAACGGGATCGTTCCCGGATCGATCCTATTTAACTTCGCTGTTATCTTCCCGCTGTTACCCCGCAGAAAGGCGTGCTGTGCTGCGCACACATGACCTCGGATCCCTTCGTTCCGAGCACATTGGACAGACCGTAACCCTCGCTGGCTGGGTGGGCCGCCGTCGTGATCACGGTGGCGTGGCCTTCGTTGACCTCCGCGATGCGTCCGGCGTGGCCCAGGTGGTGGTCCGCGAGGAAGAAGTCTTCCACGGCCTGCGCAACGAGTACGTCCTGCAGATCACCGGCACTGTTTCCAAGCGGCCCGAGGGCAACGAGAACCCTGCCCTGGCCACCGGCGAGATTGAGGTCATGGCGGACAAGGTGGTCATCCTCAATACCTCCGAGCCGCTCCCGTTCCAGATCGACGAGCACGTTGAAGTGGGCGAGGAAGCACGCCTGAAGCACCGCTACCTGGACCTTCGCCGCCCGGGCCCCGCCCGCAACCTCCGGCTGCGTTCCGAAGCCAACCGGGTGGCCCGCGAACTGCTCCACCAGGACGGCTTCGTCGAGGTGGAAACCCCCACACTGACTCGTTCGACGCCGGAAGGCGCCCGCGACTTCGTGGTCCCGGCCCGCCTGGCCCCCGGTTCCTGGTACGCCCTGCCGCAGTCCCCGCAGCTGTTCAAGCAGCTCCTGCAGGTGGGCGGCTTCGAGAAGTACTACCAGATCGCACGCTGCTACCGCGATGAGGACTTCCGCGCCGACCGCCAGCCGGAGTTCACCCAGCTGGACATCGAAGCCAGCTTCGTGGACCAGGACGACATCATTGCCCTCGGTGAAAACATCGTCAGGGCACTGTGGAAGGTGATCGACGTCGAGATCCCCACACCGATCCAGCGCATCACCTACGCGGACGCCATGGCCCGCTACGGCTCCGACAAACCCGACCTGCGCTTCGGCGTGGAGCTCACCGAATTGACGGAATTCTTCAAGGACACCAACTTCGGTGTGTTCAAGGCGCCCTATGTGGGCGCCGTGGTGATGCCCGGCGGTGCTTCCCAGCCGCGCCGTACCCTTGACGGCTGGCAGGAATTCGCCAAGCAGCGCGGCCACAAGGGCCTCGCCTACGTCCTGTTCAAGGAAGACGGAGAGCTCGCCGGCCCCGTCGCAAAGAACCTGACGGACGCTGAACGCGCCGGCCTGGCTGATGCCGTTGGCGCCAAGCCCGGCGACTGCATCTTCTTCGCTGCCGGTGAGAAGACGGCGGCCCGTGCCCTGCTGGGTGCTGCCCGCGTTGAAATCGGCCACCGTACCGGCCTCATCGACCCCAACGCCTGGGCCTTCTGCTGGGTGGTGGACGCCCCGATGTTCGAGCCTGCAGCAGCGGCCGTTGCCTCAGGTGACGTGGCCGTGGGTGCCGGCAAGTGGACCGCTGTCCACCACGCTTTCACCTCGCCCAAGCCCGAGTTCCTGGACACGTTCGATCAGGATCCGGAATCAGCGTTGTCATACGCCTACGACATCGTCTGCAACGGCAACGAAATCGGCGGTGGGTCCATCCGTATCCACGAACGCGACGTCCAGGAACGCGTCTTTGAACTGATGGGCCTCGACCGGGAAGACGCCCAGACCAAGTTCGGCTTCCTGCTGGAAGGCTTCAAGTACGGCGCACCTCCACACGGCGGTATCGCCTTCGGCTGGGACCGTGTGGTGGCACTGCTGGCTGGCGTGGAGTCCATCCGCGACGTTATTGCCTTCCCCAAGACCGGTAACGGTTACGACCCCCTGACTGCGGCCCCTGCCCCCATCACACCGCAGCAGCGCAAGGAGGCCGGTGTTGACTTCAAGCCGGAAGCCAAGCCAACTGACGGCAAGTAGAGCATCAACCCGTTGACCTGAAGGCCCTCCCGCAAAGGAGGGCCTTCAGGCTTACCGCACAGGAGCCCCCCATGGTCCACGGCCTCCCGGGTCTGCAGGCGCGTGAAGTTGAAACGCTCATGGATGCTGCCTGGCCTTCCGTGGAGCGGCACGATACGGGGGAGTGGGTCCTTCGCGCCTCGGAAGGTGTCACCCAACGGGCCAATTCTGTGTGGCCGCGGAACAGTGCCGAAGCGCCCGGCGATGCTTTGCGCGAAGCGACGCAATGGTACCGGGAGCGGCGGCTTCCCCTGATCTTTCAGATCACGGACAAGCCGGGCAATGCGGAGCTGAATGCCGTCCTCGACCGGCAAGGCTTCACGCGTCAGTCGGAGACACTCATCATGGCCAGGACCTCTGCGGCAGCATGCGTACCTTCGCGGGCGGCTGCTCGGGTGCAGATGAGTGACCAGCCCGACGACGACTGGCTGGCTCTGTGGTGGAGGGTGGACGGCCGCGGGGGTGCGGCAGAATGGGCGACGACGCGCGCCATCCTGACCGGATGCCCTTCACTGTACGCAATGGTCCGGGACGACGACGGCGTCCCGGCGGCGGTTGGGCGACTCGCCATGGTGGAGGGAACCGGCGGAATCTACTGCATGGCCACCTCGCCGTCCCACCGCCGCCGCGGATACGCTTCCGAGGTACTGCAGGCACTCCTGTCCGAAGGTAACGCACGCGGGTTGAACAATTTCTGGTTGCTCGTCACTGCAGCCAACGAAGCTGCACAGCAGTTGTACACCCAGGCAGGATTTAAGGAGTCGGGCCGTTACCTTTACCGCCAGCAACGGCCACGCAGGGCGCTGACGGGCTGCTGACTCCCGGCTTCAGCCGACTGGGGCGTCGGAAACCTGGACACGCACAGCACAGGCGTCTGCGGCAGCCTTCCGCAACACTGCTGCTTTGGGATCCGGGACATCCAGGTAGGCCAGCCGGGGCAGCGTGGCATAGTCCTTCAGGGCCGGGTGCTGGAGCACAAGCCCCGCCAAGGCCCGGTCACCGCCAGGCACCACGTATTCGAAAGCCTCGCTGCCAAACACCCGCAACGCCTGTTCAGCAACAGTCTGAACCAGCGCGTCCGCCTGGTTGGACCGGCGCCGTGCGAACCGCTGCTGGGACTGGCCGCCTGCCGCAGTGCGGGACTGCACATACGTCGAACCCACCTTCGAAGCCAAAGGTGTCCCCTCACTCACTACCGCCACACCATAGCCACCCCGGCGCGCCAGCAACAGTCCAAGACGGCGCGGCTGCGATGCCAGGGAGGCGAGCCTTTCGAGTTCGTCCGCGCCGCGCCCTGGACGGCCATCCGCGGGCCAGGGAGCCTGCAGGAGCGCTTCGGCGCCGTCGGACGCCAGCAGGTGCAGCCCGTCGTCGTCATCCATCACCCGGAACCCGCCGTGCGCCGCCCCGAACCTCTCCGCCCAGCCAGCCAGCCGGCTGCCGGCGATAAAGGCAGTGCGGACGGAGTGCCCGCGCTGTCCTCCTGCGGTGGTACGTGCGGGCATGAGGGCATCCTTGGCTGGGCGGCGGCTTCGGCAGGAAAGCCGAAGGACTGGAAGTAGCCTATCTATGTGGATGATCTCTTCGGGCACGGGCCAGGCAATGATGACGACGACGACGGTCCCGTTCCCGCCGTCGGCCGAACTGCCGGGGGAGGAGGCAATGCCTCCCCGCGCGGTCCGCTCGCCGTCCGGATGCGTCCCCGCACCCTTGACGAGGTGGTGGGGCAGCAGCATCTTCTCGGCCAGGGGTCGCCTTTGCGCCAGCTGGCGGCCGGTGCCGGAGCGGACACATCCGGCCCCGCGGGACCCACTTCGCTGATCCTCTGGGGCCCGCCGGGGACCGGCAAAACAACCCTGGCACACGTGATCGCCCGCGGACCGGGCCGGAAGTTCGTGGAACTTTCCGCCATCACTGCCGGCGTCAAGGACGTGCGGCGCGTCATGGATGACGCCCTCACCGCCCGCGACCTGTACAAAACAACCACAGTCCTGTTCCTGGACGAGATCCACCGCTTCAACAAGGCCCAGCAGGATGCCTTGTTGCCGGGCGTTGAAAACCGGTGGGTGGTGCTGGTTGCCGCCACCACAGAGAACCCTTCGTTCTCAGTGGTCTCACCGCTGCTGTCCCGCTCACTCCTGCTCACGCTCCGCCCCCTGACAGATGCGGATATTGAAGGACTGCTGCAGCGCGCCGTTGACGATCCCCGCGGCCTGAACGGGAAAGTAAACCTCACCGCAGAAGCACTCGACCACCTGGTCAGGCTTTCGGGCGGTGACGCGCGCCGTGCCCTGACCGCCCTGGAAGCAGCCGCCGGCGTGGCGTTCGGGGACGCAGATGACGCCCAAGACGGAGAGGTCACCGTCGACCTGAAACACACCGAACGCGCCCTGGACGTCGCCGCCGTGCGCTACGACCGGGCAGGAGACCAGCACTACGACGTCATCAGTGCCTTCATCAAGTCCATCCGCGGGTCCGATGTTGACGCAGCCCTCCACTACCTGGCCCGGATGCTCGAAGCGGGGGAGGACCCGCGCTTCGTGGCCCGCAGGATCATGATTTCGGCCGCCGAGGATGTGGGGATGGCTGATCCCACCGCACTTCAGACTGCTGTGGCGGCGGCGCAGGCGGTGCAGCTGATCGGGATGCCGGAGGGGCGGATCATCCTGGCCGAGGCCGTGGTGCACCTGGCCACAGCGCCGAAATCCAACGCCGCGTACATGGGCATCAACAAGGCCACCGCCGACGTCCGGGCAGGCTTGGGGATCGGTATTCCCGCGCACCTGAGGGACGCACACTATCCGGGCTCCAAGCAGCTGGGCCACGGCGTCGGGTACAAATACGCCCACGATGCCCCGCATGGGGTGGCCACCCAGCAGTACCCGCCGGACGACATAGTGGGGAAGGACTACTACCAGCCCACCGCCAACGGCGCGGAACGGGACATCGCAGTACGGCTGGAGCGGCTGCGGAAGATTGTCCGGGGCAAGTAGCCGCCATGGTAGGATGGATGTTTGTCTGGCAAGGCGCGGACGCACAATCTCCCCAATTTTACGTTGAGAAGGTTATGCCTGCGCCCAGTAGCAAAAGGCAGCGGTTGGCCGATGCTCTCCATCGTGGAGGCCAGTAACACTGACACACCGCAGATATTGGAAGGACACAAGTGGCTAACAACACTCGTGCTCGCCGTCAGGCCCGCCTCTCGCGGTCCCTCGGCATCGCTCTGACCCCCAAGGCCGCCAAGTACATGGAGCGCCGCCCGTACGGCCCCGGTGAGCATGGCCGTGCCCGCAAGAAGCAGGACTCCGACTACGCCGTACGTCTGCGCGAAAAGCAGCGCCTGCGCGCCCAGTACGGCATCCGCGAAGCACAGATGACCCGTGCCTTCGAAGAGGCCCGCCGCACCAAGGGCCTGACCGGTGAAAACCTCATCGAACTGCTCGAAATGCGCCTTGACGCCCTGGTCCTGCGTGCCGGCTTCGCCCGCACCATCGCCCAGGCCCGCCAGCTGGTTGTGCACCGCCACATCCTGGTTGACGGCATCCGCGTTGACCGCCCGTCGTTCCGCGTCGGCGAAGGCCAGCTGGTCCACGTCCACAGCCGCAGCGAAACCATGGTTCCGCTCCAGGTCGCAGCAGCAGGCGCCCACCGCGACGTCCTGCCCGCCGTTCCCGCTTACCTGGACGTCAAGCTGGAAGCCCTCCAGGCACGCCTGGTCCGCCGCCCCAAGCGCTCCGAGATCCCGGTGACCTGCGAAGAGCAGCTCGTCGTCGAATTCTACGCACGCTAAATCCCAGCAGCGTATCCAAAGAAGCCCGTGGCAAGCGCCGCGGGCTTCTTTGTATGTAAGGTACTTGGGGGACATCTGCGGAAGTGCGCTTTGCGAAGCATCCGCCGATGGCATGAACCACAGAATTTCGAGGAGATGAAACGTCTATGTCTGGTGGCGATATTGCCGGCCTGATCGCTGCCGGAGTGTTCGCGCTCCTGGTGCTGCTGCTGGCAGTGCCCATCCTGAAGCTGGGCAAAGTCCTGGACGAGGTGCGCACGTCCATCAGGTCACTGAGCGACGGCGCCACGCCTTTGATGGACGAGGTCACCGCTACCGTGTCCACCACCAACCAGCAGCTGAAGAAGGTGGATGGCATTTCGTCCAACGTCTCGGACGCCTCGGCCAACCTTTCCGCCTTGACCTCCCTGGTTGCCGCCACCGTCGGCTCGCCGCTCATCAAGGTGGCGGCGTTCAGCTACGGCGTCCGTACCGCCGTGGCCAACCGCAAGAAACCTGCTGCCGGCCGCCGCAGCCGCTGATCTCCCGGAGGACCTGAAATGAAACGACTTGTCTGGATGGGAATCGGCGTGGCCATCGGCGTCATCGCGTTCCGCAAAGTGACTGAGGCGCAGGCCAGCATGCAGTCCACCCTCGGCCCGCAGGGCCTGAACCGGGCAGTGGGCCGGCTCGCGGACGGCATTTACGATTTTGCCGACGCCCTCCGCGACGGCATGCGCGAACGGGAAACCGACCTCCGCGCCGCCCTTGGAGTGGACTCGGACGAACTGGTCCGCCGCTGACCCGGCAACCGCCCCAGGCAGCGGCCCGGCCGCAGCACTTTTAGAACCAACCGGCAGCAACCGTGCCAACGGAACTGCCACGTGAACGAATTTCCGCGCAGCCGCGCGCGGACCAAGAAGGGTAAGTAAACAGCTCATGAAGTCGCAGGAGATCACAAAGCGCTGGGTGGACTTTTTTGTCAGCAAGGGCCACACCGCGGTTCCCTCCGCATCGCTGGTCTCCAGCGACCCCTCGCTGCTGTTCACGGTTGCCGGCATGGTTCCGTTCATTCCCTACCTCACGGCCCGCGAGGTGCCGCCCTACTCCCGCGCCACCAGCGTGCAGAAATGCATCCGCACCGGCGACATCGAGGAAGTGGGCAAGACCGCCCGGCACGGCACTTTCTTCCAGATGTGCGGCAACTTCTCCTTCGGGGACTACTTCAAGGAAGACGCCATCAAGTTCGCCTGGGAACTGCTCACCACGAGCGTTGCCGACGGCGGCTACGGCCTTGCGCCCGAACTGCTGTGGGTGACCGTCTACGAAGAGGACGACGAAGCCAAGGACCTGTGGCTGAAGAACACCGGTGTCCCGGCCGAGCGCATCCAGAAGATGGGCAAGTCGGACAACTACTGGCACACGGGCCAGCCCGGTCCCGCCGGCCCCTGCTCCGAGATCTACTATGACCGCGGCCCCGCCTATGGTGTGGAAGGTGGTCCGCTGGCGGACGAGACCCGCTACATCGAGATCTGGAACCTCGTGTTTATGCAGTACCAGATCGAAAACGTCCGTTCCAAGGAAGACTTCGATGTGGTGGGCGAACTGCCCAAGCGCAACATCGACACCGGCCTGGGCATGGAACGCCTGGCCATGATCCTGCAGGGCGTCGAGAACATGTACGAGACCGACCAGGTCCGTCCCGTCATCGACAAGGCAGCAGAGCTGTCCGGCAGGGAATACACGTCCGCCGAAACCCCGGACGATCCCCACCACACGGACGACGTCCGCATGCGTGTGGTGGCCGACCACATCCGTTCGGCCCTGATGCTGATTTCCGACGGCGTCACCCCCTCCAACGAAGGCCGCGGCTACGTCCTGCGCCGCCTCATCCGCCGTGCCGTGCGCTCCATGCGGCTCCTCGGCGTCGAGCAGGCCTGCCTGCCCGAACTTCTCCCCGCCTCCCGGGACGCCATGAAGGGCGTCTACCCGGTGGTGGACACAGACTTTGCCCGGATCAGCCGGATTGCCTACGCGGAAGAGAAGGCCTTCCTGCGCACCATCGCCTCCGGCACTGCCCGCCTTGAGGACGCCGTCAAGGAATCCAAAGCCGCCAATAAGCCGCTCTCCGGCGCCGACGCTTTCGCCCTGCACGACACTTACGGGTTCCCGATCGACCTCACGCTCGAAATGGCTGAGGAAGCGGGGCTCAAGGTGGATGAAGCAGCCTTCCGCAGCCTTATGCAGGAGCAGCGCCAGCGCGCCCAGGCCGACGCCAAGGGCAAAAAGGGCGGCCACGCCGACCTCACCGTGTTCCAGGAACTGCTCGGCCAGGGCGAGACCGTCTTCACCGGATACACGGAACTCGACGGCGAATCACGCGTCCGCGGCATCCTTACGGGAGGGCGGCCGGTACAGCAGGCCTCCACGGGTGACGAAATCGAGCTGGTCCTCGCCGAAACCCCGTTCTATGCCGAAGCCGGCGGCCAGGCCGCCGATACCGGCCTCATCACCGGCGACGGCTTCGTCGTCGAGGTCCTCGATGTGCAGCGCCCGCTGAAGGGCCTGAGCGTGCACAAGGCGATTGTCCGCGAAGGCGAGATCGGCGCCGACTCACTGGTCCGGGCCGCCGTCGACCGCGAACGCCGGCACGCCGCCGAACAGGCGCACACGGGCACGCACATCGTGCACGCCGCGCTGCACCAGATCCTCGGGCCGGAAGCCACCCAGCGCGGGTCCTTCAACAAGGCGGGGTACCTGCGCTTCGACTTCGCCTGGGGCGAAGGGCTGAGCACCGCCACCCGCTCCGAAATCGAAGAAGTTTCCAACCTTGCCATCCGCAACAACTACTCGGTGGAAACCAAGGTGATGGGACTCGCCGAAGCCAAGGCCCTGGGCGCCATGGCCCTCTTCGGTGAGAACTACGGCAGCGAAGTGCGGGTTGTGGAGATCGACGGCGCGTGGTCCCGCGAGCTCTGCGGCGGAACGCACGTGTCCAACACGTCATTGATCGGCAGCCTTTCGTTGCTGGGTGAACAGTCCGTCGGGTCGGGAAACCGCCGCGTGGAGGCGTTTGTGGGCATGGACGCTTTCCGCCACCTTGCCGCCGAACGCGCCCTCGTGACGGAACTGACGGACATGCTCAAGGTCCCGTCCGGCCAGCTGGCCGACAGGATCGCCGCCACCCTCGCCAAGCTCAAGGCCACGGAGAAGGAGCTGGACCGGCTCCGCAAGGAGCAGCTGGCAGCCTCAGCCGCCCAGCTGGTCAGCAGCGCCAAGGATGCCTCAGGCGTCAGCGTCATTGCGCATGACGCCGGCCAGGTCAGCGGCGCGGACGACCTCCGCGGACTCGCACTGGATCTCCGGAACCGCCTGGGCTCGGCTGCTGCAACCGTGGCCGTGGCCGGTGTTGCCAATGACCGTCCAATGATCCTGGTCGCCACCAATGAGGAAGCGCGCGGGGCCGGGGTCAAGGCAGGTGCCCTGGTCCGCGTTGCCGCAGGCATCCTCGGCGGCGGCGGCGGCGGCAAGGACGATGTTGCCCAGGGCGGCGGAACGGACGCAGCCAAGGTAGCTCCCGCCCTGGCGGCCGTTGTGGACGCCATCGCGCGGCGATAAAAGCACCCATGACCAATCCAACAGCGGCCGGCGAAAGTCCCCAGGGCGTCAAACTGGGGATCGACGTCGGCACCGTCCGGGTCGGTGTGGCCATCTGCGATCGGGACTCGATCCTGGCCACGCCGTACAAGACCCTGGACCGGAATCCGAAGAAAAACTCCGATATCCGGGTCATCGCCAACCTGGTGCAGGAACTCGGCGCGGTACAGGTCATTGTGGGCCTGCCCCGCACCATGAAGGGTGAAGAGCACGCCTCTGCGAGGATGGCCACGGAGTATGCCGGGCTGCTGGCAGCAGAGCTGGCAGCGCGGGATCTGGCCGTCCCGGTGAACCTGGTGGATGAGCGGCTGAGCAGCGTGACTGCGCACCGGAACCTGCATGAAGCTGGCATGGGCAGCAGGGATCACCGTAAAGTAGTTGATCAGGTCGCGGCGGCAGGCATCCTTCAGCACGCCATCGACATGCAGAAAGCCAGGGGAGCGGATGTGGGCCGACGCGTAACCGCGCCCTCCCCTTCCGTGGACCCGGGGGTCAACGAGGCGGATGAGTCTGTCCGCATCGCCCCGGAAGCCACGGACCGTACTTCAGATAATGGAAGGCAACAGTGAGCCCTGCCAACATTGACGACGCTTCCGGCCCCTTGGGCGCCGGGGGAGCGAGGCCGCTGACCCGCAAGGAACTCCGGGCACGTGAGAAGACCACCACCGCGCTCCAGGGCACCGTGCCGGAGCAGGCCTACGAAACAGGACACGAGGTGCCGCCAGTGCCTGCCGATCCACCGGCCGTGGCGGCGCCCGCTGCTGCAGACCAACCCGTTCCGGCAGAGCAGCCCGTTCCGGCCGCTCCGGCAGGACCTCCTTCCATCCAGGACGTCCATCAGGAGGAGCCACTCCACCACGCGGTTCCCGAGACGCAAGCCCCGGCCCGGCCGGTGGTGGCAGACGTCCACGACGGCACCGCCCATCGGCCGGATGCACCGGCCACGGAACTTCACGACGTGGTGCACCAGGACGTCCACGCTCCATATGAGCCGGCCCTGGCCGGCCATCAGCACGCGGTGGACGGACATTACGACGGCGACGTCCATTATGCGGAGGGGCGCGACTACCACGACGGCGTGCACCGTGACGCGACGCTCCCTCACGAGGGGCACTACGACCAGGGGCTCTACGACGATGCGCACTACGATGACCCGCACCACGACGACGGGCATCACGACTTCCTGCCCGGCCCTGCGGCCGCAACGGTAGTGGCGAAGCCGTCCAAAAAAGTCCGGCGCCGCCGCCGGCTGCTGGCACTGTTTCTTACGCTTGCCGTTTTTGTGACCGCGGTGGCGGTGGGCGCGCAGTTCCTGAAGCCCCTCCTGGGCAACGACAAGCCCAGCGACTTCCCCGGCCCGGGAACGGGTGAGGTAGTGGTTACCGTCGAGAACGGCGAAGGCACGCGTTCAGTGGCCAGCACCCTGGAAAGCCAGCGGGTGGTGGCGAACGCTGATACCTTCCTTCAGGCCTTCACCGCGTCCGGGGGAACCCTGGCCCCGGGCGATTACACCTTCAAGACGGAGATGAAAAACACAGACGCTGTGAACGTGCTGCTCGGCAAGGACAAAACCAAGGTCATCTACTTTGCCCTGAGTGCCGGCCTGCGCATTGGCGAATCCTTGCAGGCCATTTCTGAAGGATCCGGTATTTCAATCCAGGACCTGAAGGCCCTCAGCGACCAGCCGGCCCAGTTTGGACTGCCCGCCAGTGCCAAGAACCTGGAAGGCTTCCTGGCGCCCGGGGAGCACCGCTACCCGCTCGGGACCTCCGCGAAGGACATCCTTCAGTCGCTGGTGAAAACTACTGTTGATGAACTTGTGTCGCAGGGCATCACCGATCCGGCCAAGCAGTACGAAGCCGTCATCGTCGCCAGCATCGTCCAGGCAGAGGGCGGCCAGGCAGACTACGGCGATGTGGCCGGTGCCATTTACAACCGGCTCAAGCCCAACGACCAGACCGGCGGGTTCCTGCAGGTGGACTCCGCCGTGACCTACGGGCTGGGCACCAGGAGCTTCAACTTCACGGACGAACAGCGCCAGGATAAGTCGAACCCGTACAACACCTATGCGAATCCAGGCCTTCCGCCGGGTCCCATTGGTTCCCCGGGCGAGACGGCCATTGACGCTGCCGCCAAGCCAAAGGCCAACGATTACCTGTACTGGGTGACCATCAACCTTGACACCAAGGAGACGAAGTTCTCGCGTACCCTGGCGGAGCACAACGGCTACGTTGAGCAGTACAACGCCTGGTGCACGGCAAACGCGGGCCGCTGCACATGAGCCTTCGGGCAGCCGTCCTGGGCCACCCGATCAGCCACTCCAAATCGCCGGCGCTGCACCACGCGGCGTACAGCAGCCTGGGCATCGGCATCAGTTACACGGCCATTGACGTCACTGAGGAACTGTTGCCCTCGTTGATGCGCCAGGTCCGCGACCAGCCGGGCTGGTGCGGCCTGTCCGTCACCATGCCCCTGAAGGCGGCGATGGTGGCCGAGGTGGATGAGGTCCGCGGCGTGGCCCGGACCCTGGGCGTGGTGAACACGGTGTCCTTTGAGGAGCATGGGAACCGCTTCCGGACCATCGGCTCCAACACGGACGTGGCGGGAATCGTGAACGCGGTCCGGCACGCAGGCGCCCGGACGCCGTCGTCGCCCGTTGTCCTCGGGGGAGGAGGCACGGCGGCGGCCGCCATTGCGGCACTGAAGGAACTCGGAGCCGGTTCGGCCCGCATCTTCGTGCGTGACCCTGCACGCACCAGCGACGTCCGTAACGCGGCGGACAGTCTTGGCTTCGCCCTGGACGTCCAGTCCCTGGCGGAGGCTGCGGCACCCACGGCCGCTGCCGACGTCGTAATATCCACCCTGCCGCCGCGGGCGGCGGACGGACTGGCGGCCCAAATCGCCGCCCTGAAAACCCCCACACCCGGCGTTTTGCTCGATGTGGCCTACGATCCCTGGCCCAGCCTGATCGCGTCGGTGTGGCAGGCAGGCGGCGGCGCCGTAGTGCCCGGCCTTGAAATGTTGCTGTACCAGGCCGTGGAACAGGTGCGCCTGTTCAGCCGGCTTGAAGAGGAAGTTAACGCATCCGTCATAGATGTGATGTGTGACGCAGTCGGCCTTCCCCGACGGGCGTTGTAACCGCCATACGTGGCAGGATGGAAAATATGTTGCGTTGGTTGACTGCCGGTGAATCCCATGGTCCGGCTCTAATGGGAATTATTGAAGGCGTCCCCGCCGGTGTTGAAATCACCAGCGGGCACATCGCCGATTCACTGGCCCGCCGCCGCCTGGGCTACGGGCGCGGCGCGCGCATGAAGTTTGAACAGGACGCCGTGACCATCCTGGGCGGCGTCCGGCACGGAATCACCCAGGGCGGTCCCGTGGCCATCCAGGTGGGCAACACCGAATGGCCCAAATGGGAGCAGATCATGGCTTCCGATCCCGTTGACCCTGAGCTCCTCGCGGACCAGGCGCGCAACGCGCCCCTCACGCGCCCCCGCCCCGGCCATGCTGACTTCACCGGGATGCAGAAATACGGCTTCGACGAGGCCCGCCCCGTCCTGGAGCGCGCCAGCGCCCGTGAAACCGCCACCCGCGTGGCGCTGGGCACCGTCGCGGCACAGTTCCTGAAGCACCTCGGAATCGAACTCGTCAGCCACACTGTATCCATCGCCACTGTCACGGTCCCGGAGGGGCGCCCGCTGCCTGTCCCCACCGATGTGCTGGCCCTGGACGCTGACCCACTGCGCTGCTTCGACCGCGAAACCTCCGACGCAATGGTCGCGGAGGTGGACGCTGCCCACAAGGAAGGCGAAACCCTGGGTGGCGTTGTTGAAGTCCTCGCCTACGGGCTCCCGCCGGGACTGGGCAGCTATGTCCACTGGGACCGCCGGCTTGATGGACGGCTTGCTGCTGCCCTGATGGGCATCCAGGCAATCAAGGGAGTGGAAGTGGGCGATGGATTCCTCACCGCCGCGCGCCGCGGCTCAGCCGCCCACGACGAAATCGTCAAGGACGCCGACGGCCGGATTATCCGCGCCAGCAACCGGGCCGGCGGCATTGAGGGCGGCATGAGCATCGGTGACGTGCTCCGGGTCCGCGCGGCCATGAAGCCCATCGCAACGGTGCCCCGGGCCCTGAAGACCATCGACGTCAGCACCGGCGAAGCGGCCAAGGCCCACCACCAGCGCTCCGACGTCTGTGCCGTACCGGCGGCCGGTGTTGTTGCTGAAGCGATGGTGGCGCTGGTCCTGGCCGAAGCCGTCACCGAAAAGTTCGGCGGCGACTCCGTGGCGGAAACCGCACGGAACATCAAGGGCTACCTGGACAGCATTCCGGCGTCCCTGGACTCGATCGGCCAGTAAGTGCCCCACCGCAACAAATCCGAGTCCGCGGGCCGTCCGGTGGTCCTCATCGGGCCCATGGCAGTCGGCAAATCCGCCATCGGCCACCAGCTTGCCCAGCAGCTTGGTGCCCCGTTCGTGGACACCGACGCCGTCATCGTGGCGGCCCACGGATCCATCGCAGAAATCTTCGCCGGGCGTGGCGAGCATGCTTTCCGGGAGATTGAGGCGCGGACAGTGGCCGACGTCGTCGAAGCGGCAGAAGGCACCACCACCGTCATTTCGCTTGGCGGCGGTGCGGTGCTTGATTCCGGAACGCAGCAGCTGATCGGCCGCTGCATCGTTGTTTACCTCGAGTGCGACGCTGACACCGTTGCCGCCCGCATCGCCCGGAATTCGGGGCGGCCCCTGCTCGCAGGGGATGCGATGGGCCGCTGGACAGCCATGTTCGCCACCCGCAAACCGGTCTACGAGCGGCTGGCAGATATCACCCTGGACGTGCGCCACGGCTCGGTTTCCGAGCTGGGACGCCGACTGGAAGCAGCACTGCGGGACTACGCAGCTGCCAAACAGGAAGTTGAAAAGTGAGCGCCGAATCAACAGTCATCAAGGTCACCGGCGAATCCGCCGCCAACAACTACGACGTGGTGGTGGGCCGGGGACTGCTCGGAGACCTTCCCGGCCTGCTCGGTGAGCGGGTCCGGCGGGTCCTGGTCATTCATCCCCGTGCCCTCCGCCTCACCGGTGATACAGTCCGTGACGAGCTCGCAGCGGCCGGTTTCACCTCGCTGACGGCGGAGATTCCCGACGCCGAAGAGGGCAAGCACATCCAGGTGGCCGCCTTCTGCTGGCAGGTCCTGGGGCAAAACGACTTCACACGCTCCGACGCGATTGTCGCCGTCGGGGGAGGGGCCGTCACGGACCTTGCAGGCTTCGTAGCTGCCACTTGGCTGCGCGGCGTCAAGGTCATTCACATGCCCACCAGCCTGCTGGGCATGGTGGACGCCTCCGTGGGCGGAAAAACCGGCATCAACACCGCCGAGGGCAAGAACCTGGTGGGGGCGTTCCATCCGCCCGCCGCCGTGCTGGCGGACCTCGATACGCTGAACACGCTGCCCAAAAACGAGATCATCTCCGGCATGGCGGAAGTCATCAAGTGCGGCTTCATCGCCGACCCCGCCATCCTTGACCTCGTCGAGAAGGACACTGACGCTGTGGTCGACCCGCAGTCGGATGCCCTCCGCGAGCTCATCGAGAGGGCCATCGCCGTAAAGGCGAAGGTGGTTTCGGAGGACCTCAAGGAGTCCGGGCTGCGCGAGATCCTGAACTACGGCCACACCCTGGGCCACGCCATCGAACTGGTGGAGCGGTACTCCTGGCGCCACGGTGCCGCCGTCTCCGTGGGCATGATGTTCGCCGCAGAGCTCGCCCGCAGCGTGGGCCGGCTCAGCGATACCGACGCCGACCGGCACCGCAGCATCCTGGACGGACTGGGGCTTCCGGTCACCTACCGGAAGGACCGCTGGCAGGGCCTGCTCGACGGCATGCGGCGGGACAAGAAGTCCCGAGGCGACCTGCTGCGGTTCGTGGTCCTGGACGGTGTGGCCAAGCCGGGGATCCTCGATGTCCCGGACACGTCGCTGCTGTTCGCCGCCTACCAGGAAATTGCTTCCTGATGCAGGGCGACATGGAAGGCACAACAGACTGGCCGGAAGCCGGGTTCCCTGGCATCCGCATCAACCCCGAGACCCTGCTGCCGGAAATCGTGAACGAGGACGCCTGCCGGGAAGCCCTGGCCGTCTCCACCGACCCGGCTGACCACATCTTTGTGCTGCTGGTGGAAGGCCATGCCGCCGAGGCTGCCGAACTGCTGGCCGAGGCCCGGTTCAAGGATCCGGAATCCTTCCGGCTGCGGGCCTTCGAAGCCGAAGTGCTCCGGGTATCCAACCGCATGGACCGGGCCGTGGAGCTGTTCCGGCAGCTGCTCGCCGAAGTACAGGGGACCCCCCGTGAAGCGCTGGTCCTGCAGTTCCTGGGCAAAACCCAGTACACGGCGGGCCAGACCTCGGCAGCAGTCGAATCCTTCGCCCGCGCCCTGGATCTGCGGGTGGCCGAGTCGGCTGATGCCGCCCTGATTTACTCCTCCACCGTGGCGCTCCAGCGCGCCCGGGACGTGCTGGACCTGGCCTGCTGACGCCGGACAGCGCACCCCGCCCGGACGCCGTACCGGGGGCACCCCCGATTTACCGGTAGAATGGTATTTGAATTTTTTCGAACCCCGATTTTTGACAAATACGAGCTGGCACGCCGCCTGGCCTGCCTGCCCGGCATACAGCGTCTGACAACGCGACCAGACAAAGAAACCAGAGGATACCAGTGGCAACCACTAACGACATCAAGAACGGAACGGTCCTGAAGCTTGAGGGCCAGCTCTGGAACATTATCGAATTCCAGCACGTCAAGCCGGGCAAGGGCGGCGCCTTCGTACGGACCAAGATGCGCAACGTGATGTCCGGCAAGGTCGTGGACAAGACGTTCAACGCCGGACTCAAGATCGAAACCGCTACCGTGGACCGCCGCGACTACCAGTACCTGTACCAGGACGGCGCGGACTTCGTGTTTATGGACACCTCCGACTACGACCAGATCACGGTCTCCGGTGCCACTGTTGGCGACGCCACCAACTTCATGCTCGAGAACCAGATGGTCAACATCGCCATCCACGAAGGCACCCCGCTGTACATCGAACTGCCGCCGAGCGTCGTCCTCGAAATCACCTACACCGAGCCGGGCCTGCAGGGCGACCGCTCCTCCGCCGGCACCAAGCCCGCAACCCTGGAAACCGGCTACGAGATCCAGGTCCCGCTGTTCATCGAGAACAACACCAAGGTGAAGGTGGACACCCGCGACGGCAGCTACCTTGGCCGGGTCACCGAGTAGTGAGCGCCCGCGGTAAAGCCCGTAACAGGGCCCTGGATGTACTTTTCGAAGCCGAGCAGCGCTCGGTCTCGGCTTTCGACGTGCTCCGGGCACGCCGGGAGAAGACCGACCAGATCATCAATCCCTACACCCTTGAGATCGTCGAAGGCGTGCTGTCCCAGCAGACGGCCATCGACGAATTCCTCGAAACCTATTCGCAGGGCTGGAGCCTTGAGCGTATGCCGTCTGTTGACCGCATCATCCTCCGCATCGGCACCTGGGAGCTCCTCTACAACGACGACGTCCCGGACGGCGTAGCGGTAAGTGAAGCGGTGGCGCTGGCCAAGACGCTCTCCACCGACGAGTCGCCACAGTTCATCAACGGCCTCCTCGGCCGCCTGCAGCAGCTGAAGCCGTCCCTGCTGGCATAACCGCAGGACGTTGGACACCAAGAGCCCCAGCCAGGTCACCCTGGCCGGGGCTCTTTTGCGTCACCCGTTTGTGACGCCGCCGGGCCGGGGCCGATGCAACCCTATAGGATTTATGTATGCAGAATGCCTTGGACAGCACCGATGCGGTGCCTCCTGCCCGCCGTTCCGGACGCGCAGTCAGCCGCCAGGTGCTTGCCGACCACGTCTACACCGAACTCCTGACGTCCCTCATGGACGGCCGGCTGGCCCCGGGATCTGCAGTGAGCATCGACGGAACGGCCCGGGATCTTGATGTTTCCCCCACTCCGGTCCGCGAAGCGCTTGCCCGGCTGGAGCACACCGGGATGGTGCGCCGGGTTGCCCTGAAGGGCTACCGGGTGGCCCCGGTCTTCACGCAAGAGGATTTTGCCGAGTTGATGGAAGCCCGGCTGGCCATCGAATCCGTCAACGCGAGGCTCGCGTGTAAACGCATGGACCAGAGGGGCCTGGCGGAGTTGAAGCAGGCGGTGGAGGACCTGAAGTCCGCTCCCCGCGGTCCTTCCTTCGCCGAGTTCAAGGAGTATCTTGAGGCCGACGAGCGGTTTCACCAGCTGATCGCGCGGCAGACCGGTAACCAGTTCATGGAGGCCGCCTACTCGGCGCTCGGCGGCCAGATCCAGCGGTTCCGGCTTTTTGGGGGAGTAGGCATCACCGACGCGGAGTGCGCCATCGCTGAACACCAGGCTGTCCTGGACGCTTTTTCGACGGGTGAGCCCGGGAAAGCGGAGGCAGCCATGGCTGCCCACATCCAGCAGGTCCGGTCAAGGGCGATTGCCGCCGCCCCGGAAAGCTAGTCCCGCCCTGGGCGCGAACGGCTGAAGCCGCTGTAACCTCCTCAGGCTCCCACACCTTTCCTCGAAAGTGATCTTGACAACATCTTTCTCGATAGTAAATCCTATAGGAAACACGATCTAGGAAAGCGAGACCTGCGTGGCTTACACCGCAGACAATTGGCCCATCACGGCAGCACTGCTGCAGTTTCCTGCCGCCGATGCCTCAGGCGTCCACATCAACGACGCTGACGCTTCGGCGTGGGCAGGAGTCCTGACAGAGGTGAAAGAGGCAGGCTTCGTGAACGCCGACCTCACCGACAGCTGGGTGCGCCCCGGTGACCTCGGCACAACGCGGCTTGCCGAGTTCAAGCAGACAGCGGAAGAGGTGGGTATCGGGATCCCGGTCATCTCCGCCATCCGCCGCAGCGTCATCGAGGAAGGCAACTGGGAAGCCAACCTCGCCTACAGCCACCGCACCATAGACGCCGCCGCTGAACTCGGCTGTGAGGTTGTGTCCTTCGGGCTTCACCAGGCCATCACTCCCGAACAGCAGAAGCAGCTGTGGTTCTGGACGGTGGAAGGCTACAAGGATCCCGCGGGGGACAAGGAAGCCTGGAACAACGCGGTGACCCGCCTCCGCGAACTTGGCCGGCACGCAGCCGAGGTGGGCGTACTGCTCTCGCTCGAAATGTACGAGGACACCTACCTTGGCACTGCCGATTCCTCCGTCCGGCTGGTCCAGGACATCGGCCTGGCCAATGTCGGCCTGAACCCCGATCTCGGGAACCTGATCCGGCTCCACCGGCCCATCGAGGACTGGCGGGAGATGGTGGCCAAAACCCTGCCCTACTCCAACTACTGGCACATGAAGAACTACATTCGCGACGAGGACCGTGCCCGCGACATGTACGTCACCATGCCGGCACCGATGGAAAGCGGCCTGATCAACTACCGCGAGGCTTTCAAAGTGGCACTCTCCGTGGGTTTCCAGGGCATCCTGTGCACCGAGCACTATGGCGGCGACGGGCTGAGTGTGACGGCCAGCAACCAGGAATACCTCCGCCGCCACATCCTCCCCAAGACCGACGGATACACGCTCGGCAGCAGCCAGGTGGCGCAGGGGCGGCAGCAGCCCACCGCGGCTGAACTCACCAGCGTGTAAGTGCTGCCGGGGTTCGAACCGGATACGAAATTATCACCAAGGATTCAACGAGGAACCATGACCCTGATTTTTGACAACCCCGCAGACTTTGCGGATGAAGCATTGGACGGCTTTGTGGCAGCCAACCGGGGGTACGTGGCCCGGGTCGACGGCGGCGTTGTCCGCTCCACGGAGGTTCCCGCCGGCCAGGTGGCCCTTGTGGTGGGCGGCGGCTCCGGCCACTACCCGGCTTTCGCCGGCCTGGTGGGACCGGGCCTGGCCGCCGGCTCCGCCTGCGGCAACATGTTTGCGTCCCCTTCGGCTGGCCAGGTGTACCGGGTGGCCAAGGCGGCCAACGCCGGCGGCGGTGTGCTGTTGAGCTACGGCAACTACGCCGGCGACGTTCTCCACTTCGGCCAGGCTCAGCTGCGGCTTAACGCAGAAGGCATTGACACAAGGACCGTCCTGGTCACCGATGACATCGCCAGTGCGCCCATCGACCAGATCGGGAAACGCCGCGGCATCGCGGGCGATCTGACCGTCTTCAAGATTGCCGGTGCCGCCGCCGAGGCGGGACTGGACCTGGACGCCGTTGAGCAGCTTGCCCGCCGGGCAAACTACCGCACCCGTTCCCTGGGCGTGGCCTTTGACGGGTGCACTCTGCCGGGAGCCGGGGAGCCGCTGTTCCACGTGCCGGCCGGCCAGATGTCGCTGGGACTGGGAATCCACGGCGAACCGGGCATCTCCGAACATCCGCTGCCCACGGCCTCAGAACTTGCAGAGCTCCTGGTTTCCAGACTCCTCGAAGACAAGCCCCATGATGCCGGGCACCGCGTGGTGGCCATCGTCAACGGCCTGGGGACGGTCAAATACGACGAGTTGTTCCTGCTCTTCGGCAAGGTCGAGAAGCTCCTCACCGCCGCCGGCCTCACTGTTGTGGAACCCGAGTGCGGCGAGCTGGTCACCAGCCTGGACATGTCCGGACTCTCCCTGACCTTGCTGTGGCTCGACGACGAACTGGAACGTTACTGGGCAGCTCCGGCCGACACCCCTGCTTTCCGCAAGGGCAGCCTGGCCCCGCGGGCCCGCCGGGAACTGGCCGGGCCGGCAGAGGCGGCGGCGAGCGAAGACGAAGAGACGACGGCGGCAGCGGCTGCCTTGGGCCGGCTGGCAGCCGACCTGCTCGCCCAGGTCCAGGACGCCGTCGTCGAACATGAAGCGGAGCTGGGCAGGCTGGATGCGATTGCAGGCGACGGCGACCACGGCATCGGCATGCGGCGCGGCGTGGATGCCGCAGCGGCAGCAGCCAATGACGAAGCGGAGTCGGGAGCTTCCGTGCAGCGGGTGCTGATGGCGGCAGGGGAGGCCTGGAGTGAACGCGCCGGCGGCACCTCCGGGGCGCTCTGGGGCTCCGCTGTGCTGGCTGCCGGAATGAGCCTTGGCAACAAGGTCTCTTACGGGAGCCAGGACGCGGCCTCCGCGGTGACCGCGTTCGTGGACGCCATCACGGCCCTCGGACAGGCAGAACCGGGCGACAAGACCATGGTGGACGCCCTGCTTCCTTTCCGAGACGCGTTCCTGGCCCCGTCCAGCGGCGGCGCCAGCGCAGCGGGTGCCCTGGCAGCCGGGGCAGCCGCCGCCAAGGAAGCTGCCGACCAAACAGCATCCCTGCGGCCCCTGAAGGGGAGGGCGCGTCCGCTGGCCGAAAAGAGCCTCGGCCATCCGGACCCGGGTGCAGTTTCCTTCGCGCTGATCGCGGCCCGCATCTCCGACTACTTCACCACTGAACTGACTGACTACTCACTGCTGGCCGAATCAACGGCCGGAAATGGAGCACAAGCATGAGCGCACACCAAGGTGCGGCAGCAGGATGGCGCATCGTCATCGGAAATGATGAAGCCGGCGTCGAATACAAGGACGCACTGAAGGCGCTGCTGGAAGCGGACAGCCGCGTGGCATCTGTTCTGGACGTAGGCGTGGCCGCCGACGACGCCACGGCTTACCCGCACGTCGCCGTTGACGCCGCCCGCAAAGTGGCCGACGGCGAAGCGGACCGCGCCCTGCTGATCTGCGGCACCGGCCTGGGCGTCGCCATCGCAGCCAACAAGGTACCAGGCATCCGCGCCGTGACCGCCCACGACGGCTATTCCGTGGAGCGGTCGGTCCTGAGCAACAACGCCCAGGTCCTCACCATGGGCCAGCGCGTCATCGGCCTGGAACTGGCCAAGAAACTCGTGGGCGAATGGCTCGACTACCGCTTCGACGAGACCTCGCCCTCCGCCGCGAAGGTGGACGCCATCTGCTCCTACGAACCCGATTACACGAAGGCAGTCTGATCATGACCGAAACAGCAAGCACCGCACCAAACCCGGAAAACCCTGCACCCCTTAACGCGAACAGCGGCCGGAAGGTCGCCGTCGTCGGTTCCGGCTACATGGGCGGGGGGATCGCCCAGGTCCTGGCCCTTGGCGGCGCCACTGTGGCACTCGCGGACGTTTCCGCGGAGGTGGCGCAAAGCAATTACGAACGCCTCCTGGCGGAATCGGACCAGTTTGTGGCCGACGGCCTGTTCCCGGAGGGATCGACCGAAATACTGAAGCAGAACCTGTGGGCGGCCAGGGATATCGAGGAGGCCGTGGCAGACGCCGGCTTCATCGAGGAAGCCGTTCCCGAAGTCATCGGGATCAAGCACCAGACGTTGGCACGCATCAGCGCCGCCGCAAGGCCGGATGCCATCATCGGCTCCAACACCTCCACCATCTCCATCGCCGAGCTGTCCGGTCCCGTGGCCAACCCCGAGCGCTTCCTGGGTGTGCACTTTTCCAACCCGTCGCCCTTCATCCCGGGCGTGGAAATCATCCCGCACGCCGGCACCGCTGCGGCTACAGTGGGGGCTGTCCGCGAGCTGGTGCACGCGGCCGGCAAGCAGACCGCAGTAGTCAAGGACGTCACCGGATTCGTGCTCAACCGGCTCCAGTACGCGCTGTTCCACGAAGCCGCGCAGCTGGTGGAGCAGGGCATTGCGACGGCGGACGATGTGGACACCCTCGTCCGCACCACCTTCGGTTTCCGGCTGCCGTTCTTCGGACCTTTCGCCATAGCGGATATGGCCGGTCTGGACGTCTACAACTTCTGCTACAAGTCCCTGCAAACCGATTTCCCGGAGCGTTTCGCCACCCCGAAAATCCTGAGTGACCTGGTGGACGCCGGAAAGCTGGGCACCAAGACCGGTGCCGGGTTCCTCAACGTCCCGGCCGAGCGCACGCCCGAGCTGATCGCTTACCGCAACAAAGCCTATGTGGCCATGCAGAAGTTGCTCGAAGACCTCGGCCCCGCACCCATCAGCTGATCCAGTCCGCCTTACCCAGGAGCAACCATGAGCAGTTTTCCCGCTGAACGCACAGCCATAATCACCGGAGCGGTCTCGGAGCGCGGCATTGGCCGGGCCACCGCCAACTACCTTGCCGCCCAGGGCTGGAACATCGGCATCATCGACCTTGACGACGCCCTGTGCAAAGCCACGGCCAAGGAACTTGCCTCCCAGTACGCCATCCGCGCCCATGGTGCAGGCGCCAACGTGGCAGACGAAGCATCCGTCCGCGCCGCCATTGACTCCATCGAGGCGGAACTGCCGCAAATCGTGGCCCTTGCCAACGTAGCCGGCGTCAGTTCCCCCATTCCTTACCTCGAGTTGAACGCGGGCGAATGGGACCGTGTCCTTAATATCAACCTGAATGGCGTCCACTACGCCACGCGCCGGGTGGCCGAGTCCATGGTGAAAAACCGGATCGGACGGATTGTGAACATTTCTTCCGTTTCGGCCCAGCGCGGGGGCGGCACTTACTCCAAGACGCCGTACTCCGTCGCGAAGGCCGGCGTCATCGGACTGACGCGCTCCACCGCAAGGGAATTGGGGGAGTATGACATCACGGTCAACGCCATTTCCCCGGGTCCGATCGACACGGACATCATGGGCGGCACCCTGAGCCAGGAACGCAAGGACGAACTCACCAAGGACCTGGTAGTCAACCGGGTCGGGTCCACGCGGGACATCGCAGCCGCCATCGCCTTCCTCATCAGCGAAGAGGCCGGATACATCTCCGGCCAGACGCTGAATGTGGACGGCGGGCTCTACATGCATTAAGGAAGGCCGGTAATGGCGCAGAAAAACAAAGCCACGGTACGGCCAACACCCGCAGCAGCACCCCGAGCCGCCGGGCTAGGCCCCTGGACCAGGGCGCGCACCATCTACCTGGCCGCGGGCATCCTCGCCTGCATCACAGGGGTCGTAATGATCGTGGTCTCCCGCTAGGACCCCGGCGCATCTTCAAAGTACTCAACGAGGAGTTTTGATGTCTTTAGCAGCAACATCCACCAGGGAGCTCCTGGACTCGCCGGTCCTGAAATCGGCGATCTCCAAGGCCTCCCGACGGCTTATGCCGATGCTCGTCATCCTGTACATCGTGGCATTCCTTGACCGTACCAACGTCGGCTTTTCCGAAGCCGCGCTGGGTGTGGACAAAGGCATTAGTGCCGGAGCTTTCGCCCTCGGAGCCGGCATCTTCTTTATCGGCTACGCCCTGTTCGAGATCCCCAGCAACCTGCTTCTGACCAGGTTCGGGGCAAAAGTCTGGCTGGCCCGCATCGCCATCACCTGGGGCATCGTGTCCGCATGCTTCGCGTTCGTCCAGGGCGAAGCGTCCTTTATCATCCTGCGTTTCCTGCTCGGCGTCACCGAAGCCGGCCTGTTCCCGGGCGTCATCATGTTCCTGGCGGCCTGGTTCCCCAACAAAGTCCGGGTGAAGATGTTCGCCATCTTCTACCTGGCCCAGCCGTTCTCGCAAATGATGGGCGCACCGCTGTCCGGCTGGTTGATCAACATCGGCGACCAGGTGCCCGGAGTCCAGGGCTGGCAGGTTATGTTCTTCGTCGAAGGCATGCTGGCAGTCGTCGCCGGCATCGCAGCCTACTTCTTCCTGATCAACAGCCCGCAGAACGCCAAGTTCCTGAACAAGGAGGAAAAGGGCGCGCTCCTGGACGTTATGTCACTGGAGGACACGGTCAAGGAAGAGACCGGCCCGCGGGGAGTCCTGGCCGCCATGAAGAACCGCAAGGTCTGGTACTTCACGGTCATCTACTTCTGCCTCCAGATCGCCGTTTACGGGGTCACCTTCTACCTGCCCCAACAGGTGGCCCAGCTCACCGGCCAAAAGGTGGGTCTCGCCGTCGGCCTGATGGCAGCCATCCCGTGGTTCTTTGGGGTCTTCGCCTGCTACCTCATCGGTAAGGCCGCCAACACCCTGGTCCGCCGCCGGGTCTGGGGGACAGGGCTGTTCATCTCTACCGGCCTGTGCATCTTCGGCTCCGCGTGGGCCGGCACAAACCACCTCCCGGCGCTTGGCATCGTCTTCATCACCCTGGCCGTGTGCAGCTTCCTCGCCATTGGCCCCATCGCCTGGTCCTACCCCACGGCGTTCCTAACCGGGACGGCCGCGGCCGCAGGAATCGGCCTGATCAACTCGCTTGGAAACCTCGGCGGCTTTGTTGCGCCCATCCTGCGCACCAGCGTTAACGGGATGGCGGCGGACTCCACCGGTTCCGCAGGAGTCCTGGCCCTGGGCGTGCTTCCGTTCCTGGCAGCCGTCATGATGTACGCCACCAAGCGGTTCCGCAACAAGGCGGATGACCTGCTCGAGACCAAGTGATCGGTTGCCATGCCTGATACCAGCACCGGAACGGATCCGGACGTGGCCGGCACCGTGTACGTCGGGGTCAGCACCAAGATGTACCTGGGTTACCGCGATTCCCTGGTATGGCTGAAGCAAGTACGCAATGAAGTGGACTCCCGTCCGGCCCTGGCGGCCGGGCGGGTAGTCCCGTTTGTGGTTCCCGCCTTCCCGATGCTTCCGGCCGCCGCCTCAATCCTGGCCGGATCACCGGTCCGCCTCGGTGCCCAAAACTGTGGATGGGCCGATGGGCCCTGGACAGGCGAGATTTCACCCTCCCTCCTTGCGGAGCTCGACGTCAGCCTCGTGGAGATTGGGCACGCCGAACGACGCCGGTATTTCGGCGAAGACAGCGTGCAGATCGCACGCAAGGTCGAAGCAGCAGATGCTGCCGGCATCACCCCGCTGCTGTGCGTGGGTGAGGAAACCTGCGATTCCGGAACTGAGGCCGGCGCCGCAGCCGCCGCTGAGTGCGTCTTCCTGCAAATCGCCGACGCGGTGAACGGCGAATGGGCGCTGGCCTCCCGGCTTGTCATTGCCTACGAGCCTGTCTGGGCGATCGGGGCAGCAGAACCGGCCGGCGCCGCCTACGTTTCGGCTGTAGTCCATGCGTTGCGGGCCTTGCTCGACGTCCATAACGCGGAGGCCGGCGCAGCGCTGGGAAACCTGCCGGTCATCTACGGCGGCTCGGCAAAGCCGGGGCTCCTGCCCACGCTCGACGGCGTGTCCGGGCTTTTCCTCGGCAGGTTTGCCCACGACGCCGCGAACCTCGGGAAGGTGCTGGATGAAGCACTCGCGCTGGCACATGCCGGTCTTCCGGCAACCCCGCATCCGGGGCAGCGGGCCTAACCGGCGACGGCGGCGCGCAGTGCCAGGATGCGCTGCAGCTGCTGCCGCTCCTCGGCCTGGTGGAGCTGGACATCGCGGCCGCTGAGGATCCGCTGGCGGGTGTTGGCCAGTTGGGTGGCGGCTTTCATGAATTCCTTCATGTGCCGCTTCCGGCCGTAGCTGCCGGCCCAGTTCAACGCGGTCCGGCGGCCTCCGAATGTGGCAAGGAGCTCCACTTCGGCCGGAGTAAACCAGCCAGCGGCGGAGTATTCCAGCAGGCGCTGGCGGGTCAGCCGTTTCTCGGCAACCCGCAGGAGGATGATGCCGCCCACGGCAAGGAAAAAGATTGGAACCTGGACCACAATGTAGTCCAGCAGGAAGCCCTGCCCCATGCTGTTCCAGCGGTTGTGCAGGAACATGGCCGGCAGCAGCCCCAGGACGAATGCTGCCACCGCGACGCCGGTGCCTCCGCGGCGGGCAGCGAACCCC
Organism: Pseudarthrobacter sp. W1I19; assembly: GCF_030817835.1. Taxonomy (NCBI): domain Bacteria; kingdom Bacillati; phylum Actinomycetota; class Actinomycetes; order Micrococcales; family Micrococcaceae; genus Pseudarthrobacter; species Pseudarthrobacter sp. W1I19. Next base: position 1,899,119 of record NZ_JAUSZR010000001.1, read on the forward strand.
ATCACCAGCCCGGTTGTGCCGGTGAAGATTGCATGGGCGAAGGGTGACATCACGCCGCGCAGGAAAAACACCTGGGCGAAGTCGCTGGCGGGGTTGGCCGATTCCGCGATGGCCCTGCCGAAGTACAGGATGTTCTCGGTGAAGGCGAAGCCGCCTGCAATGGTGAATGCGAAAACCACTCCGTCAACCGGCCCGTCGAAGTGCCTTCTGGCCAGTACCAGCAGGAGCAGCAGTCCCAGGGATTTGGCGAATTCCTCCACGATGGGTGCCTGGACTGTGGCCATAAACGTCTGCAGGTCCGCTTCATCAGAAAATTGGAACCCCAGCACAAAAAAGGGTTGGATCAGCAGGGTGACCGCGATGGATACTGCCGCGCCCCACGTAAAGGCAAAGTACAGGAGCCACTTTGGCTCGGGTTCCCATTTGTCGATGACATAGACCGCCAGGAGGACTGCAGACAGGGGGATCAGGGAGGCCAGGAAACCAATCAGGAATCCCGCCGCACCCGTATTCGATAACAGGAACGGCACCACCAGGAAGAGGCTGAGGAAGGCGAGGGCGCTGCCGCCGATGGACAGCGCGATGAGGCTCCCGCCCCTGGCCCGGCCCGCCCGCATCACCGACTCCTGCGGCGGGACCAGGCCCTGCACCGGACGGCCCTGATGCCCCGGTGCCGATTGATAGTTTCCGGGCTGTACCTGGCCCATCCACGTGGGATTCGCTTCGCGGGGGAGCGGCGTGCCGCCGCTGAAGGGATCTTCGGGCGGTCCGGACGCCGGGAAGCGGGGATGCATCGACATATCCGAAAGCCTAGGTGCCTGCCGCCGCACCGCCAAGAATGCAGCCAGGGAGCGGCGGGGAGTGTGACCAGCACCGCCTCTGTCCGGGGCGGGCCCCGGCAGGCCCGTGTGGTAATTTTGAGACGCACATGATCCTTTTTTAATTCCGTCCTGTGAGGCGGGGAAAGGGGAGACGAGCGTTGACTTCTGTCACCAGCGCACCGGTTCCAGCCAGGGTTGTCCTCAGCCAGGCTGACATTGACCGGGCCCTCACTCGTATCGCCCATGAGATCCTCGAGGCCAACAAGGGTTCGCAGGACCTGGTCCTGCTCGGCATTCCACGCCGCGGTTACCCGCTGGCCGCCCGGCTTGCCCAAAAGATCGCCGCAGCCGATCCCACCGTGGACGCCGCAGCCATCACCGGCCAGCTGGATGTCACCATGTTTCGCGACGACCTGTCACACCAGGGCACGCGCCCGCCGTACCCCACCAAGCTGCCCCGCACGGGCATCGACAACAAAGTGGTAGTCCTCATAGACGACGTCCTCTACTCGGGCCGCACTATCCGCGCCGCCCTGGACGCCCTCGTGGACCTGGGCCGGCCCCGCATCGTGCGGCTCGCCGTGCTCATTGACCGCGGCCACCGCGAGCTGCCCATCAGGGCAGACCATGTAGGCAAAAACCTGCCCACCTCCTCGGCGGAGAAAGTCCGCGTCCGGCTGGAGGAAACGGACACCGCCCCCGGCGGCACCCCCGTCAACGAAGTAGTGATCGAGGGCCGCTCGTGAAGCATCTTCTCTCCACCGAGGACCTCAGCCTCGCCAACGCCATCCGGATCCTCGACACCGCCGAGGAAATGGCAGCAGTGGGCGACCGCGAAGTTAAGAAGCTCCCCGCCCTGCGCGGACGCACTGTGGTAAACCTCTTCTTCGAGGACTCCACCCGCACGCGCATCTCCTTCGAAGCCGCAGCAAAGCGACTGTCGGCGGACGTCATCAACTTCGCCGCGAAGGGCTCCTCAGTCTCCAAGGGGGAGTCCCTCAAGGACACAGCCCAGACGCTGTCCGCGATGGGGGCGGACGCCGTCGTCATCCGGCACTGGGCCTCAGGGGCACCGCACCGGCTGGCAGCAACCGACTGGATCGATGCCGCCGTCATCAATGCCGGCGACGGCACCCACGAACACCCCACCCAGGCGCTGCTTGATGCGTTCACCATGCGCCGCCACTGGGCACGCCTGGCCGGCACCGGTTCCGAAGGCGCAGACCTCAAGGGAATGCGGGTGGCCATCGCCGGTGACGTCCTGCACTCCCGGGTGGCCCGCTCCAACGTCTGGCTCCTGCGTACCCTCGGCGCCGAGGTCACCTTGGTGGCGCCACCCACCCTGCTGCCCATCGGCGTTGAAAAGTGGCCTTGCAAAGTCAGTTACAACATGGACGAAACACTCGAGCAGGGCGTCGACGCCGTGATGATGCTGCGCGTGCAGGGCGAACGCATGAACGCCTCCTTCTTCCCCAGCACCCGGGAATACTCGCGCCGGTGGGGCTTCGACGACAACCGGCTTCACGCGCTGGACGCCCTGGGCATGAAAGACACCATCATCATGCACCCCGGGCCCATGAACCGCGGCCTGGAAATCTCGGCGGCCGCCGCCGATTCCCCCCGCTCCACCGTCCTGGCCCAGGTCCGCAACGGCGTGTCCGTGCGGATGGCCGCCCTTTACCTGCTGCTCTCCGGGGACACCCGCGAACCAGCCGCCCCCGCCCTGGCCTATGCCGGCACCCATTCCACCAAGGAGAGCAACTGATGCCAGCCAACACCGGAACCTATCTGATCCGCAGCGCCTCGCTCCTGGGCGGCGAGCCGGCAGACCTGCTGATCCGCGACGGCGTGATCGCAGAAACGGGAACCGGCCTCTCCGATGACGGGGCCACCGTCATCGACGCCGCCGGCCTGGTGGCACTGCCCGGCATGGTGGACGTGCACACGCACCTCCGCGAGCCCGGCCGCGAGGACGCCGAGACCGTTGAAACCGGCACCCGGGCCGCCGCCCTCGGCGGATACACCGCCGTCCACGCCATGGCCAACAGCACTCCGGTGGCGGACACCGCCGGCGTGGTGGAGCAGGTCTACAGCCTCGGCCAGGCAGCCGGCTGGGTGGATGTCCGCCCCGTGGGCGCTGTAACGGTGGGCCTGGCGGGCGAGCAGCTCGCCGAACTCGGAGCCATGGCCGATTCCCGCGCAAGGGTCCGGATGTTCTCCGACGACGGCATCTGCGTCCACGATCCCGTGCTCATGCGCCGTGCCCTGGAGTACGTCAAGGCGTTCGACGGCGTGGTGGCCCAGCACGCCCAGGAACCGCGCCTGACTGCCGGTGCCCAGATGAACGAAGGCGAAGTCTCCGCCGTCCTGGGACTCACCGGCTGGCCTGCCGTGGCCGAGGAAAGCATCATCGCCCGCGACGTGCTCCTGGCCCAGCACGTCGGCTCCCGGCTCCACGTCTGCCACGTCTCCACCGCCGGCTCGGTGGAAATCATCCGCTGGGCCAAGCAGCGCGGCATCAATGTCACGGCCGAGGTCACTCCGCACCACCTGCTGCTGACCGATGATCTGGTCCGCAGCTACGACCCCGTGTATAAGGTCAACCCGCCGCTGCGCACCGACGCCGACGTCCAGGCCCTGCGCGCCGGCCTCGCAGACGGAACCATCGACGTCGTCGGCACCGACCACGCGCCGCACCCCAGCGAGCACAAGGAATGCGAGTGGGCCCAGGCCGCCATGGGCATGACCGGCCTGGAAACGGCACTGTCCGTGGTGCAGCAGACCATGATCGAGACCGGCCTGATCAGCTGGGCGGACTTCGCCCGGGTCACCTCGGCGGCTGCCGCCAGGATCGGCCGGCTCGAAGACCAGGGCCGGCCGCTGGAAACGGGGGAGCCCGCCAACATCATCCTGGTGGATCCCGCCGCGCGCTGGACGGTGGAGCCCGCGAAGATGGCCACCATGGGACGCAACTCCCCGTTCAAGGGCATGGAGCTGCCGGGCAAGGTAGTAGCCACGTTCTTCAAGGGCCACCCCACCGTGCTGGACGGCAAGCTCAACACCCCGTACCCGCACGCGGCGTCCGTGGGTGCCGCCTGATGGACACCCAGCTGCTCTCGCTGGTCATCACGCTGGCCCTCATCGCCGCAGCCTTCGCCCTCATCGGCCTGGGCTGGCGGAACCGCCTAAGGCGCCAGGCCGACGTCGAACAGTTGCCCTTGGTGCCGGAGGCGCCGGGGGAGCCGCTCGTCAGTGCCGAAGGGCAGTACGTCGCATCCACCACCGGCGGTGACTGGCTGGACCGTATCGCAGTGCACGGGCTCGGCATCCGGACCAACGCCACGCTGGATGTCTACCCGCACGGCGTCATCTTTGACCGGGCAGGGGCGCCGGCGCTGTACATTCCCGCGGCATCCCTCACCGGGGTACGGCTGGACAGCGGCATGGCCGGCAAGTTCGTGGAGAAGGACGGCCTCCTGGTTCTGGCGTGGAGGCACGGCAGCCACGAGCTGGACACCGGCTTCCGGACCCGCCGCGCAGAGGACAGGAACGTGCTTTTCGCAGCACTTCAGGAATTGATTTCTTCGGCCCCCGCGGCTGATGCCAATAGTGGAAAGTAAGCAAGTGACAACAAATACCGCAGTATCCGCCCCAGTTTCCGCTCCTGTATCAGCTCCCGCTGCGCTCGTCCTCGAAGACGGCCGCATTTTCCGCGGAAGCAGCTACGGCCGCACCGGAACCGCCCTGGGCGAGGCAGTCTTCGCCACCGGCATGACCGGCTACCAGGAAACCATCACGGACCCCTCCTACGCCCGGCAGCTGGTGGTGCAGACCGCACCGCACATCGGCAACACCGGCGTGAACAATGACGACGCCGAGTCCCGCCGCATCTGGGTGGCCGGCTACATCGTCCGCGACGCCGCCCGCCGCCCGTCCAACTGGCGCTCCGAACGCTCCCTGGACGAAGAACTCGTGGCCCAGGGCATCGTGGGCATCCAGGGCGTGGACACGCGCGCCATCACCCGCCACCTGCGCGAGCACAAGACCATGCGTGCCGGCATCTTTTCCGGCGAAGCCGCCCAGGCCACGGACAAGGAGCTGCTCGACGCCGTGCTGGCCAGCGCCCCGATGGAGGGCTCCCGCCTGGCCGAGGAAGTCAGCGTGGACGAGGCGTACGTGGTGGAACCGAAGGACCACGGCTGGGACGGCGAACCCCGGTTCAGCATCGCCGCCGTCGACCTCGGCATCAAAGCCATGACGCCGGTCCGGTTCGCCGAGCGCGGCGTTCGCGTCCACGTGCTCCCAGCCACCGCCACCCTCGAGGACGTCAAGGCCGTCAACCCGGACGGTTTCTTTATGTCCAACGGCCCCGGCGACCCCGCCACCGCCGACACCCAGGTCAAGCTCCTCCGCTCCGTCCTGGACGAAAAGCTGCCGTACTTCGGCATCTGCTTCGGCAACCAGATCCTGGGCCGCGCCCTGGGCTTTGGCACCTACAAGCTGCGCTACGGCCACCGCGGCATCAACCAGCCCGTGATGGACCGCCGCACCGGCAAGGTGGAGATCACCTCGCAGAACCACGGCTTCGCCGTGGATGCACCGCTCGACGGCGCCACCCAGGCTCCCGAGGCACGCTACGGACGCGTCGAGGTCAGCCACGTCAGCCTGAACGACGACGTCGTGGAAGGCCTCGCCTGCCTGGACATCCCCGCCTTCTCCGTGCAGTACCACCCCGAGGCAGCCGCCGGACCGCACGACGCCGCCTACCTCTTCGACCGCTTCATCGACCTGATGGAGGGCACCCGGGACGGCAGGACCGCCAACCTGTCCAAGGACCCCGTGGACTCTGCACACTCTGCCGGCGCTGAACACAAAAACGACAACAAGACTGAGGACAAGAAGTAATGCCGAAACGTACAGATCTCAAGAGCGTCCTCGTCATTGGTTCCGGCCCGATCGTCATCGGCCAGGCCGCCGAATTTGACTACTCCGGCACGCAGGCGCTGCGCGTCCTCAAGGAGGAAGGCCTGCGGGTCATCCTGGTCAACTCCAACCCGGCCACCATCATGACCGACCCGGAGTTCGCCGACGCCACCTACGTTGAGCCCATCACGCCCGAGGTGGTGGAGAAGATCATCGCCAAGGAGCGCCCGGATGCCGTGCTGCCCACCCTGGGCGGCCAGACGGCCCTGAACACGGCCATCGCGCTGGACAAGAACGGTGTGCTCGAGAAGTACAACGTGGAGCTGATCGGCGCCAACATCGCCGCCATCGAACTTGGCGAGGACCGCGAAAAGTTCAAGGGCGTGGTGGAACGCTGCGGCGCCGAGTCCGCCCGCAGCCACATCATCCACACCATGGACGAGGCCCTCAAGGCCGCCGACGACCTCGGCTACCCCATGGTGGTCCGCCCCTCCTTCACCATGGGCGGCCTCGGCTCCGGCCTTGCCTACAACGAGGACGACCTCCGCCGCATCGTGGGCCAGGGCCTGCAGTACAGCCCCACGTCCGAGGTGCTGCTCGAAGAGAGCATCCTGGGCTGGAAAGAGTACGAGCTCGAGATGATGCGCGACAAGAACGACAACGTCGTGGTGGTCTGCTCCATCGAGAACTTCGATCCCGTTGGCGTCCACACCGGCGACTCCATCACCGTGGCGCCGGCCCTGACCCTCACCGACCGCGAATACCAGCGGCTGCGCGACATCTCCATCGCCGTGATCCGTGAAGTGGGCGTGGACACCGGCGGCTGCAACATCCAGTTCGCCATCGACCCCGCCACTGGCCGCGTGGTGGTCATCGAGATGAACCCCCGCGTGTCCCGTTCCTCGGCGCTGGCGTCCAAGGCCACCGGTTTTGCCATTGCCAAGATCGCCACCAAGCTTTCCCTGGGTTACACGCTGGACGAGATCCCCAACGACATCACCCAGAAGACCCCCGCGTCCTTCGAACCCACCCTCGACTACGTGGTGGTCAAGGTGCCGCGCTTCGCGTTCGAGAAGTTCCCGGCAGCGGACAACACCCTCACCACCACCATGAAGTCGGTGGGCGAGGCCATGGCCATGGGCCGCAACTTCACCGAAGCACTGCAGAAGGCGCTCCGGTCGCTGGAGCAGAAGGGTTCGCAGCTGGACTTCAGCTCTGTCCCTGAATGGGAAGTCGCCGAGCTGATCGAAAAGGCAAAGCGTCCCACCACCGAGCGCCTGCACCAGGTCCAGCGCGCCCTCCTGGGCGGCGCCACCGTGGAGCAGCTTTTCGAGGCCACCAAGATCGACCCGTGGTTCCTGGACCAGCTCCAGCTCCTCAACGAGATCTCCCGTGAAATCCGCCAGGCCGGTGCCTTGACCGCTGAGATGCTGAAGCGCGCCAAGCGGCACGGCTTCTCGGATGAGCAGATCGGCGCCCTCACGCACAACTCCGAGGCCGTAGTCCGCGGCGTCCGCCAGGCACTGGGCATCCGCCCTGTCTACAAGACTGTGGACACCTGCGCAGCCGAATTTGCCGCCTACACCCCGTACCACTACTCGGCCTACGACGAGGAGGACGAGGTTGCGCTGCATTCCAAGCCCTCGATCCTGATCCTCGGCTCCGGCCCCAACCGCATCGGCCAGGGCATCGAGTTCGACTACTCCTGCGTCCACGCCTCCATGGCCCTGCGGAAGGCCGGCTACGAGACGGTCATGGTCAACTGCAACCCCGAGACCGTGTCCACCGACTACGACGTCTCCACCCGCCTGTACTTCGAGCCGCTGACGCTCGAGGACGTGCTGGAGGTCATCGCGGCCGAGGAACGCACCGGCGGCGTGATGGGCGTCTTCGTCCAGCTCGGCGGCCAGACCCCGCTCAAGCTCGCACAGCAGCTTGCCGACGCCGGGGTGCCCATCCTGGGCACGTCGCCGGAAGCCATTGACCTCGCCGAGCACCGCGGCATGTTCTCCCGTGTCCTGGACAAAGCCGGCCTGATCTCCCCGAAGAACGGCACCGCCGTCTCCTTCGAGGACGCCAAGAAGATCGCGGACGAGATCGGCTACCCGGTCCTGGTCCGCCCCTCCTACGTCCTGGGCGGCCGCGGCATGGAGATCGTCTACGACGAGCCCAACCTGTCCCGCTACATCGCCAACGCCACGGAAATCACCCCGGACCACCCGGTGCTGATCGACCGCTTCCTGGAGGACGCCGTCGAGATCGACGTCGACGCCCTCTTCGACGGCACCGACATGTACCTGGGCGGCATCATGGAGCACATCGAGGAAGCGGGCATCCACTCCGGCGACTCCGCCTGCGTCCTGCCGCCCATCACCCTGGGCACCAACGTCCTGGAGCGCGTCCGCACTGCAACCCGGGCCATCGCCGAAGGCGTGGGGGTCCGCGGCCTGATCAACATCCAGTTCGCCCTGGCCTCGGACGTGCTCTACGTCCTCGAAGCCAACCCGCGTGCGTCGCGGACCGTGCCGTTCGTCTCAAAGGCCACCGGCGTCCAGATGGCCAAGGCCGCGGCCCTGATCGGCACCGGCGTGACCATCGGCCAGCTCCGCAGCGCCTACAAGATGCTGCCCGAGGTGGGCGACGGCTCCACCCTGCCCCTGGACGCTCCCGTGTCCGTCAAGGAGGCAGTCCTGCCGTTCAGCCGCTTCCGCACGCTCGAAGGCAAGGTGGTGGACTCGCTGCTCGGCCCCGAGATGCGCTCCACCGGTGAGGTCATGGGCATCGACAAGCACTTCGACACCGCCTTTGCCAAGAGCCAGGCTGCGGCCAACAACGCGCTGCCCACCGAAGGCAAGATCTTTGTCTCCGTGGCTAACCGCGACAAGCGCTCGGTGATCATGGGCGTCAAGCGGCTCTCGGACCTCGGCTTCGAGATCGTTTCCACGGGGGGCACCGCAGACGTGCTGCGCCGCAACGGCATCCAGGCAACCCCGGTGCGCAAGGTGGCAGAAGGCAGCAGCGCCGAAGGCGAAGGCACCATCGCCGACCTCGTGATTGCCGGCGAGATCGACATGGTCTTCAACACCCCCTCCGGCGGCGAAGCCCGCAGCGACGGCTACGAACTGCGTGCTGCCGCCACATCCATCGGCATCCCCTGCATCACCACGGTGGCCGAGTTCAACGCCGCCGTCCAGGCGATCGAGGCGATGCGCACCTACGAGTGGTCCGTCACCAGCCTGCAGGAGCATGCTGCAGCCCTGGCGGAGTCCCAGAAGGCAGCCCTGCAGCATGCCTGAGCAGTTATCAGCCGCCGCAGGCCGGGAGTCTTTCGGCTCCCGGCTCGGTGCCGCCATGGCGGCCCGCGGCCCGCTCTGCGTTGGCATTGATCCGCACCCGTCCCTGCTGTCCGCGTGGGGCCTGAAGGACGACGTCGACGGCCTCCGTGCGTTTTCGCTGACGGTGCTGGACGCGGTGGCTTCCCTCGCTGCCGCGGTCAAGCCGCAGGTGGCACTTTACGAGCGCCACGGATCCGCCGGAATGGCCGTCCTGGAGGAAGTCCTTGCCATTGCGCGGGATGAGTCCGTGCTGACCATTGCCGACGCAAAGCGGGGCGACATCGGATCCACCATGGCTGCCTACGCTGACGCGTGGCTGCGGGACGGTTCCCCGCTGGCCGCCGACTCGGTGACCTTGAGCCCCTACCTGGGGTTCGAATCACTGCGTCCGGCCCTGGACCTCGCGGCGGAAACAGGCCGCGGCGTATTTGTCCTGGCTCTGACCTCCAACCCCGAAGGGCCGTCGGTCCAGCACGTAGGGGGAGCGGACTCGGTGGCCCGCCGGATCGCCCTCGCTGCGGGCGCTGAAAACCGCCGCTACCCCGGCGACATGGGGTCTGTGGGACTCGTGGTGGGTGCCACGGTAGGCTCCGCCCTGGCGGACCTCGACGTCGACCTCGCCGCCATGCGCGGACCCGTCCTGGCGCCCGGCCTCGGCGCACAGGGGGCCACGCCGGCCCACCTGCGCGCCACCTTCGGCAACGCCTATGGCCAGGTCCTTGGAACGTCAAGCCGCGAGATCCTCTCGGCCGGCCCCAAACGGCAGGAACTGCGGGACGCCGCCCAGCGGACCCTCGACGGATTGCGCGGCGAATAGGGGGAGCCGTTTCCCCGGATCCATTGATTCGAGCAGCACCAAAGGGTAGTTTCAGGACAAGTCCAAGGGCGGCCGCCCCTGGACGTATCCGCCGAGATCCGGGGGTGCCACCCATGGTGCTTCGACCCTTATCCGCATCCGAGCGTACAGACGCCCTGAACAAGGCGGCGGCGGCCAGGGCCACCCGCGCGGCGGCCAAGGAAAGCCTGAAGAACCGCGAGCGGTCCGCGGCCGAGATCATCAACTCGGCCCTGGAAGATGAAGCCATGGCGCGGATGAAGGTCTCGGAGTTGCTGGAGGCTTTGCCGGGCATCGGCAAAGTCCGGGCCGCGGCCATCATGAAGCAACTGGGTATTGCGGCTTCCCGCAGGCTCCGCGGCCTCGGCATCCACCAGCGCCGGGCGCTGGTAGATTTTATAGACGAGAACTAGGGCTGGCTCCGGCCGCCTTCCCCGAAATCCGGCATAAAGGAATACGTGAGCAAAAAACCTGGACTGACAGTCCTCGCAGGTCCGACGGCTGTTGGCAAAGGCACCGTGTCCACCTTCATCCGGGACAACTACCCGGAGGTCTGGTTGTCCGTATCAGCCACCACCCGGGCCCCCCGGCCCGGAGAAATCGACGGTGTGCACTACTTCTTCAAGTCCAAGGAGGAGTTCGAGCGGCTCGTGGCGGACGGCGAGCTCCTGGAGTGGGCAGTGGTCCACGGCCAGAACACGTACGGCACCCTGAAAAGCACCGTGAACCAGGCTATCGCCGAGGGACGCTCAGTGTTGCTGGAGATCGACCTGCAGGGCGCCCGCCAGGTCAAAGCCGCCGTTCCGGACGCCCAGTTCGTTTTCCTCGCGCCCCCCAGCTGGGACGAAATGGTCCGCCGGCTGGTGGGCCGCGGCACTGAAACGCCCGAGGAACAGCAGCGCCGCCTGGAAACCGCTAAACTGGAGCTTGCTGCTGAACCGGAGTTCGACCATACCGTTATCAATGACGACGTTCGCCGGGCGGCGGACGAGCTTGTTTCACTCATGGGGCTGACCCCGCATCCGCATGGAGCGCGGGAAGCGTCAGCCCGCTAGGAATTTGGAGAATTCGTGTCCACGAACCTTGAAGGCATCATCAACCCGCCGATCGATTCGCTGCTTGAGGCAGCTGATTCCAAGTACGGCCTGGTGATCTTCGGTGCCAAGCGTGCTCGTCAGATCAACGCCTACTACGCCCAGCTGCACGAGGGCCTCTTCGAGTACGTCGGCCCGCTGGTTGACACCAAGCTGAACGAAAAGTCGCTGTCGATCGCCCTGCGTGAGATCAACGAAGGCAAGCTGGTTTCCACGCCGATCGAAGCAGCGGAGTAATTCTGCCGCCTGAGGTGCTGTTGACGGAGGTCACGTGCGCATAGTCCTCGGAGTCGGGGGAGGGATTGCCGCCTACAAGGTGGCATCACTCCTCCGGCTTTTTACTGAAGCCGGGCATCACGTCACAGTGATTCCCACGGAGGCGGCCACGCGTTTCGTTGGCACCGCCACCTGGGAGGCATTGTCCGGAAACCCGGTCAGCAACAGCGTTTTCGACGACGTCCACCAGGTCAACCACGTCCGCCTGGGCCATGAAGCCGACCTCGTGGTGATCGCCCCGGCCACTGCCGACCTCCTGGCCAAAGCAGCCACCGGTCAGGCGGGTGACCTCCTGACCAACACCCTGCTGATGGCGCACGGGCCGGTGCTGTTCGCCCCGGCCATGCACACCGAGATGTGGCAGCACGCGGCCACCCGCGCCAATGTTGAAACACTGCGCAGCCGCGGCGTTGCGGTCCTCGAACCGGCTATCGGCCGGCTGACAGGATCCGACTCCGGTCCGGGCAGGCTTCCCGAGCCCGAAGTGATTTTCGACGCAGCGATGGCCCTGGTCGAAGGCCAGTCGGACTACCAGCTGCCGCTGGCCGGCCGGACCGTCACCATCAGCGCAGGCGGAACCCGCGAACCCCTGGACCCCGTCCGGTTCCTCGGCAACCGTTCTTCAGGCAAGCAGGGTGTGGCGCTGGCCGTCGCCGCACGGAACGCCGGGGCAACAGTCCGGCTGATCGCGGCCCACATGGAAGTCCTGCCGCCGCCCGGGGTGGACGTAATCAAGGTGGAGACTGCTTTGCAGCTTCGCGAGGCCGCGCTGGCCGCCGCTGCCGATTCCGACGTCGTGATTATGTCCGCGGCGGTAGCCGACTTCCGCCCGGCAGAGGTCTCCAGCACCAAAATCAAGAAGCGCGACGACACTGCCGATCCCGTGATCACGCTGGTCCGTAACCCTGACATCCTGCACGAGCTCGTGGAGCGCCGGAACAGCTCCGGATCCGCGGAAGGCGAGCAGCTGATCGTAGGATTTGCCGCGGAAACCGGGGACAGCCACGGCGATGTGCTGGCGTACGCGGAAGCCAAGCTGCAGCGCAAAGGCTGCGACCTGCTGGTGGTCAACCACGTCGGCGCGGACAAAGTATTCGGCCAGGACACCAACTCCGTGGTCATCCTGGCCCGCTCGGGCTCCGAACCACAGGAGGCCTCCGGAACCAAGACCCAGGTTTCGGCCGCCATCATCAGCCGGATCGGCTTCGAACTGAACCACGTATCGCCCCGCACCTGAGTGTTCGGCGGACACGTCCGCTGAACAGAGTGACATCGCATGACGTCCCGTCGGGGCAGTCCGGATTCCAACAAGTAAGGTAATTGAGTGACTTTACCGCTGCACCTTCCCCAGTCCCATGGGGCCACGCCCTCCGCGCTCCGGCTCTTCACCTCCGAGTCCGTCACCGAGGGCCACCCGGACAAGATCTGCGACCAGATCAGCGACGCCATCCTGGACGCACTGCTTGCAGCGGACCCCGAATCGCGGGTAGCGGTGGAGACCATGGCCACCACCGGCCTGGTCCACGTGGCCGGCGAAGTCACCACCGACGCCTACGTCGAAATCCCGCAGATTGTCCGCGAAACCATCCTGGGCATCGGCTACGACTCCTCGGCCAACGGGTTCGACGGCGCCCGCTGCGGTGTTTCAGTATCCATTGGCCAGCAGTCAAACGACATCGCCGGGGGAGTCTTCAACTCCCTGGAAGCCCGCGAAGGACGCCAGGAAGACGACTACGACCTCCAGGGCGCCGGCGACCAGGGCTTGATGTTCGGCTATGCCAGCGACGAGACCCCGTCCTACATGCCCACCCCCATCTGGCTGGCACACCGGCTGTCGGAGCGGCTCACCGAAGTCCGCAAGTCAGGCCAGCTGCCCTACCTCCGCCCGGACGGCAAGACCCAGGTGACCGTAGGCTACGACAAGGACCTGCCCGTCTCTGTCGAAACCGTGGTCATCTCCAGCCAGCATGCCGAGGGCGCAAGCCTGGCGCAGCTCCGCGCGGACCTCGCCTCCATCGTCATCGAGCCCGTCCTCGCCGGCGCTAACCTGGACATCTCCCGGGCAGCGAACATCCTGAACCCGGCCGGCGAATTCGTCATCGGCGGACCTGTCGGCGATGCCGGTCTCACCGGCCGGAAGATCATCGTTGACACCTACGGCGGTATGGCCCGTCACGGCGGCGGCGCCTTCTCCGGCAAGGACCCCTCCAAGGTGGACCGCTCGGCTGCCTACGCCATGCGCTGGGTCGCCAAGAACGTGGTGGCAGCAGGACTGGCCAAGCGTGCCGAGATCCAGATTGCCTACGCCATCGGCCAGGCCCGCCCCGTGGGAACCTACGTTGAAACCTTCGGAACGGAAACGGTTGATCCGGCCCGCATCAGCGCCGCCATCGCGGAAATCTTCGACCTTCGTCCCCGCGCCATCATCGACGCCCTGGACCTGAAGCGGCCCATCTACGCCAAGACTGCCGCGCACGGACACTTCGGCCGCGACGATCCGGACTTCACGTGGGAGCGCCTGGACCGCGTGGATGACCTGAAGGCGTTCTTCAACGCCTAGCAGAACCTGTATGCCGTGCCGGCGGCAATGCCGATGCGCCGGAATGTCTGTGCCCGGTGGTTTGCTGGCTCTGTCCACATGGGTGATGCTGAACGGAGGTGGCCGCAGTGGTTGCTGATGACGCGGCGCAACCGTTACTGGACCTGCCGGCGGCCGTGCAGCCGTCCTTGCTGCAGGGGTTCCCGGACCGGAAACAGCAGGCCGGGCCGAAGTTCGCAGGCCACCTGCCGGTGGCCCGCGTCCTGGTGGAGTCCTCCCTGCCCCATCTGGACCGGCCGTTCGATTACGGTGTCCCGGCAACCCTCGACAATGAGGCGCAGCCCGGGGTTCGGGTCAAGGTCAAGTTCAACGGCCAGGACCTTAGCGGCTTCATCATCGAGCGGGTGGCGGAGTCCGACGCCGGCCACAGCCTCCTGCCGCTGGCCAAGGTGGTTTCCCCGGTTCCCGTCCTCACGCCGGACATACGGGACCTCGCCACCGCTGTTGCTGCGCGTTATGCCGGAACGGTATCTGATGTCCTGCGTGTCGCAGTCCCGCCCCGGGTTGCCCGGCTGGAGAAGACCTTTCCTGCCGTTAACGAATCCGGCGGCACCCAGGAACCAGCGGCTGAGGCGGCCGTGCGCCAGCCAGGTAATACCGGTGCTGACGCTGCCGGTCACTCCGCCTGGGCTGACTACCGCAACGGCCCGGCATTCCTGCGCCACCTGGGTGAAGGCGGCGCCCCCCGGGCTGTACTGAACCCGCTCCGGGGCTTCGGCCCCTCGGGCTGGCCCCGGTTGCTGGCCCAGGCAGTAGCCGCAGCCTTTGAATCCGGCCGGGGCGCCCTGGTGGTGGTACCGGACAACCGCGACCTTGACCTTCTGGAGGACGCGGTGAAGGGCCTGCTGCCCGAAGATGCCGTAGCACGCCTGACGGCAGAGGACGGCCCTACTCCCCGCTACCAGAATTTCCTGGATCTCCTTGCCGGGACGGCCCGTGTGGCCATTGGCACCAGGTCGGCTGCCTACGCACCGGTAAAGGACCTGGGCCTCGTTGTCTGTTGGGATGATGGCGACGACCTCCACATCGAGCAACGCGCACCCTATGCCCATGCCCGTGAGGTCCTGCTCCTGCGCGCCGAGCAGGCAGGTGCCGCGTGCCTCCTGGCCGGCCACACGCGGAGCACTGAAGTCCAGCGGCTTGTGGAATCGGGCTGGGTGCTTCCCGTCGAGGCTGATCGGACAGTTGTCCGCCGGACGGTCCCGAGGGTTGTGAACACCGCTGACAGCTTCGAACAGGAACGGGACCCGCTGGCCAGGGTTGCCCGGCTGCCAGGCGCTGCGTGGCGTGCTGCCAAAGAAGGACTCGAACGCGGGCCTGTCCTGGTGCAGGTGGCCCGCGCAGGCTACGTGCCCTCGCTCGCGTGCGAAACCTGCCGGGAGCCCGCCCGTTGCGGAACCTGCCAGGGGCCCCTGGCGCTTGCCGGCGGCGGTTCCGCCGTGCCGCAGTGCCTGTGGTGCTCCACCCCGGCACTTGACTGGGGCTGCTCCCACTGCGGCGGCCGGAGGCTCCGCAAGGGTGCTACCGGTGTAATGCGGACGGCCGAGGAACTGGGCCGCGGTTTCCCTGGAAAAACGGTGATCACGTCCTCCGGGGACCACGTCAAAGCAAGCGTAGGCCCGGCTAAGTCCCTGGTAGTGGCTACCGTGGGCGCCGAGCCGGTGGCCGAGGGCGGCTACGCGGCGGCTCTGCTCCTGGACGGCGATTCGCTGCTGCGGCGGGAAAACCTGCGCGCCGGTGAGGACACGGTGCGCCGCTGGTTCAATGCCGCCGCCCTGGTGCGGCCGGCGTCCGATCACGGGCTCGTTGTCATCACGGCCTCGGAGACGTCCGCTGTGGGTGCCCTGCTCCGGTGGGATCCTCCAGGTTACGCCCGCCGGGAACTGTCCCTTCGCGTGGAACTGCAACTGCCGCCCGCGGTACGGATCGCCTCGGTCACCGGCCCCCGGGCCGCCGTCGACCACTTCACCGCTGCAGCGGCGGCGCAGCTGCAACCTGCGGGGATCAGCTTGCGCACCGCCGGGCCTGCCCCTGTGCTCCTTAGCGGTCCCCCCTCGTCACGCCGGGTGGGGGAGGACGTCCGCACCCTGCTGTTTTTCCCGTACGCCCAGGCAGCAGCCGTAACGCGCGTCCTGCGTGCAACGAGGGCAGCGACGGCCGCAAAGCGGAGCGCGGAACCCGTCCAGCTTCGGCTCGACGGCGTGGACGTGCTTTAGCAGCGGCTCTGCTACTTCCCGCCGCCGCGCTGTTGCGTTTTGCCGCGGCGCAGGGCGACGATGTCGTGGGCTACGTCCACCAGCTGGCGCGCAGACGCGTCCCACGTGAACTCTCCCGCACGGGCCAGGGAGTGCCGCGACGCTTCTTCCCACCGTTCCCGGTCCTGCAGTCCCATAACCGCTGCCGCGAACTGCTCCGGCGAGGCCGGATCAACATAGCTCGCTGCGTCACCGCCCACTTCCCGGAAGATGGGGATGTCACTGGCGATGACGGGTGTGCCCAGGGCCATGGCTTCTACCAGCGGCAGTCCGTACCCCTCAGCCCGGGAGAGGCTCACCAGCGCCGTGGCAGTGGACAGGAACTTCGCGTATTGCTCGTCCGTCACACCGTTGTGGAACACCACGTGTGCTCCGGCCGGAACGAGCTTTTCCAACTCGACGCGGCGTTGCGGGGTGATCCGGCTCAGAAGGTGAAGCGTGTAGCCGGGAAGGGCAGCCATCCCGGCCACCATGGTCTCCACATTTTTGTAGGGCATAAAGGACCCCATGTAGACGATCGACGGTTCCGCGCCCGCTTCCGGTGCGCGTGGTTCCGCGGCCGGCTGGGGTGCGTTGCCGATGATCCTGACCGGACGCCGGGTCAGTCGGTACTTGGCCATCAGGGCTTCGGTGGTCCGGCTGACAGTGGCCACGGCATCGGCCCGGTTGAGGAGGAGCCGCTGCGGCCAGAAGGCCTTGTGGTACAGCCGCCACAGCACCCGGACCGGGGCGGGCAGGAAACCCGGCGGTGCAGGATGCTCATAGTAGATGAGGTCATGCAGCGTCAGGACCAGCCCATATTTCCGGCCCCAGGTGCCCATTGTCTGCATCGGGCAGACCACCACGTCCGCGCCCAGCGGGTTCACCTTGCGGGCCACAAACAGTTCGGCGGGGGAGAGGGGACTGTTGATCAGCGTGTAGGGAACATCCGGCAGGAGGGCCAGCTGCCGGAGGTCAGAGATCAGCATGGAAACATCTGCGATTTTGGCGGTTGCCTCAATCAGGCTGGCGCCGTAACGGCTGATGCCGTCGTGGTGGTCGGTCCTGGTGAAACGTGCATCAATGAGTATCTTCACGCGGGATGGTCCTTCAGGAAGCTACGGATGTACCGGGCGGCGGGCTCCGGCGTTTCGTAGTGGATCAGGTGACCGACGCCCGGAATGACCTTAAGTTTGCCGCTGGGCAGCAGCTCAAGAAGCCGGTGCTGGTCAGGAAGCGTTGCAATTTCGTCCTTTTCACCGGCGATGAGAAGCACGGGAAGCTGCAAGCGGGGCGCTACCTCGGCCACATGGCTGCTGACCGAGGCCGTGAAGGACTCCAGGAGGCTGTCCCGGCTGGCGAACGCGCTGAAGTACGCATGGTGCTGGCCGTGGATAAACCGCCGCAGTTCCGGGTCCCTCGTCTTGGCCATGGCCTCACTCATCGCCCGGACAATTAGCGGACTGCGCAGCAGGGCCTGCCCCAACGGGCGGGGAAGCCGGGCGGCCAGCTTGTAGTACAGCACCGCCAGCCTGGTCATGATGCCTTTTGGACCCTCAAGGGCCGGCGCCGCAATTGGATTGATGAGGATCAGGGGATGCACAGCATCGGGATGGGCTGCCACGAAGTGGGCTGTGATGATGGATCCGAAAGAGTGGCCCAGGAGCACGGTGTCCGGTCCCAGGCCCAGGGCGGCCATGAATTCCTTGATGAACGCCCCATAGCCGGCTACCGTGTGGCCGCCCGGCCCGAAGGCCTCCGAGCTGCCGAAACCCGGCAGGTCCGGCATGATGACGCGCATGTCGGGAAGCAGGTCGGCCACTCGCAGGAGTCCGTGGTGGTCACCGCGGAACCCGTGGATCACCAGGATGGTCCGGGTGTCCGGCAGCTCCTGTACGGGTTCATACGTCCAGAAAGCCACCTTGCCGCCGGCGAGCTGCACGGACGAGGCACGGGTGCGTCCGGCCAGATGCGGGCTGAAGTAGGCGGGCGCGGCGGACTGCCCTGAGTGTGTTGTTTTCATGCAGGTCCTAGTTGACGTTGTCCGGGTGGGAGCCGGTGCGGTGTCCCCGGTCGAGCCCGGCGAGCGCTTCCATGTCCCGATCCGAAAGTTCAAAGCGGAAGATGTCCAGGTTCTCGCGGATGCGCGCCTCTGAACTGGCTTTGGGGATCGCGATGTTGCCCAGCTGGATGTGCCAGCGGAGGATCACCTGGGCGGCTGTCCGGCCATGTTCAGCGGCGCAGGCCTGGACCACGGGGTCGGCAAGCACGTGACCGCGCCCCAAGGGGCTCCACGCTTCGGTCCGGATGCCCAGGTCGTCGTGGATTTTCCGGAGTTCGTGCTGTTGAAGCCAGGGGTGAAGCTCGATCTGATTAACTGCAGGCGTTACTTCCGCCGCCTGCATCAGCCGGTCAAGGTGGGATGGCTGGAAATTGCTAACGCCGATGGCCCGGACCTTTCCTTCCCGGTAGAGCGTCTCCAGAGCCCGGTAGGTTTCCGGAAACAGTCCGCGCCTGGGGCAGGGCCAGTGGATGAGGTACATGTCCACGTAGTCCAGGCCCAGGTTGACCATTGAGTCATCGAAGGCCCGGAGGGTCGAATCGTAGCCGTGGTGGTCGTTCCACACCTTGGTGGTGACAAAGAGGTCTTCCCTGGCGGGGGCGGGAAAAAGCTCCCCGGAGCCGCCGCTGCCCCCCGACGCACCCAACAGGGAGCTGATACCGCGGGCCACACCGGATTCGTTGCCGTACATGGCGGCGGTGTCGAAATGCCTGTAGCCGGCATCGAGGGCCGTCGCTACGAGTCCCGCGGCGTCTGACGGCGGCACCTTATACAAGCCAAAGCCCAACTGGTCGATCAGCACGCCGTTGTTCAGGCTGATCCGCGGTGAGGTCCTCATAACCTTGACTCTACCTACTCGAGGTCGCCATGCCCTCCAGGTCCACGAGGCGGCGCGCGGTTGCCTCGTCGAGGATCAGGTCCGTCGCGAGGCCGGCTGCGAGGGCGCCTTTGAGGCCGTTGATTTTGGAGACCCCTGAAACCACGCAGATCCTGCGCCGGACCTGCCGGAGTTCGGAAAGGGCAGGGCCGGTGGACCGCTCATTCAGGACAATGCCGTCTGATGAACCGTCGCTGCGGAAGAAGACGGTGGCCACGTCGCCCACCACATCCGAACCGGCCAGGATCTTAAGGTCGTTCTCGTCCAGGTAGCCGCCTGCGTAGACGTGGCTCGGGTAGTCCGCGTCAACCGAGCCGACGCCGAAGATCGCGATGCTCATCTTGGCCTGGAGTGCGAGGATGCGCTGCACGCTGCGTTCATTCCACATCGCGGTTTTGGTGGCCGCGTGGTCAAAGAAGGCTGGAACCGGAAACTGTTCCACGCGGGCTCCGTAGGCGCTGCCGAACCGGCGCATGATATCGCTGGCATACGTGATGCCCGTCGTGTGCATGTTGCCTGCGCCGTTCAGCTGCACAATCACGCTGTCGTGCGTGATCTTCCTGGTCAGGTGCCGGCTCACGGCGCTGAGCGTGGCGCCCCAGGCCACACCGATAATCGCGTTGGAATCCACCAGGGGCCCGAACGTCCGCGCGGCCTGCATCGCCACGCGGTCCAGGGTTTCGGCTTCGTTGAGGGTTTCCACCACCGGGACAACGTGCACGTCAACCCCGTACCTTCGGCGGATCAAGCTTTCCAGTTCCGGCGCAGTGTCCAGCGGATTGCGGATCTGGACCTGGACCAGGCCCGAATCCCGGGCAGAGGACAACAGCCGGGAAACAGTGGATCGCGAGGTCCGCAGTTCCCGGGCGATGGCGTCCATCGTGAGGTCCTGCAGGTAATACATTTGTGCAGCCCGCAAAGCGTCCGCATGCCGGGAAGGATTCACACCGAACTCCATCCTGCACGTTTGTGCATAGTGCTTGACTCCATTTTCCATTACTCCAAACAATAGACGAGAACGGCGGCGCACCCGAGGGGTGGCCGCGCCACACAAAGCCCAAAGGGAGTCGTTTTGGGACCCAAGGATTCACCTGTCCATCCCTCCGCGCCGAAGCCTGGCCGCGAACGCGCGTCGGTTCACAACTTGAGGCGGCGGCCCCACGCGAAAGTGCTGGTGGTCGGCGGCGGGATCAACGGCGTCGGAACTTTCCGGGATCTCGCCCTGCAGGGCGTGGACGTGGCACTCGTGGAGCGTGGGGACTACTGCCAGGGGGCCAGTGGGGCGTCCTCACACATGATCCATGGCGGCATCCGCTACCTGGAAAACGGCGAATTCCGGCTGGTGCGGGAATCTGTAGTGGAACGCAACCGTCTGCTTCGGATCGCCCCCCACTACGTCAAGCCGCTGCAGACCACCATCCCCATCCTCAGCACCTTCTCCGGCATCCTCGCGGCCCCGCTGCGGTTCCTGACCCATAAGCAGCAAGGCAAACCCAAGGAACGCGGTGCATTCCTGATCAAGGTTGGCCTCAGCCTCTATGACTCCTTCTCCCGCGACGGCGGTTCCGTGCCGCGGCACCAGTTCCGGGGCCGCAAACGCGCCCTGGCTGAACTGCCCGCCCTGCGCCCGGACATTAAATACGCGGCCACATACTTTGATGCCTCAGTACACAACCCGGAGCGGCTCACCCTCGACGTCCTGCAGGACGGCGAGAGAGCGGGGCAGGTCTCCGGCGCCGGCACTACGCAGGGCAGTACCGCCCGCGCCAGCAATTACCTGTCGCTGAAATCCCTGACGGGCGAACCCAACCGCGGCACCGGCACCGGCAGCACGGCCCGGCTGCATGATGAGCTGACAGGTGAGGAGTTCGACTTCACCGCTGATGTCATTGTCAATACCACGGGAGCGTGGGTGGACCTGACAAACGAGGCCATGGGAACCGCCTCTGCCTTTATGGGCGGCACGAAGGGATCACACATTGTCCTGGACCATCCAGTACTGCTCGACGCCTGCCGTGGACGCGAAATCTTCTTCGAACACACCGATGGCCGGATCGTCCTCATCTACCCGATGGGGGACCGCGTCCTGGTCGGAACCACCGACGTGGATGCGGACATGCGCCAGGCCGCCGTCTGCACCGATGAAGAGATCGATTACTTCTTCGAACTGATCGGCCACGTGTTTCCGGACATTCCCGTCAGCCATGAACAGATCGTCTACACCTTCTCAGGTGTGCGGCCCCTGCCCCGGCACGATGCGACCCAGCCCGGGTTCGTTTCCCGGGACTACCGGATTGAGCGCCGCGGCCCGGCCGGGCCGGAATCCGGTGCGGGCGCCGTCGTGCTCAGCCTCGTGGGGGGAAAATGGACCACCTTCCGCGCCCTCGCGGAGCATCTGACCAACGATGTCCTCGCGGAGCTCGGCATGCAGCGCAAGGTGTCGACGGCGCAACTGGCCATCGGCGGCGGCGCAGGCTTCCCCGCTGACGACGCCCGCGTGCAGAAATGGATCAAGCAGCACATGGTTCCCGGCCGGGACGCTGACCGCACCGCCGGCCTGCTGACCCGCTATGGAACGCGGGCTGAGACCGTGATTGACTACCTCGATGCCGCGCCCGACCACCTGCTCCACTCCACCCGGGAACTGAGCGTCCGGGAACTGGAATTCATGGCAGCCCATGAGCAACTGGGACACCTTGCCGACGTCCTGATCCGCCGGACGTCGCTGGCTTTCCGTGGCCTCGTCACAGGCGAACTGCTGAACGAGGTGGCAGAGGTGCTGGCCGTTCCGCTCGGCTGGGACGCCACAGCCCGCGCCGCCGAGATCCGGCACGCGCAGGACGTGCTGCAGCGGTTCCATCGCGTGGAAATCAACAGCCTGGTCGCCTAGGGGCCCAACGCGCCGGGGCCCCTCTGCAGGGTCCCGGATGCGATCATTGCAGGGACGGGCGCTGCTCAACAGCCGCCACCAAGACAAGGACGTCACATTGAACGAGTACGTACTGGCCCTCGACCAGGGAACCACCAGCACCCGCGCCATCATTTTCAACCACAGCGGCGCCATCGTCTCCTCCGGACAGATGGAGCACGAACAGATCTTCCCAAAGGCCGGGTGGGTGGAGCACAACCCGGCCGAAATCTGGAATAACACCCGTGAGGTCATCGCCTCCGCCCTCTCCAAGGCGAACCTGACACGGCACGATATTGCCGCCGTCGGAATCACCAACCAGCGTGAAACCGCCGTGGTGTGGGACAAAACCACGGGCGAGGCTGTTTACAACGCCATCGTGTGGCAGGACACGCGGACCCAGGACATCGTGGACGAGCTGGCCAGGGACGGCGGCGCGGACCGCTTCAAGCAGAAAGTGGGCCTGCCGCTGGCAACCTACTTCTCGGGAACCAAGATCAAGTGGATCCTGGACAACGTGGACGGCGCCAGGGAGAAAGCCGAAGCCGGGAACCTGGTGTTCGGCAACACCGACGCCTGGGTCCTTTGGAACCTTACCGGCGGCGTGGACGGCGGCGTCCACGTCACCGATGTGACCAATGCCTCCCGCACCCTGTTTATGGACCTGGAGACCCTGCAGTGGGATGACGAGATACTGGGGATCTTCGGCGTTCCGCGGTCCCTGATGCCGGACATCAGGTCTTCCTCGGAGGTCTACGGCACGGTCCACACCTCGCAGCTGCTGCGCGAGGTCCCCGTGGCCGGCATCCTCGGCGACCAGCAGGCAGCAACCTTCGGGCAGGCAGCGTTCCAAACCGGCGAAGCGAAGAACACCTACGGGACAGGCTGCTTCCTGATCTTCAACACCGGCGAGGAAATTGTCCACTCCAAGAACGGGCTCCTGACCACCGTCGGCTACAAACTGGGAGATGCCGCACCGCACTACGCCCTGGAAGGCTCCATCGCCGTCACCGGCTCGCTGATCCAGTGGCTGCGCGACAACCTGGGCATGATCAGCAGCGCGCCCGAAGTCGAAACCCTCGCCGCATCCGTGAAGGACAACGGCGGCGTGTATATCGTCCCGGCCTTCTCCGGACTCTTCGCGCCGTACTGGCGTCCGGATGCCCGCGGTGCAATCGTGGGCCTCACCCGGTTCGTCAACAAGAACCACATCGCCCGCGCTGCGCTCGAAGCCACCGCCTTCCAGACCCGCGAGGTGCTTGACGCCGTCAACGCGGACTCCGGTGTTCCGCTCTCCGAATTGAAGGTCGACGGCGGCATGGTGGCCAACGATGCGCTCATGCAGTTCCAGGCGGACATCCTTGGCGTGCCGGTGATCCGGCCGAAGGTGGTCGAGACCACGGCCCTCGGAGCCGCCTACGCTGCCGGCCTTGCCGTGGACTTCTGGAAGGACCTCGGCGAGCTGTCAGCCAACTGGTCCGAGGACAAGCGCTGGGAGCCACAGATGGACCAGGCGGAGCAGGACCGCCAGATGCGGCTCTGGAAGAAGGCAGTCACCAAGTCCATGGACTGGGTGGACGAGGACGTGCACTAGCCTCTTTGCGGTTTTGGCGCCCGTCGCGTCAGTCCTCATCCGGTTCTATGGTGCCGGCGTTTCCGTCGACTGTTACCAGTTGGCCGGTGCGGAGCATGCGGGTGGCGTTGCCGGTGCCCACTACTGCGGGGATGCCGTACTCGCGGGCTACGAGGGAGGCGTGGGCGGCGAGGTTGCCTGTATCCGTGACCACCGCCGCCGCTGATGCGAACAGCGGGGTCCACGCCGGAGCCGTTGCCCTGGCTACGAGTACTTCGCCCTGCTGGAAGCTGGAAAAGTCGGCAGGACTGTCCACGATGCGGACCCGGCCTCGTGCCCTTCCCGGGCTTGCCGGGTGGCCGAGCAGCGCCCCCGGCGGCGCCTTGCGTGTACTGCGTGCAGCGTCGGCCAGGCGCTCAAAGGCATTGCCCAGGATGGGAAGAGTGCCGAGAATGAGCGGCGCATCGAGCTTGCGCTGCCGCAGCCAGTCGGCCCGGCGCCGGGACACTGCATCCTGTTGGGGTGGCGCGTCGGTCCGCACGTCCGCCCTGGTCAGGAAGTAGACGTCGTCCTGTCTGTCGATAACGCCCGCCAGCGTCAATTCTGCCCCGATCTGCGCGGCGCACCGGCGCAGCAGGGGCCAGCCGAGCGTGAAGTCGCGCGCCTGCTCCTCCCGCAGCAGGGCATAGTGCTGTGCGACGGCCAGGAGGGTGTCGAACCGGCCCAGGCGTCGGGTGCCCTGCAGGAGACGGCGGCAGGCGGCCTCCGCTGCCTGGCGCCGTTCCACGGCCGTTGCTGCGGCAGCCGGTGCCGCATTCCGGCCATCCGCCTCGACTCCATCGCCGCGGCTCTGCTGTTCTTCGCCCGCCGTCGGTTGGTACCAGTCCAGGCTGTAGACCGCATGCGGTAGCCGGGGCGGGGGCTTTGGCATCAGGCCGCCGAGCAGGACCTGGTAGCCCCCGGCGTCCGGTGTTTCCTGCTGCCGTTCCTTCAGCCCTGGCGCCAGGTGCTTGCGCCAGAAGCGTGCCAGCACCGCTTCCATCTTCCAGGCGGCGCCGCCTGCAGCGGAGAAGTACCAGAGGTATTCGCCCGCCGCGCGGGCTATCTGCTCAACCAGGGAGATGAGCTCCGGCAGGTTGGCTGTTCCCGCGCCGGTCAGCCGTGTCGCGGCGAGGCTGCGGTAGCGAGGGAGGAAAACGTTCCGCCATTCTTGCTCGAGTCCGCCAAGCACTGCCCGGTCGGCTCCGGCAGGATCCACCATGGGACGGAGCACAGAGTTGAAGATGTAGGGCAGCGGGCGCAGGGAGCCGCTGAACAGCATGTGGGGGAGTGTCGTCGGGCTCGGCGGCGCCACGAAGTACCACCCGTTGACTGCAGCGTGTCCCATCGGGATGCTGATGCCTGAAGAGCGGAAGACCGCCTCGTTGTAGCCCTTGTCAATAAGGGGGACCAGCCAGTCCATGAACAGCGGGGTTACGGGCTCGGGCAGCCATTCACCCATCCGGAAGTTCCGGAGCCAGACGCCTTTGCCCGGCGGCTTCCAGCTGACCGGTTCCGGAACAGCAGTCATGGGCCGCGCCTGAAGGATGTGTATCCGGCCGTTCCGGTCCAGGGCCCACTCAACGTCCTGGGGAGTACCAAAATGCCGGGCGACGTTCCGGACATCGGCCGCCACCGCCGTCGCGCTTTCCGCGGTGAGGACGCCGCCGGCTCCGCCCGTTCTACGGACCTGCCCACGCCGCACCACCCAGTCCTCGCCGGCCTCTGTCCCGGCTACAAGGCTCTCCCCAGCCCTGGTACGGCCGCAATGACTGTTTCGTCCCGGGCGCCGGTCAGGGGATTGGCCGTGAACGCCACGCCCGCTGCTGCGGCATCCACCATCTGCTGGACCAGAACGGCCATCCCGCCGCTGCCCGGCATCCTCCCGGCGTCGAAATTTTCGTGGGCCTCCTGGTAGGCCCGTACCCGGCCGGCTTCGGCGGATTCGAAGCAGCGGGCCACTGCCAAAACCAGACCTGCCGCATCCACCCCCAGATAGTTCTCGTACATCCCGGCATAGGAAGCGCCCGGAAGGTCCTCGGCAGCTGCGGAGGAGCGCACAGCGTATGGCCCCGGACCGGCGTTCCGCGCGGCCGCCTGCAGGCGCAACGCCCAGTCCTCCCGGCCGGAACCCTCCAGCATTGCTGCGCGGGTAACAACGAATCCCGGCGGGACGGAGAAACCCGCAGCGCGGAGCGCTGACAGTGCCGCCGCCTTGCCGCCCGCTTGCTCCCGGCGCAGGGCGGGGGACGCGCCGAGCGGAGGCAGCTCAAGGACTGCGTCGTCACCCGTATCGTCGCCCATGGAGTCACCTGCCGGATCAGGGGCCGCGCGGCCCGGCCCAAGTCTAGTTACGCCGGGAAGGCCCGGTACAGGCCGGGAGCTCAGCCGGGCCCGCACAGGTGCGCTAAAGTAGTTCCATGCGTGCGATCCTTCTGCTTAGTTAGCCGCCCGGCGTCCGAAACAACGGATAACCGTGCGGCAGCCCCTCCCTGGCGAGGGGCTTTTGTGTGTCCGGGCGTGTTTCCGGGCCGGCAGCAGGAGGATCAGGCCGTTATGGCAGCACAGATGCCGTAACAGAACAGAAGAGGGCAGCAGTGGGCGTTCAGCCGGAGACAGAGACCGGAACAGCAGCAACAGTGCAGGCGGAGGTGCCCGAGGAGGGCACGTACAGCTTTGCCGCCATGGAGGCCAAATGGCCCCAGGTATGGGAAGACCTCAAGGTCTTCACCCCCCTGGATGATGGGTCCCGGGAGCGCCGCTACGTGCTGGACATGTTTCCGTACCCGTCCGGCGACCTGCACATGGGCCACGCCGAAGCGTTCGCCATGGGCGACGTGGTGGCACGCTACCTGCGCCAGAAGGGGTACGACGTCCTGCACCCCATCGGTTGGGACTCCTTTGGCCTGCCCGCGGAAAACGCCGCCATCAAGCGCAACGCCCACCCCAGCGAGTGGACCTACGCCAACATCGACACCCAGGCAGCGTCCTTCAAGCGGTACGCCATTTCCGCTGACTGGTCGCGCCGCCTGCACACCTCGGACCCCGAGTACTACCGCTGGACCCAGTGGCTGTTCAAGCGCTTCTATGAGCGCGGCCTGGCCTACCGGAAGAACTCCCCGGTCAACTGGTGCCCCAAGGACCAGACTGTTCTGGCGAACGAGCAGGTAGTCAACGGCGCCTGCGAGCGCTGCGGCACCACCGTCACCAAGAAGTCCCTCAACCAGTGGTACTTCAAGATCACCGAATACGCCGACCGGCTGCTGGACGACATGGAGCAGCTGCGCGGCCACTGGCCCGAGCGTGTCCTGGCGATGCAGAAGAACTGGATCGGCCGGTCCGAGGGTGCGCACGTCAACTTCGTGATCGAGGCCGACGGCGGCAAGCCCGCCAAAGAGGTCACCGTCTTCACCACACGCCCCGACACCCTGTACGGCGCAACGTTCTTTGTGGTGGCAGCGGACGCGCCGCTCGCCGTCGAGCTCGTCACGGAGGAGCACTCCGCTGCCCTGGACGAATACCGCGAGCAGGTCAAGGCACTCTCGGAAATCGAACGGCAGTCCACGGAGCGTGAAAAGACCGGCGTCTTCACCGGCCGGTACGCGATCAACCCGCTGAACGGGGAAAAGTTGCCGGTCTGGGCCGCGGACTACGTCCTGGCCGATTACGGCACGGGCGCGATCATGGCCGTCCCCGCCCACGACCAGCGGGACCTGGATTTTGCCCGCACGTTCGACCTTCCCGTCCGGGCTGTCCTGGACACGGGTGAGGAAGACCCTGCAGTGTCCGGCACCGCTACTGCGGGGGAGGGGACGCTGATCAACTCCGGTGACCTGGATGGACTGCCCAAGGCCGAAGCCATCCCGGCAGCGATCGCCATCCTGGAACGCCAGGGCACCGGGGAGAAGTACGTGAACTTCCGCCTGCGTGACTGGCTGCTCAGCCGCCAGCGCTTCTGGGGCACTCCCATCCCGATCATCCACTGCCCGTCCTGTGGTGAGGTTCCCGTCCCTGACGAGCAGCTGCCCGTCACGCTGCCCTCCGACCTGCGCGGCGAGGACCTCTCGCCGAAGGGCACCTCACCCCTGGCTGCGGCCGAAGCCTGGGTCAACGTCGAATGCCCGTCCTGCCACGGGCCGGCCAAGCGGGACACGGACACCATGGACACCTTCGTGGACTCGTCCTGGTACTTCCTGCGGTTCGTCTCGCCGCAGTACACCGAAGGCCCGTTCGACCCCGAAAAGATCAACGACTGGATGCCGGTGGGCCAGTACGTGGGCGGCGTTGAGCACGCCATCCTGCACTTGCTGTACGCCCGGTTCTTCACCAAGGTCATCAATGACCTCGGAATGATCGAGGCCAACGAGCCCTTCAGCGCGCTCCTGAACCAGGGCCAGGTGCTCAACGGCGGCAAGGCCATGAGCAAGTCGCTGGGCAATGGCGTGGACCTCGGCGAGCAGCTGGACAAGTACGGGGTTGACGCCGTCCGGCTGACCATGATCTTCGCCTCCCCGCCCGAGGACGACGTCGACTGGGCCGACGTTTCGCCCTCCGGCTCAGCGAAGTTCCTGGCCCGCGCCTGGCGCCTCGCCCAGGACGTATCCAGTGCGCCGGGCGTCGACGTCACCACCGGTGACCGCGCCCTGCGGTCAGTCACGCACCGGACCATCGCTGACGCGGCTGAACTGCTGGACGCCAACAAGTTCAACGTGGTGGTGGCCAAGCTGATGGAGCTGGTGAACGCCACCCGGAAGGCCATCGACTCCGGTGCCGGCGGTGCCGACCCGGCAGTCCGGGAAGCCGCAGAAGCTGTTGCCGTCATCCTGAGCCTCTTTGCTCCCTACACGGCCGAGGATATGTGGAACGTCCTGGGGCACCCGGCCTCGGTGGCCAACGCCGGCTGGCCGGCCCACGACGCTTCACTCCTTGTGCAGGACACCGTCACCGCCGTTGTGCAGGTCCAGGGCAAGGTGCGGGACCGGCTTGAGGTCTCCCCGGATGTTTCCGAGGACCAGTTGCGGGAACTGGCGCTGGCCTCGGACAACGTCCAGCGCGCCCTCGACGGCCGGGGCATCCGCACGGTCATCGTCCGCGCCCCTAAACTGGTCAACATCGTCCCGGCTTAGGCTGGACCGGGCCGCCGGAAACCTCCGGCGGCCTGCTTGACCCCAGGAGGCCCCCTTGCCCCACCGCGACGCCGCCGCCTGGCCCTGGTTCCGGGCGCGCGTAGCCGCCATGCGCGCCAAGCAGGACGACGCCCGGCGGGGCAGCGCCGCAACCCGGCCGGACGCCGTCGTACGGACTGCCGTGGTGACCGATTCCGCGTCTGCTTTGCCCGCTGACTGGTCGGCGGATCTCACTGGTGACGGGCGCCTGACGATCATCCCCATGCCCGTGATGGTGGGCGAGGAGATCTACGGCGAGGGTGAGGACGATATTTCGGAGACCATCGCGCTGGCACTGGCCAGCGG
The DNA here is from genome assembly GCF_030817835.1 of Pseudarthrobacter sp. W1I19. NCBI lineage: Bacteria > Bacillati > Actinomycetota > Actinomycetes > Micrococcales > Micrococcaceae > Pseudarthrobacter > Pseudarthrobacter sp. W1I19. Next base: position 1,928,166 of record NZ_JAUSZR010000001.1, read on the forward strand.
CACCTCCGTAAAAACCTCCCGGCCCTCGCCCGGACAGTTCGAACAGGCGTACCTGGGCGCGCAGCGCCGCGGCTATGAGGCAGTAGTCTCCGTGCATATTTCCGGAGGCCTGTCCGGGACGGCGGACGCGGCGCGCCTGGCGGCGGCCCGCGTGGGCATTCCCGTGGAAGTGGTCGATTCAGCAACAGTAGGCATGGCGCTCGGCATGGCAGTGCAGGCGAGTGTCCGCGCGGCGGCGGAAGGCGCAGAAGCCGGGACGGTGGCCGCTGCGGCGGCGGACCAGGCAGCCCGAACCAGGGTCTATTTCTACGTTCCCAGCCTGGAGCAGCTCCGCCGCGGCGGTCGGATTGGAGCGGCAGCTTCGCTCTGGGGCACCATGCTGGCCATCAAACCCATTCTGGCAGTCGAGGACGGCAGGATCGTACCGCTGGAAAAGGTCCGGTCCGCTGCCAAGGCGGTCGCGCGCCTCGAGGAAATTGTCGCTGCCGACGCCGCCGCACGGCCGGACGGGGTGCGGTTGGCCGTCCATCACTTCGGAAACCCGGCAGAGGCCCAGAGCCTCGCGGCACGGCTGGAAGCGGCGTTGCCGCAGTGCCCCCCTGCCCAGATCAGTTCCCTTCCCGCCGTACTCGCGGCTCATGCGGGCCTTGGTGTCCTGGCCGTGATTGTGGGCAGCGGCAGCAGCGTGGTTGAGGGTAGAGCTTAAGGCTCCGGATAGGGACACCCTTTCCACATAGCAGGGCCTTGCCCTGTCGTGGGGTGCGGCGTGTCCCTAGCGTGGGGTGCATGTCACGCCGGGATGCTGGAGCCGCAGGTCAGCAGGCGCGCCATGCCAGGAACCGGCTGGAGGCCACGCTGGGCGCCAGTGCCCGCGGGCTCCTCGTTGAGGAGGACGGGCCTGCCTTCGAATACCGGGGCACGCCTGGTCCCGATGCTGGCGCTGACACCGTCGGCGGTGGAAGTCATACCCAAGCCCGCGACGCCGGCCTGGCCATCCGGTGGCGCCTTGGCCTGCGGCTTGCCGTGCTCCTGGGCATCCTTGCCGTGGCGGGGGGTGCCTGGTTCTGGTGGCAGGCGGCGTCCGGGCGGCCCGAGATCCTTCCCCTGAGTGGCGTCGGCCCGGAGACCACAGCCAAAACTGGTGAGGACGGCACATCCGCTGAGGATGGCGGGGGCGGGAGCCGGGCCGGTCCCTCGCCCGGAGCGCCCGCCGAGGCGCTGCCGGGAACGCAGGAAAGCGCGCCGGCCGGCACGGCAGTGGTGCATGTTGCCGGGGCCGTGGTGCGGCCGGGGGTGGTGCAGTTGCCGGCAGGGAGCCGTGTGCACGATGCCGTCGCGGCGGCAGGAGGAGGAAGTCCCGGCGCCGACCTGGACCGCCTGAACCTTGCTGCAATGGTGGAGGACGGACAAAAGATTCATGTCCCGCGGCAGGGCGAAGTGGTGGTGCCCGGCAGTGCCGGGGAAGCCGGAGCCCCGGACGCAGGAGACTCCGCGGACGGACGCGCGGTGCCGGGTTCAAAGGTGAACCTGAATACGGCCGGAGTGGAGGAACTGGACGGTCTGCCGAAGGTCGGCCCCGTGCTGGCACAGCGCATCGTGGACTGGACGATTATCTTCAGAAGTAGCTGAAACAGCAGCTACATAGGCACCACTACTTGCACCGCACCACGCCAGTAACGCCGTCGGCCGAGGGTACAGCGCAAATAAATACTATTTAAAGAAAATTCCGCGATTCTCCTGATTAATCTGGCGGCTTCGTTGTTGTACATAAGACCACTCGCAGAGAGAAAGGAGGTCAGCTTGATAGCCCGCATCCTCAAGCCCCCGACCTGAGCCCAGCCCACTCAAGTGAGAGCGAAGAACCCCTCCATGAAAAACAGCCACTGTAAAGCAAACGCCTTAGCCGAAGAGTTCGAAAGCATCGCCCGCAAACGGGGCATAATCACGCTAAGTCTGTACCCGATACTCAGCCAGGTACTAGCGTCCCCTTGCGACTGCGGAGACGGATGTGCCGTCTCCAATTTGAAGAAGCTCATCGCTGGATTCAATCAGCGAGTGAGGTTCGTTGACGGATTCACCATCACACCGGAACAGGGCCGCGAAGCCTTGGAACACTTCCTGTTCGATGGTGGCTCTGTAGTCAATCGCCGCAATTACATCATCGCGGTGATCTTTGAGATTGACCCGGACAGCCGACGGGGCTGGGACCAGGGAACATTTAAGCGTGAGAACCAGCGGCGGCTGCTTTTCGCTCTTGCCGAGCATCTACTGGACGACGAGACCGCGGACGATGAGGAGGCCGCGTAGTTAACAACCGACGAAAGCGCCCCCTTTTCTAGAGAGGGGGCGCTTTCGTGTTTTAGCCAATAAATGAATCCATTTTTACCAAAACTTCGCCTTTTTACCCTGTTTAGTTTGACTCGGCTATTCGGGCTCTTAGCTTGAGACTTGATGTATCAATACCGGCGGAAACGGTCGGTATAAACACCAAGGAGGCAGAGATGGCTGAAGAAATTGCGAGAGGCCCCAGACGGGTTTATCGCGGGGCAGATGTCCGGCGCGGCGCAGCAGTGGTTCTCCGCGAAATTCGGCGGGCAGAGATACAACGGGCTTGGGTAGCCGATTACCGCATCCATGGAGGCAAGGCACTCGCGGCCGACGCCGGCGAGAACTACGTGGGCCTTCGCGCTGAGTTCAGCAACCACATCCAGGAAGACCCAGGTGCGGAAGCTGGCTTGGCCCTCTTCGAGGGCATGTACGTCGCCGGGGCTGCCGACATCATCGGTGACTACATGGATGGTGAGAAGTGAGCGCCGACCAACGCCAAGCGGCCGCCCGTGAACTCCGCAAGGTGAAGAAAATTATGAAGCGGCTGAGTCGACTTTACCCGGAGCTTTCCACCACCCTCAGCATCCAGGAGCGGCGATTTATCCGTTCCGTCGCCGCCGCCATCATGGTGGCCGAATCAGCAGGAGAGCGTGATGGGACGTGACGCAGGAATATCTTTCCATGGCCTAGAGCGGAATCGGCATGGCATCTTTTGTGACTGCCCCGCCTGCGAGGCTCAGAGAGAACTCAAGCGGATGGAGTTCAAGAAAATCGCTGTTAGAGCCGAGGCAGCCGAACTCCACAAGAGAAACGAAGCACAAGCCGCCTTTATCGCAGGGCTCGCGGGCCTGTGTTTGTTGGCTGGCATTTTCTACTGGGGAGCGCTTTGGATTTACAATACGCCGACCTTGGCCTATTCGGCGCCTAACGAAACCGGGCTAGATCCTATCCTTTTCCTCCAGGCTTTGGGAATGGACCCCTGGGCAATCGCAGTGCCTTGCGGCGGTACCCCTCTGCTACTCGCGGTTGCGGGTTACGTCGCTTCCGACCTCCGTTTCGAAAAGTGCTGGAAGGCGCGGGCACGGCGAAAGCTCCGTGTTCTCAGAAAAGACACCTTGGCTGATGCGAAGCAGCTGATGAAGGAGCGGCGGCGGTGAAGTACCTCAAGGAAATCCGCACGATGCTTCTGACCGCCGTGCTGGTGGTCGTGATGATGAACATCCTCATGGCAATCATTCAGCCCTGGCTCCCGGTAATTTTGGTCTGCCTCGTGGTGGTCACTGCTGGATGGTTCTTCTACAGCCGGGCCACCAAACTTTGACGAGCTGGTAGGGGGCTAGTTCTCGGCCATGTACCCCTACGGGTAGACGCTGATGAACGGCTTCAGCCAAAGTCTGTCGCCCTAACCCCTTATAAGCCAATCAAATTGTGAACTAAAAGAGAGAGGCGAGGATTTGCCGAGAATCATTACCGGCCGAAGCCTTAGTCGTACTCGTATAGTCACCTCGCAACGTCTTTTGCCATAAAGGCCGCAAAGCAGACCTCACCTAACGTCCCTTACCTTTTTGGATACTCTCTCTTTCAAAGCGCAATAAGTTCATAATGCGCTTATGGAAGTTATTTATCCAGTCCAAATTACTTTTACCGATATAGCCATTCCCTTTACCCAAGTCGCAGTCACAGGGCTTGGTTTAGTCGGAGGTATCGCCCTCATCATGAACGCCGCTCAAAGGCTGGCCGACCGCCAGCGAAGAACCTTCGAGATTTTCTTTCCCTCCACCATGGGCCATGACCAGGTGCTCGCCTTCATCCGTGCCCTGTCCGGACTTCCTAAACCTAAGTTCATGCAGCCCATCTACGCCGTGAGCTTCGAGCGCTACGCCGACCAGAACGGCGAGCGTTATTTCATGCATACTCCTGGGCGCATTGCCGCCCGGCTTGATGAGCTCTTCTATGAGATTGTCGACGGCTCCATGGAGAAAGTGGAGCTGGAGGACGACCCGATCGCCACAACGAAGTGGCAGGCGGCCACGGAGCTGGCTATGCCGGGCATGAGCATTTTGAGGTCTCTCCGCATCATGGATGTGCAGGGAACATCCCACAGCATGAACGCCCAATTCAAAAGCCTGAACCCTGGTGAAGCGACAGTGCTTCAGTGGTGCCTCTTCCCACAGCGTCCTAGAACCTCTGAGAGCGCCGATAAGGACAAACTGGCCGACCATACCTTTTCAGCCATTGCGAGGCTTGGAGCGACCGGAGAATACGCGCAGGGCATGGTCAAAGACCTGTCGTCCGTCTTCAAGTCCGTGGAGGCTCCACAGGCCCGCTTCCAGCGCCGCCTCATGCCGAACGTGGGGGAGCGTATCAACCTACGGGCCAGTACGGCCGGCTTCCCCATCCTCATAAACGCCAAAGAGTTCTCCGCCTTGATGGGCTGGCCGCTGAACGGCAGCGGAGCCCGGCGGGCCAAGCGCATCGCGCCTACCGTGATGCATGACAGTGACGGCATCGTCATCGGCACGAGCAACACCCCGAAGATGCAGAACCGGCGCGTGGCCATACCGGAGGCCGCTTTGACTGTCCATACCTGGGTATGTGCGCCCTCCGGCCAAGGCAAATCAGTGCTGCTTCACAATATGGCAGCGCAGATTATGGATAGGAATATGGGGCTTGTCCTCCTAGATCCGAAAACCGATTTAGCCACTGCCGTCTTAAGTTCCGTTCCGCTTCATCGGGAGCGTGATGTCATATGGTTCAACCCGTTAGATACGGATAGACCCATCGGCCTGAATGTGCTTTCAGGCAGCGACCCGGAGCGCACCACTTCACATGTGGTCGGTATGTTCAAAGCCCTTAGCGGAGATACTTGGTCGGCACAATTGCAACGTGTTTTGAGAAATGCCGTTATGACGGCTGCGCTAAATGGTTTGTCCCTCTATGACGTCAAGCAATTATTGGTAAATAAGGAATATCGCACCGCCCAAGTCCGCCGGCTGAACCGCAACATCCACCCGGACATCATCCAAGAGTGGCGGTGGCTGGACGACAAAGCCGATATGACCGTGGACAGTGCCGTGAACCGCCTTGACGCCTTCCTGGGCTCCCGCATGATCCGCAACATCGTCAGCCAGAAGGATGGTCTGGACTTCGATGAGATAGTCCGCAAGCGGAAGATACTCCTGGTTCCCTTGAGCGAAGCCCACATGGGCTCCACCAACGCCTCGGCCCTGGGACAGCTCATCTTCGACCTGGTCTGGGATGCGACCTTGCGTAGACCCCCGGAACACCGGGAGCCCAACGTCATGATGGTCGATGAGTTCCAGATGTTCTGCGAAATGATGAACACGACGAAGGCCGACCCCTTCGCCCTGGCCCGCTCCTATGGCCTGGGGCTGATGGTCGCCAACCAATACGCCGACCAGCTCCCGAAGGCCGTCCAGCAAACCCTGAGCAAGAACGCCCAGTCCCAAATCGTCTTCCGGCTCGCCAGCGACGACGCCAAGTCCATGCAACAGACCTTCGCCCCGTTGACCCACGACGACCTAGCCAACCTCCCGCGGTACACCGTGGCCGCCAAGCTCATGAGCAGCAGCGGAAATGCTCCCGTAGTGACCTTGAAGACTCCACCACCACCGAAAGCTACTGGTGCGGCCCAGGAAGTGGTGCAGTACTCCAGAGAGAAATATGGCCGGCCAGTTATGGAAGTGGAAGCTGATTTGCTGACTAGACACAAGGCACCGGAACAGAAGACTCGGCCCCACATCGGAAGCATCCCAAATGAGTAAATTCAGTGTTCACAGTCGAACTTGCAGGGCGTTGATTGTCCAGTTGAACCAGGTATTGATTCGGCTCACAGAATATCCCCCTACTTCCCCCGTAAACGCGCGGATGTCACGGCGGGCGGTACTTTCTAAATGAATAGTTTTTCTGCTCTATCTTCTACTCAACGGTCCGTCCTCCAGACCGTCACCCAATTCCGGCAGCTCACCACCTCCCAACTCCGGCGTATCCACTATCGGTCTGGCACCCCTGACGGCCAACGTGTGCGCTCCTGTAGGCACTTGAAGCGTCTTACCCAACTTGGGCACCTGAAGCGTATGTGGGGGGCTTACAACGGCTCTGCGGAGTACGTCTACCAACTCGCCTCTACTAAAGCCCGGACTCCCGAGCCTCACACCTTGGACATAGCGGAAACCTTCGTCCGCCTCCTGGAGGCCGGCGCACGGGACATGACCTTCCGCACGGAGCCCTGGTGCCATACCCGCGTCGGCCACGTCTTACTAAAACCAGATTTCTATCTGGAGGTCGGGGGAGCCTGCTACTTCGGTGAGGCAGATCGAGGCGTGGAGTGGGAGGCCCAGCTGACCGCCAAGATGCGGCGCTACATCCAGGCAATTGATTCCGGAGCCTGGCCTGACGATAGGGCGTTCCCGTTGGTGCTGTGGCTGGTGCCGGATGAGGCCCGCCGGAAGTACATCGAAGACATCATTCACAAGCTGAATGAGAAAGAACTGTTCAGGGTGGTCCTGTTCAGTGAAGCGGCAGAAAGGATATGCCATGCAGTACTGCCAGAAGTGCGAGATGGAATACGAAGCTGAGGACGGTTGCCTGTGTGCCGTGTACCGGGTGCTGATGAAGCAGGGTCATTACAGATCGGTGCCGCCGCAATGGATCACGGACTGGTATGAGGACAAGCTCTACTGCGATAGCTGCCGCACGAGTTACTGGGCGGGGACGGCCTGCGCCTGCTACTCCGGATCGGTGGTGCTGGCTTGAGCAAGCAACTAGAAGAGCTGACTGAGCAGTTGGCCTACGTGCAACATCGAATCCGTTGGATTGAAGGGGAACTTCGAGGCGATGAAATACCTCTTGGAATACCGGAGAAGGTACTGAAGGACGACCTGCGCAATCTGCAGGATGAGGAGCGGCGACTAGTCACGCTAATAACTGCCGTCGAAGACTGCGAGCACAGCGAAGTAGAAGACACCGGCGGCCCGGACGGCTCGCAAATCTGTCTTGAGTGCGGCAAAGTGCGCTGACCATGCCAGAGTTCGAATACATAGTTGGATTTACACCGCAAGGCAGCCGCAAGAAGCTTTACGTCAGGGGAATCGTGTATGTCCGCAGCAACAGCGAGCTCCTGGCCAGGGAGCGGGCTATCCAGAAAGTCAGCGAACGCTACGGCTTCAACCTGAAGGATGAGTACACCTGCGTGGTGGTGCCGGTACCGGAATCCGAGGAAGCGTAATCGAATGGAACGCTAAGAAGACGGACTATTCAGACTGCTCTCGGCCCAGTAAGGTTTCCGCTACCTATCCCCAGCTAGGAGTATGCAATGACAGCACGGATTTCAACCGTTTCCGCAGAATCAGCCAAGTACCTCTGCGAACAAGTGAACCGTATTATCCGCGGCTACGAGACCAGCCATGTCAGCATCCAGGTCGTCACCACCGTGGTGCCCGACAACCGCAGTCAGACTGGTTCCAAAATCATTTACGAGGCGTTTATAGTTCATCCGGCATAGCCTGCTACTGCCGCTCTTCAATTATTCTTATCTCCGTCAGGCGCCCAGCTCCACTACGTTCCCAGGTCACCCCAGAGCTGTCGGTGAACATGGCATGAGGCTGCGCCTCTTTATTGCTCGAATAAAAGCTTTCCTCTTCGCCAGGCGGTAGAACGTCGCGCTGAGCTGGCGGCCTCGGACCCCTCGGTATATGTGAGGGTATCGCCCCAAAGAGAACCACGTTGTAAATCGGCAGTGGGCTGGCATTCCGGATAAAGAAACGTCTTCGCGACTCGCCGTTGCGAAGGGGCTGCTTATCCTCGTGGTGGCCCACTATCACAGCGCTGGCTTGTTCCCGGCGCTTGTCATCCACCTGACGGCGGAGGGTTATCGCCCCCACCCAGAGTGCTCCCACTGTTCCCACGGCGGCGGCGACGTTAGCGCCAGCGCTGATCCAGTCGGTTACTTCAGACATCACTTCCGTTCATTTCTAGGTCACGAGGGTTAGGGAACCCGTGAACCGTGCCCATCATTACTCAGAAAAACGTTCCAACTTGTGCCGCCGGTTTTGATTGAGGAGCAGACAAACTGCATAGGGATCGTGTTTCCAGCAGGGGCGTCAGTGTAACCGCCGGTGGTGTCGAAGCTGCCGTCTGAAGCTTTGAAGGTGGACTTAGTCTTACCCGCCTGAACCGTGGCCGTTGGGTGCTTCTGAATCAGCCGCTTCTCGCAGACCGTGTTGGCTTCTTTCGCATCCGCGGCGCGCTGGTCGTCAATGACCTTCTGAGCGGCGTCCAATGCCGCCGACATAGCGGAGGCGCTAGCGACTGCGCTGGCCTTGGCATCGGCTTCCTGACCCGCCCTGATGGCTTGAGAGCCAACGGCAATGGCGATGATCGCCAGGAGCACCACGACCGCCGCACCAATGATGATGAGCAGTTTGTTGCGGTTGGCAGGGGCGGGCTGAGGAGTGGTCATTAGTGTGCCTTCGAGTGCGGAGCGGACCTGGTCGTAAGGGCCGGCTGTGTTCCCCCAGCACTGCACCTTCGGATGCAGAATACCTCACGGAGCCACTTTTCCCCCTACTTATGCACATGGGGACAAATAAAAAGCTCCCGGATGGCGCCGGAGAGCTGAGTCGTTTTCGGATGCCTAATCGTGTATTAGGCCGCTTTGATTTCCCCGGATTGTAAGGACTGGTACTCCGACGCCATATTCGGCTATTGCATTATACCGCTTAAGTCTCATAATCATAAACATTAGCAATAAACGAAGAGCGCGGGAATGACGCCGCGCTCTCCAACCTGACTAGGAACCATCTAGCCATTACTCTCAAGGTAGAGCGGATTAGCCTCCTGGTCAATGAAAAGGAGGTTTTGTTTGATAGTAAAACGCACTAAGAGTTCCGCCAATGTCCCCAAGGAATTACTGCTCAACGATCAGATCGGCTTGGGCGCCAAGGGCCTCTACGCTTACCTGATGCTGATGGAAGACCCGGAGTTTGTGACCATCGCCGGTATCTGTATCCAGCTCAAGGAAAACGAGAAGGAAGTCAGGACGATGCTCTGGCAACTCGAAGCCTTTGGCTACGTGGCGGACGTCCGGTGAGCATCATCCGCAGCGTCAAGAGCGCCAAATACACCACCGTTTCGAACGTGGCGGCTAACGATAAGAGGCTGTCGCTCAAGGCCCTCGGGCTGTTCTACTTCCTGATGACTAAGCCGGATAACTGGAACATCAGCGAGCGGGGAGTGGTGGCGCAACGCCCCGAAGGCCGCGACGCAGTCTCCTCCGCCTTGAAGGAGCTCGAGGCGGCCGGCTATCTGCGGCGGGGACAGGGCCGCAACGTCAATGGAAAGTTCGTTGCCGGAGACTGCGATTTGTTGGAAGAACCGTGGCCGGAAAACCCGAGCATGGATAACCCCCCACAAGTAATTACTAATAAAGTAATAACTAAAGAAGATGGTTCTACGAACCATGGACTTGCGCCCCTTCCCGACAAACCTGATAACCGAGATCCACAGGTAAACGAAGTCGTCGAGCAATTCGAAGCCGCCTTTGAGCTACGCCTACCCCGCATGCTGTACCAACGCCGGGCGGCAAAGACGCTTATAAGCCGGCACCAGCTTGAGGGGACGCTCAAGCTCATCAAGGCAGCGGCTGCTGCACGGGGGCAGCGCTTCGCGCCGAACATCCTCAGCCTCGAAGACCTGCGCGACAAGACCAACAACCTGGTCGAGTTCTATAAGCGCGAGAACGAATCAAATAACGTACCGGAGATTTAAGAACCATGCCCAGCTTTACCCGCATCACCCTCATGAACGGCGACACGTATGTGCTGACCAAGGAGGAGTCCGACAGTGTGGCCCGTGCCAAGAACAAAGGTATTGGCGTCATCGACATCGTCCGTCTGGCCCTGCGCCTCGTCCCTAACCAGATCATCGACTTCAGCCCTACCAGCCACGGCGACAACAATCTGCCCGCTCTGGAAGCTCCTGCCTACAAGCGCCCGACCGGCCACAAGCACTGCATCGACGAACACAACAAGGTGCGCTGCACCTGCGGCCGGCGAGTGTCCACCGTACTCGTGAACCGCCAGATGGACCGCAAGGAGTGGACGCGCCTTTCCGGCTCGCCTGGCTACAACTTCGTTTACGAGGACGGCGGTATGGTCACCGTGGCTACGACTCGTTACGTATGTTCCCTGGAGCAGATACCCGAAGGCATGACCCATTGTACGGACGCGGAATATACGCGTTTTCGTCCTGTTACTGCCTGGCTTCAACGAGCATAAAGAAGCCAAATAATTTGGCTATTGACAAGCCGAATTAAAAAGCCGAATATGAGAAACATAAACAGGATGACAATAACAAATGGCTCAGCCCACTAAAGTCCCCGTTCATTACAGCTCCGCATATCGGCTGTACGGCAAGAAGTATTACCAGAACCGCGATACCGGCCTCATCGAAGCCGGTAAGGGCCACCGGTTCCTGCGAGCACTAGCCGCTTTTGCCCTGATATTCGTCATGGCGTTTGCCGTCATCACGGCCGCGCTCTTTACGAATTAATGATGGAGCACGTGGAGTGCCCCTGCGAGATCTGCAATAGCTAAATAACCGCCGACCCCGCAATGACGCCGGGCGGCAAGGACCACCACTAAATGAACAGCAATATCGACGCCTATAAGAAATACGTTGCCCCGAGCGCCCCTAGCCGCTACTTCAAGCTGGACGACGGCAAGACTGCCAAGATCCGCGTCTGCTCAGAGGCCTTCGTCTACACGGACGAATACAAGGGCAAGGTTTCCACGCGGTACGCCTGGGTGATATGGAACTTCACTGAGGAAATGGCACAGGTGTGGCAAGCGTCCGTCACGAGCTTCAAGGCTGTCCAAGCGTTAGCCGTAAACGAAGAGTGGGGCGATCCCACGCAGTACAACATCAACATCACGCGTGAAGGCACCGGTAAGGAGACCACCTACGCGATCACGCCAAGCCCGAATCGCAATCCCTTAACGGTGGAACAGTCCGACGCGGCGGCCAATCTGGATCTCTTTGAAGTGGTTGAGAACGCCATACCGCTGTCACAGCTGGTGGACGAAGGGACTGAACTGCCGGTGCCGGCGAAGCGCACCGAGCGCGACAATATCCCCACCGACGACCAGGTCACCAAGATCAACATTGACGACATCCCGTTCTAATGACGCCCATGGTCTCGCACTTCTCGAAGAAGGACTTCGATCTCATTGGCGACTACGCCAAGCTCAAGGGCTGGCGGTTCGGGCTGGCCGACAGCGTCATGAGGATCGCGTACTTCTACGACAAAAACGAGAAGTGCATTCGCAAGACATTCAGCGAGATGGAGGCCGAGCTAAACCACGGAGGAGACGCCAAAGATGGGCAACACAGCAGACGGCGCTAAACGGGCCGCCGAGACCGCCAAGGAGCGCTACGGTGCCTCATGGCACTCAGAGAACGGTCGCAAAGGTGGCCAGTTAGGAAAAGGAATTAACAAGCGACGCCGCCCGCTCAAACCGGCGAGAAAGAAATAGACAGATGGCAGGAACGATTATGGGCGGCCGCAAGGCAGCCGCTACGAACAAGGAGCGCTACGGTGACGGGCTCGACGGCCGGCCGAACTTTTACAGGGTGATCGGGAGCAAGGGCGGCAAAATCTCTCGGGGTGGCGGCTTCGCCATGAACCGGGACCTGGCCGTAGAAGCCGGCCGTAAAGGCGGCTCCGCCAGTCGGCGGAAGAAGGCTGAGAAACGCGCGGCGGGAGGTGCAGCGTGAGCGACATCAACGAGCGCGGCAAAGACGTCGCCAAGCTCTGGGATCATCCAGCAGTTAAACAACTTCCCCTCACCGCCAGGGCCTCGATCGAAGTGGCCCTACACTCCGAATTCGGCCGCGGCATGGACGCCGGCTTCAAGCAGGGACGCATTAGCGGTCTGCGTAAAGCACGGAACCTGCCACGATTCACCTTCAGGGCCTTGGGCAAACACATCATGGGCTACGTCAGCGTGGCTGCGATTGACGCTGAGTTGGGGAAGCTGGGAGTGGGTCTGCCGCTGCCGGAAGAGGGGGTGATAAATGGATAAGTTCGTCACCACCCTCGAAACAGCTAAGAAGCTCAAGGCGGCAGGATTCCCGCAAAACTCTGTCAGCGTATGGGAATGGACAGCGGGTATTCCGGCGGGTGAACCCTACTTGGTGCAGCCTGAACTGATGCGCAGATATGGCTTATGGGGTAGCCAGGATGTGAAAGACTATGCCGCCGCCCCCACCGCCCAAGAGATAGCCGACCAGTTGCGAGAACACCTGTATCTTGGCTTACATATGCAGGCTAGAGATAACGGCCTCGAAATGATGCTGGAACGAGCTGATGGCAACTTTTCAACTGACCCCCTGCCAATGGCCGAAGCCTTCGCCCTGCTTTGGCTGAAATTGCAAAACGACTGCTAGCGGGCAGCGTCGTCGCCCTTACGGATTGCCCTCAGTTTCATGAGCGTGTCCTGGCCCAGGCCGGTCAGTGCCCAATAGGTGCTCTTATCGGTCGTCGATCGCTTTTTCACGCCGTGCGTAATAATCCCCAGGGCGAACAATTGCACCACGATGTCGTCGAAGCACTCTAGTAGAACTCGGGCTTCTACTGATTTGCCGTAGTCTTTCGGTAGCTCTACTTCGGGTGAATTGAATATAGTACTGAGCGCAAAGTTATTTAGGACCTCAATGAGGCCTTCTCGGGTGGCCTCATTTATGAGGAGCGGGCCTACGTCATAAATGATTTCATTCCAGGTTACCTGCAATTGATAAGACTGTCGCGCTTTAGGTGCAGTGCGCCATGTCTTACCCGCCTCGACGGCAGCTTCGGTGAAATAGAACAAGCTAGCGTGCAGCGTATATGGATCGGTGCCAGATGCTAGGTCTTCAGGAACTGCGGCTTGCGATGAAGCCTTGACCTCAAGTCGGAGCTCGCTCACGAGCGCACGGAGCTCAGCCATCTCGGCCTGGGTTTCTGGCGTCATCGCGTACTGACCACGGACCCAGCCTTCTGCGGGGTATTTCTTCATCGTCATTATGAGGCTGCGGGAGACGGCCGAGCCCAGTTCTGCGGGCGAACTATACATTTTCACGAGCCTGGATTTCACCTTGGCCGCGAAAGCATCAAGTTCCTTCTGGGCCGTCGGCTGACTCTTGTCGAGTGGTATCTGCCCAGGATTGGCATGTACAAATCCTAGGACTGGCTTTCCCGTGGAGACGGCGTAGTCATACTCTTTCTCGGTGTAGCTGATGCCGTCCGGCGCCACGCTCCCGTAGCGGCCGCCCACGATTACGACGTAGTAGTCGCTTTCGTCGATGACCTGCTGTATTAGCGTCCACTGGTCATCGTTCGCTGCGGGGAACATCTCCATGCCGGCAGGAAGGCAGTCCATTTCCAGTAACGCCTGAATGACCTCCCGGCGTTCCTCGACGAGGTCCATGTAGGTTGAGCTGATGAAGACTTGGTAGCGGCGATCCATGGATCATGTTTAGCACATAGCTATGACATTGCTTGACCATCAACACTGCCGGGTGTCAAACAGTACTTTTCGGGAAAAATACGCCCTGCTTAAAGACCGCGCTGAGAAACCATGTTACGCCACATTTTGTGTAACTTGTGTGATATTCGGGCGTGGCGTCGCACAATATATGGTGGGCGACGCCGATTGCGACACTGCGAAAGCGGTAGCTGTGGATAAAGGGGTTTACAAATGTATACCCATCATTCATATTAGGGATATGGCCAACGGCCGCACTTTCAAACAAAAACAATTCATAGGTTGATAAGGGGGAGGGGCTACGGCGCACGCTAGTTTGAATGGCGCCGCGGTGGGGCTTAGGACATAGCGGCAAACCCCCACTTCCCGATCCCCCTTACCAGCCTGTGAACCGTCTGATGGCTGATACAGGGTGGTGGGTATGCACCCTCCTACTTGTCGCCCTATACCAGCCATCAGACTAGTTTGCCGAGTGTAAGCAGTAGTAGGCGCTTACAACCTACTGCTGCTTAGGCTCTATAAGCCTGGAAACATAAACGGAGAACCTGCTCAATGCAGAAGTTCAAGTCCGCTTTGCTCGTCGGACTAGCCATCGCCTCATTCGGCACGGCAGCCCGCGCGGAGGCCCCTGGCCCAAAACATTAGCTCCGGTCACAGAATCGACTGCGTCCGAGCAGCTGGAGCAAACTCCAAGTCCCGTCCCGACCGTTGAGCCCACATCGGCTCCGATCCCCGCACCTGTACAGACTCCGACTCCCCTCCCAGCCGGCACTCACACCGACTGGATGACTGCAGCCGGGATAGACCCCGCCAACTTCGGCTATGTCGAATTTATCGTCCAGCACGAGAGCGGTTGGAACCCCAACGCCGTGAACCCCAGCAGCGGAGCCTGTGGTCTCGGGCAGCAGCTGCCCTGCGGCAAGTGGGCCGGAGCCTGGAACGATCCCATCGCCGCCCTGGTCGCGATGAACAGCTACGTCAGCCGATATGGGGGATGGGCGGGAGCCCACGCCTACTGGCTGGCACACGGAAATTACTAAACAAGGAACAAAATAATGAGCAAAGCATTGAGAAACTTCCCCAAGGAGCAGCAACTGGCCGTAGCGAGACGCAGAGCTGCCGGAGAAATCAAAAGTAATGGAGCTAACGCCGCACGCGATTATCTCCATAAGCACGCAGCCGGGAAACTTTCCGCCCCAGTCTTATCGGAGGGGACGTCATGAAACGCTCCCTCCTGATCTCCGGCTTTATCGCCACGGTCGTCACCGCCTTCGCCGCGGCTGGCATGTCATCCGGTGAGCTAGACCTACCCGGCCTGAACCAGCGCATCGACAACATCGACGCCCGCACCACCAACAACGAGCAGGACATCGTGAAGCTCCAGAAGTCCACGCAGACGGCCCCGGCCGAGCATATAGATGTGCCAGTGGTTCAGACAGCAGCTCCGACTGTGGCCCCTGTGCAAGCTACGGAAATTTCCGTAGCATCCCCTTCCCCAGCTACTCCGGCTCCTACGCCAGAGCCGACCCCTTGCGTTGCTCCAGTGATATCGAACGCACCAGGCATCACCATCACCGTCATCGGTGGAGGCTGCCAGTGAGGATTCGATATCGAATGAACCGCTACAGGATCCCCTTATCCTGGTGGCGATACATCCTCTCTAGCAGCACGCGAGGAAACATCATCATTCGGTTCGGTCCCAGTTGGCATCTTTGGATATTCATCAAATAAGCAGGAGCTCACACATGGGCAGCAAGCGTCGGAAATTCATCAAGATAGACCAGGTCGAGTCATATGCCACCGTTGGCCGGCTAGGCATCGGAGATCCCATCGTCCTGGTCTGCGGCGACATCGAAGTCACCGTCACCGTAAACAAGCTCGCGCGCTCTCGCCGATTGCCTGAAGAGGAGGCACGGTAGTGAGAAAGCGCTCCGCCTATCTGCCAGGCAACAAGGTACTGCCGGAAACCAAAGGCGCCTTCACTGAGGCGGCCGAGCAATTGGGCATGACGTCGACGATGATGCGGCTCTTCGCGACAGCGCAGAGGTTCGGCCATATCAAGACTTCGCACGGCAAGCTAAGCGAGGTGATTGAGCGGGAGATGAAGCGGTAATGGAACACCTGGTACCCACCCTCGATACCTGTAAGAAGCTCAAGGCGGCCGGATTCCCGCAAGAAGTGGTGTACTCCTACGGCAGTCTGCTGAGTGAGGAAATTGGATTGCTCACCAAAGCTGCATATGAAACCTATGTAGGCGTCGACTCTGACGGCACGGTTGGATGCCAAGAGTGTGAAGGCGAGGACAAAGGGCGTGACCAGCTAGTCGCCGCTCCCACCGCCCAGGAGATAGCCGACCACCTGAATGGCGGATCAGCTTTTCAGCTGTACTCACAAGGAGACGAAGAACTCGGCTATAACGGCATGCCAACCTATGCCACTGAATGCGGCGGTGAAGCAGCCATAGCCACCACCATGGCTGAAGCCCTCGCCCTGCTGTGGCTGAAACTGCAGGAGACGAAGTAGTGGGATTCGAGCCGAACTACGAGCCCATCCAACTCCTACCCGGCCAGGTGGTCTACAACGACCCGGACGGCTTACTCCAGGCACAAAAAGAGGAGCAGCCGAAGAAGACTGCTCCTCGTAAGCGGAAGCTGGATTCATTGTCAGATTGGCCAGGCTTCAAGGCGGTGAAACGATGACCCCGCTCGTGGAGTGGTGGTCAAAAAGGCCGATTTAGCGCCGAGCTGCCCCCGTCACCACAGCAATCAGCCCCACCGCAATCAGCACGCAAATCATAGACAGGACGAAGGCCCACACCGGAGTCTGAGAGCTGGCCGCCACGCCTGCTGAAGCAATCAGGCCCACAATCAGGCCGACCAGGATTCCACGCCTACGATCCATCACGCACACCTCATCGGGAAGCCCCACAAAGAGTTCAGGTAGATTCTCAGTCTATTCGGGCAGTAGCCGTTTGTAGCGATGTAGAACGCCGCCAAAGTGAGAATGAAGGCGGAGAACGGGCAGACCCAGCCAGCCGTTTGCAGGCAGATAGTCCCGGCCACCGCCGCCGCATAGCCGGAAGTCACAGCGCCCTGGTCTGTCCGGTCCAGGTCGACATATCCGCCGAGCCACCAGTAGTCGGGATCGAGCCCCCCGACGGAGACCGTGGGAACCATTTGAGGAACGGCAGCCTGGGCGATAGCAGCAGAGCCGGCCGTCAGACCCAGGGCGAGTAACACCACCAAAAGTATTTTTTTCACCATGAATTGAGCGTGGCACCGCGGGATATATGAGGGCAAAAAAAGAAATCAGGGCTGGAGCCTAAATAAGTTCCAACCCTGATTCTTTATTTTGAAGCTGGGGAGTTGCGGTCCTAGTCTGATATCAGCCGATACCAGCTAGACGTGCGCACCTTTTTCCTGGCTGGTATCGGCCTTAGCTCGCGGCCTGGTACTTCTCGATAATGTCTTGCTGGATACGGCCACGGGTGTTCACGCTGTAACCGTTTTCGATCGCCCAGAGCCGAACAGCCTTGGTATCAAGGCCGGACCCACTGGACTTGCGACCAGCGGGCCGACCGCGGCCACCGGAAGTCTTACGAGCAGCTTGGGTAAAGCGCTGCAGGGCTTCGCGGAGCTCATTGGCATGTTCGTCGTTGAGGTCAATCTCGTATTCTGCGTTGTCCAATGAGAAGCGGATCGTTTCGCTGGCTTCCGATCCGTCTATATCGTCCGAAAGAATCACTACTGTCTTTTGTGCCATGCATAAAAGACTATCACTTGGAGGGCAGCTTAATTACGACTACTTCCTCTGACGAACCTCGGCGGAATCCAAATCGGTCAGCGCTCGAACTGCACCGTTGACGATCCTTTTGGAGGGGTGGTCCTTTTTCAATTTCCCGTACTTATCTAGGTCGATGTTCCCAACATCTTCGGCGAGCTTGTTGATGATCTGGGTATCTAGGTTTGCCGCGGCAATCTTTGTTCTGGACTCGGCAGCTATAACCTGGCTCCCATGCCAACTGTTCTTTATCTCAATCAACTTGGGAATCAGTCGTCCAAAGCGGGCGAGGACATTGGCTGTGACGTAAGTGACCAGCAGAGTGATCTCAAGGGGACTGTGGAGGGATACGGATTCCACGGTGATTTTCGCTCCGCGTTTCAGTCCAAATGGAGTCCATTTACCCGCGCCGGCACGGATCGAGTAGGACCCGTGTCCGCGGACCGACGAAGTTATGACCTGTCGGCGTGCGACACCCCGTCCGCGTAAGCTCCCTGCGGCGCGTCGGGCGGGGTTGGCTGGTACAGGGCGCCCGTTCAGGATTGCGCGGGGGCTGACAAGCAGCTTCACCAGTGAATCTACGTCCTGTATCCGGGTCGCCAGCTGCACGGGTGTGTAGTCGCGCGATACAAACTTCAGACGCACTTCAATCTCGGTATCCGAAACAGCCGTGGGCGCTAAAGTAGTGCCGCCAGCAGACTCGCTCATGTTCTCCCCGTCCCAATATCTACTTCCGACCACAGTAGTAGTCACGGCAGGGGAATACCGACATCTGAGATGGGGCGCGTCACGGTCCTATTGCTCTTATTGCACACCGCTCTCATAATCAGGTCACAATGGCCAGACCCACCAAATACACGAAATCCTTGGCGAAGAAGGCGCAAGCTTATCTAGATAGCTGTGTCGATACTCATGAGGTAGTGCGGTCAGGCAGCCGACTCGCGGTCCGCAAAATCGTCAAGGTTCCCACGGTGGAGGGCTTGGCCCTAGCTCTCAACATCAGTCGCGACACCGTATACGCCTGGGCCCAGGACAAGACCAGGCCTGAGTTTTCCGACACCTTAGAGAGACTGCAGGCAGTCCAGGCTGACCGTCTCATCCAAGGTGGTCTCGGCAGTGAATACAAGGACTCCATCGTCAAGCTCATCCTGTCCGCCAAGCATGCCTACATCCCCAAGACGGAAACCAGGGAAGTCGACGACTGGGACGATCTAATGAATCGTGCTGAGGAAATAGACGATGCCGACCCTGACACCGAAACAAGCACAGACTCTAACTAGGGCCATCCGCAAAAGCCCGAAGTTCTTCCTCCGTGATTATCTGGGGGCAGATCCCTGGCCGATGCAGATCAGCATCATTCAGAGTGTCCGCGATAACCGCGTCACGACCGTCCGCTCCTGCCACGGTATCGGCAAGTCTTGGATAGCCGCACGTACCGCCGCCTGGTTCCTTATGGCCTATCCGAATTCGGTAGTCGTAACCACGGCGCCGACTGGCCGCCAGGTGAAAGAGATCCTCTGGCGCGAGTTCCGCGTGGCCGCCAAGAAAGCCAGATACAAGTTCCCCGGTAAGACGCTTACCACCCAGCACGAAATCAGCGACAAGTGGTACGCCATCGGGGTGTCAGCCAAAGACCCGGACAACTTCCAGGGCTTCCATGCTGACCACATCCTCGTCATCGTGGATGAGGCGGCCGGCGTGAACGAACCTATCTTCGAAGCGGTGGACGCCCTGGTCACCAGTGCCAACGCCCGCGTACTCTACATCGGCAACCCGACCAGCGTCGGCGGCACGTTCTACGATTCCCATCGCAGCCACTTGGCGAGCAAGCTGCACGTCTCCTGTTGGATAACGCCCAACTTCACTGAGAACGGCATAGCGCGTTGTGAGGCCATCGACTGCAAGCAGCCGAACCATCCGGCGGAAGCGGTGGTGGAGGCCATCGAGAGCGGCCGAGAACAGTCCCCAGAGTGGAAGACTCCGCGTCCTCACCTGGTGTCAGTGCGCTGGGTGTACGAGCGCATCTTTAAGTGGGGCATCGGCACACCGCTGTGGGACAGCCGCGTCGAGGGGGAGTTCCCGAAGTCAGGCACGCGCGCCCTCATCGCTTTGAACCTGGTGGAGGCGGCCATGTCCGACGAGCGGCATGCTGAGGTGAAAGTCGGCCCTTCGCGCTTTGGTGTCGACTCCGCCGGCGGCGGCGATATGAGTGCCATCTACCACCGCCGTGGCCAGAAAGGCGAGAGCATCCGCGCCTGGCTGACGCCGGACACCACTGTCATCAACGACGAGATTGAGAAGCTCAATCCAACTGACCACGAGACCCAGGTAAAGATTGAAGCCATGGGCCTGGGCATCCCGATTTACAACACAGCCGCGCGCAAGGTCCGAGAGAATCCCCACTGGCTGCACAAGATCATCGCCGTCAATACCTCCAATCCGCCGACCGTCAAAGACCCAGGGCCGGGGGAGTACGAGTTCGCCAACCTTCGCGCTGAGATGTGGTGGAGCGTGTCGCGCTTGTTTATCAACGGCGACATCGCCATCCCCGACGACGAGGAACTGAAGGTCGAGCTGTCGGCCGTGGAGTGGTATCTAAAGAACGGCAAGATTCACGTGGAAGACAAGAAGGAACTACGCAAGCGCATCGGCCGCTCACCTGACCGTGGTGACGCGTTAGTCATTTCCTATGCCCCCGTCGAAGGCGGCAATAACGTGCTCGTCCTGGATAAACCGGAAACCAAACGCCTGGCTCCTGAGACATACACAAGTGGGTTGCTAGGAAAGCAGTTCTAGTCTCATAATGCGAGCAATGGATGAAGCCAACAAAAGCATAGAGGCAGCTGCCAAGAA
Organism: Pseudarthrobacter sp. W1I19; assembly: GCF_030817835.1. Lineage (NCBI taxonomy): Bacteria > Bacillati > Actinomycetota > Actinomycetes > Micrococcales > Micrococcaceae > Pseudarthrobacter > Pseudarthrobacter sp. W1I19. The sequence continues at coordinate 1,948,670 of NZ_JAUSZR010000001.1, forward strand.
AAGTACCGCGCAATATCGGGAGCTTGGCGAATCCGGGACTTTAGTTTTTAGTGGCATTATCACCGGCGAGGAATACAGCCCGGATCTGATGGGGCATAAGGCCGCCGTCGTCTATGACCGCATGCGGCGCAGTGACGCCACGGTCCGCTCCAGTCTGCAGGCGGTGTTCCTCCCCATCATGCAGGCCGAATGGACCTTCGAAGCAGCCAGCGAGGATGCCGCCGACGTGGAGATGGCCGAGTTCTGCAATGAGAACTTCTTCACCATCCTGGACTGGCACGGCTTCCTGTCCGAAGCATTGACGTATCTACCGTTCGGGTACGCCGTCTTCGAGATGGTCCTCGAGCTGCGCCCGGTGAACGGCAAGGAGCGCATCGTCCTATCCAAGCTGGCCTTCCGCAAACAGAAGAGTATCTACCGCTGGAGTTCGGACAAGTTCGGCGCCGGCATCACCCAGATGCTAGCCAATGGCGATTCGCCGGAGACGCCGTTGGAGAAGCTCGTCATCTTCACCAACCAGAAGGAAGGCGAAAACTACGAGGGCATCAGCGTGCTGCGCTCGTCCTATCAGAACTGGTTCATCAAGAGCGCGCTGTACCAAATAGATTCCGTCGCTCATGAGCGCCACGGCCTAGGTGTCATCGATATCGTGGAGCCTGCCCAGGCTGACGATACCGACCGCCAGATGCTTATCCGAGCAGCCCGCGCCTTGCGCGCCAACGAGCAGTCTTACATCAACCACAAGGCTGGTTGGGATATCGGCTTTATGGATATGAAGTCACAGACCCTGCGCGACATGATGCCGAGCATCAACCATCACGATCGGCAAATCAGTAAGAACGTCCTGGCTCAGTTCCTGGAGCTGGGCGCCAGTAGTGGCAGCGGCAGCCGTTCGCTCAGCGAAGACCTCACAAGCTTCTTTACCCTTGCCGAGAAGGCTACGGCTCAGACCATCATTGACACGCTCGCCCGTACGGCCATCAAGACGCTGGTCGACCTTAACTTCACCACCGACAAATATCCCAAGCTCAAGGCCAACGGCCTGGACGACGAAGCGCTGCCGGTGTTCTCGGAGGCCCTATCTAAGTTGTCCGCGGCCGGCGCAATCACGATGGACGACGACATTGAGAACCGGTCACGGGCGGCCATTGGCGTGAAGCCGCTGCCCAAGGATCACGTCCGCGAAAAGCCAGCTGCCAAACCTAACCCTGAAAATCCGATGGACCCTGATTCCAAGACGAATATCAAAGACGTGCCGGACGAGAAGGCGAAAAAGAAGGTTAGCGCCGAGGCGAAGATCCGCAAGGCACGCCAGTTGTATCAGGAGTTGGACGAGGCACTCGATGAACAGCGAGCTGCTTGACGCCAGGGAAGAACTCGGCCGCGTCATCCGAGCATCGGAGGAATGGGAGAACACTTACCGGAAGAACCCTGCGATATTCGAACGCCTGCTTCGCGCTGAACGCCGTCTGGAGCGCCACACGCTGGTCTATTTGCGTGGGCTGGCAGAACGGGCGCCTGCTTTGGTTCGCTGGCAGTACGTGCCCTTACACATTGCGTCAGAAGACCCGCTGGTGGATGACAGCGACCGAGTGCGGGAAATCGAAGCGACGATATTCATCGCCTTGGTACTGCAGGACATCGGCGACCTGTACGCCGTCGGCATGGATGCGGCCTTCGAAATCTATGAGACGCCAGTCAGCATTGACCGCCTAACGGAGCTGCGCCTCGACGCCGCCCGCGATCACGTCGGCCGGCTGATCAAGGACATCACCGACACCAATCTCAGGCTCATCCGGAAGTCAATAGAGACCAGCATCGCCATGGGGGAGTCCGTCAGCGATAGCGTGAACCGGGTGCAGCGCATCATCCGCAATCACGTGCGCGCCGAGATGATCGCCAGGACGGAAACAGTGAATGCGTATCAGAGCGGCCTGATGGTCTTCGGATATGAGACCGGGGCTGAGTCGAAGACGTGGCTAGCGAAGCAAGCCGGCGCCTGCCGCATCTGCGCTCCGCTGCATGGTGTCACCGTACCCCTCGACCAGGCATTTCAAACTCTAATTGGACCGAAGCTGCGGCCCACAGCGCATCCGCGATGCCGCTGCGATATGCGGCTGAATTATCCGAAATAGTTGACAGGTTATTTAAGTAGCCCCAATACTAAAAATAAGAACGCCGGTGAAGCGACGTCCTCTATAACCATAATAGGGATAACACTTCATTGTCACAACACGCTCACCTTTACCGGGCGATAGCAATCAAAGCCGATTCCAGCGGCAATTTACCGACTGAGATTCAATTACTCACTCCTGGCAACTGGAAAACTCCCTGGCATGGTGACTTCGAAATCACCCAGGCCGACATCTCGCAGTTTGCAGCCAACTTTGCCGCTGGCATCTCCCGCGTCAACAAGACCTCTCCGCTGCCCATCAACTACGACCACTCTTCGGGCGCGGCAGCTGGCTGGATACACGGTCTCGAAGACCGCGGCGCCGATGGTTTGTGGGGGACCGGCATCGAGTGGACCCCGAGCGGCGCCCAGAAGGTTCGTGACCACGAGTACGCCTTCTTTTCACCTGAGTTCAATACCCGAGACCTGATGTACGAAGACCCAGAAGAGGCGGGCACTCGCGTTCCAAACGTGCTGAGCGCCGCCGCATTAACCAATAGCCCCTTATTCAAAAAGCTAAAGCCGGTGATGGCGAGCGAGGGGGGAAGTAAAGGAGAAGACCGTATGAAGTTAGAAGACGTACGTAAGAAGGCATTGGCCGATCTCGACGACGCCGAGAAGAAATTTCTCGCAGAACACAAAGACGAACTGACGGTGGAGGAGCGCAAGTCCTTCGACGTTCAGACGGACGCCGATAAGGCTGCCGAGCAGGAAGCTGCCGATAAGGCTGCTGCCGACAAAGAGGCCGAAGAAAAAGCTGCCGCTGAGAAGGTTGAGGCCAGCGCCAAGACCGTCACTATCAACGCTAGCGACCTGGCCAAGCTTAAGGCCGACGCTGCTCGTGGTGTAGAGGCTGCCGAGAAGCTTGCCCGGACTGAGGCCAGCTCATTCGTGAGCGAACACATCGCCCGCGGCGCTATCAAGAGCGGCCAGAAAGATGAGGCCGTCGAGATCCTCTTGGCTTCCTCACCGAAGCAGCGCGAGAACCTCGAGAAGTTCTTGAAGGGCCTGCCCGAGAACAAGCTCATCACCGCCGGCGAGATGGGTGGTGGCGGAGACGGGGGCACCGACAGCCAGACCGCTGCGGACGAGCTGGACAAGCTCACGAGCGACTACGCCGCCGAGAAGAAGATCAGCTACGCCCAGGCACTGCAGCACGTTGCGAGCGCCAAGCCAGAGCTTTACGCGGCTGCCAACAAAGTAACCGGTAAAGGAGATCAAGAATAATGGCTAAGTTCATCGAGGGGAATCACTTCAGCGCACCTGCTGCCGCTGACCTGTCCGCCCTGCAATACAAGGTCGTCAAGCTCAACTCGAGCGGCAACGTCGTCGCGGCCACCGCGGCTACCGATGTCCTCCTGGGCGTGCTCGACAACACCCCAGTCAGTGGTGAGCTGGCAAGCGTCTGGCTCCGCACATCGAACGGCACCTTCAAGGTGAAGCTCGGTGGAACGGTGGCTGTCGGCGACGCCGTCACCAGCAACGGCAGCTCGGTCGGTATCGCCACCACCACGGCTGGCAATCAGATTCTTGGCTACGCGGTTCAGGCCGGCGTTAGCGGCGACATCATAGAAGTAATGCCTTCAACGGCGAAGTACTAGGAGAAAGGTTAAATGCCTCAATTAAAAGATCTACGACGTAATCCGGTACTCACCAACGTATCGAAAGCTTGGAAGAACGATCAGCTCAGTTTCATCGCTGACCGCGTATTCCCAACCCTGCCGGTCGACGAAGACAGTGGCTACTACTACGTCTACGACAAGACCAACCTGAAGAACGTGGATTCCCGCATTGCTCCCAATAGCAAAGCGCTGACTCCCGAGATTGAATACAACCTGACGAAGACCGCCTTTGGTCCTCTAGAGAAGCGCAAGCTGAAGGTGTTCGTCGATGAAGACGAACTCAAGCGCAGCAAGCCCCCGTTGGATGCCCGTGTCGACGCCACCGAGATCCTGACCGAATCGTTCATGATCAACAAGGAAGCCAACGCCGCCGCCCTGCTGAACAACACCAGCATCATCACCCAGAACACGACCCTGTCGGGCACGAGCCAGTGGAGCGACTTCGGTAACTCCAACCCGTTCAGCGACATCGTCGCCGGTATCACCGCCATCAAGCAGAACGGCTTGAAGCTGCCGAACACCCTTGTCATGAGCTGGGAAGTCTGGGCCGTCATTCAGAACCATCCCGATTTCCTGGAGCGCATCAAGTACACCCAGACTGGCGTACTGACCACCCAGGCGTTGGCTGGCCTGCTTGGCATTCCGAACATCGTCATTGGCATGGCTGCTGTGAACAGCGGCAAAGAAGGTCAGAGCGACTCCTTGGCACCCATCTGGGGCAAGAACGTCTGGCTCATGAATATCAACGCGACTCCAGGCATCAAACAGCTGAGCGCGGGTTACACCCTGCAGCTGACCGATGGCCGCGGCGTTGATAACTACGTCTCGAACGACCCATCCGGCGAGTTCGTCCGCATCAGCGACTTCTACCTGCAGTACATAATGGCGTCGGAGCTGGTCTACGGCATCTACGCTGCAGTGGCTTAAGGAGAAAACCTCATGGGACTCCTAGGCAAACGATATGGACGGATAGCGGGTGAGCCAGGCGTAGTCAGCGTGGCCACCAGCTTCGAAACCGGTGAGCAGGCGGCGGTGAAGGTGTTCTTCCCCTTCCCGGTCCGCATCACCAAGATCCGCGGCATCGTCACTAAGGCGATTGCCGCGACGGACACCGGGACAATCACCGGCGCCAATGCTACGGGTGCCTCGACTGGCGGCGTATTGACCGCGGCTATCAGCGCGGCGCTGAACACCGAGTACTCGGCCACCCCGACCACCAACAACACGGTAGCCGCTGACTCGTACTACAAGCTCACCGCCGCCAAAACCACGGCCGGCGGCAAGATGAACGTAACTCTTGAATATGTGAGGGCCTAAGAATGCGAATCGAAGTAACCAAACACAATAACGTCAGGCACAACGAAGTCCTGTACGTGGCCGGCTCAGTGTTCGAGGCTGATGATGAGTCGGCCAAAGCGCTGGTCGAAGCTGGCGCTGCAGTAGTGGTCGCCGAAGAAGAAGTAGAGGAAGTCGCTGAAGCTACAGAGGAGCCCGCTGAGGCATCCGAAGAAGCGGAAGAGACTGAGACTGCACCCGAAGCGGAAAAGCCTGCTGAAGCGGCTAAGGAGGCGCCGAAAAAGCCGGCCGCTCCTAAAAAGAAGTCAGCGCGAAAAGCGTAATCCGACACGCTTCAACTGAGGTTCAATAATAGAAGCCGCCCAGATGGGCGGCTTCTATATTACTGGACTAGGCGATTCCCATAGCTGCTCGAATTCTCAGGCAAACAGGGCTTAGGGCGGCGCTCAGGTTTCCGTCTGTCCGCCGGCCTGCGTAGTCCAGCGCAGTCACGCCGTTCAAGTCGCTAGGGAGGTGGATTTGATCCTCACGAGACTTGACCATGAATGTCTTTGCCCGCCCTAAAAGTCCTGTGAAGAGTCCTAGCTCAAAGATTAGGTTGTCTCTGGCGACGGGCGCTGTGCTGTCACGCATGGTGAGGATATCGTCAGCGGTAAGTACGATGACAGCGCAATCAAAGGACACCGCGCTCTCCACGAGTGTCTCTATGGTCGTCATAGACGGTTGGAACAGGTTCTGGTTCCAAACGGTGCATTCGGCAACGTAGTCGAGGTTAGCCTGGATTTGCTCCGCCACGGGCAACCCCTCGGCAGAAGAACCGATAAATATCCTGGGCCTGGGGTTCGCAAGTGGTTCAACCGGTTCCCTTGGCTCCGTCGCACCAGACGATATCGCCAAGACTGCCGCCTGAAGCTCGTTGAGTCTGCCTGAAAGGGATCTCACCTCACCGAGGATTTCGGACAGGACTGCCTCTGTCGGCTTGTCGGTGCGCGTGCCGATCAGTTTGAGCTTTCCCTCGGACTTGAAGTTCAGCGAGGGTAGGGCCGTAGCTAGCTCCTCCTCCAGCTTTGGAGACCAAATGCCCAGCAGCCGATCTAGCTTGGTCTGATTGAGCGGATCATCGGAAAGCTCGTTGAGCAGAGTGACCAACGAGCGAATTCCTGGACTATCTAGTGCGACAGCGCGATTTGAGGGGAATGACCGGCCCAGTTCATTAGGAGAGAAATCTATACATACCGGCATGATCAGCGGCCCGGCTTCTTGCAAAGCGTAATACTCATCCCGAAATGATTCGGAGAGCATGTTTTGGCGCGTCAGACACAGCAAGACAGCCGATGCATCCTGAAGATTTTGTTGGATCTCGTGAGCCACGAGATGGCCGGGGCGCGCATCCGTGGACGCTAGCCAAGGCTCTATCGACTGGAGTACTTGCGGTATCCAGTTGCGGAGTGCCTGAGCTGCATGTTGGCTGACCTCGCCTGACCAGCTGATGAAGACCTTCATAAGGACGAGAATACAGCGATTCACTTGCCCTTAGTGTTCCGTCCTCGGCGGATTCCTATTCGCTATTGCTAAGGAATGAGCAGTGGCCCATAGTAAAAGCAGAATTTACAAGGCAATAAATCAATGGCCAGCGCCCTATATCCGCCCTTCAAACAAAGTCTGCTTTCGCAAAACCCGTCCGTCGATTTGGACACCGACACAATCAAAGTCGCACTGGTCAACGTTTCAACGGATTACACCTACTCCGCTGCCCACCAGTACAAGTCGAGCGTGACCAGCTACTCCGGTACGACGGACCAGACGCTCACCAGCCCAACCGTAGCCTTGGGCGTCTTCGATGCGGCGGATTCCACGTTCACCTCAGTAGCCATATCCGGTGCCAAGACGGTTCAGGCCTTGGTCGTCTACAAAGACACCGGCTCCGCTGCCACCTCGCCCCTGATTGCCTACATTGACGGCTTTACGGCGATTACTCCTAACGGCGGCAACATCACGGTGACTTGGGACAACGGCGCAGCTAAAATCTTCGCGCTGTAAGTCATGTCATTTCTCACTGGCACAAATACTGAACTCATCTACGCCAACACCGCCGCTGGTACAGCTAAGGCTTCGTTCACATCGGAAGTCGCTATCAACGATGTCGCCGGTATGGGCGCACAAGCCTCGCTGCCGCCGTTCTTCTTCTCATCCAGCCCAACTACCACGGGGAAGGGGTTCGCAATCGTGGCCCGTGGCATCCTAAGCTCCACCGCCACCCCAACTTACACGTTCACTCTCCGTCTGGGTGCGGCCGGTTCAACTACTGCCGCCATCATCCTCGGAAGTGCTGCTCTAACCACCGGTTCCGGCGTGACCAACCAAGTTTGGGAGTTCACCGGTGAGTTCTTCATCCAAGCTCCTGCTGGGGCAGCCGGTGCCAACACGACCGGCCGTGGTACGGGAATGCTAAAGAGTCCTGGCATCGCCAGCCCATTCATGGCAGCCCTCTTTGGTGGAGCAGCCTCTCCTGGAACCGTGGCGACCATCGACACCTCGATAACCAACTACTTCAACTTCAACGTCACCTGTAGCGCCTCAAGTGCTTCCAATAGCATCCAGTTGCAGCAGCTCGAAATCTTCGGACTCAACTAAGCCAGGGAGGTAAGCTCTCATGGCATTCGTTCAGTCAGCAAAATACGCAACTCCGGGCGGGGGAGGATCTACTGGTAATGCCGTACTGGGAGCTTCACCAACACCGGGGAACTACCTAGTTGCCAGCTACATCTTCTGGAATTCGCTGACCCCGACCACTCCGACCGGCTTCACGGTTCTTGACCAATACAACACCACCAACGGTGGAGCGGTTGGCATCAAAACCTACTACCGAGTCGTGCAAGCAGGCGATTCCGCCACCATCGCGGCCACCATGTCTGCTTCCGACGATTGGAGCTTCGTAGTTGCTGAGTTCTCCGGTATCGGTGGAGTAGAGAGCTACGTCAACCACACTCAAGCCCTCGGAACGGCGACAACGCTGGCCTCTTCGGCCGTCACGCCGACTCACCTAAATGACCAATTCCTCGCCATCTTCGGCCAACAAGCCGGAACGGTAAATGGCGCAACTGATTCTCTGCCGGCGGGATGGACAATCGACCAGACGGCTCGTTCAGACTTCAACTCCGGCATCATCGGACACAAAGATAGCCTGACATCGGATACCACCACGGCCATCAGCGTAATTGATACGACCACCGCCCAGGGTGGCACCCGCGATAAGGGCAGCACGATAATCGTCCTTTACCCGACAGTAATGACCGGAGCTTACATCCCTGCTCGTATCCCTAACCGCAAAGTCGGTCCAATGGCACTCCGGCGCAAGTGGCGACAGCCGAGTTGGCAGAGCTACGCCATGTCTGACTCTGCGCAGAGTATTAGCCCGACAGGGATACCTTCAACTGCCGCCATCGGTTCTCCGGCAGTCTCGCCAGGTGCTGTTGACATTTCGGCTGCCGCCATTGGTGCATCCGCTAGCTTCGGCACCCCCACAGTTTCACCCGGTCCAGTAGCTATCACTGTCACCGGCATAGCTTCTACAGCGCTGATGGGAAGTCCTGCGGTATCTCCAGGACCTGTCAATATTTCAGCCTCGGGAAATGGTTCGGCCCTCTCACTAGGTAGCCCGACACTTTCGCCCGGCGCAGTCTCGGTACCTCCGACCGGAGTAGCTTCCACAGCGGCTGTTGGTGCGCCTACTTTGAGTCCTGGAAGTGTTGCAATCTCCACGACCGGTGTCGCTAGCGGTTCAGCGGTCGGGACGCCGGTACTCACGCCAGGTGCTAGTGACGTTTCGCCGACGGGTGTGGCATCAACAGTGACGATTGGTTCACCAACGCTTTCACCTGGGGCCGCCAGCGCCAGCCCAGCGGGGGTGGGTTCAACGGCTTCAATCGGAAGTCCCAGCCTTAGTTCGGCGGCCACCCTGCAGCCAACATCCATTGATTCCACTGCCGCGCTTGGTTCGCCCACTCTTACCAGTAGCGCGAGCCTGATTCCGAGCGGCATTGCATCCACATTGTCACTCGGTTCCCCCACGGTTGCATTGGTGGACAGTTTGGTCGTCACCCCCAGCGGAATAGTCTCGACAGCGGCGATCGGTTCACCGACTTTGGTGCCTGGCCCGGCCGCTGTAACTCCTGCGGGTATCGCCAGCACTGCCACCATCGGCAGTGCAAGTCTTGAACCTGGCGGAGTGACCATTGCTGCGACTGGCATATTGTCCACTGCCTCGATCGGTACACCTACATTGATAGCGGGCGATGTAAACCTGGCTTTGACCGGTATTGAGAGTTCTCTGGGCATCGGTTCAGCGATACTTACTTTGGCTGGAGGATTCCAGGCTGAGGCAGACATAACAATCTTGCCCGTCGAGGACTACGGCGCTGTGACGGCAGTCAACGAAGCGGCCACGAGCTTGGGGATGGGAGATGATCCCACTGTCACCCGCCTCGGCGGCGATGACGTGACGGTCCTTTAGGACCGCCGCTTTTCCTCCCGGCTTTGTGGTGGATCGGCCTGGAGCGCAGCAGCGAGCTCCTCTGGAGAGTTTGCCGGCAAGAGCGCCTTACCGGCCCGTCGTTCGCACCCGGGAGTATTTGGAGCCACCACCAAAAAAACCTCGAGGTCGCCTTGCTTTGGCCGGTAGGAACCCATGTACTGCCTATCGTCTACGAACCAATTGAGGTTTATCCGATAGGGCGGTGTCTTCTTGTGAAGCTTGAACCAGGCGTCCAGCACCGTTTCGGCAGTCGTTCGCGCGGATCGTGACGCCTCTTTTAACTCTCTCGCCGCATTTCGCTCAGCATGTTGGCGGTCTAGCTCCCGATGGATCATTCCTATCGCTCTGGAATTGTTATCGATCACCTCGTTGTGTTCCTCCCGGTCGGGGTTACTCCAGTGGAGTTTGTCCCGCTCCCGCCGCCGCTCCCTCATAATCTGCTCGCTACTATGCTTCATCTCGTGTAGCTCCGCGATAGTTCTGCCCCGTAAGTAGTCGTCGCTATAGAGATCCATGCTCGAGTTCACCTTCTGCTCTAGCAGCTTCCCCAGCCCGCCGCGGTGTAGAGCAATCGTACGGAGAACAGGTGGACGGCTCTAGTACTCTTGGCCAGTGGATGATTTTTGGGGATGGATCAACGCCCAGTTCGGCAACATACTCGGTGTCTTAGGCTTAGTCACGGGCTTCTGGTTCTACTGGCTCTCGCGCAAGCCGAAGCGCTTCGGTTGGCAGACGATCAGCAAGACCAAGATCATGGCCCACCAGAGCGAAGTGCTGCCGCTGCAGGTGATGTATGCGGGGAGAGAAGTTACTAGTCCCAACATTCTCGTTGTGCGTATTGGAAATACAGGCAAGGCCGTAATCCATGCGGCTGACTTCGACGGTCCGGTCAAGATTACGTTCGGAATAAGTACCCTCCTATCCTTCACATTCAGCTCATCGGATGAGGGAATCAGCGTGGCTGTCGAGCAGGATCTCAACTCCCTTGCCTGCAAGCTATCGATGCTGAACCCAGGCGAGTGGGTGGAATTTCAATTTGTGACGGACGGCCCACTGGAGGTCCCGGAGGTTCATGCCCGGGTCGCAGGCCAAAATGGTCCGACCCCGAATATGTCTGATTTGCGGAGAAGGACGTGGCAGCCCGTAGTTTACTCAGGACTAGCCTTGGCATTCACTGGGATACTCCTGACCATCGTAATGGGTAGGTTTTTTGAAGTGGGCTGGGGCTGGATTTCACTAAGCGGCATTGGGCTTGGCTTATTGGTATGGGCGGCCAGTCGCGTCGATGTAAGTTCCGGCTGGGCTAAGACACCTAAAGCTGGAAAACGCATAAACTCTTAGTAATACGTTCCGTTCGGTGCTTTAATAAAAACATATGAGTACTACCCTACAAGCTGATTCATTTGCACCGGCCAACATAAAAGAGCGGGCCGTTCTTGATGCAGATGTAGCTGTAGCGGCAACTTCTCTCACTCTCAAGTCCAATCAAGGACTGGCGGTAGGGGATTTCCTGTATCTAGGCGCTCTTAACCAGGAAGGCTGCGAGAAAGGTGTCATCCAGTCACTCAGCGGGGCCACCGGTGTAACCCTGATCGCAGGCGTGGGATTCGCCCACAAGCGATTTGAGCCGGTTACAGCCGTTCTAGGCGACCAAGTGCATTTCTATCGGGCGGCCAACGTGGACGGCACTGTGCCGGCCGACAGTGCTTTTGCGGGCATCCTGACACCGGCTGACATCGACCCGGACCAGCCGTCGACATATCGGGTGGATTCCACGGGTGGTTCCGGCTATTGGTACAAGGTCACCTATTACAGCTCGACGGCGGCCGCTGATGCCACTGACCTGGCAGCGGCCACGGCTGTCCGCGGCGCCGACTACGCCCACTACGCATCCTTGAATGAAATCCGTGGCCGTGCCGGATTCGGCAAGAACCTCAATCTGCTCGACTCCACAATCGATTCCTGCAGGCGCGCAGCTGAATCGGAGATAAACGGAGCATTGGCTGGCAAGTACACCATCCCGTTTGACAAGCCTGTTCCCGAATTGATTCGTCATATCGCCACTGACCTAGCCGCTGGCTTCCTGCTGCTCGATCAGTACGGCACGCTCAGCGATGGCTCGACCAAGGACGGCGCTGCTCGAGTGAAGGATGCCAGGGCGCAGCTCCTGCAGATCCAGACCGGCGCCACTTCCGTCGTGACGGTGGACGGCAGCTCCCTGGCACAGGCAACTACTTCGGCCTCCAGCAATCTCTATGACGAGACCACGGACAGCGGTATCACGGGCGGTGACGACGAGCGCATCTTCCGCATGAGTGACTTAGGGAGCCGCTTCTAAATGGGCCTCAACATGAAAATCGAAATCACCGGCGACAAAGCGACGATGGATCGCCTGGCTGCAATGGGCGACAGTTTGGAGCGCATGCCGGATGCCATGCGGGAGACCGGCACCTACCTAAGGGAGTTCTTTTCTGGTGAGGTATTCGCCTCCCACGGTGGAGCAATCGGTATGGCCTGGCCCCGGCTCAGTCCTCGCACTGAAGCCGAGAAGGCTCGTGAATTTCCCGGCCGGCCGATGCTCGTTCGTACCGGGCTGATGCAGCGCTCGTTCCGCTCATCGTTCACGGACAGCTCGGTCCGCGTCCGCAACACTGCGCCCTACTTCAAGTACCACCAGTCCGATCTGCCGCGGACCAAGTTGCCGCCGCCGGGCAATGATGGAGCTGGATGAGGCCCGGCAGCGGGTCATCGCCAACATCGTCCGCAGGGCTGTCCAACGTAAGCTGGCGGCGCTGTAGATGTACGAGACAGCTACCCAGCGCATCGTTCGCTTCCTCAAGGACCTGTACCCGAATGAGCCGTTCAAAGCGGTCTACGACGGCGACCCCATCCTCATCGCTAAGTCCAATCTGCCGGCGCTTGCCGTGCAATTCCTAGGTAACCGAAACTCCAGCGGCCCGACCGGGACTGATCGGGTGGAGAGCGAAACCATAGTCATCAAAGTCATCCTCGACGAGGAGGACGACTGGGGTGCCAGTGAAGAACAGGAGCTGACGCAGGCGCGCATCCGGAACCTCGTGGAAGCCCGTGACGTTAGTGGCAACTACCTGCCCCAGAGCATCAAGGGCGCGCTGCGTAGCAAGCTCAGCTTGGAAGGGGCAGCCCTCGATGCCGACATGCAATTTGAGCTGGGCTCATTAGCGCGGCCGAATGACACCATTACTGCTGAAGGCCACCTGACAATTACCGTCAGTTATTTGGTCGGCATTCCTAATCGCTCTTGACCTTATTCAGGAAGCGCTAAATACTGAGATTATGAAGACGTTGTACAAGTATAAAAATCAATCGAAGGAGGTTTTGATACTTGTAGGATTTGGCGTTCTCAAGCCGGGCGAATTCATCACATCGTCCGTACAAATTGAGAATCCCAACCTCAAAGAATTAACAAAGGACATCACCAGTGGCTCTTAGCGATCAAGGATATGCGGCTTTTAAGAAACAGACGGCTGCAGCCACCGCGGTAGTTCCCGATACCTTCGTACCCCTGTACGACGAGACCCTGACAACGAACCTCAACCTGGATGACGACACTCCCATCGTCGGTTCCAAGTTCGCCCGCCTCCAGTCCCTCCAGGGCCAGCGGGACCATGGCGGCGATCTGACGGTCATGGCCGAGCCGAACACCACAGCTCAGCTTCTCGACATGCTGCTGACCCGTGGTTCAGTTACCGGTTCCAACCCGTACACCTGGCCCTTCACACTGGGCTTCACAGACCCAAACTCATACACCCTCGATATTTCCAACGGCGTCACGGTCTCCCGCTACTGGGGTGTCCAGGCTTCGAAGATTTCGCCGGTATTCGCGAAGAACGAGATGCAGCACAAGGTTTCCGTCAGCGCCCTCGGTTCGTTCCTCGGCCGCGAAATCGCCAGCATCTCCACTATTACGCTCACCCTCAAAACCGACTACGACCCCACGCCAACAGCGGGTCTGGTTGTCGGCGACCTGGTAGCCATTTGGAAGGCCTCAGACGGCACTCTGACGTCGTTCACTATCTCCAGCCTTACTGCCACCACCGTCGTACTGAACTCCACCGCCGCGGCCTTTGCAGCTGGTGACATGCTCGTTCTGCGGCCGGCTACTGCATCGCTACCTGCCCTATATGCCACCCCGTTCTCCTGGGCTCGTACTCAGTTCTGCTTCGGGGCTACTGCTGCGGCAGCCCTATCTGCCACTCATACGGCACTAGAGCAGGGCTCGACCTGGACCGTTCTGCATGACTTCAAAGACGACAAGGGTGAGAAGCGCTCCGGCGGCTTGGACCCAGTTGCACTGCTGCGCAAGCGCGGCGACCTGGACATCAAACTCACCAAGATATTCAGCGGCCCGGATGAAGCGAAGAACTTTACCGGAATCAAAAAGGTTGCTCTCGTCATCCGCTGTTACGCAGCGGCCTCCAATGGCACCACCTACGAGCTACGCATCACCATGAACAACCTGAAGCTCATCAAGGGCGGTGATAAGCCCAAGCTCAAGGTAGGGGAGTGGGAGTACTACGAGCTGGAGTACCACCCCGATTACGACACGTCGGATGCTTCGGCCTGGGACTTGAAGGTCATTAACGCGATTGCTGCTACTTAGAACTAATTAGGAACCATCCCCATGAGCAAGCCAGAGTTCGTCCTTCGGGAAACTATTGAGTTTACGACCCCATATACCAAGAAGCCCGTAGTCATGCGCGGGTACTTCAGTGGCGCCCAGTTAGAAGAGATCGAAGAAGCTCTGACCGTTGATGCCGACCGTGACGGCGAGACGCTCAGCTTCAAGCTGACCGCCATGAAGGCCGCCGGCGCCAAGGCCATGGAGCTGGCGCTTATCAGCGTGGACGAGAAGACAGAGGGCTTGCTGGAGCTCGTCCGCAATCTGCCTGGCCCGGATTACCGCTACATCGTCCAAAGGGTCAAGGGAGTCCGCGACTCAAGCGATATCGTCCCAAAAGACTAGCCCAGCTTGGGGCCGAATACGTCAGATTCATTGAGGCCCGTGCAAAAGGTGAAGCGGCTGAACGGAGCCCGATATTCTCCGTTCTCGATATCTGCGAAGCCTACGGCTGGACAATTCAGGAATATGCCGCACAGCCCCCGTGGTTTTTGCAGCTTATTGCGATTAAGATGGGCATAGATAAGAGCAATAGAAATTAGTGGCATCCAATCCCGAAGTCAAAATTGTAATCAGTGCCCAAGACAATGCCAGCCGGGCGATTTCCGGTGTTTCTAACTCCATCCAAGCCTTAGCGGGCTCCGTCATCGCCCAGCAGGCCATCTCTACTCTCACAAGTCAGTTCGACGCCGCTGTCGAAGCGTCAAACCGTATGCGCAACTCCCTGGTAGGCGTTACGAGCGTAGCCAACGCTTTTGGCCAGGATTCGGAGAAGACGCGTGAGGCCGCCAAGTCACTGGCCAGCGACGGCTTAGAGTCCGTTAGCGAGGCTGCCACTCAGCTGAAGAACCTGCTATCCAGCGGCTTTAGCCTGGACCAGGCCATCCAGATCATCGACCGCTTCAAGGACACCGCGGCGTTCGGCCGGCAGAGCGCCCTTGGCTTTGGTGAGGCGGTGTCCGGCGCCACTGAAGGTATCAAGAACGGCAACTCAATTCTGTCGGATAACGCCGGCCTGACAAAGAACCTGTCAGTCATGTTGGAAGAGGCGGGCTTCAGCGCCCAGGACTTATCCCGCGCATCCTCTAACGCCACCATCCGGCAGGCGTTGTTCAACGGCATCATGCGGGAGAGCGCACCACAGCTCGGTGACGCGACCAGACTGTCGAATGAATACTCCGGCGCACAGTCCCGTCTTTCCACGGCCGTCTTCAACACGCAGGCGCGCTTGGGCGACCTCCTGAAGCTCGGCCTCGGACCATTGACTTCCGGGACAGCGAACTTCATCGGCACGCATCAACAGGCCATCGTCTCGTTCGCCGGAGCAGCTGGTGCCGCCATCGCTTTCGGCGCCACCCTGCTGGGGCTCGCATCTGTCGTGCGGTTCGTGACGCTGGTAATGGGCGGGCCGCTGGCATTGGTGCTGACGGCGATTTCCGCCATAGCTGGCGTAATTACTTTTGGTGCGTTCGCGAAGCTCCAAGATCAGATGCTCGGCACGGGGCAACAGTTCGATGCCAGCGCAGGCCAGATCAAGAACTCAGCCGGCGGCCTCGATAGCGCCGGCAAGAAGGCGCAGGACTTGGCCGAAAAGCTCAAAGACATCGATGAGAACGTGGTGAAGGCAAATCGCGATTTCGCCCAGTCCCTAGCGGACATCCTGAAGAACCATGACAACACCATCAGCGACCTGAACAAGCAAGCGACGGAGGAGAAGAACGCATTCGCCAGAGCGCAAGAGGACAAAGCGGACAGCTTCAAGCAGTCGCAAGACGAAATGGCCCGCCGCCATGAAGAGCAGGTGCGCCAAATCGAGCGGGACCTGGCTGAGGAAAACGTCAAAGGGCGCTTTGCCGACCAGCGGCGCATTCAGGACCTTCAGTTGCGTCTTGCCCAAGAAAATGAAGACTACGACCACAGCACGTCCGAGAAGAAAACGCAGTACGAGAAAGACACCGCCAACGCCGCTGAACAGCACGCCAAGAAGCTGACGGAGCTGCAGACGAAACTCGATACGGAAAAGTCGTTCCTCCAGCGCCACTCAGCGGATCTGCAAGGTATCCGGGCTGCGGATGCCCTTGACGAGATTCAGAAGTTGAAACAAAGCCACGCTGACCAGTTGCGGTCGTTCGAAGACCAGCGGCAAAAGGTCGTTCAGAGCTCCCAGCAAGCCGCGAACGGTATTGCCAACGCCTACAGCGGCATTCCTTCGCAGGTCAACGCAAGTGCCTTCTCCGGACTCGGAGACCGCTTAGGCAAAGACATGGGTAGGGCATTGAAGGATGCCTTCCTGCACTCAGCAGCCGACTTCTTCAACAACATCGGAAACGCGGTTGGCCACTGGGTGCTCGACAACAGCGGGCTAGACAAGCTGCCGCAGGGCTGGGCGCGGCCGCTCATGCACAGTCTCGGAGTCCCTGGCTTTGCCGGTGGTGTTGAGAACTTCCAAGGTGGCCTGGCCTACGTCCACCAAGGTGAGGTACTCGTCAACATGGCCCGGGGCACTTCGGTGATTCCGGCCCGGCAGGTGCAGGCCGCGGTTGGCCAAGGCGGCGGAGGACACACCTTCAACATCACCAACAACAACTACAACCAGGTGGACGTCAGCGGGGTGACGGACGAGATTATGTGGGGCCTGCGAGTTGCTTAGTACTTTCAACATCGACACGCTCCAGATTCATGGCGGCAGCCAAAGCAGCTACATCCTCACCGATGTCACGGGCCTGGACGCACCGGACATCCGGCTGAGCTCCTACGAGAATCCGGGTGAGGACGGGTTGACCGTCAGCACTCAACGCTACGGTGGCCGCCTGCTCACCCTTCCTGGCGTTGTTCAGGGTTCCGACGTTGCCACGTATCTAGCGGCCCGTCGGGCTTTGTCCTACGCCTGTCGAGTGCGGCACGACAGCTTCGGACTAGTGAGCGGCATACCGCTGACGTTCACGACCTTAGACGGCGCCAGCTACAGCGTGACGGGATATATCAAGCCACCGTTGCGCATGAGTGGACCGCATCCGACATGGGCGCCTTTCCAAATCAGCTTCCTCTGCCCAGACCCTGCCATCTATGGCACGACTTTACTGACTACCGGACAGGTCAGTGTGGCTACCGGCGGCGGTTTCACATTCCCGGCTACATTCCCAATCACGTTCACCACTGGCACCGGCGGTTCCGGAACGCTCAACAACACGGGCACGATGGACACTTGGCCGCTCATCTATCTGCGCGGCGCAATGCAGAACCCTCGTATCTACTCCGTGCAGCGGGGGGCCGCCCTGAAGCTCAACTACACGACGACCAATGCCAGCGACCTCATCGTCATCAACATGCGCAACAAGACCATCATGCTCAACGGTTCGGTGAATCTGCTGCAGTACCGGGACTCGGCTGACCGCGCCTGGTTCTCCCTCCCACCGGACGTGAACACTATCCTGTTCGGGACGACGTCGTCGGGTGATACCGGCACGATGGAGGCGACGGCGTACCCGGCGTACCAGAGCATATGAGGCCGTCAGACTGGTCTATCGAGCTGTGGACGAATGGCATCCAAACGGCCGACTTGGGCGGCCGGGCCAAGGGGCGCCGCATCAAGGAATCGCGCAATGAGTCGGACGACATCAGCTGGGCTCTCGACCTCAATGAGCTGAAGCGCTACTGCCGCAGCATCGGCACCACGCCAGGCAATCTCATCCAAGATGGCATCACCGAAGTCAGAGTGAAGAAGTACGAGAACTACATGGCGGGCGGCACCATCGTCCATACCCAGAAGGTGCGTAATGCCCAGTCAGAAGTACTCAGCATCCGGGCCCGCGGCTTTTTCGATCTCCTAGCTGACCGATACACGTCGGGCCTCCGCACTTTTACGGATGTGGAGCGGACCACAATCCCTTGGACCCTGATCGATGAGTCGCAGTCTCAAGGCGCCCTGTGGAACTTCGGCATTACCCAAGGGCTGGTTGCGCCTTCCCTGGGCGTCTATAGCCGGCAGTATCAGAACACGCGGCTCAAGGACGCGATTCAAGACCTGACGAAGCTGCAGACCGCCTTCGATGTGAAATTGATGGCCGACAAGACGTTTAACGTCTACGCCCAATTGGGCTCGCTGCGACCCGACATCGTCTTTGAGTACCCGGGCAACTGCAAAGAGCTCACCACTGATAGCGACGCCACCAACCTGGCGAACATGCTGTACCTGCTGGGTAGCGGCATCGGGCAGCAGTCACTACTTCAGCTGGATCTCCCTGATGCGAATTCCCAGATCGATTACAAGGTGCGTGAGAAGCCGCTGGTCCTCTCGGACATCCTGGATAGCGGAACTCTCAATGACTACGGCCTGTCGTATCTGGCCGCCTGGGCTCGAGCCTTTGAGATACCGAAGGTCAAGTACGACGGACGAAGAGGACCGGCGGTCTCGGATTACATTGTCGGCGATTACGTCAGCGTGCGCGAGACCGACGACCCGGACACCCAGCTCAGCGGCCTGTTCCGGGTTGAATCGCGGGAGATAGTCATTGACGATAACGACAACGAAGACGTAACCGTGGAGTTTGGTCGATGATAAACCGCACAACGCAGACTCATGAGACTGAACTTATCCGACGCCTCCCGGCGGCGGAGCGCAGCATCCGAGACCTCAAGAATAAGCAGCTTATCGGGGCCGATAGTTTGCCTGTCGTCAAATCCACTGACATCAGCATCACGACGGTCTACACGGCCGGAATGGCCGGGGGAGTCGTGTTCAATATCTACGCCGACGTAAAGCGCCTCTATTTGTCGGAAGTGCGGGTAACTTTCTTCCTCGATAACGACAACAACGATGCCTACGCCTGGCCGTACGGAGCTAGCATCACGCCAAGTATGTTCCAAGCCAGTCAATTCTATGACTGGAACCGCAGTGATGAACTCGGAGCGGGCAATAAGAGCTACGTCTTCTTCATGAAGAACACCGACACAGTCTCGCACACGGTCTATATGCACTCGCAGCTAATCTACCCATCACAAGAATTGATAGTCTAGGAGGTATATGAATATAAAACGCACAATTGTAGATACTAAGAACGGACCAGCCTTGGTCCAGCAAATCCCTGGTATTAGCATTCAAATAATCGGAGCTGTGTCCGAGGCTGAAGTAGACCCTACCGATGCGGACTGGAAAGATATGCATAAAAAGTTAAAGACAGGAAAGCTTGATTTTGCTACAGTCAAAAAAGAACATGGCATAACCGAGGTACAAAGCAATTAGCACTTACGCGGTCGGCGGCGGAAAGATTGACCAAGAAGGCTTTCTAAAGGCGATTCTTTTGGTGTTCCGGCCAGGCCAGTCGCAGGGGCTGAACCTCACGCAGCGGGCGGCCGGCGCCAACATGAGCGTCGACGTAAACCTCAACGGCTCCTATGCTGGTGGGCTCTTGGCTACCAGTGCCAACGTCCCCTACTTCGGCTGGATTGACGCGGTCACTAACTGCACCGTTTCCGCCTCGAGCCCGTCGAATCCCCGCATCGATACCGTGGTGGCGTGGGTGGATATCTCGGCTCTGAGTTCCGGCGTCACAAATAACGTTGGCGCCTTCAAGTTCACGGCTGTTGCCGGCACGGCGGCCGCCAGCCCTGTAGCCCCCAATTCTGCCGCCATCCAGACTGCCATTGGCGCCGGCAATCCTTACCTGACTCTCGGCAACTTGGCCATCGCCACCTCGGCAGCTTCGGTAGTCAATGCCAACATCACAGATACGCGCGTACCGTCAGCCCTGGCCGTGCCTCGTTTGTACGGCGGCTCAAGCAATACACTCGGCCATCTTGTGCCAAACCAGGCAGACGGCACCGTGGTGACAACGACGGACACGGGGAGCGTGAGCACGGCGATGCTGGCCGACAGTGGTGTAACGGCTGCGAAGCTGGCCACTAGTGCAATCACACTCGGATATGCACAGATAACTACCAACTTCACGACGGCGAGTACCAGTGCTGTCCAAGCGACAGGGTTGACCGTCACAGTAGCGGTTCCTGCCGGGGGTCGCAAGGTGAAAATTACCGTCTTTTCCGATACAACCTACTGCACCACAGCCGGCGGCTTGGTCACTATGTCAGTTTGGGACGGTGTCGTAGGGTCCGGTACTTTACTTTCGAGAACGGTGACTTACGCTCCAACTAGCAATACAGGAGCCCCAGCCACTGCAATGGCCGTTGTCACTCCTTCGGCTGGCTCAAAAACTTACAACGTGGGACTGTCAACGTCCACGGGGACAGGCGGCATTGAAGCGCTTGCTACAGCTCCAGCTTTCATTCTGGTGGAAGCGATTTAGGCAACCTCGATGGACAGTCCTTCTTCCCTCGCCCTTATCGGAATAGTCGGAACGGTCGTCGCTGGCCTGTTCAAGCTGGTCACGGACACCATCAAGGCCAACACTATAGCCGTGAAAGAAATGGCTGACTCCAGCCGGAAGATCGCGGAGGCTACCGAAAAGGGCAACCGGGAAGCTAAAGAGCGCAACGGCCACCTGGGTGAGCAAAACGTCCAGATAACCCAGTTGATTGTCGGCCAGACGGACGTGCTCAGCGACATCAAGGAAAGCAGCCAAACTACTGCCGACACCACCGCCCGTGTGGAGAAGGTACTCCGAGATTCCGCTAAAACCCTCACCCAAACGGAGACCGACAAGAGCGAGGCAGCCGAGACGGTAAAAGACACCTTGGCGCAGAAATAGCCACTTGTAATTACTAGCCCAAGCTACATACTGAAATTACATAAGAGGATTCAACCAATGTTTGGGCGCCGCCGCAAGAAAGATCAAGAAGCCCTCATAAATGAAATACTTCGTGTGCAGCGGCTCCAGGGCGACGCCCATTCCGCCATCATGAACCAACAGGCCGCGATGATTACCCGGGTCGATAAGGGCTTTGAGGAAATCCACAAGCGCATCTCGTTCAATACCCGTTTGAAACCATAAATAGGAGACCCCATGCGTGAAGAATTATCTCGCCGAAGCTATCGACCTGACAGGGGATAGCTACCTCAACCCCGTTCCAGCCGTATACGACAACGGCCAGCACCCCCGCAACATCAACCAGATAACTTCGATCTCAATCCATCACGACGCCAGCTTCCGAGAGCATGACTACGATTCAGTGGCCCGCTATCACTCCGAAGCCGCCGGCCATTACAGCCGGCTAGGACCGGGCCTCCAGTACCACTACAAGATTGACAATGTGGGCCAGATATTTCAGATCCGCCCGCTGACGACGTGGCTGTACTCTGTCGGTTCCTTTGAGAACGTGACGACCATGGCCATATGCCTAGACGGCAACTTTGAGTTCCAGCAGCCCACCCGTGAGCAGTTGGAGGCGCTGTACCAACTCATCGAGAACCTGTGCACGCAGCATCCGGAGTTTCCCGCCACCTGGCCGGACGTCCGTTCGCACAATGACTTCAGCGCGACAGCCTGCTCTGGCGCCAACTTGCGTGACCGTATCCTCCCCATCCAAGACCAGGTTTCTGCTCAGGCTCAGCTTCTAAACGTAGGCGAGTACGACTGGCCCACCTACCAGCCGGGCTACCAAGTTCCCACGCCGCCGCCTCCCGCAGTTGCCGTACCGGTAAAGACTCCAGATCCCATTGTTCCCGCCTCAACCGTTCCTACGCCTCCTGTCGTCCCCGCTACGCCGCCTCCGATTGTCGAGCCGGACAAACAGACACCTTGCGCATCAGAGGCACCTTCACCGGCTCCTACGCAGCCCACAACTCCCAATTGGATGCAGCAGCTGCGTGACTTCTTCGGCACCACCCAAGGAAGGACGGTTCTGGGCGTCCTCGCCACTGGCATCGCACCAGCCCTCATGTACCTTCAACACTTCCAGACTGACAACGCCCTATTGGCTGCTGCCGTCCTCGCCGCCGTGACTTTGCTGAATACCGTCAAAGACGCGCTCAACCCTAACGTCCCGAATAAATAAGGAGGCTCCCATGGCCCTATCGCAGGAAGACATCAACCGCGTAAACGAAGAAATCAAAGCCAACGGTCTGTATAAGGCCTTCAAGCTGGTGTTTGATATTCTCAGCCGTCCGCTAATCGCACTTCTCAATAGCCCCAAAGTAAAGGCGCTAGTCGACAAGTTGTTTTCGCGCTAAAGTCGAAAGTGGAGTTCAGTGTAAGTGCAGGTACTAGCCCTGGCAGAAATGCCGGGGCTTTTTTGTTGCCCTTTTAACAAAAGCGGATTCGGTTCATAGTAAGGGCGTCCCACCCGCACATTGAAAGCTAGGAGCTGATAAATGGACCCTACTGAAACCCTCAGGCAACTCCGCCAATGTATTGCCAACGAACCGGATAATACCGAGCGGATCATCGAGCTTTTCGAAGCGCTCGATACGTGGATCACCCGCGGCGGATTCCTGCCGGCCCAATGGTCTGCCACCGCCCGCGGCGGCTGGTAATTCCCCTCCCAAACAAACGGGGGAATTGAAACCCCCATCTCAAGCGGCGCTTCCGTGCGCCCAAAAACAGATAGGTACTGTCATGGCCCACGAAGTAGAAAACATGATGTCCGTACGGGAAACCCCTTGGCACGGGCTCGGCAACGTCCTTCCCGCCTACCCGAAGTCCAAGCAAGAGCTGCTGGAAGCGGCCGGCCTGGACTGGGAAGTGGGGGAGTTGCCCGTTGAAGTTCCCCTGCCTAACGGTCAGCGCCTCATGGCCCTTGACAAGAAGGGCATCGTCCGGCTCTCGGATAACACGCTGCTGTCCATCATGGGCGGCACGTACACCCCGATTCAGCCGGCGCAATTGGTGGACTTCGCGTTCACCCTGCTCGACGTGACGCAAAACGAGTTCGAACAAGCCGAAGGTGAACCGCCCATCCTGTTTGAAACAGCGATGAGCCTCTCCGGCGGACGGGTAAATACCCTGATGGCGAAAGTGCCGAAGAGCATCCAAATCGGCGGCAACGACCCCATCAACCTTTACCTGGGTTTCGTGAATTCTCACGACGGGAGCCTGCGCTTCGGTGTCCATGCGACCCCCATCCGGGAAGTCTGCATGAATACCCTGAACCTCGGTCTCAAAGCCGCGGTCCAGTCCTGGAGCGTCAAGCACACTGCTTCGGCACTCAACTCCATCGATGAGGCCCGGCGGACGCTGAACCTCACCTGGAAGTACGCCGACGAGTTCGAGTCCGAGATGAACGACCTGCTCGACCAGGACTTCACCAAGCGCCAGTTTGAGGACATGGTCCGCAAACTCTTCCCGAAGACCGCCAAGGAAACTGCCCCGTTCTCACGGGACCAGTACGCCATGATCGGCCTGCTGGAATCGTCACCGACTATCGATGACGGCCTTCGCTACACCAAGTACGGCGCACTCAACGCTGTAACGGAGTTCCACGATTGGAACACCCGCTACAACGAGGGCGACGTTTCCATGGAGGAAAAGCGGACTCTCAATGTCCTGTTCGGACGGGCCAAGCAGGCCGCCGACAAGACCTTTGGATATCTTGCCTAAAACCTTCATCTACCTTGCCCGTCATGGCCTAACTTTTTGATTGAAAGGGGTGAGCATCGATGGCCGATGACTCAGAAGTACTGGAATGGGTTTCCCCTCGCAGACAGCGGGAAATCGACAACCAGGCAGCGTTTATGCGCTACCTCCTGGAACGTGAAGACGTTCCCGCAGAAGGGGGTGAGAAACGATGAACGATTACGTTCCTCGGCCCCACGAAGCCTACGACTCACACTGGGTCATCAAGCGCGACCTCTCGAACATAATCGAGAAGTTGCGGCAGAAAGAGCCCACCACTGAGAATCGGGAATCCCTCGCAATTTACGAGGAGATTCTGCAAAGGTTCTCCACCTAACAACGCCCGCCCCCAGCGATATGGGGGTTTTAACTTGTGTTAAATTGAAATCATAAGAGATTTCATCTATGCCAAAGTCGCCGGCCGAATTAGAAGAAGCTGTGATGCTGAAGATTGCGGCTCACCTGCAAGAGAATTGGCCTAATGCCGTAGCTCACGTCGATTACGGTTCCGGCCTGAAGATGACCATGCGACAGGCTAAGCGACAGAAAGCGCTAAACCCGCGCCGTGGACACCCAGACCTCGTTATCTACGAAGTTCGCGGCAGCTTCATCGGTCTAGCTGTCGAATTGAAGCGGGATGGCGTGAATATCTATAAGCGGGATAAGACGACTCCGACCACCGAACACATCGCTGAGCAGCGGGACTACTTGAGGCTGCTATCTGCCCGTGGTTGGTACACGGCCTTCGCGGTCGGCGCTCCTGACTGCCTGCAACTCATCGACGACTATTTGTCGGGCAAACTTCAACCAGAAAACGACCAAGACTAGCCCGACTTTCTAATCTAGTTTCCCCCTAATCAGCATTCTTTCCTAACCAGAAAACGAACTGACGGCAAGGGCCTCTCCGGGGCCTCATTAGAGCATGGATAATACACTCTACGAGGCCACAGTTGCCTACACCGCCGATAGCAATTTGCCCTTTCATCACCTGCCATGGGACAAGGTTCGCCTTGACCCCGCCAAAGGTCGACGTATTGCCGATGCTTTTGATGAAGCGCCGCGGGAACTGACGCACTTTGCCAAAGTCTCCTACGCGGCATTCCGAAAGGGCATTAGAAGGCAATACGACTACCTGACGCGGATACTCAGCTACGACGTGGAAGTGGTCGATTACGATCCCTACAAGGAATCTGCCGAACTGTTTGCCGACTTGGCACAGTACAAGCTCAGGGTCTTTTCCACCGAAGCGTCTGACAATCCGCACCCACTGTTGAGCAACAAAGATCACGACGCTTTCAGGGCCGTCCACGACGCCTTCGGACACGGTGCAATCCAGGCTTCATTCGGTCCCAATGGCGAAGAAGCGGCCTGGCTGAAGCACTCTCAAATGTTCTCACCTCTAGCAAGGCCAGCACTGACCACAGAAACCCGCGGCCACACCTGCGTCTTTTTCTTCAAGAACGGCGGGCGGTACTTCTCCCGGAATCGAGCCATACTCTTACCCCGCGAGTTTTGGCCATGACGCCAGACTCGCCCAGGAGGGGGCGAGGGCTCTCCGACGCTCCTGCTCTCTCACCGGCCCGACTCGCCAAGATCGCCCGGCTCCTCAATCTGTCCGCAGAACCATCTCGTAGTAGTCAGGGTCAAACCGCTTCGGAGCTGAAAAATCGCGTTTGCAATCAATCAGTACGCAGGATAATTACGTAATAGTAGGGGTCGAATTTTTTGGGAGCCGTCACGGGTTTCGGATACACCTTTACCGCCTGAACCACCTCAAACAGAATTCCCCGCTTCTGAGGCAGCGTGAGTCCCGCCCACTTCTGCCTCACCCCAGCGCCGACCGGAGCTTTCATAGTCTGGCGGCGCTTTTCTTGTGCCCGCTCACCCTTGAGGCCATTCAGCACGGCTTCCTTGCGTGCCTGGGCCGTGAAGAACACGGCGTCGGAGATTCGGCCGGCCGTCCATTCGTCAATCAGGGCGGACAGAGACTGCTCCGCGTCCGCAATCTCTCTGTCGAGCGCGTTGTCGTCTGATGCACGTCCGACAGGTTCAAGGCTTTGCCGTTCCAGATACTTCAGCAATTCTTCCTCGATGTACTCATCCAGCGCCCTGGCCTTGCGTCTGGTCCGGCCGCACCCTCGATCGTTGGGGCAGCGGTACTCCGGTACTCCCTTGGCAACAGCCCCGCTCATCCTCGTTCCGCAAGGACATGCCAGCAGCCCGCTAAGGAGGTACTTCCGATCTACCCGGCCACCGTTGGCTTGACGGCTTTTGTCTGTCAGCAGGCTCGTTAGCTGCTCTCAGGTATCCACCGAGACTATGGGCTCCCAGATAGCTTTCACCGGCGAACCATCTTCACCGATGAGGACCGACCCTTTGTAGGAGCGCAGTCCGGCGATGCGGGGATTGAGCAGGATCGAGCGCAGCACCGTCCGGTTCCACTTCGTACTCTTGCCCGGCGTCGGGTACTGGCCGTCGATTGACTTGCAGATACCTATCAGCGTCTCGCCGAGAAGAATCCGCTTGGCCGCGTCTTGGATAACCGCCGCTTCCTCCGGCACCACCGTTACGTTGTCCCGCTCGTATCCATAGGGCCGGGCACCACCACCGGCTACTTTGCCTTGCTGAGCACGTTGCAGTTGAGCCCTGGCGACGCGGCGGGCTGTATCGGCGGAGCTCTTATTCGCCACGTTCACTAGGAGCCGAGCCAGGAAGCGGCCGTCCGCGGTGGACAGGTCTATCTCCCCGGACACGGTCGCGAAGACCAGTCTACGTTTGCTTTCATACAGGTCGATGAGCCGTTCCAGCTGCTTGGGCTGACGGGCGATTCGATCCACGTCGTAGCAGGCGACGCCATGAATGGTTCCGGCTTCCAGGTCAGTCAGCAGCTCTTCCCAGGCCGGCCGATCCACCGACCTTTTATAGGCGCTGAGGTTTTCATCGGCGTAGACTTTGGCCACTTCCCAGCCCAGGCGCTTGCACAGGGCGGTGGAGTCGTGGCGCTGGCGTTCGATCCCCAGGCCTGTGCCTTCATCGTCCAAGCTGATCCGCAGGTACACGCCGACCTTCATATCCCAAGGCTACGGCTAGGGCACCTAAACAGATAGTGGTCTGGCGCAAGGAACACGGGCCCTTCAAAGCAGTGGAGGAACTTGATGCCATTGACGGCGTCGGCCCAAAGATGCTTGAGGCCCTGCTCCCGCTGTTGACCATATGAGGCGAAGGGAAGATGCGGTGGCGATGTCGAGGACCTGGCGCTGTTATGCGTAGCCGGACACCGGGGACGCGGTCCAGCCCGTGGAGCCGGTACGTAGAGTCAGCCGTCCGGGGGTATGCGACGCCACCGGATGGTGTTGGGCGCCTGGGATCGGGGGAGGCCGCGCATGGGGCCCGCGGGGCTACGGGACAGGAGCCCGCGGCGGCGGGCAGGCTGGGCTTCCGGACCTTGCCTCGGGGCCGTGGCCCCAGCGGATTCATACGGAAGCACTGGACTGCGCAGTCCGCCCGCTTTGCCGCCGGCAACAAGAAGGCGCGGGACGCAGATTCTGTGGAGGAAGCACCGCGACGGCGGACCGACATACGGCTGGCACTGCCTGCGGCCTTCGTCTGGGGTGCATCGATTGCAGGGCTCTGGCTGCCTCCCATTGCACTGGCGGCCCTGTGCTGCATATTGCTGGTGCTTGCGGCCATGCTGCTGCACAGGACCCGGCGGAACAGGACCTGGCGGATCCGCAGGATGAGGTCAGTAACTGGAGGCCCGCGGAAACCTGCGCGGCGGAGTTTCCTTACCACCACAGCGGTTGCGCTCCTGCTGGCAGCCACTGCGGCAGCGCACTCGGCGGTTGCGTCCAGCCAGCGTCATGAAGGCCCGCTGGCGGCTGCGGTCGCGTCAGGCAGGTCCGTGGTGGCGGTAGTGGAAGTGGCAGGAACGCCCCGGGCCTTGAACCCGCCGAACCAGGCTGGTACGCCCTCGCGCTGGTCGATCGCTGTATGGACCCGGGACGTCAGTACAGGAGGCGTCCTGCTGCGCACCCGGGCCCAACTCTTGATAACAGGCGGCGGCGCCTGGGGAACTGTGGTGCCCGGACAACTGGTCCGCGCAACGGGGAAGCTCCGGTCTCCGGACCCCGGGCGGGAGGAAGCAGGCATCCTGACGGCGTCCTCGGGGCCGGGAAAACCCACCGATTCGCCGTTCCTGCAGGAATCAGCGAAGGAACTGAGGGAACGCTTTGTCTCAGCAGCCTCGTTCCTCGCCCCGGATCCGAGGGGCCTGCTTCCCGGAATGGTCACCGGGGACACCAGCGCGCTGGATGAGGGCCTGGAGAGTGCAATGAAAACTGTAGGTATGACCCATTTGACCGCTGTCAGCGGCCAGACCGCATGAGCTCCGTGGCACAAAAGTTGACATAGGAGGTGGGTACCAAAATCCCTGGAATGACGCGGGTTCTGGCCCTTGTCCGGACGTCTTTGCGGCACGGAACGACCCATCTCATTAGTAACGTTGGTGCCTTCATGTCACGCCGTGCCGGGCGAGGGAAGGAGTCCGGCGACGTCCATGCTGCATGGGATTTAGGACCGCGCCAGGGTGATTCTCGTTTAAGTCAGCCCGTCGACCGTGTAGGGCTTCTTGAAGAAGGTCGCGGCGTCCTCACAGGCCAGCGCACGGTAGAACTCGCCTGCCTTCCGGCTCGCTAGAGAGATATAGGCAGCGCCTTGCTCCCGCGCCCACGACTCGGCTTCATCCATCAAAGCCTGCCCTACACCCTCTCGTCGCACTTGCTCGGCCACCATTACTTCTTCAATCCAGCCAACCGGTCCGTTTGCAAGAAATGTGGCTCGACAATGGGCGAGAAGGTAGCCAGCGACGGACCCGTCACGCTGTTAGACCAACTCGGATCACTCTGTTTTCATTCCTGATAGAGCCTATTATTGCCGGCTGAAGCCGCATATAGCGCTTCCAAAAGGCCGAGGGCGGTTTGTGCGCAGGTGCCGATCGGGGTTTTAGATCAGTAGAAGTCGGCTGCAGTGGGAGGCGCAGCGCGGCGCAGCGGTTCGTCCCCGGGATAGGGCAGAACGAGGATCTGGCAAAAGAAAGCAGCCCTCAGGTCGGCATTGCGGTAGTGGCTGATGACGGCTTTGTGAGGATCAACTCCGATTTTAGGGTGCCGCCTCACTGCGGCTACGGCCCCTTTGAGGTAGCTTTCAGCCCTCTTGATCCTCGTATGTTCAGCACTCGTAATCCTCGTATAATTCGCACCGTCGGTTTCGCGGAGTGCCAACCATGCTTCAGCGCTGCCGTAGTTGATGTTTGTCTTTCGGATACGTTCAACGACGGAGCTGACGTACTCTGCAACGACGGCGTCGTCGCCTCCTTGGTGCTGGACGCCTTCGAGGAGGAGACGTTTCGCGTGAGAACCGTACGGGTGGACTTCGGCCGAATCGTCGATTTTGAACAGGGCGACACTTGTCTCCGCAGCTTCTTCGATCGCCGCTCGTGTGAAGCCTGACGTCGAGTAGAAGACATGATTTCTGAGCTGGGGCCGTGTCCCGCGCAGTTGGCGTATTTGTGGTGAACCGACAGGATTCGCCTGCATTTTCACCTGGGCCACGGCCTCAGGATGTTCGACGTCGATGCCGCGGTCCGACACGCCGCCGGTGAGTCGGGCACCGAAGAACCCGAGCGGTCCTGACATGTGCCAGAGGGCCACATCTTCGGCGCTGTGCCAGTCGCCGAGGAGCCGGGCCGGCCAACCGGACTCCGGGGATGGAATTTGCTCTGATGCTCCGAGCTGGGGCGGAAGCGGTGCCAAGGAGCTGTTAGGCAGCCGCAGTATTGATTCGCCGAAGCCCTCAGTGTCGAACCGCTCGGATGCAAGTTCGTCTGTATAAGCGACAAGGTCCCGGCCGTCGGGGAAACTGAAATAAGTCTCCACCGCATATTCCGCCTTTTCCCCGCTCACCCTCAAAGTCCACTTTGGACCCTGCAAGACATCGGCTTGCTGCCCCAGGCCAGTCACGATCCAGGAGTCAAACGTCCTGGCAGCGAATCTTGCTTTACGCGGGAGAGCCCCCTTGCGCCGCTTGGGGAAGCCAGAGGTGACGACTGCAGGGGCGAATATTTCGACATGCTCTCCGGAACGAATGGCCGCGAGGATCTGCCATGCGTCAGATCTGTCAACTGGCACGTTATGGGGGCTCTTCAGATATTCAGCCCACGCCCACATTGTGCGCGGATCTATTTCGAGGAGATGAGCGGCGTCCTCGCGCGACTTGGCCACCCTAGCCTCCTGCACCTTGACGTCGTTTAATAAGCGCTCGTGCACCTTGACGAGGTCTGCATGGAAGCGGGATAGCAGCTCGCGTCGCACATCGGCCGTTTCTTCGCCGACTTCACCTAAGGGATCCTGGTTCGGTGCCGCCTGTATGGACGGTTGCTGTGGCGTCTCATCGGTATCCGTAGCCGGCTGTACCCATGCAGACTCAAGAAGTTGCTCCAATTCGTGATCCCAGTCATCGACTCCTTCGGCATGCCTACGGCGCTTCCGGGCGCGGAGTTCTTCGATCGCGGGGTCCACTTGAGGTTCGGATGCTGTTGCCGGAGCGTCCGTTGCCGAGGGTTCAGCGTGAAAGGGCCTGATCTTTGGGACGACCAGCTTGGTAGCGTGCCATAGCCCGATGGCCAGGAATTTGACCGCAACCCAGAACATCAGGCGGGGTAGAACGAAGACAAGGTACTTGACGACTCCGACGGCGCGCTCACGGGCGTAGTGGCGGGGCCGTCGCCGGATTCCGTCTGTCATTTTCCCCCACCTATGTTGGACCAGTCCCAGTGTCCACCTCACCGCACTACGGAGTCATGAGTATCCAGTACTCGAAAATCCTGCGGCTTCTCTTCGCTTGCAGTGCTACGCGTTACTTGCCGAGGATTGTGCAAAGTACTCGGCTGCGGCCCCGACATTCTCTTCTTTCAGGATGGCTTGTAGTTCCATGAAGTCCCCTATGGCTTCAATGCGCGGACTATGACCCTGACTGACCCTGGGACGTCGCTGGGTAGTCAGTCTGAATGGCGAACCCCAATCTCGGAGTGGTGTTTCGTGACCCACTTTGCCATCCGCTCGCTCCGTTTTTCGATGAACGCCAGCACGTTCTCCCTGTATTCGATGTACTCGTGGGTTGTGGCCGGTGTTCCGGAACGCTTGAACTTGTTTGGCTTCAGGAAGTACTCGATTTCCTGGTAGTCGGAGCCGGGCTCTATGAGGTCTTGAAAGTGGAAGAAGTCCACGAACTCCTTGAACCCTTGCTCCCGCTGCCCGAAGAGTTCGAAAAAGTCCTTGTAGGCGGTGGTGACATCGGCGAGGGGGCTGTCTGGTTCTCCTGTGTAGTGACGCCGAATGCATTCGAGGGTGAGGTCCATGCGGTCAGCGATGAGCAGGCGCGCCCCTCGTGCCCTGTTCATGGTCCAGTAGTCCCTAGCTCGGACCGGCCAGATCATCGCACTGCCGATGGTGTAAGGCGGGTTGAGGTAACGAGCCCGCTGCTCATCATCCAGGCCCGTTATGGCGTCGGCCAGGGCCCTGGACCTCGGCCTCTTCTTCTTCTCCCATTTGGTGTAGGAGCTGGTGATAGCGTCGCTGCCGTAGCAATACCTGTCTGTATTGGCGTCCGTGAAGATGAGGTACTCGCGCTGTCTGGTTGTCACCTTCGGGGCGAAAACATCTCCGGACGGCAGTTCCTTGCTCCACAGCAGTTCGTGGTCCCACCGGAGCAACTGACTGCCACCATCCGGGTCGGGTTTGGTCCTTGGTGTGTCCGTCTTGTAGTCGAACGAAGTGTCGAAGACGCGTGGCAGATGCTTCTGCGGGTATTTCGGATACCTCAAGATTCCCCCAAAAACCAGAGTGATGAGACGCGTTCATCGTACGGGAGACAGGATCTCACCGCACTGGTTTGCAAGGCTTTTAGATTTGGCTGACGACGCCAGGAGCACGGCCCCATCGCCCGCGCCCGAGGAGCGGTCCCGACCCATCCCGTAGCATTGCTGCCAGTTGACCAGCAAGGGGGAGGAAGCAGCGTTATGCAGTACGTCGTCCTACAGGTGATCCTCAAAGAGAAACTGTGGGGAACAGGTTCAGGCAACCTGACCTCCCTGGAGAAGGCCATCAACGATCAGGCCGCGAAGGGCTACCGACTCCACACCATCACCACCGCGAGCAGCGGGAGCAAGGGAATGATTGGCGGCGGTGACCGCATCCAGGCAACGATGGTGTTCGAGCGCCTCGGATAATTGCAGATGCGAAACGATCTCGCGATGG
This sequence comes from Pseudarthrobacter sp. W1I19, assembly GCF_030817835.1. Taxonomy (NCBI): domain Bacteria; kingdom Bacillati; phylum Actinomycetota; class Actinomycetes; order Micrococcales; family Micrococcaceae; genus Pseudarthrobacter; species Pseudarthrobacter sp. W1I19. Next base: position 1,980,773 of record NZ_JAUSZR010000001.1, read on the forward strand.
CTGGATAGCCGGCTCCCGCATGCGACAGTTCGCTGACCGGGATGCCCGCAGTGCCCGCCCACGATGGACTGGCACCATCGCCTGGATCCTGCTCGTCCTCGCCTCGATGGTCCTGATTGGCTACGGGATCGCGCGCGCCAACTGGCATATCTGGTTGCCAAGTCCGGCCGAGCAGGAAGAGGTCTGGATCGGTAGTCGCTACATCCTGGCCGGCTGCGCACTCTCCCTCGCGGCCGGTGCCTGGTCGCACCTCCGCGGCAATCCCGTATGGGTGACGGTGTGCGTGGCACTGCCGGGGATCCTCGTGGGCTGGGCGGCTTGGGTGAACCCCTACAATCTGATGCGTCACCTGGCCGCCCTAGTGGCATTCCCGCTCGCTCTGGGCGGGGTCGTCGGGGTCATCCGGGTTCGCGGCCACCGGCAAGGACTAGTCAGTATCGGCCGGGAGCCGCACATAGGATGAACCGGTGACAGACGAACCCACAAAGCGCCGCTTCCTGACAGTCGAGCAGGCAGCCGAAGAGCTCAACGTGAAGTCGAGCCTCATCCGGGGCCTGATCAGCAGTGGAGAGGTGCGCGCAATTCAGGTCGGCGGGAGGGGGCTGTGGCGCATCGGCCTCCAGGATCTGGAAGACTACATCGCCGAAGCGTACCGGCGCACAGCCTCACACATTGCCGCTGGGGATCTCCCGGACGACGGGGAACAGGACAGCCAGTAGCCGTTTACTGGTGCGGCCTGATGATCAGGGTAGCGACCTGGGGTTCGTTCAGGTCCGGGCTGGTGACGTTCAGGAGGTAGTCGTATTCGCCGTCTGTTCCTTTGGAATTGCAGGCGGTTGTGGGGCCGATGGCGTTTGACTGCCGCTGGCAGATCTGGCTCGTTTTCATCTCAAAGCCAACCTTGGAGACAACCTCTGATACCTCTGCGGCGGTGAGCTCTTTGCCCGTGTTCCATCGCCGGTAGAAGCTGGGGCACGGGTTGGTACTGATGCAAAGGAACCGCTCCGGCCGGACAGTCTCGGCCTCCACCTGCCAGTTCAAGGGAATCGCGAAACGCTCTACACGCGAGAGCATGTTGGCAGTGACTCTGTCCTCGGCGGACCGGACCAGAAAATGCCCGGTGACTCCAAGAACCAGGATCACAGCCAGGACCAGCCCGGTTCTGAGCTTCACTGGATCCTCCCAATCCGTCCATGTCCCGCCAGCCTAGCCCTGGAGTATCTTCTCAGGGCCACTCCCGAAGAACTCAGGATCTTCGAGTCAGAATGGCTTGTGAGACAACTTGGTTACACGCGAGTCAGCACTTCCTGGTCGGCTGTTCGCACCTCGTCTGGCCCTGCCCTGCCGCCATCCCGGGATTATCTCGTCAAGCTTGGTCTTTTTTGCCGGATCCAGCTTGCCAGCGCGGTCGTTGATGCGCTGGACGTGCAGCCACACGCCCAGTACCCGTTCTGACTGGTCGTTTGTTTTGTTATGCCGGGGCCAATCGTTGTCAGCGGCCCGGTACGAGGCGACCTCAGCCAGCCGCTGCGTCCAGCGCGCTTCGTCGTCAGCCTGTTTTGCCGATGGTTTCCGCCAGTCAGGGATCACGTCCAGGGCGTCAGCGTAGGCAGGGGAGAGGGTGCCCTGCGCTGCGTCCTTACGGCGTCGATGCAGCCAGACCGCCAGTGCCTTTTCGCGGGCCGAGTGGCTGAAGATTGGCAACCTGCCTCCGGTGTTGTAGAAAGCGATGACGTCTTCCAAATTCCGCTGGCCAGCTGCTGTCAGACGCGGGAGTGCGGCGGGAAGCGCCGCCTGATGCTCAGCCCTGATGCGGGGATCCAGCTTGGCGGCAATGGCCAGGTGGTATCTGACCGTGGTTTCAGCGACGCCGGCGACCGCGGCGATTTTCGGCGTGGGAATGCCTTGCCGGTACATCAGCACCCACTCAGTATCGGGCGCGGTGCGCTTCGTCTGGGTCATTTGCTTGCCAGTGTCATCACCGCAGGGGGTCGTCCTTGGACCGTCAAGCCTGCTTCAGCTCAGCGATCCGCAGCCGGAGGAACACGATGATGAGGACCAGGGCGTATGCCGCCAGTCCGGCCAGCGCGATCGTCAAGATCGCGTACAGCACACCAATAACACCGAAGGCTGGACTTGAATTCACTGGTTCCCCCAATTGTCGTAAGCCCTAGGCTATGCGAACCAGTCCTTGTTTTGTTGGACTCGCGTAGTGCCCTGGAAGGGCCGGGAATTGGCAGAAGTCATCGCATGCTCAAAGCTATATGCTTCTACCTGATCCCATGCGGTCCGTGTGGGCTCCAGCCGTCGAGAAACGGCACAAGGTCTTCATCGCGATAGTCTGCCAGGACGGGAACCTCGATGGGGCGGAGCAGGGGATCCTTGGCGTCGATGTAGTCGCGGGCCCATGCCAGCCAGGCAATCCCGCGATTGACCAGCTCTACATCCCGTTCTGAGGACACTCTCGCCTCCAGTGCAGCCACGTACTTGCGCAGCATGCCGGCTTCTGCCCAAGCGTCCGCCTGAATCTTCAGCTGCTGGGCCTTGTGGTGGTCCTGGATCCGTATACGAGCGCGCGCCATGGCTGCTTCCCATCGCCGCTGCTTTTCTTCCTCCTTGAGGCGTGCTTGCTCGCGCTTCCACTCGTTTTCCAGATGCTGAATTTCGATCTCGCGAAGGATGGCCGGCAGGGCGCTGTCGAGTTGCTGTCGCTTGCCGTCGCGAAACCGTTCTCGGCGACCGTTGGTTGAGTATTTTTGTGTCAACTCCAGTTGGAGCCTCGCCGTGGATACGAAATCGGGGTTGATGACCAGCGTCCAGGACTGGTTGCGGGAGTTGTATTTGGGGATGTATGGCCTTGCGGATCCGCCGTTCGGGGGGAGCTCCCGCATTACCAATGGCACGGTGGTTGAGCCGACCGTGATGGCGACGTCGCCATCGAGAGTTGTGGTGCCGCGGGAGTTGGTGCGTTTGTGGCTCGACGGCAGCGTGACCTCGTAGCCGCGAGCAGTACCTTCCGTGGCCAGCGCGTGCAGCAGTTTGGCTGCACGCGCGACGTGCTCCTTCGACACCCCCTTCGTGCCGTCGCGGAACGCTTTGGCGACCGGGTGATATTTGCCCACCGAGTCCGGAATCGGGACCGGACGCTCGTCGACATCATCGGGGAAATGACGCGCCCACCGTGCCTCGTACTTTGGGCTCTGCCACGACCCGGCGCTCGTTATCTCGAGCTTGTAGCCTTTCGGGCGCAGAGCTGACTTCATGACGTCACGGATCAGGGCATCGTTGGCTGCGCGGTGCGAATATCCGCCCTCCACCTCAAGGACGCCGTCAGCGGCAGTGAGCTTCTGTATAAATTTGCCCGCTTCAGATTCGTGGGTGTGGTTGTTGCTATCGGAGTCATCGATACCCTCGAGGAGTTCCACACCCAGCTGGGTAATTTTGGCGGTCCAGGTCGGCCCCTTGCCGGTAATGGTGATGTATCGATCGTCCGCCAAGGCTCGGGCCGATATCCGATGTGAGTAGCCTTCGAAGATGCCACCCGGAGAGCCGTCATTGACCCATTTCAAGACTTGGGACTGTAAAACGCTGAGCGGCTTAGGGTGCTGTGGCAAGGGAATGTCCAATCGGAGTCGGTCCATGGCTTCATAACAACGTCCAGAACCAATGATCGACTCAGTCGTCAATGAATGCGTTATTTGGTAGAGCGTGAGAATTGCCTGCTCAGCCGTTGGATCCTTTTGAGCTGTCGCAATGATGCGTAGAACCCTAACCAGTCACGGATCCGGGGTTTGGTCACACCAAGTTCGGAGACGGGATGGTAGTAATCGCGGTCATTCGGACCGAACGGCTCGGGCTTCCCTTCGCGGTAGGTGATGTAGTCGCAGGGCCGTCGGCCAGGTGCTAAGTGGCGCACGAAGAAGATCGCCGAGCCGTCGTACTCGTCCCCCTCTGGCGCGATGTCTTCTATCCATTTCCATGGGATATGACCAATTTGGGCCACGTTCGGGGCGGGACGATCTGTTCTCGTGAGAGTGCGGTGCCCTCGGTCGTCGTAGTAGCTCTCTATTCCGGACAGGATGACTTCCACTCCGTTGTGAACGATCTCGATTAGTTCCGAGCTTGAAAACATCCCGCCGCGCCAGGTCACCTTGTTGCTGCCGTCATACCCGCGTTCGTACAGCGCCGCGTTCATTACGATGATTTTGCTGTTCAAACCTTCAGTGCGGATCGGCTTCAGGACGTCCCACGCCTTGCTCTCCAGTTCACGGACTCGTTCACGTTGCTGGCGGAAGGACAACTGACGGCCTATGTGAAATATGGCTAGTGTGACGCCGAGCGAAGCCACAGAGATGGAGAGAGAGACGAAATCTACCCAGGAATAGTCACCAGTCACTGTGTAAGTGTACGGAGCGTAGTTCGCAGGCATCAGGCCTAGGACGACCAAATGGAAGGCTAAACGCTTGCGTGTGGTCGTTTCGCAAACGCGTGGCCCCAAGCCGAACCGGGAATCCAGCGCGCCGATCGGCGGATCTCCGATCTGGTTCGTAGGCTTAGATCGTGCCTACTTACGACTGGCCGCTGATTCAGCAGCGAAGTGGTGACTCCATCGAGTCGCTTATTGCAACGCTCCTTCGTCGTGAATACAACGACGTGCGGCAGACTAAGCCTTCACAAGGTGATGGCGGGATTGACATTCTCCGCCTAACAGCTGATGGGCTCGAGGTTTGGCAGGTCAAAGGCTTCACCACAGCGATGACAGACAAGCGGTTCCGCCATGTCAAAGAGTCTTGGAAACGTTTCGTGGACGTTCATGTCACACCGGGTGAACAGCGAATTGTCCGCTACCATCTGGTCACGCCGTGGACACCTACCGAGGAGCGCGTCGCTCAGCTCGAAGAGCTCACTATGGAAGCGGGGTTCCTTTGCCAGTGGGACAGTGATGCCTTCATCGCGGGTCTGGCAGACCGCTATCCCGAGACCATGAATCGGTTCACTTACGGCGAAGCGGTGTTGGAACAGTTCGTTAGCCAGAAGGCCATGCTCGCGTCCTCGCCGGTCGAAAGAGGCGAGTCGGTGAAGATGCTCGATGCCATAGAGGCCCGGCAGGATGCCGTTGATGCCCTCCGCGACACAATCCACGACAACTACCGGATCGAGCACGGTACCCGAACAGTAGCCAACAGCCAGGAAATCCCCTTGCCGTTCGATGATGACCCCGCGGTTTTTCACCATATGACCTACCTCGGAGATTCCCGCTGGAAATACGAATCCGTTGTGCCGCGCACGCCAAACGCTGCTGAGATTGACCCCATCAGCATGGATGTCGAGTTTCTGACGACTCCCGGGACACCCGAGTACGATGCAGTACGGGCATGGGAAGAGTGGGGTACTCCGTTCCAGGACGTGCGGGTGAGGACAACAACAACTGGTGGACCATTTGCTCACGCCGAGCCGGTGGAGTCGGTCGTGTCCATCATCGAGAAACGGCGTGTCGATGCGCCCCAGCTCTATCTGCGATGCGTTGCGAGCAACGGCCAGCGTCGATTCCGGATGGCATTGGTCGTCGCCTCGCAAACAGTTGGTACACAAACAGGCTGGCTGCGGCTAGTCCTCGACACACCGGAACGTACGCTCAACTTCGAGCTTCGTTTCAAACAAGGGGAAGGCACAGAAGCGAAGGCTGGGATGGGAAACGTTGACGGACGTGATCCAGAGACCGTCTGCGACGAGCTCGAGATGCTGGTTGGTATCCACGAAAGCGACGTCATCTCAGTGGAGACTGCCACCGGGGATCCGCTTCTTCGAGCGCATGGCACCGTTTTACCCACGGCACTGGATGCCCTGTACCTTCCTGTCGCTCGCCACCTCACTTCGCTGCAAGTTCGCACAGCTCCCGCATTTGTCATGCCATCGATCGACGAGATCACCGATGGTCAGTTCCGGCACCTCGCGCTCCTTGCAACCATCTATGACGGCATTCCTCATAGCTGGAGCTGGACGGAACTCAGGTTCCAGGTTCCAGAGGACGATACCGAGGCAGAATCCATTAGGACCGTAGTCATCGACGCTATCGCCGGTCGCGGGACCATAGTGCAGGTGGAGACACCGGTCTTCACCTTGGGGAACCGGACCTACACGATCGATCATCCCCTCGCCAGTACTACACATTCGGTTCAGCTTGAACCAGGCGTCGATCCCGCAACGCTAAAATCCGGGGACACATTCCGGCTCTTGCCCGGGACGGACGACTCGGTCGCAACGGCAAAGGTTGTCGATTGGACGCCCGGGAGCATCCAGTTCAACTAGTTCCCAGCGAATCGTTGCGTGAACAGGTGGACGGGCGACGCCCGGTAGGGTCGGAGGCAGAGAATCACCCACTCGGCGAATTCGTCGAGTGTGAAGCCTTGTTGGCGCAAGGAGGCCATGGATGGCGCGTATCGAGTGGACAGCACTGAGCGGTGATGAAGTCGAGACCGTCGTCTCGATGCTCATATTCAACGAGCATCCGAGGGCATCACGCATTCGCCCGTCGCGGGGCGACTTCGGTATTGACGTACTCGTCCCGCACGCTGAAAGTAGTTCGTCCTCGGATGTGTATCAGATCAAGAAGTTCGCCACGAACTTGAGTTCTAATCAAAAGAGTCAAATCGAGGACTCACTTCAGCGTGTATTGGTGGGACTGCTGCGCCGTGATATTGCTCTTGCTGACTGGTACTTAGTTATGCCTCTTGACCCGACCATTGAGAACGCACTCGACTGGTTCGCGGAGATGCCCGACGCTGTTATCGCTCGGATGTCCGTCGATGAGAAGCTTGCGCTATCAGCGGAGGAGATTGCGAAGATTCAGGCTTGGCGTCGGGCACCTGGGCGGATCATCGAGTGGAAGGGCTTAACCTACTGCGAAAACCTTGCAAGCAAGTTCTGGTTCGTAGCGGACTACTACCTCCACGGTGGAAGCGAGCGAATCAAGAGCGCTGTGGCTGAGGTCGCGAAGATACTCCAGCGCGACGTAACCCTGCCCGATGCGGGCACCGATGCGGCCAGCTCATCGATAATCGAACCCGGAGAACTACGTGAACATCTTGGCCGATTGAGCCGCGTGCTGGACGGTGACCCCCACTTCCGGTACGGGGTCAGCGTCGACCCGGCAGCGCCGCAGCTGCATCATGAACCGGGGCTCCTAGCAGCAGCTCAGGATATTGCGCCTGACGGCACGTGCATCACGTTCCGCATCTATGAACGGTTCGCGGAGGCCGTGAACGAGCGGCCGATCCCGATCAAGGTGAGGTTTCAATTTGAACCGGGTAGTGCCGAGCAACAGGCATTCGAGGAATGGCGCAAGTACGGCAAGCCGTTGACAGCCGACGTCGCCGTCGACTCAGACCTTCCGGGAGGGCTCGGGGGTTCTTTCGAAAACGCGACCGCGAGCATTTCAGCTGCTGGTGGTGGGGCAAAGGGCGAGACTCGATATCGGATTGTCTCTCCGGAGGGGACGGCGGTTGCCGAACTCCGGTTCGCGGTGACATCCACCAGGGGACTGGACGGCGCAGGCGTATATGTCAAAGGACATGACACCTCCGGCACAGTGTCGATCGAAGGGCATTTCGATGCAAACGATCGGTCCGGCAAGATCGAGTTCTCGTTCAGTGACACAGCGGGCCGGGAAGTAACAGAGGTCGCCGACGCAGTCGAGTTTGTCGCAAATCTCTCGCAGCCGAACAGGCTCCAAATCGCGGGCAAATACGGACCGTTCCAGGACCTCCATGACACCCCGGAAGTTGAAGCACCGCTCCCACCGTTCGTTGCGAGGTACATCACTGCCCTCGCTGCGCTCCAACCCCATACGGCAACGCCGATTGTGGTGCCCGACCTGGCAACGGTTACCGGGAAGTTCGCTCAACGCGTGCTAACGGCAGCGAAGCTTCTCGACGGGCAGACGATCGTCGGCACGTGGAAGCCGTTCGAGTTCGAGATCAACGGCGATGCCTCGATCGATACCAACGGTCATTACCAGTTAGCGACGATCGATGCATTGACTGTGGAAGTTGGCAACCAAACGCTGACACTCGGAGCTACCCAGAACACGCTCCTTTCCGCAAAACTGACGGATCTCGGAGACGGACGGCTTCGCGCGGAGCCGCACCTGAACGATACAGGTCAGCAGACTTTCGCTCCCGGCGAGCCGATTCCGCCCGCTGGCCGTGCACCGGTTCGCTCTCGTCCAACACCCGAGGAATAAGACTGATCATCCTTGAATAGACCCGGTCGCCGGGTTCGCACCTGACGGTTGGGTCCCATGAGGCTGTCTCAGGAGGCCGGATCTCGGCTCTTCGCACTTCCGTTGCACTCCACGTGAAGACTGCTATGTGGTCTGCCGCCTGTCTGTGTCCGGGAATTCACGGAGCGTGGCTGCTATGGCCCTGACGGCGGCCGGGTCTTCCGCCCAGGATTGGCCTGTCCGGGTACAGGCGTGGAAGCTGGTCACTTTCGAATGTTTGGCTGCCTCAGCGAGTTCGTCCCATGCGCATCGCAGATCCTCCGGGAGTTCCGGCGGCAAGGGCTCATTCGGGGCCGCCGGGGCTTCGGGAGCGCTCACTTTAGGAGCCGTGGTTGCAGCTTTTCGCTGAAAGAGGTTTCTGAGGCCCATTTCTGTCTCCCTTCTGACGACGGGGAGCACATGGCCAGGCTTCATGAAGGCTTCCGGCAGACAGCGGCGCAGTCATTGATCCCCCCAATAGTCGAGCTTCCATTCTGATCGGCCCAACAGCTTAGTGTTTATCACTCTTGGGCAACTGGATGCTCGCAGGGCTCGCACCGCTCCGGGCGTCCGCTTCGCGGCCGGCTGTTGGGTCCAGGGCACCCGTCGCAGAGCTCCGGACCCGTGGCCCTGTTGTGTCTGGGCTGTTTTTGGCTGCTGTCGTTATTGAATGCAGGCCTCAGCGGGACCAACTGAGAATGTCCAGGATGCGCAAGTCGCTCAGGTCCGACAGCCTATTGATGTCAGCATCCTGATTGGCCAGGTCTTGCCGAAGCTTCGCGAGGGCGTCTTTGTTAGCGACGACGTCGTTGCGGATGGCACCCCAATACATGCGCTTGAAACCGCGTTGTTCGTAGTGTTTCGCCGCAGCCAGCGCCGGGGCTCGGTAGAGCTCCATCAGACGTGAATCCAGGATGGGGAATAGGTGCGGGCGCTTGAAGTGTAGAACCTTGGAGGCTTTGGCCCAACTCACTCCGTGAATGTCTGTGATGAGGGAGTAGAGCTTTTGCATCGCATCGTACTGTCCCTCCTCAATGGCTGGGTCGGCGTCTTCGATTCGGGCGGTAGACGCGACTGCTGCCCAGTTCTCCCTCCAACTCGTGGATCGCTTTTCCAATTCGGACTGCTCCGCACGAGTGAACCGTGAGTGAATAACTCGTGTTGTCCAAATCTCGTCCGCGGTGAGAATGTTCGGATCGCCTTTGTCGCCAAAGTCGTATTTGAGCAGCGTGCCTGCGTACCGCCTGCTGTATTCCGTTAGCGTTTTGAGTGGCCCAGCAATAGTGTGGCCGGCGATGTTGATATTGGTGGTCGTCATTGTCACTCGTTTCTGGTGCCTGAAGCGGCCTAGCCATGTGTTGGACCCATTGTGGCTCAGACCCATGCGTTATGACGGCGGACACTTCTCCGCCAGTGAAAGTACGTGCGTTTGGATGTCTAGGCCTCATTCCTTCCAGCTCAGCGCTTGGGCGGGAGGTCCTTGATGTCCTCGTGCGCAGTCCAGATCCGGCTGAGCACCATGAGAACGTTCATAATGAGGTGGACGACAAGCCCCACGAGTATGCCTACCCAAAGCGGCTCGAGGGCTGTATCTGGTTTCTGCGTGGCGGCGGCTGAGGCTAAGAGAACAACGAGAACCAGCCCCGTGATCACAGTCCAGGCCGCGTTGGTCATCAGTTCGTCAACGGTCCGGGCAAGCTGCTGCTCGGGACGAATCTTCTCGTCGCGTCGGATCTTGACGCTGAAATTGAACACATTGACCAAGAGCGCAACGAGCAAGCCGGAGAACACCGACGCCCCGGTCAGTAGACTGCCCACCGAATACACCGCCGGACCCCAGACTGCTGACAGCACTCCGATGCCGATCGGAAGTCCTACGAACGCAAGAATGTCGCGGGCGACAACTTTCCGGCTATAGCCAGTAAACGTGCCGAACTGGGCTCTTGCGATTTCGATGAGGTTGATCTTGTTGCTCATGCTGGTCAGCCATCGATGCGAAGCCGGGTCAGTTGAGCGCCGATGATATCGCGAGCCACACTCCGGAACGACTCATCACCTGGCCGTACGTTGCTGTTGGCTTCGATTTCCCAGGCGAACCGCGGCCAGTCGTCGCCGATGTGAATCGTCCGGCGACGCTTGTCCTTTTCGACAACGACTCTGGTTTCTTCAATATCCCCTTCGTCCACGGCGACGCTTAGGACCTGATTGGCGGGAAGGCGCCCGTCTGATCGGAGCTGATCCAGCCAGCGCCGAGGAAGTACGTCGCCGCGGCGGTCTGGGCGGATGTCATAAAGTTCCTTCGTCGGGCGGCCAGCTCGATTACCTTCGGCGGGCTTGCGCGCGACGAACGTCAATTCGCGGAGGTTGGCCCCATCGAGGAACTCATTCCATGCATCGGCATCCTCGACATAGTCAATTTCGAGGCGATAGCCGTCATGACGCGAACCGAACCATTTCTTGAAGTCGGAGGTCAGCACACCGGACGAGCTCAGACGCCCAATCTGCTCATGGGCGATATAGCTGAAGGATCCGTTCAACGGCACACGATGGAGCAGACGCAGGGCATCGCTGGCCACTTCATTGCCGGCGATACTTCCTGTCTGGGAGCCTGTGTTGGAGTCACGGACGCGGCGTGAGTTTCCGAAGTGACCGTAGTCGAGCTCGCATTCCACCTCGCGCTTGGTTGCGCGCAATTTCTTGGACTCAACAGTGAGGAACCGCTCTCGGTGTCGCACGCCTCCGGAGCTCCGGATTCCATCTACGTACACATCCCATTCAGTCAGTAGGTCGTTGGACTCCGGCCCGAAATTTGACGGGTGGACTTCCTGATCTGTCTGGTTGTGAACTATGCGGACCTGGAGAAGTCCGATGGTGTGCTGCGGCATGCGTCCCCTTGTTTGAGACCGTCCTCGGTGCTTAAGGAACGGTCTGATGTGCTGCCACCCCCACGTGCGGAAGGAATGACACTACTCACATTAGTGGGCGCCACCGACAGGAAGTCCCCGATGGCGACCAGACCATAACCAAGGAGATCATCCACATACTGCATTTCTGCCTCCGGAACCGGGACGCATCCACACAGACGATGGTTCCATGCCCCGAAGAGAACAAGATGTCGCCGCGCTTCCTGACCATCGATCAGGTAGCGAGGGCGCTCCACATCGGCCAACCCTTGGTAGCGGCCTGGTGGCGAGCGGCGAACTGCGTGGCTTTCAGTTGGGCGGAAAGTATGGCGGATTGGCGCGCTAGCGCCGTCGAGGACTACATCTCCATGGTGCACCGTCACCGTCTCACTGCTGAACGGTTGGCAGCCGGTGAGCTCCTGGACTGAAGTCCTGAGAGCCGATTCCGTCCTCCAGCCCTGGCACCTGGATAATCATCCCATGCCAAGTTCCTGTGCCTTCTGCGGCTCCACGCAGCCGCTGACCCGTGAGCATGTTTTTGGCCAGTGGGTGAGCAAGATTGGTCTTGACCTCAGCCCCGCCATGCACCACGCGGGTGCGTTGAATGGCTTGCCTCGGGACATGGGGGACCAGCCTCCCTATCGGCTGCAGGTGAAGAAGTTCTGTGCACCCTGCAACAACGGGTGGATGAGCCAGCTGGAAAATGCCGCCCAGCGTGTCCTCACTCCGTTTATCCTCGGTAAGCCTGGAACGATTGCGGTCGAAGATCAAGCTGTGATAGCCATGTGGGCGCAGAAGACCGCCCTCACGGCGATGCTCGTATCCAGTGAGAAGCAGCGCGATGAGGGATACGGCCTTGCGCCATCCGAGTACATCGCTTTGTACGAACAGCGGGAACGGATGCAACCCCTTGATGCCAGCCAGATTTGGGTCGGCAAGTACGTAGGGGACAGATGGTTTTTCCGGCGTGCGGGTGACACCGATGGTCGTACATGTGCCGGGGAGCCCGGAACCAGATGTACCGCAAGGGCATGCTCTCACCATCGTGCTCGGTCAGCTCGTCATCCAGGGGCTACGGTTCACGTCGCCGGCTTTGGAAGTGAATGTGACGACCGAGCTGCAGATGCCGCAACTATGGCCAAGCGGCGCGGCGCTGCAATGGCCGGGCGGACAACCCTGCACTGAGGAATCGTTCCTCCGTTTCGCCGACGGGAAGATGATCAGATCTACGGTCGAACATTTGGAGTTGCATCCATGGCGTCCAGCGGTTGATGTGGCGCAGAGCATGCTCGTGGAGGACCAGGTTAAGGTCCCCGCGATGTGTAGGAAACACGTCGTCTCCTATCCGGCAGCCTTGCTCAGGGAAGCGATGAGGGGAAGATTCTACGCATTCCTAAGGGAATGCGAATGTGGGGTCACGTATCTGATTCAGACTGACTCCGATCGCTCCCGGTTCAGGGCCCACGACACCGCCGCGCTCGAGATATACGCGAATCTGCCGGGGGAAGAGCGATTGATTCAGAACCATGCAGGGAATTTCGTCTGTAAAAGGCTGCCTGCCGATGCCGATGCAGCCATAGCACTTGCAGCATCGCGGCGGTAAGCGTCGTGGTCTTGGGCGCCGGTTCATCGCCGAGAAGTAGGTGCAGGGAAAATTCAGCTGAATCGATGGCTGACGGAGCCGGGGTTCGATGGCAGACCACATTTTCGCACAGATCATCAGGAGCCATCTTCAAGGTCGGCCTTCGGATCCTGTATATGATCACTACGGGTGAGCCCTTGGCCCATGCAACGCCAAGGCACAGTAGCACCGACCGCGGGGAGCGGAGGTGTAGTCCCGATAGTCGCATGACTGAGGGTTATTTTTGGGGGCAGTTGAAATGATGTTCGGGGAAGGGTTGTTCGCCAACGGCCGGCCTGAGTACGAAAAGGAACTCGGAGCGGGCATCACTGAGGCGAAAGTGCTGATCACGGTCAAGGCCGCTCCACAGCCCTCGGCTAACCACGGTGACACTGTTTGCGTGGCAGGTCTCAGACTTGCGGAAGGTGGCCCGGAATGGATTCGTCTTTACCCGATCCCCTTCCGCTATCTCGAGGCCGACGCGAAATTCAAGAAGTACGACATCGTGAAACTAAGGGTCACACCAGCGTCCAAAGATCGACGACCCGAGAGCTACACCCCGATCCTTGACTCTTTGACCATCGACTCCCACCTTGAGCCCTGGAAGCCACGGCACCCACACGTTGATCCGCTCATCGGTGCGTTCAACACCTGCGAACTCAACGCCCGCGCCTTGAATGGATCGGCCGGCCCATCCCTGGCTGCAGTAGTTCCCGCGGACATCGACAAGCTGGAATTACGACTTTTCGACGGGTGGACCTCGGAACAACAAGCCAAGATGGAAGCGCATCTGCACCAAGACACACTCTTTGGACCCAAGACGGACAAATCGATCCTGTCCCCGCCGCGATTTGAAGGTCATTATCGCTACCGCTGCACTGGCAGGATTTGCAAAGGACACCGGCAAGGTCTGCTGGATTGGGAGTTCACTGAACTTCAGCGGAGGCACGCGGGGGACACTGATGAAGCAGCCAAAGCGGCAATCCAAAAGAGATTCCTCGATCAACTGTGCGCTCCGGCCCGCGGTCCGGCGTTCTTCTTGGGCAACCAGCTGAAAGACCCCAGGCGTTCGGTGTCTTGGGCGTTTACGCAGCAGGGGCCCGTTAGCTCCCGACTAGAGCCGCCAGGCGTTCTTTTACGCGAGCGAGAACGTATTTGCGGTGGCAGCACAGCTCACTGGCCTCAAAGCACAGCACGGCCACACGCTGCCCCGCGGCAAGGTCGGTGAGCTCAATAATCTTTTCTGCAGCAACTTCGCCGTCAAGCAGAGACTCGAAACGCTCGCCCGCAACCTTTGCAGCCGCAGTGCCCGGAGCCCAGAAACCTTCACGGTTGTCTTTGGGATTCCCTAACGCCGGCATGTGCCTGTAGCCGACGCCGGCCTCGGCTAGTGCTCCGCTCAGCGCCCTCTTTGAGAAGCCTTTTTTCCTTGAGATCGGGTTCAGCCGAACGTCCACGACCGTCCCGATTTTCCAAGCCGTCAGTTCCTCAAGGAACAACGCAATGTCCTTCCCTTCGTAACCAACACCGATGACGCCGCTCGTTTCAGTCCACATGGTTTCATTCTTGCACGTGGGCAAACTCGGCCGACGTCGAACCCTGCCCCGGTGCTACTCGATGCAGGCGCCCTGTGTCAGCGGACCCGGCACGAACTTGCGTTCCCTTGGGCTTCAGGTGGTTTCCAGCCTTGCCGCAGCCTCTACCGGGCGGTTAATGCCAGGCCCGGCCGCACCAGCAACGGCCCTCCTTGTGCTCCCGGATGACAAGGTCGCGTTCCCATATGTGGAAAACGGAAGCAATTGCAGCCTGCGGGCGCGCGCTAACGATGGAAACGTGCCATCGACCGCGCGGGAGACAATTGGCGGCGCACCTGTTGACGGCGGCCTCCGCCGGAGACGGGTAATCGTGACCGAATTCGAGCCCGCGTCTCACGGGAGGATAATCCATGCGCCCGATTGCTCGTCCGTCTGACGGACGCTGGTTGGTTGAGCGAGCACCGTACGACCTGGCCCATGCCGACCCACCTCGTTCTTGAACGTTCGTCAATCAAGCTCCTCTCCCATGGTCTCTCGCAAGGTCGCTATCGTCCTCCGGTCAAGCTCGGCCCCGCGACTTGGTCGCCGTGCCAGGGGGCCTATTGAATGCAGAGAACCTTGCCTGAACAAGGAAAACACGGGCCTAAACCGACCCACCCCCTGCCTTAACATTCACTGGCCAGACCGCATGAGCTCCGTGGCACCCAAGTCGATATCGGAGGTGGGTACCAAAAACCCCGGAATGACGCGGGTTCTGGCCCATGTCCGGACGTCTTTGCGGCACGGGAACGACCCATCTCATTAGTAACGTTGGTGCCTTCATGTCACGCCGTGCCGGGCGTGAGGGAATGAGTCCGGCGACGTCCTTGCTGCATGGGATTTAAGACCTCGCCAGGGTGTTTCTCGTTTAAGTCAGCCCGTCGACCGTGTAGGGGTTGGCTGCTGCTCAGCGAGTTGTGACGGGCAATCGAACTGGTCGCACGAGACGCAGTCCAGGTCCTCGAGCATGGCGAGACTCTCGCGCTGCCCGTCGACGACAAATGACCGAGCCTGAGGCGGGTGGAATACGAGCGGGGTTGTTGTCGAACTGAAGGCGTGTGACGTCGCTTGGGCCACCCGGTTTTCACTGTGGCAAAGGGACGAATACTGGCGCGAACAAGCCAACGGGGACTACGAACAAGCCCATAGGTTATGCGGAGGAGTATCCCTCTGCGTCGGCACTCCACAACTCTGTGGCTTCGTCTAAGGCGAGGCTGGACTGTTCGGACGAGACCGCAAAATTGCATTCCAACCGTTGCTCTGCCCAGTTGAAATTCAGTGACCAGGCTGAAGGGGCGACTGTTTGCTCAAACCAGTAGGTGATGGTCCATAAGGCGTTGTGACCCTCGTGAGTGACAATCTCCCCTGGGATTCCCTCTTTGCCTTCCTGCTTCAATGTCAGCTGCGGTCCGGAAGCTGGCCTATTCCGCAGATAGGACTCTGACTGCGTGCCGATTTCACGTTGCTTTTCGAGGGACAAGGGTCCTCGGAACCGAGCGCTGACCTGTGCAAGCAACCCGAATGGATAGATCTCGCCGTAGTCCAAGGTGCAAGCCACGCCACTGGAATCGATGAGACCCTGTCCGGCAACTAAGCCTGGCAGCCAATGTTGTGGTCTTACCGGCACGTTGATCTCCTGCTACTCGCGCTCATCATACCTGCTCTGATGCCCCTGCACATGACTAAACAGTGTCCTGATGGGCTCACTTTAGTCGCTGGGACTGTCTGAATAACGGTGTGTGGGCTCCGGCCTGATCCGAAAGGAGACGGCCGTGTCAGAGTCCACGACCGCAATGACAGAGGTGATGATCGATCCTGTGACGGGAGAGATCATCGATCAGAAGGAGCTTGCGGAGCAGTTGCTCGCGCAGGCCGAGGAACAGGGCATGAGCCTGGTAGGCCCCGGCGGACTGCTGACCCAGCTCACGAGGAACGTGCTCGAGACTGCGCTGGAAGCGGAACTGACCGAGCACCTCGGCCACGAGCATGGCCAGACACCTATCGCAGGCAACATGCGCAACGGCACCGAACAAAGACCGTGCTGACCGAGATCGGCCCGGTCGAGATCGAGGTGCCCCGGGACCGGGACGGCTCGTTCGAGCCGGTGATCGTGCCCAAGCGGAAACGGCGTCTGGACGGGATCGATCAAATCGTGCTCTCGCTCTCTGCCCGCGGGCTGACCACTGGGGAAATCGCCGCGCACTTCGATGAGGTCTACGGAGCCAAGGTCTCTAAAGACACCATCAGCCGCATCACGGAGAAGGTCGCCGGGGAACTGGCCGAATGGTCAGCCCGGCCTTTGGATCCGGTCTATCCGGTGCTCTTCGTTGACGCGGTCGTGGTCAAGGTCCGTGACGGGCAGGTGCGCAACACCCCGTTCTACGTGGTCATGGGAGTCACTACCAACGGGGAAACGGGGATTCTGGGGATCTGGGCCGGCGACGGTGGCGAGGGTGCACGGTTCTGGCTGCAGGTATTCTCCGAGCTGAAGAACCGGGGCGTGGAAGATGTGTTGATCGCCGTCTGCGACGGACTCAAGGGCCTGCCGGAGGCGATCACGACCACGTGGGAGCGAACGGTCGTGCAGCAGTGCATCGTGCATCTGATCCGCAACAGTTTCCGCTACGCCGGACGCCAACACCGCGACGGCATCGTCAGGGCACTCAAACCGGTCTACACGGCCCCATCGGAGCAAGCGGCGAAGGACCGGTTCGCCGAGTTCACCGCCGAATGGGGCAAGCGATATCCCGCAATCGTCCGGCTCTGGGAGTCCTCCTGGGCTGAATTCGTGCCCTTCCTGGAGTACGACGTGGAGATCCGGCGGGTGATCTGCACAACGAACGCGATCGAGTCGATCAACGCACGCTACCGGAGGGCTGTGAGGGCCCGCGGGCACTTTCCGAACGAAACCGCTGCCCTGAAATGCCTTTATCTCGTCACCAGATCTCTTGATCCCACCGGCGGGGGCCGGGCACGCTGGGTGATGAGGTGGAAGCCCGCGCTAAACGCGTTCGCTATTACCTTCGCCGGCCGGTTCGAGAGAATCGCTCAATAATGAAACCGGCCGGAGCTTACACACCGTTTATCGGACAGTCCCTAGTCGCTGGACGGCGAGGCAAGCATGATTTAGCCAGTCCCGATTGGGGAACCTTGGGACGAACGCCTTGGGAGGCCTCGGCACCCCACACGGGGGTGTCTGCACCTGATATGTAGGCGTTCCTTGTCAAGAGGGCAAGGTTGAGCGGTCCAGGCCTGGGTTGTCTTGGACCGCTCTTTTGGTGTCCGTTTCCCCTGTGTGGTCCGTTTGGCTGGCGCGTCATGATCGACGGGAGGCGCTGTCATGCTTATATGCGCGGGTTGCGGTCAATGGCGCTGTCGGCGGCGCTCGGCTTGCAGTACGGGTTGGTCGCGGGTGCCGCGAAGTGGATTTTCTGGGTGTAAGGCTCGAAAGAAGACTTGGTTGCTGTCGTCGATCTCGACGATGATGCTGTGATGGCGCGGATGCTTACCCAGCGGAAGGGCATGTAAGCAGTAAGCGAGGGGGCTCCTGGATCGCGGCGTACAATTCATTGCCTTCCTGTGCATGAACGACCGACTGTCTTTCGGCAGCTACTAGGCGCTGTCCGAGGCGGGCCTGCGAATACCGGAAGACGTGGCTGTGGTCTCGTTCGACAAGCAGCGCCGTCTCGCCTGTGATGACTCACACGGCCCGTGCAGTCTCGGGCACCTTCATCGCACGCAGCGGCATGAAACCGAGCGGGTGAGTGGCCCACTTCGCAGTAAACGTAGAGGTCGATGCATCGAGTACAAGGTGAAGGCGATGTGGAGTCTCAAGGAAGATCACGTCGGCGGCAAGCCTGCCTGCCGAACTGGTTGCATCGCCTGAGGCAATCCAGCCGGCACTGGCCGCTGTAACTCCGGCGACGCCCCACGTTCCAATGCCGGGAAAGATGCCGAGACGGTCATCGCCGTCTACGAGTGTCAGCGACCAGGGGGACCCATTCACTGCCGTGTCCATATCGATGCGATTAAGACTCGGATGATCGTTGCCGGCGGCAGCAGCGTACGACCGTGAATCTAGGGGTGGGATCGCCTGGGCGTTGGTCAGGGGAGGAAGGCTCGCAGTCGCCAGTCGTTGCCGGAGGGCTGCGTCTGCAGATGCGTCTGTGGCAGATGTCTCGTCGCCACTGAAGGCCGGAAGGAGGTGTTCCCAAGCAAGGTCGAGGACCTTCTGCATGTCCATGCTCTGCCCGGTGAGGGCGAGCACGACATCGTATTCGGGCAGTACAACGCAGAACTGGCCGTAGGCGCCGTCGCCGCGGTAGCCGTGCCTGGCCATCCAGAACTGGAATCCATAGCCCTTGCTCCAGTCTGGGTCGTCCTGAGCCGACGTCGCCACCTTGACGGTGGTGGCCTGGTCGATCCAACTGGTGGAGAGAATCTGCTTTCCATTCCATATACCGCGCTGCAAATAGAGTTGTCCGAGGCGGGCAATGGCGTCGGTGTCTGCGAACATCCCGCTGTAGCCCTGCTCGCGCCCGGAGTCATCCTGCAGCCACCCAACGTCGCCGACACCCAGCGGATCGAACAATCGTGAGCGCAAGTACTCGCTCGGTCGCTTCCCAGTCACTCTCTGCACGATGGCCGCCACGGTATAGGTGGATGGCTGGTTGTAGGCGAAGACCGTTCCGGGATCGCTTTCGAGCGGGGTCATCAAGAAACCACGGACGAGGTTGGTTGGGTCGATCGCCAGCGCCCGCTCCATCGTGTCCTCGTGGTGGCCTCCGGCCATTGCCAAGGCGTGCCGCACCAGAATCGAGCGAGCACGGGCGTCCGTGACCTCGCCATCCAACTCTGGAAAGTAGCTGATCACTGTGTCGTCGAGATCGATAAGTCCCTCATCGACGGCGAAGCCCGCCGCGGTGGACGTGAAGCTCTTGCTAAGCGAGTACAAGAGGCGCGCCCGCTCAGCTGTGTATGGGTCCCACCATCCCTCAGCGATAACGGCTCCTCCTCGCAGCAGCATGATGCTGTGCGGTTCAACACCGTCAGCCTTTTCCATTCCATCGAGGAAGGCGAGCACACCTGTCGCATCGACATTGAGTTCTGACGGCGTACGCCGTGGGAGTGATGGGTTCATGCTTCTGTTCTCCTTGCATAGTGCTCAGGTCTGCCGGTCATGGCGTGGACGTGTGACGGCACTGCGGTCCCACGGTGGCGAGAATTTGGATGGTTCGTTCTGCTTCGGGAAGTTCCGACCCATGCCCAGCTCAGTGGCTCTTTGAATCCGCCCAAGCCGGCGGGGCCATCCCCACCGGTACGAGACATGAATCCTGGCAAGGGTCGGAGCCGTTAGCGCGCGCCGTATCCCAGGGATGTGGATGAACTCCGAGAAGCACTCTTCCAGGGTTTTGGCGGGGAGGCCGGTTTCCCCGCGGGAAGTTCCGGAAGCTTCCTTCGAACAAACAACCCCCGCAACCCTTTGCCTTGGCTTGTTCTTCCCGAAGACACTCAATTTAGGAGCACCTCACTGGTTGGCATAAACGCAGCGAGTCCGACGGTTACTGCCAACTAGGAGGCTTCGCCGTTGATGTGCGCTGTCGGTCAGCTGTCTTCCTCAGGCCTTAAATCCATGGCGAGCCAGGCAAATGCCTCAGAAAGGGACGTAAACAGTCTCGCCGTACCGCTGGGCCGCACTTTGCTCACGTAAAAATACGCTGTTGCCCAGTCGACGGGTGAACAAGCGACTATAGCCAGCCGAGTAACGGGCAACGCTCCTGCAGCCACCGCTTCATGCACCCGGTAGTTCACCGTTCGTACACCGCATAGCTCAATAAGCAGAAAATGGACAGCGTCTGCCCTTACTTGCGCGACGCTTGCCATCGCGGCTGTGACATTTTCTTCAGTAACCTCTGGAGCACGCCACTGCAGGTGAATGACACCGCCAGAGACCATGACATGGTTCTGATTCTCAACCTGCTGAATAGGAATGCTTCTCCAAAGGGCAATTTCACTCACATGAACTAAACGGAAAGACGGGGGAGGTCCTTGCCGCCGTCAATGACAGCCAGCAAGGTGCCGGCGGGATGGCCGGGAGGCTGCTGGCGAAAGACATCGGCGAGCCCGCAGGATGCCGCCCTTAGACGTGCATTAGCACCGGGAGGCACTAGACAGACAGCGAGCGAGGTACACACCCACGCATCGCGTCACCGTCTCGACCGGGCCAGCAATTGGAGGTCGTGAGTGTTACACCGTCGCTGACACGTCGATCGAGCATTCGCCCATCGGTCTGGGTTTCCCGCTGTCCAATCCAGGGAACCCTGTACTGCAAGATGCCGCCCGCCATCTAGGTCAGACCGGCGGCTCAGGGTCGTATTGGATTCCCCGACGGACTTCGCGGGCACGGTCAGGACCGGCGAGTCGCCGTACTAAGTGCAGGGTCATATCAATGCCTGCACTTACGCCTGCACTCGTGATCAAGTCGCCGTCGTCAACGTACCTGTCCTGCGTCCTCAAGCTGATTGTCGGATCCAGTTCCGCGAGTAGAGCGACATCATTCCAGTAGGTCGTGGCAGGACGGTTCTCTAGCAATCCAGCGGCAGCGTAAACGAGCGCACCAGAGCAAACGCTCGTCATCAGCGGGGTCTTGACTCGCTGCCGTTGCACCCAATCAAGATGTCCGGTGTCCCTCATCAATATACGGGTGCCGGGACCGCCGGGATGCAGGAATACGTCATAGTGAGGAGCATCGGCAAAAGAGTGATGTGCGCCCAACGTGAGTCCCTTGGAGGCAAGCACGTGCTTCCCGTCCTTCGACACCGTGGATACTCCAAACCCATCTTCGGGAAATCTTTTAGTCCAGTGCGATAGGACTTCCCAGGGGCCGACAGCATCGAGCTCTTCGACGCCGTCGAAGAGGAAAATTCCTATGTGCCGTGTCATTGTGGGTCCGCCTTAGTCATCATGCAGCCAACGATGTCATAGCTTTTCCGGCCCTGTAATGGGCAGAAACGCCTAATGACGAAAGTATTCTGCTGATTGCCTTGACGACGCTTGCGGGCAAACCGAGCGACGCACCATGCCCAATATGCCCGGCCCTGACGCCTTTTTCAGTGGCCGCGAACATCCCACGCTGAACCGCAGCCTGTAGCGGCATGCCGTCGCACGTGGGGACATCAGAGTTCTGCATAGGCTCGGACAGGGAAGGTTCCGAAATTCTTGATTTTCGGTGGTGCGGCCGTGAAGCGTGCCCCTTGCTCGGGTACGTTTCCGAGGTTCGTGAGGTGCTCGACTATGTGAATACCTGCAGCGAGCAAAAGCGTGTGGGCCGGCCTTTCACCGCTGGAATCCTTGTCGTCGATGTTTAGTGAGTCGATCCCAACGAGTGCAGCCCCCTCCTGGACCAGATGCCGTGCACCGTCTTCCGTGAGAAAAGGTGCGCCAACCCCATACTTCGGTGTGCCGAAAAGACGATCCCAGCCGGTATAGAAGAGGACTGCTGCGCCCTTCAGGTCCCTATTCTGAAGCAAGGCAGAGGTTATGCCCCTTCCGGACTCGAATGGAACATGGATCACCTCCGCTCGAAGGCCTACCAGGGTCTCCAAGTCTAAGGAGGCCAAGTCTCCTCCAGTTGCGAAGCAATGGAACGGACTATCCAAATACGTGCCCGTATTGCCGATCATGGAGATCGTATCCAAGGTGAATTCCGTTCCAGGGGCGAATCGGGAGGGCGAATCCGCTCTGGAAAGGTAGGACTGAAATGTTGGGGCAGGAAGGCCCGGATAGGTGATGACGCCTTCTGCAATGGTGTGGCTCAAATCCACGATACGTCGGGTGTTCTTCGAAGCTGTCTGACGGGAGATTTCCATACGTACGACCCTGTCAGGCGGGTTGAAGAAAAAGAATGGGCAGAATTGCTGCGTATCGAAACTATTCTGCCAAATTGTCTCCTTCACCTGTACAGTGATGGCCATGCACAACGTCGTGGCTCTGGCATTGCCGGGAGTAGTGGCCTTCGATCTCGCCATACCCGCCCAGGTATTCGGCCACCCAGACGAGCGGGAGCGGTATTCATTCAGGGTGTGCGCCGCAGAGCCTGGTCTCGTTTCCACGACGACAGGCTACGCCATCCAAATAACCCATGGTCTTAACCTCCTTCGCGCTGCCGACACGGTGGTTGTTCCGGGTTTCAGTCCGTTGGACGACCCTCCGGAGAAGGTGAGTAATGCGCTGCGTCAGGCCAGTCGTCGTGGAGCGCGAATCGTTTCCGTTTGCACGGGTGCGTTCGCTCTGGCAGCCGCAGGACTCCTGGATGGAAAACGCGCCACAACTCACTGGCGGAATGCTGAACGGCTGGCCGCGATGTATCCGTCGACGACCGTCGATGCCGGCGTGCTCTACGTAGATGGGGGCGGAGTTAGTACCAGCGCTGGTGTTGCCGCTGGCATAGATCTTTGCCTCCACCTGGTCAGAAACGATTTCGGAACCGAGGCTGCCAACAGAATTGCCCGCCGCATGGTAGTTGCGCCCCACAGGGAAGGCGGACAGGCTCAGTTCATCGACAATCCTGTCGCTGCCCCGATCGGACTCTTCGGAGCGACCTGCGTGTGGGCTCAGAAGAACCTCTCCAAGCCCATATCGGTCGCAGATTTGGCTGATCATGCCGGATGGGCACCCAGCACGTTTGCCCGCCGGTTCCTGGCGGAAGCGGGCGTGACACCGCTGAAGTGGCTAACCGGGCAACGAATGGCGGAGGCCCGAAGACTCCTTGAAACTAGTGACCTGACCGTCGAAGCCATTGCCCACCGTTGTGGCCTCGGGACTTCGACGAACATGCGGCTGCATTTCATGCGCGAACTTTCAATGACTCCCACCAACTACCGACGACTGTACCGTCCGAATCCGGCCCGCGTCCGACCTTAGTCCCGCCGGTGCTGTCCGCGCGGAAGTTGCCCGTACTTGATTCATGGCCATTACCGCCACCTCCTCAGCCTCGAGAAGGCCCAACTGTCCTCGGCCTTGAGAAAAGATGGCCTTGGTGTCCCAGACTATGGTCCATAATGCGCATGGATGACCTCTTGTCAATTCGTGCGATATTGACAAACGTCGAGTCTGCTCGCTTGTCGTAAACGGGATGCCGGTGGTGACATCGTGTCCACGCCGTGTCCAACAAACCTGGGGCACCGCCATCCGTATGTAGTCGGCCCCTTTACGGTGGAATGTATTCGGTGGGTGCACGACTAAATCAAACAGGTCCCCTGCAGTTCAGAGTTCCCCCGCTCCAAGCTCAATTTTCGCTGGTTCTGCCCCGGTTGTATAAGCCGCGGCAGCCCGGTGAAGGGCAGCGGATACGGCCAATATAGCAGGGCGTCGACGGGAGGCTTCCCGGGCTGCGAGAAGAATCTTCCGGTTCTGCATTCCGGAGGTGGGGAACCGGCGAATCGTGGTCGACGCACCGACGAGTGAGAGTCCGGGAAGGACAGCGACGGCCAGTCCGGCCTCGACAAACCGCAAGTGAACTGAAACATCTTCGGAGGAGCAGATAACCTTGGGCTCGAAGCCCGCCTTCCGGCAGTGGTTAGTTAGCCATGCCCGGGAAGCCGAGTCTACGGTCTCCACCGCCCAGCGGGCATCCGCCAGCTGAGCGATCAAATCCTGGCCCGGGTCCAGGCCTCCGGCGATGGCCGCGTCCATGACGAGCCATAGTGAATCGTCCATGATCGTAGTGACCGCGATCCCCGGCAGGGTCGGCAGGGGCAGGCCGGGGAAAGATTCGGCGATAACAAGATCGTATTCGGAGGAGGCCAGAGAAGGCAGGGTGGCCTCCGGTTCACCTTGCTCAAACTCGACGGTCAGCTGCGGGTGCAGGCGGCGCAGTTCCGTCAGGGCGTCGGGAATTATCGTCAGCGCCGCGGACTGGAAGGCTGCGACCTTGACCACGCCCAGCGGCTGGGTCATGGAGGTGGACACGTCCGCCTCTGCCCTTTCGAGTAGGTCCAGGATCTGCTCGGCGTGGGCGACGAGGATCAGCCCCTGCGGGGTCAGCTGCAGACGGCGCCCGGAAGGCTCGACAAGGGGGACGCCAATTTCCTTTTCCAGTAGACGGACCTGCTGCGACACAGCTGACGTACTGTAAGACAACGCGGCGGCCACAGCAGAGAGCGTCTTACGGTGATGCAACTCCAGCAAGACCTTGAGCCGGACTACGTTCAGCACTTCTGTCCTCTCCGCCGCCTTAATTTAGAGACTATGCCCTGGTCACGGAAACTCTACGATAATCTCCACCTCGACTGGTGCATCCAAAGGCAGTTCCGCTACGCCAACGGCCGAGCGGGCGTGCTCGCCGCGGGTCCCGAACAGCGCCAGCAGCAGCTCGCTGGCGCCGTTGACCACGGCGGGCTGGCCGTTGAAGCCTGGGGCAGAGGCGACGAACCCGGTGACTTTGAGAATCCGGGCATGGTCCAGGTCGCCCAGGCCTCCTGCCGCGGCCAGCGCGTTCAGAACGCACGTCCTCGCAAGGTCGGCCGCCGTCTCAACGGAGACTTGCGATCCAACCTTGCCCCCGGTCGCCATCTTCCCCTCGAGGAGGGGGAGCTGTCCCGAAGTGTAGACGATGTTTCCGGCCCGGGCGGCCGGTATGTACGGAGCGGCGGAGGCGGGTACTTCAGGGAGTTCCAACCCGAGTTCGGCGAGTCGTCCCCGGAGTGCTCTATGGGACAGGGAGGTGGTCTGGGCAGTCATTAATATCCTTCGAAGGTGTGGTTAGAGGCAGAAATCGGCGGCAGTGTCGGCAAGGATTTGGCTGACCCTCTTCAATGAAGCAAGGTCGACCCATTCCGTGGCGGCGTGGGCCCCGCCGCCGTCTACGCCGAAGAGGAGCCCGGGAATCCCGGCTTCGAGCATGAGGGCAGCATCGGTCCAGAACGCCTCGCCCCGGAGGGGGGCGGGATGCCCAGTGACGGCCCCCGCAGCGGCGGCTACCGCACGGACAATGGGGGAGTCGGAAGGGACCTCGAATGCTTGGCGTTCCAAGCCCGCGGCCAGTGTGTAACTGAAGTCGGGGTCGGATGCCGCGATGGCATCGAGGATGTGCCGCAACTCAGCCTCTACGGCTGCGGCATTTTCCCCCGGCACCGTGCGTCGTTCGAGCGAGACGGTACAAGCTGCAGGGTAGCTGGAGAGCTCTTCCCCGCCGCGGATGAGCGAGGCATGGATGCTCCCCGTCCCTAGAACCGGGTGAGCGGGTCCCCTAAGCAACGCGTGGCTGAGTTCCTCAAGACCGGTAAGGAATCTTCCGGCCTTTGCAATGGCATCGATTCCCAGATCAGGGCGGGAACCGTGGGCGGCAGTACCTTGGATGGTGACATCGAACCATACGAATCCACGGTGGGCGATGACGATGTCCTCATGCGTGGGTTCGGAGACGATCGCGGCATCGGCCCTGAAATGCCGGAGGACCTCCTCAGTGCCGGCGCTGCCGAATTCCTCATCGGCCACGAGGGCAAGGATGATGTCGCCCGAATGCTGGCGGGTCGCCGCATCTGCGGCGGCGACCATCATCGCTGCAATCCCAGCCTTCATATCGAAAGTCCCGCGGCCATACATGCGTCCGGCCTCCAGCCGGGGCTCAAGTGGATCCCCGTCATAGCCTGCAAGAGTGACGGTGTCGAGGTGGCCGTTGAACATCAGGCTCTTGCCTCCGCCCGTGCCCGCCGCGACGGCAACGATGGAGGGGCGCCCGAACACGGCTTCGAGACGGGTCACGATGAAACCCCGTTTCTCCAGCCAGGTGGCAGTGAAGGCGGCAAGGGCTGTTTCTCCAGCCGCACCGGGAACAAGGTCCGGGTTTACGGAATTGATCCTAACGAGTTGCTGCAGGAGCGCTACCGGGTCCTCCAGCGCGCAGGGCAAGGTTTCGGTCTTCACTTTTTTCGATGCTTCCATGGGGAGTAAACCTTTCATCGGAGCGGATTCGCGGCCAAGCCTTCGGTACTGACCAGGACAATCACAGAAGTTTCGTGGAGGCTCATCTGCTGTCGCCGTTCCGGACTCGCCAAGGCGGATCGCACGCCGGCCAAGGTCGCAGCACCGCATGGGCCGACGTCCTGCCCCAAGCGCCGCAGATCCAGGACTGCTTGGCGACAGTCGGCCTCGGAGACGCTGACAGCGGCATCTATCCCTGCCATGAGCGCCGGCCAACCCAGCTCCGAAGGCGTGCCGCAATTGAGCCCTGACATGATGGACGGGTAAGAGGTATCCACCACTACCGGTTTTCCCGCTTGCAGGGACTGCGCTATGCAAGCGGCCGTATTGGGCTCGGTACTCAGCAGTGCCGGGGCCGCATTTCCGGCGCTTCGGTAGTGCTCCACCAGTGCCTGAGCGAGGGAACCGACACCCACAGGGCAGACGACCAGATCCGGACCGGTCGCGTGTTGCTCTTGGAGTGCGTCGTCGATCTCGCCGAACAATGTGCCGTATCCGTCAACAATCCATTGCGGGACCTCCATATAGCCTTGCCAAGCGGTGTCCTGAATCAGTACATCGAACGCTTCGCCCTCCGTGGATTCGGCCGCTAGGGTGACGACGTTGTCGTAGGTAATGTCGGTTTCAATCAGGGCTGCGCCTTCACTCCGGATGCCATCTATAGCGGACGAGCTGAGTCCAGCCGGAATGTAGATCCGCGCTGACAAACCCAACAAACCTGCCATTCGGGCCACTGCACGGCCGTGGTTGCCATCCGTGGCCGACACGAGCACCGGCAATTCTGCAACCCCCACGCTGGTACGGATGAATTCCTTGAGCCGGGGGACAGTCATGCCATCGGGGTCCAAGTTGTAGCGCTGGCACAATGCCCTGCAAACCGCCCACGACGCCCCAAGAATCTTGAAGGCGGGCAGACCCAACCTGTTGGATTCATCCTTAAGCAGGACGCGGGCCACCCCAAGCTCATTGGCGAGCGAAGGCAGATCAACAAGGGGTGTAGGCGTGTACCCGTGAAGACTGCGGTGAAATGACAAGGCAGATTCAGGCGTTGCCGTTTGCCAGGAGCGGGCGGAGGGATTCGAGTACCAATAGCTGGTCTGCGGAAGAAGCATGCACCCATCCTCCGACAAAGAAATGCAAACTAAAAGTGATGATTTGTGGCCTATTCCCTCCATTTTTTCTTCAAGGTGATTGTCTACCTTTGCTTAAAGTTGATGGCCACATTTGACCGCTTTTTGTTTATTTCTTCCTGAGGGAGACTTGATGCGGTGACGGGCCCCAGGGCGCGGTCAGCTTTCAGATGCTGGGCCGGGCCACGCTAGGTCCGGGCCAGTCCAAAGCCGGGCCTCCAATGACGACACTTGGCCCATACGCCATAACATCTAGGAGCAACCAACGGATGCGAAAAAACCATATCCCCGACCACATAGCGTGGACCGGCGCCCTGCACAACGGGACGCGTCCTGTACCTTCCGAACTTTTCACTCCGCCGAGGCGCGGCTTTCCAGTTTCGGAATTCCAAGAGCGATTGGCGCGCGCGCAGCTGTTGATGACACAGGCCGGCTTGGACGCACTGCTAATCACGACAGAAGCTGAATTCCGCTATTTCACGGGCTTCCTGTCGCAGTTCTGGCAAAGCCCGACTCGCCCGTGGTTCCTTCTGGTACCAGCCAACGGGCGGCCAACAGCAGTGGTTCCGGGAATCGGATACCCCCCGGTGGCGGAGACTTGGATCGATGACGTCCGGTCCTGGACTTCACCGCAGCCCGAGGACGAAGGCGTCTCGTTGCTTGCCGCGACCATGCACGAAATTCTGGGAGATCGCTCCCGGGTGGGCGTGCCGATGGGCCCCGAAACGACGTTGCGCATGCCGCTGGCGGACTACAACCGGCTCTGCGGCATGCTGCAGGGCTTCAGTTTCCACGATGCCACCGACATCGTGAAGTCCCTGCGGATGGTCAAATCAGAGGCGGAAATCGAAAAGATTGCCCACGTCTGCCGCATCGCTTCCGATGTCTTCGACTTGATTCCCGGCATCGCGGCTGCCGGGCAGCCACTCATCGAAACCTTTCGTGCAGTCAAGATTGAGCTGTTGAAGCGGGGCGCGGACGATGTTCCATATCTTGTTGGTGCGGCTGCCCCCGGGGGATACGACAATGTCATCTCCCCTCCGGGAGACCGTCCGTTGACCGAAGGTGACGTGCTGATGATCGACACGGGCACGGTCTACGACGGCTACTTCTGCGATTTTGATCGCAACTATGCAATTGGCTCGGCTGACCGCGCGTCGGCCCATGCATACTCCACACTCTTCGAGGCCACCAATGCTGCCCTGGACATTGCCCGTCCCGGCGTGACGTCTGGCGATCTCTTCCGCGCGATGCAAAACGTCATTGTCGGGAACGGTTACGCCTGTGGAAATGTTGGGCGTCTAGGTCATGGGCTCGGCATGCACCTGACCGAATGGCCTTCGCAC
The DNA here is from genome assembly GCF_030817835.1 of Pseudarthrobacter sp. W1I19. Classification (NCBI taxonomy): domain Bacteria; kingdom Bacillati; phylum Actinomycetota; class Actinomycetes; order Micrococcales; family Micrococcaceae; genus Pseudarthrobacter; species Pseudarthrobacter sp. W1I19. The sequence continues at coordinate 2,009,589 of NZ_JAUSZR010000001.1, forward strand.
ACCAATACGGATGAGACGGTCCTCCTTCCTGGCATGGTACTGACTCTTGAACCCTCATTGGACATAAATCCCGGCCAGGGCATGGTACACGAGGAAAACTTCGTGCTTCGCGAAAATGGGCCCCAGCTCTTGAGTCGCCGCGCCCCTGAGCAACTTCCTGAGGTGCATTGAGATAGCCGGATCCTTTTTCGCACCTCTCTTGCCAGCGCAGCGGGACGCCGCGCATCCCTATGGGCAAAGAGGCCCCTTTCAGGATCGCGCCCATAACAGCCACAGTATCCCTTAGCTCCGGCCTACTAGGAGAACTCCATGACCATCCCGCACCGCGCCGGGCTTGAAAACTTTCCACCCTACCGCCAGGGAAAGGCACCCACCGGCATCGACGGCCTGAAGGCTTTCAAACTCTCCTCCAACGAGAATCCATACCCGCCACTGCCGTCCGTAACTGCGGCAGTGATTGATGCCGTGGCAAACATAAATCTCTACCCGGAAATCGCCGCCGAGGATCTCACCCACGCCATCGCCCACCGATGGGCGGTCTCACCGGAGAACATTGCACTCGGCGCCGGATCCGTTGAAGTCGCCAGTCAAATCATCCACGCCATAACAAACCCGGGCGACAAGGTGATGTTCCCCTGGCGATCCTTTGAGGCGTACCCGCTTCTGGCGACCGTGGCCGGCGCGACACCGCAGCCCATTCCGCTGGCAGCCGATGGCAGTCACGATCTGGCCGCAATGGCGGCAGCTGTCACCCGAAAAACCAAAGTCATCTTCATTTGCAACCCGAACAACCCCACCGGCTCAGTACTCAGCGCAACTGCAGTTGAAACCTTCGTCCAGTCCATACCTTCGGATGTCGTTGTCGTGCTTGACGAGGCCTATGTCCACTTCAATTGCGACCCTGCTACGGCCGTGGGCGTCGACATGTTCCGCAAATACCCCAACGTCGCAGTTCTGCACACCTTCTCCAAGGCATACGGGCTCGCCGGGCTGCGCCTTGGCTATGCCATCGCGGCACCGGACCTGATCACCACCCTTCGAAAAGTCGCTGTCCCGTTTGCCGTCACGGCACTGGCCCAACAGGCCGGGGTGGCATCCCTGCAAGCCGAAAACGAGCTTCAGGAGCGGATCGACATCCTCGTCACCGAACGCCGACGCGTGCACGCTGCCTTGCTGGACGCCGGACTACCCGTCCTGCAATCCGAGGCCAACTTCCTGTGGCTCGACAGCCGGGACCGGACCGGCGCCCTGACCGCCCTATTTGAAGAGAACGCCCTGTCTGTGCGCGCCTTTCCAGAAGAAGGCATCCGTATCACTATCGGTACTCCCGAAGCCAATAACAGGATTCTGGACGTAGCCCGACAGGCAGCCGCCGTGCTGGCCCGACAGCCCTGACCTTAAGGAACCCACATGACCGACCACCTGAATGTCTCCGATATCGTCGCCAATGTCTGCGCACAGCATACTGAGGCCGTATTCGGCCTGATGGGCAACGGCAACGCTTTTTTTACCGCCAACCTCACCGCCCGCGGCCTGCCGTATATCAGCGCGAGGCACGAAGCCGGGACGGTAGCGATGGCGGACGCCTACTACCGGGCATCTGGCAAGGTTGCTGTCGCCACAGTTACTTACGGTGCCGGTTTCACCAACTCACTGACTGCCCTTACGGAGGCCGCAAAGGCACGAATCCCGATGGTGGTTGTCGTGGGGGAGGCCCCGACTTCCGGTCCCCGGCCGTGGGACATAGACCAGCTGATGGTCGCCCAAGGCCTCGGAATTTTGACCCTGACGGTCGCAGCAGACAACGCTTTACGTGTTTCTGAAGAGGCATGGTTACTGGCTCGGCGTGAACGGTGCCCCGTGATCCTGTCCATTCCTTATGACATCTCCAGTGAGATCGCCGGGCCACAGGAACCGGCGAGACAGCAGCAACATGCCGCCCGCGCAACAGCCAATCTCGAATTGGTTGAGGACGTCGCGGCACTGCTTAACCGGTCCAAGCGGCCCTTGATCATGGCCGGCAACGGTGCCGTTATATCCGGGGCGGGGGAGGACCTGGTGAAATTGGGTGACAAAATCGGTGCCCTGTTTGCCACCTCCGTTATGGCACGCAACTACCTCAACACCCCGTGGGACCTTGGCATTGCAGGAGGCTTTGCAAGGACAGCTCCGCTGCACATCATGCGCTCAGCTGACCTTGTGCTCGTGGCCGGCGCAAGCCTCAACGCCTTTCAAACGCGCTATGGCTCCCTTTTTGCAGAGGATGCCGAGGTTATTCAGATTGACGAACTCGATGCTCCTACCAATCCTCGGGTTACCTGCTTCATCCAGGCCGACGCTACCTTAGTGGCGAAGTCCCTCACAGCGGCAGTCACCCCCGTCAACGATGGTTGGCGGATTCTGCACCCTGAAGTAGTCACACCCTCCTTCTCACACGAACAGCCTGCGGACGAATTCGCGGGCGACGGACGCCTTAATCCCCGCGCAGTCGCACAACAGCTGGACTCACTTCTGCCCACGGACCGCACCATAGTCCAGGACGGCGGCCACTTCTGCGGCTGGATCCCCATGTACTGCCAAGCACCTGACCCACGGGGCCTAATGATGATCGGCACGGCCTTTCAATCCATCGGTTTGGGTATCCCGGCAGCAGTCGGGGCAGCAGTGGCTCGTCCAGACCGGACTACGGTACTGGTTGCAGGGGACGGCGGGGCCCTGATGGCTCTTGCTGACCTTGAATCAGCTATTCGCGCTATCCCAAGCGGAGTGATGGTCGTTTTCAATGACGCCGCTTACGGAGCCGAAGTCCATCAGTACGCGGCACGCGGGCTCGACGATACTGCCATGCAAATACCAGAAGTGGACTTCAGCGCCATCGGTCTGGCGATGGGCGCTAAAGGTGTGAAAATGCGCTCATTTGCCGACCTCCAAGTGCTGAAACAATGGCTCGCTGCCGGCGCTGAGGGCCTATTCGTGCTTGACGTGGCCATTACACAGAGCGAAGTCGCCGACTACATGCGCGAAAGTATGGCGCCCATCTTGGCCGCACAAGCGTTTGCCGGTCAATGATGACTTTGCCTGTGATGCGACGCAGACGCCTCCAAACGACCCAATCCTTTGCCCTCCGGACGAACCGACCTCAGGCGTCGCGTCCATGAAAACGCCCGAAAGCGAGCACCATGTGAGCGGGATAGACGTTATGCCCCAACAACGAGTAAAGGGCACGACGGGCACTGCAGTGTTTAGCAGTGACAAGAGCCTGCATGAGGTCGGACCCGCCTTGCAGGGTTTTCCGTCTGCCCAGGATGGCTGCGATGACGACTGCCACTACTGCCAGGGGCCGGAAACGGACTGAGAATCGGTCCGCCCCGTCGTCCTGACCGGCGCGACTTTGCGTGTCTCAACGAGGAACAAACCACTATGAAGTCTTACCGATGTGACGTCTGGAGCCGCGTAGTAGGCGCTGATGTCGAAATTCACAAAAACGGCCAAGTTGTCCGTGCGGGAATCGTCGAAACTGTGATGCCGGACGACACCATTCTCTGGATGGCTACCGACCACAACGGAAACCGGGCACTCTTCGAAGCAGCAGAAGGATACGAAGTCTGGGCGGATCCCCACGACCTGCTAGACCAGCTCTACACGTTGATTAGCTCTCAGCAGCTTCCGACCACGCTGGTGTCCGACACCGACCTCTTCAACCCGTGAGACAGAGCGGACTAACAAGAATCTAACCAAAGCACCATACCCACAGAGATGAGAAAGAACAGTGATAGCGAAGTCCTCTTCAGGCCAGACACCCCAACACATCCCGGGAGTCATCTTCTACGACCCGCTATGCGACAGAATTGACGACATCGGAGACGAAGGCTTTGAACCAAAACTCGACTATGTCCCACAGCCCAAGGGTTATGAAAAGTCCGACCGCAGGCAACTGCAGCGCCGCAAAGCGTTAGAAGCCGTTTCGCGCGACTTAGCAATCCTTGCTTCGAGGGAAGGTGTCCGCCTCCGCTGAATTGGCGTCGCACCGTCCCACTTTATGCGCTTGCGGCCTACGCCAGCTTCTGACCTTAGGAAACTCCAGATTCGCCATGGAACGGGAGTTCTCGCAGCTACTTCTACTCCCGTTGTTTAATCGCCGATAATGGAGATTTCGTTTAGCTGATGCGCGACACTACCGAAGACGGCCACGGGATAGTATCCGCGTATGACGACGGATGCCACCGACGACGGCGTTGCACGCATCCTGGCCCGCTCGCAGGTCCTCAAGCTGCGGCCTGGCAGTGTCCCTGCCCGAGGCCTTGTCCGTGAAGACTCGGGCCAGAACCTGGCCTTCGAGCTGGCGTTTTTCGTTCTGATCCAGCGTGCTGACGCGCACGTACCCGATCCGCTGCCCACCCACCTGCGCCTCCCCCTCGTCCTGTCAGGTTGAGTTTTAGGTCTGTTCCAAAAGAAGGTCAAGACTTCCGGACGTCACTCGTCAGGTGGGGATGTACCTCAATTGGTGCAGATTACGGACAGTTGCAGCAAGGTTGAGCGAACTGTTGTAGCTGGCAAGATTCAGGCTGCAGTGGAAGCTGCGTGAGTATATTCCTCAGGCTGAGCTCCGTAGCCAGGTTGTCCAAGGGTGTTTGTTTCAGCGCGGGTTACCTTGTAGTGGAATCCAACGCGTTCTTCGTCGGCCCAGGCCTGGTAGAAGTCGGCTTTCTCGAAGAGTCGTCGGCCCTCGACTGTTGAGTGGATCCACAAGACCCGTCCATCGTCGGTGACGTCATCCACGATTCCGCTGCAGATTATGCTGCCCCGTTGCCGGATTTCAACGCTGGCACCGCTGAGGGTGCACCAGTCATCAATGCGCCGATGTGTCATGTCAGTACTCCGATTCCCAAGGTTTGCCCACCGTGAAGCCTTCTTGGAAGTGGTCGGATGGGTCGAGGACTAGTTGGTTTGGTGAGGTGATCCAGGCGCGGCCGGAATGGCTGGGATGACCGCGTCGTACGGGCCGAGCCCTGTTGTGCATTCAACGTGGGCATCAAACTGGCTCTTCACAGTTCATGGTGAACGTTCTGCCGTGAGGGATGTTCATGCCGCGGTGCTGGCGGCACTGCGCAACAGGATACGCGTTTTGTATTTACGTGCGTTGGTGAATCCCCGGCCTGTCCTTTTTGTGTGCTTGATCGCGGTGTTGTTGGCTTCCACTTTCGCGGTTGTTGCACCGGTGACGATGAGGACTTCGATCTCTTCCACCATCGACTGACCGCGGCCGTAAGCACTTTAGCCAGTTCGGGCCGGACCGGGTACCACCACCCACTGTCGGGGCGGTGCTCGCCGGTGCGGACGGCGGTTTTCTCCGCGGAATAGGGGGCGAGATCCTCGGGGCGTCGGCGTTTCATCGGAACTCCTGAAGGCGCGTCTATTGGCTGCAGTGTTCCCACCGTATTCGCGCAGCCCCCGTCGGCACAGCTGTACATCTGTCGAAAGGACGCTTGCTTCTGCGCCAAATGTAGTGGCTCTACTCGTCCCGGAACTACTACCTTTGGTGGCAAGCCGCTCGCGGCATCCCATCGTCATTTACTGAAAGCGAGAAGAAGCGTGTCCGTAAACCAGGAACTGCCCGTGCTGTCCCACTGGATCGGCGGAGCCAAATCCCTCTCATCGGGAGATCGCACCGCTCCCGTCTTCGACCCGGCCCGCGGCCTTGAGACTAAGCGCGTCGCGCTGGCCAACGCCTCGGACATCGAAGCTGCGATTTCCTCGGCGCAGAAGGCTTTCCCGGCCTGGCGTGATCTGTCCATCACCAAACGCCAGCAGATCCTTTTCCGCTTCCGCGAGCTCTTGAATGAACGCAAGGGCGAACTTGCGCAGATCATCACCGCCGAGCACGGCAAGGTCGTTTCTGACGCTCTGGGTGAAATTACCCGTGGCCAGGAAGTCGTCGAACTCGCAACCGGTTTCCCGCACCTGATCAAGGGTGAGCACTCAGAAAACGTCTCCAGCGGTGTGGACGTCTACTCCACCAAGTCACCGCTTGGCGTCGTGGGCATCATCAGCCCGTTCAACTTCCCGGCCATGGTGCCGCTGTGGTTCCTCCCGATCGCCATCGCCGCCGGCAACACGGTGGTCCTGAAGCCGAGCGAGAAGGACCCGACGGCGGCCAACTGGCTCGCTGAGCTGTTCACCGAGGCGGGCCTGCCTGACGGTGTGTTCAACGTGCTCCACGGCGACAAGGAAGCCGTGGACGGGCTCCTGGAGCACCCGGACGTCAAAGCCATCTCCTTCGTTGGTTCCACCCCGATCGCCCAGTACATCTACGAGACAGCAGCCAGGAACGGAAAGCGCGTCCAGGCACTGGGAGGGGCCAAGAACCACATGCTGGTCCTGCCCGACGCGGATCTTGAGCTCACTGCCGACGCCGCCATCAACGCCGGCTTCGGTTCCGCCGGCGAACGCTGCATGGCCATCAGCGTGGTGGTCGCCGTGGAGCCCGTCGCCGACGAACTGATCGAGAAGATCACCTCCCGGATGGCAACGCTGCGGGTCGGCGACGGTCGCCGCAACTGTGACATGGGACCGCTGGTCACCCGCGAGCACCGCGACAAAGTGGCGGCCTACATCGATGTCGCACTGGAAGACGGTGCCCAGGTCGTGGTGGACGGCCGCGGCATCAACGTCGACGGTGACGAGAACGGCTTCTGGCTGGGCCCGACGCTGATCGATGACGTCCCCGTCACCTCACGCGTCTACAAGGAGGAAATCTTCGGCCCGATGCTGTCCGTGGTCCGCGTCCGCAGCTACGAGGAGGGCCTGAACCTGATCAACTCCGGCGCCTATGGCAACGGCACCGCAATCTTCACCAACGACGGCGGCGCCGCCCGCCGCTTCCAGAACGAGGTGGAGGTGGGCATGGTGGGCATCAACGTCCCCATCCCCGTACCCGTGGCCTATTATTCCTTCGGCGGGTTCAAGGACTCGATCTTCGGCAGCTCCAAGGCGTATGGCCTGCAGGGCTTCCAGTTCTTCACCCGCGAGAAGGCCATCACCTCACGCTGGCTGGACCCCAGCCACGGCGGCATCAACCTCGGCTTCCCCCAGAACTGATAGAGCGTGGGGGAAAACCCTGCAGGATGTGAGAGTGCGTTGGGATAGGGCTGCCCCTTCCCAACGTTCTCTCACTTAACGTCGCTTTTCCCCAACCCTCTCGCAGATCCTGCGTGCTTTTTGCTAACGCTCCTCCAGGAACTGCACCGCGGCGAAGAGTTCCAGGCGGTCGCTCATGCCGTCCAGGTTCAGGCCAAGGATCCTGCCGGCGGCGTCTATCCTGTTGCGCAGGGTATGCCGGTGGACGCCCAGGCGCCGTGCGGTCTTGTCCCAAACGCAGTTGTTGGCGAACCATTCGCGGACAGTCTCCAGCAGTTCAGTCTGCTCGGCGGCGTCGTGCGCAATCAGTGGCTGCAGGAGCCTCCGGGCCACCGGCCCTGCCTTCTCTTCGCGCAGCAAACCCAGCATCCCGCCGTCGGACAGTTCAGGGAATGCGACGACGGCGCGGCCCAACTCCGCGGCACGGAGCACCGCCCGCGTCGCCTCCTCGAGGGCATCCGCCAGGCCACTCATGGCGGTTTCCGCCGAGACACCGCACACTGCACCGTGGCGCTTGAGCAGTTCCAGGACCTTGTCCTGGTGGGCCTGTGCCGTGAGGACTACCAGCAGTTCACCGCGCACAGCGTAGAAGACCGCACCGCGGTAATCATCGGACAGGAGCTCCAGGGCTTCGAGCAGGTTCGGCGCAGGACTCTCCTGACGTGTTGCCGTCACCAGCAGAGGCTCCCGCGGCAGCTGGCCCCATACTTGCCTCGCCGTCCGAATGGCGACGTCGGTGCTGCCTGCCAGCAGCTGCTCAAAAACGCCGGCGCGGAGGTGCCTGCGGGCAGTATCGAGGGTGCGTGCCTGCTCCAAGGCAAGGCTGGCCAGGCCAATCACGCTGTTGACGATGTCCGCCCTCGCGGGATCCAGGGGTTCGATGGCGCCCAAAACCAGGGCTCCCCGAAGACTGCCCTTACGTCCGAGGGTTTGGAGGGTCACCGACTGGCCCTCGATCTCCAGGTGTGAGGCCGAACGCGTGCCAAGGTCCAGTGCATCCCGTACGCGCTGGCTAACGTGGGCGGCGATGTTTGCTGGAACGGGGCGGTTCCGCGGCATCCGGACATAGTTCCCTGCCGCGTCATACAGGGCCACCCAGCTGTGCAGTTGCCGTTCAAGTTCGCCCAGGATGGACGTCAGGCCGTCGGGCCGGAGCGCTGCACGGGAAATGGCGCGTTGCGCCTGCAGCGACCACTCCGCCCGGGCGTGCTCTTCCCGCGCGAGGTAGTCCGCCACCCTGCGGATAATGGCGATGAACGGCGTGCGGTCCGGAACCTCCAACAAGGGCAGGCCCTGATTCCGGCACGCCTCCTCGAGTCCCGGCGGCAACGTCCCGTGGATGACCTGAGTCGCGAAGCCAAGGCCCACGATGCCGTGATCCACCAACCGGCGCACATACTCCTCGTACCCTTGGCCGTTCGGCACCTCCTGCGGCCCGCCCTCGGGCGCCCGTTCCGCCGTCGTCGTTCCGGCCCCATCACCACCCACAACGGCCACGGGGAACTGCGTGCCATCCGTGAGCAGCAGCTGGCCCGGGTCCAGGAACGGGGTAGGGTCCTCAAGGTCAGAGCTGTGCACCCAGCTGACCGGTTCTTCGAGCCGTTGGGCGCCAAGGTCGGGCACAACGAGCCGAAGCTTCAGCGACCGGCTGCGGAGGAGGATGTTCAGGCTGGGTGGCATCGGGAACCCCAAGATGTGAAAACGTCGAACAGGACTGGACTGATTGTACAAACGTATACGGCGATTCGACCCCCTTGGACCGGATGATGAAGGAACTTCCCAATCCATCCACCGAGAGGAACCGTCATGGTCGCCAGCCCGGCAATCCTGGACTCAGCAATCGATAACGCAGGCCTCAGCAACGCCGACGTCGTTGCCCTCGACCGGGCGAACGTCTTCCATTCCTGGTCTGCGCAGAAGTCCCTCAACCCCCTGGCGATCGCCGGCGGCTCCGGCAGCACCGTCTGGGACCACGACGGCAACACCTTCCTGGACTTCTCCAGCCAGTTGGTCAACACCAACATCGGCCACCAGCACCCGAAAGTCATCGCCGCCATCGCCCAGCAGGCAACAAGCCTGGCAACCGTGGCTCCGGCACACGCCAACCACGTGCGGGCGACGGCAGCAGCCAAGATCCTGTCCCACGCGCCCGCCAACATGGACAAGGTGTTCTTCACCAACGGCGGCGCAGACGCCAATGAGAATGCCATTCGGATGGCACGCCTGCACACCGGCCGCGACAAAGTCATCTCCCGCTATCGCTCCTATCACGGCAATACCGGCGCCGCGATTGCAGCGACGGGGGACTGGCGCCGCATCCCCAACGAATACTCCCGCGGCCACATCCACGTCTTCGGCCCGTACCTCTACCGCTCAGAGTTCTGGGCGGAGACGCCTAAGCAGGAAACCGAACGGGCACTGCACCACCTGCGCCGCGTGATCCAGGCCGAAGGACCCCAGTCGGTCGCAGCTGTCCTCCTCGAAACCGTCCCTGGCACCGCTGGCATCCTGGTCCCCACGCCCGGCTACCTCGAAGGCGTGCGGGCGCTGTGTGACGAGTACGGGATCATGATGATCCTCGACGAGGTCATGGCCGGCTTTGGCCGCACCGGAGACTGGTTCGCCTTCGACGCCTTTGACGTGACCCCGGACCTGATCACCTTCGCCAAAGGCGTCAACTCGGGCTACGTCCCGGTGGGTGGCGTCATCATCTCCGGCGACATTGCAGCCACCTTCGACGAACGCGTCTTCCCGGGCGGCTTGACCTATTCAGGACACCCAATCGCGGCAGCTTCCATCGTCGCCTCCATCGAGGCGTTCGAGGAAGAGGACATAGTGGGCAACGCCGCACGAATTGGCCGGGGCCACCTGGAGCCGGGCCTGAACGCACTTGCTGAAAAGCACAGCGTCATTGGCGAGGTCCGGGGACGGGGTGTCTTCTGGGCGCTGGAGCTCGTACAGGACCGGACCACCCGCACCCCTGTCGCCGCCGAATACATGGGACGGCTGAAAGCGGAACTGTTTGGCCGTGGACTGCTGCCGTTCATCGCTGAAAACCGCGTCCACGTCGTACCGCCGGCCGTCGTCACCGCCGAAGAAGTGGCCCAGGCACTGACGATCTACGATCAGGCACTTACCGCCGCCAGCGCTTGAGCGCCCCGCACAAGTTGAACTCGTAAATCCGCCGCCGGGCGGGTGTCGCGGCAATTCACTTGCCCACCAGGTGCCGGACGGGCGATGCACAAATTGCGCCGAAAGTGCAGCATGATGCACTTCATGGATGCGAGTACGACTGCTCTTGCGGCGATCGGTGGCCGGTGCGGCAGGAACGACAGTCGCGACGCTTGACGCTCGACCAGCTTGCAGATGCCGCAGGGGTGAGCCGCCGCATGCTGATCAATGTCGAACAGGGTGCGGCGAACCCCAGTGCGGGTAGTTGCTGCGGCTGAGCGATGAGGGGTATCGGGCTGCCTGCGTTGGTCGAAATGCCCCGCCCCAGTCCTGTGACGTCACCCGACGCGGTGAAGGTGCTGCCCTTTGGAGTTCCGATACCGGTGGCCGCGGCCTGCTTGTCGCCGGGACTAAACCACCCAACGTGGTCGAGCTGTGGGACTGGACGATGGGCGCCGGGGATAGTCGCGAGAGCGAGGCACATCCAGCGGGGACCAAGGAGCTGCTGCAGGTCCAGGACGGATCTGTCTCCATTGTGGTTGGCGGTGAGACGTTCGTCCTCGATACCGGAGACGCTGTCTCATTACCCGGCGACGTGAACACGCGTACGGCTCCGTGGGCAAGAAACCGGCTCGGTTCTCCTTGGCAGTTTTTGAACCGGGCGTCGGTTCAGGACACAGGGCAGAGGCGACCGATGCGTGACTTTGACGCGCTTCAGGAGTTCTTGGGCGACGCGTGGGTTGACACCGCTGTCTTCGCACTTCGGCCGGACTACCAGCGCTGTTCATCCTCGACGCACTCCAAGCCCATTCCAAGAAGGAAACTGACATGCGCGCACCAAGAAGAATCTATAGGGCCTTTAGGCGCTTCATCCCTTCCGCCCTCACGGGTTCTCGTGCACCGATGGCGGATCCTGGAACAGGGTTCATCTTTTTCAGCTTCCTGCAAATCAGGACGACGTTCACTTGTCCCGATGCTCACGGGTGAGCCCGAAGGGCACGGCATCACTAAGGGCACCGTGAAGGAATCCCATGGTGGGTTTCCTTTCGGGGGTGGGTTGTTGGTTCAGGCGTCGATCGGCTGTCGTGCGCGGGAGCGCGCGCCGGCTGGTGGCGGGTTTCCTGCCTGGCTTTTGAAGGAGCGCAGGCGGAGGCTGTTGGTCACGACGAAGACGCTGGAGAAGGCCATCGCGGCTCCGGCGAGCATCGGGTTGAGCAAGCCGAGAGCGGCCAACGGGATCGCGGCCACGTTGTAGGCGAAAGCCCAGAACAGGTTGGTCTTGATCGTGCCGAGGGTTTTGCGGGAGAGCCGGATCGCATCGGCGGCCGCGCGCAGGTCACCACGGACCAGGGTGAGGTCCGCGGCCTCGATGGCCACGTCGGTGCCGGTACCCATGGCCAGGCCCAGGTCGGCCTGGGCCAGGGCCGCAGCGTCGTTGACGCCGTCCCCGACCATGGCCACGACTTTGCCTTGCTTCTGCAGGTCCTTGACAACACGGAGCTTGTCCTGCGGCATGACTTCGGCGATGACCTGGTCGATCCCTACCTGGGCGGCGACCTGTTCGGCGACGATCTGGTGATCACCGGTCAGCAGTATCGGAGTCAGGCCCAGGGCGCGGAACTGTGCGACGGCTTCGGCGCTGGTTTCCTTGATCGCGTCAGCGACGGTGAGCACTCCGCGGACCTGTCCGTCCCAGGCTACGACCACGGCGGTCTCCCGGGCGGATTCGGCCTGCACTTTGGCACGGGCGAGGTCTGGGGGCATGGTCAGGGACCAGTCCTTGAGCATGGATTCTCGTCCAACGATGACCAAGTGCCCATCGACCACGCCCTGCACGCCGCGTCCTTCGATGTTCTTGAAGGACTCCGGGACGGGCAGGTCGCCCACGCGTTGGGTGGCGCCGCGGGCGATGGCCTGGGCGATGGGGTGCTCGGAAGCGTCCTCGAGTGCTCCGGCGACGCGGAGGAGTTCGTTCGTGTCGACGCCCGGTGCGGTGTGCACGCCCTGGAGGGTCATCTTGCCGGTGGTTATGGTTCCGGTCTTGTCCAGCAGGATGGTGTCGACCTTGCGGGTGGATTCGAGCACTTCCGGGCCCTTGATCAGGATGCCCAGCTGGGCCCCTCGGCCGGTGCCCACCAGCAGGGCGGTGGGGGTGGCCAGGCCCAGGGCGCAGGGGCAGGCGATGATCAGGACGGCCACGGCGGCGGTGAATGCCGCTGTGATGGGGAATCCCGCGCCGAGCCATGCGGCAAGTGTGGCAGTTGCGATGGCGATCACGATGGGTACGAACACTCCGGAGATCCGGTCGGCCAGCCGCTGGACTTCGGCCTTGCCGGACTGGGCGTTCTCCACGAGCTGGGCCATCTGCGCCAGCTGGGTATCTGAACCGACCCGGGTGGCTCGGATGAGCAGGCGGCCGCCGGAGTTGACGGCGGCCCCCGTCACCGTGTCCCCTGCACCGACTTCCACCGGCACGGGCTCGCCCGTGAGCATGGATTCATCAACGGCGCTGCGGCCGCTGACAACGACGCCGTCGGTGGCGATTTTCTCGCCGGGACGGACGATGAACTCATCACCGACCGACAGCTGGTCGGTGGGGATGCGGATCTCGGCGCCGTCGCGCAGCACGGCCACGTCCTTGGCGCCCAGTTCCAGCAGGGCGCGCAGGGCAGCCCCTGCATGACGCTTGGAGCGCTTTTCAAAGTAGCGTCCAGCCAGGATGAACAGGATCACCCCCGCGGCGACCTCCAGGTAGATGTTGCCCGCGCCGTCGGTGGGAGCCACGGTCAGTTCGAAGGGGTGTGTCATGCCCGGTGTCCCGGCGGTGCCGAGAAACAGTGCGTAGAGCGACCAGAAGAATGCCGCGGTGGTGCCCATGGAGATCAGGGTGTCCATGGTCGCGGTGCCGTGGCGAAGGTTGGTGTAAGCGGCTTTGTGGAACGGCCATCCGGCCCAGAGGATCACCGGCGCGGCCATCGCCAGGGATAGCCACTGCCAGTAGTTGAACTGCAGGGCCGGGATCATCGCCATCGCGATGACCGGTATCGTGAGCACGGCGCTGCCGATCAGACGGTGCTTCAGGGACAGCAGTTCCGTGTCAGGAAGGTCCTCCGTGTCCCCCTGTCGCTGGTCCTTCTGCGCAATGGGCAGGGCTGCGGTGTAACCGGTCTTCTCCACCTCAGCGACCAGGGCCTGAGGATCATATCCGGCAGGGGCGGTGATACGTGCCTTCTCGGTAGCGTAGTTCACCGAAGCGATGACGCCATCGAGCTTATTGAGCTTGCGTTCGATCCGGTTGGCGCACGAAGCGCAGGTCATCCCGCCGATCTCAAGTTCGATGTCGATGCCCGGCGCCTGCTGAAAGGCCGCGGTTTCAGACATTGGATACTTCTTTCTCCCGGTGCGGGGCCCGGCGTGTCACGCCGGGTCCCCTCGGGGATGGTAGGGGGTGGGTCAGTGACCGCCATGCCCGTCGTCAGCTGCGCTGTCGGCGGTGGGGTGGGTCTCGGGGGTGACTGTTGCGGAAGGTTCCGATGCTGCCGCCGGGGCTGGGGCTGAACCGGTGGTGTCCAGGACGAACCCTGCGGAATGGACTTGCCCGTCAACCTGAAAATCGAAGTAGAGGTAGTAGCGGCCAGGGGTCGGAGCGGTGGTTGCGAATTTTACTTCGGGCCCTGAGACTTCGCCGTGGACCGGTTCAGCACCTTCAGGGTGGGTGTGCAGGTAGGCCAGATCTCCCGAACGCAGCGCCACCAAGTGCCCGTAGGCACCCAGGTAGGGCTCCAGGCTGGTCACCGGCTGACCGTCGCGGCTGACACTGACCGTCAGAGCAGCGGCTGACCCAGCCGCCAGGTCACCGTTCAGGGAGACCTTGAACCCGTCTACTTCATCAGCGGTCGACACTTCCAAGGAGGCGGGCTCGAAGGGCCCGGCCACATCTACTGTGCGGGTCAGCGTCAGGCCCTCACCGGCTCCGGCCGGCACAACGTCGGCGTAAACCCGGTACGTTCCGGCCGCATCCCACTCCCACGGCAACGACCAGCGCCCGGCCTCGTCCATCACCGGGTGCACGTGACGGTAATGGCTCCCGTCAGAACGCACCACAATCAGGTGGATCTGCTTTTCATGTGAAATCTCGAACTCGGTGACCGGCGACCCGTCCGGGCCGGTAATCGTAAATGCCAGCTCCCCGGCCGTCCCAATAGCCGCCGGTGCCGCAATCTCCCGCAGCAGGTACCCGGCCCGTTCCGCGGTTACGCCCTGCGCTGACGGGCCGGTAGTGGCCTTACTGGCGGAGGTACCCGGGGTGGATTGTCCCGCGTGCCCGCCGCTAGCGTGTCCGCCCGTGGAACCTTCCGCGGACTGCGTCCTTTCGGTGACCGTCTGCTCCGGCCCTTCGGCTCCTGCCGCGGACTGCTCCCAAGCGGTTACCGTCTGCTCCGGCACTACGGCTCCGGCCGCTGCGAAGGCACCAGTGAACACCACGGCAAGTCCCAGCGCGTAAGCGCCCAATCGTCCGGCTGCATTCACGCCGCCCGCACCCACTGGTAGCCGGCTGCCTGAACAGCGGCGATGACAGCCGCGTCGTGAATTGTTTCGCTGCCGGTGACTACGAGCTTGCCGGTCCGGTAGCTAACATCCACGGACTCGACGCCGTGGACCTCCCGGACTTCTTCGCGGATGGACAGCTCGCAGTGTCCGCAGATCATTCCGGTAACTTGAAATTCAGTGGTCTTCATCGTGTGTGTTGCCTTTCAATAAACCTAGAGAGGTATCTGCCTACCTGCTGGGGTACTGGTGCCGTATGGACTCCAGCAGGCTAAGAAATAGGAATCGGAGATGGGTAGCTCCGAAGCATTGACTGGAGCGGCGAGGCCCTGCAGTTGCCCCAGTGACGGATGCCTTTCAGATGAACGACGCCCTCCTATGACACGGGGATGGATTCGTTTGACGCAGGCGTATAGGCCCGCCGTCTCGATATCGCAAACGCAGCGACTATTGCTCCGGCCAGGGCGAGGATTTTTTGCGAGGGCCATCGTGACGACGCATCGAGCTCGGGCTTTGAACTGTCCCCTGAGGGCTTACTCACCTCTATCCCTCGGTCAATCGTCTTGGCGGGGTGAGCCGAGCAGGGATCCTGACTCATTTACAGTATCCCCAATTCGATCCAGCGGGTTGTCGGTCACGAAGCGTTTGATACCTAGTGAGAGCAGGAATGACGGGCGGCAACCGTCGCCATGGACGATCTCGGGAAACAAGTCCTTGGCGCTCTCTGGACGTGGGTGTTTCTCCAGGACTTCACGCGCGGTCGCCGACGGGATGCGATGCGCGCCGAAGCCAAAGAAATCCAGTGCAGGGCCAAGCGAGAGCAACCTGGCCTCGTCACCGTGGATCCTTGCATCGACTCTGGGGTTGAGGTGGAGGCTGATTGCGTCAGCGACAATATCCCGTCGTTGTGGAGCCCATCCCCGTTCCGTCAGAAACGTCCGGGCCGCCAGGGCGCCGACCACAGAGAAATCCCCGTCCGCCGCCGCCGGGCTGTATCGATCGGCGAGCCCGAGGTCATGCAGTATGCACGAAACGAACACGAGTTCCGGATCTGCACGCCGGCCCTCATACTGCCCCAGCATCCAAGACCAATACCAGCTCCGTTGGCAATGAAGGAGAAGCCTCAAGTCGTAGACTTCGGTGGCAAATTCAAGAGCAGCCCGTGCCTCGATCGAGTCGACGACCGGCACCGACTTAAGGTCCACACGGCCTAGAGCGGCGCCGCGCAAGCCACTCCGTACTGCGAACCGCTCGAGTCCTGCGGTGACTTGAGAGGCGGCGACGTCTGCAATCAAGCGGATGCGCTCGGTGTTCGACAACCGGGCTGATTGCTCGGCCCAAGCGAGCGTGCCCATTCGTGGGGTTCGTGACATTCGTTGTCCTGTCCAATCGGTGAGTTTGGAACTTGAAGGTTCCAGGTGAATCCCT
Source organism: Pseudarthrobacter sp. W1I19 (assembly GCF_030817835.1). NCBI lineage: Bacteria > Bacillati > Actinomycetota > Actinomycetes > Micrococcales > Micrococcaceae > Pseudarthrobacter > Pseudarthrobacter sp. W1I19. Next base: position 2,025,873 of record NZ_JAUSZR010000001.1, read on the forward strand.
GTGAGCCGTTCCGGGAATCATGCCGCCTGTTTGTTGGCGGCGTCGTCGGGGTTCAGGTTCTGTGTCGAGAGCATTCCGGCGTCGGCGTCGGCGACCATGGCTGACGCCGTGACGTTTTTGGAAGGCTTCCAGGACGGGGATGAGGGTGGTCGTTTCTGCCTTGTTGCCCTCGAACACCCCAGGGCAGTGATAGCGACAACGCCAGCTATTTTGCGCGTGCGTCGGAATGGCCAGTGGCGCTTTGGATGGTCTGTAAGCGAACTCATTGCTACTCCTAGTACAAGAGCGGGCCAATACCCGGCATTGGTAAATTGCAGTGGTTATTTCGATCCCAAGTTGCCCTTAAGGACCCGTGCACCCTCTGGTAAGCAAACGAAGAAGTCTGGTTGCTGGACAGGTGCGAATGACACGATGAGCCATTGGCCGCTGTAGAACTCAACGTATGAGTCTGAGGAGCACCTTGCGTAAGCCTCTTCACGAGTCATGATCTTCACCTCGGAATCTAATAATGTGAACCGCTGAATGATTTGTTTGTCCTGGGCATGGGTGCTGGGGACACTTCCAAAGCTACGGATGCGCGTGGTGACACAACATCACCACAATTGGTGAATGAGGTGGTGATTCGAATGGGATTCACATTTCTGGTGACGAATTCGTAGGTTCTTATCTACGCGGCCAAGCCCCGATCAGTCCGACAACGCTGATCGTTCCGCAATCTTCACGGCTCTGAGGGAATGAGCAAGGTTTTCCCACGGGTCGTTTCAACCGTGTGATCGACCACGTACCGCGGCATTCTGGACAAGAGCCCACTCGGTCCGAACTTCCGGACCTCGGCGATGGTGCTCTATCGGCGTCACAGCGCTCCAGTTCGAGAATGAGGATGAGGACGCGCTGCACACTAACTCCGCCACCACCACTCTCGTGCGACCATCGGCCACAGCAAAACCGATGTAGACAGCGCGCAGACGACGGCGAGACCGAGAGCGTAAACAGTGGCGGGTCGGAGCCATGAGAACGCGGGACGACGCGGCTTGCCCCACGGCGATGACCACGCCCCAGATGACGGCCCACGTCGGCACACTCGCCGGCATGCGGCCACTTCCCGGGCGTTCAAGAGAGGACATGTGTATCTGCCTTCTTGTCATCGACGTTTTGATAGCCGGGATCGGCTGTCAGCTACAAATTCTGGGTGATCAGTTCGCTGAGCTGACGGGCGTCCTCGCCCACGAAACCCAGAAGGGCCGATCCACGATTCCGCTGCCAAGGTCGGCCGATCGTGAACAAGCCACGCATCGGCGTCACGCCTCCGTCGGTGACGAGGGTGTGTGAGCTGTCCAATGCTCCCGACACGTCGATCCAACGATCGTCGGTGACATAACCAGTAGCCCAAATCACCGAGTCGGGACGAACGACCGCGCCGTCGGCGAAGCTCACCGTGGCGGCGTCAGCACCCAATGCACCCGGATGAAGCACGACGCCCGCGTTCCGAAGCTGTCGACGGGTCGTACCAATGATCGGCTCCGATCTCCTGAGGTAGCGACCGATGGGAGAGGTTGGGCGTGCCTTCACGATGCCGGTCTTGTCGAACCACCAGTATAGATTTCGGCCGAGTACCTTCTGCGGTAACGTTCGTGCTCGCGTGCGCTCGCCCAGATGCACGCGCTTACCCGCGCTCGCCAACTCCAACGCGATCTGGAGGCCGGCGTTTCCGCCTCCCACCACGACGACTTCTTCACCGTGGATCTGGGCTGCGTTCCGGTAGGACTCCGAGTGGAGTTGCTGGATGTGCTCCTCGAGAGCGACCGCGAATGGCGGTACGCACGGTGTTGCGAATGGGCCGGTGGCGATCACCACTCGGTCGGCGGGCTCGATCGTCCCGCCGACGTCGACGAGAAAGGTGTCGCCGTCGTGCTGAACGCGCTCGACGAGCGAGCTGAACCGGACATTCAGATTGTGGGCTTGCGCGTAGCCGGCGAGGTAGTGACTGACCTCGTCCTTCGTCGGATGGCTCCACGGGTCCGTGGACGGGAACTGTGAGCCGGGCAGGCCAGAGTATCGAGCCGGAGTAAACAACCTCAGGGAGTCCCAGCGCTGTGACCACTGCGATCCCGGCCGATCATGGGCGTCAAGGATGACGTAGTCCACGCCCGCGGCCTGCAGGTAGTGCCCGATCGCGAGACCCGCCTGACCGCCACCGACAACGATGACCCGGCCGTTCACGACCGACCCTTGCCGCCGGCCAGGGGCTTCGGATCGTACTGAATCTCCCAGCCCGACGCAACGAGCGGCGTGGACGGCCCCTGGGATGGGGCACCTTCCTGTAGGAATTGCGTGATCTTCTCGGCCATGGCCTTTGATTGTGTCCAGTGCAGGTAATGATTGCCCTCGAGCTCGACGATTTCGTGGCGGCTGACGTTCTTGAGCTGGTCCTTGTGCGAGTCCAGCCAGCCGGACGCCGAAGCCACGTTGTCACTGGCGATGAAGTGAAGAACGGGCAGATCCTCCGGGTAGCGCACGTCGCGGAGTGCCGCGGCGTTGCTGGCGACGTGAGCGGCTTCGTCGTGAACGGTAGCGTTGCCGAAGTTCCAGCTTGTCATCTGCCGCATGCGCTCTATTTCGGATGGGGTGTAGTCGTCGCTTTTCGGGGCCACCACGCTGGGCGCGGCCCAGACCACGGTTCGGACGAAGCCGATTGTGGACAGTATCCCGGTGATATTGGGGCCGCCGTTGTTAGCCGTGGCTTCCTTCTCGAGCTGGGCGTTGGGCACACTGGAGTCGATGCCGATCACGGCGGCTACTTCGCTGGGGTACCGGTTGGCGTAGTCGAGTGTGTACAAGCCCCCGAGCGAGTGTGCAGCCAGGACGTATGGTTCCTTGAGATCGAGTGACGAGAGGGCCTCGTGCAGCTCAGTGCTGATGTTCTTCGCGGTTCGCTCACGTGCGGTCAAGTCGCTGTAGCCGTATCCGAAGCCCTCGACGACGATCACGTCGTAAGCATCGAGTTCCCTGATCAAAGGGGCGAAGTCCAGGCCCGGAGCTACCGTGGAAAAGCCGCTGAGCAGGACCAGGGGTTGTCCGCCTTTGGTGCCGGCCCGAACGACGTTCAGTGCGCCTCCCGCGACCTCCACCAGTTCACCGTACTGGGCAGTGCTCGACCTCTCCTGCTGTTCCAGGACCGCGTTGGCCGTTGTGGATGCAAGCGTGATTCCCAGCGCGGTGAGTGCGATGACACCAATCACCTTGCGGGTGCGATGGAATGGCCAGAGACGCTTTCCAGGTGTTCCTTCTGTTGCGGGCTGTGATGGCTTACGAGTGACTTGCGGCATGGGATTGTGTCCAGAGGGTTGGGGATGTTCGGATGAAGGAAGGGTCCGTGGGGACCCGGTCAGTGGGGCACGGCGGGATACGCCGTGCCCCACTGGGTGACTATGCCGCGGCTTCCGCCGTGACCGGTTCGTGCGCTACGACTGCAGTGGGTCGCAAGGCAATAGCGGCGACGGCTGCCCCGATGAGGGCCAGAATTGCCGCTCCGATGAAGGCGGCGGAGTAGCCGTCTGTGAGCGCCACTGCATCACCGGTTGGACCAGTGAAGCCGGCCGCTACCGCAGTCAGGGCGGCGAGGCCTATGGCTGAACCGATCTGGTAGCTGGTGTTCACGAGTCCGGCGGCGACGCCGGTCTCTTCTGGCCGTGCGCTTGAGATGGCGGTTGTCAACGAGGGGATGAAGGCGAGCGCCATTCCCAGCGCGGCGAGGAGGGACGCCGGGAGAACATCAATCCAGTAGCTGCCGTTTGGCCGCACGAGTGCCAACCAGACGAGGCCGGCGCTCAGAACGAGAAGGCCGCTGACGATCATGGGTTTCGACCCGAATCGGGCCTGGAGTCGAGGGGCGAGGGCGATCATACCGACCACGATCAAGGCGGTCATCGGCAGCAGTGCGGCACCGGATGCGAATGCTCCGGCGCCCAGAACCTGCTGGAGGTAGAGGTTCAGGAAGAACCACATTGGAATCCATGCTGCCCCGAGGAACACCTGTGCCAGGTTCGCTGCGCCGAGCTGAGGCGCTCGGAAGATGCTGAGGCGGAGGAGGGGTTGCCGGCTGCGCGACTGCATCACGAAGAACAGCAGTAGCAGCCCGGTGCCCCCGATCACAGCGATCAAGGTCTCGGCGGCTACCCACCCGGCTTCTGGTGCGCGAACGATTCCGTAGACGAGCGCGGTGAGGCCAACGGTGGCTGTTATCGCTCCGGCAACGTCGATGGAGCCGCTTCGTGCCGCCGGTATGGCCGGCAGCGCGAAGAATGCCCCGATGGTCACCAGGACGGCGATGGGGATCGTGATGTAGAACACCCAGGGCCAACTGGCGTATTCGGTGAGCACTCCGCCGAGGAACACGCCCGTTACTCCGCCGATCGGCGCGGCTGCTCCGTAGATCGCGAAGGCTTTCGGGAGGTCACGAGTTCCTCCGAAGAGAGTCATGAGTAGTGTCAGCGCGGCGGGGGCGATCAGCGCGGCACCCACGCCTTGCACAGCCCGGCCCGCGATTTCAACGCCGACCGTGCCTGCGACTCCTGCGAGGACGGAGCCGACAAGAAGTGCCGCCCAGCCTGCGATGAAGACCTTGCGCGCGCCGAAGAGGTCGGAAAGTCGGCCTCCGAGCAGGAGCAGCCCGCCGAAGGCCACCACATAAGCGTTGAAGACCCAGGACAACGACTCGGGGGTGAACCCGAGTTCGCGCTGGATGTCCGGTAAGGCGACGCCGATGATCGACGTGTCCATGATCACCACGAACTGCGCGGCGGCGATGAGGGCCAGGCCCAACCACCGTCGCCGGGTAGGGCGGTCTGTAAGCGAACTCATTGTTACTCCTTGCATAAGGGCCGAATGAAAATACATGGTCGGGGTACACCGCATACCCCCTAGGGGTATTGTCGTCAAACAAAGATGTGGTGTACCGGCGTGCCGTGTCCCTGGTCGGAACAGTCGATCGCCCGAGGGAAGTGAGTCCATCCGGCCTCGGCTGCGTGGTGCGGGTCGGATGGTGGTCGTCACGTCGTTTTCGCCAGTGTGTTGGCGGACGCAACTTTCTATTGGGTTGACAGCAAGGTACAAGGACATGTGATGAGCACGCATCCCCACATGTGGTGATAAGCGTGGCAATGCTCCATCAGTCTGGCGTGGCCTGAGTAAGCCGCTCTCGTAGGCGATGATCACGAGCTGGGCCCGATCGGGGGCACCGTCTCATCTGGGGTTTTGCAGGTGCGTTCGCAATGCGGCCTCAGCGCGCTCCTCGATCAGACGCTTCGACGACGGGCACTAGAGGCCTCCAGCCTGAATATGCAGACAAGGGCAGGAGCGTTCACAACGGCCTTTCGGGGGAACCTGCCCCTCTATACTGGGGGTATGCTGACGCCTGTGCTGGCTACGAAGCTCTTTGTTCCGGCACCGCGCCCACAGATTACTTCCCGGCCCCGCCTGTTTAAGCGCCTCACCGATGACTTGAGCGCGAGCCGGAAGTTGTCACTCGTGTGCGCCCCTGCGGGCTTCGGCAAAAGCACTCTGCTCAGCGAATGGATCACCCAGCGCAGACGGCAGCACCCCGACGTATGTATTGCCTGGCTGTCCCTCGACGCGCACGATAACGACCCCTCACGCTTTCTTGCCTACGTTGTTGCTGCGCTGCAGGGCGTGGACCCGGAAATAGGCGCTGAGATCACGGGCCTGAGGCACAGCGGCCAGGTCCTGGCGGTGGAACCGGCGCTGACGTCCCTGATCAATGACATAGCGCGGTCCGGGAAAGAGTTCATCCTCGTGCTGGATGACTACCACGTGATTGAAGAACGACAGGTTCATGAAGCCCTCGCGTTTCTTCTTGACCATCTGCCGCCACAGTTGCACCTGGTCATCGCCACAAGATCGGATCCGCCGCTGTCGCTGGCCCGTTTACGGAGCCGGGGTGAGCTAACCGAGTTTCGGGCCGCCGACCTGCGCTTCACATTTGACGAAGCGGCTGATTTCCTCAACCAGGTTATGAATCTGGGTCTTTCAGTGGACGACATCGCTGCTCTCGAGACCCGGACCGAGGGGTGGATCGCGGGGCTTCAGCTGGCCGGGGTGTCGCTACGGGAGCATGGGGACGTCTCCGGGTTCATCAAGGCTTTCACGGGAAGCCATCGCTTCGTCATCGACTATCTGGTGGAGGAGGTGTTGCAGCGCCAGTCAGCCGAAGTCCGCAATTTCCTGCTGACCACAGCTCTCCTGGACCACATGACAGGAGGTCTGTGTGAGGCACTCACAGGTGTGGGTGGAGGCCAGGGCATGCTTGAGGCGCTGGAGCGGGACAATCTGTTCGTTATGCCGCTGGATGATCGGCGGCAGTGGTATCGCTATCATCATTTGTTCGCTGAAGTCCTGCGTGGACGGGCATTACAGGAACTGCCCGGCCGTATGCCTGAGCTGCATCGACTGGCAAGCGAATGGTATGAACAGAATGACCTGACAGAGGACGCGGTTCACCATGCATTGGCGGCCGAGGACTTTGAACGGGCCGCCGACCTGATCGAAGCGGTTCTGCCGACACTGCGCCGGACCCGACAGGATGGAATGATGCTGGCCTGGCTGACGGCCCTTCCTGACGAGGTGGTCCGTACCCGCCCCCTGCTCAGCGTCTTCTACGCATGGCGCATGCTCGTCTCCGGCGACCTCGACACCGTCGAGCCCTGGCTTCGGGCCGCTGAACAGGGACTGGAAGCCGCAACAGCAGACAGTGAGGTACCGGCAAACTCCGCCTCGGCATCAGGCCGAGGGCAAGAGCTCCGAATGCTGCCCTCCACCATCGCCATGTACCGAGCCTCACTGGCTCAGGCCAGGGGCGACGTTTCCGCCACCGCCCGACACGCACGACAGGCATTTGAACTCGCCCGGCCGGAAGACCATTTCGCCCGTGGGGCCGCAGCAGCGTTTCTGGGGTTGGCTTCCTGGGCACAAGGCGACGTTGAAACGGCTGTCGGCACCTTCTCGGATGCGGTCGCGAGCCTCCATGAAGCGGGAAACCTCACCGATGAGCTCAGCAGCACCATCCTGCTGGCGGACATGCAGGTCGCACTGGGGCAGCTCCAGGAAGCGCGAAAGCTTTACGAAAGGGCCCTTGGCTATGCCGCCGCCCAAGGGGAACCGGCGCCCCGTGCCACTGCTGAGCTGCACGTGGGCTACAGCGAGCTCTGCCGTGAATTTGGCGACCTGGAGAGCGCAGTCCGGCATCTTCAAACAAGTAAAGAGCTGGGCCGGCAAGTCACTCCCCTGACGGAGCACTCTTACCGGTGGTTCGTTGCGATGGCAGGCGTGAGGGAATCCGAGGGGGACATGGCCGGGGCCATTGAGTCCCTTGACCAGGCCCAACTCCTGTATCTGCGTGGCTTTTTCCCGGAGGTGCGCCCAATCCCGGCATTGAAGGCGCGTATGGCGGTCAGGCAGGGGCGACTGTCAGAGGGCTGGGAGTGGGCACGTAGCCGCGACCTGTTGCCGGTGGGGGAGCTGAGCTACCTGCGGGAATTTGAGCATCTCACCCTGGCGCGTCTTCTCATTTCCCAATTCAGGGTCCTACCGGCAGAGAAAACGATTCAGGAGGCGGCGGACCTGCTCATGCGCCTGCTCGAAGCGGCGGAGGCAGCCGGACGCAAAGGAAGCATATACGAGGTCCTCGTGCTGCAGGCCCTCGCGCTGGAGGCCCAGGGCCAACGCGCACTGGCGCTGGTGCCCCTGGAACGTGCCCTGGTGGAAGCCGGACCGGAGGGTTACGTCCGCCTCTTTCTTGATGAAGGCCCGCCCCTGGCGCCGCTGCTGGCTGAGGCAGCAGGCAAGGGCCCAGCCCTTCCCCACACCGCCCTGCTTCTCCAATCCTTGGAACCCGGGAAATCTCAAACGGTCATCAGGAGGACTCCTACACCTCAGCTGGAGGACCTCAGCAAGCGCGAGCTGGAGGTACTGAGGTTACTTGGCACGTCATTGAGCGGACCGGAGATCGCCCGCCAGCTCTTTGTCTCGGTCAACACCCTGCGCACCCACACCAAACGCATCTTCACCAAGCTCGAGGTCAACAACCGGCGGGAAGCGGTGCGCCATGGCAAGGAACAGGGCCTACTTTGAGGGCCCCGGCAGCCCTCGGAGAGTCACCACACCTATCACCACGGATGGTGACGCGGAGTCACCACACGCCCCGGTAGCTTCAGGTTGTCGGGGCATCCGCTCCGGGCCAACCAAACCAGAGAGCGCGGACCATGAGCATCACACCGAGCAAACTTATCCAGGCCGCCGGTATATCCGCCCTGCTGGCCGGGCTCCTATACATTCTCAGGCAACCACTGCATCCAACAGATGAGGTGTCCGAAGTTTATGGCCTCGCCTGGCTGATCGTAGGGTACATGACCCTGTGCATGTCAGTCCTGGGACTGGCCGGCGTGACAGGCATCTACCTCCGACAGGTCAAGGAAACCGGGCTGCTTGGACTGATCGGGTACCTCATGTTCGGTGCATGGTTCGTGCTGTTGACCGCCTTCACCTTCGCCCAAACGCTCATCCTGCCGCCACTGGCTCCTGAAGCACCCCAGTTCGTGGACAGCTTCCTGGGAATCTTCAGCGGCTCCGGCGGCGAGGTAAGCCTGGGCGCTTTGGAATCACTGCCCCTGGTCTCAGCCGTGCTCTATATTCCAGGCGGCCTCATATTCGGCGTCGCCATCTACCGTGCCCGGATCCTTTCCCGTTGGGGCGCTGGCGTCCTGATCGCCGGAATGGCCCTCACGCCTCTTGCCTCAATCTTCCCGCACACCGCCGGCAGTGCCTTCGCCGTACCGGTGGGCCTGGCGATGATGTGGCTCGGCTATTCCCTCTGGTCTGAAGGACGTGCAAACGCAGGCCGCCAACTGGGCCAGGAAAGCCACCGGCCCTCCCACGCTCCTGCCAACTGAAACCAATACAGACCCCGTGACGAAGTACCAGGACAACGTCCTCGGGCATTTGATGCGCATCAAGCCACCTCGCTCAGAGCGTCTCTCTCGGCAGGAGCTCAATCATGTTAACGTCCCGCCCGCATCGGTGGGACGGTAGCCGCCTTCGAAAGGGGATGAACGACATGCCAGCAGAACACCATCGACCCGGGCAGTACCAACTACGCATCGGAGGACACCTCGACAGTTCTTGGACCGATTGGTTCGAAGGCATGGTCCTCACACAAGAAAACGATGGAACAACCAGCCTGTGCGGACCCGTCGCCGATCAGGCAGCGCTGCACGGCCTGCTCGCAAAAGTTCGGGACATCGGCGCGACGTTGATAGCCGTGAATTTCCTGGAGGACCCAAGCCCGCAGAACAAAACCACCAAAATCTAGCACTGGGCCTGCAGCGGCCACAGCACCGTTTCCAACCAACGGCCTTGCAGCAGGAGGCAACACACTCCTTGTCCTCACCCGAGCCCAACCCCACCACCCAGTGTCCAATCAGGAGGCAATCCCGACGCTACAAGTGCGGCAAGTCCTGACCGGCTTCGCGGCCTAGCCCGACTGAAACCCGTTCATCACCCAGGTCAGTAGAGACCTCAATATCCGCCCACAACTGAGTATCAGAATCCTCTCCCCTCCTTCTACACGCATTATTTGCGCACAACCCTTTAGATAAGGCTTCAAATGTCATCAAAAATCGAAGTACTCCTACCGGCAGCACTCATCAGGATCTTTGCCTTCGCAGGATTTATCTCAGCAGCAATACTGTTGGTCAACGCGGCAAAGAGGGCAGGAATCATTCCCACATCACCTTTCACCCAGCTCGCTGCACCGATCGCTCAAATTGCCGCCATCGGACTGGTGATCGGGATGTATCTGTTGATTTCCCGCAAGGCCGGGACCTTGGCAACCTTAGGTGCAGTTATCTCCGTAACATCGCTAGCCGGCCTCGTCGGGGTCGAGTTTGTCCTCAACCTCGTCTTTCCCTACATTGGCCAAGATGTAATTGCCGTCCTGCGTTCAGGTCCCTTGGGTATCGCCCTGACAGTGGTATCGATGCTTTTCCTGCTCGGTACCGTGATCTTCATGCTCACGCTGTGGCGCACTTCAAGCGCTCCGAAAGGCGCCATAATCCTATACGCGGCGAGTTCACTTCCCATCGCCCTGCGAACGGTATTTCCGGAAACCGTGCTGCAGCTAGGGCTCGTTGGTTTGGCCGTAGCCGCCGCTTTCCTTGCAACCTGGATGCTACGCAGCATTCCTCGTGCAACAGCCGACGAGGTCGCAGCCAGGGCACAGGCAACACGGTGACTGCACCCTAGCTAGCCGTAACTGCCCGAAGTGCCCCGCCGACTCTTTGCGGTCGGCGGGGCGCGTCTCTCTGGACCAGAACGCGCTGAGAAAGCCGCTACCCGCCGTTTTCCAAGAGGTAAGGTCCCGCGAATTGCCCTGTTGCGTGCGGGCTTTCTCTTTGTGGCGCTCGGCTCACAGCTACGTGATGGCCCCTGCTGATTTTGGCTCGGCACCTTGGCGCTGCCGCTGTGGCTCGCCGGTGAGCTCAACGACGCCACCGCCACCGCTGCGATCAACTGCTCTCTTGTTGTTATCGTCCTCCTCATCCTTCCCTGGCAATCCCTGGTCCGGCAGTACGTGACCAGGCCGCGTGACCGCTGCCTGCCCCAGACCCGCTGACACTCGCACCCGCCCCCTCATCAGGAGACCAATCATCATGATTACCACTGACCACGGAACGAGGAAGGCACCTCTGGTGTCCCACCGGAAGACCTCGCTGGCCGCCGGCGTGCTTTACCTCCTCACATTCGTGTCCATCCCTACCTTCTTCCTTTATGACCGTGTAAAGACCGACGCTGGATACATCGGCGGTCCGGGCCCGGACGCCCTTGTCATCGTCGGCGGGCTGTTGGAGGTCATCGTCGCCCTGGCCTGCATCGGCACCGGCGTCGCGCTGTATCCGGTGGTGAAGCGGCAGAACGAAGGGGTCGCACTCGGGTTCGTCGGGGCGCGGATCCTGGAGGCAGGTGCAATTTTCGCTGGGGTCGTGGCACTCATGTCGATCGTCACCCTCCGCCAGGCCGGCGCCGGAGAGGATGCGCTCATCACCGGTCAGGCGCTGCTGGCCCAGCATGCCTGGACCACGCTGCTTGGACAAGGCCTGATACCTGCGTTCAACGCACTGCTTCTCGGCTCGCTCATGTACAGGTCCCGTCTGCTGCCCCGGATACTGCCTGTCTTCGGATTCATCGGGGCGCCGCTGCTTATCGCCGGGGCGGTCGGCACGCTCTTTGGCCTGTGGGGTCCGGTGTCGCCCTTGGCCGGATTCGGCGCCCTGTTCCTGGCCATTTGGGAGTTCGGGATGGGCATCTGGCTGGTCGCCAGGGGATTCAACCCCGCCGCCGCCAAACTCACCGCGACAGGTACCGGCACGAGCGGCGGGATTCGGCTATGAAAGCCGCCGTGTACCGCCGCTTCGGCAGCCCGGACGTGGTCCTGCTCGATGATCAGCCCAAACCCACCCCGCGGCGCGGCGAACTGCTGGTTAGGGTCCAGGCAACGACTGTCAGCGCCGCTGACTACCGGGCCCGGACCAAACACGTTCCACAAGGGCTGAAGCTTCTCAGCTCGGTCACCCTCGGGATTATCACCCCGCGCACCCCGGTCCTAGGCATGGACGCACCGTTCTACGCCACAGTCGGCTTCGTCGCCGCAACAATTCTTGCAGTACTCCTCGTTGCAGGAGCAGACCTCCATGCCTGACCGCGACTCCAGTACGTACGCTGCACCCGGCATGGGCTCACGCGCGAAACAGCGCATCACTTTGCTCGTACTTATCGCGGCACAGTTCGTGGTGATGCTCGACACAGCAGTGGTGAATGTCGCGCTCCCCTCTATCCAGGGGGATCTGGGACTCACGCAAACCGGTGTCGCCTGGGTGGTGAATGCCTACTTCCTGAGCTTCGGCGGCTTCCTGCTGTTGTCCGGCCGGGCGGCTGACCTTTTCGGCAGCCGCCGGATGTTTATGCTGGGGTCAGCGCTATTCACAGCCACGACCCTGATGGCCGGGTTAGCGCCCAACGAAGCTATCCTGGTGATCGCGCGAGCACTCCAAGGGATCAGCGCAGCGATCCTGAGTCCGGCCGGGCTCTCTATCGTTCTGGTGGGTTTTCAGGGGGCCGAGCGAGCGAAAGCCATGGGCGCTTGGGGTGCAGCATCAGCCGCGGGAGGCGCGATCGGTGTCTCTGCCGGCGGTCTGGTGACAGCCGCACTGGGCTGGCAATGGGTGTTCTTTCTCACCGTTCCGATCACCCTGCTGACCTTCGTGGTCGCTCCGCTACTCTTCGATGCCCCCTCGGCAATGAGGACTGACCGCCGCTTTGACGCGTGGGGAGCGGCATCCATCACAGGGGGCGCGCTCTCCCTCATCTACGCGACACTATCGGTCGCCGAGCGCGGATGGCTCTCGACCGAAACCATCGGCGGCGGAATGGTCGGTGTTGCCCTACTCGGCGCGTTCATAGCCATCGAGCGCCGGGCCGCTGACCCAATCGTTCCGCTGCAGTTGTTCCGAGAGCGGACTGTATCGGCAGGTGTAATCGTCGGGCTCCTGGGAGGAGCCGCGCGGGTGTCGACGTTCTATCTCAGCGCCCTTTACCTGCAGCAAGCGCTTGCCTTCAGTCCCGGCGTTGCCGGGTTCGCGATGGTTCCGACGTCAGTAGCCGGATTCTTGGTTTCGCTCCTACTGCTTCCTCGTATCGTCAAACGGTTAGGCGCAGGACAAACGCTCGTGCTGGGGCTGGTGCTATTGGCGTGCGGGCATTTCTGGCTCGCACACACTCATCCCGGCGCCGGATACTGGTTCGACGTCCTGCCCGGGCTCCTCCTGGCCGCGGCAGGAGTGGCCCTCAGCTTCACACCATCGACGATGGTGATTGCCGCAGGCATCCCGGCCACGCTCACCGGGCTGGCGTCGGGATTGGCGAACGCCAGTTCGCAAATCGGCGGCGCGTTCGGCATCGCAGCCTTCAGCGCCATTGCTGCGATCACCACGCAGGCGGGCGGACTTGCCACCGGGTTCCATTACGCCTTCATCGCCGCAGGAGTCATTGCATCGGTCGCCGCAATCGTCGCGTTCGAATACCTGCGGCCGGGATCAGGCGCGACCCATCCTCGGGTTAGAGGGATTAGAACGGCACGATCTATAACAAAAGGAAAAGAACCAAATGAGTGATACCTGGTTTACCGTTGAAACAAATGACAAAAAGATATTCTCGATGGACGAGGTAAAGGTTTCCTTTAGGAAGGATCCGCAAGTTGGAAGAGTGTGGTCTATGTCCCAGGCTCAGCTGGCCGATCTTCAGAGCGCCATCGATGCCTACTCCGGGATGAACTGAGTAGCCAACGCTCCATTTCCACTTCTGCCAGGCACCACGCCAACACGTTTCCTAACGCTGGTAACGGTTAGTTCAAGGCGTGAGGATCCAACCAGGGTTAACCTACAGCACGCCTAACCTAATGTAAGAAGGTGTGGTTGAGTGGAGCATGGCTTCACTCATCGAGGATTATGCGTTGCTATCGGACCTTCAGACGGGGCCACTCATATCCCGGGATGGCAGTGTGGACTGGCTCTGTTTCCCGCGCTTCGACTCACCGTCGGTGTTTAGCCGAATCCTGGGCACCGAAGAGCATGGCCGCTGGCTGTTGGCGCCCAGCGAAGCCGGCGCTGCCGTTGTCGATCGGCACTATATTGACTCGACATTTGTGCTACAAACCATCTGGAAGACCGGCAGCGGATCCGTCCAGGTCACCGATTTTATGCCGCTGGGCGACAGCGGATCATCCCTTGTCCGCCGGGTTACCGGATTGGAAGGAAGCGTTGAAATGCGCCAGGACCTTCGGATCCGCCCAGGATATTCAACGGTCTTGCCCTGGATGAGTCGTGTACGCGACAACGCGCAGACGGCGGCGCCAGTCCTGTTGGCCCTGGCCGGTCCTGATGCTCTCGCACTGAGGGGACCTCATCTTCCGCATGCCCAGGCGCACGGGCACGAAGGAGAATTCCTCATTTCGAAAGGCGAGCAGCTTGACTTCGAACTAACGTGGTTCCACTCGCACCGCCCCCTGCCGGCAGCGACTGACGTTGATGTCGCCCTCGAAGAAGCCACTGACTATTGGAGCCGCTGGGGAAGTCACTGCAGGCAGGACGGGGCCTATGGGGGCGCGGTAAAACGTTCGTTGTTGGTACTGCGGGCCCTGACGCATTTTGAAACGGGCGGCATCGTCGCAGCGCCCACCACGTCCCTTCCTGAGGATTTCGGCGGGCCGCGGAACTGGGACTACCGGTACTGCTGGCTGCGTGATGCGGCTCTGACACTGGAGTCGATGCTGACCCATGGCTATGAAACGGAGGCGCTTCAGTGGCGCAACTGGCTCCTTCGGGCACTGGCCGGCGATCCTGAGCAAATGCAGATCATGTACGGGGTCGGGGGAGAGCGGGAACTCCCTGAACGCGAGCTCAACCACCTGCCTGGCTACGCGGACTCTAAGCCTGTGCGCATTGGAAACGCTGCTGTAACGCAGTTCCAGGCTGATGTTGTCGGTGAAGTGATGGTGGCATTGGAAAGACTGCGGATGGCCGGAGGCAAAGAAGACCATTTCTCCTGGGCCCTTCAGAAGGCACTCTTGGGATTCGTCGAAAAACACATCGATGACAAGGACTTCGGCCTGTGGGAAATGCGCGGTGCCGCACAATACTTCACCCACTCCCGGGTAATGATGTGGGCCGCCTTCAACAGCGGGATCCGCGCCATACAGATCCACGGACTATCTGGCGATGCCACAAAGTGGGAGAAGCTCCGGGACCGGTTACGTGAAGAGATCATGCGCGAGGGCTTCAACCCGAGCATCAATTCCTTTACGCAGACCTATGGCGGAACGCAGACTGATGCGGCTCTGCTCGTTATGCCCCAGGTCGGTTTTCTCCCCTACAACGACAAGCATATGCTTGGCACAGTCACACGGCTGGAACAGGAACTCCTGACCGACGACGGCCTGCTGCTGCGCTATCGGACAGAGAGCGGCGTTGACGGCCTGGAACCGGGTGAACATCCTTTCCTGGCCTGCTCCTTCTGGCTTGTGGAGCAGTACGCGCGTACAGGCCGGCAGGCCGAGGCGATGGTCTTGATGGACAGGCTCGTGGGGTTTGCCAACGAGCTTGGTCTGCTGAGCGAGGAGTACGCAACGGCAGAGGACCGGATGGCGGGGAACTTTCCGCAGGCCTTCTCGCACTTGACCCTTGTCAGGGCGGCCGATGCCATGCATGGGGTTGACCGCCTCAGTCTGGCCACCACCGCTGAAATTCTAGGCGGACAAGAGGAATCAAGTTCAGGATGAAACCGGCTACGGTAATGTTGGGTCGGCGCCACACCGTCAACACTCCTAAACCTTCGCCCTCAGCGCACGACTTCCGCGGCCGCCTTCAAGGCTCACACGCAAAATCCTCCTCCCACGCGAGAACGATCCACGCGACGAAGTGGACGACAGTTGGGAAGAAAGGTTGGTTAGACTCTCGCAGCCGTTTCTCGCGACAGCTTTACACGCCGGGATTGACCGTGACCACGGTTCGCGCGTTTTGAGTGAGATGCCCGAGACACGACACTGTTCTGGAGTTCAAGGGCCTGCCAATATCCTGCTGCTTGTCAGCTTGCGATCACTTGACCACTTGAGCAAGCTGCTGGACAGCATTAATGGACGATTCCCGGATGCCGCGATGATCTGAGCAAGTTCGGTGTCGGCTGCTTCGATCTCCTCGGGCGCGCTGGCGAGCAAGCTCTTGAGCTGAATCTGGACCATGGTGCGGGCTTTGATCGCACGTTCAGCTGAGCGAGCGGGAACTCGAGGCGCTCCGGCTTCTCGTCTCTTCCCTGAGCGGACCTGAGGTTCCCCGGCAGTTGTATGTCTCAATCAACACACCCGGGAGCCATATTCGGCACATCTTCGAAAAGCTCCAGGTGAACAGCCCGGCGGAGCCAGTTCGCCGTACGCGAGTACGGGTTCCTCTGAACCAATCAATTTCATCCGAGAATCACCACCCCGGTCACCATAGGTGGTGATGCCCTGTCACTACGGGTATCCGTAGCTTTGGAAGTGTCCCCGTCAGCGGTTCACATTATTAGATTCCGAGGTGAAGATCATGACTCGTGAAGAGGCTTACGCAAGGTGCTCCTCGGACTCATACGTTGAGTTCTACAGCGGCCAATGGCTCGTCGTGCCGTTCGCACCTGTCCAGCAACCAAACTTCTTCGTTTGCTTACCGGAGGGTGCACGAGTCCATAAGGGGTACTGGGGATCAAGATAGCCACTGCAATCAACCAATGCCGGGTATTGGCCCGGCTCTTGTACTAGGAGTAGCAAATGAGTTCGCTTACAGACCACGGAAAGCGTCGAAAGGAGCACAGCATGGCTGCGTCGACGATTGCAGTGAAGAACCTGGCCAAGTCATACGGGCGGGGACCGACTCGTTTTGCCGCGCTTCGCGGCGTTTCAGTGAAGGCCCGCACCGGCGGTTCCCTCGCCATCGTGGGGAAGAGTGGATCAGGGAAGTCCACACTGATGCATCTGATGGCACTCCTCGACAAACCGTCGGAAGGCACGGTGCACGTGCTCGGCCGGGACACCACAACGCTCAGTACGTCCGACCTCAACGTCATGCGCAATGAGACGTTCGGTTTTGTCTTTCAGCAGTTTTTCCTTGTCCCCGGCGCCACGGTGCTGGAAAACGTGACGCTGCCGCTCTCCATCGCTGGAATCGGTGCCGGCGAACGGCGACGTCGCGGTATGGCGGTGCTTGAGCAGCTCGAGATGAGTGACAAGGCCAGCAACAGGGCAACGGACCTGTCCGGCGGACAGAAGCAGCGCGTCGCAATTGCACGCGCCTTGATCAACAATCCCTCGGTCATCTTCGCGGATGAGCCCACTGGAAACTTGGACTCCGCAACTGGGGCGATCGTCGAGGACATCCTCTTCTCGCTCAACCGTGAACGCGGCATCACCCTGGTGATAGTCACCCACGACGAGGACCTAGCCGCGCGCTGCGACCGCCAAGTCCACCTCCGCGACGGCCTCATCGTCAACGCTACGGAGATGGCAGCATGAGGGCCATCGATATCGTGCGTTCAGCAATTCGGGCGACGTTCCGTTCACGACTGCGCACCTTGCTCACCGTCATCGCTATCTTCATCGGAGCATTCACCCTGACCATCACAAATGGGTTGGGCACCGGAATCAACGCATATATCGACGACACCGTCGCAAGCATCGGGGCGGACGACGTCCTGACGGTCAGCAAGACACCCGACAACGTAACTGACGGCGGCATCCGTGAGTACAATCCCGACCTGGTGGCCAGCGGCCCCCACGACGAAGTTGAGGC
The DNA here is from genome assembly GCF_030817835.1 of Pseudarthrobacter sp. W1I19. NCBI lineage: Bacteria > Bacillati > Actinomycetota > Actinomycetes > Micrococcales > Micrococcaceae > Pseudarthrobacter > Pseudarthrobacter sp. W1I19. Next base: position 2,043,311 of record NZ_JAUSZR010000001.1, read on the forward strand.
GCTGACGCCGACCGATATCGAAAAACTACGTGGAGTGGATGGCGTCGAAAGCGCTGATCCCCAATTGCCGGTCGCGGTGGATTCGATCACCTACGACGGTGGGAAGGCCTACGAGTTCAACATGGGAAGCTCCGTTCCCGGGAAGGCCTTGCAGCTCGCTGCCGGCAGGCAGTTGGATGCCGACAGCAACGCGTTCGAACTGGCCCTCCCAGTTGCCTATGTCGATCCCCTGGGATTCTCGGACGCGAAAGACGCGATCGACAAAGAGGTGGCCCTGGCTATCACCGATGCCGACGGCACCCAGTCGATCGTGACTGCGGTCATTGTCGGAGTCGCAGAGAGAAGCCTCGGTGGAGGCGACGGTTCCGGAGCGGCAAACGACGCGCTGACCACCGAGCTGGATAAGGTGCAGAGCATCGGCGTGAGCCAATCCGATCGGGAAAGGCACGCCCAGGCGACGGTGGTCTTCGACATCCAGAGCACTCCCGCGGAGGTCGAGAAGCTGCGTGACGCGCTGACGGAGCTCGGTTACGACTCTAAGACAGTCGACGACGAGCTCGGCGCGTTCAAGAGCGTTATCGAAGGCATCATCCTCACTCTCAACGCCTTCAGCGTCATCGCTCTCCTCGCCGCGGGCTTCGGGGTCGTCAACACCCTCCTCACCAGCGTGCAGGAACGCACCAGGGAGATCGGCTTGATGAAGGCAACGGGGCTCAGCAGCCGCAAGGTCTTCGGACTGTTCAGCACCGAGGCATTGTTCCTCGGCTTCCTAGGTAGCGCGCTCGGCTCGCTCGGCGGGATCATCATCGGCAATGCGGTAAGCGGCACGCTGGCGACCAGCTTGCTGGGTGACCTTCCGGGGCTGACGCTCATCGCGTTCACTCCCGTGTCGGTGCTGAGCGTCATCGTGCTGGTGATGGGTATCGCGTTCCTCGCGGGCACCCTGCCGGCCGTTAGAGCCGCTCGCCAGAACCCGATCGACGCCCTCCGGTACGAATAGTGGGATCTGGCCTGTTTGCATAGGCAGCCAATGAAGGAGCGGTGGTGACCATTCGGTCGCCACCGCTCCTCACTCCTGGCTAGCCGACTGACACGGGGTTTCGGTCCTCGTGCACGGCCTTCCGCAACGAGGCGCTCACCTCGGGCCGGAGGTCGAGCAAACTCACGACAGTCAAAGGCTCTGGGGTTGGAACGTCGATAGTCGCGGACAGAAGGTATGCGGTTAGTCGCCAGCTCATGGCGGTGTGCGCCTTCCCTGGTTTTTCGCAGTAATTCATCGCAGAGGTAGTCCGCACACGCAAGGAGCTTGATTCCGCCTGCGACCGATATGGGCTTGGAGAGGTTCTTCTGAGCCCACACGCAGGTCGCTCCGAAGAGTCCGATCGGGGCAGCGACAGGATTGTCGATGAACTGAGCCTGTCCGCCTTCCCTGTGGGGCGCCACTACCATGCGGCGGGCAATTCTGTTGGCAGCCTCGGTTCCGAAATCGTTTCTGACCAGGTGGAGGCAAAGATCTATGCCAGCGGCTGGGGCGGCAAGCACCTCGTAACGCGGGAATTCCCTCTGTCATAAGATTCGTCCCGTGCTGATGCGCGCGGCTGGTCGTCGAGTCCGCCGAAACTGTCCAGTCGCTCGGACTGGTGCGTCCGCTTCAGGCCAAAGCTTCGCGTGCAGCCGGTCCCACATCCTGTCGGAGGCGAAACGGCGACGCTTCCGGACCGGTTGCCGCGGACCGAACTCAGCAGGCAAGTCACCGCCGGGCAATGCCGCAGCGGTGCCGGTAAAAGATGCCTTCAACGACTTGGCGGTGCCCGCGGAAGGAGCCGCCCCTTCGTCCGTCGCGCATCCCGAGCAAAGAAGGTTTCGATCATCGGGGGTCTCCCTTGAGTGCGCGACCAGGGAACGCGTCCGTCAGCATGAGACCGCCCCGCACAACGGCTGTACCGCCGACGAAGAGATGGCGCACACCGACGGAGGGACGGGTGGAATCGAAGTAACTTGCTGTGTCGGAGAACCGCTCCGGCTCGATCACGACGATGTCGGCGTCCGCACCGATACCGATGTGGCCCTTGGCCCGTGCGCCGGATGCTGCATCATCAAGAACGCGCGCCGGCAAGTAGGAACAGCGCCGGAACGCCTCGAGCCAGCTCCAAGCGCCGGTCTCACGCACCATCATGCGAATCGAACGGGCAAACGTTCCTGACGTGCGAGGGTGGGTGGCGCCGCCGGCCGGTAGCGGCCATTGAAGCGATTCGCGAACCTCGCCGGCCCACTTGACGGGCATGGCATCGCTCGCGACGATGGCATCAGGAAAGGCCAGGGCGCTCTGAAGCAGGGCCAGGTCGCTCGGATCCTCTTCGTTGAGGAACGCGACTATGCACTCGGCGGCCGGGTCGGTGCGGCGAATTTCGCTCAGGCGCGCGGCATCCACGACCCGTTCACCAGTGGTGACGATCGTGATGTCGCTCGGCTTGATGCCCCAGGTGCCGAGGCGTTCCGGAGCGAGGAAGAATGCGCCGACCGCGGTGCTGCCCGCGCCATAGGGGTAGGTCTCCACGGTGACGCGGTTTCCCTCGGCCTTAGAGCGTTCGAGCATGCCGAGCACACGGTCAATGTGGCGGCGGGAGGTGCTGTTGACGTGGCAGTGGTGCATGGCCGCGCCGGTCTCGGCCGCGGCAATCATGATCTCTGCAGAGCCGTCGATCGGTGTCGTCGGGTCGGCCTCGATCAGTTCACGCACGTGGGTGAATGTGGGAGCGTTCGCTGCGGCAGCGAGACGCGCGACCGCAAGGAACTCCGCCGGATCGGTGCGCGGCGCATAGCCGAGCAGGATGCCGATTCCGATAGCGCCGTCTGCGATCTCTGTCTCGAGCTGCGCGAGCCAGGTGTTCAACTCACGAGGGCTCGAACCGCGCTGCCACTCTGGTTTGGCGAGTAAGCCGAGGGCGTTGTGCACATCGGCGACCGGTGCCTCGCCTAGGTGAGCAAAGGCGCGCGCCTGCGCCCAGGAGGCCGAAAAGCCGTAGTTGAGGGGGCGGCCCTCGCGGGCGGCATTGGCAAACGCCGCAGTGACGGGTGCCAGCCCAGCTTCGAGGTCAAGTGCCGTCGTGACTCCGTCCATCGCCTGCAGGCGCTGCCCGGCGATAGAATGAACGTGGCTGTGGAGGTCCACGAAGCCCGGGCCGACTATGCATCCGCTGACGTCGATGACCACGGCCCCCTCGGTCTCGGCAGGGGAGAGCTGGGCCCCTGCTGCAACTACACGGCCGTTCTCCATGAGGAGATCGCCGATGTCGTCGTGTCCGGTGCCGGGGTCGATGACCCGCCCGCCCTTCAGAAGTGTGCGCATTTAGCCAGCATGGCAGATCTCGGATGCGTGCCAATTGGCCATGCCGACGATCTTCACCCGGTGACATCGTCGGATTGACCCACACCGAGCCGTGCTGCGCCGGGCATACTCTCCAACAACCGAGAAACGAGAAAGGCTAGACCCATACGACATACAGATGACTTTGCCATTTTGGTCACTGCGACAGACCGCGCCAGCCTGGAACGCCGGCTTGACGAAGCCGTGGCCGTAGCCAGGATCACGGCAATGCGTGAACAACGTCGGGGAATTCTCGTGACGCGCCACGGTCCAGACTCCTTCACCGTAGCCCTCAGCGCCGAGGTCCCGTTTGGCCTGACCCGGGATCATCAGGACTGGCGGTGGCCATGCGCTTGATCGAGTACCAGTAGGTCAGGTAGTAGATGATCCCGGGGGCTCGCTCTCAGCGACGGCTACCTCTTCATGCTGCAGCCCCAGTGCCTCGCCGATACGGATTCCGGACTCCCAGAGCAGCACTAACAGAAACCAGCCCCGGAACCTTGTGCACGCATGCACGGGGCAGGCGTGTGTGCGCAATCGTCTGCAGAACATACGCCTCGGAGGTGAATATGATGCTCCTATGGCTATCAAACCTTCGTGATGGCCTGCGTTTCTAGCCACTCGAGGTAGCGGTTACGGAGGTCGGTGTCCCGGGACGTGCCGGCTTCAATACGTCGGACGGCTACTGGCCAGACCCCCAAGTACTGTGCTGCGGCGACCAGTGTCCGGTCTGCGTCGAGTCGTCGTTGGCGAAGGTCGTGACTGGTGTCCACCGCTTCCTTAGGGCGTCTGAGTGTGCGAAATACTTCGCGTGCGATGTATCGGTTGAGGCAGCGGATGATCTCCTTTGGTCTTCCCTTCGCTCACGCGTTTAGCGACGTAAGAGCGGGTGCGTGGATCGTTGGCCATTCATGCCAGAGCGATGTAGTGAAGGGCAGCGTTCGCTGCTCTGTCGCCGGCTCGGGAGAGCCTAAGACTGCTCCTTGGGAGTGCCCAAAAAGCCATGCGTGAAGCCAAACCTGACGCTATCCGGGCCCCCGGCTGACGTCGGGTTTCCAACTGGACGAACGCCTTTGGCCGCAAGCAAGGTCCTTCGCACTTTTCGAGTCTGGTCCCGCTATTATTCGAGGCCGCGTAAGGTCTCCTAACTTTAAGCGGGCCGCTTAAACAGCGCTGTTCAGAAGGCGCGGATAGTTAGAAATTGAATATGCGCGCTTACCAGTAGTTGCTCGCCCTATCGGGTCGGGTCGAGGCTGCCTTGTGGAGTGAGGCGCGCCCATGATTGCCGTGCTTTACAGGGCCGCCACCGAGCGATTCTGTCCCAGCTACGTCAGCCAACTGCTCCACGCTGCCAACATCGGCGGAATGATCCTGTCACGTCTCATGGGACGGACGCTATGCCCGTTCAGCTGAGCGAGCGGGAACTCGAGGTGCTCCGGCTTCTCGACTTTTCCCTGAGCGGGCCGGGAGGTTTCCCGGCAGTTGTATCTCTCAGTCAACACACCCGGGAGCCATATTCGGCACATCTTCGAAAAGCTCCAGGTGAACAGCCCGGCGGAGCCAGTTCGCCGTACGCGAGTACGGGTTCCTCTGAACCAATCAATTTCATCCGAGAATCACCACCCCGGTCACCATAGGTGGTGATGCCCTGTCACTACGGGTATCCGTAGCTTTGGAAGTGTCCCCGTCAGCGGTTCACATTATTAGATTCCGAGGTGAAGATCATGACTCGTGAAGAGGCTTACGCAAGGTGCTCCTCGGACTCATACGTTGAGTTCTACAGCGGCCAATGGCTCGTCGTGCCGTTCGCACCTGTCCAGCAACCAAACTTCTTCATTTGCTTACCCAAGGGTGCCCGGAGTCTTTAACAGGAACCTGGAATCGAAATAGCCTCAGCAATTTACCAATGCCGGGTATTGGCCCGGCTCTTGTACTAGGAGTAGCAATGAGTTCGCTTACAGACCATACAAAGCGTCGCTGGCCATTCCGTCGCACGCGCAAAATAGTTGGCGTTGTCGCTATCACTGCGCTGGGCATAACGCTTGCATCCACAGCGGCCAACGCGTTCCTGGAACAGCAGGAGAGGTCGAGCACCGCCCAGTACGGTGAACTGGTGGAGGTCGCGGGAGGCTCGCTGAACGTGGTTCGGGCCGGCACCGAACGTGGACAGCCTTTGGTCCTGCTCAGCGGGCTGGGTACGGTAGCTCCGGCGCTGGACTTCGCCCCTTTGATCAGGGAACTCGTTGCTTACGACGTCATCGTCGTGGAGGGGTTCGGGCACGGCTACAGCGACTTGAGCGCACATGATCGGACCGTAGAGAATATCAGCACTGAGCTCCACGAGGCCCTCTCCACACTCGACATAGGGAAGCCATACGTTTTGGCTGGACACTCGATCGCTGGCTTCTACACGCTGGACTATGCGAACCGGTACCCGGGCGAAGTATCCGCCGTGATCGGCATCGACCCCAGCGTGCCCACTACCCAGATCGAGGAGCAATCCGCAGCTGGTGGCGGCATCAATTTCATTGGGATATTGTCCGCAATTGGCCTGGTGCGAACCGTGGTCACGTTCAATCCCGGCGTGGCGGAGCCCACAAGCGACGACTTCACCACAACCGAATTGGAACGCATACGGCAAATGACAATCTGGAACTATGGCAACGCGGCAGCCGCCGACGAAAACGCCCATGTCGCCAGCAATGCAGCAGCACTCCGCGGAGTGACCTACCCGGAGAACTTGCCCGTTCTTCACTTCCTCGCCAGTGACAGCGTGGCCACCTTTCCCGACTGGCTCGAGTCGCACAAGAACCAGCTTGAGAACGTCAACCGCCACGAAATCGTCGAGCTCAAGGGCCAGCATAACCTGCACTGGACGCAGTCAAGGGCCATCGCTACGAAGATCACACAATTCCTTCAGGACAGCGCCCCATCTCAAGCGTCGTCCACACCCCTTACTGCCCGCCCGTGAAAATACAGGGATGAGGCGTGTCACTGATGTCAGACAGTCGGTTGGTTTTGGGGGTCAGGGCATGTCTTCCAAATCCGAGGCTTGCTGACTGAAATGCCTGAACGGTACCGAGAACTTCTGTTTTGAATGATGATCAGTGGTCGCGGATCGAGCCGTTGCTGCCGAGCTCAGACCCGACGCATCTAACGCCTAACGCGCCACCTGGTGCGATCGAACCAAGCTGCACACAAGTATCGTCGGTTGCTACCACTTTTTGGTGCGGCCGCATAAATAGACTCAGCGAAATCGCATTTCTCAACGAGAGAGGAACGTTCATGGTGGAATCACTGTCACAGATCGGTGCTTGGGTCGAGGAAAAGCTGCCCTACCTTATCGCCAATTACCAGGTACCCGCCGCATCCGTGGCGATTCTCAGTGATGGCGACGTGGTCCGGACCGCGGCAGGCATCTTGAACAAAGCGAGCGGTGTTGAGGCCACGACCGACTCGGTCTTCCAGATCGGTTCCATCACCAAGGTCTGGACAACCTCGCTCGTCATGCAGCTTGTCGATGAGGGACTCGTCGACCTCGAGGCACCCGTTCGCCGCTATGTCAAGGACTTCGTCATCGCCGACGAGGCCGCCGCGGCGAGGATCACCGTTCGTCAGCTCCTGAGCCACCTCTCCGGTTTCGAGGGCGACATGTTCACGGCCACGACCGAGGGCGAAGACGCCGTCGAGAAGTTCATGCCGATCCTCGCCGATGTGCCACAGCACTTCGAGCCCGGCGAAATGTTCTCATACAACAACGCAGCCTTCTCGGTTCTGGGCCGCATCGTCGAGCTTGTTCGTGGCAAGCATTATGAGGCTTGCCTGCGCGAACACCTCATCGACCCGCTGCAGCTCAAGCACGCGGCCACGGGAGCGGGCGAGGCAATCATGTTCCGTGCGGCGCTTGGTCACATCAGCCCGACCGAGGACGCCGCCCCGGAGCCGGCACAGGTCTGGTCAGTTTTGCGTTCGAACTCTCCGTCCGGATCCATCTTCGCTATGAGCGCGAGCAACCTCATCGCCTTCGCAAAGATGCACATCGACGGCGGAGTTGGCCCGGATGGCAATCAGATCCTGAGCGCGGAAAGCGTTAAAGCAATGCAGGAACAGCAGGTCAAGCTTCCGGAGCTCGGTCTCATGGGCGACAGCTGGGGTCTTGGCTGGGGGCTCTTCAATTGGGAGGGCGGCCTCGTCATCGGCCACGACGGAGGAACAATCGGGCAGAGGGCTTTCCTCCGCGTGATCCCTGGGCAGAAGGCCGCGATTGCGGTGCTGACAAACGGCGGCGACGTTATTGGCCTTTACAAGGAGCTCATCTCCCCGGTCATCAACCGCCTCACTGGCATTGTCGTGCCGGAGCTTCCCACCCCCGCCAACGACGTCCACGCCATCGATACCTCGCGCTTCGTCGGCACCTACAGCTCACGGGTCGCGGACTCCCACGTCACCCAGGACGCAGAGGGGCGGATCTGGCTCGAACACAAGACGAAGGGAGTCATCGCCGAGCCTATCCCGCAGCAGCCCCCGGTCGAGCTGGTGCATTGGAAGGGAGACACCCTCATCCCGCGTAACGCCCTTCACGGAATGCACACACCGCACGCCTTCGTGGGCAACGACGGCAACGGCAACGCGCTGTACCTGCACACTGGTCGCGCCTATCGGCGGGTGTCGGCATGACCGCTGCCACTCGCGGTTGATCACCTCCAGGCAACTTTCCTCCTAACTCGATCCGCACACATCCCATCTCACACACGACCAGCTAAAGGAATCTCATGCGTTCGATTACCCCACTCGCCGCCCTCGTTGGGGCGGCAGCACTCACTCTCACGGCCTGTACCGTGCCCGGCGATTCCGACAAAGACGTCGGCAGCAAGGAGCTTGCCGTCGACGGCACATTCACGATCTCAATGGGCTCCGACCCGGGAACCCTCGATCCCATGATCACCACGGGTGGTATCGCGCGCGAAATCGACCGCTTCCTCTATTCGCGCCTCGTCGAGGTAGGGAATGACGGCACCATCCTTTCCGGGCTCGCGAGCAAGTGGGAGGCGGTCGATACCACCAACGCCAACTTCACCCTGCGCAACGACGCCACCTGCGCTGACGGCACCGCGATCACCGCGTCAATGCTCGCGGATAACATCAACTTCATCGTGGACCCGAAGAACGGCTCACCCCTCGTCGGGCTAAGCGTACAAGCCGGCACCGTCGCGACGGGCGACGACGCCACCGGCGTACTGAGCGTGAAGAGCGGCGCGCCCGACGCCTTCCTGCTCGAAAACGTTGGCAGCATGTACATGGTGTGCGGGCCGGCTCTCGCCGACGCGGATGCGCTCGCCAAGGGTGAAGGCGCGACCGGTATGTTCACGATGACCGAGATCGCCCCGAACTCGCAGTACACCCTGACCCGGCGCAAGGAGTTCGTTTGGGGCCCCGGCGACTGGGACCCGAAGCAGGCTGGCATCCCCGCGAAGGTCGTGTTCAAGGTGATTCCGAATGAGACCACTGCGGCTAATCTGCTGCTTTCCGGCGAGCTGAACGCCGCAGAGGTTTTGGGGCCCGATTCCGAGCGGCTGCGCGCCAAGAAGCTGTTCTCCAGTGAGCTTAATACTGTTTTGGGCGTGATCTACTACAACCAGAACCCAAAGAAAGTGCTTTCTGATGAGGCACTTCGCATTGCCCTCACCCGGGGCCTGAACCTCGACAAGCTGCGCGAGGTTCTCACGAGCGGCAGCGGCACCGCGGCGACCAGCGTCATCGCCAACGCGCCGAACCCCTGCCGTGCCGACGTGGCGGCGGCCAACATCCCGGCATTCGATGTGAAAGCCGCAGCCGACGCACTCGATTCCGCCGGTTGGAAGCTCGGATCGGACGGCATACGGGAGAAGGACGGAGTGAAGCTCTCACTCACCGTCATCCACCCCCCGTTTGTTTCCCAGACCTTCGACCCCACCGCAGAGCTGCTCCAGTCGATGTGGAAAGAGATTGGCGTTGAGACGACCCTTAAGGGTATCGATTCCAACGGCATTGGCGAGACGCTCTTCGGTACCGGCGACTGGGACGTTTCACTCATCCCAGTCAGCGTTGGCCTGCCCAGCATGATGGTGCCATTCCTCTCCGGCAAAACCGTCCCGGACGGCACAAACTTCGCCTCCATCAATAACGCCGAATACATCGCCGCCGCGACTTCTGCCGCGACGAAGCCGGGCCAAGAAGGCTGTGACGACTGGTCGGACGCTGAGGCAGCACTGATCGCCGCGGCAAACGTCATCCCGTTCGCGAAGTCGGTTGTGCCAGTGTTCGGCAACAAGGCGGAGTTCGTTCGTACCGACAGCCTCGATCCCACGTCAATTCGTCTGTTCAAATAACTCGAGAAGTTAGGTAGCCCCATGACCAGCACCACAGCCGAAACGGTGGCGGCACCCGCCCCCGCATCACGAGCAGGAATCAGCCCCTGGCTGACCTTCGTGGTGCGACGCGGCGGACAGTTCATCGTCTCGCTGTGGGTGCTGATCACGGCGGCTTTCCTCATGATCCACCTCGTGCCCGGCGACCCCGTTCGCGCGGCACTCGGCATGAACGCACCAGCCGAGCTGGTCGAGGCCCGGCGCGCAGCGCTCGGTCTCGACCAGCCGCTGATCGTGCAATACGTGAACTACTTCGCCAATCTCTTCACCGGCAATCTCGGGGTTTCCACCATCACCAACGAGCCGGTCGCCCACATTATCGCGACACGGTTCCCTGCCACTCTGCAGCTTGCCCTGCTCGCCTGCCTCCTCGTTCTCCTCGTCGCCCTTCCGCTCGGCGTGACGATGGCCGTGGTGACCCGCGGCGGCCGCAGACGCGGGCTCGAACTCACCTTCGCCGTCATCTGTGTCGTGTTCGCCGCAATCCCCGAGTTCCTCCTCGGTGTCGGGCTCGTCTACATCTTCGCGGTCAACCTCGATTGGTTCCCGATCGCGGGCAACGACAGTCCGTTAGCGCTGGTCTTACCCGTTGTCGCCCTGGCCGTCGGGCCAATCGCTGTCTTCGCGCGCATCATCCGCGTCGAGGTCCTCAGCGTCCTCAGCCAAGACTTCGTTCGCACCGCCCGCGCCAAACGCCTGGCGCCGCGCAAGATCTATATCCGCCACGCAGTCCCCAACGCCATGACGGCGACGCTCACGCTCAGCGGCCTCCTCCTCAGCGGCATGGTCGCGGGCACCGTGCTGGTCGAAAACATCTTCGCTTGGCCCGGCCTCGGCACCATGATCGTGCAGTCCATCCAGTCCAAGGACTACCCCGTGGTGCAGGCCGTCGTGCTCGTCTACGGCATCGGTGTACTCCTCGTCAACCTCGTGATCGATATCGTGCTTGCCCTTCTCGATCCGCGCTCTACAATTCGGGAGTCCTAATGCCCACTCGTCTGAAGTGGCTTTCCATCGTCCGTAGCCCGGTCGGGGCCACCGCCACGTTTCTCGTCCTCCTCGTTGCCCTGGTCGCGATCTTTGCCCCAGTGGTCTGGGGCGCACAGGCCGAGGCCATCGACACCTCTGGCACGCAGCAGGGCCCAAGCGCTGAACACCTCCTGGGAACGGATGCGCTGGGGCGCGACGTTCTCGCCCGCGTGATGGTTGCTACCCAGCTCTCGGTCGCACTCGCGGTCATCGCAGTCGTCATCGGCGTCACCGTCGGAACCTTGCTCGGTACGGCGCCATCCGTGCTCCCGCGTCGGGCAGGACGTCTCGTCGTCGGCATTGTCAACATTGCCGTCGCCTTCCCGGGCCTGCTGCTCGCGCTGTTCTTCGCTGCGATCTTCGGCGCCGGCACGACCGGGGCCGTGCTCGCCCTCGGTTTTGCCATGGCCCCGAGCTTTGCCCGCCTCACCCAGACCATGTCTGCCGCGATCGCCGGCCGTGACTTCATCTCTGCCGCACGCGCCGCCGGCGTCTCGCGTCTGCGCGTGCTCATCCGGCACGTACTGCCAAACATTGCCGAGCCTCTCATCGTCAACGCGACCGTTGCCGCCGGCGGTGCGCTACTGGCCTTCGCCGGCCTGTCCTTTCTCGGTATCGGCGTACAGCTTCCCGCCTACGACTGGGGCAAGCTGCTCAGCGAGGGACTCAACCGCATCTACATCAACCCCGCCGCAGCCTTCGGCCCGGCCGTCGCCGTCATCGTTGCCGGCCTCGCGTTCAACCTGCTCGGCGAGAGCGCAGCATCCGTTGCCGGTGGCCGCGTCGCCATCGGCCGTCGGAGGCTCCCGCTGCCGCGGCCCACTACCCGTGCGGTTCCCACCGTTTCTCCTGTTTCCGTCGGCACGATCCTGAGCATCGAGAATCTCCGCGTCTCGTACCCAACACATAACGGTCTGGTGTACCCCGTTCGCGGAGTGAGCTTCGAGGTCAGGGAGGGTGAGGCGCTGGGAGTGGTCGGCGAATCCGGTTCGGGCAAGAGCCTGACCGCGCTGGCCGCCTCCCGACTCATTGAGCCACCGGGCGTCGTGGACGCCGATCGACTCGAGTTCAACGGCATCCAGATCCTCACCGCGCCGGAGAAGACCGTTCGTGGGCTGCTCGGCACGTCACTCGCAATGGTGTTTCAGGATCCAATGACCTCGTTCAACCCCACCCGGCGCATCGGCAGCCAACTCGCCGAGGCCGCACAGGAACACCAGGGCATGAGCAAGAAGGATGCGTTGAAGCGCGCCGTCAATCGGCTTCAGGCGGTGCGCGTGCCCGCGGCCGCCCGGCGCGCCGAACAGTACCCGCACGAGTTCTCCGGCGGGATGCGACAGCGCGCGATGATCGCGATGGGCCTCATGAACAGCCCCAAGCTGATCATCGCCGACGAACCGACCACGGCCCTCGATGTCACGGTACAGCGCCAGGTTCTTCGGCTCCTCGAGCGGGTGCGCACCGACACGAACGCGGCAATCCTGCTGATCAGCCACGACATTGCCGTCGTCTCGCAAAGCTGCGAACGGGTGCTTGTCATGTACGCCGGCCGCATCGTCGAAGATCTTCCGACGGCGGACCTCTACACGGGTGCACGCCACCCCTATACCCGCGCTCTGCTTGAGGTCGTGCCCGATCTCGACACCGACCGCGAACGGCCCCTCGGTGTGATTCCCGGCCGCCCGCCGGCACCCGGCGAGGTGCCGCTCGGATGCGCCTTCGCCGCTCGTTGCCCTCTGGCGACGGCACGGTGTCGCGAATCGGACCCCGAGCTGGAGATCCACAGCGATAAGCACCGGGTCGCCTGCTGGAACCCCGTAGAGGGCGATACTCGCGTGACACTGCCGGAACCAAGCATAGGAGGCACGCGATGAGCGAGCTACGTTTTTGATCATGTCAGCGTGAGATACGGGTCCCGTAGCACGGGCATGACCGCCGTCGATGACGTCTCGCTGACCATCCCCTCCGGTTCGGTCGTCGGACTCGTCGGCGAATCAGGCTCGGGCAAGTCGACGCTCGCCCGCGCGGCCATCGGACTCGCCCCTGTCACGGGCGGCACGATCACGCTCGACGGTATCGATGTCCTGAAACTGCGGCGCCGGCATCCAATTCAGATGGTCTTTCAGGACCCGTTCTCCTCGCTCGATCCACGGATGACGATCGGCGAGTCTATCGCCGAGATGATCCCGCGCGGCACGTTTTCCTCAGCCGCGGCTAAGCGCGCCGAGGTCGGGCGCTTGCTGGAGCTTGTCAACCTTGACCCCGACCGTGCTGGCTCGCTCCCGGGTGCTCTCTCGGGCGGCCAGCGTCAGCGCATTGGCCTTGCTCGGGCGCTCGCCGCACGACCCGAGGTCATCATCGCCGATGAGATCACGTCGGCGCTTGACGTCTCGGTGCAGGGCTCGGTTCTGAACCTCGTGCGCACTGTCTGCGCCGAGCTGGAGCTCACGATGTTATTCATCTCGCACAACCTCTCGGTCGTGCGCTATCTGAGCGACTACATCGCCGTGATGTACCTCGGCCACATCGTCGAGTTCGGACCGGTCGATGAGGTGCTGAACAACGCCAAGCACCCGTATACCCGCGAGCTGCTCGCATCCGTGCCGACCCGCCACGGCAACCTTCTTGCCGTTGATCCGGCCGCTCCGTTGGACGTCGAACCCGCAGACCCCCATCACCCGCCGAGCGGTTGCCGCTTCAACCCCCGTTGCCCGATTGGGCCTCTCGTCCACCCCGAGCGTCAGATCTGCGTGCAGAGCTCGCCACCGCTTCCCACGACGCCGTTGCACGCCGCGGCCTGCCACTTCGCCGAGCTCACAAGCTCCTCGAGCGTGTACCCCGACCTTTCGAACCCGCTTGTTAACAGCATCCGCTCCAGCTAAACCCCGCACAACGTAGCCCATTGAACAGGAGACCCACGCGATGACACAACAACGTGTAAGCATTGATAACCTCATTGCCACGCAGCTTCCAGAGCAGCCCGCTCTGTCGCCGGACGGCGGCAGCATCGCTTATGTTCTGGAGACCACCAACCGCGCCCAAGACCGCGACGAACGCACCCCAGTTCGCAAGAAGGCTCTCAACGCCGCGCACTGGCAGCAGCGACTGAGCGAGCTGGCCGCCGCCCACAAAGTTCCTGGGGCCACGCTCGGCATCCTGCGCCTCGGCGAGGAGCCTGTCCTCGCGAGCCACGGCGTTCTCAACATCAACACCGGTGTCGAGACCACCGAGGACTCCGTCTTCCAGATTGGCTCGATCTCGAAGGTCTGGACGGCGACCGTCATCATGCAGCTCGTCGACGAGGGCAAGCTCGACCTCGATGCTCCGATCATCGACGTGGTCCCCGAGTTCCGGGTTGCCGACGCCGAGGTGAGCAAGTCGGTGACAATGCGCCACCTGCTCACCCACACCAGCGGCATAGACGGTGACGTTTTCACCGACGCCGGCCGTGGCGACGACTGCCTCGAAAAGTACGTCGATGCCCTCTCCAAGGTCAAGCAGAACCACCCCATCGGGGCGACCTTCTCGTACTGCAACTCTGGCTTCGCACTCATGGGCCGCGTGATCGAGAAGCTCACCGGTCTCAGCTGGGATGACGCCCTTCGCGATCGCCTGTTCAAACCGCTCGGCCTCAAGCACACCGTGACGCTGCCAGAGGAGGCTCTGCTTCACCGTGCCGCCGCCGGCCACGTGGGCGCCGATGAGAACGGCCCCATTCTCGCTCCGATGTGGTCGATCCCCCGTTCGCTTGGCCCCGCCGGAATCATCAATGCCAGCGCGGCAGACGTGCTCGAGTTCGCCCGCATGCATATCCAGGCCGGGCTCGCAGCCGACGGCACGCGCATTCTCTCGGCGGAGAGCGCCGAGCTCATGACCACGCACCAGACCGACGTTCCCGACCCGTACGTGCTCGGCGATTCCTGGGGGCTCGGCTGGATCCGCTTCGGCTGGGGCGGAAAGCGCCTCTACGGTCACGACGGCAACACGATTGGCCAGGCCGCCTTCCTGCGCATCCTGCCAGAAGATGGCATCGCCGTGACGCTGCTCACCAACGGCGGCAACACACGCGATCTGTACATCGAGCTCTACAACGAGATATTCGGCGAGCTGGCCGAGATTTCGATTCCGGGATCGTTCGGCCCGCCAGCCGAGCCGTACACGGGCGACATGTCGCCGTACCTCGGTACCTACGAGCGCTCCAGCGTCGTCCTGGAGGTCTTTAAGAAGGAGGAGGCCGTGCGTATGCGCAGGACCGTGAGCGGCGTCGTCGCCGAATCTATGCCGAATCCCGTCGAAGAGTACGCCCTCACCCCGGTGAGCGATGGCCTATTCGCGCTGCGGGCGCCCGGCACTCAGGGGTGGCTCTCGCTGGTTTTCTACGCACTGCCGACGGGCGAGCAGTACGTGCATTTCGGTGTACGGGCAGCGCCCAGGGTGGCGCAGTGAACTTCGACACCAAGGGGATGCTCGAAGACCTGCGTACGGTCGTCGAACGCGAGTCGCCCTCCGCAGACCTGGCTGCGATCGCCCGCAGCGCGGACACGATCACCGAGCTCGGGGAACGGCTGCTCGGCTGCTTCCCCGAGCGGATCGTGATCGAGGGGCGCACCCACCTGCGCTGGCGCTTCGGCGCCCCCAGGGTTCTCGTACTCTGCCACCACGACACGGTCTGGCCGATCGGATCGCTCATCGAGCATCCGTTCGAGATCAACGGCGACGTGCTGTGCGGGCCGGGCTCCTTCGATATGAAGGCGGGACTCGTGATGGCGCTCCATGCCATTGCGGCCCTTCCGAACCGCGATGGCGTGAGCCTCCTGGTAACCGGCGACGAGGAGCTCGGTTCGCCCAGCTCCCGGCAGCTCATCGAAGACGAGGCCCTCGGATGCGTCGCCGCCCTCGTTCTCGAGGGATCGGCCGACGGTGGCGCCCTCAAGGTTGCCCGCAAGGGTGTCTCACTCTACGAGGTCGCAGTGCAGGGGCGGGCGGCGCACGCCGGTCTCGAGCCCGAGCGGGGTGTCAACGCTTCGATCGAGGCCGCGCACCAGATCCTTGCCGTCGCAAGCCTCGGCGACGCGGAACTCGGCACGACGGTCACACCGACATTGCTAAGCTCCGGCACGACAACAAACACCGTCCCGGCCGCATCCAGCTTCGCCGTTGACGTGCGCGTGCGCACACTCGCCGAGCAAAAAAGAGTGGACACCGCAATGCGCGCGCTCGCGGCGACGTTACCCGGTGCCGTGCTGAACATCACCGGTGGGGTGAACCGTCCGCCACTCGAGGAATCGGCCGCGCTGGAATTGTTCGCCCGCGCCAGCCGGTTGGCTGAGAAGCTCGGGCTCGGCCGCCTCGAGAGCGCCTCGGTCGGCGGAGCCTCCGATGGCAACTTCACGGCCGGGATCGGCGTTCCAACGCTCGACGGGCTCGGCGCAGTGGGCGGTGGTGCGCACGCGAGCAATGAACACGCGCTCGTTGGCGCATGGATCGAACGTACTGGCCTCGTCCACGCGCTCATCGCCGAGCTCATACACGAGTTTGTTCAGACGGATCCCGCCGCATCGGTATCGGCACGATGACCACCCTGAGCGCCATCGGCACAAGCGAAGACCTCGTCGAGGACGCCCGTCAGGCGGCGCGGGCCGCGGCGGACTCTTCGGGCATCACGATCCGTCTGCTGCACCAGGTCGAGGAATTCTCCGAGGTAGTGGCGCTCTTCGCGCGCATTTGGACCTCGGATGTCACTCAGGGGCCGGTCAATACGGAAACCCTGCGGGCAATTTCCAAGGCGGGAAGCTATCTCGCTGGCGCCTTCGACGGCGACAAACTGGTCGGTGCGGGCATGGGGTTCTTTGCCGCACCCTCGCAGCAGGCACTGCACAGCCATATCGCGGGCGTCGACGGTCGAATGCGTGGCCGCAATGTCGGCTTCGCGATCAAGGCGCACCAGCGTGCTTGGGCGTTGGGCGAGGGCATCCATGAGATCTCGTGGACCTTCGACCCGCTCATCAGTCGCAACGCCCACTTCAACCTCGTGAAGCTCGGCGCCCGCGCGAGCAAATACCACCGCAACTACTACGGGCAGATGAGCGATGTTCTAAACGGTGGCGATGACACCGATAGGTTACTCGTGAGGTGGGACCTGCTCTCGGCGAGCGTGGCCGCAGCCTGCCACGGAAAGCCCGCGACTCTCGAGTCGAGCGCACACCGGGCCGACGACGCCCAGACGCTGCTCGAACCCTCGGCGCACGACGAGCCGACCGTGCGGAAAACCGATGCGGCGCTCGTGCTTGTTCGCCTCCCAAATGACATCGAGGCGCTCCGCCGCAGTCGGCCGGAGACCGCTTCGCGCTGGCGGTCCGCCCTGCGCGACAGCCTGGGTGCGCTCATGGATGATGGTGGGCGTGTGCTCGGATTCGATTCCTCGCGCCGCTATGTTATCGACACCCAAGCGCCGTACCGTCCGCCCGTAGTGTCGGAGGCATGCTGATGACAGTGACGACGCGGCCCCGCTCAAGCCTTGGCCGGGTGCTCGAAGACCTCGGAACGACCCTTGTTGAGCTCGTCTGCGGAAACGCGGAGGGCCAAAAGCAGATCGAGACGGTCATCATCCACGACTCCCTCGACGAGGCGATCCCCTCACACGGTGCGCTCGTGCTAGGCGTTGGGATGCGCGACACCGAGGAGATCGTCGAGCTGCTCACAACACTCGCCACGCAAGACGCCGCCGGCCTCGTGCTCCGTGCGCCAGTGAGTGCAGACCCGGCGATCATACGCGCGTCCGAAGAATCCGGCATTCCCGTGCTCGCGCTGACCCGCGGTGCATCCTGGGCCCAACTCACATCGATGCTGCACTCGCTCATCGCGGAGGGCGATGTCGGCGAGAGCGGACCACAAGGCCTCGGTGGAATGCCCGCCGGTGACCTCTTCTCGCTCGCCAATGCAATTTCGACACTTCTCAATGCCCCCGTCACGATCGAGGACCGCAACTCCCGAGTCGTCGCCTTCTCCGGCAAGCAAGACGAAGCCGATCCCGGCCGCGTCGAGACAATCCTCGGCCGTCAGGTTCCCGAGCGCTACATGCGCCAGATGGAACAGCGCGGTGTGTTCCGCGAGCTGTATCGCAGCACCGACCCCATCCAGGTCGCTCCCGTCGACGTCGACGCCCAAGTGGCCTCCTACCCTCGTGTGGCGCTCGCTGTGCGTGCGGGCGACGAGATTCTCGGCTCCATTTGGGTTGCGGTGCGCGAACCAATGCCGGAAGACCGGATCGAGGCGCTCAAGGATGCCGCGAAGCTCGTCGCGCTGCAAATGCTGCGGATACGCGTCGGCGCCGACGTTGAACGCAGGCTGCGGGCCGATCTACTTGCCACGGTGCTTGAGGGCGGGTCGGGCGCGGCCGATGCCGCGTCACGGTTGCGCCTCACCGATCACCGCTATGTTGTGCTTGCGCTCGCTGCCGCAGAATCCGAAGAGGACGAGGAGGGCGGGGCCGCACATGCGCGTCTTCTCGCCGCACGGCAACGCATCGCCGACGCCCTCTCGATGCACCTGGGCGCGGTATACCCCCGCTCGGCCGCCGCTCTCATCGGCAACATCGTCTACGGTGTTGTCAGCGTTCGCCCGAATCAGGCGGATGCCGACCGACGCACCGCACGAGTTGCCAAAGAATTCCTCGCGCGCATCGGCGGCGACCAGCGCCTGCTGCTCGGTATCGGCACAATCGCCGACGACCATGCGGCACTACCCACTTCCCGCGTCAGCGCGGATCGCGCCCTGCGCGTGCTTCAACTCGGCCGGTCGAATGCGCAGGTCGTGATCTTCGACGATGTGCAGGTTGAAGCGCTTCTCGTCGAACTCGGAGATCTTGCCGCCACCCGCGGCGACCGCCCGACCGGCCCGATCGCGCGGCTGCTTGAGCACGACCGGGCACGCAACGCACAACTTGTTGAAACTCTCCGCGCCTGGCTAGATGCCTTCGGCGACGTTAGTGCGGCGTCCGCGCTCATGTACACCCACACGAACACCTTCCGCCATCGCCTACGCCGGCTCTCCGCCATTGGAAAGATCGACTTGAGCGACCCGGAAGCGCGCTTCGCAGCCATGATCCAGTTGCGCCTACTCACCTTCGGGGAGCGCTCGCTGTAGCGGTCTGAGCTCACCGTGGGGCGACCGTCACGATCGCTGTCGTCACCTCGGCGAGCACCGCAGGGATCGGTTCGACGCCAATGCCCGCCCCGCTCGGGATCCGGATCTGGCCGTCTTCGATGCCGAAGGGTTCGGTGATGTCCTGCTTGTAGAAGCGGTCGGATGCCGAGATGTCTCCGGGCAAGGTGAACCCGGGCAGGCCGGCGAGTGCCGCATTCGCCGCCCGGCCGAGGCCGGTCTCGAGCATCCCGCCGCACCACACAGCGATCCCATTGGCAACGGCGACGTCGTGAATGCGTTTGGCTTCAAGGTATCCACCAACGCGTCCGGGCTTGATGTTGATAATTGCTGCGGCTCCCATGGCGATGGCGTCGGCGGCAGCGGCGGCAGAGACAATCGACTCGTCGAGGCACACCGGTGTCGAGATTTCACGGGCGAGGAGGGCGTGCTGTCGCAGATCGTCCTCAGCAAGCGGCTGCTCGATCAGCAGCAAGTTGAAGGGATCGAGCTTGCGCAAGTGCGGGGCGTCGACGAGCCGGTAGGCGGTATTCGCGTCTACCTGCAACGGGATATCGCCAAAGCGCTCGCGCACTGCACGGATCGGCTCGATGTCCCAGCCTGGCTGGATCTTGAGCTTGATGCGCACGTAGCCCTGGTCGACATAGCCGCCTACCGCAGAAAGCAGATCCGGGATCGATTTCTGTATTCCGACCGAAACGCCGGACGGGACCGCGTCGACGGTCGCGCCGAAATAGGAGGCGAAGGAGATATCCGTCACCCGCAGCTGGGCATCGAGGATCGCCATCTCGAGCGCGGCCTTCGCCATGCGGTGGCCAACGATGTGCTCAAGCACGTGGCCGACAAGCTCGGCAGTGAGCGCCCTGCCCGCATCCTGCCAGGTGTAGAGCGCCGGAATCAGGAAGCGCTGCAACACCTCGCGCGCGCCATCGAGGTACTCGGGCGAGTACACGGGCTCGTCGAGAACCACACACTCGCCCCAGCCGGTCACCTCACGGCCATTGTGCTCGGCCGCGACCTTGACGAGCAGCGGTGCGCGCGAGGTTTGGGTGCTGAACGAGGTGGTGAATGGCGACACGAGAGGCAGGGTGATATCGATGAGGTCAATGCTGAGAATGCGCACGTGTGGGGTCCTTTCGAGAATGTAGTGGCCGCGGCGGGCGAAGTCGGTGACCTGCCAACCGTCGTTCAATCTGGCGAGATGGCGGTCTCGGCAGGCACGACGAAGCGCGCGATATCTTCGAGCTCAAGTGGGCGGTTCGTAAAGGCGTTGCTCGTCACGGTGAGTCCCTTCTCATTTCGCTCATGGCGGTGACCACTGGTGTCTTGTCCCTCTACATTCCACGCTCCACCGCCCCCGCAGGTCGTCCGATTCGCACAAAGCTGAAGCCCTATTTGGTTGCTCTGACTCACGCGCGGTGAGGTGTGTCGCCGCAATAATGAGGTTCTATGAGCGCTTGCCGCCCATCGAGACGAAGACGTCCACCTCGTTGCGCTCCAACGCATCCATCGACTCCACTGCGTCGTAGGCGTGGTGCCGGGGGAGGTGATGCCGTCCTTGTTGATGGACTCAAGGAGCCATTCCTCGGGTTTTTTCCAGATGCCCATGGTCCGGTCGCCTTGCCCGACCTAAAGAAAGAGCGAAAATGTCCATTGCCACCTCAATAATCACTGTCAGGGTCGAGGACCCGATTTCACGAGACCGACAACTAGAGCGGGCCACTTCCCTACTCCGTGAGAAATCAACTGGGTACGGCATTCTCGTCACCAGGGTCGACTACACAACATTTACGATCGCCCTCAGCCCCGAAGTCGCTTACGGCCAAACCCGGGAAATCGATTTTTTGTGAAGAAGTCCTGATGCCGGTAGCGATTTGGAGGCCACGTCACGGCAACGCAAGAGGATGACCCCCAAAGCAGAACAGCGATGCGATGACGCCGGAAAACATCCCCTGCTGATCTGGACAGGCCTCGGCCCCGGGGACATCGTGTCACTGCAAACGTTGGGGAACCGGGGCCTTGTCGGAACAGTGGAGCAAAGGACTAAAAACGGCCTCATTATTTGGATCAGGGATGACCTAAATGAAAGAAAACTCTTCCACTTTCGTGACTGCCAATCCATCGTCTTGATCGCGCCTATTTCGCGCCGATCGCAATGATTTCGCCAACCCGAAAGCGGCAATAGTCATGGCCTCGGCTGTTGATGCTTAGTTACCCGTGTCCGGCGGAGGCCGCCGTCAAGTATTTTCCGGTAGACAATGCGCCGACTAGACGTCACTCAGCCGCGAAATTCTACTGACCGGAATCGGGTGCGGCTCTCGGGGCATTACCAACCGTCCGCGCTCTGTTGGCGGGATGCAGGTGGCGCGTACAGCTGCTTCTTGAAGCTTTCTCGCGCGGCTTCCGCGGGGGAGAGGCGCTCACGACACCGGGCCCACCTGGCCACCAGATCCCGGCTATGTACCGAATATTGTAGCTGTCACGGGTGGTTGTGGGGGGGGAGTTTGGGACAACTTATAGGACAGTCAGGTTACGCGGGATTCCGCGGATGCCGAGCAGTGGGGGACTGACCCACCGAAACTTCCCCACAACCAAGGAACTGAGACAGCTGATTCCTCATTGCCCGTGGTACTTCGGTAATCGGAGTATCGGCTGTTGTCGCGGCGTGGTCAGCTCTCGGTGTTGCTGTAGCTGCGGCCGATGGCAATTTCGACGCTCCCGGCCCGGTGGGCCGCGAGGAGCTCCTCGGCCATCCTGGTTCGGAGCTGTCCTTTTTTGGTGTGGGCGTTGTTTTCGCGTTCCTCGGTCAGTGGGCGTCCGTTGGGGCGGCCGTACATGTAGACGTTTTCCATGCTGACCAGTCGTGCGCCTTCGGCCTCGGCTGCGGCGAGCACTCCGGACTGAAGGGCGGGGAACTGTGCGTTCCATTCCTGGTAGGGAGGGTTCATCGTCTGATAGATGACCGCGGCACCGCGGGCGGCACGGGCGGCGAAGGTCGGGTCGGTGGCGTCTCCGGCAGTGACTTCCACGTCCTCGGGGACGGCGGCTTTGCCGGAGCGGTTGACCAGGCGGACGGTGCGGCCCCGCCGGCGGAGTGCGTCGAAGGTGGCGAGTCCGATTGCTCCGGTACCGAAGATGACGTGCAGGTCCGAATTCATGAGGAGGCCTTTGCGGTTGCGGCGATTGGGGAGGTTTTGGTGGGCTTGATGGACGGAAAGGTGGGAGGCAGGCTGTTCAGGAGGAGTCCACTGATGGCGGTGACGACCAGGGCTCCGCTGGCACCGAAGATGATGAACTGCTGATCGACCGCGATCTTGGCCAATGTCGTGACGGTCCAGCCGACGCCCCAGAGTGCAGGCATGGCGGCTGCCCAGATCCAGCGGCGACGGCCAAGGGCGGGCGGCAGGGCAAGAGCCTGGGCGAGGCCGAGGATGAGGCCGTTCAGGATTCCCATCAGGGCCAGATCTGGCAGTGATGTGCGGTAATCCACGGCCGCGGCGGCGAGAGCAAGTCCTGCGCTCATTCCGATAGCGGTTGCCGGTATCCAGGTTTGGGGCTTGAGCCGGCGGCTGCTGGTCAGGGCTTGGCCGGCGCCGATGATGAGTCCAGCGATGGCCCCACCCGAAATCGCGGACAGCGGGCTGTCGATGCGGCCTGTGATTATGGTCCCGACGAATCCGCCGACTGGCAGTGCCAGGAAGCTGGTGGTCCACAGCAGCCAAGCGCGGATCGGGGTTGGGGTGGTCTTCATGTGTTCCCTGTTTCTTAATTCTGTACACCGTACAAACTGTACGATGTACAAATAGTGTACGGTGTACAGAAGAATGTCAAGAGAGGACACGCATGACTACACGAGCCCGCAGCTCCAGGCCGGGGCCCCGCCGGATCCTGACCGAAACAGAAATCATGGACGCCGCACTCGCCCTGCTTGACGAGGGGGGCGTGAATGCCGCGTCGGTGCGGGGGATTGCAGCCAGGGTGGGGGTGGCTCCAAATGCCGTATACACGTACTTCCCCGACAAAGCGGCGGTCGTAAAGGCTATTGTTGAGCACCTGCTGGGACAGGTCGATCTTGCCGTTTTCTCCGATCGCGGTGTGCCTTGGCGCCAGCGGATCGAGTCTCTGGCACTCGATCTGCGGGAGCGCCTGACCGCGCACCCGGGGGCCGTGAACCTGATGATCGGCGGGCCCATGGACGGACGCCGGGCGCTGGCGTTGAACGAACACCTTATGGAAACGCTGCAGGATTCCGGGCTGGACGCTAAGGAGTCGGCCCGTGCGTCTTACCTGCTGATCGTGTACGTGTTCGGTTCAATAGCCCTGGAAGCGGCAGAGCTCGGTGACGGAGGCAGTATTTCGTCGGAGGCTGAGCGGATCGCCACCCGCTATGAGGGCTTTTCGGCGATACCCGACGATGAGTATCCGCTGTCCGCCGCCGCGGCAAAGATCATGGCCACCTATGTCTCCACCGAACAGTACAGATGGGGACTCCACAAAGTGCTGGATGGCATTGCAGGAGGGGCGCGCGCAGGCCGGTTGATCTGATCCGGATTCCTTCGTCGCGGCACCTCGTGGGCCGCACGCCCTCGTGACGCGGTTACTTTACGCGGAGACGCGGATGCGCTCCACCAAGGACTGTCCGGCTTTCAAGTTCTATGGGGTCCGATCGCCTGTAGTGGAACAGCCAGCGCCCGGAACGAGGACCGCGCTGTTTCGTCCCGGAACGGCGGGGGCAGCGGCTTATGCGTCTTCGCTACCTGAGCACGCCTGTCTCCCAACGTCTCTTGATGGATGTCGCCGATGGACCCGTCGGGCCGGCAGATGAGTGCACGAGGGCCCTGGAATTGACCAGGGCCCCTCGGTCCTTTGATTAGATGTCTTTGTCTGCGTTCCATAGGGGAGTGCGACGCTTAGATGCAATGCTCTCTCAATGTTCACCGGTAGGCGACTTGTCTCGGGGCAGGACTTCGTGCTGACACGGTTGGGAAAGCTATGACAGCTGGCTTGTCGGGACTACGTGGGGAGTCCGGGGCGTGCGGCTGGGTCCAGTGGTCCCTGGTCCAGACGGAAGGGCGGGTAGTCGTCGCGCATGAGTGCGGTGTAGGTGATGGTTCTGTAGATCCATCGGTTGATGCCCATGATCAGGTTGAAGAGTCCGAGGCGGTAGACGCCCGTGAACAGCAGGATCACTGCGGTGATGAAGACGAGCAAGCCCAGGAGAGACATCCCGTTGGTGCCGCCCTCGGTTGAGGAGCTCCATATGCTGCCGGTGAGCACACCGACAATGAGCAGGTGCGGCAGGGCAAGGAGCCAGGACTTGACCAGTACCCGCCAGTGGGAGAGCTTTTCGGCATAGTCCACTTCGAATGTGGCCGGATAGTCTGTGTGCGCAAGTGTGAAGGGCGGGTAGTGATCGGTGCCGAGCACGCCATTGGCGTAGAAGGCAACGCGCCAGTTCCAGCGCATGACGCCGACCGTGAATTGGAAGAGCGAGGCGGGGTAGCGGCCGGTAAACAGGATGGCGACTCCTGCGGCGACGGTTACCACTACGAATGCAATCCCTAGGAAGGCGAGTACGAAGTAGTGGGGAATGGCCAGAAGCCATTTAACGAGCCACATCCAACGTGTGAGATGGGGATCCAGCTGTCCCTCAAGGCGTGCAGGGTAACTTCCTCCGGCTCCGTGGGTTCCCTGCCGGAATGAGGAGAGCATTCTCCTCCCGAGTCCCGCGGCCCCGACGATGATGAGGGCGAGCCCGGCCACGAGCATGGAAAGCCCTACCAGGACCCCGGAGTTGGCGAAGACCGCAAGAGAGCCGGCGGTGAGCAAGTCTCCCATGATCAGAACGAACATGTGGGCCGCACTCATTTTCTCGGGCGGCGGGTTGGATTGTGCGAAGGTTTCGGCTGGGGTGGTATTCATCAGTGTTGATCCTGGGTTTCTGTCTATTTGACGGGATTGATTCGATGTCGCTCGGTGTAAGGAAGGGGCAAGCGGGTTCAGGCTTGTTCCTGAGTTGGCTTTAACGGTGCATCCCTCTGGGGAGGGAGGTGTGTCGGCAAAGATGCCTCGTGGCTTTCAGATGGTGATGACAGTTCTAGTTGGCACGGCCGCGCCGTTTCTTTGTGGTCAATTCGTGTGGTTGTTCAGGTGCTGGTCAATCCGGTTAGCACGGCGCTGACGTTCCAGAGCCGTTCGGCCGAGGCCTCGTCGTAACTGTCCTTTGAGGATTTCCGCGGTTTGCCCTTGGCGAAGAAGCCGCCGCTGATTCCTTCCAGGGCGGGGGAGGAACTCAGTTGAATTGAGGTGGCAGCACCCCGCGCCTCGGTGAGCATGAAGGGCCTCAGTATGGGGACGAACAGCCGCTGTGCGCCACCGGGGTCCTCGGCTCCGAAGCCTGTGCTCACCATTCCAGGATGTAGGGCATTGGCGGTGACTGAGGTGCCTTGGAGCCTTCTGGCCAGCTCGTAGGTGAACAGGAGGTTCGCCAGCTTGGACTGGTTATAGGCTCGGGCGCCGGAATAGTTACGTTCCCCCTGGAGGTCATTGAAGTCGATTCTTCCCATGGCCTGGGCGTTTGATGAGACGGTGACTACACGGGCCGGTGCGCTTTGCTGCAGCCGGTCTAGGAGCAGGTTGGTGAGCAGGAACGGTGCGAGATGGTTCAGGGCGAAGGTGTGCTCGAGCCCTTCTGCCGTGGCATGCCGGGTGTTCCAGTACCCGCCGACGTTGTTTACCAGCACATCGATCCGGGAGAGGCTGCCCAGCATCTCGTCGGCAAGCCGCCGCAGCTGAGCTTGGGAGGATAGGTCGGCGACGAAGACGTCCACCTGACCGCCACCTGCTGCACGGATCTGCCGTGCCGTTTCCTCTGTGCGTTCGATGTCCCGGCCGGTGATAGCCAGGTTGGCTCCCATCATGGCAAGGCCCATTGCGGTCGCCTTGCCGATGCCTCCGGTGGCACCGGTGACGACCACTGTCATTCCCTGCATTGACCTGATGTTCTTGCGTTTCATTATCGTGCTCGTTCCGGGCGGGGATGGCTGGGGTTGGTGTAACTGTTGAATGTTTCTGCGAGGGCTTGGTTCAGGGGAGTGGCTGGGACGCCGAGCCTTGTGGTGATTTTGCTGCTGTCGACGATGAAGGGTTCTTCTAACTGGTACTGCATTTCAAGGAGTTCCTTCACCACCAGGCTGGTGAGGGTCAGGGCACGCAGGAGAAGTGGCGGGACGGTGCAGTGCTGTCCGACCTGGGTCCAGAGCCGTGTTCGCAAGAAAAGGCACCCGACCTTCAGGCCTGCTCCGCTATAGAGATGACAATCTTTCCGCGGGCGTGTTCTTCGGCGAAGTACCGGATGGCCTCCGGGGCGTCGCGGAGTTTGTAGGTACGGTCGATCGCCGGCGTGACCTCGCCGGATTCAATGAGATGGCGCAGCTCATCCAGAACCTCGGTGCCTAACTTCGGCGAGAAGATGCGCAGGTTCTGGCTCACGAACGGTGACAGCGCCAGCGCGCTGATGATGCGGCCCATTGGACCAAATACGGCGCTGCCGGTGCCACTGGACAGGACGAGTGTGCCGGTGCGGGTCAAGGCGCGCCTTAGCTGGGTCAGTGAATGGTTGCCGATCAGGTCGAGGATGACATCGTAGCGGCGCCCGCTCGCGGTGAAATCCTCCTTGGTGTAGTCAATGACGTCGACGGCTCCGAGCGACCGGACCAGTTCTGTATTTCTCGTGCTGGATACGCCGGTGACGTCTGCTCCGAGGGCTTTGGCAATCTGCACCGCATAAGTCCCGACACCGCCAGAGGCTCCGTTGATGAGTACGGTTTGTCCGGACCGAAGTTCTCCTCCATCACGAAGCGCTTGCAGCGCCGTCCTCGCCGCCAGTGGGACGGTTGCCGCCTGCTCGAACGTGAGATTCGCCGGCTTCAGCGCCAGATGTGTGGCGGGGACGATTGCGTATTCGGCGAAAGCACCAGCCTCGACTTCCGCGAACACGTGGTCTCCCAGGCGGAACTGTGTCACGTTCTTGCCTACTGCCTCGACCTGACCGGCCAGATCCTTACCTCTAATGCTCTGCTTCGGTGACCGCCACCCGAAGGCCAGGCGTGCGATTAGCGGGCGGCCGGAGGTGTAAACCCAGTCCGCGTGGTTGACTCCAGCAGCACGCACTCGGATGAGCACCTCGTCCTCGCCGATCATTGGTGCTGGTACGTCTGCGAGGCGCAGCACATCGGGCGAGCCGTACCGTGTCTGCAGAATCGCTTTCATCATTGTGGTTGCCGGTGCGGTCGCCTGCTGACGTGCGGTCGTCGGAGGGCTGGTGTTTTTCATGATTCGGTGCCTTTCGGTCTGTTGGGTGTGCGGTTTTTTTGGGGGGCGGGAAGCTGACTCGGGCCAGTTCTTGTGAAGCCGTCCAAACGCGGTCGGGCTTGGCGGGTTCGGATGCGGCGCTCGAGGGGGCGACCACGGGTTAGGCAGTCGCCAGCACGGGGTTACGCCCCTCGAACGCTTCTCGCTGGAAGCCCTTGATGAGCAGCCACAGGGGCAGTGCGAGCTCGAAGAAGAAGCCGGGCATCGTGAGATAGAGGCCGATCTCGACCCCGAACAGCTCGGCGATGGTTCCAGCGACGTGGCTCGTGTACCCGATCAGGCCCGAAACGGCGAGCCATCGTGGGACCAGCCGGGTCTTGAACAGCAGCGCGCATAGGAAAATTGCGCCGACGCCGAGCGTCATCTGGCCGACCTGGTAGGCCATGCCGTTCAACTCGACCAGGATCGTGCCTAGGGTCGCGGCGCCGGGCTCACCGGCGCGTTCAGACAGCGGGACGAGCATGAGGACCGCGAGGGCGCCGATGCTCAGAAAAACTACCTGTGTGATCAGGGCAGCGAAGTACGTCAAGGCGGTCCGTTTGCTGTGGCGCTCCAGGATCGGAAAGAAGAGAACTGCCTTGGCGATGTCAACCGCTGTGTTGAGGAGCATGAGGAAGGCTCCAAGGGCGAGCAGCGTTTGAAGCGGGGCAATTGTGTTCAGGAAGTCCGGGCCGTGGACCAGAGAGGCGACGACGGACGAGCCGCTTCCGTAGACGAGGAAGCCGGCCAAGAACAGCCCTCCGAGAATCCGTGAGTGCTTCATGCGGGAGCCGGACAGCTCGCTCGGAGGCGGATCTGCTGGACGGGGGGAGGCGATCGCAGTGGGGGAAGATGTTGCCTGGTTCATCAGATGTCCTTGCGGGTTGGAAGTGACTGTGTATCCAGCGTGCCCGTCATCCTTTACCCGTCGAATCCGGGTAAGTACGTAGCCGGCACTGAAAACCTGGGGCAGTCAGGCCCGATTTGCGTACCCGCTCGGTGTTTCCCGGGATACGGTGCCGTTGCCGCGGGGTGAGTCTGGGACTATGAGTTATTTTTTGGTCGAGATTCCGGTCCCCCAGTCCGACAGGGTCGATGTTGGCCGTGCGATGCGGACCCTCCGAGTGGCTCAGTCGAGGCTGTGGGAGAGAGCGGTCGCCGTTCGCCCTCTGCTGGCCGGAGTGACAGACCAGGAGGGTTGGATGGTCTTCCTGATGGAGGCGGTGACCATTGAAGCGGTGCGCAGTCTCGTATCGCTGGCCTTGCTACCTGCCGGGCGGATCCGCGAGATTCTTTACGTGGCGTTGCCGGGCGCCGGCTGCAGCCTTTCAGGCGACCGGGGGCCGAAACCAGGCACCGATCTTGCTCCTCGAGTTGATGCCGAGCTTGTTGAGGATGTTGTAGATATGCGTTTCCACGGTTCGTTCGGAGACGAATAGGCGGCTGGCGATCTCTTTGTTGGTTAGTCCCTCCGCCGCGAGCTCGGCGATTTGCCGCTCTCGCTTGCTGAGGGGATCGGCCGTCTTGGGTGTGGGGCCGGCGGCGCGGGCCGCCTTTGTTCCAAGTGCGAGTGCCAGGGCGGCGTCATTGTCGAGTTGGGTGCCTTCGCGCAAAGCTCGCGAGTATCGTTCATTGCCGAGTTGAGCGTTCGCAAGCTTCGTGGCCTGCTCCACGAGGGGGCGGATAAAGGGGCTGACGCGGTATCCGCCTTGCATTCGCAGCATGTCAGTGGCCCCTAGAAGCTTGGCGGAGCGTTCCGATTGGCCTGCCATCGAGGCGTTGGCTGCCAGAGCCTGCAACCTGAGCACCAGACCGGGACGATCGTCGAGGAGAATGGTGGTTTTCAGCGCCTCGATCAGGGCCGATTCCGCCTCGGCATAGTCCCCGAGCATCATAGAGGCCACTCCTGCGCTGGTGAGGTGGGTGCTGAGCATGTAGATCTCATGTACGCGCCTACATAGCTCTGCGGCGGCCAGTCCCACCTCGCGCATCCGAACGAAGTCGCCGTCCATTGACGCGATCAGCGCCTCGGATTGGGCTGCGGCGATGTGCGCGATGTCGTTGCCTAGCGCGTCGGCGAGCTCGTGTGCCTCAACTGAGGCACGCCGGGCTGAGGGGAGGTCTGCGTTCATGACGTGCAACGCCGACTCCATTGCCAGAATCCGCACGAGTAGAACATCGTCGCCTCCACCGCGTGCGATTCGGGCGGCTTCAGCCGCCGCCTCCAGGCCCGCCGAGTGGTCACCCTGGGCCACGGCGAGGTAGCTTCGGACGAACAAAGCGCGACCCCTTGCGCTCTCGTCGCTGGCTGGCGCTTCCAGGAGGAGGTCGATCCAGTGGACGCCCTCGCTTACCGCTCGGTTCGTCCAGTACCGGCCCAGGCCGGTCGTCATCTTGAGGCCAACTTCGGCATAGCTGGGGTCTGTCAAGCAAAACCCGAGTGCCCCTCGGATGTTCTCCGCCTCGGCATCGAGTGCCTCGAGGAACGCAAGCGTGGTTTCGTCATCCACTTCGCGGCCGTCCGAGTCAGCTCGGCGGCACATCTCGGCAAAAAACGATAGGTGCGCGTGGCGGGCGAGGCGCTCCTCGCCGGCCTCGCGGAGCCGCATTAAGGCGAAATGGCGCATTGTCTCGTGGAGACGGTAGCGGGCCTGTCTGCCGGTTCGTTCGACGTTGATGAAGGAACGGTCGACGAGAGCGGTGAGAGCATCAAGAACATCTGGCGAGGGGGGCGGCCCGGCAACGCAGACGCGCTCGGCGGCGTCCAACGTGAACGAAGCCGGGAAGACGGACAGGCGTCGCAGCACCATTCGCTCCTCGGAGCCGAGGAGGTCGTGGCTCCAGGCTATCGTTGCCTCGAGCGTTTGCTGACGGGCTGGCCCCGCGGCACTGCCGCCGCTGAGCAGACGGAATGGGTCGCTTAGCCGTCCGAGCAGTTGCTCCACGCCCAGCGTGCGAAGCCGCCCCGCGGCAAGCTCGATGGCCAGCGGGATGCCGTCGAGCTGCCGAGCGAGTTCGACGATGTCCGCAACGTTGTTCTCGGTCAGCCTGAGGTCCGCGCCCGACGCGCCCGCGCGCTCGAGAAGGAGAGCAATCGCCTCAGACTGTGCCGCGCGTTCAGGGACCAGGGGCTCATCGGATTTCGGTAGCGACAGAGGGTCGATGGTCACGACCCGTTCTCCGGCAATTCGGAGAGGTTGCCTGCTGGTCGCGAGAATTCTCAGCTTGGGTGCTTCACGGAGTAGAGAATCAGCAAGCACGGCGCACGCGTCTACCAAGTGTTCGCAGTTGTCCAAGACTAGGAGCATCTCCTTATCCGCGATGTGGTCGCTGAGCCGTGACAGCGGCCAACGGTCCGATTCATCGCGAAGCCCCACCGAGGTCATCACCGCCTGAGGGACGAGCTTCCCGTCATGGAGTCCAGCAAGTTCGGCGAGCCAGACCCCATCGGCGACTCCCCGCTCCAGGTCGGCCGCTGTTCGCAATGCGATGCGTGTCTTGCCCACACCACCCGGTCCGACGAGTGTAACCAGGCGGGAAGAGGCAAGGTTGGTTTTGACCTCCTGTAGTTGGCGCCGCCTTCCGATGAAGCTGCTGATCTCTGCCGGCAGGTTGCCTCGGCGGCGCTGTCGGGCGTCGCGGCTAGCTCGTTTTGAGGAACCTGCCACGTTCCCCAACCGGAGCCCTTGGGCCGCCTTAGCCAGATCCCCCGCTGAGGTGGGGCGGTCCGACGGATTCTTCGCCATGCAGGAGAGCACGAAGTTGCGCACCGCTGCCGGTACCTGCGAGGGCAGATCAGGCGGGGTCTCGTTCATGTGCGCCAGCGCGATCGCGACTGGCGATAGGCCGGTGAACGGGCGCCGCCCGGCAAGGGCCTCGTAGGCCACGATGCCGAGAGAGTAGATGTCCGTTGCCGGCGAAGCAGGGCGGCCGCTCACCTGCTCCGGGGAGATGTATTCCACGGTGCCCATCACTTGTCCGGCAGATGTCAGAGGCACCTGGTCGGTGAGGCGAGCGATCCCGAAGTCTGTGATCTTCACTCGACCGCCAGGAGTGATGAGGAGGTTTCCCGGTTTGATATCACGGTGCGTGAGCCCTGCTGCATGCGCGGCCTGCAAGGCGGACGCGGTTTGCGCGACGATGTCGAGCACCCGGTCAGTAGGGAGGGATGACTCCCGATTGAGAACCGCGGCCAGCGTCTCGCCGGGCACCAGCTCCATGACGAGGTACGCGGTGTTCTCCAGCTCGCCATAGTCATGGACGATGGCTATGCCCTCATGATTCACCAAGGCGGCGTTCCGCGCCTCCACGCGAAAACGCTCGAGGAAGCCTGGAGTGCCGACGTATTCGTCTTTGAGGATTTTGACCGCGACTGTGCGGCCGATGAGTAAGTCAGACGCCTCCCACACATCTCCCATGCCACCAACCGCGACATGCTTCGATAGCTGGTAGCGGTCACTCAGAACAAGGCCAGCAGTCAGCCTCATCGAGTCAGCACCGACTTAGCCAGGCCACGCAGGGCGAGCACCAGTCATAAGATGTCTGCTGACCATCGCTGTCGGACACCGGTCTCCTTGCAGATTCGTTGGAGCGAGTCCCTTCTGAGCCGATGGGAGCATCCTCAACAGCTCGACTGGCGAGGTCACAGCCTTTGCTTCCAAGCCCAATGTTCCCGCTACACGACTGGAAAGACAACAGCCAGAACAAGCAACGGGATAGCCTGCCCCTCGGAGGCCGATGCACAACCAACGGGCAACGGTGGCGTCACGGGCGCAGGGGTTAGCGGCAAAACTTACGCTCATTTAGGCACCCCAGGCAAGTTCTAGGGCTAGCGCCTAAGGATCGAGGCGACACGAGGCAATCACCTACGTGATTCTCCCATCTAACTGGAGCAGAGACTAACTGGTATGCACGGATGTTGGTGAGCCGGGAGTAGATGACCTCAAAGATGACACTGCTGTCCGAACGCCTAGTGCCGAGCCTGTCTTCCCACCCCCATCCCGTTAAGCTTGTGTTATGTCCGGGGATACGATCGGCTGGCTTGAGCGTGACGCTGCAGAGCGGAAAGTGCTAATCAACGCAGCAGAAGAGAGCTATGTGCGTGAGTTGCTGCCAGCTAGCTTCGTGATTACGAAGGACGGGAAGCAGGAAGACGAACCGGCGCTCCCGCTTACAACTGCTCGCAGCACGCTTGTTCGATTGATCATGATCACCACCGGGCTGGTTGGTACGTACATGGCAGTCGGCATGCTCTTTGGCCTCTGGGGTCCGGTATCGCCGCTGGCCGGATTCGGTGCCCTGGTCCTGGCCATCTGGGAGTTCGGGATGGGCATCTGGCTGGTCCTCAGGGGATTCAACCACGACGCCGTCGCCAGGCTCACTGCAACAGGTACCGGCACGGGCGGGGGAACGGTGCGATGAAAGCTGCCGTGTACCGCCGCTTCGGCGGCCCGGACGTGGTCCGGCTCGAGGAACAGCCCAAACCCACCCCGCGGCGCGGCGAGCTGCTGGTCAAGGTCCAGGCAACCACTGTCAGCGCCGCCGACTACCGGGCCCGGACCAAACACGTTCCAAAAGGGCTGAAGCTTCTCAGCTCGCTCACCCTCGGGTTTATCACCCCGCGCATCCCGGTCCTGGGCATGGACATCGCCGGCATCGTCGAATCAGTCGGTCCCGACGTCGCCCGCTTCAAGCCCCGCGACGAGGTGATCGCGATGCTGGGCGGGACATTTGGCGGCCACGCCGAATACGTCACCGTTCCCCAAGACGGGGCCGTTACAGCAAAGCCGGCGAACCTGACGTTCGAGGAATCCGCGGCGCTGGTCTTCGGCGGGATCACCGCCCAGGCGTTCCTCGGCAGGACCGGCATAGGTCCGGGGACGGCGGTGATTGTCAACGGGGCCTCGGGCGCCGTCGGGACCGCAGCCGTGCAGCTCGCAAACCTCGCAGGTGCCCACGTCACGGCAGTGTGCAGCGGCGTCAACGCTGACATGGTCCGTTCCCTTGGCGCCGGGACGGTTATCGACTACACCAAGGAAGACTTCACCCAGGCAGCGGCTGCCTACGACGTCATCGTGGACTGTGTCGGCAACGTACCATTCCGGCGATTGCAGCCGCTGATCAAGCCCGGGGGAGCCCTGCTGTCTGTCACTGCCGACCTCATCGGGGTTCTGGCCGCAGGTCTGCGCTCACGCCGGACCGGGACGCACATCACCGCCGGCAACGTCCCGTTCACCGCTGCTGACCTCGCCCGAATCGCACAGCTGGCAGAGGCAGGACAATTCCGCCCCGTCATCGACCGCGCCTTCGACCTCACCGACATCGCCCAGGCACACCGGCACGTCAGCACAGGCCGGAAAAGAGGCAACGTCGTCGTGCGAGTCGCTGTTCCATCCACGCGCCAGTCGTCGGGCGAAATCAGGTAACGCCTTTCCATTCTGGCAGCCCTCAAAGTGCCGTGAACCTATACTTAGCTCTCACGACCAGGATCTAGACAAGGCAGAGAAGACAGCAACAGGCGGACCCCACACTTTTCCAGACCGCCTTAACCACGGAGGACGCACATGACAGACCTTGCCCAAGGCATCGAGCAGTTCGCCGTGACTCAGAAGCTCACCCTGATGGTGAACCGGTACGAAATACGTTCCGTGGCCGGAGACGGGCAGCCTGGGCACCTGCTCGCCGTCGCCCAGCAGAAGCGGGCCGCTTTCAAAGAGCAGGTGACCTTCTACCAGGACGAGTCAAGGACCCTAGCGCTTTTCTCCTTTAAGGCCCGGCAACGCCTCGACCTCGGCGCCACATATGACGTGCTGGACGCTGGTGGACAACCGATCGGCAGCTTCCGAAAAGACTTCGGCAAGTCGCTGCTGCGGTCGACCTGGCACCTGGAAGCCTCCGGAGTCACAGTCACCGGAAGCGAACGCAGCCTCGGCGTCGCCATCGGCCGGCGCATATGGGAAGCGACACCCCTCGGAGACGCCATCCCTTCGCCCTTCCGCTTCCACTTCGACTTTGTCGACCCGAACGGAGAAGTGCTCATGACATCAGAACGGGGACGGTCCCTGCGCGACCGGTACCTGATCACCCTCCCAGGCGCACGACTCGACGGCCGGGTTGCGGCGGCGATGGCGGTCGCGCTGGATGCTCTCCAGTCCCGATAGAGCCGCACCGGCGCCCGATCAGAGAAGACTCCGCCTCCACCTGTTGCCTCATGTCAATAGGTCCGGGAACCGTGAGTCGTTGCCTCAGGGCGAATGTTTCCCTAGACTCCAGACAGGGATGGCAGGGGAGGCGGAATGACTGACGACCAGAGGACCGCGCGGATCTTCGGAGTCCTGTTCATCATCACGTTCCTCACCTCGATTCCTGCGGCGCTTCTGTTTGCGCCGGTTCTCGAAGACCCTGCTGGCTACTTCGCGGGTGGCGGGAGCGACACGCAGATCTATCTGGCCGCATTCCTGGAGTTTCTGCTGATCATCTCGAACGTCGGAACAGCCGTCGTTCTCTACCCGATCGCGATGCGCCGCTACAAGACGCTCGCGATATCCTTCGTCGCCGCTCGAATCATGGAGAGTGTTTTCATTGCATCTGGGATCCTGTTCGTGCTCGCGATCGTCGCCCTGCGCCACGAGGCTCCCGAGGCAGCCGACGTCGCTGTCTCATTAGCAGCGCTGAAGGACTTGTCCTTCTTATTCGGCCCAGGACTTATCGTCCCCATCGGGAACGGCCTGATACTCGGCTACCTGATGTACCGCTCTGGCCTCGTCCCGCGACGCATGGCCTGGTTCGGTCTCATCGGAGGGCCACTTCTCCTGATTGGGCAGCTTGGCGTGCTCTTCGACTTGTGGGAGGCAGGAAGCGCGGCGCGCGTCCTTGTCGTGCCGGAGGCCATCTGGGAGCTATTCGTCGGCTTCTACTGCGCTTTCCGGGGGTTCAGGCGGGATAGTCCGATCCTTTCCAGCGAGCCATGACTCTCGAGCCCACACCGGGTTCACGCAGCCCGCGGTCGACCGATGCCCTCCCCAGGCGGTGGCAACGGCTGCTCGCTCTGTCCGGCTTCGCGTTCGCAGTACTCCTCCTCCTCGGTTGGTTCCTGAGCGGTGGCAACACACCGGACTACACGGCCACCGACGAGGACTGGAGGACTTGGGCGGGCGAGGTTGGGCCGAGGAGCGGCATCGGTGCGTCCCTCATCCTTTTTGGAGGCGTCGCGTTCTTGTACTTCGTGGCGACCATTCGAAGCACACTGGGGAGCGCGGAGCCGACGGTTCGCTGGTCCGGGACGCTAGGTTACGCCGCGTTCGGGGGGGCTCTCGTTGGCATCGCGGGCATCGGGATGGCCCTCGTTAACGTCGCATCCGCGACCAGTAGGGGTGCCGACGCGGATCCGGTCGCCATTAGAGCGGTGGCAGCCGCGTCCGCCGGCCCGTACCTGGTTGCCGCGATGGGCTTTGCCGCCTTCCTAGGCGCCGTCGGACTGTCGACACTGCGAAGCGGTTCCTTCCCCCGTTGGACCGGAGTCGTGGCACTAGTCGGGGCGGTCGCTTTCCTCATCACGTTCTTGACGGCCGTCGTAGGCCTCGGTAAAGACAGCGTGTTCGGGTACGGCTTTCTTCCTGGCATCCTGGCACTGGTGGTCTGGTCGATGGCCACGAGTATTGCTGAATACCGTGCAGTGCCGCCCTCCACACGCGGGCCCGCCCCACGAGAAGCCGAGGGGTAGACCGACCCCGAGACGAGAGAGCACGCGTCATGTCAGTGCCCGGCGTCGGAGAAGCCATTCTGCACAAGGTGCTCCTCCACGACAGGAACAATTCCGTAGGGCAACCCTCGCCGAGGACCTCGGCGGCGGCAGTGCACTCAAAGCGCTCGTGATCGAGGCCATCAACGAGGGCCTGCGCACACACCGAGAGCGACGTTAGCGCATCGCGGAGGACCGCCCCCAGCTGCTGCAGATCCTCCGTGCCCGGCAACGCCAGGGCGGAGGCAGTAGCTGACACGACTCTGCTTGAAGTCCGCCAGGTGATGGCGAGTGGACTACCGGCGCGGACTCTCCGGCTCTCCTGTGTAGTGTTAGCTGGCAGCCTCGAGCCTCTGCGGACTTCTGGTCGGTCTTCCTGAAGCACGTGGCTAGCCTCGAGCCGCCCACCCATCTCATGTTTCAACATTTGTCGGTCGGTCTTCTAACAGGTGGGCTCCCGCAAGGACCTGATCGCCGCCCGCTCACTACCGGACGATGGGCTTGATCGTCACGCCAGTTCCATCGTTGGATAGCACGAAGACGCCGTTGACCAGCGAAAACGCAGTACCAAGGCCACCCACCTCCTAAAACAACTTTCACTGGCGTGACCACAAGACCTCCGTGCCACCAAAGTTGATATAGGAGGTGGGTACCAAAATCCCCGGGATTACGCGGGTTTCGGCCTATTTGTGCACATCTTTGTGGCACAGCAAAGACCCACCTCATTAGTAACGTTGGTGCCCTCTTTTCCGGCCGTCGCGGGCGTGAGGGAATGAGCTCGGAGGCGTCCTTGCTGCATGCGATTGAGGACCTCGCCAGGGTGTTTTTCGTCTAATCCAGCCCATCGACCGTGTAGGGGTGGCTGGGGCTCATCGAGTTGTGACGGGCAATCGAACTGGTCGCACGAGACGCAGTCCAGGTCCTCGAGCGTGGTGAGATCCTTTCGCTGCGCGCGGGCCGCGACTAAGAGGGGTTGGGGGCGGATTCGTTGATCTCGAAGCTGAGTTGGTCCTCGACGAGCCGGCCATCGTAGGCCTGGGCTTTGGTGGTCGGGGAGCACGGTACTGCCTCCGGCCCTTCGTGTCCCGCAGGTGGGGCACGTGAGGTACCACTCGTCCGAGCCATGTATCTTGATCATTCGGCCGACGTTCTCGTCACGGGAAGGGCACCACGCTTTCAGGTCCTCTTCTTTCTGGGGGATCGCTTCTTTTCTTCCTACGATGTCCAGGTCGTCGCTGTTGCTCATGGACACGAGCTATGCAGGACCCCTGACAATCAATTCTTGTCGGTGCGAGGCGGCAGGATAGTGGTCATGCCGTCGTTTCCGATCCGATCCGCTGCACCAGAAAAGGCTGTCCCTCCTGGCCGGATCGGATATGACCTGGACACGGACGTTTTGCTGTTGCATAAGATTCAGACGATCAGACGCGCCCCCAGTCGGAAAGGCTCGCCCGGTGCGAGTGGCGCGGATGCGCTTGGGGTTGACCACGACGTCCCGGAGCGTGTCCGGGTCGGCGTTGAACGGAGCGAACTCGGGGGAGTCCACCGAGCCCCAGTGGTGCGGGAGCAAGTCCGCGTCGGGATAGGCATTGGCCATCTCGACCGCGCCGTCGAAGGTGAAGTGCCACTCACTGTCTGAGAAGTCGAACAGTAGCGCGTCCGGAGTCGGCATGGTCAGATGGTGTTCGCGGATCAACCGTGAATCCCCTGGTGCCCAGATCACGCCGTCAAGGGTTTCGATCCAGAAGCCACACGAGTCCTCATCATGAAAGGTACGCTGCCCCGGCTGGGGCGCGGCATTCTGCCAGGCATGGTCGGCCGGCGTGACCGTGACCCGGACCCCACCGACGGAGAAGGCATCGCCGATACCGTGGCCATCGGCGGGCATGCCACGCTCGTGCATCAGATCGGAGACGTAGCGGGTCGAGTGGAACCGCTGGGTGACTTCATTCAGGGCCGTACATGTCGGCACGCCGAAGTGGTCATTGTTCGCGTGAGTGACCAGGATCCCATCGAGTCGGGGGACGTCTGCCGCTTGCAGCGGGAAGTCGATGAGCACGGATGTCGAAGTCCTGGAGTAGCGGGTCGAAGGCCAGCAACGTTCCTCGTGCGTTGATCAGAAATCCGGCCATACCGAGCCAGTAAAGGACGGTGCCGTGTGGGTCGTCGAAGGCCTCGGCCCGAATCGGCACCGTTGGCGGGGCCATGGCCTGCCCGCGGGGGCTGCGCCGGATCGGTGTGCGCGGATCGTTCATTAAGTCTCCTTGGGACAATTCTGGGGTGCAGCGGGTGCTTCTCCGATCGAGTCGGGGAGTGGGCACACGCCGATTTGCTAACGAAGCGAACAGCCCCCTGTACAGGCCCGAGAACGGCAAAGCGCTCCAGCGATGGAAGACCCGCTGGCAGGAATCACGCGACTTTATCCTGGAGCATCATCGACTGCCTGCGACCAGGGCCGCGGGAGCGCAGGAGGCACGGTCGGCTTCTTAGGTCGTGTCTGTTAATTGTGTACTCGGTGGAATGTGACCACCGCGGTGAGTAGCACGCCGCCGAGGAATGTGGTCGCCTACTTGTCGTAGCGGGTTGCGATTCCGCGCCAGTGTTTGAGGCGGTTGAAGCCGCGCTCAACGGTATTGCGTTCCTTATAGGTTGACGGATCGAAGGCTGGGGGCCTGCCTCCGGCCGAGCCTTTGGCCTTCCGTCGTTCGATTTGATCTGAGCGCTCCGGGATGGTGTGCCTGATCCGGCGGGAGCGTAGCTCGCTGCGCGTCGAGGGATGGGAATAGGCCTTGTCGGCCAGTAGCCGGAACTGCGTGCCGTGTTGGATCTTGTGCGCGTCCAGCAGTGGCAACAGTTGCGGATTATCACCGGCCTGGCCGGGAGTCAGCAACATCGTGACCGGCGCGCACGCCCGGTCGGTGAGAGCGTGGATTTTCGTTGTCAGTCCGCCTCTGGAGCGTCCGATCGCGTGGTCAGCCGGCTCGTTGAGCAGAAACTTGTAACTCGACCGTGCCCCCTGTGTGGTCCGGATCGACCTTCAGCTTCGGCGCTCCGGCTGCATGCTGATGTGCCCGAACACTCGTCGAATCAACGGAGAGCAATGACTCCAACTCCATGCCTGCGCCCCGGTTGCCGCCTTCACCGCAGCGAACATCCGCTCGTAGCATCCGTCGGCAGACCAGCGCCGGTGCCGTTCCCACACCGACTGCCAGGCACCGAACTCAACCGGCAGATCACGCCACGGCGACCCGGTGCGAAAGCGCCAGCAAATGCCCTCCAACGTCAAACGGTGATCATTCCACGGACGCCCCCGCCGGCCCTGTGCCGTCGCGAGAACGGGCTCAAGCACCGCCCACAATTATCTGAAACCACATTCGAACGAACCATCCATCCAGCCTCGAACATCGGACGCCGAATATTTAGCAGACACGCCCTAGTCCACCGTTCAGCGCCAGAAAGCATCGCGCGGCCTTCTTGTGCAGGCTCAGCTTGAGTTGTTGGACCAGCTTCCCGGTTGGCGACGATCGGCGCGAGCCCACGAGGAAGCACAGCGTTGGAACTCACGGCTGACTGAGGTCGCTGCGCTCTTTGCCATCGCACAGCGTCTGCCGAGCCTGCACGAACCCCAAGATGAGACCGAGCGCGTGCTCAGCGCCTGGATCCACTCGCAACGGCAAGGACTCAAGGCAGGCTCACTGTCCAAGGACAAGGTGGCCCTGCTCGATGAATTGGTACCGGAGAGGCGTAAGGATCAGCGCCGCCGCGAAGCAATGGCGCAAAGGGAATGGCGTCCCCAAGGATGATCACGCAGGTAGGTCGATACTTGGACCGCGCCGGCCAACTCAAAGAAGACACGCGTTGGTGAAAGCTTCAACGGCGTAATTCCGGTCTATGTACGTGATCTCGCCAAGGAGCATGAGTTTAGTGTCGTATCGGCCATGTAACGTGCTCAACATGAGTACTGAGCATCCTGAGGAACACCCGCGCGACGCAACGGTGACGGACGATTCGCCAGGAATTGACACGGAAGATGCGACTAGCGGATCTGAGGGTCAGAAGTGGGATCTCTTCTCGATTCATTCGCTACGGCCAGCATTCGACCCCGCGAGCCATGAGCTGTACGTCCAATACCTCAAAGGCGAACTCGACAAGCCCGCTCGCAAGGCGAAGCGCCACAGTGAGGAAGCAGAGGTTGAAGAACTGCGGCCGTGCAACATCGCGCTGACCGGCAGCTACGGCTCTGGCAAAAGCAGTATCTTGAGCAAGGTTGTTGAAGACTTCAGCGGTCGCCTGGTGAGTGTTTCGTTGTCGACGCTCGGAAACGAGGAAGTCGCTACACGTGACGATTCGGCGAAGAAGGACCCGTTGGCAACGCCGGCGATAACGAACGCCATCCAGAAGGAGATCGTCAAGCAACTACTGTATCGAGAGAAGCCATCTAGCGTTCCTGGGTCTCGATATCGACGGATCGAAGGCTTTCGGCGAGGGCGTGCATTTGGGTTTTCGGCCCTGCTTGCCTCAGCTCTCACGGCGATCGCACTGTTGACCGGAGCGACCTCCAAGGTTCAGTCAATCTTCGACAACGCCTTATGGCCGGCCATACTCATCTATGCCGGTGTCTTCATGCTCGTGCTCGCGATGGCGCAGGGATTGCAGGCGCTCTTGCACAACAGGGTATGGATCGAGAAGCTCACGTCCGGACCGGCCTCCATCTCGCTCACCGACAATACGGGCAGCTTCTTCGACCAGTACCTCGACGAGCTCGTCTACTTCTTCGAAGCGAATCCCTACGACGTCGTCGTCTTCGAGGACATCGACCGCTTCAACGACCCCTACATCTTCGAGACGCTGCGCGAATTAAATACGTTGCTCAACAACTCAAAGCAGATCGCTCCCAAGCGAATCACGTTCGTGTATGCCATCAAGGACAGCATCTTTGAACAGCTTGGGAAGATATCGATCAACGGCGTCAAGCTGTCCGCGCAAGAGATTCAGCAACTGGCCGTTACCAACCGGACTAAATTCTTCGATGTTGTCATCCCGGTCGTTCCCTTTATTAGCCATCGTAATGCGCGCGACTTGATTGCAAAGGAGATGAAGTCGTCCGGCTTTGAGATCGGAAAGCCGCTTCTCGATATCTTGTCCGCGTATCTGGTGGACATGCGACTGATCAAGAACATCCACAACGAGTTCGGCATCTTCGCTCAAAAAATCCTCGCGCCCGGTCACCTGGACGAGCTCCAGCCGCAACCGTTGTTCGCAATGATCGTCTACAAGAATCTCAGCATGACGGACTTCGAGAAGGTCAAAGAGGGTACGAGCCGTCTCGACGACGTTTGGACAGATTTTCGGAAGCTAGTCAACACTCAGATTGCTTCTGCGGAGCAGGAAGCTCGCCTTGCGCGCTCGAGGAAGCGGAAGCTTGAACTGATCGAGTCTCGCGCAGAAATACTTGGTAACGGACTCGAAGAGTATATGGACAGGTTGCTGCGATCCGCGGGTCAGTCCTTGGAC
Organism: Pseudarthrobacter sp. W1I19; assembly: GCF_030817835.1. NCBI lineage: Bacteria > Bacillati > Actinomycetota > Actinomycetes > Micrococcales > Micrococcaceae > Pseudarthrobacter > Pseudarthrobacter sp. W1I19. Next base: position 2,084,883 of record NZ_JAUSZR010000001.1, read on the forward strand.
AAGGCGAGCTTCACACTGTCGACCGCCATCACCTTGGCTCAGATTCGTGAATCCGCCTTCTGGAAATCGTGGCTTGAGGACGAATCACTCGCGCTCAAGCTCGAGTATCAAATCAATGTTCAGGTCCAGTATTATCAGGATCGGGTCAAGTTTCAGCTCAATATCACGTTGGACGACCTCCGCAAGGAACTCAACGATTCACTGAATCTCGAAGAGTGGGAAACAGCAGATGCAAGAATGCTGCAGAATACTATCGATAAGTCCATTGAGCTGCGGGAATTCTTAAAAACAGCGACGATGCAGCAACTAGCTGAGCGACACGACATCGTCCTCGATTCCGATCATGGAATCGAATCTTTCTCTGCTATCGCCGAGCGGCACCTCGGTAAGGGGCTGACCCTTGATCTGATCAAAGCCGGTTATATCGACAGAAACTTCAGCTTGTACGTCTCCCTCTACTACGACGACACCGTGACAGCCCAAGCTAGGAACTTCATCCTTCATTCAGTCGATTCGGGCACAGTGGACATTAACGCCGAGATCGGAACCGGACCACAGATCGCAGCAATGCTTGACGAAGTTGGCGACGGGATCTTCAACGAGCGAAGCATTTACAATATCCAGTTGCTCGACCACCTCTTAGCGAGCGGAGATGCGAGACTCGATCGCTCGATGCCGCTGATCGGCGGAGACCGCGAAGAAGATTTCGCGATACGAACTGCCTACTTCGCGAGCGGTCATGAGCAGGCGGCACTTGTCGAACGCCTCGCGCCAAGTTGGACAGGCATTCTCGAGTTCTTGGTTACTGACGAGTCTGTCGCTGAGGGAGAGCGATCTGATCTTCTTGACATCGCCTTCTCTGTGTTGTCCGCCAAGCACCACTACTTGACGTCGCCAGTGGTCAGAGACTTCATCCAGTCGAACTATTTGGAGGTGAAGGCCCTGGTCGGTGGACGCGACGTCATCTCCCTCGAAACAGTGGTTGCAGTCCTGAAGGACGCAAGCGTTACATTCGCTTCTCTCTCTTCCTTGTCGGCGGTGCTTCGACCGTTGGCTGTCGAGAGCTCGCTGTATGAGATGACCGATGCGAACCTGACGGCAGCGATTGATGGCGAGACCAATCTCGCACTGGACATTCTCCGCTCGGCCAGCGAGAACGTCTTCGAATACGCGGCAGACAATCTCTCGAGCTATCTGGACATTCAAGCGAACTCGGAGTCAACCAATCACACAATCGCGAGCCATAAGAATTTCACTGAAATCCTCAACAGGCTGGCGAACAAGAACCTGGATGAGGTGCTGAAGGTCGCCGAAAGGTCCTCGGGAGTCATCGTCAACACGATCGCGAACCTGAACGAGAAGCTCTGGCCCATCGTCGCACAGACAGGAAAGCTTGCGCCAAATTACAGCAATGTGGCGAGCTACATCGATAAGCGAGGCAGCATCGACATGCAGCTTGCCGCAACGCTGAGGTCCGCCGATGAAATCACCAAACTCGAATCAGTCGATGAGTCGAACAAGATCAGCTTGGCGCTGACGCTGCTCACAACCAATCAGTTGAATTATGAAAAGCGGGTGCAACTTGCAGTGAGCCTCGGGCTCCAAGCCCCATTGCCGATAGAGGACCTTGACCTTGGTGGTGAAGACGTGGGGATGGCTGGCGCAGTCTTGGCCGCAGGCCTGGTCGAGGATTCGGCTAGAGCGTTTGCGGAGCTCGCCACAGCTTCTTGGCCGGTGAAGAGTTCTTACATTCAGTCGTCAGAAGATTTTGTTGACTACGTCCGGTCGCTCGATTTCTCTGCGGATGACTTTGCTTCCCTTGCGGAGGACAAGAGCATCTCAGATGAGATCAAGAAAACAATAGTGCTCAATCTGAGTGACTTTGAATCGTCAACGGGACGAATGGCGCTCAATGAACTGGCCCGCTTCGCTTTGTCAAAAGCCCTCACAGTGGGAGCTGCGAATCTACTTGTAATGGCCTCCGCCGGCGTCGACGCGAGCTCCATTGTGCAGCTGATCGCGCTCGAAATTGATTCGCTGGTGCTTGACGACGTGCTTGCAATTATGCACCTCATGCCAGAGAGATACCGAAAGCTGGCCACAAACGGCGGTCACACGAAGCTCCCGTTTACTCAGGCAAACCTCAAGCTAGCGGATCGTCTTGTGGCTGTCCGTCAGGTGAGCAGTCGTGAGACCAACCCGACCGGTTCGGAGTTCAGAGTCAACCTCCGACGCGGATAGGGTGTGGCCAGCCTTCAAGGACCGGCAGATGCTTCAGAACTCCGTGACGGCCGCAGTTGACTAGAGGAAACCGTTCCCGGCGACCGTTGGTTGAGTATTTTTGTGTCAACTCCAGTTGGAGCCGCCCCGTTGATACGAAGTCGGTGTTGTTTACCAGCGTCCAGGACTGGTTGCGGGAATTGTATTTGGAGATGTATGGCCTTGCGGATCCGCCGTTCGGTGGGAGTTCCGGCATTTCCAACGGAACGGTGGTTGAGCCGATCGTGATGGCGGTGTCGCCATCCAAGGTTGTGGGTCTCCGAGTGTCGGTGCGTTTGTGGCTCGACGGGAGCGTGACTTCGTAACCGCGGGCTGTGCTTTCCGTGGCCAGTCCGTGCAGCAGTTTGGCTGCCCGGGCGACGTGCTCTTTGGACACAGCCTTTGTGCTGTCTCGGAACACTTTGGCGACCGGGTGATATTTTCCCACTGAGTCGGGAATCGGGACCGGGCGCTCGTGGACATCATCAGGGAAATGACGCGCCCAGCGTGCCTCGTACTTTGGGCTCTGCCACGATCCGACGCTCGTTATCTCGAGCTTCTAGCCTTTCGGGCGCAGTGCTGACTTCATAACTCCACGGATCAGGGCATCGTTCACTGCCGTGGCGAGTTCGTCGATCTCGCGCTCCCGGCCCGGGCGCTGGACATCGGACAGGGCCTCAATCCCGCCCTCTACATACCAGATTGCGCCACTTCAAAACCGTGGGTGCCGAAAACCCGGTCATCTTCTCGATCTGGACATTCGGCATCCCGTCGGCAGCCAACAACACCGTGCGCGCACGCAGGGCCACTGTCGCAGTGGATGCTTTCCCACGAGTCAGCGCCTCCAGGACTCCTCGGTCCCCGTCACGCAATTCCAATGCCCTTGCCCGATAAACCATGGATCAAGTCTGACAAACACTCAGACCCAAAGGAATCAACGACACGCTACACTAGGGCGTGGCCGGCGGCGTCAGTGCAACGTCGATGGCGGACTCGACGGCGTCGCGGTGCTCATCGTTCAGTTGGACAAGAAGCGCCAAGGCACGGTATATCAAGCAACGGCCTACGCCGTGCCCTTCATCGCAGCAGTCGCGGCCGGCGAAGTTCCGGACGGGCTCCGCGTCCCTCTTGTGGCGCTCCTGGGCGACACCGCAATCGGAGGGAGCTGCAAAGCATCCTCACGGGTCTCATGCGGGCTCGTTCGAAGACCACGTAGACGTCCTCGTCACGGAATCGCTCTGCCGCGTCGATGGAACGACTGTCTTCGATCCGAACGCCCAGGCTTGCGGCGCTGGTCAACGCTATTCAGTGAGTGATCCTTCCTGGGGGCTGCCCGACGTGCATCACGGACGAGGCGCAACGCCGGCATCTCCCGGAGGGTCTTGGCGAAGGCGTCGAGCTCGTGTCCTCGGGCGGTGACCCGTTTCCCTCACCGGGGCGGGGTAGAGGATCGTGCCGGCAGGTGGTGCATTTCGTGCCAGCGCGCCTCGACCTGGCCAGATCGACCAGCGCTATCCTCTGGGGTATGGTCACGTACGCCGAGATGGGGGCAGATCCTCCTACGCAGATCTGGCAAGCACTCAGAGCGCTCAGGTCACAGAAGCCAGGGGCCGCGTCAAAGGGTGACCGACTCGCAACTTTCGATGCCGCATTGGAACAGGCTGAACAGCTGTTTATGGCGGCTGTTCAGGCCGGCACTGCCACTCAGCCGATTTTGCTTTTCTATGGCCTATCGCAGATGGGGAGAGCCATCGCGGCCGCATCTCCACGCCTGTCGAACAAGGAGTACAGCCTGACTGGGCACGGCATTAGCGACGGCGGACAGCTGCAGGGGGCTGCCGAGCAAGGTCTCGCCCAACTCATGATCTGCGGCGAGAAGCGAGGAGCGTTTCCAGGTGTCGCAAGAGCCCTCGACGCGTCTCCGATTTCGAAGGCAGTTCCGCTCGGCGATCTGTGGGACTTGTTGCCTTACGCCGAGAGGTTCCCCCTTCCTCATAGAGGAAACCTCAAAAGACTCGATTTGGTCCCCGCGAGTCCGTATGGCGGCGGTTTTGAAGGTGACGAGCGCGTTGAGCTACAGCTACTGCCGCCCGATCTTCAGATGAGCGTCGAGGACCCCAATGTTGTTCCCGGGGAGATTGTCGATAAGGAATGGCAACTCCTGAGGGACTTCCTCGAGAACTACCCGACGCTCAAAGGATGGCAGACGCCGGGCAACATCCAGAGGGTCCCTTACGGTCATGGGATGTCGAACTCACATGGTCGATGGCTGAGCCTTTCGCTGTCCTTTGCACGGCCAGCGGATGGTGTGGAACCTGCTTCAATCCCAGATCGCGCGCCGGCATACCACGGTGCACAGTATGTGTACCCATCTCTCGATGACGGCGGCCAACCAGCCCATCCCTTCATGCTGTGGTGGGCAGTCCTTTATCCGCTCTCACGTCTGGCCCGGTACTACCCGAACGTGTGGATGAAGCTGACCTCCATATCGAACAACCCCCACGCGGCACCAATTGAGTTCATCCTCCGCGAGGCGATCAGGGCAGTCCCCGAGCTGGCACTTCGGGCGCTGAAGCGCTTGTCATGAAAGATCGAGGCTGGCGGTCGGAGCAGGGGGTGGATCCTTAAGCTAAGAGCGTCCGAGAAAGCCAGCCGTCAAATGTAAGAATGCATCATGAGCACTGACGCTGTCATCACTCCAGAAAAGCTTCGATCGGGTGATTCTATTACGATCAAGATTCGTGGAGCCATGGAATTTGCTGGTCAAGCGGTATCCATTGAATTGTGGGCGGCAGACTCGATCGAGATCTCTTGGATAGCAACAGTCCCCTCGAAGCTTGACTCGAAGGGCGATGTCGATCAGCCGTTCGACGGTGTGCAAGTGGCCCGCGAGACTGCGATTTGGGTGAACGCTCTTATTGGCGAGCAGTCAAGTCACGGCTTCGAGCTCGTCGAACCCAGCATTGTCGATTCGTCGGCGCTCAGTGGACCGGAGCGGTCAAGCGAGTCCATGGCGAGAATCGCTAAGGAGCGACTTGAGCGATATGACCATGCGATCGGCGATCGGCAATCCCCAAATGCGCGAGAGCATCGCCTCACCTACGCGATGGACAACGTGCTGCTGAGCACTCAGATGCATTTACCAGGGGTTACTATTCGTCCGATTGATTCGCTGCCTAATGGCTCCGAGGAGCGTCGTCTCCTCGAGCGGGCTGTTGAGCTGGCCGGATGGCACACCACTGTCCCCGAAGATCGCTGGTCACAAGAATTTGGACGCCAGCACCCGTGGCTTGCCATCACTTTTCCCAGGGTGTGGGCCGTCGATTTTCTAGAAGCGGAACTATTGACAAGACAAGTTCGTGATCGAATCCTCGGGCTCTTGGCACTCAGCCGCGGATCTCATGGAAGGCCGGTCGGAGTAGTCATCGAAACACGCGAAGCCGATGATCGAGTGAGTTCCAAAATTCGATTAGAGCTGCCTCGCTATCGGGGAAACCTCGCGGGCGGTGAGTTTGCGGGCGAGAGCCAAACGGCGCTTCTCATTCAAGCCGCAGCCCTAGAGACAGATCCGCTTCTTCAACTGTGCGTTGACCTATTTGGAGAAGCCACAGCCGAAGCCGCGCCCGACGCCAAATACTTCCGCTTGTGGTCAGTCTTGGAGACGCTGGCCACAAGTAGAGTGGCCGGCGGCGTGAGGGTTGCGCTGCCCGATGGTTCATTCTGGGAGAACGGAGCGACGACCGATCAGGCAGCTCCGCGCGTCTACGAATTCATCAACTCGAAGATGGCAGGCATCGAGGTGAGCAGCCTGGTCCACCCTGCGCCTGATCTTCACACTGCAGTCCGAGCCTGGTATGGACGGCGAAATGCGACGGCTCATTCAGGGAGATTCGATCGGTCTGATCCCGGCAATGCAAGGCCAACGGCATTCGCTTATACGGTCCTTACCCCGGATACCGAATATGGGGTCAAGGATCCGTGGCTCGATGCGATGACTCGAACGGTTCAAATGGTTCTGCAGAAGGAGGCTCACGCTATCGGTGAGGACCTCATCTGACACTCCGCTTTGTGTCCGTAAGCCAGTGACCCGCTTTGGAAAAGACGTGGATCTGACCTGGCATGTCGATCCTTCGCCCCTCGCAGCAATTCATTGGATCAGACGCATTCACCGTCTGGAGACGGGGCCGCAACCGGTCAGTTTCAAGGGCACAGTGCGACATCCTGCTTTTCGTCAACAAGCGTCTCGCCCGGGTTGGGCGTGCCCGTATCCCGGCTCCGGCAGAAGGCGTGTCCGTGCCCCAGGTGATGCGGGGTTACGCTATTGCCGCAAGGCTGCCTATGTGCGCCCACCCATTCGTGCATAGCCACCTCCCTTTTGAACGATATCTGGCGAATAATGTGCGGAGGTCGATATGGGTGCTTAATCTGCCACTGGAAGGTATCACCGCATTTCAGAAGGAGATTTTGTACCCTTTGACAGCTTTTATCTCTGGGTGCTTCTCAGCCTCCAGACGACCCAACCAACTACTGATTGTTGGCGATGCACACGCACCGGCGCTGTGCCCACCGGATGCACCCAGGCCGATGATCAGCTCAGCCCGTTATCAGGATGCCGAGCGACGCCAGGGTGCATCCGGATCGGCCAGGGTCTCCAGCATGAGCTGGCACCAGACCTGCGCCGCTCCGACGACCAGGCGGGCGTGCCGCGGGCGCACCTACCGCGGCACCTCCTCGGCTCCGTGGTCGATGCCGACGTTGTTCCTGAGTTCGGTCACGCTCTGGGTGAGGGTGACGAGAGACTGCAGGGCTTGGCGGAGCGCTTTGTCTTCGTCGCTGACCGACTTGGCTGCCAGGCCGAGTGATTCCTGTGCGGCGTTGACGAGGGCAGGTACCTTCGCTGCGCGGGTGTAACTCTTCCCGCGAGCGGTGAGCACGCATTTGGCGGTTGACTCGATCAGCGCCTTGGCGGTGCTCACCGCGAGCCGAGGATCCGTGTCGACGCTGTCGCCGAGCCTGCGGAGGTGGTCCTGGATGGATTGCGGATCGGGCAGGGCGTTGAGCGCGTGCTCGGTCAGCTGTGCTCCGACCCGTCCAAGTCGCACCACGCCGGTGGCTTCGTCGACCTCGAAGCCGTCCTCGCGCAGGATCCGGCACCACTTGTCCCGCAAGCCGTCGTTGGTGCCCCAACTGGCCGCACTGTCGTTGAAAATTTTCTGCAGCACGTCGCTGAAGACGGCCGTCAATCGCTGTACATCGGCGGAGCCGTTCAAATCGAGCGTCGCGAGGTGCCGGCGCATTCGCTCCCGTCGAACGCTCTCGTCGTTTTCGCGGGGCTGCGGCGGACCGAGCACGATGCCCCGATCATCGAACAGAGCGTCGATCTGGCGCAGCGGCATAGCGGTCAGTTCGTCCGAGAGCAACCGCATAACTCGTGGGGTGAATGTTCCCATGTCCGTCTACTTCGTCTCATCTGAGTCGTAGTTCGACACGTGCTCTGACCTCGTCGTCGATCGTCCGACCAGTGTATTTCTGGACATGCGCGGGGCACTCTCGACGGCAGTCTCGTCGTCCTCGGCGATCCACCCAACCTGTCGCGAGCCCAGTCCTGCGGCGATTGCGGTGGCTGTCTCGCGCCAGCTGGTGAGCGCGGTGATTGCCAGGCAGGGCTGATGTGTCGCAAAGGATGCCCGCGCAGCGTCGATCAGATCCCGAGCACATTCGTCCCGGTCCTCGGCTCTTAGCGCGTACATCCATGGGAACCGGCTGGCCATGTGCTCGGTCAGGGGGCCGTCCTCAAGCGCAGCAGCGAGAAGCAGTGCGGCGATGTTCAGGAGCTCTGCCCGGGCATCGGCTTCGTGCTGAGACATGAGCACCAGTGACTCGCCGTCGCGGCGAGTCACCGTGACAGGGTGGTCCTCCGCCTCCGCGAAAACCTCGGCTGAGTGCTTGCTCAAGTCCGAGGACCGCCTAGTGGCCGCGGGTCGGCCAGCAACGAGAGTCATGCCTGCATCGTATTCGGAACGTGTTCGGAAGTCGCGGGTTGGGTCGCTGCAGCGCGTAACTTCGGAGCGGATGGCGCTCATCTCCGACGCCCATGCCTCGCTTCGATGAATCGCATCTGCGCCCGGACGTCGCCGTGCGGGCGTGGGCTCGATGGCGTGGCGGAGGAGGACCTCGTTACTGGTCGGGGACCAGGGACGGGCAAGGAGGAAGTCGATGAGCTCGGTGACCTCCTCGGGCTTCACGGTGGTGGAGTCATAGCAGAACGTAGTCGATAGGGGAGGACCCATTTCGTGCCTCTAGAGGCAAGTCAGCGCTGCCCCGCGCTCGTACGTTCGAGGTACTCCGTAGTCCAGTGGTTGAGGAACAGTCCTCGGTCGTCTTTGGAATGCCACAGCTTGTGAATCGTCGGCTGGGAGAGAATTGAACGGCGCAATGGCTCCAGCGCATCGGCGACGATCTGCCCGAGGTGGCCGAGGATCTGGACCTGGCCCGTCGCGTGCCCCAAGAGCATCGGGGACATGGTGCTCAAGGTTGGCTCGCCGGGCTCCTTCGGTATGCCGAAGTGAACTCCACCCTCGACGTGCGAGTAGTAGCGAATCACGCTCTTTACCGTGAGATCGTTGCCTTCGGCAACGCCGATGACGGTCCTGAGAAATTGCTTGAGGGTCATCGGCGACGCGTCCGGTCCGCCGACGATTTTCTCGTCTCCGATCCCGAAATAGCGCGTCAAGCCGTCGCCCGCAAGTCTGTCCTCTAGGTCGTTCCACGAATGGATGCGGAATTGCACCGGCACTTCTCGCCTCGCGGCACGTACCTTATGGAGCAGCGGCGCGTCATCGATCAGGAGCTTGCGCAGCAATGGCGCGATGCCCAGCAGCTCGTACCGTGTGCGCATCGCCGGATCCTGGCACCTGCGACGGATGTCGTCGACGGTCTCCACAAACAGCCACTCGGCAAGGATCATCTGCTCGCCGATGTCCCACGCCATCAGCTGGCAGCCTGTTCGTCGGAGGCCAATGGTACGTGCGCTGAGCCAATTGCGAGGGTGAGCTCCTGCATCGATTCGCCCTTCACCTGCCTCGTTGCCACGTATAGCTCCTCTCCACTGACCTCAGTATCGCACCACCCACGGCGTGTAGGTCCGCCTCGATGTTCCGCCTGACAGAGCCCGGCCGCCAGCGCTCGGAGAGCATCCGACGAAGCGTGCACAGCTGTCCTGAATGACCCACCTCATGAAAGATCTTTGGTGACCATTCATTGGCCTTCCCAGCTCACCGGTCGAATAGAGAATGAATAGGGGTGGCGTTGCTGAACTGGTTTCACCAGCGCTGGAGGAACGAAATCTCAGAGGCGGTTTCCCCTGTGACCAGGGGAAACAGCCAATATGAGCTACCCACCTCGTCTTTTAACATTCACTGGGGCCAACTGCAGCCTGGTGCTCGGCGCCCTGCTGCTGGCCTGCCGGCGGCTCCGCCTGCCCCGGGTGCCTGCGGCGGCACTGGCGGTGGCAGGCCTTGGACTGTTTGTCCTCCTGGTGGGTCCGGACGCAAGTGTCCTGCGCGCAGCCCTGATGGGAGCCGTGGCAGTGGCTTCCCTGGCGGGTGGACGTACCGGCCGGGGGCTGAGCTTCCTGTGCCTGGCCGTGATCGGCCTGTTGCTGGCGGACCCGGGGCTGGCGTCGAGTTTCGGTTTCCTCCTGTCGGTGCTGGCCACGTTGGGGATCATCATCCTCGGCCGGCACATCATGGATTGGATACCGGCACCGATACCGCGCTGGGCGGCGGCCGCGGTTGCAGTTCCCTTGTCCGCGCAACTGCTGTGTGGGCCGGTGACCGTGGTGCTTCAGCCACAGTTTTCAACGTACTCGCTGCTGGCCAACGTCCTGGCCTCACCGCTCGTGGCACCCGTGACACTGCTGGGAACAGCTGCCGTTCCCCTCGCGGTGCTGGTCCCGTGGGCGGGAACTGCCCTGATCGCTGTGGCAGGCACCTTCAGTGCCGGAGTTGCAGCGACGGCGAGACTTGCGGCGCAACTTCCGGGTGCGGCCCTTCCATGGCCCGAAGGCGTTCCCGGACTGCTGACCATGCTGTTCCTGTCCGTGCTGACATACGGGGCTTTATGGGCGGCAGCCCGCCCACACCGGCTCCGCCGCGGAATCAGCGCAGCCCACGGGCAGACCGTTGCCATGATTGAACGGCTGGAGGGATACGCGGCCCGTACACTGCGAAAAGTTTGCGGCCCGCCGCTGCCCGGGCTGGGCCGGGGATCGCGTCAGGTCGGCCGCGGTGCCGGCTTGGACCGGGCCCCGGGACATGGCAGGCTGGGATACTCCACCAAAATTTCCGGAAGGAAGCCCCGATGGCCGCTGCGCAGAAGCGTGCAACCCGTTCCCCGGCATCGAACGGCCCCACCTGGCGGGACGTAACTCCAGCCGGCGTGGTCCTGGTGGGCGGTCCGGAAGAGTACCTGGGCATCAGGGCCATGGACCGCGTCCGCGCCCAGGTGCGGGCAGCTACCCCTGATGTCGAAGTGAGCCGCATCAATGCCTCGTCCTACGAGGCCGGGACCTTGCTGATGCAAGTCAGCCCCTCCCTCTTCGGCGAAAGCAAACTCATCGAGGTCGAAGCAGTTGAAGCGATGAACGACGCTTTCCTGGCGGACGCGCTGGCCTATCTCGCCCACCCGGAGCCCGATGCTGTCCTGGTGCTGCGCCACGGCGGGGGAGCCCGCGGCAAGAAACTGCTCGACGCCATCAAAAAAGGCGGCTGGCCGGTAGTGGACTGCCAGCCCCTGAAAAAGGACGCGGACAAAGTGGCGTTCGTGGCGGCCGAGTTCAAGGCCGGGGGACGGCGGATCGAGCCGGACGCGGTGCAGGCCCTGGTCAACGCCGTCGGGGCGAATCTCTCCGAGCTGGCGGCAGCCTGCAGCCAGCTCATCGCCGACGCCGGCACCACGGTCACCACTGACATCGTGGACCGTTACTACGGCGGCCGGATCGAGGCAACGGCCTTCAAGGTGGCAGATGCCGCCATGGCAGGAAACGGCCCGCTGGCACTGTCCACCCTCCGCCACGCACTGGCGACGGGAGCAGATCCCGTTCCACTGGTCGCCGCCCTGGCGGCCAAGCTCCGGACCGTGGCCCGCGTGGCCGGCGCTTCCGGTTCCTCGGCGCAGATCGCGGCAGAACTCGGGATGCAGCCATGGCTGGTGGAACAGGCACAGCGCGATGTCCGGCGATGGACGCCGGAAGGCCTGGTGCGCTCTATCCAGGCGACGGCTGAGGCCGACGCCCAGGTCAAGGGATTGGCCAGGGACCCCGTGTATGCGGTGGAACATGCAGTGCGGATCATTGCGATGTCAGTCCAGGGCAGGTAGGCCGCCAGTACCTCGCCGGGAGGAACTTCCGGAGCGGTCGGTATTCAGGTATAGGGTCGGCGTTATGGCGTTGCGACTTGTTCAAGTGAACTTCAAAGCGGGGGATGACTCAGCGCTCGGCCGGTTCTGGGCGGACGCGCTCGGCTGGGGCGTATCCAGCGAAGGGCCCGGCGTGACCAACGTGGAACCGCTGGGCTTCGTCTGGCCGGACCCCGCGGCCGTCTGTGTCGACGTGGTCAGCGTCCCTGATCCGAAGACGGTGAAGTACAAGGCGCACCTGGACCTGAACAGCACCTCCGCAGCCCATCAAGCCGAGCTGGTGGCGCACCTGCTGCAACTCGGGGCGACGCCCGCGGGCGTGGGCCAGCCCGATGTGCCCTGGACCGTGCTGGCAGATCCGGAGGGCAACCTTTTCCGCGTCCTGGAGCCCCGCTCGGTCTACCGGGACACCGGACCGATCGCCGCCGTGGTGGTCAGTTGCAGGGATCCACAGGCGATGCTCCGGTTCTGGGGCGGAGCAATGGACTGGACCCTGCATGAGGCAACCGACCACTTTGCCAGGCTTCGTTCATCCATGGGCGTGGGGCCGTATCTTGAGTTTCATCGCCAGCCGGCAGGAGATCCCGGATGGGGCCGGGTCCACCTGGACCTGATGCCGTACCCCGGCGATGATCAGGCAGCGGAGGTGGACCGGCTGCGAACGCTGGGTGCCACACATGCGGACGTGGGCCAGGGCAACGTGCCGTGGGTGTGCCTGGCCGACCCGGAAGGCAACGATTTCTGCGTCCTTACCCCGGGCTGATTGACTGCGGGCGCGGAGCCCCCTGCAAAAAGATAGATCGCCGTTAAAGATGTGTGGCCGGTACCAAGCGGTACCGGCCACAACCATCAGTTCAAGCGAACTGGAAACCTTACAGTGCGTTGACCTTCTTGGAGATCGCCGACTTGCGGTTCGCTGCGTTGTTCTTGTGCAGAACACCCTTGCTAACAGCCTTGTCCAGCTTGCGGCTGGCAGCAACCAGGGCCGTAGCAGCGGCATCCTTGTCCGAGGACTCAACGGCAGTGTTGACGGCGCGGATGGCCGTCTTCAGCTCGGACTTGACTGCATTGTTGCGCAGGCGTGCCTTCTCGTTGGTGAGGATGCGCTTCTTCTGGGACTTGATATTCGCCACGTGTGAACTCTCTTTTTAATGCGGAAATGGTCTAGAGGGCTTTCAGATTGGCCATTGACTGAGCGGCGTGGGGATACCTATGGCGGCCAACCATCAGTGGCCGTCGACCTGCACGGACACACAGCTATAAAGAATAGCAGGTCAGGCGCGGGGCTGGCCATTTTGCATAGGCTGGTCCCAGCCGTGTCGCCGCCGGAGTGCTGCTGCCACCTTTTCAAAACGCTTCCGGTCCAGCACTGAGCCTTCCCTGCGGACACTGTTCGGGTGCAACTGCACGATGCGGTCCACCCGAGCCTCACTAGGGCGTCCCTGCCGGTCCCAGGCGCCAGGTCCAAGGTCCACGTAGTCCTTTGTTGCTGCCGACGCCGGCACGCGGTCTTTGCTGGTCAGCATGAGTCCCAGCAGGTAGCCGCCGCTTCTGCCCACCACGAGTACCGGCCGGTCCTTGCCCCGGCTGAAGTCCTCCTCGTACGGGACCCAGGCCCACACCACTTCGCCCGGATCAGGTGCACCATCCGGTTGGGGCGCGTAGCGGACAGAAAGGCTGCCCCGATAATCGCCCGGATACAGGTTGTCGGGGCGCTGACCGCCCTGATCCGTCGGGGGGATGGAGTTGCTCCGGCCGGGCCTGCCGCTCCGGGCCGGGCGGCCCCCGCCCGCAGGTTTGCTTGTGCCGGCTTTTCGAAGGATGCGCAGGCCGGCTTTGACGGCGCTTGCGAGTGAATGGAGGTTGATGGCCATCCCGCAACCCTATCCCCGGCGGCCTCCCCGCCGGGGGAACGTCAACAGGCCCGGAAATGCGGTGGCAGGGGCCTGGACGTGGGACACTGGAGGTTCCAAGATGTGCGGCTGACCGCTGGGGCCTTCGTTGTGCCCCGCTGGCGGAACCGCGTGAATGCCAACAGTAAGGACCCTGCGTGTCTCCCATGGCCCGCACCGCCCCGGTGCCCGCCGCGACAGATCCGGCTATTATTCGGAACTTCTGCATCATCGCGCACATTGACCACGGTAAGTCCACCCTGGCGGACCGCATGCTGCAGTTCACCGGGGTCGTCCAAAGCCGCGACATGAAGGCCCAGTACCTGGACCGCATGGACATCGAACGCGAGCGCGGCATCACCATCAAGTCCCAGGCTGTCCGTATGCCCTGGGAACTCGACGGCACCAGCTACGCGCTGAACATGATCGACACGCCCGGCCACGTGGACTTCACCTACGAGGTCTCCCGCTCCCTGGCGGCCTGCGAAGGCGCAATCCTGCTGGTTGACGCAGCGCAGGGCATAGAGGCCCAGACGCTCGCCAACCTGTACCTGGCGATGGAAAACAATCTCACCATCATTCCGGTCCTGAACAAGATCGACCTCCCGGCGGCCCAGCCCGAGAAGTACGCGGCAGAACTTGCCAGCCTGATCGGTGGAGACCCCGAGGACGTGCTCCGCGTTTCGGGGAAGACCGGAATGGGCGTTGAAGCGCTGCTGGACAAGATCGTCCGCGACCTGCCCGCCCCGGAGGGCGACGCAAATGCTCCTGCCCGCGCCATGATCTTCGACTCCGTCTATGACACCTACCGCGGTGTGGTCACCTACGTGCGCGTTGTGGATGGCATGCTGCACCCGCGCGAACGCATCCAGATGATGTCCACACGGGCCACGCACGAACTCCTCGAGATCGGGGTAAGCTCCCCGGAGCCCACCCCCTCCAAGGGCCTGGGCGTTGGCGAAGTGGGCTACCTCATCACGGGCGTTAAGGATGTCCGGCTGTCCAAGGTCGGTGATACCGTCACCAACCTTGCCAAACCGGCTGCTGACTCGCTGCCCGGCTATGCCGATGCCAAGCCGATGGTCTTCTCCGGACTGTATCCCCTGGACGGCACTGACTACCCGGTGCTTCGCGATGCACTGGAGAAGCTGATGCTCAACGACGCCGCGCTGGTATATGAGCCGGAAACGTCCGCTGCACTGGGCTTCGGGTTCCGCGTGGGCTTCCTCGGACTGCTCCACCTGGAAATCACGCGTGAACGGCTCGAACGCGAATACAACCTGGACCTCATCTCCACCGCACCCAACGTGGAATACGAAGTAACGCTGGAAGACAAAAAGGTGGTCCACGTGACCAACCCCAGCGAGTACCCTTCCGGCAAAATCTCCGAGGTCCGCGAGCCGATGGTGTCCGCCACCATCCTGGCACCGAACGAATTCGTCGGCGCCATTATGGAACTGTGCCAGAGCCGCCGCGGTGTTATGGGCGGCATGGACTACCTGTCCGAGGACAGGGTGGAAATCCGGTACCGCCTGCCGCTGGCCGAGATCGTCTTCGACTTCTTCGACATCCTGAAGTCCAAGACCCGCGGCTACGGCTCGCTGGACTGGAAGGCCGACGGCGACCAGGTGGCCGACCTCGTCAAGGTGGACATCATGCTCCAAGGCGAGCAGGTGGATGCTTTCTCCGCAATCACCCACCGCGACAAGGCGTACTCCTACGGCGTCATGATGACCACCAAGCTGCGCGAGCTCATTCCGCGCCAGCAGTTCGAGGTGCCCATCCAGGCTGCCATCGGCTCCAGGATCATCGCCCGCGAAAGCATCCGCGCCATCCGCAAGGACGTCCTGGCCAAATGCTACGGCGGCGACATCTCCCGCAAGCGCAAGCTGCTGGAGAAGCAGAAGGAAGGCAAGAAGCGCATGAAGATGGTGGGCCGCGTGGAGGTCCCCCAGGAAGCGTTCATTGCCGCCCTCACCACCGACGAGTCCAAGGACAAGGCCAAGAAGTAGTGAACACCGCGTCCGGCAACACCGGAGGCCACCGCAATGCCTAGTACTCTTCCCCTCGGCGACCCGGCGCCGTCGGACGGCCTGCTGCCTGCCCAGGCAGCGGACGGCGCGGCGGAGCGGGCGTTCGGGCTGTACGTCCACATACCGTTCTGTGCCGTGCGCTGCGGCTATTGCGACTTCAACACCTACACCGCAACGGAACTGGGCGGCGGCGCCTCTCAGGATGCCTACGCCCAGACTGCCGCCTCGGAGGTGACGCTGGCAGCGAAGGTCCTCCCGGCGTCGGGCCTTCCTCCCCGAAAACTGAGCACGGTGTTCTTCGGCGGCGGCACGCCCACGCTGCTGCCCGCCGCAGACCTGGCCCTGATCCTCCGCCGGGCCATCGACCAGTGGGGCATCGAAGATGGCGCCGAGGTCACCACGGAGGCCAATCCCGATTCGGTGACGCCGGAATCCCTCGCGGTCCTGAAAGAGGCCGGGTTCACCAGGGTCTCCTTCGGTATGCAGTCCGCCGTGCCGCACGTCCTGAAAGTCCTGGACCGGACGCACACCCCAAGCCGCGTTCCAGAGGTGGTCCGCTGGGCACGGGAAGCGGGACTGTCGGTCAGCCTGGACCTGATTTACGGGACGCCGGGGGAGTCGCTCGCTGACTGGCGCCACTCGCTGGAAACCGCGCTGTCCTACGAGCCCGACCACATCAGCGCCTATGCGCTGATTATTGAGGACGGCACCAAGCTTGCCGCCCAGATCCGCCGTGGTGAAGTTCCCGGTATTGACGACGACGATCACGCCGACAAGTACGAGCTGGCCGATCAGCTGATCACCGAAGCCGGCCTGGGCTGGTACGAGGTCAGCAACTGGGCCCGAACGCCGGATCAGGCCTGCCGCCACAATCTCGCCTACTGGCGCGGGGATGACTGGTGGGGGATCGGGCCCGGTGCGCACTCGCACGTGGGCGGCGTCCGCTGGTGGAACGTCAAACACCCCACAGCCTATGCAGGCCGGCTGGCCCAGGGCCTCTCGCCGGCCGCCGGCCGGGAAACGCTTGACCCGGAAACCCGGAACGTGGAGCGGGTGATGCTTGAGGCACGGCTGCAGTCAGGCCTGGCTGTCTCGGCCCTCGGTGCCGACGGCAGGCACGAAGTGGCCGGCCTGATCGCGGACGGCCTGGTGGAGCCGGCGGCAGCCTTCCGGGGCCGGCTGGTCCTCACGCTCAAGGGCAGGCTGCTTGCCGATGCGGTGGTGCGCCGGGTTCTCCCGGACTAACCCCCGGGCCCAGCCTGGTCGAGGCTGCGTGCCGGTGGTTGGGCCCACGCTGGCAGGGGTCCCTGGCCGAAGCGAAGCGAGGCTGCGTGCCGGTGGTTGGGCCCACGCTGGCAGGGGTCCCTGGCCGAAGCGAAGCGAGGCTGCGTGCCGGTGGTTGGGCCCACGCTGGCAGGGTTCCCTGGCCGAAGCGAAGCAAGGCTGCGTGCCGGTGGTTGGGCCCACGCTGGCAGGGTTCCCTGGCCGAAGCGAAGCAAGGCTGCGTGCCGGTGGTTGGGCCCACGCTGGCAGGGTTCCCTGGCCGAAGCGAAGCGAGGCTAGGGTGCCAGTGGGGACTACTTGATCCAGCGGAGGTTGTACTGGTAGCGGTGCGGCTGGCCGCGGTTCACGTGGATTCCGGCCGCCACCGAGAAGCATGTCAGGGCAATCCAGATCAGGGTTGCGATGACGGCGAAGATGTTGCCCACAACCGGCACAAACACCAGGATGTTGGCAACCACGGCGGCAATGGTTGGGGGCAGGCTGAAGTTCAGCGCCTCCTTGGACTCCTGCGCGGTGAAAGGGCCCCGGTCACGGAAGATCAGGTAGATCAGGAGTGCAGGGACGCAGCCCAGGATCCCGCCGAAGTGCGAGAGCGTAGCCCACTGCCTGTCTTCGCTGGCCGTCAGGGGCAGCGCATTCGCGGGGACGCCATGGTACTCCGAACGGCCCTGGCCGCCCTGGCTGTCCCTGTGATCTTGTGCGTTTTCCGCCACAGTCTGTTCCTTCGAAAGTGCAATGCTGCTGAGTAAGAATGCCAATATCTGCTGAGGCACTGCCAGAAGCAGACACCGCGGTACCAAGAATACTTGGTGAAGCCGCCCCCGCCGACGTCCGCCCGTTGGATCCTGTCAGCTCAGGGGACAGTGAGGAAGTCGATCACTTCCTCCACCCTGCCCAGCAGGGATGCTTCCAGATCCGCGTAGGTGCGCACGGCGCCCAGCAGTTTCTGCCAGCCCAGCCCGATGTCTTCCTTGGTGGCGTGCGGCCAGCCGAATGCCTTGAGGATACCGGTCTTCCAGTCCTGCCCGCGCGGCACTTCAGGCCACTTCCCAATGCCCAGGACGGCCGGACGGATCGCCTGCCAGACGTCGACGTAGGGGTGGCCAACAATGAGGACGTTTCCCGCGGCGCCGGGGGAGGCCATCACGGCGTCCGCGATGCGCGACTCCTTCGAATCGGGCACCAAATGGTCCACAAGCACGCCCAGGCGCCGTCCGGGACCGGGCCTGAAACCGGCAACGGCCGCCGCCAGGTCATCAATGCCGTGCAGGGGTTCGACGACGATGCCCTCCACCCGAAGGTCGTCGCCCCATACCTTCTCCACCAGTTCGGCGTCGTGCTTTCCTTCCACCCAGATGCGGCTCGCCTTGGCCACCTGTGCCCGTTGGCCCGCCACCCGCACCGAACCGGATGCCGTCCTCCCGCCGGCCGGGCCGCCGGTCTGGGCTTGCTTGGGCGCCGGTGGCATCAGCCGGATGGCCTGGCCTTCCAGGAGGAAACCGAAACCCAGCCGGAAGGACCTGGACTTGCCCCGGCGGTCCTCCAGGGCCACCACGTGCATGCCGCCTGATTTTTCCACCCGCGTCACTGCGCCAACCCAGCCGGACTGGACTTCCTCCAGGACCATTCCGCGCTCCACCGGCACTTCGGGCAGTTGCGAGCGTGCGGGCGCCGTCAGGTCCTGGGCTCCCCAGTTCTGGTATTGCATGGATGAACTCCGCTTCGTGCTGGATCCGGACCCGGAATTTCGCCCGGAGCGGTACCAATGCTAACAACGGGGCGAGTCATAATAGACTGTTAGCACTTAGGCATGTCGAGTGCTAACCCCTGTGAGGTACGGTGCGGGCGGAACGGCTGCCCTGATCCCTGGATGGAGGTGGAGTGTGAGCGAACCGCGCAAGCTTGAAGTACTGCGGGCCATCGTGGAGGACTATGTCCACTCGCGCGAGCCCGTCGGGTCCAAGGCCCTGGTGGAACGGCACCATCTTGGTGTCTCCAGCGCCACCATTCGCAATGATATGGCTGCACTTGAGGACGAAGGGCTGATCACCGCCCCGCACACGAGCGCAGGCCGCATTCCCACGGACAAGGGCTACCGGCTCTTTGTGGACCAGATTTCCGCGGTCAAGCCGCTGTCCCAGGCCGAACGCCGGGCCATCCAGTCCCTGCTGGAAGGGGCAGACGACCTCGACGACGTCCTGGAGCGCACCGTCCGGTTGCTGTCCCAGCTGACCAACCAGGTGGCAGTGGTCCAGTATCCGCACCTCAACCGCGCCCTGGTCCGGCATATCGAATTCGTCCTCCTGGCACCGCGGAAGGTGCTGGTGGTGCTGATCGCCAACAGCGGCAAGGTGGAGCAGCGTGTCATCGACGTCGGGCAGGACCTCGGCGACGACGTCCTCGGTGCCTTACGCACGCACTTCCTGGCTTCCCTCGGCGGGACTGCCCTGAGCCAGCTGACGCAGTCGCTGCCCACAGTAGTGTCCGGCGTCGCCCCCGCACAGCGGCAGGCAGCCCAGGCATTGGCGCACGGACTGGAAGCCCTGGCCCACAGCAGCCGTGAGGACCGCATGGTGATGGCCGGGACAGCCAACCTTGCCCGTTCCAACGTGGATTTTCCGCTCAGCATCGGCCCCGTGCTGGAGGCGCTGGAGGAACAGGTGGTGATGCTGCGGCTCCTGAGCGAGATGGCGCAGGACCACCGTGGGGTGGCCGTCAGCATCGGCCGCGAGAACCCGTACGACGGTCTGGCCGAGGCATCGGTGGTGGCCACCGGTTACGGGCCGGACAGCGTCGCGAAGATTGGCATCCTGGGCCCCACGAGGATGGACTACCCCACCACCATGGCCGCGGTCAGGGCCGTCGCCCGGTACCTGTCACGGATTTTGGGTCCCTGACCCGCCCCGTCCGGCGACCAGGCACGAACAGTAGCGCCCGCAGTACAGCTGCAGGCAAAACAACAAGGAAGAGATACGAACTTTGAGCAGCCACTACGAAGTCCTTGGAGTCTCACCGGATGCAACCGGGGAAGAGATCAAGAAGGCCTACCGCAAGCTGGCCCGCACCCTTCACCCGGACGTTAACCCCGGTGAAGATGTAGCAGACCGCTTCAAGGCCGTGACCCACGCCTACGAAGTTCTCTCCGATCCCCAGAAGCGCCGGGTGTACGACACCACCGGCAACGAGAACGGTACGGACAACGGGTTCGGCGGCGGAGCGTACGCCGGCCAGGGCTTCGCCTTCCAGGACATCTTCGATACGTTCTTTGGCGCCGGCGGTTCCTCCGGGCCTGCATCGCGTGTCCGGCGCGGCCAGGACGCCCTCATCAGCGTCCGGATCGAACTTCGCGACGCCGTTTTCGGCGTCAACAGGAAGCTCGAAGTGGATACGGCAGTGGTCTGCCCAACTTGCGAAGGCTCGTGCTGCAGGCCGGGCACCCACCCCGAGCGCTGCGACATCTGCGGCGGCAGCGGCCAGGTCCAGCGGGCGGTCCGGTCCATCCTGGGCCAGGTCATGACCGCCGCCCCGTGCGGCACCTGCGAAGGCTTCGGCACCGTCATCAAGGACCCCTGCAACGAGTGCAGCGGGCAGGGCCGCATCCGCAGCCGGCGTTCGCTGACCATCAAGGTTCCCGCCGGCGTTGCCACGGGCACCCGCATCCAGCTCTCCGGCCAGGGCGAGGCCGGTCCTGCCGGCGGCCCCGCCGGAGACCTGTACGTTGAAATCCGGGTCAACAACGATGCCACCTATGTCCGGGAGGGCGACGACCTGCACGCCACCCTGAACATCCCCATGACCGCAGCCGCGCTGGGAACAGACGTCACCCTGGAAACCTTCGACGGTCCCCAGGAGATCGATGTCAAGGCAGGAACGCAGTCCGGGGAAATCATCACCTTGCGCGGGCTGGGTGTGACCCACCTGCGCGGTTACGGCCGTGGTGACTTGAAGGTCCATCTGCAGGTGGAGACGCCGGCGAAGCTGGACGCGGCGCAGGAGGACCTGCTGCGCCAGCTCGCCAGGTTGCGCGGCGAGCAGATCACGGAGGGCAAGCTGGCCGCCAGCGGCGGTATGTTCGCCAAGCTCCGGGACCGGTTCGGTAACCTGTAGCGGTGAGCAACCCCGTCTTTTTCACGGCGTCCGGGTCCTTGGACCAGATGGCACCCGAAGGACGTTTTGTCCTTGAGGGACCTGAGGCCCGGCACGCAGTGACCGTCAAACGGCTGGCTCCCGGCGAGCCCGTGGACATCGTGGACGGCGCCGGCACCCGAATGAGCGGGAAAGTGCTGGCAGCCTCCCCGTCCGGGCTCGAGGTCGAATGCACAGCCGTGGTGGTTGAGGAGCGGCCCGGCGTCAGGCTGGTGCTGGTCCAGGCCCTTGCCAAGGGCGACCGGGATGAGCTGGCCATCGAAACCGCCACCGAACTGGGGATCGACGCCGTTATACCGTGGCAGTCCGAAAGGTCCATCGTGCGCTGGAAGGGGGACCGGGCGGCCAAGGCCCATGCAAAGTGGCAGTCTGTAGTTACCGCGGCTGCCAAACAGGCCCGGCGGGCCTGGATCCCCGAGGTGCGTGCCGCCGTCGACACTGCCGGTCTCGCTGCTGCTGCCGGGGCGGCCGACCTCGCCGTTATCCTGCACGAGGACGCCGTGCGTCCACTGCGGGTGGTCCTGGAATCGTGGCTCTCGACTGATGCTGCAGAAGGGCCGCGGGAAATATTCCTGATTGTCGGCCCCGAAGGGGGCATCAGCCAGCGCGAGGTGACAAAACTGTGCGGCCAGGGAGCCGTGACTGCCCTGCTGGGACACCATGTGCTGCGCTCATCAACCGCCGGTCCGGCCGCCGTCGTGCTTGCCAGCGATGTCCTGGGCCGCTGGGCGGCGCCCGCAGCCTGAACGGCCACGGCTCACCGTACTTTGAATCCCCGGGTATCTTCGGTGCCGTTTTGCTGGCCATCGGGGTTGGACGTTTGCCCGACCCGGAGCTCGTAGTCGCCGGAGGGCAGGGTCAGGGCCAGCGTAAAGACTCCCGCCTGGGCAGGGTCCGCCGCGGCGGTTGTCTCGCCGGTCAGGAATGGTGTCTTGTTCCCGTTCTCCTCCAACCGTAGGATCTGCCAGCGGAGCTTGCCGCCCGCGGCCGTGCTCCGGCCGGTGATCTTGACGCTGCCGTCCGCCACCTCGACGTTTTCCTGCGGGTCGATGATCCACACCGGAGCCACGAGCCCGGCCGTGCGGGCCATGAGGGACCCCAGCTGCACGTGGTTGAACGCCACGTAATCTGTGTGCCCGTCCACCAGGATGCGCACGCGAATCTGCTGGCCGGAGTCAATCAGGCCGGAACTCGCCGCAGCCGCGGTGGCCGTATAGACCAGCTGCTGGATGGCCCGTGCCGCCATATCGGCGTCCAGGTTGCTGTTGAAGGCGTCCTCCGACACGTCAACGGTGATGACGTCCTTGCCGGAAATCGAGGTTGCCAGCTGTTTGGGGTTCTGCCACGGTGTGAAGAAATCCGGGTCCAGGGGCTTTTCGGACATCATGGCGCGCAGGGCCCGCGTCACGGGATTTTCCTGCTCGGGAACATCCCTGAACTCGCGGTACAGGAACACGTTGCTGTTGCTGCGGCCAATCCAGTAGACCGGCGCCTTGTTGGAGGACTGTGTTGTTTCCAGCGGCGCACTGGTGGACGGTGCGCCAGACACGCCGCCCGTGGCGGCGGGGCTGGAGGCAAGGGCGCCCGTGGGCGATGGCCCCGGTTCAGCGATACAGCCGGTGAGGACAGGGACGGCGGCAAGGAGCCCGGCAAGAACCATTGAACGGGCGCCGTTCAGTGATCTTCCGGCCCGGCGGGGCCCTGCGCTTTCCGGCAACGTGATTGCCTGTCCTTTCCTGGTTGGATTGGCTGATCCCCGGTCAGCCTGGATGCTTCCTTGGCACCCTGGATTTCCAGCATTACACAGCGCCGGCGGGCAAAAGCCGCCGGATGCGCCCAGCGGCGCAACTGCAACGTGAACGATATGAGGCCGATATGAAGTTGATACCTAATGACGGACGGCCGGAACCGGTATTGCTGCCATTGCCTGGCACCGGTCCTGGTATCGGGCCTGGGCTGCCCGCTGGCGTAAGATGGAAGGTACCGCTGAGACGCAACGGGGACAGCCCGCCGCCGATCAGCCAGCAGCTACTCTTACGAGATCGAGGGGATCACGGGCCCGCGGGCCAACACCATGACTGAATCAGCTAACGGAAAGCGCAGGCTTGTCACCGGCGAAGGCGCCGCAGGGGAATTTCCCCACACACTCCCTGGCGTCCGCACCGAAGTGGTCCTCTTCGACAGCTCAGACCAGATGGTTCAATCCCTCGGCAGCCATGATGAAGCGCTGCGGTTCATTGAAGAACAGTTCCCCGACGTGAACTTCCACGTCCGCGGCAACGAGCTTTCCATCAGCGGACCGGCTACGGACGTGCCACGGATCATGCGGCTCCTCCACGAGGTCCGGGGACTGGTGGCACGCGGAACCGTCATCAGCCCGGCAGTACTGCAGCAACTCGTAGCACTGCTCCGAACCCAGTCCTTGCAGAACCCGGTGGACGTGCTGACCCATGACATCCTGTCCAGCCGCGGCAAAACGATCCGCCCCAAGACGCTGAACCAAAAGAACTACGTTGACGCCATCGACGCCAACACCGTAATTTTCGGGATCGGTCCGGCCGGCACCGGCAAGACCTACCTCGCCATGGCCAAGGCCGTCCAGGCCCTGCAGCAAAAAGAGGTCAGCCGCATCATCCTGACCCGCCCCGCAGTGGAAGCAGGGGAGCGGCTTGGCTTCCTCCCCGGCACCTTGAGCGACAAAATCGATCCGTACCTGCGTCCGCTGTATGACGCCCTGCACGACATGATGGACCCGGAGTCGATTCCGAGGCTCATGGCAGCAGGAACCATTGAGGTGGCGCCACTGGCCTACATGCGCGGCCGCACCCTCAATGACGCCTTCATCATCCTCGACGAGGCCCAAAACACCACGCCGGAGCAGATGAAGATGTTCCTCACCAGGCTGGGATTCGGGTCCAAGATGGTGGTCACGGGCGATATCACCCAGGTGGACCTGCCGTTCGGCACGCGCTCCGGGCTGCGGATCGTGGAGGAAATCCTGCATGGCATTGACGATGTGAACTTCTCCGTCCTGGACGCCGCAGACGTGGTCCGCCACCGGCTGGTGGGCGACATCGTTAACGCCTACAGCATCTGGGACGACGCCCAGCGGAACAGGATGAAGCATTCGGCAAGCCGGGAAAAACGGGGGGAACGCGCGTGAGCATCGAGGTGAACAACGAGTCCGGCATCCAGGTGGACGAATCTGAACTCGTTGCGCTGTCCAGGTACATCTTCGAGCAGTTGTACATCCACCCGCAGGCCGAACTGTCCATCCTCCTTGTGGACGAGCCAGCCATGGAGAAGCTTCACATCGAACTGATGGACGAGCCCGGCGCCACGGACGTCCTGTCAGTGCCCATGGACGAGCTGACCCCGGGGACTCCGGACCGGCCCACGCCACAGGGCATGCTCGGGGACATCGCCGTTTGCCCGCAGGTGGCCAAGGTCCAGGCCAAGAATGCCGGCCACTCGCTGCAGGATGAAATGCTGTTGCTGACCACGCACGGCATCCTGCACCTGTTGGGCTACGACCATGCTGAACCTGAGGAGAAGGCCGAGATGTTCGGCCTCCAGCGCGAACTCCTGTCCGGCTTCACCGGCAAAGAAGCGCCCGCCGAGACTATCCAGTGACGCCTTTGCTCCTCGTCGCGATGGCCCTGGCTTTCCTGGGTATTGCGGCAGTACTGACCGCGGCCGAAGCCGCCTTCAATTTCCTCCCGCGCCACGATGCGGAAGAAGCGCTCCTGAAAAGCCGCGGCACCGCCATGCGGCGGATCCTGGCCCAGCCGGTTGCCCATATCCGGGCCCTGCGGTTCTGGCGCATCTGGTTCGAGATGGCCTCGGCGGTTGCCGTCGCCGTCCTCCTTTACAGCCTGCTGGACAACATGTGGCTTGCGGGCCTGGCTGCCACTGGCATCATGGCCCTGCTGGGATTCGTTATTGTGGGCGTCTCACCGCGCCAGCTCGGCAGGCTGCATTCGGCTGCCGTGGTGCGGTTCACCGCGCCCATGATCCGCTTCCTCACCTGGGTCCTGGGACCCATCCCGGGCTGGCTCGTGACGGTGGGAAGCGCGGCGGCCCCCGGTGCGCCCACCGGTGATGAGGCGTTCTTCAGCGAGCAGGAATTCCGCGAGCTGGTGGACCGGGCCAGCGAATCGGACATGATCGAGGACACCGAGGCGGAGATGATCCAGTCCGTCTTCGACTTCGGCGACACCCTGGTCCGGGCCGTTATGGTGCCCCGGACCGACATCCTCAGTGTTGAAGCGGGCTCCAGCCTCCGCCGGGCCATGTCACTCTTCCTCCGTTCGGGATACTCCAGGATGCCGGTGATCGGCGAAGACACCGACCATATCCTGGGCATTGTCTACCTCAAGGACGTGGCGGCCGTCCTCCATGAGCTGGCACCGGATGAGGAACCGCCTCTGGTGGATTCCCTGGTCCGTGAAGTCCGGTATGTTCCAGAATCAAAGCCGGTCAGCGACCTGCTCCGGGAGCTGCAGAAAGAATCCACGCACGTAGCCATCGTGATTGACGAATACGGCGGCACCGCCGGACTCGTCACCCTTGAGGACCTGATTGAGGAAATCGTGGGCGAAATCGTGGACGAGTACGACACCGAAAGTGCCGAGGCCGTGGAGCTCGACGACGGCTCCTACCGCGTCAGCGCCCGGATGAGCATTGACGACCTCGGCGAGCTTTTTGACATCGAGCTCGACGACGACGAAGTGGACACCGTGGGCGGCCTCCTGGCCAAAGCGCTGGGGCGCGTGCCCATCGTCGGCAGCCATGTGGAAGTGGACGGGGTGTCGCTGCGCGCCGACCGGCTCGAAGGACGCCGGAACCGCGTCAGCCACATCATTGCGGCGCCCGTTCCAAAAGTAGACACTGACCTTGAAGACCTCTTCCAAGAGGCGGAAGCAACCCAGCAGGGAGTTCCACGTGAGCAAGAAAAATAAGGCCGCCGGCGAAGAGGATTTCGGCGGTTTCCGCGCAGGGTTTTCGGTCCTGGTGGGCCGTCCCAATGCCGGAAAATCCACCCTGACCAACGCACTGGTGGGCAAGAAGGTGGCCATTACCTCCGCCAAGCCCCAAACCACCCGCCACACTATCCGCGGCATCGTCCACCGGGAGGACGCGCAGCTGATCCTGGTGGACACCCCCGGCCTGCACCGGCCCCGCACCCTGCTCGGCAAGCGCCTGAACGATCTTGTGGCCGACACCCTGGCCGAGGTGGACGCCATTGGCTTCTGCCTTCCCGCCAACGAAAAAATCGGCCCGGGCGACAAATTCATCGCGGCCCAGCTCGCCGCCGTCGGCCGCAAGCCCGTCATCGCCATTGTCACCAAGGCGGACCTGGTGGACAGGCAGGCCCTGACGGAACAGCTCCTGGCCGTGGCCGCGCTCGGACGCGAAGTGCTGGGGGAGGAAGGCTGGAAGGATATCGTTCCGGTGTCCGCCACGGACGGCTTCCAGGTGGAAACCGTCGCCGACGTGCTGATCAGCCACATGCCGCCGTCGCCCCCGCTCTACCCCGATGGGGAGCTGACCGATGAACCGGAAGCAGTGATGGTCGCCGAGCTCATCCGGGAAGCGGCGCTGGAAGGGGTCCGGGACGAGTTGCCGCACTCGCTTGCGGTGGTTGTGGAAGAGATCGTTCCCCGGGAGGACCGTCCGGACGATAACCCCCTCCTGGACGTGCGCGTGAACCTCTACGTGGAGCGCCCGTCGCAGAAGGCCATCATCATTGGCAAAGGCGGCAGCCGGCTGCGCGAAGTGGGCACCAACGCACGCAAGGGAATCGAGGCGCTCCTGGGGACGCGCATCTACCTGGACCTGCATGTAAAAGTTGCCAAGGACTGGCAGCGGGACCCGAAACAGCTGGTCAAGCTGGGCTTCTGAGCCCTCCTGCCGGCGCCGCAAGGGCAGCCCGGCAATTTCCCAGACTGGACCACTAAAATGGACCGGATTCAGAATCTAGAGGAAGGTTCATTACGTGGGGCGAGGCCGCGAAATGCGCGATAACGGAGCTGACGTGTCAGCCGGGGGACCAAGGTCCAGGCACGCGGAAGACGGCACCGTTGGAGCCGCGCGCCACCTGGGCCCCGAGCGGGGAATGCCGGTGTGGTTGAAGATCGTCACAGGCATTCTGTCGCTGGCGATGATCGGCGCCCTTGCGTTTGCCGGATTCTGGTTCGTGCGGCTGCAAAGCAATATTTCCAAAGCTCCGCTGAACGCAGGCGGGGGCAGTACTGACGGTCCGGTGAGTGACGCCACCGGGCGGATGCAGATCCTGATCCTGGGCTCGGACACCCGCGACGGCCTGAACGGCGAGTACGGCACCTCTGATGATTCAAAGGGCTATGGCAAGTCCGACGTCATGATGTTGATGGATATCTCCGAGGACAACAAGCGCGTCAGCGTGATCAGCTTTCCGCGCGACCTCCTGGTTGACATTCCGGAGTGCAAGGACGAGAAGACCAAGCAGACCTTCCCTGCCCGCAGTGGTGTGATGATCAATGAGGCCATGGGTGAGGCGGGCATCGGCTGCGCGGTGGACACCGTCAACAAGTTGACCGGGTTGACTGTGGACCACTTCATGATGGCGGACTTCAACGCGGTGAAGGAACTGTCCAATGCCGTGGGAGGTGTGGACGTCTGCATCAGCGACGCCGTCTACGACCCCGATTCGCGGCTTCGGCTGCCCAAGGGAACCTCAGCCGTCCAGGGTGAAATGGCGCTTGCCTTCCTGCGCACCCGCCATGCATTTGCCGACGGCGGCGACCTCGGCCGCATCAAGGCGCAGCAAGGCTTCCTTTCTTCGCTCACCCGGAAAATCAAGGATGAAGGAACGCTGTCCGATCCCGGCAGGATGCTGAAGATCGCCGACGTCGTCACCCAAAACCTGACCGTGGACGAGGGACTGGCTTCGGTTCCCACGCTGCTGACCATCGGCAACCGGCTCAAGGACATCGATATCAGCAAGGTAGCCTTCGTGGCCGTTCCCACCACGCCGGCGCTTGTTGACCCGAACAGGCTCCAGATTGCCGAACCGGCCGGCTCGCAGCTGTTCTCCGCCCTGCAACGGGACATCGACCTGACAGACCCGACGGCGCCCACCACACCTGCACCCAGCGAGACGCCCTCAGCAGCTCCGTCGGAGACGGCCACCCCGCTCCCGCCCTACGACAAGGCGGTCCAGCCTGTCACTGTGGCCAATGGCAGCGGCCTTCCCGGCCGCGCCCAGGAGATCGTCCAGGCCCTGGTCTCCGGCGGGTTCACCCAGACCGGACGGTTTGAGGCAGTGGCCGTGGACCAGTCCGTGGTCTACTACGGGACCGGCTTCGAGGACGTAGCCGCCGACGTCGCCGCCCAGCTGGGGATACCCGCGGCACAGATCCTGCCCGCTCCGGCAGTATCGGGTGTCCAGGTTTACCTCGGCACCGACTTCACCTCGGGTACCACCTATGGTGCGAACGTGGCGCTGCCCGATGACATTGTCAACCAGACCGCCGGCGATGCCACCTGCCAGCAGGCCAACCCGATGCTGATCGTCAACAACTAGCCGGCATCGGATGCAGGCCTGGACGAACCCGCACTAAAAAGTCGGGGCCCGCCAATGGCGGGCCCCGATTTTCTTAATGACTACCAGATGCTGACGCGCTCCCCGGGGGCCATCCACATGCCGTCCTGGTCAGTCACGTCGAACGCTTCGTGGAAGGCGTCCAGGTTCCTGGCGATGGCGTTGGTCCGGAACTCGTTGGGGGAGTGCGGGTCCGTGGCCAGCCGGCGGATCGCCTCCTCGCTCCGGATGACCTGCCGCCAGCCAGCGGCCCAGGAAGCAAAAAAACGTTGCTGCCCGGTGAGGCCGTCCAGGACCTCGGGCTCCTTGCCGTCAAGGCTGATCAGGTAGGCCTTGTAGGCAATGGCCAGGCCGGCAAGGTCGCCGATGTTCTCGCCAAGCGTGAGCCGGCCATTGACGTTATGCCCGGGCGCGGCATAGGGGGAAAGGGCGTCATACTGGGCAACCAGCTTCGCAGTCAGCTGCTCGAAGGCCTTGCGGTCCTCTTCGGTCCACCAGTTCCGAAGCGCCCCGCCGCCGTCGAACTGGGACCCCTGGTCATCGAATCCGTGGCCGATCTCATGACCGATGACCGCCCCAATGCCGCCGTAGTTGACGGCATCGTCAGCGTCGGCGGTGAAGAACGGCGGCTGCAGGATCGCGGCCGGGAACACAATCTCGTTCATCATCGGGTGGTAGTACGCGTTGACGGTCTGCGGGGTCATCAGCCACTTGTTGCGGTCCACAGGCTTGCCCACCTCGTCCAGGTGCCGGTTAACGTCGGCATTGTGGGCGCGTTCCACGTTGCCCAGGAGATCAGCCGGGTCGATCTCCACGGCGGAGTAGTCAATCCATTCCTCCGGGTAGCCGATCTTTGCGCGGAACCCTTCCAGTTTCCGCAGCGCCTCCGCCTTGGTGGCCTCACCCATCCAGCCCACGGCGGTGATGCTCTGCCGGTAGGCCTCAATCAGGTTGCCAACAAGGGTCTGCATCCGCGCCTTGTGGGTTTCCGGGAAGTGCCGGGCAACATAGATCTGCCCAACGGCTTCGCCGAGGGCACCCTCCACCACGCCCACGCCGCGCTTCCAGCGGTCCTTGTTCCGCGGCGTTCCGCTGATAGTGGTCCCGTAGAACGCGAAGTTGGCATCGACGAAAGCCGAGGACAGGTAGGGTGCGGCCGCACTGACCACGCGCATGGCAAGCCATTCCTGCCAATGGGCCAAAGGCTCGGACTCGAGGAGCCCGGCGGCGCCGTCGAAGAACGGCGGAGTGCTCACCACAATCTCCTGCCGCTTCGCCTCATCGATGCCGGCGGCTTCGAACCAGATGGACAGCAGCGGGAACATTGCCGAGGCCTCGTCTGCCGTCTTCAGGTTGTAGGTCTTCTGCGGATCCCGCAGCGTCACGTTGTCCCAGTGATGTGAGGCCAGCTTTGTTTCCAGCTCCACCACCCGTGCGGCGGCGGCACCGGCATCCGGCACCTCCGCCAGATCCAGCATCCTGCGTACATGTGCCTCGTAGGCGGTGACCATCGCCGAGAACTTTTCATCCCGGTAGTAGGACTCGTCCGGCAACCCGAGGCCGCCCTGTCCCGTGTAGAGGAGGACGCGGTCCGGGTTCCCTGCATCCGGTGCCGGGTAGATGTAGAAAAGTCCGCCAACATCTGCCCGGAACAGGCGGCCGGCAAGGGACACAAGGTCCGCCACGGACGTGGTGGCAAAAACGTCGGCCAGGCGCTGGCGGATCGGTTCCATCCCCTTGGCCTCTGCGGCTGCTTCGTCCATGAAGCTGCTGTAGAGCCCGCCTACTTTCCGTTCGATGCCGCTGGCGTCCGCGCCCTTCGCTGCGGCTTCCTCGATAATGTCGCGGACGGCGATCTCCGATCCGTCGCGCAGCGCGGTGAAAGTTCCTTCGAGGGGCCGGTCATCGGGAATCTCGGTGGCCTTGAGCCAGGCCCCGTTCACGTGCTGGTAGAGGTCATCCTGCGGCCGGACGGTGTTATCAAAGGTGGACAGGTCGATCCCCGAAATGGGCACGGAAGCTCCTTCTGACGAAGAGCCGCGGCCAGCTGGATACCGGGCGGCGTCTGCATGGTGGACGTAACGGACGGTAGTGCCCTTTCATCTTACGCATGCGTGCTACCCTCAAAAGGTGCGTGCAGAGCTTCTTCTTCTTAGCTGCCGCGGCGAGGCCTCAGACGCGATCTAGCGCAAGGCCCACCCTCGCTGCGGAGTTTGTGTTGCCCGGCCACCCTTTCAAAGAAGAACCACAGAAAAGGCCCCGATAGTAATGCGAAACGCACAGAAGCCCTCCGGAATGCCCGCCCACCGCTACACGCCGTTCCAGGACCAGATCAAAGTTGAGCTGCCGGACCGCACCTGGCCGGACAAGATCATCACCAAGGCTCCGCGCTGGTGCGCAGTGGACCTGCGCGACGGCAACCAGGCCCTGATCGATCCGATGAGCCCGGCCCGCAAGATGAAGATGTTCGACCTGCTGGTCCGGATGGGCTACAAAGAGATCGAAGTCGGCTTCCCCTCCGCCTCCCAGACGGACTTCGACTTTGTCCGCCAGCTCATCGAGGGCAACCACATCCCGGACGACGTCACCATCCAGGTCCTGACCCAGGCCCGCGAGCACCTGATCGAGCGGACCTATGAGTCCCTGGTGGGGGCCAAGCAGGCCATTGTCCACCTCTACAACTCCACTTCAGTGCTGCAGCGCCGGGTGGTGTTCAACCAGGACGAGGACGGAATCCTGGACATCGCGCTCCAGGGCGCCCGCCTGTGCAAGAAGTACGAGGAAACCCTCGCGGACACACACGTGACCTACGAGTACTCCCCGGAATCCTTCACCGGCACCGAGCTGGAGTACGCCGTGCGCGTCTGCAACGCCGTCGCCGATGTCTTTGAAGCCTCCGCTGACCGCCAGGTCATCATCAACCTGCCCGCCACCGTGGAAATGGCCACCCCCAACGTTTACGCCGATTCCATCGAGTGGATGAGCCGCCACCTGCACCCGCGGGAGGGAATCATCCTCTCCCTGCATCCGCACAATGACCGCGGGACGGGCGTCGCGGCAGCCGAACTGGGGTACATGGCCGGTGCGGACCGGATTGAAGGCTGCCTCTTCGGCAACGGTGAGCGGACCGGCAACGTGGACTTGGTCACCCTGGGCCTGAACCTCTTTGTCCAGGGCATCGACCCCATGATCGACTTCTCCAACATCGACGACGTCCGCCGGACCGTGGAGTACTGCAACCAGCTGCCCGTCCCCGAGCGTTCCCCCTACGGCGGCGACCTGGTGTTCACTGCGTTCTCCGGATCGCACCAGGACGCCATCAAGAAGGGCTTCGAGGCCCTGGAGCGCGATGCAGCCGCCGCCGGCAAGGACGTGGCCGACTTCACCTGGCAGGTTCCGTACCTGCCCGTGGACCCCAAGGACCTGGGCCGCAGCTACGAAGCCGTCATCAGGGTCAACTCCCAGTCCGGCAAGGGCGGCGTGGCCTACCTGCTCAAGAACGAGCACAGCCTGGACCTGCCGCGGCGCGCCCAGATCGAATTCTCCGGCGTGATCCAGAAGCGCACGGACACCGTGGGCGGCGAAGTCAGCGGCGCCCAGCTGTGGCAGGTCTTCCAGGACGAGTACCTGCCGTCCGGGAAAACCGACGGGCAGTGGGGGCGCTACTCCCTGGGCGGGGTCAAGACAGAAACAGATGACGACGGCGGCATGACGCTTCACGCCTCCCTCACCGTGGACGGTGTGCAGACCCAGCGAACGGGCACCGGCAACGGTCCCATCGCCGCGCTGCTGAGCATCCTGCGCGAGGACGGCGTGGACGTCCGGGTGCTGGACTACAGCGAGCACGCCCTCTCTGAAGGCGGAAACGCCATGGCCGCCGCCTACGTGGAATGCGCCGTGGGGGAACGCGTCCTGTGGGGTGTAGGTATTGACGCGAACACCAGCATGTCCTCCCTCAAAGCCGTGATCTCAGCGGTCAACCGCGCCATCCGGGACGCCCAGGGCTGATTCCGGACATTGTGCCGCCGGGTAATGCCCGGCGGCACAATGGCAGGGCCTTCGCTCCTGTCCGGGAGCGGCGCGGAAGCCGCACCGCAAAGAAATGGGAAGATAAGGCGTGGCCCAACACTCTTTCGCCTCCCGCGCGTACCGGGACGACGCCGTCGTCCTCCGTACCCACAAACTGGGCGAGGCGGACCGCATCATCACGCTCCTGACCAAACATCATGGCCAGGTCCGCGCCGTTGCCAAAGGCGTCCGGCGGACCAGCAGCCGGTTCGGCGCCCGCCTCGAGCCCTTTATGGTGGCGGACCTGCAGCTTGTGTCCGGGAAGAGCCTGGACATCGTCACCCAGGCGGTTGCCAAAGGGGCCTACGGCGGAAGCATCGCCGCAGACTATGGCCGGTATACCGTTGCCGCCGCCATGACGGAGACCGCCGAAAAACTCACCGACGTCGATGGCGAATCGGGAACCGCACAGTACAACCTGCTGGTCGGGGCACTGGCTTCGCTCAGCCGGGACGAACATGCCGCCGGGCTGATTTTGGACTCCTACCTGCTCCGGGCCCTCGCCACCGGCGGCTGGGCGCCGAGCTTCACGGACTGTGCCCGCTGCGGGCAGGCTGGGCCCCACAACGCCTTTTCGGCGCCCTTGGGCGGCATGGTCTGTGCCGGGTGCCGCCCGCCGGGCTCGCCGGCGCCCGCCCCGGAAACGGTGGTGTTGCTGGCCGCGCTCCTGACCGGAGACTGGGCAACGGCAGACGCCTCACTGCCGGTACACCGCAAGGAAACAGCCGGCCTGGTGGCCGCTTACCTGCAATGGCATCTTGAACGAGTACTGAAGTCCCTCAAACATGTGGAGCGCAGCTGACAGTGGCCCTGGGAAAAAAGAACAACGCAGCCCCGAAGCGGAGCCACCCCGTGGTTGCGCCCTACCCGCATCCCTCCGGCGCCGTAGCGCCGTCCATCCCGTCAGAGTTCATTCCGCGCCACGTGGCCATTGTGATGGACGGCAATGGCCGCTGGGCCAACCAGCGGGGGCTGCCTCGAATCGAAGGGCACAAAGCCGGCGAGCCGGCGCTTCTGGATGTGATGGCCGGGGCCATCGAACTGGGCATCGAGTACGTCAGCGTTTACGCCTTTTCCACCGAAAACTGGCGGCGTTCCCCTGAAGAGGTGCGCTTCCTGATGGGATTTAACAAGGACGTGCTACGGCGGCAGCGTAACCAGCTCGATGAATGGGGCGTCCGGGTCCGCTGGTCCGGCCGTCGGCCGCGGCTGTGGGGCTCAGTCATCCGCGAACTCGAAGAAGCAGAACAGTTCACGGCGGGCAACAGCACGTGTACGTTGACCATGTGTGTTAATTACGGCGGCCGGGCGGAGATCACGGACGCTGTCTCCGCCATCGCCGCGGACGTTGCAGCGGGCAGGCTCAAGCCCGGCGCCATCACCGAGCGCACCATCCAGAAGTACCTTGACGAGCCCGACCTCCCCGACGTGGACCTTTTCCTGCGGAGCTCCGGAGAACAGCGGCTGTCCAACTTCATGCTCTGGCAGTCCGCCTACGCCGAGTTTGTGTTTATGGACACCCTGTGGCCCGACGTCGACCGCCGGACCCTGTGGGGTGCGGTGGAAGACTACGCCCGCCGGGACCGCCGGTACGGCGGCGCCGTTGACGCTGCCGGCCCGGCACGAGACGCCACACAGTAGGGGATCCGGCGCAGGTCACGCTTCCACTTTCACGCCGTGCCGCCGTAGGCGACGAGCCAGCGCGCCAGCCTCGCGTAGGCGTCGGCGCGGACGGCAGCGGGGGAGAGGAACACATCGTGCAGGGCGCCGTCGATCCTTTCAACCGTGACCGTGCGGCCCAGGGTGAGGGCCCGGGCGGCAATAACGTTGACGTCAAGCACCGCGTCCGTCCGCCGCATCTCCTCCGACCAGAAGAGGCCATTGGCGCTTCCGCGGGACAACAGCACCAGCACCGGGACCTCGAGGTTAAGGCCGCGTGCCACCTTCGCGTGGCCGGCGAGCACGGCGCTGAGCCAACCCGCCCGGACCGGAAACGCCATGGGCGGACGGTACTGGTCATCCAGCGCCCATTCGCCCTCCGCCGAGCTGCTGATGGTGCGCCAGTAGAAGCCGCGCGGCGGCAGGCGCAGCACCGCCTCCGGACGGAATCTTGCCACCGGCCCCACCATGCCGTAGGCCGCGCGCCGGACCAGGGCGCTCCCATGCATCTCCAGCCACGGGCTGTTCAGGACCAGCTGCGAGACGGCCCCGGGGTGCCTGCTCGCCCACAGTGCCGCAACCAGCCCGCCCGTCGAATGGCCCATCAGGGTCAGCGGGGCGGCAGCGCCCTCCTGGCCGATGAGCCGGTATGCCGTCTCAATTTCAGCGTCATAGTTGATCAGGTCGGACACATATCCGCCTGGTGATCCGGGGCGCAGGCTGCGTCCGTGGTTGTGCATATCCAGGGCGTAAAAGTCGTAGCCTGCGGAGGACCAGAAACGGGCCAGGTCAACGTTGAAGAAGTAGTCGCTCCAGCCGTGCAGGAAGAGGACGGCCCTCCGGCGCGCGGTGGATCCGCCGGACTCCTGCTGGCCTGATTCCTGGTGGGCGGGCCGGAACCGGACCAGCGTGGCCATCCGCTCCATCCCGTCGTCCCCGACGGCGGAAAAGGCATAGGATTCGAACTCCTCGCCCAGGATATCCCGCTGCCATTCCATGGCTTTATGCTAATCCGCCTTCCAGTTCCTCCTGCCTTGTCCGGCCCGGTCCGTGGAGATCCCGGTCCGTCTCGGGGCCGCTCCGTTTGGTATGGCGCCAACAAGACGGAAAACTAGGAAGCATGCGCGTTTACCCCACATTCTTCAGGCTGGCCTTTTCATGGATGGACGCCGAGCGCGCCCACAAGATCGGATTCAAGGGCATCAGGCTCGCGCACCGCTCTGGAGCGGGGAAAGTCCTGGCGAAACTGACAGCGCCGGCACCATCGCTTCAGACAACGGCGTTTGGCATCACCTTTCCCTCGCCCTTTGGCCTTGCCGCGGGCTTCGACAAGGAAGGCCATGGCATTGAAGCCCTCACTGAGCTCGGCTTCGGCCATGTCGAGGTGGGAACCATCACCGGCCAGGCCCAGCCCGGCAACGAAAAGCCGCGCCTGTTCCGCCTGATTGAGGACCGCGCCGTCATTAACCGGATGGGATTCAACAACGACGGCGCCACCGCCGTGGCCCCGCGGCTGAAGGCGGCGCGTGCGGCACTTCAGCACAGGCACCCCTCTGTGCGCCCCGTCATTGGCGTCAATATCGGCAAGACCAAGGTGGTGGAACTGGCAGACGCCGTGGAGGACTACCTGGTGAGCGCGCGCAGCCTCGCGCCCGCTGCGGATTACCTGGTGGTCAACGTCAGTTCGCCCAACACGCCCGGGCTGCGGCTCCTGCAGGATGTGGAGAGCCTCCGGCCGCTGCTCACCGCGGTGGGAGAAGAAGCGGACCGTGCGGCCGGCCGCCACGTTCCCCTGCTGGTGAAGATCGCGCCCGACCTGAGCGATGAGGACATCGACGACGTCGCCCGGCTTGCGCTGGACCTGAAGCTGGACGGCATCATCGCCACCAACACCACCATTGCCCGCACCGGGCTGGCTTCCCCGGTGGAACAGGTGGAAAAGTGCGGTGCCGGCGGGCTGTCCGGCGCACCGCTGAAACAGCGCTCACTCGATGTACTGCGGCGGCTGAAGAAGGTCACCGGAGATTCCCTGACTCTGGTGGCAGTAGGCGGTGTGGAAACTGCCCAGGATGTCCAGGACAGGCTGGACGCCGGCGCAACCCTGGTGCAGGGCTACACGGCCTTCCTGTATGAAGGACCCTTCTGGGCTGCCCGCATCAACAGGCAGTTGGCGAAGAGCCGCACGGCCTAGCTGTATTAGTAGTCTTAAACAGACAACCCCGGCGGTCGTCCCGCCGGGGTTGTCTTTTGTTCTGTCTGGTGCCTGTTCCGCCCGGAGTGTTTAGGCCGGGTACTGCCCGCGCTTAACCAGGGGCTTGGGCAGCCGGAGCTTGCGGAACTGCAGTGAGCGCATGGAGCCGTACCAAACGGTGCCGCGTTCCACCTCGCCGAACTTTTCGGCCAGCCGCTTGCGGAGCTTGCGGGAGAGGATGAACACGTCCACGAAGACGGCCAGGAACATCACCCAGAAACCACCCAGCACATAGATCATCATGTCGCTGGACGCCGGCACCACCAAGGACACCAGGACAAACACCAGGGCGCCGAACATCAGGTATTCGCCCAGGCTGAACCGTGCATCCACGTAGTCACGGGCGAACCTCTTCTGCGGCCCCTTGTCCCGGAGCGGGAGGAACTTCTCGTCCCCGGTGTCCAGCGCCTGGCGCATCTTGAGGCGCTGGTCCTGGATAGCCTGGCGCTCGGCAGCCTTCGAGGCTTTGCGGTCCTCGGGCACCAGCGGGCGCCTGCGGGCCGCTTCCTGCGCCTTGCGCGTTGGGGTGGGGGCGCCCTTGCCGGTTACGCCGCCCTGCCGCGCCGCAGCATCCGCAGCCTGCTGGTCAATTAATTCCTGCGCCGAGGGCGCTTCCTTTTTACGTCCGAACACCTGAACAGAATACCTTGCGGGAGGGTGCCGGATTCCGGGGTCTTCGCA
Source organism: Pseudarthrobacter sp. W1I19 (assembly GCF_030817835.1). Lineage (NCBI taxonomy): Bacteria > Bacillati > Actinomycetota > Actinomycetes > Micrococcales > Micrococcaceae > Pseudarthrobacter > Pseudarthrobacter sp. W1I19. Next base: position 2,122,158 of record NZ_JAUSZR010000001.1, read on the forward strand.
TGCCTGCGGCAACGGCCAGTGTGACGGGGGTAATGTTTTTCCATGACTTCACCCTCACCGGAGACCCCGGTCAGTTTTGTCGGAGCCCAACCGGCCGGTTCCGGATCCGCCGCGGCTACGGAAGACCTCCGGGCCGCCATAGACCGCTCCTTTGACCAGACCCTCGTCCGCCTCAAGGAACTCGTGGCGATTCCCGGTATCGCCTGGCCCAGTTTTGACAGGTCGCCCCTTGAACGGAGTGCGGAAGCCGTAGCGGTGCTGCTGCGGGATTCCGGGCTCGAAGACGTTCAAATCCTCCTCTGTGACAAACCGGACGGCACTCCCGGCGGCCCCGCCGTCGTTGCCCGCCGTCCTGCCGCGGAAGGCAAGCCCACCATCCTGCTGTACGCGCACCACGACGTCCAGCCCGCGGGCGACGAATCGCTGTGGGAGCCGGAGCCGTTCACGGCAGTGGAGAAGGACGGCCGCCTGTATGGCCGTGGCGCAGCGGACGACAAGGCCGGCATTATGGCCCACATCGCCGCATATGCGGCAGTCTCCGAGGTCGTCGGCGCGGAGCTTGGCCTGGGCATCACCTTCTTTATCGAGGGTGAAGAGGAAGCCGGCTCACCCACGTTCAGGCCTTTCCTGGAGGCGAACCGGGAACTCCTCCGTGCCGACGTCATCGTCGTTGCAGATTCCAGCAACTGGAAGGTGGGCGTACCCGCCCTGACAACAAGCCTCCGGGGGCTGGTGGACGGAACCATTGAAGTCCAGGTCCTGGAGCACGCCGTGCACTCGGGGATGTTCGGCGGCCCGGTGCTGGATGCCCCCACGCTGCTGGCACGCCTGATTGCCACCCTCCATGACGACGACGGCAACGTCGCCATCCCTGGGCTTGTCGCCACTGATAACACCTCGGTGGATTTCCCCGAGGCCGACTACCGGGCTGATGCTTCAGTGCTCGACGGCGTCCGCCTCGCCGGCACGGGCAGCATCGCCTCACGCCTCTGGACCAAGCCGGCACTGTCAATCATCGGATTCGACGCGCCGGCCGTGGATGTAGCGTCCAATACGCTGCTGCCCAGGGCGCGGGCGAAGTTCAGCCTGCGGCTGGCACCCGGGCAGTCGCCGGAAGAAGCCATGGAGGCAGTCCGCAGGCACGTTGAGTCCAACGCTCCCTTCGGCGCGAAGGTCACCTTCACTCCGGGGGAGAGCGGCAACCCGTTCCAGACGGACACCTCCTCAGCTGCCGCAGCACTGGCGATGTGGGCGCTGGGGGAGGCATGGGGCGTGCCGGCCGTGGAGACGGGAATCGGTGGTTCCATCCCGTTCATAGCCGACCTTACGGAGCTTTACCCTGACGTCCAGATCCTGGTGACGGGTGTGGAAGACCCGGACTCGCGCGCCCACAGCGCCAATGAGTCCCTGCATCTTGGGGACTTCCGGAAAGCCATCCTCGCCGAAGCGCTCCTGCTGACACGGTTGAACAGCGGCGGGCTCTAGGAACCAGCGGTCCTGGCCAGGCTCCACGGGAACAAGAGCGGCCCTTGCATGGTTACGTCAGGAGTTAGAGCTACACGTGCGTCCCGCGTAGCATGTAGCTATAGCCCATACCGTATCCGTAGGGGCAGGCCACCGTTAGCGCGGGGCCGCCAGACCGTCCTAAGAAGGTAGGCCAATGAGCACCGCAACCAATGAGAACAGCACCGAGACCACCAGCGCTGCCACTGATGAGCTGCCCGTCCACGAGGTCAAGCTGACCGACGTCGCCGCAGGCAAGGTCCGCAGCCTCCTTGAACAGGAAGGCCGCACGGACCTCCGTCTCCGCGTCGCCGTGCAGCCCGGCGGCTGCTCAGGGCTGATTTACCAGCTCTACTTCGACGAGCGCCTCCTCGACGGAGATGCCGTCCGCGACTACGACGGCGTTGAAGTAGTGGTGGACAAGATGAGCGTGCCGTACCTCAGCGGCGCCAGCATTGACTTCGAGGACACCATCTCGAAGCAGGGCTTCACCATCGACAACCCGAACGCCGGTGGCTCCTGCGCCTGTGGAGATTCGTTCCACTAGAACCGGTTGTTTCGCCTGGTGCCGGCGCCGTGGCCTCCCGCATTCAACACTGCGGGAGCCACGGCGCCGACATGTGGGCGAAACGCCCGGGGGAGCGGTAAGCTCTACACCGAGTAGTAAAACTTTTAGTGTGCCCGCGGCGCCGATGGCTGCCCGGACAACAGCAACAAGTAGGAAGGGCCGTCTGTGAGTTCGCAGAACCGAACCGGCAGCCGACGCAAAACGATCACCACGATCACAAGCTTGGCAATTGCCGGCGCGTTGGTTTTGACCGGATGTTCGCCAGAGGTAGAGAAGGGGTGGCTGCCCACAGAACGTGGCACCACCAGCAACAGCGACCGCATCATGGACCTCTGGGTCAACTCATGGATTGCCGCCCTTGCTGTGGGCATCATTACCTGGGGATTGATCGTCTGGTGCCTCGTCGCCTACCGGCGCCGCAAGGGCACCGTCGGGTTCCCGCGGCAGACCAGCTTCAACCTTCCCCTGGAAGTCTTTTACCTGACCATCCCGCTGTTTATGGTCCTGGTGTTCTTCTACTTCACCGACCGCGACCAGCAGGCCATTGATGACCGCTCGCAGCCGGCCGACGTCGTTGTTGACGTCCGCGGCAAGCAGTGGGCCTGGGACTTCAACTACAAGTCCGGCGACGTCATCGAAGAAGACGTCCACGAGGCCGGCGTCCAGGCGCACCTCACCGGCAACACGATCGACAAGGAACAGCTCCCCACGCTGTACTTGCCCGTCAACAAGTCCGTTGACCTCGAGCTCAACGCACGCGACGTGATCCACTCCTTCTGGGTTCCCGCCTTCCTGCAGAAGCGCGACATGATCCCCGGCAAGACCAACTACATCCGGTTTACCCCCACTAAAGAGGGCACCTACGACGGCAAGTGCGCCGAACTCTGCGGCGAGTACCACTCCGAGATGCTGTTCCGCGTCAAGGTGGTGTCGGAAGCTGAATTCCAGGCACACATGGAAGAGCTCAAGGCAGCCGGCAACACGGGCCTCCTCGGTGTGGAATACGACCGCAACCCGAACCTGAACGAAATTAAGTAAGGGGAGCGACGTGGCTACGTACACTCAATCCGCACCCACCGGAGCCCTCACAGCTCCCGTGGTTCCCAAATCCAAGGGACGCATCGTCGTCAACTGGATCACCTCCACCGACCACAAAACCATCGGGTACATGTACCTGATCGCGTCGTTTGTGTTCTTCTGCCTCGGCGGTGTCATGGCACTGCTGATCCGTGCCGAACTGTTCGAACCGGGTATGCAGATCCTGCAGACCAAAGAGCAGTACAACCAGCTGTTCACCATGCACGGCACCGTGATGCTGCTGATGTTTGCCACCCCGCTCTTTGCCGGCTTCGCGAACGTGATCATGCCCCTGCAGATCGGTGCACCCGACGTCGCCTTCCCGCGACTGAACGCGCTGGCTTTCTGGTTCTTCCTTTTCGGCTCCACCATCGCGGTGTCCGGCTTCATCACCCCGCAGGGTGCCGCTTCCTTCGGCTGGTTCGCCTACGCGCCGCTGTCCAACACCACCTTCAGCCCCGGTATCGGTGGCGACCTGTGGGTATTCGGCCTTGCACTGTCCGGCTTCGGCACCATCCTCGGCGCGGTCAACTTCATCACCACCATCATCTGCATGCGCGCCCCGGGCATGACCATGTGGCGGATGCCGATCTTCACCTGGAACACCCTGGTCACTGCCATCCTGGTGCTCATGGCGTTCCCGCCGCTGGCCGCCGCGCTGTTCGCACTCGGTGCTGACCGCCGCTTCGGCGCACACATCTTCGACCCCGAAAACGGCGGTGCAGTCCTCTGGCAGCACCTGTTCTGGTTCTTCGGCCACCCCGAGGTGTACATCATCGCGCTGCCGTTCTTCGGCATCGTCTCGGAGATCTTCCCGGTCTTCAGCCGCAAGCCGATCTTCGGCTACAAGGGCCTGGTCTATGCAACGATCGCCATCGCTGCCCTGTCCGTGACCGTGTGGGCACACCACATGTACGTCACCGGCGCAGTGCTGCTGCCGTTCTTCGCGTTTATGACCATGCTCATCGCGGTTCCCACCGGTGTGAAGTTCTTCAACTGGATCGGCACCATGTGGCGGGGGTCCCTGACCTTCGAAACCCCGATGCTCTGGAGCATCGGCTTCCTCATCACCTTCCTCTTCGGCGGCCTCACCGGCATCATCCTGGCCTCCCCGCCGCTGGACTTCCACGTCTCCGACTCCTACTTCGTGGTGGCGCACTTCCACTACGTGGTGTTCGGCACCGTGGTGTTCGCGATGTTCGCAGGGTTCTACTTCTGGTGGCCCAAGTGGACCGGCAAGATGCTCAACGAACGCCTGGGCAAGATCCACTTTTGGCTCCTGTTCCTTGGCTTCCACGGCACCTTCCTCATCCAGCACTGGCTGGGTGTTGAGGGTATGCCCCGCCGTTACGCGGACTACCTGGTGGAGGACAACTTCACCTGGATGAACCAGTTCTCCACCGTGGCCTCGTTTGTCCTGGGCGCGTCGCTGATCCCGTTCTTCTGGAACGTCTACATCACCTGGCGCAGCGCCGAAAAGGTGCAGGTGGACGATCCCTGGGGCTTCGGCGCTTCCCTCGAGTGGGCCACATCCTGCCCGCCGCCGCGGCACAACTTCACCTCCCTGCCCCGGATCCGCTCCGAGCGTCCCGCCCTCGACCTGCACCACCCCGAGCTTCGACAGGTCCACACCGCCGAGTCGCCGGCTCCCGCAGCCCAGGTTCTCGGTAACGCCGACCAGAAGGACACTGCACAGTGAAAATCGAATCATGGATCTTTGGTTCCGGAGTCTTCTTCTTCGTACCGGTTTCGCTGGTCTACGGGTTCCTCACCAACTGGGGTGAGTGGGTCGGTATCCTTGGCATCCTCCTGGTCGGCGGCCTCGCCGGCATGATCGGCGGATACCTCGGCTTCACCGGCAAGCGTGTTGGCATGCGTCCGGAGGACCGCACCGACGCCGAGATCCACGAGGGCGCCGGTGAACAGGGCCACTTCAGCCCGTGGAGCTGGTGGCCCCTGGTCCTGGGCATCGCCTGCGCCACGGGGTTCCTTGGCCTGGCAGTCGGCTTCTGGATCGTCTTCATTGCCGCCGGCCTGGCCCTCGTAGCGCTTATTGGCTGGGTTTACGAATACAGCCGCGGCGACCACGCCCACTAGGCACAAAGAATAAACAACGACGGCGGGCCTCACCTCTCAGGTGAGGCCCGCCGTCGTTGTTTAATCATTTTGGCTTGCTCTTCCTCTGGAGTGCATGCCGGGGCAACCCAGGAAGAGCGCCGGAACCGCGCTACCCGGCTCCCTGCGACTCCAGCAGCGTGCCAAGGGTCCGGAGGGCGTTCAGTGCTTCTTCGCGCCTCAGGGGGCCGTCGAGGGCCGAATCCGGGATGTTGAGCTCCACCTCGCAACCGTGATGGAAGTCAGCCGTCATCACCTGCAGCAGAGACCGGGCGTCAACGTCTGTGATACCCGGCTTGGAGATGGTCACTGGCAACCCGGTTTCGGTAACTGCCCGGACGAAAACGGCGGCCGGACGTGCATGCAGTCCGATCGAGGCTGTGACCACGGCCTTCTGAGTTGGCAACGGGACTCCTTCTTTATGACGGCCCCATCCGTCTGGTATCGAAATTTTCCTGTCCAATATAGCGGCACTCTCTCGTGCTCAGCGAAATACGCCAGTACCATGGCGCGCGGTGGTCTAGACCTGTCCTAAAATGGCTAGGTGATCCTCAACCAAAGGGCAAAGGCCCGTGGCCGGTAGTGCGGCAGCCATCGCCGGTGAGATTGACCGGACCAGCGGTACGGCCATCTACGTTCAGCTGCGTGAAATCCTTCGGACCTATATCGTCGAATCGTGCCGGCCGGGATCGGCGCTGCCCTCCGAGCGCGACCTGGCGGAGCGCTTTGGCCTCGCCAGGATGACGGTACGGCAGGCGATTGATGCCCTGGTGGGCGAAGAGGTGATCGAGCGGGTGGTAGGGCTGGGCACCTTCGTGCGCAGGCCAAAGCTGGACCTGCAGGTCAAGCTCACCTCGTACAGCGAAGAGATGCAGCGCCGCGGCATGGTCCCGGCCGCCAAAGTCCTCAGCTTCGAACAGATTGGGGCCAGCGCATTCCTCGCACGCGAGCTCCAGCTGGACGAGGGAACCCCGCTGGTCCGTTTCCGGCGCCTTCTGCTGGCAGATGGTGAGCCCATGAGCGTCGACGAGAACTTCATCCCGGCCCACCGGGTTCCCGGCCTGCTCGATGGAGAGCCGCCCACATCGCTGTACAACGTGCTCAGTGAACAGTATGGCCTGGTGATGGAGTGGGGGGAGGACATGATTGAGGCCACGGCTGCTTCACCCTCCACCGCACGCTTGCTCAATGTCGAGGTCGGTGCACCCTTGCTGAAGATCCAGCGCCATGCATTCGTGGCCCGCACCATGGTGGACTACTCGGTCTCGTACTACCGGGCCGACCGATACAAGCTGTGGGTTCCGTTGCAGCGCCCCGGTGCACGCCGGTCCCGAAGCCACTGAAGCTGCTCTGCGGCGGTTTCGGGGCGCTGCGCGGGGCCTCACGTCTACGCACAGTGCATGTTGCAACTGCACACAGAGAAGGCCCGGTCCTAACGGACCGGGCCTTCTCTGTGTGCAGAATGACTGGGCCTAGTGGCTCAGGCTCTTGGCTTCCTCGGGTGCTTCAACTGCCGCATGGCCATGGCCGTGGGCAGCTTCCAGCTCAGCCGGGGTGGCCGGGGCAACACGGTCCTCGAAGAACCAGCGGGAGAGGAAGGCGCGGCGCTTCTCCTTGCGCGTCACCACACCGTGTTCGTTCGGAACAGCGGGGAGGACCTCAGGAGATTCGAAGCCCACCAGCTTGTAACGCTTGTACTCGTCCAGCGGCGCGTGTACCTCGATGAACTCGCCGTGCGGGAGGCGGACAATGCGTCCGGTCTCCCGGCCGTGGAGGGCGATCTCGCGGTCCTTGCGCTGCAGGGCCAGGGCCACGCGCTTGGCGACCACGAAACCGATGATCGGCCCGATGAAGAACAGCGCCCGCAGCCAGTACGTCACGTCGTTGAGCGAGACGTGGAAGTGGGTGGCGATGAGGTCGGAACCGGCCGCAGCCCACATCACGCAGTACCAGATGAAGCCGGCAACACCGATGGCAGTACGGGTCGGTGCGTTGCGCGGACGGTCCAGCACGTGGTGCTCGCGGTCGTCCTTGGTGATCCAGCGCTCAATCCACGGGTACATAAACATGACCGTGAACAGGATGCCGGCCGGCACAAGGGCCGGAAGCAGGACATTGAAGGTGAATACGAAGCCGAACCAGTTCTGCTCTACTTGCCAGTCACCCAAAGTGCCGGGCATCAGGCGCAGCGCGCCGTCAACAAATCCGATGTACCAGTCAGGCTGGGTACCGGCGGACACCGGGGAGGGGTCGTACGGACCGTAGTTCCAGATCGGGTTGATCGTGAAGAAACCGGCCATCAGGGCCAGCACGCCGAAGACGATGAAGAAGAATCCACCGGCCTTCGCTGCGTAAACAGGGCCCAGGGGATAGCCGACAACGTTATTGTCGTTGCGTCCCGGGCCGGGGTACTGGGTGTGCTTGTGGACGACCACCATAAACAGGTGCAGGACGATCATCAGCAGGATCAGTGCCGGGACAAGCAGGATGTGCAGCATGTACAGGCGGCCGATGATGGCAGTGCCCGGGAATTCTCCACCGAAGAGGAAGAACGAGATGTAAGTTCCCACGACCGGGATGGACTTGATCACGCCGTCGATGATGCGCAGGCCGTTTCCGGACAGCAGGTCATCGGGGAGGGAGTAGCCGGTGAAGCCGGCTGCCATGGCCAGGATGAGCAGCACGCTGCCCACCACCCAGTTCATCTCACGGGGCCTGCGGAAGGCGCCGGTGAAGAAGACGCGGAGCATGTGCACGGCGATGGAAGCGACGAACAGCAGTGCTGCCCAGTGGTGTACCTGGCGCATGAACAGGCCGCCGCGGACGTCGAAGGAGATGTCCAGGGATGAGCTGTAGGCCACTGACATCTCAACGCCCTTGAGGGGCACGTACGAACCGTCGTAGTGCGTCTCCGCCATGGACGGGTCGAAGAAGAATGTCAGGAAGGTGCCGGACAGCAGCAGGATGACAAAGGAGTACAGGGCCACTTCGCCGAACATAAAGGACCAGTGGTCGGGGAAGACCTTGCGGCCGAATTCGCGGAGGATTCCGGAACCGCCAACACGTGAATCGACGAAGTCGGTGAACCGGCCTGTCTTGGTTTTGGCGACGAAAGCGGGCTCAGCTGTTGATGCTGCGCTCATGCATATCACGCTCCCAGTAACTTGGTCCTACAGGTTCTTTGAAGTCGCTGGTGGCGACCAGGTAGCCTTCGTCGTCAACTGCGATGGGCAGCTGGGGGAGAGGCCGGCTGGCGGGGCCGAAGATCACCTTGCACTCCTGAGTGAGGTCAAAGGTGGACTGGTGGCACGGGCACAGCAGGTGGTGCGTCTGCTGCTCGTACAGAGCAACGGGGCAACCGACGTGGGTGCAGATCTTGGAGTATGCAACGATGCCGTTGTAACCCCAGTCCTCGCGGCCCTCGGAAGGGTTCAGGGAAGCCGGATCCAGGCGCATGAGCAGCACAACGGCCTTGGCCTTTTCGTTGAGCTTGCCCTCGTGGAGTTCGTTCAGGCCTTCCGGAATGACGTGGAAGGCTGAGCCGATGGTGACGTCGGAAGCCTTGATGGGTGTTCCGTCGGGGTCCCGGGCGAGGCGCTTGAGCTTTCCGTCCGCGGGGGCCCACATGGTGTGGGCGAGCTTATTGTCGGGACGCGGACCGAGGTCGCCGAAAAGGGCGACTGCGGGCAGCGGAGCCAACGCAACGGCACCGAGGAGGGTGTTGCGGATCAGCGGGCGGCGCTTGATGCCCGTCTCTTCCACGATGTCGTCAACGATCCGGACGGCGGCCCGGCGGTCCTCCTCGTAGCGGATCGCGTGACGCTCTTCGGAGACTTCGTGGTCCGGCATCAGGGCCTTGGCCCAGTGCACGATGCCGGTTCCGATGCCCAGCATCGCAAACGCGGTACCGATACCCAGCAGCATGTTCTGGAGCCGGATGGATTCGATCGTTGATTCACCGGCCCCCAGATCGATGGCGAAGTACGCCACCAGGAAGATCAGGGTGCCAACAACAGAAATGCCAAATAGTAAGGCGACCTGCCGTTCTGCCCGCTTTGCGGCCTTCGGGTCCGTGTCAGCCAGGCGCAAACGGTGCGGAGGAATTCCAGGATCCTGGAACTTCTCCACCTCATTCTGACCAGCCGTAGCTACGGTGCCCGAGTGGTTCGGACTGCCGTCACTATGGTTGCCCATAATTCGCCTCATCCTTCTCTCGTCCCGGCGGATGCCGGGTTAGTTTCTAATATCAAGCTGCTGACTCGTCAGCAGAAGTTTTGGTGTTCCGGGGAAGTGCTAGGACGTCCGGGAAGTCAGCCAGATGGTGAAAGCAATGATGACGCCGAGGCCTGCAACCCAGACGAACAGGCCCTCAGCCACGGGGCCCAGCGATCCCAGGTCAGCGCCGCCGGGGGAGCCGCTGGTTTCGATCTGCTTGAGGAAGGTGATGACATCGCGCTTGCCCTCAGGGGTGATGTTGGAATCGCTGAAGACCGGCATGTTCTGCGGACCGGTGACCATTGCCTCATAGATGTGCTTGCCCGAAACATCGGCCAGGGCAGGAGCGAACTTACCGCGGGTGAGCGCACCGCCGGCAGCAGCCGCGTTGTGGCACATGGCGCAGTTGGTACGGAAGAGTTCGCCACCGGCGGCTGCGTCACCCTTCTTGTCCAACATGCTTTCCTCAGGAAGAGCCGGGCCGGCGCCCAGGGAGGCGACGTAGGCTGCAAGCTGGTGGGTCTGTTCGTCGTTGAACTGAACAGGCTTCTCCAGCGCCTGGGGTCCGTTCATCTGCATGGGCATGCGGCCGGTACCAACCTGGAAGTCGACAGCAGCAGCCCCGACGCCCACGAGCGACGGACCATCCTTGGAACCGCTGGCGCCCATGCCGTGGCAGGTGGCGCAGTTGGCGGCGAAAAGCTTTCCGCCTTCCTCGACGTCACTTGTGCTGTACGTGGTGGTGGAAGCCTTGGCCTCGTTGACGGTGGTGGCCACGGCGTACAGCCCGCCAGTGATGAGGAGGCCCATCAGTAGGAGGGCAATGACTGCCAGTGGGTGTCGCCGCTTTTGCGAGAGTGCCTTCACGTGGTGGTTCCTTTATTCGATCCTGGGCGGGCTCCGGGAGCCGCTACCTGAAATTCTGCCTCTTGTAGAAAAAGAATCAAAGCTGGCTACTTGAGGACGTAGATGACCAGGAAGAGGCCGATCCAGACGACATCCACAAAGTGCCAGTAGTACGAGGTGACAATCGCTGACGTGGCTTCGAAGTGCCCGAACTTCTTCGCGGCGAAGGACCGGCCCATGATCAGGAGGAAGGCAACAAGCCCGCCGATCACGTGGAGGCCGTGGAAGCCGGTGGTCATGTAGAAGGCCGAACCGTAGGCGTTGGAGGAGAGCGAAACGTGCTCGGAAACCAGCATCGCGTATTCAGTGGCCTGGCCGGCGACGAAGAACGCACCCATCAGGAATGTGAGGGTGAACCATTCGTTCATTCCCCAGCGGGCGAACTGGAAAGCCCCGCCTGTTTTGCGCGGCTGCAGCCGCTCGGCGGCGAAGACACCCATCTGGCAAGTAAAGGAACTGGCCACGAGGACGATCGTGTTGACGAGCGCAAAGGGGAAGTTGAGCTTGGCTGTCTCCTCGGCCCACATCTCGCCGCTGGTGGAGCGGAGCGTGAAGTACATGGCAAAGAGACCGGCGAAGAACATCAACTCGCTGGAGAGCCACACTACGGTTCCAACGGAAACCATATTGGGGCGGTTCAGCGTGGGGTGCGCCGGGGTACTGGGGGCATGGGTCGCAGATGTCACATAGACATTATGTCTGTAAAACTCCGTGCTGCCCAACGCAAACCGGCTTTTCGGGGGACTTTTTCTACAAAGACGCGAAATCGCCCGGAAAAGTTCCCTTGACGGTTCACATTGGTCAGCCGCGGCTATCCCTCGATAGCATCAGCAAGTGACTTCACAGGCATCTGCAGCATTGGCGGACAACACGTGGCCCCGGCTGATTTCGGCCCTGATCAACGGCAAGGACCTCACTGCGGACAGCACCGCGTGGGCCATGGACACCATCATGTCCGGGGAAGCGACATCAGCCCAGATCGCGGGATTCCTGGTTGCCCTTAGCGCCAAGGGCGAAACCGTCGAAGAGCTCTCAGGCCTCGTGGACGCCATGCTGGCCCACGCTAATCCGGTGTCGATTTCCGGCGAAAAGCTGGACATCGTTGGTACCGGTGGTGACCAACTCAACACCGTAAACATTTCCACCATGGCCGCCCTGGTTGCTGCCGGGGCCGGCGCCAAAGTGGTCAAGCACGGCAACCGCGCGGCGTCGTCGTCGTCGGGGTCAGCGGATGTGCTGGAGGCTTTGGGAGTCCGGCTGGACCTGTCCATCGACCAGGTGGCCCGCAACGCCGAGGTGGCCGGAATCACCTTCTGTTTCGCGCAGGTGTTCCATCCGTCTTTCCGTCATACGGCCGTGCCGCGGAAGGAACTGGCTATTCCTACTGCCTTCAATTTCCTGGGTCCGCTGACCAACCCTGCCCGGGTTCAGGCGTCGGCAGTGGGCGTAGCCAACGCCAGGATGGCGCCCCTGGTGGCCGGTGTCCTGGCCCAGCGGGGGAGCCGGGGCCTGGTATTCCGTGGCAATGACGGCCTGGACGAACTCACTACCACCGGCCCCTCTACCGTGTGGGAAATCCGCAACGGTACCGTGGTGGAGCAGTTGTTCTCTCCGGAGGACCTCGGGATCAGGCTAGCCACCGTGGAACAGCTCCGCGGCGGCGATGCCCAGGCGAATGCTGGCGTAGTCCGCGAAGTGCTCGCGGGCAAGGAGGGGCCCGCCCGGGACGCCGTCCTCCTCAACGCAGCTGCCGGCCTGGTGGCATTTGATACCGGCGCGGAAGGTCCCCTGCTCGAACGCATGCGGACTGCCTATGCGCGGGCAGCTGAATCCATTGCGTCCGGGGCCGCAGCCGCGGTGCTGGAGAAATGGGTGTCGCTCAGCCGTTCCTGACGGTTCGGGCCCTCTACTCGAAACCGAGGGCGAACGCTGCGTCCAGGTCGTGCTGGGAGTAGGCGCGGAATGCGATATGCGTGGTGGTGTGGACCACTGCGGGAACCTTGGAGAGCCGGTCCGCAATGACATCGGCAAGGTCCTCGTGCTGCCGTACCCGTGCGACCGCGATCAGGTCCCATTCACCCGTCACTGAATAAACCTCGCTGATGCCCTCGATTGCTGAGATCTCTTCGGCAGTTTCAGGAATGCGGGCAGCGTCGGTCTTGATCAGAACGAATGCGGTGATCACGTTTAATCCTTTCGGATCTGTTGCGCCGTAGCAGGGCCCGGCAGGCTTCTCGGTGCTGCCAGCCTATTACATCCCGGTCCGGACCCGGCGGGATCATCAGTGCCCTGTGTCAGTTCTTCCGGAACCGCCGTGCTCCTGCCCATGCCAGGCGCCAGCCAACCAGCAGCAGCCCCAGGTTCAGCAAGGCAACGATGATGAACGGCAGTACCACCGTTTGGTTTGTGAGGAGGCGGAGTACCATGCCGCCGGCCAGGGCCCCGAGCCAGACTGACAGGCCCGCCCGGCGCACGGCCAGCGGGTTGCGCCAGGCTTTGGAGGCCAGCCAGCCCAGGGCCGCTCCCGCCAGGAAGGGCCACGCGGTCAGGAATACGCCGGCCACCACATCGCCCCGTTGGTGTGCGTCCCGGCCCACGGCAGCAAACACCAGGATCAGGACGGCGTCCGTGATGGCTGCGGCTGCAATCCGCCGCAGGGAAAGGGACGGAACCGGCCGTTGAATTGAAGGGGTCATGATTTCGAGCCTAGCAATTCAATGTGCTGCCCGTTTGCCGTCCGACGCCACCCCTTGTACCTGCCCCCGCAACTGGGCAGGATGGACAAATCCGGGCGTCGGGAAGGGCGGGACATGCGGTTGATCCAGGTAGCGCAGCACGCAGGCGACCTCGAGCGGGCGGCCGGCTTCTATTCGGAACTGCTCGCCGTCCAGCCCACAGCAGTGTTCGACCCGCCCGGCCTGGTGTTCTTCGACCTCGACGGCCTGCGGCTGTTGCTGGAGCGGGAAGCCCCGCGGGCGCTGCTCTACCTCGAGGTTCCCGATGTGAGGAGGTCTGTGGCCGAGCTTAAGGGCAGGGGAGTCGAAGTCTTGGCAGATGCGCACATCATCTTCAGCCACAGTGACGGGCTGCTGGGGCCGGCCGGCACGGATGAGTGGATGGCCTTCATCAGGGACAGCGAGGGCAATACCTTGGGGCTTGTCAGCCAGCTTCCCGCGCAGGGGGCAGCACAGGACCCGGAGCGTACCTGAGTGCGTTGTGCCTTTCGGGTACCGCCACTAGGCTCAAGCCGGAAGGGAGCAACCTATGCCACGCACCATTGGAACCTGTCTGTGGTTCGAGAACGAGGCGGAACAGGCAGCCGAGTTCTACACCTCGGTTTTTGATAACTCCAAGATCCTGAATGTCTCACGTCTCGAAGGTGCGCCGGGCCCCGAAGGGCAAGCCGTCGCCGTCGAATTCGAGCTGGAAGGACGCACCTTCACCGCGCTGAACGGTGCGCGTGGCGCCGTTTTTACCGAAGCTGTTTCATTTATGGTCGACTGCGAGGACCAGGAAACGGTGGACCGCTATTGGTCAGCCCTGACCGACGGCGGCAGCGAAAGCCAGTGCGGCTGGCTCAAGGACCGCTTCGGGGTTTCCTGGCAGGTCATTCCGTCCGTGCTTACCTCGCTGATCGCCGGGACGGATCCACTCGGTTCCCGGCGGGCGATGCAGGCGATGCTGGGGATGCGGAAGCTGGACATCGCGGAGCTGAAGAAGGCTTACGACGGCTGAGGCCCCTGAGTTACCAGCGTTCGCCGGCTGCATCCGGGGTGAAGTGCAGGGCTGGGGGATAGCATCGGTGCTGATGAACAAACCGCTGTGGATCTGCTGCCTCGTGGGCGCCGCCGTCGGAATAGCCGTGGGCCTGGCTGTCTTTGACAGCCCGTTCATTGGTTTCGCGCTGGGACTGGGCCTCGGGGCGGTGCTGGCTGCGGGCATTGGCCAGCGGCACTAGGACCGCAGGGAAACGCGCCTGCGAATACGTCCTTGGGGAAGCGGGCGCCGCTTCAGGTGTTACTTGACATAATGTAGATTATCGGCACTTTGCCAAGGAGCTTCGAAAGGGGTCGGGCGCCTAATCCGGGCACGCCGGTTCCGGCCCTCGCAAATGCGCTCCCGCCCACAAATCCGCAGGTCATCATTGTCTTATCCGAAGTGCTCGTTAAGAATGAACCAATGACGGTCTATGTGCGATCCCTTGAAACAGCTGTCCCGAAGACCATGCTGATCCAGACCCAAGCCCGCGACGTGTTCGCGGCCCAGCCAGGTTTGACCAGGCTTGGTTCGCGGCTGGTCAATACCTGCTTTGACTCGGCCGCCATCGACACCCGTTTCACCGCCGTTGAGGAACTCACCAACGATTTCCGCTCCGACAACCCGCAGTTCTACGATCCGGCCACCGGCCTGTTGCTGAACCCCAGCACTAAGGTCCGCAACGAGATCTTCGGCCGTGAGGCCACCAAGCTCTTTGTGGACGCTGCCCGTGCCGCCGTCGCAGCCGCCCCTGAACTCGATTTACTTGACATAACTCATCTCATTACCGTCTCGTGCACCGGCTTCTTCAATCCCGGACCTGATTACAAGATTGTCCGCGAACTCGGCCTGGATCCGGCCGTGCAGCGCTACCACCTCGGATTTATGGGCTGCTACGCGGCATTCCCGGCGCTGCGGGCAGCGAAACTGTTTTGCGAAGCGGATCCGAACGCGGTGGTGCTGGTGGTCTGCGCCGAACTCTGCTCCCTGCACGTCCGCACGTCCAATGATCCAGACACGATCATGGGCTCGGCCCTGTTCGCCGATGGTGCCGCGGCCGCCGTCGTCACAGCCCGCACCGGCGCTGAGGAACAGTCGCTGCTCCAGCTGGACCACTTCGAAACCGTCCTCACGCCGGTCGGCGAGGACTCCATGGCCTGGAACATCGGCGACCACGGGTTTGAAATGGTGCTGGGAAATTACGTGCCGCACATCATCGATGACCACATCGTGGGCGCCCTGCAGCCCCTCCTGGCCAAGGATCCGGAACTGGTAGCACTCCCCTACGCGTCCATCCGCCACTGGGCCATCCACCCCGGCGGCCGCAGCATCCTGGATAAGGTCCAGTCCCGGCTCGGCCTCACCGACGAGCAGCTGGTCCCTGCGCGCGAGACACTGCGCAACTACGGGAACATGAGCAGCTCCACGGTGCTGTTTGTGCTCAAACACATCCTGGAACAGGCTCCCGAAGACGGCGACGAACGGATCTGCTCCATGGCCTTCGGTCCCGGGCTCACAGTGGAGACAGGACTGTTTACCAAGCTGCGGCAAGCACGTGCCGGAAGGCACCCGGACCCGGTGACCGGGCACGCGGCGGCGGAAGTGCCGGTCGCCTGAGACCGGTGGACGTCCTGATGCGGCGGCGGGCCGCCGATGCCGTGGAACTGATGGACCTGCCGGACTGCGACCCCCGGCTCCTGGACAACACCTACCGCCAGTTCGGGCTTGTCAACCGGATGCTGTCCGGCTGGCGGAAGCTGTACATCCGGGAACTTCGGCCGGCGCTGGAGAAAAGCGCCGCTCCCGCCCGGCTGCTGGATATCGGCTCCGGCGGCGGCGACCTGGCCTGCCAACTCGCGGAATGGGCCCGCCGCGACGGATTGGCGCTGCGGATCACCGGCATTGACCCGGACGCCCGGGCGGCCGCCTTCGCCCGCAGGCGTCCCGCGCTGGACGGGGTTGAATTCCGGCAGGCGCACAGCTCAGACCTGGTCCGGGAAGGTATCAGCTTCGACTTCGTCATCTCCAACCACGTGCTCCACCATCTCCCGGCCGCCGATCTGCAACAGCTCCTCTCTGACTCCGCGGCGCTGGCCAGCCGGAAAGTCCTCCACAACGACCTCCGCCGCAGCGCCGCCGCCTACGCGCTCTTCTGGGCCGCGGCCCTGCCGTTCCGCCAGTCCTACATCCGCGTTGACGGCCTGACCTCCATCCGCAGGAGCTACACGCCAGCGGAATTGTCGGCAGTCGCCCCGCCGGGCTGGATAGTGGAACCGGCCGCGGCCTTCCACCAGGTTCTCGCCCTGCACAGGAACTGACATGGCAACGGACGTCCTCATTATTGGCGGGGGCCCTGTCGGATTGTTCCTCGCAGCTCTGTTGCTCCAGGACGGCGCCAGCGTCAGGGTGCTTGAACAGCGGCACACGAGGAACCTGCACACCCGCGCGATCGGCATCCACCCGCCCGCCCTAGAGGCGTTGCACCAGGTGGGGATTGCCGGGTCCGCAGTCGAGGACGGGGTCCAGATCCGGGAGGGGATGGCGGTCAGCGGCGGGAAGACCGTTGGCACCATGTCCTTTGGCGGAGTCTCCGATGCGTTCCCGTTTGTGCTGGCACTGCCCCAGTACCGTACCGAGGAGCTCCTGGAGGAGCGTGTCCGCCAGCTTGACGGCGAGTCGATCGTGCGGGGCGTGCGGGCCACGGAAGTTACGGACGACGGCGGCCAGGTCACCGTTGTTGGGCAGGCCGGCGGACCGGAAAGGTGTCATGAGGTGAAGTTCGGCGCGTCCCTCGTGGTGGCGGCCGACGGCGCGCGGTCCCAGGTGCGCAGTCTTCTGGACATTCCACTGGACAGCAGGAGCTACCCCGACCACTACCTGATGGGCGATTTCCAGGATCCGGGGCTCCATGGCGAAAGAGCCGTTTTGTTCCTTGAGCCCGGCGGAATCGTTGAGTCATTCCCCTTGCCCGGGGGTATCCGGCGGTGGGTGGTGCGGCTGGGCCGTCCCGCCGGCAGCGCCGGTCCAGTCCAGCTGGCAGAGCTGGTGCGGGAACGTACCGGGATCCTTCCGGACGCGCGGACCAGCACCATGCTGAGCGCCTTCAGCGTCCGGTCCGCCCTCACCCGCAAGATGGCCGCGGGACGGGTTGTCCTGATCGGAGACGCAGCACACGAGATCAGCCCTATCGGCGGCCAGGGCATGAACCTCGGCTGGCTGGATGCCCAGGCCCTCTCCCCCATCATCCTGGCGTCGTTGGCGGGCGGCCGGAAGGACTCGACGGACCGGCAGTTCGAGGAGTTCGACGCCTGCCGGCGTCAGGCGGCGATAGTGGCCAGGCGCCAGTCCGAAATCAACATGATGCTGGGCCGGCCGCTGCCGGAGCCCCTGCTGGCCCTGCGGAACCTGGGAATCCGCGCCGCTGCTGCCAGCCCGGCCGTCAATCTCTGGGTTGCCCGGCGCTTCACCATGCAGTCACTGGCACGCGGCCGGCTCCCCAGCAGCGCCTACCGGTAGTAGCAGTCGTAACTGTCCTGGCTGACAATCAACCCCTCGCGCACCTCAAAGACGGAGGACGTCCTGGCCCGGATGGTTTCACCCCGGTCCCAGTAGCGGAGGTCCATCGCAGCCGTCGCAGACCAGTCGGCTTCGACAGCCACGCGGCCGCCCTCACAGGTGGTCCGCCGGATGACAAACTCCTGGTGGGACACGACGTCGGAGCTTTGGTCCGCTCCCTGCAGGACTTCGGTCAGTGTCCGGGTGGACCCCTCGGGCGCCAGGAGGTGCGGAGCTTCCACCAGCACAAACGAGTCAGCAAGGAAAGGCCGGATTCCGGCCGCTCCCCCGCCTGCTTCAAGGACGCGGATGAACCCCAGGACGCTATCCAGGGGTGAGGTTTGCGGTGCAGGCTCGTGCTGCGGGAAAGGGTCAGGCATGGGATAGACACTAGCTGAGCGTGCCTCTGGCAGGGGGCCACTAGGCTTTGCTCATGAGCCAGAGCACGCCCGGGACAGACCTCACTGCCGAACAAATCCGCGAAACCGTGGAGCAGATCCTCGCCCCCGGGACGCTTCCGCCCATAGTGCAGGCCGGCCACCCCGCCCTCCGCCAGCGCGCCGCAGCATTTGACGGGCAGCTCTCCGGCGAGCTGCTGACCAGGCTGATCAACGTCATGCGCGAGGTGATGCACCAGGCGCCCGGTGTGGGCCTCGCAGCGCCGCAGCTCGGGATTCCCCTGCAGCTGGCCGTCCTCGAGGATCAGTACGACGTCGATCCCGAAGCCGCTGCCCTTCGGAACCGGAGCCCGCTGGAGTTCCTGGCCGTCGTGAACCCCCGCTATACACCGCTTGGCCCCGGGTTCGCCTCTTTTTATGAAGGTTGCCTGTCGCTCAACGGCCTGCAGGCTGTGGTTGCCCGCCACGAACAAGTACTGCTCGAATTCCAGACCCCGGACGGAGCGGCCGCGCGGCGGGAGTTTTCCGGCTGGCAGGCCCGGATTGTGCAGCATGAGACGGACCACCTGAATGGTGTGCTGTACGTGGACCGTGCCCAGTTGCGGTCGCTCAGCAGCAACGCCGAATATGCGGCACATTGGGCGGAAGCAGGCATCAGCAGGGCCCAGCAGGGGCTGGGTTTCGACGCAGGTCCGGCCGGCATCAGCCGCAGCTGACCCTCCCGCCCCCAGCAGCGCCGAAGTAGGGGCGGCAGCAGCGCCATAAGATGGATCCCATGCCCTCCACCACGGACCTGCCGCTGCTGTGCCCGGTGTGCTCCCATCCCCTGGACCTTCTGGCAGCGGATACGGGCCAGGGCCGCCTGGCCTGCCCTTCCGGCCACAGTTTCGATGCCGCGCGGCAGGGATACTTCAACCTGCTGGTGGGTAAGGGGACGGCCTTCGAGGCCGACTCGGCCGCCATGGTCCAGGCCCGCGCCGACTTTCTGGGGAACGGCCATTACGGGCCCCTCGCGGATGCGGTGGCAGCCGCCGTCGTGCCCTTCCTCCCGGCGGGCGGCGCTGCGGTCCTGGATTCGGGAACGGGGACGGGACACTACCTTCGGACCCTGCTCGATACTGCGTCAGCCCGGGGCCGGAATGTCACTGCCCTTGGCCTGGACATCTCGAAGTTCGCGCTCCGCCGTGCCGCGCGGCTCAATCCGGAAGCTGTGAACCTGGTCTGCGACATCTGGCAGCCCCTACCGCTGGCAGACGAGGCCGTGGATGCCGTCACCGTGATCTTTGCCCCGCGCAACGCTGCAGAATTTGCCCGCGTACTGCGGCCGTCCGGGCGGCTGGTGGTGGTGACGCCCAGGACCGGGCACCTGGCCTCCCTCGCAGCGGTGGCCGGCATGCTGGGCATCGAGGAGGGCAAGGAAGCCCGGCTCGCCGAAGCAATGGGCGGCCATTTCGACGCCGAAACAACCTTCGACGTCGACATTCCGTTGGCGCTGACCCGGCAGGAAGCCGCGGACCTTGCGTTTATGGGGCCGGCAGGTCACCACCTGGACAGGGCGGCCCTTCTGGCCCGCCTTGGAAGTCTCCCGGAGCCGATCACCGCGGACGCGAAGTTCCAGCTGATGGTCTTCCGCCCCAGGAAGCACGCTGCCGGGTAACGAGTTGGCCACTATCGTCCGGCCACAACTATGAGCCTGCCCACACCTGAGCGGGCGGCACTAAGATTGAAGGACAGTTACTGGCGGGTGCGCGTCCGCGGCTCCCCGTAGCAAAGGGGGAGAACTTGTTCGAATGGCTCGGGGAAAACTGGTGGGCACTGTGGCTCACGGCTTTCCTGGCGTTTGCAGTGATCGAGATGATCACGCTTGACCTGTTTTTCATCATGCTTGGCGGGGGAACCCTGGCCGCCCTCGTGGCCGACTTCGCGGGCGCAGACCTGTGGCTGCAGATCGTGGTGTTCTGCGTGGTGTCACTGCTGATGATCGCCTTCGTCCGGCCCGTGGCCCTGTCCCACCTGAAGAAGGGCCCGTCGGACCAGCGGACCAACGTGGACCGGCTGATCGGTGAACAGGCGCTGGTGATGGAGCCTGTGACCTCGGACAGCGGGCTGGTCAAAATCGGCGGTGACATCTGGACTGCCCGTTCTGCCGGCGGGGTCCTTGCCGCCGGTCAAAAAGTTGTGGTCTCCGCGATCGACGGGGCCACAGCAGTGGTGTCGGCCCCGACCAGTTCCGCGGCCAGTCCAGATACAGCCTGATCAATTGGGGAACAAGGAGATGTATGGATAACGCCGGAGGTACTGCATTGGCCATTGTGCTGGTAGTCCTGATCGTGTTTGTGATAATCGTGCTGGTCCGTTCGGTGCGGATCATTCCGCAGGCGCGCGCGGGCGTGGTGGAACGGCTGGGCAAGTACCAGCGCACGTTGAACCCGGGACTCACCATCCTGATTCCGTTTGTGGACCGGCTCCTGCCGTTGCTGGACCTGCGCGAACAGGTGGTGTCATTCCCGCCGCAGCCGGTCATCACAGAGGACAACCTGGTGGTTTCCATCGACACCGTGGTGTACTTCCAGGTCACGGACCCACGCGCCGCCACCTACGAAATCGCCAACTACATCCAGGCGGTGGAGCAGCTGACCACCACAACCCTGCGCAACGTGGTGGGTGGCCTGAACCTGGAAGAGGCACTCACCTCGCGTGACCAGATCAACGGGCAGTTGCGCGGTGTGCTGGATGAAGCCACCGGCCGTTGGGGCATCCGCGTTTCCCGGGTGGAGCTGAAGGCCATTGACCCGCCCCACTCCATCCAGGACTCGATGGAGAAGCAGATGCGAGCGGAACGGGACCGGCGTGCAGCCATCCTGACCGCCGAGGGTACCAAGCAGTCTGCCATCCTGACGGCCGAGGGCCAGCGGCAGGCGTCCATCCTTGCCGCGGAAGGCGATGCCAAAGCGGCCATCCTCCGTGCCGACGGTGAGGCCCAGGCCATCCAAAAGGTCTTTGACGCCATCCACAAGGGCAACCCGGACCAGAAACTGCTGGCGTACCAATACCTGCAGACCCTTCCGAAGCTGGCGGAGGGTTCCTCGAACAAGCTGTGGATCATCCCCAGTGAAGTCGGCGAAGCCCTCAAGGGCATCGGCAGTGCCCTGGGTGGAACCACCCCCGAGACCGGGGTGGCCGGCCTGTTCGATGAGGTGGGAGCCAAGCCCTCCGAGCCCTAGGACGTGCATTGCCAGGCAATGGAGGGGATCCGCACTTCAGCGCGGATCCCGCCATTTTGGCTGGCATGGCATGGCACCCGTATAATTGGGTATTTGTCTGGCAGGACTAGATCCGCTGGAACAACCAAGCTTCGCAATGCGTTGAATCTAAGGATGCAGCACAGTGCACAAAGTAGTCCGGAGGCGCTTGGCGCCGCCGGCTAACGCGGGTTTCTTTACCGCGAACCGACCAGAGGGAGAAATCATGAGCGATCGCAGCCTGCGGGGCATGCGCCTAGGCGCGCAGAGCATGGAGACCGAGTCCGGAGTCGAGCCGGCTCCGCGCCAGCGCGTCGAATACCGGTGCGAAGACGGCGAGCAGGTCTTTGTCACCTTCTCCTCCGAAGCGGAGATTCCTCCGGTATGGGTTTCCAAGACCGGCAAGGAAGCGCTCCTGGTTGACGGCGAACGCCCGGACACCAGCAATGATAAAGCTGTCCGTACACACTGGGACATGCTGCTGGAACGCCGCTCCCTGCCGGAACTGGAGCAGATCCTCGAGGACCGCCTCACCATCCTGCGTGAACGCCGTGGAGAACGCCGCTCCGCGTAACACCCCGAAAACAGCAAATGGGCCGTCCCGCACACTGTGCGGGACGGCCCATTTGTTTTAGTACGGCTTGGCTACCGCCGTGCCTTCGCCTTGCGGGTGAGGGTGTTCCAGCGGGCCTGGAGTCCCCATTTGGTGACGTTGATCATGGCTTCGACCACGATGTTGCCGCTCATTTTGGAGGCGCCGAGTTCGCGCTCAACGAAGGTGATGGGGCGTTCCTCAATCCGCAGCCCCATCCGGGACACCCGCCAGGCGAGGTCCACCTGGAAGCCGTAGCCCACCGAGTCCACCTGGTCCAGGTTCAGCTTTTCCAGCGTGGTCCTGCGGAAGGCGCGGTAGCCGCCGGTAACATCCTTGATCTTCAGGCCCAGCATCAGCCGGGCGTAGGTGCTGCCCACCCGGGAGATGGCCTGCCGGTAGAGGGGCCAGTTCACCACGCTACCGCCGGGGACCCAGCGCGAACCCATGGCCAGGTCAGCGCCCTGGTCAATAGCTTCCAGCAGCTGGGGCAACTGTTCGGGCTGGTGGGAACCATCGGCGTCCATTTCCACCAGCACGTCGTATCCGGCGTCCAGGCCCCACTTGAAACCGGCGATGTAGGCGGCACCCAGGCCTTCCTTGCCCTTGCGGTGCAGGACATGGACCTGGGAGTCCTCGGCGGCGATCCCGTCGGCGAGCTGGCCGGTGCCATCTGGGCTGTTGTCATCCACTACCAGCACGTCCGAGGCCGGGACGGCTGCACGGAGCCGCTGCAGTGTGATGGGCAGCGATTCCAGCTCGTTGTAGGTAGGGATGATCGTAAGGACGCGCACAGAGAGCCTTCCTGGTGGGAGCAGTCGGTGCGCCCGCTGGCCGCGAAACCGGCGGCGGGCGCAGCTACCCATTATAGGGCGCCGGACAAACGGGTCAGGAACGCAGGGCTGGACTGGAGTACAGCTCCATGCCGTCGCGCACCGTCTGCAGGCATACCGGATCCGTACCGGTATCCAGCGCCGGCAGCAGGGGTGTCCGCGCCCGCGGGTCGGTGCTCCACGACTGGACCCGGCCATCAGCCACCTGGACCATCAGTTCCTCAACCTCCCAGACGGCGAAGCTCGCCGGAGCACCAGGTACCAACTGGCCCGCCATCGGGTTGGTATACCTGGCCGCCCGCCATCCGGCCCGGGTGTGGCCCAGGAACGCCGCACGCGCAGAGATCCGTTGTTCCTCGTTGTGGTGTTCCAGGCAGGCCCGGACGCTGGACCATGGGCGCAATGGTGTCACCGGGCTGTCACTGCCGAAGCAGACCGGAACACCTGCCGAGTACAGGCTCGCAAAGGGGTTCATGGTTTTGCTCCGCTCCCCCAGCCGCTTCTCGTAAAGACCACCGGAACCACCCCAGGCAGCATCAAAAGCAGGCTGGGCACTGACGGTCACTGAGAAGCGCGCCAAAGTTTCCACCGAGGCGGCGTCAACCATTTCCACATGTTCGAACCGGTGGCCGGCAGCCCTGACCCGCTGCTCCCCCACCTCGCCGGCCGCGAGTTCCAGCGCCTTCAGGGCAGCGTCCAGTCCGGCGTCACCAATAATGTGGAACCCGCCCTGGATACCGGCCAGCGAGCATGCCGCCAGATGGGCTGCCGCCTCCTCGACGCTAAGGTACAGGCTGCCGGTTTCACCGCCGGCGTCAGTGTAGCCGGACCTCAGGGCTGCGGTTCGGGACCCGATGGAGCCATCGATATTGAGGTCGCCTGCCAGGCCGCGGACACCTGGGCCCAGCTGGTCAAGGATCGAGCGGGCGTGTTCTTCGGACGACGCCAGCTCGCCCCAGTACGGAAGAACTTCAGGGGTTGGGCTGCCCTCACCCTCGAGGTTGTTCCAGGTCCGGGCCACCCGGAGGTCCTCAGCGCCGCCAATGTGCGGAGCGCCCATCTCCACCAAGGCCACGTAGCCGTGGGATGCGGCCTCCGCCAGCGCACGTTCCTGATGCCTGCGGAGGACGTCGTCGGGGAGCCGGCGCGTTGCTTGCCGGGCAGCTGCGTGAGCTGCGCGGGTGACCCGTGCGCCGCCGTCGTACCCGTCAAGGCCGTGAAGGGCGGCGGCGCCCGCCAACGACGGTGATACCAGCGCGGAGTGCACGTCCACCCGGGAGAGGTAGACAGGCCGTCCCCCCGAAGCGCGTTCCAGTTCCTCCGCGCTCGGCAGCGCAGCATCAACCCAGGTGGTGTCATCCCAGCCGTGGCCAAGGACAGGACCGTCACCCGGGGCTGCGGCCACCGAATCCAGGAGTTCCCTGGCCGAGGAAACGCCCTGCAGCACCAGGGAGTCCAGGGCCATGCCGGTCTCCGTCAGGTGTATATGGGAGTCAATGAATCCCGGCGCCACCAGGGCCCCGCGGAGGTCGATGATTTCCATGGAGTTGTCGGCGATGGAGGATGCCGCCTGCTCCGACCCCACCCAGGCCACCGTGTCACCGTCCACCAGCATGGCCGTGGCGAAGGGGTCGGCTGCCGTGTAGACGGATCCGTTGCGGTAGAGCACTGGTCGAGACTTCTGGCCCGATTCGGGCTGTGGTGCAGGGCTGGGCATGGGAAGGCGAACTCCTAAGGGTCAGTGGGCCGGCCGGCAGCCGGCAGGGAAATCAGAGGCAAGCGGAAATCAGAGGACAGACGAATATGCCACGACGCCGCGGCGGATGAGTGAGATGGCATCCGAACAGAGGCGGGCCAGGCGGGGTTCGAGGCCGGGGATCTTCGCGAGCTGGTCCAGCAGGTCAACCACCTGTTTCACCCACCGCACAAAGTCTCCGGCGGCGAGGTCAGTCCCGCTGAGAACGTCCTGCAAATGCCGGCCGCGGGCCCACTTGTAGAGCGGCCACACGAGGCCCAGCTCCGGCTCGCCGGTCAGTGGCAGTTTGTTGTCCTCTTCCACGTCCTCCAGTGCGGACCATTCCCTGACCACGATGTCCACAGAAGTCTCCAGGGAGATGCTGGGCATCCGGGGCCGGAGACCCCGGTCCTCGCGCTTGGCCTGGTACACCAGGACGCTGGCAAGGGCAGCGACTTCAACGGCATCGAGGTCATGGAAGGCACCCAGCCGCAGGGACTGTGAGATCAGCAGGTCCTTTTCGCCGTAAATCCGGCGCAAGCGCTGGCCATCCGGGCTGATGATCAGCTGACCGTCACCGGCGGGTTCCAGGTAACCATAGGAGGACAGCACATCGCAGACACGGTCAAACGTCTTGGCGATGGTGTTGGTGCGGCCCTGGATCTGCCGGACCAGCCCGTCGGTTTCGCGCCGGAGCTTCCACCAGCGTTCTGACCAGCGGGCGTGGTCCTCGCGTTCGCTGCAGCCGTGGCAGGGGTGCGCGCGGAGCGCACGGCGGAGTTCTGCGATGCGCTTTTCCTGGTTGGGCAGGGCGGTGGCGAGGCCAAAATCGTTGTTGCGGTTGTTGCCCGGGGCGGGCGGGCGGTTCTCCCGCAGCGCGTTCCGCGCCGAGGATGCCAGGTCCCGCCGCGACTTGGGAACTTTGGCGTTGAAAGACTTGGGGATCCGGATGCGGGTGACCGGTGAGATGGGCCCCTCCAGGTCATCGTTGCCGATCCGGCGCAACTGGTTGTCCAGTGTCAGCACGGCAGGCCGCGGCTCCCGGCTGCTGTGGTCCGAGCTGAGCACAATGGCCGGCCCGGGCGCCCTTCCACCGGGGACATTGACCACGTCGCCGGGAAGCAGACGGGCCAGCGAATCATCGTTGAGCGATTTGCGCGCGCGTGACTTGGTCCGCGAGGTGACGTTTTCGGCGTCGGACAATTCACGGCGCAACCTGGCGTACTCGGTGAAGTCCCCAAGGTGGCAGGTCATCGACTTGGCGTACCCGGCCAGCGATTCCTCCCGGCTGCGGACCTGCTTTGCCAGGCCAACCACCGACCGGTCCGCCTGGAACTGGGCGAAGGAGGATTCCAGGATCTCGCGCGCCCTGGCCCGGCCGAACTGGGCCAGGAGGTTGATGCTCATGTTGTAGGTGGGGCGGAAACTGGAGTTCAGCGGGTAGGTGCGCCGGGATGCCAGGCCCGCAACCGCCGTCGGATCCGTCCCCGGCTGCCAGAGCACCACAGCGTGGCCTTCGATGTCGATGCCGCGCCGTCCGGCGCGCCCCGTCAGCTGGGTGTACTCCCCCGCTGTGATGTCCACGTGCGCTTCACCGTTGAATTTGTCCAGCTTCTCGAGCACCACCGATCGGGCCGGCATGTTGACGCCCAGGGCCAGGGTTTCGGTGGCGAAGACCGCCTTCACAAGTCCGTCGGCGAAGAGTTTCTCCACCACTTCCTTGAACGTGGGGAGCATGCCGGCGTGGTGGGCGGCGAAACCGCGCAGCAGCCCGTCACGCCAGGTCCAGAAACCGAGGACGTCCAGGTCATCCGGCGGGATGTCATGGCCGGCCTCGTCAACGCGCTGGGCGATGATCCGCTGTTCTTTCTCTGTGGTCAGCCACAGGCCCGAGCCCACGCATTGGGCCACGGCGGCATCACACCCGGCGCGGGAAAAGATGAAGGTAATCGCGGGCAGCAGGTCCATCTTGTCCAGGCTCGCGATCACCTGGGGCCGGCTGGCGGGGCGCACACCGCGCTCGTCGCCGCCGCGGCCGGGCCGCTCGTTCCCGCGCCGGCCGCGCTGTCCCCGGCCGGCGGGGCCGGACCTTGCGCGGAAACCCTGCATGCTTTCGCTTCTGGCTACGGTCAGGAGGTCCGGGTTTACATCGAAGCCGCGCCCCCTGGGGTTGTCATTCCTGACGTCCCGGGCCGTTGCTTCCCCGGCCAGTGCCCCGGCCTCAGCGTCGACCGGCGGGGCGATCTCGTCGAATGTGGTTTCCCCGGCGAAGAGATCCATGATCTGCCGGCCCACCATTACGTGCTGCCACAGCGGCACCGGCCGGTGTTCAGAAACAATGATGTCCGTGTCGCCACGGACGGTATCCAGCCAGGCACCGAACTCCTCGGCGTTGGAAACGGTGGCACTGAGGGAGGCCACCTGTACCTCGCTGGGCAGGTGGATGATGACCTCTTCCCAGACGGCGCCGCGGAAACGGTCAGCCAGGTAGTGCACCTCATCCATCACCACGTAACCCAGGTCATCCAGGGTGGCCGAATCCGCGTAGAGCATGTTCCGCAGGACTTCGGTGGTCATTACCACCACAGGAGCGTCGCCGTTGATGCTGGTGTCCCCGGTCAGCAGGCCCACCTTCCCGGCGCCGTACTTTTCGGTCAGCTCGGTGAACTTCTGGTTGCTGAGCGCCTTGATGGGTGTGGTGTAAAAGGCTTTTAGGCCGCGCTGCAAGGCCAGGTAGATGGCGAACTCGCCAACAATTGTTTTACCGGCGCCGGTGGGCGCCGCCACCAGGACTCCCCTGCCCTCCTGCAATGACTTGCACGCCTGGCGCTGGAAATCATCCAGTTCAAAGTCCAGGGTCCTGATGAAGGAGCCTAAATAGGTGGCTGCTTCTGCCCTTCGTTCAGCACTGGCGCGGTATCTTTCGGCGGGAGAAAGCTCCTCTGGATCGCTGGGTCCGGCGGAGGTTGGACCAGTGGAGAACGGCCCGGTATTGGAGGACATATACCAAGCCTAACGGGCGCCTAGAGGTTCTTCAGCTCACTGCCCGGGGTGGCGATGTCAGCTGTTGCCTCGGTCTCGGCCATCCGCTTCGCTTGGCGGCGTTCACGGCGTTTGTCATTCATCAGGCAGATGCCGATGGCGGCGAAAAAGAGCACCAGAAGTGGACCGGCCAACATAAACATTGAAATCGCGTCCGCCCCCGGGGCGGCGATGGCGGCAAGGACGAATACCAGGAACACCGTGATGCGCCAGGCCTGGAGGATGGTGCGGCCGGAGATGATGCCGGCCATGTTAATGCCTACCAGAACCACGGGCACCAGGAAGGCGACACCCAGAACCAGCACCATCCGGGTCACGAACTCAATGTACGTCCGGGCATCAATGACGCTGGAGGAACCCTCCGGCGTGAACTGGGTCAGGGCATGGACAACCTGGGGCACCACAATCCAGCCGGCATAGATGCCTGCCAGGAACAGCGGGACCGCAGCCGCCATGTAGCCCAGCGTGTAGCGTCGCTCCTTGGATGTCAGGCCCGGGGTGATAAAGGCCCAAAGCTGGTAGATCCAGATCGGGCTGGAAATGACCACGCCGATAAGCAGTGACATTTGGAGCTTGAAATCAAACGGGGACGCAATGCTGCCGAAGTTGATGGCAGCAAGCCCGCCGGTCTGCTCCGATATACGGGTGACCGGCTCGGCCAGTGCCTTCAGCAGCGGATCGTAAAGTATCCAGCCTCCGATGCCGCCTATGACGACGCCAATAGCCGACTTGATCAGCCGGTTCTTCAGCTCTTTGAGGTGGTCCCAAAGAGCCATGCGCCCTTCGGGGTTGGCTTTACGGGACCGCGACAGTGCCACTGGGGTCAGGCGCGGTTCGACGGCGGAACGTCAGTGCCGTCTGTCGGCTCGCCGGGCTTCGCCTTGGGGTGGTTGACGATGGTGCCTTCCACCGGGCCTGATGCATCGGTGGTGTCCGTCTTGCCGTCGTTCTTCATTTCCTTGACCTCGGATTTGATGATCCGCATGGACTGGCCAAGGCTGCGCGCCATGGCCGGAAGCTTGGGGGCGGCGAAGAGAAGCAAAGCGACGATGATAATAATAACGATGGGCCAGGGGCCTTCAAAGAGTCTTCCCACGGGAATTCCTTTCCTCTAAATACATCCTACTTCTATGTGAAGTCGAGATCGCCGAGGGCCTGCGGCTGGCCCCGGTCCGTCTTGCGCTGCACCCGCCGAAGGCGGCGCTGTTCCCGGCGGGACGACTTGGATGCCTCGTAATCATGTCGCATGACGGCGGGCGAGGCAAAAACGGCGGAGCCAGGCTGCGGCCCGGCAGGGCCGGGGCTGGCGGCGGGTTCTTCACTGGGGGCGATGTGCTCCAACTTTTCTCCGGCCGCACTAAGGTCCTTGACGGTCGCCATGAACTGGCGGAACAGCCGGATGCCCAGCAGGACATAAAAAAGGAGCGACAGCGCAACAAGCGCCACCCATATCAGGATCCAGGATCACCAAGGCATGCTGAGAAGTCTAGCCGCCGTACCTGGCCAGGGAGGCCGCAAGCCAGTTTCTGGCCGCGTCCGCCAGGTCAGCCGGAGCCAGGATGCGGGCCGAACCGCCGTGCTGGGCCACGAACATCGGCAGCCAGTCGGTGTTGCCGAAGCGGATTTCGGCCACCAGCCCGCCGTCGTCGAGCTCGGCCGTGCGCTCCGCGTAGTAGTCGTCCGCGAGCCCCCTCCCCTGCCGGGTGAGCTGGACGGTCACCACCGTATCGTCGTCCCTGGGCGTGAAAAGCTTCGCCGGGACGCCCTCTGAAGGCTTGGTTGCGGCGGAGATGGGCAGGCCGTTGGGGTGGAGATCCTGAACCCGGTCCAGCCTGAAATTCCGCACGTCTTCCACTGAGTGGCAGTAGGCCTCGAAGTACCAGATGTTGTCCAGCGAGTACAGTCGCAGCGGATCAACGTCCCGCTCAGACACCGTGTCCCGCTGCGGGGACAAGTACGTCAGGCGCAGCTGGGCCCGGGACTCTATGGCCTGCCTGACGGTGGCATGCGTCGCTGCCTCCGCGGGTGCTACTTCCGGGCCCGCCACCGAAGCCGCCCGAAGCCCTTCCTCGCCGGCGGCCGCCAGCAGTTTGAGGGTCACCGATTCCAGGGCGCCGCCCTCTGCCACCCCCGGCAGCCCATTCAGTGATTCCAGCCCGGTCAGGAGGGCACAGGCTTCCTCCACCGTGAAGCGGACCGGCTTCTTCAGGTCCAGATCCTGGGTGATGTAGACGTGGTCGTTTTCCCACTGGATGTCGAGCAGATCGTCGGGGTAACCCTCCGGGAGCCCTGAACAGATGAGGATTTGCAGATCATCCTCCAGCTCCTTCCTGCTGATGCCGAAATGCTCCGCAACGTCCTGGATGTGCAGGCCCTGGTGGTGCACCAGGAAGGGCACCAGCTCCAGCATGCGCTTGAGCTGGTCCTCGGAGGTGCGTACACGCACAGGCCGGGCAGGTGCCGCAGCAAACCGGAAGGCGGGAGCCGGCGCGTTGCTGAAGTCGGCAGCTGCGCGGAGCCGGCGCCGGACGGCGTCGGCCAGTTCGGCTGGAGCCACGGCAAGGGCATCGGGTCCGTAGGAGGCAAGCTCTTCCGCTAGGCTCTCCGGATCCCTGTATTGCAGGCTGAACCGGTCGTAGCCTGGCTCAGGCCGGGGCAAGGGTCCGTATTCCTGAAGGGTCGCCTGTGCCGCATCCTCCATTGCCACACCGCGTCGCCGCAGTGCCAGGAGGCGTCCTGCGCGGACGTCCACGACGGCGGTGCGGAGCGGCAGTTCGGGCAGGCGTTCCAGTTCCTGGCGGATATTGAAGTCGCGCGGAGGGTTGAACTGCTCGCGTTCGAGGGTTGCCACCGCGCTGGTGAAGCGGGAGAGCCGGAATTGGCGGGGCGCTTTCCTGGCGCGGTCATAACCCATGAGGTACCAGTGGCCGAAGCGGCTTCCCAGGCCCCAGGGCTCCACCGTCCGTTGTTCTTCGCTGCCCGTACTGCCCGCGAGGTAGGTGAACGCGACGGGATGCCTGGCGTGCATGGCCGCAAGGAGGTCGTCAAAGGCCTGGCCTGCGGGCTTGATGCGCGGCTGGACCCCGGGGGGCAGTTGGACGTCTGCGGCTGCACCGGACGCCTGCAGCTTCCGCAACGCGCTCTGGGCTGCGGCGCCGAGCGCCGCACGTTCCCAGAGCTGGGAGGCCAGGAGCAGGACGGTCCACTCTTCGGGGCCCAGTTCCACGTCCGGAAGACGGTTGGACTCCTTGCCGATCCGGTACCGGGTGGTTGCGGGATCATCCTCGCTCCAGCCCAGGTCCGTCAGGGTCTCCACGTCAAAGCCGAACTTGCGAAGATCGGCTTTGTCCCGCTCGAACATCCGGCCAAAGGACGCTTCGTTGCCGGGAATGGCGCGGTAGACCGTGTTCCGCAGTTCGCTGCGGCGCAGGCCGTACTTTGTATTGAGCAGCGCGATCAGCAGGTTAAGGAGGCGTTCAGTACGGGATGCGGACACTCTGGTTACGTTACTAAACTCCGCGCCGGAACGCAGGAAGCGCGGCAGCAACAGGACAGCTGGGTCCTGTTGCCGCCGCGCTTCGAGAAGTTCGGGGAGTCTGGGGTCAGCGCACTGCTACCAGGTCAACCACGAAGATCAGGGCTTCATTGGGCTTGATGGCTCCACCGGCGCCACGGGAACCGTAGGCAAGCTCGGAGGGGATTTCAAGCCGACGGCGGCCGCCCACCTTCATGCCCAGCAGGCCCTGGTCCCAGCCCTGGATAACCTGGCCAACGCCTACCCTGAAGTCCAGCGGAGCGCCGCGGCCCCAGGAAGCGTCGAATTCCTCGCCGGTGGACCAGGCGACGCCCACATAGTGCGTTGAGACGGTGTCCCCGGCCTGGGCTTCACGGCCGTCCCCCTCAATGAGGTCGGTGATAACGAGTTCCGTGGGGACATCTCCTTCGGGAAAATCGATCTCGGGCTTCTGGCGGTCAAAGTCCCGTTGTCCAAATGACATGGTTGCTCCTAGGTGTCTGGCAGATGGTGTGCTGCTGTTGGATGCCGCGGCGAAGGCCGGGCCTGTTGCCATTGTTGCTACTTGGCTCCGAGGATGTCCACTACGAAGACAAGGTCGCCCTTGGCCTCGCCCTGGCCTGCCTCGCCGTAAGCCAGGTCCTTGGGGATGACCAGCAGGACGCGGGAGCCCACGGTCTTGCCGGCCAGGCCCTGGGTCCAGCCCTTGATCACGCCGGTGAGCGGGAAAGTTGCCGGCTCGCCACGGTCAAAGCTGGAGTCGAACTTGGTTCCGCCTGCCAGGGTGACCCCGACGTAGTTCACGGTCAGGGTGTCGGTTTCCTTAACCGTGGCGCCGGTGCCCTTGATCAGGTCCTGGGAGACCAGGGCAGTGGGAGCAGCAACGCCTTCCACCGAGATCTCGGGGACGCCGTCCTTTTCAGTGACGGTGGGCAGGCCTGCGGGCGGGGTGACTGTTTCACCTTCGGGCTTCTCCAGTGCAGGGGTCACGTCTGTTGCAGAAAGAATTTTGATAATCAGCAGCTGCGTGGGCTGGGCTGCAGGAGACGGGGCGGGGCTGGCGCCGTCAGAGGGGCTGGGGGCAGTTGCGCCCTGCTGGCCGGGCACAGCCAGTGCAAGGCTGGAACCTACCTTCGCGCCAACGAACGCGTTGTAGATGACCTCGCTGCCGGTCTTCAGTTCCTCGTTCAGTTCGAGCGGTTCGGGCTTGCTGGCGAATGTATCCTCCAGCGTGGACCCGTCGCTGCCGTTCAGGGCGAGGATTGAGATGTTGGCGATCTGGTTGGCCTTCACTGGTTCGCCGCTGCCCTCGGTGACCACCTTGATGGTGGGATCAGCAACTTCCAGCGGCTTGTCGAATTCCACGCCAGGGGCCTTTTTGTCCCCGTTGTCAGTCAGTTTGAGGGAGTCGAACTTCGCAGTCTCGCCAGCAGACTTGCTGGTGGGTTCCGGCCCTGCCGAAGAACCGCCGCAGGCGGTCAACAGCAGCAGAGCGGGAAGAAGGATTGCTAGTAGTCGGCGCACGTAAGAAAACTTTCGTCGGGGCAGGATGGAGGCGGCGAACCGCACCTGAGCGGGCAGCACCGCGGAAGGGCCCGATTAAAGGCCCTATCCAGAATAGCCCCCGAACCTGAGTGTCAGCCCATAGAGTCCAGAAGAGCGTCCACCCGGTCATCGACACTGCGGAACGGATCCTTGCACAGGATGGTCTGGTGGGCCCGGTCATTCAGTTTCAGGTGCACCCAGTCCACGGTGTAGTCCCGGCCCAGTTCCTGGGCCCGGCGGACGAAATCACCACGAAGTTTCGCCCGCGTTGTTTGCGGGGGTGCGTCCACGGCATCCTTGATGACGGTATCGTCCACGATCCGCCGCACTGCCCCCCGGGACTGCAGCAGGTAATACAGACCCCGGCTGCGGGAAATGTCATGGTAGGTGAGGTCCAGCTGGGCTATGCGCGGGGCGTCCAGGCCCAGCCCGTGGCGTTCGCGGTAATTGTCCATTAGCTTCTTCTTGATGGCCCAGTCGATCTCCGTGTCAATGCCGCGGGTGTCACCGCTTTCGATGGCCTTCAGGGTCCGCTCCCACAGGTCAAGGATCAAGGGAACATGCGGGTTGTGCGCGCCGTGCTCTTTGACGAACGCCGTCACTTTGGTCAGGTATTCCTGCTGGATCTCCAATGCCGTCAGTTGGCGCCCGTTGGCTAGCCGGACCAATGCCCGGCCGCTGAGGTCGTGGGAGATTTCACGGATGCTCCGGATGGGGTTTTCCATCCGCATGTCCCGCATGATCACCCCGGCCTCGATCATGCGCAGGACCAGATCCACCGTGCCCACTTTCATCAGAGCCGTGGCTTCGGACATGTTCGAGTCGCCGACAATAACGTGCAGCCGCCGGTAGAACTCGGCGTCCGCGTGCGGCTCGTCCCTGGTATTGATGATGGGCCGTGACCGTGTGGTGGCCGATGACACCCCTTCCCAGATATGGTCCGCGCGCTGGGAAAAGGCGAAGGTGGCCCCATGCGGGGTCTTGAGGATCTTCCCCGCCCCGGCAATAAGCTGCCGCGTAACCAGGAAGGGAATCAGGATCTCGGCGAGCCTGGAGAATTCCCCGCGGCGCGGAATCAGGTAGTTCTCGTGGCTGCCGTAGGAGTTCCCTGCCGAGTCCGTGTTGTTCTTGAAAAGGTAGACCGTGCCGTTGAAGCCCTCTGCCGCGAGCCGTGCCTGGGCCTCGTCCACCAGGTCATCGAGGATCAGTTCTCCAGCGCGGTCATGGGCGATCAACTGTGCGAGGTCGTCACACTCGGCTGTGGCATATTCGGGGTGGGACCCTACATCCAGGTAAAGCCGTGAGCCGTTTGTGAGGAAGACGTTGGATGACCGGCCCCAGCTGACCACTTTGCGGAAGAGGTACCGGGCCACCTCCTCCGGGGCAAGAGGCCTCGAGTCGGGGCTGGAATACGAAATCCCGAATTCCGTTTCGATACCGAAGATTCTCTTGTCCATGGTTCCTCCTAGGCCAGCAGTGCAGTGATATCCGCGTCGTCAAGCCGGCGGAAAGCGCGCCGTGAACCGCGTGAACTCTCCGACTGCCTGTCCAGGACGGCAACTTCCACCGCCGTGGCCGGCAATGCCTTCGGCTGGGCATCAGACTCGGTGGCCGGGACGAGGGCCGCCATGGCCAGCCGGAGGGCATCGGCAAAGCTGAGCGAACTGCGCCAGCCCTCATCGATGGCTGACGACACCTTGTCCGCCTGTCCGCCCATCACTACGAACTGGTGTTCGTCCGCGATGGAACCATCGAAAGTCAGCCGGTAGAGATGGTCCTCAGCCTGCGTGGGACCTACCTCCGCTACTGCCAGTTCCACCTCGAAGGGCTTCTGTTCTGCGGTGAACACGGCGCCCAGGCTTTGTGCGTAAACACTGGCCAGCCCGCGGGCGGTGACGTCCTCGCGGTCATAGGAATAGCCGCGGACATCGGCATACCGCACGCCGGCCTGCCGGAGGCTTTCGAATTCGTTGTATTTTCCGACGGCGGCGAATGCGATTTTGTCGTAAATTTCGCCGATCTTGTGCAGGGATGGCGAGGGGTTCTCGGCTACCAGCGCGATGCCGTCCGCGCAGCTGATCACTGCGACAGAGCGGCCGCGGGCGATGCCCTTCCGTGCGAAATCCGCACGGTCCTTCATCAGCTGCTCAGGTGATACATAAAACTGTTGTGTCATTCTCAGGCCTCCCGCCCAGCGTTGGTGCGGGATTCGATGACGTTGGTAGCCGCGGCAGCGAGCTCGTTCTCTGCCACCCGCCGCGCACCCGTCCTGTCGACGGTGTAAACCACTGGCCACAGCTTCCGGACGGTGTCCGGGCCGCCGGTGGCGGAATCGTCGTCGGCCGCATCGTAGAGGGCTTCGACGGCGACGGCGACGGCTTCGGCCTCGTTCAGGTTGGGCCGCCACAGCTTCTTCAGGGCGCCCCGGGCAAAGACCGAACCCGAGCCCACCGTATGGTGCTCGTGCTCTTCGTACCTGCCGCCCGTGACGTCGTAGGAGAAAAGCCTCCCGACTCCGGCACTGGTGTCGAAGCCGGCGAAGAGCGGCACTACGGCGAGCCCCTGCAGGGCCAGGGGCAGATTGCCGCGGATCATTGCTCCCAGCCGGTTGGCTTTGCCTTCAAGGCTGAGCAGCGTCCCCTCGATCTTCTCGTAGTGTTCGAGTTCCACCTGGAACAGGCGGGTGAGGTCTATGGCGATGCCGGCAGTGCCGGCGATCCCCAGGACGGAGTAACGGTCCGCGGGGAAGACTTTTTCAATGTGCCTGCTGGCAATCACGTTGCCCATGGTGGCCCGCCGGTCCCCCGCCATCAGCACACCGCCGGCATAGCTCAACGCGACGATGGTGGTGGCATGCGGCACCTGCAGCGGAGCGGCGCCGGGCGCAGCCGCCTGGAGTCCCCTGTTATAAGGCAGGAGCTCGGGCCGGTCCCGTTGCAGATGTTCGGTGAAGGACGAGGTGGCGTTGGCGGCTACCCGGTTGGCGGTTGATTCCTGCACTCATGCACTCCTTGAACGTAGTTCTTCAACGTCGGTACAGATTCCGGCCGGCCGCGGCTTCCGCCACCCTCCGGTCCGGGTTACTGGCCGCCTTTTTGGACGAAGGCGCGCACGAACTCCTCGGCGTTGGATTCCAGCACTCCATCGATTTCGTCGAGAAGGTCATCGACGCCTTCGGTGGCTGCTGATGCCTGTGCTTCGGGCGGCGCCGGGGGTGCCTCGGGGATGTCCTCGTCGACCTGGGTGTCGCGCGATTGCGGCTGCTGCTGCTCCTGGCCTGCCATTGTTACCTCTCCCTTTCCTGTCGTCAGATCCGGCGGATCTTCCGATATGCCCATCCTGCCACGAAGCGGTCCGTCCGGCGCGGTTTATGCCGCAGGCGGAGCGGTGCTGTGTCCCAGCAGCTCTCCGAGGAACGGGCCCGCTTCCCGGTAGCGTTCGAACAACGCTCCGGTCAAACCTTTGGTTCCTTTCAACGGTTCCCGGGTGGGCACGCGCTGGAGCCTGCCGTAGCCCGGGACGTCGAAGATGACGGAGTCCCAGCTGGCCCCCACCACGTCCTTGCCGAAGCTGCTTACGCACTTCCCCCGGAAGAACGCGCGGGTGTCCGACGGCGGCTCTGCCACCGCCGCTGCTATGGCCGCGTCGTCGACGATCCTGTCCATGCGGTTCCTGGCCAGGAGACGGTAGTAGAGGCCTTTCTCGGGCCTGATGTCCGCCCATTGGAGGTCGATCAGCCCCAGCCTGGCATCGTTCCACTGAAGTCCGTCGCGGTCGCGGTAACCCTCCAGGAGGGAGAGCTTGGCAACCCATTCCACGGAGCTGGCGGCAGCCGCCCGGTCGTTGTCCAGCTGGGTGAGCACCATGGCCCAGCGGTCCAATACGTCGTGTGTGTGCCCGTCACCGTCCAGGGCGTCGCCCACGCCGGTGTCCTGCGCCAGCTTGGCCGCTGCCTCGTGGTACATCCATTGCAGGTCCATGGCAGTAACCCGCCTGCCGTCCATGAGCCGGACGGTGGCGGTCAGGGAGGTATCGTGGCTGATGGCCTGTAGGGCGGAGACGGGTTCGTGGACCTCGATCTTCGGTGCAAGACCTGCCTCGATCAGGCTGAGGACCAGGGAAGTGGTCCCGAATTTAAGGTAGTTGGAGACCTGGCTGAGGTTGGCGTCGCCAATGATCACGTGCAGGCGCCGGTACTTGTCCGCGGTCGCGTGCGGCTCGTCCCTGGTGTTGATAATGGGACGCCGGATGGTGGTTTCCAGGCCCACTTCGGCTTCGAAGAAGTCGGCCCGCTGGCTGATTTGGTAACCCGGGGCGGATGCATCCTGGCCAATCCCTACCCGGCCGGATCCACAAAGGATCTGCCGGCTGACGAAAAAGGGCGTCAGGCCCCGGACGATGTCTCCAAAGGGTACCGACCGTGGCATGAGGTAGTTCTCGTGCGAGCCGTAGGACACGGACTTATTGTCCGTGTTGTTTTTGTACAGGTTCACCGGCGGCAGGTCGGGGTCTGCCGCCAGTCGCCTTACCGTGGCCAGGGCAACGAGGTCTCCCGCCGCGTCCCAGGTGACGGCGTCCCGCGGGTTGGTCACCTCGGGGCTTGAGTACTCGGGGTGTGCGTGGTCCACGTACAGCCTGGCCCCGTTGCCGAGGACCATGTTCATGAGGAGCGTGCCGGACTCGTCCTGCCCGTCGAGCTCCAGCTCCTCCCGGCCGTAGGCCAGTGCCACCGCTTCCGCATCCAGTACCGGTGGCTGGTCAGTGAGTTGGCTGGGGTGCGCGGAGGCCCTGTCCACAGTCCAGCCGCGGGCGTCGTGCAGGGGCTCTTCGTCCGTATAGTCCCACCGCGTTTCCGCCCCGCCGGCGGCACGCTGGCGTGTTACCTGGGCATACGCCTGCACTACGCGGGCGCTCATCATGGTGGCGTTGGCAGACGGGGCGGACGGGGCATGGATGCCGTATTCGGTTTCTGCTCCCATGACACGCATGGCCCCGCCCACGGGGAGGGCGCCCCCGGCGGCGGGTTCCTGCGCTGCCGTCATAGATACTGCCCTGTGGTTGGCATTGTTTCGATCGACTTTCCTGGCTCCTGGCCCGCCTTGCCCTGGACGATGGTGCGGATGTAAGTGATCCGCTCGCCCTTCTTGCCCGAGATACGTGCCCAGTCGTCCGGATTCGTGGTGTTGGGCATATCTTCGTGCTCGCGGAATTCGTCCACCACGGCACGGAGCAGGTGCTCGATCCGAAGCCCCTTCTGGTGGGTGGTGAGGAGGTCCTTGATAGCGTACTTCTTGGCCCGGTCCACCACGTTCTGGACCACGGCGCCGGAGTTGAAGTCCTTGAAGTACAGCATTTCGGTATCACCGTTGGCGTACGTGACTTCCAGGAATTCATTGGACTTGTCCGTGGAGTACATGGCTTCCACGGTGCGCTGGACCATGGCGTCCACTGTGGCCTGGACGTCGCCGTTGTGCTCGGCGAGGTCGGACTCGTGGAACGGCAGGTCCGTGGTGATGTACTTGTTAAAGATGTCAGCGGCCGCCTCGGCATCCGGACGGTGGATCTTGACCTTGACGTCCAGCCGGCCGGGCCGAAGGATGGCGGGGTCGATCATGTCCTCGCGGTTGGACGCACCAATGACGATGACGTTGTCCAGCCGCTCAACGCCGTCGATCTCGCTCAGCAGCTGGGGCACGATGGTTGTTTCGACGTCGGAGGAAATCCCCGTGCCGCGCGTGCGGAACAGCGAATCCATCTCGTCGAAAAACACCACGACGGGGCTGCCGTCGGACGCCTTCTCCCGTGCGCGGGAAAAGATGAGGCGGATGTGCCGTTCGGTTTCGCCCACGTACTTGTCCAGGAGTTCGGGGCCCTTGATGTTCAGGAAGTAGCTCTTGAGGTCCACGTTTCCCGAGCGCTCTGCCGCGCGGGCGGCCAGCGAATTGGCCACCGCCTTGGCAATGAGGGTCTTCCCGCAGCCGGGAGGGCCGTAGAGCAGGATGCCCTTGGGCGCCTTCAGCCCGTGTTCCCGGTAAAGGTCAGGGTGCAGGAACGGCAGTTCCACGGCGTCGCGGATCTGCTCGATCTGCGGCCCGAGCCCGCCGATATCCTCGTACGTGATGTCCGGGACCTCTTCGAGGACCAGGTTCTCCACCTCGGACCGGGGCACTTTCTCCAGCGCGTACCCGGTCCTGGAGTCGATCGAGAGGGCATCGCCCACGCGGAGCTTTTCGGCCAGGAGCGCTCCGGACAGCCGGACCACCCGCTCTTCGTCGGCCCGTCCCACCACGAGGACGCGGTCGGCGCCGAGCATTTCCTTCAGGGTGGCCAGTTCACCTGCGCGCTCATAGCCAAGCCCGGCCACGACGAGCAGTGCTTCGTTGAGCAGGACTTCCTGGCCCACCGCCAGCTGGTTGATGTTCACCAGCGGGCTGATGCCCACCCGCATCTTCCGGCCGGCATTAAAGATGTCCACCGATTCTTCAGTGGCAGCCTGCCCGCTGTTGCCCGGAGAGGGCTGGCGCCGCGGGTTCAGCTGGAGAATGGTGCCAAAGCTGTAGGGAGGTTGTCCTTCCTGGTCCAACGCGTTCTTCAGCCGGAGAATCTCGGCTTTCGCGGCTTCAAGCATGGTGACCAGCTTGGTATTGTTCTGCGTTGCCGCGGCCAACTGCCGGTCGATGTGCCTGAGCTTGTCCCGGAGGATGTTGACCTGGCGGTCGGCAACCGAGAGGTCGTTGGCGGCAGACTGCTCTGCCGGTGTACGTCCGGAGTCCTGGTTTGGCGTCTCCATGATGTATCAGCCCCTTCCTGCGCTTCTATTAAGACCTTAGCCCCAAGATGGCAGGTAGGGATGGAGACTCCCGAAATATGGACTAGATCTTGATCTAAGGCGTGTCCACGACGTTCGTGCCCGCAATGGCGTCCCTGGCGGCGCGCCGGAGCTTCTTGTCTGAGACCAGCCGCTCCCCTACCGCTCCGGGTGTCCAGGCATTGACATCCTCTTCGTTGAAGTCCGTCTTCGAAGGGCGGCGCTTGACGGAGATGCCCGTGACGCCGTCGGCCAGCCGGCGTGTGACCAACAGGAATCCGGTGTGGGCCACCATCCGGTGATCCGGGCGGACGGCGAGTCCCTCGAGGTGCCAGCCGCGAACCATGGACTCCCAGGCATCGGGTTCGGTGAACCGGCCATCGGCGCGGATGGCCTCGGCTGTCCGGGACAGTTGGGTGACGGTGGCCACATAGTTGATCCAGACGCCGCCCGGCGCGAGGACCGTTGCCACGGCGTCCAGGCATTCCCAGGGAGCGAGCATATCCAGGACCACACGGTCCACCGAGCCGGGCTCCTCTGTCCGGACAACTTCCTCCTGGAAGTCACCAAGGGTGATCTGCCACGCCGGGTGGGGGCCGCCGAAGATGGTCTCGACGTTTCCGCGGGCGATGTCCGCGAATTCTTCACGCCGTTCGAAGGAGTGCAGGTACCCGTTGTCGCCAACGGCCCTGAGCAGTGAGATGGACAGGGCGCCGGAGCCCACTCCCGCCTCCACTACCCTTGCGCCGGGAAAGATGTCCGCCATGGTGATGATCTGGCCGGCATCTTTGGGATAGACAACGGCAGCGCCGCGGGGCATGGAGAGGACGAAGTCCGAGAGCAGCGGGCGCAGCGTCTGGTACTGCTGGCCAACGTTGTTCACCACAACGGAGCCGTCCACCTTGCCGATGATGTCATCGTGGTTCAGGAATCCGCGGTGGGTGTGGAAGGCGCCGCCACGTTCAAGGGTGACGGTGTTCATCCGGCCGCGCTCGTCCGTCAGCTGGACGCGTTCTCCTTCACGGAAGGGGCCGCGGCGGCGGGCAGCTCCCACCGGCTGCGAGGCTCCGGGGCCAACACCGGGTTGGGCTGCCGCGGCGGCTTCGTTGACGGCAGTTTCGCTGCTCATGATTTTCCTCGCTCCTGTAAAACTGTTGCGCCCCCGCGCGAACGTCGGTGAAGACGTCAGGCTGTGGCGGCGGCAATGCACTGCCGGCAGGTAACTCTACCGGTTCCTGCCCTGCGGGTGCCCATCCGGACGCGGACGCCTGCCGGTAATGGCGGCCAGTACCGCTTCCTGCGAGAGCAGCCCCGTCACCTTGCCGTTGTGGTCAACGACGGCGTAGTCGCGGCCTTCGAGCTGGGACAGGAACTGCAGGAGTTCCTGCCCTTTCGACCATTCGGGCACGTAGGCTCCGGCGGCCAGGGCGTAGGACACCGCAGTAAGTGGCGTGGTTCCGGCAGCTGCGGGCGGAACGGATTGCAGCGCGGCTGGATCCACAACGCCCTCCGGGCGCCCGTCCCCGCCGCAGACCACTACAGCGGTGGATGACGGCGCTCCCATCCGGAGCGCGTCCTGGACTGACGCCGTGGCTGGCAGTCCGACAGCCGGCGTCGACAATCCTGCCGCACTGACCAGGTGCAGCCGTCCCCGCAGGGTTCCCTGCTGAATGGCCGCCGAGGCACCCATCCACAGGAATCCGGCCACCAGGATGGTAATCATCAGGTTGCCGAAGTCGGGTGAATCGCCGGCCAGCAGAGGGCGGAGGATGAACCAGTAGCCGAGCAGGACCACGATCAGGCGGCCACCCCAGCCTGCCGCCACCGTGCCCTTGGCCTGGCTGCCGGTGGCCTTCCACACGACCGACTCCACCAGCCGGCCGCCGTCCAGGGGCAGCCCGGGAAGGACGTTGAAGACGCCAAGGACGAAGTTGGACCACATAAAGATGTTCATAAGCATCTCAGCGACACTGCCCAGACTGTCGGAGTCATGCACCAGCCAGGCGC
Organism: Pseudarthrobacter sp. W1I19; assembly: GCF_030817835.1. NCBI lineage: Bacteria > Bacillati > Actinomycetota > Actinomycetes > Micrococcales > Micrococcaceae > Pseudarthrobacter > Pseudarthrobacter sp. W1I19. The sequence goes on from NZ_JAUSZR010000001.1 coordinate 2,163,569, forward strand.
CGGCGGCCAGGACAAAGTTGGCGGCAGGGCCGGCCAGTGCCACCAGGACGGAACGTCCCGGAGTGGCTGTGAAGCTGTCGAACTGGGTGTGCCCGCCCCACAGATTGAGCACAATCTTTTGTGTGGGCCAGCCGTAGATTCTGGCCGTCAGGGCATGGGCGAGTTCGTGGACCAGGACCGAGATCAGCAGCAGCACGGCATAGGCGAACGCGACGACGTATGCGCTGGCGCCGAGCGCCGGGTTGCTCCGGTCAAGGACCGGCCCGAAAACAATCACCGTGAACGCGGCGATGATGAACCAGGAATAGGCCAGGACCACCGGAACGCCGGCAATCCGTCCCAGAGGGATGCCCTCACGGCGGACCGGAGTAGCCGTCTCAGTCATGGACAGCCCCCGGAGCCCCGGCCCCTTCCAGTGTTGCCGGTTCGTGCAGGGCAGGCTCGTACCCGGTGGATTCCTTTGGGAGGGAACGGGCCAGGAGCAGGTCCTCCAGATCGGCCAGGGACCGGCCGGCCAGGGAATCCCAAAGGATGTAGCGTTCGTCTTCAGGCAGCGGGACGATATGGGGAATGGCAACGGTGGCCACGCCGGAGGCCACTGCTGCCGCTACGCCCGGCGTTGAATCTTCAAGTGCAACGCAGTGCCTCAGGGAAAGGTCCGGATCGGATTCCTGGAGCTGTTCCACTGCCTTCAGGTAGGCCTCGGGGTGCGGTTTGCCCTGCGCCACCGAATCCCCGGTGACCACCACCTCGAAGTACGGGCGGGGAAGGCTGGCCACCACTTCACGGGCCAGGGGTCCCTCGGACATCGTGACAAGCGCGCACCTCACGCCCGCCTGGTGCAGGTCTTCCAACAGTTCCCGGGCACCCGGGCGCCAGGGCACCTGCTGCCGGACGCTCGCCACCACTTCGGCCGTCAGCGTGTCGATAATCTGCCGTATGCCCAGATCAACGCCGGCCTGCTGGAGGAGGCCGGCCGAGAATGTCAGCGACTGGCCCACCAGCTGCATGGCCTGTTCATGGGACCAGGTTCCGCCGTGGGCTTCAACCAGTGCGTGCTCGGCTGCGATCCAATAGGGCTCGGTGTCCACTATGGTGCCGTCCATGTCCCATAGGACGGCTCTCAGGGGGGAAGGTGTGGCTGGCTGTCGCATCCATCCAGTCTACGGGGACAGCCTGAACGGGAGCTGGGGCTACGCCTTGGGCGAATACGGGACTCGTTGCTGCCGTTTATGGCGCGAACAGTGCATTTTTCGGCGCTTCATTCAATGCAACACCCTGCTCCTTGGACGTAGGGTGAAGAAATGAATAGCTTCGAGGGAGACACCACCGACCCGGGGGCAGGGCCAGCCCGCGAACGGTTCCTGCAGCCTGTGCCTGACGGACAGCGCGTGACAGTGATGCTTGCCGCCTTTGAAGGCTGGAATGATGCCGGCGAGGCCGCAAGCGACTCGCTGCGGTACCTGAACAAGCTTTGGGGCGGCAAGAAGGTGGCGTCCATCGACGCCGACGAGTACTACGATTTCCAGTTCACGCGCCCCACCATCCGCAGGAACGCTGCCGGCGAACGCAAGATCAAGTGGCCCTCCACGCGCATCTACAAAGCCAGCGCACCCAATTCCAACGTGGACGTCATCTTCGTCCAGGGCACCGAGCCGTCCTATAAATGGCGCGCGTACACGGCCGAACTCCTGGTCCATGCCGAAGCACTGAACGTTGACTACGTCATCCTGGTGGGCGCCCTGCTGGCGGACGTTCCGCACAGCCGGCCCATTCCCGTAAGTACCTCCTCCGACGATGGGCCGCTGCGCGAACGCATGAACCTGGAAGCGTCACAGTATGAGGGGCCGGTGGGAATCGTGGGAGTCCTCTCCGAGGTTTCTCTGCTGGCCGGCATCCCCACGGTCTCGCTGTGGGCGGCGGTTCCGCACTACGTTGCACAGGCTCCTTCACCGAAGGCACAGCTGGCACTCCTCCACCGTATTGAGGAGCTGCTCCAGGTGCCGCTGGACACGCACGAACTGGCGGAGGAAGCCGACGCCTGGGAGCGCGGCGTGGACGAACTGGCCACCGAGGATCCGGAAATCGCAGCCTATGTACGGCAGCTCGAAGAGGCGAAGGACACGGCTGATCTTCCCGAAGCAACCGGCGAGTCCATAGCCCGCGAGTTCGAACGCTACCTCAAACGGCGGGGCCAGGACCGGCCCTAGCCGGTACAGTCCCGCGGGAGGCCCTCAGCCTGCCTCCGGACCTGCCCTTGGGCGGGTGCGGAGGCAGCTCCTTTAGAGGCGGATGCCGAGGAGGGCGTCGACGGCGTCCCGCACCAATACCTGGTCCTCGCCGCTGGCCGGGGTTCCGCCGGCGTTCGCCTGTTCAGCCCAACGGGAGACAGCCGCAACAGCCTCCGGAGCGTTGAGGTCGGCAGCCAGGGCTGCGCGCATTTCCGTGATCAGGGCGGATGCCGAGCCGGCGGGGGCATGGGCCAGCGCCTGGCGCCACGCGGCCAGGTCTGCTTTCGCGGCTTCGAATCCTTCTTCGGTCCAGGACCAGTCCGAACGGTAGTGGTGGGCGAGGATGGCCAGGCGGATGGCGGCCGGGTCCTCCCCTGCCGCCCGGAGCTTAGAGACCAGGACCAGGTTGCCCTTGGACTTGCTCATCTTCTCGCCGTCCAGCCCCACCATGCCGGCGTGGGCGTAGTGCTTTGCGAGCGGAACACCGGCCAGTGAATAGGCGTGGCCCGCTCCCATCTCGTGGTGCGGGAAAATCAGGTCGGAGCCGCCGCCCTGCACGGTGAAGGGCGAGGGCAGGTACTTCTGGGCGATCACGGTGCACTCGATGTGCCAGCCTGGACGCCCGGCTCCGAGGCTGCCGCCAAGCCAGCTCGGCTCGCCTTCGCGCGCCACGCGCCACAGCAGCGGGTCCAATGCCTGCCGCTTGCCGGAGCGGCCGGGATCCCCGCCGCGTTCGGCGAAAAGCTCCAGCATTTCGCTTTCGGCCAGCCCGGAGATCGAACCCAGGGTCCAGGCGTCCGGCGACACGGACTGCTTGCCGGCTGCTTCGACGTCGTAATAGACATCGCCGTCAGGCTCGCCGTTGGTGCCCTGCACCTTGTAAGCCAGCCCGAGGCTGACCAGGCGCTCTACCTCCGGAACGATCAGGGAGATGGATTCGACGGCGCCGATGTAGTGGTCAGGAGCGAGGACGTTCAGCGCCTCCATGTCCGTCTGGAAGAGCTCGATCTGGCCGGCCGCAAGGTCCCGCCAGTCCACACCGGTTGCCGTGGCGCGTTCCAGCAGCGGATCATCCACGTCCGTGACGTTCTGGACGTAGGACACGGGGTGGCCGGCGTCCCGCCAGGCCCGGTTCAGGAGGTCGAACGCGACGTAGCTGGCGGCATGCCCCATGTGCGTGGCGTCGTAGGGGGTGATGCCGCAAACGTACATGGACGGCTGCCCGTCCGGTTCCAAGGCCACCTCGCGCCCTAAAGCGGTGTCGAACAACCGGATGGCAGGCATGCTGCCGGGCACGTCAGGAACAGGGCGGGAGATCCAGGATTTCACACGCCAAGCCTAGTGCTAGGCGCTGATGACATTGAAACCGAGAAGCAGGTACAGGGCGAGGCCCAGGAAGATCCGGTACCAGACAAACAGGCGGTAGCTGCGGGTGGAGACGAATTTCAGGAACCAGCCGATGATGACGTAGCCCACCACGAGGGCGATGACGGTGGCAAGGGCTGTTTCCGGCAGGCCGTAAGGGCCCGTGATGCCTTCTTTGGACACTGTTTTGTACAGCTGGAAGAGTCCGCTGCCAAAAACGGCCGGAATGGCCAGTAGGAAGGAGTAGCGCGCGGCGGCTTCACGGGTGTAGCCCATCAGGAGGCCGGCGGTGATGGTGCCGCCGGACCGGGATACGCCGGGGATCAGGGCCATGGCCTGCGCGAAGCCAAAGAGGATGCCGTGCTTGTACGTGAGATGGTTCAGGTCGCGCTTCTGCTTGCCAACGGCGTCCGCAACAGCCAGGATCAGGCCGAACACAATCAGCATGGTGGCCACGATCCACATGCTGCGGAGGACCGATTCGATCTGGTCCTGGAACAGCAGGCCCAGGACGATGATGGGGAGGCTGCCCAGGATGACCAGCCAGCCCATCCGGGCGTCCGGGTCCTGCCGGGATACTTTTCCGGTGAGTGAGCCTGCCCACGCCTTGACGATCCGGACAATGTCCCGCCAGAAGTAAATGAGCACCGCGGTTTCGGTTCCGAGCTGGGTGATGGCGGTGAAAGCTGCGCCGGGATCCGCGGCGTTGGGCAGGAACTGCCCCACAATTCTCAGGTGCGCACTCGATGAAATAGGTAGAAATTCGGTCAGTCCCTGCACAAGGCCCAGCAGGGCCGCCTCAAACCAGTTCACGCTAAGACCCTACGGCATGGCAGTACCGGTTCTGCCCGTAAGCTTGCTGCTATGCAGCAGCGTTTCGTCGGCAACAGTGGATTGCGAGTTTCCGCCCTTTCCCTAGGCACCATGTCCTGGGCCGGCGAGACGGACGAACAGGACGCTTCGGAACTGCTGCGTACTTTCCTGAAGGCGGGCGGCCGGCACGTGGACACTGCGGCGTCCTACGCCGACGGGCGCTCTGAGGCGATGATCGGTTCCCTGCTGGGCGACGTGGTGGCCCGCACAGAGGTTTCCATCTCCACCAAAGCGGGAATGACGACGCCGGATGGCCGGCGGGGCGTGGACACATCACGTAATGCAATGCTCAGCGGCCTTGAGGCCAGTCTGGCCAGGCTTGGCACCGATTATGTTGATGTTTGGTTCGCGCAGGCGTGGGACAGCAATGTGCCGTTGGACGAGACGCTGTCCGCTTTGGAGTTCGCGGTGCGGACGGGCCGGGCCCGCTACGCCGGAGTTTCGAATTTCAACGGCTGGCAGACTGCCAAGGCAGCGGCCGTTGCAGGGTTTCCGCTGGTGGCTGCACAGGCTGAATATTCTTTCCTGCAGCGGACGCCGGAGGTGGAGCTTATCCCGGCCATCGAGGATGCCGGGTTGGGCCTCATGGCCTGGGCGCCGCTGGGGCGCGGCGTGCTCACCGGCAAGTATCGCGGCAGTATTCCCACCGGCTCCCGCGGTGCCTCGGCGGCCGCAGCCGGTTACGTTGAGCCTTACCTTGACGGCAAAGCATCCAGGACGGTTGACGCCGTATGCATGGCAGCGAAGGGGCTGGGGCGGACCCCGCAGGATGTCTCCTTGAGCTGGCTGCTATCGCAGCACGGGGTGTCCACCGCGATAGTGGGGCCCCGCACGCCTGCGCAGCTGAAGGAGATCCTGGATGCGCAGCTGACACCGCTGCCGCCGGAGATTGCCTGCGCCCTGGAAGACGCTTCAGCGCTCAACTAGGGCTTCGACCGTGGTGCGGCTTTTGTTTTAGAGGTTCCGGTCCTCGACGATTTCCAGGTCCTCGTCATCGACGACGCTCTCTTCATCCTCTTCGTCCTCGTCATCAAAGACCTGGAGCGGGGTGACCTCGTTGTAGGCCTCGTAGAGGGCGTCCTCATAGACTTCGAAGGCATCGGCAACAGCAAAAAACGCCGCCTCTACGGAGGGATCTCCATCTCCGCGGCGGTTCGATGCTGCTATAAGGTGTTCTTCCAAAGCGGTGGTCAAGGACTGAAGCGCGACACGCGGATCGATGCTCATGACTTCACGTTAGCCGGAAAAGGACGAAAATGGAGAGCAAATGAAGGAACAATTTCTCACCAGCTCGGTCCAGCGGGAACGGGACTATGCGAAGCAGTACGAGTACCTCGTACTGACGGTGAGCCCTGTGGATTCACTGCATGAGGCACGCCGCCGCCTGGTGGAGCATTCCGAATACGGCAAGTGGGAGCTCGAGCGCAGCAAGCTGTACCTGGGCGGCGGGAGGCGGTTCTGGCTCCGCCGCCGGGTCATGCAGGTCCAGCGGACCGTCTAGGACATAAGAGGTCCAGCGGACCCGTCCACCTCCTACTCCTCCAGCGGGCCCAGCCAGGCGTTGGCCACCGTGTTGTGGGCCGATTCGTCGTCGGACGGGTGGAACATCCCCGCCAGGACGTCCCGGTACAGCCGCTCGAGCTCGGAGCCGCGGAAGTAGCTTGACCCCCCGCTGACCCGGATGGCCAGGTCCACCACACGGCGTGCCGTTTCCGTTGCGTTAACCTTCAGGCCGACGAGCTTGGGGAACCACTGCGGGCCGTGGTCGGCAAGGTTGTCGACGTCGGCGGTCACCGAAGCCAGCTGCGGGTAGAGGTTGTCCATGGCCATCGCCGCTTCGGCGACCTTCCAGCGGATGTCCGGGTCCTGCGCGTAGCTGCGTCCGTTGTTCTTGAACGAGGTACGCCGTTTGACGGCCTCCACGCCCAGGGTGAGGGCCCGCTCCCCCACGCCGGTGTAGACGGCGGCCAGCAGTGTTTCGAAGCACGCGAAGATGGCGAAGATCAGCGGATCCCGGTTGGGACCCACGGGAAGCTTGCGGAAAATCCGGTCTGCCGGGACTTCAACGCCCTCCAGGACAGTGGTGCCCGACTGGCTGGCGCGCATCCCGAGCGTGTCCCAGTCGTCAAGGATCCGGTAGCCCGGCGTTTCCCGGGTAATGAACCCGTGGACCAGCTCGCCGTCGCCGTCCCTGCCGGACGGGTTCTTCCCGAAGATCCCCAGCCTGGTCCAGGCCGGTGAGAGGCTGGTGAAGATCTTGGTTCCGGTGAAGGCATAGCCGCCGCCGGGACGCGGCTCGGCCGCCGTGCGGGAGTCGAAGAGGACAGAATCGTTGCCCGCTTCGGAGTTGCCGAACGCGAAGACTTCGCCTGCGGCCGCTTCGTTGAGCACGAAATCAAGGGAAGCGTCCCCGCGTGCGGCGAGGACCTGCGCGACGCCGGTCCACACCAGGTGCATGTTCACCGCCAGGGCGGTGGCGGGGGCAGCCGTTGCCAGCCTTCGCTGGCACTGCGCCGCCGCCGCGAGACCAAGGCCCTTCCCGCCGTCGTCCGCGGGGACAAAAAGCTTCAGGTATCCGGCCTCCACAAGCTCCTGCAGGTCCTCGTGGAAGAAGGCGTTGTCCCGGTCGTATCCGGCGGCCCGGCCGCGGATCCGCTCCAGCAGTTCGTCGGGCAGGATGTCTTCCGGGGTCATGTGCACCTGCTCAGTAGTTGGTGAGCAGGGTGTTGAGTACCCTGGCCCCGAACTTGAGTGAGTCCGCAGGGACGCGCTCGTCCACGCCGTGGAACATGCCCGTGAAATCCAGTTCGTCCGGGAGCATCAGCGGTGCGAAGCCGTAGCCGGTGATACCGAGCCGGCTGAGGGACTTGTTGTCCGTGCCGCCGGAGAGCGTGTACGGCAGGACCTTCGCGCCCGGGTCTTCCGAATGCAGGGCGTCAATCATGGAGTCCACCAGGTTGCCGGCGAACGGGACCTCAAGGGACACGTCGTTATGGACGTAGCTGACGTCCACCCCGGTTCCCGCGAGTTCCCGCACGATTTCCAGGACGTGCTCCTGCTGGCCCGGCAGGGTGCGGCAGTCGATGAGTGCCTCAGCTGATTCCGGGATGACGTTGTGCTTGTAGCCGCCTTTGAGCAGCGTGGGGTTGGTGGTGTTCTGCAGGGTGGCTCCCACGAAACGTGCCACCGTTCCCAGTTGGTCCAGCAGGAGGTCCGGATTGTCGGCGTCGAACTCCACGCCCGTGAGTTCGGTCACGCCGTCCAGGAACTGCCGGGTGGTGGGGGTCAGTTCGATGGGCCACTTGTATTCGCCGATCCGCGTTACCGCTGCCGCCAGGCGGGTGACGGCGTTGTCCGTGTTGATCTGGGAGCCGTGGCCGGCCCGGCCGTGCGCCACCAGGCGCAGCCAGGAGATGCCCTTTTCCGCGGTCTGGAGAAGGTAGGTGCGCTGGCCGCCGATGGTTGCCGAGAAGCCACCCACTTCGGAGATGGCCTCCGTGGCGCCCTCGAAGAGTTCCGGGCGCTTGTCCACTGCGTACCGTGCGCCCAAAGCCCCGCCGGCTTCCTCATCCGCGAAGAAGGCGAAGATGATGTCCCGCTTGGGCTTTTTGCCCGTCCTGGCGAAGCTCCGCAGGACCGAAAGGATCATGGCGTCCATGTCCTTCATGTCGACGGCGCCGCGGCCCCAGATGAGCCCGTCCTTCAGTTCGGCCCCGAACGGGTCCACGGACCACTGGTCCCGGAGCGCGGGCACCACGTCGAGGTGGCCGTGCACCACCAGGGCGCTGGCGGAGGGGTCCTCGCCGGCCATCCTGGTCACCACGTTCGCCCGCCCGGGAGCAGACTCAAAGATCTCGGCCTCCAGGCCGACCTCTTCGATGAGCCCGGCTGCATACTCAGCTGCTGCCCGCTCCCCCGGCCCGGACCCGTCGCCGTAGTTTGAGGTGTCTATCCGGATGAGCTCCTGGCAGATCCGGACAACTTCATCCTCGGGCAGGACATCAGGCATATGAAAGCTCCTCACTGGGAATGACGGGTGGGCATGCGCTGGTTCGCTGCCCTCAGCCTACCTATGTGGCCCGATTCGTTGTTCCCGGAAAGTCGTGTTAGAGTTTTTCTCGCTGCTTCGGAGAGACGCGAAACGCTGAAAGGCGGAATCGGTTCCCGGAATACCACCTGCGCGGGTGGCGGAATGGCAGACGCGCTAGCTTGAGGTGCTAGTCCTCGAAAGGGGGTGGGGGTTCAAGTCCCCCTCCGCGCACAAACGGAAGCCCCGGAAAATCAGTGATTTTCCGGGGCTTCTTTGTGTCTTCACTATCTGCACTTTGGCTCTGCACTCACAGCTGGAGTGAGATCCGCCACTCCTTTAACGGAGGTGACGCCGGACGCCACGGCGCACCCTCGAATGCAGAGTCCCAGGGGCTGTCTGAGGTGGCCTTTAGGCTGGATGAGTGAACAGCACACCGTCGCCAGGCCCCGTCCATGTCACTTTGGACAGCGGACCGGCCGAGTGGTGGCAGATCGTTGCCGCACTGGGTCCGCTGGCCGTGGTGCTCGGCGCCTTGCTGGCCGCCTTTATTGGCTGGAATACACTTCGGCAGCGGACCATCGCGGACGATCGGGCCCTGCGGCAAAAAGCCGAAGCGGACAGCCGTTCCGAATGGTGGCGCAGGGCCCAGTGGGCCCTGGAAGCCTCGGTGGACAACAAACCCGAAAAACAAGACATCGGCCTCGCTGTGCTGGAGCTGCTCAGCACCAGCAATCTCGCCGGGCCGGAAGAGGCTCAAATCATTGCGGAAGCCTGGACGCGTCCACTGGCCAACGGAGAGGCCACACTGGACCTGTTGCCTCCGTTGCCGGACAATGAAGTGGACGAGGACCTGAAGGAGGATCGATGAGTGCAGTAGCGGAAAAGAAAACGTCCGACGGCGAGCAGAAACCTTACGTCTCCCCCGCACAGGAACGCGTCATCGTTAGAGCCGCCCGTCTTCGACTCTCAACTGATAAGAAGCAAGGCCTCGAGTCCCCCGCATGGGTCAAGAAAATCGCCAAGCGCCCGCTGTAACGTAGACGGCCTCCTGGAGGAGTTCTTCGTGCCGCTGCGTTCCTTGCCTTCTTGAGCTTGAACTATCCCTGCTGGCCCATTCCAGGGTGGACGCGCACAAACTCGATCTTGTTCCCCGAGCCCGTTTTCTTCCGGGGTGACCGCTGGAAGCCTTTGGCATCGAGGTGGTTCTGGGCGCGGTATTCAGCCAAAGCGTCGTCGTAGGCCCGGTTGAGCCGGCGGCCCGGGAACTCTTCGGTAGCGCCATCGGCGAAGATGACGGTGATATTGAGATTCTCCGGGAAGTGCCGGTTCATCCGGATGAAACCGTCGGCGTCCTGCTGGAGCTTGATCAAGGTGGTCCGCTTTCGTCGTGGAGGCTTCCAGTGTCCCGCGTTTTCCCGTTCCGGCAAGCACCGCGCCGCCCGCCGGTACGCACAAAGCGACGGCGGGAGTCGGGTGACAAGCCGGATCCCGCCGTCGAACTCCTTGCCTCCGGACTGGAGAACCTACATCAGAAGCGCCCTGTAAGGCTCGCTCGACAGGTCGCCAGCTGACCACGGCGCCGTAGAACGGACGTTGGGCATGTGGCCCCGGCCATCAGCCAGCACCATGCAGACGGTGGCAATGAGGACCCTCCTGGCTGCCCGGCACGGCGGCTAGGCCGGCCGTACTGCAGGTGGCCCATGTTCAGTCAAGGGTGGAACATGGCATCCATGAATAATGCGGACGGTCAGGGCCGGAAACCGGGCCACGTGGTGCTGCTGGGTGATTCCATCTTCGACAACGGCGCCTACGTTAATGGCGGCCCGGACGTGGTCACCCAGCTGCGGCGGGAACTGCCAGGCTGGAAATGCTCCCTCCTGGCGATCGACGGGGACGTCATCACCGGCGTCGTGCGCCAGCTTGCCCGCCTGCCTGCAGATGCGAGCCACCTCGTGGTGAGCGCCGGTGGAAACGACGCGCTCGGCTACGCCCCGCTGTTGCAGGAGCAACCCGCCTCACTTGCCGGGGCGCTGCTCCTGCTGGGTGCGGCAAGGGACAGGTTCCACGCCGACTACCGGGCCATGCTGTCTGCCGTCGTGGCGCAGGGACTGCCGACGGCGGTATGCACCATCTACGACACACCTTCCTCCGAGCCGAACCAGAAGGTCATCAAGGCGGCGCTGGCCCTTTTCAACGATTCCATCACCAGGGCTGCCTTCTCGCGGGGAGCAGCACTGATAGACCTGCGGCTCATCTGCAGCCAGGACGCGGACTATGCGAACCCCATCGAGCCGTCGGCCCAGGGCGGACACAAGATAGCGCAGGCCATCGCCACACTGGTCCGGCTTGCCCACGCCGGCCCGCATTCCGTTGTCATAGCGCAATGACCGTTGCCGGCATCAATGAGGGTGCAGGATGCGCGGATGCTTGCCTCGCTGTGCAAGCCGGGACCCGCCAGCCACCGGACGGTACCTGATCCTGCGCTTTTCGGCCCGGTCCGCTCTCCGTTCCTGGCGCCGGGCCTTCCGCTCCGGCCGGTCAATGCCGGACAGGATTGTGAAAGTGACCACGACCCAGAGCAAGGCGGTGAACAACACCAAGGCAATCCCGAACTCAATGCCCATAGCCTCATTTTAGGGGTTCCCTGCCCCAAACAAGAGGGCCCGTACATGCCAGGCTGGCGTGACGCTGGCTTTCCTACAGCACACCCAACTCCCGCGCCGCCGCGAGGACGTCCTGGACGGTAACCGCCAGCAATGCGGGGTCGGGTTGGTCCGCGAAGGTGTCGCCACGCCTCAGCTCGGCACGCGTCAGCACCACATGCGGCCCCGGGGGCGGACCCCAGATTTCGGGTGGAGCCGGGCCAAACAGCACCACTGACGGAGTCCCGTACGCGGATGCCAGGTGGGCCGCTCCGGTATCCGCCGAGATCACAAGGCGTGCTGCTGCGATGGTGGCTGCAAATTCGGCCAGCCCCAGCCGCCCCGCCAGCACCACGTCCTCTGCAAGACCGGACCGGCGGCAGACGTCCAAGGCACGCTCCCGTTCGCCGCTCCCGCCCGTGAAGACGACGTTGTGCCCCGCTGCGGCGAGAGTGGAGGCGACTGCCGCGAAGCGGTCGGCGGGCCAGAGGCGGCTGCCGTAGGCCGCTCCCACGTGCAGAACGGTGGCGGCAGGAACCGGGCTGGGCACATGGGGTCGATTCAGGTGGATATCCAAGGGATCAGCTTCGATGCCGTGCCACTCCAGGAGCCTGACCCAGCGTTCCCTTTCGTGCAGTTCCGCGCGCCAGGGCGGGCCATCCCGGTACTGGCTCCGGTGCCCTATTGTCTGCCTGGCCTGCAGGGCCTCGATCCTGTCCTGGCTCTCCGGCCCGCTGCCGTGCAGGTTCACGGCCACATCCACTACGCCGGGTTCCATGGCCAACGGCTCATCAAGGCCGTGGGTGGGGAAAAGCTCATAGCCACCCACCAGGCCCAGTGCCTCGGACAACCATCCCTGGGCCGCATACCGCAGCCTGTGCTCCGGGAATGTCCTCCGGAGGGCCTTGAGTGCCGGAACCGCGACGAGCAGGTCCCCGAGTTTGAGCGCCCGGAGGACCAGGAGCTCAGGCTTGCCATCCTGCACTCCATTGGACGCCACAGCCGGTCCAGTTCCCGGGTTCCTCATACGCCCAGCCCGCCCAGGTCTGTTTCCGCCAGGCTGCGGACGTCCTCATGCACATCGCGAACGGCCACTCCGGCCACCACGGAATCGTCATGCGGGCATCGTGGTGCCGTCCAGCCCACCTGTGTGACATCAATCCCGCATGTCGGGCAGGCAGTCACCCAGGAGGCGTGGAGGCGGTGAAGGCTCCTGCCAAGCGCCCCGGCGTTGATGACATTGCCAGCCCAAAAGATTCCCACCGTGGGCACACCAAGGGCCTGCGCCAGGTGCCGCGGGCCGCTGTCATTTCCCACCACCACCGCTGCCCTGGCCATGAGCGCCACCAGCCCTGCCATGTCCAGCTCTCCTGCGACGGACCGGACTTGTCCGGAATCGGCCAGTTCCACGATGCGCCCGCCAAGTTCCCGCTCGCTCTTGTCCCCCACAACGACCACCTTAAATCCGTCTGCGGCGCAGGCCGCAGCCAATTCGGCGAACCGCTCAACGGGCCAACGACGGCGGGGATCGGTAGCGCCGGGATGCATCACCACCAAAGGCTGGCTACCGTCGTCGGCCGTTCCGGATAAGGCACCCAGCCCTTCGGCCGGCGCGAGCCGGGCCTCAAGGTCAACCGGAAACGCGCCGGCGAAACCCGCCACTTCAAGGGCCCGCAGCGGTTCATGCTGGTAGTAGAGGTACGGAACTGTTCGCTCCAGGCTCGCCGCATCCGGTGTGCGGGTTCCCACCGTGTGCCGGGCGCCCAGCCGGAGCAGGAAAGGGTTCGAGTACCGTCCCCCGCCGTGGAGCTGGACCGCCAGGTCGAAGCGGCGCGCACGCATTTCCTGGAAAAACCGGTCCAGTTCTTCCTCGTTTTCCTCGCCGGGCCGGACGCCTTCGGAAAAAGGCAGGACACAGACTTCGTCCACCGGGCTTTTCGTCGCACCTATCAGTGCCTTGTGTGCCGGAGTGCCAAGAAGCGTTATGGAAGCCTCCGGATAAGCCGCTTTCAGCGCGGCCATGGCGGGGATGGCAAAAATGAGGTCACCCAGCCCGCCGCCGCGCAGGACCGCAATCCTGTACACTGCATCGAACTTCTCAAGGACGGGGCCAACACCCATACCGGCCCGTCCGGCACCACCGAATTCTGCAGTCAGCTGCTCCACATATACCCCTTCGACTCAAGCCGGGGCCGCTCCTTTTCCTGCGGCCTCCCCTGCCCCTGCGGCCGGAACAGCACAACGAAACGCTGCGCCGGCCTTCCTCTGAACCTGTACCCAGGCGGCGGTCAATATACTCCGGCTATTGGGGAATACCCGGATGATGCTGTACGTTTCATACGCGACAGACGAACCAAAGAAAAGAGAAGCACCCAAAGTGGCAACCGATTACGATGAACTGCGTTCCGACGTCAAGGAATCGCAGGACAACTCACTCGAGCAGCTCCAGTCAGCCAATGCTCCCGACGCACGCAGCGTGGTGCTTGAGCTGGACGAAGCTGACGGCCTGGACGGTGCGGGCGTACCCGGCGGCGAATTCGTCGCCGAGGAGCTCGTGGTGCAGGTCATTCCGCAGGCGGACGACGAATTCACCTGCTACTCATGCTTCCTGGTCCGTCACCGCTCGCAGATTGCGCGCCAGAAGGACGGCCACAGCTACTGCACCGAGTGCGAGGGCTGACCAGGCGGTCATGTGGAGCGGCGGATTCAGCCATTCCCTCAACTAAGCAAGAGGCACGTCCCATTGGGAGACGTGCCTCTAGGCTTTAAGTGAGCTTCCGCCGCACGATTTGGCTGACTTCCTTGCCGTCGAAGCGCCCCGCCACCTCCGCCGTCACAGGTTTCATGACTTCGCCCATCTGGCGGGGTGTCAGTTCACGGCCCGCGTCGCGCAGCCTGGCAATTACCTTATCCACGATCCCTTCGACTTCCTCCTGCGACAGCGGTTGGGGCAGATAGGACTCTATGACTTCCGCCTCGGCGATCTCCGCCGCGGCACGGTCCGCCTGGCCCGCTTCCGTGTAGATTCCCGCCGTTTCGCGGCGCTTCGCAGCTTCCTTCTGCAGCAGGGACGTCACCTGCAGGTCATCAAGCTGCACCGGAGTCTTACCCGATTTCTCACGGGTCTCGATTTCGCCCAGGACGTTCCGGACGGTGGTGAGCGCCGTCTTGTTGCGCTCCTTCATGTGGATGACCACGTCGGCCTGCAGCCGTTCTTTCAGTGATGACACGGTTTTCCTCTGTTCCTTGTTGCCTGTCGGCCCTTGTTCGCGGGGCGGCGGGGTACTGCGGCCGCACCCAGCCATCCCTAGTACCGTAGGGGCTTATGCCCGAAAAAGCCCGCACCTCCCCGGACCGCACCCCGTGAGCCTCCCCAGTGACTTCTGGGCCCCGGTGCTCAGCGCGTTCAGACAGACGGATATCCCCACCATCAGCGTCACGGAGTTGCTGCTGGTTGTATCCATCGCCACTGCGTTGGCCATCCCCCGCCGGTCCTGGAGGTATGTGGGCCTGCTCTCTACCGCCACCCACGAACTGGGACACGCCTTTGCCGCTGTAACGAGCGGACAGCGGCTCTCCGGAATCCGGCTCAGGCTTGACCATTCCGGAACCACCACCACCTACAGCCGGAGCAGGCTCGCCACCGTTTGGTCCTGCTTCTGGGGCTACCCCACGCCTGCAGTGATTGGTGCCGCCTTCGTTTGGTGTGGTTTCAATGGCTGGGGGCCGGCCGCCGTCGCGGCCAGCGCCGTTGTCCTGGCCGCCACACTGATGTTCCTTCGCAACGCTGCGGGCTTCCTTATTACCACCGGAGCCATCCTTGGCTGCGCCGCGCTGATTCTCCTGGTTCCGGCAGCATTCGTGGGCCACGTCGCCGTCATCCTGGGCCTGGTACTCCTGATTGGTGCGGTGCGGGACCTTGGCAGACTCACGCATGTCCACCTGCGCAGGAGGGACAGGCTTGCCACGTCCGACGCCTATTTGCTGTACCGGGCAACGGCAGTGCCTTCCGGCATATGGATCCTCATGTTTCTGGTCCTTGTAGCCGCATCCTGGCTGGCAGCCTGGCAGCCAATCTCAGCAATCCTGCCGCCGGGCGCATAGGCTGGATTTATGAGCCAGGAAACGGAAAGCGCCCGGCAGCGGGCAGGCGGCAAACCCGCTGATTACAGCACGCGCGGCTCCTACGTCACGGGCGGAGCCGAGTTCAACCGAGACACCAACTACATCGAGGACCGCATCACCGCGGACGGCAGGACGGGACCTAACGGGGAACCTGGCTGGCCGGTTGAGGCTGGACGGTACCGCCTCATCGCCGCGAGGGCCTGCCCCTGGGCCAACAGAACCGTGATTGTCCGCAGGCTCCTGGGACTGGAGGATGCCATCTCCCTCGGCCAGCCCGGCCCTACGCACGATGCCCGGTCCTGGACCTTTGACCTTGACCCCGGCGGAGTGGACCCTGTCCTGGGCATCACACGCCTGCAGGAGGCCTTTTTCAAGCGGTTCCCGGGCTACCCGCGAGGTATCACTGTCCCGGCGATCGTCGACGTGGCCACCGGTGAAGTGGTGACCAACAACTTCCCGCAGATCACGCTGGACTTTTCCACGGAATGGACCAGGTTCCACCGTCCCGGCGCACCTCTGCTGTACCCCGAGCACCTTCGGGACGAGATCGACGAGGTCAATAAGCGCGTGTTTACCGAGGTCAACAACGGCGTCTACCGCTGCGGCTTCGCCGGTTCCCAGCAAGCATATGACTCTGCCTATGAACGGCTCTGGGCCGCGATGGACTGGCTGGAGGACCGCCTGTCCGGCCAGCGCTACCTGGTGGGCGACACCATCACCGAAGCGGACGTGCGGCTGTTCACCACCCTGGCCCGCTTCGACGCCGTTTACCACGGCCACTTCAAGTGCAACCGTCAAAAACTCAGTGAGATGCCCGCATTGTGGGGATACGCCCGGGACCTTTTCCAGACGCCGGGATTTGGGGACACCATCGACTTCGTGCAGATCAAGCAGCACTACTACATCGTGCACGAGGACATCAATCCCACCGGGATCGTTCCCGCCGGTCCTGCCCTTGGCGGCTGGCTTGAGCCCCACGGCCGCGAGGCCCTGGGCGGCAGGCCCTTTGGTGACGGAACACCGCCTGGCCCGGTGAAACCGGGTGAAGAAGTTGCACCGGGGCACGGCGCGACGCTGTAAGGGAAAGCGCTTGCTCGCCTAGACTGGTCGGATGCAAACTTCTCATGGTTTTGTAGCGCCCGGTTTCGAAAATGTCCTGGAGCTGTTCGAATCGTTCCTGGCCGAGGACTCGAATTACAGTGCACAGGTGGCCGCGTACCGGAACGGCTCGCAGGTGCTACAGCTGGCGGGCGGCCCGGATATGGACCAGCAAACCATCACGGGCGCCTACTCCTGCTCCAAGGGAGTGGCGGCCATGGTGATCGCACTCCTGGTCCAGGACGGCCTCCTGGACCTCGACGCTCCCGTGACCAAGTACTGGCCTGAGTTTGGAGTGCACGGCAAGGACCGGCTCCTGGTGCGGCAGGCGTTGTCCCACCAGGCCGGCCTGGTGGGTGTGGAGGGCGGGTTCGCCCTGGATGAGTTCACCACTGCCGATGCTGCTGCCCGGCTGGCGGCGGCGCGTCCCTCCTGGCAGCCCGGCCGGCAATTCGGCTATCACGCCCTGACCATCGGGATCATCATGGAGGAACTGTGCCGCCGGACTGCCGGAGAATCCCTGCAAGGCATCTATGAACGGCGGATCCGGACACCGCTGGGCATCGATTTCTTCCTTGGCCTGCCCGCTGAGCTGGAGCCCCGGTACCGGGACGTCCTCTATACCGCCGATGCCGAAGGGCCATGGGTGGATCCACTCAGCCTGGAAGGCTTGAACAGCAACGCGCCGGTCAGCACCATCATGGAACTGCCCAATATCCGCAGCGTCCGGAGTGCAGGCATGGCTGCGGCCGGCGGGGTGGGCTCGGCGGAGGGGCTGGCCCGGCTTTACGCTGCGGCCACCACCGGAATTGACGGCACCGGGGCTTTCCTCACTCCTCAAACGCTGGACGTGATGTCCCAGGAGCAGGTGTGGGGCCTGGACCGCTCATCGGGTCTGGACAACGCCTTCGCCGTGGTGTTTATGAAACCGCATCCGTCCCGGGACTTCGGCAGCCACCGCGCCTTTGGCCACGAGGGTGCCAACGCCGCGCTCGGGTTCGCCGACCCCGCCTACGGCCTCGGTTTCGGCTACGTTCCCCGCCGTGCGGAGGACGGGCGGACGCCCGGAAAGGCGCACCAGCTGGCAGCTGCCGTACGCCGTTCGGCTGCTGTTTCCTCCTGAACGGGTGGCTCCGGCCGGTTTGGCTGCGGCCCTGACCTGCGCCTTTGTGGTTGCGGACAAGGCGCCCTAGTGTGGGGCGGATGGTCAAATCTCAAGCACGACCGGCAATCCGGTGGGCCGGGGGGACCCGATTATTAAGGCAGGCGGTGGACGGACTGTCCGGCGCCTTCGCCGCGCAGCGCCTGCAGTTGGCAGCGAAAGCGGCATTGGCCGCCGGGCTGGCGTTCCTCATTGCCCCGCTGATGCCGGGCAGCGCGTCCCACTATGCCTACTACGCGCCCCTGGGAGCCTTGGTGGCCATGTACCACAACGTGGCGGGTTCGGTCCGGCAGGGCGTGCAGGCCCTCACCGGATTGGCCGTGGGCATCGGCCTCGCCGTGGTCCTGGTGAACATCGCGGACCCGTCACCATTGACTGTGGCCATTTTTATGGGGATAGGGGTGCTGCTGGGCGGCTTGCCGGGCCTCGGTTCGGGCAGTGATTGGATTCCGACGGCGGCCCTGCTGGTCCTGCTGGTGGGCGGAAGCAATGCCGACGACTTTTCCTTCGGCTACCTGGTGCAGATGGGCGCCGGCGTCGCAGTGGGGATTGCCGTCAACTTCCTGGTCTTTCCCCCGCTCCACCTCAAAGCTGCAGCGGCCAGCCTGGACGACCTCCGTCTCGCGCTGGGCCGGCAGATGACGGATATGGGCACCGCGCTCAAGGAAGAGTGGCCGCCCGAGCACGAGGAATGGTCCCGCCGTTCCGACGAGCTGGCATCGGCCACGCGCTCGGTCCGGCATCTCGTCAAGGAGGCTGACGCCAGCCGAAGGGCGAACCCGCGGCGCAAGCTCCACCCCCGTGACATCGACCGTGACTATCGCAACCTTCGCCAACTGGAAAGGGTCTCGTTCCACGTCCAGGACATGACGGACGTACTGTCCGACGTGATCTGGGAAAGCGATGTGCCATATACCGTCCCATTGGAGGACAACACTCCGCTGGCGAACGCCATCATTGCTACCGGGGAGCTGCTGTGTTCCTTCAGCAACGAAGATGAGGACCGGCAGGCGGAGCGTTTCACGGCCGCCAAGTCGGCGGTGGAAGCATGCATGGCAACCACCGCCGCCAGGGAGCTGGACCAGGGCGCCGTGCCTGCGTCCGAATCGATCCTCCTCAGCCTGCACCGGATCCTGCGTTCCGTCCCCCCGGGAACTGAGGCTCCGGCGTCGTAAGACTACGGACTAGAGCATGGCAACGGAGCCGCTGAAATGCCGGCGGCCCGACCGGGGGTTCCAGGCGGTGAAGTCGGAACGCTCCCATGTTCCGGCACTTCCTTGAAGGGAGCTGATATCCAGGGCGACCCGGCAGGGAAGGAACACCGGCGCCTCAAAGTCCACCTCCCAGGTAAAGGAATCCCCGCGGACGGCACCGACGTCGGCGAGGGCCCGGGAAGCCAGGTACATACCATGGGCCATGGAGCGGCGCATCCCCAGAGCCTTCGCCGAGAGCACGCTGAGGTGGATGGGGTTGAAGTCGCCGGACACGGCTGCGTACGCCCTGCCGGTATCAACCCCCAGCTGCCACAGTGCTGTGGGATCGGGTGCCTTGAAGTCAGCACGCGCCGGCACCGGCGAGGGTTTGTCGATTCCGGGCAGGAAGACCCCCTTGGCGAGATAGGTCGAAACACCGCGCCAGCAGATGTCCGGGGACCCTGTCCGGCGCACTTCGCTGACCACATCCACCTGCGTGCCGGCACGGTGCCCGCGCAGGTTCTCCACATGGGCAGTGATGTCCAGTAAGTCCGTGAAAAGCAGCGGAGAGCGTTGTTCCACACTGTTCCGGAGGTGGATCATGCCCAGCAGCGGAAGCGGAAAGTCGTCCCTGTTCATCACGCTTATGGCGAGGGGGAACGAGAGGGCGTGGATAAAGCCGGCCGGCAGGACGTCGCTGGCGGATTCGCCAACGAGGTGCTGGTAGGCAGTGAGGTTGCCGACATCCACGCTCGCCCCGCGGACCTCGTGGCTTTCGGCCGGCAGGTCAGAGCCGTCATGGGTCCCGAGCAGCCGCCGCCGCGCAGCCTGGGCTGCGGCGTTGACGTACAGCTTCGACAGCGATGGCATCTCACCGAGGATGACCGGCTGCGGGGGCGTCATGCCCCCACCAGGTTTTGTCCGCAGACCCGAAGGACCTCGCCGTTGATGCCGCCGGCGGCGTTACTGGCGAGGAACGCGATGGTCTCCGCGACATCGGTTGGCTGCCCACCCTGCTGCAGGGAGTTCAGGCGGCGGCCCATCTCCCGCAGGGCGAAGGGAATCCGGGCCGTCATTTCCGTTTCAATGAAGCCCGGAGCCACGGCGTTGATGGTGCCCCCGTAGGCGGCGATCAGTGGCGCGGTTGCCCTGACCATTCCCATCACGCCTCCCTTGGAGGCCGCGTAGTTTGTTTGGCCGCGGTTGCCGGCAATGCCGCTCGTGGACGCCACGGAGACTATCCGGGGTGACGAGCGGAAGTTTCCTGATGCGAGCAGAGCCTCGTTGATCCGGAGCTGCGCGGCGATATTGACCTCGATCACTGACCTCCAGCGGGATTCGTCCATGTTGGCAAGGAGCTTGTCCCTGGTGATGCCCGCATTATGGACCATGATGTCGAGGCGCCCGTGCCGCTGCGCGGCGTGCTCCAGGATCCGCTGCCCGGCGTCGTCCCTGCTGATGTCCAGCTGGAGGGCGGTGCCCTTGACCTCGTTGGCCACCTCCGCAAGATGGTCGCCGGCTGCAGGGATGTCCACCAGTACCAACGTGGCCCCATCGCGGTGCAGGGTCCTGGCGATGGCTGCACCGATGCCCCGGGCTGCTCCGGTGACGACGGCGATCCTTCCTTCCAGCGGCTTCTCAATGTTGCGGGGCGGTTCTCCCGCCGTGGTGGATACCTTGAGGAATTGTCCATCCACAAAGGCGGACCGGCCCGAGAGGAAGAACCTTAGTGCCGCCAGCGTACTGGGGCTTGTTGTCTCCACCTCCGGCGCCAGGAGCAGGCCATTGCCGGTGGCGCCGGCGCGCAGTTCCTTCGCAAGGGAGCGCAGAAACCCGTCCACCCCCTGCCGTGCGGCGGCCTGGGCTGGTGTGGCTGCGTCCGACGCCGGCCGGGATATTGTGATGGCCCTCCCTCCGGGGCCAAGGTCCCGGAGGGAGGCGGCGACGGCAAGGATGGGTTTTCCGAGGTCTTCGGGGCGTGCCACTTCGTCCAGGACCAGGAGGATGGCCCCGAGCTTTTCCCGCGGAACCGCGTGCCTCCTGACGTCGAGGTCCCACGCCAGCAGTTCGGCGGCCAGTTTGTCGGCGCCGGGGGTGTCCCCCTGGACCAGGATTGGCCCGGTGATCAGCGGTTGCCCGGGCTGGTACCGGCGCAGGACGGCGGGCTGGGGCAGCCCCAGCTTCCTGGCAACGTTCCGGCCCAGGCCCTGGTTTACGAGTTGCGCATACGTGTCAGTCATCCAGTGCCCCTACAGTGATTCGAGAATTGCGGCAACACCCAGTCCACCGGCAGCGCATACCGAGACCAGGCCCCGGACGGGGCGGCCCTCGGCACTGGCCTTGGCGTGGAGCGTCTTGGCAAGGGAGGCGACAATCCTGCCGCCTGTCGCGGCGAACGGATGGCCGGCGGCGAGCGAGGAACCGTTGACGTTCAACCGTGACCGGTCAATTTTGCCGAAAGCGCCGTCCAGGCCCAGCCGGGTACGCCCGAATTCCTCGTCCTCCCATGCCGCGAGCATGCTGAGGACGGTGGAGGCGAAAGCTTCGTGGATCTCGAAAAAGTCGATGTCCGCCAGGGTAAGTCCCTGCCGGGCGAGCAGCCTCGGTACGGCGAATACCGGGGCCATCAGCAGGCCGTCCTTGCCGTGGACAAAATCCACGGCGGCCGCTTCGGCGTCCACGACCGCGGCAAGCTTGGGCAGGTCCCGGGCGTCAGCCCACTCCTCGGAGGCCAGCAGCACGGTGGAGGCACCATCGGTCAGCGGAGTGGAGTTGCCTGCTGTCATCGTCGCGTCGGCGCCGAGGTTCTTCCCGAAGACCGGCTTCAGGCCGGCGAGCTTGTCCAGCGAGGTGTCAGGACGGAGGTTTCCGTCGCGGGTCAGGCCCCGGTAAGGGGTGATGAGGTCATCGAAGAACCCGGCATCGTAAGCCGATCCGAGGTTCCGGTGGCTGTCGAGTGCCAGTTCGTCCTGGGCCTCACGGGAGACCTTCCACTGCGAGGTGGTGAGCGCCTGGTGCTCCCCCATGGAAAGACCTGTCCGGGGCTCGGAGGTGCCGGGGGCCAGCGGGGCGAGGTCCTTGGGCCTCAGCCGGCTGAGGATCTGAAGCCGCTGCGGAATGCTTTTGGCCCGGCTGAGGTCGAGGATGACTTCGCGCAGGCCTTCGCTGACCACCACGGGCGCGTCCGATGCGGAGTCCACTCCGCCCGCGATTCCCGACTCGATCTGGCCCAGTTTGATCTTGTTGGAGAGGCCCACCACGGTTTCGAGCCCCGTGGCACATGCCTGCTGAAGGTCGTACGCGGGTGTTTCGGGTGACAAGGCAGAACCCAGGACTGCTTCCCGCGTGAGGTTGAAGTCCCGGGAGTGCTTCAGCACAGCCCCCGCGGCCACTTCTCCGATCCGCTCGTCCTGCAGCCCAAAGCGTGCAACCAGCCCGTCCAGCGCCGCCGTCAGCATGTCCTGGTTCGAGGACTTGGCGTATGCCCCACCGGCCCGGGCGAACGGGATCCTGTTGCCGCCAACGATGACTGCCCTGCGGAGCCGTGGGTCGGAGGCTGCGGCGGGAGTGCCGGATTCGGGTCCGGTAGTGGTCTGTCCGTCAATGGACATGGGTATCTCCTCGGGTCACGTGCGGTTACCGATACCCAGCGTACCTGATACGCTGGGTATCGTGAACATCCAGCAAACCGGCTCCTTACCCGTGTCCGCCGCCGTCGGCGGTGACGGCCGCTCGTCCCGTTGGCAGAGCCACCGGGAGGAACGGCGCCGGGAGCTGATCAAGGCAGCACGCCGGGCCGTGCACGCACTGGGCAGCGACGCCTCAATGGAGGACATCGCAACGGCCGCCGGTACGTCGAAGTCTGTGTTCTACCGGTATTTCGGTGACAAGGCAGGACTCCAGCAGGCCGTGGGCGAGGTTGTCCTCAGCCAGATGCAGCGTCGGATCCGGGAGGCCGCGCAGAGCGCAGATACTCCGCGGGAAGGTTTGCTGGCCATGGTCACTGCCTACCTGCAGATGGCCAGCACCAGTCCCAACGTCTACACCTTTGTGACCCGTCCGGCCGCCGACGCGGACACCGCCCAGGACCCGGGAGCGGGATCTGCCGCCCTGGGGCACTTTTTTGACTCCGTCGCCGAAATGATTGCCGCACCCATGCGCTCCCATTTGGGTGACGGCAAGGAAGCCGTCATCGGCTACTGGCCCAAAGCCGCCATCGGTATGGTCCGGAACGCGGGCGAGCAGTGGCTCACCAC
Organism: Pseudarthrobacter sp. W1I19; assembly: GCF_030817835.1. Classification (NCBI taxonomy): domain Bacteria; kingdom Bacillati; phylum Actinomycetota; class Actinomycetes; order Micrococcales; family Micrococcaceae; genus Pseudarthrobacter; species Pseudarthrobacter sp. W1I19. The sequence continues at coordinate 2,186,544 of NZ_JAUSZR010000001.1, forward strand.
CCCTGCTTCCCCTGCCAAGCCGGGGCAGGAAGCGATGGCGCGGCAGATCACCGACTGGCTCTGCGTCGGCATCGCACCGGAGCTGATATCCGCAGGGACATGAACACCCTCTGCAGCGGCAACAATCAGCACCACCACCTCTGTCAGCACCAACGAAGGACTCGACATGACTGAATTAGTGGACCGTCCCGCCGGAAGAAGGCAGCGCCCCGCCACGCGGGCAGCTGCCGCCAACAGGACAGCCGACGCCCGGCCCGCCGGCGTCGACGTCGCTGCCCTGGGAGAGCAGCTCCTGGGCAAGTGGGCCGAAACCCGGCGCCAGGCCAGGGACCTTGCCGCACGTCCTGAGCTTCACAAGATCGAGGGGTTAACGCACACTGAGCACCGTGCCCGGGTATCCGCGCAGCTGAAGTACCTGGTGGAGAACGAGGCCGTGCACCGTGCCTTCCCGGAGTCGCTGGGCGGATCCGACGACCACGGCGGAAACATTGCAGGCTTCGAGGAACTGGTGGTGGCGGACCCGTCGCTGCAGATCAAGGCAGGTGTCCAGTGGGGGCTCTTCGGTTCCGCGGTGATGCACCTGGGGACTGTAGAGCACCACGCAAAGTGGCTTCCGGGAATCATGAGCCTGGAGATCCCGGGCTGCTTCGCCATGACCGAAACCGGACATGGCTCGGATGTAGCAAGCATTGCCACCACCGCCACCTACGATCCCGCCACCGAGGAGTTCGTGGTGCAGACGCCGTTCCGCGCTGCGTGGAAGGACTACATCGGCAACGCCGCCATTGACGGCCTGGGTGCGGTGGTGTTCGCCCAGTTGATCACACGGGGCGTCAACCATGGGGTCCACGCGTTCTATGTGGACCTCCGGGACCCGGAAACCAAGGAGTTCCTGCCCGGCATCGGCGGCGAGGACGACGGCATCAAGGGCGGACTCAACGGCATAGACAACGGCCGGCTGCACTTCACCAGCGTGCGTATCCCCCGGACCAACCTGCTCAACCGTTACGGAAACGTCGATGTTGACGGCACCTACAGCTCCCCCATCGCCAGCCCGGGCCGCCGCTTTTTCACCATGCTGGGAACCCTGGTGCAAGGCCGGGTGTCCCTCGATGGTGCCGCGGTGGCAGCCTCCAAGGTGGCGCTGAAGGCAGCCATCCGGTACGCCACCGAGCGCCGGCAGTTCAACGCATCCTCCCACACCGAAGAGGAAGTACTCCTGGACTACCAGCGCCACCAGAAACGCCTGTTCACCAGGCTGGCCACCACCTACGCAGCCAGTTTTGCCCACGAGCAGCTGTTGCAGAAGTTCGACGACGTCTTCTCCGGCGCGCACGACACCGACGAAGACCGCCAGGACCTGGAAACGCTCGCCGCCGCACTGAAGCCGCTCAGCACCTGGCACGCCCTGGACACGCTGCAGGAATGCCGGGAAGCCTGCGGCGGCGCCGGCTTCCTGATCGAGAACCGCTTCGCATCGCTGCGGGCGGACCTGGACGTCTACGCAACCTTCGAAGGCGACAACACAGTTCTGCTGCAACTCGTGGCCAAACGGCTCCTGGCCGACTATGCGAAGGAATTCCGCAGCGTCGACTTCGGCGTGCTGGCCCGGTACGTGGTGGGCCAGGCCACAGGGGCCGCCATTCACCGGACCGGCTTGCGGCAGGTAGCGCAGTTCGTCGCTGACACCGGATCAGTGCAGAAGGCGGCCATCGCCCTCCGCGATGAGGAAGGCCAGCGGGCGCTGCTTACCGACCGGGTGCAAGCCATGGTGGCTGAGGCCGCAACCGCACTCAAGGGAACCGGCCGGATGTCGCAGGAGAAAGGCGCCGCGCTGTTCAACCGGCACCAGAACGAACTGATCGACGCCGCGCAGGCCCATGCCGAGCTGCTCCAGTGGGAGGCCTTCACCGATGCCCTCAGGGACGTAAAGGACCCCGGCACTCGGATTGTCCTGACCTGGTTGCGGGACCTGTTCGGCCTGTCCCTGATCGAGAAGAACCTCTCCTGGTACCTCATGAACGGCCGGCTCTCCATGCAGCGGGGCCGGACGGTGGGTGAGTACATCAACCGTCTGCTGGTGAAAATCCGCCCGCACGCAGTGGACCTCGTGGACGCCTTCGGCTACGGCGAAGACCACGTGCGCGCTGCCATCGCCACCGGCGCCGAGAAGGAGCGGCAGGACCAGGCGCGGGCCTACCTTCGCGGCCAACGGGCCAGCGGCAAGGCGCCGGTGGACGAGAAGGTCCTGCTGGCGCGGACCGCCGGCCACCGGAACTAACCGTCCCGCAACAGCAATTACGACGACGGCGCCGCCCACCTCACAAGGTGGGCGGCGCCGTCGTCGTTAAGGGGTTCGGGAACGTCAGCTCTGTGCCGGCAGGACGGACCGGTACACCTCGAGGGTGGTTTCGGTGATGGATTCCCAGGAGAAGTGTTCCTCGGCGCGCTTCCGGCCGGCCTGCCCCATGGCGCGGGCGCGGTCGGGGTCGGAGACAACCTCCGTGAGGGCCGCAGCAAATTCCGTGACGAACTTCTCCGGATCAAGGGGTGTCCCCGTGCCGTCGGTTACCTGCTCCAGGTCCACGAGCAGGCCGGTCTGGCCGTGCTCCACCACCTCGGGGATGCCGCCGGTGGCGCTGGCCACTACAGCGGCGCCACAGGCCATGGCCTCCAGGTTCACGATGCCCAGCGGCTCGTAGATGGAAGGGCAGGCGAAGGCGGTGGCATGGCTGAGCACCTGGATCAGTTCATGGCGGGGAAGCATGCGCTCGATGAGCACGACGCCGGTGCGTTCGCGCTGCAGGTCCTCAATCAAGCGGGCCGTCTCTGCGGCAAGCTCCGGAGTGTCGGCAGCGCCCAGGCACAGGACCAGCTGGACGTCGGCGGGAAGCTTTGCTGCCGCCCGCAGGAGGTACGGGACGCCCTTCTGGCGGGTGTTCCTGCCCACAAAGACCACGCTGGGCTTGTCCGGGTCGATGCCCAGGGCACGGACGGCGTCGTCATTCTCGTCGCGCTGCCACAGCTCAACGTCGATGCCGTTGTGGACCACGCGGACCTTGGCCGGATCAACGTCCGGGTAGCTGCGCAGGATGTCCTGCCGCATGCCCTCCGAGACGGCGATGATGGCGGCCGCTGCCTCGTAGGCGGTCTTTTCCACCCAGGAAGACAGTGCGTAACCGCCGCCCAGCTGCTCCGCCTTCCAGGGGCGCAGCGGCTCCAGGCTGTGGGCACTGAGCACGTGCGGAATGCCGTGGAGCAGGGACGCGAGGTGCCCGGCCATGTTGGCGTACCAAGTGTGCGAATGGACAAGGTCCGCGCCTTCGATGTCCGGGACGATCCGCAGGTCCACCCCCAGCGTCTGCACGGCGGCATTGGCCGAGCCGAGGTCCTCCGGCACCGCGTAGGAGGACACCGCCGCCCCATGATAGTCGGCGTCGCGCGGAGCCCCAAATGCACGAACCTGCAGGTCAACGTGCTTACTAAGCACCCTGCTCAATTCGGCTACGTGGACCCCGGCGCCACCATAGATTTCAGGCGGAAACTCTTTAGTCACAATGTCTATTCGCACAAGACCCAAGGTAGTCCTTCACGCATAACTGTTCTAGTGTGAAGGAGTCCGGGCATGCCGGACTGTCTTGGGGAGTTACGAAGGCGTACAGGAGCGATCATTATGCCGTTGAACAAAAGAGTCCTGGCCATTGTCCTCGCGGGCGGCGAGGGAAACAGGCTGATGCCACTGACGGCAGACCGCGCGAAACCGGCGGTACCCTTCGCCGGAAGTTACCGGCTGATCGACTTCGCCCTGTCCAACCTGGTGAATTCCCGCTACCTGCAGATCGTTGTGCTCACCCAGTACAAGTCGCACAGCCTGGACCGCCACATCTCTGAGACCTGGCGCATGTCCACGCAGCTTGGCAACTACGTGGCTTCGGTTCCGGCCCAGCAGCGTGTGGGCAAGAGCTGGTTCCTGGGCAGCGCCAACGCCATCTACCAGTCCCTCAACCTCATTCACGACGCCAACCCGGACATCGTTGTGGTGGTCGGCGCTGACCACGTTTATCGTATGGACTTCGCGCAGATGGTGGCCCAGCACGTGAACAGCGGGGCAAAGGCAACGGTCGCCGCAGTGCGGCAGCCCCTTCACATGGCCGACCAGTTCGGCGTGATCGAAGTGGACCAGAACGATCCTCAGAAGATCGCCGCCTTCGTGGAGAAGCCGTCCAGCACCCCAGGCCTGGCCGCGGACCCGTCCCAGTTCCTGGCCTCCATGGGCAACTATGTCTTTGACGCCGACGCCCTGGTAGCGGCTCTCCACGTGGACGCCGAACGTCTGGACACCAAGCACGACATGGGCGGGGACATCATCCCGTACTTCGTGAACCAGGGCGAGGCCGGCGTCTACGACTTCACGCTGAACGACATCCCCGGCTCCACCGAACGGGACCGCACCTACTGGCGCGACGTAGGCACCATCGACTCCTTCTATGACGCCCACATGGACCTCATCTCCCCCCTTCCGGTCTTCAACCTCTACAACTCCGAGTGGCCCATCTACACCCGGCAGAGCATTTCCCCGCCGGCCAAGTTCGTCCGGGGCCAGAACAACACTGTTGGCACCGCGCTGGACTCGATCGTTTCCAGCGGCGTGGTGATCTCCGGCGCAGTGGTGGAAGGCTCGGTCCTGTCCAATGACGTCTTTGTGGGTACCAGTGCCCGCGTCATCGACTCCGTCCTGATGGACAAGGTGTATGTCGGCGAGGGCGCCGTGATCCACCGGGCCATCCTGGACAAGAACGTCAAGGTGCCTGCAGGTGCGGCAATCGGACTGGATCCCGACCTGGACCGTGCCCGCGGCTACAAGGTCACCGAATCCGGTATCACCGTGCTGGCCAAGGGCCAGGAAGTTCCGGAACCCGGTGACGAGGAGCGGAAGCTGGCGGCCGCGAACCTGCACCTGGTACCGAATGCCGTAAAGGCCGCCGCCGAGCAGTACCCCGAGGTCCGTGAGTCGGTGGACAAGGTTGCCAAGACGCACGCCGCGGCGGCAGCGGAAGCAGTGCCGGGAGTACGTATTTCCTGAACCGTTCCGCGTGGGCACTCCCCCGGCGGTCCCTGCGCAGTGGGGGCCGCGGGGAGTTCCAGGCTGTAAAATCAGTACAATGAGCTCCCCCGATCTGACGCCTGAGGAAATCCAGGCATGCCTCAAGGTCCTCGACACGATCCACGCCTATGACGAGGAGCACCCGGACTACGTCTCGGTGCGGCGCGCCACCGGCAAGATGTTCAAGGCCGTCAAGAGGCACCGGCGGGTCACCAAACGGGACCTCATCTCCGAGGCAGACCGGGCAGTCATTGCCCTGACGGCCACCGCGGCGCCGGACCGGATCGACGACGAAACCCGCGGCAACAAGCTGGCGCCCTCCACAACCGGCAAGGTGGCCGGCCACCTCATCAGGTCCCGCCCTTGTTACATCTGCAAGCAGCACTACACCCAGGTGGATGCTTTCTACCACCAGCTGTGCCCTGAGTGCGCCACCTTCAACCACGCCAAGCGCGACGCCCGCACCGACCTGACCGGCCGCCGCGCGCTGCTCACCGGCGGACGTGCCAAGATCGGGATGTACATCGCCCTCCGGCTGCTCAGGGACGGTGCACACACCACTATTACCACCCGGTTCCCCAAGGATGCCGCGCGCCGGTTCGCCGCCATGGAGGACAGCGGTGAGTGGCTGCACCGGCTCCGGATCGTGGGCATCGATCTGCGCGACCCGGCCCAGGTCATGGCCCTGACGGACTCACTGAACGAGGCGGGCCCGCTGGATATCATCATCAACAACGCGGCCCAAACGGTGCGCCGGTCCGGCAATGCGTACAAGCCGCTGGTCGATGCCGAGGACGAGCCGCTGCCGGCGGCCCTCGAGCAGGCCAACGGCGGCCCCGAGCTGGTGACCTTCGGCCACGCACACGACAAGCACCCCCTGGCCCTGGCCAGCAGCGTCACCGAGCACCCGGTGCTCGCCGGGGATGCCATCACCTCGCTGGCGCTGTCCACCGGGTCGGCTTCGCTGGAGCGGATCGCTTCGGGAACAGCGATCGACGCCGGCGGCCTGGTGCCGGACCTGGCCACCATCAACAGCTGGACCCAGGTGGTGGACGAAGTGGATCCGCTGGAGATGCTCGAGGTCCAGCTCTGCAACGTCACGGCCCCGTTCCTGCTGGTCAGCCGGCTGCGGCCGGCGATGAAACAGTCCACGGCGCGGCGGAAGTACATCGTGAATGTCTCCGCTATGGAGGGCCAGTTCTCCCGCGCCTACAAGGGACCCGGCCACCCACATACGAACATGGCCAAAGCTGCGCTGAACATGATGACCCGGACCAGCGCGCAGGAGATGCTGGAAACCGACGGCATCCTCATGACCGCCGTGGACACTGGCTGGATCACGGACGAACGTCCCCACTTCACCAAGGTCCGGCTCATGGAAGAGGGCTTCCACGCGCCCCTGGACCTGGTGGACGGAGCCGCGCGCGTCTACGACCCCATCGTGATGGGCGAGAACGGCGAGGACCAGTACGGGGTGTTCCTCAAGGACTACAAGCCCAGCCCCTGGTAGGCGTATGCTCAGCGGCATGAGCCGCGAGACTTCCCCTGACGTACAGAATCTGGAACACCACGAGTGCTGGGCCATGCTGCGGACGGTCTCCGTGGGCAGGCTCGCGGTCCTTGCTGACGGGCGCCCGGACATCTTCCCTGTCAACTACACAGTGGACGGCGGAACGCTCGTCTTCCGCACCGGCGAGGGCACCAAGCTGGCCGGCTCCTCGAAGGGTGCCGCCGTGGCTTTGGAAGCGGACGGCGTGGATCCCGACACCGGGCTGGCCTGGAGCGTGGTGGCCAAGGGCACGGCCGACGTCGTTACCGGCACCGAACAGATTATGGAAACCACCCAGCTGTACCTCTTCCCCTGGCAGGCGGGGAAGAAGGACGCGTTCGTCCGGATCACGCCGGACAGCATCACCGGCCGGCGGTTCAAAGTCACCGAACCGCTCACCTGGTGGACCCAGCTCAGCGGCGCAGCCAAAGCATCACCGGAGTAACCCGCCTCGTAAGCGTGCCGGTCAGGCGAGCTGGGTGATCTCCACGCTGACGCTCAACGCCGATCCGCCGCCGCCGGACAGGATGCCCTTCAGCGGGGGCACGTCACGGTAGTCCCTGCCCCGGGCCACGGTGACATGGAAATCGCCGGCAGGCTTGTGGTTGGTGGGGTCCCAGCTCCGCCAGTCCCCGTCCCACCACTCCAGCCAGGCGTGGGACTGCCCGGCCACTGTTTCGCCAATGCCCGCACTGGAGCGCGGGTGAAGGTACCCGGACACGTACCGGGCGGGAATGCCGCAGCTGCGCAGCGCCCCGATGGCGAGGTGGGCCAGGTCCTGGCACACGCCCTTGCGCTGGCCCCAGGCTTCCTCCGCGTTCGTGGTGACGGCGGTGGAACCGGACATGTACGTCATCTCGCCGCGCATCCACTCAAACACCGCCATGGCAGCCTCGTGCGGGTTCTTGCCTTCGACTACGCCGGGAATGATGCCCAAAACCTCATCCCCGGGTCCGCTCAGCCGTGACTGCGGCAGCCAGTCGCTGAAGGTGTTGAGTGTCTCGGCTGAAGCCAGGACATCCCAGCCCGCAATGTCGGACTCAGAAGGGATCTTTCCGGCGCGGTGCACCTCCACGGTGATGTTGGAGACGACCTCGAGGTGCTCGTGCGGCATCTGCATGTCGAACGCAGTGACCCTGGTCCCCCAGTAGTCCCGGTAGGTGCTGACGGCGGCCTGCGACGGCGACACCTTGACCACCGATTCCAGCACTACCTGCTGCGAGTCGGTGAGCGGCGTCATCCGGGCCTCGTTGTAGGACAGGGTGACGCGTTTGTTGTACTTGTATGCCGTCTTGTGAACGATGCTCAGCCGGGTCATGAAACTTCTCCCACCCAGGCCAGTTCGTCCGCCTGATTGAAGTACTTACGGGAAATGGCGTCCGAGGCCTGGGACACTGCCTTCTGCACCCGCTCCATGTGCTCGGGCAGCTCGGACATCAGGTCGTCGGTGCGGTGGAACTCAAGGAAGGTCCGGGCCTGGCCCACGATGCGGCGGGCGTCGTTGATGAAACCCACCCTCTGGGCAGAGGGATCAAGTTTTGCCAGGCACTCGTCGGCGTCGCGGAGCGCGTAGACGATGGACCGCGGGAACAAACGGTCCAGCAGCAGGAATTCTGCCGCATGCTGGTCACCGAAGGCTGCCCGCCGGGTGCGCAGGAAGGACTCATAGGCGCCGGCACAGCGGAGCATGTTCACCCAGGACATACCCGCGGACAGGACGTCGCGGGTGGAAAGCATGCGCGCGGTCATGTCGGCCCGCTCCAGCGAGCGTCCCAGAACGAGGAACAGCCAGCTCTCGTCATGGCTCACCGTGGTGTCGGCCAGGCCGCTGACCATGGCGGTGCGTTCGAGGGTCCAGTTGCAGAACCGGTAGGTGCCCACCACGTCCTTGCGGTGCTGGCTCAGCCCGTAGTAGGTGGTGTTCAGGCTCTCCCACAGGCCGGACGAAACGGTTTCCCTGGCGCGGCGTGCGTTCTCACGGGCAGCGCCGAGGGAGCCGGCGATGGAGGTGGCACTGGTTTTGTCATAGGCCAGGGCGTGGAGCAGCTCCGGCAGGCCGAAGTCCTCGCTTTGCGGGCGCGCGCCCATTACCGCCAGGAGCTCCTGGGCCACGCTCTTGCGTTCCTCCATGGGGAGGTGGTTCAGGCGTTCCAGGTGGACGTCAAGGATACGGGCGGTGCCATCGGCCCGCTCCACATACCGGCCAATCCAGAAAAGGGACTCGGCTATACGGCTAAGCATTCGCGGTTACCTCCTGCGGGCCCGAAACTGTAAAAGAAACCAGCCCGACGGCGGACGGGCTCACTGCTGCTGCTCCGACTGGCGGTCGCGCCAGTTACTCTCCACGGGCCACACGGACACGCGTTCGCGGACGGAGATGGAGGGCCTCGGCACGGTTTCCACCGGCACCTGGGGCGAATCCGCCAGGACCCAGGTGTCCTTGGAACCGCCGCCCTGGCTGGAGTTCACGATCAGGGACCCTTCCTTCAGCGCCACGCGGGTCAGGCCGCCGGGAAGAACCCAGACGTTGTCGCCGTCGTTCACTGCGAAAGGCCGCAGGTCCACGTGTCGGGGGCCGAATTTGTCGCCGCTCAGCGTGGGCACCGTGGAAAGCTGCAGGACGGGCTGCGCAATCCAGCCGCGGGGGTCGGCGATGACCCGCTGGCGCAGGGCGTCGAGCTCGTCCTTGGAGGCGTCCGGGCCGATCACCAGGCCCTTGCCCCCGGACCCGTCCACCGGCTTGACCACCAGTTCGGAGAGGTTGTCCAGCGTGTACTCCCGCGCTTCCTTTTCCTCGAGGCGGTAGGTGTCCACGTTGGCGATAATGGGCTCCTCACTGAGGTAATAGCGGATCAGGTCAGGGACGTAACTGTAAACCAGTTTGTCGTCGGCAACGCCATTACCCACGGCGTTGGCGATGGTCACCCCGCCAGCCCTGGCCGCGTTCACGAGGCCGGGGCAACCGAGCATGGAATCCGCCCGGAACTGCAGCGGATCCAGGAAGTCGTCGTCGATCCGCTTGTAAATCACGTCCACACGCTGCTCGCCGGCCGTGGTGCGCATGTACACGCGGTTGCCGCGGCAGATAAGGTCGCGGCCTTCCACCAGTTCAACACCCATCAGGCCGGCAAGCAGCGTGTGCTCAAAGTAGGCGCTGTTGAACACGCCGGGAGTGAGCACGACGACGGTGGGATCGTCCACGCCGGCGGGTGCGGTTTTGCGCAGGGCTGAGAGGAGCCGGCGGGGGTATTCCTCCACCGGCCGGATGAGCTGCTGCCCGAAGGCTTCGGGCAGGCCCTTAGCCATGGCACGCCGGTTCTCCAGGACGTAGCTCACGCCGGAGGGCACGCGCACGTTATCCTCCAGGACGCGGAACGTTCCGGCGGCATCGCGGACCACGTCAATGCCCGAGATGTGCACGCGGACACCGCCGGCCGGCTCAAAGCCGTGCACCTGGCGGTGGAAGTGCGCGCTGGTGGTCACCAGCTGCCGCGGGATCACGCCGTCGGACACCACGGTCATCTTGTCGTACACGTCGTTGAGGAAGGCCTCGAGCGCGCGCACGCGCTGCGCGACGCCGCGTTCCAGCACATCCCATTCCGCCGCGGGGATGACGCGCGGGACGATGTCCAGCGGGAACGGGCGCTCCTCGCCGGCGAAATCAAAAGTGACGCCACGGTCCAGGAAGGTGCGGGCCATCGAGTCGGCGCGTGCGCTGACATCGGCGAGTGAGAGCTTGCGAAGGGCGTCCGCTACTTGCCCATAGGAGCCCCGGGCCTGCTGCCCGGGGGCAAACATCTCGTCGTAGGCTCCGTTCCGGCCGGCGGCCACGGAGTAATCCTGGAATAGGTCTGACATGTCCACAAGCCAACCATCTTTTTGTTTCGAATTCATTACTGCCATCCATTCTGGCGTGTTGGCGCAGGCCGCCTGGTTCGTGGATTCAGGAACTTTTCCGGCACAGTAGGTGAGTGCCAGTCAGCAGAAGCCTCCCAGCCCCGGGCCCGGGCCTCCCCGAACATGCTGACCGGCTGATCCCGGGGCTGGCCACGGCGGCCCTTGCGCTGGCTGTTGCCTTCCTCGTGCACCGCCTGGTTCCCGCGCTTCCGGCCATGACGCTGGCCGTGGTTTTGGGCGTCCTCGCAGCCAACCTGCCCGCGGCCGGGGTCTGGACCGCCGGAAGGGCCCGCCCCGGGCTGGACTTCGCCGGAAAACACCTGATGCGCGGCGGCATCGTCCTGCTGGGGCTGAAGGTGAGCGTCATGGACGTGCTGGGGCTGGGCTGGCTTGCCTTGGTCCTGATTGCCGGGGTGGTCGCCGCCAGTTTCGGCGGCACCTACCTGATCTCCCGGCTGTTCCGTCTTCCGCCCGTGACCTCGCTCCTGGTGGCGACCGGGTTCTCGATTTGTGGTGCTTCAGCCATCGGAGCCATGGCCGCGGTGCGCCGGATCCGGCACGTGGACACCGTCCTTCCGGTGGCGCTGGTGACGCTGTGCGGGACGCTTGCCATCGGCGTCCTGCCCTTGCTGGTCCACCCTCTTCAGCTTTCCGCGCCCGCGTTTGGGGCCTGGACGGGCGCGTCCGTTCACGACGTTGGCCAAGTGGTGGCCACGGCGCAAACTGCGGGAACGGCAGCACTGGGCATCGCCGTGGTGGTTAAACTCACCCGGGTGCTGCTGCTGGCGCCCGTGACAGCCATAGCCGGAGCACACCACCGACAGGCCATGCGGTCCGGCCCCGACAACGATGCTCAGGCGAAGCTGCCGCCCGTGGTCCCATTGTTCGTCCTGGGCTTCATGGCCATGGTGGGCCTGCGTTCCACAGAGTGGCTGGGCGCCGGGTGGCTGGAGGCAGGGGCGGCGCTGCAGGACATCCTGCTCGGTGCCGCGCTGTTCGGTCTGGGCTCGGCGGTGCGGATCCGCACCCTGATGCTCACCGGCGGACGCGCGCTCCTGGCAGCCCTTGCATCCTGGCTCCTGATTGCCCTCCTGGGGCTGGCGGCCGCCCTGCTGATCACTGCGTGATATTGGCCACCCGCCCCGTGATTAGATAGCTGGGTGTCACATGAGAATCTGCAGCGCGATGAAGCTGCCGCCCGGTCAGCCCTGATCAACACCACCAGCTATGACGTTTCGCTGGACGTGCGGCAGGCACCGGACCCGGACGTGGCCGGCTATCCCACCAGCAGCGTGATCAACTTCACCGCCGAGCCCGGTGCCTCAACGTTCCTGGACTTCATCGGCAGCGAGGTGCACAGCGTGGTCCTGAACGGCAAGGGCCTTCGCGTGGATGAGGTGGTGGACGGCGCCAGGATCAGGCTGGAGAAGCTGCAGGCCGAGAACCAGGTCACCGTTACCGGAACTGCCCTCTACAGCCGCTCCGGTGAGGGAATGCACCGGTTCGTGGACCCTGCCGATGGGCAGTGCTACCTCTACACCCAGTACGAGCCGGCCGACGCCCGCCGGGTTTTCGCCAACTTTGAACAGCCCGACCTCAAAGCCACCTACACCTTCCATGTCATGGCGCCCGCGGACTGGCACGTCGTCTCCAACGGGGCGGAGGTTAACCGCACCCTGCTCACGGACGGTTCCGCCACGGCCCGCTGGGACTTCGCCGCCACAGAGCCCATGTCCACCTACATCACCACCGTGCTGGCCGGGCCGTACTTCAAGGCCGAGGACCGCTGGCAGGCAACGCTCGACGACGGGACCTCCCTGGACGTCCCGCTCGCCCTGTACTGCCGCGCCTCTATGGCCGGTTCATTCGACACCGATGAGCTGTTCCGGCTTACCAAAAAAGGCCTGGACTTCTTCAACCGGCTCTTCGACTACCCCTACCCGTGGGGCAAATACGACCAGGCCTTCGTGCCCGAATACAACCTCGGCGCCATGGAGAACCCCGGCCTGGTGACGTTCACCGAAAGCTACGTCTTCACCTCCCGTGCCACCGATGCCCAGTACCAGGCGCGGGCCAACACCCTGATGCACGAGATGGCGCACATGTGGTTCGGCGACCTGGTGACCATGCAGTGGTGGGACGACCTGTGGCTCAAGGAATCCTTCGCCGACTACATGGGCACCCTGGGTGTAGACCGCGCTACGGACTGGGACACCGCCTGGGTCAATTTCGCCAACAAACGCAAGGCCTGGGCCTACGTCCAGGACCAGCTGCCCACCACCCATCCCATCGTGGCGGACATCCCGGACCTGGAAGCCGCCAAGCAGAACTTCGACGGAATCACTTACGCCAAGGGCGCCTCGGTGCTGAAGCAGCTGGTGGCCTACGTGGGATTCGAATCCTTTATCGCCGGCTCTCGTGAATACTTCCGCAAGCACGCCTACGGAAACACGTCCCTGGCCGATCTGCTGGCCGCACTGAGCACCGCTTCCGGGCGGGATCTCGCGGGCTGGGCGAAGCAGTGGCTGCAGACCTCGGGGATCTCCACGCTGTCCCTGGACTTCGCGGCCGGTGACAAGGTAAGGGACGACGACGGCGCCCCCGGCCGGGTGGCCATCGTCCAGGAAGCGACGGACCCGGTGACGGGACGCGAAGAGCTGCGGCCGCACCGCCTGCGCGTGGGCTCCTATGATTTTGACGGCGACGGCGCGCTGGTGCGGACCGGAAGTTTCGAAACGGACGTGGCCGGTGCACGGACGGAACTCCCCCAGCTCGCCGGCCAGCGGCGGCCCGCCCTCCTGCTTGTCAACGATGATGACCTCACCTATGCCAAGGTCCGGCTGGACCCTGCATCCGAAGCAACCGTGCGGGCATCGCTGGACCGGATTACCGATCCCATGGCCCGGGCCCTCTGCTGGACGGCGTTGTGGAACTCCGCCCGGGACGGAGAGAGGCCCGCTTCGGGGTACGTGGACGCTGTTGCCGCTTTCGGCCCGGCTGAAACCGGGATCGGGGTGCTGCTGAACATCCTCGAGAACGCGGGCACCGCCGTCGAACGCTACACCCCGGCCCGGGAACGCGTTGCCGTGCGGGCGTCCTTCCTGGCCACCGCGGAGGATGACATGGACCGGGCAAAACCGGGCTCGGACCAGCAGCTTGCCTGGGCGCGGACGCTCGCCACCTTCAGCAGGCATGACAGCTCCATGCTGCCCCGGCTGAGGGGTTTGTTGGATGGGACAGCGCCCGTGGAAGGCCTGTCGGTGGATGCTGAACTGCGCTGGCACATGTGGCATGCCATGGCTGCAAACTGCCAGGCAACGGTGGCTGAGCTGGACGCCGAACTGGCCCGCGACACCACGGCATCAGGACGCGCCGGCCACGCCACGGCCCTCGCCGCCCGGCCCGATCCGGACGTCAAAGCCGCGGCATGGAACGCCGCAGTGCACGGGAACGAACTCTCCAATCAGCTGCTGTCCGCCACGATCTCGGGTTTCATGACAGCGCCGGCGAACCTGCTGGAGCCCTATGTGGAACCGTACTTTGAGTGCCTGCGCAGTGTGTGGGAGGGGCGGAGCATCGAGATCGCGAGCCGGATTGTCCGCGGCCTTTTCCCGCTGGCCCAGGACTTGGCGGAAGGCACGGAGCCGGTGGACCATCCGGTCATTCGGCGGACGGACGAGTGGCTGGAATCCAATGCGGACGCTCCCCGTGCTCTGTGCAGGATCATCATCGAGCAGCGCAGCCACTTGCTGCGGGCACTCACCGCACAGGCATCCCGGTAACAGTCTTTTGTACCGCGCTGCGCAGTGAAGCCTGTGCTCGCTGCGCAGGGGCAGTCCGTGCCCAGCGAACCTGTGCGTCAGTGCGCAGCCGCGCTGGACTCACGGCACCCGGTGGAGCCATTCGTCGGTTCCGAACTTTGCAGCCACGCGTTCGCGGGCCGTGGCCAGCTCAGCCTCGGTCAGCTCCGAGGGCGTGGCGCTGTACCGCTCGGCGAAGACTTCCATCATGGCCGCGATGATGTCCGGGCGGGCCAGGCCGGTCTGGCGGCGGAGCGGGTCCACCCGTTTCTTGGCGCTGCGGGTGCCCTTGTCCGAGAGCTTTTCCTTGCCGATGCGCAGCACTTCCACCATCTTGTCGGCGTCGATGTCGTAGCTCATGGTCACGTGGTGCAGCATGCCGCCGTTGGCCAGGCGCTTCTGGGCAGCCCCGCCGATTTTGCCCTGGTCCGTGGCGATATCGTTCAGCGGGACGTAGAAGGCGGTGATGCCCAGTTTCTCCAGCGCGGCCATGACCCAGGCGTCGAGGAACGGGTAGGAGTCGGCGAAGCTCAGGCCGTCCACCAGGGTCTGCGGCAGGTACAGCGAGTACGTGATGCAGTTGCCCGCCTCCATAAACATCGCTCCCCCGCCGCTGATCCGGCGGACCACTTTGATGCCGTGCTTGGCCACTCCGTCCGGGTCCACCTCGTTGCGGTAGGACTGGAAGCTGCCGATCACCGTGGACGGTTCCTGCCAGTCCCAGAAACGGAGCGTCGGATTGCGGCGGCCGGCGCCCACCTCTTCGGTGAGCACTTCGTCCAGCGCGACGTTGATTTCCGTGGGCAGGACCGTGGGCGCGATGAGGTTCCAGTGGTGGTCCGCCCAGGATGTGGCCCTGGCCAGTGCGCGGCGGACTGCGATGGCGACGGCGTCGGCAGAGAAGCCGAACAGGGCCGCATTGGGAGGCAGTGAAGCGGTGACGACGGCGGCAAGCTCGGACGCCGTCATACCTTCCGGCAGTCCCGTGAGGCCGCGGTTGATGTCCAGGAGTGCCTCGTCCGGCTCAAGGAAAAAATCACCGCTGACGGAGACGTTGGCCAGCAGGCCGTCCGTGACGTCCAGGTCCACCACCACCAGCTTGCCGCCGGGGACTTTGTACTCGCCGTGCCGGCGGGAAGCGGAATCAGCTGCTGGGGATGGCGTAGCGGTCATGGCTTCCATCCTGCCCCAGAAAGGCGGCCCGGCGCCAAGCCGATGCGGCCCCTGCAGACGTTAACGCGAAAAGCCCGCACCGTTGCCGGTGCGGGCTTCCCTGGCAAGCTTGGGCGAAGTGAATTTACTTCTTGCCGCCGAAGCCCTTGAAGCGAGCGTTGAAGCGCTCGACGCGGCCTGCGGAGTCCATGATGCGCTGCTTGCCCGTGTAGAACGGGTGGGACTCGGAGGAGATTTCGACGTCGATGACCGGGTAGGTGTTGCCGTCTTCCCACTCGATGGTCTTCGAGGAAGACACGGTGGACTTGGTCAGGAACTTGACGCCGGAAGCCAGGTCGTTGAAAACAACAGCTTCGTACTTCGGGTGGATATCAGACTTCATAATGGGACCTTTGTTCGCACAACTGGATTTTGCCAGTTGCCAGGTATGAATGGGATGGCCGCGTTCCGCGCCGAAAGACTCGGGACGGCCAGCTACCAATAATAGCGGATAAGCACGGTGCCAGCGAACCGGGCAAGGCCCCGCGCCGGAGCTTAATTCCGGAGCTCGTCGCGTGGCCGCAGCTCCCAGAACGCCACGGCCGAGGCGGCAGCCACATTGAGCGAATCCACCCCGTTGCGCATGGGGATTTTGATCGCGAGGTCGACGGCCGCAAGTGTCTCTGCGCTCATGCCTGCGCCTTCGGTGCCGAGCACCAGGGCCAGTTTCTCCGGATTCTGCGCGGCCACCTTGTCCACGTCCTGCGCATCATCGGTCAGCTCCAGGGCCGCGACGGTGAAGCCGTGGTCCTTGAGCAGGTGCAGGTCCTGCGGCCAGCTGTTGAGCCGTGCCCAGGGCACCTGGAAAACGGTGCCCATGCTCACGCGGACACTTCTGCGATAGAGGGGATCGCCGCAGCGGGGCGACACCAGGACGGCGTCGATGTCCAAAGCGGCGGCCGACCGGAAGATCGCCCCCACATTGGTGTGGTCCACGATGTCCTCCAGCACGGCCACGCGGCGGGCGCCGGCGAGCAGTTCGGGCAACGGCACCGGGGCGGGACGCTGCATGGCCGCCATGGCGCCGCGGTGGAGATGGAAGCCGGTAATCTCCTCCAGTAGGGCGGCGCTGCCGATAAACGCGGGTACGTCCGGGTACGCCCGGAGGATGTCCTGGAGATCGTCCAGCCACTTTTCCGCCAGGAAGAACGAGCGCGGCTGGTGCCCGGCTGCCAGCGCACGGCGGAGCACCCGCGAGGATTCTGCAATGTACATGCCCTCGGCGGGCTCCCGGAGCTTGCGCAGGTGCACGTCCGTGAGCTGGGTGTAGTCGGTCACGCGGGGATCCGCGGCGGACTCGAGATAGTGGATTGTCACCGGGAGATTATTTCAGCAGATTGGCGGTCATGAATCCCAGGGCCACCAGCCCCAGGACGAAGATCACCCCGCGCAGCACTGTGGGGGAAAGCCTGCGTCCTACCTTGGCGCCCAGGAGGCCGCCGATGCTTGAGCTGACGGCGATCAGCAGCACAACGAGCCAGTTGATCCGGTCGAACGCGAACAGCAGGTAGGAGATGGCGGCCACCAGGTTCACGCCGAGCACCAGGATGTTTTTCATGGCATTGGCGTTTTGGATGGTGCCGGTGAGGAAGACGCCAAGGATGCCCACCAGCAGGATCCCCTGGGCAGCCACGAAGTAGCCGCCGTAAACCCCGGCAAGGTAGACCAGCACCACCAGGAGGACAGCGTGCCGTTTGTCCCGCACCGCGTGTTCCGGGTTCTCCTCGCGGTTGCGTACCCAGGCCTGCATGCGCGGCTGGAATACCACCATCAGCAGGGCGAGTACCAGCAGGACCGGGGCCACGTAGTGGAAGACCTTTTCCGGCAGGTGCAGGAGCAGCCAGGCGCCGGAGATGCCGCCCAGCAGGGACGCCGGCAGCAGCCGCATCAGTTGCCGGCCGCGGCCCTTCAGCTCCCGGCGGTAGCCGAACGCTCCGGCAGCCGTCCCGAAAACGAGGCCCATCGCATTGCTCATTGAGGCAACAACGGGTGTGACCCCCAGGGCGATGAGGACGGGGAACGTTACCAGGGTGCCGGAGCCCACCACGGCGTTGATAGTGCCGGCCCAGAGGCCGGCGATGGACACAAAGATGCTGCTGAGGAGATCCAAGGTGCTACGGTGCCGCTGTTAGCGGCGGGCGACGGCGGTGTACCGGCCGGCGTTCTCAGTCACATCGAGGTCCAGGCCGAACGTTTCACTGAGGTTTTCCGCCGTCAGTACCTCAGTGATCGGGCCCGCGGCCACCACGCCACCGTCGCGCAGCAGCATGGCATGCGTGAAGCCCGGCGGAACTTCTTCAAGGTGGTGGGTGACGAGCACCATGGCGGGTGCGGCCTCGTCGCGGGCGAGTTCTCCCAGCTTGTGGACGAGTTCCTCACGGCCGCCGAGGTCCAGGCCGGCGGCCGGTTCATCCAGCAGCAGCAGTTCAGGATCGGTCATCAGGGCGCGGGCGATCTGGACACGCTTGCGCTCCCCCTCGGACAACGTTGCGAAGGTCCGGTTCAGGAGGGGGCCCATCCCCCAGTCGTTGAGGAGGCGGAAAGCCCGCCGTTCGTCGTCGCGCTCGTACCCCTCGCGCCAGCGGCCCGTCACGCCATAGGCGGCGGTGACCACCACGTTAAGGACGTTCTCGTGCTCGGGAATCTGGGTGGCGAGGGCGGCTGAGGAAAGCCCGATGCGGGGGCGGAGTTCGAAGACGTCAACCCGGCCCAGAATCTCATCAAGGATCCCTGCCGTGCCGCTGCTGGGGTGCATACGCGCGGCAGCAATCTGGAGGAGTGTGGTCTTGCCAGCGCCGTTAGGGCCGAGGATCACCCAGCGTTCGCCGTCGTTGACCTGCCAGTCGACTTTGTCCAGCAGGGTCTTTTTACCGCGGACAACGCTGACGGAGTCCAGTTCCAGAACATCACTCATAGGAGTAGACACTAGGACAAAAAACATGGCGACTGATAACTGGTGTGACCAGCCCGACAACACAAATTCAGGCCGCCAAAACCGTTGGCCGATCGCGCAGCCGCACTTAGAGTGTTGGCCATGGCTATCGCACGCTTTCCCGTGGTTGTTCTCGATTGTCCTGACCCGAAAATACTCGCGGAATTTTATGCCGCCCTGCTCGACTGGAAGATCGAAGAGGGTGAGGACTGGTGGTCTGTCAAAGCCGATCACGGCGATGCCCTGAGTTTCCAGAAGGTGGACTCCTACACGCCGCCGCAATGGCCAGGCCAGGACGTGCCGCAGCAGATGCACCTCGACGTTGTGGTGGACGACCTCGACACCGCGGAAACAGAGGTGCTCAAACTTGGTGCCACCAAGCACGAATACCAGCCGGGAACAACCTTCCGGGTGTTCCTTGACCCGGCCGGCCACCCGTTCTGCCTTTGCCTGAGCTAGCGTCTTCAGCTGCCCCCAGGACGCAATGAATTCAAGGGACCGCACCCCCGCTCGCTAAGATTGCAGGCATGACTTCGAACGTGACTGCGGTCAGCTATGGCTTGAATGTGACCCCTACCGGGCTGGAGCAGCTGCGTTCCGTCCTCACCACCAGTGGCGCCAAGGTGCTCTCGGAAAACAGCCTCGGTGACGAGCGCTATCAGGTCAGCGTGGCCGGACTCGAGCTTCCCGACGCAACGGCGGCCGGCCTGGCCGGGCTGCGCCGTGCGGTGGCCGAGGCCTCGATCAGCGGATTCGATACCGCCTTGGTTCCGAACGGCCTCCGCTCAGCCGAACGCAAGCTCCTGATCATGGACGTTGATTCCACCCTGATCCAGCAGGAGGTCATCGAACTCCTCGCCGCCTACGCCGGCAAGCGCGAGGAGGTGGCCGCTGTGACCGAAGCTGCCATGCGCGGGGAACTGGACTTCACCCAAAGCCTCCACGCACGGGTGCAGGTGCTCGCCGGGCTGCCGGCCGACGTCGTCCATTCCGTCCGCGGGGAAGTGAAACTCAGCGAAGGTGCCGCCGAGCTCGTGGCCGCCTTCAGGGCTGCAGGGCACGTGGTGGCCGTGGTGTCCGGCGGATTCAACCAGATCCTGGAGCCCATTGCCGGTGAGCTGGGCCTGGACTACTGGCAGGCGAACGAACTGGAGATCGTTGACGGCGCCCTGACGGGCAAGGTGCTCGGCGCCGTAGTGGACCGCGCCGCGAAGGAAAAGTACCTGCGTGAGTGGGCGGCGGCCGAAGGTATCGCCATGGAGCACACGGTGGCCGTGGGCGACGGCGCCAATGACTTGGACATGCTCGGCGCGGCCGGGATCGGCATCGCTTTCAATGCCAAGCCAGCGGTGCGCGCCGTCGCCGATGCCGCAATCAACATGCCGTACCTGGATGCAGTCCGCCACGTGGCCGGGGTCTGATTTCTTTAGTGCTTTAACCGCGAAATGACAGTTCGCGGCAGTGTCCGGAAGGAACATTGCCGCGAACTGTCATCTCGCCTTGTGTGAAGCCTAGCTGGCGGGCTGGGCGCCCTTGCCGAAGTAGTCGGCACCGCCGGCGTATTCGGTGTGGCCGGATTCGACGTCGGCCGTGACCATGCTGGCTACTACCTCCGCGAACTCCTCAACCGAGTACAGCTTGCCGGCTTCAGCCCGCCGCGCCTCGATAGCACCGGGGGTGGAGCGGTCCAGGAGCGTCGCCGTGACGGTGCCCTCGATCATGTCGCCGGACACCACCACCAGGCTGATGCCCTTTTCGGCCAGGTCCGGGATGAGGTCGCGCAGGGCGTCCTCTCCGGCGCGCTTGCTGCGGGCCACGGGCTCGTAGGCCTCCATGGTGGGCACGGTGTTGATGAAATGGGCCTGGTGGCTGGTGACGAACACCACGCGGGAGCCTTCCTTCATCAGCGGCACAGCGGCGTTGAGCATGTTGATCTGTGCATCGCGGTTCAGCTTGAGGGCGTAGTCCTCACCCATGCCGGTCTCCATGCCGCCGGACGCGTTCAGTACCAGGATGTCCAGGGACCCGAAGTTTTCCATGGCAGCGGAGGCCAGGGCCTGCACGCCTTCCTGGGTGGTGAGGTCCGCGCCCACGGCGACGGCGCGGCCGCCGGCAGCTTCAATCCCCTGCACCACCTTGTTGGCACGCGGAGCCTTCTGGCGGTAGTTGACCACCACGGCGGCACCCTGGCCGGCGAGGTTCTTGGCTACGTCAGCGCCGATGCCGCGGGATGATCCGGTGACGATGGCGGTCTTGTTGTCGAGCAGTCCCATACGAGCTCCCTTTGTTCGAAACGTCTAAATCGCTGATGGTCTGCTGTCCATCATGCCAGTGGGTGTAAGTGATTCGCTTGTGCGACCTCCACAAAGAAGCACCCCGCACCTAGTGTGCTGAAAGGCTCAGTGGCCCATGCCCAGGCCGCCGTCAACGGGAATGACGGCGCCGGAGATGTAGGCTGCCTCGTCGCTGGAGATCCAGCGGACCACGTTGGCTACTTCGCTGGCCTCGGCAAAACGGCCGGCGGGGATGCTGGACAGGTAGTCCTTCTGGGTGGCTTCGGGGAGCTCGGCGGTCATGTCCGTGTTGATGAAGCCCGGAGCCACCACATTGGCCGTGATGCCCCGCGAGCCCAGCTCACGGGTCAGGGATCGGGCAACGCCCACCAGGCCCGCCTTGGAAGCGGAGTAGTTGATCTGCCCGGGGGCGCCGTACAGGCCGGACACGGAGGAGATCAGGACAACGCGGCCCTTGCGGAGGCGGATCATGCCCTTCGAGGCCCGCTTGATGACGCGGAAGGCGCCGGTGAGGTTGGTGTCGATGACGGACGTGAAGTCGTCTTCGCTCATGCGCAGCAGCAGGGTGTCCTTGGTGATGCCGGCGTTGGCCACCAGCACCTCCACAGGACCGTGGGCAGCTTCCACCTCTTTGAAGGCCGCGTCCACGGAGGCCTCATCGGTGACGTCGGCCTTGACGCCGAGGATTCCCTCGGGGAGCTTCGATTCGCTGCGGTAGGTCACCGCCACCTTGTCGCCATTGGCCAGGAAAGCTTCAGCGATGGCGAGCCCGATGCCGCGGTTTCCGCCGGTGATCAGGACGCTGCGGGGGGCGGTGGCTGCTTCAGTCATGTAGGGGCTCCGGATTTCTGCGGCATGATGCACCGCGGTGGAAGGGGGTGATTTTGGCTGACTTTGATCTTAGCGCGCGGCCCCGGCAAAGGTTTGGGCGCCACTGCCGATGGTGAGAGAATTGATGCAAGCCTTTGGAGCGTGATCAGCCACCGTGACCCTTGAAAACCATGCGGGACAATCCGCGGCCGGAGAACCCGGGCGGTTCTCTGGCGATTCGGAAGTCCACAGCATCACGGAAGCTGCGGGTGCGCATTCTGAGGACATGCACCAGCGCATGGTGAAGTACGCGCTGGCCATGGGCATCCGCATGGTGTGCCTGATCATGATCTTTGTGGTGGATGGCTGGTTTAAGATTGTGATGGTTGCCGGAGCGGTCTTCCTGCCGTGGATAGCCGTGGTCATCGCGAACGGCAACGACAAGGCGGAGGGGCACAGCGACCTGCTGCTGGACTCCGCGCCGCTTGCGGAAATAGAAAGCCCGCCTGCGCCGTCAGCCGACGACGGGCATGGCAGCGAGGTTCTGCAGGGCGAGCTGATCAACGACGACGACGAAACACCAACTGAGCAGGAGCGGAGGGCATCATGAGTATTTTCGACTTCGCTGCGGGAACCGATCCCGTGATGGGTGAATCTGCCGCCGTCTGCTCCCGTAAGGCATGCCGGTCCCAGGCCTCGTGGCAGCTCCTGTGGAACAACCCGAAGATCCACACCCCGGAGCGCCGCAAGACTTGGCTTGCTTGTGGAGACCACCGCGATTGGCTTGAGGATTACCTTCAAACACGTGGGCTGTGGAAGGAAACCGTGCCGCTCGAGGACGGCCGGGTATTCGGCGCCCTGGAGCAGGACAGCTGAATGTACCGGTTCCTCTTTTCCAGCAAATGGCTGGGTTATCTCCTGCTGGCCGCAATCTTCGCCTCCGCCTGTGTTTTCCTGGGCCGCTGGCAGATGGACCGGCGGGCCGAGACCCTGGCCGAGATCAACCGAGTGGTCACCAACTACTCGGCAGCGCCGGTCCCCTTTGCGGATATCCGGGAAGAGTTCAGTCAGCTGGACCCTGCCAGGGAGTGGACGCAGGTGGAGCTGAAAGGCTCATACCTTGTGGACGGGCAGCGCATCGTCCGGAACCGGCCCTTGAACGGCCAGCCCGGCTACGAAGTGGTGGTCCCGTTCCGGCTGACCAGCGGTGAAACCGTGGTCATCGACCGCGGATGGCTGCCCATCGGCAACAACAATCCAGGCAGCCCCGATTCAGTGCCGGCACCCCCTGCAGGGGACGTGACCGCCGTCGTGCGGTTGAAGCATCCTGAGCCTGAACTGCAGCGCGGCGCGCCGGAAGGGCAGCTGGCGTCCATTGACCTCGCGGCCTATTCCGCGCAGCTCGGCTATCCCCTGCTGACGGGTGCCTACGGGCAGCTCGCCTCAGAGACGCCACCCGCTGCAGAAATGCCCATGGCGTTCCCGAAGCCATCCACCGAGGAAGGCACGCACCTGTCCTACTCACTCCAGTGGTTCGCGTTCGGCGTGCTGATGTTCGTCGGCTTTGGTTATGCCGCCCGCCAGCAGGCGCGGAACGCCGCCATTGACGCCGAGGACGACGACGAGTCCCCCGAGGGTGCCCTGCACTCGGCTGCCGCGGCAGCCCGCCGTCGTCCGTCCCCGCCCCGGAAACGGAAGAAGGCGACCGCCGAAGAAGAGGAAGACGCGCTCCTGGACGCGCAGGGTTACTGACTCATGGCCGAGTACGACGGCGGGCCGGTCAGCCGAGTGCGCTGTGCATTGGTCCGCTCCGGTGTGGGCGACACTGTGCGGACCTTTCCGGCCGGAGTCCCGACAGCGGCCGCGGCGGCGGAGGCGTTGGAATGCGACCTCGCCGCAATCACGAACAGCCTGGTCTTCGACCTCAACGGGGCTCCCCTCCTGATTCTGGCAAGCGGTGCAGCACGGGTGGATACTCCACTGGTGGCAGGGCACTTGGGTGAAGGCAGAATCCGCCGCGCCTCACCTGAGTTCGTCTTGCGGCACACCGGCCAGGCGGTAGGCGGGGTGGCACCGGTGGGGCACCCGCAAAAGATCAGGACGCTCCTTGACGTGAGCCTGCAGGAGCACAAACTCCTCTGGGCCGGAGCCGGAGACCATAACTCAATGTTCAGCATCACTTACAACGAGCTGCGCAGCATCACGAACGCCCAGGAACTTCGCGTTCGCTGACGCAATAGCCTACGCGGGCACTCGTAACGGCGTGTTCAGTGAACTCCCGGACCGCCACTGGAGCTAACCGCTCCAGCTTGGTAGCTTCAACGCATGGCCATCAAACTTGAGAACGTCGGTATCGCCGTTCGCGACCTCGAAGCAGCCATCGCCTTTTTCACCGACCTCGGGCTCACGGTTGTCGGCCGCGACACGGTCAGTGGCAAGTGGACCGACATTGCCGTCGGACTGGATGGCAACCACGCCAAGATTGCGATGCTCCAGACCCCGGACGGTCATGGCCAGCTGGAGCTCTTCGAATACATCCATCCCCAGGCGATCGAATCGGAGCCAACCCGTCCGAACGACATCGGCATGCACCGCGTGGCCTTCTCGGTGGACGACATCGACGACGCCCTTGAGATAGCCGCCAGGCACGGGTGCCATCCGCTGCGGGGCGTGGCCACGTACGGCGACATCTACAAACTCACATACCTCCGGGGTCCCAGCGGCATCCTGGTGATGCTCGCGGAGAAACTCAAGAAAGACTGATGCCCGCAGCGCCACTGCGGTCGTTGGCGCCTAAGCCAGCGTGATCAGGTCCAGGTAGTCTTCGTTCCAGTGGTCCTCGACGCCGTCGGGCAGCAGGACAACGCGCTCCGGGTTGAGCGCCTCCACTGCCCCTTCATCGTGGCTGACCAGGACCACGGCGCCGCTGTAGTTCTTCAGGGCGCCCAGGATCTCGGCACGGCTGGCAGGGTCCAGGTTGTTGGTGGGCTCGTCCAGGAGCAGCACGTTGGCGCTGGAAGCGACGATGGTTGCTAGGGCGAGGCGGGTCTTCTCACCGCCGGAGAGGACGCCGGCCGGCTTGTCCACGTCGTCGCCGGAGAACAGGAACGAGCCAAGGATGCCGCGGACTTCGGCGTCCTTCATATCGGGGGCCGCCGAACGCATGTTTTCCAGGACCGTGCGGTCCACGTCGAGTGTCTCGTGTTCCTGGGCGTAGTAGCCCACCTTGAGGCCGTGCCCGGCAATGACGTCACCCGTGTCAGGTGTGTCCACGCCTGCCAGCATCCGCAGCAGAGTGGTCTTGCCGGCACCGTTGAGGCCAAGTATGACCACCTTGGAGCCGCGGTCGATGGCAAGGTCCACATCCGTGAAAATCTCAAGCGAACCGTAGGACTTGCTGAGCCCTTCGGCAGTGAGCGGGGTCTTGCCGCACGGCGAAGGATCCGGGAAGCGCAGTGCTGCCACGCGGTCCTGCTCGCGGACGGCTTCAAGACCGCTGAGGAGGCGCTCGGCACGCTTGGCCATGTTCTGTGCAGCGACTGCCTTGGTGGCCTTGGCACGCATCTTGTTGGCCTGGTCCATCAGGACCTGGGCCTTCTTTTCGGCGTTGGCGCGTTCGCGCTTGCGGGCGCGCTCGTCGGTTTCGCGCTGGGTGAGGTAGCGCTTCCAGTCCATGTTGTAGAAGTCGATCTGCGCGCGGTTGGCGTCAAGCAGGAAGACCTTATTAACGGTAGCTTCGAGCAGTTCCGTGTCGTGACTGATGACGATCAGTCCGCCCTGATGGTTTTTCAGGAAGTCCCGCAGCCAGGCGATGGAATCGGCGTCGAGGTGGTTGGTGGGCTCGTCCAGGAGCATGGTCTCGGCATCCGAGTACAGAATCCGGGCCAACTCCACACGGCGGCGCTGGCCACCGGACAGGGTCTTGAGGGGCTGGTTCAGGAGGCGGTCCGGCAGCGCGAGGTTAGAGCAGATCGCGGCGGCCTCGGCCTCGGCGGCATAACCGCCGGCCGCCAGGAACTCGGACTCAAGCCGGTCGTAGCGGTTCATGGCCTTGCGCTGGACAGCAGCGTCCTCGCTGGCCATTTCGTCATGGGCCTGGCGGAGCTTTCCGACGGCGATGTCCAGGCCGCGGACTGACAGGATTCTGTCGCGTGCCAACTGTTCCATATCCGGTGTGCGCGGGTCCTGGGGCAGGTAGCCGATCTCACCGCTGCGGGTCACCTTGCCGGCAGCGGGCAGCCCCTCCCCTGCAAGAACACGGGTAAGGGTGGTTTTACCGGCACCGTTGCGGCCCACCAGGCCGATCTTGTCTCCCTTGTCGATGCGGAAGCTCACCTGGTCCATCAGGAGCCGGGCGCCGGCACGCAGTTCAAGATCCTGGACAGTAATCACAGCAGGTAAAGCCTTTCACAGCAGGGATTAGCCGCAGCCCAAAGCATCTGTGGTGGGCGTGGGCGGCAATGGCCGACAGAACGGCCCACCCAAGTCTATCGTCCAACAGCCCTTATACCGGTACTTGGAGACTGGTTTCACGAAAGGAACACCCAGGATCCGGACGATGACCGTGGCCGCCTCGTGAAAGCGTACGGATGCATGCAACGCTGGGTGCATGCATCTGGAGGTGTTGCCCACGCTCACGATTCCGGCGTCGGAACTCGGCTGGCGGTTTTCGCGTGCGTCCGGACCAGGCGGGCAACACGTCAACACCACAGACACCCGCGTCGAGCTCTCGTGGAACGTCAGGGACTCGTCGGCGGTTTCCGAGAGCCAGCGGCTGATCCTGCTTTCGCGTCTCAGTCAACGCCTGGTCGACGGGGTGATCACGGTGACTGCGTCCGAGGAGCGCTCCCAGCTGCGCAATCGTGAGATTGCCATGGTGAAGCTTGCCAATGTTGTGGCAGGAGCCCTTGTTCCGGCTGCGCCCGAGCGCCGGGCAACCAAACCAACCCGTGGCTCGGCCCGCCGCCGCCTGTCAGCCAAGAAGCAGCGGTCAACAACGAAGCAGCAACGCAGGCGGCCAACCGCGGAATAGGCGACGACGTGGCCTGATCCACAAATACCGGTACAACTCACCGGCACCGCCGGCTTGTATGAGAACGTTGACGATTCCCGAGGGGTGTACACAATCCAGATGCAGGTGCGGAACCCGCTCCTTGGTTTCCTTTTCGGATACCGCGGCGGGTTCACCTGCACCTTTCCTGCCCTTTCCGCCGGAGGAGTCCCCAAGCACCTGAAGCCAGTGCGGGAAGAAAGCCGTGAATAGGCCGTGGGCTTAACCGGGCTGGGCGACTTCAGCGGCTTGGAAGAATGGAGGCATGGAATTCAACCGGCTGCTGCAGATCCGGCGCATCTATGCGCAGCCTGCCGCGCTGGAGCTTCCCCGGGGCAAGGAGATCGTCGAACGCTGGCCTGACGCCGAGGTAATTCCTGTTGAGAACCACTGGAACATCCCGGAGGTACATGGGGATGAAACGAACGTGCCGCGGTGGTCACGGATCAAAACTGAGGCGCTGGTCCTCGGGGTCAAGAAAGCGCTGGCCGTCAAACCTAATGGCAGGTCCGCCGACTTCATCGCGCCCTCAACCGCGAACGGCTGCGCCATGGCCTGCGCCTACTGCTACGTCCCCCGGCACAAGGGCTACAGCAACCCCGTGACGGTGTTTGCGAACATCGACCAGATTGCCCGCACCCTTGAACGGCATGCCACCCGCCAGGGCATAAAGCTCGAGCCCAACCAGTGCGACCCTGAGCTGTGGGTCTACGACATCGGTGAAAACAGCGACTGTTCCGTGGATGCGCTCATCAGCGACGATGTGCGGGATCTTGTCACGCTCTTCCGTGACCTGCCCACCGCCAAGCTGTCCTTTGCCACGAAGTACGTAAACCCGGCAATGCTGGACTGGGATCACGGCGGGCACACCAGGATCCGCTTCTCCCTCATGCCCGCTGACCTGGCAAAATCAATTGACGTCCGGACCTCCCCGGTGACCGAACGCATGGCCGCCATCAACGATTTCGTTGATGCCGGGTACGAAGTGCATGTGAACTTCTCGCCCGTTGTCATTACCGACACCTGGGTCAAGGATTGGGAGGGGCTGCTGCGCCAGCTCGACGCCACCCTGACGCCCGCTGCCAAGGTCCAGCTCGCGGCAGAGGTGATCTTCCTGACGCACAACGAGCGCCTCCATGAGGTCAACCTGGGATGGCACCCGCAGGCCGAGCAGGTGCTGTGGCGTCCGGACCTGCAGGAATCCAAGGTCTCATCCAACGGCTTCACTAATGTCCGTTACCGTTCAGGAACGAAAGCCCGTTACGTGCGGCAACTCACCGCCCTCATTGAGGAGATCGCTCCTTACTGCCGCGTCCGCTACGCCTTCTGAAACTCAGAGGTTAGCGGCGCCGTCGTGGGGGCCTCACATGCAAGTTAACTGCCTTGGCCCTGATCGCCGTCGGACTGGCCCTGGCCGGAGTAGCTCCGCCTAAAATCTTTCCCGGGCATTCCTGTACGCCGCGGTAAACTGGACCATCATGATCGGTGCCCGTACCCGTCTTCTGGCCTGGCTCATTGTCCTGGCGGGCTTTATCGCGGGCTGCACACCCACTGTTGGCCTTGACGCCGCAGCGACGGAACAGCCGACGGCGGCCGCCCCGGCGACTGCGGCGGCCACCGAAGCCGCCGCCGTCCCTCAGCAGGTCCCCACAGTTGACGCCCCGGCGCCGGTTGCCGCCCCGGTTGCTGTCCCCCAGCCGTTTGCCCTCAACCTGTACCAGGAGGGCGACTTCGTTCCGCAGTACACCTTCGACTGGTGTGTTGCAGCGAGCATCCAGATGGCGCATAACCTCGTCGACGACACGGGGGGTGGGAGCTGGAGCGACGCCGGCCAGCAGGGTGAGCTGTGGGAGATGGCCCGGGCGCATTCATCCAACTCATTCAACGGAGCCAATCCGTTCGGTTGGGCGCAGGTCCTCACCGAGGTGGGGATGGGGCCGTACTCCGTGGTCAGCATTCCCGACTACGGGGACGTCCTGCAGACCGCGGCGCGGGCGATGACCGAGACGGGCCGGCCCGTTGGGCTCGTTATGTGGAGCGGCCGCCACGCCTGGGTGATGAGTGGTTTTGAGTCGGTCGGCGATCCGGCCCAGTTCCCGGAGTTCTCGGTCACCGGCATCCGCGTCCAGGATCCGCTGTATCCATACGGCAGTGGACAGTGGGGCCCCTCCCCTGAACCCAACAGCCTGCTCACCCCGGAACAGTTGGCCACGCAGTTTGTGGTCCGCGAGCCACGCCGCTGGAGCAGCGAACTCCCAGCCGGCTACCTGCTGGTGCTGCCGCAGGCCCAGGGCTGAACTACCCCCTCCAGGATCAGGGGAAGTTCCCGTTCGGACGTGCCGTCGGGCAGCTCCTGGACACCCGATGTTCAATGCCCTGGCGCGGGTATATCCTTCAACGCATGAACGAGCATGCGGTTCCGCGCGAGGCTGGCGGTTATCTGTTTGAGTTCAGAGGAAAGCAGCCGCTGCGTGATACAGCGCGATGGGCAGCCGGTGTCTGTCTGTCCGGTGCCGGGGTGGCAATCGTGTTCATAGGGATCGCCTCCCAGTCTTTGCTTTCCGTGCCCTTGGGAATTGCGGCAGCGGTTCTCGGCGCCCTGGTGCTCCTAGTGCATGCATTCAGCGCGAACAAAGCCAGGCCCTTCGACGCTCCTGCCCATGCGGGAAAGCACCGTGTCATGAAAGCAGGCAAAGTGAGGGAGGAAGAGTCGGTGGCCACCCAGCTTGCCCTCATAGCAGACCTCTACTCGCGGGGTGCTCTTACCCGGGACGAGTTTGTGGCGGCCAAACGCCGGACACTAGATATCTGAGCCAAGGCTCCCCGCAACTCTGCAGCGGCATGTCAGCCGCTCGTCAACCACGCCCTGGGCGGTGTGCGGCCCATCACCTGAACGCAGCTAGCTTTCCGGGTCGTAACCAAATTCGCGGAGTTCCTGGGAGCAACGGCAGGCCACTGCGATCTTTCCGGCCCACTGCACAGCGTCGTCTCGCGTGGGCAGCTCAAGTACGCAGAATCCACCCTTGACCCTGGAGCCCGGATAGATCTCGGTGCTCACCGACCCGTCGGCGGAGACCAGCACCGGATCGACTTCCTCGTTGATCCCACCGCCGAATACGTAGACTCCGGCGTCCTTCGCCTCCTGGATCACCGCGTGTGAGTCAGCGGAGACGACTGGGAACTCCTCGTCAGTGAGGACCATGGCCTCACTTGGGAAGGAAATGAGGTATTTCGTCATGCCGGGATCCTGCCACGTGGAGCGCCGGCACGGCAATGGTCCGGGAGAACGGGAGTTGGTCGATGTTCAAAGGATTCGCTCATACATGCGGTGGTCCTGCCACAGGCCGGCTATTCGAAGGTAGGCATGGGCCGTGCCGTAGGCCTCGAAGCCGTTCTTCTCAAGCACCCTTTGGGAGGAGACATTGTGGACCAGAGTTGCGGCTTCGAGCCGGTGCAGACCGAGGCCGTCCCTTGCGACCTTTATGGCAGCGCCGACCGCCGCAGTCATGAGGCCTGTTCCTTGGGCCGTTTGAGCGAGCCAGTAGCCTACGTGGGCGTTTTGGAAGGCACCACGCACGATCGAACTGAGGGTCAGCAGACCGACTATGCTGCCCTTTGCAGACAGCACCATGGGAAGCGCTGTCCCCGCATCGAGCTCGGCCCGGTGTCGTTCAATCACCTCTCCCTGACCCTCCAGTGTGTAGAACTCCTCGGGCCTGATCGGCTCCCACGGAGCCAGGTAAGCCCGGTTTGCTTGAACCGCCGCTGCCAGCCCCGCGGCATCCGACACCTGGACTGGGCGCAGCACAATGCCATCAGCAAGCTCACAGGAAAAGTCCACCCGCCCACACTACCGATCAACCAGAGCTCGCCGGCGGTGCCCGACAAGATACGCCGCATCCAGGCCGTGGCATGGGCAGGCGGATGCGGCAACACCAGCCTGAAGGGCTATGGCCCACATCCCGCGTCGGCTCATGTGATGCAATACTCTGACCATGGCCGTCTTCTTCGAGTGCACAACGCGGACAAACAGGCAGCAATCCGAGTTGTTTGACCTTGCCCGAAGCATCGATGTCCACAAGAACTCAATGGCAAAGTCCCGTGAAGAAGCCGTCGCCGGCGTGACGAGCGGTCTGATCTCTTTGAATGAGGAAGTGACGTGGCGAGCTTGGCACTTTGGCATACCGTTGCAGATGACCAACCGGATTACCGAGATGCACTCACCTGATTATTTCGTGGATGAGCAGGTCAAAGGCCCGTTTCGCAGGTTCCGGCACGTTCACGAGTTCCGACAGGATTCAGAAGGAACGATGATGGTGGACCGCATTGAATTCTCGGCACCATTCGGACTCTTGGGACGACTGGTGGAGAAATTGGTGTTGGCCCAATACCTTCAGAACCTGATCGAGACGCGAAATCAGCATCTTGCGCGGATGACCCCGTAGAGGAATAGAACAAGATGGCGGTAATGCTGGCCAGTTGTGCCCAGCCATCAGCCGCCACCCCCAGCTTTAGTAGGCCCCCTACAAAATGGGAGCTATAGCACCCCGGTAACGTCGGCAGTACATTAGATTCCGCTTGTACAACCCCGACAGGACCCCCATGAGCAACACCGACACAGCCGTCACAAACACCCCTCAGGCAAGGCGCCGCTGGAACGCCACCGACCTCGGCCTGATTGCCGTCTTCGCCGCCCTCGTCGCCGGCGCCGCGCTTGTGCCCGGCCTCGCCGTCAACGGCTTCGGCGTCCCCATCACGTTCCAGACCCTCGCCGTGATGCTTACCGGTTTGGTCCTTGGCCCCGGACGGGGCTTCGCCGCCGTCGGCCTCTACACCCTCCTGGGCCTCGCGGGCCTTCCCATCTTCAGCCAGGGCCGCAGCGGCCTGGGCATCCTCGCCGGACCGTCCGCAGGCTACATCATTGCCTTCCCCATCGCCGCACTGGTGGTCGGTTGGCTCGCCACCATGGTGATCCGCCGGACCACCAGAACCCGCGCCCTGTGGCTCTTCCTGTCCGCCACGGTCACCAGCGTGGTGGTGGTGCACTCGCTCGGCGTCGCCGGAATCGCCCTGAACACCAAGGCCACCCTGGGCCAGGCCTTCCTCAGCGACCTGGTGTTTTACCCGGGCGACATCATCAAGAACATCCTCGCCGCGGTCATCGCCGTCGCCCTCCACCGCGCCTTCCCGGACATCCTGGTACGCCGCGTCCGCCGCACCACCGTCAAGACCACCACCACCCAGACCACCAAGGCCTAGGATTTTCCGCATGCCCGCAGTGACCTTTGACCAGGTAACGGTCGCCGTCGAAACTGATGACTCACCGGAGCCCAAAGTCCTCCTTGCCGCAATCGACCTCCGCCTCACGGAAGAGCGCGTCGGCGTCATCGGCGCCAACGGCTCGGGGAAATCCACCCTCCTGCGCCTGGTCAACGGCCTCGTCCAGCCAACCTCGGGCACTGTAGCGGTCGACGGCGACGATACAGTCGGTGCCGTCCGCAGGGTCCGCAGGAACGTGGGCTTCGTTTTCACCGATCCCCTGTCCCAGCTGGTGATGCCCACCGGCCGGGAGGATGTGGAACTCTCCCTCCGCCGCTCGGTGAAGAACGGCACCGAGCGGCGGAGCCAGGCCGAAGCGGCGCTGCGGCGCCTGGGCCTCCTGCACCTGGCGGACCAGAGCATCTACGAGCTTTCCGGCGGCGAACGGCAGCTGATGGCCCTCGCCGCCGTGCTGGCGGTCAGCCCCAAAGTCCTGGTACTCGACGAGCCCTCCACCCTCCTGGACCTCCGCAACCGCGAACTCCTTCGCAGGACGATGGCCGGGCTGGACCAGCAGATCATCATGTCCACCCACGACCTTGACCTCGCACTGGAGATGGACCGTGTGCTGGTCATTGAACAAGGCAAAGTCGCGTTCGACGGCGCCCCTGCCGAGGCCGTGGCCGCCTACCGCACCCTCTGCACCGACGGCCTGCACACCACAGAACCGAGTCCGCGGTGAGAGGACATGGCTTCCTCCTCGCCAACTACGTGCCCGGGAACTCCCTGGTCCACCGGACACCGCTGGCCCTGAAGTTCCTCCTGGTCTTCGCTTGCGGCCTCGCCTCGTTCATCATCCAGGACTGGCTCATCTCGACGGCGGTACTCGCTGTACTCTCCGGCCTTTTCCTGCTCACGGGTGCCGGCCTGAAACGGCTCTGGCGCGCCGTCCGCCCGCTGGCTGCGGTGTTGCTGGTAATTGGGCTCTTCCAGTGGTGGCAGCTCGGCGCACCCGCGGCGGCGCGGATCGTCCTTAACATTCTGGTCTGCGTGGTGGCGGCATCGCTGCTCACCGCAACCACCCCGGTCCAAAAGCTCCTGGACGGCGTGGTCAAGGCAGCAAGCCCCTTCAAGAGATTCGGCGCCGACCCCGAACGGTTTGCCCTGACCATCGGGATCATGCTGCGCAGCATCCCCTACATCGCGGGCACCTTCGCTGACGTCCGCGATTCCGCCCGGGCACGGGGACTCGAGCGCAACCCCCGGGCACTGATCCTGCCCGTATTCATCACGTCCGTGGCCTTCGCCCGGCAGACTGGCGAAGCACTCGCCGCCCGCGGTTTGGGCGACGCGGAGGACTAAAAAGCCGGAAGAAGCGGCTAGAAGCGCTCGTACTGCAGCAACGCCGCGGTTCCCATACCGCCGGCGATGCTGATCATGGCCAATGCAAGGCTTCCAGGCGTTCCGTTCCTGCGCGCCTGGGCGAACAGCCGCGTCACGAGGACAGCGCCCGAGGCACCGTACGCGTGCCCTAGAGCCAGCGCGCCGCCGTCGAGGTTTACCCGGCCAGGATCAATCCCCAGTTCGTCGAGGCAGGCCAGCGTCTGCGACGCGAACGCCTCATTGAACTCCACCAGATCCAGCTCGTCCGCAGTCACCCCTGCAGCCGTCAGTACGCCCCGCGCCGCAACGGCCGCACCAATGCCGAGCACCTCCGGTTCCACCCCGGCGGTGCCGGTGCCGAGCACCAGCAAACCGTCGGGCACCCCCAAGTCCCGGGCCCGCTGCAGGGAAGTAATGACGACGGCGGAGGCGGCGTCCGCATCGAAGCAGGAGTTTCCGGCGGTGACAGTTCCCCCGTCCACGAAGGCGGGCGGGAACCGCGCCATCACCGCGGGACCCAGCCCGCGGCGCGGGCCATCATCCACAGCAACGGTTCCTGCACCCTTCCCCAGCGGGACCAGTTCGTCGTCGAAGTATCCTGCCCCAGCTGCCGCGAGGGCCTTTTGGTGGCTCAGCAGCGCAAACCCATCCTGCCGGTCCCGGCTGATGCCGAACTTTTGTGCCACAGTTTCAGCGGCCACACCCATGTCCGGGTCGCCAAAGGCCTCCGGGACAAACTGCGCGCGCGGGTAGAACTCCGGCCCGCCGTCGTCCTTTCGATGCGCCCGCAGCGGTGCGGTACTGGTGCTCTCCACTCCCCCGGCCAGGTACAGGGGATTGCCGCCGGCCGCCACCAGCCCGGAAGCGAGGACGATCGCGTCCAGGCCGGAACCGCACTGGCGGTCCACCGTGAGGCCGGGCACGCTGACGGGCAGGCCGGCTTCCAGCAGGGCAAGCCGTGCCACATTTCCGCCGCCACCCACGGCATTGCCGATCACCACGTCGGTAATATCACCGGGCTGGATCCCGGGGAAAGCCGTCAACTCGCGCAGGACGGGCGCGAGGAGCTCATGGGCGCGGAGTGTCCGCAAAGCACCGTTCGTCCGGCAGACCGGAGTGCGCCGTGCCGCGATGATCACGGGCTGGCGGCCGGACGGCAAGAGCTCAGGCGCCAAGGCTGTGGATCCTGGGATCTCCCGCGCTGATCCAGTCCAGCAGCAGGTTCCGGCTGACTTTGCCACGGTCCGTGGTGGGCAATTCTGTGACTGCATAGTACTGGAGGGGCCACTTGTCGCGGGCCAGGATGGTTTCCAGCCCCGCCTTCAACTGGGTGGCGGTAACAGCTCCGGCGGACGGAACAATTGCGGCCACCACCCGCTGGCCCCGCAGGTCGTCCGGCATGCCGGCTGCCATCGCCGCAGCCACGCCGGGCACGGCCGCCAGAGCCAGTTCCACTTCATGCGGGTACACGTTCTTGCCGGCCGTAAGGATCATGTCAGCCCGGCGGCCCAGGATATGCAGTTCCCCCGCTTCCAGGTAGCCCTGGTCCCCCACCGTGAACCAGCCGCCAAAGGATCTGAGGGCCTGCCCGTCATCGCCCCACAGGTAGCCGTTGCTGACCATCCCGCTGCGCACACAGATGTTGCCCGAGGCTCCCTCCGGAAGCGTTTGGCCCGAATCGTTGAGGATCCTGACGTCCACTCCCGGGAAAGGCCGCCCAATGCCCGTCCCTCCCATAGCCGCAGTTTCCCCGGCGGGCAGGCCCGCCCCCGAGACAAAGCTCAGCTCGGAGGCGCCGTAGTACTCGAAAATGGTGGCGTTGGGCGCCCAGCGCCGGGCAGCTTCCAGGGTGCGGGCGTCGAGCTTGGATCCGGCACATATGATGGTGCGCACACCGGAGGCGTCCACGCATCCGGTCAATCCACGTTCGCTGAGCATCCTCAGCATGGTGGGCACCAGCACCAGCCGGGTGACCCGGTCGTATGTGATGGCCGCGTGGACATCGCCCACATCGAACGTTTCAAGGGTCTGGAATTCTGAACCTGCATAGAGGCATTCGGACAATGCGTACAGGTTCAGGCTCGCCGCCAGTGGGCCCGGCGCAAGCGTTACATCGTCCTGGGCCAGCCCGAAGAATTCGATGGAAGCTTCGAAGGACTCCTGCCAGGATCGCCGTGACCTCGTGAAGGCCTTGGGGACCGAGGTGGTGCCGGACGTGAGGCCAACCAGGAAGGTGGCCTCCGGCCCGCCGTCGGCCAGCTCATCCTCCGCGGACACGGCCGCCGGCCGGGCTGACGATTCAACCCGGCGGGCAATGTCCTCCTGCAGCGGGGCCGGCCAGGCGGGATCAAGGACGGCGCACTGGCGCCCGCCGGCAACCGCGGCGGCGAACCTGGCCACGAACCCGGCCGAGTTCGCCTCGCACAGTGACGTGACCGCTTTAGTGTCCGGAACCAGGGCGGCAGCGGCATCGCGGAGCCCCGCCCAGGTGAAGCGCTGACCGGCAACGACGACGGCGGTGTCGTGCGGCCGCTCTTCGGCCCAGCGCTGGATGTGGTTGAGGAAAGGCATCAGATCAACTTTACCGGCGGGCACCGGTTGAAGTCCGGACCCGCGGGTATTGTGACTTTATGAGCTTCAACGACAATGTGCAGCTGGATCCGTCACAAGTCCAGGACCGGCGCGGCGGTGGCCGTGGGGTGTTGGTTGGCGGTGGCATTGGCGGCGGGCTCCTCCTGCTCATCGCCACGCTCCTGGGCGTAAATCCCCAGTTGCTCGAGGGCCTGACCGGCGCGGGGCAGGAGCCACAAAGCCAAGGTACGGCTCCTGCATGCGAAACCGGGGCCGACGCCGACGCCCGGGTGGACTGCCGTATCACGGGAACAGTGAACAGCCTGAACGCGTTCTGGCCCGGCTACCTGCAGCAGTACAACGTGCAATACCCGCGGCCTGAGGCCGTGATCTTTACCGGGGGCACCAACACCGGTTGCGGTGCTGCCACCTCCGAGGTGGGCCCTTTCTACTGCCCCACTGACACCACCGCCTACTTCGATCCCGGCTTTTTCCAGGAACTGGTGGACCGGTTTGGTTCCTCCGGTGGCCCGCTCGCGCAGGAGTATGTTGTGGCCCACGAATTCGGGCACCACATCCAAAACGTCCTCGGCAACCTGGACCGCGCCCAGCAGGATCCGCAGGGACCGGAATCCGGCGCTGTCCGCACCGAGCTGCAGGCTGACTGCTACGCGGGGCTCTGGGCCAAATACGCGTCAACCACCCCGAATCCGAACACTGGCCAGCCCTACCTTGAACCGCTGACCCAGCAGGACATCAACGACGCCCTCTCGGCCGCTTCAGCCGTTGGCGATGACCGGATCCAGCAGGCGGCCACGGGTCGTGTTTCCCCCGAAGGCTGGACGCACGGGTCCAGTGAACAGCGGCAGCGGTGGTTTGCCCAGGGCTACCAAACGGGCGACATCAACCAGTGCGACACCTTCTCGGCTCCCCGACTCTAAGTGCTTCCCCGGGTGGGGAGAACACGACGACGGCGGGTTCACCTTTCCTGGGAAAGGTGACCCGCCGTCGTCGTACTTTATTTAGATGTTGAAGCCGAGGGCCCGCATCTGGTCCTTGCCGTCGTCGGTGATCCGCTCCGGACCCCATGGCGGCATCCAGACCCAGTTCAGGCGCCAGTCGTCAACCACGCCGTCCAGGGCCTTGCCCACCTGCTCCTCGAGGACATCGGTGAGCGGGCATGCGGCCGTGGTCAGGGTCATGTCGATCAGCAGCGCGCCGTCGTCATCGGAATACTTCAGCCCGTACAGCAGGCCGAGGTCCACCACGTTCACGCCGAGCTCAGGATCGATCACATCCTTGAGCGCTTCTTCAACGTCCTCCAGGCTGGTGCGGGACGCGTTGATTTCGGTCATGGCGAAGTCCTAACTAGGCCTGTGCAGCGACAGGTGCGGCGGCAGCGCCGGCACCCTTGGCGTAGCGGTCGTAACCTTCTTCTTCCAGGCGGTCGGCGAGCTCGGGGCCGCCTTCCTCAACAACCTGGCCGTCCACGAACACGTGCACGAAGTCAGGCTTGATGTAGCGCAGGATGCGCGTGTAGTGCGTGATGAGCAGCGTGCCCATGTTGCCATCGGCGTGGGCGCGGTTGACGCCCTCGGAGACAACCTTCAGCGCGTCGACGTCCAGGCCGGAGTCGGTCTCGTCCAGGACGGCGAACTTGGGCTTGAAGAGTTCGAGCTGAAGGATCTCCACACGCTTCTTTTCGCCGCCGGAGAAGCCTTCGTTGACGTTGCGCTGGGCGAAGTCAGCGTCGATGCGCAGCTGCTCCATGGCTGCCTTGACGTCCTTGGTCCAGGTGCGCAGCTTGGGGGCTTCGCCGTCGATGGCCGTCTTGGCGGTGCGCAGGAAGTTGGTCATGCTCACCCCGGGAACCTCCACCGGGTACTGCATGGCCAGGAAGACGCCGGCGCGGGCGCGCTCGTCGACGCTCATTTCCAGTACGTCTTCGCCGTCCAGCGTGATGGAGCCGCTGGTGACGTTGTAGCGCGGGTGGCCTGCGATGGTGGAGGCCAGCGTGGACTTGCCGGAACCGTTGGGGCCCATGATGGCGTGGGTCTCGCCGGTCCGGATGGTCAGGCTGACGCCCTTCAGGATTTCCTTGGTGCCCTGTTCCGTCTCAATGCTGACGTGCAGGTCCTTGATCTCAAGAGTAGACATGTGTCTTGTTCTCCTCTGCACCGTGCCTGGCGGCGGCGGTGCGGTCTCTGTCTGGAAGTTGGTTCGTAATTCTGTGGAGCTAGCTGAAGTTGGGGGCTTCGGCGCCGTTGAGGACGCTGGTGAAGTCCACGTAGACCTCATCGCCCCGGATCTCGACGGCGAAGACGGGCACGGGATCATAGGCCGGCAGCTGCAGCGGTTCGCCGGTGCGCAGATCGAACTGGGAACCGTGGCCCCAGCACTCGATGGCGCAGCCCTCCACTTCGCCTTCGGACAGTGAGATGTCCGCGTGCGAGCAGGTGTCGCCGATGGCATGGATCTCCCCCATGGAGTCCTTGACGATGGCCACAGGGTAGTCGTCGATCAGGATCCGCAGCGCCTGCTTCAGCTGGATTTCATCCACCTTGCAGACAAGCTCGCCCTTTGGCTGGTCAGTCATTTGTAAACCCGTGCTCCGTGCCTTCTAGTTGTCCGTCAGTGCGAGTTCGTGTTCAACAGCGTCGGTCAGCCGCTCCTCGATGGAGGGGACCTTGATCTGCTGGATGATCTCATTGAGGAAGCCGCGGACCACCAGACGGCGGGCAACATCCTCGGGGATGCCGCGGGCCATCAGGTAGAACAGGTGCTCGTCATCCATGCGGCCGGTGGCGCTGGCGTGGCCTGCACCCTCGATCAGGCCGGTCTCGATTTCGAGGTTGGGCACGGAGTCGGCGCGGGCGCCGTCAGTGAGCAGCAGGTTGCGGTTGGCCTCGTAGGTGTCGGTGCCTTCAGCTTCCTTGCGGATGAGGACGTCGCCCACCCAGACCGCGTGGGCGTTGCGGCCCTGCAGTGCGCCCTTGTAGAGCACGTTGGACTTGCAGTTGGCCACTGCGTGGTCCACGAAGAGGCGCTGCTCCAGGTGCTGGCCGGCGTCGGCGAAGTACAGGCCGAACATTTCGGCCTCGCCGCCGGGGGCGGTGAAGCGGGCCGACGGCGTGACGCGGACCAGGTCGCCGCCCAGGCTCACCATAACGTGCTTGAGCTTGGCGTCGCGGCCGATCTTTGCCTGCTGCGAGGAGGCGTGGACGGCGTCGTCGTTCCATTCCTGGAGCGTGATAACCGTCAGGTTGGCGCCGTCTTCGACGATGATCTCCACGTTCTCCGAAACTACGGCGGAGCCCTTATGGTTCAGGACCACAACTGCCTTGGAGAACTTTTCGGCGACGATCACCAGGTGCTGGGCGGCGGCCTCCAGGGAGGTGCCTTCGATGTCGACGCTGATCTCCGTCGTCGCCTCGAACTCGGACGGGATGGTCACCACGGTTGCCCCGGCGAAGTTCTCCCAGGCGTTGGCGGACACGCGGTCCTCGGGGATGCCGGCGGTACCGATGCGATTGTCATCGCGGCCGACGCTCTCAACAGTGACCTGCTCGGGACCGTTGACCACCACGGTGGGTGCCGCGCCGGACAGGACCTCGGAGTGCAGCCCGCGGAGGCGCTTGAGCGGGGTGAAGCGCCAGTCTTCCTCCATGCCGGTGAGCGGCTTGAAGTCGGCCAGCTTGTAGGACGTGAGGCGTCCGGCGCGGGAGCTGTCCGGGATGCCGACGCCGCCGCCATGGGAGTGGCTCTTGGCAGAATCCCCGGCAAGCGGTGCCTTGGTGCCCGCGTTGATGGGTGAGAGGCTCTCGCCTTCTTCGGTGAAGCCGTTGATGAACGGCTGGGCTGAGGGCGCGCCGATACGTGCCTTTTCAGTAGTGATTTCAGTCATCGTTATCCGACGGACCCTTCCATCTGCAGTTCAATCAGGCGGTTCAGCTCAAGTGCGTACTCCATGGGGAGCTCGCGGGCAATCGGCTCGATGAAGCCGCGGACGATCATCGCCATGGCTTCGTCTTCGCGCATGCCGCGGGACATCAGGTAGAAGAGCTGTTCTTCGCTGACCCGGGAAACAGTTGCTTCGTGGCCCATCACAACGTCGTCCTCGCGGATGTCGATGTAGGGG
Organism: Pseudarthrobacter sp. W1I19; assembly: GCF_030817835.1. Taxonomy (NCBI): domain Bacteria; kingdom Bacillati; phylum Actinomycetota; class Actinomycetes; order Micrococcales; family Micrococcaceae; genus Pseudarthrobacter; species Pseudarthrobacter sp. W1I19. Next base: position 2,226,543 of record NZ_JAUSZR010000001.1, read on the forward strand.
TAGGTGTCCGAACGGCTGATGGTGTCCACCAGCAGCGCGTCACAACGGACCGTGTTGGCGGAGTGCTTGGCGCCTTCACGAACCTGGACCAGGCCGCGGTAGGCTGCACGGCCGCCGCCGCGGGCCACCGACTTGGAAATGATGGAGCTCTTGGTGTTCGGCGCGATGTGGACCATCTTGGAGCCGGTGTCCTGGTGCTGGCCTTCGCCGGCGAACGCGATGGACAGGGTCTCGCCCTTGGCGTGCTCACCCACCAGGTACACGGCCGGGTACTTCATGGTGACCTTGGAACCGATGTTGCCATCGACCCATTCCATGGTGGCGCCCTCTTCGCAGATGGCACGCTTGGTCACCAGGTTGTACACGTTGTTGGACCAGTTCTGGATGGTGGTGTAGCGGACGCGGGCGCCCTTCTTCACGATGATTTCCACCACGGCGGAGTGCAGCGAGTCCGAGGTGTAGATGGGCGCGGTGCAGCCTTCGATGTAGTGGACGTAGGAGTCCTCGTCGGCGATGATGAGCGTGCGCTCGAACTGGCCCATGTTTTCCGTGTTGATGCGGAAGTATGCCTGCAGCGGGATATCCACGTGGACACCCTTGGGCACGTACACGAACGATCCGCCGGACCACACGGCCGTGTTCAGCGAGGCAAACTTGTTGTCGCCTACCGGAATGATGGTGCCGAAGTACTCCTGGAAGATCTCCGGGTGTTCCTTCAGGGCGGTGTCGGTGTCCAGGAAGATGACACCCTGCCTCTCAAGGTCCTCACGCAGCTGGTGGTAGACGACCTCTGACTCGTACTGGGCGGCGACACCGGAAACCAGTCGCTGCTTTTCGGCTTCGGGGATGCCCAGCTTGTCGTAGGTGTTCTTGATGTCCTCGGGGAGGTCTTCCCAGGTGGCTGCCTGCTTCTCGGTGGAGCGGACAAAGTACTTGATGTTGTCGAAGTCGATGCCGGACAGGTCCGCGCCCCAGGTGGGCATGGGCTTGCGGTCGAAGTACTTCAGGCCCTTGAGGCGCAGGTCGAGCATCCATTCCGGTTCGCTCTTCTTCGCCGAAATGTCCCGGACTACCTCTTCGTTGAGCCCACGGCGTGCGTTGGCGCCGGCGTCGTTCTTGTCGGCCCATCCGTACTCGTAGGTGCCGATGCCGTGGAGCTCGGGATTCTTTTCCAGAATCTCCGAGATCACAGTGTTTTCGGCTACCGCTTTCTCTGATAGTTGGTCCGTCATCACGGCCTTTCTTGCTGCTGGTTGGTTACTTCATTCAGGCTGGCGGGGGCTGCCGGGAGCTTTGTGGGCGCCTGGGCAGACAGCCGGCCTGTAGGAATATGGGTGGTGCAGACGTGCCCGCCGCGCGCCAGGGTGGAAAGCCGGCGCACGTCCACGCCAACGAGCCTCGAGAACACTTCGGTCTCCACATCGCAGAAAACGGGGAACCGGGCGGCGAGCTGCTGGATGGGGCAGTGGCCCTGGCACAGCTGGACGCTGGAGAGGGCCGCCGGGAGCGGGGCCTTGGCCTCGATGGAGGCTGCGGATGCGACGAAATTATCACGGCTCAGTGCCTCGGCCAGCGCCCTGGCACGGTCGGTGACGTCCGGACCGGCCTTTTCGATTTCCGGCGCGTAGCGGCGCTCCATCTCCGAGAAGCGTTCGACGGCGAAGGCGCGCACGGCGTCCGGGCCCGCCATTTTCTGGAGCTGCTGGAGGGCCAAAGCGGCGATATCAAGGTAGTCGTTGCCGAGGCTGGACTGGCCCTGGGAGCTGAGGACGTAGCGGCGTGCGGGACGGCCAGCGCCCGCACCTGACCGGGCCACGCGCTTGACTTCGATCACACCGGCCCGTGACAAATGGTCCAGGTGGCGCCGTACGGCCGCGGGCGTGAAACCAAGCAGGTCCCCGAGCTCGGCGGCGCTGACAGGTCCGTGCTCCAGGACGGCGGACAGGACCCGGTCCCTGGTGCGCTCATCGGCGTCAGCCAGCGGACCGGCGGCCGGACGGCCGCGGTCTGCGGGAGCCTCGGAGGCTCCCTGCCCGGCAAAGGGCACAGCAGTAGCGTTGCTCATGGAATACACAACACAATGTTGTCCTAATTTAGTCCCGCATTCCAGTAAGGACAGGCTGACCTGCCCGGGGCACCGTACAGCCCGCGGAAAATACTACATCCCGTAGAATACTGGGGTGCGATCCCCCCAGTCCCCGGTTCTGTCCATCAGCGGGCTCATTAAGGATGTTGGCCCGCTTGCCAGCCTGGACGGAAAAATGCTCCGGGTGGTGAGCGGCGTCTCCCTTGTGGCCGAGCGTGGCCAGGTGACAGCACTGCTTGGCGCCAACGGCGCCGGAAAAACCACTACACTCGAGTGCGCCCAAGGCCTCCAAAAGCGCAGCGGCGGCACCATCTCGCTCCTGGGCCAGGACCCTGCCTCGGCCGGGGCGGACCTTCGCTCCCGCGTAGGTGTGATGCTCCAGGACGGCGGGCTGCCGCCGTCGTCCAGGCCCGTTCCGCTGCTGCGGCACATCGCGGGACTCTACGAAACACCGTGGCCTGTGGACGACCTAATCCAGCGCCTGGGCATTGATACCTTCAGCCGCACCACCGTCCGCCGCCTGTCCGGGGGGCAGAAGCAGCGCCTCGCGCTGGCCGCCGCGCTGATCGGCAGGCCGGAAGTACTGTTCCTTGACGAGCCCAGCGCCGGCCTGGACCCGCAGTCCCGCCAGTTGGTGTTTGACCTCATCACAGAACTCCGGGACGCCGGGATGGGGATCATCCTCACTACGCACCTTATGGACGACGCCCAGCGCCTGGCTGACTTTGTTTACATCATCGACGGCGGCCGGAACGTCGCCGAGGGCACCGTGCAGGAACTGCTCCGGCGCAATCCCGGAGTGGAGGCCGGCGCGGAACACATCCGCACCCTGGAGTTCGAGGCAGCTCCGGGTTTGGATTTCGACGGCGTCCTCCCGGCTGGCATTGCCGTGTCCGAGGCCCGTGCAGGAAGTTACTCCGTCACAGGGAGCCTTACCCCGGCCCACCTGGCAGCCCTGGCCCGGTGGTGGGAAGCGCATAACATCATGCCCGCTTCGATGAGCCTGCAGGCGCGTAGCCTTGAAGACGTCTTTCTGGATATCTCGGGAAAGGACATCCGATGAACGGGACAGCCTCCGGCGCCGCTTCCGCTGATGCCGGCAGTGCACCGATGGCCGCGCTGGGCGGAGTGTCCGGATCCCAGCGGCCTGCCTCGTTGCTGCAGCGGGTGCTGCTGCAGGGCAGATACGAGGCCCTTGCCATGCTCCGCAACGGCGAGCAACTCATCCTGGCGGTGGTGTTGCCGCTCCTGGCATTGGTTGGCCTGACCGTGACGCCGTTCCTCGACGGGATGGGCGGCAGCCGCGTCGATGTTGCCGTACCGGGCATCCTGGCGCTGTGCGCCATGTCCACCGCGTTCACCGGCCAGGGCATCGCCACCGGCTTCGACCGCCGCTACGGCGTCCTCCGCTTCCTGTCCACCACACCATTGGGCCGCGCTGGACTGATCGCCGGCAAGGCACTTTCGGTCCTCGCCGTGCTCTGCCTCCAGGTCGCCGTCGTCAGTGCAGTGGCTTTTGCCCTGGGCTGGCGGCCCGAGGCAGCCGGCTGGCTGCCTGGCCTGTTTCTCCTGGCTCTGGGTGCCGCTGCTTTTACCGCGCTGGGTCTGCTGGTGGCCGGGACGGTCCGGCCGGAAGCGACACTGGCCATCACCAACCTGCTGTGGATCCTCCTGGGCGCCTTGGGGGGAATTGTCATCCCGGCCGAACGGCTGCCCGCCGGCCCGCAGTCAGTGGTGCACTTCCTGCCTTCCGGCGCCCTGGGTGAATCCCTGCGCGAAGCTTTCCTCAGTGGCACGCTCAACGGCGCCGCCGCCCTTATCCTGCTGCTTTGGGCCGTCATCGCCGGGGCAGCTGCCATCCGTTGGTTCAAGTGGAATTGAGATATCCGTGAGCACGGCGTCACGCCTCCCCCAGTTCGTAAACCGCCTGTCATCCCGGCTGCCGCGCACCGTGGACGTCAGGGTGCGGCGCCTTGCCGTTGCTTCGCTCATTGGGCAGACCCTCCTGGTGGTAACCGGCGGGGCCGTTCGGCTGACGGCGTCCGGCCTTGGCTGCCCCACATGGCCGCGCTGTACCGACACCTCCCTGGTGAACACTCCCGAGATGGGCATCCACGGCTTCATCGAATTCGGCAACCGGCTCCTTACGTTTGCCCTGGCAGCCGTGGCCGCCCTGATGCTGGTTTATCTTTGGAACCTGCGCAAAGAGCGGCGCGATCTCTTCCTGCTGGCCCTTGGCCTCCTGGCCAGCATCCCGGCGCAGGCCATTATCGGCGGCATCACGGTGCTCACGAACCTTAATCCCTGGGTGGTGGGCCTGCACTTCCTGGTGTCGATGGCGCTGGTGGTGTTTGCCACGCTGCTGGTCAACCGGTCCTTCGGCCGGACTGGCCGGTTCCTGGCCGCCCGGCACCCGGCACTGCCGGGGATCATGCGGCCGGTGACGGCCGCCGTCGCACTCTTTTCAGCTATTGCCGTAATGCTCGGGGTGGTGGTCACGGGAGCAGGACCGCACGCCGGCGACGCCGATGCTCCCCGCAACGGCCTGGACTGGGACCTGTTCTCCCACATCCACGCCGTGCCCGCGTACCTGGTGACTGCGGGAACCGCCGTCGCACTGGCGCTCGTGATCCTGCGCCGGATCCCGGGGCCCTTCCGGACCGCGGTGCTGGGACTCCTTGGCGTGACCGTCCTGCAGGCGATCATCGGTTTCACCCAGTACTACAACGGCATTCCGGCCCTCCTGGTGGCTGCCCACATGCTCGGCGCCGCGCTGCTGATGGTGGCCTCAACCAACGCCTGGGATCTCGCCAAAGCCAGCCCGGTGGAGTAGTTTCGCGCCGCAATAAAGAATGCCCCCGGTTCGGTTCGAACCGGGGGCATTGCTGCGCTAGCCGCAGATGTAAGCCTTGACAGTCACCGGATAAGCACCGGCGCAGCAGCTTTTGCGGCAGCCTGGGCAGGATCGAGGAACCGGATACCGCCCGGCTCCACCAGCAGCACGCGGGCCGTGGCGATGTCATAGAACAGGCCGGTTGCCTGCACCCTGCCGGCGGCGAGTGCAGGGCCAACCGCAGGGTGGCGCTCCAGCTTGCGCAACTGGACGGCGACATTCACCATGGCCAATTGGTCCACCTGGTTGTAGCCGGCAGCCCCGGCGGCCAGCGCCACGGGATGGTGGGCAAGTTCGCGGTAGCTGGGCCGCGCGTGGTTGAGCCAGGCATCGAAGCCCGCGCCGAGCGGAGCGTTGCCGTTCCCCGTGGCGTCCTCGATCAGTGCTTTCATCGCACCGCAGTTGGAGTGCCCGCCGATGACGATCGAATGCACGTTGAGGCCCTTGACCGCGAAGGACAGGGCCGAGTCGATCGAGGCATCCTGGCCTTCGTGGCACACCACGTTGCCGATGTTCCGCAGGGTCAGGAGATCGCCCGGGCCGCTGCTGGTGATCAGGTTGGGGTTGACCCGGGAATCCACGCAGGCAACGAACAACGTGTCCGGATCCTGGCCGTCCGTTAGGTCCTGCACCAGGGGCTTGACTTGGTCGGCGAAGCGCCGGTGGTATTTGTTAATCCCCTGCAGGAGAGACCCGAGCGGACCGTCCTCATGACCGGCTGAATCCACCACTCCATTTCCTGACGGACCGGCGGACTGCCAGGACGTCCTGGGCGGAAGCGGAAATTCCCGGGCTTCCTGCCGCTGTGGGGTCCGGTGTGCCGCGTCCTGGAAGAGGGTGTTTCCGTGTTCTTCAAGGCGGACGGAACCGCCGGCCGCTTCGTGCTGCTTCTGCCAGGCGATCAGGGCTTCGCGGAAGGCGTGGTCTACATAGTCTGCGTTCAGTTCCACCACAACGGCCGTTCCCTCGGGAACCGGGTGGAGGATGTGGTTCAGCCGCGGCAAGGCGAAGAAGCTGCATGACCCGGCGATGGTGACCCGCCAGAGGTCCGACGGCGAGACTGGCTGGTGTGCGTGGATTGCCACGCGGAGCACGCGCCACAGCACGCTGGCCGCGGCCAGCGCCAGCCCGATCATGACGCCTTCGAGGAGATTCAGGAACACCACGCAAAGGAGGGTCACCACATAGATCAGGAGGTCGCCCGTGCGCAGGCTGGTGCGGATATCGGCAACCTTGATGAGGCGGGCGCCAATGACCACCAGCAGGCCGGCCAGTACGGACAGCGGAATCAGCTGGATCAGTCCGGCGAAGATAGCAGAGAAGGCCAGGACCCATACGCCATGCAGGACCGCAGATGCGCAGCTGGCGGCGCCGGCCTCCACGTTCGTGGCGCTACGGACAATCACCCCGGTCACCGGCAGGCCGCCCAGGGAACCGGAAACGATATTGGCCGCTCCCTGGCCCACGAGCTCGCGGTTGAGGTTGGTGCGCGCCCCGGTGTGCATCTTGTCGACGGCAACCGCGGAAAGCAGCGACTCGATGCTGGCGATCAGGGCCATGGAGATGACGGCGAAGGCGACGGCACGCCAGTTGCCCTCGGGCAGCTGCGGCAACGCAACGGCATCGAAAATGGAGCCTTCAAAGGAGATGCGCTGGACGGCCGGGGCGAAAGCAACCGAAAGCGCGGTGCCGGCAGCGACGGCGGCCAACGGCCCGGGAATGCGGCGAACTGCTGCTGGAAGATACTTCCAGCCCAGGAGGATGCCGACCACGGTAAGCCCCAGCAGGGCTGCGTGCAGCTCGACGTTGATAATGGCCGCGGGCAGCGCGCCCAGGTTCTCCAGCGCCGAGCCGGCCGGTTCGGCGCCCAGCAGAACCTGGATCTGCTGCAGGATGATGGTGATGCCGATGCCGGCGAGCATCGCCTTCACCACCACGGGCGAGACGGCCAGCGCGGCACGTCCCACGCGGCTGATGCCCAGCAGCAGCTGGACGACGCCGGCCGCAGCGGTGATGGCGCAGGTCACCTGCCAGCCGAACTCCTGGACCAGCCCGGCCACAACGACGGTGAGTCCGGCAGCGGGTCCGCTTACCTGGAGCGGGGATCCGCCCAAGCTGCCGGCAATGATGCCGCCAATGGCGGCTGCGATCAGCCCCGCCATGATGGGCGCCCCGGATGCTGCGGCTATGCCAAGGGAAAGCGGAAGGGCAACAAGGAACACCACCAGAGAGGCCGGGATATCGTTGCCGAGATGCTTGAGGAAGCCGGGCCGCCGGAATCTACTGGCGCCCTTTCCTGGGGCTGGCGGGCTGTGGACAGCAGTGGGGACGGTGGATGGATCGGGCGCCTGTGCCATGGATTTCCTTTGCTCGCGGGCAGGATCCATCCCACAGTAACCAGACCATCACAGTCGCTGACATGAAACGTGACGGATATGACAAACTTGTCAACCTGTTGAAAACAGTACGACTATTCGGGGAACTTGATGGGAGTGCTGGTCGTTGCGATCCGGCAAAACAGCGCGCCAGGCAAGGGGAGGAGGCGCGAATGAGTGCGCGTTGGGGGCCGGCGTGGTTAAAAGACGCCGGTGGTTGAGCCTGTCGAAATCAGGGTTTCGACAGGCTCAACCACCGGAGCGAGGACCGTGTACCGTCAGCCGGCCATGACCGCCTGGCCGATGAACGGGTCAACCGCCAGGGCGATGAAGAGCAGGGTGAGGTAGCTGATGGAGCCGTGGAAGACCTTCATGGCGCGCTTGTCCGAGATGTCCTCGCGCTGGGCCCGGTTATAGAGGGAGTGTGATTCGTACAGGAACCATGCGCCGGCCAGGACAGCCGTGACGGTGTAGACCCAGCCTGCTCCGCCTGCGGGAACCATGAGCAACGAGCATGCAACCATGGCCCACGCATAGAGGACCACCTGGACCGAGACCACCTTGGCGCCGGCGATGGCGCCGAGCATGGGGACGTTGGCGTTGCGGTAGTCCTCGCCATACCGCATGGACAGCGGCCAGTAATGCGGTGGGGTCCAGAGGAAGATCACCATAAAGAGGATCACGGCGGGCCATTCCACCGAGTTGGTGACGGCGGCCCAGGCGATCAGGACGGGAAAGCAGCCGGCCGCGCCGCCCCACACGATGTTCTGCGCGGTGCGCCGCTTGAGAATGATCGTGTAGATCACCACATAGAAGAAGATGGCGCCCAGTCCGAGCCAGGCGGACAGCGGGTTGGCCCCGAACCACAGGATGGCGATGGCGGCCGCCCCGAGGAGCCACGAGAAGACCAGGGCTTCACGAGGAGTGACCTCACCGGTAACCAGCGGCCGGTTCTCGGTGCGGTGCATCAGCTTGTCGATGTCGCGGTCGATGTAGCAGTTGAAGGCTCCTGCGCTGCCTGCGGCGAACGCACCGCCCACCAGGGTGGCCAGGATCAGCCCGATGGAGGGAAAGCCGCGCTCGGCATAGATCATGGTGGGCAGGGTACTGACCAGCAGCAGTTCGATCACGCGGGGCTTGGTGAGGGCGAGATACGCCTTTGCTTTACGGGCAATCCCGGCGCTTGTCCGGGATGCGTTCAGCGGCGTATCTGTTGTGCTCACGGTGGCAGTCACCCGTTCTGTTGGCAGTTCTGTCTGGCTGTCCAGCTGTGTCGTGCGGCCCTGCCCGTCCGGGCGCCGGCGGAACCATTATCAGGTGATCCGCGCGCCGTGGCCGGGAGTCCCCGGGCGGCCATAAAGGTCTGCAACCCGGCGCTGGCCTCCAAATATCATACCGTGCCGCTCCCCTCCCAACGGTCCGTCATGCAGCCGCGGCAATCGTCCCGGAATTGGTGCTGGTGATTGCGCGCGCACCGATTCGAGCAGATTAACTCAACCTCACTTCAGGAGGATTCATATAAGCGGAAATTGCGTCCACAACGTGAGATTTGGGCCGCCCGGAGAATGGAATCGAGCTAAGCTGTCAAACAGATCAGCACGCAGCAGGAAGCAGTGGAAAACGCATTCCCGGTCTGGCCAGTGGCTGAATGAAAGATCAACGTTTCGATGGTGAACGGCTGGTACACACCGCAGCGGGCGCCACACGGCGCGCCTTCAAACGGACCCGGTGTACCGCCTGCCATCAGCATAGAGAGGGGCCCGGTTTTCGTGCCACATTTGGAAGAGCAAGAACTGTCTTGGACCAACCTGGACCAGCGCGCGGTGGATACCATCCGCGTTCTGGCCGCAGACGCGGTGGAGAAGGTGGGCAACGGCCACCCCGGAACCGCCATGAGCCTGGCGCCGGCCGCGTACCTTCTCTTCCAGAAGCTGATGCGCCACGATCCGCGCAACCCGGAGTGGCTGGGACGTGACCGTTTTGTCCTGTCCCCGGGCCACACCTCCCTCACCCTCTACATCCAGCTGTTCCTTTCCGGTTACGGCCTGGAGCTGAAGGACCTCGAGGCGCTGCGGACCTGGGGTTCACTGACCCCGGGCCACCCTGAGTACAAGCACACCGCGGGTGTGGAGATCACCACCGGCCCGCTGGGCCAGGGCCTGGCGTCCTCGGTTGGCTTCGCGTACTCCCAGCGCCGCCAGCGCGGACTGTTCGACGCCGACGCCGCCCCGGGGACCAGCCCGTTCGACCACACCATCTGGGTGATTGCTTCCGACGGCGACCTGCAGGAAGGCGTCACGTCCGAGGCGTCCTCGCTGGCCGGCCACCAGGAACTGGGCAACCTTGTTGTTGTCTACGACGAGAACCACATCTCCATCGAGGACGACACCGACATCGCCTTCACCGAAGATGTCCTGAAGCGCTACGAGGCTTACGGCTGGCACGTCCAGCGTGTGGACTGGACCAAGACCGGCGAATACAAGGAAGACGTGCAGGAGCTCTACTCCGCGCTCCTAGCGGCCAAGGCTGAAACGTCCAAGCCCTCCATCGTTTCGCTGCGCACCATCATCGGCTACCCGGCCCCCAAGAAGCAGAACACGGGCAAGATCCACGGCTCTGCCCTCGGTGCCGAGGAAGTCGCAGCGCTTAAAGAGGTCCTGGGCTTCGATCCCGCCAAGTCCTTTGACGTGGACCAGGACGTCCTGGCCCACGCCCGCGCCGTGGTGGACCGCGGTGCCGCCGCCCGCAAGGAATGGGAAGAGTCCTTCAACGCCTGGCAGGCAGCCAACCCCGAGGGCGCGGCCCTGCTGCAGCGCATCGAGGCCAAGGAACTTCCCGAAGGCCTGGACGCCGCGCTTCCGGTCTTCCCCGCCGGCAAGGACGTCTCAACCCGCGCCGCATCCGGCAAGGTCCTGAACGCACTGGGCCCGGTCCTGCCCGAACTGTGGGGCGGTTCCGCCGACCTCGCCGAGTCCAACAACACCACCATCGAAGGCTCGCCGTCGTTCGTTCCCGCCTCCAAGCAGACGGACGCCTGGAAGGGCAACCCCTACGGCCGGGTCCTGCACTTCGGTATCCGCGAACACGCCGCGGCCTCGATCGTGAACGGCATCAGCCTGCACGGCCGGACCCGCGCGTTCTCGGGCACGTTCCTGATCTTCAGTGACTACCAGCGCCCCGCGATCCGCCTCGGCGCCCTGATGGGTGTCCCGTCCCTGTACGTCTGGACGCACGACTCCATCGGACTGGGCGAAGACGGCCCCACCCACCAGCCGGTGGAGCAGCTTGCCTCGCTGCGCGCCATCGTGGGCCTGGACGTGGTCCGGCCCGGTGACGCCAACGAAGTGGCTGTTGCCTGGAAGACCATGCTGGAGAACCACGGCAACCCCGCCGGCATTGTGCTGACCCGCCAGAACATCCCCACCTGGGAGCGCGGCGAAGGCCAGGCCGACGGCGACACCTTCGGTTCCGTTGCCGGCGTCGCCAAGGGCGGGTACGTCCTGGCCGAAGCGGCCAAGGACGGTGCCACCGTTCCGGCCGACGTGATCCTGATCGCCACCGGGTCCGAGGTCCAGCTGGCCGTCCAGGCCCGCGAAGCCCTGCAGGCCGAAGGCATCGCCGCCCGCGTCGTCTCCATGCCGTGCGTTGAATGGTTCAACAAGCAGGACGCCGCCTACCGCGAGTCCGTGCTGCCCGCGGCCGTCAAGGCCCGCGTATCCGTTGAAGCAGGACTTGCCTTGGGCTGGAAGGAATTCGTCGGCGACGCCGGCCGTTCCGTCAGCCTAGAGCACTACGGCGCTTCCGCCGACTACAAGCGCCTCTTCCAGGAGTTCGGCATCACCGCGGAAGCAGTTGCTGCCGCTGCCAAAGACTCCCTCGCCGCCGCCCAGGCCTAATAACCGATTTCTGAGGAGATAAACACTATGACTACTCCCACACAGCAGCTCTCCGAGGCCGGAGTTTCCATCTGGCTCGATGACCTTTCCCGCGGACGCCTCGAAACCGGCACCCTGCGCAAGCTCATCGAAGAGAAGAACGTGGTTGGCGTGACCACCAACCCGTCCATCTTCCACGCCGCCATCACGGCCGGCACGGATTACGACGCCACCATCGCCGCCCAGGCAGCAGCCGGGGCCAGCGTCGAGGACACCATCTTCGAGATCACCACCACCGACGTCGCCGACGCCTGCGATCTCTTCGCCCCCGTGGCAGCAGCCACCAAGGGCGTTGACGGCCGCGTGTCCATCGAAGTTGACCCGCGCCTGGCCTGGGACACCGCCGGCACCATCGCCGAAGCGAAGCACCTCTACAAGAAGGTCAACAAGGACAACGTCCACATCAAGATCCCGGCCACGCTTGAAGGTCTGGAGGCAATCACCGCCACCCTGGCCGAGGGCATCAGCGTCAACGTGACGCTGATCTTCTCGCTGGAGCGCTACCGCGCCGTCATCAACGCCTTCCAGGCCGGCCTGGAGCAGGCCAAGGAAAACGGCCACGATCTTTCAAAGATCCACTCCGTGGCATCCTTCTTCGTTTCCCGCGTGGACACCGAGATCGACAAGCGCCTGGACGCCATCGGCACCGATGAAGCCAAGGCCCTCAAGGGCAAGGCCGGCGTCGCCAACGCCCGCCTCGCCTACCAGGTCTACGAAGAGCTCTTCGCCACCGAGCGCTGGGCCCTGCTGGCCGAAGCCGGTGCACTCCCCCAGCGCCCGCTGTGGGCCTCCACCGGTGTCAAGGACCCGGCCTACCCGGACACCCTCTACGTCACCGAGCTCGTTGCCCCCGGCGTGGTGAACACCATGCCCGAGAAGACGCTGGACGCCACGTTCGACCACGGCGTGGTCACCGGCGACACCATCACCGGCAACTACGCCGAAGCCAACGCCACCCTCGACGCGCTCGAGAAGCTCGGCATCTCCTACAACGACGTCGTCGCAATCCTCGAATCAGAAGGCCTGGACAAGTTCGTGGCCAGCTGGAAGGAACTGCTCGGCGACGTCGAGGGCGCCCTGGCCTCTGCACGGAAGGCTTCCTAACCAACAATGAGCACACTCAGCTACGAAGCCACCGGTGCCGCACAGCAGGCACTCGAACAGCACCTTCCCGCACTGGTGGAGGACCGGATCGCCACCCGGATCTTCGCGAAGGACCACACCCTGTGGGGTCCCGACGCCGAGTCCGAGTCCGCGATCCGCCTCGGCTGGGTTGAGGCGGCCACCGTCTCGCAGCCGCAGGTGTTGGAGATCCTGGAACTGCGCGACGCCCTCCGGGCCGAGGGGGTGAACCGCATCGTGCTTTGCGGCATGGGCGGATCCTCGCTGGCTCCGGAGGTCATCGCCGGAACCGCCGGCGTCGAGCTGACTGTGCTGGACAGCACAGACCCGGACCAGGTCCGTGCTGCCCTGGCGGACCGGTTGGAAGAGACCGCCATCGTGGTCTCCTCCAAGTCCGGTTCCACCGTTGAGACTGATTCCCAGCGGCGGGTTTTCGAAAAGGCGTTCAACGACGCCGGGATCGATGCCGCGAGCCGGATCATCATCGTCACCGACCCGGGCTCCCCGCTGGACAAGGCTTCCCGCGAGGCTGGCTACCGGGCCGTCTTCAACGCCGACCCCAACGTGGGCGGCCGCTTCTCCGCGCTGACCGCGTTCGGCCTGGTGCCTTCGGGCTTAGCCGGCGTGGACATCCAGGCGTTCCTGGATGAGGCCGAGGAAGCTGCCGAGGTCCTCAATGAGGATGCTCCCGAGAACATCGGCTTGGCACTGGGAACCGCGCTGGGCGGGACCAGCCCGCTGCGCAACAAGATCGTCATCGCCGAGGACGGTTCGGGCATTGTGGGCTTCGCCGACTGGGCTGAGCAGCTGATCGCGGAGTCCACGGGCAAGCTGGGCACCGGCGTCCTGCCGGTGGTGGCGGGCCCTTCTTCACCTGAGGTGACCTCGGGCGCGCCGGATGTCCTGGTGGTGCGGCTGGTGGCCGCGGATGCCGACGTCGAACTCGGTGAGAACCAGGTTGCCATCGCCGGCGGCCTGGCCGCGCAGATGATGGTCTGGGAGTTCGCCACGGCCGTGGCCGGGCGCCTGCTGGGGATCAACCCGTTCGACCAGCCGGACGTGGAGGCCGCCAAGGTGGCCGCCCGCGGCCTGCTGGATGCGCAGCCCGAGCCCACGCCGGCAGCTTTCGTTGATGGTGCCATCGAGGTCCGCGGCGGCGACTGGCTGGGCGATGCTGCCACCGCAGAGGGCGCGGTCAAGGCGCTGCTGGACACGCTTGAGGCGGACAGCTACCTCAGTGTCCAGGCCTACTTTGACCGGCTGGCGTTCGCGCAGCTGGAAGGCGTCCGCGACGAGCTCGCGGCCGTCACCGGCCGTCCCGTGACGTTCGGGTGGGGACCCCGGTTCCTGCACTCCACCGGCCAGTTCCACAAGGGCGGCCCTGCAATCGGCGTATTCCTGCAGGTCACCGCTGCTTCGGCGGAGGACCTTGCCATCCCGGAGCGTCCTTTCACCTTCGGGAAACTTATAGCCGCGCAGGCTGCGGGCGATGCCCAGGTCCTCAGCGATCACGGACGTCCCGTGCTCCGCCTGCACCTGACGAACCGGGCTGCCGGTGTGGCACAGTTGCAGGACATCATTGCTGCGCTGTCCGCCAGGTCAGCCTCCGTCACCGAAAGCTAAGGCACAAAAGCAACATGCCAGAAACTGAATACGGCAGGTCGCCCGGGACGCGTCCCGGCAAAACGCTGCGCAATCCGCTCCGGGACCCCCGCGACCGCCGTTTGAACCGGATCGCTGGTCCGTCCTCGTTGGTGCTCTTCGGAGTCACCGGCGACCTGGCCCGCAAGAAGCTCATGCCCGCCGTGTATGACCTCGCCAACCGCGGGCTGCTGCCGCCGAGCTTTGCCTTGGTGGGCTTTGGGCGGCGGGAGTGGACTGATGAGGATTTCGCCAGCCAGGTGAAGGCTTCCGTCCAGGCCTACGCGCGCACACCGTTTGATGAAGCGGTGTGGAACCAGCTGTCCGAGGGCATCCGTTTTGTCCAGGGCGAGTTCGACGACGACGGCGCGTTTGAGCGTCTGGGTGAGACCATCAAGGAACTCGATGATGTCCGTGGCACCCGCGGGAACCACGCGTTCTATTTGTCGATCCCGCCGAAGGCGTTCGAGCAGGTCTGCCGGCAGCTGTCCAAGCACGGCCTGGCGCAGGCCGAGGGGGACAAGTGGCGGCGCGTGGTGATCGAGAAGCCGTTCGGGCACGACCTTGAGTCGGCCCGGAAGCTGAACGACATCGTGGAATCGGTGTTCCCGCAGGATGCCGTGTTCCGGATCGATCACTACCTGGGCAAGGAAACGGTCCAGAATATCCTCGCGCTGCGGTTCGCGAACCAGCTGTTCGAGCCGTTGTGGAACGCGAACTACGTGGACCATGTCCAGATCACCATGGCCGAGGACATCGGCACCGGCGGCCGGGCAGGGTATTACGACGGCGTCGGCGCCGCGAGGGACGTGATCCAGAACCACCTGCTCCAGTTGCTGGCGCTGACCGCGATGGAGGAGCCCATCTCCTTCAACGCCGATGACCTGCGCGCGGAGAAGGAAAAGGTCCTCGCCGCCGTCAAGCTCCCCGAGGACCTGTCCACGCACTCCGCGCGGGGCCAGTTCACCGGCGGCTGGCAGGGCGGCGAACAGGTCCAGGGCTACCTGGAGGAAGAGGGCATCCCGGCCGATTCCACCACCGAAACGTTCGCAGCGATCCGGGTGGACATCCACACCCGCCGCTGGTCCGGTGTACCGTTCTACCTGCGCGCCGGCAAGCGCCTGGGCCGGCGCGTGACCGAGATCGCGGTGGTGTTCAAGCGTGCACCCAACCTGTTGTTCCGTGACCACGGGGAGGATGACTTCGGCCAGAACGCCGTGGTGATCCGGGTCCAGCCCGACGAGGGCGTGACCATCCGGTTCGGGTCCAAGGTCCCGGGCACGCAGATGGAAGTCCGGGACGTGACGATGGACTTCGGCTACGGCCACTCGTTCACCGAGTCCAGCCCCGAGGCGTATGAGCGGCTGATCCTGGACGTGCTCCTGGGCGAGCCGCCGTTGTTCCCGCGGCATGAGGAAGTGGAGCTGTCCTGGAAGATCCTTGACCCGTTCGAGGACTACTGGGCCACCCTGGACGAACAGCCCGAACCCTACGCCCCCGGCTCCTGGGGCCCGGCCAGTGCCGATGAGCTGCTGGCCCGCGACGGAAGAACCTGGAGAAGGCCATGATTGTAGACCTGCCGGACACCACCACCTCCAACGTTTCCAAGAAGCTCATGGCCCTGCGTGAGCAGGGCGGCGTGATCGCCCTGGGCCGGGTGCTCACCCTCGTGGTGGTCACCAAGTCCGGTCTTGAGGAGGAAGCGATCGAGGCGGCCAACGATGCCAGCCGGGAACACCCCTGCCGGATCATCGTCCTGGCCGACGCCGGAGCGGACGCCGAGGACCGGCTGGATGCCCAGATCCGGGTGGGCGGTGACGCCGGCGCCTCCGAGGTGATCGTGCTGCGCGGCTACGGCCAGCTCGCCCACGAGTCCGAGTCCCTCGTGGCCGCGCTGCTCCTGCCGGACGCGCCGATCGTGGCCTGGTGGCCGCACGGCGCCCCGGAGAACGCGTGCGAAACCTCCATCGGGCGGATCGCGCACCGCCGGATCACCGACTCCGCCAACGAACCGGACCCACAGGCGGCATTGGCGCGGATCCATAAAACCTACCGGGCCGGCGACACGGACCTGGCCTGGACCCGCCTGACCAACTGGCGGATCCAGCTCGCGGCGGCCCTCGACGAAGTGGACTCCTCGCCGGTGACTGCTGTCGCCGTCGAGGGTGCCTCGGACTCCCCGTCCACCATCCTCCTCGCGGCGTGGCTCACCCTCGCCCTGGAAGCACCGGTGACCATCGTGGCGGACCCCGCCGGGACGGGCATCCGGCGCGTCCGGCTGTCCCGCCCCGGCGGCGACGTCCAGCTCTTCCGCCCGGGACTGTCCGTGGCCGAGCTGACCCAGCCGGGCCAGCCCGCCCAGCGGATCACGCTGCCGCGGCGCAGCCTCCGCGACTGCCTGGCCGAGGAGCTGCGACGCCTGGACCCGGACGAAGTCTTCGGCGAAGTGATTACTATGGGACTGCCACGAACCAATCTAAGGAGCGTCCGACCCAGTGAGCGTTGAGCCAAGAGTAAGCATCCATCCTGATTCGTCGGTGCTGATGGCAGCCATTGCGGCCCGCCTGATTACCAAGCTTGTTGATGTGCAGGACAAGTACGGTGAAGCTACCGTGGTGCTGACCGGCGGCACGGTGGGCATTGGCACGCTGAAGGCTGTTGCTGACTCTCCGGCTGCTCCCGCAGTCAACTGGTCGAAGGTCAATTTCTGGTGGGGAGACGAGCGGTTCGTCGCCTCAACCGATGCTGACCGCAACACCAGGCAGGCGTACGATGCGTTGCTCGCGCACATCCCGGTAGACCCTGAGCGGATCCACGAGCCTGGTTCCTCGGACCACTTCGACAGCCCGGAGGAGGCCGCGGAGGACTACGCGCGCCGCCTGCGGGAGGCGGCGGCTGAAGAGCACGCGGCCGACATGTCCGATGACCGGCCGGAGGAGCCCTCCGCGCTCCCCCGCCTGGACGTTGTCCTGCTGGGTGTGGGACCGGACGCGCACATCGCGTCACTCTTCCCCGAGCAGGCCGGCATCCGGGAGAAAACCCGCACGGTGGTGGGCGTCCGCAATTCGCCCAAGCCACCGCCCCTGCGCGTGTCCCTCACGCTGCCGGCGATCAATACGGCTGCCGAGGTTTGGATGGTGGTGGCCGGCGAGGACAAGGCCGGCGCTGTGGGGCTGGCCTTGGCCGGCGCCAATCCCGTCCAGGTTCCGGCTGCCGGTCCGCGTGGTACGTCGCGGACCCTGTGGCTTATCGACGAAAACGCCGCCTCACGCGTCCCGCATCAGCTCGTCCGGAAGGACGCTGCGGGCGCGTAGCTTTTCCAGCGCTCCAGCCAGGAGGTCTTCGGCGTCCTGGCTGGAGCGCCGCTCTTTAACGTATTCCAGGTGGCTCTTGTAGCCGTCCTCGAGGATGTCCGTGTCGGCAAGCGCCACGCCGTCCCGGGCTGCAGCCGTCCCGCAGCGCCGGCAGTCCCACACCACCGGGATCTGCTCCTCGGGGAGTTTCAGGAAGACCAGCTGCGTTTCGTGTCCTTTCGCGCACAGGTACGAGATGCGTATGCGGGGAAGCTCATTCCTTTGGGCCCCCGTCTCCAGGCTGGTCCCTGTTCCCGCCGTTGCACCCGCGCGGGTGCCCCGGAAACCTGATGTTGGATGAATCATCGAGACTCCTGCCTGTGTTAAACAGAACTGTGGCTGCCGGAGAACCGACAGCCACAGTTTAGTTCGCGGACCGGCGCCGCGGCAGTGCCCGCGCCGAACCTTTTAGGCAGGAATCAGGAGTCGCCGCTGCCGGTGAAGCGCATGATCAGTCCCAGGGCGATGATCACGATGCCCCAAGTAACGCCGAGGATGATGGTGAACCGGTTCAGGTTGCGCTCTGCCACGCCTGAGGAGCTCAAGCCAGAACTCATGCCGCCACCGAACATGTCGGACAGTCCCCCGCCCCGTCCTTTGTGGAGGAGGATCAGCAACGTCAGCAGGAGGCTGGTGATGCCAAGGAGGATCTGCAGAATGACATGAAGAACGTCCACGACGGCCTTTCAGAAAGTTGGAATGACGGGAGTGTGCGCGGCGGGACGGACTAGTCCGTCACCAGGTGACTCTCGAACCTGACAATATTAGCAAACTCGGCCGGATCGAGGCTTGCGCCGCCTACCAGCAGGCCGTCTACATCGCGTTCCTTCAGGATGGCGGCGGCGTTGTTGGCCTTGACCGAACCGCCGTACAGGAGGCGCGTCTTGGCAGCAGTTGCGGCATCGAACAGGGACTCAAGCTCGGCGCGGATGGCGGCGCACATTTCCTGTGCGTCCGCCGGTCCTGCAACCTCGCCCGTTCCGATGGCCCACACGGGCTCGTAGGCCACCACCAGTTCGGCGGCCTGCTCGGGGCTCAGCCCGGCGACACCGGCGCGGAGCTGGGCAAGGGTGTGCTCGACGTGCGTTCCGGCCTGGCGGATCTCCAGGCCTTCGCCCACGCAGAGCACGGGAACGAGGTTGTGCTTGAAGGCAGCCTTGACCTTGGCATTGAGGACGTCGTCAGACTCGTTGTGGATGGTCCGCCGCTCACTGTGGCCCACCAGGACGTACTTGCAGCCCAGCTTGTTCAGGAACTGGCCGGAGATGTCACCGGTGTAGGCGCCGGAATCGAACTGGGAAAGGTCCTGGCCGCCGTAGGCAACATCCAGGTCGTCGCCCTGGACCAGGGTCTGCACGCCGCGGAGATCGGTGAACGGGGGGAAGACAGCAACCTCCACCCGGCTGTAGTCGTGCTTGGCATCCGAGAGGGTCCAGGCAAGTTTCTGCAGGAGGGTGATGCCCTGGACGTGGTCCATGTTCATTTTCCAGTTGCCCGCGATGAAGGGCTTGCGGTCAAAAGCGCCGTTCGTTGACGATGTCACGTGTTCTCCAAAAAAGTCTGAATAAGTGTTCGGCCGGCAGGCTGCCGCGAGGCAACCTGCCGGCCGGAGGACGTCCGGTACTGGTACCGGACACTGTTGCTACCGGACGCTGTTATTACCGGACACTGTTGCTACCGGTTCAGGACGCTGAGCCCCGGGAGTTCCTTGCCTTCGAGGTATTCCAGGCTGGCACCGCCACCGGTGGAAATGTGGCCGAACTGGTCATCGGCGAACCCGAGGGTGCGGACTGCGGCGGCTGAGTCGCCACCTCCCACAACGGTGAAGGCTCCGGTTTCGGTGAGGGCCTGCGCGATGGCTCGGGTACCGGCGGAGAACGCCTCGAATTCGAAGACACCCATGGGCCCGTTCCAGAAGACGGTCTTGGCACCCTTGATCCGCTCGGCGAAAGCGGCTGCCGAGTCGGGTCCGATGTCCAGGCCGATGCCCTGCTCACCGAAGCTGCTGCCCTCGATGGCGTCGGCGGCAACGGTCTCGTGGACGGCGTCGGCGGCGAACTTCTCCGCCACCACCACGTCCGTGGGCACCACAAATTCGGTGCCGGCGTCCGCTGCGCGCTTCAGGTAGTCCTGGACTTCGGGGATCTGGTCTTCTTCCAGCAGGCTGGAGCCAACCTTGTGCCCGGCCGCGGCAAGGAACGTGAACAGCATGCCGCCGCCCACCAGGATGGTGTCTGCCTTGCCGAGCAGGTTGTCGATAACGGCCAGCTTGTCCGAGACCTTGGACCCGCCGAGCACCACCACGTAGGGGCGCTGGGTGTCCGCGGTGAGCTTGCGCAGGACCTCCACCTCGGTATGAACGAGGTCGCCGAGGTACGACGGCAGCCGGGTGGCGACGTCGTAGACGCTTGCGTGCTTGCGGTGCACGGCACCGAAGGCGTCGTCCACGTAGGCTCCGATATCACCTGTCAGGGCCACCAGCTCGTCAGCGAAGGCGCCGCGCTCGGCGTCGTCCTTGCTGGTTTCGCGGGCATCGAAGCGCACGTTCTCCAGGACCAGCACTTCACCGTCCTGGAGGGAGGAAGCAGCTTCCTTGGCGGAGCTGCCCACGGTGTCTGCGGCCAGCGTGACCTTGAAGCCGGCCAGTTCAGCCAGGCGGGTCACTGCAGGGCGCAGGGAGTACTTTTCCTCCGGGGCGCCCTTGGGGCGGCCGAGGTGGGCTGTTACCAGCACGCGGGCACCGGCGTCCGTGAGCTTTCGCAGGACTGGCAGTGAGGCCTTGATCCGGCCGTCGTCAGTCACTGTAGAGCCGTCGAGCGGCACATTCAGGTCACTTCGAACCAGAATGTACCGCCCGCGGACACCTTCAGCGATCAGTTCGTTGAGGGTGTTAGATGTCATGTGTCTAACCCTAGCCCAGCTTGGACGCGACAAGCTCCGTAAGGTCAACGAGCCGGTTGGAGTAGCCCCATTCGTTGTCGTACCAGGAAACAACCTTGACCTGGTTGCCGATCACCTTGGTGAGGCCGGAGTCGAAGATGGACGAGGCGGGGTCGCCGACGATGTCGGAGGAGACGATGGGCTCGTCCGTGTAGGTCAGGAAGCCCTGCAGTTCCTCGGATTCGGCGGCGCGCTTGAGGGCGGCGTTGACTTCCTCCACGGTGGTCTCGCGGGAGACGGTGACGGTGAGGTCGGTGGCGGAGCCGGTGGGGACGGGAACGCGGATGGCGTAGCCGTCCAGCTTGCCCTTGAGCTCGGGCAGGACCAGGCCGATAGCCTTGGCGGCACCCGTGGACGTGGGGACCATGTTGACGGCTGCGGCGCGTGCACGGCGCAGGTCCTTGTGCGGGCCGTCCTGCAGGTTCTGGTCTGCGGTGTAGGCGTGGACGGTGGTCATGAGGCCGCGCTCGATGCCGAACTCGTCGTTGACCACCTTGGCCAGCGGGCCAAGGCAGTTGGTGGTGCAGGACGCGTTGGAGATGATGTGGTGCGTCGCGTTGTCGTAAAGGTTGTGGTTAACACCCATCACGATGGTGATGTCCTCATCCGATGCCGGGGCGGAGATCAGGACCTTCTTGGCGCCGGCGTCGATGTGCTTCTGCGCATCGGCGGCCTTGGTGAAGAAGCCGGTGGATTCGATCACGATGTCCACGCCCAGCTCGCCCCACGGGAGGTTGGCGGGATCGCGCTCTGCCAGGACCTTGACGACGTTGCCGTTGACGACGATGTTGCCGTCCTTGACCTCGATGGTTTCCTTCAGGCGGCCGCCTACGGAGTCGTACTTGAACAGGTGGGCGAGGGCCTCCGGGCTGGTGAGGTCGTTGACTGCAACGATCTCCAGGTCCGCGCCCTGTGCCAGGGCTGCGCGGAAGTAGTTGCGGCCAATACGGCCAAAGCCGTTGATACCAATACGGGTCGTCACTTTTTCAGTCTCCTTGGTGCTTTGAGAAGCACAACTAGTTGAGCGGGCGTTCAAGCCAACTAACAGATCCCGCACGCCATTGGGCAGAGATGATTTACAGATGGAGGGCGACCAGCCTCATTGCTGAAGGCTAACCGCCTTCCGTGACCTATCTTACGTTTAACTGGGTCCGCCCCCGCAAGTGCGGGGGCGGACGGTCCACATTGCGGTTGGTTTAAGTCCGAATGTGAAGTTTGTTACAGGCGCGTGCAGCGCTGATCACTACGGGAGCGTGATGAGCCCCGTGGCGTTGGTGCGTGCAGCCTCGAAGCGCTTGGCGACATCGGCCCAGTTCACGATGTTCCAGAAGGCCTTGACGTAGTCGGCCTTGACGTTGACGTAGTCCAGGTAGAAGGCGTGCTCCCACATGTCCAGCATCAGCAGCGGGGTGGTGCCCAGTGCGGTGTTGCCCTGCTGGTCGTACAGCTGCTCGATGACCAGGTTCCCGCCGATGGGCTCGTAGGCCAGGAAGCCCCAGCCGGAACCCTGCAGGCCGAGTGCGGCTGCGGAGAACTGGGCACGGAAGGCATCGAAGGAACCGAAAGCGTCATCGATGGCCGCGGCCAGCTCGCCTTCGGGCTTGTCGCCGCCGTCCGGGGAGAGGTTGTTCCAGAAGACGGAGTGGTTCACGTGCCCGCCGGTGTGGAACGCGAGGTCCTTCGAGAGCCGGTTGATGTTCGCGAAGTCGCCCTTCTCACGGGCTTCGGCCAGCTGGGCCAGGGCGTTGTTGGCGCCGGCCACGTAAGCGGCGTGGTGCTTGCTGTGGTGCAGCTCCATGATCCGCGCTGAAATGTGCGGCTCCAGGGCAGCGTAGTCGTAGCTGAGTTCAGGCAGTACGTACTCGGTCACAAAATCCTCCATCATCGTGGACACTCGGTCCGGTTGGTACATCTCGGATTGTGCATCCGGGCATCTGGCACCCGGAATCTTTTTGATTCTATGGGCCTGTTACTCGTCCAGCATTTCAGGCGTCACATTGGCGTCGGTTCCGGGGATGCCCAGGTCAAGGGCACGTTTGTCCGCCATGGCAAGCAGCCGCCGGATCCTTCCCGCGATGGCGTCCTTGGTCATCACCGGATCCGCCAGGCGGCCCAGTTCGTCCAGGCTGGCCTGCTTGTGCGCCACCCGCAGTTCGCCGGCGTACTTCAGGTGCTCGGGGACGTCGTCGCCAAGGATTTCCAGCGCCCTGTCCACGCGCGCGCCGGCGGCCACGGCGGCCTGGGCTGAACGGCGCAGGTTGGCGTCGTCGAAGTTGGCGAGCCGGTTGGCCGTTGCCCGGACTTCCTTGCGCATCCGGCGCTCCTCCCACACCATCAGGGCGTCGTGGGCACCCATGCGGGTAAGGAGGGCTGCGATGGTGTCGCCGTCCCGGATGACCACGCGGTCCACTCCCCTGACCTCGCGTGCCTTCGCCTGGATGTCAAGCCGGCGGGCCGCGCCAACCAGTGCCAGCGCCGATTCCGGGCCGGGGCAGGTGACCTCCAGCGAGGAGGACCGCCCGGGCTCCGTGAGCGAGCCGTGGGCCAGGAACGCGCCGCGCCAGACCGCTTCGGCATCGGCTGCGGATCCGTTGACGACGGCGGAGGGCAGCCCCCGCACGGGGCGGCCGCGGCCGTCGAGGAGACCCGTCTGCCGGGCCAGCGCCTCGCCGTCGCGCACCACCCGGACCACGTAGCGGCTGGCGCGCCGCAGTCCCCCGGCCGAGACGACGATGATTTCGCTTTGGTGTCCGTAAACTTCTGCGATGGCCGCGCGCAGGCGGCGGGCCGTGGAGGCCAGGTCCACTTCGGCTTCGATCACGATCCGGCCGGAGATGATGTGGAGCCCGCCGGCGAAGCGCAGCATTGCTGAGACTTCCGCCTTCCGGACTGATGACTTCTTGATGTCCAGACGGGAAAGTTCTTCCTTGACTGATGCTGTCAGTGCCATGGCACCTTCCTAACTGTTCCCGAAAATGTCGTGGTACGCCGTGGCCAGACGGAGGGGGTCATGGACGGGGCGGCGGCCCGACGCCCCTACTTTACCCAAGACCACCTCGGCTCCGATCATCGCGGCGGCCTTCTCGAACTCCGGCAGGTCGGGAACCGAGGCGGGGTCGGCCAGGACAACATCAACGCTGAAGTCCGGGGCGTAGCGCCGCAGGACGTGGAGGTGGTCGGCGGCCGTCATGCCCGAGGTTTCCTTTGTGTCCGTGGCCAGGTTCATGGTCAGGAGGCGTTTGGCCGGGGTGTGGCACAGCGCCTGGCGCATCTCGGGGAGCAGCAGGTGCGGCAGGACGGACGTGTACCAGGAGCCGGGGCCCAGGATCACCCAGTCCGCCAGTTCGATGGCCGAAAGTGCTTCAACGCAGGCGGGGGCCGCTTCGGGCAGCAGCCGCACCGCTTCCAGGGACCCTGCAACGGCGCAGCGCGCCTGGCCGTGGATCGTCTGGAGCTGCGAGGTGCCGTCCGCCGCGGTGACCCGGACATCGCCTTCGATGGTCAACGGCTCGGTGGACATGGGCAGGACCTGGCCGCGGGCACCGAGCAGCGCCCCCGCCCACCGCAGCCCCGCGACTGCGTCACCGAGCAGTTCCCACAGGGTGACAATCAGCAGGTTGCCGGTTGCGTGGTCGTCCAGGGAGCCGCCCGGTCCCTTGCCAGGACGGAAGCGGTGCTGCATCACATCCCGCCACGTGCGGCCCCAGTCCGTGTCGTCGCACAAGGCGGACAAGGCCATCCGCAGATCCCCGGGCGGGAGGACGCCGTACTCGTCGCGCAGACGTCCTGAAGATCCGCCGTCGTCCGCTACCGTGACGATCGCGGTGAGCTCGCTGGTGAGCAGGCGCAGCGCCGAGAGGGAGGCCGACAGGCCGTGGCCGCCGCCGAGTGCAACAACATTGCGCCCTTTGTCCTGCTGGTTGGACGCCGTTCCGGCAGGCGGAACCAGCGGCAGGGCCCCGGTGAACAGCGACATTACTCGCGGCCCAGGTCCCGGTGCGTGGTGGTCACGGTGACCCGCGGGAACTGGGCCAGCTTCTTGGACAGTTCGACGGCGACCGCCACCGAACGGTGTTTCCCGCCGGTGCAGCCCACGGCGATGGTGGCATAGTGCTTGTTCTCGCGGCGGTAGCCGTCCAGGACCGGTTCCAGCGCCATCACGTAGCGGTCCACAAAGTTCTTGACACCTTCGGCTTCGAGGACGTAGTCGCTGACGTCCTTGTCCAGGCCGGTGTGCGGGCGCAGCTGGGGCACCCAGTGCGGGTTGGGAATGAACCTGACGTCCGCCACATAGTTGGCATCGACTGGCAGCCCGTACTTGAAGCCGAAGCTCATGATGTTCAGCCGCAGGGCCACGGGGCCGGTCTCGCTGAAGAGCTCCGTGATGGCGGTGGCCAGGCCGTGGACGTTGTAGCCCGACGTGTCCAGCACGACGTCGGAGCTGTCGCGAAGTTCCTGCAGCAGCTCCCGTTCGGCAGCGATGCCGTCGAGGATCCGGCCGCCGCCCTGGAGCGGATGGGGCCGGCGGCCCTGCTCGAAGCGGCGGACCAGCACGTTGTCGCTGGCGTCAAGGAAGAGGACGCGGAAGGTGACGCCGCTGGCCGCCAGTGCTCCCAGCGCCGCTCGGATGTCCGCGAAAAGACCCTTGCTGCGCACGTCGATGACCACGGCCAGCCGCGGAATGGACTGCGGGGCGTGCGAGACAAGCTCGGCAAGCGTGCCCAGCATCTGGGGCGGCAGGTTCTCCACGACATACCAGCCGTGGTCCTCCAGCGCGTCAGCAGCCGTGCTCCGCCCCGCTCCGGACATCCCGGTGACCACCAGCAGTTCCGCTTCGAGCGGCTTGACGGGCTGCATCCCGTCTTCGCCTGCTCCGGATTCCGCCGTTGTGTCTGCCATTAAGTCCGCCCCGTTTCTTCAGTTGCCTGGTGGGGGCGGCCCGCGTTGGCCCGCACCCCTCCCCAACCCTAGCTAAGAATCGGTGGAGTCCGCTAAGTTTGAGCGGACGTGGCCGGATTTTGGTTAATCCTCTTGAGTTTTGCGCATTCCGGCGTGCCGGTGGCCTCCGTCAGCCCTCGATGACTTCACCGGTGGTCATGTTGATGGCCGGCACCGGCGATGCTTCCGGTCCGCTTCCCGAGAAGTGGTTCACGATGGCGCTGGCCAGGGCAGGACCGATGCCCTTCGCTTCCGAGAGTTCGGCCGCCGACGCTGCCTTGACGCCTTTGACCGATCCGAAGTGCGCCAGGAGTGCCTTCCGTTTGGAGGCGCCCAGTCCCGGCACGCCATCCAGGGCGGAAACGGTCATGGCCTTTCCACGCTTTTGCCGGTGGAAGGAGATGGCGAACCTGTGGGCCTCGTCGCGGATCCGCTGCAGCAGGTACAGGCCCTGGGACGTCCGGGGCAGGATCACGGGGAAGTCGCTGTCCGGCAGCCAGACTTCCTCCAGCCGTTTGGCCAGGCCCACCACGTACACGTCATCAATTCCGAGGTCTTCGAGTGCGCGTGCCGCCGCATTGACCTGGGGCTTGCCGCCGTCCACCACCACGAGGTTGGGCGGATAGGCGAACTTGGCCCGGGGAGCCGGTGTGGTGGTGTCCAGCAGGGCGCTGTCCTCCCGGACGGCTGCCTGCAACGGTTCTGTCTGGCCGGGTTCTGCCTGGACCAGTTCCGTCGCTGCAGCGTCTGCGTCGTCGGATGCCTCGCCGGCGTTGAGGACGGATTCGTCCACCTGGGCCGACTTGTCCTTCAGGTAGTGCCGGAACCGTCGGGTCAGGACGTCATGCATGGCTGCAGTGTCATCGGACGCCGCGGCCCCGGTGATGGAAAACTTCCGGTAATCGGACTTCTTGGGCAGCCCGTCCTCCACCACCACCATGGAGGCCACCACGTTGGTGCCCTGCACGTGCGATACGTCAAAGCATTCGATGCGCAGCAGCGGCACGGGCAGGTCCAGGGCCTCCTGGAGTTCCTGCAGCGCCTGGGACCTGACGGTGAGATCACCCGCTCGGCGGGTCTTGTGGAGCTTGAGGGCATGTTCGGCGTTTTCGCGGACCGTGGACATCAGCGCGGCTTTGTCCCCGCGTTGCGGCACCCGGATGTCCACCTTGGCGCCGCGCATTCCGCTGAGCCATACCGTGAGCTCCGCCTCATTGCTGGGCGCGACGGGCACCAGCACTTCCCGTGGCAGCCTCCCATGGCTCTGGTCCTCATCCCCGTACACCTGCTGCAGGAGGTGCTCCACTAAATCGGGAGTGGTGGAATCCTCCACCTTCTCCACCACCCAGCCACGCTGGCCGCGGATCCGGCCGCCCCGAACATGGAATACCTGGACGGCGGCTTCCAGTTCGTCTTCGTGCAGGGCAAAGACGTCTGCGTCGGTGTCTTCTGCGAGGACCACCGCGTTGCGCTCGAAGACCTTTCGAAGCGCGCTGATGTCATCGCGCAGCCGTGCCGCCCGCTCGTAGTTCAGCTCGGACACGGCTTCGGCCATCTGCTTTTCCAGTTTGCTGATAAAGCGTTTGGCTTCACCGCCCATAAAAGCGCAGAAATCCTCCGCGAGGGCCCTGTGGTCATCGGGCGAAATCCTGCTGACGCAGGGCGCGGCGCACTTATCGATGTAGCCCAGCAGGCAGGGCCGGCCGCTGGCCTCTGCGCGCTTGAACACGCCCGCGCTGCAGCTGCGGACCGGAAAGACGCGGAGGAGGGTGTCCATGGTTTCCCGGATGGCACCGGCGGTGTACGGACCGAAGTAGCGCGTGCCCTTTTTCTTGTCTCCGCGCATCACCTGCACCCGGGGATACTTTTCGCCCATGGTCACGGCAAGGTAGGGGTAGGTCTTGTCGTCCCGGAAGACAACGTTGAACCGGGGCTTGAATTCCTTGATCCACGTATATTCCAGCTGCAGCGACTCCAGCTCGCTGCCCACCACTGTCCATTCCACACTGCTGGCCGCATGGACCATGGCATAGGTCTTGGGCAGGAGCCCGGCCGGGTTGGCGAAGTACGAGTTCAACCGGGACCGGAGGCTTTTGGCCTTGCCCACGTAGATGACCCGTCCGTTCGGGTCACGGAACCGGTACACCCCGGGATTGGTGGGGATCTCGCCCGTTTGGGGCCGGTAACTTGCTGGATTTGCCACCTATCCAGTCTACTGAGGCACGCAGGGTGCAATCGCCTGCAGGGCCCGGGAGGTTGTGCCGGGCACGCACGGCCGGCACCTCCGGAGGACCGCTAATCGGCGATTTTGCTTTGGTTGTAGCTGGCGGAGCGTTCCTGGCCGCTGAGTTCGGCGATGGCGTCCATAACGCGGTCCGTGACCTCCCTGCGGGCCGGAAGCGAATGGTCCGGCCCGGTCTTGTCGAAGTACAGCGGCTCCCCCACCTTCATGATGAAGTGCTGCGGCCTGACCCCCTTTTCACCGGCCCGCTGCAGGTTTTCGGTCCCGATCAGGCCCACCGGGATCACGGGCGCCCCTGTGGTCAGTGCCAGCCAGCCCACGCCAGTTCGGCCGCGGTAGAGGATGCCGTCACGGGAACGGGTGCCTTCAGGGTAGATTCCGATTCCCCTGCCGGATTCGAGGATGTCCATCAGGGTCTTGAGCGCCTGGACGCTGGCGGCCTGTTCGCCGCGCTCCACCGGAATGGAACCCACGGATTCGAAGAAGGCCTTCATGACCTTGCCTTTGACGCCGCGGGTGGTGAAGTACTCGGCCTTGGCGAAGAATGCCACGGGCCGGGGCATCAGCGCCTGGACGATGACGCTGTCAAAGAACGACAGGTGGTTGGGTGCCACAATGAAGGGCCCGTCGGCGGGCACATTCTCGATGCCGACGACGGTGGGCCGGCAGGTGCCCGCAATCAGGCTCCGCGTGGTCCAGCGGACTGCTTCAAACATTTCCATCGTTGGTCACCTCGCTCATGGCGGCCGCGTGGACGGACTCAAGACGGTTGATGGTGGTCACCAGCTCGTCCGTGGTGGCCACCACGGCAACGGCTCCGGCATTTTCCAGTTCGCTGTCCGGGGCAAAACCCCAGGCAACGCCAATGCAGTCCAGGCCGTTTGCCAGGGCACCTGCAACGTCCTGTGCCCGGTCCCCAACCATCAGGGCATGCTGCGTGCCAAGGTCCTTCAGCGCGGCGGCGATGATCTCCGTCTTGCCCACCGGAACCCCGTCTACTGCGGACTCGTCATCCGCTGAGCCGTGGATGGCCTGGAACAGTCCGTCGATTCCGTGGTGCCCCAGGACGGTGCGGGCCAGGCCCTGGGGTTTCTGCGTGGCCACGGCCACCGGCCGGCCCGCCGCCGCAAATGACTCCAGGATTTCGCGGATACCCGGGTACAGGCGGCTCTGGCCGATGCCGGTAGCCACGTAGTACTCGCGGTAGCGGCGGATCACCTCGTCGAGCAGATCCGCCGGAACCTGGGCCACGTTCAGCAGCGAGTCGCTCAACTTCGGGCCGATCATCGCTTCGAGCAGGTCCTGGCCGGGAACCGGAAGCCCCAGCGCCTGAAGGGCTGCAGCTATTCCATCGGTTATTCCGCCGGCCGGATCGACAAGAGTGCCGTCCAGGTCAAAGATCACGGGCACTGTTGTTTGAGTCACCGGGTTAGTTTCTCACGACAGCACTGATGCCTGAAACTCGCATTCCCGACACGGAATATTTCCCCTGCCAGGCTGGCTGCCTACGGCAGGATCTCAGCGAGGAAGGCCGCCGTGTGGCTGGTGGTTGACTTCGAGATCTGTTCCGGCGTGCCGGCAGCAACAATCTGGCCCCCGCCTGAACCGCCGTCCGGCCCGAGATCCACAACCCAGTCGGCGCTCTTGATGACATCCAGGTTGTGCTCGATGGTGATCACCGTGTTGCCCTTGTCCACCAGGCCCTGCAGCACCATCAGCAGCTTGCGGATGTCCTCGAAGTGCAGGCCCGTGGTGGGCTCATCCAGGACGTAGACGCTGCGGCCGTTGGACCGCTTCTGCAGTTCGGCCGCCAGTTTGACGCGCTGTGCCTCGCCGCCGGACAACGTGGTGGCAGGCTGGCCCAACCGGACATAGCCAAGTCCCACGTCCACGAGGGTGTTCAGGTGGCGCGCGATCGGAGAAAACGCCGCAAAGAACTCGGCGCCCTCCTCGATGGGCATGTTCAGGACATCCGCGATGGTTTTGCCCTTGTAGTGGACTTCCAGCGTTTCGCGGTTGTAGCGGGCGCCGTGGCACACCTCGCAGGGCACGTAGACATCCGGCAGGAAGTTCATCTCGATCTTCAGCGTGCCGTCACCGGAACATGCCTCGCACCGCCCGCCCTTGACGTTGAAGGAGAAGCGTCCGGGAAGGTAACCGCGGACCTTCGCTTCTGTGGTTTCCGCGAAGAGCTTGCGGATGTTGTCAAAGACGCCGGTGTAGGTGGCCGGGTTTGAGCGCGGAGTCCGGCCGATGGGGCTCTGGTCAACGTGCACCACCTTGTCCAGGTGTTCCAGGCCCTGGACCGTTTTATGCCGGCCGGCAACCTGCTTGGCACCATTGAGCTTGTTGGCCAGCACCTTGTACAGGATTTCGTTGACCAGGGTGGACTTCCCTGACCCGCTGACGCCGGTGACGGCGGTGAAGAGACCGAGCGGGAAGGCGGCGTCGACGTTGAGGAGGTTGTTCTCCCGGGCGCCAACCACCTTCAGCTCACGTTTCTTGTCATACTTCCGGCGTTTCTTGGGGACCTCGATCTTCTTGCGCCCGGACAGGTAGTCCCCCGTCAGCGAAGCGGTGTTCTCGAGCAGCTCTTTGTAGGACCCGGAGTGGACCACCTGGCCGCCGTGTTCGCCGGCGCCCGGTCCAATGTCCACCACCCAGTCAGCCACGTGGATGGTGTCTTCGTCGTGTTCCACCACAATGAGTGTGTTGCCCATGTCGCGCAGCCTGGTCAGGGTGTCGATCAGGCGGCGGTTGTCCCGCTGATGCAGCCCGATGGACGGTTCATCCAGCACATACAGGACACCCACCAGCCCGGAACCGATCTGGGTGGCCAGCCGGATACGCTGGGCCTCGCCGCCGGACAGCGTGGCGGAGGGCCGTTCGAGGTTCAGGTATTCCAGCCCGACGTCCAGCAGGAAGGTCAGGCGTGCCTGGATCTCCTTCAACACCTGATGTGCGATCTGCGCTTCGCGGCCGGTCAGCACCAGGTTGTTCAGGAAGTCGGCGCAGTCCCGCATGGGAAGGGCGGCGACGTCGGCAATGGACTTCCCGTTGATGAGCACCGACAGGGACGCAGGATTGAGGCGGGCGCCGTTGCAGGCAGGGCAGGGGATCTGCCGCATGTACTCTTCGTAGCGGTCGCGGGCCCACTCGGAGTCCGTCTCGCCGTGCTTCCGGTGTACGTATTGGATGGCACCTTCGAAGCCGGTGCTGTATTTCCGTTCCCGGCCGAACCGGTTCTTGTACTGCACCACCACCTTGTGGTCCTTGCCGTGCAGCACTGTCTGCCGGACATCACTGCCCAGCTTCTCCCACGGCGTATCCATGGAGAACCCGAGTTCCTTCGCGAGGCCTTCGAGGAGCCTGTTCCAGTATTCGGTGGTGGCCGTGCCCAGGGACCAGGGAGCGATGGCGCCCTCAGCCAGCGAAAGCTCGGGGTTGGGAACGATCAGTTCCTCGTCCACCTCGAGCTTGGTGCCGATGCCGCTGCAGGCTGCGCAGGCGCCGAAGGGGTTGTTGAAGGAAAAGGACCTGGGCTCGATTTCGTCGATGGCCAACGGATGTTCGTTGGGGCACGCCAGGTTCTCGGAGAAGGCCCGGAGCCGGTGCGGATCATCGGCTTCCAGGTCCACGAATTCGGCGAGGACCCTGCCCTCGGCGAGGCCCAGGGCAGTTTCGATGGAGTCGGTGAGCCGCTGGCTGATGCCTTCCTTGACCACCAGCCGGTCCACCACTACTTCGATGGTGTGCTTGAACTGCTTTCCCAGCTTGGGTGGATCGTTGAGCTGGACCAGGTTGCCGTCCACCCGGGCACGGGAGTAGCCCTTCGCGGTGAGTTCCTTGAAGAGGTCGACAAACTCCCCCTTCCGGCCGCGCACTACGGGGGCGAGGACCTGGAAACGGGTGCCCTCGTCCAGTTCCAGCAACTGGTCCACAATCTGCTGCGGCGTCTGCTTGGCTACCGGCTCACCGCAGACAGGGCAGTGCGGCCGGCCCACGCGGGCCCACAGCAGGCGCATGTAGTCATAGATCTCGGTGATGGTTCCCACTGTGGAGCGGGGGTTCTTGCTGGTGGACTTCTGGTCGATGGAGACGGCCGGGGAGAGCCCCTCGATGAAGTCGACATCCGGCTTGTCCACCTGGCCCAGGAACTGGCGGGCGTACGCGGAGAGCGATTCCACGTAGCGGCGCTGGCCTTCGGCGAAGATGGTGTCGAAGGCGAGGGATGATTTGCCGGAGCCGGACAGCCCGGTGAAGACGATCATGGCGTCGCGCGGCAGGTCCAGGTCAACGTTGCGCAGGTTGTGCTCCCGCGCCCCCTTCACCACAAGGCGGGACAGGTCCGGACGCTTGGGCGCTGCGGACGGGGCGAGCGAAACTTCAACGGATTGGAGGTCAGATTCTTCAGCTACGGCTTTAGGCACCCACTAATGCTAATCGAAAACTTCTTCGAACACCCACGCGGGGATCCTCAGGTGCCGTCGTAGGCTGCAGCGAGCAGCTGCACGGCCTCTGCAAAGGAGGCGCCTTGGGCTTTCGCGGCTGCCGCGTACTCGGCAGCCGCGGCGGACAGGCCGCCGAGCCGTTCGTCCCTGGCGCACACCACGGTGCCGTTCCTCCCCCGGGTGGCCACGACGCCGGCCGCCTCCAGTTCCTTATACGCCCTCGCCACCGTATGGGGTGCCACATCCAGCTGCTCCGCCAGCGCCCTGACCGCGGGCAGCCGGGTGCCCGGCGGCAGCTTCCCGCCGTCGGCCAGATGGATCACCTGGAGCCGCAGCTGCTCGAACAGCGGCACCGAACTGGCTGCATTCGGCTTCCACGTCCCCGGGAAGCCCCCGGCTGTCAAAGTCCGGCCTCGAGCGCGCTGCTGCGTCCCGCCTGCAGGGCGAACTGTGCGTTGTAGAGGCGTGTGTAGTAGCTGTTCGCAACGAGCAGCTCCTGGTGGGTGCCTTGCTCGACGATCCGTCCGTGGTCCATGACCAGAATTAGATCAGCGTCGCGCACTGTGGACAAACGGTGGGCGATCACGAAGCTGGTCCGGCCACGGCGCAACCGGTTCATCGCCTGGCGGATCAGCAGCTCCGTCCGGGAGTCCACCGAACTTGTTGCCTCGTCGAGGATTTGGATGGAACGGCCCGCAAGCTGTGCCCGGGCGATGGTGATCAGCTGCCGCTGGCCCTGGCTGAGCCCGTCACCGCCGTTTTCCAGGACTGTGTCATACCCCTGCGGCAGCGACCTGACGAAGCGGTCCACATAGCTGGCCTCGGCTGCGGCCAGGATGTCCGCCTCGGTAGCTCCAGGCCTGCCGTAGGCGAGGTTTTCCCGGATGGTGCCGGCGAAAAGCCACGCATCCTGGAGGACCACGCCGAAACGCTCCCTCAGGCGGTTTCGGGGAACAGCGGCGATATCCCTTCCGTCGATGGTGATCCGGCCGGAATCCGGTTCACAAAAACGCAGGAGGAGGTTGATCACGGTGCTTTTGCCTGCCCCCGTGTGCCCAACAATCGCTACCGTCCGGCCCGGGTCCACGCTGAAGGACAGATTGCGCACCGCTGGCGCTGCTCCAGGGTATCCGAACGTCACATTGTCAAAGACGATGCGGCCTTCATGATCCCCGGCATTTGGAGCAACAGGCGCACCTGCGGCCGGGGACGGCGCATCGTGTGGCTCCTCGCGGGTATCGAGCAGGGCGAAGACCCGGGCCGCGGAAGCCGCGCAGGATTGCATGAGGTTGAGCATGCCGCCAATCTGGCCAACGGGCTGGGTGAAGAGCCTGCTGAACTGGATAAAAGCCTGGATGCCGCCGATGGTCATGGCGCCGGCGATCACCTGGAGGGCACCCACCACCGCAACGGCGATGTAGCTGAGGTTGGACATCAAGGCCATCAGCGGTTGAACAACCCCTGCCGAATACTGCGCCCGGGTAGCTGCCCGGGCCAGCCGCTCATTGCTCCGGGCCACCACGTCTGCCGCCTGCGCCTGCCGCCCGAAGGCTTTGATGACCTCATGGCCCGTAATGAATTCCTCCATGTGCGCATTCAGCTGGCCCGTTTCCATCCATTGCTTCTCGAACTGGGCTTGCGATTTCCGGGCCACCTGCACAGTGAGCAGGGTGGACAGCGGCACGGTGGCAATCGCAATGGCTGCCAGCAGTGGCGAGATCCACAGCATCATGGCCAGCGAGCCACACAGCATCAGGACGGACATGATGAGCTGTGTGAGGAGCTGGTTCAGGGCCTGGGTGATGTTGTCGATATCGTTCGTGGCGCGGCTGAGGACATCGCCCCTGGACCGCTCCCCGAAGTAACTGGCCGGGAGCCGGTGCAGTTTTCCCTCTACCGCCTCCCGGAGTCCATACATCAAGCCCTGTACCGAGCGGGCGGAGAGTGCCCCCTGGATCCAGTTGAACAGGGAGGCGCCGGCGTACATAAGTGCCACGGTTCCCAGGATGAGCGCCAGCGCAGCCTGGTCCAGGTTCCCGTGGAGTACGCCGTCCACTACAAGGTCGGTGGCGTCGCCCAGGTATTTCGGCGCGGCCACATTAAGCCCGGCGAATGCGCAGGTGGCCGCGACTGCGCCCAGCATGTGACGCCGGAAAGGCCGGAGCAGCCCAAGGAGCCTGCGGGCGGTGGGCCAGAACCTGGCCGCCGGGTCCCCGGCTTCCGTAGTCACTGCCGGCCGTCCAGGGCAAGCTGCGATTCCGCTATTTCCCGGTACGTGGCCGATGTCTCCAGCAACTCCTGGTGCGTTCCCTGCGCTACCACCCGCCCGCCGTCGAGCACCAGGATGAGCCCGGCGCCTTCCACGGCGGAAATCCTTTCCGCTACAACAATCACCGTGGCCGATGCCAACGTTGACTGGAGAGCCTGCCTGAGCCGGGTATCGGTGTCGTAGTCCAGTGCTGAGAAGCTGTCGTCGAACAGGTACAGCGGAGCGTTGCGCAGGAGCGCACGGGCAATGCACAACCGCTGCCTCTGGCCGCCGGAAAGGTTGGTGCCGCCCTGGCCCAGCGGAGTGGCGAGCCCCAGCGGCAGGTCCCGCATAAAACGCATGGTCTGGGCGGTCTCCAGGACGTCCCAGAGTTCCGCGTCCGTGGCGTCCGGTTTAGCCATTCGAAGGTTGTCGCCGATAGTGCCTGTGAAGAGGTGGGACCGCTGTGGAACAACCGCCATGGATGCCCGCAGGCTGTCCAGCGACACCGCCTTGATGTCCACCCCGCCCAGGCTGATGCGTCCTGCAGTGGAATCAAGGAAGCGCGGAATGAGGTTGAGGAGGGTGGACTTTCCGCTGCCGGTTGAACCCACGATTGCCGTTATGGTGCCCGGACGGGCGGTAAAGCTGATGTCGGTCAGGACCGGAGCCTCGGCTCCCGGGTAGGAGAAGCCAACGTGGCTGAACTCCAGTGTGGCCGGCCCCAGCGGGTCCGTTGCCAGGGGAAGCGGCTGCAGGAGCGGCGGGGAAAGGGACTCGGGGTTCTCTGGTTGGCGTACTGATGGCTCAGTATCCAGGACCGCGCTGATCCGCTCGGCACTGACGGATGCGCGGGGCGCTGTCATCAGGACGTACATGGACATCATGATGGCGAGCAGGATCTGCAGGATGTAGGCGATAAAGGCCGTAAGGGCGCCGATGTTCATCTCGCCCGCCTGGATTCTGTGCCCGCCGAACCACACCACGGCCACTGAAGAGATGTTCACCACGAGCATGACCATCGGGAGCATGCCTGCAACCAGCAGCGCAGATGAGAGGTTGTTGGCGGTGAGGCTGCTGTTGACCCGGGCGAAGCGCCGGGTTTCATGGTCCTGGCGGACAAAGGAGCGGATCACCGCGGCGCCGATGATCTGCTCCCGAAGGATGCCGCCGGCGCGGTCCAGCAGTTCCTGGCCGTCGCGGTACAGCGGGATCAGCCGCCGGACAATGAGGTACATGATCAGCAGGAGCAGGGGCACGATAACGATCACCACTGATGACAACGCCACATCCTGCTGCAGCGCCATGGCCACTCCGCCCACCCCCATCGCCGGCCCGGCCACCAGCATGGTGAACACCAGTACAGCGAAGGCCTGGATCTGCTGGGTGTCGTTGGTGGCCCGGGTAGTCAGGCTCTGGGTTCCGAAGACGGCAACATCCTGGGAGGAAAGCGACTGGATTTTGGCAAAAATCTCACCACGGAGCTGTTGGCCCATCTTCATGGCGACCAGGGCAGCAAGGTAGCCGGCTGCTATGGCGGCCGCCGCCTGCAGGACGGCGATCACTGCCATCACCATTCCCAGGCGCGAGATGACTGCGGTGTTGCCGGCCACGATGCCGTCGTCGACGATCGCCGCATTCACCGTTGGCAGCAGGAGGTTGGCTGCGGCCTGCACCAGTTGCAGGAGAACGATGGCCGCGATCCGGGCTTTGTACCCGTCCAGCAGCCGCCTCATCAGAGCGATCAGCACCACACCTCCACGGTGATTGGGTTGCCTGGAAGGGCGGCGGGCGGCCACCCCACTCAGCCAACCCCGCAATTGTAAGGCATATCACTTACTTCCTTTGTCATATCACGTGACCAGCCTGTGGAGAACGTCCAGCGAATGGACTTTCACCCGCTATTCCTTGCGCCCTACCGCAAAGATCCGGCGGAAGGGAAACACTGTGCCGTGGACGCCAGGCGGATACGTCTCCCGCAGCAGTGCGCCGTATTCTGCTTCGAAAGCTGCGCCGTCTTCGAGTGAGAGGACTGCCAGGACCGGCCGAAGCGCTGTGCCCCGCACCCACTCCAGTACAGGATCCTGGCCGGGCAGCACCTGCTGGTAGGTGGTCTCCCACGCATCGGCCGTGAATCCGGCGTCGAGCAGGATCCCCAGGTACTCCGCAGGCTCACCCACGGACTCGCCGCCCCGCAGCACTCCCCGCAGCTTCGGTTCCCAGCGGGGTGAGCCGGCCAGCCCGCGCATCAATGCATGTGAGGGGGCATTGAAGTTGCCGGGAACCTGCATGGCAAACCAGGAACCCGGATGAAGGGTGGCCAGCCACTTCCGCATCATGTCCTGGTGGCCCGGCACCCACTGCAGGGCCGCGTTGCTCACCACCACGTCCGCTTCGTCCGATGGAATCCAGTCGGCGATATCCATCAGCTCAAAGCGCAGGGACGGCGTGCTGTCCGCAACCGCCGCGGCTTTGGCCAGCATCTCGGCCGAGGAGTCCAAGCCTACGACGTCGGCCGCGGGCCAGCGCTCGGCGAGTGTGGCGGTGAGGTTTCCCGGTCCGCACCCCAGGTCCACCACCTGTACGGGCCGGTCTGCGTGGACCCTGCCGGTGAGGTCAAAGAATGGGCGGTTCCGGTAATCGCCGAACTGCACGTACTTTGCCGGATCCCATTTCATGCTTTCCTCCACTTTCGGGTGCCGCAGGTATCGGGAAGCCTAACCCGATCGGAACGGATTTCCGGGCGCGCCGGGGCACTAAGCTGGAAAACAATGAAACTCGTTGACCAGCTGCCCGAAGTCTCCGCCCGGGACCTGCCCGCGTCCGCCGTCGATCCTGATGCCCTGTACTCCCTGTTCCTGGAATGGACGCAGAGCCGGGGGCTGGACCTCTATCCCGCGCAGGACGAGGCCGTTATGGAGCTGGCTACCGGGGCGAACGTGATCCTTGCTACCCCGACAGGCTCCGGAAAGTCGCTGGTGGCCATCGCCGCACACTTCCAGGCGATGGCCCAGGGCCGGCGCAGCTACTACACCGCGCCCATCAAGGCGCTTGTCTCGGAAAAGTTCTTTGCGCTGTGCGAGATATTCGGGGCCGAAAATGTGGGGATGATTACCGGCGATTCGGGCGTCAACCAGGACGCGCCCATCATCTGCTGCACTGCCGAAATCCTGGCCAACACCGCCCTCCGGGAAGGCGCGGCCGCGGAACTGGGATCCGTAATCATGGACGAGTTCCACTTCTACTCGGACCCGCAGCGCGGCTGGGCCTGGCAGGTGCCCCTGCTGGAACTCCCCCAGGCCCAGTTCCTCCTGATGTCCGCCACGCTGGGGGACGTCAGCCGGTTCGAAAAAGGCCTGACGGACCTGACCGGGCGTCCCACCACCACGGTGAGCTCGGCGGAACGGCCCATCCCGCTGCATTACTACTACCACGAGATTCCCGTGCACGAGACGCTGGAAGAGCTGCTGTCCACCCGGCAGGTTCCGGTTTACGTAGTGCACTTCAGCCAGATTGAAGCGATAGACCGCGCCCAGACGCTGATGAGCATCAACGTGTGCACGCGCGAAGAGAAGGACAAAATCGCGGAGCTGATCGCCAACTTCCGCTTCGCTGCCGGCTTCGGCAAGACCCTTAACCGGCTGGTCCGGCATGGCATCGGCGTGCACCACGCCGGAATGCTTCCCAAATACCGCCGCCTGGTGGAGCAGCTGGCCCAGGCCGGGCTGCTGAAAGTCATCTGCGGGACGGACACGTTGGGGGTGGGCATTAACGTGCCCATCCGCACCGTGGTCCTGACGGCCTTGAGCAAGTACGACGGCGTCCGCACCCGGTTGCTGAATCCGCGTGAGTTCCACCAGATCGCCGGCCGCGCCGGACGGGCCGGCTACGACACCGCGGGCACGGTGGTGGTGCAGGCTCCTGAGCACGTCATCGAAAACGTGAAGGCAATGGCCAAGGCCACCGCCAAGTTCGGCGACGACCAGCGGAAGCTGCGGCAGGTGGTGAAAAAGAAGCCGCCAGAGGGTTTTGTGTCCTGGGGCGAGCCTACGTTCAAGCGCTTGGTTGAATCCGTGCCGGATCCATTGAGCTCCAGCTTCACAGTGACACATGCCATGCTGATGAACCTGATGGAGCGGCCCGGTGACCCGTTCGCGGCGGCGCGCCGCCTGTTGACGGAAAACCACGAATCAAGGTCATCCCAGCTGCAGCTGATGAAGAAAGCGCTGGGAATCTACCGAGAGCTCCTGGCCGCCGAAGTGGTGGAGCGGATTCCCGCCGGGCAGCAGGGGCCGGACGGCCGCACCGTCCGCCTCACCGTCCATCTGCAACCCAACTTCGCCCTCAACCAGCCGCTGTCCCCCTTCGCGCTCGCCGCACTGGAGCTGCTCGACCCGGAGTCGCCGTCGTACGCCCTGGACGTGGTGTCCGTGATCGAGGCGACGCTTGAGAAGCCGCGCCAGATCCTGTCCGCGCAGCAGAAGAAGGCCCGCGGCGAGGCTATCGCGGCCATGAAGGCAGACGGCATTGAGTACGACCAGCGGATGGCCATGCTCGACGAGGTGACGTATCCGCAGCCGCTGGCAGACATCCTGGGCGAAGCGTTCGACGTGTACCGCAAGGCTGCCCCATGGGTAGGCGACTTTGAGCTGGCTCCCAAGTCAGTGGTGCGGGACATGTACGAACGTGCCATGAATTTTGGCGAGTTCGTACAGTTCTATGGGCTGGCCCGCTCGGAAGGCATCGTGCTGCGCTACCTCGCCGATGCTTTCAAGGCGCTGCGGCAGACAGTGCCGCAGGACATGCTGCGCGATGACCTGGAAGATCTCATTGCCTGGCTGGGCGAGCTGGTCCGGCAGGTCGATTCGAGCCTCCTGGATGAGTGGGAGGAACTGACCTCGGGTGCGGCTCCCACCCCGCACGATGCACCGCCGCCTCCCCCGCCGTCGCTCACGTCCAATATCCGGGCCTTCCGGGTCATGGTGCGCAACGAAATGTTCCGCCGGGTGGAGCTGTTCGCGGACGAAGACGCGGAAGCCCTGGGCGAACTGGACGGCGCTGCCGGGTGGGAAGCCGGGCGCTGGGAGGACGCCCTGGACGACTACTTCGACGAGCACAACGACATCGGCACCGGTCCGGACGCCCGCGGCCCCGGGCTGCTGATCATCACCGAGGAACCCGGCGTGTGGAAGGTCCGGCAGATCTTTGACGACCCCGCCGGGAACCATGACTGGGGCATTTCCGCGGAAGTGGACCTGGACGAATCGAACGAAACCGGGACAGCGGTCATCCGGGTGACGGATGTCAACCGGCTCTGACCGCCCGCAGTGTCTCTACAGAGCCCCCGCCGGCACAGGCGCTGCTCCTGACTGCGCTGCCTGACTGCACCGGCACAGGTGGCGGCGGTAAGCTCGAACAATGAGTGTAATCCGCCCTGCAACCCCGCACGACGTCCCCGCGATCCTCCGCATGATCCACGAACTGGCGCACTACGAGAAGGAACCGGACGCAGTCCGGAACACTCCGGAAATGCTGCAAGAGGTTCTCTTCGGCGACAACCCGAGGGTCTTCGCCGCGATGGCGGAAAATGACAACGGGGACGTGCGCGGTTTCGCCCTATGGTTCCTGAACTACTCCACCTGGGAAGGTGTGCACGGGATCTACCTGGAGGACCTCTACGTCAGCCCGGAGGCCCGCGGCGAGGGGCACGGCAAGGCGCTGCTGCAGCATCTGGCCGGCATCGCCGTCGAGAACGGCTACGCGAGGGTGGAGTGGAGCGTCCTGGACTGGAACGAGCCCTCCATCAACTTCTACCGGCGATTGGGTGCCCGGCCGATGGACGGCTGGTCCACCTTCCGGCTCACCGGCGAGGCGCTGGAGCAGTTCGGCAGCGCTGTTCCCGCCACCGCCAATGGCTAGCGGACATGACTGAGGCACGCGTGGCAGGACGCCCGCCCTTCGGACGCCTCGGCTCCGGGACCAGTAACATCCGGCACGAGATCAGGGCCCGGCACGAGTTCCGCGGCCTGCGTACTGTGGAGCACTACTTCACTGTGCCCCTGGACCATTTCGGCTCCTCCGGCAGCTCCGAAACGATTACCGTCTTCGCCCGTGAGTACGTTTCCGCTGCCCACACCATGGAAGAAGCCGCGCGATTGCCGTGGCTGTTGTTCCTGCAGGGCGGTCCGGGCGGCCGCGGCAACAGGTTCGGTTCCCTGGGCGGCTGGAGCAAGGCCGCCGGCAAGGAATTCCGCATCCTGATGCTGGACCAGCGGGGCACCGGGCTGTCCACTCCCCTTGACCGGAACACGCTGCCCCTCCGGGGGTCCGCGCTGGAGCAGGCTGCCTACCTGGAACATTTCCGCGCGGACTCGATTGTTGCCGACGCCGAACTGATCCGCGCTGCCCTGGGCTCACCGCCCTGGACTGTCTATGGGCAGAGCTACGGCGGCTTTTGCGCGCTCACCTACCTCTCCTTTGTTCCGGAGGGCCTGCGGCAGGCATTGATCACCGGCGGCCTCGCGCCGCTCGCGGGTCCGGCGGACGATGTGTACCGGGCGACGTTCAAGCGGGTGCGGGCACGGAACGCGGAGTACTTCACGTGGTACCCGGAGGACCGGGCCACCGTTGACAGGATCGCGCAGCACTTGCGGACCGTCCAGGAGCTCCTGCCCGACGGCGGCCCGCTCACCGTAGAGCGCTTCCAAATGGTGGGCGCCTTCCTGGGCGGCAACACCCGGGTGGACAGCCTCCACTACCTGCTGGAAGATGCGTTCGCTTGCTCTTCCGGCGGAGCCCGGCTAACGGATTCTTTCCTGGAGCAGGTACAGGGCATCGTCTCGCGCCGCTCCAACCCGCTCTATGCCCTCATGCACGAGTCCATCTACGGGCAGGGTGAAGCCACGCACTGGTCGGCGTGGCGGATACTGCGCGAGTTCCCCGAGTTCCAGCCGGATGCGGACCCGCTGCTGCTCACGGGCGAAATGGTCTATCCGTGGTACTTCGACCAGGACCCTGCCCTGCGCCCGCTGCGCGAAGTCGCCGAACTGCTGGCGGCCAAGCCGGACTGGAAACCGCTGTACGATGCCGGCCGGCTTGCCGCCAACACCGTGCCTGTCGCCGCCGCCGTCTACTCGGACGACATCTATGTGGACCGCAACCTCTCCCTGAAGACTGCCGCGGCGGTCCGCGGGCTGCAGGTCTGGGAAACGCCGGACTTCCACCATGACGGGATCGCCGACGACGGTGAGGGCATTTTCAACCGATTGATGGGAATGGTGCGCGGAGTCCGGGGGTGAGCCGCGGCGGGGCCGGTGGGCGCATTAGGGAGTCAGAGACTCCCGCCGCCGCGCCGCCCGTGTGACCATGGCGGCGCCGAGCACCGTGGCTCCTATTGCCGCACCGGCCATGTTCAGCCCCAGGTAGCCGGCCTGGCTGAGGACCAGGCCGGACGCGGCACCGCCCACCGCACCCGCGGCCCCCATCAGCATGTCGGAAACGCCCTGGACCACCACGCGGGACTCCTGGCCAACGCTCTCGGCAAGCAGGGTTGACCCGGAAATGGTGGACGCGGACCAACCCACGCCCAACAGGACCAGCCCCACCGCCACCGCCGTGGTGGAGTCCTGGCCGAATCCGGCAACGGCGACGGCCGTGATCATTGTCGCGAAGCCGATCATGATGGTCTCAGGTCTGCCGGCCTTGTCTGTCAGCCACCCCATCACGGGCGACAGCGCGAACATCCCGGCGATATGAAGGGAAATGGTGAAGCCGATGATCACCAGGACGTCGCCAGTGGCAGCATGGCCGGCGTGGCCAGGGCCGGCCAGAAGTTCCTGCAGATGAAGCGGCGTCATGGACATCACGCCCACCATCACCCCGTGCGCTCCCACCAGGGCGGCCACCGCCAGCAGGGCTGCCCGGGATGCGCGGATGGCCCGCATCCCCCGGACCAGTGACCCGGGTGCCCGGGCCTGCAGGGCTGCCGGCTGGTTGACGGGGTGGCCGGCGGGGTTGGCGGCCGGCTGGCCTGCGGGCTGGTTCAGTGATGGCACGGCGGCGAGTTCCCGGGCCAGCAGCAGGGGGTCCGGCCGAAGGCCGAAAAAGAGCAAGACGACGGCGAGCAGGAGTCCGGCGGCCGAGATCACAAAGGGACCCGCGACAGGAGGGAGGCCAAGGGCCTGGCCCACTGCGGCCCCGGGCTGGATCAGGTTGGGTCCGGTGACGGCTCCGACTGTCACGGCCCACACGACGGCGGACAATGCCCGGCCGCGGTGTTCGGCGTCCGCGAGGTCGACGGCGGCGAAGCGCGCCTGCAGGCTGGCGGC
Organism: Pseudarthrobacter sp. W1I19; assembly: GCF_030817835.1. Taxonomy (NCBI): domain Bacteria; kingdom Bacillati; phylum Actinomycetota; class Actinomycetes; order Micrococcales; family Micrococcaceae; genus Pseudarthrobacter; species Pseudarthrobacter sp. W1I19. The sequence goes on from NZ_JAUSZR010000001.1 coordinate 2,269,094, forward strand.
GGTGCCGATCCCTATGCCGGCTGCACCGAGGATGAGCAGGACGAAGAGGCCCGTGACAACGGACAGGACCATCAGCAGCGCGCCGGCCATGGCGGCCGACAGTCCAGCCACTTGGCCAATGCGGCGTCCCCGCCGGTCAGCCAGCGCGGCCAGGGGCAGGGCAGCCAGGGCAGCGCCGAGGGTCATGACGGTGGCGACGGCGCCGGCCCACGCACTGGAACCGGAGAGCTCCACGGCAAGGATGGACCCGATGGACACTGTGGCGCCGGTCCCGATCCCGCCAAACACCTGGGCTGCACTCAGCAGCACCACGGTGCGCCGCTGCACCTGGCGGACTCCGCTTTCGGTCATCAAAGTGCCGGCCATGATCCGAGCATAGACCCCGGCGGTTCCGTCTTGGAGTGTTTTTTAAGCAAGTAATCCCGGCCGCGGGGGCGGCCGGGACTACTCGTCTTTACAGTTGCAGAGCCTAACTAGTCGACGTCGCTGTGGCTCTTCCGGACGTCTTCCTCGAGGCGGGGATCGAGATGGGATTCCTTGGCCTTGGAGCTGAGGAGGCTGGCCACCACGGCGATCAGGATGGTACCAACGATGACTGCCAGGGACACGAAGGTGGGGATCTCAGGAGCCCACTCGATGTGCTTGCCACCGTTGATGAACGGCAGTTCGTTGACGTGCATGGCGTGCAGGACCAGCTTGACGCCGATGAACGCCAGGATGAAGGACAGTGCGTGCTTCAGGTAGATCAGGCGGTTCATCAGTCCACCCAGCAGGAAGTACAGCTGGCGCAGGCCCATCAGGGCGAAGAGGTTGGCCGTGAACACAATGAACGGGCTCTGGGTGAGACCGAAGATGGCGGGGATGGAGTCGACGGCGAAGAGCAGGTCGGTCATGCCGATGGTGATGAACACGATGACCATGGGGGTGAAGACCTTCTTGCCGTTCACCACGGTGCGGAGCTTGCCGCCGTCGTACTTCTCCGACATCGGGATGATCTTGCGGATCTTCGCGATGAGCGGGTTTTCCCGGTCCTCTTCGTCTTCGCCCTCATCCTGGGCCTGCTTCCAGGCGGTCCAGAGGAGGAAGGCGCCGAAGATGTAGAACACCCAGCTGAACTGTTCGATGACGATGGCGCCGAGCAGGATGAAGATGCCGCGCAGGATCAGGGCAATGATGATGCCCACCATCAGCACTTCCTGCTGGTACTTCCGGGGCACCGAGAACCTGGCCATGATGATGATGAAGACAAACAGGTTGTCGATGCTGAGGCTGTATTCAGTCACCCAGCCGGCGACGAACTGGCCGCCGTATTCCGGTCCGGTAAAGGCAAACATGGCGCCGGCGAACGCCAAGGCCAGGGAGACGTAGAACGCCACCCACAAGCCGGCTTCCTTCATGGAGGGTTCGTGGGGGCGGCGGACCACCAGGAGAAGGTCAATCAGGAGGATGAGGCCGAGGACGACAAAGGAGCCGACCTCGAACCAGACGGGCAAATCGAGCACAGGGTAGCCTTTCGCAGGGTACAGAGATGCGTTGTAAGTCTCTCCGGCCTGCCTGTGCACTTGGTGCTGAAGTGGCGGCCCGCTACGCCCGGCGGGGCAACCATGCCCTGCGTGTTGACGATCGTAGCGCTTGGGATACTCCCCTACGTGACGTTAACTGTACCCCAGGCGGCTGCCAGCCGCTCCCGGCTGCGTGTTTTGCGTCAGGCGTGTCCGGCGGCCTGCATCTGGCGCAGTTCCTTCTTCAGCTCGCTGACTTCGTCCCTGATGCGTGCCGCCACCTCGAACTGCAGCTCTGCTGCCGCCCCGTGCATCTGCTCGGTGAGTTGCTCGATGAGGCCCACCAGGTCCTCGGCGGGAGCCGCGGCGAGGCCGTCGGAACGCACCTGGGCGGCACCCTTGGCTGCGGCCTTGCGCTTGCCGCCCTTGGCCAGGCGGTTGTTGTTGAGCAGTTCCTGGGTGTCCGCGTCCTCCCGGGCCAGCTGGTCGGTGATGTCGGCGATCTTTTTCCGCAGCGGCTGCGGGTCCACACCGTTCTCTTTGTTGTAGGCCACCTGGATGGCGCGGCGCCGGTTGGTTTCGTCAATAGCGTTGGCCATGGAATCGGTGATCCGGTCCGCATACATGTGGACCTGGCCGGACACGTTGCGGGCTGCACGGCCGATGGTCTGGATCAGGGACGTGGAGGACCGGAGGAAGCCTTCCTTGTCCGCGTCCAGGATGCTGACCAGCGAGACTTCCGGCAGGTCAAGGCCTTCACGGAGCAGGTTGATGCCCACCAGCACGTCAAAGCTGCCCATGCGCAGTTCACGCAGCAGCTCCACCCGCCGCAGGGTATCGACGTCGGAGTGCAGGTATTCCACCTTGATGCCGTGCCCCAGGAGGTAGTCCGTGAGGTCCTCGGCCATGCGCTTGGTCAGCGTGGTGACCAGGACGCGTTCGTCCTTCTCCACCCTGGTCCTGATCTCTCCGAGGAGGTCGTCGATCTGGCCCTTGGTGGGTTTGACGATGACCTCGGGATCGATCAGGCCGGTGGGACGGATGATCTGCTGGACGTAGCCGTCGGCCTTGCCCAGCTCGTACTTGCCCGGGGTCGCGGAAAGGTAGACAGTCTGCCCGATGCGCTCCAGGAACTCGTCCCATTTCAGCGGCCGGTTGTCCATGGCGGAGGGAAGCCGGAAGCCGTGGTCCACCAGGGTGCGCTTGCGGGACATATCCCCTTCGTACATGGCCCCGATCTGCGGGATGGTCACGTGGGATTCGTCCACCACCAGCAGGAAGTCGTCCGGGAAGTAGTCGATGAGGCAGTGGGGGGCCGTGCCGCCGGCCCGCCCGTCGATGTGGCGTGAATAGTTTTCGATGCCGTTGCAGAAGCCCATCTGCTGCATCATTTCCAGGTCATAGGTGGTGCGCATCCGCAGGCGCTGCGCCTCCACGAGCTTGTTCTGTCCCTCCAGCACTGCCAGCCGGCTGGCCAGTTCGTCCTCAATGGACTTGATGGCGCGGGTCATCCGCTCCGGACCGGCCACATAATGCGAGGCCGGGAAGACGTACATCTCGGTCTCTTCCCGGATAACCTCGCCCGTGACGGGGTGCAGGGTGTAGATGTTCTCCACTTCGTCCCCGAAGAACTCGATCCGCAGGGCCAGTTCCTCGTACATGGGAATGATCTCGACTGTGTCCCCGCGCACCCGGAACGTACCGCGGTGGAAGTCCATGTCGTTGCGGGCGTACTGCATGGAAACGAACTTGCGCAGCAGCGCATCCCGGTTCATTTCCTGGCCCCTGCGCAGCGTGACCATGCCCGCGATGTACTCTTCGGGCGTGCCGAGGCCGTAGATGCAGGACACGGTGGCCACCACAATGACGTCCCGCCGGGTCAGGAGGGCGTTAGTTGCTGAGTGGCGAAGCCGCTCCACTTCCTCGTTGATGGAGGAGTCCTTCTCGATGAAGGTGTCCGTTTGCGGAACATAGGCTTCGGGCTGGTAGTAGTCGTAGTAGGAGACGAAGTACTCCACCGCGTTGTTGGGCAGCAGCTCCCGGAACTCGTTGGCCAGCTGCGCGGCGAGGGTCTTGTTCTGCACCATCACCAGGGTGGGGCGCTGGACCTGCTCGATCAGCCAGGCAGTGGTGGCGCTCTTGCCGGTACCGGTGGCGCCGAGCAGCACCACGTCCTTTTCACCGTTATTGATGCGCTCCGTCAGCTCCGCGATGGCGGCGGGCTGGTCGCCTGCCGGCTTGAACTCGCTGATCACCTCGAAGGGCGCTACTACACGATTGATCTCCTGCGCAAGGCTCATGGATCTAATCTACAACCGGGCACCGACACTGGAAGGGCCAGTCCGTTACGGGCGAACAAGCAGGGCAGGTCCAGGGCAAGGGTTCGACGACGGCGGGCCGGGACGGTGCCCGGGTTTCAGGACGTGTACGACGGCGGCTGCCAGCCGGAGGCTTTGGCCCACCGTTCCAGGGCTTCTTCGGCTGCGGTGAACCAGTCTTCCTTCGCCTCGGCGTAACCTGCCGTGGACCGGTCACCGGAGTGAGCGGCCGCCAGCCGTCGCTTCAGCGCAAGATATTCCGCGGCGGCTGCCGGTTCGGCGCGGAGCCAGTCCCGGAAGCACAGGGCGAAACGCCAGCCCGCGGAGCCCAGGGCCCGGATGTGGAGGTTCACGTCCCGCCCGGGGTCGGCGTTGACGTGGAAGCGCTTTTGCCAGTCTTCGCGGCTTGGGTGGCTGGGTTTGGGGGTGTCGGCGGTGATGCCGGGAACCACGGGGAACCCGGCGGCGGCCAGCGCGGGAGCCAGGGCATCGGCGGCATGAATGCCGGGCACGGTCAGCTGCAGGTCGATGACGTCCTTGGCCTCCAGACCGGGAACCGACGTGGAACCGATATGGTCCAGCCGCGCCGCGTCCCGCTGCTCCACGGGAAGGGCCTTGGCAATCCGGCTCATGAGCCGCTGGGCCTGCTGAGCCCACAGCGGATCCGAGGGCACCAGGACAGGTCCTCCGTGCCGTTTGGCGCGCGCTCCCGCCGCCAGGTTGCCGGCAAAGGGCACTAACCTCTGATCCCAGAGCCGGTCCACCTGGTCCACCAGGTCCTGCAGGCTGCCGGAGTTATGCAGGACGAGGTCGGCGGCGGCAAGCCGGTCCTCGCGGCTTGCCTGGGCCGCCATCCGTGAACGGGCAGTCTCCGCCGTCATCCCGCGGTGTTCCAGCATCCGCTGCAGCCTGATGTCCTCCGGCGCGTCCACCACCACAACGAGATGGAAGTCGCTGCCCTGCCCGGTCTCAACGAGGAGCGGAATATCCTGCACTACCACGGCGTCGTCATGCGCTGCCGCGACGATGGCCGCAGCGCGTGACCGGACCAGCGGATGGACGATCCCGTTCAGGACCGCCAGGCGCTCCGGGCTGCCGAACACCGCCTCGCCGAGCCTGGCGCGATTGAGGCGCCCGCCGCCGTCAAGCATCCCGCCGCCAAACTCGGCGACGATCCGTTGGAGGCCTTCGGTGCCGGGCTCCACCACTTCCCTCGCCAGCGCATCAGCATCCACCAGTACGGCACCGCGCTCCTTGAGCCGCGCCGCAGCGACTGACTTCCCTGATGCGATTCCGCCCGTCAACCCGATTTTCAGCACTCCACCACCTTATTCCCCACCGCTCCCCTGACCTCGCTCCGCTCGCCCAGGGAACCCTCGCGGCGTGGGCCCAACTAGACTTGGGCGGGTGCAAGAGAAAGAGAGCCGGGCCGCCAGCTACACCACGCTGGCTCCCGGCCCGGATTTCCGCCATGAGATTGAGATCAAACGCTCCCGGTTCATCACTGTCCTGCGCCGGGCCGGCACGGAAGAAACAGCCAGGGACGTGGTGGCAGGCCTCCGCCGGGAATTCCACGACGCCCGGCACCACTGCTCAGCCTTCATCATCGGCCCGGACCGGGACATCCAGCGCTCAAGCGACGACGGCGAACCGTCCGGGACGGCAGGCATCCCCATGCTTGAGGCGCTGGCCAAAAGGGAAACGGCACCCGGGGTGGCCGACCTCAGCGACGTCAGTGCCGTCGTCGTGCGCTACTTCGGCGGAGTCCTGCTGGGAGCCGGCGGCCTGGTCCGCGCGTACTCGGAGTCCGTTTCCTCGGCTCTGGCGCTGGTGCCCCTGGTGCGCCGGAGCCGGCTGCGGATCTGCGCAGCCGACGTACCGCATGCTGCTGCCGGCCGGCTGGAAAACGACCTCCGCGCCGCCGGCTTCGTGATGGCCGAAACAAGCTACACAGCCCGGCACACAGTCCTGCGCCTGGCCGTACCGGATGACGCTGCGGCCATCGCCGGCGCCGCGGAACGGCTGCAGCTATTGACGGCCGGAAAAACCGTCCTGACCCCCGAAGGAACGGAATGGGTGGATGCCCCGCTCCCTTGACGTGTCCCTCGCGGATGTGGATGAAACAGTCCTGGAGCAACTCCTGGAACTGGCCAAGCGCGACGCCTCCCCGGACGAGGTGGCTCCCCCGCTGGGCGGACCGGGCTGGAACCTGGAAAGGACAGCATGGTTCTTCAGCTACCACCGGGCCGCCGCACAGGGCCTCGACGGGGAAGCCGGCGAAAAAACCTGGGTCATCCTTGCCGGTGGCAGCCCCGCCGGTTCCATCCGGCTTAAACGTGTCGCTACCGGCAACGGCCGGAAAAGCGCGGAAACGGGGATCTGGCTGGGCAGAAGCTTCCGGTCCCGTGGCATCGGAAGTGCAGCCCTCCGCCTTGTCCTGGCCGAAGCGCGCCGGGCCGGATTGGCGGAAGTGACCGCCCGCACCCTGGCCGGGAACATTGGCGCACAGCGCCTCCTGACGGCGGCGGGGGCAGTGCTGACGTACGACGACGCCGGAACTGTACACGCCGTCGTCGTCCTCTAGGGAACCCCGCTGACCGGATTGCGCAACGTATGTGCCCTGGCTGGACTGCTGGCCCCCTAACAGCAGGCAGCACGGCGGCCCCGGCCAACAAAAGTTACGCATTTGGGTTCCGTATGCCGACGAAGGCCGTTAAAACAACAGACCCCCTGCCCGAAGGCAGGGGGTCCATTGTGTCAGCCCGGAAAGGGCCGGTGGCAATTAGTTGCCGGTCAGCTTCTCGCGGAGAGCAGCAAGTGCCTCGTCCGAAGCCAGGGTGCCGGCACCGGTGTCGGCGGCAGCAGGCTCGGAGGAGTAGCTGGTGGTGCCGGAATCGCTGTCACCGGACGTTGCAGCTGCAGCGTCGTCGGCAGCGTGCTGGGCAACCTGCTTCTTGTGTGCTTCCCAGCGGGTCTGGGCGTCAGCGTACTGCTGCTCCCAGGCGGCGCGCTGGTTCTCGTAGCCCTCGAGCCATTCGTTGGACTCGGGATCGAAGCCCTCGGGGTACTTGTAGTTGCCCTCTTCGTCGTACTCTGCGGCCATGCCGTAGAGAGCCGGATCGAATTCGGTGCTGTCGGCGTCGACGCCCTCGTTGGCCTGCTTGAGGGAGAGGGAGATACGGCGGCGCTCGAGGTCGATGTCGATGACCTTGACGAACAGCTCGTCGCCAACGGAGACAACCTGCTCTGCCAGCTCCACGTGGCGGACAGCCAGCTCGGAGATGTGGACCAGGCCTTCGATGCCGTCTTCGACGCGGACGAACGCACCGAACGGAACGAGCTTGGTGACCTTACCCGGAACAACCTGGCCGAGGGCGTGGGTGCGGGCGAAGGTCTGCCACGGGTCTTCCTGCGTAGCCTTGAGCGACAGGGAGACACGCTCGCGGTCCAGGTCCACCTCGAGAACCTCGACGGTGACTTCCTGGCCAACTTCGACAACCTCGGACGGGTGGTCGATGTGCTTCCAGGACAGCTCGGAAACGTGAACCAGGCCGTCTACGCCGCCCAGGTCCACGAAGGCACCGAAGTTGACGATGGAGGAAACGACGCCGGGACGGACCTGGCCCTTTTCCAGCTTGTTGAGGAACGTGGAGCGGACCTCGGACTGGGTCTGCTCGAGCCATGCACGGCGGGACAGGACCACGTTGTTGCGGTTCTTGTCCAGCTCGATGATCTTGGCTTCGATCTGCTGGCCGATGTACGGAGCCAGGTCGCGCACACGGCGCATCTCGACGAGGGATGCGGGCAGGAAGCCGCGCAGGCCGATGTCGAGGATAAGACCACCCTTGACGACCTCGATGACGGTACCGGTGACAACACCGTCTTCTTCCTTGACCTTCTCGATGTCGCCCCAGGCACGCTCGTACTGAGCGCGCTTCTTGGAGAGGATCAGGCGGCCTTCTTTGTCTTCCTTGGTGAGCACCAGGGCTTCGACCTGATCGCCAACGGAGACAACGTCTCCGGGATCAACGTCGTGCTTGATGGAAAGCTCGCGGGAGGGGATGACACCTTCGGTCTTGTAACCGATGTCGAGCAGAACTTCGTCGCGGTCGACCTTGACGACGGTACCTTCGACGAGATCTCCGTCGTTGAAGTACTTGATGGTCGCGTCGACTGCTGCGAGGAAGTCCTCAGCGGTACCGATGTCGTTAATGGCGACTACGGGGGTACCGGGCTTCTCGGTGGAGGTGATGGTCATGTAGTAGGGGCTCCGTTGTGGATAGTTAGTCGGTCAGGTGACCACCACTTCCGGGTACTGACCTGGAGGCGGAGCGCGGCGGATTGCCGGGTCATCCTGATTGCGTGGCGTTCAAATGCGAACCAAAGCGATGCACACGTAACACACGCCCGTTTATTCTAGTCGCTGCCCGCAACACGGGTCAAAAGCGGCCGTGCTGCTTCCCGGGTGTGGGAGTCAGAAGTGCGTCAGGCAGTGCGTGGACCGTTCGACGCCGAACATCTGGCGGGCCGTCAGCGCCGAGCCCGGCGAGTTCTCCCCGATGCGTCCTGCCGCTGCCAGCGTGACCGGGCATACGGCGCCCAGGTAGATGGAGGACAGGGCGGAGATGTCCAGGGACAGGTCCGCCGCGGCACCTTCCGGAAGGCGTTCGACGGCGGCCTGGCCGCCGACGACGTCGAGGGCGAACGTTCCCGCCGTGAGGCCGAGGGGGTCGTTGACTTCGAGGACCAGCCGGCCGTCTGCCGGGTAGTGCCTGGCTTCCAGCGCCTGGGCGGCGTCCAGGATGCGAAGCCACAGCATGTCCCGGCTGTCCGAGGAAACGATGCAACGGGGGTCGGTCAGCGCCCAGGCCAGCGGGTCATCCAGTGGCGCTTCGGACCAGGAGACCCGCTCCACGAGATCGATGGCGCCGAGGAACTGCCAGAGTTCGAGGTAGGCACTGTTTCCGGCCGCCACGAGGTCAACCACTTCCACCGTGTAGGGCTCAGTGTCCCAGCCAAGGAATTTATAGGACACGTAGCCATCGGGAATTCCGTCAGCTGAATAGTGCAGGGCCACCTTGATGGCAGGATCCTCCTTGCCTTCCCGGCCAAGGGAACCCGATGCCAGCTGCCGGTACCAGTCCTGCCGGCTGATGGAGCCGGGCGTGAGCCGGTGCACGCGGCCGAAGATTTCCGGCGCGAGTTCCAGCAGTACCTTGGGATCTGCGATCTCAACATTGCCCACGGGCTGGTGCCTCACACTGAACCGGGCCGTGGTGTCCACATGGACCTTGCGTTCGAAGCTGGCCACGCCGTACCCGAAGCGGCCGTAGATGGTTCCTTCCGAGGCGGTCAGGGCGGCCATGGCAACGCCGTCTTCTTTGGCCAGGCGCAGGTCCTCGCTCATCATCCGGCGCAGCAGGCCGCGCCGGCGGTGCGAGGTGCGGACGGTCACTGCCGTAACGAGCTGGCTTTCCAGCATGCGGCCAAAGCCGATGTTGAGGCTTTTCCGGAAGGTGGCAAAGGTGGCCACGGGAACGTCCGCGGGCAGCGACGCCTGTGCCACCTCTCCCGTCTGGTAGGCCCCGGTCAGCACCCGGCCGTCGGCTTCGTAGGTGGTGAGCGCCTTTGCCACGTGCTCGGGTGTCCGCGTGGATTCGTGGAAACCGAAGGCCACGGCCCGGACCCACGTGGCAGCTTCGTCATAGCCGTCGTTGCCTTCGGACACCGCAGGGAAGCGCCGGATCTCATAGTTACCGCTCAGTTCAGCCACCCGCCCGAGCCTAGCCAATAATTCCCCGGACCCGCCAGCAGCGACACACGTCCGCGGGAGGTTTGAGCTGGCGGACGCCGGTGGCGCAGGAAGATCCGCGGTCTTCCTGCGCCACCGGTCGGCGTCGGGATTTCTAGTGCCCGGCGTCGTACCAGCTGGGCCCAACACCGATCTGGACCTCCAGCGGAACGCTCAGGTCCGCGGCTGCGGCCATCTGATCGGTGACCAGCTTCTCCACTGCTTCCCGCTCCCCTGCGGCCACTTCCAGGACCAGTTCGTCGTGGACCTGCAGCAGCATCCGGGACTTCAGTCCCTGGGACTGAAGCTCCCCATGCACGCCGAGCATGGCCCGTTTGATGATGTCCGCGGCCGAGCCCTGGATGGGGCTGTTCAGCGCGATCCTTTCGGCGTTTTCCCGGAGCTGCCGGTCAGTGCTGGTGAGATCGGGCAGGTACCGCCGGCGTCCCTCGATGGTCGCCGTGTAACCGTCCACGCGGGCCTGGTCCACCACGCCCCGCAGGTAGTCGCGGACCGCGCCGAACCGGTCGAAGTAGTCCTTCATCAGGGTGCGGGCCTCGTCCACGGAAATCTCCAGCTGCTTGGACAGGCCGAACGAGGTCAGCCCGTAGGCCAGGCCGTAGGACATGGCCTTCACCTTGGAGCGCATGGCGCTGGTGACTTCCTCGGTGGGCACGTGGAAGATGTTCGAGCCCACGAAGCGGTGCAGGTCCTCACCGTCCTTGTACGCCTGGATCAGGCCCGCATCCCCGGAGAGATGGGCCATGATGCGCATTTCGATCTGGGAGTAATCCGCGGAGAGCAGGCACTCGTAGCCGTCGCTGACCACAAAAATCCCGCGGACGCGCCGGCCTTCCTCACTGCGGATGGGGATGTTCTGGAGGTTCGGGTTGTTGGACGAGATCCGCCCCGTTGCCGCCACGTTCTGGGCGTACGTGGTATGGATCCGGGCGTCCTCGGCCACCGACTTCTTCAACGACTCCAGCATCTGCCGCAGCTTGGCAGCCTCACGGTGGGCCATGAGCTGGACCAGGAACTCGTGGCCGGTTTTCTCCAGGAGATTCTTCAGGGAGGCGGCATCGGTGGTGTAGCCGGACTTGATCTTTTTGGTCTTGGGCAGCTGGAGTTCCTCGAACAGCACTGTCTGCAGTTGCTTGGGCGACCCGAGGTTCACCTCGTGGCCGATCGCGGCGAACGCCTGTTCCTGGGCGTTGTCGATGACCCTTGCAAGGTCTGCAATCTGCTCGTCCATCCGGGCCATATCGATCCCGATGCCCGCCAGCTCCATGTCGGCCAGCACACGGCTGACCGGGAGTTCGAGCGTGGAGAGCAGTTCCTCGGCCCGGCGCTCCTTCAGTTCCGCTTCAAAGAACCTGCTCAGTTCAAGGACGACGGCGGCGGCCTGCACCAGCGCGCCGGCGGCGGCTTCGTCGTCGCCGTCGAAGGACAACTCCAGCTGGCCCGCCTTAGCGGTGGCAGCCGGGATGCCGACGTTGAGGTGGTGCTGGGCGAGTTCGGCGAGCTCGTAGGTGCGCCGGTCCGGCTCGATGAGGTAACCGGAAATGGAGGTGTCGTCCACTACCCCGTCCAGCTCCAGCCCCCGGGAAGTCAGGGCTTTCAGCGCGGCCTTGAACCCGTGCATCACCTTGGGCGACTCGGGGTCACGCAGCCAGCCGGCAAGGACGTTTTCGGCATCTGCCTCCTGGGCGGCGAGGTCGATGTACGCGGCGGCGCCGTCGCGGACGATGGCCAGCCCGGCAGCGTCCTCGCCGATCCTTCCGGGAACCAGGTCCACGGCGAGGGCGGACCGCTGGCCGGCGCCCGCCGCCAGGAAAGCGTTCAGTTCCGCAGCGCCCGACGGCGTGATGAAGTCAGGCGTTTCGATGCTGGCGCGCTCGGGGGCGGGGGTGTCGTCGTCGCCATAGAGGGCGAAGAGGCGGCCGCGGATGGCTTTGAACTCGAGTTGGTCGAACAGATCCTCAAGGGCTGCCTGGTCGGGTCGGGGCTGGTACAGGTCATCGAGGGTGACGGGCAGTTCCAGGTCTGCGTGGAGCCTGTTCAGGCGGCGGTTCCGCTTGACCGCTTCCACGTTCTCGCGCAGCGCGTCGCCCACCTTGCCGCCGATGGCGTCGAGGTTTTCCAGTACGCCCTCAAGGCCGCCGTAGAGGTTGATCCACTTGGCGGCCGTCTTGGGTCCCACGCCGGGCACGCCCGGAAGGTTGTCCGCCGTCTCCCCCACCAGCGCTGCGAGGTCGGAGTAGCGGGCCGGGCTGACGAAGTATTTTGCCTCAATGGCGGCGGCGTCCATTTTGGGGATGTCGCTGACGCCCTTCTTCGGGTAAAGGACAAACACGTTGTCCGTGATCAGCTGGAACGCGTCGCGGTCGCCGGTGACCAGCAGGACTTCGAAGCCGGCCTGATCGCCCATGGCGGCAAGGGTGGCCAGGATGTCGTCCGCCTCGTAGCCGGGCATCTTGATCGTCTTGATGCCCCAGGCCTCCATGACCTGGCCGATGAGGTCGATCTGGTTGTTCATCTCGCGGGGCGTCTCGTTGCGGCCGCCCTTGTAGTCGCTGTAGTCGGCCTTGCGGTGGGTGGTCTCATCCGAGACGTCGAAGGCAACGGCGATGTGTGTGGGCTGCTGTTCCTTGATCAGGTTGATCAGCATGGACGTGAAGCCGTGGATGGCGTTGGTGTGCTGCCCGTTGGCAGTGGAAAACTTGTCGGCAGGCAGGGCGAAAAAGGCGCGGAAAGCCATGGAGTGGCCGTCCAGCACCAGCAGCCGCGGCTGGCCCGTCATGGGGACAACGGGGGCGGCAGTTGCTGACACCGATCCGCCGGCCTCCGCCGGGCCCTTCTCCTGAACTGCATCGTCCTCTATTGCAATGTCCTGAAGGGCGGTTGAGCCCTGCGGGGCGTTGTGGTCCTGGAGGACGTCGGACGGGAAGGGGGCCGGTTTGGTTGTTTCACTCACAGGTGCCAGCCTAGTTGCCATGATGGACAATTTCACGCCCGGCCCCTACGCGGGGGAGCTTACTGCCGCTGGAGTCCCGGAGCACCTGCACCGCTGGCTTGGCCAATTCGGGATTGGCGCACTGGTGGTGAAAATGGGCATCCATTTCCTGGAGATGAGCCCTGAGCGGACGGTGGCCACCATGCCGGTGGAGGGCAACACCCAGGTGGCCGGAATGCTTCACGGCGGCGCGCACGTGGTGCTGGCGGAAACGCTCGGATCATTTTCGGCAGGCATGCACGCAGGGCCCGGCCGCCATGCCGTTGGCATTGAGGTCAGTGCCACCCACCATCGTTCCATCTCCGGCGGGACGGTAACAGGTACCTGTACGGCCATCCACTTGGGCCGAACGCTTGCTACGCACGAGATCGTTATGACGGATGAGCAGGGCCGGCGGCTGTCCACGGCCCGCATCACCAACATGATCCGGGACAACGCCGCCCCCGCGCAGGATTAGGCCGGGCGCCAGGAGGTGGTGGTGCGCCTTAGGGGCCGTCTGCCTTGCCGTTGCCGTTCAGCAGGTACCGCAACTCAATGATGCCGCTCCCCATGGCGCGGGATGCAGTCAACTCAAGCGGCGGCGTCGGGCCTGACAGTGGCAAGAGGCGCTTGCCGTTACCCAGGACCACCGGGATCACCGAGAGGATGAGTTCATCCAGCAGGCCGGCCTCGGCAAACTGGGCAGCGAGGTCTCCGCCGCCCACCAACCAGATGTTCCGGCTTCCGGCGTCCGCCGTGAAGTCCGCCATAAACTCGCTGACGTCCCCGCGCACGAACGTGATGTCCGCGCCCGCAGGTGCTGTGTGCTCATGCCGGGTGAAGACGTAGCAGGGTGTGCCCGGGTACGGCCAGTTGCCCGGCTCGTGCTTCATGAGCCAGGCGTAGGTGCCGCCGCCCATCACAATGCAGCCCACGCCTGCCATAAAGGCTTCGTAGCTTTCCATGCCGCCTTCGAAGCCGTCGAACTGCAGGAGCCAGCCAAGGTCGTCGGTGGGGGTGGCAATGAATCCGTCGAGGGATGCGGCTACGAAATACTGGATCCGTGACATGCCACAAGACTAGCGACCGGCCCCGCACTGGCCAATGGCTGGTGCGCCTGCAAAGCGGCGGAACCGGCTGGCGTGCGGTTCCCCCAGGGGCTAGCGGGAGAAGTAGGGAATGATCAGGTAGAGCCCGACGAGCACTGCCAGCCCGCACAGGCCGAAGCACACATAGGCAAGGGACCTTTTGAGGCCCGGCGAGGCCTGCTGGGCGTCACCGGCAATGGCGGTGAGCCGAACGCCGAGGGAGTAGAGGACCACCACAGTTACTGCGGCAACCAGGGTGGCACCGGCCACGGTCAGCAGTTCCAACCACTTCATCGCTGGGCATCCTTCGTTGTGGTGGCTTCGGCCTCTGCCTCAGCCGGAGGTTCTGTGGTGGCCGCGGCTTCCGCCTCGGCTTTCGACTTGGCTTTCGCTTTGGCCTTCGCCTTGGCATCTGCGCGGGCGCGGGCCATAGCCTTCTTCTTGGCGAAGCGGACGGCCTGGCCGGCTTCCTCAACTTCGACAGCGTTGTGGTGGCCCACGGCGGACTTTCGCGAGTAGAAGAACATAAAGAGCACCGCTGCCGTGCCGGCGATGGCGGCAATCAGTACGCCCACCACCCCGGTCTTGACGAGCAGCGCTGTGAGCGCGCCGACGATCCCGGCAGCGGGAAGGGTAAAGAGCCAGCCGAGGGCGATCTTGCCCACCATGTTCCAGCGGACCGTGGTTCCCCTGCGGCCCATGCCGGAGCCGATCACGGAGCCGGACGCAACCTGGGTGGTGGAAAGGGCAAAACCCAGGTGCGAGGACGCGAGGATGGCGGAAGCGGTGCTGGTTTCTGCGGCGAAGCCCTGCGCGGGCTTGACCTCAGTGAGGCCCGAACCCATGGTCCGGATGATGCGCCAACCGCCGGCGTAGGTGCCGATGGCGATGGCAAGGGCGCAGGCTGCGATCACCCAGAGCTGGGGGCCGGAGCCGGGGGTCTGGGTGCCGGCGGCAATAAGCACCAGCGTGATGATACCCATCGTCTTCTGGGCATCGTTCGTGCCGTGGGCCAGGGCCACCAGGCTGGAGGTGAAGATTTGTCCCGTGCGGAAGCCGCCGCGCTTCTGCGTCAGCTTGGTCCCCGTTTCGGGGTCCTGGCGGGCCGTCAGTGCGTAAGCCAGGCGGGTGCAGACGTAGGCAACAGCTCCTGCGATGACCGGAGCGAAGATTGCCGGCAGGATCACCTTCTGCAGCAGGGTCTCAAGATTGATGGAGTTGAACCCGATGCCGGCGATGGCCGCGCCGATCAGGCCGCCGAACAGCGCATGGGATGAACTCGACGGCAGGCCCTTCAGCCAGGTGATCATGTTCCACAGGATGGCCCCCATCAGGCCCGCGAAGATGATATCCGGCGTGATCTGCACACCATCGGAGCCTTCACGGATGATCCCGCCGGAGACCGTTTTCGCCACCTCCGTGGAAAGGAAGGCTCCCACCAGGTTCAGGATTGCTGCGAGGGTCACGGCTGTCTTCGGCTTGATCGCACCGGTTGCAATGGGCGTGGCCATGGCATTCGCGGTGTCGTGGAAACCGTTCGTGAAGTCGAAAAATAGTGCCAGTGCGATGACCAGCGCCACCATAAAGGTGATATCCACCTGTTGCCCAATCTGCAGAGTCGACGTTCAGCAGTTTCTTTCCCCCGGCTGCCTTGCACAGCATAATTCACCAGCTGTTCGCTTGGAATGACCTGCGGCGTTAAGTCAGCCGGCGTGAAACCTTATCGATCGTACGCGTCCGGGGCAGGAGGTCAAAACAAAGGCCGACCGAGGAAGGAACGCAGCGCATCCAGTTCCGACGGCGAAATCCCGCGCCGGGGATCCGGTGAAACAGCCAGCAGCCTGTGACCCAAAATCCGGACCCAGGCCTGGGCTTCGGCCTCATAGGCGAGCTGGTCGTCCACCCAGGCGACGGCGTCGGGCGAGGTTCGTTCCACATCGTCCTGGATGGCGTCGAGCTTCCACCAGCCGGGACCGCTTCCGGCCCCTTCGGCGGTCAGGTGCGGCCAACGGGCGCCGTTCAGGCCAATCGCCGGACAGAGGTATTGGGGGGCGAGCTCCTCCCAGCTGGTCAGCCAGACGCACCGCAGTTCCGCCGTGGCAGCCAGGCTGTTCAGTCCCGCCACTAGTTCGGGCGCGAACGCCACCGGCAGGAGGCCGGCATCTGCATGCCGCCATGCCGTTCCCCACCCGTTGCTCCCTGCCGCACCAAACGGACAGAGGACGCCGTCCACGTCGAGATACAGCGTGCGTAGGGCCATGGTTCCTCGCCGGGATCTTAGCGGTGCTGCGGGTCCCAGGGCCGCACGGCGGGCTCGATCATGGGCGAGATCTTGTCCTCCAGGGCTGCCAGGGCGACATCCGGCAACACAATGAGCCCGTCCAGTTCACGGCGCGCCCGCTTGTAGGCCGCCTGCCGTTCGGCCGGGGTTGCGGCATGGTCCTCTGCGATCTTGAGCAGCTGCCGGGCGGTGGCCAGCCGCTCACGTTCCGGCCCCGTGAACTTGCTGTCTTTGAGGCGTCTGGCCTCCCGCTCAGCGACGTCCAGGGCCACACTGAAATCGTCAACGGCTTTCCGGTACGCCTCAACCCGGGAAGGAGCAGTCATGTCCGCCGCTGAAGGGGGCCTGAGGCCGTCGGCTTCCCGTTTGGCGCGCAGAAACGCGACGGTGAGCGGCTCACGGACATCAGTCATCAGTGGAAAGTCAATGAGCTTGCCCACATCGAGCTCGTACTCCAGCCAGCGTTTGTTGGTGGCACCGTGGGCGGCCATCAGCGATTCGACGTCAGCCACGGAGGCTTTCTCCGCCGCATGCACCTGGTTCCGGAGCTTATAAAGCTCCACTTTCCGCTGGTGCCGCCGGTCGCCGGCCTTGCGCCACGAATTTGCCCAGTGGCCGGCGAGGGCGCTCATGGGAAAAACAAGCCACCATTTGTCCGAGAGGAAATCGAAGAGGGACTCCACGCGTCCATCGTCGCACTGCGTGGCGTCCCTCCTCAAGGAAACAGGGCCGGGCCTGCCCGGCCGCCGGGTTACGAGGCCCCGGCTGCCTGCTGGTTGTTGACGTTCACAAGCCAGGACACCCCGTACTTGTCGGTGCACATGCCGAAGATGTCACCCCAGGGTGCCTGCTCCATGGGGACTGTCACGGTGCCGCCCCCGCCGCTGAGCTTGTCGTAGTAACCTCGCAGTTCTCCCTCATCTTCACCGCTGAGGGAAATGGAGATGGACGAGCCCGGACTGAACTCCATGCTGTTCGGGGTGTCGGCACCCATCAGTACCAGGCCCTGCGTGGTGGTCAGCATCCCGTGCATGATTTTTTCGGCTTCAGCCGGGTCCTCGCTGGCTTGAAACTCACCAAACGTGCTGAGCGTCAGCTCGCCGCCGAAAACGGACTGGTAGAAGTTCATGGCCTCCCGCGCGTTCTCGCGGAAGCTGAGGTAGGGGTTGAGTGTGGTGGGCATGGCTGGATCTCCTTGAGTTTGAACTGAAAGGAATGGAACCAGACAACATCCTGCCGCACCAGGCAGGCCTCTGGGTAGGGGCAGGACTGCCCCCCTTTGGCCGAATTCAGGGAACGAAGCGGTATCCGATTCCGGGTTCGGTCAGCAGGTGGCGGGGATTGCCGGGGTCGGCTTCAAGTTTCCTGCGCAGCTGCGCCATGTAGACCCGCAGATAGTTGGCTTCCTTCTGATAGGCAGGCCCCCAGGCGTGCGCCAGCAGTTGCTGCTGTGTGACGAGGCTTTTCGGATTCCGCACCAGGATTTCGAGGATGTTCCACTCAGTGGGCGTGAGCCGCACAGCGTTTCCGTCGCGAAGCACCTGCCGGTGAACGAGGTCCACTGAAAATCCGGACGATGCCACCACCGGGGCTGACTCCGGACCAGGTATCCGCCGCATGAGGGCCCGAAGCCGTGCCAGGAGCTCGTCCAGTCCGAACGGCTTGGTGATGTAATCATCGGCACCGGCGTCCAGCGCTCCCACCTTGTCCGATGAGCCGTGCCGCGCCGACAGGACCAGCACCGGGACGGAACTCCAACGGCGAAGATTGCCAAGGACGTCTGCGCCGTCCATGTCCGGCAGTCCGAGGTCCAGGACTACAATATCGGGTACGTTGTGGCCTGCAGCGGCGAGGGCAGACGCTCCGTCCTCCGCGACAGCAACGTCATAGCCATGCGCCGCCAGCGTGATGCGCAGCGCCTTCAGCAAGTGGGGGTCGTCATCAACCACGAGGATTTTCGCACCCTGGTGCGGCGCGGCCTCCTGCTCCGTGGGCTCATGCCGTGCGGCCTTCTGGAGTCCGTCCTTCTGGTGTCCGGGTCCTGCCGGGGACGGTCCTGTCACGTCCGCACCGTCCCAGCGCCTGGAACCGTCTCTGCATTCGGGGCATTGCTGCCGCTGCCGGGGCTGCCGGTGGAAAGCGGCAGCCGGATAATCATCGTCAGCCCTCCCCCTGGAGTCCCCTCGGCCGTAAGGGTCCCCCGCATGGCCTGGACGAAGCCTTGGGCTACGGCCAGTCCGAGGCCCAGGCCGCTGGCCTGGGGCAGGTCGTCAAGCCGCTGGAACGGCCTGAACATGTCAAGCACCTTCCGCTCGGGTACGCCCGGACCATGATCAACGATGCGCAGTTCGCCGCAGGGATGCCCCTCAGGGGTCACACCACCCAGCCCGTCCGCCGTCGTGGTTATCGACACTCCCGAACCCGGGGCATGCTTGAGTGCGTTCTCAAGGATGTTGGCAATGACCCGTTCCAGCAGCCCGCGGTCCGCTTCCACCGGGGGAAGGTTGGCCGGCAGCGCCACCGCCACGGCACCCTCCGGAAGCCCGCGCAAGGCCGCATCAATTGCCTCGCTCCACCTGACCGGGCCCAGCAGCGGCTCCACCGAACGGGCGGTGATCCGCGACATGTCCAGCAGGTTCCCCACCAGCGAATCGAGCCGGTCACTGCACGCATCTATGGTCTCCAGCAGCTCCCGCTGCTCAACCGGCGTATAGGCAACGCCATGTTGCAGGAGCCCGCCGGCCGCGAGTTTGATTCCGGCCAGCGGGGTACGCAGGTCGTGTGAGACGGCCTGCAGGATGGCCGTGCGCATGGTGTTGCCTTCTGCAAGGCGCAGGATTTCGTGCCGGCTGGCCTCCAGCTGCCGGCGTTCCAGTTGGGCTTTGACATGGACCGCGAAGGCGCCGAGCAGCCTCCGCCCCGCCGCTGGCACCTCCCTGCCGAACAGGACCAGCCACGTCACAGGGTCCACCTGGACGGTAGTGGTGCCCGGAAGGCCGCGGAGGTCCTGGGCTCCGTCCTGCCAGCCGGAAATATCACCGGCTCCCGCCAGGAGGAGCGGCGTGCGCCCGGATTCCTGACCCTTCGGATCCCGATGCCCGGCCGCGGGGAGGTTGCTGACGACGGCTGCCCCGGAGGCACCGAAGGCATCGAGGGCTTCAGCGAGCAGGCCGTGGAGGGTGTCCTCGGACCGGGATGCCCCCAAGGCGAGATCACCCAGGGTGGCGGCTTCGGCTTGCGCCCGGGACGCTTCCTTTGAACGCCGGGCTGATCCATCCACCACGCCGGCCACCGCCACCGAGACGCCGACAAATACCGCCAGCGAGAGCAGATCCTGGGGGTCGTGGATGGCGAGGTCGCCTAGGGGCGGAGTGGAAAAGTAGTTCACCAGCAGGCTGCTCCAGAGAGCACCCGCAACCGCCGGCCACAATCCGCCCACCAGGGCCACGGCCACGGCGCCCGTCAGCTGAATAAGCACTGCGGTAGCCACACTGTGCTCGAACATGGCCAGGAGGAGCTGCAACAAAGGCGGAAGAACCGCGGCGAGGGCAAACCCGAACCCCGTCCGCGCCCGGCCCAGTTCCGGCCGCCTCCCCCGGCTGCCGGAGTACCGGACCAGTGGCACCACCTGGACGTCAATGTCCGCCGCCTCCCGCACCACTTTGGTGTCCACGCCCAGGCTGAAGGGGGCCCGGACCCGGTGACGGCGGGACTGGCCCACCAGGATGTGGGAGGCCCCTGCAGAGCGGGCGAATTCCACGAGGGCGGCGGCGGCATCGGATGCCGATACCGTGTGATAGCTGCCACCCAGGTCTGCGACCAGGCGGCGCTGGGCTTCGAGTGCCTGCGGGGACTCCCCCCGGGTCCCGGCCGGGGTGCGCACGTGGACGGCGAGCAGTTCACCGCCAACGCCCCGGTGGAGAAGCCTCGCGGCGCGGCGCACCAGGAGTTCCCCGTCGTCGTCGCCCTGGAGGCCCACGACGATCCGTTCCATAGCCATGCGCCACATTCTGCCACCCTGTCCGGCCCCCGGGTGCCGCGCGCTCCGCCCGCATTGCATGCAGCGGGCGCTTCAATGGTGCGGCGGCACGGCGCGGGAACGTAGGCTCGGGTACATGGCCAGATACTTTGACGTTCATCCGCAGGATCCGCAGCCCCGGGCCATCGCCCAGGCAGTACGCATGGTGCTCGACGGCGGGCTGATCGCCTATCCCACGGACTCCTGCTACGCGTTGGGGGCCCAGCTGGGCAACAAGGACGCCCTGGACCGGATCAGGAGCATCCGCAGCCTGGACGACAAGCACCATTTCACCCTGGTCTGCAAGGATTTCGCCCAGCTGGGGCAGTTCGTGAACATTGGCAACGACGTCTTCCGCAGCATCAAATCCGTGACGCCCGGGAGCTACACCTTTATCCTGCCGGCCACCAAAGAGGTTCCGCGGCGGCTCCTGCACCCCAAAAAGAAAACAGTAGGAGTCAGGATCCCGGACAACAGGGTGGTGCAGGCGCTGCTGGCTGAACTCGGTGAGCCCCTGCTTTCAAGCACGCTGCTGCTGCCGGACGAGGAAGACCCGCTGACCCAGGGTTGGGAGATCAAGGAGCGGCTGGACCACTTGGTGGACGCGGTGATCGATGCCGGCGACTGCGGGGCTGAGCCCACCACCGTTGTGGATTTCTCCAGTGGTCTGGCTGAGGTGGTCCGGCGCGGTACCGGAGACCCCGCACGCTTCGAATAGGCCGTCAGTCCTGCTTCCGGGCGCGGCTGGGCTGCACCCGGGGCGGCTCGCCGGGCATTTTGGGGTAATCCGGCGGGAATGGCATCTCCTCGAGCCCGGCCTTAAGGTCCCGCTCCCACCACTTGAGAAGCGTGTCGATGGTGCCCGATGTGCTGTGCATGTCCGCCCACGGGTCGCCCACGGTTTTGAGCCGGTCCGGCACGGTCAGGATGGTGAAGTCCTTCGGGTCAGCGGTCTCCAGCTCGTCCCAGGTGATCGGGCAGGAGACCGAAGCGTGCGGCAGCGCACGCGGGCTGTAGGCGCCGGCGATGGTGCGGTCACGGTTGGCCTGGTTGAAGTCCAGGAAGACCCGCTTCCCCCGTTCTTCCTTCCACCACGCGGTGGTGACCTGCTCCGGCATCCGGCGCTCCACTTCCCGGGCGGCGGCAATGACGGCATGCCGCACATCGAGGAACTCCCGCGTGGGCTCGATGGGCGCGTAGACGTGCAGCCCGCGGTTGCCGGAGGTTTTGATGAAGCAGGTCAGGCCGGCCTCGGCCAGGACCTCCTTCATCACCAGCGCCGCGGGGACGGCGTCCCCAAAGTCTGTGCCCGGCTGCGGGTCCAAATCGATCCGCAGCTGGTCCGGGTTGTCAGTATTCGCGGTCCGGGAGGGCCAGGGGTGGAAGACCACCGTGTTCATCTGGACAGCCCACACGGCTGCGGCGGGCTCGTCCAGGATCAGCATCGGATGCGTGCGGGCGCTGGGAAAAACCACCTTCTGCGTCCTGATGAAGTCCGGCGTCCCCTTGGGCGGGTTCTTTGAGAAGAACATCTCGCCATTGACGTTGTCCGAGTACCTCTGCAGGGCCACCGGCCGGTCCCCGTTGGCCGCGATGAAGGCTTCTCCCATGTCGCAGATGTAGCGCGCCAGGTCCAGTTTGGTGAGCCCCAGGTCCGGCCAAAGGACGCGGCTGGGGCTGGAAATGCGCATCTCACGGCCGCCGTCGGGGCCCGGAACGGTAATGGTGGTCTGTTCGCTCGCCATGGGGACAACGTACACCCCGGCTGCGGAAACGGGACAGATTTCCGCCCCCGGTCCGGCATGATGGAGGGATGCCAGCCCCGGAAGTTCCCCTGACCGTTACGGTGGGCGACACCACCGTCACCGCAGCTTATGCCCGCCCCGACAATCCTTCCGCCACGTTGGTGGTTGCCCACGGCGCCGGCGCCGGGATGGAGCATCCGTTCCTCACGGGGTTCACGGCGGCACTGAACGGGTTGGGCGTGGCGACGCTGCGCTTCAACTTCCCCTACCGGGAAGCCGGAAGGAAGTTCCCGGACCGGCCGCCAGTGGCCATCGCGGCGTGGCGTGCTGCCATGGCCGCTGCTGCCGGGCAGGCAGGGAAGCATCAGGACGCGGGCCCCCTCTGGGCGGCCGGTAAATCCTTTGGCGGCCGGATGGCGTCCATGGCCGTAGCGGACGGTATGGACGCTGCCGGGCTCGTCTACCTGGGTTATCCCCTGCATCCGCCGGGCAAGCCGGAGAAGCTGCGGGACGAACATCTGTACGGGCTGGCCGCTCCCATGCTGTTCCTGCAAGGCAGCCGGGACACATTCGCCACTCCGGAACTCCTGGCCGACGTGGTGTCACGCATCGGCCCCAATGCTGTCCTTCAATGGGTGGAGGGCGGCGACCACTCCTTCGCTGTCGCCGGCACCAAGCGCCCCGCCGCTGAGGTGGGTGCTTCGCTGGCCCAGCCCGTGGCCGCATTTATCCGGGACAAGTCCCCGTCAATGCAGTCCTGATCCAGTATGTACTGGGCCCGTCCTCAGACCGGCTCAAAGGGACTTACGCTGCGGCCTCCTCGTGCCACCAGCCTTCCCAGGCGGCGGAGGTCAGGCGGCCTTCCGGGAACTCGCTGGTTCCGTCTGCGCCGTTCTGGGACCGGCCGTCCTCGAAGCGGCGGCCGTCGAGCAAAAGGTTGAGGCTGTTCAAGAGAAACATTTTTGCGTCCTTCCATGTCTGATGTGGACCACGCTGTCCAGGTAGGAAAGAGCCTAACGGGGGCATGTTTCAGCCCATCGACCAAACGTTTCGGCTGTGTATCTTTGTTCTCACGGAGCCTGAAAACGCCGGCAAGGCGTTCCCGGAACGCAGCTATTGACGCGGTTTGACGCGTGCGGTGGCGGTGGCCGCCCAGGGATCCTCGGGCCAGGGGTGCTTGGGGTAGCGCCCGCGCATTTCAGCCCGGACCTGGGCGTAGGGGCCCGACCAGAAGGATGTGAGATCGTCGGTGACGGCCAGGGGGCGCCGGGCCGGCGACAGCAGGTGGAACAGGACCGGCACGCGGCCGCCCAGGAGCCGGGGTGTTTCCGCCCACCCGAAGCACTCCTGCAACTTGACGGCCACCACCGGGCGGCCGGTGTGATCCGCGACCTCCGGGTACTCGATCCTGATCCGCGACCCGCTGGGCACCTCAAGCCACTCCGGCGCGAGGTCATCAAGTTGCGCGGCCTCCGGCCAGGGCAGCAGCCGCCGGAGCGGGTTAGCCAGGTCGATGGAGCGTGCGGCCGCTCCGCCGGCGAGGGCTTCCAGCTCCGGACCGAGCCACTCCTCGAGCCGCAGCAACAGGGCCTGGTCCGAGACCTCCGGCCACGGACCGCCCAGGCCGTGGTGCAGGAAGGCGAGCCGACGGCGGAGCGCGTCTGCCGCCGTCGACCATTCCAGGGCGCCGAGTCCTTCCTTTTTTAAAGCCTTCGCGACGGCCACGCGCCCCTCGGCCGGCGACGGCCGGACCGGGGTGGACGACAGGACGATCGCTCCGAGGCGCCGGACCTTCCGGGCGGACACGCGGCCGCCGGCAAACCGTGCTTCGACGGCGTCGGTCAGGAGGTGTCCGGCCGCGGCTTCGGCGAGGTCAGGCATCAGCGGTGCGGCCGACCGGATCACGGCGCCGGTACCGGCGGCATCCCTGCCATCGGCACGGGTTACTTCCGCCACGGCCAGCCACTCGTGACCGGACAGGGAGCTGCCGGCGGGCAGCCCGGCGCGGGTTCCGGAGGTCAGGAGGTAGCGGTTGGGCGGGTCGCCGTCCACGCGGCGTGCCACCCGGTCCGGGAAGGCAAGTGCGACGACGGCTCCCACCACTGCGCTGCCGGTCACCGGTGACGGCAGGACGGGCGAAGCGGAGAGCGGACCGCGCTGCGCCAGGGCAGCAAGCCGGCGGGTGTCTTCTGCCCAGCGCCGGGCAGCTGCGCCCTTTTCGTCACGGAGCTGTGACAGGAGGCGGGTGAGGTCTGCCCCGGGGGCCCGGTGGTCAGCCGAGACCAGGGCCACTGCCTCCGCCGCGGCCAGCTGACCGGCGGCCGCCGCTCCGTCAAGCAGCGCCCGGCCGAGCCTGGGATCGGCCGGAATGCTGGCCAGCAGCCGGCCCGCGCCGGTGATGTGGCCGTCATGCGCCACGGCGCCCAGTTCGCGGAGCACCTCCATCGCGTGGTCCATGGCCTGCCCCGGCGGCTGGTCCGGCAGCGCGAGGCCTTCACCGCGGGGAGAGCCCCAGGCAGAGAGCAGCAGCGCGGCGCCGGTGAGGTCCGCCACCCTGATTTCCGGCGTGACGTGGGCAGGGGCTGCGCCGTAGGCCTGCTGGTCGTAGCAGCGCACCACGCGCCCCGGCCCCTGGCGGGCCGCACGTCCCGCCCGTTGATCGGCAGAGGCGCGGGAGCAGGAAACCGTGACCAGCCCGCTCATGCCCCGCCCGGCGTCGCGGCGGGGCTCGCGGGTCAGGCCGGAGTCAATGACCAGCCGGACACCGGGAACAGTGAGGGAGGACTCGGCCAGATCGGTGGAGACAATTATCCGGGCCTTGCCGCCGGGCAACCGGCCGGAAACCGCCAGGTCCTGTTCAGCGGCTGTCACCTGGCCATGGAGTTCCAGGACGTTAACGGTGGTGCCCAGCTGCCGCCGAAGGTCGGCTGCGACCCGCGAAACCTCCCTCGCACCGGGGAGGAAAACGAGGGCGTCCGTGGAACCGTCCCCGCTGAGGGCCAGGGTGAACTCCTCCGCGGCCGTCCAGGCCACGTGCTCCAGGAAGGCCGGCGTCACTCCCCTGCCGTCGAGCCGTGGCCCGGGCGCGGGCCGCCAGTCGGTGTGAAGGGTGTGGAGCACTGACGCGCAGTCCACTACGGGAGCCGGCGCCCCGCCGTCGTCCGCGCTGCCGCCGCTGTTGGAAAAAAGTGCAGCAAACCGGGGAGCGTCCACGGTTGCGGACATGGCGACGACGGTGAGGTCACCGCGCAGCTCCCGGACCTCGGCGAGCATGCCCACCAGCAGGTCCGTTTCCATGCCGCGTTCGTGGACCTCGTCGAGGACCACCGCTGCCGTGCCCTCAAGGCCGGGGTCGGCCAACAAGCGGCGCAACAGGATGCCGGGCGTGACGAATTCGACGACGGTTTCCTGGCCCGCCTGCCGCTCGCCGCGCACAGAGTAGCCAATCCGGCCCCCCAGAGCGCTGCCGTCCAGCACGGCGAGGCGCCTTGCGGCCGCCCGGGCAGCAACGCGGCGGGGCTGGGTAACCACGATCCGCCCGCTGCCGTGTGCCACGAGGTTTGCAAGCAGCGGCGGGACGAGCGTGGTCTTGCCGGTGCCCGGCGGCGCCTGTATAACTGCTGCCGGTCCTACCCCGCCACTCAGGGCCCGGGTGAGGGCAGGCAATGATTCCGCAAATGCCAAGCCGGCACCAATGGTCCCGAGATCGAAGGGTTTGGCCGCCAACGGCTGCTGCTGCCTGCCCGAAGAAGTCATTCGTCCATTGTGCCCGGAACCGGGGCTAGGGTTTTCCCTTGCCTTTACCCTTTGTTTCCTTGGCTGGATCCGGCTGAGCTGGTTCTTGTTGGACCGGCGCCGGCACCGGCGCGGGCACCGGCGCGGGCACCGGTACGACGACCGGTTGTTCGGGCGCCGGCGCCGGTTCCACGGTTGCATCGGGTGGGGGCGGCTCGGATGCTGTTACCGCAGGAACTTCGGGTGCGGGGGCAGACGCTGCCGCAAGCTGGCCAGTGATGTCCGCCCGCACGTCTTCGACTGCGGCTTCGATTCCGCGGTAACGGGACAAGGAGATCAGGCCCTGGCCGGCGGCGTCGTTCAGGTCCTTCTCCAGGGCCTCAAGTGCGGCGAGGGCGCCGTCCATCCTGTTTTCTGCTGCCGCCTGGCTGATGTTCAGGACCCTGACCTGCAGGCCCCGAAGTGTCCCGGCATCAGAATCCGGGGGCCTCAGGAGCGGAGAGGCGGCATACAGAACCACGGCAAGGCAGGCGGCACCAGCCAGGGCGGCGGCCGCGCGCCACAGGCCGGAGTTTTTCCGGCCGGGCCGGCCACCACTGCCGGCGGCCAATGCCGGAGCCTCAGGCGGCATGCCGGCCCCGCAGCGGAATCATCGCCGCAGGCCGTGCAGGAAGCGCGGTTACTGGGGCGGTGGCTTCACGGGCAGCGGTTGCTTGGAAAGCAGGTGTTTGGGCGATTGCTGCCGGGGCCAGCGCCGCCGGCCGGGCCGGCAGGACGCTGACCGGCGCCGTGTACACAGGAGCCTCAGCAACGTCGGCGGCCGCCCGCCGTGCCAGCAGCCGCTTGACCGCGACGCGCAGCAGGATGGCGATCGACTGCCCGAGGCCCAGCCCCAGGAGCACGTGGCCTGCAAGATACTGGCCCCCGTGGCCGGCAGCACCAAAGGGAGCGCTGAGGGCGGCGGCTGCACCGGCTGCTGCGACCACCAATGCCGAAGCGGCAGCGAAAACTGTACCCATGGCCTACTCCTGTCTCAATTAATCAGCAGGCTTACTAGTATTGGTCAGCAAGCTTACTACCTGATTGCGGCGAAGCAAGCATTGATGCCGAGGGGGTGGGAGCCCGCCGGGAGGTGCATTGCTCAGGGTCTGGACGGTAGTACTCCACCTCTGGACAGCAATAATCAGTAGGCTTAGCATTTTTGTCATCAGCTGGTTCTGCGGGCCGCCAATCAAGAGCCAGGTCCCGAGGGGCCACCCGAACAGGCCGTCGACGCGGCACCACATCAGGAAGGAGCGATCATGGCAACGGCACGGGAAATCATGACCGGGGGCGTGGAGTGCGTGGGTGAGAACGAGACCCTGGAAGCGGCCGCACGGAAGATGAAGGACCTCGATGTGGGCTCACTGCCCATCTGCGGCGAAGACAACCGGCTCAAGGGCATGCTGACGGACAGGGACATCGTGGTTAAGTGCCTGGCGGAGGGCGGGGATCCGCGGACTGCCACGGCGGGTCAGTTCGGTGAAGGCAAGCCCGTGACCATCGGAGCCGACGATTCCATCGAGGAGGCCATCAGGACCATGCAGGACCACCAGGTCCGGAGGTTGCCGGTCATTGACGGGCATGACCTGGTGGGCGTCCTCAGCCAGGGCGACATTGCGAAAAACTACCCGGAGGACCGGGTGGGCGAACTGGTGGCATTCATTTCCTATTGATTCCGGCGCTGCAGAATTTGCGGCCGCCGGAAATCCACAAGGAATCAACCAATATCAGCAGGTTGCCGCTCCGCAATTTCAGCGGGCCGGCACTTGCTTTTCCCATGTGAACCCCTCTGTGGCAGCCAGGTCCATCCCGCCGTAGACAGCGGTGGCCGCCGCGGCGAATCGGATCCCGTGGGCGAGGTCCAGGACCTCCGCGTCGACCTTTGCCACATTGACATCGTAGAGGGCAATTTCTCCCGCCGATCCCCTGATCAGCGCCGCATACGCCAGCGGTGTGCCCACACGCGCAAAACCTTCTCCAGGAATCTTTGATGCATCTGCATCCAAATGGCGGCCGGCGCCGGTAGTAGGTGTGTCAGCAAAACCGCCCGCCCGGCGGGCCGAAGAAGGAGAAATCATGCGCACCAGCATTTTTGCATCAGGAGCAGTGGCAGTAGCGGCGGCACTGGCTTTCGCCGGCCCCGCCCAGGCTGCCGAGGGGGACGCCCAGCTCTCCGTCCTGCACGGGGTTCCCGGGCTGACGGTGGACGTGTGGGTCAACGGCGAACGGACGCTGGACGACTTCACGCCCGGCACCCTGGCCGGCCCCCTGGCACTTCCGGCAGGAAACTACGCTCTTGCCATCACCGCCTCTGATGCCGCAGACGCGTCCGCCGCAGTGATCGGCCCGGTCAACGTGACCCTTGCCGCCAACGGCAACTACACTGCTGTGGCCGACCTGGACGGCGCAGGGAAGCCCACGGCCAACCTGTTCACCAACGACGTCTCGGCGATTGCGGCCGGCAAAGGCAAGCTGACGGTGCGGCACGCAGCTGCAGCGCCCGCCGTCGACGTCCTGGCTGCCGGGTCCGCAGTCATCTCCAACCTGGTAAACCCGAACGAGCAGATGCTCACGCTGGACCCGGGCACCATCCCGGCTGCAGTGGCGGCGGCCGGAACCACCCAACCTGTTATCGGGCCCGCTGATGTCACGGTGGCCGAGGGCACGCACACCATTGTGTACGCCTGGGGCAGCCTGGCGGACAAGAACCTGCAGCTTGCCGTGCAGACCATCGAGGGCCTGCATTCGGCTCCGGGAGCAGTTCCGGGCGGGCGTTCAGGTGCGGCCGATGAAGGTGTCACCGGACAGGCCATGGCAGTGGCCGGGTTCGGGGCAGCAGGCATCGCGCTCGTGCTCGGCGCCGTGGCTGCTTCCCGCACCGCGGCCCTGCGCAAGGCCGGCCGGAAGTAGCTGACTGACATGGAAAGCACGACGGCGGCGCCCCGGTTCCGGAGGCACCTGACGTTCCGGCCCTGGCAGCGCGGGAGGCCACGGTGAAACTTGCCACAACTGGCCGTTCCGTCCGCGCGCGGGCGGGGGCCGTCGTCGTCCTTGCCGCAACCCTCCTGTCCGGTTGCGGCACGGCAGAACCAACCACGCCGGAGGCTGTCCCGTCCGGGGCAGCCTCTGCGTCAGCCCGTGCCGCAGCACCCCCGACCACGCCGGCTCCTGATCCCGCAACCCGGCCGCCCGCCACCGTGCCGGACGTTCCCCTCCGCCAGGCCACTGCCGCCCCCGCTGCTCCCCGCGACCCGGCACCCCGCTTCCTCACCGTGGAGGGCACCAGCATCAGCATGGAGATCGTGGACGTGGGCGCTTCGCCGGACGGGGCGATGGAAATTCCGGAATCCGTCAATCAGGCAGGCTGGTACCGGTATGGACCTGCACCGGGCGCAGTGGCTGGGGCAGCCGTCATCGCCGCGCACGTGGACACCACGTCGGACCGGGCGCCTTTTTCCCAATTAAGGCGCCTGCCGGCGGGAACCCTCATCACCGTTGAGCGCTACGGCGCTCCCTCGCTGGACTACCGGGTGCGTTCCGTTGAGCTGATGGCCAAGGACAGGTTCGACGGCGGTTCCCTCTTCCGCCGTGACGGCCCGCACCAGCTCAGGCTTGTGACGTGCGGCGGCCGGTGGCTGGACGAGAGACAGGACTACAGTGACAATGTCATTGTCACTGCGGAACCTGAATGAGCCGCGAGTCAGCCCTGACACTCATTGCCGAGGAGGGGAAGGAGGCCGGTTTGGCATCTTCTGGCCAGCCGTCTTCCAGCGACGAGCAGCAAAGTGGCGGTGCGGAGCAGCGGCCGTCCGCCGGCAGCACCTGGAACCCGCAACTCGACCACTCGTTCTCGGCAGGGGATGAGAAGGCGCTGGCAGAGGCCTACCGCCAGTTCTCCCCGCTTGTGTATACCCTGGCCCTCCGGGCGCTGCGGAACCGCAGTGCAGCGGACGATGTCACCCAGGAAGTGTTCATCCGGGTATGGAGGTCCCGGGCCGCGTTCGATCCGCACAAAGCGGCGCTCCCGGCCTGGATTGTCGGCGTCACGCGGAACGCCATCTCCGATGCGCTCGCCGCCTCGGCCCGGGAATCCCGCAAGGTGCTGGCGGCAGTGGAATTGCAGCCCGAGGCAGAGGCATCCTCCATCGAGATCCTGGCGGACCGTCTGCTCCTGGACGGCGAGCTGGCCCGGCTCGGCGAACCCCAAGGCTCCATCATGCGCCTGGCCTTTTACGATGACCTGACCCACGACCAGATTTCACGGAAACTCAACCTTCCCCTTGGTACGGTCAAGAGTCACATCCGCCGCAGCCTTAGCCACCTGAGACACCGATTGGAGGTGGATCATGCAGCACCTTGACCCTGAAGCCCTGAGCCTGTTCGCCCTGGACGAGCCGATGGACGCCGGGAGCGCCGACCACCTCCGCTCCTGCCCCGAGTGCACCGCCGAGGTTGCCGCGCTGCGGCGCGCCGTCAACGCCGCCAGGACCGTCCCGGACACCGGCGGCCTGGAGGCCCCCGGCGCAAATGTCTGGGAAGCCATCCACCGGCAGCTTAGGCTCACGGACGAGGTGGCCGCGGATCCGCTGGGCCCTGCCCGCGGCCAGGATGCTGCCGAGGGGAAATCCCCATCCGAAGAACCGCGGCCGGCAGCACGGCCGGCGGAAAAGCCCGGCAGCAAGGTGACCTGGCTGCGCCGGCCGGTGACATGGCTGGCAGCGGCTGCGGCCGCCGTCGTCATTGCTGCCGGAGTGGTGGTGGCCGTCAACCGCACATCCCCGCCGGTGACCCTCGCCTCGGCCCAGCTGGAACCGCTGGCCCGTTTCACAGCCACTGGTTCGGCAACGGTTACCGAGTCCGGCGACGGCTCACGGAGCATCGAAGTGAGACTTAATAAAGCAGAAGCCGGCGGGTACCAGGAAGTCTGGCTGATTGCCCCCGATCTGTCCCGCCTGGTCAGCCTCGGAATCATGAACTCATCGTCCGGCCGCTTCGACGTACCGGCCGGCCTTGACCTTTCCAGCTACCCCATCGTGGACGTCTCCGACGAGCCGCTGGACGGCAATCCGGCACACTCCAGCGTCAGCATCGTCCGGGGTACGCTCAGCTCCTGAAGACCGGCACCCCAACCGTGGCCAGTCCGGCGCGGGGCGTCAGCGGCCCGCCGCGGCCAGGTTGCCGGGCAGGGGATCATGCCGGAGGTAGTGCCGGCTGAACGTTCCGGTGCCCGCGGTCAAAGCACGTAGCTCCACCGCGTATTTCAGCAGCTCCTGGTCCGGCACTTCCGCCGTGATTTCGGTCCGGTCCCCGCCGGATGACGACGTCCCGGTGAGCCGCCCGCGGCGCCCGGAGAGATCGCTCATGACTGTCCCCACATGCTCGTCCGGAACGCTAAGCACCACCGACGAGACAGGCTCGAGCAGCTGGATGCTCCCCGCGGCGGCGGCCTCCCTCAGGGCCAGAGCACCGGCCGCCTGGAACGCTGCGTCGGAGGAATCAACACTGTGTGCTTTGCCGCCCACCAGGGTCACGCGAAGGTCCACCACGGGAAAGCCGGAGGCAACGCCTCGCTGCATCTGCGCCCGGACACCTTTTTCCACTGACGAAATGAACGTTCCGGGGATAACCCCGCCCACTGTCTTGTCGACGAACTCGAAGCCTGCGCCCCTGGCCAGCGGTTCCACCTCGATGTCGCACACCGCGTACTGGCCGTGGCCGCCGGACTGCTTGACGTGCCGGCCGTGCCCGGCCGCCGGGGTGGCGAAGGTTTCCCGCAACGGCGTCACCACGTCCACAGTGTGCAGCTTCACGCCCTGGTCGCGGAGCCGGTCCAGCACCACTTCGGCATGCGCCTCCCCCATGCACCAGAGGATCAGCTGGTGGGTTTCGGCGTTCCGTTCCACCCTCAGCGTCGGGTCTCCGGCGGCCACCTTTCCCAGGCTGCGGGCGAGGGCGTCCTCGTCGCTGTGGGAATCGGCTTCGATGGCCACCGGCATCAGCGGCTCCGGCATCTCCCAGGGAGCCAGCAGCAGCGGCTGGTCCTTCGCGGAAATCGTGTCCCCGGTCTCGGCGGTGCCCAGTTTCGCCACCGCCGCAATGTCACCGGCGACACAAAAAGGGACGGGCCGGAGAGTGGATCCCAGCGGTGAGTAGAGGTGCGTGAGCCGTTCGTCGGTGTCATGGTCCTGGTGCCCCCGGTCCGCCAGCCCGTGCCCGCTCACATGGACGGGGGTGTCCCCGCTCAGGGTGCCCGAGAAGACCCGGACCAGGCAGACCCGGCCCAGGAATGCATCCACGGTGGTGCGGACAACCTCCGCTGCGAGCGGCCCGGCAGGGTCGCAGGCAAGGGCCCGGACCGGAGAGCCGGACAGGTCGGTGGCCCGGGGCAGGCTGCGCTCCGGTGGAGATGGAAACGCCTTCGTCAGGAGCTCCAGCAGCTCGGCGGTTCCCAGCCCGGTCATCGCCGAGGCGGGCACAGCCGGGAAGAAGGACCCGCGGGCGACGGCGGTTTCCAGGTCAGGGATGAGGACGCCGGCATCAATGTCCTCACCGCCAAGGTAGCGGTCCATCAGCGTCTCGTCTTCGCTTTCGGCGATGATTCCCTCGATCAGCTCCGCCCGGGAAGACTCCGCGGCCGCCAATTCCCCCGGTTCCGCCGCCCGCGCCGCCGGGCCGGAACCTTCCGCCGGATACTCGAACACCGTCCCGGTCAGCAGGCCATGGAGGCCGGAGACCTCCGCGCCGGCCCGGACCGGAACGTACAACGGCAGCACAGTGTCGCCGAACGCTTCGCGACAGGCGGCCAGGACGCCGTCGTAATCCGCCCGGGGATGGTCCAGCCGGGTGATGACCACCGCGCGGGGCATGCCCAGGTACTGGCACTCCTGCCAGATGGCGGTGGTGCCCGCATCCACCCCGTCCACGGCCGAGACGGCGAACAGGACGGCGTCCGCGGCGCGAAGGCCCGCGCGGAGTTCGCCGATGAAGTCCGGATAGCCGGGCGTATCGAGGAGGTTGACCTTGATGCCCGCCACGGGCAGCGGCACCACGGACAGCGCCACGGAGCGCTGCTGGTGGATGGCGGCGGGATCGGAGTCGCTCACGGTGGTCCCGTCAACCACAGAACCTTTCCGGGTGATCATGCCGTTGGCTTCCAGCAGCGCCTCGATGAGGGTGGTTTTGCCGGCGCCGGAACGGCCCACAAGCGCCACGTTCCGGACCAGGGCAGGATCCCTGGGCGTGATGCCGGCGGAGCCGTTGCCCTGGCGTCCTTCCGGCCCGCCCCGGCCTGCTGCGTCCTTGCCTTTCACCGACATCGGAACCTCCTGGCGTCCTTGCCTGGTTGTACTGGCTGCTGCTCTTACTTGCTGCGCGCCTTGCGGGTTGCGGCGTCATTCGCCTTTTGCAGCGCTTTGACGAGTTCTTCTTTGTCCATGCTGGAACGGCCGCTGATGTCCAGTTCCCGGGCCCGCTCCATCAGGTGCTTCTTGGAGGCATTGGCGTCCACGCCGCCCGCAGTGGGCTCATTCGAACCAAGTCCCTTTTCCGCCCGCTCATCCGAAGGCCCGCGCTTCTCCTTGGGCTCCCAATGGTCGCCGACCTTTTCGTAGCTGTGCTTCAGGGAAGCGTAGGCGGCACGCGCGGCACGGCTTTCGTCGTTGTCATAGGACTCCATGGCGGAGTCGTAGGTTTTGGCGAACGTGTCCTGCGCCTTCTGGTCCGACCGTTGCAGGGTTGAGGGAAGCTCGTCCTTGCGGGCGTGATCGTTCTTTCCCGTCTTCGGCATGGCACTCACCTAACTTTCGTCAGCAGGACTGATCATGCGGAACACACCCAGCTTAGCCACGCCCTGCTTTGCTTGTCTGCTGCCCGGCCCGGCCGCAACCTGTGACCGGGAAAGTGCCTCAACGGGGCTCCGGCCATTGATCCGGGTCATAACCGTAAAGACGCGGCGGACGGGGTGGCTGCCCGGTGTCAGCAGGCGCTTCCTCCCGGCCGGCTGCTTCGGATTCCTCCTGCTGCGGTGCCTCGTCATCCCCTGCGTCAGCGGGGCCGCGTTTCTTCCCGCCGTCATTTCTGCCAGTACCGCGCCTGTGCGGGCTGTCAGCCATAGCCACTCCAATCCCCCGTTGAAGAGGTCCGGCTGCTTGAACCATTGAAGCCACCCTAGCGGCAGGGTATCCACCCTGAGATGTCACTTTTGCTCAAGAAATAGGCAGTTTTCCGCACTCCAGCCAGGCACCCACCCAGGGCCACGCGGAGGCCTTCAGGCCGGCCGGGTCCGGTCCAGTGCATCGATGAGGCGGCGGACAGAGCCGCCCAGGTTCCAGTCCACGGCGAGGCGTTCCAGTTCGGTGCGGGCTTCGCCCGTGACGGGGTGCAGCCGGGCGCCTGCCTCCTCCAGGCTGGGCAGCTCGAGGTCCCGGACAAGGCGTACGACGGCGGGCGCGGCCTTGAGGTAGTCCGCGGCGGCTTCCAGCTTGGCCCGGACCGGTGATGATAGGCCGCTGCCGTCTTCCGCAGCCGCCTCGAGCAGGTTGTCGAGGCTTCCGTACTTCAACAACAGCGATGCCGCCGTCTTTTCACCTATTCCCGCGACACCGGGCAGTCCGTCGGAGGCGTCGCCACGGAGGGTGGCGTAATCGGCATATTGCTGGGGCAGCACGCGGTACTTTCCCACCACCATTTCTTCGGTCATCACATCCAGGTTCCGCATGCCGCGGGCGGTGTAGATGACCCGCACCTGTCGGGAGTCATCGCACACCTGGAAAAGGTCGCGGTCCCCCGTGACCACATCCACCGGGATGCCGGCATGGCTGGCGTAGGTGCCCACCACGTCGTCGGCCTCGTGGTCCGGCGCCCCGACAATCGCGATGCCGGCCATGCCCAGTACCGTGCGGATCATGGGCAGCTGGGCCTCAAGCGCGCCGGGCACCACCTCCACGTCCGGAGCGCCGGCCTTTACTTGTGCCACCCTGTGGGCCTTGTAGGTGGGGAGCAGATCCACCCGCCATTGCGGCCGCCAGTCGTCATCCCAGCAGGCAATGAGGTGGGTGGCGCCGTAATCGGTGGTGAGCCGGGCAATCATGTCCAGCAGGCCCCGGACGGCGTTGACGGGTGTCCCGTCCGGGCGGCGGATGGAATCGGGCAAGCCGTAGAAGGCACGGAAGTACAGCGAGGCGGTGTCCAGCAGCATCAGGCGGTCAGGCATACCCTGATCCTGACACGGAAAACGGCCTTCCGGGGCAGGATGCGCGGGCCGCCACGCCGCCGGCCAGCCCTTGCGCGGCTGGGAACATCGGGCACAATGTGCTTCATGGGGCGTTGGAGCGAGGACAGGGTGGCCGGCGCCGCGCCCGATGCCGCCTCCCTGGCCGCCGCCCGCAAACTCGCCCGCCCAGGGCCCTGGTCCGAGACGGGCAGCAATGACGTGCTGGTGTGGGGCAAATGCCAGGGCAGCGGCAAGACCCCCTACCAGGTGAGTGTTGACCTTGCCGCCCCTGCCTACCGGTGTTCCTGCCCCAGCCGGAAGTTTCCCTGCAAGCACGCGCTCGCCCTCCTCCTGCTGTGGTCCCGGGGTGAAGCGGCCGACGCCGGAACGGAGGCTGCGGGATTCGCCCGGGAGTGGGCGGAACAGCGCGCCGACCGGGCCACGGTGCGGGAACGGCGCCAGTCCGAACAGCCGGCCGATCCGGCGGCACAGGCGAAAAGGCTTGCCGACCGGCTCGCGCTCATGGACGCCGGCATCGCGGACTTTTCCCGGTGGCTGGCCGACCTGGTGCGGACGGGCATGGCCTCCGCCCGGACTCAGCCGTATTCCTGGTGGGACGGTGTGGCCGCCCGCCTGGTGGATGCCCAGCTCCCGGGCCTGGCTGAACAGGTGCGCACCATGGGTTCGGACATCCACGCCCGCAGCGATTGGACGGATCACGTCCTCTACCGTGCAGGCAGGTGGTGGGCACTCACCAAAGCCTGGCGCATGCGGGACCACCTGACCCCCGACGAGCTTGCCGATCTCCGCGTTGCCATCGGCTGGCCCGTTCCTGCCTCCGAAGTCGAGGGAGCGGAGGCATTGCCGGGCCCCTGGCTGGTCCTCGGCGCCCACCGCAGCGACGACGGACGGCTCCAGCAACAGCGGACGTGGCTGCGCGGTCCGGACGGAACGGTGGTGGTCCTCCTGGATTTCGCTGCCCGGAGCGAGCCACTCGCAACGCCCCAACTTGCTGGCGCACTGTTGGACGCCACAGTGGCCCGGTACCCGGGATCGGCGCCCCAGCGGGCGCTGTTCACCGGCGGTGTGGGCACGGCAGGCATGGCCCAGACTCTGGGCGAGGGAAGCAGTATCCGCCAGGCACTCAATGCCGAATCAGCCGCTGTCGCCTCGTCCCCGTGGCGGGAGCGCCATCCGGTGCTGCTGGCCGGAGTGCGCGTCTGCACGGGCGGCTCCGGGTGGCTCCGGGACGAAGCCGGTGACGCCCTTCCCCTGGTCGATGCGCCCCTTGACTCCCTGCTCGCCCTCACAGGCGGCCACCCGGTAGATGTTTTTGGTGAGCTGGAGGAGGGCCGCGTGCGGCCGCTGTCCGCCGTGGTCGGCAACACGGTGGTGACGCCATGACCTGGCTGGCCGAACTCCGTGCTGCCGCCCTGGTGGGAACAGCCCGGCACCCCGCGCCTTGCCCGCCCGCAGAGCTGGGCGTCCGCCCGCCGGAGGGTCCCAGCGCCGAGGAATCACTCCTGGACCAGGCCGCGCTCGCCGACGCCGTCACACGCGCCGCCCGGCAACCCCGACGCCTGGATGATGCCGGCTTGGCCGAGCCGGCGCCCCCGGACCACTGCCCACAGGCCACAGGTGAGGCCGCCCGGCTGCTGGACCTCCTGCTCACCCAGCCGCCGGTGGGGCCGGAGCTGCGCACCCAACTGGTAACGGACTGGCTGAAGTTGGCCGCAGCTTCCGGAGTACGGGTTCCCCACAGCCTCCTGCCGCCCCTTCTCGCCGTGGCCGGCACCAGACCATCCGTCGCGGAGCATCTGCACCCGGCCATCGGAACGCGCGGCCGGTGGCTGCAGGGCATGCTTGAGAGTGACCAAGGGGCCAGCGCTTCCGCGGCCCGAGACGGGCAATCTTCTGAAACCGGCGACTGGGCAGAGCTTGCGGGTACGGACGCCACCGCAGAACTCGAACGGCTCCGCCGCATCCACCCCGCCACCGCCCGCACACTGCTTGGCGGGCATTGGGACAACCTCACCGCCCGGGAGCGCGCCGCCCACCTCGCCACGTTCGCCACCAACCTCGGATCTGACGACGAGGAACTGCTGGAGCGGGCCCTCCACGACAAAGCCAAAGGCGTACGCGACACCGCGGCGGCGTTGCTCGACCGGCTGCCGGACAGCGCCCGCGCAGCACGCATGGCCGCCCGACTCCGCCCCCTGCTCCGGCTCAACGGCATGCTGCGCAAACACCTCGAGGTCGGGCTGCCGCCGGAACCCGACGCTGCCGCGATCCGGGATGGCATCCCCGCACGCCCCCGCAACGGCGAACCCGACCGGCTGGCCCGGCTCGACACCATTATCCGCGGTGCCCCGCTCGATACCTGGACGTCGGCAACCGGCCGCGGCCCGGCGTCGTCCATTGCGTTGCTCAAGGGTGAAACCCGCATCCTGGCCGCCATCGCGTCCACCGCTGCCCAGCGGGCCGACCTCGAGTGGGTGCGTGCATTGCTGGAGGA
Organism: Pseudarthrobacter sp. W1I19; assembly: GCF_030817835.1. Taxonomy (NCBI): domain Bacteria; kingdom Bacillati; phylum Actinomycetota; class Actinomycetes; order Micrococcales; family Micrococcaceae; genus Pseudarthrobacter; species Pseudarthrobacter sp. W1I19. The sequence continues at coordinate 2,306,332 of NZ_JAUSZR010000001.1, forward strand.
TCGCTTTGAGCCGCGCCTGCTGGCCTGCCTGCCACCGCCTGAACGCGAGGAGAGGCTGGTGCGGTACCTCCGCAGCGGCGCGGTCCAGGCCTTCGCGCTGGTCGAACCCCTGCGGGACCTGCCCCGGCCCTGGGGACCCGAACTGGCCGCCACAGTACTGGAGCAGATCACCGCCAAAAGCGGCGGCCAGCTGGCGGTCATGTTGGCAGGGATCCTTCCCGCGGCACTTCCGCCAGAGGCTGCCGGGCAGTGCCGGCAACTCCTGGAGCGTTCCGACGACGACGCCGCCCGGCGCCGTGTGCTCCGCGACGCCGTGCAATACCAATCGTTCCGACAATCCCTGACGGAGGCTTTTTTATGACCGATGCCCAGCCCGCCCAGGACGTTCTCCGCGCCCACGCCGAAACCGCCTACGCGGAGGAACTCGCGGCCCTGGCCGCCGCCGACGACCGGCCCCGGCCGCCCAGCTGGCGGCTGTCCCCCTGGGCAGTCACCACCTACATCCTCGGCGGCACCCTGGCCAACGGTGTGGTGGTCACGCCCAAGTACCTCGGGTCGGAGCGGCTCGTGGAAATCGCCGTGGCGTCACTGGCCACGGACCGGGCCCTGCTCCTGCTCGGGGTGCCAGGCACGGCCAAAACCTGGCTGGGCGAACATTTGGCGGCGGCCATCTCGGGAACTTCCACCCTGGTAGTGCAGGGCACCGCGGGCACGCCGGAAGAGGCACTGCGCTACGGCTGGAACTATGCCCGGCTGCTCGCAGACGGGCCGTCCCGGGCGGCACTGGTTCCGGGGCCGGTGATGCGCGCCATGGAATCCGGAAGCCTGGTCCGGGTGGAGGAACTGACCAGGATCCCCTCCGACGTCCAGGACTCACTCATTACCATCCTCAGCGAAAAGAGCCTGCCCATTCCGGAACTCAATGAAGAGGTGCAGGCCCGCAAGGGGTTCAACGTCATCGCCACGGCAAACAACAGGGACAAGGGCGTCAACGACCTCTCCTCCGCGCTGCGGCGGCGCTTCAATACTGTGGTGCTGCCGCTGCCGGACAGCATGGAGCAGGAGGTGGAGATCGTCACCACCCGCGTCCGCAGCCTGGGGGCGTCCCTGGAACTGCCGGCCGATCTGGCAGCGCTCTCCGAAGTCCGGCGGGTGGTGACGGTGATGCGCGAACTCCGGACCGGCGTTACGCAGGACCAGCGCACCACCATCAAGTCGCCGTCTGCCACGCTGTCCACCGCTGAAGCCATCTCGGTGATGACCAACGGCCTCTCCCTCGCCGCCCACTTCGGCGACGGGACCGTCCGGGCGCAGGACGTGGCGGCCAGCCTGGTGGGCGCCGTGGTCAAGGATCCCGTGCAGGACCGGGTGATCTGGCAGGAATACCTGGAAACGGTGGTGCGGAACCGGCCGGAGTGGAAGGACCTGTACCGGGCCTGCCGCGACCTCGAATCATCGAACTGAACCCGGCTCCTGCAACCATGACAGACGTGCACGTCCTCGGGATCCGGCACCATGGACCCGGATCGGCGCACTCCGTAGCCGAGGCGCTCGCCGCCCTCCGGCCTGACCTGGTGCTGGTGGAGGGTCCGCCGGAACTGGACCAGGTGATTCCCCTGCTCAGCGATCCGGAGATGCTCCCGCCGGTGGCGGGACTGATCTATGTTCCGGATGAGCCGCGGCTGGCTTCCTTTTACCCGATGGCCAGCTTTTCTCCGGAATGGGTGGCCATCCGCTGGGCGCTGTCCACGGGCGCGCAGGTGCGCGCCATTGACCTGCCCGCGGCGCATACGTTCGCGCTTCAGCAGGCAGGTGGCGTCCCGCCCTCAGGCGAGGCGCCGGCAGAGGAGGAGCCGCTTTTGGCGGACGACGGCGGCCCCTCCTCCGCGGATTCCCGCCCCTACCGGCCGGACGCCATCGGGATCCTCGCCCGCGCCGCCGGGTACAGCGATGCCGAGCGCTGGTGGGAGGACGCCGTGGAGCACCGCCACAGCGACCCGGTGGAGCGGTTCGAGGCGCTGACTGAAGCGATTGCCGAAATCCGGGCTGCCGATGACCGGCCGTCCCATCATCCTGATGTGCTGGAAAACAACCGGCGGGAAGCGTCGATGCGGCGGCTGCTCCGGGCTGCCCTCCGCGAGGGGCACGCGCGGATTGCAGTGGTGTGCGGCGCCTACCATGCACCGGCACTGGTGCCCGCCCATTTTCCCCCGGCCGCCGCCGACAATAAGGTGCTGGCCGGCCTGCCCAAAACGAAGATCGCCGTGACGTGGGTGCCGTGGACCTCGGGGCGGCTTAGCCTGGCCAGCGGGTACGGCGCCGGCGTCACCGCGCCCGGCTGGTATCAGCACCTGTTCACGCACTGGATGGGGAAGGATCCGGGCACGGATGTGTCCACCACCTGGCTGGTCCGGGTTGCGCGTGCGTTGCGCGGCGAGCACCTGGACGCATCAACGGCATCGGTGGTGGAGGCAACAAGGATGGCGGACGCGCTCGCCGCAGTCCGCGGCCGGCCCAGCCCGGGACTGGCAGAACTTGACGACGCCGCCCAGGCGGTGCTGTGCGACGGGTCGCCGCTGCCGCTGGCCCTGGTGCACGGTGAGCTGACCGTGGGGCTCGAGCTGGGCAGCGTGCCTGATTCCGCGCCCACCGTCCCCCTCGCCGCAGATCTTGCCGCCACCCAGCGCCGGCTGCGGTGGAAGCCGAGCGCCATGGAGGAAGTCCTGGCCCTGGACCTGCGCAAGCCCGGCCAGCTGGCCCGCTCCGTGCTGCTGCACCGGCTGGCGCTGCTTGGGGTGGACTGGGGTACTCCGGCTGAAACGGGCAGGACCCTGGGCACATTCAAAGAGGCGTGGACCCTGCAGTGGAAGCCGGAGCTCGCCATCGCCGTGGTGGAGGCCGGCCGGTACGGCACCACCGTGGCCGCCGCTGCCTCCGCCTATGTTGCCGAGCGCGCCCGGGAAGACGGCACCTTGGGAAGCCTGAGCGAATTGCTCGCGAACTGCCTCCTCGCCGACCTGCCCGAGGGCATCGGTGCCGTGGTCTCTGTCCTCGCCGAGCGGACTGCCCTGCAGCAGGACGTCGCCCCGCTCCTGGAAACAATCGCGCCCCTGGCCCGCACCTGCCGGTACGGCAATGTGCGCGGTGTGGACGTGACGGGGGTACGGAAGATCCTGGACACTACGGTGGTGCGGGCCTGCGTAGGCCTGCCGACGGCGTGCGCAGGCCTGGACGATGAAGCCGCGGAGGTGATGCGGCGCGCCATCGACTCCGCACAGCAGGGGCTGTCCCTGGTGCCGGACCTTCCCCTGGATGACTGGCACAGGGCCCTGTCCGCCGTCGCAGGCTCGGATCTGATCCACGGAGCGGTGGCGGGACGGGCAACCCGGCTGCTGCTGGATGCGGGACTGATTGAAGCGGACGAGGTTGCCGCACGGCTCAGCCGCCGGCTCTCCGTTGCCACCCCCGCGAGGGAAGCCGCGGCCTGGCTCGATGGCATGGTCTCCGGCGACGCAACGCTGCTGATCTACGATCCGCGGCTCCTGCAGCTGGTGGACGGCTGGGTGGCCGGCGTGGACGACGAGACCTTCGATGATGTCCTGCCGCTCCTGCGCAGGACGTTTTCGGCGTTCAGCCAGCCCGAACGGCGGGAGATCGGCGAACAAGTGACACGCATTGGCGGCAGCGTCCACGCCGGAAACGAAGATCACCCGGACCTGGCGGCGGCGGACCCCGCGGTCCGGACCATGGCCCGATACCTCGGATGGGAGGTGGTGGCGTGACGGAGCGCGATAACAGCAGCCGCGGCCGCCTGGCCCGCTGGCGGCTGGTGCTTGGCGGGCACGGGGCCGATGGCATCAGTGACGGCCAAGGCAACAGGGTGGAGCTTTCGGCCGCCGACGTCCGGCGCGACCAGGCCCTGGAGGAGTTATACGGCGAGGACCAGCGCCGCCGCGGCGGCCTTGGTGCCTCCAGCCCCCGCGTGTCGCGCTGGCTGGGCGACATCCGCGGGTACTTCCCGTCCAGCGTGGTGCAGGTGATGCAGGCGGACGCCATGGAACGGCTGGGCCTGCGGCAGCTGCTCCTCGAGCCGGAGATGCTCCGGACTGTACAGCCCGACGTCGGCCTTGTCAGTACGCTGATCGGCCTGGGCCGGGTCATTCCCGGGCATTCCCGCGAGACGGCCAGGGCGGTGGTCCGCCAGGTGACCAATGAGTTGGAGGAGCGGCTGCGTGCCAGGACCATCCAGGCGGTCACCGGTGCGCTGAACCGGGCCGCGCGGACCAGGCGGCCGCGGCACCAGGACATCGACTGGAACAGGACCATCGCAGCCAACCTCAAGCACTACCAGCCCGAATACAAGACTATCGTGCCCGAGCGGCTGGTGGGGCACGCCCGGCGCAGCACCCAGATCCAGCGTGAGATCATCCTGTGCATCGACCAGTCCGGCTCCATGGCCGAGTCGGTGGTGTACTCCAGTGTGTTCGGGGCAGTGCTCAGCTCCCTGCGCTCGGTGCGCACCCGGCTGGTGGCCTTCGACACCGAAGTGGTGGACCTGACCGATGAGCTGGACGATCCGGTGGATGTGCTGTTCGGGGTGCAGCTGGGCGGCGGCACGGACATCAACCGCGCCCTGGCGTATTGCCAGGACCGGATCACCCAGCCCACCGAGACCATCCTGGTGCTCATCAGTGACCTCTACGAAGGCGGCATCGCCGAGGAGATGCTGCGGCGGGCCGCCAGCATCGTGGGGTCCGGCACCACCATGATCGCGCTGCTGGCCCTCAGTGACAGCGGTCACCCGTCCTTCGATGCCAACCACGCCGCAGCCCTCGCCGGGATCGGGGTTCCGGCATTCGCCTGCACCCCCGACCTGTTCCCCGACTTGATGGCAGCGGCGATCGAACGACGGGATGTGGGCGAATGGGCCGCAGCGCACGACATCCCCGCGACGCACGGGCCGTGACTGGCGGAGATCCTGCACGAACAGCCGGTTGTAACACAGCAGGTCCGCCAGTGCCCGTCCTGGCACCACCTCTGGCACAGCGGGCGGATCGGGACGAGAATGGCCTCGTGTTCCGTGCTATCCGCAGCCGGGACAGCGAACCCATGAACGCTGCCGCCCGAAAGATCCAGCGCATCTACCTGACGTTGACGCTGGGCAATACCCTTGCCGCCTCCTTCATCTGGGGCGTCAACACGCTGTTCCTGCTGGACGCCGGCCTGACCAACTTCGAGGCTTTCGCCGCCAACGCATTCTTCACCGCCGGGATGGTGATTTTCGAGGTCCCCACGGGGATTGTGGCTGACGGCTGGGGCCGCCGGGCGTCGTTCCTTCTGGGCACCGTAACCCTGGCAGGCTCCACCTATCTCTACTACCTGCTGTGGCAGTTCTCCGCCCCATTTCCGCTGTGGGCCGTGGTGTCGGTGCTGTTGGGGCTGGGCTTCACCTTCTTCTCGGGCGCCGTGGAGGCGTGGCTCGTCGACGCACTGCGCTACTCCGGCTACGAGGGCGGTCTGGAGCCGGTATTCGGGCGGGGGCAGATGGTCTCGGGCGTGGCGATGCTCGCCGGTTCGGTAGCCGGCGGCGTGATCGCCCAGGCCACCAGCCTCGGCGTGCCGTTCCTGGTGCGGGTGGGCGTGCTGCTGGCCATGTTCGCTGTGGCCTTCGGCCTGATGCACGACGTCGGGTTCACGCCTGAGCGCTCCACGCACCCCCTCAAGGCGACCCGCGCTGTCCTGACCGCCTCCATCGATAATGGCCTGAAAATCCCGCCCGTGCGGTACGTGATGCTGGCCGCCCCGTTCAATGCCGGCGTCGGAATCTATGTCTTCTATGCACTGCAGCCGTTCCTGCTGGAACTCTACGGCGACCCGCGCGCCTACTCCGTGGCTGGCCTCGCGGCGGCCATCGTGGCCGGTGCCCAGGTGGTGGGCGGCTGGCTGGCGCCGTATGCCAGGAGGCTGTTCCACAAACGAACGTCGGTGCTGATCCTCAGCGGCAGCATCAGTGCGGTGCTCCTGCTGGTGCTCGGCTTCACCCGGGTTTTCTGGCCGGCCCTGGTCCTGCTGACGCTCTGGGCAGTCGTCGACTCGGCCGCTATGCCCGTGCGGCAGGCGTACGTGAACGACATGATCCCGTCGAAGCAGCGGGCCACGGTGCTCAGCTTCGGCTCCCTGATGGGGTCCAGCGGCGGCGTGGTGGCGCAACCGTTGCTCGGCCGGAGCGCTGACCTGTACGGCTATCCGGCGTCACTGGCCCTGGCCGGAGTCTTCCAGAGCCTGGCGGTTCCGTTCCTGGTGGCCAGCCGGCGCCAGGGTGCTCCGGCGGACCGGGCCAGTGCACCGGCAGCGCCCTCGGACCAGGGGCCGGCCCAGGATTCCCGCGCCTGACACGGTGGGTATAGTTGTTCGTCTCCAGACGAGGAAGGCCGCCGCATGATCGAGATCCTGACCCCCAGCGAAGTTATCCGGGCAAGGGAAACAGGAGCCCTCGTCGCCGACATCCTTCAGGCAATGAAGAGCCGCGCCACGGTGGGTACCAACCTCCTGGACATCAACCGGTGGGCCGGGGAAATGATCATCAGCGCCGGAGCGTCATCCTGCTACATCGACTACGAGCCGTCCTTTGGCCGCGGTCCGTTCGGCCACTACATTTGCACAGCGGTCAACGATGCCGTGCTGCACGGGAAGCCCTACGACTACACACTGGCCGACGGCGACCTGCTCACCCTTGATCTCGCCGTCATCAAGGGCGGCGTGGCTGCGGACTCCGCCATCAGTTTCGTTGTGGGCGATGCCAAGCCCCTGGAAAGCATCAACCTGATTGATGCGACCGAACGCGCGCTGTACGCGGGGATTGCAGTTGCCGGGCCCGGAGCCCGGATCGGCGACATCTCCCACGCCATCGGTTCCGTCCTGAGCGAGGCGGGCTACCCCATCAACACCCAGTTCGGCGGCCACGGCATCGGATCAACCATGCACCAGGACCCGCACGTCCCCAACACCGGGCGGCCGGGCCGCGGGTACACGCTGCGTCCGGGCCTGCTGCTGGCGCTGGAGCCCTGGGTGATGGCGGACACCGCGGAACTCGTCACCGATGCTGACGGGTGGACCCTCCGCAGCGCCACCGGATGCCTTACGGCGCACAGTGAGCACACCATCGCGATCACCGAGGACGGTGCCGAGATCCTCACCCTTCCCACCCAGGCCGGGCAGTAAGGCGTGCAGTAAGACAGTCAGCGGTCCCAGGACGTCCAGTCGGCGTCGTCGAACGCCTGTCCGCGGAAATGCGCGCGCAGGTACTCCCCTACCACCGCAGCACCCAGGCCGCCGACGTCGGGCGCCACCACCCTTGCCCCCACCCGGCGGGCCATGCGCTGCACGAACCGCTCAAGGCTGGGATCGTTGCCCAGGCGGAAAAACGTGGTCTGGGTGCCGCCGCGCCCCAGGCGGTCGAGCTCGGCCACCGTGACCCGGATGGTTTCCGGGTCCGAGGGCCAGCAGAACCACGGCTCGCCGTCCGGCAGCAGGTGGGCGGTGGGTTCACCGTCGGTCACCAGCAGGAGGACGTGCTGCATTGACGGATGCCGGCGGAAGAAGCGGCCGGCCAGCAGCAGGCCGTGGTGCAGGTTGGTGCCTTGCTCCCGCCGCGACGGCAGTGCCGTCAGCTCGGCGATGTCCATGGACCGGGCATAGCGCCCGAACGTGATCAGCTCCAGCCGGTCGCCGCGGAAGCGGGTGGAGATCAGGTGGTGCAGGGCCAGGGCAGTACGCTTCATCGGCACCCAGCGCCCCTCCGCGACCATGGAGAAGGAGACATCAACCAGCAGGACAACGGCGGCCTGGGTACGTGCCTCGGTCTCACTGACTTCGATGTCGGCGGCGGTGAGGCGCAGTCCCTGGGCCGGGTTGCCGCCGTCTGCCACCGTGCGGTGGATAGCGTTGGTCATGGTGCGGGTGACGTCCCAGGGCTCGGCGTCCCCGAACTCCCAGAGGCGGCTGGAACCGGTCTGCTCGCCGGCGGCACCGGCCGTGCGCGTGTCCCGGCGCCCCTGCCGGCCGGACAGCTGCTTCGCGGTGTCCCGCAACAGGGACCTGCCCAGTTGCCGCATGGCCTGCGGGGAGAGCCGCAGGTCGCCGTCACTTCCCTTGCGCAGGTAGCCGCCGTCCTGCATGGCCCGTTCGATCTCGGCCAGGGTGCGGGCCGTCACGGCGGCGTTCTGCCCGAGCTGGCGGGCCAGGGCATCGAGATCCAGGTCGTCCAGGTTGGATCCGTTGTAGGACTGGGACAGCTGGTCGGCGAGTCCGTCCAGTTCGGCGATGTCCTGGAGCACGCCCGTGCCGTCGCCCAGTCCCAGGCCTTCCTGGCCCTCGAACCGCTCCGAGCCGGCCCAGTCCTCGCCCGGCCGCAGGGCACGCAGGCTGTCATCGAGCTGGTCGAGCTGGGCCATCAGTTCCGGCGAGCCGAAAGCCTGGGCGGAGAGCCGCATCAGCTCCTCGCGCTGCTCGGGGGACATCGACTGCAGGAGGCGCTGGGCGGCGGCGGCCCGCTTGGCAAGGGCGTCGATCAGCTCCTCAACCGATTGCGGGTTCTCCGGGAAGAAGTCGCCGTGCTTTGCCATAAAGTCCTGGAAGTCCTGGTCCGTATCCTCGCCACGCCGGTGTTTGTCCAGCAGCCCGTTGAGGTCCCGCAGCATCCCTGCCACGGCTGCCTTGTCCTCGTCCGTGGCGTTTTCGAGTGCCTGCTTCATGCCGACGAACCTCTGGTCCAGGACTTCGCGGCCCAGCAGATCCTTGATCCGCTCGTAGGCTTCCCGGGCGGTCCCCGACTGCCAGTCATAGGAGGCCAGTTCGTTCACCGCCGCCGCCGTGGACTGCGGAAGATTCTGCAGCTGCATCTGCCGGAAGGCCCGGTCAGTGTCATCCATCATCGCGTCGCGAGCAAGCTGCTTGCGTTCCTCCAGCACGGCGGTCTCGAGGAGCTTCTGTACTTCGTCGAGGGTTCCGTCCAGCCGGTGCCGGCCCAAAAGTTCGTTGCGGCGCTGCTGGACCCGCCGGGCGAGATCGTCCAGGCCTTCCCGGTCCCGGCCGCCGCGGCGCAGGAACTCCTGCAGCGCATGCCGGGGCGAGTAGCCGGCCATCACGTCCTCGGCGACGGCGTCCAGCGCCTCGGCAAGGTCAACCGGCGGCGCGAGCGGATCCGGCCCGCCCGTGTACCGGCCGTACCTGGCGGAGTGGTTGTGGCTGGCCATGACGCCTCCTGTTCCGGCCGCCTGCTCCTGGCTGTACTGCTTCCAGCCCGGCTAGCCGTAGATGGTTTCCTCGTCGTCGGATTCCTTGGAGATCCGGCGGGCGAGGTACAAGCCTTCCAGGGCAAGTTCGATGGCGGCGGCGCGCTGCCCCTGGTTCTTCGCTCCCAGGCGCCCGCTGATCTGGTCGTATAGTCCCGAGCCGTTCAGTGAGGGCAGGTTGCCCAGGAACTCTTCCGCCGTGACATGGTCCCCGGTGGTCACTGTCCGGTGGCCGTCCAGCGCGGCCACCAGGGGGGCCATGTCGATGCCCTGGAAGTGGGCCCGTACCGCTTCGGCAGTGGCCGTGCGCAGGAGGTGGTCGAGGACTGCCTGTTCCCGGCCTTCCTCTCCTGATTCAAATTCAATCTTTCCGGTGAGGACGTCCACCGCGGTGCCGAGGTCCACGATCCGCGCTACGGCTTCGCCTTCCCCGCGCACGCTGGCCCGGCGCAGTGCAGCCGCCGCCACCGTTTCGGCGCCGGCGATCGCGAACCGCGCTGAGACGCCCGAGGTCTGGTTGATCGCCGGTGACTGCCGGAGCGCCCGGGTGTAGCGGGCCAGGATTTCGAGGATGACCGGCGGGACATCGGCCACCAGCTGCCCCTCCTGCCGGATCACCGAGACCTCGTCGTCCAGCTCAAGGGGGTAGTGCGTGCGGATTTCGGCGCCGAAGCGGTCCTTCAGCGGCGTGATGATCCGGCCGCGGTTGGTGTAGTCCTCGGGGTTGGCGGAGGCGACAACGAGGACATCCAGGGGCAGCCGCAGCACGTAGCCGCGGATCTGGATGTCGCGTTCCTCCATCACATTGAGCATTGACACCTGGATCCGCTCGGCGAGGTCCGGCAGTTCGTTGATGGCGATGATCCCGCGGTTGGAGCGCGGCACCAGGCCGTAGTGGATGGTCTCCGGATCGCCCAGGCGGCGGCCTTCGGCGACGCGCATCGGGTCCACGTCCCCGATGAGGTCCGCGACTGAGGTGTCCGGGGTGGCAAGCTTCTCCACGTACCGCTCGGAGCGGTGGCGCCACGCCACCCGCATCCGGTCTCCTTCAGTGAGGGCGCGGGCCCGGGACTGCCCGGTGATCGGCTCGTAGGGGTGCTCGTTCAGTTCCGAATCCTCGATCACGGGAGACCATTCGTCCAGCAACCCCGCGAGCGTGCGCAGGAGCCGCGTCTTGCCCTGCCCGCGCTCGCCGAGCAGGACCACATCGTGGCCGGCGATCAGGGCGCGCTCCAGCTGGGGAATGACGGTGCGGCTGAAGCCGTACAGCCCGGGCCAGGGATCGCGGCCTTCGGCGAGCGCGGCGAGCAGGTTGTCGCGGATTTCGTGGCGCAGGTCTTTCTGGACATGCCCGGCTGCACGCAATTCACCAACAGTGAAGATTTCGGGTCGATCAGTCACCACTCCACGGTAGCCCCAGGCCTGCCGGGAATCGAGGAAATCCCCAAATAAGGGCTAGCCGCTCCCAGTGGCCCTCAAGAGAGCCGCCCGGGGTCCCCGGGCGAGCGAAGCGAGCTTGGGGCAGGCGGCGAACGTTAAGCTGATTGTTGATGACTGCCCAGAGCACCCTGATTCTCCTGATCCGCCATGGGGAGACGCCAACCACCGGGAAGGTGCTGCCGGGCCGTGCGCCGGGACTGCACTTGAGTGAGCGGGGCCGGGCCCAGGCCGAACGGGTGTCGGAGCGCCTCGCGGGCTTGCCCGTCGCCGTCATCTACTCCTCGCCCCTGGAGCGGACCAGCGAGACGGCGGCTCCTTCCGCCACCAGCACCGGCTTGCCGCTGAATCACGACGACGGGCTGATCGAATGCGATTTTGGGGACTGGACGGGCGCGCCGCTCGCCGAACTCGCGGCCCTGCCGCAGTGGCAGGGAGTGCAGCACAGTCCCTCAACGTTCCGTTTTCCCGACGGGGAAAGCTTCACGCAGATGCAGGCGCGGATGATTGGCGCACTCGAGGCGCTGCGCGCAGCCCACCCGGGCGCCGTCGTCGTATGTTTCTCCCATGCCGATCCCATCAAAGCGGCAGTGGCGCACGCCATGGGCACACACCTGGACCTGTTCCAGCGGATCATGATCAGCCCGGGATCGGTGTCTGCCATCGAGTATATGGACGGTCGTCCGCCAGCAGTGCTGATGGTGAATTCGACCTCGGAGCCACTGAGCGGGCTGAGGGCGCCGTGAGAACCCGAGGTACAAACCAAGGGGATGGCCGGTGCCCGGGCAGGAACTGACGCTGCTGGGGGAAGGCCGGGTGGACCTCATCGCACGCATCCCCCGCAGCAGCAACGCCACCTTCCTGGTCCGGGTCTCCTGCGGCGGGGACTCCTCCCATGCGGTGTACAAACCGGAGTCCGGGGAACGGCCTTTGTCCGACTTCGAGCCCGGGCTGTACAGGCGCGAGCGCGCTGCGTACCTGCTGAGCGAATACCTGCAGTGGGGCCTGGTGCCGCCCACGGTGATCCGCCATGACCCACCCCTGGGTGTCGGCTCGCTGCAGTGGTTTGTGGCCTGTGACTACCGGGAGCACTACTTCACGTTGTACGAGGACGCGCCCCAAACCCACGGCGACCTGGCCCGGATTGCGCTGTTTGATTTCGTCAGCAACAACACGGACCGAAAAAGCGGACATGTGCTGCGGGGCCACGACGGCCGCGTGTGGGGCATCGACCACGGGTTGTGCTTTTCGGCGGACTTCAAGCTGCGCACCGTCATCTGGGACTTTGCCGGGGACCCGGTCCCGGACGCCCTGCTGGAGGACATCGCGCCGCTCGCTGAGGAAGTTCCTTCCAACGTGGCGGAGCTGCTGGACCCTGCGGAGGTCCGTGCGCTGCGGCGCCGGGTTCAGCGCATATTGAGCAGTGGCGTCCTGCCGGCTGACCCCACAGGCATGCGCTACCCGTGGCCGCTGGTGTAGGTCGATTCAGCCATGCACTCCACAGCCAGGAACTGGCAGCCCGCAGACCATATGTCCGAGCCGGCCCCCGGTGTCCATCACGTCCAGGGCCCGGCGTCCAACTGGGTGGTGGTCCGCGACCCAACGGGATTTATGCTCATCGACACCGGCTACCCCTCGGACCGATCACTCGTCCTGGCGTCCATCCGCCACCTGGGACTGGAGCCCGCCGAAGCCCGGGCCGTACTCATCACCCACGGGCACGTGGACCACACCGGCTCCGCAGCCTACTTCGCCAGCACCTACGGGACGCCGGTCCTCTCTGCACCGGAAGAGCTGGCCCACGTCCAGGGCAAGGAAAAGCACCAGGTCACGTTCGGCCAGGTCATGGTCCGTGCCTGGCGCCCGCGCGTTTTCCGCTGGCTGATCCACGTCATCCGGTCCGGGGCCCTGACGGCACAGCCGGGAACGCAGGCCCGTGCCTGGGACGAGGAGACGCTCCGGAACCTGCCAGGCCGTCCCGAAGCCATCCCGGTGCCGGGACACACACCGGGAAATGCCGCGATCCACCTGCCGACGGCGGGAGCCATCGCCGTCGGGGACTGCTTCGTCAGCGGCCATCCGCTGAGCCGGAAGACCGGACCGCAGATGCTCCACCCTATGTACCAGTCGGACCCGGCCGCGGCCCTCGAAACTGCGCACCGCCTGGCCGGCGTCGCCGTTTCCGTAATACTTCCCGGCCACGGTCCGGCACTGCACATGCCCTTGGCAGACGCCGTCGCGGCCCTCCGCGGCTAGGGTTGTTACCCGAGGGAGTTTAGTGCGGATCAGCCCGGAATCCGGTTAATCAGCACTAACCCAGCGCGCCGCGGGCTGCTACACAGCGTCCTGGACGGCGCCGGTGTCCGTGGGGGCAGCGCGGTGGTCCACGGCAGCCGTCAGTTCATCGATCCTTTCGAGCGCGGAGTTGAGCCGCTGGACCGTTGCCCACAGGACGGGCTGCCCATCACGGATCTCCTCGAGGGTGGCGCCGGCGGACCGCAAGGTGGCGAGGTCGAAACTGACGTTGGTGCGGGCCCCCGTCACTGCTGCCCTCAGGGCGCCGAAGGCGACGACGACATCGGCAATGAGCGCCGGATTCCCGTTGGCGGCAAGCCAGCCAAGGTCTTCAATGGCTTCGACGGCGTGGTCGCCCAGCACTGCCGATGCTTGGGCAGCGTTCACCGACGCCTGCCGGATGGCATCGTCACGTTGCGGCCCCGGTTCGAGGCGGAACGCGGCGCCAAACGCTTCGGAAGCGGCAGCATCGCCGTCGGCAAGTTCCAGCGCGGTCCGGCGCAGCGTGCGCGCCCGCCCGTGGACGTCCGCCAATTCCTTCCGCTGCTCTTCGCCGGGTTCGGTGTAGCCGGCCACCATGGAGGTCAGCGACGCGGCGATGGCAAGCATCACGCCCGTCCCGGCACCACCTCCCGGCGATCCCTTGGACTCTGCCAGTGCCCGGGTCCATGCTTCAACAGTCGAATCGTGGGTTGTCACCGCTTCAGTTTCAGCCATGGCACCCATTGTCCCCACATTTTTGGCCGAACCCGGGCAAGCCGCTCAACCTTTCCGTTCCGCCCTGTACGCCCGGGGACTGACGCCGTGCAGCCGCCGGAACTGCCGGGAGAAGTAGAACTGGTCAGTCAGACCCACCTCACGCCCCACCTCGGCCACTGCCAGCTCGGTGGTGTCCAGCAGGAGCCGCGCCCGGGCCATCTTCAGCGCTGTATGGTGGGCCAGCACTCCCCCGCCCGTCGCCTCCCGGAACATTTTGCTCAGCTGCGACGACGATACGCCCACCAGGGACGCCAGGTCAGGCAGCCGGATGGCGCCGTCCACCCGGTCCTCCAGGAACTTCATCGCCCGCTGCAGCGCAGTGCCCTGGGCGGGGACGCGACGGTCCACCGCCAGGGTAGCCAGCAGCTTCCACGCCATCCCGGCTGTCGCCACCAGGCGGGCCGGCGACTGGTCCTGTTCCAAGGCCGTGATGATCTCGTCCAGCATTGCCGTCAGCCGGTCCACGGCGATCAGTGGAATGATCGGCCGGTCCGGACGGACGCCTGATTCTTCGACCAGTTCGGCAGCATCGGAGCCGCGGACGTGGCACCACCAGATGGTCCAGGGGTCGTCCCGGGAGGCACCGTATGCATGCGCCTCCCCCGTACCGCCGGGAAGTACGACGGCGGTGCCCTTGCCGACGTCGAACCGGGCACCTCGTGTTTCCACCCACCCGCTTCCCGCGACGCAGAGGATGACGATGGTTTCCTGCGCGCCCCCGGGACGGTAACGGCCGTGGGCCTCAGCGACGGGGAAAACCCCGGCGTCGGTGACCAGCAGCCGGCGGGTGACGGGACGGGCGAGTGCTTCGCGTACCAGCGGCCGCGGCACCACCACCAGCCGCTGGTTCCGGAACCCCGTTGCCCGCTCCACGCCCGCTCCTTACGTCACCAAAATGTCCATACTATGGCGGACAGGACCCACTCAGGCAGGCACCTCCTGCCACGCGGTCCAGTGGATCAGTTCCACGCTGTCCAAGGCCGCCAGGTCGCCATCAGCATCATTCCGCCTTTGTTGGGCCGCCTGCGGGACACCCACCTTCGCGTCCTTGGGGAGCGGCAGGATTTGAAGCAGGATCTCGGCGCCGTGGCGGATTCCGGCGTCGTGCGTTTCGATGACCCAGGGGGAACCGTCCCAGAAGCGGTCGGCAACCACTGTGCCGTCAACGAGCAGCCTGGCGACGTCTCCGGCCCAGGCGATCTCCAGCTCTGCGTGCCCCTCTCCTGCCGGGAAGGGCGCAGTCAGCTCAAACCTGTAGATCTCGGCGCATTCCTCCATATCGCTGTCGGCGGGAGCGGCCGCCCGGCCGGCAAGCGAGCCGAAGGAACCGGGGACGGGCGCGCCGGCCCGGATGCGTTCGGCGGTAAGGGATCGGCGCCCTGTTTCCGCTTCAGCCGCGGATGTCCGCACCTCCTCGAACCGGCGGGACTCTGTGGCGTACCGCCGGACCGAAGTTGACCCCGGCGACCTTCCGGCCAGGAGTCCGTCCCCGCCAGCCCAGAGCGGGTCGGCCGACAGGACCAGCTGCCTTCCGCCCCTTGTATCCAGGACCCAGGCCTGATCCGCCAGTTCAGCCGGCAGGACCAGGATCTTCAGCTCACTGTCGGAGGACCGGGCCGTCAGGGTGGCTGGCGTGGTGGGATCGGTGGCGTAGGCGTTGCCGCCCAGGGCGGTAGCCGGACCCTCAAGGACTGTTCCTTCAGGGAAGCAGAGCTGCGGTTCGATGCCAGCTTCGGCTGACAGGACCAAAGTCGGTGCCGATTCAGGCCCGAGCAGGGTGAGCGGCGATGCCGTGGCCCAGCAGAGCCGGACTCCGGCAATGTCGAGGTTGACCGGCCACGCGGCAATGGTGCCGACGGGGATGGAGACAGGCTGTTGGGGAAATGTCACGCCTTCTTCACCCAGTGACAGGCTGAACTGCGCGCCGGCGTGATCCGGCAGCGGGACGTGGGGCTGGTGCCAGGTGATGAACACGAACCCGGCCTCCCCATCCGAGCGCAGCGCCCAGCGGAGCGTCTCCGAGTCCTCCACACCGGCGGGCACCTGGTCCGGCAGCGTGGACGGCATCGGGGCGAGCCGGTCGCCGAACGCAGCCAGGAACGCGTGCTGGGTGCGCAGCACTGCAAAGCTGGGTGCGGGCCTGCCGGAAGCGCCGATGGGGGCGTGGAAATCGTAATCGAACACCGGAAGATCGTTCGGGTAGCCGGTGGCCTGGGATTCCTGCAGGCCGCCGGGCGGATTGGTTCCGCCCGTGAACATGTAATAGCCCTGCCAGCCGGAGCCGCTGCCGATCTTGTTGTTGGCTACCGCCGCCACGTCCTTGCCCGTGGGCCACGGCCGGCGCTGGTACGCCGTGGCCATGCCGCCGGTCAACTCGCAGGTGGCGGGCGGGTAGAGGGCCGACGGCGACCGGGGCGGCTCTGCCTCACTGCCGGTGAAATGTCCGCGGAGGTCGGCGCCGATGCCGGGGTCATCCCACTGGTGGCTGAAGAAGTAGTGCTCCCGGAACGTCGGGTCCCAGGGCGCATGGGCGTCCACCCAGAAGCCGTCACCGTACCCTCCGAAGACCGGCAGGACCTCCTCCTCCGGGATGGCGGCACCGCCCCAGGCAGTGGCCGTCCAGATCGGCGCGCTCAGCCCGGCTGCCCGGGCCAGTTTCTTCAGCTCAGTAATGTGGTCGGGCTGGTCATAGAGTTCGTTTTCCAACTGGATCCCGATGACGTTGCTCTCCGGGCCGGTCAGCCCCCGCAGTTCCCTGCCGAGGCGGTTGAACCAGCGCTCCACCATGGCCAGGTAGGCGGGGTCGTTCGTGCGGTGATCGACAGCGGCTGCCTGGACCCAGTCGGGGAAACCGCCGTTGCGGACCTCGCCGTGGCACCAGGGCCCGATCCTCAGGACAACGTCCAACTCCAGGGCGGCGCACAGGCGGACAAAGGCCGCAACATCAAGGTTGCCGTCGAAGCGGGCCTCACCTTCGGTCCGTTCGTGGTGGATCCAGAACACATAGCAGGCCACCACCGTGATGCCCCCGGCCTTCATCAGCCGCAGCCGGTCTTCCCAGCGGCCGCGGGGCAGCCGGCTGAAGTGGATTTCGCCGGAAACCGGCACGGCGGGACGGCCGTCCACTTCGATGTAATGGCTGGTGACCCGCCATCTGCTGTGCTGATCCTCGGTATTGCTCATCGGCGGGAGCCGCAGGGCCCGCTCGGGGGGCCGGTGGGTGGCCTTCAGTAGTTCGAGGGTGGTTTGTTCGGGAGGCATGTGGGCAGTCTTTCAGGTCGCGGGGGCGGTCAGGATGAGGTTGTTGATGCCCTTGCAGCGGCGCCAGTTTCCGCGATGGACTGGCACAACAGCGTCCGGCGGACTGCGGCACGTGTTCAAGCAACCCGGATCAAAGCCTATGCAGTTCGCCCGGCCGTTCCCATGGCAAATGTAGGCAGATTATATGGACGATCGTGCAGGGCTACATTCCGACGACACTGGTCATGGCCTTGCCGCCGCGCGGGCGTCCCGTGTGGTGGTGCGGATGCGATACAGGCTGGTAGTTGCCGTGATGTAAAGGTCCTGGCCGTCCGGGCCTCCGAAGCACAGGTTCGATACCGTCTCGGGCACGGCAATGATTTCCAAGAGTTCAAAGGATGGCGAATAGATTCGCACGGCGGGGCCGGCAGAGGTCCAGATTCTGCCTTGGACATCCACGCGCAACCCGTCAGCGGGATGGCCTTCCTCGAGCTCGAGAATGGTTCCGCTGCGGCGGCAGATACCGCCGCGCACCTCGTATGAGACCACCCGCAGCGGTACCCCGTGGCCAGGGCCGGCCGTGTCCGCGACGTACAGGATCGACTCATCCGGTGAGAAGGCCAGACCGTTGGGGTACACGAGGTCCGTGATGACTGCAGTAAGGGTTTCAGAAGCAGGCTCGAGCCGGAAAACGTAGCAGCCGCCGTATTCCTGCTCTCCTTCGTGCCCTTCCTTTGTGCCGGGAAGGATCCCGTACGGCGGATCCGTGAACCAGATGCTCGCATCCCTCGCCACCACGACGTCGTTGGGTGAGTTCAATCGACTGCCTTGGAACGAATCAACCAGTCCGGTCACCGCTCCCCCGCTGTCACGCTCCACCCGGCGGCGCCCGTGGCTGCATTGGATTACGCTGCCGTCGCTGCCGAGGGTTCGGCCATTGGTGAATTCAACCCCCAGTGCGTATTCACCGGTCGTCCCTGTCGCGGGGTCGAACTCGAGGATGCGGTCGTTCGGGATATCGCTCCAACGGACCGTCCGTGAGGATGGCACCCACAAAGGACCCTCAGCCCATATGGAGCCCGTGAACAGGCACGCCAGTTTGCCAGTGGTAAATTCAGCACCCATTCGGATCAGGCCGGACCCTGGCCCGGCGGCCCCGTGAGCACGGCAGGGACGTATTCGAGCAATTGCAGCCGGCCGTCGAAGGTCCGGCTCTCCACCATCTCCAATAAGACGTCGGGGTAGCCGTCGTAAATCCGTTCGCTGCCCGTCCGGCCCGTAATCACCGGGAAGACCACCAGCCGGAACCTGTCCACGAGGCCGGCTGCCAGCAGGGAACGGCACAGGCTCAGGCTACCGAGGGTGCTCATCGGCCCGGTTCCGGTCCGCTTCATCTCCGCGACTGCGTCCACCGCGTCTCCAGCCACCAACTGCGAGTTCGGCCAGGTCAAGGGGGCCTTCAGGGTGGAGGAGAAGACTACTTTGGGGACGGCGGCCAGGCCGGCGAGGCTGGCACCCTCGTTCTCGGAAAATCCAGAGTCCCCCGCCGCGGCTTCCCCGGACATGCCGGACATCAGGCGGTAGGTATTGGCGCCCATCAGGAAGGTGTAGTTCTTTTTCCCTTCCTCCTCGAGCCAGGCCAGGTACTCCGGGCCCTCCAGGCCCCACCAGCCGGGCCATCCCTCGGCAGAGGCATAACCATCCAGTGAAATGATCAGGTCCACCATCAGGTCTGCTGCCGGCGTTTTTGTCCTTGCCTGGCTCATGGCCGTCTCCTCGTTGAATCTGCGGATCCCGGAGCGGCAGCCACGCCTTCCGGGCAGCAGGATCCGGTGCGGGTCATGCTATCCCCGGGATGCCGCCGGGTCTACCCGTCCGCCGGCCTGCGTGAGAGCATACGGGCATGCCAGCCATACAGCGCATCCGTCCCGAAGGGCTCGTTGCAAGCCCTGCCTTCAGCCATGTTGCTGTTGTCCCGCCGGGCGCCACCACCATTTATGTGGGCGGCCAGAACTCCGTGGACGCCACCGGATCGCTCGTTGGCGGGAGCGACGTCGCCGCGCAGTCCGCCCGCGCGTTCGAGAACGCGAAGACCGCCCTCGCTGCCGCCGGCGCAGGCATCGGCGATGTTGTGCAGTGGACGGTGCTGTTCGTCAACGGCGCCGACATCGCTGCCGGATACCGGGCCATCGCGGCCGGGCTGGCGTCCGACGAGCCGGCCCTGGTGACCGCTGCCCTCGTGGCCGGGCTTGGTGTTCCCGGCGCACTTGTGGAAATCAGCGCAGTCGCTGCCGTGCTCCCGGACACGGCGCCCTAGCAAGGCGGGGAGCCTGGTACGAAGAAGGGCAGGCGCGGCTGTGCCTACTCGAAGCGAACGGGGTCCCACTCCAGGATCCGCGGAATGGCGAGGCCTTCCACAACGAACGGATCGTCGGCGATGAACCGCTCGGCATCCTCGCGCGAGGTGAAAAGCCCCATGGAAGAGCCGGCCGGGTCCGGTGTCAGGAACGGGCCCAGAGCCAGCAGGCCGCCGCCATTGGCGCGGAATGCTTCGAAGTAAGCCTGGTGGCGGGGGTATGTCTCGAGGACGCGTGCCCGGTCGGTACCATCACTGAGGCTGTAAATAACGATGGATTCCATGCGCAGATCCTACCTGCCGCCTGCCCAAGGGGCGCTGGGAGCAATCCCTTCCAGCCGCCGTCGGACGCCACTAGCATGGCCGTTAGCCCGTCCCCCTCCCGACCACCACAGCCACCATCCAAGGAAGCAATGAGTACCGTCACCTGCGATCTCACCGTATCCGTCGACGGCTTCCTCGCCGGCCCCAACCAGACCCCGGAAAATCCCCTGGGCGAGGGTGGAGAGGAGCTGCACCGGTGGCAGTTCGAGGAGCCCGCTGCCAACGTCAAAGAGCTGGAGGGCATCCTCTCCGCGGGGGCCTACGTTATGGGCCGCAACATGTTCGCGGGCCCCGGGGCAGGTCCCTGGGACAAGGACTGGCGTGGCTGGTGGGGCGAAGAACCGCCCTATCACGCCCCCGTTTTTGTGCTCACGCATCATCCGCGGCCTCCCCTGAAAATGGAGGGCGGCACAACGTTCTATTTCGTTGAGGACGGGATCGAACCGGCACTGGCGCAGGCGCGGGAGGCCGCGGCCGGCAAGGACGTGGCCATAGCCGGTGGCGCGGAAACTGTCCGCCAATATCTGTCCGCCGGCCTGATCGATGAGTTGCGGCTCCATATCTCGCCGCTTCTCCTTGGAGCCGGCGAGCGGCTCCTGGACGGCGTCCGGAACCTCAAGCTTGAGCCAACAGAAGTCAGTGGCACACCCCTGGTGACGCACATCCGCTACCGGTGCGGATCAGGCAGCTGAAGCGTGCCTGCGGCTCTTGACCCGCATGGGGCCAGGCGTATACCAAGAGGGTCATAGCGCTGGCCCTCGCTGGGACTCGAGACGGAGCTGGCTGCCATGTGGTCTCTGAGAGAGTCTGGAATTGTCATGGGTAGCGATCGATTTGACGTACTCCGCGAACAGGTCCGCGGGCAGGTCATTGAAGAGGACGACGCCGAGTATGACGCGGCACGCCGCGTGTACAACGGCATGATCGACCGCCGCCCCGCGGCGGTGCTGCGGGTGTCCCAGGTGGCGGACGTGATGGCCGCCGTCCGCTTTGCGCGCGGTCTCGATATTGAGGTTGCCTTGCGGGGCGGCGGTCACAGCGCACCTGGTTTTGGGACGGTCGACGGCGGCCTGGTCCTCGATTTGTCGGCCCGCCGTGGAGTCCGTGTTGATCCTGCCGCGAGGACTGCGAGAGTGGAGCCGGGCGCCACGTGGGCTGATTACAACCATGCGACACATGCGTTCGGGCTCGCGAGCACGGGTGGCCTCGTCGGCTCCACCGGCGTGGCAGGCCTCACCCTGGGCGGCGGCATAGGCTACCTAGCCCGCAAGTACGGCCTGGCGTGCGACAACCTGGTCTCGGCTGACGTGGTGCTTGCAGACGGATCGGCCGGTAGCCGTGATCGTCGGCATGTGGACGGGCGATCTTGACGCCGGACCTGCGCACTGGCAGGCCATGCTCGACGCCGGGCCGGCGCTGGGGAGCTTCTTCGCACCGATGCCCTACCCGGCACTGAACATCATGTTCGACGGGCTTAATGCCCCAGGCCTGCAGGGCTACTGGAAGACGGTTTTCCTGCGGACCCTCAGCGACGATGCGCTCCGCACCGCCGTCGAATTCGCCCCGGGAATTCCCAGCGTCCATTCGGCCAACCACTTCTATCCCCTTGACGGGGCAGTGCAGCGGGTGGCCCCTGAGGCCACCGCTTTTGCCTACGGGATGTGAACTTCGCGCCGGTGATTGCCGCACAATGGCCAGAGCCTGCGGAGAATGAAAAGAACATCGCCTGGGTCCGCGACTACTGGGCAGCGCTCCACGAGTATTCCGCGCCTGGCGGCTACATCAACTTCCAGGATGCCGACGACCAGTCCAGGATCGAGGACACACTCGGGTCCAACTATCCGCGGCTCGCCGGGCTCAAGGCCAAGTACGATCCGGACAACTTCTTCCACATCAACCAGAACATCAAACCCGCTGCACCTGCCGCAGGCGGTGTCCCGTCACCGGCGCCGGTGGTGCTGCTGACACCCCCGCCGGCGGACTCGGCACCGGCGGACGCGGCACCGCCGCAGGCCTCCCCGCCCGAGGCAGCTCCCACCGCGTAGGAAACGCCTGGCGCCCCTGTATCAGCGGCCAGAGCCGCCTCAGGGGCGTTCCGCCGTCGTGGTCTGGACGTGCTGGCTGCTAGCTCTGCCCGTGCGGAACGCGCAGGGTGCCGTACCGCTCCATGCGGTGCCAGCGCAGGTGTACGCCGGCCAGTGCCGTGACCACTGCCTGGATGACCACGAGGTACATCAGCTGCCGGTAGACGAACTGCTGCAGCGGAAGGTTCCAGAGCGGCCGGAGCCGCTCGTTGTCGAGCCGGAACGCGTAAGCGGCCATCAGGAACTGGACGGCCAGGAAGACGAACCAGAGCACGGCAATCCGGAGTGGATCGAGGAAGATCAGGCCGTAGACAGCAAAAACATCCACCACGGGGGCGAACAGGGGAAGCAGCACCTGCAGGACCAGCAGGTAGCCCAGTCCGCGCCGGCCCAGCTTGCCGGCCGCGCCTCCCTGCACCACCGCGCCCCGGTGCTTCCACATGGCCTGCAGGGTGCCGTAGCACCAGCGGTAGCGCTGTTTCCACAGCGCTGCGAGACTGGCGGGCGCCTCGGTCCAGGCACGGGCGTCGTCCTTGTACACAACGCGCCAGCCGTCGCGGCACAGTGACATGGTCAGGTCGGTGTCCTCGGCGAGCGTGTCGTCGCTGACTCCACCCACCCGGAGGAGGGCGTCACGGCGGAAAGCACCGATAGCGCCGGGCACGGTGGGCATGCATTCGGCGACGTCGAACAGCCTGCGGTCCAGGTTGAAGCCGACGACGTACTCAATGTGCTGCCAGGCGCCCAGGATGCCGCCGCGGTTAGCGACCTTTGTGTTCCCCGAAATGGCACCCACCCGCGGGTCGGAGAAGGGCTGGATGAGGGCGTGGACCGTATCCGGTTCGAAGACGGTGTCGCCGTCCACCATCACCACGAGTTCATGGCTGGCCGCGTGCAGCCCGGCGTTCAGGGCGGAGGGTTTGCCGCCGTTCTCCTTCCGGATTACGGTGACGCCGGGCAGTCCGAGCGCGTCCACGATATCGGCCGTCCCGTCGGTTGAACCGTCGTCCACCACGATGATCTCCACCGGATGGGTGGAGGCCACAATGGACCGGACTGCTGCCTCGATGCCGGCCGATTCGTTGTATGCGGGCACGATCACCGTCACCGGCTCCGTAATTTCCGGCCGGACCATCACGTCCACCCGGCGCCGGCCACGGCCGGCAGCCGCGATCCGGCGTGCTGCGCGGCTATGGCGGGCGGCAAAGAAAACCACGAGGACGGCGCGGATGAAAGTCACGACGCCGGCCGCAACGAGGGCCCATGAGATGGCCGTGACCACGAAGTCGCTCAGCCGGATACCCCACAGGAAGGCCGTCCCGCTGACCTCCTCCATGGAGGAAGCCGGCCGCGTGCTGTCAATGCCCATTGAGTCACCCACGGTGGTGACCCGGAAGCCTTCGTCCTCGAACTTCATCAGTGCGGAATCAAGGGCGGCGACGGTCTGCTCCCGGTCTCCTCCGCCGTCGTGCATCAGGGCCACCTGCCCCTGCGCACCTGTTGGGTCAAGGTTGTCCTCGATCGCTGCGGCGCCCGGAAGCCGCCAGTCCTCGCTGTCCATACTGCTCAGCACCGTGAGGTAACCCTGGTCCGCCAGGCCTTGCATTGCGGACCATGTGCCATTGGTCAGCGCCGCATTGCCGGAACTGTAGGGCGGACGCAGCAGTGACGCGGCCTCGCCCGTGATACCCACGATCACGTCCTGGGCACCCTGCACCTCGAGCTGGCTGCGCCACGTTCCGGCGGTGCCGAGGTCGGCGTGGGTGAGTGTATGGACGCCGATCTCGTGGCCTTCAGCCACAATGCGGCGCAAGAGGTCGGGATTGTCAGCCGCCGCGGACCCGACCACGAAGAAGGTTGCATGGACCTGGTGTCTCCGGAGGACGTCGAGGATCCTCGGCGTCCAGACGGGGTCCGGGCCGTCGTCGAAGGTCAGTGCCACGGTCCGCTCCGGAGGACTGGCCGCACGCACGGCCCCGCCCCGCGAATCCACCACAGGACCGCCTTGGGATACGGCCTTCAGGACATCACTGGCAGGTGCGCCTGCCGGTACGGAGTCATAGCCCACCCGGCCAAGGTGGTGCATGTACCCCTGTACCACCAGGGCAAGGCCCAAGGCCAGAAGTGTGGCCAGAAGGACCAGCCAGTGAGCGCGGACATTTGCGGGGCGGGGGCTTTTGGTGGGGACAGCGCCTTTGCTGCGTACGCCGGTTTCGCTGGGGCGGGACATACTCACGGGTGCGCCGGGGTGGAGGGCCGTGTTGCCCGGCCCGGAGCCAACTCGTTGGCGCCCGGCGCCGTGCCGCTCATTCCGGGATCCGTTGGCCGGGCGCCGTGCTCCGGCTCATCCGCGGGTGCGGCCGGGACAGCCGCCGGCACAGCAGCGGCGCTGACCGGCGGTGCTGCAGGGACAGCCTGAGGGGCCGCCGCCGGAACCTGAAGCGCGGAGGGCGCAGCCGGGACGGCTGCCGGGCCTTCTGCACCCTGGGGAGCACCGGCGTCGGCAGCGGGCGCCGGCGGGGAAGACGGTACGCTGCCGGTCCCCACGGCGGCGGGGAAGGGCAGGTAGGGTGCGGCTACGTTGGGACCGCCGATGAGGGCAACCAGGAGAAGGGCGACGTACCCTGCCACGATTCCGAGGGCGCCCAGGCCCGCAAGCTTGAGCCGCCGCAGCCGCCGGCCTGAGGAATCAACAAAAACAGGACCACGTGGCGACGTCTCATCAGGGGCATTCATCGAGCACCAACCTTAGAGGACGAGCATTCTTCACCCAACTTGATGATTCCTTCCGAAACGGCGGAGAGTGCCAATCCACGGACAGTTTTTGCCGCGCAGACCGGCCCCGGAAGGATCCGCAGAGCCGGCCGGCCGGCCGCCTTGGCGCTGTTAAGCTGCTATGGCGCCGCCGCTGACCATGGCTGTAGCTTTGGAATACTTTCCTTCGAACCAGCCGAGGTGCCGGAGGTACCGCCGATGCAGCCCTTGTCCACGTCATTGGTTCTGATCGCCTTGCTGGCTGTTGCAGCGCCCCTTGCTGCCCGTTTCCTGGACCGGGTGCTCAGGGTGCCCGTCGTGGTGTTCGAAATTATCCTCGGAATCGTGCTGGGCCCCAGTCTGCTGGGTTGGATACAGTCCACGCAGTTCACTGACACCCTGGCGGATTTCGGGCTGGCCATGCTCTTCTTCGTTGCCGGCAACGAGATCGATTTCGCCGCAATCCGCGGCCGGCCTGCCAACCGTGCGGCGGCGGGCTGGGTTATCTCATTGGCGGCCGGCATTGGTGCCGGGCTTGTCCTGGCACCAGGGCCGGAGGCCGCCGTGATCATCGGCGTGGCATTGTGTTCCACCGCCCTCGGCACGCTTCTGCCGATCCTGCGCGACGCCGGCGAGTCAAAGTCCCCGATGGGTATCACGGTGGCGGCGTTGGGTGCAGTCGGCGAATTCGGTCCGCTGGTTGCGGTCTCGCTGTTCTTCAGCGGAAGGGAACTGGGACCGGCCACAGCGGTGCTTCTCGGATTCGTCCTGTTGACCGGCCTGGCGATCTTTCTGGCCTCCCGCGCTCGGCATTCACTGCTCCACTCCCAGGTCACCAGGACCCTGCATACCAGCGGCCAGTTCGCCGTCCGGTCCATCATGTTCATCCTGAGTGTTCTGGTTGTCCTCAGTATGGTGCTGGGGCTGGACATGCTGCTGGGTGCCTTCGCCGCGGGCGTCCTTTGGAAGGTTGCGATCGCCCGGGCTTCCGAACACGACCGGCACGTCATCGAGATGAAGATCGACGCCATTGCCTTCGGATTCCTGGTGCCGGTCTTCTTCATCGATACCGGCATCGACTTTGAGCTGAACGCGCTGACCAGCAGCCCGGCAGCCCTTGCTCTGGTCCCCCTGTTCCTTGTAATCCTGCTCGTCATCCGCGGGCTGCCGTCCCTGCTGGCCGCTCCGCCGAAATCCACTCCTGGCGACAAACGGGCCATCGTCCTGTTCGCGGCCACAGGCCTGCCGATTATTGTCGCCGTGACCGGCATTGGCCGGGACGAAGGGCTGATCACCAGCGGAACCGCTTCGGCGCTTGTGGGAGCAGGAATGCTGTCCGTGCTCCTGTTTCCGTTGCTTGCACTCCGGCAGCACCAGCGCAGCCAGCCAGGAACCCAGCGTCCCCCAGTGCCGACACGCTGATCCAATATGCTTCCTGACCGCGGCTCTTCCCTGACTGACTGCGCGGCATAACCAGAACTACGGTCTGCTCATCCCTGCGTGCCCGCCCCTGCCCTTGACATACATTACTGACTATACTCACAATTGAGGGGGATCAAATATCGAAAGGTCAGCCATGAAAGCTTTTGTCGTTACCAAGTACGGAGAGCCGCTGCGTGAAGCGGACGTCGCGGAGCCGGCTATGGGGGAAAGGGACGTGCTCGTCCAGGTGCGGGCCGCGGGCTTGAACCAGCTGGATGAGAAGATCCGGCTTGGTGAGTTCAAGCAGATCCTCCCCTACAAGCTCCAGTTAATCCTCGGCAATGACGTGGCCGGTACGGTCATCCGCGTCGGGGCAAAGGTCACCGGGTTCAAACCCGGTGACGAGGTCTACGGCCGGCCCGACAAGGACCGCATCGGCACGTTCGCGGAGCGCATCGCCGTCGCCGAGGATGACCTGGCCCTCAAGCCCGTATCGGCAAGCATGGCAGAGGCCGGCTCGCTGCCGCTGGTGGCACTCACCGCATGGCAGGCCCTCATTGAGCACGGCAATGTGCGGCCCGGGCAGAAGGTCCTCATTCACGCAGGTGCCGGCGGGGTGGGCTCTATCGCTATCCAGCTCGCTAAGCACCTCGGGGCGACTGTTGCCACCACCGCCAGCGGCTCGAACGCGGATTTCCTCCGGGAGCTCGGGGCTGACGTGGTAATTGACTACCGCACCGAGGATTTTGAGGAACACCTCAGCGGGTATGACCTTGTTCTCGACAGCCTCGGCGGGGAGAACCTCGAAAAGTCCCTGCGCGTCCTCAAGTCAGGCGGGAAGGCGATTGGGATTTCCGGTCCGCCGGATCCGGAGTTCGCCCGCGATGCCGGCCTGAATCCTGTCCTGCGCCTGGCGGTCACAGCACTCAGCAGCAAAATCAGGCGGCAGGCCAAGAAGCTCGGAGTCAGCTATGAGTTCCTGTTCATGCGTGCCAGCGGGGCCCAACTGCGCCAAATCGCCGCGTTGGTCGACGACGGGACGCTGCGCCCCGTCGTCGGAAAGGTTTTCGATTTCGCCCAAACTCCAGAGGCGTTGCAGTCCCTGGCCGACGGCGGCATCCGCGGCAAAGCGGTGCTGACCCTCAACCACTGAACCGCCACTGATTCAGCAGGCCACGTTGCCAGAACCAATTAGGAGAAAAATCGCTCATGGACACCACCGATCCCGCAAGGGAGTCCCCAGTCACCTCGTACGCGGAAGCAGCTACCCGCACTATCACCGCAGGAGGAGTCACCTACGCCTACCGCGAGCTGGGGCCCAAAGGCGGTATCCCCGTTGTCTTCTTCGTGCACCTAGCTGCAAGCTTGGACAACTGGGACCCCCGCATCATTGACCCCATCGCGAAAAACCGGCACGTCATCACTTTCAACCAGCGTGGCGTGGGCGCCTCCACCGGGGAAGTTCCCGGCACCATCGAGGAGATGGCCGATGATGCTTACGCATTTATCGAGGCCATGGGGTTCGACAAGATTGATGTCTTCTCCTTCTCCATGGGCGGCATGATCGCCCAGGACCTCACACTTAAGCACCCAGGGCTGGTCCGCAAGCTTGTGCTGACCGGAACCGGGCCGCGTGGAGGCAAGGACATGGACAAGGTGGTCGCCGTTACTTACTGGGACATTTTTCGCGCGGTCTTGACGCGTTCAGACCCCAAGGAGTTCCTGTTCTTTAACCGCAACGCTACGGGAAGGCCCGCCGCGAAGGCATTCATCAAGCGCCTCCAGGAGCGCGCGAACCACCGGGACAAGCCAATCAGCACCAGAGCATTCCAGACGCAGCTGAAGGCAATCCAGCGGTTCGGCCGGGCCGTTCCCTCGGACCTGTCGAAGCTCACCGTCCCCACCCTCATTGCCAACGGAGACCATGACCGCATGGTGCCGTCGGTCCTCTCGGAGGATCTGCACCGGCGGATCAAGGGATCCGAACTGGTGATCTACCCCGACTCCGGGCATGGCGGCATCTTTCAGTACCATGCACAATTCGGCCCGGTGGCAGCTAAATTCCTGGCTGCGGCAGACGGGCCGGTTGACTGACGAGGGGGTCGCGCAAGGCGTTATACTCATAACTGAGCCCAGTCAGTTAATCCGGAAGGAAGCCGCATGTCTGTTGCGTCCCAGCCACCCGGACGGCGCGAGCGGAACAAGCAGCAAAAACTTGAGCGCATCACAGCCGCCGCCAGCGAGTTGTTTGCCGAGCATGGCGTCGAGGATGTCACGACGCAACAGATCGCCGACAAGGCGGACATTGGCACCGGGACTTTGTTCCTTTACGCCAAAACCAAAGGAGAACTCCTCCTGCTTGTGCAGAACGCCCATTACGCCGAGGCTCTGGAGCGGGGCAGGGCCGACGCGGAAACCCAAACGGATGCGCTGGATGCGGCTTTGGCCATTGTGCGGCCGATCGTGGAATGCAACCGCGTCCAGATCGGCAACGGGCGGATTTACTTGCGGGAGATGGTCTTCGGAGACCCGACGGAGCCGCACCACGGCCAGGCACTTTCCATCGTTGCTGAAACCGAGGAAGCCATTGCCGCCGTCCTGGGCAGGCATCATGTGGTCAGTGACGGCGACGCCGCCAAGATGGCGCGCATCGTCAGCGCAATCATGTTCCTCAGCATGGCCGCGAGCGTGAACGCCGGCCTGAGCGTCGAGGAAATCGTCCAGGACATCCGGGGCCAGCTAAGCCTGCTGATATCCCGCTAAACCACAGACTGGCCGGTGCACCAGACAGCAGTCAGAACGTGGTGGCATCGATTACGAAGCGGTACTGGACATCACTTGCCAGCACCCGTTCGTAGGCCTGGTTGATGCAGCTGGCAGGGATGACCTCCACCTCGGCACCCAGTTTATGGGCGGCGCAGAAGTCCAACATTTCCTGGGTTTGCCTGATTCCTCCCATCTTTGAACCGCTGAGGTTGCGGCGCATAGAAATGAGGGACCAAGCCCGTTGACTCAACGGTTTCGAGGGCAGCCCCACGAGCACCAGGGTGCCGTCCAACGCCACCATGGAGAGATAAGCATCCACGTCGATGTCTGCCGAGACGGTGTTGATGACGAGGTCAAATTTGCCCTGAAGATCGGTGAAGGTGGCGGGATCGGACGTAGCATGAAAGTGGTTGGCGCCGAACCGGAGCGCATCCGCCTGCTTTTTGGGGGATTGGCTGAGGACTGTTACATCGGCACCCATTGCGGCCGCAATCTTCACGCCCAGGTGTCCCAGTCCGCCCATGCCAACGATTGCTATGCGCGTCCCCGGCCCGGTGTTCCTGTTGCGCAGCGGTGAGTACACAGTGATCCCCGCACACAACAGCGGGGCCGCAGTCTCGAGGGTGATTCTGTCCGGGATCCGGAGTACATAATTCTCGTCCACCACGATGGAGGTGCTGTACCCGCCCGCGGTGGGCCGGCCGTCACTGCCAGTCGAGTTGTACGTGCTTGTGGCGCCCCTCAAGCAGTACTGCTCCTCCCCCTCCCGGCAGTGCACGCATTCACGGCAGGAATCAACGAAACAGCCCACACCAACACGGTCCCCTACCGCATGCCTCGTGACCTTGCGCCCCACGGCTTCTACGACTCCGGTGACCTCATGGCCGGCAACCAGAGGATAGGTCACACCTGCCCAGTCGCCCCGCACTGCATGGATGTCAGAGTGGCAAATTCCTGTGTACCGGATGGAAATCCGCACGTCGAACTCACCCGGATCCCGCCGTTCCACGGTTCCGGGCTCAAGGGCCGAAGTAGGAGAAGTAGCTATGAATGCCTTGACGATAGTAGGCATGGCACCTTTCGGATTGTTCAGGGAACCGGGACGAACCCGAGGCTTTTGTCCACGACGTTGTGCAGCGGATCGCCGTTG
The DNA here is from genome assembly GCF_030817835.1 of Pseudarthrobacter sp. W1I19. Taxonomy (NCBI): domain Bacteria; kingdom Bacillati; phylum Actinomycetota; class Actinomycetes; order Micrococcales; family Micrococcaceae; genus Pseudarthrobacter; species Pseudarthrobacter sp. W1I19. The sequence goes on from NZ_JAUSZR010000001.1 coordinate 2,336,212, forward strand.
CGGTAGCGCTTCAGGTTTGCTACGAACAGCTCCCCAAGATCATCGAGGTAATTTTCTGTGTCGCCGCTCATGTGGGGGGTCAGGATGACGTTCTCCATGCTCCATAACGGGTGTTCCTCGGGCAGCGGTTCCGGGTGGACCACATCGAGGGCCGCGCCGGCAATGGACCCGGAGGTCAGGGCTTCCATGAGCGCGTCCGTCTGGACCAGTTCACCGCGTCCAACGTTGATGAGGTGCGCGCCGGGTTTCATTGATGCCAGGACATCAGCGCCCACCAGTCCCCTGGTGTCTTCCGTCAGCGGAGCTGCCAGCACCAGGTAGTCAAAGGGATGAACGATGGTGGCCAGATCCTTTGAAGAACTGATTTGGTCGAAATGCCCGTCTCCCGGACGGCTGCTGCGGCCGGCGCCGCTGACCTGCAGGCCCGCGGCGCGGAACAGGGATGCGATTTCCCTGCCAATGGAACCCGTACCCACCACCAGGGCGCGCTGGCCCTGGATTTTCCGGGTTACCCTGTGCTGCCACCGCCGCTGTTGCTGAAGCGTCAGTGAGCCCCGTGAGTCCTTGGCGATGTCCAGGACAAAGCCCAGCGCAAACTCCGCGATAGCGCGGCTGAGGACTCCCCGCGAATTTGTATAGAGCACGTCGCTTCGGATCAGTTCGTCGAACAACAACTGGCTGACGCCCGCTGCTGAAACGTGGACCCACTTTAGTGACCCAGCTGCAGCCCAGTTCTCCCGCAGCGCCGGGGAAAACGAATGCCACTGGTACAGGACATCCGCTCCGTCCAGGACCTTGGCCAGCCCGTCTGCCCTAGTCAGGCGGACCTCCGCCAGCTCCTCTATCTCCGCCAGGCGGGGCGGCAGCGCCTCACGGTACAGCACGGCGACGACGGGCCGCTGGGTCTGGCCTGACATAGTCACGACGGCGCTGCTGCCGCCGCCGGCGCAGATGGCATGCCTGAGATGAGCAGGTCAGCCTCGGCGGGTAGCTCGATGGCGTCTATCGCGGCCAGAACCGCGGCCGTGAACTCCGAGGTCGATGATGGTCCTCCCACATCACGGGTGCCAAGGCCCTCCCGGAGGGCGGACTCGAAGGCCTCCTGGAGGTGTCTGGCCGCCACCGGGAAGCCCAGGTGATCGAGCATCATCGCTCCGGACCACATCTGGCCCACCGGGTTTGCCAGTCCCTTACCCGCAATGTCCGGCGCGGAACCGTGGACCGGTTCGAAGAGGGAAGGATAATCTCCTTCCGGATTCAGGTTTGCGCTGGGAGCCACGCCGATGGAACCGGTGACGGAGCTGCCCAGGTCCGAAAGGATGTCACCGAGCAGGTTGGAGGCCACAATGACATCGAGGGTCCAGGGCTTCAGGACGAGGTGCGCAGCCAATGCGTCCACGAGCTCACTGGTCAGCGTCACTCCGGGGTACAGCCGGGTGGTCTCCTCCACCACCTCGTCCCAGAACGGCATGGTATGGATGATGCCGTTGCTCTTGGTGGCGGAGGTCAGGCGGCCCTTCCGGGTGGCTGCCAGCGAGGCGGCAAAATGGGCGGCCCGGGATACTCCCAGGCGGGTGAAGATGGTTTCCTGGACCGCAGCTTCGTGCGGCAGGCCGCGGTACACCCGGCCACCCACCTCCGAGTATTCTCCTTCGTTGTTCTCACGAACAATGAGGATGTCGATCGGCTCCGTCGACGCCAGGGGCGACCTCACGCCGTCGAGCGTTTTCACAGGACGGAGGTTGATGTACTGCCGGAATTCGCGCCGGATGGGGATCAGGAGGCCCCAAAGAGATTCAGCATCGGGGACGTCCGGCGAACCTACGGCGCCGAGGAAGATGGCGTCGTGCAGCGCCAGCTGCTCCAACCCGTCCAGGGGCATCATTCGCCCATGGCGGGAGTAGTAGTCCGATCCCCAGCCGAAATACGTGAACTCCAGGCTCAAGGAGTGGATCCCGGCGATCCGCTCAAGGCATTCGATGGCGGCCGGGACTACTTCCTTGCCAATGCCGTCGCCCGCGATCACCGCGATTTTGTGGGTGGTCATGATGCATTCCGTTCTGAAGTGCGCGTCAGCCGCTGCCAGCCGGTGCCCGGCGCGGCCAGTTTGATGATGGTGCTTTTCGGTTCTGTCATCTCACGAACGGCATGCTTCACGCCCTCACGCCCAACCCCGGACTTCTTAAAGCCGCCGAAGGGCATCGAGTCGATCCGGACGTCGCTGGTTTCGTTGATCACCACGGCCCCTACGTGGAGCTTGTCGGCTATTGCCAACGCCATGTCGATGGATTCCGTGAAGACCCCGGCCTGGAGTCCGTACTCAGAGTCATTGGCCGCCTGTATTGCGTCGGAGACCTGGATGAAAGGCGCGATGCTGACCACTGGCCCAAACACTTCTTCGCGGATGATCCGGGCGTCTGACGGCACGTCCGTGAGGACGGTGGGCTGGTAGAACGCGTTCCGGCGCTGCCCGCCCACATGGACCCTGGCCCCGGCTTTCCAGGCCTCGTCCACCCACTCCTCCACCCGGCGCGCCTCAGCTTCGCTGATGAGGGGACCTACGTCGGTGGAACGCTCGAACTTCGCGCCGGTGCGGAGCGCCCGGGTCCCCAACACCACCTTTTCGAGTACCTGTTCGAACAGGGAAATGTGGACGTAGACACGTTGGACTGAGAGGCAGTTTTGTCCGGCCACTCCGAATGCCCCCGCCACGATCGCCGCAGCCGCCTTGTCAGGTTCGGCGTCGGCGCACACGATGGTTGCGTTGTTGCCTCCCAGCTCCGAGAGGATCTTCTTGGCTCCGGCGGCGGCAGCGATGCGGTCGGCGGTCCGGGGTCCCCCAGTGAACGAGATTAGGTCTACCTGCGGGTCGGATACGATCGCCCCGGATACCCCCGGGCCCGAGACTATGGCGGCCAGGCGGCCGGTTGGGACGCCTGCTTCCAGCAGCAGCTCAATGAACGCAAGCCCGGTCAGCGGCGTGCGGCCTGACGGTTTAAGGACGACGCCGTTGCCTCCAATGAGTGCCGGGCCCAGCTTGTGCGCCACGAGATTGAGCGGATCGTTGAAGGGCGTGATGGCCGCGATGATTCCCACCGGTTTGCGGGTGTACCAGCCGATCTTGTCCGCTCCTGCCATGCTGTCCTCAAAGGAAAGGGTCTCACCGGCTAGCTCGCTTGAGGCAGCGGCGGAAAGACGCAGGGTTTCAATGCACCGGAGTACCTCTCGTTCGGCCTCCCTGATGGTTTTGCTGCTCTCTGCGGCGATGATCTCCGAAAACCGTACGGACTGTTCCGAAAGGAGAACCGCGGCCCGTTCCAGGGCTTCCCTGCGCTCCCGAAGGGGCCAGGCCTCCTCCTGGAGGCTGCGGTGCAGGTGGGCAACGGCCCGGCGCACATCCTGTGCGGAGGAAGAGCACACCGTACCGAGGAGTACACCGTCCTCAGGATCCCGGATTTCCAAGTTCCTGTCCGCTGTTTGCCAGCGGCCCTCAAAAAACGCTCCCCCGGGGAGTTCGGCGGCTTTTGCCCGCCTAAACGCGGTTTCCCGCCCGGTATTCGGGCAGGCTCCAGCCACGCTTGTCACTGAGCTCATGGGAACCTTTTCCTTGGTTAGCTGAACCGGTCGATGATTTTTGCGGCCGCGCCGATGAAGGGCAGGAACCATGGCGGGCCGAAGTGGCCGGGCACGGGCGGGTTCTTGAGGTCTTCCCACACGTTCGCCTGCTTGTCCCCGGCCATGTAGTGCGCCATCTTCTTGCCCATGTGGGCGGCCATCTGGACGCCGTGGCCGCTGTAGCACAGTGAATAGAACAAGCCATCATGCAGCCCCGCGTGCACCATCTGGTCCATGGAGAGGTCAACCAGCCCGCCCCAGATATAGTCCACCTTCACTTTGGCCAGGTAGGGGAAAAGTTCGGTCATTGCCTTATGCAGGATTTCTGCACTCTTGACGTCCGAATCCGGGCTGGACAAGGCGAACCGGGCCCGGCCGCCGAACAGCAGCCTGTTGTCCGGGGTGATCCGGAAGTAGTAGGTCAGCATCTTGCTGTCAGAGGCCTGGCGCCTATTGGGGAGGATGCGGTTGACAACCTCCTCCGGTAACGGCTCGGTGCAGATGATGAAACTGCCCACCGGGATCACGCGGCGCTGGAGCCACGGGGTGAGGTTGCCCGTGTAACCGCTGGTGGCCACCAGAACCTGCTTGGCACGGGTAATACCGCGGATGGTGTGCACGTCGTGGACGGTCCCCGAGATCTTTTTCAACTCCGTGACCGCTGCGTTCTCACAGATATCGGCTCCGTTGTCTGCAGCCACCTCGGCGAGCCCGTGGACGAACTTCCCCACATGGAGCCCTGCACCCAGCGGATCCATCATGGCCCCCTGGTAAAAGTCCGTTCCAATTTCAGAGTGGATATCGGACTTGGGGATGACATTTACGTGGTGATCCACGAGGTTCGCGAGCAACTCCTGCGACTTCAGGAAACCGTCATAGTGGGACTTGTGGAAGGCCAGCGAGAGCTTGCCGAACCGCTTGAAGTCGCAGTCGATGCCATTATCGTGCACCAGCTTCTCAATGGTTTCGATGGCGTCGTTGTATTCACGGAACATCTCGACGGCGCGGGGCGCCCCGTACCGCTTGACCGCGGTGCTAAAGCCGATGGCCAGCCCGGTGGTTGCCATACCCCCGTTGCGGCCTGATGCACCCCAGCCCACGGTGTGACGCTCGAAGACAGCAACGCTGGCACCTTGCTTGGCGAACTCAACTGCTGCCGAGAGCCCGGTAAAGCCGGCACCGATAATCGCAACATCGACGTTTTCCGGGACCGGAGTGCGCCGGTAGTCGCCGGAAGGTTCGGCAGTGTCCAGCCAATAGGGAACAAGTTTCATGGTGTGACCTTTCGCCTCGAAGTCTTCTAGAGACCCAGGTGCTTGTTGATCTCGTCAAGGGACTCAACAGTGTTGTAGTCATAGCCCCCGGTAATGGGGTCGTAGCCGCGGTCCAGCAGCCAAAGGTTACGGAAGCCCATGTCGTGCATCGGATGCATGTCGTACCGGGTGTGCGAGGAGATGTGCAGGAACTCCTCCGGCTTGGCATTCAGGGTGTCCAGCATGTACTCGAAGGCCTGGTAGCGCGGCTTGTAGGCCTGGGCCTGCTCAGCGGTCAAAACGGCGTGGAAGTCTGCACCGAGCTTGGGAATGCTGATATCCAGGAAGCTGGTGTCAGCGTTGGACAGAGCCACCAGCTTGTAGTTGTCCCCCATGAGCTTCAGTGGGGCCGGCACGTCGTCGTGGGCAACCCAGCCGCGGACGGCGTCAGCAAACTCTGCGCCCGCACCAGGGGTCGGACCGATGCCCCACCGCCTGCATACCCGGTCAAAGGAATCCTGAAGGATCTGCTCGTAGGGCTTGTAGTCGCCAAGGACCTCGTCGAAGCGGTACCCGCGGAACTGCTTTTTGAAGGCAGGCCACTGCTCTTCAGGCAGGCGCCCATTAAGCAGTCGCCGGGTGGTGGGATCGATGTCGAAGTTGATCAGCGTGCCGTAGACATCGAAGGAGATGTACTTCGGACGGAAGTGGCTCTCTGCCATGGGGTATCCGTTCTTTTCGGGAGATGGAGGATGGTCGCCGCGCCTGGGTGGGGAGATTCGGGCAAGCGCGCCGTGAGTTGGAAGTCGCTGCCGGCAGGCGGGTAAGTGCCTGTGCAATAAGACGACTCTAGGTGCGGAAATTGTCAATTGTCAACAGTTTGGTGCGTGCGCTTCCGTGAGCATCGGAAGTGAACACTGGTGATAAAAAAGATTTCGTCAATTGTTGACAATCTACGCTTTTGGGGGTTGCATTGCCTTAGATGACGGAGAGATCCGGATCACATTCCAAGCCAAAAACTCCTCCCTCCCGGCGAACTCGCCAGTTGACAACCCCTCGAAGGGAAGCACAATGAAGACTTTGAAAAAGGCCCAGACTGCCGCCGCAGGCCTTGCCGTATTGCTCACGCTCAGTGCGTGCGGTGGAACAGCCAGCAGCTCATCCACGGATGCAAGCAAGACCTCCAACACGGCCGACATTTCTGAGGGTGTCCAGCCTGACCAGGCCGCCGTCGCGTTGCTGCCGCAGTCCGTTAAGGACAAGGGTGAGCTGTCAGTGGCTATGGACCTTCACTACCCGCCAACAACCTTCCTCGCCGAGGACAACACCACCGCGATCGGACTAAACCCGGATATCGCCCGGCTGATTGCGAAGAAGCTGGGCCTGAAGGTGACGTTCGTGGACACGAAGTTCGACACCATCATTCCCGGCCTCGACGGCGGCCGCTTCGACTTCACCGCCACCACCATGTCCAAGACCGACGAGCGGCTCCAGGTTCTGGACATGATCGACTACTTCAAGGCCGGCAACTCGGTGGCCGTGGCGGCGGGAAACCCGCTGAAGCTCACCGTTGAGACCTTGTGCGGGAAGAGTATTGCCGTCACCCAGGGCTCAACAGGCCAGCTTAAGCGCCTTCCGGCCCTGAGCGAGCAGACCTGCACCTCCAAAGGCCAGCCGGAGATCAACGCCGTGACGCTGCCGAATGTCCAGGAGGCCCTGACACAGCTGCATTCCAAGCGGATAGACGGGATCCTGTATGACACCACCGCACTCGGCTGGGCCGCAAAGCAGCAGCCGGATTCCTTCACCATCCTGGGCCGTGTCAATGTGGGCTCCAGCGACCTGACCGCCGTCGGCCTGAAGAAGGGCTCGGCCCTCACGCCCGCCCTTCAGGCAGCGGTCCAGTCCGTCCTTGAATCCCCCGAATACAAGGAGTCCCTCGAGACCTGGGGTCTTGATTCCGGTGCCATCACCGACGCCAAGCTGAACTAGTGGGTTCACAAATGAAGCAAGCAATTATTGAAAGAAGCGAACCGGCAATGAATGGGATCGATTCAGCGCTCAAGCCGCGGCTTCGTCGGCGAAGCACGTTTGAGTATGTGGCGTGGGTGGCATGCATCCTGCTTGGCTTGGGAATCCTGGTTTCCGTATCGACGAATCCGAACTTCAAGTGGGGCGTGGTGGCGAAGTACTTCACCCACGAGTCGATTCTCCGGGGCCTGATGCTTACGCTCTTCCTCACGGTTGCGAGTATGGTCCTGGGCACGCTGCTGGGTCTTGTGATGGCCATCATGCGGGCCTCGAGCATCAAGCCGATCGCTGCGACAGCCGGGGTGTACATTACGTTGTTCCGCGGCACCCCGGTCCTGGTCCAGTTGATCTTCTGGTTCAACATCGCCGCCCTCTACCCGAACCTGACCATCGGGATCCCCTTCACGGACATCAGCACCGCGATCGATGTGAACGCCCTGATGGCACCGATCACCGCGGCATTGATCGGGTTGACCCTGAACGAGGCCGCCTATATGGCCGAGATCATCCGCGGCGGGTTCTCCGCGGTGGGCAAGGGCCAGCTCGAGGCAGCGGACTCGCTGGGTATGAGCGCGTCAATGAAGATGCGCAAGGTCATCATTCCCCAGGCGATGCCCTCGATCATCCCCGCCACCGGCAACCAGGTCATCGGCATGTTCAAGGAAACCTCGCTGGTCTCCGTCCTGGGCGTGGCCGAGCTGCTCCAAAGCGCCCAGCTGATCTATGCCCGCACCTACGAGACCATCCCGCTGCTGATTGTTGCGAGCCTCTGGTACCTCGTGATGACCCTGGTCCTGAGCTACCCGCAGTCCCAGCTTGAGAAGAAATACTCGCATACCTCCGCCCGGGTCCCCCGCAAGGCCAGGAAGGTTGTCTTGACTGCACCGGAAGGAATCGCACGATGAGCAACGACGGCACCATCCATGCCCGACGGATCCGGAAATCCTTCGGACCCAAAACCGTTCTCCACGACATCGACCTCGACATTGCCAGCGGCGAGATCTGCTGCATCATCGGCCCCAGCGGCTCCGGCAAATCCACCGTCCTGCGCTGCATCAACGGCCTGGAAACCGTCGACTCCGGGGTCCTGAAAGTCAATGGCGACGATTTCGGCTACTACGAAACCGACAACGCCTACCACGCCCTGCCGCCCAAAAAGCTCGCCGAACAGCGCACCAAGGTGGGCATGGTCTTCCAGCAGTTCAACCTCTTCCCCAACATGACTGCCCGCGAAAACGTCATGGCCGGCCCCGTCCTGGTCAAACGAGCGGACAAAAAACAAACGACTAAACGCGCGGACGAACTGCTCGCCAGCGTCGGGCTTGGCAACTTCGGCGACTACTATCCCGCCCAGCTCTCCGGCGGACAACAGCAGCGCGTCGCGATTGCCCGATCCCTGGCCATGGACCCCGAAATCATCCTCTTCGACGAACCCACCTCCGCCCTGGACCCCGAAAAAGTCGGCGAAGTCCTCGCCGTCATGCAGGACCTGGCCAAGAAGGGCATGACCATGGTGGTGGTCACCCACGAAATGGGCTTCGCCCGCGAAGTAGCCGACTCCCTGATCTTCATGGACGACGGCTACGTCGTCGAACGCGGCGACGCCCGCGAAGTCCTCTCCAACCCGCAGGAACCCCGCACCCAGGCCTTCCTGAAACAGGTCCTCTAAACCATGGACGGAAAACTCGCCGTCATCGGCCTGGGCAGTATCGGATCCATGGCCCTCTGGCAAGCCTCCCGCCTGACCGACTCCGTCACCGGATTCGAAGCCTACTCCCCCGCCCACGCCAGGAGCGCCGTGGGCGGCGACACCCGACTGTTCCGCATGATCTACCGCGGCAACCCCGGCTACTACCCCATCCTGAAACGCTCCGCCGGACTCTGGGCCGAACTTGAAGCCGAAACCGGCCAGGGCATCCTCACCCGCTGCGGCGGACTGTCCATCGGCACCCAAGATGGCGCCTACCTCAGCGCCCTGCTCGAAACCACCCGAACCAACAACGCCGAGCACCACATCCTCACCCACAAAGACATGACCAAGCGCTACCCCCAGCACAACCTCCGGGCCAACGACATCGCCGTCTACGACCCCAATGCCGGCGCCCTGCGCACTGACCGCGCCGTCACAGCCGCCATCACCGCGGCCCAAGCGAACGGCGCAACCGTCCACACCAACACCCCCATCACCAGCATCGAAGAAGCCAACGATGGCGTAACCATCACCTCCGGCGGCAAGTCCTGGACCTACGAAAACATCATCATCGCCTCGGGCGGCTGGTCACAGCGCCTTATGCCCGACAGCCTCAAAACCCACGTCCACACACGGCGTATCTTCCTCACCTGGTTCCTCGCCCGCGACCCGGCACAATTCACCCCGGACAGGTTTCCCGTCTTCAGCAGGATTTATGAGGACAGATCCATGTACGGCGCCCCCGCAGTCGATGGAACCACCGTCAAAGCAACCCTCGACGGACGCGGTGCACCGACCCCCGACGCCGCCAACGTGCCCAGGGAACTCACCGACGCGGAAATCAGTGAAACCACCGAAACCGTCACAGAGTTCTTCCCCGGACTCCACCCATCCATCGTCCGCTCCGACGCCTTCCCGGACCTCTTCACCTCCGACACCCAACCCCTGCTCGGCTTCCTTAACAACTCCCGCAGGATCTACTCGGCCACTGGATTCTCCGGCGCCGGATTCAAAATGGCCTCAGGCTATGGGGAAATCGCCGCGCACGAAGCTCTTGGCAAGCGGTGGATCGACGGCTTGGACTTCGTCCGGCCCCAGAGGTTTCAGGACTAGGCGCTCCTAACTCCTCAAACGCAACACGCAATAGTACATTGTTGACAATCTACAGTTATCAGGAAAGTATAAAGCCATGGCAACACTCAGCCCCATCCTGAAGCAGGCGACGCCCGTGGTGGTCGATCACGCGTCCGGCAGCTGGATCCACGCCACCGACGGCAAGAAGTATCTGGATTTCACCACCGGGATTGGGGTCACCAGCACCGGCCACTGCCACCCGGATGTGGTGGCCGCAGCCCGTGAGCAAGTGGGCAAGATTATCCACGCCCAGTACACCACCGTGATGCACAAGCCGTTGCTGGAACTCACCGAACTCCTGGGCGGGGTACTGCCCCAAGGACTGGACAGTGTCTTCTACGCCACTTCGGGCTCAGAAGCCGTCGAGGCGTCCATCCGGCTGGCCCGGATGGCCACCGGCCGGCCAAACATCATCTCCTTCCACGGTGGATTCCACGGCCGCACCGTCGCTGCGGCTTCATTGACCACGGCGGGCAGCAAGTTCCGCTCCGGGTTCTCCCCCCTGATGGGAGGGGTGCACGTCGCCCCATACCCGCACTGGTACCGCTACGGCTGGGATGAAGCAACCGCCGTCGAATTCGCCCTGAAAGAACTCGATCACCTCCTTCTCACCATCAGCACCCCGGACGATACCGCCGGGTTCATCATCGAGCCTGTCCTGGGCGACGGCGGATACATCCCCACCCCGGTCGCTTTCCTCCAGGGCCTGCGCGAACGCGCAGACAAGCACGGAATCGTACTCATCCTCGACGAAGTGCAGGCCGGCGTGGGCCGCACCGGCAAGTTCTGGGGCCACAACTGGGCCGGGATCCGTCCCGACGTGGTAATCACGGCCAAGGGCCTTGCCAGCGGCTTCCCGATCTCAGCGATCGCCGCCCCTGCCGACCTGATGGCCAAGGCCTGGCCCGGTTCCCAAGGCGGCACTTATGGCGGAAACGCTGTCGCCGCAGCAGCCGGCGTCGCCACCCTCGGTGTTATCCAGCGCGAAAACCTCGTAGAAAACGCACTGCTGCGCGGCGACGAACTGCGCACCGGGCTCGATGCCCTGCAGGCGGAATTCGCCGGGATCGGCAACGTCCGCGGACGGGGCCTCATGCAGGGCGTCGAATTCACCGCGGCGGATAACACCCCGGATGCGGCTACGGCACTGGCCGTCCAGCAGGCTGCAGTCAAGGAGGAACTCCTGCTCCTCACGTGCGGTCCTCACGGCAACGTCATCCGCCTTATCCCCGCCCTGAACGTCACCTCCGACGAAATCCAGTCGGGCATCACCAGATTCAGCCAGGCACTCAAAGCGGCAACCTCCTAGCCCCCTGATCCTTGAAAGAGCGACCATGACCCCCTCCTTTGATCCCAGCACTCTCCAGACCGATTTGTTTATCGACGGCGCCTGGCAAAAAGCCTCGAGTTCAGCTACCTTCCCGGTGGAAAACCCGGCTACGAATGAAATCATCGCCCACGTCGCGGACGGGGGCCCGGAAGACGCCGCACGGGCCATCGACGCCGCTGGCCGTGCCCAGGCAGCATGGGGCAAGTCCACTCCTCGGGAACGGGCCGACATCCTGCGGCGCGCTTTCGACCTGGTTATTGCCAATACCGACCGGCTCGCGGCCATCATGACCGCCGAAATGGGCAAGCCCCTTGCAGAAGCAAAAGGCGAGGTGGCCTACGGCGCCGACATGCTCCGGTGGTTCGCCGAAGAAGCGGTCCGTGTCGGCGGCGACAGCACTACATCGGTGGACGGCAATACCCGCATACTCATCACCAAGGAACCGGTGGGCCCCGCAGTGCTGGTCACCCCCTGGAATTTCCCGCTCGCCATGGGCGCCCGCAAAATCGCCCCGGCCGTCGCAGCCGGCTGCACCATGGTCTTCAAACCGGCGGAACTCACACCGTTGACGTCCCTGGCTCTGGTCGCCATTTTCAAGGAAGCCGGACTTCCCGACGGCGTATTGAACGTTGTTACCACGTCGAGCGCTTCCAGCGTGGTGCGGACGTGGACGGACAGCGGCATCGCCCGCAAAATCAGCTTCACCGGCTCCACTGAAGTGGGCAAAGTCCTCCTGCGGCAAGCTGCCGACAACGTCATGCGGTCCTCGATGGAGCTTGGCGGGAACGCCCCGTTCATCGTGCTGGCCGATGCGGACGTCGAAAAGGCCGTGGACGGGGCCATGAAAGCGAAAATGCGGAACATGGGCGAAGCCTGCACAGCCGCAAACCGCTTCTTCGTCCACCGTTCGGTTGTGGCTGAATTTGGTGAGAAGTTCGCCAAAAAGATGTCAGAATTGCAGACAGGCAACGGCGCCTTGGCCGGCACCGATGTTGGGCCGCTGATCGAGCAGAAGGGGCTGGACAAGGTCGAAAGCCTGGTTGCCGATGCTGTCTCCAAGGGTGCACGGGTACTGACGGGCGGAAGCCGTCCGGAAGGCCCCGGCTACTTCTACTCCCCCACCGTCCTGGTGGACGTGGCACCGGAATCCGAGCTGATGAGCACCGAAATCTTCGGCCCGGTCGCTGCTATCACGGCCTTCGACAGCGAGGACGAGGTCCTCCGCCTGGCCAACGATACCGTCTGGGGCCTGGTGGGGTACGTGTTCACCGAGAGCCTGGATAAAGCGATGCGGTTCTCGCGGGACCTGGAAGTCGGAATGGTCGGACTGAACACCGGCCTGGTTTCCAACCCGGCGGCTCCGTTTGGCGGCGTCAAGCAATCCGGACTCGGACGCGAAGGCGGAAAAATAGGGATTGAAGAATTCCTTGAGTATAAATACACCGCACTGGCGGTCTGACAGTTTCAAATTGCCGAAGCATGAAATGAGGGGATGTCAATGGCGGCACCGGAGGGAATGTTCGTACTGGAGGGCCGGCCCACGGCGCAGCTGATTGCTGACCAGTTGCGTGAGCTTATTGTCCAGGGCGCGTTCAGGCCTGGACAGCAGGTCAACGAATCTGCGTTGGCCAGCCAGCTCAGCACGTCACGGGGTCCACTCCGTGAAGCACTTCAGCGGCTGTGCCAGGAGGGCATCCTGGTGAGCAAACGCAACCGCGGGGTCTTTGTGCTGGAGCTTTCCGGCGAAGACGTCAAAGAGATCTACGCGGTGCGTGAGGCCGTGGAACTGGCGGCCGCCAATACCCTCCTGGACTCCGCGCCGGAGCAGGTCACGGATACCTGCCGGGAGCTTAAGGGCATCATCAGAAACATGGCTAAACAGGTTGCGGCATCGGACTGGCAGGCGATTGCCCGTCTCGACATGCAATTCCATACCGCCTTTGTTTCAGGCACCGGAAATACCCGCCTGATCCGCATCTATCAGACCCTTGCAGCGGAATCCCGGATGTGTATCTTGAGCCTTGAGGTCGCCTATCCCCGCATTGATGTGCTGGTGCAGGAACACCAGACGCTCCTGGACTTGCTGGAGGCCCGCGACCGGAGCGGTCTCCAACAGGCCATCAAACGCCATATGCAAAAGGCCGTAGAGGACCTGACTTCCCCACCGGAAGCCTCCGAAATAACGGGTAAAAGACGATTTCTCCAATAGCGGAATCGCCAGCGCAGGGAGGGCCCGGTTCATCCGAACTGGGCCCTTTTTACGCTGCTCGTTTTGGAGAAATACATAATTCAAAGCGTAATTTTGCCGTCGACGCCAACTACTGTAACAGGGAGAAACTCCATGAAACTTGTCAGGAAGAACAGCATGGAAAGCCCCGCCGGGGCTGCCAGCAGTAGGCGCGGGCAGCGGGTTTCCTTGTGGAAGGCCCTGGCACTTGGGGATGTGGTTTCCCTGACGCTTCACGGCTTCGAGCACTACAGGGGCACGGTGGATGACCGAACTGAAGATGGAGGTATCATCTGGGTCATTGACCGCATCGGGGAGCGGCGCCTTTTCCATATTGATGACGGCTTTGACCTCTTTGTTGCAACGCAGGGTGACGGAGTCCCTAGCCCCTAGTCCCGGCAGCCTTGCAAGAGTAGCCTCAGTGTGACGATGCAGCGGGACAAGGGCCCGGAACCATGTCCAGGACCGGCGGTGGCTCGTACTTGGGAGTGATCAAGTGGCTGGATGGAACGCTGATACGGCGGCCGGTCCCCTCGGTGCCGGGACGGTCACTCTGGTGGAAGGAACATCCTTCTGCATCTCATTGCCCAACGGGGATATTTATCCGGACCAGCCGCACGGAATGTTCTTTCAGGACACCCGGATACTCTCTCTCTGGGCCCTCTCCGTCAACGGGCAAGCTGCGGAGCCCTTGACCGCGCAGACGAAAGAGCCGTACCGGGCCGTCTTCGCCGCCCGCATCACGAGGTCCGATGGATACGCGGACACTCCGCTGATCGTGGAACGGATGCGCGAAGTAGGCGTTGGAATGGTCGAGCACGTCACCGTGCTCAACTACTCAAAGGAACCGGTGGAGTGCACGGTCACAATCGACGCCGGATCAGATTTCGCAGATGTCTTTGAAGTCAAGGAAGCACGGGTCCAAAGGCAGTGGGAAGAATCCCGGGAAGTGAATCAGAACGCCTTGACCATACGGGCCCGATGGCAGGATATCCGCAAGTCCGTCGTCGTAAGTTCTGACGTTGCCGAAGCAACTGCCCGTGGCTTTGCCTGCCAAACCACCATCCCGGCACGCGGCCACTGGAGTGTGACCCTTACCGTGGCGCCCGGCAGCGAGGGGACGGCGCCCGCGGCGCCTGTTGTACGTCCTGCCGTCGGTGAATTGTCCCGCAGCGACCGCCGGCGCCAGGAATGGGTGGCCAAGATTCCCGTACTGCATATGGGTAACCACTCCATCGAAAAGACGCTTCGGCGCAGCTATGACGATCTTGGCGCCCTCCGCATCGAGGATCCCGCCCACCCTGACAGGGTTGTGGTGGCGGCCGGTGCGCCCTGGTTTATGACCTTGTTCGGGCGTGACTCGTTGTGGGCCTCAGAGATGGCTATGCCGGTTGATCCGTCACTGGCCCTGGGCACGCTGCAAACGCTGGCTGACCGGCAGGGCAGGGTGGTTGACCCGGTGAGCGAGGAGGAACCGGGAAAAATCCTGCATGAGGTCAGGTTGGACGTCTCCAGTGGCCTGGCGCTGGGTGGCAAGTCCGTCTACTACGGAAGCATCGACGCTACTCCCCTGTTCGTGGTGGTCCTGGGTTCGGTCAGCCGGTGGGGTTTCGCCAAGGACACGATCACCGCCTTGCTGCCTCATGCGGACAGGGCCCTGGACTGGATCCGGGATTACGGGGACAGGGATGGCGATGGTTTCGTTGAGTATGAGCGACTTAACCCTCGCGGGCTGATCAATCAGGGCTGGAAGGACTCGTGGGACGGGATCAACTTTGCGGACGGCAGGCTGGCAGAGCCGCCGATCGCGCTCTGTGAGGTCCAGGCGTACGTTTATGACGCGTACATGGCCCGGGCATGGATGGCTTACGACGTCGGTGACGCACCTTTAGCGTCCGAACTCGCCGACCGGGCGGCGCAGTTGAAAGCCCGGTTCAATGAGCAGTTCTGGATGCCGGACCGTGGGTACTACGCCATCGCCTTGGACGGCAACAAACGGCAGGTTGACGCTTGCGCCTCCAACATGGGCCACTGCCTGTGGGTAGGGCTCGTGGACGACGACAAAGCGCCGTTGGTGGCCGAGCGTCTGATGTCCCCCGAGATGTTCAGCGGTTGGGGCGTCCGCACCCTGGGTACTGACATGGGTGCCTACAACCCGGCCAGCTACCATAACGGTTCCGTTTGGCCGCATGACAATGCCGTCATCGCAGCAGGCCTGATGCGGTACGGGTTTGTGGCGGAAGCTCAAAGGATATCCACTGCACTTCTTGAAGCCGCCGAGTACTCCGAAGGCCGGCTCCCTGAACTCTTCTGTGGTTTCAGCAGGGAGCAGTACAGCGAGCCAGTGCCGTATCCCACCGCGTGCTCCCCCCAGGCCTGGGCCGCGACCTCACCCATCCAACTTGTCACGAGCCTGATGAGGTACGACGCCCACGTATCCCGCGGCGGGTTCTGGATGGACCCAGCCCTGCCGCCCTCCTACGGCGACCTGCACATTACCAACGCGCCGATGGCAGGAGGCCGGGTAACCATCGATATCGCCAATTCCGTGCCGACCGTGCAGGGGCTTCCGGAAGGCATGTCATTCCATCAGGGACACCGGCCATGGCTGACTGAACTCGTGGAGCAGGCCGGGTTGCGGAAAAAGGGCTAGTCGCCTCGGGTGACGCTCAAGTTCTGCACTACCCGCATCGCGCTGCCCACCAGAGTGCCGACCACGTCAGAGGCTGCTCTGAAGTCGCCGGGATGGCTCCTCGCCATGAGACCCTCGCTGACATGCGGGTGTTGGACATCGTCAGATCCTTCTTGGGTAGTGGCATTGCCTATGAGTCGTTGGAGGCGAAAAAGGTGCTGAGCTGGGTCGTCACAGAGTCCAGGGAGGTAAGGACGACGGGTCCGCCGGCCCGGTCCTGGCTGTGCTCGCTGACCCGGACCATGGACGCGTGGGCGAGAACGACGACGTCGCACTCCGCAGCCAGTTCTGGAAAGCGGCCGGCACCAACCTGTCATGCATCGCCCGGTCAGCTGCGCGCAGGGCGGGGGGCCGTAGCAGGATATTGCACCGGGGTCTGGTCTTTGCACTTTGTTGGAATCCGCCCGTTCCGGGGATTTGATGGGGTGAACAGTTCTTCCATGAGGTGTCCGAACAAATTCTCGTAGCGAACGGCATGCAAAAACTGCTCCCCAGAAGTCGGAATTGAATTCTCAGTCCAACTTCCGGGGGCAGTTCTGCGCAGTCCTTGGCACGGTGCCCGTGGGTTTCGACTTGCTGTTTTTCGGATTACTCAGTCGTGGCGGGAACATCCGCCACGACCCACATCTTTCGGAGTGTTTCGTGGATGGTCCAGTGACCTTCCCAGCCCGCGGGGGTCACAAACAGGGTACCGGGTCCGACATCGAAGCTGTTGCCGTCCGGCTCAGTTATGGTTCCGCGCCCGCTCAGGATCTGGCAGATCTCGTCGTAGCCGGGACGGGTGCTTTTGAACTCTCCGGGAGTTACTTCCCAGATGCCGGTCTTCAGGCCGTCTCTGTTCCAAAGACGGAAGGACGCTTCGGTTTGCCCGGGCTGGATCGCGGTTTCCTTGAGGTTGTGCTCCCCGGACTTGCGGTTGTTGCATCGCTCATGACGGTCGCCTTGACCATAGTTACTCCTTCTTGGGCTGCGCCCTGTACGTATGTGTCCTGTCTCATTGAAGGACACTGCAGCATCCTATCAATTGTCAACAATTGACGATAGCCCATCGGGATACCCCCCAGTTTCCCTTAGAGATGACTCGGCCACCTTCCCATCCCACTGCTGGCGGACCATGCAGGGCATGGTTTCCGAAGCTGCGGCTGAATAACCAGGCTTCCTTGTCTTTTGCTTGGCCAGGGAGTTACTCCGGGTTTCGCCACGACCGGTGCAAACTGTATACCTGTTATACAGTTTCGCGGTGACCATCAATGAAGCTCTAACAGTTGCCGACGCTGTCCGTACCCGGCTTGAACGCAGCCTCCTGGCCGGAGAGTACCCAGCGGGAGCACAGGTGAAAGACAGCCACGTGGCAGAAAAGTTGGGCGTGGCGAGGCCAACTGCCCGCGTTGCTGTGCAGGGACTCATCGCGGACGGGTTCCTGGAGCGTGAAACGGGACGAAGCGCAAGGGTCCGCCGTTTCTCCACCCAGGACGTCGCCGATATCTTCCGCGTGCGCCGGCTTATCGAATTTGAGGCGGTCCGCTCAGTCTGCCAGGGCGCCAATACGGAGCAGATCAGGGCATCCTTGGTGAGGTTTACGGAAGTCAGGGACGACCAGGATTGGGCAACGGCGGCACAAGCTGACATGGCCTTTCATACGGCAGTCGTAGCAGCTGCTGACTCACCGCGGCTCAGCAGGCTCTTCCAGACGATTTCCACGGAGATCCGCCTGCTGATGGCACTCCTTCATCCCCGGTATGTCCGGGTATCCCCGCTGCACGATGAACACACCAGGCTCCTGGATGCCCTGATCGCGGGCAAGCCCGACGAAGCATTGCAGCTGTGGGCGGCCCATTTGAACGACGCCGAGGCATTCCTGAGAACCAGAATGGCGGAAGAACCCGCCCGGGAGCACTAATCGGCACAGCCGCCGGCTCCCGGCCATAAGCGGTCTTCCGCACGCGCTCCCCAGAAATGGCTCTCGATTTTCAACCAGACCGTTCCATGAAAACCCCAGTGGAAAGCACACCATGCATTCAAAGCTCATCGCCCCGGAACGTGCACCAATCCTGGAAAAGCTTCAGGTCGTGGGTGTGCCCGTGGAAGCCACAGGTCACCGGCTGGCAGCATACTCCTACGATGCGTCCAATTACCGGATTCCGCCCCTTGGTGTGGTCTTCCCGCGCAGCGTCGAGGACGTCGTCGCCGTCATGGCAGCGTGCCGGGAAACCAATGCCGCCCTGATAAGCCGCGGCGGAGGGACGTCCATGGCTGGCAACGCCATCGGCCCCGGCATCGTGCTGGACTTCTCGCGGCACATGAACCGGATCATCACCATCGACGAGATGGCAGGAACGGCAGACGTCGAAGCAGGAGTTGTGCTGGCCCGGCTCACCCGCGAAACCGAACAGGCAACTGGCGGAAGCCTCACGTTCGCCCCCGACCCGTCCTCAAAGAACCGTGCCACCATCGGCGGCGCCATCGGCAATGACGCCTGCGGCAACCACTCGGTCCGCTATGGACGAACCTCCGACCACGTCCACGAAATCGACGTCGTCACCACCGATGGAGCCCTCCTTACCGCATCGGACAAAGGCATCAGGGCCACCAATCCGTCCGATGCTTTCTCCGTTTCCCGCGCGTTCGAATTGGGCGAGGACTTCAAAAAGCTCGCCCAGGACAACTTGGCTGCTTTCCGTCGTGAACTGGGCCGCATCCAGCGCCAGGTTTCCGGCTACCACCTTGCCAACCTGCTGCCGGAGAACGGCCTGAATATTGCCAGGGCGCTGGTTGGCACCGAAGGAACCTGCGCCGTCGTCGTCCGCGCCCGCATGAAACTTGTCCCCAAGCCATCCAGCGCACTGCTGGTCTGCCTCGGCTACGCCGACGTCGTCGATGCCGCCAAGGACATCAAAACCATACTTGAGTTTTCACCGGCAGCAGTCGAGGGCATCGATGAGGCCATCGTGGACACCATGCGGCTGCGCCGCGGAGACGATTCCGTCCTGGGGCTTCCCCGGGGCAGGGCGTTCCTGTACGTGGATCTCGACGGTGACGACCCGGCCGAAGTGGCCCGCCAGGCAGCCCTGCTGCTGGAGAGACTGGCGGGGAACGGCCGCCTGGTGGACGGGTGCGCCGTTCCGGATACTACCGAACGCGCTATGTTGTGGCGCGTGCGGGAGGACGGCGCAGGCCTGTCATCAAGGCCCGCCAGTGGCGGCGAGTCCCTGGCCGGCTGGGAGGACTCCGCCGTTGCCCCGGAAAACCTGGCAGCCTACCTGGCCGAGTTCCGGACGCTCCTGGACGAGTATGAGCTCACGGGGATCATGTACGGACACTTTGGTGCGGGATGTATGCACATCCGCATCACGTACGATCTGCGCACAGAAGAAGGCCGCAACGTGTTCCGCAAGTTCACGCAGGCCGCCGCCGAACTTGTTGTCCGCCATGGAGGCTCCCTCTCTGGCGAACACGGCGACGGACGTGCCCGCTCAGCGCTGCTTTCGCAGATGTACTCCCCCGCCATGCTCGCCGCGTTCGAGGAATACCGCAGGCTGTGGGATGAGGCTGGGATCCTGAATCCGGGTTCGATCACCGATGCCGATCCGTTTGATGCCAACCTGGCCCTCGACGGTGTTCCCGAGCGTGAGTGGAGGACACACTTCGAGCTCCGGCCCGTCGAGGCAGCCGCGGCCGGAGCCGACCCCTGGGTCCATGCCGTCCAGGCGTGCATCGGCGTCGGGAGATGCCGTTCAGACTCCGGTGGGGTGATGTGCCCCAGCTTCCGCGCCACAGGGGACGAGAAAGACTCAACTCGTGGACGCTCCAGGGTGCTCCAGGACATGGTCCGGGGTGCCCGGACCGTCGACGAAGGCTGGAAGTCCGAGGATGTCCGCGAGGCATTGGATCTGTGCCTGGCGTGCAAGGCCTGCTCGAACGACTGTCCTGCAGGCGTCGACATGGCCAGCTACAAATCGGAGTTCTTCTCGCACTACTTCGAGGGGAAATTGCGGCCCATGTCGCACTTCTCCCTTGGCTGGTTGCCACGGTGGCTCAAAATCACCACGCTGATCAGCCCGCTGGTGAACCTTGTACTGGCCAGCCCGCTCGGCAACCTCGTGGCTGCTGCCGGTGGCCTCACCACCGAGCGGAAGATGCCGAAGTTTGCTTCCCGGAAGATGCTTCGTGGCACCCTTGCCCCCTACAGCACACCGACGAAGGCGGCCGACGCCGTGCTGTTCGTTGATTCGTTCACCAAGGGTTTCAGGCCTGAAGTGGCCGGGGCTGCTGCGCGGGTCATGGAAAGCACGGGAAGGCAGGTCGGCTGCGAATCCGACGTCTGCTGCGGGCTGACCTGGATCTCCACGGGTCAACTCGACACCGCAAAGAAGCTCATGGGTAAGGCCGTCGCGAAGCTCGACGACGGCAGCGACGCACCGATCGTCGTTATCGAACCGAGCTGCGCCGCCGCCTTGAAGAAGGATGCACCGGAACTGCTCGGCACCGAGGCCGCCGAACGCGTATCCCACCGGATCCGCAGCTTCGCCGAAGCCGTGAAGGAATGGGTCGACGCAGGGTGGACGCCACCGGTCGTACCCACGGACGTGACTGTGCAGACGCACTGCCACGAGTACTCAACCTTCGGGGCCACCGTACAGCGCAAGGCACTCGCCGCCCTCGGCGTCGCCAATGTCACCGAGGCGACCGGCTGCTGCGGGGTCGCCGGGAACTTCGGCTTCGAAGCCAACCATTACGACATCTCCATGAAGGTGGCGGAACAGGCGCTGGTTCCTGCCCTCGCCAAAACCGCCCAGGACACCCCGGTCCTCGCTGACGGCTTCAGCTGCGCGATGCAGGTCAAGCAACTGGAACCGGAGCGCAAGAGCCTTCACCTTGCCGAACTCCTTGATCCGCGGAACACTGTCCCCTAGGACATTGCGGGACCTGTCGGACCGCGTTCATGACCACATCAGGCAGTACGAAGCAGGGCAGATTCATATGGTGGTTGCAACGCTCTGATTGAAGGAGCGTTTGATGCCGAAGTTGTTCGCTGCTCATGTTCGTGATGATTTTCTCGACCTGGTGTGCTCGGGCATGTCGGTCAGTGCTGCTGCCCGGCGTGTCGGGGCCTCGCGCGGGACCGCGAAGAAGTGGTGGGGCGAATCTGGTCAGATGACGCTGAATATCTCTGTTGTTGGTGGTCTGGCCGATCCTGTCCCGTCCTCTGGTGGACCTTGCGGGCGGGCGTTGAGCGAAGCCGAGAGGGGGATGATCCAGATGGGCCGGCTGACCGGGATGAGTTACCGGGAGATCGGTGAAGCGATCGGCCGGGACAAATCAGTGGTCTGGCGGGAGGTGAAGCGTAACTGCGACGGCGAAGGCAGGTACAACGCCTTGGTCGCGCACGCGAAGGCGCATCAGGCACGGCGCCGGCCCAAGCCCTTCAAGCTCGTCGAGGACGAGGATCTGTGCCGGCTGATCGCGGTATGGATGGACGACGGGTGGAGCCCGAAGCTGATCGCCTCGATGCTGGCGTTCTACTTCGCCGATGACAAGACTATGCAGGTGAGCCACGAGACCATCTACCAGGCACTGTACGTCCAGACCCGCGGGAAACTGCGGGCGGACCTGTCCGAGAACCTCAGCCTCAAACGTAAAGAACGCGTCCCTCACACCGCCGACCGGCGCAAGAGCAGCCCCTACAAAGAGGCGTTCAAAATCAGCGAACGCCCCGCAGAGGTCCAGGACCGGGCCATCCCCGGACATTGGGAAGGGGACCTGATCATCGGCTCGGACGGGACCGCGATCGGCACCCTCGTCGAACGCTCGACCCGGTTCACCATCCTGCTGCACCTGCCCGGGGACCACACCGCAGAAACCGTCGCCGCGGCGATGATCCGGGAGATGGCCCAACTCCCGGACCACCTGCGCCGCTCCATCACCTGGGACCGCGGGACAGAACTGGCCGGCTACGCAAAGATCCAGACCGCCCTCGAGACCACCCTTTACTTCTGCGACCCGCACTCACCCTGGCAGCGGGGCACCAACGAGAACACCAACCGGCTCCTGCGCTTCTGGTTCGAGAAAGGCTCCGACCTCTCAGTCCACACCCCCGAAGACCTCAACCGGATCGCAGCAAAGCTCAACCGCCGGCCCCGACCCACCCTGAACCTCGATACCCCAGCCAACCGGCTGAACCAGCTGCTGCAAGCGGCATAACCACCACGCGTTGCTCCCACCACTTGACTTTGCCCAGGCAGTTCCAAGGACAAGAAGAGCGAATGCTGGATGTTCACCGCCTCACGCTGCTGAGGGAAGTCAAACTGCACGGCAGCATGAGCGCAGCAGCGCGTGAACTCGCGTACAGCCATTCCGCTATTTCCCAGCAGCTGGGGGTCCTGGAGAAGGAAACTGGAGTGATCCTGCTGGAGAAGGTCGGGCGGAACGTCAAACTCACGCCGGCCGGCGAGGAGCTGGTGCGGAACACCGAAGCGATCCTGGCCGCCATTGAGCGTGCGGAGTCGGATTTGGCGTCCTCACATCAGCGGGCCCAAGGCACAGTGACAGTCGCTGCGTTCGCAACCATCAGTCGCAGCGTTATGCCTACCGCTATGGCTCAGCTGGCCCGAAAGTTTCCAGGACTGGACGTGCGTCTACGTCGCGAGGAACCGGAAACCGCTGTTTTGCAGCTCATGTCACGGCACGTTGATGCCGTGGTGACGGACGCTTTTCCCGGCACGCAAGGGGCTCCCGACGGCGGCATCCACACGACTGTGATTGGTCAGGACCCCATTCGGGGGTATCTGCCTCATGGCGTGGCCTTTGAGGACTTCGATCAGCTCCGCAGCGCGCGCTGGGTTGTGGAGCCCCTGAGCGCGGCGTCCACGCAGTGGGCCTTGCGAGTATGCCGGGAGCGGGGAATCGAGCCTGTCATTGCACACGTATCATCCGACGTCCTCTTCCACCTCAGGATGGTCGAACATGGGCTTGCGGCCGCATTCCTGCCTGACATGGTGGTGCGGGAGGCGGGCAGTGACGTGATCCCGAGTTCCTGGCTTCCCGCCGACCAGCATCGAAGCATCCAGTTTCTGGTGCGGGCCGGCTCAGAGCACAGCGCGGCTCTGGTGGCAGTACGGGAGGCCATACTCCATGCCTTCCAGCAGAACTCGGACCTGTAAACAGCCCTTACATATAAGTGTCAAAAAGATTCGCTTTTATTTACCGGTTTGGGTAGCTACATTGACTTTGTGCCGTCGCTCTAGCTGGCACGCAGACGACGACGGTGCCCGGGCCGGCAGCTCATCCTCCCAGAGTTTGGGTCCCACGTTCGAGTTGGGCTAGATCGCCCAGCCCCTCCGCGGCATCACCATGCAGGCTGGCCTCCAGCATCAGCTACCTGGACTCAAGCTATTTGTCACGGCCAGCGAGCCAGCCACTACCGAAAGAGAGAACCGATGAGCCTCACAACAAACGTCGCTACACCGCTGATTACTGCGGACGCCGGCAGCCTCCGGCACGCGGATGAAGTCATCCAATCCATCGGACTGCCCAGCCAGGGCATCGCCGTACAGGACCCTGCCACCGCCGAGACTATAGCCCATGTCCCTGACAATGATGTCGAGGCTGCACTGGAAGCTGTTGCGAAGGCCGACGCGGCCGGAGCCGACTGGGCGAACACCACCCTTCGTCAGCGCGCGGACGTGCTGCACGCTTGGTATGGCAAGCTCGTCGCCCACACCGAAGACCTCGCACACCTGATCTCGCGCGAAATGGGCAAGCCCCTGGCCGAGGCCCGCGGCGAGGTCAAGTACGGCACCGACTTCGTCCGCTGGTACGCAGAGGAGGCCGTGCGGCCCGCAGGAAACTTCCGGGACACCCCGGACGGCGGCGCGAGCCTGCTGACCCGCCGCTCCCCCGTTGGCCTGGCGGTACTGATCACGCCCTGGAACTTCCCGCTGGCCATGGCCACCCGGAAGATCGCACCGGCGCTGGCGGCCGGATGCCCCGTCGTGATCAAGCCGGCGACCCTCACTCCCCTGACGACGTATTTTGCCGTCCAGCTCGCCATCGAAGCCGGCGTGCCCGAAGAGCTGATCCAGGTCATCACCACCTCCAAGTCAGGGGCCTTCAGCGAAGCCGTCCTGCTCGACCCCAGGGTCCGGAAGGTATCGTTCACCGGGTCGACCCCCGTCGGCCGACAGCTCCTGAAGCTGGCCTCCCAGAACGTGCTCCGCAGCTCCATGGAACTCGGCGGCAACGCACCGCTGATCGTCTTCAACGACGCTGATCTTCAGCGCGCGGTGGAGGGAACCTTCGCCGCGAAGCTGCGCAACGGCGGGCAGTCCTGCATTGGCGCCAACCGTATCTACGTCCAGGACGGAATAGCCGATGACTTCGTCGCGGCGCTCACCGAACGCTTTGCCCGGGTCGCGGTCGGAAGCGGCCTCGGACAGCAGACCGGGCTTGGTGCACTGATCGATGACCGCGCGGTAGCCCAGATGCAGGCCTACACCGATAACGCGGTGAGCCTGGGCGCCACCCTGCTCACCGGCGGTCACGGATACGACTCGGCAGGCAACTTCTTCGCCCCCACCGTCCTGGACCACGTCACCGAAGACTCCGACGTGGCCCAGTCCGAGATCTTCGGCCCCATCGCCGCCATCCAGCGGTTCAGCTCAGAAGACGAAGCCGTCACGCGGGCCAATGCTACAGAATTCGGCCTCGCCGGCTACGTGTTCACCGAAAACCTCGACCGCGCCCTTAACGTCGCCGATCGCCTCGAGACCGGAATCGTGGGCATCAACCAAGGCGTACCGTCCAACGCCGGCGCCCCGTTCGGCGGCATCAAGCAGTCGGGCCTCGGACGCGAAGGAAGCGCCGAAGGCCTCGAGGAATATGAGAACATCCGCTTCTACAACATGGCGCGACGCGCCACTGTTTAGCGATCACACCATCGTTGAGACCGTCGCCAGATGTTGGCGCCGGCCTCAAGGATGCGTAGTGACGGATGTTCGGACCGGGTGCGCCCGCTTCCGCTGACCATCCTGGCCGCCAAATACGCAAAGTGCAGCTTCGGGAAGAGCAAATGAAGAGTCCACCATTTAACTCGTTGGTCCACAGGTCTACAGTTCAATAGCCCTTACGCTAAAGGGATGGTTGAGCAGATAAAGATAGTCCATTCATCTACGGTGCAACAGGTCGCGGATGGTCTCACAGCCATGATCCTCAGCGGTGGTCTCAAGCCCGGTGAACGTGTCAGGGAAAGTGTCATCGCCGACGACCTGGGACTTTCCAGGAACACCATCCGCGAAGCCGTGCGCATTGTTCAAGCGGGAGGCCTCATCCGCCACCGAGCGAATCAGGGGGCGGTCGTTTGGGATCCCACCGATGCCGAGATCATGGACGCTTACAACGCGCGTTACCACTTGGAGACTACGGCCGCGCGGAGCATCTCCGAAAACACCTCCATGGATGAGGTCCACGCAGCCATGGAGGAGTTCCGGGAAGTCTTGAAGAGTGGAGATCCATTCCAGATCGTCGAGAAGGACCTCGCCGTGCACAGCGCTATCATCGGCCTTCTCGGCAGCCAGAAGTTGAGGTCCTTCTATCAGCAACTGGTGACCGAACTGAGGTACTTCATGTTCGTGCTTTCCATCGAGCATCACGAGTACGAAGATCCGGACACACTCGAAACCGAGCACCAGGCCATAGTTGACGCGCTTGACTCCCGCGATCCTGTCCTGGCGGAAAAAATCGTGTCAGATACCATCATCCAATATCGTGAATCAATCCGGCAGATCGTAGCAGAACGACACGGAGCCAGCTAAGCAACCTAGCAGCCATCTTCAAGGCTTTGGCCGACGCGTTTTCGTGGACTTCGACGCCGATCGGTGGGGTGGTGTCAAATGGCTGGTGCACGCTGGCCGCGGTAACGACGGGTCCTAACGCCCTGCAGCCATCGCAGAGCAAGCAGCCGGCGGTGGTGGAATCAGTTATTCCAGTTGATCATGTGCCGTAGATTGCGGCTGGGATGTAGAGAGTAAATCAGTCTTGCGAGCTCCGGCAGCACCGTGTCATACTCGGAAGTGTAGAACTGTTGAACAGTAGAACAACCCGCACCCCAAGTGCGACAGCCTACTGACGCAGATTATGGAAGCCCCTTCAGCGGCAGGAGCCTAGGAGATGAAAATCAGTACTGACTCTGAATTTATTGAGGCGGTGGCAGCTGAGAGCGGGCTCCTGGCAGGGCAGTCCCAGCTTGCTCACTCAACTGTTTTAGGTCTGCTGGAAGGCGCCTACGGCCTGAAGGGGCTGCTTGTGCGCATTCCCACCGAGAAGGATGAGACTTTCCGGCTCAGGGATGGTGAAGAAACCTATCTTGTGAAGGTTTCACCGCCGGATGAGGATCCGGTGATCGTGCACCTTCAGACCGCCTGCATGGAGCATTTGGAGGCTACTGCCCCTGAGCTTCCGGTCCAGCGTATGGTCAGGAGCCTGACCGGTGATCCGCAGGTCCTTCTCCCGTCCCCTGAAGGGCTGTTTGACCGGGTACTTCGGGTGATGCGGTATATGCCCGGGGATCTGCTGGCCGGCCAGGACGCCTCGGCCGGCCAGCTGCAGCTGGTCGGGTCAAGCCTTGCCCGTGTAGGCCTTGCGTTGCAGAATTTCGATCATGCCCGCGCGGACCGGTTGCTCCTGTGGGACCTGAAGCACTTTCACCGGATGCGGCCGCTGCTGGACTACGTCGATGAGCAGCACGAACGCTCCCTGGCCGAAGACATTTTCGACCGCTTCGATCAGAAGGTGGTCCCGCTGCTGGGTTCCCTGACCGCCCAGGTTGTCCACGGAGATTTCAGTCCCTTCAATGTCCTGATCGACCCGGAGAGGCCGGACTACGTGGCCGGGATCATCGACTTTGGCGACGTCGTGCGCACTCCAGTGATCTTCGACCTCAGTGTCATCATGGCCAACCTGCTGGGAACAGATGCATCCAGCCCCTGGAAACACGCATTGCACGTCATGGACGGCTATCTGAACATCCGCCCGCTGCCCGACCAGGAGCTGGAAGCCCTGTTCATCTCAGCCCAGGCCCGCCTGCTTCTGCGCGCCCTGATCACACAGTGGCGGGCAAGCCATTTGCCGCAAAGACGCGATTATCTGCTCTCCCACTCCAAACCGGACTGGGACCGCCTGGCCGCAACCGCAGCCGCCCCCACCCCACAGCCCGCACCCACTCTGAACCACAACGCACCCTCAATCACATCCACCTGAACCAGACTCGCTAGCCTTCAAGGAGAAAATCATGGGCAACACTCCCCAGACCGTCCGCAAGCCTTCCCAGGCCATGATCAATGGCTTTGATCCGAACCGACTCGATGAGCTCCCGGATCAGATGCAGAAGAGCATCCGACGGCGGGACCAGAGCCTGGGACCAAGTTACCGGCTCTTCTATGACACCCCGATCGAAGTCGTCCGCGGCAAGGGTGTGACGTTGTTTGACCCGGAGGGAAACGAGTATCTGGACGTTTACAACAACGTCCCCTCGGTGGGCCACGCCCACCCGAAGGTTATCGCGGCTGTCCACGAACAGATGCAGATTCTGAACACCAACACGCGCTACGTCCAGGAATCCATCCTCGATTACTCTGAGCAACTCCTGTCCACGTTCCCGGCCGAGCTTGGCAATATCATGTTCACCTGCACCGGATCCGAAGCCAATGACCTCGCCATGCGCGTGGCCAAATACGTCACCGGAAGCCAGGGCATCATCGTCACTGCCGGCGCGTACCACGGCCTGACCGCGGAAGTTTCGTCCTTCTCGCCGTCCCTGGGCATCGGAGTTCCGCTGGGTGCGAACGTGCGCGTCATCGACGCCCCCGACGCCCTGCGGCACTCCTCGGATCAAGGCTCCATGGAAGATCACCTGCGCAACCAGGTGCGGGCAGCTATCGCCGACCTCCACCGGCACGGCATCGGGCTGGCGGCCTTCATCGCCGACAGCATCTTCTCCTCCGACGGTGTTTTCGCCGGCCCGGCAGGGTTCCTGCGCCCGATCATCGAGGAAGTACACGCCGCCGGCGGGCTGTACATCGCTGATGAAGTCCAGCCCGGCTTTGGCCGTACCGGAGCCGAATGGTGGGGCTTCCAGCGCCACGGAATCGTTCCGGACATCGTGACCATCGGCAAGCCGATGGGTAACGGCATACCCGTCGCTGCAGCCATCTTCAAACCCGAACTGCTGGTCGAGTTCGGGAAGAACATCCGCTACTTCAACACCTTCGGCGGAAACTCCGTAGCCATCGCCGCCGCCCAGGCCGTCCTGGACGTGATCCGCGAGGAATCACTGATAGAGAACGCCCGCAAGGTGGGCGACAAAATCATCACCGGACTCAAAGACCTCTCCCAAGGCCTGGACCAGGTCGCTGAAGTCCGCGGAAGTGGCTTCTTCATCGGCGTCGACCTCGTCACCGACCGGACCACACTCACACCCGACGGGCAAGCCGCCGCCCGGATCGTCAACTCCCTCCGGGAAGACCGGATCCTCATCTCGGCCTGCGGCGCCCAAGGCAACGTCCTCAAACTCCGCCCTCCCATGCCCTTCTCCAGCACCGACGCCGACCACCTGC
This sequence comes from Pseudarthrobacter sp. W1I19, assembly GCF_030817835.1. Taxonomy (NCBI): domain Bacteria; kingdom Bacillati; phylum Actinomycetota; class Actinomycetes; order Micrococcales; family Micrococcaceae; genus Pseudarthrobacter; species Pseudarthrobacter sp. W1I19. The sequence continues at coordinate 2,364,792 of NZ_JAUSZR010000001.1, forward strand.
TCGAAGGAATGAATCGCGCCTTCAAAACACTCCGCTAAAAGCAAACCGGTACCCCGGGATTGATCACAGCAAGAGGCAGTGCCCTCCACCTGAAGGCACTCCCTCTTGCGGTCGAAGCCAGGACTCACGTCTTTTTCCCGAACCGCACGGAAGATCGGAAGAGAAGTCACGACAAGCCGCTAGCTTTCCACGCTGGGACAGAACTATGTGCCTGCCCCGAGGCATTGGACGACAACAGAATAGGCCGTGGCTGTCTAGCAACTTGCCCTACTGTTCCTGTAAAGCGGGTGTGGGAAAACGACCGTGTTTGAGGGACAAGCGGTGGACGTGGCAGCTCACATGGAAGTGGCAGTGACCCGCGTCGGGACCATGGGCGCAAAGGTTCTTTGGCGACTCCGCCATCGTGGCATGGTTGCGACAGGATCCGAAACCTATACCCCCGGCCATTCGAAAGCGCAGCCGGCACGGGAACCGCCTCGGTACAGCGCCCGAGAAACAGCTATCGACTACGAGGTATTTCACGCTGAGCAACTTGCCGCCCGCTATCCTCAGTTCAAAATGCAGGACGGCGATCTGGCGACTCGATGTCCATGGAGGTTCCATGCGCCCCGAGTTAACAGTGGCGACACAACCGACCGCAGGAAACAGCATTTCGACCGGGCAATTCGCCCTTTCCTGCGAACTGAGCTGCGCGTATTGCTACAGCATTCCCGGCCGACTACACGGCAATGAAAATAGGTCCCGGAAACTCACAGCATCTTCAGGTTAATGACCCAGACACCGTCGGGCGGGTAGTCCGGCCTCAAGAACTGGCACATTCCAGGAGAAGATTTCGCGCTGCCTCCCGGCCTTGACCTCAACCCCATGCGGACGGACACGTGCCCTCCAGACCTGCCCAGCAACACGCTGCGAACGGATCGCTTCGCATCGAAACATGGATAACGTCATCGTGCTTTCAGGATTCTCCGAACACGGATTCAAGATGTGCCCAGCCATCGGAGAAGCCGCTGCCCATCTTGCCCTGGACGAGCTTTCACCCCTGAATATTGGCTTCTTGGGGAATCCCGAGTTTGACGCGAAGGGCAACTGGAAGGACATCTGTCAGCCCACCCTGAGATCGCGAAGGTTCGCGGTCTTCAACAATCAACGATTCGTTGACAACCTACCTGCGCGCAGAGTATCGTCGACAATCGACAGCACGTCTCAACGCTTCGTCGACAATCGACGAGCGGCAATAATTGGAGGATCACATGGCATTCGAATTCGAAACCAAACCGAAGTTCGTGACGTTCGACATGAACGGAACGCTGATCAAGTTCGCTATCAGCGACGCGCTGCGTCAGGTTCTGGGCGACCGGCTGCCGGCCGAGCTCGCCGAAGACTACCTGCAGGCCTGCAAGGCGTACCGCATCGACGAGTGCATGGGCGAGTACAAGCCATTCCGCGAGATCGTTGCCAACTCCATGGAACGCGCCTCGCGCAGGCTCGGCATTGAGTACCGCGAGGCCGATGCTCAGGCTGTTTACGAGATCGTCCCCACCTGGGGCCCGTACCCCGGCGTCACCGAGGCACTGAACCGGCTGGCTGAAGAAATCCCGCTGGTCATCATCACGAACAGCGATACCGCGGATGCTGCGCGCCTTTCGGCCAACCTCAAGGCCCCATTCGACGTCGTCATCAGCGCAGAGGAGATGGGCACCTACAAGCCGCGGCTCGGTGCGTTTGAGTACATGTTCGAGAAGCTGGGCGTGACACCGGATGAGATCGTGCACGTCTCCGCGAGCCCGATGTATGACCACCGCTCCGCGGCCATCATGGGCATCAAGAACAAGGTGTATGTCGACCGGGGCTTCGAGCACGACGAACACTGGCTCGGCTACGAGCGGATCACCGACATTGCCGACCTCCCCGTCCTCTTCGGCCTGCCGCGTCCCGCTGGCTCCTGACAGAGGCCAGAGACAAGATGAGCGTCACCAAGGCCGACTCGGCTGTGGATCGGCTCCAGGCTCTTGGTCTGGAGCTTCCCAACCTCGCTGACAACGCGTACTACGTGGACCACCGGGCGGTGGACTCCAGCATCCACATCGCAGGCCAGCTGCCTTACAAGGACGGTGTGCTGCTGGGCCAGGGCGTCGTGGGCCGGGACGTAGACCTGGAGACGGCGCAGGAGCTCGCGCGCCATTGCGTGTTGAACTGCCTGGCCGCCGCCGTGCAGGCCGTGGGCGACCTGGACCGGGTCCGGACCGTGCAGATGCTGGTCTTCGTGGCCAGCGGGCCGGACTTCGGTCTGCAGTCAAAGGTTGCCAACGCTGCCAGTGAACTGCTCATCAAAGTGTTGGGTGAGAACGGGCGGCACGCCCGGACCGCGATCGGTGTCGCCGGGCTGCCGCTGAACACTCCGGTCGAGATCCAGATGATCTGCACGGCCGTTTAGCCAGGGGCACGGCGGCGGTCCTACGGCGGCAGTGCTGGGGCGGTGGTGGTGTGCGGGACCCGCTGATGCGGGTTCCGCACATTCTGCATCCGGGAAAGCCGGCACCGCTGCCCTCGATCATTCATAGACAGAATTAGAAGGAGTACAGCGTGAACCGCATTCAACGAGCCCTGGATGTTCTCCTCGAGCGGATCGACACCCCCGCGCCGATCGTGCTGGCCGACGTGATGCAGGAGAACATCGACCGGATGCAGGCCTTCGCCGCCCGGAACAACCTGGACGTACGCCCACACGTCAAGACGCACAAGTGCGTGGAAATCGGCCGGCGCCAGGTCAAGGCCGGGGCGGTTGGAATCACCGCGGGCAACGTGGGTGAGGCCCAGGTCTTCGCCGCGTCCGGGTTCAACGACATCTTCATCGCCTACCCGATCTGGGCCGCCGGAACGAAAGGGCCGCGGATCCGCAAGCTGGCCGAGAGCACCCGGCTGCGGGTCGGCGTCGACAACGTCGCGGCGATCAATGCCCTCGCCGACGCGATGGGGGACGAAGCCGGACTGCTGCAGGTTGTCATTGAGGTCGATTGTGGTGCCCGCCGTTCCGGGGCTGCTCCCGAAGCCGCAGGGGACCTCGCCCTGGCCGCACGAAAGCGCGGCCTGGTCCCGGTGGGGGTCTTCACTTATCCGGGTCACGGCAGCGCCGGTCCTAATGCCCGCAAGGGTGCTGCGAAGGACCAGGATGCCGCGCTCACCACCGCCGTACGCAGCCTCAGCGCAGTGGGGATCACTCCAGAGGTGGTCAGCGCAGGTTCCACACCCACCGTGGAGTTCGCCACCAACAGCGTGATCACCGAGATTCGGCCCGGCGAGTACGTGTTCAATGACCTGAACAACACCCGGCTCGGGGCCTGCACCGAGGATCAGATCGCGTTGTTCGTCGCCGGGACGGTGGTCAGCGACTGGGTCCCCGATCAGGTCATCCTCGACATCGGCACCAAAGCCCTCGGCCGTGAAGGCAGCCCCGAGATCGGCTTCGGCGCCATCGCCGGCACTACCGCTGTGCTGTCCAAGCTCAACGAATACCACGGATTCCTCCCCCTGACTGACGGGGACTTCCGCCCGGGCGTCGGGACCGTGCTCCCGGTGGTCCCCAACCATGTATGCCCGGTCGTCGTGAACTTCGAGGAGTACATCGTCACCGACAGCACGGGCACAAGGCTGGAACGATGGCCTGTCGACGCCCGCGGATTCCTCAACTGACCGATCCGGACCGATCGCCCCCGGACCAATCACACGGGACGGGACGTCCGTCCCCAGCCCGCAACCCAAGCAACATACTCACAATGGAGTGACTGACATGAGACTTGATAAGACCACGGCCCTGGTCACCGGGGCCAACAGCGGAATCGGGCAGGCAGTATGTTCCCACTTCCGGAACGAAGGCGCCCGGCTGCTGCTCACCGGCCGCAAGGAGCAACTCGACAGCGCCCAGCCGGAGGACCTCTACGTCCCCGGAGACCTCAACGACGAGGCGTTCGTCGAAAGCCTGGCCCGGCAGGCCGCCGAATCCTTCGGCACCGTGGACGTCGTCGTCCTTAACCACGGCCTGCAGGTCAGTGGCCCGCTGACGGAGATGGCCTACGAGGACGCGAGGAACGTGCTGCACAGCAACCTGCTCAGCTCCTTCCTGGTGTTGAAGCACTTCGCGCCGCTGATGCCCGCTGCCGGCGGCTCGTTCGTGCTTGTCAGCTCACGGCTGGGGATTGTCGGCAAGCCCGATGAAGTCCTGTACTCCGCAGCCAAGGGCGGCCTGATCATGCTCGCCAAAGGCGCCGCGATCGAATGGGCGTCGCGCAACATCCGCGTCAACGTCGTTGCACCGGGGCTGACAGCGACCCCGATCATCGAAGCGTCGTTCCAGCGCAGGGAAGACCCAGAGGCCTACCGCGCCCAGCGCGAGGGCCAAATCCCGCTCCAGCGCCTGGCCACCCCCGAAGAGATCGCCGATGCGATCCTCTTCATGGCGTCCCCGGAATCTTCCTACATCACCGGCGCGGTCCTGCCCGTCGACGGCGGATACACTGCCGCCTAAAGCACCAACGTGGGCGGTGACACATCGGATGCCGGCAAGGCTCCCGCGTGGTGGCCCCGCCGTCCTATTAGCTCAGCGGTTCCCAGACAAAGAAGGACACTATGACAGCCCTTGCGGCAACACCCCGAAATGGAGATCTCGGCTTCTGGATGGCCGGCCTCGCGGACAGCAGGCCCACGTACCCCCGCTTTAGCGGTCAGGACTCTGTAGACCTGGCGATTATCGGCGGCGGTTACACAGGCCTGTGGGCCGCGTACTTCGCCAAAAAACTCGAACCGTCGCTCAAGGTCGCGGTATTTGAGGCAGAGCAGATTGGCTACGGCGCCTCCGGACGGAACGGCGGCTGGCTTTCAGCAATGCCCCCTGGAAACCGGGCCACCTTCGCCCGCGCGTCCGGAGGCGGGCTGGACGCCAGCATCGCACTGCAGCAGGAGTTTGTCGCCGGCGTCGATGCCGTCCTGGACGTTCTCCAGGTCGAGGGCATCGATGCGGACCAGCGCAAGGGCGGCGCGTTGGTCGCAGCCCACACCAAGGCGGGGCTGGGCCGGCTCGTGACCAGGCGTGACACCGATTGGAAGTACGGCCTGACCGAAGACGATGTCCATCTGCTCGACCGGAACGAATTCCAAAGCGAAATCAACATCTCCACCGTCCACGGCGGGCTGTTCTACAAACACTGTGCCCGCATTCATCCGGCGAAACTCGCCTACGGCCTCGGTGCCACCCTGGCCTCCATGGGGGTGAGCATCTACGAAGGCAGCCGCGTCGACAGCATCGACAGCAAGGTCCTTACCCTGGCCAACGGACGCGTCTCCGCGGCAAAGGCGTTCATCTGTACGGAAGGCTATTCTGGACAGCTGCTTGGCAGCAGGACGCTTGTACCCATCAATTCCTCGATGATCGTGACCAAGCCGCTGTCCGACGAGGCATGGCAGCAGATCGGCTGGAACGGGCCGCAGTGCCTTAACGACTCCGCGCACACTTTCATTTATTCGCAGCGAACAGCGGACGGCCGGATCGCTATCGGCGGCCGCGGAGCGCCCTACCGCTACGGCTCAGGCACGGGGGGCACCGGTTCAACGCCCCAGTCCACCATTGACCTGATCTCTACAAAGCTTCGCTCCTTCTTCCCCGGTATCCCCTTCGAAGTGGATCACGCCTGGTCCGGAGTCCTCGGGGTTACCCGTGACTGGAACGGCGGCGTGCACTGGGACCAGGCATCCGGGATCGGATCGTCCACCGGCTACGCGGGACACGGCGTCACGGCAGCCTACGTCGGCGGCAGGACACTCGCGGAGCTCGCCTTCGAACAAAAAACAGCACGGACAACACTCCCCTGGGTCGGCTACCGGTCACGGAAGTGGGAACCCGAGCCCCTCCGCTGGCTCGGTGTCCACGGCATGTACCGGCTCTTTGGACTTGCTGACCAATGGGAAGAACGCAGGGACTCCACCAAGACCTCACTCCTGGCCAAATTCGGCAGCAGGCTCGCCGGACTGCACGAATAGTCCGTCCACAGAAAACTTTTCACCTGAACCTCTTTGAAGGGAAGCACCATGAAGACGATGAATAAAATCCAAACGGCGGCCGCGGGGCTTGCTGTCCTGTTGGCGCTGAGCGCCTGTGGCGGCGCGGCTACGGGCACCTCGGCAACGGATATTCCCAAGACGCAGAATACCCGTGACGTTTCCGAGGGCGTCCAGCCGGATGAGGCCGCGGTGGCTTTGCTGCCCGAGTCCTACAAGTCCAAGGGCGAACTGACCGTGGCGATGGATCTGAGCTCCCCGCCGATGACGTTCCTCGCTGAGGACAACAGCACCGCGATCGGAGTGAACCCTGACCTCGCCCGACTGGTGGCGAAGAAGCTGGGGCTGAAGCTGAAGTTTGAGAACACGGCGTTCGACACGATCATTCCCGGTATCGACGGCGGCCGGTATGACTTCACCGCCACCACGATGTCCGCCACGGAAGAGCGGCTGAAGGTCATGGACATGATCAACTACCTCAAGGGCGGCTCGGCCGTCGCGGTAGCCAAGGACAACCCGTTAGAGCTGACCAACGACACGCTCTGCGGCAAGAACATCGCCGTGACGAAGGGCTCCACCCAGCAACTCAAGCACCTGCCAAACGTCTCGAAGTGGACCTGCGAGGAAAAGGGCCAGCCAGCCATCAACGCCATCACTCTGCCCAACATCCAGGAAGCCCTGACCCAGCTGGACTCCAAGCGGATAGACGGCGTGTTCTACGACGCCAGCGCCCTGGCTTGGGCCAACGCGCAGCAGCCGGACCACTTCACCATCCTGGAGCCGCGGATGGATACCCGCACGAACACCAACGTCGCGATGGGCCTGAAGAAGGGCTCTGCGCTGACGCCGGCCCTGCAGGCAGCGATCCAGTCGGTGCTGGAAACCCCGGAATACAAGGAGTCCCTGGAGTACTGGGGCCTGGGCGAATCGGCCATTACTCAAGCCGCGATCCGCTAGTGGGTGATCCGATGGTGAAAACGATTCCGCAGGGAAGTGGGACGGCGGTGGCCGGGCTGGATTCAGCGCTCAAGCCCCGGCTGAAGCGGCGCGGCACTTTTGAGTACGTTGCCTGGGTGCTGTGCAGCCTGATCGGCATCGGCATCCTGTTCTCCGTCTCGACCAACCCCAACTTCAAATGGGGCGTCGTTGCCCAATACTTCACGCATGAATCCATCCTGCGCGGGCTGATGCTCACACTCTTCCTGACCTTTGCCAGCATGGCCCTGGGAACCCTGCTGGGCCTGGGCCTGGCGATCATGCGCGGCTCGAGCATCAAGCCGATCGCTGCTACGGCCGGGGTCTACATCACGATTTTTCGTGGCACCCCGGTTCTGGTGCAGCTGATCTTCTGGTTCAACGTTGCTGCGTTGTACCCGGACCTGTTCATCGGGATCCCGTTCACGGACATCGGCACCGCGATCGATGTGAACGCCCTAATGGCCCCTATCACCGCAGCCCTGATCGGCCTGACCCTGAACGAGGGCGCCTACATGGCCGAGATTGTCCGAGGCGGGTTCTCCTCGGTCGGCAAGGGCCAGATCGAGGCCGCCGACTCCCTGGGCATGAGCGGGTCGATGAAGATGCGCAAGGTCATCATTCCCCAGGCGATGCCCTCGATCATCCCGGCGACCGGCAACCAGGTCATCGGCATGTTCAAAGGCACCTCCCTGGTCAGCGTGCTCGGCGTTGCCGAACTGCTTCAAAGCGCGCAGCTGATCTACGCCCGCACCTACGAGACCATCCCGCTGCTGCTCGTGGCCAGCCTCTGGTACCTCGTGATGACCCTGCTGCTGAGCTACCCCCAGTCGAAGCTCGAACAGAAATACTCCCGCGCAACCTCCCGGCTGCCCCGCAAAGCCAGACCCGTTGTGCTGACCGACCCTGAAGGCGCTGCACGATGAGTAACGACGGAACCATCCTTGCCCGCAAGATCCGAAAGTCCTTCGGACCCAAAACAGTCCTCAAAGACATCAACCTGGAGATCGCCAGCGGCGAGATTTGCTGCATCATCGGCCCCAGCGGCTCCGGTAAATCCACTATCCTGCGCTGCATTAACGGCCTGGAAACCGTCGACTCCGGAGTCCTGAAAGTCAACGGCGAGGACTTCGGCTACTACGAAACCGAGACCGCGTACCACGCCCTGCCGCCGAAGAAACTCGCCGAACAGCGCACCAGGGTGGGCATGGTCTTCCAGTCCTTCAACCTCTTCCCCAACATGACCGCGAACGAAAACATCATGTCCGGACCCGTCCTGGTCAAAGGCGCTGACAAAAATCAAGCCCTCAAACAAGCCCACGAACTGCTCGCCGGCGTCGGGCTTGGCAACTTCGGCGACTACTATCCCGCCCAGCTCTCCGGCGGACAACAGCAGCGCGTCGCGATCGCCCGATCCCTGGCCATGGACCCCGAAATCATCCTCTTCGACGAACCCACCTCCGCCCTGGACCCCGAAAAAGTCGGCGAAGTCCTCGCCGTCATGAAAGACCTCGCCAAGAAGGGCATGACCATGGTGGTGGTCACCCACGAAATGGGCTTCGCCCGCGAAGTAGCCGACTCGCTGATCTTCATGGACGACGGCTACATCGTCGAACGCGGCGACGCCCGCGAAGTCCTCGCCAACCCGCAGGAACCCCGCACCCAGGCCTTCCTGAAACAGGTCCTCTAAGCCATGGACGGAAAACTCGCCGTCATCGGCCTGGGCAGCATCGGATCCATGGCCCTCTGGCAAGCCACCCGCCTGACTGACTCCGTCGCCGGATTCGAGGCCCACGTACCCGCCCATGCGCGCAGCGCCGTCGGCGGCGACACCCGGCTCTTCCGCATGATCTACCGCGGCAACCCCGATCTCTACCCCATCCTGGAACGCTCCCGCGATCTCTGGGCCGAACTTGAAGCCGAAACCGGCCAGGACATCCTCAGCCGCACCGGCGGACTGTCCATCGGCACCCAAGACGGCGCCTACCTCAGCGCCCTGCTCGAAACCACCAACACCAACGGCGCGGACCACGAAATCCTCAGCCGCGAAGAGATGGCCCAACGCTACCCCCAGCACAACCTCCGCCCGGGCGACATCGCCGTCTTTGACCCGCACGCCGGCGCCCTGCGCACCGACCGCGCCGTCACAGCCGCCATCACCGCGGCCCAAGCGAACGGCGCAACCATCCACACCAACACCCCCATCACCAGCATCGAAGAAACCGCCGACGGCGTCCTCATCACCTCCGGGGAGAAGACTTGGACCTTCGACAACGTCATCGTCTCCTCTGGCGGCTGGTCCCAACAGTTGATGCCCGACTATCTCAGAGGAGCAACCCAAACCAAACGGCTCATCCTGACCTGGTTCGTCGCAAAGGACGCAGCAGAGTTCTCACCCGAAAAGTTCCCCGTCTTCAGCCGGGTGCAGGAGGGCCGCTCCATGTATGGCGCACCCGCGGTCGACGGCGCCACAGTCAAGGCAACCCTTGACGGCCGCGGCAGGCCAACACCCAACCCCGACGCCGTGCCCAGGGAACTGACCTCCGCGGAAATAACCGAGACCACCGAAACCGTCACCGAGTTCTTCCCCGGACTCCACCCATCCATCGTCCGCTCCGACGCCTTCCCGGACCTCTTCACTTCCGATGGGCAGCCTCTGATCGGGCACTTCAATGAAGGCAGCAGAATCTACGTTGCCACCGGCTTCTCCGGAGGCGGCTTCAAAAACGCCACCGGCTACGGCCAAATCGCGGCACAGGAAGCCCTCGGCAAACGAGCCGTCGGGAACCTGGACTTCGTACGCCCACAACGATTCAAAAGCAGCTCGATTGGCAACCACTCCTACCTTTTGAAAGCGTGACATGAGCTCCTCATTTGACCCGGGAGGTCTTCACACCGAACTGTTCATCGATGGCGTCTGGCAGAAGGCCGCCAGCGGCGCCACTTTCCGGGTGGAGAATCCGGCCACCCATGAGGTCATCGCCCACGTCGCAGACGGTGGCCCTGAGGACACGGCCCGGGCCATTCAGGCTGCGGGCCGCGCCCAGGCTGCCTGGGCGAAGTCCACACCCCGCGAACGTGCCGATATTCTGCGCCGCGCCTTCGAGTTGGTCGTGGCCAACACCGACCGGCTCGCAGCCATCATGACAGCGGAGATGGGCAAACCCCTGGCCGAAGCACGGGGCGAGGTGGCCTACGGTGCCGAAATGCTCCGCTGGTTCTCCGAAGAAGCCGTTCGCATCGGTGGTGACCATACCGCCTCCGTGGACGGCAACATCCGGATCATGATAACCAAGGAACCCGTGGGTCCCTGCGTGCTGGTCACCCCCTGGAACTTCCCGCTGGCCATGGGCGCCCGCAAGATCGCCCCAGCCATTGCCGCCGGTTGCACCATGGTCTTCAAACCCGCCGAACTGACGCCCCTGACATCCCTCGCCCTGGTACAGCTCTTCCGGGAGGCAGGCTTGCCCGACGGCGTCCTGAACGTCGTCACCACTACCAGCGCCGCCAGCGTGGTGGAGAACTGGACCAGCAGCGGCATTGCCCGCAAGATCAGCTTCACCGGATCCACCCAGGTAGGCAAGATCCTGCTGCGCCAGGCCGCAGACAACGTCATGCGCTCCTCGATTGAACTGGGCGGAAACGCCCCGTTCATCGTCCTGGCCGACGCAGACATTGAAAAGGCAGCCGACGGCGCCATGAAAGCCAAAATGCGGAACATGGGTGAAGCCTGCACCGCGGCGAACCGCTTCTTCGTGCACCGGTCCGTCGTCGGGGAATTCAGCGATAAGTTCGCCTAGAAGATCTCCGAACTGCAGGTCGGTAACGGCGCCCTGCCCGGGACCGAAGTCGGTCCCCTGATCGAGCAGAAGGGCCTGGACAAGGTCGAAAGCCTCGTGGCCGACGCCGTGTCCAAGGGCGCACGGGTCCTCACTGGCGGCACCCGCCCCGAAGGTCCGGGCTACTTCTACACTCCCACCGTCCTGACCGACGTGCCCCTGAACGCCGACCTAATGAGCACTGAGATCTTCGGACCGGTAGCAGCAATCACCCACTTCGACAGCGAAGACGAAGTCCTCCGCGTCGCCAACAACACCCAACGGGGCCTCGTGGGCTACGTCTTAACCGAAAACATGGGCAAGGCCCTGCGATTCTCCCAAGAACTCGAAGTCGGAATGGTCGGCATTAACACCGGGTTGTCTCCAACCCGGCCGCACCATTCGGCGGCATTAAGCAGTCCGGACTGGGACGCGAAGGCGGCAAAATCGGCATCGAAGAATTCCTCGAGTACAAATACACCGCGATAGCGGTCTAGACAATATGCAGAACGGCGAAGCGGGAGATGAATGGGATGTCATTGGTGCCATCGGAACGACATCTTGGAGCAGTAGCACTGCAGCGGTTGTGCGAGGAGAATTCCTCGTCAGCCGGCGCAACTATGGTGTTTCGTCCTGGAAGTAAGAACGCATGGTCTAAGGGAGATCTACGAGGTTCGTGAGTCCGTCGAATCTGCCGCCGCCCGCAGGCTGTTGGATTTCTCCTAACCGCAGCACCATTCTCCAGCGGGGCCGCGACGATAAGGGCAGACCGTTAGGACGTCCTTGACCGCGGTATAATCGACAATCGACAGAGGGGGCCTCATGGGCAGCAAGTTTCAGTGGCACGAACAGCGGACCACTACGCCTGACGGCGTGTACCGTGTGCTTCGTACAGCCATCCTGGATGGAACCGTGCCTCCGGGGGAACAGCTGCGCGAGACGCATATTGCCACCGATCTCGGGATCAGCCGGTCCCCCCTGCGTGAGGCGCTCACCCGGCTTGAAGAGGAAGGGCTGGTCGTGAAGATCCCCTTCAAGGGATCGTTTGTTGTGGAAGTAAGCGCCCGCGACGTCGCCGAGATCGCATCGATTCGCATGCTTGTCGAGCCTTACGCTGCTGAGCTCTCGGCCGCAACGTTGCGCGGTCCTGAGCGGCTTCGGTTGAAGCAGACAATCGAGGAACTATACAGGGCCACGGACACCAACGATATCCCGGCAAGCATCGACGCCCACCTCCGCTTCCACAGGCTCTTCTACGAATTCTCGGGAAACGCCGCCTTGCAGGCTCTGTGGAACGGTTGGGAGAACAAGTTGCGGCTCTATTTCGCCGTCGACCATCCTACATACAGTGACCTCCACGAAATCGCCGTTGAGCACGAGAGACTGGCCGAGCTTGCTTTGGCGGGTGACATCGATTCTTTCCGTCAGGAGATGGAGAGCCAGTTCCACAATGCGCTCAGCGGGGAAGAAGATCTCAAAGCAACGTAATACACGCCCCCGGTGTAGCAGCGAAGAACAAACGACAGTCGGCGCAACCGGAGATGGTCAACCAATACCTCCGCAACGCCAAACTGGGTTTAAAGCGTTCGACTGCAGCCGAGCACGCGCTCGGTGACCTCCTCGATGCTGCCCATGCCATCGACCTGGGTCAGGATGCCGCGCCGTGCATACTGATCCACAACGGCGCTGGTTTGCTCATGGTAGAGGTCCAGGCGGTGGCGGATGACGGCCTCATTGTCGTCGGAGCGGCCGGTTTCCTTCGCCCGGTCAAGCAGGCGGTCAATGAGTTCGTCATTGCCTGCCGTCAGCTGCAGTACGGTATCGAGCTCCTGGCCGCCTTCGGCGAGGATCTGGTCCAGGTAGTCCGCCTGCGCGACGTCCGCGGATAGCCGTCCAGCATAAAGCCGTGGTCCACGTCGGGTCCGCTGAGGCGGTTACGCACCTCTTGTTGGTGACGCTGTCCGGAACGAAGTCGCCAGCGTCCATGTACTTCCTGGCTTCCAGGCCAAGACGGGTCTGGCCCTGCACATTGGCACGGAAAATCTCACCTGTGGAAATGGCAACCACGCCAAGACGGGCTGAAATCCGCTCCGCCTGGGTTCCCTTGCCGGATCCGGGTGGTCCAATGATCAACATCCTCGTCATAACAAAATGCACCTTGGAACTCTTAGTCGTTCTGCCGCCGGGTCACTCAGCAGAGCCCCGCAGGGCCCTGACGAAGTGCTCAGGCCAGGGCTGGGCAGCCGCGGCTCCCGCCGGGACGTACGCCGTGGTGACCGTGCCGAAAGCCGCCACCGTACCGAAGTCGGGATGGGCGCCGTCGGGAGCAAAGGTAGATTCGCCCCGGACCTCGAAACCCATGGTCAGCGAGGTCCGGCCAAGCGCGTTGATTTTCACCGTTGCCCTCACGCGCTGGCCGAACCACAGCTTTGCCTTGTAATTGACCACCTGCTGGACACGGGGCGCGCAAGGAAAGTATTCGGGCAGCCGCAAGCTGCGGAACAGTTCCGCCTCTGCCGCCTCCACCCACCGCAGGATGGCGGAATTGTGCTGGTGTCCCGAGGCATCGGTATCCACCCACTCCACTGTCCGCTCAACGCTTGCCTCCGGAAACGGCGTGCCCGGGCCTGCAGCACGCGCCGTGGAGGCACTCCCCCGTATGTCAGCGTGATCCATGATTCTCCTAGCGGGCGCCGATTCCGGCGACCTCTTCGTCAGTGTCGCCGTCGGCAGCATTCGAAGGAACCAGCGGTTCGGCCAGCGGCTTGGGAATCATCGCTACCGCCGCGGCGGCAAGCACCGCGATTCCGGCGAAGATCGCGAAGTTGGCCTCGAACGGCAGTTTGGAACCGGCGATCCAGCCGCCGATCAAGGGGCCGGAGATGGCGCCCAGCCTGGCGAAGCTCAGGGCCCATCCTGTGGCGGTGCCACGGATCTTGGCGGGGTAGTAGTCGGCGATGTAGCCGGTCAGGACCAGGGACGTGGAGATGGACCCGATGCCGGCGAAGGCGACGAACAGCAGGTTGACCACCATGGTGTTCGGGAAGACCAGCAGCATGATGCCCAGGCCGCCCAGGATGTAGAACACCACGAGGATGAGCTTCTTGCCGTACTTGTCTGCGGCTCGGCCCAGGAGCAGGCCGCCGATGGCGGAAGCAAGGCTGAAGACCAGCAGGAAGGTCAGTGATGAGCCCAGGTCGTAGCCGGCCTTCTTCATGATGCTCGGCAGCCAGGTGTTCAGGCCGTAGACGAGGAGCAGGCCGCAGAAGAGCGAGATCCAGAAGAAGACGGTGGAGCGCAGGTACTTGCGGGAGAACATGGTGGTGATGGTCTTCCACCACGGTTCCGCCACTGCCCCGGAGGTGGCCGGCGCAGGCGCAGCCACTGGCGTGTAATCGGCTATGTTGAGCTTGGCGGCCAGGGCTTTCGCCTCGGATCTGCGTCCCTTGGTCTCGAGGTAATCGAGCGATTCGGGGAGTAGTTTCCAGATGATTGGGAGCAGCACGATCGGTGCGGCGCCGATCGCGATCACCGCCCGCCAGCCGCCCAAGGGCAGGACGAACATTGCAGCCAGGGCGGCAGCCACGATGCCCAGCGAGTACCCGGAGTACATAAGGCCATAGTTGAAAGAGCGCTTGTTGGGAGCCGAGTATTCGATGGTCAGCGCAGCTGCCACGGGAATGATGCCGCCCATGCCCAGGCCGCCGATCAGGCGGAAGAGTCCGAACAGTTCCGGGGTGGGCGCCCAAGCTGCCCCGGCCTGGGTCAGCGTAAAGATGGCCATGGAGGCCAGCAGCATCTTCTTCCGGCCCACGAGGTCGCTGAGGGTGCCTATGAAGAGAGCGCCGATCAGCATGCCTACCAGTGCGTACGATCCCAGCCCGCCAAGGGCGAGTGGACTGAGGTTCCATTCTTTGTACTCGGCCAGCGCCGGTAGGACGGCGCCGAGGACGCCGACGTCGTAGCCTTCGGCCAGGATGGCCAGCCAGCAGCAGAAGAGGACGAGTCCGGTGGTGCGGGAGGGGACTTTCCAGTCCGTCACAGGTGCGTTTGCCATGGCTACTTCACCAGGACCGGTGTCGAGGAGGAAGCGGGGGTCCAGCGAAGATGTGGGTTGGTGGTTTCAGCATCTGGTTCCTTCAATAGGGACAAGCGGGGACGTACAGCATCGGTGCGGGAGCTTGGCGGCTTGCGGCGGCCCGCGCGGAATTGCGGGATCCATGTGGCGCCCGGGCCCTGGTAGCCCTGGTCCGCCGCTGCGTGCAGGGTCCACTGGGGGTCGTACAGGTGGGTGCGGCCCAGGGCGATGAGGTCGGCGCGGCCTGCGAGGAGGATGGAGTTGACGTCGTCGTAGCTGGAGATGGCGCCGACGGCGATCACTGCCGCGCCTGCCGGTGCGGCCACTTCCTGGCGGATGCGGTCAGCGAACGGGGTTTGGTAGCTGCGGCCGAAGGCCGGCTTTTCCTCCTTGGCCACCTGGCCGGTGGAGACGTCCAGGCCGGCTGCGCCGTGGGCTACGAAGGCCCGGGCGATTTCGATGGAATCGTCGGAGGTGTTGCCGCCCTCGATCCAGTCCGTTGCCGAGATGCGCACCGTCACTGGCTTGTCCGCCGGCCAGGCTGCGCGGACGGCGTCGAAGACCTCCAGGGGGAACCGCAGCCGGTTCTCCAGGTTGCCGCCGTACTCGTCGGTCCGGCGGTTGGAAACCGGCGAGAGGAATGAGGACAGCAGGTAGCCGTGGGCTGCATGGACTTCGAGCAGGTCGAATCCGGCTTCCTCGGCCCGCAACGTGGCGGCGACGAACTCCTCTTTGATCGAGTCCATCCCGGCGCGGTCCAGCTCCAGGGGAACCTGGTTCCGCGGGCCGTAGGCGAGGGCGGAGGGACCAACGGCCTGCCAGTTTCCGGCCTCCAGAGGTTCGTCGATGCCTACCCACATGAGCTTGGTGGAGCCCTTGCGGCCCGAGTGGCCGATCTGGGCGCCGATCTTGGCGGTGGACTGGCTGTGGACGAAGTCCACGATTTCCTTCCAGCTGTCCAGCTGGTCGTCGGTGTAAAGGCCGGTGCAGCCGGGGGTGATCCGGCCCGCTTCGGAGACACACACCATTTCGGTCATCACCAGGGCCGCACCGCCCAGGGCCTTGGATCCGAGGTGAACTTTGTGAAAGTCGCCGGGGATACCGTCAACGGCGGAGTACATGTCCATGGGAGAGACCACCACGCGGTTCTTCAGTTCCAGCCCGCCGATGCGGAAGGGCTGGAACATGGCCGGCGCGACCTGTGTCAGGCCCTGAGATTCGGCAAAATTCCGCTCCACGGCCGCGGCGAACTCCGGGTCGCGAAGGCGCAGATTCTCCTGGGTGATGCGGCGGCTGCGGGTCAGCAGGTTGAAGGCGAACTGTGTGGGGTCCTGGTCCTTGTACTGGCCGATCCGCTCGAACCATTCAAGGGATGCCTGGGCAGCACGCTGGGTGGAGGCCACCACAGGACGCCGTTCGGCCTCGTAGGCGGCAAGTGCAGATTCGACGTCAGTATGTTCATGCAGGCAGGCGGCCAAGGCCAGCGAGTCCTCCATGGCCAGTTTGGTGCCTGAACCGATGGAGAAGTGTGCCGTGTGGGCAGCGTCCCCAATGAGGACAATGTTGCCCTTGCTCCAGCTCTGATTGCGGACGGTGTTGAAGTTCAGCCATTTGGAGTTGTTGGCGAGGACTTCGTAACCCTCCAGCTCCTCAGCGAAAATTTCACGGATCTTGGCGATCGCCTTCTCGTCAGAGACACCTGGCGGGAAGACTTCATTCGCGGTTTCGTCGAAGCCGGCGGCGCGCCACACGTCCTCGTGCATCTCAACGATGAACGTGGAACCCTCGTCCGAGTACGGGTAGCCGTGGATCTGCATGACGCCCCACTCGGTCTCTTTCACAAAGAACTTGAAGGCCTCAAAGACTTGGTCCGTGCCGAGCCACATGAACTTGTTGGTGCGCGGATCCAGGTCAGGGCCAAAGGCATCGGCGTACTTTGTCCTGATCTGCGAGTTGACGCCGTCCGCGGCCAAGACCAGATCGTAGTTGGCTTCGAGCTCTTCAATGGCAGGGGCCAAGGTCTGGAAGCGCAGGTCAACGTTGAGCTCCGCGCAGCGGCGCTGAAGCAGCTCCAACAGTTCCTTGCGGCTCATGGCAGCGAAACCCTGGCCGCCCACGCTGATCATTTTCCCGCCGAAGTGGATGTCGATGTCAGCCCAGCGGGCGAAACGACGGCTCATGTAATCGGCCACAACGGGGTCAGCGTTGCCGATCCCGCCCAGGGTTTCGTCGGAAAAGACGACGCCGAAGCCGAAGGTGTCTCTCGCAGCGTTCCGTTCCCAGAGCGTGATCTCGTGGGCCGGGTCCAGCTGTTTCATCAGTGCTGCGAAGTACAGGCCGCCCGGGCCGCCTCCAACAATTGCGATTTTCATGGTTCTGCTCCTTCTCACGCCTGGCTCTGGCCGGCGGGGGTGAGTTCTTGGGTTTCGTCCGCGATGGAGTCGCGGAGTTTGAAGTGCTGCAGTTTGCCGCTGGGGTTGCGCGGCAGCTCGGTGACGAAGCGGATGTCCCGCGGGTACTTGTAGGGCGCGATGGTCGCTTTCACGAAGTCCTGGATTTCCTTGCGCTTGCCGGCGTCGCCGATGACGCCGTCGCGCAGCACCACGAAGGCGCACACCACACTGCCCCGCTCGGGGTCGGGGCGGCCAATTACGGCGTTTTCGACCACATCGGGATGCTGGTCGATGGCCGCTTCCACCTCGGGAGCGCCGATGTTGTAGCCGGAGGAGACGATCATGTTGTCCGACCGGGCCTGGTACGTGAAGTAGCCGTCCTCGTCCATGACGAAGGTGTCACCTGTGACGTTCCAGCCGCTGACCACATAGTTTGCTTGCCGTGCGTCATCGAGGTAGCGGCAGCCGGTGGGACCGATGACTGCAAGGCGGCCGCTCTGTCCAGGCCCGACCTCATTGCCTTCGCCGTCAAGGATGGTGGCCCGGTAGCCCGGGACAGCCCGGCCTGTGGTACCGGGACGGATGTCATCCCCCGCCGCGGAAATAAAAACGTGCAGCAGCTCCGTGGAACCGATTCCGTTGATCAGTCGCAGTCCGGTTGCCTCGTGGACAGCCTCCCACGTCTCCTTGGACAGATGCTCGCCCGCGGAAACGGCAATCCGCAGGCCGCGGAGCAGGTCGCCTCGCCCCTCCTTGAGAATGGCACGGTATGCAGTGGGGGCAGTGAAGAGAACGGTAGCCCCGGCAACTGCAGCATGTTCGGCGAGCTCCACCGGTCCAGCCCTTTCAGTGAGCAGAGATGATGCGCCGAACCGTAAGGGAAAGACCACGAGTCCGCCCAGCCCGAAAGTAAAGGCCAGGGGCGGTGAACCCGCAAAGACGTCGTCCGCGGTGGGTTGCAGGATGTGCCGGGCGAAGGTGTCGGCATTGGCCAGGATGTCCCGGTGGAAGTGCATGGTCACCTTCGGCGCGCCGGTGGTGCCCGAGGTCGGTCCCAAGAGCGCGACGTCGTCGGCTGCGGTATCCACAGCCGTGAACCGCCCGCTTTTAGAAGCACAGCGCAAAGTGAGGTCGCCGTCATCATCGCTTCCGTAGGGCAGGACGGAGACGTCCTCCCCTGCCGCCAGGGCGAGCTCGGCAATGAAGCGGTGATCCGAGATGGCAACGACGGGTTTGGTGAGCTGGATCAGGGAAGCGACTTCGGCGGAGCGCAGCATGGGCATGGTGGTCACCACGACTGCCCCGGCCTTCAGTACACCCAGCCAGGCGGCGACAATCCACGGATTGTTGGGACCGCGGAGCAGCACGCGGTTCCCGGGCACCACACCGAGGTCTTCCGTGAGGACCTGGGCTACCTGGTTGGCGCGCTTTTGAAGTTCCCCGTAGGTCCAGACGGGACCGCCCGGGGTTCGCAGCGCGGGCCGGTCCGCGCCGTGCTCGGCGACGGCACTGTCGATGAGCGCAACGGCGGCGTTAAGCCGTTCAGGGTACTGGAGTTCTGGAAGGGTGAATTCGAGCGCCGGCCAGGTGTCGGCGGGCGGCAGGTGGTCGCGGGTGAACGTGTCCACGTGGGCCGATGGCGTCATGCTCATGGCCGTTCCTTTCAGTGGTGCGCCGGTGAGGCTGATGGTTGGGTGTATGAGGGGGGTCAGGCGCCTGGGCGGATCATGCCCTCTTGGGCGACGGTGGCAAGGAGCCGTCCCTGGCGGTCAAAGAAGCGGCCCATGGCCAGGCCCCTGTTGCTTTGGCCGGACACGGCCTCCTGGGCGTAAAGGATCCATTCGTCCGCACGGCCGTCGCGGTGGAACCACATGGAGTGGTCCAGGCTGGCGGTGGCGAGTCCGGGGCTGGACCAGTGGAGTCCGTTGACCCTCAGGAGCGGTTCGAGGATGGTGTAGTCGCAGACATAGGCAAGGGCGGAGCGGTGGAGGTCTGCGTCGTCCGGCAGGGCGTCGAAGGCCTTGACCCAGATGGCCTGCTGGGCCACGGGGCCGCCCTCGAGCTCAACGTAGACAGGTCCCGGGACATGCCGCATGTCGAAGCTGCGCCCGGCGGACCAGTAGTTGGCGGCCGGCCCTTCGGCTCCCGCCAGGCTTTCAGCTGCGCTGCGCAACGAGTCAGGTTCGACGGCGGCGGGAACTTCAGGCTGGAAGTCCGGGCCGTCCTCGGGAACCTGGAACGAACCCATCGCGGCGTAGACAGCCTTGCCGTTCTGGAATCCACGCACTGTCCGGGTGGAGTACCCCCGGCCGTCACGCAGGCGCTCCACTTCGTAGCGGATGGTTGCCCCGACGTCGACCGGCCGCATGAAGTAGCTGTGCATTGAGTGCAGCGCCCTGTCTTCATCGACTGAGCGCATCATGGCCGCTGCCGCCTGGGCCACCATGTCCCCGCCGTAGGCCTTCGGCCAGGGTACGTACTGGGTAGTGGCCTCATAGGCCTCGTCGTAAACCTCGGCCGGAGCGGGCGTCAGCTCCATGGCCCGCAGGAACGTCTCCGAGGTGAGGGTGCCCGTGATCATCGCGGTCAGGCCCTGCGGTAGCCGGCGAGGGTCTCGTCGGCCACGTCGTCGAGGTTGACCACCAGGTTCTCCGGGGTGCGGGCGGTCAGCCAGACGAGCTCCTCGGTGACGGACATGTTTGCCTCCACATGGGGCATGAACGGCGGGACGAAGACCCAGTCGCCGGCCTTCATGTCGAGGAATTCCTGGAAGTGTTCCCCGAAGTAGATCCGGCCGTGGCCGCGCAGCACGTAGCCGCCGGTTTCAGCCTCGCCGTGGTGGTGCGGAAGGGAGCGGTACCCGGGGGTGTTGGACACCTGGCCGAACCAGATCTTAGTGGCAGGGGTGTGCTGGATGCTGACGCCCGAGACGCGGATGCAGTCCCCTGACTGGGCCGTGTTGGTGTCCTCGTGCCCGGCCCGGGTCACCACGGGGACCACCTTGCCGTCGGCCTGGGCATAGATGGAGTTGTCGCCTTCGAGGCGGTAATCGGTGGCTGTCTGGTTCATTGCGGTCACTCCTTGGTTGATGTTGGACGGATGCGGACGACGTTTTCAAGGCGTCCGATTCCGGTGATTTCGGTGGTGAGCACGTCGCCGTCGTTCAGGAACCGGGGCGGTGTCATGCCCATGCCCACTCCTCCGGGCGTTCCTGTCAGGACGAGGTCCCCGGGGCGCAGGGTGGTGAACTGGGAGATGTAGGAAAGCAGTTTTGCCGGGCCGAACACCAGGGTGCCGGTGTTGCCTTTTTGGACGACGTCGCCGTTGACATAGCCAACGACGTCGAAGGTTTCGCCGGCCTCGTCTGCCGTGATCAGGACGGGTCCCACCGGGGTGGTGGCGTCGAATGCCTTGCCCTGGAACCACTGCAGTGTCCGGTTTTGCCAGTCGCGCATGGAGACGTCATTGGCGACCGTATAGCCGGCTATTGCCGCTGCTGCCCCGTCCTCGTCGGCCCGGAACAGTTCTGAACCGACGACGACGGCCAGCTCGGCTTCCCAGTCGACGCGGTCGCTTCCGTGGACCTCGATGGTGTCGGCCGCTCCCACCAGGGTGTCCGCGTACTTGGCGAACAGGGTGGGGTACAGGGGAAGTTCCCTGCCCATCTCCTGGATGTGGTCCGCGTAGTTCAGTCCGCAGCAGATGACCTTGCCGGCGCGGGGAAGAAGGGGGGCGTAGTCAGCGTCCGCCGCTTCAATCACCACCGGCTTCTCTGCACCAGCGGCCTCGCGGACCACATCCCGCCAGTCCGCCCGGGCCAGCAGTTCCCCGACGTCGGAGGCCGGGAGCGCAAGGTAGGCGTCGGCACCCGTGGCGAGTGCCGCCGTCGTTCCCTGTCCGGCTGTGCGCAAGGTGGCGAGTTTCATTGAT
This sequence comes from Pseudarthrobacter sp. W1I19, assembly GCF_030817835.1. Classification (NCBI taxonomy): domain Bacteria; kingdom Bacillati; phylum Actinomycetota; class Actinomycetes; order Micrococcales; family Micrococcaceae; genus Pseudarthrobacter; species Pseudarthrobacter sp. W1I19. Next base: position 2,386,034 of record NZ_JAUSZR010000001.1, read on the forward strand.
TCTGTCCCTTCGAGATGATGTGTCGACTTTTTTACGATCGTCACATATGCTCAACGTAGCACGGCGGAATTGATCTGCACAGAGCCTTTCCGGAACTTTTTCAGAAGCCACACAGCAGGAGGAACAGCATGGGCCACAAGACGGTCAACCCGGAATCCCTTCCCAAACCGTCCGGGTTCGCGCACGGGATTCTCGCCGGGAATACGGTGTTCCTGGGCGGCCAGACGGCGCTGGACAAGGACATGAAGATCGTCCCCGGCGGGATCGTGGAGCAGTTTACGCAGGCGTTCTCGAACGTCCTCACCACACTCCGCGAGGCCGGCGGCCAGCCCGACGACCTGGTCAACGTGACCATCTTCCTCACGGACGTGGAGGACTACATGGCCCATGGACGCGAAATTGGCCGGATCTGGCGTGATATGGCGGGTTCGCAATACCCGGCCATGGCAGGCATCGGCGTCACCCGCCTGTGGCAGGAAGAGGCGTTGATCGAGATCCAGGCCATCGCCGTCATCAGCGAACGCTGACCCGGGAAAGCAAAAGAGGATCCGGCCGGCCAAGCGGCCGGCCGGATCCTCTTGCGGTTCCCGGGCTTCTTGTTTTCTAGGCTGCTTCCGCTTCCTCCACCAGGGACATGGCGTACAGCTCTGCGAGCGGAGCGATCAGGCGGTGCACGCTGAAGAAGATCCGGCGCGCCTCGGGCCCCTGCCAGCCCGGCGGCAGGTACTCCAGAGGCAGGCCGGGGTCGCGGTAGGGCAAGCGCCGCCATAGGGTCAGCATGGGCACGTAGTAGCGGAAAGCGTCCCGGCGAAGCTCCTCCGAGGAAGAGGCCAGCGCCTTGTCGGGGTCATCCCCCACCAGCGCCGTCCAGTCCTCCAGCGATCCGCCGTACGTGTCCATGAACTCGGAGATCTGCGACTCCAGGGCCTCCAGGTCCCACCATTGGGCCACCTTCGCCCGCATGTCTGATTCCGCTGAGTAGTCGCCGGTGAAAAACTCCACGTACTCGTCCAGCCCCCGGGATTCGAGCCGCTTCCTTGCGCCCTCACGCACTCCGGAGGGAGCGATCCAGACGCCCGCCCCCATGGAACCAAAACCCAGCCTGGTCAGCTCGGTGCGCAACTGGTGCCGCCGGTCCCGCATCGACTCCGGTACGGAAAAGATGGCCAGGACCCACGGGGCTCCGGTGGCTGCGCGGTAGGGGGCGAAGATGCGTTCATCGCCCTCACTCACCAGCTTCAGTGAACGCTCGGAGAGCTCGTACCTGGCCACTCCCCCGCTCTTGACGCTCGTCAGGACGCCTTTGGCCTTCAGCCGCGAAACGGCCGAGCGGACGCCGGGCGCATCGTGGCCCAGCTCGCCCAGCATCTGGATCAGCACCGAAATGGGAAGCTGGCCGCCGCCGCGGCGCCCGTAGAGACCGTAGATCGTCAGGATGAGCTGCTGCTGGGGCAGGGAAGGAACAGGCACAGCAAGCATTCGGCCGGGTCTCGATTCTGTCAGGGTCACAGTCCTTCCAAGCATATTTCACAGACGAGGCAGTCCATTCAGTGGCCTTTAAACGCTTCCGCCAGCCACCACGCACCGCCGTCGGAAGCTATGCGGGCATCAATGACCAGGGGTGCTTCGCGGGAGCCTGCCAGCCATTCCGAGACCCCGGCAAGGTCTCCCACCGTACGGACCGTGAGCGCGGCAGCGCCATATCCGCGGGCGATCGAGGCGATGTCCACCTGCGGGAACCGCACGACGTCCAGGTCCTCGTCATCCGCGTCGAAGTGATGGACTTCCGCGCCATAGGCGGAGTCGTTGTAGACGATGGCAACCAGCGGGATTCGCTCGCGGACCAGCGTCTCCAGTTCGGAGATGGCCATCAGGAAACCTCCGTCGCCTGCTCCCAGGACGGGCAGCCGGTCAGGCCGGGCCTTGGCAGCACCAATAGCCGTGTAGAGACCAAGGCCGATCGATTGGAAGGCCTGGGTGAAGCAGAATCCGAACTCGTCCGGAACGGACAGGTAGGTGCTGGGATAGCCCATGAAGTTGCCGGAATCGATGGATACGATGCGTTCCGGCGGCAGGATGCGGTCCAGTTCCCGGCTCAGCACGCGGGGATCGATGGTCTCCGCGGTGGACAAATCTTCTGTTGGCTCGGTGTTCCACCGCGCATGGGCTGCGATGCGTTCCGCCATTTCCGGGCTCCGGAGGCCTACCTGGGCGTGGCCGAGGGACCGGAGCCTGGCCAGCACAGCCGCCGCCGTTTCGGCGCTGTCGCCCAGCACTCCCAGGTCGATGGGGCGGTTGGCTCCAAGGGCCCGGTCCTCAAGATCCACCTGCACTACTTTCGCGGTGGCGCTGATGAGTGAACCGTGGCGCATTGTCCACATGTTCAGGGCGCATCCCCACCCGACGATCAGGTCGGCTTCAGAAATGGTTGCCGCGGTGAAAGGAGAGGAAAAACCGCCCGATATGCCCAGGTTGAACGGGTCACCTTGGAACAGGCCGTGCGCTACGGCGGATGTTGCCACAAGTGCCCCCGCAGCCTCCGCCAGCGCGGCGATTTGAGGTCCAGCCGTACGGCCGCCGCGGCCGGCCACAAAGACCGGCCGCCGGGCGTTACGGAGAAGCTCTGCCAGCTCGTCAACAGCCGCATGCGATGGTGCGAACAGCTGCGGCGGTGCCAGCGGTCCCGCTGCCAGGTTCCCATCCGGCACGGGTGCCGCCTGGATATCAGTAGGCAGCGACAGCACCACCGTCCTGCGCTCATTGACTGCCGTCCGGTACGCCCGAACAGTGTCAGCCACTGCGCTTTGCGGTGAATGGATCCGCTCAGCCACTGCACCAACACTCCGGGCCAGCGCATCCTGGTCAATCCTGAAGTTGGACCCCACGGCGGACGCGGCCGTGTCCGCCGTGAGCACGATCACGGGTGTGCGGCTCTTGGCAGCTTCGCCGATGCCGGTCACCGCATTGGTCAGCCCACAGCCTTGGTGGGTGGAGACGACGCCCACTTTTCCGGACATGCGCCCATAGGCGTCGGCCATGGTGGCAGCGCCTCCTTCATGGCGGGCTGCCGTATAGGGCACGCCGGCCCGGCGCAGCGCATTGGTCACCACGAAGTTCCCGCTGCCCACCACGCCGAAAACGTGCCCGACGCCGAGTTGGGCCAGCGTGTATCCGACGAGTTCGCTGATACTTCCGGCCTCAGGACGAGCCGAATCGTGTTGTTTAACCACGTCGCTGCCTCCCAACCTGCTGGTGATAACAGTCATTGTCTCTTCTCCTTTGGGACAACGCGCGTGACGCGCAGCCGGCGTCGTCATTGGTGCTGGCGGGATCCCGCGCATGGGACGATCGTATAGCTAAAATTTTACGGCCGTCAAGTATTTGAAACAGCTACGCTCAAAGAACAGGGCTTGCTGGCCGTACTGCTGCGGGGGCCATCAGGAGATCGCGGCCGATTTCCTCGCCCACTTCGCGGAGTTTCCGGGCAAACAGGTCTGCATTGGGGGCCAGTGGCCTGTCCGCATGGAGCAGGATGCCAACCTGCTGGGCGAGCCCGGCGAGGTGCAGCTCGAGCATCTGCAGGCCGGGTTCCGCTACTGCCATCGACTCCGGCATCAGGGCAAGGAAACCGGCCTCGGCCACGAGCGTGCGCAGGGTGGCCGGGGTTCCGGATTCCACCCGCTGAATGGGAGGAGCCAGGCCTGCAGTGCGGAAGTTCTCCTCGAGTTCGTCGCGCAATGGCGTGTTTGCCAGCGGCACTACCCAGGGGTACCCGACGAGGTCCTTTAGTGAGGCTTCCGAAAGGGCGTGCACGGGGTGGCCGACTGCGGCAACAACCCGGAATTCCTCCCGGTATAACGGGACAAGCCGCAATCGGGAGGTGCTGGGATGGTCCGTAACCCGGCCTACGAGAAGGTCCAGGTCGCCGCTGCCCAGCTCCTGGATGAGGGCTTCGGGCGGCGCCTCGCGCAGGAGGACCTCCACCCGGGGCCTATCGGCAGTGAATCGGGCCACAGCCCGCGGCAGCAGCAGGTTTGCGCCAGTAACGTGGGCGCCAACGCGCACCACGCCGGCTTCCGGGTCCGTGAGCTCATCCACCCGCCGGCGCAGGGTACCCACGTGGCCCACAATTGCCTTGGCATGTTCAAGGCATACCTGCCCTGCAGGTGTGGGTACCATGCGGCGGCCGGTCCGCTCGAACAGCGGCGCACCGACGGCCTGCTCGGCTTCACGTAATGCCCTGCTCAACGCTGGCTGTGTCAGATACAGTTCTTCGGCGGCACGGACCAGGCTGCCGTGTTCTGCAATGGCAAGCACAATCACAAGGTGGCGCAGCTTCAGGTGGGTGGTCAGCAGCGCCCGCAGGTCCATGTCCTCATCCTACTGGCGTACTTCCCCTCTCCCCTGCCGGGAGTGGTACCCCGGCAAGGGAGACAACCGGCTGCGATCCTCCAGCGGATCAGCGGGCCGCTGCCGCAGCTGCCGCAGCTGCCTGGCGGGGAAACGCAACCTCCCGGTCCCACTGCGAAGCCTCACGGCCGGCCGCCTTGAGGACCTGCTTGCGTACCTTTCCGTTCTCGGTCTGCGGCAGGTGGTCAACCACCCGGAGGAAGCGCGGGATGGCGAACGACGCCAGCCGCGGAATGCAGAACTCGCACACTTCGGCGAAATCGACAGGTTCACGAAGGACCAGCGCAGCCATGACCTCGTCCTCACCCAGCTCCGAGTCAACCGCGTACACCGCAACGTCCTGGACGGCCGGATGCTGCCGGAGCACCTGCTCCACTTCAACCGAGGAGATGTTCTCCCCCCGCCGGCGGATAACGTCCTTGATTCGGTCAACGAAGCGCACCCACCCGTCCTCGTCGAGGACAACCCGGTCTCCGCTGTGGAACCACAAGTCCTGCCAGGCTTTGGTAGTGGCTTCGGGCATTGCATGGTAGCCGGTGGCCATGGCGTGCGGCTGGTCGCTGCGGATCAGCAACTCGCCCGGGACGCCGTCGGGAACGGGCACGCCGTCGGCGTCCACCACACGGATGGAGAAGCCCGGCCGTACTTTGCCCACGTAGCCTGGGCGCCACTGAGCCGGAGTTGATCCGATTACCGAATTCGTTTCGGTGGAGCCGTATCCGTCCAGCAGCAGCACGCCGAACCGTTCACGGAAGGGTTCCATAAGCCGGGCCGGCGTGGCAGGCGAGAGCGCCAGACGGATCCGGTGGTCCCGTTCGCCGGGCCCCGCTTCCTTGCCGGCAAGTATGCCCACCATTGCGCCGAGAAGGTAGGTCACCGTCGCCCCCGCCGAGGAGGCATCCGACCAAAAGCGCGTTGCGGAGAACCGCGGGCCCAGGACGTATTCACCCCCGCATTCGACGGCCTGCATAAACGCATTGAGTGCGTTTGTGTGAAACAGCGGTAAACACGTGTACAGCACGTCCTCGGGGCCGAGCCCCAGCTGGTCGGACATATTCACGGCCCACCAGTAGAACTGGCCCTGGGGGCACAGGACACCTTTCGAGACTCCTGTGGTTCCTGACGTGTAAAGGATGGCCGCGGTCTCGGCCGGAGCAGCATCCACTGGTTCGACAGCAGCAGCCGTTTCCGGCATGGGCAGGACTGCAAAGGGTGCCGGCAGATCCGGGGCGGGTCCGTCGATGACCCATGCTTCCCGAAGGTTCTCCGGAGCCACGGCCGCAAGGTGCGGCAACTGCTCCACTTCTGCCACCACCAGTACGGCCTGGGAGTTTTCCAGCACGTGCCTCAACTGTTCACCCCGGCTGGCGGTGTTCACTGGAACTGCGACGGCGCCGATCCAGGCACAGCCAAGGATGAAGTCGAGCAGCTCAGGCCTGTTCGAGGACATCAGTGCCACCGTCTGGCCGCGCTGGATGCCGGCGCGCCGGAGTATGCCGCCCGTAGATGCGGCGGCCTCCACCATTGCCTGGCTGTCACGGCTCACCTTGCCGCAGCGGAACAGCGGTGACGAGGGAGCCTTCCTCGCCCGCTCGAGGAGCATCTGGGGGATAGTCAGGGGACGCTGCGGCCGTTCGGCAAGTGTGGGGCTCATGGCTGATCCTCATTCAGGTTCGAGGGGACGGGTATAAAGGCTGTGACGCCGGATGCGGCGTGGGGGTCGTTGGTGAGGGGCACATCCTGGCCCGGTTGCGCGCCAGATCCTGTCAGGCGGGCGATAACACGCAGCCCGCCGTCGATGCTCAAGGTTGCCAGGACGCTTCCGTCGGGAAGGGCGGTGGTCTGCTCGACAGTTCCCTGCCCTACTGCAACTGTTGAGAAACTGTCCCCGCCGCACACCGGACAGAAGAGGCGGTCCGGGAAGAGGCGGCTGCGGCAATTCCGGCATTCCTGCACCAGGGCGCTCATTGTGCCGCCTCCAGGACGGTCATGGTGGCGCAGGCACCGTAGCGGTACAGGACCATGCCGTATCCGCTGACCACGGCATGGCGGACGGAAACTTGCCGCGTCCCTGCAGTGCCCATCAGCTGCCGGGCTGCCTCAACAAGCCCGTGCATACCGCCGGCTGCTCCTGCCTGTCCTGCCGAGAGCTGGCCTCCGGAGGTGTTTACCGGCAGCTCGCGGGTGGCAATGCGACGCTTGATGAAATTCGCGGGATCGTCCTCTGCCGGCAGCAAACCAAGGTCAGCTAGCTGGGCCACCACCATGGCAGGGTAATCGTCGTAGACGCAGGCGAGCCCTAGGTCGCCAGGGCCTATCCCGGACTCTTCCCACCCGGCGGAGGCGCAGGTACGCAGGCCGGTTTCCAGCCCGTCACCGGCCTGCTGTTCGGCGTTGTAGGACGCGCGGACCGTGAGCACCTTTGCCCGCGGTGAGCCGCTGCCCGGGTCAGCCACGAGGACAACCGCGTCAGCGCCGGTCACCGGGGGTACGCAGTCGTAGCGGCCCAACGGTGTGGCGACCATCGGCGCGCTTAGGTATTCATCCATGGTGAGGGCTTTCCGATAGACAGCGTCGGGATTTCCTGCAGCCCACTCACGCTGCGCGATGGCGATGTGTCCGTAGTCTTCACGGGTGAGCCCGAGGGTCTCCATCTGGCGGGTGGTAAGCATTGCAAACAGGGCGTTCGGGCCCTTCATGGGCAATGGCGCGAGGTGGTCCTCCGTGGCCCGGTTATAGCTGGCCACCAGCTGCGAGAAGGCCGGTCCGTCCATCAGGTCTCCTGCTGCAAGGACGATGACCTTGGCATCACCGGCTTCGATCGCCCGCACCGCGTGCTGGAGCATGCCGCCGGCGCTGGCCCCGCCGTTCGTATCCTGCATCAGCCAGGTCAGGCGAAGTCCCATGCGCCAGGCCAGGTCAATGGCGTGGTCGGGGTTGAGAGTGAAGCTGGAGACAGCGAAGCCGTCCACGTCTGCGGGATTGAGGCTGGCCTCATTCAAGGCGTTCCGGACAGCACGGGCGATGACCTGGGATGTGTTCGTCCCTGGGGCCGGATGCCGGGTGTAAGGCGACTGCCCTGTTCCGATAATGGAGACCGTCACGTCGGGTCCTCTCTGGGTGGCTGTGATCAGGGAGCAAAGACGTGCTGCCGCTAAGACAGGACTTGTGCGGGCTGCCCGGTTTCGAGGTGCTGGCGGTTGTGCTTTTTGCGGCCGGCAGCAGCCACTGCAACCAGGGTCACCAGCACCATGCCAATGAGGTACAGCGACACAGGGACGGAGGAGTTGTAGTTCAGCAGCAAAGCCGTGGCGATCAAGGGCGCGAACCCGCCGGCGAATACGGCTGCGACTTCGTGGGCAATGGCCATGCCGGAGTACCGGACTTCGGCGGAGAACAGTTCATGGAAGAATGCCGGCTGCGTTCCGATCATGGCACCGTGGCAAACACCGTTGGCAATAAGGAACGCAAGGATCACCACGGCCGGGGTATGGGCATCGATCATTGCAAAGAACGGGAAGGCCATCAGGCCCATGCCCACGGCACCAAAGGCGTACACGGGGCGCCGGCCGATCCGGTCAGAGAGGTATCCGAAGAAGATGTAGGTGCCGAAGGATACGAGCATGGATACGGCCACGGCCAACAGCAGAAGGCCCTTGTCCACTCCCACGTGGACGCCGTAGACGATGGAGAATGAAAGGAAGACGTAGGAACCGCCGTTTTCGGCGACGCGCAGGCCCATGGCAACCAGGATTTCGCGGGGATGGGCGCGCAGTGCATCCAGGGCGGCCAGGCGGTGCTGGGGACGGGTTTCGCGGGCTTCAGTGAACTCTTTGGACTCGGGAAGCTTGAAGCGGATGTACGCGCCGACACCGAGCAGAACCACACTCACGATGAACGGCAGGCGCCAACCCCATGCCAGGAACTGGGGTTCGGGCATCAATTGGGCCAGGAAGAAGGCCAGTGAGGAGAGCACAAACCCGAGCGAGATTCCGCCCTGGCTGAATGCCGCGAGCATGCCCCGGCGGGAGGTGTTGGCGTTCTCGCTGATCAGCAGAACACCGCCGCCCCATTCGCCGCCGGCAGCGATGCCTTGCAGGATTCGAAGCGCGATAAGCAGCGCCGGGGCCAAGAGTCCCACCTGCGCGTAGGTGGGGAGCAATCCCATGAGCGCTGTACTGATTCCCATAATGGAAAGGGTCAGCACCAGCGAACGCTTGCGTCCCAGCCTGTCGCCGATGTGCCCGAAGATGATTCCGCCCAGGGGGCGGGCGGCGAACCCGACGGCGAAGCCGGCGAATGCGGCCATCGTGCCTACCAGCGGGTCCGTATCAGCGGGGAAGAAGAGCCGGCCAAAGACGACTGCCGATGCCGTCGCGTACAGGAAGAAGTCGTACCACTCGAGGGCATTGCCTACCAGTGAGGCGACAACGTACCGGCGGACGCCGGGACGTTGTCCCGGCAAGGTGGTCTGTGGGTGGGACATTGTTGCTCCTAGTGCCAAAGTCGGTGAGTGTGACGGGGATTACGTTTATTGATCTCAGTCTCCCTCCCGCAATGGAGGCCGTCGAATGCCGAAATCGCCAGGGCCTATGCGTGTTCGGGTATGCCTGCCAAAGAGATGGCAGGAGGTGTTCCGGACCTCGGCAAGGTGGTGCTAACGTCGCAGCAATTGGCCCTGGGTGTCTGCCACGGGCAGTCACCAAACGCACGCCGGCCATACCCGGCGGGTGAAAATCCGGAGGAGCTCGCATGGAACTAAGCGCTGTGAATGATGCACGCCAGACAGGACTGGCAAGCCTGCTTGCAGACCTAGCCACTGGACGGACTGAACTGGTGGACCTCACCACCCCGCTCTCGGCGGCAACCCCCACCCTGGAGTTGCCGGAGCCGTTCGCCAATCTCATCGATTTCTCGCTCGAGGAAGTCTCCGCCTACAACGCGCCGGGACCTTACTGGAAGCACCACAACATCCATACCGGTGAGCACATCGGCACCCATGTGGACGCCCCCATACACTGGGCCACGGGGCGGGACGGCAAGGACGTTGCGCAGATCGATCCGGCCCGCCTGCTTGGTCCCGCGGTTGTTTTGGACGTCAGGGCCGAGGCCGCGGCGGACCCGGATTTCTTAGTGGACATCCACCATATCCGCGCGTGGGAGTCGGAGCACGGAGCGTTGCCGAAGGGCGGCTGGCTTCTGGTGCGGACGGGATGGGACAGCCGCTCCCAGGACAGGGAAAGCTTCCTCAACAAGGATGAGCAGGGCCACCCGCACTCCCCCGGGTTCACCGTCGAATGCGCGCAGTGGATCGGCGAAGAATCCCCACTGTCCGGTGTCGGCGTTGAAACGGTGGGCATTGACGCCGGTGCCGCCGGCGGGCAGCAGCCTCCTTTCCCGGCCCATCACTTCCTGTTGGGAAATGACAAGTACGGCGTCACTTCGCTTCGGAACCTGGCGCAGCTGCCGCCGGTAGGCGCAGCGCTCATCGTGGCTCCGTTGCCGATTGTCGGTGGAACCGGGAGCCCGGCGCGGGTATTCGCCCTGGTTGACGCCTGACAGAACGCATTTCCAGAAGACAGATAAATAGAAAGAAGCCCGCCAGCAATTGCTGGCAGGCTTCTTTTGCCTCCGCCTCCCCTGTGGTTGTTTTTACACGGCGGGCGTGCCCACCATTAATGGGTGGGAATGAAGTACGGGCGGCACCGGCTCGCGTTCGCTTTGTGCCTGCTGATCCCCCTGGGCGGAACGGCGGGCTGCGTCTATGAATACCCCGATTCCTTGCCTGCTCAGGCGCCCGCTCAGGGGCGAGTGCATGAGCCAACCGTAGAGCCTGCACCGGACATGGGGTCCCCGAAACCGTACAGCGATCCTCAGGTCCTGGAGCAGGAGGCCGTGAACTACGCCCAGCTGGACCGGCTCCTCGCAGCATCGCCGGAGCCAGTCCTTCTTTCCGAGGTGGGCCCGCTGGACGGCCCACTCAGGGGATTTGGCAATACCGGGAAGGTGCCGGCGGCCGGGCGGTACACCGTCACTGCGGCCTGCGTTGGTGCTTCCGGGGCGAAGGTGGCCGTGGGGCAGGAGCACCCGGGCGCCCCCTTCCGCCCGCTGGAGCTCGCCCTGGATTGCGCCGGCCCCACGTCCCAGGTCATTGCACTTCAGCAGGGGTACGTATTCGCGCATCTCTCCCTGCCCGCCCCGGGCGATACGCCGTGGACGGGTGCGGTTGGCGGTGTCCGGGTGGGCGCTGCCCCTACAGAGTGACAGTCAGGGGTTCGGTCCTGGCAGCGCACGAGGCCCGTTGCAAACCTGACGGGTGCGCCACCCGGTTGTTCCGGCCCGTATCGTCGCACCAGTCCAGGGCGTAGGGAACAGCCTCCACCGATGCCTCCCCTGCGGACGTCTGTTGCGGGAGGACGAACCGGAAACTGAATCCGCCGGCGTCGTTCATCGGGGCAGTTTCCTTGATGACATTCTGGCCGGCTGCATCGGTAACCGTGACCTGAATGAGGGCGTCCTGGCCGTAGCGGGGATTACAGAGCGCGTCGTCGGCGCCAACCGCGACGATGTCGCCGGGCTTCGCAGATGAAGGGCTCACGGCGTAGTCGGGCGGGAAACACGGCGGTTCGTCCTGCCAGGAGGCCCGGCAAGCGGATGAAGCCGCAACGAGAAAAACGCCAATTGCCGCTACCAGGATTGCCCTCTGACAAATCTGGGCCGCCCCACCGGTTCGGAGTCGCATGGGCTCATTATCGAGGGTGTTGACGGCAGGTAGTCCTGTCGCCGGGAGTTTTCTTGCATAGTTTTACTGGAGCAGTCGTCCTCGTCACCGGAGCAAACGGCGGCATCGGAACGAACTTCGTCCACCACGCGCTCGCCCGCGGCGCCAGCAAGGTTTACGCCACCGCCCGGAACCCCCGGACCTGGGATGACGAGCGGATTGTGCCCCTCACATTGGATGTCACAGATCCCGCCTCAATCCAGGCAGCAACCGAGGCCGCCCGGGACGTCACTGTGTTGATCAACAACGCCGGAGCCGCTGTGGCCAGCGCGGGGATCCTCACCCACACTGCTGAGGAAATCCGGACCAACGTGGAGACGAACTTCCTCGGCCCGCTGTTCCTCGCCCGCGCCTTCGCACCGGTCCTGTCGGCGAAGGACGAATCGGCCATCATCGACATCCACTCGGCCATGAGCTGGTACGCCGTAGGCGGCATTTACAGTGCCACCAAAGCAGCCCTCTGGTCAGCCACCAACTCCTTGCGCCTGGAACTCGCCCCCGCGGGGGTCCACGTGGTGGGCGTCCACGTCGGATATGTCGACACTGCCATGGCCGCCAAGGCCACCGATCCCAAGATGGAACCGGCCCACCTCGTACGCATCGTTTTGGATGCGGTCGAAGCCGGCGAGTACGAGGTACTCGCCGACGAGACATCCGCGCAGCTCAAGGCCGGACTCAGCGCCCCGATCGAGGTGATGTACCCACAGCTGGATGCCACGAACGTGTAGAAATTCCTGGTCGCCGTACCAGCCCCTCTTCCTAACCGGCGGGCACGACTCACATGCTAGGCTGCCCGGAACCCCACGCGGCTGTATGAAGGCCGCGCTCACTCAGGAGGTACGCAATGCCGGACACCACCTGCCACATGTCAATCTCGCTGGACGGCTTTGTCGCCGGGCCGGACCAGAGCCGGGAGAACCCGCTGGGCAGGCGGGGGCTGGAGCTGCACGGCTGGCACATCGGCGACCCGCGGGCCAACGATGCCGACAAGGTCGCGAACGGGTGGCTTATGCGTCCGCGGGGAGCGTATGTGATGGGTCGGAATATGTTCGGCCCCGTCCGCGGGGACTGGGACGAGGAATGGAGCGGCTGGTGGGGAGCCGAACCCCCGTACCACGCGCCGGTGTTCGTACTGACCCATCACGCGCACGAGCCGATCCAGATGACCGGCGGGACGACCTTCCACTTCGTGACTGAAGGGTTCGATGCGGCCTACGCAGCAGCCCGCGAGGCTGCCGGGGACAATGGCGTCGATATCGCCGGTGGGGCCTCGACCGTCCGGCAGGCACTCATCGCCGGCGTGGTGGACGAGCTCACCCTCGACATCGCCCCGGTCCTGCTCGGCTCGGGCGAGCGCATCTTCGACGGCGTGGAATCCTTCGACTTCGCACCCACCGAGGTGCTTCACTCACCCCTGGCTACCCACATCCGCTATCGGCGCGTCAATTAACCATGTAGTCGGAACCAGTACCTGGCAGTCTCCATGCGGTGGGAACTGCACCCGGTTCGACGAGGCCGAGCCGCGAATCAGCCCGAGCTCGACATCGTGGAGGAACTGGCCCAGGTAGCGCAATGGGCCGGGGTCACGCTCTTCGAGCTCGCCATCGCGTTCGTCATCAACCACCGGGGCGTCACGTCAGCCGTTGTGGGACCGCGCACCATGGAACAGCTGGAGTCCGGCTTCCCTCCCAACGCCAATGCGGCATGAGCCAGGTCGTTCTCGCCTCACACGAGTTAGCTATGCTAAATCGAGAGGCAAGGGGATCGGGATGGGCAAACGTAAAGCGACAGCACTGGATGTGGCGCGACGGGCAGGGGTGTCCCGCAGCGCAGTCTCGCTGGTGCTGAACGGCAGGGCGAACGGCAACGTCACTGCCGAACGCCAGGAGCGCGTGCTCCGCGCCGCGGCGGAACTGGATTACACGCCCAACTCCGTTGCCCTCAGCCTGCGCAACCAGCAGACATCAACGATTGGCATCATTACGGATGACATCGTCACCAGCCCATTCGCCGGCCGGCTGATCAGCGGCGCCTCACGCACTGCCCTGGCCCGCGGGTACATGGTCCTGGTAGTCGATTCAGAACATGACACGGCCCGCGAAAGCTCCGCGGCGCAACAACTTGTGCACCGGCAGGTAGACGGAATCATGTACGCCACCGGCAGCCTGCGCGAAATTACCGCCCCGCCGGCGATGCTCACCCTGCCGGCAGTTCTGGCCAATTGCACGGATGCCGGCTTCCAGCTCGAGTCGGTCATTCCGGCAGAGGTTGACGGCGGGCGCGCCGCAGCACAGCTGCTGATTGACCTGGGCCACCGCCGCATCACCCTGTTGACCGGAACTCTCAGCTCGCCTGCCGCCCCGCAACGCGAACAGGGTTACCGTGAGGCCATGGAACAGGCGGGGCTAGGCCTGGAACAACAGCACGTGCACATGACTGGATGGGACATCGACGAGGGCTACCGGGCCGCTTCCTCCGTCCTGGTCGCCAGCGACCGGCCGACGGCGATCATTTGCTCCAACGACAGGGTTGCCACCGGCGTTTTGCTGTACGCCGCTGCCGCGGGGCTGCGCGTACCGCAGGACCTCTCGGTGGTGGGCTACGACGACCAACAGAACCTCGCTGCCAACCTTGTTCCCGCCCTGACCACGGTGGCACTTCCGCACGCCGAAATCGGGGCAGCGGCCATGTCCATGCTGTTGGATGCTGTAGAAGGAAAAGCCCCGGCAGCTGGGAAACCGGAATCAGGCACGCTCCACATGCCCTGCCGGATCATCCCGCGGGCATCCACCGGAACGGTACCGGCCGGCTAACCTGGCGGGACATTTCCCAGCCATCTGGCTGCTGAAACCTCGGGACGGGGACGACCTGTTCGGCCCGCGGCCGGGAACGCACTGTTCAACCTGTGACTCTGGAGATCATCCTTGCTATACGAACCCCTTGACGACGACATAACGATACTTGACACGTGTTAGGTGCCCATCTAACCTACTTAACACGTGTTAGGAGGAACCGACAATGACGTCTGAAAAGCCACCGGGCGAAACAAACCCCTCGTACGCGCCGCGGCCGGGCAGCAGGCTTTCACAGCTCACGCGGCGTTCCATGCTGGGCCTTACCGGCCTGGCCGTTGCGGGAGCCACGGTGGGCGCCTGGCCGCGGCTGACCGGGAGTGACATTCCGGGGCGCGGGAGCAAGGCCCTGAACATCGCCATCCTTGGAACGGCGGCGGATGCGTCCGCCCGCCAGGGTCTGGTGAACGCCTTTACCGCCGCCCACCCTGATATTCCGGTCCGCCTGCAGGCTATTCAGGGCGCGGACTGGAAGGATTTCTTTTCCAAGATCCTCACCATGGCCGCCGCCGGAACACCGCCGGACGTTGTCTACGTAGCCACCGAAGGCGCCCAACTGTTCGCCGATAAGCTCGCCGAGCCGCTGGATGACTATGTTCGCCGCGACGCTGCGGACATGGGCGACTACTTCGATGACGTTCATCCGAGCCTGCTGGAAGCCTTCATGTACCAAGGCAACCTCTACCAGCTTCCCCTGGACTGGAACGCAGCGAACATGTACCTGAATACCACCACCTTCGCCCAGGCCGGGCTCGACCGGCCCAGGGACGATTGGACGCAGGACGACTTCAGTGCCACCCTTCGCGCCCTGCGGAAAGCACGCCCGGCCGACTTCACCCCGTACTACTGGACCAACCGGCTTTTCGGCGGAGTAGTGCCCTGGCTCTACGCCAACGACACCAGCTTCCTGACCGAAACCAAGGCTCCCGGTGGGGACTGGCTTTGGGACCGTTTTTACCCGAACGACTCCGCCCGGGCGACCCGCGGCGGCGGCTATCAATGGCTGGCTCCGAACGCGGAAGACGGGCGGGTTATCGAGACCTTCGAGTACCTGCGCGAGCTCGTCGCCGAAGGACTGGGCGTGCGTCCCGAATCCGGGGGCGGCAACGCCCTGGTTGGCCTGTTCGGCAACAACCGTATCGGCACCACGCCTGCAGGCGGCTACTGGGCGCAGGGCCTGCACGAGGCCGGAATGACAGCCGACCAGTTTGACGTCCAGTTCTTCCCCCGTTGGCGGACGCAGCGGCATCAGTTCGGTGCCGCCGGCTACGCGATCATGCGCACGGCCAAAGACAAGGACGCCGCGTGGGAATGGGTCAAGTTCTGCTCCAGCCGCGAAGCGATGCAGTTGGCCATTCCCAAGCCGAACACCACTCCCACCCGCCGTTCGATGGTCAACGAGTCCTTTTACGCGACCACCGGACCCAGGCATTGGAAAGTCTTCTACGACACCCTCGACAGGTTCCCCACCTCCGGCCCCATTCCCGCTCCGCCCCAGCAGGCCGCCGTCGAAACTGCCCTGATGAAAAACGTTTCCACCGCCGTCAGCGGCAGCTCCGCTGATGTTAAGGCCGCGATGGGCACCCTGCAGCGCGATCTCGAACTGGCCCTGAGGAGGAACTCATGACCACCCCTTCCACCGCTCCACACCAAACCGTGCAACCAGCCGCCGCGCGCCGCTCGTTCGTCGAGCGATGGCTGGCCATGATCTTCCTTGCTCCCACGGTGCTCGGGATGGCCCTGTTCACTTTTCTGCCGATCATCGGCTCGCTGGTGCTTGCCTTTTTCCGCTGGGACATCATTTCGGCCCCCCAGTTCGTCGGTTTCGCCAACTTCGCCTCCCTGGCCGAGGACCCCACTGTCCGCGTGTCCTTTCTAAACACCATCGTGTTCGTCATTGTCGCGGTGGTGCTTCAACTGGGCATCGCCCTTGGCCTGGCCTCCATGCTGCAGGCCAGAATGCCTTCCTGGCTGAGGGTTTTCCTTCGTTCCACCTTCTTCTTCCCCCTGGTCCTTTCCGCCGCGTCGGTGTCCATCTTCATGCGGTACATGTTCAACGAACAGTTCGGCGTAGTGAACTGGCTCCTGTCCCTGGCCGGCATTCCCGCAGTGCCATGGCTGACCAGTCCCGTGGCATCCGCAGCCGTGGTGGTCCTGGTCTACGTATGGCAGAACTTCGGGTTCTCCTTTCTTCTCTTCCTCGGCGCCTTGACCAACATTCCCAAGGAACTCCACGAGGCCGCGAACCTGGACGGCGCCACAGGCTGGAAACAGTTCAGCAATGTCACTCTTCCGCTGATCAGTCCCACGGTGCTCGTCGCCTCCGTGATGGCAATCATCAGTGCGCTGCAGGTCTTCGACCAGCCCTACGTCCTGACCAACGGCGGGCCAGGTGATTCCACCCGCACCGCCGTCATGGTCATCTTCGAATCGGCCTTCCAGCAACTCGAGTTCGGGGAAGCCTCGGCCATCGGCCTGATACTCACCGTGCTCATCCTTGCCGTCACCGCACTGCAATTCCGCCTCAGCCGCCGCTTCGTCTTCTACCAGTGAGGTCCCTCATGTCCAGCCAGACCCTGCACACGGGGACCGACAAGCATTCCGGTTCCATCACAGGCAAACCTTCCACGCCTAAGCGCTACCGCAACACCCGCCTGCCGGCTGCCGGAACCGTCGGCAGGTACACCGCACTGGCCGTGGCGGCCGCTCTGACCCTCGGGCCCGTCCTGTGGACCCTGTCCACCTCCTTGCGGACGCCGTCGGAATCCTTCAACCTGCCACCGTCCTTCCTGCCCATCAACCCGGACTTCACCGCTTACCAAGAGGTGTTCAAGCAGATCAACGTGGGCCTCCTGGTCCTGAACAGCGCGCTGGTGACCGGGCTGATCGCGCTTGGCCAGATGGCTTCGGCCACCCTTGCCGGCTATGCCTTCGCCCGTCTGGACTTCCGCGGCAAGAAGGCCATCTTCTCGCTGGTGCTGGCCACCATGATGGTCCCGGTGCAGGTCACGATCGTCCCGGTGTTTATGCTCATTCGAGGGATGGGCCTGTCCGACACCCTGCTGGCCCTGATCCTGCCGGCCATACCCACGGCCTTCGGCACCTTCCTGATGCGCCAATATTTCCTGGGCCTGCCAAACGACTTCGCAGAAGCGGCCGCCCTGGACGGCGCCGGACCATGGCGGATCTTCCGTTCTGTCTACGTCCCGCTGGCGGTCCCCGGCATGGCAATCGTCGGGATCCTGGCCTTCAATTTCCACTGGAACGAATTCTTCCGGCCGCTGATCCTCACCATCAGCGAACAGAACTTCACCCTCCCCCTCGGGCTGGTCACACTCCAAGGCAACCTCGGCACCGGGAGCATATCCGTGGTCCTCGCCGGCGTGATCCTGTCCATGCTGCCCGCACTGGTCGTCTTTATCTTCGGCCAGCGAACCCTACGCGAAGGCCTCACGGCCGGCGCGAGCAAATAACACAAACCCTCAAAAGGAACCTCGTGGATACACTTACTTCGACTCACACGGCAGCCACAGCAGGCAGCTACCGCCCGGTCCTGCACTACACCGCAAAAGACACCTGGCTCAACGATCCCAACGGCCTGATTTTTCATGAAGGCGTCTATCACCTCTACTACCAGAACAACCCGCTGGGTAACGTATGGGGGAACATGTCCTGGGGCCACGCCACCTCTACCGACCTGCTGACCTGGACCGAGCACCCCGTCGCTATCGCCTGCGACGAGAACGAAGACATCTTTTCCGGCAGCATCGTCTATGACCGTCACAACACCAGCGGATTCGGCAGCGGTTCCCTTGCCCCGCTCGTGGCGGTCTACACCAGCGCCTTCAAACCGGGCTCCGTACATGAGGGCGTCCAGGCCCAGTCCCTCGCCTACAGCCTGGACGGGGGCTATTCCTGGACAAAACACACAAGCAACCCCGTTCTGACCCGCGGGTCCGCCGAGTTCCGCGACCCCAAAGTCTTTTGGTACGACGGCGACGCGGGCAGTTACTGGGTGATGGTCGCCGTCGAAGCCACAGACTTCCAGGTGGTCCTCTACAAATCCCAGGACCTGAAGAGCTGGGAACTGCTGAGCACCTTCGGTCCCGCAAACGCCACCGGCGGCGTCTGGGAATGCCCCGACCTGTTTCCGCTGCCCGTGGACGGCGATCCGGAAAACCTCAAGTGGGTCCTTACCGTCAACCTCAATCCCGGCGGGCCCAACAACGGCTCAGCCGGCCAATACTTCATCGGCAACTTCGACGGAACCACGTTCGCCTCCGCCAGCACGGTAACTGAAGGCACCCAGGACCTCGACCGGCTGGCCGAATACCTTTGGCTGGACTGGGGCCGGGACTACTACGCCGCTGTCTCCTTCAGCGACGCCCCGGACAACCGCCGCCTCATGATCGGCTGGATGAACAACTGGGAGTACGCCAACCACATCCCCACCACACCCTGGCGCAGTCCCATGAGCCTCGCCCGCGAAATTTCACTACAGACAAGGAACGGAAAACTGTGCCTGGTCCAGCAGCCGGCGGGTGACTGGGCTGGGCTGGCCGACCAGGAGCCATTCTCCCTTTCTGGAGCCACCATCCACGAGGGCGTGCAGGTTCTGGCCGGTGCGGCCGGCACGGTCCACTGCATTGATGTCAGCTTCACCCCCGGAAGCGCAGAGGAATTTGGCCTCATCCTGCGCGGGGACGGCGTCAACGGAACCCGAGTGGGAATCCGCCCCGATGAAGGAACCCTGGTGGTGGACCGGCGGGAATCCGGGCGGACAGATTTCCACGCAACGTTCGCCTCCATCGACACCGCTCCCGTCCCGGTGAAGCAGGGGACCTACGACCTCACCATCTTCGTGGACCGCTGCTCTGCTGAAGTCTTTGCCCAAGACGGCCAGGTGACCATGACCGAACTGATCTTCCCTTCCGAGAGCAGCACCGACCTCGCCGTTTACGCCCTCGGCGGCACGGCAACTATCAGCAGCATCAAGGTCACTCAGCTCGTCTAGGGCGGCACCTACGGCAAGGAAAATGGACATGCACACCAATGGCAAGCCGAACCCTCCCCGGCAGGTGTTGGACGTCGTCGTTATCGGCGAAGCCCTGATCGACGTCGTCACCACGCCAGAAGGCACCATCGAACACCCCGGCGGGTCGCCGGCCAATGTCGCCTACGGCCTGGCCCGGCTGGGAGTCAGCACCGGGCTGCTCACTTCCCTGGGCACTGACCACCGCGGTGATGAACTCGAGGAGCACCTCGCGGGCGCCGGGGTGATGCTCTTGCCCGGCTCCCGCTCACTGGAGAAAACGTCGACGGCGACCGCCACCATCGCCAGTGACGGCTCGGCGGGCTACGCCTTCGACATCGCCTGGGATGTCGAACCGCCGGACCTTGCGCACACCCCGCCCATGGTCCTTCACACCGGGTCGATCGCAAGTTTCCTGTCACCGGGCGCCGGCAAGGTCAAGGCAATCCTCCAGCACCTCCAGGACGCGTGCACCATCACCTACGACCCCAACATCAGGCCGGCGCTGCTCGGAACCCACGCCGAAGCACGCTGCACTTTCGAGGAACTGGTGCACCTCACCAACGTTGTCAAACTCAGCGATGAGGACGCCGCGTGGCTCTACCCGGAAAAGGCCTTGGAGGAAACCGCATCGCACCTCCTGGGGCTGGGAACAGAGCTCGCTGTCATCACCAGGGGCTCATCAGGCTCGTTGCTCGCCACTCCCTCCGCCTCCCTCAGCATCCCTGCCATGAAGACCCCTGTTGTTGACACCATCGGCGCCGGCGATTCATACATGTCTGCCCTGATCCTGGGGCTACTTACCCGCCGAGCCGGCGGCCTCGCGCCTTCTGTCCTTGACCAGCTGGGGTGCACGGCGGCCGCTGCCGCCGCGATCACCGTATCCCGGGCCGGCGCCCGGCCCCCCCACTGAAGACGAACTCCGCGCAAAACTTCAGCTGCCTTCACACGCGTAGCCAAGCTTCCATTGCGGCCGCCCCGGATGCGCTGCTGCACCGATCCGGTAGCCAAAAAGGTCCCTTGACAGAGACCAGTAACGCGCGTAACCTAAATCACAAGTAACGCGCGTTACCTGACCCAGTACCAAAAAACACCGGAGCATTCAATGGCGAAGACCACCACCTCGACCCCTGCCGGGGCTGCGCGGCAGCGGGGTGTCACCATGAATGATGTCGCCAAACACGCCGGCGTTTCCCGGACCGCCGTCTCGTTCGTGCTGAGCAACCGCGAAAATGCCAGCATCTCCGAGGAGACCCGCGCCCGGATCAACGAAGCTGTCCAGGCCTTGGGCTACCGCCCGAATGCCGGGGCACGGGCGCTGGCATCCCAGCGCAGTGATTGGTACGGGATCGTCACCGAGATCGTGACGGCACCGTTCGCCGTCGACATCATCAAAGGTGCCCAGGACCAAGCCTGGCTGGACCGCAGGTTCCTGCTCATCGCGCCCTCCGACCAGGCCGATGCCGTAGGACCCAACCAGGGCCTGGAAGATGCCGCCATTGAGAAGCTGCTGGAACAACGTGTGGAAGGCCTGCTCTATGCAGCCACGTACCACCGGGGCGTGCACGTTCCTGACAGCGCCAATGAGGTACCCACCGTCCTGATTAACTGCTTCGATGCGGACGGAAGGCTGCCCTCGATCGTCCCCGACGAGCGTGCGGGCGGCCGCGTCGCCGTCGAACGCTTACTCCAGGCCGGCCACCACCGGATCGGAGTGATCAACCTGGACCCGGATATTCCGGCAGCAGTCGGCCGTTTGGCGGGTGCCCGCGAAGCACTTGCCGAGGCCGGGCTGAAGCTGGACCCGCATCTCGTGGTGCCCGGGCATGCAACGGCGGACGGCGGATACGAGGCTGCGTGCCAAATCCTGGACCGCTACACGGAAAAGGACAGGCCAACCGCGCTGTTCTGCCTCAACGACCGCATGGCGATGGGCGCTTACGACGCCATTAAGGAACGGGGCCTGACCATCCCCGGAGACATCGCCGTGATTGGCTTCGACAACCAGGAACTGATTGCGGCCTACCTTAGGCCCAAGCTGACCACGGTTGCGTTGCCGTTCGAAAAAATGGGCGCCCTGGGAGTCCAGACGCTCGCAGCTCTGACAGCAGGACAGCCGATAACTGCCGACCAGCAATTAGTCGGCTGTCCGCTGCTAGAACGCTCTTCGGTCTGACCGCGAAATCAAAAACGAAGAGCAACCCCTCCCCCACCCCTTCACCTTGCCGATGAAGATAGGAAAGAGATAACCATCATGACACAACCCCGATTCCTGAGGGCTGCCCGCATGACCGCGGCCGGCCTGGCGGTAGGCGCACTGCTGCTGACTGGCTGTGCAGCCAACAAGCCCGGCGGCACCGACGCCGCAGCGAACGCCAGTGCCTTTCTCACCATTCCGCGTGAGGACATGGGCACGTTCGTGCAGAACTTCAACCCGTTCGCGCCCGCCGTCAACCCGATGGTCCAGCAGTCCATTTACGAGTCGCTGCTGATCTTCAACCCGGCCAAGGGTGACACGGTGCCGTGGCTCGCTACTGACTGGAAAGCAGCCGACGACGGCAAGTCCATCACCTTCACCCTCCGGGACGGCGTGAAGTGGTCTGACGGCCAGCCCCTCGTGGCCGAGGACGTCGCCTACACCTTCGAGCTCCAGAAGAAGATTAAGGGTGGTTACGACTACCTGGACACCGTTGCCGCCGAAGGGACCAACAAGGTCACCTTCAACTTCAACAAGCCATGGTCCCCGGCCCTTTACGACGTCGGACAGCTCAGCATCCTGCCCAAGCACATCTGGTCCGCCCTCGCTGATCCGGACAAGGACGCCAACGCCAAGCCCGTCGGCACCGGCCCCTACACCGAGGTTGACAGTTTCCAGGCCCAGTCCTTCGTGCTGAAGAAGAACCCCAACTACTGGCAGCCGGAAAAGCAAAAGATCGCAGGCATCAAGATGCTCGCCTTTGCCGGGAACGACGGCGCCAACCTCGCAGCCGTGAATGGCGACGTGGACTGGGCCCCGCAGTACATCCCGAACATCGAAAAGACGTTCATCTCCAAGGACAAAGACCACCGCCACTACTGGTTCCCTGCCACGGGCTCCATGATCAACTGGCAGCTCAACACCACCAAGGCCCCCTTCAACGATGTTGATGTCCGCAAGGCCCTGAGCATGGCCGTAGACCGGGAGCAGGTCACCAAGATCGGCATGAGCGGCTACGCCAAGCCCGCAGACTGCACCGGACTCTCCGGCAGCTACGAGACCTGGAAAAACGACGCAGTCAAGGACAACTGCACCTGGACCAAGCTGGACGTCCAAAAAGCCAACGAGCTGCTGGACAAGGCGGGCTACCCGAAGGGTGCTGACGGCAAGCGTACGCTCAAGGACGGCAAGCCCTTCGAATTCGAGATCTCCGTGGGCGCGACTTCTTCTGACTGGCTGTCGGTGGCGAATGTGATCGCGCAGAACCTGGCAGAAGTCGGCGTCACAGTCAAAGTGGAGTCCCCGGACTGGGCTGCTGTGGTTGCCGGCTACGAAACCGGCGACTTCGACTCCGGCATCGTCTGGAGCGCCAACGACCCCAGCCCGTACAAGTACTTCAACAACTCCATGGGCACAACCACGGTCAAGCCCGTCGGAACCAAGACATTCGACAACTACCACCGCTTCGGCGATCCCCAAGCCGACGCCCTGCTGGCAGAGTTCGCTGCAGAGGCGGACGAGTCCAAGCAGAAAGACATCGCCAACAAGCTGCAAGAAGAGTACAACGACGCCGCACCCCTGGTGCCGCTCTTCTCCGGCCCGGAATGGGGCGCCTTCAATGACACCCGCTTCACCGGCTGGCCCACCGAGGACAACCCTTACGCCACCCTCTCGGTGAGGTCGCCCACCACAGTGCTCGTTCTGACCACGCTGGAACCGCGCAAGTAAACGCAGCGGGCCGCCCCGGGCGGACCCCCACACTGCACGCCCGGCGGGCAACCAACCCCGCCGGGCGTGCCCCAAACACTCCACAATTCCCGAATGGAGGGAAACCGTGCGCTTCATCCTGCGCCGCCTGGGTTTCTACCTGATCGCCTTCTGGGCATCCATCACCCTGAATTTCCTGCTCCCGCGGTTCATGCCCGGGGACCCCGTCTCCCGTATGTTCGCCCGCTCCCAGGACAGAATGCAGCCCGAACAGATCGAGGCCCTGCGCAAACTGCTCGGCGTTGACGACCGGCCCCTCCTGGAGCAATACACTGACTACCTTCACAACATCTTCACCGGGCAAATGGGCGTCTCCATCTCACGTTTCCCCACCCCGGTCACCGAGGTCATCTCATCCCAGATCGGCTGGACCCTCCTGCTCGGCGGAACCGCACTGGTGATTGCCGCCGTCGCGGGTAACCTGCTGGGCATCCTGGCCGCCTGGCGGCGCGGCGGCGCGATCGACTCCGCACTCCCCCCGCTGCTCGTGTTCATTGGCTCGTTCCCGTACTTCTGGCTGGCGATGGGTGCCCTGTACCTGTTCGGCGTGGTGCTGAACTGGTTCCCCATCCGCCACGCCTTCACCGATGGTTTGGAGCCCGGGTTTACGTGGGAGTTCATCGGCGACGCCGGCGCCCACCTGGTGCTTCCGGCGCTGACCATCGTGCTGGTTTCCGTCGGCGGCTGGATGCTGGGCATGCGGAACACCATGATCGCCACCAACTCCGAGGACTACATCACCATGGCCGAAGCCAAGGGACTCCGCCCGGGCCGCATCATGCTCCGCTACGCAGCACGGAACGCCATGCTGCCATCGGTCACGAGCTTCGGCATGGGCCTGGGATTCGTAGTGGGCGGTGCGCTGCTCACCGAGGTGGTGTTCGCCTACCCCGGCGTCGGCTATCAACTCCTCAACGCGGTCCAGGGCCTCGACTACCCCCTCATGCAGGGCCTGTTCCTGACCATTACCGCAGCCGTGCTGCTGGCCAACTTCCTGGTGGACATCCTCTACGTCCGCCTCGACCCGCGCGTGCGCAGCAACTAGGGGGACCAATCATGACAACCGCACTTCTGAAGCAGCCAACTCAAACCCTGGCTGTCCGCAAGCCCAACCGCAGCTTCGTCCACGGCCTCCTCAGCAACAAGAAAGCCCTGACGGGCATGGCCGTGATGCTCGTCTTCATCGCACTGGCCCTGCTGGCACCGGTGCTTTTCCCCGGCGACCCGTCGCGGATCACCGCCATGGCCTCCCTGGAACCATCAGCCGAGCACTGGCTGGGAACTACAGCCAAGGGACAGGACGTCCTCGCACTGACCGTCCACGGCTCCCGGAGTTCCCTGTTCGTCGGGCTGACAGTGGGCTTCGCGTCCACCTTCATCGGCATCCTGGTGGGCCTTGCCTCAGCCTACTTCGGCAAGTTCATCGACGAAGCACTTTCCCTGGCAACCAACGTCTTCCTGCTCCTTCCCGGCCTGCCGCTGCTGGTCATCCTGGCCGCATTCCTGCCTCCGGGCCTGGGCACCGTAATTCTGGTCCTCGTCGTCACCGGCTGGGCGGGCTCAGCACGCGTCCTGCGCTCACAGGCCCTGTCCATCCGCTCCAAAGACTTTGTGGCCGCCGCGGTCGTGTCCGGCGAACGGGCCGGCCGGATCATGTTCCGCGAAATCCTGCCCAACATGGCCTCGATCGTTATGGGCACCCTGCTGGCCTGTGTCATCTACGGCATCGGCGCACAAGCGGGCCTGGAGTTCCTGGGCCTGGGTGATGTCAGCACGGTCTCCTGGGGCAACAACCTCTTCTGGGCCGGCAACGAAGGCGCCCTGCTCACCGGCAGCTGGTGGGTTTTCATCCCCTCAGGTGTCTGCATCGCGCTGGTCGCCTTCGCGCTCGCCCTGATCAACTACGCCGTGGACGAGGTCACCAACCCGCGGCTCCGGAAGATCAAAACCCCGAAAAATACCGAACGGAGCGCCTCCAAATGACCATCTCCCAAGTCTCCTTCGGCTCCCACGAACCCGTCCTGGACGTCAAGGACCTCACCGTCAAGTACATCGGCGACACCCGCTCCACTACCGCCGTCGACCGCGTTTCCTTCAGCATTGGCACCGGCGAGGTGTTCGGCCTCGCAGGAGAGTCCGGCTGCGGGAAGTCCACCATCGCCAACTCGATCATGCGGCTCCTGAAGGACCCCGCCAAGATCGCAGGCGGCAGCATTTCCTTCGGCGGCAAGGACGTCCTGGCCATGAGCGCGGAGGAGCTGCGGCGCTTCCGCTGGCAGGACGTGGCCATGGTCTTCCAATCAGCCATGAACTCACTCAACCCCGTGCTGACCATCGGCGAACAGATCGTGGACATCTTCACCACCCACGCCGGCTACTCGCGCAAGGAATCCCTGCGGCGGGCGGGCGAACTGCTCGAACTCGTGAGGATCGACCCCGCGCGCCTCAAGTCCTACCCGCACCAGCTCTCGGGCGGGATGCGCCAACGGGCTGTCATAGCCATGGCGGTGGCGCTGAAGCCGTCGCTGCTGATCCTGGACGAACCCACCACCGCGCTGGATGTGGTGGTGCAGCAGGAGATCATGGCGCAAATCAAGGAACTCCAGCGCGAGCTCGGGTTCTCGGTCCTCTTCATCACGCACGATATGTCCCTCATGGTGGAACTCTCGCACCGCATGGCCGTGATGTACGGCGGCAGGATCGTGGAGACCGCGAAGGCACAGGACGTTTACGCAACCCCCCGCCACCCCTACACCCAGGCACTGATGGGCGCGTTCCCGCCGCTCACCGGCCCGCGTGTGCCGCTCACGGGGCTGCCGGACGGCGTGAAGTTCCGCAATATCCCGGACCTCACCGAGGCGGCTCCCGGCCACTTCGTGGCTCCGGTTGGTGCCGACGCTTCAGCGATCGATTCCGCAAACCTGGCAGGAGCCGCACGATGAGCCACTCCCTGACGTCCCCCGCGGCTGCTTCCACCGCCAGCACCCCCGCCCTTGAAATTCGTGGCCTGGGCAAGTCCTTCCCCATTGGCGGGCTGTTCTCCCGCGGATCGGTCCGCGCCCTGCACGGTGTGGACCTGACCCTTGGCCGCGGCGAGATCGTGGCGCTCGTGGGCGAATCCGGTTCCGGCAAGAGCACCCTGGCCCGCTGTGTTGCCCGGCTCGAGAAGCCGAGCTCCGGCGCGATCCTGATCGACGGCGTCGACATCCTCAAGCGCGACCGTTTCCAAGCCTCCCGGGCGTTCCGCTCGCAATTGCAGATGGTCTTCCAGGACCCCTTCGGTTCCCTGAACCCGGCCCACAGGATCGAGCATTTCCTGCGTCGTTCGTTGGCGATCCACGGGAAGGGTGGCGGTTCCGAAGAGGAGACCCAGCGGCGGCTCGAAAAACTGATGACCACTGTTGGCCTGCAGGCTGACATGCTGAATTCATATCCGCACGAGCTCTCCGGCGGCCAGCGCCAGCGCGTTGCGATTGCCCGGGCCCTCGCTGTGGAACCGCAGGTCATCCTGGCCGACGAACCCACCTCCATGCTCGATGTTTCCGTCCGGATCGGCGTGCTGAACCTGATGCGCAAACTACGCGACGAGCAGGGCATCTCCATGCTCTACATCACCCACGACCTCGCGTCCGCCCGCTACCTGGCGGACCGGACGGCGGTCATGTTCGCCGGGGAACTCGTTGAGGAAGGAGAGTCCCTGGACCTGCTGTCAAACCCCGCGCACCCCTACACCCAACTTCTGGTTTCGGCTGTGCCGGATCCAGCCCGGGCGGGCTCTTACGACCCCGTCCGCCGCGCGGAACTGAGGCAAGCGGTGATGGCTTCGACGCAATGCGCTTACGACGGCGACCCAAACCAGGCTTGTTCGGCCGACGAACCCGTGCGCCATCAGGTGGGGGACCCCGAAAACCGCCACTGGGTGCGCTGCCACCTCTACCGGCCCTGGGCTGGTGCCGACGGCCATGCCCTGGCGGGCGAACCGGCGCAACCCAACTTCCCGGCGTCGAACGCCCAAGAAAAGGCCTCCGCATGACTGGATTGACCCACCCGCTCGCCACCGTTCCCCAGGATGAGTTGGTTGCCCGCGCCGAGGCCGATCCCCTCCGGCCACGCTTCCACTTCGTGTCGCCAGCCGGCTGGCTCAACGACCCCAACGGCGTCAGCCAGTGGAACGGGACGTACCACCTCTTCTACCAGTACAACCCGGAGGGCGCTTTCCACCACCGCATCCAGTGGGGCCATGCCACCAGCACTGATCTCGTCACCTGGACGGACCAGCCGGTTGCCTTGGAACCGTCCGCCGGACCCGACGCCGAGGGCTGTTGGTCCGGGGTATTGGTGAACGACGGCGGCACGCCCACCCTGGTGTATTCGGGGCGCTTCGAAGGCAAGGAGCTGCCCTGCGTCGCCGTAGGATCCCCGGACCTGTTGAGCTGGACAAAGGACCCCGGAAACCCCGTGATCGCAGCACCCCCGGCTGGAGTAGACATCACCGCGTACCGTGATCACTGCGTCTGGCGTGAAGGAACGAAGTGGCGGCAGTTGGTGGGGTCAGGCATTCGTCAGCACGGCGGTACGGCGTTTTTGTACGAGTCCTCCGATCTGCGGCAATGGGACTACATCGGGCCGTTGTTCATCGGCGATGCCTCACAAGGCGATCCTGCGGACAATGACTGGACGGGGACCATGTGGGAATGCGTGGAACTGTTCCGGGCGGGACAAGGTTCGCTGGGGTCCATACCCTCAGACGGCTCGCCGGATGTGCTCGTCTTCTCCGCGTGGAACGACGGCGACACCCGCCACCCGCTGTACTGGACCGGCCGATACGCCGGCGACACCTTTGAGGCCGCGGCGCTGCACCGACTCGACTACGGCGGCCGGTTCTTCTACGCACCGCAGTCGTTCCAGGATGAGTCCGGCCGGCGGGTCATGTTCGGTTGGATGCAGGAAGGCCGAACCGACGCCGCAATGGTGGAGGCCGGCTGGTCAGGGGTCATGAGCCTGCCGCGGACGGTCACGGTGGCGGACGACGGTGCTCTCCGCTTCGCGCCCGTACCTGAAATCAAGAAGCTGCGCCGTGAGCACACCAGTTTGCCCGGACAGGTGCTGACCGGCACATCAGGGCCCTTGGAACCCGGTGTGTCCGGCAACCAACTCGACCTCGAACTGGACTTCCAACTGGCACCGGGCGCTCTGCTGCGGCTAGGTGTACTCGGCTCCACCGACAGGGGCACCTCCGGCAGCCCCAACGAGGAGACGGTCATCGAGCTGCGCAGGGCCTCTGACGGCACCAACACTGGCACGCTTCGCCTGGACCGCACGCGGAGCAGCCTCGATCCAACCGTTGACGTGGACGACAAGTCCGGACCCGTCCCCATGCCCGAAGGGCAAGTGCACCTGCGGGTCATCCTGGACCGGTCCGCCGTCGAAATTTTCGCCAACGGAGTCCCGCTCACAGCGCGCGTCTACCCCACCCTGGGCGGGGAACACGTCAGCCTTGCCGCCGAAGGAACGGTACGTATACTCGCCCTCGACGCCTGGACCATGGCCACCATCCATGAGGGTACACGGACCCTCATCCCCTGACGCGCGGGGCCAATACATCAAAGCCCACTTACACAGCAGCATCGAGGCTGCCCAAAAACACGAAGGAACTCATGGAAGATTCACCCACGGTCTCTCGTCGTTCACTCCTTACCGGAAGCGGAGCGGCGGCACTCACCGGATCGCTCGCACTGTCAGCAGCTTTCGCCGAACCCGTCGCAGCCGTACCAACCAAGACTGCTGACCCCGGATCACATGGCTCAACGTCAAAAGGATCACGCCGGATGCGCCCCACCTATCACTTCAGCGTCCCCGACAACTGGAAGAATGACCCCCAGCGCCCCATCTACATCGACGGGGAATATCACTACTACTACCTGTACAACGCTGACTACCTGCGGGGCGGCGGAGGAACGTCATGGCGCCGCGCGACGACCACCGACCATGTGGTGTTCACTGACCGTGGCGTCGCGATCCCGAAGTTCAGCGACGGCAACGGCGACTGCTGGTCAGGATCCCTTGTGGTCGACGAGCAGAACACCGCCGGATATGGCGAGGGTGCGGTGATCGCCCTAGTGACGCAGGCCCCCGAAGGCCGCCAGGGCCAGTACCTCTGGTACTCGGCCGACCGCGGACGCTCGTTCCAGGCCGGCGGTTCAGCCCCGGTGCTGCCGAACCCCGGAGTGCAGGACTTCCGCGATCCCAAAGTGATCTGGGACGCTGACCGCCAGCAGTGGTTCATGGTGAACGCCGAGGGGCAAAAACTCGGCTTCTACACATCCGCCGACCTGCGGTCCTGGCGTCGGGTCGGCGAGTTTTTGCGTACTGAGCTGGGGGTGCTGGAATGCCCTGACATCTTCCGCATGACCGCTGACGACGGCACCTCCCATTGGATCCTCGGCACGAGCGCCAACGGCAAAGGCCGCGGCCTGCCCGCGACCTACGCGTACTGGACGGGTGCCTTCGACGGGACATCGTTCACGCCCGATCGGCCCGAGCCCGAATGGCTCGACTACGGCTTCGACTTTTATGGAGCAGTCACCTACCCACATCACGACGCGACGGGCGCGGAAGATGAGACCCTCCGCCGGGCAATCGGCTGGGCGAACTTCTGGGACTACCCCCACAACACGCCAACCCTGGAGACGGACGCCTACAACGGCGATGACATGATCGTGCGCGACCTCGGCCTCAAACACACGGACGGTGTGTACCACCTGGTCTCCGCCCCCACGTCGGCGCTGGAAAATCATGTGAAGCGTGACCACATCCTGGGCGACATAGTTGTCAGCGGCACGCACGATCTCGACGTCCGCGCCGCCGCTTACGACCTGACCTGCGAACTCGTGTGGGACCCTGCTTCCGCACCCGCCAACGTGGGTTTTGAGCTGTGCCGCCCACAGGGCGGCGGCAGGCACGTTGCCGCCGGTGTCTTCTTGGGAGGCCCCTTCGCCTACGTCAACAGACGGCCAACGATCAATCCAACCGGCGGCCAAACCCAGACTCCGGTCGACCCGTCGGCAGGACGGCTCACCCTCCGCATCCTCGTTGACCTCACGAGCGTGGAGATGTTCGTCGGCGACGGACGGGTGGTGCACTCACACCGGGTATTTCCGCTGGAGGGCGACAACGGAATCCGCCTCTACGCTCATGAAGGAGCCGCCACTTTCCGCAACCTGACCATTCGCGAAATCGACGCAACGCATTAGTCCAAGCGCCAACGGTCCGGCAGGGCGCCTGCAATTGCACCATGTACGAGCCAGTTCCGTTGCCGCAGGCAAATATCACCCCTGCTCTGGACTCTTTGGCCGGGCCCAACCAGACTGTCTACAACAGCTGGCCCGGGGAGCCGGAATTGACGCATTTTGACCTCCAACGTTGGACGGCTGGGTTTTATCGGAGCCTTACGCGATGCCTGTTCCACTCCTTGAAAGGATTTGGTCATGCCGGACTTCTCACCGTTCTTTCCGCTTCTTGCCACGATTCTGGGGGTGCTGTTCGCCATCGCCGTTATTTGGGTGGCAACAAAGCTGATGTGGAAGGTGGCTGAGCCCAACGAGGCCCTGATCATTTCCGGGCTGACCCGCGGAACCCTTGAAACCCGGGCGGGGATGGATTTCAAGATTGTCACGGGGAAGGGTGCGCTCGTCCTTCCGGGCCTCCAAACAGTAAGGGCTTTGTCGCTCACGCTGAATGAAACTGAGCTGAAGGTCTCCTGTGTTACGTCCCAGGGCATCCAGGTGATCGTGGAGGGCGTGGTTATCTACAAGATCGGCGACGCACCGCCGTTTATCGCCAATGCGGCACGGCGGTTCCTTGGCCAGCAGCCCAAGATGGAAAGCCAGGTGTACAACGTGTTTGAGGGCCACCTGCGCTCCATCATCGGCAGCATGACCATGGAGGAGATCATCCGGGAACGGGACAAGCTCGGTTCCCAGGTCCGGAGCGCCAGCGGTGTGGAGATGGAAAAACTCGGGCTTGTGGTGGATTCGCTGCAGATCAAGGACCTGCAGGATCCCACGGGATACATCGAAAACATCGCAAAACCGCATATAGCCCAAGTGAAGATGGAGGCACGCATCGCCGAGGCCACCCGCAACCGTGAGGCGGCAGAGAAGGAAGCAGAAGCGGCGGCCCTGATCGCGGACGCACAAAGCGTTTCAGCGATCAGGCAGTCGGTAGCGCAGGCGAACGCCGAACGCGCCAAGGCGAATGCCGCCCAGGCCGGCCCGCTGGCCGATGCCACCGCGAGGCAACAGGTGGTGGTCCAGGAAACCGAAGTGGCCAAGCTTGAGGCGGACCGCGAAGAGCAGAAGCTCCAAACGATCGTGAGGAAACCGGCCGATGCAAAGGCCTA
This sequence comes from Pseudarthrobacter sp. W1I19, assembly GCF_030817835.1. Taxonomy (NCBI): domain Bacteria; kingdom Bacillati; phylum Actinomycetota; class Actinomycetes; order Micrococcales; family Micrococcaceae; genus Pseudarthrobacter; species Pseudarthrobacter sp. W1I19. Next base: position 2,417,474 of record NZ_JAUSZR010000001.1, read on the forward strand.
CGCCACGCGAACCGAAGCGGAGGGCAAGAAGGCGGCGGACATCAGCGGCGCCGAGGCTCTGGCACGCCGTACAGAGCTTGAAGCCCAGGCCAACGCCCGCCGGACGGAACTCCTGGCCCAGGCAAACGCCACCGCAGCGGCTGCCACCGCCGGGGCCACCAAGGTCACCGGTGAGGCGGAAGCCGCGGCAACCAAGGCCAAAGGTGATGCTGCGGCCTCCGCCATCAAGGCAAAGGCGCTGGCTGAGGCGGACGGCATCAAGGCGCGGGCTGAGGCCCTGGGGACCAACCAGGACGCCGTGATTTCGCAGCAGCTCGCCGAGAACATGCCGGCCATCATTGCCGCAGCGGCCGAGCCGTTCTCCCACGTGGGCCAGATGACCGTCCTGAATGGCGGCGACGGCGTCAATAAAATGCTCGGCGGGATACTTGCCCAGGCGGGCGGATACCTTCCCGCTCTTGCCTCGGCGCTCAAGAACGGCAAGGACCCCAAGCGGACGCCCCCGGCTCCCGGCGCCTAGGGACAAAAGGATGCACCGGGAAGTTGACCGGAGCCTGACCGGGAAGGTCGGGCGGGTAACCGGGCGCATTGGGCCCGGCACTATTGGCGAAGTAATGCTGCCGTACCTCGGCGGCACCATGGCTTTCCACGCCCACCCCTTCGACAAGACGAGCGTCTTCGCCGTGGGTGATGAGGTGCTGGTGATCTACTTCGAGCCTCCGCAGACGGTATACGTGGATGAACTGCCTGACGTGTTGAGGCACTGGGAATGATTGCGCGCAGGTCGCACCGCACGCTTTGCGACGTGCGGAAATGGAGAGCTTGGGCATCAGAGGCCTAAATCCAGAACTGCTTTTTCAGTAACGCACGTTCGTCACCGAGCTGATGCGCAACTGGGCTAAATTGGAATGCTTTCACCCCTAGTTATTCGAGAACCCACGAAGGACTATCCGCGTATGGCGTTAACTGAAGACACCGAGCCTGCCAAAGAGCCCGAGAAGCAAACTACACCGGGGCTCAAACACGATCCGCAATCCCTGCCCGGCCTTGTCGAGACCTTGGGTCATCTCGAAAAAATCATCAAATTCATCCTCACATCCATGGCAGGGTCCCCACTGAAAGTTAACCTGTCTTCGGAATTTCATGCTTTACGACGAATGCTTGACGATGCCCGCGTGATGCGAAGGACCATCAGTGACGCATAAGCCATTATCGAAAGGAATGCGCCTCTGGCCGACAAATTTCCTGATGACTCGGCGACTTGGCGGAGCCAAGCGAAACCGCTCTCTCCCAAACAGCCCGCCTACCTTGCCGCCCTGGCGGAGAGTCACTCGGCCGCCACCGGACTAACCTCATACGCGGAGACCATGGCCGACCTTACGGCGCAGCCCCCTCACGTGGAGTATGCCTTACAGCAGAAGAGCATCCGAGCAGAGCTGGACGCTGCTATGGGCCGGCCATGTACCGCATGCGGGGTTGGGTCCGGGAAACCCTGCAGATCGAAAACTGGGAAAGAAACCTCAATTCACAAAGCCCGCTGGTCCTAAGCAATCTTCCACATAGCGAGCGGGGAGGCAGCTTGTCGGCAGACAAAAGGCGCAACCACGCTGGCGACGGTAGCCCATTTGTGAAGCGTGGATCGCGTTGTCCGAGGTTGACCGTATGGCCGGCGAATGATGCCTACCGTTTGAGCTTTTTAAACCCGAGGCCTTGGCATGAAGGAAGGGCCGGCCAACTCCGATCCTGCCCCCCTGCCACCCCATGTCGGAAATGCTTCCGACATCGCATACGGCATGCTCTCTCTCGCGTCAGTCGAGGCTAAATACGTAACCGGTGAGGAAACCCGCTAATCATCTGCCAACTGCGGTAGCTGGAGCAGCCTTTGCAAACGGAAAAAGTTGCCGTGATATTAGGCGGTACTGTTCCGGGTCGGCGCCTGATCGTTCTCGCGGTCTTCCAGGGCTCCCGTCGCTGCAGCTGTGAGGCTGTTGGCGATGTGAACCCTGGCAAGTTCAGCCGCGCCCGCCCCATCCTGGGCAACGATGAGTTCAAGGATCTGGTGGTGCTGGTTCAGGTCAATCGTTCGGGGCTCATCGCCGGACGGCAGTTCGAGTCCGATACGCCGGTAGCGGTCAGATTTGTCCCACAGGTCATCAAGAAGCTTGATCATCGTGGTGTTGTGGGACGCGCTGTAGACGGCGCGGTGGAAATCGCGGTGAGCCGTGATGGCGTCCTCGCCCCAGACCCGAGTGACCGGCAGCAGCTTTTCCGCAGCTATCCGGATGGCCTCAATGTCAGCGTCGGTCCGGCGGTACGCGGCCAATTCGGTCGCTGACGGTTCCAGCGACAGACGGACCTCCAGCAGTTCCCGGGCCTCGGCAGCGCTCATGTCAGCCACGCGGGAGTCGCGGTGGGTGTCCATGATGATCAGGCCCTCACTGGAGAGCCGGCGGATCGCTTCACGCAGGGGGGTGATGCTCATCTGCATATTGTCAGCGAGTTCGTACTGGGAGATGCGCGACCCCGGGGCCAGGCTCCCGGAGAGGATCAGTTGGCGAAGTTCGCTGTACGCCAGACTGCCTTTACTCGAAAAGACGTTCCTGGTGTCCATCGCTGCTCCGCTTCTCTTTTGGGAAAGTGGCATCCCAGTTCCTCGTCTGGAACATCTTATAAGAATTTCGCTCCGCTAGCTTGTGCTGCCCGTCACTGATCCCCTACGCTTGAGTCAAGGTCTTATAAGATATTCGCGCGAGCGCCACTCCCCTCCCTTTTCGAGGAACAGGCTTGGCGCTGGTCTTATAAGAAATAAGATCCCAGCGAAGAGAGACTCAAAGATGAAAATCGTTTCCGCCCACGTAGGTACCATTCCCATCAGCTCGTCGATCCGCAATGCCTTCATCGACTTCACCAAGATGGACTGCACGATCATCGCGCTGGTGAGCGATGTTTTTGTCGACGGAAAGCCCTTGGTGGGCTATGGATTCAACTCCAACGGCCGCTACAACGCGACTGCCATCCTGGAAGAGCGCATTCTCCCCCGCCTGCTCGACGCACCGTCGGAGGACCTTCTCGATGAGGACGGCCAGCTCTCACCGGAAAAGGCGTGGGACCTGATGATGTCCAATGAGAAGCCCGGTGGCCATGGTGAGCGCTCGGTCGCCGTCGGCGTTGCCGACATGGCACTGCACGACCTCGCCGCCAAAATCGCCGGCGTACCGCTCTACCGCTGGATCTCGGACCACTACGGCGACGGCAACCCGGACAAGGACGTCTTCGTCTACGCCGCCGGCGGTTACTACGCGCCGGGCAAGTCGCTGGAGGACCTGCAGAACGAAATGCGGGGGTTCCTGGCCAAGGGCTACAACGTGGTCAAGATGAAGATCGGCGGCGCCGACCTCGCCGAAGACCTCCGCCGCGTCGAAGCTGTCCTCGAGGTCCTCAACGGCGACGGCTCCCGCCTCATGGTCGACGTCAACGGCAAGTTCGACCTGGAAACCGCCCTTGAATACGGCAAAGCCATCGACCAGTACGGGCTGTTCTGGTACGAGGAAGTCGGCGACCCGCTGGACTACGCCCTGAACGCCACCCTCTCGGAGCACTACAGGAACCCGATCGCCACAGGAGAGAACCTGTTCTCCCTCCAGGATGCCCGGAACCTGATCCGCTATGGCGGCATGCGCCCGGACCGCGACTTCATCCAGGTCGACCCTGCCCTCAGCTACGGGCTGACCGAATACCGCCGGATCCAGGACATGCTCGCCCAGCACGGCTGGTCTTCCCGCCGCTGCATCCCGCACGGCGGACACCAGTTCTCCCTGCACATCGCCGCCGCCCTCAAACTCGGCGGCAACGAGTCCTACCCGGGCGAGTTCCAGCCCACCGGCGGCTTCACCGACGACGCTGTCATCGTCAACAGCCGCGTAGCCCCCGGCGAGCTTCCGGGCATCGGCCTGGAAGGCAAGGCCGAGTTCTACAAGGTCCTGCGCGGGCTGCACGAGTAAGACCAGCTTTTCGTGCCCGGTCCCGGGGCAGCACCACTGCCCGGGACCGGACCTTTCCTCCCACCCCAAGTCTGACGTGCAAAGGAGCACCCTAGATGTCGTCCCACACTGTTAAGAACCCGCAGCATTCCTCCCCGGCGCGGCAGCGCTCCAGGTTCGGGCGCCTGCTGCGCGAACTCTGGTTCCAAGTTGTCCTGGGCGCCGTCCTGGGCATCGCCGTCGGCTTCCTCCTGCCCTCCGTCGGCAAGCAGCTCACACCCCTCAGTGACTGGTTCATCGCCCTGGTGAAAATGATCGTCATCCCCGTGGTGTTCTGCGTCGTTTCCCTGGGAATCGCCTCCATGGACAGCCTTCGCAAGGCCGGCCGCATCGGAGTGAAGGCGCTGGGCTACTTCATCGTCCTGTCACTGGTATCCATGCTCATCGGCCTGGTGGTCGCCAACGTCTTCAAACCCGGCGGAGGTATGAACATCGACCCGGACAAGCTGGACGCCAGCAAGGTCCCCGCCGCCGCCGGCAAGGGTTTCGACGGCCTCGAATTCGTCAACAACATCATTCCCGAATCGCTGTTCGGTGCGCTGACCGGGCACACGATCATCGCCGCCCTCATGGTCTCCATCCTGTTCGGCGCCGCGATGAACGTCTCCGGAGAATCCGGTAAGTTCCTCACCAAAGGCATCCAGGCCCTCTCCGTGGTGATCTTCAAGATCGTCGGCTGGGTCATGCGTCTCGCCCCGATCGGCACCTTCGGCGCCCTGGCCGCCGTCGTGGCAAACTACGGCACCCAAAGCCTGCAGCAACTGGGCATCCTCGTCCTGCTGTTCACCGCCACCTGCATCGTCTACGTCCTCGTCATCCTCGGCACGATCGCCCGCGCCTGCGGAATGAACATTTTCACCGTTATGCGCTACTTCAAGGCCGAGCTCCTGATCGCCCTGAGCACCTGCTCCAGCGAGGCCGTCCTGCCGCAGCTGATCAAGAAACTCGAAAACATGGGTGTCGGCAAGTCCACCGTCGGCATCGTCATCCCCTCCGGGTTCTCCTTCAACCTCGACGGATCCGCCGTCTACCTCACCATGGCCTCAGTGTTCCTGGCCCAGGCCGTGGGCATGGACCTCTCCTGGGAACAGCAACTGGTCATGGTCGGCGTCATGATGCTCACCAGCAAGGGCACGGCCGGTATCGCCGGCGGCGCGTTCATCGTCCTGGCCAGCACCCTGAGCTCCGTCGGCGGCATCCCGCTCGCTGCCCTCGCCCTCATCGTCGGCATCGACCGCCTCCTGAACGAAGGCCGGGTGTTCATCAACGTCCTCGGAAACGCGATGGCCGCCGTCGTCATCGGTAAATGGGAAAAGGACTTCGACCCCGAGCAGGCCCGAAAGGCCCTGCACGCCTCCGGACAGAAGAAGAACCAGCTCGAGGCGAGAACGCCTGAGCCGGTGGAAGCCGATACTGTCGACGCCCACTAAACAATGTCAGGGCCGCCGTGCACCGCGGCGGCCCTGACACGTGCGCACCTCACACGGGAGCTCCCCCCGCCACACCATCGACGAGGAACACCATGGCCCTTCGCATACTGATCACCACCGATTACCTCCATCCTGGGGATGGCGTCGACCAACTGCTGCGCGATCATGGTTTGGAACCCGTCTACTCGCCATTTCGAGGCCCGCGGCCCTATGAGGAACGCCGCGCACTGTTCGACGGCATATCCGGAGCGATCCTCGCCAGCGAACCGGTCACCGCCGTCATGCTCGCACATGCGGCGTCGCTCAAAGTCATCGCGCGCAGCGGGGTCGGGTACGACTCCATCGACATCCAGGCCGCGACCGCACAAGGAATCAGGGTCTGCAACGCTCCCGGGACCAACCACCACTCAGTCGCCGAACTCACCATCGGGCTGATCATCATGGCGGCGCGCCGCCTCTCCGAGGTCACCACCGCCGTCCGCCAGGGAGGCTGGCCCCGCGACGCCGGCCATGAATTGCGGGGCTCTACCCTCGGCATCATCGGCTACGGTCCCAGCGGACGCGCCACCGCAAACCTGGGCGCCGCCCTGGGCATGAATGTCCTGGCCAGCACCCGCCACCCCGACCCGGACAACACCGCAATACAGTTCACCGGTCTCGACACCGTCATCCGGAATGCTGACTACCTCTCCCTGCATACCCGTGCAGGCCAGCACACCGGCCCGCTCATTGACGCGCCCCGGCTGGAAGCGATGAAACCCACCGCCGTCCTCATCAACACGGCCCGCGGCTCACTCGTGGATGAAGAAGCCTTGGCCAAAGCAATAGCCGACGGCACCATCGCCGGGGCTGCGCTGGACGTGCTCCAGAGCGAACCCCTGCCCGACGACAGCCCCCTCCGGGGCCTGGACAACGTGCTCATCACCTCCCACCTCGCTGGCCAGACAGCCCAAGCCCGGACCCGGGCCGGCCTGGCAGCGGCCCAGGCCGTCATCGACGTCCTCGAAAACCGCAAACCGGCACACCCGGCCGACCGCTGACCCGAAAACCGCGAACAGATAAAGAAGGATCCCTGATGTCGAAACCACACCGCATCGCAGTCATTCCCGGCGACGGAATCGGCACCGAAGTGCTGCCCGAAGGACTGCGCGTCCTGGACGCCGCAGCCTCAACCTTCGACCTCAACCTCGAATACGAGCACCTGGACTACGCCTCCGCGGACTACTACACCCGGCACGGCAAAATGCTCCCCGACGGATGGTTCGACCAGTTGAACCAATTCGACTCCATCTTCTTCGGCGCCGTCGGGTGGCCTGACGTCGTCCCCGGCCACATCTCGCTGTGGGGCAGCCTCCTGCAGTTCCGCCGTCACTTTGACCAGTACGTCAACCTCCGCCCGGTCAAGCTCCTGCCAGGCGTTCCCAGCCCCCTGGCCGGACGTGCCCCGGGCGACGTCGACTTCTACGTCGTGCGCGAAAATACCGAAGGCGAATACTCCAGCATCGGCGGGAAGATCTTCGAGGGCACCGACCGCGAAACCGTGGTCCAGGAAACCGTCATGACCCGCACCGGCGTGGACCGCATCCTCAAATACGCCTTCGACCTGGCGCAAAGCCGCCCCAAGAAGCACCTGACCTCAGCCACCAAGAGCAACGGCATCTCCATCACCATGCCCTACTGGGACGAACGCGTGCAGGCCATGGCCGCTGCTTACCCCGGGGTCGATGTGGACAAGTACCACATCGATATCCTCGCGGCGAACTTCGTCATGCACCCGGACTGGTTCGACGTCGTGGTGGCCAGCAACCTCTTCGGTGACATCCTCTCCGACCTCGGACCGGCTTGCACCGGAACCATCGGCACCGCCCCCAGCGGCAATATCAACCCCGAACGAAAGTTCCCCAGCCTTTTCGAACCGGTCCACGGCTCCGCCCCCGACATCGCCGGCAAAGGCATCGCCAACCCCGTCGGGCAAATCTGGTGCGCCGCTATGATGCTGGATCACCTGGGCGAAGCCGAAGCAGCCGCCGCCATCACCACCGCGATGGAAAACGTGCTCGCCCGCGGACCCGAAACTCTAACACCCGACATGGGCGGCAAGGCCACCACCGAAGAACTGGGCAAAGCGGTGGCCTCGGCGCTTACCGCACCGTGACCGCACCTGTCACCGCAGCGTATTCCGTCGCCTTGTCACGAACTTGTTGAATGTAGGCCTCGGATTGGTTGTAGGCATAGATCGCGGCGGTCCAACCTTCCGCGGTTGTGATGTCACGGCCGCGGGCACACAGATAGGTCGCCGCGCTGAGGGCCGCATCGTCAATATTGAACGGATCCGCCGCTCCATCCCCGTTTCCGTCCCGCCCTACGAGCTGCCAGGTGGAAGGAATAAACTGCATGGGCCCCACCGCACGGTCCCAGCGGGCATCCCCGTCCAGGGCACCCCCGTCGGTGTCGGCGATAGCGGCGAATCCGGCACCGTCAAGGACCGGGCCCACTACCGGACGGCTCACCTGCCCCGCAGCGGTCAGGCTGCCGCCACCATACGTCCCGTGTGCTGTCTCAACGAAACCGAGGGCCGCAACAGTGTTCCAACCGATCCCGCACATCGGAGCAGCAGCATCTACTGTCTCCGCCGCAGCAACGTACGCGCGCAGCGCGCGTTCTGGGATCCCGGTTTGCCCGGCCGCCCGAACAACCCAGTCGGTATCCGGATTTCTGGTGACGTTCACGGCCGTGGTCATGCCGGAGGAAAGCATCTCGAGCTCAGCGCTGGCTCGCGGTGGTGGAGAAAAGGCAGGACGTGGGTCCGCGCCACGCTGCCCAAGCACCCAGGACAAGGCAGCGGTAGTGACACAAACCGCAAACAGGACAAGGACCGCGAGGCGTCTGAGACCGAGCACCGACTAATCAAACCATCCAAAGGTGCCCGCCGTTGGCAAGAGTAAGTTCCTGCATCAGGTGATCTCCGCGCGTGCTGGTGCCGGCTGAGCCGTTACTACCTGCGTTTTCGGATCGTGTTCGACGGCCGACATTCCGGCCACGATCACTGCAGCCCGCTCCCATGGCCGGTCTTCAAGCAGGAAGGGAATTTCTTCTTCTTCCCACTCCCTGTGCAACTCTTCTTCTTCCTGCCCATCTCGAGCCCTGAGTCGCCGTCGGGCTTCAACGTTGTCGCATTGCACCCAAATCGAAGCGTCGATGAGATGGGAGAGCGCTCGGCGTGATGACCCGCTCCCCTCCACCCACACCACCGAACGCCCGGCGGGTACAGCTATGGCACCTGGACGTTCTCGGGCCACCCAGCCCGGCGGACGATAGTGGACTGCCTCACCTTTAACCAGTGGTTCGAGGACGCCGTCACGGAGTTGATCGGCCCAGTCAAAAAACGAGAGATGCCACGCTACATCGTCCGTGTGGACGGCTGCTGAGTCCGGAACTTGAGCCAGTAGGTGCTCAACGAGGGTGGTCTTGCCTGACCCGCTCCGTCCATCTACCGCTACAATCCAGGGCCGGTTCGGACGGTGCCGTGCTGCCGGCAGCAGCCTCCGCACGAGACCCTCCAGCGACTCGGCTTGCCAAGGTCCCGCATCGGGTTCGCCGACTTCCGGTTCAATATCCATTGATTACCTCAACCCCCAATATCGGATCCGCCCAAAGCTGCCTAGTCTCGAGTTTCGAGAATCGCCCTGCTTAGCGCAAGATCTACTTCGAGGCCACGGCTCCTGCTATCGCCACGCTTTTCCGCGGGAGGAAATCACCTGAGAAAGTGATATTGGGGGTCTTCTTTCCAGGCGCGATGGTCTGTGCGCCGGACATTCAGTGGCTGTAGAAAGCGTTCACCGGACAGGATCAGCTGAAGCGCGCAGAAGCAAAACAGTTTTCGGTGCCCACCTGCAGGCACCCTCACCAAGATGGGCGAGATTACCTCGGACCTGAGCGTCTTCGAGAACCTTCCGGACGATGTCGAGATGACAATCGCCCGGGACCAATAGGTAACAGGAGCAACAGGGCAAGACGGCGGCGGGAGCGCACGCCGCCGGCACCGCCATCCGAACGGCATTTCAGATAACGCTCAAACACGAAAACCGTAGGCAGCTGCTGCAGTTAGCTCCTACCGTCAAAGGGCCTGCAGGCGTAGCGTCGTTTGCATTGGAGTAAGGCAGCGATCGACGGCGGGCCCGTACTCGGGCAGCCTCGCCACCTTCTTGAACCGTCAAAAAGGAGACCGGGATGGCTGGATGGAATGCTGACACGGCTGCCGGGCCGGTGGGGGCCGGCACTGTCACTTTGGTGGAGGGGCCTTCCTTCTGCATTTCGTCAGCGAATGGAGACATCCACCCGGAACATCCGCATGGCGTTTTCCATGAGGACACCCGCATCCTGTCGCGCTGGAACCTGACAGTCAACGGGCAGGTCCTGGAGCCGTTGACAGCCTCAACGCAGGAACCCTACCGGGCCTTGTTCATTGGCCGTGTTCCCCGTTCCGATGGTTACGCGGACAGCCCCATGATTGTTGAAAGACTGAGGGAAGTCGGCGCCGGCATCCGTGAGGAGATCACCATCCGGAACTACTCCTCGGAGGCCGCTGATTGCAGGGTCTCCCTCACTGTTGAATCGGACTTCGCGGATCTTTTTGAAGTGAAAGAGGCGCGCGTCGAACGGCACTGGGCACAATCCCGCCACCCGGAAAGCGACTCCCTGACCATCAGGGGCGCCTGGCAGGACGTCCGGAAGGCCGTCGTCGTCAACGCCGGCGGCGCGGAGGTGACCACCGAGGGCGTGACGTACCGGGCGGTCATCCCGGCGCACGGACAGTGGAGCACCCTTCTCACGGTGGTGCCGACCACCAACGGCGCCCGACCGGGGTCGTTCGTCCGTCCGTTGAGCGGTGAGCTATCCCCCAGCGACCGCCGCCGCCAGGAATGGGTAGCAAAGATTCCGAAACTGCACATCGGAAACCGTTCCATCGAGCGGACCCTCCGGCGCAGCTACGATGACTTGGGCGCGCTTCGCATCGAGGATCCCGCGCATCCGGAGCGGATCGTCGTGGCCGCCGGTGCGCCGTGGTTCATGACCCTTTTTGGCCGGGACGCGCTGTGGGCATCCGAAATGGCACTGCCCGTGGACCCTTCCCTGGCACTTGGCACACTGCAGACGCTGGCCGACCGCCAAGGCACCGTGGTGGATCCCATGAGCGAGGAGGAACCCGGGAAAATCCTGCACGAAGTCAGGCTCGGGGTTTCCGGCGGGCTGGCACTGGGTGGAAAATCCGCCTACTACGGCAGCGTCGACGCCACTCCACAATTCGTGATGGCCGTAGCCTCAGTGAGCCGTTGGGGCTTTGCCAAGGACATCATCGCTGCGCTGCTGCCCCACGCAGACCGCGCACTGGACTGGATCAGGGAATATGGCGACAAGGACGGCGACGGATTCGTCGAATACAAGCGCCTCAACGATTCCGGCCTTATCAACCAAGGCTGGAAGGACTCGTGGGACGGCATCAACTTCGCAGACGGCCGGCTCGCCGAACCCCCTATCGCCCTCTGCGAAGCCCAGGCGCTGGCCTACAGCGCATTCTTGTCCCGGGCATGGATGGCATTCGACGCCGGCGACGAGGCTTTGGCCGCCCAGCTCACCGGTGAAGCAGCCCAGTTGAAGAAGAGGTTCAACGAAGAGTTCTGGATGCCTGAGCGCGGCTACTTCGCCATCGCCCTCGACGGCGAAAAACGGCAGGTCGACGCCTGCGCGTCCAACATGGGACAGTGCCTGTGGCACGGCATCGTGGACGAGGACAAGGTACCGCAGGTAGCGGAACGGCTCATGTCCCCCGAGATGTTCAGCGGCTGGGGCGTTCGAACCCTCGCCAGCGACATGGGCGCCTACAATCCCGCCAGCTACCATAACGGCTCGGTCTGGCCGCACGACAACGCCATCATTGCCGCCGGGCTCATGCGCTACGGCTTCGTGGATGAGGCGCAGCGAATCGCCACCGCCCTGTTCGAGGCGGCCGACTACACCGATGGCCGCCTCCCCGAACTCTTCTGCGGGTTCAGCCGTGACCAGATCGCCGAGCCCGTCCCTTATCCCACTGCATGCTCGCCACAGGCCTGGGCAGCCACCACCCCGATCATGCTGGTGACGAGCCTGATGCGGTACGACGCCCATATCTCCCGCGGCGGCCTCTGGATGGACCCGGCACTTCCCGAATCATACGGCGACGTCCACATCACCAACGCGCCGATGGCCGGAGGCCGGATCACCATCGACATCAAAGGGTCCGAACCCTCCGTGCAGGGGCTGCCCGAAGGCATAGCATTCCATCGTGACCACCGCCCCTGGTTGACGGAGCTGATCAAACAGGCCGGGCTGTAAACCTCCACCAGTCGCCTTTAATGCTGTAGACGCCCCGGCATCCGCATGTCCGCTCGGGTTGCTGTCTAGCCGCAAAGGCGGGTCATGGTGGGCTCATAGCGCGGGATGGCAAGGAACGACGACGGCGGCCCAGTTGTCGGTGCCGACGTCACCATACGCGCGCTCGCCTAGGAAGGCCAGCCATCGTGCCGCTGCTCCTGCCATAAGACATGAAAACAGGTGGGTTGACTTCTAAATCTATATAGCTAGACTTAGCACATGGAGAACTTAGGGCGTGTCACGCCCGCCACCGCGCTGGTCCTGGAGGCCCTGCTGTCAGCCGACACTGTGTGGGGGCTGCAGATCGTGAAGGACGTCGGCAAGAAACCCGGCACCGTCTATCCAATTTTGGACCGACTTGAAGTTGCCGGGTGGATCCGGGGCGAATGGGACTCCACCCAGGATCGCAAAGGGCCGCGCCGGCGCTACTACCGGCTGTTGGCTGAAGCCCGGCCCCTGGCACAGGGCTACGTGAACACGCATCGGGCCAGGGTCCGGACGACTGCCACCAAGCCCGCGCCCGCAACGCTCGAGGGCCAGTGGCAAGGGGCGTGAGGTTCACTGAGGCCGTCCTTGCTGTGGCCGTGGCCTTGACCCCGGTCCGACTCAGAGAAGTCCGCGAGGAACAGTGGCGGGCCGACCTGCGTGATGGGCCGGTCATCGGCATCTCCGCGAAGTCGCTGCTGTTCGGAGCACTGTGCTCATCGGCGACGGCAAGGACCTACGAGTTGCTTCATCGCGGCGGCATTCTGCTGTCGCACATCAAAAAGGGGGAAAAGATGAAACGAGTACTGGGCATAGCCGGTGCGGCTGCCGTCCTGGTCGGCGGCGCCGTCGTCGGCCTTCAAGCAGGCTACTCCAATGAACCACCATCGGCTCGAACGCCTGTGGCAGATCGTCCCATCGCCGGCTATGAAGGGTGGTGGAACTCCACCCCTGTGCACGGAAGCGCGGAAGGCCTTCCGGAAGAAACGGTGACCGTCAACACCCGTACCGGCAAAATTGTCGATGCATTCAACAGGGCGAAGAACAGCACGCTGATTTCGGATGTTGACTATCACCTTGTCCCCGACCCAGCCTGGCCGGCCAACTCCATCGTTATCATCGACACCACGACTGGCATGGTCATCGAGGACTTCCTGATCGACGAGCGGGGCGTCCCCCTTGATGGAAGCGGACGGCCACTCGACGCCACCGCAGGGTAGGAATCTCCCGATGTGGCAGGACCGCCCCCGTAGACGTTTGCCGCGGTCTGCGTCGTGGTCATCGCCCTGACGCCTGATGGTATTTGGTCTCTCCCAGGTGCCGGTGATCGAGCTGCTGCCTTGGTCTGTCGCGGCGTACCTGCTGATCGGGGCCTGTATCTTCAGTTCAGCTGGCAAGGTCCCTCCGCTGCGCGCAGGCCTGCTGCCCGGCGCCCTGCTCGTCCTGGTGGCCCTAGATGATTAAGTCCTATTGGATTAGTGGTCGTAGGCGATGAGTGAGCGTTTGCGGGGCGCGTTGATGCGCCAGTTGTGCCAGATGCCGGCGGCGAGGGCGAGGAGTCTGGCGGCTACCCGGGCGTAGACGCCTGCCATGGTCCGTCCGCCGTGGTCTTCGAGGCCGAGTTGGCCTTTGAGGGTGTCGAAGACGGATTCGATCCATTGCCGGATGCCGCCGAGTTTGCCGAATCGGGGCTTCTCGTCCTTGCGGTCCGGGCGGATCAGGTGCGCGTGGAGGTCCTCGGTGATGAACCGTTCGAAGTCGCGGCCGGCGAAACCTTTGTCCCCGAGGATGACCTGCCCGGCGCTGATGAGGTGGTGGTCGTGTTCGAGCAGGGCCTGGGTGACCTCGCGTTCACCGATCTTCGGATTAGCCAGTCCCCAGATCACGGGCATGCCGTCGGGGGTGCTGATCAGGTAGAGACGCAGGCCCCAGAAGAACCGGGAATGGGAGGCGCAGTAGCCGTAGCCGGCGTGTCCGGACAGGTCGGAGCGTTTGACGGTTTCCCGGGACATGCCGCACGGCACGGGGGTGGAATCGACCAGGCGCAGGACCTCATGCCAGGACGGGGTGTCCCGTGCCAGGGCGGTGATGGCTGCTGCGATTACCGGGCCCGCGGCCCGGAGTCGCTTGGTGTAGCCGGATTGGTGCGGGATGCCGGGGAACATGCCGGACAGGTGGATCCGGGAGTATCTGATCCACCTGGTCTCCGAGGAGAAGCCGAGCAGGTGCTGTGCCACGGCCAGGCAGAGCAGCTCGGCGTCGCTCAGAACCGGTTTGCGGCCCGGCCGCCGGTCCCTGGACACACCAAGGTCCGGCAGCACATGGTCATCCAAATAGACGTAAAGTGTGGTCAGGAGAGTGTTTAGCTGAGTGTTCACAAACCCGGCTTAACACTCTCCGCCCTACTTTAAAAGCTCCCGCGCCCACAACAGCAATAGGACTTACTCATCTAGTGGGTCTCGGTTTCTGGTGTTCCCGCGCCGGAAGGGGCTTGCAGATCACCGTGGATTCACGACGACGGGGCGGCCACGGCGGGGCTGATGACCACGTTTTGCGCCTGAGGGCACCGCCGTCGATCTCCCGTGCTGGCTCTCGACCACGGGACGGTGCAAATTCCGGCTCTGATGATGCGGAGTTGCGTCCGAGAATCGAAGCGGCATCGTCCTAGACTTTCGGCATGCACCCCTTAGTAGCAATCGGCCTGGTGTTCCTCGCCGCGATTGCCTGGATGGTCACCATCCTGACGATGCTGATTGTTCTGGTCAAAGGCCGGCGCCGGGCGCCAGCCGAAGTCGGACGCGCAGTCCAAAGTGTGGAGATCCAAAGCTCGGATGAACGGGCGGCTTAGACATAACTTGGTGTCACCGAGCAAGCCCCGCTCCTCGAGCAGGTCGTAGACAAGATTCAAGGTGAGATCCACGAGTTCATGGATCTCCGCCTCCACCGCTGGAGCCGTCACAGCTCCATGGGGCTCCCGGCGCTGACAGTATCGCGGACGAGGGCGGGCGTGTCCTGGATTACGACCAAAGGGTGTTGATACTGGTGCGGCCAACCCCACCCCGGCCCGGAATTGAGTACTACAGTGGATGCATGGCTCCCAGCCGGCATCCGCTCGACGACCTGCGCGAAACCATCGGCCATCTGGCTGATCAGCTCAAGCTGCCCACTTCGGAGCGCGTCGACGACCTGGTCGGCGATCTCATCGGTGCGAGGCCCGGGCCCGCCCGCCCGCTGTCCGAGGTGCAGGCCGAGCTCGACGCGCTGGTCGGACTGGAGACCGTGAAAGAACAGGTGCGGGCCCTCGTCGCGCTGCTCCAGGTCCAGGCCCGCCGTAAGGCGCACGGCCTGCCAGAGGTGGCCACATCACAGCACCTGGTGTTCCTCGGAAACCCGGGCACGGGCAAGACCACCGTGGCGCGGCTCCTGGCCGAGATGTACCGTGCGGTCGGTCTGCTGCAGAAAGGCCACCTGGTCGAGGTCGACCGCTCGGGCCTGGTGGGGCAATACGTCGGTGCGACCGCTATCAAGACGGACCGGGTGATCCGGCGTGCGCTGGACGGCGTCCTGTTCATCGACGAGGCCTACGCGCTGGCACCGGAGGACGGACGGATGGACTTTGGCCCCGAGGCGATCGAGGTCCTGCTCAAGCGGATGGAGGACCACCGTCACCGCCTGGTCGTGATCGTGGCCGGGTACCCGCGGCTGATGGAGTCCTTCTTGCTTTCGAACCCCGGACTGCGCTCCCGGTTCGCCCGCGAGATCACGTTCCCCGACTACTCCGTCGACGCACTCCAGACGATCTTCCAGCAGATGCTGGCCCAGCACGAGTACATACTGGAGCCGGGTGCCGACCAGGTGCTGCGCCGCATCTTCACCGGGCTCCACGCGGGCGAAGACTCCGGCAACGCACGGTTCGCGCGCACACTGTTCGAACAGGCGCTCAACCGCCAGGCGCTGCGGCTGTCGCTCGACAATGAACAAAGTCTCGACGCGCTCGATCGTGAGGCCGTCATGACGCTCACCGCGGACGACATTGTCGAGGCCGCGCTGGCCTTGGGCGAGGAGCCGGAGCCGGAACCGACGCCGGAACCGGAACCGGAGCAGCCACGTTGGTGGCGCTGGTTGGTCTGACCGGATCCGCGGCGGGTCTCAGGCGAATGGTGGCGGAGTATCTCGCCCCACCCGACTAGGTCAGCCCATGGGGTCCGGACCTCCGACCCCCTTGGTCATCAATGAAGACCTGGACCGCCACGACATGCGCCTCCGTCAGCCCTTGGTCCGGGCTCGGTTTCTCCAGGAGGACTGGCTTGCCGTAGTTGTGGGCCCATTCGTGCACGTCCGGCCCGAGGACGTCGTCGATCCACACGACCGCGTCCCAGTCCGCCTCCCCCGCGGCCTCCATCCGGTCCAGCCACCGTGCGATGGACCGGAGCTTCGGAGTCGGCCTATCAACGTCGCTGTCCTTCATCGCCAGGGTCACGCGCAGCGGCTCAACTTCGAGCTGCAGTTGCGCCTCCAGTCCGGCCAGGACATCCGCGGGTGAGGTCGACACCCAGGCGATCCGGCCTTTGGTAGCGAGCCGCCGCACGAGCGCCACTTTCCCGTCCGACAGTTGCGGGTCCGGGCTGTCGCCGTCACCGCGGCGGACCTTCGGGTTTAGCACTCCGTCGATGTCGAGAAGGATGATCGGCTTCATACGAGCAAGCTACATGGTCGGCACGGCGTTGACTACACACACACCCGTGCCGGGCCGCCGCCCCGCCGCTACAGTGTCAGCGTGACCAAAGCTGCACTTCTCCTGGCCGGCACTGCCACCGCAGTCATCGTTTCTGCTGCAGCGGGCGCTTCCCTCCACATCGCACGCACTCTCATCACCCCTGCCGGTGAACGGCCCGAGCGGATCCGCATCCTGGCAGCAGACGACGCCACAGTGACGTTGTACGCAGACGAGGACACCCTCTCCCCCGGCGTGTTCAGCCTCTATTGGGGCAACCGGGCGGGCCATGCCAGGATCGGCCGAATCCTCTCCCGTGAACCGGCAGCAGGCACGGTCACCCGTGCTGTGGAGAAGGTCTACGCCGGCGTTCTGGAGGCAGGCACCTCAGGCTACTGGTCCGGGTACACCTACCCGACACCTGAGGAGGCAGGATTGCCCAGCAGCGACGTCTGGCTGCCAGGGCCGGCCCCCGCATGGCTTGTCCCTGGCGATGACGCCCGGCGATGGGTCATCCATATCCACGGTTTGGGCGGCCGCCGCGCCACTGGCGTTCGGACCGCCCCGCTCTTCAACCGCCTTGGATACACCCAACTCCTGATTTCCTTTGCCGGTGACGGTGATGCGCCGGCCACTACCGACGGCAAACACCACCTCGGCCATACTGAGATCGATGACGTCCATGCAGCCATCGGCTACGCTGCCAGCCGCGGAGCAGACTCCATCATCCTCTCGGGCTGGTCAATGGGAGCCGCCATGGCCCTGGCTGCCGCGCACACGTCACCGCAGAAGGATCGCATCGACGGACTTGTCCTCACCGCTCCCGTCCTGGACTGGGACAGCACTTTGTCCTTCAACACGGCGGCGGCACGACTCCCCGTATTTCTGTCCGGAACGGCATTGTGGATCCTCCGCGGACCCCTGTACCGGCTGGCCGGGCTGAACCAACCCCTGAAACTGAATGACCTGGACTTCACCTCCATAGAGCCCGAAGTCCCGGTTCTCGTCCTGCACAGCAACGCCGACACGAGCACACCGATCAGCGTCAGCGCCAAGTACGCCGCACTCCACCCTGACAGCGTGACACTTGTCCGGTTCCCTGCCGGCCGGCACACCCAGGAATGGAACACCGACCCCGGACTGTGGGAGAGGTCAGTGGAGCACTGGCTGCCGCAGTAGGCACGAACGCCGTTCCATTGAACCTGGTTAGGCTGGTGTCTCGATGACCACCAAGGTCACCGGCGGCCGATGTGCGCCGCTGCTGCCACTCGACTAAAGCTGGTCAAGCGGCGCACGAGCCTCCTCGCAGGATAAGGGAGTGCCGCCAGCAATCAACCGCAGCCCTGTAGGATCGTCGCGATTGCGTCGCGCTCGGCTTGAGTGACCCAGAGACGGTATTTCGCCTTAACAGCAGTTTGGCGGGCGACGTACTCACATCGGAAAGCTTTGTTCGGGGGAAGCCATGTAGCTGCATCTCTGTCACCTTTGGCCCCATTGGTCGGGCCGTCGGCGGCCATGAGATTCAGCGGGTCGTTGGCGAGTTCCTTGCGCTGGTCAGCGTTGAGCTGTTGCGCCCCCTTTTGCCAGGCATCGCTGAGGGGAACGATATGGTCGATCTGGACGTCGGAGCTGGTGTCCTGGCAGCGCGTGAAGGTAATCGTGGTGCCGGTGTACTTATCGGCCAGTGTTCCTGTCATGACCACACAGTTGTTGGTGCCTGGCTTGAAAGTTTCGCTCGTCAGGTCACGGGCCAGGATGTCGTTGCGGGTGTCGCAGCCGTTGCGGTCAACGTCAGCCCAAGCCGGTCCAAACTCATCGCGGGTATAGCCAGTCTTTGGCGCGCGACCCTTAACCGGAATGCTCTCCAGCTGAACGAGGGCGTCGGCGGCAGTTGCCTGATCTACCGTGCTCGAGGCACCGATGCCTGGAGAAGGGTCGATGATCTCAAGGGCGTTGGCTGCGGCGTCACAACCTACTAATGACCCAGCCAGCATCATCGCGGTGACGGCGGTCAGGACTTTGGCGGGAGAACAGGTGGTCTTCATGGTCCTTCTGGTTATAGGGCGTTGTTCCACGCTAGCTTCCACCATCATCTGCAGCAGGTAACCGAATCCGTGGTGCCTGCCACACGTCCGCGCCCTTGGAACTCTGCGGAAGTCCGCTTTAGTGCCACTGGTTGCCTCGCTGTTCAAACCATGGCCCTCACGGGGAACGTCACACTTACTCAACGCGCCGTAGCCAACCTGACTTGGGACCGAGTGGCAATGAGCCTTTCCTTCGTCACCGGACCACTGCCGGAGAGCGAGAAACCGGTGCTGCCGAGGGAGGATCTGGCTCAACTTTACGATTTCCAGCATGTGTTCCGAAGTGATAATGATCTGCACGGGACCTCCAAAGAACAGTGCAACTGTTCCAGTTAGAGGCATGCCCGAGCCGGAGCGAGATGGTGAACAAGGGCGCATGATTCCTGGATCAGCCAGGACGCGTGGTGTGACGAAGGTCGTGGATCTGCGGGTTCCGGGTCAGGCCGAGTGCCTGGGCAGTGCGAACCGCAGGTACCCAGCAGTGGTGCCAGTGGAGCTTGTGGATGATGCGCCCGCCCTGGGCGTCGTGACCGCAAGTTCCTTTCCTGGCCTGGTCGAAAGCAGCGGGATCAGCAGCCCACTCACGGCAGGATTCAACCCTATCGTCCGCTTACCGGCACGTGTTTTCGTCGCCCCGACGCGGTACTGGTTCTGCCCGCCCTGCTTCCAGGCCTTCCTGATCCCGGCGGTGGGCGGCTTGGAAGAGCAAATCCACCTCCGCCACCGTCAGCGCGGTGGCCGCACCAAAGCGGGTGCCGTTGGACGAGCACGATGTCGCCCGTGCGGAACTCTGTCTCGTCCGGGCCAGTCCGGGGACACGGCCCACGGCTTCGACGCCCAGCGCTGCCGGCGGTACACGATCCACGTCCCACCCGCCTGTATGGAGTAGAGCATCCCACGGGCCGATGCCTGTTGCGACCACGTCCAGGATAACGGCCTCGGGTGACGGGGTTGAGGAAGATCGAGGATCTCGGGTCCGTCATTCCCGGATCGAACACCAAGGCCGCTCATGATTTCTCCTTCTGAATTGACGAGTTTCAGGTCACGTTGTCGTTTTATGCGCCCGGTTCACGGGTCGCGCGGATCTCGGCAGTTTCTCGACCACGAGCTGGTACGAGTCGGCGACGAGCACATTCACCATGTCTCTATGGAGGCCCGGTCCGCCCGCTGCCGTGATCCAGTGCTTTTTGTCCATGTGGTAGCCGGCCGTTATCTCCGCGTACTGCTCACGTAGCACAAGAGCCTCCTCCGGATCGGCCTTGACGATCACCACTGGGTGCCCCGGCAGGTCGGTCATGAGCATGAAGACCTTGCCGCCCACCTTGTACGTTTCCCAATTCGGGCTGACACGGTGCTCTACTGTCACCTCCGGCAGCCCGCTTGCACGCTCGTTCGCTATAGCCTGCAGCTCTTGTCCCTCCAAGGTCGCTCAGCTCCTCTGCTGCTGTGTCGTCGATAGGTTCGTCACGGCCCGACCTGGCTGGGCGGTTCAGGCGAAGGTGAACAGACGCTCGGGCTCGAAACGGGAGACCGGGGTTTTATACTGCTTCGCCTCGTCGGGGTAGCCCAGCGCCAGTAGCACGGTGCTGGTGTGTCCGGTCTCGCGGATGTTGAAGGCCTTGTCGACGGTGACCGGGTCGAAGCCTTCAAGTGGCATCGCTTCGACGCCGAGCTCAGCGGCGGCCATCATCGTCAGACCCATCACCATATAGGTCTGCTTCTCCATCCAGTGGTACGTGTCTTTGTAGGTGAAGTTACGCAGATTCACGAAGTCGCGGGTCATGTACTCCCACCGCTCCTGCTTGGCCGGGTCCGGGAACCGGCCGTCAACCCGTTCTTTCGCGAACACCGATTTGAGGTGATGCTCGGGCACGTCCGCCCGCGTGGTCATGATGATCGTGTGCGAGGCGTTGAGGATCTTCTCCCCGTTGTCGGCGAAACGTTCGCCGAGGTTCGCGGCGAGCTTCTCCTTGCCCTCTCGCGTGGATAGGACGTAGAAGTGGTTGGGTTGGATGTTCGTCGACGTGGGCGCCGACCGCAGGAATTTCAGGAGCTGCTGAATCGTCTCCTCCGTGATGGTTTTGCCGCCGTCGAAATAGCGGCTCAGGTGCTTGTTCATGATCTTGTCGAGATCCATGGATGGTCTTCCTTCGTGATGGGAGAGATCGAGGTCGAATAAGGAATTGGTGTTACTCGGTGAGAATCAGCCGCGGCGGTTGAGCAGGGTGCCCATCCGCTCGAAGTCCATGCCTGTTGTTGCGTCCGCGAGGTCGCCGCGCAGGAGCGCCGTGACCGCGTCGTCGAGCGCGCCCATCGCGTGAGCGTAGAGCGCCGGGCCCAGGCTGATCCGGCACACGCCCACCGCGCGCAACTCGGCGACGGACCGCACAGCATCGGCCGGCGAGATGAGGACGTTGACCGGAGTCGGTGCAACCGCGGCAACGATCGCGCCCAGTGAATCCAGATCGGGCGGAAATGGCGCGAAGACTACGTCGGCCCCGACCTCGGCGAAGGCGGTGAGGCGCCGGATCGTGTCCTCGAGATCGGGGCGCCCCTGCAGGTAATTGTCCGTGCGCCCGGTGACTACAATGCGCCCCTTTGCCGCCGTGACGGCCGCACGCACCCGGGCGACGGCCTCATCGAAGTCGCGGATAGGCCGGTCGGGATCGCCGGACGTATCCTCGATCCCGATACCTGCCAGCCCGCTATCGACCGCAGCATTCACCGTTCCTGCCACGTCTTCGGGGGTATCTCCGTACCCGTCCTCGAAATCGCCGTTAACGGGTAGGCCCGTCAGGCGAGCGAGCAAGCCCGCATGCTCGAGATGCTCGCCGCGGCTGACGTGGTGCCGCCCGTCCAACCGGCCGAGCGACGCGGCGAGGGCAAAGGAAGATGTGGCGATCGCCTCGAAACCCGAATCGGCGAAGAGCTGCGCCGAGAGGCCATCCCACGCGTTCGGCATCACGAGTCCACCCTCGCGGGTGTGCAGGGCCATGAACCTCTCATACAGCTCGGAGCCGGACATTTAAGCTGACTCTGTCGTGTCGGCCGGGATGTCGATGACTGTCCGGTTGACGTTGTTGAGGTAGTTGGTGAGAAGGGACACCACCGCGGTGGTAACAATCGCCAGGACTTCCGCGTCGTTGTATCCAGCACCACGTACCGCTGCCAGGTCAGCATTACCCACCTGACCGCGGGTTTCGACCACCCGTTGCACGAAACGAGCCACCGCCGCACGACGCGGATCGGTGGAGCTGCCAGTGAGCGCGAGCTCGATGTCATCGCTCGCCATGCCCCCCAGCTTCGACGACGTGTATGTGTGCAGAGCCTGGCAATAATCGCAGTCATTGGCACGTGACACGGCCAGTGCGATCGTGTGCCGGGTCTTCGCGTCCAGGAGGCGCCCGACACTGCCCTGGAGAGACATCACGATCTCGAGCACGGCGGGGTTGGCCGCCAGCATGTTGAACATATCCGGAGCGAATCCGAAGTGCTTCCGGACTCCGTCGAGGATGCTCCTCGCCCCGGCGGGCACATCTTCAGGAGCAGGCGCGGTCAATCGGGACATTACTTGTAAACCTCCAGTTATCCATTCTGGACGATTTCGTCCATAAGGGAAGTGAATACCACTCAAAGTGGGTTGTCAAGCCCAATATGCTTGCTAAGGTTGTGGCATGGAGAGCAGCACGAACCCGGAGGCGCCGCAGAAACTCACCAACAAGGGCCAGTCGACGCGCACACGCATCCTGCGCCATGCCGCCGATCTGATCTACACGAAGGGCGTCCACACGACGAACAACCAGCTGCTCCGCACCGCCGCCGGCGTCAGCGGTTCCCAGCTCACCCACTACTTCCCGAACAAGGAGAGCCTCGTCCTGGGCGTCATCGACTGGCAGGCCAGCAGCATCCTCGAATTCCACCGCAGCCAACGCTTCGCGGGTTTCGACACCATCGACGCTTTTCAGGACTGGGCGGATTTCTATGTGCTCTCCGGGCGCCCATTCGAGGACGGCTGCAGCCTCGGTGCCCTCGCGAGCGAGATCGTCAAAACCGATCTCGACGTCCATGACGAGCTCGCACGCGTCTTCGAGGAGTGGAAAGACATCTTCCGAGGAGGACTTGAGCGGATGCAGCGGCTCGGCCGCATCAACTCGTCGGCCGACCCCGCGCGGCTTGCCCACATGTTCCTCGCCGCCTACCAGGGGGGCGCCCTCCTCGCTCAGATTACGGGCGACATCACACCGCTGCGAGAATCGCTATACACCGCCGTCGACCATCTGCGAACGTTTGCGACGAAACGCGACGACGCCCCCTGACGCGGCGTAGACCACGCCGCTTTAGCACGGGGCAGCCGGCCGAGCTTGTTGGTTTCACCCTTCGGTGAGGTCCTTCAGGGCGTCCGCCAAGACTTGGACCTCCACGCCACCAAGCAGGGGAACGTTGTGAATGAAGGCATCCAGTTCAAGGATCCCCGCGTTTCCTCCTAAAGCCCAGTATTGAAGCCAGAGCTCCATCACGGAGAGACGGCCAGCATCGATCAACGACCGGACTGCCGCCCTAAGATCGGGCTCCTTCATTTGGAGAGCGGAAGTGGAAGAGACTGAGACGGTTCAACTTCCTGCATCTTTGTGCGAGACAACCGGAGGCGATAGCTCTCACGGCCCAGTCTCCAACACGGGGCATATCTTTGACTTCCCCGATACGGGTTCACTCGCGTTCTTTTGGAAGGTCCGACTGCCGAACGGCATACCGGTAGGCATCCGCGTCAGTCTCCACCGCAAATCCAGCGAGGTCCACTTCAGAGGCTCGCTCGAACTCATCATTCAGGTGCACGACCGGAGCAAAATAGTCACCGCGGGAGGCCGGGCCCAAGAGCATATATGCCCACCAGGATGGGTGAAGACATCGCCGTAGTGAACCGAGTGCACTTGCGACACGTCGAACTCTCATCAGAAACATTTGGGTACCTCATTTTCGCTCAGTATTCCGCTTTCATTTCCTCGAAGTGCTCCATCCACGTTTGCTACCAACCCGTAGCGGACCGTATTTAGCCCCCTGGCTTGAGTCCTCCCACTGAAGTTGAGTGTGATCACTCCGGTTCCGAAATGCCATGTACAAGCACATTGCCCGTAACTGAATCCAATGCGCTCGAACACAAGACGGTGAGTCAAGCTACGTGAGATCAGCCTGAAAGGCATTGATTTTGTTGTCGGCGTTCTGGTCCTCTGACGAATGATGCTTGGGATAGGCGCCGGAGCCAGGGTGGACCTTGTCGATGAGATCGAGGTACTGCGTCTTACGTGCGATGAATTCGCCCACTACCGGGCAGATGATCGTTATCTTCTTTCCGCTCTCCCGTATTTCATCCAACACGCGGGCGATGAGCTCTGTCGCCACCCGATGGTTGCGGTAGGCAGGGCTGACCCAGGTTGAAAGGAGAACGATACGGCCGTCGACGAAACGATAGGTAAGTTCCCCAATCGCTTCGGCACCAAGAGCTGCGATCCACCGACCACGCTCCGCATCGTTGATTACGTCGAGTTCCCAACCCGACTCCCCCTCGTTGCGAGCCTCGTCTTGGAGGGCCGCGATGAGCGTTGCGTTCCGCTCCTGGCGGTGGGCTGCTTCGGTGTCAAGCTTAGTTGTCACGTTAAACTTTCTTTGGACTGATCGAGTAGTCCTGGGTCTAGGAGTGTTGCGACCGGCTGGTCACTCCTGGATGGGCGGCGTTGATGAGGTCTGCGTAGCCAGGGTTCCGCTTAATGAACGTTCGGACAATTGGGCACATGATCGTGACCGTTTTGCCCTGCGCGCGTACATCGTCGAGGACACGCCGTATCAGCTCGGTGGCCACACCTTGTTTGCGGTAGTCGGGGAACACTGAGGTAGCCAGAAGTACGAGTCTGTCGTTGCCGGCCGCTGTGTATGGAAGGCCAGCAATCTCAGTGTCACCAACAATCGCTTCGTAGATCCCGGATTTCTCGTCGTTGACCACATAGAAGTCGAAGGCGGGCGCATGGGGATCATCGAGGATTTCGTCGATGAGGACGGCCTGGTCTTGGCTAAGGGTTCCCTTCCCATCCGGATAACCGGCTTGATCTAGGTATTCAAAATCGTAGTGAGTTGGCTCAGCTGGTTCGGCCATGGACTTCCCTTTCGTTATTGTTCACTCTGATGGGGCTGTCCTCTACGGACGCACCTGGATGATCGTCTTCCCGTTCCGTCGCTCGGCAGGGTTGAGGTCACTGATTGCGTCCTCCATTTGGCCAATGTTGCCGATGTTCGTCCGCAGTCGTCCATCCCGGATTCGCCTGACAATCTCCCCCAGCTGGCGACGATCCGATTCGACAACGAAATCCACTGCCAGGCCATCCTTCGGGTGGGCTTCGACCGGCCCGGTGATGCTTACCAGGGTCCCACCGGGACGGATCAGGGACGCAGACTGCTTCTGGATGTCACCCCCGATCACGTCGAATACAAGGTCGACTTCGCCGATATCACGCAAGTTGTCGTTACTGAGGTCGACGAACTCGTGTGCTCCGAAGTCAAGGGTCTTTTGCCGGTCGGCAGTGCGTCCGGTCCCGATGACGTAGGCGCCGGTCTCGCGTGCAAGCTGAGTTACCATCGTCCCGACTGCTCCCGCCGCTCCGTGCACGAGGATGCTTTGCCCCGATTCGAGGCGGCCGTGGGCGAAAAGTCCCTGCCACGCGGTCAAGCCCGAGATTGGCAGGCTCGCGGCGACCGTGAAGTCCACATCGCCCGGCAACGGAGCAAGATTTCGTGCCTCAATTGCGACGTACTCCGCCAAGGTGCCGTCTCGATGCCAGTCCGAGATACCAAACACGCGTTGACCCACAGTCAGCCCCGTCGTGCCGTAACCGAGCGAGGTCACGACGCCGGCCAGTTCGTGGCCGAGGATGGAGGGTGCCCGATCTCGTCCGGCACGATCGGTCCAGGTTGAAGGCCAATCCACCTCTGTCGGGACGAATCCCGCAGCGTGAATCTCAACGATGACATCATTTATCGCTGCCGACGGCTGTGGCCGTTCCCCCACTCTCATCCCGGCTGTTCCAGCGGACTGATCCGTCACCACTACTGCTTTCATTACGAAGCTCCCTTTAGTTGATATGGGCCTACACGGCAGTTCTTCCGTTGTAGCTTTAGCGGCATTAATACTCCGCGTCTTACCGTGCAAGCCCCTAGAAATGTGACACTGCAACGCGGTCGGTGATACGACAGGCGCTGAGGGCATCGGAGTGTGCCGCGTACTTGCCTTGCGATACTCCTATTTAACGGACGATTGGGTCAACAGGCTGGCGCTGTTGGAAGCCCAAGTACCTTGGTGGATTCATGCAACGGAACTTATCTCGGCGGCGGTCTGCAATAGCTCAGCTGATCTTCCGCCGGAAAGAGCAGACGTTACTCAAGGAAGGTCATCAGGATCGATGACAATGTGCATGGCAGCTTCTTCGGCGGACGCACCTCCCCCGTCTATACCGATGTCGTTCGCCAGATAGTCTTCGGCGGGGTCGAAACTGTCAGGAAAAGCCCAGGTCAAGCGACCGGCCCGAACCGAACCAACCTGATCGTCTATTAGCTCTCCGTCGGTGTCAGTAGTGTCACCGATACCGTCTCCGAGAAATTCGCCTGTCTCCTCGGGGATTTCTCGTGCGAGCCTGTCGGACAGAGATTCATGGGATCGCGCTTCGCGCTCCGTAAAACCCCACGAGAGGTCAGCCGGCCGCCTGTCCAATGGCGAGTACCCGGTTTCCTCGATGTCATCGCCGAGCTCATCACCGTCCAGGCTCTCATCAGGTGGAAGTAGGCCAAAGTTCTCGGCTGAGTATTCAAAGAAGTTGCTGTCATTGCTGCTAGGCATCCGTTTGCCTCCCCTGTCGATTCCTTTGCTCGTTAGTGGCGCAAAGGCTGGGAGTCTTACAACAACGGAAGCCACAGCTGTAACCGAAGTAGTCGGCCGGGATGCAAGCGATCGGGCTCGTTGGTAAGACCGCGGAAAATCTCGACACTCATGGACACACAGTAGAGCGACACGAGAGACATAGGCGGATAAAGGGTTCGCTGGAGGAGTGTGGGAGGACATGCATTGTTGCGCACGAAAGAAAAAGTGACTGGCAGGACCGGTAGGCCTCCATGCATCCACAACACTGATGGCCGGCGCGGACAACGAAATCGGTATCGACATTGCAAGCCGCGGAGATGACTCTCGAAATCCACAGTCGACATCTCGCAGCCGAACTTGACGGCACAGATGTGACGGGCAACATCTACCAGCCAGGAGGAGTCGATTCTGATGTGCCAAGCCGCGATCCGCAACTCACCGGGGGCGCGGCCGCTTCGGCCGAAAACAGCCATTCAGACCACGTAATCACACCGCATGGATCCGCTTTGGCCCTCCTCGCCCATCTCTTTGGACGGGAGGGTAGCCGGACAGGGGCGGTATGGGAACTCAGGGACATGCCCGGTAAATAAACGCCATTCACCTGACAGGAAGACTGCTTAGATAAACATCAAGGAGATGACATGCCACGCAATGTGGAAGACTCGTTTGGTTGCACCAAGAAGGAGCAACACTGCATTAATGCTGTACAGGCAGTCATGAAGCGCCTTCCCGATACGGACGAAATCCTTATTTCCGATAACAGTGACGTTGGCATATACGAGGCAGTAATGGAGGGCGTAATTGTCGGTGGCATTGCGTACCGCAAAGTCGGCAACCTCGTTACACTTCTCGTGACATCCGTGTTTCCAGAGTTTAGAGGCAAGGGAATCCCCTCGAAGCTTCTCAGAGGTGTCTTGGACAAGATTCGCACTCGGGGCGAAACTCTCGCTGTGAAATGCCCATTCGCAGCAGAATTTATTGTTTCTCACGCCGAGTACGCCGACCTGCTCGATACGGTTCATGCTCGGCGTCACCCAACGCGTGACCCCACCTCAGATCGAGCAGGGCTATATAAAATCGATAAGTTATATTAAGGAGAAAAACAATGGCAGTCGTCGAACTTACGGACGAAAGTTTCGAGACCACCCTCAAGGATAACGACATTGTCCTCGTTGACTTTTGGGCCCCCTGGTGCGGTCCTTGCCGGCAATTTGCCCCGATTTTCGAAAAATCCGCAGAAGATAATCCCGATATAGTTCACGGGAAGCTGGATACGGAGGTAGCGCAGCGCGTTGCGGCGGCAGCGGGGATCTCGGCGATTCCGACACTGATGGCGTTCCGTCAGGGTGTCATCGTTTTCAACCAGGCAGGCGCCCTGCCTACCGCTGCTCTGGCTCAGGTTGTAGAGGGTGTCAGGAACCTGGACTTGCGCGATGTCCGAACTAAAGTCCCCGCTCCTAACAGTGCCGGAACACGGGAATACTGATCCAACTGAGCTTGGGCGTGTTGATTCTGTGAACGTCCCGGTGAGGACGTTCGCAGACGACGCAGTTGACGCCAGCATTGACACCGATCCTCTCGGTGTTGTTGCTAGACGACTTCACTTGGTTCGCGAGAGAGAAGGCTGAGATGTGCGATTGAGACATCAAGAGCGGTCGCCATTGGCGTGACATCCCGTGACGTCTGAGCCAGCAAATACCCCCCTTGAAGAGCTGCGATGAATCCTGTGGCGAGTTGATCGATGTCGGCGTCCTGGGGGATGAGTCCATCCTGTTGGAAGCGGCGAAGGAGATCCGCGAAAAGTTCTTCCCAAGCAGTGAAGAGCTCGTGGAGCTTCTTACGGGCAATTGCGTCCTGGTCGGCGACCTCGTTCGCTAACGAACCCAAGGAACACCCGTATTTACCCTCGTGCAGGGCATTCGTTTCGACTACCGCATCTCTCCAGCGCCGTAAGCCAGCGAACGTTCTAACGTTGCCCAGCCGCTCCCGTTCGCCAGCGATCCGGCGCTCCCCCACGAAGTCTATTACTGCTCGCACCAGGGCGGGCTTATCTTCAAAGTGGCGGTATAACTGTGACTTGCTGACCTTGCTCACTAAAGCGACATCATCCAGGGTGGTTCCACCGACTCCGCGTACGCGTATCAGGTCAGCTGCGGTCGTGACGATTCGAGACCGTGTCTTCTCGCCACGTACAGTCAAACGTCCTGCCACGGCTTTCTGAAAGTTCTCCTCCACAAAGCCATTTTACGTCCGGGGAGCTTTCCTGGCGTTGTCGACGCGATAAGCGGTCCTACGCCGAGGGCGATCCCCCGTACGCACCCCAAGTTCGGTTGTGGTTTTCCTGGCGTCCCCGCGAGGACCCTGACTTCCTCAGATCTTTCCAGAGGAGCGAGCAAAACCTCGAAAGTTCATGGCGGGGCACGAGTGTAACGAACGTGAGACCAGCATCCCGCTCCAGACCAGAGCATTCCACGTGGCCGGATGAAAGCAGGGAACTCTTGAGGAAGCAGTGAAAACTATGCTGTCCCTCATCAGTTCGCGGCCTTGACCGGACCATGTTTTCCGCTTGCCGACTTTCCGGAGGGTTGATTCGATGGCATCCAAGTACGCGTCGGATGCGCGAGAGCCTCGCCGTTTCGATCGCCGTGGGCCGGTAGTTTGAACGGTCCTGTACATCTAAGTCCGAGTTGTTAGCTTTTCCGATCTTAGTTTCCTCGAGAGAAGAATCATTTCCTCAGCGAGTGATGCTGGAATCAACGACGCAGCAGCGCGGCAGAAACAAAGTCTTCGGTAAAACCGTGACGTTTCCAATAACGACCGGCACGTTCACTGAACTGAGAATAGAATCACCGGCAAAGGAATTTACGGCCGCATTTAAAAGGCCGGTAAAATTGTTCACCTGGGATCAAAAGAGTCCTGCGGAAAAGGGACAAATATGATAGTACAGTCCTAACGAACAATAAGTGCCCAAGGGTCGGTGAGAGAAGTCAAGAACATGCACCCAGTGCGTCGAAAGTCAGCCAGCGCATTCTGTAAGCGCCGCCGACGTTAGCCCATCCAGGTGCAGATAGCTGAAATCTGGGAAAGCTCGCGCTACCTGGCGTTTCAACCGGTCCACATCGGAAACCGAGCATGGAACGCGAAGTCACGCCGCGCCCGTAGTGCCGGGTCGTCCTCGTAGCTTCGTCTGAAGCGACAATGTCCAGCCGTCGCTGTCATTCATGGAATCCGCCGATTTCCGATGGTCTAAGCCAGCGGAGCCCTTGTGCGCTGAAAGACTTCCGCCCCGCGTGTTCCATGATGACCATGAGGACGTGGCCGCACCTTCGGCAGCGTGCAACGAAACCCATCGGCATGCCATAAACCATGGACTGGCCTAGTACTGCGATATCCTCACAAAACTGACATTGACCTTGGCTTGACGTCAGGTCGAATCCGAAAATATCACTGGTTGGCCCTGCAAGAACATTCCCGTCGAGGTTGTCCATCAATTGCCGCCGAATCGTTCAGTGCGAATATTCTCAGCCGAATGCCCAAGCTCAACAAGGCCGCTGGATACGGCTTCGACAAATCCTGTGGGACCGCAAATGTAAATGAGTGGTACTTGTTCCGGTGGCAGCGTTTCCACTCTCAGGTCCTCAGCTGTGAGTCGACCGGCAGCGCGAGACCAGCCCGGCGGGACGGCACGGCTGTAGTGCCAGGTAGTGGGTGACGTGGACGAATGCCGAAGTAGTTCATCGCGGAAGAATGCGTCATCTGGAGTTCGAATCGAATAGAGAAGCCGCATAGGCGCCAAGCTTCCCGAGTCGGTGTGCGCACGCATCATCGCCAGCAGGGGAACAACCCCGGAGCCGCCGGCGACTAGCTGGACGGGTTTGCACTGGTCGGGTCGCCACACGAACCAACCGCCAAGCGGTCCACGCAGCTCGACCCGATCACCGAGTTCGAGATCGTCGACTAGGAATGGAGACACTTCGCCGTCTGGAAGTCGGTCGATAGCGAGCTCAATTTCTTCACCGGCGCCGACACTGGCGATAGAGTACGAGCGAACAGCCTGGTAACCGTCCGGCGCAGTTAGTCGGACATCGACGTGCTGGCCTGCCGCATTCCCCGTCCAGCCCGGAACGGCGAAGGTGATACTCCGAGCAGACTCGGTTAAGGGGTGCGCATTCACGAGGCTGCCGGTAAACCAGCCCATGGCGGTCCGTGTCACGCGTAACGTTCTTCCCGCCACGGATCTCCGTGTAGGTTGTAGCCGTTCCGCTCCCAAAACCCTGGAGCGTTCTTGTCCTGCATGACAAGTCCGCGCACCCATTTGGCGCTCTTCCAGAAATACAGGTGGGGAATCAAGAGACGTGCTGGCCCCCCGTGTTCCGGAGCGAGCTTCTTACCGTCGTACTCGTGGGCGATCCATGCCCGCCCAGCGAGGACTTCCTCGAGGGGAAGATTTGTGGTGTAGCCGCCGTATGAATGGGCCATCACGAACTCGAACCCCGTCTCGACACCATCGAACAAAGTATCCAGTGAAACGCCTCTCCAGCCGGTGCCCAGTTTCGACCAACTGGTTACGCAGTGGATGTCGACGGTAATGTCCTCCGACGGGAGAGCCATAAACTGGGCCCAATTCCACCGACGGGTCTTTCCCGTTTCAGTACGAATGGTGAACTCCCAGTCGTCTGCAGCAATCGACGGAGTCGGGCCTGCTGACAACACCGGGAATGAGTCCGTCAAAAACTGGCCGGGCGGCAGAGAGGGATTGTCATACCGGTGGCGTTGACCTCCGAAAACTGCCATTCGGGGGCCTCCTTCCATAAATTGTTCTCGTGGATTTCTTAGCTTCCACAACGGCTAGCGAGCGTCTGTGGTCTGGCTCTCTCGATGCGGGAGCTTCCACTCAGGTCGGACGTAGTGGCATGTGTAGCCCGCCGGGTACTTTTGCAGATAGTCCTGGTGTACGTCCTCTGCTTCCCAAAAGTGACCAGCCGGCGCTACTTCGGTTACGACCTTCCCAGGCCAAAGCCCTGACGCGTCTACGTCCTGGATGGTTTCCAGCGCCATCTGCCTCTGTTCGTCGCTGGTATAGAAAATTGCGGAGCGGTAGCTGCGGCCCACGTCGTTACCCTGTCGATCGAGTGTGGAGGGATTGTGGATCTGGAAGAAAAACTCGAGTAACTCCCGGAAGGTAATTTGGTCCGGATCAAAAACGATTTCAACGCTTTCAGCGTGGTCCCCATGGTTGCGGTACGTTGCGTCCTGCGTAGTTCCTCCGGAATACCCGGCGAGGGTGGAGATGACACCGGGCTTCTTTCGAAGCAATTCCTGGGCACCCCAGAAGCAACCGCTTGCCAGGATCACACGGTCGCGGCTCACGAGGCTACGTCCGAGGCGAAGAGGTCGCGGAACTGTCCGTACCCCGAGGCCTGAAGCTGATCCACCGGAACGAAACGCAAGGCCGCAGAGTTGATGCAGTAGCGCAACCCTCCCTGGTCAATCGGACCGTCATCGAATAGATGCCCCAAATGACTCTCGCCGTGCTTGGACCGTACCTCAGTTCGCACCATGCCATGGCTATTGTCCTTATTCAGGACGATGTTGTCGCGGTCAATCGGCACGGTGAAGCTGGGCCATCCCGTACCGCTATTGAACTTGTTGATGGACGCGAACAACGGCTCGCCGGAGACGATATCGACATACAGGCCGGCATCACGGTTGTCCCAGAATTCGTTTCGGAATGCAGGCTCGGTCGCGGCTTCCTGCGTAACTTTGTATTGATCGGGCGTGAGTTGGGAAATTTTTTCCGGCTCTTTGCGGTAATCCATGTCGGGCATTTAGATCTTTCCTTCTATTGATAGCTACTGGTGCTTACTCAGGCTTCTGGGCCAAGTACACGCCTGGCTTCTGGGTGAAGGGCGCTACTGGTGCGCGCCAGCGCTGAACGGACGGAGCCTCGGCAGGTACCGTCCTTCTGAAACAGCTCCCCCGGGGACGTCGATGAAGCGGACACCGATGACTTCATCCTTGGCGTCCACAATCCAGCAGACGTCATAGGTCGCACAGTAGGTCGGGGGCCAGAAGGACCAGAACTGCCCCTGATCATTCACCCCCCACTTTCCGTATGTGCGGTTCCCGTTCTCGGTGTAGGTCGTGATACCGCCAGGAGTGAACACCTGGGTGGCCTCACCGGAATAGGCTAGGGGTGCTCTTGTCACGGCGTCCGCTATTTCGCCCGCGTCGATTCGGTCGCCATTTCTGACCGTAGGTCTGTCGGTTTTAGACACTGAATTCCTCCCCCTTCATAGCGTTTAGCCCTCGGCACTGCAGGCGACGCAGGTGCTCCATCACGCTTCTGATGCGCGCCCACCACGCGAGCCTCGTCGGCGTATGCAGTTTGAGGCAAGTGATTAATTCGTGCGGGGCCCCGTGCCGTGCACGATCGTTCCGTTGATTCCGTCAGGGTAGAAACCTCCGGCAGCTCCCGCCTGGGCGTCGAGGTAGACGATGTTAAGGATCTCTGCTGGTGTGCGGCCGAATGCCCGCCCGTGTTCGTCGGTTGGAATCAGGTTGGCTTCGTCCCTGGTGCCGAGGTCTTGATCATCCTCTGCTGGCCCGCTGACGGCATTCCTAACTGTGGAAAGCTTTCGCACAGCATCAAACACTGATTCGTCCACAAGTCCTTCGTTGTACAGGGAAGCCCTAATGATCCCCGCGTGGTAAGCCTCTGTGGCGAGAAGGCCCGCTGCTGCGTCAAGGTAGGTCTTATTGGAGATGAATGGCGCTGCCCCCTTGAAAGCGGTAACTCCCACATCTTCGAAGAGAAAGGCGGCGAAGAGGAAGTTACGGTCGTTCGCGTACGGGTCGAAGATCTCGCCGGGCTTGACCAAGCCTGCAGCGGTCGCTGCAGCAGTGAAACTGTGATCGAGAGATATGCGTGGACGCGCTACGGCTGCGCTGCCTAGTGCGTCGCGGAGGAACACGACGTGGGCGCGTTCATCCATGGCGATTTCTCGGGCGATGTTCTTGACCAAGGGACTCTGAAAGTGAACTTGTCGGCCGCCTGACACCGGTCCCGGCGTTCCCGTTCCGCCCACCAAATCGTCGGGTAGACCCTGTCCCGTTGCGCCGCGTAAGTAGAACTCGGCTTCAAGGTACTCCAGGCTGAGAGCAAAGTTCAGGATTGAACTGTCGCTTGGCCCGCCATCGCTGTTTTTGACCGGCGGCGAGCCGGTCTGCGCCTCCACAACCATGTCGGTCAGTTGGGCTCGGTCCGTTTGCGTCTCTGCACTGGCGCTTATGACGTCACTGATAAAGCGGTTCTCAGACATCCTGGCTCCTGCCGTTCGATGGCTCCGGCCGCCCGGGAGGCTGGCCGACGTGCTCCCGAATCTGTCATCGGACACACTTCTATTCCTACCCTAACGGGACTAAATCGTCCAGTAGTTTTTCCCCATTGATCACGAAGCGTCTGATCATGAACGGACAGCGCATCCTTGGAAGCCTCGGCGCTTCGGGCGTGAGTAAGCCTAGGGTCGTGACTCGCGATGTGAGGCTGTAGCCCAATCACCCTTGCCCTGATGCCCCGCCTCGTTCTATTGTGGACGTAATCGTTCTCTATTCTTCGAGAAGCGACCGAGCTCTATCGGGACCAACCGCCCATCCAACTCGATGACGGCACACGCAGAGCCCCACCTCACTTGCAGAACAGCTTGCGCCAGATTTGACCACGCAATGGGCCGCGGCGCACTCACCGAATTGGATACATCAACATGGACATTGACTCCACAACGTTGCTCACGGCGCTCCTCGCTGGCAGTGCTAACCGTGAAACCGCGTTAGCACGTCTCCATGAAATGATGCTGAGGATCGCCACTCATCTGGCATACCGGCGCGGGCCCGCATTCAGAGTCAGCGGGCCAGAACTTGATGACCTTGCACATCAGGCCGCCAACGATGCCATGGTCTCGCTTCTGGGAAAGCTCGATACCTTCCGCGGAGAAAGTCGATTCACGACGTGGGCATATCGCTTTGTGGCGCTGGAGGTCTCCAACAAGCTCAGCCGCCACTTTTGGCGGACCCCTTCGGCGTCCCTTGATGTTGAGGAATACGAGCGGCTACCCGCCGTGATCACAGAAGACCCACTCGAGCAGACACAGCACAGGGAACTTAGTGCCGCTGTGCGTAGGGCCCTGACTGAGACCTTGACAGATCACCAGCGTCGACTCTTCGTCGCAATCGTGATCGATGGAGTTCCCATAAACACCATGGCTGCTCAGTCGGGATCGAATAGGGGCGCTATTTACAAGACTGTATTTGACGCACGCCGCAAAATTCGCGCCTATCTGGCTAGCAACGGATACCTGGCCGATGAGCCTGTCGCTGCCCGAGCTACTGACTAATGTTCGGAGTAGGCACTTCACGAGACGGGGTCGACCGATGTGTGCTGCTCCGGCGGGGCGATGAACCCGTGCAGCAGGTCCGCGAAGGGGATCTTCATCATCAATCTCCTCATGGACTTCCCGTACGGGTCCCGCGGCGACCTCCACGGCGGCAACGATGCGTTCGATGCCGCCGGCGGTCCTGATCAGGCCTTGAACGCCCTGGCACCAGCCATCCCGCAATTTTCTTATTGAGCTCATAGGTTCCAAAGCAGATTCGAGGCAGCAGTAAGACGGAGCCGCAGATCGACACTAACCGCCTGGAAGTCAAAAGTGCTTTGCTGGCACCACCTTGGACGTGTCCAGGCGTAAGAAGAGCTATCGACCGGCAAGGAGCCGCCCGTGAAAACCAGTCCATTTTCGAACAGCCCAATTCGATTCTAAGCAAGCGGACGTGCCCCCCACAGTGTTGCATGAGGGGTTCCGCTGAGGATGCATAGGGCAATATTCGGGCCTTAGTTGAAAACCGCACGTTTTCTTCAGAACGGCCCTACGGTTCGGCCCATCAGCGGGCCCGCTATTCGAATCCATAGCAACATCACTCTGATCCAAAGCCTGGCCACCGACGCCGAGCTGACGTCTCCCAGAAGGGCGAAGGCTTCCGCTGTGACTCAGCCCGCGTAGTCGCTCCAAGTGTCCGTGTGGCCTCAGAGGCAGCAGAATTCTTGGTCGAAGTGAACCAGTCTGCCCGGCAGAGAGCTCAAGTGACCAAAATTGATGATTCAGAACGTCAGGAAGGTGCCTTATGGCTACGGTTCCGGTAATCCCTGGCGCGGGACAGGACAGGCGTCTCCGGTTGGCCTTCATATCGTCGGTGATATCGCTGGTGGCCGGATTTGCGGCGGTCGGTTCTACGATCCCACTGTTCAACCTCTACCGCGCACAGGATGGGTTTACAAACGCTGATATTTCAATGGCGGTCGTCTCCTACTCGGCCGCCACACTCATAACACTTTTAGTGCTGGGGCGAGTGTCCGGTCATCTGGGCCGACGGCCAACCTCGATTGCCGGGATGATCCTGCTCTTGCTGGCTTGTCTGCTACTGCTGGAAGTGCACGACGTCGGTGTCCTGATCTTCTGTCGGGTGCTGATGGGTTTTGGCGCCGGACTCGCCAGTAGCAGCCTAAGTGCCTACATAATCGACACGGCGCCCGGTCACCCGGCCTGGTTAGCATCGGTTGCCTCCAGCCAGACGATCATGCTCGGCCTGGCCGTCGGTACTGTCGTCTCCGGTGCCTTGGTCCAGTTCGGACCGTGGCCGCGCCAACTCATCTTCATAGTGGTCATAGCCCTCCTCCTGGTCTCTGTGGCATTGATCGCTATCAGCCCCGAAACTGTGAATCGGAGGCCAGGTGCCTGGCGGTCATTGAGACCGCGTGTCCATGTGCCCGCACGAGTCGGGGGGCAGCTCCCGAGCGCGGCAGCTATACTCTTGGCCACGTGGGCAGCCGGAGCCTTCTATCAAGCCTTTGTACCGGCACTGGTAGAAGATCAACTGCATACCAGTAGCGCACTCATCGTCGGAGTGGTGTTCGCCGCCTATATGGGGTCCAGTGTTTTAGGCGCTCCCCTTAATAGCAGATTTAGCGCCGCAACCGCCCAGCGCATCGGTATGGTTAGTTTCTTTGTTGGGATGATAGGCGTTGTCGCGGCAATCGCCACGGGCACCCTGATGCTGTTCATCGCTGCGACTCTCGTCGCCGGCGCCTCTCAAGGCGTCGCCATCAGCGCCACCACCCGCAACCTGCTTCATGGCAGCAACCTGGCCGACAGGGCCCCAACCTTCAGCGTCATTTACCTGCTCAGCTATAGTGGCGCAACAATTCCTGCACTCGTTGCAGGACACCTTTCCGATAGTTTCTCAATTCCGCAGATTGCCCTTGGCTACAGCGCATTTGCTTTTGTCGCCACCGTGCTCGCTCTCGTCGTGGCACGAAACCCCAACTTCGGGCACGAGCGGGAACATCTGCCCAGTTGAGTGTCCACGCAAGGGCGCCATTCAGTGCCGTTGTCCTTCCTCCCGGCGTGCCCCCGTCGGTTGGGCTGAGGTTCAAGTTTCTTGTTTCAGCCATCAGTACCCTGATACCGGCCCACTGGTCAGCAGTACCGGCACAACGCTTTGCTCCCCCGCCCTGCCGTATCCGTCTTCTAGGACCCCTTACTGTGCTGCAAGAGAGGCACGAACGCAAGGTCGAGCGCGGCGTTGAGAGGTCGAGGATCTTCTGCCAGCTGACTAAGGGTTCCTCCCCCATGAAGCGCCGCCAGAATCAATAGAGCAGTTTTCCGGGTGTCGGCACGGGCGTTCGTGCCCGCCTCTGGCGAACACGGAATACTACCCCTGGCGCCGCTCTGCAGCAGGCGATCCAACGTTTCGGCGATTAGCTCGCACCACCCGTCAAGGAAATCGACCCGATCACGTCCTCCCCGACGCTCCCGCAACACCAACGTGTACGACGACTGAGGGTTCATCAGTTCCTCGACGAGGTCTTTTCGCCAGCTGTTAAGCGTCTCACTGTCAGTGACTTCCAACAGACGCACTCTTTCGAGCGATAAAACCTCAGCGAAACACAGCCTCATTCATCCTCCCAGACAGTGGCAGATCGAACACTTATCCCGCCCAAATAGTGGACGACTTCGTCCTTATAGTACCGGCAATAGTGAGAGTTCACCGGCACATCGTGCGTCGCTGGCCGGTCGAACGGACGTAAACGTCCCTTATACCGTGTACTGAAGTGTTCAATACCCCGGGTCTGCGAGCCCGCCACGATGTTTACGGCACCGGTCAGGTTCGTCGACTGCAAGCGGGCCTGGAAAAGAGGGACTGGCCTATCTGGATTCGGCTGACAGAACCCGCCT
The DNA here is from genome assembly GCF_030817835.1 of Pseudarthrobacter sp. W1I19. Classification (NCBI taxonomy): domain Bacteria; kingdom Bacillati; phylum Actinomycetota; class Actinomycetes; order Micrococcales; family Micrococcaceae; genus Pseudarthrobacter; species Pseudarthrobacter sp. W1I19. The sequence continues at coordinate 2,455,326 of NZ_JAUSZR010000001.1, forward strand.
CGCTGAGCCGTATCGGCACACGGGAGATGCCTGCTAGAAACCCTTGCCTATCCAGATTGTTGATGCTGTCAGCGATGGTCGAAAAGTGAGCCACTTCGCGGGCGCCGGAATCCAGCAGTCGTGCACCAATTTATGGTTCTACCGCGGATGAAGACAGTCTAGCCAGACGTCCTGTAGGACTCTGCCAATCTAGGCTCTCCGTGGGCGGCGGTTGGGTTCAGCAGCGATTTGGAGAGGTGTTCTGGGCTGTGGACACTCAAGTGCCCTTCGGGAAGTACTACCGGAGGCCGCCATTGGTGTTCTCGTTCGAACCGCGCTGCCAGGGACTGGCGGGGTGTGGCCATGCCGCCATCGGGTGCCCGAACTACGGATCAGGCCGGACCCTCACACACCGTTTTTCTTACAGTCCCGGGACGTATGCGGGCACGTTGCCGACGTCGTTGGCAAGGGCTAAACGAGGCATCCCATGTGGCCGCTTGCCTTCGCGTTACTCAGTCCCCTTCAGCGATGCTTCTCATCGCTTTCCACCCGTGGGTCACTCCACCGCCGGCACGCAGGGCGGTAGCAACCGTGACGGTTTCCGCTATGTCGGCTTTGGAGGCTCCTGCGGTGACGGCGCGCTTGGTGTGATCCTCGATACAGAAGGAGCATTGTGTGGTGAGCGCGACACCTACTGCGATGAGTTCCCGGACGAGGGGGTCAAGGACGCCGGTCTTCTTGCCGAAAACCGCCTTGTCGAACGCGAAGAACGCGGAGACCATCTCCGGCGCGCTTTCCTTCAGATCCTTCATGTACTGGGCATCTGCCTGGTGACCATGCATGAGTTAGCCTTTCGTTGCGTAGCGGGTACTGCTATTTGCCGGTGTTGTGGGCGGGCGGTGACCGTAAGGGCGCCCGTGAATGCAGCGGCGGGCCTGCCGACTTTTCGGTTCCTGCTAGTGGCTCGGCTCGTGGATTGCAGCCACAGCGGACTTGTGATCGGCTTGTGCCGTTGCTTTGGAGGGCAGGGTGGTGGCGGCCAGTATTCCTGCTGCTGCGAGCATGCCGGCGACGGTGAGTGCGCTGCCGTACCCGATGACCAGTTGAGGGGCCGCTGTTGCGCCGGGTTCGGGCGTCCCGGTGACGGTTGCGGCGATGCCAGCCAGAACCGCCAGTCCCAGGGCCACCCCGATTTGCTGGGCGGAGTTGAGCAGTGCGGAAGCAATGCCGGCCTCGTGGGATGCCGTGTTGTAGACCGCGGCCTGGGTCAGGGCAATGACGCCGAGGCCGAACCCGAGGGCGAGGAAGAACATGGCCGGGGCAAGGTGCAGCCAGTAGCTCGTGTCTACCTGGATGAAGGAGAACCAGAAGGCTGCAGCGGCGCTGAGCACAGCGCCCCCTGCTGCGATGACGCGCGGAGCCACCTTGTTGAGCAGTTTGGGGGCGGCGCCGGCTCCGACGATTATCCCGGCGGCGAAAGGGAGCCAGCCCGCGCCGGTTTGCAGGGGGCTGTAGTGCTGTACCTGCTGGAGGTAAAGGGTGATCACATAGAAGGTGCCCATCGGGCCGACGGCCAGCAACAGCATGGACGCGTAGGCGCCGGCGCGGCCGCGGTCCCGGAACAAGCTCAGTGGGACCAGCGGTGTGCTGCTGCGTGCTTGCGTAGCGATGAACGCTGCGAGCAGCACCAGTGCGGCGCCGAGGAGCCCGAGCCCGATCGGGTCGGTGAAACCATCTTCACCAAAGCGGGTGATGGCATACACCAGGGCAACCATGCCGCTGGTTCCCAGCACTGCGCCCCTGACGTCAAGGCTGCCCGGGTGACGCTCGGCTTCAACAAGCGTGCGGCTGCCGAGCAGCACCAGGATCCCGATGGGAATGTTGATGAAGAAGACCCACCGCCAGCCCAGGGTGCCAGTCAACACGCCACCGAGGAGCAGACCGATCACGATCCCGAGTCCCGACATCGCGCCGTACAGCCCGAGGGCGGCGTCCCGCGTCTTGCGCTCGGCGAAGGTTGTGGCGATCAAGGCCAGGGCATTCGGTGCGACCAGCGCCGCCCCCAGCCCCTGGACGGCCCGGGCGCCTATGAGCGCCCCGCTGTTCAGGCCGAGACCGCCGACCAGTGACGCAAGCACGAAGATCACCAGGCCCGCCTGCAGGGCACGCCGGCGCCCGTAGAGGTCGCCGATCCGCCCGCCCAGGAGCAGCAGGGCACCGAACGCAAGGATGTAGGCGTTCACGATCCAGGGCAAATGCACGGCGTCGATCCCGAGTTCCTGCTGGATGCTCGGCAACGCGATATTCACGATCGAGTCGTCCAGTACCAGCATCAGCTGCGCGGTGGCTATCACCAGCAGCGGTATCAAATCCCGCCGCTGTCCTGTTTTCTCTGTCACAACATTTCCTTCAAAATTTGGGGAGGCAGCGCGGGGGCCCGCAGTGACTTTCGTCTGCTCGCGCATCCCGCATGGGTGCCGACTCATTAGGTTTGGGACAAGCTGCCGCCGCAGCGAAGGGTGCACAGGGCCCCGTTACCGCTTGGCGGTGCTGCCCTGGCCGGAGCCTCGTCCGTCGCCGTGACCGGGGCAGCTTGTCGGGTTGCAGCACGTCTGTGCCCCACGGCCTGGCCGCTGCCGGGCCACGGGAATTGATGGCCCGGCACGGTGTTTCGGCCCTCAAGTCCTCGAGCAAAAGGGAGAACGCGATTCCGCACGGTTGGCAACAGGGGAACCGCGGCGTACTACCGGCTCAGTTGCTGATAACGGAGTAACCGGCAGAAGTAACGGCCTCACGGACAGCGACACTGTTGGCTCGACCGCTGACAACCAGACGGGAACGGCCGCCGGGAACGAGCTCAACAGAGGCAGATTCCATGTCCTCAAGTGCCGAGACAGCCTTCTCAACAGTCTGGACACAGTGCCCGCAGGTTAGACCTTCAACAGTGAACTCAACGCCGTCGGCGGCAACGCGCGAGGAGGAGGGTTCGGATGAGCAGCAGCCGCACCCCCCAGCCGACCGGGCGAGAGGCAGTTCAGTGCGCTTTTCAGATTCAAACACGCCAGTTTCCATTCCTTGACGAAGCATCAATGGGTGCTGGGGTTGACGGCTGTAAGGGCGGGTGCAGGGCACCGGCCGGGACAAACCATGTCGCTGACAACACCCCAAATATACCCCCTAGGGGTATGATAGGCAAGTGCGTCCGAACAGAAGCTTGAGGTGCTCCGACGAAGCACTCCTGAATGCTCATGAACGCTTCGCGCTTCGTGGTGTAAGGTCCGTCGCGAAGGTCCGCGCTCCCCATGACCCAAGGCTATTCCTTAGGCAGCGGCGATTCTCGTCGTTGTTCATCGGCTGTTTGTGAGACGGGGACCACCGAGGTCATTCACTCGGCCTGTACGTCCAGCTTGGGCACACCCCCCAATCTGACATTCAGACAGGAGCCCCGGAGCCGTTCAGGAGGGGGTGCGATTTTCCTTTTCCTGACGATCGTTGAGAGAGCTCTTGGACCCCAACCTGACGCTTCCCAATGTTTGGGCCAGATCGTGTTGTCCCTGCTGGCCAAACGTCCCGGGCATGAGATTCCGTTCGGAAGGCAGGCAAGAAGGCCGCAAATCATCGCGTGACCGATCAGAAGAGCCGCCCCTCAGCTTTGGGGGCAGCAAGGGATAACTGCTGTCAGGTCCGCAACAAAACCTGCCAGTACGCCCTATAGTTCCAACGTGTCAAGCTTTGTAACACTCAGCGGCGAAAAAGCCTCTGACCCGCGGAAACACTGTGCCCGAGGTGGGACTCGAACTGCCTTCCAGGCCTTGTAAACACCGGGAACCTGCGAGAACACGCGGAATACGAGCCAGTCCAACCCATGTGCGACCCGCTTCGAGGGCGAAAGTGTGGATATTGTGCACACCTCATTTGCCCCTGAAATGGCTCCCACAGCCCAGGCCGGCGGGCCCGCCCCGGTATGCCTGGGCGGATCAAATGGCTGGTGCCCCAACGTCCTCCAGCACTGACCTGTCGAAAAACGGATCTCGCACGTTGCCTCGAAGAACACAGGAACTACTGATGTGCTCGGGTCTTTGGACGTTTCGTAGATCTCAGCCGCACTCCCATGCTTCCTGGCAATCGTTCCAACCAGCTCGGTACCGCGAACCCGAACAGTTCGATATTTGTAGCTCACGGTGACCCCTTCGTCGGCTAGGGCACACCCTACCCCTGAGGGCGCCGCTTCGGTGGGTTGGCTCCTATGGCACCAACACCATTAGTGGCGGCGGCTCGGATCGCTCCATCGGCGCCATTACGACGTGGTTTTTGAGGCGGAACGGTCCGAGATCAAACGGGTCGAAGATCGAAGGCACTATATCTCTCCAAATTGGGACGAAATTCGCATAACCCTGCGCCCACCTCTCAACGAAAAGGGCTTGCCCAAGTGCGGGTACAGGGTTCCCACGGTTACCGTGATGGCAAGGCTCGGGGGCTTTAGACTCAGTTGCAATCTGCATCTCAGCTACTGGATTGCGTCTTGCAATTTAGCTATCATAAAATTATGCGCAAGCACCTCGGTCCTGATTCCGCATGCTCGGTCGCGCGCAGCCTTGACCTGCTGGGTGATAAGTGGATGTTGCTGATCGTGCGCGAGGCCTTGGTGTCGGGAACAACCCGTTTTTCTGACTTCAAGGAAGCGCTTGGAATTGCACCGAATATCCTCGCAAATCGCCTTGACACGTTGGTTGAGGAAGGCCTTATGGAGCGCCACTCCTACAGAGAACGTGGTGCTCGCGAGAGGAGCGAGTATGCGCTCACTGAAGCAGGGAAAGCACTAAATGTGGTAATTGCAGGACTCGCCACGTGGGGGCGCGCGAAACGGCCCCGGGAGGGGGGCAACTCCCCCGCGTTCACCGTTGGCGCAACAGGTGAAATTGCGGAATTGGCTTTTGTTACTGCCGATGGACGACGGGTATCCCCTGAGTGTCTCGTTTCCACTCGCGTTCCTGACGTTCCTGAGTAGCGCAATCTCTGAAGGCTCCGGGAAAACTCTACTAGGCGCGTCCTGGCAGCGAGCAGCTTGGATCGGGAATTGTTCGTACTCGATCTAAGGCACATTCTGTTTGCGGAACTAATACTTCCCGATTTATTTCTTTTCCCTAAGTGACCTATGTCCATAGTCTATTGTTCGCTGCCGTTTTCACTCTTTACCCAGAATGGAAGCGACAAGGCTTTTCGTAGAAGGTAAAGCTTGCGATCACTCCTGCGGCGGCAGGTCAGCACTCAACGCCCGGGACCCACTGGCGGTCGAGCCGCCATGGCCCCGCGCCTTGCCGCCATGAAAGAAGTGGTTAGCAACCATCGCAGCATATGACCTGCCCGCCCCCGCCCTGACAGGAACCCGGCCCTGCCGACCATGGACCGGTACCGGCTGATCCAGCGCACAGGTTCGCGAGTTCCGCAGTCGTAGGCTAGAGGGCCAAGCGGAGGGCCGGTCATGACAGTCTCGAGGAGGTGATGAGCAGTTGTCTGCCGGATCAGGGCCAAACCGACGATGTTGATGAGGCCGGATGCTTGGGCTTTGAGGAGACGGTCGATTGAGCCGTGAGGGCCCGGACCTGCTTTTCCAGTTCCTGGCAGTGCTTCACCAAAAGGCGCAGCGCACGGCCGGTTCGTTCTTCTGAAATGAAGATGGCCGCGGGGGTACTTGGCGGTCCGTTTACCGCAGTAGCTGCCCGTGCATTCAAACAAAAGACCCGTAGTCGCCGGGAACGGCGGTGCCTTTCAAAAGGCTCTTCAAGACCACCCATTGTGACAGCACGCTTGTGGATCTGGCGTCGCCGAGCATGCAAGCGTAGCGTCATTGGACAACAAAAGAGGGCGTCGAGCACCGTATGGAATGTAGATCGCCGGGCGGCTTGGTGCCAATAGTCAAGGTATTCCTTTGGAGGGGCCGAGATGAGCGGGTGGAATGCGGACACTGCAGCCGGGCCGCTGGGGGCTGGCAGTGTGACATTAGTGGATGGTTCATCGTTCTGCATTTCCTCTCCGAACGGGGATATACATCCAGAGCATCCCCATGGGGTTTTCTTAGAGGACATCCGCGTCCTCTCCCGCTGGGAGCTAACGGTAGACGGGGCACCGTTGGAGCCGCTGGCGGCGAAAGCGAAGGAGCCATACCGGGGCCTGTTTGCCGGGCGGGTACTGCGCTCTGATGGGTACGCGGACAGCCCGTTGATCGTGGAACGCCTCCGCGAGTTGGGTGCCGGTATTCAGGAGCAGGTTACGCTCCGGAACTACTCCCCCACACCGGTGGAGTGCGTCGTTTCCCTCAAGGTTGAGGCGGACTTCGCGGACCTTTTCGAGGTGAAAGATGCTCGCATCCAGCGGCACTGGGAGGAGTCCCGCGAGGCGGTGGGCGACGTCCTCAACATCCGGGCCGCTTGGCGGGACGTCCGCAAGGGCATCGCAATAACGGCCAGCGGTGCCGACTTCGCACACGAGGCCCTGACGTATCGGCCAATTGTGGCGCCACACGGTGAATGGAGCACCACGCTGAGCGTGACACCCACATTTGAGGGCACGAGCCCGGTGGTGTCACCAATTCGCCAGGCCGCGGGCCAACTGTCGCCGCGTGACCGCCGTCGGCAAGAGTGGGTGAAGAAGATTCCCGTCTTGCAGACGGGGAACGCTTCCATCGAACGCACTCTGCGACGCAGCTATGACGACTTGGGAGCGCTCCGGATCGAAGATCCGGAGCATCCTGAGCGGATCGTAGTGGCTGCGGGGGCGCCTTGGTTCATGGCATTGTTCGGGCGGGACTCGCTGTGGGCGTCTCTCATGGCGCTGTCAGTGGACCCTTCCCTGGCCCTTGGTACTATCCAGACGCTGGCTGACCGTCAGGGAAGCGTCACGGATGCTATGAGCGAAGAAGAGCCGGGCAAGATCCTGCACGAGGTCCGGCTCGATGTCTCTACCGGGTTGGCGTTAGGTGGCAAGTCCGCTTACTTCGGCAGCGTTGACGCCACCCCCCTCTTCGTAATGCTGCTGGGGGAAGTCAGCCGCTGGGGCTTCGCCAAAGACACCATCGATGCGCTGCTGCCCCATGCTGACCGCGCGCTGGCTTGGATCCAAGATTACGGGGATCGCGACGGTGACGGATTTGTAGAGTATGAGCGGCTGAACGACCGGGGGCTGATCAATCAGGGCTGGAAGGACTCCTGGGACGGCATCAATTTTGCAGACGGCAGGATGGCAGAGCCGCCAATCGCGTTGTGTGAGGTTCAGGCCTACGTCTATGCCGCGTACCTTGCCCGTTCCTGGATGGCCTACGACTCAGGGGACGTGGACTTGGCGATCGAGCTTCGAGACCGCGCCGCGCTGCTGAAACGGCATTTCAACGAACAGTTCTGGCTACCTGAGCGCGGCTACTACGCCATTGCGCTGGACCGCCACAAGCAGCCTGTGGATGCCTGCGCGTCCAATATGGGACAGTGCCTGCTGTTCGGAATCATAGATGAAGACAAGGCGCCGCTGGTTGCCGAGCGTCTGATGTCTCCGGAGATGTTCAGCGGCTGGGGCGTGCGGACCCTTGCGAGCGACATGGGCGCGTACAACCCTGCAAGCTACCACAACGGATCGGTTTGGCCCCACGATAATGCCATTATTGCCGCCGGATTGTTGCGCTATGGCTTCGTGGAGCAGGCCCAGCTGATCTCCACTGCCCTGCTGGAGGCGGCCGACTATTCGACAGGACGATTGCCCGAATTGTTCTGTGGCTTCAGCCGCGAGCACTTCGATGAGCCAGTGCCTTATCCCACGGCCTGCTCGCCGCAGGCCTGGGCTGCGACTACTCCAATCATGTTGATAAAGAGTCTGATGGGTTATTATCCGGATGTTGCCCTCGGTGGCTTGTGGATGGATCCAGCCCTTCCGGAATCCTACGGCGACCTGCACATCACCAACGCTCCGATGGCCGAGGGCCGGATCACGATCGACATCAAAGGTTCCACCACGACTATTAATGGGTTGCCAAAGGGCATGTCGTTTCATACTGGACCCCGACCTTGGATGGCTGACTTAGTGGAACAGGCCAGAATGCGCAGAAAGATTTGACCGCGACCATGCCGAAACTCACGTGGTCCCCAGGACGACGCAACCCTCATCCGCAACCCGAGGGGTTGAAAGGCACGCCCTACTTACTATTGTTGGGCGGCTCGTGTCCCGCGGATCCGCCGCCCTGACTTTGACCCGTCCCTTTATCTACAGCCAAATGGGTCGTCAGTGGTTTGAATTGCAGCCTGTCCGTCGGGCGGACCGACTCGTCGGGCATCGTTGAGGGCACAACACATCAAACCAAAAAGAGACTCCTCCGAACCTAACAAATCAGGAGGCCACGAGGATTGGAGGCATCTGCGACTGAAGGACAAGCCAGTGGGTTTCCAGAGCCAGTAAGGGCCCGGGTTTCTAGGGTGTGGCTTCACTCACGACGTGCTTGTAGAGCACCGCGCGGAGCGGCGCGCTGGGGCTTTGATGGCTTTCCACAGCCCAAACTGTGTAGCCGTCCGTTCGGTAATGAGCCGACGGTCCCACTGACCTACAAGCCAAAAGGCAGACCCGTCGGGCATAACGGTGTCCACCAGTCCGACGGTGGGGCAAGATCTTCCGTTGCTCACTGTAACGATCGAATGGCGCTTCAGGTCGTCCCATCCCGTCAAGGGGTTGCCCAGCAAGAGGGTTGCGTCAGCCGAGCGGTCAACCAAAAAGTACCGGAGCTCGCCCTCCAGATAGCCTTGAACCACTTCGGTCATGCTCGTTCGGCCCCGACAATCAGTTTGGTCGTGAGCTGATGGTGTGCAGTTCAGCATTCCACCCCGATGCAACTAGATCCATAAAGTCCTTATAGGACGGCGTGGAGTAATAGTCAGCGTAACGCAGGGCAACAGCTGACGTTGGCGGAGTGTCCTGATCAAGCGTTTGCACTACAACTCACCTCCATTGATTACTAGTGCCTGTGTTGATATAAAAAAAGACTAACGGTAAGATACGTTACGGTCAATAGATGTAACGTATTGTTGATATCGCAAAGCCCTTGACTGCGGGAGAGTTCTTGAAGCTTCTCCCTCTAGAAATCCAGTTACGGAACGAGTCCTAGACAGCCTTGAGCGGGATGGATACCAGTTCTTGGAGTTCTTCGAGGGTGCAGCCGAAGGTTTCGCGGACCTGGACTCCGTCGGGGCCGGTGAGCAAGACGGCTTTGTCGGTGTAGACGCGGGTGACGCAGCCGACGCCGGTGAGCGGGTAGGTGCAGGTTTCCACGATCTTGGAGGCACCTTCGCGGGTGAGCAGGGTCATCATCACGAACACGTCCTTCGCACCGGTGGCGAGGTCCATGGCACCGCCGACGGCGGGGATGGCCCCGGGTGCCCCGGTGTGCCAGTTGGCGAGGTCGCCGGTGGCAGAGACCTGGAACGCGCCCAGCACGCAGATGTCCAGGTGCCCGCCGCGCATGATCGCGAACGAGTCGGCGTGGTGGAAGTAGGACGCACCCGGGAGTTCGGTGACCGGGATCTTGCCGGCGTTGATGAGGTCCCCGTCGATCTGCTCCCCCTCGGCGGCGGGTCCCATGCCGAGCATCCCGTTCTCCGTGTGGAGGGTGATGTTCTGTTCCTCGGTGAGGTAGTTGGACACCAGGGTGGGCTGGCCGATGCCGAGGTTCACGAACGATCCCGGGGCGATGTCCTTGGCCACGAGGCGGGCCAGGTCATCCCGGCCCAGGGGCGTGGCGGAGGTCTGGAGGGATGTTGCAGTGGTCATCTCAAGCCACCTTCTCGCTAGTGCCGGCGGTGCTGCCCGGGACCGCCGGGACGCGGACAACCGTGTTGACGTAGATTCCGGGGGTCACCACGTTTTCCGGGTCCAGCGCCCCGGTCGGGACGATTTCGGAGACCTGGACGATGGTCTGCTTCGCGGCGGCGGCCATGATGGGCCCGAAGTTCCGGGCGGTCTTGCTGTAGACGAGGTTTCCCTTGCCGTCGGCCTTGAGTGCCTTGATCAGGGCGACGTCGGCGTGGATGGGCGTTTCGAAGACCTGGCCGTGGCCGTCGATGATCCGGGTTTCCTTGCCTTCGGCGAGCATGGTGCCGTAGCCGGTGGGGGTGAAGAACCCGCCGATCCCGGCCCCGGCGGCGCGGATGCGTTCGGCGAGGTTGCCCTGCGGGACGAGCTCGAGTTCGATCTCGCCGGCCTTGTACTTGGCGTCGAAGTGCCAGGAATCGGACTGCCGCGGGAAGGAGCAGATCATCTTCTTCACCCGGCCCTCCTTGATCAGCAGCGCCAGGCCCTGATCGCCCTGGCCGGCGTTGTTGTTCACCACCGTCAGGTCCCTGGCCCCGCATTCGAGCAGCGCGTCGATCAGTTCGAACGGCTGCCCGGCGTTGCCGAACCCGCCGATCATCACGGTGGAGCCGTCCTTGATGCCGGCCACGGCCTCCCGGACCGAATCTACAAAGTTCAGCATTCCCCTACGCCTTTCCTGCGCTGTTGCCGGAAGCAGTTACGTTTTCCAGGACCACGGCCAGGCCCTGGCCCACACCGATGCAGATCGCCGCGACGCCCCACCGTTCCCCGGAGGCCTGCAGGGACCGGGCCAGGGTGCCCAGGATCCGGGTGCCGGAGGCGCCGAGCGGGTGGCCCATCGCGATGGCGCCGCCGTGCCGGTTCACCATGGCGGGGTCGATGCCCCAGGCGTTGATGCAGGCCAGCGACTGCGCGGCGAACGCTTCGTTAAGTTCGACGGCGCCCACCTGGTCCCAGCCGATGCCCGCCTTCGCCAATGCTTTGTTCGCCGCCTCCACCGGTGCGAACCCGAAGTACTGCGGATCATTACCGTGCGCACCACGCCCGGCAATACGGGCCAGGGGCTCCAGGCCCAGCAGCCCGGCGGCGGCCTCGGATCCCACCCAGGCCGCGGAGGCGCCGTCGGACAACGGGGACGCGTTGCCGGCGGTGACCGTGCCTCCCACCTCGGCGCCCTCCGGCTCGGAACGGAACACCGTCTTCAGGGCCGCGAGTTTCTCCGCGGTGGAACCGGGGCGGATGCCCTCGTCCCGGACCAGGTCAGTTCCCGGCACCGGTGCCACGAGGTTGTCGTAGAAGCCCTCGTCCCACGCTGCCGCGGAGAGGTTGTGGGAATCAGCGGCGAATTCGTCCTGCGCCTGCCGGGACACACCGTACTTTTCGCGCAGCCGTTCGGTGGCCTCGCCCAGGGAGATGGTCCACTCCTTGGGCATCGCCTTGTTCACCAGCCGCCAGCCCAGGGTGGTGGAGGCCAGCGTCATGTCCCCGGCCGGGTAGGGCTTTTCCGTCTTCGGCAGCACCCAAGGCGCTCGGGACATCGACTCGGCCCCGCCCACCAGCATCAGGTCGGCGTCGCCGGCGTTGATCTGGCGCGAAGCGATAATTGCAGCATCCAGCGAGGACCCGCAGAGCCGGTTAACCGTGGTCCCCGGAATCGACACCGGAAGGCCCGCCAAAAGCGTTCCCATCCGGGCAATGTTGCGGTTCTCCTCGCCGGCGCCGTTGGCGTTGCCGAACACCACCTCATCAATCCGCTCCGGGTCCAGCCCGGGAGCGCGCTTTACGGACTCCTTGATCACGTGGGCGGCAAGGTCGTCCGGGCGGACGGCGGCAAGGCCGGAACCGAACTTGCCAAACGGGGTGCGCACGGCGTCGTACACAAAAGCCTGGTTCATGAGGTTGTATCCATTTCTCGAAAGACCTGCTGGGCGGTTTTGAAGGCGGTGTTCGCGGACGGGACGCCGCAGTAGATGGCGGTCTGGAGCAGGATTTCCTTGATCTCGTCCCTGCTCAGGCCGTTGGTAAGGGCCGCGCGGATGTGCATCGCCAGCTCTTCCCAGTGCCCGTGCGCCACCATCGCCGTGATGGTCACGGCGGACCGCATCTGCCGGGTCAGGCCCGGCCGGGTCCAGATGCCACCCCACGCGATCCGCGTGATCATGTCCTGGAAGTCCTCGGTGAACCCATCCTTGTTGGCATTGGCCCGGTCCACGTGCGCATCGCCCAGGACTTCGCGGCGGACCACCATGCCGCCGTCGTAAATCTCCTGGCTGCTGGCGCCGGGCTGGACCACGCCGTGCCGCTCCGTCCCGCTCACTTGGCCGCCTCCCGTGATTCGGCCCAGGCCAGGAGCCCGCGCATCAGCTCCGCCAGGTGGGCGGGCGCCTCGGCGGGGGCAAGGTGGGCCACTCCCTCGAGCGTGACGGCGGTGGCGGTGCCGCCGCCCGCGGTGATCCCGGCCGCCACTTCCTCAGCCATCGACGGCGTGGCCACGCCATCCAGCGCCCCGGCAATAACCTGCGTGGGGACGCGGATGGCGCCGAGTTCGTCGCGCACGTCAAAGGCCGCCAGGGCCTCGCAGCAGAAGGCGTAACTGAAGCGGTCGGCGTCACGCAGGGCATGCAGGAGCCTGCTGCTCAGCTCAGGCTCACGGTCCATAAAACCAGGAGCGAACCAACGCTGGGCCGAACCCTGGATCATCACCGGCGTCCCCTGGTTCCGGACCGTTTCGGCGCGCTCCAGCCAACCCTCAGGGGTGCCCATCTTGGCCCCGCTGTTTTGAACGGAGAGGCTCTTGAGCCGCTCCCCGTGCTTGATGCCGAGCTGCAGGCCGGTGGCGCCGCCCAGGGAGACCCCCGCATAGTGGAACGCCTCGCCGGGGGCGATGGAATCCATAAGGCCCACCACGGCGTCCGCCAGCGCAGCCACGTCAAACGTCTCCGTCGCCGCGGGCGAGACACCATGGCCCGGCAGGTCCCAGGCCACCACGTCGTAGTCGGTCCCCAACAGCGAGGCGGCCCTGTTCCACAGGATCGAGGACGTGCCCAGGGACGGGCCCACCACCAGCAGGGGGTGCTCGCCCAAGGGCCGCTGGGGTGACAACAGCACTGCCTTCAGGACTGGTTTAGCCACGGGAAGCTCCATTCAACGCGGCGTAAGGGGAACGGAGTGCCCGTTGGGTTGGGAGGCACGCCGAGGATCCGCCGGCGGCTCAGGGTTACGTGCAGAAGAAGACTCGTTAGTGCCTTGCGGATGAAATGGCGTCGTGCTTCTGTCGCACCTCTTCTGTGGACAAGACTCCCTTCTCGGACAGGCAGCGCTGCCCGAGGAGCGCAGCGGCAGCGGTCGCGGCTCCCATTCGGCAGGGGACTTTTCTGAGCTGGCCGCGTCAGTCACTGGAAGTCCAGGAAGACTGTCTCGCCCTCACCCTGCAGGCGGATGTCAAAGGCCAGGCCGCCGTCGGAATCACGCCGGGCGATGAGCGTCTTGCGGCGCTCGGGCTCCAGCGAGGTGAGCAGGGGATCATTGGCCAGCGCCTCGGTGTCCTCCGGAAGGTAGATCCGGGTGAAGAGCCGGTTGGTCAGGCCGCGGGCAAAGATGGCCACGGAGATGAACGCCGCCGCACCTGGCTTGGTGGGACCCGGGTTGACGGTGGTGAAGGTGTACGCGCCGGAGTTTCCCACCGCGCCGCGGCCCCAGCCGGTGAAGGTGTAGCCGTCGCGGACCAGGGAACCCGTCTTCTGAACGATCCTGCCCTCGGCGTCGGGCTGCCAGATTTCCAGGATGGCATCCACAACGTCCTGGCCGGATCCGTCGTAGACCGTGCCCTGCAGGCGGATGGAGCCGGGTGAGCCGGGGGCCAGGAGTTCGTTGTCCTTTTCGTACGGCAGGGCGTAGCCGTAGAAGGGGCCCACCGTCTGGGCGGGGGTGGGTACCAGTTTGGTGCTCATCGTCTTACTCCTCGTCACTGTCTGCGCCCAGCGCCTCGTTTTCCGTCCAGGTCCGCTTGGGACCGGTCAGGACAATGTCCCAGTTGTAGCCCAGCGCCCACTCGGGTTCGGTGAGGCTGTGATCGTAGTTGGCCACGAGCCGGTCCCGGGCGTCCTGGTCAACGATGGTCTGGTAGATGGGGTCCAGCGGGAAGAGCTGGTCGCCGGGGAAGTACATCTGCGTGATGATGCGCTGGGTGAACTCGGTGCCGAACAGCGAGAAGTGGATGTGTGCCGGGCGCCAGGCATTGAGGTGGTTCTTCCAGGGGTAGGCGCCGGGCTTGATGGTGGTGAACCGGTACGAGCCGTCCGGCCCGGTGATGCAGCGGCCAATGCCTGTGAAGTTGGGGTCGATGGGGGCCGGGTGCTGGTCGCGCTTGTGGATGTAGCGGCCGGAGGCGTTGGCCTGCCAAATCTCCACCAACTGCCCGGCCACCGGGCGGCCGTCACCGTCCAGGACCTTGCCTGCCACAATGATCCGCTCGCCCTGCGGCTCGCCGTTGTGCTGGATGGTCAGGTCCGATTCCAGGGCGTGCACGTCCTGGTGGCCGAACGCCGGGGAGTACAGCTCGATGGTCTCCGGGTCAGTGTGATGCAGGCTCTTGGTGGGGTGCCGCAGGATGCTGCTGCGGTACGGCGGGTAGTCCAGCCGCGGCTGGGTCTCGGCAGGGCCCCCGTCCTTGAGGGCCCGCACGTAGGCATCGCCGATCGCGTTGATCTCAGCACTGAGATCAGCCTGTGTTTCCAAGGCAATTCCTTGTCCTCTAAGTGGCTGCGGCGCCGTCACCCGGCGCCGCAGCCGTCGTCCTGGTTGTTTGACCCCCGGGTCGTTGGGGTCTTGCGCGTTCTTCGTCTCGCGGCTGGTTCTTGGTGCCTGAGTGAAGTACCTATTGTTGGCTCATTGTTGGCTCGAAGCTGAGAGGGTGTTGCCGTTTTGCCCTGGTTCAGTGTGAAAGGTAACGAAGCTGTCAACGCATTCCCTCGTCGTTGCCAAGCGGTTCAACCTGTGCCGTGGGTCGGCATATCCAAGTGAGACTCCGCAGACGATTAGTTGGTCCTCCGGGATGCGCATGTGCAGACGCAGGACCGGATGGAAGTCAATGAATGAGGCCTGCGTGCAGGTATCCAGCCCGGAAGCACGCGCGGCCAGCATCAGTGACTGAAGGAAGAGACCCGCGTCGAGCAGACCTCCGCCCAGGGAACTACGCCCGATGGTGACAAAGATGCCAACAGGAGCTCCGAAGAAGTCGTAGTTGCGCCGATGATGCATCAATCGCGCTGGAGTATCCGTGGCTGATATCCCCAAGGTTTCGCGGTACAGAAGATCACCGAATTGCCTGCGACGGGACCTGAACGGTTCAATCCACTCGTCCGGCCGGGGCTGGTACGGATATTCGTTTTCGACGCGGTCCTGATTGTCATGAGCTTCCAGAAGCGCCGCGGTGAGGGCAGCTTTAGCCTCACCGGTGACAACGTGAACTTGCCAAGGCTGTGAATTTGAGTTGCTTGCAGCTCTGGCCGCGAGAGCAAGCAAACGCTCAACTTCCGTCTCCGGAACAGGGGTCGGAAGGAAGGCTCTGACGCTGCGTCTGCTGTTTATGGCATCCTCCACGCTCATAAAGGTGTCCCGCCGCCAGGGCACAAACCGCTTCACTGCGAGTGGATTCTTTTCAAGGTTTCGCATAGCACCCTAATGTCCTTCGTGGGGGATCAGCTCGGAGTGATGTCGTAGGAAATCCGTCCTGCCGGCAAAAAGAACAGCGCGATAACAGCCCCTCCTTTTGACTCTGGGTAATGGTGGCTCCCTGGCCCTGGAGCCGTCCAACCGGGCCCGGACCATCCGTTTGGACCCATCAGCCTGGCCTCCGCATCCAGCGGGACGACCAGATTCAGCTCACCGTAGGGGTGCTGGTGATACTGTCCCCGGAACGGCTCAACACTGTTCATATAGACGGCGGTGATGCTGAAGTAGTTCAGCACTTCGCTGGGTTCTGCGATGCGGCTGCGTCGGTAGTTCGGCCCGTCAATTTCTATGTTGGCGGCCCAGCCGTCCCTGACGCCCTCGGTGATCATCCGGGCAAGATCGTCATAAAGGGATGTCCCGGGCCCGTAGTTCGTATTTAGCCAGTTCTCCAATTCCCCGCCAGCGGTGCGGTTCTTCACTTCCGTGAGGAAGGGGATGCTGCGCTCGATCAGATCCTTGCTGGTGCTCATTTCCTTGCTCCTAAAGTTTGTTCCAGCACACGTTCGTGTGATGCCAGTAACGCTAGCGTTCGCTTACGTTACAGTCAATAGCTGTAACGTAAGCGCGGAGGAGTTTTTGTACGGGGCGAGGATCTTAGACGAGCCTCGTCGCCGGAATCGAGGGGTATGTTACGTTAAATGCCTGTAACGCAACGAGATGGAGGGGTTTCAGATGCCGAACGAGGTGCGTGACATTGATCGTGACGGGGAATCTGTAGCCGCATCCAAAGGCGGTCGCCCCCGAGATCCCGCGTTGGATGAAGCAATAATTCTGGCAACGCGCAAACGGCTTGTCCTGGACGGCTACTCGAGGATGGCGCTGGGCGACATTGCTGCCGACGCTGGAGTAACCAGACCCACGCTCTATCGGCGTTGGCCGGGAAAATTTGAGTTGGTGGTTGATGCCCTTGACTATGGCTTCAAGGCCCAGCGGGACACCTACCCCTCGCTGAACCTGGACGATCTGCCGGCCACCGAAGCGCTGACGGAGGCAGTACGCCGGCTTGACCCCGCGTATTTCAACCCGGACGCCATGGTCCTCATGGGCAATTTTATGGGTGAGACCATACGAACTCCGGAACTGCTTGCCATTGTCTGCGAGCACGCCGTGGAGCCCCGCGTCAACCTGATGGAGAGGGTGCTGAAAAGCCTGCAGGATCGAGGTGAGGTGCGGCGCGACATCGACACTCGCACTATCGCGAGCATGTGCTTCGGCAGCTACTTCGCAGCCTTCCTGCGGAACGATACGGAGCGCGCCGGGCTGGCGGAGAAAGTGGTAGCTGTGCTTTGGCCTGGCATAGCGGCAGAGACGAACAAAACGTAGCGGTGACCTGGCGTCCAGTGCCGGGTGCAGGACCTGGTTTCCCACCCGCCCAATGCCCCGGGGCACTGGGCGGGTGTTGAGGGGGCCGCTGCCGTCACCTCACCGATGTATCCGCCCGATGCGGAATACCGTGGTTCCCGCGAGGACCAGCACCAGGGCGATGGCGAAGAAAACTTCTCGTGCCGCTACTCCTTGTCCAAGAGCCGTTCCAACGAGCAGCGGTCCTGCGATACCTCCAAGCCGACCGACACCGAGGGCCCAGCCAACACCCGTCGACCGCATTGCGGGCGGATAGAGCAAGCTCGCCAGGGCGGTAACGCTCATCTGCCCTCCGGTTACACACGCGCCGCTAAGAAAAGCCACGATAAGGAGAAGAGTCGGTCCCCCGGCAATGACCAGGCCGAGGACTGCCACAAAAAGCGCTCCCATTAGGTAGACGAAGCCCAATGTACGGAATGGGCTGATCCGGTCCATGCACGGGCCTATGACTGTAGCGGCCACAATCCCTCCTATAGTCGTCAGGACCGTGGCAGCTATAACGATGGCCTGCGGCTGCCCGAAAGAGCCGACTATGGTGGGCAGCCAACTTTGAATCGCATAGAACGCCGCGAGATTTGCAGCGAACGCCACCCACAGCAGAACAGTACTGCCGAGCCAGCCGCGACTGAAGAGATCCGCAACACGTGAGGGGCGCTTTTTTGGCCCTTCCTCTGGGGGGGTCAGGATCAGGCCCTGAACTTGACTGCCGGACATGGGATCCAGCAGATGAAGCAACGATCGCGTTCGCTCGATGCCCCGGGGCCGTGACAAGAGGAATCTCGGCGATTCAGGAAGACTCTTGACCAGGAAGACCAGCAAAAGCAGCGGCACCACTCCCCCGATGACAAACATCATTCGCCAACCGAGTACTGGAATTACGAGCCCGGAAACTAACCCGGCTGCGACGAACCCGAGAGCCAGCCAGCAGTAGATGAACATGACAAAGCTTGAGCGTCGGCGCTTCGGCGCGTACTCGCTTGTCAGCGACACCAGACTTGGAATCACTGCACCCAGTCCCGCACCCGTAAGGCACCGTAGACCGATCAGATGCGCCGGTTCGGATGCCGCCGCCGTCAGGAGGCTCAAAACTCCGAAGAGGGCAGTGCAGCACACCACCAATCGCCGATGACCAACACGATTAGCCAGGGGTGAGAGGACCAAGTACCCCACCATGAGCCCCACAATCGCAGCGGAAAGGATTGGACCGAGGCTGGCCACTGGGATTCCCCATTCACGCGCAATTACCGGCGCTGCAAAACTAATCGCCTGTGTATCGAAACCATCGAGGAACATCACTGATCCGGACAGCGCAAGAACTACGTAGTGGAACCGCCCCACGGGACGGCTGTCAATAAATTCGCCGAGGGACAGGTCGGCAGCGCCTAGTGCCGACGGGCGGGTAATACCTGGAGACATGGTCGTTCACTTTCGAATAGGTTCACAGGGGCTGAAGGGCATTGGTGCACACCGGCTGAGATCGCAATGATCTGGATCACAACCTATAGGTGCTAAACGTTACAGTCAATAGTTGTAACTGATAGTTCCATTACAGACATTGACTGTAACCGAACTCACGGCTAGCCTTCTTGTATCCCGGGTGCATCAGCACCCAACCATGTGAAGAGGAGTCTTATGCGCGGCAACAAGTCGGTCACAGGCCTGATGGTCTTAGCAGCACAATCCACTTCGAAGGTTCAGCCTGCAGCTGATTCCGGTACCCCCCCGGTAGCACCTGCACGGCATGTATTTCCGGAGAATCGCGGAGGAACGAAATGACCGATCATGATGGAGCTCTGCTCCTGCTGAGGATCTGCTTTGGCGTAACCATGGCTGCCCACGGGTACAGCAAACTGTTTATGGGTGCCGGAATAGCCGGTGCCGGCAAGTGGTTCAGCAGCCTTGGCCTCCGCCCAGGCTCCTTTCATGCCTGGCTGGCAGCGCTGACAGAAATTGGTGCGGGCATCGCCCTGGCACTCGGACTTTTCACCCCCTTTGCATCCGCGGCGTTCGTCGCTCTGATGCTGGTTGCTGGTTGGACAGTTCACCGCAGTAAGGGATTTTTCATCGGCACAGGAGGGTGGGAATACACCTTCATCATGGCGGTGGGGGGCATCGCGATTGCTGTGGCCGGGCCCGGGCACATCAGCATGGACTGGGTTCTTTTCAGTAACGGCATCATTGCCGGATGGGCTGGACTAACGATCGCTGTCGCCGGAGGCCTACTTGCAGGAGTGGCACTGTTGGCGGGCTTTTACAGGCCGCAACAGCAACCTTCGTGAGAGAACAAGACAAAAGAGTCTGACGGCCAGTAGCCGCAACTTTCTCGGTCTGGCCTACCACATGCTTGTTGCGATCCGTGACGCAGAGGATGCCGTTTAGAGCACATTTCCTGTGCTGGTCGGCCTGGCGAGGACGACCGAGCTGCTGTCAACGACCTGCCGCTGGTTTACCCGGCAACCAACAGGATTTGTCTTGATCTGCTGGGCAGCACACGCACGCGACGTGAAAAGTGCGCAGGTGAGTAGTGCCTGAACCCTTGCCTGCGGGATTTCCCGCCCCCGGCAACATGCTGTATGCAGAGGTCCGGGCGAGTAGAGGATCAGGAGGGCCTCGTGACACTCGACGAATCAATAAGCACCGCATTGGTCGATGTCCTCGAAACAATGACGTCCACCGTCACGTTGCATTTGTTCTCTCCGACATCTTTGCTTTCTCCTTCAAAGAGGTTGGAGATTTCGTCGGCAGGTCTGACTCGCGGCGGTACGCCAGCTGGCAAGGTCAGGACGACGTCGTATCCGTTTTAAACGACGCTGCCCGGTTTAGCAGCAGGAATAGGCCACCGTGGTGAAGCCCTTCGGTGATGCATGGCGAAGTAGTGACTTGCGCCCCCTCGCCGGGTTAGTCAACCCCGCAGTGGTTCTTGTTCCGGCGTCGGCGGAGTCGTTCGGGCTGCACTGAACCTCGTCAACGCAGGCACCGGCACCGGCACCGGAACCTCACAAAAGCAGGACCTGTGTCGTCAACACTATGGAAAGAACGCCTCGACTTCTTCCCCTGGCTGGCCCGCACCGCGCCGCCCAACGCCAGTCCATACCCACGAAAGGCACATCATGGCAAAGGCCAACCGCGTCAATATCGGCAAACAGCACCCGGACAGCTACAAAACATTGATCACCTTATCGACCGAGGCAACCGAAGGCGCTGCTGCCGCTGGTCTGGATCCCTTGTTGGTGGAACTGGTGAAGATCCGAACTTCCCAGATCAACGGCTGTGCGTTTTGCCTCCGCATGCACACAAGGGACGCCCTGAAAAAGGGCGAGAGCACTGACCGGATCGCCGTCCTTCCTGCATGGGAAGAGACAAGCTACTTCACCAAGGAAGAACGTGCGGCCTTGCGTCTAACCGAGTCGATTACCAACATCTCGGCCGGGCACGTCAATGATGAGGACTACGAAGCCGCGGCATCAGCACTAACTCAGGAACAAATCTCCGCGGTGGCTTGGCTTTCAACCGTCATGAACGCCTTCAATCGCGTCGCCGTCACAAGCCGCTACGCCGTCGGCAGTCACTAAGATCCCCTGCGCTATGCCCGGCGCGGCCAGCCGCCGGCGTCGGGCTTGGCGCGACCATTTCAACGAGACCTGGAAAAGCATGAATACTGAAGAGAAAAGACTGACCACTGGCGTCCTTGTCATTGGTACAGGTGGTTCAGGCCTTCGCTCGGCAATTGAATTGGCCGAGCAGGGAGTTGATGTCCTGGCCGTAGGAAAGCGCCCCAAAGCGGATGCGCACACGGCGCTGGCTGCCGGCGGAATCAACGCGGCACTGGCAACGATGGATCCCGAGGACACCTGGCAACAGCATGCAGCGGACACAATCCGGGAAAGCTACCTCCTGGCAAACCCGCAGACAGTACAGATCGTTGCCCAAGGAGCCGAACGGGGAATTGCCGACCTGGAACGCTACGGGATGGAGTTCGCGTGAAGAAAATGGATCGATCTCACAGCGGTTCTTTGGCGCCCACACATTCCGACGTACCGCCTTTGCCGGAGACTACACTGGACTGGAAATACAACGCACACTGATCAGGCGGGCAGAACAACTTGGCGTTCCCATCCTGGACACCGTCTACATTACAAAGTTGCTCGTCCGGGACAATGCCGTTTTTGGAGCTTACGGGTTCGACCTGGACAACGGGACCCGGTACATCATCTATGCCGATGCGGTCATCCTGGCAGCAGGCGGACATAACAGGATATGGCGACGTTCTTCCTCCCGGCGGGACGAGAACACGGGTGATTCATTTCGGCTGGCGGTTGAAGCTGGAGGACGGATCAGGGACCCGGAGCTCGTTCAATTCCACCCGTCAGGGATTATTGAGCCGGAAAGTGCCGCCGGGACATTGGTTTCCGAGGCGGCCCGCGGGGAGGGCGGGATCCTCCGTAACGTTCTGGGTGAACGCTTCATGGAGCGCTACGACCCGGAACGGATGGAACTCTCCACCCGCGACCGCGTTGCACTGGCGGCCTACACGGAGATCAAGGAAGGTCGGGGTACAGTCAACGGCGGGGTCTGGCTGGATGTATCCCACCTTCCCCGCGAAGTCATCATGGAGCGCCTGCCGCGTGTCTATCAGACCCTGATGGAACTTCAGATGCTTGACATCACGAAGACGCCCATCGAGATAGCTCCAACGGCACATTACTCCATGGGCGGAGTTTGGGTCCGCCCTGAAGACCATAGAACAGATGTCGAAGGCCTTTACGCGATCGGAGAAGCAGCAAGCGGCCTTCACGGGGCTAACAGGCTGGGCGGAAACTCCCTTATCGAATTGCTTGTCTTCGGCCGGATCGTGGGACAAGCAGCAGCCGCGTATTCGAACGAACTCGAAACGCAGCACCGTTCACACGCGGCAGTGGGGGAAGCACGGTCCGAAGTTGATTCCCTCCTGCGTTCCCGTGGACAGGAAAATGTGCGGGAACTGCAGCGGGCTGTAAGGGATACGATGACTGAGCATGCTGGCGTCGTACGCAGTGAGGCAGGCCTACTTGCAGGCCTGCAGGAACTTAACGCGATTGAAAACCGAGCCCAAAATCTTGGGGTTCATCCTGACATCGCCGGCTACCAGGACCTCGCTCATGCCTTTGATCTCAAATCCTCGCTGCTTGCTGCCCGCGCCACCCTGGAGGCCGCGCTGGAGCGACGTGAGTCCCGCGGATGCCACAACCGCTCCGATTACCCTGACCAGGACGACGCCCTGCAAGTAAACCTCGTATGGTCCCCCGGAGCTCTGGAACACGAAGTCATCCCTCCTGTTCCAGCTGAGATCGCCCAGCTCATGAAAAAAGAGGTGTCAACAGCAGGAAAGCTGGGGAGTAAAACAAAAAAGGCCCTGAATTACCAAAGCTCGGTTACCTACACATTTACCTTCGGGACGTCGACTTCATCAAGAGCGAGGTGTGCCATGGCCACTGGTCGGGGTTGGTTGTCGTAACGTTTGGAGTCTCGCTTCGCCAGCGGCTCAGTCCGTTGGTAGAGCCTTACGCGGCTAGACAGGAGGTGATCTTGTGCGTCGGATAGCGTGCCACGATCATTGGTATCCGTCCGTTAATCAGACTGCAGCGGTAGCATGAAAAGCCATTAAGCAACTGCCAGGCTTCGCGGACGAGTTCTGCCTCTCTTTAGGATTTCCGCCCCGTGCCAAATCCACTCCCCCCGGCGGCTTGTTGAACTCCGCCCGCCCAGCAAGACTCTCGTCTTGGGCCGTCATGCAGGCGGAAGACCCGCCCCCAACCGTCCGGGGTCGCCTCGTCCGTGAACGCGGCTACGAACGCTGGCTGTCACCCAAGTTTGTCGTCTCCACGAACTGCTGCATGGAATCTTGCAGTGCCATTGTGCCCTCCGTTGATTTCCCTAGCCGTGGTGCATTCAATTGGACGGAAAGCCATGCCGGTGCCGCACAGGAACTGACAGGATTTGCGGTCACCGACACGGCTCTAGCCGGAGGCGCCCTGCCAGTACGGATTCCCGGAGGCTGGACCCTTTAGTTCAGGACCTGATCTGCCGCCCGGACTTCCATGAGGTCTTCCAGTCCGACACGGGCCAGGAATTCTTCGCGGATCCGGTCCGCCGTTGCCGAAACCTCTTCGGATCCATCGTTTGCGGGGCCGATGTGGACGCGGTAGGGTCGACCACCTTCAGGAAGGGCGACGATCCGTGCAACGTCCTCTGACACTTGGCTGGCGTGGGCATCGGCAGGTGCGAGGGCGGCGAGTCTTTCAGCCACACGGTTCATGAGCCCTTCATACCTGGTCTCGCAGCCCTGTTCACGCGCTGGGTGGACAACACGTTAACGTCATACAGGCTAGCGAACTGCCCGACGCTGAAGGCTTCAGCGGGCCCTGTCGTCATGTGGCCTGCGTTGTGCACCAGCACGTCTATGCGGCCCTGCTCGGCAATGACCTTATCGATCGCTGCTTGCACTTCGGGTGTCTGAGGTGACATCCATCTGGACGGCGCGAAGGTCGACGTTGTTCTGGCGGGGAGTACTCCACGGTTTGCGCTCCTTGGGGTGCGTTTCTCCCGTGAAAATCACGCATTCCGGCATAGACAATGTTGCCGGCGTCGGCCACGGCACGTGCGGTGAGTGCGCCGAAGCCGCTGCTGGCACCTGTAATGACGACAATTTGAGACATCTGATGTGCTTTATGTCGGAGTGGTTGTCGCTGCCTGAGTGGGGAATCAGGCCAGCCCGCCATTGGAGTAAATGGTTTTTCCGTTGATCCATCGGCCCGGGCCTGCGAGGAAAGCTACGGACTCGGCAATGTCCTGCGGCTGGCCAAGCCGTTCCAGCGGGGCTGCCTTGGAGAGCTGCGCCACGGTCTGGTCGTCCTTTCCGTTCATGAAAAGAGGAGTGGCTGTCGGGCCTGGCGCCACCGCGTTAACGGTGATGTCCTTGCCGCGGAGCTCGCGGGCCAAAATCAAGGTCATTCCCTCGACAGCGGCTTTGCTCGCAACATAAGCGCCGTAGCCGGGGAACTGTGTCTTGGTCACCGTAGTTGAGACATTGATAATTGCTCCACCTGCGCGCACACGCCGTGCAGCTTGCTGGGAGACTACGAAGGTGCCGCGGATGTTGGTTCGGTGCATCCGGTCCAAGTCGACCAGGTCAAAATCAACGATGGACCCAAGAATCATGATCCCCGCAGTGTTCACCACGACGTCGATGCCGCCAAGGGCCTCCTCTGTGGCTTCGAACGCTGCGATCATGGCACCTTCGTCCGCGACGTCACCACCAACGACGATTGCCTGTCCACCCGCGGCGGTGATGGAGTTGGCAAGGGTCTCGGCTGCTTCCTTGTTGCCGGCATAGTGGACGGCCACTGCGAAGCCGTCAGCGACAAGGCGCTCGACAACGGCGCGACCAATGCCCCCGGAACCGCCTGTGACAAGGGCTACTCGTTTTGTTTCGGTGTTCATTTCTTCTCCTAAAAACCTACATTTGGGCAGACTTATATTCGGACGCACCGAGTAGACCCGCGGCATGGCGCCTTGGGAGTGCGAAGTGGAGGGGTAGTGTCAGCCGCTGTTGCGGCGGTCCTGTATCCGTTTGAGCCAGTCAGACAAAAGCGCGGCCTCGGACCGGGTGAACAGTGCTTCAGTGGCTGGTTGTGCCAGGGCAGACCGGATGGTGGTTGCCGCAATGACCGGCGCCTGCTCCTCCCTGTTGACTTCGGCATCGACCAGCAGGGAGCGATACACCGTATCGCGCATAGTCGTGGAGATCTGCTTCTCCGGGTACTGGTCACTGCGCAGGAGCAACGACAAGGCAATTCCGCTATTCGCCGCCATGACGATCTTTGCCGCATCTTCAGGGGCGACCGTCAAGCGACCTTGGGCGGCGAGCCTTTCCAGATTGTCCTGCAGCAGACGCATCGCCTCCTGCCCGGCCTCTGCCGGCACCGACAATGAGGTACCGAAAAGGAGCCGGTAGGCATGAGGGTGGTCAAGGGCGAACGCCACATGGCTGTCCCAACCGCGGTAGAGATCATCCAAAGGGTCCCCGGACCTGTCTGCCGTACGCTTCATGCTCAGGTACTGATCCCAGACATGATCCACAACCGCGGACAACAACCCCTCCTTGTCACCAAAAAGCCTGTAAAGCACCGGCTGGCTGGTACCGGCAGCATCGCACACTGCCCGGGTGGAAATGTCCCCACTCGTGGATCCGGAAAGCAACTCTGAGGCCTTGTCCAATATCGTTGCTCTCATATCCATGTATCAATACTAACAGACCTCCGGATCATTGCGTTACTTATTTGATATCATTGATACCAAGGCGCCGTGACTATTTGGATCTGGGCACGCTCTGATGCGGTAGCCAAAGAGGCAGAAAGGCACCAAAGGCCGGGGCGGCGGATCCCCTTTAGACGGAAGGAGCCCGCCAATGGCAGTTGAGAACCATCCTTGCTACCGCCTACATCGACGCCTGCGAGTTCAGAGCCGGGGCCCGAGGACTATCCTCAGGGGCTCGCTTCGCCACCGAAAGGTAGGCCGAGACCGCGGCCGACGACCGAAGCCTTGGGTAGGACCAAAGGAGCCTGTATTGCGCAAACGGTACGCTCTTTGAGCTCTTCGAAGGATTAAGGGTCAACTGCTGACAATACGAGGATCAGTTGTCGAAAACCTTGCTCTATAGTTGCTGGGTGTAACCTGCAGGCGCGCTACGAAGCTTCGGCGCATGGACTCTGCACTGCCGAACCCCGCCGCACGGGCCGCTGCGGTGACGCTTTGACCTGTCTCGAGGAACGTCTTGGCATGTTCCAAGCGCATTTGTTCAATGAATCTACCCGGTGAGGTGCCCAACTCATTGGCAAAGAGTCGTGAAACCTGCCGTGGGCTCAAGCCCACCATAGCCCCCATGTAGTCGACACTCAGGTCCTGTGCCGGGTGGGCCGAAACGTGGTCGATGATCTCCCGCAACGGCCTGCTGCCAACGGGGTTCATTTTCAGGGGTGCGGAGAATTGTGACTGGTTGCCGGGACGTTGCATGAACAGCACCAGGTTCCTCGCCACGTTTCGAGCCAACCCGGCACCATGGTCCTGCTCCACCAAGGCCAGGGCAAGATCTATGCCCGCGGACACACCCGCTGAGGTGAATACACCTCGATCCTCCACAAAAAGTGCGTCTGGTTCGACAGCCACGTCCGGGTACGAGCGGGATAAAACCTGCGCGTGCCGCCAATGCGTCGTAGCCCGGCGCCCGGACAAAACGCCGGCAGAGGCCAGCACGAACGCGCCGGTGCAGATCGATACCGTCCTTCGCACCTGGGGATGCAGGAGCCTCGCCGCTGCCACGAGCCCGTCGGGTATCGGTTTTCCCACTAAGTTATCGCCGCCCGGCACCACGAGGGTGTCGATCTGTGTCTCCAGATCTACGGCTCCCTCAACGTCCAGCCGCGTTCCAATCGATGTCAGGACGGGGGCTCCGGCAGCCGACACATAAGCCAGCCTGTAGTCCGCCCCGAACATGTTCGCCTCGGCGAACACTTCGGCAGGTCCGGACACGTCCAGGAGTTTCACACCGTCAAAGACGACAAAGACGACATTCAATGAATTGGCCATGCCCACCTCCGCTTGTAAATACCAGGCGTCCCGTTGGCAATCACGGTCCGCGCCCCCACGTCCTCGAACGTTCCGGGGCACAGGCGGCAACTCTAATGCTGCTGCCCGTGGCCCGGTTTGTCACCGCCCAACGTCACAGGAGGCGTCGACGTAGGGCATAACACTATTCAGACCAGTCATTGCCCAAAATGATCCGGACAAAATCTTCGCGCTGGAAGGACGGATCGAAGTGACTGATCACGTCATCGTTCATGGTTCCGAAGGTTGTTTCCGGGCGGTCCTTCATGCCTTCGTAAAAGGCTTCCAGAATGCGCTGTTTGAACTGCGGACGCGGGTGGGCGCGGACGACTTCCTGGCGGCCCTCGTCGCTGATCTTGTCCAGGCGCAGTCCCAGAACGTCAGTCTCAACACCGAGGGTCACCACCGCCACCTCAGGGGCAAGTGACATAGGTATTTCGGGGGTGGTGTGAAGGGCAATGCCCAGCCAGACATTCCGGGCGTCCTGTTCGGAACGACCATGCTCACGCAAGAAGTCATAGGCGGCTTCTGCGCCATCGACTTCAAAGCGTCGGTCCGCAGTCCTGTATTTCGGCGTCAACCCCAAGTCGTGGAACATTCCACCTACGTAGGCGAGTTCCGGGTCAGGCTGCAGACCCATGGCCTTCGCCTGGAGCATTCCCCACAGAAAAACCCTGCGGGAGTGGTTGAAAATGGTCGGGTCTGCTGCCTGCCGCACTAGGGCCGTAGCTTCGCGTGTCAGCTTCGTGTCGGGGACTACGATCCCGCCGATTGTTTCAGTCATCACTGTTCCTTACCGTATGAATTAGCCAGAACCCACTGGCGCCCCTCCAGAATCCCGTGTCAGGGCCGCGCGCAACACTGTCAGGAAAGACGTCTTTCCCACAGATCCGGACATATCGCTCCAAGGACCCATAGTTTTCTGTTAGATCAACGGCGCCTTAGGAAGCGAGCCCCCATATTTCGGCGACGGGACCGAGCTCGGGTTCTCGCTGTGTGTTTTCATTCAGTGAGAGACATTGCCTCGGGGGCTCCGGACTGTGATCTGACTAGCCCAACCGATCGAGTAGGTTGTTCAGGCTGACGGATCCTGTTTCCGATGGCGGCGGCGCCCACAGGGCGCACCGGGCCAACGATGTCCGCTTCACCGTATTGCCGTGATTATGGGCAAGCATGGAGACCGTGTCCAGTTGAAGGTCATCTGTGAAGAGCTCCGTTTTCAGCAGTCGATGCTCGGCATGCAACCGGCCTTAGCTTCAAAAGGAATCCGCGGCAGTTCTTGCTGAACTCTTCGCTGATGGAATAGACGCGGGAGCCCTGCACCAGGACTATTTGATTAGAACTTGTGCGGTTTCAGCTCGTCGGGCGGTGCGGAAACGGCGCTGATAGGTAGCCGGAGTCATTCCCAATTCGCGGGCAAAGACCCTTCGCAGGCTTTCGTAGCTGGGAAAGCCTGCACGTTCAGCCGCTTGCGTCGCCGTATACCCTTGGTCCAAAAGGGCCTTCGCGATGTCGCAACGTATGGACTCGACGTACCTGGCTGGCGTCGTCGACAACTCATCCTGGAACAGGCGACTGAGATGCCGGGGGCTGAGATTCAAATGCCCAGCCAGATCTGCAAGTGAATGGCTTGCCGATGGATCAGCTGTTACGAGGTCTACGACTCGTCGCAGCGCCGGAGTACGGGGAGGCGAACCCTGCAAAGGGGCCGAAAACTGGGACTGGCCGCCGGCCCTTTGCAGATAAACCACCAGAGCGCGCGCAACTTCCCGAGTGAGGTCTGCCCCATGGTCCTCTTCGACAAGCGCTAATGCCAGGTCAATACCCGCTGTTACTCCCGCTGACGTGTATATCGATCCGTCACGGACGTATATCGAGTCTGGCTCCACATGTACTTTCGGGTGGCGGGCGGCCAGCTTATGTGCAACCTTCCAGTGCGTTGTTGCGCGCCTGCCGTCCAATAGGCCTGTAGCAGCGAGGATAAAAGCACCGGTACAAATTGAGGCAACGCGCTGGGCCCGCGGGGAAAGGGCGGCGACAGTGCTGACCAAGCCGGGCGACAGGGCGGTGCTCGGATATATGTCGCCCCCTGGGATGAGGAGGGTGCGGGGCCCAGGCATAAAGCTCACGCCGCCCTCGACGGCAAGTCCGATACCAGTCGAGGTTGTAACGGCCGAACCGGTTGGAGACAGCAATGCTATCCGGTAGTCAGCTCCGAGCCGGTTCGCTTCTGCGAATACGTCTGCAGGGCCGGCAACGTCGAGGAGCTTCACGCCGTCGTACACCAAAATCGCGACCAGATGACTGCCGGGGGTCTTTCTTCTATCCGGCTTGGACATGTCCTTATATGGGTGGTTCATGGCTTGACAGAGGCGGTACTGGGAAGCGGTCCACTGGCAATGTGGTAATCGGACCTTTGGTTCGGTCCTACCCTTACAAGCGAAAGTGAGCACGTCATGTCTGAAATTATCGCAGGGGTCCTGATCCCCGAGAGTTCGGCGGTCACAGAGGCCACTCGCTTCATTGAAGAAACCACCAACCCGCTTCTGTTCCACCACTCACGCCGCGTCTTTTTGTTTGGCTCAATCCAGGCTCGAGCCAAAGGCCTGGCGCCTGACCCTGAGCTTCTTTACGTGGCATCGCTCTTTCATGACACGGGCCTGCTGACGCCATTCTCGGGAACTGAGCAGCGCTTTGAAATCGATGGTGCCGACCATGCGCGGGCATTCCTTCTCGGTCATGGCTTCTCCTCACGGGATGCCGAAGTAGTCTGGAACGCGATCGCCCTGCACACCACGCCAGGCATCCCTGGGCGCATGGGACCTGAAGTAGCTGCCACGAATCTTGGAGTTTTGACTGACGCTATTGGACTCGGCCTGCAGGATCTTGACCCAGGCGTCGTGGAGGAGATAACGGCAGTACACCCCCGAGGCGATTTCAAGAACGAGTTTCTGCAAGCATTCCATGAAGGACTCAAGCACCGCCCAGACACTACGTATGGCACCATCAACGCAGACATTCTTGAACACTTCGAACCCGGCTTCCGCCGTACCAGCATGGTCGAACGCATTATCGGCTCACACTGGCCTTCGTAAAAAGCCCCTGAGCATGCACATGCGAGACAAGGAAAAGCCTGGTGACAGGCAAGTGAGCCCTAAGACAGCTTTCGCCATCCTCGCGGTCGCCACCGTGGCCCTCATGGCGACCGCCAGTGCCCCGTCACCGATTTACCCCATCTACCAAGAACGATGGCATTTTTCCACGACGCTGTTGACCGTTATCTTCACCGTGTATGTCGCCGGGCTACTTGGTGCACTGCTCACCGTAGGGTCTCTTAGCGACCACATTGGTCGACGACCTGTACTGGTCGCCGCCTTCTTGGTGGCAGCCACCAGTACAGCGCTTTTTTGGACAGCCAACGGTCCGGCAGCTCTCATTACCGCCAGGCTCGCCCAAGGCGTCGCCTCCGGGACAGCGATGAGCGCCTTGGCGGCCGGCCTGCTGGACTTCGCACCGCGAGCACGCCCCCATTTGGGTGCGACCTTGACGGCCGTAGGGACGAGCCTGGGCATGGCAACCGGAGCTGGCGCTGTTGGGCTCCTCAGCCAGTGGACTCCCCGCCCGGACTTCTACGTTTTTCCAGTGCTCACGCTGATGTTCCTCGGACTGGCTGCTGTTTCCTGTCTACTCCCCCAAGCCAGAGTACGCCGCGTGCCGGCGTGGGCGGCTGTCAGACCCAGACTTCGGCTCGAGACCCATGCCCGGCCACAGTTCTGGGCCAGTGTTCCCAGCACAATAGCAGGATGGGCGGCCACCGGTTTGTTCCTGGCACTCGTTCCCTCCCTGGTCCGCGAGGAGCTTCATCTGAAGTTCGCATCGGCAGGGGGACTGACGATCGCAGTGCTCTACATTGCCGTAACGGTCGGAGGCATCTGGTCGACCCACCGAAGCGCTCGTGGCGCTGTAATCCTGGGGGCGGCACTCATGACCGGCGGCGCGGCCACACTGGCCCTCTCGCTGGAGATGGACTCAATCCAAGAATTTGCTGCCGGATCCTTCGCAGTCGGTTTAGGCATCGGTCTGACATTCAACGGCAACCTTAGATCTATCGGTAACGTCACCGCTCCGGCCAGGCGGTCACAGACATTTACTATCATTTACATCCTCAGCTATGCATCCTTGAGCATCCCCACGCTGGCAGCGGGCATCGTCGCTCCCTCATGGGGTCTGGAGGTAACAAGCCATGCATTCATCGGCTTCGTCGGAACCCTCTCGGCCGGCGCCCTCGCCTGCGCAGTTCTCTTTCCCCTTACACGGAAGAGCAACTCTCCGACTTGATGACACGGAAGACCAATGGAACGAATCGACTCTTCCCTGTCAGGGTCAGTCTCAGTTGCTTTACCCAACCCCTCCCCAGAACAACGGAGAACGCCAGTGTCAACACCATTCATAGCCGTATCAACCGACAATGAATCGTCGTCATCGCTGAAGGCCGTTTCCCAGGCACGACATCCTTGGTCCGCTTTTGTCGGCCCCGACATCAGCCGTCCTAAGTCTGCCAAACGATCACTTCAGGGCCTCCTGGCAATGGACCGGCGCCGACTTTCGGGTTGCTAGGGGGCTTGATTGTGGAACCAAGCCAGAAAAATGGTGGGCTCTGGGATGTTGAGGTCGAACGTCGTCGTCTGCTCGGGTTGGCCTACCGCATGCTTGGTACGATCAGTGACGCCGAGGACGCCGTTCAGGAAGCATTCCTTCGCTGGTACCGGCTTGACGAGGCCGAGCGAGCAACCGTGACTAACCCGGCTGGTTGGTTTACCCGGGTAGCCAGCAGGATTTGCCTTGACGTGCTTGGCAGTGCACGGGCCCGTCGTGAAAAGTATGTGGGTGAGTGGCTGCCCGAACCCTTGCCATCCGGTTACCTTCCGGCCGCACGAAAGACGCCGGACTTTGGATCAGACCGGGAGGGGGATCCGCTAGGTCGGGTTACGCTGGACGAGTCGGTGAGCACGGCGCTGCTCGTTGTCCTCGAGACCATGACGCCTGCCGAACGGGTTGCATTCGTTCTGCACGACATCTTTGCTTTCTCCTTCGAAGAGATCGGAAACATCGTAGGCAGATCACCCGCGGCGGCAAGGAAGCTCGCAAGTTCCGCAAGGCGCCGCATCGGATCCGAACGGCACAAACCAGTTGATAGGCAGGAGCATGCGCGAGTACTGAACGCATTTGGTAATGCTTGCCGACGCGGTGATTTACAAGCCCTGACCGGGTTACTCGATCCGGCCGTGGTCCTTCGTTCCGACGGTGGCGGAGTTGTTCGTGCCGCTATAAACCCCATTACAGGTCCCTCCAAGGTCGGGCGCTTCATTCTCGGCGTGCTGAAAAAACAGGCCGGCGTGCATGTTCAAACGATTACAACTGTCGAGGGGCCAGCGTTGGCTCTAATGCACCACACCGCGGTTACGGGGATTGTCAACGTGTCGGTTGACGGTGGATGTGTACTCAGGATTTGGAT
The DNA here is from genome assembly GCF_030817835.1 of Pseudarthrobacter sp. W1I19. Classification (NCBI taxonomy): domain Bacteria; kingdom Bacillati; phylum Actinomycetota; class Actinomycetes; order Micrococcales; family Micrococcaceae; genus Pseudarthrobacter; species Pseudarthrobacter sp. W1I19. Next base: position 2,487,400 of record NZ_JAUSZR010000001.1, read on the forward strand.
TCAGTGGAACCCGGAAAAATTGTCCAGCTGGCCGAGACAGACTACGGGGACCTCATAAATAGCACCAGCATCGTGGCCGCCTGCCCCCGCCCCCCCTTCGCTATTCGCAACGGTCCGCCCGTACATTTCAAGGGCGATTTCAGGGCAGCGGACGACTAGGGATTTTGCTGTCAGCACGCCAACTTGATGTCCGGCAGCAAGGAAATGAGCTTCAGAATAGGGCCGGGACGGCTGTTCCTGCACATCAACAGCGGTCAGTCTCAGAATCGTACCTGACAGCCGAGCCACTAATAGCTTGTCCCGCCGCGACTGGGGACCGCCTAGCCCTCGCACTCGACACAGTTTGAGTGGCCGTTGCTCTCCCGCGCCAGCTGGGACCGGTGCCGGACGAGGAAACAGGAGTAGCAGGTGAACTCGGAACTCGTCGGCGGCTTGGGGAATTACCTGCACGATGAGCTCGTCTGAGATGATTTCGCCGCCTGGTGTCAGCCCTTCATTCAGGGCATCAGCTTCGTCCAATTCGGTAACGACGCTGCGGAAGACCTGTGAGGAACCCTGCTGCAGAACTGGATAGCTAAAGGTCGCTGCTGATGTTGGCAAGTACTGGTCCTACGCTGTCAAAGGGCACCCGCAGTTTGACTGCGATGTGGAGAACGCCGATGAAGACGAAGCCGAACATCGAAGCACGCTCCGGCATGTTCTGGGCGTCGGGCGTCATGGTAGGTTCTCCATCCTTCCTGCGGTGTCCAGAGCCGGTCACCCATCTGATTCTGCCCTTGGCAGACCCGAGCATGTTCTGATTAGGTCTGCCAATTCGTCCACATTTACACCAATACTCTCGTGGTAGGGCTGCGCGGTTAATTAACAGGCAAAGGCAGGTCAGTTCGCCCGCCAACATCACTGCCAGCATGCGGCCGATGCCGCGGCCACCTCCCGTCACAACTCCATGCCGACCGTTCAAATCCATCAAAAGTCTCGTTAGGATCTGCCAGTACTAACCAGTTGCCAGCAGAAACGGCGAGTCCGCTAGCATTTTCGTCGTCCCGCTGACGAAGTTCCCGCCGCTTTGTGAAGAAATTGCTGAGCCTGCGTCACGTAGTGGATAGCACGGAGTTGGTGCGGTGCAAGCCGTATCTCGAACCCCGAGGCCTTATCAATAAGTACCCTTTCCCTCGGGCCATCCTGGGCGATCCATGCGATCTTGCCGTCTGCCGTAGCAGCATCGACGTAACCGCGCCGAAACAAGGTGCCACAGAGAAGCACTTCGACTTCCACACCGGGCAATTTCGTCCAGTCATAGAACGGGTAAGACGCCAGGGGCCCTACATGGGGAATGTCCGTCATTTCCCTAGGATTCGGCTTCACACCTAGAGAACGGGCGGGGGCGACTATCGGCATGACTGGGTTCAATCCCCCCATACCGCGCCTCCCGTAGTCCAGAGCGTCTGGTGCTGAACCTAGTTCTTATGGCATCACCATAGAATCGACTCATGGCAGCCGACAATTTGCAGGGACCGCCACCGCTTCTGGTTCTGGCGAAGATAAGTGACATTTTGGATTCCTTTTCGTTGGTCCGTCCTGAGCTGACGCTGGCTCAGATTCGGGAGTCAACTGGTCTTCCAACCTCTACGGTCCAAAGGCTGGTGGGTAACCTTGTGGCTCACGGCTTCATTGACAGGGTTGATGACAGGTACAGGGTCGGTGTAAAGATGTCCTACTGGGCTGCCCCGGCGTCCCATGGAGTCGAGCTCATAGAAATTATCAAGCCGGTCCTTCAGGAGCTCCGGGACAAGTTGGGCGAAACTGTCTGCTTTTTCCAGACGTCCATGGAGTACCGTGTGTGCGTCGCCATGGCCGAGACACGTCACATGCTTCGCCGCGACATGGCTGTGGGAAGGATCCTGCCCCTGCATGCCGGATCGGCTGGCAGGGTTCTGCTGGCATGGGACCCTGAGGTTGCCGGCAGGGTACTGTCAGCCCGCTTGGATCAGCTCACGGAAAGCACCATCACCGACACGGAGTCGCTTAAGGCTGCGATCAAGCAGACGCGTGCTGACGGGTACGCGCTGACTACGGGGGAACGGGAGTCGGGTGCCAGCGGGTTGTCCGCCCCGGTGTTTAACCCGCAGGCGGACCTTGTTGGGGCGCTGACGATCATGGGTCCCACGCTCCGGATGCCGTTGGAGGTGTGCGAGCAGTGGGTGGATGATCTGCTGGAGGGCGCAGAACGGATCACCCGTATGATCGGCGGGCGCTTGCCCTCGGCAAGCGCCCTTCCGCAGGCTTTGAAGGTCAGCTCGGCATAACCCACTGGAATGCCGCTGCTTTGGAGCGGGCTCCCAGTGCTGACTTGGACCTGTTGTCCTCCTGCAGTTCGCTGGTGATTGATTCGCCCAACCGGACGAGGTCAGCGAAGTTTTCCGGGTACAGCCAGTCCGGGCGGAGGCCGAAGAGCAGGTCCTCGGTGGACGTGTTTCCGGAGGCGCCGGGGGCGAAGGGGCATCCGCCTAGCCCGCCGAGTGCACCGTCGATGGTGGTGGCGCCGGCGTCCAGGGCCGCTATGGCGTTGGCGACCCCCATCCCCCAAGTGTCGTGTCCGTGGAAAACGATGCCCAGGTCAGGCGCCGCGGCCTTCACTTTGCCTATCAAGGCGTTGACTTGCTCCGGCACGGCATGCCCCAAAGTGTCGCAGATGACGACATCACTGACACCGTTGCCCCTTGGGTCTTCCACAAGCTTCAGTACCCGGCCAGGGTCGATGCCACCTTCAAAGGGACAGGTAAATGAAGTGGCCAGGCACAACTGGAGAGTGGCGCCTGCTTCGCGGGCGTGCTCCAGTGCCTGGGGCAGGGCTGCCATGCTCGCCTCTGTCGACCGGCCTATGTTGGCTTGGTTATGGGCGTCTGAAACGCTGAGGCAGTACTGCATGTTCACGGCTCCGGCCGCCGCGGCCTTTTCAACGTGGCGGGGCGTCGCTACCCAGATCCAGCACTTTTCCAGTTCCTCGGAAGTCAGGGCGCTGATGAGCTCCAGGGTGTTGGCCATCGGCGGTACCAGGTCCGGGCGGGCCATCGAACCGATTTCTATGGCCGGTACCCCTGCCGCCAGTAACGACCGGACAATGCCCGCTTTGCGTTCCGTGGAGAGCATGCCACCGGTGAGTTGAAGCCCGTCGCGCAGCGTCACGTCCCTGAGCTGAAAGTCATTCTTGGTGTTCATACTGTTTCCAATTCCATTTTGGCTATCAGCGCTTCCGCCTGCTCCACGGTTTTTCCAAGTACCCGTTGAAGAACGTCCTTTGTATCCGCGCCCAGGTCCGGGCCGAGGTTCCTGATCGGCAAGGACTGTCCACCGATGACGGGGATGATTCCAGGGAACGCAACGTTGGACAGTGTCTCATCCCCTGTGGAGACGTCGAATCTTTGAATCATGTTCCGTGCGGCGTACTGGTCATCGGCGACGATGTCGGCTGCGGTGTAGATCGGGCCCGCGGGCACACCGGCGGAGTCGAGGACGGCGAGGGCTTGCTTAGTGGTGAGGTTCTTCGCCCACTGACCGATGGCATGGTCCAGTTCATCCCGCCGTTCCCATCGGTCTGCGTTGGTCTGAAGCCCCGGGTCCTCGCCCAGGTCAGGGCGGCCGATGACGTCCATGTAGCGCCTGAAGATGGCGTCACCGTTGCCGGCGACGACGATGCTTCCGTCGATGCACAGATAAGCGTTCGAGGGGGCGATTCCCTCCATCCGCCCGCCGGTCCGCTGGCGCTGGATTCCAAAGGCCGTGTGGTCCGGAATCAGTGACTCCGTGACCGAAAGCATGGCTTCGTTCAGGGCGATGTCCATCATGCGGTGGTTCAAGGGTACGGGGGTTTTTCCGCGCTTGACCTCGCGTTCGAAGAGTGCCATGACGGACCCAAAGGCCGCGTACAGCCCGGCGATGGTGTCGCCGATGGAAACGCCGACCCGGACAGGTGGACGGTCCGGGTCGCCGACAAGTTCACGGAAGCCTCCGAAAGCCTCGGCAACAGCGGCGAACCCTGGACGTGAAGCCATAGGCCCGGTCTGACCGAACGCGGAAATCCGCGTCAGGATCAGATCAGGGTTCGCCTCGTTCAGCACCTCCGGCCCCGGACCCCACTTCTCCAGAGTGCCAGGGCGGAAGTTCTCCAGAACGATGTCCGAGGCTGCGGCCAGTTCCAGGACCAACTGGCGTCCTTCCTCGGTTCGCAGGTCGATCACGACTGACTTCTTGTTCCGGTTGATGGTCCGGTAAAGCATCGAAGTGTCCCCAGCATAGAGCCGCCAGTTTCGAAGTTCGTCCCCGGTACGCGGGCGTTCAACCTTGATGACTTCCGCCCCGAAGTCGGCCAGCATGCGCCCTGCTGTGGGCGCGGCGATGTAGTTGCCCAGCTCCAGAACGCGCACACCCTGAAGCGGGGCCACGGCGGTGTTGATAGTCATTACTTGTGTTCCTTTTTAGATAAAGATGCTGAGTACGAGGGTGAAACCGAGGGCGACTACGGATGCCACGGAGACGCCCAAAGTGCAGCTCTTTAGTGTGCCGCGGGTCGTTTGGCCGAGCATGGATTGCAGCAACCAGAACGTGTTGGACGTGACGTGAACAATGAAGAGTGAGCCTGCGCCGGCGGCCAGTGCCAGCAGGACGGGGTTGATTCCAAGCGCCGGAGCGATCGGGGCAAGCAGCCCAGCAGCCGTGATAGCCGAAATCGATACTGAGCCGACAGCGATGTGGAGCACCGCAGCAATGGCCCAGACCACCAGGAGCGGGGCAACAGAGGATGCCGTGAAGTACTTCCCCAAAATCTCGCCCATTCCGCTGGTTGCGACCATCGCGGCGAGAGCGCCGCCGGCCCCGGTCAGGATCAGAATCTGCCCGGATTCCTTGAAGCCATTGGCGACGGCTGCCTCGACGCGCTTGGTGCCGATGGTCAGGCGAGCCACCAGACTTGTTCCCAGGAGGCCGATCAGCAGGGCCACTACCGGTGTTGAGAGGAAACCGGTGATTTCCATGGTGATGCCGGCCATTTTGAGAAATGCGCCGGAGGCGATCAACACCAGGGAAAGGAGCATGGGACCGAACATGATAAGCAGGCCCGGTTCGCGCCCCGTCTTTGTTTCAGGAGTACGCACGTCGTGGGGCAGCAGGCCAACCCTGCTCGACGTCAGCCCGGCCCCGGTACCCGTACTCTGAACGGAGGAGTGCGAAGACTTAGGCCCGGCTGATTCACCGTGCTCATGGCCATGCGCATGGACGTGCGTGTGGACAACCATCCCGTCGGTGTCTTCCAGTGCCGGTGATTCCGCAACGGCCTGTTCCTCGTCGGTATCTGTCTTCCACAGGCCCCGGTGGATGAAGAAGTTCATGATGATGATCGATACGACGATCGTGGGGATGATGACCAGAAGGCCGAAGATGAGCATTTCGCCCAGTGGTACCTGAAGGAGACCGGCCAAAGCAACGGTGGCAACGCCCGGGACCATGAGAACGATGCCGCACTCCAGGCTGATCGCCATGGCGGTCGCAATCTTCGCTGTGCCGTACTTGCCCAGCTTCGGCGCGATCCTGCGTGCCAGCGGTGCGCTCATCACCAGGAGGACATCAAGAAAAATCGACTGCAGCAGTGTGCCAATAGTCAGCCCAAGAGCGTAGGGAACTCCCTTCGGGCCAAAGACGTGGAGGAGTTTGTCCACAAGCTTGGAGATTGCGCCCATTTCATTGAGGATGGCCCCCATCAGGACGCCCCACGCAATGAGCAACCCGACCTTCGTCATGATGTCGCCGAAGCCAGTCATCAAGGTCTTCGTAGTGTCGGCCGCTCCCAAACCCGTCAGAAGGCCCAAGACGGCCGCTCCGATGACCAGTGACATTGCCGGGTTGAGGCGGAGTCGAAGGATCATCACAACGATCCCGACGATCACCGCCCCGGTGATGCTAAGTATTTGCCAATCTTCCATGAGAAATCCTCCATTGGATCCATGTAGGGTCCGTAAGCCAAGTCACAGTACTACAATATGAGCATGAACTCACAATGTGAGTCAAGGTAGCGAACCCGCAGCAGATTTCCATCGACAAAAGGGGGGGCGGGGGCACAAGGAGCAGGCGCGTATCCACAACGGCGTTAGGGCTGACAAATTGGCCCCTCGTGCAAGTGGCCCTGGCCGAAAGTCCATGCGGGGACGGTGCATGGATTAGCCGTTTTACGGGGTGTCGTTGACGCGAAATCCAGCAGGGGAATGCCTGCCTCCAGGGAGGAGCTATCTTCAGGGCGCCCAGGACGCCGAACAGGGATACATGGGCCGCTGGGGAGGGGAAGGGGCGGCAAGGAGCTTCGCCTCCGGCACTAATTCGTAACAGGTCATCGGACCGAGTTGCCTGCCCGTTTAGATAACATCCAGAATCGGCTTGGCCACCCGCGCGCTTCCAGCAAACTTCAGGAGCCAATGCTTGAGGTAACCGCCACGAGTGGTAGGTTAGCGGCGTTTATGAACGCGGGATTGGCCTTGAACGGGAACGTGCAGGGAAGGATAGGGAGCTTCGTTGGCTAGGGGGCGAGTTCCTGGGTGATTCCGAAAGGAACTTTCTCGGAAAGCTCCGCCGTGTAGGTATTGGGCCCAAGGCGCGTTACCAAGATCCCGCAAGATCCTGTGGTTGTCGCGACAGCCTGCAGTTCCTTTACTGCCGCCTCGAGTCGTTCTTCAAGAATTTCCCTTGTGACCGCATGGATATGGATGGCATTAACGCTGTCGGCCTGCATAGCGCCCTTTCTAGGATGGTGGGAGGAGAGAAGCGGAATTCGGGGTAGGGGTGGCGTCGCTGAACGGTGGTCGGCAGCCGAGTAGGAGTAGGGTGTTCAATTCGCCACCTGGGTTTCAAGCCCTCTGCCTGTCATGCTTCATCTGAAGTGCTCAACCGAGAGGGCTGGCGTGCACGCGGGGTGATATTCGCAGGTCTGGCGTTGCGCTTGCCTTGGGATGCGGCAGCTTCCGTCGAGGCAGCACGCTGGGGTGGTTTCAAACCCTGGATTGGTCACCACCGCGCTTGTCGAGCACCGGCAGAAGAGGTTCGCCGAGGTTTTGACGACCCTCCACGGCCCAAACCGTGCAACCGTCAGTCCGGTGAATAAGCCGACGGTTCCATTGAGCTTTGAGCCAGAAGGCCGATCCGTCGGGCATCACGGCGTCCACCTGCCCAAGGACGGGCGGGTCTATTCCGTTGCTGACCGCGACGTGTGTATGCAGCTGCAGCTCCTCCCATTCCAGAACGGGGTTACCCAGCAAGAGCACGGATTCAGCTGGGCGGTCCACCCAGAAGAATCGCGGTTCGCCCTCCCAGTGGCTTTGCATTACTACCGCCATTCTCGATCGACTCGGCTATAGGTCTGCGTGGCTGATGCGATGAATGTCACCATTCCAGCCCGAGGCAACGAGGTCCATAAAGTCCTTCAGCGAGAGCACTGGAGTAGTAGTCGGCGTAACGTAAAGCACCCTTTGGCGTTTCAGTGACACGCAAAATGGACATCTCCACTGCAGGCCCCTCCTGAGCTTGGCACCCAACTCGCCCAAGGTTCGTGGCTGACATCCGTTTTCCGAATGAGTTTCTTCGGCGTGTTCATTTCGGTCATCTCCATCGATTTCCACTGCTCGCATCGTGATGAAAACACTACGCCGGGCTTACGTTACAGTCAATGGATGTAACTTTAGTGCTACGGCGAGTCTTCCCTAACCGATGTCGCCGAGGGTTGTGTTGACAGTTGCTACTTTCTCAATGCTTGGTCCCATGTGCGCCCGTCGAGGGGCAAGAAATACGGCCGCCCCCCCTAAAACCCCTCAGGGTCCAGATGAAGGTTCACGAACGGGCGAGAAATCCTTCCCCGGCGCTGCACCAGCCGTGACCGTATACTGCAGATCGAGGGTCCTGAGCCGAAACCGCGCGACAACTTTTACCGAAAACCACCACTCCAGGTAGCCCGAAGTTGCGCCGAACAGCCCAGAGGCTGCATGGAGGCCGATCACTTCGCGAGCTTGCGAACCCTGAGTCGTATGCTGACTTACATGAGAATCGGGGAGCTTTCCGAGCGTACAGGGGTATCGAAGCGTTTACTGCGCTACTACGAGGAGAAGGGTCTGGTGGTACCTGCACGGTCCTATAACGGTTATCGCGAATACCAGGAATCACATGTCGACATCGTGTTGCAGATTAAGGGACTGCTTGAGGCAGGACTGCCGACCCGAATCATCGAACAACTCATGCCGTGCTTGATCCAGCCCCAAACTATTTATGTTCCCAGTGTCACGCCCGAGATGGTCGATACGCTGAAACTCGAGCAGGCGCGCTTATCCGAACGGATTGATTGCCTGGTCCGCCACAGGGATGCCGTCGGCAACTACCTCGATAAGGTCCTGGCGTTGAAGCCCGCGGACAGTGGAAGCGTTCACGCTTCACATGCAGTCATGACTTAGAGCGGCAAGGCTCAACAGGAGGGCAGATCGGCGTCCACGCTCCTGCAGGCGAGAACAAACATCAGGAGGGCAAGTCTCTCCCCCACCACGGTCATGGTTATTCAACTTTATGCGGGCACGGGGTCAGGCTATTTGCAGCGAATGCCGTATGCAACGCTTAGTGGCGAGAATTAGCCCTGAGGGGCACCCCGCAATAGCGGGGTGCCGCAGGTTCCCCGCAATAGCGGGGTGCCGCAGGTTCCCCGCAATAGCGGGGTGCCGCAGGTTCAGTGACCGGGCGAGGCCAGATTCCATCGGCTGGTCTTTACGCGCCAACCAGCTTGCGTCTTGAGGGGAAGCCGCTGCCGCGGGCCACCATGACTGTCGCGCTGGCTGGAATAAGAAGGACGAGTACAGACCAGGGGAAGGACCCAGCGCCTGGCCCCAGAAGGAGAAGGCCTCCGACGGCACCACCCAGCGCGAGGGCCGTGTTCCATAGCGTGACCAGCAGAGCTTGTGCGGTGTCTGCCGCGCCACCTGCCGCATCGCCCAAGGCGGTCTGCAATAGGGTGGCCATGCCGCCAAAACCGATCCCCCACATCACCGCTGCGAGGTAGACGATTGCATGACTCCCCCCCAAGTGTGGCCATGAAAATGGCGGCTAGGGCAAACAAAACGGTGCCCACGATAGTCAAAGTGCGTAGTCGATGGTGAATGTACGTGCCGACGAAAAAGATGCTCACCACCGAGGACGTACCGAACACAAATAACACAACGGCTACAGAGTCGCTCATCCCGAATTGGGCGAGAAACGGCGAGATGTACGTGTAGAGGATGGTATGCGCCAAAACGACCGTAAGAACGACGAAGAGGACAGGCGTCACACCGGGTACCCGCATGGTCTGCGCGACTGACACCCGATGCTGCCGAGGTTGTCCCGGAAAATCAGGCACCGTGAAGCTGAGCCACGCCAACACCACTAGCGCAAAGGCCGTCATGGCGAGGAATGAGATCCGCCAGCCGAGCGCTTGGCCGAACGCGGTCCCTGCCGGCACGCCCAGAGCGAGAGCGAGCGGCGTCCCGGCCATCGCCACTGCGATCGCTTTGCCGTGTTGCGCACTTGGAACCATCCGCCTCGCGTAATTCGCCATCATCGCCCAGACAAGTCCGCCGGACACGCCTGCGATGAACCTGCTAGCCATCGTCAACGCATATTCATCCGAAAGGGCCGTGATTGTGTTCGCGACAATAAACCCCGCCATCGCGGCCAGCAGCAAGCGCTTTCGCCTCCAAGCTGAGGTGGCTGCGGACAGCGGGACGGCAGCAACCGCGGAACCTATTGCATAAATCGTCACAGACTGTCCCATTACGGATTCAGTCACCTGAAGATCCCCACTCATTTCGGGGAGTATGCCACCTGGCAGCGCCTCAGTTAGAACGGTGATGAAGGATGCTGCGGCCATTGCCGACAGTCCACTTAGAGGGAGCCCTGGGCTCAAGTTCTTTCTCATGCGGCCAGTATCAAACCTTCACATTAGTGGCAAGGTCAAAAAGCTCCGGTAATCGCGTATCCGTATGTGGTGAAAGTTGAGTTGCAGATCAGTAGTCAGCGCTGCTAGCGTCAGGATCAGAGGGGGCGGAAGAGGACCCGCAATCTGCGTATTCTTGACCATCAACCGGGAGAAATTTTACGTAGCCTGCGCACGCCACGCAGTAAGAGCGGCCATTGCTTGCCGCGCCAGCTGGCACCGGTACCGGACGAGAACAGGAAAAGTGCAGGCGACTCGTCCTAGGTTTGGGGGTGGCATATGCCCAATAACCTCATCAGAGGCGTTTCGCGGCTGGGTCTAAGCCCTCATCGAGGTGCCGGCTTCGTCCAACTCAATGACAGGCTACGGCCGTCAGCTGCGCTTGCAGACTGCAGTGTCGGTAACGGTGGAAAAGTGAGCCATTGTGACGGCGGCGAAATGGCTCACTTTTCTACCGTCACCGACAGTGACGATCTACAGCTGCGGGTCCTCACCTGCGTCAGGTCAGTCACACCCAAGGCTGACACTCGGCTCTTTGTGAGAGGAACAACCGGGATTGATCTATTTTCTAACTAGCAGTCAGTGTGCGCCCGCGGCCCGCCGACAATTTCTCAAAGGTGAGCGACCAGGCAACCAGTACGAAACGGGTCGCGGGCACGACTACTGCAGTGGCCCTGGGACCAACCGGCAAAATTCAACTCCGTGGCGGCGGTGCTACGGGGAGATCTCCAGCGGTGCTGAGGGCTTCACGCAGCTGTGCTGCGCGCGGGTCAGCAAGACTCACCGGTTCCGAGGTCAGTTGGAGGTTCTTCTGTCTCATTTCTGGGTTGCTTCGCTTCTAATTGTTGGTTCGCTTGGAGACATATTCAGGCCTAAAAGTGCGTACGGCAAAGAGGTTGCACTTGTCGCTGCTCCTTACCGGCGTGCGGCTGTATCAGCCAATCGGGAATCGTTCGATTTTACTGCTGGTGCTCTATCGGGAGACCGGTTCCTTGGCTTGGAGGAGGCTGAATTCCCCGCGGCGGGGCATGCCTTCCCAGTCGCCGGGAACGAGGCAGGCGAAAGCACCTGTCCTGACGGCGGTGAGTAGCCGGTCGGCCACCTCCAGGCCGGAGAGGAGCTCAGCGATGTATCCGGCTACGAACGCGTCACCGGCGCCGACCGTGTCCACAGCGCTGATGGGAACGGCGGGTTGCCTGTATTCGGTGCCGTCGATCAGGGCATAGCTCCCGGCCGCGCCGAGCTTGATGATGACCTGGGCAGGACCGAGGTCGCTGATCCGCTGGGCCAGCTGCGCAGGTGTTCCGTCCCCGACAGCAAGTGCTGCTTCCTCCTCCCCCGCGAACACGACGTCGCAGTCTGTGAGGATGCGGCGGTAGTACTTCCCCGCGGCGTCCGGGGGCCACAAGGCGGACCGGTAGTTCAGGTCGAAGGAGACCAGGGAGTCTGAACTGCGGGCAGTGGCGATGGCGTACTCAACAGCTTCTGCGGCTGAGACAGAGAGGGCGGGCGTTATCCCTGTGAGGTGCAGCAGGCGGGCCGTCGCGATGGCTGTGGCCGGAACGTCCTGCGGGCTGAGCCTGGAACCGGCGCTGTTGTGCCGGTAGTACCAGACTTTTTGCGTCTCGTTTGTCCGTCGTTCCTTGATCATCAGCCCGGTGGGGGCATCCGGGTCGCGGACGGCTGCGAGATGGAGTCCTTCGCCGCGCAGTTCCCGCAGGACGACGTCTCCGAGGCTGTCTGCGCCGACGCGGCCGGCCCACGTCACCGGTACCCCCAGGCGTTGGAGGGCGATGGCGAAGTTGCTTTCAGCCCCGCCGATGCCCAGGCTGAGTGCGGCGTTGTGTGAAAGCGGCCCGAGGGCTTCGGCTTTCATCAGGGCCATTGTTTCGCCTATGGTGACGACCTCGGAAGCTTCCTGCTGGCCGTTGCCGGTATTCATGGCCGGTCCTCGTTTCCCTTGGGCTGTCGGGCGGATGTCGCGGCGCGAATTGTGTCTGTCAGGTCTCGGGCCCGTTTCGTCAGTTGTTGTGGGTCGCCTCCAAGGAAGGCGTCCTGGAGCAGGGGCCCTCCCATGCTCACTGCCAGTGCACCGGCGCTGATCCATGCCGGTGCGTCTTCCAGCGTTACTCCCCCGCTGGGTACGATTTGCAGGTCCGGGAACGGCCCCCGCAGCTGGGCGATGTAGCCGGGGCCCACGACCGATGCGGGAAATATCTTCACCGCGGTCGCCCCCGCGTTCCATCCCGTCAGCAGTTCGGTGGGGGTGAGCCCTCCGGGGTAGACCGGGATGTTGGCTGCCGTGCTGGTGATGATGATGGCGGGGTCCGTTGTGGGTGTGACCAGGAAGGCGGCCCCGGAATCGAGGGCGAGCCTGGCTTGGGCTTTCGTGGTGATGGTCCCGATGCCGAGTTCGGCCTCCGCGCCGTACGCCTGGAGCAGGTCTGGCATGGCATCGAAAACGCCGGCACTGCTCAACGTCAGTTCAATAGACCGAATCCCACCCTTCACGAGGGCCTCAATCACCGGGGCGTATTCTTTGGCGTGCTTGGCCCGCAGGACCGCAACGATCGGGGTGCTCGTCAGGACTGCTGATGGTGCTGGGCGCTGCAGGGTTGCGCTCATCGGGCCATCCATCCGCCGTCAACGGGAAGCACAGTGCCGTGGATGTAGTCAGCAGCGCTGGAAGCCAGGAAGACAACGGCCCCGGAAATGTCCTCGGCGGCACCCCACCTGCCTGCGGGAATGCGCGCTGAGATTTGGTCCCGACGCTCATCATCTTCCAGCAAGGCGGCATTCATATCGGTGGCAAAGTAGCCAGGTGCGATGGCATTGACGTTGATGCCGCGCCCGGCCCATTCGTTGCACAGGGCCTTGGTCAGCTGGGCCACCGCGCCCTTGGAGGCTGCGTAGGCGGGCACCCGGTAGCCTCCCTGGAACGAGAGCAGTGAAGCGAGGTTGATCATTTTTCCGTACCCCCGGCGCAGCATGTCGGGGGCAAAACCCTGGCAGAGCTGGAACACGGCGCGGGTGTTCACGTTCATGACGGCGTCGAAATCCGTGAGCGGAAAATCGGTGGAGTCGTGGCGGATTTGGGTGCCGGCATTGTTGACCAGGATGTCCACCGACCCGGCTTCGAGGGTGTTGTTGATGGCGGCGGCAATGGAAGCCTCACTGTCCAGGTCGAGCATGACGTGGGTGATGGTCCTGCCCTGTTCCTGGGCCAGTGTTGCCAGCGCGGAGGGAATGCTGCCGCGTTGGAGTGCGATGACGTCGGCTCCGGCCTGCAGCAGCCCGGCAGCAATTTGTGCGCCTATTCCTCTGGATGCACCGGTGACGGCTGCTGTCCGGCCGGTCAGATCAAACGGGTTGGTCTCTGTCATAGTGAGTCCTCCTGGGCGGGCCGGGGGAATGGTTCAGATGATGGTGGGCCGACCATTGTTTTCACTGCTGCGCCTGCTGCCATGGCGTTCTCGAATGCGAGTTCGGCCTGTTCGAGGGGGAAGATGTCGACGGGGAGCCGGCCCAGGCCCAGTGCGTTGCTTTCGATGAGTTCAACGGCCCGTTCGATGTCGGCCCGGGTGTAGACCCGCACGCCGAGGACAGTGTTCTCAGCGAAGGTCAGGGCCTGCAGATCGACCTTGGCGGGGGATTTGTAGACCCCGACCAGGACAATGGTGCCCATGACCCGGACGGTGCCGGCGATTTCGGCGGCGACGCTGGGGTGGGCGGCGGAATCAAAGACAATGTCCGCGCCATTCCCCCCGGTCATGAGGCGGATGGTTTGGGCGGGGCTGGCCCCGTCCGGGACGGTATCGAATCCGAGCTGGGCTGCCAGCCGCAGGCGATCGGCGCTGGGCTCGGCAATCAGGACTTTAGCCGCGCCCTCCTGCCGGGCTACCAAGGCGGTCAGGATGCCGATGGGCCCTGCTCCGTAAATGAGCACGCTTTCCCCGCCGGACAGGCCGGAGCGTTTAACGGCATGGACGGCAACGGCGAGGGGTTCGGCCAGCGCCACTTGGGAGACGGGCACCGTTTTCTTGACCGGGATCAGGGCGTTCGCGGGAAGCGCGACGAACTCGGCCAGGGAACCTGGTACGTCGATGCCGTAGAGCTGCAGGTTCTTGCACACGTGCGTGTTGCCCTGGGTGCACGACAGGCACGTGCCGCAGGAGATCAGGGGCTCGACTGTTACCCTGCTGCCGGCACGTGGTCCGGTAGAGGCGGGGACTTCTACGATGCCGGTGATTTCGTGCCCCATGATCAGCGGTGTCCGGGCCCGGGGATGGGTTCCGCGGAGGATCGAAAAATCAGTCCCACAGAGCCCCGTCAGTTCCACCCTGACCAGAGCGTAACCCTCGGGTAGCGCGGGGAGGGGAACGTCGCGGTGGGCAATGGTGTCCGGGCCGGTGAGAACAGCGGCCTTCATGGCGGCCGCTTCCTTCACATCTCCTGCCCCCTGTGTGGGGGCTGGTTGCAGGTTCATACCAGTACTTTCGGGTTGAGGATGTTTCGGGGTGTGCGGCCGGCGCAGACTTCGATGACGTTTTCGAGCGTGCGGCGTTTGAGCTCGCCGTAGGATTCCTCGCTGTACCATGCCGCGTGGGGGGTCAGTACCGTGTTTTCCAGGGCCAGCAGCGGGCTGGTGGAGGGCAGGGGTTCTTCTTCGAAAACGTCCAGGCCGGCACCGTAGAGATGCCCGGAGGCCAGCGCCGCGGCAAGGGCTCCGGTGTCGACGACGGCGCCGCGGCAAGTGTTGATCAGCACGGCCCCGGTTTTCATGCGGGAGAGGCTGTCGGCGTTGATCAGGTGGTGGGTGCCCGGGTTCAGCGGCACGTGCAGGGAGACCACGTCGGCGCGGGACAGGAGTTCGTCAAACGTCACGACTTTGACTCCGTCCCGGGTTACCGTGCCGGGGGCCAGCGCAGGGTCGGATCCTATGATGGTGTATCCGAGACCTTTTGCTTTTTGTGCCGTCGCTGATCCGATCAGGCCCAGGCCAACCACGCCGAAAATGCGGGTGTTGACCCGGTGCAGGGGACGGACGGGAGCCATGTCATGGATACCGCGCCGGACGTCCCGGTCCATCCTGGCCGTGCCCCGGGCCAAGGTCAGTGCCAGGGCAACGGCATGGTCGCTGACGTCCTCGGTGCCGTAGTCCGGGACGTTGCAGACCGCGACCCCCCGCAGGGTGGCAGCGTGGACGTCGACGGTGTCGACGCCGACCCCGTACCGGCTGATTGCCTTCAGCCCGGGCAGGGCGT
Organism: Pseudarthrobacter sp. W1I19; assembly: GCF_030817835.1. Lineage (NCBI taxonomy): Bacteria > Bacillati > Actinomycetota > Actinomycetes > Micrococcales > Micrococcaceae > Pseudarthrobacter > Pseudarthrobacter sp. W1I19. Next base: position 2,502,652 of record NZ_JAUSZR010000001.1, read on the forward strand.
CCAGGACTCGTGCTGTGATGGGTGCGTACTGCACTACCAGCGCCGCGGCACCGGCTGCGGCGGCGATGACATCGTCTTCCGAGTGGCATTGGGCGAGGACGAGTTCGATGCCGTGTTCGCGTGCCAGGTCCTGCTCCGTGGAGATGGAGTCGTGGTCGCAGTCAGTGATGAGGATTTTGGGGGCGGGCATTGTCATACCTCGTACTCAACGGCTTGGTTGTGGGCCTGCTCAGGGTCTTTTGCGCCGGCGATGGGCGGTTTGACGAGGATCAGCGCGACTGCGCCGAGGATGGCCAGTGTCGCGGCCAGTCCGAACGCTGCGGTCCAGGATCCCAGGTTTTGGATGAGGAAACCGGTTACGATGGGGGCGATGATGCCGGCAAGATTGGCGCAGAAGTGCACGAAGCCGGTCACGCCCCCGAGGCGGGCCGGGTGGACGAAGTCACGGACGATCGCAAAGAACTGCACGTTGGCCAAGTACAGCAGCAGCAGCACGACGGAGAAGAGCCCGACGGCAAGGCCGAGGGAATTCACCGCCGCCAGCGGCAGGCACAGGGCACCGCTGAGTGCCAGGAAGATACCGGTGGTCCATTTCCGTACCCGGAAAGGTGCTCCGGAGCGGCGGGCGAGCCGGTCCGAAAGAATCCCGCCGAGCGCGGTTCCGATCGAGCCCGCAACCCATGGCAAGGACCCTGCCCAGGCCAGGCTTGAGAGGTTGATGTGCTGGGTCTGGACCAGGTAGAGGGGGTACCAGGAGAGGAACATGAACAGCAACCAGCTGAAGCCAAAGAAGGCCAAGGCATTGGCGATGACGGCGGGCTGGCGGAGGTAGAAACGCAGCGGCGGGACGTTTTCGGTGGTCAGTTCCCGGGTCTGGTCGTCCACAGTCGTGATCAGTGCCAGCTCCTCGGCGCTGATCCGGGGGTGATCAGAGGGCTTGTCCCGAAGAATCCAGTACCAGCCGGCTGCGATAACCAGGCCGATCGCGCCCAGGACGATAAAGGGGATGCGCCAGTTGTTATTGGACAGCACCAGCAGCCCGGTGACGACCGGGATGCCCAGGGCGGCGCCCAAGGGGTTGGCGGCGAACGTCAATCCCATCGCGGTGGCATATTCGCGCTTAGGGAACCAGTTGGCCATGGTGCGGGCGGTGACGGCGCCCTGCGGTCCTTCGCCGGCACCGAACAGTAGCCGCTGGATGAAGAACGTGGCGAAGTTGAAGCACAAAGCCGTCAGTGCTGTGCACAAGGACCACCAGGCCGCGGCAAGGGCCATCGTCTTCCTCGGTCCGTACTTGTCCGCCAGCGCGCCGCCGGCGAAACACGCGGGGGCATACGTGAAAGCAAACGCGCCAAGGATGATGCCCATGGTTCCGGTGCTGAGTCCGAATTCACTGATGATCAGCGGGGCGGCAACACCGAGGGCGGCCCGGTCCCCGTAGTTCAGCATCAGGACCGCGGCGTTGGCCCCAAGGACCCGCCACCGGATCCCCCGCTGGGGTTTACGTGCCGGCTTGGCCGGCACTTTGGTTACAGCGCTCATGAACGGACCCCTTCCAGGGCGGTGAAGTCAAGGTCGACGCCGTGGCCGGCGCGTTCGGGAGCTATCGCGAACCCGTCTTCTATCCGCATCGGGTTCATCAGATAGTTATCCAGCCCGAATCCGTGGGCTTCCATGTAGCTGCGGTTCGGTGCCGCAGCGAGGGCTTGGACGGTCAGGTCATGTACCCCGTGCGAAGTGACCGGCAGGTTGTGTGCTTCTGCCAGCGAGCAGATTTTCCGGAACGTCGTGTAGCCGCCGCAGTTACTCACGTCCGGTTCGGGGAAGGACAGGGCGCCGGCACTTATGGCCTGCTGGAATTCGTAGAGGGTGTGCAGGTTCTCCCCGCCGGCGATCGGCTGGCCTCCGTCACGAAGGATCCGCACATAACCGGCCAGATCATCCGGGATCGTTGGTTCTTCTATCCAAACCAGGTTGTATTGCGCCAGTGCCCGGGCCGCGCGGATCGCCTCGTCAGCGCTCCACTTCATATTCGCGTCCACCATCAGCGGGAACGTGTCCCCCAGGTGGGCCCGCATGGCCGCTACGCGTTCGAGGTCCTCGACCAGGTTCGGCCGGCCGACCTTCATCTTGATGGCACGGAAGCCCTCCGCCTGGAACCGGTCGGCCTGCTTCAGCAGATCCGCCGTGCTGAGTTCCAGATCGATGCCCCCGGCGTAGACCGGAACCTTCGGGTCGTATCCGCCAAAGAGCCGCCACAACGGCTCGCCCAGGCGGCGCCCCTTCAAATCCCACAACGCGATATCGATGGCGGAAATGGCTGAGGTCGCGTGGCCACCGCGCCCGGCATAGTGCAGCGTCCACCACAGGTCCTGCCAAAGCTTCTCCGTCTGGTCCGCGTCCTGGCCCTGAAGCTTGGGGGCAAGGTAGCGCTCGATCATCACGGCGACGGCAGCCCCGCCGTCGTTGACCGTGTAGGTGTAACCGAGCCCGACGGCACCATCACTGTCAGTGACCCTCACGGTGATGAGTTCGAAGTCCAGCATCACGCCATGAGTGCTGTCCGTCAGTGCCTGAGCCAGAGGGATTCTGTACAAGTCAGTTTGGATACGTTCAATCTTCGCCAAGGTTCCTCCTTGAACTTTGAAAAGGGGCGGGAGAACCGGCGGGTGGGAACAAGGTCCCGAAAAAACCCTTTAGAAAACCGGTTTTCTTGATGGGTTTCACGGTAATATGAAGGAATGGCAGCTGTCAAGGGTCCGGTGGGATCCATCACCGCTGAGGAGGATCTGCGGTGACTGTTGCGTGGAAGTGAGCGAATTGGGGGAGGATCTAGGGATGAAGTCGGCACAAGGCACACGGAGAAGACTGGTGGATGTTGCCGAGCTGGCCGGAGTGACGAAGTCCGTCGCGTCCAGGGTCCTCAACAACGACGCGACCTTGTCGGTGCGGGAAGAAACCCGCCTCAGGGTCCTGGAATCGGCCAAACAGCTGGGCTATCAACCGCACGCCGGCGCCCAGGCCCTGGCCGGGTCACGGACCAAGGCCCTGGCGTTACTGCTTCCGGACCTGACAAATCCTGTCTACTCACGCATAACCCGCGGGGCCTACCTGCAGGCCAAGGCAAGAGGCTATGCGATGCTGTTGGCCGAGGACACCATCGATGAAGGTGTCGATGAACAATTCGCCGATCTGGTGGCCTCCGGACGAGTCGACGGATTGCTCATTGCCTCCGCCCGCCCAGGCCATCCCCTGCTGGAGAAATTGCCAAAGACCCAGATCCCGTACCTGTTCGTCAACCGTCCGGTAGCCGGCTCCGGCCGGAACGTCACCATGGATCTTGAAGCCGCCAGCGCGTGCGCGGTCCAACACTTACAAGATCTGGGACATCGATGCATCGGCCACGTCTCAGGTCCGGAGTCGTTGGGCTTTGGACAGGGCCGGTTCACCGGCTTCCTTCAGGCAGCTAAGAAGGCAGGGATACAGGATCCCGCGATCGCGGCCGGGGAATTCAGCGAAAAGGGCGGCTATGACGCTACCCTCCGCCTGATGAAAGAACATCCCGACCTCACCGCCATCTATACCAGCACCTTGAATCAGGCGATCGGGACGCTCCACGCGCTCCACGAGAAAGAGGTGCCTGTACCCGGGCAAGTGTCTGTCATTTCTTATGACGATCTTCCCTTGGCGGAATATCTGCAACCACCCCTGACAACGATCGCCATGCCCTTGGTCGAGCTTGGTAAAGCCGCCGTGGACGTGCTGTGTGACCAGCTGGCTGGCGGTGAGCCCTGCGACCTGACAATCCCCTCCATTCCGGAGGTGGTGGTGCGCAAATCGACAGCCCGCATGCGTTAGCCCACCCAGTGAAGCTGGCGTTGCACCAAAATGGACGGAACAGAGCCATCCAGCGCAACGTGTCCGTGTCCGGGCATGGCCAGGTGGACGGAATCACCATAATCTGCCAGAACACGTGGCGGGTAGACGAAGCGGGGGCGCGCTACAGGGCTACCTGAGGCGTTATCGGCGCAGACGCCGCGTCCTTATAAATGCGGCAGGTGACTCAGCACCGCCCAGTCGACCCCCGGGAGTTTGCGTCTGGGTGTATCGCGATGAAGTCTCGAATTTTTCAACCTTCCCTATAGGAGTTACTTGGTGCCCCTGGCTGGTATCGTTACCAATAGCCTGCCTGCCCACTGAACAGGAATCCTATGCCTCTCACGCTCCACGCTGCACAAGGCCCTTCGATAGCGTCTGCCTCCCAGCCGCTTCACGGCTTGGAACCCGGCCCTGTTCTGAGGTACCACGTAGAGGGTGAGGCAGATTTGACGATGCTTCGCGTACCCCTCCCGATCAGTGTCGGCGAGGGTGCGACGATCGCCGCGTCCAGCGAGTTGCGCTACGACGTATTTCCCCTGCTCGACTCTGAGCGGGAGGACATCCGTGACGCCTATCTGGCGACCGCGGTCGCTATCGACCTGGTCTTCAGTGACGGCACGACACTTTCCAGCCTGGATGCAGTGGATCAGCACTCTGTCGCGGTAGCGCCGGTCGACCAGTACGAGTCGAAGACGCTTCAGGCAGCGCAGTGGAACCGCAAACGTGTGTCCCTCGATGCAGCGGTGGGCAAACAACTGGAACGAGCAGAGATCGTGGTCGCAACCCGCCCATCATCAGACGGAATCTCCGATTTCGAAGGCTTCGTTGGCAAAGTAGCGATCGAGCCCACACCCGCCATGCCGACGGAACCGATCGATTGGGTTCGAACAACCCGGGGATCCCATTCCTCTTTCACCTATTCACGCGGTAATACCGTACCTCTCGTCGCAGTGCCGCATGGTGGCGTTTTTGGCACTCCTATGACGGACGCACGTACAACTGGGTGGACTTACACCTACGCTGCCCACAACGGCAGCGATGGTCGTCCCGCCCTGCAGGCACTGTCCACGTCCCACATTCCAAGCCCATGGATTCAGGACCGCGGCGTTTTCCAGATCATGCCTTCCCGTGGTGATGAGCCCGTCTTCGACGCTGGCAAGAGAGCGCTGGGATTCGACCATCGTTCGGAGATCGACCGCCCTCACCGCTATGCCGTGGAACTGGACGGGGGACTCCAGGCGGAAATCACAGCCGGCAAGTGGTCTGTCTTCGTGCGATTAACGTTCCCCGGCAGCACAGGTTGGTTTGTTGTTGACCAGGTCGACGAGAACGGGCATCTGGAACTCCCTACTCCCTCCGGCTCCCCCGTTATGACCGGATTTGTGGACGGTTCCGACGAAAGCCCACGGATGTTTGTCAGGGCAACCATTGACCGGCCAGTGCTCGAAGTCCGCCGGGACGGCAACTCCAAGGTGCGGGGCGCCGTACGAGTCAGTCTCGACGAAACCCGGAGTGTGACCATCGCGATCGGCACCTCTTTTCTGAGTACTGCTCAAGCTGGCCGCAACCTGGCCTTCGATCTGGACAACGCGGGGGTGGACGACTCGAGGCGTGAGGGTACCTTTGATGCCATCGCCGCGTTTGCAGCCTGTCAATGGAACGAAAGGCTTGCGATCGTCGAGGTGGATGGAGCAACTGCAGACCAGCGCACCACCGTAGCATCCTCGCTCTACCGGCTGTTTCTCTACCCCAACACGGCATCAGAGAATGTCGGAAGCCATGTGCTGTCGCATTACCGTTATGCCAGCCCTTTCCACGCGCCGGAATCTCCGCACACACCGTTCGAAACAGGGCTCCGTGTCGTGGACGGACCCCTCACCGTCAACAACGGATTCTGGGACACCTACCGGACGGTCTGGCCGGCATTGGACCTTCTTCGCCCCGACGATGCGGGAGAACTGCTGGAGGGATTTGTGCAGCACTACAGGGATGGCGGCTGGACAAGCAGGTGGACCGCTCCTGGACCGATCGACAACATGACTGGAACCACAAGCGATGTCATCTTCGCAGACGCGATTACAGCCGGTGTCCCAGGGCTCCATGCTCTCGATGCTTACGATTCCGCACTCCATAATGCAACGGTCGTATCCCCCGACCCCCGGGTAGGGAGGAAGGGAGTGCGGTCCCAGACCTTCCGCGGCTACACCGACACCCGTGTCCCGGAAGGAATGTCGTGGACGATAGACTCCGCGATCAATGATTTCGGAATCTCCCAGCTCGCCGTCCACCTCCTTAAGGCACTTCCGCCAGGTCATCCACGACTTGAGGGCTTGGCAGCCGACGCCGAATACTACTCGGCCCGCGCCGCCCGCTACGCAATAGTCTTCGACCAGCGGATTGGTTTCTTCCAAGGCCGGAACGATGACGGTACATGGCGAGTCCCTGCTACCCGGGACTACGACCCCGCTCAGTGGGGTCATGACTACACGGAGACCAACGGGTGGGGAACCGCATTCACGGCCCCGCATGACGGTGCGGGCCTTGCCACGCTTCATGGCGGGCCAGCCGCCCTCGAGAAACAGCTGGACCTTTTCTTTGCCACCCCGGAAACCGGGCGCGAGAACGTCAGAGGCAGCTATGACATCACCATCCACGAGATGGCCGAGGCCCGAGATGTCCGTATGGGGATGCTGGGACTATCGAACCAACCAGCACACCATATCCCCTTCATGTACGCATTCACGGGCGCCCACCACAAGACGCAGGCAATAGTCAGCGAGGCACTTCGCCGCCTCTTCCTCGGCTCAGAAATCGGCCAAGGGTACCCAGGGGACGAAGACAACGGCGAAATGAGCGCCTGGTACCTCTTCGCCGCACTCGGGTTGTACCCGCTGGTTCCCGTTTCGGGCCGGTTTGTGCTTACCACTCCGCTGTTCCCCGAAGCACGCGTGCAACTACCACTCGGAGACATCCTCACCATACGTCGCGAAGGGAACCCAAACGATGACTACATCGCGGAGGTGACTATCGACGGAGAACGATGGCAGCAAATTGAGATCCCACGTGAGCGACTGCTGGAAGGCCCAACGATCGTCGTCACCACCTCATCCGAACCCACCGCATGGGCATCGCACACCACGCCAACGGCACACACCGCACCAGGCGCATGTCCCCGCATGAGGCTCGATACGACGTCGCCAGTGTTAGCGGCCGGAGGAGCTGCAACGACGACGGCGACCTCCGGCGTCGCAGCCAACGTCTTCGACGATACAGGCGACAGCACTCTAATACTTGAAGCGGGAGACTCGATTTGCTACACGTTCATCCAGAGCACTCCGGTCAACCTTTACACCGTGACCTCTGCCGTGGGCACCGAAGCGTCGTGGCGCCTCGAAGGTTCCGAGGCAGCATCAGGCGACAACTGGCAGCGCCTTGACGAGCAGATAAATGCAGAGTTTATGTGGCCAGGCCAAACACGCCCATTCCTCGCCACGCCCGCCAAGACGGCCGTTGCCGGTGTCAGGCGTATACGGCTCGTCGCCACGACTCCTCTCCATTTGATCCAAATCGAGACCCTTGCAGATAAATAGCGAAACTGTTCGTCTTGCAATGTCGTATGTGACGTCTACCGACAGCAGCCGGTCGTGCAGTTCACGCTGACTTCAGTCTCACTTTCCAACTGTGCGAAACGTACTCACAGCTGGTAACGATACCAATTATTTATCCTTCACGTCTGGTAACGCTACCAAAGCTGTGCCAAAGTGAACATCAATGCAGTGGAGCGGCGTTTAGCCGGCTCTCCGCACATGAGAGGACAGAAGCCGATGAAGCCTCAAAAAATTCGCGCAAGGAGTCGCATTGCCTGTACATAAGCAGCTTGGAACCCAGATCTGGCTGGAACGTGATTCGTCCAAGGAGGAAACACGAACATTGGTGGCGCGCGCCGCCGAGGTTGGCTTCGGACAGCTGCGGATCTTCCTCATCTGGCCGTGGATCCAGGGCGAATCTCCGGACCGTTGGAACTTTGATCTCTTCGACGACGTCTTCGATGCCGCCGCCGGACACGGGATAACGATCAAGGCCACGCTTACTGCGAATTCAGGTCCCTGGTGGCTTGGCACGGGCTCAGTGCTGCATTCCCAGACCATGACCCTGGATTCGGCGTTTCGGGGGCACATGGAGGCGTATATCGCCGCATGCGTCAAGCGCTACGCCGAACATCCGGCGCTTGGCCAGTGGATTCTGTGGAATGAACCAATGAACCCTCCGGAGAACCCGTGGGGTGACACATTGGTCACTGATGAAGCCCGGGTTTTGTGGCCGGAAGTCCTTCGGGAGCAGTACGGGGATGACATCGGCCTTTTGAACAAGAGGTGGCGAACCGGTTATGCAGCATTTGATGAGGTGCCGCTGCCCGATGACGTCATGCATCCGGCCCACAGGAAGAACACGTGGCGGTCCTACGGGCCGATTCTTAGTGACTACGTCCTTCGTTCCAGAACCATTGAGAATGAACTTGCCTGGGTGGCTAAACAGGTCCGTGCACACGACAGCAAAACTCCGTTGTGTGCCAACCCTTGTCAGTCGTTGTATAACCATGCCGAGGCCGGATACAACCTACAGAACATCGCTAAGACGGTGGATGTCCTTGGCGCAACCTTCCACGCGCCTTGGAGCTTCGGCTTTGCACAACGGGACACTCATACTCCTCTGGTCATTGCAGGCACGACCCTTCTGCAAAACGTGCCAGGAAAGCACGGGGTCGAGGTTACCGAAGCTCAGACGGGAAACACTCACTACGCCGGCCATACCCCTCTCGGTGTATCGCACTCCCAGATCGCCGCCACGTATCTGGCCCCGTTGCTCGCCGGCGCCCAGTCGGTCACCGGATGGTGCTTCAATACCAGGGCGCAGGACTTTGAAGCCGGCGAATGGGGCCTGCTGGACGACGATGACCAGATCGGGGACCGGGCGCGGGCGGTTACCCGGGTCGCGAAATGCCTTGAACGGTTGGAAACAGCGGCCGGTGACTGGACAGCAGCAGCACCACGAGCCGTAGTGTTGACTTCCGAGCAGTCCCAGGCGGTGGAATTCGCATTCTCTCAGATGGGTGTTGGCTCCTTTAACCGCGGCGCTGATGCAGCACCACAAGCCGCCGCCCTCCTCACCGCTGAATTGCTTCGATCCGGCATCCAGGCCGGAATGATGCCGATTTCGGGCCTGGACGACGAAACAGGCGCAGACGTCATCATCGCCTCTCACCTCGCCGCGTGGAGCACAGACTTCGGCAAGCAGCTACTCGGCCTCGCCCACGACGGCGCCACAGTAGTGGTTGACGGGCTTAGCGGCCAGTTTGATCTGGATGCAAAGTTGCACCGTCCCTGGCCGGGCGGCATGGCCGGTACTGTAGGCGCCCGGAGCCGCGGACTGGAAACAGCACATGACGGAACCACTAAATACCCTGCCCAGCTGTTCGGCCAGGCCGTAGGGTACTTCGCTGGCGTGCGCGATGAGCTCGAATTTACCGACGATCTCTGGACTCCGCTGGAAGAGCCCCTCTTCGCCAAGGACGGGAAGCCTGTTGCGTGGGAACGCCCCTGGGGCGCCGGAAGACTGATTCTCGTTGCCGCGTCCCTGGCCAACACCATCCTGGACGCGGATGCCGGAAGGTCCGGCGTCAACGCAATCCTTCGCCACGCGACGAGCTCGATATCCCGGCCGTGCCGTCCCCTCAGTGCCCACACCACCCTTCTGACAATCAATGGGGAGAACGGTCCTGCCTGGGGCGTCTTCGCCCCGGCAACAAGCGACCGCCAGGGCAGGCAGGTTCAGCTTCAGCTGCCGCCCGGAAGGTATCTGGACATTTGGGCGGAAGCCGAACACACGGTGGGACCAGACGGTCTGCTTAAACTCCAGGCTCCCGACGGGATCGCCCTCATAACCGAACTTCAATGAGCCCGACCCAGGGCGACCCCTCCAGCTGTCACAAGTAGTACCCACGCACAAGGACAAGTAGGAAGAAAACCATGAAATTCTCACGCAGACTGGCTGGTGCAGCAGCGACGCTGCTGCTGGCAACGGCAGGAATGACAGGCTGTTCAACGGGCGGTTCATCCACGGGATCGGCCGAGGGAGAGACCATCAATGTCCTCGGCTATCAGCCGATTCCGCAGACGATCTTGGACGACTTCAAGAACAAAACAGGCATCACTGTAAAACTCGACCAACAGGGCGGCGGCGACTTTGCCCAGATCCTCCAGTCCCGGGTCTCGGCAAAGGCCGACATCGACGTCCTGAACGTCCGGGCCGGCGCTGAATTTAATAAGTACGCCAAGGCAAACACCTTTGAGGACCTGACGGGCCAGGCCTTTCTGAACAATGTTGATGACATTGGTCTGAAGCCAGGCGAAGTGGATGGCAAAACGTTCGGCTACTCGCAGAGCTCGTACGTCACCGGCGTCTTTTACAACAAGGACATGTTCGAAAAGCTCGGGATCGACGTTCCCAAGAGCTGGGATGAACTCACGACGGCGGCGGCCAAGATCAAGGCGGCCGGAACCGCGCCGTTCGTTTTCACGGCCGCGGATGCCTGGACTAACCAGTACTTCTACCACAACGCGGTTGCCATCTATGCCCAGGAACACCCCAGCTTCATGGAGGATCTGGCCACAGGGAAAGCAAAGTGGCAGGACAACAATCTCTTCACCAGGCAGGTGCAGCGATTCCAGGACCTGGTCAAGAAGGACTACTTCGTTCCCGGTGCCAACAGCCTGCCCGGTCAGGAAGGCCAGAACGTGTTTGCCTCCGGTAAAGCTGCGATGTACCTGATGGGAACGTGGACGCTGTCCAGCCTGACCCCCCAGGGGTTCGAGATGGGCATGTTCCCGCTGCCCATCAACGAGCCGGGGCAGCCGCCGGCCGTTGCCTCTTCCCTCTCCGATAACATGTACAGCGTCACCTCGTGGTCGAAGAAGAAGGACGCCGCCGAGAAATTCCTTGACTTCTTGACGCAGAAGGAATCGGCCATTGCGTACTCCGAAGCGAACAAGAATGCCAGCACCATCAAGGGCGCGGTTGGCAATTTCTCGCCATACCAAGCTGACAGCGACGCGCTCACCAAGGCCGCGGCACCGTACCCGACGAACATTGGGCCGTCCGTGAACGGCACCGGGCCAAGCATCCTCGGTGAGATTATCGCCGGTACCGCCAGTGCGGACGACGCCGTCAAGAAGTTCCAGGCACTGCAGGACGACGACAACCAGACCGACTACAACACCCCCTAATGACACGCTCAACAATGGACGCCGGTCCAGCCGCGAGCCGCAAGGGCCCTGCGCCCCTGCGGCTCCGGGAGCGGACCAGGTTCGAATGGTCCTTCGCGCTTCTCGCCCTGCCCGCGTTGGTAATCTACCTCGGCTTCTTGATCGGACCCGTCGTCGCCGGGTTTTACTTCTCCTTCACGCGTTGGGACGGGATCAATCCGCCAAAGTGGATCGGTCTTGATAACTTCGTGAAGATGGCCGGAGACCGGAAGTATGCGGCGGCGCTCGTGCATACACTGATCTTCACCGTCGTCATCGTGGCGGGTCAGGTCGGCGTGGGGCTCGGGTTGGCTCTGCTACTGAACCGGGCAAGACGTGGGGTCGCCTTCATGCGGGGCGTCTTCTTCGCGCCGGCGCTGATGAGCACCGCTGTGATTGCTTTGATCTGGGGTTTTATGTACAGCCCCGCTGTGGGGCTTGTGGGTAAGTTCGCCGAAGCCGCTGGCCTTGGCGACACCTTTCTCAGGGACGTGCTGGGCAACCAACAAAGCGCGCTCCTGGGTGTGAGCATCGTGGTCATCTGGCAGTTCGCTGGATACATGATGATCATCTTCCTCGCCGGGCTCAAGAACATACCGCAGGAGGTCTATGAAGCTGCCGCTATTGACGGCGCGGCTGGTGCACGTCAGTTCAGGTCCATTACCTGGCCGCTGCTTGCCCCTTCTGTATCCATCGCTGTTCTGATCTCGCTGGCGGGAAACCTGAAGCTCTTCGATCAGGTGTATCTGATGACTGGAGGCGGGCCGGCCGGAGCCACTGAAACGGTTGGCACACTGATTTACCAAACCGCCTTCCTGAACTCCAACTACGGCTATTCCGTGGCCCAATCGGTGGTCCTTACCGTGATCATTGTGCTGGTCGTATTGGCCCAGCGCTGGCTAACTTCGAGGAGAATGCAGGAATGACGGTATTAACCGCACCAAGGGTCAAGGCCCGTCGGCCTCTCCGCTCTGTCCTCGTTTTCCTGGTGCTGATGCTGGCGCTCTGTGCTGTCATCTTCCCGACCGCGCTGATGCTCTTGACATCCCTGAAATCCCAAGCCGAGGTGTATGCAAACCCTGTCGCGTTGCCGGGAGAGCTGCAATGGGGAAACTTCGCACGAGCGTGGACGGTCGGTGACGTCCCGCTGAGGGCCCGTAACAGCCTGGTTGTGACGATCGCCAGCGTTTTGCTTAGCTCTATCGTCGGGGCAGGGGCAGGCTACGTATGTGCGCGCATTAAACCCCGGCGACTGGGCATCCTTCTGACTGGATTGTTCGCCTTCGGGCTTTTCATCCCGGTGCAGAGCGGCCTGGTCCCGCTCTTCGTTGAAATGCAGGCACTCGGACTGCTCGGGACTGTCCTGCCGATGATCATCGTGAATGCCGCCCTGCAGCTTCCCCTGTCGGTGGTCATCTTTGCGGCATTCTTTGCTGCCCTGCCGATGGAGGTGGAGGAATCTGCCTCCATCGACGGAGCCGGCAGGCTCCGCACCTTGTTTGCCATTGTCATGCCCCTGGCACGGCCGGCCGTGGCCACCAACATCATTTTGGGAACCGTAACGGTCTGGAACGACTACTTTGTGTCATTGCTGTTCAGCACCGACCCGTCAATCCAAACACTCCCCGTTGGACTGGCGTCTTTCAAGGTTGCCTACACCACCGACTGGCCCGCAACACTTGCCTACACTTCCATGGTCGCGCTGCCCGTATTCATCCTGTACATCTTCCTGCAGCGCTACATCACCGAGGGTGTGACAGCAGGCTCAGTGAAATAGATGAACTTCGTCAGTAGCGATGGATAGTTACAGCGACCCGGACATCACGCGGCTCGGCTGGGACAGATCCGGCAAGCCGGTCAAAGAGCAGCCGAGCGGCCTGCTCTCCCAGTTCCTTCGGATCATGCGACATGACAACCAGCGGGACCTGCAGCAAGTCGGCGAGTTCGACGTCATCGAAACAGGCCAACGCCGGAACAGGAAAGCCTGGGTGAGCGTTCCGGTACTCGCAAATGGCCCGGAGCGCACCCACCGTAATCCGGTTGTTGCTCGAGAAGAAGGCTGTAGGAGGGTCGGCAGCGTTCAGGAGCCGTGCGACTTCACTTTGTGCGGTGGGAGCATCCCTGCAGGGAACCTGCAGCACTTCTTCCTGAGCGATTCCCGCGATCGACAGCGCTGTGGAAAAGCCGTGCAACCGGCGGCGAGTGGTGGAAATGCCCGCGGCGTCCCCCAAGAAGGCTATTCGCGTGTGTCCGTCATCAAGTAAGCACTGGGTGCCGGACCGTGCGCCTTCGATGTCATCGACGAGAACTGTGTCGGCAGCCAGGCCGTCGATGGTGCGCGAGGCCAGTACCAGAGGCACATGGGCCAGGCGATTGGAGCCCGGAAGTTCAAGACCATTCCCTGCCGGAACCAGAATTACGCCTTCAATCTGGCGGGCAGCGAAATCCGTGAGCAGCTCGCGCTCCCGGCCCGGGTCCTCCCCGGTATTGCCCACCACTATCTGCCGGCCATATTCCTCTGCAATGCCCTCAATACCCAACGCAAATTCGCCGTAATACGGATTCCCGATGTTTGTAACCACGATGCCCACCAAGCCCGAAGGGCGTCCAAGGCGGATGTTACGGGCACTATGATTTCGCCAGTAACCGAGCTCCTGCACCGCCTTAAACACGCGCTCCTGGACCTCGGGACGGACGTTCAACCCACCGGACATTGTTCGAGACACCGTCATCGGGCTCACACCGGCTCTGACGGCAACATCCCGCACGGTCGGCGCTGACGATGATGGCACGCTGCTTGCCTCTCGCAATTGCCGCTCCTTACGTGATGGCTGCGTCCGGGTAACGCTACTATCCGCACTTTTTGTAACAAGAATATCAATCAAAGAGGACTTTCACCCATGACACTTCACTTAGACCCCGGAGCTGAGCCCGGCTCTGCCTTTCCCGCTCTGGAGATCGGCGGGACCCATGTCACGGCTGCCCTCGTTAAGGCCGAGCCTCGCTGGGAAGTTCTGTCAGGCACAGTTAAGCGCCTCCATCTCGATGCCCATGGCGCGGTCGATGACATCGTGGCTACGCTAAGTGAGGCAGCCATCAACCTGGGGGATGCTCATAACAACAATTGGGGCGTCGCCCTGCCTGGCCCCTTTGATTACGAGAGCGGGATTGCACGCTACCACGACGTGAGAAAATTCGACCAGCTCCGGGACCATGACCTCCGTAACTCATTGGCACAGCGCTTGCACCCACAAACTCTCGCCTTCCTTAACGACGCTGACGCCTTTGGAATCGGCGAATACGCCATCGGAACAGCGGGAAGCCACAAGCGCGCCGTGTGCCTAACGCTCGGCACTGGAATCGGTTCGAGCTTTCTAGACAATGGCGCACCTGTCAAGACGGGCTCCTCCGTTCCCCCGGACGGGTCGGCCTACCTTCTGGAACATAACGGAGTGCCGCTGGAAGATCATGTCTCCAGGCGCGCCATCCGGACGGCCTACGCCACTGCAACGGGCATTAACCCTGCCGAGGATCCGAGCCGAATTCCTGACGTCAGGGAGATCGCTCAGGCAGCCCGCACCGGCCACGCCACTGCCTCCCGCGTTCTCCACGAAGCATTTTCAGCCCTCGGCGTGGCGCTGGCCCGTTACCTTGAATCGTTCGAGGCAGAAACGCTCATCGTGGGAGGTTCCATGGCCCAGTCATGGGATCTCGTGGAGCCCGCCATTCGCAGCGGCATTGCTAAGGCCAGGCCGCCGCTCAGCGAGCTCCCGCTCACCCAAGCCAAACGCGCCGAAGAGGCCAGCCTCATCGGCGCCGCGAACTGGACCGCGCGCACCATCCTGCAAGGGGGACCTGCAGGGAATTAGAGCAGAAAGAGCCACGCCGGCCAGTTCTCCAGGCCTCCTTATCCGGGCGGAAGAGCAAACATCGGCGAAGGCCAGTTGCCCCTCTGACCTCTCCACCACAACACAATTCACCTCCGGCAGAACCGGGAACCGTTGTGCCAGCCAGAATTAGGCAGGAGAAAGTGCACCATAGGTTGGGAAGGGCGTGCGGTCCGTGCTCGCGGCCGAAGTCCTGCTTGCAACGCGATTGCGGATGTCGCCCCAGACGTCCTTGCCCAGCTTCCGGGGTGGAGGGAACCAGGCTGTGTAGGCAGCACTGGGCAGCTGAGCGCTGGCGTAACCCTGCCCGAGCCTTTCTGACCTCTCCCTAACGCTCGGTGTCGTGGCAGTACCAGCCCCAACCCCGGGGCTGCCGTGATCTTGCCGAACGTAACGGCAGAAGTGTTGTAAAAAATGCAACGGTCCATTGCGCTCTTTGCACCATTGATTGACAGTTGTTTTGTGAATGAGAGTCAAGACACAGGACCTGCGAAGATGTTGGCAATCTTTGAGGCCTTGTCCCACACGAGCCAAGAGGGCAACCTCGGGCTGACGGTTTCGGGTCTTGCTCGAGCCCTGGCGCGTGACAAGTCGAGTGTCTCACGGCAATTGAAGCCGCTGGTGGACTTGGGCTTGGTGGAGCGCGACGCGACGGGGCTGCACCGTCTCGGGTGGAAGCTTTTCGCTGTTGCTGCCCAGGCCGGGGATCAGCGCTTGCTTCTCCTGGCTCCGCCCGTGATGCGACAACTTGCGACCCTGCTCGGCGAGCGGGTCCACCTGAGCATTCGGCGAAACGAGGACGTTTTTACCATCGTTTCTGAGGGACCCCAACAGGTCATAGAGGCAAACGTATGGGTGGGTCGGGCCGTACCTATCTGGTGCACTTCTTCGGGGCGGGCACTGCTGTTTGATCACACTTCCGACGAGATCCACGCTCTGATTGAGAAGACCTTCAGCAAGGGGCCCGGTTCACAAGCACCCACAAGCGTCGACGAAGTCGTGGCCCGGGTGGAGAACGCCCGCCTGCAGGGCTATGCCTTGGTTGTTGACGAGTTCGAAGATGGCCTTTCCGGGGCAGCAGCGCCTGTCCGCGATGTTCACGGCCGAATCATCGCGGCTATCAACATTTCCGCCCCCTCATTCCGTATCGCCGACAACCTAACCCACGTGGGCCGCCAGATTGCCCAGGCAGCGACGTATCTCAGTCGCTCCCTATCTTCCCCTCCCGCTCGATCCAAGGACAATCACCATGCCCAGAATGGACCCAACACCGACCTCAGAAGGACTTCATGAACTTCTTTGACTACGTCGACGAAAACCAGGCGCGAATCAGTTTCCTGCTCATCCAACACATTGAAGTGGTCATGATTTCAGTGATGCTCGCGACGGTGCTCAGCCTCATCATCGCCGTAGCCACGGAGACTCTGCCTCAGGTGCGCAAGGTCGCGCTCTCTGTGGCTGGAACCATCTTGACCATTCCTTCCTTTGCCCTTTTCGGTCTCATGATTCCGTTGTTCGGGCTCGGAGTCGTGCCCACTGTGCTGGCGCTGACCGTCTACGCGGTGTTCCCGATTCTTCGCAACGCAGTAACGGGTTTCGAAACCGTAGACGAGGGAGTGATTGATGCGGCCCGCGGCATGGGCATGGGCTCCTGGCAGCGCCTCTGGCGCATTCGCGTCCCGCTGGCCTGGCCTGTCATTTTGAACGGCATCCGGGTAGCGACGATCATGGTGGTCGCCATCGCTGCCATCGGCGCGGCCGTACGCGGCCCTGGTCTTGGCGAACTCATTTTTAGGGGCCTGTCGCGCATCGGCGGAGCAAACGCCCTGAATGAGGCCCTCGCGGGTGTCGTAGCGATCGTGGCCGTCGCAGCGATCCTTGACCTTCTCTTCATCTTTCTTGGCCGCATCTCAACACCGAGAGGTCTAAAACTACATGTCTAACGCCCAGCTCGCCGCCACCGGTTACACGGATGCCATGATTCGGCTGATCAGTGTCTCCAAGCACTACGAAGGTGCGCCCGCCCCGTCGGTTGCACCACTCTCCATGGAAATCAAGCGCGGCGAGTTCATCTGCCTGGTCGGCCCCTCCGGCTGCGGAAAGACGACCACACTGCGAATGATGAATCGGCTCGTTGAGCCATCGGGGGGAGAAATCTGGATCGATGGCCAGAACGTCACGCACGCCAACCCTGATGAGTTGCGCCGACACATCGGTTACGTAATCCAGCAGGTTGGTCTCCTGCCCCACATGACTATCGAACAGAACATCGGGCTGGTTCCATCCATGCTCGGCTGGGACAAAAAGAAGATTGCTGCCCGTGTGGAAGAACTGCTGGAGCTGGTGGGGTTGGACCCCCACAGCTACCGGTCCCGCTACCCGAAGCAACTCTCGGGAGGCCAGCAGCAACGCGTCGGTGTGGCACGTGCCTTGGCTGCCGACCCGCCGGTGATGCTCATGGATGAACCCTTCGGCGCTATCGACCCGATTACACGTGACCGCCTGCAGGGGGAATTCCTGCAACTTCAGCAGCGCATCCGCAAAACTATCGTCTTCGTCACGCACGACATCGACGAAGCACTGCGGCTCGGGGACCGGATCGCCATTTTCGCTGAAGGCTCCCGGCTGGCGCAGTTCGCGACTCCCCTGGAAATCCTGACCAACCCTGCTGATGACTTCGTCCGCTCCTTCATCGGTGAAGGAGCTGCGTTGCGCCGGCTGTCGCTGCTCCGCATCGGTGACCTGCAGGTCCCGCCCAGTTCGGACCTGCGGCCGGCTGAACTGACGGTGCAGCGCACTGATACGGTCGCCGCTGTGCTGGAGAAGATGCTCGAGCATGGGGCAGAGCGGGTGCAGGTGAACGGAGGAGAGACTCTGACGGTGCAGGACATGCTCCTGGCAACGGCGCAGGCGAAGCAAGGGGCAGTCCAGTGACAGCCTCGGCGACCCGGCTAACGGCAACAGTACGACGCCCCAGACCAAGGAGCTATTCCGGATGGATCATGCCGGCAATCGCGGTGCTCCTCGTAGTGGGGACACTGGTTTACATCGCGACCGCTGATCTTGACACCATTGAAGCCCGTGCACTGGCCCCCGATGTCATTTTGGAGAAGGCGTACCAGCATGTCCTGTTGGTCGTCATATCCACGGTCACGGTTGTTGCAATAGGTGTGCCTGTCGGTATCCTGCTGAGCCGGCCTTGGGCCAAGTACTTCCGGGCCCCCGTGCTTGCCATCGCGAATGCAGGCCAGGCCATCCCATCCATCGGGATCCTGGTTCTCCTGGCCCTGCTCTTCGGCGTCGGGTTCAACATGGCCGTCATAGCGCTCGTAATCTATGCTCTGCTGCCCATCCTGCGGAACACGATCATAGGACTGCAACAGGTCTCACCCTTCATCATCGACGCGGCCAAAGGCATGGGCATGAACGCGCGGAGGATTCTCTTCACCGTCGAGGTGCCGCTCGCAGTTCCGGTCATGCTGGCCGGTATCCGGGTGTCGTTGATCCTGAACGTGGGTGTAGCCACGCTCGCCACCTACACCAACGCGGGTGGTCTGGGGGACCTGATTGAGCGCGGGATCGTGTTCTACCGCATGCCCATTCTGCTCACCGGCTGCCTTCTCACTATCGCACTGGCTCTGCTGGTCGACTCACTGGCTGGATTCATTGAAAATCGCCTTCGCCCAAAGGGCGTCTAAGCTCTCCCCCCTCTAGATAAGGATTCCCCCCAATGCGCAACAAGACTATTTTCGCCGTCGCCATTGCTGCCGGCATATTGCTCTCCGGCTGCAGCCTCGGAGAAGCTCCGCCGAGCGGAGTCACGGGCGGCTCCCTCGCGAAGGACAGCAACCTAGAGGGCGTTAAGCTCGCTGTCGGCGGCAAGGAATTCACTGAGCAGCTGGTGCTGTGTGAGGTCGCCGCCCAGGCACTGGAATCGACAGGTGCCGAAGTCCGCCGCAGCTGCGGGCTTTCCGGTACCAGCAGCGTCCGTTCCGCTCTTACCAGCGGTGACATCGACCTTTACTGGGAGTACACCGGTACAGGCTGGATCACCCACCTGGGACAAACCGAGCCCATGGCAGACCCGCAAAAGCTCTACGAAGCAGTAGCCAAACAGGATGAAGCGAAAAACTCGGTCACCTGGTTGAAGCCGTCGCAGGCCAACAACACCTACGCCGTCGCAATCAGCCACGAAAAAGCGGCAGAGCTCCATGTGAAAACGATGTCCGACTACGCTGCCCTCGCCACCAATGATCCCGCCGCAGCAGGCTTCTGCGGCGCGGCCGAATTCTTTGGCCGCAACGATGGGTGGCCTGGTGTCGAAAATGCCTACGGATTCAAGCTGCCCCGCAACAACGTTTCCGAGCTCGCCGCCGGTGCCGTATACAACTCCATTGACAAGGCAGCCCCGTGCAATTTCGGTGAGGTGTTCGCCACCGATGGCCGCATTGAAGCGCTCGGCCTCACCGTCCTTGAGGATGACAAAAACTACTTCACCCCGTACAACCCCGCAGTAAGCATTCGCACCGAGGTCATCAAGGCAAATCCCGCAGTAGGCGACGTCCTGGGCAAAGTAGCCGAGGCCCTTACTGACGAAACACTGCGCCAGCTCAACGCCAAGGTCGACGTGGACGGAAAGACCCCGGAGGAAACCGCGAAGACCTGGCTCAGCGAGAAGGGCTTCATCGGTGCCTGACACCCCGACCCCGGACGCCTCACCCCTCAAAGTGCGGCTGCTGCAAACTGACCCATCATTAGGGGACGTTTCCGGCAACCTGGAACACCTGAACCACCTGGTGCGGGCCGCTTCGGACTTTGACCTGGTGACCACTGCAGAGCTGGCCACCCACGGTTACCATCTAGGACAAGTCCCAGACGCCCAGCCCATCAACGCCAACGACGAACGCCTGCTCCGGCTCGGAAGCTACGGCCCGGCAGCGCTGGTCGGCTTTGCCGAAGCGGACCGCCACCACACCTTCAACAGCGCGGCCCTGATCACCAACAACCAAGTCCAGGTACAACGCAAAATGTACCTGCCGACCTACCGGGCATGGGAGGAACGCAAACACTTCCGCCCCGGCGGCAGACTGCACTGCTACGACCTGCCCAAGGCCCGGATCTCAACCCTGATCTGCAACGACGCATGGCAGCCGCCCATGCCCTGGCTGGCGGGCCACGCAGGGGCCGAAGTCCTGGTCATCCCGGTGAACAGTGTCACCAGCAACGTGGGGCTGCCGACCGACCAGGCTTGGGACCTCATCCTCCGCCACGCGGCCGTCACCACACAGGCCTTTGTCCTCTTCATCAACCGGGTTGGGCGGGAAAACGGTAACGATTTCTGGGGCGGCTCCCGCGTCATCCACCCCTCGGGCGAGGTCATGGCACAGCTGGGCCAGGAACCCGGCGAACTGGACTGCGAACTGGACCTGGGAGAACTTCGCGCTCTGCGCAGACAGTGGCCACTTCTGCAAGAAAGCAGGGCTGACCTTATCGCCCGTGAAGCAGCACGACTGGCTCAGGAGGAGGAACTCTAGTGTTCGACAGCCACGTGCACGCCGGACCCGACGTCCTGGACCGCATCGGCGATGACCACGACATCAGCCACATGTACGCTGCCGCGGACTTCTCCGGCTTCGTGCTGAAAGCCCACTACGAATCGACAGTGGGGCGCGCCCACGCAGCAGCCCGCGCTACCGGCAAAGCCGTCTACGGCGGGTTGGCCCTCAATCAGCACTGCGAGGGCGTCAATCCATCGGCAGTCGCAGCGGCTCTCGGCGCGGGAGGCCGGGTCATCTGGATGCCCACAGCCGATGCCCACACCCAGCACACCGCCGACCTTCCCCGGCTGTGCCAGCACGAACCCCGAATAGGAACCCGGACGTACGCCATTCCCCCCGTCAACACCAAAGCCACAGAGGCCACCGAAACCGTGCTGGCCCTCATCGCAGACCATGACGCGGTGCTCGCTACCGGGCACCTCAGCGGAGACGAATGCCGATGGCTCAGCGAAAGAGCCCGACACTACGGAATCAACCGGCTGATGTTCACCCACCCTTCCTACACCGTCCCGGGCCTCCAACCGGATGCAATCCGCACACTCGTGGAGGGCGGAGGCTACGCAGAAATCACCACCTACCAGCTGCTGCACCAGCCAGGCTGCACCCCAGCCATGCTGGCCCGCGCCGCCCAAGCCGCCGGGGACCGGCTGATCCTTTCCTCAGACGCCGGCCAACCCACTTCCCCTCCCCCGCCCGAAGCACTCATGCTCCTCGTTGACACGCTCAGCGCCGAAGGCCTCGACCGTCGATGGCTGGAAGCCGCAGCCTCCATAACTCCCGAATCGCTGTTCTCGCCCAACTAGCGAGCTCCGGAAGGAGACCAGGCCACGCTGCTAGAGGCTCCTTACAACCTGGACTTCCCCGGCAACCCGCCACCACAATCTCACAGCTGAACCAGCCCTGCCCCTGCCGGATCCGGCTGCCTGTGTACCCGCCCAACAGTCGAAAGGCCCTCGGCACAGAAGAATCAGTCCAAACCATCACCTGAGTAACAAACACCAGACAACAGCGCATACAAGCCATACCGCTGAACCACCCAGAAAACCGAGGAAAATCATGATTGAGAAAAAGACAACATTCTTCAGCGAAAGCAGCCGTCTTCAGGCCAGCATCTACTACCCGGACGACCTCTCCCAGACCGGTCCCAGCCCTGCGATCATCGTGAACTCCGGATACCAGGGCTTCAACAACTTCTACCCGAAGTTGTTCGCCGAGAATCTGACCGCGCGCGGATACATCTGCCTTGGCTTTGACTACCGCGGCATGGCCGACAGCGAGGGCCCCAAAGGCACCGTGCTGATCGAACAGCAGGTCGAAGACGTCAGGAACGCCATCACCTTCATGCAGGCCCAGGAAGAGGTCGACAATTCCCAAATCGGGCTCATCGGCTGGGGTATGGGTGCGGCGAACGTCGTTTTGGCCGGGGAAAAGGCAAAGAACGTCGCCGGAGTTGCAGCGCTGAACGGCTTCTACGACGGGGAGCGTTGGCTGAAGTCCATCCACACCTACGATGAATGGACCAAGATCCTCGACGAGGTCCGGGAAGACCGCACCCGCCGGGTCCTCGAAGGCGAGTCCAAGCTCGCCGACACGTTCCATCACTACCCGCTGGACCCGGCGACCAAGGACTACGTCGGCAAGGAACTTGAACAGGTCTACGGTTTCGGGCACCCCACCCGACTGCAGTTCACCGAATCCATCATCGACACCAAGGTGGAGCGGGCGGTCCAGTACCTGTCGCCGACGCCGCTGTTCATCGCCCACGGCGAAAACAACACGCTGCACCCTTTCGAGGAAGCTGCCTCGCTGTATGAAGCGGCAGAATCCCCGAAGACGCTCTACACCGTGAAGGGTCGGCACAACGACTTCATGTACGGCGACCACCCCGAATTCATCGAGATGTGCGACCGGCTCCAGGAATTCTTCGACCAGGCCTTCGCAACCAGCGCGGCACCTGCACGGATCACCTCCGCCTGACGTGACATTGGGATCTGTCGGCCCTGCGGGGCCGGCAGGTACCATCACCCTCCCCCAATTCACTCCAGCAGCCCTTAAGCCAGCTCACGGGCTGTCCGCCTACAACGGGGCCAACAGGCTCCGAGGCTGGCACAGAAGCACACTAAGACGGGAACCATGATCGACATCCGAGACGACCTCACCACTCGCGCCGCCTACGTCTCCGACGCGTCCATCTACCGCAGGCTCCCGGCAGCAGTCGTCGAACCGCGCAACGCCGAGGAAGTCCGGGAAGCGCTGGCCTTAGCGCAGAGTCGCGGCTGGTCGGTCATCTCCCGTGGCGGAGGAACATCCGTCGCGGGCAACGCCATCGGCGAGGGCCTCATCATCGACACTTCCAGGCACTTCAACCGGATCAAATCCATTGACCCGGAAACCATGACCGCCGTCATCGAACCGGGCGTAGTGTGCGACCAACTGCGGGACGCTGCCTCGGAATTCGGCCTCACCTACGGGCCAGACCCGTCCACCCACTCCCGATGCACAATAGGCGGAATGGTCGCGAACAACGCCTGCGGATCCCACTCCGTGGCCTGGGGCACCAGCGCAGACAACCTCGTAGCCGTCAAGGTCATGCTGGGGGACGGAAGCGAAATCGAACTCGGCAAGGGCTTCACCTCCGAACCGAAAATCACCCTTGCACTCACCGCGCTGCGCGACCGACACCTTGCAATGCTTCGCACGGAACTTGGCCAGTTCCCCCGCCAAGTCTCTGGATACGGCCTGCACTACCTGCTCAGCGAACACGGCTTCGACACCGCCAAAGCCTTCGCCGGAACGGAGGGCACCTGCGGAGTCATCACAGAGCTCACCGTTAAACTTGTCCGCAAGCCCGCACACACCGCCTTGGCAGTCCTCGGGTTCGAAGACGTCTTCGCCGCCGCGGCCGCGGCCCCCAAGCTTCGAATCGCACACGTGTACACCATTGAAGGCATGGGAGCAGACCTCATCCAGGCCCTCCAAACCAGGCCAGGCAGGGAAACAGCCGGATCAGAACTGCCCGCAGGCGGAGGCTGGCTCTACTGCGAAGTCGGAGCCGACACCCTCCAGGAGGCCGAAACACGTGCCCTTGAACTGCCCGGTCTGATATCCGAGAAGGTCGTCGACTCCATCGTCGTGCCTGAAGGTCCCCTCGCAAAAGCCCTCTGGAACATCCGCGAAGCAGGCGCCGGCATCGTCACCCGCCTGCCTGAGGGCGGAGAAGCCTGGCCCGGCTGGGAAGACTCAGCCGTCCCTCCCCACCGTTTTGGCGAGTACCTGCGTGACCTCTACGACCTGATGGACGAAAGCGACCTGTCCGGCATCCCCTTCGGCCACTTCGGCGAAGGATGCGTCCACATCCGAATCTCCTTCGACTTCAGCAGCGACGCCGGCGTCGCCGCCTACCGGGAATTCATCGAAAAAGCCGCAGAACTCGTCCGCCGCTACGGAGGCTCCGTTTCCGGCGAACACGGTGACGGCCGGGCCCGCTCCGAACTATTGGCAACCATCTACACACCCGAAGCCCTGACATCATTTAGCGAGTTCAAGAACATCTTCGATCTGGAAGGCTTCTTCAACCCTGGTGTCCTGGTAAACCCGGAACCTGTTGACCAAGGGATCCGCCCCGGCCCGGGAGCGCGCACCTTCGAACTGACACCCGTCCACGCCTTTACCCGGGACGAAGGTTCCTTCGCCAACGCTGTGAACCGTTGTGTCGGTGTTGGTGCCTGCCGCTCTGATGTGGGTGCCATGTGCCCGTCTTTCCAGGCAACCAAAGACGAAGTCCATTCAACCCGGGGCCGCGCCCGGTCACTCGCGGAGATGCTCAGGGGCGAAAGCATCACTGACGGATGGAAATCGAAGGAAACCCTCGAAGCCCTTGACCTGTGCCTTTCTTGCAAGGCCTGCGCCACGGAATGCCCCGTCAACGTCGACATGGCCACCTACAAAGCGGAATTCCTCCATCACCACTATCGCCACGGACTGTTTTCGTTCATCGGAAAAAACCGGCGGCCCATGGCCCAATTCACCATGGGCTGGATGCCTTACCTCATGCGCATCACCGAACGCATCCCTTTCGCCTTCCGCCTCATCAACCTCCTAGAGTCCTTCCGACCAATCGAAGAACTGACCAAACGACTGGGTGGCATCGAGACGAAGCGGCGAATGATCACCTTTGCCCCGCAACCGCTGACGGCATGGTTCCGCCGCCGGCGCTCATCATCAGCAGAAGTCGACGATACCCGTGAATCCGTAGTCCTCTGGCCGGACACCTTCACTAACTTCTCAGCCGACGCGCCCGGGAAAGCAGCAGTCGACGTCCTGGAAGCAATGGGATACCGCGTTCTCATGCCAATGGGCAATGTCTGCTGCGGTCTTACGTGGCACTCCACAGGGCAGTTGGACATGACCAAAAAGGTCCTGCGAGACACCCTCGATGTAATGGAACCGCTGTTACGTGCGGGATATCCGGTGATCGGCTTAGAGCCATCGTGCACCGTCATGCTGCAAGAGGAAATTACTGAACTGCTGCCGGATGACGACCGCGCTGCACTCGTTTCGCAACTCACTCAGACCCTTGGGTCGTTCGCCGCCCAGCACCTCCAAGACGGCAAGCCCTGGCCATTCGGGAAACTATCCAGCGATGCGGGCCGTCCTGCTGAAGCGCTGTGTCAGGTGCATTGCCATCAAAAGTCAGCCCTTGGATATGAACCGGAACTTAATGTCATGGAAAAACTCGGCGTAAACACCACTGTCATCGGGGGAGGCTGCTGTGGGTTGGCTGGCAACTGGGGCTTCGAACCAGGCCACTACGACATCTCCCAGACTCTCGGTGAGCGGGAACTGTTCCCCGCCATCCGAAACGCTGCGGACGGCACCATCGTTCTCGCAGACGGATTCTCTTGCCGCACTCAAATCGCGCAGGGAACCTCCGCCGACGGAGTGCACCTCGCCCAGATCATGCTCCAAGCCCTAAACCGGACAGACGAGTGACTCTTTGCCGCCTTATCCACCACACGATCGGCAAGCCCTCCGGGCACCGCAAGTGGGCTGAACCCGGTACTCACTCTACAGCCGCGACTTCGACAAACTCCTCCGCGTCGCGGAGTAGATCGAGCTCGGCCTGATGGGCTTCAACGCCTGCCTCATCTCCAACGCAGCCGCCCCTTCGGCGGCGTCAAATAATCCGGTCTCGGCCGCGAAGGCGGCGCCGAAGGCATCGGTGAATACACCACCACCCAATACATCGGCATCAACGACCCCTAAGCTACATAACGTTTCCAGCGCAAGCCTTGGCCTAATGCAGTACACACACTGACCGGTACGACTCCGACGCCACCACCGTGCCCGGGCACTGACTCTGGGCGTATCTCAAAAGACCTTTCCATGACGACAGATGCCCCATTATCAGTGACGAACGCTCCATTGACCGAAGCGGGCGGCGCGCTCCTACACCGGATCTGTGCGAAGACGATCGCTTCTTTTGCACAGCACTCGAGACCGATTGACCGCAGTTTCTCACCTGTGACCAATGCTTGTTCTTTAGCACGCCCACGGGCCAGTTGCCTTTCAATAAAGGCTTTTGTGCAGAACTGGCACTCACCGATCCGCTCACCCGCCTACTGCAGAACCGGGCATCCTCGGGATCGACACATCAAGTTGAAACACCCCAATCTGACGTCAGGCAGGAGCCCGCAGCCGTTCAGGAGGGGGTGGTTTTCCTTTTCCTGACGGTGGTTGAGAGAGTTCTTGGACCCCAACCTGAGGCTTCCCGATGCTTGGGCCAGATGGGAATGTCGCTGGTACCCAAAGCCCCGGGCATCAGTTTCCACTCGAAAGGCAGAGGCAGGATGGCTGAACGTCTTCCCGTGCACGATCAGAAGGAGCCGCCGATCAGGGCCCAGCAGGGATGACGGCTGTCAGGCCCGCAACGGAACCTGCTCACGCCCTAAATTTCCAAAGTGTCAAGCTTTGTACACACTAAACGGCCAAGAAGCTTCTGACCTGCGGAAACACTGTGCCGGAGGTGGGACTCGAACTACCTTCCAGGCCTTGCAGACACTGGGAACGCGCGGAAACATGCGGAATCCACGACGGTTCGAGGGCTGTACGTCCCGGTCCGAAGCCGAGTCTGTGGACAGTGTCCACACATCATTTCCGTCACTTTAGAGTTTCCGGACCAACGACGGCACCCCCAGCGGCAGGATGCGGTCCCCGGTCCTGATAGGTTTTGCCCAGCTCGAAGAACGGCCGCGGCTTCAACAATCCGGCAACCACGAAACGCCATGAAAGCACCAGACCTACGTTCGCCTGCTGGCCAGCTTCCAGGAGCTTCTTGGTCGCTGCCACCTCCTTTGAGCCATCCGTTGAACCGGCCTGCACCGCTTTCAAGGACGACGCGTCAGGAAACCGCCGAGCCGGCAAGCTCCCGAACCCGTTAGCTAGCGCCTGATGAGATGCTTGCCAATCAGCCCGCCGCTGGCTTCAAGTGAGACATCACCGGCGGCGACCCCGACGACGAGATCAAATGCCGCATCGGTGCTGAAGTCATGCCGGTAACCGTTGATCCAGAGCATCAAAACCATCAGTGTCCACGCTGTGCGTTTGTTGCCGTCGATCAGCGGGTGGAAGCGCGCCACCGACTCCATCAAGGCCGCCGCCTTCATCGCCAACTGCGGATAAGCTTCCACACCCATGACTGTCGTTGCCGGACGCGCCAGAGCCGCGGCCAGCAGACCGATATCCCGGATACGGAACCCGAACCGGTCAACGACCTGCAACGCGTCTTCAATCTCGAGGTACTCGGTCACGCATCCTCAAGGCGCGTCAAAAGCTCGGCGTCATGGCTCATCACGAAATCCAGACCCTCACCGATCTCGCGAGTGCGCCGGTGACGCTGGAGCACCAACTCCGCACCCTGCAGCAGCAAAGCCGACTTCGAGGTGTGCGCCTCGGCGGCAAGTTGGTCCAGACGACGATCGAGATCGTCCGGGACACGCAGATTCATAGCCATGCACTAATGGTACCAAACCAGTACCAGGCGGCGTTTAGGGTAACTCGCTACATCTCTTCGCGGCGTGCCCGAACCGGTATCCCTAGGCCGGTCAACTGGCTGGTGCCCCAACATCCTCCAGCACTGACCTGTCGAAAAAACGGATCTCCCCCGTTGCCGCGAAGAACACAGGAACTACCGATGTGCTCAGGTCTTTAGACGTTTCGTAGATCTCAGCCGCACCCCCGTGCTTCCTCGCAACCGTTCCAACCAGCTCGGTACCGCGAACCCGAACAGTTCGATATTTGTAGCTCACCGTGACCCCTTCGTCGGCTAGGGCACACCCTACCCCCTGCCGCTTCGAGGAGGGTTGGCTCGCCATCGCAACATGTTCAATTTTCCGGACGCCGCCGTGCCGCGGCCGGTTGGTTTCAGCCAGGCGCGTGGAGTCGATGCCGCCAATTGCCGCCGCGGTGTTAGGTGCATCGACACCGTCATCGATGATTCCGGGTCCGACGCAGCCTCCCCCGGCGCTGACTACTCGACGACTGCTCATTACAGACGCACCTTAGGTGTGAACTCACGCAGCACCCGGGTCTCGATGAGTTCCTGCGGCGTTCTCACAGCAGCGTAGTCGGGCTTCACAGGCTGCCACGGCTGTCACGTGCTTGAAGTACCGGACGTGTCCGCGGCCATTGCGCTGCTGATGAAGGTCCCCTGCGGAGCCGCCGGACTGCCGCGGCTCCGCCCGGGGACTCTAAACGGTCGTGACGCTGACCGCGCGCTTCGTCGCCGTTACGACTCCGCTTGGAATATCGCCACGGAGGACCGCGTCGAAGTTCTGCCACACGGTCGCGATGCGGCGCTGAACGTTTTCCCAGCCGACGCCTGCCATGTGGGGCGTGCAGACCACCTGTTCCATGTTCAGCAGCTCACTGGCGGTGTTCAGTGGCTCCTTCTCGTAGACATCAAGTCCGGCTCCTGCAATGCGTCCCTCGCGCAGGAACTCGATGAGAGCGTCCTGGTCCACGACTTCGCCGCGGCCGACATTGACGAGAACGCCGCTGCGCTTCATCAGGGCAAGTTCGTCCCGCCCGACCAGCTTGTTCGATTGCGCGTTCAAGGGAAGACTTAGGCAGACGACGTCGGATACCGCCATGAGCTCTTCCAACGGCACGGTGCGGGCCGGGATCAGTTCCGACACGGTCAACGGGATCTCCGCGTTGTCGTAGAAGACCACATTGGCGCCGAAGCCGTGGTGGACGATCTTGCCGATCCAGCGTCCGATATTTCCCAGTCCGACTATGCCGACTGTTTTGTTGTACAGCTCCGAGTAGGACGTCTCATCCAGGTCTTCGCGCCATTTTCCGTCGCGCAGCAGCTGTGTAGAGGCTGGAATCCGCCGCATTACCGTCAGCATCAACGTCAGTGCGTGTTCCGCAACAGAGATGGAGTGGGTCTTCATTTGCGCAACCGGAACGCCGAGTTCGTCCAGGACGGCAACCGGAAGCTGCCCATAGCCGGAGCTCATGTATTGAATAAACTGCACGTTCCTGGCGGCGCGGAATACCTCTTCGGGAACATCGACGCCGGAAATGAGGAAATCGGCGTCTTCGGCTTCGCGGCAAATTTCCGCGAGATCAGCCGATAGCGGCATCACTTTCATGGTAAAACCCTCTGGCGTCGATTCCAGAATACGGTCGATGTAGTCGTTCAGTGGGTTTACGAACAAAACCTTGTATGTCATTGGTGCATCTTTCTTAGTCGGTGTCAGACGTCATGGCCGCGGCGGGTATGCCGGGCCGCCTGCCCGTCAGCTATGCCGGCAAAGCGTTGAGGATGGTCTCCAGAACTTCCTGGGTGTCGGCTGTCCCGCCCAGATCACGCGCCAGGGGTCCCGTCAGGAGTGCCGACTCGACCGCGGTTTGGATGTTCTGTGCTGCCTGAGTGCAGAGGTCATCTCCATGGCGTTCGCCCAGCCACTCCAGCATCATCGAGGCCGAGAGGATCATCGCGGTCGGGTTCGCGATGCCCTTGCCAGCGATGTCGGGCGCACTTCCGTGTGAGGGCTGAAACACGCCGCGTGTGAGGCTGACGTCGGCAGAAGGCGCGACGCCGAGACCGCCGACGAGGCCAGCGGCGATCTCGGAAAGGATGTCGCCGAAGATATTTTCTGAGACGACTACGTCGTACCGTTCCGGGTCGGTCACCATGTACATCGACCCGGCATCGATGTAGTACTTTGCACTTCCGATATCGGAGTTTTTAGCCGCGACCTCGTCGAAAACCTTCTCCATCAAAACGTTGCTGCGCAGAGCATTTGATTTGTGCAGCAGCGTTACGTGTCCGGGAGTGCCCCGCTTGCGACGCGCCCGCGCCTGTGAAAACGCGACGTCGAAGAGCTTCTCGCACGTGGCCCGGGTGATGGTCATACGATCACTCGCAGTCTCGTCGCTGGGCTCATGATGATCGGCCAGGCCAGCGAACATCCCTTCGGACGTTTCGCGGATGACGAGCATGTCGACGTTCTTCGCCTTGACAGGGCTCTCGACTCCCGGGAAAAGCCGAACCGGCCGTAGGCTTGAGAAGAGCCCGTAGTGGGCCCGCATTTCAACCTGGGCGCCCAGTTCAAGGCCCTCGGGTCCGCGCACGTCCGGCAGCCCCATCGCACCGAACAGAACAGCGTCTTTCTTGCCGATCTCATCCATATCGACCGCAGTGATCTTTCGTCCGGTACGCCGGTACAGGTCTGCGCTGAAGTCGTAGGACGTGTAGTTCAGCTTCAGCCCGTAGCGTCCTTCGCATTCCTTTAGTACCGACAGAGCCGCGTCGACCACTTCAGTTCCGATTCCGTCTCCGGGAATGACAGCGATGTCATAGTGAGTCATTGGTCTTCCTGCCTTGCTAAGTGCGCGCGCTCCCGCGCCGAGTATCCGCCCCAGGACAGGAAGCCGCGCCTACGCGGATGCCTTGTCCCCATGAGCTTTCCCATGTGGTGAGAGGCTTTATTTGCTAAGTGGGAAGACGTTAGCAGAAGATGACTTGGCTCACAAGGCAAATTCGGCCGATCGAGCTGCACTTTCTTGTTGCGCGGATCACAATCCGCTGCTACTGTCTATCCGCTCGATGACAAGCTTCTCCCACACAGTGAGAATCACGTCGAATTGCATTCCATGACGCAGGCAGGACAGACATGACGCAGCAACTTCACCTTGAGGGGAACTCCCTCCCGCTCCAAGGCATCCGCGTGCTGGAGCTCGGCAGCTTTATCGCCGGACCGTTCGCAACTCGCATTTTTGGTGATTTCGGAGCTGAAGTTATCAAAATCGAGAAGCCCCACGGCGGCGATGAGTTGCGCGACTGGCGCAAGACCCGGGGAACGACCTCCATGCTGTTCCGTACCATCGGCCGGAACAAGAAATCCGTTGCCTTGGACCTGCGTTCCGAGGGCGGGCTTAAGGCAGTCAAGAAGATCGCCGCCCACTGCGACGTGGTGATCGAAAACTTCCGTCCCGGAACCCTTGAAAAGTGGGGTCTGGGCCCGGATGTCCTTCAAGAACTTAACCCCGACATCGTCATGGTCCGGATCTCCGGCTACGGCCAAACCGGCCCCTACAAGAACCGCGCCGGGTTCGGCAGCTCCGCAGAGTCCTTCGCAGGTTTGCGCTACGTCACCGGCGAGCCGGACCGGCCTGCAGGGCGTGCGGCGGCCAGCCTGGGCGATACCGTCGCCGGACTGTACGGGGTGATCGGCGCCCTGATGCTCATGCTCCAGAAAGCCCGCGGGCAGAAGACCGACACCTCCCAGGTAGTCGACGTCGCACTTTACGAAGGGGTCTTCAGCCTCCTCGAATCACTCGTCCCTGACTACGACGCCTACGGCATGGTCAGGAAGCGCACCGGCGGCGCCCTGCCCGGTGTCGTCCCCACCGGCTCCTACCTTTGCGGCGACGACCTCGAGGTCGTCATCGGGGGCAACTCAAACTCCGTGTTCGTCCGGCTCATGCGGGCGATCGGCCGGGACGACCTGGCCGAGGACGAAACACTCCTTACTACCCAAGGCCGCGGTGCCCGCGAGGAAGAGCTGAACGGCGCCATCTCCGCCTGGACCGGCAGCATGCCCCTGGCTGAGGTCCTGGACAAGCTGGACGACGCCGGCGTCCCCGCCGGCCCCGTCTACGACGCGCCGAGCATCGTTGTGGACAAGCACTACCTGGCCCGCGACATGATCCAGACCCACGAGGTGGTCATCGAAAACGAACCCGAGCTGATCCGCTTCCCCGGCGTTGTTCCCAAGATCCCCGGCCATCAGGGCCAGGTCAACTGGGTTGGCCCGGAACTGGGCGAACACACCCAGGAGGTCCTCCAGGAACTCGCAGAGATGAACGCTGACGAGATCAATGACCTCGGACTGCAGGAGGTGCGCTGAATGAAGGTGGACATCACCGACGTTTTCCTGCGCGATGGCCTGCAGGACGAACCGGTCATCGTCTCCACTGCCCACAAGCTGGAAATAGCCCAGGCCCTCATTGCCGCTGGAATCAAACGCATCGAAGCCGCGTCGTTCGTAAACCCGAAACGAGTTCCACAGATGGCCGACGCCGCCGACGTCATCTCCTCACTGCCTGTGGTGAACGGCGTCACCTACACCAGCCTTGCCCTTAATGGGAAGGGCATCGAACGGGCCGTCGAGGCCGGCGCCACAGACATCCAGGTGGTCACATCCGCTAGCCAGGCGCACAGCACTGCTAATGCCGGGCAAGCCATCGAGGACGCTCTCGCCGGCATCGCCGCTTCCGTTGCCCGGTACCCGGAAACCCGTTTCTTCGCGGGCATTTCCACTGCCTTTACCTGCCCCTTCGAGGGCAGCATCGACCCCGAGTACCTGCTCCGCGTGGTCCGGGCCTTCTCGGACATGGGGATCAGGGACGTCGGCCTGGCCGACACCCTGGGCACCACGCCCACCGAACAGGTGCTTGCCAGCCTGAACCACGTCCGCGACGCCGAACCGGATCTGAAGTACTGCCTCCACCTGCACAACGCCCACCACCAGGCATTGGCAACAGCGGGCGCTGCCGTAAGTGCCGGCGTCGTCCGCTTTGACGCCGCGCTGGGCGGATACGGCGGATGCCCCTTCGCGCCCGGCGCCCACGGCAACATCGCAACGGAAGAGCTGGTCCGCTACCTGCACGATGCCGGCCACGAGACAGGCATCGACGAGGACCGCCTGGCCGACGCCGTACGCCTTGCCCGCGACGTGGTAGCGCAGTCCCCCGCCGCGCTGCTGGACCCGGCGCGCTAAAAACTCCCGACCGGCTCCCCCTGCTCAACCACACAACGCTTCACTGATTCCTACACAAACAGGTCCCACCCACCATTTCCGGAGACGATGATGTCAACAAACCCAGGAACCACGGAAACCACCAACGAACCAACGGATGACGCCATGAGCGAGATAAGCCCCGGCCCCGCCGGCGGTATCGGACACCCCGTCACCGAAACTGTCGGCGCCCGGCCGGGCACCCACTACCCTGGCCGCTTAGGATTCAAAATCGCCAGCGTCCCTGCTCCCCTCTACCTCACCCTGGCGGGCCTCGTCCTCGCAGCCGCCATCACCGGCAACCTTCCCGACACCATGGTGGTCGGATTTGCCGCAACCATCCTGCTCGGTGGGCTGTTCATCTGGATCGGTAATCTGTTCCCGGTAGTCCGGGACTTCGGGCTGCCGACCGTCCTGTGTACCTTCGCACCCGCCACGCTGGCTTTCTTCGGCTTGATGCCCGAGAACCTGGTCACCGTTGTACAGAACTTCACCGACGGCCATGGCTTCCTGGACTTCTTCGTCGTCGGCATTATCGCCGGCGCCATCCTTGGCATGCCACGGGCACTCCTGCTCAAGGCAGGACCGCGCTTCGCAGTACCCATCATCGGTTGCCTTATCGCTACCTTCGTCCTGGTCGGGCTCCTGGCGTCCGTGACCGGGTTTGGATTCATCGAAGGCATTCTCTTCATCGCAGCCCCCATCATGGCTGGCGGCCTTGGGGTGGGTGCCCTGCCGATGTCCGAAATGTACGCCGCGAAAACCGGCGGCGACTCCGCGGCCTTCATGGGTGACCTGATGTCAGCCGTCGTCATGGCCAACGTCGTCTGCATCCTCATCGCCGGAATCTATAACGGACTGGGCAAGCGGAAAAAGCAGCTCTTCGTCGGCTTCAACGGCCACGGCCAGCTCCTGCGAATCAAGGGCCGGTCCGACGAACTCACCGTTCCCCCGAAGCGGGACACATCCTCCTTCATCGCCCTGGGCAAAGGCCTGCTTATTGCCGGCAGCCTCTTTGTCTTCGGCGAACTCATCGCAGCCCTCCTTCCGGCGGCCTGCACCCCTACGCCTGGGCCATCATCGCGGCCGCTGTCGTCAAAGTCTTCGGGTTGCTCCCCCAGGACGTAGAAGACTCCGCCGCCGACTGGGGCGACCTGATCGGCACCGTCCTCGTTCCCGCACTCCTGGTCGGCGTCAGCCTCACCTACATCGACATCACCGAAGTACTCGCCTCGCTGAGCAACCCGCTGTTCATCCTCCTGACCATCTCCACCGTTGTCATCGCCACCCTGACCTCCGGCATCCTGGGATGGCTGGTCAAGTTCAACTTCGTCGAAGCATCCATCACCCCGGGCCTGGTCATGGCAGACACCGGCGGCAGCGGTGACGTTGCAGTTCTCAGCGCGGCAAACCGCCTGCACCTCATGCCGTTCGCAGCCCTGACCAACCGGCTCGGCGGAGCGCTGGTCCTGTTCGTGACGTCGCTGATCGTCCCGTTCCTCGCCTAACAGCAGGAATCGACGGCGGCGGCCCGGCACGAAGCCGGGCGCCGCCGTCGCCGGCCGGCAACATGAAGGACCACCCTGACAGACAACGTCCTGGCCATCACCGGCCGCACCCCCTCAATCGCCTCCGGTGCCTGGGTGGCTCAGACAGCGACCGTGCTTGCCCAGCAACCATTTGGTATGAACGCGACGACCGTATCGGGCCGTTACTTTGGTCGCTTCCCCCTTACCCGGAAGGGATTCAGCACTGCGGCCGAACGCTTCCACCTTCACCGAACTCACACGCAAGCACGGCGACGCAGCACCGGTTTCTGTTACCCCCTGAAGCTGTCCTGCCGACCCACCTAGGAATGAGAAAAGCCATGACGAGTACCAGCACCCACGTTCTGCCCGGCGGGACAGCGGCCCTGCCGGATGAAGGTCACGTGGCCGCGATCGTCGCCGACGTGGTCGCGGAGCGCGCAGGGCACCTGTTCGGCATTATGGGCAACGGCAACGTCCACCTCATCAGCCGACTAACGCGCCGAGGCTGCCCCTTCACCTCCGCACGCCACGAGTCAGCCACGGTCGCCATGGCTGACGCCTACTACCGGGCAACCGGAAATATTGCAGCAGCGACCACAACCTACGGCGCCGGCTTCACCAACGCCTATACCACCCTCGCCGAAGCCCGGATAGCCCGGATCCCGCTGGTCCTGGTAGTGGGCGACGCGCCCTCCACCGGCGCCCGGCCCTTCGACATCGACCAAGCCAAAGCGGCGGAAGCTGCAGGCGTGCTCACCCTTGTCGCCGGCCCCGGCAACGCAGAAGCCATCACCCACCGCGCCTTCGACCTCGCCCTGCAGAGCGTCCAGCCCGTGGTGCTGGCCGTCCCTTACGACCTGGCTACGGCCCCGCCCTCTGCGCCCCAGACCCTCGAACCGATGCCCGCCAAACCAGCCTGGCCCGCCGATACCGGCGAACTCGACCGGGTGGCTGAGCTCCTCGTTGCCGGCAAGCGGCCGCTGATCCTGGGCGGGCGGGGCATGCTCCTGACCGACGCCGTGGCTCCCCTTCTCCAGCTCGGGGATCGGCTCGGCGCGCTCTTCATGACCTCGCTTATGGCAGCCAACGCGTTCAACAGCTCCTGGGACCTGGGCATCGCAGGCGGTTTCACAAGACTTCACCGCCTGGACATCGCCCGCCAGGCAGACGTGGTCTTGGTCGTGGGTGCAAGCCAAAACCTGTTCCAAACCCGCTATGGCACCTTGTTCCCCAGGGACACGAAGATCATCCGGATCGATAACGAACCGGACCCGGGTAACCTGCCGTCCGCGGAGTACATTCGGGCGGACATCCTCCCATTCGTCGAAGGCCTGCTGGAACGCGTGACCGCGGCCACGACAACAACGTGGCGGGACAATGCTCCCGAAGTAGGAAGCCAGGAGTTCCGATCGTTCCTGCCAAGTGAAAACCCCGAGGAGTTTGGTCCCGACGGCCGGCTGAACCCTCGGGCTGTCGTCGCCGCTTTGGAGCATATTTTGCCGGCTGAGCGCTCCGTAGTGATGGACGGCGGGCATTTTATGGGCTGGGCACCCATGTATCTGTCCGTCCCGGACCCGCATGGCATGATCCTCGTAGGCACCGCGTTCCAGTCGATCGGCCTCGGGTTCGGGTCCGCTGCGGGCGTTTCCGTGGCCCGCCCCGACCGCACCACCGTGCTGGTTACTGGTGATGGCGGCGGATTGATGGGCCTCGCGGACTTCGAGACCTTTCTCCGTGCCACCCGCAAAGGAGTGGTAGTGGTGCTAAACGACTCCGCGTACGGTGCAGAGCTGCACCAGTATGCCGTGAAGGGGCTGCATGACCAGGCGATGCTCATCGACGAAGTGGACTTCGCCGCCGTCGGCCGCGCCCTCGGTGCCGATGGAATCAAGGCAAACACCCTGGCGGACCTGGACCAGCTTCAGGACTGGCTGACCACCAACGACGAAGGCGTCTTCGTCCTCGACGTAGCCATCTCCCAGAAAGTCGTGGCCGAATGGATGGTCGAGTCCGTGGCCACCAAGGGTTAGCCGAGCGTCATAGGCTTCTCATATGCCGTCTCCTGAAACCAACGGAAGCAACCGCACCCTCGAGCGCGCCGCATCGATCCTTGATGCCGTGGGCCGGTCCGCCGTGTCAGCCAGTGAGCTGTCACGGCAGACCGGCCTTTCGGTGTCCACGGCGCACCGACTCGCGCTGCAACTGGCTGACTACGGGTTCCTCCGCCGCACCGATGCCGGCACCTTCCGATTGGGCGACCGGTTCGTCCGCTCAGCGCTGGAAAACGCCGGGATGCCAGTTCTCCGCGAACTGCGGGACCGGACCGGCGAAACGGCGCAACTGTGGGTGCGACGGGGAGATGAGCGCGTGTGCCTGCTCAGCGCCGACAGCCAGCACGAACTCCGCGCGATTATGCCTCCAGGCTCAAGGCTGCCCCTCCCCCAAGGATCCAGCGGCAGACTGCTGGCAGCCGAGGATGACGCCCTTGTCGAGTTGGCTGCAGTTGGCTGGATTGAGTCAATCGGTATTCGAACACCAGGACTGGGATCGGTAAGCGCCCCGGTACAAACCGACGAGGGAATCGTCGCCGCGGTCTGCCTTGCCATGCCACTGGCCCGCGTCATCGCATCTCCCGGTAAGGACCATGGTGACAAAGTCATTGAAGCAGCGCAGAGGATTGCGCAGGCTCTGCAGCAAAGGATCTAGTAGCGGCTGCCCCGGCGAGGACAAATTTCGGCAAGACCGCCCACGTGCCGCGGGAAGAAGGAAACCCGTTAAAGAGGGCTTGTCTTCAGTTGTTGAGCAGGCATTTCGGGGCAACACGGATAGCTGCACTGAGGCCCGCAACAAAAACCTGCCCGACAACCTACAGCTCCAAAGTGTCAAGCCTTGTACACACTAAACGGCGAAAAAGCCTCTGACCTGCGGAAACACTGTGCCCGAGGTGGGACTCGAACCCACACACCTTTCGATACCGCATTTTGAGTGCGGCGCGTCTGCCAATTCCGCCACTCGGGCGCGGATTACACGAAGCAAAAGGCTACGCCCACAGCTGATTGTGAGCAACGCGATCGCTTCACGTACGCGGAATTACTCTACATGCAGATAGGCTGAATTCCAGAATCGCGCCGCCGACGCCGCAACCGACCATGAAGATCAAGTACTGGACCGGGCGCACACCTAAGATAGTGATGTCCCCGCCGTACCTTTCCAAGGAGATCCCGTGACTGAACAGACGGAGTCAAAACCATCGTCCCAGCCGGCGCGCCGCGTCGTTGTGGCCGAGGATGAAACCCTCATCCGCCTCGACATCATCGAAATCCTGCGCGGCGAAGGCTATGACGTCATCGGCGAAGCAGACAACGGCGAGAAGGCCGTCCAGCTGGCCGAGGAACTGAAGCCGGACCTGGTCCTGATGGACGTCAAGATGCCCGTCATGGATGGCATCTCCGCAGCCGAGAAAATCGTCAAGGCCCGCATCGCCCCCGTGGTCCTGCTGACCGCCTTCAGCCAGAAGGAACTCGTGGAGCGCGCCCGCGACGCCGGCGCCATGGCCTACGTGGTGAAGCCCTTCACCCCCGCAGACCTCATTCCGGCCCTGGAAATCGCGCTCTCCCGCCATGAGGAGATCAAGGCACTCGAAAGCGAGGTCTCCGACCTTCAAGAGCAGTTCGCCACCCGCAAGCTCGTGGAGCGCGCCAAGAGCCTGCTGACCACCAAGATGGGCCTGACGGAACCGGAAGCCTTCCGCTGGATCCAGAAGACCTCCATGGACCGCCGCCTGAGCATGCGCGAAGTGGCCGAAACCATCATCAACCAAGTCAACTAGCCGCTGGATTGGGCCTGTCGAATTCCACGGGATTTCGGCAGGCCAATCACCAGAGACCAAACCAAAAAAGGACCCCCGCCAAATGAACTGGTCCCCGATAGTTGGACTGGCCAAATAAGATCCTAAGCCGCGAGGGCCTGGGCACGGTATTGCACCGGGCTCAGGCCCTCAAGCTTTGTCGAGATCCGTTCGGTGTTGTACCAGTGGATGTACTCGTGCAGAGCTGCTTCCAGTGCTTCAACGGTGAGGAACCGGACGTGATGGAAGAGTTCTTCCTTGAGGTGTCCGAAGAAGTTCTCCATCACGGCGTTGTCGTAGCAGTTGCCCTTGCGGGACATCGACTGGACCGCGCCGGCGCCGGTCAGCAGCCCGCGCCAAGAGGTGTGCTGATACTGAAATCCCTGGTCTGAATGCACGAGCGGGTTTTGGCCGTCGTCGAGCAACGCCAGGGCAGCACGGAGTGAACTGTTGGTCAGCTCCAGGTTTGGCGATAAGCCAACGGAGTAGGAGATGATTTGCCGGTCGAAGAGGTCCATGACCGGTGAGAGGTAGAGCTTCCGGTCACTGACGCTGAATTCCGTCAGGTCGGTGACCCACTTCTGGTTTGGGGCGGTGGCGTCGAACTCACGGTCCAGCAGGTTCGGGGCAATTCTGCCCTGTTCTCC
Organism: Pseudarthrobacter sp. W1I19; assembly: GCF_030817835.1. Classification (NCBI taxonomy): domain Bacteria; kingdom Bacillati; phylum Actinomycetota; class Actinomycetes; order Micrococcales; family Micrococcaceae; genus Pseudarthrobacter; species Pseudarthrobacter sp. W1I19. The sequence goes on from NZ_JAUSZR010000001.1 coordinate 2,541,611, forward strand.
CTTGTAGGAGTTGTAGCGCTTCTTCCGCCTGACTTTACAGAACAGCCGAAGGACGCCCATCAGCTTCAGCACGGTTTTCTTAGCAACCTTCCACCCCTTCTTGAGCAGTTCGCTGTGCACGCGGCGGTGCCCGTACCTACCATGACTCCACTTGAAGATGTCCAGGATGGAAGACTTGAGTTCTTCTTGCGGGTCAGGGGCCGCGAGCCGGGCCTGGTGATAGAAAAACGTGGATCGGGCAAGACCCGACACCTGAAGCAGAACCGAAAGAGGGAAATCAGCCTTGAGGGCGATGAGAGCCTGAACCTTCACCGTTGTTTTTGAGCCCTCAAGGCCCGTAATTTTCCCAGATAAGCCACTTCCGCCCGCAACCGCTCGTTCTCCCGCCGCAAGCGCTCCAGCTCGGATATCTCCACCGGAGGTGGGGCGTCGGGTTTCCGAGGTCTACCTTTAGGCTTCGGGCGCAAGGCTTCCGCGCCTTCGCGACGATAGACCTGCGCCCACGTCCTCAGGAGCACCGGCGAGGACAAACCAGCCTCCACTGCCAGGTCCGTCGCGCTCTCACCCGCGAGGAACCGTTCCACCAACGCGAGCTTGAAATCGAACGAGTACGACCGTTTCGTCGGTTTGGTCACCAGCGCTCCTTCACCATGGATCTTCCACCGCCGATGAAGCCTCTTGACGGGCCAGCGGGACACGCCCAGCAAGGTGGCTGTCGCCGTATCCGCAAAGCCTCTCTCAAACCACGCTACAGCGGCCTGGCGCTGATCCTCGGTTAACGAACTGTTTGCACGCAAAACTGCTCCCCAGCGTTGTAACTGAATTTCTCAGTCCAACTTCTGGGGAGCAGTTCAAACCGGCGGGGGTCCTTTTCCGTGTCAGAAAGCCTAGGCCTTCTTCTTTCGTTCCGGCCAGGGGCCGAGCTTTTCCTTGTTGCTGGCGACTTCACCGGCGCGCGTGGAGTCGGCCAGGTCGCCTACCTTGTGCACCTTCAGCGAGTTCGTGGAACCGGCTTTTCCGGGAGGGGAACCGGCGGCGATGACCACCAGGTCACCGTCCTCAACCAGTCCCATCTCCATGAGGCTGCGGTCCACCTGTGCGGTCATGGCGTCAGTGTGGTCAACCATCTGCACCAGCACCGGCTGGATGCCCCAGGTCAGCGCCAGCTGGTTCCAGACCTGCTCCACCGGAGTAAAGGCGAAGACCGGCTTGATCGGCCGCAGGCGGGACAGGCGGCGGGCTGAGTCGCCGGACTGGGTGAACGCACAGATGTACTTGGCGTCCAGCTGGTCGGCGATTTCGACGGCGGCACGGGTGATGGCGCCACCGCGGGTCTTGGGCTTGGTACCCAGCGGGGGGACGCGCTCCAGGCCGTGAACCTCGGTGGATTCGATGATCCGGGCCATGACCTTGACGGTTTCGATCGGGTACTTGCCCACGCTGGTCTCGCCGGAGAGCATCACAGCGTCAGCACCATCAAGCACAGCGTTGGCACAGTCAGATGCCTCGGCGCGGGTGGGGCGCGGGTTGTCGATCATGGATTCCAGCACCTGGGTTGCCACGATGACCGGTTTGGCCCAGCGGCGGGCCAGTTCGATGGCGCGCTTCTGCACGATCGGCACTTCCTCCAGCGGAAGCTCCACACCAAGGTCGCCACGGGCCACCATGATGGCATCGAAGGCGTCGATGATCTCGGGCAGCTGCTCCACGGCCTGCGGCTTTTCGATCTTGGCGATCACCGGCACGCGGCGGCCTTCTTCGTCCATGATCTCGTGGACGCGCCGGATGTCGGAGGCGTCGCGCACGAAGGACAGTGCCACCAGGTCAACACCGCGGCGCATGGCCCAGCGGAGGTCGTCCTCATCCTTTTCGCTCAGCGCGGGGACGTTGACAGCCACACCCGGAAGGTTGATGCCCTTGTTGTTGGACACCATGCCGCCCACGGTCACTTCGGCGACCACCTTGACGTCGTCGACGGCCGTGGCGCGCAGGGCCACCTTGCCGTCGTCGATCAGCAGCGCGTCCCCCACGTTGACGTCCTCGGTGAGGCTCTTCAGCGTGGTGGAGCAGATGTCCTTGGTGCCGGGAACGTCCTCGGTGGTGATGGTGAAGGTGTCACCCACGGCAAGGGCGTGCGGGCCGTCCACGAACCGGCCCAGGCGGATTTTGGGTCCCTGGAGGTCGGCCATGATGGCCACAGCCTTGCCAAGATCGGCGGCTGCCTTCCGGACGTTTTCGTAGGTGTTGTCATGCACGGTGTAGTCGCCGTGGCTCATGTTCATACGAGCAACGTCAACACCGGCTTCCAGCACCGCGAGGGTGTTTTCATAGCTGGCAATTGCCGGGCCGAACGTAGCCACAATTTTAGCGCGTCTCATATACCTACCCTATTGGTCTCTTGCATTGGTTAAGTTGTCGAAGAGGTGAACCCTCGGTGCAGCTCTAGAGGACGGCGATGGCCCGGTCGGTAGGCGCCACAGGAGCCGGCAGGATGGTGCTGCCCATCAGGTACTTGTCCACGGCTGCGGCGGCGGCGCGTCCTTCGGCGATGGCCCACACGATGAGGGACTGTCCGCGGCCAGCGTCGCCGGCCACGAAGACACCCTCGGTGTTGGTCATGTAGTAGCCGTCGCGGGACACGTTGCCGCGGCCGTCGAACTCGGCATGCACTTGTTCGGTGATGCCCGCAGGCTCCGCACCGGTGAAGCCCAGGGACAGGAACACCAGGTCAGCGGGGATGATCCGTTCGGTGCCGGCCTTGGGCAGGCGCTTGCCGTCCACGAATTCCGTCTCGGCAACCTTGACGCCGGTCAGCTTGCCGTTTTCGCCCACGAACTCCACGGTGGAGGCAAGGTAGGTCCGCTCGCCGCCTTCCTCATGAGCGCTGGCAACTTCGAACAGCGTGGGGAACGTCGGCCAGGGCTGGTGGCTGGCACGCTCGGCCGGCGGCTGCTTGCCGATGGCAAGGGTGGTCACCGAAGCAGCGCCGTGGCGGTGGGCGGTACCCAGGCAGTCCGCACCGGTATCGCCGCCGCCCAGGATCACCACGTGCTTGCCCTGCGCATGGATCTGGTTCTCCACCTGCTCCCCCGCAACAGCGCGGTTGGCCGGCACCAGGTAATCCATGGCGAAGTGCACGCCGTCGAAGTCGCGGCCCGGGATGGGCAGGTCGCGCGGGACGGTGGCACCGGTGCAGACCACGACGGCGTCATAGCGCCTGCGCAACTGCTCCCAGGTCACGTCCGTGCCCACGTTCACACCGGTACGGAAGCGGGTACCTTCCGACTTCATCTGCTCGATGCGGCGGTCAACCTGCTCTTTTTCCATCTTGAAATCGGGGATGCCGTACCGCAGCAGGCCGCCGATCTTGTCGTCCCGCTCGTACACGGCAACGGTGTGGCCCACCCGGGTCAGCTGCTGCGCCACGGCCAACCCGGCAGGGCCGGAGCCGACGACGGCAACGGTCTTTCCGGTCAGGCGTGCCGGCGGCAGGGGGCTGACCCAGCCGTTGTCCCAGGCTTCGTCGATGATGGAAACTTCCACCTGCTTGATGGTCACGGCGGGCTGGTTGATGCCCAGCACGCAGGACGCCTCGCACGGAGCGGGGCACAAACGGCCGGTGAACTCCGGGAAGTTGTTGGTGGCGTGCAGGCGCTCGATCGCTTCCTCGCCCTTGTCCCGCCACATGAGGTCGTTCCACTCGGGAATGAGGTTCCCCAGCGGGCAGCCCTGGTGGCAGAAGGGGACGCCACAGTCCATGCAGCGTCCGGCCTGCGCCTTCAGCGTGCCCTTTTCCTGCGCCTCGTACACTTCCTTCCAGTCCATGATGCGGACCGGAACGGGACGGCGCGGCTGGGTTTCGCGCTGACGTACTTTCAAAAATCCGCGTGGATCAGCCACCGGTTACCTCCAGGATTCGAGACCACACTTCTTCGCCGTCGGGGTCCAGGCCCTCTTCAATAGCGTCGAGGCGGGTTTGCAGCACGGCCGCGTAGTCCCGCGGCAGCACCTTGGTAATGCGGGCAGCGGTGTCATCGAAGTTCTCGAGGAGGCGCGCCGCCAGCTGGGAGTCAGTTTCTTCAACGTGCTTGACCAGGAGTCCATGCACGATGTCGCGGTCCTCGGCGTCCAGCTCGCGGAGCTGGAGTTCACCGGACTGCAGGGCGTCCTTGTTGACCTTGGCAGTGTCCAGGTCCAGGACGTAGGCGGTGCCGCCGGACATGCCGGCACCGAAGTTGCGTCCGGTGCGGCCGATGATCAGCGTCTGGCCGCCGGTCATGTACTCGCAGCCGTGGTCGCCGATGCCTTCGACGACAGCGGTGGCACCCGAGTTGCGGACCAGGAAGCGTTCGCCCACCTGTCCGCGCAGGAACATCTCGCCGCTGGTGGCGCCGTAGCCGATCACGTTGCCGGCGATGACGTTCGTCTCGGCCTTGAACACGTTGGTGCGGTCCGGCCGGACGATGATGCGGCCGCCGGAAAGGCCCTTGCCCACGTAGTCGTTCGAGTCGCCGAACAGCCGCAGGGTGATACCTGCGGGCAGGAAGGCGCCCAGGGACTGGCCGGCGGTACCGCTCAGGGTGACATCGATGGTGTCCGTGGCCAGGACGTCCGTGCCGAACGTCTTGGTGACCACGTGCCCCAGCATGGTGCCCACGGAACGGTCCGTGTTGATCACGTCTACGGAGATCTTCACCGGGCTGCGGTCCGTCAGGGCCTCAGTGGCCATGGTGATGAGCCGCTGGTCGAAGTGCTTGTCCAGCTCGTGGTTCTGGCCGGTCATGTTCCGCAGCGGGGCGTCGTCGTCGAACTCCAGCCCGTGCAGGATGGGATCCAGGTCCAGGCCGTCGGCCTTCCAGTGGTTGATCGCCTCGCGGGCATCCAGTACCTCGGCGTGGCCGATGGCCTCTTCCAGGCTGCGGAAGCCCAGCTCGGCCAGGATCTCGCGGACTTCCTCGGCAAGGAACTCGAAGAAGTTGACCACGAACTCCGGCTTGCCGCTGAAGCGTGCCCGCAGTTCCGGGTTCTGGGTGGCAACACCCACGGGGCAGGTGTCCAGGTGGCAGACGCGCATCATGATGCAGCCTTCCACCACCAGCGGTGCGGTGGCGAAACCGAACTCTTCGCCGCCGAGCAGCGCGGCGATGACCACGTCGCGGCCGGTCTTCAGCTGGCCGTCAACCTGCACTACCACGCGGTCGCGCAGGCCGTTGAGCATCAGCGTCTGCTGGGTCTCGGCCAGGCCAAGCTCCCACGGGACACCGGCGTGCTTGAGCGAGTTCAGCGGCGAGGCGCCGGTTCCGCCGTCGTGCCCGGAAACGAGTACGACGTCGGCCTTCGCCTTGGTCACGCCGGACGCCACAGTGCCGATCCCGACTTCCGAGACGAGCTTGACGTGCACGCGGGCCGAGGGGTTGGCGCGCTTGGCATCGTAGATCAGCTGCGCCAGGTCCTCGATCGAGTAGATGTCGTGGTGCGGGGGCGGGGAGATGAGTCCGACGCCGGGGGTCGAGTGCCGGGTCCGGGCCACCCACGGGTAGACCTTCTGCGCCATCAGCTGGCCGCCTTCGCCGGGCTTTGCGCCCTGCGCCATCTTGATCTGGATGTCGTCGGCGTTGGTCAGGTACAGGCTGGTGACGCCGAAGCGGCCCGAGGCGATCTGCTTGACGGCGGACCGGCGCTTGGGGTCGAGCAGGCGGTCCACATCCTCGCCGCCTTCACCGGTGTTGGACTTGCCGCCCAGCTGGTTCATGGCGATAGCCAGCGTCTCGTGGGCCTCCTGGGAGATGGAGCCGTAGCTCATCGCACCGGTGGAGAACCGCTTGACGATGCTGGAGACAGGCTCCACTTCCTCGAGCGGAACTGGCGGGCGCTCGTTCTTGAACTTGAGCAGGCCGCGGAGGGTCATCAGGTTGGTGGACTGGTCGTCCACGCCCCTGGTGTAGGCCTTGAAGATGTCGTAGCGGCGCTCACGCGTGGCGTGCTGCAGCCGGAAGACCGTCTCCGGGTTGAACAGGTGCGGCTCGCCGTCGCGGCGCCACTGGTACTCGCCGCCGCCCAGGAGCGGGCGGTGGGGCTGCTCGATGCCGCCCTCGGGGTAGGCCATCTGGTGGCGTGCGGAAACTTCGGCCGCGATGACGTCCAGGCCCACGCCGCCCAGCTGGGAATGCGTGCCGGCGAAGAATTCGTCCACCAGCTCCTGTCCCAGGCCAAGTGCCTCGAACGTCTGCGCGCCGGTGTAGGACGCCACGGTGGAGATGCCCATCTTGGACATGATCTTCAGGACGCCCTTGCCCAGGCCCTTAATGAGGTTGTAGACGCCGTCCTGCGGGGTGACGCCGGTGACGTCGCCGGCAGCAATCAGCTGCTCCACGGATTCCATGGCCAGGTACGGGTTGACGGCGGATGCGCCGTAACCGATCAGGACTGCAACGTGGTGCGTCTCGCGGACGTCGCCGGCCTCGACCACCAGGGCGGTCTTGGTGCGGTTGGCGCTGCGGAGCAGGTGGTGGTGGACGGCACTGACCAGCAGCAGGGACGGGATGGGCGCCCACTGCGCGTTGGAGTCGCGGTCGGACAGCACGATGTACTGCACGCCGCGGTTGATGGCGCCGGAAACCTGCTCGCAGATTTCCGTGAGCCGGGCGCGGAGCGCGTTCTCGCCGCCTTCGGGGCGGTACAGGCCACGGACCTTCATGGCCACGCGGTTGCCGTCTGCGTCCTCGATGTTGGCGATCTTGGCGAGCTGGTCGTTGTTGATCACCGGGAACGGCAACTGGACCTGGGGCTGGCGTACCTGCTTGGTGTCCAGGAGGTTGCCGTTGGGGCCGATGGCACAGGTCAGCGACGTGACGAGTTCTTCACGGATGGCGTCCAGCGGCGGGTTGGTCACCTGCGCGAAGGACTGCACGAAGTAGTCAAAGAGCAGCCGGGGGCGCTTGGACAGTACGGCCACCGGAGTGTCCGAGCCCATGGCACCGAGGGGTTCGGCGCCGGTGCGGGCCATCGGGCCCAGCAGGATCTTCAGTTCCTCGGTGGTGTAGCCGAAGGTCCGCTGGCGGATGTTCACGGACGCAGCCGTGTGGACCACGTGCTCACGCTCGGGAAGCTCGTTGAGGTCGATCAGGTTGTCCTTGACCCACTCCGCCCACGGGTTGGCGGCGGCAACTTCGGCCTTGACCTCTTCGTCGTCAATGATGCGGCCGGCTTCGGTGTCCACCAGGAACATCTTGCCCGGGGACACGCGGCCCTTCTTGACCACCTTGGAGGGTTCGACGTCGATCACGCCCACCTCGGAGGCGAAGACGATCAGGCCGTCTTCGGTGATCCAGAAGCGGCCGGGGCGCAGGCCGTTGCGGTCAAGGGTGGCGCCCACGAGGTTGCCGTCAGTGAAGGAAACAGCTGCGGGGCCGTCCCACGGCTCCATCAGCAGGGAGTGGTACTCGTAGAACGCACGCCGTGCCGGATCCATGGTGGCGTGGTTTTCCCAGGCCTCGGGGATCATCATCATGATCGAGTGCGTGATGGGGCGGCCGGAGAGCCAGAGCAGCTCGGCTACCTCATCGAAGGACGCGGAGTCGGAGGCACCCGGGGTGCAGATGGGGTACAGCTCTTCCGGCGAGTCACCCAGCAGCGGGTTGGCGAGCTGGGACTGGCGGGCGCGCATCCAGTTCCGGTTGCCCTTGACGGTGTTGATCTCACCGTTGTGGGCGATGGTGCGGAACGGCTGGGCCAGCGGCCAGGACGGGAAGGTGTTGGTGGAGAAGCGGGAGTGGACGATCGCCAGCTTGGTCTTGAACCGCTTGTCCGAGAGGTCCGGGTAGAACGGCTCCAGCTGGGCGGTGGTGAGCATGCCCTTGTAGACGATGGTCCGCGAGGACAGCGACGGGAAGTACACGCCGAACTTGTTCTGGGCACGCTTGCGGATGCGCCAGGCGCGCGAGTCCAGTTCGTTGCGGTCCAGTTCCTCGCCGGTGGCGGATGCCAGGAAGGGCTGGGAGAAGTAGGGCATGCAGGCACGCGCCATGGCACCGACGAGGTCGGCCACAATGGGCACCTCGCGCCAGCCGAGGACCTTCAGGCCCTCGTCAGCCGCAAGGCCTTCGATTCCGGCTTTCGCGGCGTCGGCTTCGCGCTGCTCGGCGGGAAGGAACGCCGTACCAGCCACGTACTGGCCCGGTGCAGGAAGTTCGAACTCGGTGACCGCACGGAAGAACTCATCCGGGATCTGCATGAGGAGGCCTGCGCCGTCACCGGTGCCTTCGTCCGCACCCACGGCACCGCGGTGCTCGAGGTTGCGCAGGGCGGTGAGGGCAGCGTCCACGATGTCGTAGCCGGGTTCGCCGCGGAGGGTGGCGATAATCGCAAGACCGCAGGCGTCCTTCTCCTGCTCGGGGTTGTACAACCCGCTGGCCTCCGGCAAGGCCGCAAAGCGCTTGAACGGCGACATGGCAGTCTCAGGCTGATCCGGTTCAGACCAGCTGGGAGTGTGAAGAGTTTGGGTCATGGGAGACGTCCTTCCTCCTGATCGTGCGTATGGAAGGGACACCGTTGGCCCCACTCGTCGGGCGCCGCTCACATGGGCACAACAAAGTGTTACTTACTGGAAATTGTAGGTCAGCCCGGCCTGCTGAACTAACGGTTACGCAGGCCCCTGCCCAGGGCTTCATCTGACAGCAACTCTATGCTGTACAGATTGGGCCCCATGCCACGACACTGTGGTTTTCGGGAGCTTCGAGCGGTGGCTCTGCTGCCCTTTGGGCCGGCGGTTTACTTGCTGGTGCCGGCCTCCGGTGCGGCTCCTGTGGCTGAACTGCCGGAATGTCCGGCAGCCGTTGCATCCTGTCCCGGCTTGACGCCGGCCGGTGCTGCCGAGGCCTCTTCCGCGGGGACGGAATCGGGCCTGGAACCGCTCTGGTTATCAGGGAGATTATCACGCCATTCACTATCTGAGACAACAGGGTCCGTATCACGGACCGAATCGCCAGTGCCTGTTACGGCTTCCCCGCCTTGTTTTTCTGCAGGTTCCCGGCCCGGCAGGTAGGGGCTGTCGGCGTCCGCCCGCTTCTTCAATCCCAGCAGGATGAACGCCGCCAGTGCGGCCAGGAAAACGAAGATGCTGGTCCAGACATTCAGCCGGGTGGTGATGCCGAACAGCGAGATCTGCTCGGCATCGTCGATGCGCATGGCTTCAATCCAGACCCGGCCCAGGGTGTAGTACATGGCGTAGAGCCAGAACAGCCTGCTGCGGCGGAAGTTGAACTTCCGGTCCAGGGCAAGCAGGATGACGACGCCGGCCAGGTTCCACAGCGATTCGTACAGGAACGTAGGGTGGAACAGGGTGTCCGCGGCCACTCCGGCGGGGAAGTTGGGGTTGTCAGCGTCGATCTGCAGCCCCCACGGCAGGGTGGTGGGCCCGCCGAAAAGTTCCTGGTTGAAGTAGTTGCCCCAACGGCCCACGGCCTGGGCGAGCAGCAGCCCGGGGGCGGCGGCGTCGAGGAAGGCGCTGAGCTTGACGCCGCTGCGGCGGCAGCCGATCCACGCACCCACCACGCCAAGGACCACGGCGCCCCAGATGCCCAGGCCGCCGCGCTGGATCTGCGGGATCAGGGAGAGGTCGCCGGTGCCGTCAAAGCCGGGGCCGAAGTAGGCGTCCGGCGACGACACCACGTGGTAGAGCCGGCCGCCGATGATGCCGAACGGGATGGCCCAGACCACGATGTCCCAGACGCTGCCTTCAGGCGCGCCGCGCTTGGCCCAGCGGACCGACGTGAGCCACAGGCCCACCACGATGCCGGCCAGGATGCACAGGGCGTAGGCGTGGATGCGCAGCGTTCCCCATGGCAGGGGAATATCGAACCCGGACCAGTCCGGGCTGGGAATACTGGCCGGCACCAGGGCCGCCGCCTGAAGGAGCGTCTGCATGGATCAGGCTTCTTCCCTGGTCAGGCCGGTTTCCCTGGCCAGTCCCGTGCTCAGGTCCTTGGTGAGGGCAGCCACGGCGTCCACGCCGCCGTCGCGGATGGCGGCCACCAGCGCGGTGCCCACGATCACGCCTTCTGCGTAGGCCGCGATCTCGCGGACCTGTTCGGCATTGGAGACGCCCAGCCCAACACACACGCGCTCGGCGCCGGCAGCATGCGCTGCAGCCACCACATCATTGGCAGCCGTGCTCACGGACGTCCGGGCGCCCGTGACACCCATGATGGACACGGCGTACACGAAGCCGCGGCTTGCATCCACGGTGCGCTGCATGCGCTCAGTGGTGGAGGACGGCGCCACCAGGAACACGCGGTCCAGGCCGTACTTGTCCGAGGCTTCCATCCACTCGGCTGCCTCGTCCGGGATGAGGTCCGGGGTGATGAGGCCGGCGCCGCCCGCTTCGGCCAGGCGCCGGGAGAACTCGTCCACTCCCATCCGGATCACCGGATTCCAATAGGTCATCACCAGGACGGCGGCATCGGTTTTGCTGGTGATGCCTGCCACCACGTCAAAGACCTGGCGCACGTGGAAGCCCTTGGCCAGGGCCTCGGTGGTGGCAGCCTGGATCACCTGGCCGTCCATCACGGGGTCCGAGTACGGGATGCCGATCTCGATGAGGTCGGCGCCGTTCTCCGCAAGGGCGATACCGGCGGCGATGGTCTCCTCCACGCTGGGGTAGCCGGCGGGAAGGTAGCCGATGAGGGCGGCCCGGCCTTCGGCGCGTGCCTTGTCAATGGCCGCGGCCGACTTGCTGGTGGTCTGTGCAGTGCTCACAGCTGCTCCCCCTCTTTGCCGATTTCGGACTCGGCGGAATTCTTGTCCAACAGATCGAACCATTCGGCTGCGGTGGCAACGTCCTTGTCCCCGCGGCCGGAAAGGTTCACGATCACGATCTTGTCCTGTGCGGTGCCGCCGGCGCCGGCGGCTTCAGCAGCGAGCCGCTGCCCCACCTTGATGGCCCCGGCCAGGGCGTGCGAGGACTCGATGGCGGGGATGATGCCTTCGGTGCGGCACAGGAGGCGGAAGGCCTCCATGGCCTCGGCGTCCGTGATGGGTTCGTAACTGACCCGGCCGATATCCGCGAGGTAGGAGTGCTCGGGGCCGACGCCGGGGTAGTCGAGGCCGGCGGAGATGGAGTGGGACTCGATGGTCTGGCCGTCGTCATCCTGCATGAGGTACGAGCGGGCGCCGTGCAGGACGCCCGGCTTGCCCAGCGTGATGGTGGCCGCGTGGCGGCCCGTTTCCACGCCGTCGCCGCCCGCTTCGAACCCGTAGATCTTCACGGACGGGTCGTCCAGGAAGCCGTGGAAGATGCCGATGGCGTTGGAGCCGCCGCCGATGCAGGCGCAGACCGCATCCGGGAGACGGCCCTCCTGGTCCAGGATCTGGGCGCGTGCTTCCTCGCCGATCACCTCGTGGAAGTAGCGGACCATCGCCGGGAACGGGTGGGCGCCGGCGGCGGTGCCCAGGAGGTAGTGGGTGTTGTCAACGTTGGCCACCCAGTCGCGCAGGGCGTCGTTGATGGCGTCCTTAAGAGTCTGCGAGCCGCTGGTCACGGGGATGACGGTGGCACCCAGGAGCTCCATCCGGGCAACGTTCAGTGCCTGGCGGCGGCAGTCTTCGGCGCCCATGTACACCACGCACTCCAGCCCCATCAGGGCGGCTGCGGTGGCGCTGGCAACGCCGTGCTGGCCCGCGCCGGTTTCGGCGATCACACGGGTCTTGCCCATACGCTTGGCAAGCAGCGCCTGGCCCAGGACGTTGTTGATCTTGTGCGAACCGGTGTGGTTCAGGTCCTCGCGCTTGAGGAAGATCCGGACTCCGCCGGCGTGCTCCGAGAAGCGCTTGGCTTCGGTCAGCAGCGACGGCCGGCCGGAGTAGTTTTTGTTCAGATCTGCCACCTGGGCGCGGAAGTCGGGATCGTCCTTGGCCTTGTCGAACGTCTCTTCGAGCTCGTCCAGGGCGGCAATGAGGGACTCGGGCATCCAACGCCCCCCGTAGCTGCCGAAGTACGGCCCCGGGGCGTGTTTCAGGGAGCCGCCCTGCAGGAATGCTTCCGCGGCGTTGTTGTCAGCGTTTCCTGAGGGTGCGTCGGCCATCAGTCCCGTCCTGTTCCAGTTGATCGTTCGGTAAGTTGTGGTGTTCCCGCTGGTGGGCCGGAACAAAACCGCGGGCGGCAGGCAGCCCCTGTCCACGCTGCCGGGGCCAGGGGCGCTGCGTCAGCCTCGGGCGGCGATGGCGGCGGCACCTGCCGCCGTGAACTCGGCAATCCGCTCGAGCGGGGTCGAGTGGCTCACCAGGGCCTCCCCCACCAGGATTGCGTTGGCGCCGCTGGCGGCGTAGTGCGTCACGTCATCCTCGCCGCGAACGCCGGATTCGGCAACCACGAGGGCCTCAGCCGGAATCAGGCCCGCCAGGGACGCGAAAACGGAACGGTCGACGTCGAGCGTCTTCAGGTTGCGCACGTTCACTCCGATGATGCGCGCCTGGGCGGCGACCGCACGCTCGATTTCCTCTTCGGTGTGCGTTTCCACGAGCACGTTCATGCCCAGTTCCCGGCTCAGTGCCGAGAATTCGTTCAGCTGCGTATCGGAGAGCGCGGCCACGATCAGCAGGATGAGGTCCGCGCCGTGTGCCCGGGCCTCCCAGATCTGGTACTCGTCGAGGGTGAAGTCCTTGCGCAGCAAGGGCACGTCCACCGCGGCGCGCACGGCGTCAAGGTCCGCCAGGGACCCGTTGAAGCGGCGCTGTTCGGTGAGGACGCTGATGACGGAGGCACCGCCGTCGGCATACTGCCGGGCAAGTGACGCGGGATCGCCAATGGCTGCAAGGTCGCCTTTGGAAGGGCTGCGGCGCTTGATCTCCGCGATGACTTTCAGCTGGTCACGTGACGGGGAGGTTCCGCCGAGTGCGGCCCAGGCGTCGCGGGCGGGTGCTGTGCCCTGGGCACGGTCCTTCAGTTCAGCCAGGGAAACGAGGCGTTTCCGCGCGTCCATATCCTCCCTGACACCGGCGTTGATGTCATCGAGAACAGTTGCCATCAGTGGCCGGAGTTCTTCAGCTTGCTGCCTTCGACGCCGTAGCCTGCCTTGCGCATGATGTAGCCGAGGATGAGGCCGAGGACCATCACGGCGGCACCGGCGATGAAGATGGGCGTGCTGGCGATCACGAAGGCGATTGACGCGATGAGGGCACCCACCAGCATCACAATGACGCAGGTCCAGGCCGCGGGGCTGTTGCCGTGGCCGAGTTCCTGGCTGTGGTCAATGGCGCCGGGGGCAACCGTGCGGGTGCCTGACTTGGAAACGGACGCAGGTGCTTTGCTCATGGAAAATCTCCTCAGGGTGGATACTGCTTACATTCTGCCATTTTTTGGCTGCCCGCCGCGTATTGCGCAGCCGGGCTGGGCGGGCCGGGGCAGCCCGTGGCCTGTTTACGTGGGATCGTCGCCGCGGGAGAGCCGGTCCCAGCTGTCGATTTCGTCAACCGGTCCCGACGAGGCAGCGGTTCCGCCGGTGGCAGGCGCGTCATATTTGGTACGGGTTTTCCAGTGCCGGCTGGCCGGAATGATGAGCAGCGCGGCCAGGGCCAGCAGGCAGCCGGCCACGACGGCCAGGACCGGGAAAGCCGTGACGGCCACTTGAGCCTGGCTCCCGGTGACGCCGGTGGCTGCGGCGATGGCACCCTGGGCAGCCGCCAGCGGGTCAGCCAGGACGGTGGCGGCAGCGGCGACGATCCCGGCCGAGGCCAGGAGGATGATGGCGGTGATGATCCACCGGGCGATCCTGCCTGCGATGGCCGCTGCCAGCCCGCCGGCGAGGGCCACGAGGGCCAGCGCGGTGACAGCAGTGGCAGCCTTGCTGCCCTGGACATCCAGCGCCGTCTGGGCCGCACCGGACTGGCCCACCTGGTTGGGGTCCAGCGTGACAGTCATCCACGTCTGGGTGGTGGTGCCGAATACTGCAAGGGCCAGGACGGCCACCAGCAGCACCAGCGTGGACTTGCGGGCCCAGGCCGGTGTGGCCGCCCGCTTTGTTGATGTCCCGGGCTGTTCCGCTGCCGGTTCGGCGTTCCGGGGGACACCAGGCATCAGGAGTCCGTCCCGCCGGGTCCAGCGCCTTCAGAATCCGCGGAAATGGAGTCTGCAGTGATGTTCTGCAGCGAACTTGCCGTGTGCACGGCGCGCAACGGGGCGGCGGCCTTGTTCACGGTTTCGAGGGCCTCGGTGGGGTTCACGGAATCGGCCACGATGCCGCCGCCGGCCTGGACATAGGCCCGGCCTTCGCGCAGCAGTGCGGAGCGGATGGCGATGGCCATGTCCATGTCACCGGCGAAGTCGAGGTAGCCCACCACTCCCCCGTAGATGCCCCGGCGGTGCGGTTCCAGCTCGTCGAGGAGCCGCAGGGCGCGGGGTTTCGGGGCACCGGAGAGTGTGCCGGCCGGGAAGGTGGCCTTCAGCACGTCGTAGGCTTTGGCCTGTGGCAAGAGCCGGCCCACCACGGTGGAGACCAGGTGCATGATGTGGCTGAAGCGCTCCACCTCCATGAACTGCGTGACATCCACCGTTCCCGCGACGCACACCTTGGACAGGTCATTGCGGGAGAGGTCCACCAGCATCAGGTGTTCGGCGCGTTCTTTTTGGTCCGCGAGCAGTTCCTCGGCCAGGGCCTTGTCCGCTTCCACCGTTTTGCCGCGCGGGCGGGACCCCGCGATGGGGTGGGTGATGACCTCTTCACCGGTCACCGTGACCAGTGCCTCGGGCGAGGACCCGACGATCGAGTATTCCCGGCCATCCGCGTCCTCAAGGCTGAAGATGTACATGTACGGGCTGGGGTTGGTGTTGCGCAGAACCCGGTAGACGTCCAGGGCCGAGGCCTCGCACTCCATTTCGAAGCGGCGGGAAATCACCACCTGGAACACTTCGCCGTCGACGATTGCTTCCTTGCCGCGGTCAAGGGCGGCCAGGTACTCGGCTTCGTCCCAGCGTTCCTGGACACTGGCGGCAAAGTCCAGCGCGGCCGGGGCCAGCACCGAGACGGGCTGGGCAACGGGAGTGCTGACTTTGGTGAGCAGCGCTTTGACCCGGGCGACGGCGTCGTGCCAGGCCTCGTCCACGCGTTCGGAACTGTCATCGAAGTTGATGGCGTTGGCGATCAGCAACACGGTGCCGTCCACGTTGTCGTGGACGGCCATGTCCGTGACGAGGTTCAGCGCCATCTCCGGCAGTTGCAGATCGTCCTCGGGCGGGCTCACAAGCCGTTCCCAGTGCCGAACAGTTTCCCAGCCAAGGAAACCCACCAGGCCGGAGGTGAACGGCGGCAAGCCCTCAAACCTGTCGGTGCGCAGGGCTTCGATGGTGTCGCGGATGGCGTCCACCGGGCTCCCGCCCACGGGGACGCCCACCGGGGGCTCCCCCAGCCAGTGGGCGTTGCCGTCTTTAGTGGTCAAGGTAGCCCGGGACCGGGCGCCGATGAAGGAGTAGCGGGACCATGCCCCGCCCACGGCAGCGGACTCCATCAGGAACGTTCCGGGCTGGCCCTGGGCGAGCTTCCGGTACAGGCCGATGGGTGTTTCAGCATCGGCAAGTACTTTGAGCCGGACGGGGATGACCCGGCTGTGGCCGGCCAGTTCCCGGAACTCTTCGAGGCTTGGGCTGATGGTTCCAAGGTCCTGCATGGCTATGCTGTTCCGCCTGTTCTCGTCGGGGCCGGTTCTGGTTCTGGTGGCGCCGGTGCCTTATGGGGCCTGCGCCGGTACCTGTTGCTGGTGCTTGCAGGGAGTGGCCCACCCTGCCCTGCCTGCCGCAGGTTGCCTGCGTCGGTGGAAGAGATTCAGAGTGCCTGGCCTGTGGTGACTGCCAGGTCCCTGCCGTCGAAGCAGGTGCGGGTGCCGGTGTGGCATGCGGCGCCCACCTGGTCCACGCGGACCAGCAGTGCGTCGCCGTCGCAGTCCATGGCCACGGACTTGACCCACTGCACGTGCCCGGACGTGTCTCCCTTGCGCCAGTACTCCTGGCGGGAGCGGGAGTAGAAGGTGACGCGCCCCGTGGTCATGGTGCGGTGCAGCGCTTCGTCATCCATCCACCCCAGCATCAGGACCTCGTTGGTGTCGTACTGCTGCACCACGGCGGCCACCAGTCCTGCGCTGTCCCGCTTCAGCGCCGCGGCCAGCTCAGACGGCAGCGGACTGTCCGCGGGCGCAGCTGCCGGAGTCCCTGCAGGACCCGGCGAAGGTGTTGCGGGCAGGGTGGAAGCAAGGGTGGGGACGGGGGCGGGCTGCTCAGACATCAGGTCAAGTCTAGTGCCTTTGCCGTGCCCGGAATCGTGTGTGAACAACGGCACGCCAGCACCGGTGGCCGCGCTGCCCAACTGCGCGGGTGTCGTGCTAGTTTCACAAGTGATGCATTTCGTCGACCCGTCCCGAGAAGTCCTGGCCGAGACCCTGCTTGCGGCCGGCCCTGACGCGCCCACACTCTGCAAAGGCTGGCGCACCAGGGACCTTGCCGCGCACCTGTACCTGCGTGAGCGCAAAGCCGCTGTGGGGCTCGGGCTGATCATCAAGCGCCTGGCCAAGGCATCGGACCAGGCCACAGCCAAGCTGGCAGCAAAGCTGACCACGCCCGAGGCATACACGGGACTCGTGAACACGTTCCGGGCCGGCCCGCCGGCGCTGTCCCCGATGAACATCAAGGCACTGGACGAAAGCTCCAACCTGATCGAATACTTCGTGCACACCGAGGACGTCCGCCGCGCAGTGGACCGTTGGGCACCGAGGGCACTGGATGAGGCGTATTCGGAAGCACTGTGGGATGAGCTGGTGAAGCGTGCAGCCATCCTGTACCGGGGCGTCGACCTCGGCATTGTGCTGGTGCGGCCCTCGGGCCCGCGGCACGTGGCCAAGCGCGCCCCTGTTTCGGTGGCCATCGTGGGCGAGCCGGGCGAACTGCTGATGCACGCCCACGGCCGCACGCGCCATGCGCTCGTCACCTTCGAAGGCCAGCCGGACGCCGTCGCGCTCCTCCAGTCAGCCGAAGTAGGGCTCTAACCAGTCCGTTTGATTGAGCCCGCAAGTCCGTTGATTGAGCCTGTCGAAATCAGGTTTCGACAAGCTCAACCACCGGCGGCAGCTCAGCCACCGGTGGCAGGCTCAACCAGCAGTTGTTAGCGGACTTCGAAGCCTGCTTCGCGGATCGCCTTTTTGACCTGGGACATCATGTCGTCCGGGCCCCAGTGGAAGATCGATGCGGCCAGGACGGCGTCAGCGCCGGCGGCGACGGCAGGCGGGAAGTGTGCCGGCTCCCCTGCACCGCCGGACGCGATGATGGGGACCTTGACGGCGGCCCGGACCAGCTTGATGAGTTCGAGGTCGAACCCGTCCTTGGTACCGTCGGCGTCGATGGAGTTGAGCAGGATCTCCCCCACGCCGCGTTCGGCAGCTTCCTTGGCCCAGGCAATGGCGTCAATACCGGTGCCGGTGCGTCCGCCGTGGGTGGTCACTTCAAAGCCCGACGGCGTGGGCTGGGATCCGGGGCGGGTGCGGCGGGCGTCCACGGACAGGACGAGGACCTGGGAACCGAAGTGCCGGGTGATTTCGTCGATGACGTCGGGCCGGGCAACGGCTGCGGTGTTGATGGAGGCTTTGTCCGCGCCGAAGCGGAGCAGCTTGTCCACCTCGGCCACGCCTCGCACGCCGCCGCCGACGCACAGGGGAATGAACACTTCCTCGGCAGTCCGGCGGACCACGTCAAAGGTCGTTTCCCGGTTGCCCGAAGACGCCGTGACGTCGAGGAACGTCAGTTCGTCAGCACCTGCGTTGTCGTACCGGTGGGCGAGCTCCACGGGATCCCCGGCGTCGCGGAGGCCCTCGAAGTTAACGCCTTTGACGACGCGCCCGGCGTCCACGTCAAGGCAGGGAATGACGCGTACGGCTACTGCCATGGGAAACTCCTGGGAATTCTGGGGTGGATGCTGGCGCCGGATCCGGTGTGCGGAATCAGATGCGGCAGGCGTGGATGCTGCTGACCAGGATGGCGCGGGCACCGAGGTCGTACAGCTCATCCATGATCCGGTTGGTTTCCCGCTTGGGCACCATGGAGCGGACGGCCACCCAGTCCGAGTCACGCAGCGGCGAGACCGTGGGCGATTCCAGGCCGGGGGTCAGCGAGGCGGCCTGTTCCACGAGTTCCTTGCGGATGTCGTAGTCCATCAGGACGTACTGGCGCGCCACCAGTACACCCTGCAGGCGGCGGATCAGCACCTCGATCTCTTTGGCGGTACCGTTCGCGGCACCGCCTGCGCCGGTGCGCCGGATCAGGACGGCCTCGGACTTGAGGATGGGCTCGCCGAAGATTTCCATCCCGGCGGCCTTGAGCGTGTTGCCGGTTTCCACGACGTCGGCGATGGCGTCCGCGACGCCGAGGCGGACCGAGGATTCAACGGCGCCGTCGAGGCGGACCACCTTGGCCTTGATGCCGCGTTCGGCGAGGTAGCCTCGCAGCAGGCCGTCATAGCTGGTGGCCAGGCGCTTGCCTTCCAGCTCCTCAACCTTGGCGAAATCCCCCACCGGACCGGCGAAGCGGAACGTGGAGGCGGCGAAACCTAACGGAAGCAGCTCCTCTGCCTCCACCTCGGCGTCCAGCAGCAAATCGCGGCCGGTGATGCCGACGTCGAGCGTTCCCTGGCCCACGTACACGGCGATGTCGCGGGGGCGGAGGAAGAAGAACTCGATGTCGTTGTCCGGGTCCACCATCACCAGCTCGCGGGAATCGCGGCGCTGGCGGTATCCGGCTTCGGAGAGCATCGCGGAGGCGGCTTCGGACAGGGATCCCTTGTTCGGGACGGCTACTCGCAGCATGGGGAAAGTCTTTCTGGATGTGGAATTGTCTATGGGTTCAAGCAATGCAGGCCACGGCAGGCACGGGCGCCAGATGGCGCGCCGGACCGGTGGCTACAGATGCTTGTAGACGTCTTCCAGGGTCAGGCCTTTGGCGAGCATCAGAACCTGCAGGTGGTACAGCAGCTGGGAGATTTCCTCGGCCGCCGCTTCATCGGATTCATATTCGGCAGCCATCCATACTTCGGCTGCTTCTTCAACAACTTTTTTGCCGATGCCGTGGACACCGGAGTCCAATTCAGCGACGGTGCGGGAGCCTTCCGGGCGGGCGGCTGCCTTCTCGCTGAGCTCAGCGAACAGCGTCTCGAAATTCTTCACGCCCTCCAGCCTACTTGCTGCGGCCCAAAGGACGCTTGTTGGGCCGTTGCATGACGGGCGGCGTGTGAGTGAACACACACCGCCCGCCATCCAGCGGGCCCTTACCGCTACTGCTGGCTGCGGTACTGCTTGAGCACGACGGCGGTGGCCAGGGCCGCGGTGACGGCCTCATGGCCTTTGTCTTCCTTCGAGCCGGGGAGGCCGGCACGGTCCAGGCCCTGCTGTTCCGTATCGCAGGTCAGGACGCCAAAGCCCACGGGGACGCCCGTGCGCACACTCACGTCGGTGAGTCCCGACGTCGCTGCCTGGCAAACGTACTCAAAGTGCGGCGTGCCGCCGCGGATCACGACGCCGAGGGCCACCACGGCGTCGAAGTGCGGTGCGAGGCGGGCCGCTGCCACCGGCAGTTCAAAGCTGCCCGGAACCCGCAGGACGGTGGGCTCGGCGATGCCGGCGTCCTTGGCGGCACGCAGGGCACCGTCCAGGAGCCCGTCCATGATCTGGGTGTGCCAGCTGGCCGCGACGATGGCCAGCTTGAGCTGGGATGTTTCCGCCGGGTTGAGGGTGGTGAGGTCGATGTCGGGGGCGCCGTGTCCGCTCATAGGTTCGTACTGTTCCGTTCATTGTGGTGGGGCAGCAAGGTGTGCTGTTCAGTCTTGTTCGTGGTCAAAGGAAGTGTCGGGGCTGGTGACCGGCACCACGCCGCCCACGTGGTCGCCCAGGACCAGGCGGTGTTCCATGCGGTCCTTTTTGGTCTGCAGGTACCGGATGTTTTGGTCGCGGGAGGGCACCTCAGTGGGGACCATTTCCACCACCTTGACGCCGGCCTTGGCCAGCCTGTTCTGCTTGTCCGGGTTGTTGCTCAGGAGCCGCACCTCGTGCAGCCCCATCTCGGCCAGCACCTGGGCGGCCGCTTTGTAGCAGCGGGCGTCCACGGGCAGGCCAAGCTGCTCGTTCGCCTCCACCGTGTCAAAGCCGGCTTCCTGAAGCGCGTAGGCCTTGATCTTGTTGGCCAGGCCGATGCCCCTGCCTTCCTGCCCGCGCAGGTACAGCAACGTGCCGCCGTGCTCGCGGATCATTTCCAGGGCGTACGCCAACTGTTCGCCGCAGTCGCAGCGGTAGGAACCAAAAACATCCCCGGTGAGGCACTCGGAGTGCAGCCGGACCAGGGGCGCTTTCCCGTCCTTGGGCGGGTTCGGCGAACTCACTGCCAAGTGCTCGTGGCCGGTGACAAGGTCGGTCCACGCCTGGGCCACAAAGTCTCCGAAGGCGGTGGGAAGCTGCACGATGGGACCGCCGCTGACCGGATGGGTAACGCTTCCGTTGCCTGAGTCCGAGTGGTGATGGCCATGCACTGATTCGGCCTTGTGGTGGCCATTGCCAGAATCAGGGTGGTGGCCGTTGCCCGAAGCTCCGGAAGCCGTCATCGTATCTCCTCTTCTTCGCCCGCGCGTGCTGCCCGGGTGTTACCGTCCGATGTGCCCTCCGCGTCGAGGTAGGCCACCAGGTCCTGGATCGAAATCAGGGGGCATCCGTGTTCAGCAGCGAAGGCACGGAGCCCGTCCAGCCGCATCATTTCGCCGTCGTCATACACTACTTCAGCGATCACAGCCACAGGTTCCAGGCCGGCCAGGCGGCAAAGGTCCACTGCGGCTTCGGTGTGGCCGGGACGTTCCTGCACACCACCGTCAACCGCACGCAGCGGGAAAATATGCCCGGGGCGCGTCACGGACGCCGGTCCCGACTGCGGATCGGCGAGCACCCTGGCCGTGAGAGCCCGGTCCGTGGCGGAAATTCCGGTGCTCACGCCCGTGGCCGCATCGCAGGAAACTGTGTAGGCGGTGCCCTTCGCGTCCTGGTTGACTTCCACCATGGGAGGCAGTGCCAGGGCATCGGCGCGTGCTCCGGACAGCGGGACGCAGATGACGCCGGAGCTGTACCTGATAGTCCAGCCCATCAGCGCCGGCGTGGCGGCCTGGGCGGCGAAAATTATGTCGCCTTCGTTTTCCCGGTCCTCGTTGTCCACGGCCAGCACGGGCCTACCGGCGGCGATTGCCTCCACCGCCTCCTCGATGGTGCTCAGCCGCACCGCAGTGTCTTCCTGGGGGCGGGAGTGGGCAGCGGTGCCCACCTCGGGTTCGACTCGGACGGCGGCGTTCATCGTGTTCCTCCTTCAACAGCGGCGGGCGCTGCCGTGTTGAACGCCAGCAGGCGTTCGGTGTACTTGGCCAGCACGTCAACTTCCAGGTTCACCCGGCTGCCGGCGACTTTGGTACCAAGACCGGTTTCAGCCAGGGTGGTGGGGATCAGTCCCACTTCGAACCAGGGTTCCTGCTCTGCGGCGGGGCTGACGGCGGTTACGGTGAGGGAAACGCCGTCGATGGCAATCGAGCCCTTTTCCGCGATGTAGCGGGCGAGGTTCGCAGGGACGCCGAAGCGGAGCCGGTCCCAGTTGCCCAGCGGCTCGCGTTCAAGCAGCACGCCGACGCCGTCCACGTGGCCCTGCACCACATGTCCGTCGAGCCGTCCGCCGGCGGGAACGCAGCGTTCAAGGTTGACCGGGTCGCCCGGTGCAAGTTGGCCGATGGTGCTGCGGACCAGAGTCTCGCCCATCACGTCAACGCTGAAGTCCTTGCCGTCGATTTCAGTGGCAGTCAGGCAAACGCCGTTGACGGCGATGGATCCGCCCAGGGCGAGTCCCTCGGTGGTGCCGGGTGCGTGCAGCCGGAGAGTGGCGCTGGCGTCGCCCTCCTTTTCCACGGACAGGACGTGCCCCTGCTCGGCAATAATTCCGGTAAACATCAGTAGCCTCCCTGGGCTTGCTCCGCGGTGGCGCGGGACGGTTGTGGGTCGAGGGCAACAGTGCGTTGCGGTCGGAGATGGAGTCTTAGGTCACGGCCCAGCGTCCTGACGGCGCCGCCGTCGGATGCATCCCAGTCCCAATGCTGGGCGTCAGCGAGGGTGGTGATCCCCAAGCCGGTGAGGGCAGGAGTTCCGGAACCGAGCAGTGTGGGCGCCAGGTAAACAATGAGTTCGTCCACCAGCCCGGCCGCGAGGAAGGCACTGAGTATCCGCGATCCGCCCTCGACCATCAGGTGGCGGATGCCGCTGCCGTACAGGCTGGACATGGCTTCGCGCGGGTCGCGGGTGGGCAGGTGCAGCATCAGGCCGTCGCTTCCGTGGACGGCGGCGTCCGCCGGAATGTCGCGCAACCCCATAACAGCTCGCACGGGTTGTTTGGTGGCCGGGGTGCCGGCAGCGTCCCTCGCAGTAAGGCGCGGGTTGTCCACCAGCACGGTCTGCGTACCAACGAGGATTGCGTCAATCCGCCCGCGGATGGCGTGGTTGTCGGCGAGGGATTCCGGGCAGGAAATCCACTGGCTGGTGCCGTCCTCGGCAGCGATGCGGCTGTCCAGGGTCTGGGCGATATGCAGGGTGACGAACGGACGTTTTGCCGCCACCGCCTCAAACCATTGCCGGTTCAGGTCCAGCGCTTCACCGGCACCAAGTCCGGCGCGGACGCGGACACCCGCCTGCCGAAGGGTGGCAGCGCCACCCGCTGCCGGATCATGCGGATCGTCCACTGCATAGACGACGTCAGTGATGCCGGCGTCGATGATCGCCTGCGCGCAGGGACCTGTGCGGCCGATGTGGTTGCAGGGCTCCAAGGTGACCAGCATGGTGCAGCCGGCAAGATCGATTCCGGCAGCAGCTGCCTGAGCGATGGCGTCCACCTCGGCGTGGGCTGTTCCGGCGCCGCGGTGGAATCCGGTCACCAGTTCGCGCCCTTCAGGATCTACGACGACGGCACCCACCAGGGGATTCGCACCGCGGGGACCGTTGAGGGCAGCCTTCAGGGCGGTTGCCATGGCGGTGGTTTCAGCAGCAGTAAAGGCCGTGACCACCCCCGCCGTCACGCGGCGGCCTCGATGGATGGGCCGGCAGGCATGCCGGCAGCAGGAATAGTGGCCTCAAAGAGCCATCGCAAACGGTTCATGATGCTTGTGTCGTTCCTTCCCTCTCGAACCGCGATGGCTCCGGGGGTATACGACAGCAGAACGCCGCGGCGTCCCAAGACGCCGCAGAAACAGCTGTACGTGCTTCTCTCATCCAGACTTTAACTGTCGGTACCGGAATTCCACCGGTTCAACCGTCTGCCGGTGTCCTCCCGAAGGAAACCACCGGCTCGCGGGTCGCGGACTGTCACCGCCGGTTCGGACTTACACCGACCCCGGAGCACGTATGTGTGTTGCTATTGTGCCATAACGGCAGAGGGCTCCCTGTTATTCCGCCGCGGAACGTAACGTTTCGCTGCCTGTCTGCCGCAACCGGTCAATCGCGGCGGCGGGGTCATCGGCACCGTATACCGCGGACCCCGCCACGAAGACGTTTGCCCCGGCCTCGGCTGCGCGGGTGATGGTGTCCTCGGTGATGCCGCCGTCCACCTGGATGGCCACGCCGATACCGGAACCGTCGATGGCTTTCCTGGCGCGCCGGATTTTCGGCAGGGTCACGTCCAGGAAGGCCTGTCCACCGAAGCCGGGCTCGACGGTCATGATCAGCAGCATGTCCAGCTCGGACAGCATGTCCAGATACGGCTCCACGGGTGTTCCCGGGCGCAGCGCCATGCCTGCCTTCGAACCCCTCGCCCGCAGTTCGCGTGCCAGCTTGATCGGGGCGATCGCAGCCTCGGCGTGGAAGGTGACCGACGCCAGGCCGGCATCCGCGAATCCCGGCGCCCAGCGGTCGGCGTCGGCAATCATCAGGTGCGCATCCAGGGGCACGGGGCTCACTGCCTGGATCCGCTCCACCACCGGCAGGCCAATGGTGAGGTTGGGCACGAAGTGGTTGTCCATCACGTCCACGTGCACCGCGTCCGCGTTGCTGATGCGCTTGAGCTCCGCCTCAAGGTTGACGAAGTCGGCAGAGAGGATGCTCGGGTTGATGCAGCATTGCGTCACGGGTGTACCTTTCACGGTGCAGGATTCCAGGGAGTCGGTGCTTGTTGCGGAGTGCTTGGGGAATCAGGGCTGTTGCCGGGTCAGTTCTTCTACAGATCAGGGCTTTTTCCGGATCAGGGCAAGGAACATGGCGTCGGTGCCGTGGACGTGGGGCCACAGCTGGGCGGTGGACTCGTGCCCTGCGCCAAGGTTCCCGGTCAGGCTCACACTGTCCAGGACCTGCCCGGCCTCCAGCAGTTCCAGGTCATCGCGTTTGCGAAGTGCATCGCTGACCACGGCTGTGGTTTCGGCCGGGTGGGGCGAGCATGTTACATAGGCCACCACGCCGCCGGGGCGGACAGCAGCCAGTGCGGAGGCGAGCAGTTCACGCTGCAGCGGGCCGAGGTCGGCCAGGTCCTTGGGCGTGCGGCGCCAGCGGGACTCCGGCCGCCGCCGAAGCGCGCCCAGGCCACTGCACGGGACGTCAACGAGTACCCGGTCAAACGATTCGGGCTTTTCTGTGCCCACGTCGCGGCCGTCGCCGGTCCTGACCTGCCATGTGTCCCGGGGCACGGCGGACAGCGCCTGGCTGACCAGCTTGGCCCGGTGGGGTGCCGGTTCATTGGCCAGCAGGGTGGCGCCCCTCTGGTTCGCCAGCGCACCGAGCAAAGCGGCCTTGCCGCCCGGGCCTGCGCACAGGTCCAGCCATGCTTCGCCGTCGTTCGGGATCTCGGCCCCGGAAGCGCCGGGCATGCCGTCACCACGGTGCCCAATAAGGTTAACCGCGGCCATGGCCCGTGCCACCAGCTGTGAGCCGACGTCCTGAACCCTGGTGCTGCCCTCCCTTACTGAGGCAAGCCGGCCAAGGTCCCCGCCGCTGGAGAGCGCGGAGCCTTCCACCAGTTCACCGGGAGCGGCTCCGTTTTCAAGGGCTTCATCGAGGCTTCCGATGCCGGGCAGGGCCACCAGGTTGACCACCGGTGCGGCGTTATCGGCTTCCAGGAGGTCGTTGATTTCCGAGGCCGGACGCCCATGCGCCACCAGCGACTGGCGCATGGCACGGACGATCCATTCGGGATGCGCGTGGCGGAGGGACGCCACCTTGGTCTCGTCTGTTTCGCCGCCGGTCAACAACTCCAGCCATTCCTCGAGGGTGTTGGCTGCAACTTTGCGGAGGACGGCATTGATGAGGGCTGAGGGTCCCGCGCCGATGACGGCGCGGGCCAGGCCCACGGTTTGGTCCAGCGCTGCGTGCGCGGGAACACGCATGGCCAGCAGTTGGTGGACACCAAGCCGGAGGGCGTCCAGGATGGCCGGGTCCAGCTGGTCCAGGGGGCGGTCCACGCAGCGGGCCAGGATGGCGTCGTACGTTCCCTGGCCGCGAAGGGCGCCGTAGCTGAGTTCGGTGGCGAACCCGGCATCCCGCTTGTCCAGTCCGTGCTGCCGGATCCGTGCCGGCAGCACGAGGTTGGCATAGGCGTCCTCGGCGGCTACGGCCCGGAGGACTTCGAAGGCTACCAGCCGGGCAGGATCAGCCCGGCGCGTCCGCTGGGACGGCGCGTTGTCGGTGAAGCTGCGCTGGGTGGCCCGGTTCCGTTCCCGGCCCTTGGCGTTGCGGTTGCTGGAATCGCGCGGCCCGCCGTTACCACGGCCGCTTCCGCGCTGGCCGCCGCCGGAGCCGCCGCGCTGGCCGCCTGAGCTGCCGCCGCCGGTTCTTCCACGGCCGCCTTGGTTGTCGCCGGAACCGCTCATTCGAACACCACGCTTTCAAGGGAAGCCATGCCGCGTGCCCAGTCAGCAGCGGCCATCATCTTTTTGCCGGCGGGCTGGACCCTGGTCAGCTCCACGGCGTGCGAACCAGTACCCACCAGCACGCTCTTGTCCTGGATGGACACGGCACCGGGCGCCAGCTGTGAAACGTCAGGCCGGAGCCGGACGGGTTCCAGCTTGATCCGCTGGCCCGCCAGCACCGTCCACGCTCCCGGTTCCGGAGTGACTCCCCGCGCCTGCCGTCCGATCGCCAGGGCCGGGTGCTTCCAGTCCAGGCGGCCGTCGTCGAGGGTCAGCTTGGGTGCCAGGGAGACCTCACCGGACTGAGGCACGGCGGCGGCCTTGCCGGCGTCAATGGCCGAGAGTGTCTGGGCCAACAGCACGGCCCCACTGCGGGACAACCGCTCAAGGAGCTCTCCGGCGGTATCTTCAGGCCCCACCGTTTCCGTCAGGGTTCCGAACAACGGTCCGGTGTCCAGGCCCTCCTCCAACTGGAAGGTCACAGCGCCGGTGATGTCATCACCGGCCATCACGGCGCGCTGCACGGGGGCAGCACCGCGCCAGGAGGGAAGGAGGGAGAAATGCAGGTTGATCCACCCGTGCCGCGGGATGCCAAGCGCCGCCGGCGGGACCAGCCCGCCGTAGGCCACAATTGCGGCGACGTCCGGACTGGCCGCCGAAATCCTGGCGATGGTTTCATCGTTGATCCGGGCCGCGTGGATCACCTCGATCCCCAGCTCGGCTGCCCGGGCGGCCACCGGCGAAGGGGTCAGCACACGCTTCCGGCCAATCGGCGCATCCGGCCGGGTAAGGACGGCAACGACGTCGAAACCTGCTTCGACGAGCGCATTAAGGGACGGGACAGCGACGGCGGGGGTTCCCGCGAAAAGGACCCTCACCCGTTGGTACCAGCCGCGCCTGCACCGAAGCTGGACCCGGACGTTACGCCGCCAAAGCTCGAGCCCCCGAAACTCGAGCCGACTGTCTTGGCGCGTTTCGCCGTCGTCTTTTCCGTGATGGCGTCGTAGTTGGCGTTGCGGATGGAACGCAGGGCAGCCTTGCGGTCCTCCCCTTCCAGCCTGTCGGTGTAGAGGATGCCGTCCAGGTGGTCGTTCTCGTGCTGGAAGCAGCGTGCCAGCATACCCTCACCCTCGACGGTGACGGGGTTGCCGTGCATATCGACGCCGGTGACGCGGGTGGCGCGGTAACGCTTTACCGGGAAACCCAGGCCCGGGATGGAGAGGCAGCCTTCCACGTGGTCCGGCTGGAAGTCCTCGCTGTTTTCCAGCACAGGGTTGATGATGTGCCCTTCCACGCCGTCGATGCGGTAGGTGAACACGCGCTTGCTGACGCCGATTTGAGGCGCGGCGAGGCCGGCGCCGTCTACGTCTTCCATGGTCTCGGTCATGTCCGCCACCAGCTTGGCCAGCTCAGGCCCGAAATCCGTCACAGGATCGGCAACTGTGCGGAGCACAGGATCACCGATGATGCGGATATTCAGAATAGCCATGCGCTGTTTGTCCTTACGGTAGGCGGCAAAGGGGACCAATCCAGTTTAGGCGCAGAGAACTCCAGGGCTGTCCGTGCGCCTGCGTCCTAGGCAGGCTGTACCTGCGCGAGAGGCGGAGGGGCGATGGGCAGGAGCGCCGTGCCCGCTGAAATGGTGTCCGCGGACAGCTCCCAGACACGCCGCAGGGCGCAGAACTTCCACCAGTGGTGCTTAAGGACGTCGGGGTTGGCGCGGACGGGGCGGACCTCGGTCTCGCCGATGGCCACCGCCAGCAGGACCGGGTTTTCGCCATACTTCCACGGCTCCCAGGTCCCCGCTTCCGGATCCACCAGGCTCTCCTCCGCCTTCATGCCGGCCACCAGCTGCATCACTACTTTGTCGTCCAGCGGCTTGACCAGGCCGTCACGGGTGGTGCCCTTGGTTTTGTAGTCGATGAGGCAGATCCGGCCGTTGATCCGTGCCACGAGGTCCAGGGTTCCGGCATACCCCACGGAGTTGTTCCAGACGGTGATCTCGGGGGCGATGGGTTCAACCTGGAAAAGCTCCCACCATTCGTCGAACCGGACGGCGAAGGCTTCTTCGCCGTTGGCTGCCAGGGCCTCGCGCGCCTCTTTCATGCCGTGGGGACGGCCCAGGGCCCGCAGGGCCACCTGCTCGCAGTAGAAATGCACGCGGTCCCCGCGCTTGGCGGCCTCGTCCCGGTAGGTTTCCGCTGCCTTGGCCGCTCGATTTACTGCCTGCTTGATTTTGGCGGGACTTCCCAGGCAGTCGGCCAGCAGCGGATCCTTGGCCAGGCTGCTGGCGCCCATATATCCGAACCAACCATCAAGCCCGTGCGGCTGCTGGCCGATCACTGTGGTGATGGACGGTACTGAGAAGTGCTCGGAGGTGGACCGGGCGTACATCCGACCGTATTCCGCGGCATGGGCAAGAAGTGGAGCTGTCATAAGAAAAACTCTTTCACAAGGGGCTGACAGAATGTCCGCACGCACAAAAAAGGTCCGTTTCCGCTGCTGATGAGCGGAAACGGACCATATGCGGTGGGCGATACTGGGTTCGAACCAGTGACCTCTTCGGTGTGAACGAAGCGCGCTACCACTGCGCCAATCGCCCTGATGCATTTGAATGTTAGCGGACCTTGCCGCCATTTCGGAAATCGGCCGGAAGCGGCACCACTGCAGGCACTCAACTGGACCGGTGAAGCAGCACACGGAAGCGAAGGACTCGGGCGACGCGCCTCCCACCCAGCCCCTTCCACAACGGCAGCCCCTCCCGCAAAGGCCCGCGCCGCCTTCGCGAATTACACGCCTGTAACTTGGAAAAATCCGCGCTGTTGCTGGGAAGCAGGGCCATTGCGTCTTTCCCGGCGGGAGGCGATTTGGAGAATCCCCGAACCTCCTATATTGTTTTTACTCGTTGGAAAGCGAGGAAATGCCGGGAACGGCAGCGAATCTGCCCTCCAAAATGCGGACGTAGCTCAGCTGGTAGAGCACCACCTTGCCAAGGTGGATGTCGCGAGTTCGAATCTCGTCGTCCGCTCGCAGGACACTGTCACGGCAAAGGTTCTTATGAATCGGCGCTAACACGGTGGGTTGGCCGAGAGGCGAGGCAGCGGCCTGCAAAGCCGTATACACGGGTTCGAATCCCGTACCCACCTCGGTGAAAACCATGGTTTTTCGGATTACCTCCGAATGAACATGGGCGATTGGCGCAGCGGTAGCGCGCTTCCCTGACACGGAAGAGGTCACTGGTTCGATCCCAGTATCGCCCACTGGCAAGGCAACTTGCCCGCAGTACCGCCGGTTTACCGGTTCATCCTGCACACGCGGACGTAGCTCAGCTGGTAGAGCACCACCTTGCCAAGGTGGATGTCGCGAGTTCGAATCTCGTCGTCCGCTCTCTTACTTCCCATAAACCCATACGCCGGTCTTCCGGTTCCGGGCGATTGGCGCAGCGGTAGCGCGCTTCCCTGACACGGAAGAGGTCACTGGTTCGATCCCAGTATCGCCCACATTCAGCAGCTCCCCGGAGCTGCCTTTTTTATGCCCTGACTGGCCCCGGATGTTCTTGTATCCGCTCCGGGCGAACGCCCAAAGCCCCTGATTTCCTTGGCACGCCTCCCCCGGCAGGGCTAGGATCGAAGGCGCGAGGAGCGACCTGGCTCCGCGATTGAAGGGAGGTGCTCGTGGGACTGATTGACGATCTAAAGGGCAAGGCTCAAGGTCTCATCCGCGGCAACGAGCAGGCCATCAAGAACGGCATCACCAAGGCCGGCGATTTAGTGGACACCAAGACCGGAGGCAAGTACTCGGGTCACGTCAACAAGATTCAGGGTGGCGCTTCCAAGCTCATTGACAAGAACGGAACCCCAGGCACGGCACCTGCCGCTGAGCAGGTCCCGCCGGTCAACCCGGTTCCGCCGGTTGACAAGGCTCCGTAAACAGGATCTGGCCAGGGCTTTGCCCTAGTACGTCAACGGGGTGCGGGTCCCGCCGGGAGGCGGCACCCGCACCCTTGGCGTTTAAGGACATGCCACAGGTCCTCGGCGCTTGTACGCCGCTGACCGATTGAAGGCTAATGAAGCAGTCCCGGTAACCTGCCCGTATGGCGAAGTCCCCCGCATCCCTCAACACCCACCGGCCCGGCAGGCAATCCACACTGGATTCCAGGCCCGTTGTGGCAGGAATCGTCACCGCGCTGGTGGGCTTTACCTCGTCTTTCGCCGTGGTCCTGTCCGGGCTGAAGTCAGTGGGGGCCGACCCTGCACAGGCCGCCTCCGGACTGTTGGCACTCACCGCGGCCGTGGGAGTGGGCGTGCTGTGGCTTTCCTGGCGGTCAAAAGTGCCGGTGACCCTCGCGTGGTCCACTCCCGGGGCCGCGTTGCTGGCAACGTCAGGAACGGTCGACGGCGGGTGGCCGGCCGCCGTCGGCGCCTTCCTTGCCGCGGGGATACTGATTGCCATGACCGGCCTGGTCCCAGCCCTGGGCCGGCTGATGGCCAAGATCCCGGCAACCCTGGCGCAGGCGATGCTTGCCGGCGTGCTGCTGCAGCTCTGCCTGGCGCCGTTCAAAGCCTTGGGCGATGTGCCCCTGTTCATAGCCCCGGTCATTGCCTGCTGGCTGGTGATGATGAAGTTCGCGCCCCGCTGGGCCGTGCCCGCGGCGCTGCTGGTGGCCTTGGTGGTGATTGGTGTTTCCCTGGCGGCCGGGGGCACGTCCCTGGACGGGACGGGGATTTTTCCTGCCTTCAACTGGACCACCCCCACGTTCAGCCTGCAGGCGGTGGCGGGCATCGCCCTGCCGCTTTTTGTGGTGACCATGGCATCCCAGAACGTTCCCGGGGTGGCAGTGCTTCGGTCGTTCGGCTACGAAACCCCCTGGCGGGCGTCCATGCTGGTGACCGGGGCCGGGACTGCCCTGGCAGCCCCTTTCGGCGCCCACGCCGTCAACCTCGCCGCACTGAGCGCGGCACTGGCAGCAGGTGAGGAGGCGGGGCCGGACCGGAACAGGCGGTGGGTTGCGGGCTTTACGTCCGGGCTTGCCTACCTTGTGCTGGCTGCGTTCTCCGCAGCCCTGGTGACCCTGGTGGCGGCTGCACCGCCAGGCATGCTCGAAGCAGTGGCCGGCCTGGCGCTCCTGGGCACCCTGGCAACTTCCATCTCGGCGGCCCTGGCGGACCCGGAGGAAAGGATAGCCCCGGCCGTCACTTTTCTGATGGCAGCCTCCGGACTGGGCTTTGCCGGCGTCGGCTCCGCGTTTTGGGCGCTGGCCATCGGCCTGGCAGTGCGGGCGGTACTAAATCCGCGCCGGCCACGGGCTTCGAGCTAGGACGGTTCGTGGTTCTGGCCTTCGCGGGCCAGTGCTGTGAGGCGGGAGACGGCGCGGAAGTACTTCTTCATATAGCCGCCGGTCATCATTTCCTCGGTGAACAGCTTGTCGAACGGAACGCCGCTGGCCAGGATGGGCACATCCTTGTCATAGAGCCGGTCAGCCAGCACCACAAAGCGCAGCGCCACCGCCTGCTCGGTAATGGTTCCCACGTTCCGCCACACCACGCCATCGATGCCGTCGATCAGCTGGCGGTAGCGGCTGGGGTGCACGCCGGCGAGGTGGGCGATCAGGGTGCTGAACTCATCCTGCGCCACCGTCCTGCCATCGAACTCGGCTTTCATGTGGGCGGACAGTTCACTGTTCTTCAGGGGCGCCGGGGCTGCCGGAAGCCCGCGGTGGCGGAAGTCCTCGCCGTCAATGCGGACCACGTCGAACTGGTCGGCAAGCACCTGGATTTCGCGCTGGAAGTCCACTGCTGCGAACCTGCCGTCGCCCAGTGACCCGGGCAGGGTGTTGGATGTGGCTGCAAGCTTCACACCGGCGTCCGCGAGTTCACGCATCAGCCGCGACATCAGCACGGTATCGCCCGGATCGTCGAGCTCGAATTCGTCGATGCAGACGAGTTTGTAGCCGCTGAGCGCCTCCACAGTCTTGCGGAAGGAGAGGGCCCCCACCAGGTTGGTGTATTCCACGAACGTGCCGAAGGCCTTGGGCCCGGGCGAGGCGTGCCAGAGAGAGGCGAGCAAGTGGGTCTTGCCCACGCCGAAGCCGCCGTCAAGATAGATACCGGCGCGGGACGTGTCCTTTTTGCCGAACAGTTTCTTGAACAGGCCACCTCCGTCACCGGATCCAACGCCCTCGGCAAAACCCTGCAGGGCGCGTACGGCGTGTGCCTGGCTGGGCTGCTTGGGATCGGGGCGGTAGCTTGCAAACGACACCTGGCCGAACCGCGGCGAAGGATAGAAACCCTTGAGGAGCTCATCCACCGATACCGACGGGGTTCGGGCGGCAAGCTGTTCGATCTGTACCAAGGTGGTCCGTTCTGCTGGTGGTTGGTCCCCAGAAAGGATACCGGCAATGCACCGCGGCTCCCGGTGGCTCCGGCCACACTTGGCGGATGCGTGATGAAGGCAACATTTCGTCCTGTTAACGGAATACGGACATCACTTGGGGCGCTGGCTAGTGTGGGAGCAGGTCCCAACACCGGCGCCATTCCAGATCCAGCTGTCCTCCCGTGTCCTCAATGAAAGGCCAACGTTATGCCGTACCCCGTTGAACAGAACGAGAAATTCGCTGCCTACGCCCACCCCGAGCGCCTCGTCTCCACTGGGTGGCTCGCCGCCGCCGTGGAAAACGGTGCCGTTGCCAGCGGCCAGCTGGTAGTAGTGGAGTCCGACGAGGACGTACTCCTCTACGAGACGGGGCACATCCCCGGCGCCGTGAAGATTGACTGGCACACCGACCTGAATGACGAAGTGACCCGCGACTACGTGGACGGGGCCGCCTTTGCGGAACTGGCGGCGTCGAAGGGCATCTCCCGCGACAGCACCGTGGTGATCTACGGTGACAAGTCCAACTGGTGGGCCGCCTACGCGCTGTGGGTCTTCACCCTCTTCGGACACCGGGATGTGCGGCTGCTCGACGGCGGCCGGGACAAGTGGATCGCCGAGGGCAGGGAACTGACCACTGAGAGGCCTGCACCGGCCCGGGGCGACTACCCGGTTGTTGAGCGCGACGATGCTCCGATCCGTGCTTTCAAGGAAGATGTGCTGGCCCACCTGGGCAAGCCCTTGATCGACGTCCGCTCCCCCGAGGAATACACCGGCCAGCGCACCCACATGCCGGCCTACCCCGAGGAGGGCGCGCTGCGCGGCGGCCACATTCCTACTGCTGCCTCCATTCCCTGGGCCCGGGCGGCGGCGCCGGACGGAACTTTCCGCAGCCGTGAGGAACTCGACGCCCTCTACCTGGGCGAGGCCGGCCTGTCCGAAGGCGACGACGTTGTGGCTTATTGCCGCATCGGCGAGCGTTCCAGCCACACCTGGTTCGCCCTGAAGTACCTCCTGGGCTTCGAATCCGTCCGCAACTACGACGGTTCGTGGACCGAGTGGGGCAACGCCGTGCGCGTGCCCATCGTCAAGGGCGCCGAGCGCGGATCCTTTCCCGTCGCCGTCGGAGCCTGACGCCGCCTCCCGTTTGGATCCTGCGTAAACTTGGAATGATGACTACTCAAGCACTGCCCACCGCCCTTGCGGCCATTGTGGACGACTTCCAGGCCCTGACGGAGCCCGAGCGGCTGCAACTGCTGCTCGAGTTCTCGCAGGGACTTCCGGAACTCCCCGATCGCCTGAAGGACCATCCCGAACTGCTCGAACAGGTGGTGGAATGCCAGTCCCCGCTGTTCCTGACCATCGAGACGGAAAAGGGCGCCGGCCCGGCCGGCGCCGTGCGGCTCTTCTTTAAAGCGCCGGCAGAGGCTCCCACCACGCGCGGTTTTGCCGGCGTCCTGCACGAAGGTCTGGACGGGCTGTCCGCCGAGGAAATCCTCTCGGTCCCGGATGACATGCCGGAACTGCTGGGCCTGACCCGCGCCATCACGCCGCTGCGGATGCGCGGAATGACGGCGATGCTGGGAAGGATCAAGCGCAAGGTTGCCGCTTCCACGGCCGTGCGCTCCTAGCCGTCCGCCCGGAACCGATGGCACGAAAAAATACATCACAGGGAACTCCGGCCACCGCCGTACTGGCGGCAGCCGGGGTTCCCTTTGTGCTGCATCCCTACGATCACGATCCCGCCACCGCAAGTTACGGCGCAGAAGCTGCCCAAGCGCTGGGCATCGAACCTGCAAAAGTCTTCAAAACGCTGATGGTGGAGGTGGAAGGCAGGCTGGCGGTGGGGATCGTGCCGGTCAGCGGCACACTCGACCTCAAAGCGTTCGCAGCCGCCATGGGAGCCAAGAAGGCGGCAATGGCCGATCCCGCCGCCGCCCAGCGACGCACCGGATACGTCCTTGGCGGCATCTCCCCGCTCGGCCAGCGGCTTCCCTCCCCTACAGTCCTGGACCACAGCGCCCTGGCGCTGGAGACGCTCCTGGTGTCGGGCGGCAAGCGCGGCCTGGACATCGAGTTGGCACCCACGGACCTGATCCGCCTCACCGCCGCCGTCACGGCACCCATCAGCTCGCTGTCGTAGGCGTTTAAGAGCTGCCTCAAGGGCCCATCCACGTGCTGCAGGCCTATAATCGTTACACCGCTGAATTGCTGCAGGAGCAGCAACGGTAGGAAAGGTCACGGTCACCGTGGTCACAAATCCATTCAGGCATGCTGCGCATGAATCCCACGAGGGTACAAAAAAGCGCCCACACCGTTCCTGGCTACAGCGCGAGGATGCTGGTATCAGCCACGGCAAGAGCAGCCTTTTCTTCATCGCCCACGAAAACCCGTCTCCCCCGTCGGTGACGTGCCTTCAAGGACACGAGGTCCTGCCGGGAGAAAACACCTGCAGCCAGGGCCACCCGATCGGCTAACGCTCGTCGGATCAATACCACCAGCGACTTCTAGGCGCGTTCCCCACCCAGTGCAGCGTCGCGTCCATGCCTGGCTGCACCCGGATTCAGGCGGGGCGCCAGCTGTTTCCGCAGCCACGCCTTGACCACGCGTTCCCAGCGCTCCGGATCAACATTCCACTCTTTGGTATGCCGGGCATGGTTGAAGGCCTCGAAGGTGACCATTTCCGGATTGCGTTCTGCCAACAGAGCGGACGGGCCGTAGGGCACGTACTCATCGTCCACGCTGTGGATGATCAAGGTGGGCGTGCGTAGTTCAACTGCCCGCGACACCCAGTCCATCGCCTTGAGGTCCACCGGTGCTGACAGTCCGGTGAGCCGCCGTCCCAGCGGGTGCCCCAGCATGAGTTGCCCGTACCGCCCCACCAGTGACGGAATCTTGTTCAGCTGGGCGTGGTGGGCCAGTACGGTCACCCAGTCAATGACCGGCGCATCCAGCACCATGGCCCGGATCAGGTTCCGGTAGCGGGACAGATCCGCAGTCTGCAGGCAGATGGCGCCGCCCATTGACCAGCCGAACAGCACAATCTCCTCGGCCCCGTTCGCCAGGGCATACTCGATGGCGGCTTCGATATCGCGCCACTCGGTGGACCCGAGGCCGTAACGACCGTCGTCGGCGGACGGCGCCAGCCCGTCATTGCGATACGACACCACCAGACTGGTCAGCCCCAGCTCGAGGGCGGGTCCAACGGCGCGCAGGGCCTCCTGCCGCGTGGCACCCCTGCCATGGACCATCACCGCCCAGGTCCGTGCCGTCCCGCCCGCGCGGACCAGCCAGGCGGGTGCCTGCCCGCGGTCCACGTCGATCATGACCTCTTCGGCAGGGATTCCGACGGCGGCCGGGTCCGGGTAGAGGGCCCCGCTCCACCAGCCCCAGCGGGCCTTGCTGAGGTCCCCTGCGTACACCGCTTCTACCTCTCGGGACACGGTGCGCTCAGCCGGAGAGTAGGAGACGATTCGGCCGATCCGGGCGTGCCCCTTGCCGCCGTCGAAAAAGAACCCGTACACCCCGTCCACGGTGGTGTCCTCATTTGCTGCCATGATCACCTGCTGCCCGTGGCCGTCCCGGGTCACGGCCAGTACTTCCTGGTTCGCCGCCCGCTGGCGGGCGGGGGTGATGACCCGGCGGGCAAAGTACACGGCGAGCGCTGAAGACCCTGTGGCCAGCAGCCCCGCGAGCGCGCCGCCGCCGATAGCGCCGCCGATGGCCCATTTGGTCCGCAGCGACAGGCCGGTGCCGGAATCCTTGGTACTCAGGAGGGGTGCGGGGCTGCTGCGCTGGAAAAGTGCCATGGAACTATTCTTACCGCCCCGGCACCGGCAGGCCGTATTTGCCACCCGAGGGCGCAGTTGGCCCGGCACTTTCCCCAACCCGGCACATCGCTGAACCAGTGCGGCTGCACCTTGCGCGGGACTAGGCTAAGGCCATGAGTGATCCCATCGTCATCCTGACCGAAGAACCCCTGGGCGCGGACGACCGCCTGAACATCGAGCGTCTTGTGGACGGAGGAGACACCCGGCTCCTGGTCCTGGTGCCTGCGAACACCGAACGCCACCTGTTGGTGGACTTCCTTGAGAACCTTTCCATGCTGGACATCGCCAAGGCTTTCCGCGAACTGACATCCAACGCCCCGGATCCTGCCACCGAGCGGGCGCAGGCGGCGGAGACCCTCGCGGTGTCGCTGGCAGCGCTGGCGGGCCTCGGCGCCGGCGTCACGGGAGAAGTAGTCGACGGCGGCGCGGTGCAGGGCCTGGTAGCCAAGGTCAAGGAAAGCGGTGCTTCCCAGGCCGTGGTGGTCACCAGGCCGCACGCCGTGGCGGATACGTTCCACACTGACTGGGCGAACAAGGCCCAGGACCAACTGGGCCTCCCCGTCCTGCACCTGTACGCAGGTTCGGGATTTATCGGCGACTCCTGAGCGTTGACAAGGCTATGAGCATCTTCGGAAACAACATCCTGGGAAAGAACATCTTCGGAAACAAGGACGCAGGTCCGGCTCCCGAGTCCCCCGCCGCCGAGCCCAGCGTCCAGAAGACCGACGCCGAATGGCGTCAGGAGCTCACGCCGGAGGAATACCATGTACTCCGCCAGGCTGGCACCGAGCGACCCTTCACCGGGGAATACTGGGACACCCATACCGCCGGCGTCTACCAGTGCCGGGCGTGCGGCGCTGAACTGTTCACCAGCAATGAGAAATTTGATTCCCACTGCGGGTGGCCTTCCTTCTTTGCGCCTCTGGCAGAAGGCACGGTCCGCTACATCCACGACCGCACTCTTGGCATGGAGCGGGTGGAGGTGCGCTGCGCTACCTGTGATTCCCACCTGGGACACGTGTTCGACGGCGAGGGTTACCCCACCCCCACGGACCAGCGGTACTGCATCAATTCCGTCTCGCTGAAGCTCGTTCCGCGCGAAGAACCGCAGGACGGCGGCCCCGAACCGGAGGCCTGACATCAGGAAGAGCTGGACCTTCTCGCTGTTCTACAGCTGGAAGCAAAAGGTTTTCTTAGGCTAGGCCGCTTTTCAGATTAGTCCTGCTGGTTGCTTGTTACGCTCGCAATAGGTAGCAAGCAACCAGAAAGGCGCCGACGATGACCGAAACACTGATCACCGCTTCCACCCGGATTTCCGCTGAAAACCAGGACTGGACCAGGCTCAAGGCGGCCGCCACGGCCATCCAGGCGCTCCAGGTGAAGGACGGCTCCATTCCCGACCCGGCAAACCATGCTGAGGCATCGCTCTACGTCAGCAGCATCGTTGACGCGGTGGGCGCCCTGGCCCCCGCCTTCCCGCATGATGCGGATTACTTGGATGCCGTTTGCGCGGATTTCGCCGCCTGGGAAGCGAAGGGCTTCACCATTCCCGACTTCCTGTCCTCGCTGCTCGCCTTCCAGCCCCAGGAACAGCGCCAGGACGGCCTCCAGCATCTGGTGGTCTTCCCCATGTACACGCAAAACGGGAGCAGCAACAGGCTGGTTGAGGCCGTGCTGATTGAAGTGATCTGGCCGGAGTTTATCGCCGGGCTCGAAGCCGGGGAGTACTCGAACAAACTGTTCGTTCCCATCCGCTTCCTCGACTTTACGGCCGGCTACGAGACCAACTCCGCTGTACTGTTCCCGGAGACAGTGGCCGTCAGCGAAACCCCCACCTTCACCTGGGGGGCGATTTTCGCTGACCGGGAAGCCGCCCGCTTCCGCCGCGTCCTCAAGGCAGCCGCGGAAACCACCCGCCTGGAACTCCCTGAAGGAGCGGCAGAACTCCTCGCTGACCAGGATCTGTCAGAGGCCACCTTTGTGATGTGGGACCTCATCCACGACCGCACCCACATGCGCGGCGACCTTCCCTTCGATCCCTTTATGATCAAGCAGCGGATGCCGTACTTCCTGTACTCGCTCGAGGAACTGCGCTGCGACCTGACCGCCTTCCGCGAGTCGGTGCGGATCGAGAAGGACGACGACGCCGACCCGGAGGCACGCCGCCACGCCAAGCTCGTGCAGTACGCCATCATCTTCGACCGGATCTTCCGCTTCGCGATCACCGGCAGCCGTGTCCGCAATTACGACGGACTCGGCGGCCAGCTGCTGTTCGCCTGGCTGCACCAGCAGCACGTCCTGCACTGGACGGACACGCGGCTCGCCATCGACTGGGACGAAGTGGCCGATGCCGTCATCGCCTTGGGAGCAAGCATCGATGAGCTGTACTGGCGTTCCATCGACCGGCCGAAGACCGCCCACTGGCTCGCGGCATACAAGCTCATCTCCGCTACCGTTACTCCTAACCCGGCATCAGCCTGGGCTAAGGGACCGGAAGGGCTGGCACTGGCTGGTCCGCCGCGCGGCCTGACGGACCAGGTGCTTGACGACGAGTTCCCGCTGTCCATGTTCTACGAAGCATTGGAGAAGAAGATGCGCCCCGTGATCGAATCCACCGCCGGAATCACTGGAGCCTCCGCACTGTGACGGAGGAACCGGCAACAGCTCAAACAGCGCCGGCGGCGCCTGCCTCGAACGTACCCCGCCTGAACATCCTGGTGACCGGCGGCAGCGGCGCTTCCGGCATCGCCGTCGCACGGGCGCTGCACGACGCCGGCCACCGCGTGATCACCGTGGGTTCGGACCAGGCGAGGATTGAGGCGGCAGCGCAGCAGGCAGGCGACGGCGTCACGGGCCTTGTGTGCGACCTTGCCGCTTTGGCGGACGTGAGGCAGTTGAGGAAGGACCTCAGCGCAACCGGAGGAACCGGGAACGATGTCACTGTGGATGCCGTGATCCACCTGGTGGGCGGCTGGCGCGGAGCCAAAGGCATCGCCGACCAGACCGATGAAGACTGGGACTTCCTGGAGCGCGGCGCCATCACCACACTCCGGAACGTGTCGCGGGTGTTCTACGACGATATCGCTGCATCGCGCCGTGGCCGGTTCGCCATGGTGTCCTCCACCGCCGTGGAAAAACCGGCAGCGGCTACGGCCAGCTATGTCGCCGCCAAAGCCGCCGCCGAAGCCTGGACCATGGCCATGGCGGACGGCTTCCGCCGGGCGGCCACTGACAATCCAGGCGCGGACACTGGCACAGGACCGGCCGCCGTCGTCCTCGTGGTCAAAGCCCTGGTGGATGACGCGATGCGCCGCAGCCACCCCGAACGCAGCTTCCCCGGCGCCACGGACGTGGACGACCTTGCCCGCGCCGTCGTCGGACTCTTCGAAGCATCCGCGGACCAGCTGAACGGCACCCGGCTCCGGCTGGCACCCTGACGGCACAGCCCGGGACTGAACTTAGACTGAAAGCGTGACCAAAGCCATGACCACAACAGCAGAAACTGCAGCCGGGATCCGGCTGCACGATCCCAACGTCCGCGGGTTCGCCTCGGACAACTATTCCGGCGTCCATCCGGAAGTCCTCGCAGCGCTGGCCGCCGCCAATGACGGCCACCAGGTGTCCTACGGCGAAGACGAGTACACCGCCAGGCTGCAGGAAGTGCTGGAAGGCCACTTCGGCCCCGGCATCGAGAGCTTCCCGGTCTTCAACGGCACCGGCGCCAATGTCCTGTCCCTGCAGTCGCTGCTTCCGCGCTGGGGTGCTGTGGTGTGCGCCTCGACCGCCCACATCAACATGGATGAAAACGGCGCGCCGGAACGTATCGGCGGCATCAAGCTCCTGCACGTCCCCACCCCGGACGGCAAGCTCACGCCTGAACTGATCGACCGTGAGGCCTGGGGCTGGGGCGACGAGCATCGCGCCCAGCCACTCGCCGTCTCCATCACCCAGACCACTGAACTGGGCACCTGCTACACCCCCGAAGAAGTCCAGGCCATCGCCGACCATGTACATGCCAAGGGCATGAAACTCCACATGGACGGTGCGCGGCTCGCGAACGCCGCCGCCCACCTCCAGGTCCCGCTGCGGGCATTCACCCGCGACGCGGGCGTGGACATCCTTTCCTTCGGCGGGACCAAGAACGGGCTGCTGTTCGGTGAAGTGGTGGTTGCACTGAACCCGGAGGCTGCGCACGGGCTGGTGTACCTGCGCAAGATGAACATGCAGCTGGCGTCCAAGATGCGCTTTATGTCCGCGCAATTCATCGCCCTCCTGGAGGGCGACCTCTGGCTGCGCTCCGCCTCGCATGCCAATGCTATGGCAGCCAGGCTGCGCGCCGCCGTCGACACCATTGACGGGGTGCAGCCCACGCAGAAAACCGAGTCCAACGGCGTCTTTGCCATCCTTCCCGAGGGCGTGGCAGACCGGCTGCGGCAGTCCTTCCGTTTCTATGACTGGGACGAGGCGGCCCGGGAGGTGCGCTGGATGTGTTCGTTCGATACCACCGAGGAGGATATCGATGCCTTTGCCGATGCCATCAGGCATGAGCTCCGCGTTGACCGGAGCGGGTCGGCCAGCTAGTCGCACGGCGACGGCGAGCCTTCCCGCCGTCCCCGGCCCGGTTGCGTAACCTGCGAAGGTGAACGCACTTGACCAGGTTCCCCCGGAATTTCTCCACGCCTTGGGAACCCTCAGGAAAGCCCGGTGCCGCGGGGAGCTCCGCCTTGCGGAGATCCCCGCTCCGGCACGCCTGGCACCCTTTGCCGTAGCGCTGGGCGCGGAGGTCCTCGCACCAGGGCCAATTACAGCCGCCACTCCCCTGCACGGTCCGGCCGCCATGGCGCTGGCTGCTGCCTCAGGAACAGCGGACGACGCCGAGACAGAGTTGGCCACGGGGCGTTTTATCCTGCTCCACGACCCGGAAGGCTCGGCGGTGTGGGACGGCGAGTTCCGCATCGTCACCTATATCCGGGCGCAGCTCGAACCGGAGATGGGAAACGACGAAATGCTGGGAACGGTGGCCTGGACCTGGCTGGTGGAGGCGCTCGAAAACCACAAGGCCCCCTACCGTGCCGCCGGCGGCACGGCCACCCGGGTCCTCTCCGAGAGTTTTGGAACCCTTGCGGACAGGCCGGGGTCCATCGACATCGAACTCCGCGCCTCCTGGACTCCCGCCACCTCCGATGTCACCGCCCACCTCGAAGCCTGGTCCGATATGGTGTGCACCTTCGCCGGCCTTCCGCCGCTTCCGGACGGCGTCACCCCGCTGCCCCAGCGGCGCCGGAACTAGCGCCCCTGGCGTGCGGCGAATCCCGGACGAGCGCCCGGCGGGGATTCCGGCGGCAGCCCGGAACCGGCCGGCCGGTAAACTAAAGGCATCATGACCCCTAACATTCCGGAAAACACCACGGCCGGCGTCCCGGCTGCTGATACCGCACCCCACATCACGGTGGAGGGCTTTGACGCCCCCATCCCCCAGATCATTGAACTCGATTCGCCCCGCGACGGCGTTCCGCTGGTCATCGAAACGCAAGCCGGGCTGGAGCGGTGCGCAGCCGCCATCGCCGCCGGTACCGGACCGGCCGGCGTGGACGCCGAACGCGCCTCCGGCTTCCGCTACGGACAGCGCGCGTTCCTGGTCCAGATCCGCCGCGAAGGTGCCGGGACCTGGCTGATCGACCCCGAACCCTTCGACAACCTGGACATCATCAACGAAGCCCTCCGCGGCGTGGAGTGGATCCTGCACGCCGCCAGCCAGGACCTGCCCTGCCTGCACGAGCTGGGCATGTGGCCGGACAAGCTCTTTGACACCGAACTCGCCGCCCGGCTGGCGGGCCTGCCCCGGGTGGGACTCGCCGCCGTCATCGAACAACTGCTGGGTTTCGGACTCGCGAAAGAGCATTCTGCGGCAGACTGGTCCACCAGGCCCCTTCCCGAGCCGTGGCTGCGGTACGCCGCCCTGGACGTTGAGGTCCTTACCGAACTGCGGGAAGAACTCATCGAGCTCCTGGAAGCGGACGGCAAGCTGGAGTATGCGGAACAGGAGTTCGCCGCGATCCTGGCTGCAGGACTGCCTCCCGCCCGCGTCGACCCGTGGCGGAAAACCTCCGGCCTGCACCAGATCCGTGACCGGCGGCAGCTGGCGGCTGTCCGGGAGCTGTGGCTGGAACGCGATTCCCTGGCCCAGAAGCGCGACGTGGCGCCGGGCCGGCTCATCCCGGACTCTGCCCTGGTTGCCGCAGCCAAGGCCATGCCGTCTACTGTGCCCCAGCTGCTGGGGACCAAGGGCTTCCACGGCCGTGCAGCCCAGCGCGAAGCTCCCCGCTGGCTGCGCTGCATTGCCACGGCCCGGGATCTGGAAGAACTCCCGCCGCTGCACCTGGCCACCAATGCCCCGCCGCCTCCCAGGGTCTGGGCTGACCGGGACCCGGAAGCTGCCGCACGGCTCGCCACAGCAAGGCCCCTGCTGCAGGAGAAGGCTGACCAGCTGAAGCTCCCGCTGGAGAACCTCCTGACCCCGGATTACTTGCGCCGCGTAGCGTGGCGGCCCCCGGCGGAGACCAGTCAGTCCTCCATCGCAGCCGAGCTCCGGGCCTTGGGTGCGCGCGAGTGGCAGGTGGAACTGGCGGCGCCCCTGATTGCCGACGCGTTCCTTCGTCCGCAGCCGCTGCCGGCCAAGGAACCCAAGCCGGACGTGGCCGCAGCCGGATAGCAGCCCCGGCCCCGGCCACCGGCTCCCACACCAAATCCCCCCGGACGCTCTCTCACTTGATGTGTGAAAATTGCCAGCGCTCTCTCACTTTCTTGAGGAAAGTGAGAGAGCGCTGGCCAAAAAGGCACAGTAAGTGAGAGAGCGTCCCTTGGTGAGGGGCCTTGCCGGGTAAGTTACTGACGAGTAACATCGAGAGCATTGCTGCTTGGCTGCTGTCGAATACCGGCATGCACCGGCGCCTACGTCTCGATGAGGAGTTTCACGTGAGCACAGCCCGCAACAGCGGAGAGCGCAGCGGCGCACCCGCGCGCACTGTCCGGGACGTCGTTTTTGTAGACGGCCTGCGCACCCCCTTTGGCCGGGCGGGAGAAAAAGGCATTTACGCCGGAACCCGTGCCGACGACCTGATAGTGAAATGCATCCGCGAACTGCTGCGCCGAAACCCGTCGCTCCCGCCGGAACGCGTTGACGAAGTGGCCATCGCAGCCACCACCCAGACCGGTGACCAGGGCTTGACGCTGGGCCGGACCGCCGCCCTGCTGGCGGGACTCCCCAGGACCGTGCCCGGCTTTGCCATCGACCGGATGTGCGCGGGCGCCATGACCGCCGTCACCGCCACCGCCGGCGGCATCGGCTTCGGCGCCTACGACGTGGTGATCGCCGGCGGGGTGGAGCATATGGGCAACCACCCGATGGGCTCGGGCGCAGACCCCAATCCGCGGTTCATGTCAGAACGGCTGGTGGACCCGGCAGCGCTGAACATGGGCAACACTGCGGAGAACCTCCATGACCGTTTCCCTTCCATTACCAAGGACCGGACCGACGCCTACGCCGTGGCGTCACAAACCAAATTTGATGAAGCCCGGCGCAACGGCCGGATCCAGCCGGACCTGGTTCCGGTGGCAACCCTGAAGCCGGGCCAGGGCTGGTCCCTCAACACCGTTGATGAACCGCCACGGCCCGGCACTACGGTGGAAGACCTGGCAGCGCTTCGAACGCCGTTCCGTCCGCACGGGCGCGTCACCGCCGGAAATGCCGCGGGCCTGAATGACGGCGCAACCGCCGCCATCCTGGCATCCGCCGATGCTGCTGCCGAACTGGGACTGCCGGTCCGGATGCGGCTGGTCAGCTAC
Organism: Pseudarthrobacter sp. W1I19; assembly: GCF_030817835.1. Taxonomy (NCBI): domain Bacteria; kingdom Bacillati; phylum Actinomycetota; class Actinomycetes; order Micrococcales; family Micrococcaceae; genus Pseudarthrobacter; species Pseudarthrobacter sp. W1I19. The sequence goes on from NZ_JAUSZR010000001.1 coordinate 2,585,577, forward strand.
GCCTATGCGGGAGTCGAGCCTGAAGTAATGGGCATCGGCCCCGTCCCCGCCACAGAAAAGGCGCTAAGAAACGCCGGGCTGTCCATCAACGAGATCGGCCTGTTCGAAATCAATGAAGCCTTTGCCGTCCAGGTGCTGAGCTTCCTCGACCACTTCGGCATTGCCGACGACGATCCCCGCGTCAACCGCTACGGCGGTGCCATCGCGGTGGGCCATCCCCTCGCATCCTCCGGTGTGCGGCTGATGAACCAGCTGGCCCGCCAATTTGAGGAGGATCATTCCGTGCGGTACGGCATCACCACCATGTGCGTAGGGTTGGGGATGGGAGCCACAGTGATCTGGGAGAACCCGCACCACGCCGATTACAGCGGAATCCTGCCAGGATCATCCGAAGCCGGGACCGTCAACGCCGAAACCGTTTCCGAAGGAGCCGCATGAGCGCCGCACATTTCACCAAGCTTGCCGATCTGTTCCCGCACGAGACCGTGACGCACTCCTATGTCCAGGACATCGAGCTGCCCGCGCATGCCGGCAAGTCCAGCCCCGGCACGTTCGCCCTCATCACGCTGGACAACGGCCTGGACCACACCAAGCCCACCACCCTGGGTCCGAACACCCTGGTGGAGCTGGGCACGGTGCTTGAGGAACTCCGGGAGCGAGCCAGTCGCGGCGAGATCGTCGGTGTGGGCGTGACCGGCAAGCCCTACTTCCTGGTGGCCGGAGCGGACCTCTCCGCCGTCAAGAACCTGGAAGAGCGCGAGCACGGACTCTGGATGGCACAGCTGGGCCACGACGTGTACGGCACGCTCGCCAACCTCGGCGTGCCCAGCTTCGCCTTCATCAACGGCGCAGCGCTGGGCGGCGGCCTTGAGGTTGCCCTGCAGTCCACCTACCGCACGGTATCCACCGGCGCGGGTGCGCTGGCCCTGCCGGAGGCCTACCTCGGCCTGGTTCCGGGCTGGGGCGGCGTCTACGTCCTGCCGCGCCTCATCGGCCCGCAGAACGCGGTCAAGGTCATGATCGAGAACGCGCTCAGCAACAACCGGACGCTCACCGGCCCGCAGGCCTTCGCACTCGGAATTGCCGACGCCATGTTCGAACCGGCGGACTTCCTCGAGCAGTCCCTTGCCTGGGCCGGGAAAGTCATCTCCGGTGAGGTGACGGCGAAACGTCCCAACGCCGTCGACCCCGCTGATCCGGAAACGGCCGCGCGCTGGTCGGCAGCGGTGGCGGCCGGCCGGGCACTGGTGGAAGCGAAGACCTCCAATGCGGCCCCTGCTCCCGGCAAGGTCCTGGACATCCTGGAAGCCAACCGGACCATGACCCAGGCTGAGTCCGCGGCACTTGAGTGCGAAACGCTCGCCGAACTCATGCAGACCGACGAATTCCGCGCCACCGTATACGCCTTCCTGGACCTGGTCCAGAAGCGGTCCAAGCGCCCGGCCGGCGCCCCTGACCGCAAGCTGGCCCGTCCGGTGACAAAAGTGGGGGTGGTGGGCGCTGGCCTGATGGCCAGCCAGCTCGCGCTGGTGTTCGCACGCCAGCTGAAAGTGCCCGTGGTGATGACTGACATCGACCAGGCCAGGGTGGACAAAGGCGTGGGCTACGTCCACGCCGAAGTGGACAAGCTGCTGGCCAAGCAGCGCATCAGCCAGGATGCCGCCAACCGCACCAAGGCGCTGGTGACCGGTTCCGTATCGAAGGATGTTTTCGCCGACGCGGACTTTGTGATCGAAGCGGTCTTTGAAGAGCTGAACGTCAAAAAGCAGGTGTTCGCCGAACTGGAGCGGATCGTCACCCCGGAATGCATCCTGGCCACCAACACCTCATCGTTGTCTGTCACGGCCATGGCGGAGGACCTGCAGCATCCCGAACGGCTGGTGGGCTTCCACTTCTTCAACCCCGTGGCCGTGATGCCGTTGCTGGAGATCGTCCGCGCCCCGCGGACCGATGACGCCGTGCTGGCCACCGCCTTTGAACTGGCCAAGGCCCTGAAGAAGACCGGGGTGCTGGTCAAGGACGCGGCCGCTTTTGTGGTCAACCGCATCCTGTTGCGGCTGATGGGTGAGGTGACCGCGGCCTTCGATGAAGGCACACCCGCCGAGGTGGCCGATAACGCCCTCCGCCCCATGGGCCTGCCGATGACGCCCTTCACTCTCGGCGCGATGGTGGGCCTCCCCGTGGCACAGCACGTCCAGGAGTCACTCCATGCAGCCTTCGGAGATCGCTTCACTGTGTCCGCCAACCTGCAAAAACTGATCGACAACGGCGTCAAGGGCCTGTGGGCTCCCGGGCCTGACGGCGGCCAGGTGATCCCGGAATCCACTCTGTCCCTGATGTCCTTTGGCACGAACCCTTCCACCGCCGAGGAGGTGTTGCGCCGCACCCAGGACGCCCTCGCAGAGGAGATCGGCCTGATGCTGGCAGAAGGGGTGGTGGAGGGCCCCGAAGACATCGACCTCTGCCTGATCCTCGGCGCCGGCTGGCCGCTGTTCCTTGGCGGCATCACCCCCTACCTTGACCGGGTGGGAGCCTCAGAACGGGTCAACGGCAATCGCTTCCTGCCGCCAGGTGTGGCCTCCCGCAACGCAGCGGGCAACCCGGCGAGGGTGTAAAAGCGCCTAAAGGCCAGCGCCTCAGCTGAAGCATCGCGCACAAAGGGCTCCGTCCGGTTCCTCCGGACGGAGCCCTTTGTGTTTGTTGCCCCCTCATCCCCGGCCGGGGTCAGAGCGGTGCCAGCCGCCCGCCGTCGAGCGTTAACAGGCGGTCAGCCACCGAGCGCGCGTAGGGCACGTCATGGGTGACCAGGACGACGGCGGCACCACCCGCCGCTGCTGCGTTCCTCACCGCTGCGTCCAGCAGCCGGAGCCCGTCGCCGTCCAGTGCCACCGTGGGCTCGTCCAGGGCCAGGACCGCCGGCCTGCGGGCGAGAACCGTCGCCAGGGCAAGCAACCGCTGCCGGGACGCCGGCAGCTCCACGGGATGGGCGTCCGCAGACTCGGCCAACCCGACGGCAGCCAACGCAGCCCCGGTCCTGCCCTCCGCTTCGCTGGCGCCGAACCGCCGGTCGAGGCCGAACCGCACCTCCCGGGCGGCCGTCCGTTCGAACAACTGGTGGCGCGGGTGCTGGAACAGCAGGCCCACAGCTGCCGCCACCTCGCCCACGGGCCGGCCGGCAATGTCCTCGCCGTGCACCAGGACGGTGCCGGAGGTGGGCCGCAGCAGCCCGTTCAGGTGCCGCAGGAAGGTCGATTTCCCCGCCCCGTTCGGTCCCGTGACGGCAACGATCTCCCCGGGCATGAGTTCGAGGTCGACGCCCAGGAGCACCTGTTCCGGCTTTTCCCCCGCTGCCCCGCCGGCGCTTGGCCGGCCCTTCCTGCCTTTCGCCGCCTTGTCCGGGTACCCGAAAGCCACGTCACACAGCTCCAGGACGGGGGCCGAAGCGTGCGCTGGGTGCGGAGGCCAGCGCTGGCGCTGCGGCGGGGTCTCCGGCCAAGTTTCAAGCCCACTGGCGCCGGTCCAACGGATGACTGCCGGCAGCCGTCCGGGCGCTGCGGTGAGCTCAGGCGGCGCGCCGCTGGCCGTCACCGTGCCGCCTTCAAGGACAATCCAGCGTTCCGCAGCGAGGAGCGCTTCCTCCACGGCCTGGCTGAGGATCACGACGGCGGTCCCCTGCCTTAGGAGCGGGCCCAGCAGGTTTGTCAGTTCATCCGCCCCGGCTGCATCCAGGGACGCGAAGGGCTCATCCATGATGAGCACGTCGGGTTCTGCAATCACGGCGCACCCGATGGCAAGGCGCCGCAGCTGCCCGCCGGAGAGTGTGTCCGGGTGGCGGTCCAGCAGCCCGCGAAGGCCAAGCAGAACGGCCGTCCGTTCCACCGCGGCCTTCATGGCCAACCGTTCCGTACCGGCATTTTCCAGGCCGAACGCCAGTTCTTCGGCGACGGTGGCCCGGACCGTGGACAGGATGGCCGAGGCGTCCTGCGGAACGAAACCCACCCGCCGGCCCCACTGTGCGGGGTTGATGCGCGGATCTGTTGCCTCGCCCTGGAACTGCAGCTTGGTTCCAGCAAGCGTCAGGCACCCTTGCAGCCGTCCCCCCGGCCCTGGCGGAAGCCAGCCTGCCAGGAGCCGTCCAAGGGTGGTTTTGCCGCTGCCGGACGGTCCCAGGATTGCTGTAAATGTTCCGGGCTCGAAGGAGATGTGCACGTCGCGGAGGACCGGCGCGTCGTCGTCATGGAACGCGAAGCTCCTGATGCCGGCACCAAGGACAATGTTGGATTCCACCTAGGCGCCCGCCTGCCACAACCGGGCAGCCACCACTGCGGCGGCGGCCAGCACCAGGACGAGCCGCAGGAACCGCTCCCACGGCCGGTCCGGCACGTCGCGGTAGCTGGTCCGCGGCCCGCCGCTGCCGAAACCACGGGCGTCAAGGGCTGCGGCGCGGGTTGCGGCGTCCTCCACCAAAGCGGACACGAGCGGCACTGCCTGCAGCCGGAACGCCGCGGCCCGTGCCAGGATGCCGCGCCGGATCACCAGCCCCCGTGCTTCCTGGGCCTGGCGGATGCGCTCCAGCCGGGAGGTGATGGCCGGCAGCAGGGTGAGGGTGGATGCCAGCACGAAGGCAAACCGCCCGTGCACCCCTTTGGCCGATAACGCCGCCACCAGGTCCGGAACGCTCACGCTGAAGGAGAACACCAGCAGTGCCAGGACCGCGGCGGAAAGCTGGGCCGCCCGCTGGACTGCGAAGGAGAGCCCCTCGGAAGTTGCGCGCGCCGGTCCCCACTCGGCCAGCACGGTACGGCCCTCCGGGAAAAACAGTCCATGCAGCACCAGCAGTGACAAGCACAGCGGAACCAGAATGGCAGCTGCCGCAGGTAGGAGCCTGCGGAACGTACCGGCCCAGGCCGCGAGGCCCGCTGCGGCCGCGATCACGGCGAGCGACAGCGGCAGGTACGCTGCCGCCGTCGTAATTATCGCCGTACTGCCGGCAGCCGCCAGGGAGGTCAGCGGATGTAATCGCATCAGGAGGCGGTCAGGAGCCCTGTTCCGGAGCCTTGCCGGCCAGCACGCGATGCCGCCGGACAAACGGGAACTGCAGGCTCGCACGGCGGGGCAGGGCGTAGATAAGCAAGGCCACGGCGGCGAACACGATGGCTTTGTCCATGGGATCGGAGATCAGGGCCTGCTTGGTGATGGCTGCCAGGAGGCTGTCCCCCATGGAGCGGAAGGCGCTGACGATCGCACCCGTGGCCAGACCGGAGGTGCCGCCGAAGACGAAGGCGGCCACCGGGGCGGAGACCACTCCGCCGATGATGCCGGTGACGAATCCCGCCACGGGCGCCAGGTAGAAGCGGCGGAAAAGGCCGTAGCGGGCGGCAAGGCCGGCGAGGCAGCCGATCAGCGCGGCCCCGGCGGCGAAGGGCAGCACGGTGGGGTTGAAAAAGGACCAGACGATGCTGCTCAGTGCGCCGGTTGCCGCACCGGCCGCCGGGCCGGCGAGGACCGCTATCAGTACGGTGCCGATCGCATCGAGGTAGAACGGCACCAGGGTGCTGCCCACAAACTGGCCGAGGACGATGTTAAGCACCAGCGCCACCGGAATCAGCACAAGCGTGGACGTCGGCAGGGTGGGCAGGACGGCCACGATGAGCAGGATGGCGCCCGCCAGGAAACCTGACAGTGCGATCAGGGCGGAGGCGCTTCCGGGTCCGCCGGTAATGTCCGCGGGCTGGTTGAGGACCAGGTAGATGTAGGTGCCGGCGATGGCCAGTGCACCGAGGATTTCCAGCAGCCGGCGTTTGCGGGCGGCGGCCGGTGACGTGGACGGCAACGTCAGGGAGTGCGATGACATGGAGTTCCTTCAGGGTGCGCACGGACGGCCCGGGAAGCCCGGGCCGGATGGAACGCTGCTTATGTCACCTCGGCAGCAGCCGGCAGGCAGTCAGCGCCTGTCCGGTCCGCGGACAATTCTACCGCGGGGCGGCCTTCGGTGGTTGAGCCTGTCGAAACCCCGGGCAGGGTTTCGACAGGCTCAACCACCGGGAATGCAGCCTCAACCACCGGGAATGCAGGTTCAACCATCAGGGATCGAGGCTCACCAGCGGTGCGTTCTCACCCCATGCGGCGTGCCAGGCTTCCGACGGCGGACACCAGCTCCCGGAAGGCAGCTTCCGGATTGTTGGCGGACACCACGCGGGCGTTCGGCGGTACTCCCCAGAGGCCGCGGAAGTCGGCCACGGTGGTGCCCATGAGCATTTTTGAACCGGTTTCCACGTCAACGGTGGCCGTTCGGGCTACAAAGTCCAGGGTGCCCGCGGCGACGCCTGCCGCGAAGTAGTCGTGGACGTGGGCCAGGTAGCCCTGGTCATAGTGGCGGTGGAACTCGAAATAGAACCGCAGGGCGTCGGACAAGTGCCGCACCAGGGTGTTGTCCGAGGTGCTGCGCTGGCCCTCCGGCTGTTCGGGAAGGACCAGTTCGGGAACTGTTGCGCCGGCAGCCTCCGCCAGGCGCCGGACATGGTCCGGGTGCAGTTCCATCCGTTCGGTGGTGTCCAGGGAGCAAACGATAGGGAGCTTTTCCAGCGGCCGGCCCTGGAAGGCGGCGTAGACCTCCTTGGCTGCGTGCGGGTCAACGTGGGTGTTCCACTCGGCGGTGGGAGTGGTATTGCCCTGGTGGTAGAAGCTGCCGCCCATAATGACCACCTTCGCCAGCAGCTCGGGCAGCCGCGGTTCCTCCCGCAGGGCCAGCGCGAAGTTGGTCAGCGGAGCGGTGATCAGGGCGGTGAGCTCCCCGGGCCGGGCGCGGGCGTGCTCGACCCAGAGGTCTACAGCGTTCCGCCCGGAGACAGCGCCTTCGGGGTCCGGCAGGACCGCGTATCCGATGCCTTGCGGACCGTGGGTCTCGGGGGTTGTCAGCAGGGGTATGGACAGCGGTTCGCGGGCGCCAATGGCTACTTCAACCCCCGGGCGGCCGCACAGCTCCAGCAGTGCCAGGGTGTTCCGCGCCACCTGCTCCGCGTCCACGTTTCCGGGGGTGGCGGTGACGGAGACGAACTCCGTGTCCGGCAGGGCGGCAAGGTAGGCGAGGGCCAGGGCGTCGTCGATGCCCGTGTCCACGTCCAGCAGGAAGGCGGTCATGCCCGTGCCCTAGAAGAGGGCCACCTTGGGCGCTGCGGGGAAGATACTGTCGAGCTCCGCGAGGTCCTCTTCCGAGGGGATCCAGTCAGCCGCTTCGGCGTTCTGCCGCACTTGTTCCGGCCGGGTGGCCCCGGCGATGACGCTGGCAACAGAGGGCTGGGCTGCCAGCCAGGAGAATGCCACCTGGATTTCGCTCAGGCCGCGTTCTTTCGCGAAGCTGCTGAACCTGCCCAGCTGGTCCCAGTCGGCGTCGTGGACCATGTTCTTGCGCGTGTGGCTGAGCCGCGAGCCGTCCGGCGCATGGCCCGGCGCGTATTTGCCGGTCAGCAGCCCGTTGGCCAGGGGGAAGTACGGCAGGACGCCCAGGCCAAACTCCTCGGCGGCCGGGGTGACTTCCAGCTCAGCCCGCCGGTCCAGGAGGTTGTAGTGGTTCTGGGTGGAGATGAAGCGTGCACCCCCGAGTTCACGGGCAACGTACTCCGCCTGCGCTATCTGCCACCCCGCCCTGTTGGAGTGGCCGATGTAGCGGACCTTGCCGCTGGCGACCAGGGTGTCCAGGGCGGACAGGGTTTCGTCGATGGGGGTCAGCGGATCCGGCGTATGGAACTGGTACAGGTCGACCCATTCCGTGCCCAGCCGGCGCAGCGAGGCTTCCACCGCCTGGAGGATGTAGCGGCGGGAACCGCGGGCACCGAAGTCCGGGCCGCTGGCGCCTTTCATGTCCATGCCGAACTTTGTAGCAACCACCACGTCGGCCCGCCGGCTGCCGAGCGCCTTCCCGAGCATCGTTTCGCTGAGCCCGGGTTCCCTGCCGTAGGTATCGGCGACGTCGAACAGGATGATTCCGGCGTCCACCGCGGCGTTGACCACGGCGTCGGTGGCCTCCTGGGACTCGGTCGGGGTGTTGGCCCGGCCAAGGTTGTTGCAGCCCAGTCCAACCGTGGAAACGGTCAGGCCGGACTTTCCAACGCGGCGGTAGGTGGTCACGGAAACTCCTAAAGGCTGAAGGTGTTGGCGGGCTTTGCTGAGTGCTTGAGCTTGAAGTTCTGTGGGTCGCTGTGCGGGGCTGCGCCGATGCTGAGCTTGGTGAAGTCCAGGTCCTCGTTCCGGGCACACACCTTGATGGCGTTGACGGCTTTGTTGACCTCGGGGCAGAGGCAGAAGATGTTGAGTTTGAAGTCCGTGAATTCGGAGCGTTCCACCGTGCCGAGCCCCCGCCAGGCGAGGTGGCTGATCAGGGCGTCCTTGGCCTTTTCCTCCAGGTAGCGGTCCCGCTCGGTACCTTCCCTGGTCTTGAGGGCGAACTGGGCCACTATCCAGAACTGCTCGTCCTCCGGGATCTCGGCGTAGCCGTCCTCCGCGCACTGGACCGCAAAAGCGTCCAGGAGTCCTTCGGCGGCCGCAGCATCCGGCACGTCGGTTTCCTCGGTTTTGCTCTGGTGGCCCACCACACCGTAGTTCATCACGAACTGCTCGTAGTCCTCATCGAACCAGGCCTCCCGGAAGTGGAGCGTTCCTTCGTCGTCGCGCTTGTACACCCTGACAATTCCGCTCATAACCGTCCCTTTGTAAACCATTCAACGTCGGTACCGTCGAAGGGTGCCTGCTCCGCCTTCACGGCCTGGTAAAGCTGTCCGGCAGAAGCCTCGAGGGATTCCACCAGGGCTGCCGGGTAGTCCATGGCCACGCGGTGTTCGGCGAACTCGTCCTCGTCGTCGATGAACACGCCCCGGTCTGCTGTCCGCACCACGTCCAGGTCCATGTCGATGACATGGAATTCCGCGACGGTGGGACGGATGGGGTTCCATTCGTGCGCCACGGCCAGGTCGATGTAGATCCGTACGCCGCCGGGATGTGCGTCGTCGTAAAACGTGGCCACCCAGTCGCCGTCGCGGGGTATCAGGAGGACCGCGTCTGACTTTGTGTAGAACGCGGCACCGGGCCGGGAGCAGAATTCGTTGGTTCCCTGGAAGATCCACCAGCCGTGCCGGTCCTCGCCCAGGTAGCGTCCGGGGACAACCCAGTGCGCTTTGCCGTTCCATTTGCGGTTGCGGGCAACCACCAGGTGGCCCGGTTCAAGCCCTTGGGGCTCCCGGGCGGGCCCGGGATGCCTTTCTCCTGCAGGCTCCCCCACAACGCCCGGATACTTCAGTAGGTCCTCTCCCCTCACAGGATCGGAAGGCTGCCGGTGGTGGGATGCTGCTGGCCCGGCAGGGGACGCGCAAAGGGAACCTTTGTCCCCAGGACCTGGGCTACGACGTCGTGCGTAATCTGCTGGGCCGTGAGGCCCACGCGTTCCAGGACCTGGTTGCGGGTGCCGTGGTCGAGGAACTCGACCGGCAGGCCCACCTCGTTCAGGGCCGTGTCCACACCGGCGGCGCGCATTTCCTGGCGGATGCGGGAGCCCACACCACCGGCGCGGACGCCGTCCTCGATGCAGATCACCAGGCGGTGGTGCGATGCCAGCGCGATGATGGACCGCGGGACCGGAAGCACCCAGCGAGGGTCCACGACGGTGGTGCTGATGCCCTGCGCGCCGAGCCGGTTGGAAACATCCAGCGCCAGCTCGGACATGGCGCCCACGGAGATGATCAGTACGTCGTTCTCGGTGGAGCCGGAGGGCCGCCGGGAGAGGACGTCCACGCCGTCGCTGAGGCGTTCGAGCGCCTCCACTTCGGCACCGACTGACCCCTTGGAGAAGCGGACCACCGTAGGGGCGTCGCTGATGGCTACGGCTTCGCGGAGTTCCTCGCGCAGCCTGCTGGCATCGCGGGGTGCCGCCAGGTGCAGGCCGGGGACAATCTGGACCATGGACATGTCCCACATGCCGTGGTGGCTGGCACCGTCCGGGCCGGTGACGCCGGCGCGGTCCAGCACGATGGTGACGCCTGCCTTGTGCAGGGCCACGTCCATCAGGAGCTGGTCGAAGGCGCGGTTAAGGAAGGTTGCGTAGACGGCTACCACAGGGTGGAGCCCGCCGAAGGCCATGCCGGCTGCGGAGGTGAGGGCGTGCTGTTCGGCAATGCCGACGTCAATGACCCGCTCGGGGTGCCGGGCGGCGAACTTGTGCAGGCCCACGGGGATAAGCATGGCGCCGGTGATGCCCACAACGTCTTTGCGCTCATCGGCGATGGCGGCGATTTCGTCAGCGAAGACGGAGGTCCAGGATTTGGCGCCGGCGGTGCCGGTGGGCTCGCCTGTCTCGGGGTCGATGATGCCCACGGCGTGGAACTGGTCCGCCTCGTGGGCCCGGGCCGGTGCGTACCCGTGTCCCTTTTCGGTCATGGCATGGACGATGACCGGTCCGGCGTAGTTCCTGGCTGTGGACAGAGCGTGCTCCATGGCCTGGAGGTTGTGGCCGTCCACCGGGCCGATGTATTTCATGCCGAGGTCCTCGAACATGCCCTGCGGGGCCCACCAGTCCTTGATGCCCTTCTTCATGGCATGCAGGCTCTTGTAGGTGAACTGGCCCACGGGTCCGCCGTTTTGCAGCTTCTTCTTCCACCAGTCCAGCGCGCGCTCGTAGGCGGGGGTGGCGCGGAAGGAATCGATGGTGGGGCGCAGGGAGGCCAGGTAGTCGGCGAAGCCGCCCACCGTGGGGGCGTAGGACCTGCCGTTGTCATTAACGACTATGACCACGCGGCGCCGCTTGTCCGCTGCGATGTTGTTGATGGCTTCCCAGGCCATACCGCCGGTCAATGCGCCATCCCCCACCACCGCGACGACGTGCCGGTGGCCTTCACCGGTTAGCTGCCGGGCGCGGGAAATGCCGTCTGCCCAGGACAGTGACGAGGAGGCGTGGGAGCTTTCCACGATGTCGTGGTCGGACTCGGCCCGGGAGGGGTAGCCGGAGAGGCCGCCTTCCTGGCGGAGGGTGCTGAAGTCCTGGCGGCCGGTCAGCAGTTTGTGGACGTAGGACTGGTGCCCGGTGTCAAAAACGATGCTGTCGCGGGGGGAATCGAAGATGCGGTGCACGGCCAGCGTGAGTTCCACTACGCCGAGGTTTGGCCCCAGGTGGCCGCCCGTTTGGGAGACGTTAGTGATCAGGAAGTCCCTGATCTCCGAAGCCAGCTGGTTCAGCTGTTCTTCGGTCAACTTGTTCAGGTCCTGCGGATTCCGGATGGTGTCCAAGATTCCCAATGACCCCTCCTTCGGGTGGTAGACGTGCCGCTTAACTCTAACGCCTCGGCTCAAAGGCAAAGCTCACTGCAAAGCCGAAGCCCCGGCTGGTCGGTGACCGGCCGGGGCTTCGGGAGGTGCTGCCTGCTGGACAGAACCCGCTAGTTTGCGGAGATCTGGCGCAGGACGTACTGCAGGATGCCGCCGTTGCGGTAGTAATCCGCTTCACCGGGGGTGTCGATGCGCAGCACGGCGTCGAACGTCTTTGCAGATCCGTCTTCGGCGATGGCCGTGACCTTCAGGGTCTTCGGCGTGGTGCCCTCGTTCAGGGCGGTGACGCCTTCAACGGAGAACGTTTCCGTGCCGCTCAGGCCCAGGGTCGCCGCGGATTCGCCGGCCGGGAACTGCAGCGGCAGGACGCCCATGCCGATCAGGTTGGAGCGGTGGATGCGCTCGTAGCTCTCGGCGATGACAGCCTTGACACCCAGCAGGGCGGTACCCTTGGCAGCCCAGTCACGGGATGAGCCGGAACCGTATTCCTTGCCGGCCAGGACCACCAGCGGGGTGCCGGCTGCCTGGTAGTTCTGCGCAGCGTCGTAGACGTAGGCCTGCGGGCCGCCTTCCTGGGTGAAGTCGCGGGTGAAGCCGCCTTCGACGCCGTCCAGGATCTGGTTCTTGATGCGGATGTTCGCGAACGTTCCGCGGATCATCACCTCGTGGTTGCCACGGCGGGAACCGTAGGAGTTGAAGTCCTTGCGCTCCACGCCGTTAGCCAGCAGGTACTGTCCGGCGGGGGTGTCGGACTTGAAGGAACCGGCCGGGGAGATGTGGTCGGTGGTGACCGAGTCGCCCAGCTTCAGGAGCACGCGGGCGCCCGTGATGTCCTTGACCGGCTCCGGCTGTGCCTTCATGCCCTCGAAGTACGGGGGCTTCCGGACGTACGTGGAATTCGGATCCCAGGCGAAGGTGTCACCGGCGGGGGTATCGAGTGCCTTCCAGCGGTCGTCGCCGTCGAAGACGCCCTCGTAGCCCTTGGCAAACATTTCCTTGTCGATCGAGGAGTCGATGACCTGCTGGACCTCAACCGGGTTGGGCCAGATGTCCTTCAGGAAGACGTCGTTGCCGGCCTGGTCCTGGCCCAGTGCGTCGGTTTCGAAGTCGAAGTCCATGGAACCGGCCAGGGCGTACGCGATGACCAGCGGCGGGGACGCCAGGTAGTTCATCTTGACGTCCGGGTTGATGCGGCCTTCGAAGTTGCGGTTGCCCGAGAGGACAGCTGCGACGGCGAGGTCGTTGGCCTGGATAGCTTCCGAGACTTCGGTTTCCAGCGGACCGGAGTTGCCGATGCAGGTGGCGCAGCCGTAGCCCACGATGTAGAAGCCAAGCTTCTCCAGGTACGGGGTCAGGCCGGACTTCTCGTAGTAGTCCGTGACAACCTTGGAGCCGGGCGCAACGGACGTCTTGACCCACGGCTTGGACGTGAGGCCCTTGTCCACGGCGTTGCGTGCCAGGACCGCGGCGGCCAGCATGACCGAGGGGTTGGACGTGTTGGTGCAGGAGGTGATGGAGGCGATGGTGACTGCACCGTGGTCCAGTTCGAATTCGCGTCCGTCAGCCATCTTCACGGGCACCGGGTTGGTGATGCGGCCCGCTCCCCCGTGCCCTGCCGAGTACTTCGGGGGCTCGCGGTCAGTGTCGGAGACGTGGGTCGCGCCGCTGGTGAAGGAGGGCGAGTCGGAGGCCGGGAAGGTCTCCTCGAGCGATTCGTCCAAGGTACCGGCGTCGGCATCGTGCGAGACGTAGTTCTTCAGGTCGTGGCGGAACTCGTCCTTGGCCTCGGTGAGTTCGATGCGGTCCTGCGGGCGCTTGGGGCCGGCGATGGACGGAACAACCGTGGACAGGTCCAGTTCCAGGTACTCCGAGAACTTGATGTCGCGGGAGGCATCGTGCCAGAGGCCCTGTTCCTTCGCGTAGGCCTCGACGAGCGCAACGTTCTGATCGGAGCGGCCGGTGAGGCGCAGGTAGTCCAGGGTGACGTCGTCGATCGGGAACATGGCTGCCGTGGAACCGAATTCCGGGCTCATGTTGCCAATGGTGGCGCGGTTGGCCAGCGGCACAGCGGCGACGCCTTCGCCGTAGAACTCCACAAACTTGCCCACCACGCCGTGCTTGCGCAGCATTTCGGTGATGGTCAGCACCACGTCGGTTGCCGTGGCGCCGGCCGGGATGCTGCCGCTGAGCTTGAAGCCCACAACGCGCGGGATCAGCATGGAAACGGGCTGGCCGAGCATGGCGGCCTCGGCTTCAATGCCGCCGACGCCCCAGCCGAGCACGCCCAGGCCGTTGACCATGGTGGTGTGCGAGTCGGTACCGACGCAGGTGTCGGGGTAAGCGCGCACCACGCCGTCAATTTCGCGGGTCATCACGGTGCGGGCCAGGTACTCGATGTTGACCTGGTGCACGATGCCGGTTCCCGGCGGGACCACCTTGAAGTCATCGAATGCCGTCTGGCCCCAGCGCAGGAACTGGTAACGCTCCCCATTGCGCTGGTATTCGATCTCCATGTTGCGCTCCAGTGCGCCGGAGTTACCGAAGGCATCGATCTGGACCGAGTGGTCAATGACCATTTCGGCAGGTGCCAGCGGGTTGACCCGCTTGGGGTCGCCGCCCAGTTCCTTGACCGCTTCGCGCATCGTCGCCAGGTCAACCACGCAGGGAACGCCGGTGAAGTCCTGCATGATCACGCGTGCCGGCGTGAACTGGATTTCTGTATCGGGCTGGGCGTTTGGATCCCAGCCTGCCAAGGCGCGGACGTGATCGGCAGTGATGTTCGCGCCGTCCTCGGTCCTCAACAGGTTTTCAAGCAATACCTTGAGGCTGAACGGAAGGTTTTCTGCACCTTCAACGGAGTTCAACCGGAAAATTTCGTACTCGGTTCCGGCTACATTAAGTTTGCCTTTTGAACCGAAGCTGTCCACAGTGCTCATCGCAGGACTCCTCTCGCAACAGTTTCATCTTTGTCGCGCGGTTGACCGCCTGCTAGTTAGGAGGCCCTAACTATATTCAGGGCCTGAAAATTGCACACGGCCGGCCGTGGATACGGAGCGCGACGTGGGACTACTACCGCCATAGTAGTCGAAATACGAAGCGGCCTCAGGGACCAGGAGTCAGCAAGGCAACCGTCTCGAGGTGATGCGTGTGGGGGTAGAGGTCGAAGGCCCGGAGGGCCTTGAGCTCCCAGCCGGCCTGCCGGAAGTACCCCACGTCACGGGCGAACGACGCCGGGTCGCAGGACACGTAGGCAATGGCGCGCGGGTGCGAGGCAACAAGCTGCCCCACCACCGCTTTCCCGGCGCCTGCCCTGGGCGGGTCCAGGATCAGGGCATCGAAATCCCGCGGCTTCTGGCGCAGGACACGCTCCACCCGTCCCTGGATGATCTCCACGTGTGGCGCGGCGTGCAGGTTCTTTCGCGCATCCCGGCTGGTGCCGGGGGCGCCTTCAACGGACAGGACGGAGCCGGTTTCGCCCACTGCATCGGCGAGGACCGCCGTGAAAAGGCCGGCTCCGGCATACAGGTCCGCCACGACGGCGCCGGGATGCAGGAATCCGCCGCCCTGAAGGAATTCTGTGACAGCCCCCACAAGTGTCCCGGGCGCGTCGCGGTGGATCTGCCAGAACCCGGCACCGGTCACCCGGTAGTCGTGGCCGGCCGCTGATTCCTGGACCCACAGCCTTCCGCGAACCCGCTCAGCGGCCTCCGTCAGGGGATCAAAAGCCGCCACGGAAACGTCGTCAGGAAGTTGGGCTGCGATGGCGCTGAGCCGTTTCGGCTTGGTGCCCTCCGCGGGGGCCAGCAGCACCAGCGGGCGCGAGCCGTTGGCCGGCGCAGCCACCTCCACCCGGTCCACGCCCTGCAGGTCGACGTCCCACAGGCGCAGGTTGTTAATGGCATCGGTGACCAGCGGCATCTCCCCCACGGGGATGATGTGGCCGGACCGGTGGGCGTGCATGCCCAGTTTGCCGCCGGGGGTGACCGAGAAGCTCGCCCGAGTCCGCCACCCTAGGCCGCTGCCGCCGTCGGACGCCTCCCCCACAGCCTCCACGGACGTGCCTGCCCAGCTGCCCGGCAACTGCTCGACGCCGGCGAGCCGCTTGAGCTGTTCAGTGAGCACGTCTGCCTTGAGGCGGCGCTGGCGGGCCAGTGCGATGTGGCCGAACTCGGCTCCGCCCACCGGTGGATGGCCGTGCCCCCAGGCGCGGCGTGAATCCGCCGGGTGCCAGAAATGATCCACCCGGTCCGGCGAGGCTTCAAGGACGTCCACAACATCAGCCCGCCAGAACTTGGCCTTTTCGTCGGCGTCGGTGAGCCTGGCCCGCACCTTCTCGCCGGGGATGGCGTGGCGGACAAAAATGACGCGGCCCTCGTGCCTGGCCACGCAGTGGCCGCCATGGGCAACGGGCCCGACGTCGAGCACTACTTCACTGCCGGTCTCTCCCGTGGGTGCCGGCTGGGTTTGTGTCTTTGCGGTCATTGCACGTCCTGCAGGTTCTTCGCTTCTTCGGATGATTTGAGCTGCCACGGAACGCTGGCCACCATCACGCCGGGCTCAAAGTGCAGCCGGGTCTTGATGCGCAGGGCGGTCTGGTTATGGACCAGTTGCTCCCACCACTTACCCACCACGTACTCGGGGATGTACACCACCACGAGGTCCCGGGGCGAATCCCGCCGCATCTGTTTGACGTACTCCATGATGGGCGTGACGGTCTCCCGGTAGGGGCTGGCCAGCACCGTCAGCGGCACCGGAATGTCCAGCTTCTCCCAGTCAGCCACTGTGTGTGCCGTCTCCTCGGGATCGATGTCCACAGTGATGGCGTCCAGCCTCGATGGCCGGGAAGCCCGTGCGTAAGCCAAGGCCCGGAGTACGGGTTTGCGGACGTGGGACACCAGCAGGACGGCATGGACGCGGGTGGGCAGGGCGCGCGGTGAGGAATCCGCGTCCACTGCCAGTTCCCTGGCCACGTTGTCATAGTGCGCCCGGATGCTCCACATGATCAGGAAAAGGACGAACATGGCGAGGAGCGCGATCCAGGCGCCCTGTTCGAACTTGGTAATGAGCACGATCACCAGCACCAGGGCGGTCATGCCGAAGCCCACGGTGTTGATGGCGCGGGACTTCGCCATCCGGCGCCGCACTGCCTTGTCCTTGGCCAGTTTCAGTTCCCTGCCCCAGTGCCGGATCATGCCCAGCTGGCTGGCGGTGAAGGAAATGAAGACGCCCACGATGTACAGCTGGATGAGTTTTGTGACATCGGCGTTGAACGCGATGATCAGCACCAGGGCGCCGGCGGCGAGGGCCAGGACGCCGTTGCTGAAGGCGAGCCGGTCGCCCCTGGTGCGGAGCTGGCGCGGAAGGTAGCCGTCCTGGGCGAGGATGGAGCCCAGGACCGGGAAGCCGTTGAAGGCGGTGTTGGAGGCGAAGACCAGGATGACGCCGGTGGCGGCCACTACGATGTAGAACGGGATGGACCCGGGGCCGAAAATGGTCTGGGCGATCTGGCTGATGGCCGGGTTCTGGATGTAGTTCTCGGGCAGCGGCTCTCCGTTGAGCAGGAACTCCCTGGCCGGGTCCAGCACAATATGGACTTTGGTGGCGTTGGCCAGGTAGATGATTCCCGCCAGCATGGCTGCGCCGATAACACCCAGCAGCAGCAGCGTAGTGGCAGCGTTTTTGCTCTTGGGGACTTTGAAATTCGGGACGCCGTTGCTGATGGCCTCCACGCCCGTGAGTGCCGCGGCGCCGGAAGAGAAGGCGCGCAGGAGGAGGAACGCCCCGGCCAGTCCCACCAGCCCTTCATCGAAGCCCGGAGCGGGAACGATGGTGAACGCCGCGGACGGTGCTTCCCCCAGCTGCCCGGTGGTTGCCTGGAAAATACCTACAGCGGTCATGCCGAAAATGGATGCCATAAAGATGTAGGTGGGAACCGCGAACACGCTGCCGGCTTCCTTGATGCCGCGCAGGTTGACCAGGGCGAGGATGACGACGCCGATCGTGGCAATCGTGGCCTGCCGGCCATGCAGGGACGGGATCGCCGTGGTCAGGTACGCGGCCGCCGAGGACATGGACACCGCGACGGTCAGGACGTAGTCCACCAGCAGGGCCGATGCCACGGTGAGGCCGGCGAACTTGCCCAGGTTCTCGTTGGCAATTTCGTAGTCACCGCCGCCGGAAGGGTACGCGTGGACATTCTGCCGGTAGGAGGCCACCACCGTCAGCAGCACCACCATCACGGCCAGGCCCACCCACGGTGAGAACGCCACGGCACTGACCCCGGCCAGGGCCAGGGTCAGCAGGATTTCGTCCGGCGCATATGCAACCGAGGACAGCGCGTCCGACGCGAAAATCGGAAGTGCGATCTTTTTCGGAAGCAGGGTGTGGGCCATCCGGTCGTTCCGGAACGGCCGTCCCACCAGCACGCGCTTGACCGCGTTGAATATTGTCAGCACCCCACAAAGCTAGTCTGATTCCCGGGCTGTGTCATGACGGCCGGTGAACAGCGGCATTCCGGGCCCTGACGGTAGAGTTCTAGCGGCAGGAAGAATGGGAAAGAACAAGAGGAGATACTGGTGGCGCATTTCGTTATCATGGGATGTGGCCGGGTGGGGGCCACGCTGGCGCACACCCTTGAAGATGCCGGGCATTCCGTGGCCATCATCGACCAGGACGACCGCGCTTTCCGCAGGCTCCGCCAAGGCTTTACGGGCCGCAAGGTCACCGGAGTGGGCTTCGACCGGGACACCCTCAAGCAGGCCGGCGTCGCCGAAGCGTACGCCTTCGCCGCAGTCTCCAGTGGTGACAATTCCAATATCCTGGCCACCCGCGTGGCCCGCGAGACCTTCCACGTTCCCCATGTCGTGGCCAGGATCTACGATCCCGGCCGGGCGGAAATCTACCAGCGCCTGGGAATTCCCACCGTGGCGGCCGTCCGTTGGAGCGCGGACCAGGTGCTGCGGCGCATCCTTCCCGAACAGCACCTGGCTGGCGATTTCCGGGAGCCTTCGGGACGCCTGGTGCTGGCCGAACTGGACCTCGACGCCGGCTGGATCGGCCACCGGATCAGCAGCATCGAAAAGGCGGCCGGCATCCGCGTCGCCTACCTCACCCGCTTCGGCGAAGGATTGCTTCCCGATGCCGGTACTGCCTACCAGGACGGCGACACCGTCCACGCCATGCTGCAGGTTGACCGCAGCGCCCAGGTCGCCCAGATCCTCGCCAAAGCACCCGCCAAGGAGTACCAGTGAAAGTTGTGATTGTGGGTGCCGGCAGTGTCGGGTCGTCCATCGCCCGGGAACTCCTGGCGCACAAGCACGAAATCCTGCTGATCGACCTCAAGCCAGAGGTCATTGGGCGCAGCGGGCTACGCGGCGCCCACTGGCTGGTGGGTGACGCCTGCGAGCTGAGTACGCTGCAGGGCGCCAAGGTGGAGGACGCTGACGTGGTGGTGTCGGCAACCGGTGATGACAAAGTCAACCTGGTGGTGTCCCTCCTGGCAAAAACTGAATTTGGTGTTGGCCGCACCGTGGGCCGGGTGAACAATCCCAAGAACGACTGGATGTTCAATGATTCCTGGGGCGTGGATGTTGCTGTCAATACTCCCCAGCTCATGACAGCGCTGGTGGAGGAAGCTGTGGAGATTGGCGACCTTGTCCGGCTGCTGACCCTCCAGACCGGAGTGTCCTCACTGGTGGAATTCACCGTCCCGCACGATTCGCACGTCATCGGCAGTACGGTGGGCGACATCCAGTGGCCCGAGGACTCCACCCTGGTGGCCATCCTGAGGGATCATGCACCGATTACGCCGAGCCGCGACGACGTTATTGACGGCGGCGACGAACTGTTCTTTGTCACCACCATCGCCGCGGAAGACGAGCTGCGTGCCCTGCTCTCCCCTGATTCCGCGGAACCACCGCGTCCGCGGGTCGACGCCGGCACGGGCCACGCAGAGCAGCAGAGCCCGGAGGACGACGGGTTTGACGGCTAGTCTGTTCGACGGCTAGTCGCGGGCTGCTGCGTCCGTTGGGGCCGCGCCGTCCTCTGTGCCGGCGCTTACCGGTGCCGGCCTGGTGATGAGCCAGGCCACCCAGATGCCCAGGATGTAGAGCGGAGCGCCCATTATGAGCCTGGTAGTGGCGAGGGCGGCCAGTCCTTCCGGCCCCAGGAGATAGAGCGGGACCTGCACCACAAGCCGGAGCACCAGGACGGCAACGATGATCCAGGTGCCAAGCCGGTAGGCCTTGAGCCGTGCGGGGTCCTTGCGCCAGTCCAGGCCCTCGTTGCGGATGAACCCGAAGAGCAGCCCGGCCACCGGCCACTTGACCAGGATCGAGATCGCCATGGCCACGATGTAGGCCGCGTTGGTGAAAAAGCCCGGCAGGTAGAAGTCCTCAGCCTTGCCGGTGGTGTTGGCCAGCCAGGCGGAAATGCCCACGCCCACCACACCTGCCAATGCCTGCGTCAGGGGGCGCCGCTGCACCAGCCGGACCACGGTGAACACTGCGGCGGCGGCCAAAGCGGCCACGAGTGAAACAGTGAGGTCCTGGCTGATGGTGTACGCCACGAGGAACACCAGGCCCGGCAGGATACTTTCAGCAATACCCTGGATTCCGCCCGCGCTGCGCAGCACGTCCACACGTCCGTCATGCGTCCGATGCAGCCCCGCCTTCGCCGCGTATTCGGCGGCAAGTCCTGCCATCGGCGACGGCGTCTCTCCCTCGCCAGATACCCGCCCCTCTTCCGGTTTTGCCTGGCCGGCCGGCTGTCCGTCGTATCGAGGTCCAGTGGAAGGGTCGGGATTGGGCACGGTCATTCATTCTCCTGGCGGGACAGTATTTCATAACGTGGGTTGAACATTGTGGGCAGGCCCTGCACCGGCGAGAGCATTCCTTCGAGCCGCACCTCGGTGCCGGCGTCGATACCCGGTACCCGCCGACGTCCCAGCCACACCACCCGGAGCCTGGCAGGGCGTCCGGCCGCGGCGCCGGTTGTGCGATGGCGGGCATCGGCGTCGGAAACTATGGCGCTGAACTCCGCGGTTTGGTCGGTCGGAACGTACGTCACGGATTCGATCCACCCGCGGCACACCACGCGTCCCTTAACCGGCAACTGGCTGAGGGGAACATCTCCACTTTCGCCAAGCGGGGCTCCCCCTGATGCGATATCAGCCAATCTGGGTGATTTCAGGACCACGTTCAGGTTCCTGCATTGATGGTTCCGGACGTGCTGGTGCGCCTGGCGGCGGCGTCGCGGTGGCGTCCTTGGGCAGGCGCAGCTGCAGCAGGTCGCGCGGCGGCATGGGATTGTCTCCGCGGATCACCACCACTTGCCGGAACAGAGCTTCGAGGGGTTCCGCGGCGGGCCGTTCCAGTGCTGCGGCACCGCCCAGGACGCCGCGCAGGAACCAGCGCGGGCCGTCCACGCCAATGAAGCGGGCCACCCGGTAGCCCTGGCTGCCGTCCGGCAGGCCTGCGGGCAGTTTTGCCACGAGCTCGGTGCCGAAGGGACCCACGATCTCCTCTACCTGGCCGCCCTGGACGCCGACGGACTGGCCGATCTGTTCCCGGATCTCGTCCCAGAGGCCCTCGCTCTTGGGAGCGGCGAAGGCCTGGAGCTGGAGGCTGGAACCGTTCAGGTCCATGGTGACCGCGACGACGCGCTGCGTCGCTTCTTCCACCTCGAGCCTGAGCTGGAGCCCTTCACTGGGGGTGATCAGGAGCGCACCCAGGTCAACGTAGCCGTCACGGCTGCTGATTTCGGACTCATCGAATGGGCCGTCCGCTCGGTGTCCGGAACTGTCCTTCGCCTCCTGCGCGGTCTCCGCGGAAGGCAGCAGTTCATCCGGTTCGGCTGCTTGTTCCTTCTTAGCTTTCCTGCCGAGCCCAAAGACCATTTGGGTGTCTCCTTAGTTGATTGCCGGGCTGGCCCGTGGGGGTCCCGCCGTGGTGCTTTAT
This sequence comes from Pseudarthrobacter sp. W1I19, assembly GCF_030817835.1. Classification (NCBI taxonomy): domain Bacteria; kingdom Bacillati; phylum Actinomycetota; class Actinomycetes; order Micrococcales; family Micrococcaceae; genus Pseudarthrobacter; species Pseudarthrobacter sp. W1I19. Next base: position 2,606,843 of record NZ_JAUSZR010000001.1, read on the forward strand.
GGCCGTCCGGGAGGAAGATTCCCGACCTGAGGAACGGCTGAGGGAAGAAAAAGGTTCAGGCGCCCGGCATGTTGAAACCGCCGGTGGACCCGAATCCCCCTGCGCCACGCACGGATCCGCTCAACTCGTTGACAGCGACGAACTGCGCGTACTCAACACGCTGAATGACCATCTGGGCAATTCTATCGCCGCGGCGCAGCTCAATGCTCTGCGTCGCATCGGTGTTCAGCAGGGTGACGGAGATTTCGCCGCGGTAGCCCGCATCCACAGTTCCCGGAGCGTTCACGATGGTGAGGCCATGCTTGGTGGCCAGGCCTGAGCGGGGGTGGATCAGCGCAACGAAGCCATCGGGGAGGGCGATGGCCACTCCCGTGGGGACGAGTTTCCGCTCCCCCGGCTTCAAGACAACATCCACCCGCGCACGGAGGTCCGCACCGGCGTCGCCCGGGTGGGCATAGGACGGTGCTTCCAGCTCCGGGTCGAGCATCTTCAGCTGGACCTGCAGGGTGGGAGCGCCGGCGGCGGCCGGAACCGCGGGACCGGCGGCGGCCTCGTCAGGGAACGTGTCTACTGTGGCGGGATGATCAGTCACAGTCACTCACTCTAACCCGCGCCCCCAAATCAGTCCTAGGTCTACTGCGTGAGGCCACGGGACCGGGCGGCCCGCGCACGCCGCGGGTCCCGGCGCTGGAACGGTTTCAGCCAAGGTGAAATAGCCGGGCAAAAATGGAAAGCTTGGCTCATGCCCGAAACAAGCTCCCCTGCGCCCGTGCCCGAGAAACCTTCCCCCGGGGCGCCGGTGATCTATCGGGAGAAGCTGTGGCCCAACATGTGGATCTGGATCATCTCAGCCGGTGTGGCGGGGGCCGGCATCCTGATGTTCGCGCCCATCAGCATGACAGCGGGATACACGGCCGCAGCGGTGCTCTTCGCAATCATCGCCGTCCTCCTGGTCCTGTCCACCCCGGCCATTGTGGTGACTGACGATTCGCTGACCGTGGGCCGAGCCACCATCGAGCGGCGCTTTGTGGGGGCAGTGGAGGCCTTCCGGAAAGAGGACGCCACGGCAGAACGCGGAACCCGGCTTAACGGATTGGCGTATCTATGCATCCGGGGCTGGATTGACCCCGTGGTCAAGATCCAGATCACGGACCCGTCGGACCAGACGCCGTATTGGCTGACCTCCACCCGGCATCCGGACAAACTGACGGTGGCCTTGGCACGGAGATAATCCGAACTGCCGTCCCGGACGCATAAAGCGATCCTGGCTGCAGGGGCCAGTCCCGCCGTCGTAATGCCTGCGCCAATTTCGCCGTATCCCTCTTCCTTTTGCCAGCCTGCAAGTGCCATTCATGACGCCGCAGCTGCCGCCTTTGTGCCCGCCGGGGAACACCTGTGGCTTCGCTGGCTGCAGCGCCGCCAGCACAGCAGGCAGCCGGAATATCGCGGCGCGCCCTGCCCCTTGACACAAAACGGCTTCACAGGGTGGCAGAGTTTCGATTGATAGTAATGCCAGGGTGGAGGATTTGTATGCAGGATCTACGGCTTGTAGGCGTACACGACGACGGGACGCATCTCCTGTTGAGCGGGGCCGGCGGCGAGATGTTCCAGCTGCCGATCGATGAAGCGCTGAGGACCGCAAGCAGGCCTGCTCCCAGGCCTGCTGCCGAGCGGCCCGCCATTCCGCTGTCCCCGAGGGACATCCAGGCCCGCATCCGGGCAGGGGCCACCGCTGCGGAGGTGGCCGAGCTGTCCGGCTTGCCGCTGGCCAAGGTGGAACGCTATGAGGGGCCCGTATTGGCCGAACGCGAGTACGTGGCCCAGCAGGCACGGAAGGTGGAAGTGGCCTCCCCTTCGCCCGGCCATGACATCTACCGGTCCGCGTTCGGTGATACTCCGGCCACCTTGGATGACATGGTCGCCCACAGGCTTTCTGCCCATGGCATCGACCCCTCCTCCGTGGAGTGGGATTCCTGGCGGCGCCAGGATGGCACGTGGACAGTATCGGCCAGTTTCGAGGCAAACACCGGTGGAAAAGCCGGGATCGGTGAAGAACCACCGGCGCTCTGGACGTTCAGTCCCACCCGGAAGTCGCTGCATAATGCCAACCGCTGGGCCCAGCAGCTCAGCGAGCTCGAGCCACTGGACGGTCCCGTTCCGGCCCGAAGGCTCTCTGCCGTCTCCGACCGCCCCTTCGACTTTGAAACCGACGCTGATTCCGCCCGCCAAACCCCGGGCGCCGAAGGCCAACCCGACGGCAAGGAATCGGATGGCCTCCTTGATATGCTGCGCTCCCGGCGGGGCCAGCGGCTGGGTGTGGACGAGGACTCTGACGACGCCCTGGCGCTGCTGCTGACCCATGGTGTCCCCGCTGCCCATCCCAGGCCGTCGGAGGTCGTCCCCGAGGCTGAGGAGCACGCCGACGAGTCGCCGGAAGACACGCCCGAAACTCCAGCCGCCCAGGCCAACTCCTTCACCCGGCGACGGGATGCCAGGCCATCCATGTTGTCGCGGCTAAGCCTCATACCTCCGCACCGGGAGGCTACGGAGGATGCTCTCAAACTGCACGACGGCGTAAGCACCCAGACACGCGAAATCACCATTGTGGCGTCGCCCCAGCGGCCCTCGGGCGGCATTCACGGGCAGGGTTCTGTGGACGAAGGCAGCCGGGAGGCTACCAGCCATGAGGCTGATGGCAGCGCCGGAGGCGGTAGCCATATCCCTTCCAGTGGCGCAGGCCTCAACGAGTTGCTGGGCAACAACCCTCGGCGTCCGGCTCCGCGGACCGATGACAGTTCCCCCGCTACCGGCCAACTCCCGGAAACCGGCGCACCCGAACGGCAGCCGGGCAGGCCCAAGCGCTCCAGCGTTCCGTCCTGGGACGAGATTGTGTTCGGTACGCGCAGCGAGTAGGCGGTTGTCTCGGCAGGGCAGCAAGGCCTTGTCAGGCTCGGGGCGTCCGCGCTGCCCCTGGGACCCAACGCACACTCGACACTTGACCCGTACGCCCCTGCCTCCTCAGGCAAACTCGATCCCGGCCACCATCGGTTCCGGTCTCCTTCAAACTCCACAGCTTCAACCACCACGGAGCCCTTCACGATGGTTCAGGTGACGCCAGCGTTTGCCTCACGCGCCATCTCCGGGAAGAGGTCTTCCGGGATCGGGTCCTTCGGCGGACTGCCTCCCGACAGGAACCAGTCCGCAAACGTCTCTTCGGGAATCTCGTCTCGCAAATCTTCATCAGCGGCAGGTGAGTAGCACGGCGGTGGCCATTTCTCCGACGGGTCACTGGATGGTGGCCACAGCTCTGACGGGTCATCGGGCGGCTCCCACAGGTCCAGGAGGTCGTCAAAGGCGAGGATGCTTTCCGGCACGGCTGTGTCTGGCCAGTGTGGTGGTTCCCAGTCCTGATATTCGCTTTTATAGTGCCGTCCGGTGGGTGAGGTCCAGCCGGGTGGTTCGGTTTTGCTGGCCGGGGTGGGTTTCCAGCCGCTGGTGTGGCGAAGCTTGTGATGTTTCCGGCAGGGTTGTCCCAGGTTCGATACCCCGGTGCTGCCGCCCTCATGCCAGGCCAGGATATGGTCAGCCTCATTGTCTAGGGATGGGTTGTTGCAGCCGGGGAAGGGGCATTTGCCGTCCCGCAGCCTGAGCCAGTTCCGCATCGCCTTGCTCACCCGGTAGCTGGTGCGGCCGATCTCCAGCGGCGCCCCATCCCGCGGATCCACCAGAACCCGGTAGAACGAGGCGGCCCCATCTGCGACGAGCCTGCGTGCCATCGAAGGCGGGATGGGTCCGAACCCGTCCAGCATCGCCGGCTCATCAGTCAGGCCCATCAGGGAGCAGACCGGCACGGTGACCAGCACCTGCGCCCGGATCGGTGATCCTAAACCGGGCGCTGTTCCTGAAGTGGTTCCATCACCTTGGCGGGGACCATCCGGTTCGCCGTCCCCGGCACTGTTGCCGCCGCCGGTACTGTCAGCACCGTTGCTGACACTGCTTGCGCTGATTTCATCGCCAGCTCCGCGGTCGCCGCCGGTACCCACGTCGTTGGCGGTGTTGCCGGCTGTGGTGCCGGTGGTGAGGAGGCCTTCGGTGAAGGTGTCTGCTTTGAGCTCGGGCAGGCTGCGGGTTTCGGTGGGGCCTTGCTTTCCGCGGGCGATGGCGCTGAGCCTGTTCCAGATTGCCGAGGCCTGGTCCGCTGGCAGGAGCGCGGCGACCCAGGCCATCCCGTCGTTGTCCGGCCAGTACTCCACCCGCCGGTCCGCCACACTCCTGGCGTGGCGTTTCTCCAGGCTTTCGGGGTGGTGGCGTTCCCGCCAGTCCCGGGCCCGGGCCTTGAACCGGTACGCCGGCATTTCCCCGATTGGACACCCGCGTGCCGCGCCCGGGGCGTCCGGGTCCAGGAAATGCGCCTCCAACGCCGCCGCCGCAGCAGGGTCCAGGCAGGAGGTCTGCTCGACCATGGTCCGGGCATGGGCCCAAGACATCGTCCCGGCCTGCAACGCCGCCAACGCCCTGGGCAACGACGTGGTCAGGGCGTGGGATTCAGCCAGCAACGCCCCCGCGGCCCGGTCACCGATCGCCAGCGCGCACCCGACCTCAGCCACCAGGCTCCTCTCCTGCGCCGAAGCCTCATAAGGAGAGGAAGCCGGACCATTCAATGCCTTCGTACCTTGGGCGACCACCGTCACGGCCAGTGCCTTCACCGCCGCGATCTTCGCCTCCGACCGACCCACCGCCGCCAGAACATCCACCGCCGCATCAGCCAACCGCTGCAACGGATCATCATCAGGCCCGCCAGGGACAGCGCCCTCGGAAACAATCGGGCAAGAGCGGTCAGTATGTTGGCCTCCCAGCGCCGTCATAAAGGCAGCCACCGAAGCATCAACCGCTCCCTCAGCCTCCACCACCGCCGGATCCGTTTCCATACCTCCATCTTCGTACGGGGGTACGACAAAACCGGGTGCCTCCGAACGCGCAGCGGCGGCACCAGAGGCTTCCGCCACCTGGACCACCACAGGATCCGTTTCCATGTCCCTATCCTCTTGCGAGGCTCCGACATTTTGGGGCGCAAAAGTCGGTTCCCAGGAGAACCATGGAAAGTTTCTTGCACGTCCTGCCAAAGGGAGCCGATCGAAAGCGCCCATCGGACTGGGTAGGAACCCACACACAAGGGCACCCCCGTGCGGATTCGGATGCCCCGGCGCCGGAGTGCGGCAACCCCACCCAGTGCCGAAGCGTTGCAGCCCGCACCCGGCGCGCGCGGAGACTCAGGCCGGGACTAAGCCCCTGATACCCCGGTTCCGCCTGACCCCCGCCACAAGCAGGCATCAACTTCGAAGGGCAGCAGCGGGTCCTGCTGGCCCATCAAACTGGCCCCATGGGCTGTGACGCGCCGCATGTAGTGCCGGCGGCAGAGCGTCTCGTACCCCACAACGGGAACATGGTCCACGGCGGGCGTTCCAGCGCCGGAGTCCATGGCCATGTCCACATCGCCCACCACCACCTGGGCACCCTCGGTGACCATCACGCCGTCGACCGTCCTGGCATTGTGCGTGGCACGGCGGCCGCACCAGCACAGCGCCTCCACCTGCAAGACCTGCACCCGGTCCGCCAGTTCCACGAGCCGCTGGGAGCCGGGAAACAGTCTGGTGCGGAAGTCTGCGGTGATGCCGAACGCGAAAACATCCACATCGATCTCGTCCACCACCTTCGCCAGCTGTTCCACCTGCTCCGGCGTGTAGAACTGGGCCTCGTCACAAATCAGGTAGTCGATTCGCTGCCCCTGGGTGCGGCGCAGCATGACTTCCTCCCAGAAGTCCGTACTGTCCAGCACCTCCACGGCATCTGTCTGCAGGCCCAGGCGGCTGGAGATCCGTGATTCTCCGGCGCGGTCGTTACGGCTGAACCGTACGCCGCCGCGTCCCCGGGCCCGGTGGTTGTGGTCCATCTGCAGGGCCAGGGTGGATTTTCCACAGTCCATGGTGCCGGAGAAAAAGACGAGTTCAGCCACGCCTGGAGCTCCTGCCGCCGGCTGTGAAGCAGAGCAGCGGGACCTCCCGCTCGGCCCTGGTCAAAGAACCGTGCTGGCCCACCACTTCCATGGCGGCAGGACGGACACGGCGGGTGTCGTACAGTGCCAGGGGATCCCGTGCAGCGATCATCACGTCACCGATCCTGCCTTCGACGGCGGGACGAACCGTACCGAAGAGGCCCGCAGCAATTGCGTCCGCCCTGGTGAAGGCCCAGATCCGGTCACCGAAACGTGCCCGCCACGCGGCGAGCAGGCGGTCCCGGACGTCCGGGCCGGTTCCGTTTTCCAGGTAAAGGTGGACCATCCTCGGTTCACCGGCCGTGTGCCGGACCCCTTCCAGCAGCGCAGGTTCGGCCGAGTAGTCAATCCGTTGCTGCTCGGGGACATCCAGCATGCCGTGGTCCGCCGTGAGCAGGATAGTGGTGCCCGCGGGCAGGGTATTGCTCAGGCGCTTGACGGTAGCGTCGAGCTCTTCGAGCTGATGTTCCCATTGCTCGGACTGGCAGCCGTAGCGGTGCCCGGCCTTGTCCAGCTCGTTCACGTAGAAGTACATCAGCGACGGGCCCGCGGAGGCCATGGCTTCGGCTGCGGAGGCCGTGCGGGCATGCGAAGTGACTCCGGAAATATGCCGGCCGCCCCGCAGGGCGGCGCGGGTCATGGGCGAATCCGCGAACTGGGGCAGGCTGACAGTGGTGACATCCACATGCTCCGCAGCCCGCTCCAGCACCGTGGGAAAGGGCTGCCAGGCGGCCGGGTCGACGCCGGGATCCCAGTTCCCCAGAAGGTTGACCACCTTGTCCTGGCGCGGATCGAGGACGTCATAGCCCACCATGCCGTGCTGGCCCGGAGCCTGGCCGGTGCCGAAGCTTGACAGGGCAGCTGCGGTGGTGGACGGGAAGGCGGAATCAAGCCAGACGGGAACTTCACCTTGCCCGGCCTGCATCACGGAACGCAGGAACGGAGTGTGGGCCGATTTCTGCTTCATCAGGTTCCGGCCCAGCCCGTCCGCGAGGACCACGCACACCCGTGAGGCAGCCGGAAGGCCGAGCGTGTTGGCGAACCCGTCCAGGCCCAGGCTTGCCGCGGAGCTGGTCAGCACCTCGGCAATGGAGCGCTGCCCGTAGGCAGGAGCCGGCGGCATCAGGAACTCAAGGCCTGGCCCGGCGGGAGGAACGATGTCAGTCGGCTGGCGGTCTTCGGGCATCAGCGCTGCTGGTGCCCGCGGCTGAGGCGGTTGCCGAACACGCCCGCACGCGGCCGCGGCGGCATGGACTGGACGTGCGGCTGCGGGGCAGGCGAACCGGTGTTCACGGCACGGAGCGCCCGGGCAAACAGCTTGGCGTCCTGGACGGCCTGCAGCCCGTCGGCCTCGGCACTGATGCGCAGCACAATGTCTTCCTGCGCAATGGTGCCGCTGTAGCCATGGTCCGCTTCGCACTGGGGGTCGCCGCAGCTGGCCGGCCCCATGTCCAGCCGCTGGCCGCCGGACCACGCGATGGACAGCGTGACTTCACGGACGGGGTCCGAGGGCTTGTAGTTCTGCGGCTGCGAGTACATGTAGCTAAGCACCACGGACCGGATCTGGGCCACGGGGACGGACTCGGTGGAAATCTGGGCCACGATCTGTTCGCCGGCATCATCAAGCTGCTGGTCATCCACATGCGTGATGACCAGCATGTCCGCGGTCAACACCAGAACCGTAATGTGGCGGCGGACTTCGGCGCGGTCAAAGTGGGTCTCCAGGTGCACCAGGTGCGCCACGCAGTCGCGGCCGTCCAGGGCGTCGTCCACAACATCTGCCACGAGGCGGGGGTAGAAGCCGGCCTTCTGCAGGGCGCCTTCGAGGCTCTGGCCTTGTGCGGTGTGGCTGTGTGAGCTGTGGTGGCGGACTGCCTGGGTTTCGTTGCCGGGCGTTTCGGGCGCCGAAGCGGGAGGCTGTGAGCTCATTACCCCATTTTCACAGATCGGCCGGACTCTTGCTAACCGCGTCAGCCCAGCATGGCCCGGCGCGCGCTGTCCGTGCGCTGGGCGGGGTTGCCGATCCGAATGTCTGCGGCAAGTATTGTCAAACCCCCGGTCCCGCACAGAACGGGGTTGAATTCCACCAGGGCGATTTCGGGGTGGTTGTCCTTCAACCAGGCGAGCCGGCCGGCCAGGTCCTCGAGCGCAGCCACATCCACCGCCGGCAGGCCCTGGTAACCGAACAGCTTCCGCGAAGCACGCGGGCCGCGGATGAAGTCGTCCACGTCGGCCGCGGACAATGGCGGCACCCGGTGCGACCAGTCGTCCAGCAGGTTCACGGCGTCCCCGGCGAGCCCGAACGAGATGACCGGCCCCAGCAGCGGATCCTCGATGGCCCGGAACGTGCACGCCTGGCCAACAGGGGCCATGCTCTGCACTTCCAGTGCGGGGTCGCCGTAGTTGGAGAGTACCCGCCGCATCTGCAGCACGTTCTGGCGCAGCGACTCCGCATCCTGAATGTCCAAACGCACTCCGCCGAGGTCAAGCCGGTGCCGCAGGGCAGGATCGGTGGTCTTCAACACCACCGGCCAGCCCAGCGCTTCGGCCGCCTCAACCGCCTCGTCGGGAGTATCAAAGCCCACGGAAGGCAGCACCGTGATGCCGTAGTGGCCCAGCAGGGACGCGGCCGCAGCAGGATCCAGGCGTTTGAGCTGCTCGCCCTTGACGTCCCCCAGCAGGGCTTCGAGTTCAGACCGCGCGAGCTCCGGACTGCAGCCGTCCGGCTCCACAAAATGGCCCTGGTCCCGGGACACCCATTCCGAGTACCTGGCCACAGCCGCGAGCGCGGCCACTGCAGCACCGGGATTGGAGAAGCAAGGCACGGCGCGTTCCGGGGCACCCACCATTCCCTCCACGTAAATCGACGCGTCCAGTATCCCGGTGAACGCCGCCACCACGGGCTTGCCGGCTATGGCCGAGCACTCGGCCAGTACTTCGGCGATGCTGTCCACGGTCAGTCCGCGCGCGGGCAGGAGCGCGGCCACCGCGGAGTGGACATTGTCCTGCTCCAGCACCTTGAGCAGGCTGGCCCTGAGCGCGGGAAGGGCAACTGACTGCCCTGCGTCGAGATCCACGCCCGTCACCAGTTCTTCGACGGTGAGCCCCTGGGAGGAGGCGCTGTCCGCCACCACATTGCCCAACGCGTGCGAGTTGCTGAAGATTGCCAGCCCCGGCCCCAGGGGAAGGGGCTGGCCGGACACCACCTGCGCCACGTCCATCAGCTGCTCGATGGTTTCCACCCGGATCACACCGGACTGGCGCAGCATGGCGTCCAGTGCCCCGGAAGGCGCCTGCGTGGTCCGGACGGCATGCCCCGGCGGCAGCCGCAGCCCCATGGCATCGGACTTCGCCACAATCACCGGGCGGGTCCGGGCCAGCCGCCGTGCGAGCCGGGAAAACTTGCGCGGGTTGCCAATCGATTCAAGGTAAAGGCCGACGGCGGCCGTGTCGGGATCGTCTTCCCAGTACTGCATCATGTCGTTGCCCGAAACATCGGCCCGGTTCCCTGCGGACAGGAACGTCGACAATCCCAGCCGGCGCCGGCTTGAGGCGGCGTAGAGCGAGACACCAATCGCCGCTGATTGGCTGAACAGGCCCAGTCCCCCGCGCAGCGGGAGCGTAGGCGCCATGGATGCGTTCAAGGACACGTCCGGGTTGGTGTTCACGATGCCCAGGGAGGCCGGGCCAATCACGCGCATGCCGCTGGCCCTGGCCTGACGCACGAGGTCACGCTGGCGCAGAAGGCCGCGTTCGCCGTCGTCCGCGAAGCCTGCGGACGCGACCACTAGCCCCCTGACGCCCGCGGCTGCGCAGTCCGACACCACGGCGGGCACTTCCTCATAGGGCACGGCCACCACGGCGAGCTGGACGGGCTCCGGAACCTCGGACAGCTTGCCGAAGGACAGCATGCCGGCAAGTTCCAGCGCTTCGGGGTTGATCGCGTAGACCGGGCCGCGGAACCCGCCTTCGATGATGTGCTCCAGCAGCTGGTATCCCACTGTGCCCCATTTGCGGCTGGCACCGATGACGGCAATGGACGACGGCGTCAGCAGGTCCCGCACGCTCCTCGCCTCAGCACGGTGCTCGCGGGATTCCATCACTGCCCGCGACTTCTCAGTGGGATCGATGTTGAACTCGAGGCTCACGACACCGTCGTCAAAATGCCGCCGGACGTCGTACCCGGCGTCGGAGAACACCATCAGCATTTTCCGGTTCTCCGGTAGCACCTCGGCGCTGAACCGCCGGATCCCGTTTTCGTGGGCCGCGGCGGCAAGGTGTTCCAGCAGGATGGAGCCGATCCCCCGCCCCTGGTGGGCGTCGGAAATGTTGAATGCCACCTCCGCCTCGGTGGGGTCATCGAGCCGGTCATACCGGCCGATGCCAACAATTTCGCCGCGGATGGTGATCACAAAAGCCACCCGGTCTTTGTAGTCAACCTCCGTGAAGCGCTTAAGCTCTTTACTGGACAACCTGGCTTTGAACGCGAAGAAGCGCATGTAGATTGAGTCCTGCGACTGCCCGATATGGAAGGCCTGGACGGCATCGGCGTCGGACGGGTGGATTGGCCTCAGGTGGGCCGTTCCGCCGTCCCGCAGTACGACATCGGCTTCCCAATGTTCCGGATATTCGCCGTCCCCGGGCTGATCCACCATAGGCTTAGCCTAGCCAAAAACTATGGCAGCACACCCCCGTTCGCTGCTCAGTACCCAGAAGGATTTACCAACCCCCATGGCCCGCCGCCAAAGTTCAGCCCCTCCCGTGGACAACACCCCCTACACGGAGAACATCGTTGATATCGATGTCACCTCCGAGATGGAGGGCTCCTTCCTCGAGTACGCGTATTCGGTGATCTACTCGCGGGCGCTTCCGGACGCCCGGGACGGCCTGAAACCCGTGCAGCGGCGCATCCTCTACATGATGAGTGACATGGGGCTGCGCCCCGACCGGGGCCACGTCAAGAGCGCGCGCGTGGTGGGCGAGGTCATGGGCAAGCTGCACCCGCACGGCGACACCGCCATCTACGACGCCATGGTGCGCATGGCCCAGGACTTCTCCCTGCGGCTGCCGCTGATCGACGGGCACGGCAACTTCGGATCGCTCGACGACGGCCCGGCGGCCCCGCGCTACACCGAGGCCCGGATGGCTGCCGCCGCCCTTACCCTCACCGATCACCTCGATGAGGACGTGGTGGACTTTGTCCCCAACTACGACAACCAGCTGACCCAGCCGGAAGTCCTGCCCGCCGCGTTCCCCAACCTGCTGGTCAACGGCGCCACGGGCATCGCCGTCGGCATGGCCACCAACATGGCCCCGCACAACCTGGTGGAAGTCATCTCCGCCGCCCGGCACCTGATCGCCAACCCGGACGCCACCCTGGATGACCTCATGCGGTTCGTCCCCGGCCCGGACCTGCCCAGCGGCGGCCGGATCGTGGGGCTGGACGGCATCCGCGATGCCTACGCCACCGGACGCGGATCCTTCAAGACCCGCGCCAAGGTGGAGGTCGAACAGCTGTCGGCACGCCGGACCGGACTGGTGGTCACTGAACTCCCCTACATGGTGGGCCCCGAAAAGGTCATTGAAAAGATCAAGGACGCCGTCAACGCCAAGAAGCTGACCGGCATCAGCGACATCGTTGACCTGACGGACCGCAAGCACGGGCTGCGGCTGGTCATCGAACTCAAGAACGGCTTCAACCCCAACGCCGTGCTCCAGCAGCTCTACCGCTACTCGCCGATGGAGGATTCCTTCGGCATCAACAACGTGACCCTGGTAGATGGCCAGCCGCAGACCCTGGGCCTGGTGCAGCTGCTGACTGTCTACGTGAACCACCGGATCGACGTGGTGCGCCGCCGCACCGTGTACCGGCTGGGCAAGAAGAAGGACCGCCTCCACCTGGTGGAGGGCCTGCTCATCGCCATCGTGGACATCGACGAGGTCATCCAGATCATCCGGTCCTCGGACGAGGCCGCAGCCGCCCGCGCCCGCCTGATGTCCATTTACGACCTCACCGAAATCCAGGCGAACTACATCCTGGAACTGCGCCTCCGCCAGCTGACCAAGTACTCCCGGATCGAGCTGGAGAAGGAACAGGACGAGCTGCGCCGCGAAATCGCCGAACTGGAAGCCATCCTCGCCTCGGACGAGCGGCTGCGCACCCTGGTCTCGGACGAACTCGGCGCCATCGCCGAAGAGCACGGGACCCCGCGCCGCACCCTCCTGCTCGAGTCCGAAGCCGTCTCGCCTACCGTGGCCGCCGAACTCGCGGCCCCGGGCAAGAAGGGCAAGGCCGTACCGCTGGCACTGGAGATTGCCGACGATCCCTGCTGGGCCATCCTCACCGCCTCCGGACAGATCGCCCGCACCAGCAACCAGGAGCCCCTCGTAGAAGCCGGGCCCCGGAGCAAGCACGATGTGTTTACCTCCGTAGTAAAGTCGTCGGCACGCGGCGAGATCGCCGCTGTTACCTCATCCGGGCGCATGCTCCGCCTGCAGGTGATGGACATGCCGGTTCTGCCCCCTGTTTCGGGCCTGCCCAACCTTGCCGGCGGTGTCCCGGCGAAGGACTTCATCACCCTGCAGAAGGGTGAATCCCTGGTGGCCTTCGCCCGGCTGGATGAAGTCCTGGCCATCGGCACCGCGCAGGGCGTAGTGAAGCGGGTCCAGCCGGACTACCCCCTGAACCGCGAGGACTGGGAAATCATTTCGCTCAAGGACAAGGACTTCGTGGTGGGCGTGGCGCCTGCCGGCGAGGACGACGCCGAACTGGTGTTCCTGACCAGCCAGGCCCAGCTGCTCAAGTTCGGGGCTGCTGCAGTACGGTCACAGGGCCGGACGGCCGGTGGAATGGCCGGCATAAAACTCGCCCCGGGTGACAAGGTCTTGTTCTTTGGCGCCATCCACCCCAAGGATGAAGCGGCCGTGGTGGTGACCATCGCAGGCACCACCGGCGCGCTCCCCGGAACGGCTCCGGGCACCGCCAAGGTGACGGCGTTCTCCGAATACCCGGCCAAGGGACGCGCCACGGCGGGCGTCCGGGCGCACCGTTTCCTGAAGGGCGAGGACACCCTCCTGCTGGCCTGGGCCGGCCATGGCCCGGCCAAGGCGTCGTCCGCTGCCGGGGTGGCGCGGTCCCTTCCCCAGGAGCACGGCCGGCGCGACGGTTCGGGTGTCCCACTATCGCAGCCGGTGGATGTGGTGGGGCCTGCCATGGCCTGGGCCGATCCCGCTTAGACTGCTTCCATGCCTATCGTTCCTGATGAAAAGGACTGGACCTGGGTCCTGACCCGTCCCTGCCCGGAATGCTCGTTCGACGCCTCCACCACCACGCCTTCCACGGTGCCCGGGACAATCGAAAGCATGCTGCCGCGCTGGCGCGCAGTTCTTCGCCGGCCGAACGTGGCCGAGCGTCCGGATGACCAGACGTGGTCAGCGCTGGAGTACGCCTGCCACGTCCGGGACGTGTTCAGCCTGTTTGACCAGCGGCTGAACCTCATGCTGGATTCAGACGACGCCCGGTTCGAGAACTGGGACCAGGACCAGACGGCCATCGACAAGGACTACCCCAACGCCGATCCGGCCGTTGTCAGCGCCGAACTGACGGCTGAAGGCAAGCAGGCCGCCGAGTCCTTTGCCGCCGTCCGGGAGTCGGAATGGGGCCGCAAAGGGCTGCGCAGCAACGGCGCCCAATTCACGGTCTTGACGCTGTCCCAGTACTTCCTGCACGACGTTGTCCACCACCTTCACGACGTGGACGGCTGATCCCCCGCATAGGACGGCACCAGGTTTCCGCCGGCGGTTCCTGAACCCGGGTTCTCTGAACGCTGGCCCTCTGAAACGGCCGCCAGCACCAGGCGGGCATCCTCGGGCCGGATATCTGCCGGGTTGTGTGTCACCAGCACCACGGTGCGGTGGCGCAGCCCCTGCCGCAGGTCCGCCAGCATGGCCCGGGCCGACTCCGCATCCAGGTGAGCGGTGGGCTCATCCAACAGGATCACCTCGGCCCCGGTCATCAGGGTGCGGGCCACCGCCAGGCGCTGGCGCTCGCCGCCGCTGAGGAATGCCCCGCCCGGCCCGATCCTGGTATCCAGGCCTGCCGGCAACCGCTCCAGGAGGCCCGTGAGGCCTACCGAGGCGAGCACCTCCAGCAGTTGAGCATCCGCCGGCTGTTTGTCGTCCGTTGCTTCGTTGCCGGGCTTGCCCAGCAGGAGGTTTCCGCGGATCGTCGAATCAAACAGGTGCGCTTCCTGCGGGCACCACGCGGGCCGGCCGGTCACACCGATCCGCCCTGCGGCCACGGGAAGGAATCCCAGCAGGACTGACAGCAGGGTGGACTTTCCCGATCCCGACGGGCCGGTCACGGCCAACCACCGCCCCGGTTCAGCCACGGCATCCAGGCCGAAAAACACTGGTGCACCGCCTGGCCAGGCCGCTGACAGGCTGGCCAGTTCGACGCCGGGACGGCCGCCCGGGCGGGCAGGAACAGTCTGAAGTCCATCACCCTCGCTCCTGCCGGGCGCATCGTCCAGGGCACCCGACTCCGCGACCCGCTCCATCACTGTCCGCAGCGCCGGGAACTGGCGTACCGCCGTCGTCATCGCCGCGAATGGTTCCACCAGCGCGAGGAGCAGCAGGACCACCACCGCTGCAGTTTCCGGGGCAAGCTGGCCCGCGAGCACGGCCGGGCCCGAGAGCCACGCGGCGCCCAGCGCTGCGGCTGCGCAGGCGGCAGTCGTGAGGGCCTGGCCCAGGCCATCCGCCCAGGCTGACCGCTGGGAAGCCTTAGTGGCGGTGCGGTCCTGGGCGCGGAGGCCATCCAGGACGCTTGGAGCTGCGCCGTTAGCGTGCAGGTCAGCACGGGCGTCAAGGGCTGCCGCCACACGCCGCAGGACACCGGCGCGGAGGAGCTGCTCGCTGGTGGCGGATTTGCGGTCGCCCCAGAGTGCTGCTGCGGGGGCGAGCAGGAGGCTCACCACGCAGGCACCGAGCACGGCCGGAAGCGCGGCGGGCACCAGCAGCGACGTGGTGGCCAGGGCCAGCACAGAAACCGACAGCGCCGTGACCGGCGGCAGGACCACCCGCGGCAGGAGATCGCGGACGGTGTCGACGTCGTCAATCACCGTTCCCAGGACGTTGCCGCCCTGAAGCAGGCGCCGCAGCGGCAGCGCGCGCCGGCTCAGCGACTCCCAGAGCCGGCCCCGGAGCCGGGTCAGCGCCGAGAACACGGCGTCGTGCAGGAGAAGCCGTTCGCAGTACCGCAGCACCGCCCGGCCGATCCCGAAGAACCGCACGCCAACAATCGCGGTCAGCAGGTACAGGATGGGCGGCTGCCCGGCGGCACGGATAATAAGCCAGCCGGACAGGCCGGACAGGGCGACGGCGAAGATTGCCGCCAGGGTGCCCACGACGGCCGCACCCGCGGCCTTGCCCCGCACGGGCGCCAGGAGTGCGGACAGCAGGCGCACGGCGCCGGGTCGGCTGGGTTTGGTTTGGGTGGCGCCGGGCCGGGCGTTGCCCTCGTTGTGCGCCAGGGGTTCCGCTGCATCCGGCCGGGCTTCCATGGAGGCCGCCATGCTGCTGCTCGAAGCCGCCGCGGGGCCGGTCTGCGCGGCTGCCGCAGGAGCCGGGGATGTGAGGCCGCTTCCGGCCACGGGCACGAGGTGTTCGGCGAGCGCCCGCGTACGTTCCTCGTGGGCTACCAGGATGACCGTCACCTGCCCGCGGAGGTTCCTGATGGTGTCTTCCACCAGCATCGCCGACTCGCCGTCCAGATGCGCAGTGGGTTCATCCAGCAGGAGCACCGTGGCGCCGGCCTCGATCCGGGCCAGACCGCGGGCCAGCGCCACGCGGCGCAGTTCGCCGGGGCTGAGCTCCGCCGGGTGCTTGCCGGCAAGGTGGGCGGCCGCCGCCCGCGCCAGGCAGACTCGGGCTGCTGCCTCGGCGGCGTGGCGGCGGGGACGGTTGGCCTCTGTGCCCGTTTTACCGGACAGGTACAGTACAACCTCGTCGAGGACCGTTTCCGCCACCATCACCGGGTGCTGCGGCACCCACGCGATATCGTGCCGGTCCAGGCCGGAGATGGTGCCGCTGACAGTGGTACCTGCTCCATGCCCGATGGTCCCCGCCAGGACACCCAGGACCGTGCTCTTGCCGGCTCCGCTGGGGCCGTCCACGGCGGTGATCCGGCTTTGCGGGGCTGTGAAGGTGAGCGGGCCGACGGCGGGCTGCGGCCTTCCGTCATAACTCACCGTGAGTGCCGTGACGGTGATGGGAGCACCAGGCCTGCCGGCGCGGGCGGCGGGAAGCGGCTGCGGCTCGGGCGCTTCTGTGACGGCGGTGGTTTCGGCGAGCGCCACCCTGCCGTCGTCGCTGGCATGGTGGGCGGTGCCAAGCTCGCGCAGCGGCAGGTAACAGTCGGGTGCCAGGATCAGGGCCAGCAGTCCGGCTTCCAGCGGCATGTCGCCGTGCACCAGCCGCACGCCGATGAACACGGCCACGACGGCAACAGAGATGGTGGCGATCAGTTCCAGCGCCAGGGCCGAGAGGAACGCGGTCCGCAAAGTTCCCATGGTGCGGGACCGGTATTCCTCCGAAATCTCCTCCAGCGCTTTGCGCTGGGCGGAGGCACGTCCCAGGCCCACCAGCACGGGAAGCCCCTTGGCGAGCTCCAGCATGTGGGTGGAGAGCCGGGCAAGGGCGGCCTGGGCCTCGCGGACGTTGTCCTCCGTGTAGCGGCCTATCAGCACCATAAACAGCGGGACAAGCGGAACGGTCAGGACTACCACTACCGCGCTGACCCAGTCCGCAAACAGGATCCGGGCACCCACCAGCAGCGGGACGGCCGCGCAGTTCACCAATGCAGGCAGGAACTGCGTGTAGTAGCTGTCCAGCGCGTCCAGTCCGCGGGTGGCCAGCACGGCCAGTCCGCCGTCGGCCGGTCCCGTGCCCCGGACGCCGTTGCGCAGCGCCCGGTCCAGCAGCCCGGCGCGGAGTTCCTCCTTGATGCCCAGTGCTGCCCGGCGCGCAGCAACTGCCTGACCCCATACGGTCACCGACCGGAGAACCACGCCGGCCATGCCGACGGCGATCTGCTCCGCCCACGCCGGGTTCCCCGCCACCAGGCCGGCGAGCACCGACGCCACCGCCTGGCCGATCAGCACCAGGGACAGCGCCTTGAGGGCGGCGAGGAGTCCCAGCCAGTAGATGGCGGAACGGGTGGCGGGGCCGGCCGGGAAGGTGGGTCGCATGTCAGCCTTTGTTGGTGAATGCCTTGGAGGCGATTGCCGGCAGGAAGCTGTGGGCTTCCGGGATGTGCGCGGCGCTGACACGCTTCCGGAAGACCCAGTAGGTCCAAGCCTGGTAGGCGATGACCAGAGGGAGTCCGAAGGCTGCCACAACACTCATAAGGCCCAGGGTGTAGTCCGAGGATGAAGCGTTGGAAATGGTGAGGTCAAAGGCCTCATTGAGGGTGGAGGGCAGCACCACCGGGAACGCCGCCCCGAAGATTGACGCCGAGCCCAGGGCCAGGAACGCCCCCAGTGCCACGAATGCCTTTCCCTCCGCACCTTTCCGGGCCGTTGACCAGGCCGCGGCTGCAGCGGCTACCGCCAGCAGGACCAGCGCCCAGGTCCAGGGCTTTCCTTCGAGGACCTGCACCGTCACCGCCCACGCCGCGATGGGCAGGAGCAGGACGGGGAGCAGCCGGACAAACCATGTGCGGGCACGGTGGCGCACTTCGCCGTCGGTCTTGAGGGCAAGGAAGGCCAGGGCGTGAACCAGTGCGAAGCCGACGACGGCGAGTCCGCCGAGGACCGCGTAGCCGTTGAACCAGGCGAACGGGCCGCCCTCGCGGTCGCCGTTGGCATTCAGGGGAAGGCCGGTGGTGGTCAGGGCAAGCGCTGCGCCCACGCCGAAGGCCGCGAAGAAGGAGCCCAGGGCAATGGCCCAGTCCCACCGGGCCCGCCACTGCTCGGTGTCCACCTTGCCGCGGTACTCGAAGGCCACGGCACGGAAGATCAGTGCCACCAGGACCACCAGCAGCGGCAGGTACAGGGCGGAGAACAGCGAGGCGTACCAGAGCGGGAAGGCTGCGAAGGTGGCACCGCCCGCGGTCAGGAGCCACACCTCGTTGCCGTCCCACACCGGGCCCACAGTATTGAGCAGGACGCGGCGTTCGGTGTTGTTCCGGGCAAACAGCTTCATCAGCATGCCCACGCCCAGGTCAAAGCCTTCCAGGAAGAGATATCCGGTCCACAGCACTGCGATGGCGATGAACCAGATGGTTGGCAGCAGTTCCATTCTTGTTTCCTCTGCTCGTGGCGGGGACTAGTAGGCGAAGGCCAGGACGTCGTCGGCCGGTTTGCCGCCCGGGCCACCAGGGCCGGGGGTGGCGTCTTCGTTTTCGTCCACCGGGGCATGGACGAGCTCCGGCATCGCGGACACCACGCCGCCCCGGATGTACTTGACCAGCAGCTTGACCTCCACCACCAGCAGGACGGCGTAGATGGCGGTCAGGGTGACCAGCGACGCCATGAGTTCACCGGCGGAGACACCGGGCGACACCGCGGCGGCGGTGAACATAAACACCTGGTCAATGCCGCTGGGGTCCGGATTGGGTGCCACCACGAACGGCTGGCGGCCCATCTCGGTGAAGATCCAGCCGGCGGCGTTGGCGCCGAAGGGGGCGAGGATCCCGAAGACGGCAAGCCGCATCAGCCACCGGGACTCCGGGACGGTGCCCTTCCGGGTCAGCCAGAGGGCCACCAGGGCTGCCAGGGCCGCAAGGCCGCCGAAGCCGATCATCATGCGGAAGCCCCAGTAGGTGACCTCCATGACGGGAAGGTAGTCGATTTCCTGGCCGGCCCGCTCGCCATAGATCGGGTTGTCCGGAAGGTGCGTACCGTACTTTTCCTTGTATTCGGGCAGCAGGCTGTTGACGCCCTGGATTTCGGTGGTGAAATCGCCCTTGGCCAGGTAGGAGAGGATGCCGGGAACCTCGATCAGGGCCACGATGTCGTCGCAGTTCTGGGAGCCAATGTTGCCGATGCTCAGGACCGAGAAGCCGGTGCCGTCATGGCATGCTGCTTCGGCGGCGGCCATTTTCATGGGCTGCTGTTCGAACATGAGCTTGCCCTGGAGGTCCCCGGTGAGGGCCGTTCCGGCAAAGGAGATCATGGCCACCACGGCACCGATCCGCAGGGACCGGAGCCAGACCTTGTGGTCGTTCCGGTCTCGGCCGGGAATATCTTCTGCTTCGCCTGCAATGACCTTGCCGTCGGCACCCACGGTGTCCACGCCGTCGCGCCGCCTCCGCCAGAGGTGGTACCAGGCGATGCCGAGCAGGAAGCCGCCGGCCACGGCGAGTGCGCCGAAGAGCGTGTGCGGTACCGCAACGAGGGCGGTGTTGTTGGTGAAGACTGCCCAGGCGTCGGTCATGACCGGCCGGCCATCGATCATCTCGACGCCGACGGGGTGCTGCATCCAGCTGTTGGCCACGATGATGAAGTACGCCGAGAACACGGAGCCTACGACGGCGATCCAGAGGCAGGCCAGGTGGATGACCGGTTTGAGCTGCTTCCAGCCGAAGATCCACAGGCCCAGGAAGGTGGACTCCACAAAGAAGGCCAGCAGCGCCTCCAGTGCCAGCGGCGCCCCGAAGACATCCCCCACAAACCGGCTGTACTCGCTCCAGGCCATGCCGAACTGGAACTCCTGGACGATGCCGGTGGCCACGCCCATGATGAAGTTGATCAGGAAGAGCTTTCCCCAGAATTTGGTCATCCGGAGGTATTCGGGCTTTCCGGTGCGGTGCCAGATGGTCTGGATAACGGCCACCACCAGGCCCAGACCGATGGTGAGCGGAACCATCATGAAGTGATAGACGGTG
This sequence comes from Pseudarthrobacter sp. W1I19, assembly GCF_030817835.1. Taxonomy (NCBI): domain Bacteria; kingdom Bacillati; phylum Actinomycetota; class Actinomycetes; order Micrococcales; family Micrococcaceae; genus Pseudarthrobacter; species Pseudarthrobacter sp. W1I19. The sequence continues at coordinate 2,626,783 of NZ_JAUSZR010000001.1, forward strand.
GTGATGCCGAATTGCCAGCGTGCGATTTCCAGAGCGTCCAAAGCGTCCATGGCGGTCCCTACTGTCCGGGCGAAAGTTTTCTACGTTCTGTAGAAACTCTAACTTCTACAAAGTGTAGAACATGGCCGGCGGCACTGTAAAAACGGGCTGCGGCTCGCTCGCGCCTGCAGTGTGGCCGTGACCGGGTTGTGTTCTACTCAATGTAGAAAGTGAAACGGAATCGGGGTAAATTGGATTCTGTAGTAGTAGCAAAACGCATGATGTCACCGCTGTCCATGGCAGCGGTGCGGGGAAACAAAGGAAAAGTGCAAATGGCTAGTCTTGGTGAACTGGAACGGGCAGTGATGGACCTGCTCTGGGCGGGCCATGAAGCAGCCACCGCCAACACGTTGCGGGATCGGCTGGCACAGACGTCAGCGGGGCAGGACGGCAGTGCCGGCCATGAAGGCAAGGAACTGGCCGTTACCACCGTGCTCACCGTTTTGTCCCGGCTCGAGAAGAAGGGCCTGGTGGAACGCGAACGCGGAACCCGCCCGCACCGCTACCAGGCAGTATCCAGCCGTGAGGACCATACGGCTGAGCTGATGCACGAAGTACTGGGGTCAGCCCCGGACCGTGAGGCCGTGCTGGCACGCTTCATTGGTTCCGTTTCCGAAGGTGAAGCCGAGACTCTGCGCAAACTGCTTGGCCACATCTAGCGGACCATGTTCTGGGCCTCATACCTGCTGGCGGTCCTTGCGATAGTCCTGGCGTGGCCGGTGCCTATCCTCCTTTCGCGTGCGCAGTGGCCCGCGCGGTCCCCTTTCACGGCCATGGTGCTCTGGCAGGCCATCGCCCTTGCCGGTGGCCTGTCCATGATCGGCGCCATGCTGGTGTATGGCCTGGAGCCTATCGGCGACAACCTGATCGCAGGCCTTCGGGCCCTTGCAGGCATGGTTCTCTTCAACGCGCCCACTACGGACCTGGGCTTTTGGCATATCTTCGCGCTCTCCGCCGCCGCGCTGCTGACGGCGCATCTGGTGTTTACCCTGCTGCTGACGTACTACAAGATCGAGCGGCAGCGGCGGCGGCACCGCGAACTTCTCGCGCTCCTGGCCTCCCCGTCCGCCGAAGGAGCCGGGACGCTGGTCATCAGCCATGATTCGCCGGTGGCTTATTGCCTTCCCGGCGGGGCGCGCTCCGTGACGGTGTTGTCCGACGGCCTGATGGCGGCCCTTGAGCCGGCCGAACTCCGCGCCGTGCTGATCCACGAAAATGCGCACCTGAGCCAGCGGCACCATCTGCTCCTGTGGGCGTTCGCCGCCTGGCGGCAGGCGCTCCCCTGGCTTCCCACCACCCGTCTTGCGCAGGAGTCTGTCAACTCCCTGATCGAAATGCTGGCCGACGACGTCGCGCTCAAAACCGAAAGCAAAGCCACGCTCATCAAGGCCATTGCCATCGTTGCCAGCGGATCCGCCAGGACGCCGGGCGAAGCAGAACTTGAGTCCGGTCCGGCCGGACTGTCCTCGTCGGGGTTGTCCTTGGCAGGGCTCGACCCGGCGGCAGCCGCCGGCGCGGACTCGGCCCGCACAACGGCCTCCCGGGTCAGCCGGCTGCTCTCCCCCCAGCCGCAACTGCCGGCCCCGGTCCGCAGCCTGGTCCTGGCCGGCTGCGTACTCCTGCTGGCGCTGCCTACAGCCCTGCTGGTGGTGCCGGGCCTGTTCGGCTGAGTCCCGTCGTCGTACGCCCTGCCGCACTTACCGGTGGTTGAGCTTGTCACCTGCCGGTGGTTGAGCTTGTCGAAACCCGGGTTTCGACAAGTTCAACCATCGGTGAAAAAGGTCAGGCATCGATGCGCTCCCGGTCCAGGCTGGAGGCGCCGGCGATAATAAAGTCCTTGCGCGGCGAGACGTCCGAGCCCATCAGCAGGTCAAAGATTTCCTCCGCCTGCTTCGCGTTCTCGATACCCACCTTCCGCAGCGTGCGGTGGCGCGGGTCCATGGTGGTCTCGGCCAGCTGCTCGGCGTCCATCTCGCCCAGGCCCTTGTAGCGCTGGATGGGCTCCTTGTAGCGCTTGCCCTCTTTGGCCAGCCGGGCCAGCAGCACGTGCAGTTCCGCCTCCGAGTAGGTGTAGATCATTTCGTTGGCCTTCTGGCCGGCGTTGATGACTTCCACACGGTGCAGCGGGGGGACGGCGGCGAAAACACGGCCCTCTTCGATCATGGGTCGCATGTAGCGGAAGAAAAGCGTCAGGAGCAGCGTGCGGATGTGCGCGCCGTCCACGTCCGCGTCCGTCATCAGGATGACCTTGCCGTAGCGGGCGGCACTGATGTCGAAGCTGCGGCCGGAGCCTGCACCCACTACCTGGATGAGGGCGGCGCACTCGGCGTTGGAGAGCATGTCGCCCACCGATGCCTTCTGGACGTTGAGGATCTTGCCGCGGATGGGCAGCAGAGCCTGGAAGTCCGAGGACCGGGCCAGCTTGGCGGTTCCCAGCGCCGAGTCGCCTTCCACGATGAACAGTTCGGAACGTTCGACGTCGTCCGTGCGGCAGTCAGCAAGCTTGGTGGGCATCGAGGAAGTTTCCAGCGCGTTCTTGCGCCGTTGGGTTTCCTTGTGCACCCGGGCCGAGATGCGGGACTTCATCTCGCTGACGATTTTTTCCAGGAGCAGGGCCGACTGGGACTTGTCATTTTTGTTGGCGGAGTTGATCTTCGCGGTGATTTCACGCTCCACCACCTTGGACACGATGGCGCGCACGGCTGAGGTGCCCAGGATTTCCTTGGTCTGGCCTTCGAACTGGGGTTCGGCCAGGCGCACCGTCAGGACGGCGGTGAGGCCGGCGAAGATGTCGTCCTTTTCGATTTTGTCGTTGCCGGCCTTGAGCTTGCGGGCGTTGGTTTCCACGGCTTTGCGGAAGGTCTTAACCAGTGCCTGCTCAAAGCCGGACTGGTGGGTTCCTCCCTTGGGAGTGGAAATGATGTTGACGAAGCTTCGGACCGTGCTGTCGTAGCCGATTCCCCAGCGGAGCGCCACATCGACTTCACAGTCGCGTTCCACCTCGGCCAGCTGGCTGTGCCCGCGTTCATCCAGCACTGGAACGGTCTCTTTGAACTTGCCCGAGCCGTGCAGCCGCCAGACGTCGGTGACCGCAGGATCAGCTGCAAGGAACTCAACAAATTCGGAGATGCCGCCGTCGTGATGGAAGACCTCCTCGTGCGGGCCGGCTTCGCCGGGCGTTCCCGGGACCTTCCGCTCATCACGCACGGTGAGCTTGAGGCCGGGCACCAGGAAGGACGTCTGCCGGGCCCGGGCGGCGAGTTCGTCGTAGGAGAACTTTGCGTCCGGGGTGAAGATCTGCCGGTCTGCCCAGTAGCGGATCCTTGTGCCGGTGACACCGCGCTTGGCCTTGCCCACAACGTCCAGGACCGAATCGTCCACAAACGGGGTGAAGGGCGCGGCCGGGTCGATCTTGGATCCCACGTCCTTGAAGCGGCCGGGTTCGCCCCGGCGGAAGGACATCTTGTAAGTTTTGCCGCCGCGGTCCACCTCGACGTCGAGGCGTGAGGATAAGGCGTTGACCACGGACGCGCCCACGCCGTGCAGGCCGCCTGAGGCGGTGTAGGAGCCGCCGCCGAACTTTCCGCCGGCGTGGAGCTTGGTGAAGACCACTTCGACGCCGGTCAGCCCGGTTTTTGGTTCCTTGTCGATGGGGATGCCGCGGCCGTCGTCGTGAATCTCCACGGAGTTGTCGGCATGCAGGATGATCTTGATGTCGTGGCCGAACCCAGCCAGTGCCTCGTCAACGGAGTTGTCGATGATTTCCCAGAGGCAGTGCATCAACCCGCGGGAGTCGGTGGAACCGATGTACATGCCGGGGCGCTTGCGGACGGCTTCGAGGCCCTCCAGGACAGACAGGTGCCGGGCGGTGTAATCAGAACTTGGTGCCACCGGTGGTGAACTCCTTAAGGGATGGAACAGCGGGCTGGGGATCGCTCTCTCTAGGGTAGTCGGCCGGACCTTGGACCGCCGACTGCCACACTTGGCGGGGCCTGTGCCCCGCGCCACTTGGCGCTTTTTGAAGGGGACTGTGCAGATCTTGACCAACTCTTGCGGATACGCGGACAGCGAACTTGCCCCATCCTTGCGATGGTTTTGTTACGAATACTGGTTATATAGACGTACAGATCTACTAAGGAGGCCGACATGACAACAGCAGTGGCAGACCGCACACTCAACGCACTCGACCGGTGCGACCGTTGCGGAGCCCAGGCATATGTGCGGGTTGTACTCGAGTCCTCCGGCGGTGAGCTGCTGTTCTGCGGCCACCACGCCCGTGCAGTCGAGGCGACGCTCAAGCCGTTGAGCTCCGACTGGCACGATGAGACGGGCAAGCTGCACGAGAAGGCTGCCGTAGAAATCGACTAGCCCACCCGAAGCAGTTGGGACCCCGCCGGAAGGTGGGGTCCCTCTTCGTTTAAGCGGCCGCCCGGTGCGGAACATCCGCGGCGCCTGCTTACTAAACAAAACGGCCCGCCTGCTGCGGCACCCCAGGAGGGGCACGGCAGCCGGCGGGCTGCTGTTACTGACTTGCTGGTCCTAGTCCAGGTAGTCCCGCAGGACCTGCGACCGCGAGGGGTGGCGCAGTTTGGACATGGTCTTGGATTCGATCTGGCGGATCCGCTCACGCGTGACGCCGTAGACCTTGCCGATTTCGTCTAAAGTCTTCGGCTGTCCGTCGGTCAGGCCGAACCGCATCGCAACAACGCCGGCCTCGCGCTCGGACAGGGTGTCCAGGACGGAGTGGAGCTGTTCCTGAAGGAGGGTGAAGCTCACGGCATCGGCCGGGACCACGGCCTCGGAGTCCTCGATAAGGTCGCCGAACTCGGAATCGCCGTCCTCGCCCAGGGGCGTGTGCAGTGAGATGGGCTCGCGGCCGTACTTCTGGACTTCGACCACCTTTTCGGGCGTCATGTCCAGTTCGAGGGCCAGCTCTTCAGGCGTCGGTTCGCGGCCGAGGTCCTGCAGCATCTGGCGCTGGACACGGGCCAGCTTGTTGATGACTTCCACCATGTGCACGGGGATGCGGATGGTGCGCGCCTGGTCCGCCATGGCGCGGGTGATCGCCTGGCGGATCCACCAGGTGGCGTACGTGGAGAACTTGAAGCCCTTGGTGTAATCGAACTTCTCCACGGCGCGGATGAGGCCCAGGTTGCCTTCCTGGATCAGGTCCAGGAACAGCATGCCGCGTCCGGTGTACCGCTTGGCCAGTGACACCACCAGGCGCAGGTTGGCCTCAAGCAGGTGGTTCTTGGCCCGCTTGCCGTCGTGGATGATGAATTCAAGCTCGCGCTTGTACTTGGGGTCCATGGACCCGTCGTCCGCGTTGATCTTCTCTTCGGCAAACAGGCCGGCTTCGATCCGGAGCGCAAGGTCTACTTCCTGCTCGGCGTTGAGCAGTGCGACCTTACCGATCTGCTTCAGGTAGTCCTTGACGGGGTCGGCGGTGGCACCGGCCGACATGACCTGCTGGACAGGTGCGTCGTCGTCGTCGGCGTCAGAGTAGACGAAGCCCTTGCCCGATCCGGCAGCACCCTTCACGGGGTCGGCTTCGGCGTCCTCTTCAACAACGTCGGGGCCTTCGAGGATGATGTCGTCGAGGTCTTCCTCAACTTCTTCTACGTCATCGTCGGCGTCAGACGCCGATTTGCCGGCTGCCTCAGCGGCGGCCTTCGCGCCGGGCTTGGGGCCGCGCTTTTTGGGCTCACGCTTGCCGTCCGCACCAGCTTCACCGGCAGAAGCCTTGTTGGCTGCCCGAGTGGCGGCCCGCTTGGCGTTTGTCGCAGCCTGCTTCTGCTCAGCGGACAGTTCGTCCTGGGCGGCGGGGTCCTTCTTCGTGGAAGACGGGGTCACAGAAAACCTTTCTAGCGGTGGTCTGTGGAATCACCATACGGGCAACACCACTATGACCCTGTCAAGTCCGTGGTGGAAACCAAGCGCCACCACGGCCGGCAGAGTCTATAAATAGAACTGCCGGAGCGGCTGTAATGTTCCCCGAAAGGACCATTTACAGGCACTTGATACACGGACCCAACCGGGTCTCGGCAACCATTGTCTCACGTTTCCCCGAATAGGACCTCCCCATGGTCCGTCTGCCTGGCCAACAGGCCAGGGAACAATGGGCTTCAGGCGGCATCCGGGCCGAATTTCTGCCAGGCTGCCTCCTTCCGGGCCGCCCAACCCGCACAAAGTACCGCGGCGCACCAGCTCCAGCAGCAGTTCGGCCAGCCGGTAGCCGGAGTCGATCTCCAGCGCTTCCTCGAAATACGCAGCGGCGTACGAGCCGCGCCCGCGGCACCAGGCAATCCAGCCTCTTCCCGTTAGTGCGGCCGCAGCCGGCGCCCCGCCCGGGAGGGCCAGCTGCCCCAGGACCAAATCGAGCGCGTCCATGCTCAGCCACTGCGGGACTGGCGGCTCATGCCCCATGAGGACATCACCGTAACCGGGAGTCCCCAGTTGTTGTCCCGTTCTTAGCGGGGTGTCAGGGGCCGGGAGTCCCCCGGTTGATGATGGAGCCCCGGCTGGATCGGTCTCCGCCGGCTCGGTCCCGGATGAAACAACGTCCGTAAAAACCACGGGTTCAGGTCCCGGCTGCTCATCAAAGTTTCCGAACTCTTCAGCTCCGGCTGCGGCAGCTGCTTGTCCGGCCGCCGCCATCACCAGGACAGCGTCGCGCCAGGCAGGCACCAGCAGCGAGGCCCGCAGGAAGGCGTCCCGCTCCACCAGCGGCTGGCCCAACTCCTCCGGCACGCCCGCGAGCAAGCCGGTCCAGACGGCCAGCACCGCGTCAAACTGCGCCCGGCTCCGCCGCCGGCAGTCGAGCCGGGCTGCCCAGGCAGCCTCGGCCTCCAGAACAGCTGCACGGTACAGGCTGGGGACAGTTCGTGGTTGCCGTTCCTCCGGTGGCGGCCCCACGCTGCTTCCACGGAACACCATTTCCGTGTTGAGCAGGCTGTCCCGGATCTGTTCCAGGGGCCGCCCCGGCAGCGGGCAGCACGCGGGATCCGTGCACCAGGCGTCCCGCCAGTAGCGGTCCCCCACGTACCAGGCCTCCTTCACGGGCATTCGGGCTCCTGACAGCGCCGCTTCAAGGCTGAACAGCAGCCCGTCATAGCATCCCGGCCCGGACAGCCAGCCGTTGTTGGTAAAAAGAGCCAGCAGGGTGCCGTCGGCGTGCTCGTCTGCCGCCAGGTACCCGGCCACCGTGTTGGCGAATGCAGCCGGGTCAGCCAGCACCGCCGGCCCCGGAAGATCCAGCCGGAGGGTTGCACCCAGCCTCTTGCCCTGCAGCGTCATGGCCACCAGGCTGTTGGCCGGCCAGTAACCCAACGAGTGCGGAATGAAGCCCAGGATGTCTTCCGGGCCGCGGACTGTAAGGCGCTCTGGATATGTCATGGTTCCAGCTTTCGCCCTGCGGCGGAAACCTCAGAAGGACCAGGCGCGGCTATGTGGATAACGGCCCACCACCCCGGCCGATGAGCCGAAAACCCGGCCTGTGCGGGACTAGTCGTCCGCCGCTGCCGCCTTGCTGCGCCGGGCCAGGTTTTCCCGGCGCTGGCGGGCCAGGGCACTGCGGAGGGGCGGTACCACAACGCCCTGCGCCGCCATCTGCCGCCGGACCTTGCGCCGGCATACCAGCATGGCCACAACGCCGAAACCAAGCAGCACGAACTGGACACTGAGGGCAATCCGGAACGGAGCCAGCCCGTACAGCTCTCCATTGGAGAACCCGCTGGCGTACAGCACGTCCAGCACCAGGCCGATGAGGAAGATGGCAACGAGCGCGGCGATGAAGCCCCCCACGTTGACAATGCCGGTGGCCGTCCCGATCCGGTGGGCCGGGTTGAAGGTCCGCGCAAAGTCGAAGCCGATCATCGAGCCCGGGCCGCCGATAGCAAGCACCATGACCAGGCCGGCCAGAAGCCACAGCGGCGAACGCCCCGGCGTCAGCAGGACAGCGGCCCAGGCCCCGGCAGTAGCGGCGGCTATCAGGAGGACCATGGTGGAACGCCGCAGCGGGTGGCGGGAGACAAAGCGTCCGATAAAGGGGCCTACCGCCATGGCGGCCGCCACGTACAGTGCCATCAGGGCGGCAACCGTTCCGGCGTCCAGGCCTTGTCCGGATATCAGGAAAGGGTAGCCCCATGTCATCGCAAAAACGGTGCCGCTGAACTGGATGGTGAAGTGGCTCCACAGACCCAGCCGCGTCCCAGGCTGGCGCCACGCGCGGGCCAGCGAGGCGCCGGTGGCTTTCAGGCCCTGCTGCGCCTCCGGCCGGGCGGTGCCGGGCGGCACATCCTGCAGGAGCAGAACCACCAGGACGACGGCGAGTCCGGACATCCCGGCCAGCATCAGGAACGCCGGGCTCCAGCCGGCACAGTGTAGGACGAACGCGAACGGGAGGACACTGAACAGCTGTCCCAACTGCCCGGACATCCCGGTCAGCTGCGTGACCAGCGGGACCCGGGCGGGAGCGAACCAGAGCGGAATCAGCCGGATCACCGAAATGAAGGTCATGGCGTCCCCGGCACCCACCAGGACGCGGCCTGCCACGCCGCCGGGGATGCTGTCGGCGAAGGCCAGCTGAAGCTGGCCGAGGCCCATCAGCACGGCACCACCGGCGATCATGGCGCGGGACCCGAAGCGGTCCACCAGCAGCCCCACCGGTATCTGGAGTCCGGCGTAGACAAGGAGCTGGAGGACGGTGAAGAACGAGATCGCGGCGGCACTGGCATGGAAGCGTTCCGTAGCTTCCAAACCCACTACCCCGAAGGAGGTGCGCTGGCAAACGGCCACGAGGTACCCGAAGATTCCAATGGTCCAGATCAGCCAGGCTCGGGGTGCAGTCACGTCTTCATTATGCCCGGACAGCCCGGCAGGCCCGGAGCGCAGCGCGTTCCGGTGCCGGCCCGGGCCTCAATCCGCCCTCTAGTGGCTGGGATTTTCGCGGGCGAGGTAGGCCTCGACAGCGGCACCGAGGACATCAGCATTGGGCAGTTCGTCATTTTCGTCCGCCAGGAGCGAGCGGCGGACAGTTCCCTCGGCCTTTTCGTCGTACCGGGATTCAAGCCGGGACACCACCTGCTGGACTTCCTCGGAGGCGTCGATCTGCTCGGCGATCTGGCGGCTGACCTCACGGCCGGCTTCGCGGAGCCGGTCCGAGGGAAGCATCAGGGAGGTGGCGGCACCCAGGTACTCCAGTCCTGCGACGGCGGCCGTGGGGTATTCGGCCTCGGCCAGGTAGTGCGGCACGTGGATAACGTAGCCGGCCACGTTGCGGCCTGCCTCCACGAGGCGAAGTTCAAGGATGTGCCCCACGGCCGCGGGCACTTCCACGGTGGGCTTCCACACCGAGATGCCCTCGATGAGCTCCGGCCGGTTGCCGTGGACCGTGACGCCCACCGGGCGGGTATGCGGAACGGGCATGGGGATTGAGTGGATCCAGGTGACCAGGTTGACCTCGAGTTTTTCCACAATGCCCACTACTGCGCGGGCAAACCGTTCCCACTGCAGGTCCGGTTCGAAGCCGGCCAGCAGCAGGAAGGGGCTGCCCAGGCCGTCCACGAGCCGGTAGAGGGCGAGCCGGGGTTCCTGGTAGTCCTGCAGGTGGTCCTCGACAAAGGTCAGGTGCGGCCTGCGGGAGCGGTAATCGATCAGCTGGTCGGCGTCGAAGACGGCAACGGGCTGGGCGTCGAGCGAGTCCAGCAGTTCGGCATTGATCTGCTTCACCACCTGCCCGGCGTCGGCGAATCCGGTGAAGCCCATCACCAGGTTCAGCCCCTTGAGCTCCGGGCTGTGGAACAGCTCAATGTTGCTTGCATAAAGCGCGTCGGGGTCCAGCAGGGAGCCGGAGATCCGTTCAAGCACGGCGTGTTCCTTTCATGGGTGCGGGTGGACATCCTCTACAACGCCCCGGGACAGCCGCGCATTCCTGCGGCTGGTGTGGCGCACATCTCAGGAAATTCACCGGCTCAGGCGGGGACGGGCTACGATCGGAACTGGCCTGCCAGACAGGCTTGCAGACACCCGGGCTGCGTCCCGAACGACGGCAATCCGGGCATCCATGGCAGAGCGCCGAACATGCATCCCTGCTTCGAACATCTCGCGAGAATTGAGGACTGATCCCTGTGGTCAAGAATACTGAAATCAACCTTAGTACCCTCACCAGGGACCTGAAGAAGAGCCCCAGTGACGCAGTGGTCATCGGCGTGGGGAAGGGCACTGACGGTCCGGTGCTCCTGGACAACCCGCTGACGGCCAAGAGTGCCGAGGCCCTGGCCGACTCCCTCAAGTCGCTGGGCATCACGGGCGCCGCTGACCAGATCGTCCGCCTTCCCGGCCTCCCGGAAACGGGTGCCGGAATTCTGGTCCTCGCCGGCACAGGCAGCGTCGCGGCCGGAAAGCCGCTTACGGAAGAAGCACTCCGCCGCGCTGCGGGCTCCGCGGTCCGCCAGCTTGCCGGCCTCGCCACGGTTGTCCTGGCACTTCCGACGGCGTCCGTCGCCGATGTCGCGGCCGTCGCCGAAGGTGCCGCGCTGGGCGCCTATTCCTTCACCGAATTCCGGTCCTCCACGGACGGGCTGAAGGACCCGGTCAAAAATGCCGTCATCTTCACGGACCTGGCTGCCAACGACGGCGTCAATTCGGCGCTTAAGCGTGCCGGGCTGCTGGGCAAAGCCGTAAACGCCACCCGGTCACTGGTGAACCAACCGCCCAGCCACCTCTACCCGGAGACGTTCGCCGAGGCAGCAAAGGACCTGGCCAAGGGCCTGCCCGTCAAAGTCACGGTGTGGGATGAGAAGCGGCTGGAAAAGGAAGGCTTCGGCGGCATCATGGGCGTCGGCAAAGGCTCGGCCCGCCAGCCCCGCCTGGTCAAGGTCGAATACTCCCCGGCCAAGGCAACCTCGAAGATCGCCCTCGTCGGCAAGGGCATCACGTTCGACACCGGCGGCATATCCATCAAGCCGGCCCTCGGCATGGGCGACATGAAAAGCGACATGGCCGGCGCCGCCGTCGTCCTTAACACTGTCCTGGCCCTCGCCGGACTGGGCCTGCCGGTCAAGGCGACCGCGTGGCTCTGCATTGCAGAGAACATGCCGTCCGGTGCGGCGTCCCGCCCGGCCGACGTGCTCACCATGTTCGGCGGCAAAACCGTTGAGGTCCTGAACACCGACGCCGAGGGCCGCCTGGTGATGGCCGACGGCATCGTGGCCGCCAGCCGCGAATATCCGGACGCCATCATCGACGTCGCCACACTCACCGGTGCACAGCTGATCGCCCTGGGCAACCGCACCGCCGGAGTGATGGGTTCGGACAGCGTCACGGGCCCCCTGAAGGCCGCGGCGGACCGCGCAGGGGAACTCGTCTGGCCCATGCCGCTGCCCGAGGAACTGCGCCCCAGCCTCGATTCACAGGTCGCTGACCTGGCCAACATCGGCGAACGCCACGGCGGCATGATGACTGCGGCCGTTTTCCTGCGCGAATTCGTGGGTAAGGGCAAGGACGGGGAACAGATCCCCTGGGCCCACATCGACATCGCCGGGCCTTCCTTCAACAACGGAAGCCCCTACGGCTACACCCACAAGCAGGGAACGGGCTGCACGGTCCGGACCCTGGTGGCCTATGTAGAGGACATCCTGGCAGCAGCCGCCTGAGGCCAACGGGCAGCCGGAGACCGGTAACTGCGCCCTGCGGCACGGGAATGTTCCCTTCGCCGCAGGGCCGCGTGACACTCGACACAAGCGCTCCACAAACGCGGCGCCAAGGTGGAGCATGGATAAGTGGTTCGCTAAGGTGAACCACGGTAGTCACAAATGCAAGAGAACAGGCACGCTGACATAATCACGGCAGTGCAAGTTCCAAGACCAGATGATGCGCGGAAGAACGCGTCATCGTTCACGCGAGGGAGCGTTTAAGTGGCCGATCAGGCAACTGCGCAAGAATTCGACATCCTGGTACTCGGTGGAGGCAGCGGTGGATACGCCGCCGCCCTGCGGGCCGTACAGCTTGGCCTGACCGTCGGCCTCGTGGAGAAGGCAAAGCTGGGCGGCACCTGCCTCCACAACGGCTGTATCCCCACCAAGGCGCTGCTGCACTCTGCAGAGCTCGCCGACCACGCCCGTGACTCCGCCAAGTACGGCGTGAACGTCACCCTCGACAGCATCGACATCACCGCTGTCAACGCGTACAAGGACGGCATCATCGCCGGCAAGTACAAGGGCCTCCAGGGCCTCATCAAGTCCAAGGGCATCACCGTCATCGAAGGTGAGGGCAAGCTCCAGGGCACCGACACCGTGGTGGTGAACGGCACCGCCTACAAGGGCAAGAACATCGTCCTGGCCACCGGCTCGTACTCCCGCACCCTCCCGGGACTGGAAATCGGCGGCAAGGTCATCACCTCCGACCAGGCCCTGACCATGGACTACATCCCCAAGAGCGCCATCATCCTGGGCGGCGGCGTGATCGGCGTCGAGTTCGCTTCCGTGTGGAAGTCCTTCGGCGTGGACGTCACCATCGTGGAGGGCCTGCCCTCGCTGGTCCCCAACGAGGACGCCACCATCGTGAAGAACTTCGAGCGTGCCTTCAAGAAGCGTGGCATCAAGTTCTCCACCGGCATCTTCTTCCAGGGCGTCGAGCAGAACAACGACGGCGTCAAGGTCACCCTGGTGGATGGCAAGACCTTCGAAGCTGACCTGCTCCTCGTCGCGGTCGGCCGCGGCCCGGTCACCGCCAACCTGGGCTACGAGGAAGCCGGCATCACCATCGACCGCGGCTTCGTCATCACCAACGAGCGCCTGCACACCGGCGTCGGCAACATCTACGCCGTCGGCGACATCGTCCCCGGCGTCCAGCTCGCGCACCGCGGCTACCAGCAGGGCATCTTCGTGGCCGAGGAAATCGCCGGCCTCAAGCCGGTAATCGTCGAGGACATCAACATCCCCAAGGTCACCTACTCCGAACCTGAAATCGCCACCGTGGGCTACACCGAAAAGGCAGCCAAGGAGAAGTTCGGCGAGGACCAGGTCCAGACCCAGGAATACAACCTCGCCGGCAACGGCAAGAGCTCCATCCTGGGCACCTCCGGACTGGTCAAGCTGGTCCGCCAGAAGGACGGCCCCGTGGTGGGCGTCCACATGATCGGCGCCCGCATGGGCGAGCAGGTGGGCGAAGCCCAGCTGATCGTGAACTGGGAAGCATACCCCGAGGATGTGGCGCAGCTGGTGCACGCCCACCCCACCCAGAACGAGTCCCTGGGCGAAGCCCACCTGGCACTCGCGGGCAAGCCCCTTCACGGCTAGTCTCCCCCCAGCACCAAAGGGCCTGGTGCACCCGGCACTCAATGCCGGGTGCATTAGGCTGGCCAACAAGGCAGCAATCATCCGCACTAAAGATCAATAAGGAGAACGGGGACGACATGTCTGAATCCGTTAACTTGCCCGCCCTCGGTGAGAGCGTCACCGAAGGAACCGTCACCCGCTGGCTCAAGCAGGTAGGTGACCGGGTAGAGGTGGACGAGCCGCTGCTCGAAGTCTCCACCGACAAAGTAGACACTGAAATCCCCTCTCCTGTAGCTGGCGTGATTGAGGAAATCCTGGTTGCCGAGGACGAGACTGCCGAGGTTGGCGCTCCCCTGGTCCGCATCGGCGACGGCTCCGGCGGCGGCGCCGCCGCTGCACCCGCCGAGGAAGCTCCCGCACAGGAAGCACCCGCTGCCGCCCCCGCCGAAGAAACCCCGGCACAGGAAGCACCCGCACAGTCTGCCCCTGCCCAGGAAGCACCGGCAGCCCCGGCAGCCGGCGGCGGCGAAGGCCACGAGGTCACCCTCCCGGCCCTGGGTGAAAGCGTCACCGAAGGCACCGTCACCCGCTGGCTGAAGGCCGTGGGCGATTCCGTTGAGGTTGACGAGCCCCTGCTGGAAGTTTCCACCGACAAGGTGGACACCGAAATCCCGTCCCCCGTTGCCGGCACGCTGCAGGAAATCCGCGTCAACGAGGACGAAACCGCAGAGGTCGGTTCCGTCCTGGCCGTCATCGGCTCCGGTGCAGCCGCTGCCCCCGCCGAAGCGCCCGCCGCCCCCGCACCGGCCCAGGAAGCACCGGCACAGGAAGCACCCAAGGCTGAAGCGCCGAAGGCCGAAGCACCTGCCCCGCAGGCCGCTCCCGCACCGGCCGCCGCGCCTGCTCCGGCAGCAGCGCCGGCACCCGCCGCAGCGCCGGCACCCGCCGCAGCACCTGCGGCAGCCGAGGCAGCATCCTCAAACGGCGGATCCGAGTCCGGCTACGTCACTCCCCTGGTCCGCAAGCTGGCCAACCAGCACGGCGTGGACATTGCCTCGCTCTCGGGCACCGGCGTAGGTGGACGCATCCGCAAGCAGGACGTCATCGCAGCCGCCGAGGCCAAGGCCGCACCGGCCGCAGCTCCGGCAGCGGCACCGGCCGCATCTGCTCCCGCAGCGTCCAACGCCGCAGTTTCCTCGCTGCGCGGCACCACGCAGAAGGCACCGCGCATCCGCCAGGTCATCGCCCGCCGCATGCGCGAATCCCTGGAGATCTCCACCCAGCTGACGCAGGTCCACGAGGTGGACATGACCAAGGTGGCCAAGCTCCGTGCCCGCGCCAAGGACTCGTTCCAGGCGCAGAACGGCGTCAAGCTGACCTTCCTGCCGTTCATCGCCAAGGCAGTTGCCGAGGCCCTCAAGCAGCACCCCAAGCTCAACGCTGCCTACGACGAGGCCAAGCAGGAAATCACCTACCACAACGCCGAGCACCTGGCCATTGCCGTGGACACGGACAAGGGCCTTCTGGTTCCGGTCATTTCCGACGCCGGCAACCTGAACCTCGCCGGACTGGCCGGCAAGATCGCCGACGTTGCCAGCCGCACCCGCGACGGTAAGATCGGCCCGGACGAGCTGTCCGGCGGTACCTTCAGCATCACCAACATCGGTTCGGTCGGGGCCCTGTTCGACACCCCGATCATCAACCAGCCGCAGGTGGGCATCCTGGGCACCGGCGCCATCGTCAAGCGCGCCGTGGTGGTTGCCGACGAGAACGGTGACGACTCGATCGCCATCCGCTCCATGATGTACCTGTCACTGACGTACGACCACCGCCTGGTGGACGGCGCGGACGCCGGCCGGTTCCTCCAGACCCTGAAGGCACGCCTTGAAGAAGGCGCCTTCGAAGCGGACCTGGGGCTGTAACAGGCCAACAACGTACGCACGGCGGTGCAGGCAGCGGTGGGAAACCAGCGCAAGGCCTGTGCCGCCGCCGGCGTTTAACTACTACAAGCTGTAGAACCTCTGGCTACACTGGTCCCATGAACATCGTTTATAACATTGTGGTTTTCCTGCACATCGTCGGCGCCGCCATGATCGTGGGCATCTGGATCGGCCAGATGAAAAACCCCACCGTCCACCCCCGCCAGTTCGACGGCGCCATGCTCCAGCTGCTCACCGGTGTTGCCCTGATGGGCCTGATCCCGGCCCTGGACATGGACGCCAACTACGTCAAGCTTGGCATCAAGTTCGCCATCGCCCTCGCCGTTGGCGTGCTGGCCTTCATCGGCCGCCGCAAGTACAAGAACAACGAGCCCGTCAGCAAGGGTCTGGCACATGCTGTGGGCGGCCTGGCACTGCTGAATGTGGCCATTGCCACCATCTGGCAGTAAGCGGCTTTATCTATACCGTACGACGGCGATGCTCCCTTTCTGCGGGGCGTCGCCGTCGTACTTTTTAGGGCCATGGTCACAATCCTCTGACAGCGGACAACCCGTGCACCCGGGGTGCTGAATCCATAGGATGGGTAGCGGCGGGGTCCTGGCAGCAGCCTGCCCCGGTTCGAATCGATTTGAGGAGTGGTTATGGCAGCAACACGCACCGCGCACACCGTATGGAACGGCGACCTGATGACGGGTTCCGGAAACACCACGCTGGACAGCTCCGGCCTTGGTACCTACGAGGTCACGTGGAAGGCCCGCACCGAGGCTGCCGGCGGCAAGACCAGCCCGGAAGAACTCATTGCGGCAGCCCACTCGGCCTGTTTCTCCATGGCCTTCAGCCACGCACTTGCCCAGGCCGGACATTCCCCGGAGGAAGTCAATACCAAGGCTGATGTCACCTTCGTACCGGGCACCGGCATCACCGGAAGCCACCTGACCATGTCCGCACGGATCCCCGGCATCTCCGAGGACGAGTTCCAGAAGATCGCAGCAGAAGCAAAGGTTGGTTGCCCCGTCTCCGGCGCCCTCGCCAGCATCGACATCACCCTGGACGCCACGCTGCAGTCCTAGGACCCTCCCCAGGCAAAACAAAGGGCCCTGCCCGGACGGAAGATTTTCCGGCCGGGCAGGGCCTTTTCGTTGGCCTTTGCGGCTAGGGCTGCCGGCTTCCCGGCCGGCGGGCCGGTAGCGGAGCCGGACGGAGCCGGCGGTAGCCCTCGCGGGCCGGCGGGCGGTCGGTGGGAAGCTCCTGCACCATTTCCTTCAATGCACCGATGCCGTATTCAAGCTGCGGATCCCGGCCGGCCGCGTAGGCGTGCGGCGGGTACGCCACTTCGATGTCCGGGTCCACGCCGTAGTTCTCAACGCCCCAGCCCACGCCGCCGCTGAACCAGTTGGCATACCGCGGCTGCGTGACCCCAGTGCCGTCGGCCAGGGCGAACCTGTTGTCGATGCCCACAACTCCGCCCCAGGTGCGGGTTCCGATCACAGGTCCAATGCCGCGGAGCTTGGACACCTGGGTGATGATGTCGCCGTCGGAACCGGCAAATTCATCGGCGAGGATGATGACGGGCCCGCGCGGGGCATGGTGCGGGTAGGTCCGCGGCTTTTCTCCGCGCGGCATGCTCCAGCCGGTGACTTTACGGCCGATCAGTTCGGCCACCAGCTGGGAGGTGTGCCCGCCGCGGTTGCGCCGCACGTCCACGATGAGCCCGTCCAGGGCCGTTTCGGTGTCGAGGTCGCGGTGGAGCTGGGCCCAGCCGTTGGCCATCATGTCCGGGATGTGCAGGTACCCGAACGTTCCGCCGGACGCCTCACGCACGGTCCGCCGGTTCGATGCCACCCACTCCTGGTACCGCAGGCGCTCCTCATCCTTCACCGGAACGACGGCGACCCGCCGCTGCGTGCCGGCACGTTCTCCGTGGGCGGCGCCGTTGAGCAGTGTCAGTTCCACGGCGCGGCCCGCGGCTCCGACCAGTTGCATGGCCGGGGTGACGGAGCCGGACAGCGGAACGCCGTCGATGGCCAGCAGGATGTCGCCTGCCTTGGCGCCCACGCCGGGCCGGGTCAGCGGAGACGTTGCCAGCGGGTCCGAGGACTCGCCGGCAAGGATCCGGGTGATTTCCCAGCCGGCCGGGGTGAGCGAAAGGTCCGCGCCCAGGCGCCCCTGGCCGTGGCTGCCGTTTTCGGTGACGGGCGCCGGCTTGACGTACGCGTGGGAGGTTCCCAGTTCGCCGTGCAGCTCCCACAGCAGGTCCACCAGGTCATCGTGCGATCCCAGGCGGTCCACCAGGGGGCGGTAGCGCTTGTGGATGGACTCCCAGTCCTGCCCGGCCATGTCCTCAGCCCAGAAGAAGTCGCGCTGCAGCCGCCAGGCCTCGTCGAAGGCCTGGCCCCAGACGCGGAGCGGTTCCATCATTACCCGGACCCGGCCCAGGTCCACCTTGACCAGGTCGCCGGATTCCTCGTCCACCTTTTTGTCCGCCGGGACCACCGTGACCTTCTTCTCGGAGATCAGCACCACTTTGCTGCAGTCGCCGGAGAGCCGGAAACTGTCCAAAGACTCCACCAGGGTGGTCTGCTTCCGGCGGGCGAGGTCGAAACGGGACAGGCTGGGGCGTGCGTCCTTGTCCTCCTGGCTGGCTTTGCCGTCACCGGTTACCCCGGCGAGGGCCCAGTCGAGCCACAGCAAAGCGCCGTCGGCCGCCTTTAGTGACGTGTAGTTGCCCTGCGGCACGGGGACGCCGATAACGCGGTGGGCCAGGCCCTCAGCATCCACGATGACCTCGGGAGCGGCCGCATCATCCTGCTTCGGCTCAGCCTTTGCCGCCTCGGCCTCACCGGCGTCCGGATCCACAGAAGGACCAAAGGGCGACGGCGTATCTGCAGCCAGCGCCACGAGGTAGGGCTTGATGGGGCTGGGGAAGGAGAGGTCGAAGGAGTGCCCGTCGTAGACGGGGTCGAAGCTGCGGTTGGACAGGAAGGCCAGGAACTTCCCGTCCGGAGTGAAGGCGGGAGACGTGTCCCGGAACCGGCCGTCAGTGACGTCCACCGGGCTGGCCCCCGGATCAGCAACCTTTGCCAGCCGGAGCCGGCTGCGCGAACCGAAAGAGGTGACCGGCTCGGACCATACCAGCCACTCGGAGTCCGTGGACCAGGCGAGGTCCGAAACGGTGCCTTCGCCGATGCTGGCCACCAGGGTCAGTTCGCCGGTCCGCGTATCGGCCGCATAAACCTCGCCGAATGATGTGCCCAGCGCAAGCCAGTTGCCGTCCGGGCTTGCCTCCAGCGAACTGGTCCGGGTGGGGCGCGGAAAACTGATGCGCAGCGTTTCGGCCTGCACAGGTGGCCCGGCCGTCGCGTTCCCAGGCGAAGACGCTTCCTCCGGAGCAACGTCTGCCTGCTGGTCGTCCCGGACGGCGGTCTGTGCTGTGTTCGCGGCCAGGACTGCAGCGCCGGCAGCAGGGACCGGCTGCGGCAAAGGCGCGTGCTCCTCGTCGCGGCCCTGCGCCGGGGCGGCTGCCCCAGCGTCCGGAGGTCCGGCGGGTGTGGCTGCGGAGGGTGCGGCGGCGGTGCCGGGGACGGGCCCGGCAATATCCTTGATGAACAGCGCTTCGACGCCGTCATGATCGGCGACGTAGGCCAGCCGTCCGTTGTTCAGCGGCCTCGGCAGGCGCGCGCGGACCCCTGGTGTAGCTTCAATGATGCGCGATGGACCGTCTTTGTGGCGGAGCCAGGAGATGGTGCCGTGGGCTTCCACCGCACTGGCCGAGCCGGCAGCGTCCGGGACTGCCTCGCCTAAGTGTTTGGCTGTATTAAGCAGTGCCGGCCGCCTCGACTGCGAGGCTGACCCCAAAGTGATGTCCAGCCGCACCGCGTCGGCCCCGAGCCCGGAAAGCATCCACAGCTCACCCGCAGACTCGAAGACGATCCGCTTGCCGTCCGTGCTGGCGTGGCGGACATAGAAGTCCTCGTGGTCCGTGTGGCGCTGCAGGTCTTTTCCGTTGGGCAGCACCGAATACAGGTTGCCGTAACCCTCGTGGTCAGACAGGAACGCAATCCGCCCGTCCACCCACATGGGGTCGGCGAGGTTGCCGTCCAGGTCCGGCAGCAGGCGCTCAAACTCACCGTTGCCGTCGTTGTCGATCCAGAGCTTTCCTGCAGTGCCTCCGCGGTAGCGCTTCCACCAGGCGGGCTCGCGGGACAACACGCTGCCCAGCACTACGGGCCGCTCATCGCCAACCTCGGGGCCGAAGGCCACCGACTCCACCGGGCCGAACGGCAGTTCTTCCGCCCAGCCGCCGTCGAGCGGAACGCTGTAGGCGTGTGTGTGCCTGCTTTCGGCCTGCCGGAACGCGCTGGTGACAACCACTGAGCCGCTGGCGGTGAAGCCTTTGACTTTGGTGGTGCTGTGGCCAAAGTACGTCAGCTGCCGGTAGTCCCCGCCGTCCACTGCCGCGGACACTACCTCCGGCGCCGTTCCCTGCACCACCGTCCACACCAGCCGCTGCCCGTCGGGGGTGAAACGGGGGTTGCGGGCAGGCAGCTGGAGCGAGGAGACACGCCATGCGCGGCCGCCGTCCAGGGGTGCAATCCACACGTCGTCCTCGGCCACGAAGGTGACCAGATCGCCGTGAAGGTGCGGGTAACGGAAGTAGCTCGAAGAGGTCATCGTTCGATCATAGTCATCCCCCACGCGGCGCCGTTGGAGGTGCCGGTGTGGCAGCCGTGGTGTGATGGACAGCATGCGCATAGTCATCGCCGGGGCCTCCGGGCTGATCGGAACCCACATGTCCGCAACCTTCCGTGGGGCCGGCCACCAGGTGATTTCCCTGGTGCGGCGCGAAGCCTCCTCGGCGGCGGAAGTTCAGTGGAACCCGGCCGCCGGGGAACTGGACCCCAAGGCACTGGAAGGCGCTGACGCCGTCGTTAATCTTTCCGGTGCCGGTATTGGGGACAGGCCGTGGACGCGAAAACGTGTCGCGGAGCTCTTCAGCTCCCGGCTGGATCCCACCCGGACCCTTACCAACGCCATGCGCCGGCTGGATTCCCCGCCGCCGGTGTTTATCAGCCAGTCCGGCGCCAATTACTACGGTGATGCAGGCAATACCGTGCTTCGCGAAGATGCCCCGCAAGGTGCCGGAACCTTGGCCCGGATCTGTGGTGAGTGGGAGACCGCGGCGGCCGCCGCTCCCCCCGGTGTACGGGTAGTCACTCCGCGCACGGGGGTGGTGCTCAGCCGTAAGGGAGGAGCCCTGGGCAGGCTGCTGCCGCTGATCCGGCTCGGCTTGGGCGGCCCGCTGGGAAACGGCCGACAGTACTGGCCCTGGGTCACCCTGCCGGATGTTTCCGAGGCTTTCCTCTTCCTGCTGGAATCGGACGTCAGCGGACCGGTCAACCTGTGTGCGCCCGAGCAAACCGACGTGAACGCCCTGATTGCTGCTTTGGCCCGCGTCCTGCACCGCCCTGCAGCCCTGCGGGTGCCGGCTCCGGTGCTGCGGTTAGTCATGCGCGACCTGGCCGACGAGCTGCTGCTTGGCAGCCAGCGCCTGGAGCCCGCCCGCCTGTTGGCTGCCGGATTCGCCTGGCAGCAACCGACGCTCGCCGAGGCGGCTCAGTGGGTGGCCGGCAAGGACTAGGGGCTTCCCGTCGCGGGCAGGTCAAGGGCCCGGAAGGATTTCGCTGACCCGCCACTTGCCGTCAACTGACACGAGCACTACGCGCAGCCGCTGCTCCGCGCCGGCAGCCCCCACCGCGACAACGGCACCCTGGGCGTCCTTCTCCTCGTAGGCGGACGAGGCGGACGTTACGGCCATCACTGCACTGGCTGATGTTGCGCCTTCCTCTGCCTGCACCTGCGACAGGGCGGTGGAGAAACCCGCAAGGGTGTGGCCTGATGCCCGTAGGCGCTCGGCAATCCGCCGGTCTGCTGCTGCCGCACCTGAACCCGGCTGGTTCACTTCGTCCAGCAGTTCCAGCCTGCCGGAACTGAAGGCCAGGGACCTCAGCGAAGACAGTCCCTGGACTGCCACTCCGGGATCCAGTGAACCCGCCTGCAGCCGCGCGGCGTCGGCCGGGTCCTGCCGCTGCGACGCCTCGACAGGAGGCGTTTCCGGGTAGGCACCCGCGGTTCCGGCGCTTTGGCCGGCGGGCGGTGAATCCGGTCCTGCTGCTGTGAGCCCCGCGCCAACAAGCCACCACGCACACACCGCCGCGGAAACGGCTGCGGCGGCCACAGCGCCCCGCCGCAGCGGTCCCCTGCGTTCCGCCTGAGCGTGCCGGGCCCTGCCCCGGACCCTGGCAGGCCGGCTCTTCCCCGGGTTCAGCGCGGCCTGGTTGTTCCGCTGGTTCCGTGTGGGCTTGCCCTTCCGCTTGTCCAGCGCGGGCTTGCCTATTCCCTGGTCCCGCGCGATCTGGTCCTTCCGCTGGGCCCCGGAGGCCTGGCTGGGCGGGGCCTGGACTGTCGTGGACACGGTGGAGTTCGACGCCGGGAACGGCAGCTTCTGCGGGGCGGGGAACCAACCGGCCCACGTCGATGTTGCCAGCCGGCGCCGCAAGCCACCGAGCTTCTCGCGCAGTCTGCTGGGCGATGCCTGTGCGTGCAGTCGCGTCACCAGTTTAGGAAGGACTGTGGGATGGACTGCAGACGCGAGGTCAAGAGGCAGCGGCGAAGCGCTTCGGTAGATGGCGGTCCCTAATGCTGCTGCCGTGGGCCGGAGCCGCCGGTCTTCGGTAAGCCCGGACTCCAGGGCCGCGGCGAGTTCCCTGGGGACCTCCGGGACCAGGAGCGTCAGCGGCGGACGGTCCGCCGTGCGTTGCGGAGGAGCCCCCGTGAGGCAGAACCAGCCCAGGGCGGCAGCCGAATAGACGTCGCGTTCGGGTTGCAGGCCCGCCCTTACGGCGTCTACGGGTGCCGGGTCCATAAAACCAGGCGTGCCCCGGCCAGGAGCGGAAGCAGGATCGCCGAGCATCCGGGCGATGCCGACATCGGACAGCATCGGCTTCCCCTGGCCCGTAAACAGGACGTTGCCGGGCGAGACGTCGGCATGCGTGAACCCCTTGCTGTGCAGGTATCCGAGCACCTGTGCGATGGGCGTCAACACCGTAACCGTCTCACCGACGCTCAACCTGCCCCGTGCCGCCACCAGCCCACCGAGCGAGCCGGCGGGTGCGTAGTCCATGATCAGGCCGGCGGTACTGTCAGGCCCGTCTTCGACCCTCACGGCGCTATGGGCCTTAATGAGGTGGGGATGGTCCAGCACTGACAGGATGCGGATCTCGCGGCGGATCCCCTCTTCGGTCATCGCTTCCCCGCGTGCTGCCCGCCGTGCGGGCCGGCGGAGGCACTTCAGGGCAAACTCACGGCCAGTCCGTTCCTCCATGACCAACCAGACTGAAGAGCTGCCACCATGGCCGAGCAACCGCCCCACCGCATACCCGGGGACACCCGGGTCCTGCAATTTCTCCATAACCTATGTCTAGCCGAATCCGGAACCCCGTGCAGAAGTTATCCACAGGCAGGCGCCGGCCTGCTCCAAGGGCTTTTCCGGCCGATGGGGGCTGGCTCACTGCCCGGGGTGAGCTTCAGCACTAAACCAGGCCTGCGGCCTCCCAAGGTCTAAGCTGGATCCCATGACTCTTGAGTTTTCACAGCTGGGTCTTGCTCCGGACTTTGTGGACTACACCCGCGGTTGGGCCATTCAGAGCGAACTCCATGACGACGTCGTCGCCGGCAAGGCCCCCAGCACTGTCCTTCTCCTGGAACACGCGCCGGTCTACACGGCCGGCAAACGGACCGAGGACCATGAGCGGCCCTTTGACGGTACCCCCGTTGTCCCGGTGGACCGCGGCGGCAAACTCACCTGGCACGGCCCGGGCCAGCTGGTGGGGTACCCCATCATCAAGCTGAAGAACCGCGCCGGCATCCGTGATTATGTGGAACGCCTCGAGTCCGTGATCATCGCCGTCCTCGCCGACTATGGCATCGAGGCTGTCCGGATCAAAGGCCGTGCCGGGGTCTGGCTCACGGCAGACGAAAAAGGCCCGGACAGGAAGATCGCAGCCATCGGTATCCGCGTCCACGAAGGCGTCACCATGCACGGCTTCGCCATCAACTGCAACAACGATCTCACCCCGTACTCGCAGATCATCGCGTGCGGCATCACCGATGCGGGCGTGACCACCATCGCCCAGGAAACCGGTTATGACGTTGCCCCGGCCGACCTCGTTTCCCGGGTTATCGAAGAACTGCGCAAGAATGAAGACGCCCTGGTCGCTACCCCCGAAGGAGCTCTACTGTGACATTGGCACCTGAAGGCCGGAAGCTTTTGCGCGTTGAACAGCGTAACTCTGCTGTTCCGGTGGAGCGCAAGCCGGAGTGGATTAAGGCCAAGGTCCAGATGGGCCCGGAGTTCGTCCAGCTCAAGAACCTGGTGAAGAAGGAAGGCCTGCACACGGTCTGCGAAGAGGCCGGTTGTCCCAACATCTTCGAATGCTGGGAGGACAAGGAAGCCACGTTCCTGATCGGCGGGTCCGAGTGCACCCGGCGGTGTGATTTCTGCCAGATCGATACCGGCAAGCCCTCCCCGGTAGACATGTTCGAACCCACCAAGGTGGCCCGGTCCGTGCAGGCCATGCAGCTGCGCTACGCCACCGTCACCGGTGTGGCCCGCGACGACCTCGAGGACGAGGGCGTGTGGCTGTACGCCGAAACGGTCCGGAAGATCCATGAACTGAACCCCGGCACCGGGGTGGAGCTGCTGATCCCGGACTTCTCCGGCAAACCCGAGCACATCGCCGCGATCTGCGACTCCAAGCCCGAGGTGTTCGCGCACAACGTCGAGACCGTGCCGCGGATTTTCAAGCGGATCCGGCCGGCGTTCCGGTACGAGCGGTCCCTGGATGTGATCACGCAGGGCCGGAGCCTGGGCATGGTGACCAAGTCCAACCTGATCCTGGGCATGGGCGAAACCCGCGAGGAGATTTCCGAAGCGCTGCGGGACCTGCATGAGGCCGGGTGTGACCTGATCACCATTACCCAGTACCTGCGCCCGAGTGAGCGGCACCTGCCCGTGGACCGGTGGGTCAAGCCGCAGGAATTCGTGGACCTGCAGGACGAGGCCACCGAGCTGGGCTTCCTGGGCGTGATGTCCGGCCCGCTGGTCCGTTCCTCCTACCGCGCCGGCCGGCTCTGGGCCACCGCCATGCGGAAGAAAGGCCGGGACATCCCCGCCGAACTCGCCCACATCGCCGAGGGCATCCAGGACTCCGGGACCACCCGCCAGGAAGCCAGCTCACTGCTCGCCGCGCATTCCTGACACCAACCATCCCAGACGCCGAAAGACAACACCCCGAAGGGCCGGCACCGGAGAACTCCGGTGCCGGCCCTTCGGCTTTGGTCACGTAGAATTGAGGCACTATGGCGAAATCCCCTGATTCCAGCAATCCCACTCCTGCGGGCTCGAGCGCAGTGAAGCGCGGCCTCTTCTCCCGCAAGCCGAAAGAAGCGAAGGTCAAGAAGCCCAGCCGGCTCAAGCAGATCGGCGAGGTCTTTAACATGACCCGCCGCCACGACCCCATGGTCCCGTGGCTGATGCTGCTGGTTTTCCTCGGTGTTGTGGCCGTCAGCTTCCTGGTGGGCTTCTGGCTGGAGAACTGGATTACCGGCCTCATCATCGGCATCCCGCTGGGCCTGCTCGGTGCCACGCTGATCCTGTCGCGCCGCGCCGAGCGCGCCGCCTTCGCCCAGATCGAGAACCAGCCGGGCGCCTCCGGCGCCGCGCTGGGAACGCTCCGCCGCGGCTGGATCACCGAGGACCAGCCCGTTGCCGTCAACCCCCGCACGCAGGACGCCGTGTTCCGCGCCATTGGCCGTCCCGGCGTCGTGCTGGTCAGTGAAGGGCCCAGCCACCGCGTGAAGCCGTTGCTGGACGCAGAACGCAAGCGCCTTGCCCGGATCCTGCCCAACGTCACCGTCCACGTCATTGAAAGCGGACGCGGCGAGGGCCAGGTGCCCATCAGCCAGGTGGCAAAGAAAATGGGCAAAATGAAGAACGAACTGACCAAGCTCGAAGTCAATGCGGTCTCCAAGCGGATCGCTTCGCTGGGCACCCGGCTCCCCATTCCCAAGGGCATCGACCCCTACAAGGCCCGCCCCAACCGCGGACGCTAGGCCAAAAGCCCCGGTACCGGCTACCTGCCGGTACCGGGGCTTTTTAGTGCACCAATACTGCCAGGAGGACAGGACACCGTGAACCACAGCAATCTGACAGAGGACCAGCCGGACGTCCAGGTCAACGACGTCCAAGGCAACGAGGCCCAAGTCACAGAGGAACAGGCACGCCCGGGCAACGCCGCAACGCCCGTCAAAACCCTGGCGCTGCGCGCCTTCCGGATCTTCGCCATCGCTGAAGCCTTCAGCTGGGCCGCGCTACTGATCGGCATGTACTTCAAGTGGATTGCCGGCACCACAGAAATTGGCGTGCAGGTGGCCGGCCCCATCCACGGAGCCCTGTTCGTTGGCTACGGGATCACGGCGCTGGCACTTTGGCGGCTCCAGCGCTGGCCCTTTGTGGTGGCGCTTTTTGCCGGGATATCGGCGGTCTTCCCCTTCGCAACCCTCTGGTTCGAGCGCTGGGCCGGCAGGCGGGGACACCTTTCCACGGGCGGGTCGGAAGCTCCCAGGGAAACCAGCCGGGCCTGAAGCCCGCGGATCCTACCGGCGCAGCAGGAGCGTGTTCATCGCCTTGTCATGGAGGCCGCGATGGTCGGGATCGAAAATCACGGCAGGGATCACCAGGCACAGCAGCAGAGACCTCACCAAGGCAGCGAGCGGTCCCGGAGCTCCCCCGCCGGGCCGCACCACGTGGATGCCCATGGCACGGTGCCCGATGCTGTAGCCGAGCGTGCCTACCAGGAGGATCTGCTCGACGGCGAAAATGGCCAGGTTTGCCCAGGCGTCGCCGCCAAAAGCGAAGTTGCTGATCAAGAGCGCGATGCCCCAGTCGATCATGAGCGCAACAATCCGGCGGCCGGCCCGTGCGATGGAACCGGGCCCGGATTCCGGCAGGCCAAGCCGCTCACCCGGATACCTGGATATGCCGGAGGTGTCGGGGCCGGTGAGCCAGGAACCGAGGTCTTTGCGATCTACCACCGTCCAAGTTTACCCGCGTTCATCCGCCCACAGTGTGGATGCGGTTAGACCACACTGTGGACGGCCAGTAGCGTTGCCATATCAGGGCATTCTGTAACCTGCCCGAAACAATACGGACACGGACGGGAAATGCCCCATCCATAGGCTGTTAGCAGTTTCAAGCGAATCCCCCGGCAGGGTGCACATCAGCAGGGAAACCTTGTGGTCTCCCTGCCTTTGGATTGCGTTGGATCAGATGGCTGTCACGCCAGATATTTACATATGCGTTAGGAGCATAGATGTTCAAGACTGCGGACGAAGTCCTCAAGTTCATCAAGGACGAAGATATTAAGTTCGTCGATATCCGCTTCACCGATCTCCCGGGTGTCCAGCAGCACTTTAACGTCCCGGCCAAAAGCGTTGATGCCGACTTCTTCATCAACGGCCAGCTCTTCGACGGATCCTCCATCCGCGGCTTCCAGGGCATCGCCGAGTCCGACATGCAGCTGATCCCGGACGTCACCACCGCGTTCCTGGACACCTTCCGCATGGAAAAGACCCTCGCGCTGAACTTCTCCATCGTCAACCCCCGCACGGGCGATCCCTACCACCGCGACCCCCGCGGCGTGGCTGAGAAGGCCGAGGCCTACCTGGCCTCCACCGGCATCGCGGACACCGCATTCTTCGCTCCCGAAGCAGAGTTCTTCGTCTTCGACAACGTCCAGTACCAGTCCTCCCCGCAGGGCAGCTTCTACAAGATCGATTCCGAGGAAGCACACTGGAACACCGGCCGCGAGGAAGAAGGCGGAAACCTCGGTTACAAGACCCCCGTCAAGGGCGGTTACTTCCCGGTCTCCCCCACCGACAAGCAGGCCGACCTGCGCGACGCCATGTGCGTCGCCCTGGACGAAGCCGGCCTTGAGGTCGAGCGCAGCCACCACGAAGTTGGATCTGCCGGCCAGGCCGAGATCAACTACAAGTTCACCACCCTGACGCACGCTGCCGATGACCTGCAGAAGTTCAAGTACGTCATCAAGAACACCGCAGATGCCTGGGGCAAGTCCGTTACCTTCATGCCCAAGCCGGTCTTCGGTGACAACGGCTCCGGTATGCACTGCCACCAGTCGCTGTGGAACGGCGGCGAGCCGCTGTTCTACGACGAGAAGGGCTATGCCGGCCTGTCCGACACCGCCCGCTGGTACATCGGCGGCCTGCTCAAGCACGCCTCCGCCGTCCTGGCCTTCACCAACCCGACGGTGAACTCCTACCGCCGCCTGGTCAAGGGCTTCGAAGCCCCGGTCAACATGGTCTACTCGCAGGGCAACCGCTCCGCCGGTATCCGTATCCCCATCACGGGCACCAACCCCAAGGCCAAGCGCATCGAGTTCCGCGCACCGGACCCCTCCTCCAACCCGTACCTGGCATTCGCTGCCCAGCTGATGGCCGGCATCGACGGCATCCGCAACCGCATCGAGCCGCCGGCACCCATCGACAAGGACCTCTACGAGCTCCCCGCTGAAGAAGCCAAGGACATCCCCAAGGCTCCGGGCACGCTTGAGGAAGCATTGGAGGCCCTGGCCGAGGACAACGAGTTCCTGCAGGCCGGCGGTGTCTTCACCCAGGACCTGATCGACACCTGGATCGAGTACAAGTACGAATACGAGATCCGCCCGCTGTCGCTGCGTCCGAACCCCTACGAGTTCGAGCTCTACTACGGCGTCTAGTCATGTCATGCGGCTGATCGCGGGCATAGTCCGCCAATAATCCGCAAGGACCTTTTATACAGGAAAGGCCGGCTTCAAGGTTTCCCCCTTGAGGCCGGCCTGACTGCTTTCCGGATCCGCCATGAAATGCTGTGCGGTCCCCCCGCGCCGCGTCAACGGGCCGGCTGCGCTTCCTCTTCGCTGCCGGTAACAGATGGCTGTACGGCCACCCTGGTGAACCCCGTTGGCAGGTCGGCGTCACTTGACGCGAGGATGACAGTGGTGCGCTCCGCTACGTCCACGTCACTGATGTCCGCGTTGTAGAGGTCATCAGCCTCACGCTTCAACCCGGCGCCTTGTGCCTCGTCGAGGCGTTTGCCATCCATGGACCACTTGAAGTCGTAACTGAAGGTGGGTGCCCAGCTATGGAGGGCATCGGCGACACTGGTGAACGTGGCTTGCCGTCCTTCTGGACTGGAGGCGCTCACCATGTACAGATTCACTGGTGCCGTGCCGGTGCGGTTGTCCACGTCCGCCACGAGGTATGAAACGGGCGCTGCTCCGACCTTGACCCGGTAGGCCTCGATTGCCGCTACAGCAGGGTCCGTCACAGGTGCCGGCAGCGTAAAACTAATATGGGCGCCCGAGGCCGTAGTGAGCTCGTACAGTCCTGCCGGCAACGCCCCTGGCGCCACGGCGGATGATGGAGCCGCGCTTGGTCCAGCCTTGCCAGCCGCCGGGCCGCCTTGCACGGGCGCCGGCGCCGAACACGCTGCGAGCAATAAGACAACAGCCGGTGCGGCGGTCCTGATCTGCTTCATGGCTTCCCAAACTATGTTTGCAGCCCCCAGAGCTATCTATATGTAGCCCCCAGCATAGGGGCCCGGCGAACACTGTGGAAGTGCCGGGCGGGGCGGTATCCAGGGAACCAGGAGCAAATTCCCGTAGGTGGGAATCCGGCTCCAGACGTGCTGAGACCGGGAGCCGGATCCCCTGGCGAATGTCCCCCGAGACGAAGACTAAATGAAGCCTTCCCCCCAACAAGGTTTGAAGAACACTGCCAGTCCACATGATGTGCCAATCCGGGACCGAGTGCAACGCCGGGCTGTCCGGTTACGGCCGGCGGACCGCAGCAAACGCCCGGTACAGGGTTCGTTGGGGGCCTGAGGACCCGCCCAGGTACTGGCCGCGGTCCTCGAATCCGGCGCGGCGGTAGGCGGCCAGGCCCGCCGGATTGGCTTCGTTGACGGAGAGGACGACGCCGGCCTCCCCGGTCTGGTGCCGGCTGCTGAGTTTCTCCGCAGCCGCCGCAGCGGCAGCCGCCCCCCGCGGACCGTAACCTTTGCCCTGCTGCCGCCGGTCGATGAGGAAGCCGCGCAGCAGCCAGGCGGAATCGTCGTCGGGCCAGCCGGCAAGCCTGGCTGCCCCTGCCTGCAGCGTGAGCACCCCCACGGCCTGGCCATTGGCTTCAATCACGTACGGACGGCGCGACTCCTCAGCCAGGCCGGCCAGGGCCATCCGCAGCGGATCGCCAACAAACTTCTCCTGCCCGGGCAAGAGTTCGAGTCCGGCCACGGCCTCCAGCTGGATGGCCCGGGCGTCGTCGTCGATATCCCGGAGTGAAATCAGCCAGACGCCCCCACCCGTTCCGTTCAGGACTGTTGGCCGGCGGATTCGCCGCCCACGGTGGCTTCGGCGGGCGCTCCTGCCGGATCCATCCAGAAGACCTCCCAGAGGTGTCCGTCAGGGTCCTGGAAGCTGTGGTTGTACATAAAGCCGTAGTCGTGGGGATCCTCGGACGCAGAGCCGCCGTTGGCCAGTGCGGTGCGCACTGCCTCATCCACGGCTTTCCGGCTGTCCACGGAATAGGCGATGATCGCTTCCGCCGAGCCCGTGTTGTCCGCGACATCCTTCTTGGTAAAGGTCTTGAAATAGTTCTGCACCAGCAGCATCACGTACGCGTTCTCGTTGACCACCATGCAGGTGGCGTTCTCGTCCGTGAAGTCCGGGTTGAAGGTGAAGCCGAGGGAACTGAAGAAGTCCACTGAGCGCTTAAGATCCTGGACGGGCAGGTTAAGGAAGAGTTGGTTAGCCATGGGCTCAACGTAGCACCGGGCCCTGACAACTGTCAGCCGCGCGCTATGGGCGGTTCACGGTTACTGGCCGTAAAAGACCCGTTCGAAGACGGCACGGGCCCGCCGGCTGACCCGCAGGTAGTCCTCCTCCAGGGCCGCTGCATGGCCTGGTTCGTAGCCGCACCAGCGTGCCACGGCTTCCAGGTCGCGACGCGAGGACGGCAGCAGGTCCGAGGCCTTGCCGCTCCAGATGACGTTGGCGGACCTGATCCGGCTGGCCAAACGCCAGGCAGCCGCCAGGAGGTCGGCATCGTCGCGCGCCAGCAGGCCCAGTTGGGTTGCCTCCTGGAGCGCACCCACGGTTGAGGTGGTGCGCAACTGCGGGTGTTTGCCCGCATGCTGCAGCTGCAGCAGCTGGACCAGCCATTCGACGTCGCTGAGCCCGCCGCGGCCCAGCTTGAGGTGCCGGGCAGGATCCGCCCCCCGGGGCAGGCGTTCGGACTCCACCCGTGCTTTGATCCGCCTGATTTCGCGTACGTCCTGTTCGGTTACGGACTCCGGGTAGCGGATGGGATCGATGAGTTCGAGGAAGTCCGCAGCCAGGGTGTCGTCGCCGGCCATGGGCCTGGCACGCAGCAGGGCCTGGGCCTCCCAGATAAGGGACCAGCGGCGGTAGTACTCGGCGTAGGAATCAAGGGAGCGCACCATCGCTCCGTTCTTGCCCTCGGGGCGCAGGTCCGCGTCCACCTGAAGGACGCGTTCGGCCATGATGGCCGGCTTCAGCGGCTGGGTGAGGAGGCTTGAGACCTTGGCCACGATCCGCGAGGCCTGCTCCTGCGCTTCTTCCTCGGAGAAGCCCGGCAGCGCCCGGTGTACGTACATCACATCGGCGTCGGACCCGTAGCCGATCTCGCGCCCGCCCTGCCGGCCCATGGCAACCACCAGGACAGCGGTTTTCAGTGGCCCCTTGGCTGAGACGATTCCTTCGGCCACGCGCAGTGCGCCCAGCACCGCGGCCCTGTCGGTGTCCGCCAGTGCGGCTCCCACGCGATCCTGGTCCAGGAGTCCGGCGGAGTCGGCGATGGCGATCCGCAGCGTCTCGCGCCGCCGGATCAGCCGGATCAGCCGCATGGCACTTTCCGGATCAGCGTGGCGGGACATCTTGGAGGTGATCTCCTGCCACTGTGCCTCAAAGGTGACCGGCACCAGGTCCTTGTCATGGCCAAGCCAGGCCACTGATTCCGGGGACACTTCCAGCAGGTCGGCGATCAGCCGCGAGTTGGCCAGCACATGGCACAACCGCTCGGCGGCGGCCTTCGAGTCCCGGAGCATGCCCAGGTACCAGTGGGTGGTGCCCAGGGCTTCGCTGACCCGGCGGAAGGCGAGGAGGCCGCCGTCGGGATCCACACCTTCGGCCAGCCAGTCCAGGAGAATGGGCAGCAGCTGCCGCTGCAGTGCGGCCCGGCGGCTCACGCCGGCCGTGAGGGCCTCGATGTGGCGCATGGCACCTTTCGGGTCCCGGTAACCGAGGGCGGCGAGCCGGCCCTGGGCAGCTTCGGGCGTCAGCTTGGCGTCCTCGCTGCTGAGCTTGGCCGCCGTGTTGAGCAGGGGCCGGTAGAAGATCCGCTCATGGAGCTCACGCACCGAGCGCTTGGTCTTCTGCCAGGCAGCGAGCAGGGCGTCCGGGTGCGGGCGTTCACTGGAAAACGGGCCGAGCACCGCCTTGGCAAGTGCACGCAGTGCCGGTTCGCCCACCGGCATGAGGTGGGTCCTGCGCAGCTGGAAGAGCTGGATGCGGTGCTCCAGGAGCCGCAGGTACCGGTAGGCGTTGTCGAAGGCTGCCGCATCGGCACGCCCAATGTAGCCGCCCGCGGAGAGGGCGGCAATGGCGGACGTGGTGTCGCGCCGGCGGAGCGATTCATCGGATTTGCCGTGCACCAGCTGGAGCAGCTGGACGGTGAATTCAACGTCCCGCAGTCCGCCACGGCCCAGTTTGATCTGCCGCTGCTCCTCCGCAGGCGGGATGTGTTCGGTGACGCGGCGGCGCATCGCCTGGACTGATTCTACAAAGCCGTCGCGGCTGGCCGAGCTCCAGATCAGCGGCGTGATGGCCTCTTCATATTGTTGGCCAAGGGCTGCGTCACCGGCGATGGTGCGGGCCTTCAGCAGTGCCTGGAACTCCCAACTCTCCGCCCACCGCGCGTAGTACGTCTGGTGTGAGGCAAGGGTCCGGACCAGGGGCCCGGATTTACCCTCCGGCCGCAGGTTCGCGTCCACCTCCCAGAGCCCGGGTTCGCGGGCCACCGATGAGATTGCCCGGGAGATTCCGCTGGCCAGGGCCGTGCCGATGGTCGCAGCGGCAGCGTCGTCAAGGCTGCCCCGTTCCACCACATAGATAACATCGACGTCGGAAATATAGTTGAGCTCACGGGCCCCGCATTTGCCCATGCCAATAACAGCCAGGCCGACGTCGGCCACGTCCGCGGCGCTGAACTGGCCGGCAGCTTCGGCGCGCGAGACGGCGAGGGCGGCCTCAATGGCGGCGCCGGCGAGGTCGGCGAGCTCACCGCCCACCGACGGCATGAAGTCCAGCGGGTCCGCGGCGCACAGGTCCTTAACTGCCAGGTCCACAACGCCCCTGCGGTAGGCCGTCCGAAGGGCCGCATAGGCGTCGGTTCCGGTGGTTGCGGCCACCGGCCGCGCGGCCCGGGGATCGGCGCCCACGGACTGCAACAGGGTGGCGCGAAGCTCCTGCGGATCGGCCGGCAGCGGTTCAGGGCTGGGGCGCACTTCAAAGGCGGACAGGTGTTCGGGGTGTCGGATCAGGAACTCCCCCAGCGCCTCGGACGCTCCCAGGACGCGATACAGCGGCTCACTGGTCTCGGGGTCAGCGGCCGCAAGCTCCCGAAGGGCGGGATGCTTTTCGATCAGGCGGACCAGGGACTGCAGGGCTGTATCCGGGCTGGCGGACATTTGGAGCCCGGCAAAGAGCCTGTCTTCGTCCAGTCCTTCGAGCTCGCGGGCAGCGAGGAACCGCTCGCCCTTCTCGAGATCGCTGAAGCCGGCGGAGATCAGGCGCCGTGCGAGGCTCACCATCGCTCCCTAGAGGATGCCCAGGTTGCGCTGCAGTTCGTAGGGCGTGACCTGGAGGCGGTAGTCCTGCCACTCGGCGCGCTTGTTGCGCAGGAAGTGTTCGAAGACCTGCTCACCCAGGATCTGCGGCATCAGCTCCGAATCCTCCATGGACCTGATGGCGTCATGCAGGCTCGCGGGAAGGGGGTCATGGCCCATGGCGCGGCGTTCGGCCGAACTCAGCGACCAGACGTCGTCCTCGGCAGCGGCCGGCAGGTCGTAGCCCTCTTCGATGCCCTTGAGGCCGGCGCCCAGCAGGACGGCGTAGGCAAGGTAGGGGTTGGCTGCCGAATCGATGCCGCGGTATTCGATCCGCGCGGACTGGCCCTTGCCCGGCTTGTACAGCGGAACGCGGACCAGCGCGGAACGGTTGTTGTGTCCCCAGCTCAGGTAGCTCGGGGCCTCGCCGCCGCCCCAGAGGCGCTTGTAGGAGTTCACGAACTGGTTGGTGACGGCCGTGAATTCAGGGGCGTGCTTGAGGATGCCGGCAATGAACTGGCGGGCGGTCTTGGACAGCTGGAACTCCGCGCCGGCCTCGTAGAAGGCGTTGGTGTCGCCCTCGAACAAGGAGAAGTGCGTGTGCATGCCGGAGCCGGGGTGTGCGGTGAAGGGTTTGGGCATAAACGTGGCGTACGTTCCCTGCTGGAGCGCCACTTCCTTGATCACGGTGCGGAACGTCATGATGTTGTCCGCAGTCTGCAGCGCATCGGCGTACCGGAGGTCGATTTCGTTTTGGCCCGGTCCGGCCTCGTGGTGGCTGAACTCCACGGAGATTCCCACGGATTCCAGCATGGTCACGGCGGTCCGGCGGAAATCCTGCGCTACGCCGCCCGGTACGTGGTCAAAGTAGCCGCCCTCATCGACGGGCACGGGAGCCCCGTCCGGTCCCGGCTCCTGCGACTTGAGGAGGTAGAACTCGATCTCGGGGTGGGTGTAGCAGGTGAACCCCATGTCCGCCGCTTTGGCCAGGGTGCGCTTGAGGACGTTGCGGGGATCCGCGGCAGAGGGCTCGCCGTCAGGGGTGAGAATGTCGCAGAACATGCGCGAGGTCTGCTCGGTTTCGCCGCGCCACGGCAGGATCTGGAAGGTGGAGGGGTCCGGCTGCGCCAGCATGTCGGATTCGAAAACCCGGGCGAGCCCTTCAATGGCTGAACCATCGAAACCGAGGCCTTCCTCGAAGGCGCCCTCAACTTCGGCGGGCGCCAGGGCCACGGACTTGAGTGAACCCACGACGTCGGTGAACCACAGGCGCACGAAACGTACGTCGCGCTCTTCGATAGTGCGCAGGACAAACTCTTGCTGGCGGTCCATGATGGCCTCTTCTGTCGGTCAACGTCCATGCCCCGGTCCGCAGAGGAGGAAGCCGGAAAGCAGTTCACCAACACTGTACTAAGCAATTGGCGGCGATGCTGGAGCCGGCGGGGCGCGTAACGCAGCATTAACACACCGAACCTGACGCGCACGGGCCACACCACCGGCGTTGCGGGCAGGCTCCCCCCGCCCGTATGACGCGAATCACCCGGGAGGTTCCCGCCGCCGCTGGTAAGGACTGCAGGTGCGGCACTACGCTCATGCCATGGCCACAAGCAACAGCTCCGATTCCAGCGTGCCCGCCGACGTTCCCGCCCCCTATGGCAACGGGCCTGCGCAGGGCGGCCCGGCGGCCTCTGCCCAGAGGCCGGCAAGGGTCCGGATCCACCACCTGCAGCAGGCCAAGGATGCCGGCACGAAGTTCGCCATGCTGACTGCCTATGAGCAGTACACGTCAGAAATCTTCGACGCCGCCGGCATCGAGGTGCTCCTGGTAGGAGACTCCGCGTCCAACAACGTCTTCGGCAACGAAACCAGCCTTCCGGTGACCGTGGACGAACTGCTTCCCCTGTGCCGGGCTGTGGCGCGTTCCGCCAAGCGCGCGCTGGTGGTGGCCGATCTGCCGTTCGGCAGCTACGAGGTCTCGCCGGAGCAGGCTGTCGCCGCGGGTGTGAGGTTCCTGAAGGAGGGCCTCGCGCATGCGGTCAAGATCGAGGGCGGCAAATATTATGCCCCCACTGTCCGGGCCATGGTGCAGGCCGGGATCCCCGTCATGGCCCACATCGGCTTCACGCCGCAGAGCGAGCACGCGCTGGGCGGGTACCGCGTGCAGGGCCGCGGTGACGATGCCCAGAGGTTGATTGACGACGCCGTCGCGCTGGCTGAGGCGGGCGCCTTCAGCGTGCTGATGGAAATGGTTCCTGCCGAGACTGCGGCGGCGGTGGACGCGGCTGTCAAGGTCCCCACCGTCGGCATCGGCGCCGGTAAGGAAACCACCGGCCAGGTGCTCGTGTGGCAGGACATGGCCGGCCTCCGGGGCGGCAGGATGGCCAAATTCGTCAAGCAGTACGCGGACCTGCGCACTACGCTGCTTGATGCAGCCGCAGCGTATGGTGAGGACGTACGGTCAGGCCAGTTCCCGGGGCCCGACCACACTTTCTAGAAACGCCGGCCCAAGGAAGCAGGACGTTGGGTGACGGCCCGGCAAAGCCCTCAGTCGTCGTCGTCCTGCTTGTCCCACGCCTCATTGCGCGCGCGGACCTTTTCCAGTGCGTGCTCGGCTTCTTCCCTGGTTTTGTAGGGGCCGATCAGCTGGCTCCAGTCCGAGAGCCGGTCTTCCTCCACCTCGTGGGTCTTGATGTTGTACCAGTACTCGGTCATCGCTCTTCCCCGTTCCGCCGGCAGGAAGCTGCGGCGTGACGCGCGTAACTTAAATTCTTACGCGGCACGGACGCGGCTCCCGGTTGTTAGGCCTTCTGTGGTGCCTTATATGATCAATCTATGCCTTCCCTTGCCTCGACTGCACCCATCGGCACCCTCACCCCGGGAACCGTGAGCCCGCAGCGTCCAGTACCGGCGTCCATCCCCCGCCCGGAGTATGTCGGCAAGCCGGCGCCCGCCAAATTCACCGGCTCCGAGGTCAAGTCCGCAGAGACGATCGAGAAGATCCGGGTGGCCGCCAAAATCGCCGCACAGGCGATCGTCGAGGTGGGCAAGCACATCGAACCCGGCGTCACCACGGACCACCTGGACAAGGTGGGCCACGAGTTCCTCCTTGACCACCACGCCTATCCCTCCACCCTGGGGTACCGGGGATTTCCGAAGTCCCTGTGTTCGTCCGTGAACGAGGTCATCTGCCACGGCATTCCGGACACCACAGTGGTCCAGGACGGCGACATCATCAATATCGATATCACCGCCTTTATCGGCGGCGTCCACGGGGACACCAACTACACCTTCCTCGTGGGCGATGTTGACGAGGAGTCGCGCCTCCTGGTGGAACGGACGCAGGAATCCTTGAACCGGGCCATCAAGGCGGTTGCCCCCGGGCGGGAAATCAACGTGATCGGCCGTGCCATCCAGTCCTACGCCAAGCGCTTCGGCTACGGCGTGGTCCGGGATTTCACGGGGCACGGCGTTGGTGAAGCGTTCCACACCGGGCTGATCATCCCGCATTATGATGCCGCCCCCGCATACAACACCGTCATCGAAGCCGGGATGGTGTTCACCATTGAACCGATGCTCACGCTGGGGACGGTGGAATGGGACATGTGGGCCGATGACTGGACGGTGGTGACCAAGGACCGCAAGCGCACCGCCCAGTTTGAGCACACCCTGCTGGTCACAGATTCCGGCGCCGAGATCCTCACGCTGCCCTGACCGGCCGGCACCGGCGCCGGGCGCGATGCAATGCCGCCGCCGGTGACAGCACCACCGCTGCTGAACAGCAGCCACAGCAGACTTAACAACAACCGGGCCGGCTGCCCGCCGCCCCTACCTTGCCCGCCCCTGCCACGAACGGAAAACCCATTGGCCAAGAAGGACGAGAAGTCGCACAAGAACGCCCCGCTGATCGGCATCGACATCGGAGGCACGGGAATCAAGGGCGGCATCGTCGACCTGAAAAAGGGCAAGCTCCTGGGTGATCGGTTCCGTGTACCCACCCCGCAGCCGGCCACTCCTGAGGCAGTAGCCGAGGCGGTGGCGCTGGTGGTCTCCGAGCTCTCCGCCCGTCCCGAGGCGCCCGCCGCCGGCTCCCCCGTGGGCGTAACGTTCCCCGGGATCATCCAGCACGGCGTGGTCCACTCCGCAGCCAATGTGGACAAAGCCTGGCTCAACACGGACATCGATGGCCTCCTGACCGAGCGCCTGGGCCGTCCAGTGGAGGTCATTAACGACGCCGACGCCGCCGGGCTCGCCGAAGCCCGCTACGGTGCCGGTGCCGGGGTTTCCGGCACCGTGCTGGTGATTACCTTGGGCACCGGCATCGGCTCTGCCTTTATCTTCAACGGCAAGCTGGTACCGAACGCCGAACTCGGCCACCTGGAGATTGACGGCCATGACGCCGAGACCAAGGCCTCCGCCGTTGCCCGGGAACGCGACGGGCTGTCCTGGGACGAATACAGTGTCCTGCTGCAGCGCTACTTCTCCCATGTCGAGTTCCTGTTCTCCCCCGAACTGTTCATCGTGGGCGGCGGCATCTCCAAGCGCGCCGACGAGTACCTTCCCAACCTCAAGCTCCGTACGCCCATCGTTCCGGCGGTCCTGCGCAACGAGGCCGGCATTGTGGGGGCCGCCATCGAAATCGCCCTGAAGCACAAGCTCGCCAAGTAGAAGGCGCCCCTGCATGCACGAATGCCCCTTCCGTTCGGAAGGGGCATTGGTGCGTGCAAAGTGATGCCGGTGGTGGCTGCGGCTTCCCCTCCACTGCCACCACCGGAGATGAGGGCGAGCCGTTTAGAGCGGGCTCTTTTCGGTGGTTTTGGCGGCCTTTGCGGCGGTGCCCTTGGCGTCGTCTTCGGCTTCCTGACGGAGCAGGGCGATGGCCGTCTCAAAGTCTTCGAGGGATTCAAAGGCCTGATACACACTGGCGAACCGCAGGTAGGCAACCTTGTCCAGCTTCTGCAACGGCCCGAGGATCACGAGCCCCACCTCGTGGGCGTCGATTTCGGCCGCACCGGAGGAGCGGATCTGCTCTTCGACTTCCTGTGCCAGCAGCGCGAGGTCGTCCTCGCTGACCGGCCGGCCCTGACAGGCCTTGCGGACGCCATTGATGACTTTGCTGCGGCTGAAGGGCTCCCCCACGCCGGACCGCTTGATCACCGACAGGCTGGTGGTTTCCACGGTGGTGAACCTGCGGCCGCACTCGGGGCACTGGCGGCGGCGGCGGATGGCCGAGCCGTCGTCGGCCATCCGGCTGTCCACCACGCGGGAATCGGGGTTGCGGCAGAACGGACAATACATGGCGTCCCTTCCTTCGCTTGATCCGTAGCGTGTCTTGATCTGTGGCATGTGCAGGGGTATCTCGACACCCTGCAGCGGTATCAGTTTACGTCCGCCCGTACCCTAATAACAAGCCTGTAACTACTACATGTAGTAGTCCCCACCACTACATGTCGGCGGACGAGGCCCCCTGCTGTCCCGGGAACCGCGCGGTGACAGCTTCCCCGTGGGCGGGCAGGTCTTCCGCGCCGGACAGGCTCACAATGTGGGCGCTGACCTCCGCCAGCGCCTCACGGCTGTAGTTCACCACCTGGATTGCACGCAGGAAAGTGGTGACGTTCAGGCCGGACGAAAAGGCAGCAGTACCGCTGGTAGGCAGCACGTGGTTGGACCCTGCGCAGTAGTCCCCCAGGGACACCGGGCTGTAGTCGCCAACAAAGATGGCCCCCGCATTGCGGATCCTCCCGGCCACGGCAGCTGCGTCCCGGGTCATGATCTCCAGGTGCTCGGCGGCGTACGCGTCACATGCTGCAATGCCCTGCTCGAGGTTATCCACCAGGACAACGCCGGATTGGGGTCCGGAGAGGGCTTCGCGGACGCGGGCCGCGTGCTTGGTGACGGCGGCCTGCAGGTCCAGCTCTGCGCGGACAGCGGCGGCGAGGTCCTCCGAGTCGGTAATCAGCACCGATGCTGCCTTGGGGTCGTGCTCGGCCTGGCTGATGAGGTCCGCGGCAACCAGGGCCGGCTGCGCGGTGGAGTCTGCCAGGATGGCGATCTCCGTGGTCCCCGCCTCGGAATCGATACCCACCACGCCCTTCACCAGCCGCTTGGCCGTTGCCACAAAGATGTTGCCCGGGCCAGTCACCACGTCCACCGGTTCCAGCGCAGGGCCGGACTCAGCAGCGGGCACCCCGTAGGCGAACGCGGCAACTGCCTGCGCCCCGCCGATGGCGTACACCTCGGTGATGCCCAGAAGCGCTGCGGCGGCAAGGATGGTGGGGTGCGGAAGCCCTCCGAACTCCTTCTGCGGAGGCGACGCAAGCGCAATGGACTCCACGCCTGCCGCGAGGGCAGGGACCACGTTCATGATCACCGAGGACGGATAGACCGCCAGGCCGCCGGGAACATAGAGGCCCACCCGCGCCACGGGCACCCAGTTCTGGCTCACCAGGGCGCCGTCGCCCAGTTGGACGTCAACGTTGCGCGGCTTCTGGCCCTCGGCAAAACGGCGTGCCCGGCTGATGGATTCCTCCAGCGCCCGGCGCACCACCGGATCCAGCTGCTCCAAGGCGGCTGACAGGGCCTCCTGCGGGACCAGCGGATGGTCCTGTTCCACGCCGTCGAAGCGGAGGGCCAGCTCGGTCAGGGCTTCGAAGCCCCGCTGCCGAACGGCCGAAATGATGTCGAGGACCTTTTCTTCAGCGTCGGCCACAGTCTGGCCCTGGGCACGCGGCACGGTGGCGCGGAGTGCCGCAAGGGTCAGGTTCCGGCCCCGGAGGTCAACGGTGCGGAAGCTCACGGTGGCAGCGGCAGGGACGGCGGGGAACTCCGAAGAAATGGTCACCACATTATTTTACGGGCTCAACCGCAGCGTGCCGCGCCTCCTCCGGGCCGTCGTCGTCCTTCTTGCCCAGGAGGTGCATCAACTCCAGCACAAACACGGAGACGGCAGTGGCTGCCGGCCACAGCAGCAGCACCGGCAGGGCGCGCAACGAGAAAGCGATACTCGCGTTGGCGGTGGCGTCGACGGCCGGGCCGAATAGCCGCGCGGACAACACCCCCGCCTGCCACGCCAGGACTGCGCCGCACAGGCCACCGGCAAGCCCCATGAGGAGGCTTGCCTGCGGATCCTGGCGCTTCTTGTCGGCCAGGAAGACTGCCAGCAGGCACCCGGCGAAGACCAGCAGCCCGGCCAACGTCAGGTCCCTTGGCAGCCAGACCTGGGGGTGGGCGCCGTCGGCAAAGGCGGGGTCCCGGGTGATCAGGTTGAGGCCTCCCGGTGCCAGCAGCCACCAGAGGATCCCCGCCGGTATGCCGGCCACCGCCGGCAGCACCAGCATGGCCCAGGGCAGCCGCGGACGTGCCCGTCCGGTCCGTTGTGTCATGCAACAAACCTTAACAGTTGTTCCGGCGGCTTAACTCCCGGACGTGGAGCTTGAAGAGATTCCGCGCCTGCCGGGCAGGCCAATAGAGTTGAACGAGAGCATCAGGCCATCCATTACCAGGAGTTCCACGTGACCGAATCTGAGGCGCCCTTCGAGCGGACGTTCAAGGAGATGTTTCGGCGCCATGCGGCCGGCGTCGCCATCATCACGGTCAATTACCAGGACCGCCCGTTTGGATTCACCGCCACGTCCGTGGCTTCCCTGTCCGCGCAGCCACCGCGCTTTACGTTCAACATGGCCCGCAGCTCCGGGTCCTGGCCTGCCGTGGCCAACACCACTTATATCGGCGTCCACATGCTCGGCCTCGAGAACCAGGCGCTGGCAGACCGTTTTGCCCGCGGCACCAACCGCTTTGAGGGCGACCACTGGGAAGTAGGGCCGCACGGCGTGCCCGTACTGAAGGACGTGGCCGGCTGGCTGATCGGCGAGGTGCAGATGCGCCTCTCATTCGAGAACAACGCCGTGGTGGTGGTCCAGGTGGTTGACGGCCAGGTGGGCGGCGAGGGTTCTCCCCTGCTGTACCACGGCGGGGCGTACGGACAGCCCGTGCCGCTGGACTACGAAATCTAGCTTCCCCCTCAGCGGAGGACGACGGCGGGACGCACCGCCCGCCGTCGTCCCCTGCTTTCTCAGGCGTCCAGGCAGGCCGGGCCCAGCAGGACCTTCAGGTCACCAAACAGGGACGGACTGGGGTTCACCCGGAGGTGGACCGGCAGGCCCATGATCTCCGTGCGGGTATCGCCCTGCAGGTGCAGGCGCACCTCCGAATTGCCGCGGTGGGTCCGGAGCACATCACCGAGCTCCGTGACCACAGCTTCGGTGGCCTTGTGCGTGGGCATGGTGATCACCAATGGCCCGCCCAGGCCTTCGCTCAGGTCCGGGACGGAAAGCTCCATGCAGTTCAGGGTGATGGCGCCGTCGTCGCGCTTCTGCAGTCGCCCCTTGACCACCACGATCAGGTCCTCGGCTAGTACTGAGGCAATGGGTCCGTAGACCTGGCCGAAGAACATCACTTCCATCGAACCGCCCAGGTCCTCCACCTCCGCCCGGGCGTAGGCGTTGCCGCTGGCCTTCGCAATGCGCCGGCTCAGGGACGTGATCATCCCGGCAATGGTGATGATGGCGCCGTCCTGCGGGCCGTCCTCCCCCAGGACTGACGTGATGCTCATTTCGGCGTGCTGGCTGAGCACACCCTCGAGGCCCTGCAGGGGGTGGTCCGAGACGTAGAGGCCCAGCATGTCCCGTTCAAAGGAGAGTTTGTCCTTTTTCTCCCATTCAGGCAGGTCCGGGATTTCGATGCTCAGCGACGATTCCGACTCGGCTTCCTCGAAGCCGGCGAAGAGGTCGAACTGGCCGATCGCTTCGTTCCGCTTGAGCGTGATGACTGAGTCAATGGCTTCTTCGTGGATCATGGCCAGGGCGCGGCGGTGGTGGCCCAGGGAGTCGAAGGCGCCGGACTTGATCAGCGACTCGATGGTGCGCTTGTTGCACACCACGGCCGGAACCTTCATCAGGTAGTCCTTGAAGGAGGTAAAGGCGCCCTCACTCTCCCGGGCCGCCACCATGGCTTCCACCGCGTTGACGCCGACGTTGCGGATGGCACCCATGCCGAAGCGGATGTCGTTGCCCACCGGGGTGAAGTTCAGGGCGGACTCATTGACGTCCGGCGGGAGCACGGTGATGCCCATGCGCCGGCATTCGTTGAGGTAGATCGCGGACTTGTCCTTGTCGTCGCCCACGGACGTGAGCAGCGCGGCCATGTATTCGGGGGCGTAGTGGGCCTTGAGGTACGCGGTCCAGTAGGAGATCACGCCGTAGGCGGCCGAGTGGGCCTTGTTAAAGGCGTAGTCGGAGAAGGGCAGCAGAATATCCCACAGGGTCTTCACGGCCTCCATGGAGTAGCCGTTGTCCTGCATGCCCTGGGAGAAGCCCGCGAACTGCTTGTCCAGCTCGGATTTCTTCTTTTTGCCCATGGCGCGGCGGAGGATGTCTGCCTGGCCCAGCGAGTACCCGGCCAGCTTCTGAGCCACGGCCATCACCTGTTCCTGGTACACGATCAGGCCATAGGTTCCGCCGAGGATCTCCTTGAGGGGTTCCTCCAGTTCCGGGTGGATGGGGATGACTTCCTGGATCCCGTTCTTGCGCAGCGCGTAGTCCGTGTGGGCGTTGGCGCCCATGGGGCCCGGCCGGTAGAGCGCCAGGACAGCGGAGATGTCCTCGAAGTTGTCAGGCTTCATGAGCTTGAGCAGGGACCGCATGGGACCGCCGTCGAGCTGGAAGACACCCAGGGTGTCGCCGCGGGCCAGGAGTTCGTAGGACGGTGCATCGTCCAGCTCAAGGTTTTCCAGGTCCAGGTCGATGCCCCGGTTCATCTTGATGTTCTCGAGGGCGTCGGAAATGATCGTCAGGTTCCGCAGGCCCAGGAAGTCCATCTTGATCAGGCCCAGGCCCTCGGAAGTCGGGTAGTCGAACTGAGTGATCACCTGGCCGTCCTGGAAACGGCGCATGATCGGGATGACGTCGATAATCGGATCCGAGGACATGATCACACCGGCGGCGTGGACGCCCCACTGGCGTTTCAGCCCCTCGATGCCCAGTGCTGTCTCGAACACCTTGGCCGCTTCCGGATCGGTGCTGATCAGCTGCCGGAAGTCCCCGGCCTCGCCGTAGCGCTTCGCCTCCGGGTTCTGGATGTCCGCGAGCGGGATGTCCTTGGCCATCACGGCCGGCGGCAGCGCCTTGGTCAGCTGTTCGCCCATGCTGAAGGGGTAGCCCAGCACCCGGGAGGAGTCCTTGAGCGCCTGTTTGGTCTTGATGGTGCCGTACGTGACGATCATCGCAACACGCTCGTCGCCGTACTTCCGAGTGACGTAGTCGATAACCTCGGAGCGGCGGCGGTCATCGAAGTCGACGTCGAAGTCGGGCATCGAGACGCGGTCGGGGTTGAGGAAGCGTTCGAAGATCAGGCCGTGCCGCAGGGGATCCAAGTCAGTGATGCGCATGGCGTACGCCACCATGGAGCCGGCACCGGAACCACGGCCGGGACCCACGCGGATGCCGTTGTTCTTGGCCCAGTTGATGAAGTCGGCCACCACCAGGAAGTAGCCCGGGAAGCCCATCGAGGTGATGACGCCCAGTTCATAGTCCGCCTGCTTGCGGACCTCGTCCGGGATTCCGGCTGGATACCGGTACTGCAGCCCCTTGTCCACTTCCTTGACCAGCCAGGAGGTCTCGTCCTCCCCCGGCGGGCAGGGAAAGCGTGGCATGTAGTTGGCATCCGTATTAAAGGACACTTCACAGCGTTCAGCGATGAGAAGGGTGTTGTCGCAGGCTTCCGGGTGGTCGCGGAAAAGCTCGCGCATCTCCTGCGGCGACTTCAGGTAGTAGCCGCTGCCGGAGAACGCAAACCTGGAGCCGCCGTTGTCGTAGGTGGGCTCGAGGAGGGTTGAGCCGGACTGGATGGCCAGGAGGGCCTCGTGGGCTTTGGCATCGTGCTCATGCGTGTAGTGGAGGTCGTTGGTGGCCACGAGGGGAAGGTTCAGTTCCTTCGCCAGCCGCAGCAGGTCACCGGTGACGCGCCGCTCGATGTCCAGGCCGTGGTCCATCAGCTCGCAGAAGTAGTTGTCGGCACCGAAGATGTCGCGGAACTCCGCGGCGGCTTCCAGCGCTTCGCGGTACTGGCCCAGGCGGAGGCGCGTCTGTACTTCCCCTGACGGGCAGCCCGTGGTGGCTATCAATCCCTCGGAATACGTGTTGAGCAGTTCCCGGTCCAAGCGGGGCCACTTGCCGAAGACGGAGTCCAGCGATGCGATCGATGAGGCGCGGAAGAGGTTCCGCATCCCCACGTTGTTGTAGCTGAGCAGGGTCATGTGGGTATACGAACCGCCGCCGGAAACGTCGTCCTTGCGCTGGGACTCCTCGCCCCAGCGCACGCGTCCCTTGTCTGTGCGGGCGGTACCCGGTGTTACATACGCTTCGACGCCGATGATGGGCTTGATGCCCTTGTCCGTGGCCTTCCGCCAGAAATCGAAGGCGCCGAAAAGGTATCCGTGGTCAGTAGTGGCAAGTGCCGGCATGCCCAGGCGT
Organism: Pseudarthrobacter sp. W1I19; assembly: GCF_030817835.1. Taxonomy (NCBI): domain Bacteria; kingdom Bacillati; phylum Actinomycetota; class Actinomycetes; order Micrococcales; family Micrococcaceae; genus Pseudarthrobacter; species Pseudarthrobacter sp. W1I19. The sequence continues at coordinate 2,671,583 of NZ_JAUSZR010000001.1, forward strand.
TCGGTTTCATCGAACAGCTCACCCAGGCGGGCCGCTCCATCCAGCATGGAGTACTCGGTGTGGGTGTGCAGGTGGACGAACGAATCATTGCTGGAAGTCACCGCACTATTCTAAGCGCCGGCCGGGCAGGGGTCCGTCAGGCCCGCCCGGACTCCAGCACTTCCAGGGCAAACGCCAGGTCCTGCGGGTAGTCGCTGACAACCCGCACGGACTCCCCCGTGACGGGGTGCTCAAAGCCGAGTTCCCGGGCGTGCAGCCACTGGCGGGTCAGCCCCAATGTGGCCGCGAGCCGGGGATCGGCACCGTACGTGAGGTCACCGGCGCAGGGGTGGCGCAGTGCGGAGAAGTGCACCCGGATCTGGTGGGTGCGGCCGGTCTCCAGATGCACTTCCACCAGGCTTGCCTTGCCGAAGGCTTCCACCACCTCGTAGTGCGTGACGGACGGCCGGCCGTCCTCAATGACGGCGAACCGCCAGTCATGGCCGGGGTGCCTGCCGATGGGAGCGTCGATGGTGCCCACCAGCGGATCGGGCAGGCCCTGCACCACGGCGTGGTAGACCTTGTCCACGGTGCGCTCCTTGAACGCCCGCTTCAGGGCTGTGTAGGCGCGTTCGGACTTGGCCACCACCATCGCCCCTGACGTGCCGACGTCCAGCCGGTGCACAATGCCGGCCCGCTCGGGTGAGCCTGAGGTGGAGATGCGGTAGCCTGCGCCGGCGAGGCCTCCCACAACAGTGGGCCCCACCCAGCCCGGGGAGGGATGGGCGGCGACGCCCACTGGTTTATCGACGACGACGAAATCATCGTCGTCCAGCAGGATCTTCAGGCCTTCCACAACTTCCTCCACGACTTCCAGGGGGTCACGCCGTTCCGGCAGGCTCACCTGGAGGACGTCTCCGGCCACCAGTTTGGCCGACTTGCCCAGTGCTTTGCCTTTGCTGAGGATATGGCCCTCAGCGATCAGGGTTGCCGCCAGGGAGCGCGAAATCCCCAGGAGCGCGGCGACGCCCGCATCAGCGCGGGAACCGCCGAACTGTTCGGCGACGACAACGCGCTCAAGCATCGGCGGACTTTTCCCTGCCGGCCGTCAGCCGGGTTCCATCAATGGAAATGCCGCGCAACGTCAGGATACAGATGACCGCGACGGCGGACACCACCGCTGAGTCGGCGATATTGAAGATCGCGAAGTTCGGCAGTTGGATGAAGTCGACCACGTGGCCCATGCCGAAGGACGGCTGCCGGAAGAGCCGGTCCGTCAGGTTGCCCAGCGCGCCGCCCAGCAGCAGGCCCAGCGCGAGGGACCACCAGATGGAGCCGAGCTTGCGGACCTGGAACAGTATGGCGATAGCCACCGCGGCCATGATGATGGAGAACACCCAGGTGACGTTTTCCCCGATGGAAAACGCCGCCCCCGAGTTCCGGATGAAGTACCAGTGCAGCAAGGGCGGCAGTACCGGGATCCGCTCCCCTTCCACCATGGAGGAGGTGACCCAGAGCTTGGTCAGCTGGTCCAGCACATAGGCAAAAACTGCGAACCCCGCAAAGAGGGACAGCAGCACGGCGCGGCGGGGCCGTGGCGAGGGCGGTACAGGGCGTGCGGCGTCGGCGGCAAGTTCGTCAGTCATGGTGCTTTCATTCGTAAAACCGGTGTCAATGCCAAAAGCCGGTGGCCGAGGAATCCTCAGCCACCGGCTTTCAGAATACGTGCTTGACAGACTAGTTGGCTTCGCTGACTTCCGGCGTAGCCACTGAACCGCGGGCATCGAGGTCGCGCAGCTGGCCTTCAATGTAGGCCTTCAGGCGTGAACGGTAGTCGCGCTCGAAGCCGCGCAGCTGCTCCACCTTGCGCTCGAGCACCGAACGCTGCTGCTCCAGGGCGCCGAGGATCTTGCGGGACTTCTCCTGTGCGTCGTTGACCAGGCTGCTGGCTTCGATCTGCGCCTCGGCGATGATCTTGTCCTTCTGCGCCTGGCCGTCTGCGACGTGGCGGTCGTGCATCTGCTGTGCCATCGCGAGCAGCCCGGCAGCGGATTCGGCTGAAGCCGTGGCGGCGGCCGGTGCGGCGGCAACAGGAGCGGCAGCTGCCGGGGCGGCCTGCTGGACTTCCTTCTTCTTGCGCTCTTCGGCGGCCTTGGCTTCTGCTTCGGCCTTCTCGCGGGCTTCGTCCTTGTCGGACTTGACGGGCGCGGGAACCTTCTCCACCACGGGTGCGGCAACGGTGCTGGCAGGAACGCTGGAACCGGCTTCGGCGAGCTTCTTGCGAAGTTCGTCGTTTTCCTGGTTCAGGCGGCGGAGTTCGACGACGATTTCGTCCAGGAAGTCATCAACCTCGTCCTGGTCGTAGCCTTCGCGGAACTTGGTCGGCTGAAAGCGCTTGTTGACAACGTCTTCTGGCGTCAAAGCCATCTGGTCACCTCACTGGTCTAAGTAGTCAGTAGGCCTTCCGGCCGTCAAAACTACGGTACCTAAAGTTGGTCTTGTTCCTCTAATTCAACACTGCGGTGTCAAACACGAGTTTTTCTTACATGGCATTCGTGGTTCCCGGCGGGTTCCATCCCTGCCCTGCAGGTCTATCCGGTAAATCAAGCGAGGCTTCTGGTGATCCCCATGGCAATACTGACTCCAATGAACAGGACCAGGAAGCCCAGGTCCAGCGAGATGCCGCCCAGGCGCAGCGGCGGGATCAGCCGCCGCAGTCCGTTCAGCGGCGGATCGGTGATGGAGTACACGGCGTGCGCCGCCACCAGTGCGGCTCCCCGGGGTCGCCATTCCCGGGCAAACATCTGGACCCAGTCAAACACCAGGCGAATGATCAGGGCGACAAAGAACAGCAGGAGTGCGAGATAGACAAGCCCGAAAACAATTCCCATGACTTACTTCATATCTCCATGTCCCTTGTGGATACCGCGGTGCACTGCGGTAGTGTCTCGTCTATTTCAGCACAGATGCCAGGCAGGTGTGTCCCTGCCTGGCATCTGTGTCAGCCCGTTGCTCAGCTTTGGTTGAAGAAGCTGGCCGTAGTTTCACTGGCCTTTTTGTCGTCGCCGATGACCTCCACGTAGGACGGCGAGAGCAGGAAGACCTTATTGGTCACCCGCTCAATGCTTCCGCGGAGGCCAAAAACAAGGCCGGCAGAGAAGTCCACCAGGCGCTTGGCGTCAGCCTCACCCATGTCCGTAACGTTCATGATGACGGGGATGCCGTCACGGAAGCTTTCACCGATGAGTTTGGCATCGTTGTAGGAACGCGGGTGGATAGTGGTGATCTGGCGGAGACCGGTGGCCTCCTCGCGGCTCGAGGCCGCGCGCTTGATGGGGGTCACTGGGGCGCGGTATTCCTCTTCGGGGGTGTAGGACGATTCGCGGCTGACCTCGCGGACGGGTGCAGGGGCACGGCGCTCCTCACGGTCAACTTCCATCGTTTCGTCCTCATCCTTACGTGTGGTCTGTTGCTCGGACTCGTAGTGTTCATCGCCGTCGGCGAGCCCAAGATAGATCATTGTCTTGCGCAGAGCGCCGGCCATGGTCGACTCCTAATCGTGTCCGTAAGCGGGCCGCCCAATGGCTTGACAGCACTGGAGTCCCCCGCCCATCACTTCCAATAGCACCGACGCTACCCCACAGCGGGACGCGATCCGAGAATATCGGAGCCGATTCTCAGGTGTGTCGCTCCGAACGCGACGGCCGCTTCCAGGTCCTGGCTCATGCCGGCGGATATGGCTGTGGCGGCGGGATGCTCCGTGACCAGCCGGGCCGAGACCCGGGCGAGTTTTTCGAAGGCGGCTTCCGGCGGGGCACCCAGCGGGGCCACGGCCATGACCCCGGCCAATTCGAGGCCCGCGGAGATTGCTATCCGTTCAGCCAGCGGCAGCACTTCCTCGGGAGCGGCGCCGCCGCGGTGCGCTCCGGCGTCGTCCTCGAGGCTGACCTGGATAAAACAGTCCAGCGGCGCCCGCCCCGTGGCGTCCCGCTCGGCCTGCGCCGCCCTGGCGAGCGCGTCCACGAGCTGGGGCCGGTCCACAGAGTGTACGGCGGCGGCGTACCGAAGCACGGATTTGGCCTTCTTGCTTTGCAGCTGGCCAACGAAGTGCCAGGTAAGGCCACAGTCCGCCAGCTCAAGCGCCTTCGCCGACGCCTCCTGGTCGCGGTTCTCGCCGACGTCGGTCACACCCAGCGCCGCGAGCCGCCTGATGTCCCCGGCAGGGTGGAACTTCGTCACCACAATCAGGGTGGGAAGAATTCCTTCCCGGCCTGCGGCGGCCGCCGCCGTCCCGATGCGCTGCCGTACCGCGGCCAGCCGCGTTCCGAGTTCGCGGGAGCGCGCGTCACCGCCTGCCAAGGCCTCAGTCATGGCACCAGATCAGGCCCGCGAAGCGGCCCGTGTTGCTGTTCCGGCGGTAGGAGAACAGGGAGGGCGTCTCCAGGGTGCAGGGGCCGCTGTATTCAACACTGACGCCTGCCTGTTCCAGCTGGCTGCGGGCACCCGCCGGCAGGTCCAGGCCGGGGGTGCCCCAGGACGTGGTGGTACGTGCAGCGGGGACAACGGTGGAAACCTCGTCCTGCAGCCCGGCGGGCACCTCATAGCAGTTGCCGCAGATCGAAGGTCCCAGCCATGCGCGGATACCGCCGGCACCAAGGGACTTCATCCTGTCCAGGGCGGCCGGAATCACCCCGTTGGCGATGCCGGGACGGCCTGCATGGACCGCGGCGAGGACTGGTCCGTCCGGCGACTCCCCGGTGAGCAGGACAGGGATGCAGTCCGCAACCATCACCGCCAGCGGGACGCCGCGCGAAACCATGGCGTCAGCTTCCGGCGCAGGCGAATCCCCGCCCATAACCGCCACCGTATTGCCGTGCACCTGGTTCATGAACCGCAGCCCCTGGGGCGCTGCGCCGATAGCCCGTTCCAGGTCCCCGCGCCGCCGGCTTACCGCACCGGGATCGTCACCCACGTGCAGCGCCAGGTTTCCGGCTTCAGCATTGGTAAAGGCGATGGAGACACCGGGCCGGACTTGGGCACGCCACTGGAACAAGCCGGCCCCTACTTCAGGAAGTCGGGGACATCCAGGTCATCCGAGTGGCTGCCGGTGAGGTCCGGCTCCACTACGGAAGGGAGGTCGACGTCGAAGCCTGAGTCAGCCGGGACCGCTGACGGGCGCTGCTGGCCCCAGTTGCTGAGCCCAGCTGCACCCACTCCAGCGTGGATGGGCTGGACGCTGGCCTGGTGGCTGCCTGCGGAAGGCGCCTGGGCAGGCGCCGGGGCAGTTGCAGGAACGGCCGGCCGCTGGGGAGCGGTCTGGGGCTGGGACTGGTCCATCGAGGGCGAGGTGGCCTTGACGTCGTCGAACCCGGCGGCGATGACCGTCACGCGGGCTTCGTCGCCCAGGGCGTCGTCGATGACGGCGCCGAAGATGATGTTGGCCTCCGGGTGTGCCACCTCCTGGACCAGGCGCGCAGCTTCGTTGATCTCGAAGAGGCCAAGGTCCGAACCACCCTGGATGGACAGCAGCACGCCGTGCGCGCCGTCGATGGAGGCTTCCAGCAGCGGCGAGGCGATGGCGAGCTCGGCTGCTTTGACGGCCCGGTCTTCGCCACGGGCGGAGCCGATGCCCATCAGCGCCGAACCGGCGCCCTGCATGACGGACTTGACGTCGGCAAAGTCAAGGTTGATCAGGCCGGGGGTGGTGATGAGGTCGGTGATGCCCTGGACGCCGGAGAGCAGCACCTGGTCAGCGGAACGGAAGGCATCCAGGACGGAGACATTGCGGTCGCTGATGGAGAGGAGGCGGTCGTTGGGGATCACGATCAGGGTGTCCACTTCGTCGCGCAGGGCGTCGATGCCGGCTTCGGCGGAACCGGCGCGGCGGCGGCCTTCGAAGGTGAACGGACGCGTCACCACACCGATAGTCAGGGCGCCCAGGGAACGGGCGATGCGGGCGACGACCGGAGCGCCGCCGGTGCCGGTTCCGCCACCTTCGCCTGCGGTGACGAACACCATGTCGGCGCCACGCAGGACTTCCTCGATCTCGTCGGCGTGGTCCTCTGCAGCCTGCTTGCCCACCTCGGGGTTGGCACCCGCTCCAAGGCCGCGGGTCAGCTCGCGCCCCACGTCAAGCTTGACGTCGGCATCGCTCATCAGCAGGGCCTGGGCGTCGGTGTTGATGGCGATGAATTCAACACCTCGGAGGCCGACCTCGATCATGCGGTTGACTGCGTTCACGCCACCGCCGCCGATGCCGACGACTTTGATGACGGCCAAGTAATTCTGCGGAGCTGCCACGTTACGTGTCCCTTGTTCGTGTCTTATTGCTAAATCTGATGAAGAGCTTAATGCCTGCAACCTTAACCTTCGAGTTGAAGGTTATAGTTATGTCAAGTAACTCATGTCTGTGACGGTATTTCCTCTGGTTCACACATTCAATAACCGGCTCCGCGTGTCGGATTAATACCGGAAAGAAAGCGTGTCAGCGGGTCACCGGGTGCCGGGGCACACTGACGTCGTACACCTTGACCGGGTTCTTTGGATCCACCGGAGCCTTGAGCAGGGCGGCCAGGACCTTGGCTTTGAGTTCCTTCTCGCCGGCGTTGCCCCAGACGATGGTCTGGCCGTCTACCAGCTTGAGTTCCACCGCGTCCACGGACTGGGCCGAGGCGTTGGAGAGCTTGGCCAGCACATCCGGCGGCAAGGCGGCCAGCACCTCGGCGGTAGCCCGGAAAAGGTCCTTCCCGATGGTACCCGCACCGCCGTCAATGACGGGCAGCGATACCGACGCCGGGTCGTCCGTTGATGCCAGCTGCACGCCTTCCACGTCAACCAGCTGGTACTGCTCCCCCTGCTTGACCAGCGCCACCGGCACGCGTTCGCGGACGGCTACGGCAAGGCCCGACGGCGGACGCGCCTCTGCGGAGACGGACTTCACCTGAACCAGCGGCGCCAGGAGGCGCCCTACTTCCTCGTCGGTGACCTGCGGCAGCGGCTTGCCGTGCAGTGGTTCCAGCGCGGCTTCCACCTGGGCAGGGGTTAACAGGTGCGTCCCGGAGACGGAGATGGTCCGCACAGCCAGGGCGGGGGTAAAGACTGCGGCGGCAATGAGCCCGGCCACCACGGCAACCAGGATGGCTGCCACCACCAGGATGTTCCTCTTCCGCCGCTTCCCCTTGGGCTCCGGAAAGGCCAGGACCTTCCCGGCCCGGTCGGAAGCCTGTACGTTCCCGCCCGCAGCGTCCCGGGCGGGCGCGCCCGTTGCCGGCCCGTCCTTTTTCAGTCGGTCCGCTACCCGTACGCCGAAGCCTGCTTTGCCGGCTTCCCCGGCTTTCCCGGCCTTTTGGGCAGGCTGCGGCGCGGGCTCGGGGACAGGCCGCGATGCCGAGATGACGTCCTGGCTGCCCTGCTCGTCAGGGACCGGCTGGCCGGGGCGTAGGTCGGCCTTCCCATGCCGTCGGACGGCGGACGTGTAGGTGGGACGGCGGGAACTAGGCACGCAGGGCCTCTACGATCTGGGGCCCGTATGCCGTCACGTCACCGGCACCTGCGGTGAGGATGATGTCGCCCTCAGCAGCGGCGCCGGTAAGGGCCGCCACGGCGTCGGAGGCCGGAACCAGCCGCCCGCCGTCGTCCAGGTAGTCCGCGATGAGCTGGCTGGTGACGCCGGGAATCGGATCCTCGCGCGCGGGGTAGATGTCCAGCACCCAGGCAGTATCGGCGAGGTTGAGGGCTTCGGCGAACTCCTTGGCGAATTCCCGGGTCCGTGAGAAAAGGTGGGGCTGGAAGAGCACATGCACCTTGTTGTCCCCCGCCACGGACCGGGCCGCGGCCAGGGCCGCACGGACTTCGGTGGGATGGTGGGCGTAGTCGTCGAAGACGCGGACGCCGCGCGCCTGGCCCTTCAGTTCAAAGCGGCGTGCAGCCCCGGAGAACTGCGCCAGGGCAGCGGCTGCCACAGCCGGCTCCACTCCCAGCTCCAGTGCAACGGCAAAAGCGGCGGCCGCGTTCAGGGCGTTGTGCCGGCCCGGCACCTGCAAATCAAGCTGGAAACGGCCGGACAGTGCGGACACGGCAACGTCGCCCGGGCCGCCGTCGTGCAGTTTCAGCTCCGCTTCCGCACCGGTGCCGTAAAGGAGCACTCGGGTGTTGCCGCGCTCCCGCGTCCGCTGCGCCAGGGCCAAGGCTCCGGGATCGTCCGCACAGGCCACCAGGACGCCGTCGGCCGGCAGCAGGGCGCTGAACCGGTCAAAGGACTCGTAGACAGCTTCGGCAGTGCCGTAGTAGTCCAGGTGGTCGGGTTCGACGTTGGTGACCACGGCGATTTTCGGCCGGTAGTTAAGGAATGAGCCGTCCGATTCGTCCGCCTCGGCCACAAAGATCCCGGACGTTCCGTGGGCGGCGTTGACGCCCAGCGCCGGGACGTTGGCGCCGATGGCAAAGGACGGATCGAGGCCGGCACCCTGCAGCAGGACGGCCACCATGGAGGTGGTGGTGGACTTGCCGTGGGTTCCGGCTACGGTCACCACAATGTCCTCCCCCATGGTGGCGGCGAGGGCCTGGGAACGGTGCAGCACCGGCAGGCCTGCTTCCCTTGCTGCAAGCAGCTCCGGATTGTCCGCGCGGATGGCGGAACCAGCCACCACGGTCTGGGCATCCGCAAGGTTGGCAGCGTCATAGCCAACGGCGATGCGCGCTCCGGCGGCCGCGAGGTCCGCCATCACGGGCAGGTCCTTGGCATCAGAACCGCTGACGGGAACGCCGCGGGCCACCATGATCCTGGCGACGGCGGACATGCCCACTCCGCCGATCCCAACGAAGTGGACCCTGCCCAGCGAGGCCAGGGTGGGGATGCCGTGACTCATGTCGATACCGCTTCCAGGACAAGACCAGCCATGCGCTGATCGGCGTTTCGAATACCAAGCCGGTAGGAGTTGGCTGCCATGGTGGCAAGCCGGGATTCATCGGTGACCAGCGGGATAAGTTCCCGGCCCACCCAACCGGGCGTGAAGTCCCGGTCCGCCACGAGCAAGGCGCCGCCGGCGGCCACCAGTCCGGCGGCATTCAGCGCCTGTTCGCCGTTGCCGATGGGCAGCGGCACCAGGACGGCCGGCACGCCGGCGGCGGCAACCTCGCAGACGGTGGCGGCACCGGAGCGGGCCAGCAGGACGTCTGCCGCTGCGTAGGCGAGCTCCATGCCATCGATGTATTCCACCTGCCGGTAGCCGTCGGCAGCCAGTGGCCTGCCGCCGTCGTCCTGGACCGACTTGCCGCGGCCGGTGACGTGCAGGGTCTGGACACCGGCCCCGGCCAACTGCCCGAGGGCGGCGGAGATGGTCCTGTTGATGCTTTGCGCTCCCGACGATCCGCCGGTGACGATCAGCGTGGGTTTGGCGGGGTCCAGTCCCAGTGTTTCCCGGGCTGAGGCGCGCGCCGCCGCCCGGTCCAGATGGGAGATTTCGGTACGCATGGGCATGCCGACGGGCACGGCGCCCCGCAGCGGGGTCGTGTCGAAGGCCACGGCAACGCGCTTGGTAAAGAGCGCCCCTACCCGGTTGGCCAGGCCGGGACGGATGTTGGCCTCGTGGATCACGATCGGAATGCCACGCTTCCGCGCAGCCAGGTACATGGGAGTGCAGACGTATCCCCCCACACCCACCAGCACGTCGGCGGCCGCGTTGTCCAGGATGGCGCCGGCCTGCCGGACGGCACCGGCAAGGCGCCCGGGCAGGCGAAGGAGGTCGGCGGAAGGTTTTCGGGGGAAGGGAACACGGTCGATCGTGGCCAGCTCAACCCCGGCGGCGGGAACCAGCCTGGTTTCCATTCCGGCGGGAGTGCCGACAGCGAGGATCGCGGCTCCGGGGGCGGCATCCCGGATGGCTGCCGCGATGGCCAGGAGCGGACTGATGTGGCCTGCGGTTCCGCCGCCCGCCAGGACGATGGATGGATTAGTAGAGGTCATCTGGTGTCAGGCACGCTTTCTTGCAGTCTTTTTGGTGGCGGCGGTGGCCCGCCCCGGTTTTGCCTTGAACTTCAGCATCCGTTTGGGCCGGATGGCGGGAGCCATCTGCTCCCGGGCCAGCGAGAGCACCACTCCGATGGCGCAGAGGGACATCAGCAGCGCGGAGCCGCCGTAGGAAATGAAGGGCAGCGGCACGCCGATGACGGGCATCAGGCCGGTCACCACCGACATGTTGACCGTGGCCTGGCCCAGCAGCCACACCATGATGGTGCCGGCCAGCACGCGGTGGAACATGTCCTCCTGTGCCACCACCACGCGGTAGATGGCGGCTCCCAGGATGGCGAAAAGGATCAGGACGACGACGGTGCCCACCAGGCCGAGTTCCTCGCCAATGATGGCGAAGATGAAGTCGTTGTGGGCTTCGGGGATCCAGCTGTACTTTTGCCGGCTTTGCCCCAGTCCCACTCCGAACCAGCCTCCCGACGCGAGTCCATACAGGCCGTTCGTTGCCTGGTAGTTGGCATCGATGCCGTCGGCGCAGGACTGTCCGGTCCACCAGGAGGTGATGCGGCACATGCGGTTTGAGCTGGTGACGGCCATAACGGCCGTACCGGCGGCGGCCACCAGGCCTGCGATGCCGAAGAGATACAGGGGTGCCCCGGCAAAGAACAGGGCGGCGGCCGTGATCATCATGATGATCATGGCGGTTCCGAGGTCGTTGCCCACCAGGACCAGGCCAACGATGATGATCGCCATGGGGACGGCAGGAATCGCCACGTGCTGCCAGCGGCTGATCAGGCGGCCTTTCCTGGCCAGGACGGTGGCCATCCAAAGTGCGAGTGCCAGCTTGGACGCTTCGGACGGCTGGAACGTGATGCCGCCGAGGTCGATCCAGTTTTTGTTGCCGTTGACCTCCGCGCCCACAACCTGGACCAGCCCCAGCAGGACCACTGCGGCGATGATCGCCAGCCAGGCGAGCCGTTTGAGCCACACCACGTTGATGCGGGACAGCACAAACATGGTGAAGATGCCGATCGCGGCAAACACACCCTGCTTCAGCGCGTCACCGTAAGGCGACTTGCCGGCCGCAATGGACTCCACGCTGGAGGCGGAGAGCACCATCATGATCCCGATCGCCGTCAGCGCCAGGGTTGAGCCGAGGATGAGGTAGTAGGTGGAGCCGTTCTTGGAGGTTCCCGTTCCTTCCAGTGCCGACCAGAATTTCCGGTAGGCCGCCTTGATGCGGACAGGGACGGAGGCTGGGCGTTGCGCCGGTGCTGCCGAGGAGCCGGAGCCTGGCTTGCCGGCCTGCCGTTTGTCGGGCTGGGGCCGGGTGGGCGTGCTGACCATTGTTACTCCTCGCCGGTCTGGGCCTGCCCTTCCACCAGCTCGCGGACAGCTTCGATGAAAGTGTCACCACGGTGAGCATAGGAAGAGAACTGATCCATGGAAGCAGCTGCCGGAGCCATCAGCACAGTATCGCCGGATTCAGCGACCTGTGCTGCTGACGCAACGGCGTTGGCCATCACCGTTTCGCCGGAGGAACCGGCCTGGACGGGGCCGGCTGTTGCGGCAGTCTGCACCTCTTCAGTTTCACCCGTGCCCGGGATGATCACCGGGACATCCGGCGCGTGTCGCTGGAGGGCATCGCGGAGGTCAGCTGTATCGCTTCCGATGAGCACCACGGCTTTGAGCCGTTGGACGTGCTCGCGGATCAGGTCGTCGTAAGTGACCCCCTTGGACAGGCCGCCGGCAATCCAGATGACATTGCTGAAGGTGGCCAGCGACGCGGATGCCGCATGCGGGTTGGTGGCTTTGGAGTCGTTGACCCACAGCACCCCGTTGTGGCGGGCCACTGGCTGGATGCGGTGGTCACCCGGGATGTAGTCCTGGATTCCCTTGCGCACCGCCTGGGCGTCAACGCCATAGGCGCGTACCAGTCCTGCCGCAGCCAGCGCATTGGCCACCATGTGCCGGGGTGCGAAGGCACCGAGGTCCCCCATGGATGCAAGTTCTGCGGCGCTGTCCTTGCGCTCGGCGATGAACGCCCGGTCCACCAGGAGGCCTTCCACCACGCCGAGCATGCTGATGGCGGGAGTGACGGTGGTGAAACCGACGGCACGGCAGCCTTCCACGACGTCGGCGTTTTCCACCATGCGCTCGGTTTCGATCTGCTCGGCGTTGTAGATGCAGGCCTTCTGGGTCTGCTCGTAGACCTTGGCCTTGTCCGCCAGGTAGGAATCGTAGGAGCCGTGCCAGTCCACGTGGTCTTCGGCGACATTCAGGCACACGCTGGCCACCGGGGACAGTGAGTGCGCCCAGTGCAGCTGGAAGCTGGAGAGTTCGACGGCGAAGACGTCGTAATCCACAGGGTCGCGGAGGGCGTCGAGGATGGGTGTGCCCACATTGCCCACGGCGATGGCTTTCAGTCCGGCCGCCCTGAGCATGGATTCGGTGAGCCCCACCGTGGTGGTCTTGCCGTTCGTTCCGGTAATCGCGAGCCAGTCGGCCGTCTTGCGGCCCTCCCGGACGCGTACCCGCCAGGCGAGTTCCACATCGCCCCATACGGGAATGTGCGCCCGCGCGGCGGCAGCAAGGAGCGCCTGGTCAGGGCGCCAGCCTGGTGAGGTGACAATCAGTTCCGGCAGTTCGCCGTCGATCTTCGGGATGCGGCTCACCGTATCCTCGCCCAGCAGGACATCGGCCGCGCCAACGATCTTCAGGGTTTCAGCGTGGGCCTTGGCGGTGTCGGATGTCGCAGCGTCGACCACCACCACCCGGGCGCCCAGTTCGATGAGGGTATCGGCGGCGGCAAAACCGGATACGCCGATGCCGGTCACTACAACGCGGAGGCCGGACCAGTCCGAGTCCCAGCTGGTGAGGTCCTTGAGGCGCGGGGAAACGGTCACAGCAGCACAACCCATTCTGCGTAGAAGATGCCCAGGCCCACGGCCACGAAAAGCCCGCCGAGGATCCAGAACCGGACCACCACCGTGACTTCCGCCCACCCCTTCAGTTCGAAGTGGTGCTGCAGCGGCGCCATCTTGAAGACGCGTTTGCCGCCGGTGGCCTTGAAGTAACCCACCTGGATGATGACGGACAGGGTGATCAGGACAAACAGGCCGCCGATGATGCCCAGCAGCAGCTCGGTCCGGGACAGGATGGCGAAGCCGGCGATGGCCCCGCCGATGGCCAGCGAGCCGGTGTCGCCCATAAAGATCTTTGCCGGTGAAGTGTTCCACCACAGGAAGCCCACCAGGGCCGCGCTCATGATGGCTGCCAGCAGGGCAAGGTCCAGCGGGTCCCGGACCGAGTAGCAGCCGCTGCCGGCCTGCCGCGGCGATCCGCAGGCCTGGTTGCTTTGCCAGATTCCCATCAGCGTATATGCGCCAAAGACCATGACTGATGCACCCGCGGCGAGCCCGTCGAGGCCGTCGGTGAGGTTGACGCCGTTGGTTGCGGCGGTGACGATCAGGTTGGACCACACCACAAAGAGGATGGCCCCGAGGACGGTCCCACCGAAAGCAAGGTCCAGCCACGGCAGGTCACGGACCAGGGAAATCTTGGTGGAGGCCGGGGTGGCACCGGCGCCATTGGGAAAGTTCAGCGCGAGCACTGCGAAGATAATTCCGACCGCACCCTGCAGGATCAGCTTTGCCTTGGCATTGAGGCCGAGGCTGCGCTGGCGGGAGATCTTGATGAAGTCATCCAGGAAGCCCACCAGCCCCATACCCACCATCAGGAACAGCAGGATAAGGGCCGATGCGGAAGGGCCGGAGGAGTCCGGGTTCACCATCATCATGATGAGGTGGGTGAGTCCGTAGCTCAGCAGTACGGCTGCCACCACCACGGTTCCGCCCATGGTGGGCGTGCCGCGCTTGGTGTGGTGTGAGGTGGGACCGTCATCCCGGATGAACTGGCCGTAGCCACGGCGCACCAGCAGGCGGATAAAGAGCGGCGTCCCCACCAGGGCGAACAGGAGGGCCAGGCCGGCGCCGATCAAAAGTGCAATCACAGCGGAGTGCTCCTTTCATCGGCGGATTGGGGGGTCAGTGGGGGTAATGCTATCCGATCGCCCAAATGGCGAAGTCCCACGCTGTTCGAGGATTTGAACAGCACCAGGTCGCCAGGTTCGAGCTCTGCGTTCAGCACGTCGTAGGCTTCATCAACGGTTTCCGCGAAGAGGCATTCATCGCCCCAGGAGCCCTCCTGGACGGCGGAGACATAGAGGGCCCGGGCTTCCCGGCCCACCACCAGCAGGCGGGAGATGTTCAGCCGCACCACCTGCGTACCCACGGCGGTGTGTTCCCTGATGGAGTCCTCGCCGAGTTCGAGCATGGCGCCCAGCACGGCCCAGGTGCGGCGGCCGCGGCCGAGATCTGCCAGGGTACGCAGCGCGGCGCGCATGGATTCGGGATTGGCGTTGTAGGCGTCATTGATAATGGTGACGCCGTCTTCCCGCTCAGTGCGTTCCATCCGCCAGCGGCTCGCTGCGGTCTGGCTGCTGAGGGAGGACGCGATGTCCTGCCCCGAAACCCCGGCGGCCCAGGCTGCTCCGGCGGCGGCCAGGAGGTTGCCCATATGGTGCGCGCCGATGAGGCGGCTGCTGACGTGCAGGCCGTTTTCGCCGTCGGGCAGCTGGAGATCGAATTCGGGGTTGCCGTCCGCGTTGGTGTCGGGGTTCAGTGCCAGCACGGCTGCGCCAGCGCGGCCTTCCGCGGAGAACCCGAGCACCTTTGCCGCGGTGCGTGAGCGCATCGCGGCCACGCGGTCGTCGTCGAGATTGATAATGGCGGTGCCATCAGCAGCAAGCGCCTCCACCAGCTCACCCTTGGCCAGGGCGATGTTTGCCACTCCCCCGAACTCGCCGGCATGGGCGGTTCCAACGGCCAGTACGACGCCGATATCGGGCCTGACCATGTCCGCGAGGTAGCGGATGTGCCCGATCCCGGTGGCGCCCATCTCAATGACGAGGTACCGGGTATCGGTTCCGGCACGAAAGACAGTGAGCGGCACGCCCACCTCACCGTTATAGGAGCCCTGCGGCGCGACAGTCTGTCCCTGCGTCGACAGGATGCCGGCGAGGAGGTCCTTGGTGGTGGTTTTCCCGGCCGAACCGGTGATTCCCACAACTGTCAGTTCGCTGCCCTGTTCGGCGCGGGCGGCGCGGATCCTGCGCACGGCTTCAGCAGCCAGGGCGCCCATGGCCAGCACGGCATCCGGAACGAGCACCGAGGGGTAAGCCGTCCCATCTGCATCGGCGACAGGACGCTCCAGCAAAGCCAGACTGGCACCGGCGGAAAATGCGGCGGCAACAAAGTCATGGCCGTCAGCATGCTCGCCGGGCTTTGCGACGTAGAGCGAACCGGGCGTGGCATCGCGTGAGTCCGTCACCACCGAAAGGGGCGTGATTCCGGGATCGGCGTCCAGGCGCCCGTTAGTGATTTCGGCGATCTCCGCCGCAGTAAAAGCAATCATCTCGGTCTAGGACTCTATCCGGTCGGCTTGGAGAACGTTGAATCCCCTGGCTGTCAAGGCGCTGCGCAGCTCTACCCTGTCGTCCAGGGCATGGTTGACGCCTTTGACTTCCTGCCACACCTCGTGGCCGCGGCCGGCCACCAGGATGGTGTCCTGCGGGCGGGCCAGATCAACGGCACGGCGGATGGCGTCGGCACGCGGGAAAACTTCCAGGATGTCGCAGGGCAGGGAGTCTTTTTCCTGGGATTCCCGGGCTCCGGCCAGGACATCGGCGCGGATGGCGGCCGGGTCTTCGTCGTGGGGATCGTCATCGGTGATGATGACGACGTCGGCAAGCCGGGCGGCGATGGCGCCCATGGCCGGGCGTTTACCCTGGTCACGCTGCCCGGTGGCGCCGAACACCACGATGAGGCGGGAGTCCGGCAATGGGGACCGTACCGCTTCCAGCGCCCTGGCGAGTGCATCGGTGTTGTGGGCAAAGTCAACAATCGCGGCGGGCTCCGTTGACACCAGCTGCATCCGTCCGGGCACCGCAACTGTGAACGGGTCGGACCCGTCCAGTGCCGCCTGCAAGGTTGCGGTGTCTACTCCTGCTGCCAGGACCATAACTGCCGCCAGCGCCGCGTTGGCCACGTTGAAGCTGCCGGGCAGGCCGGTATGGATGCGGAGCTCCGCGCCGTCGGGACCGCCCAGCGTGAAGTCCGTGCCGAGCCCGCGCGCGGCGGTTCCCGTGACGGTCCAGTCCGCTGGCGCCCCGGTGGTGCTGAGGGTGGTGACCGGCACCCTGGTGCTGCCGGCAAGCTGCCGGCCCCATTCGTCGTCGACCGTTACTACCGCCGCGCGGGCGCGCCCCGGGGTAAACAGCTCCGCCTTGGTGGCGAAGTAGTCCTCCATGGTCAGGTGCAGGTCCAGGTGGTCCTGGGTGAGGTTGGTGAAGCCGGCAACATCGAACAGCACCCCGTCCACCCGCTGGAAGGAGATGGCATGGGAGGAGACCTCCATCGCAGCGGCTGCAAGCCCCCGTTCGCGCATCAGGGCGAGCAGTGCATGGACGTCGGTGGATTCCGGCGTGGTGAGGAGGCTGGGAATTGGATCCCCGCCGGCGTGGATCTCGATGGTGCCGATCAGCCCGGTGCTGCGGCCGAGGGCGCGAAGCAACGAGTTGATGAAGTAGGTGGTGGTGGTCTTCCCGTTGGTGCCCGTGACGCCAAACAATTGTGGCTGGCCGGCAGCTGACTGGCTGCGGTAGATCAGGGCGGACAGCGGGCCCACCACGTTCCGTGGCGACTCCACGATCATCACGGGTACCGGTGTCTCGGCGGGCGCCAGCAGCCTGGCGCCTGCCTCGTCAGTCAGCACGGCAGCAGCTCCTGCTTCAACAGCCTGCGGCACGAAGTCTGCGCCGTGGCGCGTGGCGCCCGGCAGGGCGACATAAAGGTCCCCCGGCTCCACAGTCCGTGAGTTCAAGGAAATTCCGGTGACTTCCACCTCAGCTGCCGGGCCAGGAACTGCAACATCGATGGCTTCGCCAATGCTTGCCAGCCGTACCGGCTCCACCCGTGAGGGGCGGAAGCGGCCTTGGCCGGCCGGTCCCTCCGGGACGGCGCGGTTGTCGGGCGGGTTGATCTCTGACAAGGAATCTCCGATGGTGCTAGTCGTGCCCGGCATGGGTGGGCCGGTAGTGGTGCTCTAAGCGGGGCTGCTACTTGGCAAACTGGGGCAGCCTGGCCGGTTCACCCGTGGACGGCTGGACGTTGTAGGTCCGCAGTGCCTGGCTCATGACCGACCGGAAGACCGGCCCGTTGGTAATCCCGTAGATGCTGCCCTTGGGCCGCTGGAGTACCACCTCCACAATAAACCGCGGATCATCCATCGGTGCCATCCCCACCATGGAGGCGGTGTAGCCGCAGAAGCCCGACTTGCCGTCGTCGCACGGTGATTCCGAGGTGCCCGTCTTTGCACCCACCCGGTAGCCGTCGATCCCTGCGTCCTTGATCTGGCCTTCGGTGACGGCACTTTCCAGGATGTCCTGGACCTGCTGGGCCGTGTGCTCCGAGACCACCTGCGTGGATGGTGCGGCCGGGACCTTTTCCTCGGTACCGTCCGGGGAGACATAGGAATCGATCAGGCGGGGCTGGAGCATCACGCCGTTGTTGGCCACGGACTGGAACGCCCTCACAGTCTGCAGGGTGGACTGCGAAACGCCCTGCCCGAACAATACGGTGTACTCTTGGCGCCCGTCCCACTGCTCCCAGGGTGTGAGGATGCCGGAAGCAGTTGCGGGCAGCCCAATGTCCGGGGCCTCGCCGATGCCGAACTTCTTTAGCCAGTTATAGCGCTGTTCCTTGCTCAGCTCCTGGCCGGCCATGACGGTGCCGGTGTTCATGGAGTAGCCCAGGATGCCGGCGAGGGTGCGCTTTTCAGTGCCGTGGGAAAAGGAGTCGCTGAAGGTCTGGCCGTTGACCGTATAAGACGGCGGCAGAGTGTACTCGCTGAGGGGGTTGGCTTTGCCTTCCTCGATCAGCGCCGCTGCCGTAAGCATTTTTTCGACGGACCCTGGCTCATAGGCGGCGGTGACCGCACGGACGCCGCGGTCCTTGGCAGCCACCCGGCCCGGATCGTTGGGATCCGGGGCGTTGGTATCGGCCATAGCCACCAGGTTTCCGGTTTTGACGTCCATCACGATGATGACGCCCCACTCGGCACTGAGCTTGTCAGTCTGGCTTTGGATGGCCTGCTGGGCGAAATACTGCAGGTCCGAGTTGATGGTGAGTTTGACGTCCTTGCCGTCCTGCGGCGGTGTCAGCTCGTCCATGCCCACCGGGATGCGCAGGCCATCGGCGCCGATCTCGAAGAGGCGTTTGCCGTCCGTGCCCTTGAGCAGCCCGTCCTGGGTCTGTTCAATGCCGGCCAGGCCGGTGGTGCCGTCCTGCAGGAAGCCGATGATGCCGCCGGCCACGGAGCCGTTGGGATAGACCCGTTTGCTGACGCCTTCCGTAACGATCCCAGGAATCTGGAGCCTGGAGATGCGGTCCTCGATGTCGGGCTTCACGTCCTTGGCCACGATGTAATAGGGCTGCTGCCCGGTAACGGCGTCGCGGATGTCGTCCTTCTCCATGCCCAGGGCCGCTGCAAGCTCGGTCAGGCCCTGGTCGCGGCTGACGTCCACCAGCTTTTCCTTGCCGTCCACGGTTTCCAGGCGCTTGAAGTTCTCCGTTTTGGTGTTGACCCGCTGGTCCACCACCACGTTGTAGCGGATCACGCTGTTGGCCAGCACTGTGCCATTGGAATCCAGGATGCTGCCCCGCTCCGCAGGCAGTACGGTCTGCTTCATCCTGCTGTTGAGCGCCGCTTCGGCCATTCCCCCCACGTCAAGCCCCTGGACGAGGAAGAGTTTTCCGCCCACCACCAGCAGGAGCGAGAGCATGATCCCCAGGCCAAGCCGGAGGCGTTTGGTGGCGTTGGGAACCTTGCTGCTTCTTGCCTTGCCGGTCCTCTGCGCCACCGTGATATTCCTTGCTGCTCGACCTTGTTGCCTGTCAGACCTGCCGTGTTACTGCCCGGGCACTTTCTGCTCGGGGGCGGGAACCGACCCACCATGAAGTTCCACAGGCGGCACTGCCGCGGCTGCCGGCACCTGGGCTGCTGCTTCCGGTGCAGCGCCGGCCGGGGTGCCTGACGTGGCACCCGTTGTGCCGGTTGTGCTGCCGGGGGAAGCAGCGGCCGGGGCCGCCGGGGTGTCTTCCACGGGCTTCCGGGCTTCGAGGGGCCCGCTCTTGCTTGCCGGGGGCACCACGGTGAGCTGGCCGGCGACTGCCGGCGCCGGGATCACTGCGCCGGCGGGGCCGTCCTTGACGGCCGGCGTTGCCTTGCCGGTCACCGACAGGGTGGACAGGTCGATCTGGCCCTTAACAGTGGATGGCACCATTCCGAGCTTTGTGGCCTGCGCTGCAAGGTTCTGCGGTGCTTCGAAGTTCTGCACCTGCTGGGTGAGGTCCTGGTTCTGTTTGGTCAGGGTGCTCTGCGTGGCGCGCAATTCCACCAGCTGGTACTGGGCCGTGGAAACCGAGATGTTCAGCACCAGCACGGCGATCAGGGCCAAGGCAAGCATGCCGAAGCACAGCACCACAAAAGGCGCACGGCGTTTGCGGGGAACGGTCCGGACCACGGAGAGTGGTGTCCGGCTCCTCCGGGGCGCTTCAGGCGATCCGGCAGGGAGGTGCTTGGCCGCCGTACCGGAGACGACGGGAAAGTTCTTCACGGCAGCGGTGCTCATTCAGCTCTCCTGGCTCGAATTCGTTCCACAGCGCGGAGCCTGGCTGAGGCAGCGCGGGGGTTTTCGGCGATTTCGACGGCGGTTGGCACCTCGGTGCCTTTGGTCAGGGTTTTCAGTTCGGGTTTGTGTTCCTCCAGCTCCACCGGGAAGCCAAGCGGAGCGGAGGACTTCGATCGGGCCTGGAAGACTCCCTTGACGATCTTGTCCTCCAGGGAGTGGTAGGACATCACAACGATGCGGCCCCCCAGTGCTGTGGCATCCACAGCGGCGGGCACCGCCCGTTCCAGCACTTCGAGTTCCTCGTTGACCTCTATCCGCAAAGCCTGGAACGTCCGCTTGGCCGGGTGTCCGCCGGACTTGGCAGCACCGGCCGGAACAACCGAGCGGATCTGCTCCACGAGCTCGCCGGTGGTGGTGAACGGTTTGGCGGCGCGGGCGGCAACGATTCTGTTGGCGATCCGGCCGGCGAACTTTTCCTCGCCCCACTTGCGGATAATCCGGACCAGTTCCTCTTCGCTGTAGGTATTCACCACGTCGGCTGCCGTCTGGCCGCGGCTGGTGTCCATCCGCATGTCCAGCGGGGCGTCGAAGGAGTAGGCGAAACCACGCTCACGCTCGTCGAGCTGGAGCGAGGAAACGCCGAGGTCCATCAGGATCCCATGCACTTCCGTGACGCCGAGGTCTGCCAGGACATCTTCGATCTCGTCATAGACGGCATGCACGAGATCGGTCCGGGCTGCAAAGGTCGTCAGCCGTTCACCGGCCAGGGCAAGGGCTTCTTCATCGCGGTCGATCCCGATCAGGTGCAGGTCGGGGAAGCGCTGCAGCATGGCCTCGGAGTGGCCTCCCATGCCCAGGGTGGCGTCAATGGCCACCGGAGTTTCACCACGGCTCCTGGCTGCCTCGAATCCGGGCGCCAACAAATTGATGCACCGGTCCCGAAGGACCGGTACATGGCGTTCGGACGTGGGCTTCGGTTGATCGTTCATGCCTCGTCCTTTCTCGCCGTCGCTGTCACCTGGATGTTTCTTGACCCGGATCCCCATCCGCGCCTACCGTCCTGCCCGCCTGGCTCCGGGGAAGTTGAGCCAGGTTGGCCGGCTGATGGGCCGGCTGGAGATCCCAACCAAGAAGCTGTCCGCTGTCCCTGCCCGGTCACAAAATGCCCGGGATGGGGTCATCGGTTTCAGAGAAGGCCGTTTCCTTCTCTGCGAGGTATTCGTTCCAAGCCTGGGCGTCCCAGATCTCGGCGCGGGTTCCGGCACCGATCACGGCCAGTTCCCTCCCGAGTCCTGCGTATTCCCGGAGCGCCGGTGGAATGGTCACGCGCCCCTGCTTGTCAGGTACCTCGTCCGAGGCTCCAGAGAGAAAGACGCGGATATAGTCCCGCGCCTGCTTTGAGGAGATTGGCGCCTCCCGCATTTGCTCGTGGACCCGGGCAAATTCCTTCTCGCTGAAGACGTAGATGCAACGTTCCTGGCCCCTGGTAAGGACCAGTCCGCTGGCAAGTTCCTCACGGAACTTCGCGGGGAGAATGATCCGGCCCTTTTCATCAAGACGCGGCGAATGTGTGCCCAGAAACACTGGCCCACCGCCTGTCCGATGTCAGGAACTGCACATCCCCTGTGTTGCAACCACCCTCTTATGTCCTCCACATTACTCCACTTTCCCCCACAGTCAACGCGAATGGGCGCTCCCGACATGCAATCTTTGGGACTGGCGCCCCGAAATGGCGCGGAATTCTGCCGGTGGTGGGAAGTGGAGGACTTTTCCTGCACTGGCGTTAAATTTCGTGCGCTGCCAGGCCGCCATTCGGGCCGCTTTTGCCGTGCGGCCGATATGGCGCTCAAAAGACCTGCCTTAAACGCAAAAGACCCGCCGGAGCGGGTCTATTTGCGGCTCTCCCCTATTTGGGGGGGAGCAAAGTGGGGCGGTGTGGGTCCTGCCCTGCCGGCTGGATGGATCAGGGCTCTCCCCTGCGCCTCTCGTCCCAACGTTCCTCGAGGCTGCTCATAAAGGAACTGCGCTGCTTGCCGGCTTTGCCGCTGCCGGACTTCGAGCCCTTGGTGCCCGACGAGCTGCTGCGCATTGTGGCGAAATACACGCCCCCGCCCATCACAATAAAGCCGAGGACACCAACGAGGATGTTCTGCAGGGTGACGCCGACGAGCAACAGGAAGACGCCGGCCAGCGCACAGAGGACGCCGATCACGACATGTCTTGTCGACCACGAACGTCCGGGGTCCGACCCCATGGAATTCGCGAATTTTGGATCATCCTCGTGAAGCTGCTTCTCCAGCTGCTCGAGCAGCTTCTGTTCGTGCTCCGACAGCGGCATCACGACCTCCTTTTGTAGGCCAACGTCCGGGCTGGTCCCAGCCACTACTTCTGATCCAATAACGTCTGGTATGCCTTGGTGGTTCCCGTACCCGCCGCCTGTGGCGGTAAACGAAAACCAGGCATGCAGACCGGGAGCGGAAGCATGTCCAAGAGAGTCCGGCAGTAAGTCCAGTCACTCAAAAACTTTGTATTTATAAGGATAGTTTGTTGAGGGCTGTTCTGAAAGACGGCAATGACTTTCGCCGACGCACCGGGCGGGCTGATTCGAGGCCTAAAACCAGACCATAAGCCGGCCCTTTTCCGGGCCTTTAGTCAGTACCGCTTCCGGGCTCGAGCAGCCGGGCGGGAAGAACGGATTTGCTGCCGAATTTGCGGGCTACCTGGTCAAGGGCGTGCTCGGCGGACCGCCAGTTGTCATCACGCCGGTCGATGCTGAGCTGGAGTGAGGTGGTGGCTGCATCTTCGAGTTGTTCGGCCCGCACACCCACCAGCCTCACGGTCATTGGCCGGTCCACGGATTCGAGGAGTTGCAGCGCAACTGCGTAGATGAGCTGGGCGCTGTCCACGGGTGTTTGGAGAGTCCTGCTGCGTGTGATGGTCGAGAAATCGGCGAAGCGCAGCTTCAGCGCGATGGTGCGGGCCACCATTCCCGAGCTCCGCAGGCGCCCTGCCGTACGATGGGCGAGGCGGAGCAGCTCCCGGTGGAGGAGGGCATCGTCAGCTGTGTCCACCGCAAAGGTCTCCTCGGCGCCTATGCTCTTTTCCAGCCGCACCGGAGTGACGGGACGCGGGTCCTGTCCCCAGGCCAGCCGGTACACATGTTCTCCCGTTGCACCCAGCATCTTCCGCAGCGAGGAGACGGGGGTGGCGGCCACGTCAGCCACGGTCCGGATGCCCATCCTGGAAAGGACCTCAGCCGTCTTGGCGCCGATGCCCCAGAGTGCGCCCACTGGCAGGCTATGGAGGTAGGGCACCGTCTGGTCCGGGCCGATGAGCAGCAGCCCGTCCGGCTTGCAGCGGGTGGACGCAATTTTGGCCACGAACTTTGTCTCCGCAATCCCCACCGAGGCGGTAATGCCCAGCTCCGCCGCCACGCGGCGGCGGATCAGTTCGCCAATGGCCCGTGGCGGACCCAGCCGGCGAATGGCGCCTGTTACATCAAGGAACGCCTCGTCCACGCTGAGCGGCTCAACGAGTTCGGTCACGGATTCGAAGATTGCCATCAGCTGCGCCGACACTTCGTAGTACACCTTATGACGTGGCTCGATGATCACCGCCTGCGGGCACATCCGCATTGCCACAGCCATGGGCATGGCTGACTTCACGCCAAAAGCCCTTGCTTCGTAGGAGGCCGACAGGACCACTGAGCGTTCCGCCGGGAAGCCGACTATGACGGGCTTCCCGCGCAGGTCCGGCCGCGTACGCAGTTCCACGGAGACGAAAAAGGCGTCCATATCCACATGCATGATGCACTTGGGCCTGCGGGCCCGGAGGCCTGCTGTGGCCGGCTCATTCGTCCCATCAGGTCCCACGGCTGTAATCCTATCGTTTTGTACTGACTAAACTGGAGGCTGAATCCGGCATCAACCCCAGGAGGAAAGTCCCTGTGACGGTCATTGGAAACCTGAAGCCAGCAGCCCTGGCCGCTTTCGCTGCCGCGGCAGTATTGGCCCTGGCTGCCTGCAGCCCAACACCGTCAGGAACTCCTGGTCCCACCGCCTCCGCGTCCTCGCCGGAAGCAGCCACGTCAACCGCCACGGCCTCTGCCAGCCCTTCCGCCTCACCCAACACCTCCGCCACTGTAGGAGCCGTCGTCGAGGGCTTCCCCCAGCAGCTCCTGCCCCTCATGCCCGGCGCCACCGTGGTGTCCAGCAGCTTCGACAGGGCGTCGGCGCCTGCCACCGCCGCGCTGGTTGCCACCATCAGCTCGCCCACTGCCTCCGTCCTGGATTTCTACACGAAGGAGCTTGAGGCGCGCGGCTTCAAAGCTGTTCCGGGTGAAGCAGTGGGGGCTGTTGCCTCGAAGGACTTTGTCCGGGGCGAGAACGAGACTGTTAACCTGTCCGCGGTCGAAGCGGCAGGCGTTGTGACCTTCACTATCGGCGCCAACGTGGCAGCTGAGTCAGCCAAGTGACGGCGGCGGAGCAGCTAAGGAACGAACAGGCCGCCTTTGTGGCGGCCGTAGCCGGCGAACTGACCGATTTCCTCACCTCCCGGCAGTCTGTTATGACAGCAATCTCCCCGGACATCGAGCCCATCATGGGCTCCATCTCCAATCTGGTCACTGGCGGCAAACGTCTCCGGGCGCTGATGTGCTACTGGGGCTGGCGGGGCGCGGGCGGCGAATCCAGCGCGCAGCAGGTTGTGACGGCGGGAGCGGCCCTGGAACTGTTCCAGGCGGCCGCACTGATCCACGACGACATCATTGACCGCTCCGATACCCGGCGGGGCGGCCCCAGCGTCCACCGCCGCTTCAGCCAGCTCCACGGCACCCATGGCTGGGCGCTGGACAGTGAACGTTTCGGGCAGGCGGCAGCAATCCTCACCGGCGACCTCTGCCTGTCTTTCAGCGAGGAAGCCTTCACGGACATTGGAGAACGTGCGGCGGCAGGCAGCCGGGCGCGGCTGATCTTCAACCTCATGCGCGCCGAGGTTATGGCCGGGCAATACCTGGACATCCTGGAAGAGGTTGCCGGACCCGTCCGCGACCGGGCCGGTGCCGTCAGCCGCGCCCAGTCCATCATCCGGTTCAAGTCGGCCAAATACTCCACGGAGCACCCCCTGGCGTTGGGTGGCGCCCTCGCGGGTGCCTCAAACGAACTTCTCCGCGGCTATTCGGCGTTTGCCCTGCCCCTGGGCGAGGCCTTCCAACTCCGAGACGACGTGCTGGGTGTTTTCGGCGATCCGCTCACCACCGGCAAGCCCGCCGGGGACGATCTGAGGGAGGGCAAGCGCACGGTACTGGTGGCGCTGGCCCTTGACCAGGCCTCGGCAGCCGAATCCGCCTTTATCGATGCCCGGCTGGGCAGCCCGGATCTCACGGACGAGGATATCCATGAGATCCGGCGGATTATCGAAGAGTCAGGTGCCTTGCAGGCCACCGAGGTCCTGATCAGTGAATTTGGCGAAGCGGCATTCGACGCCCTTGAGACGCTTCCCTTGGACGACCTGCCCAAAACCGCATTGCGGAGGCTCGCCGAAGCAACGGTCAGCCGGGCCTCCTGATTCCCGGTTTCAGGACGGGTAATTACCAGGCCAGGGTTTGCGCCCTGCGCCGGATTTCAGTTTTGCGGCCTTCCCGCAATGCGTCGATAGGCCGTCCCCGCAACGATTCATCAGGCGTAAAAAGCCAAATGATGAGGTCCTCGTCGGAGTAGCCCGCGTCTGCCAGTACAACAATGGTGCCTTTAAGGCTGTCCACCACTTGGCCGTCCTGAATGAATTCGGCCGGGACTGAACGGATTTTACGCTCGCCCACCCGCAAAGCGGCCAATGCCCGGTCTTCCAGCAGGCTATGGACTTTGGTGATGGAAACGTCCAACAAACGTGCGACGTCGGGCAGGGGCAACCATTCGCCCACAAGGTTTTCAACATTACTCACGGATCAAGGTTGCCACGATGCCGCCGTACCGCCTAGTCGGGACATAATGCAGGGCCCCCTGACCTGCGGACACTCCCGAAATTCCGCTATGCCGGGAATGCCGGAATTCTTGTGCTAATCGGGAATCCGTGAGAGATTCACATACATCACATTCGTAACAGTATTAACAGCAGTAACAGTAGTATCGGAATAACAGCGGCATCCCCGCCCGCGCCCGCAGTTGAGAAGAGGATTCCTTCCCATGACGATGTCCCGCTCGCCAAAGCAGCCCCCGAAGCCGAGCCTGCCCATGATTGCCGCCACAACAGCGGCGCTGCCAGCGGTCGTATTGTCGTCTCTAGCCCTCGCGCAGCCCGCCGCTGCCCAGCAGCCCGCACATCCCGTCCCGGCCACCCTCGCTGCGGCCATGAAGGCCCAGGCGGCCCAGGCAACGGCAGCCGTCATCCCGGCGTCGTCTGTTTCCACCAGCATCCCTGCCGCCTTCAAGCCGGCACAGCCGGCCCCGCCGGCCGAATACACCATTGCCCGGGGTGACACCATCAGTGCCATCGCGGGCAGGTTCGGGCTGAACACGGGCGAAATCCTGAAGCTGAACAACCTCCAGGCCAACACGATCATTTACCCGGGACAGAAGATCAAACTCACGGGCTCCGGTGATGCGCCCGCGGCCCCTGCTGCCGCACCGTCCCCCGCCGCTGCCACGAGTGCGGGGACGGGCGCCACCTACACGGTGAAGCCCGGCGACACGCTGGGGGCCATCGCCGCGAGGCACAACGTGAGCCTGGCAGACGTGTTCGCCTGGAACAACCTCAATATGCGGTCCATCATCCACCCCGGGCAGAAAGTGAAAGTCGGCGCAGGTGATGCTGCCACGGCTCCCGCACCGGCGGCACCGCCTGCGGCGCTGGCAAACGCCTCCGCCGCACCGGCCGCCCCCGCCCCGGCAACAGGTTCCTACACCGTCAAGGCCGGGGACACCTTGTGGGCCATCGCGTCCCGGCATGGCGTCAAGCTTTCGGAGCTCCTCTCCGCCAACCAGTTGGGAATGTCCTCAGTAATCCACCCGGGCAACAAACTGGTAATCCCGGGCGCTGGGGGCCAGCCGGCACCCCAGCCGGCGGCCTCCGTGACGCCGTTGGTGCCCAGTTCCTTCCTCGGGTTCAGCTACCCCGCGGCCGTGGTGAGCTCAGCCAACGAAAACAAGGCACTCCTGAACGCTTCCCCTGTCCCCACCCGGGAAGAGATGCGGGGCATTGTCGCGGACACTGCCCGGGCGATGGGCGTCGAGCCCTCGCTTGCGCTAGCCTTCGCCCACCAGGAATCAGGGTTCAACCAGCGCGCAGTCTCCCCCGCCAACGCGATCGGGACCATGCAGGTCATTCCCAGCTCGGGCCAATGGGCCTCGGACCTGGTGGGCCGCAAGCTGAACCTCCTGGATCCACATGACAACGCAACTGCCGGCGTGGCGATCATCCGCCAGCTCCTGGCCACCAGCAAGGACCAGGACACAGCCATCGCCGGCTATTACCAGGGCCAGTACTCGGTGAGCAAGTACGGCATGTACGACGACACCAAAACGTACGTCGAAGCCATCAAGGCACACCAAAAGAACTTCGGCTGACGCCGCTGCCCCGCGAACGGGGGGCGGCGAAGGGACATCGGCACGGGTCCGGACCAGTATCGGTTCGGACCCGTTTCATTGCTGGATTACGATCGTAGGGTGACGGAACACGTGTCAGACCCGATGGTAGGAACCCTGGTGGACAACCGGTATGCCATCCGGTCCAGGCTGGCGCGGGGCGGAATGTCCACCGTTTACGTGGCAACAGACCAGCGGCTTGAGCGGGATGTGGCCCTGAAAGTACTGCACCCGCACCTGTCCGCGGATGAAAGCTTCCTGGGCAGGTTGGGCCGTGAAGCGAAGGCCGCGGCCAGGCTGTCACACCCGCACGTGGTGGGGGTGCTGGACCAGGGCACAGACCACCACACGGCTTACCTGGTGATGGAGTACATCAAGGGCCACACGCTGCGGGATGTGATCAACAGCAAGGGGGCACTTCCGCCCAGGCTGGCCCTGGCGCTGATCGACCCCGTGGTGGAAGGCCTCGGCGCCGCCCACGCCGCAGGATTCATCCACCGCGACGTCAAGCCCGAAAACGTCCTGATAGCTGACGACGGCAGGATCAAGATCGGCGACTTCGGGCTGGCACGCGCTGTCACCACATCCACCTCGACGGGAGCCCTGCTCGGCACCGTCGCATACCTTTCGCCGGAACTGGTCCTTGGCAAACCCGCAGACGCCCGGAGCGACGTCTACTCGGTGGGCATCATGCTTTATGAAATGCTGACCGGCCAGCAGCCGTTCACCGGCGAGGTCCCCATCCAGGTGGCGTACCAGCACGTGAACGGGACTGTCGGTCCGCCGTCGGCCGTGGTCCCTGGTCTGGCAGCGGAAGTGGACGAACTGGTGCAGTGGTGCACGGCTAACGATCCCGAGAACCGGCCGATCGACGGCAATGCGCTGCTGCAGGAACTGCGGCATATCAGGACCAACCTCACCGACCGGGAACTGGACCTGCAACCGCCCGCGGCCGGTGCCGCGGCATCCCAAAACCACACAGAAGTCATAGCCCGCACCAACAATCCGACAAGCGTTATGCCTTTTGGCCAGCCCCCGGCATCACCTCACGGCCCTCCGCACTCCCAGGCCGGTCCACGCGCCGGTCAGGAAGCACCCCCGGCTGTCTCCGGCGCGCGGCACAACCTCACTCCCCCGGACTCCGACGAGCAGGTATGGCATCCCGCGCCTGGTGCCGCCTTGACCAAACGGGCACAGCGGAAGGCCGATAAGGAAGACGAGAGGGCCCGCGCACGGGCTGCTGCTGTCCCGGCGCGGAACCTGCGCGAAGGCAGCGCGCGGCGCCGCGGGATCCTGTGGGTTGTGGTGCTGGTCATAGCCGCGCTGCTGGCCACCGGCGCGGGCTGGTTCTTCGGCATGGGCCCGGGTTCTGCAGCCGCCATCCCGGCTGTAGCCAACAAAACGGTGGCCGAAGCCCAGGGGCTCCTCAGCAAAGCCGGGTTCCAGTCCACTACCAGCGACGTCTTCGACGATGACGTGCCCAGCGGCCTGGTGGTGGGGACGGAGCCGCCGGCCGGGTCGGAGATCCGGAAATTCCAGCCGGTCTCGCTGTTTGTCTCCAAGGGACCGCAACTGTTCCCGCTTCCCAAGCTGACGGGCAGCACCCTTGAGGAAGCCAAGACCGGCCTCAGCACGGCGGAAATGGCTTTGGGAGAGGTCACGGAGCAGTTCAGCGAAACGGCAGCGGCAGGTGTTGTCCTCTCCCAGGACCCCGCCCCCGGAACGCCAGCACGGCATGGCACCCCTGTCCGGCTCGTTGTATCCAAAGGCCCCGAGCCCATTCCGGTACCCAACGTTGTGGGCCTGGAGGAGGACAAAGCCGTGGACGCCATCGAATCCGCCGGGCTGAAGGCTGACGTGACCCGCGAGGAAGTCTTCGACAAAAACATCCCCGAGGGCGCAGTGGTGAGCCAGCAACCTGCCAACGGCACACTCACCCGCGGAGGCACAGTAACACTGACCATCTCCAAGGGTCCGCGCATGGTGGAAGTGCCGAGCTACATCGGCAAGCAGGCGGCAGAGGCCAGGAGGGCCCTTGAAGGCCTGGGCTTCCAGGTCAAGGTAAATAACATCCTGGGCGGCTTCTTCGGCACAGTCCGCGACCAGGATCCGGTGAACACCAAGGTGCCCGAAGGCTCAGTCATCACCTTGACGGTGGTGTAGGCGGACCGGCCGCCCGCACCACCCTCAAGGGCATCAGCGCTTGGCGAGGGCTCCGGCCACCAGGAAAGCCATCTCCAGCGACTGCATGTGGTTCAGCCGCGGATCGCACACCGACTCATAGCGGTCCAGGAAAGCCTCCTGGTCGATCGGGTCAGCCCCGCCGAGGCATTCTGCAACGTCATCGCCCGTCATTTCCACGTGCAGGCCGCCGGGAACGGTGCCCAGGGCGTGGTGCACCTCAAAGAAGCCGCGCACTTCGTCGATGACGTCGTCGAAATTGCGGGTCTTGTAGCCGTTCGGGGACGTGACCGTGTTCCCGTGCATGGGGTCGGTCACCCAGAGCACCTGCGCGCCCGAGGCAGTGACCTTCTCGACGACGGCCGGCAGCTTCTCGCGGATGTTGCCGGCGCCCATGCGGGTAATAAAGGTCAGGCGGCCCGGTTCGCGGTCCGGGTCCAGCTTGTCGATCAGGCGGAGGGCGTCATCCCCGGTAGTGGACGGGCCCAGCTTCACGCCGATGGGGTTCCGCACACGGGACAGGAAATCAACGTGGGCGTGGTCCAGTTCGCGGGTCCGCTCACCGATCCAGAGGAAGTGGGCGGAGGTGTCGTAGGGGAAGCCGGTCCGGGAGTCGATCCGGGTGAGGGCACGCTCGTAGTCCAGCAGCAGTGCCTCGTGGCTGGCGAAGAATTCAACGCGCTTCAGCGCTTCGAAGTCAGCCCCGCAGGATGCCATGAACTTGATGGCCCTGTCGATGTCCCGTGCCAGGGATTCGTAGCGGGCGTGCGCCGGGTTCTCCGTAAAGCCCTTGTTCCACTGGTGCACCGAACGCAGGTCCGCGAACCCGCCCTGGGTGAAGGCCCGGATGAGGTTCAGGGTGGAAGCAGAGGTATGGTAGGCCCGCAGCATGCGCGCGGCGTCGTGGCCGCGGGACTCGGGGGTGAAGTCGTAGCCGTTGACGATGTCGCCGCGGTAGGCGGGGAGCGTCACGCCGTCGCGGGTCTCGTCGTTGGACGAGCGCGGCTTGGCAAACTGGCCGGCCATCCGGCCCATCTTGATGACGGGCATGGCCGCACCGTAGGTCAGGACCACTGCCATCTGGAGGATGGTTTTGACGCGGGCGCTGATCTTGTCCGCGGTGGCTGCTTCGAAGGTCTCTGCGCAGTCACCGCCCTGGAGCAGGAATGCCTTACCCTGGGCAGCGGCGGCCAGCCGTTCGCGCAGGACGTCAACCTCGCCGGCAAACACCAGCGGAGGAAGGGCGGAAAGTTCCTTCACCGAGGCATCAAACACCTCCCGGTCCTGCCAGCTGGGCTGCTGGGAAATGGGAAGGTCCCGCCAGTTATCGAGTCCCGGATAGTTGGCCGCCCCGCTCTGGGCGGTACTGGACAGCGAGAAGGCAGGTTTTGCAGATAGCTCAGTCACTATCTAAGACTAACGGCAGCGCAGGCCGCCGGACACCGCGCCCGTCACGCGTCCTGGACAAGGCGTCACAGACCCGGCCCGGGAATCCACCGGCACGCGCGGGGCGCACCAGGCAGCCGCGCGGCCTGCTCAGATGGCGGCGGCAGCACCGCCGTCGTCCTGCTGCTTGCCTTCCTCCGGCACCTGGCCCCCGGCCGCGCCTTTGCCGGGCACGTCCTGGCCGTGCCCGGCGGGCATCGGCGGCGCGGGTGGCTCTGCGGCCGCAACCGGGTCAGCGGGCTTTCCCGCCAGCCGCAGCTTCACCACTGCGGCATATTCGTCCACGTATTCCTGGCCTGAGAGCCGCATCAGCTCGAACATGATCTGGTCCGTCACCTGCCTCTGGACAAAGCGGTCATCGGCCTGGTCCCGGTACTTGGCGAAGTCCAGTGGTTCGCCGAAGATCATGCCGATCCTGCGGATGTTCGGGAGCCGCTTACCGATCGGCTGCACCTTGTCCGTGCCGATCATGGCCACCGGAATCACAGGCACCCCGGCTTTGAGCGCCAGCCGGGCCACGCCCACCTTTCCCCGGTAGAGGCGCGCATCGGGACTGCGGGTGCCTTCGGGGTAGATGCCCAGCAGCCCGCCGTGCGAAAGCACCTCCATCCCGGCGGTCAGCGATGCCTCAGATGCGGCACCGCCGGACCGGTCCATGGGCAGCTGGTTGGTGAGCCGGAAGAACATCGCGGTCAGCCTGCCTTTGATCCCAGTGCCGGTGAAGTACTCGGATTTGGCCAGGAACACCACCGGCCGGCGGACCATCAGCGGCATAAAAATCGAATCGGAAAACGAGAGATGGTTCGAAGCGATGATTGCTGCGCCCTCGGCAGGAATGTTATCCAGTCCCTTAACCCAGGGACGGAAAAGCAGCTTCAGCACCGGACCGAGGAAGACCCTTTTCATGACCCAATAGAACACGTGCGAAACCCCTCCGAAGGCAGCCTTCACGCCCGGCATCGGGCCTGGTCAGCAGTTCAATGAAACCCTACTCTAGTGAGATTTGTCCGGAACAGTGACACGATGGAGTCATGAGCGAAAGCAGCATCCCGTCAGGTCCTGCCGCTTTCAGCTATCCCGGCCATGGGGCCAACGCCAGGATTGGCATCGCCATCTGCCATGGCTTCACCGGCAGCCCGCTGAGTGTCCTGCCGTGGGCGCAACACCTCGCCTCCCAGGGCTACGCGGTGACCGTTCCCCTGCTGCCCGGCCACGGCACGGACTGGCGCGAGCTTTCCCGGACCAGGTGGAACGAGTGGTACAGCAGTTTCGAAACCGCCTACCTGGACCTGGCCGAAAGCACCGACACATGCTTTGTTGCCGGCCTGTCCATGGGCGGAGCAATCGCCCTGCTCACCGCCTCCCGGCACGCAGTGGCAGGCGTTTCGGTGGTCAACCCCGGCCTCAGCTTCTACGACCGGCGGGTCCGCGTCATTGGCGTACTCAAGTATTTCCAGAAAACCACCGTGCCCATCCAGGAGGAGCAGGCAACGGCCGTTGCTACCGAGGACGGGGACTATTCGCGCACGCCCCTCTCCGCTGTCCACGAATTGAAGAAACTGTTCGGCGCAGCCATCCGCGGGCTGACCCGCATCAGCGCACCGGTGCAGGTGTTCAAGTCCGATACGGACACAGTGGTGCCGCCCACCTCGGTGGCCGTGCTGCGGCACCGCCTGGGCTCCCGCCTCACGGAGGTAGTGGGCCTTGCCAGCAGCGGCCATGTAGCTACGCTGGATGTGGACGCGCCCGAGATCTTCACGAAATCCAGCGCTTTTTTCCAAACCCACGCCCGTCAAAGCACCTCAATGGAGACCCCATGACCTCCAGTCCGGACCATAGCCCTTTCAGCAGTCCGTTCAGCGGCGACGGTCCCAGGATCGGCGTGGTCCTCTCGCATGGGTTCACCGGGAGTCCCCATGGCCTGCGCTCCTGGGCGCACGCATTCGCCGCCGCAGGTTTTGCCGTCCGGATGCCCCTGCTCCCCGGACACGGCACCAGCTGGCAGGAACTGGCGCGGACCCGGTGGCAGCAGTGGCACG
Source organism: Pseudarthrobacter sp. W1I19 (assembly GCF_030817835.1). Taxonomy (NCBI): domain Bacteria; kingdom Bacillati; phylum Actinomycetota; class Actinomycetes; order Micrococcales; family Micrococcaceae; genus Pseudarthrobacter; species Pseudarthrobacter sp. W1I19. Next base: position 2,704,526 of record NZ_JAUSZR010000001.1, read on the forward strand.
GTGTCCTCGACGACGCATACCTGGAGCTGGACGCGGACTGCGACTACGTCTTCTCCGCCGGGCTGAGCATGGGCGGAGCACTCGCCCTGCGCATCGCCGCTACCCGCCCGGTGGCCGGAGTGCTCCTGGTGAACCCGGGGCTGGTGATCGACGACCCCCGGGCGCCGCTTGCAGGGATCCTCAAGCTCGTCATGAAAAGCACGCCGGCCATCGCGAACGACATCCTCAAGGAAGGCATGGACGAGGGAGCGTACCCCCGCACTCCGGTAGCCGCCGCCCACGAGCTGAACAAGATGTTCAAGGACACCATCCGGATCCTGCCGAGGGTTACGGCGCCCGTCCGCGCCTACCGTTCCACCATCGACCACGTGGTGTCCGATGCCAGCATCATGGCACTCCGGCGCGGCCTCACGCACGCACACCTTGAGCTTGTCCGGCTGGAAAACAGCTACCATGTGGCCACCATGGACAACGATGCGGAGCAGATTTTCCAGGGTTCCGTGGACTTTATCCGCAGCGTGGTCCCCGCTGCCGGTCCTGCATCCGCCATCCCTGCCCCGTCCGGCCAGGAGGCTTCCCATGAACAGGCCTGACCCCGGATCACCGGACCAGGGCGCCAACCAGGATGACGCCGTCTGGCTTGACTTGGTGGCCCGGCTGGAAGGAAAGCCCACCGCCGAACCAGCCCAATCCGGTGAAACTGCAACAGGGCAGTCCCCCGGTACGCCTGCCGCGGCTGGAGGGGCACCGACCTTCCGGGACTTCGATCCCTTGGGCCTTGCCGGAGCCGCGCCCGCTGAACTGTCTGCCGCCGAACGCCAGGAAGCCTCCGCCGCCAGCCGGGACACCGATGCCGCTGGCCGCAGCGCGGGCGGGCCCCGTGACTACGATGCGATTGAGAACGGGGGCGAGTTCGTCCCCGAGGAGCCACCGAGCCTGGCCGGAACCGACCCGCTGACCATGCTGGCATGGCTTGCAGCGGTGGGCGGGCCCATAGCGCTGTTGTTGTCGGCCATGTTCTGGCGCTCCGCGCCGCTGCTGGCCATTGTGGGCATCGTTGCGGTGTTTGTCCTCGGAACCGTGTACCTGATCATGAAGCTTCCGCAGGAAAAAGACGACAACGACGACGGCGCCCGGGTTTAGCCCCGGGCGTTGCGTTACTTCAGCCGCGCAGCCTGCTGCTGACCCTGGAGAGGTCCGCCGCGCCGATGAGGCCGGCGTTCGGTCCCAGGGCCGCCAACTCGATTCCGGCGGCGGGCCGGAAGCCCCTGCCTGTCAGATTCCGCGCAAACGCCTTCCGGGCAGGTTCCACGAGGAGGTCCCCGGCCGAACACAGGCCGCCGCCAATAACGAACAGGCCGGGATCCAGGGCCGCCGCCAGGTTGGCAAGCCCCAGCCCAAGCCACTCGCCCACTTCGTCCAGAAGTTCACGTGAAGCGGCGTCCCCGGCAAGGGCAAGTTCGGTGACAACGGCACCGGTAATCGTTTCGGAATGTCCGCCCACGGCCGCCAGGAGCTCCTGCGCCACCGGACCGTTCGCCCGCGCCAGGATCCGGGCCTCCCTTCCCAGCGCATTTCCGGAGGCGTACTGCTCCCAGCACCCCCGGTTGCCGCACTCGCACCTGTGCCCGCCCGGCATGATGATCTGGTGGCCGAACTCGCCGGCCACACCAAACCTGCCCCGCTCCACCCGGCCATCCATCACCATGGCGCCACCGATTCCCGTGCCCAGGGTGATGCACACCAGCCGGTCTTCACCCTGCCCGGCACCAAAGCGCCATTCCGCCCAGGCCGCGGCGTCGGCGTCGTTCGCCAGCAGGACTGGACGGCGCAACAGTTTTTGGAGATTCTCGCGCAACGGTTCGTTCCGCCAGGCCAGGTGCGGGCTGAAAAGCACAGTGCCGCCGTCGAGATCCATCCAGCCGGCCGCACCGATTCCCACGGACCAGATCCGGTGTCCGCGGCCCAGCTCTTCGACGAGCTCGACAATGACGCTCTCTACTGCCCGCGGATCCGTCCCGGGCGTTGAACGGCGGGCCTCGCTGAGGATCCTGCCCTCGGCGTCCACCACGCCCGCAGCGACCTTGGTTCCGCCAATGTCGATGCCGATGGCCAGGCCCCGCCGCCCCAGGCGCAGGTGCTCGCGGAAGCTCTCGCCATGCCGCATCCTTGCCCCGCCGCGGGCTGACCGCTGCCTCCAGGGAACGGGTCGTCGCAGGGGGCCGGCCTGTTCGCCGGGAGGCGGTGCATACATAGTCAACCATTCTAGGCCGGTGGCCTCCCGGGCAGGCAGGTGCCGGCCAGCATGTCCAGTCAGCAGACTGGGCCCCGGGCATTGACGACTAAGTTACCGACGAGTAACTTAGAATCCTGCATGGCCCGGTAGAGGCGTACTAGTCTTTAGGCATACCCTGCCCGGGTCTTCGGATATCAAAGGAGCTATAGTGCGCGAATTCAGTGTTCCGCCTCTTGTTGTTGTCCCACCGGAAACCAACATCACGGACCTGGTACTGCGGCAGGCCGCCAAGCCCAGCAACCCTTCACTGTTTTCGCGACTGGACTCCGCCGGATCCTGGCAGGACATTTCCGCCACGGACTTCCTCGCCGATGTCACCGCCCTCGCCAAGGGCCTGATGGCCAGCGGCGTGGCCGCCGGAGACCGGGTGGGGATTATGTCCCGGACGCGGTACGAGTGGGCGTTGGTGGACTTCGCCATATGGTTTGCCGGCGGTGTTTCGGTACCGATCTATGAGACCTCCTCCCCCTCGCAGGTGGCCTGGAACCTCGGTGACTCCGGTGCCGTGGCAGCCTTCGGCGAGGCCGCCCACCACGAGGACGTGATCCGCCAGGCCGTCAATGCCGAGGGACTCACTTCCCTCCAGCACGTGTGGCAGCTGGAAGGCCGCGGCCTCGACCCGCTCCGGGAGGCCGGCCGGGATGTCAGCGACGCGGACCTGGAAGCGCGCCGCGCCTCCGCCGGCCTGGCCGACGTCGCGACCATCATTTACACCTCGGGCACCACCGGACGCCCCAAAGGCTGCGAACTCACACACGGGAACTTCGTGGAACTCTCGGAGAACGCGCTGGCCATTATCGGCGAGATCGTCCACGAAAACGCCAAAACCATCATGTTCCTGCCGCTGGCGCACGTGTTCGCCCGTTTCATCTCCGTCCTGGCCATGGCAGCCGGAACCACCGTGGCCCATACCCCGGACATCAAGAACCTCCTCTCGGACCTGCAGAGCTACGAGCCCACCTTCATACTGGCCGTGCCGCGGGTGTTCGAAAAGGTATACAACTCGGCGCTGACCAAGGCGGAGGACGGCGGCAAGGGAGCCATCTTCCACCGGGCCGCCGAGACGGCCATCGCCTTCTCGAAGGCACGCCAGAACGGGCGGGTGGGGCTGGGACTTAAGCTTCGCCACGCCCTCTTCGACAAGCTGGTGTACGGCAAGCTGCGGGCTGCGATGGGTGGACACGTTGCCCATGCGGTATCCGGCGGCGGGCCGCTGGGCGAACGCCTGGGCCATTTCTTCCAGGGCATCGGCCTGCAGGTGCTTGAAGGGTACGGCCTCACCGAAACCACTGCCCCCATCTCCGTCAACACTCCGTCGCTGATCAAGATCGGCTCCGTGGGCAAGCCGCTGCCGGGGAACGCCGTCAGGATCGCCGAGGACGGCGAGATCCTTGCCAAGGGCGTCTGCGTCATGCGCGGCTACTACAAGCGCGAAGACCTCACCGGAGACACGTTCGACGGCGACTGGTTCCGCACGGGCGACGTCGGCCGCCTCGACGAGGATGGTTTCGTATGGATCACCGGGCGCAAGAAGGAGATCATCGTCACCGCAGGCGGCAAGAACGTGATCCCTGCGCTGCTCGAAGACCAGATCCGTGCCGACGCCCTGGTCTCCCAGGTCCTGGTGGTCGGAGACAACCGGCCCTTCATCGGGGCTTTGGTCACCCTGGACCAGGAAGCCCTGCCCGGCTGGCTGCAGCGCCACGGCCTCCCTGCCACCACATCCCTGGACGAGGCGGCCAACAACCCCGTGGTCAAGGCCGCGGTCCAGGACCTGATCACCGCAGCGAACGCTTCCGTCTCGCAGGCCGAAGCGATCAAGTCCTTCCGGATCGTGCCGGCCGACTTCACCGAGGCCTCCGGCCACCTGACCCCATCCATGAAGGTCAAGCGCGCCCAGGTCATGAAAGACTTCGAGACCGTCATCGAAGAAATGTACGCAGCACCGCGCGCCTGACGCCCGCGGGCGAGGCAGCCCCGGTCCTCTGCGTGCCGGCCTCCACGGGGGCAGGCACCGGTCCGGCAGCGTGCGTAAAAGGGGCCCCGCGCCCCTGCCCGCCGCGCAGCGGCCTCGGCAGGGCGCGGGGAATAGCACGCAGAGGATCGGGGCCTGCCTCTACCACTGCCGCAAATGCAACGAGAGGGTCCTCCTGACGGGGGACCCTCTCGTTGTATGTGGCGCTAACTCGGCGGCTTTACTGCTCCACTACCAGCAGCAGGTCTCCGCCCTCTACCTGCTCCACCGAGGAGATGGCGAGCCGGGAAACCTTGCCGGCTACCGGCGTCGTGATGGAGGCCTCCATCTTCATTGCCTCAATGGTTGCCACGGTGTCACCGGCGTTGACCTCATCACCGGGCTTGACGGTGACGGTGACGGCACCGGCGAACGGCGCTGCCACGTGGCCGGGCTGGTTGGGGTCGGCCTTCTCGGCGGCCTTGACGTTGCTGACAACTGAACGGTCGCGGACCACCACGGGACGGGACTGGCCGTTCAGGGTGCACATAACCGTGCGCATGCCCTTTTCGTCAGGCTCGGACACGGCTTCCAGTGACGCGATCAGCCGGACGCCCTTCTCGAGCTGGATCTCGTGCTCCTTGCCCCGCTGCAGGCCGTACAGGTAGTCGCGGGTGTCCAGCACCGAGATGTTGCCGTAGGTTTCCACGCTCTTGAGGTAGTCCTTGGTGGGTCCGTCGAAGAGCAGCCTGTTCAGGGTGTGCTGGCGGGTCTTCGAATCGGACTTCAGTGCAGCGCTGTCTTCGGCGCTGAGCTCGGCGTCCCGGACCTTCACGCTCCGGCCCTGGAGGGCCTTGGTTCGGAAAGGCTCGGGCCAGCCGCCCGGAGGGTCGCCCAGTTCGCCGGACAGGAATCCGATGACCGAATCGGGGATGTCGTAGTTCTGCGGGTTCTCGTTGAAGTCTGCCGGGTCCGCGTTCAGGCCTACCAGGTGGAGTGCGAGGTCGCCCACAACCTTCGAAGACGGCGTCACCTTGACCAGCCGGCCCAGGATGCGGTCCGCGGCGGTATACATGTCCTCGATCGCTTCGAAGCGCTCCCCGAGGCCCAGTGCCATGGCCTGCTGGCGGAGGTTCGAGAGCTGCCCGCCCGGGATCTCGTGCTGGTACACGCGTCCGGTGGGGCCCGGAAGGCCTGACTCGAACGGTGCGTAGACGCGGCGGACAGCCTCCCAGTAAGGCTCCAGCGAGCTGACGGCCTCCAGGCTGAGCCCGGTGTCCCGCGGGGTGTGTGCCAGGGCCGCCACCAGGGCGGACGCTGACGGCTGGCTGGTGGTTCCCGCCAGCGATGCCGAGGCGACGTCCACGGCATCCACACCGGCATCCACGGCAGCCAGCAGGGTGGCCAGCTGGCCTCCTGCGGTGTCGTGGGTGTGCAGGTGCACCGGAAGGTCGAAGCGTTCCCGGAGTGCTGAGACCAGTTTCGCAGCTGCCGCGGGGCGGAGCAGGCCGGCCATGTCCTTGATCGCCAGGATGTGGGCTCCGGCGTCAACGATCCTCTGCGCGAGCTCCAGGTAGTAGTCCAGAGTGTAGAGCTTCTCGTTGGGGTCCAGCATGTCACCCGTGTAGCAGAGGGCAACTTCAGCCACGGCAGTTCCGGTGGCCCGGACTGCACGGATGGCCGGTGCCATCTGGTTGACATCGTTCAAGGCATCGAAGATCCGGAAGATATCGATGCCGGTCGCAGCGGCCTCATTGACGAAGGCTTCGGTGACCTCTTCGGGGTAGGGCGTGTACCCCACGGTGTTGCGGCCGCGCAGCAGCATCTGCAGGCAGACGTTCGGAAGCGCCTGGCGCAGGGCAGCAAGCCGGTCCCACGGGTCTTCGCCGAGGAACCGCAGGGCAACGTCATAGGTGGCGCCGCCCCAGGCTTCAACGGACAGCAGCTGCGGCAGGAGCGCGGTCACTGCGGGGCCGGCCGCGACGAGGTCCCGGGTCCGGACGCGGGTGGCAAGCAGGGACTGGTGTGCGTCGCGGAAAGTGGTGTCCGTGACGGCCACCGCGTTCTGCTCGCGGAGTGCCCTGGCGAAGCCTTCCGGTCCCAGTTCCAGGAGCTTCTGGCGTGAGCCCGGAGCAGCCTGCTGGTCCTTGACGGACGGGAGTTTGCTGGCGGGGTTCGAGTGGACGGTCAGCTCACCGTTGGGCTTGTTGACCGTGACGTCGGCCAGCCAGGTGAGGAGCTTGGTGCCGCGGTCTGCAGAGACGCGGGCCTTGAGCAGTTCCGGGCGCTCGTCGATGAAGGACGTGGCCACATCACCGGCAATGAAGTCGGGATCGTCAAGCACTGCCTGCAGGAAGGAGATGTTGGTGGAGACGCCGCGGATCCGGAATTCGGCGAGGGCACGTCGTGCGCGGGCCACGGCTGCCGGGTAGTCCCTGCCGCGGCAGGTGAGCTTGACCAGCATGGAGTCGAAGTGCGGGCTGATTTCGGCACCGGAGTAGACGGTGCCGCCGTCGAGCCGTACACCCGCACCGCCCGCCGAGCGGTAGCCGGTGATCTTTCCGACGTCGGGACGGAAACCGTTGGCCGGGTCTTCGGTGGTGATGCGGCTCTGCAGCGCGGCACCGCGCAGCTTGACGGTGTCCTGGGAGAGGCCAAGATCAGCCAGGGTCTCTCCTGCGGCGATGCGCATCTGCGCCTGGACGAGGTCGACGTCGGTGACCTCTTCGGTGACAGTGTGCTCCACCTGGATGCGCGGGTTCATCTCAATGAAGACGTGCTGGCCCGCGCGCTCACCCACGGTGTCCACCAGGAACTCGACAGTTCCGGCGTTGACGTAGTTCAGGGCTTTGGCGAATTTGACGGCGTCCCGGTAGAGGGCCTGCCGGATCCCCTCGTCCAGGTTGGGCGCCGGCGCGATCTCGATGACTTTCTGGTGGCGGCGCTGGATGGAGCAGTCCCGTTCGAAGAGATGCATCACGTTGCCCTCGGCGTCGGCGAGGATCTGCACTTCGATGTGCCGCGGGCGCAGTACGGCCTGCTCGAGGAACATGGTGGGATCGCCGAATGCCGCATCTGCCTCGCGCATTGCGGACTGCAATGCCTCGGGCAGGGCTTCGCGGGTGTCCACCCGGCGCATGCCGCGTCCGCCGCCGCCGGCCACGGCCTTGGCGAAGATGGGGAAGCCGATTTCATCGGCCGCCGCCAGGAGTTCGTCCAGGTCCTTCGACGGAGCGCTGGACTTGAGGACCGGAACACCCGCGTCACGGGCGGCCTTCAGTGCCGCCACTTTGTTGCCTGCAAGTTCCAGCACTTCAGCCGGAGGGCCAACGAAGGTGATGCCCGCGTCCTTGGCCGCTCGGGCCAGGTCCGGGTTTTCGGAGAGGAACCCGTAGCCGGGGTAGATGGCGTCCGCGCCGGATTCCCTGGCAACCCGCACTATTTCTGCAACGTCCAGGTACGCACGGACGGGGTGGCCCTCTTCGCCAATCAGGTAGGCCTCGTCCGCCTTCTGGCGGTGGATCGAGTTCCTGTCTTCCTGTGGGAAAACGGCAACGGTCTTGGCGCCCAGCTCGTAGCCGGCGCGGAAGGCCCTGATCGCGATTTCGCCGCGGTTGGCCACCAGAACTTTGGAAAACATACTTCTCCTGCATCATTGCGGGTGGATCGGTGAGTGGTCACAGTGTCTAGGACCTACAAGGACAAACACAAATCTTTGTGGCCACCGTCACAGATTTCCCCGTCATGTCCTGAACCCTTTCGCCGGGCCGGGGGCAAACCGCCTCCAACAGCACAGTCCGTGCCATGCCGACGCCCCATAAAGCAGGATTCGCCGATGCATCCACATATGATGAGTAGGGCGGCAGGACCGTCCGGCTTCGGCGCTGCCGGAGCAAACATTACCCCCAACACGGCATCCGGCGTTAGGTTTTGGTCTCTCAAGTGCAAGTAGTCAGCATCAGCAGCCTCAAGGGTGGAGTCGGCAAGACTTCCGTGACCACAGGATTGGCGTCCGCCGCACTTGCCGCAGGTGTCCGCACACTGGTGGTGGACCTTGATCCCCATGCAGACGCGACCACCGCCTTGGGCGTCCAGCCGGGCGACCAGCTGGATATTGGCAGGATGCTCAAGAACCCCCGCCGCGCTAAGCTCGCAGAAAACGTTGCGGGCAGCAGCTGGGCGGGGCTGGCCCAGTCCAACGGTTCCGGCCCCGCAGTCCTGGACGTCGCCGTCGGCTCTGCCTACACAGGAATCTACGACCGCCCCGACCTCAGCCGCCGCGACCTTCGCCGGCTGTCTTCGGTGCTGGCCGGAGCCGAAGACTACCAGCTGGTCCTGATTGACTGCCCGCCGTCGCTCAACGGCCTCACGCGCATGGCCTGGTCTGCCAGCGAAAAGGTGGCACTCGTCGCCGAGCCGGGGTTGTTCTCCGTGGCCGGTACCGAGCGGACCATGCGGGCCATCCAGCTTTTCCGGCAGGAATTTGCGCCCAACCTTTCTCCAGCCGGCATCATCGCCAACCGCGTTCGGTCCGGCTCCTCGGAGCACAGCTACCGGCTGGCCGAGATGGAGTCGATGTTCGGCGACCTCCTGTTAAGCCCCAGGATCCCGGAGCAGGCCAACTGGCAGCAAATCCAGGGCGCAGCGCACCCCGTACACCACTGGCCGGGAGACTCCGCCAAGTCCGCCGCCGCACTGTTTGACGAGCTGCTGGCGAACCTGATGACAGTAGGCAGCGGCCTGCGCAGCCGCGCCCGGTAAAGCCAGCTAAACAGCAGAAGCCGCCCCCCCGTAGGGAGGGCGGCTTCTGCTGTTTAAACTGTCAGCTGATCTTGCGCGCGGCCCGCCGCTTGCTCAATTCGTCGTCCGGAAAGGACTGCTCAGCAGCGTGCTCGCTCGGAAGCGATGCCAGGCTGCCTTCCACTTCGCGCCAGACACGCCCAACCGCGATGCCGAATACGCCCTGCCCACCCTGCACGAGGTCGATCACCTCGTCCGCCGAGGTGCACTCGTATACGCTGGCGCCATCGCTCATCAGGGTGATCTGGGCGAGGTCTTCCACACCGCGCTCACGCAGGTGCTCTACAGCCGTGCGGATCTGCTGCAGTGAGACACCGGTATCCAGCAGTCGTTTGACCACCTTCAGCACCAGGATGTCGCGGAAGCCGTACAGACGCTGGGACCCCGAGCCGGCGGCGCCGCGGACAGCGGGTTCAACCAGCCCGGTGCGTGCCCAGTAGTCCAGCTGGCGGTAGGTGATGCCTGCAGCCTTGCAGGCGGTGGGGCCGCGGTATCCGGCATCCTCGTCCAGAACGGGAAGGTCTTCGGTGAACAGGAGGCCCTGGGCACCGCTCGCGGGCATAGCAACACCAGCCGTGGGCTGCTTCAGCCCGCCTGCTTCGCCTTTGGGACTCACCTGGATCCTCCTTGTCATAAGCCCCCCGTGAACAACTGCAACGGCAGGAACAGGTACGAAGACCATGCCTGTAATTTCCGCGGGGCGCACCTTCCAGTGTGACCTGCGCGGCTGCCGTAAGCAATGGGAACTTGATACTTTGACGTTAGGCCTGCAGGGACCCAAGGTCAAAGACGTTGGCCGGTTGAAAGAGGCGTGTCGAAACTTTCATCCTCAACTTTAACCTTAACGTGACCTTAGCCGTCGAAATCCTCGGGTTCCACATCGTCCAGGAACTCACGGAAGCGGCGCAGTTCGCGCTCCTCGTCCACGGAGGGGCCGGGTTCCGCGTCCTCCCCCTCATCGTGCTCGGTGATCCGCACGCCGGCTTCGTCCATGACCGAGTCTGCGCACCAGATGCGGCATTTGGCACGAAGGGCGATGGCGAGTGCATCGGACGCCCGCGAGCTGACGGTGGTGCCGTTCTCAAACTGAAGCTGGCCATAGAAGATGTTGTCCTCCACTGCAACGATGTTGACGCTGACCACGGAATGGCCCAGCGATTCAACAACGTCCACGAGGAGATCATGTGTCATCGGCCGTGGCGGAACCACACCCTGCTGGGCCAGGGCGATGGCGCTTGCCTCCGGGGTGCCGATCCAGATGGGTACGTGGCGTTCGCCGTGCATCTCCCGCAGGAGGACCAGTGGCTGGTTGGAAGGCAGTTCGATCCGAACCCCTACAATCTCGACTTCAATCATCAGATGTCCATGCGTGAGATGTGGTCCTGCACCAAGGCCCGGTGCAGGGTGAGGCAAAGGTCGCTGATTTCGCGGGCCGCCTCCGCCGCGCGCGCCTGGGACGCGGCGTCCTTGCGCGAGGCAAGGGGCGCCACTGCACGTTCCACCAGCCCGAACTCCCGTTCGGCTGCTGCCTGGAAGGGTCGGAGGTGGCGCGGTTCAAGCCCGTGGCTTTCCAGCTGCACGCACGCCCGGGCCACCTGGAGGGCGTGCTCGTCAAATTGTCCGTTCGAGTGGCTGATCAGGCCGAAGCTCAGCAGGGCCTGCAGCAGCGGGACACTGGCGCCGGACTCCGTCCGTAACTGTTCCTCGCTGAGCTTGCGTCCGCGGCTCTGCAGTTCCGCGGCCAGTTCATCGGACACAACCCGCGGCGAAACCACGACGCCGGGCGGCAGGATTTCCGGGCGTTCTCCCCTGTCTATGGCGTCAAGATAGTCCTTGATGACTTTCAGGGGCAGGTACTGGTCCCGCTGCAAAGCCAGGACAAAGCGCAGCCGCTCCACATCGCCGTCGGAATACTGGCGGTAACCGGCGGGGGTGCGCCGCGGGTTGATCAGCCCCTTTTCCTCAAGGAACCGGATTTTCGACGCGGTCATGCCCGGGAAGTCGCCGCTGAGCTGGGCGAGGACTTCGCCGATGTTCAGGACCTGCGGTCCCCGGCGTTCCGGTTGTGCCATTGCCACAGGCAGCGGTCCCCGGATCAGCCGCGGCCTGCAGCGCTGGCAGGGCTCAGGTAGAAGGTGAGGCGGAACTTGCCGATCTGGACTTCGCTGCCGGACTTGAGCTCCACGCTGTCAACGCGGTCGTGGTTGACGTAGGTACCGTTCAGGCTGTTCTTGTCCACCACTTCGAAGCTCCGCGCAGTGCGCCGGAATTCCACGTGGCGGCGGGAAACGGTGACGTCGTCGAGGAATATGTCGGCATCAGGGTGGCGGCCGGCGGTGGTGACGTCAGAATCCAGCAGGAAGCGGGCACCGGCATTCGGGCCGCTGTGCGCAACGAGGAGCGCGGACCCCGCGGGCAGTGCCTCGACTGAGCTGCGCTCATCGGATGACAGCTTGGGTGCAATGGTGGGTTCATCGGTCACCGGGGTGAGGTGGATCGAGGTGGTCTCCGACGCCCTAGCCGCACCATTGCCGTATTCCCCATCGGCAGGGTTGTGTGTGTGGCCAGCCATGGACTCCTCCTCTTCGACTATGCGGCTCTCACGCCGGCATTCAGCTTTTTTACCCTCCGCACCTGCCCTGCAGGTCCGGAACCGGCTTCCGATCCGGCCGCTGACGTGCGAAGACGTTCCGCCTTCACGTCCGGCCGAACCGGATGTACCGGTTAGGTTTCAGCCTACCTGTTGTTCGTACTCGGATGCACTGAGCAATGACTCGACGGCGTCCGGTTCGGCCAGTTTGACTTCGATGAGCCAGCCGTCGCCGTAGGGATCGGTGTTGATCAGGGCCGAATCAGTGTCCAGGGAATCGTTGCGGGCAACTATTTCGCCGCTGACCGGCGCGTAGATGTCGCTGACACTCTTGGTGGACTCAACCTCGCCCACTACTTCGTTCGCCTTAACCTTTGTCCCAACTTCGGGCATTTGGGCGTACACAACGTCCCCTAGTGCGTCCTGGGCGAAGTCGGTGATGCCCACCCTTACCACGCCGTCGGCGTTGGGGGCAGAGACCCACTCATGTTCGGCGGTGTAGGACAGGTCTTCGGGAATGTTGCTCATCAGGGGCCTTTCATCGGGTCGAACACCAATGTCAACGGGGCCCAAACAGGCCGCCGCTGAAAGTATAGGCACAAGTGCCGGGGCGTTCGCGGACGATTCTGACAAGATGGGACCCATGACCGCACGCACTGTTCCCGCACCCGGGGAAGCCGCAGGGTAAGTCATGCCCGAACTTCCCGAGGTGGCCGGCCTGGCCGAATTTCTTCACGATCATCTGCAGGGAACGTCGGTGACCAAAGTGCAGATCGTTTCCTTCGCGGTACTCAAGACAGCTGATCCGCCGTTCAACGCCCTCGAGGGAAGGACGGTGACCGGAGTGAGGCGATTTGGCAAGTTCGTCAGCATCGACACCGGAGGAATTTCCCTGGTATTCCATCTGGCTCGGGCCGGCTGGGTGCGGTTCACGGATTCCCCCACGGATGCGCAACTGCGGATGGGCAAGGGACACATCGCTGCCCGCTTCACGTTTAGCGGCGCGGATGGTGCCCGCGGCATCGACCTCACCGAGGCTGGAACCAAGAAGAGCCTGGCCGTCTACGTGGTGCGGGATCCCCAGGAGGTTCCGGGGATCGCCACGCTGGGACCGGATCCGTTCACCGAGGCGTTCGACGCCGACATGCTGGCGGAGATCCTCGCCGGCAGCTCGCAGCAGATCAAGGGGCTCCTGAGGAGCCAGAGCGTGATCGCCGGCATCGGCAACGCCTACAGCGACGAGATCCTGCACGCGGCGCGGATTTCACCCTTTGCCACCGCCAAGTCGCTGGACCGCGGGACGGTCCAGGTGCTCTACGACTCCATCCACAGCGTCCTGGGCACAGCCCTGGCCGAGGCATGCGGCAAGCCGCCCAAGGACCTGAAGGACGTCAAGCGCAGCCACATGCGGGTCCATGCCCGGACAGGCCAGCCGTGTCCTGTCTGCGGGGACACCGTCCGCGAGGTCTCCTTCGCCGATACGGCGCTGCAGTACTGCCCCACCTGCCAGACGAAGGGCAAGATCCTGGCCGACCGCAGAACCTCGAAGTTCCTTAAATAAGGGCGGGTTCCCCGGAAGACACCCGCATCCGGACAAATCCACCGCGAACGCCTGGGTGTTGCGTCCGGAAGAGGGTGCGAAGCCATGGTTAGCGGCTTAGCGGGTTGGGGTTTGCGGCCAAAAGGGCAACAAAAAAGTGGAAGCACCGGATTTCTCCGGTGCTTCCACTTTTTTTGGTCGGGCTGACAGGATTTGAACCTGCGACCCCTTGACCCCCAGTCAAGTGCGCTACCAAGCTGCGCTACAGCCCGTTAGTTCCGCCGTTCTCCGCTGCGCTTCATCCGCGGGCTGACCCGCGGTTTCCACCAGCAGTCCGGCCGAACCACCTAGAAGAGCTTACACGATCCCGGAGGGTGCCAGTGACACTTTCCGCCGATTCCAAGCCGGGTGTGTCGCAATTAACGCTTCTTGCCCCGCTTTTCCCGCACCCGCATGCTGACCTCGATGGGCGTGCCCTCGAAGCCAAAGGTTTCCCGCAGCCGGCGGGTGATGAAGCGGCGGTATCCGGGATCCAGGAAACCGGTGGTGAACAGCACGAACTTCGGCGGCCGGCTGGAGGCCTGGGTGCCGAAGAGGATGCGCGGCTGCTTGCCGCCGCGGACCGGGTGCGGGTGGGCGGCCACGAGTTCGCCCAGGAAGGCGTTCAGGCGGCCGGTGGCAATGCGCTTGTCCCAGCTTTCCAGCGCCACATCCAGGGCCGGAACCAGCCGGTCCTTGTGCCACCCGGTTTTCGCCGAGATATTGACGCGGGGAGCCCAGTTCACATGGGCCAGGTCCTGTTCGATCTCGCGCTCCAGGTACCGCCGGCGTTCGTCGTCGAGCAGGTCCCACTTGTTGAACGCCAGCACCAGAGCCCGGCCCGATTCAATGGCGAGCTGCAGGATCCGGACGTCCTGCTCGCTGAGGACCTCGTCCACGGCGAGGAGCACGACGGCGACCTCCGCCTTTTCGAGCGCTGACTGCGTCCGCAGGGAGGCGTAGAAGTCCGCGCCCTGGGCCATGTGCTGGCGGCGGCGGATGCCTGCCGTGTCCACGAAGCGCCACGTCCGGCCACCGAGCTCAATGAATTCGTCCACCGGGTCCCGCGTGGTTCCGGCGGTGTTGTCCACCACCACGCGCTCGGTGCCGGCAAGCTTGTTCAGCAGCGAGGACTTGCCCACGTTGGGACGGCCGATCAGCGCGATGCGGCGGGGGCCGCCGGAGCGTTCCAGGCCCTCAATGGTGGAGAACTCGGGCAGCACGTCCATCACATGGTCCAGGAGGTCGGCTACGCCCCGGCCGTGCAGGGCGGACACGGGGTAGGGCTCGCCGAAGCCGAGGCCCCACAGTGCAGCGGAGTCCGCTTCCTGCGCGAAGTCGTCAACCTTGTTGGCCACCATGATGACGGGCTTCTTGCTGCGGCGCAGCATCTTCATCACGCCTTCGTCGGTGGCGGTGGCGCCCACGGCGGAGTCGACGACGAAAAGGACTGCGTCTGCGAGTTCTACCGCCATCTCGGCCTGCTCGGCCACCCGGGCGTGGATGCCCCGGGCGTCGTGTTCCCAGCCGCCGGTGTCCACCAGCGTGAAGTTGCGGCCGTTCCAGTGGGCGGAGTACATCACGCGGTCGCGGGTGACGCCGGGGGTGTCTTCAACCACTGCTTCGCGGCGGCCCAGGATGCGGTTCACCAGGGTGGACTTGCCCACGTTGGGGCGGCCGATAATGGCCAGGACGGGATCCAGCTTGACGGGGCCGTCATAATCTTCGTCGCCGAAGTCGCCGCTGAGGAGCGCGGCATCGTCCTCGTCAAGGTCGTAGTCCTCAAGGCCCGCCCGGAGGGACGCCGCACGAAGCTCGGCTTCGTCGTCGTCAATTGCCGCCAGCCGCTCGGCAACCTGGTCGGTGCCTGCCGGAGTGTATTCGTCGTCGCCGGCGCCTGGGTGGCCGGAGGTCTGGGTGGTGTCGCTCATTGCACTGTCCTTAGTGGTCATCTGCCGGCGTCCCGGCTACTGCTTGAAGTCTTTGTGAATTGCCGGCCGCCGGCAGTGGCTGCCCGGTGAGCTGGATGGAATCCTGCACATGCCCTGACAGTGCGGCGCGGATCTCCAGCGCCGCCCTGTCCATTGAAGCACGGCCGCTTTCGCCGGCCCGGCGGGTCAACGTCAGCGCATTGCCGAAGCTGACATGGAACCGCCTGCCCGGCCGTGGTACGGAATCGAGGTGTTCGTCCCCTTTGCGGGTTCCGAGGATCGCGACCGGCACCACAGGGGCGCCGGAGTTCAGTGCCAGCCAGGCCACGCCGCCGTTGATGTCTTCCGCGGCCCCGCTCCCCCGCGTGCCCTCAGGAAGAATCCCGACGCAACGGCCGGCGTCGAGCACTTTCCGGCAGCGCTGCAACGCGGCGCGGTCTCCCGAACGGTCCACCGGCAGCTGCCCGGAGGCGGTGAGGACCCGGCCCAGGAAGCCGGTGAACATTTCCTGTTTCACCAGGATGTGCATGGGCCGCGGGGAGGCGCCGAACATGACCGGCCCGTCCAGGAAGCTGATGTGGTTGGCGGCAAAAATCACCGGCCCGCCGGTGGGGACGTTATCCCGCCCGGTGACGGACGTCCGGTACAACAGGTGGTCCAGGATCCAGCCCACCGGCCTGCTCCAAGCCATGGTCCAGCCGGGCGGAATCTCCGGCCTGCCACGGTCCATGGCGGGCTGGTTGATGGCCGGCTCAGTCACGGTTCAGGACCTTGGTCACAATCACCAGGGCTGCGGCAACTGTCTGGTCGAAGTCGAGGTCCGAGGAGTCCAGGGTGACCACTCCCGAGGCGGCCTGCGTGAAGTTGACCACCGTGGAGTCCTTGGCGTCGCGGTGGGTCACCTGCGCGGCCAGCTGTTCGGCGTTCTGCGTTCCGCCAAGCTGGATGCCGCGGCGGCGAAGCCGGGCTTCCTCGCTGGCTGTGAGCAGCATCCGCACCTCTGCGCCGGGCGCGACGACGGTGGTAATGTCCCTGCCTTCCACCACCATGCGGCGGTGGTGCTTTTCAATCAGGGCGCGCTGCCGCCGGATGAGCTCCGTCCTGGCGCCAAGGGTGGTGGCCACGGCACTGACTGCCGAAGAGATGGCGGGTTCCCGGATGGCGTCGGTGACGTCGACGCCGTCAACGCGGACGAACTCCTCGTTGGGGCTGGTGCTCAGTTCCAGGACAAGGTCGCGGGAGGCCTGCTCCACGGAAGCGGCGTCGTCGAGGTCAATGCCGTTGGTGACGCAGTGCCAGGTGAGTGCACGGTACATTGCACCGGTATCCAGGTAGGCGAGGCGGAGCCTCCGTGCCACTTCCTTGCTGACGCTGGACTTGCCCGAGCCGGACGGCCCGTCGATGGCAACCACCAGTGGCCTGCCGACGCGGAGCGCCGGCAGGGTGTCAAGAAGTTCCTGTGTCATTACTGAAGTACCCGCCATCCGCGGTCGTTTAATGCTTCGATCAGGTGGTCATGCTTGTTGGGCAACACTGACAATTCCACCATGCCCACGTTCTGTCCGGACGAATGGTCCAGCCGCAAGTCCTCAACGTTGACGCCGATTTCACCGATTTCAGTCAGGAGCTGCGCGATCTGGCCCGGCTTGTCATCCACCAGGACGGTGAGCCAGGAGTACGCCTGCGGAGGCCCGCCGTGCTTGCCCGGAATCCGGGCCTGTCCGGCATTGCCTTCGCTGATCAGCTGAGCGAGGTCCAGGCGGGCACCCGGAGCCGCGGGCTGTTCCAGCGTTCCGATCAGCCGGTTCAGGTCCTCGCGCACGCCGTAAAGGATCTCCACCACCTTGGCCGCATTGCCGCCCAGGATCTGCACCCAAAGGGTGGGATCGCTGGCAGCAATCCGGGTAACGTCCCGCAGGCCGTTGCCCGCAAGGGAGAGCGCGTGCAGCGGCGTGCCCTGAAGCCGGCTGGCCAAAAGCGACGACATCACCTGGGGCAGGTGCGAGACCAGGGCCACCGCTTCATCGTGTTCATCAGCGGTGAACTGGGAGACGACTGCTCCGAGGTCGGCAGCCAGCGAGCGGGCCACCTGGAGTGCGGCACCTGAAGTCTCTTCAGACGGGCACACCACCCACGGCATCGACGTGAAGAGCTCACCACGGGCGGCTACCGGGCCGGATTTCTCACGTCCGGCCATGGGGTGGGTGCCCACGTAACGTGACAGGTCCACGCCGCGGCTGCGCAGTGCCGAGAGGATCCCCGCCTTGACGCTGGCGATGTCCACCACTACCGATTCCGGGTAGTCAGCCAGCGCCTTCGCCACAACATCGGCCGTGACATCCGGCGGGGCGGCAACAACCACCAGCTGCGGCGTCTCCCCTGTCAACGCAGCCAAGGGCTGCCCCGCCCCGATGTCCACCGCAACCGCTTGATTGGTGGGCGAGGGATCGGAGAGGTATACCGGAACCCCGCGGCCGCGCAAACCCAACCCGATGCTCGTCCCCAGCAGCCCTGTGCCAAGGACCACCACCGGACCGTCCAGGTGCCCGCGGCCCTGGCTCTGGAAAGCGGACATGGTCAGAGTCCTACGGATGCCAGCAGGTGGCCGACTTCCTGCTTGCCAAGGTTGCGGATGCTTCCCTGGCGCTGGTCGGCCAGGCCGATGGGTCCCACCTTGACGCGGACCAGCCGCAGGACCGGGAATCCGACGGCGTCGAACAGGCGGCGGACGATCCGGTTCTTGCCGGAGTGCAGCACTACCTCGATCAGCACGTGCCCGGGGGTGGAGTCCACCAGCTTGAAGGAATCGACGTTCGCAAAACCGTCCTCCAGTTCCACACCCTGCTTGAGCTGGGTACCGATCCCCTGCGGGAACGGGCCGCGGACCTGGACGAGGTACGTCTTGGGAACCTCGTAGGACGGGTGGGTCAGGCGGTTGGCCAACTCGCCGTCGTTCGTCAGCAGGAGCAGCCCCTCGGTGGCGACGTCCAGCCGGCCCACGTGGAAGAGCCGTTCGCCGTGCTGGTTCCGGAGGAAATCGCTGATGCAGGGCCGGCCCTCGGGGTCCTCCATGGTGGAGACGACGCCCTTGGGCTTGTTGAACACCATGTAGACCATGTTTTCGTCCAGCTGGATCCGGATGCCGTCCACGTGGATGACGGCGGTTTTCGGATCGACGCGGACACCGAGTTCGGTAACCACCTGGCCGTCCACTTCCACCCGGCCTTCTGCAATCATCTCTTCGCAGACGCGCCGCGAGGCCACCCCGGCGGACGCCATCACTTTTTGCAGGCGCACGCCGTCGGCATCGTGGAGTTCGGACTGGGGAACGACGCCGCGCGGGCCCTTCTTGCGTGACGGCTTGCGGATCGGCCCGAGGTTCTGGCCGAAGCGTTCGCTGCCGAAGGCGCGTGAGGCGGCTGCCCCCGGGGCGCCGGTCCGCGGCTTCTGCTTAGGTGCCCCTGGTGTGCCGGGTGCCTTCTTGGCTCCGGGCTTGCGCGCGGCAGGCTTCCGGGAAGAAGGCTTGGCAGCCCTTGGTTCCGGGGCTCCCCCGCCTGTCCGGGCTTCCGGCGCCTGGTCCGGATCGATGAAGCGCTCCTCGCGCGGCTTGGGTGCGCGGTGCGGGCGGTCGCTGCCGAATCCGGTGCCGCGCTTGGCTGAACCGCCGCGGAAGCCGCCGGCTGAAGTGCCGCCCTGGGAGCTGCTGCGTCCCGGTGTGTTCTTGTGCCCGGAGCTGTTGCGTCCCGAACTGTTACGTGGTGAACCCTGGCGTCCCGCCTGTGTCATGACCCGTCCTTCGATATGTTGGCCGGCAAGGTGTCCACAGACAACCCTAGCCAGCCGCGCAGAAATTATCTGCCCTTGTAAATACTCGTGCTGCAGCCAGGGATGGTCCCTGCCTACGTTGTTTCGGCGTCGTAAAACTCCGCGATCCCGTCCAGCCCCGGGAGGTGCGGGGACAGCTGCGGCAGCTCGGCCACTGAACTGATTCCCATCCGTTCCAGGAAGTACGACGTGGTCCGGTAGAGGATGGCGCCGGACTCGGGATCCGTTCCCGTGTCCTCGATCAGCCCGCGCTGGGCGAGTGTCCGTACGACGGAGTCGACATTAACTCCCCTGATTGCGGACACCCTGGCCCTGGAGACCGGCTGGCGGTAAGCGATCACCGCGAGCGTTTCCAGGGCGGCCTGGGTGAGCCTGGCCGTCTGCCCCTCCAGCACGTATTTGCCCACGATATGGGCGAAATCAGCACGGGAGTAGATCCGCCAGCCGCCGGCGACTTTCCGCAATTCAAAACCCCGGGGGCTGGAGCCGAAACCAGCTGGGCTGGCTGAATCCATATCCGGGGCGTTAACAGTATAGCCGCTATACTCCCGCTGGAGTTCTGCCAGCAGGGCGCCCACCGCATCAACGGTCAGCTCCAGGCCCGCGGCCAGCTCCTCTTCTGTAGCGGGCTCGTCGATGACCATCAGCACGGCCTCGAGGGCCGCTTTGGCACCGCCGGGAAGGCTGTTGACGTCCGGCTCCCCCTGCGCTGCGTCCTCTGTTGGTTGCTGGGTCACAACTGCTCCTCAAATTCCTCGCTCAGGTTTTCCGCGGACCAGTCCCCGCTGCCGGCCGTCCAGTGCACGGCCAGGTCCCCCAGGGGCGAGAGCTGGTCGAAGGACACTGCCTTATCCCTGAACAGTTCCAGGAGGGCGAGGAACCTGGCCACCACCATCAGGGTGGAGTCGGCGTCAGCGATCAGGGTACGGAACGTCAGCGGCGACTCCAGCTGTAGCCGCAGCCCCACGATTTCAGCCTGCTCCTTGACGCTCACGGTACCGCCGTGAAGGTGGGCCAGCCCCACTTCCGTGGGCGGTGGAGCCTTCGGCCGCATGGCCGCCTCCGCCAAACGGGCGAACTGTTCGGGCGTATGTTTCCAAACCAGTTCGGGGAGCATCGCGGCGAAGTGTCCTTCCAGCGGCACCTGCCGGGGAAAGCGCCGGGCCTCCTGGTGGAGGGTTTCACCAAGGATGCCGGCCACCTGCTTGAAGGCTTTGTACTGCAGCAGGCGGGCGAAGAGCAGATCCCTGGCTTCCAGCAGCGCAATGTCTTCGTCATTGTCCACCTCGCCGGCAGGCAGGAGCCGGGCAGCTTTGAGGTCCAGGAGCGTCGCGGCGATCACCAGGAATTCGCTGGCCTCGTCCAGGGCCCACTCTTCGCCCAGCTTCTGCAGGTTGCGGATGTACTTGATGAACTCATCGGTCACGGTGGCGATGGCCACCTCGGTGATGTCCAGCTGGTGTTTGGCGATCAGCCCCAGGAGGAGGTCGAACGGACCCGTGAAGTTGGCCAGCCGCACCTCAAAGCCGGGCTTGGTTTCGGCCACGGCGTGGTTAGGGTGCGCCACCGCGCGAAATCAGTTCCTTGGCCAGCCTGCGGTAAGCATCGGCCCCCACGTGAGTGGCGGCGTAGCTGGTGATGGGTTCCGCGGCCACGGTGGCGTCGGCGAACTTGATGGAGCGCTTGATGACGGTTTCGAAGACCTTGTCCCCGAAGGCCTCCACCAGGCGGGCGATCACTTCGCGGCTATGCAGCGTGCGGGCGTCGTACATGGTGGCCAGCACCCCGTCCACCTGCAGGCGGGGGTTGAGCCGGTCCTGGACTTTGTCGATGGTTTCCACCAGCAGCGCCACGGCACGGAGGGCAAAGAATTCGCAGATCAGCGGGATGATCACGCCATGTGCCGCGGTCAAGGCGTTAACGGTCAGGAGGCCAAGGGATGGCTGGCAGTCGATGAGGACGACGTCGTAGTCGTCTTCGACTTTCTTGAGCGCACGGTCCAGCACCTGCTCGCGCGCCACCTCGTTGACCAGCTGCACTTCGGCTGCCGAGAGGTCGATGTTTGCCGGCAGCAGATCAACGTTCTCCACACCGGTCTGGTGGATGGCGTCCCGGATGTTGACCTTGCGGTCCATCAGGACGTTGTAGACGGTGAGGTCCAGTTCGTGGGGGTTGACGCCAAGGCCGGCGGACAGGGCGCCCTGGGGATCGAAGTCCACCAGGAGCACGCGGCGGCCGTATTCAGCCAGCGCTGCCGCGAGGTTGATGGTGGAGGTGGTCTTGCCGACGCCGCCTTTTTGGTTGACCATGGCGATGACGCGGGCCGGACCGTGGGAGGACAGCGGCGCGGGTTCCGGGAACTCGCGGTATGGGCGCCCGGTGGGCCCCATCACCGCGTCTTCCAGGTCGAATTCCGTGCCCTCCAGAGTTGCTGAACCCTGTTCGCTGCTCACGTATCTATCCACACTTTCGATGACGGTGATTTCCTGCCGCTGGATGGCCAGCAACGCTCCTGCTTCTTCCCAAGGTTACAGCGCCCGACACGGTATTCGAGGCAACTTGACTTTCCGCGGATGTTGAGCCTTTACCCTCTAGCTGAGGTCGAAGGTTCTCGCCTCTCCGGCACACGAAACTGCCCCCGCAGCAGAGGCTGCGAGGGCAGTTTTGAGGTTAGCGAAGGGCGGAGGCTAGGGGGTGGAAACCGCTCGGGTGGCGTCTTCCTTGGGTGCCATCTCGCCGTGGTGGTGGGCCAGCATGGTTGCCTCGTCGAAGGGTTCCTCGCCCGAGAGAACGCGGCCAACCTGGTCGCCGTCGATTTCTTTCACCCAGGTGCCGATCAGGACCGTTGCCACGGCGTTGCCCGTGAAGTTGGTCAGGGCGCGGGCTTCGGACATAAACCGGTCGATGCCGACGATCATGCCCACGCCGCCCAGCAGTTCGGGCTTGTGTGCCTGCAGGCCGGCAGCGAGGGTGGCCAGGCCTGCGCCGGTGACGCCGGCTGCACCCTTGGAGGCGATGATCATGAAGACCAGCAGCGAGATCTGCGCGCCGAGGTCCAGCGGGGTGCCCATGGCGTTGGCGACGAAGAGGGATGCCATGGTCAGGTAGATGGCCGTGCCGTCAAGGTTGAAGGAGTAGCCGGTGGGGACCGTGACGCCGACGACCGGCTTGGAGACGCCGAGGTGTTCCATCTTGGCGATCAGGCGGGGCAGCGCGGCTTCGGAGGATGAGGTGGAGAAGATGAGCAGGTATTCGCGGGCCAGGTACCTCATCAGCTTGAAGATGTTGACGCCCGACACCACCTGCAGAAGGCCACCGAGAATGACCACGATGAACAGGGCGCAGGTGATGTAGAAGGCAATCATCAGGGTGAACATGCTCACGATGGCCTGGAAGCCGGTAGCTCCCACGACGGCGGCGATGGCACCGAAGGCACCAACGGGGGCCAGCCACATGATCATGATCAGGATGCGGAAAACAAGGACCTGTCCGTGGCTGATGGCCCTAAGGATGGGGGCACCCTGCGGACCCATCTTCTGCAGTGCGAAGCCAACCAGGATAGCAGCGAACAAAGTCGGCAGGACGGGGATGTCACCGGGAATGATTCCGAGCAGGAAGTCCACGGTGCTGTCCGTGGCGGCCTTCTTGTTGGGATCGTAGGGGGTGAGCTTGAGGCCCTCGCCCGGGTGGATGATGTTGCCTACCACCAGGCCGATGGCCAGGGCGAAGGTGGACATGATGACGAAGTAGAGCAGCGCCAGGCCGCCTACCTTGCCAACCGTGGCTGCCTTGGCGATGGAGCCGATGCCCAGGACGATGGTGCAGAAGATGATGGGGGCGATCATCATCTTGATGAGCTTGATGAATCCGTCGCCGAGCGGCTTGAGGGATTTGCCCACCTCGGGGAACAGCAGGCCGACGACGGCGCCCAGGATGACGGCGACGATGACGGCAATGTAGAGGTAATGCGATTTGTCCAGGCCCTTGCGCGGCGTCTTCACGCTGTCAAGCGACTCTCCTCGTTGAGAAGCCATGATGTGTCTCCTTTGGATAATCTGGTAGACGCTGCGGCACAGTCTCTGGGCTCACCACGTCCTCCGGTGTGATATCCATCATTGGACAGGTGGTGACCCAGCTCACCGTTGCGTTCATATTGGTCGTGACGCAGTTCGGCCAGGGCGAAGTTAATCGGTTGGGGAAAGGTACAGATGATCCACCGCTGGAGTATCGCCCGCCGGCTCTTTGTGGCGAACCTGCTGATTGTGGTGTCCTTCATCGCGATCGTGGGCACCGCCACGTTCATCGACGCCCGCGACCGGACGTATGAGGAAGCCGGGCGCCGGATGACCGGCGTTGCTGCCGCGATCGCCGCCAATCCCCTGGTCCTCCAGGCTGCGGACACCACCAATCCCTCGGCTTTGCTGCAGCCCTACGCCCTCAATGTGATGGCGGGGTCGGGCGCCGACTTCGTGACGATCATGGCGCCGGACCGGACGCGCTGGACGCATCCGCGCAACGAGGAACTCGGCAGACCTTACATCGGGTCCATTGATGCCGCACTGCGCGGTGAAACGTTCACCGAGGTTACCGCCGGAACACTGGGACCCTCGGTGCGCACCATAGCGCCGGTGAAGGATGCTGCCGGGAACGTCAAAGCACTGGTGGCCGCTGGCGTCACGGTCCGGAGCGTGGACGTTGCCCTCTCCGGCCGGCTGCCCGCCCTCGTCGCCATCGGACTGGCCCTGCTGGTGGGCGGTTCGCTGGCCTCGTGGCTGCTGGGCCGGTACCTCCGGCGAGTCACGCGCGGCTGGGGACCTGAGCAGTTGGCCCAGCTTTTCGCCTACTACGAGTCGGTGCTGCATTCGGTGCGGGAGGGACTGATCCTGATCGACACCAAGGGCCACGTGGTGATGTACAACGACCAGGCGGCCGAACTGCTGGGCCTGGACAGTCCCGGCAGCAAGGACCCCACCCGGCCGCCGTCACTGTCCGAGCTGCCCCTTGATGAAGGGCTCCGGACACTGTTCGAGTCGGGGCGCAGCGCCAAGGACGAGATTGTCCTGACCGGCTCACGCATCCTGGTGGTGAACCAGGGACCTGCAAAGGGGCCCGAGGTGTCCGCCAGCCGCGGCAAGACCCCCGTCTACGGAACAGTGGCAACCCTGCGGGACCGGACGGAAATCGAAGCCCTCGGCAGCGAGCTGGAAACCATGCGCACGCTCTCTGACGCACTCCGCGCGCAGACCCACGAGCACGCTAACCGGCTGCACACCATGGTTTCGCTGCTGGAGCTGGGGCGCACGCAGGAGGCCCTGTCCTTCGCAACGAAGGACCTCGAACTCAGTCAGCAGCTGACAGATGACATGGTCAGTTCGTTGGATGAGCCTGTGCTTGGTGCCCTGGTGATGGGCAAGGTGGCCGAGGCGCACGAACGGGGCGTGCAGCTGGACGTGGCCGCGCTTGGCTCGGCGAGCGTGGCGGGGATTGCCGTGCAGGACCTGGTAACCATCCTTGGCAACCTGCTGGACAATGCCATGGATGCGGCGGCCGACGGACCGGCCCCGCGGCAGGTGGAGCTGACGGTGGAGGCCGACGAGGAAGGCCTGGATATCACCGTGCACGATTCGGGCCCCGCCATCGAGCCCACTGCCGCGGAAAACCTGCTCCGGCATGGCTTCAGCACCAAACCGGCAGGCCAGGGCGGACGGGGCATCGGCCTCGCGCTGGTCCGCCAGGCTGTGCACCGACTGGGGGGTACCCTGACAATCAATGGCCGGCGTGGTGCCAAGTTCGAAGTTTTCCTCCCCGCCGCGGCGCCGGCAAAGAAGGAGCACCAACCGTGAGCAACATCCGGGTCCTCGTGGTGGAGGATGAGGCTATCGCAGCTGCCGCACACGCAGCTTACGTAGGGCGGCTGGCGGGCTTCGAGCTGGCCGGCACTGCCCCGGACGGACAGTCCGCCCTGCGGCTGCTCAACGAGTTCGCCGCGGCCGGCAACCCGGTGGAACTCGTCCTGCTGGACATGAACCTTCCCGACCTCCACGGCCTGGATATCGCCCGCCGCATGCGGGCGTCCGGGATCCTGGCCGACATCATCGCCATCACCGCCGTCCGCGAACTGGCCATCGTGCGCAGCGCCGTGGCCATCGGCGTGGTCCAGTACCTGATTAAGCCGTTCACCTACGCCACCTTCGCGGACAAACTGGAGAGTTACCGCCAGTTCCGGCAGCAGCTGGCAGGCCCGCCTGGGGGTTCCGGAAAGGCTGGAGCTTCCCAGACGGACGTGGACCAGGCGTTCGCCAGCCTTCGGGCCCCCTCCGAACTGCCTTTGCCGAAGGGGCTTTCGGTGTCAACCCTGGCGTCGGTCCAGGAGTTTATGAAGGAGCAGCAGGGTGCTGTATCCGCCACGGAAGTCATGGACGCCCTGGGCATGTCCCGCGTCACGGCCCGCCGCTACCTGGAGTACCTCGCTGACGCCGGAACCGTATCCAGGACTGCGCGCTACGGCACTCCAGGCCGGCCGGAAAACGAATACCGGTGGGCAGCACGGTGATTGCTCGTACCAGCCTCCGGTGATTGAGCCTGACAGCGCCCGGTGCTGGAGCCTGGCAGCGCCCGGTGATTGTGCCAGTCGACGTCCGGTGATTGAGCGTGGCGGCGTCCGGTGATTGAGCCTGGCGGCGTCCGGTGATTGAGTCAGGCAAAATCCCACTCCGGAATATGTATACACTCAGTGCTTTTGTCCGCAAGACATAGCCGTCCTGCTGCTTTTTCGGCTTTCCTTGTATACACTGGCTGGACCAACGAAGGGACAACCAGTGCGAGCCAGCGACCGCGCCTACACGGCGCTCCGCGATGACATCGTCCAGTGGCGGCTCCAGCCGGGCACCTTGCTGGCCGAGGTGGAACAGGCGGAGCGGCTTGGCGTCTCACGCACTCCACTCCGGGAGGCGCTGGGCCGCCTGGCTGCAGAAGGGCTGACGACGGCGGCGGGCGGCCGCGGCGTCGTCGTCACCGACATCTCGCTGGAGGATATCGACGAACTGTTCGAACTGCGCGAGACGCTCGAAGGCAAGGCTGCGGCGCTGGCGGCGCAACGGGGCGATGCCGGAACCTTCCGGAAACTTGAGGCGGATTTCCGGGCGGCTCCTTCGCTGATCAGCAACAGCGCACCCGCTTTGGAGGACTACTACCTGCTGGTGGAACGGCTGGACTCTGCCATCGACACCGCCATCTCCAATTCCTACCTTGCGCAGGCGATGCGGAGCCTCCGGGTCCACCTGGTCCGCATCCGCCGCATGGCGGCCGACGATGCCGCGCGGCTGAGAGCCGCGGCAGCCGAACATGCCGCCATCGCAGAGGCCATCGCCATCGGCAACCCGGGACTGGCGCAGGCGGCCACCACCCTGCATCTGCACCGCAGCCTGTCCCACATCAAAGCAACCCACACACCCCGCTAGAAGGAGCCCCATGGTCAAGGAACACCACGTCCGCGTCCACAAGAGCGAAGAGAACCTCCCCCGCGAAGACCAGCTGGCGCACAAAATCGCCAGGGTTGCCGCCGACCCCGTGGAGGTCACTGACGACGTCACGGAGATGGTGATCAACCGGATCATCGACAACGCCTCGGTGGCCATCGCGTCGCTGAACCGGGCCCCGATCGTGGCCGCCCGCGCGCAGACACTCACCCATCGGCCCAGTACGGGTGGCAAGGGTGCGAAGGTTTTCGGGATCGGCGAACGGGTCTCCCCCGAATGGGCGGCCTGGGCCAACGGAGTGGCGGTGCGGGAGCTGGATTATCACGACACTTTCCTTGCTGCGGACTACTCCCACCCCGGCGACAACATCCCGCCCATCCTCGCCGTCGCCCAGCATGTGGGTTCCAGCGGCCGGGACCTGATCCGCGGGATTGCCACCGGGTATGAGATCCAGGTGAACCTGGTGAAGGCGATCTGCCTGCACAAGCACAAGATCGACCACGTCGCCCATCTTGGTCCGTCCGCCGCGGCCGGCATCGGCACCCTGCTGGGCCTGGACGTCGAGACGATCTTCCAGTCCGTCGGCCAGGCCCTGCACACCACCACCGCAACGCGGCAGTCGCGCAAGGGCGAGATCTCCACGTGGAAGGCCCACGCCCCCGCGTTCGCCGGGAAGATGGCGGTAGAGGCAGCCGACCGGGCGATGCGCGGGCAGACGTCCCCGGTGCCGATCTACGAAGGCGAAGACGGGGTGATCGCCTGGCTGCTGGACGGCCCGGACGCCTCCTACATGGTTCCCTTGCCGGAAGCGGGCGAGGCCAAGCGGGCCATCCTGGACACCTACACGAAGGAACATTCGGCCGAGTACCAGGCCCAGGCCTGGATCGATTTGGCCCGGAAACTGAACCGTGAGCACCCCGAAGCCACCGACCCGGCCAACGTGAAGTCAGTGCTGATCAAGACGAGCCACCACACCCACTACGTGATCGGCTCGGGCGCCAACGACCCCCAGAAGTACGACCCCACCGCCTCGAGGGAGACCCTGGACCACTCCATCCCGTACATCTTCACCGTCGCGCTGCAGGACGGCGCCTGGCACCACGTGGACTCCTACTCCCCCGAACGCGCCGCCCGCCCGGACACCGTGGACCTCTGGCAGAAAGTATCCACCGAGGAAGACCCGGAATGGACCCGCCGCTACCACTCCCTGGACATCAACGAAAAAGCCTTCGGCGGCTCCGTGGAAATCACCCTCACCGACGGCACTGTCATCACCGATGAGATCGCCGTCGCCGACGCCCACCCCCTCGGTGCCCGGCCCTTCGGCCGGGAGCAGTACATCCACAAGTTCCGCACCCTCGCCGCCGGGCTCGTGGAGGAAGCCGAGATCGAACGGTTCCTCGCCGCCGTCGAACGCCTCCCCGAACTCCCCGCAGGGGAACTGGACCAGCTGAACATCACCGCCGCCCCCGGCCTCATCAACCTCGGCGCCGCACCCAAGGGACTCTTCTAGATGCTCTACTCCAAAGTCACCCCCGAACAGAAACGCATCCGGTTCCGCGAACTCCTGGCCTCCGGGGCCATCGCGCAGTTCCCGGGTGCGTTCAACCCGCTCTCGGCCCGGCTGATCGAGGAGAAGGGCTTCGCCGGGGTCTATATTTCCGGTGCGGTCCTGGCCAACGACCTCGGCCTGCCCGACATCGGCCTGACCACCCTCACCGAAGTCGCCACCAGGGCAGGGCAGATCGCCCGCATGACGGACCTGCCCGCCATCGTGGACGCCGATACCGGTTTCGGCGAACCCATGAACGTGGCCCGCACCGTCCAGGAAATCGAAAACGCCGGCCTGGCAGGGCTGCACATCGAGGACCAGTTCAACCCCAAACGCTGCGGCCACCTCGACGGCAAAAACGTCGTGGACCTGGAGACGGCAACCAAACGCATCCGCGCCGCGGCCGACGCCCGCCGTGACCCCAACTTCCTCATCATGGCCCGCACCGACATCCGCGCCGTGGAAGGACTGAAAGCCGCACAGGACCGTGCCAAAGCCCTCGTGGACGCAGGGGCTGACGCCATCTTCCCCGAAGCCATGGCAACATTGGAAGAATTCCAGGCCATCCGTGACGCCGTCGAAGTGCCCATCCTGGCCAACATGACCGAATTCGGCAAAAGCGACCTCTTCACCGTGGACCAGCTCCAGAGCGTCGGAGTGAACATGGTGATATATCCGGTGACCCTTCTCCGTAGTGCCATGGGCGCTGCCGAGCGTACGCTGGAATCGATTAGGGCTCAGGGTACGCAGGAGGCGCAGGTCGGCAGCATGCTGACCCGCGCACGCCTCTACGATCTCGTTGACTACGAAGGCTACAACCGCTTCGACAGCGGAGTGTTCAATTTCCGGGTCCCCGGGGAGTAGGAAAGCTGCACCGGGTACCGCCGGTGCAACAGGCGACAGGAACGAAGGAGTTTCAGCATGGCTGAAGTGGACATCAAAAAGGGCCTAGACGGCGTCGTGGTGGATTACACGTCCGTCTCGAAGGTCAACCCGGACACCAACTCCCTGCTGTACAGGGGCTACCCCGTCCAGGAGCTGGCGGCCAGGTGCAGCTTCGAGGAGGTGGCCTACCTGCTCTGGAACGGCGAGCTGCCCAGCCAGGAGCAACTGACGGAGTTTACTGCACGCGAGCGGGCCGGCCGGGCCCTGGATCCGGTGGTCAAGCAGGTGATCGATGCGCTGCCGGAGACGTCCCACCCCATGGATGTGTGCCGGACGGCGGCGTCGGTGATGGGCGCCCGGCACCCCCTGGCCGAGGATGCGTCGCGCGAAGCGAACATGGCCAAAGCCATCGACCTGTTTGCTGCCATGCCGGCCGTAGTGGCATACGACCAGCGGCGCCGGCACGGGCAGGGCGTCGTCGAGCCGCGTGAGGACCTTGGCTATTCGGCGAACTTCCTTTGGATGACCTTCGGCGAGGAACAGGTGCCGGAGGTGGTGGAGGCGTTCAACGTGTCAATGATCCTCTATGCGGAGCACTCCTTTAACGCGTCCACGTTCACCGCCCGCGTCATCACTTCCACCCTGTCGGATCTCCATTCGGCGGTCACCGGTGCCATTGGCGCCTTGAAAGGGCCTCTGCACGGGGGCGCCAACGAAGCCGTGATGCACACGTTCGACGAGATCGGCATCCGCCCGCAGGAGTCCCTTGAGGAAGCGGCAGCCCGGGCCAAGGCATGGATGGAAAACGCGCTGGCGCAGAAAAAGAAGGTGATGGGGTTTGGCCACCGCGTCTACAAGCACGGCGACTCCCGCGTGCCCACCATGAAGGCCGCCCTGGACAAGATGATCGCCCACTACGGCCGCCCCGAACTCTTGGGCCTCTACAACGGCCTGGAGCAGGCCATGGAAGAAGCAAAGGCCATCAAGCCCAATCTTGACTACCCGGCGGGCCCCACCTACCACCTCATGGGATTCGACACAGCAACATTTACTCCCCTGTTTGTGGCCAGCCGCATCACCGGGTGGACGGCACACATCATGGAGCAGTTGGACGCCAACTCGCTGATCCGCCCGCTGAGCGAGTACGTCGGCCCGGAGGAGCGGCACGTTCCGTAGGGCGGTCTTTCACTGAAAGTTCGACGGCGGCCTGGTCACCTTGAGGTGACCCGCGCCGCCGTCGGCAATTAAAGGGGGCGGCAGCCGTTCAAGGCTGGAGGCCTAGGGCAGGAGGCTTTCCGAGGACGCAACGCCTTCGTTGTCGCTGTCCATGGTGACCACGATATTGACCCTGCCGCCTTCCAGGACCACCGGCAGCCAGTGATCGGCGTCCTGCCACATCCGTTCCACCGGCAACGTGTCCACGCGGAACCACTCGGGGAGGATCTCGTCGCTTTCCACCGGTTCACCCTGCCATGTCCGGGCAGTAAAGAGGCGCGTGTGCATGTCCCAGGCAGGACGGGCCGGGAAGACGAACTGCACCACGCCCGCGTCTGCGAGGTCCTCCTGGCGAACCACCACGCCGGTTTCCTCCCGGACCTCACGGACCACGGCCTGGGCGTCAGTCTCGCCGTGTTCCACGTGCCCACCGATCCCCACTACCTTGCCAAGGCCAAAGCCGGTCCGCTTGAGTCCCAGCAGCACCTCCGGGCCCGAATCCCCGTCACGGAGCAGGAAACAGAGAGTAACCCGTGCTGCAGTCATACGCCCAAGCCTATGGGGTCCGGGAGTTGTCCGCGAAGAAGCGCCAGGAGGCGTCCGGATATGCCAAGCTCTACCTGTGACTCCCGAATCTGCCCACGGGATACGGCCGGCCCGCATCTCGGCCGTCGACGCCCGCCTGCCGGAGTGGCTGGTGCGCAGCCCCTTGTACTGGGGCTGGGCCTGGGCCTGTTTCTGGACACTGCTGATCGTGGTGGACGAATTCGTGGACCTGGCCGGCTGGACATGGTACGTGCTGGTGGCCGCGGCTGCACTGCCCACGCTGCTCAGCACCCTTGCCGTGCTCCACGTGACTCCCCGGCAGCAGGTGAAGGCCGCCCGGGAATCGGTGCTGGGCCTGTTCTTCGTGCGCTTCCTGGCGCTCGTTGCGGCATTTCTGGTGTGGGCCATCTCGGTAGTGCTGAGTGCGTCCATCTCCACCACCATCCAGGCCCTGGCAGGTGATTCAGAGCGCGAAGTGACCGCCCTGGGTTTCAATCTAATGGCAGCCCTGGTCCCGCTGGTGGTGGCCGTCCTGTGGCTGGCGTTTGTTGCCCGCTGCGCCTGGTTCCTGCGGCGGCTTCGCGGCTGGCGACAGGTCCCCACGTTTTCGCGGGTACCGAAATCGTTCCTCCGCGGCCGCCCGCGCCTGCGCCAGGTTGTCATCGGTTTGGCGCATCCGGGTCTGATGTTGCTGGCAGGCATGGGCACGTCCGTGTTGGCTTTCCTGCTGGGCCCGGTGGAATTGACCATCGAGGCGCTGCTCTAGATCCCCGAAGGGCAATCCAACGGGCAGCTCAGGGCTGTTCCGGCGCAGCTTTAGCCGAGCGCCCGCGGGTGTGCTGCCGCGTAGATTTCCCGAAGTGTGTCCGCAGTGACCAGTGTGTATACCTGCGTGGTGGTTACTGAGGCGTGGCCCAGCAGTTCCTGGACCACCCGGACGTCCGCGCCGCCTTCGAGCAGGTGCGTGGCGAAGGAGTGCCGGAGGGTGTGCGGCGAAACATCCTTGGTGATGTTGGCCTTCTCGGCGGCCGCTTTGAGGATTGTCCACGCACTCTGCCGGCTGATCCGGCCGCCGCGCGCATTCAGGAACAAGGCCGGCGTGCCCTTGCCCTTGGCCGCCAGCAGGGGGCGGCCGCGGACCAGGTAGGCGTCCAGGGCCCTGGCTCCGTAGGACCCCAGCGGCACCAGACGCTCCTTGGAGCCCTTGCCGAAGAGCCGCACAATGGCAGGTCCGCTTTCCGCCTCCTGGAGGGAGATGTCGTCCACGTCCAGGCCCACGGCTTCGCTGATCCGGGCCCCGGTGGAGTAGAGGAACTCCAGCAGGGCGCGGTCCCGCAGTCCA
The DNA here is from genome assembly GCF_030817835.1 of Pseudarthrobacter sp. W1I19. Taxonomy (NCBI): domain Bacteria; kingdom Bacillati; phylum Actinomycetota; class Actinomycetes; order Micrococcales; family Micrococcaceae; genus Pseudarthrobacter; species Pseudarthrobacter sp. W1I19. Next base: position 2,736,519 of record NZ_JAUSZR010000001.1, read on the forward strand.
GTGGCAGTATCGGTGCCGGCCGCCTCCAGGATCCTGGTGACCTCGTCCACGCTGATGGCCTTCGGCAACCGCTTCCCGGGCATCGGCGGGTGGACGTCGCTGGCAGGGTCGGCAGGGGTGAATCCTTCGAGGGCCCAGAACTTGTGCAGGCCCCTCACGGCCACCACCGTCCTCGCCGCGGACCGCACGCCCAGGGCAGTGCCGCCGTCGGACCCGTCCGACAAAGCACGGACGTATCCTGTGACGTGATGGCGCGTAATGTCCTCCGGGCGGATGCAGCCGGCAGCCGCAAGGTAACGGGAGTACCGGGCCAGGTCCCGGCGGTACGCTGCAAGGGTGTTGGCCGCCAGCCCGCGTTCCACCCCCATGTGCTGGAGGTAGTCGGTGATGGCGCGGTCTATGGCAGTGGGGGCCGCTGCCGGGAGGGTCTTCGCCTCCCCGGCCGGAAGTGCCGTCTCAGCCGAAGGACCAGGGGCCATCAGCGCTGGCTGGGGTGCTCGGGCCAGGGCGCGTCCGCCGGCCGAAGCCCGGTAAATCCGTCAGCGCGGGCGGCAGCCGCGGCAAGGATCCCGACGACGGCGGACGGGTTGTGCAGGCGGCCGGCCAGCACGGACTCCACGGCGTCATCCAGGTTGATCCAGTGGAACTCGATTTCGGCTTCCTCGTCCGTCCGCTCGTGGCGCTCATGGTGCGGAACCTCGGTGAGTTCACGGGCCAGGTAGATTCGAATGGCCTCACTGGAGGAACCCGGTGAGTTGAAGACGTCGGCCAGGACGTTCCATGTGCCGGCGGCAAGGTCCGCCTCTTCGGCGAGTTCGCGGGCCGCGCCCACCTGGAAGTCCTCGCCCTCCACGTCCAGCAGCCCGGCCGGGATCTCCCACAGATCCATGCCCACGGGGTGCCGGTATTGCTTGAGGAGGAGGACCTCGCCGTCGCTGTTCATGGGGAGGATAGCAACGGCGCCGGGGTGGTCAATGTAGTCCCTGGTGAGTGCCTCGCCGCTGTCCTGCAGCTGGAAGGTATCGCTGACTACATCCCAGATCCGGCCTTCGTAGACCTTCTCAGTGGACAAAAGACGGCGCGGGCTCGGTGCATCCGAAACCTTTACTACATGGGTGGCTTCGTGTGTACCGGGCATCGCGCCGTCCTTTATGTCGTGCTGAACTACTTAGCGGCTACCGTACCGGACGGCGCGGCCTCGGCAGCACCGGTGCCCGGAACGGCGGCCGTGTCGGCGCCCTCCTGGTGGTCCAGTGCCGCCTTCACCAGGCCGGCGAACAGCGGGTGCGGCCGGGTGGGGCGCGAGCTCAGTTCGGGGTGTGCCTGGGTGGCCACGTAGTACGGGTGGACGTCCGCGGGCAGCTCAACGAACTCCACGAGCTTGCCGTCCGGGGACGTGCCGGAGAAGACGAGCCCCTCGGCCGCAATCTGGTCGCGGTACTTGTTGTTCACTTCGTAGCGGTGGCGGTGGCGTTCGCTGACGGTGGTCTTGCCGTAGGTTTCGGCGATAACCGAACCGGCGTCGAGCTTGGCTTCGTACAGGCCCAGGCGCATGGTGCCGCCGAGGTCGCCGCCGCCTTCCACAAACTCCAGCTGCTCTTCCATGGTGGCGATGACGGGGTATTTGGAATCGGGCTCGAATTCGCTGGAGGACGCACCTTCCAGCCCCACCACGTTGCGGGCGTACTCGATGACCATGCACTGCAGGCCCAGGCAGAGTCCCAGGACCGGCAGTTTGGTTTCGCGGGCGAACTTCAGTGCGCCCAGCTTGCCCTCGAGCCCGCGGATGCCGAAGCCGCCCGGGACGCAGATGGCGTTGACGCCGTCGAGTGCCTTGATGGCGCCTTCGCGGGTTTCGCATTCGTCCGAGGGGACCCAGCGGATCTTGACCTTGGTGTCGTTCGCGAACCCGCCGGCGCGCAGGGCTTCGGTGACCGAAAGGTAGGCGTCCGGCAGGTCGATGTACTTGCCAACGAGCGCGATTTCCACGTGGTGCTTGGGGTTGTGTACAGCTTCAAGGAGTTTGTCCCAGCTGGTCCAGTCCACGTCCTTGAAGGGAAGGTCCAGGGCGCGCACGATGTAGGAGTCCAGCCCCTGGGAGTGCAGGGTCTTGGGGATGTCATAGATGCTGGGGGCATCGGCGGCATTGACCACGGCGTCGATGTCGACGTCGCACATCCGGCCGATCTTTTCGCGCATCGCCTCGGGCACTTCGCGGTCCGAGCGGATGACGATCGCTTCGGGCTGGATGCCGATGGAGCGCAGCGCGGCGACGGAGTGCTGGGTGGGCTTGGTCTTCAGTTCCTGGGACGGCCCGATGTATGGAACCAGCGAGACGTGCAGGAAGAAGACGTTGGTCCGGCCGATGTCCTGGCGGACCTGGCGGGCCGACTCGAGGAACGGCTGGGATTCGATGTCGCCTACGGTGCCGCCGATTTCGGTGATGATGACGTCCGGGGCGTTCTTGCCTTCGGCTGGCAGGCGCATGCGGCGCTTGATCTCATCGGTGATGTGCGGGATGACCTGCACGGTGTCGCCGAGGTATTCGCCGCGGCGTTCCTTCGCGATCACAGTGGAGTACACCTGGCCGGTGGTCACGTTGGCCGAGCCTTCGAGGTTTTCGTCGAGGAAGCGCTCGTAGTGTCCGATGTCCAGGTCCGTCTCGGCACCGTCGTCCGTGACGAAGACTTCACCGTGCTGGAAGGGGTTCATCGTGCCCGGATCCACGTTCAGGTAGGGATCGAGCTTCTGCATAGTTACAGACAGGCCGCGTGCCCGCAGCAGATGACCGAGGCTCGATGCCGTCAGTCCCTTACCGAGCGAGGACGCCACACCACCGGTTACGAAGATGTGTTTGGTCGTCTTGGACGAGCCCGGGAACCGGGAATTTACACGGGAATTTGATCGCTGCACCACGGAATTCGAGCCTATCATCAAATGAGCCTTCCACGGGTCCGGTAACTGTTTCCCCAAATGATCAAGTCTGCTGGTCCGGCCGTCCGGGAGGCAAGGGGCCGCCCGTTGTCCGGATGCCTCCCCGGGCTGTGTCAGGCCCGCTGTGGCAGCAGTTTCGCGTCGTCCAGCAGCTCCTGCGCGTGCGCCTGCGCGGACTCCGAGTCCTCCTGGCCGGCCAGCATACGGGCCAGTTCGCGGACCCGCTCGGGACCGTCGAGGAGGCGGACATCACTTGACGTGAACCCGGTGGCTGTTTTGCCGTCGGCCCCCCTGACCGAAGTTTTGGTGACGGTGATGTGCTGGTCGGCAAAGGCTGCCACCTGGGGCAGATGCGTGACCACCAGCACCTGCACGTGCCGGGCCAGCATGGCCAGTCGTCGGCCAATTTCGACGGCGGCACGTCCGCCCACGCCTGCGTCCACCTCGTCAAAGACGAAAGTGGGGACGGGATCCACGGCAGCCAGCACCACTTCGATGGCCAGCATGACCCGCGAGAGTTCACCGCCGGACGCCCCTTTGCCCAGCGGCCTGGCCGGCGCGCCGGAGTGCGGCTGCAGCAGGAAGCTGATCTCGTCCGCACCATGCGCCCCCAGCAGGCCCGTGGGCTCGAGGTTGATCACCAGGGTTGCGTCGGCCATGGCCAGGGCCTTGAGCTCGGCACTGACCCGGGCGGAAAGTTCCTTGGCGGCCTTGGCCCTGATCTTGCTGATGGCGGCCGCCTGCTTCTGCAGGTCCGCCTCCGCCTTTGCCACTTCCGCGTCCAGCGTTTCGATCCGGGTTGAATCGTCCTGCAGTTCATCGAAGCGCACGCGGGCTTTTTCCGCCCACTCAAGCACTTCGTCGATGGACGGGGCGTACTTGCGGATCAGCTTGGCAAGGACGGCCCGCCGCTCCTCGATTTCTGCGAGGCGTTCGGGCCCCTCCGTGTCCAGGCTGGCCTGGTAGCTGGCGAGGTCGGTAGCGATGTCGTTCAGGAGGAAGCCCACTTCGGCCAGGCGGGCTGCTGCCGAGCCCAGTTCGGCGTCGTGCTCGGCCACATGCTCCAGCGTCCGCTTGGCGGCGTCCACCAGCGTGGTGGCGTCGCCCGCTTCACCGAAGTCCTCAGCGATCAGCGCCTGGTGGGCTGTGCTCGCCGCGATCCGCAGCTCCTCCACGTTGGCGAGCTTCACCGCCTCCGCCTTCAGGAGCTCGTCCTCCCCCGGCTGCGGATCCACGTCATCGATTTCGGCGAGGGCGGTCTCCAGGGATTCGGCTTCCCGGAGCCGGTCCCGGGCAGCACTGCGCAGGCTGTCCAGTTCGGCCTGGCTCGCCTTCCAGTGGTTGTACAGCTCCTGGTAGGCGGACAGCGGACCCGCCAGGGCGTCCCCTGCGAACTTGTCCAGTGCACCGCGCTGTGCCACGGCGCCCTTGAGCCGGATCTGGTCCGACTGGCCATGGACCACCACCAGGGTCTCGCCGATCTCGGCGAGGACACCCACAGGGGCGGCCCTGCCGCCCAGGAAAGCACGGCTGCGTCCGTCCGCACCCAGGCGGCGGGCGAGGATCAGCTCCGCGCCGCCGTCGAACTCTTCAGCCTCCGCACCCGCCTCCAGGGCACGCTCAATGGCGGGATGGCCGGCGTCGAGCTTCAGCACAGCCTCGGCAGTTGCACTTTTGGCGCCGCTCCGGACGGCACCGGCATCAGAGCGGGCGCCCAGCAGGAGGCCGACGGCGGTGACCACCATGGTTTTGCCGGCGCCGGTCTCACCGGTCACCACACTCAGCCCGGGGCCCAGCGGCAGTGTTGCGTCGGTGATGACGCCCAGATCGCGGATTCTCAGTTCTTCAAGCATGGTTCACTTTGCGGTTGAGGGATCGGGATCGATGTCCGGCTGCCCGCTGCCCGGCACCTGCAGCGGCGGCATGGGACGGGGCGTCCGGACGATGGGAATGGGCCCTGTATGGATCGCGTCAGCCTTGGGGACAGGGCCGCGCCACCCGTGGATGGGCAGTTCAAACTTGCGCACCAGCCGGGCCGAGAAGGGTGTCTGGTGGGTGCGGGCCAGCCGTACAGGGGTGGCTGATTTGGTGACCTCCACACGGGCGCCCGGGGGCAGGTCGACGGATCGCCGGCCGTCACACCAGAGGACGCCCTGGGCATCCGTCCGGCCCAGGACTTCCACGGCAAGGCGTGAGCGCGGGGAGACCACCAGCGGCTTCGCGAAGAGCGCATGGGCGCTGATGGGGACGATAACCAGGGCCTCCACCTCCGGCCAGACCACCGGTCCGCCGGCAGAAAACGCGTAGGCGGTTGAACCGGTGGGCGTGGCCAGCACAATGCCGTCGCAGCCGAAGGTGGTCAGCGGGCGCTGGTCCACCTCGGTGACCACCTCAAGCATGCGTTCCCGGTTGGCCTTTTCGATCGCTGCCTCATTCAACGCCCAGGTGTGCCAGATCTTCTGTCCGCGGACCCAGACCTGGACGTCGATGGTCATGCGCTCTTCCACCGTGTACTCCCGGCTGGCGATCCATTCAACGGTCTGGGCGAGGTCCGCCCGCTCGCTCTCAGCAAGGAAGCCCACATGGCCCAGGTTCACACCCAGCAGGGGCACATCCACTTCCCGGACCAGCTCTGCCGCGCGGAGGATGGTGCCGTCGCCGCCCAGGACCATCACCAGTTCGACGTCGGGCAATTGGACGTGGTCGTGGAGCACTTCCACGGGCTGGGCCAGGTGGCCAAAGAAGCGTTCCATGTCCGCCAGTTCCGAGTCCTGCATCACCGGGACAATGCCGGAGGCGTGCAGCAAGGCGCAGGCCTCCCAGGCGGCCTTCAGTGATTCCTCGCGGCCGGTGTGGGCGAGGACCAATACGCGCCTGCTCATCAGGTTCCGCTCTCTAGTGGTTGTGCCAGATAGTTCCGAGCAAGGCAGCGGTGGCTGCGTCTCGCTCTTCGATCTTAGGCAACTCTTGGCTCATCCTGCGCTTTATCCACAGGAAGTATTCGACGTTTCCGTCCTGGCCGGGCAGCGGGCTCTGCGCGAGGCCGCGCAGGTCGAGGCCGGCATCGAGGGCTGCACGGGCCACTTTCTCCACCGCCATCCGCCGCTCCCGTTCGGAGGTCACCACCCCCGTACGTCCCAGGCGGTCCTTGCCGATCTCGAACTGCGGCTTCACCATCAGCACCAAATCACCGCCGGGTTGGGTGCATCCCGCCAGCGGCTGGACCACGAGGGTCAGCGAAATAAAGGAAAGGTCAGCCACTGTGAGCGCCGCAGGGCCGCCGATATCCCCGGGCGACATATAGCGGACGTTAAGTCCCTCGTGGACTTCCACGCGGGGATCTTCCCGCAGCCGGGGCACCAGCTGGCCGTGCCCGACGTCGACCGCCACCACGTGCGCGGCCCCCCGCCGCAGCAGCACATCAGTAAAGCCCCCGGTGGAGGCCCCGGCGTCAAGGCACCGTTTGCCCGCGGGCAGTACCTCGGGAAAGGCCTCCAGGGCGCCGGCCAGTTTGTGCCCGGCACGGCTCACATAGGTGTCCTGCCCGTCGTGCTGGACCACCAGGTCCTTATCCTCACCGACCTGCAGTGATGCCTTGCCAAGCACCTGGCCCGCAGAGCTGACTTTGCCTTCGGCGATCAGCGATGCCGCGTGGGTGCGGGACCTGGCAAGGCCACGGGCCACCAGGGCCTGGTCGAGCCGCAGCGGCATCAGGCGCCACCGTCCGAGGGGCGGTTGATGGCGGGGTCCCCGCTTGAGGGGTCCGTGTCCAGGGCTGCCCGCAGGTTGTCATGCAGTGCGTTATAGACCTCTTCGTGGTCTGCCACGGGGATCCCAGGCATTCCGTCCAGGGGTGCCAGGGCCTGCTTGACCAGCGGGTCCATCACGTCGGCCTGGCTGCCCAGCGGCCAGTCCGGGGAAGGCTGGGCTGCTGCGGATTCGTCAGTGGGGCTCAGCTCAGTCATCCAACCAGTCTAGTGATCCAGCCAGGCCAGTTTCGGTTCCTGTGCCGTGGAGGCATCCGGAGTGGCCGCCCACCAGGCGGCGCAGGCTGCCCGCCAGGCGTCGAGGCTGTCCTGGCTGCCAATGACGCCCACGGCGCCGTTGGCCACGCGAGCGGTGGCTTCTCCGCACGCGTAAGTGCCGTCGTCGTGCGTCACCTCGGGGTAGGGGCTGTACAGCTCCGTCAGGTCATTGATGATGTAGTTGGGCCGCTCGGCGGCGCGGGCAGCAAGGATTGTTTTCCGGGTGTCGACGCCGGTCAGGACAGCCACGGTGGCAAAGCCGGCGTTGTTGCCGCCCAGGATGTCCGTGTCCAGCCGGTCCCCCACCACCAGCGGGCGCTCTGCTCCAAGCCGCTTGGCGGCGGAGTGGAACAGCGGGGCTTCAGGTTTTCCGGCAACGCGGGGCGTCTGGCCCGTGGCGGCGGTAACAGCGGCCACCAGCGTCCCGTTTCCGGGCGCGATGCCGCGGGCCTGGGGGATGGACATGTCCGTGTTGGTGGCAACCCACACTGTTCCGGCTGCCACAACGTAGGAGGCCTCGGCGAGTTCCTTCCAGCCGATGGCCGGATTGAAGCCCTGGACCACCGCCACTGGATTCTCGTCCTGGCTGTACACCGGCACCAGGCCCACGAGTTCGATTTCCTGGGCAAGTGCCGGGCTGCCAGTAATAAGCACCCGGGAACCCGGGGGCAGCTCGGAGGCGAGCAGCTCCGCGGCGGCCTGTGAGGAGCTGACCACCTGGTCATCGGCCGCCGGTGCGCCGAGCTCTCGGAGGTGGGCCGCGACCTGTGCCGGGGTCCGCGATGCGTTGTTGGTCACGTAACCCAGGCCAACTCCGAGGCCTTCCAGCTGAAGGAGTGATTCCACCGCACCGGGGATGGCGTGCGGGCCCGCATACACCACGCCGTCCAGGTCCGCCAGGAGTGCATCGAACCGGGAGATCAGGCTTGCTTCAGTCATCCGTCTTAGTCTTCCCGGCGATCCTGGTGGCCCTGGTGGTCCTCCGGAGCGTTGCCGGCCGGCAGGTCCTCCCCGTCGTGGCCCAGCTCGTCGTGGCCCAGCTCGTCGGGCTCCACCGAGTCCTCGTCTGACTCGGCGTCGTCTGCAACGAAGTAGTCCGCTTCCTGATCATCGATGCTGGCATCCACGGCTTCTTCAGCTGCAGGCGTTTCTGCTGCCTCGGTTGTGGCTGCCCCGATTGTGGCGGGGGCATCAGCGGCGGTGGATGACGTTGCCGCTGCACCGGAAGCACCGGCGGCGCCGGACGCGGTGGAGGCGGTGGAGGCGCGGTCAAGGAGGCGCCGGCGCTCGGCTTCCTCGCGGGCCTCTTCTTCCTCGTCCCAGCCCAGGTCGATGATGTCGGGTTCTTCGTCAACGCCAAGGCCCAATGCGTTTTCAGCCACTACGGCCTGCTTCTGCCACTTGTCCGCCTCAGTGGTCCGGCCCACGGCAGCCAGTGCGTCAGCGTAGGCGCGGAAGAGGCGGGGGCTGTAGGAGAAGGCGCGGTTGATGTCCAGCTGCGGGATCTCCAACTCGGCAACGGCGGCATCCAGCTGGCCAAGGTCGGTGCGTGCACCCGCGGCCACGATGGCAAGTTCAACCTTGCCGGGAGCGTCCAGGTCCTGGGCTTCCTCGGACCGGACCACATCGAGCGCACGGTCGGGGCGGCCAAGCCCACGTTCGCAGTCGGCCATGACGGGCAGGTGCACGTTGGAGCCGCTGATCCTGCGGTATGTCCGGAATTCACGAAGTGCCTCGCCGTAGTGGCCCGCTGCATAGGCCGTGAGGCCCACGGCTTCGCGGACAGCAGCCAGCCTGCCACCGCGCCGGCTGGCGGCCAGGGCGTGCTGGAAGGCCAACTCCGGCTCGTCGTCGATCAGCCGGCCGGCCATCACCAGGTGGCGGGCGACCCATTCGGCGCTGTTGGCCTCAAGGGTTTTAATCTGGTGCTGGGTGGCGCGGTCAAGTTCGTTGCCCGTAACATCGTCGTCGATCTGGGGGGACCGTTCCCGGTCAGGGCGGTTGGCGCTGCGGAGGTCGCGCACGTTGGGTACGCGGACCGGGCGTTCTTCCTGGCGGTCGCGGCCGAAGGTGCGGGGAGCACCGTCACGGCTGTCGTTGCGGCTCGGACCGCGGTCGAAGCTGCGCGGTGCGCGGCGTTCTTCCTGGCGGTCACCGCGGTTGGGACGGTCATTGCGGTCGCCAAACGGCTTGCGGTTCTCTCCTCCGCCAAAGCCTCGGCGGTCACCTTCGCCCTCCCGGCGCGGACGGTCACCAAACGAACGGTTTTCCCGATCGCCATACGGCTTCCGGTCGCGGTCACCAAAGGGCTTACGCTCGCGGTCACCAAAGGGCTTACGCTCGCGGTCACCGAACGGCTTACGCTCGCCACCACTGAAGCCACGGCGTTCGCCATCGCCATCACGGCGCGGACGATCACCAAACGAACGGTTCTCCCGATCGCCATACGGCTTACGGTCGCCGTCGCCGAACGGCTTACGATCGCGGTCACCGAACGGCTTACGCTCGCCACCACTGAAGCCACGGCGTTCGCCATCGCCATCACGGCGCGGACGATCACCAAACGAACGGTTCTCCCGATCGCCATACGGCTTACGGTCGTCGTCGCCGAACGGCTTACGATCACGGTCGCCGAAGGGCTTGCGCTCACCACCACCGAAACCACGGCGGTCACCCTCACCATCACGGCGCGGACGATCTCCAAAAGGCTTCTTGTCACGGTCGCCGAAGGGCTTGCGCTCTCCCCCGCCCGCTGCACGCTTGGAGGGATCATTGTTGTCCCGGCCGGGCCGGGAGCGGAATCCGCGGGGTTCGCCGCCGGAGTTGTTGTGTCCGCGGAACCCGCCGCGGTCATTCCCGCCGCGGTTGCCGCCATTGTGCTCAGCCATGTGGATTCCTCCTGTTGTGAGCCGACCACTGGCGCAACTGCAGCCGCTCGTATCCGTGTTTCGTTTTCCTACGCAACCCGAAATCAAGCGCTTCGAAGTCCGTACATCTTCATCAATTCTAGTGGAGTTGCTTCGCGGGGCAGGACAGGGCAACCATCAGGCAACGGGATCGTGGCCATCTTCACACCCAACGCACCATCACCTCCTGCAGGTCTCCCACGGACGCTCCATCACGTCCTGCGGGTTTTGAGCCAACGCTCCATCAGTTCCTGCGGCTTCCGGCGCGTCGCTCCATCACTTCCGGTTGGGGTTTGACGGCCGTGCTCCCCGGGGCGGAGTGCGGGAGGTCTCCCCCTTCGAGGCGCGGGAGGTGATGGAGGGTTTCCCAATCCCGTGCGGGAGGTGATGGAGGGTTTCCCAATCCCGTGCGGGAGGTGATGGAGGGTTTTTCGAATCCTGTGCGGGGGGTGATGGGGCGTCCGCCGGTTCAGTGCAGGACGTGATGGGGCGTTGCGGTATCAGTTATCGTCGTTTTGAAGGCCGGTTGGGGACTGTATCTGATAGCTCAGCGGGTTTTGGTGGTTAAAGCAGAGTAGGGCCCTGACGTCTTTTGTCAGGGCCCTACTTCTTCAATTTATGTCCGGCGGTGACCTACTCTCCCACACCCTCCCGGGTGCAGTACCATCGGCGCTGTGGGTCTTAGCTTCCGGGTTCGGAATGGGACCGGGCGTTTCCCCCACGCTATGACCGCCGTAACCCTTCTACCCGTTCCCCCAGGGCTTTGCGCCGTGGTGGGTGGGAAATCTTTGTGGTTACAACATGCTCTCCTTGTTAGGCAGAGCTGTGGTGTTGTTATGTAGTTTTGTGTTTTTGTTCCCTGCAACAAACGTGTTTGGTTTGTTGTTTGGGAACCACATAGTGGACGCAAGCAGTCTTGTTTATCTTTTTACCCGCCCCGGGTGCAAACGCTTTTGAATCCGTTTGCGGGGTGGGTGTGTGGTGTAAGTTATCGGCCTATTAGTACCGGTCAGCTTCACGAGTCGTTAGTCCTCGCTTCCACATCCGGCCTATCAACCCAGTGGTCTGGCTGGGGGCCTCTCACACACAAGGTGTATGGAAATCTCATCTTGAAGCGAGCTTCCCGCTTAGATGCTTTCAGCGGTTATCCCATCCGAACGTAGCTAATCAGCGGTGCACTTGGCAGTACAACTGACACACCAGAGGTTCGTCCGTCCCGGTCCTCTCGTACTAAGGACAGCCCTTCTCAAATTTCCTGCGCGCGCAGCGGATAGGGACCGAACTGTCTCACGACGTTCTAAACCCAGCTCGCGTACCGCTTTAATGGGCGAACAGCCCAACCCTTGGGACCTACTCCAGCCCCAGGATGCGACGAGCCGACATCGAGGTGCCAAACCATGCCGTCGATATGGACTCTTGGGCAAGATCAGCCTGTTATCCCCGAGGTACCTTTTATCCGTTGAGCGACGGCCATTCCACAATGTACCGCCGGATCACTAGTCCCGACTTTCGTCCCTGCTCGAGATGTCTCTCTCACAGTCAAGCTCCCTTGTGCACTTACACTCGACACCTGATTGCCAACCAGGCTGAGGGAACCTTTGGGCGCCTCCGTTACTTTTTAGGAGGCAACCGCCCCAGTTAAACTACCCATCAGGCACTGTCCCTGACCCGGATTACGGGCCGAAGTTAGATGTCCAAAGTGACCAGAGTGGTATTTCAACGATGACTCCACCCGAACTGGCGTCCGGGCTTCAACGTCTCCCACCTATCCTACACAAGCCACTCCGAACACCAATACCAAACTATAGTAAAGGTCTCGGGGTCTTTCCGTCCTGCTGCGCGTAACGAGCATCTTTACTCGTACTGCAATTTCGCCGAGTTTATGGTTGAGACAGCGGGGAAGTCGTTACTCCATTCGTGCAGGTCGGAACTTACCCGACAAGGAATTTCGCTACCTTAGGATGGTTATAGTTACCACCGCCGTTTACTGGGGCTTAAATTCTCAGCTTCGCCGTGAGGCTAACCGGTCCTCTTAACCTTCCAGCACCGGGCAGGAGTCAGTCCGTATACATCGTCTTGCGACTTCGCACGGACCTGTGTTTTTAGTAAACAGTCGCTTCCCCCTGGTCTCTGCGGCCCCGATCCCCTCCCGGACGCGTAGTCCGTTCAAGGTTGGGGCCCCCCTTCTCCCGAAGTTACGGGGGCATTTTGCCGAGTTCCTTAACCATAATTCTCTCGATCGCCTTAGTATTCTCTACCTGATCACCTGTGTCGGTTTGGGGTACGGGCGGCTAAAACCTCGCGTCGATGCTTTTCTCGGCAGCATAGGATCACCAAATCCCCCCAAACGGGGGTCCCATCAGATCTCAGGCATCATGAACAGCGGATTTGCCTACCGTTCGCCCTACATCCTTAGACCGGGACAACCATCGCCCGGCTCGGCTACCTTCCTGCGTCACACCTGTTAATACGCTTGCCTCCCAGGATCAGGTCCTGCGCTCCACCAAAACCCTTCACCCACAAGGGGTGTCGGGCAGGTCTCGGGCAGTTAGTATCCCCTGTTCAGCATGGGCGGTTTTTCGCCGGTACGGGAATATCAACCCGTTGTCCATCGACTACGCCTGTCGGCCTCGCCTTAGGTCCCGACTTACCCAGGGCAGATTAGCTTGACCCTGGAACCCTTGATCATTCGGCGGACGGGTTTCTCACCCGTCTTTCGCTACTCATGCCTGCATTCTCACTCGTGTAGGCTCCACCGCTGGTTTACACCGCGACTTCACTGCCCACACGACGCTCCCCTACCCATCCAAACGCCTGAACCACAAGGGCTTAGCTAATATTTGAATGCCACAACTTCGGCGGTGTACTTGAGCCCCGCTACATTGTCGGCGCGGAATCACTTGACCAGTGAGCTATTACGCACTCTTTTAAGGATGGCTGCTTCTAAGCCAACCTCCTGGTTGTCTGAGCAACTCCACATCCTTTCCCACTTAGCACACGCTTAGGGGCCTTAGTTGGTGGTCTGGGCTGTTTCCCTCTCGACTATGAAGCTTATCCCCCACAGTCTCACTGCTGCGCTCTCACTTACCGGCATTCGGAGTTTGGCTGACGTCAGTAACCTTGTAGGGCCCATTAGCCATCCAGTAGCTCTACCTCCAGCAAGAAACACGCAACGCTGCACCTAAATGCATTTCGGGGAGAACCAGCTATCACGAAGTTTGATTGGCCTTTCACCCCTACCCACAGCTCATCCCCTCCATTTTCAACTGAAGTGGGTTCGGTCCTCCACGACGTCTTACCGTCGCTTCAACCTGGCCATGGGTAGATCACTTCGCTTCGGGTCTAGATCACGCCACTGCAACGCCCTATTCAGACTCGCTTTCGCTACGGCTTCCCCACACGGGTTAACCTCGCGACGTAACACTAACTCGCAGGCTCATTCTTCAAAAGGCACGCCGTCACAACTACTAAGGTTGCTCCGACGGATTGTAAGCACACGGTTTCAGGTACTGTTTCACTCCCCTCCCGGGGTACTTTTCACCTTTCCCTCACGGTACTGGTCCGCTATCGGTCATTAGGGAGTATTTAGGCTTATCAGGTGGTCCTGACAGATTCACACGGGATTTCTCGGGCCCCGTGCTACTTGGGATACTCTCCAGGCGGTACACAACATTACGGTTACGGGGCTCACACCCTCTCTGGCCGGCCTTTCAAGACCGTTCACCTATGCCTGCACATCACACCCCACTGTCCCGGCAGAGACAGAACGGAAAGTCCCACAACCCCGACCATGCAACGCCCGCCGGCTATCACACATGGAACGGTTTAGCCTGATCCGCGTTCGCTCGCCACTACTAACGGAATCACTATTGTTTTCTCTTCCTGCGGGTACTGAGATGTTTCACTTCCCCGCGTTCCCTCCACGCACCCTATGTGTTCAGATGCGGGTCACCAGGCAACTCGCGCCCCTGGCGGGGTTTCCCCATTCGGACACCCTGGGATCACAGTCCGGTTATCGACTCCCCCAGGCTTATCGCAGATTCCTACGTCCTTCTTCGGCTCCTAATGCCAAGGCATCCACCGTGTGCTCTTAAAAACTTGACCACAAAAGATCAAAAAACTAATTCACGAGAGAACCACGAAAACCAACCACACCCCAACACCCCAAAAAGAGGTGCCAACAGCGCAGCCAGATCCAGGTTCATATTCTTGGAAATTGCTTCTTATAAAAGATGCTCGCGTCCACTATGTAGTTCTCAAACAACAACCCCAAACCACACACCCCACACACACAACATGCATGACCGGTGCAGCCAGGAAAACCAGAAACAAACAAACCCGGAAAACCACCACGACCAAAACCGCAGCAACCCCCGGCCCTGTTGCCTCAGGACCCAACAGTGTGCCAAACACTAAACCACCCAACCCCGCTCCCGCACCGTTCCAGGACACCCAAAGGCATCCGTACTAGACAAGGAGAAGAACAAGCAGCCGCTATTTGTTGATATTCCACCCTTGAGCACCCGCCGCAGAACTTGCGTCTGCGCAACGGGCATATACTCCTGACAAACCCCCACCACCACATACGCGGCAGCAAATGATCTGTAGGTGCTCCTTAGAAAGGAGGTGATCCAGCCGCACCTTCCGGTACGGCTACCTTGTTACGACTTAGTCCCAATCGCCAGTCCCACCTTCGACAGCTCCCTCCCACAAGGGGTTAGGCCACCGGCTTCGGGTGTTACCAACTTTCGTGACTTGACGGGCGGTGTGTACAAGGCCCGGGAACGTATTCACCGCAGCGTTGCTGATCTGCGATTACTAGCGACTCCGACTTCATGGGGTCGAGTTGCAGACCCCAATCCGAACTGAGACCGGCTTTTTGGGATTAGCTCCACCTCACAGTATCGCAACCCTTTGTACCGGCCATTGTAGCATGCGTGAAGCCCAAGACATAAGGGGCATGATGATTTGACGTCGTCCCCACCTTCCTCCGAGTTGACCCCGGCAGTCTCCTATGAGTCCCCACCATCACGTGCTGGCAACATAGAACGAGGGTTGCGCTCGTTGCGGGACTTAACCCAACATCTCACGACACGAGCTGACGACAACCATGCACCACCTGTAAACCGACCGCAAGCGGGGCACCTGTTTCCAGGCGTTTCCGGTTCATGTCAAGCCTTGGTAAGGTTCTTCGCGTTGCATCGAATTAATCCGCATGCTCCGCCGCTTGTGCGGGCCCCCGTCAATTCCTTTGAGTTTTAGCCTTGCGGCCGTACTCCCCAGGCGGGGCACTTAATGCGTTAGCTACGGCGCGGAAAACGTGGAATGTCCCCCACACCTAGTGCCCAACGTTTACGGCATGGACTACCAGGGTATCTAATCCTGTTCGCTCCCCATGCTTTCGCTCCTCAGCGTCAGTTAATGCCCAGAGACCTGCCTTCGCCATCGGTGTTCCTCCTGATATCTGCGCATTTCACCGCTACACCAGGAATTCCAGTCTCCCCTACATCACTCTAGTCTGCCCGTACCCACCGCAGATCCGGAGTTGAGCCCCGGACTTTCACGGCAGACGCGACAAACCGCCTACGAGCTCTTTACGCCCAATAATTCCGGATAACGCTTGCGCCCTACGTATTACCGCGGCTGCTGGCACGTAGTTAGCCGGCGCTTCTTCTGCAGGTACCGTCACTTTCGCTTCTTCCCTACTGAAAGAGGTTTACAACCCGAAGGCCGTCATCCCTCACGCGGCGTCGCTGCATCAGGCTTTCGCCCATTGTGCAATATTCCCCACTGCTGCCTCCCGTAGGAGTCTGGGCCGTGTCTCAGTCCCAGTGTGGCCGGTCACCCTCTCAGGCCGGCTACCCGTCGTCGCCTTGGTAAGCCATTACCTCACCAACAAGCTGATAGGCCGCGAGTCCATCCAAAACCACAAAAAGCTTTCCACCAACCACCATGCGATGATCAGTCATATCCGGTATTAGACCCAGTTTCCCAGGCTTATCCCAGAGTTAAGGGCAGGTTACTCACGTGTTACTCACCCGTTCGCCACTAATCCCCGGTGCAAGCACCGGATCATCGTTCGACTTGCATGTGTTAAGCACGCCGCCAGCGTTCATCCTGAGCCAGGATCAAACTCTCCGTTGAAGTAAAACAAAAACGAACACAACCAAGAAACCACGGGAAAACGCGGAAACCAGGCTGCAAAATTTGAAACCAGCTGTAAAAACCAGACCCACCCACAGGGGCGGACAAGCCCGGTCAATTCAACCAATCACTAAAACAATTGGTATCAACAAACTTGGCACACTATTGAGTTCTCAAACAACAGACACATTCGAATATTCCCGAAACAATTCAACTAAATGAATTTCTTTTTCGTATTTCTTCGCTGCGATGTTTCAATCTTATTTCATTCATTTTCACTTTGCAAATCCGGTTGTTTTCCCGGAATTCACTCGGTGGAATGAATCCGCCCAGCAAAAAGCGAAGCAATTTCTCCAATCCGCGCTTTGCGCGGCCAAGAATTGCTTCTTATTTGTTGGGGTTAGCCGCCACTCGGCGGTGGCGACTCAGAAAACAATACACGCCCCTCCGCGGGCGTGCAAATCGCCTGCGGAGGAGCGTGCAAAGTGTGCGGCTATGGGCTAGGGAACCAGTACTTCCACGGTGGCCAGGTTCTTTTTGCCCCTGCGCAGGAGCAGGTACTGCCCGTGCAGGAGTTCAGACTCTGAGATGACTGCTTCGGGGTCGAGCACCTTCTCGTTGTTTACGTAGGCTCCGCCCTCACCAACGGTGCGGCGGGCAGCGGACTTGCTGTCCGAAAGCCCGGAGGCAACCAGCAGGTCAACGATTCCCAGCGCGTCCACCTGCACAGTGGTGGAAGGGAGTTCTGAAGTCGCCGCCTGGAGCGTCTGCTTGTCCAGTGCGGACAGGTCACCGTTCCCAAACAGCGCAGCCGAAGCGGCGATGACCTTTTCCGTAGCCTCAACCCCATGGACCAGGGCCGTGACTTCGAAGGCAAGCTTCCGCTGGCCTTCACGTGCGAAGGGGCGTTCGGCCACGGCTGCCGCAATCTCTTCGATCTCGGCCCGGGTCAGGAAGGTGAACACCTTGAGCCGGTCCACAACGTCCGCATCTGCGGTGTTGAGCCAGAACTGGTAAAAGGCGTACGGGCTGCACATGCCGGCGTCGAGCCAGATGGCGTTACCCTCACTCTTGCCGAACTTGGTGCCGTCAGAGTTAGTGATCAAGGGCGTTCCCAGGGCGTGGACGCTCTTGCCCTCCACCTTGCGGATCAGCTCGGTGCCGCTGGTGAGGTTGCCCCACTGGTCCGAACCGCCGGTCTGCAGCATGCAGCCGTAATCCCGGAAAAGCTGCAAGTAGTCCATACCCTGCAGGATCTGGTAGCTGAACTCGGTGTAGCTGATGCCCTCGTCTGAGTTCAGCCGCGAGGCCACGGCGTCCTTGCGCAGCATGGTGCCCACCCGGAAGTGCTTGCCCACCTCACGCAGGAAGTCAATGGCGCTCAGCGGTGCGGTCCAGTCCAGGTTATTGACCATGCGGGCCGCGTTGTCCCCATCAAAACTGAGGAACCGGCTCACCTGCGCCTGAAGGTAGCCCACCCATTCCGCCACCGTGTCCTTGGTGTTCAGCGTGCGCTCGGCCGTGGGGCGGGGGTCGCCGATCAGGCCCGTGGAACCGCCCACGAGCCCGAGGGGTTTGTGGCCGGCCAGCTGCAGCCGCCGCATCACCAGCAGCTGCACCAGGTTGCCCAGGTGGAGGCTCGGCGCAGTGGGATCGAAGCCGCAATAGTACGTGACCGGTCCACCGGCGAGGAGCTTTTCCAGCTCAGCCTCGTCAGTGGAGACGTGGACCAGGCCACGCCACTTCAGTTCCTGCCAAACATTGGCAAAAGTGGGATCGTTCTGTTGCGATTCGAGGCTGCTGATTTCTGGCACGCCTTCTAAGTTAGCAGTATTACCGGGCGCCGGCGCCTGAACAGAGGCACCGGCGCCCGCCCCGCCGTGCGGGACAAAAAGCGACGAGACAAAAGCGACGGGACAACAAACAGAGGGTCAGCGCTTGATGCCGGCCGGGACAGGCTCGGCAGCAATCAGCCGCAGCCGCTGCGTGGCGCGGGTCATGGCCACGTACAGGTCCCCCACCTTGCCATGCTCGTGGTTCAGCATCGTGGCAGGCTCAAGCACCACAACGCCGTCGAACTCCAGGCCCTTGGCTTCGCGGGGACTGATCACCACAATGTCCTGCTCGTAGCTGCCGGCACCGGTGCCGACGCGGCGCCCATGTACGGCACGCAGGGCCGCAGTGGCCTCCGGCAGAAGGTGACCGTCGGCGATGACGGCAAGCAGGCCGCCGTCGAGCGCTTCCAGTTCCTCCGGCAGGACCTCCACCAGGCGGCTGACCACCTGGCCGGGCTCCACCTCATCGATGACGGGCGACCAGCGCCCTTCCCGCACGGCCTTGGGCGCGGACACCACAAGCCCCGCGGCGTTGGCCATGCGGACCGCCGCCTCGGCAATCTGGGAGGGGGTGCGGTAGTTGACCGTCAGCTCTTCCAGCTGCCAGCGGTCCCCGAACATCGGGGCAAGCGCGCCCTGCCATGAGTTGGCACCGGCCACGGAACTGGTCTGCGCAATATCCCCCACGATGGTGAAGGACTTCAAGGGACAGCGGCGGACCAGCAGGCGCCACTGCATGGGCGACAACTCCTGCGCCTCGTCCACCACAATGTGCCCAAATGCCCAGGTGCGGTCGCTGGTGGCACGCTCGGCAGCCGTCAGGCGCGCTTCCTGTTCCTGGTTCTGCTCGGCCAGCTCCTCCGCGGACATCAGCGGGTCCACTCCTGCGGCCTCCATGTTGACCAGCGTCTGCTTGGCGTTGGCGAGGTCGCGGGCGCGGTCGTGCTCCTGCTGTGCCAGGCCGCGGCCAGCCGCCGGGTCCAGCTCGCCCAGGAGCTCGGCGGCTTCGTCCAGGAGCGGAACATCAGACTCAGTCCACGGCGCATCGGCCGGACGCAGCAGCAGGGCCCGCCCAGCGGGGCTCATGTCCGGAGTGCAGAACTCAAGGAGCGCGGGCTTGCTGAAGAGCTCTGAAATCAGCTTTTCGGGCGTCATGGGCATCCAGCAGAGGTTGAGGGCAATGCGTACGTCACGTGCGGTGCGGACGTCCTCGGCCAGGTAGGAGCGGTCGGCGTTGTTGCCGATGTTGCCCGCTTCCACCAGGTCGGTCATCTGTTCTGTCAGTTCGCGCAGCAGGATCTTGACGAACGTCACGCGGGCCTCGTTGTGCGGCTTGCCCGTGGAACGGGCACGTTCGCGGGCACGCCGGACCTGGCGCGGGGTCAGCACCAGCTTGCGGCCGTCCACCTCCAGGATCCGGTTCTCCGCGGGAATGCGCTGGCGGTTGGCCACAGCGTTGGCCACCACCGTGGCCATGTCCAGGCGGCCCTTGATGGCAGCGACGTCGGCGTCGGGTTCCGGGACGGCGCTGATGCCGGGCATCAGCCGCCCCAGGCTGGCCATCACCACGCCGGTCTCGCCGAGGGAGGGCAGCACCCTTTCGATGTACTTCATAAACGACGACGACGGGCCCACCAGCAGCACGCCGGCGGACTTCAGGCGGTCACGGTGGGTGTACAGCAGATAGGCGGCACGGTGCAGCGCGACCGCGGTCTTGCCCGTGCCGGGCCCGCCCTGGACCACTACGGCGCCCGAAATGGAGGACCGGATGATGCGGTCCTGTTCGGACTGGATCGTGCTCACGATGTCCGACATGCGGCCGGTGCGTTTGGAATTCAGGGCCGCGAGCAGGGCACCTTCACCCTGCAGGGACTCGTCGTCGGACAGCATGTCGGCGTCAAGGACGTCATCTTCGATGGCTTTGACTTCGCGGCCCTGCAGGATCAGGTGCCGGCGGCGGCGGACGCCTTGCCGGTCAAAGGCCGTGGCCTGGTAGAAGTGCCCGGCTTCGGGCGCGCGCCAGTCCACCATGAGCCGCTGCAGGTCCTCGGTGGTGAGGCCAATGCGGCCGATGTACTGCGCCTCCCCGGAGTCCAGGTCCAGGCGGCCGAACACCAGCCGGTCATCCACCGCATCCAGCTGCGCCAGGCGGTCCTCATACAAGGCCGCGAAGGCGTCACGCTCGGAAACGTTCTGCATGGTGCCCACAGCCCCTGCCCGCCGGACCTGCGCAAGCTGCTTGCGCTTTTCCTCGCGGAGCTCCTCCAGCCGGGCATACAGCCCGGCAACATAGTCCCGTTCGTGGGCCAAATCGGCGTCGAGCATTTAACGTTCCCCTATCGCAAAAGACAGACCGTCCATTCTACAACCATTTCCGTTAACGCAGGTGTTGCCTGGCCTGCCTGGGTTTCGCTGCCTTGTATTTGGAAACGGTGGGATCGCCGCCGATCCAGAACCGCCAGGAGTAGTCGTCCGATCCGCCGGCGCCGGAGACGCCCACCCGTGGGCCGGAGCTCACGTGGCCGGCGGGATGCTCGGGGAGCGCCAGCCCGAACGGGGGCGCCAATGCATCCCGGCCGCTGTACGCCGTGGTCAGGCCCAGTGCCTTGGCCAGCCGCGCCGGCCCGCTGGCGAGGTCGGCAGGATTTTTCGAGGTGGCACGGCGGTGCCGGGCGAGTTCCACACCCTCCACAATCTCCCCGGCGCGCAGCAGCAGGGCGGAGGCCACCCCTTCCGGCCCGCACACAACGTTCGTGCAGTGGTGCATCCCATACGTGAAGTACACGTACAGGTGCCCGGCCGGGCCGAACATCGGGGCATTCCGGGGAGTGGGACCGCGGTAGGTGTGCGAACCGGGATCCGGATGCAGGGAATCCTCCGGGCCGAGATAGGCCTCCACTTCGGTGAGGCGGACGGACACCCGGCCCTCCCTCGACTCGTGGGTCAGGACGGCACCCAGCAGCATCGGGGCCAGTTCGCGGGCGTCGCCGGACAGGAACTCCCGCAGCCCTTCCGGATCCGGCGAGGGGCTTTTGCTCATGGCCAGACTCTATCCAAAACCAGCAGCGATACGCGGAGCAACGCAAAGAAACAGCGCCACGGCCATGTCCGATTTCCGCTAGCTGCGGCCCCGCCAGGCTGGCAGGATGGAGGAATGGATTTCTGGCAGCGCTACCGGGCAATTGATGCCCGGGACACCCGGTTCGATGGGCAGTTCTTTACTGCCGTGCGGACCACGGGCATCTATTGCCGCCCGTCGTGTCCGGCCAGGACGCCCAAAGCCGCGAACGTCACCTTCTACGAAACCTCGGCCGCAGCCCACGATGCCGGCTACCGGGCCTGCAAGCGCTGCCTCCCCGAGGCTGTTCCCAGCACCCCGGCGTGGAACGTCCGCCAGGACATTGCAGGGCGGGCCATGCGGCTGATCAACGACGGCGTGGTCAACCGCGACGGCGTGGACGGCCTGGCCGCCCGGCTTGGCTATTCCTCCCGGCAACTGAACCGCATCCTGAGCCAGGAACTGGGCGCCGGTCCCCTCTCACTCGCACGGGCCGGGCGGGCGCAGACGGCCCGCACCCTGCTGGTCTCCACCTCGATGAAGCTCGCCGATGTCGCGTTCGCGGCCGGCTTCAGCAGCGTCCGGCAGTTCAACGAAACCATGCTGGAGGTCTTCGACATGACCCCCACCGCCCTCCGCGCCGCCCGGCACTCCAAAGCAACCGGCGGCTCCACCGCCCTGACCCTCAGCCTTCCCTACCGCGAGCCATTCGACCCCGGCATCTTCACGTTCCTGGCTGTTCGGGCCATCCCCGGAATCGAGGCAGGATCAGCGTCCTCCTATGCGCGCACTCTCCGGCTGCCGCAGGGCGACGCACGCTTTCGAATCGAGTACGACGCCGATGCCCCGGGGCGGCCGCTGACCCTCACCATCGGCGCGGTGGACCTTCGCGACCTGCCGGCCCTGCTCAGCCGCGTCCGGCGGCTGTTCGACCTGGACGCTGATCCGGTGGCGATCGACAGTGCGCTGGCAGCGGACCGCCGGCTCTCCGCCTCAGTGGCTGCCGCGCCGGGTGTCAGGATGCCTGGCGCCCTGGACCCCGCCGAAATGCTTGTCCGGGCGATGATCGGACAGCAGATCACCGTCGCGGCGGCGCGGACGGCACTTACCCAGCTGGCCGCCGTCGGACGTTCCAGCCAAAGCCCCGGCGATGGCCTGGACCGGATGTTTCCCACGTCTGCTGAAATAGCAGCGGACGGCCACGCCCTCCTGCGGGGCCCCAGGAAACGAGCGGATTCCCTCCGGACGGCCGCCGCCGCCCTCGCGGAGGGCACCCTGGATTTCGGTTACGGCGACGACGTAGCCAGCCTGGGTGCGAAGCTGCTGCCCCTGCCCGGAGTGGGACCATGGACGGTGGGGTACCTCGCGATGCGGGTCCTCGGCGCCCCGGATATCTTCCTGGCCAACGATGCGGCGGTGCGGAACGGGGTCAGGGCCCTGGACCAAGGAGTTGCCGCGGCAGCCGATGGGACTGGCACCGCCAGCCCAGACTTCCGCGAGGTCAGTCCCTGGCGCTCGTACGCCACCATGCACTTGTGGCGGGCAGCAGCCCAGACCGCAGCCGCCTCCCGCCGGGGCGGCACCACACAGTCTGCCGGTGCAGGCACCGGAACAGCAGAGAAAGCGAAACCATGAAGGCCCAGTTGCTTCAGTTGTCCACGCCGGACGGCCCGTTCACCATCCTGGCCCGGGACGGGGCGGTCCTCTCAAGCGGGTGGACCGACAAGCCCGGCGATTTGACCGGGCAGATCCATCCGTCGCTGCGGCCGGCCACCATTGAACTGGTCACCGAATTGGACGGCATCTCCGCCGCAGTGGAGGCGTTCTACGCAGGCGATCCGGCGCCGGCGATGCGCGTGCCTGTGCTGCAGAAGTCAGGGCCGTTCCGCGCCCACGCCTGGGACGTGCTGCGCCTTGTCCAGCCGGGATCTCCGGTGACGTACACCGAGTATGCGGAGCTGGCGGGCAACCCCAAAGCCGTCCGGGCGGCCGCCAGCGCTTGCGCGTTCAACGCCGCAGCACTGTTTGTCCCTTGCCACCGCGTCATCCGGACAGACGGTTCGCTGGGCGGCTTCCGGTGGGGACTGCCCATCAAGGAGAGCCTCCTGGCCCGCGAGGCCGCCTGACAGGTCCTATCGCCGGCGTTAGAGCTCCCTTTGCGCCATCAGTTTTGGTCCCCAAAGCAGGGTTTTAGGGACCAAAACTGATAGCGCAACCAGAATCGGAGCCGCTACTTGGAGGTTGGGGTTCCGGCTGGCCACGGCAGGAGTTCGGGCAGGTCGACGCCGTCGGCCGCCGCGGAGGCGCGCAGGCTCCCCAGGGTGGGTTCGCGGCCGGCCAGCCAGGCCGCGATGTCCGTGATCATGCCGCTGACCACAGTGGACCGGTTCCCGCTGCCGATGGCCACCGGAGGCAGTCCGAGCGGCTGCAGCACCAGCTTCTCCTCTGCCGGGACGCGGGCCGCGAGGAAATCGAACAGGTGCTCACAGAAAGGCTTGCTCCAGGTTTCCGGTCCCCTGCCCGTCTGCAGGTCCGCGTTGTGGATGACGAGTTCGCGCCACAGCGCGAGGCCGCCGTCCAGGACCACTCCCCCGCGGTAGGAGATGGGCGCCCACCAGCCCGTCTGGTGAGCGGACGAGTCCTTGACGCCGGGCAGTACATCAAATGCCCGCAGCACCCGATCCAACGCGGCAGTCAGGTCCGCACGGTGGGTAGCGGCATCGTGGCCTGCGGCCATGTCGATCGCCTTGTTCCGGCCCGCCATGCCGCCGTCGTACAGCTCAATGGTTTCGCCGCGCGCGGCGTACTCAAGCTGCCGGGCCATCGCGTTGGAGATCCCGGCCAGGTGGGCCAGGACGTGGCCCCTCGTCCAGCCGGGAAGCGCGGAAGGCGCCCCGACGTCCGCGTCACTGAGTTTGGCAACATCGACGGCGACATTATCGGCAGCCTGATGGAGTGCGGCGAGCAGGAGTTCGGGTTCGGGAGCTGTCATGGCGCTCATCCTAGCCGGGAAGGGCGCCGTCCGGGCCAAGACGGTGCCGGACGTGCTGGCCGTCGTTGCTGGCCTGCCAAAACTCGATTTCGGCGGGCCGGAGGGCGTAGAGCTGCCAGTTGGGGTTTTCACTGCCGTCAGCCCGCGGCCGCTCCGCCCAGTCCCGGGCCGAAGCCTCGGCGGACAGTTCCGCCACGGGCCCTGCCACCCGGACCTGCCTGCCCTGCGAGGCCCAGTAGAAGTTCATGGCGGCGCTGGGTTCCGCCGCGAGCTCCCGGCCCTTCCGGGACGTGCGGGACGTGGCGAAATGCCAGCCGTCGTCGTCAATGTTCTTCAGGATCAGCATCCTCGACGACGGCTGCTGCCCGCCGCCGGAACCAGTGCCAATCGTGGCGAGGCTGAAGGCGTGCGGCTGCTGCTCCCCCGCGGCCAGGGCCTCGTCCAGCCATTGTTTGAACAGTTCGGTGGGGTCCTGCGGCGCCTTGTCCGGATCGAAGCCGGGAAGCTCCGCCGGGAAGTCGGGAAGGGTGCGAAGGAACTTGCGGAACGTTTCGCTCATGGAGCCAGCCTAACGAAAGCAGGTTTCGACAGGTTCAACCAACGGCGGTGGTTGAGCCTGTCGAAACCCAAGGCTCCTACCCTGCGTACTCCCGCACGCCGTCGAGCTCGGCTTCCAGCGCGGCCAGCTGGCGTTCGACGGCGGCCGGTGCCGTTCCGCCCTGGGAGTTGCGGCTGTTCAGCGAACCCTCCGTGGACAGGACAGTGCGGACCTCCGGCGTGAGATGCTCCGAGATGGCGGCATACTCCTCGTCGGTCAAGTCCCACAGCTCTACGCCGCGGGATTCCGCCTGCTTGACGGCCGCGCCGGAGAGTTCGTGCGCCTCGCGGAACGGGACGCCCTGGCGGACCAGCCACTCGGCGATGTCGGTGGCAAGGGCAAAACCCTGCGGTGCCAGCGATTCCATCCGTTCAGTGTTGAACGTCAGGGTGGCGATCATGCCGGACACGGCCGGGAGCAGGAGCTCGAGGGTGTCGGCGGCGTCGAACACCGGCTCCTTGTCCTCCTGCAGGTCGCGGTTGTACGCCAGCGGCAGGCCCTTGAGCGTGGCCAGCAGCCCGGTCAGGTTGCCGATCAGGCGCCCCGCCTTGCCGCGGGCCAGCTCCGCCACGTCCGGGTTCTTCTTCTGCGGCATGATGGACGATCCCGTGGAGTAGGAATCGTGCAGCGTCACAAACGAGAACTCCTTGGTGGCCCAGAGGATGACTTCCTCCGAGATCCGGGACAAGTCCACACCGATCATGGAGCACACCCAGGCGAACTCGGCGAAGACGTCGCGGGAAGCGGTGCCGTCGATAGAGTTGTGGGCCGCGGAGAAGAAGCCCAGGTCCGCCGCAACCGCCTCGGGATCAAGCCCCAGGGAGGAGCCTGCCAGGGCGCCTGACCCATAGGGCGAGACGCCGGCGCGCTTGTCCCAGTCCTGGAGGCGCTGCACGTCGCGCAGCAGCGCCCAGGCGTGGGCCAGCAAATGGTGGCTGAGCAGGACCGGCTGGGCGTGCTGCAGGTGGGTGCGGCCCGGCATGGCCACGCCGTGGTGGGCCTTGGCCTGCTCCACCAGCGCGTCCACCGTGGCCAGGACACCGCGGGCGATAATCCGGGCATGGTCGCGCAGGAACATCCGGCCCAGCGTGGCCACCTGGTCGTTCCGCGACCGGCCGGCACGGAGCTTGCCGCCCAGCTGGGTCCCGGCACGCTCGATCAGGCCGCGCTCCAGCGAGCCGTGCACGTCCTCGTCGGACTCCGCCGGCACATAGGCGCCCGAAGCCACGTCCTCGTCCAGCCGGGTGAGGGCTGCGAGCATGCCCTCCAGCTCGGCGTCGTCCAGCAGGCCGGCCTTGTGCAGCACCCGGGCGTGGGCCTTGGATCCGGCGATGTCGTACCGCGCGAGCCGCCAGTCAAAGTGCGTGGATTTGCTCAGCGCCGCCAGGGCGTCGGCGGGGCCGCCGGCGAACCGGCCGCCCCACAGCGCGCCGGTGTTCGTGGAGCCGGTGGTTGAGCTTGTCGAAACCCGGGTTTCGACAAGCTCAACCACCGGGTTATCCCCGGGCGTCGAATTCTGCTCAACCACAGGGGCTACTTTCCCGCGACCCGGATGTCGCGGCCGGAGGCAACCTTGGCGGACATGCCCCACAGCTCGATGAAGCCACGGGCCATGGACTGGTCGAAGGTGTCGCCGGTGTCGTAGGTGGCCAGGGAGAAGTCGTACAGCGAGGTGTCGGAGCGGCGGCCGTTGACGATGGCCTGGCCGCCGTGGAGCACCATGCGGATGTCGCCGGAGACGTACTTCTGGGTGTCGTCGATGAAAGCGTCCAGGGAATGCTTGAGCGGCGAGAACCACTGGCCGTCGTAGACCAGCTCGGCCCAGCGCTGGCCAACGGTGGCCTTGAAGCGGGCCTGCTCACGCTCGATGGTGATGTCCTCGAGGTGCTTGTGGGCGGTGATCAGCGCCATGGCGCCGGGGGCCTCGTAAATTTCGCGGGACTTGATGCCCACCAGGCGGTCCTCGACGACGTCGATCCGGCCCACACCCTGGGCGCCGGCGCGGCGGTTGAGTTCCTTGATGGCCTGCAGCGGGGTGACCTTCACGCCGTCGATCGCTACCGGAATGCCGGCCTCGAAGGAGATGGTGACCTCATCCGGTGCCGGCGGGAACTCCGGGGTGGCGGTGTAGTCGTAGATGTCCTTGGTGGGGGCGTTCCAGATGTCCTCGAGGTAGCCGGTCTCCACGGCGCGGCCCCAGACGTTCTGGTCAATGGAGTACGGGTTCTTCTTGGTGGTCTCAATGGGCAGGCCCTTTTCCTCGGCGAAGGCGATGGCCTTGTCGCGGGTGAGGGCGAGGTCGCGGACCGGTGCGATGCACTTCAGGTCCGGGCCGAGGGTCTGGATGCCCACTTCGAAGCGGACCTGGTCATTGCCCTTGCCCGTGCAGCCGTGCGCAACGGTGGTGGCACCGAATTCGCGGGCGGCCTTGACCAGGTGCTTGACGATGACCGGGCGGGAGATGGCGGACACCAGCGGGTAGTGCCCCTGGTAGAGGGCGTTGGCCTTCAGGGTGGGCATGGCGTATTCGTTGGCGAATTCGTCGGAGGCGTCGGCCACGTAGGCTTCGACGGCGCCGCAGCCCAGGGCACGCTGGCGGATGGTCTCGAGGGACTCGCCGCCCTGTCCAACGTCAACCGCCACGGCGATGACCTCGGCTCCGGTGGCTTCACCGATCCAGCCGATGGCTACTGAGGTGTCCAGGCCGCCGGAGTAGGCCAGCACGATGCGTTCAGTCACTTCAAATGCTCCTTGTGGTTGGGGATTGCAGATATTGTCTTCAAGCTTATTGCCCGGCCTCTTCGGCCAGTTGCAGGAACCTGGCGGCGAGGTCCTGGCCGCCGTTGGGGTCCCGGGAGACCAGCAGCACGGTGTCGTCCCCGGCGATCGTCCCCAAAATGGACGGCATCACCGAGTGGTCGATGGCCAGGGCCAGGAAATTGGCGGCTCCGGGCGGCGTGCGGAGCACGGCGATATTGGCCGAGGCCTCCGCGGTGACCAGGAGTTCGCTGCAGAGCCGTGCCAGCCGGGCGTCCAGGATTTCCTGGCTCACTCCGCTCTTGGCGGCCCGCTCGCCGCCCTCGCCGGGGACGGCGTACACCAGCACGCCTTCCTTGCCGCGGACCCGGACCGCGCCCAGTTCCACGAGGTCGCGGGACAGGGTGGCCTGGGTGACCTGCACGCCGTCGTCCGCGAGCAGGGCCGCCAGCTCCGCCTGGGACCGCACGGATTCACCCGTAAGGATGGCCGTGATGCGTGCCTGGCGGGCTGTTTTGGTGGCCGGGCTGGAGCCCGGCACCGCCGGTTGGGCGGACACTAGAACGTGCTCTCCCCGGTGCCTTCGACGGGAGCGAGGCCCTCCACGAAGGCCAGGCCGGACCGGTGCATCAGCCAGGCCATCAGGGCCTTCTGGGCGTGGAGCCGGTTTTCGGCTTCGTCCCAGACGATGGACTGCGGGCCGTCGATCACGCCCGCCGAAATTTCATAACCGCGGTAGGCAGGGAGGCAGTGAAGCACGACGGCGTCTTCCGCGGCGTATGCCATGGCCTCCTCATCCACGGAGTACTCGCGGAAGAGCTGCAGCCGCGCCTCCTTTTCGGCTTCCTGGCCCATGGATACCCACGTGTCTGTTGCGACGACGTCGGCCCCTTTGAGGGCCGCCGCGGCATCGGTGGTGATCAGTACTGAACCGCCGGTCTGGGCGGCGCGCTCCTCGGCTTCGGCCACCACCTCATCTGCCGGGAGGTACCCTTCGGGCCCGGCGATGCGGACGTGCATGCCGGCCGTGACGCCGGCCAGGAGGTAGGAGTTGGCCATGTTGTTCGCGGCGTCCCCGAGGTAGCTCATGGTGAGGCCCTTGAGTTCGCCTTTGTGTTCCTTCACGGCCAGCAGGTCCGCGAGCAGCTGGCAGGGGTGGTAATCATCGCACAGGGCGTTGATCACCGGCACCGTGGAGTTTTCCGCCATCGCCACCAGGCCGGCGTGCGGGCCGGTCCGCCACACGATGGTGGACACCATCCGTTCCAGGACCTTGGCGGTGTCCTCCACGGACTCCTTGTGGCCGATCTGGGCTTCGCCGGGATTGATGATCAGGGCGTTGCCGCCCATGTCCGCGATGCCGGTGGCAAACGAGACCCGGGTCCGGGTGGAGGTCTTGTCGAAGATCACGGCAACGGTCTTGCGGCCGCTTCCCGCGGCAGCGAACGGCTGGACGCTGTACGGATCGGCCTTCATGCGGACGGCAAGGTCCAGGACCTCCGCCTGCTCGGCAGGGCTGAGGTCTGTGTCCTTGAGGAAGTGCCGGGTGGTGCCGGTGGCTGTTGTCACTGGGCGTCCTTAGCTGCTTGGAGGATGGCCGGGAAGGCGGCGAGGAAGGTGTCTGCCTGCGCTGTGGTGAGGACCAGCGGCGGCGCCAGGCGAATGGTGCGCGGACCGGGGCTGTTGACGATGAAGCCGGCGTCAAGGCCCGCCTGCACCACGGCCGGGGCCACGTCCGCGTCCAGGTCGAAGCCAATGAGCAGGCCTTCGCCCCGGACATCGGTGACGCCCGGGATGGCTACCAGCGCGGAACGCAGGTGCTCCCCCACCGCCGCCACGTTGGCCAGGACATCCTGGCTTTCGATGGCATGCAGGGTGGCCAAAGCAGCCGCCGTGGCCACGGGGTTGCCGCCGAAGGTGGTGCCGTGCTGGCCCGCGCTTAATAACGACGACGTCCCGTCACCAAACGTGACGAGCGCACCGATCGGGAAGCCGCCGCCCAGGCCCTTTGCCAGGGTGACAGCGTCCGGCATGATCCCGGCGTCCTCACTGGCCAGCCATTTGCCCGTACGGCCGATGCCGGTCTGCACCTCGTCAAGGATGAGCAACGCCCCCACACGGGCCGTCAGCTCCCGCGCAGCCTGCAGGTATCCGGGCGGCAGGGGACGGACCCCGGCCTCGCCCTGGATGGGCTCCAGGAACACTGCGGCCACGGTTTCGTCAACGGCCGCTTTGAGCGCTTCGACGTCCCCGAACGGGATGTGCACCACACCGCCGGGCAGCGGCTCGAACGGCGCGCGGTAGGCCTCTTTTGCCGTCAGCGCCAGGGCGCCCATGGTCCGGCCGTGGAAGGCACCTTCGAGTGCAATGATTTTGGTCCGCTTCGTCCCGCTGCCCCCGGAATTGCGGCGGGCCAGCTTGAAGGCAGCCTCGTTGGCCTCGGTTCCTGAGTTGGTGAAAAACACCTTGGAACCGGCTGGCGCGTTGCTGAGGGCCAGGAGCTTTTCGGCCAGCGCAATCTGGGTGGGGCTGGTGAAAAAGTTCGACACGTGGCCCAGCGTGGCCAGCTGGCTGGAGATGACCGACGTGACGAACGGGTTGGCGTGGCCCAGTGCATTGACCGCAATCCCGCCGAGCAGGTCCAGGTATTCCTTGCCGTCAGCGTCCCACACAAGGCAGCCGGCACCGCGGACCAGCACGCGCTGCGGCGTCCCGAACACGCCCATCAGCGAGGTGGAGTAGCGGGCCAGCCACTCGGATCCGGCGTGGCCCGTGGTTTCCACGAGCTCAGTCACCGGGGTTTCGACAGGCTCAACCACCGGGGTTTGCTGGATGTTCTTCATCCGTTGATCTCCTCATCGGGAACCACCTGGGTGCCGATTCCCGCCGTCGTGAATGTTTCCAGAAGCATGGAGTGGGGCAGGCGCCCGTCCACGATGTGCGCACGTTCCACTCCCTCATCTATGGCCTTGAGGCAGGCGGCCATCTTGGGGATCATGCCCGATTCGAGTTTGGGCAGCATGTCCCGCAGCTCGGAGGCCGTCAGCGAGGAAATCAGCGAAGACTTGTCCGGCCAGTTGGCATAGAGGCCTTCAACGTCCGTCAGGATGACCAGTTTGGAGGCGCCCAGCGCCGAGGCGACGGCCGCAGCAGCGGTGTCGGCGTTAACATTGAGGACCTGGCCCGTGGGCTGGAAGCGCGCAGTGCCGGCCACGCCGTCGCCGCCGTCAACGATCTCCGGGGCAACGGTGGAGATCACCGGGATCCGGCCGGCCTCAAGAATGTCCACAATGCCTGCCGGGTCGACGCCGACCACCTCGCCTACCAGCCCGAGGTCCACTTCTTCGCCGTTCACCACAGTCCCGGTCCGGACAGCGCGCAGCAGTCCGCCGTCTTCCCCGGACATGCCCACAGCATAGGGCCCGTGGGAGTTGATCAGGCCCACCAGTTCGCGTCCCACCTGGCCGGTGAGGACCATGCGGACCACGTCCATGGCCTCGGGGGTGGTGACGCGCAGCCCGCCCTTGAACTCGGATTCAATGCCCAGCCGGCCCAGCATGGAGTTGATCTGCGGACCGCCGCCATGAACCACCACCGGGTGGATGCCCACGTGGTGGAGGAAAACGATGTCCTCGGCGAAGGCGCGGCGCAGCTCGTCGTTGACCATGGCGTTGCCGCCGTACTTGACCACCATGATGGAACCGGCGAACCGCTGGATCCAAGGCAGGGCCTCAATCAGGGTGGCGGCCTTGTCCTGCGCATCGGACATGGTGGTGGTTTCACGCGTCTGGGTGTTCATGCTGTCACTTTCCGCAACGGTTTTTCCGGGGGCGCGGCTCCTAGCTGGAGTAGGCGCTGTTCTCGTGCACGTAGTCGTGGGTGAGGTCGTTCGTCCAGATGGTGGCCTCGGCGCCGCCTGCCTGCAGGTCGATTTCCACGAGCACTTCGCGGGGCTCCAGGTCCACAAGGGCCCGGTCATCGCCGATGCTGCCGTTGCGGCAAATCTGGATTCCGTTCATGGAGACGTTGAGCTGGTCCGGCTCGAAAGCGGCGTCAGTAGTACCCACAGCGGACAGCACCCGCCCCCAGTTCGGATCCTTGCCGAAGATGGCGGCCTTGAAAAGGTTCGACCGGGCCACGGACCGGCTGACGGTTTCGGCGTCGGCCTCGCTTGCCGCGTTGAAGGTACGGATGGCGATGTCGTGGCTGGCACCCTCGGCGTCACCAATGAGCTTGCGGGCAAGCTCGGCGCACACCTGGGTGAGGCCGGCGCCGAAAACCTCGGCGGACGGCACGGCGCCGGAGGCGCCGGAGGCCAGGAGCACCACGGTGTCGTTGGTGGACATGCAGCCGTCGGAGTCCGCGCGGTCGAAGGTGACTCGCGTGGCATCGCGCAGGACGACGTCGAGCATTTCCTGCTCCACTACCGCATCCGTGGTGAGGACCACCAGCATGGTGGCCAGGCCGGGCGCCAGCATGCCGGCACCCTTGGCAATGCCGCCGATGCTGAATTCCTGGCCGTCCGCGTCGGTGCCGATGAACAGCGCCGCTTTGGGGACCGAGTCGGTAGTCATGATGGCGGTGGCAGCGTCCGGTCCCCCGTCGGTGCTGAGGGCCTTGGCGGCTGCCTCAACGCCGGGAAGGATCTTGTCCATGGGCAACTGCTCACCGATCAGGCCGGTGGAGCAGACGAATACGTCGGTGGCTGAGATACCCAGTACTTCGGCGACTTTTTCGGCCGTGCTGTGGGTGTTCTGGAAGCCGGTGGGCCCTGTGCAGGCGTTGGCGCCGCCGGAGTTCAGGATCACGGCGTCCACCCGGCCATCGGAGACCACCTGGCGGGACCAGTGGACCGGGGCCGCAGCCACACGGTTGCTGGTGAACACCGCGGCAGCAGCTTTGGCGGGACCGTCGTTGACCACCAGGGCAAGGTCCGGGTTGCCGGAGGCCTTCAGCCCGGCGGTGACGCCGGCGGCCCGGAAGCCAAGGGGTGCGGTAACGGTCACGGGGCTACTCCCTGCAGGTCAAGGCCGGCGGTTTCCGCCAGGCCGAGTGCGATGTTCATGGACTGCACGGCGCCGCCGGCGGTCCCTTTGGTGAGGTTGTCGATGACACAGGTGACAATAACGCGGCCGGTGTGCGCGTCAAAGGCAATCTGCATGGCTGCGTGGTTGGACCCCTGGACGGCCTTGGTGGCGGGCCACTGGCCTTCGGGCAGTACGTGCACAAACGGTTCGTCGTCGTACGCGTCGGTCCAGGCCTGGCGCAGCTGTTCGGCCGTAGTGCCGGGCTTAACCCTGGCAGTGGCGGTGGTGAGGATCCCGCGGCTCATGGGCGCGAGTGTGGGGGTGAAGGAAACAGTCACTTGCTCCCCCGCCGCATTGGACAGGCCCTGTTCGATTTCGGGGGTGTGCCGGTGTCCCCCGCCCACACCGTAGGGGCTCATGGAGCCCATGACCTCGGAGCCGATCAGGTTCACTTTTGCTGCCTTGCCCGCGCCGGAGGTGCCTGAGGCGGAAACGATGACGACGTCGTCGGGCTCGAGGAGGTGCGCGGCGAACCCTGGCGTGAGGGCCAGCAGGGCCGACGTCGGGTAGCAGCCCGGCACGGCGATGCGGCTGGCGCCTTTGAGGGCTTCACGCTGTCCCGGCAGTTCCGGCAGGCCGTAGGGCCAGGTTCCGGCATGGGCTGAACCGTAGAACTTTTCCCAGGCTGCCGGGTCCTCCAGGCGGTGGTCGGCGCCGGCGTCGATCACCACCGTCCCTTTCGGAAGCTGGGCAGCAATCCCGGCGGAGGCGCCGTGCGGCAGTGCGAGGAAGACCACGTCGTGGCCGGAGAGGTTCTCCACGGTGGTGTCCTCCAGGATGCGGCTGGACAATCCGTGCAGGTGGGGCTGCAACTCGCCGAGGCGCGAACCGGCATTGCTGTGCGCTGTGATGGCCCCGATGGTCACATCCGGGTGGCCCGCGAGGAGGCGGAGTACCTCTCCGCCGGCGTAGCCGCTGGCGCCTGAGACTGCAACAGAAATAGTCATGGTTCCCACCTTACAGCAAAAGTATTCACTAGGCTCGATATTTATGCATGCGACCGCGCTCCTCCCTCAGACTTAACCGCCGAAGGCCTGCCGTATCCTGAGTAGAGGGTGATCCTGACCATGCAGTCCGAATGTCGGCTGCAATGTTGCCCGTAACAGTCACGAGGCGTCTTTGACCACCACCCTACCCACTTCTGTCCGCCGTGGCCCGCGTGTCCGGCAGCCGAACGCCGTAGTCCTGAGCTACTCCGAACTCTTGAAAGCCGTCAAAGCGGAAGGGCTGCTGGAACGGCGGGTGGGTTTCTACGCCACCCTGTTCTCGGTCCTGGTCCTCCTCATGGCAGCCGCGTGGTTCGGCTTCGCCCTGATCGGGGACAGCTGGTTCCAGCTCCTGATTGCGGCCGCCGTTGGCGTCCTCTGCACGCAGCTCAGCTTTCTGGCCCACGAGGCCGGCCACCGGCAGATCTTTGCCTCACGGCGCGCCAACGACTGGTCTGCGCGCCTGCTGGCCACGTCCGTGGCGGGGATCAGTTATTCCTGGTGGGAACAAAAGCACGGCGCGCACCACAACCACCCCAATGTGGTTTCCAAGGACCCGGACATCGCCACCGGCGCGATCGCCTTCCACGCCGAGGGCGCTGCCACCAGGCAGGGCCCTCTGTCCTTCCTGACCAGGAAACAGGGCTGGTTCTTCTTTCCCCTGCTCCTGCTCGTTGGGCTGGGCCTGCAGATAGATTCCGTGCGCTTCATTGTGCGCAGGGCAAAGGTGACGCACCGCTGGGTGGAGATTCCCATCCTCGCCGTCCGGCTGGCCCTGCTCCCGGTCCTGGCTTTCACCTTCCTGCCGCCGGGCATGGCGGCCGCTTTCATCGGCGTCCAACTGGCGGTCTTCGGTTTTTACATGGGGGCCTCCTTTGCCCCCAACCACAAGGGCATGCCTGTCCTGCCTGCGGACAGCAGGGTGGACTTCTTCAGCCGGCAGGTCCTGACCTCACGGAACATTTCCGGCGGCCGTTTTATGGACATCCTGCTGGGCGGGCTGAACCGCCAGGCTGAACACCACCTCTTCCCGGACATGGCACGGCCCCAGCTGGACCGGGCGGCCGCCATCGTTCGTGAGTATTGCAGCAAGCACCAGGTTCCCTATACCGAGACCACTTTGCTGCAGTCCTACGGCATCATCGTCCGCTACCTCAACCAGGTGGGGCTTGCGGCAGGACGCCACTTCGAGTGCCCCATGGCAACGGTTACGCGCCGCTACTGAACAGCCCCGCCTTGACGCAGGTGGAGCCTAGGATGGGTGAACCGGGCCAGGAAATCCCCGCCCGTGGAAGGAATCCCATGACGCACGCAATCGTCGCCGGGCAAGCCGGCGGTCCCGAAGTCCTCTCCTACACCCCGGTTGAGCGCCCTGTTCCCGGTCCCGGGCAGCTGCTGGTCAAGGTGGCCGCTGCCGGAGTGAATTTCATCGACACCTACAAGCGCAGCGGCGTGTACAAGGTCCAGTATCCTTTCACCCCCGGCGCCGAGGCTGCCGGAACCGTGGAGGAGGTGGGTGAGGGCGTCACAGCCTTTGTTTCCGGTGACCGTGTTGCCACCGCCGAAGGCCAGGACTGCTATGCGGGCTATGCCCTGGTGGAGGCTGACAAAGCACTGCCTGTGCCTGACGGCCTTGATGATTTCACCGCCGCCGCCCTTCCGCTGCAGGGCCTGACGGCGCACTACCTGATCAACTCCACCTTCAAGGTGGAGGCCGGCCATAACGTCCTGCTGCACGCCGGCGCCGGCGGAGTGGGGCTCCTGCTGATCCAGCTCCTGAAGGCAAAGGGCGCCCGGGTGATCACCACCGTGTCCACCGACGAAAAGGAAGCCCTCGCCCTCGACGCCGGGGCGGACCATGTCCTGCGCTACGACGGCTTCGCTGATCGGGTCAAGGACCTCACGGACGGCCGCGGCGTGGACGTTGCCTACGACGGCGTGGGCAAGGATACTTTCGACGGCTCCCTCGCCTCCCTGCGCGTGCGCGGCATGCTGGCGCTCTTCGGGGCAGCCTCCGGCCCGGTCCCGCCGGTGGATCCGCAGCGCCTCAACGCCGGCGGATCGCTGTTCCTCACCAGGCCCACCATGGCCCATTACCTGCAGGACGCAGCGGAACGGCGCTGGCGGTCGGATGAGATTTTCGCGGCAGCAGCCAACGGAAGCTTGAAGGTCCGGGTCGGCGCCCGCTACCCGCTGTCCCAGGCGGGCCAGGCGCACCGCGACCTTGAGGGCCGGAAGACCACCGGAAAGGTCCTCCTGGTCCCCTAGCAAGGTGGCTTCGCCACAGCGCAAAAGTCCCCGCAACCATGATGGTTGCGGGGACTTCTGTTGTTGCGGGCTGCCTGCGCTTAGCGCTGCACCGCGCCGAACCGCTCGGCGGCCAGGGCAACGGCGCTTTCACGCGCTGCCGATGCCTCGTCCGCGGTCAGGGTGCGGTCGTCGGCCCGGAACCGGAGTCCGAAGGCCAGCGATTTCTTGCCGTCCTCGATTCCCTTGCCGGCGTAGACGTCAAAGAGTGCAACGTCTTCCAGGAGTTCGCCGGCACCTTCGCGGAGGGCCGCCAGTACCTCATCGGCCGGGACGTCCGCAGGAACCACCAGCGCCACGTCCTGGGTGGCGACAGGGAAGGACGAGATATGGCGGGCCACAATGACGTCCGGGGCAGCGTCGAACAGTGCGTCGGCGCTGAGCTCCAGGGCCACGGACTGGGCCGGCATGTCCGATGCCGCCAGCAGCTTGGGGTGCAGCTCGCCGGCGTAGCCCACCACTTCGCCGGTGCGCAGCGAGAGCCGGGCCGTCCGGCCGGGGTGGAATGCCTGGTGGCTGCCCTGGCTGACTACGATCTCAACGCCCAGGACGTCGCCGGCGATCCGGGCGATGTCCAGGGCATCAGCCCAGTCCCACACACGCGGAGCGTGCGCGGCGGCGGCCGGCGAATCATGCCCGGTGAGGACCACCGCGAGGTGGAACGGCTGGGCGGGGACGCCGTCGTACAGGGCATCCAGTACGTCATCCGAGGGTTTGGCGCCCAGCGGCGGGATGGATGGGGTACCCATCTTCTCAGCAGGCAGGAACACCAGGCCCGACTCGAAGAGCGCCAGGTCGCGGAAGCCGCGCGAGTGGTTCCGCTTGGCCACCTCGATGAGCCCGGGCAGGATGGAGGTCCGCAGGAAGCCCTGCTCCTCGCTGATCGGGTTGGCCAGCTTGACCGCCGTCCGGCCCGCACCCTGTTCGGCCACGCCGAAGGTATCGTTCGCGGCTTTGGACACAAACGGGTAGGACAGGACCTCGGTGAGGCCCGCATCGGCCAGTGCCTGGATGAGGCGCCGGCGCTGCTGCTGCACGCGGGTCAGGCCGCGGCCGGGAGGGGCCACAGGCAGCGTCGCGGGAATCTTGTCGTAGCCCACCAGGCGGGCGATCTCCTCGGAGAGGTCCTCCTTGGTCTCCAGGTCGTGCCGCCAGCTGGGCGCAGTGACGCTCCAGCCGCCGTCGTTCTTCACCACGGCCGCGCCCAGGTCCTCAAGGGAGGTGACGATCTGCTCCTCAGTGAAGTCGATGCCGATCCGGGCGGCAGCAAACTCTGCCGGGAGATCGATGGTCACGGTGTCCGGGGCGGTTCCGACGTCGGTTCCTGCCTCGTCTGCCGTGCCGCCGGCGAGCTCCACGAGAAGGTCCACCACGCGCTGGGCGGCGATGCCGGCCACCTGCCAGTCAACGCCGCGCTCGAAGCGCTTGGACGCTTCGGACGGCAGCTTGTGGCGGCGGCGGGAACGGGAGATGGACACCTCGTCGAAGTGCGCGGCCTCCACCAGGATGTTCGACGTCGTTCCGCCCACCTCGGTGTCCGCCCCGCCCATCACGCCGGCGATGCCGATGGCACCGGAGTCGTCCGTGATCAGCAGGTCCTCGGGGTCAAGGGTGCGTACCTTGTCATCGAGGGTGGTGATCTTCTCCCCCGCCGCGGCCCGGCGCACCACAATGTCCCCGGACAGCTTGTCCAGGTCGTAGCAGTGCGTGGGCTGGCCAAGTTCCAGCATCACGTAGTTGGAGATGTCCACCGGCAGGGAGATGGAGCGGATGCCGGCCAGCCGAAGCCTGGACACCATCCACTGCGGGGTGGGCCTGGTGGCGTCCACGCCGCGGACCGTCCGGGCAACGAACCGGTCGCAGCCCGGCTTGCCGTAGATCGGGGCATCGTCATTGAGCTTGACGCCGTAACCGCCGGAAAGCGCCGCGGGGGCCTGCACCCGGCCGGCCGGGTCCGTGAAGGTGGTCCCGGTGGCGTGCGCGTACTCGCGGGCAACACCACGGATGGAGAAGGCGTAACCGCGGTCCGGCGTGACGTTGATTTCAGCCGCTTCGTCGTAGAGGCCCAGAAGCTTCATGGCGTCGGTGCCCACCTCGGGATCCAGCCCGATGCGGGACAGCACCAGGATGCCGTCGTGGTCCTCGCCGATGCCCAGTTCGCGGACGGAGGCGATCATGCCGGCGGAGAGGTGGCCGTAGGTCTTGCGCGCGGAGATATGGAAGTCACCCGGCAGCACGGCGCCCGGCAGCGTGACCACCACTTTGTCGCCCTCAACGAAGTTGTGGGCGCCGCAGATGATGCCCTGCACGCCGGAGGGGTCGATGCCCTTGCCGGTAAGCGTCTGCTCCTGCCCCTCGGGGACAACGCGGACCTGGCACCAGTTGATGGTCTTGCCGTTGGTCTGCGGTTCCTTGACCAGGCTCAGGACCTGGCCCACCACAATGGGACCCTTCAGGGTGTCCGTGGGACGGTGGACGTCTTCTTCCTCAAAGCCCACCTTGACCAGTTCGCCCATCACGTCTTCGGCCGTTGCTCCGGCCGGTACCTCCGCGAATTCACGCAGCCAGGAAATTGGGATACGCACTGTTAGATCTCCATCCCGAAGTGCTCGCTGAAACGTACATCGCCTTCGATCATGTCGCGCATGTCGCCGACCTCGTTGCGGAACATCAGGGTCCGCTCGATGCCCATGCCGAAGGCAAAACCTGAATAGATGTCCGGGTCGATGCCCGCGGCGCGGAGCACGTTGGGGTTGACCATGCCGCAGCCGCCCCACTCGATCCAGCGTGGTCCGCCCTTGGCGCCCGGGTGGAAGATATCCAGCTCGGCGGAGGGTTCGGTGAACGGGAAGTAGTTGGGACGCAGCCGGATCTGGGCTTCGTCGCCGAACATCTGCCGCGCGAAGTGCTCAAGGGTGCCGCGCAGGTCCGCCATGCTGAGCTTCCTGTCGATGGCCAGGCCTTCGAACTGGTGGAACACGGGAGTGTGCGTGGCATCGAGTTCGTCTGTGCGGAACACCTTGCCCGGGCACAACACGTAGATGGGCAGTTCGCGTTCCAGCATGGAGCGGACCTGCACCGGGGACGTGTGCGTGCGCATCAGCAGGTGGGCCTCGGGCGGCTCCACGAAGAAGGTATCCTGCATTTCGCGGGCCGGGTGGTCCGGCTTGAAGTTCAGGGCATCGAAGTTGAACCACTCCGATTCAACCTCGGGCCCCTCGGCGATTTCCCAGCCCATGCCCACGAAGATGTCAGCGACGCGGTCCTGCAGGGTGGACAGGGGGTGCCGGGCACCGGCACGACGGCGGCGGGGCGCGGCAGTGACGTCAACGGTCTCTTCGAGGAGGATCCGGGCGTCGTTTTCGGCTTCCAGCTCTGCCGTGCGGTCCGCGAGCGCCTTGTTAACCCGGCCGCGCGACGCGCCCATAAGCTTTCCGGCGATGGCCTTCTGGTCCTTGGGCAACTTGCCGATTTCACGGTTGGCGAGGCTCAGCGGCGACTTTTCACCGGTGTGCGCGAGCCTCACCGCCTTCAGCTCGTCAAGGGTGGCCGCGCCGGCGATGGCGGCGGTGGCCTGGTCTACAGCGGCAGTAATGGCGGCTTCATCCGTGGGGTTCGGGATGGCGGCGCCCGGCAAAGTTTCAGTCATCTACTGTTCTTAGCTACGAGTCGTGGCTGCCGGCGGGCATCTCCGGTTTCCCGGCAGCGCGTCCGCTGGCAGGTCATGGATGAATGCCCTCAAATTCAGTTCATTCAATGACCAGGTCAGGGCATACCGGAA
This sequence comes from Pseudarthrobacter sp. W1I19, assembly GCF_030817835.1. Taxonomy (NCBI): domain Bacteria; kingdom Bacillati; phylum Actinomycetota; class Actinomycetes; order Micrococcales; family Micrococcaceae; genus Pseudarthrobacter; species Pseudarthrobacter sp. W1I19. Next base: position 2,775,929 of record NZ_JAUSZR010000001.1, read on the forward strand.
AATCCGGCCGCCACTGCCCTCCAGTCTAATTGAACCGTCCGGCTACCATGGCCTCATGACACCACGGAAGCCTTCGGAGCTTCGGCGGCCGCTGACCGGACCGCAGGTGCTGCGGCTGCTGGCGAACGCTGCCAACGGCAGCACGGTCCTGGGGCTCGCCGTGGCTGCGTTGTCCCGGACGGATGTCGGCCGGGGCCCCCGCGGGCTCATCATCGCCGGCGGGTACCGGTGGCGGCTGCCGTTTGCCGGTGCGTTTACGTTGGGCAACGTTGTCCTGTGCCGCTGCGCTGCCCCTGATTTGCTCGCCCGCCCGGAGCTGCTGGCCCATGAGGAAAAGCACTGTTCCCAGTACGCCTGGTGCTTTGGCGCCCCCTTCCTTCCGCTCTATTTCCTGGCTGCCGGGTGGTCAGTGCTTCGGACCGGAAATCCCGGAACAGGCAACTTCTTCGAGCGGCACGCTGGCCTTGTTGCCGGCGGATACCCGGTCCACGGGACACCGCCCCGGGGCATCCGCCTGCCGGGGATGACCCGCCCTTCCGAAACGGAGGCGTGACCCATGCCGGGCGAAGCCCCACATCCACCCGGGGTGAGCAGCCGCGATGGGGCGGGCACCGCCGTCGGGCAGGCCGGTCATCAGTCCGACGGCGATTCTTCCACCGGCACAGTCAGCGTCACCGGAACCGGCTCGGCCGAAGCAGCGCCTGACCTGCTGGTGGTGTCCATCGGGGTGGAATGCCGTGCCGGCTCCGTGGCGGCGGCGTGGCAGCGGGCAGGCAGCACTTCCGACGCCGTGGCGTCAACGTTCCGCCGCCACGGCGTTGCCGGTGCGGACATCAGGACAACTGGCCTCAACGTCCGGGCGGACCTCGTGTGGCGCGAAGGCGAAGGCCAGTCCGTGACCGGATACGTCGCCACGAGCACCCTCACCGTAAGGCTGCGGACGCCCGGTTCAGCCTCCGCCGTTATTTCCGACGCGGTGGAGGCCGGCGGCAACGACGTCCGGCTCAACGGCCTTGAACTGACTTTTGCGGACGACGCCGAGGTCCGGGCGCGTGCGCGGGAAGCGGCGTGGCTTGACGCTCTCCGCTCGGCCGAGCAGTTTGCCCGCCTCGCCTCCGCCCGGCTGGGCCGGGTTCTTTCCATCACGGACAACGTCACGCCACATGCGCCGGTGCCCCTCCCCCGGATGCAGCGTGCATCCTCGGTGGAGGCCCTGGCGGTGGAAGCCGGGGAAACAGCAGTGGATATGGACATCAGGGTGGTTTGGGAGCTCAAGCCGCTGGGTTGATTGGCTGCCCGGCGCCTGCGTGGTTGCTTGACTTAAGTTCGAACATACATTCGAATAGATTCCATGAGATGGGACGCCCAAGCATTGATGCCGCCGCCGGCCGGAGCAGCTGCGGACGGCGCCTCACCCGCGCTCCTGCCCTTGGCCGGGCTGGTCCGGTCCGTTACAACTCCTGAGTTCGCCGGCATCACCTTCCACGAGGTCACCGCCAAATCGGTGCTCAACAAGGTACCGGCCGGTTCGCGTATGCCATTCGAATGGACCATCAACCCTTACCGGGGGTGCAGCCACGCCTGCGTGTACTGCTTCGCCAGGAAAACCCACACGTACCTCGATTTCGACGCCGGGCAGGACTTCGACAGCCAGGTGGTGGTCAAGGTCAACGCGGCGGAGGTGCTCCGGAAGGAACTGGCCAAGCCGTCCTGGGGCCGCCACCAGGTAGCCCTGGGCACCAACACCGATCCGTACCAGCGGGCCGAGGGCCGCTACCGCTTGATGCCCGGGATCATCACAGCACTGGCGGAGTCGGGCACTCCGCTGTCCATCCTCACCAAGGGCACCCTCCTGGCCAGGGACATTCCGTTGCTGAAGAGCGTCGCCACCCAGGTGCCGGTGGGCCTGGGAATCTCCCTTGCCATGACTAACGAGGCGTTGTCCGAAGCCATCGAACCGGGCACTCCGGGACCCCGCGCGCGGCTCAAGCTGGTCTCCCGGCTGCGCGAGGCGGGGCTGCCCTGCGGTGTTATGGCCATGCCCATTCTGCCCTGGCTCACGGACGGCGACGAAGCCCTGGATTCGCTTTTCTCCTCGCTCGCTGCGGCCGGGGCCACCGGTGTGACTGCCGGCGCCCTCTATTTGAAGCCGGGAGGCACCAGGGAGTGGTTTATGAAGTGGATCGCAGCCCATCATCCGGAGCTGGCGGGCCGCTACGGCCGGCTCTATGGCGCAGGCTCCTACGCCTCCAAGGAATACCGGGCCTGGCTCGGCGGCAGGATCCGCTATTTCAAGGCCCGTCACGGCTTCTCTGATTCCTCCGGATTCAGCCACCGGGACCTCGACGATCCCCGCAACGAAGAAGCGGAGTACCCGGCGGGCATTATCCCGGCCGGCATTCCCCCAGCGGCAGCTGACACCCCAACCCCTGCGACGCAGGCCACCCTTTTTTAGCGGGCCGGCTACTGTCAGCGCGTGCCCGCTGCCGGCACTTCGAGTGCCGCCAGCAACTCCCTGACGATCGGGAAGTCGGCCGGAATCCAGGGCAGGCCAAGGACCTCATCCTGGTCGGCCAGTGACACCCATCGAAGTTCGTCGTGGTCCTCAAGGGGCTGCGGCTCGCCTGCCAGGATCTCTGCGAACCAGACACGCATGCTGGCCCGCTCATTCAGCGGCCAACCGGTGGGAGAGTCCGCCGGAAGTTCAGAGCCGAGGCGCACCCCGATCCCCAGCTCCTCGCCCAGCTCCCGGCAGAGCGCCGACTCAGGCTCTTCGCCGGGCTCAACCTTGCCGCCGGGGAACTCCCACAGGCCGGCCAGCTTCTCAGGAGCACTGCGGCGGGCCACGAGCAGCAGGGAAGGTTCCGCGAGGCGGTCCACTACGGCTCCGCCCACCACCTGTATCAGTCCAGTCACCGCCCCATTCTATGAGGGACAATGGGAAGGCCCGGGCACTCATTCCGCTTTCCCGGGAATACCTGCACCTTCCCGGGGGTTGTCCCCGTGGTCCAGGCCCTATCCAGCCCCACTGCCGTGGCTGCAGCCCACTTGTATCCCCAGCACCTCGAAAAGCAGGCACATGAGCAGCGTCATTCAGTCGCCCACGGCAACCAGCACCGCCTCCCCCAATATCGCGATAGCCATCATCGCGCTGGCGATGGGCGGGGTGGGAATCGGGGTCACAGAGTTCACCATGATGGGCCTGCTGAAGGAAGTGGAACAGGGCCTTACCATCAGCACCCCGGAAGCCGGGCACCTCATCTCCGCTTATGCGCTGGGTGTGGTGGTGGGCGCACCGCTGCTGGCCGCCGTCGGCGCTAAACTTCCGCGCAAAAACCTGGCCCTCGGCCTGATGCTGTTCTTCACCGTCGCCAACCTGGCCTCTTTCCTGGCCCCCGATTACGGCTCCATGCTGGTTTCACGGTTCGCGGCCGGGCTGCCGCACGGTGCATTCTTTGGTGTTGCCGCCGTCATCGCCGCCTCGCTGGTGCCGCCCACCCGGCGTGGATGGGCGATCTCCATGGTGATGGCGGGGCTGAGCATTTCCAACGTTATCGGCGTCCCGGCGGCAACCTGGGTGGGACAAACCTACGGCTGGCGCCTGCTCTTCATCCTGGTAGGTGCGCTGGGAATGCTCACACTGGTGCTGATCTGGCGGTTTGTTCCCTTCCACAAGGCCCATCCGGACGCGAGCATCCGCCGTGAACTCCGGGCGCTCAAGCGGCTCCAGGTCTGGCTCGCCATCCTGATCGGCATCGTGGGCTTTGGCGGCTTCTTCGCCACCTACACGTACATTTCCCACACCATGACTCACGTAGCCGGCCTCCCCTCGTCGATGATTCCACTGGTGGTGGCTTTGTACGGGCTGGGCATGGTGGCCGGCAACGTGCTGGGCGGCAGGATTGCGGACAAGTCCGTGATGGGAACCCTTTACAGTGTGCTGCCGGCCATCGCTGTGGCCCTGGTGGTGTACGCCATCGCCGCCCACTGGCCGTGGTCAGCCCTGGTGATGGTGTTTGTGGTGGGCGCGGCCGGGTCCATGCTGATACCGGCCCTGCAGACCCGGCTCCTGGACACCTCCCCCGACGCACCCTCGCTGGCCTCGTCATTGAACCATGCCGCCTTGAACGTGGCCAACGCGCTCGGAGCATTCCTGGGCGGCGTGGTGATTGCCTGGGGTTGGGGCTATGTTGCCCCCGCGCTGGTGGGCGCCTGTCTGGCCGTCCTGGGTCTCGGCGTTGCCGTTGCCAGTGGCATGCTGGAACGGAAAAAACCGCTGGCCGCCTCCTGAAAAGGCGGCCAGCGGCGGGCTGGCTTAGTGATGTTTCTGACGGGCAGTTGTCAGGGCCTCGGTGCCGCGGCGGCAGGCTGATGGCCGGCGCCAGCGGCATCTGAACGGTGCAGGTCAGGCTCCAGGTAAATCACCCTGGCGATAGGCACCGCTGTCCGGATGCGTGATTCTGCACTGTCGATTTCCCTGGCGATCTCCTCGCCGGTGGCATTGCGGTTGATGGCGATCTTGGCCGCCACCAGCAGTTCCTCCGGTCCCAAGTGAAGTGTCTTGAGGTGGATGATCCGGCTGCCGTCAGCCTCGATGGCCTGTGCAATCCGTTCCACGTCATCCCTGGAAGCTGATTCCCCCAGGAGCAGGGACTTTGTCTCCAACGCCAGAATCACGGCAATCGCCACGAGCAGCAGGCCGATCATGGCCGTGCCCGCCGCGTCCCAGAGACCGTCGCCGGTAACAAGCGTCATGCTGACGCCGATCAGCGCGAACACCAGGCCCAGGAGCGCACCCAGGTCTTCAAGCAGGATGACGGGCAGCTCAGGCTGTTTGGCACTGCGCACAAACTTGGCCCAGGACTGCTGTCCGCGGAGATGGTTCGATTCCTTGATGGCAGTCCGGAACGAGAACGATTCGGCAACGATCGCCCCCACCAGCACCGCCAGGGGAACCCACCAGAAGTCGCCCTCGATGGCGTGCGGGTGCTGAAACTTCTCCCACGCCTCATACAGGGCAAAGAGGCCGCCCACGCTGAACAGCACGATGGAAACGATGAAGGCGTAGATATAACGCTCCCGGCCATAACCGAACGGGTGTTCGGGGCTGGCAGCCCGTTGTGCCTTCTTGCCGCCCACCAGCAGGAGGATCTGGTTGCCCGAGTCCGCCACGGAGTGGATGGCTTCGGCGAGCATCGACGACGAGCGCGTCAGGAAGTACGCAACAAACTTCAGGAGGGCGATGGTCAGGTTGGCAGCCAGAGCCGCAATAATCGCCTTTGTACCGCCACTTGCAGCCAAGGGGCTTCACCTCTTTTACGGTTTTTGGAACACTACGGAATTTGCGGACCCGGACCCCGGCTCCGCCCATAGTTACCGTACCCGCCCCAACAGCCGGCATGCACCCGCGACAGGCCCTAAGCCTGCTGACAAGCAAAGGACCCTATGTTAGCTTGAAGCTCATCGGGAGGGTTTATCCCGGTCACAATAAGGAGGAGACATGGGTTTTCTTGCTTGGATTATTCTGGGCCTCATCGTGGGGGCCATCGTTAAAGCCGTAATGCCCGGCAGGGTAGGCGGCGGTTGGGTCACCAGCCTGGTTCTGGGCGTGGTAGGCGCAATAGTAGGCGGCTGGATCGGCAGCCTGCTCTTTAATAAAGGCGATCTGGCCTTCTTCGATCTCGGCACGTGGATTCTCGCCATCGTAGGCGGCCTGGTGGTCGCCGGCATCTACGGTGCCATCACCGGACGCGGCAAGGCAACACGCGCGCCCTGAGTTCCAGGTAAATCTTCATTCTCCACTCAAGCGTGGGCTCCGGTAATCCGGAGCCCACGCTGCCGTTAATGCCGCAGTTCAATTAGCCGGCACGGCTGCCGGGAGGTGCTGGGAGCGGGCGCTGGCATAGAGGCAGACTGTGGCGGCCGTGCCGAGGTTGAGGCTTTCCGCCGCCCCATACACGGGCACCGCCACACGGTGGTCGGCCAGGTCCAGCTCGGCCTGGGACAGCCCTTGCGCCTCGTTGCCGAACAGCCAGGCCGTGGGTTTTTCCAGGTCATAAGCTGACCGGGTGCTGTCCCCCGTGAGCCGGCGCCGGGCATTTCCGTCCTGCAGTGCGTCAAGGTTGAGGGAACCATAGCCGTCCGCTGCGAGGATGCCGATCCCCCGGGCCCGGCACGCCTCGGCCAGTTCAGTTACATCGGCACCCAGCACCACGGGCAGGTGGAACAGGGAACCGGCCGTGGACCGGACCGCCTTGGGATTGTAGATGTCTACGCTGGAGCCGGTGAGGATGACTGCATCTGCTCCCGCTGAGTCAGCCGCCCGCAGAACCGTTCCGGCATTCCCCGGATCCCGGACCTGGCAAAGAACGGCAATGAGGCGCGGACCGGCGTCGAGCACTTCCTCCAGCGCGACGTCGATGAACCGGCAGACGGCAATGATGCCCTGGGGGTTGACCGTGTCCGCCATGGCCGCCAGGACGTCGTCGGTAGCCAACCGCGCATTGGTTCCCTCGGCAAGTTCCTCGAATTCAGGAAACCGGTCCAGGCAGGCGGCACTGGCAAAAACCTCGGTAACCACGCCCGGGGCTCCGTCGGTGAGGCGCTGCTGGTGCAGCTTCAAGGCTTCGCGGACCGCCTGCGGGCCTTCCGCCAGGAACTGTCCGCGCTTTAAGCGGGCCGGGCGCCCTGCAAGTTTTGCCACATCCCGCACCCGATCTGCTCGGGGGTTGGAGAGTGGTAAATCCTGCGGGCGCCCGGTGTCGTTCATACAGGAAACTTTAGTGGCTAGTGCCACCAGTTCCTGAACTGTCCCGTTGCGGGGTGCAGCGTTGCTACGCAACAACCTTCTTGGCGGAGGTGTCGGCGGGCAGCGAGTCCTTGGCAACCTGGACCAGTGCGGCGAACGCGTTGGCGTCGGAGACAGCCAGTTCGGCCAGCATGCGGCGGTCAACCTCGACCTCAGCGGCCTTCAGGCCCTGGATCAGGCGGTTGTAGGTGAGGCCGTTGGCGCGGGATGCAGCGTTGATGCGCTGGATCCACAGGCGGCGGAAGTCGCCCTTCTTCTTCTTGCGGTCGCCGTAGCTGTACACAAACGAGTGCAGCAGCTGCTCTTTGGCCTTGCGGTACAGGCGTGAACGCTGTCCACGGTAGCCCTTTGCGCGTTCAAGGATAACCCGGCGCTTCTTGTGGGCGTTGACCGCCCTCTTCACACGTGCCACGTGCGTACTCCTTCGAAATTCTGGTCCCAAGCATCTACTGCCGGATGTCCGGCGGCCTGAGAAGGCTTTTTGGCAGGTGACTTACACCAGGTGGTGGTCAGTCAAGAACTTGGAAATTAGATGCCGAGCATCTTCCGGATGACCTTGGCGTCGCCCTTGAAGACGATCTTGTCGCCGGCGAGGCGGCGGGTCAGCCTGGAGGACTTGTGCTCGAGGTAGTGGCGGCGGTTGGCCTGCTGGCGGCGCAGCTTGCCGCTGCCGGTCAGCTTGAAGCGCTTCTTAGCACCACTGTGGGTCTTCATCTTCGGCATGGGAACCGATCTCCTTACGTGTCCGCAGGCGAGGCCTGCAGTTCTATCGCGCAGCTGCCCCTGGGGGCGGCGTGCTGGTTGCTGACTGCCGGAGGGCGACCCCCGGCAGCTGTGAACTAAGTGGTCTTCTTACCGGCCGGCTTCGGCACTGCCTTGGGGGCAGGGCGGGCAGCGGGCTTGGGTGCAGCGGGCCTGGCCACCGGCTTCGGCGGAGCAGGAACTGCTGCGGGCTTCGGCGCCGCCGCTGCCGGCTTGGCAGCTTCGGGCTTCTCCGCAGCCGGCTGGGGCGCCGGTGCAACGGCCTTAGGGGCCTCCTGCTTCGGAGCTTCCTGCTTCGGCGCTGCAGCCTTAGGGGCCTCCTGCTTCGGAGCTTCCTGCTTCGGAGCAGCGGCCTTGGGGGCCTCCTGCTTCGGAGCTTCCTGCTTCGGAGCAGCGGCCTTGGGAGCTTCGGCTGCCTTGGCCGGAGCTTCTTCAGCAGCAGGCTCGACGGCGGGAGCCGCTTCCTGCGCCGGAGCTTCCGGAGCTGCTTCCGGTTCCGTCGAGACGGTGAAACCCTCGGGCAGCAGGTCCGCGAGGGACTGCGTCAGGGGGGCCTGGTCGTCGCCGGAAACGTCGACACGGCCGGATGCCTTGGCTTCGTTCTGTGCTTTTGCTTCAGCCCGCTGCGTTGCACGGCGTGCTTCAGCCTTGGCTTCTGCCTTGTTCTTCAGAGGGCCGACCACCATGACCATGTTGCGGCCGTCGATGCGGGGGCTGGATTCCACCACACCTACCTCAGCAACGTCATCGGCGAAACGCTGGAGCAGGCGAATGCCCATTTCCGGACGCTGCTGTTCGCGGCCGCGGAACTGGATCATGGCCTTGACCTTGTCCCCGGCGCCGAGGAAGCGCAGTGCGTGCCCGCGCTTTGTCTCGTAGTCGTGGGTGTCGATCTTCAGGCGGAAACGGATCTCCTTCAGAACAGTGTTCGTCTGGTTCTTCCGTGCTTCACGTGCCTTGACCGCGGCCTCGTACTTGTACTTGCCGAAGTCCATCAGCTTGCACACCGGAGGCTTCGCCTGAGGTGCAACTTCAACGAGATCAAGGTCGGACTCGGCGGCCAGACGCAGGGCATCCTCAATACGGACGATTCCTACCTGTTCACCTGCAGGGCCGACCAGCCGCACCTCGGGGACGCGGATACGCTCATTGATTCTTGGCTCGCTAATGTTAAAGCTCCTGTGTTGTTGTGGGATCCCGGCAAATAGAGAAGGCCCCCAATTGCCGGAGCAATCGAAGGCCTCGAGGACTGGTTGCGCGTCCCATATGGCACGCAATGTTCGATGCGGCGTGCGCCGGAACCAAACCAACCAGGTACCCGGCAACCTTGCATTCCATCAAACTTGCGGAACAGCGGCTGACGCGGGTGGGAGAGAACTCCGCTTGCAAACTGACTGCCATTCTACAGAAAAAATTCCCTGCAACGCTGGCGTTGCCGGGAACCTTAGGTCGTTTCGCGAACGATCTCTGAAATAACGACATCCAGTCGGTCTGTGTCAAGCTTACCAGTATGAGCACCCCAGACAGTAATTCATACGTTTTCGAGCCTGCCGCGGATGGGGCCGGTGCCGCCGCCGACGTCTCGCAGCAGATCCGTGATATTTCCGAAGTGCCGGCCATTGAGGTCATCACCACCGCCGCCGTCCACCTGATGAGCGCCGCCGCCGTCAAGCTTGGCCTGGCCGCCGAAGAGAACGCGCAGGAGCTCAAGGACCTGGACGAGGCCCGCAAACTGATCACGGCGCTGGCCGGCCTGGTCACCGCCGCAGCCCCTGAGATCGGTTCCCAGCACGCCGGACCGTTGCGTGACGGCCTGCGGTCCCTCCAGCTGGCCTTCCGCGAAGAGTCGCTGATCCCCGACGCCCCGGGCAAGGGCCCAGGCGAGAAGTACACCGGCGCAGTCAACTAAGGCATAACTTCCCCGGCAGTTCCCGACGGCGGGCCGACCTTCCAAAGGTTGGCCCGCCGTCGCGCGTTAACCCTGCAGTTTTTGTCCAGATATGCGGGCTTGAGCGTCCCTCATATCTGGACAAAAACTCCTCTCCTACGCCGTGATGTTGTTCCTCCGGCGCCGGCGCTGGAGGGCCAGCCCCACCAGGCACAGGGCCACGCCCGCGGCGCCCACCGAAATAAAACCTCCGGACGGGCCCACCTGGTCGATAAAGACACCGGCCAGCGGAGCCCCGAGGGCCACACCGGCCGTTAGCGCGGAGCCGTACCAGCCCATGGCCTCGCCGCGCCGCTCCTCCTCCACGAGTTCCGCCACCTTCTCGGATGCTGACGAGAGTACCGGGGCGCAGAGGAGCCCAGGCAGGATAGCAACGAGGGCGAGGGTCCAGGTGTCGTGGGCGAACCCCATGGGGATGGTCAGGGCGGCCATGCCCAGGAGCAGGACGATCGGCGAGATGGGCCGGTGCATGGCACCGTAGATGAGCCCGCCCACCACGGAGGCCGCGCACCAGAACAGGAAGACGATACCGATTTCGGCCTGGTGCCCACCGGTTTCGAGCGCTGCCACAATGCCCACGTCGGTACCGCTGAGGACCATTCCCGCGCCGGCCGCCACGGCGAAGAGTGCAGCCACGGTGGCCGTAAACCACGTGAAGTTGCGCGCCACCTTCTCCCTGAGTCCGGCGCTGCGGGCAGTGTGGGCAGCAGCCGGGGCCAGGTCCGCGGCAGCCTCCTGCAGGTGGGCGGGGGCGGTGGAAACGACGGCGGCCTCGGCCGCGCGCTGCTGGTCCGCCTCGCAGTCGACAGCGGTTGTGGCGCTGCGGGTGGGCGGGTTGAACCACATCAGGAACAAGCCGGCCAGGGACGTGGATACGCCCACAATGGTCAGGCCCGCCACACTGAAGCCGCTGGTGGCCACAATGGCTCCCGCGGCGGGGCCGATCATAAACACCACTTCGGTGGTGATCGCGTCGAGGGCGAACGCAGTGCGGCGCTGGTCGCCGTCGGCCAGCACGCCCAAGGACTGGCGCACCACGCTGAAGATGGGCAGCGTGAGGAGTCCGCCCACGAAGACCAACGGCAGGAGCCACTCGTACGGCACATGCGGAACAACGGACCAGATCACGGTCTCGGAGACAACCGAGGGGATGAGGGCCTTGCGCAGGCCCACTGTATCCACCCGGCGCCCCCGCCAAGGCGCACCCAGGGCGATGCCGATGGTCATCACGGCGGCGGCTGTACCCGCGGCAGCGTATCCCTGGCCCAGGGTGAGGACGATGTGCAGGGTCAGCAGCACACCGGCTGCCGAGTGCGGAATGCGGGCGATCATGCCCACAAGGAGTAGCCGCCTGATGGGCCGCACGGCGAGCAACTCCCGGTAGAGAGCGAAATTCACGAAAAGAATCCTTCGGTCTGCCGCAGCCGACCGGGGATCCCCCTCCTCGCCGCAGCTAGTGGACAGCGCGCCGCAGTTTCACCTCGATGGAGTCGACCCGCTCCCCAAACAATACATTCCGGGACCACTGGGCCTGGAGTCCTGCCACCAGTTCCTGCACGGCGGCCGCGTCCAGGCCGTCCTCCAGGTAGAGGACCACCTGCAGCTCGGGACCGGCGCCTCCGCCGGGGAGGACGGCCCCGTCAGCGGTGCGGGCTGCCACTCCCCTGCCCGGCAGGAGCTCCAGGCTCCGCACGGCGGGGAAGCCGGCCGTAGCCTCCCGCATCTGGCGGGCGAGGGCGTCATCCGTGTAGGAGGGGATCCAGTCCTGCTGCTGGGCCAACGCCCAGAGGGCGGGCCGCCGGACCACAAACGTGACGGTCGAACCCGGGTCAAGGACCAGCAGTTCCGCCCCTTCCGCCACGGCCGAAAGGGCCGCGCGTGCGGCGTAGACCGCTACTGGCCGCGCCTCCGGGTGCCACGCGCTCAGTGCCTCGGCGGATGTGAACGCCGGCATGGCGGTCCGGCCATCGGCAGCTTTGAGGGTCACCAGGGCCATGTCCGCCTGCTTGTCGGCGTGCAGTCCGTCCTGGCCTTCGGCTTCTTCGGCGAGCTGGGCAACGATGGGAATAAAGACCCGGGCGGTGGCGAGGGAGGCAACCACGGCGGCCTCGTCCCCGTGTCCAGCCTGCAGGGCCGCGACGGCGCTGAGGTAACCGGCGTCGGCCAGTCCGTCGTCGTCCTCAAAATTGTGGATCTTGGCATTCTCCCCGGCCAGGCTCCGCCCCGCCCAGGGCTGGCCGGCAGAGTCGGTGGCACCCCCGGCACCGGCCAGCGCTGCTGCGATGTGGCCGGGGAGGTGGCGTTGCGGAGAGGTGCCGGATCCGGGTTCGGTGCTGGACATGGCGTTGCCTGGGGCCTGGCGCGGCTGGCTAGCGGCGGCCGGCGACGTCGAGGGCCTCGGGCAGGGTGAAGGCGCCGGCGTACAAGGCCTTGCCCACGATGGCTCCTTCAACCCCCAGCGGCACCAGGGAACGCAGGACCTTAAGATCGTCGAGGCTGGAAATACCGCCGGAGGCCACCACGGGCTTGCCGGTCTTTTCGACCATTTGGCGGAGCAGTTCCACGTTAGGTCCCTGCAGGGTCCCGTCCTTGGTCACGTCGGTGACCACGTAGCGCGAGCACCCCGCCTCTTCGAGCCGGCCGAGCACGTCCCAGAGGTCCCCGCCTTCCTTGGTCCAGCCGCGGCCGGCCAAGGTGGTTCCGCGGACATCGAGGCCGACGGCGATCTTGTCACCGAAGCGTTCGATGGCCCGCTGGGTCCATTCGGGATTTTCCAGCGCTGCCGTACCGAGGTTGACGCGCGCAACGCCCAGGTCCAGGGCGGCTTCGAGTGTTGCGTCGTCGCGGAGGCCGCCGGAGAGTTCCACCTTGATGTCCAGCCTGCCCACCACTTCGCGCAGCAGCTCCGCGTTGGAGCCGCGGCCAAAGGCGGCATCCAGGTCCACCAGATGGACCCACTCGGCACCCTGCTGCTGCCAGTTCAGTGCCGCTTCCAGCGGGGTTCCGTAGCTTGTTTCGCTGCCCGCTTCGCCCTGGACGAGCCGGACGGCCTGGCCGTTGACGACGTCGACGGCGGGCAGCAGTTCAAGGACCGGCAGGTCTGTAGCGGTGTTCATCAAAAATCCTCGAAAGTTGGGGGGAAACGGGGCAAGGTATGGCTAGTTGGCCGGCAGCGTCAGCAGATAGGCGGCCAGCAGTGCCATGCCCGCCAGGACGTAGAAGGAAACCTGGGTCCAGAGCGGTTTGTGCTGCTGCCGAAACGAGATGCCGCCGCCGATGAGCAGGCCGGCGAGTCCCATCAGCAGGACCGACCACACTAGGCGTCGCCGCCGGCAGGAGTTTCGGCATCTGGCGCCGGGTTGCCTGCCATGGGGGAGCTTGCGCCTGCATTGCCTGCCTCAGCCGGGCGGCGCAGGGCGTCCACCCAGTTGCGCAGGAGCTGCGCGCCGGCGTCGCCGGACTTTTCCGGGTGGAACTGGGTGGCGCAGAGCGGGCCATTCTCGACGGCGGCGATGAACGGGGCGCCATGCTCGGACCAGGTGACCAGGGGCGGGGCCATCCGGGGCTGGATGACATCGAAGTTCCATTCCTGCACCCCATAGGAGTGCACGAAGTAGAACCGCTCGTTTTCGACGCCGGCAAAGAGCTTTGAGCCCTCCGGCACCTTGACGGTGTTCCAGCCCATGTGCGGAACAACATCTGCGGGAAGGAGCTCCACCTTGCCGGGCCATTCACCGATGCCTTCGGCCTCGGTGCCGTGTTCCACACCGGCTTCGAACAGCACCTGAAGGCCTACGCAGATACCCAGGACCGGGCGGCCGCCGGCGACGCGGCGGCCGATGAGGCGAATGCCGTCCACGGCCTTGAGCTCACGCATGACGGTTTCAAAAGCGCCGACGCCGGGAACCACCAGGCCGTCAGCGTTCAGGACATCCTCGGGCTTGGAGCTGAGGATTACCTCCGCGCCCGCGCGCTCCAGGGCACGGACTGCAGAGCGAACGTTTCCCGAACCGTAGTCGAGAACAGTGACGGTGGGTTTCCCCTCCGGCGACGGCAGCTTCTGTGAGGCTGACGGATCGATAATTGCGCCGTCGCGCAGGACCTGGCCGCTCACAGCGCACCCTTGGTGGAGGGAATGCCTTCGACGCGGGGATCGGACTCAACGGCAGCGCGAAGGGCACGTGCGAATGCCTTGAACTGGGCTTCGACGATGTGGTGCGGATCCCTGCCCGCGATCACGTTCATGTGCAGGCAGATCCCGGCGTGCAGCGTTATCGCTTCAAAGACGTGGCGGGTCAGCGAGCCGGTGAAGTGGCCGCCAATCAGGTGGTACTCCTGGCCGGCAGGTTCCCCGCCGTGCACCAGGTACGGGCGGCCGGAGACGTCAACTACGGCGTGGGCCAGCGCCTCATCCAGGGGCACGGTGGCCTCACCGAAGCGGCGGATTCCCGCCTTGTTGCCCAGGGCCGTGCGCAGAACCTCACCAAAGGTGATGGCTACATCCTCCACAGTGTGGTGGACGTCGATGTGGGTGTCCCCGGTCGCCTTCACCGTCAGGTCGATGAGGGAGTGCTTGCACAGCGCGGTGAGCATGTGGTCGTAGAACGGCACTGACGTGTCGATGTCCGAGACGCCGGTACCGTCGAGGTTGATCTCCACGAGCACAGAGGACTCGCTGGTGGCACGCTCCATGCGCGCCGTCCTGGCCGCAGTGGATCCGGTGGAACTCATGGTCAAGTGTCCTTTGGGAAGAAGGAGTGGTTCAGGGCGTCCAGCGCCAATACTTCCAGTCTAGGCGGGAAGCGTGGCCTGGCCGGCAAGGATGCTTTCCAGCGACGTGAGGAAGGCTGTGGTTTCAGCCTCAGTGCCGGCAGTGACGCGAAGATGGCCCGGGATCCCGACGTCGCGGATCAGCACACCTGCGTCGAGCAGCTCCTGCCAGACCTGGTGCGGGTTCTCGAGCCCGCCAAAGAACACGTAATTGGAGTCCGAGGCGGCGGGCTTCAGGCCCATCCTCGTCAGCTCTGCCACGATCCGGTCGCGCTGTTCCTTGATGTCCTCAACGTCGGCCATCAGGGCCTCGCGGTGCTGAAGGGCTGCCAGCGCGGTGGCCTGAGTGATGGCGGAAAGGTGGTACGGCAGCCGGACCAGGCGCAGGGCATCGGTGACCTCGGGGGCTGCGGCCATGTAACCGAGGCGCGCCCCGGCAAGGGCAAATGCCTTGCTCATGGTGCGCGAAACAATCAGCCGTTCACGGCCGGGCAGGAGGGTGAGGGCACTCGGCGTGCCGTCATGCGCGAACTCGTGGTACGCCTCGTCCACGATGACAATCGTCTGGCTGGCTTCGCCGGCCTCGTACACGGCCTCCACCACGTCGAGCCCCAGGCCGGTTCCGGTGGGGTTGTTCGGAGAGCAGAGGAAAACAATATTGGGCTGCAGTTCCTTGACCTGCAGGGCGGCCGATTCGGCGCTGAGGCCGTAGCCCTCCGCCCGGTCACCCACGATGTATTCAGTGTCCGTGCCGCTGGCCAGCAGCGGGTACATGGAGTACGTGGGGGGGAAGCCCAGCGCGGTGCGGCCGGGTCCGCCGAAGGCCTGAAGGATCTGCTGGAGTACCTCGTTGGAGCCGTTGGCCGCCCAGACGTTCGACTCATCAAGTCCATGCCCCAGGTACTCCGCCAGGGCCTTGCGCAACTCGGTGAATTCCCGGTCGGGGTAGCGGTTGAGGCCTGCGGCAGCTTCCGTCACGGCGGCACTGATGGCTGCGCGGACGTCCGCGGGCACCCCGTGGGTGTTCTCATTGACGTTGAGGAGGATGGGGACATCCAGCTGGGGCGCGCCGTAGGGGGTCAGCCCACGAAGGTTGCTGCGGAGGGGGAGCCGGTTCAGGCGCTCTAGCTGGTCATTCACCTGAACAGTTTAGTGCCCGTGCAGGAGACCGGAAAATGTGACGGTGCCCTGTTCGCGCTCAGCGTGCAGCTAGCGCGTGGGCACGTACAGCTGCTGCCCGGGGTGCACCGCTCCGGCGCTCAGGTTGTTGAGCTGCACGATGTCCGCCACGACGTCGCGCGCATCCCGCTCCGGGTCAACGGTTCCGGCAATGGCCCACAGCGACTGGCCCGGCTGCACGGTGACGGTGACCGTGGGGGTAATGGAAAGGTCTGCGGCGGAATCCGAGGCCTTGGCCGGCGAGTTGAAGAAGCCTGCCAGGGAGAGCAGCAGAGCCGCCAGCAGGACCAGGGGGATGCCGATCAGAACCACCTTCCCCCGGCGGGTGAGCCGCAGCGGCGGCTGGGGCGCGGGACGGTCCGACTGCCGGCGGGCCCCCTGCGACAGAAGTTGATGCACCGAAAGAAGCTGCGGACGTGAACCCTGTGAAGCAGATGTAGCTGACATGAACTGAGCCCTCCTGGACCTGACTGTGCTGCCCGATGTCCTTCCCAGCGGCCCCCGATGCGCCCGGAACTGATCCGGATCTTCGAGTGGCTTCAAGCGGAGTAGAACAAATGTTCGAACTTTGCTTTCTCTGTTTTAGCACTTATCGACGAATAATGTCGAGACTCGCTAGAACAAATGTTTGAAAATGCCCTGTGGCTGGCCTAGCTTTGAAGACAAGAACAACCACCTCTGAAGTTGATCAGCAGGGTCTGACAATTGCGGCGGCTACTCCGGGTCCGGGCCGAAATGCCGGGGCAAGATGAAAGGCATTGGCGAATATGGCAGCAGCAGCCGCCGGGGGCAGGGCAACCTCCCAACCGAAGAAGACCGCCAAGGGCCTGACGCCGCGGCAGAAGAAGATCCTCGAAACCATTCAGCGCTCGGTCAATGACAACGGCTATCCGCCGTCCATGCGGGAAATCGGCGATACCGTGGGGCTGGCGAGCCTCTCCAGCGTCACCCACCAGCTGTCGCAGCTGGAAAAACTCGGCTACCTCCGCCGCGACCCGAAAAGGCCCCGCGCCATGGAGGTGCTGATGCCCCTGACCCTGGACGGGGGTGCCCCCAAGCCTGCATCGGAGCCGTCCGCCCTTTTGCCGGGCACCAGCGCAACAGTGACCCAGCTTCCCACCGCCATGGACACCGCCATGGTTCCCCTAGTGGGCCGGATCGCCGCCGGCGGTCCCATCCTTGCCGACCAGGTGGTGGAGGATGTCCTGGCGCTCCCCCGCCAGCTTGTGGGCCAGGGGGAACTGTTTATGTTGAAGGTGGCCGGCGATTCCATGGTGGACGCCGCGATCTGCGACGGCGACTGGGTGGTGGTGCGGCGCCAGGCAGACGCCGCCAACGGTGATATCGTCGCGGCGCTCCTGGACGACGAAGCCACGGTCAAGACCTTCCGCCAGCGTGACGGCCACACGTGGCTGTTGCCGCAGAACACCCAGTACGAACCCATCCTGGGCGACCACGCCACCATCATGGGCAAGGTCGTCTCTGTTCTCCGCTCGCTCTAGGCAGCGGCATCAGCCGTTTGCCGGCAGCGCGAAGGCGCTGCCGGCATTGTGAAGGTGCTGCCGTCAGGCGTTCTCCCCTGCCAGCCGTTCAAGGGCCGCGATCGCCGTCTTCCGTTCTGTAGTGGGCCAGAAGGGCGGCAGGGCCCCGCGAAGGAATCCGGCGTACCGTTCGGTGGCCAGCCTGGAATCCAGCACTGCCACCACGCCCTTGTCCCCGGTGGACCGGATCAGGCGTCCGGCGCCCTGGGCCAGGCGGATCGCAGCGTGGGTGGCCGAGACGGACATAAAGCCGTTGCCACCCGCCTGCGCCACAGCACGGGACCGTGCAGTCATCAGGGGGTCGTCCGGCCGCGGGAATGGAATCCGGTCGATGACCACCAGCCGGCAGGACCCGCCCGGAACATCCACGCCCTGCCACAGCGACATGGTGCCGAACAGGCAGGTATCGGGTTCGTCCGCGAACTGCTTCACCAGCGCCGTCATGGTGGAGTCGCCCTGGCAGAGGATGGTCATCCCCAGCTTCGGCCGCAGCGCGTCGGCTGCTTCCTCCGCTGCCCGCCGCGACGAAAACAGGCAGAGCGCACCGCCGTTGGACGCACGGATGAGTGATTCGAGTTCGACCAGTGCCTCCGGGGAGACTCCGCGGCCGGGCTTGGGAAGGTGGCCTGCGACGTAGAGGATGCCCTGTTTGGGGTAGTCGAAGGGCGACCCCACATCAACACCGGTCCAGCTGGGTGCGCCCTCGCCTACGAGGCCCAAGCCGCCCGCTGCGGGCTCAAAGGCCGAACCGATGGCCAGGGTTGCCGAGGTCAGCACCACGGTATGCCCCGCGAACAGGCCTTCACGCAGCCGCCCGGCTACGGACAACGGAGCAATGTTGATCAGCGCAGGAGCCGTGTCATCGGGCTGCGAATATCCCTGTTGCGGGTCAAAGGAGCTGGCGCGGGAGAACCACACCACTTCCCTGTTCTCGCGAGCTGCCAGGAGGCGTTCGCAAAGTTCCAGGATGAGCATCAGCCGGGAGCGCGCAAGCTGCCGCCCGCCGTCGGCCGTTGTACTGCTGTCCCCCTTGGAATCAGACAGTGCGGCCCGGCAGGCCTCACGCAGCTGGTCCACGCAGTCCAGCTGCTCATCGTTCAGGCCGTTCGGCAGCAGCCCGTTGGCAACGCCCGTCAGGGCCAACTCCAGGTTCGCGGCGGCGGCATTGAGCGCGTCCACGGTGATGGCCGTGTGCTTGCGGGCGCCCGCCGCGGCGGCGTGGACCATGGCCACCGAAAGCTGCCCGGAGACAGCGCCCGTCACCCTGTCCTGGAGTTCATGGGCCTCGTCGACTACCACCACGTCATACTCAGGCAGTACGGCCAGTCCTTCGAAGGCGCTGACCGCGAGCATGGCATGGTTGGTGACCACAACGTCGGCTTCGGCGGCATTCTGGCGGGCCAGTTCGCTGAAGCATTCCGCCGCCATGGGGCATTTCTGCGCTCCCAGGCATTCCATGGACGTGACCGAGACCTGCCGCCAGGCGCGGTCCGTGACGCCGGGCAGGAGCTCATCCCGGTCGCCGGTGGTGGTCTTCTCCGCCCACTCCCGCAGCCGGACCACTTCCTTGCCCAGCTGGGAGGAAGGACCGCCTACGGCCGCCGCAAAGTGCGGGACGCTGGTGTCCTCCCCCAGGGAGAACAATTGGCCCTCGGCGGGCTCCTCGGAGGGGAAACCGCCTTCGAGCTTGTGCAGGCACACGTAGTTGGACCTGCCCTTGACCAGTGCCACCTTGACGGGCCGGTCCAGGGCGGGGGTGATGGTTTTCAGGAGCCGGGGCAGGTCCCTGCCCACGATCTGGGTCTGCAGGGCAAGCGTTGCAGTGGACACCAGGGCCGGCTTGTCGCTTTCCAGGGCATGCGCGATCAGGGGTATCAGGTATGCCAGCGACTTTCCCGTGCCAGTGCCTGCCTGGACGAGGAGATGGTCGCCTGTTTCGATGGCCCGGGCCACCTGCCTGGCCATCTCGTGCTGGCCGCTGCGGCTTTGCCCGCCCATGCCCGCAACCGCCCGGTCGAGCAGCTCAATCACGAACTGCTCGCCGGGCGTGGTTGTGGCTTCGTCAGCCACCGCCTCAGTCATGGGTGACGAAGGATTCCAGTTCAGCCGCGAGGCCTTCCCGGACTTTGACTACTGCCCGCGTACCGGCTTCATCGTGGTCGACGCTGATGATCTCGGCGTCCGATTCGTGCAGCTTGCTGACCAGGTCTCCCCGGTCGTACGGGATCAGCAGGTCAAGCTTGACGGACGGCCGCGGGATGGCCTCGCTGATGGCCTGCAGCAACTCGGGAATGCCTTCCCCCGTGCGGGCCGAAACCACAACGTGCCGCGGTTCGCGCTGCTTGAGCCGTTCCACCACAAATGGATCCGCGGCGTCAGCCTTGTTCAGCACGATGATTTCGGGCACCTTGCGGGCGTCCACTTCGCTGAAGACCTTGCGGACTGCCGCAATCTGGCCCTCAGGGTCCGGGTGCGAAACATCCACCACGTGGAGGATCAGGTCAGAGTCCGCCACTTCCTCCAGCGTGGAGCGGAAGGCCTCCACCAGCTGCGTGGGCAGCGACCGGACAAAACCGACCGTATCGGCCAGCGTGTAGCCGAGGCCGTCAGCGGTTTCGGCCTTCCGGACCGTGGGATCCAAGGTGGCGAACAACGCGTTCTCCACCAGCACCCCGGCGTCCGTCAGGCGGTTCAGCAGCGAGGACTTGCCGGCGTTGGTGTACCCGGCAATGGCCACCGAGGGCACCTCATTACGACGGCGGTTGGCGCGTTTGGTCTCACGGGCCGGCTTCATCGCGGCGATTTCCCGCCGCAGCTTGGCCATCCGAGTGCGGATCCTCCGGCGGTCCAGTTCGATCTTGGTTTCACCAGGACCACGCGAACCCATACCGGCCGCGGCGCCACCTACCTGGCCACCGGCCTGGCGGGACATCGACTCGCCCCAGCCGCGCAGGCGCGGCAGCAGGTACTCGAGCTGCGCCAGCTCCACCTGGGCCTTGCCTTCCCGGCTCTTGGCGTGCTGGGCGAAAATGTCCAGGATCAGCGCCGTCCGGTCGATCACCTTGACCTTGACGATGTCCTCAAGGCCACGCCGCTGGGACGGCGCCAGTTCGGCGTCCACCACCACGGTATCGGCGCCGGTGGACAACACGATGTCCTTCAGTTCCAGCGCCTTTCCTGAGCCCAGGAACGTTCCCGGGTCCGGCTTGTCGCGGCGCTGCACCAGGCCGTCGAGGACCTCGGAGCCGGCGGTTTCGGCCAGGGCGGCGAGCTCGCGCAGCGAGTTTTCCGCATCGGCGAGGGTGCCCTCAGACCACAGGCCTGCAAGGACTACCCGTTCCAGCCGCAGCTGCCGGTATTCGACTTCGGTGACGTCTTCGAGTTCGGTGGACAGGCCTGCCGTGCGGCGCAGGGCGCGGCGTTCCTCGAGATCCTGCTGGTCGCCGTCGTAGCTTGTATGTTCTTCATCCAGGCGGGAAATTGCCTGGGCTTTGCCCAGTACCGCTTTGCCGTCCCCGCGCGGCGTTGCGCCTGGCGTGCTGACGGTCTTGGCCGGTACGTCCTTGGAGAGAATCCGGTCGATCACGGCCTGGATTTCCTCAGGGCTCATGTCCTGGGCGGCTGGATCGGATCCGGTGTTGGGCTGGCTGGTCATGGTCTCCTTTGAAGGTTCGGCATTTCCAGAATAGTGCCGATTGCTGGTGATTGGGGAAGTATTCGCGCTGGGCTGACGGCCTGCGGTCATGGAGTTCTCCTGGTTTGTCCCGCCGGGCGGCAAGCAGCCCGGCGCGTGGGGGGCCGCCTTCCGGAGGCGGCATGGAGGGAGGTGCCGGAGCAGCGGCGAAAGGGGCAGCAGGAGGCTGACTTTCGAGTATTGTCCGGCGGCCGGAGCAAACGCGTGGGCGTGGTCCGGTGCACATGTGCGGAAGGCGGAAATGCCTGCATCGCTGTGGGACAGTTTCTTCGGGACGGGCGTGGCCCGTGCCGGCTACTCGAAGATCAGGAACATGCCTTCTACCCTAACAGAGCCGCCCCATGTGCAGTTTCCCATTACGCTGCAAGGGGAACTACTCTGGCCAGTTATGGAGTCCGCTCACTATTTCAGTTCATCCCCCGCCGGCCCGTTTACCCGCAAGCCGCTCACGGTGGAACTGGCAGGGGAAACACGCAGGCTGCAGACTTCAAGCGGCATCTTCAGCCCGGACGGCATCGACAAGGGAACTGCAGTGCTCCTCGCCGAGGTCCCTGCTCCGTCGCCCACCGGCAACCTGCTGGACATCGGCTGCGGCTGGGGTCCGATTGCGCTGACCATGGCCCTCCGGGCGCCGCATGCGCAGGTTTATGCGGTGGATGTGAATGAACGCTGCATCGCCTTGACCAACGAGAACGCGGCGGCACTGGGGCTGTCCAACGTTGTGGCCGGCACACCCGATGCCGTGGATCCCGAGGTGCGTTTCGACACTATCTGGTCCAATCCGCCCATCCGGGTCGGCAAGGACGAACTGCACTCCCTGCTGAAGCTGTGGCTGCCCCGGCTGGCTCCGGGTGGCACGGCTTGGTTGGTGGTGCAAAAGAACCTCGGCTCGGACTCACTGCAGCGCTGGCTCGCGGCGGAACTCGATGATTCCTTTGCCGTGACCCGGGAGTCGACGTCCAAGTCGTTCCGGATCCTGAAGGTCAGGAAAGCATCCCTGATGCCACAATAACGGCGGGCCCGCTGAGCTCCACGTGTTCATGGCCGCCGGGGCCGGCGAAGAACTTCACGCCCACCACTCCTCCGGGGACATGCACGCGCCATGTGTCCGGCGCTTCCGCTCCTGCCCAGTGCCGGATGGCCACAGCGGCGGCGCACGCGCCCGTACCGCAGGACTGGGTCTCCCCCACGCCGCGTTCGTGGACGCGCATGGTGATGGAGCCGACGCCGTCGTGGACCAGGGGTTCGGAGGGAACAACGAACTCCACGTTGGTGCCGTTGGCGGGCACCGGGTCCACCACAGGGGCGGTGTACAGCCGGGTCCCTGCCAGTTCCGAGAGTTCGGCCAGTGCAACTACGGTGTGCGGGTTGCCCATGCTCACGGACAGCGCGGGCCGCGGAACTTCCAGCCCGTCGGCGGTTACGAGTGAATCCATGGCTTTGGCTGTGGCCTCTCCGGGGAAGATAAACTCCCATGGCCCCATGTCGACGGCGTAATCCCCGCCTGTCCGCACTACTGTTTTGGCGCCGGCGCGGGTGCCGATGGTGAGTGCACCGCCGTCGGGCAGATCAACCAGGCCCTCCGTGCGCAGGAAGTGCACAAAAACGCGGACGCCATTGCCGCACATTTCCGACAGGGATCCGTCCCCGTTGCGGTAGTCCATAAACCATTCGGCGTCAGGGGCGGCGGCCAGAAGTTCCCGGCCCTCCGGAAGGAAGCGGGACGGGACGGCCCGGATCAGGCCGTCGCCGCCGATGCCGCGGTGCCGGTCACACAGGGCTGCCACCTGCTCAGCCGCTATGGTGTGTTCGCCCTCCGGGTCGGCCACGAGGACAAAATCGTTGCCGGTGCCGTGCCCCTTGGAAAAACGGAGTCCGCCCAGCGTGTGGAAGGCGTGCTC
Source organism: Pseudarthrobacter sp. W1I19 (assembly GCF_030817835.1). Classification (NCBI taxonomy): domain Bacteria; kingdom Bacillati; phylum Actinomycetota; class Actinomycetes; order Micrococcales; family Micrococcaceae; genus Pseudarthrobacter; species Pseudarthrobacter sp. W1I19. Next base: position 2,798,532 of record NZ_JAUSZR010000001.1, read on the forward strand.
GGCTGACTCGGCAAGGGTTGCATCCATGGTGTCAAGGGTACCGGCCGGGAAGGGCAGGCCCGAAACCGCGAGTTTTTGTCCAGATACGCTGGCTTCCGGCGGCTGGAACCCTGCATACGTGGACGAAAACTCTTGTTGAGCAGAGCCCGTTAGCTGCAGAGCGCGGCCGCGCGGGAGGTCAACGCGGGATCCTGCCAGTCCAGCCAGTTGATGCGCGGATCGGCGCGGAACCAGGTGAGCTGGCGCCGGGCGAACTGCCGGGTGGCCACAATGGTTTCTTCGGCCGCCTCGGGGACTGTTGCTGCGCCGTCGAGCACCTGCAGGAACTGCGCATAGCCCAGGGCACGGGGTGCTGTTTTACCCCGCCTCAGGCCTTGGGCCTCCAGCCGCTCCACCTCGGCGAGCAGCCCGTTGTCCACCATCCGGTGCACGCGAAGGGCCAGCCGTTCGCGCAACTGGTCCCGGTCAACGCTGAGCCCGATCTGCACGGCAGGCTGGAAGTACTCCCGCTGGGGCATAAAGGAACTGAACGGACGGCCTGAGAGCTGGTGGACCTCCAGCGCGCGGATGATGCGCCTGTTGTCGGAGAGCCGGCCGGCGGACACAGGATCCACGGCCTGGAGCCGGGCGAGCAGCGCCTCCACACCATGGGCTGCCAAATCATTCTCAAGCTGCTCCCGCACCGCGGGGTCAGTTCCAGGAAATTCCAGGACGTCCAGCGCGGCCCGTACGTACAGGCCGGAACCGCCGGCAAGAATGGCGCGTTTTCCCCGTGAGTGGATATCCCTGATGGCTGCCCGCGCCTGTTCCTGGAACTGGGAGACGCTGGCCTCCTGGGTCACATCCAGGATGTCCAGGAGATGGTGCGGTACTCCCCTGCGTTCGGCCAGGCTGATTTTCGCTGTGCCGATGTCCATGCCGCGGTAGAACTGCATGGCATCGGCGTTGATGACTTCGCCATCGAGTTCGAGCGCCAGGTTGACGGCAAGGTCTGACTTGCCTGAGCCGGTGGGACCGACGACGGCGATAACAGGCCGGGCGCCCACCGTCAGCGGGTGCGCACAGGCAGCGAGGGCATGCCGAGCGAAACACCGGTCCGGCCATTACCGGTACCCGGGGCGGGAACGCCGCAGGAATCGGCCTGCGACCGGTCCCAGGCGTCGCCGGCGCGGGACCGGCGAAGGCTGTAGTCCTCAAGCGTTGGGTCGGCCACGAGGTGGAAGGCGGCAGCCTCCGTGATGGTGACCGTGACGAGGTCGCCCGGACGCGGTGCCGGCGCGCCGTCGGGTACGGAAAAGTGCACCAGGCGCTGGTCCCGGGACCGGCCGGAGAGGCGGTGGGTTTCCCCTGCCTTGCGGCCCGACTGTGCCGTGACCATGACCTCCACCCTGCGGCCGAGCTGCTTCCGGTTCTCCTCGGCGGCGATGCGGTCCTGCAGGGCAGTGAGCCGTTCGAACCGCTCCTGCACCACTGCTTTGGGCAGCTGGTCCGGCAAGTCAGCAGCAGGGGTCCCCGGGCGCTTGGAGTACTGGAAGGTGAAAGCTGTGGCGAAACGGGACTTTTCCACAACGTCCAGGGTGGCCTGGAAGTCTTCTTCGGTTTCACCCGGGAATCCGACGATGATGTCCGTGGAGATGGCGGCGTGGGGGATCTTCTCCCGGACCTTGTCCAGGATGCCAAGGAACTTCGTGGACCGGTAGGAACGCTTCATGTCGCGAAGGACTTTGTCGGAGCCCGACTGCAGGGGCATGTGCAGCTGCGGCATGACGTTCGGTGTTTCGGCCATGGCGTCGATGACGTCATCCGTGAAGGCGGCCGGATGGGGGCTGGTGAAACGCACCCGTTCGAGTCCCTCAATGTCGCCGCAGGCACGCAGGAGTTTGGAGAAGGCCTGCCGGTCGCCGAACTCCACGCCGTAGGAATTCACGTTCTGGCCCAGGAGGGTGACTTCGATGGCGCCGTCGTCAACCAGGGCCTGGATCTCCGCGAGGATGTCGCCGGGGCGGCGGTCCTTCTCCTTGCCGCGCAGGGCCGGAACGATGCAGAACGTGCAGGTGTTGTTGCAGCCCACCGAAATGGAGACCCAGCCCGAGTACACGGAGTCGCGCTTGGTGGGAAGTGTGGACGGGAAAACGTCCAGGGACTCCAGGATTTCCAGCTGGGCTTCGTGGTTGTGCCGGGCCCGTTCCAGCAGGGCGGGCAGGGCACCGACGTTGTGGGTGCCAAACACGGCGTCCACCCAGGGCGCCTTCTTCAGGATGGTTTCGCGGTCCTTCTGCGCCAGGCAGCCGCCCACCGCGATCTGCATTCCCGGGTTGGCGGCCTTCACGGGGGCGAGGATGCCGAGGTTGCCGTAGAGCTTGTTGTCGGCGTTTTCCCGCACCGCGCACGTGTTGAAGACCACGACGTCGGCCTGCCCGCCGTCCACGGGCACGTAGCCTGCGTTTTCAAGCATTCCCGCCATACGCTCGGAATCGTGCACGTTCATTTGGCAGCCGAAGGTACGAACCTCGTAGGTGCGTGGCTTCTGGCCGCCGGTTTCCCAAGCGGCGTCTGGGTGCGCCGCAGCACTGGGATCCGAAGAGGCGTTGGTGCCGGAAAGGGGGGAAGGAATGGTCAAACTCACCTGTTAAGGGTAACGGGTGAAAGCTCAGGCGTCAGAAGGCGCCTGTTGGTCAAGAACCTCGGAGACAATCCGGAAGGCCTGCGATGGCTGGTAACCCTTTCGCGCCAGCATGGACGCCAGCCGGCGCGTGATTTTGTCCCGCTCCGCCCGATCCGCCAAATCGGTGCCAGGCCGGAGCTTCCGCTCCACCAGGCTCCTCGCGGCGGCCTCTTCATCGGCGTCCGAGATCTGCTCCAGGGCCGCCGCTGCGGTTTCCTGGTCCACGCCCTTTTCCGCTAGCTCCCGCCGGAGCGCACCCTTCGCGAGTTTGCGGGTTTGCGACCGGTTCCGTACCCACATGTCGGCGAAATCGGCGTCGTTGATGAGGCGTGCTTCCTCAAACTTATCCAGGACTTCCTCGGCAACGTGCTCCGGGATGTTCCGCTCGGCAAGCTTGCGGGCCAGTTGAAGCCTGCTTTTCGCCGAGGCCGTCAGCTGCCGGTAAACGATATTGCGGGCAACGGAAAAGGGGTCGGGCTCAGCGTCCTCCGCCACGGGAGAGCCGGCGTCCGGCCCGTCCTGGAAAGCATCAGTAAAGGAGGCGCGCCGCCCACCGGTCCCGGACCGGCGGGGACGCGCACTGTCAGTACCGCTCAACGGTTAGAACCCGTCAACGGCTTTCAGCTTCGGGGAGTCCTTCGACTCGGCCTCCGCCGGCTTCACGCCAACGCCGAGCTTTTCCTTGATCAGGCGCTCCAGCTCAGCGGCCAACTCCGGATTGTCGCGGAGGAACCGGCGCGAGTTTTCCATACCCTGGCCCAGCTGGTCTCCATCGTAGGTGAACCAGGAGCCGGACTTCTTGATGATTCCGTGCTCAACACCCATATCGATGATGCCGCCCTCGCGGGAGATGCCCTGGCCATAGATGATGTCGAACTCGGCCACCTTGAAGGGCGGGGCCATCTTGTTTTTGACGATCTTGGCCTTGGTACGGTTACCGACCGAATCCGCGCCTTCCTTGAGGGTCTGGATGCGGCGGACGTCGATACGGATGGATGCGTAGAACTTCAGGGCCTTACCACCGGTGGTGGTTTCGGGGGAACCGAAGAAGACGCCGATCTTCTCACGGAGCTGGTTGATGAAGATCGCCGTGGTTTTGGTCTGGCTCAGGCGGCCGGTGATCTTACGCAGGGCCTGGCTCATCAGTCGGGCCTGGAGGCCCACGTGGCTGTCGCCCATGTCGCCCTCGATTTCCGCGCGGGGCACCAGGGCGGCAACGGAGTCGATGACGATGACATCCAGGGAGCCTGAACCGACCAGCATGTCCATGATTTCCAGGGCCTGCTCACCGGTGTCCGGCTGGGAGACCAGGAGAGCGTCCGTGTCCACGCCCAGCTTGGCGGCGTACTCCGGGTCCAGGGCGTGCTCGGCGTCGATGAAGGCGGCAATGCCGCCCAGGCGCTGGGCGTTGGCCACGGCGTGCAGTGCCACGGTGGTTTTACCGGAGGATTCCGGACCGTAGATCTCCACCACGCGGCCGCGGGGAAGGCCCCCAATTCCCAGTGCCACGTCCAGGGCAATGGAACCGGTGGGGATGACCTCGATGGGGGCCCGGACTTCGTCGCCGAGCCGCATGACTGAGCCTTTGCCGAACTGCTTGTCGATCTGGGCCAGCGCTGCTTCGAGCGCTTTTGCACGATCCGGGGCTGCCGCCATGGTTCACACCTCTAATGCTTTCTCGCTTTGGAGTGGCCTCAGCGGCCGTTTATTGGTCATCTCTGACGCTAATGGGACCCACTGACATTCCGGCCTGAGGACGGCGGCTATGTGGATAACCCGCTAGGAAAAGCATAGCTTTACCCGAACAGGTATTCGAACAATAGTCCGGCGTGTCCCAAAGGATTGGGCCTATTCGACGCGGGGCTTGATGTCCCGGCCAAGCCGGCGCTCGGCGGGAACGTCCTGGACATCACAGACCGCCAGCCAGACCTTGCGGGGCTCAACTCCGGCAGCCAGCGCCTGGTCCGCGGTGCGGCCGCCCACCCCGGCGAGGACAAGGGTGCTGCTGAGGACCCGCGAGTAGCCGGCGCCAAATTCATCATCCATAAGTCGCCAATAATCGCTGATTCGCACCTGTTGAGTCTCTCATGATCCCGGACCCTAGAATTGTTGCCATGAGCAACTCCCCTGCCGCCCCGACCCCCGCTGGCCGCGACGACGATGACCTGGTGGACGCGGCCCTGCAGAACGTGGAACACCAGATCAGCGTCTTCTGGCGGCGCGCACGGGCCGTCTCCAACCAGCTCTCCCGCCAGGTCCATCCGGACATGGAGCCGGCTGCATACGGACTGCTGACGGTGATACGGCGGGAGGGCCCCATCCGGCTCACGGACCTTGCCATGAACATCGGCGTGGGCAAGCCGTCCGTCAGCCGCCAGATCGCGTTCCTTGAAAGCATTGGGCTGGTTTCGAAGGAAGCCGACCCGCTGGACGGACGAGCCCAGGCTATCCGGCTCACTCCCAAGGGCGAGGAGAAGATGCACCAGGTCCAGGACGCGCGCCGTGAGGTCTTTCGGGAGCGGCTCGGTGAATGGCCGGTAGAGGACCTGCAGGAACTTGCCCGGTTTATGGCCAAGCTCAATGCCACCTATGAGCGTGACGGTTTCCCGCACGATATCTAGGTCCAAACCACATACACGCGGGGCAGGCACAGGCTTGGCGCCGCTTCCCGGAAAAGTGCCGGGAAACACGAAAAGCCCCGGCGGAGTGCCGGGGGCTTCGCGTGCAGGATTCCACCGTGTGGTGGATCAGTCCTTACCGGGCGCCGGAGAGGAGCCCGGTTGAAAGTTCATCGTTGAGTTCGTTGTTAAGATCGCGCTCAAGGTCGCGTCCGTAACGCTGGGAGAATTCCTGCGGTACGGTGTCCGGGACAGCTACGCCTTCGGCTACTGCTACGCGGTCACTGACCTCCCGGAGCATGCTGGACAACGGGACATCCAGGGCCGAGCAGATTGAGGACAGAAGCTCGGAAGACGCTTCCTTCTGACCACGCTCCACCTCGCTGAGGTAACCCAGGGAGACACGGGCGCTGTGCGAAACCTCACGGAGCGTACGCCCCTGACGCTGGCGAACATCGCGCAGGACATCACCGATTTCGTGACGAAGTACCACCATCTTGCGCTCCTTCTGTTCGCTCTTAGCCTGATCGGCGAGGCCCACATCCTTCCAGCGGACAACGCCGTTCACGGATACGGGCTGCTTTACCATCTGTATCGCCTTGCTCCTCGTTCAGTCCGGTTCGCCGTGAAGCGAACCGTTGGTGTTTTCATCCTAGGCGCCTCCGCTCTCCGGAAGCGACACAATGTAATAACTAATCGGTACCGGCTTTTGTTCCCGCCAACTTTACAGCCGGGTAACTTCAGGAAGCCAGGGCTTCGATCAACCGTTCCAGCGCAGCCCCGCAGGCCTGGCCCCGGATCTCTGCCCGGCTCCCTGAAAACACATACTCGAAGGCGTTTGTTCCCGCAGCCGTCGCAACGCCGACATACACCGTTCCCACCGGTTTACCGTCGTGCGCTTCCGGCCCCGCAACACCAGTGGTGGAGACGCCAATATCGGCGCCAAGGGCCGTACGTGCCCCTGCAGCCATAGCGGCAGCAACGTCATAATCAACGGACCCGGCACTGGCCAGCAGTTCCGCGGACACCTTCAGCATGTCCGCCTTGACGGAGTTCTGGTAGGCCACCACGCCGCCCTGCAGCATTCCGGAGGCGCCGGGTGTGTCAGCCAGGACTGCGGACACCATGCCGGCAGTCAGCGATTCCGCTGTTGCCACTGTTCGCTTGAGCTCCATGGCTTGCCGGACTGCCTGCTCAGCCAGGTGGTGAAGCGAGAGATGCTGCTGGTTGGTCATACCGTCTCCTGCCCGCTGGTGGTTCCCTGGACTTTGCCCTTGGCGCGCAGGCGCATAGCCTCAACGACATATTCGACGCCGGTCCAGACAGTGATGGCCACGGCCACCATCATGACGGCGAACGCCACCCAGGTGAGCCACGGCGCAATGGCGCCCAGCGGGAGCAGGTACAGGAAGATGGCTGCCGTCTGGACAACGGTTTTGAGTTTGCCTCCGCGCGAGGCGGGGATGACGCCGTAGCGGATGACGAAGAAGCGCAGGGCGGTCACGCCCCATTCGCGCACCAGGATCACCAGGGTGGCCCACCAGGGCAGTTCGCCGAGCACGGACAGCATCACCAGGGCGGAACCAATGAGCAGCTTGTCCGCGATGGGGTCGGCGATCTTACCGAAGTCGGTCACGAGGTTCCGGCTCCTGGCGATGTCGCCGTCGAGCTTGTCTGTGTAAATCGCGACGGCGAACGCGGCCGCCGCGGCCCAGCGCCAGGGCCCGGACTGGCTGTGGAGTCCGGGCGCGTCGGCGATCAGGAACCAGACGAAGAACGGCACCAACGCGATGCGGAGCATGGTCAGGACATTGGGAAGGTTCCAGACCCCGGCACGGCTGGAGCCGGCGGCGGTTGCATCGGTGCTAGTCACCTTTCTAGGCTACAGTCTCCGGCCTAGCGCCCCGTGAGGGACCAGGCGTCCTCGGAGCCGTCCTCGTCGTCGTACCCGCCCGGCGGGGAGTCGGAGCCATCGTAATATTCCACGTTCTGTTTCCTCTGGTCCAGGTCAGTGGCCACCAGGTCTTCGGCGTACCCGCCCTGGGCGATGTTCGCGTTGGCGTTGTCGCTGAGCGCAGCCGTCTGCGCGTCCGGTGCGGCCGGTGCCTCCTGGCCCTTCATGGCGGCCAGGACCGGGGCAAGGTCGTCCGGTTTCACCAGGACGTCGCGGGCCTTCGAGCCTTCCGAGGGGCCCACCACTCCCCTTGATTCGAGCAGGTCCATGAGGCGGCCGGCCTTCGCGAAGCCCACGCGCAGCTTGCGCTGCAGCATGGACGTGGAGCCGAACTGCGTGGTGACCACCAGTTCGGTGGCCTGCAGCAGCACCTCGAGGTCGTCCCCGATGTCGTCGTCGATCTGCTTCTTGGGCGCCTCCGCCGCGACGTCGTCACGGTAGCTGGCCTGGAGCTGTCCCTTGACGTGCTCCACCACCTTGTGGATTTCAGACTCTGTGACCCAGGCGCCCTGGACGCGCATGGCCTTGGAAGCGCCCATGGGCAGGAAGAGCGCGTCACCCTGGCCGATGAGTTTTTCGGCACCGGGCTGGTCCAGGACCACGCGGGAGTCCGTGACAGAGGAGGTGGCGAACGCCATCCTGGAGGGAACGTTGGCCTTGATCAGGCCGGTCACCACGTCCACCGACGGCCGCTGGGTTGCCAGGACGAGGTGGATGCCGGCGGCACGTGCCAGCTGTGTGATGCGGACGATGGAGTCTTCGACGTCGCGCGGGGCCACCATCATGAGGTCGGCGAGTTCGTCCACGATCACCAGCAGGTAGGGGTATGGGCGGATAACGCGCTTGGAATCCACCGGCGGCTGGACCTTGCCGGCACGCACGGCCTTGTTGAAGTCGTCAATGTGCTTGAAGCCGTAATTGGCGAGGTCGTCGTAGCGCGCATCCATCTCCCGGACCACCCACTGGAGCGCTTCGGCGGCTTTCTTGGGGTTGGTGATGATGGGCGTGATGAGGTGCGGGACGCCTTCATACGCGGTAAGTTCCACACGCTTCGGGTCCACCATGACCATCCGCACCTCGTCCGGGGTGGCGCGCATCAGGATGGACGTGATCATGGAGTTCACGAAGGAGGACTTACCGGCACCGGTGGCGCCGGCCACCAGCAGGTGGGGCATCTTGGCCAGGTTGGCCACCACGTAGCCGCCCTCAACGTCCTTGCCCACGCCCATCACCATCGGGTGATCGGTGCGGCGGGCGTTCTGGCTGCGGAGCACATCACCCAGGGACACGGTCTCGCGGTCCGTGTTGGGGATCTCGATACCGATGGCGGACTTGCCCGGTATGGGGCTGAGGATCCGCACGTCGCTGGACGCGACGGCATAGGAAATGTTCTTGGACAGCGCGGTAACCCGCTCCACCTTGGTTCCCGGCGCCAGTTCGATCTCGTAGCGGGTGACGGTGGGCCCGCGGCTGAAGCCCGTCACGGTGGCATCGACATTGAACTGCTGCAGGGTGTCCGTCAGGGCGGCGACGACGGCGTCATTGGCTTCCGTGCGCTCCTTCGGGATGGAGCCGGGCGTGAGGTAGTCCGACGCCGGGAGCGTGTACGTCACGTCGCCGGCGAGGGACAACTGCTCGGTGCGCTGCGGGATGGGAACGGGCGGCGGTGCGGGAGCCACCGGGTTGGAGGGGACGGTAGGTGCGGCAACCGGCTTAGGACCGGCAGCTGCCATCCCGGGAGTGACCATGGGGATGGCTTCGGTGGCGTTGTCCTGGCCGGCCGCTGCGCTGCCGAGGCCCTGCGCGGCTTTGATCTTTTCGACGGCGATCTCCGCCTGGGTGGGACGGCGGACACCGGGGGCCGGACGCGGCGGCTCCGGCTCGTCGTCGTCAATGACGGCATGCTCGAAGGCTTCGTCGCCCACATACCCTTCCAGGCCGGCGTCGGACTCCTCATCCTTGCCGAAGAAGCGGCGCTTCTTCTTTTTGGGTGCCGCAGGCGGCGTCCGCTCAAGGTAGCTGCGGTCGTGGCGGTTCCCGTCCTCCTCCTGCAGGTCGATGCCCATCAGGTGCTCGTAAGCGCCGCGCAGCCGCCGCGGGATGGCACCGAACGGCGTTGCGGTGATGATGAGCAGCGACACAAACGCCAGCAGCCCGTAAAGCACCAGCGGCACGGCCGGATGGATCGCGGCCAGAGGCGAGGCCCCGAGGAAGCCCAGCATCCCGCCGGCCTGGCGCAGCCCGTCAAAGCCCTGGGCGACAGTGGGCTGTCCGCCCAGGACGTGGGCCAGGCCGCAGCCGGCAAACGTCATGATGAGGAAGCCGATGCCCACCCGGTTGTTGCCCCGCCCGTCGGAGGGCTGGCGGAAGAGCCGGAAGGAGCAAACAAAGAGCATCAGCGGAAGCAGCAGCGACATCCAGCCGAACGTCCCGTTCACCACGCTGTAGACGGCGTCCGGGAACCAGCCGGTGAGGCCCCACCAGGCGAAGGTGGCGATGAAGATGCCCAGGGCAAGGTTGAACAGGGCTGCGCCGTCGCGGCGTTCGTCGGCCGGGAGGTCGCTGACGTCATGGCCGATGCGCCGCACTCCCCCGCCCACGAGATGGCCGATGCCCAGCCATGCTCCGCCTACTACCCGCAGCAGCCAGGGCTGGTGCTGTTCGACGGCGGGAAGCTGGCGTGTCCTGGCCGTACCGGAACTCCCGGCCCGTCCGGACCTGGCCGGAGATTTTGCTGCCGTGGTGCTGGAACCGCGGCCGCCGGCTTTGCTGCCGGAGCTGGCCTTGCTGGATCCATTGGGCGCGGAAGTAGTACGAGTGGCCATACTAGCCACGGTACCGGAACCGGGCCGGTTTCCCGGGGATTTGGAGCCTGCGGCCACCCTGAATCAACGGAGGGGGCAAGACTCCTTAAACATCTCCGGCCCGCACTCCTGATGCAGAGTACGGGCCGAAGCCAGTGCGGGGCCTGTTAGGCCTCGAGCACCACGGGGATGATCATTGGCTTGCGGCGGAGCTTGCGGTTGACCCAGGTGCCCACTACCCGGCGGACCACCTGCTGGAGTTGATGGCTGGTGTGGTCCGCGTGGTTCAGGACGGCTTCTTCCAGCGCAGCGTTGATCTTGGGGACGATGTCATCGAACACGGAATCGTCCTCTGCCACACCGCGGGCGTGGATTTCCGGTCCGGAGACTACTTTGCCGGTGGTCCGGTTGATGACGGTGATGATGGAGATGAAGCCCTCATCGCCGAGAATGCGACGGTCCTTGAGGTCGGCGTCGGTGATTTCTCCCACGCTGGATCCGTCCACATAGACGAAGCCCACTTCAACCTGTCCCACCACATCGGCGCGGTGGTCCTTCAGGTCGATCACGGTGCCGTTGTCTGCCAGGATCACGCTCGCTTCCGGAACACCGGACTCGATGGCGATCTTGCCGTTGGCAATCAGGTGCCGGGTCTCGCCGTGCACGGGCATGGCGTTGAGCGGCTCAAGAATGTTGTAGCAGTACAGGAGTTCACCGGCCGCGGCATGGCCCGAGACGTGGACCTTGGCGTTGCCCTTGTGGATGACATCGGCGCCCAGTTTCAGCAGGCCATTGATGATGCGGAAGACGGCGTTTTCGTTGCCGGGAATAAGGCTGGAGGCCAGGATGACGGTGTCGCCGTCGCCCACCACCACGCGGTGGTCCCCGTTGGCCATCCGGGACAGCGCCGCCATCGGTTCACCCTGGGAGCCGGTGGACATGAGCACCACCCGGTTGTCCGGCAGGTTGTCGATGTTCTTGATGTCCACGATCAGGCCCGGCGGAACATCCAGGTATCCCAATTTTTCCGCGATAGCCATGTTCCGGACCATGGAACGGCCAACGAACGCCACCTTGCGGTTGTGCTTGGCGGCCGCGTCCAGGACCTGCTGGACCCGGTGGACGTGCGAGGAGAAGGACGCCACGATGATGCGCTTGGTGGCCTGGCCGAAGAGGCGCTCCAGTGTGGGGCCGATTTCCTTTTCCGCGGTGGTGAAGCCCGGGACATCCGCGTTGGTGGAGTCCGACATAAAGAGGTCCACGCCCTCTTCGCCGAGCTTGGCGAAGTGCCGGAGGTCGGTGATGCGGCCGTCGAGCGGAAGCTGGTCCATTTTGAAGTCGCCGGTGTGCAGCACGGTACCGCCTGCGGTGCGGATGAAGACGGCCAGGGCGTCAGGAATCGAGTGGTTCACCGCCACGAATTCACACTCGAAGGGGCCGAACTTCTCGACCTGGCCCTCTTCCACGGTGAGTGTGTAGGGCCGGATGCGGTGTTCCTGCAACTTCGCCTCAATCAGGGCAAGGGTCAGTTGCGAGCCCACCAGCGGGATGTCGTTGCGGAGCCGCAGCAGGTACGGGACAGCTCCGATGTGGTCCTCGTGGCCGTGGGTCAGGACGACGGCGACGATGTCATCCAGCCGGTTCTCGATGTAGGAGAAGTCAGGGAGGATCAAGTCGACGCCGGGCTGGGTTTCCTCAGGGAAGAGGACGCCGCAGTCAACGATCAGCAGTTTGCCGTCGATTTCGAACACGGCCATGTTCCGGCCGATCTCCCCCAGCCCGCCGAGCGGGACGATCCGCAACGTGCCGTTGGGCAGGCGGGGCGGGGTGACAAGGCCGGTCAGGGCGATTTGGGTCATATTGCACTACTTTCCAGGCGGAAGGGCGTGCCGGTCTTAGCTTTCAGGAAAAGACCAGCCCCGCTTCCGCCAAATCCCCGCGGATGATTTCGATCTCGGCTTCGTCCGGCTCCACGAGGGGCAAACGGACAATCGAGTTGGGCAGGACTCCCTGCCATTTAAGAATCTGTTTGGCCGCCACTGCACCCTGGACACGGGTCATGGTTGCACGCACTACCGGCTGGAGTTCGAAGTTGATCTTCCGGGCGGTGCCGAGGTCGTTGGCATTCACGGCGTCAATGAGTTCGCGGAAGCGGCGGGTGGCCACGTGTGTGGTGACGCCCACCAGGCCGACGGCGCCCAGCGCCATCCAGGGCAGGGTCAGTCCGTCATCACCGGAGTAGAAGAGCAGGTCCGTCTCGCTCATAACGCGGGTGGCGGCCACGAAGTCGGCCTTGGCGTCCTTCACCGCGACGATGTTGGGGTGCTGCGCCAGCCGGATCATGGTGTCGGGTTCGATGGCGATGGAGGACCGGCCGGGAATGTCATAGAGCATCACGGGCACGTCGGCGGCCGAGGCGATGGTCTCGAAGTGCGCGCGGAGGCCGGACTGGCTGGGCTTGTTGTAGTAAGGGGTCACCAGCAGGATGCCGTCGACGCCGAGCGCTGCGGCCTGCTGGGAAAGGTGCACCGAGTGCGCGGTGTCGTTAGTGCCGGTACCGGCGATGACCGCGGCACGGCCGCCCACGGCTTCCTTGACGGCCCGGAACATGCCGAGGTTCTCTTCGTCGGTGAGGGTGGAGGTTTCACCCGTGGTTCCGGTGACCACCAGCCCGTCGCAGCCGTCGTCGACGAGCTTGGTGGCCAGTTCCGCTGCCTGCTGGTAATCAACTGAACCGTCCTTGGCGAACGGCGTAACCATCGCGGTCAGGAGGGTACCGAGGGCAGGGATGTGCGCGGAAGTGTCAGCCATGGAAAAAACGTTACCCTGTCCACCGCTGGTTAGGACAATAGGACGGGCGTGATGCACGTCAAATAGGGGTTTCCGGGATGCCCGGGGCCAGTGCTTTGGCCGTTCACCTCCGGAATTTGTTGAGGCGGCCGCGCTGCAGGACGGCTGAAACGATTTCAGTGCCGGTTCCCGAGGCCTGCTTCAGGGGAAGACCGTCCGGGCCCCAGACGCCGCTGAGGCCGCATGATTCGCCCAGCGGGCTGCTGCCGCCGAGGTTCGCCAGCGCCGTGAACATCCGGTTGTCCATGGCGCGGGCACCAAGGTGGAGGGCAAGGCGGTGTTCCTCGTCTTTGGTGTAGAGGGCGGACACACAATAGAGGTCGGCGCCGGCAGCCGCGGAATCACCGGAATGCGAGGGCACGGAGGCATCCAGGCAGATCGCCAGCGCAGTCTTCCACCCGTCCACCTCTATATGCGTGGCCCCCTCCCCGGGCGTGAAGAGTTCGAGCTCATCCCCGTGGAGGTGGGTCTTGAAGGCCGTCTCGGTACTGCCATCAGGGTGGACGGCAAGCGATGCCAGCCGTGGGGTGCCATCGGCCTCCCGAAGGGCCGCCCCTATGACGGCGGTAATCCCCGTCCTGCGGCAGATCTCCCGGACATCCGCGAGCCGGTGATCATCCGGCGCAAGCCACGACTCAGGGCGGTCGAGGAGATCCAGCCGGTAGCCGGTCAGGGAAAGCTCGGGGAAGACCACCAGGCGGGCGCCATGGTCATCAGCGTCCTCGATAAGGCGCACGTGCTCCTCAGCGTTGGCCGGGATGCCTCCATCCAGCGGGCGGTACTGAATGACGGAGACAGGAAGGGTGTCAGTCACGCCTCCATCCTAGGCATGCGGACGGTCGGCCCTGCATGAGGGCGGGTGGGCGGCCCAACCCCGCTTCCCGGCGGGCGCTGCGCGCATTTGTTATCACCCCGGTGGCCGCGCCACCGCCTTTTCTCCCGCTGCTTTTCTCCGGCTGCAGCTAAACAGGCCCCGGGTGGCAATACCTGCCCACCGCTGCCCGGCGGAGCCCTTCCGCCCATGTGGCCAGGCGCTGGGCGGCCCGTACGTAGTGGAACAGTTCCATGGGCGTCAGGGCGTCGATGTCTGTCTCGGCCAACCGGCGGGCCAGTTCAGCGCCCTCCGGCTGTGCGGAGAGGCTGATGCCCTCCTGCTCCCACTGGATATCCTGGGACGTCTTCCCGGTCACCAGTTGGCGGAAGAGGTAATCGACCACGCCGGGGCTCATGGCCTTCAGCGGCCCGTCATGGCGTGATTCCGAAGCCGGGGCTCCGGAGGCTGGAGCACCGAATGATGAGACTCCGAATGATGGAGCACCGGACGATGGGACTCCGGATGATGGCGTTTGCATGCGCTTCATAGTATTCGAACATATATTCGAATTCAAGAGCTGTTTGACAGCCGGCCACAGGCGGGTGTGAGACGATCTGGACATGACCTCCCGTAATGCCGCCGCTTCCACCAGGACGTCTCCCGGACAGTCCGCCCCGGCCAGGCTTCACGGTATAGACGCGGCGCGCGGGCTGGCTTTGCTGGGAATGATGGCCACCCACCTGCTTCCCACCTTCGAGTCGAACGCCAACCTCACCCCAACCTGGATCGGCCTGACCTTTTCTGGCCGGGCGGCTGCCCTGTTCGCGGTCCTGGCTGGAGTGGGGCTTGCCCTATCCACGGGAAAGCACAAGCCGCTGCAGGGTCCTGAGCTGTCCGGCGCCCGCCGCGGCGTGGCGCTGCGCGCCCTGGTGATTGCCGCCGTCGGACTCTCCCTGGGTGGCCTGGAAGTAAACCTGGCCATCATCCTGGTCCATTACGCAGTCCTGTTCCTGTGCGTACTGCCGTTCCTGGGCCTGCGGCTGAAGGCGCTTTGCGCCTGGGCAGCCGGCTGGATTCTGGTGTCCCCGGTGCTGGCGTACCTGCTGCGTCCGTGGCTGCTCGCCGCGAACCCGCCGCTCAAGCTGGGGCACAACCCGTCCTGGGAGGACCTCTCCATACCGGGAAGGCTGCTGGCCGACGTCTTCCTGACAGGCTATTACCCCGTCTTCCAGTGGCTGTCCTACCTCCTGGTGGGGCTCGTCGTCGGCCGCCTGATGCTGCACAAAGCGCTGGTGCCCTGGGTGCTGCTGGTGGGCGGAACCCTCATTGCCGTCCTGGCCAAATCACTGGGCACTGCGGCGATGGAGGACTGGGGCGGCCGTGCGGCGCTGGAGAAGGTACTGAACTCCCCCGGCTATCCGCTGGGCAGCGTTCTGCAGGTCAACCTGACCGGCATCCCGCAGGAGGGTTCGTGGTGGTGGCTGGCATCCGCGGCACCCCACTCGGCAACCACCCTGGACCTGCTGCACACGTCAGCGGTGGCCGCAGCAGTCATCGGGGCGTTCCTGCTGTTGGGCAGGCTGGCCGATTGGGTGGCCCTGGACCTGCTGCTGGCCCTCCGGGGCGCGGGCGCCATGACCCTTACCCTGTACTCCGTCCACGTGTGGGTGGTTTCGGCGTTCTACCTCAAGCCGATGCCGGAGGGCTGGAACGAAGACGCCATGTATTTCGCCCACGCTGCCTCCGCGGTGATCATTGGCATGGTGTTTGTGCTGCTCAAATGGCGCGGGCCGCTGGAATGGCTGGGGCACGCGGCGAACCAGTTGGGGCGTGGCGGGGTAAAAGCCGTCCGTTAAGCCGGAACGTTGCCCCGGAAGAGTTTAACGGCATCACGCATGGAAGCGCGGGCACGCTTCCGGTCGCCGGCGGCGTCGTAGGCACAGCTCAGCCGGAACCAGGAACGCCAGTCCCCCGGGGCCGCTTCAGCTTCCGCCCGGTACTTCTCGAATTCGGCGTCGGCGGCGGACCGGACGATGCGGCCGGCCGGCGTCCGGGGCAGCTCGTCCACGGGGAGTCCGCCTTCAGCCTCGAGGACTTTGGCCATCTGCTCGGTGCGGGCACCGAACATCAGTTCGCGAATCAGCGCCCAGGCGCCGATCACGGGCAGCACCAGGTAGGCTGCGCCGATGGCTACGGCTGCAGGATTGCTGTCCGTCAGCAGCAGGACCGAACGCTGGAAGGACACCACCAGGTAAAAGACCAGAAGCAGCGTGACGGCGCCCACCCAGATCTTGGTGCGGTTCTTCCGGAAGCCAGCAACGAGCCCGGCCACGGCTACAGCCCCAGGTCCAGGTAGCCGTCCAAACCAACCGTGAGTCCGGGGTGGGCGGCAACGTTGCGCAGGCCAAGGAGCACGCCGGGCATAAAGGAGGCGCGGTCGAAGGAATCGTGGCGCAGGGTCAGCTGCTCGCCGGCGCTGCCGAGGAGGACTTCCTGGTGGGCCACCAGGCCGCGGAGGCGAACACTGTGGACGCGGACACCGTCAACCTCGCAGCCGCGGGCACCGGCGAGTTCGCTGGTGGTGGCATCGGGGCTTGGCGAAACGTTGGCAGCGGCGCGTTCGGCGGCGATGAGCTGGGCGGTGCGGACGGCGGTACCGGATGGCGCATCCACCTTGTCCGGGTGGTGCAGTTCGATGATTTCCACCGACTCAAAGTACTTGGACGCCTTCGCAACGAAAGCGGAGGCAAGGACTGAGCCAAGGGCAAAGTTGGGGGCGATCAGCACACCGGTTTCGGGCTGGCCGGCCAGTAGGTCTTTCAGGGCGGCCAGGCGCGCGGCGTCCCAGCCGGTGGTGCCCACCACGGCGTGGATGCCGTGTTCGACGGCGAAGCGGACGTTCGCTTCTGTGCTTTCCGGCACAGTAAGGTCCACCACAAACCGGGCACCTGCTGCCGTGATCTGGTCCAGCGAGTCCCCGCGGCCCAGGGCTGCGACCAGCTTCATGTCCGGCGCGGCTTCGATGGCTTTTACGGCTTCGGCGCCCATGCGCCCGTTCGCGCCCAGCACGGCAACGGGCAAGGGCACGGAGAGATGTTCGGTCATGCCGTTAAGCCTACCGGCGGCTTTGAGGCATGCAGGAACCGCCGAGTGTGCGTTACCTCGCATGAGCCGGTCCGGATTGGACGGAACAGGGTCAGTTGCCCGCGCCCACCCATTCCACGGTTCCGTCGGTGAAAAACTGTTCCTTCCAGATGGGAACCTGCTCCTTGATCCGGTCCACCAGTTCGGAGCACACGGCAAAGGCCTGGCCGCGGTGGGCGGCGGACACGGCACATACCAGGGCGGGGTCGCCGATTTCCAGCATGCCGATCCGGTGCGCGGCCCAGATCCGCACTGGCTGGGAAGACCCGCCACCTGCGCCAGCGGAACGGCCAGCTGCCGATTGTTCAGCGACCAGCTGCGCTACGACGTCGGTCATCACCTGGTGTGCCGTGGGGTGCGCACTGTAGCTGAGGCGCTCAACCGGCTTGCCGCCGTCGTGGTTGCGCACCACGCCGCTGAAGCTGACCACCGCACCCGCAGTGTCGCTCTCTACCGCCGCGATGGCCTGGTCAACGGAGATGGGCTCTGCGCTCAGGACCGCGTTGACTACCTCGAATGCCATTTCAGTGCCCATGTCCGCCTTCCAGCTGGTCGCAGAGGTGCCCGATCACCGGGTCCAGGACGGTCAGTCCGTCCATGACCCCCTTCGGTGATCCGGGCAGGTTGATGATGAAAGTATGGCCCGCAGCGCCCGCGTAGCCACGGCTCAGGGCCGCCAGCGGGGTCTTCGCGGCCCCGGCCCGGCGGATCGCTTCCATGATGCCGGGAATCTCGCGGTCCAGGAGTGGCAGGGTGACGTCCGGCGTACGGTCGTCCGGGCTGAGTCCCGTTCCGCCGCTGGTGATCACGACGGCGGGCCGCTGGGTGAGGAGGGCACGGATCGCAGCGCCCACGGGCTCGCCATCGGGCACCACCATGGCGGGGAACACGTCGAAGCCGTGTTCGGTCAGCCAGTCGCTGATCACGGGGCCGGTTTCGTCGTCGTAAATCCCTGCGGCGGCCCGGGTGGAGGCGATCACGACGCCGGCCTTCCGGCCCTGTACGTCGCCGTGGCGGTGCGGCTCGGGGGCGCTAAGGGTGCTCGAGGTGCTCACAGTGTCCAGTCCCCGCTTTTGCCGCCGCTCTTGGCCAGGACCTTGATGTCGTTCAGCACGGCGTGCTTGTCCACGGCCTTGATCATGTCGTAGACGCTCAGCGCAGCGACGGAAACTGCGGTAAGGGCTTCCATCTCCACGCCAGTAACCCCGCGGGTCTTCACGGTGGCCAGGATCGACACGGATTCCGGGGCGAGGTCAAAGTCCACCGTAACTTTGGACAGCGGAAGCGGATGGCAGAGCGGAATCAGTTCGGGGGTTTTTTTGGCAGCCATGATTCCAGCCACGCGCGCCACGGCGAGCGCGTCCCCTTTAGGCAGTCCGCCGGAGCCGAGCAGCGCCATGACCTCTGCGGTGGTGCGGACCGTGGCGGTGGCGGTGGCCTCGCGGGTGGTTTCGGCTTTGGCGGAGACGTCCACCATCTGGGCGCTGCCGTCCTGGCGCAGGTGCGTCAGCGCGGCCGGGGATTCTTCTGCATTCACAGCATCCATACTTCCACCTCTGCGCCTGCCCCGAGTTCGGCCACTCCCTGTGGGACGTGAACCAGCACATTCGAACCGGCCAGCGCATGCATCAGATGTGAACTTTCACCGCCCTGCAGCTCAACCGTACCGTCAGGTTGCAACGTTCCGCGGCGGACCTGGTGCTTGTTTTCGGGAGACGCGAGGGGTTGTCCGAGGCGGGCGCGAAGAGGCAGGCGGGGCGCGGGAGTGCCGAGCAGGCGGCCCAGCACAGGGCGCAGGAACATTTCAAAGGACACCAGGCAGCTGACGGGGTTCCCGGGGAATCCCAGGAACGGCCGCCCCTCGAAAGTGCCAAGTCCCTGCGGACCGCCCGGCTGCATGGCCACGTGCAGGAACTCCACCGGCTGGTCTTCCATGGCCTGCCGGACCACCTCGTAAACACCCTTGCTGACCCCACCGGTGGTAACGATGAGATCCACCGCCGCTCCCTCGGCGCGAAGCAAGTCACGAAGCTTTCCCGGGTTGTCTGTGACGATACCCGCCCGGCGCACGTCCAGCCCTGCCTGCCGCATGGCAGCTTCCAGGAGCGTGCCGTTGGAGTCGTAGATCTTTCCGGCGGGGAGGTCCTGGCCGGGTTCCACCACTTCGTCACCGGTGGTGACGAGCAGGACCGTCACGGCCCGGTAGACGGTCACTTCCGGGATGCCCAACGCGGCCAGCAGCCCCAGCTGGGCCGGGCCAAGGAAGGTACCCGCTGCCAGGGCGGTTTGGCCGGCCCGCACGTCGCTGCCGGTTCCCCGCACATAAGTGCCGGGCGCTGCCGCAGGCAGCTTCACCGTTGCTTGTTCCGTTGCCTGTTCGGCGGACGGCAGGAAACGGTCCGGAACGGCCCGCTCAATGGGGACGACGGCGTCGGCCCCCTCCGGGAGCATGGCTCCGGTCATGATCGGGGCGGCTGTGCCGGGCTGGAGGGCGTCCGGACTGGCACCGGCGGGAACGGGAGGCACCACGCGCAGCTCGCCGCCGTCGTCGTGCAGGTCAGTGGAACGGATGGCATAGCCGTCCATCTGCGAGTTGGCGAAGGGCGGCAGGCTGATGGGGGCAGTGACGTCACTGACCAGGCCCCGGCCAAGTGCCTCGCCCAGGGGAAGCACTTCGGTGCGGCCGGGTGACCGGAGCGGCTGCAGCAGTTGGGCGACGGCGGCCGCGTGCTCGGCCACGGACCGCGCCTGGTGCCGGTGGTGCTTTTCCTGGTGCGGTGCTTGCTGGGACGTTCCAGACTGTGACGTCCCGGACAGCGACGTTCCATGCGGTTGCGGGCTGGTCATGGTTCCGCCTTCGGTAGCCATCAGGGTTGCACGTCCACTCTAATCGTGTGGAACCCGGTGGCTCCGTCCGGGGCCGGCGGCCTGCGTTGTTCGTCCTGGGCCCGGCCCGCCAGATCCGTTGCGCGGACCTGGACTTCGTACTGGCCTTCTGCCAACTCCAGGCCCAGCTTCCATTGGTACCAGGTGTCCACCGAGATGCCTTCGGCCAGCTCTGCCGGCTGCCACTCGCCCCGGTTCACGCGGAGCTCCACCTTCCCGATCCCGGTGTGCTGCGCCCACGCCACGCCACCGAACATCACGGTTCCGGCCTTCACTCCACGGCCATCGCGCGGGACATCGATCCTGGACGACGTTTTGATGGGTCCACGCTCAGACCAGCCGCGGGGAGTCCAGTAAGCGACGTCGTCGGCAAACCGGGCGACCTTCAGCTCAGTGACCCATTTGGTGGCGGACACATAGCCATAGAGACCAGGGACCACCAGCCGGACGGGAAATCCGTGCTCCAGGGGCAAGGGCTCGCCGTTCATGCCGACAGCAAGCAGCGCATCCCGGTTGTCGGTGAGGACCTCGAGCGGCGTGCCGGCGGTCCAACCGTCCGTGCTCCTTGAGAGCACCATGTCCGCGCCGGGTTGTGGCCCGGCGAGTGCCAGCAATTCGCGGACGGGCCAGCCAAGCCAGCGCGCATTGCCGATCAGGTCCCCACCCACTTCATTGGACACGCAGGCGATGGTCACGTGGCGTTCGATCAGGGGTTTGGCCAGGAGGTCGGCGAAGGACAGCTCAACTTCCCTGTCCACCATCCCGGTGACTTTGAGGACCCAGGTATCCGGATCGAGGGCAGGAACGGTGAGTGCGGTGTCGATGCGATAGAAGTCAGGGTTGGGCGTGACCAAGGGCTGCATTCCGTCCACGCCGGCTTCGGCTCCGGACGGGACAGGCGGCGCCGCTGAGGCGGGTACCGGCAGAGCCACGCGGCTCCTTGCTTCGCTGGCGGCTGCTGCAGCGCCGCGCCAGAGCGATGCCAGCGCCCCGCCAATAGCGGTGAACGCAGCTCCGCCTGCCAGCGCCTGGAGGAAACGACGGCGGGCCGGCGCGGCATCCGCCTCGGGCGCGTGCTCACTGCCCGCCCACTCCTGCAGCCGGCGGATCAGGAACCTGAGCAGCGCACCGGCAATGACGGCGGTGATTACCGGCAAGGCCGTTGCATTGAAGCTGGCTTGGGCCCGGGTCAGGACGGCTGCCAGCCCCACCAGCCCAAAGAGGCCAACAATGGCGATGCCGGCAAAGCGGCGGCGGTCCTCAACTATTCCCGCCATCGCGGCCAGTGCAGCAATGACCAGGGCCATGCCAGCCAGGAGTGCCAGCTTGTCGGCCGTCCCGAACAGCGCCACAGCCCAGTCCTTCACACCGGGTGGAACGGCATCGATGACTGCGCCGCCAACCGCGGTCATGGGGGACAGCGCCGGGCTGAAAATACCGGCCAGAAGTTCTCCAAGCACCACCGCGCTGCCCACCGCAACGGCACCAGCTGCGGCCGCCAGCCACACGCGGTGCGCCTGCCACGATCCCCTCCGCAGGGAGGGCTCCCACCGCGGCGGCCGCACTGGACCTGACCCGTGCGGCAGCGACGCTGCCGGGCGCCTGGGAAGCCGCGTCGCGCCGTCGTGCGCTGCATGCTGTGGCTGGGAGCTGTTCACACCTACAGCTTAGGTTCGCCTGCCACCCGCGGCGCCGGTGGTGAGCTGCAGATTCTGCCGTGCCCGCCCGCACGGTCACGGTGTGATGCAGAGCCCATTGTGGCGTAGCCTGAATTCATGAGTGTCCAGCTAGGCATACCCCTGCCACGGGAAGATGCGGGGGCAGCGCTGCCCTCCGTACCCGGTGCGCGCCCCGCCGATGCTCCGGCGGGGCTGGCCGACCGGTATGGCCGGCGCGCCACGGACATGAGGCTTTCCCTGACGGACAAATGCAACCTTCGCTGCACCTATTGCATGCCTGCCGAGGGCCTTGAGTGGCTCGCGAAGCAGGCAGTG
Organism: Pseudarthrobacter sp. W1I19; assembly: GCF_030817835.1. Classification (NCBI taxonomy): domain Bacteria; kingdom Bacillati; phylum Actinomycetota; class Actinomycetes; order Micrococcales; family Micrococcaceae; genus Pseudarthrobacter; species Pseudarthrobacter sp. W1I19. The sequence continues at coordinate 2,820,261 of NZ_JAUSZR010000001.1, forward strand.
ATGTCGGCGGAGGAGATCGTGCGGATCGTGCGGATCGGCGTTGAGCAGCTGGGCGTTCGCGAGCTGAGGCTTACCGGGGGCGAACCACTGGTGCGGCACGACCTCGTGGACATCATCGCTTCGCTCCGCAGCAATCATCCCGATCTGCCCATCTCCATGACCACCAACGGCGTGGGCCTGGCAAAGAAGGCGGCCGCGTTGAAGGCGGCCGGCCTGACCCGGATCAATGTGTCCCTGGACTCCCTGCACGAGGAGACCTTCACCAAGCTGACCCGGCGGCCGTTCCTGGACCAGGTGCTGGCTGGCGTGGACGCGGCCTGGGCTGCAGGGCTTGGTCCAGTCAAGCTCAACGCGGTCCTCATGCGCGGCATCAACGACGCCGAGGCGCCATCACTGCTGGCATGGGCGCTGGACCGAGGCTACGAGTTGCGGTTCATCGAGCAGATGCCGCTTGATGCTGACCATGGCTGGACGCGGCGGAACATGATCACGGCTGCGGAGATCCGCTCACTGCTGTCGGGTGACTATGTCTTGAGCCCGGATCCGCGCGCCCGCGACGGCGCCCCGGCGGAACGCTTTGAAGTTCGACGCCGGGTGGCCGGGTCTGATTCCGGCCCGCTGCTGGGGACCGTGGGCATCATTGCCTCTGTGACTGAACCTTTCTGTTCGGACTGCCGGAGGACCAGGATCACGGCCGAGGGCAAGATCATGAGCTGCCTGTTCTCGCGCGAGGAATTCGACCTGCTGGGCCTGCTGCGCTCGGGCGCCAGCGACGACGCCCTCGCCCGGCGGTGGCAGGACGCCATGTGGGTCAAACCAAAAGCTCACGGAATGGACCACGTAGGACTTGACGCTCCGGACTTCGTCCAGCCGGACCGCAGCATGAGCGCCATCGGGGGCTGAAACATTTGAACGTACGATATTTCGCTGCCGCACGCGCTGCGGCAGGCGTGGAGGAAGAGCGCTTCGAGCTGGCGACGGGCGCCACTGTTGCCGACCTGCTGGACGCTGTGCTTTCAGTAGAGCGGCCCGAGCCACCTGCCGGAACCCCGCCGCTGGCCCGTCTCCTGTCGAGGAGCAGTTTCCTGCTTAATGAGGTGGCCGTGCGGGACCACGCTGTTGTCCTGAAGGCCGACGACGTAGTGGACGTGCTTCCTCCGTTCGCTGGGGGCTAAGAGTACTTTCCTCGCAGTGGTTCGCCGGGGCCGGAATGTCAGTGCGTCGATGGATGATGCTGCTATGGGAAACGGCACGGGAAGCTCGGAGATCAACGCGGACGCGCTGCTTCCCGCCGCGCCAGTCTGGCCGTTAGACGATGCCCGTCGGAATGTCAGTGCCTCGATGGATGATGTTCATATGGGAAACGGAGCGGGACCGGCAGCAGTGATGGAGGGCATTCATGCTTCCGTTGCACGGCTTGATGCGTTGTTCCTCGAAGATGCCCGGCTTGAAGCTGACGCCGGCGCCGATGCCGATGCCGATGCCGATGGCAGTGACGGCACTGTTGTGGATGTGCTGCCGCGCCGGTACGAGATCCGGTTGGAGCGGATGGCGGTAACGAAGCAGCTGGAAGCCCAGATCTCCGCCGTCAAAGCCCGGGACGCATCCGAGGCCATCGAGATCCAGCACGCGATGACCCCGCCGGAAGCACCCGTCCATGAGCGGACTTACGCGGAGATGTCAGCGGTGGAGGAAATCGCCGGGGTCCTGACCATCAGCTCCGCCGCCGCCGGAGCACTCATCACCCAATCCCGCCAGCTCACCGCCCTGCCGCCGGCCATGGACGCCCTTTCGGCCGGGACCATCTCTTGGATGCACGCCAAAATCATCGCCGAGGAAACCGACAGCCTCAGCCCCACGGGAGCGGCCGCCCTCGTGGCCCATGTCCTGAACCCCAACCCGGCCCGCGGAGCCGCCGCCGGCGACCTGGTCCCCGGACGCTTCCGGTCCCGGGCCCGTAACTGGCGCGAACGCCACCACCCCGAATCCCTCGAGAAACGCCACACCAAAAGCGCCGCGGACCGGCGGATGGAATGCACCCCGGACCGCGACGGCATGGCCTGGCTCTCCCTCTACCTCCCCGCACACCAGGTCTCAGCCATCTGGAACCGGACCACCGCCCTCGCCCGCGGCCTCCAAAGCCCCGACGAACCCCGGACCATCACCCAACTCCGCCCCGACATCGCCGCCAGCCTGCTCCTCAGCGCCGGCCCAGCCCTCACCCGCACCACCGGACCCAGCACAGGACAAAACACCACAAGCGAAGGAAACCCGGGGGAAGGCAACCCCGGCCAAGGCAACACGGCTGCAGGCAAGTCCAGTGAAAGCCACACGCACAAAGCCGAAGACGGCGCCCGTGACGCGATCGGTCTGGCTGCCCTGGCCACTGCCGACCAGCACCAGGATCCTGCTGCCAGCACAGGCGCCTCCGACGAGGGTGTCCCTGCTGGCACCGCAGAGCACGAGGGCAGCGGCACCACCCGGTCCAGCGAAATAGGCAACGTCCGGGTCCCCAGGGCCGACGTTCTAGTCACCGTCCCGATGGTCGCCCTGCTCGGCCTCACCGACGAACCGGCACACCTGGACGGTTTTGGTCCGATCCCGGCGTCCATGGCCCGCAAACTCCTCGCCAACGGAGCCACCTCCTTCTACCGCGTCCTCGTCGACCCCCGCGACGGGGCACCACTGGAAATTGGCCGCACCAACTACCGCCTCACCAAAGCCATGAAAAAAGCACTCCAGGTCAGAGACGGAAAATGCACCTTCCCCGGCTGTAACAACCCATCCCTGGACAACGAGATAGACCACCTTCAAGCCTGGCAGGATGGCGGCAACACCGGGATCAGCAACCTGGCCCAACTGTGCCCCAAACACCACCACCTCAAACACAACAGCCTCTGGGAACCCACACCAGCCACCAAGACCGAACCACCCGGCTGGACCTCACCCACCGGCCGACACTACAAAGCCGAACAACCCGATCGGGAACCACCCCAATGGCCACCCGGCCTACTGACCCGCGCAACCGACACGGCCGGATTCCTGACGCCTGCGCAAGATCCACCCGCAACGGAAGCACCTGGATCCATGGTCTCCCTGGACGTCGACTCACCCTTTGAAGAGCCAGTCGATGACAACCTTGAAGATCCCCACGACTTCTCGCCCGACGATCCCATCTGGGACGACTTCTACGCCCACCCGCCAAAACTGCCCAAAGACCCGCTCAAAGAGTGGCAGCGGAAACGAGAGTGGGACATGGTCAACTCCTGAAGCCGCCGGCAATCGGGAGTCGCCTGAAGTCCGACGCTGTTCTGGAGTCCGAACCTGCTCTGAAAACGTCAGCTCCGCTGGAACGAGGAGGTCATAAACGGGACGTAGGCAGAGCCCGTCCCGTCGGCCACTCCCGCTTCCTCGTGCATCCCGCTGTCCCCCGTGGCCTTGTCGCCACGGGTACGAAGCTCCGTCACATGCGTCAGCACGTCGCCATCCACCCGCAATGTATGGCGGGTCCAACCGGCACCGCCGCGGCGCTCCACGCGCAGGGCTCCGTTGTGCCATGTGCAGCGGGCCGCAGCCGCCGGTGCCGGGCCCGCGTTGTCTACGTAGTACCAGAAAACGTCCTGGTGATCCGGATCGACAGTGAAAATTCCGTGGCCTTCGAAGTGCGTCCCGTCCGGTTCCCGGTGGCTATAACTCTGCACCACCGCCGATCCGCCAGCTACCGGCGTGTACGTCACCTCGGCATCGACTGTCCGTTCAGGCCCCCAGGCACCGGAGGCGAACCGGGTGCTCCCGCGCCAGTGGCCCAGGAATCCTGCCAGGGCCCGCGGGGCGCGGCCGGACGGAGTCCGTTCCACATCCCTCACCTCCAGAGCTAAGCCCTTGCCCGGTTACCGGCCAGGTCCTGCCGTTCCCGCTAAATCAAGCCGTTCCTGCTGAATCAAGCCGTTGGTGCCAAATCCAGCTGTTGGTGCCAAATCCAGCTGTTCCGGCCCGGTCCGCCGTTTGCCTGGTTAGAGCCCGAAAGTCTCGGTCTCTTCAAAGGGTCCCACAACAGTCACAGTCCGGGGTGCCGCAGCCAGCTCCGCCGCAAGGTCCTGGACCTGCTCGGCCGTCACAGCCTTGATGAGCCGCAGCGTTTCGTCGATGTCCTGGTACTCACCAGAGACGAGTTCGGCCCGGCCCAGCCGGGACATCCGCGAGCCCGTGTCCTCGAGGGCCAGCACGATGCCGCCACCGAGCTGGCCTACGGCCTTGCGGAGCTCGTCGTCGGAAATTCCATGCTCGGCAAGCTTCTCCAACTCGATGGCCAGCAGGTCCAGGACCTGGCGCACTTTCGAGGGGGTGCATCCGGCGTACATGCCGAAGTACCCGGCATCGGCGTAGGAGGACGCGAAGGAATACGTGGAGTAAACGAGGCCGCGCTTCTCTCGGATCTCCTGGAACAGGCGCGAGGACATGCCTCCACCCAGTACGGCGTTCAGGACGCTCATGACATAGCGGCGTTCGTCGGTGGCAACGATGGTGGGGCAGCCCATGATGATGTTCGCCTGCTCCACCGCCCGCTTGACCACGTGGAGACCTGCGGTCCCGGTGATCAGGGCCCGGTCCGTGGAACGACGGTCGACGGGCGCGGCGTCTGCCTTCAGTGACCATCCCGCAGACTCGAGGGCATCTACCACAAGGTTGCAGACGACGTCGTGCTCCAGGCCCCCGGCAGCGGTGATCACCAGTTCATCGGGCCGGTAATACCGCTGATAGTGTTCCCACACGGAGTCGCGGGCCACAGCCTTAATGGCATCGGGCGTGCCGCCGATGGGCCGGCCCAGGGGGTGGTTGCCGAGTACGGCTGAGACAAAGTGTTCGTGTGCGACGTCGGTGGGGTCGTCGCTGTCCATCGCGATTTCCTCAAGGATGACGTCCCGTTCCTGCTCCATCTCCGCAGGGTCCAGCACCGCCCCGGTGATCATGTCCGCAATGACGTCGATGGCCATGGGCAGGTCGGAGTCCAGCACGCGGGCGAAGTAGCAGGTGCTTTCCTTGGCAGTTGCTGCGTTCGATTCACCGCCTACCTCGTCAAAGGCGGAAGCGATTTCAAGGGCAGTCCGGCGCTTTGTCCCTTTGAACAGGAGATGCTCCAGGAAATGCGTGGATCCGTGCTGTCCGGGAGCCTCGTCCCGGGAACCCACACCAACCCAGAAACCGATGGTCGCAGACCGCTGCCCCGGCATAGCCTCCGTCAGGACCCGCACTCCCCCGGGCAGCACGGAACGCCGGACCTCGGAGCCGCCGTCGGAACCGTGGACCAGGGTGTCGCCGCGGTGGTTCTGCTCAAGCGGCAGGGGTACAACAGTCATTGAGGCCTTTCAAAAGGGGCAGCCGGGATCTGGCTGCCATCGTAACAGCGGCGGGGCCGGTGGATCATCCACCGGCCCCGCCGATTCATGCAAGTACTGCGGGTTTAGCCCGCAAGCCGGAGCTGTTAGACGTCAGCGCCTTCAGCAGGTTCGGTGGTGTGGGCGCGCTCGGTCTCCACCTCGGCGCCTTCTTCCTCGGCAACCACCGGGGCCAGCGAGAGCTTTCCGCGGTCGTCGATCTTGGTGATCTCCACCTGGACCTTCTGGCCCACCGAGACAACGTCGTCGACGTTGTCCACGCGCTTGCCGTTGGCCAGCTTGCGCAGCTCGGAGATGTGCAGGAGGCCGTCCTTGCCCGGGGTCAGCGACACGAAGGCACCGAAGGTGGTGGTCTTGACGACCGTTCCCAGGTAACGCTCGCCGATTTCCGGGACCTGCGGGTTCGCGATGGCGTTGATGGCGGAGCGTGCTGCTTCTGCAGACGGGCCGTTGGTAGCGCCAATGTAGACGGTGCCGTCGTCCTCGATGGAGATGTCGGCGCCGGTGTCTTCCTGGATCTGGTTGATCATCTTGCCCTTGGGGCCGATGACCTCGCCGATCTTGTCCACGGGGATCTTCACGGCGATGACGCGCGGTGCGAACTCGGAGAGCTCGTCCGGGGTGTCAATGGCCGAGTTGATGACCTCGAGGATGTGCAAGCGGGCTTCGCGGGCCTGCTTCAGGGCCGCTGCCAGCACTGAGGCGGGAATACCGTCGAGCTTGGTGTCCAGCTGAATGGCCGTGACGAACTCCGAGGTACCGGCAACCTTGAAGTCCATGTCGCCGAAGGCATCTTCAGCGCCAAGGATGTCGGTCAGGGCTGCGTAGCGGGTCTGGCCGTCCACCTGGTCGGAGACCAGGCCCATGGCGATACCGGCGACGGCGGCCTTCAGGGGCACACCGGCGTTCAGCATCGACAGGGTGGAGGCGCAGACGGAACCCATCGACGTCGAACCGTTGGAGCTGAGAGCCTCAGAAACCTGGCGGATGGCGTACGGGAATTCTTCACGGGACGGCAGGACCGGCACGAGTGCTCGCTCAGCCAGGGCCCCATGGCCGATTTCGCGGCGCTTGGGCGAGCCCACGCGGCCGGTCTCACCGGTGGAGTACGGCGGGAAGTTGTAGTTGTGCATGTACCGCTTGGTCTTCACCGGCGACAGCGAGTCGATCTGCTGTTCCATCTTGAGCATGTTCAGTGTGGTGACACCCATGATCTGGGTTTCGCCGCGCTCGAAGATGGCTGAACCGTGAACGCGGGGCAGAACCTCGACCTCGGCGGTGAGCTGGCGGATGTCCGTCAGGCCACGGCCGTCAATGCGGATCTGGTCCTTGAGGATGCGCTGGCGCACAACCTGCTTGGTGACCGAGCGGAATGCTGCGGACAGCTCCTTCTCCCGGCCATCGAACTGGGCGCTCAGGGAAGCGGTAACTTCGTCCTTCAGCGCGTCCGAAGCGTCGTTGCGCTCCGTCTTGTCCGCGATCTGGAAGATTGCAGCCAGCTTGTCGGCGGCAGCGGCTTCAACAGCGGCGTAAACGTCGTCCTCGTAGTCCAGGAAGACCGGGAACTCAACGGTGGGCTTGGCTGCGCGGGCAGCCAGGTCCGCCTGGGCGTCGCAGAGTGCCTTGATGAACGGCTTGGCAGCCTCGAGGCCCTCGGAAACAACCTCTTCGGTGGGGGCGGTGGCGCCCTGTTCCTTGATGAGGTTCCAGGAGTTGTCGGTTGCTTCGGCTTCAACCATCATGATGGCGACGTCGTCACCTGCAACGCGGCCGGCTACCACCATGTTGAAGACGGAGTTTTCCAGCTGGGAGTGCTTGGGGAAAGCAACCCACTGTGATCCGTTTTCGTCGGCGACCAGGGCAACGCGGACGCCGCCGATGGGGCCGGAGAACGGCAGGCCGGAAAGCTGGGTGGACATCGAGGAAGCGTTGATGGCCACCACGTCGTAGAGCTCGTCCGGGTTGATGGCCAGGACGGTCACTACGATCTGGACCTCGTTGCGCAGGCCCTTGACGAAGGCGGGGCGCAGCGGGCGGTCCATCAGGCGGCAGGCCAGGATGGCTTCGGTGGACGGGCGTCCTTCACGGCGGAAGAACGAGCCCGGGATGCGGCCGGCAGCGTACATGCGCTCTTCGACGTCGACCGTCAGCGGGAAGAAGTCAAAGCCTTCACGCGGGTGCTTGCCGGCAGTAGTTGCGGACAGCAGTGCGGTGTCATCGTCGATGTACACCATGGCTGCGCCGGCTGCCTGCATGGCAAGGCGGCCGGTTTCGAAGCGGATTACGCGCTTGCCGAAACGGCCATTGTCAATGACTGCTTCCGAGAACTGGATTTCGGGACCCTCCAAGAGAGTCACCTCCGTTTCTGTTTGACGGAAGTCCAGCCGCATCAACCCGGCCAGCATCTGTCTACTGGCCCTGCACCCGGTCATCGATCGAGACCCACGGGCCGCCGGCTTCTGTCAACGAAGCCGTTCCCGGGGATCACTACCGAGGACCGCGAATGCGTGATGCGGTTGATCCTCCTGTTTAATTTTTCATTTGAAGAGGGCGGCCCGTTCCTCGATGGAAAGGGCCGCCCCTAAGTCCGACTAGCGGCGCAGGCCGAGGCGCTCGATGAGCGAACGGTAGCGGGCGATGTCGGTCTTCTTGAGGTAGCTCAGCATGCGCTTGCGACGACCAACCATGGCCAGCAGACCGCGCTGGGTGTGGTAATCGTGCTTGTGCTCCTTCATGTGCTCAGTCAGATCCTTGATCCGCTGGGTCAGGACTGCAACCTGGACCTCCGGTGAACCGGTGTCGCCTTCTACGGTTGCGTATTCCTTGATGATGGACTGCTTTACAGCGGCGTCAAGTGCCACAATAACTCCTAGGGATGTGCCGTGAGGGCCCAGGTCAGAAACTCACTGCCGGGTCTGCCGCTTGCAGCCGGACCAGGAATCTCCCAATTGGAAATCCCGGGCAGTGCTGCATGCAACAGGAGCCAGCCGCCACGGACTGCAGCCGGATCCATCGTCCAGTTTACCGGCCCCGTCCCAATCTTGTCGAAACAGGGCCCGTCAGCCGTGGCAGTCTGAGTGTCAGCGCAGCAGCCGGTCGCGGATCGCCGCAATCCCGTGCAGGACTTCCTCGAAGCTGGTGCTCAGCGGCGACAGCCCCACGCGGATGCCGTGCGGGGCGCGGAAGTCGGGGATCACGTCGTCATCCCACAGCGCCGCCACCGTCTCCTTGCTGAAGGCGGGATGGTCCAGGGTGATGTGGCTGCCCCGCTCCCCCGTTCCCCGCGGCGTGGCAAGCTCCACACCCAACGGGGCCAGCAAGGCATCGAAGACCTCGATGGCGAAGGTGGTCAACTGTACGGACTTCTCCCGAATGGCAGCCATGCTTGCCTCTTCGATGAGGTCCAGCGTGCCGCGCATGGCGAGCATCCCGAAAATTGCGGGCGTCCCGCTGAGGAACCCGCGGATGCCGGGGGCAGGCTCATACCCGGCCGCCATCTCGAACGCATCCTTGCGCCCCATCCACCCCCAAATGGGCTGGTTGAGCGAGGCAAGGTGGCGCTGGTTGACGTAGGCGAACGCGGGCGACCCCGGCCCGCCGTTGAGGTACTTGTACGTGCAGCCGGCAGCAAAGTCCACGCCGGCACCGTCCAGGTCCAGCTCCACCGACCCCGCGGAATGGCACAGGTCCCACACAACGAGCGCACCGGCGTCGTGCACTGCTTGGGTGATGGCCGGCAGGTCTGCCAAATGGCCGGAACGGTAGGCGATGTGGCTCAAAAGTACGACGGCGGTGCGCGGCCCCGCCGCCTGGCGCACCTGGTCAGCGGTCACCCCGGCGGCAGGATCGGTTTCGATCCAGCGGAGCGTCAGGCCTTCCTCGAGGGCGATGCCCTCGACAAGGTAGCGGTCAGTGGGGAAGTTTTCGGTGTCCAGTACCAGCTCGTTCCGGTCCGGGTCGGAAACGGCGGCGAGGGCTGCGCGGATGAGTTTGTACAGGACCACGGTGGTGGAATCGGCGATGATGGTCTGCCCGGGAGCCGCGCCGAGCACTGCCCGGCCCAGCTGGTCGCCGATGGCCTGCGGCAGCTCCAGCCATTCCTCGTCCCAGCCGCGGATCAAGCGGCCGCCCCAGCCGTCCCGGATGAAAGCGCCGATGTCCTCGACCGTCCGCTTCAGCGGCCGGCCCAGCGAGTTCCCGTCCAGGTAGGACAACGGGGTGTCAGTGCCGATGAAGAGGTTCCTGTAGTGCGCCAGCGGGTCCTGCCGGTCCAGCCCGGCAGCGCGCTGCTTCAGGGATGCGTCCGCGCTTTCTGCGTTTCCTGCCACGGGCTGCTGCTGGATGCTCATTGACCGATCTCCGTCCTGACCGCGAATAATTCCGGGAAAAACGTCAGTTCCAGTGCCTTCTGCAGGAATGCGGCACCGCTGGACCCGCCCGTCCCCGACTTCATGCCGATGGTCCGCTGCACAGTGCGCAGGTGCCGGAACCGCCACAACTGGAAGTTGTCCTCCAGGTCCACCAGTTCCTCGCAGGCCTCGTAGGCAGCCCAGTTGTCGGCAGCGTTTTCGTAAATGTGCTTGAACAGCGGAACGAGTTCAGGAGTGAATTCGTGGGCCTGGGTGACGTCCCGTTTCAGCACGGACCCGGGAACATCAAAGCCCTGCCGCGCCAGGTAGGCCAGGAATTCGTCGTAGATGCTGGGCGCATTGAGCAATTGCTCCAGCATGGCGTAGGCGTCGGGATCGGATTCGAAGACCGACAGCATCTTGCCGTTCTTGTTGCCGAGGATGAACTCCACGGCGCGGTACTGGCTGGACTGGAATCCCGAGGCATGGCCCAGGAAACCGCGGAACTGCGAATACTCGGTTGGCGTCAATGTTGCCAGCACGGACCACTGTTCGGTGAGGGTTTTCTGGATGTGCTTGACCCGGGCGATGCCCTTGAGCGCCGAACCAAGGTCGTCGGCCCGGAGCCACGCCGCGGTGCTGCGCAGCTCATGCAGTACCAGCTTCAGCCACAGCTCGGTGGTCTGGTGCTGGATGATGAACAGCAATTCGTCATGGTGTTCCGGCCGGCTGACCGGGTGTTGCGCGCTGAGCAGGGTTGGCAGCTGCAGGTAGGAGGCGTAGCTCATCCTCGAGCTGAAATCGCGGACAATACCTTCGTCCAGTTTCCTGGTGTTCTTCTCAACGGACACGGTGCTGCCTTTCGCTCCTGCGCTTGTTGCCTGCGGCTTGGCTGGAATTCCAGCCTGTGCTTGGCGTGCGGACGGTCAGCGCCTGGCCAGGAGGTCGTGGGCCTGGACCACGTCCAGGCGCATCTGGTCCACCAGCGCCTCAGGCCCACGATAAGCCACCATGCCCCGGAGCCGGGCCACAAATTCAACAACTACTGTCTGGCCGTACAGATCGAAGTCTTCCACCGCTTCATGCGGGCGGTCGATCACGTGTGCTTCCACCTGCCGGCTCACGCCGTCGAACGTGGGATTGGATCCCACGGAGATGGCAGCGGGCCACCGTGTCCCGGCCTGGTCCACCAGCCAGCCGGCGTAGATGCCGTCGGCGGGGATGAGTCCGCTGGCATTGGAGGAGAGGTTGGCGGTGGGAAATCCGAGGGCGCGGCCGCGGGCAGCACCGTGGACCACTTCGCCGCGCATCCGGTGGGAACGGCCCAGCACCGCGGCCGCGGTGGCCACGTCCCCTTCCTGAAGGGCTTCGCGTACCCAGGTGGAGGAGCAGCGGCGGTCAGTGCCGTCGTCGTTATGCAGGGGGTAGCCCTCTGAGCCGAACTCGCTGATCACCTGGACGTCGAAGCCGAACTTCCCGCCCAGGGCCTTCATGGTGTCCAGGTCACCGGAATTGCCGCGGCCGAACCGGGCGTCATGGCCGATCACCACGTGGCTGGCGTGCAGGCAGTCCACCAGGAACTGCTCAACGAACTCTTCGGCAGTGAGGCTGGCGAGGTCCAGCGAGTACTTCATCACCAGGATGGCGTCCAAACCCAGCTCCCCCAGCGCCTCAAGCTTGTCCTCAAGGCCCATGATCAGTTCAGGCGCGGACTCAGGGCGGTGGATGAGGGCCGGGTGGGGATCAAAGGTGACTGCCACGGATTTGGACCGGGTGAGCCTGGCGGTCCGGATCAGTTCGGACAGCACCTGCTGGTGGCCGCGGTGGACGCCGTCGAAGTTGCCGAAGGTGACAACAGATGGGCCGAAGTCCGCCGGGACCTCGGACGGATCGTTCCAGATGTAGACCATCACCCTCGCCTTTAACTGCGTGCAAGTATCAACGTTCAGGACCTTACCGGCCACCGAACTCTCTAAAGATTACCCGCACTCAGCGGTGCGGTTTTGCCAAGGGCCGGCTCCGGGGATCCGGCCTTTGGCGGTCAAGCGTTCCGTGAGGGCCGGCGGCGGTACAGCCACACCAGGCCCAGGATGGGCAGCAGCAACGGGATGAATCCGTAGCCACGGCCAAACAGCGACCATACGGTCTCATGCGGGAACTGGACGGAGTCAAACACACTCAGGGCGCCCACCACCAGCACGCCCACCAGTTCCACCAGGACCGCGGCGACAGAGACCTTGAACCATGTGCTGCCGGCCTTGGCCAGGGACACCGTGGCCACCACGTACACCAGTGCGGCGAAGGCGGACAGCAGGTAGGCCAGCGGCGCCTCGGAAAACTTGGTGAGGATCTGGTATCCGGCGCGCGCGGTGGCTGAAATGGCGAAGACCGCGTAGACCGCGATCAGCAACCGTCCCGGCCCGGTGTTGCGGGTGTTCTTTGCGCCCGCGGTGCTGGTGGCTGCGCCCCTGGCAGGGGCTGCGGAGTTCTGGTTTTTCACGTTTGGTGCTTCTTCTTCCACTTCAGTACCAGATCTGGTTCATTCGGGCGGCCATCACCAGTGCGGTGACGCCAACAGCGGCCAGGACAAAGTTGCTCCACCGGGTCCGTTCCAGGATGGACCAGTAGACGGCGGCCGGCGGCAGGAGCATGGCGGTGGCGAGGTAGCCCCAGAACTCCCAGGCCTCCCCCGCGATGGGCTCGCCGGCAATGACCCGCACGATGGATCCCACCAGGTACACCAGCAGTGCCACCTCAACTGCCGCCACCGAGAGGATGGTGACGTCGTTCGGGGCTTTCTTCAAGATGCCGGCCACCAGGCAGGTCCCGGTGGAGATCAAACCCACCACCAGAATGATGTAGAAGTACGCGTCCACGCTCAGGCCGCCCCGGAAGTGCCGGTGCCCGGCCCGTCGGAGTTGCCCGGCCCGTCGGTGGTGCCCGGCCTGTCGGAGTTGCCCGGCCCGTTTGAGGGTCCGCCGGTCCCGGGCGCGAACACCAACACGGGTTTAGCGAAGCTGCCGGCGTCGGCCAGCAGTGCCACCAGGCTTCCGTCCGGGGCGAAGGCGGCGGCGGGATGTTCGGCAGTGGCTGCGGCTGAACTGCCGGGGGCGGCGCCGGCAGCGATCCGCCGGCCGAAGGAGATCTCCGTGGTTTCCTCGGGGCTGAGTTCGCGGTTGGGCATCAGCGCCCGGGCGGCGTCGGCCATGTCGAGGACGTTGAGCTCTTCGGCAAGCTCTTCGAGGGTGCGCGCCTGCTCCAGGGAGTAAGGCCCCACGTGCGTGCGCCGCAGGGCTGTGAGGTGTCCCCCGACGCCCAGTGCGTTGCCGAGGTCGCGGGCCAGCGCACGGATATAGGTCCCCGACGAGCATTCAACGGTGACGTCCAGATCCACCACGTCCGCCGCAGCGTCCCTGCTGATGCTGTGCACTTCGAACCGGTGGATGATGACCGGGCGTGACGCGAGCTTGACCTCTTCCCCGGAGCGGACGCGGGCATAGGCACGTTCGCCGTTGACCTTGATGGCGCTGACGCTGCTCGGCACCTGCTGGATCTGACCGGTAAGGGCGGCAACGCCGTCGTGAATTGCCTGCTCAGCCACCTCCGCAGTGGAAGCCGTGGCAGTCACTTCACCTTCGGCGTCGTCCGTCACGGTGGACTGTCCAAGGCGGATGGTGGCGGTGTACGTCTTGGAGGTGCCAACAATGTAGGTGAGCAGGCGGGTGGCTTTGTTGATGCCCACCACCAGGACGCCCGTGGCCATGGGATCGAGGGTGCCGGCGTGCCCTACTTTCCGGGTACCGGCGATGCGCCGCATCCGGCCAACCACATCATGGCTGGTCCATCCCTGCGGTTTGTCCACTATCACCAGTCCAGAAAGCACGCTTCCCAGTATATCGGCGCTGGTCCCGGCCCCGGCCCACACTCTGCGGGTCCTGCAGGCGGCTGAACCCTGCAGCCGGAGTTGTCCTGTAGGGAGCCGGTTAGGATGGCAGGCATGCCTGAGCTTGCCGCCCATGTCCGCGACGTGCCCGTCAACCAGATCCGCGAGATCACTGAGGCTGCGTGGCGCACCCCCGGCGCCCTGGTCCTCAGCATTGGCGAGCCCGGGTTCCCGCTCCCCCGCCACATCCTCGACGCCGGCATCGCCTGCCTGGACCGGGACGAAACCAACTACACGCCCAATGCGGGCATTCCGGCGTTGCGCGAGGCGTTTGCGGCGCGCTTCCGGGAACGCATGGGCACCGGCCACAACAACAGCATCGGTGCCGACCGGGTGTACGTGGTGGCGGGCGCGCAGCAGGGTCTGCACCTTGCCATGAGCCTGCTGCTCTCCCCCGGCGACGAGATCCTGATACCCAACCCGGGCTACCCCACGTTTGCCATGACCAGCCGGCTCCTGAACGCCGTCCCGGTGGGCTACCCGCTCTACCCGGAGCACGGATTCCAACCCAGGACCGAAGATATCGAGGCGCTCATCACGGACCGGACCCGGGTGTTGGTCCTGAATTCCCCGTCCAATCCGCTGGGCGCGGTCCTCGGGGAAGACCTTACGAGGGAACTTGTTGAGCTGGCGCGGCGCCACGATCTGTGGGTGATCTCGGACGAGTGCTACGAGGCGTTCACCTACGACGTGCCGCACGTGAGTCCGGCAAGGTTCGACGGCGGACTGTCGGGCGACGCGCGTGTCTTCACGTCCCTGACGCTGTCCAAGACGTACGGCCTCACGGGGCTTCGGATCGGCGCCCTGGTCTGCCCGCCAGGGCTGGAGCAGAAGATGAACAACGTGATGGAGTCGATCGTCTCGTGCGTGGCATCGCCGTCACAGTACGCAGCAGTCGCAGCCCTTACCGGACCCCACGATTACGTCCGGCACGCGCACGAACACTACCGGGCCAACCGGGACGCCGCGTCTGCCGTGCTGGATGCCAAGGGCATTCCCTATTTGAAGGCCGACGGCGCGTTCTACCTCTGGGCGGACGTCTCGCATGTGAGCGGCGGCGACGTCCGGGCATGGGTCCGGCGCTTCCTTGCCGAGTCCGGCGTTGCCCTCGCGCCCGGGACGGCTTTTGGTTCCATTGGCGAGGGTTGGGTGCGGATTGCGTTGTGCGGCAAGCGGGAGGAACTGCTGGAGGGCGTGTCCAGGCTTCCCGAACGGGTATGACGCAGGTATTCAGCGACTCTAACAGTTTCCTGTTAGCGCCGCGTTCCAGCCAGCGCACCATCCAGCCAGGTGCGGAGCACTTCCGCCGGTGCCGCTCCCGCCTGCCGGGCGGCCACCTTTCCGTCAACGATCACCATCAGCGTGGGGATGGCCTGCACGTCGAACCGCCGGGACAGGCCCGGACTCTTGTCCACATCGACCTTGACCAGCTTGACGGCCCCCTCGCGCTCGCGGGCCAGCTTGTCCAGGACCGGGCTCACCATGCGGCACGGCCCGCACCAGTCAGCCCAGAAATCCACCAGCACCGGAACGGGCGATTGTTCGGCCACCGTGCCGAAATCGGCGTCGCCGGCGTCTACGATCCAGGGCAATCCGCCGTGGCAATTGCCGCAGCGTGGCCGCCCCGCCGCATTGGCCGGGACCCGGTTGGTTTTACCGCAGTGGGGACACTTGATGAGGGATGCGTCCATGCCTAGTAGTCCTTCCTGCTTTTGTGCGCGCCCCAAGCAAGGAACGGGGCGTCCGACGCCGGCACATCGCCCCTGCTGACCGGCAGCAGTTCGGGACGTGCACCGGAGAAGTAGTCGTAGAAGATGGCATCATCAAAGCCGGCGGACGCGGCGCCATAGCGGTCCGCCGCGAAGTAGACACGGTCAATCCTTGCCCAGAGAGCCGACGCCAGGCACAGCGGACACGGCTCGCAGCTGGTGTAGAGGACTGCCCCGCGCAGGTCAAAGTTCCGAATGGCGGCAGCTGCCGTGCGAATGGCCACCACTTCGGCGTGGGCGGTGGGATCGTTGTCGCGGGTGACCCGGTTGACGCCCTCGTGCACTTGCCCGTCCTTGGTCACCACCAGGGCCCCGAAGGGACCGCCGCCGTCGGCAACGTTTCGGGTGGCAAGGGCCACGGCCCTTTCGAGGTAATGGTTTGCAGCGCCCTGGTCCGCTTGGTTCATAGCTCGATCCTAGCCAAAGGGGTTGGTATTAGGGGACGAAATAGGGGGCGGATTAGGGGGCAGCTCCCCGGCAACTACCCGTGGGTACAGGCCTAGTCTTAGGCCGGGAGTTCCCTGCCCGTCCTCCCGTCCACTCCATTCCCCGGCTCCCAAGGCCAAAAATCACGGAGTACCCAATGAAGATAAAGTTTCCAGTCGCCGCGTGTATTGCTGCCGCGGCATTAGTCCTGCCCGCCGGGCCTGCCGCTGCGGGATCCAGTGACGAACCGACGCCGCGCACGCGGGCCGAGGGCCTGGCAGCACCTTTGAGCCTGGCCGTGGATGCGGAGGAATCGATCCTCGTCACCCAGAATTTTGCTGGCCTCCTTAGCCGCGTCAACGACGACCGCACCACTACTACCCTCTATCAGGCCAAGGAGGGTTGGGACGTTGGGGGCGTCGAGATGCGGCACGGAACCACGTACTTCGTGGAGAGCGTGGGCGCAGGGGTCGGCATCCCCGAGAATCTCCAAGGCAACCTGAAGTCCATTGACGACGACGGAGATGTCCGGACCATCGCGGACCTGGCCAACTACGAACGCAAGCACAACCCCGACGGTGATCAGCATTACGGCTTCGGCGACGACGTCTCAGACGAATGCCTGAAAGACTGGCCCGAGTTCCCGCCCGCCCGTTACGAGGGGACGGTGGATTCGCATCCCTACGGTGTGGCAATACGCAGTGGCAAGGCGTATGTGGCTGACGCGGGCGCCAACGCCATTCTGGAAGTCGACCTCGAGAGCGGCCACATTTCCACATTGGCAGTACTGCCTCCGCGGCGCACGGTTATTCCCGAAAGCGCTGCCCGTCCAGAGGCGGAGGGTGGCCTTGGTGTGCCGGCCTGCGTTGCTGGTGAAAAGTACGCTTTCGAGCCCGTTCCCACGGACGTGGAGGTTGGCCCTGACGGCTGGCTGTATGTGACGTCACTGCCCGGCGGCCCGGAAAGCCCGGAGTTGGGTGCACGCGGCGCGATATTCAAGGTCAACCGGTGGACCGGTGAGACAAAGCTCTGGGTTGACGACATCCTGACACCCACCGGCCTCGCCATCGCGGACAATGGCGATATCTATGTGGCTTCGCTCTTCGGCGGCAACATCCTGAAGTTCAGCTGCTGGGGAGACCACCGGTCTGAGTTCGTGACAGTAAACCAGCCGGCCGCCGTCGAATTCCAGGACGGACACCTGTACGCCACGGTTGACGCGCTGTCCGGCGCACCGGCGGGCCCGGGGGCGCCTCCTCCAGCAGGGCCATTTGCCGGCAAAGTGGTCCGGATCCATGTCGACTAGCCACTGACAGCAGTCTTGCGGGAAACGGAAGGCCCGGACCATATGGTCCGGGCCTTCTGCTGCCTTGCCTTCGTTGCTACTTGTGGCCGTCTTCGTCGAGTTCCTCGGCATCGGTGAGGTCGAGGTCCTCCTCGTCGAAGTCGTCTTCGTCGATGTCCACATCGCCGGACGCATCGGTCTTGTAGGGATCAGGGTCCCCGGCATGCCGGGCCTGCGCCGCGAGGGCGGCCACCTCGGCGTCACGCTTCTTGGCCTCGCGGAGCAACTCCTCGAGGTTGGAGGCGATGACGGGGATCTCGTCGGAGATGAATTCAAGGGTGGGCGTCAACCGTATGGTGAGGTTGCGCCCCACTTCCTGGCGCAGCACACCCTTGGCCTTCTCCAGGCCCTTGGCAGCGTCAGCCTGGACAGCCTGGTCGCCAAGAACGGTGTAGTACACAGTGGCATGCTGCAAATCATTGGTCACCCGGGCATCAGTAACAGTAATGCCCTCCAGCCGGGGATCCTTAACCTTCCGGCCCAGGGCCTCAGCAACAACAACCTTAATCCGCTGCGCCAACTTGGCAGCACGTGCCGGATCAGCCATGAACAACTCCTATAAGAAGAAAAAATTTGGGACGTACGACGGCGGCAGTGGGCCGACGTCGAGCGTTTCAGTTATGTGCCACGTGCCAGGGTCTAGTTGCCACGCACTTCAGGCGAGCCAGCGACGGACCTGCGTTGGATCTTTTCCGGCGGCCTGGGAGTGGCATCGGGCCTGTCGGAGCCGGGCGGATTGCGATCGAAGATCGTAAGCCGTCCGGCGAAGGGGCGGGGCCGCCGGAAAAATCCAACGGCCCCGCACCTTCGCACTGCTGAGTCGCCTGCAGGCAGAGCCAGCTTAGACGCGCGGCTTCTCACGCATCTCGAAGGTCTCGATGATGTCGCCTTCGGTGATGTCGTTGTAGGACCCAAGACCGATACCACACTCGAAGTCCGTGCGGACCTCGGTGGCGTCGTCCTTGAAGCGCTTGAGCGTCTCAACGGTGAGGTTGTCACCGATGATCTTGCCGTCGCGGCTGATGCGGGCCTTGGTGTTGCGGCGGATGATGCCCGAGCGGACGATCGAGCCGGCGATGTTTCCGAACTTGGAGGAACGGAAGACTTCGCGGACCTCGGCGGTGCCCAGCTGGAATTCTTCGTATTCCGGCTTGAGCATGCCCTTGAGCGCCATCTCGATGTCATCGATTGCGGAGTAGATGACGGAGTAGAAGCGCATGTCCACGCCTTCGCGGTCTGCCAGTTCGGCAACCCGCTCGGCGGGCTTGACGTTGAAGCCGATGATGACGGCGCTGTCCACTGTTGCCAGGTTGACGTCGTTCTGCGTGATGGCACCAACACCGCGGTGGATGACGCGCAGCTGCACGCCTTCGCCAACGTCGATCTTGAGCAGGGCGTCTTCGAGGGCTTCCACGGCACCGGACACGTCACCCTTGAGGATGAGGTTGAGGGTGTCGATCTTGCCTTCGGCCACGGCCTGGTCGAAGTCTTCGAGGCTGATGCGCTTGCGGCGCTTGGCCAGGGCTGCGTTGCGGTCGGCGGCTTCACGCTTCTCGGCGATCTGGCGGGCGGTGCGCTCGTCAGCGGTCACGAAGAAGGTGTCACCTGCACGCGGGACGTTGGACAGACCCAGCACCTGGACGGGGCGGGACGGGCCGGCCTCGGTCAGGGCGCTGCCGTCGTCGTCGAACATCGCACGGACGCGGCCGTGGGCCGTGCCTGCCACGATGGTGTCGCCGACGCGCAGGGTGCCGGACTGCACCAGGACGGTGGCCACGGAACCGCGGCCCTTGTCCAGGTTGGCTTCGATGGCGATACCGCGGGCGTCCTTGTTCGGGTTGGCGCGCATGTCCAGGGCAGCGTCCGCGGTGAGCAGGACTGCCTCGAGCAGCTCGTCGATGTTGAGGTTCTGGCGGGCAGAGACCTCCACGAACATGGTGTCGCCACCGTATTCTTCGGGAACCAGGCCGTACTCGGTCAGCTGGCCGCGGACCTTGTCCGGGTTGGCGCCTTCCTTGTCGATCTTGTTCACGGCCACCACGATGGGCACGTTGGCCGCCTGGGCGTGGTTGAGGGCTTCAACGGTCTGGGGCATAACGCCGTCGTCCGCTGCGACCACCAGGATGGCGATGTCGGTGACCTTCGCACCACGGGCACGCATGGCGGTGAACGCCTCGTGGCCCGGGGTATCGATGAAGGTGATCTTGCGATCGTCGCCTTCGTGGGTGTGCGTGACCTGGTAGGCACCGATGTGCTGCGTGATGCCGCCGTGCTCGCCCGCCATAACGTCGGACTTGCGGATGGCATCGAGCAGGCGGGTCTTACCGTGGTCAACGTGGCCCATGACGGTGACTACCGGAGGACGTGCCTCGAGGTCTTCATCGCCTTCGGCTTCCAGTTCGGCTTCGAAGTCGATGTCGAAGCCGGAGAGCAGCTCGCGCTCCTCGTCCTCCGGGGACACAACCTGGAGCTTGTAGCCGAGCTCTTCACCCAGCAGCGCGAAGGTTTCCTCGTCCAGCGACTGGGTTGCCGTTGCCATTTCACCGAGGTGGAACAGCACGGTCACCAGCGCGGCGGGGTTTGCCTCGATCTTGTCGGCGAAGTCCGTGATGGACGAGCCGCGCCGCAGGCGGATGACAGTGTTGCCGTCGCCGCGGGGTACGCTCACGCCACCCAGCGACGGTGCGCTCATCTGCTCAAGTTCCTGGCGCTTTGCGCGCTTCGACTTGCGCTGCTTGCCACGTCCGGCGCCGCCCTTGCCGAAGGCACCCTGGGTGCCGCCGCGTCCGCGGCCGCCCTTGCCAAAGCCGCCACCGGCGGGAGCTCCGCCGCCGCCACCGGGACCACCGGTTCCGGGAGCGCCACCCGGGCGTCCGGGACCACGGCCACCGGCACCCGGACGTCCTGCACCGGCCGGAGCCGGGCGTTCAGTACGGTTGGGCATCATGCCCGGAGTGGGACGGTTTCCACCGGCACCACCGGGACGGGGTGCACCCGGGCGCGGGCCGCCGGCGCCAGCCGCGGGACGCGGCCCACCGGCGCCTGCTGCGGGACGGGGACCACCGGGACGGGGTCCACCGGCACCTGCCGCGGGACGCGGACCACCGGGACGGTCGCCGTCGGTACGGCCTCCACCCGGACGGGGCATACCCTGCGAGGTAGCGAACGGGTTGTTACCCGGACGGGGAGCACGCTCTCCGTCGCCGCCGCGGCCGCCGCGGGGCATGCCCTGCGAGGTGGCGAACGGGTTGTTGCCCGGACGGGGACCGCCGGGACGGGGAGCAGAGCTGCCTGCCGAACCGCCCTGTCCGCCGGAGCGGGTGGGGGCAGCGGGAGTTTCGGCCTTGGGAGCCGGCCGGGCACCGGGCTTTGCGCCGGTGGACGGAGCAGTGCTGTTGGAAGCGGCGGGGGCCGCCGGAGCTGCGGGCCGGCTGGCAGCAGGTGCCGCCGGAGCCGACGCAGCAGGCTGGGCCGGTGCTGCCGGTGCTGCCGGAGCGGCGGGGGCGGGTGCCTGTGCCGCGGGAGCCGGAGCCTTGGGGGCTGCCGGGCCGGGAGCCGGAGTTGAAGGACGTGCTTCTGCGGCCGGGGCGGGCGCCTTGGGCGCGGCAGCCGGTGCTGAGGCCTTGGCAGCAGCGTCGGGGAAGGCGTTGCGCAGTTTACGCACAACGGGGGCCTCAATGGTGGAAGAGGCGGAGCGAACAAATTCGCCCAGTTCCTGCAGTTTTGTCACTGCATCTTTGGAAGTAATACCGAGCTCTTTGGCGAGCTCATGTACGCGGACCTTGGCCACATTTCTCCTGTCTCGGTCCGCACCGAGCCAGGCACGAACCGTCTACTTCTTACTGCGGACCCCAGCCGCGAATACAGCGGAAGGGCCCATTGCAGAGCGCAACAAAGTTGTCATCGTTACGCACTCATCGCTGGGAACTCATCGGGTTTCCATCAGATTTCTGACCCGCTTTCAGGTTGGACGGTTGGTGTTGCAGTTGCCGTGGTGCCTGCAACGTTCGTTTCCGACTTGATCCAGTGTTCGACTGCGGCAGTTCCGGTTGCGCCCGCAAGGGCACGTCCGAAAGCCCGCCGTTTGATCGCCAGAGCCAGGCACGATTCGCTGGGGTGCAACCAAGCACCCCGGCCAGCCAGCCGGCGTCGTTCATCCACCAGGACAGCGGCAGAGCCGTTGCCTTCGGCGACGAGCCGGAGCAATTCAGACCGCAGGCCCTTCTTCCGGCATCCGATGCAGGTACGCTCCGGTTGATTCCCGGTGGAAAGCTCTGCCACGGTCATCTTCCTGACATTCATATCTGCTGGCCCGGGAATGCCTGGCTTCCGCTGAGTCAGTGGAAGGGGCATGCTCGGGGCACACGGCTGCCGGCCGTTGGGCGCGGCCTTTTCTATTCTAGCCCCTCCGGGCCGTTCTGCCCGAAACCGTATAGCAGTCCCGGCGTGGCCGCCCCGGTGAGGGCTCGTTCAGTTTTCGCGCGGAGCGGCGGCGTCGGAAACGATATCTATGCGCCAGCCGGTCAGCTTGGCCGCGAGGCGGGCGTTCTGGCCCTCCTTGCCGATGGCCAGGGAAAGCTGGTAATCGGGAACCACCACGCGGGCCGAACGGGTGGCCTCATCAGTGATAGTGACCGAATTCACCCTCGACGGCGACAGGGCGCTGGCGATGAAGGTGGCCGGATTCTCGCTGAAGTCGACGATGTCGATCTTTTCGTCGTTCAGTTCCGTCATCACGGCCCGCACGCGGGAGCCCATTTCACCGATGCAGGCACCCTTGGCGTTGATGCCGGGGATGTTGGCCTTGACGGCGATCTTGGTGCGGTGGCCGGCTTCCCGGGCCAGCGCAACGATCTCCACGGAGCGGTCGGCAATCTCGGGTACTTCCAGTTCAAAGAGCTTCCGGACGAGCCCCGGGTGGGACCGGGACAGTGTGACGGAGGGGCCCTTGGAGCCGCGGTGCACATCGATCACCAGGGCACGCAGGCGGTTGCCGTGGAGGTACTTTTCCCCCGGCACCTGTTCGGGCGGCGGCAGGAGCGCTTCGACAGTGCCAAGGTTGACCTGCACCATGTGCGGGTTGTGGCCCTGCTGAATAGTACCGGCCACAAGTTCGCCTTCACGGCCCTTGAATTCGCCGAGGACGTTGTCGTCCTCAACGTCGCGGAGGCGCTGCAGGATGATCTGCCGCGCAGTGCTGGCGGCGATACGGCCGAAGCCCTCCGGCGTGTGCTCGAACTCGCCGATGGGGGCGCCGTCGTCGTCAATCTCCACCGCCCAGATGGTCACGTGACCGCTCTTGCGGTCAAGCTCCGCGCGGGCCTTCTCGAAGGCGCCGGGCGACTTGTGGTAGGCCACCAGGAGCGCCTGCTCGATGGTGGGGATCAGGAGGTCCAGCGGAATTTCACGCTCACGCTCCAGAAGTCTCAGTGCGCTCATGTCAATATCCATCAGGCCTCCTCAGAAGGTCCATTGTGTTCAGGTTCCAGACCATCCTCGTGGAGGTGGCTGAATTCGATCTCGACTTTTCCGTTGCGGATCCTGTCGAAAGGAAGCTTGATGGGATCGCCCTGCCTGGGTTTCATTCCCTTTTTGACGGCGATCTCGGGGACGATGGTCACGCCGGAGGCGTCCACCGCCTGGATGCGGCCCGTGATGTTGTCGCCCTGGAGGACGTTGACTTTCACCATGCGCCCCTTGGCGCGGTGCCAGTGGCGCGGCTCCGTCAGGGGCCGGCCGACGCCCGGCGAAGAGACCTCAAGATCGTAGGGACGGCCGTCGTCACCGGGATCATTGTCCAAAACATCGGAGAGCACCTTGGAGATGTCGGCGATGACATCAAGGCTGACTCCGCCGGTCTCTTCCTGCGGCAGATCCACCACTACGTGGACCACGCGGTGGGATCCGGGGATGACGGCCACGTCCTCCAAGTACAGGCGGTTGGCCTGGACCGAGGGTTCAAGGAGCGCCCTGAGCCGTGCAGCTTCCGGATTGTGCGCGGCCTCAGCCTTACCCGTTCCGGTATGGTCTGATGAAGCTGTGGCTTCTGCATTGCTCACGATGCCGGCCGCCTCCCTATAGATGATGTTGTGTGTACTAGCGTAGCTATTTTACCGGTTCATTGGAGCACGGGGATTCCCCCGCGACGTGGC
Organism: Pseudarthrobacter sp. W1I19; assembly: GCF_030817835.1. Lineage (NCBI taxonomy): Bacteria > Bacillati > Actinomycetota > Actinomycetes > Micrococcales > Micrococcaceae > Pseudarthrobacter > Pseudarthrobacter sp. W1I19. The sequence continues at coordinate 2,843,641 of NZ_JAUSZR010000001.1, forward strand.
ACCATGGTCTGTTGTGAAAGACGACAACCAGGAAAACCGCCCGCGGATGCGCTATTTCCGGTATGCCGTTTTTTCGCTCGCAGCCCTTCTGGTGGTCACCCTGGGCTTCGCTTTTTTCCCCGCTGAACCGCCCGCTCCTGCGGAACCGCCTTTCTCGGAGCAGGCCCGCGCAGCCGCCCTGTACGAGGCGCTGGAGCTGCGGTCCGCAGCGTTGGAGCTGGCCGCTGCGGACCCCGGAAGTACCGCCGGTGCTCCGGCGGAGGAGTCGATGACCCAGGTTGTGACGTTGCTGACCATCCAGGCCCGGGCACTGCTGCTGCCCGGAAGCCAAGCTTCCGCGGAGGCATTCGGGCCAACTTCTGCGCCGGCGTCAACGGCCGGGGTCCCGCCAGCCGCCGCTCCCCCCTCCCCCAGTCCTCGTGCCGCCGCGAGTGTTGCGGAGTTTGCCGCCCGCCTCGCCGCCAGTGGCCTGCAACGCCTCAACGATGCGGAAACGGCCGACGGCGGTATGGCACGCTTGCTCGCTGGCGCCGGCACAGCGCAACTCCTCACCGCAGAACGGCTCGGCGCGGCAGCCTCGCTCGAGACAGAAGCGCGAGAGACAGAACGTCAAGGCGCCACGGCCCCTGCGTGCCCGGCCATGTCCTCCGCTCCTGACTCCGCCTCCACCTCCCCTCCCGCTGGAATGGCCAGTTTGGGAGCCGCCCTCGCCGCCGCCGCCGGTGCCGAACTGGAGACGGCGTACGGCTACCAGGCAGCACTCACGCGCCTTCCCCCTGAAGCCGTCCGTCCGGCGTCGGAATTCCTGGCGCAGCACCAGGACCTCGCCGGCCAGGCCGAAGAATATGGGCGAACGCATTGCGGGACACTGCCCCCGCAGCCGCCGGGATATGTCCTGGACCAGGGGTTCCTCGATTCTCCGGCGGCCGGACTTGCCGGCCTGGAAGCGGACACGTTGCCGCTGTACGGCGACGTTGTGGCGCTGGCTGAGGGAGCCACGCGCGCTTGGGCACTAGCGGGCCTCCAGGACGCCGCGCGGAGGGCGCACTACTGGGGTGCCGGCGCAGGCCCTGTGCCGGGCCTGGTGCTGGATGAAGGGCAGCTTCCGCCGCTGCCGCAGTGATCCAGGGGTTCTCCTCCGCTGCAGGCCGTGCTGGCAGGCAGGCGCGCCGGATGGTTTGCTGTAGGGATGGACACAGCGGGTGCATCCTCCTTCCATGACAATGAACCGCACCGCAATGACCTGGCACAGCGCCTCAATTGGCTGCGCGCCGGTGTGCTGGGCGCCAATGACGGGATCGTATCCGTGGCAGCGATCGTGGTGGGTGTTGCCGGAGCAACCGCTGCCTCCGGCCCGATCCTGGCCGCAGGCGCGGCCGGCCTTGTGGGCGGCGCTGTATCCATGGCGCTGGGCGAGTACGTCTCGGTGAGCAGCCAAAGCGACAGCCAAAAGGCCCTCATCGAGAAGGAACGCCGCGAGCTGGCCGAAGAACCGGAAGTGGAGCTCGCGGAACTCACGGCGATCTACCAGGCAAAGGGCCTGAGTGAGGAAACGGCAGGACGGGTGGCCGCGGAATTGACCGCGCACGACGCCCTGGCCGCGCACCTGTCCGCGGAGCTCAACATTGACGAGGCGGATATCGTCAGCCCCTGGCATGCCGCTTTTGCTTCGGCGGTGTCCTTTGTGATCGGGGCAGCGCTGCCCCTGGCCGCCATCCTGCTTCCGCCGCCGGAGGTCCGGGTTCCGGTCACGTTCCTCGCCGTGCTCCTGGCATTGGCACTGACGGGTGCACTCGGCGCTCGGATCGGCGGCGGCTCCAGGTTCCGCGCCGCCGTGCGGGTGGTGGCAGGCGGAGCGCTCGCCCTCGCCGCCACCTTCACCATAGGGAACCTACTGGGGGCCACGGGCGTGGTCTGAAGGGGATCTGCGGTACGTGCCGCACCAGTGGACTTAGGCTGGAACTGATGAGCCAGCCAGCGGTAGTACCCATCCCTCCGGACCTCACTGCCCGCTACACCCGCAGCAGTGCCGGACGCGCCTGGCTCGCGTCCCTGCCGGACCTCATCCAGGGCCGCCTGGACAACTGGCAGCTGACCCCGGACCTGCGTCCCGGCGCCCTGCCCTGGAACGGCCACGGCGGCATCGTGATCCCGGTGCGCCAGCAGGACGGCTCCCCGGCGGCCCTCAAAATCGCCTTTCCGCATGACGAAGCACGGGTTGAGCGGCACGCCCTGGCCCTCTGGCAGGGCCAGGGCGCGGTAGCGCTGCTTGCCTCCCACGCCGGCACCTGCGCCATGCTCCTGGAACGGCTCGACGGCGAACGCTCGCTCGCCACCGTGCCCATGGAGGAAGCGGTGGTGGTATGGGCCGGCCTGGTGCGGCAGCTGAGCGTCACGCCCGACGACCGGCCGGAGTGGTTTGAGTTCGAGCACATCGCCGCCCGCGCGGAGCAGTGGAGCGATGACCTGCCCGCGGACTGGGAACAGCTGGGACGCCCTTTCCCCCGATGGCTCCTCGAGGCCGCCCTGGAGGTGTGCCAGACCCGGGGTGCGGTGGGACGGCGGTCGGCCCGCGACGTTCTCGTCCATACCGACCTGCATTACCTCAACGTCCTGGCCCGCCCGGCCGGCCCTGGCCGGCATGCGCTTCCGACGGCGGCCGGTTACGCCGCCATCGATCCCCAGCCGATGATCGGGGATCCCGAGTTCGCCGTGGCACCGCTGTTATGGAACCGCCTGTCGGATTTGCCGTTGGACAACCCTGCCGCCGGCCTGCGACGGCGCTGCGCCGGGTTCAGTTCCGCGGCGGGCCTGGACCCCGAGGTGGCCAGGCAGTGGGGAATTGCCCGGGAGGTGGCGAATGCCCTGGGGTATGCAGGCAAACCGGATCATCGCGGGGACCTGGCCCGCTCCCTCTGGGTAGCCAGCACCCTCGCCGGCAGGACCCTGGACGGGCTGCCTCCGGCCCACCGCCTGCCGGAGCCCGGCGAAGCGGTGGGCGCCCGCTGAAGGGGTACCGGCAGTTGTTTAATCGTGCCGGTGATCAGGTACTGCGGACTGCGGCAAGGGCGGATCCGACCGCAGCAACGGCAGTGGCCACCTCTTCTTCCGCCGTCTGCCAGTTGCTCACGGAAACACGCAGGATGTCCCGGTCCTGCCAGCGGGAGCCGGACATCCACACCTTTCCGTCCTCGATAATGCGCGCCGTCACCGCACGGGTGGTGGCATCGTCCCCAAACGCCACGCTCACCTGGGTGTACTCGACGTCGTTGAGCACCTCCACGCCGTCCAGGGCTCCCAGCCCCGCCGCGATCTCCGATGCGGCGGCCGCCAGCCCCTGCACCTGGGCTGCCACGCCGTCACGGCCCAGGCTCTTCAGTGCCGCCCACACCGGCACGCCTCGGGCGCGGCGGGACAACTCGGGGACTTTCTCGAACGGATCTCCGGGCCCTTCGGCGTCGTGGATCAGGTAGCTCGTGTGCAGGCCCATCGCGGACCGGAGGGCTGACGCGTCCCGGACGACGGCGATGCCGCAGTCGTACGGCACGTTCAGGGTCTTGTGCGCGTCAGTCCCCCACGAATCGGCGTCCTCGCAGCCGCGGGTCAGGTGGCGAAGCTCCGGCGCTGCCGCAGCCCAGAGGCCGAAAGCGCCGTCGACGTGGACCCAGGCGCCATGCTGCCTGGCAATGCGGATGGCTTCCGGGAAGGGGTCAAAAGCGCCGGAATGGAGGTTCCCTGCCTGCAGGCACACGAGGGCCGGCCCGGTCCCTTCAGACAGTGCAGCTTCCAGTGCCGCCGGAATCAAACGTCCCTGGGGGTCTGCGTCCACCACTACCGGCCTGCCGAGCCCCAGGTACCGGAGGCCGAGGTCCACGGTGTCGTGCCGCTCCCTGCCAACGAAACACCGGATCCGGGGTGCACCGCTGAGCCCGTCGCGGTCCAGGTCCCAGCCGGCGTCGGCGAGGAGCCGCCACCGCCCCGCTGCCATCCCAGTGAAGTTGGCCATCGTGGCACCGGTGACGAAGCCGACGTCGGAAGCTTCTGGCAGCCCCAGCAATTCCAGCAGCCAGGTGCCGGCGCATTCCTCGATGGCCGCCATGGCCGGGGTGGCGTAGCGGAGGCCGGCGTTCTGGTCCCAGGCGCTGACCAGCCAGTCTGCAGCAAGCGCAGAGGGCAAGGTTCCGCCGATGACCCAACCGAAGAAGCGGCCGGACGGCATGGCCATCAGCCCGGGCTCGGCTGTCCGGGCAAGGAGGTCTACGACGTCCGCTGCGGGCATGCCCGAGGCTGGCAATGCCCCGCCGAACGCCCCGGTGAGGTCGTGGGCCGGCAGGAGGGGGCCGACGTGACGGTCTGGAAGGCTTCGAAGCCAGGCCGCGGCATGGCCCGCCGCTGCGGATAAAGCACTGGAGTACTCATCGTCACCGTGGGGCATACCTGCATGCTACGCCCGGCTCCCGATAGCCACGAGAGCCTTGTCCTACCCTTGTCCGGCGAAGTTTTCCTGCCAGACGTCGTAGCCGAGCTTGATGATGAGCGCAGCCACCACCACCAGGAAGACCACGCGGACAAACTTGCTGCCCTGCGCCACCGCCGTCCGTGCACCGAGGTATCCGCCGGCCATATTGGCAGCGCCCAGGAGCAGGCCCAAGGCCCACAGGATGGAGCCGTGCGGCAGGAAGAAGAGCAGCGCCCCCGCGTTGGTTGCCATGTTCACGATCTTGGCCTTGGCACTGGCTTCCAGGAACGCGTACCCCATCGCCGAGACCAGGGCGATGACCAGGAAGGATCCGGTACCCGGACCAATCAGGCCGTCGTAGAAGCCGATCACGGCGCCGATCAGGCACGCCACCACGTAGTGTTTGTGGCCGTCGTGCCGCAGCGCCGTGATGTGGCCGGCGTCCGGTTTTAACGCCGTGAAGAGCGCCACCGCCACGAGCGCGGCAACGATGATGGGTTTGAACACGCTGGACGGCAAGTTGGCAGCCAGCACTGCGCCACCGAAGCTTCCCGCCAGGGCAATAACGGCCATCGGCAAGGCCGTCCGGAGGTCCGGCCCCACCCGCCGATAGTACGTAACGGCGCTGGTGGCGGTACCAAAGATTGACCCCATCTTGTTTGTTGCCAGCGCCTGGACCGGCGTAATGCCCGGCACCAGCAGCAGGGCCGGGAGCTGGATCAGCCCGCCCCCGCCCACCACGGCATCCACCCAGCCGGCAGCGAATCCGGCCACCACGATCAGGACCAGCGTTGTCAGCTCGATGGATTCAAACCCGGGGAGCACGTCCGGGATCAGGAGGCGCGGACGGCGTTGACCACATAGTCAACTGCCTTGTCCACGGCAATGTTCTCCGCTTCGCCGCTGCGGCGGTCCTTGATCTCCACCACGCCGTCCACCAGGCCCCTGCCGACGGCGAGGATGGTGGGGACGCCCACAAGCTCTGCGTCGCCGAATTTGACGCCCGGCGAGACCTTGGGCCGGTCGTCGAGCAGGACATCGAGGCCTGCGGCTTCCAGGTCCGCTGCCAGCCGCTCTGCGGTGGCGAAGATGTCCTCGCCCTTGCCCACGGCCACGACATGGACGTCCGCGGGGGCAACCGCACGTGGCCAGACCAGGCCCTTGGTGTCATGGTTGGATTCGGCCAACGCCGCCACGGCGCGGGTGACGCCCACGCCGTAGGAACCCATAGTCACGGTGACCTGCTTGCCGTTCTGGTCCAGGACCTTCAGTTCCAGGGCTTCGGCGTACTTCCGGCCCAGCTGGAAGATGTGGCCCATTTCGATGCCGCGGGCCGTTTCCAGCGGTCCGGACCCGTCCGGGGCGGGATCGCCTTCGCGGACGTCGGTGCATTCGATGACGCCGTCCCAAGTGAAGTCCCGGCCGGCCACGAGCCCGAACACGTGCTTGCCGGCTTCATTGGCGCCGGTAATCCAGGCGGTCCCGCTGACGACACGGGGATCCACCAGGTACAGCAGCTTCGTGGCGCTTTCGGCGCCCAGCAGCGGTTCGTCCAGCGTCAGGCCGGGCCCAAGGTAGCCCTTGACGATCAGCGGCTGCTTCTTGAGGTCATCGTCATTCGCGGCCTCCAGTCCGATCTCACCGGCGATGGGCAGGAAGGATCCGATGTTCGCTTCGACGCGCTTCAGGTCCACCCCGCGGTCGCCGGGCAGGCCGATCACCACGAGCTGGCGTTCCCCGGTGGGCAGGGTGACGGCGAGGACGACATTCTTGAGCGTGTCCGCACCGGTCCAGGCGCCGCCGTCTGCCTCCGAGCGGGGGGCTATCTGGTTGGCGGCGGCCACCAGAGTTTCGATGGTGGGAGTGTCAGGGGTGTCCAGCACCTCGGCAGCGGGGGCGCCGGTGTAGTCGATGTCCGCCGGCACCACGGTGGTCACGGCCTCAACGTTGGCAGCGTAGCCGCCGGCGGACCGGACGAAGGTGTCCTCGCCGATATCCGTGGGGTGCAGGAACTCTTCGCTCTTGGACCCGCCCATGGCACCGGCAGTGGCCGTGACCGGGATGACTTCCAGGCCGAGGCGCTCGAAGATCCGCAGGTAGGCGCCGCGGTGGGCGGCGTAGCTGGCGTCCAGGCCGGCGTCGTCCACATCGAAGGAGTAGGAGTCCTTCATGATGAATTCGCGGCCGCGCAGCAGGCCTGCCCGGGGGCGCGCCTCATCGCGGTACTTGTTCTGGATCTGGTACAGGCTCAGCGGGAGGTCCTTGTACGAGGAGTAGAGGTCCTTGACCAGCAGCGTGAACATTTCCTCGTGCGTTGGGGCCAGCAGGTAGTCCGCGCCTTTGCGGTCCTGGAGGCGGAACAGTCCTTCACCGTATTCAGTCCAGCGGTTGGTGGCCTCATAGGGTTCACGCGGAAGGAGCGCAGGGAAGTGGACTTCCTGGGCGCCGATGTTCGCCATTTCCTCACGGATGATGGCCTCGACTTTGCGCAGGACGCTGAGCCCCAGCGGGAGCCAGGTGTAGATCCCGGGAGCGGCACGGCGGATGTAGCCCGCACGGACCAGGAGCCGGTGGCTGGCCACCTCGGCGTCGACGGGATCTTCACGCAGCGTGCGCAGGAAAAGCTGGGACAGTCTTGTAACCACGGGTGGATATCCGTTTCTGGGGAAGTGCTGGATCAGCAGGGGCCGGACAAATTCGTCTGGGTACTAATCTACCGGCACCGGGCACCTGGCCCCGACTCCCCCGGCAGATCCTGCGCCATGGCCGAAGACCCGGCCACGGCGGAGGCAGTAGAGCCACGCCCGGGAATACAAAGCCCCTGGCCCCCCTCGAGGCTGGTCATTGCATCCGGGCGTGGCTCAACGCCGTTATCGCCTAAGTACTGGTGAGGACTGGTGAGACCGCCCACGCCACTCCAGCGCAGCTAGTTCGAACCTAAGTGATGGCTCACACATTTATCAAGTGCTTTTCCATTCAAAGCGTTGATTACCTGCAGGTCCGGGCTTAGGTTTAATTCATCAGGTGATGAATTATTGGTCTTCGGGCCCGGCACCTGCAGTTCAGCGGAGGCGGGACATGTCACGTTCGGCAGCGGAAATTACAGGAAGAACGCACGACGGCGGTGCGGTGGCGGCCAGCGGCCTGACGGTTGTGCGGGGACGGGTTCCCGTCCTGCGCGAGCTGGACTTCGCCATTCCAACCGGACAAATCACCGGCCTGCTGGGTCCCTCGGGAAGCGGAAAAACCACGCTGATGCGGGCCGTCGTAGGGGTGCAGCGCATTACCTCAGGCTCGGTGCGGGTCCTGGGGCAGCCGGCCGGCAGCAGTGGCCTGCGGCACCAGGTGGGATACGTGACCCAGTCCCCCAGCGTCTACCCTGACCTCACCGTGGAGGGCAACGTACGCTACTTCGGCGCCATGCACCACAAAGGGGCGGCAGAGGCAGCGGAGGCGATTGCCGCCGTCGGACTTGAACCCCAGGCGCGGCAGAAAACCGATGACCTGTCCGGCGGCCAGCTCAGCCGGGTATCCCTCGCCTGCGCACTGGTGGCCCGTCCGCGCCTCCTGGTGCTGGACGAACCGACCGTGGGACTGGACCCAGTGCTCCGCGCGGACCTCTGGGGCCGGTTCCGCACCATGGCCGCCCAAGGGACTACCTTGCTTGTATCAAGCCATGTCATGGAGGAAGCCAGCCACTGCAAGTCCCTGCTCCTCCTGCGGGAAGGCCTGCTCCTCGCCCAGCTGACGCCGGCGGAACTGAGCCGGCGCGGACACAGCGCTGACCTTGAAAGGGCGTTCCTGCACATCATCCAGGAAGCAGGCGAAGAACGCGGTCCCGCTGCCCAGGACCGGACAGCACAAGACCCAAGAGCACAGGACCGGACAGCACCGGATGGGAGCGTGCGGTAATGGACTTCCTGATGATGCTGGCAACAACCCGCCGGGTGCTGGAGCAGTTGCGGCATGACCGCCGCAGCATCGCCTTGATACTGGTGGTCCCGGCATTGCTGCTGACCGCGGTTTACTTCCTCTTCGAGAATGAGGCCCTGCCGCCCGGGGCGCCGCGCACGTTCGACCGCGTGGGGCTGATGATGCTCGCCATTTTCCCGTTTGTGGTGATGTTCCTGGTCACCTCCATCACGATGCTGCGTGAGCGGACCTCGGGAACGCTGGAGCGGCTGCTCACCACCCCTGTCCATAAGGGGGACCTGCTCTTCGGCTATGGCCTGGCGTTTTCCATCATGGCCGCGCTGCAGTCATTGGTGGCTACTGCCGTGGCGTACTGGGTATTCGATCTCGATATCGAGGGCCCGCCCGGCTTCGTGGTCCTGATCGCCGTGATCAACGCCGTCCTGGGGGTGGCCCTTGGCCTGCTGTGTTCGGCGTTTGCCCGGACCGAGTTCCAGGCCGTCCAGTTCATGCCGGTGGTCGTGGTACCGCAAATCCTCCTCTGCGGCCTGTTCGTGGCGCGGGACCGCATGAACGATACCCTCGAGGCGATCTCGAATGTTCTTCCCCTCACGTTCTCCGTGGACGCCCTGCAGGAAATTGCCGCCAATCCCGAGGCCACCGAACAGATGTGGCAGGACGCAGCCATCATGGGAGCCATCGTGCTGGGAGTGCTGGTGCTGGCCTCCCTGACGCTGCGGAGGCGGACTGCGTGACCCTGCCGGAGGGCAACGCCTTTTCTGGGGGGAACGTCCAGCCGGAGGGTAGTTCGGTGCGGCAAGGCAGTTCCGGTGATCCCCCGGCGGCAAGGCGGGGACGGCGCGGCGGATCCACGGCGTCCAGGGAACGGATCCTGGACAGCGCCCGTCGGTTGTTCGCAGAACACGGTTTCGAGGGCACCAGCCTGCGGCAGGTGGCCCGCGCGGCGGGTGTGGATCCTGCCATGGTGCACCATTTCTTCACCGGTAAGGATGAGCTCTTCGCCCTGAGTGTGGAACTCCCTGCCGATCCGGAAGAGGTACTGGCCGGAGTTTCGTCCGCCCGCCCGGAGCAGCGCGGAGAGTTGATCGTCCGCGCCGTCCTTCGCCTCTGGGAAAGCCCGGCCCAGCCAAGCCTGGTGGCCTTCCTGCGGGGCACCCTTGGCTCAAAGGCCCGGACGGCGCTCCTCCGGGAGATGGTGACGCGGGCTGTCCTTGGCCGGATCGTTGCAGGGGTGCCGGGACCGCCCCAGGAAGTTGCCTTGCGCGCAGACCTGGTGGCCACGCAGATGGTGGGACTCATGATGGCCCGCTACGTGGTGCGGCTGGAACCCCTCGCATCGGCCGCACCGGAGGACCTCGTCAGGCTCGTCGCCCCTAATGTGCAGCGGTACCTGACGGGCGAACTTACTTAGGCCGGACCTATTCGACGAGTGCGGCAGCGGTATCAAGCAGAGCGCCGGCACGCCACGCAGCATCGGCCTCACTTTCACCGCCTGATGCGACGGCGGTGAGCAGCACTCCGCGCTCAACAGCCAGGGCGGTGATCATGGACTGCACGCGGCCATCGGGAAGCTGGGTGTCCGTTCTGTAGGCGACGGTATTGGACATTCCTCCCACCCCATCCATGGGCGTGATGGAAACCGCGACGTCCACCCCTGACGATGTCATGGTCATGTTGGCGCACTGCCCCAGCTGAAGCGGTTGATCCGCAACCCTTGCGAGTGCGGCCTCGTCCAGGCCTGAGGTAAGAGACACCGCCGTAGCCGCGCCGGTGGCCGGATCCGTGCTTTGACCCAGCGCCATCGCAGCATCGCCCACCTGGGGCACAGTGCTGGACACGGCCAACTCCTTGCATTCGGCCGGGGAAACCTCGATGGCGGCGATCAAAGCCCGGGTCTGGTCCAGGATGTCGGTAAGGTCGCCGCCCGCCAGGACTGAGAGCTTCCTGCCTTCGGAGTCCTCAAGCTGCTGGAGGATTCCGGCGAGCTCCGTGGACGTGTAGGCCTTGGCTTCCGGAGTAGGCGTGGGTGCAGGCGTCGTGGCAGGTGGCGTGCTGCCGGTCTTCAGGCTTTCCGGTGCCGGCGGTGCACTGGACGGCGGTGCACTGGCTTGGGGTTCGGCAGGGCCGGCGCAGGATGAGATTGCCGTGCCGAGAATGATGGCAGCCCCAAGCGCGCGCAGCACGGATGTCTTCATGTGTTCCCCCAATGACTTATCTGCAAGCAACCGCCCGCTAGAAAAGAACAGTAGCGAAAGTGCCCACCTGGCGGAAGCCGACCCGCTCGTAGGTGGCTCGTGCCCGCAGGTTGAAGCCATTGACGTAGAGGCTGGTAATGGGTGCGACTCTCCGGGCGTGCTCCACCACGGCGGCCATGTACCCGGCACTCAAGCCCTGGCCGCGGTAAAGCGGGTTCATCCAGACACCTTGGATCTGGGTGACCTCGGCCGTGACGGCGCCCAGTTCGGCCTTGAACACCACCTCGCGGGCGTGGTTCAGGTGGACCAGGGAATGCCCTTGGCGAATGAGCCCTTCCACCCGCCGGCTATAGAACTCCCGGCCCCCCAGGAAGGGCGAATATCCCACTTCTTCCTCGAACATTGCGGCGCAGGCAGGCAGGATGCGGTCAAAGTCCGCAAGGTTTCCCGGCTCAAGGCCGGGGTTTGGCTTGATCACCGGCGGGCCCTCGATGGTCATGAGGGGCTGTTCCGCGCGGACTTCGTGGGCCCGATGGCCGCGTGCCAGGAGTTCCGCGTGCAGCGCCAGGACCGCCTCGGCCGGGCCAAAGGCCGAGGCGTAGCGGCGGCCGGATGTGTTGGCCACTTCCGCGACCACCCCTGCCAACTCGGGGTCCAGCTGGACCGGAACCAGGTTCGCCCCTGCCCAGCACGCACCCACCAGGACGCCGTCGTCGAAAACACCGATCACGCCGGCGCCGCCGCTGGTGGGCGCGGCAGTGCCGGCGGCACGCAAATGCGCGAGGATAAAGACATTGGTGACCGGATCCTGCTGCGCCAGCATCCGGAGCGCAGCAGTATCCGTGCCGTCCAACGTGCGGACGGAAAGTCCCGGAGGGTCGGGGACCTCCTTACGAGACGCTAACCACGGGGCTACCCTTGACAGCATCTTCGCCATCGGCCTCCCCCATCTCTTCCGCGATACGCATGGCCTCTTCGATCAGTGTCTCAACAATTTGACTCTCGGGCACAGTCTTGATGACTTCACCCTTCACAAAGATCTGGCCCTTGCCGTTGCCGGAAGCAACGCCAAGATCTGCCTCACGGGCTTCACCGGGACCGTTGACCACGCAGCCCATCACGGCCACGCGCAGCGGGATCTCCATGCCTTCCAGGCCAGCGGTCACCTGCTCAGCAAGGGTGTACACGTCCACCTGCGCCCGGCCGCAGGACGGGCAGGAGACAATCTCCAGTTTCCGGGGACGCAGGTTGAGGGACTGGAGAATCTGGTTGCCCACCTTGATTTCCTCCACCGGCGGGGCGGAGAGCGAAACCCGGATGGTGTCGCCGATGCCACGGGACAGGAGAGCCCCGAAGGCCGTGGCTGACTTAATGGTTCCCTGGAACGCGGGCCCGGCCTCGGTCACACCGAGGTGAAGCGGCCAGTCGCCCTTCTCCGCCAGCATCTCGTAGGCAGCCACCATCACCACGGGGTCGTTGTGCTTCACGGAGATCTTGAAGTCGTGGAAGCCGTGCTCTTCGAACAGTGATGCTTCCCATACAGCAGACTCCACCAGCGCTTCAGGGGTGGCCTTGCCGTATTTCTTGAGGATGCCGGGCTCCAGCGAGCCTGCGTTCACCCCGATGCGGATGGAAGTGCCGTGATCGCGGGCGGCCGCCGCGATTTCCTTAACCTGGTCATCAAACTTACGGATGTTTCCGGGGTTCACGCGCACCGCCGCGCAGCCCGCTTCGATGGCGGCGAAGACGTATTTCGGCTGGAAGTGGATGTCCGCGATCACCGGGATCTGGGACTTCTTGGCGATGATGGGCAGCGCTTCGGCGTCATCGGCTGACGGGCAGGCGACGCGCACGATGTCACAACCGGAGGCCGTGAGTTCCGCGATCTGCTGCAGGGTCGCGTTGATGTCGGTGGTGGGCGTGGTGGTCATGGACTGCACGCTGATGGGGAAATCAGAACCCACCCCCACAGAACCGACCTTGATCTGGCGGGTCTTCCGGCGGGGGGCAAGGACGGGCGGCGGTGCCGCAGGCATTCCCAGGCTGACCGAGGTCACGTGGACTCCTAAAAGTTTAAAAGGTGGGCGGCTAGGCGGTGAGGCCGGCCAGCATGCCGGTAATGGGAGACCACTCCGTGATGCGCGTTCCGGCGATAACTCCGGCGGCCGCAAAGGGGTCCTGCTTGAGGATCGAGTTCAGGGCAGCCTCGTCTGCGGCCTTGAAGATCAGCAGCGCTCCCGCCCCGTCACCGTAGGGCCCGCTTGCCAGGATGGCACCGTCCTGCGCCAGGCCGGCGGTCCATTCGCGGTGCGCCGGACGGGCTTCACTGCGGGCTTCGGTGGAATCGGCGGCGTAAACGTACTCAACGGCAAAAACTGTCATACGGCTACCCTATCGCCCTGCCTGCCGTTGCACGCATCCGGACAGCCGAACAGGATTCTTCCCACACCGCAGCGGCCCTGGACCACAAGACAGGTGTTCCCAGGGCATGTCCCAGGACATGCCCTGTGCGACGAGGTCCTAGGACAGGAACAGGACTTTGACTGCTGCTGCTGTTCCGGCCGCCCAGAGCATGGAGGTCAGGGTTCCAATGATGAAGCGTTCGGCCGCCACCGGCGTTTCCTTCAGCTCGGCGAACCGGCCGAGGCCCTTGATGGCCACGATGTAGGCGATGGCCACCGGCTGGCCGGTCAGGATGGCCAGGCAAACCCCCAGCCTTTCAAGGACTCCGATGATCGCCCCGCCGCGCAGGATGCGCTGGGTTGGCACCGGCGGCCCGGAAGCGGGGCCGGCCGACGGCGGGACGTCCGGTGGCGCCGTCAGCTCACCGTCCACGCTTTGGGTTTCCGCGTGCGGGGCATCAACGGTGACGTCTGCGGACGGATCCTCCGCTGCCCTACTGGCCTCTTCTGCTGCTTTGGCGGCATCTGCCCTATCGTCGATCGTCCGGGCGAGCCGGAACACCAGGGCCGTCACCGGCCAGCCGGCGAGGCCAGCCACCACCAGCGCGGCGGTAATCCAGACGGCAGTCACGTGTCTCCTTCGTTCCGGGGCGGGGCTGTTTCGGGCGGGGCTGTTTCGGGCGGGGCTGTTTCGGGCGGGGCTGTTTCGGACCGGGCTGTCTCGGGCGGGGCCAGCTCGGTCGCGGCTGGTTCGGCCCGGGCTGGCCCAGTACCGGCAATGCGGCTCCGCGCGTACTCCAGGAGCATGGCTGCTGCCGGCCTGGCTGCCCATTCTTCCTGCCAGCCCGAGCGAAGCACGGCACGGCTCACCGATTGCTCCGTTATTCCCAACTCCCGGGCCACTTGTTTCTGGCTGCCGTGTTTGCCGTCGCCGGCCCGCACGGCGCGGAGTCGGTCCACTACGCGCCACTGGGCCCCCGTCCGTTCCTGCACAAGGCGTCCGATCAACCGGAGCACCGCCTGGGCGTTGGCACCTGCCATGGCACCTTCCTTGGTTTGGTTCGGGATTTCCTTCCCGCGGCCCATCATCCCTGCGACCACTGACAGCGGCACCTGGCCTGCAGCAGTCTTCGCCAGTTCCACGGCTTTTCGCGCGGCCACAAACCCGCTTCCGGACCCTTCGCGGGGGCTGCCTCCCGGAGCCATCTGCACCACCCCGATACCAATCCCCACGTACCAGTTCCCGGTCCGGAGGGCATGCAGCGCCACATCCACCACCTCGTCGGGCCGGTCCACCACGCCTTGGAGTTCGTCGCCCACCGAACGTTCAAACCGTGCGGAGGTGAGGCCCTGCAGCTCGGCTATCAACTCCGGCACGCGATCGACATCCGAAGTGCTGCCCCGCTGGTCAATGGTCAGTACGTACATGCACTAACCGTATGCAGCTGATCCACAATAATCAATCATAAATAGCTGATTATTCGACATCAGCCAATCTAGGCTGATACACGGGACTCAGCCCTGAGGCCATTCCCAGTCTGCATGCCACGAATATCAGCCGAAGAGGTTTACCGGCTTCACGATGTCCGCATAGATGAGGAGTGCGCTCATGCCCATCAGCAACGCTGCCACGACATAAGTCACCGGGAGGAGCTTGGCGATATCAAAAGCTCCCGGGTCAGGCTTCCCGAACAGTTTGGCCACCCGGCGTCGGGCACCTTCGTACAGCGCCCCGGCCACGTGGCCGCCGTCGAGAGGCAACAGCGGAACCAGGTTGAAGACCGCCAGCGCAAAGTTAAGCCCGGCCAGCAGACCGATCAGGGTGGCCACCCGCGACTGGACGGGGATCTCCTCCATGGCAGCCACTTCACCGGCCACCCTGCCGACGCCCACCACGCTGATGGGGCCGTTGGGGTCGCGCGGTTCCTCGCTGAACGCAGCCTTCGCCACGCCCACCACCCGCGCCGGGAGGTTGAAGATCACGCCCGCCACCTGCTTGATGTTCTCCCCCGCCATGGGCAGAACGGACGACGCCGGCTGCGGCACCAGTTCCGTCTGCGCACCAATGCCCAGGAAGCCGACGTCCTGGTACAGGAGGTTGCCGGCGTCGTCCGTTGCCTGCCGGCCGTCCACTCCGATGATGGGCCGGGCGGACAGCACGGGGGTCACGGTGGTGGACACCGGCGAGCCGTCCCGTTCAACTGTGATGGCCACCTCACGGCCGGCGGAGGCACGGATCCACTCGGTCAACTGGTCCCAGCTGGTGACGGTCTTGCCGTCGAAGGAGGTTACTGTATCGTTCGGTTCCAGGCCGGCAGCGGCCGCGGGAGTCAGCTGGCAGTCGGCCGAATCCGGGTCCACTGTTTCACCGGCCGCCACCTGGCACTTGGAGACGTCGGAGATGGTGGTGGTGGCCGTGGCGAAGCCGAACCCCATCAGCAGGACGGCCGTCAGGATGACGCCGAGGACCATGTTCATGGCCGGACCGCCCAGCATCACGATGATCTTTTTCCACACTGGAAGCCGGTAAAAGACGCGGTTTTCGTCGCCCGGGCCCACTTCCTCGTGCGCCATCGAGCGGGCTTCCGTGGCCAGGGTCTGGAACATTCCGGTGCTGGAGGGACGGACCGTCCCGTCCTCTTTGTTGGGCGGGTACATGCCGATCATGGACACGTAGCCGCCCAGCGGGATGGCCTTCACGCCGTACTCGGTTTCGCCTTTCCGCCTCGACCAGAGGGTGGGGCCAAAGCC
The DNA here is from genome assembly GCF_030817835.1 of Pseudarthrobacter sp. W1I19. NCBI lineage: Bacteria > Bacillati > Actinomycetota > Actinomycetes > Micrococcales > Micrococcaceae > Pseudarthrobacter > Pseudarthrobacter sp. W1I19. The sequence continues at coordinate 2,859,381 of NZ_JAUSZR010000001.1, forward strand.
GATCATGTACTTGGTGACCCGGACCTTGAAGAGCTTGGCGGGCAGGAGGTGGCCCACTTCGTGGAGCGCGATGGAGGCCGCGATGCCGATGGCCACAAAAACGACACCGAGGACAAAGAGGAGAACGGGGGTCATGGAGGTGCTTGCTGCTTCCTAGAGACTGCTGACTGCTAAACGTTCATGGGCGCGCGCACGTGCCCAGCTCTCAGCATCCAGTACGGATTCCACTGTCAGCCCGGAGGAACCTGTGTGTTCGCCGAGAACGGCTGCGATGGTGTCCACGATGTCCGTGAACCGGATGCGGCCGGCATGGAACGCCGTGACCGCTTCCTCGTTGGCGGCATTGAAGACTGCCGGGAACGTGCTGCCCTGCTTGGCGGCGTCCTTCGCAAGGTCCACCGCAGGGAACGCCGCAACGTCCAGGGGCTCGAAGGTCCAGGTGGCGGCCTGGGTCCAGTCACAGGCCGCGGCCGCTTTGGGGACCCTGTCCGGCCAGCCCAGCCCCAGGGCTATGGGAAGGCGCATGTCCGGCGGCGAGGCCTGCGCAATGATGGATCCGTCGACGAATTGCACCATGGAGTGCACCACGGACTGGGGATGGACCACCACGTCGATCCGGTCCAGCGGCACATCGAAGAGCAGGTGGGCCTCGATGACTTCCAGCCCTTTGTTGACGAGGGTGGCGGAGTTGGTGGTGACCATGACCCCCATGTCCCACGTGGGGTGGGCAAGCGCCTCCTGCGGCGTGACGTCGTGGAGCTCCTCCCGGTTCCGGCCCCGGAAAGGGCCGCCGGATGCCGTGAGGATCAGTCTCTCCACCTCGCCGGCCGAACCCGAACGCAGGCACTGGGCGATGGCCGAATGCTCCGAATCCACGGGGACAATCTGGCCTTCACGGGCCGCCGCCTTGACGAGTTCTCCGCCCACGATCAGGGATTCCTTGTTGGCCAGGGCTAGTGTGGCACCGGATTTCAGCGCCGCGAGCGTCGGCGCAAGTCCGATTGATCCGGTGATGCCGTTGAGCACCACGTCAGCTTCCACCTCCGCGATCCTGGTGGACGCGTCCGGCCCGGCAATGATTTCCGGCCGGTAACCATGCTTCCCCGCTGCGGCGGCCGCTTCGGCCACGAGCGTTTCCAGTTTACCGGCGTCTCCGCCGGCAATGCCGATGGCGCCGGCACCGGTGTGCACGGCCTGGCGGGCCAGGAGTTCGAGGTTGCCTCCCCCGGCGCTGAGCGCCACCACCTCGAAAAGGTGCGGGGCGCCGTCGACGACATCAATCGCCTGGGTGCCGATGGAGCCGGTGGATCCGAGGAGGGCGATCTTGCGTGGCTGCATCCGTTAAGTATCGCGCACCATCCCAGGCCCGCCGCGCCTTGACCCAGCGCTCCGTGGCCCAGTGCTCCGTGGCCCAGTGCTCCTTGACCACAGGACGGCCGGGCGTAGCGTGGATTGCGTGGACTGGCTCTCCTGGTTTGACGCCCCGGAATACGAGTTCGCCCGACAGGTGCTGCAGCGCGGGGTGGCAGCACTGTATCTTGTTGCGTTCCTGTCCTCCCTGAACCAGTTCCCGGCCTTGCTGGGTGAGCGGGGGCTTCTGCCGGTACCGGAGTACCTGGCCGGGTTCAGCTGTCTGCGCCGGCCCACCCTTTTCCGCTGGCGCTATTCGGACCGGCTGCTGCGCTGGGTGTGCGCCGCAGGTCTGGTGATATCCGCCCTGCTCGTTGCCGGCATCCCGCAGGCGGGGCCGCCGTGGGTCCCGCTGCTGGCTTTCCTGGCCCTGTGGCTGCTCTACATGTCCATCGTGAACGTGGGCCAGACGTTCTACGGCTTCGGCTGGGAGATGCTCCTGCTGGAGGCGGGATTCACGGTGGCGTTCCTGGGTTCAGACCAGACCGATCCCCCGCGCACCATCCTGATCCTGATCGTGTGGCTCGTGTTCCGGCTCGAATTCGGCGCGGGCATGATCAAGATCCGCGGCGGCAGGGAATGGCGGGACCTCACCGCCCTCTACTACCACCATGAGACGCAGCCGATGCCCGGACCCCTGAGCCGGCAGGCACACCTGCTGCCCAAGCCCCTCCACAAGGTGGAAGTGCTGGGCAACCATTTCGCCCAGCTGGTGGTGCCCTTCTTCCTGTTCGCGCCCCAGCCCGTTGCCAGCGTGGCAGCCACGGTGGTCATCCTCACGCAGCTATGGCTTGTGGCCACCGGGAATTTCGCCTGGCTGAACTGGATTGCCATTGTGCTGGCCTTCGCCGCGGTGAGCGATCCGGTGGCCCACGCTGTGTTCCCGGTGATCCCGCTGGACTGGCACGGTACCGCGGACCGGGAGACCCCGCTGTGGTGGCTGGCCATCACGCTGGCCGCCACCTTGCTGCTGCTGGTCCTCAGCTACTGGCCGCTGCGCAACCTGTTCTCCAGGCGCCAGTTGATGAATGCCAGCTTCAACCGGTGGCAGCTGGCCAACACCTACGGTGCGTTCGGATCAGTGACGAAGCAGCGCATTGAGATCGTGGTGGAAGGAACGCTGGACAACGTTCCGGACGACTCCTCGGACTGGCGCGAGTACGGCTTCAAGGGCAAGCCCGGGGACCTTAGGCGGGTGCCCCGGCAGTGGGCGCCCTACCACCTGCGGCTGGACTGGCTGATGTGGTTCCTTCCGTTGCGGACAGTCCACGAGGAGTGGTTTTACGCCTTCCTGGGCAAGCTGCTGGAGGCGGACCCCCAGACGCTGCGGCTGCTCCAGCATGACCCGCTCGACGGCGAGGCCCCGCACCTGGTGCGCGTGCGCAGCTACCACTACCGGTTCTCCACCCGGAAAGAGTTCCGCGATACGGGAAACCGTTGGGTCCGGACGCTGGTCTACGAACCGATTCCGCCCGTATCGCTGCGGGGCTCGAGCGGGCGGAGGCGCTAGACGCGCTCGCCTTTACGTCGAAGGATCGACTCAGCGTGCTTGAGGATAGGCCCGTCGACCATCTGGCCCTTGTATTGGAAGACGCCCTGTCCCGCAGCTGCCGCGGCCTGCAGCAATTCTGTTGCAGCGGAGACTTCGGCTTCGGATGGTGCGTACGCTTCCCGGACCCCGGCGGCCTGGCTGGGGTGGATGCAGGCCTTGGAGCTGAATCCGGAGGCGACGGCGTCGGCCGCTTCCGCGGCCAGTCCGGCAAGGTCCGGAATGTTGGTGTAGACGGCGTCCACGGCCTCCTTGCCAAACGCCCTGGCGGCGATGAGGACTGTGGAACGGGCGTGCAGCGCAACGGCCCGGTAGCCGCCGTCGTCCGTCCTGCTGGAGGTCCCGCCCAAAGATGCCAGCAGGTCCTCGGCGCCCCACATCAGCGCCACCACGTTCGGGGCGGCTGCGATGGCGGGAGCGTTCAGGACACCGGCGGCCGTTTCGCACAGGGCGATCACCTGGTACCCGGCCAGGGCTTCCAGCTGCATGGCGTTCTCGGCCTTGGCGAGCATCACCGTGCGGTACGGCGTGTGGGCCAGGCAGTGCAGGTCCTTCTCGAACTCCTCCGTGCCTGCGGGGTTGAGCCGGATAATGGTCCGGCTGGGATCCAGCTCGGGTACATCGCCGGCGGCTCCGAGCTGGGCCAGGATGGCACCGCGCGCACGTTGCTTGTCCGCCGGGGACACGGCATCCTCGAGATCGAGGATCACAGCGTCCGCGCGGGTGGCGGCCTTCTGGTAGCGCTCCGGCCGGTCAGCAGGGCAAAAAAGCAGGGCGGGGCCCATCACAAAGGTCATACCGGTATTGTGCCCCCTTCGCCGCCAAGCTGCTGCCGGTGCGCATCCCGGGTCCACATCAGGCAGCTGCGAGTGGCCAGTGCCACCACTGTGCCGTCCTGGTTGCGGCCGGTGTGTTCCATGGTGACGATGCCTTGGCCCGGCCGCGATGCGGAGAGCCGCTTTCCGCTGATGACTGTCTCGGTATAGAGGGTATCGCCGTGGTACAGAGGATGTGGGAAGGAGACGTCAGTCAGGCCGAGCTGGGCGATGATGGTCCCCTGGGTCAGTTGCGACACGGACTGGCCCACCATCGTGGCCAGCGTGAACATCGAGTTGACCAGCCGCTGGCCGAACGGCTGCCCGGCGCTCCAGGCCGCGTCGAGGTGCAGTGCCTGGGTGTTCATGGTGAGGGTGGTGAACAGGACGTTGTCTGCTTCGGTGACAGTGCGGCCTGGCCGGTGGGCGTACAGCACCCCTTCTTCCAGCTCATCGAAGTACAGGCCGCGCTGCTCGATGACGCGCTGCTCCCCCGGGCTGGAACCGGTGGTTGGGTCCTCTGGATCTTTCCCGTCCGTCATACGGTCAGTTCCCGGTCTTCTTCGAAAAGCTCTGCGCCGGTGGCTGCGGCCACTTCCTCAACCGATACGTTGGGCGCCAGTTCCCTCAGCACCAGCCGGGAGCCTGAATCGTCCGCTACAACATCGATGACCGCCAGGTCGGTGATGATCCGGTCCACACAGCCCTTGCCGGTCACGGGCAGCGAGCACTGCTTGACGATTTTGGGGTTCCCGTTCCGGTCAACGTGTTCCATCATTACAATGACCTTCTTGGCGCCGAACACCAGGTCCATGGCCCCACCCATTCCCTTGACCATCTTTCCCGGAATCATCCAGTTTGCGAGGTCGCCGTTCTGGGCCACCTCCATGGCGCCCAGAACGGCCACATCCACGTGGCCGCCGCGGATCATGCCGAAAGATGTGGCGGAATCGAAGAACGCCGCCCCCTTGTTGACCGTGACAGTTTCCTTGCCCGCGTTGATCAGGTCCGGATCAACAGCATCCTCCGCAGGATAAGGGCCGACGCCGAGGATTCCGTTTTCGGAATGCAGCACCACTTCAACGCCGTCAGGGATGTAGTTGGGGATCAGGGTTGGCATGCCGATCCCCAGGTTGACGTACTGGCCATTGCTCAGTTCGCGGGCCACCCGGGCGGCCAGTTCATTCCTGGTCCAGCCTTTGGCGCCGGTCCCGTCTGCTGCCATCTCATGCTGCTGGGCCGCCCGGCGGTACTCAGGGCGGACCCCTTCGGGCCGCGGGGCGTAGGGGCTGTTCGGGTCCATGGCTAGGCTCCTGCCTGCGGGTTGCTGCCGGTCTGGGTGGATGCGTTGGCGTGGCTGCCGTTCCCGGCCGGCGGAGCCAGGGAAACTGTCCGTTTCTCGATGCGTTTCTCGGCATTCGCGGCCAGGACCACCCGCTGCACGAAGATTCCGGGGGTGTGGATGTGTTCGGGGTCCAGCTGACCCGGCTCCACGAGTTCCTCCACCTCGGCAATGGTGATGCGGCCGGCCATGGCACACAGCGGGTTGAAGTTCATGGCGGTGGCGTGGAACACCAGGTTTCCGTGCCGGTCGCCCTTCCATGCGTGGACCAGCCCGAAGTCCGGCGCCAAAGCCTCTTCCAGCACGTAGTCAACCCCGGCGAAGGAGCGCACCTCCTTTGGTGCGGACGCGATCGCTACCCCGCCTTCGGCGTCGTACTTTTGCGGCAGGCCGCCCTCGGACACCTGGGTACCTACGCCGGCCTTGGTGTAGAAAGCCGGGATGCCGGCGCCGCCGGCGCGGAGTTTTTCGGCCAGCGTTCCCTGCGGCGTCAGAACCACCTCCAGTTCACCGGCCAGGTATTGCCGCGCGAACTCCTTGTTCTCGCCCACATAGGAGCTGATGGTGCGGCGGATCCGGCCGTCGCGCAGCAGGATGCCCAGGCCCCAGTCGTCCACGCCGCAGTTGTTGCTGACCGTTTCCAACTCCGAGGTTCCGGCCTTGTGCAGCGCGTCAATGAGGGTGACAGGGATTCCGCACAAACCGAAACCGCCCACGGCCAGTGAAGCGCCGTCCGGAATGTCCGCCACGGCTTCCTCCGCGGAGGCAACAACCTTGTTAATCATCGATGATCCTTTCAGGCCGGCTACAGTCCCTGCTCGTACAAACCCCGGTTGCTACAGACCGAGTTCGCGGGCGATCAGCATCAGCTGGACCTCCGTGGTGCCCTCCCCCACTTCAAGGATCTTGGAGTCGCGGTAGTGGCGCGCCACGGTGAACTCGTTGATGAAGCCATAGCCGCCGAACACCTGGGTGGCATCCCGCGCATTGTCCATGGCCGCCTCGCCTGCGACCATCTTAGCGATGGCCGCCTGGGTCTTGAACGGCTTCCCGGCAAGCATGCGGGAGGCCGCATCGTAGTAGGCCAGGCGGGCAGTGTGGGCCCTTGCCTCCATGCGGGCGATCTTGAATGAGATGGCCTGGTACTTGCCGATCTGGTGTCCAAAGGCACTGCGTTCCTTGGCGTACTTGACCGACAGATCCACGCAGCCCTGGGCCGCACCAGTGGCCAGGGCTGCGATGGCGATCCGGCCCTCGTCCAGGATGGAGAGGAAGTTGGCGTAACCGCGGCCTTCCGCCCCCAGCAGGTTTGCTTCCGGAACGCGGACGTCCTTCAGGGTGAGCGGGTGGGTGTCCGAGGCGTTCCAGCCCACTTTGTTGTACGGCTTCTCCGCCTTGAAGCCGGGTGTGTCGGTGGGCACGAGGATGGTGGAGATTTCCTTCTGGATGGAGCCGTCCGCGCGTTCCTTCTGCCCGGTGACGGCGGTGACGGTGACCAGGCGGGTGATGTCCGTGCCGGAGTTGGTGATGAACTCCTTGTTGCCGTTGATCACCCACTCGCCGCCCTCCCGCCGGGCGTGGGTCTTGGTGCCGCCGGCATCCGATCCTGCTTCCGGCTCGGTCAGGCCAAAGCCGGCGAGCGCCTGGCCGGACGCGAGCATGGGCAGCCACTGCTGCTTCTGCTCCTCGGTGCCAAACCGGTAGACGGGCATGGCACCCAGGGATACACCGGCTTCGAGCGTGATTGCCACAGACTGGTCCACCCGGCCCAGCTGTTCGAGCGCGAGGGCCAGGGCGAAGTAGTCCCCACCCATCCCGCCGAAATCCTCGGGAAAGGGCAGCCCGAACAGGCCCATCTCCGCCATCTGCTTGACCACTTCGTACGGGAAGCTGTGCTCCTCGTCGTGCTTGGCCGATACCGGGGCCACTACTTCGTCAGCGAATTCGCGGACGGTGTTGCTGAGATCCTGGTATTCCTCGCTGAGTTCAAAACCTGCCATGGCTAGGCTCCTTTGCCTGTTGCGTCTGAATCTGGGGTTGCGTCTGCCCCTGTGGGGCTGGTGCCGTTTGCGGCGGGATGCGGATGAATGGTGGCGAGCACCTGGTCCGCCTTCACGAGGTCGCCGGGACGGGTGGTGAGGTGCACTGTTCCGTTCAGCGGAGCCAGCAGCTGGTGCTCCATCTTCATGGCCTCCACGGAAACGAGTACCTGCCCGGTGGTGACGGCGTCACCGTCACTGACCGGAACGGACACCACCGTGCCCGGCATGGGTGAGCGCACGGCTGGATCGGCGGCGCCCTCTTCCCGTTGGATCGCCGCAAGCACCCGTTCCAGGCGTGATTCCCGGGTCAGGACTTCCAGCCGGCAGGACCAGCCCCCGTTGCCGAGGAAGATTTCGGCAGGCAGAGGGTTGTCAGGGCCGGACGGAAGCGGTCCGGCCTGCACCCTGACCAGCGAGTACGTTGCGGACTTCCCGTCAAGGGTGATTTCAGCGTGGCCGGCACCGGGGAACCTCAGTGTGGCTTCACGCCGGGGGCCACTATCCACGGCAACGGTGGCAGTCCCCTGCCGTGCGGATTCAAACACCTGCACTGTTGCCACCCCGCCGTCGGGTGTTCCCAGGCTGATCCGGCGAGGCGCGCGCGCTCCGAGCCGCCAGCCGTTGCGGGCGTGCCACGGACCGTGCGGTAACTCCCCGCCCTCTGGTCCCTCCGCCGCAATTGCGAAGAGCGCTGCCGCCACCAGTTCGGCCTCACCCACGCGGCGGAACGCGAGATCCGGCAGTTTGCGCTCGATCAGGCTGGTGTCCAGGCGGCCTGCGCGGACGTCGGGATCGTTGATCAGCAGCCGCAGGTATTCCACGTTGGTGTCCAGCCCCAGGGCCGTGTAACCGGCGAGCGCAGTATCCAGCGTTTCCAGGGCTGCGGCCCGGTCCTCACCCCAGGCGATGACCTTGGACATCATGGGGTCGTAGCTGGAGGACAGCTGCAGCCCCTCCACAAGGGAGGAATCCACCCTGATCCGGCCCTTGCCGGCAGCCGCCTCCACGCCGGGGGTGCTTCCCGGCCGCTGCCTGGGACCGGGCAGTTCGTCCAGCAGGAGAACTGTCCCGGTGGACGGCAGGAAGTTCTTCTCCGGCACCTCCGCGTAAACGCGCGCTTCCACGGCGTGTCCGTTAAGTTCGACGTCGGCCTGCCGGACGGTGAGTTCCTCGCCGGCGGCGATCCGCACCTGCCACTCCACGAGGTCCACCCCGGTGACCATCTCGGTAACGGGATGCTCCACCTGCAGGCGCGTGTTCATCTCCATGAAGTAAAACTCGTCCGGCGCCTCGTCCGACACCAGGAACTCCACGGTTCCGGCGCCACTGTAATTGACGCTGCGCGCAGCGTTGCAGGCGGCCTCGCCGATGCGGGCGCGGATGGCGCCGCCGTCGGGCAGCGCTTCAAGCAACGGCGACGGGGCCTCCTCGATGACTTTCTGGTGCCGCCGCTGCAGCGAGCATTCACGCTCGCCCAGGTGAATGACATTGCCATGGTTATCGGCCAGCACCTGCACCTCGATATGCCGCGGGGTGGACACCAGGCGTTCCAGGAAAAGCGTGTCATCACCGAACGCGCTCGCTGCGACGCGCCGGGCGGTGGCCAGAGTGTCCGGAAGGTCCTCAGGGTGTTCCACCACGTGCATGCCCTTGCCGCCTCCGCCCGCCGAGGGCTTGATGAGCAGCGGAAAACCGACAGCGCCGGCGGCCTGGATCAACTGCTCATCGGTCATGCCGGGCTTCGCTATCCCCGGAACCACGGGGACACCATAGCCGGCCACGTGGTTCTTGGAGCGGATCTTGTCCCCCATCATGTTCAGGGCCTCGATGCCCGGGCCTATGAACGTAATGCCGGCCTGGTCCAAAGCGCGGGCGAAGTCGGCATTTTCGCTCAGGAAGCCGTACCCCGGGTGAACCGCTTCGGCCCCGGTCGTACGGCAGGCTTCAAGGATGGCGCCGATCTTCAGGTAGCTCTCTGCTGCTGCGGCGGGGCCGATCCGAACGGCAGTGTCAGCTTCGCGCACGTGCCGGGCGCCGGCGTCGGCATCGCTGTAAACGGCGACCGAACGGATGCCCAGGGCGCGCAGGGAGCGGATCACCCGGCAGGCGATCTCGCCCCGGTTGGCCACCAGGACCGTGGCGAAGAGCGGTTTACGGGTTATGGGCGTGCTGGTAAGGGAAGGCGTGGTCACAGGGCTCACATCCTGAAGAGGCCGAAGGAGGTTTCCGGCAGCGGGGTGCGGGACACCACGTCCAGCGCCAGGCCCAGGACCATGCGGGTGTCGGCGGGATCAATCACGCCGTCATCCCACAACCGGGCGGTGGAGTAGTACGGGCTGCCCTGGTCCTCGTACTGCCGGCGGATGGGCGCCTTGAAGGCTTCCTCGTCCTCGGCGGACCACTCCTGGCCGGCCGTTTCGTACTGCTCACGCTTGACGGTGGCCAGGACACTGGACGCCTGGTTGCCGCCCATCACGGAGATGCGCGCCGCCGGCCACATCCACAGGAACCGCGGTGAGTACGCGCGGCCGCACATGGAGTAGTTGCCCGCGCCGAACGAGCCGCCGATGACAACCGTCAGTTTGGGCACCCGCGCGGTGGCGACGGCCGTCACCATCTTGGCGCCGTTCTTGGCGATTCCGCCTTGCTCGGCGTCCCTGCCCACCATAAAGCCGGAGATGTTCTGCAGGAACACCAGCGGGATCCCGCGCTGGTCGCACAGCTCAATGAAGTGCGCGCCCTTGAGCGAGGACTCGCTGAACAGCACGCCGTTGTTGGCCACGATACCCACCGGGTGCCCATGCAGGCGGGCGAAACCGGTCACCAGGGTGGTGCCGTACTCCTTCTTGAATTCGTGAAACCTGCTGCCGTCCACCAGCCGGGCGATGACCTCATGGACGTCGTACGCGGCATTGACGTCCGTGGGCACGGCACCATATAGCCCTTCAGGTTCCGTGACAGGTTCGACGGCGGCACTCACGTCCCACGCCGGCGGCGCAGGAGGAGGCAGTGTGGCCACGATGTCGCGGATGATCTGCAGGGCGTGTTCGTCGTTCTCTGCAAGGTGGTCCGTTACGCCGGAGATCCTGGAGTGGACGTCCCCGCCGCCTAACTCCTCGGGGCTGACGATCTCGCCGATCGCCGCCTTCACCAGCGGCGGCCCGCCCAGGAAGATGGTGCCCTGGTTCCGGACAATGACGGTTTCGTCGCTCATCGCGGGAACGTAGGCGCCGCCGGCCGTGCAGGAGCCCATAACGGAGGCGATCTGCGGAATCTTGGCCGCCGAGAGCCGGGCCTGGTTGTAGAAGATCCGGCCGAAGTGGTCCCGGTCCGGGAAAACCTCATCCTGTTTGGGCAGGAAGGCGCCGCCGGAGTCCACCAGGTAGATGCACGGCAACCGGTTTTCCAGCGCAATCTCCTGGGCGCGGAGGTGCTTCTTGACGGTCATTGGGTAGTAGGTTCCGCCCTTGACCGTGGCGTCGTTGGAGATCACCAGCACGTGGCGGCCGTGGACCAGGCCTATCCCGGCGATCACTCCCGCGCCGGGAGCTTCGTTGTTGTACATCCCGTTGGCTGCGAGGGGAGCGATTTCCAGGAACGGGCTGCCGTCATCCAGCAGCTGGTCGATGCGCTCACGCGGCAGGAGCTTCCCCCGGGCCACATGGCGCTGCCGGGATTTCTCCGGCCCGCCCATGGCGGCGTCGGCGAGCTTCTTCCGCAGCTCTTCGGCAAGCTCATGCTGGGCCGCGCGGTTGGCTGCAAACGACTCTGCAGTCCCATCGAGCCGGGTGGCAAGGGTCTCCATTGACGGTCCGTTCCTGTTCCAATCCGAGTACTGCTTAGGCAACTCGGTTAGTGCTCAATAACTGAAATTCAGGTTAGTCTGGATTAACTGTGAAGTCCACCACATAGCCGCTCTTGCTAGAATCTGCGGGATCCGAGGAGGAAATGTGCGCAGTACCGACGCCACGCAGACCGGCACTGCCCGGACCGGCCCGTCAACACAGGGTTCATCAACGCAGGGTTCATCAACGCAGGGCCCGGCATCACCGGCCCCATCAACCCAGCGCGGGCAGGCGAAGGAGAGCCGCAGGCAGGCGCTGCTGTCGGCTGCGGCGTCGCTGTTTGCGGTCAACGGGTTCAACCGTGTTTCCCTGGAGGATCTGGGGGCGGCCGCCGGCGTCAGCGGGCCTGCCGTCTACCGGCACTTCTCCGGCAAACAGGCAGTCCTCGCAGATCTTCTGGTCACCGTCAGCCAGGAGCTGCTCGACGGCGGCCTTCAGGTCGCGGCCAGCAACTCCGACCCCGCTGCGGCCTTGAGGTGCCTGGTGGAATTCCAGGTGGATTTCGCCCTGGGCAAGCCGGACGTCATCCGTGTCCAGGACAGGGATTTCAGCAACCTTTCCGAGCAGGACCAGGCGGCAGTGCGGGCACTCCAACTGAGTTATGTCGAGGTCTGGGTGGACGTCCTCTCCAAGCTGCACCCGGACACGGATATCGCCGAGCTCCGGATGCGGGCGCATGCCACTTTCGGACTGATCAACTCCACACCGCACTCCGTGCGCAGCCACGGCCGCAAAATGGCCGCCCGTTCCGCCCGGCCCCTGCTGGAGAGTATGGCCCTGGCCGCGCTGCTGGTGGACACCCCCCAGGACTAAGACACCCGCGCGCGGCATTCACTCATTGGGGAATCCCATTCACCTTTACCTGGGGACGGCCCTGGGCCGCATGAGCGTTGCTGGCCGGCAACGCTTATGCGGTCCAGGGCCGCGGCTTCGCCAGGTAGCCACCTAGACCATGGTGAGGACCATTCCCGGGTCGGCCAGGATGGCACCAACATCGGCAAGGAAGCGCGAGCCCTGCTCCCCGTCCACCAGGCGGTGGTCGAAGGACAGGCTCAGGGTGAGGACCTGGCGCAGGGCCACCTCGCCCTGGTACTCCCACGGCGTGTTCCGCACGGCGCCGAGGGCGAGGATGGCGGCTTCCCCCGGGTTGAGGATGGGTGTCCCGGCGTCAATCCCGAACACGCCGATGTTGGTGATGGAGATGGTTCCGCCGGTGAGGTCAGCCGGTGTGGTTTTGCCGGCCCGCGCAGTTTCCGTCAGTTCAGTGAGCGCGTCTGCCAGCTGAAGGAGTGACAGCGAATGCGCGTCCTTGATGTTGGGAACGGTCAGTCCCCGGGGCGTGGCGGCTGCGATGCCCAGGTTAACGTAGTTGAAGGTCACGATCTCCTGGTTCGCCTCGTCCCACCGCGCGTTGAGGGCGGGGTTCCGGCGCAGGGCAATGAGAACGGCCTTCGCTGCCAGGGTAAGCGGCGTCAGCTTGTGTCCGGTGAACTCGCGGCTTCCCTTGAGCCTGGCCAGCAGCTCCATGGCGGGAGTGACATCCACGGTGAGGAACTCCGTGACGTGCGGCGCGGTGAAGGCGCTCTGCACCATGGCGGCTGCCGTGAACTTCCGTACCCCCTTGATGGGCGTCCGGGTTTCCCGCTCCTGGCCTGGCTGAACGCCGGCCCGGGGAACTGTTTCCCGTCCAGGCGAGCCGACGTCCGCGGACTGTCCCTCCATAAAGTGCTGGACGTCCTCGCGGGTGATCAGTCCTTGCGGTCCCGTTCCAGGGACCACTTCCAGGTTCACACCAAGGTCACGGGCCAACTTCCGCACCGGCGGTGTGGAGCGGGGCCGGGTTTCAAGACGCCGGGTTTCGACAGGCCCGGTTTCGACAGGCTCGGTTTCGACAGGCTCAACCACCGGCGACCGGGTTTCGGCTGCGTCAACCACCGAAGGCTTGCTTTCAGCAGGCTCGGTCTCGGCAGGCTCAACCACCGAAGGCTTGCTTTCAGCAGGCTCGGTTTCGGCAGGCTCAACCCCCGGAGACTTGGTTTCTGCAGGGTCAACCACCGTGGCAAGGTTGCGTTGGCGCCGCACCGGCCGGTCGGAACTTTCGACGACGGCCCCATACCCCACCAGGTTCGGTTCCCTTTTGGCCGCTGCCGGCTCCTGCTCCGGATCCGGCTTCTGCCCCGCGGGGGACGACGTGGGGGTGACGGGCCGAGAGGAGGAGGTCCCGGCGTCGTCCGCCACTTCAAACGAGACGATGGGCTTGCCCACCTCTACGATGGTGCCGGGCTGCTCGTGCAATTCTTTGATGACGCCGGCAAAAGGGGACGGAAGCTCCACCACGGCCTTGGCGGTTTCCACCTCGGCGATCACCTGGTTCAGGCTGACGGTATCCCCCACGCCTACTTTCCAGCTGAGGATTTCCGATTCGGTAAGTCCCTCGCCCAGGTCGGGGAGCCGGAATTCCTTGATCATGGTGCCGCTCATCCTTCCAGCCCGCTGAGTGAGTTCGGCCGGCCCAGGGCACGGTCCACGCCATCGAGGATCCGGTCCAGGCCCGGCAGGTGGTGCATCTCCAGCTTCGAATAGGGGTAGGGGATGTCGAAGCCGGTGACCCGGACCGGGGCCGCCTCAAGGTAGTAGAAGCAGCGTTCGGTGATACTGGCTGCCACCTCGGCACCCAGGCCGCCCGACTGGCCGGCTTCATGCGTCACCACCAGGCGGCCGGTCTTGCGGACGGACGCAACAACGGTGCGGTAGTCCACCGGCGACAGCGAACGCAGGTCGATGACCTCGATGGAGATCCCTTCATCGGCAGCGGCTATAGCGGCATCCCGGGCAGTCTTGACCAACGGGCCGTAGGCCACGAGGGTGACGTGGGTGCCGTCGGTGACAACACGGGCCTGATCCATGGGAGCGGCTGTCCGCGGATCAACGGACTCGTCCACCTCACCTTTGTCGTGGTAGCGGCGCTTGGGCTCGAAGTACAGCACGGGGTCGTCGCAGGAGATGGCTTGCTGGATGACCGTGTGGGCGTCCTGCGGGTTGGACACAGTCACCACGCGCAGGCCTGAAGTATGCGTGAAGTAGGCTTCCGGCGACTCGGAGTGGTGTTCGGGCGAGCCGATGCCGCCGCCGAACGGGATCCTGATGGTGATGGGCATCTTGACGGCGCCGCGGGTGCGGTAGTGCAGCTTGGCCACCTGGCTGACGATCTGGTCGAATGCGGGATAGATAAAGCCGTCGAACTGGATTTCCACCACGGGGCGGTAGCCGCGGTAGGCCAGTCCCACGGCCGTCCCCACAATGGCCGATTCAGCCAGGGGCGTGTCCACAACACGGTGCTTGCCGAAATCTTTCTGCAGTCCGTCGGTCACCCTGAACACACCGCCCAGTGCCCCGATGTCCTCGCCGAGGAGGACCACTTTGGGATCGTTTTCCAAAGACTTGCGCAGGCCGGTGTTAATGGCGCGGGCAAAGGTCATCTGGGTCATCAGCGTGCACCTTCTTCTGACACGGCTTCTGCGGGATCACCGAAGGAAGCCAGGTAACGGGCGTAATGGTCCTGCTGCCGGTCCAGCCAGGAATTGGGCGTGCTGTAAACGTGCTTGAAAACGTCCAGCGGCTGCGGGTCCGGCATGGTGGTGCAGCCCCTGCGCATTTCCCGGGCCACGGCGTCGGCCTTGTCCCGGACCTGCTGCTGCAGTTCTGCCGTGAGCAGGCCTTTGCGGTCCAGGAGCGCCGCAACACGGCTGACCGGATCCTTTGCCGCCCAGTCCTCGAGTTCGTTGGCATCGCGGTAGCGGGTGGGATCGTCCGCTGTGGTGTGCGGACCCATCCGGTAGCTGACTGCCTCGATGAAGGTGGGACCGCCGCCGCGCCGGGCCCGGTCCAGCGCAACCCTGGTGGCGGCCATCACGGCCAGGACGTCGTTCCCATCCACCCGGAGGCTGGGGATGCCGAACCCTGTGGCCCTGTCCGCCAGCTGGATGTGCGACTGAAGCCGGACCGGTTCGGAAATGGCCCAGTGATTGTTCGTACAGAAAAACACCACCGGCACCTGGAAGCTCGCGGCAAAAACCATGGCCTCATTGAGGTCACCTTCACTGGTGGCGCCGTCGCCGAAGTAGGTCACGGCGGCCGAATCCGCGCCATCATTTTGGATTCCCATGGCATAGCCGGTGGCGTGCAGGGTCTGGGCACCGATGATGATCTGCGGCGTGGCCATGTTGATGGAGTACGGATCCCAGCCGGAGGAGGCATTTCCGCGCCAAACCCTCACGATGTCAGTGAGGTCTACGCCCCTGCAGTAGGCGACGCCGTTTTCACGGTAGCTGGAGAACACAAAGTCGTCCTCGCGAAGGGCCCGCCCGGAACCGATCTGTGCGGCTTCCTGACCCAGCAGCGGGGGCCACAAGGCGAGCTCACCCTGCCGCTGCAGGGCTGTGGCTTCGACGTCGATGCGACGGATGACGGTCATGTCCTCGAAGAGCGAGCACAGGTGGTCGTCGGTGATGTCCTGCAACCAGGGATCGAATTCGGGGTGGCTGACGCGTTCCCCGGAAGGGGTGATCAGCTGGACAAGTCCACTTGTCCGCCCGGGGGGTTCAGCGGGACCGCCCGCGCCGGTGAAATCAGCAGCGATGGGGGCACTTGCGCTGCCTTGGCCCATTCCGTCTGTAGACACGATAGCCGCAACCTCTCACGTCGTTGACCTGCGGATTCCGGGACTTGTGGTCCCACCGCCGCCGGCCTTCCGGGCGCCGTTGCCCCGGATACTGTGACCCTACTCACAATGCTCATTGGGTACAACCACCGCGGCCGTCGCTGAGCAGAATGCTCTGTCTGGAGGCGTGAGACGGTGCTAACGTTGCGCATTATGCAAGCTTTGGATGGCACTGATACCCGGCTGCTCTCGGCCCTGGCCCAAGACCCCCGGCGGACGGTAGTGGCCCTTGCCCAGAAGCTGGGACTGTCCAGGAACACTGTGCAGGCCCGGATGGCCCAGCTGGAGAAAAAGCACGTGTTCCTGTCCTTCGAACGCCGGATCAATCCTGCGTCCCTGGGCTACCCGCTGATGGCATTTATTTCTGTCCACGTCCAGCAGCAAAAGCTGGCGCAGTTGGCCAAGGACCTGGCCGACGTCCCCGAAATCCTGGAAGGCTACGGCCTCACAGGCTCCGCCGACCTGCTGCTTCGTGTGGTGGCACTGGACGCGGAGGATCTCTTCCGGATCAACGGAAAGATCCTCGCCTGCGACGGCGTGGACCGCACGGACACGGCCCTGGCCATGGGGGAACTCATCCCGTTCCGGGTCCAGCCCCTGCTCGAGCGGGGGTCGCAGGGCGCTTAGCAGTCCCCCCGCTGTTGCCGAAGCAGGCCCCTGCCCCAGGGACGGGCGTCCGGCACGCACTCACCCCGGCTTGGGATGGGCCGCCATAAAGTACGGCGCCACGCCCGCCCGCTATAGGCTGTTGCGAGTTATCCACGGGTGCCGTTCGCTGGCCCCGCGACCAGGCGATGCATTGCAACCCGCCGGAAAGGCTCCATCTTGGGCAATCCTCAGGAACCGTACCAGCCGGGAGAACCCGGTGACGCCCCGCAGCAGCAGTTTGTACCCGCACAGCAGGCGCGGGTGCGCAGCGGACAGGCCTACGGGGCTCCCGCCGGTGCTTACCAAAATCCCGCCAGCGCTTACCGAAATCCCGCCAGCGCCAACGAGGCTCCCGCCGGCGCTAACCGGGGTCCCGCCGCCGGATACCCGGAAGCCACTCCCTTCGGCCTGCCGGGCCAGCAGCCTCCGGCTAAGGGCCGGCGCAGGCTCTGGGTCATCCTTGGCAGCATCGGCGGTGTCCTGCTGCTCGTGATCCTGGGGATCGTCATCCTGGTGAACGTGGTGGGCAGCGCCACCAACCAGGCACGGGGCCTTGCCGACGGTTTCACCCAACTGGTCATCGAAGGCGAAAATTCCAAAGCCTATGACGACTACCTCGACCCCGCCCTGCAGGAGCAGCTGTCCAAGGAAGCCTTCATCACCGGCGTCGAAAGCCTGGACATGAACGGCTCCTGCAAGCCGTCCTACAACGACCCCAAGGTGAGCACCGAAAATGGCGTCAAGGCCGCGGACGTGGCCGGCGTCATCACCTGTGACGGCAAGGAAGTGGATCTTGCCTACCGGTTCGAAGGCACGGACCAGCTGAAGATGACGAACATCAAACTCCGGCCCAAGGCTTAGCCCCAGGCAGGACCAGGAACACAAAAGAGCCTCCGCGCCCGTAGCGCAGAGGCTCTTTTTGTTGCCTGTGTAGAGGGGTCAGGTCCGGAAGCCCGCGCGTCCCGGGGTCAGTGGTTGACCGCTTTCTCGGCACCCACACCGGTGAGGGACCGGACCTCCATCTCGGCCTGCTTGGCGGTGTCTTCGCGCTTCTTGTCCAGGACGGTTCCGAGCCAGCCGAGCAGGAATGCCAGCGGGATGGACACAATGCCCGGGTTGCTGAGCGGGAACAGCGCGAAGTTGGCGTCCTTGATCATGGACGTCGCTCCGCCGGAAACCACCGGCGAGAAGATGATCAGCACGATCGCCGCACCCAGCCCGCCGTACATGCTCCACACCGCACCCTGCGTGGTGAACCTCCGCCAGAACAATGAGTAGATGATGGTGGGCAGGTTGGCCGAGGCGGCAACGGCGAAGGCCAGGGCCACCAGGAACGCCACGTTCTGCCCGTTGGCGAGGATGCCGCCCAGGATGGCGAGGATGCCGATGACCACCACGGTGCGCCGGGCCACCCTGACTTCAGTGTCGGCGTCGGCCTTGCCCTTGGCGATGACGTTGGCGTAGATGTCATGTGCGAAGGACGCCGCGGCGGTGATGGTCAGGCCGGCCACAACGGCGAGGATGGTAGCGAAGGCCACCGCCGAAATGAAGCCCAGCAGCAACGGGCCGCCCAGGTGGAAGGCCAGCAGGGGTGCCGCCGCATTCACGCCGCCCGGCGCGGTCTTGATGGTGTCCGCACCCACCAGCGCGGCCGCACCGTAGCCGAGCACCAGGGTGAAGAGGTAAAAGAGCCCGATCAGCCAGATGGACCACACCACGGACTTGCGGGCTTCCTTGGCCGTGGGGACCGTGTAGAAGCGCATCAGCACATGCGGCAGGGCAGCAGTGCCCAGGACCAGTGCCAGGCCCAGGGACATAAAGTCCAGCTTGGACGTCTCGGTCTTGCCGTACTGCAACCCGGGGTTCAGGACGGCCGGGTTGTTGGCCGTCTCCACCGCACCACCCAGCAGGGCCGAGAGGTTGAAGCCGTAAATGGCCAGGACCCAGAAGGTCATCACGGCCGCGCCCGCGATAAGCAGGATGGCTTTGATGATCTGCACCCACGTGGTGCCCTTCATGCCGCCGATGAGCACGTACATAATCATCAGGGCGCCGACGACGATGATCACCAATGCCTGTCCGCCCCAGTCGCTGATGCCCAGGAGCAGGGAGATCAAGCTTCCGGCGCCTGCCATTTGGGCCAGCAGGTAGAAGAAGCAGACGGCGAGGGTGGAGATGGCGGCGGCGATGCGGACCGGCCGCTGCTTGAGCCGGAAGGACAGGACGTCTGCCATGGTGAACTTGCCCGTGTTGCGCAGGAGTTCTGCAACCAGCAGCAGCGCCACCAGCCAGGCCACCAGGAAGCCGATGGAGTACATAAAACCGTCGTAGCCGTTGATGGCAATGGCGCCGGTGATACCCAGGAACGAGGCGGCCGAGAGGTAGTCCCCCGCGATGGCGGTTCCGTTCTGGGAGCCGGTGAAGGAGCGGCCGGCCGCGTAGTAGTCAGCTGCCGTCTTGTTGTTGCGGCTGGCGCGGAACACAATCACCATGGTCACGGCGACGAACAGGCCGAAAATGCCCATGTTCAGCAGGGTGGTGTCCTTCAGTGCGGCGACATCAACCGCTGCAAGTACGTTGATCATTTGTTGGCTCCTCCCACTCGCTTGCCGTGCTTATCGAATTCGTGACCCTCGATTTCGTCCCGGATCTCCTTGGCGATGGGGTCAAGGCGTTTGTTGGAGTAGTGGACATACCAGCCGGTGATGGCAAACGTGGATACGAACTGGAGCAGGCCGAAGATCAGGCCGATGTTGATGTTGCCCCAGACCTTGGTGGACATAAAGCCCACGGCGTAGTCCGCCAGCAGGACGTAGGCGAAATACCACAGCAGGAATGCCACTGCCATGGGGAAGACAAAGCTGCGGTGACGCTTGCGCAGTTCCTGGAACTGCCCGGTCGACTGGACCTGTTCAAAGTCCACGGACGCCGCTGCGTCCGGAGTGTGGGCCTCGTTACCCATCGTTCCTCCTCATTGAGACTTGCCTTGACACACCCCATCCCGGACAGGGAAACCACAAGTGTGACTGCAATCACTTTGCTTTCCGGAATGCACCAGACGCCATACCTGGCCCCGCCGGCGTCGCTCAACGGTCGGGATGCTGCGACAAACGGCACCCGCCGCTACGCTGGGCACCATGCTGGACTCCCCCCTCCTGACCGCCGCGGCGGTGGCCGTCATCGTCATGGCTGTGGCCGTCGTCGTCGGCGTGGGGCTCAAGGTGCTCCGCTCCTTCCGGGACCTGGGCACCGACGCGGAGCGGGCCACGTACCACACCCTGCATGCGGCCTCCCAGGCGGGGCAGCACCTGCGCCGCGGCCTGAACCCGGCCGGTGCGGCCAAAGCCAGCCGGCACCTGCGGACACTGCTGGGCTGCGAGGCCCTGGCCATCACTGACACCACCGGGGTCCTGGCATGGGATGGCGCAGCCGAGGAACTGAAGCCGCACGTGATGCGCCTCGCGGAAGGGGTGCTGGCCGGCGGCCGGACGGTGGTGTTGCCCGCCGGGAGCCCCACGTCGGCGGACGGCGGCCCGAAGGACGCGACGGGTGGTCCGCTGGCTGCGGTGATTGCGCCGGTGCGCGCGGGAACGCGCGTGGTGGGCGCAGTGGCGGCTTTCGCGCCCTCGGCGGGTGCTGGACTGGTCCGGGCCACCAGCGAGGTGGCCGACTGGGTGGCCGTCCAGGTGGAGCTCGCCGAACTGGACGCATCCCGTACCCTGCTCATGGAAGCCGAGGTCCGGGCGTTGCGCGCCCAGATCAGTCCACACTTCATCTACAACTCGTTGAACGCCATCGCGTCGTTCATCAATACCGACCCCGCCCGCGCCCGGGAACTGGTGGTGGAGTTCGCCGACTTCACCCGCTACTCCTTCCGGCGCCACGGCGACTTCACCACCCTCGCGGAGGAACTCCGCTGCATCGACCGCTACCTGCTCCTGGAACGTGCCAGGTTCGGCGAGCGCGTGCAGGTCAGCCTGCGGGTGGCACCGGAGGTCCTGAGCACTGTCATCCCCTTCCTCAGCCTGCAGCCGCTCGTGGAGAACGCGGTGCGGCACGGGCTGGAGGCCAAGGAGGGCCCGGGACACATCAGCATCACTGCAAACGACGCCGGGGCGTTCGCCGAGGTGACGATCGAGGACGACGGCGTGGGCATGGACCCCGCGCAGCTCCAGACGATGCTGGCAGGCCATACCGACGGCGACCATGTGGGGCTGCACAACGTGGATGCCCGGCTCCGCCAGGTTTACGGCAACGAGCACGGCCTGGTTATCGAGACCGCACCCGGGGAGGGAACGATGATCACCATGCGCGTGCCCAAGTCCCAGCCCGGCCACGACGCCTGAATCAACCGGTGGAGCCGCGGGAGCTAACCTAGGAAGATGATTAACGTCCTCGTCGTCGATGATGAGCTTCCCGCCGTCGAGGAACTGGCGTTCCTGCTGGGCCGGGACGACCGTATTGGCACCGTCCAGCGGGCCACCTCCGGCAGCGAGGCCCTCCGGGCGCTGGCCACGGGCCAGATTGACGCTGTTTTCCTGGACATCCATATGCCGGCAGTGTCCGGCCTGGATATTGCCCGCGCCATCAGCGGCAGCAGGAATCCCCCGGCGGTGGTGTTTGTCACCGCGGACGAGGACCATGCGCTGAAGGCCTTCGAACTCGCCGCCGTGGACTACCTGCTCAAGCCGGTCCGTGCCGAACGGCTGGCACGGTCAGTGGGGCGGATCAGTGAACTGCGCGACGGCGGAACGGCGCCGGAGATGATCACGGTGGACCAGGGCGGGACCACCAGGATGATCCGCCGCGATGATGTCACGTACGTCCAGGCGCAGGGTGACTACGCGCGGCTTCACACGGCTGATGCAAGCTACCTGATCAGGGTTCCGCTGGCCGATCTTGAGCAGCAGTGGGCCGATGCAGGGTTTATCCGGACCCACCGCTCCTACCTCGTCGCCCTGAAGCATGTGACCTCCATGAAGCTGGCAGCAGACGGGCCCAGGGTTACCGTGGCGGGGGCCGGACTGCCCATTAGCCGCCGCCACCTGCCAACGGTCCGGGAGAAGCTGGGTGCCACTCGGATCAGGCCGCACGCATGACCCGGGTCCGTGTAACTGCTCCGCGTTCCGCCGCCCTGCCCGCCAGGGAAACCCGGGAAGCTGCGCAGGACTCCGAGGTAGGGCAGGTGTTCGTCAGGTCCCTGATCAGGTCTCAGCTGCGGCTCGCCCTGGTGGTGGCCGGCGGGTTCCTGCTGATCCTGGGCGCCTTCCCGCTGCTGCTCGCCGTGGCGCCGGGGCTGTCGGAGACCCGGATCGCGGGGATCCCCTTCGACTGGCTACTCCTGGGCGCGGGCATCTACCCCCTCATCGGGCTCAGTGCCTGGTTGTACGTCCGGACTGCAGCCCGTAACGAAGCACGGTACCGGGACCTGGCCGGCGACCAGTGAACGGGGAACCGGTAATGCGCAGTGAGTCTGGGCAGGGAACCATCAAGCAGGGACCAGTGACGGCAGCATGAATCCAGGCGTGGCCATCGCCGCGCTCGTAGTGGTCTCCGTGGCCACGGCGGTGATCGGCTTCTACGGCCTGCGGATCTCCCGCACCACAGGCGATTTCTACGTCGCCTCCCGGACCGTCCGGCCCTGGTGGAATGCCTCGGCGATCGGCGGCGAATACCTCTCCGCCGCAAGCTTCCTGGGCGTTGCCGGGCTCATCCTGCTCTCCGGAACGGACGCATTGTGGTTTCCTGTGGGCTACACCGCCGGATACCTGATGCTGCTGCTGTTTGTTGCTGCGCCGCTGCGCCGGTCCGGGGCTTACACCATTCCGGACTTCACAGAAGCCAGGCTCGACTCACGGATTGTCCGGAAGGTCACCAGCCTTGTGGTGGTAGTGGTGGGCTGGCTCTACATTGTGCCGCAGCTCCACGGCGCCGCCCTGACCATCCGGATCACCACCGGTTTGCCTTCCTGGGTCGGATCGGTGGCGGTGGTGATCGTGGTGTGCCTGACGGTAGTGGCCGGCGGCATGCGTTCCATCACCTTCGTGCAGGCTTTCCAGTACTGGCTCAAGCTCACCGCCTTGGCCGTCCCCATCCTGTTTATTGTTATTGTGCTGGCCGGCACGGGAACACCGGCACTTTCCGCTCCCGCGGTAAACCCCACCAGCCTGCCCCCTGCCGGCGCCTACCAGAACGTTTCGCTGCTGGTGGCCCTGCTCTTCGGCACCCTGGGTTTGCCGCACGTCCTGGTCCGCTTCTACACGAACCCGGACGGGCAGTCGGCCCGGCGCACCACGGTGATTGTCCTTGGCCTGTTGTCGGTGTTCTACCTCTTTCCCACCGCGTACGGACTCGTGGCCAGGATGTTTGCCCCCGGCCTGGCCCGCGCCAACCAGGCCGACGCCCTGGTCCTGCTCCTGCCAGGCGAACTGGTGGGCGGTACCGCCGGAGACCTGCTCTCGGCCCTGGTGGTGGCCGGCGCCTTTGCCGCTTTCCTGTCCACTACCTCCGGCCTGGTGGTGTCGCTGGCCGGCGTCATCAGCCAGGACGTCCTGGGCGGCGAAGTGGGCGGTTTCCGGCTCGCAGCGGTGATCTCCGCAGTGGTGCCCCTGGGCTTCGCCTTTATGACCGATTCGATGGCCCTTGCCGGCAGCGTCGGCCTGGTTTTTGCGTTCACCGCCTCAACGGTGTGCCCGGTGCTCCTGCTGGGGATCTGGTGGCGGGGGCTTACCGACGCCGGCGCGATCGCCGGGATGGTGACGGGCGGATTTCTGTGCGGCGGGGCGATGATTGCCGGTGCCCTGGTGGGAGCTGCAAACCTTGCGCCCTGGCTGGCGCAGCCGGCGGCGTGGACCGTGCCCACGGCCTTCGCGGTGATGCTGGTCGTCTCGCACGCCACTGCGCACAGAATCCCCGCAACAATGGCCCGTGTTATGACGCGGCTGCACACCCCGGAAAGGCCTCTGGTCACGGAACGTTGATTCCGCCGTCGGCCGCCCGTACATTTCCCAACGCTCCTTTTCCTCGCGCTGATGCCAGTGATGGGAGAGAATTGCGCCATGTCCATCGAGGGCGAAAGCCCGTCCGGCGCACCGGCCGAAATCCCCCCGTCCGTGCGGGCGCAGCTGCTGGCCACTGAGCATTGGGGCCTGCTTGCCTCCCGCAGCACCACCCAGAGCGAGGTACTGACCCGGATCAGCATGTTCCTCACCTTTACCTCCGCCAGTGTGGTGAGCGTGGCGCTGGTCGGCCAGGCCACACGGTTCTCGGAAGCCTTCGTGATGCTTGCCGTGATTGTGCTCTGCATCGACGTGGCCATGGGGCTCCTCACCCAGGTCCGTGT
Source organism: Pseudarthrobacter sp. W1I19 (assembly GCF_030817835.1). NCBI lineage: Bacteria > Bacillati > Actinomycetota > Actinomycetes > Micrococcales > Micrococcaceae > Pseudarthrobacter > Pseudarthrobacter sp. W1I19. Next base: position 2,883,094 of record NZ_JAUSZR010000001.1, read on the forward strand.
GCTGAACGTGGCCCAGGAGGACCTGATGTACGTGACGGCGATGAACCGGCTGCGCGCGGCCTATGTGGACCTGGATCCCGGGGTGGCGCCCTATCTGATGGCTGCGTACCACGATGACCAGGCCGGCTCCGCGCGGACCTATTTCTTTTTCGGCAACCGCAGCGATCTGAGCCACGTTGCCGGCAGCAGCATGGTTTTTATGAGCGCGGCAAACGCTGCGCTCATCGCCATCCTCTCGGGCCTGCTGCTGACGCTAGTAGGGGCAGGGACGACGGCGGCGGTCATCGCAGGTGCCGTCTGCGGCTTCGCTTTCCTGGCTGGTTCGGCCTACCACGGCTACCGGACCTACGCTGGAATCTGGCAGAGGTACGCGCCGCTCTCTCCCACGCCCCCGGATGAGGGCTGAACGCGTCAGTCGATGGCCGCCATCAGTTCAACTACCCGGTCCAGGAATGCGTCCACCTGGGTTTCCTCGTAGCCATCCTTGCCTGCCGCGGGACGGAAAACTGCCCGGCGGACGTTGTCGACGCTGAGCGGCTTGTCCTGTTCAAGGTAGGCGATGAGCTCATGGCACAGCCGGTCCACATCGGTAGTGTTGTAGCTGCGGGCCTTCTTCTTGGCAGGCCTGCGGAACCGCTCACCGTCAGGGCGGTGCAGGCGGCCGCGAAGGATTCCGGACAGATTTCCGATTTCGCGCAGCCACGCTTCCTCGCCCTGCGCCGCAATCAGCTCGTCCCGCTCGCGCCGGGCAAAGGCGTCCTCCAGGCGGTCCAGGGCCGCGTCCACAACTGCGGCGGAATAACCGCCCTTCACCGGATCAAAGGAGACCGCGCGGACATCCGAGCTGTTGATGGGATGCGCCGCCTCCTCCGGGGTCTCGAGGGAAACCCGTGCCCGCTGGAGGAACTGGTCCACCTGCTTGGCGTTGTAGCCATATTCGCTGCGCTGCACGCGCTCAAAGGACGCAGGGATCTGCCGATGAATGTCCAATGCCACTGTGATTCCTTCAATGCTCTTCCGCCGTATCGCTTCTGCCCCAGTCTAGGGGCGGCCGGATCCGGCAAGGGTTTGTGTCAGGCTAAGCCCGCGTCAGGCTCCGGCGACCAGCCCGTACAGGATAAACACCACCGGGGAGGCGAAGACGATCGAGTCGAGCCGGTCCATCACGCCGCCGTGTCCGGGCAGGATGCTGCTCATGTCCTTGACGCCGAGTTCGCGTTTGACCATGGATTCAGCGAGGTCGCCGGCGGTGGATGCCGCTACGGTTCCTACCGCCAGGGTGATGCCCACCCACCAGGGCTTATCCAGCACAAAGAGGCAGGCAAGGACGCCGATCAGCATGGCACCGGCGATTGAACCGGCGAATCCTTCCCAGGACTTCTTCGGGCTGATCTTCGGGGCCATCGGATGCTTTCCCAGGGAGGCTCCCACCAGGTACCCGAAGGTGTCGTTGGATACCACCAGCAGCAGCATCACCGCCACCTGCCATGCGCCGTCCGGAATGGTACCGCCCGGCCAGAGACCCAGCGGCGTGGCGCCTCCTGCGGCGTGCAGCGGAAGCGCGGCGAAACTGATAAAAAACGGCACCCAGCCCAGGGTGAACACACCGGCGAAGATGCTGTTGGCGGAGCCCGCAGCGCTCTCCACCGACCGCCACAGCAGGACGGCCACCGAGCTGAGCAGCATGGCGAAGAGCAGGCTCTCGATGCCGCCAAGGTAGGCGCAGAACGGCATGGCCACCGCGCCCGTTATCACTGGAATGATCGGCATCCGGGTGCCGTTCGCTTCCAATGCCCGGTAGATTTCCCAGACACCGAAGACAGCAAACGTGGTGGTCACCGCCACAAACCCAAGCGGGAGGAACAGCAGGCCGCCCAGCACCGCGAACAGCATGGCCAGGCCCACCACCACCGCGGCCGGCAGGTTACGCCCGGCCTTTGGTGTTGGATTGCTCCTGGGCTGCTTCCCCCGTGTGCGCGCCCGTTGTGCCGGGGCCTGTTCTGCCTGGCCCATCAGACTTCGAGCAGCTCTGCTTCCTTGCGCTTGAGCAGCTCGTCGATGCCGTCCACGTGGGCCTTGGTGATGCCGTCCAGTTCCTTTTCGGCGCGGGTGCCCTCGTCCTCGCCGGCCTCCCCGTCCTTGACCAGGCGGTCCAGGGTTTCCTTGGCCTTGCGGCGGATGTTGCGGATGGAGATCTTGGCGTCCTCGCCCTTGGTCTTGACGATCTTGACGTATTCCTTGCGGCGTTCCTTGGTCAGTTCCGGAATGGTGATCCGGATGACGTTGCCGTCGTTGGACGGGTTGGCGCCCACCTCGGAGTCGCTCAGGGCGCGTTCGATGTCGCGCAGTGCCGTCTTGTCGAACGGGGTGATGAGGATCGTGCGTGCGTCCGGGATAGCAAAGGAGGCGAGCTGCTGCAGCGGTGTGGGGGAACCGTAGTAGTCCACCAGGACCTTGTTGTAGAGCCCCGGGTTGGCCCGGCCGGTGCGGATGGAAGCGAAGTCTTCCTTGGCTACCTCAACGGCCTTGTCCATCTTGTCTTCGGCTTCGAGCAAGGTTTCTTCTATCACGGTCTCTCCTGACGGTTCTGGTGCAGTCCGGGGCGCCGGCTCCGTGCACGTGGTTCTCGGTTGCTGCTTTCCGCCCCCGGTCCCGAAAGACGGGGGCGGAACTGTCCTGAAAACATCCTAGCCGTAGCTAGGCGCTGACCAGCGTGCCGAGCTTTTCACCCAGGATGGCACGGGTGACATTGCCCTCACCCTCCATGCCAAAGACCACCATGGAGAGGTTGTTGTCCTTGCACATGGTCATGGCGGTCTGGTCCATCACACGGATGTCGCGCCGCAGGGCGTCGTCGTAGCTGAGCGTTTCGAGCCGCTCTGCTGAGGGGTCCTTCTTGGGATCGGCCGTGTACACGGCGTCCACGCCGCTCTTGGCCATCAGGACCACGTCTGCATGGACTTCGAGAGCGCGCTGGGCAGCAACAGTATCGGTGGAGAAGTAAGGGAGCCCGGCGCCTGCACCGAAGATGACCACACGGCCCTTTTCCATGTGCCGGATAGCGCGGCGGGGAATGTACGCTTCAGCCACCTGGCCCATGGTGATGGCGCTCTGGACGCGGGTTTCGACACCGGCCTGCTCCAGGAAGTCCTGCAGTGCCAGGCAGTTCATCACCGTTCCCAGCATGCCCATGTAGTCGGCCCGGGAACGGTCCATGCCGCTCTGGGACAGCTCGGCGCCGCGGAAGAAGTTGCCGCCGCCCACCACGATGGCCACTTCCACCTCGGGAACTGCGGCAGCGATCTGCTTGGCGACGTCGCGGACTGTCTCCGGGTCAACGCCCAGCTTCCCGCCGCCGAAAACCTCGCCGGAGAGCTTCAGGAGGACTCGGCGTCGACTTTTCTCTGGCTGCAATACAGTGTTGACGGCTTCCATGATGCCTTCCGGTTGGGGGGTCTGAAAAAAGATTATCCTGCTTGGGCCGATGCTCGGAACTGGCCCGTTGCATGCAAAAGGGGCGGCCACCGAAGTGGCCACCCCCTTGCAGTACCGGCTAGGAGCCGACGCGGAAACGCGTGAACGCGGTTCCCTTGACACCGGCCTCTTCGAGGACCTGCGCCACGGACTTCTTGGCGTCCTTGGCGAATGCCTGGTCAACCAGCACTTCACCCTTGTAGAAGCCGGTCACGCGGCCTTCCACAATCTTGGTGAGTGCAGCTTCGGGCTTGCCCTCGGCCTTTGCGGTCTCTTCGGCGATGCGGCGCTCGGACTCAACCAGCTCGGACGGAACGTCCTCGCGGGTCAGGTAGTTCGGGGCCATGGCAGCGATGTGGACTGCAACGTCGTGGGCGGCCGTGGAAGCGGCTTCGCCTTCACCGTCAACGGCGAACAGCACGCCAACCTGGGCCGGGAGGTCCTTGGAGGTCTTGTGCAGGTAGGCGTCAACCGTTGCACCCTCAACGCGGGAGATGCGGCGGACAACAACCTTTTCGCCCAGGACAGCGCCTTCTTCGACGACGACCTCGGAGAGCGGCTTGCCGTCAACTTCGGTGGCCAGCAGGCTCTCGAGATCGGCTGCGCCGGACTCGACGGCAACGGCCAGGACCTTGTCAGCCAGCTGGATGAACTTGTCAGCCTTGGCCACGAAGTCGGTCTCGCAGTTGACTTCGATCATCACGCCGACGCCGTTGCTGACCTTTGCGGCCACCAGGCCTTCAGCAGTGGAGCGGCCCTCGCGCTTGGTAGCGCCCTTGAGGCCCTTGATGCGGATGATTTCGATGGCCTTCTCGGCGTCACCGTTGGCTTCGTCAAGAGCCTTCTTGACGTCCATCATGCCGGCGCCGGTGCGCTCGCGCAGGGCCTTGATGTCCGCGGCAGTGTAGTTCGCCATGTGAACCCCTCTGTCTAGAAATGTGTTGTGGTGTACGGACCGACAGGACGGCAGCCCACGAAAGTGGGCCGCCATCCTGTCAGCTGCTCCGGCGCCGCAGGCGGCACCGGGAAATCCGGATGTACTTGTGTTACTTGGCGTCTTCAGCCGGAGCTTCGGCAGCCGGAGCTGCCTCTTCGGCGGGAGCCTCGGCAGGAGCCGGGGCTTCCTCAGCAGCGGGAGCGGCAGCCTCTTCAGCCTTGCTGCCTTCGAGGAGTTCACGCTCCCACTCAGCCAGCGGCTCTTCCGGAGCTTCGGTGGTGCCCGTGCCGCGGTTGTTGCGGGCGATGAGGCCCTCGGCAACGGCGTCGGCAACAACGCGGGTCAGGAGGTTCACGGAGCGGATGGCGTCGTCGTTGCCCGGGATCGGGAAGTCGACCTCGTCCGGATCGCAGTTGGTGTCCAGGATGGCCACAACCGGGATGTTCAGCTTCTTGGCCTCATCAACGGCGAGGTGTTCCTTCTTGGTGTCCACGATCCAGAGCACGGAGGGTGCCTTGGTCAGGTTGCGGATACCGCCGAGGTTGGACTCGAGCTTGGTGAGTTCACGCTTGAGGAGCAGGAGCTCCTTCTTGGTGTAAGCGGAGCCGGCAACGTCGTCGAAGTCGATCTCTTCGAGTTCCTTCATGCGCTGGATGCGCTTGGCGACGGTCTGGAAGTTGGTCAGCATACCGCCGAGCCAACGCTGGTTCACGTACGGCTGGCCCACGCGGGTTGCCTGCTCGGCGATTGCTTCCTGGGCCTGCTTCTTGGTACCGACGAAGAGGACGGTGCCGCCGTGGGCAACGGTGGCCTTTACGAACTCGTAGGCGCGGTCGATGTAGGACAGCGACTGCTGCAGGTCAATGATGTAGATGCCGTTGCGCTCGGTGAAGATGAAGCGCTTCATCTTCGGGTTCCAACGGCGGGTCTGGTGTCCAAAGTGGACGCCGCTGTCAAGCAGCTGGCGCATAGTTACGACGGGCATGCCGACGCTCCTTCCGGCAGGTCATTCATGAGAAACCCCTGGGGCTTCTTACCCTGCCAATAGTTGACGGTTGATTAGCCTGGCCCGGGCGGGCCGTGCTCCTGGCGTCCATCGGGCTTCCCATCAGGACCGTAGTCCTGACCGCAGGAAGTCCGATCCTCCGAAGAGGGCTGGACGCGCGTAGTCAGCCGCTGCTCCCCCACACTCCTGAATGAGATGTGCCGACGCAGGCCGGACAGGGGCATATACCGTAGGAAGAACCTTTGGGATAGACGCTGGACGGAAAGCGTTGAGGGCGCAGCAAACTGCTCCATCAAGTGTACTACAGGCCCCCGCACGCGGAGGACATGCAGAAAGGTTTGCACGACGGCGTCAACGTGCTTTTTCCACATAGGGGAACCTGGCCCTGCCGGCAGCTTTGCAACCCGCGCAGGCTGGATTCATGAAACCACCGGCACTGCTTGCGGCCCTGCTCCTGCTGCCCGCCTCCTTGGCCCCGGCCGGGGAAGTACTCGCGTTCGGCCCGGCATACTCTTTTGCAGCGCCCCAGACGGAAGTTTCCGCCACCGTCGAAGCGCCTTCATGGATGTGGCCGCTCACCCCGCGCCCGGACGTGCTGCGGGATTTTGATCCGCCGCCCAAACCCTGGCTCAGCGGTCACCGCGGCGTGGACCTGGGCGCGGTGTCCGACCGCGCAGAGGTCATCGCGCCGGCGGCAGGCACCGTCAGCTTCGTGGGCGTGGTGGTGGACCGGCCGGTGATCGCCATAGACCACGGCAACGGCCTGCGCAGCAGCTTCGAACCGGTGGACAGTACCTTGACCGCCGGCAGTGTGGTAGCCGCCGGGCAGGTGGTCGGGACGCTTGTGCCCGGCCACTGCGCTGCCGCGTCCTGTGTGCACTGGGGCGTCCGGCGCGGCGACGACTACGTCAATCCGCTGCAGTTCGTGATGGACTTGCGTCCGTCCATCCTGCTGCCGCTGGGCTAGCAGGCAGCAACAAGCACCAGCCGGAGGCCAGACGCCTGGCCCGGCGCCTGATCAGACGATGGCGGAAATTCCCGTGATCGCCCGGCCTGTCACCAGCGTGTTGATCTCGTGGGTTCCCTCGTAGGAGTAGATGGCTTCGGCGTCGGCGAAGATCTTTGCCATCTCAAAGTCAGTCACGATGCCGTTGCCACCCAGGATGTTCCGGCCGATGGCCACGCTTTCACGCATCCTGGCCGTGGTGAAGGCCTTCGCCAAGGCCGACTGCTCGTCCTTCGCCTCGCCCGCATCCTCAAGCTGGGAGAGCCGGACCATCATGCCCATGGAGCTGACGGCATTGCCCAGGATCTGTACAAGCTGGCTCTGGACCAGCTGGAAGGAGGCAAGGGGCCTGCCGAACTGGTGGCGCTCCACCGCGTACCGGCGCGCCACGTCGAAGGCTGCCAGCTGCTGGCCCACGGCCTGCCAGGCGACACCGAGGCGGGTGACTTTGAGGACTTTGTTGACGTCGCGGAAGCTGTTGGCGTGCGCCAGCTTGTAGAAGTCCGGTACCACCACGTTATCCAGGGTGATGTCGGCGTTCTGGACCGTCCGGAGGGCGATCTTGTTCTCGATCTTCGCCGCGCTGAAGCCCTCCAGCGAGGCGTCCACTAGGAAGCCTTTGACCCGGTTGTCTTCAACATCGCGGGCGTAGATCACCACCCAGTCGGAGAAGGTGGCGTTTCCAATCCAGCGCTTGGCGCCGTTGAGGATCCAGGAGTCCCCCTCGCGCTTGGCAGTGGTGCGCGTCCCGCCGGCCACGTCCGATCCGCCGAGCGGTTCGGTCAGACCGAAAGCCCCGATTTTCCGAAGCGAATATATGTCGGGAAGCCACGCGTCCTTTTGCTCCTGGGAGGCCAGGGCTTCGATGGAACCGGTAAAGAGTCCGTCGTGCACACCCATAAAGGTGGCGATGGAAGCGTCGGCCCGGGTCACCTCGGCGTGCATCAGGCCGGCGAAGAGGTTGGAGTGGCCTTGCCGTCGGACCGGGCTGACCAGGTCGATGTCGGCGAGCTTCGGAATCAGCTCCATGGGGAATTCGCCGCGGTTCCAGCAGTCCACGGCGATGGGCTTGACCTCGCGGGCCAGGAAGTCCCGGACCTCTGCCAGCCGGTCCTGCTCTTTTGCACTGAGCATCTGTTCGAAGGCATAGAAGTCGCCGTCGGCGTAGGGCAGGCCGAGGTTGGAATCGGACGTGGACATGGTTACCTCGCAAGTGATCAGCGGTGACCGGGGCTCGCGGAATGAGCACGGTATGTTACTGGTCAGTAACATACCGCATCTGCGGCTCTTACGAAAGGCCGGGATAGGACATGCTCCCTCCCCCAAACGCCCCATCACCCCCTGCTGTTTCAGTCGACCGCCCCATCACCCCCTGCTGGTTTCAGTCCAACGCCCCATCACCTCCTGCAGGTTTTGGAGCATGGCTCTATCACTTCGGGGATGGGGTTTCCTCGGTGGGACCCGGGCACGCGTCCGGGACCCACCGAGGGAAGATCCAAACACTGCTGGGGCGTTCGCCGGAATGTTGCGGGAGGTGATGGGGCGTTCCCCGGAATGTTGCGGGAGGTGATGGGGCGTCCCAGTTTTGACCTGTAACCGAAACGAAACTGCGGCCGGCAATGTGCGCCGGCCGCGGTTTCGCGTGTGTTGAAAGTAGGGCTACTCGGACTTGAACCGAGGACCTTAGGATTATGAGTCCCGCGCTCTAACCAGCTGAGCTATAGCCCCTTGCTGCCCCGAACCTCCCACAAACAGTGCGCGGCAGCAGGGCAAAAACACTCTAGCAAACCCCGGAAGGCGTTTAGACCACCTTGTCTTCGAATCCAGCGCCGCGGTAAAGGTCCTCGAAGGTCTGCAGGGTGCCTTGGATGCTGTGCGGTTCCACCATCTGCCGGCTGGCCTGTCCCATGGCAGCGCGCTGGTCTGCGGGCAGCTCCAGGACCAGGGTGATCTTTTTGGCCAGGTCATCGCTGTCGCCGGGAGCGAACAGGTATCCGTTTTCGCCATCGCGGACCAGGTGCGGCAGGGCCATGGCGTCTGCGAGTACAACCGGGGTGGAGGCTGACATCGCCTCCAGGGTGACCAGTGACTGAAGCTCAGCGGTGCCGGGCATGCAGAACAGGTCAGCCCGGATGTAGGCCTTCCGCAGCTCCTCGTCGCTGGCCAGGCCCAGGAACTTCACCCGGTCCCCCAGCCCGAGCCGCTGGACGAGGTTTTCGAGGTTCGACCGCACCTCGCCGCCGCCCACGATCTCCAGGTGCACCTTCAGCTCTGCGGGCGTCTTGCCGACGGCCTCGATCAGCACATCCACATGCTTTTCCTCCGCCAGGCGGCCCACGAACAACACAGTGGGGTGGGCGTGCGGTTCGATCTGTTCGCCGGGCTGCAGTTCGTAGGCGGCGGAGTCGATGCCGTTGGACAGCGGAAGGACTTTGCGCAGGAAGGCATGCTGGTGCATGGCTTTGGCCGCCAGCGGGGTGGGTGTGGTCACCACATCCGCCTGGCCCATGACCTTGCCCATGTCCTTCCAGGAGATGCGCCCGATGATGTTCTTGAACCACTGGGGAAAGGGAAGGAACGGGTTAAGGTTTTCCGGCATGAAGTGGTTGGTGGCAACGATGCGGATGCCGCGCCGGGCAGCCTCGTAGAGGACGTGCTCGCCGATCATGTAGTGGCTCTGGATATGGACCACATCGGGCTGGACGCGGTCGAAGAGGAGGCTGATTTCCTTCTTGATTTCCCAAGGGAAGCAGATCCGGAAGTACTCGTGGGTGGGGACGCCGTGCGAGCGGAGCCGGTGGACGGTCGCCTCCGAGCGGAACTCGGTGAAGCTCTTGCCGTTGTCCGCACGGCAGGCCAGCACGTGCACGTTGTGGCCGCGCCCGGACATTCCCTTCGCCAGGCGGTAGCCGAATTGGGCTGCGCCGTTGATATGCGGCGGGTAGGTGTCGGCGGCTATCAGGATGGTCAGGGGTTGCTGGTCTGGCGGGCGTGGTCACGTGGAGGGCTCCTGATGGTCACGGTGCGGACAGCGTGTACTGACAGCACGGCCGGCCGCGGCTGGCGCCGGGGCCTCGTGTATTTGCTGGGTGGAAGGGACTGGATGGACGGGAATGGCGGACAGGACTACGGGGACGGCTTGCCCTCGGCCCGCGGCGCGTCCTTCTTGCGCCTGGTGACCTCGGGGTGGTGCCTGGAAAGGGCAATTACCCCCACGATAGCAAGGGATGCGGCAGTTCCCATGGCAATGGCCATTACGGCGTGCACATCCGCACGGAGTTCGCCGAGGATGACGATCCCGATGGCGATCCCCACTAAGGGATCAATCACCGTGAGTCCTGCGATGACCAGGTCCGGCGGCCCAGAGGAGTAGGCGTTTTGGACAAACCATGACCCCAGTCCAGCTGCGGCGATGAGGGCAACCACTGAGTACCACTGCACGTTCAGCAGGAAGAGCCCGTTGGGATCGAGCAGGTGCTTGCCGATAATCCGGGTGAGTACGGCCACGAATCCAAAGAGTACCCCGGCGCCCAGTATGTAGACGAAGGCGTTTATCCGGTGCTTGAACATGACTGCCAAAGTGCCGAAGAGTCCGACGGCGAGGGCCAGCAGCAGCACGATCGTAAGTTCGTCCGCGAAGCTTACATGGTGGTTTTCCTGGGTGACGTTGACCGCGAGGATGACAAAGAGTGCCGAGCCTGCCACGCAGGCTGAGATGGCAACCACCGTTGCCCGGTTGATCGTTAGGTCCTGGTCCTTGGCATTGATGATGGTGGTGATGACGAGCGCGATGGCCCCGATGGGCTGGACGACGGTAAGTGGGGCAGAGACAAGGGCAACAGCGTTCATCGCCATTCCGGCGCCCAGCAGGAGGAGGCCGAACACCCAGCGCGGGTTCTTCAGCAGGCGGAGGAACCCGTTCGAGCTCAGGGCCAACCCCCCGGTGTCGGCCTTGACCGCACTCCCCTGGCGCTGCGCGCCCAAAGCCAGGCAGAACGCTCCCAGCACCGCAAGTACCACGGCGAGCCAGACCATCAGCCGGTCCCGCCGTCGTGATGCAGCCTTCTGCCCTTGCGCAGAATGGCCCAGAAATAGTTGTATGCGGCTATCCAGTGGCCGATCAGGCCCAGGCCCAGCACAATCCATGCTGCCACGAACAGTTCATCAGAGAATCCCGTATCCAGGCGCGAGAGGACCAGCAGCGGAGTGCCCAGAAGCAGCAGGCCGGTGCGGACCTTTCCCACAATGCTGACCGGAAGATCCGGGTGACCGCGGAAGAAGGACAGCGTCAGGGCCAGCAGTATGGCGTCCGGGACCACCAGTGCGGCAAGGTAGAGCCAGTGGACGACGCCGGCAATCACCAGCGTGACGGCGACGGCGATCAGAGCCAGGCGGTCGGCGATGGGATCCAGGACCCGTCCGAGCTTCGAGGCCTGGTCGAAGCGGCGGGCAACGTACCCGTCGATCCAGTCCGTGCCGGCCATAACCGCCAAAACCACCACGCCTGCGGCGTATTGCTTTTGGCCCAGGACGAGCCAAATGAACAGGGGCACGCCCATAAACCGCACAACGGTGAGCAGGTTGGGGATGGTGAAGACGCGGTCGTGGTCTACGTGGGGGCGGCCGGGACGGGAGCCGGCACCGATGAACTTCATCCCGTCCCCTTTCCTTCCTGCTGCCCTGCGGCGCGTACTGACGATTCGTGTCCCTGTTCACTGCCACGGTCTTTGTCTGGCCGGGCTGCCGGAGCAGGCTCAGTGTGGCCGGGGCTAGTACGTCCGGAGGAGCTTGCGGACCAGCACAACCAACACGGTCCCGGCGGCCGCAAGGGCAGCCAGAGGTTTCCACCGCGCACCCAGGCCTCCGGTGGATTCGGAGAGACCGGCCAGCCGGCTCGCGGCGAGGTCTTTGCCCCGGGCGGCCAGAACCTGGCCCTCACGCATCTTGACCTGCGCAGCAGCCAAGAGGAACCGGGCCTGGGTTTTGACATCGAGTTCATCGCCGAGGTCGTCGCGGACTTCGGTGAGGTGGTGGCGGCGCTGGCTCAGGCGGCGGGCGAGTTCCGGCTCGGAGGCCTGCGGGAATTCCTTGTTATGCTCCGCGGCCTTGGCCTCCTTTTCAGCCTTGGCCTTCGCAGCGGCTTCCGCCTTCGCTGCCTTGGCAGCTTTTGCCTCGGGAGTCCGGGGATCCAGGACCGCAGGGTTGAAGGCAGATCCCTCCTTGGCAACGCCAATATCGTGCTTGATGCCGCGGATGGTCTCCTCGGGCAGCAGCGGCATGGCCTTCTTGAACCTGCTGATGCCGATCAGGCCGCCGATGAGTGCAATCAGCAGGAACGCCGCGGAAACCAGCACCGCTGCCAGCCAGGCGGGCATGATGGTGGCCAGTCCCATGATGGCGGCAACGATCAGTGCCACCACGAGGAAGAGGACAAAGACCAGGGCCACAGCGAGGAAAGCGGAAGCAACTCCAACCTGGACACCTTTGCGCTTCAGCTCGATCTTTGCGAAGGCAATCTCGTCGTTGAGCTGGCGGGGCGCCAACCGGAAAAGGAGTTTAAGCGTCCCGGGCAGCGCGGCGATGCGCACTCCCTGGCTGGTCCGCCCGCTGTGACGTCCGCTCATCGGTCCCGCCTTACTGTTTCATGGTGGATTCGGCTTCCATGTGCTGCGGGAGAGTGCAGCTGCACCGTCCCCGCCCCCAAAAGTATCATTCAGTTCAATGGCGGACTCCGGGGCTTGCCGGACGGCGCGGCCTACAACGCTGCAAAAATCTGTTATCCCGGGCCTAGGATTGATCATCGTGACCATTCCCAGCAATCCGGGCGATCTGTTGAGCCGCCGCCGCAAACTCCTGTACATCCTCCTGCTCGGCGCCCTGACTGCCCTGGGTCCGTTCACGATCGACCTTTACCTTCCGGCCTTTCCCGCCCTCGAGGAGAGCCTGGGCGTCACCGAAGCCCAGGTCCAGCTGACACTGGCCGGGACCACGGTGGGTTTCGCCTTCGGCCAGCTGGTGGTGGGCCCGTTCAGCGACAAGGTGGGCCGGCGGATGCCGCTGATCCTGGCGACGGCACTGCACATTGCGGCGTCGCTTGGCGCCGCGCTGTCCACCGACATCACCACCCTGGGCATCTTCCGAGTTTTGATGGGTGTGGGGGCGGCCGGCGGAGGCGTGGTGGCCATGGCCATGGTGCGGGACCTCTTCTCCGGTTACGCCATGGTGAAGATGTTTTCTCGTATGTCCCTGGTCAACGGGCTGGCACCGATCCTGGCTCCGGTGATCGGTTCACAGCTGCTCCTGGTAATGGCGTGGCCGGGGATCTTTGTGTTCCTTGCCTCATACGGCACCCTGGTCATTGTCGCCGCCCTGTTCCTGGTGCGGGAGACGCTGCCGCCGGAAAAGCGCCGGCAGAGCGGCATGACGGTCCGCCAGCGCTACGGCATCCTGTTCAGGGACAGGATCTTTGTTGGCCTGCTGATGGTGGCCGGCCTGAACTTCGGCGGGCTGTTCACTTACCTTTCGGCCTCGCCCTTCCTGTTCCAGGATGTGTTTGGCTTCTCGGCTCAGGAGTACGGGCTGCTTTTCGGCATCAATTCACTGGGCATCGTGGCCGGCATCCAGACCAGCTCCCGCCTCATCCGGCGGGTGCCGCCGCAGTGGATCCTTGCCGGAGCCACCGCCTGGACCTTCTTGATGGCACTGCTGATCGTAGTGTTCGACCAGCTCGGACTGGGACTGTGGGGCGTTATGGTTCCCCTGTGGTTCTACATCATGGGCACGGGCTTTATGTTCCCCTGCGTCCAGGTCCTCGCCCTGGCCGGCCATGCGGGCCAGGCCGGCACCGCCGCCTCGCTGCTGGGTGCCGCGACCTTCCTGACCGCCGGCCTCATCTCCCCGGTGGTCGGCTGGCTGGGCATCACCAGCGCCACCCCGATGGGCGCCGTCCAGGCCGCCTGTATCCTGCTGGCCATCGCGGCTTTGTGGCTCGTGGTCCGGCCCCGGACCGTCCCATCCATCCACTGACTGCCGATGCCCTCCTGATGCCAAAGAAACCTGCCAGGCGCAAGCCGCACCGGAACCGCCGGGGACTCTTCCTCGGGGCGGTGCTGGGCGCCGTCGTGGGCTATTTCGCGGGGCGCGCCCTGGGCAATCCCGCCATGGGCATTGTCCTGGGCATGCTGGTTGGCTCCGCGTTGCTGTACCGGGTCAATCCGGGCCCCTGGAACCGTCCCTAGGCCTTCTTTCGGGTCTGGGTGCCGGTGCCGCGCCGTCTGCCGCTGATTGCCCCTCCCGAGATAAAATGTTGTTTGTGCCAGGCTGGCAGGATCAACCGCAGCTCCCGGCCACGTGGCAACGGTGCGATACCGGGATCCTGCCACTGTGGTGGGAGCGGTTGTGTGCCCAGAGCGGCGAGCAGTCGGCGGCCCTCTATGCGGCCGGGCTGTTCACCGAAGACCGCCGCCGGCCGATCGCCCAGTGGTACAACCCGGCCTTCAATGCAGCGCTCCTGGTGGCCCCCGAAACCTCTCCGGAGTGGCCCGTGCAGCGGTTCGGCATCTTCTATGCGCCGCCCGAAACAGGATTCGTGCGTGTCCATTCCGCACCGCACGAATGGAACCCGCGCCAGCCGCGTAAGTCACCCACCGAAAAGGAGGCGTTCCTGGCCGCGATCGCGGAGGCAGAGCGCTTCCTCCAGGTGGAGATGGACTTTGTCTAAAAGAAAAATCCCCGTTCCTTCCAAGGGAAGGAACGGGGATTTTTGGTTTGCTCCTCCTGCTGGACTTGAACCAGCAACCCTTCGATTAACAGTCGAATGCTCTGCCAATTGAGCTAAGGAGGAATGAAGCAGGTATGACATTAGCAAAGGATCCGCACCAATGTGAAATCGGCGGTTTTGCGGGCCCGCCGTCCGCATCCGGGCATAAAAAATCCCCGCTCCGAAAGTCCCGGAGCGGGGATTGCGCGCTCCTCCTGCTGGACTTGAACCAGCAACCCTTCGATTAACAGTCGAATGCTCTGCCAATTGAGCTAAGGAGGAATGAAGCGGGTATTAGCCTAGCAAACACCCGCAGTGGAAACGAAATCGAGGCCGTCCCGGACGTGTGTGGGTGCCTGCCTATGCGTCAGCACGCAGCGCGCGGCGTTCCATTTCGAGCATCATCAGCTCCCGGTTGAGCCGCTGGTAGGTTTCAGGGTCCGCCGACGGATCCAGCCGCTGCAGCTGCCCCATCTTGTCCGCCTTGACCCTGGTGATCTGCAGCTCGAACAGCCGTGACAGGATGTCCCGGCAGTACTTCTGCACCGCCTCTTCGGTATTTGCCGGCAGCGGCACCACCGCCAACTCGGAGACCAGGGGCCGCAGCGGTTCCGGAACTTCGTCCATTACGTGCTCCACCCACCGCACCGGGTCAACGGTGAGGCCCGGGCCGGTGGCACGCATGGCGTCGTGGACAGCTTGGAAGGCCGGGGTAGCGAAACGGGCGGCGGCGAAGCGGTCCCACACTCCGCCGGCCAGCAGCGCGGGTTCCTGCAGGGCCACTTCCAGCGCCTGCCGTTCCATGGAGGCCACGGGGTCCCGCGGGTCCGGCCGGTGGAAGGAGGGCACAGCGCCCGAGGCCGGTCCGGCAGCTACGCCAGGTCCGCCCGGTGGGGCCGGGCGGGAGGAAGCCCCGGGACCGACAGCGGCAGGGCCGCCCTGGTCGCCGCGCTTCACCGCGGCGGTGACCAGGCGCAGCACCTCATTGGGGTCCGGCATGCCCAGCCACCCGGTCAAGGCCTGGCAGTAGCCGGTGCGGGTGGACGCGTCACGGATGGCGGCAACCACGGGGACGGAGGCTTTCAGGCCCTGCACGCGGCCTTCCACGGTGTCCAGGTTGAACTGCTTGAGCGTAGTGCGGATAGCGAACTCGAACAGCGGCCGGCGGGACTGCACCAAGGCATGGACTGCCTCGTCGCCTTTGCTTTGGCGCAGGTCGCAGGGATCCGCCCCGGTGGGCTCCACAGCCACGTACGTCTGGGCGGTAAACCTCTGGTCCTCTTCAAAAGCGCGCAGCGCCGCTTTCTGGCCGGCGGCGTCGCCGTCGAAGGTAAAGATGACCTCTCCCCCGGTGCCGTCGTCAGAGAGGAGCCTGCGGGCGATCTTGATGTGCTCGGTGCCGAACGCCGTTCCGCAGGTTGCCACCGCCGTCGGAATTCCCGCCAGGTGGCACGCCATAACGTCCGTGTAGCCCTCCACCACCACCAGCTGCCGGTCCTTGGCGATGTTCCGTTTAGCGAGGTCTATCCCGTAGAGCACCTGGGATTTCTTGTAGAGCGTGGTCTCGGGGGTGTTGAGGTATTTGGGACCTTGGTCGTCCTCGTAAAGCTTTCTGGCGCCGAAGCCGATGGTGTCCCCCGCGATGTCCCGGATGGGCCAGATCAGGCGGCCGCGGAAACGGTCGTAGATGCCCCGGTTTCCCTCGGAGAACATCCCGGTGAGCTTGAGCTCGCCATCGGTGAAACCCCGGTTGCGGAGGTGCTTGAGCAGCGCGTCCCAGCCCTGCGGCGCATAGCCTACGCCGAACTGCTCGGCGGCGGCACGATCGAATCCGCGGCCGTGCAGGAACGTCCTCGCCTCCGCGGCCCCGGGCGTCAGCAGTTGAGACTGGAAGAACTCGTCGGCGATTTTGTGGGCGTCCAGCAGACGCTGCCGGCGGCCCACTTCCTCGCGGTTGGGGCCGGTGCCGCCGTCCTCATAACGCAGCTCGTAGCCGATCCTGGCGGCGAGCTTCTCCACGGCTTCCTGGAAGGAGCTGTGGTCCTGCTTCTG
Source organism: Pseudarthrobacter sp. W1I19 (assembly GCF_030817835.1). NCBI lineage: Bacteria > Bacillati > Actinomycetota > Actinomycetes > Micrococcales > Micrococcaceae > Pseudarthrobacter > Pseudarthrobacter sp. W1I19. Next base: position 2,899,328 of record NZ_JAUSZR010000001.1, read on the forward strand.
CACAAACGCGATAACGTCGCCATCCTCGCCGCAGCCGAAGCAGTGGTAGCGGCCTACCTGCGGGCGGACGGTGAAGGAAGGCGAGCGTTCGTCGTGGAAGGGGCACAGCCCCTTGAAGGTACCCAGGCCGGCGCCCTTGAGCGTGACGTAGCCGTCAACCACTTCCTTGATGTCCGTGCGCTGGCGTACTTCGTCGATATCTTCACGTTTGATCAGCCCAGCCACAGAGCAATCCTAGCCCCGGGGTACGACGACGACTGGAACCCTGTGGCGACCCTCACCACAGCGACGGCAGGCTCCCTACCAGGCGTTCGTACATTGCCAGTGCCGATCCGTCGGTGAGTGAGGCCACCTGGTCGATGACCACGCGAAGGCGCGCTCCGTCGTCGGGCGCGTCCCGCCAGTCCGCGGCGAACATCGGCTCGAGGTGGCGGTCCCCGGTGGCGCTCAGGGCCGTCACCAGGGCGTGGAGCACCTCGCGCTGGCGCTCGTAGATGGGCTGGCGGTGCTCGGTGGTCATCACGAAGGTGGTGGCCAGGCCCTTCATCACGGCGATCTCCATGACCGTCTCGTCCGGCACCATGAGCTGGGCGTTGTACCGGGTCAGGTTCTCCGGACCGTACACGGCGCGGGTGGTCTCCAGGGCGCTCTGGCAGAACCGGCCGATCAGCTGGCTGGTCATGTTTTTCAGGGCGGCCATGGACTTGCGGCTGCCGTCCGCTTCCCGCACCCACACATCAGTAGCCTCAAGCCGGGCCAGGGCGGCGTCGATCGCGGCGGGATCGTTGTGCGGCAGGTACCACTGCTTGGCGTAGCCCACCACCCGGGCGCGGTGGTCCGGGTTGTCCATCCAGCGGAGCTGGAAGTGGCCGGCGACGATGGCGTCCTCAACGTCGTGCACGGAATAGGAGATGTCATCGGCCAGGTCCATCACCTGGGCTTCCAGGCAGGACCGGCGCTCGGGGGCGCCTTCCCGGATCCAGTTGAAGATGGGGAGGTCATCCTCATAGGCGCCGAACTTGCTGGTTCGCTGGCCGTGGATCACAGGTGCTTCCAGCGCGGACCACGGATACTTCGACGCGGCGTCCAGGCTTGCCCTGGTCAGGTTGAGTCCGGCGGGCTGGCCGTCAGGGGCCAGGACCTTGGGTTCGAGCCGGGTCAGGAGGCGCAGTGTCTGGGCGTTGCCTTCGAAACCGCCGATGGCATGCGCCACCTCGTTCAGCGCCGATTCCCCGTTGTGCCCGAACGGCGGGTGACCGAGGTCGTGGCTGAGGCAGGCGGTGTCCACAACATCGGGGTCGCAGCCCAGGGCCCGGCCCAGCTCGCGGCCCACCTGGGCCACCTCGAGGCTGTGCGTGAGCCGTGTCCGGACGAAGTCGTCAGTGTCCGGTGCCACCACCTGCGTCTTGGCACCGAGCCTGCGCAGCGCGGAGGAATGCAGCACCCGGGCGCGGTCCCGCTCAAAGTCCGAGCGGTAAACATTCTTGGGCGGTTCCTCCACCCAGCGGGCGGAGTCGTGGGTGTCGTAGCCGGGCAGGACGGGCGCGGCGGTCCGGGTCTCAGCCACCGGAAACGTCCAGTTCAGCGGCTGAGATGTCGGCGGACTGCGCCGCGTTCAGCGCGCGGGACTCCAGCCAGTCCTTGGGCAGCGCCGGCCTCTTGGGTGAGCCGGCGCGGCCGCGCGGACCTTCTGCGTCAACGCCCGGGTACGGGGAGTCGAGGTCCAGTTCTGCGAGGGTGTCCCGCAGGACCTCAAGGCTGGTCACCAGGGCCAGGCGGGTGCGCAGTTCCCCGCCCACCACATAGCCCTTGAAGTACCAGGCGATGTGCTTGCGGATCTCACGCAGCGCCTTGCCCTCGTCACCGAAGGTCTCCACCATCAGTTCCGCGTGCCGGTAGACGCCCTCGGCCACCTGGCGCAGGTTGGGCCGGAAGCGGGTGTCGCTGCCTTCGAAGGCGGCCTGGAGGTCGCCGAACAGCCAGGGCCTGCCCTGGCAGCCGCGGCCCACCACCACGCCGTCAACCCCCGTTTCGCGGACCATGCGAACCGCGTCCTCGGCGGACCAGATGTCGCCGTTGCCCAGCACCGGAATGTCGGGCAGGGCTTCGCGCAGGCGGGCGATGGCCGACCAGTCGGCCTGGCCCGAGTAGAACTGGGCGGCGGTCCTGCCGTGGAAGGGCGACGGCGGCCACACCGGAATCGCGGGCGATGCGGCCGGCGTCGAGGTACGTGAGGTGGTCGTCGTCGATGCCCTTGCGCATCTTGATGGTCAGCGGGACGTTGCCTTTGGACGCTTCCTTGACGGCAGTCTGCACGATGGAGGTGAAGAGGTCGATCTTCCAGGGCAGGGCGGAGCCGCCGCCGCGGCGGGTCACCTTGGGGACGGGGCAACCGAAGTTGAGGTCGATGTGGTCCGCGCGGTCTTCCTCGACGAGCATCCGCACGGCAGCGCCCACGGTGCCGGGGTCCACACCGTAGAGCTGGACGGAGCGGACCTTTTCGTCGTCGTCGTGCGAGATGATGCGCAGGGATTCGGGGGTGCGCTCCACGAGGGCGCGAGAGGTGACCATCTCCGCCACGTACATTCCGCCGCCGTATTCGCGGCACAACCGGCGGAACGCCGAGTTGGTGATGCCGGCCATCGGCGCCAGGATCACCGGGGTGTGCACGGTGATGGGGCCCAGCTTCAGGGGCGGGAGTTCCAGCTTGGGGGCGGGAGGAGTTGCTGTAACAGTCACCTGTCCATTGTTGCAAAGCCGGGCAAATCGTGGATTGTCGGTGGTACTTCGGGCCCTCTGTCAGTCCCGCTCGGCGGCCCTGCGGCCCCGGCGGGTCTGGAAGGCTGCGGCTGCGAGCGTACCGGTGTCGGTGACATCGTCAGGGTTGACGGCGGGCTGCGCTGTCGCGGGCGTGGCTGTGAGTTCGGCACCTAACGGCCGGTCGCCGTCGTTCGCCGTACGTGTGCCGGACACCGCCACACCGGGCGAGCCCGTAGCCTTCACCACCAGCACCGCGATCAGAGTGGTGACCGGGATGGCCAGGACCAGTCCGATGGAACCCACCAGGGTGCGGATGACCTCTTCGGACAGTTCGGCGCTGGTGAGCGTGTCTGCGAGCGGACGGTCGTAGAGCATCACAATGATGAGGATCGGCAGGGCGGCGCCGGCATAGGCGAACGCAATGGTGTACACGGTGGAAGCGATGTGGTCGCGGCCGATCCTCATGGCTGAGGTGAACAGCTTCCGGGCGCTGCTCTGCGGCGCAAGTTCGTACAGTTCCCAGACGGCCGAGGACTGTGTGATGGTCACGTCGTTAAGGACACCCAGTCCGGAGATGATGAGCCCGCACAGGATCACCCCCGAGATGGAGATATTGGCCGAAGTGTTCATCAGGGTGGTGGCGTCATGGTTGCCCACTCCCGCGAGGTTGGCAGCACCGGTGGCCCACGCGGCCAGCAGAGCCGTGATTGCCAGGCCGAAGATGGTGCCCAGGAGTGCCGTGGAGGTGCGCGCGGAGAACCCGTGGGCGAAGTACAGGACCCCGATCATAATCACCGTGGATCCCACCAGTGCCAGCAGCAGCGGCGGCTTACCTTCCACCAGGCCCGGCAGCATAAAGCTGGCCAGCACAAAGTAGGCGCCGACCAGTCCGATCAGGGCACGCAGGCCGCGCCACCGCGCGACGGCGATCACCACCGCCGCGTACAGCAGCGCGAGCAGGACGATCGGGAGGGTCCGGACGAAGTCCACGAAGATATAGGCGGGCGAACCCTGCGAGGCGGAGGCACCCTGCGCGTTGGACAAGTTCAGGTAGCGGATCTGGTCGCCGGGCTTGACGCCGTGAGACTTGGCGACGTCCGGGTTGATGACCACCTTCACCGGACTTCCGCCTTTGTCCGGTTCGGTGAAGGCAAACGTGCAGTCGGACCCTTGTCCTTGTTGGGCTTGTCCCTGCTGGGCCTGTCCTTGCTGAGCCTGGCCCTGGTTCTGTTGGCTGACGCCCTGCATGCAGTTCTCGACCGCCACGCTCTGGATGGTTCCCGTGTCGAAGGTGACGCCCGGGGCCGCCGAATAAGGGTTGGCCAGGGAAACGCCTTCTTTGCTTCCCGAGGGCCACAGCATCGCCATGCCGGCAAGGGTCAGCAGGGTCAGTGGGATCAGCACTGCGGCCAGGATCCGGTTTGCCCGCCGCCTGGCGGCAATCGCCTCTGGTGTCGGCTCCGAATGGTCTGTAGAAGCGTGGGAGTGTCCGGACCCCATCAGCAGTAGAACCTCATACGTTGAACTCTACGTCCGGCACCATAGGGTTGATAAATGGATCGGCAGAACTGGGAGGAACCGGGCATGGCCAACCGCAGGAATGAGGAAAATGGCAGCCTGAACGCGGCTGGAGCCGCCGCGGGAATGCTGCACCAGCCCGTGCTCAGCGTGCTGCCGTCGTCGGGTCCCACCCGGGGCATTGCCCTGGTGCTGCACGGCGGAAAGTCCCGCAGCCGCGAGCCGGTGGAGGCCCGGCACCTGAGTCCAGCCCGGATGGTCCCCTTTGCCAGGCACCTCCACCGGGCGGGCCGGAAGCATGGGCTTTCCGTGTGGTCCTTGCGCAACAGCGTGCGGGGCTGGAACGGGGAGGACATGACGCCCCTGCAGGACGCCCGCTGGGCCCTTAAGCAGATAAGCACGCAGCATCCGGACGTCCCGGTGTTCCTGGTGGGCCATTCGATGGGCGGGCTGACGGCGGTCTGCGCCGCGGACCACCCCCAGGTTGCAGCCGTGGTGGCCCTGGCCCCGTGGCTCAGCCCCGGAACGCCGGTCTCCGCAGTAGCGGCCAAGAAGGTGCTGATTGTCCACGGGACGTTCGATCGGTGGACCAGCCCGTCGGCGTCGCTCGCGTTTGCCCGGCGGGCGGCGGCCGGTGCCGCCTCGATGCAGTACGTGGCGCTGAAGGGTGCCGGGCACTTTATGCTCCGCAAGATCAGGCTGTGGCACACGCTCTCCACCGGGTTTGTGCTGAAGGCCTTCAACGAAGCGGCGGGGACGGGTGTGGCCCTGCCGCGGGGATTCAACCAGCTGCTGCCGGAATCGTCCGTGCAGGTGACCCTCTAAGCACCAAATCCTGCCTGCACTGGCGTCACGAACGAAAGGAACGCTATGCCCTGGCGCCCCCGGCCGAGTGACCGTTTCTACCGGCTGATTGTCCGCCTGGGCCTGTTCCTCCGGTGGGGTTTCCAGATCAGGATTCTTGCCAGCGGCGTGGAGCAACTGCCGGCACCCGGGCCGCGGCAAGGGATCGCCCCGGCCGTGACGCCCGGCAGCGGTGCGGTCTTTGCCATCACGCACTTCGGCTACCTGGATTTCGCCCCGGTGGAACTCATCCTGTGGAAGCATGCGCATGCCCAGCTGCGTTTCTTGATCCATCAGGGCGCGGCCGACCACTGGCTCGCCGGCCCGGCCATCAGTGCCACCAGCAGCGTGGTGGTGGGATACGCGGAACGCGCCGGCGCCCTTGACGAGGCCGTGGCCAAGCTGCGGAGCGGCGAACACCTGGCAGTCTTCCCGGAGGCCGGCGTGAGCCGGAGCTTCAAGGTCCGGGAATGCAAAACCGGCGCTGTCAGAATGGCTGCGGAAGCCGGTGTCCCTGTTATTCCGGTCTCCGTGTGGGGCGCCCACCGCCTGCTGACGAGGGGTCATGGGTCGTCACTGCAGTCAGCCTGGCGTGCGCCGGTCCGTGTCCATGTGGGTGAGCCGTTGCAGGTGGGACCTGACGTTGACGCCGAAGCGGCCACGGCTGAACTGCGCGCCCGGCTGCAGGCGGGGATCGATGCGTGCATCGCGGACTTTCCCCTGCCTGTCCCGCCGGGCGCATGGTGGATGCCCGCCGACCTGGGCGGCGGGGCCCCGACCGAAGCCGAGCGGCAATTGCTGGACGCTGAGGACGTGCTGACGCGCCGCCGTCGTACTTCCCGCAGAAAGTAGCCCAAGTAAGTAGCGCCAAGTGTCGTTTTGGGCGGTCAAACGACACTTGGCGCTACTCAGTTGCGGCCGCGCTGCTTAGTCCGAGACCACCCAGGTCTCCGGGCCGGCGAGGCGGGCTTTGCCGCTTTCCAGCAGGGGCTCGACGGCGGCACGCAAGGCAGTCATGGAGTCGTCCAGTTCCAGCATCACCGGGTGCTGGTACGCGATCAGGGACAGCATGTCGCGGACGGCCTCGGCGGCGTCTTCCCGGGCCAGCGCCGGCTCGTGTCCAACGAACACGTCCGTGGGCGCTTCCTGCCCGGCAGCTTCCTGCCCGGGGGCGGCGTCAGGATCGGACGGCGCGGCGTAGCTGACGGCAAAGGCCCGGATCCGGCCCTTCTTACTGGGCGCAACCCCGGCGCCGAAGGCAGACTCCGGCTGTGCGCGCAGCACGATGGCGCCGTGGGCTCCAGTGAGGTCGTCCAGGAACAGTTTCTGCACCTGGCCCACGGACAGAACTCCCGGGGAATCCCAGTCGTGGATGGCGGTGTAGTAGCGGCCCACAACGTCCGTCAGTTCCACGGAGCCGGTGGCCAGGTCCATCACCACGTCAGAACCGGCGTTTTCGTCGTTGGCCGGTCCGCCGTCGTCCTTGGCCGGGAACACTGGAAGCCGCAGGGCGCCCGGTTCCACCACCACCAGCCGGGAACGCTGGATCGGGGACAGCCCGAAATGTTCGGCGAAGGCGGCGCCGGGGGTACCCGGCTCCACCTTGGCGCGGAGCTTCGTAACGCCCGACGGCGACTGTTCGGCTTCGCGGCGCAGCATGGTCAGGAGCGTGGCACCGATGCCGGAGCGGCGGTGGTCCCGCGCCACTTCGATGTAGGTCCAGAGCCGTTCCGGATGCAGCGACGCTTCGTACACCACGCCCGCCGCAACCGGGATGCCGACGCCGTCGATGACGTCCTCGGCCACTATGCAGCGCCGCCAGGGCGTGCTGCTCCCGTCGGAGGAAACCGCCAGGGCACCGCGGAACTGCCGGGCCTGGGAGGTTTCCGGGCCGCCCCAGATTTCCAGGAGGGCGAGGTCGTCCCCCTCGTGCCATTCGCGGTATTCGATGGCCATGCTCAGGCGCCTATCAGGCGTGCGGCCAGGTAGCCTTCCACCTTGTCCAGGGAGACGCGCTCCTGGCTCATGGTGTCCCGCTCGCGGATGGTCACGGCCTGGTCCTCGAGGGTGTCGAAGTCCACGGTGATGCAGAACGGGGTGCCGATTTCGTCCTGCCGGCGGTAGCGGCGGCCGATGGCACCGGCGTCGTCGAAGTCGATATTCCAGTTCTTCCGCAACTGCGCGCCGAGGTCCTTGGCCTTCGGAGACAGGTCCTCGTTGCGGCTCAGCGGGAGCACGGCGGCCTTGACCGGGGCCAGGCGGGGGTCGAGCTTCAGCACCGTGCGGACGTCCACGCCACCCTTGGCGTTGGGGGCCTCGTCCTCGGTGTAGGCGTCCACCAGGAACGCCATAAAGGAACGGGTCAGGCCGGCGGCGGGCTCGATGACGTACGGGGTGTAGCGCTCGTTGGTGGCCTGGTTGAAGTAGCTCAGGTCCGTGCCGGAGGCCTTGGCATGGGTGGAGAGATCAAAGTCGGTGCGGTTGGCGATGCCCTCCAGCTCGCCCCATTCGGAGCCCTGGAAACCGAAGCGGTACTCAATGTCCGTGGTGCCCTTGGAGTAGTGGCTCAGCTTTTCCTGCGGGTGCTCGAAGAAGCGGAGGTTCTCCTCGCGGATGCCAAGGCCGGTGTACCAGGACATGCGCTCCTTCATCCAGTACTGGTGCCATTCCTCATCGGTGCCGGGCTCAACGAAGAACTCCATTTCCATCTGCTCGAACTCACGGGTGCGGAAGATGAAGTTGCCGGGCGTGATCTCGTTGCGGAAGGACTTGCCGATCTGGCCGATGCCGAACGGCGGCTTCTTGCGGGAGGTGGTGAGGACGTTGTTGAAGTTCACGAAGATGCCCTGGGCCGTTTCCGGGCGCAGGTAGTGCATGCCTTCCTCGCTCGCCACCGGACCCAGGAAGGTCTTGAGCAGGCCGGAGAATTCCTGGGGTTCGGTCCACTGGCCGCGGGTGCCGCAATTGGCGCAGGCGATGTCCTTCAGGCCGTTCTCGGCGGGGCGGCCCTTCTTTTCCTCGTACTCTTCCTCGAGGTGGTCCGCGCGGTAGCGCTTGTGGCAGGAAAGGCACTCCACCAGCGGATCGGAGAAGACCTCGACGTGGCCGGAGGCTTCCCATACCTGGCGGGGCAGGATGACCGAGGAGTCCAGGCCCACCACGTCCTCGCGGCCGCGGACCATGGACTGCCACCACTGGCGCTTGATGTTTTCCTTCAGTTCGGCGCCGAGGGGCCCGTAGTCCCAGGCAGAACGCGAACCTCCGTAGATCTCACCGGCCTGGAACACAAAGCCCCTCCGCTTGGAGAGGGAAATGACCTGGTCGAGAACGGATTTTGCTGCCATGGGGGTAACTCCAATTTCTACAGGGCCGCTGGGTGCGGTCCGCGGTTTTCAGGCCCCGGTTGCGCCACAGGTATGCACCAGTGGCTGCCGGGAGGGGCGGATGAAGGAAAGATGCGTGAAAGCTGCGTGTCCTAGCCTACCGGTGCCTACCTGCGGAACGCTCCCCGCGGCCAGGGCAGGGTTGCCAGGACGATAGCGGCCAGGGTGAGGATGGTGCCCAACACGGTGGCCGGCGCCACCACTGTTCCCGGCGCTGGCAGGATCACGTCCAGCGCAAGCGAGCCCAGCAGCTGGCCTGCGATCATGCCAAGGCCCGTGACCAGCACGCCCAGGCTGCGGACCAGCAGTGCGCCCAGGCCAATGAACACACAACCCATGGGCCCGCCGGCGTAGTACCACCACTCCCCCGGCAGCGGGTTGCCCGGCCCGGCCACGGCCAGCTTGATGCCGTAAGCCGTCCACAGCACCAGGCCGCCGGCAACGAAGTTGACCAGCGTGGCGGCGATAGGAGTGCCGTAATGGACTGTGGCCGTCCCGTTCATGGCCTGCTGGAAGCTCATCAGGAACCCTGCCAGCACGGGCAGGAGGAGGGGAAGCAGCAGGGCTGAAGGGCCGGCGTCCGGTGCGCCGGCACCCGTGCCGTCCGCGGCCGCGCTGAACCGGGGAGAAACAGCCCAGGCGACGGCGGCGATGGTCAGCAGGCAGCCGATGATCCGGATCCCCGTGACTGATTTCTTGCCGGCCGGCCCAATGCCGAGCCGGTCAACCAGCAGTCCGCTGACGGTCTGTCCGGTGACGGTGGCAACAGTGAAGAGGGCTACGCCAAGGATGCCCACGGTGAAGGACTGAGCGAAAACGAACAGTGCACCAATACCGCCGGCGAAAACGTAGATCCGGGGAAAGGCCCTGCTCCGGACGGCGGGGAGGATGCTGGCCAGCCCGGCGCGGCCGCGTGGCAGGACCAGCGAGATGAGGATCATCAGCAGGAGGCCTGTGCTGAAACTCACCACGGACGCGGCGATGCCATCGCCCAACCGGGCTCCCAGCGCACCGTTAATGCGGCCCTGGACTGGAATGGCAAGGCCCGAGCCCACCGCCAGCGGCAGGCCTGCGAGCAGGGGCAGGCGGTGGGTGGAGGTCATTGAATCCACATTACGTCAGGCATTATTGCTTCATGAGCAACGTTGAAGAGGTCCCCATCCGCGACAGCATGATCCGCCTTGGCCAGCTCCTCAAGCTCGCCAACCTCGTGGAGGACGGCGTGGAGGCGGCGGACCTGATCAAGAACGGGCTCGTCAAGGTCAATGGGGAGATCGATGACCGCCGCGGCCGGCAGCTTCACCACGGGGACACTGTCACCGTGAACAACCAGACAGTGAAGGTCGTCGCGCCGGAGGCCTGACGCACCGACTCGGCACCCGGCGGGCCTGGCCGCCTGAGCCGCCGCCCCGCCGTCGTATGCCTACTTCTTGAGCACCTCGTGGGTAAGGAACTCGGACACGTGCCCGATCTCCTGCTGGTTGATGCCGTGCCACATGCCCGTGTAGAGCACTTTGGTCAGCTTGACGTGCTTGCGGACCCAGCCCATGGTGAATTCGATTTTGTCCGGAGTGATCACCGGGTCCTGCTGGTCCCGGCCCCAGAAGAAGGGGACGCTGCCGTCGAGTTCATTGTCCTTGAACGAGGGATCGTCCCCGGCGTCCACCACAAAACCTGAGAGTCCGACGACGGCCGCGAAGTCCGTGGGCCGCTGCCGCAGGAGCGTGGTGGCCATGGCCATGCCCATCGAGAAGCCGAGCAGGGTCACCGACGGGTGCCCCACCCGGATGGCGTCGATCCAGTCGAGCACATAGGACGAAGCCGCCTTGACCCGGTCCAGCGAGTAGTCGATGGATGCGGTGAGCGGGAACCAGGTGAAGCCGGGGCCCATGGCAATCGGTGCCCGGACCGATGCAACGGTGAAGTCATCCGGCAGCAGGTCGGCCAGACTGAGCAGGTCCTGTTCGTTGGCGCCGTAGCCATGCAGGAGCACCAGCAGCGGCTTGCCGTCGCGCTGGTCCTCGGGATGGGACCACAGAACTACAGGGGCAGGAAATACTTCGGCTTCAGTCATGGTTTCCATTCTTACAGTTACCCAAAGGTAACAACCTACGTTCGCGCAGCCCGCGCAACGGAAGGCAGGATAGGACCGTGACTGACACAACCAGCATCCCAACGTCCACTGCCCCTGCCGGATCCCACCCCTGGACCCGGTATGTGGCCATGGGCGATTCCTTTACCGAAGGCATCGGCGATCCCGAGCCTTCAAGCCCCGGCGGCTACCGCGGCTGGGCTGACAGGGTGGCGGAGGAACTGGGCCGCACCAAGCCCGACTTCGCCTATGCGAACCTGGCTGTGCGCGGCCGGCTGCTGCAGCAGGTCGTGGACCAGCAACTTGCTCCGTGCCTGGCGCTGAAGCCGGACCTGGTGACCCTCTCCGCCGGCGGAAACGACCTGATCCGCCCGGGCGGCGATCCCGATGCGCTGGCCGAGAAGCTCGATTCCGTGGTCCAGTTGCTGGCCATGGACGGCGCCACAGTGGTTCTCTTTAACGGCCCTGATACGGGGTCCTCCGTGCTGGGCAGGATCCGCAGCAAGGTGGCCATCTATAACGAAAACCTGCGGACGGTGGCAGCGCGCCATGACGCGATCATCGCCGACATGTGGTCCCTGCGCCAGCTCAACGATCCCCAGATGTGGGACGTGGACCGGCTGCACTTCTCGCCGCTGGGCCACCACACCATCGCGGCCATGGTGCTGGACGCGCTCAACGTTGACCACACCCTGGAGCCGCTGCAGCCCAAGCCGCTGCCGCCGCGGACCTGGCGTGAGGCCCGGTCCGGAGACCTCGTGTGGGCCCGGGAGTACTTTGTGCCCTGGGTGCTGCGCCGGCTGCGGAACCAGTCCTCCGGTGACGGGATCATGCCAAAGCGGCCGACGCCGGGACCTGTGTTCGGGCCGGGCGTTCCATTGGGTTCCGGCGAGGGTCCGTTGGGGAGCACCGAGGCTGCCCGGCGCTAGCGGAGTGATTGTGGCCGGCGGCCCGGTGCGGGCAGTTGAATAGCGGGGCTGACATGGAACCACATCAGGTGGTGCGGCTGCGGCTGCGGTCCCAGATGCTTCGCGGGCCCGGTGCTGCCTCGCCGGAAGCCGCCCTGCAGTCACTGCTGGCGGTGCAGGCGCAGGAGTTTCCCTATGCCAGGTGGAGTCTGGCCCAGCGCGTGGGGGCCGCTGGCGGGGATGCCAGCGCCGTCCCCGCCAGTGCGGCAGACACCGAGCAGGCAGTCGCGGACGGCCGGGTCCTGCGGACCCACATCCTCCGGCCCACCTGGCATTTTGTCCACCGGGACGATCTCCGCTGGCTCCGTGCACTCTCCGAGCCACGGCTGGAACAAATCAACGCAGCCACGTATCGCAGGACCGGTATTGACGCGGCTGCGGCCGCCCGGAGCGCGGAAGTCCTGGGCAGCGCGGTTGCGGGCGGCAACCATCTCACCCGGGACGGACTGGCGGCGCGGCTTCACGACGCCGGCTTTCCGGCTAAGGGCCTGGAGCTTGCCTACCTGATCATGCACGCGGAAATCAGCGGCGTCCTGGTCAGCGGCACGCCCGTGCACAGCCCGGGCGGGGCACTGAAACAGACATATGCGCTGTTTGATGAACGGGTCCCCGCCGGTCCCGGGATGACCAGGCCGGAAGCTGTGGCGGAACTCGCCCGCCGCTACTTCACCAGCCGCGGCCCGGCGACGGTCAAGGACTGCGCCGACTGGTCCGGGCTGACCATGACGGACGTCCGGAAGGGCCTGCAACTTGTCTGGGAGGCACATCCGGAAGCCCTGGCTGAAACGGTGATTGACGGCGTCGTCCACTATTACGCCGCCGAAAGTCCCGGCGGCAGCGAAGGGGAAGTCGAAAGTACTTCGGAAACCCGCCCCCGGATCGACTTGATCCAGTGCTACGACGAGTACGTGATGGGCTATTCGGCCACGCGGCACTATATGGGCGGCGGCGCCCCGGCCTTCCCGTTCCAGGGCGAGCCGATGCACGTGGTGCTGCTGGACGGGCGGATGGCCGGCTCGTGGCGGCACAGGCTGTTGCCTGGCCGCTGCGAGCTCGACATCCGGCTCTCCCGGACCGAAACTCCCGGCTCTCCGCTGGCCGCGGCCGTGCAGGACGCCGTGGACCGGTACAGCGCCTTCATTGGGCTTCCCACCACCCGCGTGGAGTCCGGGGCTTAAGCTGGAAGGACACCAATGAGAGGCACGGCACCGTGAGCAACTTGTTTTTCTGGATCATCATTTTGTCGTTCCTGATCCCGATGGCCATGCGGATGTACCGGAAGTCCGTCGCCCGCAGGAACCATGAACAAAGCTTCTCCGGGCGCTACCCGGACCAGTTTCCCGGCGGCGGAACGTACCCCGGCTCCAATGGCCCGCAAAGCAAACAGCCCCGGGACGGTTTCACCCAGCAGGACTACTTCGGCGGCGGGTTCCGCGAGCTTGACCGGCCGCAGCCGCTCCCGGGCGAGCCGCTGCCGCCTGTCCAGCCGCTCCCGCCGGTCCCGCCCATGGGCCAGCAGTTCCCGCCTTACGGGCAACCGATGCCCGGGCAACCGATGCCTGGACAACCCGGCTACGGTCAGCGCGAAGAAGCCCCGCAGCAGCCTGCTGCCCCCGCAACTCCCCCGCCGCCGTCGGCCCCGCAAGGCTACCGCGCGCGGAAGCTCGCCGAACTGGATCAGCAGTACAGCAACGGCGAGCTCTCCATGGAGGAGTACATGAGCCGCCGCAGCGACATCATGAACGGCTAGGCCCTGCCGTTGCTGCTTGGCCCCGGCCTTAATCCACCTGGGCCTTAATCCACCTGCGTCTTAATCCACCTGGGCCTTAATCCACTTGGGGGAAGCCCAGGTCGATGACGGACGTTGCCGGATCAGGCCACCGCGTGGTGACCACTTTGCCGCGGGTATAAAACCGGATACTGTCCGGCCCGTACATGTGGGTGTCGCCGAACAGCGAGTTCTTCCAGCCGCCGAACGAGAAGGTTCCCACGGGAACGGGAATGGGCACGTTGACGCCGACCATGCCTGCTTCTACGTCGAACTCGAACTGCCGTGCGGCACCGCCGTCGCGGGTGAAGATGGCAACGCCATTGCCGAACTCGTTGTCGTTGACCAGGCTGACGGCGTCACTGTAGGTATCCACCCGCACCACGGACAGGACCGGGCCGAAGATTTCGTCGTCGTACACCTTCATGCCCGGCTTCACGTGGTCCACCAGGCTGACTCCGATGAAGAACCCGTTTGAATCGAACTGCTGTTCGCGGCCGTCCACCACCACGGTGGCGCCTTCATTCTCTGCGCCCGCCACGTAAGAGGCCACCTTGTCACGGTGTTCGGCGGTGATCAAAGGGCCCATCTGCGACGTCGGGTCGGTGCCCGGGCCGATCGTGAGGGTGGCCATCCGGCTCTTGATGGCGGCGACGAGGTCGTCGGCGATGCTCCCGACGGCGACGAGCACGCTGACCGCCATGCAGCGCTCACCCGCCGAGCCGTAGGCGGCCGAGATTGCGGCGTCCGCGGCCATGTCCAGGTCCGCGTCTGGCAGGACCACCATGTGGTTCTTGGCCCCGCCCAGGGCCTGGACCCTTTTGCCGTGGTCCGCGGCGCGCTTGTAGATCGACTGCGCAATGGGCGTCGATCCCACGAAGCTGACGGCTTTGACGTCGCGGTGTTCGAGCAGGACGTCCACCGCCTCCTTGTCGCCCTGGACCACGTTCAGCACGCCGGCGGGCAGGCCTGCCTCCGCGAAGACCTCCGCGATGAACACCGCGGAGGACGGATCCTTTTCGCTGGGCTTCAGCAGCACGGTATTGCCGCAGGCCAAGGCGCTGCCGATCATCCAGAGCGGCACCATGGCCGGAAAGTTGAACGGGGTGATGCAGGCGACGACGCCCACCGGCTGCCGGACGGAATGGACGTCCACGCCGCTGGAGACCTGTTCGGACCGTTCGCCCTTGAGCATGTGGGACAGTCCGGTGGCGAACTCGATATTCTCGAGGCCGCGGGAGATCTCGCCTTCGGCGTCGGAAAGTACCTTGCCGTGTTCGCTGGTGAGGATGGCGGCCAGTTCGGCCTTGCGCTGGGTCAGGATTTCCCTGACCCGGAAAAAGATATTGGTCCGCTTGGCCAGGCTCGTTGCCCGCCAGGCCGGCAGCGCTGCCTTGGCCGCGGCAATGGCTTCCTCCACCCGCGCCGCGGAAGCCAGCGCCACCTGCTTCTCCTGCTCCCCGGTGGCGGGGTTGAAGACGGGGCCGAAGCGCGCGGCATCGGCAACGCGGCTGCCGTTGATGTAATGCGGAATGGTTTGCACGGCTATCTCTTTTCTATTTGGCTGATTGGAGCGAACCATCGGCAAGTTTGATGATCATGGAGCAGTCCTTGCCGGATTCGCCCGCGTCAATAAGGCGTTGGTACAGCTGCTGAACGTGCCTGCCGATTTCGAGTGGCGTGCCGGTGTCCTCCGCAGCGCTGATGGCCAGGCCGATGTCCTTGTTCGCCAGCTCGGCAGTAAACGTGGGTGCGAAATCGTTGTTGGATGCGGCGGTGGGGACTACGCCGGGAACGGGGTACCAGGTGCGCAGGGCCCAGCTGTCCCCGGACGACACGGAGGCGATGTCCCAGAACACCTTCTTATCCAGGCCCAGTCGGTCCGCCAGCACTGCACCCTCGGCCGTGGAGGCCAGGTTGATCAGGAGCATCAGGTTGTTGCAGATCTTCGCCGCCTGGCCCGTGGTGGCTCCGCCGGTAGGAATGATGTTGGCGGCCATCGGCCCGATGTAGGTGGTGGCCTCGGCCACGGCGTCCGGTTCACCGCCCACCATGAACGTCAGTGTCCCTGCCTTGGCGCCGCTCATCCCGCCTGAGACAGGGGCATCCACGAAGCGGAAGCCGGCGGCAGCGGCGGCGTCGTGCAGTTCCTTTGCTGCGGCAATGTCAATGGTGGAGGAATCCACCAGGAGTGTGCGCGCATCGGCATGCGCCAGCACGCCATCCGCTCCCAGATAGACGGCCTTTGCATGCTCGCCTTTCGGAAGCATGGTGAAGACGGCGTCCGCGCCGGTGACTGCCTCCGCGATGCTCCCGGCCGGCTTTACCCCTTCAGCCTCCGCAGCGGCGAGGGCGGCCGGGTTGAGGTCGAATCCGCGGACGTCGTGCCCCGCTTTTGCAAGGTTCGCCGACATGGATCCGCCCATGTTCCCCAAACCGATCCAACCGATTACTGCCATCGCCCAAGCTCCTTTGCTGTGCCTCCGGCCGGGAGCAGCCGGAAGGTCTGTGTCCACCATCACACCCTGCTACAGTGCAATCAAGGCGAAAAATCACAGACGGCATGTGCACTGATGCACACGAATGAAGGGACACGGATGGCGCGGCTTCCAAGTCCGGACGACTTGCTGATCTTGCTCACTGTGGCCCGGCTGGGCCGCTTCAACGCCGTAGCCGAAACGATGGGCACCACGCACACCACCATCTCGCGGCGGATCCTTGCCCTCGACAAGCAACTGGGCGGCCGCACGCTGGAGCGCAGCCCGCACGGGTGGGAGCTGACGGAGCTTGGCGCGTCGGCCGTGGCCGCGGCGGAAACGATCGAGGACACGCTCGGTTCTTTGGCCGCCGTTGTGGGCCAGGACCGGGACGCCGTGTCCGGCATGGTGCGCATCAGCACCTCTGACGGTTTCGGCGCCGAGTTCGTGGCTCCTGCACTGGTCCGCCTCCAGCAGCGGCATCCGTTGCTGAATGTGGAGATGCTCAGCGCCACACGCAAGGTCAGCCAGAACCGCTCCGGCGTGGACCTGGAAGTGGTGGTGGGCCGCACGGACGTGAGCAACGCGCAGGCCATCTTCCTGACCAACTACTTCCTGCGGCTTTACGCAAGCCCCGCCTACGCCAAGGAACGGGGTTTGCCGGAAACGCCCGACGGCGTGGGGCAGCACGGCTTCGTCTCTTACGTGGAGTCAGCACTCCAGGTTGCCGAACTGGGCCACCGGTCCTCGCAGCTTCCGGTGCCGAAATCCAGCTTCCAGGCGACCAGCATCTTTGCCCAGGTGGAGGCGGTACGCCGCGGCGGCGGCATCGGACTGCTTCCGAACTTTATGGTGGCGCAGAGTCCGGAGTTCGTTCCGGTGCTCCCCGAAGCCTTCCAGCGCCAGATTCCCATCTGGGCCGTGGCACGGCCGGAATCGCTGCGGTCCGCCCGGGTTCAGGCCGTGATTGCTGCGCTGAAGGAAGAAGTGGCGGAGCGCCAGGATCTACTGGCAGCCTAGGTCCTGGCACCCACAGCAATTGTCAGGCCTGGAAAAGGCGCCTCACCACCCGCCCTGCGGCGAGTGCGTCGAGGCCTTCGTTGATCTCGGCAAGGGGCCTGGTGTCGGTGTGCAGCAGCTCAACGGGCAGCCGGCCTTCGCGCCAGTACCCCAGGTAGAGGGGGATGTCCCGGTTCGGTACGGCGTCACCCATGTACGAACCAAGCAGCCGCTTGCCCGCTCCGGCAAACTGGAGGGCGGGCACCGTCAATTCCGCCGTGGGATGCGGCAGCCCTACCGAGACCACGGCGCCGCCACGCGTCACGTGCTCGAGGCATGAAGCAATGACCCGGGCTGAGCCCACAGCCTCTACGGCCGTATCCACACCATCACCTGCAGCCTCCGCGATCAGCCGGGCCGCGTCGTCGGGAGTCCCCACGGCCGTTGCCCCGCACTTCATGGCGAGCCCATGCTTGCTGGTGTTGGGGTCAATGGCGATCACCGCTGAGGCGCCGGCGAGCGCCGCCGCCATCACTGCCGAAAGCCCCACGGCCCCGAGGCCGAAAACGGCTACGGACTGGCCTGGTTGAACCGCCGCGGTGTTGAGCACGGCTCCCATCCCGGTGAGCACGGCGCAACCAAACATCGCCGCGATGGTGTCGGGGACGTCGTCGTCGATCACCACTACCGATTCACGGGCCACCACCGCATAATCCGCGAACGCCGAAACCCCCAGATGGTGGTTGATCCGCTGCCCCTCGGGTGTGCGCAGCAGGGCCTCGCCATGCAAAAGGTCGCCGGAGCCGTTGACCTCGGCGGCCCGGTGGCACAGGGCGGGCCGCCCCGCAAGGCACGCACGGCAGGAACCGCAACTGGGGACGAAAACGAGGACCACGTGGTCCCCCACGGACACGTCCGTGACACCTTCGCCTACCGAGGCAACCCGTCCTACGGCCTCGTGCCCCAGCGCCATGGGAAGCGGCCTGACGCGGGAACCGTCCACCACCGACAGGTCTGAGTGGCACAGGCTGGAGTAGGCGACGGTGACGCCCAGCTCGCCGGCCCGGGGTTCGGGACGGCTGAGCTCCTGAACCACCAGCGGCTGCGCTTGGCCATAGCTGGTGCCGGCGGGAACGGTGGAATAGAGGACGGCTGCTCGCATGATGTTCCTAACCTTGAAATGGGGACAGGCAGCTGCCCGGACCGGCGGTACGTGCGGTCCGGGCAGCTGCCATTTCCGTCTTGCCGTTCTGGGAAGACTACTTCTTGGTGGCTGCCAGAAGGTCAGCCGTGCCCTGGGCGTCCGCGGCATCGACGTCCCGCAGCGAAATTCCGCGGGTTTCCCTCAGGAAGAGGACAGAGACCGCTGTGACGATGCAGGCACCCAGCAGGTACAGGGCCACCGGAGTGGAGGACTTGAAACTGCCCAGCAGCGAGCTGGCGATGATCGGTGCCAGCGAACCGGCCACGATCGAGGTCACCTGATAGCCCAGCGAAACGCCCGAATACCGCATCCTGGTGGGGAACATTTCAGCCATGATGGACGGCTGCCCGGCGTACATGAGTGCGTGGAACAGCAGGCCGATGGTGATGGCGGCCAGGATGACGAGGTCGTTGGCGGTGTCCATCATGGGGAACGCGAAGAAGCCCCACGTTCCGCCCAGGACGGCACCTGCCATGTAGACCGGGCGGCGGCCGAAGGCGTCAGACATTTTGCCAACAAGCGGGACAGCGCAGAAGTGAATGAAGTGGGCCACGAGCAGCAGCAGCAGGATGCGGGACGTGTCGGTCTGGACAACGACCTTCAGGTAGGTGATAGAGAAAGTCACCACGAGGTAATAGAGGATGTTCTCGGCAAAACGCAGGCCCATGGCGGTGAAGACACCCCTTGGGTAACGGCGGAAAACCTCGGCCACGCCGTAACCCTTTTTCTCTTCCGTGACCTCCCTCCGGGCCTCCAGGAAGATGGGGGCATCCTGAACCTTGGTGCGGATGTAATAGCCGATGACGACGATCACTGCCGAGAGCCAGAAGGCCACGCGCCAGCCCCAGCCGAGGAACGCCTCCTGCGAAAGGGTGGAGGACAGGATGAACAGCACGCCGGTGGCGAGCAGGTTGCCCATGGGGACGGCGGATTGCGGCCAGCTGGACCAGAAGCCACGCGACTTGTTGGGGCTGTGCTCGGCAACTAGCAGCACTGCGCCGCCCCATTCGCCACCCACGGCGAAGCCCTGGACGAAGCGAAGGAACACCAGCGCCGCCGGAGCCCAGTAACCGATCTGGGCAAAGCCTGGCAGGCAGCCCATCAGGAAGGTGGCCACTCCTACCAGGATGATGCTCAGCTGCAGGAGCTGCTTCCGGCCGAACTTGTCCCCGAAGTGGCCGAAGACAATGCCGCCTACAGGCCGGGCAACGAAGCCCACGGCGTAAGTGACGAATGCGGCAATGATGCCGTCCAGCTCGGTTCCGGAGTTGGGGAAGAACATCTTCCCGAACACCAAAGTGGCTGCTGAGGCGTACAGGAAGAACTCATACCACTCCACGACGGTGCCGGCCATGGAGGCTGCAACAACTTTTCGCAGGCCTGACGCCTTGACATCGGTTTCCCCGGACCGTTGTGCGGCGGACTTTTCCGTACTCATTGATGAACTCCTTCGGCGTCTTCTTCGACACCACTGGACAGGCTAAGGCGGGTACGTGTGATTTTGGCCACGCGCCGCCGGGTCCAAATGAGTATCGTCTGCCATTCCGTCGAGCTCAACGACGAATCCTGCAGAGGCTATCTGCATTTATGCACAATCCCGCCGGTGGCGGTCCGGCTATGCCGCCAAGTGCACCCGGAGCTGGTTGCCCAGCTGGCCGATTTCGGTGAGGAAACCGTCGTGTCCGATGGGCGCCTCGATGAAGTGGACGTCCACGTCCCCCGGGAGTGCGCGGGCCAGTTCCAGGGACTGGGACGGGAAGTAGAGCCGGTCCGAATCCACGGCGGCCACGAAGAAGCGTGCACCGGCACGGGACAACGTTTGTTCGAGTGGCCCGCGGCCGCGGCAGACGTCGTGGCTCATCAGCGCCTCGGTAATGGCGATATAGCTGTTGGCATCAAACCGCTGGACCAGCTTGGTGCCCTGATGGTCCAGGTAGCTCTCCACCTGGTAGCGTCCGCGCGCCGCGAGCTGCTCGCCCTGGAGCGGCGATTCCGGGGCCTGGGGTGTCCGGCCGAAGCGGCCGTCCAGCTCCCCGGGTGAACGGTATGTGATGT
Organism: Pseudarthrobacter sp. W1I19; assembly: GCF_030817835.1. Lineage (NCBI taxonomy): Bacteria > Bacillati > Actinomycetota > Actinomycetes > Micrococcales > Micrococcaceae > Pseudarthrobacter > Pseudarthrobacter sp. W1I19. The sequence goes on from NZ_JAUSZR010000001.1 coordinate 2,919,395, forward strand.
GGGCTATGCGCCGGGCCAGGGCCAGGCCCTCTTCCGGCGACGGCCCGCCGTAGTAGTCGCCGCCGTTGAAGTTGGCATCCTGGCGGATGGCGAGCGTCTGTGCCTGGGCAAAGGCGATCTGTTCGGCGGTGCTCGCGGCCCCCACGGAAATCACGGCGCAGCGCTGCACGCGTTCCGGATACGTCACGGCCCATTCCAGGGCCCGCGCGCCGCCCATGGACCCGCCCAGCACTGCGAACCAGCTGCTGATGCCCAGCTGGTCCGCCAGCCGGGCCTCCGCCGCGGTGCTGTCCCGGAGGGTCACCAGCGGGAACCGGGAGCCCCACGGCGTGCCGTCGGGTGCGGGCGAGGACGGGCCGGTGGACCCGTAACAGCCGCCCACAATGTTGATTGAGACGACGAAAAACCGGTCGGTGTCCACCGGAGCGCCGGGGCCTGCAAGCTGCTCCCACCAGCCTTCTTCGTTGGTGTCGCCGCGGGTCACGTGCGTGCTGCCGGTGAGCGCGTGCTCGATCAGGACAGCGTTGCTGCCGTCCGCGTTGAGCGTGCCCCAGGTTTCGTAGGCCAAGGTGACATCCGGCAGGTAGCCGCCGGCTTCCAGCTTTAGATCGCCAATGGAGGCATAGCGGACAATCCCGTGTTCGGGAACGGTGGTACGGGTGACGGTAACCGTCATGGCAAGACCTCTTCTACGCGCTTGCCTGCCGTCGTCTGACCGGCAGGCCAGGTCTTCACCCGGGGCACCCCACCGCGGAAGGAGGGTTGCCGGCCAGCAAGCCGGGGCTGTCACTGGCACTCATGACCTGCATTGAGTGTACGAAACAGCCCCCGCCTGCCGCCAAGAGTGTGACTGGTTGTGACTTCCCGGCTTGCCGCTGGTGCCCCTCATCAGGCGACGCTGGTGCCCGTGGTCAGGCGCCGCTGGCCTCCTTGGCGGCACGGAAGCCGGCTTCGAGGTCAGCGAGGATGTCATCGATATGCTCGATTCCCACGGAAAGCCGAACCAGGCCGGGGGTGACGCCGGCTACTTCCTGCTGTTCCGGCGAGAGCTGGCTGTGGGTGGTCGACGCCGGATGGATCACCAGGGAGCGGACGTCGCCGATGTTGGCAACATGGGAGTGCAGTTCCAGGGCGTCCACGAAGCGCTTGCCCGCCTCGGCCCCGCCGGCCAGATTGAACGAGACGATGGCCCCGGTCCCCTTGGGTCCGTACTTGCGGCCCCGCTCGTACCAGGGGCTGGAGGGCAGGCCCGCGTAGGCGACGGATTTGACGTCGTCCCTTCCTTCCAGCCAGCGCGCCACTTCGGTGGCATTGGCCACGTGCCGTTCCACCCGCAGGCTCAGGGTCTCAAGTCCCTGGGCGATCAGGAACGCGTTGAAGGGCGACACCGCCGAGCCCAGGTCGCGCAGGAGCTGGACCCGGGCCTTGAGGATGTAGGACAGGTTGGCGCCCAGCGCTCCATCGGCGCCGAGGTCGCGGGCGTAGACCAGCCCGTTGTAGGTGGGGTCCGGGGTGTTGAAACCAGGGAACTTCTCCGGGTCATTACCAAAATCGAACTTCCCCGAGTCCACAATCACTCCGGCAATGGCGGACCCATGGCCGCCCAGGTACTTGGTGGCCGAGTGCACCACGATGTCCGCGCCCCATTCGAGCGGGCGGATCAGGTACGGGGTGGACAAGGTGTTGTCCACGATGAGGGGCACGCCGGCCTCGTGTGCAACCTGGGACACGCCTTCAATGTCCAGGACGTCCTGCCGCGGGTTGGAAACCACCTCACCGAAGAAGAGTTTGGTGTTGGGCTGCACCGCGTCGCGCCACTGGTCCAGGTTGTCCGGGTCCGCCACAAAGGTGACCGAGATGCCGAACTTCTTCAGCGTATGCGCGAAGAGGTTGTAGGTGCCGCCGTAGAGGCTGGGGCTGGCCACGATGTGGTCTCCGGCTTCGGCGATGTTCAGGATGGCGAATGTTTCTGCGGCCTGCCCGGAGCTGAGCAGCAGGGCTCCCAGGCCGCCCTCAAGGCTGGCGATCCGCTGTTCCACGGCCTCCTGTGTGGGATTGCCGATCCTGGTGTAGATGGGAGCCAGTTCGGCCAGGGCGAAGCGGTTGGCCGCACTTTCCGCGCTCGGGAACACAAAGGACGTGGTCTGGTAGATGGGGAGGGCGCGGGCGCCGGTGGCGCTGTCCGGTTCCTGGCCGATGTGGATCTGGCGGGTTTCGAAGGACCATCCGTTGGACAATTCAAGGCTCCTTTGACATGGGCCCGGCATGCTCGAAGCACTGCGGGCCGCGCTTGCTATCCGGCCTCTTGCCGGACAGCCAGGTCCTCACCCGGGGCACCCCACCGCGGTTGGAGGGTTGCCGGCCAGCGAGCCGGGGCTTGATGCTGGCACTCATGACCTGAGCCCAGTGTAGGAACACGCAGAGTGCGCCCGACAGCATTGTGACGAACATGGTCCTGAACATCTTTACGCGCGCTGGTACGAATTTATGAGGCTTGACCAGCGGAAATCCCAGTAAGGGTACCCTTAGCTGAGAGCCCGATCACAAAGTGCCAAGATGATGGCATGCGCATGGATCACGTCTCTTACGCCTGTGAACACGATGGCCTGGCGGCCACCACCGAACGTATTTCTTCTGCCCTCGGCGTCGAGGCAGTGAAGGGCGGGGTACACCCCCGGTTCGGCACCCGAAACATGATCATCCCCCTCGCCGGGCACAAATACCTCGAAGTCGTGGAGGTCCTGGACCACCCCGCTTCGGACAAGGCGCCGTTTGGACAGGCAGTGCGTGCCCGGTCTGCTGCGGGCGGCGGCTGGATGGGCTGGTGCGTCGAAGTGGACGACCTCGCCCGGTTCGAAGAGCGGCTGGGACGCTCTGCCGTCAACGGCAACCGCAAGTTCCCTGACGGCCGCGAACTGGTCTGGAAGCAGATTGGCATCCTCGGTCTGATCGCCGACCCCCAGGTTCCCTACATGCTCAAGTGGGAGGGCGATCCATCCCTGCACCCGTCCAACGCGTACGAGAGCAACGTCAAGATGAGCTGCCTCACCATCGCCGGCTCGGCTGCACGGGTCACCGAGTGGCTGGGCGAGCCGGTGGAAAAGCCCCTCGAAGACGTGGCCGTTGAGTGGGTGGCACCGCACGGGACGCCCGGCATCCTGTCCGTCACTTTCGAAACCGCCACCGGAGCAGTCACCATCTGACGTTCCATCCGATGCCCGGGCCGCCGCGCGCGGTCATCGCAGTGGTGCGCCCGGGCTATTGCCTGGGTACCCTGTCCTCCCAAACTTCGGCCGCCATCAGCCGGTGACAACGGCGTCACCAGTTGATGGCGGCCGAATTCATTTTCTGCCTCCCGTTGCTCACACCTTCTGCTGGAATGCTCCAGTGGCGAGTGGGGCTGCTGCCCTACGGCACCGGCGCCGGCGGGACTGGTGCGCTACGGCACCGGCGCCATTTGCCGCTTGCTGCTCCGTCGTCGCTCTGACTCAAGCTACACAAATGACCCCAGCGCCTTCACATAGTTTCCGGTCATCTTAATTCGTACGGGGGTGCCGGGTGTGGGAGCTCCTACCCGCTGCGATGCGCGTTTTCGATCGGCTCCCTTTGGTCGGACGTGCAAGAAACTTTTCATAGTTCTCCCAGGAACCGAAACTTGGCGCTCCCAAAATGTCAGACCCCGTTGTCATGATGGGTTTATGGGGAAGGCGGCGGTGGTGAAGGCATTTGAGGACATCAAGGCCGCCCTTGTTGTGCTCAACGCGGAGGCGGAGGGGTGTGGTTCGGAGCCGTTCGCGGATGCTGATCCGTTAGCCGGGCTGGCGGATGGGTGCCTGGACATTCTTGCCAGGGCACGGGTGGCGGACGCCGGGATCGCTGGTTTGAAGGCCCGGGCTGCCGTCACGTATGCGGACACTGCCCACGCCATTGCGGGGCCGGCCGTGCCGGTGCAGGCGCAGGAGATGGCTGTCGCCGCGGAAATCGGCGCCCTCCTGGCTCTCGGTTCCCGGGCAGCCGGTGCATTCCCGGCCGCGTCCCACGCCATAACGAAGGAACGGCCGCTGACGTTGTCGGCCTTGCAGGCCGGGACGATCTCCTGGCAGCATGCCATGGTCGTGGTGGAGGAAACCGCCGGCCTTGACCCCGCCGGCGCCGCCGCACTCGAGGCACACTTCCTGGACCCGGACGTGCCCCGGCCACCTACGGCCGCCCCCATCGGGGAGCTGCCCGCCTACCGGTTCCGCCATAAGGCCAAGAACTGGCGGGAACGCCACCACCCCGAATCCATGGAGAAGCGCCACGTCAAGGGTGTGGCGGACCGGCGGGTGGAATACCGGCCAGACCGCGACGGGATGGCCTGGCTGTCCGCCTGCCTGCCCGCGGACCAGGCGATGGCGGGCTGGAACCGGCTCACCGCCCTCGCCCGCGGAATGCAAGGACCCGGCGAGACCCGCACCCTCACCCAGTTGAAGGCCGACACCTTTACCGATGCGATCCTTGGCAGCGGCAACCACACCGGGTTCGCCCATGCAGGCGGCAGCAACGGTAACAGCACCGAAAGAATGGATGGCCTGCACGGCAGCGGTACTCCCGGCGACAACGGGAACGGCGTGGCTGGCAGCCCTGGCGGTGGACTGACGGGCGGCGGTGTTGGTGGCGGGGGTGGAACAGGTCCAGGACCAGCCTCCGGCCAGCGATCACCGATCCATGCGCAGGTTCTGGTCACCGTCCCCGTGCTCACCCTGATGGGCCTGACCGACGAACCGGCAATGCTGGACGGCTACGGCCCGATCCCGCCGTCAATGGCCCGGCGGCTCGTCGCTGAAGGTGCCGGTTCGTTCTATCGTGTGCTGGTAGATCCGCGGGACGGGGCACCGTTGGAGATTGGCCGGACCAGCTACCGGGTGAGCAAGGCGATGCGGAACTGGCTCAGGTTGCGGGACGGTAAATGCCCGTTCCCCGGCTGCAACAACCCATCCCTGGACAACGAGGCCGACCATATCCTCGCGTGGCATCAGGGCGGCAGCACCGGGGTATCGAACCTGGGACAACCCTGCCCGAAACACCACAAACTCCGCCACACCAGCGGCTGGAAACCCACCCCGGCTACCAAAACCGAACCACCCGGCTGGACCTCACCTACCGGCAGGCACTACAAAAGCGAACACCAGGACTGGGAACCACCCAACTGGCCACAACAACTGAAGCCAGGACAACCGCAACCCGCTCGCCTCAATCCGACCTGCCTGCCACCTGATTTTGTCTACGGTCCCTCCACAGGAGAAGGCAGCATCATACGGTTCCTCCACGGCCGCTCTTAGCGAACCCGGAATCTAAGAGTGCCGCCCGGTGACCCGCAGATGACGCATGCCAGGCGTTCGGTGCTGGACGGGTGAATCACTCCGACACGGATGAACTGCCGTCGACCGAGCGCTTGCTGTGCCAGCTAGGGCGGGTCAGCTTGGGCGCGTCAGCTTGGCTGCAATTCGGCCGCATCAACCTGGCTGCGTCAGCTTGGGCTGGGTCAGCTTGCCTGCCTTAGCCCAGCCCGACCGCCCTGCCAAAGAGGCTGAAGCCAACAAAGGCCACGATGTCCAGGAGTGCATGGGCGATCACCAGCGGCATCACCCGCCGCGTCCGGGTATACAGCCACGCGAAGACCACCCCCATCACAAAATTGCCGATAAATGGTCCGAACCCCTGGTACAGGTGGTAACTGCCGCGCAGAAGCGAGCTCACCAGAATGGCGAGCGGCACGCTCCAGCCGAACTTCCCAAACCGGTCCATCAGATACCCCACCACAATGACTTCCTCCACCACGGCATGACGGATGGCGGACAGAATCAGCACCGGGACTGTCCACCAGTAGGCGTCCAGCGCACTGGGAATGATCGCGGTGGTGATTCCCAGCGCCCTTCCCGCCGCGTACAGGCCAAGGGACGGGATGCCGATCAGCGCCGCCAGTCCCAGCCCCTGGAGCAGGTCCCGGCCCGGGCGCGCGAAGTTGAAGCCCAGCTTGCGGAATGCGGAACCAGGGTTGCCGCCGTCGCCTGCCGCAGCGTGCCGCTGGTCGGTGAGGAAGTAGATCACCAGCAGCACCGGCACAAGCGCGAAAATGATGTCCAGCAGCTGGTAGGTGAGGTCGAAATACTCCCGGGTGCTCTGGGAGCGGTTCAGGGTGGAGGTGCCTTCCGCCAGCGGCGCCCGGGTCATCTTGTCCAGAAGCTGCACCACGGAGTACACGGCAGACTGCCCCAGGGACAGGCCTAAGACAATCCAGACTTCGATCCGCAGGCGACGGCGGGAGGGAACCAGCATGTACCTATCTTGCCTGCAGTTTCTGGATCAGCCCTGATTGCCCTCTGGCATCCGGCAGCGTGGTTACTGGGGCCGGACGCCTAACCTGGCGCCGGGGCCGGCCCCGCGGTCAGCTGCCGGCCACAATCACTTCCGTGCCCTTGGCCTCGAATGCCGCCTTGTCCCGCGCCGAGATGCCCGAGTCCGTGATCAGGCGGGTGAAGTTGTACCCGTCCATGGTGGCGAAGGCACGCACGCCAACCTTGGAGGAGTCAGCCAGCACGTAGGAAACGCGCGCGCGGCTGGCCAGCAGGGCGTTGACCGATGCCTCGCCCTCCCCCGTGTTGGTTGGCCCTACCTCGGGATCGATGCCGTTGACACCGATGAAGGCGATGTCCAGCACCACCTTCTGCATAATGATGTCCGTGTAGGGGCCCACCAGTTCGTAGGACCTCGGGTTCAGGATCCCGCCGGTAACCATGACCTTGATATTGGGCCGCACGGCCAACTGCCCTGCGATGTTGATGGCGTTTGTGACCACCGTCAGGGTGGGCTGGTTGGAGGGCGCGTTGAGATCTTCCCGGGTGGCCAGGATCTGTGCCAGCACAGTGCTGGTGGTGCCGCCGCACAGGCCAATAACGGCGCCGGGAGCTATGAGGTCGGACGCGGCCTGGGCGATCTGCTGCTTGGCCTCGGCGTGATCATCCCGGTTGTACCGGCCGGGGAGGTCGTAGGCAAGGGCACCCGTTGTGGCCCCGCCCCGGGTACGTGTGAGCAGCCGGCGCTTGGCCAGGCTGTCCAGGTCGCGCCGGGCAGTGGCAGGCGAGACGTGGAGGGTGCTGACGATCTCATCGACCTCAACTTGGCCGGTCTTGGCGAGGAGGTCGAGGATTGCCGTCAGACGGTCGGTGCGGGTCATGCAAGTGCCTCCAGATACTCCCGCCACCAGCTTCGATGACGTTTCCTGATCATAACAGAACCCAAATGATCATCTAACGTCACATCGGAGGAAAAGGTCAGCGAGCCCGAGCTCCAGCCCGCCATACAGCGTACGTCAGCGGCATGCCCGGGCGGTACGCGAGGTGCGTCGCGGACGGCGCGTTCAGCAGGTGGAGGTCAGCCCGATGTCCGACGGCGATGGAACCCACCGCCCGTTCGCCGTCGACGTCGTTCCCCTTGTCCTTCCCTAGCGCGAGAGCCCCGCCGTAGGTTGCAGCCCGCACGGCTTCATGGACGCTCAGATGCATCTGCAGCACCGCCGTTGTCACGCAAAAGGCCATGGAGCTGGTGTAGGACGTGCCCGGGTTGCAGTTCGAGGCGAGCGCCACCTGGACACCGGCGTCGAGGAGTTCCCGCGCCGGGGCAAGTGGTTGGCGGGTCGAGAGGTCGCAGGCGGGCAGGCATGTTGCCACCGTGCCGCGAGTACCGGTTCCGGTGGCGGTATCCCACCCGGTCCAGGTCCCGACCAGGGCATCCACGTCCTTGTCCGCCAGGTAATTCACGTGGTCCACACTGGCGGCTTCGAACTCAACCGCGAGCTGGACACCGGGCCCCTCGCCGAGCTGGTTGCCGTGGACGCGCAGTCCCAGGCCGGCGTCGCGGCAGGCCAGCAGGACCCGGCGGGACTGCTCGGCGTCGAAGGCCCCCTCCTCACAGAACACGTCGGCCCACTGCGCGTAAGGGCGGACAGCGGCGAGCATCGGGCCGCACACGAGGTCCAGGTAGTCGTCCGGATCCTGCCCGGCGGGGACAAGGTGCGCACCAAGGTATGTCACCTGGTCCGCAATGGTGGAGGCGATGCGCGCGCTCCGGGCTTCATGCTCAACGTCCAGGCCGTATCCGGTTTTGGTCTCCAGGTAGGTGGTTCCCTGCGAAACGGCTTCGGCCACCCGGCCCAGCGCCAGCCGAGTGAGGTCGTAGTCGGACGTTGCCCTGGTGGCGTTCATCGTCACCCCGATGCCGCCTGCGGAGTAGGACTCGCCCGCCATCCGCGCCTCGAATTCGGCCGTCCGGTCGCCCGCAAACAGCAGGTGGGTGTGCGAGTCCACCCACCCCGGGAGCATGGCACGCCCACCCGCGTCGACCGCGTCATCCGCAGCGGGAGCGTCGGCTGCAGCACCGATCCACGAAATCCGCTCGCCGTCAATCACCACGGCGGCATCTTTCAAGACCCGGTGGTCCAGGTCCTGGGTCATCAGCTCGGCGATATTGGTGATCAGGGTGCTCATAGGACCATTCTTCAGCGCCGGACGGACCAGCGGGTGGCTGCCAGCGCCTGCGCTGTCCGGGATGCCGGACCCGTCCCCGCTGCCTCAGCCGTACCACGGCCGGCAAGGATGTGGGCGGCGGCCAGTTCCGCCATCGCCGCTGAAGTCTGGAAGCCGTAACCCCCTTGGCCGGCAAGCCAGTAGAAGCCCGGCGCTTCGGCGTCGAAACCGGCCACCGGCACGCCGTCGGCCGCTTCCGTCCGCAGCCCGGTCCACGCCCTGCGGACCTCCGTGATGCCCAGCGTAGTCACCTGGTTCAGCCGGGCCACCAGGCGCTCCACGTCCCCGGGCCGGGGCTTGGCGTCTTCGGGCCCGCTGGGCACTGATTCAGACGGGGAGATCAGGATGTCCTCCCCGTCCCGACGGAAGTAGAACGAGTTATCCGCGGCAGCCACCATGGGGCTGTGTTCAGGCAGGGGGCGTTCGACGGCGGCAATCGCCGCAGTGCGCCGGTACGGCTGCAGTCCGAGCTTCTCCACCCCGCTGATGACAGCCAGTTCATCCGCCCAGGCGCCGGCAGCATTCACCAGCACACCGGCTTCGAAGGCTTCCATGCCGGCACCCACCTGCCAACCCGAGCCCACGCGCTGCGCGGAGTGGACCCTGGCGCCGGTGATGATGTCCACGCCGGCGGCGAGCGCGCGCTGGCGGTGATCCTCCAGCAGCAGGGGGGCGTTGCAGCCGAAGGAGCCGGTATCCAGGCCGGCAGCGGTGAAGGTTCCGGGAACGAGGGCCGGGCAAAGTTCCAGCGCTTCGGCCGGGGTAATGGCACGCATGTGGCCGCTGGCTTCGGCTGCCACTGCCTGCTCCGAACCGACCAGCATAAAGCTGCGCGGCGCGAGCACCGGCTCAGGCAACTCAGCGTCTCGGGCGGCGATTAACTCCAACGTGCGGACAGTCAGTTCCTGGACCACTGCCGGGCCGTAGCTGGGGATGAGCTGGCGGGCGGAGCGGGAGGACGTGTGGTACGCCAATTCCTGCTCCGCCTCCACCAGCGCCACGGTGCAATTCCCTGCCAAGGCAGAGGCCAGGGACAAGCCGGCGATGCCGCCGCCGACTATCAGGACGTCGTAATGAGCTGCCATGCCTTCATCCTCGCAGAGTTGAGGCAGGTCGTGGCTGTTGTCAGCCTGCCACCTCGGCACGGCTGGCCACGAAGGCACCCACGCACGCCTCGACGTCGTCCGCTGAATGCGCGGCCGAAAGCTGCACACGGATCCTCGCTGCCCCGCGCGGAACCACCGGGAAGCTGAAGGCGGTGACGAAGACGCCGTGCTGCAGCATCCGGTCGGCCACCTTGGCGGCCAGGACGGCGTCGCCAAACATCACCGGGACAATGGCGTGCTCTCCCGGCAGCAGGTCAAAGCCTTCCTCCATCATGCGGCGGCGGAACAGCGCGGCATTCTCGAAAAGCTGACGCCGGAGATCCGCCGAGTTCTCCACCAGGTCAAGGGCTTTGATGGTGGCGGCCACGATGGCCGGAGCCAGCGAGTTGGAGAACAGGTAGGGCCGGGCCTTCTGCCGGAGCATGGCCACCACTTCACTGCGGCCGGAGACGTATCCGCCCGAGGCGCCGCCCAGTGCCTTACCGAACGTGCCGGTGTAGATGTCCACCCGGTGGGACACGCCTGCGTGTTCCGGAGTGCCGGCTCCGGTTGCTCCCATAAAACCAACGGCGTGCGAATCGTCCACCATCACCAGGGCGTCGTGTTTCTCGGCGAGGTCGCAGATCGCTTCGAGCGGCGCGAGGTACCCGTCCATGGAGAAGACGCCGTCGGTGACGATGATCTTGCGGCGGGCGTCTTTCGCCTCCATCAGCTTGGCCTCAAGGTCTGCCATGTCCTGGTTGGCATACCGGTACCGCTGGGCCTTGCACAGGCGGATGCCGTCGATGATGGAGGCGTGGTTCAGGGCGTCGGAGATGATGGCATCCTCCGGGCCGAAGAGGGATTCGAAGACCCCGCCGTTGGCGTCGAAGCAGCTGGAGAACAGGATGGTGTCCTCGGTTCCCAGGAAACGGGAGACGCGGGCTTCGAGTTCCAGGTGCAGGTCCTGGGTGCCGCAGATGAAGCGCACGCTTGCCATGCCGAAGCCGCGTTCGTCCATGGCCTCCTTGGCTGCAGTGATGATGTCCGGGTGGTCCGCCAGCCCCAGGTAGTTGTTCGCGCAGAAGTTCAGCACGTCCGCGCCTGGCTGGCCGAGCACTCCGGCGGTGATGTGGCTTGACTGGGGCGAGTTGATGCTGCGTTCGGTCTTGAAGAGACCCGCGGTGCGGATCTCCTCCAGCTCGGCGTCCAGCTGGTCCTTGATCGAGGTGTACATGGTGTTCCTTAGAGTCGGGTCCAGTCGAGGACAACTTTTCCACCGGCGCCGCTGCGGGCAAGCTCGAAACCCTTTTGCCAGGCGGTGGCAGGGAGCGTATCAGTAACGACGGCGGAGATGCCCGCGTGCAGTACGGGGTTGGAGGACAGCATGGCGCTCATGGCGTACCAGGTCTCGTACATTTCGCGGCCGTAAATGCCCTTGAGCGTCAGCATGTGGGTCACCACCTTGCCCCAGTCGATCGTGATGTCCTGGCTGGGCAGCCCCAGCATCGCGATCCGGCCGCCGTGGTTCATGTTGTCGATCATCTCCGGCAAGGCGGTGGGGTGGCCGGACATCTCCATGCCGATGTCGAATCCCTCCCGCATGCCCAGCTCACGCTGGGCGTCGTGGACCCTGGTGGTGGCGACGTTGATGGCGAGGTCTGCGCCCAGTTGGCGGGCCAAATCAAGCCGGTGTGGCGACACATCCGTGATGGCGATCTTGCGGGCACCGGCGTGGCGGGCGACGGCGATGGCCATCAGCCCGATGGGCCCGGCTCCGGTGATCAGCACATCCTCGCCCACCAGCGGAAAGCTCAGGGCGGTATGCACGGCATTGCCGAAGGGGTCGAAGATGGCGCCGAGTTCAGGAGTCACGGAGGGATCGTGGTGGACCCAGACGTTGGTTTCAGGAATCACCACGTATTCGGCGAAGGCACCGTCGCGCTGGACGCCCACACTCACGGTGTGGATGCACATCTGCCGCCGGCCCGCCCGGCAGTTCCGGCAGATACCGCAGACTACGTGGCCTTCGCCGGACACCCGGTCCCCGACCTTCACATCGCGGACGTCCTCGCCCACTTCCACCACTTCACCGTAGAACTCGTGGCCCGGGATGAGGGGCGCTGCGATGATCCCCTGTGCCCAGGAGTCCCAGGACTGGATGTGGAGGTCGGTACCGCAGATGCCGGTGGTCATCACGCGGATCTTCACGTCGGCGGGACCGGCTTCCGGTTCGGGGCGGTCCACGAACTCGAAGCCGGCCTGTGGGCCGGCCTTGTACAAAGCCTTCATCGGCTTCCTTACTCTTTGTCTGCGTCACGTTGTCTGCGTCGTCGGCGGGTGCTGACCTCCTCATTACAGCGAGGAAGAAGCTTTAGCACAACCGCTAATTTCTCAATCAACGATGTAGCAAAAGCTAACGCATAGACTGAACGCATGGAGATACACCAGCTGGAAATCCTGCGGGAACTAGGCGCCCTGGGCAGCGTCAAGGCTGTAGCGGACACGCTGATGGTCACGCCTTCGGCAGTGTCCCAGCAGCTGGCCCTGCTGCAGCGGACTGTGGACGTGCCGCTGACCCGCAAAGAGGGCCGGAACCTGGTGCTCACCGAGGCAGGCCAGGTGCTGGCTGACGCTGGTGCCGCCGTCGTCAGCGCCATGGCCGACGCCCGCGGAGCCATCGGGAGTTATCACGGCGATGCGGCAGGGCGGGTAACGCTGTCCGGTTTCCACAGTGTGGGGCAGGCGGTGTTTGCGCCCCTGGCGAGGATCCTCGATGCCCCGGGCCAGCCACGGATCGAACTGTCGGATGAGGATGTGGCGCAGCAGGATTTCCCCGCCCTGACGGCGCGCTACGACCTGGTCCTGGCCCACCGGATGGACCACAGCCCCCGCTGGCCCGCCGAACGGGTCACGGTGATACCACTCGCGCACGAGCCGCTGGATGTTGCCTTGCCCGCCGCTCACCCCTTAGCGGGGAAGCCTGCCGTCACGGCGGACGACGTCGGCGGCGAGGCCTGGGTGACCAGCCACACCGGCTACTCCCCCGCCGATGTGCTGTCCGCCGTCGCGGCCGTCTCCAGCCGCGAACTGAACATCGTCCACCGGATCAACGACTATTCCACCGTGGCCGCGCTGGTGGCTGCCGGCGGGGTGGTGGGGCTGCTGCCGCGGTACACCGCAGGTCCCGTGCTCAATCCCGATATCGTGCTGCGGCCGCTTGAGGGCATCAGCACCCGGCGCCGGATCGACCTGCTGGCCCGGCCGGAAAACCTGAAGCGGCGGTCGGTCATGATCGTCTCCGAAGCGCTGCAGGGCATCATGGCCGGGCTGGTGGAGCAGGGCTGACCCAACTGGGTAGCACCAAGTGCCGTTTTGAGCGTCCAAAACGGCACTTGCCGCTACCTACTTTGAGTGGCCCTTGCCGTGGCCGTGCCCGCGGCCCATCCCGAACCCGGGTCCGTCACCGGCACCCTCCGAGATCCGCTCCGCCGTGGCCTGGTCGCCGTCCTTTACTCCGGCAATCCGGACGGTGTCCCCAGTGGCGATGTCCGCAATGGTTCCCTCGGCTGGCTTAAGCCGCTTGCCGCCGTCGTCCGTTCCCTGGGCGTTGTCCGGCTCAGCGGCCGGAGCCTTGGTGACCTTCGTGTCCGCGTTAACCGCATACGCCTGGGAGTAGCCGTCCTCGCTCTTGACGGTAATCGAGGTGTCGCTGACGGCCTCCACCGTGCCGCGCTGCTCAAGGATAGTCTGGAAAGTGCCGTCCGCCTTCTTGACCACGCCTTCGCTGTGGAGGTGCTGGGGGCGCTGGGATTTGTCCGGCTTTTTTTGCCCCGGAGCCTCGTCCGACTTGCCCCGCTCGGACTGCGACTGCGAGGGCGGCGGCGAGGCGGGGTCGTTCGCTGCCCATGCAAAGGCCACCCCTGTCCCGGTCAGAGCCAGGGCTACCGCCCCTGCGAGCACGGCTTTACGGTATTTAAGTGGTTCCCGACCGGACATAAAACATACCTCCCACAAAAGCGGCAGGGCCGGCCTCCCTTGGAACCGGCGCCCTGGAGCTACAGTGTAGGACCGCCGCATGCCGCTGCACACGAGTAGTCAGCGGCCGACGGTGACCTGAGTACTACTTAAAGCAAAACTGGGTAGCGCAAAGTGTCGTTATGAACGCTCAAAACGACACTTTGCGCTACCCAGTTGGGGTGGGCGGGCTAGACAGTGACGCCCAGCTTCTCCAGGATCAGCTCGCGGACCCGGGCGGCGTCAGCCTGGCCGCGGGTGGCCTTCATAACCCCGCCCACGATGGCGCCGATGGCCTGGACCTTACCGCCGCGGATCTTGTCCGCGACGTCGGGCTGCGCCGCCAGGGCAGCGTCGATGGCTTCGAGCAGGGGCCCGTCGTCGGAAACCACGGCCAGGCCGCGCTTCTCCACGATTTCCGCCGGGGTGCCTTCGCCGGCGAGCACGCCGTCCAGCACCTCGGAGGCCATCTTGTTGTTGATCTTGCCTTCCTCCACCATGCGGGCGAGCTCCACAATGGTGGCGGGCTGGACACCAAGTTGGCCCGGGTCCACGTCGGCGTTCTTGGCCCGGCCCACGATCTCGCCCATCCACCACTTGCGGGCGACGGAAGCCGAAGCACCGGCGGCGATGGTTTCCTCGATCTCGTCCATCACTCCGGCGTTCACTACATCGCGGAATTCCAGGTCAGAGTAGCCCCAGTCCGCCTGCAGGCGCTTGCGGCGGGCGGCCGGCGGCTCGGGCAGCGTGGCCCGCAGCTCCTCCACCCATTCGCGGGACGGAACCACGGGAACCAGGTCAGGTTCCGGGAAGTAGCGGTAGTCGTCGGCGTCGGACTTGGCGCGGCCGGACGTGGTGGTGCGGGTGTCCTCGTGCCAGTGGCGGGTCTCCTGGATGACCGGCTCGCCGGAGTCCAGCACGGCGGCATGCCGCTGGATCTCGTAGCGGACGGCGTGTTCGACGGCGCGCAGCGAGTTCACGTTCTTGGTCTCGGACCGGATGCCGAACCGTTCACGGCCGTGCGGGCGTAGCGAGACGTTGGCGTCGCAGCGGACGTTCCCGCGCTCCATCTTCGCGTCGGACACACCGAGGTTCTTCACGATTTCGCGCACGGCAGCCACGTACGCCTTGGCCAGCTCCGGCGCGCGGGAACCGGCACCCTCGATGGGCTTGGTGACGATTTCCACCAAGGGCACGCCTGCACGGTTGTAGTCCACCAGCGAGAAGTCTGCTCCCTGGATCCGTCCGGTGGCACCGCCCATGTGGGTCAGCTTGCCGGCGTCCTCCTCCATGTGGGCGCGCTCAATCTCCACCCGGAACACCGTGCCGTCAGAGAGTTCGATGTCCAGGTATCCGTCGTACGCGATGGGTTCGTCGTACTGGGAGGTCTGGAAGTTCTTGGGGGTGTCCGGGTAGAAGTAGTTCTTCCGGGCGAAGCGGCAGGATTCGGCGATCTTGCAGTTCAGCGCCAGTCCGATCTTGATCGAGGACTCGATCGCGGCCTTGTTCACAACCGGCAGGACGCCGGGCATGCCGAGGTCCACCTCGTTGACGTTGGTGTTGGGCTCGTCACCGAAGACGTTCGGGGCGGAGGAGAACATCTTGGTCTTGGTGTTGAGCTCCACGTGGACCTCGAACCCCAGGACGGGATCGTACTTCTCCATGGCCTCTTCGAAGCTCAGGATTGCGTCGGTGTTCATTATTTTGCCTCCTGGCTTCCAACAAGGGTTTCGACAGGCTCAACCACCGGCGAGGCGGCGACGGCACCGGCCAGGTCCGGGGCCTGGGCCAGCAGCGGGCCGCCCCACTTCGCCTCGAGCAGCGACTCCAGCACGGCGCCCACGCGGTACAGGCGGGCATCCTCGCGGGCCGGGGCCAGCAACTGGATGCCCACGGGGAGTCCGTCCTCGTCCGCAAGGCCGCCCGGCAGGGACAGGCCCGGAACGCCGGCCAGGTTGGCGGGGATGGTGGCGACGTCGTTCAGGTACATGGCCAGCGGATCGTCCAGCTTCTCGCCGAGGCGGAAAGCGGTGGTGGGGGCCGTGGGCGAAATCAGGACGTCCGCCACCGTGAAGGCAGCATCGAAGTCGCGCTGCACCAGGGTGCGGACCTTCTGCGCCGAGCCGTAGTAGGCGTCGTAGTAGCCCGCGGACAGGGCGTACGTGCCCAGGATGATGCGTCGCTTGACCTCGTCGCCGAAGCCGGCGGCGCGCGTGGCACCCATGACGCGTTCAATGGTCATGGGGCCCTCTTCGGGCAGGACGCGCAAGCCGTAGCGGACGCCGTCGAACTTTGCGAGGTTGGAGGACGCCTCGGAGGGCATGATGAGGTAGTAGGCGCCCAGGGCGTACTGGAAGTTGGGGCAGGAAACCTCAACGATTTGCGCCCCTGCCTCCTTGAGCAGGTCCAGGGCATCGTTGAAGCGGTTTTCGACGCCGGCCTGGTAGCCCTCGCCGTGGAGCTCCTTGATGATGCCGATCCGCAGGCCCTCAACGCTGCCGGTTTTCGCTGCGGCGACGAGGTCCGCCAGCGGGTCCGGCAGCGAGGTGGAGTCGCGGGGATCGTGCCCGCCGATGACCTGGTGCAGGAGTGCCGAGTCCAGGACGGTCCGCGAAACGGGGCCGATCTGGTCCAGCGAGGACGCCATGGCGATGGCTCCGTAGCGGGACACGCTGCCGTAGGTGGGTTTCACGCCCACGGTGCCGGTGACAGCGCCGGGCTGGCGGATGGACCCGCCGGTATCGGTACCGAGGGCCAGCGGAGCCTCAAAGGCGGCGACGGCGGCCGCGGAACCGCCGCCGGAGCCGCCCGGAATCCGGTCCAGGTCCCACGGGTTGCGGGTGGGCCCGTAGGCGGAGTGTTCGGTGGAGGAGCCCATGGCGAACTCATCCAGGTTGGTCTTGCCCAGGATGGGCATCTTGGCAGCGCGCAGGCGCTCCACAACGGTGGCGTCGTAGGGGCTGTGCCAGCCCTCGAGGATCTTCGACCCTGCCGTGGTGGGCTGGCCCACCGTGACGATGAGGTCCTTGACGGCGATGGGCACACCGGCCAGCACATGCAGGGCTTCGGCTTCGGCGCCGCCGGCGGCGCGGATGGCGTCCACCTCGGCGGCGACGGCGAGCGCTTCCTCGGCGTTGACGTGCAGGAAGGCGTTGACGCCACGTTCGCCGCCGTCCACTGCGGCGATCCGGTCCAGGTAGGCCTGGGTGGCCTCGACGGAGGTTACCTCGCCGGCGGCCAGCTTTTCGGCCAGTGCAGCGGCGGAGAGGCGGATGAGTTCGTTGCTGTCAGTCATGGTTAAGCCTCATCCAGGATTGCCGGAACCTTGAAGCGGTTCTCGTCTGAGTCCGGTGCACCGGAAAGTGCCTGTTCCGCTGTGAAGGTGTGCCCCACCACGTCCTCGCGGAAGACATTGCTGAGCGGAATGGGGTGGGACGTGGCCGGCACGTCGTCACCGGCGGCTTCGCTGACGGATTTAACCGAATCAACGATGACGGCGAGTTCTCCGGCCATCCTGTCCAGCTCTTGAGCACTCATCTCAATGTGAGCGAGCCGCGCGAGATGCGCGACATCGTCACGGTTGATCGCAGCCATGGATCTCCCCTGCAAAGTTTGAATTGATTTCCGATCCATTCTAGTGGGGAAACGGAGATGCCCGTCTGACGACCCCCAGCGGGCGTCAGACGGGCACCTTCATGCCGGGGTGCCGCCCACAAGGGGCAACACGCGGCAGGTACAGACTAACCGATACCGATGGCTCCAGTCAGCACTCCAATTCCCAGCATGACCAGCGAAACCACTGCCGCGCGCCACAGGACTTTCTTGTGGTGGTCGCCCAGGTCAACCTTGGCCAGTGATACCAGGAGCAGGATGGCGGGAACCAGCGGGCTCTGCATGTGGAACGGCTGTCCGGTGATGGAGGCGCGGGCCATCTCGGCTCCGCTGATGCCGTAGTGCGCAGCCGTTTCACTCAAGACGGGAAGCACACCGAAGTAGAAGGCGTCATTGCTCATGAAGAACGTCATGGGGATGCTCAGGAGGCCGGTGATGACAGCCATCAGCGGGCCCATGCTGGACGGGATGATCTGGACCAGCCAGGCGGACATCGCTTCCACCATGCCGGTGCCAGTGAGCACTCCGGTGAGCACTGCTGCAGCCATGACCATGCTCACCACGGCAACGATCGACGGCGCGTGGGCCACGATCTGCGCGGCCTGATCCTTGACGTCAGGGAAGTTCACCAGCAGGGCGATGGCCGAACCGACCATAAAGACATACGGCAGGGGCACGAGGTCTGCGATGAGCATGCCCATCACGGCCACTGTGAGGGCCAGGTTGAACCACTGCAGCTTGGGGCGCAGGGTGGTGCGGTTCGGATCCAGGGCAGTGCCTGCCATGGCGGTGTGGTCTTCGTCCACGAGTGTTTCGGTGCGTTCCAGGACTGCAACGGAGGAGCCGGCGGAACCGTCGACGGCGGGAGCTGCTCCGCCGGGGTTGTTCCCCTTGCGTCCTGCGCCGCTGCGGAAGGTACCGGAACCGGTGCCGGCGGCCGGGGTGCCGCCGTCGAACGCTTCAGCGGTATCGGGCACTCCCCAGATTTCGGGCTGGGTGGCGCGGAGGCGGTTGCGTTCCTGGAGGCCCAGGACCCAGGCGAAGACCAGGACAACGGCCAGGCCGGCGGCCAGGGACGGGATCATGGGGACGAAGACCTCGTTGACGTCAATCTTCAGGGCGCTGGCGGCGCGGGCGGTGGGGCCGCCCCAAGGCACGATGTTCATGGTGCCATTGGCCAGGCCCGCCACGCAGGTAAGGACCACGGGGCTCATCTTCAGCCGCAGGTAGATCGGCAGCATGGCAGCGGTGGTGAGGATAAAGGTGGTGGATCCGTCGCCGTCCAGGGATACCGCAGCTGCCAGCAGGGCGGTGCCCAGGACCACCTTGGCGGGGTCGTTGCCCAGCTTGCGCAGAATAAAACGGACCAGCGGATCAAAGAGCCCGACGTCGATCATCAGGCCGAAGTAGATGATGGCGAACATCAGCAGGGCTGCTGTGGAGGTCATGGACTTCATCGAGTCCATCACCATGTCGCCAATGCCCAGGCCGGCGCCGGCGAACAGGCCAAAAACTGTGGGGACGATGATCAACGCCAGCACTGGCGTCAACTTCTTCGTCATGATCAGCACCATGAATACCGCGATCATGGCGAATCCAAGTAATACCAGCACGGCTGGGCTCCTTCTTTGTGAACAGCGGCACAGCGGTGTGACGCGTGCTACAGACTGTAGGGTGGCCGGCGTCACGGCAGTGCTTTTGGCTCAATTGATTGGCATACTGCTTATTGCGAGCATTTAGCTCATTGTGCTCACGGGCTTTTGCAGACCCCTACACCCACCCGGATCGAGGAGGATCATGCCGCGTTCCAGTCCCCGCGCGCCGCTGCGGTTCTCCACCCAGACGCTGTTGTTGCAGCTGGCGGTGGTGCTTTTGGTGGTTCTGCTCAGCGCCGCGGTGCATGCCTGGCTGACCTATGACCGGGTGGGCCGCGAGGCGGAGAACCAGGCACTGACGCTGGCCCGGACTGTGGCATCGGATCCCTCCGTACGGGCCGATGTGCTGGCCATCAGCGAACAACCCGGCACTCCCCCGGCCTCCGAACTCGCCGCTGGCCCGCTGATGGCATCCGCCGAAGCGGTACGCGCCCGGACCGGTGCACTGTTTGTGGTGATCACCGACGAAACCGGGATACGCCTGGCCCACCCGGACCCGCAGCGGCTCGGCGAAAGGGTGAGCACCGATCCGTCCGCGGCGCTGTCCGGCCAGGAAATAACTACCCGCAACACCGGAACACTGGGGCCGTCCGCCGGCGCCAAAGTACCCGTCTACGGCCCCGGCAGCAGCACTGTGGTGGGCGAGGTCAGCGTAGGGTACTCGATGGAAACCGTGGGCCAGAGCGTGGAACGGGACATCGGCCCGGTTGCGTTGACGGCCACCGGGGCACTGCTCGCCGGCGTCCTGGGATCCTTCCTGCTGCGCCGCCGCCTGCAGCGCCTCACCCTGGGCCTTGAACCGGAAGAGATCAGCACGCTGGTCCATGACCAGGTGGCGGTCCTCCAGGGTGTTGACGACGGCGTGATCGGCGTTTCCGCCGACGGCAGGATCACCGTGTTCAATGCCGCGGCGCAGCGCCTGCTGGGCCTGGGCGACCTCGCCGGAACCCCTTGGGCGGACGCCCCCGTACCCGACCTGCTGAAGTCCCTGACCCGGTCCGGCCCCGGCGACGCCTCCGCCGTTGAACTGGTGGCGGCCGGCCGGGTGCTGGTGGCAAACGCCCGCAAAGCCCTGCACCGGCGGGAGGACCTGGGCTGGGTGGTGATGCTCCGTGACCGCACGGAGCTGCAGCAGCTCACCCGGCAACTGGACGCCGTGGGCACCATGTCCACGGCATTGCGGGCGCAGCGGCACGAGTTCGCCAACCAACTGCACACCATCGCGGGGTTCATGAGCATTGGCCAGCACCAGCAGGCCCGCGAGTACCTTGCCCGGTTGGCCGCCACCGGGCCGCTGAAATTCCCGGTGGACCAGGCCGAGCTGCTCCAGGACCCCTACCTGCAGGCCTTCGTCGGAGCCAAAGGCGTGGAAGCCGACGAGCGCGGAGTGGCCCTGCGGATAGGGCCCGAGACCCTGGTCCGCGGGCAGGTCACCGATGCCCAGGACGTGACCACAGTGCTGGGCAACCTGATCGACAATGCCGTTAATGCCGCCGTGGCCGGCTCGGCGGAGGACCGTTGGGTTGAGCTGGAGGTGCTGGATGAGCCGGGCGACGACGGCGGCACCCTCCATGTGGTGGTCGCCGACTCGGGCGACGGGCTGGCGGAGGGAACGGACGCCGAAGCGGTCTTCGCCGAAGGTTTCACCACCGCTTCCGGCCCTGTACGTGCCGGCGGGGGCCAGGGGTTCGGGCTTGCCCTGGCCCGCCAGCTGGCCCGGCGCCGCGGCGGGGACGTCAGGGTGCTTGACCGCGGAACCCCGGGCGGACCGGGAGCAGTCTTTATGGCAACCCTCCCTGGCACCACTGCGGGGACTACGGCGGGGACCAAGGATTCCCGGCTCAATGATGCGGCGTCCCGGGATGCCGCAGGAAAGGACACCCATGGCTGATGATTTTCGGGTGCTGATCGTGGACGACGACTTCCACGTGGCCAAGCTGCACGCCGCGTATGTGGATTCGGTGGCGGGGTTCCTGGCCCTGGCGCCGGTGGGAACGGCGTCGCTGGCGCTGCAGGCCATCCACAGCCTACGTCCGGACCTGATACTGCTGGACGTCTACCTCCCCGACGCCTCCGGGCTGGACCTGCTGCAGCAACTGGATGTGGACACCGTGATCCTCAGTGCCGCCTCGGACGCAGCTTCCATCCGCGTGGCCTTCCGCCGGGGTGCGCTGGGCTACCTGCTGAAGCCGTTTACCTCGGAGTCCCTGTCCCAGCAGCTCCGGTCCTACGCGCGGTACCGGCGCCTGCTGTCCCAGCCGGGAGCGCTGGACCAGGACGCGGTGGAGCGGGCCAAGCGCTCGCTCATCCCCGGTGACGTCACGCCGTCGTCAAGGCCCAGGTCCGCCACGGAAGCTGCGGTGCTCGAATCCCTGGTCGCCGGTGAGCAATACTCGGCGGCGGAAGTGGCAAGCAGGGTGGGTGTTTCCCGGGCGACGGCGCAGCGGTACCTGTCCTCGCTGGCCGACGACGGCGCCGTGGACATCCAGTTGCGCTACGGGACCACCGGCAGGCCGGAGCACCGCTACGGCCTGCCGGCTGGGTAACGGGCAGCCCCGCGGCGGCGGGTTAGTTCGCGCTCTTCTGGGCCACGAGTTCGATTTCGACGAGCATTTCCGGGTCCAGGAACGGCAGGACGTGCACCAGTGACAGGGTGGGCCGGATGTCGCCGAAGACTTCACCGTGCGCGCGGCCGGCTTCTTCCCACTTGCTGATGTCCGTCAGGTACAGCTTGGACTGGACCACATCCTCGAAGCTGAAGCCGGCGTCCGCGAGGACCTTGCCGAGCTTCTGCAGGATGAACTGCGTCTGGGTGTAGAAGTCGTTCCCCACGATGCCGTCCTCGCCGCTGGCGGCCGTGGCGGAAATGTACAGGGTGTTGTCCACCTGGACGGCGCGGGAGTAGCCGAGGGTCTGTTCCCAGACGGAGCCGGTGCCGAAGGTTTTGCGCATGGTGGGCCTTTCAAAGCTGGAATGAGTCGGCACCACTTTAGGGCGGCTACAGGTCCAGCCGGTAAACCAGCAGTTTTATGTCAGTTCCGGGGACAAACCAGTCCCTGTCCGGCACCCGGGCGAAGCCGGTTTTGTTGTACAGGCTGCGGGCGCTTTCCCAGGTGCTTCCGGTGGTCAGCGAGACGGCGTTGATGCCGTTCAGCGCCGTGGCATGGTCCACAATGGCAGCCATCATGGCCTTTCCGGCGCCGCTGCGTTGCACGGCCGGGTCCACCACCAGCATGCGGAATTCCAGCTCGTCATGCAGGGCGATGTCCGCGTACGGCTCGCCTGCCAACGCCAGGGTCACCGATCCCACCACGTCTCCGGCCCGCTCCGCCACCCAGACGGTGGCCTGGCCAGCGCGCTCTGCGACGTCCTGCACCTTGCGCATATACGGGTGCCCGGCGTCGTCAAAGTACCCGGCGGCCAGGTAGGAATCCCTGGTGATGCGGGCAACGGCGTCGAAATCGGATTCGACGGCGGGACGGACGGTTATCTGCGAAGGCACCCATCAATGGTAGTGGTACTGACGAGTACCATCCTGCTAAACCCGGCTTTCCGTGACTGAACTATCAGTCAAGGCGAAAACCGGCAGGCAGGGCGAACACCGGCAGTCAGAGCGGAAATTTGCCCGACAGCTCCAGGCTTGCCGCACACGTCCAGCTGTCCAGCCGTTCCTGGTCCGTGGGCCCGCCATCCAGCGGGCTGGTCAGCCGCGGCCGGCGGACCCAGCACCCGGCTTCCTCCGCGATCAGGGCGCCGGCGGAGAAGTCGTGCTCGTTCAGCCCCCGTTCGCCGAAGGCGTCGTGCGTGCCGTCGGCCACCATGCACAGGTCCAGCGCGGCCGACCCCAGCCGGCGGACGTCGGCGAACCCCTCCAGCAGCCCGGCAAACTGGGTGGCCTGCTCGGAGCGGACCAGCGGATCATAGTTGAAGCCGGTGGCAAGGATCTGCCCCTTGCGGCCCGGGACGGGGCCTTCCAGCCGGATCAGGGTTCCGGCTTCTTCCAGCCACGCACCCTGGCCGCGGGCAGCGTAGTAGATGCGGCCCAGTGCAGGGGCGTTGACGACGCCGGCCAGCCAGGTGCCGTCGGAATCCGCCACCGCAACGGAGGTGCCGTAGTAGACGATGTTGCGGATGAAGTTGGTGGTGCCGTCCAGCGGGTCGATGGACCAGCGGTAGCCGGTGGGGTCCGCCGGCCTGGTGGTGCCGTGCTCCTCGCCGGTGATGCTGTCCCCCGGCCGCGCAGCCGCGATGACGTCGCGGACGGCGTTCTCAGCGGCGACGTCGAACGCGGTGACCCAGTCGCCGGCGTCGCCCTTGTTGCTGACCTGGAGCGCGTCACCGTTCCGGCCGGCAAGGACTTGGGCACCCGCCGCTGCGGCCTTCCTGGCCACGTCCAGCAGTTCGGCCGGCGATACGAGTGTTGCCCCGGCACCGCTCATGAGGCCGCCTCCGCCCCGGCCGGTTCCGCCGCGGCACCAGCGCCATCCTCCAGCGCAGCGGGACCCCCGGCCAATAGCTGCCGGAAGCCGTCTTCATCCAGCACGCGCACACCCAGCTGTTCGGCCTTGTCCAGCTTGGTTCCGGCATTTTCGCCGGCCACCACATAGCTGGTGTTTTTGGAGACGGAACCTGCGGCCTTGCCTCCGCGGAGCAGGATGGCCTCCTTCGCCTCGTCCCGGCTGAAGTTCGGCAGGGAGCCAGTCACCACCACGGTGAGACCCTCCAGGGTCCGGGGCATCGACTCATCCCGCTCGTCCTCCATGCGGACACCGGCTGCAGCCCAGCGGTCCACGATTTCGACGTGCCAGTCCTCGGCAAACCACTCCTTGAGCGCGGCGGCAATGGTGGGGCCCACGCCGTCAACGTGTGCCAGTTCTTCCTCCGAAGCAGCACGGATGGCGTCCATGCTGCCGAAGGCCTGCGCAAGCGCCCGCGATGCCCGGGGGCCGACGTGCCGGATGGACAGGGCCACCAGTACCCGCCACAGCGGCTGGGTCTTGGCCTTTTCCAGCTCCTTGAACAGCTTTTCGGTGGTGGCGGTGGGCTTGGACGGCGACTTCGCAGTGCCCTTGCTGTAGAAGTAGGGCACCAGTTCGAACTCCCCGGTGGGCACGCCCTTGCTGCGCTTCTCACGCCTGATGCGGACGTCAGCCAGAATCTCCGGGGTGAGGTCGAACAGCGCAGCTTCGGTGGTCAGTGGCGGAACCTCGGGCTCGGCCGGCTGGGTGAGGGCGATGGCAGCTTCCCAGCCGAGGGCCTCGATGTCGAAGGCGCCACGGCCGGCCAGGTGGAACACCCGCTCCCGCAGCTGGGACGGGCAGGATTTTGAGTTGGGGCACCTGATGTCCACATCGCCCTCCTTGGCCGGAGCCAGGGGCGTGCCGCAGGAGGGGCACTCGGTGGGCATCACGAAGTCACGGACCGGAGGATCCTGCTGGTCCCGCAGGGCAAGGACCGGGCCCACAATTTCGGGGATGACGTCGCCCGCCTTGCGGAGGATGACGATGTCGCCGATCTTCACCCCCTTGGCCTTGACCACGTCCTGGTTGTGCAGGGTGGCCATTTCCACGGTGGACCCGGCAACTTTGACCGGCTCCATCATGCCGAAGGGCGTGACGCGGCCGGTGCGGCCCACGTTGACCTGGATGTCCAGCAGCTTGGTGTGGACCTCCTCCGGCGGGTACTTGTAGGCGACGGCCCACCGCGGCACCCGGGTGGTGTAGCCGAGGGCCCGCTGGGTGGCGAAGTCATCCACCTTGACCACGATGCCGTCGATTTCGTGCAGCAGTTTGTGGCGCTTGTCCCCATACCGCTTGATGAAGTCAAGGACCTCGTCCAGGCTCCCCAGCACTTCGGAGTAGGGGCTGACCGGCAGGCCCCAGTACTTCAGCACGGCGTAAGTTTCGGATTGGCTGCGCGCCTGGAGCCCTTCGCGCGCCCCGATGCCGTGGACAAACATCTTCAGGGGCCGTTTGGCTGTTTCCGCCGGGTCCTTCTGCCGCAGCGACCCGGCTGCCGCGTTGCGGGGGTTAGCCAGCGGCGCCTTGCCTGCTTCGATCAGCGCTTCGTTGAACTCGGCGAAGGCCTGGGACGGGATAAACACCTCGCCCCGGATTTCCACTTCCGACGGAAACCCTTCGCCGCTCAGCTCCTGCGGGATTTCCTTGATGGTGAGGACGTTGTGGGTGATGTCTTCGCCAGTGGTGCCGTCGCCGCGGGTGGCGGCGCGCACCAGTTTGCCATCCCGGTACAGCAGGTTGACCGCGAGGCCATCAATCTTCAGTTCAGTCAGCCAGGCGGGCTGCTGGGATCCGTCACCGAGCTTTTCGATGCTTGCCGACGCTTTGGTGAGCCAGGCTTCGAGTTCCTCGAGGGAAAAAACATCCTCGAGGCTGTACATCCGCTGCAGGTGCTCCACGGCGGCGAAGGCGGCGGAGACTTCCCCTCCCACTTCCTGCGTGGGCGAGTCGTTGGATACCAGTTCCGGATGCAGTGCCTCTATTTCCTCCAGCCGCCGGAACAGTTCATCGAATTCGGCGTCGGAGACCAGGGGTTCGTCTTCCTGGTAGTACGCGAACCGGTATTTCCGGACCTGGTCCACGAGGTTCTCGTATTCCTCGCGGATTGAGTCGGTGGGGGTTGCTTCCGGTTCCACGGGTTCGGTGGTGCGGGTGGCGGTCTGTTCTGCGGGGCCTGGTCCTGTACTCACAGACCTATCTTGCCATCAAGGCACGTCAGCAGGGTCTGAACCCGTGACCCTTCACCTAGTGAGCCCTGAGGCGGGAGCGGTTCCTGCCCCACCACATGAAGGAGGCACCGGCGGCGCCCAGCAACAGGACGCCGGCGATGATCGGCAGGACGGCAGGATCACCGGAATCTGGATCACGGCCAGGGGTGACAGCAGCCACCCGGCTGGCCCGGGCAGACCGGGTGACGGGCGTATTCCAGTCCTGACCGCTGGACGCACCGGTGGGTGGCGGAGAAATAGAAGATCCCGTGGCGGTGACGGCGGACGGGCTGGTGGATTCTTCCGGTTCCGCCGCCGGGGCAACCGGCGCTGGAACAGTGTGGTCCGGAGCAGCCACCGAGGGAGCCGGCTGCTCGGGAGCCGCCGTTACGGGATCGGCGGGCGGAGCCGGCGGGCTCTGCGGTTCCCTCGGTTTCCGGGTCCGGGTGGGCTCCGCGGGCTTGGGATCGCCGGCGGGCTCTGCCGCGCAGAACACCAGGAAACACTCGTCCGGAGATGTTGTGGATGCGGGCGTGGGTTCTGTAGTTTGGGCGGAAGCCGGGCCGGCCGGAAAGAGGCCAAGGGTGATGGCCAGGACTGCTGCTGATGCCGTCGTCGAAGCAACGCGGAGAACCGGTGGAGACGGGGTCATTTGCTACCTTTCGATGCGCGCAGTCCCCCACCGCGGCTTTCTGGTGTCCCCGGTAGTCTTCTACACCGCACAACAGGGCCGCAAATCCACCGGATCCGCGGCGCTGTTGCCGCAGACCGGTCAGTCCCTGTTTTCGGGCGGCAGCGCAACCTGGATTTTGCGCGCCTTTCCGCGCCCCACCACGTACCCGCGGCCCGGGATGAAGTCCGGGCCGGTCCGGCCCAGCGATGTGTTCAGCAGGCTGTCACCTTCGATGTCGCCCGGGTTCAGCAGCAGGCCCCGCCGGCCGGATTTGAAGGGCTGGGCCAGTGACCAGGCCGAGGACCAGGTGGAGGTTTCGGATTCACCGATGACCCATTGGTCCGCCTTAATGGACGCTGTCACCAGCCGGCCCACGCCGGACTCCGCCATGGTGTCGGTGAATTCCGTCAGCCCCTCGATGAAAATGGCCAGAGCCCCCGGGTTTCCCGAGGAGTGCTCCACCAGGTCTTCCACTACCTCGGCTACGTCGTCCGGGCCCACCACTGAGCGGTTCCAGATGGGCAGGGAGGCGACGGCGGACCGGCGGGCCCCGATGTAGATGAGCTCCGTGGCGGGGTTGGACCGTCGGAGGGCGTAGGCCAGGGTCACGAGCGCGACGGTCCGGCCGGCGCCTGGCGGGCCGGCGAGGAGGAGCGGTCCCCGTGCCATGACCTCAGCCGGGCGGAGCGTTTCGTTGTCGACGCCGATCACGGGCAGGTCCGGGCCGCCGGCGGGAAGGACGTCCAGATCCACCTGCTCCGGCAGCTTCTCGATGCCGGGGGCGGACTCCAGGCCCTGGCGCAGCATGGCTTCGCTGAGCTTGTGCACTTCACGGGCCTGCAGGGCAAGGTTGGAGTTCCCGCCCAGCACGGCGAGCTGCACTTCGAGCCCGTCCAGCAGCCCCCGGCCGGGCGGGGAGCCGGCGCCCAGCACGTCCCGCGGAACATCCATGGACATGTAGTCCTCCTCGGAGGAGAGCCGGAGGACCAGGCGCCGCTGGATGGAGGCGAGCAATGAGGCGGGGACCGAGTTGGGCCTGTCCCCGGTGACCACCAGGTGGATGCCGAGGGTACGGCCGTCGGTGGCCAACTGCAGGAAAATGTCCCACAGCCCGGACAGCCTGCTGTGTTCGTACGCCTCGCGGAACGCCGACATACCGTCCACCAGGACAAAGATCCGCTTCTCATGGGGCCGGTTGGCGAGCTTGCGGTACTCCACGATGGTGGAGGCACGCACCTCGGCGAATGCGGCGGACCGCTGCTCAGCGATGTCCCGCAGCAGGCGCAGCAGGCGGCCCACGCGTTCCACGTCGTCGCCATTGATGATCTCGCCCACGTGCGGAAGCTCCTCCAGCATCCGCAGCCCGGAGGATCCGCAGTCGATCCCGTAGACGTGCACAGGCCCGCCGCGGGGAGTGACTGCAGCGGCGATCGCGATGCCCCGCAAAGCCGCCGATTTTCCTGATCCGCCTGTGCCGTAGATGGCCATGTTGCCGTCTTTGTCCGGCTGGTAGAACACGGTGGGCTGGGCCTGCCTGGCAGGATCATCAGCCACCCCGAGGAGCAACTGTTCGTCGGTGCGGGGGTTGGGCAGCCTGGAGAAATCGTAGGTCTTGGCCAGTTCATCCAGCCATGGTTTGCGCGGTGGCCCGATCGCGAGCGAGCCGGCCGCGCGGACAATGGTGGCCGTCATCCGCGCGATGTCGTTGGGGCCAGCCGGCGCCTCGAGCACGGGCTTTTCCGGGGCGGGAGCCTCCCAGTTGGGGCCGGAGCCGAACGCCATCTCCACGATGTCGATCTGCGGCCGTTGGGGTTTGTCCGTAGTCCAGCCGCCGGCGTAACCGGTCTGGAAGCCCTGGATCCGGCCGGGACCGGTCTTGGCCGCGCCCCGCCCCGGGATGGCGGGGTCGAAGTAGGCGGCATCCGGGACGCCCAGGATGTCCGTGGCGTCCTCCTCGTCGGCCATACGCAGCGCCACCCGAAGGTTGGTATTGGCCCGCAGGCTGTCCTTGATCACGCCGGCCGGGCGCTGGGTTGCCAGGATGAGGTGCAGGCCCAGGGACCGTCCGCGCGCGGCAACGTCCACCACGCCGTCCACGAACTCGGGGACCTCGCTGGCGAGCGCCGCAAATTCGTCCACGATGATGATCAGGTAGGGCGGCGCTTCCGGATCGGCCTCGCGCTGCAGCGCCAGCAGGTCCTTGGCCTTCTTCCGGTTCAGCAGGTGCTCCCGGTAGTGCAGTTCGGCGCGCAGCGAAGTCAGCGCACGCCGGACCAGGTGCGGCGAAAGGTCCGTCACCAGTCCTACCGTGTGCGGCAGGTTGATGCAGTCAGCGAAAGCGGCCCCGCCCTTGTAATCAACAAACAGGAAGCTGACCCGGTCCGGGCTGTACGCCGCCGCCATGCCCATCACCCAGGACTGCAGGAATTCGGATTTGCCGGCACCGGTGGTTCCGCCCACCAGGGCGTGCGGGCCCTCGTTCTTCAGGTCCAGGTACAGCGGTTCGATGCCTTTGGAACCCACCAGGGCGCGGAGGGTGCCGTTGTCCTTGCGGTTGGCCACGGCGCTGCTGTGCACGGAGTTGTTTTCCGTCCAGCGTTCGGCGACGGCCTGCGGGTTGTCCAGGAAATCCTTGCCGATCAGGGTGGCATAGGAGACGGCGCGTGGAAGGTCGGAATCATCGGTGACCGGTTTGCCAACGTCCACCACCGGCGTGAGCATCCTGGCCAGCTGCCCGGCGAGTTCGGCGTCCACGCTCTCGCAGCTGACGGGGTAGGTGTGGCGGCCCAGCCGGACCTGTCCGGTGGTGGTGCCGTGTTCGGCGTCCACCACCATAAAGTCGCGGCAGGCAGCGGGTATGGCCTGCACATCGGTGGCCACCCACAACACGTGCACGCCGGCATCCGGGCCACGTTCGGCGAGCCGGGTAAGACGCCCCCGGTCCACGGGGGCGTCGTCCTCCACAACCACCAGCACGGCCGGCACCACCGGTGCCTCCACCTCGTCCTTGGCTGGATCCAGGGCGGGGCGAAGGGCGGGGCCGGAGCGTTTGGCGGCGGTTTCCCTGGCTTCCACCAGGTCTTCGAGGCGGGCCACCAGGGATGCGCCGCCTGCCGAACCGGCGGCCAGGTGGTCGCCGGACAGGGGGCTGTGGCCGGAGCCGACGTGCGGCAGCCACTGGAGCCAGTTCCATCTGTCCCTGGACTGGGCGGAGGTGATGGCTGTGAGGACCACTTCGGCCGGTGAGTGCAGCCCTGCGAGCTGGAGCACCATGCCGCGGGCAATATCGTCCACCAGCCCGCGGGCGCCCGCGATGCCCAGCGAGCCGGCTGTCCGGAACTGCGATACCACCGGCACGCCTTCGATGTCCCGGAACTGCTTGATGCAGTCCTGGATTTCGCGGGCGTACTCCACCTCGGTGTCGTTGTTCGACGGTTCCTCCAGGAGGACCCGCGAGGGCACGGTGCCCAGGCCGAACCGCAGGCCCAGGAAGCCGCTGTGTTCCGGGCGGTGGGTCCACAGCAGCGGACCCAGTTTGTAGATGGCGTCAACGGTGTCGCTGACGGAGGGTGCCTCCTGCAAGCGGACGGCACGCTCCACGTGCTGCAGTTCGGTGATGTCCTCCCGGAAGGCGGCCATGGACGCGCGGAAATGCTTGAGCTGGTCCTTCTGCTGGCGCTTGGTCCGCATTTTCTGGTCCACGTAATGGCCCACCACGAACAGCGGCATCATCAGCATAAACACCGCCGAGAGCGGATTGTTGCTGACCGAAAAAATCACCGCACCCATCAACAGCGGGATGAGCAGCATGATGAAGGGGAAAGGATGGTCCTCGGGGCGTTTGGGTCCGGCGGGCAGGACGCGCTTCGGTTCCTCAAACCGGGGAACCACCCGAGGTGAACGGTTGAAGTCCACCAAAGGCGAGGTGGGCGCGGCGGCCTGGTTGTGTCCCAGAGGGACCACCGTGATGGTGGTGTCGCCCAGGGTGATGGTGTCCGAGGAATTCAACGTGGCGCGGGTAACCGGCAGGCCGTCCATCAGCAGCCCGTTGGCGGAATTGGTGTCCACGATTTCCACGGACTCCCCCACCGTGATGCGGGCATGCCGTTTGGAGGTCAGCGGATCGGAGAGCCGGATGTCCACGTCCCGGTCCCGGCCGATGTAGCTGGTGCCGGATGGCAGCGAAAATTCGCGGCCGACGTCGGGCCCTGACAGCACGCGCAGGGTGGCGGCCGCGGGGCCGCGGGTGGCACTGGGGTCACCGAACTGTGCGCTGACCTGGGCCAGGGACACTACGGAGCCGGGCCGGAGGCCTGATTCGAGGAGGTTGTCCTCGCGGGCGAGGACGTTGCCGCGCATGCCGCCGCCCACAAAGGCCTCATCGATCTTCAGCGAAAGGTTGTCCGGGGCGGGCGTGCCCTTGCGGGCAGGGTCGGCGGCCCAGAGCGTTGCAGCAACGTCAGCCACGGTGGCGAGACCGTCCACGGTGACGGCGAGGTCCTTGGCGTCGGCAGGGTCCCGGCGGAGAGTCAGCCGGATCCTCATCCTTCGTCCACGCCCCTCATCTTTTCCAGCAGGTACAGGTCATCGGCTGTGACCAGGTGCGAGGTGACTGCGTGCTCCACCAGCCGGGCACGGCGGTTGGTGGCGAGTTTGCCGCCGCCGCCACGAAGGCCGACAACGCCCACTCGATCCAGTTTGTCGCACACGTTGTCCAGTTTCCGATTGAAGCGGGTCAGGGCCCAGCCCAGCGTTTTGGCGGCGGCAGCGGAGGACGGGATGGCACTGAAGCCGGTCCCTTCGCGCCGCAGCATCGGCTCGGCGAGCGCCACGATCAGTGCCTTCTGGGAATCCGTGAACACCACGGGGCCGATGGTGGTGTCCCCGTTACTGTCCTCCTCCCGCGCCTGCTGCCGGAAGGACGGCGTCTTCAGGTGCACCGCGAATTCATAGGTGGTGGGTCCGGCAGTGAAAATGATGTTGGTGTGGCTGAACACCAGCGGGATCCGGGCGCCGGGCGAAAGCCAGGCCTGCATGCCGCCGGACGCGTCCGCCACCGTGGCGGAGAGCATGCTGCCCACGTTGCTGAGCCACCAGATCCCGTCATAGCGGGCCACCTGCAGGAACTGCCGGTGCAGGTAGGGGTTGTCATCCACTTCGAGGTCGCCTTCGCGGCCGATGTTGAAGACGTCCTCGTCTGAGGGTTCGTACCATTCACCACAGAAATCTATTGCTAGATCCCCCATTTTCCGTGCCTCCTCGTCGGGCAAAACTCTGAATGTCGTCGTTGCGTAAGGGCTTGGAATATGGGGCCGCTCATGGGCCGGTGCAGGCGATGGACGCTTCCTCCAGCGGGGAGAACGCTCCGTCGGAGCGGACGATCATCACCTGCACGCAGGTCTGTCCGGAGGGGTTCGGCTTCACTCGAACGGGAGGCTGGTCGATGGACTGGTATTCGCCGCCTCCGCCGATCGTATAGACCCGCCACTTGTAGGTGTCGCCGGGCTTGGGTTGCGGGTTGGTCCAGGTAAAGGAGGCATCGCCGCCGGGCGCCAAGGTCCCGGTGAGGCCTTCGACATCCGGCACTGTGCCGTTGTCGAGGGCGTCGGCCGGCGGCTTGCTGGCTTCCTGGCTCTGCGGAGCCTTGGGTGTCTGCGGTGCGGCGTTGGCGATCACGATGCCCACCACTGCCGCAAGGACCAGCAGGGTACCGCCGGAGATGGCAAGCCAGAGGTTGCGTTTCCCGTGATCCCGGCCGGAAGCGGCAACTTCGGCCGGTTCCTCCACCCGCGCGGGCCGGTGGACAGTTGTATCAGCAGCGTCTACACCGTCGGGAAGCCTACCGTCCTGCGGCCTGCCGGCCGGGGAAAGTCCGGGGGTAACCGGCGCGCTGCCGGCGCTGCCGCGGAGCACCGTGGCCGGGGTCCAGTCCTGGGGCTGGGGTGCATGCGCTGGCGGGGTCAGGGCTGCCAGGGTCAGGGCTGCCGGCGGCGTAACGCGCGACGGCGGGGCCTCCTGTGCGGGGACCTGCGGCCGGGTGCGGGCCGGGAACGTGGGCGCGCTCCCGGTCCGCTCCGGGTCGATGGCCGCGATGCTCCGCACCCGCGTTTCCTCGGCGCCGTCATCGGGGTGGTTGTCCTCCTGCTGCGGCTCTTCGAGGACTTCGAAGGGCGTGACCGAGAGGTTCAGTTCAGCCTGGATGCGCTGCAGGGCAAGGGCGAAGGCATGGGCAGAGGAGTACCGGGACTGCGGGGACTTGGCCATGGCCGTGGACAATGCCAGTTCCAGGGATTCCGGGACATCGGCGCGGCCCAGCCGGGGCACGGGCATGTTGCTGATTCTGTTGATCAGTTCGCGCTGGGAGTTGTCGGCGCCGGGCATCACGAAGGGCGACCGCCCGGCCAGGAGCGTGTACAGCGTTGCGCCAAGGGCCCACACATCCACCATCACGCCGTCCACGTTGCCGTCGGTGAACTGTTCCGGCGGGGACCACGGGATGGACATGCCGGAGTCCTCGTCGGCGTCGCCGGCCAGGGTTCCGGAAATGCCGAAGTCCGTCAGGGCAGGGCGGTTGTAGTCGGTCACCAGGATGTTGGCAGGTTTGATGTCGCGGTGCGCGATGCCTGCGCGGTGGGCGGTCTCGACGGCGGACGCCACCTGGATGCCGACGGCCAGCACCTCATCAACGCTGAACCGCTGCCGGCGGTACCGTACGTCCAGGCTGGGCCGGGAGCAGTACTCCATGGCCAGGTAGGAATGCCCGTCGTCGGTGACCTCCGCCTCGAAGATGGTGACGATGTACGGGTGGGAGGACAGCTGGGCCATCAGGTTGGCCTCGGACTCAAACCTGCGGCGCGCACCTTCGGTTTTCAGGTCCGAGAGCAGCACCTTGACGGCAACTCTTCGCCGCGGCCGGTCCTGTTCGTAAAGGTAGACGTCGGAGAACCCGCCGGATCCCAGCAGGCTGATGTAGGTGAACCCCGCGATGCGGGGCGGCGGCGCAGACGGCCGTTTGGAACTCAAAGAATCTCCTCAAAACGCAGAGAGATGTTGTCGCCCAATTCAGCAATGTCCCCGTCCAGCAGGATGGCCATCTCGTTCTGGGCCAGGCGGCGCGGAGGCTGGCCTTCACGCACCAGGACGGTGCCGTTGGTGGCTTTGAGGTCGCAGAGCATCACATGCCAGCCCTCCAGCCGGACTTCGACGTGCGAGCGGGAGATGTCCCCGCCGGGGCTCGCAACCTGGACCAGCCGGGGCATCACACCGCCCTGAACCCGGGACACCGAGGGTTGCCGGCCGATCACCAGCGACTGGTCGAGGTCCACGAGTTCTCCAGTGGAGATGCGCATCCGTCCCAGGCGCGGACGGGCCACCTGCACTGCGTCGGGCAGCAGGCCGGCGCCGCACGCGGCACAGGTGGCGCTGGTGGGCGGGTTGGCGTGGTCCTGGGGGCAGAGCCGTGCAAGCACCAGCGGCCCGGCCACCGCGGAGGCGTCCGCCGCCGTACGGACGGGCCGGGCAACCATCCCTTTCAGGCTGCCCTTCATCACCGTCTGGCCGTCGTGGTCGGCGTCATACTCCGCATGGCTGGCTTCCGGCGCGGGCGCAACCGTTTCCGCTGAAGCGGCGGCGGGAATGGCGGACAGTATGGGTGAGGGCACGGCCGGCGGCGGGGCCGGCTCGCTGCCTCCGGCCGGTGTGCGCCAAGGCACGGAGTCGATGAGGCCACCGGCTGCGGGCACGGGTGCGGAGTTGGGTGCGGGCTTGGGTGAACCGGCGGAAGGTGCCTCCGGAACGACGGCGGGCGGAGCGCCTGCCGTTGCCGGGAATACTTCCGGGCGGGCAGAGGTATCGGGCGGGCCAGGTTCTGATGGCTCCCCCACCGCCTGCTGTTCAACGGCCTTCTGTTCGACGGCCTTCTGTTCAACGGCCCGCAGTTCGGCGGCTTCGTGGTCCTGGGCCTGAGGTTCCGGCTGGCCTGCTGGCTCCGGATCTTCGCGGACGGCGGCATCTTCGATACTGCGGACCACGGTCCGTTCCCACAGGTGGTCGTAGGAGCTGGTCATCTCGCTGGCCACTGCCTGTTCGGAAGCACTGGACGAGGTGCCCTCCCGGGCTGCACTGAGCCCCGAGTCAGTGGCAGGGCCGGCGCCAGTCCCCGCGATACTGTCAGCCCCCGGGGCAGCGTCTGCCTCCGGGCCGGCATCAGTTTCGGCCACTCCCTCGTCCTCGAAGTCCTCGTCGATGACGGCATAAACAGTCTCTGACGAGGCCCCATGCTCGGGCGCAACAGTGACCTCCGGAAGGTCTGTCTCTTCGGACGCTTCGATCGCGGGCACCAGGACGGCGGAGGTGGGCGTTGCAGGCGGAGACGTTACAAAAACCGGCGCGGCTGCGCCGGCTGCCGGGGGCGCCGCAGCGGCGGGTCCGGCAGCAACGGCGGTTCCAGCAGCATCGGCGGGCTCAACTGCTGCGGGAGCAGGCCTTGCGGTGGCGGTGGTCCCTGCCCCGAGGGTGAGGACCAGGGACTGCAGCAGCACCACGCCTTCCCCGAGCGGGAGGTCCGGAAGCCCCGACGGGCCGGCGTGCGCGGCCTCAGGCACCTGCGCGGAGGTTGGCTCGTGGTGCAGGCTCCGGCCCGCCCCGGGAATAACCAGCCGGCACAGCCCGGACTGGTCGAGCCGCCGTTCCGTCCATGTGGTCACGTCCCGGCCGTTCAGCTCCACCGGGCCATCGGCCGACTGGACAGTGACGTCCAGGTCCCCGCGCAGGAAGACGCGCAGTGGTCCCTGGAAGTCGAGGATGCCGAAGGACGGGATGTTGGCCAGCGATCCCCCGGAACTGCTGGTCACTGCATGAAGGACTTCGTGCACTTCCGGCCGGCTTTCGAGCAGGCCCCAGAGTGCGGCAATGAGCGCCGGCTTGGTGTCCGGCTCCAGGAGGACAGCGGTGTGGGAGCGGACGATACCCAGCCAGGTCCCGGGGATGTAACTAACGGCGGTCATCGCCCGGTTCCCCACTCTCGCCGGCGGTGCCCGATTCCGCGGCTTCCGGTTCCCCACTGCCCGAGTCAACAGTGCCCGGTTCCGCAGCCTCTGGTTCCAGAGTGCCTGAATCCACGGTGCCCGTGCGATCTGCGGTGCCCGTGCGGGGCAGTGTTGTTTCGTCTTCGGCCGTCTCCGGGCGCGGTGCAGTGGTTGCTGCACCGGCGTCGTTCAGGACGTTCCGGGCGTCCACCACAACGACCGTGACGTTGTCCCTGCCGCCGCTGCGGAGCGCGGCCTGGATCAGGGCGTCCGCTGCGTCCTGCGGGTGGCCCACGGTGCTGAGTATCCGGTAGATGTGTTCATCCGTCAGCTCGCCGGTGAGCCCATCGGAGCAGATGAGGACGCGGTCACCTTCCTCCACGGGGAGCAGCCAGTAGTCAGCCTCGGTTTCGTCTCCGGTGCCCAGAGCCCGCGTGACTACGTGCCGGCGCGGGTGGACGGTGGCCTGCTCTGCCGTGATCTCCCCGGCGTCAACGAGTTCCTGGACTTCGGAGTGGTCCACGCTGATCTGCTCGAACCTGCCCTGGCTCAGGCGATAGGTCCGGGAGTCGCCAATGTTCATCACCAGCCAGTACGGCATGCCCATCTGTTCCACGATGACGGCGCCAGTGAGGGTGGTGCCGGCGCGTGCGCCGGTGGCCTCGCGGATAGAGTCGTCCGCCTTCACCAGGTACTGCTGGAGGACCCCAGCCGTGACACTCCGCTCCCCCGTAGTGAGCTGGGGTATCGACGCCAGGGCCCGGACACACATACCGCTGGCAACCTCACCGGCTTCATGGCCGCCCATCCCGTCCGCCACGGCGAAGACAGGATCGGAGGCTATGTACGAATCCTCATTCAACTCCCGGCGGAGTCCCCGGTCCGTCCCGTGGCCGACGCTCAGGCTGAGCCCTGCCCCCGGTTTAGTGCTGGAGGGAACGCTTGCGGGCTGTTGGTTCATGCCTGTCCTAGGTAAAAGGTGCGGTCTCCAAAATGGACACTGGATCCCGGAGTAACAAATGAGGGCACTCCCGGCTGAAGGGGCGTGCGGTGGCCGTCCGGGGTGGTTACGGCGCTGCCGTTGGTGGAGTTCCGGTCCGTCACCCAGATGCCCGCCCCGTCAGTCAGCAAGTGGAGGTGGGTTTTGGAAATGGACCGGCCGGGGTCGTCGACGGCGAGCAGCTGGGCCTGCTGTTCGCCCGCCTGGCCCACGGGGTTCCTGCCCACCAGCACGCTGCGGTCCAACTGGAAGTCGCGGCCGTCATCCAGCCTGATCCGCAACACGGCGACCGGTGCCGGGGCGGCGGAGCCGGGGCGCACCTGGGTACGGTCCACGTCGTCGTCCGGGTGCCAAGGCTGGACGTGTGGTTCCGGAACTGTCTGGACAGGCGCCGCAGCGGGGACCGTCCGGACCGGAGCCGCGGCGGCAGGAGCGGATTCAGACGCCGCGGCAGGAGCAGCGGGGCCGGGGACCTGCGGGAGGGGGTTTGGGGTTGGCTGCGGGACGTCAACGACCTTTGGCCTGTTGGCGCCCGCCACCGGGGACAGCACCGGCTGCACCGGCGGCAGGTCCAGCGGGGCGAAGCTGTACGGCCCCTGGATTCCGCCAGTGGCGATGGGGTTCCGGCCCGCCTTAACGTCGAAGGCGAGGGTCTTTGCGGCAGTATCATGCCAGCCCCGGAGCCGGCCGTTTTTGTCCCAGCTGTTCGAGACCACCACCAGCACGGCCCACACCGTTCCCGCCAGCACCAGCGGGCCAAGCACAAAAAATGCGGCCGCGAACCACTGGAACACCACCACAAGGATGGCCGCGAGCAGCGCCAGCAGGATGCCCGCCCCGGTGACCAGGCCGCGCAGGAAAACAGGACCGGCGCCCGGCGCGTAGCCGTCATTGTCCGCACTCCGGATCCCCATCAACAGGTTGCCCAGGGTCTTGCCAGTCCGGGATTCCCACCCCAGCACCACAAAGAGGTACACGAGGGTCAGTCCCAGCCCGATCCCGCCGAACAGCACCAACGACGCGGTGTCGTAGATGATGAAGCCGCCGCTGCGGGTCCGGGTGATGCCGGCGAAACCGAGGGCGAACGTCACCACGAGGACAGCCAGGGGCGGGAGCCAGTCAATCACGGCAGCACCAAGGCGCTTGCCCGCCGTGGCTGGAACAAGCTGAAGATTCACTGCCATTCCCGTTCCTCCCCCTGGACCGGCCCCCACCTGTACGGTGGACCCGCCGGCGCTCCCCCGGCCTGTGCCCGCGTTGATGCCCGCCGCCGGAAATGCCTGCGGCCTTTCTACTACCGGGATAGTACCGGGAATCCGGGGCGGGTGCGCGGCGGGGGTACCCGCGTGCGGCCCCGCCGCCGGGTGCGGCTGGCGCATGCTGCGCGCCGACCGGTTGGGCAAGGGCGCGCCGCAGGCGGTGCAAAAAGCAGCCCCGGCGCGGATGGGTTGCCGGCAGTGCGGGCAACGCCCGGCGTCGTCTGTCACTGGGTTCCTTGCCTTGGGGTCTCGGGAGTTGTTGCGTCAGGAGCCGCTGCGTCGGGTCCGGCCGGCCCCGCAGGCGCTTCCGGCCCGGCAGGACGACGGCGGCCGCTCCCCTTGAGGGACGGCAGCACGGGCAGTGCCAGCCCGGCGCCGCGGCGGCCCAGGAGGGTGCGCGCGTCCGCGAGCAGGGAACGTGGCGAGAACCGTGCCTGCTGCCGGCGCCAGAACCCCACCGTGGAGGTCATCTCCTTCAATGACCCGTCAACAATGGTCCAGTACTCCCGGACCTCGTCCTCGCTGGGCTGGCCCGCACCGAAGATCGATGCGTCTGCCCGCCTGGCCAGCATGGTGGTGGTGCCGCCGCTGGCGGGGAACGCCTCGGCGAGCACTGCGGCGCTTTCGCGGCGCGTGGACCGGGTGTCGACGGCGGCACCCATGTCGGTGGCAAGGCTCACCACCTCGCTCCATCCTCCGCCGACCCGCTGGGCAGGGTCACCGTCCCGGAAACGGGACTTCCGGCGTCGTGATTTCAGCAACGCAACCAGCAGCAGCGGCAACGCGAGGATGGACAGCGGGATCAGCGCGACGCCCAGGGCGCCCAGCAGCGCCCCCCAGAACAGCCAGGGGTTGTTTTTCTTCTGGTCCGCGTCCAGGGCGTCCGGCGAGGAGTCCGGCGGCAGGTCCGCGGGTTCCTGCGGCGGGGGCGGCGGCTGCAGGACCTGGGGCTTGGGCTTGGACTTGTTTTCGGGATCCGGCGGAATAGGCACGTTGTCCTTGGGCGGGGTGGGGTCGAAGCTGACCCAGCCCACCCGCTCGAATGCCACCTCCACCCAGGCGTGCACGTCCTTGCCGGTGATCTTCACTTCCCCTGCCCCGTTTTCCGGGCTCGTCGGCTCGGGGTAGAAGCCCATCACCACGCGGGACGGAATACCGAGGTGGCGCAGCATCAGTGACATCGCCACCGCGTACTGCTCGTCGTCACCCAGCATCTGCTTTGCCGTCAGCAGGTTCCTGATCCGGGCGGAGCCGTGGCCTGAGACGCTGGGCAGCTGCCCTTCGCTGACCAGGCCGTTGCTGAAGGCGCCGGTCTTCTGGAAGTGCGCTTCAATCTGGCGCACGCGGTCAATGGCCGTGGGCGCATCAGCGGAGAGGTCGTTCGCCTGCGATCCCACCACCGGCGGCACCTCGGCCGGGTCCGGCAGGGACACCTGGGCGAAGTCGTACTGCGTCAGCTGCCCGTGTTCCAGCTTGACCGGATCGGACACCTGGACGCTGTAGGAGTCGCCTTTGGACAGCCCGTTGGTGGTGACAGCGGTATCAGTGCCTGAGTTGAAGTACAGGCCCGAAGCTGCGGCAGAGGCGCCCTGGTCGAAGCTGATGCCGGTAGTCTTGCGGCCGCCAGGAACAAAGAATCCCTGGTAGTCCTCGATGGTGATGCCGATGGAGTAGTCGTTGGTGGGGACCACTCCCGAAGTGTCGGCCAGGGTGTTGATGGACTCGGTGTCGCCGACCTTGCTGAAGTTGCCCGAGCCGTTGGGGTCCATGTTGTAGTTGGTGCCGTTGAAGGCGTCCAGGGCTCCCAGCCGGACGCGGCCGTCCCGCGGGAGGCCCTTGACCACAAAGAGGGTGTCGTCCTTCTTGTCCTTAACGAATGTGCGGAAACTTGCCAGCGGGGTGATGTAGTCCTTGGGGTCGAACGGCGGGACCACAACGTTGCGGAGGACCTTCCGGTCTCCCCCGGCAGTCACCAGCGGGGCGGACACAGCTGTAACAGCCACGCTGGCGGCGATCACGCCGGCTGCCATGCCCAGCCTGCGCAGTTTGGCCCGCTGGGCGGTGGCGGAGTCGGTCTGCGGGTTGTTGACGGCCACTTTCCGGCTGCTGCTTCGCCGCAGGGCGTCCCGGCGGAATGTTGCCCACGCGATGCCAAGCACCGTGAGGCCGATGCCGCGTTCGAGGGTGAGGAAGGCGGCGTTGGTGCTGAAGGCGATGCCCGTGACGAACAGGACCAGGACGGGGATCAACGGCAGGTACGGGGTCCTGGCCCGCCAGGTGAGGACCCCTGCCACCAGCGCAGTGATCATGGAGCTCAGGAACGGGACGATCAGCACGCCGCCGGCAGTTCCCACCGGTACCCCGACGGTGAGCATGTCCTTCCAGGCGAACACAATGCCCAGGAGGAGGATCCGGAGCGAATCCAGGGTGGGCACGAAACCGGCGATGGCCGAGTCCGGCACCGCCAGCAGGGTCCCGAAGACGAGGTAGGCCCCCAGCGCCAGGGCCGAGGTGATGAGCAGCCCCAGGCGCAGGTGGGCGTTGACCACGCCGATGGCCAGCCCCAGGATGATCCCGCCGAAGCCGGACACCAGGTAGTAGGGATCGCCGCCGAAACTGAGGCCGAAGCCGAGCAGGCCCAGCCCCAGGAGTATGGTCAGGGCGCCGGCGTCGAGCAGGAAATGCCAGAGCGGCTGGCCGTCGGCGAAGCCGGACTGCAGGCTGCTGCGGGTCTGCTGCCGGGCGGATGTGGTGCGCGGACGCAGCCCTGGTGCGGAGGTCATGCTGCCGCCTTCCGGAGAACGATGCCGAGGTCGGCGAGGTCGCCAAGGGTGAGTACTGTCAGGTCGGCGATGTTCGCCCTGCTGGATGCGGCGCCGGCCTCCACGCGGACAGCGAGGCTGCGCACCCCGGGCGGCACGGAGGCGGCGGCGGACCTGAGCTGGGTGGCGGTGACGTTGCTGCCCACCACAAAGAACACCACGGAGGCGTTGGGCACGGTATCGGCCAGCGTCCTGGCGAGGTCGACGGCGGTCCGGCGCATGGGTGCGCCCACGATCCGGGTCATGTCATCGAGCATGTTGCGGCCGGTTTCGCACCTGAGCGGCCCCTTTTGGGTGAGGACGTCCAGCTCGCGCTGCTCGCGGATGGCCTGCCGGCCGATGGAGGCGGCGGCGGAAATCGCCATCTCGAATTCCTCTTCCGAGGCGTATTCGTCCGTGTTGATGGACAGCGAAACGGCGAGGTGGGCGCGGCGGGTCTCTTCAAACTGGCGGACCATCAGCTTGTTGGTCCGCGCCGTGGTTTTCCAGTGGATGTGCCGCCGGTCATCGCCCGGGACATAGTCACGCAGGGCGTGGAAGGAAACGTCGGCGCTGGACAGGTCGGTGGTGGGCATGCCTTCGAGGTCGCGGATGAAACCGGCAGCCGATCCGGCCAGGGCCACCGTGCGGGGATGGACAAAAAGGTCCTCGGGCTCGGTCCACAGGACCTGCCGGCGCAAAAGGTGCAGGGGGTCGGCGCGGACCGAGCGCACCGGACCTACCACGATCACGGCACGCCGGGCCGTGGGGATGGTAAAGAGGTCCTCATGGACCTGCTGCGGTTTCATCCGGGGCAGGTGGAAGACCGCCGTGACACCGCCGACGGGCAGTTCGACGACGGCGGGCAGCAGGGGCCGGTTGGAGGTGTTGGTGACGGCAATGCTGCCCACGGCGCTGTCCCCCACGGCAACGCGGGTCCGGGCAAGGTCCAGGACCACGCCGTAGGTGGAGCGTCCCAGGATGAAGCCCACGGCAATCACGAACATCACAAAGGCTGCCACCGCGGCGGCCTTTGCCTCCTGCCAGCCGTAGGCCTGCCCCGCGGTCCAAAGGAGGATGGCTGCGGCCAGTACGGACCAGCCGAGCACGCTGATCACCGAGAGGACAGGCCAGGCGTGTTTGAGCCACACCTCTTTGGCTGTCCGCCAGGCGGGTGCCAGGGCAAGTCCGGCAGTGCTGCTGGCCTCGGCCCAGACGGCGGACGGGTGCAGGCGCGTTGGCTGGCCGTTCCGGTGGAAGGGTTGCCTGAGGCGCTCGGCGATCCGGGTCAACGGGGTGCCGGTGGACATATGTGAACCTTCGTTGTGCTGCTGGGATGGACTGTTGAGCCGGGTGCGGCGGTCAGGCGTTGGTGCGCTGCTGGGGCGCGGCCACGTCTGCCAGGATTCGGGTCAGGACGGCTTCGGGTGTAGCGCCGGAGAACTCGGCTTCCGGGTCC
This sequence comes from Pseudarthrobacter sp. W1I19, assembly GCF_030817835.1. Taxonomy (NCBI): domain Bacteria; kingdom Bacillati; phylum Actinomycetota; class Actinomycetes; order Micrococcales; family Micrococcaceae; genus Pseudarthrobacter; species Pseudarthrobacter sp. W1I19. The sequence continues at coordinate 2,961,273 of NZ_JAUSZR010000001.1, forward strand.
ATGACAAATCGGTGGGTCCACACCACGGGGGCGAGTTCTTTGATGTCGTCCGGGAGGACGAAGTTCCGTCCCTGGGCGGCTGCCCAGACCTTCGCGGCACGCACCATGGCCAGGGCGCCGCGCACGGAGACTCCCAGCCGGGTTTCCGGTGCACTGCGGGTCTCCTCGCAGAGCCGGGAGATGTATTCCAGGACCGCGGTGTCCACGTGGGTGGTGGCGGCGAGGTCGGCCATGTCCGCCACAGCCTGAGTGGTGATGACGGCCGTGAGTTCCTGGGAGCGGTCCTTCAGGTTCGAGCCGCCCAGGAGCCGGACCGTGGAGGCGTGGTCCGGGTACCCGATGGACGTCTTGATCAGGAAGCGGTCAAGCTGTGCCTCGGGCAGCCGGTAGGTGCCGGCCTGTTCTATGGGGTTCTGCGTGGCCATCACCATAAAGGGGCGTCCGGCCGCGTAGGTGACGCCGTCCACCGTGACGCGGGATTCCTCCATGACTTCCAGCAGGGCCGACTGGGTCTTGGGCGAGGCGCGGTTGATTTCGTCCGCCAGGACGATGTTGTTGAAGATCGGACCCTTGTGGAACTCAAACTTCTGCGTCTTCTGGTCATAGATGGTGACGCCGGTGACGTCCGAGGGCAGGAGGTCCGGGGTGAACTGGATGCGGTTGTTGGATCCCTGCACCGTGGCCGCCAATGCCCGGGCCAAGGACGTTTTGCCGGTGCCGGGCGCGTCTTCGAACAGGACATGCCCCTCCGCCAGCATGGCGGTGAAGGTCAGCCTGATGACGTGCTCCTTGCCAAGGACGGCCTGCCCCACGTTGGCGACGAGCTTTTCGAAGGTTTCAGCAAACCAGGCGGCCTGCTCGGTGGTCATGGTCATGGGGTTGCTCTTCCTTCTGTGATGGTCAGGTTGTGGTGCGGGACGGGGCTTGCCGGTCCCGCTGGTGCACCGGCGGTGCCGGCTTAGCGGTTGGGCATGTATTGCGGCGGGTTGCAGCCGAGGCTGCTGGTATCGCAGCGGATCCAGTTGCCGGCGGCCATGCCGGAGGTCAGGTGGTACCAGATGCCGCTGGGGTTGTTCGACGTCTTGTACCAGACCTGGTACCGGTCAGTCTGTGCGCCGGCGCCGGCATCCAGCCACTTGCCTTCGCCGTTGCACTGCGACGGGTTCCCGGCAACATAGCTGTCCGTTCCCTTCCGGGGTTCGGTGCAGCTGCGGACCGGGCTCGCCGTGATGCTCCACGAGGTGGGCGGCGGAGGCGTCGGGTCCTTGCCACTGGTTGCGTTGGCAGAATCTTGCGCGCCGCACACCACCGAACACGCCCGTACCTTGAGATTCTTTGTGGAACTCCAGGCGTTTGCGTCCCGGTCATACCGCGTGTCCATCCCCACGCTCGTCCACGGGCCCCCCTCATAGCTGACTTCAAAACGTTGAATAGCACGTCCGTTGTTGGCCGGTGTGGTCCAAGTCCAGTGGACTTGCTGCGTGTTGGAACTTTGTCCCGTCAGCACTGGTGCGTTGGGCGGCCCGTAGGGGTTGCCGGTGCCGATGGCACTGGCATCGCCGGACACGTTGTTCTTGGTCGATGTAGCAATGATGGTGACGGTGATGTCCCGGCCGTTGGTCATGCCGCCGATCACCCCCCCGCCTGCAGTGATGGCGCCGCTCTTGCCGTCGGCGTTGTAGCTGTAGGCGATCTCACTTGCCGTGGAGCCGTTCCGCTGGGCCTCGGTCAGCGGCGTGAAGGTCACCTTCAGCTGGCCGCTGGTGCCGGTGGCCTCCACCGTCCCGCTGCTGACCTGGCCGGGCTTGCCTGCTGCCCGGATGGCAGCCGACTGGGGGCTGGTCCCGCTGGTTCCGGCCTTGTTGGTGGCGGAAACCGTGAACGTGTAGTTGGTTTCGGAGTTGTCCACCGTCACGTTCTGGGTGGTGCCGGCAACCTGCTGGCTGGACACCACTGCCCCGCCCCGGAGGGTGGTCAGGGTGTAGGCCGAGACGGCGTCACCATTGTTGTTGGGGGCAGCCCAGCTGACCTTCAGCTGGCTTTGCGAACCCAGCGAACCCGCCTGTGCAGCGGTGGGCGCGGTCGGCGTCGCCGAGACGCCGGCCGGAACCTCGGCGGCGGAGTAAGGGCTCCACTCCGACGGTCCCTTGGCATCATTGCGCGCCAGGACGCGGACCTTGTAGGACACTCCGTTCTGCAGGCCTTTCCAGACGTAGCTGACGGCGGTCAGGTTCTGGATCTGGGCGTTCTGCCCGGGCGGCGGCGGTGAGATCTCCAGGTCGTAGGACTTCACCGGCGAACCCTTGCTGGCTGGGGCGGTCCAGTTGACGGACAGCTCCTTGTCGCCAAACTTCAGCGACGGCGCCAGCGGGGTATCTGGTTTGACGTCCGGACGCACCTCCGCGGAGGCGGGCGACCGGTCAGACTCGCCGAACTCGTTGCTGGCCGTCACCTGGAAGTGGTACTTGGTGTTGTTGACCAGCCCGTTGAGGGTGCAGGTGTTGGCGGGGCAGTCCTGCTGGAACCCGCCCTCGCCGTACACCGTGTACTTGGTGATGGGTGAGCCGCGGTCCGCGGGCGCCGTCCAGTTCAGCAGCGCCGTCCGGTCCCCCACGCTCTGGGCCTGCGGAGTGGTGGGCGCCTGGGGCTTGTCCTTGACGGTGAGCCGGATGCGGGCCGTCGCCTGCCGGCTGGAATCCCCTGTCTTGTCGGCCACCGTGTAGGACACCACCATGGTTCCGGTGAAGCCCGGTGCGGGAGTAACCGTCACCGAATCTCCGCTGACCTCCACGTTGCCGCTGCCGGTTTCCGTTGCGGCCGCGATGATCTTCAGGGCCGTCTCCGGGAAGGGGTTGGCGTCGTTGGCCAGGACGTTGACCGTCACGGCCTTTCCCGCGGCGGCGTTGGGTTCCAGGTCGTCGTTCGCTACCGGTTTGGGCCGGTTCGAGGCGGTGACGGCCAGCTGGTATGTGGCCGTGGCTTCGAGCCCGCGGGGATCGCGGGCCTTGACCTGGACAGCGCCAGTGGTTCCGGTGCCGCTGGAATCCGCCGCGGAGACCTTCAGGGCCTTGCCGTCGATGCTGGCGTTGAAGCCGGCCGGTGATCCGCCCACCAGCTCGTACTTCATCTTTTCGACGTCGTCCCGGTCCGGATCCGAGGTCAGCTTGCCCAGGTCGGTGCTGGCGGAGTCCCCCTTCGGGACCTCCACCGTGGCGCCCAGGAGCTCGGGCGGGTTGTTTTTGTTGGGATCAGGCAGCACTTTGGTGCGGATGCTGAGCGTGGACTTCAGGCCGGCCGGATCGTCGGGGCCGGTGCCGTCTGTCACTTCGAAGGTCAGCGAACCCGGACCCACGTAGTCGGCGCCGGCCCTGTACTTGAGTCCGGTACCGTCCCCGGTCACGGGGTCGCCGCCGTCGGCGCCGATCAGTTTGATCCGGTCCGCCTGGGTCAGCCGCGGGGAACGGCCCTCGCGGACTTTCACCCACTCGTCCAGGGCTACGTCCACGGACTGGCCCGCGATGACCTCGATGACTTCGTCCTTGGCCAGGGTGGGCACCTGCTGTCCCAGGCCCGGGACCCAGATGACCGCCGTCGATTGCTGGCCGTCCACGTCCTCCACGGTGTACGGGATCAGCTGCGGCTGCTCGGTAAGGTCCACCACCATGTTGCCCTCGGGGCCGGGCCGGGCGGTGGTGGCCTCGGTGCTGATTTTGAGGTTTTCGCCCACGCCGTCGGGGTCCTCGTCGTTTTTCAGGACGGGGACATCAACAGCGGTCTTTCCCAGGGTCTGGGCGGACGTCACCCTGTCGTCCCGGGCGATGGGCGCCTTGAGGGGTACCTCGTTGTCCACCACCACGCGGATGGCAGCCTGCGCCGAGGCATCCCGGTCATCGGCAATGGTGTAGCGGACGTTGACAGTACCGGCTTCGGCCGGCGCCAGCAGGATGATCCTGCCGCTGGCCTTGCTCACCGTGGCCTGAAGTGCCGGATCAGCTCCGATGCCGTCGGTCAGGATGCGGATGAGGTCGCCGTCCGGGTCGGTGTCATTTCCGGTGGCGTCGACGGCGATCTGGCGGCCCGGGCGTACCCTGACCTCGTCGTCCACGGGAGTGGGTTTCTGGTTGACCTCGCCGCGAGGTGCGACCCCAACCGTCACCGTGCCGCTGTTGACCGCACCCTGCCGGTCCACCACCTTGTAGCGGAACGTGTCGGTACCGGCACCGTCCCCGGCCGCCGTGAAGTCGATGAAGTTGCTGCCCACCGTGGCGGTACCCATGGCGGGGGTGCTGTCGATGCCGGTCAACTGGACCGAGTCGCCGTCGGGATCGATGCCGTCCAGCGGGACGGGAATCCTGACAGTACCCGCAGCGACCACCCGTGCGGTCAGGTTCCGCGGCTGCGGACGCGAGTTCTCAGCGCCTTCCAGCGGCAGGATATGGATGGTCACGGCGGCGGCACTTTTTTGGCCCTGCGGGTCCACGGCATTGTAGATGGCCCGGACTGTCTTGGGCTGGCTGCCGGCGATAAAGCGGAGGGTGTTCTCCGAGACAAAGCTTTTCCCGTCCGCCGGGTCCACACCCTGCGGCAGGACCGGGTCCACCGTCAGTTCCTGGCCCTGCGGGTGGGTGTCGTTGTCGAGCACGGGGATAGTGACGACGTCGTTCACCCGGACATTCACTTCGTCCGGCTTGGGCTGGGGTGCTTCCACGACGGCGGGTGCCGGGACCGGGACCACCGAGACGCTGCCGGTGGCCGACTTCTTCCCGTTGGACATGGTGTATTCGAAGAGGATCGGGTCCTTCGTCCCCAGGACGTCCGTGATGCGCAGGACGCTGTGGTTGATCACGCTGACCGACGCAGTGGAATTCTCCGGGAGCTTCACGGACTGCAGCACCAGGACGCTGCCGGACGGATCGGAGTCGTTGGCCAGCGGGTCCAACAGCACGCTTCCGCCCGTCGGCATCAGCGCGACGTCGTGGACGGCCACGGGATTGCCGGTGTCGTCGCCGGATTCCACGTCCACCCGGATGAGGCCCTGGCTGCTTTGCGGCCCGTTGCTGGCGATGTAGGTGAGGTAGACGGGCCCGGGGGTGGTGCTGCGGAAGGTAAACGTGCCGCCGTCGGTGACCGGGCCGAGCTCTGCGGGGCCGTTGGCTTCCACCTGGGCCAGGCGCAGGGCACCCCCGTTGGGGTCGACGTCGTTCTTCAGCGGGGAGATGACCAGGTCCTGGCCTGTCACGGCCGTGACGTGGTCGGCGTTGACCACCGGTGCCAGGGCTCCCGGGGGCTGGACGTTGACCACCACTTTCCCGGTGACCGTGGCGCGGCCGTCCAAGATGGTCACCTCCACGTTCTTTTTCCCGGCGGTGGCGCCGGAGTCCTGGAACGTGAGCAGGCCGTCGCGGCGGACCTTGACCTGGTCCTGCTCGTTGTCTGCCTTGGCGTCAAGGAGTACCAGGTCGTCGCCGTCGGGGTCGATCCAGTCGGTGAGGATGTTCTGGCTGACGGTTTTGCCTTGTTCCACCAGCATGGTGGTGTTGTCGCCGCGCTTGAACTGCGGCGGCTTGTTCTCGTCCGGAGCCACCACGCTGAGGGTCACCTGCCCGGCGGCGGAGAGGCCGCGGCCGTCAGAGGCGTTGTAGCTGAACGTCTCCGTCCCGGGTTTCGCGTCGGCCGGGACGGAGACCTGGAACGCGGTTCCGCCGTAAATGTCTTCGAGGGTGCCGGCCTTGGGGCCGGAGTCAGTCACAGCTGCGGTGAGAACATCGCCGTCGGGGTCCGAGTCATTGTCCAGGACGCTGAGGATGGTGGTTCGGCCCGGGCGGACGCCGACGGCGTCGGGCTTGGTTTCGGGCGGACGGTTGGGTTTGGTGCGGTCCGGCAGGACGTTGATGGTGTTGTTGTCCGCCGATTCCTGGTCCTGTTCGTCGGATTCGTTTTTGGGTGGAACAACGTCGTCCCAGTTGTTGACCAGCTGCATGTTCTGGTTGACCAGCCACACATTCCCGGAGTTCACATCGTTCAGGACCACCAGGTCCCGGTTCACCCGGAAAACATACGACGGCGACGCACTCGCCTTGGGAACATCCACGTTCTTGTCATCCGCGTCGTTCGTGCAGTCACGGACGTACTTGTTCGCCCCCGACCACGCCGCATGCACACACCCGCCCAACTGCACCGGCGCCGCCGGCACACCCTCACCACCGAACGACACCGTCCTCGCCGTGCCACCGTCCAGCGGCTGCTTCAACAACGCCTTCGGCGTGGAGATTGCAACAAAGTCGCTGCCCGGACCGGTCTGCTGCAGTTTCGCATCCCGGGCATTGTCCAACTGCAGCCGCTTACCACCGGGAAGGAACAACTTCCCCGCCGCCGCATCCAGCACCACCGGCTTGTCCCCCACCACCGTGACCTGCAGATCCCCGGCGCCCTTCAACTCAGACCACGTCTCAGCATCCGAGGACACCACCGCACCGTTGACATCAACACCAGTCACCGTCACCACACCGGATTTCGGATCCGCCGAATAAACCCGGTCATCGGCCCCCACCGCCGACACCGTACCCTCCGAACCCACCAGCACCGGCTCGGTGGCCTCCTCATCAAAACCATTCACCGTCGACGGCGACACCGCCCACACCTTGCCCGACACAGCATCCGTCACCGAGATCACCTCGGAGCCGAAACTCACATCAGCAGCACCAGGCAACCGCTTATCCCCACCCAGGCGCATGTTCGCCGGCGACACCTGGTTCAACGTCGAACCAGACTCATCATCAACAAACACCTCCCCCGCATCCTGCAAAATATCGAACGTCGTCGACGCCGGCGTCACCGCCCCATCCAAAACACGCGACGGATAATTCAACCGCCCCACCGCATTCTTAGACTTCGACACCACCCACACGCCACCATCATTCAAATCCACCTCAGTGGTCTTAAACCCCGGATACAACACAGCACCGGTCACCACCACAGCAACAGCAGCACCAAACGCCGTACCACCCACAAGCTTCTTATGGCGCGTTTTGAGCCCAAGCTTCCCCAGCAGACTTGTCACAGCGTTACGTTTCCCTCAGTTTGTGTGGCCGTACGGCAGCGCGTTCGCGTACTGGCATGAGACTCTCTTTTCCCCGGCGCAAGCCTACCCAACCCTTACAGGCCCCGCGATGGGGAGCCCTCCCCAGTTCCGGGCCCGCGCCCGGGCCATACCGGCTATGGCGTTGCTCCCGTCGGGAAGGTGCACAGCGGCACACCGCTTTGGGCCGGAGCACCGATCGAGGTGTGCGTGGAATTGATCCAGCGGGTCGCGTTCGGTGAGCCGCGCATGATGTAGTACCACTGGCCGTCACCGCCGTAGGTGGTGCCGTGCGGCTTCCAGCACATAACTGTGAACGAGTCCATGTAGGACATCCACGGCCGGTCGTAGCCGCCCTTGCCGTCGCAGGTATGGGCCACCGGATCATAGGACGTAGGCCCGGGAAGATCGGTACAGCTGCGGTCCATTCCGGTATTCAGGCGTGTAGCCCAGCTGGTCTTCTGCGGGCCGGACTGTGCGGACGCCGAGGCCAGCGGCCCGCCGGTGCCACGCGAGTTGACGCCCTGGACCTCGATGGAGTGCCGCTCGCTGAAGCCGCCGGTGTTGATCGTGCGGCTTCCGGAGGCCGCCACCCGTTCCCAGCCGCCGCCGTCGATCCTGATCTGGGTGTAGGCGATGTCCCAACTGCTGGCGGGAGGTGAGGCCCAGCTCAATGTCAGGTTCTTCTGGTTTTCAGCGCCATCCGTCCCGGAAGCCGACGGCGTACCGGGCCAGCCATAGGGGTTCACGGTGGCCGGCGCACTGGCGTCAGAGCTGGGGGCAACGGCGGAATTGGCGACCACTGTGATGGCGGTGCTGGTGCCGTTCGTGAAGCCGCCCACGGTTTGGCCGGGCCTGATAGGCCCGGTCTGGCCCGTACTGGCGCGGTACGTGTAACTGACCTCGGCGTACGATGAACCGTTTCGTTCCGCTGCCGTCAATTCCCGGAAGTTGATGGTGACGGAACGGCCGGCGCCTCCGGTGTCTGCTTCGGTTGCCGACACGCCGGAGACCTGGGCGAGCTTGCCGGTGGCCCGGCGCGGAGCCGACGCGGCGCTGACTGCGCCCTTGCCGGCTTTGTTCTCGGCCTGGACGGTAAAGGTGTACGAGGCTTCGGAGTTGTTGGCGGTGAAGTTGGCGGTCCGGACAGTGCCTGCCACCACCTGCGTCTGCGCCGCACCTCCGCCGCCGCTCATGGTGACGTAATAATTCCTGATGGCGTCGCCGTTGGTGTTCGGCTCGCTCCAATCAACCTTGAGCTGGTTGGACGTACCCACCGAAGATGCCACGGACGAGGTGGGCGCCGCCGGAGCAGCGGGGACGCCCGCCGGATTGTCCTCAGCGGAGTACTGGCCCCAGTCGGACGGGCCGAGCTCGTTGACGGCCTGGGCGCGCACCTTGTAGCGCACACCGTTGGTCAGGCCCGGCCAGTTGTAACTGAGTCCCGTCACGCCGTTCTTGACGGCGATCCCGGTGGCCGGCGGAGGGGAGATTTCCAGGTTGTAGGTCTTTACTGCGGAGCCCTCGGTTTTGGCCGGGGCCCAGTTGATCTCCATGTTCTTGTCGCCGGCCTTGACCGTGGGGGCGTCCGGCGGTGACGGTTTTTCATCCGGCCGGATTTCGTTGGACACCGGCGAAGGATCGGATTCCCGGACTTCGTTGGTGGCCGTGACGGTGAAGACGTACTTCACGTCGTTGGTCAGCCCGGTCAGTGTGCAGGTGGTGGTGGGGCAGTCCTGGGTGAAGCCGTTGCCGGAGCGCACCGTGTACTTGGTGATGGCCGCGCCGTTGTCCGACGGCGGTGTCCACTTGAGCACGGCGGTCCGGCTCCGGACGTCCGTTGCCGTAGGCGCGGAAGGGGCGTCGGGCCGGTCGCGGACGGTGATGCGGATCCGGCCGTCGGTCTGCCGGGAAACGTCCTCCGTCTTGTCCATCACCGTGTAGCGCACCACCATCACGCCTTTGGAACCATTGGCCGGGGTGACGGTGATGGAGTCCCCCGAGACGGCGGGCTGCCCGGCGGCGGAGCCGGTTTCCACGGTTGCGGACGTGATCCGCAATGGGGTCTCGGGGAACGGGTTGAAGTCATTCCCGAGCACATTGATGGTCTCGGAGCTGCCGGCGTTGGCTTTGTCCACCACGTCCTCGTTAGCCACCGGCAACGGCCGGTTCGATGCGACAACCGTTGCCGTCACCGTGGCACGGACCGGCTCGGACCGGCCGTCGGTGACCTTGAGCGGGATGCTTCCCTTCCAGCCGGCGTCCCTGGCCGATTCCGGGGTCACTTTGAGGGTTGTTTTGTCCACGCTGGCGGTGAAGCCCTCGGGCAAGGAACCATCGAGTTCGTACCTGAGCTTTTCCTGGTCGCCTGAGTCCACGTCCTTCGCAAGGTTTGCCAGCTCCAGGGTGGCGGATTCGCCCTTTGGCACGTCGAGGGTGGCACCGCTGAAGGTAGGCGCGTGGTTGGCGTTCGGATCCGGAATCACCTTGGTGATGATGCTGAGTGTGGACTTGAGGCCGGCGGGATCATCCGGTCCGGTACCGTCAGTCACTTCGAAAGTGAGGGACCCCGGACCTACATAGTCCTTGAGGGCGGCGTAACGGAGGGCGCCGCCGTTCCCGGCCACCACGTCATCCGGCTCCGCACCCTGGACACGGACCTTGTCCACCTGGGTGATGAGGGGTGTGCGGCCGTCGCGGACCCGGACGTAGTCAGCCAGGTCAAGGGTGACCTCCTTGCCGGACATCACCTCCACGACGTCGGTCCTGGCCAGGGTGGGGTGCTGTTCCCCCTGCCCGGGAACCCAGATGACCGCCGTCGCGGTTTGGCCGTCAACATCGGTGACCGTGTAGGGCACCAGCTGGTCCTCCGGCGCGAGCGTGACCTGCACCGTGCCGTCACCCGTTGCACGCGCATTGGGGTTGCCATCAGGGAGGCTGATCTTCAGCTCGGAGGCAACGCCGTCGGGATCGGAGTCGTTCTTCAGCACCGGAACATCCACCGCGGACTTGCCCAGCGTCTCCGCCTGGGTGACAACGTCATCCTTGGCGAGCGGAATCTTCAGTGCGGCTTCGGGGCTGACCCGGACCCGGATCACGGCGCCTGCCTGGGCTTTCTTGTCGTCCTGGATTTTGTAGCTGACGCTTTCGTTGCCTGCGGCGGCGGGCGCCGTGAGCAGTACTTTGCCGCCGTCGGCTGCTTCGACGGCAAGCTCGGGGCGGGCTTCGAAGCCGTTGGATACCAGGCTGACCGGGTCACCGTCCGGGTCCGAATCGTTGGTGAGTGCGTCAACCGCGATTTTCCGGCCGGGACGGACATCCACGGCGTCGTCAATGGCGATGGGTTTCTGGTTGTTGGTCTCCTGCGGCGCGATGCCAACGATCACCGTGCCGGTGTTCTCTGCACCGATGCGGTCCCGGACGCGGTAGGTGAACGTGTCTGTCCCGGCGGCGTTGCCTGCAGCGGTGAATTCGAGGTATCCGTCCTTGACCACGGCCGTTCCCATCGCCGGCGCCTTATCCACGCCGGTCAGCTGGACGGAGTCGCCGTCGGTGTCCACGCCGTCCAACGGCACTGGGATGCGGACGGTCATGCCTGCCACAACGCGGGCTGTCAGGTTCCGGGGTTCGGGCCGGGTATTGAGTTGATCGTCCCGGGCCCGGATCCGGATGGTCACCTGCTGGGAGTCGGACTGCCCGGACTCGTTGGTGACCTTATAGATGGCGTACACCGTTTTGGGCAGGTCGCCGGCGATGAAACGCACTGATTGGCCGGAGGTGAAGATGCGGCCGTCCGCGGTGTCCGGTGTTTGCGCCAGCACCGGTTCCAGGGTGAGCTTGCCGCCGTTGGGGTCCGTGTCGTTGTCCAGCACCGGAATGGTGACCACGTCCCCGGCGCGGACGGTGGCTTCGTCCGGTTTGGCCTGCGGCGCCTGCAGCTTGGCGGGGGCGGGGACCACCAGTACGGAGATTTCGCCGGTGGCAGAGGACTTGCCGTTGGAGATTGTGTACTTCACGCTGAGCTGGCCATGGGCGCGGAGGTCGGTAATCCGCACCACCGAGTGGTCCAGGACCGCGACGCTCAGCGGCAGCCCGTCCGCGGCCGTCACCGACTGGACCACCAGTACACCGCCGGAGGGGTCGGAGTCGTTGCCCAAAACGTCCACCAGCACGCTGCCGCCGCTGGGCAGCAGGGCGGTGTCACGGACGGCCACCGGGGCGGCGTCGCCGCCGCCAGGCACGACGTCGACGCGCACCAGCTGCTGGGCGCTGGCGGGTCCGTTGGTGACGAGGTAGGTGATGTAGTGGGCGCCCGGTGCGGTGGCGTTGAACGTGAACGTTTGCTGGTCGGCGCCCATAACGGCGGTGGAGTTGCCATCTGGTGTGATCTGGGCCAGCCGCAGGGCGCCGCCCTGTGGGTCCGAATCGTTCTTCAGCGGGGCGATCACCGTGTCCACCCCGGCAACAGCCACCACATGGTCCGCGTTGGCGATCGGCGGCAGTGCGCCGGCCGGTCGCACGTCCACGGTGACGTTGCCCTCCGCGGTGGACCGTCCGTCCGAGACAGTGACGGTGACGGTTTTGCGCCCGGGGTCGGACCCGGAGTCCTGGAAGCTGAGCAAACCGTCGGGCCGGATCTTGACCTGGTCGCGCGGATCGCTGCTGGACGCGCCAACAACGAAAAGGTCGTCGCCGTCGGGATCGATCCAGTCGGGGAGGATGTTCTGGCTGACCACTTTGCCCGACTGCACCACCAGTGTGCTGTTCCGGTTTGGTTTCTGCCGCGGCGCGGAGTTTTCCCCCGGCGGGATGATGTTCAGCGTGACGTCGGCGGAGCCGGAGAGGCCGCGGCCGTCGTCCACCGTGTACTTGAAAGCCTCGGTGCCGGTCTTGTCAGCGCCGATGCTGACCTGGAAACCGGTGGCGCCATAGATGGGTGAGAGCAGGCCGGACTGGAGCGGCTCAGGGGTCCGCACGGTGAGGATGTCGCCGTCGGGGTCCGAATCATTGTCCAGCACGGGGAGGATGGTGGTCTTCCCGGCGCGCACCCCGAAGGTGTCCGGCTTGGCCACGGGTGCGCTGTTGGGTTTGGTGCGGTCCGGCAGGACGGTCTGCTGCACTTCATCGGCGGAGTCCTTGTCGGCGTCGTCCGAGGTCTGCTGCGGCGGGATGACGTCGTCCCAGTTGTTGACCAGCTGCATGTTCTGGTTGACCAGCCACACATTCCCGGAGTTCACATCGTTCAGGACCACCAGGTCCCGGTTCACCCGGAAAACATACGACGGCGACGCACTCGCCTTGGGAACATCCACGTTCTTGTCATCCGCGTCGTTCGTGCAGTCACGGACGTACTTGTTCGCCCCCGACCACGCCGCATGCACACACCCGCCCAACTGCACCGGCGCCGCCGGCACACCCTCACCACCGAACGACACCGTCCTCGCCGTGCCACCGTCCAGCGGCTGCTTCAGCAACGCCTTCGGCGTGGAGATTGCGACAAAGTCACTGCCCGGACCGGTCTGCTGCAGTTTCGCATCCCGGGCATTGTCCAACTGCAGCCGCTTACCACCGGGAAGGAACAACTTCCCCGCCGCCGCATCCAGCACCACCGGCTTGTCCCCCACCACCGTGACCTGCAGATCCCCGGCGCCCTTCAACTCAGACCACGTCTCAGCATCCGAGGACACCACCGCACCGTTGACATCAACACCAGTCACCGTCACCACACCGGATTTCGGATCCGCCGAATAAACCCGGTCATCGGCCCCCACCGCCGACACCGTACCCTCCGAACCCACCAGCACCGGCTCGGTGGCCTCCTCATCAAAACCATTCACCGTCGACGGCGACACCGCCCACACCTTGCCCGACACAGCATCCGTCACCGAGATCACCTCGGAGCCGAAACTCACATCAGCAGCACCAGGCAACCGCTTATCCCCACCCAGGCGCATGTTCGCCGGCGACACCTGGTTCAACGTCGAACCAGACTCATCATCAACAAACACCTCCCCCGCATCCTGCAAAATATCGAACGTCGTCGACGCCGGCGTCACCGCCCCATCCAAAACACGCGACGGATAATTCAGCCGCCCCACCGCATTCTTAGACTTCGACACCACCCACACGCCACCATCATTCAAATCCACCTCAGTGGTCTTAAACCCCGGATACAACACAGCACCGGTCACCACCACAGCAACAGCAGCACCAAACGCCGTACCACCCACAAGCCGCCGCGAACGGAAGCGCCCTTCAGCGGTTCCCGGCCCTTTTGAGCGCGCAGGTCTGCGAAGTTTCACGATGTTGTTTCCCCCAGTAAGGCTGCGGCAGAGCCGGTTTCCGGCATGCGGTGGCCGGGTGTCTTCCGACTATATCGGAATTCACCATCAAATGGATAAAGTCATGATGGGCGGTTTCACAGGCCGCCAGTCAGTCCAGGACCAGCCCCTTGCCCAGGCCGCGGGTAAGCCGGACGGGCCGGATCTCGCCGAAGCCGCGGACGTTTTCCGGCGGCTGGGGCATCAAAACAAAGCGTTCATCCTGCTCCAGTGCGGAGGCCGTCATGGAGTCCACCAGCACGGTTCCCGGGTCCGCGAGGGACGTCAGGCGCGCGGCAAGGTTGACGGTGGGCCCGTAGATGTCCCCCAGCCGGGACAGAATCCTGCCCCACACCATGGCCACCCGGGCCTCGGGCAGGATTTCGTCCTCGGTGAAGGCGTGGGCGAGCGCCAACGAAATTTCTGCTCCCGCAGCGGGTGTTTCGGCAATGTAGAGGACTTCGTCGCCCACTGTCTTGACCAGTCGGCCGCCGCCAACGGAAATGATCTCCGCGCACTTGTTCTCGAAGCGCTGCACCAGGCGGGCGAGCGTTTTTTCGTTCATGCGCCGGGACAGGCTGGTGTAGGAGACCAGGTCAGCGAAGCCGACGGCGCGTGCCAACGGCAGCGGGGCGTCGTCCTCATCGCCCTCCCGGCCTTCTTCGCTTGCCTGCAGGCCGGCCTCTGCGCGGACCGCCAGCCGCTGCACCCCTGCGTTGAGCTGGCGCCGCCAGGAGTAGACCAGCATTTCCTCCAGGGCGTCCACCAGGGCGGGAAGTTCGTTGACCAGGCGCTTGCGGGCCACGGCATCGCTGACGCCCTGCTCGTGCACCATGTCCTCCACCAGGGCCTCAATTTGCCAGACCACCATCCGGTCCGTCATTTGCCCGATGGAGCGGGTAACGGAAATGGCTGCTTCCTCGGTCAGCTTTCCGGAACGGACCAGGTCCACCACGGTGGAAAGGGCTGCCTGGTCGCGTTCGGTGAAGGCAACGTCCTCGTCCCCGAAGTTGGGAAAGCCCAGGGCGCGCCACAGTTTGCGTGCAGAGAGCAAGGACAGCCCTGCGCCGGCAGCGACTTCACGACGGCGGAGCTTGCGTTCCCCGCCCAGAAGCCGGGCCTCGAGGGCTTTCATGGCCAGCCGCTCGGCGGACATGGTGCCGGTGGGAGGATGGGCGTCGGCCTCCGGAGCGGGCGCGACGGACCCGACGCGTTCCTGCTGGTCCTCATCGTTCATCCTGTCCACCTTCTCTCATTTCCCAGGGCAAAGTTTCGGCGGGGCCATCCGTTGACCCGCCAGGCTGGACATCCTGCTCGTCCGGCAGGTCCTCAATGGCGTCCAGGATGAAGTCCCGAAACCTGGCCACCTCCGGCACGTCCGGGAACGTCACCACTGACTGATATCCGGTTTCCAAGGATATATTCCCGGAGCGGAAGAGGCGTTGCAGGACCGATTCATGGACAGTGAGGTTGCGGACCGACACCAGGTTCACCTGCTGGTCACGCCGCTTCCACATCCCGGACCTGGCCACGAGCCTCCTGCTGGTCAGGGTGTACCGGGTATTTTGCCAGCGCAAAAGACGGGGCAGGCAGAAACCCAGCCATACGGCGGCAGCAGCAAGGACACAACCGCCCACCAGCCACGGGGTCCAGCGGCCGGAGAGCGCGGGCACAGCCCGCGTGGCTCCGCCGCGGATGAGCCAGGCTGAACAATAGGCTGCAACCGCCGGCGCGAGAATAAAGGCAACCGCGGCGCCGGCAAGCTGCCGCGGCTGCGGGCGGGTGGTCACAATGACCTGCTCGCCCGGCAGGAGGTCTTTACGCATAACCGCCTTGGCCGGAAGCATTGGGGGATGTCCACGGCCGAAGATGCACCACGTCCCCGGCGGTGACCACATGTTCGCGGGAGTCCCGGTCTACCACCAGCAGGGAACCGTATTCGTCAAGCCTGGACGCGTGGCCGATGATCTCGTGGTCCCCCGGAAGCTGCGCCCGGACCTGCTTGCCCAGGGTGACCATGACCGCCTCTACCCGCTTGTGCAGGGAGGGCCCGCCCGCCATGCCTGCCGCCGGGTCGCCGTCGGCATTGCAGAAGCTGCGGTAGAGCACGGAAAAGTTTGACAGGTAGCTTTTCAGGAGCGCTGTCCGGTCCGCCGTTTTGGCGCCCTCCAGTACCACCGAGGTGGCGGTGGGAACAGGCAGTTCACTGGCGGTGAGCGTGACGTTGAGGCCGGCGCCCAGGACGACCGGCGGCACCGAGCCGTCCACCATCGGGCCCAGCTGGGCCAGGATGCCGGCGATCTTCTTACCCCGGACCAGGACGTCGTTGGGCCATTTGAGCTCGGCGGGGATACCGGCGGTTTCGAGGAGGGTTTCGCGCAGCGCCAGCGCCGCGATCAGGGACAACCACGAGTAGCTTTGCGTGGGCAGCGGCCGGCCTTCGGCATTGGCCGGGCGCAGGACAACGGAGACCGAGATGGAACTCAGCGGCGGGGCTTCCCAGTGCCTGTCCAGCCGTCCCCGCGCAGCTGTCTGATACTCCGCGGTCAGCACGGACAGGTCCGGCCAGGCGGCGGGCTCCACGGTGACTGACCGGAGGAGGTCGGCGTTGGTGGAGCCGGTGGAGTCCACCACGTCAAGCCGCGGGATGCCGGTGGCGGACAGGAAACGCTCGTCCGCCAGGTCCCTCCGGTTCAGGGGCGTACCGGGGGTGTGTGCGTCATCCATAGCTAAATCCTACAGAGCCAACCCGTGCTGGTCCGCGCCGGCTCCCGCCCTTACAGGAAGATGTCCGCTACCAGCCGGTCCTCTGAGGCCCCCAGGCTGTAAGGACGGAAGTCCGCTACCCCCGCCGCTGCCAGGACTTGTTCGTCCGTGTAGAAATTGCCGCTGGCCGCGCCGCCGGCCCCAAGGTTGGCGCCGGTGAGGACGGCGTGGGCGGCATCAGCCATGATCTGTGGCCCGCGCGCCGCCTGGACCATCTGGTCGCCGTGGGGCATGTTCCGGATTGCTGCGGTGTCGATCAAGGTGCAGGGCCACAGTGAGTTGACCCGGATTCCGTCCGCCTTCAGCTCTTCCGCAAGCCCCAGCGTGGTCAGGCTCATCCCATACTTGGCCATGGTGTACGCCAGGTGCTTGCCCGCCCACTGGGGGTCAAGGTTCAGCGGCGGCGAGAGGGTCAGGATCTGCCCGGCGCCGGAGGCGCGCAGGGCGGGAAGGGCCAGCTTGGACAGCAGGAACGTCCCCCGGACATTGATGTCCTGCATGAGGTCGTACTTTTTCATGTCCACCATGTCGGTGCGGGACAGGTCGATGGCGGAGGCGTTGTTGATAACGACGTCGATGCCGCCAAAGCGGTCCACGGCAGCTGAGACAGCGCGCGCCACGTCGTCGTCATTCCGGACGTCACCCACCAGGGGAAGCGCCTGGCCCCCTACGGCCGCCAGCTGCTCTGCCGCCGTATATACGGTGCCGGCAAGCTTGGGGTGCGGCTCGCCGGTCTTGGCCATCAGCACGATGTTGGCGCCATCCTTCGCGGCGCGCACAGCGATCGCGAGCCCGATTCCGCGGCTGCCGCCGGAAATCAAAACAGTGCGTCCCCGCAGGGATCCGCTGGCCTGGTAGGGGCTTGCCGGGGAGTCCGAAGCGTCATTGCTCAAAGTCATGGAGCCACTCTAACCCAAGTATGTTACCGGTAAGTAACATACTGCGGCGTGCTGCGGCACGGCAGAAAATTGTAGGTTTTCTACAGCAGCCGCCGCCAGAAGCGTCACTAGACTAGCCAGCAGGGTTCGTTTTTTGTGTGGATGCTACTTAACTCCCGCAACAGACCAGCCAGCAACAACAGCGCCACTGGACCAATCTGCTACAGAGCCGGAGATATTTGATGAGCCACGATCTGACAACGACAGCGGGAAAGATCGCCGATTTCCGCGACCGCCAGGCCCGTGCCGAACAGCCCTCCGGCCCCGAAGCGATCGAAAAGCAGCACGCCCGCGGCAAGAACACCGCCCGGGAGCGCATCAGCCTCCTGCTCGATGTTGACTCGTTTGTCGAATTCGACGCCCTGGCAGTCCACCGCTCCGCCGCGTTCGGCATGGAGAAAAAGAAGCCGCTGGGTGACGGCCTGGTTTCCGGCTATGGCACCGTGGACGGGCGCCCCGTGGCGGTCTACAGCCAGGACTTCTCCGTCTACGGCGGCTCCCTGAGCCAGGTCAACGGCGAGAAGATCGTCAAGGTCCAGGAGTTCGCGATCCGCAACGGCTGCCCTGTGGTGGGCATCCTGGACGGTGGCGGCGCACGTATCCAGGAGGGTGTCGCCTCACTGGCCATGTTCGCCGACATCTTCCGCAACAACGTCCACGCGTCCGGTGTGGTACCGCAGATTTCCCTGATCATGGGCCCCTCCGCAGGTGGCGCCGCCTACTCCCCCGCCCTTACCGACTACGTGGTGATGGTGGACAAGACCTCGCACATGTTCATCACCGGCCCGGACGTGATCAAAACGGTCACCGGGGAGGACGTGGACATGGAGACGCTTGGCGGCGCCCGCCAGCACAACGCCACCACCGGCACGTCCACCTACCTGGCCTCGGACGAAGCCGATGCCATCGAGTTCGTCCGCGAACTGCTGGACTTCCTGCCGTCGAACAACCTTTCGGAGGCACCTGTCCTGGAGCACCAGCAGGAGCTGGAGATCGACGACGACGACCTCGCCCTGGACACGCTCATCCCCGATTCGGCCAACCAGCCCTACGACATGCGCAGCGTGGTTGAGCAGATCGTGGACGACGGCCACTTCCTGGAAATGCAGGCCCTGTACGCCCCCAACGTGATGATCGGCTACGGCCGGGTGGAGGGCCACACGGTGGGCATCGTGGCCAACCAGCCCCTGCAGTTCGCCGGGACGCTGGACATCGCCGCGTCGGAAAAGGCTGCGCGCTTCGTCCGCCACTGCGATGCCTTCAACATCCCCATCATCACCCTGGTGGACGTGCCCGGCTTCCTGCCCGGCAAGGACCAGGAGTTCCAGGGCATCATCCGCCGCGGTGCCAAACTCCTGTACGCCTACGCCGAGGCCACCGTTCCCAAGCTCACCGTCATCACCCGCAAGGCCTACGGTGGCGCCTACATCGTGATGGGTTCCAAGAAGCTGGGCGCTGACCTGAACCTCGCCTGGCCCACCGCGCAGATCGGCGTGATGGGTGCCCAGGGCGCCGTCAACATCCTCTACCGCCGCGACCTGGCCGCAGTTGCCGAGGCCGGCGGGGACGTCGAAGCCCGCCGCGCCGAAGTCATCCGCCAGTACGAGGAAGAGCTGCTGAACCCGTACCAGGCAGCCCAGCTTGGCTATGTTGATGCTGTCATCGCGCCCTCCGAAACCAGGACCCAGATCATCAAGGGTCTGCGCGCGCTCCGCGACAAACGCGCCAGCCTGCCCACCAAGAAGCACGGGAACATCCCGCTGTGAACGGGGACGATCCGATGGTTGAGGCTGCCAAGGCACCCGCCGCACCGCTGCTGTCTGTTGTTAAGGGCCAGCCAACGGCCGAGGAACTGGCTGCACTGACCGCCGTCGTCCTTTCCCTGGGCGGCGGCGAACCGGCGCCCGAAAACAAGCCGTCCGTTCGGCACTGGGTGCGCCGCCAGCAGCTGCGGTTGGACCCCACGCCCGGACCCGGGGCCTGGAAGCGCAGCCGCGGCTGATCCTCCCCGTCGGCTCCCAAATCTCGCTTCGCTCGACTTGGGCCCCTCCCCGTCGGCTCCCAAATCTCGCTTCGCTCGACTTGGGCCCCTCGCCGACGTGGGCCCACCCGCCCCACACCAGCCTCCTTCCGGAACCTTGGGTGCCCGGTTAGTGTCGTGGGGTGACTACAGACACCGCACCAGCCGCCCGCCCGAAAACCCGCATCGACGCCGTCGCGGACAACTATACGGACACACTCATCAGGCTCAATCCGTCGTTCGCCACCACCCTCGGCGTACCCGGACACGAAACGGAATACCAGGACTTCTCCCCCGCCGGCATCGCGGAATTCGCCGAGGCTGCCCGCCATACCCTGGAAGAACTTGAGGGGCTGGAGCCCGAGGACGACGTAGACGCCGTCACCCTCGACGCCATGCGGGAGCGGTTGGGCCTGCAGCTGCTGATCCACGCGTCGGGCTGGGAGTACGCGGACCTGAACAACATCGCTTCCCCGGCCCAGGACATCCGCGCCATCTTCGACCTGATGCCGACGGAAACGGAACAGCACTGGCAGCACATCGCCGGCCGCGCAGCCAATGTTCCCGCGGCCATCGCCGGCTACACGGAGTCGCTCCGGCAGGCCCGGGACTCCGGCCGGGTGGCCGCCGCGCGCCAGGTCAAGATCGTCATCGAGCAGGTCACCAAATACGCGGCGGAGGACGGCTTCTTCGCCAAGCTGGCCGCGGAAGCATCCACTGCCGCCGGCCCCCTGCCTGCCGCCATCCAGGAAGAGCTCGACGCCGGTGCTGCCGCGGCCCGGAGCGCCTACGCAGGGTTGGCGGACTTCCTCCGCCGGGAACTGCTGCCCGCCGCGCCCGAGAAGGACGCCGTGGGAAGGTCCCGCTACGCGCTAGCCTCACGTTCCTTCCTGGGTGCCAGCGTGGACCTGGAGGAAACTTACGCATGGGGCGTGGAAGAGCTGGACCGCCTGATCGCCGAGCAGGAACGGGTGGCCCACAGCATCAAAGCCGGCGCCACCATCGACGAAGCCAAGGAAATCCTCAACAACGATCCCGCCCGCCAGCTGAAGGGCAAGGAGGCCCTGCGGGAGTGGATGCAGGAACTCTCCGACAAGGCCGTGGCAGAGCTCGCCGGCGTCCACTTCGACATCCCGGACGTGATGAAGAAACTCGAGTGCCTCATCGCCCCCACCGATGAGGGCGGGATCTACTACACCGGCCCGTCGGACGACTTCAGCCGCCCCGGCCGGATGTGGTGGTCCGTCCCCGCAGGCGAGGATACCTTCACCACCTGGGCCGAAACCACCACCGTTTTCCACGAAGGCGTCCCCGGCCACCACCTCCAGGTGGCCACTGCAACCTACCGCCGGGAACTGCTGAACAAATGGCGCCGGAACGTCTGCTGGACCTCCGGCCATGGCGAAGGCTGGGCACTTTACGCCGAGAAACTGATGCAGGAGCTTGGCTACCTCAATGATCCCGGCGACCACATGGGCATGCTGGACATGCAGCGCATGCGGGCCGCCCGCGTGGTGTTCGACATCGGCGTCCACCTCGAACTTCCGGTCCCTGAACGCTGGGGCACCGGCACCTGGACACCCGAGAAGGGCTACGACTTCCTGAAGCAGAACCTGCCCATCAGCGAAGGCCAGCTCAACTTCGAGTTCACCCGCTACCTCGGCTGGCCAGGGCAGGCACCGTCCTACAAAGTGGGCCAGCGCCTCTGGGAACAGATCCGCGCCGAACTCGAAGCACGCCCGGGATTCGACCTCAAAGAGTTCCACACCCGCGCCCTCAACATCGGCTCTGTAGGACTGGACACGCTTCGGCGGGCCCTGCTCTGAGTTTCACTGATTGTGCCCACGCCGCCAAGGTTCCCTGGCCGTGGGCCCACGCCGGCGAGGGCCCCGGCTTAAGCCGGCCGGCCAACGATGTCTACATCTGTTGCGGCAGCTGGTTTACCTGCTCGCGGAGAAAGTCCGTGGCTGTCTTCGGGTGGATACCCCGCTGGCGCAGCGGGGTATCATCCCAGGTGGCTTCGTAAAGGTCCTGGTGCAGCCCGGCGCCAAAGGCGGAGGCCAGCGCGTCGTTCCGGCGCTTGAGCAAGCGCACCAGAATACGGGCTACGGGACGGGGCATCCGCTGCACCTTCATCCTGTGGTGAGTG
Source organism: Pseudarthrobacter sp. W1I19 (assembly GCF_030817835.1). NCBI lineage: Bacteria > Bacillati > Actinomycetota > Actinomycetes > Micrococcales > Micrococcaceae > Pseudarthrobacter > Pseudarthrobacter sp. W1I19. The sequence continues at coordinate 2,982,544 of NZ_JAUSZR010000001.1, forward strand.
AGGTCTTGAGCGATCGCGACGGCCTCGTTCTTTGTCAAAGGCTCCGGGCCGCCGAACTCAATCAGTGCAGGCGGGGCCGGCTCTAGTGCCACCGCGCAAAGCAGGGCGGCGACATCCTCCGTGGCCACCCAGCGCCTCTTTGAGTTGCCTTTGCCGATGATGGCCGCCTTTCCGCCGGCAATGTCAAAGCGTCCCATCGGGCCCAGGTGGACTTCCTGGAAGGCGTCTGATCGGACGATCACGGACTGCATGGAGGAGGTGCCGAGGCGTTTCTCGACTGCAAGCTTGGCGTGTTCCAGCGGTGTACCAATGGGAGCCTCAACACCGGTGAAGGAAAGATAGACGAAGCGATGCACGCCGGCCGTCTCGGCGCCCTCGACCAGTGAGAGCATGCCCTTCTCGTCTATCTCCCCGAGGGTTAAGGAGTTGGCCCCGGCCAGGCGCCGACCGATCGCCGTCGCGGTCGCGATCACGGTATCGATGCCCTCGCATGCGGCCCGGAGGCTGGCAGGTGCCGTAAGGTCGCCCCGTACGGCCTCCGCCCCGATCTGTCGCAACCAGGCGTCATTCGTGCCGGACCTCACCAGGCAGCGGACCGGCAGTCCCTGCACACGCAGCCGACCCGTCACACGACTGCCGAGGTCACCTGTGGCACCGACAACGAGAATCATGACCGCTCCAGTTTCAAATAGCGCCGGCAGGTTGGAGTTGATGTATTGACCGGAGCTTAGGACCGGACAACGCAGGCGTCAACGCTTCGACTCAAGTGACAGAAAGCCCCCATGGGCCTTTCGCCGCCGGCAGGAGATGTTAAGCACACCCGGGCCGGGAATAAGTAACATAGCGCCTCGACACGCTTGATTTCACGCGGTTCTTAAAGCGGCTATGCAATTCGGTGCGCGTAATATTTCTCAATGTTGGTTCGTCGTGATATGGAACCTGGCCTTAACGTGTTCGGGTGAGCACTCAAACCCGCCCCTCAGAATCCGCCAAGACCGGCTTCCAGCTCCCCAAGTGGGCTGGCTCGTTCGGCTTCCAGATCATTGCCGCCCTCATCGTCGGCCTTGGCCTCGGCCTGCTGGCCAAGTACACCGGCAGCACCAAAACCAATCCCAACGCCCTAGGCGCCACGCTGCAGACCATCGGCTCCAGCTACGTGTCGCTGCTGCAGACAGCCGTGGTTCCCCTCATTTTCACCGCCGTCGTCAGCTCCATCTCCAACCTCCGCCAGGTATCCAATGCGGCCAAGCTCGCCTGGAACACCCTGCTGTGGTTCGCCATCACCTCCCTGATTGCGGTGCTTATCGGCATCGGCCTGGGCGTGCTGCTGCAGCCCGGCGCCAACACCGGCATCACCGAGGAAGCCAAGTACTCCGGCAAGTCCGGTGACTGGTGGTCCTTCCTTGTCGGCCTGTTCCCCAAGAACTTCCTTGGCCTGGGCGCCAGCTCCACCGTTGCCGAATCCGGCGCCGTCACCACCTCCGTGAGCTTCAACGTGCTCCAGATCCTGGTGATCGCGATCGCCGTCGGCGTTGCCGCCCTCAAAGTGGGTAAGGCTGCCGAACCGTTCCTGAACCTGAACGCCTCCGCACTGGCTGTCATCCAGAAGGTCCTGTGGTGGATCATCCGCATCGCACCGCTGGGCACCGTTGGCCTCATCGGCAACGCAGTCGCAGTCTACGGCTGGGACACCATCGGCTCCCTGGGCAAGTTCACCTTCGCCATCTATGTGGGCCTGGCCCTGGTCATCTTCGCGGTCTACCCCATTCTGGTTCGCAGCCATGGCCTGTCCGTCAAGCAGTACTTCTCCGGCGTATGGCCGGCCGTCCAGCTGGCCTTTGTGTCCCGCTCCTCGGTGGGAACCCTGCCGCTGACCCAGCGTGTCACTGAGCGCAGCCTGGGCGTCCCCCGCGCATACGCCTCCTTCGCCGTGCCGCTGGGCGCCACCACTAAGATGGACGGCTGCGCTGCCATCTACCCCGCCATCTCGGCGATCTTCGTGGCCCAGTTCTTCGGCATCCAGCTGGACTTCAGCCAGTACCTGCTGATCGCCCTGGTGTCCGTCCTGGGCTCCGCGGCAACCGCCGGAACCACCGGCGCCGTGGTGATGCTGACGCTGACCCTCTCCACGCTGGGACTGCCGCTGGCCGGCGTCGGCCTCCTGCTGGCCATCGATCCCATCCTGGACATGGGCCGAACCGCGGTGAACGTCGCCGGCCAGGCGCTGGTGCCCACCATCGTGGCCAAGCGCCAGGGCATCCTGGACGAGCAGCTGTACAACGCACCCCGCAACGGCACGCCTTTTGTTGACGACTCTGTTGACACCGCAGCCGCCCCGTCCGACGGAACCTCCACCGACACCACGTCGCGGGAGCTGGCGGACGCGAAGGCCTAAAGGGGCCCCTGCTCACCACTGGCGGTAACAACTGGCAGTAAGAAGAAGTCCCCGGGAGATTTCCCGGGGACTTCTTCTGTATTTAACCGCCGGTCAGTGGCCGCCGCCGATGACACCGTTTTGCACGGCCTTCGTGACGGCGTCGGCTTCGGCCTGCGTCAGCTTTCCATCCGTGACGGCCTGGTCAAGCCTCGACTTCAGTGCCGCGGCCCGCTCCGCCTGCTTCTCCGTGCGGAGTTCCTCCAGCGCAGCGGTCACCTTGGATTCCTCGATGCCGAGGGACTCTGACAAGGCCTTGGCCAAGGCAGCATCACGGGTGGCCTGGTCAGGCCTCTCGCCATCGGCGGGCGGGGAGGAGGGCTTGTTGGCCTCACGGAAGGCCTGGAGCGCCTCCGTTACCTTGGCCTCCTCCACGCCGAGCTTCTCTGCGAGCGCCGACGCCTGGGCCATGCCCCGCTCCCCGCCGCGTCCGCCGTGCTTGCCCATGCCGCCGGGCGCCGTGCTGGTGGCTCCGTCGGCTGAGGCGCTGGAGCTGACGCTGGGAGTGGGGGTTGGCGTGGTGGTGGCGGAGGCCATGCCGGCAACGCCGATTCCGGCACCGAGGGCCAGCGCCGCGGCTGACAAGCCAAGGGTCATTTTCTTGGTGCGTGACATTCTTCGTCTCCTGGATCTGCCGTCAGTAACGGCTGCTGATAATTTCATCCCTCCCGGGACACTCCAAGCATCGCCAGGCCAGTTCTGGAACAGCTGTTCGGAACCTTTCATCTTCCTGTGAATCCGGTGCCGCAAAAACTTGCTCAGGGTGCAAAGTTGCACGTAGTGTAATCCGCATGGGAACCAGCACAGGCAGCATTTCGCCGGCAGCAGCCACCCCATCGCGGCGCGAGCTGAACAAGGCCGCCACCCGGCAGGCCATCATCGACGCCGCCCTGTCACTGCTGCGCAGCCGCGGGCCGGGAAGCTTCACGGTTGAGGACATCGCGGAAACCGCCGGCATTTCACGGCGCACCTTCTTCAACTACTTCAGCAGCACCGACGCCGCCCTCGCGGCCGTCACCCACGGTTTCCTGGACAACGCCATCCAGCAGTTCCGGCTGCGGCCGGCTGACGAACCGATCCTGGAGTCGGCACAAGCAGCCCTGATGGCACTGGCTGACCCCATGACCGTGGCACCGCTCGCGGAACTGTTTACGCTCACCCAGCAAAGCCAGCTGATGTCGCACTCGGAGCTCCAGGCCTGGGAGCACTGCACCGAACAAATCATCGCCGTTGCCCGCGAACGGGTAGTGGGGGCGGCAGAAGGCGTTGATGAACTCTATGTCCGCGCACTGGCCGGTGCGGTGATCTCCTGCGGCAAGGCCGCCCTGGAGGTATGGTTCACGGGCCGCGGCGCCGACCTCTCCGCCACTTCCCTGGCAGAGCTCCGGCAGCTGCTCATTGACGCGATGGCGCTGCTGGGGTCCGGTTTTACCGCAGGCAGCAGTCCTGCACCCCGTTCCACCCCTTCCGCATCCGTTTCTTCCTGATCAGATCGGTTTCCACTTATGGCACTGTTCCTATACCGCCTGGGCAAGTTCTCCTACCGCCGGCGCCGGCTGGTCATCTCACTGTGGCTGGCCGTTTTGGTTGCTGTTGGCGGTTCAGCTGCCGCCTTCCACGGCACACTGTCCAACAACTTCCAGATCCCCGGCACCGAAACGCAACGGATCGCGGACAAGCTGAAGCAAGAGCTTCCGGCCGCTTCCGGAGGCACGGCAACAATCGTTTTTGAAGCTCCCGACGGCGGTTTTACCGCCGAGAGCCGCGCCGCCGTCACCGATGCACTGAAAAAGCTTGAGTCCGTGCCCAGCGTCCGCGGGACCGTGGACCCCTTCGCCACGCAGGCGCAGGTGGACCAGGCGGGCCAGGCCATCACCGACGGCGGGCAGCAGCTGGCCGCCGGCCAGGCCCAGCTGGACGCCTCCCGCGCCCAGCTCGAGGCAGGGGCGGCACAGCTCGCGGAAGCAGAACAGCAACTTGCCGCCGCCGGCGCGCCCTCTGCACTCATTGAGGCACAGCTTGGCCAGCAGAAGGCGGCCCTGGCAGAGGGGCAGGCAAAGCTCGACACCGGAACCCGTGAACTGGAAGCCGGCAAGGCCAAGCTGGAACTGGGCAAGCGCCAGGCAGAAGCGTCCTCCGCCATCCGCTTTGTCTCCGAAGACGGACGCGCGGCCGTGGCACAGGTGCAGTTCAACACCTCCATCAACGGCCTTAGCCCGGAGGTCCGCCAGCAGGTCCAGGACATCGCGCACGAAACGTCCGCTGCCGGTGTCACCGCCTATGCCAGCAAGGAGATCACCGAGGACATCTCCGAACTCTTCGGCGCAGCCGAAATCATCGGCATCGCTGTGGCTGCCCTGGTCCTGATCATCATGCTGGGCACGCTGATTGCCGCCGGGCTGCCGCTGCTGATGGCCGTCATGGGTGTTGGCGTCGGCGTCGGCATCACCTTCGCGCTCTCCGGCCTGTTCGACATGAGCTCCATCTCCCCCATGCTGGCCCTCATGCTGGGCCTCGCCGTCGGGATCGATTACTCCCTGTTCATCGTCAACCGGCACCGCACGCAGCTCCTGGCCGGCATGGCCCAGGAGGAATCCGTGGCCCGCGCCACCGGAACCTCCGGCAACGCCGTGGTCTTCGCCGGCCTCACGGTCATCATCGCCCTCGCCGCCCTGGTGGTGCCGGGCCTGCCCTTCCTTGCCGTGATGGGCCTGGCCGCGGCCGGAACCGTGGCGGTAGCGGTGCTGGTGGCCATCACCCTGACCCCGGCCATGCTGTCCCTGATCGGCCGCCGTATCATCTCAAAGCGTGCTTGGGCCAAGGCCGAGGTGCACAACGCCGAACCCGGGCACGAGGCAGCCGACGAAGCCGAAGACCGCGAGCGCAGCACCCGCGGCTGGGGCGGCCTGGTCACCCGCCACCCGGTGCTGGCCCTCCTGGCCGGTGTGGTCCTGCTGGGCACGCTCGCGCTCCCTGCCACCCAGCTGCAGCTGGCACTGCCCGACGGCGGCTCCGAACCGGTGGAGTCGGAGGCCTACCAGGCGTACGACCTCACCGCCCGGAGCTTTGGCGAAGGCGTCACCGGCCCGATCGTTGCCGTGGGCGGGTTCCCGGCAAACCTGGACGAAGCCCAGGCGCAGGCCCTGCAGTACAACGTCGCGGACAAGCTCCGCGCCGTGGACAACGTGGTGGCCGCCGTACCCGTCGCCCTCAGCGAGGACCGGCGCACCGCCGTCTTCCAGGTCATCCCCAAAGAGGGTCCGGCCAGCGCCAGCACCGTCCAGGTGGTGGCCGAACTCCGCGGCCTGAACGGGGACATCCAGTCCGAGTACGGCGTGGCCATGGGCCTCACGGGGCAGACCGCCGGCAACGTGGACGTTTCCACGAAGCTCGGCGACGCCCTCCCGCCCTACCTGGCCATCGTCGTCGGACTCTCCCTGGTCCTGCTGCTGCTGGTCTTCCGATCCATCGTGGTGCCGCTGCTCGCCACCGGCGGCTTCCTGCTCTCCCTCGCCGCGGCGTTCGGCGCCGTGGTGGCGGTGTACCAGTGGGGCTGGCTGGGCAACGTGTTCGACGTCGCCAACCCCGGCGCGGTCCTGAGTTTCCTGCCGATCATCCTGATCGGCGTGCTGTTCGGGCTGGCCATGGACTACCAGGTGTTCATCGCCTCCGGAATGCGCGAAGCCTACATGCACGGCTCCACCGCCAAGCAGGCGGTCCGGGTGGGCTTCCGCCACGCTGCGGCCGTGGTGACGGCCGCAGCGATCATCATGGTCAGCGTCTTCGCCGGCTTCATCTTCAGCCATCTCACCATGGTGCGGCCGCTGGGCTTCGCGATGGCGTTCGGTGTGCTGCTTGATGCGTTTGTGGTCCGCATGACCATCGTTCCTGCCGTGATGTACCTGCTGGGTGAGAAGTCCTGGTGGCTGCCGCGCTGGCTGGACCGGGTCCTCCCGGACGTCGACGTGGAAGGCGCCCAGCTGAACCGGCCCGCAGCCGCCAAGGCGTCCGAAGAACTGGTCCACTAGGCTGAAATCGTGGTCCGCCTGATTCTTGCCTCCCAGTCCCCCGCCCGCACCAAGCTCCTCACCGAGGCCGGCATCCGGCATACGGTCCTCGTGTCGGACGTGGACGAGGACGCCGTCCAGGCCCGGTACGGCGTCACCGATCCGCATGACACGGCCCTGCTGCTGGCACGCGCCAAGGCCGAGGCTGTGGCGGCCCTCCCCGAAGCGGAGGGGGCGCTGGTGCTTGGTTGCGACTCCGTTTTTGAGTTCGACGGCGAGGCGCACGGCAAGCCGTACACCGCCGCAGTCGCCCGGGAACGCATGCTGCGCATGAGTGGCAACACCGGCGTGCTGCACACCGGGCATTGGCTCGTGGATTGCCGCGATACGGAGCCCGACGGCGGGTCGGCACCGGGTACCGGGGCCACCTTGGGGACGGTGGCCTCGGCAGAGGTTTCCTTCCTGGAGATGGACGCGGCGGAGATTGACGCGTACATCGCCACGGGCGAGCCGCTGCACTGCGCGGGCTCCTTCACCATCGACGGCTTGGGCGGCGCCTTCATCCGGAAGGTCGACGGCGATCCGCACACCGTCGTCGGACTTTCCGTCTCCACGCTCCGTGGCCTGCTGGCCAGTGCGCAGGTCCGGATCACGGACCTCTGGCCGGCGTCCTAAAGGAAGCGATTTCGGCGACTCTTGTAGCTTCCCTACAAAGGCTTGGCGCTTTACACGCGGAATCCGCAAGTAATATCGGCGGAACCCTCAAAACCGCGCTAGGCTCCCTGAAGGAAAGAAGGAGACGCCTTGTCAGCAAATTTGGAGCAGTCCGCATATCCCACGCAGTCGACCCTCACAAAGGTGCTGATCGCGAACCGCGGTGAAATTGCGGTGCGCATCATCCGCGCCGCCCGTGACGAAGGCATCGCCTCCGTTGCTGTGTATGCGGACGCGGACCGGGATGCCCTGCACGTCCGCCTTGCTGACGAGGCCTACGCGCTGGGCGGGAACACCGCCGCCGAGTCCTATCTGGTGATGGACAAAATCATCGACGCCGCCCTCCAGTCCGGAGCCGACGCCATCCACCCCGGTTACGGGTTCCTGGCCGAGAACGCCCAGTTCGCGGCCCGCGTCATTGAGGCCGGCATTACCTGGATCGGCCCGTCGCCTGAGGCTATCTCGGCCCTTGGCGACAAGGTCCAGGCCCGGCACATCGCCGAAAAAGTCGGCGCACCCCTCGTTCCCGGCACCGCCGATCCGGTGGAATCAGCCGAGGAAATCCTCGACTTCGTAGACCGGCACGGGCTGCCCGTGGCCATCAAGGCAGCTTTCGGCGGCGGCGGCCGCGGCATCAAGGTTGCCCGCACCCGGGACGAGATTCCCGAACTGTACGAATCCGCCGTCCGCGAAGCCACCGCCGCCTTTGGCCGCGGCGAATGCTTCATCGAACGGTTCCTGGACGCACCCCGCCACGTGGAGACCCAGTGCCTGGCGGACGCCCACGGCAACGTTGTGGTGGTCTCCACCCGCGACTGTTCCCTGCAGCGCCGCAACCAGAAACTGGTGGAAGAAGCCCCGGCACCCTTCCTCACCGAAGACCAGAACCGCCGCCTTTACGAATCCTCCAAGGCCATCCTGAAAGAGGCCGGCTACCTTGGCGCCGGAACCTGCGAATTCCTCGTGGGCCAGGATGGAACCATCTCCTTCCTCGAGGTCAACACCCGCCTCCAGGTGGAGCACTGCGTTTCCGAGGAAGTCACCGGTATAGACCTGGTGCGCGAACAGTTCCGGCTGGCCCGGGGCGAGGAACTCGGCTACGACGACCCCGAAGTACGCGGGCACTCCTTCGAATTCCGGATCACCGGCGAAGACCCGGGCCGGAACTTCCTGCCCGCCCCCGGCACCCTCCGGGTCCTGAAAAACCCCACAGGGCCCGGCGTCCGCGTCGACTCGGGCGTGGAGCAGGGCGATGTCATCAGCGGCAACTTCGACTCCATGCTCTCCAAGCTCATCGTCACAGGCGCCAGCCGTCCGCAGGCGCTGCAGCGCGCCCGCCGCGCCCTCGAGGAAATGGTGGTCGAGGGCATTCCCACAGTGATCCCGTTCGACCTCGCTGTGGTCTCCGACCCCGCATTCGCACCCGCCGAGGGCCCATTCCGGGTCCACACCCGCTGGATCGAGACCGAGTTCGTCAATAACCTGCCCGCCTGGACCCCCGATGGCGGCAGCACCGAAACCCCGGCCGAAGACCGGCAGCGCGTGGTGGTTGAGGTTGGCGGCAAACGGCTCGAGGTTGTACTCCCCGCCTCACTCGGTTCCGTGGCTGCCGGCACCGCCGGCGCCACTGCCAAGCCAGGCAAGTCGAAGAAGCGCCTGCGTTCCGGCGGCACCGCTGCTGCCACGGGCAACGCCCTGACTTCGCCCATGCAGGGCACCATCGTCAAGGTTGCCGTTGCCAACGGCGAAACTGTGGCTGAGGGTGACCTGGTGGTGGTCCTGGAAGCAATGAAGATGGAACAGCCGCTGACCGCGCACCGCTCCGGAACCATCACCGGCCTCACCGCAGCTGCCGGCGAAACGGTGTCAGCAGGCGCCGTCATCGCCACCATCGAAGACTAGCGCCGGAGGCCACTCGTGCTCGCACCCAGTTTTGAAGAAGAAGTGGACCGCTACCACCTCGCCGTCCCGGAAATCACCCGGGGCAACCCGGAACCGGTCAAGGAGCTGTACTCCCGGCTCGACGACGTGACCCTCGCCAACCCGTTCGGCGGCATTGCCCGCGGGTGGGCGCAGGTGGAAGCCCGGCTGGACCAGGCGGCGCGCCAGTTCCAGGACGGCGAGATGCTGGGGTTTGACACTGTCAGCTCCTACACCGCCCGGGACACCGCCTTCCTGGTGGAAACGGAACATTTCCGTGCCCGCCTGGACGGTGCCGGCGCCGCGGAGGAATTCGCGCTGCGCGTGACCAGCGTCTTCCGGCGCGAGGAAGGGTATTGGAAGCTGGTGCACCGGCACGCTGACCCGGCTGCCCGTCCCCAGTCCCGCCGGTCGCTGAGCCAGCCCGCCGTCAGCTGACTGGGCTGCCCGCTGAACACGCTGCACCGCTGACAGGCTGCCCAGCTGGACGGCGATGCAGGCCGTGAGGCTGACAGGCTGCGGCGTAGAAGGCACACTTAGCACATGTTGCCTTTCCTGCTCCTGGCATCACGTGCCGAGGATGCCGCAGCCGAGGACGAATATGCCGCCTATCTGCGGTACGGGGGCCTGGAGCCCTCCGGGCTGCGGCGCGTCAGGCTGGAGGCCGCTCCCCTGCCCAAAATCGACCTGTCCGCCTATTCAGGGGTGATTGTGGGCGGCAGCCCGTTCACCTCCAGCGATCCGCCGGAGCACAAAACTCCTACCCAGCAGCGGGTGGAACGTGAACTGGCCGGGCTCCTGGACGAGCTGGTGGCCAAGGACTTCCCGTTCCTGGGCGCCTGCTACGGGGTGGGGACGCTGGGCAGGCACCAGGGGGCCGTCATCGACAGGACCTACGGCGAGCCGCTCGGCGCGGCGGAGATCGAACTCACGGACGCCGGACTGGAGGACCCCGTGCTCAGCGGGATGCCGCGGCGGTTCACAGCCTTTACCGGCCACAAGGAAGCCTGCACCGTCCTGCCCCCGCACGCCGTGCTCCTGGCGAGGTCGGCGGCCTGCCCGGTGCAGATGTTCCGCCTCCGGCAGAACCTGTACGCCACCCAGTTCCACCCCGAGCTCGATGCCGAAGGCCTCTGTACCCGCATCGACATCTACCGGCACGCGGGTTACTTCCCGCCGGAATCCGCCGAAGACCTGATGGAGAGCGCCCGGCGGTTCACAGTTACGGAGCCGATGAACATCCTCAAGAACTTCGTGGCCCGCTACGCCCGCTGAACGCCACACACCCTGGCCGCGGCAGCCCGGTGTCGTGCGTTCCCGCCCGGTTACTCCTCCATAGGCAGAAAAGTGCCCGGCACAATCCCCGCAGTTACGGGAATTGTGCCGGGCACCTCAGCTGCCAACCGGGCTGGAAGGAACAGGCCTGGGACTTAGGCCACGTTGTTCTCGTAGTCCAGGTCCCGGGTTTCCTTGCTGACGAACAGCGCGATGAGGGTCAGCACGGCCATGGCGGTCAGGTACACACCCACCAGCACCGGGCTGCCGTCCGCCAGTTCCCACAGCGCCACGGCAATGAACGGTGCCACCGCGGCACCGAGAATGCTGGAGAAGTTGTAGCTCACGGCAGAGCCGGTGTAGCGGACGTTCGTGGGGAACAGCTCAGGCAACAGGGCGCCCATCGGACCGAAGGTGAGGCCCATGAGGGAGAATCCGATGATGAGCAGGGCCATGGTGCCGATGAATCCGCCGCTGAACAGCGGGACGAACAGCAGGCCGAAGACGAAGATGCCCGCCGTGACGGCGATGAGCATCTTGCGCCGGCCGTACTTCTCGGCCAGCGGTCCGGACACCAGTGTGAAGATGCCGAAGAAGACGACGCCGGCAATCAGCATCCAGAGGAAGTCGTTGCGGGTGAAGCCCAGGCCGGGGACGAACGCCGCGGCTGCCGCATCGGACATCGGCTTGCCGGCCTTCTCCGCCGCGGCCCTGGCGGCCTCGAGGCTTGAGGGACGGGTGCCGAACGTCAAGGTGAACGTGGTCATCAGGTAGAAGAGCACGTACGTGGCCAGCATGATGAACGTGCCCAGGATCAGCTGGCGCCAGCTGGTCTTGAATACCCGGCCCAGGGGCAGCTTGGCCACCTCGTTGGACTCGAGCACCTTCGTGAAAGCGGGGGTTTCAATCAGCTTGAGGCGGACGTAGAGGCCAATGATCACCATGACTGCGCTGAGCAGGAACGGCACCCGCCAACCCCAGGCCTGGAAATCAGCCGGGCTCAAGGCATAGCTGAAGACCAGGAAAATGACGTTGGCGATGATGAAGCCGATGGGTGCGCCCAACTGCGGGAAGGTGCCGTAAATTGCGCGCTTGTTGGCCGGTGCGTTTTCGGTGGCCAGCAGCGCGGCACCGCTCCATTCACCACCGAGGGCGAGCCCCTGGGCGAAGCGCATCACCACGAGCAGGGCCGGAGCCAGGAATTCCCAGCCGGGCACCAGCGCCGTGGGCAGGCAGCCGATCAGGAAGGTGGCGATGCCCATGGTCAGCAGCGAGGCCACGAGGGTGCCCTTGCGGCCGAACTTGTCGCCGAAGTGGCCGAAGATGATGGATCCCAGCGGGCGGGCCACGAAGGCCACACCGAAAACTGCAAACGAGCTCAGCAGCTGGGTTGTTTCGTTCTGGTTGGGGAAGAACAACTGGGGGAACACCAGCACCGCAGCGGTGGCATAAACGTAGAAGTCGTAGAACTCAACCGTGGTGCCGATCAGGCTGGCAACGATTACTCGGCCGCGTGAGTTCACCGGCTGCGAACCGGGCACCGTGGACGTATCGGTGGATGACATAAGGTAAACGCTTTCGCTTGAACCGGCCGGACGCTGGCATTGCCTCCGGCTCGAAATAGTTAGAGTTCAATATTAGTTCCGGTCGTCCAGTCAATGGACGAAAGGTCCACTATCCGGACTTGTGCGGTGCGTCTCATTTTTGACGGCTTCCGCAAGCCTAACGGCCCCCAAAAAGCTCCGATAGGCAAATGTCACAGCCCGTTAACACACCGCGTCGGTCTGTGAAACGCGCCTTACCTACCTTGGAGGAACAACATCCCCCCGAAGGAGGTACCCCGTGACTGTTGACCGCACCGCTGATGCCGGCCCCGGCAATTCCCTTGATCTTGACGAGACCGCAAGGCCCGAAGACGCATCCGCCAGCGCACAGCCCGGCTCTACCCGCACTACCGTTGCCCCCGCCCTTGAATTCCGCCCCGGCCGCTGGATCGCCAACTGGGATGCCGAGAACAAGGAACAGTGGGAATCCGGCGGCCGCACCATCGCCCGCCGCAACCTCAACTGGTCAATCTTCGCCGAATTCCTCGGTTTCGTTGTGTGGCAGCTCTGGTCCATCGTGGTGGTCCAGCTCCCCGCCGCAGGCTTCACCTTCTCCACTTCGGAAATCTTCTGGCTGATCTCCATGCCCAGCCTGGTGGGTGCCACCCTGCGCATCCCCTACACCTTTATGGTCCCCCGCTTCGGCGGCCGGAACTGGACCATCGTGTCCGCGCTGCTGCTCCTGATCCCCACTACGGGCCTGGCGCTGTGCGTCTCCAACCCGGAAACGCCGTTCGGCGTGATGCTCCTGGTGGCAGCCCTGGCCGGATTCGGCGGCGGCAACTTCGCCAGCTCCATGGCCAACATCACCTTCTTCTACCCCGCCCGTGAAAAGGGCTGGGCCCTGGGCCTGAACGCCGCCGGCGGAAACATGGGAGCCGCCGTCGCACAGCTCGCCGTGCCGATTGCCATCACCCTGCTCGCGGCGGGCACCGTCAACCTGCCGCTGGCCGGCTTGATGTGGGTGCCGTTCATCCTGGTGGCAGCCTTTGGCGCCTTCAAGTACATGGACAACCTCACCAGCGCCAAGGGTGACCTCGCCGGGTCCGTGGCAGCACTGAAGGAACCGCACCTGTGGATCATGGCCCTGCTGTACATCGGCACCTTCGGTTCGTTCATCGGCTTCGCCGGTGTGTTCCCGAAGCTGATCAAGGACTACTTCCCCGCGTTCTCCTCCATCGGAGTGGGCACCGTGGCACTGTCGCTGGCCTTCCTCGGCCCGCTGGTGGGCTCCCTGGCCCGGCCGTACGGCGGACGCATGGCCGACCGCATGGGCGGCGCCCGGATGACAGTGGCCGCTTTCGCTTCCATGGCAGTCATCACCCTCACCATGATCTGGACCCTGCCGCTGAAGAACTTCTGGCTCTTCCTGGTCCTCTTCCTGATGCTCTTCACCGCCAGCGGCTTCGGAAACGGCGCCACCTACCGGATGATCCCGGTCATCTTCGCCACCTCCAGCCGCGCAGCCCGCAAGGGGGCAAGCTCGGTGGCCACCCAGCGCCTCGCGTCCTCGGCGCTCGGCCTGATCTCGGCCATCGGCGCCTACGGCGGGTTCGTTATTCCGCAGGTACTGAACGCCTCCAACACCGCCAGCGGCTCCTACACCCCGGCCTTCTACGGCTTCGTCGGAGCGTACGTCCTGATGCTGGCCGTCTGCTGGTTCTGCTACATCCGCAACGCCAACCGAAATGCGATGGGACACGTCTAACATGACCAAAAGCGCCGACACGCACTGCCCTTACTGCGCCTTGCAGTGCGCCATGACGCTCACGTCTCCAGCGGAACTGACCCCGGCCGTCCAGCCGGGGTCAGTCCCCGTGTCCGCACCGGCCGCCGGGGAACGGCCCGCCCCCAAGGCACCCCTTGAGGTCAGCGGACGCGACTTCCCCACCAACCGCGGCGGCCTGTGCCGCAAGGGCTGGACTTCGGCCACGCTGTTGAACCACCCGGGCCGGATCACCGAGCCCCTGCTGAAGGGGCCCGACGGCGTCCACCGCCCCATCGGCTGGGACCAGGCCCTGGACCTCGCGGCCGGCGCAGTGAAAGACGCGCAGGCCCGCTACGGACGTGACGCCGTGGGCGTTTTCGGCGGCGGCGGCCTCACCAACGAAAAGGCCTACATGCTGGGCAAGTTCGCCCGGCTCGCCCTGCGAACCTCCCGCATCGACTACAACGGACGCTTCTGCATGTCCTCCGCCGCGGCAGCCGGAATGCGCGCCTTCGGCGTGGACCGCGGCCTGCCGTTCCCGCTCGAAGCCCTGGACACTGCCAGCACCATCCTCATGCTGGGCTCCAATGTTGCCGAAACCATGCCGCCCTTCGTCCAGCACCTGAAGGGAACGCGGGACGCCGGCGGGCTGATTGTGGTGGATCCGCGCCGTTCCGCCACGGCGGCTTTTACTGCCGACGGCGGCGGTCTCCACCTCCAGCCCCTGCCGGGTACCGACCTCGCCCTCCTCCTGGGCATCTCCCACGTGGTCATCCACGAGAACCTGGTGGACATTGCCTACATCGAAGAACGCACATCGGGCTACAGCGCCGTGGTCCGCAGCGTGAACTCCTTTTGGCCCGAACGCGTCCAGTCCATCACCGGCGTGCCTGCCGAGCTCATCCGCGAAACCGCCCGCCGTCTCGCCTCCGGGGCACGTGCCGGAGGCAGCTACATCCTCACCGGCCGCGGCGTAGAACAACACGTGGACGGCACCGATACCGCCACCGCTGCCATCAACCTCAGCCTCCTTCTGGGCCTGCCAGGTTCGGCCCGCAGCGGCTACGGCACCCTCACCGGCCAGGGCAACGGCCAGGGCAGCCGCGAGCACGGACAGAAAGCCGACCAGCTCCCCGGCTACCGCAAAATCACCGACCCCGCCGCCCGTGAGCACGTGGCCAAGGTGTGGGGTGTCCCGGAGCAGCAGATCCCCGGGCCGGGGCTACCGGCCGTCCAGCTGCTCAAGTCGTTGGGACAGCCCGACGGCGTCCGGTGCCTTTTCGTCCACGCCTCCAACATCGCCGTGGCCGCCCCCGACGCCAACGCCGTGATTCAAGGACTGCGCAGCCTGGACTTCCTGGTGGTCTGCGACTTCTTTATGTCCGAGACCGCCGCCGAGGCAGACCTCATTCTTCCCGTGCTCCAGTGGGCCGAGGAGGAGGGCACACTCACCAACCTTGAAGGCCGGGTCCTGCGCCGCCGCCGGGCCCTGACTCCGCCCGCAGGCGCCCGCAGTGAACTCTGGATCATGGCACGGCTGGCCGAGGCCCTCGATGCGCCGTCCACCTACAGCGAAGACCCGGAAACGGTGTTCGAGGAACTCCGGCTGGCCTCTGCCGGCGGGCTGGCCGACTACTCCGGCATTGACTACGCCATGCTGGACCGCGGCGAAGCCGCCTACTGGCCTTACCCGAAAGGCAGCACCGGAACTCCCCGGCTGTTCCGGGACACCTTCGCGCACGCCGACGGCAAAGCCGTAATGGTCCCGGTGACGCCCCGCCGCCGTCGTACGCCCGCCGCAAATCCTGAC
The DNA here is from genome assembly GCF_030817835.1 of Pseudarthrobacter sp. W1I19. NCBI lineage: Bacteria > Bacillati > Actinomycetota > Actinomycetes > Micrococcales > Micrococcaceae > Pseudarthrobacter > Pseudarthrobacter sp. W1I19. The sequence goes on from NZ_JAUSZR010000001.1 coordinate 2,998,016, forward strand.
CCCGGCGCCACAACCATGACGCTCATCACCGGCCGCCTCCTGGAGCACTATCAGTCCGGCGCCCAGACCCGCCGGGTGGCCGAGCTGCTGGAAACCCGGCCGGAGGCGAAGCTGCAGGTCCACCCGGCAGCCGCGGCGTCGATGGGCATCACCGAAGGTGCACTCGTCTCTGTGGCGAACGAGCGCGGCGAGGTGCTGTGCCGGGCCGAGCTGAGCACGGCGATCCGCACGGACACAGTGTTCCTGCCCTTCCATTTTCCTGAGCTCGAGAGCGCCAACCGCCTCACGGAGGCGGCCACGGACCCCACGTCCGGAATGCCCGAGTTCAAGTTCAACAAGGTGTGGGTGCGGCCTGCCGCCACCCCCCTCTCAACCAACGTGCTGCAAACGACGGAGGCCTCATGAGCGAGCAGATTGTCATTGTGGGATTCGGCCCGGTGGCCGCCCGGCTGGTTGATGAGCTCCTGCCCGCCGTCCGGGACGGCCATGTGAGCCTGACGGTAGTCGGGGCCGAAGCGGAAGCAGCCTACAACCGGGTGCTGGTGGCCGATCTGGGCGTGGGCAGGACCACTCCTGAAGCTTTGGCGCTTTCCGACGCCGATGCCCTGGCCGCCGACGGTGTGGATGTCCGGCTGGGCATCCGCGTCCGCCGCGTGGACCGCGCCCGGAAGCAGGTCCTGCTGACCGACGGCTCCGTGGCGCACTACGACCGGCTGGTATTCGCCACGGGATCGCGTCCGGTGATTCCCAACCTGACCGGCATCAACCCGGATCCCACCTCGCCGGTCCTGCCGGCCGGCGTGACAGCCCTTCGCGACCTGCGCGACGCAGAGGTGCTGCGCCAGGCTGTGGACGGCGGCAAGCGCGTGGTGGTCCTCGGCGGCGGTGTCCTGGGCCTGGAGACGGCGCTGGCCGCGGCTGAAGAAGGCGCTACCGTCACCGTGGTCCACAATGGACCGCATCCGCTGGGCCGCAACATCGACCGCGGCGGCGGCGCCGTCCTTGCCGCCAGCCTGCGCCGCTGCGGCGTCCGGATGGCCGGCAACGCGCGCTCCACGGGCGTGGAGCACAACGCGGCCGACGGCGGGTTCTCAGCATTGCTGCTCGACGACGGGTCAGCGATTGATGGCGACCTCCTGGTCATCTCGTGCGGTGTCCGCCCCCGCACCGAACTGGCCGAAGGCTGCGGGCTTTCCACTTCCAGCGGGATCCTGGTGGACCACCGGCTGCGGGCACACCACGAACCGCACATCTTTGCCATCGGCGACTGCGCCGAGGTGCGCTGCCCTGAACCGGACTGCGCCCGGTGCCGCAACGCCAAGGGCCCGTCCGGCCTGGTGGGGCCGGGCTGGCGGCAGGCCGAATGGCTGGCCGAATACCTGACCCTGCTGGCGTCAGGGGCTTCCGAAGAAGCCAGACTGCTTCCGGAGCTGCCGGCCGAGCAGGCAGGCGTTGTTGTCCTCAAGGCCCGGGGCATGAACATGGCCGTGGCCGGGGACAACGCAGCCGAGCCGTGGGATGAGGAAGTCCTCACCGCCGGCGCAGGGAACGGCCGCGCCCGGCTGCAGATTGCCCAGTGGGCGGACCCGGAGCACGGCCGTTACGTCAAGATGACCACCCGCGGCGGAGTCCTGGAGGGACTGGTGGCCGTTGGTATGCCACGCACGGCAGCCGAACTGGTGGGACTCTTCGAACGCGGCGCCGAGCTGCCCGCGGACAGGTCGCTGCTGCTGCGCCTGGACGGGCCGGACCAGCTGCCCGGTGCGGCCGCCGATCCGGAAGGCACCGTGTGCCGCTGCGCCGGCGTCAGCGGGGCAACCATCCAGGGCGCCGTGGAAGAAGGCTGCTCCACCGTGGCCGAAGTTTCCAAAACCACCCGGGCGGGTACAGGCTGCGGCGGCTGCCACGAGGACATCAAGGGGCTCATCGAAAAACACTTCTCCCCAGCCGTCCCCTAACCTCGCAAGCTCGGTCAGGGAACCCGGCGGCCGTGGCCCCAGGGGCAAGCATTCAGTGGTTGAGCCTGTCGAAACCCGGGCTCTTACGCGGGCGCCTTCGGGATGATGATCCACAGCGCGATGTAAACCAGCTCGCCGATCCCCACCAGGCCAAAGACCACGAAGCCCAGCCGAACCAGGAACGTCGGAAGCCCGAACCGTGCCGCCAGGGCCGCGCAGACGCCGCCGATCATTTTGCCGCGCCGGGGGCGCTCGAGTGCCATTGACATGTCCGACCTCCAGTTCCTTCGATGAGTCTATGCGGATGGTACCGGGAGGGTCCAGAGTTGCCTGCCGCCTCCTCCATGCCGACGTACGTACGCCGGAAGGCTTCGGCGTGTAGGGACACCTGACCTTCGAACGTCGATGAACAACTGCAGCCTCAAAGGCTGAAGAGTCCTTTTGCCAGCCCGTATATCCCATAGAGTCCAAGCGCGAGCAGGATCCCCAAATAGGCCAGCACGAGCCTCGTGTCACGCAGGAAGCACTGCGATCTCCTCAGTCCTTGCCGCCGGGCCTTCCAGTAGCCAACGACTCCGACAGCTGCAAACACGCTCAAGGCCAGCGGACCTGCCACCCAACCCAATAGGGCAATAGTGGCGAAGATGCACAGGCGCAGAGGATCGAACGGTACCTTCGCCTGGCCCTCTGGACCGGACCCGCCACCGGACTGGTTTCCGGCATGCGTGCCAAGCACGAATTCCGACGGCAGTGATCCGGCTGCGATGCGTCGCGCATCCGAAGCAGAACTCATCATTCCTCCCTGTCGCTGAGTCAAACCTGCCGGACTGGGAGGAGCTCCCGGCCCGTGGCTGTGCTTATTCGTTGCCGGGCCAAGGCCGGCCATGCCTGGACAGCACAGAACGGAGCGCACTGGTGATCACCGGCGTCGCTCTTTGTGCCCACGTGGACGCAGCATTGCGTGAGCCGTTCTTCAATCATGGTGGAAATGTCCATGAAGGGCTTGACCATGATGCGGGTAATTCGTTGAGCGAGGAGCCGGCGCAGCCGTTGTTGCTGGCCTGGAAGTTTGCCGGCCGCCAGTGTGGTGAGGGTGCCGATGCCGAGGTCGCATTGGGTGCAGATGTTTTTCCAAAGGTCCATTGTCCGCGGGTGGGACAGCGAGGACTGCTCGCTTAGCAGGTCCAGCAGGGAGGACTTCATGAGGTTGCGCAACTCGAGCGGGATCGCGCTGTCGGCGATGCGGTTGGCGATGCTGTCCGGGTTGAGTTCCAGCCAGGCGAGCAGCTGATCGTGCCCGATGAGGGCTGTCAGCGAACGCCAGACTCCTGCATCGTCCTTCAGCAGGTAGCCCACGGACGCGCAATGCGGATGTGAACACGGCAGTGCTGTCAGGTCGTGCCATGAGACCACCCCTCCGGTTTGCTCCGCGAGCCGTTCCAGCACGCCGGTGTGGGTGAGCCTGTCTGTGGGATCGATGCCGTGGCCGCGCCCTGAACCGAACACTGGCTGAAGCGCAACGCCACCCACGAACGGGGTTTCCAATGCCCTCATTACGACGGCGCCGACCTCGCCGTCGTTGATGCCGAGTGCCGCCGTCATCGTCAGGGTGGTGAAAATACCTGCCTCTGACAGGCGCGCGATGGCCATGTCCTTGAAGCGGGTCAGGTCTCCCCCGCGGTGGTGGATGGATGCTGCTTTGGACGGGCCGTCGTATTGGAGGTAAACCTCCACGCGGTCCCGGTGCCTGGCCAGCAGTGCGAGGAGTTCGTCGTCGGTGGCTATGAGCATGCCGTTGCTGTTCACCATGATCCGGACGATCGGCCGGGCGACGAGCTCATCAAGAAGTTCGGCCAGATGAGGGTAAAGCGTGGGCTCGCCGCCGGAGAGCATCAGCACGTCCAGCCGCCCGTTTTCGCGGGCAAGCCGGGTGTCGATATTGGTGAGCACCTCGGTGAGCGGCGCCACTCCCTGCAGTTGGGGGCCGGAGGCGGTGAAGCAGGTGGGGCAGCGCAGGTTGCAGTGCTCGATGATGTCCTGAAGGAGGATGCACGTGTGCTGAGTCTGCATGGCGGGCAGTCCGTAGGCATAGGCCTCCGGTACCTGGCGGTAATTATCGGCCTGGTCCGGGATGTGCTGTTTGGTGGGCGCCTGCCACTTCTCCAGGTATCGTAGAATTTCCGGGGATTCGTCGTACAAGGTGCTGACGAGGCCATGGTCCGGGCAGCCGCGTTCGAGCCAGACCCGGTCGTCCCGGACCAGCAGCGCGCCGGAGAGGCGCCGGACCTGCGCGAGCGGGGGGTTTGTCTCGTGGCAGTGGGGACAAAAGGCTGTGACGTACCGATGGATGCGGTCCCCGCGAAGCGGCTGGCCGGGGCCGGGCAACGCCTGCCGGGAAGTAAACGGTGACGGATTCATATCCGGCTACTCATCTGGGAGAGGGCCATGACGCAGATCCCGCCGCCGAGCAGGATGAAGATCCCCAGGCCAAACAACATCCCCGCACCCCAGCGGGAGGTGCGCGGCCAAATTGCCAGGGCACCGGCGATCGCAAGATAAGCGCCGATGGGAATTAACGCTGCCGGCCCGGCGAGGTCGGTCTTGTAGCCTTCATCCGGAGCAATACCAGCTGTTGTCCCGAAATAGAGGGCATAAAGGGCAGTAGCTCCGAGCAGGATTCCGAGCACCATGGAGCCACGTCGTGGTTCAGGGGATGGCTCCTCGTGATGGGGCGGTGGCAGTGGGCTCCTTGCTTCTTCAGGGTTGTCCTCGCTCATGCTGCTCTTTCCTCCAATTTTGGGCGGAGTGGTGAAGGATTCATCTCAAGCTCTCATCTGCGCGGCGAGGGTTCCAACGCAGATCCCGCCGCCAAGCAGGGTGAAGATTCCCAGGCCAATCAGCAAGCCCGCACCCCACCGGGACGTACGTGGCCGGACCGCCAGCACGACGGCTGCCGCAAGGTAGACGGCAATGGGAATGAAGGCGGACGGCCCGGTCAGGAAACGCATGGAAGCGGGTCCACCGAAAGCAATCGGTACCCCGACATAGACGGCATAAAGGGCAGTAGTCCCCAACAGGATTCCGAAGCCCATGGGGCCGAGCGCTGGTTCAGGGGGTTCCTCGTCTTCTTGGGGCGACTTGTCCTTGCTCATGCCGCCGTTCCTTCCAACTCCGGGCGGAGAGGTTCCCCGAAGACCCGCAGCATCCGCCAGAACAGCAGCGGGAGAACCACCAGGAGGAACCATTGGGGACGGCTCATCCCGAGCCACAGCACATCGTTGCCACGGACGAATTCGACTCCGAACCGGAACAACGCGTAGGAAGTCACGTAGCAGATGAAGAGGTCGCCGGGACGAGGCAGGCGGTCCCGATAACGCCACATGAGCGCGAACGCGGCCACATGGAACACGATTTCATAAGCAAAGGACGGATGGAGCCCTACCCCTGCGGGTCCACTCAGCACTGCCGCCTGCCCGGGCGTGAGCGATATGCCCCACGCTCCCCCGGTCGGGGTGCCGGGCAGTTCCGTAAGGAGGCAGCCCACGCGTCCGATGACCAGCGCCAAGGCGACCGCGGGCGCAAGTAAGTCCCCCGTGGATTCACGGTAACCAGTCAGCCGTTTACCCAAATGGACGCCGAGCCACGCGCCCACAAGGCCCGCGAGGATGCTGCGGTCGCCGTTGCCCCACCAGTCCGCCAAGGAGACCTGCCGCGAAACATCCCAGGTGAGGACCCTTGAGCCGATGGCCCCGAAGGCGAGAGCAAAACCGGCAATGGGCCACAACCGTGGGTCTGACAGGCCGCGCCGGCGCTTCTCATACGCGTAGAACAGCAAGGCTGCGAGGATTCCCAGCCCTAACAGGCTGGCGTGCACCAACCCGTCTCCCGCGAAGGGAAGCCCGATCATGAGCAGAGTGTAGCAGTGCCCCTGCAGGCCCTCCCGGCCGGCGCCCCGGGGTTACATGTGCACGTGCAGTCGGCGCGCAGCCTCTGAGATCGAGCCCGTGAGTGACGGGTACACGGTGAAGGTGCTGGCGACGTCGTCCACGTGCAGCTTCTGTTTGACGGCGATGGAGATGGGGAAGATCAGCTCGGAGGCGTTGGGCCCCACCACCACGCCGCCGATGACCGTTCCGGAGCCCTTCCGGGCGAAAATTTTTACAAAACCGTCTTTGTTGTTGCGCATCTTGGCCCGCGCATTGCTGCGGAGCGAGAGCTTAACCACGTCGCCCTGGTACTTGCCGGAGTCGATTTCGGCCTCGGACACACCCACGTTGGCGATCTCGGGTGAGGTGAAGATGTTGGACGCCACCTGGTGCAGCTTGAGCGGGGTGACGGCATCACCCATGAAGTGCGCAACGGCAATCCGGCCCTGCATGGCCGCGACGGAGGCCAGCGGCAGGACCCCGGTGCAGTCGCCGGCGGCGTAAATATTGGGAGCGGTGGTGCGGGAGACGCCGTCCACTTTGATGTGGCCGCTCTCGCTCACCGCTACCCCGGCTTCTTCCAGTCCGATACCGGCGGTGTTCGGGATGGAGCCGAGGCAGAGCAGGCAGTGGCTGCCGGTGACCTTGGACCCGTCGCTGAGGGTGACCACCACGCCGTCGTCCGTGCGCTCCACCTGCTCGGCGCGGGACCGCGACAGAACCCGCACGCCGCGGCGTTCAAACACTTCCTCAAGGACAACAGCGGCGTCAACGTCAGAACCCGGAAGCACCCGGTCGCGGCTGGAAATCAGTGTGACCTTCGAGCCCAGGCCGTTGTAGGCGGACGCGAACTCGGCTCCGGTCACACCGGAGCCCACCACGATCAGGTCTTCGGGAAGTTCGTCCAGGTTGTAGATCTGCGTCCAGTTCAGGATCCGCTCACCGTCAGGCCTGGCCGTGGGCAGCTCACGGGGATGGGCGCCGAGCGCCAGCAGGATGGTGTCCGCCTCCACGGTCTCGGTGCCCTCCGCCGTGAGGACCTCGATGGTGTGGTCATCCAGGAGCCGCCCGGATCCGGCCAGGATGCGAACGCCCTGCTGCGCCAAACCGTCGGAGATGTCCTTGGACTGGCTGCGCGCCAGATTCAGGAGGCGGTCGTTGATGTGTTTAAGGTCTGCGCGCATCACCGGCACAAAGTCGCCACCGTCGACGTCGAACTTCACTCCCAGCTCCCCCGCCTCGGCGACGCGGGTCATCAGGTCCGCGGTGGCGATCAGAGTCTTGGACGGGACGACGTCGGTCAGCACGGCGGACCCGCCGAGCCCGGCACGCTCGATGATGGTGACCTGCGCTCCAAGCGAGGCGGCCACCATGGCGGCCTCGTAACCGCCCGGACCACCTCCCAGGATTGCGATCCGGGGTGAACTGAAATCTGGATGCGTAGTCACAAACAATCATTCTCCTGCATCCCCGGCCGGACCGCCAAAGAAACCGTTCTCTCGGGAAAACCGCCAAAGGCTGGGCCCAACAGGAGCGGCAGGATAACTTGTACCAGTGAGTACAACAGACTTCCTGAACACGGATCCCTTCGCTGCCGCCCGCGCCGCCGCCGACTACATTGCCGAGGAAACCGGGGTGGACCGCCACGATGTGGCCCTGGTGCTCGGCTCCGGCTGGGCAGACGCCGCCGACCTCATCGGGGAAACCACAGCCACCCTGTCCGCGGAGGAAGTCCCCGGTTTCCACGCTCCGGCAGTGGAAGGGCACGTGGGCACCATCCGCTCTGTCCTGACCAAAGAGGGCAAACGGGCCCTGGTGCTCGGCGCCCGCACCCACTATTACGAAGGCAAGGGCGTCCGCGCCGTAGTCCACGGAATCCGAGCGGCGGCGGCTGCCGGCTGCAACACGCTGGTCCTCACCAACGGCTGCGGCGGCCTGAACGAAAACTGGGCGCCAGGCACCCCGGTGCTGATCAGCGATCACATAAACCTCACCGCCGCCTCGCCGCTGGAGGGCGCCACATTCGTTGACCTGACAGATCTCTACTCTGCCCGGATCCGCAAAATCGCCCGCGACGTGGACGCAACCCTGGACGAAGGCGTCTACGCCCAGTTCCCCGGCCCGCACTACGAAACCCCCGCCGAGGTGCAGTACGCCAAACGCATCGGCGCCGACCTGGTGGGCATGTCCACTGCCCTGGAAGCGATTGCGGGGCGGCACGCAGGCATGGAGGTGTTCGGCATCTCCCTGGTCACCAACCTTGCCGCGGGCATCAGCCCGCAGCCACTCAGCCACCAGGAAGTCATCGAGTCAGGGCAGGCAGCGGGCCCGCGGATCTCCAAACTGCTCGCAGAAATCATCGCCAAACTCTAAAGCAATGCGGGGTCACTTTTGGCCCCATTCGTCGCGTTCTTTGGGCCGCATCTGACCCCGCGTTGCAAGAAGTGAAGGAGCAATGACGATAGGTTTGTGCCCATGACGTCTTCCGATGCCGATTTCCGCCTGCTCACCGAGGCCCGCGAATGGGCTGCCCAAGACCCGGATCCGGAGACATCGGCGTCCCTGCTTGAGCTGGTCCGGCTGGTGGAAGACGGCTCCCCGGCAGCCCGCCAGGAACTCGAGGACAGCTTCCGCGGAACGCTGCAGTTCGGCACCGCTGGACTCCGCGCCGCACTGGGACCCGGGCCGAACCGGATGAACCGTGCGGTGGTGAGGCGCGCCGCTGCCGGACTGGCGGACTTCCTGGCTCGCGCGGTGGCCGAGGCGTCGCCGGGAACCCGGCCGCGCGCCGTCGTTGGTTATGACGCCCGGTACAACTCGGACATCTTTGCGGCGGAAACCGCGGCAATCTTTACGGCCGCCGGCATCGAGACGTTCCTGATGCCGGCCGCGCTGCCCACTCCCCTGCTGGCATACGCCGTCCGGGCGCTGCAATGCGACTGCGGCGTGATGGTCACGGCAAGCCACAACCCGCCGCAGGACAACGGCTACAAGGTCTACCTCGGCCGCCATGCCGTGAGAGACAGCGGCAACGGTGCCCAGATCGTGGCGCCTTACGACAGCGAAATCGCGGCGAGGATCAACGCCGTAGGCCCGCTCGAAACCATTGCCCTTGCCCCCGGTGGCTGGACAGTCCTGGACGGCTCCGTGACCGCCGGCTACCAGCAGGCTACTGCCGCGTTGGCCCTGCCAGAATATTTCCCTGCCCGGGACCTGCGCATCGTCCTCACCCCGATGCATGGCGTCGGCGGCGAGACTGCGCTGGCCGTCCTGAACGCCGCCGGTTTCACCGACGTCACGCTGGTGGCCGAACAGGCCCAGCCGGACCCGGACTTTCCCACCGTCAGTTTCCCGAACCCGGAGGAGCCAGGGGCGCTGGACCTGGCCCTGGAGACAGCTGAGCGGCTGGACGCGGACATTGTTATCGCCAATGATCCCGACGCCGACCGGGCTGCAGTTGCTGCCAAGGACCCGGACACCGGTGCCTGGCGCATGCTCCGGGGCGACGAAGTGGGTGCGCTGCTGGGCGCCCATGTGGCGGCCCGGCTGGCCGCGGCCGGCGGAGATGCAGGGAGCGGGAGTGCCCTCGGCGGCAGCAGCCACGGCGCCTTCGCGAACTCGATTGTGTCCTCGCGGCTTCTCTCCCGGATCGCGGCGGCTGCCGGTTACGCACATGAGGAAACGCTGACCGGGTTCAAATGGATTTCCCGGGTGCCGGGGCTGCTGTACGGCTACGAGGAGGCGCTGGGCTACTGCGTCGCGCCGGAGCTGGTGAAGGATAAGGACGGCATCTCCGCTGCGGTGCTGATTGCGGAACTCGCGGCCGCGGCGAAGGCTGACGGGAAGACCGTCTTTGACACCCTGGACGAGCTGTACCTCCAGCACGGCCTGCACGCCAGCGACCAGCTCAGCATCAGGGTGGCCGACCTGGGCCTGCTGGACGCGATGATGAACCGGCTCCGGGTCAGCCCGCCGGAATCCTTCGGGTCATCAGCCGTCGAGGTTTTCACGGACCTGGCGGAAGGGACTGACAAGCTTCCGCCCACGGACGGGCTCCTGTACCTGACCCGCGACCTCACCCGGGTGATCATCAGGCCCAGCGGCACCGAGCCCAAGCTCAAGTGCTATCTCGAGGTGATCCACCACGTTGGGTCCGCGGCCGAACTGCCGGAGGCCCGGCAGGCCGTCCGCGCCGCACTGGATGAAGTACTCCGGGACGTCAGCGAGGCGCTGGGTCTGTAGCAGGATCCAGGAACCGCGAAAAGGGCGCCCTGCCGGGCGCCCTTTTTCCTGAATGTAATTTCCGGCTGTGTTTCTACAGCTCGATTTCGACGAAGCCGTCCACCACGCGGGTGCTGAACGCTGCGATGCTCAGGCCCGGGGTGCTGAAGCATTCGCCGGTTTCCAGGTCGTATACCTCTTTGTGCAGCGGCGAAGCGATGGTGGGACGCGCCCCGCGTGACCCCAGGATTCCCCGTGCCATAACGTGTGCTCCGGTGGCCGGGTCCTCATGGGCCACCGCGAAAATCTCAGCCGGTCCGGTGCGGAAAAGGGCAATCTGGCGTCCGGCCACGAGGGCGGCTTCGCCCCAGGCGGGCTCCAGGTCGTCCACCAGGCAGACGCGGTGCCAACCGGCGGTGATGCCCGGTGCGGCCTCGTCGGTGGCTGCTGCGAGTGCCCCAAGTTCCAGTGTTGCCGTCATGTCGGCTCCTCTTCCTGTGCGTTTTTCCTTGCCTTTGGCTGCCTCTGCGGCCGTGTTCCACGCTAGGCCGCGGGTGTTTCAGAGGGGTGCAGTGAATGTGTCCAGTGCGTAAAAGACACCTCACGCGGCCGGAAATGCGTTCGTGATGCAGAAGTTAAGTTGACGAAACAATTGGGAAACTGAAGCGAAACTGCGTCTCCCTAGTCTGGATGGACACTCGTCACCAGAAGGCTGCAGGAAACACTGCGGCCCATGCGAAAGGCCCACAGTGACCGAACAGACTTCAAGCACAGAGACTCCGCGCCGCATCGTCGTCGCCGGCGGCGGCCCAGCGGCCCACCGTTTTGCGGACGCCATGCATGCCCGCGGCCTCGCTGGCTGGCATGTCACGGTCCTCACCGAAGAAGCCCACCTCCCTTACGACCGTGTGGCGCTGTCCAAGGCCCTCACCGAAAAAGACGTGGACCTCACCTTGGGCACCGCTTCGATGTGGGACCACCCTTCCCTGGAGCTGAAGACCGGTGAGCGCGTAGTCAAGATCAACGCCGAAGCCAAGACGGTAGAAACCGCTGCCGGCAACGTTTTCAAATACGACGAGCTGGTGGTGGCCACCGGCTCGAACGCGGCGCGCCTGCCCATCCCCGGTGCCGAGCACACCCACGTCTACCGCACCCTCGAGGACGTGTGGGCCATCAACGAGGCCATTACCGGCCTCACGGAGAAGCTGGGCCGCAAGGTCAACGCGGTGACCATCGGTGGCGGCCTCCTCGGGCTCGAATCCGCGGCCGGCACCGAACAGCTTGGCGCCAACCCCATTGTTATTGACGGTTCACAGTGGCTGATGGCCACACAGCTGGATGAAGGCGCGGGCCAGGCCATGGGCCGGCTCATCAAGTCCAAGGGCTTTGAGGTCCACGGCGGCGTCTTCCCGTCGGAAGTATTGTCCGACGACGACGGCCAGGTCACCGGTGTCCTGATGGCCGACGGCCGGGTCATCGACGCGGACATCGTGATTGTCGCCATTGGCGTGCGGCCACGCGATGAACTGTTCCGCGCCGCCGAGGGCGAGGAGCAGGTGTTCAGCCTGGGCCAGCGCGGCGGCGTGGTCATCAACGACTACTGTGCCACCGAGGTGGACGGCATCTGGGCCATCGGCGAAGTGGCCAACTATGGCGGCATGTGCCTGGGCCTGGTGGCCCCGGCCAACACCATGGCCGAAATCGTCGCGGACCGCCTCCACGGCGGAGATGCCACCTTCCCCGGTTTCGACACCGCCACCAAGCTCAAGCTGTCCGGAGTGGATGTTGCCAGCTTCGGCGACGCTTTTGCCAAGACCGAACACGCCCTGGAAATCGTCTACGCGGACCCCGCACGCGGCGTCTACCAGAAGATTGTCACCACCGATGATGCCAAGACCCTGCTCGGCGGCATCTTCGTCGGTGACGCCTCACCCTACATGAGCCTGCGTCCGCTCCTGGGCCGCGAACTTCCGGCCGAGCCCGGCGCATTCCTCAGCGCCGCCGGCGGCGGCGAAGCCCCCGAGACGGAACTGCCGGACGATGCCACCCTTTGCTCCTGCAACAACGTCACCGCCGGAACCATCCGCGACGCCATCAACGGCTGCGGTGCCTGCGACGGCAACGCACCGGTTCAGGAGCTCGGTGAGCTGAAGGGCTGCACCCGCGCCGGCACCCAGTGCGGTTCCTGCGTACCCATGCTGAAGAAGCTGCTCGAGACCGAACTGACCAAGTCCGGCGTCGAGGTTTCCAAGGCCCTCTGCGAGCACATCGAACTGTCCCGCCAGGAACTGTTCGACGCCATCCGTGTCCTGGAACTGACCTCCTTCGAAGAGATCATGGCCAAGTACGGCACGGGCGCCGGCTGCGACATCTGCAAGCCCACCATCGCCAACATCCTGGCCAGCCAGAACAGCGCCTACGTCCTGGACGCCGGCCGCGGCACACTGCAGGACACCAACGACCGCGCCCTGGCCAACATGCAGAAGGACGGCACCTACTCGGTGGTCCCCCGCATTGCCGGCGGCGAAATCACCCCCAAGAAGCTCGGCGTCATCGCGGCAGTGGCCGAAAAGTACAACCTGTACACCAAGATCACCGGCGGCCAGCGGATCGACATGTTCGGTGCCCGCCTGGAACAGCTCCCGGAGATCTGGAAGGAACTGGTGGACGCCGGCTTCGAGTCCGGCCAGGCGTACGGCAAGAGCCTGCGCACCGTGAAGTCCTGCGTCGGGTCCACCTGGTGCCGCTTCGGCGTCCAGGACTCGGTGGCCATGGCCATCCAGCTCGAACTCCGCTACCGCGGCCTGCGCAGCCCCCACAAACTCAAGATGGGTGTCTCCGGCTGCGCCCGTGAATGCGCCGAGGCCCGCGGCAAGGACGTGGGCGTGATCGCCACCGCCGACGGCTGGAACCTGTACGTCGGAGGCAACGGCGGCGCCACCCCGGCCCACGCCCAGCTCCTGGCCAAAGACCTCGACGACGAAACGCTGATCAAGTACATCGACCGCTACTTCATGTACTACATCCGCACCGCGGACCGCCTGCAGCGCACCGCGCGCTGGCAGGAAGAGCTCGACGGCGGCATCAAACACGTCGAGGACGTGGTGGTCAAGGACACCCTGGGCATCGCCGCGGACCTTGAAGCGGCCATGGCCAAGCACGTTGACACCTACATCGACGAATGGGCAGACACCCTCAAGGACCCCGAGCGCCTGCGCCGGTTCCGCTCCTTCGTCAACGCCCCCGACCAGAAGGACGACTCCATCACCTTCGTCCCGGACGAGCGCGGCCAGATGCGCCCCGCCACCCCGGAGGAGAAGGGGAAAGTCCTGATCGGGGCCTCCATCCCGGTCCGTCCCGGCACACCGGAACCCATCAGGAACGAGGCATAACCATGCAGCTCACCATCGACCTCACCGGCCGCGACGTCCTGGTGGCCGGCTCGGACCACGCCGCCCGGCAGGCGGTGCGCCGCTACGAGGCCGCCGGCGCCCTGGTGTACCGCCTCAGCACCCCGCAGGGCGCCGGCCATGACGGCCCCCTGCCCGAGCGCCCCTTCCTGGTGGCAGCGGTCGACGACGGGCAGCCCGGCTGGGAGCCGCTGCTGGACCGGTGCCGCGCAGCCGGTATCCCCGTGGCAGTGGAACCTGCTGCCGGACCGGTAGGCCACGTCACCCTGGTAGGCGGCGGACCCGGAACCACCGAGCTGCTCACTGTCGGCGCCGTCAAGGCGCTGCGCGATGCCGACGTCGTCTTTTATGACCGGCTGGCCCCCTGCCAGGACTTGCCGCAGCTGACCTCGGCAGAACTCGTGGATGTGGGCAAGAAGCCCGGGCACCACAAAGTCAGCCAGGCCGACATCGAAAAGCTGATGGTGGAAAGCGCCCTCGCGGGCAACAACGTGGTCCGGCTCAAAGGCGGCGATCCGTACGTCTTTGGCCGCGGCGGCGAGGAAGTTGCCTCCTGCGTGGCAGCCGGCCTCCCGGTCCGCGTCATCTCCGGCGTCACCAGCGCCATCTCCGTCCCCGCGGCGGCCGGAATCCCCGTGACGCACCGCGAAGTGAGCCACATGTTCACCGTGGTCTCCGGGCACGCCCCTTTGACCGAAAAGGAGCACCAGCACCTGGCCGGCCTGGGCGGCACCATCGTTGTGTTAATGGGCATCGGCACCCTGCACCAGCTTGCCGCAGGCCTCCGCCGGGCAGGAATGCGCACGGACATGCCCATGGCGATTGTTGAACGTGGCTACCGGCCCGGACAACGCACCACCATTGCGGACCTGGGCACCATCACCACGGCGGCCGCCGGCTGCAGCAACCCGGCTGTGCTGGTCATCGGTGAGGTGGTGCGGGTGGCGGAAGCCAACCGCGGGCATGCTGAGGCCGCCGCCGACCTGGACAGGCTGGCGGCCTCGCTGCTGGGCTCGTGAAAGGATTGACCTCCATGAATGCACTCGCACCGGCCGAAACACCACAGGTCGACGAAACGCCCGAGGCGGCAGAAGCGCCGCTGGAGGGTTTCCGCATCGGTGTGACCTCGGACCGGCGGTCCCAGGACCTGATCGAGGCCCTCGAACGCCGCGGCGCCGAGGTGCTGCACGCCCCCGCCCTGAAGATCGCCCCGGTCCAGGAGGACATGCGCCTCATCGACGACACCCGGGCCATCATCGCCGCCAAGCCGGACCTGTGCATCGCCACCACCGCCTACGGCATGCGCCGCTGGTGTGAGGCAGCGGATTCCTTCGGCATCGGCGACGAGCTGCTGGAAACCCTCGGTGCCTGCCGGATGTTCGTCCGGGGACCCAAGGCCCGCGGCGCGGTGCGCGCGGCCGGCCTGGCCGACGTCGGAATCAGCAGCGACGAAACCACCGCCACCCTGGTGGATATGTTGCTGACCGAAGGCGTCCGCGGCAAGACCGTGGCCGTGCAGCTGCACGGCTACACGGATGTCCGGCAGTTGGAGCGCCTGCGCATGTCCGGTGCCACCGTCCTGACTGTCACCCCATACCGCTGGGTGAAGCCCGACGGCGAGGACAAGCTTCCCCGCCTCATCGAGGCGGTATGCAGCGGAAACCTGGACGTCCTCACCTTCACCAGCGCGCCCGCCGTCGACGCCCTGTGGAGCACTGCCCACGAAATGGGCGTCTACAAGCAGCTGATCGACAGCCTGAAGACGAACGTAACCACGGCCGTGGTGGGTCCGGTGACCGCGCAGCCGCTGCTGGACGCCGGTATCACCCCCCTGATTCCGGAACGCTTCCGGATGGGGGCGCTCATCCGGCTGGTGTGCGAGCACCTCGCACTGAACCATGTCCGGCGCCTGGATACGAGGTCCGGCAACATCGAGCTGCGCGGCAGGAGCCTGCGGATCGACGGCCAGCCGGTGGAACTGGCACCGGCCCCGCTGCTGCTGCTCCGTGCGCTGCTGGGGGCAGGCGGCGCGGTCCTGTCCCGCGAATCCCTGTCCGACCTGCTGGAACTGCGCGGTTCGGTCCACGCGCTGGACATGACCGTGAGCCGGCTCCGTTCCTCGCTCCCGGACGGCCGTCTCGTGGAGACAGTGGTGAAGCGCGGCTACCGGATCCGCGTCTAGTGCCTCCAAAGCGCCACTCGAAGTGCCCGGGTTTTGGACCCGGGCACTTTGCATATGGCGGGATGCACTCCGAATGTGTCCGTCCGCAGACGGATGAGAGGCACGTCACGGGTTCTGTTACCGGCCGGTAAAAACTGGCGAACGCGGGCCGGTTAAACGGCAACTGAGGGGAAACACCCCGGAAAAAGCAGGGTTCTACGCTGGGTTCCATCACGAAGTTCCGGCCGTTCACCGGCCGCCAGCGAAAGGGCCAGCACATGTCCGCTCCGGCACCCTCCACCTCCACCGTTCCCGCCACCCGCATCGTCATTGCGGGAGCGGGACCTGCTGCCCAGGCACTGGTCAGCCAGCTCAACCGTGCACGGTTCACGGGCACCATCACCGTGCTGAGCAACCGGGACGACACTCCCGAGGAGCTGCTGGAGCTGGCGCTGCTCCCCCAGGTTTCGGTCCGGTTCGGCCAGCCCGCGAGCCACATCGACCCGGAGACGCGGACGGTGGCAACGGCGGACGGCATGGAATTCAGCTACGACCAGCTGGTCATCGCCACCGGATCAGCAGCGGTGGCCAACCCGGTGGAGGGCGCCAACCGCTGCCTGAGCTACTCCACCATCGACGACGCCGCCCGGATTGGCGAGGCCGTCAGCGAAGTCACGCGGGAACTGGGCCGTCGGCCGCTGGGGATCCTGGTGGGCACGGGTGCCGCAGCCGGGCAGGCTGAGGCCGTGCTCCGTGCCAGGGGTGTGCGGCCCATCCGCACTACGGCCCGGCCGGCCGCGGTGGTTCCCGGCACCTCAGCCGGGCTCGCAGCCTCCAGCGTTGTTTTCGAGGATGGCAGCAGCATGATCGGCGACCTGGTGGTCCTGGCCGAAGAACGGGTGTCCCGGGACGGCCTTGCCGCCAGCGCGGGCCTGCAGACCGCCGCTACCGGCGGGATTGTCATCAGCAAGGACTTCCGCACCTCCGTCCCCGGAATCTGGGCCATCGGTGACGCGGCAGCGTTCGACGGCGTCCGCCTGGGCCTGCTGGTCGCGGCGGCTTCCGCGGCGGGCGCTTGCGCCACGGAGCTCCTGAGCGCTTCGTCCGCTTCGTCCGCTCCCTCCGCGCTGCCGGCCGCCGCCTGACCAGCAACGCGAGGTCACTTACGGCCCGTTCCACGGGGAAAGATGGGCCGGAAATGACCACGCGTTGCTCTGTGGCAAGATGGTTCCGAAACGAGCCAGGGCGTCACAACGCCTCGGCCCACCGGCCCCTTGGAGAGGACCATCATGAGCAACGAAGCCACCCCTTCCGTTCAAACAGCCGCAACCGGCGCCCCGTCTTCCGGCAGCATCGCGTCATTCATCGACCACACGCTGCTGAAGCCCGAAGCGGGTGAGGCCGATGTCCTCAAAGTGTGTGCCGAAGCGGCTGAGTACCACTTCAAGTCCGTCTGCGTGAACCCCGTCTGGGTCAAGACCGTGAAGAAGGCCCTTCGGGGTTCCGGCGTCCTCACCTGCTCGGTGGTAGGTTTCCCGCTGGGCGCCACGCCCACGGACGTCAAGACGTTCGAGGCCCGCGGGGCTGTGCTGGACGGCGCCGACGAAGTGGACATGGTCATCAACATCGCCGCTGCCCGTGCCGGGGACAAGGGCGCGCTGGTTGAGGACATCACGTCGGTGGCGGAGGCTGTCCACGCCAGTGATGCCACCCTGAAGGTCATCATCGAAACGGCGCTGCTCACGGACAGCCAGAAGGTCCTTGCCTGTGAAGCCGCCGTGGAGGCCGGCGCTGATTTCGTCAAAACCTCAACCGGCTTCAACGGCGGAGGCGCCACCGCCGAGGACATCGCCCTGATGCGCCGCACGGTAGGTCCCGGCCTTGGCGTCAAGGCCTCCGGCGGCGTGCGTTCCCTCGAGGACGCGCAGGCTATGATTGCTGCAGGTGCAACACGTATTGGTGCCAGCTCCGGCATCGCCATCGTCAAGGGTGAACAGGGTTCGTCCTCCTACTGACGGCAACCGGAGCCGCCACAGATTGAGGCCCCCGCGGCCAAGGAGGAATGAATGTCCAGCAAGATCACGGCTTCCAGCCACGGCCCGGCGTCTCACGAAGGGGCACTCCAGACCCCCCAGAACGAGAACAAGCTCGGCACAAGCATCATCCTCTTTGTGGTCTGCATGGCCCTGTTCCTCGGCGCCATCTATTCCCTGTCTTTCCTGACGCTCGGCAACCCGTGGCCCATGGCCGCGTGCCTGGCGCTGTTCGCCCTGGCGTACTGGATCCCGCAAACCATCCTGGGCCGCTCGGACTCCGCCGGCGAGCACTAATCCCAAGTAAGTAGCAGTAACTGTCGTTTTGAACGCTCGTAGCGACACTTAGTGCTACCCAGTTGGGTAACAAGCCAACGAAACCCCCGGGACCGCTGTCCCGGGGGTTTCTGCATACTTAGAACCAGATGCGGGTCCAGGCTTCGGCTGCCGCCGTCACGCTGGTCCAGTGGGTCCGGGCTATCGCCCAGCCGGCCACACACAACCCCACCATCGCGTAAGCGCTCACGGGGATCAGCAGCAGCCACTCGCGCTTGGACCCCGCACGGCCGAGCAACGGTACGGACAGCGCGCCGTTGGGCCGCCACACCTGGCGCAGCAGCGGCAGCCGGCGCAGCACCTTGGGCGGCCGGATCACCAGCGGCCACAGCAGGGGCACTCCGTTTGTGGTGATGAGGTCCCCCACAATATGCACCACCACGCCTGTCAGCATCGAAACGGGCAGCCAGGTCCACTGGTCCGGCGCGAACCAGGTGACAAGCCCGGCCATGGTCAGCGCGAAGATCCAGTTGCTGATGAACCCCGCCTTCGGGAACAGCTTCAACGCCTTGGCCGCGATGTTGATCATAAACATGCACAGCAGGCCGGCACCCACGGAGAGCAGGCCCCACTGGGTCTGCAGCTGGAACTGACCGGCCAACGTGGCCAGCAGCACAAAGAAGGCAGCTCCAAGGAGGGAGTGTGTCCCCTGCCGGTGCCCGCCGCTGGCATTTTCAATTCCGACGGCGATCAGATTCGACAGCGGCGGCAGGGCATTCGCTACCGTGCTGTGCCGGTGGTCCCAGTCGCACACCAGCGCGGTGCCCGCCGTCGCCATCCCGCCGATCAGGATCCCGGTGGCGTCCAGCGGATACCAGCCAAGGGTGTACGGCCCCGTTGAGGCAATAGCTACCCACGCCGCGGCTCCCGACGCGGCGTGATGTCCTCCCATCAAGTCCTAACCCACCGCCAGTGGCTGGTCCGAGAAGATGTTGCGAATGACGCCGTTGGCCCATTCCAGGATCTCCGCGTCCTGCAGGTCCCGGCCGCCGATCTTCGCCGTTTTCGGCTTGGGGATCAGCACGGCGTCGAGGGCGGGCTTGGACTGGGATCCCGGGTACATCCGGTTCAGCCGCATCACCTTGGACTCGGGGAGGGCGGCCGGCGAGAACTTGATGAAGTTGCCCTGCAGCGCGACGTCGGACAGGCCCGCTTCCCGCGCCCCCACCCGGAAGCGGGCCACCGCCACCAGGTTCTGGGCGGGCAGCGGCGGCTCACCATACCTGTCCACCAGCTCAGCCAGGACTTCGTCGATGGCCTCGTTGGTGAGGGCTGCTGCCAGCTTGCGGTAGGCCTCCAGCCGGAGCCGCTCCCCCGGCACGTAGTCGTGCGGAAGGTGGGCGTTGACCGGCAGTTCGATCTTCATCTCGGCGGCCTTCTCCTCGGCCTCGCCGCGGAAGTCGGCCACGGCCTCGCCCACCAGGCGGATATAGAGGTCGAAGCCCACACCCTGGATGTGCCCGGACTGTTCGCCGCCCAGCAGGTTGCCCGCGCCGCGGATTTCGAGGTCCTTCATGGCCAGCTGCATACCTGCGCCCAGTTCGTTGTGCGTGGCCACCGCTTTGAGCCGTTCCAGTGCAACTTCGCCCAGCGGTTTCTCCGACGGGTAGAGGAAGTAGGCGTACGCACGCTCGCGGCCGCGGCCCACGCGTCCGCGGAGCTGGTGAAGCTGGGACAGGCCGTACTTGTCCGCCCCGTCCACAATCAGGGTGTTGGCGTTGGAGATGTCGAGGCCGGTTTCGATGATGGTGGTGCACACCAGCACGTCGAACCGCTTCTCCCAGAAGTCCACGATGATCTGCTCCAGCCGGCTCTCGGACATCTGCCCGTGGGCCACCTCCACCCGGGCTTCCGGGACCAGTTCGCGGATCTTGGCGGCGGTGCGCTCAATGGTGGACACCCGGTTATGGACCAGGAACACCTGGCCTTCGCGCATCAGCTCACGCCGGATGGCGGCGGAGGTCTGCTTGTCCGTGTAGGGTCCCACGTAGGTCAGGACAGGGTGCCGTTCCTCCGGCGGGGTGGCCAGGGTGGACGTCTCGCGGATCCCGGTGAGGGACATTTCCAGAGTGCGCGGGATGGGGGTGGCACTCATGGCCAGCACGTCCACGTTGGTGCGCATTTTCTTCAGCGCTTCCTTGTGCTCCACGCCGAAGCGCTGTTCCTCGTCCACGATTACCAGGCCCAGGTCCTTGAACTCGAAGTCCTTGGACAGCAGACGGTGCGTGCCGATCACCACGTCCACCGATCCGCTCTTGACGCCTTCCACCGTTTCCTTGGTTTCCTTGGTTCCCTGGAACCGGGACAGGGCCTTCACCCGCAGCGGGAACCCGGAGAAGCGCTCGGTGAATGTCTCGTAGTGCTGCTGCGCCAGCAGGGTGGTGGGAACCAGCACAGCCACCTGCTTGCCGTCCTGGACCGCCTTGAACGCTGCACGCACGGCGATCTCCGTCTTGCCGTAGCCCACGTCGCCGGACACCAGCCGGTCCATGGGGATCTCGCGCTCCATGTCCGCCTTGACCTCGTTGATGGTGGTCAGCTGATCGGGGGTCTCCACGTACGGGAAGGCTTCCTCGAGCTCGCGCTGCCAGGGAGTGTCCGGGGCGAAGGCGTGCCCGCGGGAGGCCATCCGGGCCGAATACAGCCGGATCAGCTCGCCCGCGATCTCCTTGACGGCCTTCCGGGCCTTGGACTTGGTGCTGGCCCAGTCCGCGCCGCCCATCTTGCTCAGTACCGGCGTATCGCCACCGACATAGCGCGTCACCTGGTCCAGCTGGTCCGTGGGGACAAACAGCCGGTCCCCCGGGGCGCCGCGCTTGGACGGCGCGTACTCCAGGACCAGGTACTCACGAACTCCATCACCACCGCCGGCAACCTTGCGCTGGATCAGCTCCACGAACCGGCCGATGCCGTGCTGTTCGTGCACCACATGGTCGCCTGCGACCAGCTGGAGCGGGTCCACCGCGTTGCGCCGCTTCGAGGGCATGCGGCGCATGTCCTTTGTGGACCCGGCGGAGGTCCGGCCCAGCAGGTCCGCTTCGGTGAGCAGGCCGAGCTTCAGCCCGTCCAGGACAAAACCGCGTCCGACGGCGGCAGTGGTCACCTCTATGATGCCCGCCTGGGGTTCGTGGTCCAGGCTGTCCACCCGGGCACAGGGGATGTCCGCGTCGTGGAACAGTTCGGCCAGCCGCTGGGCGGGCCCAGGGCCCTCGGTGGCCACCACGATCCGCCACTGGTCCCGCACGTGGGACCCGATGAAGTCCATCATTTCCGCGACCTCGCCCTGGTAGCCGCGCGGTTCGCGGGCGTGCAGGTTCAGGACGTCGATCTCGGGCAGCAGTTCCTCATCCTGGGCCAGCGACGTGATGGACCACCACGAAACCCCATGCTCCAGGGAAGAGGTGCGGGTCTCCGTCAGCGACCGGAAGCTGGCGGAATGGAGGGGCAGCGCTCGCCTGCGAGGTGAGGTCCAGCGGCGCGGTCCCGCCGTCGGACGCCATGGACCAGGCCGCTTCCAGGAATTCCTCATTCGTGGCGGCGAGATCGTGGGCGCGGGTTCGGACCTTCTCCGGTTCGATGACAACGGAGATGGAACCGGCGGGCAGCTGCTCCACAAACGGGACCATGGCGTCCACCAGCACCGGAGCGAGGGATTCCATGCCTTCCACGGCGATGCCGCCGGCAATCTTTTCCAACATGTCCGCTGCAGCCGGAAGCTGGGTTTTGAGGGTTGCCGCGCGGGACATCACGGACGGGGTGATGAGGATTTCGCGGCACGGCGGTGCGTGCAGTTCGGTGGGGTGGTGCAGACCGGGGGAAGACAGCGAGCGCTGGTCGGCCACGGCGAACCAGCGCATCTGGTCCACTTCGTCGCCGAAGAATTCGACCCGGATGGGGTGGTCCTCAGTGGGCGGGAAAACGTCGATGATGCCGCCGCGGACGGCGAATTCGCCACGGTGGGTCACCATGTCCACCCGGGCGTAGGCGGCGTCGGCCAGGCTGCGCACCACATCGGTGAACGGCTTCTCCTGGCCCACTTTGAGTGTGACGGGAACCAGCTCACCCAGGCCAGCCACAACGGGCTGGACCACGGCGCGGACGGGCGCCACCACCACCCGGAGCGGCCCCGCCGTCGACGTTTCGGGGTGCGCGAGGCGGCGCAGCACGGACAGCCGCCGCCCTACCGTGTCCGAGCGCGGTGAAAGCCGTTCGTGCGGGAGGGTCTCCCAGCTGGGGAACTCGGCCACGGCATCGGCAGGAAGGTACGCGCGCAGGGCGGCGGTAAGGTCCTCGGCCTCCCGGCCGGTGGCGGTGACGGCCAGGACCACGCCCGGCCCCGCACCGTCCGCTCCCCCGGCGGCGGCAGCCACACCGTCGGCCATCTCGGCAAGCAGCACAGGCCGCAGCCCCGCCGGGGCACTGATCTGGTAATCCTGGCCGCGGACAGCGAAGCCGCGGGCAGCCTCGGCGCGTACCCGGGCGAACGTCTGGTCCGCGGCGAGGGCGCGGCGCAGTCCCTCCAACGAAGGGCCTACGCTGGGCTTACCGGTGCTGGATTTGCCGGTGCCGGACTTTCCAGCGATGGATGTGCCGGCGGTGGACGGGCCGGGAAGGCTCATGGCAGAAGCTCCTGTGGTGTTACGAAAAAGCAGGCAGCGCGAAAGCCCGAAATTCGCTGCGAATCCCGGGTAGTTCCAGCCTACCCCCAGCCAGTGACATGGCAGCCGTCCAGGGCCGCCGCGGCTCCGAACCCCTACACAGGGACAGGTAAAGGAAAAGGACGAGAGGGCACAGCATGAGCGGAACCAGTAAGCATCCAGCCAAAACTGTGCTGGTGACCGGCGCCACCGGCTACATCGGCGGCCGGCTGGTGCCCAGGCTCCTGGACGAGGGGCACACGGTCAAAGTCCTGGTGCGCTCCCCCGGCAAGATCGCCGGCGTCCCGTGGCGGGACCAGGTGGAGGTGGTGGAAAGCAGCCTGGACGACGCCGGGGCGCTGCGGGCGGCGCTGGCCGGCGTCGACGTCTTCTACTACCTGGTGCACTCCATGGCAGCCGGTGCCGGTTTTGAAGCCAAGGAACAGGAGATGGCACGGACTGCTGCCGGGGCCGCGGCCGCCGCCGGAGTGGACAGGATTGTCTACTTGGGCGGGCTCCATCCCAAGGGCGTGGAGCTTTCCACCCACATGCGTTCCCGGGAGGCCGTGGGCCAGGTATTCCTGGACAGCCCGGTGGATGCGGTGGTCTTCCAGGCCGGGGTGGTCATCGGCTCGGGTTCGGCATCCTTCGAGATGATCCGCCACCTCGCCGAAACGCTGCCGCTGATGCCGGCGCCAAGCTGGGTCCGGAACCGGATCGAGGCCATCGCTGTGCGCGATGTCCTGTACTACCTCGTCGCCGCGGCGTCCCTGGACGGCCCGCTTAACCGCACCTTCGACGTCGGCTGCCGCCAGGTCCTCACGTACGCCGGCATGATGCAGGAATACGCTGCGGAAGCCGGCCTGCCCTACCGGCCGGTGCTGGCCCTGCCGGTTCCGGCACCCAAGTTGGCTGGCATGTGGGTGGCCCTGACCACCCCCATCCCGCTGTCCATGGCCGTGCCCCTTGTGCAGTCGCTGCAGCACGATGCCGTCGCCGATGAGCACGACATCGATCACTTCATTCCGCAGCCGGACGGCGGCCTGACCGCCTACCGCACTGCCGTCGCCCTGGCCCTGGGCAAGGAACGCGACGGCCAGGTGGAGACCACGTGGGCCAACGCCGGCGTCGATGCCGATCCGTTGCCCAGCGACCCCGGCTGGGCCGGGCACAAGGTGTACATCGACGAACGGACCTTCCATGGCGACGTCGATCCTGCCCATGTGTGGACGGTCATCGAAGGCATCGGCGGACGGAACGGCTGGTACTCCCTGCCGCTGGCCTGGCAGGTGCGGGGATGGCTGGACAAACTGACAGGCGGAGCCGGGCTGCTGCGGGGACGCAGGCACCCGCACACGCTGGCGACCGGAGAGGTGGTGGACTGGTGGCGGGTGGAACGGATCGATCGCGGGAAACTGCTGCGGCTCCGGGCCGAAATGCGGGCCCCGGGGCGTGCCTGGCTGGAGCTGTCGGTGGAGCCGGACGGGAACGGCAGCCGCTACCGTCAGCGGGCTATCTTCTTCCCCAAGGGGCTCAGCGGGCGGCTGTACTGGCTCGCTGTCCTGCCGTTCCACAGCCTGATCTTCCCGGCCATGGCCAGGAACATCACCGGCGCGGCACGGAAGCTGGTGGATGCGGAGCCGGGCGGCCGGACCCCGTAGGATGTTTGGAGCCTAATCCGACCCCCACGTCCCAGGAGGACCCATGGCCTTGAGCGCAACCACCACCCTTCCGCACTCCGTCCCCAGCGTTGCAGCTGTCCTGGTGAACGAGGATTTCCAGCGCCACGTCAGCCAGCTGGTGGGCGGCAGCCTGGAATCCTTCACCGTAGACGGCGACGTTGCCGGCGCGTTCAGCGCCACGTCCGTGCGGACCCTGCCCACCACCCGGCTGCCCGAGTTCGCCCGCAAGTTCGTGGGTGAGCACCTGAAGGTGACCCAGGTGGAGAACTGGGACGCTCCCGCCGCCGACGGCTCCCGGCAGAGCAACATCTCGCTGAAGATCGCCGGCGCCCCGGTGGACGTTACGGCCGTCCAGCGGCTGGTAGCGGCCGACGGCGGCACCCGCGTGGAGCTCGAAGGTGCTGTAAAGTCCTCGGTGCCGTTCCTGGGCGGCAAGATCGCCGACGCTGCCGAGCCGATGGTTGCCAAGGCACTGAACCTGCAGGCCCAGCAGGCACAGGCCTGGCTGGAAAGCCACTAGCCGCGTGGAGTTGCCCGTCTTTGCCGCGCTGGTCCTGATCGTTGCCGGCATCTGGTCGCTGGTGGTCTGGCCGCAGTTCCTGCGCCGGGTCATGAAGGATCCGCGCGCCCGCGACGCCGCCGGCAAGGCCACGAGATTCCTCACCGTCCACGTGGTGCTGGTAGCCATCTCGATGGTGCTGGGTGCGGCCACGGCCCTGATTGGAATTCTGGGGCTGTTCAGCTAGGCCCCGTCAGGAATCGAACCAGGCCCCGCCAGAAATCGAACCAGGCCCGCCAGACATCAAACCGGGCCCGCCAGGCAACAAAAATCGTCCGGCCCTCATCCCGTTGGGAGGAGGGCCGGACGTTTTGCTGTCTTGGTTCTTGCCTTCTCAGGCAGCCTGGTTGAGCGCGTCCTCGGCGGCAACCCAGGAAATCATGGCGCACTTGACCCGTGCCGCGTACCGGGCCACTCCCTCAAACGCTGCCGCGTCGCCCAGCAAGTCCGGATCCGCATGGATCTTTCCCCGGGATCGCAGGACCTCGCGGAAGCTGTCGATCACCTCGTGAAGTTCCGCCACGGTCATGCCCTCTGCCAGGTCGGTCAGCACAGAGGCCGAGGCCATGGAGATGGAGCAGCCCGCGCCGTCCCAGGCAACCTGTGCCACTTTCCCGTCGCTGACGGCCAGGCGCAGTGTTACTTCGTCGCCGCAGACCGGGTTGAGCTGGTGGGATTGGCCCGTGGTGGCGCCGTTGGGCGCATCGGTGCCGGCCAGTCCGCTGCCATGCCGGGCTTTGGAATGGTCCAGGATGATCTGCTGGTACAGCTGGTCGAGGCTCATGGTTTTACCTTCAGGGTGTGTGGGGTCTTAGGCGCGGAAGTAGGCACGCACGCCCGCGACGGCATCCAGGAACTGGTCGACGTCGTCCGTGGTGTTGTAGAGGTAGGCGCTCGCCCTGGTGGTGGCGGTCAGACCCAGCCGGCGGTGCAGCGGTTGCGCGCAGTGGTGGCCCACCCGCACCGCGATGCCCCGCGAGTCCAGGAACTGGCCCACGTCATGGGCGTGCACACCGTCGACGTCGAAGGCGGCGAGCCCGATGCGGTCCTGCCCGGCTGCAGGCCCGAGGACGCGGATGCCCGGGATGGATTCGAGGCCGGTGACCATCCGCTGGCCGAGCTCGGCCTCCCACCGGTGGATCCGGTCCAGCCCTGTTTCGGTCAGGTAGTTCACGGCCGCGGCCAGCGCCACCGCCTGCGAGATGCGCTGGGTCCCGGCTTCGAAGCGCTGGGGCGCCGGCAGGTACTCGGCCCGCTCCATGGTGACCGTGGTGATCATGGAGCCGCCGGTCAGGAACGGCGGCAGCACGTCCAGGAGGTCCTGCTTCCCGTAGAACACGCCGATTCCCGTGGGTGCGAGCATTTTGTGCCCGGAGAACACCGCAAAGTCCACATCCAGCTCTTTGGCGTCCAGCGGCATGTGCGGGGCGGACTGGCAGGCGTCCAGTACCACCAGGGCTCCGGCCTCCCGGCCCAGGGCTGCGAGTTCACTGACGGGGTTGATGGTGCCCAGGACGTTGGAGGCATGGGTGAAGGCCAGGAGCTTTGTCCGGCCGTTCACGATGTCCCGGGCCACGTCCATACGGAGGCTGCCGTCGTCGTCCACGGGGATGTACCGCAGGGTAGCCCCGGTGCGGAAGGCGAGTTCCTGCCAGGGAATGAGGTTGGCGTGGTGCTCCATCTCGGTGACCACGATTTCGTCGCCAGGGTTCAGGGCAAGCTCCTTGAGCCGGGCGTCGCCCCTGCCCTGGGCTGCCCACAAACCCGCATTGGAAAGGGCGTAGCTGAGGAGATTCAGGCCCTCGGTGGCATTGGACGTCCAGATGACCTCGGAGTAGTCGGCGCCCACAAAGTCGGCCACCTTCTGCCGGGCGTCCTCGAACGCCTCGGTGGCTTCGACCGCGAGGTGGTGGGCGCCCCGGTGCACGGCGGCGTTGCGCTGCTCGTAGAATTCCTGCTCGGCTTCGATGACGCTGAGCGGATTCTGGGACGTGGCTCCGGAGTCCAGGTAGATCAGCGGGCGACCGTTGACCAGTTGGTCCAGGACTGGAAAGTCGTTGCGGATGCGCTGCACTTCGGCGTTGTCCATCACCGGTAGGGCACGTTCCAGTGTGGCTGGCGTTGAAACTACGGCCAAAACAAACTCCTTGAAATGCCAACGGATGACACTCAATTGTCCCACACACGGCTGTGGCGGCCGCCCGGTGGGGGCAGCCGCCACAGTCGCTCCGGGCTTCAGCCCGCGGAGTGGAGGGCCGGCGACGGCTGGGGGGAGAGTCTCGGTCTCAGAAGACTCTGACGTCGCCGGCCCCGTCCAGCCCGGTCCCAGTGGACCGGAAGTTTGTTGGATACAAGGCCTGGTTGTGTTCCCGCCGCTGCGGCTTCTTTCGTGCCGCTTGCTTTGGTTCCATAAGTAAATACTCCGCGGCCACCCGGCACACGAGTAGGATGTACTCGAATTCCGCCACGTGGGACTACCTAGGGCGGCAGATACCCGCAGGCCCGGAAACCACTCGGGAGCGCCCCGGCCAATTGCGGACGGAGGGCATGGAGATGCCACGGCGGTGCCTCAGGGAAGCACAACCGGGGGCTCGGGCGGGTGAAGGCCTACTTGGGCAGTGCGGACTCCAGCTCATCCCGGCTCCGCACGCCAAGCTTGACGTACGTGCGGTACAGGTGGCCCTCCACGGTGCGCACCGATACCATCAGCCGCTGGGCGATCTCACGGTCCGTGAGGCCCTGGACAGCCAGTCCCACAATGTCCTGTTCACGCCGGGTAAGGTGGACGGCCGGCGCCGCGGCGATAAAGCGGCCTTCCCGGAATCTTTCGCCGAGCTCGTGGTCGCATTTCTCGCGCAGGGCCACAGCCTGCCTGGAGCGCCGGCGTTCCCCCGCCTGCTCCAGCAGGGTGCTGGCACGGGCGTAGGCTTCCCGTGCCAGGTTCACGAAGCCCGCTTCCTCCAGTGCGGAGGCCGTCTCCATTAGCGCATCCCCGTCGGCTTCTTCCCACCGGGCGGCCAGGGCAATCATCGCCTGCGCCCACCGGCCCTCCACTCCCTGGGCAACCGTCTGCACCATCGGGATAACCGAGGGGTCGCCCAGATCCCAGCAGATGGCAAGGAGCTCAAGCAGGGTTCCGGCCCTCGCGGTGGCATCCGGCGTGGTGGCCAGCGTGTGCAGCGCGGCAAGGCCCTTGCCGTCCCGGGACAGGTACTCGGCGGCAGCGGCGCTGTACGCGGCGGCCAGGAGCTCGTGGGCCGCCCCGCCCGCCCCCGCATCGCTGTAGTCCTGTTCCAGGCGCTGCGCCTGGGCCGAATCCCCCAGTCTTGCGGCAACATAAAAACCCAACGCTGAAGCAAAGCGGAACAGCTGCAGCGGATCGTTTAGCCGGAGTGCCTCCACGGCCGGCAGCAGCACCTGGTATGCACGCTCCATCCGGCCCTGCCGCAGCAGGGAGTACCCCCGCAGCACCTGGAGGCTGCCGTTGAACGTGGCAGACCCCGGCGAATGGCTTGCGGCGTAATTGTCGAGTTCACGCTCGGCCGATTCCCACTCCCCCATGGCAAGGTAGTCGGTCACCAGCCGGCCCAGCACAAACTCGGTATAGAAGAACAGGCTGTCTTCCAGCGGAGGCAGCTCGGAAGTGGCCAGAAGCGCCGAATCCAGGCCCTCGGAGGCGCGGCCGGTGGCAGCCAGGGCGTGCGCCAGGAGTGCCTCTCCCAACGCCCTGAGCGGTTCGCCCCCGGCATCCGCGGAGGTGCTGTTCCTGATGTCCCTGACCTCCACGGCCAGCGCTTCGGCGTCAACGTCCGCGCCCAGTTCCAGGAGGCGCACGACGCGCAGGAGGTGATCCGGTGCGGTGCGGTCGCCGTCGTCGCGCTGTAGGACGTGCTCGCGCAGGTCCTCTGCGAGGGCGTTGAGCGGGGCGCCATTCGCCTGGTGGGCGGCGGCCCGGAGCAGTACGACGGCGGGGCCTTCCGCCGTACCGGATAACTGCAGCCAGCAGGCGTCCAGGAGATCGGCAGCAGGCCCGTACATGCCCTCGTTATAGAGCGCCCGGGCCTGGATGGCTTTAGCCAGGGGCACCAGTCCGGGATCCCGGATTTTGGCAGCTATGGTGCGGGCACTGTCGTTGCGGAACCGCCGCAGGGCTTCGCGGGCGGCCTGAAGCATCTCGGGATCAGGAATCCGCAGGCCAACCTCGAATGCCCACTCGACGGAGCGGAGCATGCCCTCGCCGCGCAGGGCGGTGCCGTCCTGATGGGCCCGGATCCTTTCCAGCAGTTGCAGGCTCCGGGACACTGACAAGGTGTTCCTGATCGCTTTGGCAAACAGGGCGTTCCACATGGAGAGTTCGGCCGGAACCCCGGAGCTCTCGGAAACCATCTGCTGGTCAATGAGGGACCGGACCACCGCGGCCCCGCTGATGTCCTCGATCACTTTCCGGCCTACCGGTCCGGCGAGGGCTATGAGCTTCAGGGCCTCCTGTTCCTCCGGCGCCCGCCGGAGGTGGTCCTTCGTCACCACAGCCATGAGCTGGGGGCCGTCAGAAGGCAGGGCCCCCAACAGTATCCAGATGCCGTTCCGCTTGGCCAGGACGCCCGTTTCGGCGGCATCGTGCAGCAGTGCGTCCAGGATGCGCGGGTTGCCGCCGGAGCCGTGCCAGACAGCATCAACCGTTGCCGGCGGCACGGTTCCGTCGAGGACGTGGGCCAATACCTCTTCGATCTGTTCCCGGTTCAGGGGCCGCAGGTCCACCCGCTCGGCAAGGCCGTCGTACCAGAGCTGGTCCAACGGCTGCGGGAGGCCGGGCCGGGGCCTGGCAGCAGCCACCACCGTAGCCCAGCCGGCAGAGATAAGGTCTGCCAGTACGCCGGCCGAGGCGTCGTCCAGGTGGTGGGCATCATCCACCACCAGCAGGACCGGGGCTCCGCGGCCTGCCTTGAGTTTTTCGAAGTAGGTCCACATTGACCGCAGAACCGCTACCGGCGAGACGGACTCTTCAGCGCTCAGGTCTCCCGTATAGGGGGTGAGGACGCCGAAGGGCACGGCCGCGAGGGCGGAGCTGCCGTGGATCTGCAGGATGTTCAGCTGCCCCGCGAAACGCTCGGCAATCGCCTCCGTTAGGGACGTTTTGCCGATGCCCGGCCCGGCCATGAGGAAAACAGCATGGCTGCTGCCGTTCCGGACAATATTGCAGATCCGTTCCAGCGGCTCCCGGCGCCCGGTAAGGGCGCGGTGGGCTGTTTGCGGTTTGTGGCCGTTAGACGAGTCCAGTCAGATCACCCCTGGAAGTTACGCCGAGCTTAGTGAAGACCTGGTACAAATGGCCTTCAACTGTTCGGACTGACACACCCATTTCCAGGGCGATGTCACGGTTTGAGGCTCCCCGGCCGGCGAGCCGCGCGATCTGGCGCTCCCGCGCGGTGAGCAGCGGGCTGCCGCTGCTGGGCATGATGGGAAGATTTGCCACCGTGGCCGCCAGGATGTCCAGCCTGGCCTGGGCGGTGCGGGCGGAGACGGCATCCCCGTCCTGCCGGGCGAAGTCCACGGCCAGCGCCATGCAGCGGGCCTCCACCGCGTCCAGTTCCAGCGTGGCCGCCAGTTCACCGGCTGCGAGGAGGGTTTTGGCATCCTTGGTCCGGCTGCCCAGCGCAATGAGCCGGGAGACTTCTGCCAAAGGACCCTGCCGATGCCCGGCGATGTCCTCCAGGAGGCGGAAGTCGGCGTCGCTGCCGTTGACCGTCGCAGCGAGCAGGCTGATTCCTGCCATGGTGTAGATCCCTGCCCTCATGTTCCGCTCGGCCGACTGCTTCAGTCCGGCAACCGCTTCGGAGTCGCCCAGCCAGCGCCCGGCAACCAGGGCGCAGAACTCAATAATGTTCTCGGCGGAAAAACTGGCTTTGCCCGGAGTCCTTTGGAGTTTGCCCAGATACTTCCGCGCCTGGGTGGCGTTGCCGGTCTGGGCATACGCCAGGGCCGTTGCGGCGTATGCCGAGCGCAGGGCGCTCTGGGCAGGCTGCAGCTCCAGCTGGGCCACCGCCGAAATCAACGGGTCAAGGGCAGCGCCGCCACGCCCCGAAAAAACATAGGCCAGGCCGGCCGCAAGTTCAGATGCGGCACTCCGGTAAGGCATACGGTCCGGTTCGCCGTCGACCCGCTGTCCGACAAGGTCGATGCAGCGGCGCCACTGCCCGGCCGTCAGCAGCACCATGAAGGCCTCCCTGGTGTACTGCTCGCGCAGACCCACCACGTGCGATGCATCCGAGATCTGCCCGCCAATCCTCCGCATCAGGCTCAACGCGTCCATTTCCCGCCCCGTCAGGGACAGTGCGCTCATCAGGATGACGGAAGCCTGCATCCGGTAGGAGGTGTCCGGGTTGAGGGCCGGGTCCGCTGCTGCCTCAAGCTCCGGAATCATGGCAGCGTACTCACCGGCGAATGCGCGGTACTCGAACCCGCTTAATGCCACCCGGTGTGCGGCGGCAACTGCCGGATTCGGCCATGCAGCCTGGCCTGTGGCGGCCTCCAGCCTTTCCCCGGCCGCGGCAAGGAGGGCCGGAATCTTACCTGCCTGCTCTGGAAGCCACAGCATCACCCGGGCCTTGGAAGCCACAACGTGTGCGTACTCTTCGACTCCCACGCTGTCCAGCTCGGGCTGCGAGATATCATCCAAGGCTGCCAGGGCCTGGACGGGCAGGTTCAGCTGAAGGTAAGCGGCGGCCTTATGCCGCTGGGCCGGCACCCACTCCCGGTCCGTCCTCTTGAGCATGTCCGCGTAGGCCAGGGCGAAATGGGGATCAAAGAGTTGAACGGCGGCTTCAGCGGCGGCGAGGGCCAGTGCCGGGCTGAGTTCGGCTTCGCATTCATGGGTCCAGGCGGCGAAGGCCATCAGCTCATCGACTGCCATCTCCGCCGGATCGGGTTCCGTCCCGCCGAGGAGCCCGCCCCGTAACTCCCGCCGCCGGGCAATGCTCAACCAGGAGCGCACTACTTCGCCGATGTACTTCTCACGCAACGAGACCCAGCGGTGGTCGGAGTCGTCGATCTCCAGCAGGCCCGCGTCCTCCATGTCCGCCACGACGTCGGCACTGTAGATGGCAGTGAGCCTGGCGAGCTCCACCCGCCGGGCGCAGGAAAGCATTTCGATGACTTCCCGGGTTTCCGGCGTCTCCCTGGACCAGCGGGAGCGGACGATGTCATCAAGGCTGGCGGCGCCGTCGAGCACCACTTTGTCGCGAAGGGTCCAGACGGAGTCGGAAAGGACCAGGTTCCCGGAAAGTTTTTGTTCGGTGACCAGGGCCTTCAGCAGCAGCGGGTTGCCGCCCACCGTGTGGTGGTAGGTCGCCACCAACGAAGCGGAGACCCGGTGGCCCAGCAGGGACAACAGCACCTGGCGGGTTTGCAGTTCGTTCAGGTTGCTGAGCCGGACCTCAGTCAGGCGCCGGTCCGCGAGCAGCCAGTGGAAGTCGGGGGGAAGATCGCTGATCTTCGGTGCGACGGCGATGATCTTTGCGGTGCCGGTCAGGAGCACGTTCAGGAGCACCCCGGCGCTCATGTCGTCAATGCTTCCGGACGTATCAAGGGTGATAACGCAGGGCCGCCCGGCGGCATCGCTCCGTATCAATGACGTGATGCCGCGCAGGATGGCGGTGGGCGAACCCATGTAGGCCTGGGGCAGGCGGGCCAGCAGGAAGGAAAGGCAGCCATAGGGGGTCTTGGCGCCGGAAGGGCCGCTGCGGAGTTGAAGCGACCAGATATCAGGGCCAAGATCGGCCACCGCGGCCCGGGCAAGTGATGACTTTCCCACGCCTCTGCCGCCGGTGATGACAACGCCGAGGGAATCTTCAGTGGTCAACGCTGCCCGGATGGATTCAAGGTTTGCGCTGCGGGCAGGAGCAGACCACTGTTGCCCCCCTGGTGTTCCGGAGGTTTCGGTCTGCAGCCCAGCGCCCTGAGGTGTTGACCCACGTCCCCAGCTGAGTGGCTCGATTGACATGAACTTATCCCCTACGTCCCCTGGTGGCGGGATGTAGCCCCATTGCTCCCCCGCCTTGGAGTTAGAGTACATCGTCGCGCAGACAAGGAAACAGGTTCATGCGACTTTAAGTTTTTATGTCGCTATCGCTCAGACTTCGCAGGATGGAACTTCTGCTGGGCTGCCAGCAGTCCGTCACGCACCAGCAACTCCGCTGCATCAGCCGCCTCGTCCAGCAGGAAGGGCAGCTCTTTGAGCTCGGCAGTGCCGAAATCCCGCAGCACGAAGTCGGCGGTGTCCATCCGGCCGGGCGGCCGGCCCACTCCTACGCGGACACGGTAGTAGTCCTTGGTGCCGAGCGCTTTGGAGATGTCCCGCAGCCCGTTGTGGCCGCCTTCTCCCCCGCCAATCTTGAGCTTGACCGTGTTGAAGGGGATGTCGATTTCGTCGTGAACTGCTGCCACGTGATCCGGTTCGATGCCGTAGAAATTGGCCAGGGCCGAGACCGGGCCGCCTGAAACGTTCATGTAGCTCATCGGTTTGGCCAGCACCACGCGGGGGCCGCCGATTCCAAGCCGCCCCTCCACCACCTGTGCCCGCGCCTTGTGGGTCTTGAAACCCGCGCCCATCCGGCCTGCGAGTTCGTCCAGCACCATCTGGCCGACGTTATGCCTGTTGCCTTGATACTGGGCTCCGGGGTTTCCGAGGCCGACGATCAGCCAGGTGTCAGTCATGGGTCAATCCTAAAGTGGAGTACGGGGACGCGCGGCAGGTGGGCAGAGACGACAGTGGCCGGACCCTTGGGGTCCGGCCACTGCACACCAGCGGAATTACTCGGCTGCTGCCGCGGAAGCGCCTTCAGCAGATTCCTCGGCGCCTTCCTCGGCGGACTCGGTGGCCTCGGAGATGTTCACAACGAGTGCGTCGGCGTCGGCCAGCAGGACAGCGCCCTTGGGCAGGACCAGGTCGGAAGCGTGGATGTGCTGTCCGGCGGTGCGGCCTTCGATGTTAACCTCTACGGCGGTGGGCAGGTGGGTTGCCTCAGCCTCGAGCGAGATGACGGTCAGTTCCTGGTTGTAGGCGTTGCCGGGGGCAACTTCGCCAACAACGTGGACGGGGATGTCAACGGTAACCTTTTCGCCCTGGCGGACGGTCAGCAGGTCGATGTGCTCGATGATCTGCTTGATCGGGTCGCGCTGGACATCCTTCACCAGGGCCAGGTGGCCTTCGCCGTTGATGTCCAGGGACAGCAGGGCGTTGGCCGTGCGGACAGCCAGGGTGGTTGCCTTGGCCGGCAGGGTGATGTGGATGGGCTCTGCGCCGTGGCCGTAGATGACGGCGGGGATCTGGTTGTTCATCCGGGCGCGGCGGGCGTAGCCCTTGCCGAATTCGGTACGTACTTCTGCTGCGAGCTTCTGCTCAGACATGGAGATCTCCTTGAAAACTAAACGGTGTTCAGCAAGGGCGGAGGTCTGTTGCGACCTTCAACGCCAGGCGGCCCGGAGGCGGCCCACTTCGAAGGGAGATTCAGACCCAGTCGATAACGGAGACTGCAGTCCGGTTCCCGCAGCTGCGGTAACCGGCGTTCTCCCTCGCCAAGGTATCGCTGAAGAGTCTACCAGCGCCGGACCGGATGGCCGAATCGGGTCCGGGCCGGCGCCGGTGGTTGAGCTCCTTGAAACCAGGGTTTCGATAAGCTCAACCACCGGCAATGCGGTCAGGCTTTGCCGTCGAACAGGCTGGTGACGGAGCCGTCGTCGAACACTTCACGGACCGCGCGGGCGATCAGCGGCGCAATCGAGAGCACCGTCAGCTGCGGGAAGCGCTGCGCCGCGGAAAGCGGCAGGGTGTTGGTGACCACTACCTCACGGGCACCGGACTCCGAGAGGCGCTGCGCGGCCGGCTCGGAGAAGACTGCGTGCGTGGCCGCGATGATAACGTCCTTGGCCCCGGCGTTCTTCAGCACGTTGACCGCGCCGGAGATGGTGCCGCCGGTGTCGATCATGTCGTCGATCAGCACACAGGTGCGGCCTTCGATCTGGCCCACCACGGTCTTTGAAACGGCCTGGTTGGGAACGGTCAGGTCCCGGCTCTTGTGCACGAAGGCCAGCGGGGCGCCGCCCAGGCGTTCGGCCCACTGCTCCGCGACGCGCACACGCCCGGTGTCCGGCGAGACCACCGTGATGTTTTCCGCGTTCACCCGGGTCCGGATGTAATCGGCAAGCAGCGGGATGGCCATCAGGTGGTCCACCGGGCCGTCGAAGAATCCCTGGATCTGCGAGGTGTGCAGGTCAACGCTCATGATGCGGTCCGCGCCGGCGGTCTTGTAAAGGTCTGCCACCAGGCGTGCCGAGATGGGCTCGCGGCCGCGGCCCTTTTTGTCCTGCCGCGCATACGGGTAGAAGGGTGAAACCACCGTGATGCGCTTGGCGGAGGCCCGCTTCAGCGAGTCGATCATGATCAGCTGTTCCATCAGCCAGTTGTTCAGCGGGGCGGGGTGCGCCTGGATGACGAAGGCGTCGGTGCCGCGGACGCTTTCGCCTGCGCGCACGTAGATCTCACCGTTGGCAAAGTCGTAGGCGTCCACCGGCAGCAGTTCCGTACCCAGTTCCTTGGCGATCTCCCGGGCCAGCTCGGGGTGGGCACGGCCGGTGGCCAGCACCAGCTTCTTTTCGCCGCGCGCCGTGATTTCGCTCATTATGACTTGCCCTCTTCTGTAGATGCCGGGGTACTTGAGGAATGTGAGGTGGCTGCCTGGGCCAGTTCGGCGGAGCGGGTCCCGGGCCGGTTAGCCTGCACCCAGCCCTCGGTGTTGCGCTGTGCAGCAACCGTCAGGGCCAGCGCGCCCGCCGGAACGTCCTTGCGGATCACCGCGCCGGCGCCGCTGTAGGCACCGTCCCCCACGGTGACCGGGGCAACAAAGACAGTATTGGAGCCGGTCCGGACGCCTGAGCCGATGACCGTGCGGTGCTTCTTCTCGCCGTCGTAATTGGCAGTGATGTTGCCGCAGCCGATGTTGGTGTCCTCGCCGATCTCGGCGTCGCCGGCGTACCCAAGGTGTGACAGCTTGGAACCGCGGCCGATGGTGACGTTCTTGGTCTCGTAGAACGCGCCGATCTTGCCGCTTTCGCCCAGGACCGTGCCGGGACGCAGGTAGGTAAAGGGACCGACGGCGGCGTCCGGGCCGATGACCGCGCCGGAGCCATGGGTGCGGACCACTTTCGCGCCTTCGCCGACAGTGACGTCGGTCAGGGTGGTGTCGGGGCCGACGACGGCGTCCCTTGCCACGCGGGTGGCGCCGTGCAGCTGGGTGTTGGGCAGGAGCCGGACGTCCTCGTCGAGGGTCACGGAGGAATCGATCCAGGTGGTGGACGGGTCCACCACGGTGACGCCCGCCCGCATCCAGGCTTCCACGACGCGGCGGTTCAGTTCAGCGCCGAGGGCAGCGAGCTGGACGCGGTCGTTCGCGCCTTCCACCTGCCACCGGTCTGCGGTGACGACGGCGGCCACGCGGCCGCCTGCCTGACGGGCCAGTGCGAGCACGTCGGTGAGGTACTTTTCACCCTGCGAGTTGTCGGTGGTGACGTGGGCCAGCGCGTTGCGGAGGACGGCGGCGTCGAAGGCGTAGATGCCGGAGTTGACTTCGCGGATGAGGCGCTCGGCGTCGGAGGCATCCTTGTGTTCGCGGATGCCGGTGACGGTGCCGTCTTCGCCGCGCAGGATCCGGCCATATCCCGTGGCGTCGTCCAGGACAGCGGTCAAGACCGTAACCGCGTTGGCCTCGCGTTCGTGAGTTTCCACCAGCTCGGCCAGCAGCGCGCCCGACAGAAGCGGCACATCGCCGTAGGTCACCACGACCGTTCCCGTGAGGTTCTGCTCCGCGTCAAGGGCCTGCAGGGCGACCTCCACAGCACGGCCGGTTCCGGGGACGTCGTCCTGGTCCACGATCAGCGCGGCCGGATCAACGTCGGAGAGGTGGCGTGCCACGAGGTCGCGCTCGTGGCGGACCACCACGGCCAGCTGGCGGGGGTGGATGCTCCGTGCCGCCAGGAGCGCATGCCCCACCATGGACCTGCCGCCAATTTCATGCAGGATCTTGGGGGTACGCGATTTCATCCGGGTACCGGCGCCTGCCGCCAGGACGATCACTGCGGCCGGGCCGGTTTTCTCGGGGATCACGTACGGGCTCTCCTTGCTTGGTTACGCTGGCGCTTGCGGCGCCCGCCCGGCTTCCAGCCGGCGGGGCAACCGATTTGTCGTGCTGACTGAACGCTTCTGGCACAGCAGTTCCGCCCATAGGATTCGAACCTATACTCCACGGCTCCAAAGGCCGGGGTGCTGCCATTACACCAGAGCGGACCGTGCCCAAGGCGCAAGCGCCGGGCACAAGTCCCTATTTTGCCATGGGTTCGGGGCGCCGCGCGACACGGGGCCGCCCGGCACGGACCAAGGAGGCGCAACAGTCGCCAGGCGGCGTCGAATGGCGGCCTCCGGAGTGGACCGTGATGCCGGGAAAGCAGCCTATTGCCCCAGGACTTCGGAGGCTTCAAGCCATTCGAGCTCGAGGGCGTCTTTTTCGTCGGCGAGCTCCTTGAGCTCCTTGTTTTGTTCGGCCAGGGCATCGAAATCGGACTGCTCCGTGCTCTTCACCATCTGGTCGTGGAGCTTCTTTTCCTGCTGTTCCAGCTTCTTGAGCTGGCGCTCGATTCTGTTCAACGCTTTCCGGGCGTCTCGTTTTTCTGCTTCGGAAGGCCCGGCGGGGGCTGCAGCCGCCGCACCGGAGCTCCCGCCCGTGACGGGGTTGCCGCCGCCGGTGATGGTGGAACCGGCCAGGGTGGCTTCCCGGAGTTCGAGGTACTGGTCCACGCCGCGCGGCAGGGCGCGGATCTTGCCGTCGCCGAGCAGGGCCATCTGGTGGTCGGTGACGCGCTCCAGGAGGTACCGGTCGTGGCTGACCACCACCAAGGTGCCCGGCCAGCCGTCGAGCACGTCCTCCACTGCAGCGAGGGTATCGGTGTCGAGGTCGTTGGTGGGCTCGTCGAGCATCAGCACGTTGGGCTCCCCCACCAACAGCCGCAGCAGCTGGAGGCGTCGCCGCTCGCCGCCGGAGAGGTCCTTGACCGGGGTCCACTGCTTCTCGTTGGTGAAGCCAAGCTGCTCCACGAGCTGGCCCGCCGAAAACTCCTTGCCGCCCACATTGAAGGATCGCTTCTCCCGCTCGATCACCTCGATCACGCGCAGATCGGAAACGTCGTCGAGCTCCTTGACCTCCTGGGTCAGCACGGCGGTGACCACGGTCTTGCCGCGCTTGAGTTTGCCGGACGTCGGCTCGATCTGGCCGTTGAGCAGTCTCAGCAGTGTGGTCTTGCCGGCACCATTGACACCCACCAGCCCCAGCCGCTCGCCAGGTGCGAGGCGCAGGGTGATGTTGTCAAAGAGTTTTTGCCCTTCGCTGCCGCCGAGGAAGTCCAGCGAGACGTTCTCCAGGTCCAGCACGTCCTTGCCGAGGCGGGCAGTGGCCATCTTGCTCAGTGCGGTGGAGTCCCTGGGCTCGGGGACATCGGCGATGAGGGCATTCGCCGCTTCAATCCGGAACTTCGGCTTGGCGGTCCGTGCCGGGGCACCCCGCCGCAGCCACGCGAGTTCCTTCTTGACCAGCTGCTGGCGCTTGCTTTCCATAACCGAAGCGGCGCGGTCCCGCTCGGCGCGGGCCAGGACGTACGCCGCGTAGCCGCCCTCGAAGGGATCCACGATGCCGTCGTGGACTTCCCAGGTTTTGTTGCAGACCTCGTCCAGGAACCAGCGGTCGTGGGTGACCACCAGGAAAGCCCCTTGGTTCGCCCGCCAGCGTGTCTTCAGGTGCCGGGACAGCCAGGCAACGCCTTCCACGTCCAGGTGGTTGGTGGGCTCGTCCAGCATGATGACGTCGTGGTCCTCAATCAGGAGCTTGGCCAGTGCCACGCGGCGCTTCTGACCGCCGGACAGGGCGTGGACGTTGGCATGCCAGTCGACATCGGACACCAGCCCGCCCATGATCTCGCGGATCTGCGGGTTCCGCGCCCATTCGTAATCCGCCTGGTCCCCCACGATCGCGGCACCGACTGTCAGGTCGCCGTCGAGCACGTCGCTTTGGTCCAGGTACCCCACGTTGACGTCCCCGCGTTTGGTAACCCGGCCGGAGTCAGGGGTGGACCGCAGCGCCAGCAGGCGCATCAGGGTGGACTTTCCGTCGCCGTTCCGTCCCACCATGCCAATGCGGTCACCCTCTTCAAGCCCGAGGGTGATGCCGTCCAGGACGGTGCGGGTGGCGTAGGAGACGGTGAGGTTCTCGCCGCCAAGAAGGTGTGCCAAGGGAACTGCTTTCTGCTGCTGGAAACTGTAGGTCTTACAGGATGGTGTCGGAG
The DNA here is from genome assembly GCF_030817835.1 of Pseudarthrobacter sp. W1I19. Lineage (NCBI taxonomy): Bacteria > Bacillati > Actinomycetota > Actinomycetes > Micrococcales > Micrococcaceae > Pseudarthrobacter > Pseudarthrobacter sp. W1I19. The sequence continues at coordinate 3,037,321 of NZ_JAUSZR010000001.1, forward strand.
ATGATTCGCGCGCCGGGAACGGGGCCGTGGACGGCGAGGGCCGTGAGGCCGTAGCGCCGCAGGTTCTCCGCCAGGCCCTCTGCGGCAACGGGGTCATCGGCCAACAGCGCCACGGTGGGGCCCGAGCCGGAGACGATCCCTGCAACGGCACCGTGTGATTCGCCGATTCCCAGCGTATCGCGCAATGAGGGCGCCAACTTGATGGCGGCCCGCTGGAGGTCGTTGACCAGGACGCGGCTCAGCGCTTCTGCGTCCCCGCTGCGAAGGGCGGTGAGGATCTGCGGGTCCACGCCGGTGGGCTCGGCACCTTCGATGCCTTCCGCCGCCCGCAGCCGGTCCAGCGTCCTGTAGACCTCGGGTGTGGGGAGCCCGTAGTCCGCCGTGACCAGGACCCAGTCCGTCTGCGCCTTGGCCAGCGCCGGTGAAAGTTCGTCGCCCACCCCAAGGCCGACGGCGGTTCCGCCCAGCAGCGAGAAGGGGACGTCGGCGCCGAGCTCGGCCGCCAGATGGGCGAGCTCCTCCCGCGAGAGGCCGCTGTTCCAGAGTGCGTCGCAGGCCAGCAGGGTTGCGGCGGCGTCGGCTGAGCCGCCGCCCATGCCGCCTGCCACGGGCACGCGCTTGGTGATCTCGAGGTGGACACCCGTTGGGCGTTCGGAAACGTCCGCCATGATGGCCGCCGCCTTATAGGCCAGGTTGTTCCCGTCCAGGGGGATGTCGACGGCGTCCAGGTCCAGTGTGCTGTCCGGGCTCAGGCTGACGGTAATCCCAGGCGTTTCGGTGCTGGTGGCCGCGACTTCCTCATACAGGGACACGGCGAGGTAAACGCTGGCTACCGAATGGTAGCCGTCCGGCCGCAGCGGGCCGACGTCCAGGGACACGTTCACCTTGCCCGGCGCCTTGGCCCTGACGGTCCTGGCGGCGAAGCGCCCCGGAAGGGCGTTCACGGGCGGGCCTCGCGGGCTTCGGCGATCCTTGCGAAGGCGGAAATGTCGATGACTTCACCACGGGCCGTGGGGTCGACGCCGGCGGCAACCAGGCAGCGCTCGGCCTCCGGAGCACTGCCGGCCCAACCGGCAAGTGCGGCGCGCAGGGTCTTGCGGCGCTGGGCGAAGGCAGCGTCAATCACGGCAAAAACCTGTTCCCGGGTGGCGGTGGTGGCCGGAGGTTCGTGCCGGGTGAAGGACACCAGTCCGGAATGGATCTTGGGGGCCGGCCAGAACACGTTCATTCCAATCACTCCGGCCTTGCGCATGTGGCTGTACCAGGCAGCCTTCACGGACGGGACGCCGTAGATTTTGGATCCCGGCACGGCAGCCAGCCGGTCAGCCACCTCGTCCTGCACCATCACCAGGCCGTGCTGGAGGCTGGGGAAATGCTGCAGCAGGTGCAGCACAACGGGCACGGCCACGTTGTAAGGGAGGTTGGCCACCAGCGCGGTGGGCTGGACGGGGAGTTCTGTCACCTTCATGGCGTCAGCCTGGACCAGATGGAAGTTTCCGACGGCGGCAGGGCGCCATTCCTTGACGGTTTCGGGGAGCCTTGCAGCCAGTACGGGGTCGATTTCCACGGCCACCACGGCGGCGGCCGCGTCGAGCAGGCCGAGGGTCAGGGACCCGAGGCCAGGCCCTACTTCGAGCACTGTTTCATCCGGTCCAATGCCGGCCGCGGCCACGATCCTTCGGATGGTGTTGCCGTCAATCACAAAGTTCTGGCCCAGGGTCTTGGTGGGGCGGATGCCGATCTCTTCCGCCAGCCGGCGTATGTCGGAGGCACCAAACAGCGGTGCGGGCGCGGCGGGGATGGGTTCAGTCACCTAGGTATCCTATCCCGCGTGCCGGTCCCGGCCTGCCGGGCAAAGCTGCGGTTAAATGCCGCGGCCGGGCCCGGAAGATCCGGGTCCGGCCACGGTGCGGTGGGGCTTCAGTTATGCCGTCCGTCAGCGGCTTGCCGCCCAGCCGCAGCCCCAGGGCTGCAGGCCGCGCTGCGCGTAGACGCGGTTGGCGATGTCGATCTGTTGTGCCTTGCTGGCGAGGCTGGCGTTGGGGGCGTACGCGCCGCCGCCGGCTCCGATCCAGGTCCGGATGTCGAACTGGAGGCCACCGTAGTAGCCGTTGCCGCTGTTGATGGACCAATTGCCGCCTGATTCACACTGGGCGATCTTGTCCCACATGGCTTCGTTCATCATGGCCGGAGCGGCTGCACCGGTGTTGGCACCGGCACTGGCACTGGCTGCCGGGGCCGGGGCGGCCTGGGCCACAGGCTTGGCTTTGGTGCCCACCGTGATCTTCTCGGTGACGGGCTGCGCGGTGACCGATTCGGTGACCAGGGTGCGGGATGCCTCGCGGCCATCAACGAGTACCAGCTTGAAGGTCTTCTCCAGCTTGCCGGCGGCACCGGCCTGGGTGACTTCCTTTTCACCCTTCAACAGCTCGGCACTTTCGACGGTCTCAGTCTTGAAGGGGACGTCCTCGGTGGTCACTGCGGTCTGTCCAACGTCCACGCGGGAGACCTTGATCACCATGTTGTTGACCACGTGGGCATTGGCCGGCTGGGAGGAGCGGTCGTTGGCTCCAAGGGTCAGGCCGGCATCCTCCAGGACTTTGCCCACGGTAGCGGCAGTGGTGGTGGCCGCCTGGACCTTGCCGTCGGCGACGATGCTCACGGACTTGGGGGTGGAGATGGAAACGAAGGATCCCGCCACTGAAAGCTGTGCGTCCTTGGGAACCGAGACCGACGACGCGCTTGCGACACCAAGTTCGGTGACCAGTCCTTCAACGTCCTGCGCGGTGGTGTTCACCGTCTTTTCGGAGCCGTCAAGGCTGACTTTGACTTCCTTGGCCTGGTTCACGTTGATAACCGTGCCGTTCTGGACGGTGTTGTCGATGGCCGGGGAAACCCGGTCCGCCGGCTTCAGTTCGAGGTTGGCGCTCTTAACGACCTGCCCCACTGTTCCACCGAAGGTCTGAACGGAAGTTACCTTGCCATCAACGTTGAGCGTGATGGTTTTGTTATTGCCCACGAAGGCTACGAGTCCCACCACCAGTGCGCACAGCACCAGCAGCTGGGTTCCAACCTTGAAAAAGCTGAACTTGCCGTCCGTTGTGAAGAACTTGACCACGATTGCCCGTAACTTTAGCTCCGTCCGGGCACGGGGAGAGCGCAATAAAATGCCCGGGCACACCTCGAGGAGGGGTAGTCCGGGCACCGTTGCGCCGCCACACTCCTGCCTGCAGGCAAGCCGGAACAAGCCCGGCGTATCCTGCTGCGGAAGAAGTGAACTTATCCGGTGGCCTTCCCCGACCCCGGCTAATAGTTTTCCACTGTAACCGTAGCGTTATAAAGCCGCCAAGAAATTTGCATACCAGGTATTTGTTGGAAGGTGGGCAGGCAATGTGTTCTTAATCCCATTTTCCGTAGGCGCGCACGGTATTTTCGCTGATGCCGGCACACAGGCCGGCAAGGTCCCGGCTTGTCAATTCCGCCATGGCCCGGACGGTATAGGGGACCATGTAGCTGGCGTTGGGCCTCCCCCGGTGGGGATGCGGGGTCAGGAATGGAGCATCCGTTTCAACCAGCAGGAGTGCCGGATCCGCTGCGGCGAGCGCGGCCCGCAGGTTGGCCGCGTTCTTGAACGTCAGGGTCCCGGCGAAGGACATCCACCAGCCTTCACGGTTGCAGATCGCGGCCAGTTCCTCGTCGCCTGAGAAGCAATGGAAAACCACCCGTTCCGGGGCGCCTTCTTCCTTGAGCACCTGCACCACGTCGCTGTGGGCGTCGCGGTCATGGATCTGCAGTGTCAGGTCCAGCCGCTTGGCGATGTCGATGTGGCGGCGGAAGGAGTAGCGCTGGTGGGCCAGGCCCTCTCCCTCGGTCCGGAAGAAATCAAGGCCGGTTTCGCCGATGGCGCGGATCCGGGGATGGGCAGCCAGTTGCTCGATCTCTGCCAGCGCCTCTTCCAGCTGGCCCCGCACGGCATAACGGGGAGCATCGTTGGGGTGAAGCGCCACTGCCCCCAGCAGCCGTTCATCCAGGTCAACCGCCTGCACCGTGAACCGGGATGATTCCAGGTCGCAGCCCACCTGCACGGCACCCTGGACGCCTACCGCCGCAGCAGCGTCAAGGGCTTCCTTGATCCCCACCGGCGCCTCTCCGTCCGGGAAGTCGAGGTGGGTGTGGTTGTCCATAACGGGCACCGGCAAAGGCTCAGGAGCCGGGGGAAACTCCCGCTGCCTGGAGCGTTCGGATTCCGGCGCATCACCGGCAGCTGAAGCACGGTATGCGGCGGGGATCAGCGGGTTGCACATCCATCAAGCCTAAACCGACAGTGCGGTCCCCATATTTGTTGGAACTCTCTGTCTGTGGTGGCAGTTGTGTTAGTAGTCTGGTACGAACACATGCGGACGCCCACCGACGGGCGAAGGCAGGGCCAGCTGTCCCGTCCAGGTGAACCCCGGGCTGAAAGGTTGCCGATGGAATCCCACCGACGCAGTGCCAACGATGTGAGCGCTGCGAACCGCAATCTCGCGGGAATCGCAGAGCCCGTGAGCCACCTGAACGGCCACCGCTCCGCTGCCATGGATGCCACGTCCTTCCACGAGGCAAGCCAGCGGATCCTGACGACTGTCAATACGGTGATCGACGGGAAATCGGATGCCGCGAAGCTCGCATTGACGGTGCTGCTCGCCCAGGGCCACCTGCTGCTGGAGGACGTGCCGGGGGTGGGCAAGACGCTCCTGGCAAAGACGCTCGCCCGGACCATCGACTGTACGGTGAACCGGATCCAGTTCACCCCGGACCTGCTTCCCTCCGACGTTACGGGCGTGTCCATCTACAACCAGTCTTCCAGGCTCTTCGAATTCCGGCCCGGCGCCGTCTTCGCAAACATTGTCATCGGCGACGAAATCAACCGGGCGTCAGCGAAGACCCAGTCCGCCCTGCTGGAGTGCATGGAGGAGCACCAGGTGACAGTGGACGGCAAGTCCTACCGCCTGGACGAGCCGTTCATGGTGGTGGCAACGCAGAATCCCATCGAAATGGAGGGCACTTATCCCTTGCCTGAGGCCCAGCGGGACCGCTTCATGGCGCGGATCTCCATGGGATACCCGGACAAGGAATCCGAGATCGAGATGCTGGAGACGCACCAGTCGGCGTCACCGCTGGCCAAGGTGTCCCCGGTGGTGACCACCGCCGAGGTAGCCGCCATGATCGCCACGGTCCAGCAGGTTTACGTCTCGCAGGCTGTCAAGGAATATACGGTGTCCGTGGGCCGCGCCACCCGGGAAAGCCCGCTGCTCCGCCTCGGGGCCAGCCCCCGGTCCATGCTGCAGCTGCTGCGGGCGGCGAAGGCCACTGCGGCTCTGGACGGCCGCGACTTTGTCCTGCCGGATGATGTTGTGGACGTCGCCGAGGCTGTCCTGGCACACCGGATCATCCTGGACCGGAAAGCCGCGGGCGCGGGGGAAACCGCACACAGCGTCCTCCGCGGCATCCTGTCCCGGCTGCCCGTGGCACAGAAACCGGCAGATACCGGAGCAAGGGCTTCCGCACCTGCCGGCCGGAACGCCCCGGTGGCAGGTTTAAGCAGGAACCGCTAGGCGGACTTCCATGGCGCTGCTGGACCGACTTCCCGGACACCTCTTCACGCAACGCGGCTGGGGAATGCTGGCCGCGGGGGCAGCAGCGCTTGCCGCCGCCCAGGTGATGGGCCGCAGGGACCTGTTGAGCCTTGCAGTGCTCCTCTTTGTCCTCCCACTGGTTTCCCTCGCCGGGATCCGGTTGGTGAAACCGCGCTTCCAGGTGTACCGCGAATTTAACCCCTCGCCCGTGGAGACGGCCGCGCCCACCACTGTCAGGCTTGCGGTGGCCCGGACGGGGTCCGCCAGCGGCCGCGCCACCATGGAAGAACGGCTGCCCCCCAGGTTCGGCGAGTCACCGGCCTTCCGGTTCCCTTCCCGTTCCGCCACCGGCGGCACCAGCAGGTATGAGTACCACCTGCGCTCCGCCCAGCGCGGCCAGTTCCTGATCGGGCCAGTCACAGCGGAGTTCACCGATCCGTTCGGCCTGTCGCTGCACAGGCAGGCCATTGACGACGGCGACACCCTCACCGTGACGCCTGCCGCCGTCGTCCTTCCGTTGACCGGGCTGGCCGGGGCACGGGGCAACGACGGCGTCACTGCTACGAGGATCCGGGCCAACCCCAGCGACGACGACGTGATGACCCGCGAATACCGGCACGGAGATCCAATGCGCCGTGTCCACTGGGCGGCCACCGCCCGCCACGGAGAGCTTATGGTGCGGCAGGAGGAATCCGTCACCACGCCTGAGGCCACCATCATCCTGGACCACCGGTTCGGGGCGTTCTCCGGCAGCTCCGGCGCCGCCCCGGCAGGAAACGCGGCCCAGGACGGCCACACGATGATCAGCAGCGAAACCTTCGAGTGGGCCGTGGTAGCCGCCATGTCCATCAGCGCCCACCTTTCCGAACGCAATTACGCGCTGCGCCTCCTGGATGCGCGAGGGGAACCGGCCTTCCTGCGTTCGCCGTCCGCTCCTGAACCCGAGCTGGAAGAGTACACCGGGGCCTCCGGGCTCCAGTCCATTGCCGAGAGCCTCGCCGCAATCCAGCTCACGGGGCCCCACCACCTGCGCGGCGAGGCGGGCCGCGCGGACGTCTTTGGCGTCAGGGAATCCCATGGCCAGGAGCCAGGGCCCCCACCTTTTGATGACAACCTCATGGACAAGCTCTCCGCCCACCGCATGCGGGGCCCGGTCATCGCCGTCCTGGGCAGGATCTCGGCACTGGAGGCGCTGTCCCTTGCGCCCGCCGCAGGCTACGGCACCAACGCCTTTGCGATCCTGGTGGCGGAGCGGCCTGCGGAGTTCGAGGATGCCCTGGAGAAACTCCGGCAGGGAGGCTGGCGGGCGGCGGCCGTGGCGCCGAGCGTATCCGTGGCGGCGGCATGGAACCAGTTCGACCAGGACCTGGACGTGCCGGAACCACCGGCGGCGGAGGTCCGGCGTGGAGCGGGGGTGGCCCGATGACCATTGCACCTGCAAGGAACCCCGGAACTGAACGGCAGCAGCCGGGGCCGGCAGGAACGCCGGGACGCACCCGGGTAGGCGCCTATCCCTGGGCGATGGCAGGTTCCATTGCGTTCGCGGTGGCAGGCGCGGCCCTGTCACTGAATGGAGTGCTGCGGGGCTGGGCCTGGTACTGGCCGGTTCTCACCACAGTGCTGGTGGTCAGCCTCACGCTCGCGGTCTTGCGTTCGGTCAGGGCGCAACCGCTGCTGGTGACCGCCGGCGGATTCATTTCCCTGGCCGCCATCCTGACGCTGACATTCTTCCGCAGCTCCAGTTTCGCGGGCATCCTTCCCACCGGAGCCAGCCTGTCCGAGCTTGACCGGCTGATCCGCCGTGCCAGCGAAACCGTCCTCTCCGAAACGGCCCCCGTGGCACCCAACGTGGGCATCGTGATGGTCATCTGCGTGGTCCTGGGCCTGGCCGTAATCCTGGTGGACGCGCTGGCCGTACCTCTCGGCATGCCCGCCGCCACCGGAGTGGGGCTGCTGGCCATCCTGGTGGTGCCGGCAATGATCAAGCCCCAAAGCGTGGGCTTTTGGGCATTTGCCGCCGCGGTGGCCGGGTACCTGATGATCCTGGCATGCAGCCAGTGGTACGTCCCGGATGCCCGGACACCCGCCGATTCCGCGCGCAATCCCGGCCAGGTGCGGAGGGCAGTCCTGACCGGGGCCGTGGCCGTGGCCGCCACCCTGGTGCTGCCGCTGGCCATTCCGGGATTCGACCAGGGCACCTTTCCGCAAGGCTCGCGCATTAATCCATGGGGCCAGTCCACCGGCCTGAACCCTATGATCACGCTGGGGAACAGCCTGCGGACCCCTGCCGGGAGCGGCCGCATCACCTATGCCACCAACTCCCCTGCCCCGCTGTATTTACGCTCGGTCACCGTGGACAATTTCGATGGCGACTCCTGGGGCCCCGATGACCGCAACGCTTCCCGCCGCCCGCTGGGCAACCAAATCGACCCCGGCTATCTAGTGCCCGATGTGCAGCAGCTGGTCACAGCCATCGATGCCGGGACATTCACCAGCCCCTACCTGCCCGTCCCCTACGCACCGGAATCCGTACGGGGCCTGGAAGGACGGTGGACCTGGGATCCTGCCACCTTGAGCATCAAGGGGACCGACACCACCTCACGCCGGCAGGAGTACCTGGTCACGTCCACCGTTCCGACGGTGACAGCGGGGCTGCTGGCCAGATCTTCGGCACCTGTGCAGGGCATAGCGGATGACTTCACCCGGATTCCGGGAAACATTCCGGATATCGTCCGGAGCACTGCAGACACGGTAGCCGGTTCCGGTTCCACTCCCTATGACAAAGCGATGGCCATCCAGAAGTACCTGCGGTCCGCGGAGTTCACCTACTCCCTGCAGTCCCCCGTGCAGGGCGGCTATGACGGAAACGGGCTCTCCGTCCTCGCAGACTTCCTGAACCAGAAGAGCGGCTACTGCATCCACTACGCGTCCGCCATGGCGGTGATGGCCCGGCTCGAGGGAATCCCCAGCCGGATCGCGGTGGGCTACGCCCCGGGCAGGCTGACGGGCGCCACCGTATCCGTGGCCGGTCAGGGTGCACTGCCTGAATACGAGGTGGACGCCAGGGATGCCCACGCGTGGCCGGAGCTCTACTTCCAGGGGCTGGGCTGGGTCCCGTTCGAGCCCACACCGTCCCGCGGCGTAGTGCCGGACTACGCCACCGAGACCTCCGCCTCCCCGGCCCCCAACGCGTTGGAGAACGGTGACGATCTGGTCCCGGAAGCCACACCTGCTCCCGCGCCGGCGCCGAGCGCCGCTCCGCTGCCCGGCCCGGAGTCGGGCGTCACCACGGACACCGGAAGCCAACTCCTTCGGTGGCTGATGAGTATCGGATCGCTTGTAGGGGCTGCGCTGCTTGCCGCGTGCCCCCGGCTCATCCGGGCAGGGATCCGGGCACGGCGGCTCAGAACAGCGGACCCTGCCGCTGCAGTGCCGTTGGCATGGAGCGAAATGGTGGACCTGGGTACCGACTACGGCCTGCCGCCCCAGCCAAGCGAGACCCCCCGGGCGTACTCCGCCAGGCTGCGTGGCTCCACGCTGCTGGGCGAACCGGGCGGAATGGACGAGGCCGCCCACCAGGCTGCGGCGGGGTTGACCGCAGAATTCGAACGCCAAAAATACGGCCCGCCGGTGGGCGGGGAGCCTGAAGCAGACCATTCCGGAACTGCGCGGAAGGCGTCCCGGAGCAGCGAAATCACCGCTGCCCGCATCGCGGCTCTTGAATCAGCATTCCGGGCCAACTCCCCCACGCTGCGCCGGCTGCACGCAGCCTGGCTGCCGGCGTCGGTTGTTGGACGGTTTGGACGCCTGCTGGCTGCTCCCTTCCGGGCTGCCGGCGTTGCCGCCGGCAAAGCGGCGAAAGCCGCTGCCCGCACCTGGTCTCTGCGCTGGTCCGGAGGTTCCTGATACAGGCCCTCCGGATCCAGCGGTTCCCGCACCAGGGCAGGCAGCGGCTTTCGCCGGCCGTGCAGCCTCTATCCGGCGTAGGGGTCGGCGATGCCGATGTACTGGGTGTAGAGGTATTCCTCGATGCCTTCGAGGCCACCTTCGCGGCCCAGGCCGGACTGCTTGACGCCGCCGAAAGGTGCGGCGGCGTTGGAGATGACGCCGGCGTTCAGGCCGAGCATGCCGGTTTCGAGCTTTTCGCCCATCCGGATGCCGCGGTTCAGGTCCTTGGTGAAAACGTAGGCCACCAGCCCGTATTCGGTGTTGTTGGCCAGCCGTACCGCGTCATCTTCGCTGCTGAAGGTGGTGATCGGGGCGACGGGGCCGAAGATTTCCTCGGACAGGATCCGGGTGCCTTCGGTGACGCCGGAGAGGATGGTGGGCTGGTAGAAGTAGCCCGGGCCCTCCACCGGTCCGCCGCCCAGGACTGCTTTGGCGCCGGAGGCAACGGCGTCGGAGACCAGCTCGTGAACCTTGTCCCGGCTCTTGGCATCGATCAGCGGACCCACCTTGGATTCGGGTTCGGTGCCCCGGGCGGTGGTCATCTCCTTCATTTTCGCGGCGAACTTCTCCGCGAACTCGGCGGCAACCGATTCGTGGACGATGAAGCGGTTGGCCGCGGTGCAGGCCTCGCCCATGTTCCGCAGCTTGGCGAGCATGGCCCCGGCGACGGCGGCGTCGAGGTCGGCGTCTTCAAAGACGACGAAGGGGGCGTTCCCGCCCAGCTCCATGGAGGTGCGCAGCACGGTTTCGGAGGCGTCCGACAGCAGTCGGCGGCCCACTTCGGTGGAGCCGGTGAAGGAGAGCTTGCGCAGCCGCGAGTCCTTGATCAGCGGGCCCGTGGTGGCACCGGCTGTGGAGGTGGGGATGACGTTCAGGACGCCGGCGGGCAGGCCGGCTTCCATCATGACCGCGGCGAACAGCTGGGAGGTCAGCGGCGTGAGGTTCGCGGACTTCAGCACCATGGTGCAGCCGGCTGCGACGGCCGGGGCGATCTTGCGGGTGGCCATGGCCAGCGGGAAGTTCCACGGGGTGATCAGCAGGCAGGGGCCCACCGGTTTCTTGGTGACCAGCAGCCGGGACTTGCCGTCCGGGGAGACGGAGTAGCGGCCGAAGGCACGGACGGCTTCTTCGGAGAACCAGCGCAGGAACTCGGCACCGTAGGTCACCTCGCCGCGGGCTTCGGCCAGGGGCTTGCCCATTTCCATGGTCATCAAAAGCGCAAAATCCTCGGCGCGTTCGGTAACCAGGTCAAAGGCGCGGCGCAGGATTTCGCCGCGCTCCCGCGATGGGACCTTCGCCCAGGACTCCTGCGCGGCAGCGGCGGCATCCAGCGCCGCGGCACCATCTTCGGGACCGGCGTCGGCAATGCTCAACAGCACCTTGCCCGTGGCCGGATCTTCGACGTCGAACGTCTTGCCGGAAGCGGCGGCCCGCCACTCACCATTGATAAGCAGGCCGGTGGGAACAGAGGCCAAAAGGGCGCTTTCGCGTTCTGCGGAAACGGCCGGCTGTGCAGTGACAGTCACGATGACTCCCTCGTCAGTAGGGTTATTGCAGCCCGCGGGCAGGTGGCCGGAACGGCCGCAGTGATACGGGCTGATTAGTTGCCAGACTACTGCCGGGCCGCGAGCCGGTCTACGCCTTTACGCACTACCGCAAGAGGAAAGGGCTGTGCACCTGCACAGCCTCAGCACAGGGAACTAGGCAACCCTAGCGGGCAGCCAAAACCGCTGAATAGAGCTCCCGTTTGCTCACCCGGACATCCTCCGCGACAGCGGCAACGGCCTCCTTGAGCCGGATGCCCTGCGCCACCAGCTCATTGACCGCAGCCACGTGGTCTTCGGGTGTTCCGGCGGCCTGCTCCGGGGCCCCTGCCAACACCACCGCAATCTCACCCCGCACCTCAGTGCTTTCGGCCCACTGCAGGAGGTCGTCCAGGGAGCCGCGAATGACTTCCTCATAGGTTTTGGTCAGTTCGCGGCAGACTGCGACACGCCGCTCCGGGCCGAACCGTTCCCGCAGGGCCCGCAGCATGGCTTCGAGCCGATGCGGCGCTTCGAAGAACACCATGGTCCGCCGCTCCCCGGCGAGGTCAGCCAGGCGTGAGGCCCTTTCCCCGGCCTTCCGCGGCAGGAAACCTTCAAAGCAGAAGCGGTCGGTGGGCAGGCCGGAGAGCGCCAGGGCCGTCAGGACTGCCGATGGCCCAGGAACAGCGGTCACAGTGAGTCCGGCCGTTACGGCGCCCTCCACCAGCCGGAAGCCGGGGTCGGATACCGACGGCATTCCGGCGTCTGTGACCATAACAAGGGTCTTTCCAGCCCTGACCTGGTCGAGGAGTTCAGCAGTCTTAGCGGCCTCGTTATGCTCGTGGTAACTGATCACCCGCCCTGCCACCGTCACCCCCAGGTTCTGTACCAGCCGGTGCAGTCGGCGGGTGTCCTCAGCGGCAACAATGTCCGCCGTCGCCAGCAGTTCCACCAGCCGGGCGGAGGCGTCGCCGGCGTTCCCGATCGGCGTGGCGGCGAGCACGATCCGCCCGGCCACCTGGCCCGGTGCCGTAACCGCTGCATCCCCTGCGGGTTCTCCACCAGCCTGGCTGGAGGGTGCAATGCCGGAATCAGGGAAGGGGCTGGGGTTAGGGTCCACGCCACCAGCCTACTGCTGCGGGCGCTGCCAGCCGCAAAAGGTAGCATGGGGCTCGTGACGCAGACCTCGACGCGGCCAGCCGGGGCCGGACACGCCACACCCGCGGCGTCCAGCGCAAGCTCTCCAGCAGCCGGCGGCCAACCCGGAAACGCCCCGGCCCGGCCATGGATCAGCCGCCCGGCCGAGGCATTTACCGCCGATTCCCTCCGCACCCGGCTGTTGGGCCCCCGGGAGCAGTGGCGCGACTACCCGCCGTCGCTGCGGCTGTGGTTCCTGCTGGTTCCTGTCCTGACGGCCGTGACAGGCGGGGTCCTCCGGTTCGTCCGGCTGGAGACACCGCACAAGCTGGTTTTCGACGAGACCTATTACGTCAAGGATGCCTACTCGTACCTGCTGAGCGGTTACGAACGGGCCTGGCCGGACAAAGCCAACGATTCCTTCAACGCCGGAAACCCGGGCGTCCTCCTGAACTCGCCCGAATACGTGGTCCATCCCCCAGTGGGAAAATGGATGATCGCTGCCGGCATGTGGCTCTTCGGCCCGGACAGTTCCTTCGGCTGGCGCTTCTCCGCAGCCCTGACCGGCACCCTGTCCATCCTGCTCCTGTCATTCATCGCCCTGAAGCTCTTCGGTTCGCTTCCGCTCGCGGGAGCCGCGGGCCTCCTGCTTGCCGTGGACGGGCACCACCTGGTGATGTCCCGGACCTCGCTGCTGGACATCTTCCTCATGTTTTGGGTCCTCGCGGCGTTCGGCGCACTGCTGCTTGACAGGGATGACGGACGACGGCGGCTGGCCGCCAGGCTTGCCCGGGCGGCGGAGGCCAGCGGGGAACGTCCCACTCCGGCACAGCTCTTGTCCGGGCCCTGGCTGGGGGTTCGCTGGTGGCGGATTGCGGCGGGCCTCTGCCTGGGCCTAGCCGTGGGTACCAAGTGGTCCGGACTGTTCTTCCTTGCCGCCTTCGGCATCCTTACGGTGCTGTGGGACCTCAATGCGCGCCGGGTGGCGGGTATCCGCGGCTGGATCAGCGGCGGCATCATCAAGGACGGTGTTCCGGCATTCCTGGGCATGGTTCCGGTTGCCGCCGTGGCCTACGCCCTGAGCTGGACGGGCTGGTTCCGGTCGGAGGACGCCTATTTCCGCCGCTGGGCGCAAAGCAATCCTTCCGCGGAGTGGGGCTGGCTGCCGGATTCTGTCCGGTCCCTTGCGCACTACCACCTGGAAGCGTACAAGTTCCATCAGGGCCTTGGTTCGGAGCATCCCTACGAGGCAAGTGCCTGGAGCTGGCTCGTGATGGGCCGGCCGACGTCGTTCTTCTATGAGTCCCCCGAGCGCGGCACCCCTGGCTGCGACTTTGACCGGTGCACATCCGCCATCCTGTCGGTGGGGAACCCGTTGATCTGGTGGACGGCCACCATTTCGCTGGTGGTGCTCCTGTTCTGGTGGGCGGGACGCCGTGACTGGCGGGCAGGGGCCGTGCTCGCCGGCGTGGCCGCCGGATACCTGCCATGGTTCATGTACCCCGAACGGACCATGTTCTACTTTTACGCCGTCTCCTTCGAACCGTTCCTGGTGCTGGCCCTGGTCTACTGCCTGGGGCTGGTCCTGGGGAAAACCACGGATCCGCCGTGGCGCCGCCGGTCCGGGCTGTATCTGGTGGCCGTGTTTGTGGCGGCGGCCATGCTGTTGTCGGCCTTCTTCTACCCGGTATGGGCCGCCGAGATCATCCCGTACCAGCAGTGGAGGCTTCGAATGTGGATGCCGTCCTGGATCTAGGGCAGGATGTCAGGAGACCCCGAAGGAGCCGCTGCCGCGGCGTGGCAGCGGAACGGAGACCTGCTGTGAGAGAAGCGAGCACGGAGCTGCTGGTTGAGCTTGATGCTGCCAGCAACGTCACCGACCTGTTGCTGGAACAGCAGGCCGCCAATCCGGCGCGTGCCCTGTACCGGCGCAAGGGGCCTAATGGCTGGGTGGACGTTCCGGCGCAGAAATTCCTGCAGGATGTCAGCGCGCTTGCCAAGGGGCTCATCGCCGGCGGACTCGAGCCCGGTGACGCCGTGGCGGTGATGTCGGCCACCTCCTATGAATGGACGCTGGTGGATTTCGCCATCTGGTTTGCCGGCGGAGTGACCGTGCCCATCTACGAAACGTCCTCCGCCAGCCAGGTGGAATGGATCCTCCACGACGCCGGAGTCCGGCGCGTGTTCGCGGAAAACCGGGCCAAGGCGGAGCTCGTCGCTGGTGTCCTGGCCGGCTCGTCCCTGCTCCGGGACCGGCTGATCAACGTGGTCCGGATGGATTTCGACGGCGATGCCCCCAACCTCGCGAGCCTTGCCGCTGCAGGGACGGGCGTCACCGACGCCGAGCTGGAACGGCACCGGGGCAAGGCTGTGCTGGACGACGTCGCCTCCCTGGTTTACACCTCCGGGACCACGGGCAAGCCCAAGGGCTGCGAAATCACGCACGGCAACTTCGCCCTGGTAGCCAAGAACATTGTTGCATTCCTTCCAGAGCTGCTGCTCCAGGAACAGGCCCGGACGTTGATGTTCCTGCCTCTCGCCCACGTGCTGGCCCGTGCGGTGCAGGTGGTCTGCCTGACAGCTGGTGCCACGTTGGCGCACTCGCCGGGCGCAGCCCAGCTGATCGAAGACCTGGGCTCATTCAGGCCCACCTTCCTCCTGGTGGTTCCACGGATCTTTGAAAAGGTCCGTGCTGCCGCGGCGCACAAGGCGGCAGTAGGGGGCAAAGCCCGGCTGTTCAGCGCAGCGTCCGCCACGGCCATTGAGTACTCAAAGGCGGAGGACCGGCGAAGCCGCGGTGAAGGCGATGGCCCAGGCCTGCTGTGCCGGATCCGCCATGGAATTTTCGACAGGATGCTCTACCCGCGGCTCCGCCAGGCCATGGGCGGCCAGGTGGGGTACACCGTTTCCGGCGCCAGCCCGCTGAGCCTTGAGGACGCCCATTTCTTCCGCGGCGCAGGGATCCCGGTCCTGGAAGGCTACGGCCTGACCGAAACCACTGCTCCGTGCGCAGTCAACACCCCGGCGCGTACCAGGGTGGGATCAGTGGGCATCCCCATTCCAGGCACCACCATCCGGGTGGCCGAGGACGGGGAGATCCTGGTGAAGGGCATCGGCGTCTTCCGGGGATATCACGCCAACCAGGCCGCGAACGCCGAGGCTTTTGTGGACGGTTTCTTGCGAACCGGCGATCTGGGGGAACTGGACCCGCAGGGATTCCTCACCATTACGGGTCGGAAGAAGGACCTGCTGGTCACCGCCGGGGGAAAAAACGTGGCGCCCGGACCCCTCGAGGAAAAAATCCGGGCACATCAGCTGGTGGGCCATGCCGTGGTTGTGGGTGACGGCAAGCCGTTTATCTCAGCGCTGGTGACCCTGGATCCAGAAGGCCTGGAGAACTGGTGCTCGGAGCGCGGCCTGCCGTCCCGGTCCATCAGGGAGGCCGCCGGCGATCCGCAGGTGGCGGCCGCGGTGCAGGAAGCGGTGGACCAGGCGAATCTGTTGGTGTCCAAAGCGGAATCCATCCGCAAAATCGCCGTGCTGGGAGCGGAATTCACCGTCGAATCCGGTCACCTCACGCCGTCGCTGAAGGTGAAGCGCAGCGCCGTGGTGCACGATTTCGAAGCCGAGATCGGCAAGCTTTACGACTGATCCGCTGACTTCCCGGCTGCCGCCGTCGTTTTCTCCGCTACCAGGCCGCGCCGCCGGCGTGTCGGCCAGGTGAGGATCAGCGTCACAAGCGCTGTCAGCACGACCAGGCCCCCGATCACCATTCCGGCGTCAATCCAGAACTGGCCGGGGAACAACCGGATCAGGGTGTCGTCCATGCTGAATGTCCAGGAGCCCTCGGCGAAGAAGATCCGGTGGAACTCGGTGAAGAACTGCTGCCATCCCAACACTGCCAGCGTTCCCAGCCCCAGGATCAGCACCAGCGTGATGAGGGAGCCGGCGAACAGTCCCCTCCTGACGCCTCCGGAACTGCGCCTGCGCAGGTACAGGATGGCGATCAGGCTGAACAGGACCAGCAGCACGCCCGCCCCGAAGGTGGACAGGATCACCAGCTTGACGTCCGCCATGTGGCTGACTTCGCCGTCCTTGAACAACTTGTCCCCGCTGCGGTGCACCAGGTCCCCCAGGTAGCGCGGGCCGGCCCAGTTGCTGAGGTAGTCCACGGCGTAGGAGCCGTAGGTCATTCTGTCGTCGGTGCTGAACCCGTAGCCGTCGCCGGGAAATCCGGGGCGGTTGTATTCCACCCAAAGGAACAGGGGGCTGGTGACCGCGCGGACGGCGAGGATCAGCAAGACCAGCGGAAAGAAGATGGCGAGCAGGACCTGCATCACACGGGGAGCCACCGGTTTGGCGTTTGCGGCGCTTTCCCGCTGGGCGTTGCGGCGCTCCACTTCTTCCTGGGGCGGGCGGACCTGGAGGGCCGAGGTGGGCAACTGCTCCCGGAAGACGGGTGAGCTTTCCCGGCTGGACGAAGCCTCCGGTTCCTCGACGGCGGCCTCAGCGGCTTTGCGGTCCGCCCGGCTCTCCGGCTGCTCAACCCTGCCCGCACCCTGGGCAGACGTGCCGGCCGACACTGTGGAGCCGTGGGCATCCACCCCGCCACGGGAAGGCGTTCCCCGGTGAGCATCAGCGAAACCGGCAGGTTCAACTGTGCTGCCGGAATGAGTGCTGCCGGAATGAGTGCTTGCGGATTCTGCGCTGACGGGTTCATGGGCGTCATCAGTGGCCGGGCCTCCGGTGTCTGTGCCGCCCGTCATCCAGGAAAACGCCGGCTCTGCAGAGTCCCCGGACGTGTCCAGGATCGGGTCCGGCTGCGGCTCGGCTCGCCGGGCGCGGGCAGGAGTGTCGTCTTTCACAGCAGGGTCCACTTCCGTTGGGTCTTCGCGCCTGGTTCCGGGTCCATTGCGCGTTTTCTCTGTTGACGAGCCTACCGTCCGGAATTCCGGCTGCGCGAGGAACCACCCCGGCAGGATTACAACGATTCAGGCAGCGATGTCGGAATAGCCCGCATCCTCGCGGCGCAGGTCACCGCGCTCCCCCGCCAGGTATGCAGGCCGGCCGCACACCACCACATAAAGCCAGTACCCGCCCAGGACCGTGGCTCCAATGCCGATCTTGGCCCATACCGGCAGTGCGCTGGGTGTCACGAACCCTTCCACGAGGCCGGAGACGAACAGCACCAGGACCAGTCCCAAGGCAACGGTGATCAGTGACCGGCCTTCCTCGGCCACGGCCCTTCCACGGGAGCGCGGGCCCGGTGACACCATGGCCCAAAAAATCCGGAGGCCGGCGGCGGAGGCGATAACCACTCCCGTGAGCTCCATCAGGCCGTGCGGCAGGATGTAGCTGAAGAAAACGTCAGACTTGCCGGCCGCGGCGAAGATGCCGGCAGCAATGCCCACCCCTTGGGCGTTGGCGAACAGGATCATGGGCACCCACACGCCGGTGATCCCCAGTGCCACGGCCTGCGCGCTGATCCAGGCGTTGTTGGTCCAGACCGCCCCGGCGAAGGATGCGGCAGGGTTCTCCGAGTAATAGTTGATGAAGTCTTCCTCGATGTACTGCCGGGCCGCCGCTTCGGATGCCACTGCCCGCAGCGCCTCAGCGTTCCCGCTGATCCACAAGGCATAGGCGGCGCCTATCAGGACGAACACGGCACCGCACGCCAGGGTAAGCCAGGTGAGCCGGTACAACGCGGCAGGAAGGGCCACCACAAAGAACCGTGCCAGGTCGGCCATCACGTTCGAGCGTGCTCCGGTGAAACGGGTGCGGGCCTGCGCCAGCGTGGCCGAAAGGGACGCGGACAGACCGCTTTCCGGAGCAAGGGACCGGATAAGGGACAGATGTGCGGACGTCGACTGGTAGAGGGCCAGCAGCTCATCTGCCTCGGACCCGGTGAGCCTGGCCTTGTAGGCGATCTCATGCAGCCGGGACCACTTGTCCGCATTGATGGCGGAGAACGCGTCCATATCCACGGCATCAGCCTAGCGCCCGGCACTAGACTTGCGTCTGCAACATCAAATGCGCGGAACGGGGACCAGCATGAGTTCGATCGTCACGGGCGAAGCAGTGGTACTGGAATTGCGTCCCGCCTCCTTCGCGGCCCGCGCCCTGGGCCTGCTCCTGGACATGGCGTTGAGCATCGCGTTGCTCGTGGTGATCTTGATGGGGATATCGGCCGCCGGTGACGACCTGGACGAGGCCGCCCAGCGGGCATTGGTCCTTGCCGGCGTGGTCTTTTGCCTGGTGATCGTTCCAGTGGCCATCGAGACCTTGAGCCGCGGGCTCTCCCTGGGCAAACTTGCAGCGGGCCTGCGGGTGGTCAGGGAGGACGGCGGGGCCATCCGCTTCCGCCACGCCCTCATCCGCGGCCTGACCGGATTCCTTGAAATCTATTTGACCTTCGGCGGCCTGGCCATTGCCGTGGCCCTCTTTAACGAGAGGTCACGCCGGCTGGGCGACCTGATGGCCGGGACATATGCCATCCGGAGCCGGGTCCCGGTGGAACGGTCCGCGCCGGTGTTCGTTCCGCCCCGGTTGACGGCCTGGGCGGCCACGGCGGATATCGGCAGGCTCCCGGATGCCACGGCGCGGCGGGCATCGCAATTCACCCGGCAGGCAGGCCGTATGGCGCCGTTCTCCAGGGCCGGGATGGCTGAGTCGATTGCCACAGAACTCGCGGCCCACGTGGCCCCTCCCCCGCCCGCGGGAACCAGCGCTGAAGACTACCTTGCCGCCGTCGTTGCCGAACGGCGGACCAGGGAATTGGCGAGGCTGGGCAAGGCACGACGACGGAGCGCTGAGACGGGCGCGAGGCTGCAGCGGCTGCCCTTCAGCAGTTAGCCGCTGCAGCCCGGCGCTAGTTGTTGTATTCGCCCCAGGGGATGTTCCAGTCGCCGAAGCCGTCCGTATGGGCCGCGTAGTCACCCTCGGTGTTGATAATCTGGACCACGTCGCCGGTGCCCATGTTGTCGAAGACCCAGGCAGCGCCGTCGGGAGCGAAACCGATGCAGCCATGCGAGACGTTGGTGTTGCCGATGAAGGGGAACGCGGACGGCAGGGCCTGGTGGATGTAGGCCCCGCTGAGTGTAAGCCGGATGGTGTATTCGACATCCACGTCACCGTAATAGGCGGGGTCATCGGGCTTCAATCCGATGCTTGAGGCCCGGAAGTGGTCATAGCGCTTCTTCTCCATCAGCACGCCATACCCCCGTGCAGACGGGAAGCGCTTGTCGCCCATGCTGACCGGCAGCGTCTTGACCACCTGGTCGTTGACGCTCAGCGTGAAGGTATGGGCGGCAGCGTCCGCCACAGCCACCTTTTTGTCGCCAATGGCAACATTCACTTTTTTGTTAAAGTTGGCGATCTGGCCGTTGCCCAGGTCCACGCCGAAGAGCTTCATGTCCATGGTGATGGTGGAGTTTGCGGCCCAGAAGTTTTCGGCCCGGTACCGGACCATGGTGTCGCTGTACCAGTGGAAGGCGCCCGCCTGGCCGGCACTGCTGGAGATGGTGATGGCCTTCTCCACGGCGTCGCGGTTTATGACAGGTTCGCTGAAGGTGATCTGCAGGGGCTGCCCCACACCCACCTTCATGCCATCCAGGGGGTAGATCGCGGCGTCGGCTTCATGGGTACTGGAGACGGTGCTGAACGTCTGGGTGGTGCTTGTCTCACGTCCGGCGCTGTCCTTGACCACGTAGGTGTAGCTGTAGTCCGTGTTGAACTTCAATGCTCCGGCTGCGGTCCAGCCGGTGCCCCCGGCGTCGATGCTGCCTTCGACGGTCTCCCCTGAGGTGCTGGTGAGGGTGACTCGTTCGATGGTGCCGTTGGCCACCTTCAGTGACACCGGGGCGGCAGGGTTCACCTGCTTGGCACCGTTGGCCGGCGCGGCGTCCAGTTTCACGGGAGCGATGACCGGCAACGCGACGCCGGGAGACGTCCTGACGGCGGAGCCTGCCTCGGATTCAATGGCACCGCGGGCGATTCCCGGCGCCACCGCGGAGAACACGCCCCCGACAGCGGCGAGGAGGCACACGGCTGCCACCACAAGAATCTTCTTGGTTCTGCCCGGACGGCGGGGCTTGACTTCAGGCTCCATATTTTGATCCTAGGTGCAAAAAGTAACAGCCCGGGTGCCGTTGGCACCCGGGCGCTTTACTTCTTAGTAACGATAGTGCTCGGGCTTGTAGGGGCCGGCGACGTCGAGGTCCAGGTACTCGGCCTGGTCCTTGGTCAGCTCGGTGAGCTCCACACCCAGGGCGTCCAGGTGCAGGCGTGCAACTTTTTCGTCCAGGACCTTGGGCAGGACGTAGACCTGGTTTTCGTACTCGCGCTGGCCCTCCGGCTGGTCCTTCTTGGTCCACAGCTCGATCTGGGCGATGGTCTGGTTGGCGAAGGAGTTGCTCATGACGAAGGACGGGTGCCCGGTGGCGTTGCCCAGGTTCAGCAGCCGGCCCTCGGAGAGGACGATGATGGAACGCTCGGCGGCCGTTCCGGCGTCGAACACCCACTCGTGGACCTGCGGCTTGATCTCCACTTTCCTGATGCCGGGGACCTTCGCGAGCCCGGCCATGTCGATCTCGTTGTCGAAGTGGCCGATGTTGCCCACGATCGCTTTGTTTTTCATGCCCGCCATGTGCTCGGCCATGATGACGTCCTTGTTGCCCGTGGTGGTGATGAAGATGTCACCCTGGGCGAGGACGGACTCGAGCTTGGCCACCTGATAGCCGTCCATGGCGGCCTGCAGGGCGCAGATGGGGTCGATTTCGGTGACGATGACCCGGGAGCCCTGGCCGCGGAGGGCCTCGGCGGCGCCCTTGCCGACGTCGCCGTAGCCGCAGACGACGGCGACCTTGCCGCCCATCAATACATCGGTGGCGCGGTTGATGCCGTCCGGGAGGGAGTGCCGGATCCCGTACTTGTTGTCGAACTTGCTCTTCGTGACCGAGTCGTTGACGTTGATGGCGGGGAACAGCAGCTTGCCCTGTTCGGCGAGCTGGTAGAGGCGGTGCACGCCGGTGGTGGTTTCTTCGCTGACGCCCTTGATGGTGGCGGCCGTACGGGTCCACTTTTTGGGGTCTGCCGCGAGGGAGCGGCGGAGGACCTCCAGGAAGATTCCGTATTCCTCGGAATCGGTGGGATCGGCGGAGGGAACGTTGCCCACTGCCTCGAACTCGACCCCCTTGTGCACCAGCATGGTGGCGTCGCCGCCGTCGTCCAGGATCATGTTGGGGCCGAGCTCCGGATCAGACTCGGCGCCGGGCCAGGTGAGGATCTGCTCGGCGGTCCACCAGTATTCCTCGAGGGTTTCGCCCTTCCAGGCGAACACCGGCACGCCCTGCGGGTCCTCCACGGTGCCCTTGCCCACCACAACGGCGGCAGCGGCTTCATCCTGGGTGGAGAAGATGTTGCAGGAAGCCCAGCGGACCTCGGCGCCGAGGGCCGTCAGCGTTTCGATCAGCACGGCGGTCTGCACGGTCATGTGCAGGGACCCGGCGATCCGGGCGCCTTTGAGCGGCTGGCTGGGCCCAAACTCCTCGCGCAGGGACATCAGGCCGGGCATCTCGTGCTCGGCGAGGCGGATCTGGTGCCGGCCGGCTTCAGCCAGGGAGATGTCGGCAACCTTGTAATCAAAAGCCATGGGTGAATCCTTTACTTGGACCGGCGATGGCCGGTGCGGGGTCCGGGAGCGGCACCTGGGCGCCAGTGGCCGGGTGGGCCTGTGGTTCGAAAGGGATGTGGGGCTACCCTGCCGGCGGCGCAGCAGTGGTGGCGTCGTGCTGGTCTGAACCGGCAGAGGCGGCGGCTGCCAGCAGTTCGGGCGGAAGCAGGAGCGGAATCCCGTCCTCGATGGCGTACCGGGGCTTAACGCCGGACTCGTCCCCGGCGGTTGCGACAAGCTCCTCGCCCTCCTGCACCAACAGCGAACCTGTCACGGGGCAACGCAGGACGGACAGCAGTTCAGGACTGATCTTTGGCATTGGTACATGCTCCCTGACGGGCGCGCTGGCGCCGGTAGCGGACGGAATTGCAGCTTCCAGCGTACCGCCAGATGCGGTCAGGACGGTTCCCGGAGGACGCGCAGGTGGCCGCGCCGGGTACCTTCCGCTCCAGCCGGAGCTTCGAGCGCTGAATGTGGCCCGCGCTTGGCTGTGGCCGGTTGCGGCTGGGCCGGCAAGGCAGCGGCGTCCCGCACCGCGTTAGCCAAGGCCAGCAGGTCATCGGGGCCCGGCTGCTGCGGAGTGGTGGGCATGGCGAGCCGGAGGACTTCCCAGCCCCGGGGAACGGTGAGGGAGCCTGCGTGCTGCTCGCACAGATCGTAACAATGGGGTTCAGCATAGGTGGCCAGCGGACCAAGGACTGCAGTGGAGTCGGCATAGACGTACGTCAGGGTAGCCACCGCTGACTGGCGGCATGCAGATCTTGAACACTGACGGATAGCTCCCACGACATCCCAGACTACTCGCTGTCCAGCGCATATCGGCGCATTGCGGCTTCGGGTCGACGCGCCCGTGAAGCCGGGGACAATGTATCGCGTAATTGTTCGCCCGGGTTTACAGTCGATGTATGCAGTCATCGAACCATGAATCAGGTTTTACGGTCCGGTTGGCTGACCCGGATGCCGTTAAGGACCCGGGCACCGGAATGCCCGGCAAAAGCTTTATGGCCCGCCGCCGAAACCGGCATGGACGCGGCCTCCGTGGCGAAGTGATGCTCCCCACCCATCCCGGTTACCGCACGCGCTCTGACCGGTTCGATGACATGGTCCTGGACTCCGCCCAGAGGCTACACGACATCTGGGGCAAGACCCTCGACGGCGTGCGGTTCGGCGTGGATGAGATTCCCCCGGACCTCGAACAGCTGGCAGCGAATTCGGCCCCGGCACCCATGGGCGCCTACATCCCTGCAACGGACCAGGACGGCCCCATGATCACGGTGTACCGGCGCGTGGTGGAGCAGGCGTGCGGGGGCGTCGACGACCTCCAGGACCTGGTCCATGACGTGGTGGTGGAACACACGGCTGAAATGCTGGGTGTTGCCCCCGAAACGCTGGACCCCGTTTACCGGCGCCGGTACTAAATGCCGGTACTAAGTGCCGGCTGTAGGCATCGTCAGTAGCTGAGGGTCACGGGTACTGTTTCCTGCCCGGCAGCGGCCGGGAGGAATGCCAGTGACGAGATGTCGTCCCGGCCGTCCTGCTGCAGCAGCAAGGAACCATAGGCAGCGTCCCCTGACGCCGAAACCACGTAGCCGACCACGTCCGAATCGTCAGCCTTCTCAGGCACCGTGATGGAAGCTGTTGTTCCACCGGCAATGTCCGCCGTGGCCGGCGCCCTGACTTTGCCGTCTGCGGTGATGGCCGAATACGTGATGGTGGCCCGGTTCTCCAGGGCGCCAAAGACCAGGGTGCGCTGGCCGCCCGGCGGAACCGGCACCACGTGCTGGCTGCCCAGCCTGACTCCGGATGCCGCCCAGGCGACATCCAGGGCTTTACTCTCCTGGAGTCCGCGCGTAACCCGCGCAGCGGCCACGAAGGTGACGTCCGATGATGCAGCCACGGTGTAGTGGCCGGCCGGGACCCCGGCGAGTGGAATTTCGGTAACCGCACCTGCTTTCGCGGTGATCACGCCGCCGGACGGCAGGGCCTTTTGGCCGTCCCGCCCGTAGAGCTTGACCTCCACCACGGCGTCGGAGGGGCCGGGTACGGTGAGCTGCAGGGCCGGTCCGGCGTCCTCATATCCGGACCTTGCCGTGAGCGAAGCAACCTGGCCCGCATCCTGGATGTCGACGCCGGTCATCACCTGCCGGACAGCCGGCGCTGCACCGGGGGCGATGAAGTCCACACCCCCCGGGGTTAGTCCCCGCAGGACGCTCTGCTGGATGACGGCGGCGACCGGGCCGCCGGCGCTGCGGATATGCACGCTCAACTGTGCTTCACCCGGGGCAAGGCCGGCGAGAACTACAGCCCGTGAAGTACCGGGGGCCACGAGCAGGCCGCGGCTTCCCGGCGCCTGGATCTGTCCGTTGGACCCGAACAGCTCCAGGCTCACGGTGGCCGGTGTGGAAGAAGCGTTGGTGAGCATCAGCACGGAGGTACGGCCCACCGTGGTACTGGCACCGGCGAGCCATTGGTCGTTGGAGGGCTGCTGGCAATTGGCGGCTGCCGTCCCCTGCAGGTCGCCGTCGGTTGCCGTGAACTTCATGCCCGCCGCAGCTGAGGCCTTCTGGTTGGTTGAGGCATCGGCGCTGAGCACACTCACCTGGTTCACCTGCCGCCCTGCAACAACCCCGGCCAGGAGCTCCTGCGGAGCGCCGGCGGCAGCGGACGGGCCGGGCTCTTTGGCAATTTCGACGGCGGTCCTGCCGCTGAGTTCCGACAGGCGGCTTGCCGGCAGCACGCCGCCGGCACTGAGGACGGCGCCGGTGACTGAACTGGCAGCAGTCTCGGACTCGGGACTGAATTGCGGGTCCGTGCCCGCTTCCGTGCCTTCCAGCAGGCGGGCAGGCCCCGGGCAGACCCCCACGCTGGTCCCGGCCGGAACCGCGGAAACCCCCGCGGGTACGCTGCGGCTGGAGCCGGGCTGCGGAAGGAGGGATCCCGCCGCAACCACTGCTCCCGCACCGGCCATGATGACCGCAGCCGACAGCAGCCCGGCCACGAGCGCTTTGCGGCCGCTCCCGGTGCGCTTCACCGGGTCCGGGCTCCCCTCGGTTTCCGCTTCCCCGCCGGCAGGCAGCGCGTACGGTGCTGCAGGGTGAACAGGGTTGTTATGCATTTTGGCGTTCCTTACGCAACGAGCCTTCATCCCGGGAGAGGCCGGTCCGCTGGCGCCGGGCCGGCATGGGGATGGCCAGCATCACCGTCAGTCCGATGACGGCGGCCTGGGCGATCCCTGCCCAAAGGGCGGCCGGGTTTTCGTACCGCACTGTCAGGTGGCCCGCCGTGGGCGGCAGTGTGAAAGCCTGTGACCATCCGGACGTGGTAGCTGTGAGCTTCCGGCCATCCAGCCACGCAGTCCAGCCCGGATCTGCCCGCTCTGCGAGCACTGCCAGGCGGCCCTCAGGACCCTCGGGAATTGGGGCATCGACGTCGTCGTGGCCTGAAGGTACCAGGCCAATCGCGGCGCCGTTGCCATCGACAATCCTCACGCGGTGGGTGATGTCTGCCGGCTGCAGCGCCGGCTGGTTCAGCGGAGCGATGCGCCAGAGCCAGCCGACGTCGGTCTGTCCTACGGCAATAAGCCCCGGCACGGCGTCCATCCTGCTGGCGGTCAGCTGTGCGGCGGTATCGGCGGCCCGCAGCACCACAAAGCCGGCGCCCAGCTGTTCGAGGTCGGTCCGGGGGTCCACGCCCTGGCCTGCAACCAGGGTGGCCACCACACGGCGGACTGCGGCGGTGACCTCGTCGTCGTCCCGGACTGTTTCGGAGCCCGGGGCGCCCAGGATGTTCCGCGCGGAGGCGATGGCGGAGAGGCTGTCCAGCGTGGTGCCCGCACCCCGCATCAACGAGGCGTCATAGGTGCCGTCGTCGCGGGTGCTGATCAACAGCGTGCGGGTCTGTTCGGGCCCGGTCCCCCGATCGATGGCCGTTGCGGGGAGGATACGCCGGCCGGCGGCTTCCACCAGGCGGGGTGTGCCCAGCGGTGCGCCGGCGCCGGCAGGGTCCTGGGCCGCCACGGCGGACGTTCGAAGAAGGTTTTGCGCGGACCAGGCCGTCATGCCGGCCAAGGGTCCTGCAACAAGGAGCACCGTGCCCAACGCTGTGGCGGACCGCAGGGTCAGCTTGTGCTTCGTGCCCGTTGCTGCAGCCTTGTCGGCACGGCCAAGGAGCTGTTCCGCCCCCAGTAGGGCGGCACCCAGAAAGGCAAAGGCCGCGGCAGAAACCGCCGGCCCGGGGAAGGCAGTAACCATGGTGTTGGAATTGATGCCGGCGGCCACGTTGCTGGCGAGCCATCCACCGGCCAGGGCGATGGTGGCAATAACCCACAGCGACCGGGCAATTCCGGTCCGCTGGCCTGGCAGGCAAAGTCCGGCTACGGCCAGGAGCAGCACCGGCACGGCCACCAGGAACGCCAGCAGTGATGCCCAGGGCAGGGTGCCGTCGGAGAAGAACGGGAGCCCGGAGAGACCACCGTCGGGGCCGAACTCGAGCGGCTGTCCGAGGAGCTGCTGCCACAACGGGGCGGCATCAAAGGCCAGCGGCACGCCGGGGTCTGCCAGTAAGGCCCGGGGCCGGTCGAGCGTGGAAAGTCCGAAGGGAATGAACAGGGCGGCCGTGGGCAGCAGTGCCCACCAGACGGTGCGCCCGCGGCGTCCAAGGAGGAGCCCGCAGAGCACTACTGCCACGGTGGCGGGAATGAGCAGGGAAGGCGCGGAAGCTGTCACCACCGCCATGGCCAGGCCTGCAGCTGCCGCCGCGGTCCAGGACGGCATCCCGTTGATCCCGGGTTTAACCGGCGGCCTGTCGGCGAAGCGCCGGTCGCCGGGAGCCGGGGCCTCAAAGCGGCCTTGGCCCACGGCTGAGCCGGTAGCCCGCAGCAGGGCGAGCGCCAGGAGGGGAATCATGATGTGGGCAATGAGGGCCCCTGCCCGGCCCTGGTTCAGTGCCACCTGCAGGGCGGGAGCACCGGCCCAGAAAAGTGCCGCCACCAGGCGCAGCCGGCGGCGGACCGTCAGTCCGCCGGCAGCAAACCAGGCGGTCAGACCGGACAACGGCGTGGTGAGCAGCAGCAGCCAGGCCATGGCGGCATTGGCGTCACCGCCACCGAGTACGCCGAGGACCCAGAGGACATAGCCGAAGGGGTCGCCGCGGCCCGGGAGTCCGGCGCCCAGGGAGATCCACCAGCTGGACGCGTGGTGCCAGATCTCGCCCAGCCCGGCGGAAACGGGGATCAGGGCACCGCCCGATACTGCAGGGGCTCCAAAGAGTCCGGTCAGGCCCAGCAGCGACGTGACTGAGGCGATGATAACTGCGGCCAGCGCCCCGTTGCCCACCCAGCCGCGTTTACTGGTGGCCAGCGCCGCGAAGTCGTCCGAAGCGTCACCCGTGGGCTGATGCGCCAGGGGGTCGTGTTCAAGGTGGTCAACTGCAGTGGTGTCCGACCCCAGGGCTTCCATCAGCGAACGCCTGTGGCTCCAGACCTCCCGCCTCGGTGTCTGGAGCTTGCGGATGACGGAGCGCCTGATCCTGCGTGTCCTCCGGGCGGTCCGCCTGGCCTTGATGACAGCGCGCGGCCTGGCCAGCGCAGCGAAGGTCGCAACGAGCTGCATGATGCCGTGCCCGGGATCCTTAACGGCAATGCTCAGCACAAATTTGAAGATGCTTCCCAGCAGGGCGGCCACAGCGTGGACAGGAACCATCCACAGCGGTGCATGCTTCAGGCGCAGATGGACCTGCGCTTTTCGGGCTGCCGCAGCATTCCCCAGCGCATGGGGCCGGTGGGCAACGTGGGACATCGTGGCTGCGGGAACTACCACCACCCGGTGTCCGGCCAGCCGGTTCCGCCAGCAGAAGTCAACGTCGTCGCCGCTGCCCGGCAACGCGGGGTCGAAGCCGCCCAACTGCTCCCAGATGTCCCGGCGGACCAGCATACCCGCCGAGTTCACGGCGAACGTATCCGTGCGGCCGTCGTATTGCCCCTGGTCCAGTTCATCGGCGTCGATCAGTGTCAGCCGTTCGGCCCAGCGGCTCGTTGACAGGCCGACGTCCACCAGATGGCGTTCGGCGTGCCAATCCAGCTGCTTGCAGCCGGCGACAGTGACGGACGGTGCGCGTTCAACAGCGGTGAGAAGCTCAGCCAGGGCTTCCGGGGCGGGCGCGGCATCGTCGTGAAGCAGCCAGATCCACTCCGAGGTGCCCGCGCCTGGCTTACCACGCCAGGGCGCGAGCTGGGCGAGGCCCGCGGATACCGCAGCACCCATGCCGCTCTTCCCGCGGTGGCTGACAACGTGCGCCACACCCAAGGACTGCTTGAGGAGGACCTCGGAATCGTCGCGGGAACCGGCATCGACTCCGATGACGTAGTCCGCGGGCCGGGTCTGGTCCGCCAGTGCTGCCAGGGTTCTGGGGAGATAGGCACTGCCGTTGTGGGCAACCACAACGGCAGTGACGTGGACATCCTGATGAATTAGATTGCTCGCTTCCTCAGCCGCCGGCGCTCACGCTCGGACAGGCCTCCCCAGATGCCGAACCGTTCGTCATTCGCCAGCGCGTATTCAAGGCATTGCGAACGCACGTTGCAGGCACCGCAGACTTTTTTCGCGTCGCGGGTGGATCCGCCCTTTTCGGGAAAAAACGCTTCGGGGTCCGTTTGGGCGCACAAGGCGTCCGTCTGCCAGCCAAGCTCGCCTTCGTCGTCAAAGTCCTGCTGGAACGGCAGGCCGATCCAGACCGGCTGGGACGTTCCGGCCGCCAGTTCCATAGGCGGGTCCAGCTCGTCCTCGGGGTCCTCACCGCCGTCGAGGAGCGCTTCATGTGCTGCGAGGAACGCCGTGGCCTGGTCCTGGAGAAAATCCTTGTTGTTCCTGTTGTACCGTTCCGCCGCATCAGGATCGGCCGGGTCCACGTACCAATCGCTTGGCACCCCCCGCGCACGGTATTTTGCCGTTGCCTGACCGGCTACGACGGCATCTTCCTGGATACGCTCTGCTTGCCCCACGGCGACCCTCCTGATGTTGCAGCCACTGCCTGGATACATGGACACTCGGTTGTGTGCCGGTATTTACGCAGTTGCCTTTAGTTACCTAATTACACGCGTGTAACTAGGGTGAGTCAAGCCGCTGCCCGGATAATAATCAGTAAATCCTGCGAAGTTTCGCACGCCACGCCCGGGATTTTTGTGGACTCCCGCGCCACAGCGGCTCCAAGGGTGCGAAAAGTCGGGGCAGGAAAGCCAAAAGGTCCCAGTTGGTGCGGAAAATAGCCGCTTTTCGCCAAAATAGCAAGCACGCTTAGTACCGGAAGTGATAAGAATCACACTGCCGGCGATCTGATGGAACCTTGCAAGGACGAACGAATGACCCGCCGCACGGTGGGTGGCAGGATTGAGCCATGAATAACCCCGCAATCGATCTGATGACCAGCCTTCGTTCCGGCAATTCCACAGCCCCGCGGCTCACCTGGTACGGCCCTGACGCAGAGCGCGTGGAATTGTCCGGAAAGGTGCTGGATAACTGGGTGGCCAAAACCAGCAACCTGCTGCAGGACGAACTGGACGCCGGCCCCGGCATGCGGCTGGCGCTGGACCTTCCGGCGCATTGGAAGTCCATGGTCTGGGCATTGGCTGCCTGGCAGCTCGGTCTTGAGACCGTGCTGAACGGGGATCGGGCCGACTTCCTGGCCACCGCTGCGCCGGATGCAGTGAACGGAAAGTACGACGCCGTGGTGGCAGTTGCGCTGCCGGCCCTCGCCATGCGCTGGGACGGCGGGCTTCCGGCCGGCTTCCTCGACTACGCAGCCGAGGTGCGCTCCCACGGGGATGTTTTTATGCAGCATGTCAATCCCGATCCGTCGGCCTGCGCCGTCGTGACATCCGACGGGCGCCGGCACCTCCACCGGGACCTGCTGGATGGCTTCGCGGTGCCCCATGAAGAAGGCGTCCGGCTGCATGTGGCGGCCGGCGCCGGGCTTGAGGCGGCCTTGGCCAATGCACTGGGCGCCTGGCGCCGCGGAGGCTCAGTGGTGCTCACGCACCCTGACGTTACTGACACCGGGAAGCTGCTCGCCGCGGAACGCATCCACGGCAGCTGAACAGCTGGTCCGGGCCGCGCCCCTACTTTTGGGGCTGGGCGGGGTCCTCGGCAAAAGGCCCGGGCTCCGCCACATCCGCAGCGGCGGGGGAACCTTTGGCATGGTGGAGTTCGATGAGCTCGTGGTCGTGCGAAAACTCGGGTTCCTGGTCCAGTTCCTGGTTGAACACGAGGAACCGGTAGGCGAAGAACCGGACCACTGTTGCTACCAGGATGCCCACAACTCCGGCAAGGAAGAGCAGGTTCTTGTCCGTGACCCCCATCCCGTACTTGGCCAGGGCGGTAAATCCGGTCGAAATCCCGATCCCGATGCCGTTGATGAGGATGAACATCAGGAACTCGCGCAGCACGTTGGCCTGCCGGCGGTGCCGGAAGGTCCAGAGGCGGTTCGCGATCCAGGAAAAGATCGTGGCCACCGAAGCCCCCACAAAACGGGCCTTGGCCTCGCTGTCCGACATCGCTCCGTGCATAAGGAAATACGTGAGGCCATTATCGATGACGAACGCCACACCGCCGACGGCACCAAACTTGGCCACCTCACGCCAGAAAAGCGAGGCGAGCCCCCGGATGCGATCTGAAAGTGCGCTAAACATGACCCTCCATGGCCGTTGAAAACAATGGGCCACACGGCCAGAGGCCCATTTTAGCCCCCAAAGCTGAACGGAAGCCCCCCAAACTTGCTCCCCGCAGCGGCCCGTCGGCCGAAAAACTCAACCGCCGCCCCGACCCGAAGGCGTGATACCGGACGGTTTTCGGTAGGCTGGCCCATGTGACTTTTCCAGTAATAGGTGTGGTTGGCGGCGGCCAGCTTGCGCGAATGATGGCCCCAGCGGCAACAGCACTCGGCTTCGAACTGCGCGTCCTTGCCGAAAGTGACGACGTTTCAGCCGTGTCTGCAGTGTCCTCCTCGCCGGTGGGCGACTACAAGGACTTCCAGACCCTGCTGGAATTCTCCAAGGGCCTGGACGTGATGACGTTCGACCACGAGCACGTTCCCACGGCCCATCTCAGGGCCCTCCAGGAAGCCGGCGTCAACGTCCAGCCCGGCCCGGACGCCCTGGTCCATGCCCAGGACAAACTCGTGATGCGCGCTGCCATCGACCGCCTGGAACTGCCGAATCCGGTCTGGGCTTCCGTTTCCGATGTCGCCGAGCTCGTCACATTCGGCGAGGAGACCGGCTGGCCGGTAGTCCTGAAGACGCCGCGCGGCGGCTACGACGGCAAGGGTGTACGCATCATCTCCTCCCCCGGGGAGGCTGCCGAAACCAGTGACTGGTTCGAGGCCATGAGCCCCCTCCTCGCCGAAGCAAAAGTCGAATTCACCCGGGAACTGTCGGCGCTGGTTGCCCGCACACCTGACGGGGAAGCCCGGGCGTGGCCGGTAGTACACACTGTCCAGGTCGACGGCGTCTGCGATGAAGTTATCGCCCCCGCCCTCGATATCCCTGTTGAAGTTGCCGCCGCGGCGGAGGACGCGGCCCTGCGGATTGCCAATGAACTCGGCGTGACCGGCGTCCTGGCGGTGGAACTCTTCGAGACGCCCGGAACAGGCGTCGGCTTCCTGATCAACGAGCTCGCGATGCGGCCGCACAACACTGGACACTGGACGCAGGACGGTGCCGTGACAAGCCAGTTCGAGCAGCACCTTCGGGCCGTCCTGAATTTGCCACTGGGCGCCACAGATGCCCTGGCACCGGTTGTGGTGATGAAGAACTTCCTGGGCGGAGACAACCAGGACCTGTTTTCGGCTTACCCGCTGGCACTGGCCAGCGAACCGGCCGCCAAGGTGCACTGCTACGGCAAATCCGTGCGCCCCGGCCGCAAGATCGGCCATGTCAACCTGGCAGGCACGTCAACGGCGGACGTTGACTCCGTTCGACGCCGGGCCGCAGTGGTGGCAGGCATCATCCGGGACGGCCGGGTGCCGGCAGAAGAACCGCCAGCAATTCTTGAGGAGAACGCATGAGCGCCGAAGCTACCCCGGCCCCAGGTTCCGCGGCCAGCCCCCTGGTGGGCCTGGTAATGGGTTCGGACTCCGACTGGCCAGTGATGGAAGCGGCAGCTGACGCCCTGGCGGAGTTCGGCATTGCCTTCGAAGCCGACGTTGTCTCCGCACACCGCATGCCCATGGAAATGATCCGTTACGGCCAGACGGCGCACGAGCGCGGGCTGAGGGTCATCATTGCCGGCGCCGGTGGCGCCGCCCACCTTCCTGGCATGCTGGCCAGTGTCACACCGCTCCCCGTGATCGGAGTGCCCGTTCCCTTGAAGACCCTGGACGGGATGGACTCCCTGCTCTCCATCGTGCAGATGCCTGCCGGTGTTCCGGTGGCCACGGTTTCCATCGCCGGAGCCCGCAATGCCGGACTCCTCGCAGTCCGGATGCTGGCAGCAGGCACTGATGAGCTTGCCGCCTCGCTGCGCGCCGACCTTATCGAATTCGCCGCCGACCTCAATGCCGTGGCCACCCGCAAGGGGGCAAACCTCCGGCAGAAGGTCAGTGAGGTCTTCGCAGAAGGAAACGGAACGCTCCGGGGCAGCCGTTAGGGAGGCGGCCATGTCCAGCAGCAAGATCCAGCAGTCCCCCTCGGACACTGCCCTGACGGACCCCGTCCGCTACCCGGTCAGCGCCTCACCCCAGGTCCGGACCAAACGCGGCTTTGTGCTGGTCCTGATGACCCTCCTGGTTCCCGGCAGTGCCCAACTCGTGGCGGGCGACCGCAAACTCGGCCGGGCCGCGCTGAGGGTAACGCTGTGCGCCTGGGCAGCCCTGGTGCTGGCCGTCATCCTGCTGCTGGTCAACCGGACCCTGCTGATCAGCATCATCACCAACCCCCTCGCCTCTTTGGCCATCATCATCGTTATGGCGGCGCTGGCCGCCGGCTGGGCCATCCTCTTTATCAACACCCTGAGGCTCATCCGCCCGGTACTGCTGGCGCCGCCCGCCCGGCCCGCCGTCGTGATTGCCCTGGTGCTGGCGATGGTGCTGGGAAGCGGCTCGCTGGGTTACGCCGCCTACCTGCTTAACGTGGGCCGGAACGCCATCGGCAGCATCTTCGCGTCCGGCCCCGCCATGGAACCGGTGGACGGCCGGTACAACTTCCTGATGATGGGCGGCGACGCCGGGGATGACCGGACCGGCAGGCGTCCTGACAGCCTTTCCGTGCTGAGTGTCGATGCCGAGACCGGCCAGACGGCCATCATCTCCATCCCGCGGAACTTCCAGAACGCCCAGTTCAGCGCGGACTCCCCCATGCGGGCCATCTACCCCGACGGGTACGACTGCGGCGACGCGTGCCTGATCAACGCCATCAACACTGAGGTCACCAACGAACACGCGGACCTCTACCCTGGTGTGGCGGACCCCGGGGCGCAGGCCACCCTGGAAGCCGTCTCCGGAACCTTGGGCATGGACATCCAGGCCTACGTGCTGGTGGACATGGACGGCTTCTCCAAGCTCATTGACGCCATGGGCGGCATCCGGATCAAAGCCGGCGGCTGGGTACCCATCAGCGGGGAAACCATCGATGAGGCCAACGGCATCCACGGCATGCCGCTGGGCTGGATCCCGGCCGGCGACAACACCCTCGACGGCTACCACGCCCTGTGGTACGGCCGCTCGCGGGAATTCGTGGACGATTACGCCAGGATCGCCCGCCAGCAGTGCGTCCAGCAGGCAATGCTCAAACAGCTGGACCCAGCCACCCTGCTGGCCAAGTTCGAGGACATCGCCAACGCCGGAACCAAGGTTGTGGACTCCAATATCTCCTCCTCGCAGCTGGGCAGCTTCCTGGACCTTGCCATCAAGGCAAAGGGAAAGGAAGCCAAGCGGCTCACCATCGGCCCGCCGGACTTCGACGCGTCCTTCTCCACCGTTCCGGACTTCGACATCATCCACGAGCGCGTGGACCAGCTGCTGGCCTCGGCCTCGGAGGCCCAGTCCGCAGGTTCCG
The DNA here is from genome assembly GCF_030817835.1 of Pseudarthrobacter sp. W1I19. NCBI lineage: Bacteria > Bacillati > Actinomycetota > Actinomycetes > Micrococcales > Micrococcaceae > Pseudarthrobacter > Pseudarthrobacter sp. W1I19. Next base: position 3,071,257 of record NZ_JAUSZR010000001.1, read on the forward strand.
CAGATGACATGCTGGTGGCTCCGGCGGCCGCATCCGGGCACCTGCAGGCAGCACCGGCCCCCTCCGCCCTGGCTGCCGGGGGTGGAATCCGGACGCAGCAGTCTCCTCCGTCGGCGGACTTCACGCCGGTGACCACCACTCCGGACGGTGAACCCATCACCGAGTCCCTGCTCAACGGGCTCAAGCGCCAGGGCGACGAACAAGCCATCCGTGAACTGGTGGCAACCAACGGCCAGTGCGCCCCCTTGTAATCCCCCTTCCCTCCAGACCTAGGAACGGACACCAACTTGTACGAGATTGATAACGTCCTCCGGGATTACGCCTGGGGATCAACAACGGCCATCGCGGCCCTGCTGGGGCGCCCCGAGTCCGGCCGTCCCGAAGCGGAGTTGTGGATCGGCGCGCACCCGGACTCGCCCTCCGTGGCCCGAGTTCCGGAGGACGGCTCCGCCGCTGCCCTGGACGCTTTGATCTCGCGCGATCCCGAGCATTTCCTCGGCGCCGAATCGGTGGCGCGTTTCGGCCCCCGCCTCCCTTTCCTGGCCAAGGTCCTGGCTGCCGCCCAGCCGCTGTCCCTGCAGGTCCATCCCAGCCTTGACCAGGCGAGGGCGGGCTTTGCGCGGGAAAATGCGCAGGGCCTTGCCCCTGACGCCCCCAACCGGAATTACCGGGACGACAACCACAAACCGGAGATGATTTTTGCCCTGACGCCGTTTGAGGCGCTCTGCGGTTTCCGCCCGGTGGCCCAGACCCGGGAAATCCTGCAGCATGTTGCGGCAGCCTTTGATGCGGTGGAAGGCGAGGCACCCGCGCTGGTCGGTGCCCTGCTCGAGGATCTCCGGGCGGGTGATGAAGGCGCCAGCCTCCGGGCCGCTTTCGAGCGGCTGATCACCGGCGGCCAGTCAGTGGCTGACGACACTGCCCAGGTGGTTGCAGCGCTACTGGCCGGCGCTCCGCTGGCACCCTACGAAACCGAACTGGCCACCGTCATCAGCCTCAATGAGAAGTACCCGGGTGACCCCGGCGTACTGATATCGCTGCTGCTCAACCGCATCTCCCTACAGCCTGGTCAGGCGGTCTACCTGCCGGCCGGGAACGTGCACGCCTACCTGCACGGGCTTGGCGTAGAGGTGATGGCGTCCTCGGACAACGTGCTGCGCGGCGGGCTTACACCCAAGTTCGTCGACGTCCCGGAGCTGCTGCGGACCATCGACTTCCAGCCAGTCGCCGTGCCGATGCTTCAGGCCGAGCGGACCGTCATGGACCAGGAGCTTTTCCGGCCGCCCTTCGAGGAATTCCAGCTCCAGCGGATCGAGCTGGCACCGGACGCGGGCCCCGTTCCGCTGGCCCAGTCCGGCGCCGCCGTGGTGATTGTGGTGGTCGGGGACATCTACCTGGACTCCCCCAAGGGGGATCTTCAGCTCTCCCGCGGCGGCAGCGCCTTCCTGCCGGCCGCCGAGGCGCCGGTCAACGTCCATCCGGTGGCCGGCAGCACTGAACCCGCGCTGGCGTTCGCCGTGACCACCGGCCTTTAGCTGTTTGCTGATGGCAGCCAGCGGCTGCCAGGCCGGCAACGAGCAAAGGGCGACGGCGGCACCGAAGCGGGGTGCCGCCGTCGCCCTTTTGTCCTGGCTTACCTGGTCAGTTGCCCGGGCGCAGCTTCCGGACCAACGGCCGCACGCGGACGGCCGCCGTTTTCAGGAACCGCCGCCCCTGCTGCAGGCCGCGGCGGGCCAGCGGCATGGCCTGGGCGTAGGCCGGGTAGAGCGGTGAGAGCGGCTTGTCCCACGTGCCCAGCAGCATGTTCTCGTGCTTGGCGAACTGCTTCTTGAAGTCGGAGATGCCGTCGTTGAGGAGGCCGTTGAAGTCGTAGCGGGAGCACCCGTCTTCCCGCATGGCCTGCAGGGCGGCCCACTTCACGCCGTAGTTCACGCGCTGCTTCTGGCCTTCGGCAGATACCCCGCCGTACAGTTCGAAAGCTGTGGACCCGCTCCTGGCCAGCCAGACGAAGGCCAGCATCTGCTCGCCGTCGAACGCGGCGATGACCGGGGACCCGTCCCCCATGTTCTTGAAGATGTCGCGGTAGTACTGGTCCTCATGGATGCCGAAACCGGCGCGCTCGGCCGTCTCGTGGTAGATCGCGAGGACCTGTTCAAGCTCGGAATCGTTCTTGACCTTGCGGAACTCGACATCGCTGCGCATGGCCTTGCGGATGTTCGCCCGGGTGGACTTGGACATCTCCGCCATCAGTTCGTCGTCCGTCCTGGTCAGGTCCAGGATCAGCGTCCGCGGGATCAGCACGGTGTTGCTTGTGGTCCGGAAGCCGGCGGAGGCTACGGCACCGGCGAAGGCGGAGTCCTCATCCCAATCGGGTTCGATGCTCAGCGCCACTGCGTGGTGGCGGGCGGCTGCATGGTCAGCCAGGGTTCCCAGGACGGCCCGGGCGTCCTCCACCGAACACATGGGGCCGCGCGGGATGTATGCCAGGGCGCGGAAGGGGAACGGCAGCCGCCGGACCAGCAACTGGGCGCAGCCCACGGTCTTGCCGCCGTCGTTGACCAGCACCCGGTCCACGGACCAGCCATGCATTGCCTTGGTCTCACCCCAGCCCCACAACTGCTGCGGATGTCCCTGATATTGGTCAACATATTCGTCCCAGAGGGCGCGGTCAGTACAGGGCACAACAGCAGGAATCATGGCTTCAACCCTATACCAAGGCCTGAAACGGCAGATCCCCGGAGCACACTGCGGCGCTCCGGGGATCTGTGTCAGGCAGGAAGGGTCAGCTCTTGCGGGCGTAGCCCTCCCACTTGCTGGCCTGGTGCTCGCCGTCCACAAAACGGATGGTGCCGGACTTGGAGCGCATCACGATGGACTGGGTGAGGACCTTGTCCTTGGAGTACCGTACGCCCTTGAGCAAGTCGCCGTCCGTGATGCCGGTGGCGGCAAAGTAGCAGTTGTCGCTGGAGACGAGGTCGTTGGTGGACAGGACGCGCTCGAGGTCGTGGCCGGCGTCGATGGCCTTCTGCTTTTCATCGTCGCTGGTAGGCCACAGGCGGCCCTGGATGACGCCACCGAGGGACTTGATGGCACAGGCCGCAACGATGCCTTCGGGCGTGCCGCCGATACCCATCAGGGCGTCCACGCCGGTACCGGAGCGGGCAGCTGCGATGGCACCGGCAACGTCACCGTCCATGATGAATTTGGTGCGGGCGCCGGCCTCGCGGATTTCCTCCACCAGGGGGCGGTGGCGGTCGCGGTCAAGGATCATCACGTTGAGCTGGTTGACCTTGACGCCCTTGGCCTTGGCGATCAGGTGCAGGTTCTGCTTGACGGGCAGGCGGAGGTCCACCATGTCAGCGGCTTCCGGGCCGGTGACGAGCTTCTCCATGTAGAACACCGCGGAGGGGTCGAACATGGAGCCGCGCTCGGCCACGGCCAGGACGGCCAGGGCGTTGTTGATGCCCAGTGCGGTCAAGCGGGTTCCGTCGATGGGATCTACGGCCACATCACATTCGGGGCCTGTGCCGTCGCCGACGCGTTCGCCGTTGAAGAGCATGGGGGCTTCGTCTTTTTCGCCTTCGCCGATGACCACAACGCCGTTGAAGTGGACCGTCTGCAGGAAGGAGCGCATGGCATCAACGGCGGCGCCGTCGGCCGTGTTCTTGTCGCCGAAGCCAACCCAGTGGCCGCCGGCGATTGCCGCAGCCTCGGTAACGCGGACAAGCTCAAGGGCGAGGTTGCGGTCCGGCTCGTCATTGCCCACAGCCAGGGACGGGGAGATCGTGGAGTACTTCTGGGTCATGGACGCTGGTGACACGTGAACCTCTTCTTCGAGTGGCGATCATTGAACCCGCTCCGCCGGAACAGCGAAAGCGGTGATTCCTCTGATATCGATCATAGTCGCGGCTCCGCCTTCGGGCTGCGGCATGACGCGGCGGCGCAATGTACCGAGCGTTGCCGCAGCCAGGAGCCGGTGCGCCTGGGGCGACTGTGAGTTGTGCACCGGCATAGGGGACTATGGAGGGGTGAGCGAAATGCAGGAAAAGACCAGTCCCACCCCCGAACCGTCCGGATCCGGAAGCAGCAGCGCTGCCGGCGCGGCCGGCGGGCAGGCCCCGGTTAAGCCTGTGATTCCGGCTGCCGCGGCCAAACGGGCCAACGCCTCGGTGATCGGGATGATCATCGCCCTGGCGGTCAGCATCGCGGCCTTCCTGCCCATCGTCCTGATGAACCCCTCCCCCAAGAATGACGGCTACCGCCCGGACATCGACGTCAGCGCCGCAGCCCGCAACGCAACAGATGTGGCAGGATTCACACCGGTGGCCCCGGATACGGGCAACACCTTCCGGCCCAACTACGCCCGGTGGGAAGCCGGCACGGGAAGCGGCGTTCCCTCGTGGGAGGTGGGCTACATCACGCCCAAACAGTCCTTCATCGGACTCATCCAGACCCGGACCGCCAACCCCACCTGGCTCCTGCAGCAGACACAAAATGCACCGGTCACCGGATCCCGCAATGCCGGCGGGCAGGAATGGGAACTCCGGGATACCGGCAAGGGGGAAAAGTCGATGGTGCTCGAGTACCGCGGAACTACCGTCATCCTCTCCGGCGCCGCCCAACTGGACGAATTCGCCATTCTGGCGGACGCCGTCGTGAAGTCCATGGACAGCAATCCTGCCGTCACAGTTTCACCTTCGGCCACCACTGCCCCCTAAGGTAAGCAGGGTGACTACCTATCTGACTCCTGCCCTTGCCTGGCGCCGGATGCGCGAAGGAAACGAACGCTTCGTGGCCGGCCAGTCCTCCCACCCGAACCAGGACTCCTCGCGCCGGTCCTCGCTCGTGGAGAACCAGCACCCGTTCGCCGTGATTTTTGGCTGCTCGGACTCCCGGCTCGCAGCAGAAATCATTTTCGACGTCGGACTTGGCGACGTTTTTGTGGTGCGCACGGCAGGTCAGGTTATTGACGACGCCGTCCTCGGCTCGCTGGAATACAGCGTGGGAGTGCTCGGCGTGCCCCTGATCGCCATCCTGGGCCACGACAGCTGCGGTGCCGTCAGCGCCACCAAGGCGGCAGTGGACACCGGCGAGATGCCTCCCGGCTTCATCCGCGACCTGGTGGAGCGCATTACGCCGTCGGTGCTTACCTCCATGCGCCAGGACAAGCACGAGGTCAACGACATGGTGGTTGAGCACGTCAAGCAGACGTCCAAACGGCTGGTGGACAGCTCGCGTGTGATTTCGGACGCAATTGAAAGCGGGCGCACCGCAGTCATCGGCCTCTCCTACAGCCTGGCGGAGGGGCGCGCCAACGTTGTTTCCGGGATCGGTGAGCTGTAGGGCGGGGGTAAAAACCCGCCCGTAGCATGCTCTTCACGGTTTTCGATGGGGTGCCGGATCGCCCTAAGCTAGCCCCATGACTTCCACTGAAGAGTTCCGCATTGAACATGACACGATGGGCGAAGTCCGCGTCCCCGTGAACGCACTGTACCGCGCGCAGACGCAGCGGGCAGTGGAGAACTTCCCTATTTCCGGCAAGACCCTGGAACGTGCCCACATTGAGGCATTGGCCAGGGTCAAGAAGGCGGCTGCCCAGGCCAACGCTGAACTGGGTGTGCTCGACGGCGAGCTTGCCAAAGCCATCGCAGACGCGGCGGATGAGGTGGCTGCAGGGAAGTACGACGGGGACTTCCCCATCGATGTCTTCCAGACGGGCTCCGGCACGTCCTCGAACATGAACACCAACGAGGTCATCGCCGAGCTCGCCTCGCGTGCCCTGAAGACGGCCGGCAGCGACAAGGTTGTCCACCCGAACGACCACGTCAACGCCTCGCAGTCCTCGAACGACGTGTTCCCCACGTCGGTGCACGTCGCAGCGACATCGGCCCTGATCAACGACCTCATTCCCGCCCTCGGCTACCTGGCCGAGTCGCTGGAGCGCAAGGCCGCGGAGTTCAAGGACGTCGTCAAGTCCGGCCGCACCCACCTCATGGATGCCACCCCGGTGACGCTCGGCCAGGAGTTCGGCGGCTACGCCGCGCAGGTCCGCTACGGCATCGAGCGCATCAACGCCTCGCTCCCCCGCGTTGCCGAAGTTCCGCTCGGCGGCACGGCCGTGGGCACGGGCATCAACACTCCCGCCGGCTTCCCCGAGCGCGTAATCGAACTGCTGGCAACGGACACCGGGCTCCCGCTCACCGAGGCCCGCGACCACTTCGAAGCCCAGGCCAACCGCGACGGCCTCATCGAAGCGTCCAGCCAGCTGCGCAACATCGCCATCTCCTTCATGAAGATCAACAACGACCTCCGCTGGATGGGCTCCGGCCCCAACACCGGCCTGGGCGAGATCGCCATCCCGGACCTGCAGCCCGGTTCCTCGATCATGCCCGGCAAGGTCAACCCGGTGATCTGCGAGGCGTCCATCATGGTGGCCGCCCAGGTCATCGGCAACGACACCGCCATCGCGTGGTCCGGCACCAACGGCGCCTTCGAGCTGAACGTTGGCATCCCGGTGATGGCCTCCAACCTGCTCGAGTCCATCCGCCTGCTCGCCAACACCAGCCGCGTTATGGCGGACAAGATGATCGACGGCATCACGGCCAACGTGGAGCGTGCCCGCTTCCTCGCCGAGGCTTCCCCGTCCATCGTTACGCCGCTGAACAAGTACATCGGCTACGAGAACGCGGCCAAGATCGCCAAGACGGCTGTGGCCGAAGGCCTCACCGTCCGCCAGGCCACCGAAAAGCTCGGCTTTGTCGGAGACGGCGAAGGCAAGGTTTCCGAGGCCGACCTCGACAAGGCCCTGGACGTCACCACCATGACCGCTCCGGCGCACAAGGCCTAGCCTCCGCACTAACCCCCAAGTACGACGACGGCCGGTACCTTTCCCACGAAAGGTACCGGCCGTCGTCGTACTCCTGCCAGCCGTGGTGCAGGAGTGCCGGACAGACAGGGTCGCCACAATCTTGGGGGTTGCGGCGGCCCTGTTGTGTTTCGGGACTTTGGCCGCGCTGCGTGCCGCGGGGCGTGCCGGGTGCCCCAGGGCCTGCGGTGCGGTCAGGGTTCGAAGTGGGCTGCTTCGGCCGGAGCCAGTGCACGGTGGATGCTGGTGAGGTGGCCTGCCATGAGGTCGGGGAGTTCATCCAGGCCGAACCAGCCGACGTCGATCGACTCGTCGTCATTGACGCGGGCGGTTCCCGAGACGTAACGGCACAGGAACACCACATCGAGGAACTCGCACACGTCACCGTTTGGATAGGTGATGGGACCCACCGCCCCCACAGAGACCACACGCTCCGGTTCGGCCACCACCGCCGTTTCCTCAAAGATCTCCCGCACCAGGCCGCGTGCCGGCTGCTCGCCCGGATCGAGCATTCCGCTGATCAGCGCCCACTGCCTGTTGTCGGCCCGCCGGGCAAGCAGGACACGGCCCGAGTCATCGACCACCACGCCCCTCACGCCAGGGACCCATAGGGGGTCGTTGCCGATTTTCTTGCGGAGTTTCAGGACGTAGTCAGGCGCAGGCATTAAGCCAGCCTACCGAACTGACCGCACGCATATGGGCCGGCCTTTCAGGCGGGCAGCAGCATCGCGGCCGCGGCGCCGGCCAGCATAAACGGCCCGAACGGAATGGAAGACTTCAGGGTCCCCCGGCGGGCGGCCAGCAAGGCAATGGACCACAGGCCGCCCAGCAGGAATGCCAGGAAGGTACCGGCGAACAGGTGGCCCCACCCGAGAAACCCAAGATACATACCAAGGACACCCGCCAGTTTCACATCGCCAAAACCCATCCCCGCCGGGTAGGCGAACCGGAGAAGGAAGTAGAAAAGCCAGAGGATGGCAGCGCCGGCCACTACCCGGAGGGCTGGCACGGCCATCAATCCAGCGCTCCAGCCACCCGGCCCCTGCGCCGCCCCGGCACTGACGTCCGCAAAGATTGCAGCCGCGAGCAGGAGTATGCCGGCCACAGCATAGGACGGGAAGACGATCCGGTTGGGCAGGAGGTGATGCCGGACATCTATGACGGTGAGCCTGACAGCCATCACTGCAAAGTAGGTGCAGGCAGCCAGCACCAGCCAGAAGGCCAGCGGGGTGTGCTGCCACAGTTCGCCCAGTCGTTGGATCACCCTCGGATGCTACTGGATTTTCGCTGTCCCCTGCAGCGCCCGCGCGTAAACTGTGGATATGGCGACCTGGGACTCCCGTCACCGGACGAATCCGGACAGCAGTTCAGCCGCCGCGGATCCGGCCATGTTCCGGAATCTTTGCAGGTCCTCCCCCTGGAAGTGGCAGTCCCTGCGCTTCGAGTACTGGGACGAGCCGTTCGCCGAGGCGCCCAGTCCGGCAGCGCCCCCGGTCCGGGCATGGCTGCGCCGCCCCGGCGCACTCCGGCTCGAAACCGCGGACGGACTTGTCCTGCACAGCACCACCGGAATCAATGATTCCAAGGACGGCCTGTACGTCAGCGCCACCCGGAAGTCCTGGCTCCTGCCGCCGCATCTGGTCACGCCCGTCTACGACGACCAGGGCCTGGTGCGGCGCCGTCCGGAAGCCGCCTACGGTGAGCCCGGCTTCGGCAACGGCCGGTTTTCCGCCGCTTTGGACCCGGTGGAACTGGCCGGCAACGCGCCGGTGCCCATCGAATTTCCCGGGAGCAACAGGGTGGAAGTGCACGAGGTCAGCCACCGGGAGCACGAAGGCCGGCCTGTGCTGGAAGCGGTGGTGGCGCCCACCGCCGCCTACCACCCCATCCATCCACCGGCACCGCTGTGCCTGCCGGGAAAGTCACGGGTCCGGGTGGATCTTGCCACCGGCGTCTGCGTGGCAAGCCAATCCCTGGAGCCCGGGACGGAAGAGTACGGCCACTGGCTCCGGATCATCGCTGTGGACGAGTACATGCTGGATGACCTCTTCGTAGCGGAATCGATGAGCCTTACCGATGTCCGGCAGCACATCAGCTGGGAAATCCCCGCCTAAGGATGACAAGCCTTGGATGAGGCCATCGGCTAGGCTTCGCGGATGACAACGATCAGCGACGTCTGGCCTCTTTTTGGCCTTCGGCTAACCACTCCCCGCCTTGAACTCCGCCCCATCAGGGATGAGGACATCCCGGCGGCCGTGGAAGCCGCACGCAGCGGCATCCACGACGCCGGCCGGAACCCGTTCAGCACCCCCTGGACCGAGCTCCCGGCAGAGGAACTCGGGCCCAACATGGCCCGCTGGTACTGGCGCTGCCGGGCCGAATGCACCCCGGAATCCTGGACCCTGCTGCTGGGCATCTGGCATCAAGGCGAGTTCATCGGCTGCCAGGACGTGGGGGCCAAGGACTTCGCCGCCATCAAGACAGTCAGCACCGGGTCCTGGCTGAAGAAGTCCGTGCAGGGCCGGGGCCTCGGCAAGGAGATGCGTGCCGCCGTCGTCCTCTACGCGTTCGATTGGCTCGGTGCGGAAGTCGCCGAATCCGAAGCGGCCCTCTGGAACGAAGCCTCAATCGGCGTCTCGCGGTCCCTGGGCTACGACCTGAACGGCATCACCCGGAAAGCCTGGGGTCCCAAAGTCGAAACCGTCCAACACGTCCGCCTCACCCCCGAAACCTTCAAACGCCCCGACTGGACCCTCGAAGTAGAAGGCCACGAGGCAGCCTCCCGTTTCCTCAAGGTCACTTAGTGCCCCAGCCGCTACCCTGCACAGAAGGGCCGTGGCCCGGCGAACCGGACCACGGCCCCTCTGAACAACTTAGCTCTTAGCCTTCGAGCAGTTCCGTGACCAGCGCCGCGATTGGCGAGCGTTCGGATCGGGTCAGGGTGACGTGGCCGAAGAGCGGGTGTCCTTTCAGGGTTTCGACGACGGCGGCGATTCCGTCGTGGCGTCCGACGCGGAGGTTGTCGCGCTGGGCGACGTCGTGGGTGAGGACGATCTTGGAGTTCTGTCCCATGCGGCTCATGACCGTGAGCAGGACGTTCTTTTCCAGCGACTGGGCCTCGTCCACGATCACGAAGGCGTCGTGGAGGGAGCGGCCGCGGATGTGGGTGAGGGGCATAACCTCGAGCATGCCGCGGTCCATGACTTCCTCCACCACCTCCTGGCTGACCAGTGCCCCGAGGGTGTCGAAGACAGCCTGCGCCCAAGGGTTCATTTTCTCCGACTCCGAGCCGGGAAGGTAGCCGAGTTCCTGCCCGCCTACTGCGTAGAGGGGCCGGAACACAATCACCTTGCGGTGTTCCCGGCGCTCCAGCACCGCTTCCAATCCGGCGCACAGGGCCAGTGCCGACTTGCCGGTTCCCGCCCGGCCCCCAATGGAGACGATGCCGACGGCGGGATCCATCAGCATGTCGATGGCCAGCCGCTGTTCCGCGGAGCGGCCGTGGAGTCCGAACACGTCACGGTCTCCCTTGACCAGCCGCACCTGCTTGTCCGGTCCCACCCGGCCCAGCGCGGAGCCGCGGTTGGACAGCAGCACCAGCCCCGTGTTGACCGGCAGTTCAGCAGCGGCCGGGATGAAGACGGGCTCGTGCCCGTAGAGCGTGGTGATCTCCTGTTCGCCGGCTTCCACCTCGGCCACGCCGGTCCAGCCGGAGTCCTTCACCAGTTCGTTGCGGTACTCGTCTGCGGTGAGCCCCATCGCCGAGGCCTTGACGCGCATGGGCAGGTCCTTGGACACAACCGTGACGTTCCGGCCTTCGTTCGCCAAGTTCTTTGCGACGGCGAGGATGCGGCTGTCGTTGTCTCCGCTGCGGAAGCCGAGCGGCAGAACCTCCGAGGAAATGTGGTTCAGTTCCACCACCAGGCTGCCGCCGTCGTCGCCGATGGGAATGGGCTGGTTCAGTCCGCCGTGTTTGACCCGCAGGTCATCGAGGAGCCGGAGTGCCTTGCGCGCGAAGTAGCCAAGCTCGGGATCGTGCCGCTTGGCCTCAAGCTCGGTGATGACCACAATCGGCACCACAACCTCATGCTCGGCAAAGCGCAGCAGCGCACGGGGATCGGAGAGCAGGACGGAGGTGTCGATCACAAAGGTGTGGATGGTGGCGTCCCTTCCAGAAACAGCAAAACCGGCCGCAGCTTCTTCGGCTGCACCGGTTTCTATGATGGCTCGCGTGGCGCGAGAGGTAGCTTTCTCTCCCTGGTCGGAAAGGACCGCGGGCAGTTGTTCAGAAGTAGCCACATCGACTCCAGCCCCGGGCGCAAGCCCGGATGTGTTAGTGGTGAGCCGGCTCGGCCATGAGGCCGGGTCCGGCCTCCCATACAACCGGTGCGATGTCTCGCTCCATGTACTGGCCTCCCCGATCAGCCGGCGGTTTTGCCTGCTGATGGATATAACGTAAATCCATCGGAAGTAATTTCCGCAACCATTACTCGGCGATTCTTGTTGCGGCCGCGTGAACTCGCGGTGAACCGGAAGGTCAGGCTCCGAAACGCCGCTGCCGTCCCGCGTAATCACGGAGGGCACGCAGGAAATCCACTTTGCGGAAGGCGGGCCACAGCGCTTCGCAGAAGTAGAACTCGCTGTAGGCGCTCTGCCACATCAGGAACCCGGACAGGCGCTGTTCCCCGGACGTGCGGATCACCAGGTCCGGATCGGGCTGGCCCCGCGTGTAGAGGAACTGGGAGATGTCGTCCACGCAGAGTTCGTCCGCCAGCTTGCCGATGTCTTTGCCCTTGGCCACGGCATCATGCAGGAGCTCACGGACCGCATCAACAATCTCCCGGCGGCCGCCGTACCCCACGGCGACGTTCACATGGATTTTTTCCCGGACCGGGGTACGTGCAGTCAGCTTGTTCAGCCGCTCGGCCAGGTAGTCCGGCAGAAGTTCGGGAGCACCCATGGCGTGCACGGAAATGTTGGCGTCCTCGTCCAGCCGGTCAAGGGTATTGGCGATGATGCCCATCAGCAGGTCAAGTTCTTCGCTGGACCTGTTCATGTTGTCCGTAGACAGCATGTACAGCGTGACCACTTTGATCCCGAGTTCCTGGCACCAGCCAAGGAACTCGTGGATCTTGTCCGCGCCCGCCTGGTGGCCTTGGCTGGTGGGGGCGTTGAACTGCCTGGCCCAGCGCCGGTTGCCGTCCACCATCACGCCGATGTGCCGGGGAATCCGGTCTCGGGCAAGGTCCTTGAGCAGCCTGCGCTCATAAAAGCCGTAGAGGAACCCGGGCAACTCCACGCGTTCTCTCACCTGACTTCCTTGCTGTACGTTCGGCTGTGCACATCCTAGGCTACCGTCCGCAGCCGGAGGAGCGGTCCCGGCCTGGCCGGAACCACCCGGGACGGTTTATTACTCAGCGGTAACTTACTGCTGCGTAAGTTATTCTGAAGCGATGAACAGCAACACCACGGATGCGTCCCGGACGCCGCAACCGGACGGCCGTGCAAGCGCCGGAACCGGCCCTGAGATGAACGCCGTGGACGGCGCCGCCGTCCGCCTGGCTGAGCTCCTGATGATCAAGCCCAGGTGGCGGGGCTGGATCCATACCGTGACCGCTCCGCTGGCCCTGGTGGCCGGTATTGTCCTGGTGGTGCTGGCCCCCACGGTGGACCGCAAGGTCTCGTCGGCCGTTTTTGCGGCCACCGGAGTAATGCTGTTCGGCATCAGTGCGGTCTACCACCGCGGCAACTGGTCCCCCACGGTAAAGATGGTCCTTAAGCGGCTGGACCACACCAACATTATGCTGGTGATCGCCGGGACCTACACGCCGCTGGCCTGGACCCTCCTGGAACGGCCCCAGGCCGTCCTGCTGCTCTGGGTCATCTGGTCCGGCGCCATACTGGGAGTGCTGTTCCGGCTGCTGTGGACGGACGCCCCCCGTTGGCTTTACGTTCCGATCTATATCGCCCTGGGCTGCGGATCCCTGTTTTATCTCCCGCAGTTTTTCCACGCCAGTGTTCCTGCAGCGGTCCTCATCTGCGTGGGCGGGGTGCTCTACATCACCGGGGCGGTCTTTTACGCGCTGAAGAAGCCCAACTTCAGCTACCACCACTTCGGCTTCCACGAACTGTTCCATGCCTTGACCGTGGTTGCCTTTGCCGCGCACTTCACGGCCATAGCCCTGGCAGTACTCAGCTAGCCCGCTAGCGGGGGCGGCTGCCGGGACCGGCGTCCGTGCCGCCGTCGCCCGGTTCCTGGAAGGAATCTCCGGAGGCGGAACCTGCCGCGGACCCCGCAGCGGATCCCGATCCGGCAGCCTCTGCCGCTTCGATGTCAGCGGCCGAAGCAGCCGCGATGCGCTCCTCCTCCACCTGGGCGCGGTAGCGGAGCCGCCGGATCCGCCGGACCATGTCCACGATCAGCAATGCGGTGGCCACCACAAAAAAGGCCGTCATGATGAAGCCCAGGAGTCCCGGTGTCACCTGGTCCTGCGTAATCCCCTCCCGCAACGAGGGCGTGGGCTGGGGCGCGGGCGTGGTGGCCAGGCTGAGGAGCAGACTTTGCACGGTGAATACCTTCTATGGAACGGGTGTCAGCAGGGAGCAGATCCAGCAACCCGCGGTCGGGTGCTTCTTCTACACGGCATAGAAATCGCCTGCCGGTTCTATCTTAGCCCGGCGAACAGGTCCTTCTCCGGCAGCTCGGAGGGCACCCGGGAACTGATCAGCGAGTAGTCTTCCCAAGGCCACGCCCGGCGCTGCATCTCCGGGGAAACAGCAAAGAAAAACCCCAGCGGGTCCACCTGCGTCCTGTGCGCCCTCAAGGCGTCATCACGCACTTCAAAGAAGTCGCCGCAGTCCACCTGGGTGGTGGTGGGATGTGGGGCCGGCGGCGGCGTATGGCCCTCGGCATCGGACTCCAGCCACGCCGCGAGCCGCTCCGCATACGGCGACTGAAGACCCGCCTCTTCCAGGGCGAAATGCAGTGCACGGAAGCGCTCGGGACTGAAGGCCCGGTCGTAGTACAGCTTGCTGGGCTCCCAGGGTTCGCCCGCCCCTGGGTAGCGCGCCGGATCCCCCGCGGCATCGAAGGCCTCGACCGCTACGCGGTGGGCCATGATGTGGTCCGGGTGGGGGTAGCCGCCGTTTTCGTCGTAGCTCAGAATGACATGCGGCTTGAAGGATCGGACCAGGCGCACCAATGGGGCGGCGGCGTGGTGGAGCGGCAGCGTGGCGAAGGACCCTGCCGGCAAAGGCGGCAGCGGATCGCCTTCAGGAAGGCCCGAATCCACGAAGCCCAGCCAGCGCTGCCTGATGCCCAGAATTTTGGCCGCCCGCTGCATTTCCAGCCGCCGGGCCCCCGCCATGTCCCGCTTGGGATGCGGTTCGCCTTCAACTGCCGGGTTCTGGATGTCCCCGCGTGATCCGTCGGTGCAGGTGGCCACCATGACGTCCACCCCGGATGCAGCGTACTTCGCCATCGTGGCGGCACCCTTACTGGACTCGTCATCCGGATGGGCATGGACGGCGAGCAGCCGGAGCGGCGCCTGTGTGTTGCTGGACGCTGTCATCGAAGGACTGCTCCTTTATTCTTCATATCGCGGCTTGTGGCTGCTGGATGTATCGCTGAACGGGCGGTTTCCCCCGGCCGGGCTGCCGGCCGGGAAGGCACCTGCGGATGGGCACTAAACTGGTCTGGTGACTTCCCCGGACCAGCAGGCCCCATCCGAGCCCGCGAACACTAGCCTAGCCAATCGTTATGGCGCCCAAAAGCGCAGGCTCTCCCCTGCCGCCAGGCGGGCCATCGGCGGTGCTGCGCTGGCCGCGGGCATTGGGTTCATGGCCTGGGTCTCCACCTCGAATTCCCTCACCACGGTGAGCTTCAAAGATATCGGCTACGCCACTACGGACGCCACGGTGGCCGAGGTGGATTTCCAGGTCACCAGGGAACCTGGCACGGCTGTCAAGTGCGCCATCAAGGCACTGGACGCGAAATTCGCGGTGGTTGGCTGGAAAGTCGTGGACATTCCGCCGTCGCAGCCAGAGGAGACGGCCGACGGCGGGCGGACAGTTTCGCAGCGCGTTACCGTCCGCACGGAGTCCCTGTCCGTGTCCGGCGTGGTGGACAGCTGTTGGATTCCGGGCAACTCCGGCCAGAAAATGTGATCCGCGCCGCTCCCGCGTTGGGTAAATCCACGGGATTGACTACAATGGAGCAATACCTTTACCCCGCTGAGCTGGTTACTGTTCCACAAGTGGCCACCGTGGCGGGGTCTTTTGCATGTAGGACCATTAGAGGAGAAGTCCGTGTCTACCACCAACAGCGCAGCTGCAGCCTGGCTCACCCAGGAAGCTTTTGACCGCCTGAAGGCAGAGCTGGACCACCTTTCCGGCCCTGGCCGCGCGGAAATCGTCCAGAAGATTGACCAGGCCCGGCAAGAGGGGGACCTGAAGGAAAACGGCGGCTACCACGCAGCCAAGGAGGAGCAGGGCAAGATCGAAGCCCGCATCCGCCAGCTGACGGTGCTGCTCCGTGACGCCCATGTGGGTGAGGCTCCGGCCGATGACGGAATCGTGGAGCCCGGCATGATCGTGGTTGCCCGGATCGCCGGCGACGAAGAAACCTTCCTGCTCGGCTCCCGCGAGATCGCCGGGGATTCCGATATCGACGTCTTCAGTGAGAAGTCACCGCTGGGCGCTGCCATCCTTGGCCACAAGGAAGGCGAGACGCTCGGATACACAGCGCCCAACGGCAAGGACATCAAGGTAGAGATCCTTTCCGCCAAGCCGTACGCCGGATAACGGTAAGAGCAACAAAAAACGCTGGCCGCCCCTCGGGGCGGCCAGCGTTTTGCTTTGTCAGCGGCCGGGCCGCGGTCAGAAGTCGTCGCCGGTCCCGGCATTCCGCGGGCGCAGGAGCAGCGCCGCCACCACTCCCCCGGCCGCACCTCCAAGATGGGCCTGCCAGGAGACGTAGCCGGAAAATAGGGGCAGCACGCCCAGCAGGATGCTGCCGTAGCCCATAAACAACACCACCGCCAGGAGGATCTGGCGCCAGCTGCGGTTGAAAAAACCGCGCACCAGCAGGAATGCGAACAGTCCGAAAACCAGGCCTGAGGAACCCACGGTGACGCCGCCGTTTCCGATGAGCCAAACTGTCAGTCCCGATCCGAGCCAGCTGAAGGCCAGCGCCGTCATAAAGACCCGCAGTCCGGACAGGAAGACCAGGAAGCCGAAAATGATCAGCGGAAAGCTGTTGGACAGCAAATGGTTCAGGTTGGCGTGCAGGAGCGGGAAGGTGAAGATGTCCAGCAGCCCGTCGGCGCTCCTGGGGCGCAGGCCGAACGTCCGGTTGAGCGAGCGCAGCATCAGTGCGTTGAACAGTTCGATGATAAAGAGGAGCGCCACAAAACTGCCCAGCACCAGCAGGCCGCCCTTGGCCCTGGCGGCAATGGTCCGCCGGTCCCCGAAACCCCTGTCCCCGAAACCCTTGTACCCTGTCAGTCCGGCCATCGGCTCCCCCTAGTGCACCACGATGGGCTGGAAACCCTCGGCCCGGAGCGCGCCCAGCACCTGCTCGCCGTGCTCATGGCCCTTGGTTTCCAGGTTTACGGTAATGGAGACGTCACCCATGCTGATTGACCCGCCCACGCGGGTGTGGTCCAGGCCGGTGACGTTGGCGTCGTTCTCGGCAATGATCCGGGCAATGGTGGCGAGCGAACCCGGGCGGTCGTCGAGCATCATGCGGACGGTCATGTAGCGCCCGGCGGCGGAGAGGCCGCGCTGGATGACCTTGAGCATCAGCATGGGGTCGATATTGCCGCCGGAAAGGACAACCGCTGTGGTTCCGGGATTTTCGATCTTGCCGTCCATCAGGGCGGCAACCCCCACGGCGCCGGCTGGCTCAACCACCATCTTGGCCCGCTCCAGCAGGAAGATCAGGGCGCGGGCCAGGGAGTCTTCGCTGACAGTCACCACATCGTCCACCAGCTCGCGGATGATGCTGAAGGGAAGCTGGCCGGGCCGGCCCACGGCGATGCCGTCGGCCATGGTGGATACCTTCTTCAAAGGCACCAGTGCATCTGCCGCGAGTGAGGGCGGGTAGGCCGCCGCGTTCTCCGCCTGTACGCCGATGATGCGGATGTCCCGGCCCAGTTCCTTGGCACGGGCTTTGATGGCGACGGCGACACCGGCCAGGAGCCCGCCGCCGCCAACGCCCATCAGGACGGTGTCCACGTTGGGCACCTGCTCCAGTATTTCCAGTCCCAGCGTTCCCTGGCCGGCGACGACGTCCACGTTGTCAAACGGATGGACAAAGACTGTCCCGGTCTCGTTGCTGTAGCGCTGGGCTTCGGCGAGCGCCTCATCCACATTGTGGCCGTGCAGGATGACCTCGGCGCCGTGGCTGCGGGTGGCGGCCAGCTTGGGGAGGGCCACTCCGAGCGGCATGTAGATGCGGGCTTTGATTCCCAGGCTCTTGGCCGCCACGGCGACGCCCTGGGCATGGTTGCCTGCGGAAGCGGCCACCACGCCGCGCTTCTTTTCTTCGGGCGACAGGCGTGCCATCCGGACGTAGGCGCCGCGGACCTTGAACGATCCCGCGCGCTGCAGGTTCTCGCACTTGAAGTAGACGTCTCCGCCCACAAGTTTTCCCAGGGCGCGTGATGATTCCACCGGAGTCCGCGCAATAATCCCGTCGAGCAGCTTCTGCGCCTCCAGGACATCGTCCAGCGTGACGGGAAGGGTTTCAAGGATGTTCACGGACTAATCTCCTCTGGATTTCGGCCCCGGCGCCGCGTCATTGGTATGGGCGTCAGGATGTTCTGCGTTTGTGCCGGCTGCCTCGCGGTTGCCGTCCTTGAGGGCGTCCGGCGGGTCAACATTTGCAATGGTGTTGTCCGGTCCGGCGCCGGCAAGCAGGGGGCCGCCCGGCGCTGCCAGCACCTGTTCATGTTCCCACGTTCTGGCGGCGATGTAGCGAATGGCCGAATTTGCGACGGCGAGGATGGGCACCGAGAACAGCGCTCCGGGGATCCCTGCCAGGTACGAGCCGGCCGCGACGGACAGGATCACCGCCACAGGGTGCAGGGATACGGCTTTGCCCATGACCAGCGGCTGCAGAATATGGCTTTCGAGCTGCTGGACGAGCAACACGATGGCGAGCATAATCAGGGCGTTCACCGGGCCGTTGGCCACGAGCGCCAGCAGGACCGCGATCACGCCGGTCACGAGGGCGCCCACCACGGGAATGAAGGAACCGATGAACACCAGCACACCCAGGGGAAGAGCCAGCGGCACACCGATGATGGCAGCACCAACGCCAATGCCCACGGCGTCCACCAGCGCGACGAACATCTGGATCCGGGCATAGCTGACCATCGATGACCAGCCCTTCCGGCCAGCCCCAAAGGTCGCGGCCCGGGCCTTCCTTGGCAGCAGCCGGACCAGGAACGCCCAGATGCGGTCGCCTTCGAGGAGGAAGAAAATCAGGATAAACAGCGCCAGGAGCATTCCCGCGGCGAAGTGGCCGGCGGTACTGCCAAAGGACAGGGCGCCGCTGAGGATGCTGCTGCTGTTGTTCTGCAGCGCGTCCGTGGCCTCCTTAACATACTGGTCAATCTGCGCGGCGGTGAGGTGGAGGGGGCCGGCCGAAAGCCAGTCCTGGATCTGCTTCACGCCTTCCAGCGCCTGGGACCAGAGCTCGCCGAATCCGATGAGCAACTGCCTGCCCACCAGTGCCAGCGCTCCGGCGATGAGTCCAATAAAACCGAGGACGGTCACGGCCACTGCGAGGCCGCCGGGCAGTCCCCGGCGCCGCAGCCAGGTTGTCACCGGACTGAGGAGGCCGGCGAGGAGAGCGGCCACCATCACCGGGATGATCAGGAAGCTGACTTGCCGCAGCAGCCAGACCAGCGCGCCGGCCACCAGGAGGATGAGGCCCACCCGCCAGGCCCAGGACGCGGCGATGCGGACGCCGTACGGAATGTCCTTGTCCAGTTCACGGTCTGTCAGGACCCGCAGCGGCGGATCTGCCTGGGCAGGTGTGGCGGCTGGTTGCCGTACTGGTTGTTGAGGGTCGGACGTAACGGGATCCTCGGCTGGCGTCATAGCCCTTATACTTCCGCAGCCGTGGCCTAATGGGAAACTGCTACCCCGCTGCGCCAGGACTGTAGTCAATTCCCCACGAGATGGTGAACGATTCCCCCGGCGGCAGCCAACGGAGGCCGTCCCCGGAGTTGAAGGCATTCGCCGGCCCGGTCATTGGTTCGACCGCCACAGCACGGTTCCGGCCGGGGTAGATGGTACTGACATAGACATGGACGTACTGGCAGGATTCGTCCTGCCAGAGGCTGACCTGCTGCCCGCCGGGTCCGGCAAGGGTGTGGCGCGCCCAGTCGCCGTCGAACTGCAGGTCCGTCAAAGCAACGTCCACGCTTAGTGGAGCAATGTGCCGTCCCGTCCGGAAGTCAGTGTCCCCCTGAACTGGAGCACTGCTGCGCGGGATGAGCCGCTCATCAGCGAGCAGTTGGGTGCCCGCTGAAACGGTCAGCACCAGGTCTTCAATCGGTACGTCACCAAGCCGCAGGTAGGGGTGGGCACCGACGACAAAGGGCGCCGGAGCCTTGGCGTCGTTGGCCAGCGTCTGGCGGACCACCAGCCCCAGGTCCTCCGCAAGCAGGTACTGCACGCGGTGCCGTGCCAGGAAGGGATAGCCGTGCTGGGGAAAGATGGTGGCTTCCAGCGTGACCGAATGTTCCGACTCGTCCACCAGCGCGTAGGAGGCGTTCCGGAGGAGGCCGTGGCTGGCGTTGTTGCGTGCCACTTCCGTTATGTCCAGCTGCTGCTTTTTGCCGTCCAGGAACCACTGCCCGTCTTCGACCCTGTTGGCCCAGGGAGCCAACGTAATGCCGCACCCGCCCGGCGGAATCTGGTCATCGCCGTAGGTCTCCGTCAGCTGCACGCCTCCCCTGCCGTAGAGGCGGAGTCCGGCCGCCAACTCAGTGACCACAGCAAAGGCATCTCCCCGCCGGAGCTCATACTGCCGGCCGGTAGCGTATGCCCGGTAGCCTGAAGCAATGCTGGTTTCAAGGGGTGAGTCGGAAGTCATGAGGATTACCGTACAGCCCAACGCCTGCCGCCGCACCAACCGTTCGTGTTACTTTTTGTTTGATTCTCTTCTCTTCTGAGCGAACTATGGCACAATACTGTTAAGTTGCTGCACCACCAAAGGACAGGGTTCATGACGGGAATCACCAGCACCAGGCTCTCCGACGGCCGGGAATTGATCTACTTCGACGACGCCCACGCCCCGAAGGCAAGGACGGCGGAGACCACAACGGACCACCGCGGCCTGCCGCCGCGCGGCGAGCCGGGAGAAGTCCGTTTTGACGCCCTGACGGACGAGTGGGTAGCCGTTGCTGCCCACCGCCAGAGCCGCACGCATCTTCCCCCGGCAGACCAGTGCCCCATCTGCCCCACTACTGCCAGCAACCCTTCAGAGATTCCGGCCGACGACTACGACGTGGTGGTGTTCGAGAACCGCTTCCCGTCCCTGGGCCCGGCCCTCGGAACCGTCCCGGCTGACCCCGCCTGGGGAACAAAGGGCCCGGCCTATGGACGCTGCGAGGTGGTGGCCTTCACGCCTGCCCACACCGGGTCCTTCAGCGGATTGAGTGAAGCCCGTTCCCGCACGGTCATCGAGGCATGGGCACAGCGCACCGAAGCCCTGAGCGCGCTTCCCGGGATCAAGCAGGTGTTTCCGTTTGAGAACCGCGGCGCGGACATCGGCGTGACCCTCCACCACCCGCATGGCCAGATCTATGCCTACCCGTACGTGACCCCGCGGGCGGGAGTCCTGGGTGCGGCGGCCCGCAAATTCTACGATGCGGCGGAGGGCCGGGAGACGCTCACTGGCTCGCTGCTGCGCTCCGAGCGCGAGGACGGCAGCCGGATGGTCATGGAGGGTGAGAACTTCAGCGCCTATGTCCCGTTCGCTGCCCGCTGGCCCCTCGAGATCCACCTGGTTCCCCACCGCCAGGTTCCGGACCTGGCGGCGCTGAGCGGGGAGGAGAAGGATGAACTGGCGCACGTCTACCTTGACCTGCTCAAACGCCTGGATGCCATCTACCCCACCCCCACGCCGTACATCTCAGCATGGCACCAGGCACCGATCGACTCGCTGCTGCGCCCCGCAAGCTACCTGCACCTCCAGCTGACCTCGCCCCGCCGGGCGGCGGACAAGCTCAAGTTCCTCGCCGGATCGGAGGCCGCCATGGGCGCCTTCATCAACGACACCACTCCGGAAAGTGTGGCGGAGCGGCTGCGCAACGTCACCGTTCCGGCATCCACCCCATCCCCAGCTGCCCTTCAGGCAGCCCTGCCTGAAGGAGCTACCGCGTGAGTGCCAGTCGTGATTCTTTGACCACCTCCGGACCGGCAGGCACCGAAGATCTCGCTGCCCGGTTCACCCGTGAATTCGGCAGCGTTCCCACCGGCGTCTGGCAGGCACCAGGACGCGTGAACCTGATCGGCGAGCACACCGACTACAACGAGGGGTTTGTGCTGCCCTTCGCCATTGACCGGACTGCCCGGGTTGCCGTAGGGACCCGGACCGATTCCACAGTGCGGCTGCTGTCCACCTACGGGGACCAGGGAATTGTGAGTATGTCGCTGGATTCCCTGCGTCCCGGTTCGGCCAAGGGCTGGACCAAGTACCCCTTGGGAGTGATGTGGGCACTGCGCCAGCGGGGCATCGACCTTCCCGGCATTGACCTGCTGCTTGACTCCAATGTTCCGCTCGGTGCAGGACTCTCCTCCTCCCATGCCATCGAGTGTGCGGTCATCTCGGCATTGAACGAACTGACCGGCGCCGGCCTGAAGGCAGAAGAGATGGTCCTGGCCACGCAGCAGGCCGAAAACGACTTTGTCGGAGCACCGACCGGGATCATGGACCAGTCAGCATCGTTGCGCGGGTCAAAAGGACACGCCGTGTTCCTGGATTGCCGGAACCAGGACGTCAATCTGGTTCCCTTCGAAACCGAACCGGCGGACCTGGTGATGCTGGTGATCGACACCAAGGTGTCGCACTCCCATGCCGACGGCGGTTATGCCTCCCGGCGCGCCTCCTGTGAGCTGGGCGCGGAGGTCCTCGGAGTCAAGGCCTTGCGGGACGTCCAGCTGGGCGACCTGGAAGAGGCCTCTGGACTCCTTGATGAAGTGACGTTCCGCCGCGTACGGCACGTGGTCACGGAAAACGACCGCGTCCTCCAGACCGTGGAGCTTTTGGCGGCCCAGGGTCCGGCGGCAATCGGTGCCCTGCTGGATGCCAGCCATGTATCGATGCGCGACGATTTCGAAATCTCCTGCCCCGAACTGGACCTGGCAGTGGAGTCCTCGCGCGCCAATGGCGCCATCGGCGCCCGCATGACCGGCGGTGGTTTCGGCGGCGCGGCCATCGCCCTTACCCCGGTCAGCTCGGAGCACAAGGTGCGTGACGCCGTCGTCAAGGCGTTTGCAGGCGCCGGTTTCACCGCACCGGACATCTTCACTGTGACGCCCGCTGCCGGCGCCATGCGCATTGCCTGAGTTACCGTCCAACAACTGAGGGCCCCACCTGGTGGTGGGGCCCTCAGTTGTTATTGGGCTGCTTCAAAAAGTACGACGGCGGCGGTCCGCTGAGCGGTTAGTCGTCCCCGCGCAGGATGGCCAGCAGGCGGATGATTTCCACGTACAGCCATACGAGGGTGACAGTGAGGCCGAAGGCGGCAGTCCAGGAGAAGCGCTGCGGGGCACCGCTGCGGACGCCCGCCTCGATGCTGGTGAAGTCCATGATCAGGGAGAAAGCGGCCAGGCCGATGGCCAGCAGGCCGATGAACACGCCCAGCGGGATGCCGAAGATTTCAACCTGGGTGCGAAGGCCGAACGGCTCCTGCGTCATTCCCGTCATCATCATGACCATGTTGACCAGGGCAAACACCGCGTAGCCGATGAGGGCGATCATAAAGAAGCGCATGGCCTTGGGCGTTGCCCGGACCTTGCCGCTCTTGAACAGCACCAGCGTTACGGCGAACACGGACAGGGTACCGATCACAGCCTGCAGGCCGACCCCGGGGAACTGCGCATCCAGGATCCGGGTCAGGCCGCCGAGGAACAGGCCTTCCAGTCCGGCGTATGCGAGGATGAGCGCCGGTGAGGGCTGCTTCTTGAAGGTGTTGACCAGAGCCAGCACGAAACCACCGAGGGCGCCAACAATCATCAGCAGCGACGCAAGGCCCATGCTGACGAACATGGTGACGGCAGCGCCGGCCACCACAACGCCAAGGCAAGCTGCGGTCTTGACGATGACGTCGTCGAACGTCATCCGGCCGGTGTCCGCCGGGCCAGCTGCAGGCTGGTTGTACATCTGCCGCAGTTGCTCGTCGGTCATGGGCTGCTGGCCGTAGCCTTGCTGGCCATAGGGAGCCTGGCCATACGGCTGCTGCCCGTAGCCCTGCTGGCCGAAGGGCTGGCCATACTGCTGGCCGTAAGGAGCCTGGCCGTAAGGAGCCTGCGGGACAGGCGGTGCCTGGGTGGCTCCACGGAAGCTTTTTCCGTTGAAGATCGGGTTGCCGCCAAGTGCCATTGCGGGATTCCTCCATGTGATGGTGTTTTGTATGCCTTATAGCTCACGCTACCAATTTCCACGTGGCGGCACCGCTAAAAGTTCCCGGGCCGCCACGTGTGCAACCGAACCGTAACCACAGCGGCAGACGCCTCTCCTACCCGACGCCGAGGTATGCCTCCTTCACGGAAGGATTTGCCAGAAGCTCCTTGCCCGTCCCGCTATGGGTTATCGCCCCTGTTTCCAGGACGAATGCACGGTGTGCCCCGGCGAGGGCCTGGTTGGCGTTCTGCTCCACCATCAGGACGGTGGTGCCCTGGTTGTTGATTTCCCTGATGATTTTGAAGATCTGGCGGATAAATTGCGGAGCCAGCCCCATGGAGGGTTCGTCCAGCAGCAACAGCTTCGGGCTGGACATCAAGGCCCTTCCGATGGCCAGCATCTGCTGCTCACCGCCGGACATGGTGCCGCCGAACTGCTTTTCCCGCTCCTTCAGCCGCGGAAACAGATCGAAGACACGATCCAGGTCCTTGGACACACCACTCCTGTCCTTCCGGCCGAATGTTCCCATGTCCAGGTTTTCCCGGACCGTCATGCCGGGAAAGATGCCGCGCCCTTCAGGGGCCTGGGAGATCCCGTGCACCACGCGGAGATGGGCCTTCATTTTCGTGATGTCCTCACCGGCGAACTTGATCTTCCCGCCGGTGCAGTTGAGCAGGCCGGAAATTGTCTTCATGGTTGTGGTTTTACCGGCACCGTTCGCTCCGATGAGTGCGACCACTTCGCCTTCATCGACGGTAAAGGACATGTCGCGGATCGCCTGGATCCGCCCGTAGTGGACCGAAACACCTTCGACTTCAAGCAAGGTCATCTTCAGGCTCTCCCAGGTAAGCCGCAATCACTCGCGGGTCTTCACGGATTTCGTGCGGCAATCCGTCAGCGATTTTCTTGCCGAATTCCAGGACGATGATCCTGTCCGTCACTCCCATAACGAGTTTCATGTCGTGTTCGATCAGGAGGACTGTATATCCCTCATCCCTGATGGTCCGGATGAGCGCCATCAGTTCTTCCTTTTCCGCCGGGTTGAACCCTGCTGCCGGTTCGTCCAGGCACAGCACCTTAGGATCGGTGGCCAGCGCCCTGGCGATTTCGAGCCTGCGCTGGTAGCCGTAAGGCAGGTGGCGGGACAGGAAGTGGGCGTGGTCAGCGATGCCCACGAAGTCAAGGAGTGCCATCCCGCGTTCGATGGCCGACTTTTCCTCCCTGATGTGGGTGGGCAGGCGCAGCAAGGCTCCACCGACACTGGTCTTGTGGCGGGCGTCGAGGCCCACAACCACGTTTTCCAGCGCTGTCATCTCGCCAAAAAGCCTGATGTTCTGAAAGGTGCGGGACAGGCCCAGCCGTGTAATCTTGTGTTGCTTGAGCCCGTTCAGGGCCTGTCCCTCAAGCAGCACCTTTCCACTGCTGGGCTTGTAGACGCCCGTCATTGCATTGAAGCAGGTGGTCTTGCCCGCCCCGTTCGGACCAATGAGTCCGAGGATCTCTCCTCGCTTGATGGTGAAGCTGATGTTGTCCAGTGCCACCAGGCCGCCAAACTTGATGGTCAGGTTTTGAACCTCAACGATGTTGTCCCCAACCTCCACTGCGATGTCGCGATCCGGGGCAACCTTCTCCGCCAGGTCCTGGTCGACTCCTGCCTCTGCCAGGGCCTCTATGTCCATCCCGGGGACTACAGGAACCGACGGGTCGGTGCCGGCATGTTCCGGAACTGCACTGGAACCGGTGGCTGCCTTTTCCACGCTCATGCTTCCGCACCTTTCTCGCTGCCCGCGGGTGTCCCGCTGCCGGAGGGCCCGGTGCGTCGCGTGGCCGGATCCTTACCGTCTTTTCCGGAAGCCTTGTTGAAGGCGGTACGACCGTAGGCGAGCAACCGCTGACGGGCCGGGAGCAACCCTTGGGACCGGAAGATCATGATGAGCACCAGTGCGATGCCGAAGATCAGGTACTTGTACTCTGCGATGGCCGTGAACCGCAGCGGGATATAGCTCACCAGTGCCCCGCCCAGGATGGCACCCACTTTGTTGCCCGCTCCGCCCAGCACAACGGCGGCAAGGAACAGGATGGAAGTGGTGACGTCAAATTTCTGGTTGTTAACGAACCCGACCTGGCCAGCAAACAACGCGCCGGAAAGGCCGCCCACGGCGGCGCCGATGGCGAATGCCCATACCTTGTACTTGAAGGTTGGCACGCCCATGATTTCAGCCGCATCCTCGTCCTCGCGGATCGCGATCCAGGCCCGTCCAACCCGGCTGCGCTCGAGGTTGCCCACCAAGAGCGTAATGACGATGATGATGGTCAATGTCAGCCAGTACCAGGGCACACCATTTGAATTCGAAAAGATCGGAGCCCCGTCCGCCGCTGTCCCCGGTGGATGACCCACGTTCTGGAAACCCACCTGGCCCTTCATCGCGGGGACGATGGTGGCAAGAATGCGCACAATTTCACCGAAGCCAAGGGTCACGATGGCAAGGTAGTCGCCGCGCAGCCGGAGCGTCGGCACGCCGAGCACCACTCCGAAAAACATCGTCACCGCCATGGCCACAGGAATGGTCCAGAGGTACGGGATGTGCAGGTACGGCGAGTCAGGGCTGGTGAGCATCGCCGCACAGTAGGAACCCACAGCAAAGAAGGCCACGTAACCCAGGTCCAGCAGGCCGGCGTATCCAACCACCACATTGAGTCCGACAGCCACCAGCGCGAACCGCGCCATGTCAAAACACGCCAGGGCAAAGTTGTTTCCGGGCTCTGTGGTGATAATGGGCGGATTCAAAACGGGCAGCATGTAAGCCAGCACCACAACGACGATGAGGAATGCCCACTGCTGCTGGCGGGAGAGCGCATTCCAGCGCTCGGAAAGCGCTCCGCGCTTGCCTCCGCGGCGGGCGCCGGGTGTAACGCTTGTTCCCGGGCTGGATGCGGCAGCCTCGCGGTCCACGGCAGCCTGCTTGGCGGCCGCCGTTTCAAGAGGGGTGGGCCCATCGGTCATGCTCATGCTTTGCTCCTTCCAAGGGAAGTACCCAGGATGCCCTGCGGTCGCAGCAGCAGCACCAGGACCAGCACCACAAAGGCCACCACATCGGTCCATTGCGAGTTGCCCAGCAGAATCTGGCCGTAGTTGCCGATAAGGCCCAGCAGCAGACCGCCGAGAAGTGCCCCCCGTACGTTACCGATCCCGCCCAGGACGGCGGCCGCAAAGGCCTTGATGCCGAGGATGAAACCGCCGCTGTACTGGACACCGGATGGAATTTTCATGACGTAAAACAATGCGGCGGCTCCCGCCAGCAGGCCTCCAATGATGAAGGTGGTAATAATGATCCGCTCTTTGTTCACACCCATCAACGTGGCGGTATCCGGGTCCTGTGCGACGGCGCGGATTCCACGGCCGGTGCGTGACTTGCTGATAAACCGCTCAATGCCCACCATCATGATGATGGCCGCGATGATGATGAGCAGCTGCTGCGAGTCCACGATCGTTCCGAAGATGTCGAAGATGGGAGTGGGCCGGAACATCGTCACTGCAAGCTCAGGGCTCGGTCCACGCCACAGGTAGATCAGGTACTGGATGGTGAAGGAAGCGCCGATGGCGGTGATCAGGAACACCAGTCGCGGAGCGTTGCGCTTCCGCAGCGGTTTATAGGCAATCCGTTCCAGCAGGAAGGCCGTCACCGCTGACGCGGCCATCGCCACCACCAGCGCCAGCAGGAGGTTGAGAACGATCGCCAGGAAGCCCAGTCGGGGAATGGAAGGGCCGAAGCCGAGGTTGCTGAGGGTGAAGAAAACGGCGTAACAGCCGACGATGAATACTTCCGAGTGGGCGAAATTGATCAGGTTCAAGACGCCGTACACCAGTGTGTAGCCCAGCGCGACGAGCGCGTAGATAGCTCCGAACGTCAAACCGTCAAACGTGGCACTCCAGAAGTTTTGCTGAAGAGACGGAATATCGAAAGTTATCCAGTCATTTTCGATGGGGGGTAAATGGACAAGCAGGGGAAGCATGGGAACATCCTGATCCAATAGCACGCGGCCGTCGGCCCGCCGGTGATGGGTATGGTCTCTTTGTCGCCGAATCACGAAAAGGCTGTGGGGCCTGCATCTGCTGGCCCCACAGCCGATTCCATGGAGTTGTTACTCGCCGATCGGGCCAACAGGAACGATCTTGGCGTTCTCAACCTTGTAGCCGTACACCGTAGGCGCCTGCAGTTCACCCTTGGCATCCCACTTATAGTGCTTGCTCAGACCGTCTTTGTCGTAGGACTTGACCCACGCCAGCAGGTCCGGCCGCGACTGCTTGCCCGCGTCGATTCCGGACAGGAGTACTGTTGCTGCGTCGTAGCCCTCAATCGAGTACGTACCGGGTTCAACACCCTTGGAGACATCTTTGTAAGCCTTGGCAAAGTCAGGAATAAGCTCACCCGGGATGCAGGGGCAGGTGAAGAAGGCGCCGTTGGAGGCATCTCCAGCCTGCTTGATGAACTGTTCGTCCTTAACGCCGTCAGGAGCAACGAAGGTACCGGTATAGCCCTTGCCGGAGAGTTGCTGGATGAACGGGGCGCCCTCGGGATAATACCCGGAGTAGAAAACAGCATCTGCCTTGGAGTTCATGATCTTCGAAATCACGGCAGAGAAATCCTTCTGCCCGGTGGTCACCTTATCCGTTCCAGCCAAGGCGTCGCCCAGTCCCTTGGACGTCGAAGTAGCCAGACCGATGCCGTAGTCCGAGTCATCCTGGACCAGGTACACCTTCTTGGCGCCGAGCTTACCGGTCAGGAACTTGGCTGCGGCCGGCCCCTGCACTGCGTCATTGCCCAGGCCGCGGAAGAAGGTGGTCCAACCGTTCTCGGTCAGGGACGGGTTGGTGGCAGAGGGAGTGATGTGGACGAGGCCCCTTTGCTCAAAGATGTTGCCGGTCGCCTTGGACTCGCCCGAGAAGGCCAGGCCGATGACGCCCACGATATTTTCTTCGCTGACGAGCTGGGTAACTGGGCCGGTGGCCTTGTTAGGGTCACCTTCAGTGTCGAACTTCTTGAACTGGACCTGGCAGCCCGGATTGGCCTCGTTGTGTTGGTTGATGGCCAACTGGACCCCGTTGAAGATGTTGATCCCGAGCTGGGCGTTGGGGCCGGTTTGCGCACCGGCAAAGGCTAGCGTGGTGGTGGCGGGACAGGTAGCCTTACCGTCTCCAGCAGGAAGCACCCCTCCCGCCGGAACGTCCACCTTGGAAATGGCAGGAATGTCGACCTTGCCTCCGGCTGACGACGTCTCGTTTGTGCTTGGTCCTGCTTGATTGGCGCAGGACGACAGCAGCAGGCTGAGTGCAGCCGCTGTGGCAAACGAGGTGAAGACTTTCTTTCGGTACATAAACTTGCCTTCCGAAACAGGCCCTTGGATGACGGGGATGCGAACGTGCCGGCGCAGCTGCGCCGAGGATCAGGTGTTCCTGAGTAAGCTTCAAGCTAATGCATATCGCAAGGGAAGATAAGTGACTGAGGTCACATCTATATAACAGTCGTTGCATATTCGAAATTAAACGTGGGAAGCCGCCCGTAACTTGGGCGGCTTCCCTGTTTGCGGCCTCCACGGCCGGCAATCCAAGTACCCCAGGTGGGACTCGAACCCACAACACGCGGATTTTAAGTCCGCTGCCTCTGCCAATTGGGCTACTGGGGCAACTGATCCATGGTATCCCGTCAGAGGCGGGTGAATGGGTCGGCATACCGGAAGACACCGTGGATGCCGCCGCGCCAGAGCGCGAGCGGCAGAAGCTGGAAATTGTCGCCCCACACTTCCTCGGGCGGCAGGACTCCCAGCGAGGCCGCAGGAACGAAGCCAAACCTGGGGTAGTACTCTGTGCTGCCCAGAAGGGCGATTCCGTTCTCCCCCGCCGCGTTGGCCCGGGCGATGGTCTCCTTCATCAGGGCGGAGCCTATTCCCTGTCTCTGGAGCCGCGGCGTAACACTGATCGGGCCGAGTCCGAGGAGTTCCTGGGCGCCCACCCATCCGCGCGTGCTGATGACATGGCCCACCACTTCGCCGTCCAGCTCCGCCACCACGCTGAAGCCGGGCAGGTATTCCTGGGAGTCAAACAGTTCACGGAGCACGTTGACTTCCACCGGTTCCCCGTCCGCGGGAAGGCCGGTAGCCGGGGAGATGGCGAATGCTTCGGCTGTCAGCGCGAGGATGGCACCCCTGTCTGCCGGAGCTTCGTCGCGCAGCTGCAGCCCGGGCATGGGTTGCGATACCTCATCCAGCCCGCGCCCGTTGCCCGGCAGCTGGACAGGCTCCGGCACCCCGGCGGGGCTCTGCCTGCTCCGGGCGGAAAGTCCAGCAAGCACCTCAAGGGCCCGGGGTGCGTCAGCCACCGGCACCAGAAGGTGGTCGTGGTGGAAGCCTGCCAGGACGTTGCAGCTGATCCGGGCTTCCGTGAGGGCTTTGCTGACTGCGGCGGTCAGTCCCACGGCTTCCAGCGCGGAATGGATTTCCAGGGTGATCCAGGACGCCACAAAGTCATAGGACAGCCCTTCCCTGTCCGCTGCGGCCCGGGGCAGCACCACCGTCAGGCCTTCGGCTTCGCGGACCGCCGCCTCGATGCCGGGCGCCAGGGGCCGGCCATGCGGCCACAGGACGTAGACGTACTCGCCGCTGCGCTGTACCGGGTGCATCCCCGCGAGCAGGGCCTGCAGGTTCTTCTCGCCACTCATGCTGCCAGTCTAGAAGGGGAAAAGTTGCACCGACGCAAACGGCGGCCATCCCCCAAGAGGGGACAGCCGCCGTCGTGTGTTAAGGCAGGGTGTTCAAGCCCGTGCCCCAGGCAGAACCGGTGTTACTTGGCGTTGGCCGTAACGGCTTCCTTGGGATCAACCTTCGTCTTTTCCGCTGATCCTGCAGCGCCTGCCGGCGGCGCGGCGTCGACAGCAGGTGCGGCCGCGGGCTTGGGAGCCGGGGTGGCTGCTGCCACGAAGGCGCCGCGGGGGTTGTCCAGGTCCAGCAGCTGCGTGGTGTCGCGGCCGGCGAAGAAGGCGAGGATCCAGTTGAAGATCACACGGAACTTGCGCTCGAACGTGGGCATGGCCAGGCCGTGGTAGCCACGGTGTGCCAGCCAGGCGAGCCCGCCCTTGAGGCCAATGCTGCCCACGAGGTTGATGTTGGCAACACCCTTCCACTCGCCGAAGCCGGCAACGGCTCCCAGGTTCTTGTGCTTGTAATCCTTGAGCGGCTTGTCCCAACGGGAGGCCCACAGGTTCTTGGCGAGGCGCTTGGCCTGGCGGAGTGCGTGCTGGGCGTTGGGGACGCAGGTGCCGTCAGGGAGGCCCTTGCCGGTGAGGTCCGGAACGGCGGCGATGTCGCCGGCAGCCCAGGCGTTGTCGATGATGCCTTCGTCACCGGCGATGCGCAGGTCCGGAAGGACACGCACGCGGCCGCGGGGCTCGAGCGGGAAGTCGGTGGAGCGGACCATGGGGTTGGCCTGCACGCCTGCGGTCCACACCAGGGTGTCCGCTTCGAATTCCTGCGCCGGGGACTTGTCCGGCAGGTTGATGAGCTTGAGGGTGCCTTCGGCGCTGTCCAGCGAGGTGTTCAGCAGCACCTCGATGCCGCGGCTGCGGAGGTGCTCCACAACCCATTCTGCCTGCTTGGCGGTAACTTCCGGCATGATCCGGCCCATGGCTTCGACCAGCACGAAGCGGACTTCCTCCTGCTTGATGCGCGGGTTGTTGCGGACCGCGGCGCGGGCCAGGTCCTCCATCTCGGTGATGCACTCGATGCCGGCAAAACCGCCGCCCACCACCACGAAGGTGAGGGCCTTGGCGCGGGCAGCGGGGTCGGTCATGGTGGAGGCAAGTTCGATGCGCTCCAGGAGCTTGTTGCGCAGGGCAACGGCTTCCTCGATGGTCTTCAGGCCAATGCCCTTGTCAGCGAGGCCCTTGATGGGGAAGGTGCGGGTGATGGCGCCGGCGGCCAGGACGACGTCGAAATAGGGAACCTCGAAAGGTGCGCCGCCATCAGCGGGAGCCACTACCGCGGTGCGGTTTTCGTGGTCGATCGAGGTGACGCGGCCCTGGATCAGTTCGGTCTGCTGGAGGTGCTTGCGGTGGGAGACCACGGCATGGCGGGCCTCGATGTTGCCGCCGGCCACCTCGGGCAGGAACGGCTGGTAGGTCATGTAGGGCAGTGGATCCACGAGGGTGACGATGCCACCGGCATTCGCGATCTTCTTCTGCAGTTTGAGTGCTACGTACAGGCCGACGTACCCGCCGCCGACGACGAGTACCCGGGGACGGTCCTGGAGCTCTGGGGTGGTTGCCATAGCTCCAAGGATACAGCAGTTTGTGAAAATCTTCACTAACTGCCAAAAAGGCTGGAGGCCCTAGGTTTGCCGGCCCGAATCCACCCTGTCCACCACCCCGGTATCGGGCTCCTCCCGCAGTTCGCCCGGGTTCCTGGCGGCCCGCCTCAGCTGGATGACCGCTGCCGCGATAATGGCCACAAACAGCAGGCCAAAACCGATCACGACGGCGGCGCCCAGGGCACTGTCCCGCTGGGAGGGAGCCTTCACTGCGGGCACGGTGGCCTCGGGCAGGGTGGGTACTGCGCTGGGGACCTCCGCGGTGGGCACGGGCGCGGGTGTGGCCAGGTTTCCGCGGCGGTGGACCCTGATCCATTCGGCGATGGAACCCAGCGGGTTGGCCGATACCTCGGGAACGTCGTCCTTGAGAGCTGCCTCGGCGTTCAGCACACCAAACCCGTAGAGCGGATCCTTGCCGGGGGCACCCGAGTCCTTGGCCGTGGCAACAATCCTGTTGATGACCTGCTTGGCGCTCATGTCCGGCCACTTGGACCGGATCAGTGCGGCAACGCCGGCAACTATGGGGGTGGAGCCGGAGGTTCCGGCCCATTCCGCGTAGCTGCCGCCGGGAACGCCGCCCAGCAGATTTTCGGCCGGCGCCGCAACGCCGATGCTGATGCCCTGCGAGGATGCGTCAACGGACGCGGTTCCCTTGCGGTCCAGTCCGGCGACGGTAAGGACGCCCGGAATAGTGGCAGGCGCGCCCACCTGGATGTTGCCGCCCACCCGGTTGCCGGCAGCGGCCACGATCACCACGTCTTTTTGTTCGGCGTAGAGGAAGGCGGCGTCCCAGCTCTGCGGCCACTGCGGAGTGGTGCTGCCAAGGGAGATGTTGATGACCTTGGCACCGTTGTCCACGGCCCAGCGGACGGCTTCGGGGATCTGGTCCTGGTCGCTCTTGCCGGAGGGGTTCGTTGAGCCCAGCCAGGTGGAGACAGACAGGATCTGCGCTTCCGGGGCCACGCCCACGATTCCGTCCGGCGGAAGTCCTGATGGTCCCGGTGACGGACTGGCCGTGGCGTTGGCAGGCTGGTGGCCGCGTCCGGCAAGCATGGTGGCCACCAGGGTGCCGTGTTCGGTCTTGGACCCCACCACTTTTTGGCCGTCGGGTTGCCCTGAGCCGGAAGCGTCGTAACCGCCCACCACTGCGCCCTTGAGGTCGGGGTGCTTGGCGTCCACGCCGCTGTCGATCACGGCCACCTTGACGCCGGCGCCCCTGGAGACCTCCCAGGCCTTGGTGATTCCGGATTCAGCCAGCCAGTACTGCTTGTCGCGCCACTCGTCCGCCTGGGCATCGGGTGCGGTGAAGAGTCCTGTTCCCAGGCAGCAGGCGGCCAGGAGCAGTGCGAGAAGGGCTGTGCCGGCCCGCCCGAGCAATGGAGTTGTCCCGGTTTCGTGTTTCTGCATGGGCGCTCAGCCGATGCTCAGGGCGATGCCGTCGAGAATGTCGTGTTCGCTGGCTGTCGCGCTGGTGATACGGCCTCCGGTCAGCTCGCCGAGCCGTTCGAGGATCCGGCCCCACACCAGTCCGCCTGCACCGATGACGTCCACCCGGCCCGGGTGCATGTAGGGCAGGGCGGCGCGGTCCGCGCGGTCCATTGCCAGCAGGTCGTTGGCGGCGGCGCGGACAGTATCCAGGGGCAGTCCGGTGCCGTGGATCGCCTCCGGCGAATATTCGCGGAGCCGCATGGCGTGCGCGGTAATGGTGGTGATGGAGCCGGCAACGCCGACGACGGCGGTGGCGCGTTCCAGCGGAACGTCCTGCTGAGCGAGGGCGATGGCGTTGTCCACGTCGGCCTGGGCGGCCGCGATCTGTTCCGCCGTGGGCGGGTCCTGGCGCAGGTGGCGTTCGGTGAGGCGGACACAGCCGATGTCCACGGATTTGGCCGCCGTGACCCCGGCCGCGGTGCCGAGGACGAACTCGGTGCTTCCGCCGCCGAGGTCCACCACCAGCACTTCCTGGCCGTCCAGGATGGGCAGGACGCTGCTGGCGCCGGCAAAGGACAGCGCGGCTTCCTCATCTCCGGTGATGACCTCGGGTTCCACGCCGAGGAGGGTGCGGATGCCGTCCACGAAGACGTCCCGGTTGCGGGCGTCGCGGCTGGCCGAGGTAGCGACGAAGCGTACTTTGACCGCAACATGTTCCTTGATGAGCCGGGCGTAATCGGCGGTGGCTGCGAAGGTGCGCTCCAGGGCCTCGGGGGCCAGTTCGCCGGTGGCGTCCACGCCCTGGCCCAGCCGGACCACACGCATTTCGCGCACAACGTCGGTGAGGGTGGTGGTGCCGTGGCTGTGCCCGATGTCTGCGATCAGGAGGCGGATGGAGTTGGTGCCGCAGTCGATGGCCGCGACGCGCGTCACTGGTCCACCCCTGAAGTGCCTGCTGTTGTGCCGGAGGCCTTCCGGACGGGAGCGGGCCGGCCCACGATGTCAGGCAGCCCCTGCGGGCCGTGGCGGCTCAAGTCCTTGGAGGGCGCCTCCCCGGAGGTGTCCCACGCCCCGCCGCAGTAGCACCTGTCCGCGGTCCACCACTCGCTGATGGCGGTGATGGCCTGGTCTCCGAGGGGGTTGACCCCGGGACCGGCGGCCAGCGAGTGGCCCACCAGGACGTGGAGGCATTTGACCCGGGTGGGCATGCCGCCGGCGGAGATACCGTCGATTTCAGGAACTGCACCGATGCCTGAACGCTCGCCGATGGCAGCGCGGGCGGCCAGGTATGCCTCATGGGCGCTACGGTAGGCAGCGGCCAGTTCCTCGTCGCCGGCAAGCTGATCATTCATCTCATTCATCACTCCTGCCGCTTCCAGCCTGGAGACGGCGGAGGTGATGACGGGGTGCGTGAGGTAAAACGTGGTGGGGAAGGGTGTTCCGTTGCCCAGCCGCGGAGCGGTGGCCGCCACCAGCGGGTTGCCGCAGACGCACCGTGCAGGAATTTCCACTACGTCACGGACCGGCCGTCCCAGTTGGCGGCTCAGTACTTCCAGGTCCTGCGGTGATGGTTGGCGGGATTCGTCCCGGGCGGCTGCCGTGTAGGGTTCCACTGTCGCTGGCCGTCCTTCCTGTTGCTGTTCAGTCTGTGGCCGCGCGCGTGATGGACTCCCACAGGGAATCCACCCACGGCAGATCGGCGGGGTCTTGTGCTGCTGCACCGGTCTGGCTACCGCTTTCTCCGGCCGGCAGATCGCTGCCGAAGACCCAGTAGCCGGTTTCACCCGGCATAACCATGTTAATGCGGTCGCGGGCCTGCTGTTTCACGTAGTTGGGGTCCTGCCAGCGGGAGACCTGCTGCCGCAGTCTGTTGCCTTCGGCCTCACGGGCAGCGATATCGGCGTTCAGGGCCGCTATTTCAGCCCTCTTGTCGAAGAAGATCTTCACCGTGGGCGCCAGCATGATGGTGATGGCAATCATCACCACGGCCAGTGCGAGCATACGTCCGGAGAACGCCTTGGCCGGTACGGGCTGCTGCTCCTCCGCCAGGTCTGTGCCGGCCGTCCGGGAAACGCCGTGGGCGCCGGTCCTCTTCCCGCCGCCGTCGGACCTTTTTGCAGACGCGTTTGCAGACGGTGGCCGCGGGGCGTTGTCCGCTCCCGCTGTTCGGTGGCCTGTCCTTGCGGTTCCCGGTGCTTCGCGGCCGGCTGCGGCGGTGCCCGGTTTTCCTTTGGCCGAACCAAAATCAGCGCGGATGACGTCGGCGGTCTCATGCGTTGCCTGTGTTGTGCCGGACCGGGATGAGGCAACCTTGGGAACTTTGGGACGGCGGGTAGCCATGACACTCCTGAAACGCGCAGCCTGCCTGGGGCCGCCACTTTTTTGGGCTGGAACAATGCCGGAAACAACAACGGTGGCTATGGTCTTTCAACCATAGCCACCGGTTATTGGTTTACGCGGCTACTAGCCCTTGAAACGCGGGAATGCGCTGCGGCCTGCGTAGCGTGCGGCGTCGTCGAGTTCCTCTTCGATGCGCAGCAGCTGGTTGTACTTGGCCACACGCTCGGAGCGGGCCGGGGCGCCGGTCTTGATCTGGCCGGCGTTGGTGGCCACCGAGATGTCGGCGATGGTGGTGTCCTCGGTTTCGCCGGAGCGGTGCGAGGTGATGGTGGTGTAGCCGGCGCGCTGGGCGAGGCTGACGGCGTCGAGCGTCTCGGTCAGGGAGCCGATCTGGTTGACCTTGACCAGCAGCGAGTTGGCGGTCTTGGTGTCGATGCCGCGCTGCAGGATGGAGGGGTTGGTCACGAACAGGTCGTCACCCACCAGCTGGACCTTGTCGCCGATGGAGTCGGTGAGGGTCTTCCAGCCTTCCCAGTCGTTCTCGTCCAGCGGGTCTTCGATGGAGACCAGCGGGTAGTCGGCCACGAGCTCGGCGTAGTAGGCGCTCATCTCGGTGGCGGACAGCGACTTGCCTTCGAACTGGTAGGCGCCGTCCTTGAAGAACTCGGAGGAGGCGACGTCCAGGGCCAGGGCGATGTCCTTGCCCGGGGTGTAGCCGGCGTTCTTGATGGCTTCCTGGATGAGGTCTAGGGCTGCACGGTTGGACGGCAGGTTCGGGGCGAAGCCGCCTTCGTCGCCGAGGCCGGTGGACAGGCCCTTTTCCTTGAGCACGGACTTGAGGTTGTGGTAGACCTCAACGCCCCAGCGCAGGCCTTCGGAGAAGGTCTCGGCACCAATCGGGGCGATCATGAATTCCTGGATGTCAACGTCCGAGTCGGCGTGCGAGCCACCGTTGAGGATGTTCATCAGCGGGACCGGCAGGACGTGGGCGTTCGGGCCGCCCAGGTACTTGTACAGCGGCAGGTCGGCGGAGGCGGCGGCGGCGTTGGCAACGGCCAGGGAAACGCCCAGGATGGCGTTGGCGCCCAGCTTGCCCTTGTTCGGGGTGCCGTCCAGGTCCAGCATGGCCTGGTCGATGCTGCGCTGGTCCGTGGCGTCGAAGCCGGTCAGGGCCGGAGCGATCTGGTCGATGATGGCGTCAACAGCCTTCTGGACGCCCTTTCCAAGGTAACGGCCCTTGTCGCCGTCACGCAGCTCAACGGCCTCGTGCTCGCCGGTGGAAGCACCGGAAGGAACCGCCGCGCGGCCGATCTGGCCATCGGAAAGCAGAACTTCAACTTCTACGGTCGGGTTGCCGCGGGAATCGAGGATCTCGCGGGCGTGGATGGCATCGATAAGCGCCATGAATTTGCTCCTTATGGGCGATTAACGGGGGAAATACAGCAGAAAACTCGACGTACTCGTCAGGGACCAGCGTAGTCGAGAGTGGTCCGGGTTACGGAAACCTATCCAGCCCCCGGACGTCATGATGGTGCGGTTAACTTTGTTGATGCTGCCGGGGGACGTGCTGCTGGTAGTCCCGGACGGCGCCACGCAGGGCACGCTCGGCGTCGAATCCACTGGCATGCGCCGAACGTACGACGGCGAGCAGCAGCTCGCCGAGTTCTTCTTCCGTTCCCGGAATGGGAACCCCGGCAGGCAGTTCGACGCCGGCCCTTGCCGCGCGGTCGATGGACTTCTGCGCCCGCGCCAGTGCCGGCAGGGCCAGCGGGATTCCTTCGAACGGATCCGTGCGCTGTGGCCGCTCTGCGCGTTTCACGGCATCCCATTTCTGCACGATCTCATCGACCGTCGCGGGGAAGCTGTCCTGCAGGGAGCCGTCCGGGCGGAACACGTGGGGGTTGCGCCGGACCATTTTGGCAGTCAGGCCGCGCGCCACGTCGTCGAACATAAAGGCGCCGCGTTCCTCGGCGAGGCGGGCATGCAGCACCAGCTGCAGCAGGACGTCGCCCAGCTCACCGAGCAGTTCGGCGTCGAAGTGCTGCTCCCCCGCGGTTCCGCCGGAAACTCCTGCCTCAATGGTTTCGGCCACCTCAAAAGCCTCCTCGAGGAGATACTCCACGAGCGACTCATGCGTCAGGGCGCCCATCCAGGGGCAGTGCTCGCGCAAGGAAGCAATCACCCACTGCAGCTCCGCCACCGGGGAGCTGCGGGCGTCCTGCCCGTTAGCCAAGGTTTGCGTAAGCGTCGTTGATGTACTCGACGAGCGCTTCCTTCTCCTCCAGCGGCAGGAACGATGCCTCGGCGGCGTTCAGCGTCAGCTCCAGGAGGTCGTCGAGGTCGTAGTCGAAGGTTTCCACCAGCAGTTCGAACTCGTCGGTCAGCGTCACGCCGCTCATCAGCCGGTTGTCGGTGTTGATGGTGACGTTGAAGCCCAACTGGTACAGCATGTCCAGCGGGTGGCTTTCGATGCCCTCCCCGAATCCGGCGATGGCGCCTGTCTGGAGGTTGGAGGACGGGCAGATTTCCAGGGCGATGCCGCGGTCGCGGACCCAGCTGGAGAGATCGCCCAGGGTCACCAGTCCGATGGTGTCCTCGGTGTCCTCGTCGTCGTCGAACTCCACCATGATGTCCTCGGCGATCCGGACGCCGTGGCCCAGCCGCAGCGCGCGGCCGTCAACCAAGGCGGACTGGATGCTTTCGAGCCCGGCTGCCTCGCCGGCGTGCACCGTGGCCGGGAAGTTGTGCTGGGCCAGGTAAGTGAACGCGTCCCGGAAGCGGGAGGGCAGGAAGCCGTCTTCGGCGCCGGCGATATCAAAACCCACCGCGCCCTTGTTCCGGTGCCGGACGGCCAGTTCGGCGATCTCCTGGCCGCGGTCGGCGTGGCGCATGGCGGTGATGAGCTGGCCCACCTGGATTTCGCGTCCGGTCTCCCCCACTGCCTCGACGCCGGCCTCCAGGCCATCCTGCACGGCCTCCACTGCTTCGTCCAGGCTGAGTCCCTTCTGCAGGTGCTGCTCCGGAGCCCACCGCACTTCGCCGTACACCACACCGTCATCAGCGAGGTCCTCAACGAATTCCTTGGCAACCCGGAACAGGCCTTCGGTGGTCTGCATCACTGCAACCGTGTGGTCAAAGGTTTCAAGGTAGCGGACCAGCGAGCCGGAGTCAGCGGACTCACGGAACCACTGGCCCAGCGCCACAGGGTCGGTGGATGGAAGCGTGTGCCCAACGGCCTCGGCCAGTTCGATGATGGTTGCCGGACGGAGTCCTCCGTCCAGGTGGTCGTGAAGGGACACCTTGGGCAGGCTCTTCAGGTCAAAATCGATGGCAGGGGCAGCGTCAACAATAGGCTCAGTCACGTTCCCACCTTAGGGTGGGCAGGGATTCTATGCCAGCCGCTCTGTGGCGGCGTGCTCAGCGTCCCCGGCCGCTGGAGCAAGCAACTCCGCGGTCCCCGGATTCGGCTTCGTGGCACCGGAGCGGCCGCCGTCGAGCCACTCGTCCACTTCTTCGGCGTCGTTGCGGGCGAGGTGCTTATGCCACAACCTGAGCAGGTGGTCGAGGAGGACACCAAGCACGACGGCGAACACCACGGCGATGCCGGCACTGAGCAGCGGGTTATTGTGCAGCCACGGGAAGGAACTGGCCAGCACGCCGATGCCAATGGAGTACCCCACCCAGGTGATGCAGGCGAAAGCGTCCAGCAGGAAGAAGCGGCGGTGGGAGAAGCCTGTGCTTCCGGCGACGTAGTTGACCGCCACCCGGCCCCAGGGAATGTAACGGGCAGTGAAGATCAGCACCGCGCCGCGCTTGTCCAGCTCGTAGCGCGCCCAGCCGAAAGCCTTCTGGACCTTGGGCCGGCGCATCCACTTCCACCGGTTCAGGCCAATCCGGCGTCCAAGCATAAAGGCCATGTTGTCGCCGGCGATAGCGCCCACCAGAGCAGTGAAACCGAGGATCCACAGGTTGGGTTCACCGCTGTGCCGCGAGAACGCCGCCAGGGCCACGATAAGGGTCTCGCTGGGGACCACCATGGCGAAGCCGTCCACAAAGAAAAACACCAACAGGACCGGGTAAATCCACCACTGGCCCGCCGCATGGAGCACGGCCTCATTAATAAACTCCACGCAGTCTTGCTCCTATGCAACCTGGCGCAGCCGAAAGTGACGCAGCCAAAGCGGAAATCGTTCCTAAGTGTCCCACGGCCAAGGCGCTGTCCGCTACGCCCCTGCCTGCCCGAACAACGCTTCAACTACGCTTCTGGTTCCTTCATCCGCTCCATCATCGGAGCCCGGCGCCGCACCCGGTTGATCACAAGGTCCACCACCACGCCAAGAGCCACCGCGCACACGATGGCGATGGCGGCGCCCAGCAGGTGGTTGTCCTCGAACCATTGGCCGAAAAACAGGCCGATCCCCACTGAATAGCCTGCCCAGAGGGACGCCGAAAGGACGGTCAGGCCCACGAAGCGCAGGTGCGGATAGTGCGTGACGCCGGCCGTGAGGTTGACGGCCACCCGGCCGATGGGAACAAACCGTGCCACGAGGATGAGCGAGGCCGGGCGCTTGCGCAGTTCCCTGCCCGCCCACCGGAAGGCGCTCTGCATCCGGGGGCCCCGCATCCACCCCCAGCGCCTCGTGCCCACCCTCCGCCCGATCAGGTACGCGATGTTGTCGCCGGAGAAGGCCCCGAGCGCTGCCACCAGCATCAGGAGCCACGGGTTGGGAACATCCGCTGTGGCCGCTACGGCCGAAAGGCCCACCACCACGGATTCGCTGGGGATGGGGGGAAAGAAGCCGTCAATGATGCAGCAGGCCAAAACCAGGAACAGCACCCAGGGCTGACCGGCTGCCGCGAGGATGAAGTCATTGATGGCCTGCATGGGACCCTATGCTATGCGGTCGATGATCAGGCGCTGCGCCGGCCGTGATCCTTCGGGCGCTATCACCACAGCCTGCTCCAGTGCTTCCTTGGCGCGGGCGAAGCGTTCCGGGGTATCGGTCAGCAGGGTCATCAGTGGCTCGCCGGCCCGGACCACGGCGCCGGGCTTGGCGTGCATGCGCACCCCTGCACCCGCCTGCACTACGTCCTCCTTACGCGCCCGTCCAGCGCCGAGCCGCCATGCCGCCACCCCGACGGCCAAGGCGTCCAGCTCCACCAGCACGCCATCTGCCGGGGCGTACACCACCAACGATTCCCGGGCCACCGGCAGCTTGGCCCGCGGATCGCCGCCCTGGGCCTCGATCATGCGGTTCCAGACATCCATGGCGCGGCCGTCCCTCAGCGCTGCGGCGGGATCGGCGTCGTGCACTCCTGCGGCGGCGAGCATTTCCTCCGCGAGCCGGACAGTCAACTCCACCACATCATCAGGACCACCGCCGGCCAGCACCTCCACGGACTCCTCCACCTCGATGGCGTTGCCGGCGGTGAGCCCAAGCGGCGTATTCATGTTGGTCAGGAGGGCCACGGTGTTGACCCCGGCGTCCTTGCCCAGGGCCACCATGGTCTCGGCGAGTTCGCGGGCCTTGGCCCCATCCTTCATAAAAGCACCGCTGCCCACCTTGACGTCCAGGACCAGCGAGCCGGTCCCCTCGGCGATCTTTTTGCTCATGATGGAGGATGCGATGAGCGGAATCGCCTCCACGGTGCCGGTGACATCGCGGAGTGCGTACAGCTTTTTGTCCGCGGGAGCCAGCCCGGCCCCGGCGGCGCAGATGACAGCGCCCACGTCCTGCAGCTGTGCCAGCATTTCCTCATTGCTGAGGCTGGCCCGCCAGCCGGGGATGGCCTCCAGCTTGTCCAGGGTGCCGCCGGTGTGCCCCAGTCCACGGCCGGAGAGCTGCGGAACGGCAACACCGAAGACGGCCACGAGCGGCGCGAGCGGCAGGGTGATCTTGTCCCCCACCCCGCCGGTGGAGTGCTTGTCCGAGGTGTATTTCAGGCCGCCGTCGGGCCGCCGCAGGCTGGAGAAGTCCATCCGCTCGCCGGAGGCGATCATTGCGGCCGTCCACCGGGCTATCTCGCTGTGGTTCATGCCGTTGAGCAGGATGGCCATGTTCAGGGCGGCCATCTGCTCGTCGGCGATGACACCCCTGGTGTAGGCATCGATGGTCCAGTCGATCTGTTCGGGGCTGAGCGTGCCTTTGTCCCGCTTGACGCGGATGATGTCGACGGCGTCGAACGCTTCGGCGGTGTTGTTCTGTGCGCGGGGGCCTGTCACCGGGTTTCCTCCAAGTGTTCGGGACCGAAGGCGTCGGGCAGCACCTGGTCCATGGTTTTGATGCCTTGGGTGGTCATGAGTTCCATGCCGGGCGCACGGAATTCGTACAGCAGCTGGCGGCAGCGGCCGCAGGGCATCAGGACCCTGCCGTTGCCGTCCACGCAGTAGAACGCCCGGAGCAGTCCGCCCCCGGTCATGTGCAGGTTGCCCACCAGCGCGCATTCAGCGCACAGGGTCAGCCCGTAACTGGCATTTTCGACGTTGCAGCCGCTGACAATCCGGCCGTCCTCGGTCACCGCCGCCGCCCCCACCGGGAACTTCGAATATGGCACGTACGCCTTCTGCATGGCCGCGACGGCGGCAGCCTCCAGGGCGGACCAGTCCGGTCCCTTCGCCCCGGCCACGGCGTCAACCCTTGACATAGGGGATACCGCTGGCCGCCGGGCCCCGTGACCTGCCCACCAGCCCGGCCACAGCAAGGACAGTCACCAGGTAGGGCAGCATGGCCATGAACTGGCTGGGTACCGGGGTTCCGATGATGGTCACGATGCTCTGCAGGTTGTCCGCGAAACCGAAGAGCAGCGCAGCGGAGAAGGCTCCGATCGGGTTCCACCGGCCGAAAATCAGGGCGGCCAACGCGATAAAGCCGCGCCCGCCTGAGATTTCCTTGGTGAAGCTGTCGATCGCCACCAGGGTGAAGAATGACCCGCCGATGCCGGCCACTGCCCCGCCCAGGGTGACGTTCCAGAACCGGGTGGCGTTGACGTTGATGCCCAGGGTGTCGGCGGCCTGCGGGTGCTCGCCCACGGCCCGGACCCGCAGGCCCCAGCGGGTTTTGAACAGACCTACCCAGACCACAAGGACCGCGATGTACATCAGGTATCCCACCAGGGACTGGCGGAACAGGATGGGCCCGATGATCGGAATGCTGGACAAGACGGGAATCTCGATGATGTCCAGCCCGGGAGGGGAATTGAACCGGGCCTTGGTGGCCTGCATTACGGTGCTGAAGAGGAATCCCGTGACGCCGGAGACCAGGACGTTGAGCACCACGCCCACGATGATCTGGTTGACGAGGTATTTGATGCTGAACAGCGCCAGCACCATGGACACCACGGCGCCGGCAACGGCGGCGGCCGCCAGCCCGATGAACGGGTTCTGCGTCATGCTGGCCACGATGGCGGCGGTGAAGGCGCCGCCCAGGAGCTGGCCCTCGATGGCGATATTCACCACGCCCACGCGCTCACACAGGACGCCGGACAGCGAGCCGAACACCAGCGGGACCGCCAGGGTGACAGAGCCGGCAATAAGGCCGGCGAGGGAAATGTTCGGGGTCCGGGCGCCGCCCACCACCCAGATGAGGAACGCGGCCACGAACAGGACGATGAACGTCACGGTCAGCCAGCCCGGAGCGGGCCTGCCCTTGGTCTTGAGGTAGGCGGCATAGCCGGCGAGTCCCAACAGGAGGACGGAGAGGACGATGCCGCCGGCAAAGGCGTTGACCTGCAGTGCCGGCAGCTGGAAAAAGTCCTCGCCGGTGGAGATCCCGAAGCTGGCGGTCTGGTTGGGTGCCAGCAGGCCGAAGAAGACCAGGGCAATCAACCCGAAGATGGTGAGCAGGACCGGGGTCCGCCAGGTCACTGGTTTGGTGGAGATGGCGGCTGAGCCGGCATCCGGTGCTGTGCTGTCCGGCTGGGGCTTTCCGGGCCGGGGTGAGGAAACTGTTGTGCTCATGCTGCACCTCCGGTGGTTGCTGCCTTGCGGGACTTGGCGGTGCGGGCCTGCTTCTTGCGCCGCGGATTCAGGCCGAAGACGGCCCGGACCAGTGGCGGTGCCGCAATAAAGAGCACGATCAGGGACTGGACCACCAGGACGATGTCGATGGGGGTTCCGGTCTGGATCTGCATCTGGACGGCTCCGGCGCGGAAGGCGCCGAACAGGAGGCCGGCGGCGAAGGTGCCCCACGGCGTCGAACGTCCCAGGAGGGCAACGGTGATGGCGTCGAACCCGTAGGTGGCGGCCACGCCGTCGGTCAGGACTTTCTCGGTGCCCGCCACCTGGGCCACGCCGGACATGCCGGCCAGCGCGCCCGCGAGGGCCATCACCAGGACGGTGGAC
The DNA here is from genome assembly GCF_030817835.1 of Pseudarthrobacter sp. W1I19. Lineage (NCBI taxonomy): Bacteria > Bacillati > Actinomycetota > Actinomycetes > Micrococcales > Micrococcaceae > Pseudarthrobacter > Pseudarthrobacter sp. W1I19. The sequence continues at coordinate 3,115,232 of NZ_JAUSZR010000001.1, forward strand.
CGGGAGACGTTGATGCCGGCGGTCTGGGCCGCCTTGGGGTTGGCGCCGACAGCCCGGAACTCGAAGCCCACGGTGGAGCGGTTCAGCAGCCACCACACCAGGACGGTGGCCGCGATGGCCAGCAGGAAACCGAGGTGCAGCCGGTACTGCGTGCCAAAAATCTGCGGGTAGACGGCGCTGGGGTCCAGGATGGGCGAGATGGGGTTGGTCTCCCCCGGCCGCTGGAACGCCGGCGTGTTCAGCAGGAAGCGCAGGAAGTACAGCGCGATGTAATTGAACATGATGGTGAGGATGACCTCGTGGGCGCCGGTCCGTGCCTTGAGGACACCGACGAGTCCGCCCCAGAAGGCGCCGCCGACGATGCCCGCCAGCAGGACCAGCAGCAGGTGCAGTCCCACGGGCAGGTGGAGCGCGAAGCCCACCCAGGCGGCCAGGATGCCGGCCACGATGATCTGCCCCTGGGCACCGATATTGAACAGGCCCGCGCGGAAGGCCAGTGCGACGCCGAGGCCGGCCGTGATGAGCGGCGTGGCGATGGTGAGTGTCTCCATGAACGGCGCGAACTGGGCCGCAACGCTGTTGCCCCGCGGGTTGAAGACCGAGCCTTGGAACAGCGCTATGTAGGAGCGGGTGGCGGCGTTCCAGACGGCCGTCAGGAAGTCGGTGGGACGGGCGAAGAAGTACGTGGAGGTGGTGGCCACCTGCTTGTCGGTGCTGGCGATCAGGAGCCCGCCGATGATGAGCGCCAGCAGCACGGCCAGGACCGAGACCATCCCGCTGCCGGTAAAGATCCTGCGCAGCACGTTGTCCGGGCCGCCCGGCAGCTGCCCGCTCTGGGCAGAGGCTGGAACGGCGGAGGGCTCCATGGCACCGCCGGCCGTGTCAACGGAGACGACGGCGGCCGTCAGGTCTTCCGCAGGCGTGGCCTCCTGCGCCCCGGGGCCGGGTTCACCAGCCGCGTGCTTGGGTGGATGCTTGTCAGACATGCTCGCCTCCTTCGGCGTCAGACGTGGAGGACGTGGATGCCCTGGACGCTGGCCCTGCTTGCGGCACAGGCGTATGCTCCTCCCGCGGAATTCCCGCCATCATGAGGCCCAGGACGTCGCGGCCCGTGCCGGCCGGAACGATGCCCACCAGTTTGCCTTTGTAAATCACGGCGATCCGGTCCGCCAGTTCCATGACCTCGTCCAGCTCAGTGGAAATGATCATCACCGGTGTGCCCTGATCCCGCTCGACCACGATCCGGCGGTGCAGGAACTCGATGGAACCCACATCCACGCCGCGGGTGGGCTGTGAGGCGATGAAGAGGCGCAGGGGCCGGGAAAGCTCGCGCGCCATCACCACTTTCTGCTGGTTGCCGCCGGAGAGTGTGCCGGCGGCGGCAACCGCCGACGGTGTGCGGACGTCGAACTCGCCGATGCGCGCCTTGGCGTTTTCCAGGATCTTCGCCGGGCTCATGCTGATGCCCTTCGCGAACGGGGGCTTGTCGTAGAGGTCCAGGACCAGGTTCTCCGCTACAGAGAACGTGCCCACCAGTCCGTCCACCTTGCGGTCCTCCGGAACGAAGCCGACGCCCGCTTTCAGGACTTCCTTGACCGACCGGCCCAGCAGCTCCTTGCCGTCCAGTTTGATGGAACCTGATACACGGTCCTGGAGGCCGAGGATGGCCTCGGTGAGTTCGGTCTGGCCGTTGCCCTGCACGCCGGCCACTGCCAGGATTTCGCCGCGGGCAATATCGAAGCTGAGGCCGTCCACCACGTGGTGGCCGCTGGGTGCGATGACGGTGAGGTCGCGGACCTCAAAGGTCTTTTCCTTCGGCTGGGCCGGTGCCTTGTCCAGGTTCAGGCTGACGGCGCGGCCCACCATCATGGAGGCAAGCTCTGCGGTGGGGGCGGCGGGACTTGCCTCACCCACCACCTTTCCGCGCCTGATCACCGTGATGGTGTCCGAGACTTCCTTCACTTCCCGCAGTTTGTGGGAGATGAACACGATGGAGGTGCCGCCGGACTTGAGCTGCCGCATGATGTCCAGCAGTTCGTCCGTTTCCTGGGGCGTCAGCACCGCGGTAGGTTCATCGAGGATCAGGACCTTGGCGTTGCGCACCAGTGCCTTGATGATTTCCACGCGCTGCTGGACGCCGACCGGCAGGTCCTCCACCAGGGCGTCAGGATCGACGTCGAAGCCGTACTGGTCCGAGATCTCCTTGATCCGGCGGCGGGTCTCATCCAGGTTCAAGAAGCCGGCGGCCTTGGTGGGTTCGGCACCGAGTGCCACATTCTCCGCAACCGTGAAGACCGGGACCAGCATAAAGTGCTGGTGCACCATGCCGATTCCGGCCGCCATGGCGTCGCCGGGGCCGCGGAAGGAAACGGCCCTGCCGTCGATGAGGATCTCACCTTCCGAGGGCTCATACAGGCCGTACAGCACATTCATCAGGGTGGATTTTCCGGCCCCGTTCTCGCCCAGCAGGCAATGGATCTGCCCGGGTTCAACCACCACGTCGATGTGGTCGTTGGCAAGCAAAGTCCCGAAGCGTTTGGTGATCCCTCTGAGTTCAAGTTTCAAAACTGAAGACCAATCTCGAAGCGTCCAGTGATCGACCGGACGGGATATGTGGCTGCAGCACCAGCCTAGTGGTTGCAGTCCTGGGAAGGGCGGGCGGTAGCCCAAAAGCGGCAGGCCGCAGCAAAAAGCGCCGCCGCCCGGCCGGTCATCGACCAGCCGGGCGGCGGCGCTCTATGCACGGGTCAGGACTTGGGGCTTTCCTTGGACTCAACCTTGAGCTTGCCGTCCACGATGTCCTTTTTGATCTGCTCCAGCTCGGACTTGAGCTCGGCGGGGACCTGCGAATCGAGATCGTGGAAAGGCGCTAATTGCACACCTTCGTTGGCCAGGGTGCCGACGTACGGCGTGTTGCTGAACTTGCCTTCCGTGTCATCCTTGACCACGGACTCTACGGCCTCGTCCATCGTCTTTATGACGGAGGACAGCATGATGTCCTTGTAGTCAGGGGCGGTCAGGTAGCCGTCGGAGTCGACCCAGATCAGCTTGACGTCCTTGCCGGCGGCCTTGGCATCCTTCAGCGCCGCCCCCGCGCCCTTGCCTACCGGGCCTGCCACGGGCATCACGATATCGGCGCCCTGGTCCAGGAAGTTCTGGGTGACCTGCTTGCCCACGTCCTGCTTTTCGAAGTCGCCGGTGAACGTCCCGTCCTGGGCGTCCTTGTTCCAGCCAAGGAGCTGGACGTCCTTGCCCTTCTGCTCGTTGTAGTACTTCACGCCGTCAGCGAAGCCATCCATAAAGATGGTGACAGCGGGGATGTTCCTGCCACCGAAGGTGGCCACTTTCCCGGTTTTGGTGGTCCCCGCAGCCAGATAGCCGGCGAGGAACGCCGCCTGCGCGGTGTCGTAGATGATCGGCTTGACATTCGCGACCGGCGTGTCGTCTGCGAAGTCGATGATGGCGAAATGCTTGTCGGGGTTGGCTTCTGCCTGCTGCTCCGTGGCGTCACCCAGCAGGAAGCCTACAGTGAGGGTGAGGTCGCAGCCGGCGGTGACCATGGCGCGCAGGTTCGGCTCGAAGTCGTTATTGGTCTTGGACTCGGCCTGGTTGACCTTGATCCCCAGGTCCTTCTCGGACTTTTTCAGGCCTTCGTAGGAGGACTGGTTGAAGGACTGGTCGTCGAATCCGCCCGAGTCGGAGACAATGCAGCCGGTGTAGTCGGTGGCACCGGCGGACGAAGTGCTTCCGGTTTCGGGGGCTGCGCCGCAGGCGGTCAACAGAAGGGCCGAGGCGCTGACGGTAGCCAGGCCGGCCATTGAACCGCGCTTGACGTGTGCACGCAGTGATGTCTTCAATTTTCCTCCAGGATGAAGAGAGTGGCGCTACGGCTCGAATTCAATGAGTGTCCGTTTCTGCACTGAAATTCTGTTTTCACTGACGCCCGCAGCACTGCGCCGGAGCGCACTGATGGCACCTACTTTAGTGGCCTGCGCCACGTCTCCGTAGCACACCCGGACCCCATCCCGGAGATTGTTTACAAGTTGTTACCAACCAGTAGGGGGCCGTACCTCGGTGCGGCCCCCTGCATCGTCCACCGGACCTGTAGAACGTCAGAGGCGGACCAGCATCTTGCCCGTGTTGGCGCCGTCCAGCAGGTCCATAAAGGCCCGGGGAGCGTTCTCGAGCCCGTCCACGATGGTCTCGTCGTAGCGGACAGTGCCGTCCGCGAGCCAGCCCTCCATCTTTTCGGCGAATTCCGCGGCGTGCTGCCGCTGGCCGCCCACCAGGAAGCCCTTAAGGGTGAGCTGCTTGCCGATGGCCAGCATCAAGTTGTGGGGTGCCGGCGTGGGTTCGGTGGAGTTGTACTGCGCAATGGCGCCGCACATCGCCACGCGTCCGCCAACGCTGAGCGTGGCCAGTGCCGCTTCCAGGTGCTCGCCACCCACATTGTCGAAGTAGACGTCGATCCCGCCAGGGCCCGCGGCCTTCTGCAGCTGATCCAGGACAGGCCCGTCGTGGTAGTCGAAAGCGGCGTCAAAGCCCAGTTCCAGCAGCCGGGCCACCTTCGCGGGCGTGCCCGCGGAACCGATCACCCGGGATGCGCCCATGGCCTTGGCGATCTGGCCCACCAGCGAGCCCACGGCACCGGCGGCACCCGAGACGAAGACGGCGTCACCCGGCGCAAACTCCGCAACCTTGAGCAGGCCGGCATAGGCCGTCAGCCCGGTCATGCCCAGCGCGCCCAGGAAAGCGGAGGCAGGTGCGAGGTCCGTGCGGGCAGGCGTCGCCGCGGCGGCATCCACCACTGCGTACTCCCGCCAGCCAAGGGTGTGCACCACCACGTCACCTTCCTGGTGGTGTTCTGAACGGGACGCGGTCACCTCACCCACGGCGCCGCCGTCGAGCGCTTTGTCCAGCTTGAACGGCGCGGAGTAGGACTTGACGTCATTCATGCGCCCGCGCATGTAGGGATCCACCGACATAAAGAGGTTGCGGACCAGGACCTGGCCGTCCCGGAGTTCCGGCAGCGGCGACTCGGCAAGCCGGAAGTTCTCAGGAACCGGGCGGCCCGACGGTCGGGAGGCCAGCTGTATTTCGCGCGTGGCGACAGGAAGCGGCTGGCTCATGCGGCGTACTCCAGGATCTTGATGTCCACTGTGATGTTTCCGCGGGTGGCATTGGAGTAAGGGCAGATCTCGTGGGCCTTTGCCACCAGTGCCTCAGCTGTGGCCAGGTCAAGCGCCGGAAGGGCGATCTCAAGTTCCGCGGCCAGCCCGAAACCCGCGGTGTCCAGCTGGCCAAGGTGGACCTTGGCCGCCACTGCGGAATCCGTCAGATCGGCACGTTCCTTGCGGCCCACCAGCCGCAGTGCGGAGTGGAAGCAGGCGGCATAGCCGGCAGCAAAAAGCTGTTCCGGGTTGGTGCCCTGCCCGGATCCGCCGAGCTCCACCGGGCTGGACAGCGTGACGTCGAGTTTCCCGTCGTTGCTGCGTGCGGTGCCGTCGCGGCCTTCGCCCGAGGCAAGCGCCTCGGCAGTGTATAGGGGTTTCACGGTGTGTCCGTCCTGTTGGGGGTTGAAATCTTCGGTGTCAGAGAGCGCTGTGCAGGGCAGCTGTCAGGCGGCCCAGGGTGTCGCGCAGCTGGTCAAGTTCTTCGGCTGTAAGCCCCGCGGCGTCCGCGAGCCGCTGCGGAATGGCGCCGGCGTTCCCGCTCAACTCCCGCCCGGCCGGTGTCAAGTGGATGGCCACACGCCGCTCGTCTTCTCCGGACCGGCGGCGTTCCACCAGCCCCAGGGACTCCAGGCGCTTCAGCAGCGGTGACAGGGTGCCCGAATCAAGGCCGAGCTCTTCGCCCAATTCCTTCACGCCCCGCGGCTCGCTTTCCCACAGCACCAGCATCACCAGGTATTGCGGATACGTCAGGCCCAGCTTTTCAAGGACAGGCCGGTAGACAGCGGTGGCGGCACGGGACGCCGAGTAAAGCGCAAAGCACACCTGGCGGTCCAGCCGTGGAGCATCAGTCATGCAATAACCATAGCGCGCAAGTAAGTTGTGCACAACTTACTGCCTCCACCACGGGAAGGGATGGTCTTTATAGAGTGCGACGCCGGCGGGCGCGGCCGCTGCTACAGGTCCCGGATGGTGCGCAGCGCCGCAGCGGTGAGCACCCGGATGCCAAGTCCCAGGGCGCGCTCGTCCAGGATGTAGTCGCCGCGGTGGAGATCGTACTCCTCGCCGCCGGGAGTTTTGGTGCCGAGCCGCATCATGGCGCCCGGAAGCTCCGCGAGGAACCAGGCGAAATCCTCCCCGCCCATGGACTGCGGGGTCAGCACCACGGCGCTTTCGCCGATTTCGGCACGCGCGGATGCCTCGATGATGGCTGTTTCGTGCTCCGAGTTCACCACAGGCGGCACTCCCCTGGTGTGCTCCAACCGCACGTCCACGCCGTACGGGGCAGCCACCTGGTGCACCACTTCGTCGAGCAGTTCACCCGCGGCGTGCCACGCCTCGCGGTCCAGGCAACGCATGGTCCCGGCCATGTAGCCGGTGCCGGGGATGGCGTTCGGAGCCGAACCGGCCGAGATCTGGCCCCACACCACTGAAACGCCGCTGCGGACATCCACCCGGCGGGACAGGACTGCCGGCACATTAACGGCGATCTGTGCCAGGGCGAACACCAGGTCCTCGGTCAGGTGCGGGCGCGAGGTGTGGCCGCCGCGGCCGGAGAGCTCGATCCGGATGGTGTCCGAGGCTGACGTGATGGCGCCGATGCGGGTACCAATCTTGCCTACCTCGATGCGCGGATCGCAGTGCAGGGCCAGGATGCGGGGAACCCCGTCCAGGACACCCTGCTCGATGCAGGAGTGCGCGCCGCCGGGCATGGTTTCTTCGGCAGGCTGGAAGATGATGCGGACGGTGGCGCCGAGCGGTTCGTCCTGGTGCATGCGGTGCAGCACCAGGGCGATGCCCAGCATGGTGGTGGTGTGGACGTCGTGGCCGCAGGCGTGCGTTACGCCATGGTTTTTCGAGGCGAAGGGCAGGCCCGTCTCCTCGATGATGGGCAGCGCATCGATGTCTCCGCGCAGGGCAGTGGCGATGGGCCCCTCGCCCACATCTACGGTCAGTCCCGTGCCCTCCAGGCGGCGGGGGCGAAGGCCTGCGGCTTCGAGCCGCTCGGCCAGCTTGTCCGTGGTGCGGAATTCCTTGAACGACAGTTCCGGGTGCGCATGCAGGTCCCGGCGGAAATCGATCAGTTCCGGCAGGAGCGGCTCAAGCCAGGGTGCCACCAGCGCGGTGGGCTCGGCTTCCGTAGTGTAATTGCGCACTGCTTCACTCTAGCGAGGGTCACCGGATTACGGGCCATCGCGGTCCCCGCGTTACATCGCAGGGACCGCCACTGCCTAGAGAACGTCGGTGTCGCCGCTGGCTTTCAGGGCGTCGACGGCGGCCTTGACCCGCTGCGAGTTGGCCATGGTGGTCACCAGCAGGGCATCCGGGGTATCCACGATGACAACATCCTGGATACCGATCAGGGCGATGACACGCTTGGTGTCGGTCACCACCACGCCGCTGGAGTTCTCGGTGAACACGCGCGCGCCCTCACCAAGAACCGTAACGTCATCCACTTCCTTGGCACTGTTGAGCCGGCCCACGGAGGCGAAGTCGCCGACGTCGTCCCAGCGGAAGGAGCCGGGTACGACGGCGACGTCCCCGGCTTCGGCGGCAGGTTCGGCAACCGCATAGTCGATCGCGATCTTCGGCAGGGTGGGCCAGATCCGGGCAGTGACCTCGTCACGGGCAGGAGTGTCCCAGGCGCGGGCAATTTCCTGCAGGCCCTGGAACAGCTCGGGCTGGTTGGCCTCAAGGTGCTTGAGCAGGAGGGCAACGGGGGCTACGAACATGCCGGCGTTCCACACGTAGTTTCCGCTGTCCACGTACTGCTGGGCTACTTCCTCGTTCGGCTTTTCGACGAACTCCACCACGTCCTGGGCGCTGGGAGCGCCGTCAATGTGCAGGTCCTGGCCGGAACGGATGTACCCGAACCCCGTGGACGGGTGGGTGGGCTTGATGCCGATGGTGACGATCTTGCCGGCGGCGGCGGTGTGGATCGCCTCACGGACTGCCTGCTGGAAGAGGTTGTCCGGGCTGATCACCTGGTCCGCGGCGAAGGAACCCATGATGGTGTCCGGATCCCGCTCGTGCAGGATGGCGGCGGCAAGCCCAATGGCGGCACCGGAATCCTTGGGTTCGGACTCAAGGACAAGGTCGCCGTCCTGGACTTCCGGAAGCTGGCGGCACACCGCGTCCCGGTGGGCCTGGCCGGTGACCACCAGCACCCGGGTTCCGGCCAGCGGGTGCAGCCGGTCATAGGTGGCACGCAGCAATGTACTGCCCGAGCCGGTGAGATCGTGAAGGAACTTGGGAGCTGCGGCTCGCGACAGGGGCCAAAGGCGGGTCCCCACGCCGCCGGCCGGGATCACCGCAATGAAGCGGTCAAGGGGTGATACCGGGCTTGTCACTTTGTCTGTACTCATCAAGGCCTACTTTAGCCGACCGCCGGCCGGGGCCCCTTATGGGCCCTCGCGGCAGGCGCCCGGACTTCATCAGGACGCGCGATTGTGGTGTTTGTCTCATTAATCACGAAAATCCTTGCCGTTGTTGGGCACCAAGGAGTTCCTAAATTGAATAAGCTGTGAGCGAAGCCTAGATTTAGGCCTGAGCTACGAGTGCTCTCGCAGCAGGCGTTCCCCCCGCGTGGATCTCATGCCAGCGCCGCTGTGTTGCAGGGAGGTTTATCAGTGCCGACAAAACCAGCTGGCACCTTGTACCGCGGCCGTGAAGGCATGTGGTCCTGGGTAGGACACCGTATTACCGGTGTAGTGATCTTTTTCTTCTTGTTGGTCCACGTGTTGGACACCTCCTTGGTGCGAGTGTCTCCCGAGGCCTACACCGCGGTGATCGGTACCTACAAGAACCCCCTCATGGCCCTGGGCGAGACCGGCCTTGTTGCGGCCATCGTCTTCCACGCCTTTAACGGCCTTCGCATCATTGCGGTGGACTTCTGGAAGAAGGGTGCCAAGTACCAGCGCCAGATGCTCTGGGCAGTGCTCGGACTCTGGGTGGTCACCATGGTCGCCTTCTCCATCCGCCACCTCTCCCTCGCGCTCGGAGGTCACTAAGCCATGTCAGCAACGATTGAGAGCCCGCGCAGCGGGCGGATCGCACCCCAGTACCGCCGCACGGGCGGAAACCGTGGCAACTTCGAAATGATCGCCTGGCTGTTCATGCGGCTCTCCGGCGTGGTGCTTGTGGTCCTGATCTTCGGCCACCTCTTTGTGAACCTCCTGGTGGGCGAAGGCGTCCACGCGATCGACTTCGGTTTTGTGGCCGGCAAGTGGGCCGATCCTTTCTGGCAGTTCTGGGACCTCGCCATGCTGTGGCTGGCCATGCTGCACGGCACCAACGGCGTGCGCACCATCATCAATGACTACGCCGAGAAGGACTCAACCCGCCGCTGGCTGAAGACGGTCCTCTACTCAGCCACTGTGGTCATCATTGTCCTGGGCACCCTGGTGATCTTCACCTTCAACCCTTGCCCCGTCGTCGACGGCGTGCCCCTGCCTGGCGGCTTCTGCCCTGCCTAGCACCGGCACCATCCCGGGCCCGCGGGTACAACCGCGGGCCTTGTGTTGCGGAGCAGGCAACGCCCGCCCGTTGTTTTATTGCGAATTTTGAGAGAAAGAGCGTCTGGTATGCAGGTCCATAAGTACGACGTCGTCATCGTCGGTGCCGGTGGCGCTGGCATGCGCGCCGCGATCGAATCCGGTCAACGCGCCCGCACAGCAGTACTGACCAAGCTCTACCCCACCCGCTCGCACACAGGTGCGGCGCAGGGTGGCATGTGTGCTGCCCTGGCCAATGTCGAGGAAGACAACTGGGAGTGGCACACGTTCGACACCGTCAAGGGCGGTGACTACCTGGTGGACCAGGATGCCGCGGAGGTCATGGCCAAGGAAGCCATCGACGCCGTGCTCGACCTGGAAAAGATGGGCCTGCCGTTCAACCGCACGCCCGAAGGACGGATTGACCAGCGCCGGTTCGGCGGCCACACCCGCGACCACGGCAAGGCCCCCGTCCGCCGCGCCTGCTACGCCGCAGACCGCACCGGCCACATGATCCTGCAGACGCTGTACCAAAACTGCGTCAAGCACAACGTTGAGTTCTACAACGAGTACTACGTCCTGGACCTGCTCACGGTCGAAGAGGACGCCGTTCGCGAAGACGGCACGCCGTACAAGCAGAAGCGCGTTGCCGGCGTGGTCTCCTACGACCTCGCCTCGGGCGAACTGCACGTCTTCCAGGCCAAGTCCGTAGTGTTTGCCTCCGGCGGTGCCGGCAAGGTCTTCAAGACCACCTCCAACGCCCACACCCTCACCGGTGACGGCATGGGCATCGCCTTCCGCCGCGGTATCCCCCTGGAGGACATGGAGTTCTTCCAGTTCCACCCGACCGGCCTCGCCGGCCTGGGCATCCTCCTCTCCGAGGCCGCCCGCGGCGAAGGTGCCATCCTCCGCAACTCGGAAGGTGAGCGCTTCATGGAGCGCTACGCCCCCACCATCAAGGACCTGGCCCCGCGCGACATTGTGGCCCGTTCCATGGCCAACGAGGTCCGTGAAGGCCGCGGCTGCGGCCCCAACAAGGACTACGTCCTCCTGGACCTCACGCACCTTGAGCCGGCCCACATCGATGCCAAGCTTCCGGACATCACCGAGTTCGCCCGCACCTACCTGGGCGTGGAGCCCTACACGGAGCCCGTTCCCGTGTTCCCCACCGCGCACTACGCCATGGGCGGCATTCCCACGAACATCACCACCGAGGTCCTGCAGGACAACGACACCGTAGTCCCCGGACTCTACGCGGCCGGCGAGGTTGCCTGCGTCTCCGTCCACGGCTCCAACCGCCTGGGCACCAACTCGCTGCTGGACATCAACGTGTTCGGCAAGCGTGCCGGCATTGCCGCCGCCGAATACGCCAAGACGGCCGACTATGTGGAATTGCCGGAGAACCCGCTGGCGTACACCACCGAGCTGCTGGACATCGCCCGTAACGGCACCGGCGACGAAAAGGTGGCCCAGATCCGCAAGGAACTGCAGGACACCATGGACGCCAACATGCAGGTGTTCCGCACCGCGGACACCCTGAACCAGGTCCTGCGCGACATCGCCTCCTTCGAGGAGCGCTACAAACGCATCAACGTCCAGGACAAGGGGAAGCGCTTCAACCTTGACCTGCTCGAGGCCGTTGAACTCGGCTTCCTGCTGGAGCTGGCCAAGGTGATGACCGTGGCAGCCCTGCACCGTGAGGAATCCCGCGGCGGACACTTCCGCGAGGATTTCCCGGAACGCGACGACGAGAAATTCATGAAGCACTCCATGGCGTACAAGGACGACCACGCCCCGGCAGACGGATCGGCAGAAGCAATTGCCGGCATCCGCCTGGCCACCAAGCCGGTTGTCTTTACCCGCTACGAGCCGATGGTGAGGAAGTACTAAGATGACCGCTGAAATCGCTGAGCCAGCCTCAAAGATTGAACTGCCTGCCGGCGTCGGCGGTGGCGGCGAAATCCCCACGTTCGATGTGCACCTGCGCGTCCGCCGGTACAACCCGGAGGTTTCCGGCGAGGCCACCTGGGATGACTACAACCTGACTATGTACGGCACGGACCGTGTCCTGGATGCCCTGCACAAGGTCAAGTGGGAAATCGACGGCAGCCTCTCCTTCCGCCGCTCCTGCGCCCACGGCGTCTGCGGCTCCGATGCGATGCGCATCAACGGCCGCAACCGCCTCGCCTGCAAGACCCTCCTGAAGGACCTGGACACGTCCAAGCCCATCACGGTGGAACCCATCAAGGGCCTGCCGGTGGAGAAGGACCTCATCGTGGACATGGAACCGTTCTTCCAGTCCTACCGCGAAGTGATGCCGTTCCTGATCAACAAGGGCCACGAGCCCACCCGGGAACGCCTGCAGTCCGCCGAGGACCGTGAGCGCTTTGACGACACCACCAAGTGCATCCTGTGCGCTGCCTGCACGTCCTCCTGCCCCGTCTTCTGGACCGACGGCCAGTACTTCGGCCCGGCGGCGATCGTCAACGCCCACCGCTTCATCTTCGACTCCCGTGATGATGCCGGCGACATGCGCCTGGAGATCCTCAACGACAAGGAAGGCGTGTGGCGCTGCCGCACCACCTTCAACTGCTCCGAAGCATGCCCCCGCGGCATCCAGGTGACCCAGGCCATCCAAGAGGTCAAGCAGGCCATCCTCTCCCGCAAGATCTGACACAAGGATTTAGCGAACGACGGCGCCGTCCCCACTTTTGGGGATCGGCGCCGTCGTTGTTTCTCCCCACCCGCCCCCTGACCTCGCAAGCTCGGCCAGGGAACCCGGCGGGCGTGGGCCCACAGCCATTCGTACCAAACGAAAGGGGACAACGTGTCCCGCTCCGAAAAAGTCTCGTTTGCCGGTTCCACCGGCGAAATGCTCTCCGGCATCATTGATATTCCGGAGGGCCCGGTCAAGGGCTGGGGGGTCTTCTCCCACGGGTTCACTCTGGGCAAGGATGCGCCGTCCGCGTCGAGGATGTGCAAGGCCCTGGCGGACAGCGGCGTGGGCATGCTGCGGTTCGACAACCTGGGCCTGGGCGGGTCCGCCGGCGAGTGGTCAGCAGGCTCCTTCAGCCACAAAGTGGCGGATACCGTAAAGGCTGCCGAGTTCATGCGCAGCGAAGGGAAAGTGATTTCCCTCCTGGTAGGCCACTCGTTCGGGGGCGCGGCCGTGCTCGCTGCAGCGCGCGAGATTCCCGAGCTCGACGCCGTCGCTACCGTTGGCGCGCCGTTCTCACCCAAGCACGTGGCCCACGTGTTCGACGCCGCCCTGGACAAGATCCTCAGTGAAGGCAGCGCCGAGGTGGACCTCGGCGGGAAGCGGGTGGAGATCCGCAAGCATTTTGTGGAGGACCTGGAAAACGCGGACCTGACGGACTGCATCAAGCAGCTGCACAAGCCGCTGATGGTGCTCCACTCCCCCACGGACAACACTGTGGGGATCGAAAACGCCAGCACCATTTTCCAGACCGCCCGGCATCCACGGAACTTCGTATCCCTCGAAGGCAGCGACCACCTGCTCACCGGGAAGGGCCAGGCGGCACGGGCGGCAAGGATCATCGCTGCCTGGGCCGATCAATACCTCGACGCCGCCCAGTAGCCTGCCCGCGGGGACAGGCCGCTGGGCAACCTGTGCGCCTATTTGCCGATGGCGGCCTTACTTTCGCTGATCCATTGTTCCGCCGCCTTTTCCGGCGTCAGCCGCTTGAACAGGACTTCAGTGTTGATGCGGGCCGTGATCTCGGAGACAGCAGTGGATCCCGTGGGTCCGATGAAGGTTGGGGCGAAGTCCATCTTCCCGATCGCATCAATGTAGTCCGCCTCCACCTTGCCCTGCGGCGTCAGCAGGTCCTTGATGGCCGTGCGCATTTCAGGGTTGCTGGGGACTCCGCGGTCGCTCTGGATGATTTTGGCGGCTGACTCGTTGTTCACCAGGAAGCTGACCAGTTTCGCGGCAGCGTCCGTATGCTTGCTCCGCGCGGAGATGGTGTAGAACTGCGACGACTGCAGCCAGATCCCCGGGGTGGGGTTTTCGCCGGGAAGCTTGAGCAGCTTCAAATCCGCGCCCGATGCCTTGCTCAGCGCAGTGAGCGAGTTGCTCCAGGTGAGCATCATGGCCGCTTTGCCCATGCCCATCAGGGTTTGCTCCGTACTCACGTTGAGCTTCTCCACTGTCTCTGATGCACTGGGCGCAGCGCCGGACTCGCTCAGCTTCAAGCTGTAGTTGAAATAGTCCTGGACCGTTCCCTGGTCCAGTCCGAGCCGGCCGTCCTGGGTGTACAGCGACTGGCCGTGCTGCCGAGCGAAGGCGTCCAGCGAATCGTGGGTGAGGACTGTTGCCGTTCCGTACGTGCCTTTGGGGCTCTTGGCAGTTACGTCCGAGGCGACCTTCGCGAAATCGTCCCAACTCCATGTGCTGTCATCCGGAATGGCAACACCGGCGGCCTGGAAGACCGCAGGGTTGGCGACGATTGACAAGGCATTGGCGCCGGTGGATACACCGTACTGCTTCCCTTGGACCTGGCCGTTCTCCAGCGCGCCCTGGTCCATCTTTGTCAGGTCCAGGGAACCGCTGACCTTGCTGAGATCCAGGAGAGCCCCCCGGTTGGCATATTCGGCCGGATAAGCGCCGCCCATGGTGATCACGTCAGGGGCATCATTGGCCGCTACCTGTGTTGCCAGCTTGTCAAAGTACCCGCCGATGTCCCCGTATTCGGGCTTGACCTTGATGTTGGGGTTGGCGGCCTCGAATTCGGCGATGGCCTTGTTGGTCAGCTCCGCCCGCCCTGCGTTGCCCCACCAGGAGAATCGGATTTCAACAGGGCCGTCCCCAGGCTGGTTCGACGAAGCGCTGGAGCATCCTGCCGTGACGCCCAGAAGGCCCAGTGCAGTGAGTATTGCGACTGATTTACGGATTTTTCCAAAAACTCTACGCGTCATTGGGCAAGCTTCTTCCAGTCAGAAAGCGGTTTCGTGAAACGTATCAAGGACGCCTGCCGAGGGTCAAGGGGTAGCGCACGGGCTTTAGGCCGGCGGGGTGGGGTTGACAGTATCCGGCGCAGCGAACAAGGATTGGAACCTCGGAAACCGGTTTCTAGGCGAAGCGCGTTTCCACTCCCAGTCCAGCACCAGCACCGGAAGGGCGTGCAGCGTGCACAGCCAAAGCACCACCAGCCTGCCAGGAATGTCTTCCACCGGTTCCGCCAACAGCGCCGCCATCGACAGGCAAGCACTCGTCCGGCGCCACAACGTGTGCCAGCGGACCCTGGATCCCCGAAGCCCCGTCTCCGTGGGTAACGGCGAGTTCGCTTTCACCGTGGACCTCACCGGACTCCAGTCAATCCCCGACGCTTACCCGGTGGGTGCACGGGACGAGCTGCCGGCGGGAACCCTGCTGGGCACGCAGGCCCAGTGGGGCTGGCATTCGACACCCCCGGAGCAGCCGTACGGGCTCGCCGGTTCCACCGTCCTCTACGACTCCCCTCGAGGACCGGTTCCCTACGTGGACATGGTGGGAAACATCGTTAATGACCGGGAAACGGATGCCTCCAGGGCGGAAACGTGGCTCAGGGCGAACCCCCACCGACTGGACCTGGGCCGCATAGGATTCCGGCTGGTGGAGGACGGAACAGAACGGGCAATCATACGGGACGATGTAGCCCACACCCGGCAGACGCTCGATCTGTGGACCGGCGTGGTGAGCAGCAGCTTTACCCTGGCAGGCCACCCGGTCACTGTCACCACCGCCTGCCACCCGGACCGCGACGAAATCGGACTGCGCGTGGTGTCGCCGGCGCTCAGGCACGGTCTGGTGGTGGCCATGGATTTCCCATACGGTTCCGAGGCCTGGCACGATGCGGCGGACTGGAACCGCCCGGATGCCCACACCACCATGCTCGGGGAACCCGCGCCGTTCGGACTTCATGCCGGATCCAGCAGCTGGACCGCTATGCGCACGTTGGACGCTGCACGCTACGAGGTGGTGGTCACCGGCAACAACCTTAGGGTGGAACAAACCGGGCAGCATCGCCTTCGAATCGCTCCCAGCAGCGCCGCCCAGGGCCAGGACCACGCGGATGCCATGGACCTTGCCATTGCATTTATCCCAGACGGAACCGGCGGCTGCATCCCGCGGGGTGACAGCAGGCTGTCCCGGGTGGCGGCAAAGCCAGCCAAGGACGCAGGGGCCGGAACCGCCGTCGGCCTTTCACCGGGCAGCACCCTGTCCCCCGGCAGTGCCGTTGCCGATGCCTCCGCCGCCTACTGGCCCCGGTTCTGGTCCTCCGGCGGTGCCATTGAGCTGGAGGCGACAGACGATCCCCGGGCGAAGGAGCTGGAGCGCCGGATTGTTCTCTCCCAGTATTTGACCGCCATCAACTGCTCGGGCTCGCTGCCGCCGCAGGAAACAGGGTTGGTCTGCAATTCCTGGCGCGGCCGCTTCCACCTCGAAATGCACTGGTGGCATGCCGCCCACTTTGCCCACTGGAACCGTCCCGAACTCCTGCTGCCCTCCTTGCGCTGGTACTCCACTGTGATGGAACCTTCACGCGCGACTGCAAGGGCGCAAGGCTTCGACGGCGTCCGTTGGCCCAAGCAGGTGGGCCCCGACGGCAGGGAGAGCCCCAGCCCCATCGGGACGTTCCTCATCTGGCAGCAGCCGCACCCCATCCACCTGGCCGAACTCGTGTATCGCGCCCGCCCCGGCCGTGAGGTGCTGGAGGAATTCGGGGACATCGTGTTCGAAACGGCCGAGTTTATGGCCAGTTTCGCGCATCCAACCTCCCGGGGATTTGAACTGGGGCCTCCGTTGATACCTGCGCAGGAGAGCTACGGCAGCATCCGAGGCTCAGTCACCAACCCCACGTTCGAGCTCGCGTATTGGCAGTGGGCCCTTCGGGTCGCAGCTGCCTGGCGGGAAAGGCTGGGGCTGGAGCCCATCCCGGCCTGGCAGGAGGTGGCTGACGGGATGGTGCAGCCGCGGGTGATCGATGGCGTCTACGCTGCCATTGAGGTGGAGCCGTTCACCATCCGGACGGATCATCCTTCGATGCTATGCGCACTCGGTGTACTGCCGGAGACTGACGTCATCGACAAGGACATCATGCGGGCAACACTGGCGGAGGTGCTTGCCGACTGGGACTGGGGCAGCACCTGGGGCTGGGACTATCCCGTCATGGCCATGACCGCGGCGCGCCTCGGCGACCCGGAGGCTGCCGTCAACGCACTCCTGATGGACGCGGGGAAGAACACCGTCCTGCCCAACGGACACAACCGCCAGACGGACTCACTGCCGCTGTACCTGCCGGGCAACGGCGGGCTCCTCGCCGCCGTCGCACTGATGGCCGCCGGCTGGGATAACGGACCGGACCTCCATGCCCCTGGTTTCCCGCCCGGCTGGACTGTGGCGTGGGAAGGCCTGGTGGCCGCACCATAGCCCTGCCGGGATCAGCGCTGTTTTGCCGCGCCAGTACCCCGGCGCCGGACAGTAGCCGGGGTCCCATTGTCCGTGTGGACGGGCACCTTGCCCGGCTGGACCTGACGGGCTCCAAGGGTGCCTTTTTCATGTCCGTTCAACCCATTGTGCAGGTCGGCCTCACGGACCGCCGCCCAGCCCGCTGCGACGAGGTACACCTGGCTCACCAGGTTGAACCAGATCAGCAGGCCGATAATGATGGCGAAGGGCGCAAGGAGGGGATTTCGTCCGGCCCCGGCAAGCAGTTCGGTACTGAAGACCTGCAGCACGGTGGTACCCAACGCAGCGAGGACAGTGCCTTCCAGCAGTGCTCTGCGCGAAAGCTTCAGGCTCCCTCCCAGCCGGAACATGATGACGGCCGTAACCCAGCTCAAGACAAGCGGGACCGCAATCTTTACCGAGGTCGTCAGTGGCCCGGCAACGGCGTCGTCAAGCCGCAGGAAGTCTGCCACCCAGCCTGCGGCGGTGCCGAACAACAAGGAGGCGCCGGCGCTGATGACCAGGGCCAGGCCCAGCAGCAGCAACGTGCCGGCATCGCGCAGCTTCAAAAGGACCGGGTTGACACGCAAAGGCGGGAACTGAAGGACTCCGCGGAGGCCATCCCGCAGGCCGGCGATCCAACCCAGCGACGTGATTACCGTGACTATCGCTGCAATGAAGGCCGTCCAGCCCAACCCGTCAGGGTTCAACAGGTCCTTCGGATCGACCAGTCCTTCCCCGTTGCCAACCTTCAAGAGCCCGGGTGCGCTTTGGGCGACACTCTCGATGATGGTGTCCAGCAGTGCCTGCTGGCTCCGGAGCACCAGGCCGGCGATGGAAAAGCCGGTAGCGAGGAGGCCGGTAATCGAGAAGAACATCCTGAAGCCGATGCCGGCGCTCATCAACGGGCCGCGCTGGAGATTGTAGTGCTGGAAGGCCCGCAGGGGCCGGAGCGTGTTGAGCCGGGCAAGCAGCCATTGGACCATCGCCAGCAGGCTGGGCAGCGCGCCGCCGTCGGACCTCCGGACCTTGCCCCATTCCATCCGCTTTTGAATGACAGCGAGCTTAAGTTGGGAGCGGTCAGTGGGAAGCGGAGGCTCCGCCGGCATCCGCGGACCAGGTCCCGGCATGGTTGTCAGTTTCGGTCCCAAAGTCCAGCTCTTCCCGTAGCTGCCAGATGCCGTCCGCATCGTGCTCGTAGAGTCCCATGCTAACCACGGGGAAGGTGGCTCTGTAGTTCTTCAATACCGTTTCGGCCTCATCGAGGCTTTCAGGGGCAACATCGTGGGCGATGGTGACGTGCGGGTGGTAGGCGAAGGGAAGATCCCGCTGGAGGGGGCCCTGCTGGAGCTTCTCGTGGAGGTCCACGCAGGCCTCGAAACCTTCCTCCACGTTGATGAACACCACCGGCGAAACGGGACGGAACGTTCCGGTACCGGCGATGGTGACCATAAAGGGGCTTTGGCGGCGGGCCACGTCCCGCACGTGCTCCCGGGTAGCCTCCCAGTCCCGGGTAGGCGTGGTGGTCACCAGCGTGATGTGGGCCGGGACCACTCCTGCGAGGGGATCCCCGAAGGAAGCCCGCCAGCGCTGCAGCTCCTCAGCCACCTCCGGCGGGAAGCCCAGAATGACGCCGACGCTGATATCTTCCGTCCGGGACGGCCCATGCCCGGCCGCGCCGGTGTCCTCCGCCGGGTCGCCTTGGGGGTCGCCTCGCCTGCCCGCTGCTCGGACGGAGCGGGAGCCTTCCCTTGCGGTGACTTTGCTGGACGGCATGGCGCTAGCGGACTCCTGCGAGGGAGAAGGACGGCAGGAAGCCCATACGCTCATAGACCTGGCCGAGGGTAACCGACGCAATTTCACGGGCGCGCTCGGCGCCGTGGGCCAGCAGCCGGTCCAGTTCCGCCGGATCATCCATCAGCTCGTTGGTCCGGTCGCGCAGCGGCGTAATGAATTCCACCACCACCTCGGCCAAGTCAACCTTGAGATGGCCGTACATCTTCCCCTGGTACTCCGCTTCGAGTTCGGCGACGGGCTTGCCGGTGAGGGAGGAGTAGATGGTCAGCAGGTTCGAGATCCCCGGCTTTTCCTCCTGGTCGAACCGGATATCGGTACCGGCATCGGTCACGGCGGACTTGATGCGCTTGGCCGCGACCTTGGGGTCCTCAAGCAGCTGGATGGCCCCGTTGGGCGACTCCCCTGTCTTGGACATCTTGGCACTGGGGTTCTGGAGGTCATAGATCTTGGCGCGTTCCTTCACGATGGTGGCTTCCGGCACCGTGAAGGTTGCCCCGAATTTCGTGTTGAACCGCTGGGCCAGGTTCCGGGTCAGCTCCAGGTGCTGGCGCTGGTCCTCCCCCACCGGCACGAGGTCGGTCTGGTAGAGCAGGATGTCCGCGGCCATCAGGGTGGGGTAGGCAAACAGGCCCAGGGTGGCGGCGTCAGCACCGGACTTCTGGGTCTTGTCCTTGAACTGGGTCATCCGGGACGCTTCACCAAAGCCGGTGATGCAGTTCAGAGCCCAGGCCAACTGCGCGTGTTCGGGCACATGGGACTGGACGAAGAAGATGCTTTTATCCGGGTCGATGCCGGCCGCGATGTATTGGGCGGCCACTATTCGGGTGCGCTTGGCCAGTTCTGCGGGATCGAAGTCCACGGTGATGGCGTGCAGGTCCGGAATAAAGAAAACAGCATCGTACTCGGCCTGCATGTCCACCCAGTTGCGGACGGCGCCGATGTAGTTGCCCAGGTGAAGGGAGTCCGCGGTGGGCTTGGCTCCGGAGAGGATGCGCTTCTTGATGGCAGGGGAAGTCTGGCTAGTCATGGGGAGGAAACCTTCGGGCTTAGAGCTGGTAGTCCACTACAAGCGGGGCATGGTCGGAGAAGCGGGTGTCCCACGAGGCTGCCCGGTCAACAACGGCGGAAATGGCACCGGCCGTCAGTTCCGGTGTGGCCAGGTGGTAGTCGATGCGCCAGCCGGTGTCGTTGTCGAATGCTTTCCCGCGCTGGGACCACCAGGTGTACGGCCCGTCAACGTCCCCGGCAAGGTTGCGGTGGACGTCCTGCCAGCCGATGTCCTCCCCGAAGAAACGGTCAAAATACGCCCGTTCCTCCGGCAGGTGGCCCGCCTTTTTCACGTTGGCCTTCGAGTTCCGGATGTCCCTGGGCGTGTGGGCCACGTTGAGGTCCCCTACCACGAGGGCATGGTCACTGTGCTTGGTAAGCTCCGGCAGGCGGGTGCTCATCGCGTCCAGGAAACGGAATTTGTCGTCCTGCTTGGGGGTCCCCACCTCGCCCGAGTGGACGTAGGCGCTGGCCACGGTGAGCTGGACAGGGCGTCCGGCTGCATCGGCGAAGCGGAAGTCCGCCTCCACCCAGCGGCCCGCCGTCGCGAAGTAGTCGTCGCCGATGCCGTTGCGGGTTTCCAGCGGCTCCTCGCGTGAAGCGATGGCGACGCCGGCACGGCCTTTGGCTTCTGCCTCGGCGTGCAGGATGTGCCAGCCTTCGCCCAGCAGCTGGCCGACGATGGCGTCAGGCGCCCGGACTTCCTGGAGGCAGAGGATGTCCACTTCGCGCGGCTCCAGCCACGCCGCCATACCGTTCTTGTAGGCAGCCCGAAGGCCATTGACGTTGACGGATGCGATGCGAAGGTGGTCCTTCTTCAATGCCGAGCTCACCCGCTCCACTCTAGTCGATGATGGTTCCGGTGACCGGTTCCCCGCTGCCGGAGGACTTGATCATGTCCCGGGCGTTCGTGGCGGTGATCTCGATGGTTTCCAGGGCCCTGTTGATGGTGTCCTGGTTGGCGGCAGCGCCCTTGGCCCGCTCCTCCTCCACTACACGGATCTGCACCTGGACGATCTTGAAGGAGTGGTCCAGCTTGAGGTCGCGGACCTGGTCCGCCTGGCTGCGCTCCGCAACAACCCGGGTACCGCCCTGGTCCGCGCCGGCGTAGGGGCCGCGACCTGCCGCCGTCGTGAAGGCATTTTGGGCTTCGGTCAGCTTCGCGCCGGCCTTTTTGGCGGCCTTCTGGATGCTGAAGACCACGAAGGAGGCAAGGGCCAGCCAGAAGAAGGCGATGACGGCAACCACCCAGCCCACGACGTCGTTCTGGTTGGCTGCGAAGATCACTGCCACAACGAACGCGGTGACGAGGACCATCAGTCCCGGCCCGCTGATGCGGAACATCGAGAATCCGCCCCTGGCGGGTTTGGAGGATGACTTGGAGCTGCCCAGAGATTGCATGCACCCATTCTCTCAAACGCCCGGGCATGCTCCCGCCGCCTTCCACCCCCGGCGAACACCCAACTAACTCGCACTTAACGCCCCCAAATCGCGTTTTGAGTGCGTTACCTGCCAGCCAGTTGAGCCGGGCTACTTCAGGAAGAGGTGCCGCAGCCGCATGGTGGTGAGCAGCATGCCGGCGGCGGTCATTACCAGGTAGTAGCCAATGTGGACGGGCGTGGCCGCCGTGAAGGTGCCCACACTGATCTGCCGCAGCAGCTCCACCCCGTGCCACAGCGGCATGGCCTGGATGAGCCACTGGATGGCCTGCGGGTAGACACTCAGCGGGTAGAACGTGGCGCTGAACAGGAACATGGGCAGCATGATGAAGTTGATCCAGTCCATCTGCTGGAAGGTCTTCAGGAAGCTCGTGATCCCCATCCCGATGCTCGCGAACCCGAACGCGATCAACACCGACGCCGGGACCATCAGCAGGGCCCACGGAGTGGTGATCAGGCCCATCGCGCCCATCACTGCCGTGAAGCCCAGGGCGTAGAGGAGTCCGCGCAGCAGGGCCAGGAAGATCTCGCCCAGTGCAACATCCAGGGGTCCCAGCGAGGTGTACAGCATGCCCTGGTAGAGCTTGGCGAAGTTCATTTTGAAGAACACGTTCCAGGTGGAGTCGTACACGGCTCCGTTCATGGCCGAAACGGCAAGCAAGGCCGGGGCGATGTACGCGGCATAGCTGATCTCCCCGCCGCCCGGCCCCTGCACCGCTCCCACGATCGCGCCGAGCCCCACTCCCATGGAGACCAGAAACAGGACGGGCTCGAAGAATCCGGAGAGCATCACCAGCCAGTTGGTGCTCTTGGTGGCCAGGAGCCCGCGCGAAATCACGGCCTTGGCGTTGCGCGAGTACAACGGCCCGAACGTCCTGTTGCGGGCCGCCGCCGCGGCGCCCTTGACGGACACTCCGGCGCTCATCGCCCCATCCTCAACACGAACTGCCGCCTCGTCAGGAACCAACCCGCCACCGCAAGGCCCACCAGCACCAGCACGTGCACGGCGGTCAGCAGCGGCGGTTCCTGGTAGCCGTACGTAAAGACGCGTCCCAGCTCGGTCCCGTGCCAGATCGGCGAGATCCAGCCGATCCACCGCACCGCCAGCGGCAGGGTGTCCAGCGGAAAGAAGGTCCCGGAGAACAGGAACAGCGGCATCACAATGAAGCGCATCACCAGTGCGAACTGGCCTTTGTCCTCCGTTATCGACGCCGAATAAGCCATCAGCGGCAAACCAAAGGAGAGCGCAGCCAGCGTGGCTGCCAGGATGGCCACCCATCCCCATCCGCCCGGAGCGGCGCCGAACAGTGCAACCGCAGCAAAATAGATGGCAGACTGCAGCAGGAACCGCAGGGTCACCGCCATGATGTGGCCCGCCGCGATCTGTTGGGGCGCCAGCGGCGAAGCGTGCGGGCCGTAGTACGTTCGGCGCCACTTGAATCCGCCCATCACGGGGAACGTGAATTCGTTGGCTGCCGTCATCACCGCCGCGGAGACCAGCAGGGCCGGCGCCACAAACGTCACGTACCCCACTCCCCCGAAAGCTCCTGCACCCTGCGCGTCCACGAGGGTGGCGAGGCCCACGCCCATCGCGAACAGGTAAGCCACGGGGTGGCCCACGCTGTACATCAGCAGGGACCAGCTGTAGCCCTTCATCACCCGGAGCACATGCTCCATGTAGTAGAAAGCACCCCAGCGGCGCGCCTTCGCCGCCGCCACTCCAGGGCTGTGCGCCGCCGGAAGGGCACGGGCGGCCGCCCCCGTCAACGTCTCGTCAGTCAACGAGGCTCCTGCCCGTCAGCCGCAGGAACACGTCCTCCAGCGAGGACCTGCGGACCAGCGATGTCAGCGGCCTCAGGCCGCGGGCCGCTACCTGCTCAAGGGCGGACTCGCCGTCGTGCGCGTAAATGAGCACCCGGTCTGGCAGCACCTCAAGCCGCTCCCCAATGCCGTCCAGCTCGGCGGCGATGGTGGTGTTCCGTTCGGAGCCGAAGCGCAGCTCCACCACCTCACGGGTGGAGTGGTCGCGGATGAGCTGCGCCGGCGACCCCTCGGCCATGATGCGGCCCTTGTCCACCACGATCAGCCGGTCGCAGAGCTGCTCCGCCTCATCCATGTAGTGGGTGGTGAGAATCAGCGTGACGCCCTGCTCCTTGAGCCGGAACAGCCGGTCCCAGAGAATGTGCCGGGCCTGCGGATCCAGGCCGGTGGTGGGTTCGTCCAGCAGCAGGATCCGGGGTTCGTTAATCAGCGAGCGGGCGATTGTCAGGCGCCGCTTCATGCCGCCGGACAGCGCATCCACCTTGGACTTCGCTTTGTCGGTCAGCTGCGCGAACTCGAGCAGTTCGTCGGCCTTCGGTTTCAGGTAGCTCATCGGCAGGCCAAAATACCGGCCGTAGACCAGGAGGTTGTCGCGGACCCGCAGTTCCTCGTCCAGGTTGTCCTGCTGCGGCACCACACCCAGGTGTGCGCGCACTTCAGGCCCGTGCGCGTCCGGGTCCAGGCCCATGATTTCAAGGCTGCCGGAGGTGCGGCCGGTGACACCGCCGATCATCTTCATGGTGGTGGACTTGCCGGCTCCATTGGGTCCCAGCAGGCCGAACGACTCGCCCGCCGGGACACTGAAGGAGATACCGTCCACGGCGGCCACGTCGCCGTACTTTTTGGTGAGGTTTTCGGCGGTGATGACCGTGCGGGGCGTCTTCCGGCCGCCGGCCCGGGTTGTGGAGGGCAGGATGGCTTCGTTGTGCACCCTCCGCAGACTAGTTCAGCCACCCGCTAAACGGTAGTGCCGTCCTCCTTAACACAACCGTGTTAAGTGCGACGGCGGCAGGCGCCTTCGCTGGGGAAGGTGCCTGCCGCCGTCGTACTTGTCTGAGAGTGCCCTTAGGCGATGCCCGCCTTGCGCTCCGCGGCTTCCACCACGTTGGTCATCAACAGCGCCACGGTCATGGGACCGACGCCGCCAGGGTTCGGAGAGATCCAGCCGGCTACCTCGGCGGCAGCAGGATCGATGTCGCCGTGGACCTTGCTCTTGCCCGTCTCGGGGTCGGTCTCGCGCGTGACACCAACGTCCAGTACGGCAGCACCGGGCTTCACGTCCGAGGCTTTGACGATGTGCTTGGCACCGGCCGCGCCCACGATGACGTCCGCCTGGCGCAGCAACTCGGACATGTTGGTGGTGCCGGTGTGGGTCAGCGTCACCGTAGCGTTGATTTCGCGCCGGGTCAGCAGCAGCCCGATGGACCGGCCGATCGTCACACCGCGGCCAACCACCACCACGTGCTTGCCCTTGAGGTCGTAGTCGTTGCGCAGGAGCAACTCGATGACACCGCGGGGTGTGCACGGCAGCGGCGAGGTGATCTTGCCGTTGACGTTGAGCACCAGCCGGCCGAGGTTGGTGGGGTGCAGGCCGTCGGCGTCCTTGTCGGGGTCGATCCGTTCAAGGATGGCGTCGGTGTCCAGGTGCTTGGGAAGCGGCAGCTGAACGATGTAGCCGTGGCAGGTGGGGTCCGCATTGAGTTCGTCAATGAGGGCCTCAACCTGCTCCTGGGTGGCGTCGCCGGGAAGCTCGCGCTGGATGGAGTTCATCCCGATCTCCACCGACTGCTTGTGCTTCATGGAGACATACAGCTGGGAGGCGGGGTCCGCGCCCACCAGCACCGTGGCGATGCCGGGGGTGATGCCGCTGGCCTTCAGGGCCGCCACACGCTCAGTCAGTTCGGCCTTGATGGCCGCTGCTGCTGCCCGTCCGTCGAGGATCCGGGCGGTCTTGGTTGCTTCAGTCATGGGTCACCACTGCTCGTGCGTCGGGTACAGCGGGAAGTCGGCGGCTAGCTTGTCCACGCGGGCCTGCAGGGCCTCGACGTCGGCGCTGGTGCCGGCCTTCAGCGCGGTGGCGATGATCTCGGCCACCTCGGTGAACTCGGCGGCACCGAAGCCGCGGGTTGCCAGGGCCGGGGTGCCGATGCGCAGGCCGGAGGTAACCATCGGCGGGCGGGGGTCGAACGGAACAGCGTTGCGGTTAACGGTGATGCCCACGGAGTGCAGGAGGTCTTCCGCCTGCTGCCCGTCCAGCTGCGAGTTGCGCAGGTCAACCAGGACCAGGTGCACATCCGTTCCGCCGGTCAGGACCGAGACGCCGGCTTCGGCGACGTCAGCCTGGTTAAGGCGGTCAGCGATGATCTTGGCGCCTTCCAGCACGCGCTCCTGGCGCTCCTTGAATTCCTCGGTGCCGGCGATCTTGAAGGCCACGGCCTTGGCCGCAATAACGTGCATGAGCGGGCCGCCCTGCTGGCCCGGGAACACGTTGGAGTTCAGCTTCTTGGCCCACTCCTGCTTGGCCAGGATCACACCGGAGCGCGGACCGGCGAGGGTCTTGTGCACGGTGGAGGTGACGACGTCGGAGTGCGGCACCGGGCTCGGGTGCAGGCCGGCGGCAACCAGGCCGGCGAAGTGTGCCATGTCGGTCCAGAGCAGTGCGCCCACCTCATCGGCGATGGAGCGGAAGGCAGCGAAGTCCAGGTGGCGCGGGTAGGCGGACCAGCCGGCGATGATGACCTGCGGCTTTTCGGCTATGGCCTGCTCACGCAGCTTGTCCATGTCGATGCGGAAGTTGTCTTCCTCCACCTGGTAGGCAGCCACGTTGTAGAGCTTGCCGGAGAAGTTGAGCTTCATGCCGTGCGTCAGGTGGCCGCCGTGGGCCAGGGACAGGCCCAGGATCTTGTCGCCCGGGGTGATCATGGCGGACAGTGCAGCGGCGTTGGCCTGGGCACCGGAGTGCGGCTGGACGTTGGCGTACTCGGCGCCAAAGAGTGCCTTGACCCTGTCGATGGCCAGCTGCTCGGCAACGTCAACATATTCGCAGCCACCGTAGTAGCGGCGGCCCGGGTAACCCTCAGCGTACTTGTTGGTGAGGACTGAGCCCTGGGCCTCCATCACGGCGCGGGGGGCGAAGTTTTCGGAGGCAATCATTTCCAGGGTGCCGCGCTGGCGGCCGAGCTCCTGGTCCAGGACTGCTGCGATTTCGGGGTCAAGCTCAGCCAGCGGCTGATTGCTGACGGCGGTGGTTGAAGTGGCTGTAGTAGTCACGAAGAACTCCTGGCTAGGGATACGGGCACTGCTTAGGTCAGGCTACCGGCTGGCGCGCTTGCACACTGCCTTGTGACAGGCGTGAAAGCGCGGGTATGGCGCTGCAGTACTGACGCAGGTGCAGCCCCAATTCCGGCAAGACATGACCCTCGGCCCAGGCGTACGATCCGTGGTCTTCGTGATTGCCGCTCCCTGGTGGTTAGCCACCCAACGCCAGTTGCGACCTCCCCAGCGTACCAAATCCGGCCCCTCGTGCGCGGGTAGGCTTGTACGCGTGACTGAAGAGCAGCTGAACCAAGCGTACGTAGTAACCCTGTCCTGCCCGGACCGCCCGGGAATCGTCCATGCGGTGGCCGGCGCCCTGCTGGCGGCGGGGTGCAATATTACGGATTCGCAGCAGTACGGCAGCCCCGCCACGGGCAACTTCTTTATGCGCGTCGAAGTAACGACGGCGGCCCCCGCCGCCGAGCTTCGGGCCGCCCTGGAGCCCGTGACCGGCGCCTTTGGTATGCAGTGGAGCCTCAATGCGGCGGGCCAGAAGGTCCGCACCCTGGTGATGGCCAGCACCTCCGCACACTGCCTCAACGACCTGCTGTTCCAGCAGCGCTCCGGCACCCTTCCCATTGAGATCCCCGCCATTGTGTCTAACCACCAGGACCTTGCCGGGCTTGCCGAGTTCTACGGCATCCCGTTCCACCACATCCCGGTCACCAAGGACACCAAGGTCCAGGCCGAGGACAAGCTCCGCGCCATCATCGCCGAGCACGACGTCGAACTGACCGTTTTGGCCCGGTACATGCAGATCCTTTCCGACGAGCTCTGCACCGACCTCACCGGCAAAGCCATCAACATCCACCACTCGTTCCTGCCGTCCTTCAAGGGCGCCAAGCCCTACCACCAGGCCCACGCGCGCGGCGTGAAGCTTATCGGCGCCACTGCCCACTACGTGACGGCGGCGTTGGATGAGGGCCCCATCATCGAGCAGGAAGTGATCCGCGTTGACCACGCCCGCACTCCGGAGCAGTTTGTCCAGATGGGCAGAGACGTGGAAGGCCGCACGCTGGTCCAGGCGGTGCAGTGGCATGCGGAGCACCGTGTGCTGCTGGATGGCAACCGGACAGTCGTCTTTAACTAGGGTGTAGCCACCCTCCCCCGGAGGCGCAATGGACGCGGAATCGGACCACGGCGAGCGGCGCCTTGCCGATTTCTACAACGGCCGCGCCGCGTCCGGTGCCGACCACCCGCCGTCGCACCACCGGGTGGAACAGCGCGAACGCTTCATTGCCCTCCTGAAGTACGAGGGGCGCCACGCGATCCTGGAGATAGGGGCGGGAACCGGCCTGGACGGGCTGCAATTTGTGCAGGCCGGGATCCATTACACAGGCGTGGACATCGCCGAAGGCCAGGTCCGGTGGGCGCGTAGCCGTGGGCTCGATGTCTCGGTGGCCAGTGCGCGCCGGCTGCCCTTCCCGGACGGCTCGTTCCCGGCGATGTGGTCGATGAGCACGCTGCTGCACGTTCCCGCCCGTGATATCGATGCGGTACTGGCGGAGCTGACCCGCGTGGCCGCTCCCGGCGCGCCCATCGCCGTCGGGCTGTGGTCCGGGGACGATGAAGAGGTCCTTAACCCCGAGGACGACGTCGAACCTCGCTTCTTCAGCAGGCGCAGCGATGCCACGGTACGCGAGGTCTTTGGCCGCCATGGCACCGTCGAGGAGTTTGTGACGTGGCCGGAGGGAACCGGTCCCGAGTCGGGGCCCGGTGCGGGGCTCTGGACCCAGCATTACCAGTTCCTCATCCTGCGCACCCCTGGCCCCAAGTAGGGATGTCCTAGGCTTGGGCCATGGCTCCTCTTTACCCTTTCGCCGGGAATACCCCGGCCGTCCACCCCTCCGCTTTTGTTGCCCCCACAGCCTCGATCATCGGCAACGCCACCCTGGCCGCGGACGCCAGCGCGTTCTACGGTGTCTCGGTCCGTGCCGATACTGCCGCCATCTCGGTGGGCGCCGGCAGCAACCTGCAGGACAACGTGGTGCTGCACGCGGACCCCGGATTCCCCTGCACAGTGGGCGAGCGCGTCAGCGTGGGGCACGCCGCGGTCGTGCATGGCTGCACTGTGGAGGACGACTGCCTGATCGGCATGGGCGCGACAGTACTGAACGGCGCGGTGATTGGCGCCGGCTCGCTTGTTGCGGCCGGCGCCGTGGTGCTGGAAGGCACGGTGGTCCCGCCCCGCTCACTCGTGGCGGGCGTCCCCGGCAAGGTGCGCCGCGCACTCACCGATGAGGAGTACGACGGCGTCCGGGCCAACGCGGCGCGCTACGTCGAGTTGGCTGCAGCGCACCGGAACCTCCACGGCTGAGATTTCGACAGGCTCAACCGCCGGGCCTAATCTCAGTCCAACGAAATAGGCCCGATCTCGTCCAGCAGTTCGCCGGGCCCGGGATTGCCCGGGGCAGAGGCGCCGCCCAGGTGGTTCAGCACTCCCCACACGGCGTTCAGGCCCGTGGTCACGGCACCTTCCGCCCAGCCGGCCGTGAAGGAAACGTCGTCACCGGCCAGGAAGATGCCGCGCTGTGATTCGGGCAGCTTGTCCTGCTTGAAGTGCGTGAACAGCCGCTGCTGGTACCGGTAGTGCCCGGGAAGGTTGGCCTTGAAGGCGCCCATGAAGTTGGGGTCGGCCTCCCAGGAGACGGTGATGGGCTGGCCCACGATGTGGCCCGCGATGTCCACGCCGGGGTAGATCTGCTCAAGTGAGTGCAGCATGAGTTCAACGCGCTCGTCCGCATCAAGCGCCAGCCACTTCAGCGCGTCGTCGTTCCAGGTGTAGGAGAGCAGGATGACGGCGGGCTGGTCCGGGCCGTTGTCCAGCAGGTACGTGGCCCGGTTGAGGCGGTCGGTAAGGGTCATCGACAGGACCTCGTTGCCGGTGTCAGGGTCGATGTCCTTCCAGAACGGCCGGTCCACCATCACAAACGTTTTGGAGGACTGCATGTAGTGCGAGCGCTCGATAGCCGTCCAGAGTTCTGCCGGGAAGAGGGCTTCCTCCGTGTGGATCCGGGTGGACAGGAGCCAGGACTGGCAGGTGGTCACCACCGCCGGGTAGCTGGCTTCACGGCCCCAGCGTTCGCGGATCCGCAGGTTTCCGTCCGGGTCGCGGCTAATCCTGCCCACGGCACCGCGGGGCGAGCCGGAGTGCAGTGAGGACAGGGAGGTTCCTTCCGGCCAGTGCGCCATGCCCGACGGCGCGTGCTGCCAGAGTGCCTCGGGAAGGCGTTGTGCTCCCCCGCTGATGAGCCGGTGCTGGTCATCGGCATCCGTGTACACCACGCGCAGGATTTCCAGGATGGAGTTGGGGAAATCGGTGTCCCAGCCGCCGGTGCCGAAGCCCACCTGGCCAAAGGCTTCCCGGTGCGCGAACCCAGCCTTCTTGAAAGAGTCGCTGGCGGCGATGAAGCCGTAGAAGGTCTGCTCGTCCATCAGCGGCAGCAGTTCGTTCCACAGTTCCTTGATCCGGCCGGTATCCCTGGCCCGGATGGCCTGTTGCATCTCGGCGAACTTGGCCCCGTCATTGACCGCCGCTTTCCAGGCATCCGCCACTTCGCGGAAGAACGGCGGCAGGTCGCTGGGTTTTTCTGCATAATGTTTCTGGCCCGCCAGCTCGATCACCGTGCTGGACGTTGCCTGGGAGAGCGGATTCGGAAACTCCTCGGTTTCCAGGCCGAGCAGGTCCACGTAGTGGTAGAACGCCTTGCCTGATTCCGGGAAGCGCATGCCGCCAAGGTCTGCCACCACGCCCGGTGCCGCAGGGAATGAGGCAGTGCGCAGGCGCCCGCCGATGCGGTCGGCTTCGTACACCACCGGCCGCAGCCCCAGCTTCATTAGCTCATAGGCAGTGACCAGCCCGGAAAGTCCTGCCCCGATGACGGCGACCTCAGTGCCCAGCAGTTCGGCCGGGGCGGATCCCAAACCATCCTGGTGCGCCAGGTAGTGGTCGTAGCTGAACGGGAAGTCCGGGTTCAGCATGGTGATGGGACCCGCGGCGGTTCCCCCGGCAGCTGCAGCCGCGGCCGGGGCGGCTAAGGTGCTGGACGGGTCGGAGGCCGGCAGTTCGGTGGCGATGGTCATGGAAGTTCTGCCTTCGTCGGTTCGGGGTTTTGCTGGGTTGAAAGGTTCGGTCCGGACAGCTCGCGGTATTCTTCGTTGCTCAGTGCCGCCACCTTGGAGTTGCGGCGCCCGTAGCCAAAGTACGCCGCAACGCCCACCAGCATCCAGAGGGCGAAGACCACCCAGGTGTCCGCGCCGAGGTTGGCCATCAGGTAGGCGCACATCACGGCGCCCAGGATGGGTGTCAGCGGGAAGAACGGCACGCGGAAGGTGCGCTCCAGTTCCGGCCGGGTGCGGCGGAGGTAGATCACGGCGACGTTCACCAGGGCGAAAGCGAACAGGGTGCCAATGCTGGTAGCGTCCGCGAGGGCGCCCAGCGGTACCAGTCCGGCGGTGAGGGCGACGGCGGTTCCCACCAGGAGCGTGCCGGCCACGGGGGTGCCTGTGCGGCGGGAGACGCGGCCGAAGACCTGGGGAATAAGCCCGTCACGCGCCATGGAGAGCAGGATGCGGGTCTGCCCGTAGAGGACCGTGAGGACAATGCTGGCGATGGCCAGCACGGCTCCCACCGCGAAGACCAGGGCGATCCACGGCTGCCCGGTGGTTTCCTCAAGGATCTTCACGAGGGCCGCCTCTGTACCGTCGAACCAGCCCCAAGGCCGGGCACCGATGGCGGCGACGGCAACCAGGACGTAAATGGTGGTGACGATGAGCATGGACAGCATGATGGCCCGGGGCAGGTCCCGCTTGGGGTTGCGCGCTTCTTCACCTGCCGTGGAGGCGGCATCAAAGCCGATGTAGGAGAAGAACACACGGGACGCGGCGGCCGAAACGCCGGCGGCGCCCATGGGCAGCAGCGGTTCGAAGTTACCGGCGTCGAAGGCCGTGAAGGCCACCGCGCAAAAGAACAGCAGAATGCCCACCTTCACCACCACGATGGCGGTATTGATCCAGGCGCTCTCTTTGGCGCCCCGGACCAGGAGGATGGTGGCGAGCACCACGATGACCATGGCAGGAATGTTCACCACGCCGCCGTCGCCGGGTGGCTGGGACACGGCGTCGGGAAGGACGGCACCGAACACCGCGAGGGCCTCATTGACATACTGCCCCGCGCCCACGGCAACTGCAGCCACGGACACCGCGTACTCCAGTACCAGGCACCAGCCGCAGATCCAGGCCATTCCTTCGCCCATGGTGGCGTAGGTGTAGGAGTAGCTGGAACCGGCCACAGGCACCAGTCCTGCCATCTCCGCATAGGACACCGCGGACAGGAGTGCGGCCAGGCCGGCAATCGCGAAGGAAATCCAGATGGCCGGTCCTGCCAACGGGACGGATTCACCCAGGATCACCAGGATGCCCGTGCCCAAAGTGGCGCCTACGGAGATCATGGTGAGCTGGAGGACCCCGAAGCTGCGGACCAGGCGCGGGCCACCGCCGGAGGTTTCAGCCTCGTTGACCATCTGCCCGATGGGCTTGCGGCGCAGGAGCTGGGCGCCCAGGGCGGGACGGGCGGCTTGCGCGGCCCCTGCCCGGCCGGAGAGTGTAGGCACAGTCATCGTTGACGTCCGTTCTTTCGTTGGCTGCTTGAACTGGTTTCCCCTCATTCACAGTAGGGCTGTGAGGCGCATCTCAGGCGGTGCAAAGTGCCCTATAGTGATCATCCATGAGACGTAATGCACCAGCAGTGGACGGCAGCCCGGATCAGCTGGACGCTGTCACGCTGGGCCAGTTCCTCCATGCGCTGCCACCGGAAGTGGCAGTGGTCCACGATGCCGGCAACCGCCACGTGCCGTTGCGCTGGGTGGAGCCGAGCGAGCTGGAGGATCCCACCCCGTACCTGCTCGACGGTGAATTTGTCCTCACCGCGGGCTTGCCGTTCCGCGGTGAGGGGGACGGGAAAGGCGGCGGAGGCAGGGACATCCGGAACGCCACGTCACGGGCACACGAGTATGTCCGCCGGCTCGTGGACGCCGGGGTGGGCGCGCTGGGCTTCGGCCTGCAACCGTATTACGACGGCGTTCCGGACCACGTGCTGGCCGCTTGCCGGCAGCACGGACTCACCCTGGTGGAGGTCCCGGCCAGCGTCCCGTTCGCCGCCCTGGGACTGGAGTTCTCCAAACTCCTGGAGTCCGGAAACGCCCAGGTTTTCCGGCAGCTCGCGGAGACCAACCGGCACCTGATGCGCGCGGTCCTCTCCGCCCGGCCGGAGCATGAACTGCTGGCGGCACTGACCCAGCGCGTGCCCGTGTGGGCAGTCTTGTTTGGCGCGGACGGCCGGGTGCGTGCCCGGGCGGGTGCCGCCGTCGAGCCTTCCCAACTTCAGCCCCTTCTCAAGAAGCTCATGACCGGAAGCGGACCCCGGGTGGAAACAGAAGCGTTTGATGCCCCCGGTTCTGCGCTGGTGTTCGGCCATCCCCTCAGGAGCAGCAAGGACGCGACCCTGGGCAGCCTGGTCCTCGGTGCGGACAAACCGCTGACCCCGGCCCAGAACAGCGTGGTTTCGTCCGTCGTCGGGCTCCTGGAACTGCTGGTCCGCCAGCGCACCAGCGGGTCCCTGGCCCCGAGCCAGCTCGCCACCGCCCTGCTGCTCCACCCGGAGACACTGGCCGGAGGCAACACGCGGCAGCTGAACGGGCTGAAGGATCTGTTGGCGCAAAGCGTGGCCGGAACACGTTCCGGGCAGGTGCGGGTGGTGCAGGGAATGCGGGCGGCGGACGCCCCCGCAGCCGACGACGGGCCGGTCCGGGAACTGCTGCAGTGGCGGCGGCTGTTCGACAGCAAGATGGTGGAACTGACCGACTACGGCTTCGCGGCGGTGACGCGGCTGAAGGTCGATGACCAGCTGGTTGCGGAGGTGGAACAGCTTGGATGGCGCCTGGTGGTGGGTGAGCCGGTGGAGCTGTCCGGCCTGTCGGCGGCCTACCGCCGCACCTCCTCATTGCGGCCCCGGGTGGCGGCTACCGGCACAAGCGCCCGCGTCGAGGAGGTGACCTGGTCCGTCACAGGGCTGCTCGGCCGGGAAGCCGGCAGCATGCTGGCAGCCAAGCTCCTGGCGCCGGTGCTGGAGCTGGAGCCAGAACGCCGCGACGGACAGCTCCGCGTCCTGAAGTCCTGGTTGGCTGCGAACGGAAGCTGGGACGCCACGGCGGAAGAGCTGGGCTTGCACCGAAACAGCGTTCGCCGCCAGGTCAATGCCATTGCCGAACTGCTGGATCTGGACTTAAGCCTGGCCCAGTCCCGTGCGGAGCTGTGGATTGCCCTGCAGTACGAAGAGGTCCTGCTGGCCCGGGACGCTCAGGAATCCCAGGACCGGTAGAGGTCCGGCCGGCGTTCGGCCAGGTAGGGCACTTCGCTGCGCGCCCTGGCAGCAGCGTCTTGGTCCACCTCAGCGTAGAGGAGTTCAGGTTCTTCCCCGGCTGCTGCCAGCAGTGAGCCGTCGGGGCCGGCGATGACGCTGCCGCCCAGGAATCTGCATCCCTCTTCGACGCCGGAATGGTTGGCGTAGGCGATGGTCAGCTGGCTTTCCAGCGCCCGGGCCCGCAGCAGTACCTGGGGGACCTCGTCGTACCCGTGGGCCAGGGCGGTAGGAACCAGGAGCAACTCGGCACCGGCCACGGCAGCGGCCCGGACCGCCTCCGGGAATTCGACGTCGTAGCAGATCACCATGGAGGTGGGGATGCCGTTAAAACTGACGACGGCGGGAGGCCGGGCGGCGGGACCGAAAGCAGCCCGTTCCTCGGGGCCGAAGAGGTGGATCTTGTCATACGTGAGCAGGTTGGTGCCCTTGGTATCAAGGAGGGTTGCGCTGATGTGCCACTCCCCCTGCGGGCTGACCCGCGGAAGGCTGTACACCAGGCCAATCCGGTGGCGCCGGGCGATGCCTGCCAGCCTGGTGCGCAGCTCCGGCAGGACAGCGGGGTCCAGTTCCGCCCGGACACGGCGGGGAGAGTAGCCGGTGGGAAAAAGTTCCGGCGTCAGCAGGACTTTCGCCCCGGCTGCAACTGCCGTTCCGGCCGCTTCGTCGATGGCGGCGCAATTGGCATCCAGGTCCATCACAACAGCATTCGCCTGCAGGAGTGCCAGCAACACCGCGGCCACCTTCCGTCGTCGGAGCAGCCTACCCATTGAAGGCCTGACACCAGACTAACCAGCACGTTGGGCTCTCCCGGGGGGCCATTTGCACCGCTTCACCCCTTTCCCGGGACAGATCGTCCCGGTAGGTCCACTGCGGCGGAAGCGCTTCATTGCGTTAACTTCTTGACTACAAGAGCCCGAATGGGGCAATCTTCTAAGCATGCCCGCAACTACGCGCTCAACGAGGAGCAAGCCCAAAAACCCCGGCTCCCAGTCGGCCCTGAGGCAACTGAACCAGCAACGCATCATCGAGACGCTGATGGCGGGCCCTTCCACGCAGGCAGAACTGGCGCGGCAGACGGGTTTGTCCACCGCAACGGTTTCCAACATCGTGAAAATCATGCTCGATTCCGGCCTGGCTTCCACCGAACCCATCACCAGTTCGGGCCGGCGGGCGCTCAATGTCCGGCTCAACAGCAACGGTGCGGTGGCCGTGGGAATCGACTTCGGCCGCAGGCATCTGCGGGTGGTCCTGGCTTCGCTGAGCTACCACGTCATCGCGGAGGAATCTGTCGCCCTGCCGCTTGGACACCAGGCCGAGGAAGGCATCCAGGCGGCAGTGGTCCTGCTCGAGAAACTCCTGCGGGAAAGCGGCATCGCACGCTCTGCGGTGGTGGGCGCCGGCGTCGGAATCCCCGGCCCCATAGACCGGCGCACCGGCACTGTGGCGCAAGGGGCCATCCTGCCCGAATGGGTGGGAATCAACATCCTCCAGCACCTGGAGGATCGGCTCAAAATCCCCGTGTTTATTGACAACGACGCCAATCTTGGAGCCTGGTCAGAGGTGACCTGGGGCCAGCACACCGGGGTAAGCAACTTGCTGTTTTTGAAGATTGGATCCGGTATTGGAGCCGGCCTCATCCTCAACGGGGCACCCTACTACGGCAACGTGGGAATCACTGGCGAAATTGGCCATGCCACCATCCACGAGCAGGGGCTGGTGTGCCGCTGCGGAAACCGCGGCTGCCTTGAAACGATCGCTTCCACCACAACCATGATCGAACTCTTAAGCAGGGGCGAAGACCGGCCACTGACGCCTGCCGACATTGTCCGGAAGGCCTTGGCACGTGACTCCGCGACACTCCGGGTGCTGGATGATGCCGGGCTTGCCGTCGGCCGTGCGCTGGGCAATGTTGCGAACCTGATCAACCCGGAAGTAATCGTGGTTGGCGGGCCGCTGGCCGGCCTCGGCCACCTTCTCCTGGATCCCATCAAGAGGGGGCTGGTGCGGCATGCCGTCCCCGTTATCGGCGAGACCACCACCATCACCATGTCATCTCTCGGGGACCGGGCCGAGGCGCTGGGAGCGGCCGCATTGGTATTCCAGCACGCCGGAATCCGCAAAACCTAGACCGTTTCGTTACCCCCGATATGCGTTAAAGACTTGACGACAACACGCGTGATCCAGTTTACTTTTTCATCAGACGGCCCTGCGCTTTGCCGGCCGGACAAAGAAGTCATTGCATTGGAGGGTTAGGGCAATATGACGTCCCAGACCACGCAGACAGACCCGATCATCCTCGAGATGCGGTCCATCACCAAGGAATTCCCCGGCGTTAAAGCGTTGGATAACGTGAGCCTGCGAGTAAAGGCCGGCGAGATCCACGCCATCTGCGGCGAGAACGGCGCCGGAAAGTCCACCCTGATGAAGGTTCTCTCGGGTGTTTACCCCTACGGCAGTTACGACGGCGACATCGTCTACCAGGGGCAGGTCCAGCAATTCAGGGATATCCGGGCCAGTGAACACGCCGGCATTGTGATCATCCACCAGGAACTGGCGCTGATCCCGGAGCTCTCCATCATGGAGAACATCTTCCTGGGCAACGAGCCCACCAAACGCGGGGTCATTGACTGGGCCGAAGCCCGGCTGCGTTCCCTGGACCTGCTGGCCCGCGTGGGCCTGCGCGACGATCCGGACACACCCATCAAGGAAATCGGCGTGGGCAAGCAGCAGCTGGTGGAAATCGCCAAAGCACTGAACAAATCCGTGAAGATCCTCATCCTCGATGAACCCACGGCCGCCCTGAACGAATCCGATTCCCAGCACCTGCTGGACCTGATGCTCGGCCTGAAGGCCAAGGGCATCACGTCCATCATCATTTCGCACAAGCTCAACGAGATCGAGCAAATCGCAGATTCCATCACCATCATCCGTGACGGCAAGTCCATTGAGACCCTTGACGTCAAGGCCGACGGCGTGGACGAGGACCGGATCATCAAGGGCATGGTGGGCCGCACGCTGGAATCCCGGTTCCCGGACCACACACCGAAGATCGGCGAAGTCTTCTTCGAGGTCAAGAACTGGACTGTGGGGCATCCGCAGGTCCAGGACCGGCTGGTGTGCAAGAACTCCAGCTTTTTTGTCCGCCGCGGAGAGATCGTGGGCTTCGCAGGGCTGATGGGCGCCGGACGCACCGAACTGGCCCGGTCCGTGTTCGGCCGGTCCTATGGCCGTTTCATCGACGGGCACATCTATAAGGACGGCAAGGAAGTTGTCCTTAAGAACGTCCGCCAGGCCATCGACGCCGGCTTGGGCTACGTCACCGAGGACCGCAAATCCCTGGGGTTGAACCTGCTGGACGACATCAAGACCACTACTGTGGCCGCAAACCTGCGGAAGATCAGCCGCAATTCGGTTGTGGATCCGAACCAGGAGTTCACGGTGGCGGAGCAGTACCGCAAGTCGCTGCGGACCAAGACTCCATCAGTGGAGGAGGGCGTGGCCAAACTCTCCGGCGGCAACCAGCAAAAGGTGGTCCTGGCCAAGTGGATGTTCACCGATCCTGACCTGCTGATCCTGGACGAACCCACCCGCGGCATCGATGTCGGTGCCAAGTACGAGATCTACGGCATCATCCAGCAGCTCGCCAACCAGGGCAAGGGAGTAATCGTCATCTCCTCGGAGCTCCCCGAACTCCTGGGCCTGTCCGACCGTATCTACACCATCTTCGAAGGCGCCATTACCGGTGTCCTGAACAAAGACGAGGCCAGCCAGGAAAGCCTGATGAAACTGATGACCTCCGCCCGCAAAGCCGAAGCCGCCTGACCCTCAGGATCTCCCAGAACCTTCCGGACACAAGGACTGAACAATGAACGCCCTCAAGAAGCTATTTGGCGGAAATACCCGCCAATTCGGCATGATCTTTGCCCTGGTGGCCCTGATCGTCTTCTTCCAGATCGCCACCAGCGGCCGGACCCTCACCCCCGGCAACGTCATCAACCTCTTCAACGGCAACTCCTACATCCTGATCCTGGCCATCGGGATGGTCCTGGTCATCATCGCCGGCCACATCGACCTCTCAGTCGGTTCTGTGGCAGCCTTCGTGGGCGTCACGGTAGCCCTGGCCATCCGCGACTGGGGAATCCCCTGGTATGCCGGCGTGCTCCTGGGCCTGGTGCTCGGTGCGGTGATCGGCGCTTGGCAAGGATGGTGGACAGCGTACGTGGGGATTCCAGCCTTCATTGTCACCCTGGCCGGCATGCTGCTGTTCCGCGGCTTCAACCAGTTCGTGGGCAAATCCAATACCATCCCGGTACCCAATGACTTCCAGTACCTCGGCTCCGGCTACCTCCCTGAGATTGGGCCCAACACCGGCTTCAACAACCTCACCCTGCTGCTGGGCATCGCCGCCGCAGCGTTCGTGGTGTGGGGCGAACTCCGCTCCCGGGCCCGCGCCAAGGCCCTTGGTGCCGAGGTACCGGAAATGTGGGTCACCGCGCTCAAGCTGGTCCTGATCTGTGGTGCCATCCTCTACGCCACGTACCTCTTCGCCACCGGCAGGCCGGGCACCTCGTTCCCGATCCCCGGGCTCATCCTGGCCGTCCTGGTGTTGGTTTACGGCTTCATCGCCTCCCGCACCATCCTCGGCCGGCACGTCTACGCAGTCGGCGGCAACCGCCACGCGGCCGAACTCTCCGGTGTCCAGTCCAAGAAGGTCAACTTCCTGGTCATGATGAACATGTCCATCCTGGCCGGCCTGGCCGGCATGATCTTCGTTGGCCGTTCCACAGCATCGGGCCCCTTCGACGGCGTGGGCTGGGAACTCGATGCGATCGCAGCAGTATTTATCGGCGGCGCTGCGGTCACAGGCGGCGTGGGTACCGTCGTCGGGTCCATCATTGGTGGCCTGGTGATGGCTGTGTTGAACAACGGCCTTCAACTTCTCGGCATTGGCGCCGACCTCACCCAGATCATCAAGGGCCTCGTCCTCCTGATCGCCGTCGCCTTCGACGTCTACAACAAGAGCCAGGGAAAGAGGTCCATCATCGGCCTGCTGACCCGGAACTTCAACCGCCCCGCCTCAGGCGGTCCCAGCAACCCGCTCCAGCCCGACGAGACCACCTCCACCAAGGAAGCGATCGCCAGGGAAGCCTGAGCCTTGCAGCCTGAATAGCGGTACACCACCACAAAGAAAGAGAACCAACAATGAGAATGTTTGGTAAAGCAGGAAAGGCCGCAGCGGTTGCTGCCATCGCAGCGCTGACGCTGACGGGCTGCGGCCGCTCCGAGCCCAGCACGGGCGGCGGGACAGAAGGCGCCGGTGGCTTCGAGAAGGACGCCTCCATCGCCGTTGCACTCCCGCAGAAGACCAGTGAGAACTGGGTCCTCTCCGAAAAGCTGTTCAATGACGGCCTCAAAGATGCCGGATTCAAGGCTGATGTCCAGTTTGCCAATGCCGGCGTTTCCGAACAGCAGAACCAGATCAGCGCCATGATCACCAAGAACCCCAAGGTCCTCATCGTGGGCGCTGTCGACGGCACCCAGCTCGGCACCCAGCTGAAGCAGGCCAAGGATGCAGGCGCCACCATCATCGCCTACGACCGCCTGCTGCTGAACACCGAGAACGTGGACTACTACGTGGCCTACGACAACTTCAAGGTGGGCGTCCTTCAGGGCCAGGCGCTGCTGGAAGGCATGAAGGCCAAGAAGCCGTCCGGCCCGTACAACATCGAACTGTTCGCCGGCTCCCCCGACGATGCCAACGCCAAGGTCTTCTTCGACGGCGCCATGAGCGTCCTGAAGCCGAAGATCGACGACGGCACCCTCAAGGTCCTGTCCGGCCAGACCAGCTTCGAGCAGGCCGTAACCCAGGCTTGGAAGGGCGAAAATGCCCAGCGCCGCGCTGACACCCTGCTCAGTGGCAGCTACACCAGCGAAAACCTGGACGGTGTCCTGTCACCCAATGATCTCCTGGCCCGCGCGGTGTTGACATCCGTCAAGGCGGCAGGCAAGCCGATCCCGGTGATCACCGGCCAGGACTCCGAGGTAGCGTCTGTCAAGTCGATCCTGGCTGGCGAGCAGTACTCCACCATCAACAAGGACACCCGCAAGCTCGTTGAGCACGCCATCACCATGGTGAAGGACCTCCAGGCCGGCAAGACGCCTGAAATCAACGACAAGGACTCCTACAAGAACGGCGTCAAGACAGTTCCGGCCTACCTGCTGGAGCCGGTCATCGTCACCTCCGCCAACGTGAAGACTGCCTACACCGACGACCCGATACTCGGCCCGATCACCAAGTAAGCAATCCTGTTCTCACAGGAAACGGCTAGGAAAAGCCCGGTCCCCCACCGCGGGGACCGGGCTTTTCCGTGCCTGGTTACTGCAGCCCTACTGCTTGACGGTCAATACGCCCGGTCCGGTGAACTGGAGCGCGTGGTTCTTCACCGCCTGTGCAGTGGTGAACGCCTTGTAGTTGTAGGCATCGGCAGGGTTCCAGCCGACGTCGGTGGTGAAGTCCCAGCCGGTCCAGTCCGGGGCGGGTTCCCCACCGAGCTCGGCCTCGATGATCGCCTCCGCCCGGTTCTGTTCAAACGACGTCCGGGCCACCTGGTCCAGGTCCGCTTCGGCTCCGTTGTACCAGGACCCGACGTCATTGAAACGGTGGCCGTTATAGCTGCTCACCATGATGGACGGGTCCGCGCCCGGGCCGGTGTATTCAAAGGCATTGCGCTCAGAGAAGATCCGGGACTCATAGCCGGCGCCGAGGAAGTAGCTGCTGCCGCCTTGGGCTTCACTGATCATGGGATACTGCGGGTGGTCTGTGCTTCCCACAAAGTAGTTGTTCAACACATGGACCTGGCCGAACCGCACCCGCGGTCCCCGCTGCTGAATGTTCTCGAAGTAGTTCCCGATGAAGCTGACCCGCAGTTTGCCACCATCCTTGTCCACGTGTTCGTCGCCTGATCCCAGCAGCATTGTCTTGTCGTGGTTGGAGAGCCTGCTGTTTGAAATGGTCACGAAGTCGGTGCCGTCCTTGAGGTCCAGCAGGCCGTCATGCCGGTTCGCCCGCTTCCCGCGGAAACCCGCAGGGGCCTCACTGTCCGGGAACCTGCCGTCGGTGAGACGGACATGGTCTATCCACAGGTGATCCGAGGTCACCGAGGAGACGGCGTCAAAGCGCGCATTCCAGGCACCCTCCCCATCATCCGGTGACCAGGTGGTGAAGAAGTCCACCGGGGCCTCCACGCTGAGATTGCGCACCACTACGTTGGTGGCGCTGAGGATCACGATATTCGTACCCACGAATCCCGAATCTGCGCCGACCCCAATCAGGGTGGTGTTGCTCGGCAGGCTCACCTCGATCTGCCGTTTCATGTTGTTGCTGCCGGTCTGCCGCAACTGTCGCTGCTGCTTGCAGTAGTCAAACGTTTGGTCGCTCCATGCCTTCCCTTCCGGGCCGAAGCAGGACATGTACTTATTGATGTCGTACCCTGGGGCGTAGTCCTGCTTCCCCAGGATGCGGCCATCAGGGGTCTGGTTGCCGTCGATCGTTCCGTTGATGTAGACGATTTTCGGCGCCGTGGGCTCGCCATGGTTTGCAAGCGCGGCCTTAAGCCCGGCCAGCGTGCTGACCTCATAGCGGTTTTCGGCAGGCGCCCCCGCCCCACCGTTTGTACCGCTTCCGACGGCGGCCCAGCCGGTTGGTGCCGAGTCATCCGCTTTGATGACACCTCCCCCGGCGGGACCCGGGTTGGCCACCCCGGGCGCTGCCAGAGCCAGCCCCGCCGCGAGGGCAAACGCTGAAGCAGAGGCAGCAACTCCGGCCCCGCGGCGGAGATTGCCGAGGCAGGATGCAAAGGTTCGAGTTGTTGTTTTGGACGTCATTGGCCTTGTTTCCGGCATGCCAAACAGACCACATGCCTTAGTGGGTGCGGATCGGATGAAAAAGGATTGCCAGAGGGAAGACCAGTCAGAAAACGGTTTCCCGCTCGGTCTTCTATTCTTACTTCTCCCGTGACAAAGCTGTCAAGAGGTCTTCACAGCTCCACCACCGCTGTCCACCGCTGCCTTCCCCAACGCTCCAGCCGGCCTGTGACAGGATTGCTCCATGAGCGCGCCCATCGCCACGCCGTGGTTGTCCAGCCAATCCGACCAGGACCCCCGCTCCGCAACGGGAACTTCCCTGCGCTGGGGAATCATTGCGACCGGCGGGATAGCTCGTTCGGTATCGCAAGATCTTGCCTTGCTGAATGACGCTGAGCTCTATGCCGTCAGCTCCCGCGGCCAAGACACAGCAGACGCCTTCGCCGTGGCCTATGACTTCAGGAAGGCTTATGGGGACGACGGCGGTGTCCCCGGCTACCAGCGGCTGCTTGCCGATGAAGCGGTGGACGTTGTCTACGTTGCCACGCCCCACGCACAGCATTACGAAATCGTCCTGGCGGCGCTCAACGCGGGCAAACACGTTCTCTGCGAGAAGGCCTTCACCATCAACGCCCGGGAAGCGGCCGAACTGATCAAGGTCGCCAGGAGCCGCAAGCTCTTCCTGATGGAGGCCGTCTGGAGCCGCTTCCTGCCCAGTATGCAGAGGGCTTTCGAGATCGCAGCTTCCGGAGAACTCGGTGACATCCACTGGGTCACCGCCGATCTCGGGTTCCCCGCTCCATACTCACCGACCGCGAGGCTGTGGGCGAGGCAGGACGGCGGCGGCGCTCTCTTGGACCTTTCGGTCTATCCGCTGCTCTGGGCACTGGGCACCCTTGGCTTTCCGCAGACGGTCAGCGCTACGGGATTTCTCAATGACGACGGCGTCGATGCCCAGAACGCCATGACGCTCGGATACAACCACGGCGCGCAGGCGCAGCTGACCTCCTCCTTGCTCGCCCATGGTCCGCGCACGGCCAGTGTCGCCGGAAGCAAAGGCTTCCTGCAGAGCATCGGGTCGATTAATAATCCGCGTGAACTGGTTGTCGGATCCGGATGGGAAGAACGTCGCGTCGAGTCCTTTGATGTCGTCGGCCGCGGATACACCTACGAGCTGCGCGAAGTCACCCGTTGTATCCAGCAGGGCCTGACAGAAAGCCCGGTGATGCCGCTCGAGGACTCTTTGAACACGATGCGGCTTTTTGACGGGGTGCGGGCCCAACTTGGGGTCAGCTACCCCAATGACAGCCACTAGGAGCTTCCGCCAATCCGTCATAACAATGACCGACAGAGGGCGTGTTGTCATTGGCGTGATACAAAAGTTTCCGCTTTTGTCGAATTGTTTTAGCAGGCCCTAGACTTCCCGCAACATCCAGTCTTAGGCTGTAGGCATCGTCGAATGCACCGGGTACTGGGGGTGGTACGCATGGCTAGCGCTGTTTCTCCATGGCGTGCCCTTCGGCCTGTACTCCTCGCGGGGGCTGCGACCCTTAGCTGGTTAACGTTTTCATCCCCGGCAGCTTCCGCCGATGCACTTTCGGACACATCGCCGTTGCTTGGCGGTGTCACCAGCTCAGTGTCTTCGGTTACGGACAAGCTGGCCGGCCCTGCACCAAACGTTCCTGCCCAGGCTGCTCCTGCCCCATCTCCTGCGGCTGCGACCCCTGTCGGGCTGCTGCAGCCGGTGGTCGGCCAGGTTTCGGGTCTCGCGGAGAACATCGTTTCGCCAGTCCCGGTGGTGAACCAAGTGGTTCCCGCCGGTACCGTTACGTCTGTCGCTGTTCCAATCGCCCAAGTTGCGGACGGAGCAACCGCAGCAGTCGTGGACGCTGTTGTTCCACCCGTGGCTGGGACTCTTCCCGTGCTCGAACCCGTCCTGGAGCCTGTTTCCGATCTGGTGACCGGCCCGGCGCCGCTGCCAGTTGAGCTTCCCGAGCCGCCTATCGCGGCGGTTGAGGAGGAAGTTCCAGCGACTGCCGCCATTGTCCTTACTGAAGCCTCCACCGCAGAACAGTCGACGGCGGAGACGGCGGCAGCTGCGGAATCCTCCGTTGCTGCTGCTCCGGATACCGCCGCAAACCCTGATGGTGCCGTATCCCTGGCAGGAGCCTCTGCGCCCCTTCGGGCAACGATCGGCGCATCTGACTCCAGCCATGACCTGCACAGTACGGTCGACCCTTCGCCCGCGCCTGCCCACGCTCCTGCGGCCCCTGGTTCCGGCACAGGAAGCGGATCGGCATCAGCCGGTTCCCCCGGTGCGACTGCATTCCTGAACCCCTTCACCTTTGATCTTTCCCTTCCCGGTGCCATCTGCGCCGATGAAACCCCTGAGCATGCCCCTGCACCGGTGTCCTTCGACCCCGGTTCTTCCCCTGACTAGTTGAGGCACGCCTGCCCATTGCGGCAGAAACGTGACCAATCGGGTTGCTAAAAGCACCCTTACTCAACTTTCTCAGGAGACATCACCATGAGTTCCAACCTTCGCAGGGGGATGCTTGGCACCCTCTTTGCCGGCGGGCTTTTAGCCCTCGGCTGCACCGCGGCAAACGCCGCGGACACCACCAGCGGTTCGGATCTATCCGCATCCGCCCTCATCTCGGCGGCGGCGTCCGCTGACTCGACGTCGTTGGGCCTGCTGGGTGGTCCAACGCCGTCCGATTCATCGGCCGTCGCCGCCGTAGTGGATGCCGCAGTTACTCTGGGCACCGGCACAGGGACCGGAGGTACCACCAGCCCCGACCTTGCTGCGGCAGCGGTCGTTGACCTCGGGCTCGGCAACAGCGGAACCGAAGCAGCAGCAGCCG
This sequence comes from Pseudarthrobacter sp. W1I19, assembly GCF_030817835.1. Lineage (NCBI taxonomy): Bacteria > Bacillati > Actinomycetota > Actinomycetes > Micrococcales > Micrococcaceae > Pseudarthrobacter > Pseudarthrobacter sp. W1I19. Next base: position 3,159,912 of record NZ_JAUSZR010000001.1, read on the forward strand.
ACCTGGCCGCCGCAGCAGACGTAGCCGTAGACCTCGGCACAGGGACCGGTAATACCACGAGCCCCGACCTCGCTGCGGCAGCCGTAGTTGACCTCGGCCTCGGCAACACCGGAACCGAAGCAGCAGCAGCGGACCTGGCCGCCGCAGCAGACGTAGCCGTAGACCTCGGCACAGGGACCGGTAGTACCATGAGCCCCGACCTTGCTGCAGCAGCCGTCGTTGACCTCGGCCTCGGCACCAACGGAACAGAAGCAGCAGCAGCCGACGTGGCCGCCGCAGCAGACGTAGCCGTAGGCCTCGGAGGCACCGGCACCTCAGACGGCCTCAACACCGCCGTGGATGCAGCAGCCGATCTCAGCCTCGACACCAACGGAACAGAAGCAGCAGCAGCCGACCTGGCCGCCGCAGCACACGTAGCCGTAGGCCTCGGAGGCACCGGCACCTCAGACGGCCTCAACACCGCCGTGGATGCAGCAGCCGATCTCAGCCTCGGCACCAACGGAACCGAAGCAGCAGCAGCCGACCTGGCCGCCGCAGCAGACATAGCCGTGAACCTCGGAGGCACCGGCACCTCAGACGGCCTCAACACCGCCGTGGATGCAGCAGCCGATCTCAGCCTCGGCACCAACGGAACCGAAGCAGCAGCAGCCGACCTGGCCGCCGCAGCAGACATAGCCGTGAACCTCGGAGGCACCGGCACCACCGGCGGCCTCGGCACCGTCGTAGACGCAGTGGTTGATCTCGACGCGGGCAACACCGGCGGCCTCGGCGCCGTCGTAGACGCAGCCGCCGACCTCAACCTCGGCAACACCGGAACCGGCACCACTGACGGACTCACCTCCGGCGGCCTCGGCGCCGTCGTAGACGCAGTGGTTGATCTCGACGCGGGCAACACCGGCGGCCTCAGCGCCGTCGTAGACGCAGTGGTTGATCTCGGCGCGGGCAACACCGGCAGTACCGGTGGACTCGGCGCCGCAGTCGACCTGGGCATTGACCTCGGCATCGGGCTAGGCGGCGACAACAACGGCACGGAGAACCCGGGCACCGGCACTCCGGGAACAGAGAACCCAGGCACTGAGGTCCCCGGCGATGGCAGCACGGGAGGCACCGGCACCGTTGACCCCGGTACCAACGCTCCGGGTACAAACGCCCCCGGCACCGGCGGCAACACCGGAAACACCGGAACCACCGGAACCACCGGAACCACCGGAAGCACCGGAGGGGACAACGGGACTGACGCAGGTACCGGTGGCTTCACGGCAGCACCGGCAGGGTCCACCGCAGTGAGCGGCACCATCGGCGTCGACACCAGTGCCCGCGGCACTGCGACCCAGAGCGGGACTGCAAAGGGCAGCACAGGCCTGGCCAACACGGGAATGGATGCTTCGCTCGTCCCGCTGGCCCTGCTGCTGCTGGTGGCTGGCCTCCTGGTCCTCCTCCGCAAGCGCAAGGTGTCCTAGGCGCCCGACGCTTCGTTGACCGTGCCTGCACCATGCGCCTGAAGCGGCAGCAACAAGCAGGCTGAGGGAAGGGAGGACCCCGCAAAAGCACACGACTCAAATACTCACATTCACGCAAACATGTCATCAGCACACATGTCCTTGTGGCCGATGGTCCGGCGGCGGAAGCTAGAGGTTCGCCGCCGGGCCGTCGGCATGTCGCAGAACAGATGTGCGGGGCCAATCTTCCGTTTACTCCACCGCCCGTATAATTTGAGGTAGGACAGTGCCGCAGCGCACCGGGAGGAACGGTATGGTGGCGGAATCGCCTAGCTCCATCAAGAATGAAGTGGTCGGCGGACGTTATCGGTTGGGTGAGGTCATTGGCCGCGGCGGGATGTCATCGGTCTACTGCGCCCGGGACGAGAACCTAGGCCGCGACGTTGCCCTCAAACTCTTCGCCCCGCAGGCGCCGGACGCCGACGAGCTGAAACGCCAGGAAGCGGAAATCCAGCTTCTCGCGACGCTCAACCATCCCGGCCTGGTGACACTCTTTGACGCCGGCATCGACGACCGCATACCCGACGAGCCCAGGCCCTTCCTCACCATGGAACTGGTGGAGGGCCAGGACCTGCGGACCCGGATCCGGCACAGCCGCGTCCCCCTCGAGGAACTCTCGGTCATCGGGGCCGGCATCGCCGACGCCCTGGCCTACGTTCACGGCCTGGGAATCATCCACCGTGACATCAAGCCCGCCAACATCCTGCTGGTACAGATCCGCCCCGGCGAGCCGCTGCGGCCCAAGCTCACGGACTTCGGCATCGCCAGGATCGCGGATGCCACCCGCCTGACCGCTACGGGAACCATGGTGGGCACGGCCGCTTACCTCAGCCCGGAGCAGGCCCTTGGCCAGCCCCTCTCCCCAGCCTCGGACATCTATTCCCTGGGACTGGTGCTGCTTGAGTGCGTCAAGGGCACCGTTGAATACCCGGGCGGTGCGGTGGAGTCGGCGGTGGCCCGCCTGCACCGCGCACCGGAAATACCCGAGGATTTGCCCACAGAATGGGCTGATTTGATCCGCTCCATGACAGCCATCGAGCCGCTGGAACGCCCCGCCGCGGCGGACATTGAAACTGCCCTCCGGCAGGCTCTGGTTTCCCCCGCCTCCACGCCCGGGGAGCTCGTTCCGGAAACCACCCGGGTCCTGCCGGCCATGCCGTTCCACCCTCCGTCCATCACCGCGGAAGAGTCGCTGGACGAACTGCGGGAAGCAGCGGAACCTGCAAACGAAGCCTCTCTGGAGGCACCGGAAGCAGGAACCAAGGGCAAACGCCCCGGAAAGAAACCGTCCGGCGCGTCCCGTGGCAGGAGGGTCTGGGTGGCCGTGGTTCTGGGGGTCCTGGTGCTGGCAGCAGCTGCAGCGGCCGTGCTGGTGAGCCTGAACGCCCAGTCCACGCCCGACGTCGTGCCTTACCCAACAGTGACCGGTGTCCTGGGCGACCACCTGGAGGAGCTCCAGAAGAGCGTGGAACCGTGAGGCTGATGAACGCCGAATGGCGGCCATCGCTGGCCATGGCGGTAACGGCGGCTGTACTGGCCGCCGGCCTGTTGGCCGGCTGCGGCACCACAGACGCAAGCCTGCAGCCGAGCGCCGCGCGGCAACTCCAGGCGCGGGTCCTGGAAGTGAGCGAGGCCTCCTCCCGGAACGATCCCGCTGCGGCGCTGAAGGCCTTGGAAAACCTTGAGTCTGACCTGGCCGCCGCGCAAAGCAAGGGGCAGGTTTCAAAGGAACGGCAGCAGACCATTACTACCATCGCCGCGGCCGTCCGCGCCGACCTCAATGACGCGGTTGCCGCGGCAGCAGCCAAGGCAGCGGATGAGGCGCGCGTCGCTGAGGAGGCGGCTGCCGCCCAGGCCTCCCGGGAAGCCGCACAAAAGGAGGCAGCCGCCCAGACGCCTGCTCCGGCACCAGCTCCGGCCACCGGTAAAGATGACGGTGACGGCGACGACAAGAAGGGCAACGGGGGCAAGGGCAAGGACTAGGGCGGTCTCTTAATCAAAAGCGCACGACGACGGTCCGCCGGCTGCTGCGCCACGCGAAAGCCCAGCCGCACGACAAACCAGCCACAGACAAAGAGGCGGTGTCCCGGATATCCGGGACACCGCCTCTTGGCGTTGCCTGTTCAGAGCTTGGGCAGCCCTGCCCTAGCTCAGGGTGGCGAGGACCTTGTTCAGCGTGGCTGACGGACGCATCACGGAGGAAGCCTTCGCGTCGTCCGGGCGGTAGTAGCCTCCGATGTCCACGGGTGAGCCCTGGACCTCGGCCAGCTCGCCCACAATCGTCTCCTCCTTGGAGGAAAGCTCGCCTGCGATGGAGCTGAACGAGGCGGCCAGCTCGGCGTCGTCCGTCTGCTTGGCCAGCTCTTCCGCCCAGAAGCGAGCCAGGTAGTAGTGGCTGCCCCGGTTGTCCAGTTCACCGGCACGGCGGCTCGGGGACTTGTTCTCCAGCAGGAAGGTGCCGGTGGCGCGATCCAGGGTGTCAGCCAGGACCTGGGCGCGGGCGTTGCCCGTAGTGGTGGCCAGGTGCTCGAAGCTGACGGCCAGGGCCAGGAACTCGCCCAGGCTGTCCCAGCGCAGGTGGTTTTCCTTGAGCAGCTGCTGGACGTGCTTCGGCGCGGATCCGCCGGCACCGGTTTCGAAGAGCCCGCCGCCGTTCATCAGCGGTACCACGGACAGCATCTTGGCGCTGGTGCCCAGCTCGAGGATGGGGAACAGGTCCGTGAGGTAATCGCGCAGGACGTTGCCGGAAACCGAAATGGTGTCCTCGCCCTTGCGGATGCGCTCGAGAGTGAACTCAATGGCCTTGACCGGGGACATGATGCGGATGTCAAGGCCCTCGGTGTCGTGGTCCTTGAGGTACTCGTTGACCTTGGTGATGAGGTTTGCGTCGTGGGCGCGTTCCTCATCCAGCCAGAACACAGCCGGGGTCTGCGAGGCGCGGGCGCGGGTGACGGCCAGCTTGACCCAGTCGCGGATGGGCAGGTCCTTGGTCTGGCATGCGCGCCAGATGTCCCCGACGGAAACCTCGTGTTCGATCAGGACGTTCCCGGAGCCGTCCACGATCTGCACCGTGCCGGCTTCCTGGATTTCGAACGTCTTGTCGTGGCTGCCGTATTCCTCGGCGGCCTGTGCCATGAGGCCCACGTTCGGGACAGTGCCCATGGTGGTGGGGTCGTAGGCGCCGTTGGCGCGGCAGTCGTCGATGACCACCTGGTAGATACCGGCGTAGGAGCTGTCCGGCAACACGGCCAGGGTGTCAGCTTCCTTGCCGTCCGGGCCCCACATGTGGCCGGAGCTGCGGATCATGGCGGGCATGGACGCGTCCACGATGACGTCGGAGGGGACGTTCAGCGTGGTGATGCCCTTGTCGGAATCCACCATGGCCAGGGCGGGACCCTCGTCGAGGCCCTTCTTGATCAGGGACTGCACGCCTTCGCGGACATCCTCCGGCAGGTCTTCGAGGCTGCTGAGGATGGCGGCCAGGCCGTTGTTGGGGCTGATGCCGGCGGCGGAGAGCTGCTTGCCGTAGGTCTCAAACAGTTCAGAGAAGTAGGCCTTGACCACGTGGCCAAAGATGATGGGGTCCGAAACCTTCATCATGGTGGCCTTCAGGTGGGCGGAGAACAGCACGCCCTCTTCCTTGGCGCGGGCAACCTGTGCCTGCAGGAATTCGTCCAGGGCGGCGGCGCGCATCACGGTACCGTCGATGACTTCGCCGGCCAGGACCAGGAAGGCCTTCTTCAGGACCTTTACCGAGCCGTCCTCGCGGACCAGCTGGATTGCGATGGTGCCCTCGGACTCGATGACCACGGACTTCTCGTTGGAGCGGAAGTCATCTTTGCCCATGGTGGCCACTTTGGTCTTGGACTCGGAAGTCCAGGCGCCCATGGAGTGCGGGTTCTGGCGTGCGTAGTTCTTCACGGACAGGGGTGCGCGGCGGTCTGAGTTGCCCTCACGCAGGACGGGGTTCACGGCGGAGCCCTTGATCTTGTCGTAGCGCGAGCGGATGGCCGTCTCCTCGTCCGAGGAGGGGTTGTCCGGGTAGTCGGGCAGTGCGTAGCCCTGGGACTGCAGCTCTGCAATGGCCGCCTTGAGCTGCGGGATGGAGGCGCTGATGTTGGGCAGCTTGATGATGTTGGCTTCCGGCGTCTTCGCCAGCTCACCGAGTTCAGCAAGGGCGTCACCGATCTGCTGCTCGGGGGTCAGGTAGTCACCGAAGACGGCGATGATGCGGCCGGCGAGCGAAATGTCGCGGGTCTCCACCTCCACACCTGCTGTCGAAGCAAAAGCCTCGATGATGGGCAGGAACGAATAGGTAGCCAGCATCGGCGCTTCGTCGGTGTGGGTGTAGATAATCTTGGACATGCGCGGGCGTCTCCCTGTGGGTCGGCTTGGTTATCATCTACAACTTACCCGAGTGCACGGCTTTGAACCCTACTGGCGCCCTACGGTTACCGCGGCGGTGAGGAGGATTACAGCGATGGAGAACGGCCGACGGCGTCGCCCGCCAGGTGCGTTAGCCCGCCGTCGCGCTTTCTGCTTGGAGGGCCCCTCCAGCCCGTCCGCGGCCGCTACATGATACGTCACTACTATTTACAAATCTGTCATATCCCGATAAATTCGAGTCCTTACTTCCGGCCCTTCCCACGGCCTACCCCCGTTACGACAGGACAACCATGACACGCACCAGGTCTCTGGCTACCGGCTTTCTCAGTCTCACGGCCACAGCCGTTCTGGCACTCACTGCAGCCGGTGGAGCCACCGCCGCCCCGGCCGCTTCCGGGGACGATAAGAATCCTTCCGTTACGAGTGCAGTGGTCAACACCGCGGGCGCAGCTGATTACTGGACTGCTGACCGGATGCTGACCGCCATTCCCGGGGACGTCCTTGCCGGCAAAGCCCTGGAACGGGGCAACCGGTCAAGCCCCCTGCTCGTGGAAAAAGGCAAGAGCACCGAGGTCAAGGCCACCCGGAGTAAGCAGCTCCTCGCGCAGAGCGAAACGCCGGTGAAGACGATCGGCAAGGTCTTCTTTACGCTTGCCGGCGCCAACTACGTGTGCTCGGGGAACTCGGTGTCCGCCAAGAACAAGAGCACGGTGTCCACCGCAGGCCACTGCATCAATGAAGGACCGGGAGCGTTCGCCACGAACTTCGTGTTTGTTCCTGCGTACCAGAACGGAGCCGCCCCTTACGGCAAGTGGACAGCCACCTCCCTGCATGCACCCACCCAGTGGAGCAGCGGCGGGGACATGACCTATGACACAGGGTTTGCGGTGGTGGGCCGGAACGGCAGCGGACAGTACTTGGCCGACGTCGTTGGTGCCTCGGGCGTCGCGTTCAACCAGGCGCGGGGCCTGACCTACAAGTCCTTCGGCTACCCGGCCGCCTCGCCCTTCAACGGCGAGACCCTCAAGAGCTGCACAGGCACCGCATCGAATGATCCCTACAACCCGCAGTTCAATACTCAGGGCATCCCCTGCGACATGACCGGCGGCTCCTCCGGCGGCCCGTGGTTCATCGGTACCAGCTCCGCCGGCACCCAGAACTCCATCAACAGCTACGGCTACGACCGTTCGGCAGTGATGTACGGCCCGTACTGGGGTTCGGTCATCCAGCAGGCGTACAACAGTGCAGCAGCCTCCTAAGGACACGCCTTCCGGCGAGGATGCCGTCAGCCGCAGCGACCTGAACCAGACGCGCGAGGAAGTCCTCGAGTACTGGACAGAGGAGCGGATCGCGGAAGCCAAGCCCCGGGAGGTCCGGCTTCCGAAGCCCGGCCCGGCTCCAGCCAGCCAGGACTAAGCCAGCAAACAACGACGGCGCCCGTCCCCTTTGAAAGGGACGGGCGCCGTCGTTCGTTAAGCCGTCATCGATTGCTCAGTAGTTGCCGTTTCAGAATGCGAAAACGGCAACTGCTGAGCAACCGGTGCCTGCTAGTGGAAGAAGTGGCGGGCACCCGTGAAGTACATGGTGATGCCGGCCGCGTTGGCTGCCGCGATGACTTCCTCATCCCGGACGGAGCCACCGGGCTGGACCACGGCACAGACGCCGGCGTCGATGAGGATCTGCAGGCCGTCGGCGAACGGGAAGAAGGCATCGGACGCCGCCACGGCGCCGCGGGCCCGCTGGGGTGCGCCGTCACCGCTGGCGTTTGAGGCACCGCCGGCGCCTTCGACGTCGGACTCCACCTGCACGCCAAGAGTGTTGGCCCGCTCGACGGCGAGCCGACAGGAATCCAGTCGGTTGACCTGTCCCATTCCGATGCCCACGGCAGCGCCGTCCTGGGCCAGCAGAATGGCGTTGGACTTGGCGGCGCGGCAGGCAGTCCAGGCGAAGACGAGGTCCGCGAGGGTCTTTTCGTCGGCGGCCTCACCGGCGGCGAGGGTCCAGTTGGCGGGGTTGTCGCCGTCGGCATCAACCTTGTCGCTGACCTGGACCAGGACTCCCCCGGAAACCTGGCGGATCTCCGAGGGGTAGCGGCCATAGCCTTCCGGCAGGGCGAGCAGGCGGATGTTCTTCTTCTTGGACAGGATCTCCACCGCCTCGGGCTCGAAGCCCGGCGCGATGACAACCTCCGTGAAGATGTCCTTCACCGTGTTGGCCATGCCCGCGGTCACGGTGCGGTTCGCGGCAATGACGCCGCCGAAAGCGGAGACCGGATCGCAGGCGTGCGCCTTGGCGTGCGCGTCGGCAATGGGGTCCGCAGCATCTTCCGCTCCGACGGCTACGCCGCAGGGGTTGGCGTGCTTGATGATGGCAACAGCGGGCTCGCTGAAGTCGTAAGCCGCGCGGAGGGCTGCATCGGCGTCGACGAAGTTGTTGTAGCTCATGGCCTTGCCGTGCAACTGGTCAGCCTGCGCGATGCCTGCCGGAGCGGCCTTGTCAACGTAGAGGGCCGCCTGCTGGTGCGGGTTCTCGCCGTAGCGCAGCACCTCCGAGCGTTCCAGGGACAGACCGGCGTAGGCGGGCCAGTCGATGACGCCGTCGCCGTCCTCATCCAGGAATTGGCTGGCAGTCCAGGTGGCCACGGCGTTGTCATACGAGGCAGTGTGGGCGAACGCCTTGGCGGCCAGCCGGCGCCGGGTCTTTAGGTCGAAGCCGCCCTCGGCGGCAGCGGCGACCACCTGGCCGTAGAAGGTTGGGTCCACCACGATGGCGACGGCGGCGTGGTTCTTCGCGGCCGAACGCACCATGGCGGGGCCGCCGATGTCGATCTGCTCCACAACGTCGTCCTGGGCCGCGCCGGACTTCACCGTCTCGACGAACGGGTAGAGGTTCACCACCACCAGGTCGAAGGGCTCGATCTCCATGCTGGTGAGCGTTTCCATGTGCGCCGCAACGCGGCGGTCAGCCAGGATGCCGCCATGCACACGCGGATGCAGCGTCTTCACGCGGCCGTCCAGCATTTCGGGCGAGCCGGTGACTTCCTCGACCTCCTGGACGGGGATGCCGGCCGCGGCGATCTTCTTGGCCGTGGACCCGGTGGAAACCAGCTTCACTCCCGCTGCATGCAGGCCCTGGGCAAGCTCCTCCAGACCGGTCTTGTCGTAAACCGAGATGAGGGCCCGGCGGATCGGAACTCGGTCAATGGATACGCGCTCATGCTGCGTGAAGCTCACAAATGTCTCCGTCTTATCTCGCGGAACAACGCCGCGGTTGGTGGGGATACGGCCAGTTTATCGCGAAGTGCACTTTGCCCCCCGTGCAGCCTGAAGTGTGAACGTCAGCGGGCCGGGCTAAAGTTCTTGCAGGAGGCTGCGATGAATACTTACACCACTGTGCCAAGCGGCGAGCAGGTGGTCCAGGAACTGCCATGGCGATGGAAAGTCCAGGGCAGGATTTTCGTGATCGGCGGCCTTGGTTTTATGTTCGACGCCTGGGACGTGACCCTTAACGGCATCCTCATCCCGCTGCTCTCCACGCACTGGGCCCTGACCCCGGGCGAGGTCGCCTGGGTGGGGACGTCCAACCTGATCGGTATGGCACTGGGTGCCTTTGTGTGGGGCACCATCGCGGACACCATCGGGCGCAAGAAGGCCTTCACGGCCACCCTGCTGATCTTCTCCCTCTTCACTGTGCTGGGCGCCTTCTCCCCCGATTTCATTTTGTTCTGTGTGTTCCGGTTTATGGCTGGCTTCGGCCTGGGCGGCTGCATACCCGTGGACTATGCGCTGGTGGGTGAGTTCACCCCCCGCAAGCAGCGCGGCAAGGTCCTCACCGCCATGGACGGCTGGTGGCCGGTGGGTGCCGCCCTGGCCGGCTTCGTCTCCGCCGGGCTGGTGGGCCTGTTCGGTGACTGGCGGCTGACCATGCTGGTGATGGTGCTGCCTGCTCTGCTGGTGTTCTGGGTCCGCCGGAGCGTGCCCGAGTCCCCGCTGTTCCTCATCCGCAAGGGCCGGCGCGAGGAAGCAGCCAAGGTCATCGACGGACTGGTGGCGGCCACGGGGGCCGAAGCCCGTGCCTACAGCCTGCCCGATGCCAAGGAAGTCCCCCGGCTTTCCGCTGGCAGCGCCTGGCACCAACTGCGCCTCGTGTGGCAGTTCAACTGGAAAATCACGGCCGCAGCCTGGTCCCTCTTCTTCACCATCCTGCTGGTGTACTACCTGTCGCTGACATGGATGCCGCGGATCCTGATCGGAGCCGGCTTCGCAGAGTACAAGGCGTTTGTCACCACGGCATCCATGGCCGCCGTCGGGCTCCTGGGCGTTATTGTGGCGGCCCTGCTGGTGGAGCGGGTGGGCCGCAAATGGATTCTTGCCATCACGGGACCGCTGTCCGCGCTGACCCTGGTGATCGTGGCGATTGTGGTGGACATCCCCACGGCGGCGGTGTTCTGGCTTCTGGTGTTCGGCTTCGTGGTTCAGGTGGCCATCCCGGTCCTGTACGCCTACGTTTCCGAGCTCTACCCCACCGAGCTGCGCGGCACCGGTTTCGGCTGGGCGTCCACGTTCTCCCGCCTGGGCGCCGGCTTTGGCCCGCTGATCTTCGCCAATTACTTCTGGCCTGAGCTGGGCCTGGCCACGTCCTTCGCCCTCGCCGGCGGCCTGGTGCTCCTTGCTGTTTTGTGGATGGCGTTCTTCTCCCCCGAAACCAGGCAGCGCCGCCTCGACTGACCCCCCTCTCCCTCCCCAACTAGGTAGCGCTAAGTGTCGTTTTGGGGCCTGATAACGACACTTAGCGCTAGCTAGTTTCATGTCAGTCGTACCGGGACCAGCCTCGTGAGAGCATTGTCCTTCTCACCTTCGCGACAGCAAGCCGGGCGTCGTTCTCCATGTGCCTTTTGGAGATTCGTACCAGGATCCAGCCCGCCCGGACGAAGTCCTCTTCGCGGGCAATGTCCCTGACAATCTGTGCACTCTCCGAATGTCCCTCGCCGTCGTATTCGACGGCGACTTTCTGTTCCGGGTAGCTCAAGTCAGGTTGACGCACGACGCCGCAACCCAGCTCCGTAGGTATGTTCAGCAAAGGTTCGGGCAGGGCAGCGTCCTCCAACGCAAGCCGCAGCCTGGTTTCCGGCGCGGAGTCCGATCCCACCCGAGCCAGGTCAAGGGCAAGCCGCGCCTTACGGATTCCTGGCGTTCCCTTGTGGCGGTCGAGCATGTCCTCCAGGTCCTCCCGCGTTGCGTAGGGCTCAGACCGGTTTTCGAAGTCGGGCCGCGGGACCCGTAGCAAGTGGTCAGCCACCACGGTCAGCTCTTCGACGCTCATTTTGCGGGAGCAATCCAGCCAGGTGCGGGTCCGGGACGTGATAAACAACCCTTGATGGATGACTACCTCGTCAGCGAAAAATTGTCCGCGGTGCCCCTTCACACCAGGTCGACGCATGATGGAGAAGGTGTCAGGACGGGAGATATGAAGCAGCGGTTCATTGTTGCCGGGCAAAAACCCGGGGAACTGCCAAAGGAGAAAAGCAGACGCATGGGAAGCTGCGGCGAACTCAGTCACCAAAGTAAAGGGTCGGATCCGGGGAGCCAGGGTTACGTCATCGGCAACCTGAGGCACCCGGATTCCCCTGCTTGGCGACTGCAAGCCTTGGTGACGGAGCCGACGTCGGCTTATTCCGGCGTCGACCGCTTCTTGGAAGGTGAACGGCAGGGACGCCAGTTGTTCGGGTAGTGGTGTTGGAACCTTCATTCGCCCATCGTGGCAGGCCTCCGCGACCGCAGCCGAAGTTATCCACAGCCCGCCCTCATCCTGCCAATCTGAGTAGCGCTAAGTGTCGTTTTGAAGGGTCAGAACGACACTTAGCGCTACCTAGTTGGGGGGAAGGGGGCGCGTTAAGCGGTGAGGGAGAGGAAGGGTTAAGAGGCAGGCGGGGTTAGGAGATGTGGGTGTTGGCGGCGGCGAGGTTTGCCAGGGTGGACACCAGCAGCCGGCGCTCCACCACTTTGATGCGCTCGTGCAGGCTTTCCTCGGTATCGGTCTCCTCGATGGCAACGGCTTCCTGGGCAATGATGGGCCCGGTGTCCACGCCGGCGTCGGCCCAGTGGACGGTGCAGCCGGTCACCTTCACGCCGTACGCCATCGCATCCCGCACGCCATGGGCGCCCGGGAACGCCGGAAGCAGGGCGGGGTGGGTGTTCAGGTACTTGCCGCTGAAAGCATCGATGAACTCCGGACTCACAATCCGCATAAAGCCTGAAGACACCACCACGTCCGGCTCAAAAGCAGCAACGGCCTTGGTCAGGGCGGCGTTCCAGTCCGCCCGGTCCTGATAATCCTTGAAGTCCACCACAAAGGTGGGGATGCCGGCAGCCGCGGACCGTTCCACCCCAAAAGTCCCCGGCCGGTCGGCCCCCACCGCGGCGATTTCGACGTCGAGTTCCCCGGCCTTAACCGCGTCAATGACTGCTTGGAGGTTGGACCCGGTTCCGGAAACGAGGACTACGATGCGCATGGCTCTAGCTTATGGGCAGCCTCGCGTAGGCTGGAAAACATGAACTCCACACCGCAACCGGCTGGGCAGCAGCGCACAAAACCGCCGCTCAGCGAGGCAGCCAAGGCCTCGCTCGCCAAGACCCACACCCTGTTTCGGATTTTTGTGGTTTCGGTACTCGGCGCCTTCTTTGTATACCAACTGGACGTCAACTACCTCTGGCTGACGGCCATCCTGACCGTGGCCAGCCTCACCCTCGGCGTGCTGCTGCTGATCCGGGCCGCGCGGCTGAAGGAGTCCCGCCTGGTCCTCATCGGCACCATCTCCGGCCTGGTGGTGTCGGCCATCATGGTGCTGCTGGTCCTGGTCACTGCCCTGTTCTTCGAGGACGTGCGCGAGTACCAGGCGTGCGCCGGGCGGGCTTTGACGCAGCAGGCACAGTCGGCGTGCCGGGCGCAGCTGCAGGAGTCGCTGCCCTCGCAGCTGCCCTAAGGGGCCGAACGCACCGGGCAGCCGCTATTGGACCAGCTCCGATTCGTCTTCCTTCGCCGCCTGCTCACGTTCCAGCCACGGCCCGGCCGCGTAACCGATGACGACGCCGGCGGCAACTTCGGCGGCCACCCAGACTCCAGTCCACAATGGGTCAGGGCCGATCGCGGTGAGGCGCCCGATCCCGGCTGACCCGCGCGCCAGCCACGCCAGCCCTGCGGTCAGCAGCCCGGCAGCCAGTCCGCACAGCACGCCGAGCACCAGGGTGGAAACCGTAGCGGTGAACCAGCGGGCGCGGACCTTGATGGAGAGCCACTCGTCAAAGTGGTTTTCGCCTTCGCGCAGGAACCACCAGCCGGCCAGAACACCGGCCAATACCGGAACGATCAAGGCAACGAAAGCGTACTCCAGCGGGCCGGCCGGGATCGCAGCCAGCACCGGGACGGAAGGGAGCGGCCCCACGGCAGTGCCCAGCGGGCCCACCTGGGAACCGACGCCCATGGAAAAACCTGAACCTGAGGCCCATGCCAGGGCAAACACCACGAGGTTGGGCAGGAACCCCAGCTGGGCAATGGTGAGTGCGGCACCTCCCACAGCGCCGGCGTCGAGCGCTTCATAAACCGCCACCACCAGGTTCCAGTGGACAAAGAGGTCAACAGCCAGCAGCAAAGCGGCCAGCGCCAGGGCGGACAGCACCGCCACAAATCCGGCCTTCGCGGCGGCCCCGAGGTAGGACCCCGCCCAGCGGGAATGCTGGCTGGTCCGGGAAATCCAGTCCACGGCGTCCACGCCGATGAGCCGGCTCCACGAGCCTGCCTCACGCCGTGCGCCGATCACCATGCCAAGGGCGTAGGAAATGAGCGGGATGAACATGGCATGCCAGGCATTGATGCCGACGTCGGGCGTACGGCAGACGAAACCGGTCGCCGCGCCGAAAGCCCCGTACACCACCCAGGAACCGAGGAGTGCCTGCCACAGCTGGTCTGTATAGGAAGCCCGTGCCAGCCGGCGGCCCGCCCGCCAGGCCAGCAGGAAGGGGATCAGTGTAAGGCCAAGCGGTATCAGCGTGAGCAGCCCGGAGCCCGTGCCGGCAGCGGCTGTGGAGCCGGCAGCCCTGAGTTCCAGCGGCACCCCATGGACCAGCAGCCAGGACTGGCCAGCCAGGCGGGCCAAATAGTCCACCGCGCCATCATGGAATCCGGCGGTGGCCCAGACGGCCAGGACCGGTGCGATCACCACCAGTGCGGAGATGATGGCGGCCTGGGCCGTTTCGAGGGCGCCTTGCATCCACAAGGGCATGGGAAGGCCACGGTCTCCGGTCTGATCAGCGCGCAGTTTCATCGTTTTCCATGGTGTCACGGCGGCATTGCCCGGTCCGTGACCGACAGGCGCAACACCCATACCGGCGCCGGCTCAATAGCGGCCCGCGCCGGCGCTTTTCACCAGGGGCAGCCGTAAAATTGAACTGTCCACAATATAGTGGCAGGAGGCAAAGAATGACTACCGCATCCCCGCATGCACACGGCGTTCACTTTGGACGGGCAGACGTCCAAAACGTTGGCATGGGAGTGGGAATTGTTTTGATGCTGGTGGGTGTCCTGGGCTTTATCCCGGGCGTCACCACTCAATACAGCGAACTGATGTTCCTTGGACCGGCTTCACATGCCATGTTCCTTGGTTTGTTCCAGGTATCCATGCTGCTCAACATTGTGCAGCTGGCCATCGGTGCAACCGGCCTGGCCATGTCCCGTTCCGAATATGGTGCCCGCAACTTCCTTCTGGGTGCAGGCGCGCTGTATATCGTCCTGGCTATCTTCGGGCTGATTGTCGGCGTTGGTTCGGCGGCCAATTTCCTGTCGCTGAACATGATGGACAACTGGACCCACCTGGCATTGGGCGTCGTGATGATTGTTGCCGGCTGGCTGTTTTCCAGGAACCTGACGGCCGGCAGGACATAGCCCGGAATCCGTACCCCGGGAAACAGGAGCCGCGAATGGAAGAAGGACACTAAGTTCTGAAGATGTTCGTCGTACTGGCTGGTGCAGTTGCCGTTTCCGGCGCTGCTGCACCAGCGTTCCGCAGCTGAACCGCCATCAGCGGGAACCAGCGGCGGGAATAGAACAAAGTTCCGCATGCACAACGACGCCGGGAGCCCCCAAGTGGACTCCCGGCGTCGTTCGCTCTGTGGTTGCTTTCGCGCCGGTCCGTTCAGCGGCGCGTCAGCAGCACTTCAGCGGCGGAAGGTCAGCGGCGGCGGTTGCCGTCGACGCCGTCGCCATCAGCCTCAATATGCTCCTTGCGGACTTCCTCGTTGACTGTGACGTCGTCCTGGACCACGTCCTTGTCGAGGCGGACCCGCTCCACGGGGACGGTTTCCTTCTCCACCACGGGGCGTTCCTCGTGCAGGATCACTTCGTGCTCTTCTTCGCTGATGTCCGGGCCGTCAAGCGCCGCACCGCGGTTGGCATCAGTGATGGGCTCGCGCTCCAGGCGTACCTCTTCGCGCTGTACCGGGACTGTCTTGGTGACGTTCTCAGTGGTGACGTACTTCCGGAGCCGGGCGCGGCCGGCAGCCTCGCGCTCGGTGCCAACGTGAAGCTGCTCCTCGGAGCGGGTCATGGCGTCATCGGTGGTGGGGCCGGACGTGTCATGGCCAACAGCATCGCGGCCCGAGGTGCCGCCAGTGGTGGCGGCGTAGCCATCCGTACCCGCATTCGGGGTGCCGGCGTTGAGGTCGGCGTCGCCCTGCAGGTCCACGCCACCGCGGGCACTGGAGTCGCGGGTGTCGGAGTAGGTCCGCGCGCCGCGCTCGTAGTAGGTGTACAGCCGGTCCTCTTCCTCAGGAGTGAGATGCCCGTCCACGTCCACCCGGGGCGCGTCCTTGACGTGATCCTTGCTGTACGGAACCACCAGGTCATCGCCCTGCGCGTGCGCACCTTCCACGGGCACAAAGGACTGGGAGGTGCCGAAGAGACCGGTCTTGACGGTGACCCAGGTGGGCTCACCGGTGTCATCATCCGCGTAGAGCTGCCCGATTGAGCCGATCTTCTCGCCGTCGGAACCGATGACGTTGCCGTTCTTGTTGAGCAGGCTTTCAAGGTTTTCCCTGTTGAGCATGACGTCTCCTTGGATTTGTCGTTGCGCTGGGTCAAGCCAGCATGATGTCCCGGCACCGGGGTCTCCCCCAGCGCACGGCCTCCGCCCCCTTTGCTAGAGGCTTCGCTGACTGCCCATCTACAGTAAGCATGCTTAGCATCAAAAGGAAAGTCTGCTTAGTAATTTTTTATGGTGGCGTCCCCCGTTCCCGCGCTGACAAGGCGTTTTGTCCTGAAGAATTTTCTGACACCTTGGCGCGGAAGACGAAGCGCCGCTGAGCCAACAGGCACTGATGTTTCCCTAATTTTTCCCCGGGCGTCACATCAGGTCCCCCGCCCCGCAACGCCGCACGCCCACCGTAGAGGGGTGAGGATCGCAATTGTTGCTGAATCATTCCTGCCCCTGATGAACGGTGTTACGCACTCAATCCTGCGGGTGCTGGAACACCTTGAGGAACGGGGTGACGACGTCCTGGTCATCGCCCCCTCCACCCAGGACGCGGAAGCGCCGGACCACATCAAGGGCGCGGAGATCCACAGGCTTCCAGCGGTGCCGCTGGCTGGCTATATGAACGTCCGGGTGGCCATGGGTGGTGTGTACCGGGTCAAGAGAATCCTTGCCGACTACGCACCGGACGTGGTCCACCTGGCCTCCCCGTTCGTCCTCGGCTGGCGGGCGGCCCAGGCCGCGAATCAGCTGGGGATCCCCGCCGTGGCCATCTACCAGACTGAGGTTCCCAGCTATGCGGCGCGGTACGGCGTCCCGTTCCTGGAGAACTGGGCCTGGAACCGGGTGGAGAACATCCATCTGCTTGCCAACCGCACCCTGGTGCCGTCCACATTCGCGCTGAACCAGTTGCGCGGCCGCGGCATCCCCCGGTTGCAGATGTGGCGGCGCGGCGTGGACACGGGACGCTTTTCGCCGGAAAAGCGCGACGACGGGTGGCGGGCCGGGGTGGCCCCCGGCGGTCAGCGGATCATCGGCTACGTGGGCCGGCTAGCCGTGGAGAAGCAGGTGGAGGACCTCGCCGCCCTGGCCGGAATACCTCACACCAGGCTGGTGATTGTGGGCGACGGTCCGCAGCGGGCGGCCCTGGAAGAGGCCCTGCCCGATGCCGTCTTCACCGGGTTCCTGGGCGGCGAAGACCTGGCCCGCACCGTGGCGTCCTTTGACCTGTTTGTCCATCCGGGCGAGTTCGAAACGTTCTGCCAGACCATCCAGGAAGCCATGGCGTCGGGTGTACCGGTGGTGGCCACGGGCCGCGGCGGGCCGCTGGACCTGGTGGAGAACTCGCGGACCGGCTGGCTCTACGAGCCCGGGGACCTGTCCGGAATGCGCAGCCGCGTGCTGGACCTCATGGGCGACGACGCCAAGCGGCGCGCCTTCGCCGCAGCGGCGCACGCGTCGGTGCAGGACAGGACCTGGCCTGCCCTCTGCGGACAGCTGGTCCGGCACTACGAAGAAGTCATCAGCGGCACATTGGCCGTGTTCCCTGCGCGCACCGGCCCGCGCCTAACCAACGCCAAAGGGGCAACGCTGTGAAGATCTCAGTTATCGGCTGTGGTTACCTCGGCGCCGTGCATGCCGCCACGCTTGCGTCGATGGGCCACACCGTTGTGGGCATCGACGTCGATCCCGGCAAGGTGGGCCAGCTGTCCCGCGGCCAGGCACCCTTTCACGAGCCCGGCCTGGACGAGCTGCTGCAGGACGGCCTTACTACCGGGCGGCTGAGTTTCTCCACGACTATGGCCGACGCCAAGGGCGCGCGGGTGCACTTCCTGTGCGTGGGCACTCCCCAACATAAAACGTCCGACGCCGCCGACCTCACCTACCTCGTCTCCGCTGCGGAGGCGCTGCTGCCGCACGTGGCCGTGGGCGCCGTCGTCGTGGGAAAGTCCACTGTGCCCGTTGGCACGGTGGACATGCTCCGCGAGGTGATGCGCGCGCGGCCGGACGTGCTGCTGGCCTGGAATCCGGAGTTCCTCCGGCAGGGCACTGCGGTGAAGGACTCGCTGGTGCCGGACAGGCTGGTCTACGGTGTGGAGGGCGGGCGGGCCGCCGCATTCAGCCCCCGAACGGGCGCGCCCAAGGGGGCCACTGCCGCCCTGGATGCTGTCTATGAGCCGCTGCTCGACGCCGGGATCCCCCGCCTGGTGTGCAACTTCGCCACCGCGGAACTGATCAAGTCGGCGGCCAACGCCTATCTTGCCACCAAAGTCAGCTTCATCAATGCCGTGGCCGAACTTTGTGACGCCGCCGGCGCTGACGTGGCGGAGCTGAGCGAGGCGATGGGCATGGACCCGCGGATCGGCGGCCGGTACCTGCACGCAGGGCTGGGCTTCGGCGGCGGATGCCTGCCCAAGGACATCCGCAGCTTCCGTTCCCAGGCAGCGGGGCTCGGCATCACTGCCCTGGAGGACTGGATGCAGTTAGTGGACGGCGTCAACCTCGGCCAGCGCGCCCGGACCATAAAGCTCGCCGCCGAACTCTGCGGCGGAAGCCTCGCCGGGCGTTCCGTCACGGTGCTGGGCGCGTCCTTCAAACCGGACACCGATGACATCCGCGACTCTCCCGCCCTGGACGTCGCGGACCGCCTCGCGGCGGCAGGGGCGCACGTAACGGTGACCGACCCCAAGGCAGTGAATCACGCCTGGCGGCGCTACCCGCGGCTCCGGTTCGAGGCCTCGACGCTGCGGGCGCTTCAGGGAGCAGAGCTGGTGCTCCTCCTCACCGAGTGGGATGAGTACCGGCAGCTCTCGCCCGGAGTTGCAGGCGCGCTGGTACGACGCCGGGCGGTGCTTGATGCGCGCAACGTGCTGGATGCCGCGGCGTGGCAGGCCGAGGGCTGGGTGGTGCGCGGCCTCGGAACCTCCACCGGCAATGGACTCAAGGTAACCCCGATGCCTGCCACCCCCGGGCAGGCTGCCAGCGGCGTCCCATTCCCTCGAAAGGGTTAGTTCAAGAGTCCGAGCTCGGCAAAGGCAACCGCCACACCATTGCCGCCCGGGCCGGGCGTAACCCTGTCGGCAACGGCCAGGACCTTGGGATGGCCATCCTCCACCGCGATGCCAATGCCTGCGTACTCAAGCATCTCGATGTCATTGGCGCTGTCCCCGATGGCCACGATGTCCTGGCGCTTCAGGCCCAAATGCTTCTCCACCACCTGGATGCCTACCGCCTTGTGGGTTCCGGCCATAAAGATCTCCCCTGCCTTGTCGCCCAGTGCGGAGAGCGAACTGGGGATGAGTCCTACCCCCTGGCCGAGCTCCTCGATCAGGCCGGTCAGCGGAACCGGCGAGTCAAAACAGGAGATCTTGGCGTAGGACACGGACCGGAGGTCATCGCTGTACTGCACCGGGCCCAGGATGTCCTCCACCGGATCAACGTCGGTGCTCAGCACGCCGTCGTGGCCCGACCTGCCCGCAAAAACAGGCGTCAGCACCCGCCGCAGGCGCTGGTCCACGCCGGTCCTGCCATACAGCGCCTCCGGCGCTTCAAGGATGTAGGCGACATCGTTGGCGTCAAGCGTGTCCACGATCCGTGCTGCCAGGTCCTGGCTGAACCGCGTGTCCTTCAGTACCGCCCCGTTCAGCTCAACCCGGGCACCCGCGCCGGTGATCACGCCGTCGAACCCTGCGTCCAGGATGTGACCCGGGACCATGGACAGCGGCCGGCCGGTGCACACGAACACCAGGTGTCCGCGCCGCCGCACCTCCTGGACGGCGTCCACATGGGCAGCAGGCACCACCCCGTGATCCGCATAGGTGCCGTCGATGTCGAGGAAGATGGCGCGTGGCCGGACGGTTTGCGGGCTGGACATTCCGGAGCTCCTTCGGTTTGGCCGGGGAGAGTCAACTCTATCGAAGGGGCCACCTGTTGCCCGAAAAACCACCGTATTCCCGCTGCTGCCGCCACCGGTTCCACCTTCAGGGCAGCCTGCTCCGGCCAAACTGACAGTCATCCCGTGATATTTAAGGTCTTGAAGTGTAGTAAGCACACTGATTGAATTAGGGAACCGGACATGGGGGCACGGCACAACTTACTGATTAAGGAGTGACAACATGGGTATTCTCGGATTTCTCATTTTGGGCCTGATCGCGGGTGCTATTGCCAAGGCCATCCTGCCGGGACGTCAAGGCGGAGGCTGGGTAATCACCATGGTCCTCGGCGTCGTCGGCGCCATCCTGGGCGGCTGGATCGGCTCGCTGATCTTCGGCGGCGGACTGGCTGAATTCTTCGATATCCGCACATGGCTGCTGGCCATCCTCGGATCGATTGTCGTACTGCTGATCTACGGTGCAGTCACCAACCGGAGCAGCCGCCGCGTATAGCTGCAGCTCACATTAACCAAGGCAAAGCGCCGTTCTCCCCTACGGAGGGCGGCGCTTTTGCATGCCCTGCACCCGTAGATTCTGCGTCTTCAGCCTGTACCTCGGAAAAAACGGTTTCCGCCGACCCGTGGATTTTGGGGGCGGGCACTTTATGATGTGCGAGGGGGGTGGTTTAATGGCTGATTCTCAAAGCCAAAACAACGGACTGGCAACGCCGTCATTCGGCATGGTCCTGGACGCCAGCCCCGACGCACTCCTTGCACTCGCCCCCGGCGGCAGCATCACCATGGCCAACGCCGCTGCTGAGAGACTTTTCGGGTTCAAGCCGAAAGAATTGGCGGGCCGGAATTACCGCTCCCTCTTTACGCCAGGCTTCCACGACGAGGTGGACCGGCTGTTCCAGCAACAGCTGGCCGAGCCGGGAGGACACCCGCCGCCGCGGGAGGTCTTTTGTGTGAACAGCAACGGGGCCGAGTTTCCGGCGGAAGTGGCAGTGGCGCTGCTCCCCGGTTCCGTCCTGGCGGTTCCACCCGGTGCCGGGAGCGGACACCAACTGCTGCTCTCGGTCCGCGGCACATCGCACCGGGCTGCGGCACAGGAGGATCTGCGGGAGGCGATGTCGCTTCTGACCGCAACCCTGGAATCCACTGCGGACGGCATCCTGGTGATCAGCAACCAGGGCAATGTTGCCGGTTTCAACGACCAGTTCTTAAGAATGTGGGGCATCCCCCCGGAACTCCTCGAGGGCGACAGCGAGGAACCGATCGTGCAGCTGGTGGTTTCCCAGCTGGCGGATCCGGTGGCATTCATGGGCCGCATCAATGAACTGCAGGACAACCCGGAAGCGGAAAGCCACGACGTCCTGGATTTCAAGGACGGCCGCACGTTCGAGCGGTATTCCCGCCCGCAGCGGGTGGGTGAGCAGATCGTGGGCAGGGTATGGAGCTTCCGGGACGTCACCCCCCGGCGCAAGGCCCAGGAACAGGCGCAACAAGCCATGCTGGACCTCGCCGCGCAGGCCGAAAAACTGCGGACCATGGCCTTCCAGGATCCGCTGACAGGGCTGGCCAACAGGGCTGTGTTCAACGACGCCCTGGCGGATGCGTTGAAGGAGCCGCGGCTGAAGGCGGTTGACGTCCTCCTGCTGGACCTGGACGACTTCAAGGAAGTCAATGACATCCTGGGACACCAGGCAGGGGACGACATGCTGATCGAAGTCGCGCGCCGGCTCCGCGGCTGCGTCCCCACCGCTGATGTGGTGGCCCGGCTGGGCGGTGATGAATTCGTAGTGCTGCTCACCGCCTGCCCGGACGCCGACGACATAGCGGGCTGCATTGTCCGCTGCCTGCACGTCCCCGTCACCATCAGCGGCACGGTGCTGCGGCCCAGCCTCAGCCTGGGACTCGCGTCCCTGGGGCAGGACAATGTGGGCCCCTCCGAACTGCTGCGGCATGCGGACATCGCAATGTACGCAGCCAAGGCCGCCGGAAAGAACCGCTTCCTCCGGTTCCACCCGGACATGATGACTGCCCTGGTACAACGGACCGACATGGAAAGCGGGCTGCAAATGGCGGTATCCCGGGGCGAGATCTCGGTGGACTTCCAGCCGATCGTGTCGCACCGGATGGGCCAGGTGGTGCAGTTCGAGGCGCTGGCACGGTGGGACAAGGACGGCGAGCGCGTGCCGCCGTCGGTCTTTATCCCCCTCGCTGAACGTACCGGGCTGATCAACGAAATCGGCGCCGAAGTGATGGCCTACGGCATGGTGCAGCTGGCCTCGTGGCTGAGCGAGGACCCGTCCCGATCCCTGTCCGTGAACGTCTCCGGCGTCCAGCTGCAGAATCCGGATTTCGCCGAAGAAGTCCTGCGCCTCGCCGATGCCACCGGAGTGGCCGCATACCAGCTGGCGCTGGAGGTGACCGAGTCGGTCTTTTTCGACGCCGACTGCAGCCTGATCAAACAGCTCAGCCGGCTGCGGGACGCCGGGGCCCGGGTTGCCCTGGACGACTTCGGCACCGGTTATTCCTCCTTGGGACGGCTGCAGGACCTACCGGTGGACACCGTCAAAATCGACAAAACCTTTGTGTCCATGGTGCGAACCGGCGCCGAACGGCTGCCCATCCTCAGTTCCATGATCAACATGGCCCACAGCCTCGGGTTGACCGTCACAGCGGAAGGCGTGGAGACGGCGGCCCAGGCCGACTATCTCACCGCCCTGGACTGTGACTCCCTGCAGGGGTACCTTTTCTCGCTGCCCGAGCCGGGCGTGCGTATGAAGTACGCCCTGCACCACGCGGAAGAAGCCCTTAACGCCCTTAAGGGGCGGTAAAAGGAAGCCTGAATCCCCGTCACCAGGCGCTGTGAGGCATATCATGGAAAAGCGTCTCCGCCCAGGTCTCGGGTGGGCCCCGTGCCCGGTTTTCCCAACGGTTCCGGGGTTCCAGGACGCACCTATGGGGAGGGTTTCCGCGTGTCTCAGACTGGTCTCCTGCAACACCGTCACGCCGGCAGCAGCAACAGATTTCCCCTGAAATGGCCGGCGGTGCTGACGGCTATCGCCCTGGCCGGGCTTGGCCTGTTTTTCGCGGCCAACAGCGGATCCCCGGCTGCCCTGGTCACCGGTGACTTCGTCATTCTGGCGGCGTCCCTGCTGGCGGGGGCAAGCTGCGCCCGGGCGGCACGGCGTGGCGGCGCCAACGCCAGGGCCTGGACTTTGATGGCAGCGGCGGCTTTCATCTGGGCAGCAGGCATGGCCCTCTACGCCTTTTACGGCCTTGCCAACAACCACGTGTACCCCTTTCCCTCCCTGGCAGATGCCCTGTTCATCGGCTACTCGGTGCCCGCCGTCGTCGCGCTTTTTGCGTTCAAAAGGCGCGGCGGCAACCATGTGGCGCTGTACCGGGCGGTGATGGATGCCGCGGTGATTGCCGGTTCCGTGCTGGTGGTCAGCTGGTACATCGTGCTGGGCGCCGCCTTCGACGCAGAGGGCGATCCCCTGGCCCGGCTCACCGGGATGGGCTACCCCGTGGTGGACCTGGTGATCACCTCCCTGGTGTTGGTCCTGGCCATGCGCCGGCAGCCGGGTGAGCGGCTGCCGTGGCTGTGTTTCGGCGGCGGGCTGCTGGTGCTGGCCGTGACGGACAGTATCTACGTGCGGTTGACGTTCGACGGCGTCAGCGGCACCACGGGTTCGCCCCTCGCCCTTGGCTGGATTATCGCCTTCCTCCTGATCGCCCTCGCGCCGCTGGCACCGTACCAGGAGAACACCGGGTCAGACCGGACCGGCTACACCCTCGCGCTTGAGCTGCTCCCGTATGTGCCGCTGCTGGTTGCCGTGGTGCTGTTCGCCGGTCCCCACCTGCCCGAACTCGAGCCCTTCCTGCTGGTGGTGGGTGCCGCCGTCCTGGTGTTCGTGATGGTGCGGCAGGTGCTGATCATCCTGGAGAACATCACCCTCACCAGCGGGCTCGAGGATGAGGTGGCGGTCCGCACCAGGGAGCTGGAGGCCGCCCGCGAAGCTGCCCTGGAATCGAGCCGGTTGAAGTCGGAGTTCCTGGCCACCATGAGCCACGAGATCCGGACGCCCATGAACGGCGTGGTGGGCCTGACCGCGCTGTTGCTGGAGACCCCGCTGGACCCCACCCAGAAGCAGTACGCGGATGGGGTGAAGGGCGCAGGCGAGGCGCTGCTGGCCCTGATCAATGACATCCTGGACTTCTCCAAGCTGGAGGCCGGCAAGGTTGACCTGGACGTGCGCCCCTTTGATCCGCGCGTCCTCGTGGAGGAAGTGGCCGGGCTCCTGGCCGAACCGGCACAGGCCAAGAACCTGGAACTGATCGCCTATTGTGAACCCGAAGTCCCCGCACGGCTGGTGGGCGACTCCGGCCGGATCCGCCAGATCCTCCTGAACCTGGCGTCCAACGCGGTGAAGTTCACGGCGTCCGGCGAGGTATCCATCAGGGTCACCATCCAGAACCCCGGCGTTGGTGCCGGAAGCACCGCCACGGTGCACTTCGAAGTCCGCGATACCGGTATCGGCATTGAGCCCTCCCACCACAGCAGGCTCTTCCAATCGTTCTCGCAGGCCGACGCCTCCACTACCCGGCGGTACGGCGGCACCGGGCTGGGCTTGGCCATCTGCAGCCGGCTGACGGAGGCGATGGACGGCGACATCGGCCTCGAGAGCGTCCCCGGGGAGGGCAGCACCTTCTGGTTCCGGCTGCCCCTGCCGGTGGCGCCGCCGTCAACGGATCCCGTTCCCGCGGCCGGCTTCCTCAACGGCCTGCGGGTCCTGGTGGTGGATGACAACGCCACCAACAGGCTGGTGCTCGAATCGCAGCTGCGGGGCTGGCGGCTCCTGCCCGAAGCCGTCCCCGATGCTGCCTCGGCGCTGGTCCGGGCCCGCGAAGCTGACGCCGCCGGGGAACCCTTCCACCTGGCAGTGCTCGACTTCTGCATGCCGGATATCGATGGGCTGGAGTTGGCGCGGCGCATCAAGGCCGATGCCGGGCTCGCGCAGATGGAACTGATCATGCTCACCTCCACGATGCAGGTCAACGCGGCGGAAATCAGCCAGGCCGGCGTGCGCGAATGGCTGATGAAGCCCGTCCGGAGCTCTGAGTTCTACAACCGCCTGGTCCGGCTGATGTCCACACACGAGCCTTCCGTCCCTGCCGTCGCCCCATCCCCTGTGCCGGCTGCTTCGGGCGGGCCGTCACGGGGCCGGATCCTGGTGGTGGAGGACAACGAGGTGAACCAGCTGGTGGCCCGCGCCACCGTCAGCAGGCTCGGCTACGCGGTGGACGTGGTCTCCAACGGCGTTGAGGCCCTCACCGCCACCGCGGAAACCCGCTATGCCGCAGTCCTGATGGATTGCCACATGCCGGTGATGGACGGGTTTGAAGCCACCCGCCAGATCCGGCGCCGGGACACCGCGCACCCGCGCCTGCCCATCATTGCCATGACCGCCGGCGCGCTGGACGGTGACCGGGAACGGTGCCTCGCTGCCGGAATGGACGATTACCTCGCCAAGCCGGTGGACGCCGCCGCGCTGGAAGCCACGCTGGTCCGCTGGGTTCCGGAACCCGGGGCCCGCCTTGTTCCAGGGCTTGTCCCCCAGCCGCTGGCAGTGACTGGAGGGACTCCGCTGGGCCCGGCAACCGTTGCCGCCCTGGACCAGGACCGGGTTGCCATCCTGCGGGAGCTGGGACCGGAGGATGGGCGGGGCTTGTTGCCCGAGGCGGTGGCCGCGTTCCGGCGGGGCCTGCCCGAGCGGGTGGCCGCCCTGCAGGCGGCCGTGGACGACGGCGACGGGCCGGCTTTGGCACAGGCGGCGCACGCGCTGAAGGGCTCGGCGGCCAATATCGGGGCCGCCGCCGTTGCCGGGATCTGCGCCGGGCTGGAAGGGCTGGGCCGGGGTGGGACGGCCGACGGCGGTGACGCCCTGGTCCGGCGCCTTGAGGCGGAGCTGCACCGGCTGGACGTGGAACTGGACGCAGCGCTGGAGGTGAACCTGTGAAAGTTCTGGTGGCCGATGACGACCCGGGCTCGCTGATGGTGGCAAGGGCCGCCGTCGAACGTTCCGGGCATAACTGCGTGACTGCCGCGGACGGCGACGAGGCGTGGGCGCTCTACCTGGAGCATCGGCCGGACGTGGTGGTGACCGACTGGATGATGCCGGGTATGGACGGGCTGGCATTGTGCCGGGCTATTCGGGCGCGGGAGCAGGACCTGTACACGTACGTGGTGCTGCTGACCTCGCAGGGCTCCCGGGATGATGTGCTGGCTGGGCTGGAGGCCGGCGCGGACGACTACGTCACCAAGCCGCTGGACCCGTTTGTGCTGCATGCCCGGCTGCTGGTGGCCCGGCGCATCACCACGCTGCACGCGGACCTGGCACATTACCGCCGCGTCCTGGCCCGGCAGGCGCGGACCGATCCACTGACCGGGCTGCACAACCGGCTCAAGCTGTCGGAGGATCTGGAGCAGCTGCACCTGCGCAGCGAGCGGTACGCGGAGCAGTACAGCCTGGCGATGTGCGACGTGGACAATTTCAAGAGCTTCAACGACCTCTACGGGCACCAGGCGGGAGACCTGGCCCTGCGGGCGGTGGCGGCGGCGCTGCTGGGCATTGCCAGGAAAAGCGATGGCGTGTACCGCTACGGCGGCGAGGAGTTCCTGCTGGTGCTGCCTCAGCAGTCGGGGTCGGGCGCGAAGGCGCTGATGGAACGGGCGCTGGCGGCCGTACGGGACCTGGCGATTGTGCATGCCGGCGATCCGTCCGGGCAGCTGCGGCTCAGCGCCGGGGTCTCGTCGTATTGCCACGGGCACCGGGCTGATGCCGACGCGCTGGTCGGTGCGGCCGACGCCGCGTTGTATGCGGCGAAGGCCGCGGGACGGAACAGGGTGGAACTGGCCCGATAGTTGCGGTCAGGCAGCCTTCTTGGAGCCGGACTTTTTCTGGGTCGGCTTCTGCTGATTCGGCCGCTGCTGGGCGGTAGCCTGCTGGGCGGGCGGCTGCTGGGCGGGCGGCTGCTGGCGTGCTGGCTGCTGCTGGGCGGGCGCCTGCTGCGGGACTGGCTGCTGTTGAACCGGCTCGGTGACAGTTTCTGCTGCGACTTCGTACGCCACGTCAGCTGCCTCTGCTTCCATCGCTTCGGCTGCTTCATATGCGCCGGCTGCAACGGCGGCGCGGTTGCGCTTCCAACGGCGGAGCAGGTCGACTGCGGCCACGGCGCCGGCCAGCGGCGTGAGTACGGCCGCCAGGTAGACGAAGAGCATCCAGGTCAGTGTGGTGAGCGGCGGCTGGTTGTTGTTCAGGAGGGAGAGCCCGCCCAGCAGGCCAGTGGCCCAAAAGAGGACCACTGCGGTGAGCACCGCCGCGGCCGGGAAATACTGGTTGGACACGATCTTTTTCAGGGTTTCCACGCACTTCCTCCTGCCTGGCCGGGGCACGGCTACAGCCGCTCAAGACCAGTATGGGGCTGCCGGCGCGGGAATCCCGGCAACACGCAGGCAGTGGTGACGAACCTAACGTCCGGATCGCCGCGGCCTGGATCTTTTCCCCCTCTTCCCTGCCGCAGACCCAGCGAATACCGTGGACCTGACCGGCGCCGCTGCCGGCTTGCCCGAACTGTTGGCCTCTGGAGGTCCCCATGCGAAAAGTCACTGCCGGTTTGTTCCATTCCGTGGACGGTGTGGTCTCAGAACCGTTCAAGTTCCAGTTCGACAGCTTTGACGACGAGCTCGGTGCGGGCCTGACCAAAATGATGCAGACGGTGGACACGGTGGTGCTGGGCCGGGTCAGCTACCAGGAATGGGCTGGTTACTGGCCAACCGCTACAGCGGACCAGGACTTTGCGGCCTTCATCAATTCCGTGGAAAAGTTTGTGGCCTCGCGGTCGCTGAAGGAACCGCTGGAATGGCAGAACTCGCGCCTGATGGACGGACCCCTGGAAGAGTTCGTGGGGAAGCTGAAGGAGCGCGACGGCGGAGAGATCGCCGTGTGCGGCAGCATCTCAGTGACCCGGCAGCTGCTGTTCGCCGGGCTGCTGGATTCGCTGACGCTGATGACCCACCCGGTCATCGCCGGCACAGGCCGCCGCCTGTTCGAAGACGGCCACCCCACCACCAGGCTCGAACTGCAGGACCAGTACCGGACCAGCAGGGGCAACGTGATCAGCGTGTACGGGCGGCGCGGGGAGTAGCGGCCGCCTCCATGCCCGCCGCGGCCGGGAGGTAGGCAGCTTCCCACAACGGGTAAAATCTTCGGGTCATGCATTGTTTCTACTTCGATGCCGGCCGTTGCCGCTCCTGCACCCACATGGGTACGCCCTACCTTGAACAGCTCGCAGGCAAGCAGAGGCACTGCCAAACCCTCCTCGCCGACCACACTTCGTCGTTGGCATGGCTGCCAGCTCTTGCGAGTGCGAAGTCCGGCTTCCGCAACAAGGCCAAGATGGTGATTGGCGGAACGGCCCAGAGGCCCACCATCGGGATCCTCGACGCTGAAGGCTCTGGGGTTGACCTGCGCAAATGCCGCGTCTGCTCCCCCGGCCTGCGGGCGTGTTTCCCGGTTCTAGCGGACTTCATCCGTCAAAGCCGCCTGACGCCGTACGACGTTCCCCGGCGGTGTGGGGAGCTGAAGCACCTGATCATCACCGAATCACCGGACGGCGACATTATGCTCCGGCTGGTGATGCGCTCGGAACAGCTGGTGCCGCGCATCCGGAAGAACCTCCCCGGCCTGCTGGCTGCCCTGCCGCAGGTGAAGGTGGTTTCGGTGAACCTGCTCCCGGAGCACAAGGCGGTGCTGGAGGGTGAGCGCGAGGTCCTGCTGACAGAGCAGTCAACGCTCAGGATGCGGGTCAACGACGTCAACCTGCACCTTCGGCCGCAGAGCTTTTTCCAGACCAACAGCGAGATGGCCGCCGCGCTTTACCGGCAGGGGCGGGAGTGGGTCAACCAGCTGGCGCCGGCCTCGGTCTGGGACCTCTACTGCGGCGTGGGCGGTTTCGCCTTGCACTGCGCGGACCCGTCCAGGAACGTGACCGGCATCGAAACGAGCAGCGAAGCCATTGTCTCGGCCAAAATCAGCAGGGAGGAAGCGGGTCTGCAGCGCATGGACTTCCGGGCCGGTGACGCCACCGCCTTTGCCCTCGCAGCGGACCAGTCGCCAGAACTGGTGATCGTTAACCCGCCCCGCCGCGGCATCGGCAAGGAGTTGTGCGGCTGGCTTGAGTCGTCGGACGTTGAGCACATTGTCTACTCGAGCTGCAATGCCCAGTCGCTGGCCCGTGACCTGGATGCACTCCCCTCTTTCACGGCGCGGCAGGCCCGAGTCCTGGACATGTTCCCGCAGACCACGCACTACGAAGCGATGGTCCTGCTCAGCCGGTCCTAACTCCTGCACGGGCGGCAAAGCCGATCATCTTCTATGCCTAGCCCTGACTGGCAACGACCAAGCCTGCAAATCAAGGTCTCCGAAGGATCACCTCAAGATTCACGCCTATCCCATCTTCTGCCTGCTCAGGATTGCTAGGCTCGCCTCACAATTCGCATCCTGCAACACAAAATTGGGGCATAAATGAATAAGAAGCACCACATTTCCCGGATCTTTCAAGCCCGGATGAAGAAATCAGGTCCCCCGCAAGGCACCCAGCAGCCAGGCTCAACGAGGATAAAGCTCGCCGCAACAGCGGGCGTCGCAATGCTTCTGCTCACCGGCTGCGGCGCATCGTCCAACTCACTGGCAGCGGTCTCCGACGGCCGGACCACCAGCTCAGCGACCGCTACCCCCACAGCCTCTCCGACACCGACTCCCATCGCAAAAACGCCCTGCAGCCCTCTGGAGAGCCAAAGGACCTCTGCTGGCGCCACATATATCTGCACTGGCGACGAAACTGGCAAACAGATATGGCTCGAACAGTCAGAATCAAAGAAGTTGAGCGAAAAGATAGCAGCCGCCGCAGCGGCAAAGGCGGCAGCGGAAAAAGCAGCAGCGGAAAAGGCTGCTGCAGATGCGGCCGCAGCGGAGGCAGCGGCCAAGGCGGCTGCGGAGGCCAAAGCCGCGGAGGACGCGGCGGCAGCTCAAGCAGCGGCCGCAGCAGCTGCGAAAGCGGCTCCGGCCCCGGCCCCGGCCCCTGCTCCTCCGGCACCAAAATATGTAGCGCCCGCCGCTCCAGCCGCACCATCGGGATGCGATCCCAACTATTCAGGCTGCGTCCCGGTCGCCTCGGACGTCGACTGTGCCGGTGGAAGCGGCAATGGACCGGCCTACGTCCAGGGTCCGGTGCGCGTCCTGGGGTCCGACATCTATGACCTGGACAGAGACAGCGACGGCATCGGCTGCGAAGGCTAACCGGCCCAAGGTCAGGGCAGCCACCAGTTCGTGGCCCAGGGCCTAGCCCCCGTTCCGGGCCAGCATCTCCCCGATGATCCGGGCGCCCTCAGGAAAGGCGCCCGGATTCGTCCCTGAGTAATTGAGCCGGATGAACGGGCCTGCGGGTTCTGCCGGGAACCACTCGTTCCCGGGGACGATAATCACCCCCGCTGCCTCACAATCCCGGGCCAGCCGGTCCAAGTCCGTCCCGTCAGGGAGCCGCACCCACACGTGCAGGCCGCCTTTTGGCACCTGCTCAATGTGGCCCTGCGGCACGTGCTGGCGCAGGCTGCTGACCAGCAGGTCGCGACGGGATTCAAGCTGGTGGCGGAGGCTGCGCAGGTGCGTCTGCCACCCGGGCTGGGTGACGACGTCGAGCGCGGCCGCCTGCAGGAGCCCGCTGACGTACATCGACTCGGCGGCCCGGTCGGCAAGGATGCGCTCCCGTGCAGGCCCGCGGGCGATCACCGCGGCCACCCGGATCGACGTCGACACACTCTTGGTCAGCGAGCGCAGGTACACAACATGCCCGGAATCATCGCGGGAAGCCACCGGCACCGGCGTACTGGTGATGCCGAAGTCATGCGCCCAGTCGTCCTCCACCAGGAACGCGCCCTGGTCACGCACCACGTCCAGCACCTGATCACGCCGCTCCGCGGTCCACTGGGCTCCGGTGGGGTTCGCGTAATTTGGCTGCGCATAGAACACCCTGGCTCCGGACTCCTCAAAGGCCCGGGTCAGTTCTACGGGGTCGGGGCCATCCGGACCAGTGGGCACCGGAATCACATGTACTCCTGCCTGCGCGGCCGCGAGGATGGCGCCCCAGTAGGTTGGCGATTCCAGCAGCAGCGGCTGCCCCCTGCCCACGAGTGCGCTGAAAATTGAGCTCAGTCCGCTCTGGCTTCCAGGAAGTACGACGACGTCGCTGGGGTTCGGCGGCGTAGTCCCGGCCGGCGTTGCCGCGCCCAGCTCGTGCGCGAACCAGGACTGCAGTTCCGGCAGGCCGGCCGCGGGCGGGCGGGACAGGGCTGCATCACCGCGGGCAGCCCGGGTGAGGGCGGCCCGCACCAGCCGCTCGGGCAGCAGCTCGCGGGCGGGGTAGCCGGAGTGGAAGGCGATGACGCCCAGTGGCAGGTCGCGCATGGTGGAGGAAGCGGACGGCAAGGTGGCGCGCGGTGAACGCAGGGCCGCCGTCTGCCAGCCGTAGTCCGACGGCTTGGCAGTCCTGGCCGAGCGGACAAAAGTCCCCACGCCGGGCCTGCTCTCGATCAGTCCCTGCGCTGTCAGCGTCTGCAGGGCTTTCTGCACCGTCACCGGGCTGGCCTGGTACTCGGCCACCAGGGAACGGGTGGACGGCAGCTTCGCTCCGGGTGCGGCGGCAGCCATCCAGGTTTTCAGGTGCGTCACGATCCGCGAACTGCTATCGTTGTTCATGAGAGACAATAGTAGCGCTACTCTTGCCGCGCGCACAGTGATACTGCCATCGCAGGCCTCCGGAATCTGGCTGGGGCTCCTCGGAGTGGCCGCGTTCTCCTTTACCGTCCCGTTCACCAAAATCGCCGTGGCCAGCCTGTCCCCGCTGTTCATCGGATCAGGACGGGCCGTGGTGGCGGCAGTGCTGGCAGGGTTGGCTTTGGCACTTACCCGGCAACGACTCCCCCACGGGAGGCAATGGGCGCGCCTCGCGGTAGTCGCGGCCGGCGTCGTCGTTGGCTTCCCGCTACTGACTTCCTTTGCCTTGACCGCCACACCCGCAAGCCACGGAGCCGTGGTGATTGCTTTGCTCCCGGCCGCTACTGCAACGGCCGCGGTGCTCCGGGGGCGGGAACAGCCGCCGCTGGCGTTCTGGCTTGTCACAGCGGCGGGAGCCCTTGCGGCAATTGTCTTCGCCTCTCTTCACTCCGGCGGCTTCGGGCAGCTGCACTGGGCGGACCTGCTGTTGCTTGGTTCAGTGGTTGCTGCTGCCGTCGGCTATGCGGAAGGCGGCCTGCTGGCCCGCGAGCTTGGCGCATGGCAGACGGTGTCCTGGGCGTTGGTGCTCGCGTCGCCGCTGATGGTGCTCCTGACCGCTGTGTCTATCGCGCAGCAACCGCCGTCCGCCGGGCCGGGGCAATGGCTGGCGTTCGCGTACCTCGGTGTGGTCAGTATGTTCCTCGGGTTCTTCGCCTGGTACCGCGGCCTGGCCGTCGGCCCCATCGCCTCGGTCAGCCAAATCCAGCTCATCCAGCCTGTCCTGACCATCTGTTGGGCGGCCCTCCTTCTTGGCGAGAGCCTAACCTGGCCCACCGCCCTCGGCGCCCTCGCCGTGATCCTTTGCGCCGGGGCGGCTGTCCGGGTGCGGCTCAAGCCGGAACCCCTGCAGCCGGCGCCCGCGCCGCCCGCCGTTCCCCCCGTCCCATCCCTTCAATCAGTAAAGGACTAGCCCATGTACACGCCAGCCCATTTTGCCGCCGGCCCCGAAACCGTCCATGGGCTCCTTGCCCGCCCCGGCGCGGCGAACCTGGTCACCATGACACCGCAGGGCCTGCTCGCTACCCTGGTGCCGATTGTCTTTGATCCCGACGTCGGTGAGCACGGCGCGCTGCAGGGGCACCTTGCCCGGAACAACACACAGTGGTCAGAACCCGCCGTCGGGGAGGCACTGGCCATCATCCAGGGAGCGGACGCCTATATCTCGCCATCCTGGTACGCGTCCAAAGCGGAACACGGGCGGGTGGTCCCCACCTGGAACTACACCACAGCGCATGTGTACGGCCGGCTGGTGATCCATGACGATCCTGAATGGATTTCCCGCCAGGTCCGCCGGCTCACCGGGGTCCACGAGGCAGAGTTCGAGCACCCGTGGAGCGTGGACGACGCACCGGAACGCTTCATCGCCGGGCAGTTGCGGGCCATCGTCGGCGTGGAACTGGTGATCACCCGGATCGAAGCGAAGGCCAAGCTGAGCCAGAACCGGCCGGAGTCGGACATTGATGGTGTGGTTACGGGGCTTACTGCCAGAGGGCAGACGAGGATCGCGGCCGACGTCGAGCGGACGCGCTGACCCGAATGCGTGACTTTTGGCGCCCGCACGGACGTGGACCCCGGAATGGCGCGGGCCGGGACGGGCGGGAGGACTAAAAGTCACGCATTCCTGTCCGGCACCAGCCTACGAAGCAGCCTTGACCAGCTCTTCGCTCTTCTCCCACAACCCCCGGGC
The DNA here is from genome assembly GCF_030817835.1 of Pseudarthrobacter sp. W1I19. Classification (NCBI taxonomy): domain Bacteria; kingdom Bacillati; phylum Actinomycetota; class Actinomycetes; order Micrococcales; family Micrococcaceae; genus Pseudarthrobacter; species Pseudarthrobacter sp. W1I19. The sequence goes on from NZ_JAUSZR010000001.1 coordinate 3,193,282, forward strand.
CAGCACGGCGTCGTAGGCCTGGGGGTTGGCCTTGGCCAGGGCGCGCTTGGCGTAGTAGGCGCCGGAGATCCAATCCTTGCCCGCCGTGCCGTTGATGAGCCAGAGCATGGTGTCGGCACCTTGGTCCGGGCTGAGCATAAACCGGTTGAGCAAGGTCTTGTAGGCGTGCCGGAACGGGCTGGTGGACTCGGCCGCGAAGTTGGTACGGACCACGCCCGGGTGGAATGCCGCCGTCGTGATGCCCTGGGCGGCGTAGCGCCGGTCCAGCTCAGAGGTAAACAGGATGTTGGCGAGCTTGCCGGTGCCATAGGCGCGGTTGGTGGAGTAGCTGTGCTCGGAATTGAGGTCGAACAGGTCCAGCTTGCCCATGCCGTTGGCGGCGCTGGCAGTGTTGATGACCTTCGCGTTGCTGGCGGTGAGGGTGTCCATCAGCAGGGTGGTGAGCAGGAACGGCGCCAGGTGGTTGATCTGGAACGTGGATTCGTTGCCGTCCACGGTGAGGGTGTGCTTGCCCATGATGCCGCCGGCGTTGTTGGCCAGGACGTCGATGCGCGGGTAGTCGGACGTCAGCTGGGCCGCGAGTGAGCGCACCTGCGCGAGTTCGGCGAAGTCCGTGACGAAGTAGTCCGCATTCAGCTCCTTGGCCATGGCGCGGGTCTTCTCATCGGACCGCCCGACGAGCACCACCTGCTCCCCCGCCTTCGCCAGGGTCCGTGCGGCGGCTGCCCCGATTCCGTCGCTGGCGCCGGTGATCACGATAGTGCGAGGAGTCAAGGGAAAGTCCTTTGGTCGGTGGCAGGCCGGGCTCCCGGTGGGAGCGCCTTGCCCTTGGCACAACGACGGCGGGCGGCCGGGTGTTCCCCGTCGCACCTGGCAGGGCATATCCTGCACACACAATCGAGCACCCAGCCGAGCCCCGGGAGGGAAGCATCATGGAGATGCCCAAAGCGTCAGACGAGGATAAAGAGCGGTTCCGGTCGCTGGTCCCTGACCACCCGGACGTGGTGGTCAAGCCCATGTTCGGCAACCTGGGCGCTTTCGTGAACGGCAACATGTTCGCCGGGTTGTTCGGGCCCACCATCGGCATCAAGCTCTCCCCGGAGGACCGGGAAAAACTCGAAAGCTCGGAACGGACCGTCCCGTTCGGGCCCGCCGAGCGTCCGATGGGCGGCTACACCGGCCTGCCGGAGATGTGGAACGAGGAAGGCGACGGCGACGACGCACGGGCGAAAGCCTGGATCCACAAGGCTTTTGAGTACATCTCCACGCTCCCGCCGAAGGAGCCGAAGGCCGCCAAAGTGCGGTCCGCAGGCAAATGATCAGTGTGCGGGTTCGAGCGCGAGCCTGAGCCCGAAGCCCACCAGGACTGTGCCGGTGATGCTGTCGATGATGCGGATGCTGCGGGCGCCCTTGAGCCAGCGGGAGGCATAGCCCGTGCCGAAGATCAGCAGCGTGAACCAGGCCATGGTCAAAACGCAGTGGACCCCGGCCAGCAGGACGCCCACCAGCAAGGGTGATTCACCCGCCGGAATGAACTGCGGGATGGTGGCGATGTAGAAGACGCCCACTTTCGGGTTCAGCAGGTTGGTTCCGGTCCCGGTCAGCCAGCCTTTAAAGAGGTCGTTCCGGCCGGCCGCCGGCGCGGCCCCCTCAGGGGCTGCAGCCTTGCCGTGCCGCAGGCTCTTCCACAACAGGGACAGCCCCAGCCAGAGCATGTACGCGGCGCCGGCAATGGTCAGCAGGCGGTAGGCCACCTCGGATGCTGCCAGCAGTGCCGAGACACCTACCGCCGCGGCAACTCCCCAGATCATCGCCCCGGTGCTGATGCCGATTGCCGTGGCAAAGGCGAACGGGCGGGACCTGGAGATGGACGAGCGCAGCACCAGGGCCGTGTCCATGCCGGGCACAAGCGTCAAAAGCCCGGCAACCACAGCAAAGGAAAGAACAGCCTGAAGGAGAGTCACCGTCCAAGGATATGGGGCGAGTGGTTGAGCCTGCCGAAACCCGTGACCCTCAGTTCACTTTTGATTCACCCAGGCAACAACGGCTGTCCAACCGGCCTCCATAGCGTCGAACCCATGGACAACATCTCACGCAGATCCCTGATTTCCGCCGGCCTCGGAGCCGGCCTTGTCGCAGCCCTGCCGGGTGCCGCCGTCGCCACTTCCCTCGCGGACGACGCCGGTCTCCGCACCGATCCGTTTATGCTCGGCATCGCGTCGGGCGAGCCGTGGGCGGACGGCTTCGTCATCTGGACACGCCTGGCCCTGGACCCCCTTGCCGAGGACGGCCTGGGCGGCATGCCCTCCCGGCAGGTCCCGGTGGCCTGGGAGGTGGCCGAGGACCCGAACATGCGCACTGTTGTAGCCCGCGGCATCGAACAGGCCCGGATTGAAACCGCGCACTCGGTGCACGTGGAGCTCAAAGGCCTGAAGCCCGGCCGCGAATACTTCTACCGCTTCCGCAGCGGCCGCCACATCAGCGAAACCGGCCGCACCCTTACCGCACCGGCTCTGCACGAGACCCCGGCCGCACTGGCCATGGCCTTCGCCAGCTGCTCACAATACGAGCACGGCTACTTCACGGCGTACCGGCGGCTCGCGGAGGACCACCCGGACCTGGTGCTGCACCTGGGTGACTACCTGTATGAGTACAAGAAGGGCAGCTACGTGATCGGCGGCGGCAACCCGCGCGACCATCAGGGCCCGGAGACCACCACGCTGCAGGGCTACCGCCAGCGGCATGCCCAGTACAAGGCCGACGCCGACCTGCAGGCAGCGCACGCCGTCGCGCCGTGGCTTGTGGTCTGGGACGACCACGAGGTGGACAACAACTGGGCGGACGACATTCCGGAAAACCGCGACGCCGGCCAGCTGAACGACACCACCGAGAGGTTCCGCCAGCGCCGGGCCGCCGCGTTCCAGGCATACTACGAGAACATGCCGCTGCGGGCCTCGTCCGTCCCGGCCGGGTTCGACATGAAGATCTACCGGACCATCCGGTGGGGCCAGCTGGCCAATTTCCACATGATGGACACCCGGCAGTACCGCGACGACCAGCTCGCCGGTGACGGCTGGCGGAAAAACGTGGCGGAGCGTCTCGCAGAGGACCGCACCATCACCGGCGCGGAGCAGGAGAAGTGGCTGCTGGACGGGTTCAAGAACTCCACCCAGCGCTGGGACATCCTGGGCCAGCAGGTGTTCTTCGCCGAGCGCGACCGCGCCCAGGCACTGGACGTCGACGACGTCTCGATGGACGGCTGGGACGGCTACGCCGCTTCCCGCCGCCGCATCACCCAAGGCTGGCTGGACGCGAAGGTGCGCAACGCCGTCGTACTTACCGGCGACGTGCACCGCAACTGGGCCAATGACCTGAAGCTGGACTACAAGGATCCGGCCTCGCCCGTGGTGGGTTCGGAGCTGGTGTGCACGTCCATCACCTCCACCGGCAACGGCACGGGCTCCACCACCGACCCCACCATGGCGTGGAACCCGCACCTGAGGTTCTACAACGATTCGCGCGGGTACGTGAACACGAAGATCATCAAGGACGCGATGACCGCCGACTTCCGGGTACTGGACTACGTCACGACGCCGGGCTCCCCCGTTTCGACGAAGGCCTCCTTCACGATCCAGGACGGCGTGCCCGGCCTCGTAGGTTGAGCCCGTCGAAGGCCGGTGGTAGAGCCTGTCGAAACCCGTTGGTTGAGCCTGTCAAAACCCCTATAAACAAGTAACTCGCAGTCGACGTCGTGAAATTGCGTTTTCACGGCGTCAACTGCGAGTCAGTTTGGGGGAAGCTAGCCTGCCAGGCCGGCCACCAGGAAGATTGCCGCCGCGATAGCGAAGCCCATCACGCCGATCAGGGTCTCCATCACGGTCCAGGTCTTCAGCGTGGTCTTGACGTCCATGCCGAAGAACCGGCCCACCAGCCAGAAGCCGGAGTCGTTGACGTGCGAGACCACTACTGAGCCGGCGGCAACCGCGATCACCAGGGCGGCAACCTGCATGCCGTTCAGTCCGGCCAGTGCCACGGCCGGGGCGATGAGGCCGGCGGTGGTGGTCAGTGCCACCGTTGCCGAGCCCTGGGCGATGCGCAGGATGGCGGAGATCAGGAAGCCGGCCAGGATGAGCGGGATGCCCAGGTTGCCCAGGACATCGGCCAGTGCGGCGCCGATGCCGGAAGCGCGCAGCACACCGCCGAACATGCCGCCGGCGCCGGTGATCAGGATGACGGAGCAGACCGGGCCCAGCGAGGATTCGAGCAGCTTCTCGAGCGCGCCGGCGTCCTTGCCCCGCTTGGCACCCAGGACGAACATGGCCACGATCACGGCGATCAGCAGGGCCACCGGGGTCTCACCGATGGTGCGCAGGATCTGGAACCACTGCTCGTTCTTGACGGCTTCGCTGAGCACACCCGAGGATGCCAGGGTGTTAAGGCCGGTGTTCATGAAGATCAGGACCAGCGGCAGGAGCAGCAGCCCCACAATGGTGCGGAAGCGCGGCGGGTGGGACTCGGCGTCGGCCGTGGCGTGCCCCAGGAGTTCCGGCACGGGAAGGACCAGCTTCTTGCCCGTGTAGAGGCCGTACAGGTAGGCGGTGACGTACCAGGTGGGGATGGCGGTGATCAGGCCGGCGATCATCACCAGGCCGATGTTGGCCTCGAAGAAGGCGGCGGCAGAGACCGGGCCCGGGTGCGGCGGCAGGAAAATGTGCATCACGGAGAACGCGCCGGCGGCGGGCAGGCCGTAGCGGAGCACTCCCCCGCCCAGGCGGTGCGCCACGGCGAAGACCACCGGCAGCATGACCACCAGGCCGGCATCGAAGAAGATGGGGAACCCGAAGATCAGCGAGGCCAGGCCAAGGGCGAAGGGGGCGCGTTTCTCACCGAAAATGCCGATCAGGTAGTCGGCCAGGACCTTGGCGCCGCCGCTGGTTTCCACGATCCGCCCCAGCATGGCGCCCAGGCCCACGAGCAGGGCTACGGTGCCGAGGGTTGTCCCGAAGCCGTTGATCAGGACCGGCACCACCTGGTTGGCGGGGATGCCGGTAGCGAAGGCAGTGGCCAGGCTGATGACGATCAGCGCCAGCAGCGCGTGCATCCGCAGCTTGATGATCAGGAACAGCAGGGCGACGATCGCCGCCGCGGCGATGAGCAGCAGGGGGCCTGCGCCCATCGTTTGGGTCCATCCTTCGATGGTCATGGTTCTCCTTTGAAACAGGATTGGTGGGGATTCGGGGGAGGCTTAGGGTGCCTGGTCTGCAGGGAGGTGCAGTGCGGCGATGATGGTCTTCACGAGCTCTTCCGGGGACTTGGAGATGTCCAGCCGGAGGCTTCCGGCGGCAAGCTCCTCGTCGGTCAGCGGCTCGAGGGTGGCCAGCTGGCTGGGCAGGAGCGTGGGCGGCATGAAGTGGCCTTCGCGGCCCTGCATGCGCTGGCCGATCAGATCCGCCTCTCCGTGAAGGTGAAGGAAAAGAACGCGGCCCTCAGCCTGGGACAGCAGCTGACGGTAGCTCTGCTTGAGGGCGGAGCAGGTGAGCACTGTACTCTTGCCCGCGTTGGCCTGGGCGGTCATCCAGTTTTGGATTTCCTGCAGCCACGGCCAGCGGTCCTCGTCCTGCAGCGGCGTGCCCTGGCTCATCTTCTGGATGTTGGCCTGCGGGTGGAACTCGTCCGCTTCGGCGCAGGCCCAGCCAAGCTGCTGCGAAAGTGCTCCCGCGATGGTGGATTTGCCGGAACCGGCAACGCCCATGACCACCAGGTGCGTGGCGGGATACTGCATGTTTTACCTCCGAAGAAGACGCCGTTGGCTTAGGGAAGAAAGCTCGTGTGCACTTCGGGTGAGGAAATGCGCTGGAAATAAGGTATCACCTTTTGTGACCACAGATACTATCTTTGCGTGTCACAAGTCATACCTTTGCCGCTTTTTTCGGTAGGCTGTTACCGCGCAGGCGCGCAGAGGAAGGCAGGAAGATGTCGACGGCGACACCACAGGACCATGACACCGCGGACGACGGCGGAACCTCCCCCGCCATGCAGGGACGCGTTGTTGAGGCGCTTGGCGTAGCCATCGCCTCCGGCGATCTGCCGCCCGGAAGCCGGCTCACCCTGGAGGGCCTTCAGCAGGAGTACGGGATTTCGCGCACCGTGGCCCGGGACACCATGAAGGTCCTGGAATCCATGAACCTGGTGTACTCGCGCCGGCGGGTGGGCATTGTGGTGCAGGAGCGCCGGTTCTGGAATGTCTTTGATCCGAAGCTGGTGCGCTGGCGGCTTGCCTCGGACCGGCGGGAGATCCAGTACAGCAGCCTCACAGAGCTGCGCATCGCCGTCGAACCCATTGCCGCAGCCGGGGCGGCGCGCAGGGCGAGCGCCGCGGAACGGGCCAAGCTGACATCCCTGGCCGCCGATCTCCGCCGGCTGGGCGAAGCCGGTGAGCTCGAGGCTTTCCTTTCTGCGGACATCGAGTTCCACTGCCTCCTGCTGGAAAGCTGCGGCAACGAAATGTTCCTTGCCTTGGAAGGCATGGTGGCCGAAGTGTTGACCAGCCGGACCAAGCAGGGGCTTATGCCGTTCAAGCCGAGGAACGAAGCGCTGCAGGCGCACGAGGATGTGGCTGCCGCTGTGGCCGGCGGGGACGCGGTTGCCGCAGAAACAGCGATGCACCACATCCTGGATGAGGTGCGCAATGCCATGGGGCTGCACTGACCGTTGGTTGAGCGTGTCGAAAGCCTCGGCATGGACGGCCCTCGCCCGCATAAACGGTGTTGGCCAGCACCGTTCAAGCGGGCCACGGCCGCTCGTGCCGCCAGGATCCACACCGGCCGCGGCTACCCCTTCCGGGACAGCTTCTCTGCTTCCTGGACGGCCAGGAAGAACTTCACTCCGCCGTCGGTAAGAAGTGCAGGGTCAGCGAAGGTGGCCTTGGGAGTCTTCAGGCACAGGCACATCAGCTCCCACGAGACGGTCCGGTAGATGTCCGTGATCCACTCTTCGGGAATGGGATGGCCGGAGCGGGTAACAAATCCCGCTTCCTCCATCGCCAGCCGGATGACATCCCTTTCCAGGTTCCAGGGCGGCGCAATACCCGCGAGGTACCAGTTCGCATAAAGGTGCGTGACGAGCCGGACGGCATCGTGCCCGGGACTGGCGATGGTGTCCACCACGAGGTCCCACAAGTAGCCGGGATGTTCCAGCGCACGCCTGCCACGCGGCGCGAGCACCAGCCTGCCCTTGAGTTTCCGGACCAGCTTCCAGGCAAGTGCGTGCTCCCTGAGTTCGCGGACCGGCAACACATGGGCTTCACGGTTCCCCTTGCCGAAGACAATGCCGTCCCAGCCGATCTCCTCCACTGCCTGCTTGACCAGGACGGGCTTCAGGTAGCCGTCCTTGGTCAGTTCCAGGCCGTCGCCCGCGGCGTTTCGCAGGAGCCACAGTACCGGCTTGAGTACGTTGTCCCGCTCCTCCTCCGTGAGGGGCCGGGGCCACCACTGAAGGGCGAGAATCCGCAGTTTGCGGTTCGCGGCCTGCATATTGAAGCGCGTGGCGTCGAAGCGCTCGCCGAATTCGCCGGCCGTCTCGAAAACCCATCGCGCCGCATCCTCGTGTTCCGGGTGCTGCTGGTCGGCCAGGATTTGCACCAGGCGGGCGTACCCCCACGGCCCGCCGGAGTCCTCCACGGGTCCGCGGTTGGCGCCGTCCAGGCACACCAGTTCGCCGCGCTCCAGTTCAGCGGGGCCCACCAGTTCCACGCGGTGGGTCCATCCGTCGCCAAAGTCATACTCGTATTCGAACACCGTGTCCGGCTTCTGTGGGTCCAGCAGGTCTGAAAGTACGACGGCGGCAGGCGACTCGGCGTCAGAATCTTCCGGTGCGCCGTCGGGACCCATCACAACGCGTGGTTTTCCGGCGGGGTCCACAGCGCGGACGCCGTACAGGTGCCGGTCCTCCCAGCCGAAGACCGCCTGCACGGCCAGGTGGAACTGCTGGACTGTCAGCCCGGCGGGAAGCCGCAACTGACGCCAGATCAGCGGCTCAGATTCCTCGATGCTGATACGTAAGTCAAACGCAGGGACGGTGCCGGCTGAAAACATAGTGGCCATCTTGCCAGAGAGCCTGCGTGAAGAGTGCCTTGATCCTTTGTGGCACGCCCGGGTTAAACAAAAGCAGGGCCGGTCAGTGACCGGCCCTGCTCAAAAATTGAAACCCTGAGGGCCCCAGTTTCCCTAAGAGATTAGAGAGCCTGGATGTTGGTGGCCTGGGGACCCTTGGGGCCCTGCTCGGTTTCGAAGGAAACCTTCTGGTTCTCTTCGAGGGAGCGGAAGCCGTTGGAGTTGATCGCAGAGTAGTGTGCGAAAACATCCTGTGAGGAGTCATCGGGGGAAATGAAGCCGAAGCCCTTTTCAGCGTTAAACCATTTGACGGTACCAGTAGCCATTATTTTTGTCCTTCGTGAAGGTGGAGGAAAAGTCCCGACTTTCGGGTCCTCCGGTGTGGGGTGTTCAAAACCGCTACTTCAGAAGAACGCGGACTTTCGACCGCGCGTACTGCCTGAACTACCAACTGCATAAACACAACAACAGGATCAACCTTACAGGAGTTTTGGCGGACGGATTACCACGGGGCGTTTGTGGCGGACCGGCGCCCGCGAAATGGCACTTCGCGGCAATGTTGTGGGGAAACATTGCCGCGAAGTGCCATCTCGGGGAAGGTCCGGCTACATGATGCCGGTGGGTACCAGCAGGGCCCAGGCCAGGGCCGGAGCAACCAGCACCACACCACCTGCGTACATCATCAGCTGTTTGTAGACGCGCTGCCGGTCATTGTCACGGGCGTTGGCAACTACCAGTGCGCCGTCGGTGGAGAAGGGCGAAACATCCACCACAGTGGCCGCAATGGCCAACGCGGCCACTGTGCCGGAGGCGCTCAGGCTGCTGGTGGCCAGCAGCGGGCCGGCGAGCGGGATGAACGCGGTCAGCAGGGCAGTGGATGAGGCAAAGGCGGAGCCGACGCCGATCACATAGCACAGGACCAGGGCCACGAGCAGGGGCGCACCGAGTGCCAGGGCCTGTTCGGCAAGGGTGTCGATGACACCCACGTGCTGCAGGAGCGAGACGTACGTGATCATGCCGGCCACCAGCAGGACGGTGGACCAGGAGACGCCGCCGATGAATGTCTGGTGCTCCTTGATGTTGATGAAGGCGAGCAGCAGCCCGGCGGACAGGGCCACGAAGCCGATGGGCATGTGGAAGCCCAGTGTGCACACGAGCATCGCGCCGATCAGGACCAGGGTGAGGATCTGCTGGCCGTGCGGACGGCCGGTGCTGGTGGTGTCCACGTCGGCAAGCTGGCCGCCTTCGCCGTCGCGCAGTTTGCCCAGGAGGCCGAACAGCACGATGGTCAGGACGGACAGGATGAGGTTCAGGGCGAAGCTGGCAATGAAGAGTGCGCCCTGCGAGATGGGGAACCCGTTTTCAACGGCGATGTTGTGCACCAGAACGCCGGCCACGGACAGCGGGGAAAAGCCGCCGGCGTGGGCACCGTTGATGATGAATGCGCCCATCACCACCGGGTGGATGCGGGATTCGTAGGCGAAGCCCAGGGCGGCCGGTGCCAGCAGGGCGACGGCGGCGGGCGAGAAGGTGCCCAGCGAGGTGAGCGCGGCGGCGATCAGGAAGAAGACCCAGGGCAGCAGCATCGTCTTGCCCCTGACCAGGCGGACGCAGCTCTGGACGATGATGTTGATGGTGCCGTTCCGCTGGGCCATGCTGAAGAAGTAAGTGACGCCGATGATGGTCAGGACGATGCTGGCCGGGAATTCCTCCAGGATCTGCTTGTCCGTCATCCCGAGCATGAAATATCCGACGCCGAAGGAAGCTACCAGCCCCATCACGCCGATGTTCAGCGGCCACTTGGTGGCGACAACGAACATCACCACGAGGATGACGAGCGGGATGATCTGTACGGCTGTCATGGTGCGCTCCGGGTCCGTGGCGGCCCCCGGGTTGAGGAAGCCACCCCCCAGCACGAGGGCAGCCAGGCCCAGGATTGCGAGTCCGGCCACCACCATCAGTAGGATACGGCGGCGGCGGTTGGGACGCGGTGACTGTTCGTCCCGGGTCTCCTCAAGAGTGTCAGTGGGGCGTTGCGCTGTTTTGGTCATGGCTTACTCCTCATTGAGTGGCTCCCGCGAGGACGGCAGGTGCAGCGCTGCCGGAAACCTCGGGGAGGTGGATGATGGTGGTGGCGATGGTGCGGGCAGTGCGGTCGACGCCGACGAGCAGCCTTCCGCCGTGCTCCTCGCTCCAGGTTTCAATCACGCCGGCGGGGGTCTGCAGCCGCAGGGTGGCTCCCGGAGCGCCGCCCGTGATGGTGTGCAGCACGGTGCCCGGGGTTCGGGCGGCCAGTGTCAGGGCGATGCTGCCGGTGATGGCCAGCGCCGGGTGCGGCCTGCCCATGGAGAGCATCATGACGTTGACGTCGGCGCCCGCTTCGGCGTCTGCGGGGGCGGCAACGATGGCGAGCTTGGGGATTGCCCTGGCAGCTTCGGCGGTGGTGGGAGCCAGGCCCATCCGCACGGCTGCCTGGCGACGGATCTGCTCCAGGGTGTCCAGCTGCAGTTCCACGCCTGCGCGCCACGTGTCGTAGCGGGCGGGGTCCAGGCCCAGCTCCTCTGCGCGGACCATCACAACTGGTGCTCCGGCGTCGACCATTGACACGGTCCAGCTGGGCCCGCCGGCGGTGATGCTGTCTGTTGCTGCGCCGGTAGGAAGCAGGGCCCCGGTGGTTTTGCCGGCGGGGTCCTGGAAGCCGAGGCCCACGGGATAGCCGGGGAACGGGACGCCGGGCATCTGTCCTTCCGGGATGACCGGCAGGGCACCGTCCGGAGTGGGCACGCGCTGGACGATGATCTGGTTGGTGTTCGTGTTGCGGGTGACGATCCGGGTGACGTCCCCGGTAGGGACAACCCAGCCCTTCTCGATGGCGTACAGGCCCACCACTGCGGAGCCGTTGCCGCAGTTGCTGCCCCAGTCCACGCCGGCTTCTTCGATCCCCACCTGTGCGAAGGTGTATTCGACGTCGATATCCCCGCCCGTGGGCCGGTGCAGGATGATCGCTTTGCTGGTGGTGGAGGTGGCCCCGCCGACGCCGTCAATCTGGCGCGGGTCCGGACTTCCGAACAGCCGCGGCAGCAGCACATCAAGGCTGGCACCACCCTCCTGAAGATGCTCCGCTTCGAACACCCAGCACTTGCTGGTGCCTCCGCGCATCCATTCCGCTTCGATCTTCATCGACTTCCACCTCTCCTTCGCCTCAAAACTGTTGAGGGCCTGATAAGAGGTTGAGCCAGATCACACTTTAGGACAATGTCGGATAGTTGCATGGGGATGTAGAGTTGCTTCATTCGCTGTGGCAAAAGGGCGGCGGGCATCGGATTAGGCGTCCAGTACGTGGGTGTAGCGAGGGAAAGCACGCGGAATGGCGGAGACAATGCAGTGATTTAACGAATAGAACAGAGAGGCGAACGGATGCTTAACGAAGAGGAGCAGCCTCTGTTCGATATCCGGCGGCTGGCCCTGCTCCTGGAGGTGGTGGAGCAAGGATCGATCACTGCCGCGGCAGAGCTGATGATGTACACGCCCTCGGCTGTCTCGCAGCAGCTGCGCAAGCTGGAACAGGAAGTGGGGCAGCCCCTGCTCAACCGCCGTTCCCGCGGAGTAGTGCCAACCGAGGCCGGGCAGGTACTGGCCGGGCACGCCCGCAAGATCGTCCACCAGATGAAGGCGGCGCAGTCGGACCTGGGCCAGATCGCCGGGTTGAAGCGCGGATCCCTGACGGTAGGTACCTTTCCCACCCTTGCCGGTTCCTTCCTGCCCATCGTCATCCGGACCTTCAAGAAGCGCTACCCCGCCATTGGCCTTTCCCTCCGCAGCGCCCGCTTCGACGAACTCGTAGCAGACCTGGAGTCCGGCGTCACGGGCCTGTGCCTGCTGTGGGACTACCCCTGGAACCGTTTCGAGGACGAGTCCATCCGGGTCACCGAGGTGTTCCAGGAGAGCACGGTGATCCTGGTGGCGCGCGGCCACAAACTGGCAGGACGGGACCAGGTGAGCATGGAGGACCTGCGCAACGAGTCGTGGATCGTCCGGGCAGAAGCCCACCCTGTGGTGGAAGTCCTGCAGCGTTCCGCGCACGACGCCGGCTTTGAACCGACCATCGGCTTCCTGGCCAACGACTACCAGGAAGCCCAGGCGATGGTGAGCGTAGGCATGGGCGTGGCGATGGTGCCCAAGACCGCCGTGTCACTCCAGCATCCCGACGTCAGAGTCCTCAGCCTCGGCGCCGCAGCACCCCTGCGGCGGATCCTGCTGGCCCAGCGCCAGGATAAGGTCTACGCCCCGGCCGAGGTAGCCTTCCACTCGACGCTGCTTGAGGTTGCCCGCGAACGGGCCGGGGACTACCTCTAATCCAGCGCCGGCGAGTACGCGGTGAACCCCGCGCGCAGCCGGACCCCGGAGGAACCGATCATCAAAATGTCCTCCCACAGCACCAGGAACGAACCCCGGTGCCGCCACCGCAGCAGGGACGGCAGCGGCCAGGGCTGCCGAAGGCCCGTCCGCTCGTAGCCCAGGAAGGAGGCCGCACTGTGCGGGCTGACCACGAGACCGAGCAGGCGCGCCTCGGCCAAAAGCTGCCCCGGCTCGCCGTCCACCACGAACCGCGCGTCGGCCACCCTGCCCAGGCGCGTGCCGCCGTCGTCATGGACATCCATGCCCAGCAGGTCACCGAGGATCATGGTGGCCTCCCGGGATCCGCGCGATGATCTTGTCCCGGATCCAGCGTTCCACCCAGCCGGCGTCCAGGTGCTCCCCGCTGACACCCAGTTTCAGCACCACGCCCACGTCGGAAACGTCCTTCCAGGGAATGCGGATAAGCCGGGCCGACGGCGGCCTGCCGCCAAAGATGCGCGTCCCCAGCACGGGCCCGGTCAGCAGCGCCGTCAGGACCGGCGCAGGGGTGCCCGGTGCCAGCTCCACGTCCAAAGCAGGCCCGTTCAACTCGAGGTCGTCCACGGTGGTGACCGGGACGCCGTCGTTATCCAGGACCTGCCGGTCCAGCAGATGCAGCTGCGCGTCCAGGAGGCGGCCCGCCACAGGTGGAGCCGGTGCGAGCGGGCGGCGGGGCTTCACGATCCGGCTCCCGTCACGATCATCAGGGGAATCGCCGCCAGGGAGGCCGCCAGGATGATCACCAGGTAGAGCATGGCCAGGACGTTAACCGGCCGGCCGTTGACGTGTTGGCCCATGTACTGCGGATCGTTGGCCACAATCAGGATGGGCAGGTACGTCAATGGAAGGGCGATTGCGGAAAAGACCACCGAGTATTCGGTGACCAGCACTGGATCCACGCCGGTGGCCAGGACCGCCAGCCCGATGAACAGGCAGATGATCATGGCCAGGTGGAAGCGGGCGGCCTGCGCCGGGCGGCGGAACTTGCCCCAGGACCAGCCGAAGAACTGGGCCAGGGTGTAACCGCTGGACAAGGTGGTTTCGAGGGCCGCGCCAAAGGTGGCCGCCACCAGGCCCACCAGCACAAATGCCAATCCCACCTTGCCCGCGCCTTCGGCCACCGGGAGGACCACCTGGGACAGTGACGTCACGGCGATCCCGGCGGGAAGGAGCACCACGGCGGCGCAGCCGGCGATTGCCACGGACAGCAGCCCGCCCAGCGGAAAGCCCACCAGCACATTGACGCGGGACTGCACCAGGTCCCTGATGGACCACCCCTCCTCCACCGCCCCGGAGGAGAAGAAGAACACCTCGTACGGTGTCATGGCCGCGCCGAACAGGGCGATGGCGTAATACCAGTAGGTGGGCGCTGTTTCCTGGGCAGGCACGGCGGGCGCCAGGGCCTGCCCGGCGAGGCTCCCCCAGTCAGGTTTGAGCAGGAACAGGGCCACGGCAAACACGATCAGGGTCAGGCCCAACAGCCCGGTGACGTTCTCCATGATGGAGAACTTGACCCGCCACACCACCAGCCACACGGCGAGCGCCGCCACCGGGATCCACAGCAGGTAGTGGACGCTGCTGGCCAGCTGGAGCGCCAGGGCCACGCCGCCGATTTCCGCCGTCACGGTCATCAGGTTGATCAGGAACGACGCCGAGAGGTTGGCCAGCCCCGCCCGCGGCCCCAGCCGTTCACGGATCACCTCGAACGTTGCCCGGCCCGACGCCGCAGCCACGCGCCCGGACATGTTGGCGAACAGGCAGATGCCCAGCACGCCCACTCCCACCACCCATACCAGGGACAGGCCAAAGCGGGAACCCACGACGGCGTTGGTCACCAGGTCGCCGATGTCCACGAATCCGCCGATCGCCGTCAGGATGCCAAGCGCGACGCCGAGGAGCCGCTTCATGTTCCGCCGCCCTTCGCCATCAGTGCGGACAGCCGGTCCACGGCTGCGGCCAACTCCCGGTCGCCGTCGTGGAGGGAGGGATCGCCGTCGTCTGACGCTACGGCATCCCGCGCGGTGGTGAGGCTGGCGGTGCAGCCGTCCAGGACGGAAAGCGCGTCCTGGACTGACTCCCTTTCTTCTGCGCTGCCGGGCGCCAACCGGAGCACTGAGTCCCTGCTGGTCTGCAGTTCTTTGAGTGCGTCGTCCAATGCGGTGGCGGTGGCAGCTTTGGTGAGCTTGCCCGCTGAGTCCAGCCGGACTGCGAGCTGCGCGGTGGCCATGGCGGAGTGGCTGTCCTCGACGGCTGTGAAGATGGTACCGCTTGCCCCGCCGCAGCCGGCGAGGACGGCGAGCGCGGCGAAGCAGGCGGCGCACGTCAACCGCCCCTTCAGCACTGGTCCCCACAGCACTGCGCGCCTCCAGCCTCCGGTGCTCACCCGGTGGTTTTAGCGCCCCTCAGCAAACCGCCGAATTAGTTGCCTTGAGCTAGGTATAGCACCCCGGGGACGCATGTGGCTGCGATTGAGCCAGGGAAGTTTTTGATGGCCAGGGGGAGCATCGTCCAGCCACAAAATTCTTTGGCAACAACCCATCCCGGGCGCCTTGGACCGCGAATAGCTGGCATAAGCACATGGGTCGGCAGGACGGGCTGATCCATACAAACAGATCGCATTCAGGAGATCACCATGGCAACACACACCAGCACCGGCATGGCAGCACGCACCAACGTCCAGAAGGCATCGATTGCTGTGGGGGCGGTGTTCCTGCTGGTTGGCGTCCTGGGCTTCGTTCCGGGCATCACAAGCAACTTCGACCAGCTGCACATCGCCGGCCACCACTCCGAGGCCATGCTGCTGGGCCTCTTCCAGGTCTCGGCCCTGCACAACATCGTCCACCTGCTCTTCGGCGCAGCGGGCATCGCACTGGCCAGGACTGCCGCCGGCGCCCGCTCATTCCTGCTCTACGGCGGGGTCATCTACCTGGTCCTGTTCATCTACGGCCTGGTGGTCCCCCAGGATTCCGCCGGCAACTTCGTGCCCCTCAACGGCTTCGACAACATCCTGCACCTGCTGCTCGGCGTGGGGATGATCGCCCTGGCCGTGATCCTCACCAAGGGCCGCACCACAACACGCGCCTAGACGTCCCCGCGGCAACCCGCCGCATCCGCACCAGTTCCTGGCCCCGGCCGCAGCTTCCGCTGCCGCCGGGGCCATTCACGTTCCGGACGCCTGGCGGCAGGCGTAGCATCCTCCCCATGGAACCAGTTCGGGCCATCCTTCTACCCGGGAGCGTGCTTCCCGCCCAGCCGGCGTACGGCGCGCTGATTGATGCTTTGGGGCCGGAGGTCCAGGCCGCCGCCAAGGACCTGGAACTCTACGCCGGCGACGCTCCCCCGCCCGGCTGGAGCCTGGACACCGAGATCGAAGGCGTCCTGCGCGAAGCGGACGCACGGGGCTGGGACACGTTCCACCTGGTGGGGTATTCGGGCGGCGGATCGGCCGCTTTGGCCTTCACCGCCAAGCACGGCGGGCGCCTGCTCAGCCTGGCCCTGCTGGAGCCGGCGTGGGCAGGGAGCTGGGACTGGAGTCCCGCCCATGCTCAGCTATGGAAGCAGTATGACCGGCTGGACACACTGCCGCCGCAGGAGTTTATGCCCGCGTTTATGCGGCTGGGAGTTAAGCCCGACGTCGTCCTGCCGCCACCGCCGCCGGGTCCCCCGCCGCCGTGGATGGCAAAGCGCCCCGGTGGCATCAGGGCATTCGTCGAAACCTTCAAGTCCTATGATCTTGACCGTTCGCCGCTGGCCGCTTTCACCAGGCCGGTGCTCTTTATCCTTGGCGGGCTGAGCAACCCTGACGACTACGCGGACAATGCGGAGCGCCTTACCAGGGTCTTCCCGGACTTCCGGCTTGAAGTATTTCCGCAGCGGCACCACTTCGACCCGCCGCACAGGATGGAGCCGGGCCGCGTTGCGGAATTGCTGCGGGAGCACTGGGAGCGGGCGGAGGGCAGGGCCGCATAGCCGGAGTGGGACAGCTACGGTTTGGAACGCGTACCCGAGTCCGTGCTTGTCCCGGTTGTTGGCACGAAGTTCCAGTCGAAGGACCCGTCCCCGTGCAGCGTCAGCCGAAGGAACCCGTGGGTGTCGCTGAACCGCTTCTCGATGTACCGCGGACTGCTGATGAAGGACCGGAGGCTGGTGCCGCCCGTTGAAACCTGGAACGCCGTCATCCCGTCATCAACGCACCGGTCCGCGTTGTTCACCGGGCATGACCTCTCGTAGTTGTGTTGTGACGCCGACAGGGTCAGGCGGACCCGGTGCTTCCACATGACGTCGACCCACGGCTTGTGGTCGGCGGCCCGCTCATGCTGGTCCGTGTTCGAGGTGAAATACGGTTCGTGGTACACCACGGCCAGGTGCTTGCCGGCCTCCTTGGCAGCAGCGAGGTCCTTGTCCAGCCAGGTGGTCAGCTCCCGGGCCCGCTTGGGGTTGTACTCCCACTGCGCGGAGGACAGGAATGCGAAATGCCAGTTTCCGAAGTCCTTCGAGTACGGTTCCCCGTTCGAGATGGAACCACGCTCCTGGTTGATCGCAGCCTTCTCCGGTGACCCCGGGCACCGGCCATCCATGAAGTTGTCCAGGTCCGCATTGCGCCCGGGTTCCCAGTCATGGTTGGGGGCCGACACCCAGTACAACTTGGGCAGCGTGCCGCCCCACAGCGGCTTCCAGTAGTCCACGTAGTCTTTGCAGCGCGCGGTGCTGTACTGAAAGTCCCCGAGCCCCAGGAAAGCGTCAATCTCGTTGTTCTCCACGAGCCGGGTGATCTCCGCACCGTTCCGGCCTGACGGGCTGTCCGGGTCAACATTCCCAGCGTCGTTCATGTCGCCCACAGCGGCGATGCGGACATCAGGCACAGGAGACGGGGGCGGCTCCGGAGTGCCGGTGCACCCCGCGGCTGAGAACGCCAGAAGGGCTGCGAAGATTGCCGCCGCACCCCGGAGGGATCTGCGGCGAGGGACTGCTGACTCCAACCGATACCCCCTTCGAGAAGCCGAACCGAAGCCTGGCGCGTGAACGACAGCCAAGGTCAGGCACCTTCAGTATTCCTCAGGCGACATTCCCATGCACGGACTGGCTGTCAAGGCGCGCCGGGCTTAGGCAACACCACTACCGGGGCCGCGGCTACCAACGCTGCCATCGCCTCCAGGTCTTTTCCTCTACGTCATCGGCCTCGCCAATCTCAAAGGGCTGCTTGGTGCCTTGAGAAGGCAGGCCCGTCCCCGGGCAAGCCATGGCGAGGAAACATTGCCCGCAGTCAGAACGCCGGCAAGCATGCTGCTGGCCCGAACGTCATGGGTGGTGGACAAGCTACAACGCCGTGGTCACGGGCATAGTGGTCGCGGCCGCCTTCGCGGTCGGTTCCTTGCAGCTGGCGTCAGTCGTGGCAGGCGCCGCCTGACTTCGGCTGCCCGGCATCTACCTGCACCAGGCGAGCGCTGTCCCGTAATTCCGCGCCAGGGCAGTCCTGTTGTCCAACAAACCCGTCACACCGGTAGGCTGGAAATCCCAGACCCACGAAGCGAGGCAAAACGTGCACCAGGACGCCGCCCGGTTCCTGTCCCAGCCGGTGGCCGCCCAGCCCGGCTCCCCCCTCCGCGTGGCGGTGTACTCCCGGATCGCCGAAGCCATCCGCAACGGCCTCCTCACGCCCGGCTCCATGATCCCCACCGAAACCGAACTCGGGGCGGACATGAAAGGTCAGCCGCACAGTGGTCCGCGAAGCCCTCATGCTGCTCGAGGAGGACGGGCTCATCAGGGCGAGGCGCGGCGTCGGCCGTTTCGTCTCGGACACCCTCCCCCGCATCGGCATCGAACGCATCCGCCCCTTCGAGGAAGTCCTCGGCACTGCCGGACAACAGCTCGAGGTCAAGCGCGTCCAGGTGGTGCGCCAGCCCGCGTCCGAGTTCGCCGCACCGGGCGTCGGCGTCGAGCCGGGCACCGACTGCTGGCTCTGGGAGTCCGTCCTGATCCGCGACGGCGAGGCCATCGCCCACCTGCAGGAAAACATCTCCGCCCAGCCTGTCAGCCTCGGCACCAGCCCTGCCGCGCCTTTGGACATAGAGGACGACGGCGGCAGTACTTTGCTTGCCTCCCTCAACAAACAGCTGGGCCGGCTGCCCGGGCCGGGCGAGTGCCAGATCAGCCTGAGCCAGGTGGGGCCCAGCCGCGCCAAGCTGCTGGACCTCCGCCCGTCCGATCCTGTGCTGGTCCTCACCCAGTACGTCAGGTACGGCAACCGGCCGTTCTACCTGGCCAAGTGCCTGGTGGCCGGCCGGGCCGGGCACATCTCCGTGATGCAGTCCCTCCAGTCCTGACGGACACTGGCGTCCGCGTCTTTTAACCGGGGGCGGAACTGCACTAGGTTCCAGCCGCATACACGCGGACCCAGTCCACCCGCATCTCGCCGGGGCCATCAGGAGTGCCGTCCGGGAACCAGTCCAGTTGCAGTGTCTGGTGCATCGACGCCGGAGGCTGGTGCGCGGGGTCGGTGTCCTCAAACCACTTCACGCCATCGACGTAGCCCACCATCCCGTACGGTGACCAGTCAACGGCGTAGTTGTGGAACTGGGAAATGTCCAGAATCATGGACCCTGACGTCTGCGAGTTCGAGCATCCATAGTGGTGGAAGAACTTGAGCAGGTTCCAGTCACCGGTGGTTTCCGCGTAGTCGATCTCGCCTTCACATGGCCAGTTTCCACTGTCCGGCCACAGAAGGGACACAAAACGGTATTCGTTGTCACCGGACCCCGCGGCACGGATCTCCCACCGCCCATACTTCTGGCGTGCGAACTTGGCGGACATGCCGGCGGTAGTGCCGTCCGGTGTCCCGGTGATGACCATCGTGGAACCATTCACGGCAGCCTGCTGCGGACTCCGGATACCGTTACCTCCGTGCCCAAGACTGTTGTAGACGTTCCACTTCGTGGCGTCCGGTGCACCTGCGTAATTGAACTCGTCGCCGGCAACAGGGGCGCCCCAGCCATGGAGCACCGCGGCCTCGGTGGAGGAAACCGTGTCAGGCGCGGTGGTCACCACCAGCTGTGGCCGCAGGGCGGTAGCCGGGGATTCCTTCGACTTAAACCCGATCCACTTTTGCGCGTTGCTTTCCAGCTTGAAGTTCTGTTCGCCTCCTTTTGCGCTGACGCCCTTGGTCACGTCCCATTCAACCCAGGAGCCCGTACGGAAGCCTCCGGCTCTCCCCAGCCATGTCCCGGCCGCCGGTGCGTTATTCCAGGTGAGTCCCCGTTCGGTCCAGCCCCCGGATGTGGTGTAAACATCCACAAACTGGGTGGACGTCGTGGACGCCTCAGAATATGCCCGCAGTTTGGCCGAAACAACGTGCTCGCCGGCAGGAACCGGAACGTTGAACCGCACGAATGCATGCCGCCAGATGCCCGCGCGGCCCTCTGTGGACACGCGGGCGCTGGTCCCGAAGTTCGTCGCCGGCCTGTCCCGCTGAGTGTAGGTGTCCATGGTGGCCACCGAGGTGCTTGTTGCCGCGTTTGCCGTTGTGGGCGCCATGATGGCGAACCCAACCAGCAGAAGGGAGGAGGCAATGGCCAGGCATCTACGCCGGAACATCAACCCGCCGCCTGACAAGGCTGAAGATCCTGTCAGACCCCGAGGAAGGGGGTTTGCGAAGCCAGCGGACGGAGCATTCATTTTGATCGCTGTTTCTACTGGGGATTTAAAGCATCGAACTGGATAAAGCGATGATCGGCCCAGTAACAATCATGCAAATGCCAGCTATGCAAAGCGTAGGCGGGTGCGAAAAGGTGCGCAATCAATCCCCTATACCCAATTCCTGGGAGTGATTAAATCCCTGTACCGGACAGTGAAATGTACTTACGCCCCCACCAGTCCGGGGCCCATTGTGCCCCGGTAGGGGCAGCGGCTACGATGCTGGCGGGGAGAGGGCCTGGTCTGTCATGACGAGCGCAAAGGGGCCCACCAATGACCGACTTCTTCACCATGCGGCCCGGCGAGACCGCGGCTCCGCTGCCAGCCGGACCCATCCTGTGCGGCGGGACCGCCGGCATGCGGCGCATCCACCGCTTTTTCCTGTGGGCCTATGAGGAGGCGCCCGGCCTGGTGCGTTCCGCAGCGGCCGGAGACACCGCCCGTGCCGCGTACGTCGGCGACGTGCTGGGGAACTTCGACAAGGTGCTCCATATCCACCACGAAGGCGAGGACCTGCTGATGTACCCGCCGCTGAAGGACCGGGCACCAGCCTGCGCGCTGCACGTAGGACAGATGCTCGAGCAGCACCGGCAGGTCACCCAGCGCCTCGAGAGCATCGAGCCGCTCCGCCTGCGCTGGATGCAGACGGCAGACGCCGAAACCGGCTCAGAACTCGCTGCACGCTACGAGGACCTGAAGTCTGTCCTCAACATTCACCTGCGCCGCGAAGTCACCGAGATGATGCCCGTAGTGGACAGGGTGCTGACCGAGAAGGAGATGAAAACGGCCGCGCAGCACGGCATTGATCAGCTCGACAAAAAGTTCCTGGTGGGATACCTCGGGATGGTGCTGGCCACGAATCCGCCGGCGGACCGGAGGGAAATGTTCAAGGAAATCCCCCCGCCGGTCCGCCTTGCGTACCGCCTCTTCGGGCGCAGGCTGTACCGGAAACAGTACGCCACGCTCTTTCCCGGACGCCCGATTCCCGAGACGCTTTAGGCGACCGACGCCGCGGCGGCGAGCGCCGCCGTCGTGGTTTCGACAGGCTCAACCACCGGGGGTACCGGCTCAACCACCGAGAAGTAGCTCAGCAGCGTCTCCACCAGGTGCGGGGCGAAGTCCTCCTCAAGCGACAACACCACCCGGCACCGCGAGCCCGCCACCGGAGGGTAGCCGGCATACAGGCCGCGCATGTCGCAGATGGTCTGGCCACGGCCCGGCCCTTCAGAGGTGTCGACGGCGGCACGCACCACAGGCGCAAGAGCGGCCTTAACAGCACCTACCGCGAGCGCTGCCGCCAGCGGATCGTGCATGGCGGAGCACGGTCGGCCATAGATGCCCTCGTAGAACCGGAAGTAGTAGCCCAGCATCTCCCCCAGCGCCTGTGCCACAGGCGAAGAAGACGCGAGCAACTCCTGCCTGTGCGATTCCTCCAGGACAGAAGCCATGGTCACGTCCAGCGGCACCAGGGTGATGTCCCAGTCGGCGGCCAGTACCAGCGCGGCGGCCTCGGGGTCGTTGTGGATGTTGGCCTCAGCCACCGGTGTGATGTTTCCCGGAGCCAGGGCAGCCCCGCCCATCACCGTGATGGACTCCACCAGGGACGGCAGGGAAGGCTCCAGCCGGAGGGCCTCGGCGATGTTGGTCAGCGGGCCGATGGCCAGGACCTTAAGAGTGCCAGGGTACAAACGGGCCAACCGGACCAGCATCTCAGCCGCGGATTCCTCCACAACCGGAGCAGCCGCCGTCGTCAGCGCAACCTCGCCGATCCCGTTACCGCCATGCACCCACGGCGTCCCGCCGCCGAAGGAACCGGCGAGGGGATCGTGCGCGCCGAGCGCCACGGGGATGTGGGCGTGGCCGGCGAGCTGGAGCAGGTCCAGGGTGTTGCGGGCGCCGACGGCGGCACTGACGTTGCCGCTGACGGTCCCGATGCCCACCACCTCGGCGGTGGGGGCGGCCAGCAGGTAGGCCAGGGCGAGGGCGTCGTCGATTCCGGTATCGCAGTCGAGGTAGAACGGGGAGGTGGCGGTCATGGCGGTGGTTCTCTTTCGGTTGAAGCGGGGTTAGACGGTCTCGCCCTTGGGGGCGGCGACAAAGAGGCTGACGATGAACGCGGCGGCGGTGATGGCCACCGAAATCCAGAGGGCGGTGGCGTACCCGGCAGCCGTGGCCTGGGCGGCGAACGGTGCCACGAGGACGACGCCGAGGCTCGCCCCGATGCCGAAGGAGGCGCCGTTGATGCCGGGCAGGGCAGCCGGGGCTTCCTTGGGTGAGAGGAGCACCGAGAGCCCGTTGATGGCGGTGAGGAACAGTCCGTTGTAGAAGACGCCCAGGGCCGCGACGGCGATCAGCACAGCCGTCTGGTTGGTGGAGAACGTGGCGGCTGCGATGGCGCAGGCCAGGCTGAGCCCGGTCCCTGCGCGGAGGGTCTTGATCCAGCCGCGGCGGTCGGCCAGCCAGCCGGCCAGCGGTGCGGCGAAGACGCCGATGAGTGCGGCCGGGGTGAGGAACAGCAGCGCCGAGACGGAGGCACTAAGCCCGAAGCCGCCGTCGGGATCCTGGCTTAGCAGCACCACGGTGAAGTTGATGATGGCGAAGATGCCGGCGAGGGTGAGGACGGTGGTGGCGATGACCGGCCACACCTGGCGGGAGCGCAGGTGGTGGACGGCGATCAGCGGGTTGCTGCGGCGCTTCTCGATCAGCCAGAAGGCGGAGAAGGACGCGATGGTGCCGGCCAGCAGGGCCAGGGTGGAGTGCGCGGTCCAGCCCGCTGCCGAACCACCGGAGACGAAGTAGGTGATGAATACCAGGAAGAGCGAGAGGGATCCGGCGCCCCACCAGTCCATGGCACCGCGGACGCCGGCGGGACGGCCCTTCGGCACCATTTTGATGATGCAAGCGGCGGCGATCGCGGTGAGGACCAGGACGACGCCGAAGATGGACCGGAAGCCGAGCGTCTCGGCCATCAGCCCGCCCACGTAGCCGTCCACCCCGCCGATTCCGCCGTTGATTGCGGCGATGATGCCCACGGACGTGCCGAAGACCTTGGCCTGGAGGTTCTCGCTGAGCACGATGTAGGCGAGCGCAAAGACGGCGCTGGAGACGCCCTGCAGGAACCGGCCGGTGACCAGGAGCGGAAGTGTGGGTGCGGTGATGCAGAGGCTGGTCCCGGCGCCCATGATGCCGAGGACCAGGAGCAGTGCGGCGCGGCGGCCGATGAAGTCGCTCCACCGGCCGATCACGGGCCCTGCGATGGCGCCGGCCAGGAAGAACACGGACTGGACGGGGGCGGCGCTGTCCGCGCCCTGGCCGAATTCGGCGGCGATCTGCGGCAGTGCAGGGGTGACCATGCTGGCGTTGAGCTGGAAGGACAGCACGCCGAGCAGGAGCGTGGAGATCAGCAGGGCGGCGCGGCGGCCCTGGAATTTGGGTGCGTTCGTTTCATGGACGACGGCGGCGTCCGCGGCTTGGGCGGGAGGCGCGGCTGCCGCGGGGGTTGGGGTGTTCACATCAAACTCCTTTGTTTTGGGCTTACTGCCATGTGGATGTGAGTTGTTATACAACCATGTATGACGGACAAGTACAACAGTCCCGTACACTATTTCCTAATCCGGCCGCTTCCGGCTCCTCCCCCGTAAGGAATCTCATGAGCAACCAACTTCCTGCCCTCACCGTTGTGGGCAGCATCAACCTGGACCTGATCGCTACCGCCCAGCGGCTCCCCACCGCGGGCGAAACCATCGGGGATGCGGTTCTTTCCGAGCAGCCCGGCGGCAAGGGCGCCAACCAGGCCGCAGCTGCCGCCCGGCTGGGAGGCAGCGCCCGCATGGTGGGCGCCGTGGGCAGCGATGCGCAGGGTCGGCTGATGCTGGACGCCCTGGCGAGTGCCGGCGTCGACACCGCTGACGTGGCCGTCCTGCCCCAGCCGACTGGGACCGCCTTGATTGTGGTGGACCGCGACGGCGAGAACCAGATTGTGGTGTGCCCCGGCGCGAACTCGCAGCTGTCTTTGGAAGGCGTGGAGTTCGGCCCGGACGAGGCGGTTCTCTGCCAGCTGGAGGTGGGCCTGTCGGTGGTACTGGAGGCTGCCCGCCGGTCAACGGGCTACTTTGTGTTGAATGCCGCCCCCGCCATGGACCTGCCGGCGGAGCTGCTGGAGCGCTGCGACCTGGTGATCGTCAACGAGAGCGAGTATGCCCTGATCCCCGCCCTCGCGACGGCGAAGCTGGTGGCGGTGACCTACGGCGGCGAGGGCTCCGCAATGTTTGAGCATGGGCGGAAGGTGGCCGAGGCTCCGTCGGCGTCAGTAACGGTGGCGAACACCATCGGTGCCGGTGATGCCTTCTGCGCCGCCCTGGTCCTGGCGCTGCAGCAGGGGCTGGACTATGCAAGGGCGCTTGCTGTGGCGAACGCGGTGGGCGGAGACGCTGTGGGCGATCCCTCGTCGCAGCCGGAATTGGCACGGCTGGGCAACTATGTTGGGCGGACTGCCGCGACCGCAGGCGTGCGGTGAGCGTCGGGTTCAGGCGGGCGGCGCCGTCGGACTTTTCGGAGGTCCGGCGCATCACCCGGGATGCCTATCTGGCGGCTGGTCACTTCGCTACGGATCATCCGTACATGAGCGTGCTGGAGGACGTGGAGCACCGGGCCGAGCATGCGCAGGTGTGGGTGGTGGAAGCCGCCGGGCAGGTGGTTGCGGCGGTAACGCTGACGTTTGCCGGCGAGCCGTACAGCGAGGTCGCCCGGGACGGTGAGTTGGAGTTCCGGATGCTGGCCGTGGACCCGGCATGCCAGGGCAGTGGCCTGGGCCGGGCGGTGGTGGGCAAGGTGGTGGAGCATGCCCGGCAGCTGCGCGGCATCGAGGCGATCAGCATCACCAGTGCCATGTTCATGGAACGGGCCCACGGGCTGTATGAGTCGCTGGGGTTCCGGCGCGCGCCGGAGCGGGACTGGTACGTGCCGGGCGAGGACGTGCTGCTCTGGGTGTTCACGCTCCAGTTCGGTGGTTGAGCCGAGGTTAGGGCGGGGGTGGGGAGCGAAACCCGGTGGTTGAGCCTGTCGAAACCCCCAGCGCTGGGGCCCGAATCCGCACCCCAAAAAGACCGCCAGCTAGGTAAAATGGGTCATGGTGTTCATCGGGCTCCTACTCTGGTTTGCTTTCCTTTTCGCCGCCATGGTCCTGTTCGGCATTATCTGGGCGGTAAGCAAAATCGCCCTGTGGCTGATTGACCTAAAACCACTGCCTTCCGGGCCAACAACCCGATTGACGGCCCCGGTGAATCCGCCCGTCCGCCAGAGGCCGAACGTGCCCCAAGTGCCGCGCCCGCGGAGCGTTGCACGGGTTCCAGACCGGCCCGCGGCCGATACCCCCGCCGCATCCGACATCTGGCCGAAATGGACTGCGTCGTACAGGCAATACGTAAACCAGGAAAAGTCCCTCTGGCAGGAGCAGTTCGACTCCCTCAACTCCCGCGAGTGAGACTCGCTCCCGCGTCCGAGCATCCGACTCGGTTTGATCTTTGAAAGTAACGAGCGACTCATTGACGGAGCTATACCGGACCGCTATGATTCGTTCACTGCGCACTGGGGAGCCCGACACGGAAACGAAAGGGACCCCACAATGAACAATCTAACGCGCCTGATTGTCGCCTCCGGCGCTGGCCTGATTCTCGGACTTACTGCCTCGCCAGCTTTGGCAGCACCTTCGACTGGAGCGGGCACCAATGGCGCCCAGGTGGAACGATTCGAATCCTCCGATGGGACAATTCAAAACCATACCGTTGCACGGCAACATGCCGGCGACCAGTACACGACCAACGGCCGCTATCAAGAAGTCCTTGGCGGCACCACCACCGACTGGAAAACGCAATACACCGTGCTCAATCGTGTGACAAAGCTGAGTAGCCAGATCACGACGTCTACGGAGGCTGGCGTGACGTGCCGCGCCAACTCCCTCACCGTCATCGCCAACGGCGACACGCGTAGGGTGAAGGAGCCGGGCTGCTAATACGGGGATGTCTGCCCGATCCTACTCGGCGATGTCCTCCGCCCAAAGGTCCGGGTAGGCGTCCTGGAACCGGCCCATCGTGTCCACGCAACGCTGATCATCCAGGATCACCACATCAACGCGCCGCGAGCGCAGAAGCTCCAGTTCGCCGTCGAATGTGCGTGCTTCCCCCACCACCACGCGGGGGATCTCGAACTGGATGATGGTTCCGGCGCACGGGGCGAGGGTGGTATACAGCGTCGTGTCGTGGTAGCGCTTCTGCCCAATTTGTTGTTGTACGCTCGCCAACCTGCACCGTCCACATCGGTGGTTGCGACAGAAATGGGCGCCACGGAACACAGGAAAAGCGCCCGCGGGGAAGCTTCCGCCGGACTTCCGACACGCCGTCAGCCAGCTCAGGACATCGGCGGCTACGGGCCTGAAAGACTGACCCTGTACGTGAACCAAGCGAGAGGGGGCACCAATGGAGGCAGCAGCAGTAACCACGTGGATGTTCGTTGAAGAATGTCCCGTCCCACAGGACGTCATGGAACTCATGGTCGCGGGCGAACAGCCGGTGGCCGCTTACCGGACCTTCCGGGACAGCGCCATCTTCACCACCAAGCGGATGATCGTCCGCGATGCTCAGGGCATCACGGGAAAGAAGGTGGAGATCTATTCACTGCCCTACTCCGCCATCAATATGTGGTCATCTGAGAACGCAGGGAAATTCGACCTCGATGCCGAACTTGAGCTTTGGACCCGAGCCGGGCACATCAAGATCAAGGTCGGTAAAAAGGTGGACATCCGTCGCTTGGACATGCTGATCGCGCATTCGGTCCTTGGCGGGCAGCACTAAGGAACCCGACCTTCAACTACCCACCGCTATGGGAGCCTGCACTGCGTTGCCCCATTCGGTCCAGGAGCCGTCGTAGTTCCTCACCCTGTCCATCCCCAGCAGGAAAGTCAGCGCAAACCACGAATGGCTTGAACGCTCGCCAATGCGGCAGTAGGTGATGACTTCATCGTCGGCTCGCAGGCCTGTTTCCTTGAAGTAGATCTCCTCAAGTTCCTTCCGCGGCCTGAACGTCCCGTTGTCCGACACAGCCCGCGCCCACGGGACGTTGCGGGCCCCGGGAATGTGGCCGCCCCGAAGAACCCCCTCCTGCGGGTAATCGGGTATTGACGTGCGCTCCCCCGTGTATTCCTCAGGGCTGCGGATGTCTATCAGGGGTAGCCCGATGTGTCCCTCAACGTCATTCTTGAACGCCCGGATGGACACGTCGTGGCGCATCACCACCGGATACGGCTTTGCCGTCCTGGCGGCAGACGGCGCCGCCGACTCGAGAGGCCGCCCTTCGGAAATCCAGGTTTCCCGTCCGCCGTCGAGCAAGCGGACGTCTGGGTGGCCAAAAAGGCTGAATACCCAGAGCGTATAGGCAGCCCACCAGTTGTGCTTGTCACCATAAATGACAACCGTGCTGTCCCGTGAAATACCGCGGGAGGTCATAAGATCGGCAAATTCCTGCCCATTCAAATAGTCGCGCATCACCTGGTTGTTCAGATCTGTGTGCCAATCAATTTTCACTGCGGACGGGATATGGCTCATTTCATACAGCAGCGGATCCTCGTCAGACTCCACGATGACCAGCCTGCGGTCGGTCATGTGCTGCACCAGCCAATCGGCGGTGACCAGCCTGTCAGGATGTGCGTACTCGGTGATTCGATCGGCATTGTCCGGAGGTAATGCTTGCATTGAGGTCCTTTGAGTGGATAGTGAGCCCAGTCAGCGAAAAGACCCCTCTGCCATCCTGTTCATACTCGAACAGGAATGGGAGTCAATTCACGAGCTTCGATTCATGTTTGCGCGCCCGGTGCGCGCGAAGATTCGCCGGGTTGCCGCACATTTTGACGTCATGCCAAACGCCACTGTTGTTGCGTGAGCGGTCAAAGAACGCAACCCTGCATTTTTCGCTGCGGCATAGTTTGAGCCGGTGCCAGGTCCCTGCCAGTTGGGCCTGGAAAATCTCTGTCATGGCCAGGGATTCGATGTGGCCGGCTCCCGCTCCCTGCGGTTCTGCCTGGACCGTGCCATTGGATTTGAGTTTCAACGATGTGGCAGCGGTCCAGACTGTGGGCAGGGCGTCGACGCCGGAACTCACGACGGCGTCGGGGTCACCTTCGGCGCTGAGAGTGCTGGCAAGTTCATCACGGAAGTACCGCAGGTGTTCCATGTCGCGTTCCGTAAGTTTGACGTCGATATAACGCTGGCCGGTGGCCAGTGCCCACTGTTGCAGCGCAGCATCCACCCATGCCTGGGCGAGTCCGAGGTCAAGCATCAAATCGGACCTTCGCGGCTTTCCAGCGGATTTAGTGTTGAGCAGGTCATGCACGAAACCGAGTCCCCCGGGAGCACTTTCCATGTCATAGCGCTGCGTCGCGTTCCAGTCGCTCACTGCATCCTCTTTCGCCGACTTCCTGGGCACTTCGCCATCCATCATGTTAAGTGTGGTTACCGCCCTTGGAATTCCAACACGGGCCGTGGCCTTCCCTCCTTGAGGGCTTCCACCGCCGAGTTCAACCCCGCTTGGGTATCTTCGCGCTCAAACAAGGGCATGGCGATATCAAACATGGCTTGGTCCGCCGCAGCGACGCCGCCGAGCGACCAGGTCCTCAGCAGTGCCTTATGGGCAGCGTGTGCCTGCGTGGCGCCGGTAGCGATCCGCTGCGCAAACGCGGATACTTCCTCCCGGAGCTTGTGGTCAGAAACAACGCGGTTCACCACTCCCGCGCGCCGCATCTCGGACGCCGGTACTCTTTCCGACGTCATCGCCCATTCCGCCGCCCGCGCCTTTCCTGCCTTCTCGGCCACCCGGTAGATGCCGCCCAGGAGAGTAACGATGCCAAGAGTCTGTTCCGGATGCCCGAACTCCGCTGACTCGGCGGCAAAGATGAGGTCGGCCCGGAGAGCAAGTTCAAATCCTCCTCCAAAGCACAGGCCCTGGACTTCGGCAATGACGGGCATCGGCAGCTGCTCAAGCTGGTTGAAGACTGACATGTAGCGCTCAAATAGGGCACGCAGTTCCCGCGTTTCTGCGCCGGGCCACGTCATGATGTCACCTCCGAAGCTGAAGTCCGCGCCCTCGGACCGGACGATGACCGCACGGGCATCACTACTGCCGATGGCGATAATGGCTTCGGAAAGCTCATCCGCCATCTGAAGGTCGATCCGGTTCTGCGGCGGATTGTCCAGGACGATGGTTGCGATCTGGTCCCGGACGGTGAACGTTAGGTGGGTCATTGGCTTAGTCCCTTTCGTTGGGAACGTACTGGCGAATCGGCTGAGTGCAGCAGGATTCATTCGGTGGAGTAGAAACGGGATTCCCCCATGGCCTTCCCGATCCGCTTACCGAGTTCAGCTGAAAAGCGGAGCGCTGCCTCAAGGGGACGGTGGTGGATGGCGGCGGAGACGATCTGGCCGGATTCATCCTTGGTGAGGATGGTGACTCCGTCGATTGTGAGACCGCCGAACGCCGTTGCATGCCATTCAAGATAGGTGCGCGGACCATTGACGGTTTGTTGCGTGAACTCCAAGGATTCGTAGATGGAGCTGGCAGCGCTCATGACCGCTTTGACGTTCTCCCGGCCGGTGATGGGAGACCGCATGACAGAAGCCTCGAGGACAACGTCGCGGTGGAAGGCCTCCCCAAAGTCGTCCGCGGATTTGCTCGCAAAGGCGTTGATCCAGCCTTGGGTGTTTGCTTCGCCAGGCGCAGTGGCAGGTGCTTCCGAGATGTCCGTGAGGAACCGGCCGATGAGTCCGGCGACGTTCCGGGGCTGCTCGACGTGGGGCCAGTGGCCCGCCTCACTGAGTACTTCCTCATGGACGCGCCGGAATCGTGGGGAGACCGCTGTAGACACCAGTTCAGCGGTGGCGAAGGGGTCTGCTTCACCCCGGATGATTAACACGGGTGAACTAAATTCGCTTTCAACAGGGGCGTCCGGAATACCTTCGTTCCAGCAGTCCACGAGGTGGGTAACAACTTCCGGGCGGATGCGGTCGCCTATATAGGTGAGCTTGTCCAACCCGAACTCGTTCAGCCCGCCGCCCAGGTACTTCCGGACCCCTCGCTGCGCTTCCGTATTCCCGCCGAGCTGCCGGAAAGGACCTACAGCTTCCTCCGGCAGATGTGTCCCGGCCAAGGGCACGGGCGTTAGGAGTACCGCACCCACCACCTTGTCGGGATGGCGGACGCCAACGAGCTCGGCGACGAGCGTTCCCATGCTTTGCGCGACGATCACGACGGGCCTGTCCAGACCCCCAACGACGCGCGCGACGTCGTCGGCATATCGCTCCAGGCTGTAGGGCCCCTCGTCCCCGCTCCGGTCCCCCATGCCTGCCAGGTCCAGCCTGAGCAACTGGACGTCAGCGGCGGCGAGTTCGGAGACGACGTCGTCCCAGACACTCTGATCATCCAGGAAACCGTGGATGAAGAGCACCGCCACAGTCCCGTTTCCGGTTGTGGTCAGTGAAGGATCCTGCTTCTGCAACTGCTCCATTACAGTCGTCATCT
The DNA here is from genome assembly GCF_030817835.1 of Pseudarthrobacter sp. W1I19. NCBI lineage: Bacteria > Bacillati > Actinomycetota > Actinomycetes > Micrococcales > Micrococcaceae > Pseudarthrobacter > Pseudarthrobacter sp. W1I19. The sequence goes on from NZ_JAUSZR010000001.1 coordinate 3,224,043, forward strand.
ACTGCTCCTTGGTGAGGGTCGAACCGGACGGCGACCACGCTGCCGTATTGATGGGTGACCAGTCAGCCGGCTGGCCGTCCAGCCGTGCCATGCGCTGCTTGTGCTTGGACTGGAGGAGTTCGTCCTCAAGGGGTGTGGTGAACACGTTTTCAACCAGGGTGTACTCCGCCGCCAACCGGCCGACGGCGGTGACCGCCGCAGTGTCGATCCGCCCCCGTTCCAGGTAAAGCTCGTCCTTGACATGGAAGCGGACAACTTCACCCCAGACCACGTGATCGTTCATGTCGCCCACAGGAATGATGCGGTTAAGGATGCATTCCATGGCGATCGGGGCGTCTTTGATCCTGGGCGCTGTCACGGCGTCTGAAGCCTCTTTTTCGAGTCCCACCGCCTCAAACTCGTCGATACCCGACGGGAATTCGAAGGCGGAGGAGTGCAGGGCGTGAGCCTGTGGAAGCGTGGCCACGTTGACCACGAAGTTCCCCGTTTCACGGATATTGACGAACGTGTCCTTGAGGGTTTCGCCGTCTGAGCGTGGCTGGAGCGAGATGGACACCATGGGCGGCTTGCGTCCCACCGCCGTGAAAAAGGAAATCGGTGCAAGGTTGGCCACTCCCTCCGGAGAGACGGTGCTTACCCAGGCGATCGCCCGGGGAATGATGCTTCCGATGAGGAGTTTGTAGGAGTCGACGGCGTCGAGATCTGCACTGTTGATGATCATGGAGGGCCTGTATCTTTCCCTGTGAATGAGTGGGGGCGTTCCCGAATGGGAACGCGGCCTGGGGCTGCATCGGCGCAGCCTGCGGCGGCTGGAAGTATTTGAGCTTTTGGAGAATCAGCTGAAGTAAGCGTACGCGTTTTACTTATTTCGTTCAAGGGGTGGATCCATAAATTGCAGTCACGTCTCGGGTTGCTGCTGGGGTAGGGACTGCGGCCTAACGTTCCAGGACAACGGCGAGGCCTTGCCCCACTCCGATGCAAATGGCGGCAACTCCGACTCCTCCGCCGCGGCGTTTCAGCTCCCGCGCCAGGTGGATCAGGATGCGGGAGCCGGAGGCGCCCAGCGGGTGGCCCAGGGCCAGCGCGCCGCCGTGGATATTCACCTTCTCAGGATCCAGCTCTGGCCAAAGCTGCAGGCACGCGAGGCTTTGTGCTGCAAAGGCTTCGTTGAGCTCCACGACGTCGACGTCCGCCCAGGTCTTGCCTGCCCGGGCGAGCGCCCGGTTGGCGGCCTCGACGGGAGCAATGCCGAAGATGTTTGGGTCGTTGCCGGCCACGCCGCGGGAAACGATGCGTGCCAGGGGTTCGGTTTCCAGGGCGCCTTCACAGCCGATGAGCATGGCTGCCGCCCCGTCATTGAGTGGAGAGGAATTGCCTGCGGTGACGGAGCCGCCGTCACGGAATACCGGCTCCAGGCTGGACAAGGCGTCCATGGAGGTGGTGGCCCGGACGCCCTCGTCCGTAGTCAGCTGCGAATCCGGATGCGGCAGCACTTCGTCGTCGTAGATCCCCTCCGACCAGGCCTTGGCGGCTAATCTGTGGCTTTGAACGGCAAACTGGTCCTGCTCGGTCCTTGATATGCCGAACTTGTCGGCGAGGATTTCTGCCGTTTCGCCATTGGAGACGGTCCAGGCCTCGTTCATCTTCGGGTTGACCATGCGCCAGCCGAGCGTCGAACTGTGCAGGGTTTCAGGACCGGCAGGATACGCCCGTTCGGGCTTTGCGAGGATCCAGGGCGCCCTGCTCATCGATTCGACGCCGCCGGCAACAATCAGGTGGCCATCGCCGGTTTCCACCGCTCGGCTCGCCTGGATGGCAGCCTCGAGGCCGGAGCCGCACAGTCGATTAACCGTGACGCCGGGCACCGAGGTGGGAAGCCCGGAAAGCAGCGCAGCCATTCGTGCCACATTGCGGTTATCCTCTCCGGCACCATTGGCGTTGCCCAGAATCACTTCATCAATCCTGTGCGTTTCCAGCCCCGGCTGCCTGTCCACCACCTCACGGATCACATGGGAGGCCAAATCATCGGGTCGGATGCCCGCCAATGACTTCCCGAATTTTCCGAAGGGGGTGCGGATCCCGTCATAGATGAAGCTGCTTGCCATGCTTCTGCCTTTCGTTGTGCATCGGTGAAGAAAATCAGGAATGGGGGGCCGGCCCGCGGCCGTGCAAGGAGCATACGTCAAAAAGTCGTTGCTGGACATAGCCTAACGCTGTACGCTTATTTCACACCTTACTCCTGTAAAAGTCTTGGGCTCCCCTTGGAAGCCAGGACGCGGGCCCTTCACCACGCAACTAATTCACGATTTCCCGCGCCACGCGGCGTGGCTCCCGCGGTTTTCACACCTACCCGGCCATGAGCGCCGGAGAGAAAAGAGAGACTCATGGCAGAACGACTCGATGTTGAATTCACGGCCGAAGGCGGCATCAAGCTTCGCGCTTGGCTCTACCTCCCGGATGGTCCCGGACCCCATCCCGCCATCACCATGGCCCACGGATATGCCGGCACACGCGCCCACGGACTCGCCGCGTATGCCTCCCGCTTTGCAGCCAACGGATTTGTGGTCCTGGTCCACGACCACCGGAATTTCGGAGCCAGCGAGGGGGAACCCCGCCACGACATCAACCCTTGGCAGCAGGTCAAGGACTGGCGCCGGGCACTGACCTACCTCGAGAGCCGGCCTGAAGTAGACGCATCCCGCATAGGTCTTTGGGGATCCAGCTACTCCGGCGGGCACGCCCTGGTTCTGGGAGCTACGGAGCAGCGGCTCAAGGCGGTGGTGTCCCAGGTGCCCGCTATCAATGGCCATGTGGCGGGTTCCCGCCGCGCGGTAGGCGATGCCAAGACGGCCCTGGAACAGTCCTTCATAGACGACGAACGGGACCAGGCCGCGGGTAAGGCACCCAGAATGATCGCGGTGGTGAGCAGTGACCCTAGCCAGCCTGCCGCGTACCGGCTGCCCTCCGCCGTCGCCTTCTACACACAGCCCGGCCCGGAAGAATACGGCTGGGACAACACCGTCACGTTGCAGTCCACCCGTGCCGCGCGGCTCTACGAGCCCGGGGTCTGGGCCTCAAGGGTGTCGCCGAAGCCGCTGCTCTTCATCGTCGCTGAAGACGATGAACTGACCGGCACGGACCTGGCCCTTGAAGCCTACGAACAGGCCCAGGAGCCCAAATCCCTCGTGATGCTTCCGGGCGGCCACTTCGAGCCGTACGTCGAGAACTTCGAAGACTCAAGTTCGGCCGCCCTCACCTGGTTTCAGCAGCATCTCTAAAACCCACACCAAAGTTCAGGGAAAGTGAAACAAACTATGGCACCCACAACCGAGCTGGCTTACGACGTCTTTGTCTCCGGCACTCTGCCCCAAACCGGACGAGGGACACTCCCGAACGGGGAGCCCCGCATCTGGTCGCCGCTGTCCTCAACCCTGATCTCCGGACAGGAGAACGCCGTGCTGGTTGACCCGCCCATGACAGTCCACCAGACAAGGAGTGTCGGGGACTGGGTTGAGGCATCGGGAAAGAACCTCAGCCACATCTACATCACCCACGGCCACGGTGACCACTGGTTCGGCGCAGGACCCCTCGTGGAGCGGTTTCCGGGGGTGACAGTTCTGGCAACCCCGGGAACGCTCCAGGAAATGGCGACGCACGGGTCCCCCGGGTTCCGATCCTCTTTCTGGGACTCGATTTTCCCTGACCAGATTCCGCCCACCACCACGGTGACCCAGCCCATCGAGGGTGGATCCTTTGAACTGGAGGGACATGAACTGCGGATTGTTGAAGTAGGACATACTGACACCGACAACACCACCATGCTGTTCGTCCCCTCCACGGGGCTCCTGGTGGCCGGGGACGCCGTCTACAACGGGGTCCACCCGTACCTGACGGAGTCGCAGGATGGGGGCATCGATTCGTGGCTGCGGGCGCTTGATATCGCCGAGAGTCTGGAGCCGCGTTTCGTGGTGGCCGGGCACAAGAACCCCGCATTACCGGACCTGCCCGCTCAGATCCAGGAAACGCGCGGCTACCTGCAGGACGCATCGAAGCTCCTGGCCGAGGAACCAACGCCGGAGGAGTTCTTCTCGGCAATGCTGGCGCTTCATCCTGATCGGATCAACCCCGGCGCGTTGTGGGGTGCGGCCCTGAAACTGCTGGGCTGACCAGCCGCAGCGCAGCCCCGCGCGGCCGCGCCCAGGGCAACGCCCGACGTCGGGGGCTTGTGTGGGAAATGGTTGCGGTGTGCGACGGGAGACATAAGGAAGACCTCCGGGTGGAGCGGGACTTGTTAAGAGTCCAACTCCACCCGGAGGTCTTTGTGTTGCCCCAGCACTTTCGTCGCATCGCAGGGCTGGATCCGGCTGGCCAGGCCGCCGTCGACGGCGGCTACTCCCTCTGTGCCGGCAGCAGAACTTTCCTGCTTGGGTCAGGAAATGCCACTGCCTATGCGCCGCTGCTGCAGGCTTTCCCTTCGTTAAGTCTTCTGCCCCCTCGATGGAGCACCGACCCACTAACGCACGGTTCTGCACGGCCGTTGTGGGCCACCGTCCGGATGCATCCAGGAACCTGGCTGTCTCCGTCTGCCGCTGCCAACAGCCGAGCCACCTTGCTCCCAGGTAGGCGCAAGGTGGCTCGGCTGACTCTGTATCGCTGCCCTCAGGTGACCATGCGACTGTCAGGGGCGGTAAACGTTGGCCGCGTCATGCGGTTGCGCGCGAACGACGTGTGGTCATCGCCTTGACTGCACCCACGGCTGCAGCTCCAGCCAGGAGCGGGATGGCCAGGGCCAGGAAGATCTGGGCGACATCCCATCCTGCACCCAGCATCAATCCACCCAGTAAACCGCTGACGATCGAACCGGCCTTGCCGAAGCTGTGCATCCAGGACACACCGGTTGCGCGTGCCTCAGTGGGGAAAACCGAGGTGCTGAGTGCGTTCATGCCGCTGTTGGCTCCCACCAGCACGACGCCGATGCTGAAGCCCAGGACAAGCAGCAGGGGCAAGGTCAGATTGACGGAAGCAAGGATCCAGGCAGCTCCGGCGGCCAGTGTGAAGGCTGCTCCGAGGGATACAAATTTCCCGAGCTTCTCCATGGCGAAGCCGATGGCCAGGGCTCCAATGACGCCGCCGAGGCCGAACAGCGACACCACACTACCTGCCCCCGCGGCGTCGATATTGAGTTGCTTGACGATGAGCGGCAGGTAGTTCAGGAACATGTAGACCACCGCGGCACAGATGAAGTAGCAAAGCCAGATCAGCAGCGACACGACCACCAGTTTCCTGGAGAGCACGGCCCTCACGCCGCCAACCGGCTTGGCACCGGCGGTGGGAGGAACGCCTGCGAGGTCGATTGTCGTCATGTCGAAACCGGGGATGATTGCGCTCAATACCTTCGTCACGTTTTCTGTCCGTCCTCCCCGTCGAATCATGAAGACGGTGGATTCGGGCAGGCCCCACAGCAATGCTGGCAGGAGAATCAAGGCCAGGAGTGTTCCGGTTCCGAGCAGCCAGTGCCAGCCCAAGATGGGCATAATGGCAGACGCCAGGAAGCCGGTGATCACTGTCCCTAATGGGAAACCGGTGAACGTGATGGCAACGATTGCCGCCTTCCGATTTTCAGGGGCGAACTCGGCTACCAAAGTGATGACGAGGGGCATAACAGCTCCCAGGAACAGGCATGCCACTACGCGGAAGATTCCTAATGTCAGGTCGTTTTGTGCCAGCGCGCCCCCTAGGGTGGCGAGGCCGAACCCGGCCGTGCCCACGATGATTGGGAGCCTTCGGCCGATCTGGTCAGAGAGTGGCCCTGCGACCATCGAACCGACGGTAAGTCCCACCACTCCCAGTGTGACCATGGTTGTGACTGTTGCCAGCGACGTACCCCATTGGGTGACGATCTGGGGGTAGACAAATCCCCATAAGCCGATTTCAACTCCCTCCAGGGTCATCGTCAGGAACCCGAGCAGGATGATCACCCGCCGCCTGTTGCCCAGCGGTGCTTGATTTAGTAGTTCCTGAACCGTCAAGCGGGAGAAATGTGAGGTCCGGAGGTCGGTCGTCTTTGACGCCTCATTGGCCATTGCCATGGTTGTTCGCCTTTCTGAGACACGCCGTCGTTGGCGTGCGTGAGCTGATGCGAAGCTCGTAGTGCTCGTGAATCCTGGCACGCAGCCTTCTTTGAGGGGTTGCCCGTCTAAGTTGTTCCCTTGCGCCTTGCTCTTAGCAACCGAAGCTTCAACTGTGATATCGGCTACACAAGGGAACCCTGCGATTGAAAGAAGCTTAGGCTATACGTCTCTTTCGAGCAATGCTTTCCTCCAGATGGATCCACGTCTCGCTCCAAGGCAGCAGGCGGGGGCCTGAAACCAGGCAATGTTCACTATGAAACCGCCTAATTACTGACGCTTCTTTTTCTGAGCGCTCAAGGGCTTGCACGCCAGCTCTAGGCAACCCCGCGAGAATGGGCGTCGGGAGGCGGGGTTCGACAGGCTCAACCACGTGATGCGCACAACAGTCTGCGTGTTGTGCGCATACGGGGTTGCGCTAAACGCGCACTAGTGTTTATGATCTTAATCATGCTTCGAGCAGAGCGCTCGACCCCTCTCCCCCAACAACAATGAGGTTGCAACATGTCTGTCCCCATCAAGGCCACCATGGAAAAAGTCCCTGGCGGCATGATGCTGATCCCGCTGCTGATCGGCGCCCTTCTGGCCACCTTCGCACCGGACTCCGCTAAATTCTTCGGTTCGTTCACCGGCGCACTCTTCACCGGCGGCACCACCATCCTTGCCGTTTTCTACGTGTGCATGGGCGCAAGCATCGATATCAAAGCCACCCCCTACATCCTCAAAAAGGGCGGCGTCCTCTTCGGCAGCAAGGTCCTGTTCGCTGTGATCATCGGCGTCGTTGCCGGCCGGTTCCTGGGCGAACTTCCCATCGACGGCGGGCTGCTTACAGGCCTGTCAGTCCTGGCCATCCTGGCAGCCCTCAATGACACCAACGGCGGAATGTACATGGCCCTCATGGGCCAGTACGGAAAGCCGAAGGACGTTGCTGCCTACTCCGTTATGACGCTCGAATCCGGGCCCTTCCTGACGATGGTCACCCTGGGCGTGGCCGGCTTGTCTGCCTTCCCGTGGCAGGCTCTTGTCGGCGCCATCATCCCCCTGCTCCTCGGAGTCCTGCTGGGCACCCTTGACCCGGCCATGCGCAAGTTCCTTTCCTCTGCAGCCCCCGTTCTTATTCCGTTCTTCGCCCTCGCCCTCGGCTTCGGCCTGAACCTGGGACAGGTGCTCAATGCGGGCCTGCTCGGCGTGGCTCTTGGCCTGTTCGTTCTCATCGTCGGCGGCGCTGTGCTGTTCTTCGCAGACAAGCTGACCGGAGGCTCAGGCATTGCCGGCCTGGCGGCGGCCACCACTGCAGGCAACGCGGCAACAGTCCCCATGCTGGTAGCCGCAGCCAACCCTGCTTACCTCCCCGCTGCCGGACCCGCCACCGTGCTGGTTGCCGCTTCCGTGGTAGTCACCGCCATCGGGTGCCCCCTGGTGGTGGCCTGGTACGCCAAGCGCCTCAAGAACAAAGAAGCCGCAGCATCACCCGAGGTGTCTGCAGCAGTATGAACACCTCCGCAGCTCCGCGCTGGGCAATCATCGCCGACGACCTCACGGGAGCGGCAGATGCTGCCGCAGCCTACGGACCCACACACACCAGTTCCGTAATCCTCGACGTCGACTGCACCTGGCCTGAGGCAGAGATCCTTTCGGTCAACACGGAGAGCCGCTACCTGGCCGCGGAGGAGGCAGCCTCGGCTGTCACCTCCGCCGTGGGGCGCGCCCTGGGGCAGAACCGCCGGATCTTCAAAAAGATCGATTCGTTGCTTCGAGGCAATGTGGGCGCAGAGGTCGCGGCAACACTGGCGCAGCTTACACATGGCCACGGCAAGGGCCTCGCCGTTGTTGCTCCCGCCTTCCCGGCCACGGGCAGGACCACCGAGGGCGGCATCGTCCACGTGGGCGGCGTTCAGAACACTGAAGGAAGCTTTGGCGGCGACGTCGCCGGGGCGCTGGCTGCCGGTGGATTAACCGTCGAGGCAGCCGGCGTGGCCGGACGTAACCCCGAGGAACTGGCCTGGCACCTTCGCGAGGTGCAGGAACGGGGAACTGACGCCGTCGTACTGGACGCTGCTTCCGATGACGACCTGGAAACCATCGCGGCCGCTGCAGACCTGCTGGACTTTCCGGCACTCCTGGTGGGATCCGGCGGACTGGCGGGGCACATTGCTGCGCGTGAAGACGGAACGGCTGCGCGGAATGCGCAGGAGCGGCACATAATCCGCACCCTGACCGTGATCGGCAGCTACTCGGGCCTTGCCCGGCAGCAAACCGAGGCACTTGTTGACGCCGGCGCTGAACACATCACGCTGGACCACGCCGCGCTGGACGATCCGGAAGTTCCCCGCCGGGTTGCCGAGGCGATGGCCTGGACGGACGTGGTACTGACGCCGGATCCGATGGCCACCGTGGACAAGTCGCAGGCATTTGTGGTGGCAGAGGCTCTGGCCCGCGCCACCGCTGCCGGCATCGGACACTGCGACGCCCTCGTCCTCACGGGCGGCGAAACGGCCACAGCGGTCCTGAAGGCCCTGGGCGCCGGCAGCTTCACCGTCCTCGGGGAGATTGAAGCCGGCGTCGTCATGAGCCTGCTGCCCGACCCCCTCCCCCTGCTGGTCACCAAGGCCGGCGCTTTCGGGGACGCCGGTACGCTGGCCCGGACCAAACAATTTCTTACTGGCACAACGACTGAAATGAGTATCAAATAATGGGACGCCCGATTGTTGCCATCACCATGGGCGATGCGGCCGGCATCGGTCCGGAGATCATCGTCAAGGCCCTGGCTGACAACGAACTGCGGTCGAAAGCCCGCATGCTCGTCATCGGCGACCTCCGCCGGCTGAAGCTCGCCGCGGACATCGTCGCCAGCCCGCTGACCCTGCGCAAGGTCGCGGAACCGTCGGAGGCCCTGTTCGAGGAGGGCACCATCGACGTGCTGGACATCGACTGCATCCCGGAGGACCTCGCGTGGGGCGAACTCTCCGCGGCAGCCGGACACGGTTCCTACCTCTTCATTGAGAAGGCTGTTCAGCTGGCCATGGACCGCCAGGTGGACGCCATCTGCACGGGCCCGCTGAACAAGGCCGCCCTGCACGCCGCCGGCCACAAGTACCCGGGCCACACCGAACTCCTCGCCGAACTGACCGGCACCGAGGAGGTTTCCATGATGCTGACCGCTCCGAAGATGCGCGTCATCCACGTGACCACCCACATTGGCCTGATCGATGCGATCGCCAAGATCAACGGTGACCTGGTCTACCGGACCATCAAGCGTGGACACGAACTGCTGCAGGCCTCCGGCATCGAAAACCCGAAGATCGCGGTGTGCGCCATCAACCCGCACGCCGGCGAGAACGGACTGTTCGGCTATGGCGAAGAGGCCGAGAAGATCCAGCCGGGCATCGAGAAGGCCCAGGCTGACGGCATCAACGCCTTCGGCCCGCTTCCGGCCGACACCCTGTTCTTCCTCGCCGGCCGCGGCGACTTCGACCTGGTGGTAGCCCAGTACCACGACCAGGGCCACGGCCCGGTCAAGGTCCTCGGCCTGGAGAACGGCGTCAACATCACCGTGGGCCTGCCCGTGGTGCGCACGTCCGTTGACCACGGCACCGCCTTCGACATCGCGGGCAAGAACATCGCCGACCACGAGTCCCTTCTTGAGGCGCTGCGGCAGGCAGTGGACCTGGCGCCGGCGCGGGAAGAGGCGCACTAAGCACTCCGCAGGAGACAAACGGCCGGTCAGCGTAGAATTGCTGACCGGCCGTTGCCGTCCCCGGCCGGTGGTTGAGCCTGGGCCCACGCCCGCAGGGTCCCCTGGCCGAGCTTGCGAGGTTAGGGTGCGGGTGGGGACGAAACCCCGGCCCGGAACTAGCATGGTTACCACTGCCACGGGAAGGAGACCGGGAAATGCTGAGCGCAAACGCGCGGCGCGAGGAGATCTACCACCTTGCCGTGACCACCGGCCTGGCCTCCGTGGAGGAGCTCTCCGCCCGGTTCGAGGTGACGGCGTCCACCATCCGGCGCGACCTGGCTTTGCTGAACGGGCAGGGCCGGCTGGCCCGCACCTACGGTGGGGCCATGGCCTTGGGCGCGCACCCGGAGGCGTCGCTGCGGCAGCGCACCGGCGAGGCGTTCGAGCAGAAGCACGCCATCGCTAAGTGGGCGGCGTCCGTGATCCGGCCCGGGGAGAACATCCTGCTCGACGCCGGTTCCACCGTGGGTGCCCTGGCCCACGAACTGCGCGGGTTCGAGAAGCTGTCCGTGACCACCCCGGGTATCAACACCCTGCAGGAGCTCGCCGAGTCCGAGGGCGTCGAGGTGGACTGCCTGGGCGGCCGGCTGCGCAGCGTTTCGCAGAGCTTTGTGGGACCGCTGGCCGAGGCGGCACTGGAGCGGATGAGCTTCGACCGGGTGTTCCTGGGCGCCGACGCCGTCACCGCCGAGGACGGCATCTGCGAGGCCGACCACGCCCAAACCCGCCTCAAGGAACTCATGGCCCGCCGCGGCAACGCTGTGTATGTCCTGGCGGACTCCTCCAAGCTCGGGTTGCGGCCGTTCCACGCCTGGGCCCGCTTGGGCCTCCCCTGGACGCTAGTGACGGACGACGGCGCCGACCCGGCCCAGGTGCAGAAGTTCCGGGACGCGGGAGTTGAGGTTGAGGTGGCCGCGGTCGTTACTGGGTAAGCGTAGCCTTGGCCTACAAGCCACAAGGACAGCGTGCGCCTCGTGTCTCATATTGCAGCCGAATCACAAAGATTTTAGAGCTTAGTCTTCCTGGACCAGCCGCTCATACAACGACACCAGAGCTATCGCTGCTCTTTCATGTGGCCGAGAGGCCGCCCATCGGGCAGCCTCGTCAGCCCTACGACTCCGAAGACCCTCGTCGTTACAGAGCGAACGTAGCTGCTCGGTGAAAGTGCTGTCCGTACCGAGAACATAGCTTGCGGTTGGGGCGCTCCGATAACATTCCAAGTCACGCAGAACGAGGGGTAGACCACTAGCAGCAGCTTCGAGGACGGCTACCGGGTCCAGCTCGTGGTAGCTGGGATGAAAGTAAACATCGGCTGCGGAATAGTAAGTCTTTACATACTCTCGAGGTAGATGCCCGGCGTGAACGACGTTTGCTGGCTTCGACTTCAACATGCGTCGCATCGTCCAATAGCTGGCTGTCAAAGGCCCAAAAGGAAAGGCCCCCACCCAAATGAACAGTGTCTCAGGCATGAGCCTAGCGCATCTATGGAATGTCCATATGCCTTTGCGCGGTTGCAATTGACCGACAGAAAGTACTATCTTTGTGTCCGGATCAACAGCAATGGCTTTTCTTGCATCCATACGCGAGATGGTGCGAGGCATTCTCGAATTGAAAATTGCATTGGGTATCACCGTGATTGGACTGGTCACTCCTAGATCATCCAACTGGTCGCGCATGTGTGCGCTCAGAGCTATCACCGCGTCAGCTCTGCTGTAGAACCAACGTAGATAACGGCGCGCGATTCGCGCGAGCAGTCGGCCCGCCGCCAAACTGCCGACTAAAGAATCTGGAGTCAAGTGAGCTGTCACGACACTCCGAGTGGCGGAGTACCGCATCATCAATACGGCAACAGGCCCTGCAGTATGAAGATGAACGACGTCGGACTTTGCGAAAATTTTGCTGAAAACATCAAGTCCAGGGGTTTCTCTGAGCGCTTTTAAATTGTCCTTGTATACGGAGTGAACGCCGTGTCCCTTTACCGTAAAGGACGACTCTGAAATCACATTAACGCGCATGCGACTCTGCTCGCTTATGTCTATCTGGCTGACCGATTATTGACTTATATAGATCAATGGTCGCGGCGGCTTGCTGTTCCTTCGAGTACCGAAACGACATTGCCTTCCCCACTTTTGAGGCTTCATTCCTGTATGTGGAATCTGAACATAATGCCACCATCTCGGTCATAGCAACAGCCAATGACGCGGCAGTTGCATCACATATCAGCGCGTTCTTATTCTGCCGGAGGACCGCTAGCAGTTCTGTATCCACCGAGACGATAGGAAGTCCGGCTTGGGCGGCCTCATGTAGAACAAGAGCCTGCGTGTCAGAGGTTGAAGGGAATACGAATGAGTCGGCGTTGCTGTAGTACTCAGCAAGCGCGGTTCGTTCTACTTCCCCCACAAATGTGATGTTACTGTCGTTGAAAGCAGCCCTTAGCCGCTTCCTTAACCTTCTGGCATTTCTATAATCGCCAACAAGAACCATAGTGGCATTGGGCACTTTATGGCGAACTATCGAAAATGCGTCCAACAGGAGGGCGATTCCTTTTTCCGGCGTTATTCGTCCCACATACAGAAAACGGTGACCGTGTGATCTGCGCGGAGCATCAACCACGCGTGAACGAAGTACAGGTATACGAAGATCCGCTCCGGAGGGGATCATCTTTATGGGAGTCGTGACACCAAGATGCTTGAGCTGGTTAGCAACCTTTTCCGATGGAGCCGTCACATAGTCCGCAGCGTTCAATAAGATCATGGTTCCTATTGCCAAATCGCATTGCTGGCGGTCACTCCCATACCTTCTGTCAGAATCTTCGCAATTCATTCTTTGATCAGGCTTATGGGTGCAAATGGTGGTGACGACATGTCGCCACAAACGAACCAGCGGGCGGAGGTAGCCATAATGCTGAAGATACGACGAAAGGTCCGTGTGCCAACTGACCACCAAGGGCAAGCTATTTTTTTGCGCGAAATATATCCCAAACAGACTGACTAGTCCGACACCGTGGACGTGCACGACATCCAGCCGCTCCTGGACGAGCAGACGTCGGCAACGAAATAGTCCCCAGCCCGTTGCTACGGGCGGATGCATACCCGGCAGCCGCAAAGAAGGAAGTGCATACCAAGACTTATCAGCTCTTCCCTTGCCCTTAGAGTCAGAAGGAGCCACGAATGCTACGAAATGTCCCCTTGCCCGCAACTCTTCATGAAGCTGCGCAACGGCGATGTTGACACCGTTGTAACCGGGACCGGCGCTGTCCGTGAAAAGTCCTACGCGCGGGAGCTGCACCCCGCACTCAATCTGGATGTTGGTCACTCGATGCAGAACCCGCCTTAATCAAAGCCAAGCGTCACTCGCAAGCTTTTCCGCCGCTTTTTCAGCGTTAACATTTTCTTTCACCGCAAGAAAAATTACAAAGAGCGCAAAAGCTATCAATGCAATGTATATAGCGAAATAAGCGGTATTCCAAGGTCCAAAAATCGCATACCAAGACCAAACAGTAATACCTCCCAGAGCTATTGTTCCTATCCAAACAATGAATATTAGGACAGGGGCTAGAGCGACACTCCTACGCCTGGCATGGCCGGTCGCTACGCGGTTTTGGCCAACTAATACGACTTGGCCAAACTCCCTTTCCAGGTGCAACTCTAAGGCGCGACGGTGTCCGCTGTGCATACCTGCATCGGTATAAATTTGAACCATATACAGGATAATGATTGCTAGCCCTATGGGCAGCCCTACCAGGATTATGTCTAGGCGCTCTTTGAGTCCCAAAGTGAGTCCGACGCCAGCTAAGGCACCCGCAACGGCGATGAATCGCTCCGCGGCAGCATGTCTTTCGGCAATGGAATCTCCTAATCTCGACGCCTCGGACAACATGGCGTCGAGAACCATCTTTCGTGTCTCGCTCTTATCCATTTTCCACTGTCCCGCCCTTCTCCCGATGCAGTGAAGTGATTGAAGTTTACGTCCGCAGACTCCTCGAACCCGTTAGACGCGGCTGTTATCAAGAAAAGGCCTGCGCGCCTTGGCGTTTCGCATGCTGAGAAACGGGCCGTTTGCCGATATCAAATTTTTTTCAACTCGCGTGGTACCGCCTATTCAGCAGAGCTTTGTGGGCCCGCTCGCCAAGGCGGTGCTGGAGCGGATGAGCTTTGACCGGGTGTTCCTGGGCGCCGACGCTGTCACCGCCGAGGACGGCACTGCGAAGCCGACCACGCCCAGACTCGCCTCAAAGAGCTTATGACCCGCCGCGGGAATGCTGTGCACGTGTTGGCGGATTCTTCCAAGCTCGGGTTGCGGCCGTTCCACGCCTGGGCACGGCTGGCCCTCCCCTGGACCCTGGTGACGGACGACGGCGCCGACCACGCCCAGGTGCAGAAGTTCCGGGACGCGGGGGTACAGGTCGAGGTGGCGGTAGTTGGGGGATAAGTACCACCGGCCGGGCAGGTGACGGAGCGCCTCAAACACCAAAGGCTGCAACTGCCAGCCGTTAGGGGAAGCCGCCAGATCTCACCGCGGTGACGCCCTCGAGCCATTCGGCAAAGTCCAACGCCAGCGCATCCGCGCCCGGGCGTGCAACAACCTGGACTGACAGGGGCAGGCCCTCGGATGACAACGCGACGGGCAGCGAAACAACAGGTGCGCCAACCATGGTCACGGCCCTGCATTGGCCCATGATGTCCCAGCCAAAGATGGATTGTCCGTCGATGTCCAGCTTTCCGGTCACGTCGCATGCAGGACCGCCGGCCACCGGCAGGAGGACGATGTCAGCGGTATTGAAGACTGCCAAGTCCTGGCTTCGTGCCTGTGCGGATTCGGCAAAAGCCGCTTCGAGTTCGCGAGCGTCAGTTTCCATGGAACGCCGGATGACGTCGAGATTCGCAGGGATAACCAGGTGCTCCTGGCTGGCGACAGCCGCGGCATGATCAATCATCGGATCAAGAGGGCGGAGCCGGTTATAGGCCGCCAGTGATCCCGCAAAGAGATCCGGTACGTGCGTCAATGTCCGGACCTCCGGCGAGATCTGCTCCGCCAGAGAAGCGATCATCGCTGACACTTCACGGCGTACCGGCCCCAAGGCCGAACCGTCACTCCATGCCACCGCGATGTTGCCGGGGCCGGCCCCGGCCGCCAAGCTCTGAACGCCGGGACGTAGATCCGCAAGCACTGCGAGCGCTGTCCGCAGGTCCCGCACGGACCGCGCAAGCGGCCCTATGGCTTGAGTGGCGGTTTGAAGGCGGGCACCGGGCGGGGCCGGGTTGCCAACCCCGTACCAACCGCCCGCTCCCGGAACGATTCCAAGGTCGGGCACGATGCGCGGGGTGGGCCGCAGGGCGGTGATACCCACGCATTGCGCCGGCCACCGCAGTGATCCGCCGTAGTCGGTGCCCAAGCCGAGTGCCGAAATGCCGGCAGCGACGACGGCAGCTTCTCCCCCGCTCGAACCTCCCGCCGTCGAGCCGGGAAACCGCGGGTTGAGCGTCCGGCCCCCTACGGCGCTCTCGGTGATGGCACCGAACGCAAACTCGGGGCAATTGGTCTTCCCGATCACCACTGCCCCCCGCCTCCTGCAGGCGCCGCACAGCAGTGGCAGTGAATGAGGCTATGTTTCCGGCGTAGGCGGCACTGCCGCCGGTCAGCTGCAGACCTGCCACGGCGATGACGTCTTTGACGCTGAGCGGGACACCGGCCAGCGGCCCCGGATCCTCCCACGGGCCCGGCGGCGGTCCACCTCCTTCGCGGCGATGGCGGCACCGTCCCAGTCCTCCTGGATAAACGCACAGAGAAAAGGAGCCGAATCGGCCCGTGACCGCGACTCTGCCAGGACATCTTCGGCGAAGGCTTCACCGGCGCGGACCGCGGCGGCGAGCGCGGTGGCGTCACGGAGCGGAGTCTCCAGTGAGCCAGCGGTCTGCAGGCTATCGTCCTGCACGCCTGCACCCGGCTGGTTTCGGGCCCGGCAGCCCGGTGTTATTGTCACGTGCAGCGCTCCCCTTTGATCTCGATCGTCCCGCGCTTCATAGCCCTCGCAGGTCACGTACGGGTGGTTGAACCGAATGTATCAGGACGATGTCCGCCGGAAGACACTCCCCCGCTCGGGCACAGCTGCCGCTCCCGTGGACTTTGGTGACGGACGACGGCGCCGACCCCGCCCAAGTGCAGAAGTTCCGGGGCGCGGGGGTACAGGTTGAGGTGGCCCCAGCCGGCGGTTGAGCCTGTCGATACTAGTCCCGGTGGGTACGCTGCTCCTACAACGATTGAAACCCTGAACAAATCGGAGACCCCCATGCATGCCGTGCTCGAATACACCTACGAGGACAACTACCTTGAAACCCGTGAGAAGTACCGCGCCGACCATCTCAGGGCAGGGTGGGAAGCAGTCGAACGGGGCGAGCTTCTCCTGGGCGGGGCTGTTGGTGACGGCCCCTTGAAAGGGTTGCTGATCTTCACCGGAGAGAACGCGCTCGAGGCCGCAAGAACTTTTGCCGCCGCAGACCCCTACGTCATCAACGGCGTCGTCACGTCGTGGACTGCCAGCCCATGGACAACGGTGCTGGGAAACGAGGCGGCCACACCCGTTCGCCCCTAAAGCCCATCAACCCCGCGTCATCGCAGCAGGACCGAGGCTACTCGGCGATGTCCTCCGCCCACAGTTCCGGGTGCGCGTCTTGGAACCTGCCCATCATGTCCACGCAACGCTGATCATCCAGGACCACCACGTCAACGCCGCGTGAGCGCAGAAGCTCCAGTTCGCCGTCGAACGTGCGTGCTTCCCCCACCACCACGCGCGGGATCTTGAACTGGATGATGGTTCCGGCGCACATGGCGCACGGGGCGAGGGTGGTGTACAGCGTCGTGTCGTGGTAGCGCTTCTGCCGGCCGGCCGCACGGAGCGCGGACATCTCCCCGTGCGCGATCGGATCGGCTTTTTGGACGCGTTCGTTGTGCCCGGTGGCAATCAACACGCCATCCCGTGCAAGTGCCGCCCCGATGGGGATGCCGCCTTCGGCCAGGCTCTTTTGTGCGGCCTGATAGGCGGCTTCAAATGCTCGGAGGTGGGCGCTGTCCAGTTCCAGCTCGGCGGACTGAGGCTGCTCGTGGGTCATGGCGTCATTGTTGCACAGCTGTTCCCACTGCCCTGAGCCGCCACAGCGCCTGACCCGGCCACCAATGGGGCAGGAAGAACTCGGCAAAAACTGAGCTAAACCTGGGACCACGGCCTCCGTCCGGCCTATACGATTCCCCTGGAGATCCGGGACGGGG
This sequence comes from Pseudarthrobacter sp. W1I19, assembly GCF_030817835.1. Classification (NCBI taxonomy): domain Bacteria; kingdom Bacillati; phylum Actinomycetota; class Actinomycetes; order Micrococcales; family Micrococcaceae; genus Pseudarthrobacter; species Pseudarthrobacter sp. W1I19. The sequence continues at coordinate 3,241,173 of NZ_JAUSZR010000001.1, forward strand.
CGCTTCCGGCCAACTGAAAATGGGGGAATCGATGCAGGAACTGGGCCGCATCTATTGGACACGACAGGGCCTTCGCCTGACCTACTCAGCGGTGATGTTGTGGCTCGCCGTCTCCGTGATGATGGCGCTTATGCCGCAGGGAACATCTGTCATCGGAACGGCACCGTCCTCCGCCGCTGAGGTTCTGCGCGGCATGGTGGGCAGTGTCGTGGCCGCGGCCACGCTCCCTGGCCTGGCCGTCGTCGCGCTGGGCGTTGTGGGTGCCGTCCTAAACCGCCGCGACACTAGGCGCCGGGACCCGGTTCGCCGCTTTACCCGCCAGCAGCGCCGCGAGGGGATGGCCCGGGCCGGTGGCCGGTGTGAGATGGAAAGCGGGTTCGGCCACCGCTGCGGCCGGCCCGCCGAGCACGGCGACCACTTCTATCCATGGTCCAAAGGCGGCTCCACCAGCCTGCAAAACTTCGTCGCTGCGTGCGCCCGGTGCAACCGCACAAAGCGGGCCAGGATTCCGTCGCCGGCGCAGCAGCAACGGATGGAACGACGACGGCGGGACTACGTGCCGCCGTCGTCCTCCGTCAGCGTCGGCGAACGGCAGCCGCTTCCCTAGGCACCTGCTCTGCCGACGCATCCACGCGGGTCATTCTCACCGGACCTTCGCCTTGGCCACGGTGATCGTGATGCGGCCCGTCACCGCGTCGGGGCTGACCCCGTTGGTGGCGGTCACCCTGAACGTGAACTTGCCGGCCTTGGTGGGGGTTCCGGACAGCACTCCCGTGGCAGCGTCCAGGCTGAGGCCTGCAGGCAGTGCACCGGAGGACACCCGCGAAGGTCGGGGCAGGGGCACCCGTGGCGGCAAACGTGTAGCTGTAGGCTGCACCCGTTTTCGCCTTTGTGGGCGGTGTGGCGGCGGTGAACACCGGCCGCGCTGCGTCCACGGTGATGACGGACACCATGTTGGACGGGGTGTTAACGACGTAGACACGCGACCTGTCCGGGGCGACCGCAACACCGGTCGGAGACGTCCCGACGGGGATGGTGGAGGTCTCCTTATGCAACGCCACATCGATGACCGACACCGTGTCCGCACCGGAGTTCGTGACGTAGGCTGTCGACCCGTCCGGGGCAATCGCAACACTGTCCGGGTCCCACCCGACCGGGATGGTGGAAGTCACCTTGCCCCTGGCGACATTGATGACCGACACAGAGCCGCCCTCGTTGTTGGTGACGTAGGCTGTGGACCCGTCCGGGGTGAACGCAACGCCTGTCGGAGACGACCCGACCGGGATCGTGGAAGTCATCTTGCCCTTGGCGACATTGATGACCGACACCTGGTTGGAATCCTGCCCGTTGGTGACATAGGCCTTCGACCCGTCCGGGGTGAACGCTACGGCATTCGGAAGCGGCCCGACCGGAATTGAGGAGGTCATCCTGCGAGAGGCCACGTCGATGACCGACACGGTGTCGGACCTGGCGCTGGTGACGTAGGCCGTCGATCCATCCGGGGCGAACGCAACGGCGGTCGGAGCCGCCCCGACCGGGATGGTGGAAGCCACCATGCCCGACGCCACATCGATAACCGTCACAGTGTTGGAACTGGCGCTGGTGACGTAAGCAATCGACCCGTCCGGGGCGAACGCAACACCGATCGGAGACTCCCCGACCTGGATGGAAGTCACCGCGCTCGAGGCGACATTGATGACCGACACCGTGCTGGAATCGAAGTTGGTGACGTAGGCTTTGGACCCGTCCGGGGTGAACGCAACATTCCTGGGGCTTGAACCGACCGGGATCGGGGAGGTCACCGTGGCTGCAGCGGTTGCGGGGATATTGCCAACCAGCATGAGGGCCGCCAGGATCATACCGGGGATGGCCGCACGCCGGCCGCGAAGGCGGGCAGCGGACGAACGCATGGCAAACAGGCGTTTACCCGGGCGCAGTGCTTTGATGGCTTGGCTCGAAGATGGACCCTGGTATCGCCTGGACAATGTACTGATTAGCTGCATCACGTTTCCCCCTGTTTGAAGAGCGGATTCTGTTGTGGCGCGTTCCTGCGGCCTTCGGAAAATCACCTGTCGTCGCTGACGGCCGGAAAGGTTTCGGCTCAACCTTGCGCCGAAACCAACGGATGCCGGCAGACGACCCCTTTAACGGTGGACGACATAACGGCTTGAGCCGGAGTCTAGAGGCCACGCAAACCCACGATCACCGTGGCCGGTACCTGTCTTTTGGGATGGAACTACCTGTTTCCTCGACAGACCGTTCCCCCCCGCGGCAGTAACGCGCCAGTAACGCCTCCGGCGGTGTAATGCCCGCAGGGTCTGGGCTCGGTCGCAGAAGGTCGTGGGCAATGACTAGTTCTCTCCCGAACGCTACGGGCCGGATCTTCATCAGTTACCGGCGGGAAGAGACCGCCTACCCGGCCGGCTGGTTATATGACCGGCTTGCGGACCGTTACGGCGGCGGCCAGGTCTTCAAGGACGTCGACTCGATCCAGCTGGGCGACGACTTTGTCGAGTCAATCACCAGGGCCGTGGGGTCCTGCGACGTGGTGCTCGTGCTGATCGGCGATGAGTGGCTGACCATCACTGACGAGCATGGCCGGCGCCGGCTTGACGACCCTGACGACTTTGTACGCCTTGAGGTCCAGGCTGCCCTGACCCGGAACGTCCGGGTGATCCCCATCCTGGTGGACACGGCCAGGATGCCGCGCGCCGACGAGTTGCCCGAGAGCCTGGCCAGGCTGGTGCGCCGGCAGGCCCTGGAATTCAGCCCGGCCCGCTTCGAGTTCGACACCAGCCGGCTCTTCAAGGTCCTGGACAATACTCTTGCCGAGGTGCGGAGAACCCAGGACGACGGCGAGACTGCGGCAGCGGCAGCACCTCCTCCAGCCCCTGCAACGGACCGTACGCCCCTCCGCGAGCAAACTGCCCACACCGAAACATCGCGCCGCCGGCCCCTCTCCAGGCGCGCGCTTCTGCTAGGCGGGGCCGCCGCCGCCGTCGTAATCCTGCTGGTGGTCCTGGTGGTCGCCAATCTCCAGACGAGGCCATCGCCAAATGCCAACCCTGGTGATCGGCAGGCACCTGTCAAGGAAGGTGGCGGAATCGACGTCGACTCCTCCCCCGTCACGAGCGAAGACGGGATTCAACTGACGGGGCTGCAGGCGGCCAGCCGGCGGGATCCCGATCCTCCCCGCGTCGGTGACACCATCACGGTGAGCTACGCCTTGACCAACACCACGGACCAGCGCCTGCAACTGGAGTACACGTTTGTTGGAGCCCGGGATGCGGAAGGGGAACACCACGATGCCGAGGAGATGAACGAAGGAAGAGCCCTCGAGCCCGGAGAAACCATCAATGCCCAGGGCAGGGTCCTGCTCACCAGCGCCGGCAGCTGGGAGATGTGGCCGTGCTACGTGCTGACCGGGGAACGCTTCTGCCCGGATAAGTGGCAGGTGTTCTTTGTCCTTGCCGAGTAGCTGACTTCAAGGGAAGGGAAAGCCCATGGCGCGCCGCGAGGATGAACAGGAACCGGCACGGCCCATCACGGCAGTGCGCACTCCCGTCGCTGAGGATCCCACATGGGACCGGCTGGAGGACCAGATCAGCTGGTATGACGGCAAGAGCGCGGACAACCAGCGCTACTACAAGTGGCTCAAGCTGCTGGAACTCGCGGTCGCCGCGGCGCTGCCGGTGGTGGCCGGCATAGGCAGCCCTGTCCTGGTGACCGGCGCACTGGCCGCCGTCATCGTGGTCCTGGAGGGCGCCCAGCACCTCTATCAGTTCCAGGAGCGCTGGATTACCTACCGTTCCACCGCTGAGGCCCTCAAACACGAACGCTACCTGTACCTTGCCAAGGCAGGGCCGTACCTGCGTGCGGACCGACACCAGCAGTTGGCAGAGCGGATCGAGGGCCTGATCTCCCAGGAACACGCGAAATGGACCAGCAGCCAGCAACAGACCCCGAGCCACTCGGAGGAAGCGCGGTAGCCAGGATTCCCTCCCCGGGCCAGCAGCAAGGGACGGAACGACGACGGCGGGACTGCGTTCCGCCGTCGTCCTCCGTCAGTGCCGGCGAACGGCAGCCGGTTCCCGAGGCAGGTGCTCTGCCGACGCGTCTGCCGGGTCATTCTTGAAGCCCCGTTGTACCGCCGCGACGGCTTCGACGGCGGAGCGGGGGCTCGTGAGGACAGGTGTTTCGAGGCCGGCCAGCAGGGCGGCGGCAGGTTCCATGCTGGCCTGGGCGAGGACAACGACGTCGCAGCGGCCGGCGAGCCCACGAGCCGCCTGGGCGATGCGTGAGTGGTAAGCCTCCGCGTCTCCGGCCAGGAAGGCGTCCCACGCACCCTCCACCACGCTGACCTCAAGGGTTATGTCAGTTCCCGCGTCCGCGGCCTCCTCGGTGAGGACACCGGTGGTTGGCTCGATGGTGCTCGTGAGGGCCACGAGGACTCCAATTCGTGGGCCGAGGGTCACGGCCCGGCGAAGCATCGGCCGGTCGATCCTGATAACGGCCAGTCCGTCAGCCGACAGGTCCTCCGCTACCTCGCCCAGCGTGGAGCAGGTGCACAAGACGATTCCGCATCCAGCATCGCGAAGTTCCGCCAGATGGGCGGCGACGACGGCACGTACCCTCTCCGAGGTCCCGTCCTGCCGGGCAAGCTCCAGGGCTTCGGGATCCACACGGTGAATCGTAGAGGCGGACGGCAGATGCTTACGGGACAGGGCGTCGAATGTCGCCACGTGGACCTGCGCCGTATGGAGGAAGCCGACCTTGCCAGCGGCGTCGGGTCTAAGTTCGGTCATGCAGCACGACTTTAACAGAGCGTGCGGCAGGGCGCCGATCCCAACCGGCGCGCTGGCTAGGGAAGCGGCGGCTTGACGGCGTTGTACGCGTTCACCCGGCCACGCGCCCAGTCGGTCCCGATGACGCCAACTGGGTCCGTGCTGGATTCGACCTTCTCGCGAATGGCCGAGTTCGTCCAGCCAGGGTTGGCGCTGCGGGCGAGCGCAACGACGGCGGCGACGATTGGTGAGGACATCGACGTGCCGCTGCCGATGTCATAGCCCCGGGAACGGTTGTACTCCCTGGCAAGGACAAATTTGTGGTTGGGGAAGGTGGAGTAGACGCTGACCCCTGGCGCTGCGATGTCCACCCACGCGCCATACGTGGAGAACAACGCCTTGTTGTCGTTATTGTCGGTTGCCCCCACGGCAATGACGTTGGGGTAGGCGGCGGGGTAATTCATGCTGGTGTTTCCACCGTTGCCGGCTGCAGCAACGAGCACCACGCCAGCATTCCAGGCGTTGTTCACCGCAGTCTCCAGAGTGGTTGACGCCCCAACAACCAAGCTCATGTTGATGACCCGCGCACCATTCTGGACTGCCCAGTTGATGCCGTTCGCCAGGCCTGAGCTGGATCCCATCCCCGTGTCGCTGAGGATTTTTCCAGCCAGGATGGTGCATTCCGGGCAAACGCCGGCTACGCCCATGCCGTTGTTGGCGAAGGCAGCCACGATGCCGGCTACGTGTGTGCCGTGTCCGTAGTTGTCCTCGTTGTTTCTCGATGTGGTGAAGTTGGCCCGTGCAACCACTTTCGGGTTGATGTCGGGGTTGTCGGTTGCGACGCCGGAATCGAGGACGGCAACTTTGATCCCGCCGCCCTTCGTGACGTTCCAAGCTTCGACGGCGTCCACATCAGCGTCCTCCGCGCCAGCGTCTATTGTGATCTTGCGGTCTGTGTTCTGGAACGATTGGCCAGTGTTTTCCAAGGCATACTGACGGTCAAAGTAGGTATCGTTTGTGGCCGGAGTGACCACGTAATCCGGTTCCGCATATTCAACGGCCGGGTTCCGGCTGAGTGCTTCAACGAGCTGCAATTCCTTTCCCGCCGGCACCGTGATGAGGTGCGCACCGGTGCTGCCGACGCCGGGCCCGTCACCGAGGCCGTGCGGGCGGAGGACTCCCGGGGCAGCGGCGCTGTCGCGGAACTTTACGAGGATCTGCCCCGCCGTGATCGAGGGGCCGGGCGCGGCATTGCCCGGGACGACGGCGCCCAGCAGGGTGCCAACAACCATAACAAGAGCGGTGAGACCGGCCAGCACGAGTTTTTTCATAGGGTCATCTTCCGCGCACGAGCACGTGGTGGATAGGGGGAAAGACCCTAATGTCCCGCAGCTGCAGAGTGGGGCGAGCGCCGCCGTCGTACTTCCACGTGGCAGGGCGGAGGACGGCGGGAGCACCGCCCGCCGTCGTCCCGCCCCTACGGATGCACCAGCTACAAGAGGACAGACATACGACAGGAAAAGTGCTTGCAGAAAAGTTTCCTATTGACAGGAAAAGTTTCCGCAACCTATGGTGAATGTGTTGCACATCTCATCACTTCCAGGAGGATCCGTGAGCTTCACGTCCCGCAGGGTCACCATGGCCGACGTCGCCAGCGCCTCCGGCGTTTCCATCGGCACGGTCTCCAAGGCGCTCAACAAGCGGGGCCAGTTACGTGAAGATACCCGGGACCGTGTCCTCGCCGCGGCGAGGGAACTCGGTTTCGAGGCCCCTGCGGCGGAAGGCAACGCCAACGACGTCCTCACCATCGGGCTGGTGACCTCGGACGACATCGGACGATTCAGCATTCCCGTGATGTACGGGCTGGAGGATTCGTTCGGCCCGGAGCAGGCATCCGTGCTCATCAGCAACTCCCGGGGCGATCTGGTCCGCGAGCGCCACTGCGTGGAGACGCTGGCCTCCCGCAATGTGGATGCGATCGTGGTCATGACCAACCTCACCGGCCCGCGCACCCCACTGCCCCCGACATCGGTCCCGATCGTCTATGTCATGGGACATTCTTCCGACCCCGAAGATATGTCCGTGGTGGTTGACCAGGTGCAGGGGATGCTCCTGGCACTCGAACACGCAGCCAACCTGGGCCATAAGAACATCGCCTATGTAGCAGGGCCGCGCCAGGACTACTCCGCCCGAATCCGGGCCCAGGCCGTCCAGGAACATGCCGGAGCCTTCGGGCTGACCCTGGTGGGCGACCGTCCACTCTACGGAAACTGGTCCGAGGCCTGGGGCAGGCAAGCCGCACAGATGCTGCGCCAGCGGGTGGAACCGGTGGACATCGTGCTGTGCGGAAGTGACGAAATCGCTCGCGGCGTGGCAGACGGACTCCGCGAGGCAAACATTGTGGTGCCGCATGACGTCGCAATCATCGGCTTCGACAACTGGGCCGCAGCGGCCGTGAGCTGCCGGCCTTCCCTGACAACCATCGACATGAACCTTGAGGAACTGGGCCGCGCAGCAGGAACACGCGTCCTTGAAGCCATCGGCGGAAACAGCAGGCCCGGCGTCGAAGAACAGCCTTGCCAGCTGATCGTCCGCGATTCCACTTAAACACCCATCCAGCTCCACCAAGTCAACGACCACGAGGGACCAATGATGCACTCCCCACCGGCCGGCCTTCGCCGCGCCAAAATTTCCCCCGACGGCGGCAGCCGGGACTTCAGCCGCCGCTCAGTACTTACGCTTGGAGCCGCAGCCGCGGCAGCGGCGTTCGGCCTGTCAGGATGCTCGGCTGTCCTGCCCGAAACCGATGTGGCTGCAGTGAACTTCGGGAAGAACCCGTCGGGCACCATCCGCTTCTGGTGCCGGGCCACGGCCTTCAAGCCCGCCCAGCTCATCGTGGACAAGTACCACCGGGCCCAGCAGGCAGTGAGGATCCAGCTCACCGTCCTGCCGGAGGGCCAGATGACCACAAAGCTCGCCACCGCGATCCGGGGCGGCTCCGTGCCGGACGTCGTAGCCCCTGACTCTGTCACGACTCCCGTTTTCACCACCCGGGACGCCTTCACGGACCTCACACCGCTGATCAACGGGCTCCCCTACGCTGAGTACCTGAACAAGCCGCTCCTGGACGTGGCCTCCTTCGACGGAAGAATCTACGGGCTCCCGGCCCTTTCCAACGTTTCCCAGCTGTTCTGGAACAAGGAACTCTACGAACAAGCTGGGCTAAACCCGGAAAAGGGCCCAGGCAACTACACCGAATACCTGGAGCACGCCGCGGCGGTTCAGTCCATCAACGGCGCCTCCGGAGTGACCTTCACCGGTAACTCCGCCGGCATCCTTGGCTATGTGATCCAGCCGCATTTCTGGGCAGACCAGAGCCCGTTCTACACGGGACCGCTGGGCCGGCAGCAGGCGGCAGTGCTGGGCAACGAGCCGCTCCGCAGGACGCTGGAGCTCTACCGCAGCTTCTACGCCCAAGGATTCGCCCAGCCAGGGGCCGAGGCAGACTCCGGTGCGGCGTGGGGGCAGGACTTCCTGAAAGGAACTGTAGGGCTCTTCCCGGGGTCCTACGACCTGGTGGTAGGGGGTGCCACGCCTGATTTCCTGGACAAGCTCGGTGTCAGCGCCTTTCCGGGACCCGACGGAAACTTTTCCCAGTTTTCCGGCGGAGCCGTGTTGTCCATCCCCCGCGGCGCCGCGAATCCGGGCGCCGCCTGGGATTTCATCCGCTTCGTGGGCGAGCTTGAACAGCAGTCCGAACTGGCCGCCTTGGGCTGGTATCCGGTCCGCAGCGACATCCTCAAGACGGGCTTCACCGAGAAATTCCCACTTATGGTTCCGGGCATGGAGCGCATGAACGAAGGCTTCGCTGCTCCTACAACGCTGTACACACAGCTCACCAACACCGTGCAGTCGCCTTGGCTTGCGATGTTCCGCGAAGCAGTCTTCAGCAAAGACGCCCTCGATGACGTTCTTCACCGGGCGCATGAAGAGACTGCCCGAGTTCTGAAGGTGAATCAGGCATGAAAACCGCAACCCCGTACCAGACCCAACCCCGTGCCGGTGAAAAGGCACCCCGGCGCGCATCGCGCCGCGATTCCTACACCGGCATGCTGATGCTCGCCCCGGCCGTGCTCCTCGTCGCTGTTTTCGTCATCGTTCCGCTGGTGTTTGCCGTGGTCATCTCCCTGACCAACTGGCCGCTGGTGGGCGAAGTGGAGTTCAACGGGATCGAGAACTACGTCACCGCCTTCGCCGACACCGTGTTCTGGGGATCCATCCTCTACACGCTGGGTTTCGCCGTCATCTCCACAGCCCTGGGGATCACCGTGGGCTACCTGCTCGCCATGCTTGTCCGCTCCAACCGCAGAGGTGCCGGGCTCATCCGCACTGCAGTGTTCCTGCCCTACGTCATCGGCATCACCTCCTTAAGCTTCGTGGCCATCCTGGAGTTCCGGCCGGACAGCGGCGCGCTGGACCAGCTGCTCCTTAACCTCGGCATCACCCCGGCGCCCACGGCCTGGCTCCTGGACGGCACCAGCGCCACAGTGCTGATAGTCCTCCTGGGCGCCTACGTGGGCGCCGGCTTCACCATGATCATCCTTATGTCCGGCATGCAGAGCATCCCGGACGAACTCTACGAATCCGCCCAGATAGACGGCGCCGGACGGTGGAAGCAGGAATTCCTGGTCACTGTGCCGCTGCTCAAGCGGTACCTCGGGCTGCTGACGGTGATGGGCTTCATCGGCGCCATCCTCGCCTTCACCCAGTTCTTCATCATCACCGGCGGAGGCCCGGGAACAGACACCCTCACCACCATGCTCTACGTCTACAACAAGGCCTTCGGCGACCTGCAGGTGGGTTACGCAACCGCCTTGTCCTTCGTCGTCGTCGTCATCGCAGCAGGCCTCACCCTCATCCAGTTCCGCGTCATGCGCGAGGACTGACAAACACACTCTTCGTCCGGGTCCGATCAAAGGAGATATCGTGACAACTTCCATCCAAGCGCCGCCGCGGGTTACATCGCGGCTGGCCGGCACTCCCCCTAACGCCCCCCACGCGAAAAAAGCCACTGCATCGGCACGGTTCAGGACGGTACTGTACGCGCTCATCGGCACCGTGGTATCGGTACTCTTCGTTGCCCCGGTCCTCTGGTCAGTCCTCCGTTCCCTTCAGCCCGGAGACCAGATTGCGGGCCCTGCGGCGGGGCAATCGTTCACGGACCTGTCCCTGGACAACTACATCGGCCTCATCAACAACATCGGCGCCGGCTCCTACATCTGGAACAGCCTGACCATCGCGCTGGGCTCCGCGGTGCTGAGCGTGGTGGTCACTACCCTTGCCGCCTACGCCCTGGTCAACTACCCGTTCCGCGGCTCGAACCTGGCGTTCGCGCTCATCCTGCTGACCATGATGGTCCCCTTCCAGGCCATCCTGACGCCGCTCTTCCTGGAGATGAACGCCCTGGGCCTGACGGACTCGCTGGCCGGGATCATCGTTTTCCACCTCACCTTCAACCTCCCCTTCGGCGTCTTCCTGATGAGGAACTCCTTCGCCCAGATTCCGGCAGAGGTTGTGGAAGCGGCACGGATCGATGGCGCGGGTCCCCTCCGGATCCTGTTCTCCGTACTGAGGCCAATGATTGTCCCCGGAGCCGTGACCGTATTCCTCTTCGCGTTCCTCGGCGCCTGGGGAGACTTCATCGGTGCGCTGACTTTCCTGACCCGGCAGGAGCTCTTCACACTGCCCGTGGCGGTGGAAAATGTCGCGTCCGGCGCGTTCGGAACGGTGAATTACGGCTACGTCATCGCAGGCGCGGTATTGCTGATGCTCCCCTGCCTCATCCTCTACGCAGCCGTCCAGCGGTACTACGTGCGGGGCCTCGTCGCGGGGGCCGTCAAGGGCTAAGAACCCGCCGTCCCGCTCCTCACACACCCAAGCCAAGAAAGCCGCACTTCCCATGCACCCCACCACCGCCTTCGCGGAAACTACCCTGCCGCCGTCGTCCTTCCCTTTGAGCAGCGTCCGGCTGCTGGCCGGCGACTTCAAGAACGCGCAGGACACCAGCATCCGCTATGTCCTGGCACTGGACGCCGACCGCCTCTGTGCGCCCTACCGCAGGGAAGCAGGACTTACGACGACGGCGGCTGCTTACGGCGGGTGGGAATCCGACGGCATGGGAGGACACATCGGCGGGCACTACCTCTCTGCCTGCGCGCAGCTGTTTGCGGCAACGGGCGATGCCCGTTTGCTCGAGCGGCTGCAATACGTCCTGGGCGTGTTCGAAGAGTGCCAGGACGCGGCCGGCACCGGGTACCTGGGCGGGGTTCCGGGCGGGCGCCGCCTCGGCGACGAACTCCGGGCAGGAGAGATTGATGCGGACATTTTCACGCTGAACGGGCGCTGGGTCCCGCTGTACAACCTGCACAAGACCTTTGCCGGGCTCCTCGATGCCTACACGTATGCCGGGGCGGAATCCGCCCTGCGGATGCTGACCCGTCTGGCGGACTGGTGGCTTACGGTTTCGGCCGGCCTGGACGATGCCTTGTTCGAGGAAGTCCTGGCCACTGAGTTTGGCGGCATGAACGACACCCTGACGTCCCTTGCCCAGCTGACGGGGCGGGAGGACTACCTGCGCGAGGCCGATCGTTTTTCCCACCGGGCCGTCCTGGAGCCCCTGGCCGCGGGCCATGACCGGCTGGACGGGCTGCACGCTAACACGCAGATACCCAAAGTGGTGGGGTACGAACGGTACGCGCAGGCCACGGGCAGCCACGAGCACCTCAAAGCGGCAGACTTCTTCTGGCACACCGTCACCCGTCAGCGGACTGTATCGATCGGGGGCAACAGCGTCCGGGAGCATTTCCACCCGTCGCGCGATTTCACCCCCATGATCCTGGACGTCCAGGGGCCGGAGACCTGCAACACCTACAACATGCTGAAGCTCGCCAAGCTGCGCTTCGAGCGGACCGGCCACCCCGCAGCGGTGGCGTTCTACGAGCGCGCCACCTTCAACCACATCCTCTCCTCCCAGCACCCGGAGCGCGGCGGGTTCGTGTACTTCACGCCGATGCGTCCGTCCCACTACCGGGTGTACTCCACCGTCCATGAGTCCATGTGGTGCTGTGTGGGCTCCGGCCTGGAAAACCATGCCCGCTACGGTGAGCTGATCTACAGCCACAGTGGCGGCGACCTGGCGGTGAACCTCTATATCGCCTCGGAGCTCACTTGGGCCGAACGAGGCGTGACGGTGCGAATGGAGACCGTTTTCCCGTACTCCGACACCGTCCGGCTGAGGGTCACGGCGGACAGTCCCACAGCCTTCACCCTGCAGCTGCGCCGCCCGGAATGGGCGACGGCCATGGAGATTCGTGTCCAAGACGCTGCCGGCGGGCGGCCGCATGCGCAGGCAGTGGAGGGGGACGCCGGCTTCGTCCATCGCGTGTGGGAGGGAACCACCACGGTCTCCGTCCGGCTGCGGGCCGACATCACTGCCGAAGCCTTGCCCGACGGTTCTCCCTGGGTTTCCTTCCTCTACGGCCCAGTGGTCCTCGCCGCCCGTGAGGGAACCACCGGTGTGGAATCTTTCGAGGCGCCGGACGAGCGGTTGGGCCATGTTGCCTCGGGTTCCCAGGATCCCTTGGCCGGGACACCAGTGGTGGTGGGAGTAGACCCAGCGGCCGCCGTCGAACTGTCCAACCGCGCGGACCTTACTGCGGAACTGACCGCCGTCCGGAATGGCGCAACCGTTCGGCTCACGCTCGAACCGTTCGCCGGGATCCACGACGAGCGCTACACCGTGTACTGGCCCACGGGTGCCTCCGCCGCCGGGGTACGGACGGCCGAACTTGCCGCAGCTGATGCGGCCACGGCCACGAGTGGCGGTGTGATCGACGCCCTGACCGCCGGTGAGCAGCAGCCGGAGGCCGACCACTTCTTCGCCGGTGAAGCCACCCGGGCCGGCGGCCAGGACGGAGTGCACTGGCGCAACGCAACGGGCTGGTTCTCATATGTCCTCAGGGATCCCAACGGAAGGGCCGCCTCCTTGAGGGTGAGGATGCGGCCTGATACAGGACGCGGGCAGCGGATCAGCCTCAACGGTGTGCCGCTGACCGAGGCATTGAGTTCCGGCACGGATCAGGGCACTGAGGTTATTGAATACGCCGTTCCGGCAGAGGCAAGGACTGAAGAGTCCGGGGCACTCGTGTTCGCCGTCCATGCCCTCTCCGGCACCGCCACCGGCGACCTGCTCTCCGTCGAGTTGCTCGGGGAGGCGGGTTGATGGGGTTGCTTGGTCTTCCGCTTGGTCGGGTGCCAGCAACTGCCTTTTACAAGTAGGCCACTAGCAGGTGATCACACTCAAGGCAATGAAGGCTTGGCGAATGGACTCCTCGGAAAGCCGCGCCAGTGGGACACTCGACCGCCGGCTGGCAAACTGTGTGCGCCTCAGGTGGGAATGATCCGGATATGCCCCAGCCGGAGGTACTTCAGTGTGCGCTCTCCGCGAGCATTACATTAGACCTCGATAGCCGGGTATTCGTCAGTTTGGGCCAGCCGCGCCGAATTCTCAATGGCTTTTTAGGCCATCACCCTTACTGCGGCATTGTGCTTTCACCTGCCGATCCTGGCCTCAAGCTAAGTCCCCAATCGGACCTCTAGACCCTGCTGTTCGCTTGCCCTATCGTTGGGGAACCGATCACAGTCGACCGGAAGCTCCGTACTGGAGGTGCATGATGGGCATCATTTCGTCCGGTTTTCATGGAAAACGGCACTCCGGCAATCCAGCCTTACCTCCGGGCCAGTACGAGACGGCGAGTTTTCCGGTCCTGAGCGCCGGACCTGCACCGCACATCCCCCAAGGTGACTGGGAATTCTTCATCACTACTGAAGCTGGTCTGCGGCATGCCTGGTCGTGGGAGGCGTTTATGGACCTTCCGCAGGTTGACATCCCCACTGACATCCATTGCGTTACCAGCTGGTCCAAGCTGGGCACCACGTGGCGGGGCGTATCCATGGACACGTTGTTCGAGGATGTGGAAACGAGCTGCGGGTATACGACGGCCCTCTCTTATGGCGGCTACACCACCAATATTCCGCTGCCGGATCTCTTGGGCGGCCGGTCCTGGGTGGTTTGGGAATTCGACGGTGAGCCGTTGGAGCGCGCCCACGGCGGACCCGCCCGGCTGCTTGTGCCGCACTTGTACTTTTGGAAGAGTGCAAAGTGGGTCAACGGCCTTGAACTCACGCCGACCGATATCCCGGGCTTCTGGGAATCCAACGGGTACCACCTCCACGGCGACCCGTGGCGCGAAGAGCGGTATTCATGAGGCCGCAACAATGACCGGGCTCTGGCGCGTCGCCGAAGTGGTCAGCGGCGTGCCCGAATCGGAAACGTCCAGAACCATCGGCCTGCGGGTTGACGGTTTGATGGGCAACCTCGCCGGACAGCACATCGATATCCGGCTTACGGCGGACGACGGTTATTCGGCGGTCCGCTCCTACTCCGTGGCGACGGCCGGCACGGATGAGCTCCTGGAGATCACTGTTGACGAATTGCCTGACGGTGAAGTCTCCCCCTATCTGGTCAGGGATGTTGCCATCGGCGACCAGCTGGAGATCCGTGGCCCTGTGGGCGGCTGGTTCGTCTGGCGTCCGACGGATACGAACCCGGTGCAGCTGATCGCGGGCGGATCCGGCATCGTGCCGCTGATGTCCATGATCCGGGCGCATGAGGCCTCGGAAAACCCATCCCAGTTCCGGCTGTTGTATTCACTCAAGTCACCCAAGGCGGGGTTCTACCGCGAAGAGCTGCTGACCTTGAGCCGGGAATCCCCCAAACTGACCGTGGACTATGTCTACACACGCGAAGCGCCACCGGGCTGGTCGGCGACTCCTCAACGGCTCACGGCGGAGGTGCTTCTGGCGAGTATCCTGCCGGCGGACCCTGCACCTGACATCTTTATTTGTGGCCAGACTGTCTTCGTCGAAACGGTCGCAGAATGGCTGGTCCAGGCAGGCTATCCCGCCGCCTCGATCAAGACCGAACGCTTCGGCGGAACGGGAGGAACCCTGTGAGCGGCAAACACGCTATCCCCGGAGCTGAGAACCCGGGCGCTGAGGACCGGGACATCGCCGGTAGTGAGCACAACCCGATACCCCATCTCGATGGAAACGCGGCGGCAGGACCCCTGTGGGAAGTGTTCCGCTTCGATATCGTCGCGGCGATCGGACGGTGCAAGCACTGCGGCGCGGTCCGGGCCTTCGCGGAGGCAAGGGTCTACGCTGACGCCCCGGGCATCGTGGTGCGCTGCAGTTCCTGCGAGGGCGTCCTGTTGCGCCTGGTGGAGACTCCCACCCAGTACTGGCTCGACCTCAGCGGACTCAGCTACCTGCAGATCGACCGCGAGGGCTAGGGTTCTACGACCATAGCGACGGGGCGATATTCGTCGACCAGGCACGACGCCGGGAATCACCGTGGTGTTCCAGCCCGCCGTGGCCAGCGGGCTGGCCCTCGTCCTCCATCAGTGTGCCAAGTCGAGAAAGGCGGCGAGCGATTGCTCAACAGCAACCATGGTTTCGGAATCGATTCGGCCTATTCGCTGGCTGAGGTTAGCGCGTCGTACGGTTGTCAGCTTGGCCACCATGATCTGACTGCTCGGTGCCAACCAACCCTGTCAAGGAACTGGGGTTCACCGTCAGCCGGAGCAATGGAGCGTCCGTGAGGTGCGAGGTCAGCGGGAGAAGGGTGATCGATTCTGATGCGGCAAACAGGTCATCCTGCATGATGAGCGCCGGCCGCGGTTTCTGCGCATACGTTCTGCCCCATACCGTCCAGAGCTCACCACGATTCACTCCGGCAAGTCTTCCGAGATCTGCTCGATGAAGTCCTGATCGTCGCAGGCACGCTCGGCAGCGGCAACCTCCAGCGCCTGACGTTCAGCCTCCCGACTGAACTCGTCCGTGCGCGCGTCCGGCACCCACATCTGAATCTGCCGGAAGCCCCGTTCGCGCATTGCGGCACGGTGACGGGCAACTCGATCCCTAACGCCCATTGCCCGACGTTACATGTAACGCTTTGACCTGTCACTCATGTTGTTGCCATGCGGTGCTAAAACAAAAAGAGATTACGCCCAGCCGGTCAACGCCGTGTCGAAATTAGCGCTTTCATGGCAGTACTCCAGTCGATTCGTTCCTGTTCCAGGCGCACGTTGCCGCGTATTGCTAGCTGTTCCACTGTGGCAAGCTCTTCCGGCAGAAGGTGCTGCATGGTCCCAACGGCAGGCTGGGGCTCGTGCCCCCACAGGTCTTTGAATGCCTCCAAAGTGGCGACGTCCATCAACACAGTGCTGACTGCAATGTGTTGGGCCCGCAAGCGGTTCAAAATGCCAAAGCCGTGGCTGTCCAGGTCGCCCCAGTAGATCACGCCAACATCACGGATCCACGGGATGCGGGCCAACCGGTCCACGGCGTAGCCGGAGCCATGGAACACCACAGCACCCCGTAGAGGTGGCATGGCCAATACGGACTCCAGATTCTCAAATACATAGACCACTTCAGGGTTTAGGTCCATAGCGGCCAACTCCGTGACCGGTGCAGCCAGATCCGCCAATCCTCCCGGCGCCAGAGCGGGGTCGAGGAAACGGACGCGGACCAGATCCGGTTTGTCCGCCAATCCCAATCCGCTTCTACCGGTGGCTGCTTCATGCAGTCGCGTGACGAGGGGCCTATACTTCTGGACCCATTTGGTGTCGACTCCGCGGATGGGCAACTGGCGGATATACAGTCCAGACGCCGGATGCACTCTGAGCCATTCCAGTACCCCGGCGAGGCGGGTGAAGTCTTCGGGAGCCAAAGCGACGAGTTCCACGGCGCTGCGGCCCACAGCGGTCGCAAACAGGTCCGTATGGGGCAGCGGCACCGAGTCGAGCAGCGCCTTGGCCCTAGAATATGCCCGTTGCCAGTGGGTGCTTTTGCCGGCAAATGCCGCGACGGCCGCAGGGGTGTCGAGTTGCACACGGTCGGGAATCCTCTGCTGGCCCAGACTTGCCCACCGACGTTCTGTCCAGACCACGGAGTCAATCCCCTCCCATGACTTGGCCCAGTCGACGGCGGTGGACACGGAGGCCAAGGCCTGCGCTTCGGTGGGCGGATGCAAGGGGATGCCCAAGGGAAGCGACGCGTCGCCGCCTACCGACCACGGACCGACGTGACGGTTATATTTCTTGAGCGCCTGCGCGGTCGCCCCGGCAGGAGTCACAGGCGTAGGGCTCAAAACAAGGCACCCGTCTCGGCCGGGTCTTCAGCGTTCCCGGTGTCCGACAGCGCTGCGACGGCCGGCCTCTCCCGTGCCGGCACTTCGGCGCGCAGTGGAGCAGAATCCGGACCGTCATCGTCATCCATGGACAGGGAGCCGATGCGGGAGTCCTGGAAGTCCCGGCAGGTGATCACGGCCATGCCCCCGATGTAGTCCTCCAGCGTTTGCAGGAGTTTCAACGGGGTGGCGAGCACCATGTGGAAACCGAATTCGGTGAAGACGTCCATGGCGATCCGGGTGAAGTTGCTGTCCGCCTTATCGAACGCCTCGTCCATGATGACAGTTCCGTAGCGCGGCACGTCCTCGTCATCGCCGGCCAGCTGGTAGCGCAGGGCCGCGGCCAGGCAAAACGTGACAAGCTTTTGCCGCTGACCGCCCGAGAGACCCGCGCTGGAATCGTATACATTGAGCTGCCTGCCAGCGAAGTCCACCTCCGTGGCGGTGAAGCGCACGTGCAGTCGGGTGTCCAGGCATTGGTTCCGCCAGGAGGTATCGCCGGGTTCGCTCGAGGCGAGTCTCTCCATGAGGCGCCGCATGACTTCGAACTTGGCTTCGGCCTCGTCGCGGTTCTTGGCCACCCATGATCCCGTACTGATGTCCTGCAGGTCGCTAAGGAACTTCCTACCCAGCTCGCCCCGGTTCTCCTTGACGACGATCTTCAGGAACCGCCCGGCGTCGAAGGCAGACCGTTTAAGGGAGCCGTTGATGGGGGCCACCCTGTCGCGCACTTCCAAGGGCGCGCGGCGGATCTCATTGGCCAATGTGGCCACATTTTGCTGCGACTGGCGTTCCACGAGTTCGAAGAACCGGGTCTCAAAGTCCGGCAGGCGGTCCGCGACAAGCTGCTCCAACAGAGCAAGATATCCGCCAGCATCCTCCACCTGGTCGGTCAAGTCCCCGGCTTTGGCGGCCCAAAGACGCCGGAACTCTCCCGCCAGCGAGGCGAAGGCAGTTCGGGCGGCTGCGGCCTGTGACGTGGCCAGCTTTTCCTCCGCGCCCAACCCCGTGGCCACTGTCAGTGCGACTTCGTCGATCACCTCGTGGACGATGCTGCGGCGCTGCCCCAGGAACCGTTCCCGGAGAAGATTGCCAAGCTCCTCAGGCACCTCTGTTGCCCCGGCAACGCGAGGCTCAAGCCCCAAGACAATACGGTTTAATCCCGCTAGTTCGGTTTTCACTTCAGCCAGTGTCTCCATGGCGGCTTGCTGGGCCTTCTGCGCGGCCTCCCATCGTGCCCCCGCCTCCATCGCGGCAGCTTCCGCTGCTCGAAGGTCGCCGCTTGCCGCCAGGATCTCTTCCAGCCGTTCCTTGTGGCGCTCCACCCTGCTGCTGGCCCGGGCAGAATCCAGTTGGTCCCATTTGTGGGTTTCAGTCAGTGCCAGTGCCTCAGCGCGCAGGCGTTCGGTCTCACGGCGATTCTCCGCAGCGTCGACTTCGGCGGCGAGTTGGTCAGCCTTGACGCGGGCGGCCTGGAGGAGCGAACTCAGGTGCTCCAGTTTGTCAACGTTGTCGAATCCAAGCACCCATGTAGAGCGATCATCCACTCGTGACCGATCGTCTTTTTCATGACGGGTGCGGGAACGTTTGACCTGCCCGGCATGGGTTACGGCTTTCTCCGAACCGCTTAGTTCCGCGGGTGCATCCACGCATTCGTAGTCATAGTTGACGGACAAGACCGAGTGCAGCCACCCGGCCATAGGACCGTCCGCCACTTGCACCCGCGAGACTAGGGACCGCTCGGTCCTTGCTGGCCGCGGCAGTTCCGCCCGGCTCGGGACGGATTCAAAGACAAGCCGCGTACCCAGAAATAGCCTGTCGACGGCGTCGCGCACTCGGTCAATGTGCGTCTCCGGGACGAGCATGACGGTGGCCAGGGGGCGCAGCACCCGCTCGATGGCTCCGGTCCAGTCGGCGAACTCCTTCCGGACCTCCAACAGCTCACCAGCGAACGGAAACGCGGACGCCGGTAGGCCCGCCGCTTCGGCTACGACGGACCTCGCGCTGACGAGCCTGTCGCCAAGATTGGACCGTCGACCGCGAAGGGATTTGAGCTCCGTTTCGAGGTCACGGACTTTCGCTTTGGCGGCGGCGCGGGCCTCATGGAGCTCATTGATCGCCCGTCGGCTGGCCACTTGGGCGTCATGGAAGGCGCTGCGTTCAGTGCGGGCCGCAGCCCGAAGTTCCTCATACTCTTCAAAGCTGGCGGGAAAGGTGATACCCACCGCCTCAAGCTTCGAGGCCAGCTCGGCCCGCCGCCCCAGAACAACGCGATTGCGTTCCTGTGCGAGGTCCAACTGACCCTGTTGGTCGCGCAGGGCCTGGCCGCCATGGTCGACCACCAGTCGCCGGGCGGCCGAGTGAGCCTGGTCCAATTCTGCTGTGGTGGAGGTCGTCATATCGACGTCGTACTGTGCGGTCAGCGCAGCGGACTCGGCCGCCGTTTTGGCGTCCATGGCCAGCTTGAGCTTCCATTCATCTTTGAAGCTTGGCAGCGCCACGGCAAGTGCGGCGGCCTCGGCCGCACGGGCACTGCTGAGCCTAAAGCTGCGGGCCGGTTCCTCCATACTCCGCAGGTGTTCCACCTGCTCGCGCGCCTCCACCACCAGCCGGTGGGCCTCGGACAATTCGCCAAACTGCGCCACTGCGGTAGTGGCGATGTCGAACGTCTTCGGCTTGTCCAGCATGAATTGGCGGAATAGGTCATCAAGGCTGCCCAGCGACTTGGCCGATTGCGTCTTGTGCAGCAGAAGGACGGCATTCTCGCCGGAGATGCCCATCAGGCGGCAGAAGCGGCTGGCAAAGGCCGAATGCTTGTCGGTGACGTATGCGGCCGGCCAAGTGCTCTTGATGCGCCGGGTCTCGATGCCGTTGCGAAGGTAGTCGACAAAATCGGTGAGCGTCGCATCCTCCTGAAGGAGGATACTCAATTCGCTGACTTCAGCGGGCGTGTTGGAGCCTCGGCGCAGGTGGTACAGCTTGAGCAACAGCACGGGCTTAGCCCCTGTGTTGTCGTTGTAGCGCAGCAGGATGCCGCTAAACGTGGCGCCGGTACGCAGATATTCCGCACGCACTTCGCCCGTTTCGTCATCGGCGCTGCGCCGCCACGCGCCGCGGATGTAGCTCACAATCGTCCGGTCTTCCCCCCGGGCGGAGGTGTCCTGGGCGGCCGCGTTGAAATGCAGCTTTCCGCGAGGCGTCAGCACGGCTGAGATGGCGTCGACCAGCGAGGACTTTCCCGAGCCGGAATGTCCAGTTAGCAGGAAGCCCTTTCGTGCAATGTCCAGGCGGTGGTGGCCTTGAAACGTCCCCCAGTTGAGCAGCTCTACCCGTTCCAGCCGCCACTGACCGGTCCGGGTGCCTGGTGCCGTGGCCGCCATCGTCATGCTCATTCTGTCTCCTCATCGGTGTCGGGCAGTTCTGCGGAGCCGGGCTCTACCTCCGCAGCCAGCCGCCGGTACTCCGCCTGCACGGCTGCAATCTCCTCCGCACCGAAGACGAGCCTCAAGACGGGCGAAACCTCGAAACGGCCCTCCGTGCTGGTTGCAGCCAACAGCCCGTATTTGACCATTTTTTGCCAGGACGAGTTGATGCGTTTGGAGAATCCCGCGACGTCGGCGTTGTCTTTCCCTCGGTAAACCTGCAGTTGATCGGCCACCTCATCCGCGCCAACGATGGTTTTCCGACCGCCGCTTTCCTGCAGTAGCGTCTGCCGCAGGTGGAGCAGCAGCGCTGTGTCCAGGAACGTCAATGTGGCAGTGCGCATCACCTTCGGCGCGTCAACGTCCGCAGAGGTGTTGCGGACGAAGGCGACCTGTGCGGCGTGATCGGTGACTAGGTCCAGGAACAGGTCTGCCAAGCTGGACCGGACGGCGTCCTCGTCGGACAAGAGAGCCGTCCATAGATTGCCGTGCCGGGAGGCGGAGAGATAGGGGCCGCGTAGAAGCTGGACGAGGACCCGGCGGGAGGGCTCCCGCAGGGTGCCGGTGTCGCCCTCCCACAGCGCGACGTCGGACAACGGTCCCTCGGCTCCGGCCGGTCCGGGTACGCCTGATTCGCTCACGGGTGAATCCTTTCGGTGAAGAGATAGCGGCCCACAGTGCCGCGGCGCGTGGTGCCGGAGCCTCCGGGGGGCCGCCAGGTGACGTCTTCACGGCCGCTCAGCGCGATGGCGTGCTCTTCGGCTAGAACTAGGAGTCCGACGACGCTCGCCACACCTTGGGTGGCCGGACGATCAGCCAAAACGTCAGCAATGGTTGCAGAGCTTTGACGGCTCAGCACGGTATTTATATTGCCGGTCAATTCGATCATGTCGATCTCGGAGGCGCGGGCCAGAGCCCGGAGTTCCTCAATGTCCACTGTCTCGGCGGCATGCTCCGTGATCTCGCCAGCGGCTTCGAAGTCGGCCGGATTGTGCAGATTAAGGGCGGCCACTGAATTGAGCGGAACACTGGTCAGGTCCAGTGACAATTCCGTCTTAGCATAGGGCTTTACCGACTGCGAGGTCTCTAAAGCTTGCCGCAATGCAGAACGCAGCCGCTGGTTGATCAACCGGTCCTGTTCGAGTTCCTGGGACTGGACGAAGCGGCGCAGGCTGCGGCTGAACGCAGTCATGACGGCATGGATTTCGGAGCTACGGTCTTGGAGCGTGGGCAGAATCCGGCGCAGAGTCCTCACTTGCGTTGCGGAGAGCCGGGACGTGAATTGCCTGTCCATGATGGTGTCGATGCTGTCCTCGAAATCACGTCCCTGTTCCGGGTCAAGCAGTAGAGCATAGAAGCCGGAAAAGCTCCGTCCAGCCTCGGACTCCGCCAAGAGATCAACACCGCGGAAGATGTCATCCAGGACGCTGCCGCGCGGGCCATCCTGTTCGATCAGCCGTTCCCGCAGGTCCCTGTTGAGTTGCTCAAGCTCGGACCGGACCCGGGCAAAATCACTGGGTATTTCTTCGATGAGCGATAGTACGTCGCGCAGCCGTTCAGCGGCCTGCTCGGCGGACAGCACGTCAATGTCCCCGCCGGCGGCCCGCTCAATCTGGCCATCGATGCGGGCGCGTTCCTCATGCAGTGCGCGCAGCCGTGACGTACTGTCCGGGTCTGTTTCGCGGGCCAGTACGCGCACCCTGTCCAGGATTGTGGCAAGACGCGATTCGGTGGCGGCCTGCCGCGGCTGGGACAGCTCCGCGACAAAGCGAATGGCCTGCAGAGCTCCCAGCGACAATTCAAAGGTCTCCTCGCGGGATCCCTCTGCAGTGCGACGGATCAGGACGCCGTCATTGCGCCACGCTGTGCAATAGGCCTGAGCCGTCTGCGGCAGATCGAACCCGTTGCCCCGCAGCTCCTCCAGATCCTCCTCAACGTGCTCAAAAAGCGCCGGCGCCGCCAACCGACGTTGCTCGCCGCCCAGATGCTTGCTCAGCACAGCTACTGCAATCGCTGCGTTATTTGCCCGGAGCAGACGCCACGCTGGATCCTCGCTCAACAAGCGAGAAGCCGTGAGTGCGGCGCGGAGAACAGTCATGGGTTCACACTAGCCAATGGCACTGACAATGATTCCTTGCCCGATAAGCCCGAAGTCGTCAACGGTGAGCGCCATCACCGCCCCTGTTGCTGCCAGCTAGCCGGGTGATACAGCAGCAAGTTTGAGCCAAACCGGTCGATCAGCATTACCTAACTAGATGCGCCGCCCTCAAAGGTAACCTCGTATCCAAGCGACCCGAACAGACTGGTCAGCATGCTCTTGGTATTTTCACCCGCTCGCTGCCGCAGCTCGGAGTTCTCAGCAGCGTGAGCCATATCCGATTCGGCGAGGAGATAGAGCTCCGCTTGCTGAGGGGCCGTGAACGCATCTACGACTCGGTCAGCGATACCCCGATCCTGGCTGTACACATAGGACCGGTCATGGTCGATATTGGGCTTGTCGAGCTGCGGCTCGGGAAGCCGCAGCGTCACCGATTTGCCGTCCGCTGACACCGTAAGGTCCTCTTCGGCGAGACCTGCAAGGTCGACATAGGCATTGACGGTTCCAGCGGCCACAAAGAGCGTCCGTCGTCCTGCTATGAAATCGGGAAGCCCCCCGGTGCTTTCTTTCTCGTCCAACAAAAGTTCAAAATTACCGACCGCAGCATGGTACTGGCTTACGTTCTTCACGGACTTCAAAAGAGCGGTTTGGTTACGCTCGCTCTTGCTCGAAAACGGGCCGAACCCAAGCATGCTCGCTACAAGCAGTGCAGCCAGTAGCACCGCCACCGCAGATGCAGCGAGCGCGACCGGCTTGAATGATTTGGCTTCGGACATTGGACCCCTTTTGCCTTGAAACGGCTCGGGTTCCGTTCCTCTTGGTTGCCTTCCAGAACTGCTGGATGGCTAATTCAGCACCAGTGTAGCGGGACCAACCTACGGGCGCGGCAACGACAGTTTCATAAATTTAGGTCTCAATATGGGACGATAACGACTGGTGACAATTGGGCAAGGATCACGTTCTTGGCTCCCCCAGGCGCCGTCGCTAGCACCGCCCACGGCGGCTTCACTTTATCGAGGGGAAACAAGTGACTACTATTGACAGCAAGGCACTCGTGCCGGTATGGACACTGGCTACAGAGGCAGTCAGCGTTTCTGACGTCTTGGGCACCGAAGGTCTAACGCCGGCCCGCCTCGCAGAATTGAGAACGGTTTTGGCAGCACTTGCGGATTCTCCCATCGCAACACTCGAGATGCATGCCATGCCGCAGACCCGTGATCGCAAGGGCGGTCTGCCGCTTGACGTTGCAAGTCCACTCGCAAAGCAATTGGCGCAGCTCGTAACCCAAACAGCAAAATCCGCTCCCCCACAACTGAACGTGGCTGAAACCGGAGAAGTGCTGTACCGGATAGTGGTACCCGCCAAGCTTGCAGCGCAGGTGGGCAAGGGACTGGTTCGGCCTATGGCAGCCCAAGGACCTTCAGGAGCTGTGTACGGCGCTTTGGTGAACTCGACCGGGATAGTCGGGCAGGCCAAGCTCGTACCCGTCGTTGGTGGAGCCGCAGCTGCAGGCACTGCCGGCGCTGCAACTGGCTCGGCAGCGACGGCTGGCGTTGCGGTAGCCAGCGCTGGAGCTCTGACGGTGGCCGCGCCACTCGTGCTGATGGCCGTGGCCGTCAGCGTCAGCGCATACGCCGAGCACCAGCGCCAGGAAGCAATCGAGCGGATCACTGACCTCTTGGAGCAGTTGCACGAGGACAACCTGGATAAAGAACGCAACGAGTTGGACGGTTGCCGTGAAGCGATCGACAAGGCGACGTCGATCCTCCTTGACCAGGGCCGCATTGGCCTTTCGCTGGGTCTGGATTCCTCCGTGCACGGCATTAATACCGCTATCGCTGCAACTCGGCGGCGGCTGAAGAAGTGGGAAGCGGCATTGGATGCGTTGTCCGATGCCGCAGTCGAAGTAAGTGAATTGAAAAAGCCGTTTCCCGGCATCACTGAGGAAGGCGGAACCTTCCGGGCGCACCTGGAGATTGCACGGCTGGCCATCGCTCTCAAACGGCGGGTGCTCGTGCTTCAGGCAGTCGAGCACGCCCAGCAGGACACCGGCAATTCCTTCAAGAGTTTCATCGGGACGCTCCACGACGACGGGCGCAGCACCGACGAGTTGGAGTCAGGTATCAACCAGGTGCTCCTTCGACTGTCTGCGCTCCAGGTGAAGCGCGACAGCGGTTTCCGTATTCCCGCGTTTACGGCCGGCGAGGTAGACCAACTGCTTCAAGCCTCGTACCGACTTCGCGCTCTGGGAGACGGTCTCCACATGTCTGGCCACCGGGATGACGTTGCAATTGAAATTGAACGGAAGCGTGACGGATCCCTCGTCGTATTCCCTGGAGTCGCAGCCTAATAAACTCGGGTGGGCAAAGCGCTTACTACCATCTGACGCTTACTCAGCTTGCTAACACAACCAGCCTACGATTTTACGGAGCAACTATGGCCGGAAAAGCAGACAAAGCCGCTGCTGTCATGAAGGACGGCGGGCAGAAGGCCAAAGATGCCGCCGCAAAGCTTTACGCTCTCGCTCAAGATCCCGAAATGCAGGCGAAGGCAGGGAAGTTGCTTGAGGACGGCAAGAAGTTGTACCGGGCAGCAACAAGCCCCGAAGCCAAAGAGGCCTACCGCAAGGCAGCGGAAGTAATACACAAGATGCGGAAGACATAGCCGAGGGTTGGATTCCCGCCAGGTCACCCAAGGCGGCGTTGATCCCGCCGATCCCGCCGATCCCGCCAATTGCCCGTGTTTTAAGGGGTACTTCGACAAGACCCGCGCGATCGGTGCTCCGAAATCACGAGCCACTCCACGAGTTCCTCCGCCCGTGCCTCGTCCAGTAATTCGCCGGGCCGCCTAATGACGAGCTTGTATGCTTTGCGGTCGGGCCAGTGACCGCCGTTGCCGCGCGGCACCGTGCGGATGGAAAGAGGTCAGGGCCTCTTTTAGGATTGAAACGATGTGGCCAGCCGCACAGTGTCGCCGCGCAGTTCCAGGTGCCCAGTGTCCACTCCATGCTGCAGCCCCTCATTCAGGCGAGCCGTGATGCCAGCAGTGCGCCGCCTCCCGCCGAAGGTCTGGATCGTTTCCCGATGCAGCTCACTCACTCCGATGCCGCCTGTCGCACTCACGATATCCACCATCGCATTCCGTAGTTCCACAACGCTGATGTGCTCGGGCTTACGAACGATCTCAGCGTCATTAGACCGAAAGATCCTCCAAGTGCGCCGATCCACCGTGGCATCCCAAACAAATCCGTCTTCATCAATAACCTGTGTCGACGGTTCGACCAGACGAAGCACGGAGTCCGCACGAGGACCGTTGACCTTATTGAGGCCGAATGCAGCACACACCAGTCTTGCCAGGCGATCCTTGTGCACGGGCCCTTCAGCCGCGACCACAACACCGATGGCGTCACGGACGGCAGCAATGGAACGACGTGAATGCAGGCTGTCAAGGACGTCGGTGCTACCAAATCTCTGGACAGTCCACGGTTCGTAAACCCCTGCATCAACACGTTCTGTCGACAGCGAGGCAAAAGGTTTCCGGATCTCCTCGAAAAGTGGCAAGGTCCCCAAGATGTCCGTGAAGCTGCCGTCCGCATCAGCGGGATCAGATTCGTCAAGGATTCCCGGGCCGGCGATCACCCAGGTGTCCGGCTCTGCCGTCAGTTCGTCCGAAACCTCGTCTGCGGCTTCCCGCAAGGAAAGTTCCAGCCGGTCGAGGACAGCCTCGCTGTCCGAAAGCCAGGCCGGCAACCAGACGCGCTCCACCGAAGGCCACCGCATCATCCGCGTCAGGACATCCCTGGGCAACCCGTCCCGGTCGCCCGCGGTCCGGCGTGCAGCCCAGGCCGGACCGTCCAACAATATGGCCATCAGCTGGCGGGACGGGTCTTCCGCCAACGCAACGCTCAAATCCACCTTGAAATCGGACAATCCCACATCCGAGACAACCACGAACCCGCGGTCCCGCAACGCGTCGGCTATCTCTTCCCGGTGCAGGTCAATACTGGCGGCGCGGCGCCCGTCATATGGCAGCGCAGCGGTCCCCTGCTCGGCCAGATCGAGGTATGACCGCAAATGCTTGATGCCAACAGAGCTGGTTTCCTCGGAGCGCAGATCGGCCGGGTTGAAGCTGGAGAAGACAATAACTTGCCGGCGTGCACGGGTGACAGCAACGTTGAGGCGCCGTTCCCCGCCAGACCGGTTCAAGGGACCAAAGTTCAGCGGCAGGTATCCCTTGTCATTCTTGCTGAACCCCGTCGAGAACAGGATGACGTCCCGCTCATCACCCTGCACGTTCTCGAGGTTCTTGACGAACAGCCCCTCTGAATCCTCGTCCAGGGCAGCGACGATACGCGGATCCTCGGTGTCGCGCAGCAGCCCTTCGATCAGTGCACGTTGCTGCAGGTTGAACGTCACCACACCTACGGAGGGAGTCCCCGCCGGATCAGCATCAAACCTGCGGCGGATCTCGGCCACCACGGCAGCGGCCTCCACCGGGTTGGTACGAAGGAACTTGGACGGTCCCGAGCGGTGGAACTGGCCATCCACGCGGACAAAGTTCACGCCATGCCCCCGGACACCCGCATTCGCAGCGCCGTGGGACGGGCCCGGGAACGAGGAAAGCTTGCTGTCGTAGTACTGCTGGTTGCTAAAAGCAATCAGCGATTCGTCCTGGCTCCGGTAGTGCCAGGACAACCACTGCCGCGGCACCCGCGCTTCCACGCACTCGGAAAGGATCGACTCCATATCCTCCACCACGGAGATCTCGGCGTCGCCGTCGCTGCCGGCGTCGGAGGAGATTTCCGCAAACGACGTGGGCGGCATCTGCTTGCTGTCACCCACCACCACTACGGACGCACCGCGGCCCATGGCACCCACCGCGTCAGCTACCCGGATCTGTGAAGCTTCATCGAACACCACGATGTCAAACAGACCGGCCCTGGCCGGGAAGAACCGCGCCACTGAATCCGGGCTGACCAGCGTGCAGGGCATGATCCCCGTGATGAGATCTGCATAGTGTTCCATCAGTTTTCGGACGGACAAGCCACCTCGTTGCCTGGTCAGTTGCCGCTGCAGCTCGCCCATGCGCCCGGAGGTCGACGACGACGAGACCGTACGGGAGCGCAGGACCCCGGCGGCGAGGTTGGTTTTGAGCAGCTGACGTACCGTTTCCGCTCGGCTGGTGAACCGCTCGATGGTGCGCTCGTGCAGGATGGTGTCAAAGTCGCTCAACCCCGTAGCGATGCGCCGTTCGGCCAGCGACCCTTCGGCCAAACCGCGCTCAAAAGCTGCTGCTGCGTCATCGGCCTCCAGCTCGCCGTCGAGGATGGCACTACGGGCGTCCACCAGCCCCGCAGCACGCAGCGGCTCGACATGACGGACCAGCTCGAGCCACCGCGTCAGCGGCACCGACCCCGCCGTATCCAGTCGCCGCGCCACGGACGTTTCCCACCAGCGGGCCAGGAAGCCCCGCCCACCGGTCCACTTACGCAGGTCAGCAGCAACCACACCCTTGATCTGCAGGAATTCTTCCCAGGCCTGCGAAAGCTCCCGCAGCCAGCCGACAACGTTCTGGTGGACGTCCGGGGCGTCCCTCAGGAACGTACGGAGCTCGCTCTGGAAGCTCACGACGTCAGGCTCCGGGGACGGCTGCACCGCCTGCGCGGCCCAGCGAAGCCAGGAAATGCGGTGCTGCAAGTCGGCTTGTGCGTCCGGCGTCAGCGGGTTCCATTGCTGATCCGCAGGAAGCCCAGGCAAAGAGCCCCGCGTCGCCCGCAGGCCGGAGACCTCGTGCTGAACGGCCACCAGTTTCTCCAGCAGCGGCACCAGCTCCTTGTGACGGACTTCAGCTCGAGAAACAAGCACGGGAGACAGTTCGGCGGCCACTGCCAACAGCCGCTTCTTGCGTCCCCAGAACCCGGAAGCGGCGGCCTGCTGCGCGCGACCGAGGATTTCCGGCAGAGGAAGATCCATAGCCTCCGGCGCCACCTGCTCGAGGCCCGGATGTTGGACGGATGCAAAGGCCGTCACCAGTTTCTCCAACTGTTCAGCGTTAACTGACCAGTCGCCGGAGCGGACCACATCCAGGGTCCCCAACGGAACGTTCCGGTCCTGCAACAGCGTAGCGAGAGTCTCGACGTCGGCCGGCGTCTGTGCTGCGTCCAGAACCGATGGCAGTCCGGGGGTTGGCCGCAAGGCGTTCAGCGCCTCGTTGAGGCGACGTCCCAGAGTCAGCAGCTGCTGTTCCTGCTGCTCGCCAACGGCAACAGTGGCGAACCGCCATGGGTGGTCAGGCCCCGGACGGACGGGGTCGGTGAACTCCGGAAGTTCCCGGAGCACCTGCCGGATCGAGTTCAGGGTGGAGTCATTCAAGGACGCTGTCAGTTCAGGGCTGAGCGGAACTGTTGCATGATCAGGTTCATAGGTCAGAGCCTTGGTCCGCGCGCTGTAGAGGGAAAGCTGCGCACCATTCTCTTCGTGGACGTTGTTGGCATAGCGGACCAGTCCACGCCGGGCTGCGGCAAGATCGGTGGAGGCAGTCTCAAGCTGCTGCTTATTTGCAGACAGGCTCAGCTCCAGGGCGTGTTTGATCTGCGCCCTGACCACCGCCGGCTTGCTGCCCTTGTCGTGCAGGTCAAGGGAGAACGGCCCCATCCCGACGTCGTCGAGCCGCCTCTGGACAACATCGAGTGCTGCCCGCTTCTCCGCAACGAACAGAACCCGCTTGCCGTCAGCAATGGCGCGGGTCAGGAGGTTGGTGATGGTCTGTGACTTTCCGGTGCCCGGAGGGCCTTCCAGGACAAACGTCTGGCCGGCGACGGCAGACGCGACTGCCTCCAGCTGCGACGAGTCCGCTGGTATTGGACACTGCGCGGCAAGGGCGTCCAGGTCGACGTCGGACGTGACGGGAACGCCGTCAGAATAGAGCTCCGTCGGGGTGCTGATCAGGTGGTTGACCAGGCTGTTGGCCGTGAATTCCTTCCAGTTCTCGTCAAGGTCCTTCCACAGCCGGAACTTGGCGAACTGCAACATGGACAGGTCCACGGTGTTTTCCACCCGGAAGGCAAGGCCCTTGGCCGAAACGGCCGCCCGGACTGCAGCGAACGCCGCGTCCAGATCGATTCCAGATCCGTCTTCGTCCGGCTCTGCGAGACCCGGGATGCGCAGGTCATGGGACTGCGCCAGCTTCTCAAGTAGACAATAGTTCGGCGTGGACTGGCGCGTCTCATCAAGTGTGACCCGGTACAGACCGTTTTTCCCTGCAGAAGTCAGTTTGACGGGGACCAGAACCAGCGGGGACCGAAGCGCCCGGCCGTCCAGCTCCCACATCAGGCTGCCGATGGCCAGGTAGAGGTTGTTGGCTCCGGTTTCCTCCAACTGGGTCTTCGCCTTGTAGGCGAGCCCGCGCATCCTGGCGTTGTAGCCGTCTTCGCTGACCTCGGCGAACACGGACTTTTTGGAGCTGAGCAGCTCCGCGAGTTCGTCTTGCGGAAGGTCCCTGCCGAAGCGGACGCCGCGCTCCTGGTGGATGGCGCTGATCTGGTTGGACGGAAGCAGGCTGACGGACGTGCCCTTGCTGATGAGGTCCTCGAAGGCGCCCATCCATGCAGTAGGCACTGCGAGTGGAAACCGGGCGGTGTCAGTGAAGTTGATGAGCCTGTTCCGCAGGCTCAGGTCCAGCAGGGCGTTCTTCCACTGGAGCACCCTGGGTGGAACATCAGTTGTGGTCCTGGCCGGTCCCCCGCTTGAGGCTGCTTTCTTCGGCAGCGCCGGCGCAGTCTTGGTTTCCGGGACATAGTTGACCACGGTGTAGGTTCCGGCGTCGGACGTGGTCCGGGCCGGCAGCGGGTAGATGCCATCGAGGCGGGCGCGCCTGATGTCAGTCACCGCGTTGATCTCGTCATTGCCGCTCTCCACATAACGGTTCAGCGGGCTGTTGCGGAGTGCACCCGCCGAGATCGGCTGACTGCCGGTGAGGAGCGTGGTTTCCACGAGGCCGATGAAGCCCCGCTGTACGAGGCTGACCAGCTCGGGCACGTCGTCGGAGGCCGCAGTGCTGAGGCTGCCTTCCTCGCGCCAGTAGCCGAGGAAGGCGTGGCCGTCCACTAGCCAGAGCAGAGGCCTGATGCCGCAGAATTCCAGGGCGGCGGCCAGGACCAGCGTGGTGTCGAGGCACGTGCCAAGACGGTCGTCAAGGACCTGCGCCGGCGTGCGTACCTGCTGGCCTTCAAGGCCCCAGCTGGCGGGTGGCATGCTGTAGCGGATGTCGCGGGCGCTCATGGCCTGGGCGATGGCGAACACGATCTGGTCAACCCGGTCCCCGTCCTCCAGGTACCCGTCGAAGCTGCCGCTGCCGCTTGTTTGCATGAGGATGTCGGCGGCCTCGGACATGAGCTTGGCAATGCTGGGATGGTGCGGTTGCACGTACGCGGCCAGGAACTCGTAGGAGACGAGTCCCCGTCCAGCGATCCACAACTGTGCGGGCAGGAGCGTCAGGTCTGTCTCTGCGCGGCCCAGCTCGGCGACGGCGGCATTGGCGCCGGCCGAGTGGACGGTCACCAGCACCTTTCCCATCTGGCGGTCAGCCAGTTCATACATGGTGGCAGCCTGAACCGGGACGTTGAGGTCATCGAGCGTGATGGTTTGGCCTGCGGCAAGATCCACATACTGCTGGAAGTCGCCGGAGATCCGGCCTGACTGCGCGGAGGCCTCCACCTGGACCACTGCACCACGGATTTCCGCCCCCATGTTGGTGATCTTGACCTGCCTGACGAACCGGAAGCCGTTGTGCGCCATCGCATAGCTCAGGGCATCTGCTGTGGTCACCTCAACCACAACGTGGGCAGCGGATGCAGCCGGTCCAGGGACCGAGGGCTCACCCGGAAGGCTTTCCTCCGGGTGGTCGGACTGCGCGACGGCGGCCGGCAGAGCCTGCTGGTCTTCTTCCGGTTGTTCCCGGTTCGGAGAGGACCGGTTCTGGTACTCGGTAAGAAGCGCAACCAACTTGCTGTGAGTTTGGTCCAGCCCGATCACTTTGACCAGCCGGCCTGCGGTGTCCAGGGCACGGAAGGTATCGGCGTCGTCGAAGGTCTCATTGTGGGCCCACCGGTTCCGTGCCTGGCGCAGCTCGGAGGTATGGCTGCGTGCGTCATGCGGAAGGTTGAAGGGGTAGCCAAGTGAGCCCATGGATTCAGTCATGATGCGCAGCTGCAGGCTGAGATCCGTGGCTGCGTAGGATTGCGCAGCGCGGCCTGCGTTCTCATCCTTGTGCTGAATGATCTTGGTCCATGCCACGCCGGGGGCTACCTCGGAGAGCACTGCTGCGATGTAGGGCTCAAGGCCAACCGCCAAGGCCTCAAGGGCCCGGCCCACATACTCGCGGTTGGACAGACTCATCAAATTCCCCCATCTACGGCACCGGCATCAGTACCGTTATTCAATCAATGCAACCAATCATGGCATCCGGCGCTGACAATCCTGCGTGTCTGCTGGTTCTGGCGCCGCTCAGCGGTCATCAAGCCCGTTAGGTTACGGCCCGGACCAATTGAACCCGCCGGTGTGAGGCCCTTTCGGCCTCACACCGGCTACGGACACGAAGAAGCCGTGCGAACGGCCCAGCGAGCTTTGACCGCGGACGCCGCCGTTCCGCAGCGCCGGTGGGACTGCGACTAAGTGGACTTCCGGCTTACCGTGCGATCCGCCCTTGGAGTTCTTCGTCGATCCTGCGATTGCGCGCGCTGATGAAAGCGTTGCTGAGCCGTAGATACTCGAGGTATTCGTCACGGTCTTTCGGAACAGCCGGTGTGCTGAAGTCGGCGAACGGGTGGAAGAACCGGATTGTCTGGCCGTCATCCTCGACGAGGTCTTCGAGTAAGAAGAATTCGACGTAACCGACGAAATCCCCGAACAGTGCGAAGAAGTCCGCATACCTGAGCAGGACCTCTCCGAGGGGGCTCGGCTCACCGAAATAGTGGCGGCGGATGCACTCGAGAGTCAGATCGAAGCGATCGGCGATCCTCGGGTGGAGCCCGCGTGCACCATTGATAGTCGGTTTTCTGCCGATCCTGTTGCCTGGAAACACGAGCGTGCTTCCGGGGGTGTAGCCGCGGTACTTGGGTAGGCCGTCTTCCGGTATGTCACGGATGACGTTCCAAGCCTTCTTTCGCAGCCTGGTGGTGATCGTGTCGCTGGCCAGGAAGAAAACACCGGACGAGGATCGGTGCACGAGGTACCTGCGGGGTTCCATAGCCAGGTGGAAGTGCTGGCCGGTGGGCAACTCCTTGCTCCACAGCAGTTGGTGGTACTTCCGCAAGGCGGGGCTGAAGGAGTCAGGGTCTTTGCCGGCCGGAGTATCGGAGTGGAAGTCGAAGGTCATCGGTGTCCCTCGAGTTCGATGCGGATTCCACGGCTGTGACTTTCACCAGTCTGAGCGCCCGGAGGTTGCTCCGCGTGCCTCATGGCCACTTCAGTAGGCGCTGTGAGAGCAAGCGCCGGCAATAATCTTTTGTACTTCACTGTTGGAGACCCCCAGATCGTGCATTGTGCGTGCATCGTCTCACGTGGATTCACGGGCAAAACCGGTCTTGATCCAATGCTTCCGTGTTCCTGCGCCAATGCTGAGACATAGTCGCTGGGTCCCTGTAAGCGTTGGGCTGTTGCCTGACCACGGGCAGGCGTGGGGGTACGACGGCGGCAATCGCCTCCCGCCGTCGTCCTTCCTCACGGCCGCCCACCAGAACCTAGCGGCGCACCGGAACCTTCACCTCTTGTCCTTGTGGTTGAAAGTATCGAAGCCCTGCTCCACCAGGTCCTCCAACTGGATCCGGCCCGTGATGCGCGTCCACCAGGATCTTCTCGCTCGGCCCTCCCCCGCCCCGCCGGACAGGTCACCGCGCCGCTGGCCCCGTGATCAGGGCACTCCCGCTGCTGCTTCCGCCGCCGCCAGCGCTTGGGAAAACCGGTCCACCGCGAGCCTGTACCCGCCCGGATTACCTGCGCTTCTCTCGTGGTCGGCGGCGCGCATGGCCCTGAGCATGGCCGAAGTGGCCGGAAGAGAAGTATCCGACATCGCGGGATAGTCGAACTGCAACTGCGGGTCCACCTCGTAGGTGAGCCACCGCCGCTTCAGCAGGTCATGCCGGTCCGCGGTCCTTCCGTATTCCTGCAGATCCGTCAGCGAAAGATTCGCCAATAACATTTCGTCCACGCCTGAAACTTGGGACGCTGTTCGAACTGCCTCACGCTGGCGGCCCAGGGCGTCTTCGGTCCCCAGAGCCAATGGTGTCACGCCCTTTTGGGCGAATTCTGCGTTGAATTGGTAAGCCCGGATCTCCGCCGGGGTCATAAAGTCCATGTCGGCCGGGGATTTCTTGGCGAACTCCCTGACGCCGTAGGGGCTCGCGAAACTGCTGCGGGGCACCGGGTAAAAGTACCTTCCTCCGAAAAACCCCGCCACCGTTGCAAGCCAGAAAACAAGGTCGGGAGCATCGACCGACACTGCCCCGACCGCTGCGCCCACCGTGCAGGCCGCGTGGCCGGTTGTGAAGAGAATTTTGGTCCGGCCCAGCCGGTGTACACGACGGGGACGGTCCAGTTGCTTCTCATGGATTTTCTTGAGTCCCAATGCCCAATCACTGGCGTTGCTCACCAGTCACGCTCCTCAGTAATTCCGGACGGCGCCTGCACCGTCAACTCGGACCCCGGTGGCGTGCTGCTGCGCGACCTGCCGCGGTCAACCCGAACACCGGTGTAGGACTTGACCGTGTACGGTCCCCCTCGCCAAGAATACCTGGGCGGGCTGCCCAGGCTCGCGTGTCATGTCCGGTGTCCCGCGCCCGGAGATCCCCACCGGCCTGGCTGATTCGTGGCGCCGCTCCATCGCCCTGGGAATCAGCCCGGACCACCACAGCCCGCGGCACCTGCACGACGTCGCCGACGTCCTGGAGCTTCGGCGGGAGCACCGGCTGCACCAGGTGATGCCGGCGCTGCACGACCTGCTGGCCGACGATTTCAGTTCCGGCCGGCACCTGCTGGTGCTGACCGACGCCCGCGGCGAGATCCTGTGGCGAGTGGGCAGCCCGGAGGTGCTGCGGCGGGCGGACCGGCTGGAGTTCACCGAAGGGGCCGCCTGCCAGTATCACGGTCGTTTCGTCATCAACGGACGCAACAGCGGGTTCTCAATGCCCTCACGCGGCAAATGCCGATGTAGATGACCTGGCCGTTTATGATTCCTTGGGTGACTCGAAGTGAAAGCTCGGTTGCTCCTACCGCGGCATCACCAGCAAGCCTCGTCCGTTCCATGACGTTAATCTCGTTGAATGAGTCGATTCGAAGCGGTGTCGCCATATGTAATTAATTAAGCGCTTATGACGGGAATTTAAAAGAGCATCATGGAGTTCTTGAACTGGCTTCGCGGGACACTGTCAGGACTTGCCGGGATACTGTCAGCTGAGAAGGCGTCGTGGTGGGGCATTCCGGCCGTCACCGCAGCAGCTACGATCTTGGGTGCCATCGTAGCCTTCACTTCGACTAGAGCCAGTGACAACCGTAAGCAGAAGGCGGAGGATGCCCGCCGCTATGACGAGGAAATTAAAGATCTCGGCAGCAAGTTTCTGACGTACACCGATGAATACAAGAAGAATTCGCAGGATTACAACCGCCTCTCCAAGGCGGCGACATACAGGTCCGTAACTGATGCGAAGACTGGCAAGAGCATGAAGCAAAGTGACATTGCCCTTCGCGACCAGTCCGTCGCACGTCACAAAGCGCATAAGGCCCTCAACAAGCTGTCCTTCGTAGCGCCTGAAAGTCTCCACGGTGTGTGCCGAACGTTGATCGTTGCAGCTATACGGATAGACATGCTGGAAAAGAACGATAAAACCACAAATGATGAATATCGGTTTAGGCGGCGTGCTGTCCTCAACGAGTTGAGAAAGACTATAAAGCTGGAGCCCCTCCCTCATAAGGCACCACTGCGAGCACGTGTGAAACGGCGCATTAAGAACCCAAAGAGCTTCTGGACTGATTTCCAGCAGATCAAAGCAGAGCCGTGAGAAGAAGGAAGCCAAGAAGCTGGCGAAAGAGGCCAAAAACAAGACAACCTAGTGGGACCTCTTCCTCGGTTGCAGGCTGCTACGTAGTCGGGCGCTTTCAGTCACGGTGTCCATGTTAAGTTCCCTGCATCCGACTCACGATGGGTGTTACGGATGGCCGTAAAGAACGATCGTCGACCTGCCGAACAGGAACGTGACGAGAAGCAGCACAAGACGGCCTATGCAACAGCATTCATCACAGTTGTGGGCACGCTCGTTGCAGCCGGCATCGGGTTCGGTGGAGCGGGCTGGGGCGCCCATATCAGCCCCGAGGCGTCGGAAACCACGCAGCTTCGAGAAATCAAGCATCATCAAGGCACAAAAAGAAGGTAAAAGAGGCGCATGGACCAGTTCATCCAGTTCCTGATGCAGGGAGAAGCGCCCTGGTGGTCCGCACTTGTCGGCACTGTCGTGGGTGGCCTCATCACGTATCTAACGACCAAGCACAACGCCAACGAGCAGCGGTTAGCTGATCGCATCAAGGCTGACGATGATCGCTTGATAGCCGACAAGGAGAAATGGCGCACGGAGACTATCGCTCATGTCTCCGACATGCTGGTCGCAAACTATCGACTGCGAAACCACATCTTGGTGTCCCGGCGTGGCATTTTCAAGAAGTACCCAGGAGCACCTGTCGTGGCACCCGAGGAACTGAAGGCGTTTCAAACGGATTTGATGGACACCACTGAAACGACACTGCCAATATTGACCGACTTGCAGCGACAGTGGGCCATACTTCAGATCACCTCAGACGGAGACTTAGCCGAAGCGGCAGGTAACCTCTTCCTTACGCTGAGCGATCACCATCCCGAACTCTCTAGTGCCGAGTTTGAGCTGACGCGGGACAAAGCGTCAAAGGCCGCAGCGCTACTCATGAACGTGGCGAAGCGAGAGCTGGGCTTCCCCTTCGGGTCTAGCACGGGCGTGGTGAAGCAGTTCGGCCAGTAGACAAGTGAAAGAGCACCCAACCGGGTGCTCTTTGCATTGGTGCCGGTCGATTCTTTGCTGGATTGCTTCTTTGTTTCAGCCGCGGCCTTCGCAGCGTCATCCTTGGCTTTAGCCAGGACTATTTGCGGGAGTGCCGCTGCGTGGGTGCAGACTCCTAGTCTCGGCGGCGGCCGATGAGCGGCAACGAGCTGGAATTTCGACCCTTGCCTGTCAGGACGCGCAAATTGAAAGATTCCGGGCCTGTACGCTTCTACTGTGCACGATGCTCTCTTTAACTTCGAACCAAGTGAACCGCCAGCTGAAAGCGCGGGTCCCGCTGACCCCTTAATCCGGGATGACCAGGTCGCAGCGATTCGCGAAGCCTTCGCCGCGGCTGGGATTGACGGCCAAGATCGGCGGCAGGAGATCGCCCAGAGCTGTGTGGTGCGGCCGCTAGCAGCCCTAAGGGACCTCACGGCTGCTGAAGCTCATCGGGTTCTGAAGCGAATCAAAGCAGCTGCGGAGGCAAAGCCGCGCCCGGAAGGCGCTTCCTCCTGGGACCTCAGAGAAGAAGATACCTGGATAGATAAGCTCTGATGGCGCCATAAACGAGCATCAGACCGTTACTGACGTCCCGGCATGGGCACTTGTACGGCGAACGTTCGTCAAGTGCAGGCACCCGTTAAGTGCTGAGAACCGGGGCAGCATCTAATCCGCTGCGAACAGGCATCATCGTCATTCACGGTGCTTCGCTATTCAGGACTCATCCTCCCGGTCGCGGGTATCAAACTCTCCGCCGCAACCGCTGCTGCACCCGCCCTATCGGCGAACCGCTCCGAGAGCGTCTTGACAGCTGTCGCTTCCGGCAGCGCAGCGGAAAACTTTAAGTTGTCGACCATCTCCACAGGAATATGCGGCACTATGTCGTCAAACGAGATCTGCGCGAGCCGCGACAGGTCCACCGCCCCGCGCAGTACCATGACGTCGTTGTACGACTGTCCCTCCGCTCCTCCAAGGCCGGCACGTAGCGTCTCGTTCGCCTTGAGTCCCGCCCAAGTCCAGAAATGGACGTCTTGACCCGACTGTTCAACCACGAGCTCGCCTTTTGAGACCTGATCTGCCCGTGCCTCGCGGACGAGGTCCAGCCGCTCGGTCGCTCGCCGTGACAACGGCACTTCTGGAGTCTCGCCAAGAACCACATCGCGTTGCGCTCGCATCATCTGAAATGACAGCGCCATCGCGTCGCTATGCCACCGGACGTCGCCCTTGTAGGTCGACGGACTGACAACGACTTCGAACCGTTCCCAGTTCACGTGCTCGACACGCCAAGCCCGCCCATTCATGAGGATGGGCTTGGCGTCGAGCTTCTCGGAGCCTTCTCGTGGCAACGCGAGTGGTGAAATGAAGCCAAGTTCCTTGTTCCCGCTGACGACACGCAATTCTTTCTCAGCGTTGAATGAGCTGAGCAGGTCCATAAAGTGTCGGCGGCCGAACGCCTTCTCGGCGGCCGGCCCGATCATCAACAGTCCGCCGTCCTCTACGAGCAAGTCTTCGTCGCACAAGTACTTAAGTACTTCTTCGCCGTCGTCCATCAGTTCCAGGGTTCCCCACCATTCCCGCCAGGTGTTGGCTCCGTAGGCACCTTCCTGCAGCGCAAGCGCAAGCAGCTGCTGCGCGGTGAGGTGCCGCGGGTGTGGTGGTGGCGTGATGGGCTCAACAAAGCCGCGCTTCCACAGCAGCAGAAGCCCTGCGGCCTCGAGGAACGCGTCTGGGCTGGTGGCCAGGAACAATGTGTTTCGCGTCGACCCGGGGCGCCGTCCCGTTCGCCCCAACCTCTGGAGGAACGATGCGACGGTTCTGGGCGCATCGATCTGGACGACGCGGTCGAGGTCTCCTATGTCAATGCCCAGCTCGAGGGTTGAGGTAGCGACAATGACGGTATTCTGAGCTTCGGCGAACGCCTGCTCGGATCTGCGCCTCTCCTCCGCGGAGAGAGATGAGTGGGACACAAACGTCGCCACGCCAAGCGTACGGAGCTCGAAAGCAAGCTGCTCGCTGACGCGGCGTGATTCGCAGAAAACGAGCCGCTTCTCCCCCCGATGAAGTGCCGCAATGATCTTCGCTGCGTTAGCCACCGAGCCGACGTAGTCCAGCAGCACTTCGGGCTCTGGTGCAGATGCCGGGGTTTCCTCGAAGACCACGCGTAGCTCCTGCTTCCCTGGTCCGGCAGCGGTCTCTCCTCCTTGTAACCAACGTCCGATTTCCTGTGGATTGCCAACTGTGGCCGACAAACCGACCCTCTGGATCGGACGCCCAGCTATCCGTTCCAAACGAGCGAGAACTCCAAGCAGGTGCCATCCACGATCAGAGGCCGCGAATGAGTGCAGCTCGTCAACAACGATGGCCTGCAGTCCGGTAAATAGTCTGTCGTGGTCGACCCTCCGCGACACGAGCATCGCTTCGAGCGACTCTGGCGTGGTTAGAAGGATATCCGGCGGATCAGCAAGGATGCGCTTCCGTGCGGTGTCGCCGACGTCGCCGTGCCAGAGCCCGACTCGTCGGCCGAGCCAGTCGCCGTATTTGGTAATACGTGGGTGGAGGTTGTTGAGCAGCGCTCGGAGCGGGGTCACGTAGAGGACGGACAGCCCGCTCCATTGCCTTTGCACCATGGAGGAGAGCAAGGGGAAGACAGCCGCCTCAGTCTTGCCTCCGGCCGTGGGTGCGATGAGCACGCAGTCACCGCCCGAGCGGATGGGCTCGACTGAGGCCGCCTGAAGAGGGCGCAGGCTGGACCATCCCAGAGAGTTGACGACATGGTATTCAATAGCCTCGTCCAGGCCCGAATCGCCTGCCATTGGCTAGAAACCTATGTCGACGTCGTCGACCGAAGACGCGGCGCGCAGGTCACCGCGTGTCTGGGCTTCCCGCTCGACGTCAGTAAGTTCGGAGACGCTAAGAGTGAGCTCGTAATGTTTGCGCGGGTCAAATTCCGGGAACTGATCGACGCGATCGAGTACATCTGCAACCAGCTTCTTGAGGAACACACGAGGAGCCACCCCCGTCCGGCCGCCCAGCTCCCCTGCTACCGCACCTGCAAGGTCAGCGACGTAAGCATCGTCAACAACAGCGTGAATGCGGTCGAACGTCGCGGTCCCCACTGCGTAAATGTCACGAACCCGGCTGCCGAGCTCTACTAGAGATTCCGGTGTGAACCCTTGCAGTCGGATCTGTGCTGCTCGCGGGTTGTCGAATCGCGCGTCGGTTGCGAAGTCCGTCTGCAGCCGCTGGGCGAGTGGAGCCAGCCGCTGGACTCCCTGTTGCCCGTCGTAGAACGCGGGCGTGCCCGTCATAAGGAGGTACAGGCCCGGGTAGCGTCCACTGTCAACTTCGTCCATGAGCTGGCGCAACGCGTTGAGCGACTTCTCGCGCACATCGGACCGCATCCTTTGCAGTGTCTCGACTTCATCCAGGACGAGAACGAGCCCGGCGTAGTCCGAGTCGCGCAGTACCGTCAGGAGCCCTTGAAGGAATCCGAGGGCGCCAAAATGGTCGAGCTCGCCTCGCACTCCAGCGGAACGGCGGGCACTGGCAGACACATGGGGCTGACCACCAAGCCAGGCCAAAAGGGCATCCGCCTCGGCGTTTTCCGCGGCAGCACTCATCTGGCGGTAAGCACGCAGCGCCATGGCGAACGCGGGCGCTTCCTTCGACACCGATGCAAGGCGCTTTTCTAGCAACTCGTCAGTTCGACTCTCGAGGTCAGCGGCGTCAGCGGGGCCGGCTCCTTGAGCATCCTGCCCGAGCACGTACAGCCAACCATCAACGACATCGCCGAAAGCTCCGCTGGCGACAGTCGGCGTCGAAAGGTTTTCGACGACACGCCGGTACACCTTTTCCAGCTTGTACAGCGGCGTCTCGGTCTCTGAAATTTGAATCTCGGCAGTAGCGAAGTTCATCTTCTTCGCGCGCTCGGTGAGCCAACGGGAGAAGAACGTCTTACCGGAGCCGTATTCACCGCGCACCGCCTTAAACTGCGCTGCACCCTGCTTGACTGAACTCAGCTCTTCGTCAATTGCCGCCTTGAAGCTGCCGAGTCCTACGGCCATGACCTCAAGACCCTGTTGGGGCACGGTTCCGCGGCGCAAAGCGTCTATGATTTCACGACGACGTCGAGGACTGATCGCCACATCCGTCATCCTGCGACTCCGAACTGATCCTTGAGCAGATCGACGTCGAGCCGCAGCGTCTCACCGTCACTGTCGTAGGACAAGATGTCGTAGCCCTCAACGTTCAACAAACGTTTAACCACGGCCAGCCCTTGTCCTATTGAGGCGTAGGGCAGCCCGGCGGCGGACGCTACTGTCTCCTGGTGCGCTCGCCCACCTCGATCAATTAAGGTGCGCAGCACCGCCTCCACAAGCGGCGCTGCTCCTGCTGCTGCACGCCCGGCGAGCCTCATTTGGGCGCTGTACACCTTCGAAGCAAGTACTCGTTTAAGGAGGTCAGTCGCAGGCGCCACCTCGGGAGCTCTTGGCTCCTCCAATTCGAATAACGTGAACGCTGATTCCTTGGCCGCGGGCTTTTTGCGGGACTTCTTCGCGGGAGCGGCCGTAGGCGCCGGCAATGTCTCGAGGACCGGATCATTCCACCAGGCCGGCGCCTGAGGTGGGGCCGGCTCCCAGCCTTCCGGCGCGGTCTGCGCCAGTGACCGCTGGTACACCAGTACTGGGACGGTCAGCTCGGCCAGTGACGCACCGCCATGGTAGCCGGCCCTGGCAGGCCCGAACCGCGCGTCATCACGCCACAGCAGTACTGCTTCGCCGGCGTCGAGCGCAACACGCGGTCCGCTGACCAGTACCTCGCCATCCCGAGGCGGACCTGATGCTGTCGGTCGCCAGCGAGCGTCACCACCCGCCAGCGTGGAAAGCATTTCGGTCTGCCGCTCCACGACGTGGCCATGGTCGGAAGTGAGCACTACGGCGCGTCCAGCGATTGATGCGGCGTTCAGCAGTGCACGCAAGGGTTCCAGGTCTGCCATTACCCATGCCCGGCCAGCGGTGTCGTTCTTATGCGTCGCGTCGTCTATCGCATTGATGACCACGCCGACTACAGGGACGCTTGGGTCTGCAATCGCCGAGGCGACACCTTCCTCTAATTGAGATCCCCCGGCAGCGCGCAACTCGCCCTTATGGAACATCCTCGCGCCAGGGAATGCCATTGCGATGCCGGCCTTCTCCGTTGCCGAATTTCCGTTGCGAA
This sequence comes from Pseudarthrobacter sp. W1I19, assembly GCF_030817835.1. NCBI lineage: Bacteria > Bacillati > Actinomycetota > Actinomycetes > Micrococcales > Micrococcaceae > Pseudarthrobacter > Pseudarthrobacter sp. W1I19. The sequence continues at coordinate 3,283,063 of NZ_JAUSZR010000001.1, forward strand.
TTTCGCCGCACAACAGGCTTGTGCGCGAGATCCCCGTCATCGACGGCAGCGCGGCCACGGCAGCAAGCCGGCGCTTCGACGAGGGTACCCATTCCACGAGACCCGAACGACCTACCTCGGTGGCGAGATCGATGGCTACTGCGGCGCTCATCCCGTCCAATACCACTAGAAGCACCCCGCCGTGGGACTTCCAGGGGCCAACGACGGCGCGTAGAACATTTTCGATTCCAAGCGCTGGTCCATTGCTCAAGACTTCGGCGATGGAATGCTCGGCGGGCGAATCCCCCAGGTGTGCCGCGGCTACCTCATCACGCCGACGGCGGCGGGCGCGTGCCCGCTCAATTAGCCTCCCGTAGGCAGCGCCCACCTCGGCATCTGACGAGCCGCTCCACAACACGCCGATCGCGGCGTCCACCCACGCGCCATCGTCAAGTTGTCTCTGCAGATCTGCCGCGAGACTGTGCAGCTCTGACTCCGGCGATGCCAACCATCGGGAAAGCCGCACGGCCATCCGCGGCGCAAGATCCTGACCAGCTAGGGTGGCCTCACGGTGGTCAAGTACCGCCGCCAAGGCTTCCTCAGCACCGGAACCGTCATCGAGTGCCTTGCCAAGCGCCCGTAACCGACTGATGAATCCGGGACGCAGGATCGCCGACTGGTCAGCCCCGCCGGGCCAGCCAAGATTTTCGCGGAGCAGGGCCTCGGCCTGGTCTAGGACCACTCCCAGCCGCCCTTCAGGATCGCCCTCCCGCGACAGGCGTAGAACAGCAGCAGCCGAGGTGTTGGCAATTTCCCGTGCCTGCAGCGGGGTAATAGATCTGCCGCCCGCGTATCGCTCGAGCAACCGGGTGCGGGCTGCAACCTGCTCCTCAGTAAGATCCCCGGGGGGATGAGGCCACAGCACATCGATGGCCAGCCCGAGCGCGAGAGGCTTAACGAGCCCGGAAGGCGCTGCGGCGGTGCGCAGCGCGAACCCGGCGGCAGTGCCGTACTCCTGCTCAGCCCACTCGACCAGGTGGCCCTGCAATTTCTGATCCACAGCAGCCCAGGATGCCCGGGACTCACTGCTCAACGCACTGAGGATGACAACCCCATCGAGGTCACCTGAGCCGATCTCCAGCAGGTGTGCGAGCAGGCCGCCGATGGCATGCCCGGCGCTCACGGCCAAGTCAGGCGACGGCGACCATCCTCCAACAGGCTCGTGGTCAAGCAGAGCCGTAGCTGCCCATTCCAGCCGGCGCAGCTCGCGACTGACTTCCCGCGCTCCGCCGAAGAGAGCCGGGATACTCCCCCACTCATCAGGGTCTTCGACTTGCTGCCGGTAGGCCCGGGCCAGCACCGTGTCGCCAAGGTCGGCGCGCGGCCGGTCGGTCAGCACTACCAGGTACTCGTCGTCCGCTTGAGCAGCGTAGGCGTCAAGTATCGCGAGCTGGGAGATACCCTCAACGACCCTCACGCTCTGACCATCGACAGCCAAGGTACCGCCGTGCCAGCGCGGCTGAGCACGCATTACGAGCACCCGCGCGTCACCACCCTTGCTGATGAGCTCAGCAGCACGCGACCGCACCAACGCCTCAGAAACGGCAACGGCGCGGGTCGGCTCGCTTGCAATGCTGATCACTCCCACCTCCAACTCACCCGTAGTTTCTTGCCCTCGACTGGATTGGCAAGTTCCTCGCTGATCTTCTGCCCAATCGCTTGAACCTCAACCACGCGGGCGACAACCTGGCTTTTTTCACTGAGTCGCTGCCGTTCGCGTTCCTCCTCCTCAAGAAGGATTCGGTTGAGCTCGGCGAGTTTCCGGTGAATTTCGGCCTCTCGCTCCTCCTGCTCCCGACGCTGGGCATCGAGAGACGCTTGCTCCTGCTGCAACTCTGCCTCACGAGCCGCGCGCTCTGCAGCCGCTTTGCGGTCAGCCTCGTCCCGCTGCCTTTGAGCTTCCTCCCGAGCATGCCGTTCTGCTTCCTCCCGACGGCACCGCTCAGCTTCATCCCGTTGGCGGCGCTCAATCTCGTCGGGGTCCTCAAGCAGAGCCTCTGTCGCTGCGTGCGCTGCAGCTTCAAGGGCCGGTTTGAGCGGGGCATGCAGCTCCGCTTGGGATGCGGCCTCGCGCAGCTGAGCCAGCGCCTGGGCGGCGCGCTCGCCACCCAGCGAGGGCAGCTTGTCGATGAGCCCCCAGTTCGCACCACGGATGGCAGCCACAATGTCACCCGCAGCGCTGATTGATTTCGCTATGGTTTGCGGCTCGGCTGGCAGGTCGAACTGGGCAAGGGCCTCGATCCTCGCCACCGGCCCGTTGGCCGCGGAAAGGACGGCGATTAAGTCCCGCGCGCGCTTAATGCTCTGCCATCGCGGTGCAATTTCGGTGAGTCCAAGTGTCTCAAAGTGCGCGGTCAGCTCCGTCGCCGCGTTCTCGGTAGCCTGGACCGCCGGACGGACCCTGCTCACTAGCCCGTCACTGACGCGTTCCACGGCTGCTGTCGATAGGTGATACTCGTCTGCGCCCACTCCGAAAAGTGTTTTAGCACGAGTAAGCGCGATTTGCCACTCCTCCTCCGACGGCAGCAGGGGCTCACGCAGCAGCATGTCCGGAGCCAGGCCACCGATTCCAGGCTCAGCCGTGCGTGCCCCGGCCCGGTGCCACTCGCGGTCGGTGATCTTGGCCCATGCCAGGACCAGGAGGTCCATGGTGTCCATCGTCATGCCACGCTCGGCCAGCAAACCGCGCAGGGTTCCGACTGTCACATCGCCAGTGCCCGCGGCGCGGGTGAACTCATCAAAGAACGCAAAGTGCTGTGCATCAAGCGCGTAAGTGGTTTCGCGCAGTGCACCTATGCCATAAGCGGTCACTAGGCGGCGTACACGGGTTCCGGCAGCCCGGTCGACATTGGGCAGCCGACCTCCGGCGTCCACGGCTTTGCGTGCCAGTTCCAGAACGGCGTTGAGCTCCGCTCTGCGGACCTCCTCCATGCCACGCTCAATCTCCGGGTGCTTGGGGTACCGGGCAGTCAACGCCGAGCCGAGCACGCTCGTGACGGCATCCCGCAAGGTCGCTACCGAGGGCTGGGTCGCTGTGAACCCGTCAGCAAGGGTGACAAAGTTGGGCCCGGAAACGAAGGTCCCAAGGTTCTCCTCATTTCTAGCGTCCACTCCATAGGCTTGGCGCAGCAGGGCGGCAAGCTGACTGCGCAGCGAGTCACGCTGCCCCGTCAGAAGCCGGCGGGCCGGCTCCCGGTCGCCGACCGGGAGGTTTGCGGCATATTGGTCGAACCGGTCACCGGTCAGCAAGTACTCGAGCTGGACGAGTTTGCCCACGTCCTCCATTCGCTGTGCCGTCAGAAAATGCGGGATCCACGCGATTGTGTCGCTGACCACACCGTCCTGCCGAAGCGTGTACATACGCTCGACATCATCCGACGGTCCGCGGTCATCCATGTCGTCAAAGGGGAAGTCGATCACGAGCTTCCATCGTCCGTCTGAGGCCTTGAGCGCCTCGACAGGGAGGGCGGCCTTGTCCCGGACGTTCCCGAAAACGACGTCGACCGTTCGTTTCTGGCCTCGCCAGATGTGGTCGAGCGCGTACTCGCCCGCGTACGACCCCGTGGTAACGGCGTTGATTTCAGCGATTACCGTGTCACGGATAAGGCGGCGGCGGTTCGCGTGGGAGTCCTCCTGCGTGACATGTGCGAGGATCGCGTCGAAGTCCACGCCGGTCAGCTGAAGGCTGATCACCGGGTCCGCCGTTGAGCCGACCGTAATTTCCGAAAACTTGGCCTGCCATTCAGTGGCCAGGGTCACGACCTGCCCGGACACATTGCCGCCGAACATTGACACGACGCTGCCGAAGTTGAGCGCGGCGAGCTTGGATGCCGTCAGGTCCTTCAGCGACGTGGCCCCCGGGGCGATGGCCGCGACAAGAAGGGTCTTGGCGAGGCGGTCCTCGCGGCGGAACGAGTCGTTGCGGTCGAGGTTTCGGGCGTCCGCGTCGCTGACTTGGTGTTTGTCCAGCAGGTATGGGCGCATCTTTCCACGGTAGAAGGACGATGCGGCCTCAAAGACCTTGACCATGTCGTCGGTCAGAGGCTTGGCGTCGCCGAGCACGATGGCGTCGAACAGGTCACCGACCGGGATGACGTCTCCGACAGTCAGCTCATCACGCCCGCGGTACAGCAGCTCGCTCATGATTTTCAGCGCGGTGCGTTCGCGTTGCATGATCGCCGACAGCGCGACCATGGCGTCCACGAGCGCCGGGGAGAACGGATAAACCTTTTCGAAGTCCACGGCTCCCGAGCCGACTGAATCCGTCAGCAGGTGCTTCCAGTCTGTCGGATTTGCCCGCACCCTTGCAACGGCGGCGGCCAGCGACATTTTGCCGGTCTCGGACGCCGGCGACAGCAGGCGTTTGTTGACGATCTCTGGAAGGTCCGCGGCGGCAAGGGTAATTTTGTCGAATCGATCTTCCCACCACTGAAACGAATCTTCCAGGGCGACTTGCTCTGCGCCGACGTTGCCGCCGCCCAGGAACTCCTTCAGTGCTCGCTGCCGCGCGACGAACGAGATCATCGGGATCGCCATCTGCCCCGAACCGGTTTCGACAAGCTTGGCTACCTTGGAGGTCTCGTTTTGGATGAAAGCCGAGTCGCGCAGGTGGTTGGCGAGCCACAGCACCAGTTCATCAAGAAACAGCACTAAGCCGTCATAGCCGAGCCCTTTGGCATGCTCCGTCATGATCCGGAGCCCCTGATCGATCGGAAGCCAGGCCGAGGTGGAGGTGTAGGCCTCGAAATAAGTCTCTACCAACGTGGCGGCCACCGCCTGCCGGTCCCGTTCGCTTGCGGTGCCAGCGGCCGCCGCGTCCAGCTCCGCCGCCGTCAGCCCTCCCCCGCTCAGGGTCCCCAGCACCGGGTCGAGGTCAGAGGCAAACTTCGAGAAGAACAGCTCATCCCCCATCTGCGCCCGGAGACCCTGCGCGTTCTGGAACAGCAGGTCGCTCTGGTGCAGCACCGGCAGCGTCGCCGTGGGGTGCCTCGCCTTGACAGTGTTGATGTACCCCCCAAACAGGGCACCCTCAAAGGAATTGGCCCCGATGAGGTGATAATCGACCGCGAGGAACTTCCTTGCCAGGACGTCTGAGTGTTCGGCCACGACCGCTTGCAATCCCTGCAGCGCCCGTGCCTGCGGGTTTCCGCTCAGTAGCAAGTGCATCACAGCCATGTAGTGGGACTTACCGGCACCGAACGAGCCATGGATGAACGCCCCTTTGGCGTTGCCCCGGGTAAGCGCGGACTTTACGAGCGTCAGGCCCTCTCCGAACGCCTCGGCGATTTTCTCCGTGACGACGTAGTCCTTGAGGGTTTGCTCGGCGGCCGGCACGCCCTCGTGGATGCGCATGACGAAGTCATCGTCGTGGACTGCCTCGGGTACGTGGATCGCGTCGCGCAGCATCATCGTCAAGGCGCCTGCGGTTGGAGTGCTCATTGGTTGAAATTCCCGTTCATCAGATACTTTGTCCCTCGTCTACTACTGTGTGTGCATCCAAAGTTCATTAGGTGCTACGACGGCGCCCGCGCGTCGCCGCCGGCGGTCGCCACGCGTTGACGTCGTCGCGCGTCAGCTGCAGCTGTGCCAGGAGCTGGTCGATCTGGCTGGTGACCGCTTGGGCTGCACTGGACCCGAACTCCGGTTCCAGCTCCGTGTGCCACTGGTGTAGCCACGGCTCGAGCTCGACCAGCCCGGCAACCATGGGTACCAAGGTTTCGTTCGACGCACCGAGGGCTTGCTGGTTCATGATCTCTCGGACCAGCGCAACCGCCTGGTCTCGGTGACTCCATCCTGCCCAGCCAAGCACAGAGCTGTTATCTCCCTCGCGTCCGACGCCCGGATACAGCACAAACCGCTCCTTGGGCACATCCAGCTTGCCGCGGGCCTTCCAGTACTCAACTTTCTGAAAGTCCGGCGTCGAGTACTTCGGCGGAACCGGGATTTTGACTTCCTCCCCCGCGTCCTCGCGCCGCTGCAGATCCCAGACCGCCTGCCACTCGCGAAACTTCTCCATGCCGGAGGGCTTGAACCGATAGGCCGCCAAGTAGGGAACGGCTTCGACGGGGGCCAAAGACCCGATTACAGCCCCGAGATCTGGTTCAGGATTGCCCGTTAGCACTCGGACCAGCTCAGCCAGGCCCTCTTCGCTCCGTAATAGGTCCGCCAGCTGGGCAACCGAACGGGTACTGGGCCCTTGGAGATCCCGCCACAGCTCGGGGTCCTCAAGTCGGTCTAGAATCGCCGCCTCCAATGCCTCCCGGAGCTGCTTGTCCCACGGGACAGTCGCCCACCGGCGCTTGTACTCCGGGCGCTCAAGCAGACGAATGCTTCGGTCCGACTCTATGAGCGCAAGCCGCTTTTGCACGAGCGCTCGGTAGTCCGCGGGCCATTCCAAGGGGACTTCGCGCACCGGAATCGATCCGTGCCTCTCGAACCAGGCGGCCCCATCTTCGCCTTCCTCGATGCTTTGAGCCAGCGCGATTTCGAATGCCCGCTCTCCCAGGGAGATCTTGTCGACAGACCAACCGTCATACGTCATCGGCTCGTCCACGAGGCCGTAAATCTCGTACGTTTCCCAATCCAGCTCCTCCTGTTCGAACACTAGACGTTTACGAAACATCGACCACTGTTCATAGGCCTGAACCAGCGCGTCTTCAGGCTCTTCACCCTTGACACTTCCCCTGCCCCAGTCGGCCACGACGGCACGTGGAGCCAAGGAGTCCAGCGCCCTCGCTAGCCCGTCAATCAATGTCGATCGCCGCCCAGGCAGCACCGCCGGCAACGGGAACTGTCCTACTTTGGTGCCATTGAACTGGTAGAAATCCTCCCAAGGGATGGTGGTCTGACGGGCGCCATTAGAATCAACACTAGAACCCTTGTTGTGCGCCACCTGCTTCAGCCAGAAACACGCCACCGAGCTGTTGAGTATGCCGAGCAGCTCGAGGTGCTGCGCCTCTGTCGCACCGTCCGGCAGCTTGATCACGGGCGCCGTCTGTTTGAACACCTTCGCTCCGCGGTCGAGCACGAAGTGGTTATGCGTCGCTACCTCCGCGAGGGTGATGGCCGGTCCCTCAACGCGGTCGAGGCCGATTTGATGCCACTCCCACCAAGTGCGCCCTTCTTGGCGGTACGTGTTCTTGGAAAACGTTGCTCTGTTCCAAGCCTCAGTGCGAACGGGCCACACCCACCTATACGCGCCAGGGAAATCATGGATGTCGAGCAACTCCCGCGAGTTGTACGGAAAAAAGACATGATCACCACGGTTGATGCCATGGTCACGGACAAGGTCTCCCGTCACCAGGCAGCGGACAAGGTCGGTCTCGACCCCCCTCCTAGCAAACGCATCACGCGGCGCCAGAAAGGCGTCGTCGATATTGGTCATCCCCATCACTCCGACGAGCCGGACTGCCGCCGCAAGCTTTTGAGCGGCCCCGTCTTCGAGAACCTTTTTCAGGTCACTGGCACCACCGCCGCTGAGCGACCACGGGAACGTGGAAAAGATTTGGCTGGAAAGGTCGCTTACCGAGACGTACAGGCCCTCGAATCCAGCGTGATCGATGTGCTCGATGATCTCGGTCCAGACGAAACCCTTCGACGGATCCTTCGGCCGGCCCGGCTCACCGCGGACGCCGAGGACCGCCCGGACCTCGCCCGCGACAGGTCGGCGTCGCCGTCCGATGAGGATGACGGTCGGCGTGCCGTGGCCGGGAATGTAGGCGCCCGAGGTGTCGATGACGTGGGTCAGGTCGACGGGGTTGTCGAGGTGGTATCCGGCGAAGAGGTCCTCGATGAGCTTTTTGCCGAACTCCCGTTTCATGAACGAGTTGGACGTGATCTGCCCGACGTGCCCGGCGCCTTGCCCTGCTCCGCCCTGGATCGCGAGACGGAAGAACAATTCCATGAACGGCACCGACAGCGCATACTTCCCGGCCGCCGTCTTGTAAGCCTCCCGATAGGCTTGGTTGAGGACTTTGTCTTTGACCGTGATGTAGGGCGGGTTTCCCACGACGACGTGGTACCGCCCAGGTTTGAGAATGTCGGTGTATTCGCCGAGGTCCTCGGTGGAGTAGGTATAGGCGTCCTCACCGAAGAGGGCATTAGTGACGCCTTGTTCCCCCAGGAGCGAGTCCCCGATGGCCAGATGGAACCCCCACTCCTCCAGCCCGACCAAAGACTTCTCGCCCGCGGCCAGGATCCCCGCGACCGTGAGACGGAAACGGGCAATAGCCACGGCAAAGGGGTTCAGGTCCACGCCATGGATGGAGTCCATCGCCTTGCGGACCCGCTGCCTGGGATCCATGCCGGGGGCCTCGGCAGCCCACTGTTCGTTGAGGCGCTCGAAAGCCCCGAGCAGGAAGTGACCGGATCCGCAGGTAGGGTCGATGACCTTGAGTCCGTCGACGCCGAACTCGGCGATCGCGGGCGTCAGGGTGCGGTCGAGGATGAATTCTTCAACAAACACCGGCGTCTGCAGCAGCGCGTAAGTTTTCTTCGCATGATCCGACAGGTCCTGGTACAGGTCACCCAGGAAACGGGTGTCCAGATCCGGGTCGGTGAAGTCATGCACCAGCACGCCGTCGCCGCGAGTGCGGCGCCAGAAGCCAACGAGCCCCTTAGCGGCCTCGGCGCTGATCTCCGCGGTCCAAACCGGATTATGCCGGGGATCGACAAGAGCTGCCCCGGCGGGCTGGGCAGCCAGCACCCGGAACGACTGTTGCAGCCAGTCACGGTCATGATGACTTCTGTTGACGCGAAAATACGCAGTCTGGTTCTCCCGGGCGCGGAGGACCCGGTCACCAGGCCCGGCGATCCAGCTGACCGGGACCGGCACGCCGTCCAGGACGGCACCCATGAGCAGATCGTTGTCCTCACAGAACCGGACAAACGTCGTCGCAAGAACCCATGCGACAGCCGCCTGATCAACCTCGTTGTCCCGCCACACCGACCACGACAGACCCGTGCGCTCACGCTTCACCGCCTCCGCATGCTCACGCTGCAAGGCAGCGCCCCACACGGTGCCTGGGTCATCGGCCCGCGACTTCAGGTCAGCCTGCAACACCCGCAACTGAACCTTGAGATCGGAAAGAAGGGCGGAAGAGTCAATCATGAACGGTCTCCGGAACGCTGCATAAATTCGGTGGTCATATCGTCGCCAAGCTGCGCCAAAGTATTGGCGTTATCCACGTTTACGGCCGCGGACAGGCGGTGGCGGTCGCCACGCGTTGACGTCGTCCCGGGTCAGCTGCAGTTGTGCCAGGAGCTGGTCTATCTGGCTGGTGACCGCTTGTGCTGCACTGGACCCGAATTCCGGTTCGAGCTCGGTGTGCCACTGGTGCAGCCACGGCTCCAGCTCGACGAGCCCGGCAACCATCGGCACCAGAGCTTCCTCCGCCACGCCGATGGCCTGCTGGTTCATGATCTCGCGGACCAGCGCAACCGCCTGGTCACGGTGGCTCCAGCCGGCCCAGCCGAGTACAAGGCTGCTGTCTCCCTCGCGTCCGACGCCCGGATACAGTACAAACCTTTCTTTGGGAACATCAAGCTTTCCGCGGGCCTTCCAGTACTCAACCTTTTGGTAATCCGCCGCCGAGTACTTGTCTGGAATTTGAATTGTGACCTTGTTCCCGGCGTCCTCGCGCCGCTGCAGATCCCAAACCCTCTGCCACTCATTGTATTTCTCGAGGCCCGAGGGTTTGTACCGGTAAGCCGCCAAAAAAGGGACCGCTTGGGTGCTTGTCAAAGACCCAATTACCGCCACAAGATCTGGTTCTTGACTGCCCGTCAACTCTCGTGCTAATTGGAGCAGGAACTGATCGTGACGGAGCATGTCGGCAAGCTGGGCCACCGAGCGCGTGGTAGTTCCCTGGTGGTCGCGCCACAGTTTTGCATCCTCGAGGTGGTCGAGTATCGCTGCGTGCAGTGAATCTCGGAGCTGCTCCTCCCAAGGAGCAGTTGCCCAACGACGCTTGTACTCTGGACGTTCAAGCATGCGGATCTTCCAGTCCGACTCTAGGATAGCTAGCCGCTTCTCCACGAGAACTCGGTAGTCCTCAGGCCAGTCCGCGGGCACGTCATTCAGCTGCGTCAATCCGTGCCTTTCAAACCAAGCTGATTGCTCTTCGCCACCATCAATGCGCCGAGCCAGCGCAATTTCAAACGCCCGCTGCCCACTGTGAATAAGCTCCATCGATGAACCACTGTAAGTCATCGGTTCATCGACAAGTTCGTAGAGAGCGTATGTTTCCCAGTCCAACTCTTCCTGCTCGAAAACCATTCTTTGGACGGCATAGGCCCATCGACGCTCGGACCGCTCAATCAGCTCAGCAAGACTTTCTGTCCGCCCTTCAGAGACCCATTTCGCAACTATGTTGGAGGGAGAAACCATCTCCCGCTGTTGCGCCAGCTCGTCGAGCACGCCCCCACGAATGCCTGGTAGCTTATCCGGCAACGGGTACTCTTTTAGCTTCGTGCCTGTAAATTCATAGCGCCAGCCCCAAGGTTCGGCCTGATCCCCCCCCTTGCTGTGGCTGACCTGCTTGAGCCAAAAGCACACTAAGGAGGTGTTCATCAAACCGAACACCCCAAGGAATTGTTCCTCACTCGCATCTCCTGGCAGCTTGATTACAGTCGCCGAGTGATGAACGGGGGCCCCCGATCGATCAATCATGAAGTGATTGTGGGTAGCAACCAAAGGAAATACAATTACCCGGTCATTGCCGATTTTGTCGGGGTAAACTTCGCGCCACTCCCACCATGTAAGTCCACGTTCCCGCATGGAGATCCCAAATTTTTTGCGGCGGGATAGGTGTTCGCGAAACATCCACAACAGCTTTTGACTGGTATTTCCAATACTGTCGAAGAGCAAGGGCTTTAGGTTTTCCCCTTGGGTCCAAATAACAACTTCACTTAGGCCTGCTGCGTAGTCGCGAACCTCGTCCCCTCGCACCACACGCACCCCTGGACGAATGGAATCTGAAAGTCGCCGTGTCGGTTCCCCGAGGAAGTAAAACTCGTCCTCACCCGAAACGACCGATAAACCCATTGTCGCCACCACCTCTTTTACCCGGGAAGACGAGGTTGCCTCGAGCAATTGCTTCAAGTCGCTTGCACCACCGCCTCCAAGGGACCACGGATGCTTCGACAGCACACTTCGTTCCAAATTCGTTACACTCACGAAAGTTCCGTCGTGGCCTGGGTCCTCCACGTGAGCCACAATTTCAGTCCACACAAGTCCATTAGCGGGGTTTGCTGGTATGCCAGGCTCACCTCGTACCCCTAAGACAGCGCGGACAGTAGCTGACACTGGGCGACGACGCCTGCCAACCAGAATTACGGTCGGAGTTCCGTGCCCTGGGATGTAGGCGCCAGATGTGTCAATTACCTCTACGAGATCTACCGGGTTCTCCTGCCCCAGCTTTACATTCCGGCCGCCGAAGAAATCCTCGACAAGAAGCTTGCCAAATTCTCGTTTCATAAACGAGTTGCCCGTGATTTGGCCCACGTACCCGGCAGACCGACCTTGCTCACCGCGAATAGACAGGCGGAAGAACAGCTCCATGAATGGTACGGTCAGCGCGTACTGGCGATGAGTGGTGGCATAGGCAGCGCGGTAGGCTTGGTTGAGCGTCCGATCTTTGACCGTGATGTAGGGCGGGTTTCCCACGACGACGTGGTACCGCCCAGGTTTGAGAATGTCGGTGTATTCGCCGAGGTCCTCGGTGGAGTAGGTATAGGCGTCCTCACCGAAGAGGGCATTAGTGACGCCTTGTTCCCCCAGGAGCGAGTCCCCGATGGCCAGATGGAACCCCCACTCCTCCAGCCCGACCAAAGACTTCTCGCCCGCGGCCAGGATCCCCGCGACCGTGAGACGGAAACGGGCAATAGCCACGGCAAAGGGGTTCAGGTCCACGCCATGGATGGAGTCCATCGCCTTGCGGACCCGCTGCCTGGGATCCATGCCGGGGGCCTCGGCAGCCCACTGTTCGTTGAGGCGCTCGAAAGCCCCGAGCAGGAAGTGACCGGATCCGCAGGTAGGGTCGATGACCTTGAGTCCGTCGACGCCGAACTCGGCGATCGCGGGCGTCAGGGTGCGGTCGAGGATGAATTCTTCAACAAACACCGGCGTCTGCAGCAGCGCGTAAGTTTTCTTCGCATGATCCGACAGGTCCTGGTACAGGTCACCCAGGAAACGGGTGTCCAGATCCGGGTCGGTGAAGTCATGCACCAGCACGCCGTCGCCGCGAGTGCGGCGCCAGAAGCCAACGAGCCCCTTAGCGGCCTCGGCGCTGATCTCCGCGGTCCAAACCGGATTATGCCGGGGATCGACAAGAGCTGCCCCGGCGGGCTGGGCAGCCAGCACCCGGAACGACTGTTGCAGCCAGTCACGGTCATGATGACTTCTGTTGACGCGAAAATACGCAGTCTGGTTCTCCCGGGCGCGGAGGACCCGGTCACCAGGCCCGGCGATCCAGCTGACCGGGACCGGCACGCCGTCCAGGACGGCACCCATGAGCAGATCGTTGTCCTCACAGAACCGGACAAACGTCGTCGCAAGAACCCATGCGACAGCCGCCTGATCAACCTCGTTGTCCCGCCACACCGACCACGACAGACCCGTGCGCTCACGCTTCACCGCCTCCGCATGCTCACGCTGCAAGGCAGCGCCCCACACGGTGCCTGGGTCATCGGCCCGCGACTTCAGGTCAGCCTGCAACACCCGCAACTGAACCTTGAGATCGGAAAGAAGGGCGGAAGAGTCAATCATGAACGGTCTCCGGAACGCTGCATAAATTCGGTGGTCATATCATTAGCAACCTGGGTCAGGTCGGACGGAAGGTCTAGCCAGCCACTGGGGCCGAGCGGAACCGAACGGCCTTCCAGGAGCGGGGCGCGGGCGTCGCCAGCTTTGGCAACCAGTAACCAGCGGGCGGCGGGCCGCTTGGTGCCCGTGTCCAGCAGGGTGGCAAGGAATGAGGTCATCCCGTAGCGCACCAACGGGCCGGCGTTTGTCAGCAGAAGGGGGCGGTCTGAACTGAGCCGTTCTTCCCACACGGGTTTGACGGCCACTTGAACGACCCCCTCGAGCGCCTTCCACTGCTTGCTGTCACGGTCCAAAGCGTCATAGGTCAGCAGGCCGTTCCAGATACCGCCGGCCTTTTCAATTTGCTCTCTCGTAGCCCTAACGACGAGCTCGGCGATGTCGAGCACTTCGATGCCGAACCTTGAGGCCAATACCCGCTCGGCCAAAACATAGCGTTTGGGGGCCACAGTCAGGGTGAGTGCTGCATGCCTTTGAAGCGACTCCGTGAGCTTGCGCGAAATCTCGGCGGCGGGTGTAGCAGCAAACTGAGTCGTTGATACCGTACCGGTGGTGTACAACGCCGTGCTCTTGGGGGCGAATACCCCGTTCTGATACACAAGCTCGGGGTAGAGCTCACGCATAAGCGCGGTGAGCCGATTGGCAGCCGGCAGCGGTTCGGTCAGATGGGGGAACCGCGCACTGAGCGTACGCTGCACCGCCATTTGGCTGATCGAACGGCCTGGCTTACCGCGCATCGCATGTTCCAAGGCCTCCTTGACAGGCATTTCCCGTGGGTACAGCTCGTGGAACCCCGACACAGCCGCCGTCTGGCTCGCCGCCGCAGCCAAACGCAGGAGGCGGGCGTCGGTTACCTGCCACTGGCCGACGCCGTCAAGGTCACCGACGACGCTGCGAAGTTCAGTGGTCGCTGTGCTGGCGGCGACGACGCCTCTAACCACCAGTTCATCTGCTTTACTGCCGAGCTCGCTGGCTAGCTCGGTGAGCAAGTCTGCAGGCGGGGCAGCCGGGCCGTCCTCGGAGACCTCGTCGTCCTCGCTCAGCGCCAACAGGTCAACCTTGGCGCCTGCACGGCGGCGTAGCACGAAAACCGGGTGGCTGTTCCGCGCATCAAGCTCGATGATCGCCCTGATGAGCGCAGTGCCGTAGGCAGAGCGTTGGGCACCGTCAAGGGTGGAGCCACGAAGAGTCAGGAGCGCGGCGACAGCTTCTGGCACGGTCATGACGCGTCCAGCATTTGCCACAATATTACTTAGCTCACTGCACGCCGTGAGGAATGATTTGTCCTTCGACCACTCAGCGACAGCGTCATCGAGCATACCGGTAACGCGTTCGCGAGTGGTCTGGAAACTGCTGGCGATCTCGGCAGCGGTGGGCCACAGGGAGCCGTCGCCGAGGCCGAGCAGGCCTTGCGCGAGCGGCTTGTCCGCCGCGGGAAGCCGCTCGAGGAGGTTGTCGACTACCCTGTCGACACCAAGGGCTACGTTGAGCCCAGGTGCAGACTCGGTAGGCCGCAAGAAGGTACGCCACTGCTTGATGCGTCGCTGGATTTCCTTGCGGTAGGTTTCACCCAAGCCGCGGATGCCGTTGATCTTGACGGGGTGGACGCCGAGGAGATCGCCAACAGTGACCACGCCGTCCAGGCGGCGCAGCGCAGAGAGTGCTTGGGCTGACAGGCCGGACTGCTCAAGCGGCGTCTCCAGGGTCGCCTTGGACGCCAGTTCCTCGTCCTTTTGCAGGGCGTCGTCGTTCAGGTCAAGGCTTGCGAAGACGCCGCTCCAGGCACGCAACAGGTCTTCGACGTTGCCGAAACGCTCCTTTACGTCCGGCGACAGCGCCTTGCGGAACAGCTCGGCAAGAGGCCCGCCGACAGCCGGATCGAACGACGTCGGCTCTACGACCGGGGAGTCGGTTGGGCTGGCAGGGGTGTTCGCTCCGTTGGTCCACCAAGGCAGCACCCCGGTCGCCATTTCGAACAGCGTCGCTGACACTGCCCACAGCTCAGCTGCCCGGTCGTAGCGGGTGCGGCGTCCTTTGCCCAGATAGGGATCGAGGTACCCGGGGGTGCCCGAGGTGATGTTGTCTAGCGGCTCACGGGCCAGCGAAAAGTCGAACAAGGTCAGGTGCGGCTTGCGGTATGCAGGATCCGGTGCGATGCCCAGATTCGCCGGCTTGATGTCCCGGTGGAAGACGCCTTGGGCGTCGACGAGGTAGGCCATGGCTTCCAGAAGATCGGTTCCCCAGCGCTGCAGCTGCTCCAAGGTCGACTGGCCTTCCTTAGCCAGACGCGTAGCCAAAGTCTCCTTGCCGGCGTCGGACATGAGCAGGACGCGGCGGCCGCCGAGGAACAGCGTCTCTGTCAGCCGCACGACACGCGGGTGCTCAAGATCCTTGAGTACCGCAGCCTCGACGTCGAGCCTTCGACCTGCCGCGTCGTCCCGGGCGATTTTGAGAATGACCTCCTTGTCGTCGCCCGAGTTATCGTCCAGTACTGCAAGGGCAATGCCGGAAGACCCCTCACCGCGGCGATTGACCACGAGGAACCGTCCCTCGATCATGTCGGCAGTCTGGGCGTCCAGCGGGTCCTTGACCTCGACCGGCGGGGCTTGGGTGTCAGGCCGACGCGCTTCGTCCCATGCCATGCGGATAAGTTCCAGCGCGTCTTCCAAGGACGAGGGCCGGACAGTTTCGTCAACACTGGTCAACTCCGCCACAACCTCGGCCAAGGTGTCCGGAAGACCGGCGGTGACCGCACGGGGATCGAATCGCCCAGCCTGCTGCTGAATCTCTTGAACCTCGACGATAGTCGTACCCGGGGCCTTGCCGGTCAGGATCAAGAACGCCAATGCACCGAATCCGAAGACGTCCAGAGGTGTGCCAGGCACGTCAGTCACCGAAAGACGTGCTTCCGGCGCAAGCCAAACCAGGTCCACAGCGCCTGCCACACCGAGCAGGTCCGTCACACCGCGGCTGATGACGGTCCAGTTTGTTGAAGTGGCCGTTTCGCTGTTTTTCTGAGCAGAGTACCAGTCCCGTACTTCAAGGCGGGGCCCGTCCGGTGATGGCCGCACCCATACCCGCTGTGGTGACAAAGCGCGGTGAAAAAGATGACGGTTATGGGCGAACCGGAGGATGTTCCCAAGTTGTTCGGTCATCGCTACGCGGTCGTCCAACGTCAGGACGGCGCCCTCGTCTACAAGGTAGGCGTCGAGTGGACGCTCGTTATCTTGATATTCGAAGACGAGCGCCGGCCCATCATCGGTTGTCAAGTACTGATGCGGTACTGCGATGCCCTCGTGGCGGATGCCGAAGGTAAGTTGGTACTCCCTTTGGGCGAGCTGCTCAATGCGCTTGCGCTCCAGCGCGGACGCTTTGGGAGGTACGTCGTACAGGCGCAACCGCTGCTTTATTTTCGACAAGTTCGGGTGAGTAACGACAACGTCTTGCCAGTCGACACCTTCTGCTACTGGATCAGAGTCAGCGACAGCGTAGTCGCCCACCATCCGGGTTTTAGGGGTCGGACGGAAATCCGCCCTGTCGCAGAGCTGCCGCACCATGTGTGCGCGCTGGGGGTCGATGAGATCCCGGGGGTTCTCCGGCGGCGTCGCCAGGAATTCGCTCAACCGCTGCAGCGGAGGCCTGGAGGCCACGTTATATCCGTCAAGCTTTATGACACCTGCTCTCCCGGAGGCATCGACTGCGAATGTGGAGCCCTCTCCATGGAGCACAATGAGCGCCGTGATCCACGGAACTGACCGCTCCACGTGGGATGGCGCATAGGACTTCAGAAGCGACGCGAGGCGCTTCCCCTTCCTGTCAGTTACCAGGAACGGGTTGGGGTGCGTCTTCCCGGGCTGATACCAGCGCTGTGAGTTGCCGGTAATGGTGCCATGCCAGCCCTTGAGCTCCACGCAGAAGAGACCAACCGGGGTTAGCAGCAAGACGTCAATTTCCGCGGTGCGGCTATTGGTGTCGATAAAGGTCAGGTTGACCCAGGCAGTGGTACGCCCATCGTCCGGCAAAACCTTGCGAAAGGCCTCGAGCGCGGCCGCCTCTTCCGGCGTAGCAGGCGGTCCCATCACCTTCCAGTGGGGCGAATCAGCCTTCATCGGATTATCGGTACTCCCCCATTATTGAATGTCCCCTCGCACTGCTGTCAGTGTCCTGCACCAACATCATAGATCGCGTATTGGGGCGGCAGTTCACTGCGCTCCCGTTAGCCGCCGCGATAAGTCCTCGTCGGATACAAGGCACAAGACGTGAAACGAAGGATTTCCTGAGGATTGTCGCAGCTTCACAAGCCGTGGGAGCCCGGTGCCATAATGTGCAGTTGGGGGACGATTCGTAGTTGCGGAGTGCCACCATTGCACACGTTTGGCACCAGCGCAGAAGCGAGTCCTCAGAACCATGACCTCCCTGATCTCCTGGCTCGACGCATCCACCGAGGAAAACTCGAAGATGCGTGAGCTCGTTAAGCTCTTCGGCACGCCCGAAACCACGGACGACCTCGGCATGGGCCAGCTCCGCGACGCGATCAGCAACAGCCTGTTCCCCGGCACGTCCGTACTGCACCTCGGCGCACGTTACATGCTCCTTGTCCCCTGGGCCTATCAAACCGCTCACCGCGGCACTAGAAACCCTGAGGACCTTCGGAAGCGGTCCGAGGAATCTGAGCGGCAGCTGATTGGCCGGTTCAAGGAACTGGGCGTGGAGAGCTTCATCGGCCGCGACGCCGGCAGAAACGTTCAGCAGCTGCCATCAGCGGCCTACTGGTCGGCACTTCGCCGATACGGGATCGTCAGCCCAGAGACAGATCGCTCCGCCGTCGCACAACTAATGTGCGCAGAGACCCCTTCCCCTGAGGAAGGCGAAAACGCCTACTACATCTGGGATCCAAGCCTGCCAAAGCCGCCGGAAGGCTTTCCGCAGTCCGAAGAGAATGGACTGACGCTGTCCCACGATGAAGCGCGGTGGCTCCAGGAGCGGATCCTTATCACTTGCGCGGGCACAATGCTGGCTCACGTCGTTGGCTCCGCGACCAGTCCCGAACCAAAGTCGCGGGCACCTTGGGTTGACCCCGCATGCCGCAGTGCGGAGGGAGGACCAGCGCGGTGGCTCAACGATGCTGAAGCATTCTCCTTCATTCACAACGGTGCCACCATCCTCTATCAGCACCTTCTCGCGGAGCTGTCAGGAAAGACTTTCTCCAAAGAGGCCGACACTCTGGAGCCAACACGGGATCTCCTGGAAGCCTGGGAAGAACGCCGCGACAGCAAGCGCCAACTCCTCGCCAACTGGGACATCGAGGATTACCTCGGCCGTGCCAAAACCCTGAACAAAGGCATTAACAGCAGCACTGCGGACTTCGCCCGGGAAATGCTCGCAGCCGCCGTAAGCCCCAGGAAGCTGATCGACAACGCAAATTTCCGCGAGGCGGTCGAAACCCGGGAGAAGCTGATGAAGAAGTCCAACTCACGCTTTCGCAACGAACGCCGGCTCCGTGCATGGCAACCGCCAACCCAAGTTGCGTCGCTGACCTTCCGCTGGACCCAAGTCCGCCGAAACGTACTGGATATCCACGCCGGGCTGGTCCGGGAAGGACAGGCAAATGCTTAATCCAGCAAACAGGCAGGCACTCACCCAACAACTGCGCCCGCCAGCCGGATTCCGGCTCGCCCATGCCGTGGGTACCACCTTCACTTTGGACATGACCAGCGCACTGTCGGTACCGCTGAGCTTCGTCGCCGGTTCCGGAGAAGAATTCACCAATCCGGTGGCAGTTCTCAGTGCCCTGCGTAAAGTCTCCGACCGCGTAGACATCTTTTGCCAGGCCGGCCACATCAAGGCACCTTCGGATGCCTCCGACCTGCTCGCGCTGCTGGAACCGATGGTCCACCAGGTCAGCGTCAAAAGCGGCCTGTTCCACCCCAAAGTCTGGCTCCTTGAATTCGAGAACGACCACGAGCGCCGTTACCGCTTCCTGTGCAGCAGCCGCAACCTCACCACCGACGCCAGCTGGGACCTTCTCGTCCGGCTGGACGGCGAACCCGTGCAGGACGTCGACGATGTCGGCCCGGACAGCGGGCCTCTTGCGCGCTTCATCGCCGGGCTCCCCAGCCTCTGCACGGTAAAGCCCGACGCCGACCGACTGGCCAGGGTGCGCGGCCTCGCCTCCCGCCTCGCGAACGTCCGCTGGGACCTGCCCGAGGACATCCACCGTCTGGCGTTCCACCCGATGGGCATGGGAGAAGACTTCGAACAGGGCTCGATCGTGGCCCACCTCCGAGACCCAGAGAACTTCATTGCGCTGAACAACAAAACAGGGAACGCAGCCTTCCTGGGACGCGACAAGCTGGTCATCTCGCCATTTTTGGACGACCGGCTGATCGGCCGGCTGCAGGACCGCTGGACAGAGAACCTCTACGTCTACTCGCGAGGCGACCAGCTGGACCTGCTCAACGAGAAGACCGTGGCCGATACCCGTACGTCCTTCCAGGCTTTCGACGAGCTCGGCATCCCCGAGTCGGCGGACTCAGGTTTGAGCGAGATAAGCGAATCAGGAATCCAGCGCGTGGCAGATGACCTGACCGGCCTGCATGCCAAGGCCTACTTCTGCGACTACGACCACTTCACCTACGCCCTTCTGGGATCCGCCAACGCCACCGAGGCAGGGTTCACGCGGAACGTGGAGTTCCTGTTGGAAATGCGCGGAACCAAGAAGCGTCTCGGGGTACAGCGGATCAGGGAAAGCATGAAGGACGTTCCCTTCGCGGTTTATGACGGTACGGGCGGCCAAGCCCGCTCGGAGGAAGACAAGGCAGCCTTCCGACTCGAGAATGCCCTGCGGGATGCCGCAGCGCACCGGTTCCTCCTAGACGCCGTTCCCGATGACGGACCAAAGAACGCCTTCACGGTGACCGTCTCGCATGACTGGTCGCCGAAGCCCGAGTTCACCGCGACGCTGAGGCTCCTCTCGCTCCCCCAGCCGAGCGCCGTCGTCGAGCCTTCCTCTGGCCCGCATGGCCATTCCTTCCGAGCAATACCGCTCGCAGACGTGACCCCTTACCTGGTGCTCACGCTCGAGGACCCGGACGCCAAATTGTCCAAGAGCACGGTGATTCAGGGCAGCCTGCGGACGGACCCCGAGGGGCGGCTGGATGAGATCGTCGCCCGCCAACTCGATGATCCGCAGAAGCTGCGTCAGTTCCTGCTGCTGTTCCTCACGCCCGAAGATGCGCTGCCCGGCTCCGGAACCGGCACTGGGTGGTTCGCGAGTTCCGGTTTTGGAGACGGATCCACCGCCGGACTCTTCGAGGCGATGGTGGGTGCTATGGCTGGCCCCGACGCGTCGTCCGTGTTTCCAGACTTGAAGGTGGTCATGGACCGGCTGCTCGCCCTTCGCGGCGATGATCCGGAGATTCAACAGCTGCACGCACTGTGGACGGCAGCCACGGAGGCACTAGACATGGGGGAACTTTATGGGGTTTGACGCAACGCCTGCTCTGGAGGGCCTCCGCGGGTTCCAGCGCCGGACCGTGGAACACGTCTTCAAACGCCTGTACCTGGACGATCAGCCGGCGGACCGCTTCCTTGTGGCCGACGAGACAGGCCTCGGTAAGAGCATGGTGGCCCGGGGCGTCATAGCGAAGGCAATTGAGCGACTCGACCAGAGGGACTCCGGCGTGGACCGCATCGACGTCGTCTACGTCTGTTCCAATGCTGACCTGGCAAAGCAGAACCTGAGCCGTCTAAACGTCACAGGCCAGAAGGACATCATCGAGTCTGGAAGGCTTACACTGCTGCCCACCGAGTTGGCCAAGCTCAACGCCCCGGCGGCGCCCGGGACCCGCAAGCGCGTCAACTTCATTTCGCTGACACCGGGTACGTCGTTCAATGTGGGAGGCGCGACAGGGCAGGCGCGGGAGCGGGCCGTGCTCTTCCGCATCCTGGCGCAGCTCGGCGTCATTTGCGAGGAGCAGCATTCCGACGCCGTTGAGCTTCTTCGCGCCGGCTCCTCGACCGAGCGATTCGCTCGCCGCGTGCAATACATGCACGAGCAATTCCCTGGTGGTTTTTCCGTCCCGGTACGGAACCGTTTCCGGACGATCGCCCACCAAAGCGGCAATCTGCCCGCGTTCCGCAAAGCCCTCCGTGATGCTTCGCGCGACGGAGCTAATGCTGTTCGGCCCCGCATGAGCGCCATTATCGGTGGCCTACGGGGAGACCTCGCCCAGGCAGGCCTGGATTGCCTGGAACCGGACCTGATCATTCTCGACGAGTTCCAGCGCTTCCGCGATCTGCTCTACTCCCCCGGCACCACGTCCGAGGAGGATGCCGCCACAGAGCTCGCCCGGCAGTTCCTCAATTACAAGGGGGCCAAGCTCATCCTGCTTTCGGCGACGCCGTACAAGGCGCACACGGCTGCGAATGACGCTGACGGCGACGATCACGCCGCGGACTTCCGGCAGCTGCTGCGGTTCCTGAGCAGCGAGCGTTCCGGGTATATGGAAAGCCTCGAGGCAGGTCTGGACGACCGGCGGACGCAGCTGCTCAAGCAGGTACCGGACGATGCGCTTACCGAGCGGATTGAAGACCGGCTGAAGATGTTTATGGCCCGGACGGAGCGCCCACAGCTGGGCAAGGACGACATGCTGTCCGTGATTGAGATGGCGCCTACCGATGTCCGGGCTGCCGACCTTACGAGCTACAAATCTCTCTCCGCATTGTTCCGGGCCACCCGCACTGGCAATCCCATGGAGTATTGGAAGTCCGTGCCGATGTTCGCCCACTTCCTGACGGACTACAAGGTGGGCAGGATGCTGGACGGGCGGATCCAATGCGACCGCGAAGCCGTTGACCCGCTGCTGCCGGCGCTGACGACGATCGATGCAGATGCGTACCGCCGCTATGGCGCCGTGGAAACTGACAACGCGAAGTTCAGGGCCGTGCGGGACCACACCGTTGGGCAAGGCTGGTGGAAGCTGCTGTGGATGCCGCCGTCACTCCCGTACGTTGAGCCTTCCGGGGCTTTCGCCGAAGTTGGAGCGGCCGTTACCAAGCAGCTGGTCTTCTCCGCGTGGAACGCCGCTCCGACGGCGATCACCACGATGCTCTCCTACGACGCTGAACGGCAAATTCTTGAGGGGTCTCCGCTGCACGGTGAAAACACCGCTGATGCCCGCCAGCGTTTCCGTGGTCGATTGCGGTTCCGTGTCCGCGAAGGTGAACCACAGGCTATGTCCACCTTGGCGTTGTTCATTCCCCATGCTGCCCTTGCCTTGGTTGGTGATCCGTTGCAAAGCGCGTCCATGAGTGGCTCTGCGGTGCCCGCCGACGTTGTCCGGGATGCTGCCGCGACTGCCGGCAACACCATCCTGGGCGGCACGTCCGTCGACCATGCGAGCCGCCTCGGCGCATGGGCTTCCTATTTCGGAGTTCCGGGCGCTCTGCCGGCAGAGTGGAAGAACGATGCCAAGCTGGCGACGCGAGAGCTGCGGCAGCTGGACGAGTTCACCCAGCAGCAAGGCAAGGCCAGCGAGGGCGGGGAAGTCGACCAGGAAGGCGGTTCCGAGGCCGGGCTATACCTTGCCCACATTGAGCGCATGTTGGAGGCAACCGGCGGCGAGCACACCGGTTGGGAAGACGGAATCGAAGACTTGGCCGTCAACTCCCCGGCCAACTGCCTCTACCGCGCCTTGCGGCGTGTGGTTCCCGATGACTTCGACGGTGCTGAGCTCTGGAAGGGCGCAGTGTTCGCGGCAACCGGCCTGCGTACGCTGTTCAACCGGCTCGACGCCACGGAGCTGCTGGACAAGCTGTATCCCGAAGGCGATTACTGGCAGAAGGTCCTGCGCTACTGCGAAGCTGGAAACCTCCAGGCGGTGCTGGACGAGTACGTCTTCCAGCTCCGCAGCCAGCAGGCTCCTGGGCAGATCACCAACGAGCAGCTGTGGGTCCTGGCCGATGACGTCCGTCGCTCGCTGTCCCTCAAGCCGGCACAGATGCTCGCCAAGTATCCCGACGGATCCCACGAGGACCTCCGGATGGGTGTGCGCTTCGCCGTGAAGTACAGCAACGCCAAGACTGACGACGGCGACAGCAACCGTATGCCCGATGTCCGGAGAGCCTTCAACAGTCCGTTCTGGCCGTTCGTGTTGGCCTCCACGTCTGTGGGCCAAGAGGGCATCGACTTCCACTGGTGGGCGCACTCGGTGATCCACTGGAATGTCCCGGGCAATCCTGTCGACTTCGAGCAGCGGGAGGGGCGGGTGCACCGGTATCTGGGACATGCGGTACGTAAGAACGTGGCAGATGCCCACGGCGCCGCGGTGCTAAAGCCTGGGGTGACGGATCCGTGGGAAGCACTGTTCTCGGTTGCCGCCTCTGAGATCGCTGCGCGGCTGGAAGATTCCGGCTCTGAATTCGCCCCGCACTGGATTCACCCCGGAGCACACAAGATCGAGCGACGACTGCTGGATCATCCACTGAGCCGTGATGTGCCGCGAACCAAGCACATGTTGGCCGGGCTGGCGAAGTACCGGCTGACCCTGGGGCAGGCCCGGCAGGACGATCTGCTGGGGCTGATCAAGGATGGAGCGGAGATCAAGCCCTTGAACTTGCGGCCGTAGAACGAAACAAACCGCCCAAGATTGCAGGAAACCACAATGGCGAGCGCCGTACGTTCAGCTTGACTAGACGCTCGCATATTATTCAGCTATCGAATTGTCAGACCCCTGAGTCACAGTTGTCTCAGGAAGTCTTTTGCTACAACTGGGGGAAGTTATTAACCAGAACATGTGCGGTTACCATCCGCAGATTTCGGACCTTGTCCAGCTCGGTGCCTCGTGGGGGCGGGTCCTGCAAGTGGGCTGCACTCCTCTGGACTTAGAACTCGACGTGGAAACTCGCGTCTTGACCCGTGCCGGTGAAGATCCGCAGTTGCCCCCCGGGATCTACTGGGCCACGACTGACGGCGTCACCGATGCTCTAGTCCTCCACGGAAGTGGCGACTTGAGCACGCTGCCGGAACCGGCCCAACGGACCACGTTGGCGGAGGCATCCGAGAACGACCTCGGGCCCGCAGGGCTGAACTGGTTGGACCACTGGTGGCCGGATGGATTGGAAGTTCCAGCCCCATCATTCTCGTTGAGGGACCTAGCGGTAGCCCGTTCCACTGGACGGGATGCCACGATCATGAAGCGCAGACTCGACCGCACGGCGTGGAGCTACTACGTGAGGACCGATGGCAAGCATCAGTGGGTGTCGGAGCGCGACCTTGAGCCGATCCCAGAGCTCGCGGGTGAGGCAGATTGGGTATCCGGTGACCCCTCACCGGCCGCCAGCTTTTCCGCAATGTTAACGCGGGCCAAACTGAACCGCGGTGTGACGGACGCTTTGTTCTCCTACGGAGTTTCCAAGACCAACATTTTGCCTTATCAGTTTAAACCCGTACTCAAATACCTCGATTCGGCTACGGAACGCATGCTGATTGCCGACGAGGTGGGCCTGGGTAAGACGATTGAGGCAGGGCTGCTTTGGACGGAAATGGCGGCCAGAGGCCAGGCCGACCGTGTCATGATTGTGTGCCCCTCCGCTCTCGTTGAAAAGTGGCGGCGCGAAATGCAGAACCGTTTCGGGTTTGAGTTGCAGAGACGCTCGTCTGCGGATCTTTCGAACATGGTTGAACAG
Source organism: Pseudarthrobacter sp. W1I19 (assembly GCF_030817835.1). Lineage (NCBI taxonomy): Bacteria > Bacillati > Actinomycetota > Actinomycetes > Micrococcales > Micrococcaceae > Pseudarthrobacter > Pseudarthrobacter sp. W1I19. The sequence continues at coordinate 3,307,610 of NZ_JAUSZR010000001.1, forward strand.
CTGAGAAACGGAACACTTCCCGCCCGGTTTGCCTATGTAGTTTCTCTTCAGACATTCCGAAGCTTTAAAGACCTGGACGAGCTGGACGGCCTGAACTTTGGTCTTGATCTGTGCATCGTAGACGAAGCTCACCAGATGCGGAATTCAATAACTGCTAGCCACAAACTCGGGCTCCTACTGCGGGATTTTTCGGCTTCGATGATCTTGCTGAGTGCTACGCCGCTTAACCTCGGGAACTCTGATCTGTTGTCACTCATGCAGCTGCTCATGCCCGGTGAAGTGGAAACGGTTCAGGATCTCGAGGCCAGGCTTGACCATCATGAGCCACTTCAGCTGCTTCGCCGAAGCGCCACAAACCCATCAGTGACAAACGCGCAAAGGCGCTTATGGCTAGGACGAATTGCAGACTCCAGCATGGGGGCGGCACTGCGGCAGCGCGCTGCGTTCAGCAAGCTCGAACAACTTCTTAAAGACGACAGTTTTGGCCCTGATCAGGTTCCAGCGCTGAGGGAGGCCTGCTCTCAACTCCACGGGCTGTCTGCGGTTATCACGCGTACTAAGAAATCTGAAGTAAACGAGTCGACAACAGTACGTCACGCCACCAACGCCCCAGTCCGTTGGACGGACGCGGAGCGTAACTTCTATGAGGCGTACTACCAATGGCTCCGCGACGTTTCGATCCAACGTCAGCTCCCTACGGGGTTCGCTCTACAGATGCCCCTTAGGCTGGCCGGGAGCTGCCTGCCGGAAACCGCCCGCAGCGTGCTTCGCGGCGCGCTGGATGAATCTGACGGTGACGGCGGCGGAAGCGCAACCAATAAGACTTCAATTCTGCAGCAGGAAACACCGCCTCCTGGGGTCGTAAAGCTCGCGCTTGAGCTAGGTTCGACGGACACAAAGTTTGAAGCGCTTATCGAGGCACTGAATTCCGACGAGATGAGAGGCCGTCAAGCCCTCCTCTTCACGTTCTCGCGGGATACGCTGGCCTATCTTAGGAAGCGCCTTTCCCCCCTAATGAGGATCGCGGAACTTCACGGTGGTGTCTCCGTCGATGACAGAGAGACACTAATGCGTCAATTCCGTGCTGGAAAGTTCGACCTAGTGATCGCCACACGAGTAGCAAGTGAGGGTCTGGACTTCGAGTTCTGTTCACTCGTGATTAATTACGATCTCCCCTGGAATCCAATGGAAGTTGAGCAGCGTATCGGCCGTATCGACCGTATCGGGCAATCCTCGGAAAAGATTCTAATCCTGAACTTCTCCACACCAGAAACGATCGAAACGAAAATTCTGGAGCGTCTCTATAAACGGCTTGGAGTTTTCGAGCACTCGATTGGAGAGCTGGAGCCGATTTTGGCCGAAAGCTTCGAAGAGATCCAGGACATCGTTCTAGACTTCACATTGAGCGCGAGCGAGCAGCAGTCAAAGCTCAACAAAGCCCTGGCTGCCGTGGAGCAGAACCAGTCCGATTCACGTGAGCTGGACTCTGCCGCATCGAAGCTTCAAGCCGAGGATCAATTCGGCATAGAAGCGGTAGAGAAGCGAGTGGCTCGGGGCCGTTATCTTGGCCAGAACGAGCTGGCGACCCTGGTTGCCGATTGGGCTCGGATTAGAGGTGGCAAAGCTGACATCAATCGCGAAGCCTCGGAGCTTAGGGTCTCAATAAATGACGAGATGCTCCATCGTATGGTCACGTGGCGCCGCGACAATGGGCAAACTTCCTCTGAGATCACTCGTGTGGAGAGTGCAGCTCGGGCCAAGCGGCCCGTCGTTCTGTCTCTGAGTCCGGAAATAGCCCGACTCGAGGGCGGGTCGCTACTTAATGGTCATCACCCATTAGTCCAGATGGCCTCACACGATTATCAGGACCACCATGTTCCGCGTTTTTCGATGCTCCAGGCGGATGCTACGGACGAATGCCGACCTGGCACCTACATAGTGGCATTCGCCGCGGCTGAATGGCGGGGACTTCGCCCGACTCATGAGCTGTGGACAGCGTCGATAAACCTAGACACCGGTGAACAAATGGACGATTCGGTCGGCGGACTGTTGTTTTCGGCCTTGGCGCAAGGCCGTCTTCGTGAGGGGACAGCCTCGCTACATCCAGAAGCAGGTATTCTTTCCACCGCATCGATGGAGACGCTGAGGCAGAGACGGCACGAGATCGAATTTGATCGTCAGAAGGAAAATGAGGCACTGGTCCTCGAACGAGAAATGCGGGCGAAGCAAGTATTCAAGAATCATCGAATATCAGTCCTGAACAGGATGGCCCAAGCACCGAGCATGAGGAAGGCGTTTCAGGGGCAGCTGACACGGGGGGAGAACCGCTTCAATGACTCGATGGCACGGATCAGCACCAGTCGACAGACAAGCCTTTCGCTGCAAGAACTCGCCGTCGCCCAGTTCGAGGTGGTTTGAACGTGGATAAGAAGTCACAGGTTCTGGCCTACGAGAACGCGGTGAACAGTCGTTACATAAAAAGTGCCGCGTCAAAGTTGGAGTACCGCGCCGCTGGAGCATCGCGGTCTCGGAAGGAACAAGGACCGCTTACTGGGCGAGTGTCGGTCGAAGGCCAAGAAAAAGGCACGTTTGAAGATTTCTATATCGGACCACGTCACCTGGAGGCTGAGGGTGTTTACGTAATCAGCTGGGCTGCCCCCGCCGCTGCAATGTTTTTTGGACGTGAGAAGCGCTGGAACAACCAAAAAATCAGGGCACGGCGTCGTTTTTCGAAGCGAGTAGACCGTTTGACTGATTATGCGGACGACTGGATTGTACGCCCTGAGGGCGATCCTTTCGTTGCCGCTCGCAGCCAACCGAAGCAACCACCCCGACCCGCTCCGGCGGGTGGAAAATCCTGGTTATCCAAAACACGCGCAGAGAAGGCTCCGATTACCGAGCCACAACAAGTGGACCTGATTCCCGACCTGCTCCTCCCACCGCCGTCAGTCAACGGTGACCTTTTCTCGCACCTCGAAACCCCGGCTGAGTCCGCGCCCTCAACTACCGAAGATCTCCTGCGAGCGACGCTGGCCGCCCCAAGGACGGGCGGGTTGGAAGCGGTCCTGTCCACTCTTCAGCCCGAGCAATACAGTCTCGTTACGGCAGACCCAACTGCTTCCCTTGTTGTTCAGGGCCACGCCGGTACCGGAAAAACGATCATCGCTACGCACCGTGCAGCCTGGCTAGTTGACCCTAACAGGGGGCAGCCCCTCAAGGACGTACTATTGGTGGGCCCGACCGAGGCGTGGGAAGAACACATTTCTCTGGCGGTAGCGGACCTGCACGATGGCGCAGGACTGGTCCGTATCACCTCGATCCAGCGGGTACTTGTGGACGTGCTGGCAATAGATGAAAAACAAATCCTTGGCCGACGAATGGAAGATGCCGCCGCGCCACCGAAAGGCTCGGAGCGAGTCATTGCGGATTTAGTCGCCTTGTACAAATCGACTCGGAGAACTGGCAGTTTGCGTGCTGCCTACGAAGCAATCCTGATCCTTGAAACGGCCAAGGCGTCTGCTCGGTCGAGAGATTTTTACTCATGGAGAAGCACACTCCCCCGCACCTACGAGACAGCACGTTCCCGACCATCCCTTTGGCCCCTCCTCGCATACGTCCAAGTGCTGATCAATCCGCCACAGCGACACTCGCACATCATCGTTGATGAAGCCCAAGATCTGTCACTGCTTGAATGGCAGACGCTGATGCACCTAAATTCCGGTACGTGGAGCCTGGTCGGAGATATGAACCAAAGGCACTCTCCTCGGACGTTCAAAAAGTGGAGCGAACTGTATAGGGATCTTCCGAGTAGTCGTTGGGCGGAGCACACAATTAACAGCGGTTTCCGCACAACCCAGTCCATTTCCGACTTCGCTGCATCCCTATTGCCGATCACCCAACGCCGCCGCGGAGCGTCGCCTCTTGGCGAGGGCAAGCCGCCCTTGGTCATCAGCGTGGCGGAGCGCCGCCGGACGATGGAGTCCCTGACAATCGACGAATGCCTTCGACTGTCCGCGGATCACCCGGAAGGAACAGTAGCGGTCATCACGCCCAACCTTGAAGGGGTGGCTGCAGCGGCCCGACTGGCAGGCTGGAAAGCCGATGGACGGCACGCTTACGTGACGGGGGAACGGAAGCGCTTTCAACTTCTCTCGCCAGAGGAGGCTCGCGGGCTCGAATTCGACGCCGTCGTCGTCATGGAGCCAGCGACTTTCCGTGCCAGTTCCGGGACTAACGGTCGGCTTTATACCTCACTAACACGTGCCAACTTGGAGCTCGTCGTTGTGCACGACAAGCCTCTTCCAGCCGCTTTGGCGCGAGCGACCAAAAAGCTGCAGCGCGGTACATAACAACTGACGGAGTATAAGCCGTTATTGTGCTTCGGTTCAGCAGGGTACTAGAAAATGAAATTACGAAAATTATGAGGACTTCTTTGGGTTACGGGACAAACTCTGCCAGAAAGATCAAACGCGGATACCTAAGCGCCTTTCTAACAGGCTTCTTTTTCCCTGTCACCGTATTTTTTTACATGATGGCTTATGTAATAAACGAGGCACTTGTTCACTGGAACCGCCGCCCCAAGAATAAAGCGAAGTGGGGTCGTGATTCGGTGATCAGCATTGAGATGTTAGCGACCCTGATTGTTATACCCACGGTGGGATTAGTCGCCAGCGTTGGCACGAGTTGGGCGTTTTACCAATTCGCTGAATCATCGAGCAAACCAGGACTAATAAATGATGCATGGGTGACGCTGACTGTAACCATGATCGTGAGCCTTCTTATTATAGTCTCAACGGTAAGAGAATTAGCTCGGCATCAGGAGGGAATTGAAGTTTTCCCGTTTGAACGCGATGCCAAGCCTTCCGTCGCGCTGAGACAGCTTCGCGACCTTCGAGTCCGGGTAGACGCCGCCTTCCTTCCGGGACGGTACCGCGAAGCGAGTCGTTGGATTGATGAGATCTGTGCTGACGACGCGCGGATCGAATCATTTTCGCGCCGAGCTGCTCTCCACAGACTCTTACGGAAAGGCTCGCTAGATTTCAGGCAGTACGTTGTGATGATGTCCGGCGGTCTCATGTCAACGGCGGCGGTCCTTTTGTTCATTTGGATCAAATTCCAGCCGCCAGGTGGGACGCTCGCCCAGTGGCAGTTGACGCTGGCGCTCCCCATTATGTTCGTTTTGTTTATTGCACTTTTTCGAGGCACGGTCGCCTGCCGCCTTCTACTTGAAGCATTCCGGCATCAACGACTAGAGAAAAGAATCCGGATTATGGAATCGAGACAGCAGGAAAGAACGGAGGGCGGCGCTAGTAGCGCAATCCAACTTCAGAGTCTGAACGATAAGCTGGTTGCACTTACCACTGAAATTGAGCAATTGAGATCCGATATTCGCCGCTCGCAAGTGCAAGCCACACCCAGATTCAAAATTTGGGGGACGCGCTGAAAGTTTTCCCTTAGAAGCGGCTTGTTGGCCAGGCCACTCCAAGAAAGAGCTAGCTGTACTAACCCGGTTGGTTGATGACGCGGCTGGCTGGTGAGGCGCCTTTGAGTGCGGTGTGGGGCCTGCGCTGATTGTAGTACTTGATGAAGTCCGGGTAGCAGGCTTGCCTTTCGGCTTCTGAGCGGTAGGTCTTGGCGTAGGCCCATTCCTCCTGGAGGATGCGGTTGAAGCGCTCGACTTTGCCGTTGGTTTGCGGCCGGTAGGGCCGGGTGCGCTTGTGTTTTATCCCGGCTTCGGCGAGGACAGCGGCGAAGGTACGGGAGCGGTAGCAGGCGCCGTTATCGGTGAGCACCCGCTGGATTTTGACGCCTCGAGCGGCAAACGCGGCGATGGCGTTGAGCATGAATGCCGACGCGGTTTCCTTGGTTTCGTCGGGCAGGATCTCGGAGTAAACGAACCGGGAATGGTCATCCACTGCGTGATGCAGGAATGAGTAGCCCCGGACCTGGCCGCGGTATTTGGCCCGGCCTTCACCGAGGTTCCGTGCCCGGGAGTTCGCTGCGCCCTGCACCCGGCCGTGGACGCGGTGTCCGCCGCCGTCCGGGATCCGGCCAAGTTTCTTGATGTCCACGTGAATCATTTCGCCAGGCCAGGCGTATTCGTACCGGCGGGCCCGGTCCCGGCCACGGACCCTGACCCCGGTGGCGGGGTCGGTGAACCGCAGTGGCGGGCAGAGATAGCGGGTCAGAATGCGGTGGACCGTAGAGATGTTTAGGTGCAGGTGGTAGGCGATTCGGGCAGGTCCCCACCGCCTGCTCACCCGTAGTCCCAGCACGCGTCGCTCCGTGCGCACCGGGGTCTGGTGCGGGCAGGTCAGGGGCCGGCTCCGGCGGTCCTCCAAGCCCGCTTCCCCCAGTTCCCGATAGCGGCGGGACCAGCGTGTGGCGGTCGGGACAGAGACATTGAATCTTTCGGCGGCACGGCGCAACGGCCAGCCGTCAACCACGATGCAACGGGCCAGACGCAGACGCCCCGAATAGGCCAGAAACGCGTTACGGTGGGACACGAGGACCTCCTGGTTTGTGTTTGCTCTCGACAAGCACCACACAACACCCGGAGGTCCTCTTATTACGTCAAATCAGTACCCGTGTCATCAACCTGCCGGGACAGTACAGCTAGCGAGCCACTGCGGCCGATGCCGCATACACATCCGCGGGCATCGGCCGGTGCAGTTTCCACGTGATCGCCATCGGTTTCTCGCCGACGTGCTGCAGGTAGTCCACCTGCCCCAGGCATGTATACGGAACAGTCAGACCGGTCTCGTCGTCCGCAGTGTCCCTAGTAAAGATCAGAACCCTTGAGCCGTGGGAAACCCGGTCAAGGTAGCGCCGTCCCGTCGGGCTCGTCGGCGACGTCGCGTTCTGCGACTCCCAGTGGAACAGCTCCGGGCTGATGGCGTAGTCCTTGTACATCGTGGTCGCAGAATGCTTCTTGTCGTCCTTGTTCAGGGTGACAAAGAAGGCATCTGTGGAAGTTGCAGGACACCATGCGACGCCCTCGCGGTGCTGCACGTTCTTGCCCTGTTCCAGCGAGCCGTACTGAAGCGCCGCGAGAACCTCCTCGCGCCGGTAGGTAGCATGCGAGAGCAGCGGGACATGCTGTAGCCCGGCACCAAGGCTCTTGGCTGCATGTTTCGATGCAGCCACCCCCAGCCTCACGACCTGACGGATCTCGCGGCACACAAACTGGTAGCTACGCAGATGGTCCAGGCCGTCGTCGTACGTTGTGAATCCGCCGCCGTCGTCCCATACCGTGTAAAAAAGCATGCGTGCAAAAGTCTGCTCGCGCATGCCGAGCTCGGCGTAGCGGGGCGCGTCGGGAGCAACGAGCATCGAATAGGCATCGACACGTTCGGGATCGTCCACGTGAATCAGCGCGGCCATGCGGCCCAGCAGCTTCTTTTCCTCCGTGTCCGACAGCTCCTCGATCTTCCCGCGGAGCACGGTCTCCAGGGGTGAGAGCCCTTCGATCAGCCCTGCCTGGCGGAGGTACCCGGTCCACGAGTCCCTGGTGGACCGGTAGATCGTCTTCATGTCGTTCCCCGACCGCTCCAGATAGGCCTCCAGCTCGGTCTCGGCGTATGAGGCGATGTCCCGGACCAGCTGCGCCCGGTTAAACCGGAGCTGTGCCTTGATGTTGTCCAGCACCACCTTCTGCGCCACCCGGTCCAGCACGATCTGCGAGCCGGACGGCAGGAACGGGAACTCGTCCTCGACAGCCTTCTCCAGCTCCTTGCGGCCGTAGCCGGTCAGCGCCCGGTAGCGCAGATCAAAGCGGAGCTCACGGCGCTGCTGACCGATGAAGTCCAGGACCGTCAGCACCGCCTTGCCCTCGGCGCGACGCAGTCCGCGTCCCAGCTGCTGGAGGAAGACGGCGGCGCTCTGCGTGGGCCGGAGCAGCAGGATGGTATCTACTTCAGGCAGGTCGAGGCCCTCGTTAAAAAGGTCGACAGCGAAGATGCAGTTGATGGTCCTGTCCCGCAACTGTTGCAGCGCGAGGGCGCGTTCGCCGTCGTCGGTCTTTCCGGAAACGGCGACGGATGGGATGCCTGCACGGTTGAAGACCTCTGCCATGTAGAGCGCATGCTGCACCGAGACGCAGAAGCCAATGGCCCGCATGTCCGCTGTGCTGGTGACCTTGTCGCGGAGTTCGCGGATCACTTTGCCGGCACGCGCCTCATTGCCGGTATAAAGGGCGTCCAGCTGAGCGACGTCGTAACTGCCACGCTTCCACTCCAAGCGGCTGAGGTCGACGTCGTCGGAAACGCCGAAGTAGTGGAACGGCACCAGGAGATCCGCGTCCAGTGCGTCCCAGAGACGGAGCTCGCTGGCCCGGCGGCCGTCAAAGAACTGCTTGGCGACGTCGACGCCGTCACCACGTTCGGGAGTGGCGGTCAGGCCAAGGAGCTCCAGGGGGCGCAGGTGGTCAATGATCCTGCGGTAGGTTGGTGCTTCGGCGTGATGGAACTCGTCGATGACAACGACGTCGAAGTCGCCTGGCGCGATCTTGTCCAGTCCAAGGGACGCCAGAGACTGGACACTCGCGAAGACGTGCTTCCAATCTTTTGGCTTATGTTCCCCGACGAACAATTCGCCGAAGGAGCCTTTCTGCAGCACCCGCCGGTAAGTCTGCAGCGATTGCTTCAGGATTTCCTGCCGATGCGCGACGAACAGCAGTTTGAGGTCCCGACCGGCCGCTTCGCTGAGCCCCTTGTAATCCAATGCCGCGATTACGGTCTTGCCGGTGCCCGTGGCAGCGACGAGCAGGTTGCTATGGTGGCCCTTGGTGCGCTCGGCCTCGAGATCTTCAAGCATCTCAATTTGGTGGAGGAAGGGCTGGACTTCCAGGCCGGTGTTCCACTCCGGCGCCCCGGTGGCCCTCCCGCCATTGCGGGCCAGGGCTGCGTCCAGCTTGTCCCCGTCCGCTTCCGGGTCGTAGGGCTGAAAGGTCCGCTGCTCCCAGTAGCTGTCGAAAGTGACCTCGGATTTCTGCAGGAGCGCCGGCGTGGCTACCGAGCTGAGCCGGACGTTCCATTCGAGCCCGTCCAGGAGTGCAGCGCTGCTTAGGTTCGAACTGCCCACGTAGGCGGTGTGGAAGCCTGAGTTGCGGCGGAACAGCCACGCCTTCGCATGGAGCCGGGTGGAGTGGGTCTCGTAGCTGATCTTGACCTTAGCTCCGTACCGGTTGACAAGTTCGTCGATGGCCCGGCGTTCACTGGCGCCCATGTAGGTGGTGGTGATGACGCGAAGTTTCACGCCCCGGTCTCTGAGCTGCTCAAGTGCCGGCTCGAGAAGTCTGATGCCGGTCCAACGGACAAAGGCGCAGAGGAGGTCGACGGTGTCCGCTGACTCTATTTCTGCGCGCAGTTCTGCAGCCAGGTTGGGGTCCTCGTTGCTGTTAGTCAGGAGCGCGGAGTCGCTGAGCCTTGTTGTGGGGCGGCGGAGGTGGCGGCGCTTGAGGGTGTCGGGGCGGTGGAGCGAGTGGAGCACCGTGGGCCCGTCCGCGATGCGGTCATTTTGCTGCAACGCTTCGAGTAGTCGGTTGGCAAGGGCAACTCTGTCCGCGGGGTGGGCGGCAGCGAGAGCGTCGCGCACTGCGTCGGCGACATGACGGGAGAGGAGATCGGGAGTGTCTTCGTCTCCTACTGATTCGAAACACGGTTCCAACAGGGGAAGCTTTGACAGTGTCGTCATAAGTGCGTCGGTCTTTATCAGTTCATAGAGACCTTCCGGCAATTCCTCAATCGCCGCTCCCCCATCAGAAATATTCACTTCGCCAGGCTATTGGGTGGAGCAGATGAAAACCAATAACTCGTCCTGTCCGCGGCGTCATTTAGCATGGGCCAATGACCATCTCAGTGGGGGAACTCTTCGAAAAGTCCGAATTGCTGCCAGCTGGTGTCGTGCAGTGGGGCGAGCAGGCTGAACTAGATCTTCTCGGTGTCTACATAGTGGCGTCCACCCCGGACCTCAGCGACCGAGTAGGCCGGATCGGCATTTATCGGCCTGACACCAGTGCATTCGACACGCTTAGATCCCGTTGCCCCTCGGTGACCGTGGATGGCGCACCGGCAACGAACGAGAAGCTCGCCAAACGAATCGGAGCCTTTTGGATTCCTGAGTCTGCCGTCCTTTACATCGGTCTTGCCGGCACTTCTGTGCGGAAGCGGGTCAACCAGTACTACAGCACTCCTATTGGTAACCGCTCCCCCCATGCCGGTGGTTGGTGGCTGAAGACCCTTGCCGATCTTGAGGCACTGTACGTGCACTATGCGGCCGCAGAGTCACCGAAATCGGCCGAAGCTCGACTCCTTAATTCCTTCGCAGCTGCCATTCCACCTCCCGTGCGCCGTGCCCTTCACGATCCTGAGAGAATCGCACCCTTTGCAAACATCGAGGTGCAGGCGGGAATGCGGAAGCGGCACGGCATGGCCGGTTATAAGAAAGAGCGTGCAAACGCAGCGACTCCGCCGATACCTGCCGCCGGCGCCGCGTTCTCAGCTGCGCCTGACAGTAACCGTGCTCCTGCAAGGCCGGCATCCGCAGGCACGGCTGGTTCCGGTAGTGGGATTCGAATTGAATCTCAGATCATCACCGACAAAGACCGTGCCAGTTCTAACCTACGTATCCCTGCCCGATCGAAGTTTGCGCTGCCGCGTGCAGATGGATATCTAGAGGTGAGCTATCAAGACCGGATTTTTAAGGCACGCTGGCGAGTGAACGGGTCCCGTTCTGGAACCATCGGACTGGGAAGGACAATCATGAGTTCAATTGAGGCCCCGAATAACACCATTTGGATGCGCGTTGATGGAACCAGAGTCTTTATCGAGGATTGAGGCAGTCATCATCGAACCGGTAACATACCATCGCCCGGCGTCGTCAGGAAGGGGAGAGTGAAGGCATATCTGATCTGAAAATTCATCTGGGACGGGGCCTGCACCGGCTGCGACTTTAGTCCAGATAGGTGACCCTGACCGGTCACGGTCATACCTGAACCTGGGGGCAGGCACAATCACTCGGCTTTGATGTTGGAGTGTTTCACAACCTTCGCGGCCAGGCGTCCGATTTGGCCCAGTAGCTCGAGCGGTTGTGCTTCCAGATCCAATGAATGAGTGAAAATACGAACGTCCGTCCCATGTATCTCATAAATCGTCTCGTCGCATTCACCCTTGGCGTAGACAAGGTGGCCCGCCTGCATCTTGAACCTCGTGCAATATGCGAGCATTTGATAGAGGTCTGCATTAGGAAAGCGACCGTTCCTCTCAGCCTTGTATTTCGCGTCGAGAACAGCCAGAACGTCTTGGTCGCGTCGCCACACGATGTCAGGCCGGAGTGGCACCACTCCGCCAACGTCCAAATGTTTTCCTCGGTACTGCAGATCCACACTTCCACCGTGGGACGCCATAGCTTCACGGAGTGCTACGGATACGAAGTCCTCGAAAACCTCCCACATGTCGAAGAGGAATGAACTGGCACTAACGGTCCCAACCTGCTGTTCCAGAGAGCCACCCTTGAGAATGATCTCCGCCAACAGGACGGCGGGAGCGTAGTGGGCGTTGAGCCGGGTAAACCGGATGGGTGGAAAAACCGTAGGCCAGGCCAGACCCACTCCTTCAAACTTCAGTTCCAGCTTGCGCAAGGACTGTCTGTCAGTTTCGGCCAGTCGGGGGACGGTGAGCAGCTTGCGTGTTGCTGCCAGCAGCATGCGGTTCTCCGCGATGTCGACGGTGTAGTCGTCGTATGTCACCTCCGCCGGCAATGGGAGTCCAGCTCGGCGCCCAATCTGTGCTGGAATGTTAAGTTTGCCTCGGACCATGGGTTCAGACTCCTGCACCGTCTTGTAGTCCTGAAGAAGGCCTTGGACGGTGGCCTGCTTGACCTGGCGGATGAAGGAGCCCACGATGCTGCTGACCAGGTGCTCATCTGCTGAGAGTGACACATCGTCATTTCGCCAGTAATTCGGCGAACGCGAGTAGCCCATGAGGAAGAACAAACGTGGGATCGGAAGCTTGGGCTTGATGTATAGCTCGTGCTCACCAACGGCGACCACGCCAACTTTTGACACGGAAGACACTGACCACAGTCCTTCACCTTGTGGCAAAGCAGTAGCAATTCCCAGACTATTTATGGCCCAACCAAGACTGTCCGGTAATGCCAAAGTCAGGGTGGCTGCGGCTTCACGGATTTCGAACGCCGGCACTATCTATTCGCTCCCAGTGGCTGCGGGACCGTGACCGTCCAAGTCCTCGAGCGAAACTGGAACGCGCTCCGCGAGCTCCGTCCTCAATGTGTCCAGACGGTACTGCTTTAGTACATCCTTCCCTTCGCCGTAGTGGTGCTCTTCCAGGAGCGGCAGGATTTCCGACTCCCAAATCCTCGTGAGGACATCCTGCGTGATCCCTCCAACCTTGGGCATGAGATATGACGGCCCGATGCTGAATGATGGATCAATAATCTTCTTGTTGAGCTGTCGAAGCAGCAGTGCTGGTTCTGAACCGAGATCATTGCTCTTGTGCGCAAGAAGCCATCCGTGGAGCACCTCGGATACAGGACTTTGCGCTGGATGCAGTTCGCGGAAGGCGAAGCGACGGCGCATGGCCGCGTCCATCAGGGCGATGGACCGGTCAGACGTGTTCATGGTTCCGATGATGAAGAGGTTGTCTGGCAGCTCGAACGTTTCCTCGCTGTACTGAAGGCTGATCTTCCGGTGCCGGTATTCGAGCAGGAAGTAGAGCTCTCCGAAGATCTTCGCAAGGTTGCCCCGGTTGATTTCGTCGATGACCAGTACGAAGTTTCGGTGCTTGGCTTTGTTCGCTTTGTCGACTATCCGCCGCAACGGTCCATCTTTGAGTTCGTAGCTCAGGGCCCCGTTGACAGTAATGGGCCGGTACCCCTGGAAAAAGTCTTCATAGGAATAACTCGGGTGGAACTGCACAAGCTCTGCCTCGTCACGGGCAACGTGTTCGGCCAAGGCCAGGGCAATAAACGTCTTACCCGTCCCCGGCGGGCCGAAGAAGATCAATTGCCGCTTGTTCTCGAGGAGGTCCAACGACTCCTGCAACCACTTTTCCTCGATGTAGACCCGACCACTCAGAGCCGCGTCTGCAGCAGGAAACGGTTCGCGTTCGAGCCCTGGAGTCATCTGTTCGCCGTTCGTCGGCGTGACGTCGTCCACGGGTTCCGGTTGTGGGGTAGGACGAGTAACACCCTTTTTCCAAAGGGGCTTGTGCTGTTCATCGTAGAAGTCCACGGGAGCCATGGTCTCCTGTTGCATTCGGAGACCGATGTTGAATAAGTCGCGGTCCACGTCCCCAGTCGAATCAGCATCGCTGCTGATGAAAGCGTTTCGGACCAAGCCCTTGTCCTCGTCAGAAAAGATATCGGTGAAGGTTTCCGGATGGACCATGTACAACAGTGCGTTCCTCTGGGTAGGGAAGCTGCGTCCCTTGACGCTGAAGACGAAAGACTTCCAAGCCCACGGGTCCGATAAGACTTCCTGCTGCACCTCAATCGAGGACTGCAGGTAGTTCTCTACGACGGAAAGCACAAGGACCATCGCCTGAAATGTGTTGCTGTTCATCGCCTGGCCGGGGTGGACGACCCCGTTCTTTAGTCCTTTGAGGACCACGTCTGGAATTACTGCTGGCTCGTCCATGGTCTGGAGAATTGCCGAGATTCGTTCATTTTTCTTGCCGAAGCCGATTGCACCCTCAAAAATGGGCAGAACCTGCCACGTCACAAGCTCGGCCATCAAGAGTCGCGCTTCATCAGAGGCCTCTGCCAGCTGCATCCTTATCTTTTCGACAAAGGTGCCACCTCCTGCGTCCGGAGCTTCGATAAATCTGGTCCTTAGTTCGGTGATCGCAGCAACGGTCCAAACATCACGGTCCGGATCAAATACTGAAGACCCTTCCCGGAGGCCCCTCTCCACGAAAAGACCCGTAGTGGCGCGGAAAACATCCTCTTTCGCGTTCCGTGAGACGAGTACCGTTCGGAGTTGCTCTGCGCGGTTAGCTTTTCGCCGTGCGGTCTGGGCAGCTGAAAGCTTTGCCATCTGGCCGAAAAGTTCATCAGCGCTTGGGTAGAGGTCTAGAACCTTCAGGCCCTCCGGCGTTATTCGCCAGATTCCGTCCGTCTTCGTTATCCAGCCTGCCGCTACCAGGCCGATGGAGTCGAAAGACAAGTTTGCGTTCCCGCGCACGAGACCGCTTGCATTGGTGGTGGCTTCAGCCGGGCTCAGAGGCACGCGATCAACGGCGAGTTGAAACACACCATCCGGATCCTTCGAGTTGCGGACGCCCTCCGAGTGTTCCGACAGGATCTCCAGAACCGCCCTGATGCGTTTGCGGCGGTTTGGTCCAGTGCTTTCAGTCATATCGGTATTTGCCAATCTCTCGGGAAAGGGCACAAAGCAGAAGCTCGATGGCTAGTACGCTGCCGCTAACACTAACGATGTAACACAAAGGAGGCATAGATACTCCTCTTCGATCCTAAACATTGCCGCTTGGAATGCAGTGGTGGCAGATGGAGAGCGAGTCGCCTTATCCAATTAGTTGCACTTAGACTGCAACGGCTTGTACCAGCAGTCCGTGGGAACAGCAAACCTTTTGCCTCGGCGGATGGCAGCTGATATACCAGCTCAATGACCAAAGGCCACGTTTTCGTCACCATGGGCGATCTGCTGAATCTCAAGTCGGATGCTTGGTTGCTGCCTGTCGATCGAAGGGCTTCTCCAGGGGCTCGATGGACGAGGGCAATGCCAGAGCTTGCGGATGCAATAGATGCAGAAGACCTCTGGTCCTTTCAAAATGAATCCACTTTCGCACATGCGCTTCATGCTTGGCCCGCTGGTTCATCCATTCCGGTCCTAACAGCGGTACCAATGGCGGGCATTACGGATGCGGATGGGTTGCTGCCGCGATTTCGTGCATTTCTGGAAGTAGCCACCGCTGCTGTAAACGAGCGCCGGGTGACGTCCGCAGACCGGGCGAGCCCTTCCGTGCTGGCCACGCCCTTCTTCGGGACCGGCCATGGAGGTGGAAACATATATCGGGGCGCCATTCTAAAAGTCCTTCTTAAGGAGGCTCACCGGCATGCCGGTGAGGCGGGCGTCGATATCGTATTTGTGTTTCAAGATCCGGCAGCCTTCGCTCTCGCACAACAACAGCGCAGGGAAGGGGAAACTGCGTGGGCCGCCTTGACGCCGCCCCTTCTGACCAAGGCCAAAGAGCTGGGTGAGATCGCCCGGTCCGGCAGGTTGGTCCCATTCATGGGCGCTGGAATCAGTATTAGCGCCGGCGCTCCCACTTGGAGTCAGCTCCTAGGCCGGTTGGCAGGAGCCGCAGGTCTCTCAGAGCTGGAAAAGAAAGCGCTGGAGGAGCTCAGCAACTTAGACCAAGCTGCGGTTCTTCGGTCCTACTTTGAGGAGAAGTTTCCCGAAACCAGCGACACCAGATTTGGTCGCACGGTGAGCGAAGCCGTCAACATGAAGCAATATGGACTTGCGCCCAGTCTGCTCGCCTGCCTGCCTTCCAGCGGCGCCATCACCCTCAACTACGACACTCTCTTCGAGACGGCGTCCAAAGACGCCGGCAGCCCTCGCACGGTCATACCTGGGGAGAAACCTGACGACGCTACCGCCGCGACCCATAAGTGGCTGCTGAAGCTCCATGGGTCAGTTGATAAACCAGAAACCATCGTCCTTACACGAGACGACTACTTAGGTTACAGCGCTACGAGAGAGGCACTCTCAGCGCTCGTGAAAGCACATCTCATTACACACCATTTGTTGTTTGTGGGCTTTGGACTTGCCGATGATCATTTTCACGAAATAATCCATGACGTCCGCCGGGCTTTGCCTGCGCAAGAAGCAGGCCGGCGATTCGGGTCAGCGCTCATGCTGAAGCGCGACGCGATGCAGGAAAAGCTTTGGGGCAAGCATCTGAACCTCATCGATATGGAGGACGCTGGTTTCTCTGAATCCGGTACCGCCGCCCAAGCGAGACGGCTTGAGATCTTTTTGGACGCCTTGATTGCCCACGCTTCGGACAGCCATTCCTTCCTTTTGGCTCCCCATTACGGGGACGGCCTCACGGACGAAGAGTCGGCTCTCAGAAGCGCCCTGCTTGAAGTCGCCGGAGTTTCTTCTCGCGGAGCGGCCAGCAGCACAACATTGGTGATTCACCGCATGCTGAGGGATCTCGGCTGGGACGGGTCAGCTCCCAGCAGTTAGCGGTACCCCCGGAAGACCGAGTCGCTCACCTCCGGCAGCACGGCCGAGAAGTCGGGATTGGCCACCAGCAGATACGCGGAAATACAGAAGATCCACGGAGCTAGCTGCCCCGCACCCACAACCGCGACGGCCTCCCCCGCGTCCCGTCGGACATCTGCCCTGTCCCCACCAACTTGGGCTCCATGAACCTCCGGAACGTGTCGCGCATCAGCGGGGCGCCCGCCACCGCCTCGTGCAGCTCCCGCAGGTCCTTCAGAGTGAACGGCTCGTCCAGAAGCGCCCCAGGATCCGGCGCCTCGGCATAGGCAGCACGCAGCCACTCCACAGCCTTGGCCACGATGTCCGCGTGCCCATAGGGAAGCCCGGCGATCAGCTCCGGCTCCCCGGTCACGGAAGCCAGCCGCGCGCCGTCGGACTTTAACGCTTCCTTCAACGCCGCCAGCGGCACCACGTCCACGTGCGCCACTGACAACACCCAGCCGCGGTCGTCGCGCCCCGGCTCGTCAAACACCTGCAGCTGCCGAGGCACCCGCCCCGAGATCCCCGCCTTTTCCCGCAGGCACCGCAGCACCGCGTCCGCCAGGGTCTCGCGTTCACGCAGGAACGTTCCCGGCAGTGCCCACTTTCCGTGCTGGTGGTCCTCCGCGCGGCGCACCAGCAGCACGCAGACGCTCCCCTTCGCCACGGTCAGCACCGCCGTATCCACTGCCACCGACGGCCGCGGGTAGTCGAGCAGGGACGGTCCCGGAGTGTTCTTGGAATCCTTCACACGTCCATTTATCGCAGTCTTGCGCTAAAGAAGCAACACGTGCATACTGAAACCAATTAGCGCAGAAATGCGATAAATCAACTGGAGGTTCCCATGAAAGTCCCGCAGCTTCACGTCGGCGCCGGCAGCAGCCTCGGCCCGCTCAACATCTTCCCTGTCTGGACCTCGGCACCGGGAAGCCTCGGCATCAGCACCGGCACCCACGCAGACGTGGCCGTCACCGAACTAGCCAGCGGCGCCCAGGTATCCCGTCTCAGCGTCACCAACAACGGCCCGCACCCGGCGCTGCTGCTGGAAGGTGAGCTGCTCGAAGGCGGCCAGCAGCACCGGACCTGTGCCCGCGACGTCGTCCTCGGCCCAGACGAAACCCGCGACATCGACACCTTCTGCGTCGAAGCCGGCCGCTGGGAAGCCGGAGAGAGCAGCCACCGCCGGCAGGCACGCCGCGCCCCGCTGAACGTCTGGTCCGAGCTGGCCAACGGCCTGGACGGGCAGCGGGGAGGAGACCGGCAGGACCGCATCTGGGAACGGGTCCGCCGCTTCGACGCCGCCCGGGGCGCATCCGCCACCAGCTCCCTCCTCCAGCACATGGACTGGTTCAAGGACGACAAGGAGGAACGGAACCGGTTCAGCGCCGCGGACGCGCCCGCTCCGCTGGAGGGCCAGCGCGGTGTGGTGATCGGCCTGGGCCGGCAGCCGCTGCTCCTGGAGGTCTTCGGCACCCACACCCTCTTCCGCCGCCACTACCGGCAGCTGATCGAAGCGGCGCTGCTGGACCTTGAGCTCCTGCCACCCCAGGTGCTGGCATCAGGACCGATGCCCGGCCAGCGGGCCCGTTACTTCGCCGCACACGTCCAGGCGATGGACTTCGGAACGTTCGACGGCGGCACCGCGGCTGTCGAGGTACGGAACCACGGCTCCCTCCGGAGCCGCAGCGTGTCCCGTGCCGCCGGAGCAGTCACCGCCGCCGGCATCGCCGTCGCACTCCCACAACGCCGGCCCCAGCTGGCCCACCTGACCGGCTGGAACACCCAACACCCCCTGATGGAGATGGCATGAAACTGAACCCCCTGCAGAATGACCGCGCGGCCGGCGTCCTCGTCGCCCTGGCCGCCGGCGACGCCCTCGGAGCCGGCTACGAGTTCGGCGCCCCGCTGCCGGACGGCGCCGAAGTGACCATGAAGGGCGGCGGCCCGTTCGGATTCGCGCCTTCCGAGTGGACCGACGACACGTCCATGGCCATCCCCATCGCCCAGGCGCTGCTGGAGTCCGCGTCCGACGCCGGCCCCTCCTCCCCCGCGACGCTCACCATGGTGGTCCGGGCCTGGACATCCTGGGCGGCCGAAGCGAAGGACGTCGGGGCGCAGACGAGCTCCGTCATCGCTGCCGCCCGGCGGCTGGCTGCTGCTGCCGGGCGGAACGTCACAGCCGCCGACTTCACCGCCGCGGCCGCGGACTTCCATGCCCGGACCGGCCGCAGCGCCGGCAACGGGTCGCTGATGCGCACCGCCCCGCTAGCCCTCGCCTACCTGGAGCGGGACCCTTCTGAACTGATGGCTGCGGCCGGGATGGTAAGCGCCCTGACCCACGCCGACCCTGATGCCCAGGAGGCCTGCGGGCTGTGGTGTGTGGCGATCCGTCACGCCGTTCTCAGCGGGCAGCTCGATGTCCGGGTGGGTCTGCCGCTGCTGCCCGACGAGCGGGCTTCGGTCTGGCTGGAGCGGATCGAAACGGCGGAGCGGTCCCGACCCCGCGACTTCACGCGCAACGGCTGGGTGGTTGAGGCGTTCCA
Source organism: Pseudarthrobacter sp. W1I19 (assembly GCF_030817835.1). Lineage (NCBI taxonomy): Bacteria > Bacillati > Actinomycetota > Actinomycetes > Micrococcales > Micrococcaceae > Pseudarthrobacter > Pseudarthrobacter sp. W1I19. The sequence goes on from NZ_JAUSZR010000001.1 coordinate 3,326,402, forward strand.
AGGCGCTTGGAGTGCCATCCATTACGCGGGCCTTTCAGCGTCAGGCCCGGACCATCTTCGGGCAGCGCTGGAGGAGGCCGTGCGCGGCGGGCGCGACACCGATACTGTCGCCGCCATCGCCGGCGGCCTGCTGGGAGCTACTTACGGCTACACCGCTGTGCCCTTCGAGTGGCGGCAGCGCCTGCACGGCTGGCCGGGCCTGCGCGCCCGCGACTTGATGGTGCTGCATGGAGCTGGGCCGCGGCGAGGGCAGGCGGGCTGCGTCCTGGCCGCGGGCCGAACGTCAGGACTACAGCATGTGGGGCCGCACCGATGCGCTGGTCCAGCATCCGCACGACGACGGCGTGTGGCTGGGCGGGGTCGGTTCGCTTGGGCGGGGCGCCGAGTTGGGCATTGAGGCGGTGGTCTCGCTTTGCCGGCTGGGCACGCTGGATGTGCCGGGAGTGGCTCCTGAAGATTATGCTTCTTTCTGGATGGTCGACTCTGCTTTTGAAGGCGACAACGCACATGCCGCCTTTGTCCTCGGGGAGGCGGTAGCCGCCGTCGAACGCTATCGGGCGGAGGGCAAAACGGTACTGCTGCACTGTGTCCGGGCAGAGTCCAGGACGCCGACAGTCGCTGCGCTTTACGGGGCTCATGTGGCCGGCATTTCAGCGGTGGAAGCCTTGGAGGAACTGCAGCGCGTGCTGCCAGGGGCGCAGCCGAATCCGCTGTTCATGCGGATATTGAAAGACGCCTGGACTGCCGTCGTCACGTCATGAGGGTGACCGCGCGGAGCAGTTGCCCAACAATGTCCGCAGGTGCTGATAAGAATGACATGGCATCGGAGAAGATGCCGCGTTGGCGCTCAGGATGGGGAGAGTTGCAATTGGGGGAACTGGAGTCCAGGTCGCACCGACGTCCACTGGATCGGCACCAGGTTGCTGGTCGGGCAGTGAAGGCCTACCAGGCAGGTGACCCGCTGCTGCGCATAGCGGCCGATGCCTGTATGAGAACTTACGACATACTGCGTCTACTCAGCACGCGGGTTGCTGATAACAGCGAGCAGCAGCGGTCCGAAGCCCTTCGCCGGCGGTGCTCTGCGACTGCTGAGGTTCTGCGAGAGGATGCCTACCGGATTGTCCAGCTTTTAGAAGCTGGAATTGAAAGATCTGACATTCCAAGAATCCTGGCCGCTCTTGGCACCCCGATCGACATCGATATCGCTGCAGAGCTGTTGAAGAGCCCTGACCTCCTCATAGACCCCGTCCTTCGTCGAAGACCATCTATGGTCACCCACATGATGTGGTTGCGCTACGTGACGGGGTATCACCGAGGGCTACAGCCTGATTACGAGCTCGCCGTAGGCAAAATTCCTTTGCCAGCTATCCACGATTTTCGAATGATCCTAACTGAGCATCATTCGCTGCAGCAGGTAGCTCAAGTCATTGCCCTTGTTGAAACAACAGCTGAGGCCATTAGTACGGGCGACGACGAAGGCATCACATTCTCTGAATACGAAACCGCTCGGGAAGCGATAATCCTCGGCTCAGGCGCGGAGCGACGCCCATTGCTTCCACCCCCGGCAGAATTGATCCGTGATCAAACGGAAGGAAGGTCCTGGCACGTGGCGCTGGAATCGGTGGGCTTGAAATTTCCTGCTGTGCGCGGCGGATTTATCGCTTCCGACTTCGAAGATGCGTCGCAGGCATACGGTGCCACAGAGTGTCACTTCGGGTCCCCGAAAGATGTCGCCAGTTATGACAGCTGGATGATCGCCGAAGCAGCCATGGGTCGGGATCGCCCCTCTGCGGTGGCCATCGGACGGCACTTTGGAGCCTGGGAGTCTGTGATCGGCGCCTGCGTTCCGCTAGAAGAAGATGAGCTCCGCGGGATCGTCACTCATTTGAGGACCGAGGCTGCTGCAGACTACGCGTGGGCGCGAGCTGCAGAACTCATCAGTGAAGTGCTCCAAACGATGCCGTGGAACTCGTTCCTCAGCATCCAATACGGGGCAGGCGCGGATGGAGGGCCTCAGCCGTACGCCCAGATCACCCCTGGGCCCGACGGGGCGTGGTGTGAGATCGTCTCCGAAGAATTCCTGCAGCCGGACGACTGGCCGATTTATCCCGAGCGCCTGCTGCAAGACGGATGGTCGAAACCTGATGCGGAGGTCCCCAACTGGTTCAGGGAAGGCGTTGCGTTGGAAGATGCCGGGCACGTCACTCTTGAGGGCCTCAGAGACGGCCGGTCTTGTTATGAAGCTGACGAGCTTCGATGGCACACCGGGAGTTTCCCCTCCGGAACCAGCCCAGACGGCGGAGTCACAGTTGACGATGTCCTGAAAGGCTCTGTGCAAACGCTCCGCAATGCCAGTTGAATTCCCGTTTGAGTAGATAGGACCAACGTGCCAGTCCCCACGATCCTCACCGAAGGCAATGAAGAAGAAGCGGCCCGTCTCCTGGCCGCTTACTATCGGCGCACAGCAGATGGCCTGCCCGCCTACACCGGCAGCTATTTCAATTCGTGGGCTGGCGGCGGCGACTCAAGCGACAACGTAGACACTATTACGGCCGACGACCTTATTGCTGTCTCTTTCCTGTCAGTCGATATACCGGGCGACGCCGCTATTGGATTACTGGATACCCACAGCGACAGCATTTCGCGCTTGCTAAAAGACATTTCTAGCGACCGTGATCTTGCAGACGTCTCCCCCAGCGAATATTCGGATTTTTTTGGCACAAACAGTCCAGCGACTGAGTTATGGCACGTCCTTCGCGGACGTGACACCGGCAGGTGGGGAGTAGGAGAAACAAGGGCCAGTAAGATCATGGCCAGGAAACGCCCCCGACTGATTCCCATTTACGATTCTGTAGTGGGCCCACAGATGGGCCTAAATGGGACATCCAAAAACCAGTGGCTCATCTGGCACTCCGCTTTCATTGAGGATAAGGGACTGAGGCAACGCCTGGCCACGATCTACAAACTCTCTGGTGTCGAGGACTCCATTTCCGATATCCGAGTTATGGACATCGTCCTGTGGATGTTCGGTAAGCAGCCTCCACAGGCAACAGCAAACATCAACAAGTAAAGGCACGTGGAGTCGTCATGCCCCTATACCTCGACCAACTTGCCATAAGCGTCGCCCGTTGCAGTGAGCTAGTGCGCGTAGGCAAGGAAACTGAAGAGGGCCGCCATCACCCCTGCCGGAAGATCGTGGACTCACAGGACGCGTTCGCCGGCCCCTTTCAGGTGCCTGAAGCATGGGCGGGCAACCTAGCTTCGGCCCGCATAGCGTTCCTCTCCTCGAACCCGGCCATCAGCGTAGGCAACCCCGCCGCTCGATGGCGCGCAAAGCGCGTAGCCGAAAAGTACCCCACCGTGGACTGGCAAGATTCCGACATTGCGGACTTCATGATCCACCGCTTCGAGCCGGAGCACGGTTGGGTCCTGAACCGCCGACACCGAAAAGTGGAAACAGCGGACGGGCCGACGTGGGGTACCCCCGAGCCGTACTGGGGCTGGGTAAAGCAGCAGACGTATGCCCTACTCGGCGCAGGAGCACCGTGGTACGAGCAGGCTGTGATGACGGAGGTGGTCCACTGCAAGTCCAACGGTGAGGAGGGCGTCGCCCAGGCTGCACCTCTTTGCGCTCAAAAACATATGGACCGCATTCTCGCTGCGTCACCGGCAGGGCTTGTTGTGGTCGTTGGAAGCAAAGCCGCGCAGACCCTCAAGCTTGCCTATCCTGCCGTCTTCCAGCAGCGGCCATTGTTTGGGAAGTACACGGAGCACGGCGTGCCGTACCAAGAGCAGAACCTCTTTCAGATGGTGCTCGGTGGCAGAAATAGGCTCATCTGCTTCCTGAAGCATCCGAGCTCACACGGCGCCAAGCCTTCGCTAGCGCTGACTTACGCCGACAACCTCGACAGGCTGAGACTCGCTGTCGAAGGAACAGTATGAGGTGCATTCCGGAGGAACCGGAATTCGGCGAGGGACATCACGCGGAGAAGGCCGTCTGGACCGCCCTGCGGAACAGCCTCCCCGATGACTGCGTCTTGGCCCACTCGGTCCACGTCCGTGATGGCCGGAACGAGTACGAGATCGACTTGCTGGTCCTTTGGCCCAATGTGGGCATGGCCGCGATCGAGGTCAAGGGTGGCCAGGTCAGCATTGCAGACGGGCAGTGGTATCAGTCGGACCGGACGCAGAGGCGCAAGATTCAAAGCCCCGTGGCGCAGTCCCAGAGTTCTCTTCATGCCCTCAAGAACTGGCTTGAGGACCAGCTTGGTTCGCGCCTTAGCAGCCGCTGCGTCTACATGGTCAGCCTGCCGTACACCGACGTGCCAAGCGACTGGACCATGGCGGGCTGCCCCCGATCACTCATCCTTGACCAGACCGACAGCAAGTTCCCCGCCGAGCTAGTCCGCCAAGCCATCGAAAACGAAGGAGGCGGCGCCGCCCCGCTGGCCCCGGCTTTCCTGGACCGCATCGTCCGCAAGCTAAGTGGAGACCTGGACGCCGCCGTCGTACCTTCCACCACTTCCCAGGAGGATGAGGCAGCGCAGGACCACCTCACCGAGCGCCAGTCCGTGCTGCTCCAGGCGACCCGGTCGCTCCCCCGGATCCGCTTCACCGGAGGCGCCGGCAGCGGAAAGACCTGGCTCGCCGTCGAAAAGGCCCGCATGCTCAGCAAACAGGGCAAACGCGTTGGCCTCTTCTGCTACAACAAAGGCCTGGGGCAATACCTCCAGGACCGCGTCGAAACATGGCGGCGCCAAGCGAAGCCGGTGTTCACGGGCGAGTTCCACGAATACGTGCGCAGGCTGGGCGTACCGAACGGTACAGGGCAGGAGTACTTCGACGTCGAAATGCCCCGACTCCTCAAGGAACTGGCAGCCAAAATGCACCCGCACGAGCGGCTGGACGCTGTCATTGTCGATGAGGCACAGGACTTCGCGCCCCTGTGGTGGGACGCGCTTCTCGCGTGCACCACCGACCCGGACGCGGGTGAGGTGTACGCCTTTATGGACGGCCGGCAGGACGTCTACCAACGCTGGGGAGGCGCGACGGCGGATCTCACCAGTGGGCCGATGACCACGCTGGTGCCTATCCACATCGACGACAACCTACGCAATACCCGCAAAATCGCCGAGACCTTCAAGCCCTTCACGGGCGAGTACTTCACACCCCGCGGCAGCACCGGCCTGCCCGTACGGTTCGTGGACTGCCCAACCGAGGAGGCGCTCCAGGTCGCCGATGACTGTGTGGATGCCCTAATTGACGAGGGCTGGGCGAACAACCAGATCGCGCTCCTCACCACCAAGGACCGCCACCCCATCCATCTGGACTACTTCAAGCGCGATGCCACCGAGGAATACTGGCGGGACTTCCACGCCAACGACGGTGAGTTCTACGGCCATGTGCTGGGATTCAAGGGATTGGAACGGTCCGTGGTTGTCCTCTGCGTCAACGGGTTTAAGGACATGGGCCGGGCGCGGGAACAGCTTTATGTCGGATTGTCCCGGGCGCGTAGCCTGTTGGTTGTTGTGGGTGATTCCGGGCTGCTGGAGGAGGCGGGCGGCCGCGAGCTGAAGCATGCGCTGTCGCGCAGCCAGGCCTGGAAGCCGGCGCTGGAAGACGGTTAGTGGCACTGCTCACCTAAATTGTCGGTGCCCCGCAATACTCTTCAGGCACCAGATCAGAACCGTCCAATAGGGGATGAAATGCCAGAACTAGCCGACGCCGGGTCTCACCCGGTCGCGACGCTTCCGCCGGTGCCCGCCCAGGCTCCGCCCGCGGCGGTGCCTGCCTCCTACGACTACGCCTTCCTGTACCCCTGGCAGCAGGAGGCACTCAAGGCCTGGCACTCAAATGCGCGCCGCGGCGTGGTGGAGGCCGTTACGGGTTCCGGTAAGACCCGCGTCGGGATCGCCGCCGCTTTCGAAGCAGTGCGGCAGGGCATCAAAGTCCTGATCCTGGTGCCAACAGCCGAGCTGCAGCGCCAATGGCTGGTCTCCCTGCGCCGGGACCTGCCCGCCGCACAGCGCGGTGCCCTCGGTGACGGCCGATCCGATTCCCTCGATGAAGTGGACATCCTCGTCGCCATCGTTCACTCCGCGTCGAACCGAGAGACCCTCCGCTCGCACAAGGCCGGACTGATCATCGCTGATGAGTGCCACCGTTATGCGGCACCCATGTTCACCGGCGCCCTGCAGGAAGGGTACGCCTGGCGGCTTGGACTGACAGCCACGTTCGAAAGGGCGGACGGTGAGCACGAGAACCTCCTGACCCCCTACTTCGGCGGCGTCATTTACAACCTCTGGTACGACCGGGCGTTGAAGGACCAAGTCATCGCCCCGTTCGACATTGCGTTGGTGGGCGTTGATCTGACTTCAGCGGAACAGACCGACTATGACGAGTTCTCGGCCGTGATGGTGGAGGCGGCGCGAAACCTCGAGACGTACGCAGGCATTCCCCGCCGGCCCTTCCCGCAGTTCATTGCAGCGGTGGCCACGCTGGCGGCTTCGGACTCCCTCAGCCGGGAAGCAACAATCGCGCGCAGGTACATGCGGGCAATGTCCTCGCGGCTCACCCTGCTGGCGGAAGCCAAGACGAAGTACCTGGCACTTGCAGCACTGAAGGAAACGGTTGATGGGTCCCGCGGGACCTTGGTTTTTACACAGACCCAGGAGTCAGCCCGGCGGGCGCAGGAGCTGTATACGTCCCTCGGTTCGACGGCGTCGGCGGTTTTCAGCGGAATGGCCAGGGATGACCGCCGGCAGGGCCTGGAGGATTTCCGCACCGGCGCATCACAGGTACTCACCGCGCCGCGGCTCCTTGACGAAGGCATCGACGTACCCGAGGCGGACCTCGGGATCATCGTTGCAGCCAACCGGAGCCAGCGGCAGATGGTGCAGCGGCTCGGCCGCGTTATCCGTAAGAAAGCCGACGGGCGGCCCGGACGTTTGGTTGTCCTCTACTCCAAGGGCACCGTGGAGGACCCGGACGTCCAGGGCGAGGAGTTCCTGGGCAAGGTTCTGCCCTTCGCCCGCAACGTTGGGTTCTTCGACATCAAGACGGACCAGGACGGGTTGCAGGAGTTCCTCCGCCAGGCCGACCCTGAAGAGGCTTCAGGGCCCGAGCCCGGTGAGCCCGCGGCGGGTACGCCCGGCGACGGCGCTGGACCGGAGGTCGGCAATGAGCTGAAGCCGGTTGTGGAGCCTCCCGTGGAGGAGGACGACGAGAGCGCGCCGACGTCGTTTGATCTTGATGACTCCGGCTGGCTTGAGGAGCTCCAGGGGGTCGAGGGCTTCAGCGACGACGGTGTATCGGACTACCTCCAGCGGGCAGGCCGCGCGGACCTGCTGACAGCCGAGCAGGAAGTGGAGCTCGCGAAGGACATCGAGGCCGGCCTTTACGCCGCTCACCTGCTGGCAGAAGGCCCTGCCCGCGGGCGCCGCGAGACCCGGGAGCTCCGGATGATCGCCCAGATGGGCCAGCGGGCCGCGGCCGCATTGCTTGAGGCGAACCTCCGGCTGGTGGTGTCCATCGCCAAGAAGTACGTCTACCACGGCATGGACCTGCTGGACCTGGTCCAGGAGGGGAACATCGGCCTCCACCGGGCGGTCTGCAAGTTCGACTACACCTTGGGCTTCAAGTTCTCGACGTATGCCACGTGGTGGATCCGGCAGGCTGTCACCCGGGCCCTGGCCGACCAGGCGCGGGTGATCCGGCTCCCGGTCCACATGGTGGAGCAGATCCACAAGGTGCAGGCAATTCAGCGTGAAGCCGCCCGGAAGGGGCTCGAATACAGCCTTGAGGAACTCGGCAAGCTCATGGACCAGTCGACTGCAAAAGTGGAGTATCTTTTGGCGCTGGACCAGCCTGTACGTTCGCTGGAGTACCTTGTCCCCGACGGCAAGGGGGGCCTCGAGCCGCTGGCGGACCAGCTCCTCGATCCCTGGCACGTGGATGTCGTTGACAAGATCGCCAAGGAACAGCTGACGGCACAGGTGCATGCGGTCCTGGACACGCTGACTGAACGGGAGGCCGGAGTCATTGCGATGCGTTTCGGCCTGGACGACGGCGAGGAAAAGACCCTGGATGCCATCGGCAAGGCCTACGGCGTCACGCGCGAGCGCATCCGCCAGATCGAGTCGAAGACCATGGCTCTGCTCAGAGAACCAGAACGATCCCAGTCCCTACGCGAGTACAACTTTGACGGCATCGCCGGATCCACAGGCACCGAGACCGGTGCAGCATGATGGCGGAGCCACGAAAACTGCCCTGGCCGACCAAAAGTGCGGCGCCGGTGGACAACTACGAAGAGTTCATCGGCCGCCTTGATGCCGCGAGCGCCAAACTCAAGGCCCGGCGCAACACCCTGAACGAGATTATTGCGATCCTGGCATTGCTGCTGAGGCAGAACACCACCGGTATTCAGCTCTGGGAGCAGCGGCTTCACGCGTGCGAAGAGCTGTTGGCACATGCCGCCGGCGAGCCTGAACGGAGCACTGCCCTGATGGAACTTCACGAGGTTGCGCTCAAAATGGAGCCCCTGTTCCGGAAGAGGGCGCAGCGGATCGACGTGCGGCTGGCCGCGGTCCGCGCGCGCTACGCGGAGATCAACAGCTCCCTCCACAGTCTGGAGAAGAGCAAAATCAAACTGACGTCATCCCGGATGATTGCGAAGGAACGCGAGAGCCTGAGCAGGGCGATCGGAGAACTCAGCGGGACGCCGGACGCGGTTGCAGTGGCCAACCCGGACCCGGGCCTGCGCAGCGATCTCCAGGACGCACGGCACGCCATCATCCTGGCCGAGGCCCTGCTGGAAGCGAAACGGGAGAAATGATGCCGAATCCCAAACCGGAGCAGCGTGTGCTCCATGCTTTTACTTCCGAACAATGGAGCGGCCGGCCAGCAAAGGACGGCGGAAGCATATTCGTTGGGTCTGCCATCATCGGCGGGGTGCTATGCCTGGTTCTCATGACCTTCGTGCCGGGCCTCAGGAGCGGAGGAGCATTCACCCTCTTTACCGCTGCCTTCGCCGTCCTCTTCACGGTGCTGGCAATCAAGGGGAAGGCTTCTACCGAACGCAAGTTCCTGGAGGCCCTGACCGCAGCACTCAACGACACAATCGTGGGGCTGACCGGAAATATTGAACACCGGTTGTCGGCCCAACAGTTCAGGGCACTAATCGAAAACGGCGGGCCCCTGCCGCTGCCCGTCAACGGTGTTCCCGGGCTGGAACTCCAGGCAGTCCGGGAGAAACCGCCTGTGCAGGCTTGGAATCCTGCCGTAAAGCGTGTGGACAACGTTGTCTGGACGACGCGCATCGTCGTCACCGCCACCCCTCCTGACTATGGAGTAACAAGCTTTGACCGTTTGATGGCCGCCGCTGCAGACTTTGGCGGGGACAGCGGCGCGCAGAAAACAGCAGGGTAATCCGATGGCACTACCGCACGGACCCTGCCCTACCGTAGAACAAAGCCAGCAGACAAAACTTGGGGGCAACAATGATCGTTGAGTTCGGATGGCTTCTGGACCGAGCCCCGTGGGCTTACACTGAGCCTGGCCTGAACCACGTGCGGGTAGGCCGCAAGGGATTGACCACCCTGCTGCAGACACGGCTGGGCATTACCCGCCCCGAAACCCCGCACGCCGAGCGCATCGGCCAGTACCTGCAGCGACTTCAGTCCATAGACACACCGGCCCAATGGTTCCATGCCTCGCTCCAGGTGGATCCATGGTCCACCGCCCGGGAGGTTCTCGACGCCCGGGACGACGCCGTCAGCAACGGATGGGACGGCACGCTGCCCGAGAACGGTCCTGACGTCGCAGGTCCTTCGCCGTTGCTTCGCACGCTGACTGCTGCGGAACATGCCGCAGGATATTTGGCCCCCTCGCTTGCGGACGACACCTTGGAACTGCTCGACGCCCTCGACACTCCCCTGCCGCTCGGGATCGACCAGCTGATCCTCCAGCACCCCGAGACATCCTTCCCCGCAGTCTGGCAACGCATTATCGCCAAACTTCGCGGGCACGGCGTCCAGGTCAGCGATGCGACTCAGGCACGTGTCCAGCCGCGCCTGACAATTCTCACAGCCGAAACAGAGTGGGAGGCCGCCGAGCAGGCAGCCCGTTGGCTTTCCAACGGAGACAACGCCAGAACAGCTGTGGTGTGCTCGGACAGCACCTCCGTCCTTGACCAGTACCTTGCCGGGCATGGACTACCCCGTCTGGGTGTGGGCGCCCGCTCCCCGTGGCGGGTACAGGACCAGCTAGTTCCCCTATTCTTCGAGCTCATCTGGGCCCCGGCCGACGTACGGCTCCTGGCTGAGTTCCTGTCGCTCCCCGGCAGCCCGGTCAAGCGACGGGCAGCGCACCACCTCCTCCAGGCCCTCCAACAGGCACCCGGCACAGGCGGCGCCGCTTGGAAGGAGGCCATCCGGAAGATTGCCGACGACGAACAGCTTGGTCATGACCTGGCCGCCATCCTCGACCGTACGTTTAACGCTGGCCTGATCACCGGGGACAACGCCAGCGGAGCCGACCTGGCGGGGAGCGCGGCGTGGTTGGCCGGGCGGCTGCGGGCCCGCGCCGCCGTCGACCCCGTCTTCCAGGCCCCGTCCACCCAGCTACAGCGGATTCTGGAGCTCGTCGCGCCCCTCCCGTCCGTCTCCCGCCGCGAGCTGCGGCGCATCATCTCCGCCGTGGTGACGCCAACGTCCAGCCCCTTAGTCGCCGCGGAAGCCAGTCCTTGGCTCCGGCTCAACCATCTGCACGAACTCGGTGGAAACGTCGAGAACGTACTGTGGTGGGGCTTCCGCAGTGGATCCGTGGCTCCGGGGCGGCGCTGGGACGCGCACGATGTCGAGACCCTCGCCAGGGTGGGTGTCCACCTGCCGTCACCGGAAGGCCTTGCGGCGCTTTCGGCCGGGCAGACGCTCGCAGCCGCCAGCCGGTGCCGGAACCTGGTCATCATCCAGGCCCAGCAGCTCAATGGCGAGCGGACGGAAAGCAATCCGCTCCTGGAGGCACTGGCCGCCGCCCAGCCCCCGCGCCCGGAAGAGGGAACTGCGAAGTCATTGTCCGAACGCATCGCCCTACTGAGCACGACGCCGGCCGAGCTCACCGGCCCCGACGGCCGCTGGCGGTTCGCCGGGCGGAGCGCCCAGCTGGTTCCCGTGGACCGGCACCTGCCCGTTCCACCTCCGCCTGTCCACGAAGTTGGCCCGAATCCCTCGCTACGACCGGAGCGACTGTCCTTCAGCCAGCTAACGACGCTGCTCGGCTGCTCCCTTGCCTGGGTGCTGCAGAAGAAGTCACGGCTGCACGTTGCCGACGCCGCTGGCATCCCCATGGACAACCAAATGCTCGGGAGCTTCGCGCACAAGGTGGTGGAGGTCCTCCACCATCGCCTTCGCCCCAAAAATCGCGCAGTTCCCGACGAAACAGAGATCCGGCTGACCGTCGACGAACTGATTCCCCACTACGCCTCGGAACTGCTGCTGCCGGGCCAGTTGCGCCGCCGTTCCGCCGTCACCGCCACCCTCGTGGCCTCGATCGGAACCTTCTTCAGACAGCTCTCAGGGGGCGGCATAACGCTCCAGGACGTCGAGCGGGAATTCGAAAAAGACGTACTTCTGTCCGCCGACGGCGAGGAATTCACGGTCCACGTGAAGGGCAGCGCAGACGCCGTGGGCATCGACGCAGAAGGCCGCACCGTCGTCGTCGACCTCAAGTGGACCAATAACGCGAAGTACCGCCGCGAGGAAATCCAGCAGGGCACCGCCCTCCAGCTAGCGCTCTACCAGTGGGCCCTCCATTCCGGGGACACCCCGCCCGATGACCCGACGGCGTTCTACCTGCTGAAACAGGGCGCTTTCGCGTCGGCCCATCCGCACTTCGGAACGCCCCTGCCCCGGGCGGTTGAGCCCGCGCAGCTTTGGACACGGGCTGTGGCGGCCGCCGAATTCACTGTTGAAGAAGTGCTAGCGGGCCGCATCACCGCAGCCCAGCCGGCCGACGACGCCCGCACGGCAGACGTGCCTGACCGCGCCCAAGTGGACGCCGACGCTGGCAGACACCACATAAAGCCGCCTTGCCGTTTCTGCGATTTCGGTGTGCTCTGCGGATTGAAGGGGGACTTTTCATGAACCTGCTGGACAACGTCACCATGGTCTCGGCGAGTGCCGGGACCGGCAAAACGTTCCATCTCACCCAGGTCATCGCCGAAAAGATCGAGGACGGACTGCCTGCCGACGCCGTGATGGCCACAACCTTTACCAAGAAGGCGGCTGGTGAGCTGAAGGAGCGCATCGGGGCGCGGCTTCTGGATCAGTCGGGTTCAGCCTCCTCGTCCGGAGATCTCACGCTGGCCGAGTCATTGCAGCTCGCGGCGCAGCAACTGCCGGCGAGCCTTATCGGGACAGTGAACAGCGTCTGCGGAAAACTGCTTCAGGAGCATGCCATCGATGCAGGGCTCTCCCCGGCACTTGAAGTGATCGGAGAGGAGCAACTTCATGGGATCTTCCACCTGGCCACGGACACCATCCTCGCTGAGCACGGAGCCGATATCCTGCCCATCGCCCGCAGGATGGGCACTGACGGTAACGGAGCCCGGGACGCACAGCCGTGGGAAGAGACTGTTCGCGCGATCGTAGACGCCGCGCGCACCAATCTCCTTGATGCCGACGATCTGGCTGCCTGTGCCGAGCAGTCCTGGCGCGGGCTCCGGGAACTGCTGGACGAGCCGGGCCAGGACGACCGGCAGGTATGGCACCGGGAGTTCATCGAGCGGCGAATCCAGCTCGATACCGTTGCGAGGACGGGAATCGGTCCGGACGGAAAAGCCGCGAAAATCAACACGAAGGCTTTCTGCGAGCAGTACCCCAAGGTGATCCAGAAGCTCGACCAGGCGGTCAACGTCGATGACACACCGTGGGAGATCTGGCGCGGTTTCATCGCGTCCGCCCCTGCCGCGCCGATCAAGTCGATCTTCTGGGACCTGCGGGAACGCATTCATGAGGGACTTCTCTCCAACCCGGCGTTCCACTCCGACTTGGAGCAGTACATCCGGCGCATCTTTGCCTGTGCCAACGAATGCCTCCTGACCTACGCCGAGTTCAAGCGGCTTCACGGGCTCATGGACTTCGTGGACCAGGAGACCCTCGTCCTCCAACTCGCCCGGAACAGCGAGGCCTTCCGCGCATCGTTTGGCCGGCGCATCAGCTTCCTTGTTGTCGACGAGTTCCAGGACACGAGCCCGCTGCAGCTGGAACTCTTCCTCCAGCTCAGCAGCCTGGTGAAAGAGGCCGTGTGGGTAGGCGATCCGAAGCAGTCCATCTACGAATTCCGCGGCACCGACCCGGACCTGATGCAGGCGGTCGTTGACCGCGTGCCAACGAGACAGCAGCTTTCACAGTCCTGGCGGTCCCACCAGGCCGTCGTCGAGCTGTCCAACGCTGTCTTCGAGCCGGTATTCGCCCAGCACGGCATGGCTTACGACACCGTGCACCTCGAGCTGCCGGAGGATCACAAAGACTGGTCACCCGGAAGCCTCGAGGCCTGGACGCGTCCGCAAAGCAACGATGGCGAGCGCTTGCGTGCCACGGCGGCCGGCGTTGCTGAGTTCCTGGCACGCCGCACAGAGTTAAGCCCGGGAGACGTTGCTGTGTTGACCCGGTCCAACGCCGATGTCGAGGCGCTCTCCGCGGCCCTTGACGGCTTGGGTATCCGGGCAAGCCGCAATCCGCGCAAGCTTGCCGACGCCCGTGAAATCCAGTTGGCCCGCGCAGGAATGGCTTATGTGGCGGACGGCTACGACACGGTGGCACTCACCGAGATTGTGGCCCTCCACCCCGGTCATTCTGCGAACCTGACATGGCAGCGGGAACTGCTGTCCGCCGTCGAGCCCTCAACGGTGCTGGACCGCTGGAGAACGGAACCATTGCTGACAGCGCTGGATGCGCTGCGCACGCAGGCCAAGACGGCAACGCCGACCGAAATCTTCGAAGCGGTGGTCGGTGCGCTGGGACTTCCGCGGCTGATCAAGTCCTGGTCCGCGCCGGCGACACGACTGCGCAATCTCGACGCTTTCCGCGGCGCCCTTGAGGACTACTACGAGCGTTGCCTGGCGCTCCGCTCGCCCGCCACCTTGCGGGGATTCCTGACGTTCTTCGGTGCGGAGCAGCAGCAGTCGGCTGAGAACGCCGGCCCGGACGTCGTCAACGTCCTCACCTACCACAAAGCCAAGGGGCTGGAGTGGCCTGTGGTGGTCATGGAAGCACTGGACAAGGACCTGCGCTTCGCGGCGTTCGGTGCCGCCGTGGAACAGGACGGAACGCTTGATCTTGAGCAGCCCCTCGCCGGACGCTGGATCCGCTTCTGGCCTAGCCCTTTCCCCTACTCCGGCTCTCCGCTGGATGCCCGCGGCAAGGAGAGCCAGGTGGCCTTGAACGCCGAGGAGCGCGAGCGGCGGAACGTGGCACGGCTGATGTACGTCGGAATGACCCGAGCTGTGGAGACCAATGTGCTGACGGGCAAGGGAAACGTCCCCGGTCTGCTGAACAATCTCGGCGTCGAATCCCTTCTGTCCTGGTCTGCAACCGAGGAACCCGAAGCCCGGGACTCCGGGGCGGACCTGTTCGAGGACCCTGAGTCGCCAAGCGCCTCTGGGACGCTGAAGGTTGCCGGCGACGGCGTCTTTCCGGCCCGGGTTGCGACACTCGAACCGGCGGAGCAGACTGCGGCCGTACCCGCAGTGGCCGCACAGTTCACCGACGCGCCGAGTCAAGTACCCCCCGTCGCGTATCTTCCGGCGCGTCTGACCGCCAGCTCCGAGGGTTCCGGCGCGGACAAGGCAATCGTGTCCTTGGCTGCCGAACTTGGCTCTCGGCTCGCCGAGCATGGTGCGGACGAATGGGGCGCCGTGGGAAGCGCGGTCCATGCGTACCTCGGCACCGAATACGGTGCTCTGGACGGCGGGCAGCAGCTGAATCTTTCGGAAAGAATTATCGGGCGTTGGAAAGTCGGACATCTGGTCACGCCTGAGCTCCTCGTGACATCAGGAACCCGCCTAGAGGAGTACCTGGACTCAGAGTTCCCCGCCTGGGTCAGGCACCGTGAGGCCGCTATTGGCTGGCGCCCGGACAACAGAGTAATGGAGGGGTGGATAGACCTTTTGCTGGAGGGGCCGGAAGGATTCGTGCTTGTCGATCACAAGACGTATCCGGGCAGCGATCCCGAAGCACATGTGCGGGAAAAGTACCTTGGCCAGATGGCGGCGTACCGGAATGCGATTCTCGCTGCGACGGGAAAACCTGTGTTGCGGACGCTAATCCACTTTCCGGCATTGGGCAGTGTTTACGAGGTAAGCGAGGCGTAGAACCCGGGTGCGGTCACCACCAGTAATGACCGCACCCGCCGTTCTGGCAGGCCCATTTCGGAACACCGAGTTCTGTCTTACCGGTCCGCGGGTAGTAGCGCTCTTCAGTGAGTACGACGCAGCCTGCGAACTCCGCTTTCGGGTACTGTTCCCTCGCATCGGGCATAACCATGCCGTAGATGATGCGCCAAGACTCATGCCCGCAAACCGGACACTTCCTTGTCGCAGTTCTTTTCCTTGTCGCGCCGTCATTAGCCATACGAGCAATATAAAGGCTGTCGTGGGCATTTCCCCGACTTACAAAAAGTTCTTATCGCCAAGCGTTTTTTGTAATCAGCCGGTCCGTTTGGCACTGTCACTGTTCTGGGGCACAGCTTTGAGGTCGGCGTCCACGGCCTGGACAGATCTACATCACGCTCCTTCGCGCGGAGACACTACGATCAGTGCAGGTCAGGGCCGCCCGCCTCGACGATCTCACCGAGCACGCTGATAGGTTCGTCGGAGTCGTCTAGGCCGGATTGGTCGTCGTAAGGAAGCCATCCTTGTGATTCCCCCTCTTCAAGGTGCGGGTACTTTTCAAGGAGAAACCGCCGACGGTACGCGATATTGGCGGCGTCAAAGATCCCTTCCAAAGTGGTCCAGTTAAGGGTCCCGCCCACGAGAATTCCTGCAACGGGAACAACCTTGCCAAGCCCCTGCTTTGTAAGGCGAACGCCGAATGCCTTCGCGAATTGCTTCGAGACCTGCGAGACGATCGATCTATCCAGAACTTCCCACGTCTTTTTGCGGACAAGAGCTTGGGTGAGGCGTGAAATGTCGGCCAGTGCGGCAGACTTCGCACCGGCGGACACAGCCGTTCCGGCATTGACGACAGACATGATGAAGAGCTTTTCAGCAGGTTCTTCCGGATCGTAGCCGTAGTGCAACGACACTTCGCCGACGCAGCGGGACCCAAGCGCCAGAACTAATGCGGCGTCGCCAACGAAGGCGCCGGCGATTACGGCACCCGAAGGTGCTGCCGCAGCACCACCAGTGAGGGGGACTGCAAGTTCCCCGCCGGAGATCGCCAGTCCTGCACCGGCTCCAGAAAGTGCAGCAGCAAGCGGATATCCCCAGCTCGCCCCTCGTCCACGAACAGCGTCGATCTGCTCGAGGTCCAAACGTCGCAGGTCGGAAAGGTTACTGACGGCATGCTTTCGCTTCTTGTGCTTCGCTACCACTTGCTTTGGTGAGAGTCCTGCCCTTGAGACCCGAGCCACCGATTTGCGCATCGATGTAAATGCAGCGCCGCTCCAATCGGAAATTCCATCCGGAATGGCCTCGGCCGCTTTTCGAGCCCCGGTGCCGAGCGCGTGAGCTCCCCTGGAAACGAGCTCCTGTCCCCGGACAACGGTAGCTTGAGCTCTTGGCCTTTCCTCCAAATACTGCGTAGCGCGTTCACCGATCTTCTCAGCGCCGATGGCCACCTGCTCGCCCGCATTTCGTATCGCCTGTGAGAGCGGTCGGCCCTTGAACCGCTGGATGTTGTGCCATGCTTCGAGCTCGTACGTCGAGGGTTCTGTCATGCCGCAATTATGCCTTCACGTAGCAGTGAACGCAGTCCGACACGATGGCAACCGGAAAGCGACCCACGAGCAGTACGAGCCACAGGTATATAAGAGCATCGGACTTCATCCATGAAGACATGTAATTCTTGAATATTTTGATGATCAATCTTGAGTCATTGCTGAGCAAGGGCAGTTAGATTGGTCTTACGGTTCACAAGGTTGGTAGCCAAGAGTACCGAACAGCAAGGCCCTTGCTCACTCAGCGAGGGCCTTGCACGTTTCCGACGCGGTGCAAGGGCGGCGGGCACTTATCGTCTCCGTTTATACCGGCCCGTTGGTCTTAGCCGGTAAGACGGTGACGGGGCGGCTGCCTGGGTTCGCAGGTCTCGCCGAGGGCATTACCCCTAAAGACGCCGCTGCCGGAACATCGGAAACGACTCCCGCACCCGCTCCACCGTCTCCAGCGAAACCTTCACCGCCAGCACCCCAGGCTCCAGCCCAAGATCCGCCTCGACAACCCCCATTGGATGGACCAGCACGCTCCGGCCGACAGACACCGGCGGCGCCTGGCACACCCCGGCCACGTACAAACTGTTCTCGATCGCCCGCGCGGCGTTCAAGGCGAGCCACTGCTCCGTTTTGTGCTCGCCCGGCACCCAGGACGAGCAGACCAGCAGAACCTGCGCGCCGGCGTCGGCCAGCGACCTGGCCAGTTCCGGGAACCGCAGGTCGTAGCAGGTCATCAGCCCGAACCGCACTCCCCCGTGCTCGAACACCACCGGGTCCGTGGACGGTCCGGGCTTGATGAACGTGGACTCCCCGAAGCCCTGCGCGT
The DNA here is from genome assembly GCF_030817835.1 of Pseudarthrobacter sp. W1I19. Taxonomy (NCBI): domain Bacteria; kingdom Bacillati; phylum Actinomycetota; class Actinomycetes; order Micrococcales; family Micrococcaceae; genus Pseudarthrobacter; species Pseudarthrobacter sp. W1I19. The sequence goes on from NZ_JAUSZR010000001.1 coordinate 3,344,154, forward strand.
CGAAAAGGTGGATTTTCCGGTAGGAAGCCAGCGGGCCGCCGTCGGGCCCAAACGCCACCAGCGTGTTGTACGCCCTGCCCGGCTCGTCGGAGGTTTCCACCACGCCCGCCACCAGCGCGATGCTGTGGCGGCGGGCAATGGCGGCGAGCTCCGTGCAGACGGGGCCGTCCAGCGGCTCGGCCACCGCGGGAAAGGTCGCGTCCACCTTCTTCTTCTCGTAGGTGGCGTACTCCGGGAAGGCGACCAGCGCGGCGCCGTCGTGGGCTGCTTCTGCGGCGAACCGGTCGATCGCGGCGAGGTTGGCCCGGATGTCGGCGCCCGACTCCAGCTGCCCCAGCGCTATCCTCACAAGAAGTTCCTTCCCTCGGCCCAGCGGCCAAACAACCACGCTGACCAGAACTCAGGCCGCGGCCTCGACCGTCGCCTTCTCGGTCGCCGTCATCTCCGGCGGCGCTGCCTTGAACCCGCGGGTGATCAGGGCCAGGACCAGCACGCCCAGCACCAGCCAGGACACTCCCAGCGTAATGGCGTTGCTGTCCAGCTGGGAGAGCAGGTAGGCGCAAATGATCGCGCCAATCACCGGGACCACCACGTAGGACACCGGGTTCAGCTGCTGCCCGGCCCGGCGCTGGCGCACGTAGTGGAACACCACCGAGGCGTTCACCAGCGTGAAGGCGGTGAAGGCGCCGAAGTTGATGAACGACGTCGACGTGGCCACGTCCAGGAAGATCGCGATCAGGCCGATGATGCCGGTGATCACCAGATTCACCACAGGGGTGTGGAACTTCTCGCTGAGCTTGCCGAAGACGGCCTTGGGCAGGACGGAGTCGCGGCCCATCGCGTACATCAGGCGGGAGGCGCTGGCCTGGGCGGCGAGGCCGGAAGCGAACTGTGCCACCACCAGGCCGGCCAGGAACACGGCGCCGAACAGCTGCCCGCCGATCTGCAGGGCGATGGAGCTGGCCGCGGACGCGGAGTCCTCGAACACGCCGCCGGGGTGGACCAGCTGGGTAACGTAGGACACGGCCACGAAGATGCCGCCGCCGATCAGCGCCACGAGCATGATGGCGCGCGGCATGGTCTTGCGCGGGTTGACGGTCTCCTCGGTGAGGGTGGTGACGGCGTCGAACCCCAGGAAGGAGTACGCGGCGATGGCCGCGCCGGCGGAGATGGTGGCGAAGCTGGAGGTGCCGTTGACGAACGGCTGGCTGCTCACCAGTCCCCCGGCGCCGGCGGTGGACACCACGTTGCCGATGGACAGCGCCACGAAGAACACGATGACCAGCAGCTGGAACGCCATCAGCACGTAGTTGGCCTTGTCCGCCACCTTGATGCCCAGGATGTTCAGCAGCGTGGTGATCACGATGAAGCCCACGATCCAGAGCCCGATGGGGATGCCGGGGAACTGCGCGCTCAGGTACGAGCCGCCGATCAGCCAGATGACCATGGGCAGGAACAGGTAGTCCAGCAGGATGGCCCAGCCCACCAGGAAGCCCACCCGGGGATCGATGGAGCGGCGCACGTAGGTGTACGCGGAGCCGGCCACGGGGTAGGCGATGGCCATCCTGCCGTAGCTGTGCGCGGTGAACAGCATGGCGATCAGCGCCACCAGGTAGGCGGCCGGCGAGGCGCCGCCGGTGGCTTCGGCGATGATCCCGAAGATCCCCAGGACGATCAGCGGGGTGAGGTATGCCAGGCCGAACAAGACCAGCGAGGGCAGTTTCAGCGTGCGGGTGAGGGTTGTTGTCACGGTGTTTCCTTAGGGCTTGTAGGACGGCGGTGTCCAGGTGGCCGGATTGATCCGGCCTTGGTAGACGGAAAGTTCGACGGCGGGCTCCCCCTCGCGGAACTGCGACCAGGGGCGGTTGAGGTTCTCCGTGCCATGCGTGCGGACGCGGTCGACGGCGGCCAGGTCCAGTTCCGCGGTGAGCAGCTGCGGCTGATCGTCCGGTGCCTCGGCGAGAGTGTTGCCCTCCGGGTCCACGATGATGCTTTGGCCCCTGCCGGTGGGGCCGGCGCAGTTGACGCTGACCATGAACACCTGGTTCACGATGGCGTTGGCCTTGGCGAGGATGAGCTCCTGCCTGCGGTCCGGCGTCGTGGTTTTGACGACGTTGAGGATCACCTCGGCGCCCATCCAGGCGAGCTGGCGGGACACCTCGGGGTACCAGGCGTCGTAGCAGATGTTCAGGCCCACCCTGCCGATGCCGGGCAGGTCCACGGTGGTGAACCGGTCGCCGGGATCGTACGGCTCGAACGGGCGCCAGGGGAAGATCTTCCGGTAGTACCCGGCGAGCTCCCCCTCCGGGGAGAGGACCAGCTGGGTGTTGAACAGCTGCCCTTCCGGGCCGCGTTCGCAGACGCTGCCGGGGACCAGCCAGATGTTGAGGTCTTTCGCTAGCTGTTTCAGTTCTTTGACCCTTGGGCCGTCCAGCGGTTCGGCGGATTCTTGAAGGATTTCCGTGCGCTGCAGGTCCGGGTTTTCGTCGCCGAACAGGTGCAGCTCGGGGAAGACCACCAGCTTGCTGTGCGGCTGGGCTTCGAGTGCTGCTTTGACCTCGTCAGCGAAGGCCGAGACGGGTTCGCCGATGAGCCGTGGCCTTGCCTGGGCTGCGACGAGGGGAAGGATGCGTTGCATGTTTTTCTCCACTTTGGGGTGTGATCCGGGTTATATTAGATCAGAATGATCCAATAAAGGGAAGGGGGCCGGTGTGGGCCGTAAAGTAGCGGTTATGACGGATCGGCTGGAGGACACCGCCGAGCCCTCACGCCTGAGTGCCGGCAGGATGCCCGGGATGGAGCGGCGGAGCGCCATGGATGCGGTCCGGATGCGGATCGGGATGGCGATTTCCCTCGGTTTGCTGAAGCCGGGTGAACGGTTGCCGGACCAGGAGGACGTGGCGCTTGGTCTTTCGGTCAGCCCGATTACGGCCCGCCGTGCGCTGGCGAGCCTGGCGGAGCAGGGTGTTGTGGTGCGCCGGCGCGGCCGGGCCGGCGGAACCTTTGTTGCTGATTCGCCGCCTACGGATGTCTTGGCCGAACTTTCAGCGTCCCCTGCGGAATCCCAGGCCGTGAACCGGCTGGTGGACCGGAGGCTTTTGTTCGAATGCGCGGTGACCCATTATGCGGCAGTTAATGCCACGCCTGAGCAGCTGGATGAGTTGGAGCGGCTGACGCGCGAGATGGCGGAGTCCACAGACTGGTCCTACTATCACCGGATGGACGAGCAGTTCCATCAGCTGGTGGGCACCGCGTCCTGCCTGGACTCCGCCGTCGGGGTCTACCACGAGACTCTTGCGGAACTGTACGACTACTTCATCCCCTACCCGATCGAGAAGCTGCACAGATCCAACCACGACCACATCGCTTTGGTGGCCGCCCTCCGGGCTGGTCATGTCGAGGAAGCGGTGGAGCTCGCCCGGAAGCACGTGGACATCCTCCACGGGACGATGTTTATGGGGCTGACGCAGGGCGGACGTCCGTAGCGCCCAGTGCAGGAACGTAGCAACTTCTAGCGCGTGCCCTGCCTTATGCGTCAGTCGTTCCCCGAGCCTCCCTGTAGAAAGCAAGTATGTACGGCAGGATTGAACCGTGGACGACTTCATGATCAGCGCTGAAGAAGCCGCTGCCAATATTGGGATGAATCCGAAAACGTTACGACAAAGGCTTCGTGATGAACGGCCTCCAGGCGCCCGACAGTTCCCTCCGCAGCATGGAGGAAACTGGTTTCTCAGGCCGAGTTACGTAGAACAACTCGCCGCCGAGCGCGGACGGCGTATTCCGAAACCGCCGTCACCTCCCGCTATCCCACCCATTCCAACCCATCTGCCGACAGTTGAAAAGCCCAGTCTTCACCCTGCTCCCGTCCGTGCAGTCGCCACCCCCAGTCATGGAACTTGGTCCGAATGGACCCCGTTTGACGATGCCCTTAAAGTCGCACCGCGATTTCCCGGCGTTTAGATGTTCCGGATCGCAGCGGAACCTCATCGCGGCCCTGTCTACATAGGCATGGCGGGAGAAAGGAAGGGCAATGGGCTCCGTGGCCGACTGGCAATCTACGCAAGCGGCAAGGGAGCCGGCTCCGGGTTGGGAGAGCATGCTTTCGACAGGGCATTGGAAGACCCGAAGTGGCTCCAAGCACGGCTGGACGAAGCTCATGCAGGCACTCCCATGAGGGCGAAGGAAGCAGCGCGTTCAGCAATTGACCATGCAGGACTGGAAGTGCGCTGGCAGACGCTTGAGACCAGAGCCCAGGCCCTTCAGGTGGAAGCTCAACTGATCAACGAATACAGGAATCAGCTCTGGAACCGCTGATACGACAGACAACTCCGCCGGTCACTTACCGCGCCCTCCTGAGCCTTTATCAGCTGCCCAAGTGCCATGAATAGCTGGCATCGTTCCAGTTGACAGTTGCCGAAAAGCGGTAGCCTGAGGATGACCCGTCAGCTTCGGTCTTGTTGACTGCGATGCATTGGAAGGTCCCGGTGATGGCCGTCAAGTCATCGGACGAACCTCCACCAAGAGGGGTGCAGGATGCCCGGGTGATTGGCCCCTCGAGGACTCCTTTGGCGACACGGGACTCGGCGTCCTTCAGGATGGAATCTTCTAGGGATGTCACTATCAGCTTCCGCTGGGCGCGTTTGGTTGCATCTGCTGCCTGTTTGGCAGCGGCCGCGGCCTGGGATGCCCGCGTAGCTTCCGCCTGACGTTTGTTTTCCGCTTCGGCCGCCGACGCTGCCGCAGCCTTCTCTGCATTGACCTGGTTTGCGTGCTGAATATTAAGTGAAATGGCAATCCCGGCTACCGCAATAATGAGAACGGCTGCAGCTATAGCCACGAGGCGCTTATTCACATTGGCGAAACGCCGTCGCGCGACATATGGCGTGCCACAACTCGGGCAGTAACCACCGACGGTCAGACTTTGCACACTGCATTTAGGGCAGACCTTTGTCTGTGGCTCTAGGGAATCCGTTGAGTTTGGCGTTCCGGCAGGGAAGGCGGTGTTGCTGCCGGAGACATCTTCCTCAGGCTCCTCCGGACGAGGCGGACCGCCCTGAGGTGAATTGTTAGTTGCTGAAGTCGTCACAGTGCATCTCCCTTTGCCCGGTTTCTGAATCAGTCAGGTAGGAAGTCAGGCGGAGGCCGGCAAGGTGAGCGGGGCTGGTGCGACTTTTCGGTTGAACTCGTGCTGCACTATGGCTGAACCGATGGTCCCGAGAAGGAGCATCAGCCAAAAAGCAGCATGACGTCCGAGACCACGACGCGTGAAGGCTTCGACTCCCACAGAGTATTTCCATAGCCAAACGATGTTGGCGATAGGCAGGACCAGCAACCAAGCGGTGGGTATGCCCGTGCCGTACTTATTCATTTCGTTCTTCGTTTTAACACTCCAAACCAAGGAGTAGATACCGAAAGTGACGAGAGGCAAAAGTAGGGGAGCTGCGATGCTGCGGTATTTCATAATTCTCCTAGGTACGTTTTATGAACTCTCGGAGTAATACCGTCGGCGCAACACAGCGTCGTAGATTTCCCCCGAAAGAGACGGTATCCGACGGCCGTTATGCGGATCGGCGAATCTGCGCAAATCTTGAGGTGATCCTGCGGGAAACGTCATATTGAAGAGTCGCAGTGACTTTTTCCTTGAGCGCGAGATGGCCGCTCCTCATCCCTCGGGCCTGGATACGTGGCATTCAACTCGCGCCCTCGTTGCGTGCCTTTCGTACTTGCGTTGCTTCAGCCGCCGTTTTTGCCCTTCACCGCGGTGGAAGTTAGTGGGATATGCTTCCTCCAGTTGTGACAGAAGTTATATTGGGGGCATATGTGAATTCGAAGACGCCACTGAAGTTCGGGGCCACACTCGTGGAGTTGATCCGGGCCAGGCACCCGATCCTTCTCGTCGAGACCCACGAAGGTGACAGGGTAGTCGCCGCGGCGGAAGCCGTCGCGGTCAGCCCGGACATTCGTCGTCAGCGGAGGGTCGTCACTTACACCGTTTCGAGGGGACTGCACGCCCCCGGTCAGATGACGGGAAAGCCCACGGCTCCCGACGCTGCCCTAGCAGAAGCGATAAAGACTCAAGAGCCGACCATATTCGTCTTCTTCGATCTGCACCACTTCCTAGGATCGCAGGGACGCCCAGCCGAGGCCACCATGGTGCGTGCAGTGCAGGACGCAGCGACTGCGTTTCGCACGGGAGAAGTCCCGCATACTCTCATCATCGTTTCACCGGGAATGACGCTTCCGCCTGACCTGGAAAAGGAAGTCACTGTTGTTGACCTTCCTTTGCCTACAGCAGGGGAAATCGAGGGTGTTCTGGATGAGATAGTCAACGCGAACGCGGCATCGATCGTCGTTGATCTGAGCACGGATGAACGTCAGAGGCTCATCCAAGCAGCACAGGGCCTCACGCTTGGCGAGGCAGAAAATGCCTTCGCACGCGCCATCGCTTCGGACCGTCGACTGGACGCTTCTGACATCGCTCTGGTCCTTGACGAAAAGCGCCAGACCATCAGGAAATCAGGACTGCTGGAGTTCATCACGCCTGAAGGTTCGATGAACGACGTCGGAGGCTTGGAAAATCTGAAGAAATGGCTGGAAAAGCGGAACGGCTCGTGGCTGCCCGAAGCCCAGCGCTGGTCCATCCCGGCGCCGAAAGGTGTCCTCATAACGGGCATCCCCGGCTGCGGCAAGAGCCTGACAGCGACATGCATGGCGACGCTCTGGGGTCTGCCCCTACTCCGCCTAGATGTCGGCCGAGTCTTCTCCGGCCTCGTAGGATCCAGCGAGCAAAATATGCGGGGAGCTCTCAGGCTGGCTGAGGCTGTCTCGCCCTCCATCTTGTGGATAGATGAAATTGAAAAGGGCTTTGGTTCCAGCGGCAGTGGTGACTCGGGCACCAGCCAGCGGGTCTTCGGTACATTTTTGACCTGGATGCAGGAGAAAAAGAATCCGGTCTTCGTCATCGCCACCGCAAATAAGATCGATACCCTTCCGCCAGAGTTCCTCCGCAAGGGCCGCTTCGACGAGATCTTCTTCGTGGACTTGCCAACCAGAGAGGAACGCGTCCACATCTGGCGCATCCAGCTTGAGAAGAGACTCACCGCGGGGTCTGCGGCGAGTGGCGATTTCGAGATCAACAGCGACTCCCTGGGCTTCCTTGCGGAACATACAGAAGGTTTCTCAGGTGCAGAAATTGCCGAAGCGGCCGTCAGTGCCTGCTTCGAGGCTTATTCTGAACGCCGGCGGTTAAACGAAAAAGACCTCCGACGGGCGATCACCAACACTGTCCCCTTGTCGGTCACCCAAGCCGAGCAGATCAAGGGAGTCCGAGATTGGGCTTCACAGCGTGCCGTGGCAGCAACGTCGACGAGTTCCAGGGGCGATTACTCCACCAGCGGGTCAGCAGCGCCAGCAGACGTCAACTCTTGGCGTGGTGGTCGGCAGATTGACTTCGGGGACTAGGCCATGAGTCTCGAAGTCCTCCTCATCCCCCTTGGGATTGCCGCCATCGCGGCTATCCGCGAAGCGCGTAGCACTGATCTCTGCGAGAAGTGCAAGACCACCCGGATCAAGGACCAGCAACTGCTCCACGACGCGCTCCTTGCAATGGGCGCCACCAGCCTCAGCGTCGCAGAAGGGCGCATTACCGGCGACAGCCCTTACGGCCGGATCACTTTTCAACGGATCGGTGAACTGTTCCTCGGGCGTGTCGATCGCGCCGACGACCAGGTCACTGACAACATGCTGGCTGCCTTGGACATGACCGTTGGTGCCGTGCTGCAGCAAAGAACGATCGCTTCCTTGCACGCCCGGGCCGCGGAGATGGGGATGACCCTGGTCTCCCAGACGGCAGCAAACGGAGAAGTTCAACTCGTTTTCGAACAGGCCACATAATGCAAAAGAAGACCATAACTATCACGGTTTCAGCCTCCGGATCAATCACTGCTGAGGCCAATGGTCCGGGCCCAGCCTGCGTAGATGAGCTGGCGGCGATTCAGGCACTCCTCCCCGACGCGGTCATTGCGGATTCACGCCTGACTCCGGCCTACTTCCAAACCGCCACACAAACAGTGGCACATCAGCAACTACAGCATGAGGGGGACAACGGACGATGACGCCCGAAGAAAAACTGTGTTCACGAACATGGCGGCTGCGGAACAGTGCCGGAGTCCTGTGGAGTATTCTCTCCTTCGGCTTACTTACGGGCGTGGGAATTCTTATCCGCGGGGTGAAAGCCAAGAACAAGCTGTGGATCCAAACGGGCATAGGGTTCCTCGTTTTGGGGGTCGGCCTCATGGTGGCGACCGGAACGTATGACTCCGGCACGAAGGAAGCACCTATTCGTTCCACGGCGAGCACCGTTTGGGGATGGGTATGGTTCCTCACCTTCATCGGTGGACTCGTGGCAACCTTCATCACAAACCGGAAATGGCTGGTGTGGAAGGCACACGCTGGCGACACCAAGTGGTATGCCCAAGCCGGTAGTTCCGCACCCTCGGTTAGTACCAACCCTGCCGCAGGCTACGATCCCAACGCCGCGTCCGCCGCCTTCAGGTCAGTCGTTCCTCCACCTCCGGCACCTCCTGTGCAATACGCTCCGCCAGCCCAAATTTTTTCGGGTCATAGTGCCCAGTCGGCCGCCATTGACGTGAATGCGGCACCCACCCAGGACCTCGTTGCTGCCCTCGGAATCGATCATGCCGTTGCCGAACGTATCGTGCAGGCACGTCAAAGCCAAGGACAGTTCACCTCCTTCGAGCAACTCATGGCCAGGGCCCAGATACAACCGCACATTCTCATTCCACACCGTCACAGGCTTGTCTTCGGAAATTCAAACAGTGGGGCTACGCCGTCCCCGGACCAGCCACAGCCAACACGGCGCAGCGCAAATCAAGCAGCCCGTTGACTCGACCTTTGACGACGGACGTGCTGCGCATCGCGCGTGTCCTTCATGGGACGACAGCCGAAGGCCCTGGCCTACGCACAGCTGTCTGGTTTCAGGGATGTAGCATCCGCTGCATGGGATGCATTAACCCTCACCTCTTTAGCCCCAGCGGCGGAAGCGATGTGACGGTCAGCGACATCGTTCTTGGTGCCATGGCCGGGGAAGTCGAGGGCCTCACGCTCATCGGGGGTGAGCCCTTTGACCAGCCTTCCGCCGGTGCAAAGCTTGTCACAGAGGCGCAGGAACAAGGGCTTGGTGTCATCGCGTTCTCCGGCTACGAGTACGAGATGCTGCGTGACAGGGACGAAGACACCAAAAGGTTCCTTGCCGGGATTGATCTGCTCGTCGACGGCCCCTACCAGGCATGGAAGCAGGAAACAGGTCGAGCATTGGTCGGTTCCACCAACCAGCGCTTCATCCATATCTCCGACCGGTATCGCTCCTACCAGCCTGATATGGCTGCCAACCGCGTTGACATACGGATTCTTCCTGATGGTTCCATCGACGTGGCCGGCTTCCTTGACACGGATGCGCTCAAGAACCTACTCGAAGCAACGGGAACGAGCAGAAAACCGCGACGAGCAATCGCCGAGTAGAAAGGCGACAACCGCTGAGCGCGTCCTCTCCTAACATCCTGCACAAAATTCGAGTTGTGGAAGGCTAAGTAACCCGTCACCCTATCAATCCCGCGGGCCTCGGGGTTATTCTGCTCGAGCGCTACATAGTCCTCTCCGGAACTTGTCCTCGCTGCACGTACTTTCCGTAATTCCGGATTCGGGGCAATAACAATAGAACCGTGCCTTCAAAATTAAGGACAAGGGGCTCAGGGGGTTGCGCGATCTGGTACCGCGCTAGCCGGGTGGCACCGTGCATCCCTCCTAGGGCGACTATGCACATCACCCGTGGCAGCATGAAGAACCCAAGTGCCGCCAACGGTACATCTGGCTCCATGATTCCGTGGTTGCCGGCAGACTTTGTCTCGTTGTTTCTGTACACGAGAAAATTGCAGCCGGCTTAGGTGGATTGACTTTGACGCATTCTTAAAAAATGATACTTGTGCCATATTCTGTCATTCGGTCTTCTATCCGAATTGGGGGAATATGCAATTCAAGCCATCAGCCGGCATCTTTGTTACAGGCCTGGTCCTATCGATCATCGGCACTGTTTTCGGATTTATCGGGATCGGTATCGCCGGTTCGAGCCGTTCCTACTACTCCAGCGGTGCATCAGCCGGTGGAGGCTTCTTAGCTTTCCTTGGCTTCGCTACCGCCTTGATCGGAGTGGTTCTGATTTACGTTGGTGCCAGCCGTGCTCTCAAAATCATTGATGCGTTGCCATTCGTGCTGAACTTCAACGGGCAGGGGCAGTCTTCCCACATACCCGCCCACCAGCCAGCTACCCATCAGCCATCTGCTCAGCAGATCCAGCAATCTCCTCCCGCGCCGAAGCCACAGCAGCAGCAACCCAACGCCCGACCGCAGACCCCTCAGCACCTCGTGTACAACGAGCCACAGGGCGAGCAGCAGCCGCCAGTTCAATAGCTGGGGTTCGCCGTTGGAGGTTGGGTCGTAGGGCGCCCGTACGGCTGGTCTCTCCCCTGGAACTCGTCAACGAGGTCCGTGCCTTCTTAGTACAGGGCGATGCTCCGCATGTGGTCCAGGTCCCCCCCTTTGGCCACGCTCCTCCGCTCTATGTTGCAAACGGACGAGCGCGGACGCGCCTGGCAGAACGCCCTCATACGAGGGGCCTTGAGGTTGCTAATGCTTACAGGGAAGCCGAAAGTGCGGCCGCCGCGCCAAGTTGTCAGAAGCCGCAATCCGCGTGCCGCCGTCGCACTTTCGCGGTGCGACTCCAAACACATCCGGCCTCCCCGCCAGAGCATGGGAGGCCGGATGTGTTCGGCTCCATCGGAACAATGTCACTACGCTGACACACGTTCTTCTTCGAGCCAGCTGAGAATGGCTTCGGTGTCGGCGCCGACGGCGGGCACTGGCTCCAGCCTGGGTACCCAGCCCGCTGATTCCACCACGGGGAGAAAGGCATTCACTGTTCCCGCCTCCGTTTCCACTGTCGAGATGCGGTTCCGCGCTAAAAGCTGGGGATGTTGATCCAGGTCGGCAACATCATTCATCCGGCCCTGGGCTATTCCCGCTTCGTCCAAAGCCTCTGCCACATCGAGGACAGGCCGCTTACCCAGCTGTTCATCGATGAGCAGGTCGAGGTCAGCGCGGTTGGCGATCCGGTTGCTGACCGTGTCGAAGCGCGGATCCGCAGAGAGCTCGGGCTTATTCAGCACCGAGGTGCAGAAGCGTTCCCACTCGCGTTCGTTCTGAACCGCGATCAGGAGTGAACCGTCAAGGCAGGAGACAGGGCCGTAGGGGGCGATGGATGCGTGGTGTGCTCCTGCCCGGACCGGGCGGCTTCCCCCGTAACGGGCGTAGTAGTACGGGAAGCCCATCCATTCCGTGAGGGAGTCCAGGAGGGATACGGACAGCTGGCGGCCCTTTCCCGTGACTTCCCGTTCATACAGGGCGCTGAGGATTCCACTGTAGGTGTACATGCCCGCTGCGATGTCCGCGATGGAGATGCCCGCCTTCGCCGGTTCATCCTCCGTGCCCGTCACCGAGAGGAATCCGGCTTCCGCCTGGATCAGCAGGTCGTAGGCCTTTTTATTTCCAAGCGGGCCACCGCTGCCGTATCCACTCAGGCTGCAGGTGATCAGCTGCGGAAACTCCCCGCACAGCTCTTCTGGAACAAAACCGAGCCGTTCAATCGCCCCGGGGGCGAGGTTCTGGACAAAGACGTCGGCCTTAGAGATCAGCCGGCGCAGCGCTTCCTTGCCGCTTTCTGTTTTGAGGTCCAGGACGATCGACTTCTTGTTCCGGTTAAGCCATATGAAGTGGCTGGATAAACCATGGACGGTTTCGTCATAGTCCCTAGCAAAGTCGCCTCTTCCCGGCCGTTCTACTTTGATGACGGTGGCCCCGAGGTCGGCGAGTTGGCGCGTGGCGAACGGCACGGCTACGGCCTGTTCGAGGGCGACAACCGTGATTCCTGTGAGTGGCAGCGTCATCGGACCGGGCTTTCGTCGTGGTGGTACCTTCCTTCAGCGTCAGTGGTGGCTCCGGGGACGGGGATGCCCCAGAACTTCGAGCGGAGGTCCTGGTGGACGGCAGGGGTGTTCACCGCAAAGATCTCGAAGTCCTCCTCGTTTTCGGCGGGGTTGAATACTTCGTGCCGCACTCCTGTCCGCTGGTGGAAGGTGTCCAGTGGGCCGGCGTCATAGAGCTCCCCATCGATCCGGACCTTGCCGTGGCCGGAGATGACGAGGTAGATCTCATCCCCGTAACCGTGCACATGTTCCGGGAAGCCATGGCCGGGCTTGATCCGGATCAGGCAGTAATCCATCTGCCGGTTGGGCAGGGCAAGGAAATTAATGGGCAGGTCGGTGGGGCAGCCTGGGAACTCTGCGGTGATGACCGGTTCGCGCAGGTTGCCCTTCGGAGAGAACCCCGCGTCGTTGCGGGCCTTCTCGAGGGTGGCGTCGAACTCCCGTGCTTTGTCCGCCAGGGGCCCGGTCAGCCGGGAGAATCCGTTGTCGGTAAAGAAATCTGTGGCGTCGCTCATGACATGGTCCTTTCAGGTTCTTCGGCGAACAGGACGTCGCCTTCATTCAATGCGTCGGCAGCGGGCTCGACGATGGTCCGGCCAGGTGCACGGCCGGGTGACCCGAACGTGGCGAGGGCGCGGTCCACGTCGTCCAGGCCGATGACCTGCCCGATCATGGTGTCCACGTCGATGAGCCCGCGGCTCATGAAGCCAAGCACGTCTTCAATCTCGTTCTTGTCGAAGGCGTAGGAGCCCATAACCGTTTTTTCCTCGCGGACCATGATGCTTCCGGCCGCAGTGTTCCAGGAGTGGGGACTGTGGCCAACCACCACCACGCGGCCTCCACGGTCCACCAGGCGTGTGGCGGCCTGGACGGTCTCGGGACGCCCGACGAAGTCCAGGGCATAAACAGCGTTTCGGGTCCCGGCCCAGGCAGGATGGTCAGCGTCCTCCAGTGCTTCGGCGGGGATACTGTGCGTCGCTCCGAGGCTCATGGCCAGCTCGAGGGCTTTCGGATCGGCGTCCACGGCAATGATCGGGTAGGCGCCGCGGATCTTGAGCAACTGCACGGCGCTCAGGCCCAGGCCGCCCACCCCGATCACGATGCAGCCCTCCCCCGCCTGCACCTGCGCGCGTTTGGAGATTGCGTGCAGGGAGGTGGCGAAGGCGTCCGTGGCCAGGGCCGCGTGGCGGAAGGGAACTGGGTCCGGAATGCGGATGAGGTTCCGTTCGGGCACCACCATGTACTCCGAGAACCCGCCGTCGCGTACGATGCCGAGCCCCTCCCTGCTGAGGCAAAGCGAGGTCCTGCCTGCCACGCAGTACCGGCACTGTCCGCACGTGATCAGGAAGTTCACCGCAATTCGGGCGCCGGCCTCGATCCCGGTAGAACCGGGGCCGGTTTCGCATACCGTGCCGGCGATCTCGTGGCCCAGGACTCTGGGGTAGTGAGGCAGGGGCGTCCGGCCGTTGAGGATGTGCAGATCGGAGCCGCACAGGCCGGCGGCTTCGACCCGTATCAGTACCTCGTCACCGGTTGGGCGCGGGACGGGAATGTCATCCACTTGGACGCCATTGCCCACCTGGTGCAGACGGACGGCTTTCATTTCCGGGCTGCTCCTTCACGCGCTTCGGCGTCGAGGTCCACCGCAGGGGTGGGCCCTGCCTGCAGGGACACCGAAGAGCCTGTGACGTTCAGGAGGAAACGGTCCGGGATGGCTCGGGCGATGTCCATAATCGCCTCCATGCCGGTGCAGTGGCTGGGAGCGACGACTTCGACGTCGAGGTCCTTCAGCGCCTGAATGGTCTTTTCGGTCTTGGCTTTGGGCGAGCCCGGGAAGCCCAGATGGAATCCGCCAAAGGCCCCGATGACCCGCTCAATACCGGTGATCTTCTTCGCGTAGTTAATCGTGTTGATGATGCCCGCGTGGCTGCACCCGGCGAGGATGATGATGCCGTCACCCAATTGGATAACCAGGGCCTGATCATCGGGAACCACGTCCGCCTCCACCTTGCCCTCGCGGACGTGCAACAGCGCGTTGGGCGCGGACAGGTCCGTGGGCGGAACCTCGAAGTCGCTCTCCCGGGGAATCGGACCTGTCGCAACGAGCCCGGGCCCGATCTCCAACGGCTGCGTGTGCTCCACCAGCATTCCGCCACGGGATGAGATCGATTCCTTGGTCAGTCCGTAGTTGAAGTACGGCGCCACCTGGCCGGAGGCGAGCCGAAGGTAGCGGGGGGCGAAGGCGTCGGGGTGCACGGAAATCGGCAAGGGCGCTTCCCGCGCGTCGAGCAGTCCTTGCAGTCCCCCGTAGTGATCCGGGTGCCCGTGGCTAAGGACCACGTGGTCCAGTTCGTTGGCGGCGAGGTGAAGTGTTGAGAGGTTGTGCAGCAGAACGTTTGAGGACATGCCGGTGTCGAACAGTGCCCGGTAGGTGTACCTGCCCCAGCTGACTTCCACGTGCAGCGCGATGCCATTTTCGCCCAGCACGCATTGGGTTTTCGGATCGAAGTGGTGGGCGAGCCCCGTGCGGGTGACGTTGGGAAGGTCCGCAAGCAGCATGTCGACGTGGTTGTCGGTCACCATCGTCAGCTTGACCCGGTCAACTCCAGGCATTTTCAACTCCTAGTTATGTATATGGACTCTCGTGGCGGCAGGTGAGGCCGGGTCCCCGGCCATCCGCTTCGAGCCTGAAGGCAGGAGAAGGGATGACCGGGGTTTGTTTCGGCTGCGGTTACTGCGAGGGCACTGACTGCACAGCGTTCGTGCGGGAGTTCGGGCCTTGGCCCTCGGTGTTTTCGTTGAAGCGCTCGTCGCTTCCCTGGTGCGCGTCTGAACGGAAGTACTTGGAGTAGTAGACCGCCGTGAGGCTGACCAGGGCCATGACTGCCATGAACGTCGCGATCGGCCACCAATGCCCTGACCAGGCGAACAGTGCCGTGGCGAGGAGTGGCGCGGTGCCGCCCAGCAGCGCACCGCTGACTTCGCGGGCGAACGCGACGCCCGAGTAGCGGATGGCCGGAGGGAACAGTTCGGTCAGGAATGCGGCCTGGGCGGCCATGGAAGTGGCCACCGCACCGACGAAGCAAACAACCAGTGCCAGCAGGATCACAACAGGCTGGCGGGTATCGATGAGCATGAACATGGGGAATGCCCACACCGCGCCGAAGGCAGACCCGAAGAGGAACAGTTTGCGGCGGCCGATCTTGTCCCCGAGACGTCCGAACAGGGGCATGAATGACGCCCCGCCGAGCAGGAGCGCGGCGTTGATGCCGAGGGCCAGGACAGCTGCGAGACCAAGGTTATTGGTCAGGTAGCTCAAGGCCCAGACCTGGGGAATGTAGGCAAAGCCGGACAGGATGAAGTTCGATCCGAGGGCAATCAGCAGCCGGCGCTTCTCGGTCCGGAAGAGGCGGACCAGCGGGATCCGCTCAATCTCCTTGCCCTGCTTTGCCTTCTCGAAGGACTTGGTTTCGTTGACCTTGCGCCGGATGTACATGCTGATGAGCAGCATCACGAGGCTGAGGATAAACGGAACCCGCCAGCCCCAGGTGTAGAAGGCATCGCCGGTCATGGCGAGCACCGCCTGGAACGACAGGAGCCCGAGGGCCGAGCCGATCCATACGCCGGCGCCGGACCAGGACGCGTAGAAGCCGCGACGGGCAGACGGTGCCGACTCCGAGGAGAGGATGACCGCTCCGGCGTATTCCGCTCCGGCTCCAAGGCCCTGGACAATGCGAAGCAGCACCAGCAGCAGCGGGGCTCCCAGGCCGATGGTGGTGTAGCCGGGCAGCAGTCCGATCAGCGCCGTGCTGATCCCCATGATGGTCAGCGTTGCGATCATCACCGGCTTGCGGCCGATCTTGTCACCCAGATGTCCGAACACCATGCCACCGAACGGGCGGGCAAAATAGCCGACGGCGAAGGTTGCGAAAGCGGCCAGCAAGCCGGCTGCGGGGTCGGTGGTCCCAAAGAAGTAGGTCTTGAATATCAGGGCCGCTGCGGCACCGTAGAGGGCGAAGTCATACCATTCGACAAGGCTGCCGACGGCGGAAGCTGCGGCGGCCCGCCGGGCCTCGCGTTCCCCCGCTGGGGACTGGACTTTCGAATCCATTGTTGCTCCTTTGCACGTGGATCTGATCTTGCCGGCTGTTTTTGTGGCCGGCGAAGGGTTGCCGCGTTTTTCCAGTGCTGGGTTCTGCTGGCGCTGGTGGCAACGCGAACGGGAGACGCCGACTGGGAAGGGAAGTGGTTCCTTCTGTCGGCTGCGAGCCTTGCCGGAGGACCTACCGCGGCTGTGCCGCAGGACCCCATCAGTCGCCCCTTGTTGACTCCTGCCATCCACAGTGACAAAGAAAATGCACATCGTCAAGAGATAATCGATAATCTTTCAAAAGAATGCATTCTTTGCTAGTCTTAGGCATAGTTCAAGCTAGTCTGATGTGTAAGCACCAGACCGGAACCGAAGGAGCAGCGTGGCAACCAAGAGGGATTTGATCGCGGCCGAACTGCGGCGGCAGATCAGCACCGGTGAACTCGCGCGCGGGGCGCGGGTGCCCCAGAGCCAGTTGGCATCGAAATTTTCAACGAGCATCACTCCTGTGCGCGAAGCGCTGGGACTCCTCGAGGCCGAGGGCGTCTTGGTTGCAGAGCCGCACCACGGTGTACGCGTGGCGACAGCCAACCTCGCCCAGGTCAAGACGGTGTATCTGATGAGGCAGTTGGCCGAGCCCTATGCAATGCAGCGGGCTGTGTGGAATATGAGCCGCCGGGACCTCCAGGTGGTGACAGAGCTCTTCGAGCACATGGAGAAATCGGAAAGCGTCGGGGACAAGCCGGCGTTCAACGAGGCCAACCGGAAGTTCCACTTCGCCTTTTATGACCGGTGCGGGGACGACGGGCTTCGGACGGAGATTGCGATGCTGTGGCAGCGGTACCCGTGGGACCTGCTGCAGGTCATCGAACACCGGGCCCCCGATTCGCATGAGGAACACCGTCGTATCCTTGATGCAGCACGGGCCGGTGACCTGAACCTAGTGGCCACGGCCACGCGCGACCATCTGAAGCACGGGTACCTGGCTCTGGCCTCCCGGCTCTCCGAGGAACCCCAGCTGGACCCTTTCCCGGTGAACGATGACTAGGGCCGCCTCAAGCAATGCCTCGTTTCTCTATGTCCCCGCTGACCAACCCAAGCTTCTCGCTAAAACAAGAAGTCACCGCGGGGCCATCATTCTTGACCTGGAGGACAGCGTTGCACCCTCACGCAAGGAAGCTGCGCTTGCCGCAGCCGTCGCCTTTCTGAAAGACGAACTCCGGGACGGTGAAGTCTGGGTCCGGATCAATACCGGAGCGGCAGGATTGCGTGAAGCGGAACTGCTTGCTGGATGCCCCAACCTCACCGGGCTCTGGATCCCAAAGGCCGAGGAACCCGCCTACGTACAGGACATTGCCCGGAGAACCAGTGAGGCACCCGGTGGCGGCCCTGCCCTGGGTTTGTTGATCGAAAGCACCCGGGGCGTGCTGGCTTTGGCCGAACTGCTGAATCTTCCCGACACCCAACAGGTACAGCTCGGCGAAATCGACCTTGCGGCTGATTTACGGCACTCCGCCTCACACCCTGAGAACATGACTTGGTTCCGCCACTGGCTCATCACCCATGCGGCCGCAGCGGGTCTTCCCCAGCCAGTGGCTCCGGTGGACGCGGATTACACAAACCTGGCCAGTTTCAAGGCCTCCTGCATCAGTCTTCGGGACATGGGGTTTGGAAGCCGAGCCTGCATCCACCCAGCACAAGCGGACGTCGCGGAGCAGGTTTTCAGCACCGGCGCCGAGGACCTCGCCGCCGCACATGCCCTTCTGGACCAGTACGAAGCCGCGCTCAGGGAAAACCGCGGAGCAGTGGGTGATGACAGCGGTTCAATGATCGACGCCGCAAGTGTGCGGTCGGCGCGGCGCCTCACGGGGCGCTAACGGTCCCGATTCTGCTGGCACATGTGTGAAGCAGGTCCGGTCTGGGTGGCAATGCGGGGCTCGGCAATGGTCGCGGAGCTGCCCAGGAATCGGAGAGTGTTGTTCGGCCAGTCCGGAACAACATCCTCCGACGTGTTTCGACAGCAACGTGCTGCACCACCGGCAACGGCGGGCCAACGAGCCAGAAAACTAACGGCCTCCGGGCCGCTTCCAGTCAGTTACGCGGGGAAAGCAGAGGCGACGCCCCCGCAAAAGCCGGGGCGCCGCCGTCGTGCATTTCCTTTTAAATTGTTTCAGTCGATGAGCACCGGAGGCTTGGCGCGATCGGAAGGATCCACAACGGGCGCCACCTTCCGGACGCCACGATGATTCACCCAGTTCGCCACCGCCAGCAGCGCCACGAGTCCGAATGTGCTCAGAAGCTGGGGACGGGAATCCTCGCCGATGAAGCCCACGGTGAAGATCGCGGCGAGGATCAGCAGACCAAGGGAAGTGAGCCACGGGAAGCCGGGCATCCGCAGGGGAAGCTCCGTTCCCTCCCGGTCGGCGCGGAGGCGCAGTGCAAGCTGGGCCAGGAGCGCGGACGTCCACACCAGCAGGCACGTCGAACCCACGATGTTGAGCAGGATGGGCAGGACCATCTCCGGGAAAGCCAGCTCCAGCACCACCGTGACAACGCCGAACGCGACGCTCGCCAGGACTGCCGCCACCGGGACCCGGGCCTTGGACACGGACGCAAGCAGCCGCGGTGCTTCACCGCGCTCGGCCAAGGAGTACGCCATGCGGGAGGCGCCGTAGAGGTTGGCGTTGAGCGCGGAGAGCAGTGCTGCCACGGCCACCAGGGTGATCGCGGTGGCTGCACCCGGCATACCCGCGGCGTCCAGCACCGCGGCGAACGGGCTCTTGAGCCCTGCCGAACCCACGGGAACCACAGCCGCGATCACAAAGATGGCACCGATGTAGAACACCAGGATGCGCCACAGCACCGTGCGGACGGCCTTCTTCACGCTGCGGGCCGGCTCGGCGGTCTCAGCTGCCGCCACGGACACAATCTCGGTGCCCCCGAACGCGAATGCCACCACAAACAGTGCCGTGGCAATCCCGGCGAAACCGCTGGGCGCGAAGCCCGCTCCGGTGAAGTTGGCCAGGCCCGGCGACTGCACGCCCGGCAGCCATCCGAAGAGCAGGGCAGCGCCCACCAGGAGGAACCCGACGATCGCCGCCACCTTGAGCAGGGCGAACCAGAACTCGAACTCGCCGAAGTTCTTTACGCTGGTCAGGTTCACGGCGGTGAGCACCACGATGAACACAAAGGCCATCAGCCATACCGGCAGCGCCGGGAAGATGGTGGCAAGCAGGCCCGCCGCACCGAGCGCTTCCGCCGCGATCACCACCACGAGCTGCAGCCACCAGAGCCAGCCCACCGTGGCACCGGCCACCGGCCCGTAAGCCTTGGCCGTGTAGACGGAGAAGGCGCCGCTGTCCGTGTTGGCCGCAGCCATCTCGCCGAGGGCCCACATCACCAGGATGATGAGCGTGCCGGCCACGAGGTAGGAGATCAGTACCGCCGGGCCGGCCGCCTGGATGCCGGCGCCGGAGCCGATGAAGAGGCCCGCGCCGATGGCGCTGCCGAGCCCCATCATGGTGAGCTGGCGGGGTTTGAGGGCCGCGCCGAGCGCGCGGGCAGACGTCTTTGTCTGTTGTTCCATGGGATTCCTCTAGTTAGTAGGTGGAACGGATTTTGGGATAAAAGTTCAGGCTGCGTGGGCTGCCAGGATCCGGAGCACGCGGTTGTTGGCGGCGGCGTCAGCAACGGTGATCCGCACGCCGTCGCCTTGGTACGCCCGGACCATAATGCCGGCGCCGTCGAAGGCCTCCATCAGCCTCGTCCGGAGCTCGTCGTCGGCACGGATCCACAGGAAATTGCCCTGGCTCGGCTCCAGCTTCCAGCCCCGGGCTGCCAGCTCCCGAGACATCCGGGCACGCTCCTGCTTGACGACGGCGACCCGCGCCTCCATCTCCTCCCCCGCGTCCAGCGACGCCACGGCTGCCTTCTGGGCCAGGGCGCTCACGGAGAAGGGAAGGGCGGTCCGGCGCAGTCCCTCAGCGATGTCCGGCGCCGCCACGGCGTACCCCACGCGCAGTCCGGCCAGTCCGTAGGCCTTGGAGAAGGTGCGCAAGATGCAGACGTTCGGAAACTCGCGGTAGAGCGACAGGGAATCGGGGCCGCTGCCCGCCTCGGCGTATTCCACGTAGGCCTCATCGATCACCACGAGGATGTCGGAACGGACCGAGCGCAGGAAGGCCTCGATGCGGTCGTGGCTTATCGGGACGCCGGTGGGATTGTTGGGGGTGCACAGCAGGATGACCCTGGTGCGTTCGGTGACGGCCGCGGCCATGGCATCGAGGTCGTGGCCCTCCAGGTGGTCCAGCGGGATGCGGACCGGCCGGGCGCCTGCCAGTTCCACCAGGATGGGGTAGGCCTCGAAGGAGCGCCACGCGAAGATCACCTCATCGCCGGCGTCGCACAGTCCGGTGATGATCTGCTGGAGGACGCCCACGCTGCCCGGTCCCACGGCAATCTCCCCGGCGGAGACGCCGAGGTGCCGGGCAAGCCGGTCGCGGAGTTCGACCGCGGCCATGTCCGGGTAGCGGTTCATGGCACCGGCCGCTCCGGCCACCGCAGCAATTGCTGCTGGCAGCGGCTCGTAGTGGCTTTCGTTGCTGGCGAGGGCTGCGATGTCCATGCCAGCGCTGCGCCGGCCCGGGACGTAGGACGGGAGGCCGGTCACCGCGCCACGAAGGGTGGGGCGCGCGGCGGCCGGTGCCGATTGAAGCTGAGTGAGGGTCATGAGGACCGATCATGATTGTGACCCGGCGCACATTGCAAGGTACCCTCAAGGCATTGGGACTTCTGCTCAACTTCTACTGCATGTGGTGAAAATATGACCATCGCTAACTCCCGCACCCTGGATTCCCTCGACGGCAGGATCATCCTCGCCCTGGACAAGGATCCGGAAGCCAGCGCCCTGGCACTCTCCCGGACGCTCGGCGTCGCCCGCAACACCGTCCACGCCCGGCTGTCACGGCTCGAGCGCAGCGGCGCGCTCCGCTCCTTCAGCCGCAGGCTGGACCCCGCCGCCCTCGGCTACGACCTGATGGCCTTCCTCTCGCTGGCCATCAGCCAGACCCGGGCGGGCGCGGTGGAAAACGGGCTCGCGGCCATCCCCGAGGTGATCGAGGTGCACGCCACCACCGGCGACGCGGACCTGATGGCCAAGGTGGTAGCCCGCAGCACTGCCGACCTCTACCGCATCACCAACCAGATCCTGGCCATCGACGGGATCCAGCGGACCAGCACCGCGATTTCCGTCGTCGAACTTATGCCACCCCGGTACGACGGCCTCCTGAACCGGCTCTCGAAGCAGGAATCCCACCCGTCGGATGAAGCCACGGGTGACGCAGGCCATAAGTAGGCATATTTTCAATAAACCCTGTTCCTTATTGCCAATAAGCCCAGTCAGATCCAGCTCTATTGCTTATCCGCAAGCTGGCCCACAGGATTCCTGCATGACTACTCTCACCGTCTCGGGCCGCGTGGTACAGGTTCTCAGCAGCTACCTCAGCGACGTCTTCGGCGTTATGGGCAACGGCAACGTCTACTTCCTGGACGCTGCCGAAAAGATGGGCCTGCGCTTCTCCGCGGTCCGGCATGAGGGCGCCGCGATCGCCGCCGCCGACGCCTACTACCGGACGTCCGGACGGCTCGCGGCGGGCACCACCACCTACGGACCCGGCTACACGAACGCACTCACCGCCCTGGCCGAGGCGGTCCAGGCGCAGATCCCGGTTGTGCTCGTCACCGGAGACGCACCCAGCAGCGGCGCCCGGCCGCAGGACGTGGACCAGGCGGCCATCGCTGCCGGACTCGGCGCGGCCACCTTCACCGTCACCCGCGACGCCGCGGGCTCCATCACCCAGCAGGCGGTGGAGTACGCACTCACCAAGCACACCGCCGTCGTGATTGCCATTCCCTACGACCTCGCGTCAGTCGAGGCAGCGGACGAGGAACTTCCGGCGCCGTTGGCTGCAAAGGTGACGGACGACGTCGACCGCGGCCTCGTGCAGGCAGCCCGCCTGCTCGCCGGGGCCAAGCGCCCGCTGATCCTCGCCGGCCGCGGTGCGCACCTGGCCGGAGCCGGCCCGGAGCTCCGGGAACTCGCCGACCGACTCGGCGCCCTGACCGCCGGCACCGCCCTGGCGCTCAACCTGCTCCAGGGCGAGGGGTACCTCGGCGTCGCGGGCGGCTTTGGCACGGACACCGCGGCCGGGCTCATGGGCGAGGCCGACGTGGTGCTGGCGGCCGGGGCGAGCCTGAGCCCGTTCACCATGCGGTTCGGGCACCTGCTCGGCCCGGACAGCACGGTCATCCAGATCGACACCGCCCTGCAGCCGACGAACCCCCGGGTGGACCTGTTCGTCAGCGCGGACGCGAAGTCCGCCACGGGACGCCTTCTTCATCTGCTTGATGACGCGGCTTCCGCGGAAGGCTGGCGCGCGGAAGCTTCTAAGCGTCTGGCTGCGGGACCGGGGCACCACCCGGGCTCGGACGAGACGCCGGACGGCCGCCTGGACCCGCGCTCCCTCGCCACCGCGCTCGATGCCGTGCTGCCGGAGCGCCGCACGGTGGTCCAGGACGGCGGGCACTTTGTGGGCTGGGCACCGATGTACTGGAACATTCCGCGGCCGCAGGACCTGGTGATGGTGGGGACCGCGTTCCAGGCCATCGGGTTGGGCCTTGCCAGCGCCGTGGGGGCGGCCCGCACCGTGGAGGACGGCCGCACCTTGGTGCTGGCCTCCGGCGACGGCGGTTTCCTGATGGGCCTGGCCGACCTCGAATCGCTCATCGGCGCGGCGAAGAGCGCCATCGTGGTGATCTACAACGATGCCGCCTACGGGGCCGAGATCCACCAGTACGGCTCCCAGGGCCTGACCGAAAAGCCGATGCTGATCCCCGAGGTGGACTTCAGCGGGATTGCGCGCGCTCTGGGTGCAGAGTCGGCGATCGTCCGGTCCCTGGCGGACCTCTCGGCGCTCACGGATTGGATCGACGCCGGCGCTCAGGGAACCTTCGTGGCCGACTGCCGGATCACGTCCAGCGTGCGGGCGCCGTGGCTGAGCGAGTGGATGAACGCCAAGCAGGCGGCTAAGGCGGCAGTGGCGGGGTAACCGTTTCTATCCTCAGAGCTTGGCGGTTGCTTCTTGTGACCGGACGACGACCTACATACGGGTTTACGCAATTCGGGGAGGCGCCCCGGACCCGACAGTCTGAGACAACCACGTACCTACCGTAACCAAGCTGCCACTTATCAAGAATCAGTCCGTCGTTCATGATGAAAACTCATCCACTCTCGGGCTGCTGCAACTTCGTCAAAATTACATCAAGATCTGTGCAGGATTTCCCTCGTAGAAACGAATTATTGCTGCAGCATTAGGGCAGGATTTATTTGATATTGAGCGCATTGCCCGCGAAATCAAGGGCGAAACTTGCATCGGGCGAGTCCTTTTCATATGAAGGGGATGAATGCGAAAAGCCAACAATTCTGTCATCATCATGACATGACTACACCAGAGCTTCCGGGGGCAAGTTCTCAGCAGACGGCGCCCCACCAGCAACCGCAATTTCCACCTATGCCGCCGCGCTACGGCCCACCAAGTGCTACGGGCCCTCAAGAGTACGCAAAGGCAAAAAAGCAGCGAAATGTCATCGGACTCGTCGCACTTAGTGCCGCAATTGTCGGTTTCATCTTTGCATGCATTCCCGGGGCGCTTATTATCGGTTGGGTCTTGCTGCCGATTGGGTTCATCCTGGCAATTGTTTCTCTCTTCTTGAAAGACAAAGCCAAGGGAATGGGCATCACAGCCCTGATCTTGTCGATCGTGGGAACCATCGTCGGCTTTGCTGTCTTCTTCTCCGTTGTCACCTCGTCCGCCAAAGACGCTTTCGGCAGCGGCGACACTAAAGTTTCGGCACCTACCGCTGAAGCAGGTGGTGATGCTCAAGCAGCAGCAGCAGCAGCGCCCGCCGCCAAGGCCGGAACACGTGAAAATCCTTCGCCAATCGGCTCGGTGGTGGAGTCTAAGGACTGGAAGGTAGTGGTTAATTCGGTCACCCTTGGGGCTTCCGATGCAGTCGTAGCGGCCAACCGGTTCAATGACGCTCCTGCTGCGGGCTCGGAGTACATCCTGGTGAACTACTCGGCAACGTACGTCGGCGACGACGCCAATGGACAGACACCTTCCTTCGTCTCTGTGGATTACGTCACCGCCGACGGTAAAACCATAAATGCGTACGACCACCATGTCGTTGCACCTGAAGCCATCGACAGCAACACCCTCTACAAGGGCGGCACAGCAACCGGCAATATCGCCATTCAAGTACCAACCGCCACAACCAGCCAAGGTGTTCTCGCCGTCCGGCCGGGCATGATCGCCGACAAGGTATTCGTCGCCGTCAAATAGCTTTCTTCCACAACAAATCAAGGCCTCCGGCAGTCACCGGGGGCCTTGATTTGTTGGGATACTACGATCGATCCCCGGCCCATCTTCAAATTCCCGGTCGTTCACACCGGCCAGATGAGCGAAGAGCAAAGGCTCCAGCTCCTCGAATTCATGGGCGGTGGACAATGTCCGCGATGTTCCGGGGACACCTGCGGGGTTCGCAAACGTCTACCTAATGCCCTCCCCTTTCGGCTCCCCTTTTTGCCACCGCTGTGGCTCACGGTGAAGCATGCAGACGTAGAGTTTTGCCGCATAGAGGTGATGAAACGGCCTCCCGTCCACCGATATAACTCAGAGGACACCATCATGCGTCTGCTACGCCTTTTCATCGCTCTACTACTCGCGGCGGCTGGCGCTGTCGCACTCCCCGTCCCGGCCCAGGCGGCCGACATCGGAGTTCCTGGGCCGTCCTATGTAGGCGACGGTGTCCGAAACCCGACTGCGGACAAGGCCCAGAGCAAGCTCTGGTACCAGGATGGGAGCTGGTGGGGGCTGTTATGGAGCGCGTCCGCACACGCGACGACGATTCACCGGCTCGACGCCGCAACGCAGGCGTGGCAGGAGACGGCAACGGTTGTTGACTCACGGGTGAGTGCGCGCGGTGACGCGCTCTGGGATGCAAAGGATGGCAAGCTCTACATCGTGTCGGGCACCACCGTGCAATCGGAGTGGGCCGCGCCGCCATCCCAGAAGGAGGTGGCCTCCGGATCCGCAGTGCTTCTCCGCTTCAGCTACAACGCGTCGACGAAGACCTACTCACAAGACGCCGGATTCCCGGTCACCCTTCACAGCGGGAGCACGGAATCGATCACCGTGGCCAAAGATTCCATCGGTAAGCTGTGGGTCACCTATACCGTCGTATCGTCCGCCGACAGCAACAGTGTCTACGTCAACCACTCGACGACGAGCGACTCGGCATGGGGGACTCCCTTCGTCCTGCCGACGCCCAATGCCAAGGTGAACCCGGACGATATCTCCGCGGTCACGTCGTTCCAGGGCGACAAGATCGGAATCATGTGGAGCAATCAGCGGAAAGAGCATAAGAAGTTCTACTTTGCTGTCCACCAGGACGGTCAGCCAGAGGACTCGTGGCAGACGGAGGTCGCTTTCGGAGGGGGAAAGAACTGCACCGGAGGCTGCGCGAACGACCACCTGAACCTCAGGCAATTAACAAGCGACGGCAGCGGCCGGCTCTACGCAGCGATCAAGACAGCCAATCGAAACGCCGGTCAAACGTTGGTGGCGCTCCTGGTGCGCGATGGTAAGGGCCAATGGACCAGCGCGCAGTTCGGGGTTGTCGAGGACGCCCACACCCGGCCCATGGTCATGATCGACGAGGAGCACCGTCAGGTCTGGATGTTCGCGGTCGCACCGGAGACGGGCGGCACCCTCTATTACAAGAAGGCGCCGATTGACAACGTTTCCTTCCCGCCCGGCGCCGGTACGCCCATCATCAGCAGCAGTACCGACACGGACATCAACGACCCCACAACAACGAAACAAAACGTCAACGGCCAGACCGGTCTGGTGGTGTTGACGGCCGCGAGCATCAACGCCCGGTACTGGCACGCCTACATAGATCTTGCGCAGTAGTTCACACCGCTGGATGGTGGGGGTACGGCGGCGCGGACGGTGACCGCCGTGTCCCCGGACGGCTTCGCGGGCTGCGAAGGCGGTGGTCGCCGGTAGGACTGCCTCAGCCAGGCGGCAACTGATCCAGTGATCGCGGTGCCATGGCTCATCTCCTTCACAACCCACTTGCTGCAGCGGCATCAACGTCTCAAAACGAGATGCCCGTTTCTTCTGTCACAAATTCGAATGCTGTCCGGTCTTAGGTGTTGACGAGACCAGAGGACAAGCTGCAGAGCAAGGGAAACAGTCAAGGATGGCACATCAACTTACCGCCAGAGTTGCCCGCCGTCGGATGCCACCGCGCCCCGGAATTCCATCGCCAGGATCCAACCCTTGGAACAGTAATATTGGGCGCATGGATGCCGACGCCGGGTCAACGGACGAATTGGAAACGGCAGCCTCGATTTTCGCTGAGGTCCGTCCTCGACTCTTCGGGATCGCCTACCGCATGCTCGGCAGTGTCAGCGAGGCGGAGGACATTGTCCAGGAGACGTGGGTCCGATGGCAGACCTGCGATCGCAGCCTGGTTCGGCATGCGCCGGCGTTCCTGGCGACCACCGCCACCCGGCTAGCCATCAATGTCGGGCAGTCGGCACGTGTCCGTCGTGAGACGTATGTGGGTCCCTGGCTGCCCGAGCCTGTGGACACCAGCGCCGACCCCGAACTGGGCGCCTTGCATGGTGAAGCGCTCGAGTTTGCGGTGTTGCTGATACTGGAAAAATTGTCGCCGACCGAACGGGCAGCGTACGTACTCCGGCAAGCGTTCGACTACCCGTATGAGCAGATCGCCGAGGTCATCCAACAGACAGAAGGGAATGCCCGCCAGTTGGTCAGCCGGGCGCGGAAACGCCTTGCTGAAGAGAAACGCGCCGAGGTGAGCGTGAGCGAGCAGCGGCAACTGCTGGAGGCATTCCTTGCTGCTGCCCGAACCGGAAACCTGGCCGCGCTGGAGGCACTGTTCGCCGCCGACGTCGTCAGTTACTCCGACGGCGGTGGCAAGGTCCGGGCTTCCAAGTTCCCTGTTGTCGGACGGGAACGGGTGGCGAAGTACTACCAGGCGTTCGCGTCGCGTTTCTGGGTTGGCGTGGATACCCAGCCTTTCATGGCTAACGGCCGGCCCTCCGCACGGCTGGTCCAGGACGGGGTGGTGTTTGCGGTGGTGACGCTCACGGCGTCTGCCGATGGAATTGATCGGCTGTTGTGGACCATGAATCCGGACAAACTCTCCGGCGTGACGAGGGTTGGCGCCTAACCTGCTGGCCTTACAGCCCATTTTTCCTAAGCCTGTCACAGATTGATCTGGTACCCGGTCATAGCTGGTGGAAGGAATGCCATTGCATTCCTCTCAGCCATTATCGGAGGGAAGACCATCATGAAAATCGTTGTAATCGGCGGCACTGGCTTGATCGGCAAGCAGGTTGTGGAGATCCTCAGCAGTCAATGCCATGAGGCGAAAGCGGCGTCCCCTTCCACCGGGGTGGATTCCGTCACCGGCCAGGGACTGGATGAGGTGATGGTGGGGGCGGACGTCGTCGTCGACTTGACCAACACCGCCGATTTCGATGAGAAGGTAGTGGTTCCCTTCTTCTCCACTTCATCCCGCAACCTTCTCGCTGCCGAGAAAAAGGCCGGCGTGCGGCATCATGTGGCTCTCTCGGTTGTGGGAACCGACCGCATCGGCGTCGGCTATTTCGCCGGAAAAACTGCACAGGAGAAGGCAGTTAGGGAAGGCGGAGTGCCGTACACCATCCTGCGGGCTACTCAATTCTTCGAGTTCATCCCGCTCATCGCCGATGCCGGAACACGCGACGGCTCGGTGTACGTGACAAATCACCTGATGCAGCCGATGGCCGCCGCCGACGTTGCCCGCATAGTGGCGGAGACGGCCGTCTCGCCCGCGATTGACGGCGTCCTTGAAATGGCGGGCCCTGAGCGCGCTGGACTCGATGAATTCGCGAGTCGGGTTCTCGCGGCCCGCAATGATTCCCGCCCAGTGGTCACTGATACCCAAGCCGGCTACTTCGGCATACCGATCGAAGAGACCAGCATCGTTCCCGTGGGTGAATCCCGCATCGGGGACATCACCCTCAAGGAGTGGCTGAACTCGACGTCCCCGGCCGGTCTGTAGCTCGTTACAAGAGATTATTGAAAGGAAGATCATGAAGGTCGTAGTTATCGGCGGTACCGGCCTTATTGGCTCGAAACTGGTCAGCAAGCTCCGCGAACACGGACACGAAGCAGTGGCCGCTTCCCCTGACTCGGGGGTGAACACGCTCACCGGCGAAGGCCTTGCGGACGTGCTGCAGGGAGCCGACACCGTAGTCGACGTGTCGAATTCGCCCTCGTTTGCAGATGCGGCCGTGCTGGATTTCTTTACCACCTCCACCCGCAACCAGCTCGCCGCGGAGAAGGAGGCCGGCCTGGGGCACCACGTCGCCCTGTCGGTGGTGGGCACCGAGCGCCTGGCCGAGAGTGGCTACTTCCGGGCGAAAATCGCGCAGGAGAAGCTCATCAAGGAATCAGGCGTCCCGTATTCGATTGTTCATGCGACGCAGTTTTTCGAGTTCGTGAAAAGCATCGCCCAGGCCGCGACCGAGGGAAACACTGTTCGCCTGTCACCCGCCCTGATCCAGCCCATGGCCGCAGAGGACGTGGCCACCGCGGTTGCACGCACCGCCGTCGGGACTCCGCAAAACGCCACCGTTGAGGTGGCCGGTCCCGAGCAGTTCGGCCTTGATGAGCTCATCCGCAAAGGCCTCAGCTTCCGTGGCGACCCCCGCGAGGTTGTCACTGACCCCACCGCGCGCTACTTCAACGCCATGCTTCAGGACGGAGAACTGCTTCCCGGAAGCGAAGCGACCATTTACAACACCCGCTTCGAAGAATGGTTGAACCAGCAGTAGCCGAACGGGGCGGGGTGTCCTTCACGGCCTCTGGAGGACACCCTGCTCCCGCTTTTCCATGCCCTCGGGCGAGAATGAACAGATGGAACCAGCCGTGAGTACCTTCGTTCTGGTCCCAGGTGCAGGCGGCGCGGCCTGGTACTGGAGCCGTGTGGTCCCCCTGCTTCAAAGAGCCGGCCACGAAGCAGTCGCCGTCGACCTACCCGGTGACGACGAAAGCGCCGGTCTGCCCGAATATACGAACCTGGTTCTCGAGGCGATCGGTGAGCGCCAGGACGTGGTGCTCGTCGCTCAGTCGTTGGGCGCCTTCACAGCGCCGCTGGTCTGCAACCGGGCGGCTATTCGAGAGCTTATCCTCGTCAATGCCATGATCCCCGTCCCGGGCGAGACTCCCGGTGCATGGTGGGAGAACACCGGGTGGGCTGTGGCGCAGCAAAGCGCGGCGAAAGCCCAAGGGTACGGTACCGAGTTCGACGTCGGCACCTACTTCCTGCACGATGTCCCACGGGACGTCGCCGCCGAAGGAGAAAAGCATCAACGCTCCGAGGCAAATGCAGTCTTCGAATCAGTGTGCAATTTCGACGAATGGCCCAAAATTCCAATCCGAATACTCGCCGGAGAGGCAGATCGGTTCTTTCCGATCGACTTCCAGAGACGAGTCGCCCGCGAACGCCTCGGGCTGGAGCCGGACGTCGTGCCCGGTGGCCACCTTCTGGCACTGGCAAACCCGGAGGCCGTGGCCAACTACCTGATCCAAGACATGCCCTGAGCAGTTCGCGGGATCCGGAACAAATGCGCCTTATCGCTTCGGGGGAACCCCTTACCCTGAATGGGGACCCATCGGCACTTCCTGGCTCCTGTGCCCGGTCAACATTCTTCGAAAATTACCGAAAGGTAGCCACGCATGCGGATACTCGTCGTCGGAGCAGGAGCAACAGGTGGGGCGTTCGGAACGCTCCTGCAGGAGGCAGGACGGGACGTCACGTACCTGGTGCGGCCACGCAAGCAGGAGGTCCTCAGCCGCGACGGATTACGCTTCGTCTCCCCCACCGGTGACCGGACGCACGCAGTGAAAACCATCACCGGCCCGGACGCGTCAGGAGCGTTCGATCTGATCCTCGTAACGGTCAAAGCCACGGCCTTCGATGGCGTTGTGGGTGAAATCGGCGCTTTCGCCGGGCCAGGAACCAGCATCATTCCCATCCTTAATGGCATGGCTCACGTGGAGCGCCTCGAGCATCTGTACCCGGGTCAGGTCCTGGGCGGTCTGGCCCGGATCGTCGCCACTCTCGACGGCGACGTGGTCCGCCAGCAGACAACCCTGACGTCCCTCACCGTCGGCGGGTTGAACGGCAACCCCGTCCCTGGGGAGGTTGCCCAGGCACTGGACGTCCCCACCATCGCCTTCTCGGTGGTTGACGCCATCGTCGGCGCCCTCTGGGAGAAATGGGCATTCATCGCCGCCGCGGGGATTGTCAATTGCCTCTTCCGGGCACCCGTCGGACGGATCCTGGACGCCGGCGGTGAGCCGAGGATTCTGGAGGCCATCCATGAAACGGAAGCGGTAGCGGCGGCGGCAGGACATCCCGTATCGGACGCCGGCCACGCACAGGCCGTTGGTTTACTCACCGAGCCCGGATCAGCCTTCACGTCCTCCCTGTACC
This sequence comes from Pseudarthrobacter sp. W1I19, assembly GCF_030817835.1. NCBI lineage: Bacteria > Bacillati > Actinomycetota > Actinomycetes > Micrococcales > Micrococcaceae > Pseudarthrobacter > Pseudarthrobacter sp. W1I19. Next base: position 3,374,937 of record NZ_JAUSZR010000001.1, read on the forward strand.
GGGACCTCAGCGCAGGACTGCCGTCGGAAGCTGAGCACATCCTTGGCGACCTCGCCCGCAGGGCCCGCGACCTCAACGTTCCCACGCCGCTGCTGGACCTCACCCTCATCCAGATCAGGGCCAGCCCGCAGCCCTGAACCCCTAGGCGCGGCTGCACGCAGCGCGCGGACTGCAGCCTTTGACGCGTAACCCGAATCATCGGCGACGGCGGCACTCACGCAAATCCCGCCGTCGCACGTCCCCGCATCACATCACTGTCGGCTTCCCGGGCCGCCCCTTGTGCGACTCCCGCGCGATCGCAAAGCTGCTCTCGAACGGCAGTGAGTCCACGTCCAGCAGCGGGTTGGTGTCCTGCGTCTCCACCAGTTGCCGGGCGGCTTCCTCGGAGTCCACACTGGGCATCGACCCGGGCAGGTGCCGCCCGGCTGATTCTGGCAGGAAACGGATGGCCACGGCGGCCACCACGGCCACCGCCATGAGGTAGTACGCAATCGCCATATCGTCGCCGGTCAGCTCAATGAGGGCCGCGATGATGAACGGGGCCGTTCCACCGAAGATGGCAACTGCCAGGTTGTAGGCGATGCCCATGGCTGAATAGCGGTGCTCGGTGGGAAACAGCGCCGGCAGCGCCGAGGCGAGGTTCGGTACCGAAAACGCCACCGGGAAGGCAATCAGGGCCAGGCCGAGCAATGTCATCGGAAGGCTGCCCGCCGCTATCGCCAGGAACGCGGGAACCGCGAACACCACCGTACTGAAGGCCCCGATCCACAGCACGCGGCGGCGGCCGATCCGGTCCGAGAGAAGCCCGGTGAACGGGATGCACAGCGCCATGGCCACCAGGACCGGGAGGGTCAGCAGCGTCCCCTGGACCTCGTCGTAGCCCTTGTTGCTGGTCAAATACGTGGGCATGTAGGACGTCAGGGCATAGGCCACCGTATTGGCAGCCGCCGCCAGGATCATGGCCAGCACGAGAGGCCGCCAGTGGGCCTTCACAATGCCCACCGGGCCCACGGGGCGAACCTCTTCGGCGCCAGGACGCTTCGCCGCCACGGCTTCAGCTTCCAGCGTGGCCTTGAAGGCGGACGACTCCTCGATCTTCATCCGGAAGTAGACGGCGACGATGCCCAGCGGACCGGCCACCAGGAACGGGATCCGCCAGCCCCACTCCCCCATCTGCTCCTGGCCCAGGGTCAGCTGAAGGACGGACACCACCGCCCCGCCCGCCGCAAAACCAAGGTAGCTGCCCATGTCCAGGAAGCTGACGTAGAAGCCCCGGCGCCGGTCCGGCGCGTGCTCGCACACAAAGGTGGTGGCTCCCGAGTACTCGCCGCCGGTGGAAAAGCCCTGCACCAGCTTGGTGGCCACCAGCAGCACCGCCGCCCACAGGCCCAGCACCTCGTACCCCGGCAGCAGGCCGACGGCGAACGTTGCGGCGGCCATGAGCATCAGCGTCATGGCCAGGACCTTCTGGCGGCCGATCTTGTCCCCGAGCCAGCCGAAGAAGATCCCGCCCAGGGGCCGGGCGATGAACGTGGCGGCGAACGTCCCCAGCAGGAACAGGTTCTGCACTGCTTTGTCCGCTTCGGGCAGGAACACCGGCCCCATGGTGGTGATGAGGTAGCCGAACACCCCGACGTCGTACCACTCCATCGTGTTTCCGACGATGGTGCCGCCCAGCGCCTTCCGCAGCGTCCGGTGGTTCACCACGTTGACGTCGGATACCTTCAGCCGCCGCTGCTGCCCGTTGCGTTCTGTCATGGCCCGCTCGTCGCCGCCTCGCTGATCACGCTGGGCACACGTCGTCGTTCTTCCGGCCCGTTTGGCCGGCAGGAGCCCAACACTTTCGATCATCCTGCTACTGCCGCGCGGTGGCAATAACGGAAGACGGGCACTTCCTGAAGTGCGCCGTCGTAAGCCAACGGACGACGGCGGCCCGCTGGCCACCTGCCTAGCTCCCCTGCTGTCCCGGTCCTCTCCACGGCGGCCGGGTGCCCTGTCTCAGCGATCAACATGCAGTAGCAGGATCTGTTCACTCAGCTTGCCCTCGACCACGCAAATGTTCCTCAGCCGTACCGCCGAGAATGCAAACACCGCAACCCCCAATGTTGCGGTGGCCACGGAACAGCAGAGGAAGAGGGGACCCCCTGCGGGATCGCGGAGAAAACCATATACGTCGATCAGAGTGACCACCGCTGTCACCGCCGGAAACACGCGGAGGGCCAGCGAATACGTCTCCCGCTGTTGTGCGAGTTCATCGCTCCAGTCACTGAACAGACTGGCCAGGGGCAGGACTCCGGAACGGATTGCGTATTTCAGCTGCCCCTGGTGCCCCTCCGGCATGGCGTCGGGCATCGTTCCGCCCGGCAGTGGCTTCAATGCCAGAAGGAGTCCCGCGGCGAGGAGAACCACCGCAGAGGACAAGTGATCCATGTAGGTGGTGCCTGGATAAAGATCCAGGCACAGGACCATGCTGCAGGGCAAAAGAGTGAGGAAACACGCGGCGGGAAGCCACGGCAACCCGCTTCTGGGTTCGCTTGCCATGTCACACGAGCTAGCTGGTGACCGGATTCGCCGGCTTGACGGCAAACCGGGCTCTGGGGTGGTTGCGGGCGAAGCCCCAGCGCAGGCTGATCACCAGTTCCCACACGAGGATCAGCAGGAACGACGGCGCGAAGCCGGACTCCGGAAGATTCACGCCAATGACCGCCGCGGTGACGATATTGCCCGCCCCAATGGCAATGCCGGACCAAGCCAACACAGGGCCCAACTCCTTCGCCCGGAGGGCAGAAATGGCAGCGCAGAGCACGAACAGACCAGCCGGCAGCAGTCCCACCATGAAGTCTGCCTTGTTCATCTGGGTGAGAATAGCGGCCTGCTCCGGCGAAATCTGGTCACGCAGCGAATAGCCCGAAATGAGAGGGGCCGCTGAACCCAGCTTCACTGCAATCTCGACAACACCGCCCACCAGGGCCACTGCAGCCACCCAACCGGCAGCCCGAAGGCGCCAGCAGACGTATCCGATGAACGCCATCCAAAGTGTAAACGCCAGAAATTCGAGGCCAACCGCCACCTGGGCGGCTGGGTTTGCAGCCATTCGTTCCAAAGCATCGAGGCTCTGCTGCCCCGTTGGTGCATCAGGCGTCGCCGGGTCTGCGCCAATGGCAATTGCAGCGTTCGCCAGGATGAAATATGCGGCGCCGCTGAAGGCTCCGACCCTGTCCATGGCGGTGATGGCTCCGCCTGACGCCCGCTGTCCTGGGCCGTTGCGGCCGCCGGATTCAATGTCGTCTGCTGGGTCTGGACGGGTTTTCATGATGATTCCTTTCACTTCCGGCGCCACTGATCTTTACGGCCTCATCTGTGCGTGAGGCGGCGAAACTTCCAGAGTTCCGGTGAGCCTTCCAGCGGCGTGTCCGTATGGTCCTGCTGATGTGGAACGTCGCAGCCAGTTGGTGCTGGAGGTACTGTGCTTTCCTGTGTGCCCTCGGAGAGAGCTGTCGCAATTAGGCCGAGGCTGAGGATGGTGATGGTCAGCCGAGCTGTCCGCGGTCTGGATTTGTGGGCCATGGTGCTCCTTGGCTTTTCTCGTCCATGAACGTCTACGTCACGGAGTTGATAGCCATCAGTGTTGATCGCGGAAGCGATGTGCCGCGTCGACCCCCGGTAGCCATTCCGGCGTACATCTACAGGGGATGCGGCGCGGTCACCAACTACATCCCGCGGCGTAGGAATCCTCCGCCCGCCAGATCCACACGTGCCCGTGGCTTTTCAGTTCGCGGATGGATAAGGTCCACTCATGGATGGCACACGAAGCGGTGCGCCCGTGTCGGCCGGTGAAGCCGAGCGCCGCCTTCGTGTGGTCCTGATTGACGACGAAGCCCTGATCAGGGCCGGCCTCGCCCTGCTGCTGGAGTCGGAGCCAGACATCGAGGTGGTTGGGGAGGCTGGCGACGGCCGCGCCGGCGTCGAAGTGGTGGCAGGGCTGCAGCCCGACGTTGTGGTGATGGATATTCGGATGCCTGTGATGGACGGCGTCGCGGCCACCCGGGTCCTCACCTCCGAAGAGTTCAATGCCGGCCGCACGGAAGCAATACCCGTGCTCATCCTGACCACCTTCAACGAGGATGAAGCCGTCCACGCCGCCCTCCGTGCAGGCGCCTCCGGCTTCATCCTTAAGAACTCTGCGCCACGCATCCTGGCCTCCGCCATCCGTGCTCTTGCCGAGGGAGCAGGCTGGCTTGACCCCAATATCACCCGCAAGCTCCTTGAGGAATTCTCGAACAGGCCGGAACCGTACCTTCCCGGCCACGCCGAGCTGGATCAGCTGACACGGCGCGAACGGGAAGTGCTCGCCGCGATAGCCACAGGAATGAACAACAGCCAGATCGCAGGCAAGCTGTTCCTGAGCGAGGCGACCGTGAAAACGCATGTGCACCGCATCCTCATGAAACTCGGCGTCGCAGATCGTGCGCAGGCTGTGGCGGCGGCGTACCGGTCGGGCCTGGTCAAGCCGGACGGCCGCGGCTGAGCATTACAGCCGCTGCTTGCCCTAGTCCTGCAATAGTCCACTCGGTGGTGTATGCCATTGCTCAACCGGAGGATGGATGAAGGCCGCCGTCCCCGGGGGCACACTAGGGACAGAGGCATAGCCTTGACTGGTAAACCAGTTGTGAGGTGGGCAATGGTCCAAAATTATTTGAAATTCAGAGTGGCAAATTCTGGCCCTGCACGCCTGAACGGATCGCGTGGCTTCACACGGGCGGATTACACTGTTGTGCTGCTGGCATTTGCGCTTGAGCTTGCCAGCTTTTTTCCGGCTACGGCCGGCTCGCTCTCGGGGATCCTGGCCGTGGCGGCCTTTCTGTACGTGGCGGTTGGATTTCTTCCCCTCCTTTGGAGGCACCGCGCCCCGATCTTAGTTTTCGCCGGGCTCTTGTTGCATCAGGCGATCTTCGTGTTCTTCGTGACTCCCAACTACTTCGACTTCTCGCAGATTTACCGTGTCCCTTACATGCCAATAACCACTGTCCTGGTGGCGCTGGCCGCAGTGGCATCCGATCGTTCGTTGCGGCAGTCCCTCACGGCCCTCTTTACCGCAATCGCCTTTCCTGTTCTGATCACTTCACGCGGCAGGCCAGTCGAAGAGGATCTGTGGTTCATCGGCACCGGGGCCGTGTGGCTGGGAGGAGCTTGGGCTTTTGGCCGCTTTGTGGCCCGGAACCGGCAACGGATCAGCGCCCTTCAAGAAGAGCAGCGCAAGGCTGAACTGGCCGTAGCGCAGGAGCGCGCCCACATCGCCGCGGAACTGCATGACATCGTCTCCCATGCCGTCACCGTGATGATGCTGCACGCGGCCGGCGGGCGCAGGGTCATCGATTCCGATCCCCAACGCGCCGCCCAGGCCCTGGAGGTGATCGAGTCCGTCGGCACGGAGGCGACGCAGGAACTCGGCCGCCTCCTGAGGCTGCTGAAGCCACCCGGTAAGAACTCAGACGAAGAACAGCAGACCCCGCTCCCCACCCTGGGCGATATCCATTCGCTGATCGAGCCTGTCCGTTCAGGAGGAGTGCAGGTGGACGTGCGGGCATCCGGGGAAGCTGGCAGGCTTGACCCAAGCGTTGGCCATGCTGCGTACCGTGTTGTGCAGGAGTCGCTGACGAACATCTCCAAGCACGCCGGATCAGGAACCACTGCACTCATCGATGTTCGATGGGAGCCGCGGACGCTGACCCTCAACATCTCCGATGACGGTGGAGGCACGCCCGGAGGCCATCCGGAGGGTGCATCAGGCTATGGGCTCCTGGGGCTCAAAGAGCGGGTGGAAGTGGCCGGGGGAAGCATCGAATGGGGGCCGCGAGATCGAGGCTTCTTCCTGAGTGCCCATCTTCCCTCGTCACCTTAGTAAACCCGCCTCGCCTTGGAACACCGGGAACAAAGCGCCGTCGCCCGGAGGAATTCACAGGTCCACCGCCTAACATTGCCCCATGAAGGCTGCCCGGGACGCACGCTCTGCCGCCGTGGTGATCAACGCCGGATCACGCCGGGGGGCGGCACACGAACTCGCCGTGGACACCATGCGCAAGGCAGGCGTGCCCATCTCCTCCGTCCATCCTGTGCACTCCGTGTCGGACCTGGCCGGGACGCTTGACCGGGTGCTTGCCGACGGGCACGACCTGGTGGTTGTCGGCGGCGGCGACGGGACTGTGTCCTACGCCGCCGGCCGGGTTGCCGGCACCAACACTGTGCTGGGTGTTCTTCCGCTGGGCACCGCCAACGACTTCGCCCGCACGCTGGAGATACCAAGCAATCTTTCCGAGGCCTGCGCTGCCCTTGCCGACGGGAAGGTGGTGGACATCGACCTCGGCCGGGCCAACGGTGAGCCCTTCCTCAACGTCGCCTCCGTGGGCCTGTCGGTGGCTGTGACGGAAGCCCTCAGCCCACGCCTGAAGCGGTACATCGGGCCATTGGCGTACAGCATCGCCACCCTAACGGCTTATGCCCGGCACAAGTCGTTCCGGGCCCGCCTCGAATTCCCCGAGGGCGACCATGAGCCGATGGAGCTCGAGGACCTGCTTCAGGTGGCCGTCGGCAACGGCAGGCATTACGGCGGCGGCAACACGGTCTCCCCCACGGCCGGGATCGACGACCACACCCTGGACATCTACGCCATCGTGGCCGGGCCGCTCCGGGAGCACGTGAGCATCGCCCGGCTGCTCAAGGACGGAAGCTTCATCAAACACGACCGCGTGCACCACCTGACCAGCCGGGCGGTCCGGCTGGTCACCGACCCGCCGCTGCCCGTGAACCTCGACGGCGAGATTGCGGCCACCACGCCCACCGACTTCACCATCCAGCGCAACGCCGTCCACGTCGTGGTGCCCCAGGGCAGCAACAGCGCGCTGTTCGACGGACCGGGCGCGGAGAACTGGCCGCCTCTGTGAAGCACAAGGCGACGGGCCGCCGTCGTACATTACGACGGCGGCCCGCAGGCAAGGTGCCTGACTCCCCTACTGTCCCGGGGCCCGGTAGGACGGCGTCTTCTTGGCGGCTTCGTCGAGGTCTTCCACGGTCAGGAGCGGCTTCAGGCGGACGTTGACGTTTCCCGTCGAGTTGATCAGCAGCGACAGCGCTGCAGCACTCGCATCGTCCGGCGCCTCAAAAACACCAAGGACGTCGTAGTAGCCAAAGGCGTAGTAGAAGCTCTCCAAGGAACCTCCCACCGAGTTGAGGGCCTCCGCCAGCGCGTCACGCCGCTTGCTGCCGCCCTCCTGCATCAGCCCCTTGACGCCCGGGCCCACATACGTTCCTTCAAACAGATACTTCGGCATGCTCTTTCCTTCCTATTTTTCATTCCACCCGCGCTGTGGCGGACGTCTGCCGGCCCGTCCCTTAGCCGGGAGCGCACGGCTAAGAATCCCGGGTGAAGGTTCCCAGCCCGGTTCTGTCGTAGAAGTCCAGGGTGACGCTGGGCGAGGAGCCGTTGCCTGGTGCAGCAAAGATCGCACCGGCCAGGCCGTTGCCGTTCTCGCCGATGGTCTCGAAGCTGAAGGTATCGCCGTCGAAGTGGGTGAGGGGGAACGTGGTGAGTTTGTCGGCAGGGCCCATCCGCATGGCCAGCTGCCCGTCCTGCTCGAAGACCACGAGCGGGCCGTAGTAGGGGTTGTCATAGGTGCCCGTGTAGGCACTGTTCGGTTTGGCAAAGGCCGGCTTGGGCGGAAGTTTGGTGTAATCGACCTCGGGTTTGTCGGCCTCGTCCTGCTGCTTGAAGAGTCCGGCGAAGAAAGACAGCCAGTCCACGGTGGGTGAGCCATGCTGGGCCGTGTCCATAAAGTCCGCGTTGATGGCTTCCGGAATCCCCTGCGGGCGGCCGTTGGTCAGGGTCACAATGGCCAGTTGTTCACCGGGAAGCATGGAAACGGCAGTTGCGGCGCCGAGGTTGAACGCGCCCGAATGTCCCAGCGAGACACGGCCCTGGTCGTCGTAGGAGACATTCCAGCCCAGCCCGTAAAAACCTGACCGGGCTGCGGGGGCGGACGCTACCCGGGAAACGATATGGGGGACGTGGGTTGTTTGCAGGGCAGCGGGATCAATGACCGGCTTCCCCTCATATTCGCCGTTGCCCAGCTGCAGCCGGAGCCACTGGGCCAGATCCCGGACGGACGAGCTGGCACCACCCGCCGGGGCTTCGGAGTCGGGGTCGCGGTGGTATTTCGCCGCCCACTCCTTGTTCCCCACCGGCACATGCAGCACGGCCTTGTCTGCGGCCTTTTCATAGTCGGCGAGGCGGTAACTGGACGCAGACATGCCCAGCATGCGGAACAGGATCCCGTCCGCCAGGTCCTCCCAGGCCAAGTTCATGGCATCCGCTGCTGCCTGCCCGCCCTCGGTGAAGCCGAAATTGCTGTAGTTGTAGCTGGACCGGAAGGTATCAAGCGGTTGCTGGTTCAGGTGGGACAGGATGTAGTCACGGTCGAAGCCGAGGTCCTCCAGCAGGTCACCCGAACCGGTTCGAAGCCCAGTGCGGTGGGACAACAGGTCAGCGAAGGTCGCGTTCCGGGTGACGTACTCATCGTTGAGCGCGAAGTTGCTGTTGTATTCGATGACGGGGTCGGTCCATTTGATGACTTCTTGTCCCACCACCCCTGCCACCACGGTGGACGCCAGGGGCTTGGACACCGAAGCCACCTGGAACACCGTGTCCGGAGTGATCTTTCCGGGCTTTCCGACTTCCCGGACGCCAAAACCCTTGGAAAACACCACCTCGTCCCGGTACACCACGGCAACGGCCATCCCCGGCAGGCCGGTACTGGCCATGGAGTCCTGGATGAATCCGTCCAGCCTGGCCAAGGCACGGTCTACTTTCGGCCTGTCCAGCAGCGGTGGAACCTGTCCCGGCGGGGTCGGGAGAAGTGATGCGGGCGCCGATGCACCAACAGCCTGTGCCGATGCCCCGCTGCAAGCGGTCAGAAAGGGTAAACCGACGACGCCCACCCCGGCTGACTTCAGCAGCGTTCGTCGGTTCGGGAGAAGGGGAGCATTGTTCATAACGAATCCTTGATCCTCAGGCGGTGAGCACTCATGAGGCCCCAGCCTTCCCGAGCCTTAATAGTGGACCCGGCGCCCGCACCCGTGCAATGGGCTGCTGGGACGAGCCTCCCCTAAATCGGAGCACCCGCGGGGAGAGCGGCTACCTCATGATCCCGCAGGGACCTTTGGCCTATCGCTTACCGGATCCATGTGCAGTAGGTTGGGCGTACGCCGTATGAACAGGGTGCTGCTGGGCACCGTTATTTCCGGCTGTCAACGCTTGGCTCAACTCGTCAGGCCTGCATGGACAGTGCTGTCCACGCCAACGCCCAGTAACTTCAGAGAAGCCCATCATGGCAACTGCAACCATTCCCCGTATCCGTCCCAACCCCAGGTTCGGGTGGCTCGTGCCCGCCGCCCTGATTCTCCTCAGCCTCGTGCCCATCATCGCCGGGGCCGTCCGTATCACCGATCTGACGGGTGGCCAGATCAGGCCGGACAACGCCCGGTTCTTCGATGCGCCCATCCCCGTGCTGATCCACATCCCCGCCGTCACCCTGTACCTGGTTCTGGGCGCGTTCCAGTTCGTTCCCCCGCTGCGCCGGGGCAAGCGCGGCAGGCCGAGCTGGCACAAAGTCGCCGGCCGCATCCTTGCCCCCACAGGTTTGCTCGCTGCCCTGTCCGGTTTGTGGATGGCGGTATTCTACGACCTCCCGCCCCTGGACGGGACCCTGCTGCTTGTCCTTCGGTTGGTGTTCGGGTCCGCGATGGTGGCGTTTATTGCCCTGGGATTCATTGAGGTGCGCCGCAGGAACTACGTCCGGCACAGCGAGTGGATGTCCCGGGCGTACGCCATCGGCATCGCCCAGGGAACCATCGTTGTGGTGACCATTCCCTGGATCGTCCTGGTGGGGCCGGTGACCGAGCTGAGCCGGGCGCTGCTGATCGGCGCCTCCTGGGTGCTCAGCCTGGTTGTGGCCGAATACTTCATCTACCGGCGCGCGCACGCATCCGGACGGAACCCCCGCGCTATCAAGCCGGCCTAGGCCTGCCTACGCCTCTTGGGTGTCTGCGCGGCCATGGAGGTGCAGGCCCTCGAACGCCGCGACCTTCTTCAGCTCCTGCAGGATCGCGAGCTGCTCACGGTTGATGGCTATCAGAAGTTCGATCTCTTCCTTGGCCTTGGTGTTGGTGTCGTAGTCGTGCTGGGCCATGGCCGCGGCGATGGCGTCCTGCCGTTTGGCGGCGATGAGCAGTATGGCGCCCTGGAGTCCTGCCAACATGGAGAGCAGGAGGTTCAGGAGGATGTAGGGGTATGGGTCCCAGGCCTGGGTGGCCAACGCCCAGGTGTTGATTGCGGCCCAGATGAACATGAACCCGATGAAGCTTCCAACGAACGGCCAGCTTCCCATGCCGTTGCGCATGACGTCAGCCGCCCGTTGCCCCCTGGTGAGAGAGGCCTTGTGTTTGTCATGCCAGGTCTTCTGTTGATGGTTCATGACTCAGACTAAGCCTCCGGTCCACGCCGCGGGGTGCACGGTGGTTCCGCGGATTTGCGATCCTAGGCAGTATGGGCGCGGTCCCTGCTGAGGTACCGTCTGTGTGCCCGATGGAGGAGTTCGACGGCGAGGCACCCGGCGAGGGCGATCAGCGCCGTCGCTGTCAGGTGTTCTTGTTCGGGCAGGGTGAAATCAAAAAAATCGCGGAGCAGCGGCACTGTCAGCAACATGGCAAGAGCGGCATACATCACGCCAACAATTAACATCCGCCAGCGGTTCAAGGGGCGCGAGAGAACCACCAACACCCACAAGGCGATAAGGGTCAGGACAAGAACGGAACCAGTCCGGACGGCGGGCCCGGTGCCCTGACCGGCCAACAGGGCATAGGCGTTGATGCTGAGGACGGCGAGCGCGATGATGAGCCCGGCAGGGACAGCGAAGGACAGTGAGCGCTTCAGGAATCCGGCCCGGTAGCGGCGGGTGTTCGGCATCAGCGCCAGGAAGAAGGCCGGAATTCCGATGGTGATGCCGTCCGTGGCGGACAGCTGGCGGGGAAGGAATGGAAATCCCCAGAGCAGCGCCCCGAACGTGACCGAGAGGATGACGGCGTAGGCGGTTTTGGCCAGGAACAGCATGGAGACCCGTTCGATGTTCGCGATCACCTGCCGGCCTTCCGCGACCACCCCCGGGAGCCTGTCGAATCTGCCGTCCAACAGGACGAGCCGCGATACGGCTTTGGTCGCGGCGGCGGCGGAGTCCATGGCGATGCCGATGTCCGCTTCCTTCAAGGCCAGGGCATCGTTGACGCCGTCACCGGTCATGGCCACCACGTGCCCTCGCCGTTGCAGCGCCCGGACCATGTCCTTCTTCTGTGCAGGAGTGACCCGGCCGAAGACGGTGTGCTGCTCCATGACATCAGCCAACTCATCGGGATCTTCGGGCAGCTCCCGGGCGTCGAAGCCTCCATCGGTTTCCACCCCTACCTCCCGGGCAACAGCTGTCACGGTCCGGGGATCGTCACCGGAAATAATTTTCAACTCCACGCCCTGGTCCCGGAAATAGGACATCGTCTGCGCGGCGTCCGGACGGACCTGCTCACGAAAGGTCAAAAGTACGGCGGGAGCGGCCTGGGCCGGAAGCACTTCTTCGTTGTCGTTTCGGGTGAAGCTTGTTCCGGGGGCGTGTGCGAGCACTAGTGTCCGTAATCCTGTGGAGGCAAGTCCGGCGGCCGTCCGGAGGGTACTGTCAGGCTCGGGCGTTCCCGGGAGAAGGACAATCTCCGGGGCCCCCAGCAGCCATGTCCCGGCCATGGTGGTGCCGGCAGGGAAGCTGACGGCGCTCCACTTCCTGCCGGACGAAAAGGGCACTGAATCGAGCGGACGGAGCGTATCCGCGGGAAACGCTTCCGTGAGGCACCGGGCGGTGGCGTTGGCGTTCGGGTCGGCGCCAAACCATCCAAGCGCCCGCTTCCATCCTGCCGGTGCTTCTGTATCCAACTCGTGGACGGCGTCGAAGACGATCCTGCCCACGGTGAGGGTCCCGGTCTTGTCCAGGCACAGAACGTCCACCCGGGCAAGGCCCTCCACAGCAGCAAGTTCCTGGATGAGCACCTTCTGGCGTGCCAGCCGGACGGCGCCCACAGCAAAGGCGACGCTCGTCATCAGGACCAGGCCCAGCGGAATCATGGCTATGACGCTGGCGACGGCGCCCACGGACGCAGTCTTCCAGGTTCCCGTTGCTATGGCCTGCTGCCATCCGCCCTGGCCCTGCATCTGCCCGTTGACGACGATGGCCATGATGGGCAGTAGCGCCAGGGTGATCCACCGAAGAATCCGGTCAAGCCCCCGGCGGATCTCCGACTGCACCAGGGAGAACCGCTTCGCCTCGGCTGTCAGGCGGCTCGCGAACGACTCCGCGCCCACGCGGGTCACCACAGCCCTTCCCTGGCCGGAGACGATGCTGGAGCCGGACAGCACTTCAGCACCGGCAGCTTTCTGCACGGCGTCCGATTCGCCGGTCAGCAAAGACTCATCGACCTCCAGGCCGTCGGCGTCCAGAATCACCCCATCCGCGGGGACCTGGTCTCCGGCGCGGAGGACCAGCACATCGTCGCGGACGACGTCTTCGATATGGATCTCCTGAACCGCGCCGTCCCGGAGCACCCGTGCCCGCGGGGAGTTCAGGACGGCCAGGCGGTCCAGTGACTTTTTGGCCCTGTATTCCTGGACGACACCGATGAGGGCGTTGCTGACGGCCGCGAATCCGAACAACGCGTCCCGCCACTGGCCGAGCAAAAGCAGCAGCACGAAGCTGCCGGCAACGATGGCATTGAAGAGAGTCAGGACGTTGGCCCGGAAAATGTCCCAAAGGCTCCGGCTGGAATCATTTGACGTGACGTTGGTCAATCCGGATTCGATGCGCACGGCAACATCGTCAGTGGACAGTCCTGCCCTTTCCGACAGGTGCGCCATGCGGACAGCCGCGTGCTCTTGCCCGGTCATCCCGGTTCCCGCATCCAGCGCGGTGACATCCCTGAGCGCCCGGCCACGGTCCGGGGCGGGGCCATCTTCATGTGGCTGCTTCCTGCCGTGCCTCCGTGGTTGCACTCGCATTGAGCATCACCTTCAGTGCCTTGGTTTCGGCGGCCCGGGAAAAGGTGTCGTACGCCTTTTCGATGTCGTCGAGGTCGAACTCGTGACTGACGAACGGGTCCACCTGCAGCTTTTTCTGTGCGACGAGCTTGAGTAGCGTGCCGGTGGTGTTCGTATTCACCAGCCCCGTGGTGATGGTGATGTTCGAGATCCAGAGTTTGTCCAACGGCAGGTCAGCACCTTTGCCATGTACGCCCACATTGGCCACGTGGCCGGCGGGCCTGACAATGTCCAGCACCATGGCAAAGGTCTCCGGTATACCCACTGCTTCAATGGCTACGTCGACGCCGAGACCATCCGTGAGGGCGAGCACCTGACCCTTCCAGCCAGCATCGGTGGACACCACGCCGTCCGTGGCACCAAACCGTTTGGCCTGCTCCACCCGGTTCCGGTCCACGTCCACCGCGATGATGCGGGATGGACCGTAGAGTCCCGCGGTGGTGATCGCCGCCAGTCCAACGGGACCTGCACCCACCACGGCGACGACATCACCGGGCTTGACGGCCCCGTACTGCACTCCGATCTCGTGGCCGGTGGGCAGGATGTCGGACAGCATCGTGCCCGCCTGGGTGTGACGCCGTCGGGCATTTTGTACACGGAAGTCTCGGCGTACGGGACGCGCACAAACTCGGCCTGTGTCCCGTCGATGAGGTGCCCAAGAATCCAGCCGATCCCGGCGGCCCCCTCCTCACCCAGACAGTGGGCGAAAACTCCCTGCTTGCAGTAATCGCAGTGCCCGCACGCGGAGATACACGAGATGATCACCCGGTCACCGGTCACGAGGCCGGTGACCGCGGACCCCACTTCAGTGATCGTGCCCACGCCCTCGTGCCCGAGGATGCGGCCGCGCTCCACTGCCGGCACGTCGCCCTTGAGGATGTGCAGGTCCGTCCCGCAAATGGTGGTTGTTTCGACTTTCACGATGACGTCGGTCGGTTTCCGGATCTTGGGATCGGGTACCTCTTCCCATGCCTTCTGGCCAGGACCGTGGTAGACAAGTGCCTTCATCGTCGTTCCTTCGATCGGCCAAGGCGCCCCCGCCTGGGAGCTGCGTTCGGCGGCATCGCTGACTGCACGAGTTGCCCTAAGCGTACGTCCGGCCTCCCCGCCCCACGCAAGGGGACCATTCGGTTCGGGCCGCAGCCTGAAGTCGAGGACCGGCAGTCACGGTCAGAATGAGCATGACTTGTGGACTCTTTCGCCGGTGAAGGGGCACACACTGGGAAGAGGAGGGGGCCCACCCCGCCACCGGCCAGGACGCGAGATGACATGAGAATACTGTTTGCCCTTTTTCTCGGCCTCCATGGTCTACTTCATCTGCTGGGTGCAGCGAAGGGGCTCGGGCTCGCCGACGTTGCCCAGCTAACCCAGCCAATCACCCAGCCCGAGGGCGTTCTATGGCTTCTCGCAGCGGTACTGCTCCTCGCCACCGCGATCTCCCTGTTCGTCCTGCCCCGGTTGTGGATGGTGATCGGCATTTCCGCGCTCATCATGTCCCAGCTTACGATTAGTCTTTCGTGGGCTGACGCCGGGTACGGGACCATCCCGAACATCATCCTGCTTGCCGGACTGGTCTTCGGGTTTCTGTCCTCGGGGCCCCGGAGCTTCCGCGCCGAGTACAACCGTGAGGTCGCACAAGACCTGGCCCGATCCGTCCCCACGCCGCTGCTCACCGAGGCCGACCTCGTGCACCTCCCCGCCGTGGTGCAGCGCTACATCCGCCGCAGTGGCGCTGTGGGTTTACCCAAAGTCCAAAATTTCTCGGCCCGCTATCACGGACAGATCCGCAGCGGGCCGGACTCGTCCTGGATGTCCTTCACGGGCCGGCAGCAGAACGCCTACGACCGTCCCTCACGCCTGTTCCTCATGGACGCCTCAAAATCCGGAGTGCCCTTCCAGGCCTTCCACCGTTTTGTCGGCCCCTCCGCGACGATGAGGGTCAAAGTCGCCTCACTCGTCACTTTGGTGAACGCGGCTGGCCCGGAGATGGACGAGGCGGAGACAGTCACCCTTTTCAACGATCTTTGCGTCCTGGCGCCGGGCGCGTTGATCGCCGGCAGCATTGAATGGCGCGAGATCGATCAGGAGTCGGTGGAAGCGTCCTTTACCAATACCGGCCGCACCATCCACTACCAATACCGGCCGCACCATCCACGCAATCCTCTCGTTCAATGAGCTCGGGGAACTGATCAACTTCGTTGCCGATGGACGAGGCGCAGCGTCGTCGGATGGACGATCATTCACCAAAATGCGGTGGTCCACTCCGTTGACTGCCTACCGGAGCTTCGGAGTGCACCGGCTCATGGGTTCCGGCGAGGGAATCTGGCACGCACCGGCAGGGAACTACTCCTACCTGCGCTTTGTCCTGGATTCGATCGAGTACAACGTGGCCAGACCGCCCCTATTGCAAGGCTGGCCCCCTGTGTAGGCTCAGGCCATGGATACCGCCGAGCCAGGACAAACAACTGAAAACCTCAGCGTTCATGACTGCTGGAAATACCTTCGGTCAGTCTCCGTCTGCAGAGTGGCCGTGACCGGCGGCGACGGAACGGACATCTTCCCCGTGAACTATGTCCCCAACTACGGGACCGTCATCTTCCGGACGGGCCCCGGCACCAAATTGGATGCCCTGCTGGCAATACCTGCGGTGGTGCTGGAAGCGGACGGAATGAACAGTTACGGCACCATTGCCTGGAGTGTTGTCATTAAGGGTCTTGCTGAGGTGGTATCGAACGGCGAGGAGCTCCAGGAGGCTGCAGAGGCAGGCCTGTCCCCGTGGCAGCCGGGGGTGAAAGACACGCTCGTCCGGGTCACTCCGAAAGAAATCAGCGGCCGCCGCTTTGTCATCAGCTCGCCATTGAATTGGTGGCCGCCGCTGGACTCGGCCTCTTCCGAGCCCAAGGACGCTGGCCAGACAACGTGAAAAGCGAGAGCAGGCACGTGGGTGAAGGCCCGGGCTCCGGTATTACCGGAGCCCCGTGAAGAAAGCCGACGCCGCCCCTGGGCTGCCACGAAGAGCTTTCCTCCGCAGATGGGTCATTGCAGTCACGGCGGGCGAGGCACTCGGTTTTATGATCCCGGCCGCCGTGGGTGGAGTTCTGGCAGTGGCCGCCACACCCAGTTTCCTTGTTTACCCTTTGATGATTGCTGCTGGCGCCTGCGAGGGTGCTCTGCTCGGGCTGGGGCAGTCGATCGGTTTCGGTTCTTCGGTGGTACGGCGGTCCTCCTGGGTGGCGGCCACCGCAGCAGGCGCGGCTGTGGCCTGGTCGGTCGGCATGCTGCCCAGCACCATCAACGACTTCGATCCCGGCTCACCGTCGGTTGTCCCATGGATTCTGGCCGGTGCCGTGCTGCTTCTGGTGTCCATTCCGGCCTTGCAGTGGCTTGTCCTCAGGAGGGTTATCAGGCCTGCGTTCTGGTGGATACCCGTTAATGTCGGCGTCTGGGCAGTGGGCATCCTGTGGACCCTGGCGCCGTCACCGTTCATCGACGAGAGGACGGCACTTCCTGTGCTGTTCGGGACGTACCTCTTGGCGGGCCTACTGATGGCCCTCACCGTGGCCTCACTGTCAAGCCTCGCCGCACTGCGCGTGGTGCAGTTGCATTCCCGAACTGAAAACCAGCAAGCGGAAGTTACTAACTAATCGATTGGAGAAGTGCCATGCAGGACAACCCCGGATCCCACGTCGTTGTGGGGGTCGATGGCTCCCCGGCATCAGTTGAGGCGCTGAGGCAAGGACACCGCCTTGCCACCGCACTTGGTGCGGAAGTCCACGCCCTCGCCTGCTGGGAGAACCCGCAAATGTATGACGGCTACGCCGTGATGGGCATCGGAGGCTTTGAGGAGAAGGTGGAACAAATACTCGCCCAGGCGGTGCAGGACGCCTTTGGAACACAGCGCCCAGCCAACCTGCGGACCCGCCTGGTCAATGGAGCACCGCGCCAGACCCTTCTTGATGCCAGCAAGGACGCGGCCATGCTTGTTGTCGGCAGGCGCGGCCACGGTGGCTTTGGAGGGCTGCTTCTGGGTTCGGTAAGTTCCGCGTGCGTCGCACACGCCGATTGCCCGGTTCTCGTGGCTCACGCACCCAGCACCAGCAGCTGATCCAGCCCTCAAGAACCGCCCTGCGGCCGGGAGCCGTAGTGCTCGGCCAGCTTCGCCAGCCCCTCGTCAATGGAGACTGCGGGGGTCCAGTCGAGGAGTTCCCGGGTCTCGCGCTGGTCGAACCAGTGCGCGGTGGAGAGCTGTTCGGCGAGGAACCTGGTCATCGGCGGCTCCTCTTCCCGCCCGGCCCAGATCCAGAGCTTCTCCACCACAGCCCCCGCCGCCCGCGCCACCGCACCAGGCACGGACCACGACGGCGGGCGGACGCCTCCCGCGGCGCAGATGCCTGCCAGCAGCTCGCCCACCGGGCGGGGCTCGCCGTTGGTCACCACCAGAGCCCTGCCATGGATGTGGTCCATCCTGTGCAGCGCGGCGACGATGGCCGTGGCGGCATTGTCCACGTACGTGGTGTCGATCAGGGCCCCACCGGCGTCGAGCAGCGGCAGGCGTCCCTGCTTGGCGCGTGCCAGGACCCGTTCCACCAGTTGGGTGTCGCCCGGTCCCCAGACGATGTGCGGGCGCACCGCCGCCACCCGGAAGGCAGGAGAGTCAGCTGCGAGCGCCAGCAGCTCGGCCTCGGCCTTGCTGCGGGAGTAGTCTCCGTGCGCATGCTCCGGGTCGGCCGGCTCCGCGCCCAGCCCGGCGATGGCGGCGCCGGAATTGGCCACCGACGGGGAGGACACATACACGACGTCCCGCACCCCGGCGGCACGGGCGCAAGCGAGCAGGCGGCGGGTCCCTTCGACGTTCACCTGATCGAACTCCGCCGCGCGGCCCGTGAAAGAGACTTTTGCCGCCAGGTGGATGATTCCGCCGGCGCCTGCAACTGCTGCCCGGAGCGCCGCATCATCCGTGACGGACCCGCAGAAGTCCGTGGCGCCGTCGACCCCCGATGGGCGGCGCTGGAACGTCGCCACCTCATGCCCCTGACGTACCAGCAGCCGGGCAACCTCTCCCCCGAGCAGCCCGCTGGCACCGGTGACGAGGACCCTCATGGCTTTCCCGGCCGGCCGCCAGCAAGCACCCGCGAAGCCCAGCGGGACAGGCGGGTCCGGTCGATCTTGGCGTTGTGCCGGATGTCCGTGGGCTGCGCGGGAACCACGAGCACGGCGGAGACTTTCACGCCGGCCTCCAGTGCGGCCTTCCGGACCCGCCCGGCCAGCTGCGGCCCAGCGGGTCCGGCTTTCCGGACTGGAGGGGAGGTCTCGACGACGGCCACCACGGCCTGGGTGCCCGCGGGTCCGACGCCGGTGATCGCCGCCAGCCGTACGCCGTCCAGTCGTTCGATGGCCTGTTCGGCACCCACGGGGGTCACCACGCCGTCGGGTCCCGTAACAACATGCGCAAGGCGTCCTTCCACCCAAAGCCTGCCCGCGGCGTCGAAGTGCCCCACATCGCCGGTGCGGTGCCATCCGGGCAAGCTGGCACTCTCCCGCTGGACCAGCCAGAGCCTGTCGTACGCTTCCTTGACGTGCGGGGCGCACACCAGGATCTCACCGGTCACTCCGGCCTCTGTCACGGGATCGGCTCCGGGGGCGGTGCCATCCGCCGCCAGCGGGACGACGGCCACACGGGCGCCATGCACGGGCCACCCCACACACACGCCGTTGCCTGCTCCCGCCACGGCGTCTGCTCCAGCGGAGGTGCCGGCGGCAGCATCGGCGTCGGCCGTTTGGATCTGTTCCAAGCTGATGTCGGTGACCGGCAGCGCCTCCGTCATCCCGTACGGGGTGTGCAGCGAGGCCCGGGGCATGAGCCGCTGTACCTCTGCCAGCAACGGTTCCGGGACGGGGGCACCGGCGGAGAGCAGCAGTTCGACACGTTCCAGAGCTTTATGCCCTGCGCTGCTGAGGCCATCTTGCGTGGCAAGGACGTTGCGCAAAGCCGCCGGCGAGGCGAAGACCGCCGTGGCGTCGATGGCCGCGGCAGCGTCGGCGAGCGCGTTCGCCGTCAAGGTGCGCGGCGCGGTGACGTCCATGGCCGGGGTCACCGACACCGCACCGAGCGCCGGACCCAGCAGCGCGAACGGCGCGAAGCCTGCCACCAGCCGGGCACCGGGACGGATCCCGAACGTTTCGGCCACCGTGTCCCGCATCGCCGCCAACTTCCGGTGCGTATAAAGCACACCCTTGGCTGGGCCGGTGGAGCCGGAGGTGAAGAGTACGGCGGCCGGGGCATCCGGGTCCACGCTGTCCGGCAATTGCGCCGCACCGGGAGCGGCGCCGCTCCGGGCCAGCTCGTCAAGGGAGGTCTCCACGCCTAGGATCCGACGGCGGGCGGCCGGGAGATCCCGCACGCTGATCCGCCGCCCGGGCCAGCCCAGCAGTGAAGCGGCCGCGAACGCCTTGTCGATGCCGATGAGGACATCAGGGGTGGCGCCTTTGACGGCGCGGCTCAGGCCCCTGGTTCCCAGTCCGGCGTCGGCCACTACCACCACGGCGCCCAGCCGCAGGCAGGCGTAAAGGGCCACGGTCAGGTCCACCCCGGGCGGAACCATCAGGCTGACACGGCTGCCGCTTTCAACCCCCGCCTCCTTCAGCCCCGCGGCGAGGTTCAGGATGTTACGGTCCAGCTGCCGCCAGCTCAGCGAGCGGGCAGCTGTGCCGTCCGGCGCCATTTCCACGACGGCGGTGTCCGCTCCCGCCGGTCCTGTCGCCTGCTGCTGGAGCGGGTGCCAGAGGGGCCGGAATTCGGCAGGGCCTGGCTGCGCCGCGTCCTGCTCCTGGCCGCCGGCAGGCGTTGCTTCAGATCTCGTGGACTCGCCTTCGCTGGCTTCAACGTTCCCGGCGAGCCACTGGAAAACCGGCGTGGCAATGTCCCGGTCCTCCGCCACAAGATGGCCGGCGCCTTCGAAGCGGTGCACCTTGGCGTGCGGGAGCCTGCTGATGAGGTCCTTGAGGTACCGGTCCGAGAAGATGGGATCCCGCGGGCCCCAGAGCATCAGCGCCGGGGCTTTCAACCCGCGCAGTCCTTCCGCCACGCCACTGAGCGCCGCGAAACTGGGATGCGAGGCGTCCACCGGAATGTCTGCAACAAAGTTCCCCACTCCCGCCCTGCGCTCCGCTCCGCGGTAGGGGGCCATGTAGGCGCTGCGGATATCGGCGGAAAGCGGCGGGTGCGCCAACGAGTGCGTCACCCGCAGGAAGGCGTCCGACGTCGTGGTTCCCCACTTGTGCAGGGCGGGGTGCAGGGCAAGCCGCAGGGCCGGCGGGATGGCCTGGCCTGCGGGCTGGTGCACGGCCGTGTTGGTCAGCACCACCCCGGCCAGCTGTTGCGGATGCGCGAGGGCCCAGCCCAGGCTGATCACGCCGCCCCAGTCGTGGCCCACAGTGACAACCGGCCCGTCCAGGGCCAGGGCGTCCGTGAGGTCGCGAAGGTCATTGATCCGGTGGGCCAGCCGCCGGAAAGTGCCGGTCCGCTCCGAGTAGCCCATGTCCAGCTGGTCTACCGCGACCACGCGCCACGGGTGGGCGGGATCGGATCCGGCAGCGAGCAGCGTCCGCCACAGGTATGACCAGGTGGGGTTGCCGTGCACGCACAGCAGGGTGCCGGCGGGGACCAGGGCACGGCGGGACAGCTGCGGGCCGTTGTCCAGCAGGTGCCAGCGGCGCACGGTGCCTGGCCGATCGGCGTCGGACGTGGAAGCTACCTCGATTTCACGCGACCACTCCGGGTCCACGCCGGGCCAGTTGGCGGCTACCAAACGATTTCCATCATGGCGGTGTTCAGTCCGGATCCGACGCCCATGCAGAGCACCCGGTCCCCCGTCTCGAGGGATTGTGCCTCGGCCGCGAGGGTCATGGGCAGCGACGCCGGACCCACGTTGCCCCAGTGCGGGAACGTGATGGGCACCCTGGCAGGGTCCAGGTCGATCGCGTCGATGATCGCTTGGGTGTAGGCGTTGCTCACCTGGTGCGTGACGTACCGGTCCATGGCGGCCCAGTCCCACTCTGCCCGCGCCTCATCCCAGGCGTCGACGACGAGTTGGAGGCCGCCGTCGAGCAGTCCCTTGGTGTCGGTGGCCATGCCGTCGATGCCGCCCACGCACAACTCATGGTGTTCGGTGCCGGCGCGCATCACGCCGCCCACCACCCGGTGCGATCCGGGGTGCTGGTCCGCGGGGCCCAGGACGGCGGCGGCGGCACCGGATCCCAGGGTGAGTGTGGCGAACTCCCGGTTGAAGTCCTCGCGTGTGGTTTCGGGCCGCTGCAAACGGGCCAGCGTGGCCTCCTGCGTGGCTTCGGCATCCTCTCCGTTGACGATCATGGCGTACTTGATCTGGCCGGAGTCGATCATGTTGGCCGCCAGTGTCAGTCCGTTTACGAATCCCAGGCAGGCGTTGGCGAGGTCAAAGTTCATGGCCGACGACGGCAGGCCAAGTCCGTGGTGGATCTTCACCGCAACGGACGGTTCAAGGTTGCGACGGGTCACCGAGGTGTTGATCAGCAAACCTACCTCGGACGCTTCGACGCCGGCCTCCGCCAGCGCCTTCGCGCCCGCCTCGGCAGCAGCGTCATCGAAGGAGGTCCCGGCCGCCCACCAGCGGCGGTGCGTTACGCCGGCAACGCGCTCAAGCAGCCGTGTCGGGAACTTCAGCCGCTGCAGGGTGGAAGCCAACCGGCGGTCAAAATCCGTGGAGCTCACGATCCTTGGAGCCTCGACACTGCTCACCGAGAGCAGCGCGGTGTTACTGTGCCGGAAGGTTGCATTCCCTGCCAATTCAAGCCCCTGTTCGTCCGTCCTGCATTCACGCGGCGATGTACCCATCAAGGCAAACGCAGAGCTTAATAATGCCGGTCCGTGACCGGCATCCGCGAAATGCCAATGGTAAGCATGCTTAGGATAGGATACAGCGGCATTCAGGGACTGCCCCTACGCAACAGGCTGGCAGGTACCCCTCAAGGCTGGCTGGCTGGAACAAGCCGGTAGGCGAAGCGGCCCTCCAGCCCACCGTCCGGGATCATGGTGAGGTCCGCTCCCTCGGTAGGCAGCTGCACGGGCGCCTTGAACATCGTCCCCGTGCAGGGCACCTGCACGGGAGCCAGGACTTCAACACCTGCTGCCGTGGACACGGACAGCTGGGCCCCGGGCAGCCAGTCGCAGACGAACTGCAGCTCGTACTGGCCCGGTGCCGCCATGAGCGTTGCCGTGCTGGTGATCTTTCCGCTGCTGCTGCCGCGAAGCTCGCCGGGGAGCCGTGGCTGCAGCTGCTGCGCCGACCACTCCGACAAATCCTCCAGCTCCGACGCCCGGCGGTCCGGATTGGTCTGGACTTTGACCCCCGTTGCGGCAGGCTTGCCCGATGGCGGGACCGCGCTGATGGTGATCGGCCCGCCGTCGTGCCTGACAAAGCGGTCCAGCGAGGAGCCGCACTCAAAGCTGGACGCCTCCGGTTCCCCGTCACCCTTCACGATGGTCAGTTTGGCCCCGTACGTCCCGGCACAGGCACCGGAAACCATATAGTCTCCGGGCGCCAGAACCAGGGACAGCCTCCCGGCGGGCTCCGCCTCGGACGGCATGCCCGGCTCTGTTGGGGAAGCCTCGAGCCGGCGGGCCACCTCGTCCGCGTTCTCCCCGAAGGACCGGGGCTGTGGTGTTGCTGCCGGCGGGGAGGCCGGAGCCGCCTGTTCATCCGGGCCGCTGTACTCACACCCCGCAAGGGCCATGGCCAGAACGGCCACTCCGAACAAAACTCCTCCGCGCCGTGCCGGCACTCCCCCAGAAGCTGACATGGCTTCGAGTCTATGGCCTCCTGCCGGATGCCGTTGCCTGAGGAGACCCGTGGCTGCGCGGCGTAGGAAGGAGGGGCCAAAGGGCGCATAGTTGAACCATGACCAGTCCTTACACCCGCGGCGACTCCTTGAGCAGCGGCGCTTCCCGGGAACGCATCAGGCTGGCGCTCGTGGAATACGGCGCCACGGACGTTCTTTTCAGTCAGCGCGGAAACCGGAGCGCTATCGCCTTCAGGGGCGGCGGAAGGCAATTCCGGATTGTAGTTTCCTTGCCGGACTCTGACGGGAGCGTGATGGTCCCGGGGGACACAGCGCAGGGCCCCATGGGCGAAGCGAAGGCAAAGGCGCTCGAACGCGCCAACCGCAGGTTTTGGCACGCCCTGTCCGTGTCAATAGACGCCAAACTAGCAGCGGTGGCGGCAGGCCTTGCCACTCTGGAATCCGAATTTCTGGCCCACGTGGTTCTCCCCGGGAACCACACGGTTCTGGACGAGCTCGAACCGGTCATCGAGTCTGCTTACCGGTCTGGCCGGCGTCCCTCCTTCGGCGATTCCGCCCCGTCTTCGAGGCTGGCTCCGGCGGTGCCGTAGCTTGGCGTAGATTGCCCCGGCTTCACCGGCTGAATGTGGGCTATTGGAGCGTAGACTCGCTGTACGTCGGGACGGCCGTGACTGGACATCTGGTTCCCTGATCAACGCGGACGGCCATGATGGAACCACAGGCCGGAACAGGCATCAACCGTTGCCCTCGCTGCAGTGACCCGGCCCCGGGTCTCTGACCCCGGCACAGCCGTTCCACGTTTCCAGCGGACGGACAGTGCATCCACACGAACGTTGGCGCGCAATGACCGACACCTTTATCCAAGACCAGTGGCACCGGCTTCCTTCAACGGTCACGCAGTGGCTGATAGATAACCCTGGCTGCATGATCCTTCCGCGGACCTTGTCTGCGGAAATCAGTGCAGCCACCGGCCACCCCCTCAACCAGGACCCTCACGGCGAGACTACGCTCTGCCAGGAGGATGTGGATTTCATCCGCATGAAATCGCATGAAGCCGAGACCGCGGGGCCGGATGGCGGGTACACGTTCTTCGACTCCGTGCAACCGTAGGCACCTCCCGGAGACAACACCAGGACTGCATGCGGCAAAGATCCGTCAAGTGGTGGCGAGGGCGCCTTTGGCGCTTTCCACGAGGACGTGCGTGCCCGCCTGGATATGCACAACTTCGCCGTCGATCTGGCAGGGAACGGCGTTGCGCGTGGTAAAGGCATAACTGCTGACGGCGGGTTGATGGCCCAGGCCCAGCGTGACGGCGCGCAGTGTCATCAACGCCATCTTCCACCGGCCGGCATGGGGCAGCGTCACCACCTCGAACCGGCCATCGACCGGGTGGTGCGCCTCGCTGGCTGTTCCGTACTTCGCCATCCGGGAGATGTTGGCCAGGATCAGGCTGTCGAACTGCGCCGTGGCCCCGTCATCCCGCACAAGCTCGAACGGCCGCAGGCCGGAGAGGGTCCGGGCAACGGAGATGAGTTCGAGGACCTTTCCTTTTCCGCCCTTTTCGATGCCGATCGCCATCAACGGCGTGAGCCCGAACCCCACGTAGGAGTGGGCGTACTGGACCTGTTCACCGCCGGCGCGGCGGAATGTGATGCGCAGCAGGTCAATGTGCCGTACCCGGCGCTCGCGGATGGCGTCCGTCAGCGGCCTTGCGGGCAAGCTCCGATGATGGTCATTGGCATTACCTGCAAGAAGCACCGTGCACACCGCCCTGCTGCCGGGAACGTCCATCACCCCGTTGACTACCTCGTTGTATCCGCCATCGCCGCTGACTGACACGATGAGCGGGGCTCCTCGCCCGGCCTCGGACCTCGCCAGGTCCCTGGCATGCCCCGCAAAGCCTGTCGGCAGAAGCTCAACAGGCAGGCCCTGCAGGTCGAGGGCCAGATCCCGCTGCAGCGTTTCTATGCGCCCGGCCATTCCGGCCCTGCCTGGATTGAAGATCAGGACTAAGCGGTCGAAGGGGGCGGCAGGTGCCAGGTCATCAGCCATGGTGTTCATCCTTCAGGCGCTGCTGCGGTTAAGTCCAGCCGAGGCCCTGGCGACCGCCGTTCCGCCCTGCCAGCAGTCCCCGATGAACGGGCCACGCCCGGAAGTTATGGCCACCCGCCCGCTGCAGTGCCAGTATGTGGAGAACCAGTTCACTCCAGGCACCCCATCCAGGCAGCAAGGACTCGCTCATGAGCTTTATCACCGATTTGGCCGATGTTGGACAGGGCGACCTAGCCGGGGCCGGCGGCAAGGCCGTGGGCCTTGGCGGCCTCATCCAGGCCGGCCTGCCGGTCCCGCCGGGGTTTGTCCTCACCACTGCCGCCTACTCGCACTTCGTCCACGAAAACCAGCTCGACGCCGCCATCCAGGATTTGGCCACGCTCCCGCCGCAAGCGTCGCCCCAGGAGTATGAGGAGGCCTCGGAGCGGATCAGGTCACTGTTCCACGGCGGCACTGTGCCGGCAGGGATTGCGGCCGAACTCGCCGAAGCCTACGGGCGCCTCGGCGGGGACGCTTCAGTGGCGGTCCGTTCCTCGGCCACCGCCGAGGACCTGGCCTCCGCCAGTTTCGCCGGGCAGCAGGACACCTACCTGAACGTCCGCGGCATGCAGGCGCTGACTAAAGCCGTGATCGACTGCTGGGCTTCGCTCTGGACGGCGCGCGCCATGGCCTACCGTGCCCGCGAAGGCGTGGCGCCTGACCAGGTGCGACTCGCCGTCGTCATTCAACAGATGGTGGAGGCGGACGCTTCCGGGGTGATGTTCACCGCCAACCCCACGAACGGGCGGCGGGACCAGACGGTGATCAGTGCCGCGTGGGGCTTGGGCGAATCGGTGGTGGGCGGAACGGTCACCACGGATGACCTAGTGGTCGACGCGGCGACCGGCACGGTGCTGTCGCGGCAGACAGCCGACAAGGACGTTATGACCGTCTACGCGGAGAACGGAACGCAGGAGCAGCCGGTGGCGGAAGCCCGCCGTCGTACGCCGGTGCTTGGTGACCGAGCAGCCGCCCAGCTGGCCAGCTACGGCCGGCAGATCGCCGCCCATTTCGGTGCCCCGCAGGACATCGAGTGGGCGCGGGCCGGTGGCCGGTTCTACATGCTGCAGTCCCGGCCCATCACGGCGCTGCCCGAGCCGGCGGCCGACACCCCGGACACGTGGCCCCTGCCCTATCCGGACGGGCTCTACTTCCGGGCGAGCATTGTGGAACAGCTGCCGGACCCGCTCACTCCGCTGTTCGCCGACATGATTGACGGCTCCGTGGCGCGGTCGCTAAACGCCCTGATGGCCGAGGCCCTGGGCAGGAACGTCATCCGCGACGGCGACGTGGGACTGCCCACCATCAACGGCTACGCCTATTACTATTACCGCAACTCGGGCATGCGCCGGATGATGGCCAGGACGCCAAAGGCCCTTGGTGCCCTGGCCCGCGGCAAGGCGCATATGGGAGTGGCCGGCTGGCGGGGGTTTTCGCACCCGCGGTACGTGAAGGTGATCAAGGACTGGGCGGCCAGGCCGACGGCGGGGCTGACGGGCGAGGAACTGCTGGCGGGAGTGCAGGCGTTGCTCGACGCCGGAACCGTGTACTACACGGCCGTGCAGTCCATCATTCCGCTCGCGGCCACCAGCGAGATCGCCTTCCGGGCCTTCTACGACAAGCTGGTCCGGCGCGACGGCGATCCCCCGGCCCAGACGTTGCTGCTGGGCTTCGACAGCCAACCCATTCAGGCGGAGAAGTCCCTGTACGATCTCGCGGGCTGGGCGCGGAGCGATCCCGGGCTGACGTCGGCCCTGCTGGATGAGCCGACGGCGGTGCTCACCGAGTCCCAGCGCACCGGCACCCCGCCCGCCGGGGTGAACGATGGCCTGTGGCAGGAATGGCGTTTCGCGTTCAAGGAGCATCTGGCCCTCTACGGCCATGGAGTCTACAACCTTGATTTCGCCAGCCCGGTACCTGCTGACGATCCGTCCGCCCTGCTGGAAACGGTGAAGTTCTACCTGGGCGGGCAGGGCATAGATCCGCATGAGCGGCAGCGGCTGCTGACCGAGCGCCGGGAATCGCTCACTGAGCAGATGGCCGCGCGGCTGGGGCCGCGCCGCCGGGCCGCCTTCCTCCGTCTGCTCCGGTGGGCGCAGGACACAGCACCGATCCGCGAGGACGCGCTGGCCGACGTCGGCCTGGCCTGGCCGCTGCTGCGGCAAATGCTGCTCGAACTCGGGCAGCGGCTGGTGGGCTCCGGCGTCATCGCTGCTCCGGACGACGTGTTTTGGCTCCGGCACCAGGAGCTGCGGAGCGCGGTGGAGTTCGGCCTTGCCGCGCCGGGCGCGCGGGCCGCCGTCGTTATTGCCGGAGCCGGGCGGCCCGTCCGTGCCGCCGCCGTGGAGGAACGCAGGATGCTGTGGCGGGGCCAGGCGAAGGCCGCCGCACCGCAGATGCTTCCCGAGAGCCGCTGGATGGACAAGGCCTTCGGATCCATGATGCCGGCCGGCCCCCGGCAAAAGCCCGGCGGCGTGATCAAGGGCGTGGGAGCAAGTGCGGGCAAGGTTACTGCTCCCGCCCGCGTCCTGACGGGTCCCCAGGACTTCGGCACCATGCAGCCCGGCGACGTCCTGGTGGCCCGCATCACCACGCCCGCGTGGACATCGCTGTTCGCGATGGCTTCCGCCGTGGTCACCGACGTGGGCGGTCCGCTGAGCCACAGCTCCATCGTGGCCCGCGAGTACGGCATTCCCGCCGTCCTTGGTACCGGCGTGGCCACGCAGCGGCTGGCCACCGGCCAGCGGATCCTCGTGGATGGCGACGCCGGGACGGTCACGGTTGAGGATGCTTCCCCGGACCGGGCGGCCGTCGGGGACGCGCCGGGCAGCTCCTTGGCGAACGGCTATCCAGGCCGGAACGGCGCCCTTCGGCCGGGCGTTGACAGGTTATGAGAAAGCGCATAATCATCCCGGCTGCGCTTCTCATTGGCGCCATCGTGGTGGCCGTGGGCCTCTACCTGTTCCAGCCCTGGCGGATCTTCACCAGCTCAACGGTTATCGAGGATCTTCCGGTTGCCCCCACCCCGGCCTCGCAGTCGCAGGGGCCCACGGGAGCGCCCTCCACACCGGCCGCGGGCGCTGCGCCTTCCGCCGGTACCACGCCCTCCGCGGGCCCCGCACCTTCCGCCGTCGCCGCTCCGCGGGAACTGGCAACAGGCCAACTCATCAGCCACGAACACGCCAGCTCGGGAACGGTGAAGATCCTCGAGCTCCCTGATGGAAGCCGGATCCTGCGCTTCGAAGGCCTTGACACCTCAGACGGTCCGGATCTCCGGGTATGGCTCAGTGACGCACCGGTGGTAGAGGGAATAGCTGGCTGGTATCTGTTCGACGACGGCCGCTATCTCGACCTGGGCGCGCTCAAAGCAAACAAGGGCAATCAGAACTATGACATCCCGGCCGCAACGGACCTGGGCGCCTACACCTCGGTCAGCATCTGGTGCGCCCGTTTCACTGTGTCTTTCGCCGCCGCCGAGCTGACCGCATAGCCCGCCCCGGCACCCGTTGGATGTCCGCTGCGCCACGCCGGAACCTGCGCGGAAGCCCTTAGTTCACCGGGTAAACTTGTTAGAGGAACTGTTAGGCCAGAAGCGCCCGGTTCCACTCTCCCTCCCCCTTGAATGGAACACCCCTTAATGTCCTCCGCGATTTCCGCGCCGGCGCCCCAGCGTTTCCCGCTGGCCGCCATGATGGTCCTGGCCACCATCGCCTTCACCGCCATCACCACCGAGCTGCTCCCGTCCGGCCTGCTCCCCCAGATCAGCACCGGGTTGAACGTGTCCGAACCGGTGGCCGGCTACCTCGCCGCGGCCTACGCCGCCGTCATTGTGGTTACGGTGGTGCCCGCCGCACGGCTGCTGGCCAACATCCCGAAGCGGCCGTTGCTGGTGGCCCTGGTCCTGACCTTTGCGCTGAGCAACGCCCTGGTGGGGCTGGCCCCGGACTTCACCTTCGCGATGGTGGCACGGCTGGTGGGCGGCCTGGCGCACGGGCTGCTCTGGACCACCATGGCCCCGTACGTCGCCCGCGTGGTCCCTGCGGACAAGGTGGGAAAGGCCCTGGCCATTGTCTTCAGCGGCAACAGCCTGGGCCTGGCTATCGGCGCACCCATTGGCACTGCGCTGGGCACAGTCCTCGGCTGGCGCTCGGCGTTCCTTGCCCTCGCCGGGTTCGGTGTGGCCCTTGCGGTCCTGGGCTTTTTCTTCCTCCCGTCTGTCAAGCGCGGCGCCGGCGAAGCCCGCCCCTCCATGCGCGCGGCCATCGCCCAGCCCGGCGTGAAGTCCGTGGCCATCGCATGGCCATTGCTTGTCCTGGCCCACTTCGCGCTCTTCACCTACATCGCTCCGTATATCCGCGAGGCCGGCCTGCCGGACTACGCCATCAGCCTCTCCCTTACCGTCCTGGGCGTCTCCGGCCTGCTGGGCATCTGGATCGCAGGAATGACCGTGGATTCCCACCCGCGCCGTTCGCTATTGATAACGACGGCGGCAATTGCAGCTTCGATGCTTGCCTTGCCGTTTGTGGGTGGCAGCCTCTTCTTCGCCCTGGCTTTGATGACCGTGTGGGGCGCGGGGCTGGGTGCCATCGGCATCTACAACCAGTCCGCCATCCTCCGGGCAGGCCGTGAAAACAAGGACGCGGCCAACGGGCTGACGGTCCTGACCATCCAGCTGGGCATCACCATCGGCGCCCTCTACGGCTCCGCCGCGCTGGTTGTTGCCGGGCCTTTGCTGGTTCCCGCGGCGGCTGCGCTTCCGGTTCTTGCCGCGCTGGCGATCGCTTGGGCCGGCAAGACTGCGGCCTACCCGCCGGGCCCCCGCGAGTCCACGTGGAAGAGCCCGCGGCCTGTTAGGGAACCCGAAGAGTCACACTAAACAGTTTGAGACTCCTCACGCTGTAACGGCGTTAAGGCCCCACCATGGACGGCACTGAGGCGACCCGGGCAGCCAGGTTCACGCTACCGGCTCACGCTGCCGGCCGAGATTCTGTCAGTAAAAAGAGATCAGCTCCACGAGTTCCCCCACCCTGTCTTCCGGGTAGTTTCGGGCGATGTCCGCCTGGGTGAGGATACCCACCAGGTCATGGCCGTCAATGACCGGCAGCCGACGTACCTGGTGCTCTTGCATGGTGCTGATCGCTTCCTCAATCGAATCGTCCGCACCGATGGTCACCGGCTTGCCCTGGCCGAAATCCCCTGCCTTTGCATTTCGCGGATCGCCGCCCTCCGCGAAGCATTTGATGACGATGTCCCGGTCCGTGATCATGCCTTTGAGCCGGTTGTCCTCTCCGCAGATAGGCAGTGCGCCAACGTTCAGTTCCTTCATCTTCCGGGCGGCTGCTTCCAGCGTTTCGTTTTCACCAATGCATTCAACCCCGCCGGTCATGATTTCGCGTGCTGTGGTCATGGCATTTCTCCTTCGGTTGCGCCCCGGCGGCGTCACGAAGTTCCCCTGCTCCGGGGGTTTCCCAGGACTTCGTCGCCTCAGGGGACAGTTCTCCCTATCCTGCAATTCAAAGCGCATGCAGCACCGGGCACACGAGTATTTACTACCTGCATTTGAGAGCCCCGCGATACTCAGCCGGCACTCCACGGGCAGCTCAACCGCGAATTCCCCTGGCACCCAATCTGCGCCGCCGCCCCGGCGGGTGAGCCGTTGCGGGGTGGATGCGGTGCCACGGCTTCTGAACGTGGTTTACGACGGGGTCCGTTGGTGGGGATGCTGTTGCTACCACCGATGACCCACGCCTGCGGCGGCGCAGGCGGAGGAGTACGAATACGGTCAAGCCCAGCCAGGCCAAAGCCACACCAAAAATCAGGAACACCGCCGGCATCGCATCCATGGCTCAGTCTAGGCGCGAGGCCATGTATGCGGCTTACTCGTTTTCCAGCGCCGGACTACGTGCTTGCCGGCTATCCGGCGGCGGGTACCTGCTAAGGCTTCTGCCTCTTGCGTGCCAACAAAGAAAGGAGCCGGCGACGGCTGGGGGGTGGTGCCCGCGGTCTCGAACGGACACTCTCGTCGCCGGCCCCTGCCTGGTACCTGAGGGACTCAGGAAGTTCAACTGGCGGAAGCCTCAGCGCCGTGAATCTCAACTGCGCTGTGCATCAAGCCTATGCAACACCCCCCGGGTGCGGCACGAGTAGCCGGTACTCGTTTACGGGCCGGCGCCTTACCTGCCGAGCCTGGCCACGCCAAAGGCTTACGCGGCGAAGGGATAGCTTCAGACGGTTCTGCGCCAGGACCGGCGCCAGCCTCAATCGGCGGCCAGGACCGAACGCATCTTGACCAGTTCGTTCAGCGGCGGGCGCGGCTCACGGCGCAGCCTGATGTTCTCGGGCAGGCCCCGGACATCGACTGTTTCCCCCTCGATGTGGATCGAGAGCCGGTTGTCATCGCCGGAAAAGGGGACGTTGTCGAAGTGGAAGTAGGTGTTGTGTGGGGGCAGCGTGGGTGCAAGCCACACCTCGTCCCAGGGCAGCCCGGGATCGAACCGCAGGAGCGTCCGGATGAGCTGAACAGGGGCGGCCGACGCCCAGGCTTGCGGGGAACAGGAGGCAGGGTATGGGACCGGCTCCGGGTAGGCTGCCCGGTCCAATCCGCAGAAGAGTTCCGGCAGCCGCCCGCCGAAACGGTCGGCCGCCTCCAGCAGGGAGTACGCCACTTTCCGGGCCTCCTTAACGAAGCCGTGCCGCATAAGCCCTGCAGCGGCGATCGCATTGTCGTGGGGCCACACTGATCCGTTGTGGTAGCTGGCTGGGTTGTAGGCGCCCATGTTCGTTGCCAGGGTTCGTATCCCCCACCCGGTAAACATTTCGGGGGACATCAGGTGTTCCACCACTTGCGGCGCCTTGGAGTCATCCACGATTCCGGTCCACAGGCAATGGGCCATATTCGAGGCGAGGGCGTCAACGGGTTTCTTGTCCCGGTCCAGGGCAATCGCGTAATAGCCGCGGTCCGGCAGCCAGAACTGGTCGTTGAATTTTCGTTTGAGGACGGACGCTTTGGCCAGGCAGGCATCAGCCGTGGCTCCGTCCCCCGCGGCGATCGCCATCAGCGCCCGGCCGAGGTACGCGGCATAGGCATACCCTTGGACTTCGCAGAGGGCGATGGGTGGCTCCGCGAGGGACCCGTCGGCGAAATTCACTCCGTCAGCGGAATCCTTCCAGCCTTGGTTGCGAAGGCCCTTTTCCGTTTTTCGCTGGTACTCGATGAAGCCGTCGCCATCGCTGTCACCGTAGTCCTCCATCCACCGGATTGCCCTGTCTGCTGCGGGAAGAAGCTGACGGGTCGCGTCATCGTCAAGCCCCCACCTGCTGAGCTCGGCCAGCACGACCACGAAAAGCGGGGTCGCGTCGACGCTCCCGTAGTAGACACCGCTGCCGCCCAGTGCGAGCCCGGCGGTGGCGCCGAGACGAACTTCGTGGAGGATTTTCCCGGGCTCTTCTTCCGAGGCTGCATCCATTTTGGTGCCCTGGTAGTCCGCCAGGGTCAGGAGGGTTCCCTTGGCCAGGGAAGGATCCAGGAGCAGGGACATAAACGAAGCGAGGAGGCTGTCCCTGCCAAACAGCGCCATGAACCACGGTGCCCCTGCAGCAACCACGGCGCGGTCCGGGTGCTCAGGGTTGAAAATGCGAAGGGAGCCCAGGTCTTCCTGGCTGCGCCTGATGATCTTCTCCACGGCGCGGTTCCGCAGGTTGGCCGTCGGCATGGACTTGCGCCAATGCATGACACGCTCGACAGCATCCGCCTCGGGAGCGCCGGTGCCGGCGGCCGGGGCCCCGGCTGCCCCTTCCAGCAGGGGTGTGGCCGAGACGGTGAAGGACCAGTGCCCATGGGCGGCAATGGTGGAGGCCAACACCAGCCTGTCCCCCTCGATTTGGGCGCCGGGGCAGGCGACGGCGATGCGCCGGGTGTGGCCGTCCCGCACCGACTCCAGCGTGACGCCGTCCTGCACCATCCGACGCGAGCGATGCCGGGGAACCCGCTTACCTTCCTTCACCTCGAAGAGGCTGGCAAAGTCGGCGTCAACAAATAGCTCCACGCGGCATAACTGTGGAGTCCGGGAGTAGTTATGCACCGTGACTACCTCCGTCAGGCTTGTCCCGAGCTTTCGTTCCCGGTCAATGAGGAGGGAAGTATCGGCGTGGTCGGGCCTGCGTGCCCTTCCAACGAAGACTCCGTGAAAGGGGTCCGGAGTACTCGCGGACAATGCTTCAACCGGCAGGCCCTGAACCTTCAGGGCCCAATCACTGATGAAGCGGGTGTCCTGGAAGAACACCCCCTGAGGGAGACCCGATGCCATATCCCCGTTGGAGGACGCTATGCAGAAGGAAGTCCCCTGAATCAGGGTGACTGCTCCGGGACCAGCGGAGCCGGCATTATTCTCGACATCCCCGTTGGCCATCCCGGCTTCTTCCACAGCACTTCACGGTCGCACCACCTCCCATAACTATCGGAGATCCTGCTGCCTTCCGGCAAGGGGGCACCTCCGGGCTTGCATGGAACCTGCGGCAGTTCTTTGGGTACACCGGAATCTCACTACGGGAACATTGCGGCCGGTCAAACGGTTATCACCATATAAGAATGTTCTTCCGCAGCGAAGGGAGGCAGGGCGATGAGATGGCGTGGCCCGGCTGCTACCCGGAGCCTTCTTCGCAGCGACGGCACAGCGGTTCCTCGGTCCCTGGAGCACAATGCCCCCAGTAGTGAAACCGTGCGCACTGAGGACGGGCTGCACCCGTGGAGCCGCTACGTGGCACTGGGTGATTCCTTCACCGAGGGGGTCGGAGATCCGGAACCGGCGAGCGCAGGAGGACTGCGGGGGTGGGCGGACCGTGTTGCCGAAGAACTGGCTGCCGGCCGGTCCGATTTCGGCTACGCCAACCTGGCAGTCCGCGGCCTGTTGCTGCAGCAGATCATGGACCAGCAGGTTGGCAAAGCACTGGCACTGCAGCCGGACCTGGTCACCTTGTCAGCCGGCGGAAACGACATGGTGTTCCACGGGACTGATCCGGACAAGCTCGCGGCCAAACTCGAGGCCGGTGTAAGCCAGCTGGCTCAGGCAGGCCCTACGATCGTGTTGTTCACCGGACCGGACTGGGGTTCCACCCTGGTCCTGGGCCGTAACCGTGCGAAGGTGGCCATCTTCAACGAAAACGTCCGCGCCCTCGCTGCCCGCCACGGCGCACTCATCGCAGACCTCTGGGCGCTGACCCAACTCAGGGACCCCCGGATGTGGGACCCTGACCGGCTGCACCTCTCGCCGCTGGGCCATCACACCGTGGCCATGGCGGTACTGGAAGCCCTCAACGTGCCGCACACCCTGCAGCCCCTGGAGCCCAAAGAACTGCCGGCGAGCAGCTGGCGCCAGGCAAGGGCAAGCGACCTGTCCTGGGCCAGGGCATACTTTGTCCCCTGGATGGTCAGGCAGCTCCGCCCCCACGGAGCGGATGAGGAGCTGCAGGCTAAGCGCCCGTACGCCGGCCCGGTGTTCCCGGCCGGAAACCCTTCGGCACCAGCCCTGGCCCACCTGAAGAGTTAGCGGTTGAATTGGTGCGCGATTGGTCGACATCCATTCGGGCCAACCGACACTAGGGGTGCCGGTGGAAAGGGGACCAGCTCATGGCGACGCATCATCCAGTGAAGGTACGGCGGATCTATGACGATCCGCTTCCGACAGACGGCACGCGCATCCTCGTGGACCGGCTCTGGCTACGAGGATTGACCAAGGAAAGGGCACACCTCGATGACTGGTGCAAAAGCGTGGCCCCCTCCACAGAACTGCGGAAGTGGTACGCCCACGATCCCCGGCTTTTCGATGAGTTCAGCCGGCGCTACCGGACGGAACTCCAGGAGCCTGCCGCAGCCAGAGCCCTTGACCATCTCCGCACCCTTGCCGGGCAGGGTCCCCTGACGCTGCTGACTGCCACCAAGGAGCCCGGAATCAGCGAAGCAGCCGTGTTGTGTGAGCTCATCACCGCAGGGTGAGGCGGGGACTTACCGGTCCAGCTTCACCGCCGTGAACAGCACCGCCGAGTCCTCCTCGGCCTCCAGGCTGTGCATCCCGTCCGGGACGATCAGGAGGTCCCCGGCCTTGCCCTGCCACGCCTCGCCGCCGGACTTGAGCCACACGGATCCCTTGATCACGAAGACTGTGGCTTCACCGGGGTTCAGGTGTTCGCTGAGCTGGGTGCCGGCGCGGAAGGCCATGACGGTCTGCCGCAGCCTCTTCTCGTGGCCGCCGAACACTGTGTCCGAAGCGCGCCCACTGGATCCGGACACGGCCGCTTCGAGTTGCTGGCGGGCCAGGGCATCAATCGATATCTTCTGCATGAGGACACCGTACCCATGGGCCGCGGGCGGATCGAGGTAAAGCTGCCAATTCCGCCGTAAAAAGAACAGCGACGGCGGCACCCGGCCGGGTGCCGTCGTCGTACGCCCTGATCCCAGCCCGCTACGTGAGCTTCGGAAGCAGGACCGGGGTGTCCTTTTTGTAGGCCTCATAGTCGGGCTGGCCGCCCCACTTCCTGTCCGCCTTCTCCTCAAGGGGCGGCACGCCGCTGCCCCGGATCAGCAGCAACGCCACAAACACCGGCGACACCAGGGCAACCCACTGCCAGCCCTGCAGCACCGGCAGGGCGATGATGGCCACGCCCACCCAGAGCGTGATCTCGCCGAAGTAGTTGGGGTGCCGGGACCTGGACCAGAGGCCGGTGCTGATGAAGCGGCCCTTGTTGGCGGGGTCGGCCTTGAAGCGGGTCTTCTGGGCGTCCGCCACCGTCTCCAGCGCGATACCCAGCGCCCACACCAGCAGCCCCACCCAGAAGAACCCGTCCAGGCCCACCTTCTTGTCCGAGGTGATGGCCACCCAAGCGAGGGCTGCGGTGAGCACCACCCACAGTCCCTGGAGGGTCCAGGTGTTCAGGAAACGGGCAAAGTCAGCCTTGAGCTCGTCGAAGCGGTCGTCCTTGCCGTGCTTCATCACCCGCCGGAACAGGTAACTGCCAAGCCGGGCCGCCCAGAGGACCACCATGGCCGCCAGCAGCAGTCCGCGCGCATCCACACCCGGGCTCGCCAGCACCAGGAACACCGTAATGGCGATATAGGTCAGGGCACCGGTGAGGTCGTAGAACTTTTCCGTCTGCGCCTTGTAGGACGGAACGAACACCAGCCACTGGATCACGAACGCGGCAGCCACGCCCAGCGCGAACACCGGCAGCCCGCCGATCGTGGAGCCGCCATGGCTTCCGGCCAAGGCGATGAGCACCCCCGCCACCACGGCGATGGGGATGCTGATGAGTGCCTTCCGGCTCTTCTCGTTCATGCGTTTGGTCCTTTCAGCGGAGCTCGCTCACCTAGTCTTCGGAGCGGGGCCGGTGTTGTATGGGTGGCCGTGCGCCATGCTGTGAGCGAAGCAGGAGGAGAGTGTCGGTCCCCGGGGGTAGGCTCCGTGTCAGAGAATTGACCACTCCCAGGAGGGGCACCACATGACGGAGTTCGAGGACCAGGGCGTGTCATTGACCGCGCTCGCCGTGGCTGCTGGCCGGGCCGTGGAAACCTCCCGGCCCGATGCCCTGGTGAAGGACCAGTTCGCTGCCGCGCTCGTAGAGGCGGCCCATTCGCACGTGGATTTCCCGACGGCGTGGCCTTCCCATTCCGAGGGTGTGTCGCCTTTGCAGCAGCCTCTCCTTCTGGCCTCCATTTACATCGGTGTGCGGACCAGGTTCATCGACGACTTCCTCCAGTCCGCCCCTGCCACCGCGCAGACTGTGGTGCTCGGAGCAGGGCTGGACACGCGCAGCCACCGGCTGGACTGGCCCGCGGGAAGCCGGGTCTTTGAAATCGACCACGCCAACGTCCTGGACTTCAAGGCCGGCGTGCTTGCACACCTGTCGCCGCCGCCGTCGTGCGAGCTCATCACCCTGGCCGCCGACCTGTCCGAGCCGTGGCGGGCACTCCTCCTGGCGGTGGGGTTCGACCCCCGCCAGCCCACCACCTGGGTCCTCGAAGGGCTGCTCCCCTACCTCGATTCCGCGGCTCAAAAAGCTGTGCTGGCAGAGGTGATGGAGCTGTCGGGTCCAGGCTCACGCGCCGTGATGGAGCGTGCCGTACCGCTGCCCAAGACCGAGGACTTCGAGGCCAAGCTGCGCGACTTCAGCCTGCAGACCGGGCTGCCCATGAGCAAGCTCCTGGCCCGGGCGGACCCGCCGGACCCGGAGGAACTGCTGACAGGGGCAGGGTGGCACTGCAAGGGGCACGCGGTCCAGGACCTCTGCGAAACATACGGGCGCACGTTGTCGCTCAGTCCGGCTGACCCCGCTGACCGCATAGACCCCGTTGACCCCGTTGAGGCAGGGCGGCAGCCCCCGCACGACCATTCCCGCGGCGGCTTTGTCACCGCTTGGCGACCTTAGTCGGAGGAAGCATTTGATGGACGCGGACGTCATTATCATCGGCGGCGGCCTGGCCGGGCTGGTGGCCAGCAACGAACTTGTGATGGCCGGCAAGCGCGTGGCCATCCTCGACCAGGAGAACGGCGCAAACCTGGGCGGTCAGGCGTACTGGTCCCTTGGCGGGCTCTTCCTGGTGGACACGCCCATGCAGCGCCGGCTTCGGGTGAAGGATTCCTTTGAGCTGGCGTGGCAGGACTGGCAGGGCTCGGCGCAGTGGGACCGGCTCGGCGGCGAGCATCCCGAAGACGAATGGGCGCAACAGTGGGGACGCGCTTATGTCGAGTTCGCGGCCGGCGAGAAGCGCCCCTGGCTGCAGGAGCAGGGCATCAAATTCACCCCGCTGGTGGGCTGGGCCGAACGCGGCGACGGCAGGGCCGGTGGCCATGGCAACTCGGTCCCGAGATTCCACGTCCCGTGGGGAACGGGCACCGGCGTCTCCGAACCCTTTGCCAGCAAGGCGCGGGCTGCTGCGTTGACGGGGTGGGTAAAGTTCTTTTTCCGCCACCGTGTGGACGGTTTAATGTTCGACGGCGGCAGGGTCACCGGAGTGCGCGGCAGCATCCTGACGCCCGATTCGTCGCCGCGCGGCGTGGCCTCCAACCGGGACGTTGCTGGAGAATTCGAGCTGCACGCCCAGGCCGTGGTCATCGCCAGCGGAGGCATCGGCGGCAACCACGATCAGGTCCGCAAATGGTGGCCGCAGCGCCTCGGCACTCCACCACGGAAGATGATCACCGGCGTGCCGCAACACGTGGACGGGCGGATGCTGGACATCGCAGACCAGGCAGGCGTCCGGCTGGTCAACCGCGACCGCATGTGGCACTACACGGAAGGAATCCAGAACTGGAACCCCATCTGGCCGGACCACGCCATCCGGATCCTGCCCGGGCCGTCGTCGCTCTGGTTCGATGCCCTGGGCCGCCGGCTCCCCGCACCCGGCCTGCCCGGCTACGACACACTGGGCACTCTCAAGCTGCTGCGGACCACCCCGGATATCCAGCAGTACAGCCATTCCTGGTTCATCCTCACCCAGAAAATCATCGAAAAGGAATTCGCCCTCTCCGGCTCCGAGCAGAACCCGGACATCACCAACCGGGACCTGAAACTGCTGCTCAAAGCCCGGCTGGGCCGCGGCGCCCCTGCTCCCATCGAAGCGTTCAAGGACCACGGCGCGGATTTCGTTGTCGCCAGCGACCTGGCCGAGCTGGTCAAGGGCATGAACGGCCTCACCGACGAGCCGCTCCTGGACTACCAGCACCTTCGCCGCCAGATCGAGGAACGCGACGCGGAAGTCCAGAACCGCTATTCCAAGGACATCCAGGTCACGGGCATCCACAACAGCCGCCGCTACCTCGGGGACCGGCTGTTCCGCACAGTGAAGCCGCACCGCATCCTGGACCCCGCGGCAGGACCGCTGATCGCCGTGCGGCTGCACGTTCTCACCCGGAAAACGTTGGGCGGCATCCAGACTGATCTCACTGGCCAGGCCCTCGGCCAGGACGGCTCCCCCATCCCTGGCCTTTACGCCGCCGGCGAGGCAGCCGGGTTTGGCGGCGGCGGAGCCCACGGCTACAACGCGCTGGAAGGCACTTTCCTGGGCGGCTGCCTCTTCACCGGCCGGACCGTGGGCCGGTCGCTGGCAGACAGGCTTTAGACGCGGAGCCAAAGCTCGCGGCTGTGCCCGGCTACCGCCCCGGTATTAGTCCCAGGTCCAGTCCGTTGCCGGATCCGCCGCCGGTTCGGCTCTGCGCCTCCGCAGCACGACGACGAGAACGGCAGCCCCCATAAGCAACAATGTCGCGGCCCCTGCCGCGATGGCCGGAGGCGCGGCAGAAAAAGCGCCGCCAGAGGGAACTGCGTCGGCATCAAAGGGCCCGCCGGTTCCCGTGGAGCCAGTATTCTCGTCGGCCGTGGGTGCCTCGGGAGAGGGACCCTGCAACCCGCCGTCGATCACTGTAAGTGATTTATCGCCCCGATTCACTACCGCCACTGAGCCGTCCGCCATGACTGCCAACCTGCCGGGTCTTCCCCCGTCGGGACCGTTTCGGCCACCCTGTCTGTTCCCGCCTGGATGACGGAAACCGTATTGTCCCCAGCGTTCGTCACGTATACCGTTCCGTCCGGCGCAGCCACCACTTCCTGCGGTTCGCGGCCCACGCGGATCCTCCGCGCCACCTCTGTGGCGCCCGGTTCAATGACTGCAACGTCATTCGAAAGGACATTTGCCACGTACACCGTTCCGTCCGTCGCTGCAGCAATCCCGTGCGGGCTCGACGTCCTGCCCATATCGATGGTGCGGGAGGGGCCGGATGCACCACCGGGCACCACGGTGACGGTGCCGGCGTGCTGATTTGTGGCGTAGGCGGTTCCGTCCTTCGCCACAGTGACCTCCACAGGATAGGGCCCGGCCTCGACGACGCGTTCAACGCGCGCCTGCCCGGGCAGGACCACAGACACCGTGCCTTCAAACGGGCTGGCCACGTACAGCGAACCGTCCGGCGCTGCCGTCAGCCAGTGCATGCCGCGGGCGAGCGGAATGGTTTCTGAAACTTCGTTTGCGCCGGGCTCAACAACGCCGATCTCGGTGTGCATATCTTCGCTGTTTTGGAGCACATACAGGGTGCCGTCCGAAGTCATGGCTATCGAGGTTGAAAAAAGGCCCGCCTGGATCTGCCTGGCCGCTTTAGTCTCCCCTGGCTTGAAGACGCTGACACCCCCTGCCGGGCTGTAGTCGCTGACATACAACAAACCGTCCGGTGCTGCCACTACGCCCAACGGCTGGCCCGGCGTATCAATCACCGTCGGGTCAGCGGAGGCAGGAGTCGCGGCATTCGCCGGTGGCGGTGACAGCAGCGCCGCTGCCCCCGCGACGAGCAATGTGCCTATGGCACGGCGGAAAGGATTGATTCCCACGATGTTTCCCCCAAAACTGTGGCCGGCCCTCCGGCGATCTTTAGATCCTACCGGCCGTGTGCCTGCGCGCGTTCCGTGCGCACCCCAACCGGCAGTGCCATTGGGTAGTGTCTGATCATGGACAGCGACACCCTGGCCAATTTTCTGTTGGTCCTCTTCTTTGTGCTGCTGGGCGGCGTCTTCTCCGGCACCGAAATGGCTCTGGTGTCCCTCCGCGAGAGCCAGGTGCGCCGGATGGAGAAGTCAGGAAAACGCGGCGCCCGGATTGCAGCACTGGCCGGGAACCCCAACCGGTTCCTCTCAACAGTGCAGATCGGCGTGACCCTGTCCGGCTTCTTCTCGGCGGCCTATGGCGCCTCGACGATCGCGCCCGACGTCGAACCCCTCCTGCGGGGCATCGGCTTCGGTGCCGCGGCCGAGCCCGTCTCATTCATCGGCATGACGCTCCTCGTGGCCTACCTCTCCCTGGTGCTGGGGGAACTGGTACCCAAGAGGCTCGCCATGCAAAGCGCCGTCGGCTTCACCAGACTCCTTGGCCCTCCCCTGCATGTCCTTTCCGAGATCATGCGGCCCGCC
The DNA here is from genome assembly GCF_030817835.1 of Pseudarthrobacter sp. W1I19. Taxonomy (NCBI): domain Bacteria; kingdom Bacillati; phylum Actinomycetota; class Actinomycetes; order Micrococcales; family Micrococcaceae; genus Pseudarthrobacter; species Pseudarthrobacter sp. W1I19. Next base: position 3,415,987 of record NZ_JAUSZR010000001.1, read on the forward strand.
GTCTGGCTGCTCTCTGTGTCCACGGACGCCGTCGTGAGGCTTCTCGGCGGCGACCCGAACGCAAAGCAGGAAAGCGTCACCTCGGAAGAACTCTGGGACATGGTGGCCGAGAGCGAGGCGCTGGAAGAACACAGCCGCATTATCCTTTCGGACGTCTTCGGGGCCGGGGAACGCTCGCTGCAGGAGGTGATGCGCCCGCGAACCGAGGTGACCTTCATCAACGGCAACCTCACCATCGCCGCCGCCCGCAGCATGGTCCGGGACGGCCCGTACTCCCGCTATCCCGTCATCGACAAAACACCCGATGACGTCCTCGGCTTCATCCATCTGCGGGACCTTATGCCCCGGGATGCAAACTACGACGACGGGCTGGTGCGGGACATCGTCCGGGAGCTCCTCCCGCTGCCGGGAACCAACAAGGTGGTGCCCTCCCTGTCACGTATGCGGAGGCTGGGCCAGCACATCGCACTCGTGGTGGACGAATACGGCGGCACGGACGGGATCGTCACCCTGGAGGACCTCGTTGAGGAGCTGGTGGGCGAAATCTACGACGAGTACGACGCCGGTGCGGACCCCGAGGACCATGTCACCAGGGCCAACGGTTCAGTAGACGTCGACGGGGGCCTGATCCTTCAGGAGTTCGCTTCGGCTTCCGGGGTTGAACTGCCTGAAGGGCACTATGAGACGGTGGCCGGGTTCGTTATCGACCGGCTGGGCCGTCTCCCCCGGGTCGGCGACAGCGTGGAGGCGGACGGACACGTGCTGACTGTGACGGCCATGGACCGGCTGCGCATCGCCCGGATCCACGTCACTCCACTTGCCTCCCAGCAGGGCGGATCCTGACTCTGGCGCTTCCGGCCCAGGCTGCATTCGGAGCGATTCAAATTTTTTCATATTCTGGCCCATCCGCTACCGCCGTGGCTCCGAACCGCTTTATGTGTTCGGGGGCAACGCCCGGGCAAGCCCATATTGTAGAGCTTGATCGCGCAGAAGGACTAGAGAAATGAGTGTTTCGAACTACTCCCGGTTTTTGTCCGAATGCATTGTCCCGGCACCGGACAGGCACAGCGGCGTTCTCGCAGAAGAGGTGTATGGGGTGTACGTCAGTTGGTGCCTGCTGAACAGGGAGAAACTCGGCACAGAAAGTGCTCTCGGCGCTGCCATGGAACACGAGGGCCACGTCAAGCAGGGCGGTGTTCGGGACCGGTACCCGGGACTCGCCGTGACGGGGGCAGCAGCCGTGGATTACATCCTCGCGAGCCAGCCGAGCCTTATCTAAGCATCCGGGCCACGCTGGGGTCAAATAGTAAGCATGCTTGCTTTCTTGCTCGCAGACATGCTTGTATGAACTCCACCACGCAGGTCTTCAACCGCAGTACGAGAAGGAGAACAGCATGATCAGCACTGATAACCTTTCTGCACTCACCACCGCCGGCGGCCACGTCGTAGGCTCCGACGGAAGCAAGATCGGCTCCATCGGACAGATCTACGTCGATGACCAGACCTCCGAACCCACCTGGGTCACGGTCAAGACCGGACTCTTTGGAACCCACGAATCCTTCGCCCCGCTGGATTCCGCTTCGCTGGACGGCCACGACATCGTGGTCGCGCACACCAAGGACAAGGTCAAGGACGCGCCCCGCGTCGCTCCTGACGGTCACTTGGAGCCGGAAGAAGAAAATGAGCTCTACACGTACTACGGGATCACCGGCGGCGCTGCCTTTGCCGGTACCGGCCGGGACACCACCCACGAAGCTGCCGGACACGGGACCGTTGGCCATGACACGTCCGGACCCACCACGGATGACGCGATGACCCGCTCGGAAGAACAGCTCCACGTGGGCACCCGCAAGGAACAGGCCGGCCGCGCACGTCTGCGCAAGTACGTCGTCACCGAAAACGTCACCAAGACGGTGCCGGTCCAGCGAGAAGAGGTCCGGCTGGAACGCGAACCCATCACCGACGCGAACATCGGCAACGCCATGGACGGCCCTGCCATCAGCGAGGAGGAACACGAAGTGATCCTCCACGAGGAACGCCCAGTGGTCCAGAAGGAAACCGTCCCCGTCGAACGCGTCCGCCTGGACAAGGAGACGGTGACTGACGAGCACACCGTCACCGAGGAAGTCCGCACGGAAAACATCGAGCTCGACGACGACGGCCGCAACCGCCGCTAAACCCCGCCTTGACCCCGGCTACCCGGGCGTCAGAACACAAGCCAGCGGCCCGTCCTCCAAGTGGAGGGCGGGCCACTGGCTTGTGTGCACCGAGGTGACTACCGGCTCCCCGGCACTCGCACGCCGGGCAACCACCGTAATAACTGCACTCTTTATGAGCTTGAGCGCGGATGCATGATCCGCATCTGGTCCCAGGTCCGCTCAGACGCGGCGATGTTTTTGTTGGACCGCTCCCGGTCCAGTGAAGCGAGTTCGACGGCGATGGCCTGCACCGCGGCGACCGCCCCGGTCAGCGACGGGAAAAAACCCGCGCCTTCGGTGGGGACAACGATTCGCTGCTCGGCATGCTCCGCCACGGGAGACCCCGCGCTGTCCGTGATCGAAGCGATGGCGGCGCCCGCATTGTGGGCGATCCCCATGGCCCGCATGGTGCTGTCGTAAACCCGCCACAGGCTGATGGCAATCACCAGGTCCTCTGAGGTCACCCGCGCGAGAGTATTTGTGAGTGCTGCGACGTCGGCGTCGAGCAGCCGGACGTTGTAGCCGGCAATGACAGCGTTGTGCTCCAGTGCCTTGCCCGGGATCGCGTAGCTGCCCGCGGCGACGATCAGGGTCTGCCGTGCCCCCGCGATCGCTTCGGCGATGGAGCGGACGGTAGCCGGATCGAGTGTGCGCTCCAGATGGGCGAGGTTGGCTCGGTCCGTGGAGACGGCGGCCTGGGCGGGGCTGCTGATGTGGCCGTTGTGCTCCGCGGCGATTTCGAGGGCGCTCAGGGATGCCAGAAACCGCGAGCGGAGCTCGAACTGGAAGTCGGCCCAGCCTTTGAATTCCAGCGCCTGCGCGGTCCTGGTCACCGTGGAAGCGTTCGACGACGCGGCTGCCGCGATGTCGCTGACTGACCCGTAGGAGGCAAGCCGGGGCTGGGAGCGGAGGACGCCGATGACCTGCATCTGCCTGGCAGCCAGCTTCCTCCCCTGCACCCGGCTGTCCAGCCACTCGGTGACCGACGAAGAGTTGTTTTCCTGTTGCACCACCTATTGACCTACCTCACACTCTGGCGTAATTTCGATTACATCACATCTGCACAGATCCGTGCATATTCCCCAAAATGTACAACTTGGCCCACTCTGGCAGGAACCCGCAATGTCACTTACAGCACGCTTGGACCGGCTGGCTCTCAGTCGCCCACACTACAAGCTTCTCCTCATCGGAGGCCTCGGTTACTCGTTCGACGGAATGGACGGGGCAGTGGTCGCATTCCTGCTCCCGCGCATCCAGGAACTCTGGGGCCTTAGCAACGCCAGCCTTGGCCTGGTGGGGTCCGCCGCCCCGCTTGGCTTCTTCTTCGGAGCCATCCTCTCGGGATGGATGGGCGACCGGTTCGGCCGCAAGAAGGTGATGCTCTGGGCGCTTGCCTTCTACTGCGTTATGTCCGTTGTGGCCGCCATGGCTCCGAACTTCGAAGTCTTCCTGATTGCACGGATCTTTGCAGGATTGGGTGCCGGCGCTGAGAGCGTGATCATCGCGCCGTTCCTGTCCGAGTTCATCCCGCCGAAGCGCCGCGGCTGGTTCATTGGAACGCTGGCCGGGTTCTTCTCCTTTGGCTTCGTTGGTGCAGCACTGATTGGCCGTTTCATTGTTCCGATGGGCGAAGACGGCTGGCGCTGGGCCCAGGTGGTCACCGCCATCCCCATCCTCCTCCTGCTCTGGTGGCGCCGAAGCCTGCCCGAATCCCCCCGCTTCCTCATCAGCCGCGGCCGCATAGCCGAAGCAACAGAGGTGGTTGAACGCTTCGAGCAGAGCGTGGTGAAGGCAACCGGCAAGAACCTCGCCACGCTCCCGCCAGCCACCGAGGAGATCACCAAGCACGAGCAGAAGATCAGCATCTGGAATGCCCTGAAGTTCATGTGGTCCAGGGCCATGCGCCGCCGGACCGCCGTGATCTGGCTGATCTGGTTCGTGATCACGTTCTCCTACTACGGCTTCTTCTCCTGGATCCCCACCCTGCTGGTGGGCCGCGGCTCCACCGTCACCAAGAGCTTCGAGTACTCGATCATCATCTACCTCGCACAGATTCCCGGCTACTTCTCCGCCGCCTGGCTCAACGACCGGATCGACCGCAAGAACACCATCGCCCTGTACCTGACCGGTTCCGCGCTCAGCGCCTTCTGGCTGAGCCAGTCCAACGATTCGGGCATGATCCTGGTGGCCGCGGCGACCCTGTCCTTCTTCCTGAACGGCACCTACGCCGGCGTCTACGCCTACACACCCGAGCTGTTCCCCACCTGGATGCGGGCCACCGGCGTTGGCCTGGCCAGTGCCGTGGGACGCATCGGCAGCATCCTGGCCCCTTCCATCATCGGCATCTTCTCCGTGGCGCTCGGCTTCGGCGGGGTATTCGTGATGACAACGGTGGTCCTGACCATCGGCGTCCTGGGCGTGGTCATCTTCGGCGCCTCCACCGCCGGCAAATCGCTCGAAGACATCAACGCCCGGGCCGAGCATGACCCGGCACCGGCGGGAACGGGACAGAAATGACAGAAACACCAATGAAATCGGACGTCGTCTTCCAGCAGGTCTTCGACGCCATGCGGCAGGATCCCGGCGTCATTCTCTTCACCGTCCTGCAATGGATCCCGGAGCGGTCCAGCCTGCGGCGGCTCTTCACCAGCCATCCGGCTGAGTACCCGGTAGGCGGTGAGAAGACCGTGGAAATCTCCCCAGGCTGGCTCGGGACGGTCATTGAAGACAAGAAGCCGTTCCTGGCCCCGGACCTGGACGCGCTCCGTGAGGTCTTCGCCGATTCCGAACTCATCCAGCGGCTCGGCTGCGGTTCCGTCATCAACGTTCCCGTGCTCGACGGCGGCGGCAACGTGGTGGGGGTCCTCGCCATGCTGGACGCGGAAGGCCGCTACACGCAGCAAAGTGTGGAAGCCGCCGTCGCCGTCGTCAAGACGAACCTGACCGGCCTCATCGAAGCATTCGCAGCCCATCCCCACGAAGTCCCAGGGAAGGACACCATCTAAATGAGCACCACCCCGAACACCCAGGCCCCGCCTGAAGAAACGGCCGGCAGCGGCGCCCTAGTGGTCCGCAACGCCAGCGTGCTGGACGTGGACGCAGGCACCTACTCCATCGCCGACGTCGTCAGCATGGACGGGAAAGTAAGCCACGTTGGTCCGGACGCCGACGCACCCTCCGGGGCCCGGGTCATCGACGGCACCGGAAAGTTCGTCCTTCCGGGGCTCATCGACTGCCACGTCCACGTGGTCGCCTCCAGTGCCGACTTCCGGTCGCTGACCTACACGCCGGCGTCGTACGTATACGCGCAGACGGCCCGGATCATGGGCGGGATGCTGCGCCGCGGCTTCACCACCGTCCGGGATCTCTCCGGCGCGGACTTCGGCCTGGCGATGGCACAGCAGGAAGGCCTGTTGGAAGGCCCGAAGATCCACTTCTGCGGGCACGCGTTGAGCCAGACCGGCGGCCACGGCGACATGCGCCTGCCCGGTGAAGACCACGATCCGAACGGGCGGGGATGCTGCGGCATCGGCCGCGTCGCCGACGGGGTGGACGCCGTGCGTGCCGCCGCACGCGATGAAATCCGCAAGGGCGCACATCACATCAAGATCATGGCCTCCGGCGGAGTCTCGTCCCCCACGGACCGCATCGACTCCACCCAGTACTCGATGGAGGAGATGCGTGCAGCCGTGGAGGAGGCGGAGGCAGCGAACCGCTACGTCGCCGCCCACGCCTACACGGCCCGTGCCATCAACCGCGCCCTGGAGGCCGGCGTTCGTTCCATCGAGCACGGCAACCTGCTCGACGACGAGAGCCTCCGCCTGTTCCTCGAGAAGGACGCCTTCCTGGTGCCCACCCTGGTGACGTACTGGGCGCTCAAGGAGGAGGGCAGGAGTTTCGGCCTCACCGAAGAGATGTGGGCCAAGGTGGACTCCGTCCTCAACAGCGGCCTCGAAGCGATCGGCCGGGCGCACGAAGCGGGGGTCAAGATGGCGTTCGGAACCGACCTGCTCGGCGGCATGCACCGCCACCAGAACGAACAGTTCCGGTTGCTGGGCAAGGTCCAGCCGACCATCGATGCCATCCGTTCGGCCACCACGACGGCGGCGCGGCTGCTGGAGCGCGAAGGCCAGCTCGGCGTCGTGGCAGCGGGGGCGGATGCCGACATGCTGGTGCTGTCCGCGGACCCGCTTGCGGACATCTCGGTGCTCGCTGACATTGCCGACCACCTGGACGTACTGGTCCAGAATGGGAAGGTGGTCGGTCCCTGACCTTGGGATGCCCGCCTTACGCGACGAGCCTGGCCACCAGCTCTCCGCGGCTGCCCACGCCCACCTTTCCGAAGAGCGACTTCAGGTGGTCGTGGACAGTGTGCGGGGAGATGAACAGGTGGCGGGCGATGTCCGCCGTCGAACTCCCGGACAGTACCTCCAGGCAGACCTCCCGCTCCCGGGCCGTGACGCCATATGCCGCGAGCAGCAGGGTGGCCAGGTCAAAGGTGGTGGCCGGCTCCACCGTGACCACCATCTGTTCGGGATCATCGCCGGTGATCAGGCGGCTGGCCTGGAGCACCACCCAGTTGTTTCCGGCGTCGCGCATCCTTGCCCTGGCCGTGCCCGATCCCGAGGCATGGGCATGTGCCACCACCGAGTGCAGGGTCATGCTGAAGCGCCCCGGTTCGGCGTCTTCCACCTCGGCCAGCCAGGTTGCCGCTGCCGCGGTGGCTGCCTTCAGCCCGCCGTGCAGCCCGGCGATGACGATCACCGGCCCGGCCGTTGCCTGGCGGCCGGCATGTTCTGAACGCACGGCGATCCGGCTGGCCGCCGCCAGGGTGGCTGTGAGGGCGGCGAGGAAGTCCACCTCCCGGTCCGAGAAATCAGGACCCGATTCCCGGAAGATACTGCCCACTCCCCAGCACGCCTGGTCCACCCGGAATGCGGCCCGGAGTTCGTGCTCCAGGCCCAGCGGCTTCAGGATCTCGTTGACGCGGACGCTGCCCGTCACGTCCCGGTACGGCGCGTCGGAAATCCGGGCGATGGGCCGTGGGCGCAGGGACAGCTCAGCGAACCGGTGGGGCTCCTGCCCGGCATACTCCGTTTCGGCGAACCGTGCCGCATACTCCTCCGTCACGCCCCAGTCCCGCCAGTTGGTGACAGAGGTCATCACCAGAGACTCGGGGTCGACGCCGGCCCAGCAGCCCTGCTCGAACGGCACCTCCCGCTGCACCACGGCGAGCGCAGCGGCATAGAGCTCGGCCAGGCCCAGTCCGCCGGCGGCCAGGGTGGCGATCTCCCGCCGCGCGCGTTCAGCGCGCTCCTCCCACATAGCTCCAGTATCTGCCCAAGGGGCGGTGACGCAATCCCCCACAGTGGGGATTCCCCAAGCACCCGGAACCCCGGCGCGGGGGATGTGGGCGGCGCGCACCGCCGTCGTACTCTTCCTCCATGAACGCCGTATCCCAGATTTTCGCGGTACTCGCCGCCATGATCTACATCGTGGTGTTCCCGCTGGAAAGCTTCCTGATGCACCGGCCGGGCGCGCAGAAGTTCCTCAGCACCCCGCCGCAAAACGTTCCGGCCGTGATGATGTGGGCCATTCCCACCGGGTTCCGGAATCTGGCGATCGGGCTGGGCGTCCTGGCCGGGGTGGTGGCCGTGAACCTGGGCGACGAGGTGGTGGGCTATACCCTGGTGGTCTACTGCTGTTTGAACATGGTGCTGACCGCTCCGGCGATGTTCCTCGCCGACATGCAGGGCCATTATCCGAAGAGGGGCGACAGCATCCCCGGGACGTTGGGTGCCACCGTGCCGGCGCTGATCGCACTGGTGGCGCTGCCGTTCTGAACCGGCAGCACCCAACGAAGATGCCGTAGACACCCGTAAAGGGCGTCCACGGCATCTTGTCTAATACGCACTCATTCGACGGTGAGTCAGTTCAGCACTGGACCCTACTTGTCGCAACCGATGCCGTCGCCATCCCTGTCGAGGTGCTTGCCGTAGCCCGGCGTACCGGCGTACACCGGCGCTGCTCCTGCTTGTCGCGCTGCAGTGCAGTTGGCGTAGTAAACAGCGGCCGGTGCCGGCACAGCGGGAGCCGGAACAGCAGGAGCGGGTGCAGCGGGAGCCGGTGCAGCGGGAGCCGGTGCGGGCTTGGCTGCTTGTGCAGCGGCAACATCTGCCGCAGCCTTGTCCGCGGCCGCTTTGTCTGCGGCGGCTTTGTCGGCCGCTGCCTTCTCTGCCGCAGCCTTTGCAGCAACTGCCTGCTCGGCGGCAGCCTTCTCGGCAGCCGCTTTCTCCGCGGCAGCCTTTTCCGCGGCCAGCTTTTCAAGGGATGTGACCCCGAGGTGCACCGTGGACCCCTTCGCAGCCGTGGCACTCTCGGTGGGGTCCTGGGAAATCACCTGCCAGTTTTTCTTCACAATGATCGATTTGCCGTCAACGGTGTCCAGAGCCTCAACCTTGAAGCCGAGATCTTCCAGCTGCTCCGTGGCCTTGTCCAAAGTCATGCCTATTACGCCTGGAACCGCCACCGTTTCTGCAACCGCGGCAACGGCGGTTGCAGTTTCTGTTGCCTGCACGGCTACCTGCTTGCCGCCGCCGCATCCGGTCAGCATCAGTCCGGTCAGGACAACTAATGTCAGCGTCTTTTTCACTTTTCCCCCTAGGAATGTTTGTGATGGTGAAACATGGGGCCTGAAAGCCCCAAGACTTTGGGTCAGCTTTCGCAGGCGACGCCGTCCAGGTCGCGGTCCAGCCCTGCCCGGTAACCGGGCTGGCCTGTGAGGATGGGCGCTGCACCGGCGGCTTTTGCCGCCGCGCAGTTCGCATAGAAGACGGCCGCCGGTGCAGGAACAACTGGCGCAGGGGCAGCAGGAGCCGGCACCACTGCAACCGGAGCAGGTGCCGCAGCAACCGGCGCCGGTTCCGGCGCAGATGCCGGCGGAGCTGATGCAGGAGGTGCTGGAGCAGCAACCGCCTGCTGTTCCGTGGGGGCCAACTGCCCCGTGCATGCGGCGAGGATGTTCGCCATAGCGTTGTGCTCCGCCTGGGTAACCCACAGGCTGTACGTCGCCTTGACCGAAATCTGCCGCGCGACGTACTCGCAGCGGAACGCCTTGTTCGGCGGCAGCCAGGTGGCGGCGTCGCCGTCGCCCTTTTTCTGGTTAGTGGGACCGTCCGTAGCCTGGAGGTTCCGTGGGTCGTTGGCAAAGGCCGTCCGCTGCTCAGTGGTCAGCTGCTGCGCGCCCTTCTGCCAGGCATCACTGAGGGCAACAACATGGTCGATCTGGACGGCGGTGCTGGTCCCGCTCCCCCGCAGGAAGCTGATGCTGGCGCCCGTGTACGGGTCCGCCAGCGTTCCGGTCTGCACTTTGCAGGGAACGCTGTTCGTGTAGGTGACGTCGGTCAGATCGCGCTGGAGGATGTCGTTCCGGGTGTCGCAGCCGTTGCGGTCAACGTCCGCCCACGCCTGCCCGAACTGCGCCCGGTCATAGCCCGTCTTGGGCGCCCGGCCCTTGATGGGCAGGGTGGCGAGCAGATCGATCGCTTTGGTGGTAAAGGCCGGCGCGTTCGGCGCAGCGGCGCCCTGCGCCACAACGCTGGACGTTTCGCGGGCCAGCGGCTCCGCGGTCTCCCAGGAGGAGGGAACGGACGACGGCGCCGGCGCAGCTTCCGCAGTTGGGCTCGCCTCCGCCGGGACGGCCGTAGCTGTGCTGGCTGAAGCTGCCGTCTCCAGATCCGCGGACAAAACACGAGGCAGGGCGATGGCACCTGCGATAAAAAGTGCAAGAGAAACCCCAACGGCAATTGCCCCTGGCTTCCGGGCCCGCCGCGGTCTCCCTGCTGACCCCGGCACCTTCCCAAACTTTGACAATGATTTCCCCCATAAAAAGGCCCGGCAATGAGCCGGGCCTCTTGCTTAAGCCGCGTTGGTTACAGCTGGGAGCCTATTCGCCAAAAAGCGGGGGAAGCCGGGATTCGGAAAAACCTGAGGCAACTTTGCTCTTCTCTTGATCCAACCTTGATATGCCTGTCGCACAGCAGACTCTGCACTTAACAATCGCGTGCGCAGTACCCCAAGCCCGCGCGGGCAGGAGGCTCGCGCGGGCTTTGGCGGGCTATGCGCGCTGGGTGATATTAAGGATGTTGCCCTCGCTGTCCAGGAACCAGGCGGCCTTTCCCCAATCACTGGTGGCAACGCCGTTTTCCGTCTTCAGGCCGGGAAAATCGTAGTCTTCGAACCTCACGCCGCGGCTGCGCAGGTCCCCCATTTCCTTGTCAAGGTTGTCCGTTTCCCACCCCATCTGGGTGTTCTTGGCAGACCCCGCATTGTCAGTCTGGTAAACGAGGAAGCCTGTCCCTTTGCCGCAGGTATACATGAGGCTGTCCTCTTCCATCGAACCGGATGGTTCAATGCCCAACTTGTCCCGGTAAAAGTCCCGCGCCCTGTTGATGTCCTTGGCCGGAAGAACAGCAATGATTGCTGAATCTTTGAGCATAATAAATTCCTTTGTGCATTTTTATCGCGATGATGGCGCTGCTCTCCCCCGATTGCAGTCCCGGAACGTCCCTGTCCGCGGCTGCGTGGCCGTCCACTCCGCCCTGCTGTGGGCGGCTACCTGGGACTCTGCAACGCCCCGCCAGCCATACCGGCGCGAGGGTCCCCGAAGCCTATGTGGCCATTATGGAACTGAATTGTGGCCAGCGAAATAGGGAAAGTTTATTCTGCGGGTTTCCGCTGCAGGCCCTTTGCATACGCGGCCTGCCCTATGTGTTGAAGGCAGTCCGCAACGGTGCTCACCAGCCGCACGCCGAGCGTCACGGGCGGGTCCCACCGGGTGTCAACCACCCGGTCCAAGTCCTCGTCGCTGACTGTCTGCAGAAATTCAACCGTCTGCCGGTGGACTGCGTCGTAGTACTCAAGCAGCTCTTCGGCCGGAGCCCGCACAGCATCCACCTGGTCGCTCGAGTGCCCGTAGCCCGTATCGGTGGGGCGAAGTGGCAGTCCGAAGCGGCCTACGAAATCCTGCGTGAACCATACTTGTTCCAGCCCTGCAACATCCGAAACCTGAACATCTTCCACCCTGGCCAGATGCCAGATCAGCCATGCGATCGAGTTGCCGGTTCCCGATGGCCGCACGGTGAGGGACCCGTCGTCGAGCCCTTCAAGAGTTGCTTCCACCGTTTCCCGGATCCTGCCGAACGCGTCCAGCAGCAGGTGGTTCGATTTCATTGCTGCTGCCCGTCGGCTTCCGTTTCCTTGCTTCGGGCGTCGCGCAGGTGCTGCTCCAATTTGGCTTCCGCATCCCGCCGGCGGTCACCAACAGACCGCCCCTGTTCGGCCGCGGGAGGCGGATTTCCCGGCTCCTGCACCTGGTCATCCACCCCGGCGGCGGGGACGGCGCTGTCCAACTCTTCGCTGTTTTCACCCATACCGGATGGTCTCACAAGCGGGGGAAGGGGTCGAGGAACCTGCCGGGCGGGCCGCGGAATCCACCTGACGGCGAATGACCAGCCCATTACTCCCCTGCCGCTGGACCCGGCGCAACTCTAGGAGACTACTTCCGGATCTCCGCCATCCGCAGCCGGACCATCTCCGCCACTATGTCATCGGGAACGGGATGGTCCGGCGTGAACCGGACCGTCCCCTTGGACAGGGAAAAGCCTTCGAGACGGAGTGCGACGGCATCAACCACCGCGGGCGAGAACGGAAAGATGGACAGGTGCTTGGCCGCCGCCACCACGCCGATCAGCGGCTTGCCGTCCAGCTTCAGGGCGGGCATGCCGTAGCTCATCCCTTCGACGGCGTCCGGCGCGAGGCCCCGCGCAAGCTCGACAACGCGCTGCAGGCATGCGCGATCGGTCCCGGACATGGCGGCGAGGGAATCGTCAACGGCACCCATGCGGCAAGCTTAGACCCGGAGAACTTACGACGGCGGAGCGCAGCTTTCCGCACCGCCCACCTCTTCCCCTCTCCGATGGAACGGTGAACCATGGCCGTAGAGGCGCCGACATTCGAAGGAGTTCGCCGATGAGCTACGAGAAGGACCCCCGCGTGGACCAGTACATCGACCCCCTTCCGCCGTGGCAGCAGGGGATCTGCCAGCGGGTGCGGGACCTGGTCCACGCCGCTGATCCAGCGGTCGAGGAGACCATCAAGCGCACCGTCCAGCCCTACTTCGTCCTGCAGGGCAACATCTGCGCGCTGCTCGCGGCGAAGGACCACGTCAACGTCTTTCTGTACGACGGCGGCCTAACCCCGGACCCGCACCACATCATCACCGGCGGCCACGGCAACAAGACGGCCCGGATGATTTCGTACTACGAAGGTGACCCCGTCCAGGAGGAACCCCTGCTCGAGATCTTCCGCGGGATCATCGCCACCAACCGCTCCGGAGGCTGGCGGAAGGCCAAGGCAGGTTCCGGCGCTTGACCCGTCGACGTCGCGGTACTTGAGTACGGTGCACTTCGGTGGTTGAGCCTGGGCCCACAGCCGCCGGGTTCCCGGGCCGAGTTCGCGATTATGGAGCGGCTGGGGAGCCAAACCCGAAAGCAGATGGTCGATCCTGCGGCTGGGCATGACGAATCCGGTGGTTGAGCTTGTCGAAACCCGAAACCCGAAACCCGCGGCGAATCCGGTGGTTGAGCTTGTCAAAACCCTAAACCCGAAACCCGCGACGAATCCGGTGGTTGAGCTTGTCAAAACCCGAAACCCGAAACCCGCGACGAATCCGGTGGTTGAGCTTGTCAAAACCCTAAACCCGAAACCCGCGACGAATCCGGTGGTTGAGCTTGTCGAAACCCTAAACCCGAAACCCGCGACGAGTCAGGCGGGTGGGGCGTGCAGGAACCGTTCGAGTTCTTGTTCTCCTGGGGAGGGGCCGTAGACAAAGTCAGGTGGCAGGCAGGTCGGGTTGAGGCGAGTTGGCTGCGGTTGTCCTGGCTGCCCTTGCGTGGGCCAGTGTGGTGGTTCCCAGTCGTGGTGTTCGGCTTTGTAGTGGCGGCCGGTGGGTGAAATCCAGCCGGGTGGTCCGTGTTTGGTGGCCGGTGTGGGCGTCCATCCGGTGGCATGTTTGAGGTGGTGGTGTTTCGGGCAGAGTTGGGCCAGGTTGCTGAGCCCAGTGGTGCCGCCGTCTTGCCAAGCTTGAAGGTGGTCGGTCTCGTTGTCCAGGGATGGGTTGTTGCAGCCGGGGAAGGTGCACTTACCGTCCCGGAGTTGCAGGGTCTTTTTCATGGCTTTGGTGAGCCGGTAGCTGGTGCGGCCGATTTCCAGCGGCGCCCCGTCCCGCGGGTCCACCAGCACCCGGTAGAACAAGGTGGCACCGTTGGCGACGAGTCTGCGGGCCATGGACGCGGGGATCGGACCGTAGCCGTCCAGGTTTGCCGGTTCGTCCGTGATGCCGAACAGGACGAGTACCGGCACGGTGACGAGGACGTCCGCTTTGGGTGCCGGGACGGTGCCTAAGGCGGCACCTGCGTACGTTTCACCCGGCTTGCCTGCAGCCGCGATGCTTTCTCCCGTGCTGCTTTGTCCTGTGCTGGCCTGTCCCGTGCTGCTTTGTTCTGTGCTGGTTTCCGGGCCGGGGTGAAGTGCGGCTCCGGCGCCGAGCAGGAGGCTGGCGGCGATGTCGGGGCGGAGTTGGGTGATGGTGCGCGGTTCGTCGGGGCTTTGGAGGCCGCGGGCGATGGCGGTGGTGCGGTTCCAGATGGCTGAGGCCTGGTCCGCGGGGACGTAGAGGGAGACCCGGGCCATGCCGTCGCGGTCCGGGGTGTATTCCATTCGCCGGTCCGCCACACTCTTGGCGTGGCGCTTCTCGATGGATTCGGGGTGGTGGCGCTCCCGCCACTTCCTGGCCTTGGCACGGAACCTGTACGCCGGCAATTCCCCGATCGGGGCGGCCGTGGCCGGCCGAGGCACATCGGGGGCCAGGAACTGTGCCTCCAGCGCGGCAGCGCCGGCGGGGTCAAGGCCGGCCGTTTCCTCCACCACGACCAGGGCATGCTGCCAGGAGATCTTGCCAGCCTGCAAGGCCGAGAACGTCAGCGGCCGTTCCTTCGTTATGGCGTGGGACGCGGCCAGGAACGCACCGGCTGCCCGGGGACCGAGGGCCAGGAGGGCGCCGATTTCCGCGGCCACGGACATTTCCAGCGCCTGCATCGGCACGTCCGGCCCCGCAATGGCCTGGGCAGTATCCGCGTACGTCACGGCAGCCCGGGCCTTCAAGCCCGCGATCCCGGCCTCCGCCGCCCGCGCCCCGGCGAGGATGTCCAGGCACCCATCCCCCAGCCCGGCCAACGGATCAGCATCCGAGAACGGCTCCGCACCACACCCCTCCACCTCCGCGTTGAGCACGGCAAGGGCGGCATTGATGTCCTCAAACGCCTTCACCACCGCCGCTTTCCCCATGCATCAATCATCGCAAGGGGGTCAGACAATTCCTGCCGCCGGAAGCGGAAAGCGGGGGTCGACAAAGGAGACATGACCCGCGCCCCGTGATCCTAGTCCCGAACCCAGCCAACCTTCCTCAACCACGCGCCCAGGAGAGGCAGGACCACGGCACCGTGCATCGCGCCCAGGTGATCCAGTCCAGGCAGGACCTGGACATCCCAGCCGTCGGCGAGCAGCACGTCGCGGTGCTTGGCGAGCGGCTCGCCAATGCTCACCCGGACACCGCCCCACTGCTCGCTGTAGTCAATCTGGTCGTTGGCCCCGGCGAACGCAAGACGCGACAGGCTGGCCGGCACTGCAGCAGCGACGTCGTCGAAATCCTGCAACGCCTCATACAGGGTGACGAACTGGCGGGTTTGGGCCTCGGTGGTCTGTACGGCCACTGAGTCCCAGTCCCCCGGCTCCGCCTCAGCAAGAGAGATGGCCGACGGGTCAGGTGCTCGGGTGGACGCGGCATGCGCGGCCCGCGTTACTGCCAACATGCTTCGGTAGGGCCCGTCCCGCGGCGGAAACCCGCCCATTGCGAGGGCCCGCAGGCGGTCAGTGCGGAGGGCCAGTTGAAGCCCGGCGAGCGCGAGCCAGGAGTAGCCGTAGTAGCCAAAGGCGGCTGTCCCGCCGGCATCGGCAATCGCGAGCAGGTCGGCGGCAAGGTTGTCCGGCGTGAGGGTCTCCGTTGCAGGGTGGGCCATCCGATGCCCTTCGTAGTCCGCCACGATCAGCCGGTTCGATCCGGAAAACCCGTCAACCAGGGCCGGCCCCAGGTCCGGGTCCCCGCCCCACTTCCGCATCGTCGCGGCCTCGTCCGGCGTATACGGCTCCAGCCTGGCAAGCAGCAGCAGCGCGGGGCCATCGCCGTGGACGCTGACCGGAATGACGGAGCCGTCATGGAGGACGGCCTCAGCAGTTGCAGCCATAAACAACCCCTTCGATGGATGGAGCACCAGTTTCAGGATGACACCGGAGCGCAGAAGTTATCCATTCCCATTGGCTGGGATCCCAGAACGGCCGTTCAATACCGGCAGGTAGCCACGTAGCATCGTCGACAGCCCGCGTCCGGTTCGGGCGATTCACCGTAAGGAGACAACGATGTGCCTTCATGACCACACCTCTGCCCCCACACCCGGCGCCAGGCTTCCCCGCCGCGGAATCCTGGCCGGCGCCGCAGCCCTCGCCGGAATCTCAGTGGCCAGCATCGCCGCCCAGCTCGGCGGCTCCCCGGCCGCGCATGCCGGGGACGAACCCTCCGGTCCCAACTACCCCGGCAGCCCCCTCACCAACCGGCCGCTGATCATCGAAGGCGGTACCATCGTCGATCCCAAGACCGGAGGCGCCGTCGAGGACGGTGTTGTGGTGCTCGACGGCGGCAAAGTCACCGCCGCCGGAACGCGCGACGAGACGCGGAAGGCGGTGGCCGCGGTCGCCGGGCGTGCGCAGGTCCTGAACGCCTCGGGCCGGTGGGTACTCCCCGGCCTGGTGGACGTGCACGTCCATGCGAACACGCTCGCCGACGCCCGCGCCATCCTGCAGGGCGGCGCCACCAGCGTGCGCAGCGGCTCGAGCAGTTTCTACCAGGACGTGGCGCTCGCCGCCCTCCCGGAGTGGGCCCCCGGCGTCTCCCCGCGGATGACACCCGCCGGTTTGTTTATCTCGCCGGACCTCGGGGATTCACTCCTTGCCGATCCCGACCTTGCACCGCTGGCCACCCTCTCCGGCGGCGTTAAGGAAACCTCGGACCTGGCCTACCTCACCCGCGTGAACCTGAGCCGCGGCGCCAAGGTCATCAAGACCCGCGCCAATCCCCGCGCCGGTCTCCCCGAGCAGGATCCGCGCGAGCTGGTCTACAACCAGGAACAGCTGTCCGCCGTGGTCAAAGCAGCGAACGGGGCCGGCGTCCTGTGCCACGCCTACAGCGCAGAAGGTATCGACGGCGCAGTGCGCGCCGGGGTGCGCAGCGTGGAGCACGGCGTCTTCGTTGCCGAAAACACCATCGCCGAGATGGCCCGCCGCGGCACCTACTTCACGCCCACCATGGATGCGATCACCAGCATGGCAACTTCCACGAATCCCATCCTGGCCGCACGGGGCAAGGAGTACACGCCCATCCTGCAAGCCGCGGTGCTTGCGGCGCAGGAAGCGGGCGTGACCATCGTGGCCGGCACGGACTCCTTCGGCACCGATGTCACGCCCATTGGCACCGAGGCGCGCCTTCTCGCCGAGGCCGGGCTCTCGCCGCTCGAAGCGCTGCAGTCCGCCACCGTCCACGCGGCCCGCCTGCTTGGACGGGACGACGTCGGGCGGTTGGTCCGCGGATCACTCGCCGACGTGGTGGTGGTCGACGCCGATCCACTCAGCGACGCTTCCGCCTTGGAGAAGGTGCGCGTTGTGGTGGCTCAGGGCGCCGTGGTGCGGAACGAACTGTAGGGATTTGACGCCAGGAGTGTGGGAGCCGTAGGTTATCGATTGTCATTATTATCGGCAATCGATAACTTACTGGGGGAATAGTGAATTTTGCCAAGGCAGGTTTGCAATGGAGGCAGGGTAACCGCAGGGTTGTATCCAGGGCGGACGCGGTGGCGCTGATGGCAGTGTCCGCGGCAGCTGCTGTTGCCACGACGGCCCTCACCATCCCGGGCATCGTGGCCTACTTCACCGGCCCAGTGACGCTGACCCTGCCGTTGAGCACCAACCAGCACACCCTTTCGGACGTGCAACTCGGCGCGCAGGCGCATTTCACCTCAGTGGAGGTGGCCATCCCCGCCTTGCCCACCGGTGAAGCCGCGCTGTTGGCGTGGGCCGGGACGTTGAGCCACATCAGCGTCCTGGCCGTGCTGGCTTTGCTGTTCCTGCTGGCCTTCCGTCTTCGAGCTGCGAACCTGTTCACAGCTGCATCCGTCTGGATCATCGGAGCCTGCGGCGCGGTCCTGGCCGTGGCGGGCAGCGCTGCCCAAGTTCTCGACCAGATCGCCCGCGGCCGCCTGGCAGAAGTGCTCGGGATCAACGCGCGGACTGCAGGAGAAGGGCTCAGTTTCAGCGCGCATTTCAACATGGCTCCGGTGGTTGCCGGGCTTGTGCTCATCCTCGTGGCCGGGGTTTTCCAGTTCGGCGGACGCCTGCAGAAAGACACCGAGGGCCTGGTCTGATGCCAGCCGAGGACACAACCGGGATTCATTGCCGGCTGGACGAATTGCTGGAGCAGCGCGGCATGACCCTGACGGAGCTCAGCAAACGGGTCGGGGTTAGCTTGGTCAACCTGTCCGTCCTCAAGAATGACCGCGCGAAAGCCATTCGTTTCTCCACGCTCGCGGCCGTTTGCCAGGCCCTGGAGTGCGAGGTCGGCGACCTGCTGGTGACAGACCCCGGCGCAGCAGGCTAGCAGGCCTTGCACCGCAGCTCCTCGCCCCGCTACGGCCCAGTCCGGACCATCCGTATCTCCGGCAGGCTTTCCCACTCTGGCGGCAGCAGCCCACGCCCGCCGTCGGGCCGGAAGCCGAGCCTGCGGTAGAAAGCCTGGGCCCTTACGTTGTCCTCCAGCACCCAAAGGTACGCCGGCGACTCCCCGATTGCCGCGCCCACCAGGGCCGTCCCCAGGCCCGTGCCCTGAGCGCGGCCGAGGAGGTAGATCGAATACAGCTCCAGCGGAACGGGGCCATCCTCGTCGCGGCCTGGACCGGCGTCGGCAAATCCCACCACCTCGTTGTTGGCGTCCACAGCGACGATGCGGGGGTCCTCCACGTCCAGGTGAGTCCGACGGCGGGCCACCCGTTCGGGAACCGCAGCGCGGCGGGCGGCAAAAAAGGCCGGGGACAGCAGGTGGAAATAGCACTCCTCGTGCGCCAGCGTGTGCATCAGCACCACGGCTTCTGCATCGTCAGCAGTGGCCTGCCGGAGTACATAATCCATGCCCCAGCCTAACCAGTGATCAACGTCAACCTTCGAAGCCCTTGCCCTGAGTCCTGCGCAGAAGCATACTTATTAGCAGGACTAATTAGCAATGCTAAGCATTTTCGGGAGGCGCAACACCACAGTGACCACAACCAAAACCGACAACAGCAAGACCACGGAATCCACTACCTCCGACACCCTCGCCATCGAGCTCCGCACTGCCGTGATGCGCACATCCCGCAGGCTCCGCGTCGAAGCCACCGGCGACGTCATCACCCCCGGGCAATACACAGTGCTGGCCCAACTGCACGGCAGCGGCCCGACCACCCTCCGTGAACTGGCCGAGCGGGAGCACGTGCAGGCTCCCTCCATGACCCGCATCGTCAACGCCCTCGCCGACCAGGGCTTCGTGTCCCGTGCTGCCAATCCCGACGACGGCCGCCAGGTCCGCGTGGACATCACCGACGGCGGCAGGGCAGTCCTGGCGGAAGCCCGCAACCAGCGCACCGCCTGGCTCGCCCAGCGCGTGGCCGGGCTGAGCGAAGAGGACCGGCAGATCCTCAGCCGGGCCGCCCACATCATGCAGGAGATGAGCGGAAAATGAGCGCCATGTTCCGGGCCCTGGATAACCGCAACTACCGCATCTGGGCCGGCGGGGCCATTGTGTCCAACATCGGGACCTGGATGCAGCGTGTGGCACAGGACTGGCTGGTACTGACGGTCCTCACCAACCATTCGGGCGCCGCCCTCGGCATCACCACCGGCCTGCAGTTCCTGCCCATGCTGCTGCTCGGCCCCTACGGCGGAGTACTGGCGGACCGCTACCGCAAACGCGTCATCCTGCTGTGGACGCAGGTGGCCATGGGCGTGACCGGGCTGGTGCTGGGACTCCTGGTGGTCACGGGCACCGCCCAGCTCTGGCATGCCTATCTTGCCGCTCTCTGCCTTGGAATCGCCGGCGCCATCGACGCGCCGTCGCGCCAGGCGTTCGTTTCCGAACTCGTGGGGCAGGACAACATCTCCAACGCGGTGGCACTGAACTCCGCGTCCTTCAACACTGCACGGCTCACCGGGCCCGCCATCGCAGGCGTGCTGATCGCATGGGTAGGCACCGGACCAGTGTTCCTGCTCAACGCGGCCAGCTTTGCCGCCGTGATCATTTCGCTGTTCCGGATCCGGACTTCGGAACTGGTCCCTGCCGTCCGGCCGTCCCGCAGCAAACACCAGGTGGCGGAAGGCGTGCGCTACGTCCGCCAGAGGCCGGATCTGGTGCTGATCCTCTTTATGGTGGGCATTTTGGGCGCCTTCGGCATGAACTTCCCTATCACCAACGCCCTGATGACCACCACCGAGTTCGGGGTGGGACCCGGTGAATTCGGGCTCCTTGGTTCCATCATGGCGGTGGGCACATTGGCCGGTGCGCTGCTCGCGGCGCGCAGGGCCGGCCCGCGGCTGCGGTATCTCCTGGGCGGGGCGCTGGGCTTAGGTGCGTTCACGCTCCTGGGCAGCGTATCGCCGTCGTTCTGGCTCTATGCCGCCGTGCTCATACCGGTTGGCCTGGCATCCATCACGTTCCTGAACAGCTGCAACACCAGCATCCAGCTCTCCGTGGAACCGCAGTTCCGCGGACGGGTGCTGGCCCTGTACCTTGCCATCCTCCAGGGCGGAACTGCCGTGGGTGCGCCGCTGATGGGCTGGATCGGCTCCGAATTCGGCGCCCGCTGGTCAGTGGCCGCCGGCGGTGCCGTGGTCCTGGCCACCGCACTGTCCGCTGTCATCGTGGTGAGCCGCCGGAACAGCCTCAGCTTCCGTGACAACCTCAGGATAGTGTTCCGCAGGCGGCGCGAGCCGGCCGTGTAGCCGGCCGGCTGCGGGGGTCAACTCTTCCGGGCCGCCACTGCCTCGGACAGCGATTTCAGCCCGCGTTCGAAGTCCGATCCCACCAGCTTGTCCATGTTCATAAAGAGCGCGAACAGCTTGGCAGCGCCTTTGTTTTCCCCTGTCATCACCCAGGTGACCTCGGTGCCGCCGGGTACGGGGGTGAAGGTAAAGGTGGTGGGGTTCAGGGCTTTGAACGGCTTGTTGAACTGCAGGCGGACGTGGATCCGGCTGGATGGTTCCGACTCGACGATCTCCATGGTTCCGCTGCCGGCTTTGCGGTTGCCGCTCCCTCGTAGCCTGCGCCCACGCCTGATTCGCTGCCGAAGTAGCGCCGGCTCATGCCCGGATCCACGGTCTCCCACGGCGACCATTTGGTCCACTCGTGGAAGCTGTTGACCACCGGGAAAACGTCTTCGGCGGGAGCAGGGATGACCGCGCTGCGGCGGACTTCATAAGTGGACATGGCCCTAAGCATAGGAGCGGGGGGCTCCGCCTGGGTAGCTTCAAGCCAGTGGAGCGCCCAGCACCACGTTCACTGGTTCCTTGCCCTCCAGCATCAGCCTGATCTGCTGCTTGACCAGCCGGACCATGCGCGGAAACATCGCCGAACTGGCCCCGCCCACATGCGGAGTGATCAGCACGCCGGGCGTCGTCCACAGCGGATGGCCCGCCGGCAGCGGTTCGGGATCCGTCACGTCCAGGGCCGCGCGCAACCGCCCGGCTGACGTCTCCGCCAGCAGCGCATCAGTGTCGGCGACCGGGCCGCGCGCCACGTTCACCAGCAGCGCGCCGTCCCGCATCGCCGCCAGGAACTTCGCGTCCACCAGCTGCCGGGTCTGCTCGCTGAGGGGAACGCTTACCACCACAATCTCGTGCAGCGGCAACTGCTCATACAGGGAGTCGATCCCGTAGATTTTTCCGCCGGCATCCTCGCGTTCGCGGCTGGCCATCCGGGTTACCTCGGTTTCGAACGGCAGCAGCCGTGCCTCGATGGCCTTGCCCACTCCCCCGTAGCCCACCAACAGCACCCGCCGGTCGGCCAGGCTGGGCCGCTGGCTGTTGTCCCAGGTTCCGGTGGCCTGATTGCGGGCAAAATCAGCCAGGCCGCGCTGGCTGGCGATCATCATGCCTAAGGCGAGTTCCGCCGTCGAGGTCTCATGGACCCCCGCCGCGTTGGCGAAAAGGCACCCTTCGGGCAGCACGTCCGCCACGCCGTCGTACCCGATGGACTGGCTCTGGACCAGCCCGACGTCCACACCGTCCAGGGCCGCCAGCGCTCCAGGCTTGCCCATGTAGGGCGGCACCAACAGGTCGATCCGGCCCTCCGGGGCGGGCCCGGTGAGATCCCAGAGGAGAAGTTCGACGCCGGCGCTGACCTCCAGCGCATCCAGCAGCTTCTGGTCGGGCAGGGCCACCCGCAGCGGCGCGCTCATGCGGCCACCACGAGCTTCACGTTGGCGGCGCCCAGTGCGTCCTCGATCTCCGGCGGCGGTGGTGCGTCGGTCACCAGCACGTCCGCGGCGTCAAACGCGGCCAGCCGGGCCAGTGCGTACCGGAGCATCTTCTGGTGCGTGGCCACTACGACCACCTGTTCCGCAGAGTTCATGAGGGCGATCTTAGTGGCGCGCTCCACATCCCGCTCAATGTAAAACGCCTCGTCGTGGATCCCGCTGACGCCGATAAAGGCCGTCTTGGCACGAAGGCCTGCAGCGGCGCTGACCGTCATGGGGCCATTGAACGCCTGGCTGTCCAGGAGCAGTTCACCGCCCAGGCAGATGGTCCGCGCCGCCGTCAGCTGCAGGCACCGCTGGATGGCGGGCGCCGAGTGCGTGATGATGGTGCCCGTGAAGGAAGCGGGGAGCTCCTGCGCGATCTGGTACGTGGTGGTGCCGGCATCCAGGATGATGGCGTCCCGCTCCCCGATCATTGCAACGCAGGCCAATGCCACCCGTTGCTTGGCGTCCGCATCCTCCCGGACCCGGGCCGCGAAGTCCGCGTTCTGGCCGCCGGTGTGGAGGGCGCTGACGCCACCGTGAACCACCCGGACCAGGCCAAGCTTGGACAGCACCCGGGTGTCCCGGCGCACCGTCATGTCAGAAACAGCAAACGTCTCGGCCAAGTCGGTGGTGGAAATGAAGCCCCGCCGGCCCAGCTCGTCCAAAATAGTGCGCTGGCGGGGCGTCAGCGGGCCCTCTTCACGTGCGTTGCTCATTTCCTCTTCTTCCTGCCCCATGTGCCGGACACCGGCCCGGCGCAATGTTGCTATTCCAACACCAATCTACTTACTGGCCTACCCCGGCACCGGCATTCGCAAGCTCCACGGGGCGCCCCTCAACAATTGAACGCTCGGCGGCCAGGCCCATCCGGACCGACTGGAGGCCGTCGGCAACCGTAACGTCCACCGGTCCTTCACCCAGGATGGCCTTCCGGTAACCAAGGTGTTCGTAGTAGGTGGAACCATGGTGCGCGCCCGCTGCCAGAACCGCCTCATCCACCGGAACCTCGTGCTTTTCCGGGCCCAGCGGCGAGCGCGGGCTGAGTTCCACCGTGGCTTCGGCTTCATCTCCGGGAATCCAGTGGTTTGCCGCGACCGGGATGAGGGTCTCGATCTTGGCTGCGTCACCCACGATGGAGATCCGCTCCTGGAACTTGGATCCCTCGGCGAACATGGACAGCTCCAGCATGGCCCGCCGGCCGCCCTTGAAGTCCACAATCACGTAGGCGTTGTCGATCATGTCCGGGATCCGGCCCTCGTAGACCTCATCCATGTGGTTCACGTCGTGGCCTCCGCTGGCATAGACGCGCACGGGCTCGTCCTGCAGGATCAGCCGCATCAGGTCGAAGAAGTGGCAGCACTTCTCAACGAGGGTGCCGCCGGTCCGCTCCGCGAAGCGGTTCCAGGAGTCCACCTTATGAAGGAACGGGAACCGGTGCTCCACGATGGAGAGCATGTAGATATTGCCGAGTTTGCCGTTGTGCGCGGCCTGGATGACTTCCTGCACCGGCGGCATGTAGCGGTATTCCATCGCCACCCAGACCGGGGCGGGGTAGCTGGCGGCCAGCACCTCGAGTTCATCTGCCTGCTCGGCGGTGGTGCATACGGGCTTCTCCACCAGCACCGGGAGATTGGTGCCGCTGGCGAAGATGTCCTTCAGGATGCCCAGATGGGTGTCGTTGGGGCTGGCGATCACCAGCGCGTCCACCAGGCCGGAGGCCAGCAACTCCTGGTGGGACGGAAAAGTCTGCACCTCGTAGCCGATCTCCGCAGCGGTTTCCGCCAGGGAGGACGGCTGCGGATCGGAGACTGCAGTGATCCGGCTTCCGGGGATCAGGGCAAGGTTCCGGACGTGTTCGCGGGCCATGTGGCCAGCCCCGATAAGGCCGTAACGAACTGTCCGGACCGGTTCCGCAGAAGGCAATGACATGAGTTGCTCCGTTTCTCTACGTTGAGGGGGGACCGCGGCGTTGCATCCCAAACACAACTATACAGAAAGTGTTGTTTTTCCAACATAGCGTGTGTATATTTCTTCAATACCAGCCAAACTACAACGAGGTGGAACGTGCCCCAACCGTCAACCGGAACCCTGCTCTTCGTAGGCTGCGCCACTCTTGACTCCATCGCCCTGGTCCAGGATTACCCCGCCGCGGACAGCCGCACCGTTGCGTCAGGCTTCGCGACGGCGGGCGGCGGCCCTGCCGCCACCGCAGCCGTTGCGGCAGTGAGGGCCGGTGCCAGCACAGCGTTCGCCGGGGTCCTCGGCACGGACGAGGAAGGCGAGCGCATTATCTTGGGCCTGCAGGCGGAAGGCGTGGACACGTCCGCCGTGATCCGTGATTCGACCGTCAAGACCGGCGCCAGCGTCATCGTGGTCAGCCAGGCCACCGAGAGCCGCGCCATCGTCACCCGCCCCGTGCCGCCCGTCAGCTTCCCCGCCGGCAGCCGCTTCCACGAATTGCTCGCATCCGCAGCCTGGGTCCACGTGGACCACCTGGGCTGGAACGCCGTCGCTTCCGCGCCCGGCTTCACCCCGGGCCGGCTGAACATCAGCGTGGACGCCGGCAACCCCATCCCGTCTTTCAGTCCGCAAGGCGTCGCCCTCTACGTCCCCACCATCGAGCGGCTCCGCGCAGACTACGGCGTGGACCACTCCGCCGGGGACCTGCTCCGGAAAGCCATCGACTACGGCGCCTCCGCCGTCGTCGCCACCGCCGGCTCTGACGGTGCGTGGGTCCTGGAACGGGGCGGCGAACCCGTCCACGTTCCGGCCACGCCGGCCACCATCGTTTCCACCCTGGGCGCCGGCGATGTGTACCACGGCGCCCTGCTCGCCGCCGTCGCCGCCAACCTCCCGCTGGTAGAAGCCGCCGCTTTCGCCGGCCGCACCGCCTCCGCATCGTGCGCCGGCCTCGACGGCCGCTCCGCCATCCCCCGCCAAACCATCAAACCCGTCCTAGCCTCCAACCTGCCTAGCTGAAAGAAGCAGCACATGACCGCCACTGACCTTTCCCCGCTGCAACGCCCGTCCGGCGCCTTCGCGATGCTCGCCGTGGACCAGCGCGAGGCGATGCGCAACATGATCGCCGAACACCAGGAAACCCCCGTCACGGACCAGGACCTGCAGGACTTCAAGCTGCAGGCCGCCAGAATCCTCACGCCCTACGCCTCAGGCGTCCTGATCGACCGCCAGTTCGCCCTGGACCAGGCCATCGCAGACAACGTGGTGGACCCCAGCTGCGGACTGATCGCCTCCGCTGACCACTTCGAATCGGCGCACGGCGAACTGGTGGGCGAGGTAACCATCGACCGCCTGGTGGACCCCCACAAATACAAGGCCCTGGGAGTGAAGGCCCTCAAGCTCCTGGTGCTGTACCGCCCGGACGAGCCCGCCGAAGGCCGCGTGGCCATGGTCCGTGAATTCGTGGACATCTGCCGGTCCGCCGGACTCATCAGCATCATCGAACCCGTCTCCCGCAAACCCCTGGCCGGCGGTGACTTCGACTGGAACGCCGGCATCCTCGCCGCTGCCAAGGAACTCGGCAGCCTGGGCGCCGACCTCTACAAGGCCGAGGTCCCCTTCCACGGCAAGGCACCCGAAACCGAAGTCCGCGCAGCCTGCGCCGAACTGACCAACGCCATCGACGGCCCGTGGGTGGTCCTGTCCTCAGGTGTCCCCGAGGACGTCTTCCCCGACGCCGTCCGCTGGGCCTGCCTGGAAGGCGCCAGCGGCTTCCTCTCCGGACGCGCCGTCTGGGCGTCCTGCATCGGCGCGCCCGACGTCGTCGAATCCCTGTCCACTGACGCCGTCCGCCGGCTGCAGCGCCTCTGCGCCGTGGTTGACGACGTCGTCTCGTCACAGAGGTCCAACGCATAGCGCTCCCGGAGCGCAACAGCGTCCTGGCAGTACCCACCCGCTTTTCCGCAGTCAAGTAACAAGGCATAGCAAAAACTCAACGAGGAGATTATTGTGAGTCAGATTTCACGCAGGCAGGCCATGGCCCTTCTCGGGGCGCTGGGCTTCGGTGCCACCGCGGCAGCATGCGCCGGACCCGGTGGATCCACTGCACCCGGTGGTGCCACCGGACCGGCCGCACCCGCCACCGGCAACGTCACCGGCAGGGTGTCCTTCGCGCACTGGCGCGGCGAGGACAAAGCGGTGTTTGACGAACTCATCAAGCGCTTCGCAGCAATGCACGACGGCGTGGAGGTGGCCCAAGACATCTCCACCTCCAACGACTACAACGCCCAGGGCCTGCAGAAGGTCCGGGGTGCAGCCATCGGCGACGCCTTCGCCACTTTCCGCGGCGCCCAATTCAAGAACTTCACCGAAGCCGGGATCTACACCGAGCTCAAGAACAGCAAGGCTGTTTCCAACTACCAGGAGGGCCTGCTGTCCGCCGGAAAGTCCGGCGAGAGCCAGCTGGGACTGCCGTACCAGGTGGTGTTCCCCATGCCCATGGCCAACGTGGACCTGTTCGACAAGGCCGGCGCCGACATCGCACCCAAGGACTGGGACGCGTTCCTGGGCATGTGCGAAAAGCTCGCTTCCTCCGGCGTGGTTCCCATCTCCTGGCCGGGCGGCGATGTGGGAAACGGCGGCCAGCTGTTCAATTGCATGATCGCCAACAACGCACCGGTCGATGACATGTGCGCCCAGATCGAGCAGGGCAAGCTCAAGTGCACCGACGACTGGTTCATCAAGATGCTGAACCAGTACAAGCAGCTGGTCCCGTACCTGCAGTCCAACGCCACCGGCACGGCCGTGGAACCGGCGCAGAACCTGTTCTCGCAGGGCAAGGCCGCCATGCTGGCCACCGGGTCGTACCACATCGCCGCCGTCCGCGGGCTGGGCGCCACCTTCCCCATCGAGCTGGTGTTCCCCAACACGTCGGACGGCAACGGCAAGTATGAGGGCGCCTATAACGCCACGTTCATCCTGGGCGTCAATGCCGCCAGCAAGAACCAGGCAGCCGCCGCGGCGTGGATCGACTTCCTGTCAGAGCCGGAAAACGCCGGCTACTACGCCAACCAGACAGCGCAGCACGTGTCCGTCAAGGACGTCGAATACACCAACCCGGACCTCAAGCGCCTGAGCCCGTGGCTGGACAAGAAGACGGCCCTGGCCGCCCGGTTCCAGTTCCAGAACCTGGACGTCCGCAACGCCGTGGAAGCCAGCGCGACGGCGGTCATCTCCGGCACCAGCCCGGAGCAGGCAGCCGACGCCGCCCAGAAGATTGTTGACGAACGGCTATGAGCATCCATCCCGGAACGGCGTCGGAGCGAAGGGCGCCGGACACGCATACCGAAACCGGTGCGAAGAAGCGCCGCCGCTCCCCCACCCGGGTGAATCCGGCGCTGTACCTCTTCCCGCTTCCCGCCGTCGCCATCATCGCGTTCTTCCTGGTGATGCCCACCCTGCAGGCCTTCCAGTACGCCATCACGGACTGGAACGGGTTCTCGGCGGCCTTCAACTACGTGGGGCTGGACAACTTCATCCGGGCCTTCACCAAGGACTCGCTGTTCACCAACGCGCTGACCAACAACCTCAAGTTCGTGCTGCTGGTGGTGATCGCGCAGACGGCGTTCTCGCTGATCCTGGCCCTGATGCTGACAAAGAACTCCCGCGGCAGCATCCTGCTCCGCGCCCTGTTCTTCTTCCCCACCATCCTGTCCTCGGTCTCCGTGGCCTTCATCTGGAAGTTCATCTACGACCCCAACTTCGGCCTGGCCAACGCGGTCCTGGGCACCGTCGGCCTGGACGCACTGCAGGGCTCCTACCTCGGCAACAACGCCCAGGCGCTGTACTGGGTGGCCGTCACCCAGGTGTGGTTCCACGCAGGGCAGATGATGGTGGTCTACATCGCCGGCCTGCAGTCCATTCCCCGCGAACTCTACGAGGCAGCGGAGATGGACGGCGCGGGCAAGTGGCAGCAGTTCAAATCCATCACCTGGCCGTTTGTGGCCCCAGCAACCTCCATCGTGGTTGCCTACACCACCGTCCAGTCGTTCAAGGCGTTCGACCTGATCCTCGGCATTGCGGGCAACCCGCCCAAGAGCTCCCTGGACATCCTCTCCACCCGTATCTACAGCACTTTTGCCAACTCGGAGTTCGGCTACGCCGCCGCCCAATCGATCATCTTCATGGCGATGATCGCCCTGGTCACCTGGCTGCAGCGCCGGCTCCTCCGCCTCACCCCGAAGGGGGAATGACAGCATGCTCGCGTCAATAACCCGCCGCGGAATCCTCGCGATCTACGCGGTCATCATCATCGTTCCGCTCACCGTGGTGGGGTTCGGCAGCTTCAAGTCCACGCAGGAACTCTTTGCCGGGCCGTTCAGCCTGCCGCAGTCCCTCTCTCCCGCCAACTACGCCGAGGTGATCGGCGGCCAGGACCTGGGTTCCTCGTTCTGGAACAGCGTCATTGTCACCGCCGTCTCCGTGCCGCTCACCCTGTTCCTGGCCAGCCTTGCCGGCTACGCCGTGTCCCGGCTCAAGGGCTTTATCTCCTGGGCCATCTTCGGTTTCCTGGTCCTGGGCATGGCCATCCCGGCGCAGGCCAACATGGTGCCGCTGTACGTCCTTTTCGGCCGGTTAGGGCTGCTGGACAACCTCACTGGCCTGATCCTGGCCAACGTGGTGTCCACCCTGCCCATCGCCGTCTTTATCCTGGGCGGGTTCATGCGGACCCTGCCCCGCGAACTGTACGAAGCATCCTCCATTGACGGGACCGGCCCGTGGCGGACCTACGTCTCGATCGCCCTGCCGCTGTCCGCTCCGTCCATCGCCGCCGCTGCGATCTTCCTGTTCGTCATCCACTGGAACGAACTGCTGTATCCGCTGCTGTTCATCCAGTCCCCCGGCAACCGCACCCTGCCGCTGGCACTGCTCAGCTTCCAGGGCGAGTTCCAGACCAACTACCCGCTGCTGTTCGCCGGCGTCATCCTGGCCTCCCTGCCCGTGGTGGTGGCGTACATCTTCCTGCAGCGGTACTTCGTGGCCGGCATCACGGCCGGCGCAAGCAAAGGATGAGGCACCGGCAAGAGATGACCGGACCCCGCCTGGCCCAACGAAAGGCACATCAGTGAACCTCAAATCAGCCCGACACCTGGTGAACGGCACCTGGCATGCGGCCGGAACGTCGAAGGACGTCACGGATCCCGGAAACGGCAGCACCGTGGGCGAGGTCGCCTGGGGAACCGCCCAGGACGCCACCCTGGCAGCCGACGCGGCCGCCGAAGCCTTCGCCTCCTGGTCCCGCACCACGGTCCGCAACCGTGCGGACCTGCTCCGCAACGCCGCCGACCTCCTGGCCGAACGCAGGGACGAACTGGCCCACACCCTGGCGCTGGAAGCCGGCAAACGGCTCCCCGAGGCGCAGGGCGAAGTGGACTTCTCCGTGGAATACTTCCGCTGGTTCGCCGAGCAGGTCCGCCGCTCCACCGGCACTGTCAGCCCGCCTGAGCTGCACGGCCGCCGCCACCTCAGCCTCCGCAAGCCCATCGGCGTCGCGCTAAGCCTCACGCCCTGGAACTTTCCCGTGTCCATCCAGGCCCGGAAACTGGCAGCCATGCTGGCCGCCGGCTGCACGGTGGTAGGCCGGGTTTCCGAGAAAGCGCCGCTCGCAGCCACCGGGCTGTTCGAGGTACTGCACGACGCCGGGTTCCCGGCCGGGGTGGTCAACCTGGTCCACGGCCCGTCCAGGGACGTTACCTCCGCGCTGCTCCAGCACCCGGCCGTGCGTGCCGTCAGCTTCACCGGCTCCACCGGCGTGGGCCGCCAGATCATGGCCTCAGCTTCGGAGCGGGTGGTCCGGCCGCTGCTGGAACTCGGGGGCAACGCGCCCTTCATTGTGTTCGAGGACGCGGACCTGGACGCCGCCGTCGAGGGTGCTGTGCTGGGCCGGCTCCGCAACACCGGCCAGTCCTGCGTGGCGGCCAACCGCTTCCTGGTACAGGACAGCATCGCCGAAGAGTTCGCCCGGAAGCTGGGCGCCCGCTTCGATGCAATGAGCATCGGGCACGGCGTTCCCGACGGCGGAACACCCGTCCCGGACCTTGGCCCGATGATCGACGCCGACCGCGTCTCGGCCGTCCAGGCCCTCGTTGACGATGCGCTGGAGCGCGGCGCCCGCCGCGTCACGCAACGGACATCCGTCCCTGGACACGGCGCGTTTATGGCACCCACGCTGCTGATGGACGTCCCCGGGGACGCACCCCTGGTGAGTGAAGAAGTCTTCGGCCCGGCGGCCGGCGTCGTCACCTTCTCTTCGGAGGAGGACGCAATCCGCAAGGCAAACGCCACCGAAATGGGACTCGCCGCCTACGTGTGGAGCGGCAATGCCAGGCGCGCGTGGGATGTTCCGGAGCGGCTGGAAGCCGGCATTGTGGGGGTCAACGATCCCCTGCCGTCCGTGGCGTTTGCCCCGATGGGCGGGGTCAAGCAGTCCGGCCTGGGCCGCGAAGGATCGGACCTCGGCCTGGAAGAGTTCGAGGAGGTCCAGTACGTGGCCTGGCGGCCGTAAGTGCTGACCACGGGACTGGTGCTGGCCGCCGTTGTGATGGGCGCGGGGATGCAGCGCATCACGGGGATGGGCTTCGCGCTGGTCGCGGCTCCCTTCCTGGTCCTGCTGCTGGGGCCGGTGGAAGGAGTGGTCCTGGTCAACCTCTGCGGTGCCGTAACGGCGGGGGCCATCATCTTCCGGGTGGTGCGGGACATCGACTGGAAGCGGTACGCGGCGCTGGCGGCGTCGGCGCTGCTGGGGATTGTCCCCGCCGCTTTCCTGATCCGGCTGATCCCGGCGGCGGTCCTGGAAATCTCCATCGGCGTGATCCTGGCCGTGGGGCTGACAGTTCTGCTGGTCCTGAAATCCGCGGTGCTGCCTCCCCGCCGGCGCTACCTGCTGACGGCCGGCGGCCTGAGCGGTTTTATGAACACGGCGGCCGGTGTGGGCGGGCCGGCGGTCAGCATGTACTCCATCGCCACCCGCTGGCAGCACAAGTCCTTCGCCGCCACCATGCAGCCCTACTTCTTCACCATCGGCACCTTCTCCCTGGTGTCCAAAGCCCTCACGGCACCTGCCTCGTTTCCGGCCCTCCCGTTTGCCATGTGGGCAGCTGTTGCTGCGGCCTGCCTAGCCGGCCTGGTACTGGGAGACGTCGCCTCGAAGTTCGTTCCCGCCCGCGCCGCCCAGCTCCTGCTGATTGTCCTGGCCTACCTGGGAGCGGCCGCCACCATCATCCGCGGCGTACTGGACGCCGCCGGCTGACCTGATTTTCACTTGCACCAGCAACCTTGCACCAGTACCAGAGAGAGGAAATAACATGACGTGGCTGAACAGTGCCGCTCACGCACGATGGCTTGAGGCGGAAACCGACCGGCTGATCAATTTCGCCGCGGCTTCAAAGGTCCCTACGGGATTCGGCTGGCTCGACAACAACGGCGTGGTATTTCCCGACAAGCCGACCCATCTCTGGATTACCGCGCGGATGGTGCACAGTTTCGCTGTCGCCGCTTTGATGGGACGCCCGGGCGCCGGGAAACTCGTCGACCACGGCATTGCCGCCCTCAACGGAGCCCTCCACGATGACGAGTTCGGCGGTTGGTATGCCGAGGTGGACCAGAACGGTCCCGTGAACGACACCAAGTCCGGCTACCAGCACTCTTTTGTGCTCCTCGCTGCTGCCAGCGCCGTTGCGGCGGAGCGCCCCGGAGCCCGGGAACTGCTCGACGAGGCGCTGCGGATAGCCGACACGAAATTCTGGGACCATGAGGCCAACATGTGCTTCGACTCGTGGAACCGGGACTTCACCGAAACCGAGGCATACCGTGGCGGGAACGCGAGCATGCACTCAGTCGAGGCGTACCTCATCGTCGCTGATGTGACCGGGGAAGACCGGTGGCTGGAACGGGCCCTCCACATTGCCGAGCTGCTCATCCACAACTTCGCGCGCAACAACAACTACCGGGTCTTCGAGCACTTCGACCCGGAGTGGAACCCTATGCCCGAATACAACACCGATGACCGGGCCAGCCAGTTCCGGGCCTACGGGGGAACCCCTGGCCACTGGGTTGAGTGGGCGCGGCTGCTGCTGCACCTCCGTGCCGGGCTCGAGGCCCGCGCACTGGACGCCCCGGAATGGCTCCTAGAGGACGCGCGGGGCCTGTTCGACGCTGCCATCCGCGACGCCTGGGAGCCGGACGGTCATCCGGGATTCGTTTACACCGTCGACTGGGAGGGCAAGCCGGTTGTTACCACCCGCATCCGCTGGGTACCCGCCGAGGCAATTGGAGGAGCGGCGGCCCTCTACATCGCCACCGGCGAGAAGAAGTACGCCAACTGGTACGAGCGGATCTGGGACCACGCCCGCGACTGGTTCATCGACTACGAGCACGGCTCCTGGAAGCAGGAACTCGACGAGAACGGCAACGTTACCTCCACCGTGTGGTCCGGCAAGGCGGACATCTACCACCTCTGGCACTGCCTGGTGGTCCCGCGCCTACCGCTGGCGCCAGGGCTTGCTCCGGCAGTCGCGGCAGGCCTGCTGGACTCACGGCTTGATGCACCAGTGCCAGCCAAGGAACCGGCCGCCCGCTGATTCCGGAGGCCCCCGCCCGGCCGGGCTCCTACACGGACACCGATTTCGGCATCCGCGGATAGCCTGGGCGTTCCACGCCACCACGCCCGGGCTGCGGCGTGCGTTCCAGCCCAGTTGGCCGCCCGGGTGTCAGGCTTTGGCCGGCAACAACCGCACGGATAAAGGGATTGCTAACCACCAGCGGGTGCGGCCCACGGAGTAACCGGGAAGGAGCGCACGCACCACACCAGGGTCAGGGTCAATTTCGGCCCCTGCAGCCGAAGTTGGTAGTGGTTAATGGATGCAAGACCTGCTCAATCCCGCCATGCCGTTCATTGCCGTCACGCTTGCAGTGGCCGCAGGACTGGTCCTGTCCTGGCTGCTGCGCAAGCTCGTCCTGCGCCTCAACCGCAAACGCCCGGAACTGCAAGCCACCTCCCGGGTGGCCCGCCAACCGCTGCGGCTGGCGCTCTGCCTCATCGGCGTCCGCACCGCGCTGGGGCTGACGGCCGGGGACGAAGGCTGGCGGCCCGGCGTCGACCATTTGCTTCTGATAGCCCTCATCGGTTCCCTCGCCTGGCTGGGCGTGGCTGTCCTGCTGATTATCGAAGCGGTGGTTCTCGGCCGGTACAGCGTTGACGTTGCGGACAACCGGCGTGCCCGGCGGCTCCGGACGCAGATGATCCTGGCCCGCCGGATTGGCGTTGCCCTGGTGGTGGTCCTGGCCGTGGGCTCGGTGATGCTCACTTTCCCGGCCATCCAGGCCCTCGGCGCCGGACTGCTGGCATCCGCCGGCGTAATCTCGATCGTCGCCGGCCTCGCCGCGCAGACCTCGCTGGTCAACGTCTTCGCGGGCATGCAGCTTGCTTTCACGGACGCCATTCGCGTGGACGACGTGGTGGTGGTCCAGAAGGAGTGGGGCCGCATCGAGGAGATTACCCTGACGTACGTGGTGGTCCACATCTGGGACGACCGGCGGCTCATCCTGCCCTCCACCTACTTCACCACCACACCGTTCGAGAACTGGACCCGCCGCCAGTCCGAGGTGATGGGCACCGTGGAGTTCGACCTCGACTGGCGCGCCCCGGTGGAGGACATGCGCGCCGAACTGCGCAGCGTCCTGGCCGGCACGGAACTGTGGGATGAACGTGTAGGCGTCCTGCAGATCACGGATGC
Source organism: Pseudarthrobacter sp. W1I19 (assembly GCF_030817835.1). Taxonomy (NCBI): domain Bacteria; kingdom Bacillati; phylum Actinomycetota; class Actinomycetes; order Micrococcales; family Micrococcaceae; genus Pseudarthrobacter; species Pseudarthrobacter sp. W1I19. The sequence goes on from NZ_JAUSZR010000001.1 coordinate 3,449,644, forward strand.
CACCGGCGGCTTCGTCCGCGTCCGGATCCTCGTCAGCGCGGCGGACAGCGCCGCCCTTTTCGACCTGCGCTGCCTTATCCGCGAGGCGATGGTCACCTTCCTGCAGCACCGCCATCCGGAAGCACTTCCCCAGCAGCGCTGGACCGAGGCAGCGTCCGACGGCGGCGCCTCCTCTCGCCGTCAGCAGCCACTGCAGGGGCTGGCAGCTTCCGGCCGGGACGGCTCGCGCGCTCCGGCAGACCCGCACGAGTCCCAGCTGTTCACCGGCTCGATCGAGGCCGTCCAGCGTTCGCGCGCCTTCACCGGCCCCGGTGATGAGGTGTTCCAGGACCGGGACCAGAGCTTGGCATCGAGGAACTGACCGTTGATATGTGACCGAATGGTCACCTATCATTGTTCCTATGGATGCCGTGTTCAAGGCACTTGCAGACCCTACCCGCCGGGACCTGCTTGACGAGCTCTTCCGCGAGGACGGCCAGACCCTCGGCGCCCTCGAGGGCCGCTTCGACATGACCCGCTTCGGGATCGCCAAGCACCTCAGGATCCTGGAAGAAGCAGGCCTGGTGGTGACCCGCCGTCGGGGGCGTGAAAAGCTGCATTTCCTGAATCCGGTGCCCATCCGGCTCGTCCACGACCGCTGGGTGAGCAAGTACGCCGAACCATGGGCCGCTGGCCTCAGCGACCTCAAATCCAGATTGGAAAGTCCCATGGAAAAAATCTTCGAGATCTACATCAAGACCACGCCGGAGCGGCTCTGGGAAGCCATCACGGACAGTGACATCCGGAGCAAGTACCAGTTCGGGAACACGATCGAAACGGACTGGACCCCGGGCAGCAGCTTCACCATGAACAACATCAAAGCCGGCGCGCCCCTGGGTGAAGGCGAGAACCTGGAGGTGGACCCGCCGCGCCGGCTCGTCCAGACCATGCGCGCCCTCTGGGGCGAGGACGTCAAGGCCGAGGGAACCTCGAAAGTCACCTGGGACATCGAGCCAGTGGGCGATTCCTGCCGCCTCACCGTCACCCACAGCGACCTCCGCGAAGGCGCCAACGAACAGCTCTACGGCGGCTGGCCCATGATCCTCTCCGGCCTGAAGACCTGGCTGGAAACCGGCCAGAAGCTCACCACGCCGGGCTCGCTGATGTACACCTGAGAAAAGCCGACCACGCGGGACTGAACAGGCGGGGCGGCACGTTGCTCAGATGAGCATCAGCTTCGGCGCGTGCCGTCCCACCCTCTCCGCCGCAGGTTTCGGGTGGCCATCAGCGACCCGCCGATGAACAACACTCCAAGCACCACGGTGGCCACGCCCACGTAGAACCATGCACCGCGGCCAAAGATCATCATCGCCGCGCCCAGGATGCACAGGCCTTTTGCGGTGATATCCAGGTACAGCTGCGCCTTTGGAGAAGCCATATCTCCACGATAAACCCGGCTTACAGGACGCTTAGTCCGTCCGCTGCTTCCACACCAGGAATACACCGAACGTCACCACGCACAGGGCCAGCATGGCCAGGACCATCCGCGCCCAGTTTTCCTGGTGCACGCCGTCGGCCGCGAACACCCCGATCATCACCGTGGCGGTGATGGCGCCGACGTACCGGCAGGTCTGGTAGATGCCCGCCGCAACACCACGCTCCTGCGGCCGGGTGGAGACGAACATCCCCTGGTTGGTGGCGATGCTGACCGTTCCGTAGGGAACGCCCATCAGTGCCGTCAGGACCACCACGAGCGGAATCACGAGCGTGCCGGTGAGCAGCCACATCAGGGCTGCAACGGCTGTCAGCAGGACGACGCCGGCAATCAGCACCCGCCGCACACCGAACCTTCCGATGGCCTTCACTGCCCACGGGGTTGCCACCACGGACATCGCTGCGAGCGGCAGCATCAGCAGGCCCACAACGCCGGGATCGTAGCCCCCGGCCTCCTGCAGCAGCTGCGGCAGGCCGAAGAACACAAAGTAGTACACGCTGCTGAACACCGCGAAGCCGAGGTACACCAGCATCAACGGCCGGTTCCGGCCCAGGAGCCTGAGGTCCAGGAACGGCCTGTTGAAACGCAGCTCCCGCCAGGCGAACAGGGCCGCGATGACGGTACCGGCGGCCAGCATCCACCAGCGGTAGCCCGGCGCCACGTTGAGCGCGGCCATCATCACCAGCAGCAGGGCTGAGACAAAAGCCAGGATGCCGGGAATGTCCGAGTCCCTGACGAGCTCGGCCACGCTGCCGTGCTCCCGGGCCTCATCCCTTGGAGCGGCCTGCCGCACGATCAGCAGCGCGGCCAGGGCGAGAGGCACGTTGATCAGGAACAGCGCCTCCCAGCCCACCAGGCTTACCAGCAGGCCGCCGACTACCGGGCCCACCGCCGCGGCCGACGTGTTCGCCATTTGCAGCCGCCCCAGCGGCCGGGCCGAGTCAACGTTTGCCCGGTGGGCTATGGCGCCCACCATCACCACCGCGCTGGGATAGGCCGTTGCCGTACCCAGCGCCATGAATGCCCGGGCCACACACAGCAGGGCGAAGTTCGGCGCGAGCGGCGCAAGCGCGCAGGTGACGGCGACCAGTGCCATGCCGAGCATAAACATCCGCCGTGGCCCGAAACGGTCCGCCAGCCTGCCCATCACGGGCTGTCCGGCTGCCGAGGCGAGGTAGAACGAGGTGACCACCCATGTGACTGCCGCGACGTCGAGGCCGAAATCGGAGCGGAGCACCACCAGTGCCACCGCGATCATCGACGAGTTGAGGGGGTTCAGGGCCGTGCCCAGGCTGAGTCCGGCGACGGCCAGACCGGTCCGGGGATTGTTGCTCACGGAAACAGTCTTACCCACGGGGGCGGGCGTTAGCGACTTTGATGACCCTAGGGTACCTTGTTGCCTGCCTGCACCGGCGGGTACAGGGCCTTTTCCACCACGCCGGTAAGCTCCCGGATGACCTCAGCCTGCCCTTCATCCTGGGTGCCGTCTTCATTCTCGGTGTAGATGACCAGGACAAAGGTCGAGCCGCGGTAGGCGAGGATGGCGGCGTCGTGGAGTTCGCCGTCGAACTCGCCGTATTTGTGGAACACTTCGATCCCGGACTGGGAGCCGGCGGGAATAAGTTCCTCGTTGTTGGTGTCTTGCATGTAGCCCAGCAACTGTTTGGTGTTGTCCGGGTTCAGCAGGTCTCCGGCGTACAGCTGCTTCAGGACCAGGGCCATGCCGACAGGGGTCAGGAGATTCTTCTCCGGGTCGTAGGTGATGCCGATGGAGGACGCGTAGTCGATCAGCCGCGGATAACCCACCGCATCCATCAGCAGCAGCCAGGAATCGTTGTTGCTCTCGTTGACCATCGCCTCGAGCTGGAACGCGGCGTCGTAGTCCCCCAGCGGGTCATCGAGGCTTGCTTCCCCGGTTTCCACCAAGTGGTAGTAGGCGGCGGCGGTGATGATCTTCGCGGTGCTGGCGGCCGTAAAGACCTCCTGGTCGCCGAAGGTGAGTGCCGCGTCGCCGGAGATGTCGGCCATGGCCAGCCCGATCCGGTAGTCCGGATTTTCGTCGAGGATGGACTGGATGCTGTCCTCGAGGGAATCCGGGGCCACGGCCACAGGCGCTTCCGGAACAGCCACCGGGACCGGACTGGTGGCCGACAGGGGCCCTGACCGCACCACGGCCAGGACAAGAATCGCCACGATCACCAGCGCCACGGCCGTGAACAGCAGCGCAAGCCTCTTCCGGTCCCGCCGGGGCGCAGCGACATCCCGCGCTGCAGCACGCCTCTCTTGGTCCCGCATAGGGGCTCCTCTTTCACCTCAACGAACCGATCCGCATCCTGCGGGCCCACAGGGCACGCGATGCGGTGTCGATTAGATCATCCAAGGTTGGGAGCTGGCTGTAAGGATTGCGGACGTGTCTTTAATCCGCACCCGTTTGTGGACTTTGCACCCGAAAGCGGGGGTGCAAAGACCGTCAGCGGGTGCGGGCAGCCAGCGCAGAGTCCAGGAACTCCAGGTGGGCCGGTGCCACGCGGACAGCGCTGCCGGCGTACTCGGGGTGTTTGGTGAGGAACTTCTTGATGAAAGGGCACACCGGAACGATGCCCATCCCCGCACTGACCGTTTCGTCCAGTGCCACCGTGGCGAGCTGGCCTGCCAGACCCTGGCCGCCGTATTCCTCGTTGATCACCGTGTGGTAGAAAATCCGCTGCGGTGAGCCGCCGCCGTCGTACTCCTTGTACGCCGCCTTGCCGATCACGCTGCCTGCGTCCAGGATTTCGAAACGCTCGCGGCCGGCATTGTGGCGGACGGTGATCTCACTCAAGGGGACTCCTTCGATGGGCTCTGCACATGATAACTCGGCAGCGGCCCCCGCTATTTCCGCTCCCGCACAAGACCGTGGGGCACCGCGGGGTGGGCCCGCACCACGTACCAGCCTTCGCCGAGCCCGGTGATCATGATTCCGGTGGAATACCGGTCCGCCGCTTCCCGCACCATCAGGATGGCGTCAGCCACTGCGTCGCGGGCCTGTCCTGCCTCCCGCACCCTCACCTCCACCATGCCGGCACTGCAGGCCCCGGCCTTGGTTTCCTCTTTGCCGGGCATCAGCGGATTAACCACTGGTGGGCCCAGCTTCCACTGCCTGCCCTGTTGGCCGGGGACTGTTCCATGCGACGGCGGCCCCGGCCTGTTGAAGCCCGGTCCCTGCATCGCCGGCCCGGCCCGCGAGCCGGACAGCAGCAAGTCCGGCAGCGGCTGCCCAGGCCTGGGGCGAGCCAGCGTGGTGGTACTGAACTGGCACGGGGAAATCTGTGCGGGAGAACCCGGCGAACAGCTCCGGAAGCGTGTTTCCGAAGTGCGCTGCCGCCTCCCGCATGGCACCTGCGACCTTCCGCGCCTCGTCCAGAAAGCCATACGCTGCCATACCCTCGGCCGCCAGCATCGTGTCATGGGGCCACACGGAGCCATTGTGGTATGACATCGGGTGGTAGTAGTGCTGGCCGGCGGCGAGCGTGCGGATGCCCCAGCCCGTGAAGAAGTCGTCCTGGAGAAGCCGCGAGGTCACCGACCGCGCATCATCAGCATCAAGGATTCCCGTCCAGAGAAGATGCCCCGCGTTGGAGGCCAGCGCGTCCACCCGGCGCCCTTCACCATCCACTGCCAGCGCCGGGAAGCGGTGCTGCTCCATCCAGAACTCTTTGCGGAACCGGGTCTTCAGTGCGTCCGCGAGCGCATGCAGCGCTTCGGCCCATGCGGGGTCCCCCCACTGCCCTGCCGCGAGGCCGGCGCACTCCCGCAGACCGCGCCACGTGTAGCCCTGGACCTCGGCGAGTGCGATGGCGCCTACCGGTTCACGGCCGTCCGCGCCGGCAACGGCATCGAATGAGTCCTTCCAGCCTTGGTGGAGCAGCCCCTTGGGGTCAGGGGTGTAGCGGACAAAACCGGTATCCCACAGGCCGCCGTGGCCGAGGATCCAGTCCACGGCCTCCCGGGCCGGCTCCTCGAGTTCGCGGAGCAACCCGGGATCCTCCACGTTGCCCAAGGCCATCAGGAACAAGGGGGTGGCATCCACAGTGCCGTAGTACCTGCCGTAGGGAACAGCCCCAAGTTGGGCCAGTTCGCTGACCCGCACCTCATGCACTATTTTCCCCGGCTGTTCTACCCGCCCGGGGTCCTCAACTGCGCCCTGGGTGGCGGCGAGGGCGCGCAGGACGTCGCCGAGCATCGCGGGCCGTTCGGCCCCGGCCAGCAGTGAGGTCAACAGGGAGTCGCGGCCAAAAAGCGTGAGGAACCAGGGCAGCCCGGCCGCAGGGATGGTCAGTGCGGGGTCAATCGGACACGGCATGAGCAACGAGTCCAGGTCCAAAAGGCTCTGGCGTGCCAATGGTCCCGTCTGATCAGCAGTTCCGCCAGTCGCGGCGCCCGCAGTAGCGGCCCTGGCAGCCAGTCCACCACCAGTGGACGCGCAGGGACGGCTCTCGCTGGTGGACAGGGCAGCGAGAGTCAGGGCACGGGTTTCCCCGGCGGCCAGCGGCAGCTCCCATGACAGAACGGCACCCACGAAGCGCCCGGCCACCCGTTCGCGCAGGATTTCCGGGACGATACTGGCTGTCAGTTGGACGCCGGCGGTGAAGGTCCGCTCCCCCACGGTATGGGTGTAGTCAAAGGTGAGCGAGCCCTCGTCAAGGACTGTGAGGCTGGTGGCCGCGCCGCTGAGGTCGAAGTTGCGTCCGTCAGTGCGGACCGTGAATTGGTCAGCGAAGTCGGTGCCGGCGCGCAGGACCAGCCGCGCCGTCATGGGTTCCCTGCCAAGGTTGCGGATGGACAGGGTCTCGGTGAGTCCGTCGGCGGCGAGGTCCTGGGTGCGGAGGACGAAGAGATCGTGCGTCTGGTTTCGCCGGGCTGCGGGGCTGAGGGCAGTGTGGCGGCGGCCTGGTTCGAGGACTCTGCCCACGTCCCAGAAGGTGGATTCGTTGATTTCCACGATCCACCGGGACAGGAGGCGCGTGTCTGCCACATAGAGCCCCTCAGTGCCCTGAGCAGGAGAATCGGCGCGGCCCACGCTGCCGTCAGCTCCGCCGCGCATCATGGCACCGTGGGCCACGAGTACGGAAACTGCCGATGGCGGGGCGGTTGCGGTCATGGCCTGCTCCGCTGATAGGTGGTTTCCAGCGCCAGCGCCGCTGTCCAGCTGAAGCTGCGGGTGCCGTGTGCCGCGCCGGTCCACGGGTCCACATATTCCGGAAATTCGTGTTCGACGGCGAGCCTGCCGATATTGCCGCGGAGGAAATCCGCCTGGTCCGTTTGTCCGAGCCCTTCCAGCGCCTCAGCCACCATCCAGGACATGTTGAACCAGGCAGGCCCCCGCCAGTAGAGGGCAGGGTTGTGGTCCTCTGCCGTGGCGTCGTAGCTGGGCACCAGAAGGGCGTTGCCTGCCATAAAGCGGGGTCCGTTCAGCGTTGCGAGCAGCTCATCAGCATGGGCGTTTCCCGGCAAAAGCAGCGGGACGAGGCCGTTGATGGTGGCCTTGCGGATAACGCTTCCGTCCGTCACGTCGCGCGCCGAGTAGCAGCCCAGTTCCGGAACGTAGAGCTCCTCCAGGGCCGCAGTGATGAGCTTGGCCCGCTTCCGGTGGGGGGTTCCGGGCAGGCCCAGTTCCGCGGCGATGTCCGCCAACGCGAGTTCCGAAACGGCGAGCAGGGTGTTAAAGAGCGGATCCTCCATCAGAAAGGGGTAGTCAGTGTCTGCGTCGTCACAGTTGTGGTCACGGTAGCGTTCGGCCATCCAGAAGTACTTGCCGTACTCCTTCTGGCTGGGCCGCTCTCCGGGGTCGGCGTGCCGGAGGTCGGGGCGCTTCAGCTCCGTTTTGCAGTCTGCCGGGACGCGGGTCATGGCTGTGTCCCAGAGCGGTGAGTTATCAGTGCCGGATTCCCAGGGGTGCACAATGGCGGCCAGGCCGGAATTGCCCCGGTCCCGGCGCCCGGAAAGGTACGCGTGCCACTGCAGGAGTTTGGGATAGTTGCGCTGAAGGAAGGATCGACGGCGGGACTCGCCGGGATCGGCCTGGTGGATCCTCCACACCGCCCAGGCATGGTTGGGCGGCTGGACCAGGCCTGCCGTGTCCACTGATGCGGGGGCACCCGGGATGCTGCGGGACTGCCAGAAGGCTGCTCCCGGCGAATACTCCTGGTCCCGGTGGGGGTCGAAGACAATCTGCGGCAGCCTCCCGTCGTCCCATTGCCCGGCGAAGAGTGCGTCCATCTCCTGCCCGGCCCGGCGCGGCGAGATCCTGGCCAGCCCCATGGCGATAAAGGCCGAATCCCAGCTCCACTGGTGCGGGTACAGGCCTGCCGCCGGGACTGTGTGGCTCTTGCGCCAGTTGGCCTCCAGGACGGCCGTTGACCGGGCTGCGATGATGGGATCGGCAATCGCCACGCCGGTACTGCCGGTTCCGGCGTTTCCTGCACCGCCGGTCACAGGTACCGCCCCAGCAGGGACGGCACGCGCGGAAGGACGTCCTCCGCGGGACCGGACAACCTGGACTCCAGCGCCACGGTCCCCGCGTAGCCGATCGATTTCAGGGTGGCGCCGAAGAGCGCCCAGTCCACGTTTCCGGCACCGGGCTCAAGCCGGTTGGAGTCGCTGGCCTGGATATGGCCGATGAACGCGGCGGCGTCCTGGAGTGCGGCTGCGGGGTCGCTTTCCTCGATGTTCATGTGATACGTGTCCGGTGCCAGGCGCACGGCGTCCTGCCCCACCAGCTTGAGCAGCTGGACGCCGTCAGCGAGCGTGTTGATCATATGGTCCTCGTAGCGGTTGAGGGGCTCCAGGTAGATCTCCACGCCTTCGGACGCAGCATGCTCGCCGAGCGCTGTAAGGGCTTCCACCAGCACAGCAGTGTCCTCCTCGTCAGTGCGTGGTGGCACGAACGGCGGGAGCCGCTTGGAGAACATGCCGTAGGAGGCAGGGGTCATCACTCCGCGTCCGCCGATCTCGGCCATAACACTCAGCTGGGATTTCAGCTGGACGACGGCGTCCTTCCGGAGTTCGTCGTCGAACGCGCCAATGAAATGGGCCATGTCCACGCAGGCCGTGGGCATCACCACTCCGGCGGCGCGGGCCCGGCGCAATTCAGGAAGCCTGGCCTGGAACTGCAGGTTTCCGGCGGAGCGGAGTTCGATTCCCCCGAAGCCCCACGCCAGTGCGTTGCCGAATTTCTCCTCCAGGCTGCCGCCCGGGAGGTGCTGCTCCTGCACGGTAATCATGGTCATGAGAACTCCAATACAACCTGGAGCGCGGATTGGGGATCCGTGTCCAGCAGTTCATAAGCCTTTGCGGCATCTGTCAGGGAAAAGGTGTGGGTGACAAGCGAGGGGGCATCCAGCAGCCCCTTGGCAAGATGGTCCACCACGGTCTGCTGAAGCCGCGGGACGGTCCAGCGCGAACGGAGGCGGTTGGGAACGGAGCCGATTTGCGATGCCAGGAGCTGGACCCTGTTGTGGTGGAACTCTTCGCCGAAGCGCACCCCCGCGGCCTCGCCCTGGTAGAAACCGGCTGCGATGACCGTGCCGTCAGCACCCACCGCCCGGGTAGCCTCATGGAGCGCCCGGTAGTTTCCGCTGAGTTCGACGGCGACGTCCACGCCCGCACCGCTGGTGATCCTGCGGATAGCGCCAGCCAGCTCCGGTGACGGGTTCAGGGCGTGTTCGGCGCCCCACGCGAGCGCGCGGTTCCGACGGGCCTCGATGCCGTCCACCGCTATGACCTTGGCCCCGTTCAGGACGGCGAAGCGCGTGGCCAGCAGCCCGATGACGCCCTGCCCGAAGATGGCCACCGTGGACCCGGGCCCCAGATCGGCAGCAAGGACCGCGCTCAGGGCGATGGCGCCCACCCGGACAAATGCGCCGGCCAGCGGATCCATGCCTTCCGGCAGCACGTGGCCGCGCAGGGACTCCGCGGCCAGAATCCCCTCGTCACGATGCCCCCAGATCCCCCACACAACATCGCCAACACGGACCGGAGGAACCTTTTCTGCAGTGCCGGGAGAATGGGCCGCAGTCGGGGCAATCTCCACAACTTCGCCCACTTCCGAATAACCCCAGCCGTCCAGTGGATACCCGAGTTCTTCCTGCCCTGGCTGGAAGAGCCGGGATTCCGGGTCCCAGACGGAGGTGAGGTAAGGGTTGGTACCGCGATAGGCCGTGAGCTCAGTGCCTGCCGAAATACCGGAGTAAATGGTCCGGACCCGCGCCTGCCCCGGCTCCAGCGGGACGGACGGCTGGTCAATAACGGCGACGCTGCGCGGTGCGGCGATACGAAGGAAGCGGGACACTTTTGGCGGTCCTTAGGGTGGTGGGAGAGTCCTGAAAGGATGTGACGCAAACGACATTAGCATAAGCGCTAGCCAACTTGTGTATAGACGTTAGGCAGAATCTGCAGTAACTTCAACACATGGTTTTGGACTCCCCCGCCGCCCCACCCGCTGCCTCCGGGAGGATTGGAGGATCAGAAGCGGCGCACGGAAACGGGCAGCTGGACAGTGACCGGCTCACGGCGGGGGCCACCGGCGGCCTCCCCGGCCAGCCGCTTGAACAGCAGCTCCGCGGCGGCGGCTCCGAGCTCCCGGGGATCGTGGGACATCACACTGAGCGGCACGCCCAGCAGGTCGGCGAGTTCGACGTCGTCAAAGCTCGCCAGTGCGGGCACGGGTGGGGCGATCCCTGCATCGGTTGCAACGCGGCCGGCCCGCCATTCACAGATGGCCCGCAGCGCGCCCACGGTGGTGCGGTTGTTGGCGGAGAAAAAGGCCGTGGGCGGATGCGGCCCGGCGAGGAGTGCCGTCACCGCACGGGCCGCCGCCTCCGAACCGCGGACCCGCGCCAGAAGCCCCTGGTCGAAGCCGAGTCCTGCACCTTCCAACGCCATACAGAAGCCCTGGAACCGGCGCCGCGCTGTGGAGATGCCCTCAACGTCGCCCAGGAACCCTATTCGAGCGTGACCGTCGGCAAGGAGCGCCGCGGTCCCGGCGGCAGCTCCGGCGACGTCGTCCACCAGGACCGCATCACACGCCAGGCCGTCCACCGTCCTGGTGGCGAGAACCAGGGGAATCCCGGCCAGCTGGCGGACCCCCTCCGGATTCAGCCCATTACCCGCAGGAACCAAAATGACACCCTCCAGCTGCCGCCCGGCGAACTCCGTGAGCAACTGTTCCTCCAGCTCCGGATCCTCCACGCTGCTCCCCAGGACAACCTGCCGGCCGTGCGCGGACGCCACCTCCTGGACACCCAGGGCGAACCGCCCGTACTAGGGGTTGCCCAGATTCGTGACCGCAATGCCGATCAGGCCCGTGGGTTTGCGCAGGCGCGTGTTCCGGGCATTCTGGTTGGGCCGGTAACCGAGCTTCTCCACGGCCGCCCTGACCCGCTCCTGCACCTCTGGCAGGACGTTCAGGCCGCCTGCCATGGTGCGGGACACCGTCATCGGACTGACGCCCGCCAAGGCTGCGACGTCCCGGACGGTCGGGGCAGCCCGCACCGCGGGATCACGCGAGACCGGCGCACCCTGATCCGGCGCGGCGGACGCTTTGCTGCGGGACATGGTCATACCCAGGAAATTCTTTCGGCAGTGCCGCACGGCAGGTTCCTGCCGGACGCTGTCAACGTTACCAACAGCCAGGAGCGCGAATGAAGAATGACAGCCTGTCCACACCGGTCCTGGAGATCGGCGGGACGCACGTCACCGCGGCCCGGGTCCTGGGGCCGGAGGGCGGCTGGCAGGTCGAGGACGGCAGCCTGGTGCGGCGGGAATTGGACGCGCATGCTTCCGCAGAGGCCCTGCTGGACGCCCTTGCCAAGGCAGCCCATGAACTGGGCGGCAGCCACAGCGGCAGGTGGGGCGTGGCATTGCCGGGCCCGTTCGACTATCACCGCGGAATAGCCCTGTACGAACATGTGGGAAAGTTCGACCAGTTGCGGGGCGTGGACGTGGGAACGCAGCTCGCCCGGCGCCTGGGGCACGAGCTTCGGAGCATGATTTTCCTCAATGACGCCGACGCCTTTGGAATCGGCGAGTTCGCCATGGGCGTCGCGGGCAACAGCCGGCGCGCCGCCTGCATCACGCTGGGAACCGGCGTGGGATCCTGCTTCCTGGCCGATGGGGTACCCGTAAAGACCGGCCCCGACGTGCCACCCGATGGCAGCAGCTACCTCCTGGCATACCAGGGGCGCCCGCTTGAGGACACTGTTTCGCGCCGGGCAATCCGAAGCGCGTACGCTGCAGCGATTGCCGGCGCCGCCGAACAGCGCGTTGCCGTCGGACAGCACGGCCCCGGCGCTACCCGTGGCACCGGGGCGCCGGACGTGCACAACATTGCTGAGGCCGCCCGGCGCGGCGACGCCGTGGCAGCCGCGGTGCTGGAGCATGCCTTCGCGGCAGTGGGAGAAGCTGTGGGCCCGTACCTCCACCGCTTCGGTGCCGAAATGCTGGTCATCGGAGGCTCGATGGCGGGCTCCTGGGACATTGTGGAACCCGCCATCCGACGTGGCCTTGAACGGGCGCACCCCGCACTGGGCACACTGCCCATCAACGCCGCGAAGCGTTCCGAGGAGGCGGGCCTGATTGGCGCCGCCTACTGGGCCCGCCGTGCTTCGGTCCCGCGGACATAGGCCTTCACCGTGGCGAGCTTCTGGCCCACACCACTGCCGTGCGGCCGGATGGTGTACGCCCCCACCGATGCCGGAATGATAAAGGTTTCGGCATAACTGACCACGAAGGGGGCAAAGCTGCCGGTGGGGCTTTCCACCACAGCTTCGCTGCCCTCCACCAGGTTCAGTACGTTGACGGTTCCGTTCGTGTGGTGGTCCACGGATCCCGTGAACCAGTGCCGGCGCACTTCTATGAATTCGAGCTCGTGCAGCCCTGTGCGTTCCTCGGTCCAGCCCGGGCCTGATCCCAGTTCCTGGACCTGGTCCAGCAGCTGTTCCCGCGCCCATTCCGTATCGCGGTCCCACTGGATGTTCCGGCTGGCGTGGTCCACGTGGATGGGGCGCGGCCGGCCGTCCAGTCCCACCCGGTCCCAGTCCCACATTTTGAAGGTGAAGATGTACGGTGTGGCGGATATTTCCAGCACCATGGAGTTGGCGCCGGAGCAGTGCACCGTGCCGGCGGGGATGGAGAAGTGGTCGTGCTTCTTTGCCGGGAATGCGTTGACGTAATCCTCGGCCGGGAAGTGGGTGCCGCCGTCGGACGCCTTTTTCAGGGCCTTCACCATCTCCTCCGGGTCCGTCCCGGACTGCAGGCCAAGGTACACCACCGCGTCCGGACCGGCGTCCAGCAGGTAGTAACTCTCATCCTGGGTGTAGTGCATGCCGAACCGGTCCTGGATGTAGTCCGTCAGCGGGTGGACCTGCAACGAGAGGTTGCCGCCCTCCATGGTGTCCAGGAAATCAAAACGGATGGGGAACTCGGCACCGAAGCGGGCGTAGGTCCGCGGCCCCAGCAGCGCCGTGGGCTGGGTAAAGACCACGTCCACCGAGGGCAGTTCCACCGCCTCCCCGCCCACGTCCAGCAGGATGCTGTTTTCCTCCGGAACGCAGTCAAAGCACCAGGCGTAGTTCTCGGCGTCGCTGTCCAGGCCGATGACCTGCTTCATCCACTGGCCGCCCCACACGCCGGGATCAAAAAACGGCACCACCCGGAAAGGGGCAGCCGCGGCGGCCGCCATCCCCTCGTGGAAAGCATCGCCCGTGATCAGCTTGGCTTGTCCGGTGCCGCGGTTGGTGTCCAGGACGTAGTCGACGGCGGGGAACAGTTGCCGCTTATGCCGGTCCGCCACGCGCCATTCCACGAAGAAGCTCCGCTTGTATTTGCGAAGGTTGTCCTCGGCAGCGTTGTTGCAGCGCCAGTTGGGGGCACCGGCACGCTGCCTCTGCTGAAGTTCCCAGCGCGCCATATCCGCGAGGACCAGGGTCCGCTCCTGCAGCGGCACCAGGGCAGCTCCCCAGCCCACCAGGATCACGGGACCGGCCGACGCCGAGGCCTGGCGGCCGAGGTCCGCCAGCCTTTCGGCGTCGTAAAAGTCGCTAAGGGTGTGGTGGCTCATGACACCGAACACGCGGTCATCGGTGAGGTTGGGGGCAATCAGGGCATCGATGTGGCTGATGGGATGGGCCGCGAGTTCTTCCACGTTCAGGATCCGGTGTTCCGGGAGGGCCCGGGCGAGGGCCGCCACCAGGTCATCCAGGTCCACGCCGGGATAGGTGTCCACCACAACGGGGCCTTTCCCGGACCGGGCGATTTCCCGCCAGGCGTCCTGCCCGGACCATGTCCGATGGTTGCCGGGCACGGTGACGGTGGGGAACTTGTCGTAGCTGCGGGGAGGGTTGTGGCTCATCGTCTTCCAATCAGGCTAATATTATTGATAACGTTACCAGAACTGCGCTGCTCCACCACGGAAGGCGCTGACAGCGAAGGGCAGGTGCCGCGATGCGGCGGATGGTTTCTTACGGGCATTCCTGGGTGGACGGCGATGGCGCCTCCACGGGAGCATCCTGTATGGCTGCGCTGGTGGCCAGCGGGCTGGGACTGGAACTGGACAACCGGGGCGTGGGCGGCAGCAGCAGCACGGGAACGGCGGCACTGATCACTGCGGACGCTCCCCCGCCGGCCGTCCTCTACCTGCTGATGACGGGACTGAACGATCTGCGCCTGGGCGGCGAGTCGGCGTCGTCCCTTCAGCAGTACGCGGACTCCCTGCGGACGATTTTCGAAGCGATCCGCCAAGCCTCTCCCGATGCTGTGGTGGCAGCCCTCGCGCAGCCGCACCTGCTGGATTTCAGCCTGCATGCCCCGCACAACCTCGGCTCCAACACCCTGGTGGACACCTATAACGCAACCCTCCGGAAAATCGCCGGTGCCCAGCCGGGGGTTGTGGTGGTGGAGCCGGACGGCTGGGATGCTGCGTCCATGCTCGATGCGGACACGGTCCATCCCAACGACGCGGGCCACTCCTGCCTGGCCCGCGCCGCTGTTCGCGCGGTTACTGCTGCATGGCAATGACGAGGCCTGCCCAGCTCTGGGGCACGGCGCCCAGTCCGCGCCCGTTCTCGGGGTTCCAGTACTCCGCCCACCCACTGGTGGTGGCGCCTCCGGCGGTGAGCTCCGCGAGCGCGGCGGCCTCCTGCTCCAGGCCGAGCCGCTTCAACGCCTGCTGGAAGAGGTAGTTCAGCGGCGGCCATGCCGGGCCCCGCCAGTACGTGTCCGGATCGTAGGCGGGGTGGTCCCGGGCCACGTTTGCAGGGCCGAACGCAGCACCGAACCGGGCCGGATCCGCGAGCTGGCGCAAGGCAGCCCGGGCCTTGGTTTCGTCGGCAGTGACCAGGGCGCCCATCACGCCGTCGCTGATGGGGATCCTGACAGATGCTCCGCCGCCTACGACAGCCAGGTCGGACCAGAGCTGCTCCTCCCCGTCCCAGAGATGCCGGTCCATGGCGGCCGCCAGCTCAGCTGCCCTGTCCTCCAGCGCCGGGTCGCCGGTAACGGCAGCCAGCTCCCGGAAGTTGAAGGCCGTGTAGGCATTGAAGGCAGCCGGGCACGCGACGAAGCTGGTGGACCAGGCGGCCGCGCCGTCATCAGAGAACGAGACTTCGTTCATGCGCTCCTTGTTCCAGGCGGTGCGTGCCGGGCGGCTGTAACCGTCCGGGGTCCGGCCCGGGGCGCCCCAGTCGTCCCAGCGGGGTGAATGGTCGTTGCCCGCTTCCCAGGGATGCACCACATAGATGAGCCCCTCCCGGGTGCGCCGGTTCTCCCACAGCCAGTCCAGTCCGTCCCGCGCCTTGGCAAGGGTCTCCTTGGACACCTGGATGCCGGCATCGGTCAGGACGCGGATGGCGTGGCCGAACATGGGCGGTTGTGTGAGGGACGACGTCTCTGCCAGGGGCCCCAGCCACGTGTCCGGCCCTTCGCCGCCGTAGCGCATGTGCGGAACCATCCCGTTAGCCAGCTGGCCGGCCAGCACGGCCTCGATCTCGTGCAGCGCCCGGTCGTCGCCCAGGCATGCCCAGATGATCGCATGAAAACAGGAATCCCACAGCCACAAGTGGGGGTAGGTGCCCGGATTGGGCACGCTGTAGCCGTGGTCCGGGCGCCAGTGCGCCTCCATGAGGCGCCGTACGTCGTCGGCCAGAGCCACCGTCGTACTGCTCTCCTGCTGGGCGGTGCCGCCCTCCCGCGTACCGCCCTGCTGCCCCATCAACCCTTCTCCGCCCCGGCCGTGAGGCCCTCGGTGAGCAGCCGCTCGGCGGCGAAGAAAATGATGATGATGGGCAGCGTCAGGATCACCGAACCGGCCATCAGCACGGTGGTGGGCACTTCGATGCTGCCCGCCAGCTGGGACAGGCCCAGCGAGACGGTCCAGTTGGGCCGGGTGTTGACCAGGAACAGCAGGGCGAAGAGGAACTCGTTCCAAGCGATCATAAAAACGAACAATCCGTTCGAGATGATGGCAGGCATGGCCAGCGGCAGGCTGATCCGGCGCAGCACGCCGAGCCTGCTGCAGCCGTCAAGGGCGGCGGCCTCTTCCAGGCTGGTGGGGATGGTGTCGAAGTAGTTCCGCAGCATGTAGATGGTGACAGGAATGACCTGCGCCACATACACGATCAGCAGTGCCACCAGCTGCCCCCGCAGGCCCAGCCGGGTGAAGAAGGTGAACAGCGGGATGGCCAGCAGGATGCTGGGAAACAGGTACACCGCCAGGAACAGTCCACTGACCTGGCGCCGGCCAAAGAAGTTCAGCCGGCTGATCGCGTAGGAGCCGGGGATGGCCACGATCAGCGAGATCAGCACTGTGCCCAGTGCCAC
Organism: Pseudarthrobacter sp. W1I19; assembly: GCF_030817835.1. Taxonomy (NCBI): domain Bacteria; kingdom Bacillati; phylum Actinomycetota; class Actinomycetes; order Micrococcales; family Micrococcaceae; genus Pseudarthrobacter; species Pseudarthrobacter sp. W1I19. Next base: position 3,465,971 of record NZ_JAUSZR010000001.1, read on the forward strand.
CAGGGCGCTGTTGCCCATAAATTTCAGGAAGCCCTGGCCGCCGTTCTCCTGGGGGGTCAGGATGCTGACATAGGAACCCCAGTCCAGTTCGCCGAACGGGATGACCAGCGAGCCCGGATCCCGCAGCAGCGAGTCCAGGGGCCGGATGGACAGGACGAACATGTAATAGAAGGGGAACAGCGTCACCAGCACCAGCCCGGCGATCACCACCCAGCGGAGGATGCCGAAAACCTTGGTTTCGATCACGTCGCGGGTCCAGCGGGAACCCTCCGGCGGCCTCGACGGGGAGGACGGGCGCCTCGTTTCTACTGGGACCGCCATCAGGAGACCTCCTCTTTCCTGGCGAAGAATTTGATGTACACGCCGACGAACACGCCCAGAATCACTGCCAGGACCAGGGCCTGGGCGGAAGCGGCACCAATGTCGCCGCGGGCTGTCAGGTAGTTGAACACTGTCACGGCCACCACTTCGGTGCCGCCGCCACCACCGGTGAGCAGGTAGATGTCATCGAAGCTGTTGAAGGTCCAGATGAAGCGCAGGACGGACAGCATGGCCATGGTGGGCAGGAGCTGGGGCAGGATGATGTGGTTGAACCGCTGGATGGGCGTGGCGCCATCAACCCTGGCCGCTTCCTCCAAGCTGTCGGGCACGGCGTTGAGCCTGGCCGTGAGGAACAAGAAGGCGAACGGGAAGGACCGCCACCATTCGAACACTATGACGGCGATCAGCGCTGTGGGGAGCTGGAATTCCAGCCCCAGGAAGGAAACGTCCCTGGCCCGCTCACTGAGGAAGGGAATGGATTCCTCCCAGCCGAACAGGCGCTTGCCCCAGTAATTGACCAGCCCGAACTGCGGATCGAGCATGGTGCTCCACGTGAACGTGACCGCCACGATGGGGGCAACGTACGGGATCAGCATGGACGCCCGGATCAGGGTCCTGCCCTTGAACGGCTTCCGGAGGGCGAGCGCCGCGATCAGGCCCAGGATGATGGCCCCGGCGGTGCCGAAGATGGAGTACGCCAACGTGGTGGCGAGCGAGGTGAAGAAGCTGCTCGAGAACACGTTGTCGAAGTTGGCTATTGTGTACGGGCCGAAAATGCCTGCCGTGCGGATGTTCAGGATCCGGACCCGCTGGAACGCGAGGACCAGGGTCCAGAGGATCGGCAGGACCACCATGACCAGCACCAGGACCAGTGTGGGCGAAAGCAGGGTGAGGCCGGCGCGCTGCTCTTCCCGGGCCATCGGTGAAAGCTTGCGGCGCCCCCGCGGGCCGGCGGTTGATGCCGCCGGCCCTGCAGAAGCGTCCTTTTTGGTCGAACTCACTTCAGCGAATCCTTGATGGACTTAAGGGATTCTGCGGCCTGCTTGGCTGCAGTGGCGGGATCCACGCCGCCGGAGGTGACATCGCTGACGGCCTTGGCGATGGGCAGTTCACCCAAAGCCGCACCCACCAGGTCGCCCTGGCCCTGCGTGATGCCCCAGCGCTTCAGCTCGTCCGGGCCCTGCTCCAGGACGGAGAGCACATCTTTGGAGTAGAAGTTGCCGAGGGGTTCCTTCTTGTCCACGCCTGCGGGCATGGTCTTCCACTTGTCCGCGTACTCGGTGGGGTTGTCCTTCGTGCCTGCCCGCACCGGGAGCCGGCCCTCGGGAGCAATGGACAGCCAGTCAACGTAGCCTTCGGTCATGAAGTACTCCACGAACTTGCGGGCAGACTCGGAGGCCGAGTCCTTGGTGACAGTCCAGGAAACAACCTCGCCGAACTGGGCGGGCTGGTCGCCGTCGGGGCCTTGGATGCCTGTGACCACGCCGGTGTTCTTGGCGAGGAAGGTCGGGTCTGCGGCGCACTCGGGGCACGTGGGCTTGGCGTCGTTGCGGAGGCCGGCCATTTCATCCAGGAGGAAGGTGGACCAGACGGCCATGGCAGCCTGGCCGGCGAAGTAGGAGGCACGAACGGTGTCCACGTCCTGGGCCCCCGGCACCGAATAGTCCCGAAGCATGTCGCGGTAGAACTCCAGCGCCTTCACACATTCGGGGCTGTCGAAGGTGATGTCCCCCTTGTCGTTGACCATCTCGCAGCCGTTGCCTTGGGCGATGTGCTCAAAGGTCTGCTGGGTGAACGCCTCGCCCGGCTTGTTGGCTGCGGCGATGCCGGCCAGTTGCGGGGTATCCAGCTTCTGGGCTGCGGCCTTGATGTCGTCGTACGTCTTCGGGGCAGCGATGCCTGCCTTATCGAAGAGGTCCTTGCGGTAGTAGAGGAGCTGCTGCCAGGAGGAGTCCGGGACCGAGAGTTGCTGATCGCCGTCGCGCGTCAGCTCAAGGGCGCGCTCTGAGAAGGTGCTTGCGTCCAGGCTCTCCACGATCGCCTTGTTGGTGCCCGCGTCCACCAGATCGTTCGCGGCAAGCGTGCGCACCTGGGCAAGGGAGATGGAGCCAATGACGTCCGGCAGGTCGCCGGCTGCGGCCGAGGACGTGAGGACCTGGTTGAACTGGTCTTCGGGAACGCCCACCAGGTCAACCTTCACACCAGTGGCTGCCGTGAACTTCTCGATAATGGCCTCGGTCTTGGCCACCCGGTCAGGGAGCGTGTCCGCGGTCCAGACCGTGATCGCCTGGGCCTCCCCGTTGGGGCTTTCGCCGTCGTTCGAACCTTCATTTTGTGTACAGCCTGCCAGCATTGCCATGGTCAATGACGCCGCGGTCAGCACGGCCATGGTGGACCGGCCTCTGGTTCTCATCACTTCGATGCTCCTGTCTATAGCGGCGCCGGAAGCGGTGCCGCGGTTCGCGCGCTCGGCCCCGTCGCCAAACGGTGCGGGCCACTTCGGCCGCGCCGCCGGAACAGGTGCTGAATACTTCCCGGGCCTGTGAGCGCAGTCACAGGCCCGGGACTTGTGCCTAAAGGCTATCCAAATGTTGCCTAGCTGTCTAGCATTAGCTGCAGAACCATTCGACATGAGCGGGAGAGTGTTTTGTCCGATGCGCTCCCGGAGCACCTAGGATTGCAAGAGTGCCTTTTGAGCGGTAGGAGCCATCTATGTACGTGGGACCTGGGGATGTCCTTCACCTGATCCGGTCCGGCCAGGCCCGGACGCGGGGGGATATCCAGGAAGAAACGGGCATGTCCCGCATGACCGTGGCCCAGCGTGTGGACACCCTGCTCAAGGCGGAACTGATCCGGGAGGCCGGCACAGCCCGGCCCTCGGGCGGCCGCCGCCCCACCGACCTCGCCTTCAACCTCCAGCACTCCTGCGCAATCTCGGCCTCTGTGGAAACGACATCCAGCCGGGTGGCCCTGACGGATCTTGGCGGTGCAATCCTTGCCGACGAACACCTGGACATCGCCGTGGACGACGGTCCGGAGAAGGTGCTCCACGCCATTACCCAGGCGGGGCGCGAACTGTTGAAGCGCTCGAAGATGCCATTGGCCAAGGTTTCCGGGGTGGGCATCTCCATCCCCGGTCCCGTCGACCCCGGGACGCTGCGGCCCTCGCAGCCGCCCATCATGCCGGGGTGGGACGCCTACCCCGTGGTGGAGCTCATCCAGGAGGCCTTCCCTGTACCGGTCCTGGTGGAGAACGACGCCGACGCCATGGCGGTGGGCGAATACAGCGCCGGTTTTGCCGGCACGAGTTCGCTTTGCCTGGTGAAGGTGTCCACCGGCATCGGCACCGGGCTGGTGATCAACGGGCAGATCTACCAGGGAGTGGATGGCGGCGCCGGGGACATCGGGCATGTCCGCCACCCTGCCTTCGCCGAACTGCAATGCCAGTGCGGCTCCTTCAGCTGCCTGGCGGCGGGAGCAAGCGGCGGCGCCATTGCCCGCAGGTTGACCGAGCTGGGCATCCCTGCCTCCTCCGGCCGTGACGTGCGCCAGCAGCTGCTGGCGGGAAACGTAGACACGATGCGCCTCACGCACGAGGCAGGCAGGCGGCTGGGCGAGGTGATGGCAACGGTGGTGTGCCTGCTGAATCCGGCGGTCCTGCTCATTGCCGGTGACCTTGCTTCGTCATCCCTGATTGGCGGAATCCGGGAAACCCTGTACCCGATGTCGCTCCCGCGTGCCACCCGGCACCTGGACGTGCGGTTGGCTGCCCTGGGTGAGGATGCCGGCATCCGGGGCATGACCTCACTTTTGGTCAACCAGGTCTTCTCCCCCGCCGCGGTCAACGCCCGGCTCGCCTAGCCATGCCCTCATAATTGGCCTGGTCGCCCACCCAGCCGCCCGTGTCCACATACCCGGGGCCAGAGCCAGAAGGGCGGCGGCTCTACCCTGTTTGGGATGAGGGGTTTTAGGAACCCGATGACTTCGGCGGTGAAGCCTTGTAGTGTCAGCACCGGTAACAGCCGGCCTCGGGGCAAAGTGGATCCTCGGGATGTTGATGAAGGAGCAGACCATGGCAGTCAGTGACGAAGAAGCACAAGTGCTTGACCAGTGGAGCAACAGGCTTGCCCAGGCGCTGCAGATCCTGGACCTCAAGGTGGACAACGAACTGCTCCTGGACCTGGCCCGCAAGTCCGCCGACTCCGTGATCCACCCCGCCGCCCCGGTCACCACGTTCCTGGTGGGCTACGCCGCCGGGTTGGAAGCCGGCACTGGCAGCGCCGGGTCGCGGGAAGCATCCAGTGCGGCGGTGCAGCGGGCGGCAAGCGTTGCCTTCGGCCTTTGCGACGACGGGCACGAGGGCGGCCCCGCCAGCCAGGGCTGGGCGGACACCGCCCAATAAGGGCCTGGTGATTGAGCTTGTCTTAGGTGCCGGTGATTGAGCTTGTCGAAATCGGGCCGGGTAATTGAGCTTGTCGAAATCGGGCTGGTGAATACAGCTTCGACAAGCTCAACGACCGCTACCCCGCGGCTGTTGGCTCCTCTTCGAGTACCAGGACCGGCTCGAGCTTCACGATCACGGCCTTGGATGCGGGCGTCTGACTGCCCTCGGCCACGCTTTCCAGCGGCACCAGGACGTTGGCCTCCGGGTAGTAGGCGGCGGCGCACCCGCGGGCCGTAGGGTAGGACACCACGCGGTAGCCCCTCAGGACCCGCTCCGCGTTGTCCGGATACACGCCCCAGATATCTACGTGCTGGCCGTCCTCCAGCCCCAGATCGGTGAGGTCTGCTGGGTTCACGAACACCACCTCGCGGCCCTTCTTGATGCCCCTGTAGCGGTCGTTGTGGCCGTAGATGGTGGTGTTGAACTGGTCGTGCGAGCGCATGCTTTGCAGGATCAGGGTGCCGGCCGGCCGTTCCACGTGTTCGAGTTCATTCACGGTAAGAATGGCCTTGCCCGTGGGGGTGTTGAAGGTGCGCGAGTCCCTGGGCCCGTTGGGCAGGATGAAGCCGCCCTCCTGCCTGATCTTCCGGTTGTAGTCCTCGCAGCCCACCACCACGCGGGAGATGTGCTCCCGGATGAGGTCGTAGTTCTTTTCGAAGCCTGCCCAGTCAGCGGCGATCCGGTCGCCCAGAACCCGGCGCGCCAGCCGGCTGACGATCGCCACTTCGGAGAGCAGTCCCGGCGCCACCGGCTCCACGGTTCCGTGGGAGGCGTGGACGGCGCAAACAGTGTCCTCCACCGAAACAAACTGCGGGCCGGATTCCTGGCGGTCGATCTCGGTGCGCCCCAGCGTGGGCAGGATCAGGGCCTCGGCGCCGGTCACGGCGTGGGAGTGGTTGAGCTTGGTGGAAATCTGGACCGACAGTTCGGTGCTCTCCATCGCCGCTTCAGCAGCGTGGGTGTCCGACATGGCGCCCACGAAGTTGCCGCCCAGCCCCACAAAAACCTTGATGCCGCCGTCGCGCATCTGTCGGATGGTCTCCACGGCGTCCGCTCCGTGCTCCCGGGGCGGTTCGAAGCTGAACTCCTTGCCGAGCGCATCCAGGAACGCAGGCGGCATCTGCTCCCAGATGCCCATGGTGCGGTCCCCCTGGACGTTGCTGTGTCCACGGATGGGCGAGGCGCCGGCGCCGGGTTTGCCGATGTTGCCCCGGAGCAGCAGCAGGTTGATGATCTCCTTGATGGTGGCCACGGCTTTTTTGTGCTGCGTGATGCCCATGGCCCAGGTGATGATTACTTTGTCTGCCTGCAGGTAGCGGTCCGCCAGTTCGTCGATTTCCTCCGAACGCAGCCCTGTGGCCTCAAGGACGGTGGCTTCGTCCAGGGTGGCGAGGTGTGCCTTCAGTTCTTCAAGCCCCTGGCAGTGCTCCTCCAGGAACTGATGGTCCAGCACGGTGCCCGGTGCCGCGGCTTCGGCGGCCAGGACCCGCTTGGAGACCGCCTGCAGCAGCGCCATGTCCCCGCCGAGCCGGATCTGCAGGAACTGGTCAGCCAGGTCCGTTCCGTGGCCGATGATGCCCTTCACCCGCTGCGGATTCTTGTAGCGCATCAGGCCCGCCTCCGGCAGCGGGTTGACTGCAACGATCTGCGCGCCGGCGTCCTTGGCTTCCTCCAGTGCGGTGAGCATCCGAGGATGGTTGGTCCCAGGGTTCTGCCCCAGGATGATGATCAGGTCAGCTTTTTCGAAGTCGTTGTAGGAGACCGTGGCCTTGCCCACGCCGATGGTCTGGCCCATGGCCCAGCCGGAGGATTCGTGGCACATGTTGGAGCAGTCCGGCAGGTTGTTGGTGCCGTATCCGCGAATGAACAGCTGGTACAGGAACGCTGCCTCGTTGGACGTGCGGCCGCTGGTGTAGAAGGCTGCCCGGTCAGGGCTTGGCAAGGAATTGAGCTTGTCCGCGATGATGCCGAACGCCTCGTCCCAGCCCACCGGCCGGTAATGGTCCTCGCCGGCCGGTTTGTACACGGGTTCGGTCAGGCGCCCCTGCATCCCCAGCCAGTACTCTGACCTTTCCCGCAGTTCGCTGACGGGATGCTCGGCCCAGAACTCCGATGAGACCACTACCGGGGTGGCTTCCCAGGTGACAGCCTTGGCGCCGTTCTCACAGAATTCGAACGTCTTGCGGTGGCCCGGGTCCGGCCACGCACAGCTCATACAGTCAAAACCGTCCTTCTGGTTCAGCGCCAGCAGGGTTTTCCTGGACCGCTCCAGGCCCATGTGCTCCAGCGCAGGCTTCATGGAGTGATAGACACCGGGGACTCCGGCGGCCCAGGTTTTGGGGTGTCCGGTCACCTCAAGTTCGGACTCGTCTGCCTCTTCAACCTTCGGATTTTTGCGCGCCACGCTGCATCCTCCTTGCTTGGCCCGGTCCCGAAAATACCGTGCACCTGCCGCGGGACTGGTTCCCTTCCACAGTTGTTCACAGGTGGCCGGGAAGTCAAGGACGCGGGCGCCGGATGTGGATAACAGGAGCGCTCGACTTGTCCACATAGCCTGCGGACGGTGACCACGTTGTGTCCGGGCCGCGCTAGGCTGGTTACCTCGGCTGAAGCAAGCGGCCGCAGGATCCACCGTTGCGGAGCCGCTCCCTATGCCCGACGATCGTGCCCTCGCCGCCCTGGCGGCCTCTTCCTTCTCCCTGCCCCGCCTCCGCGACGGCCAGCTGGCCGGAATGGCTGCCCTCGCAGGCGGCCGCGATGTCCTCGCGGTGATGCCCACCGGCTACGGCAAATCTGCTGTCTACCAGGTCGCGGCCCTGCACCTGAAAAACACGACGGGACGTCCCGCCGTCGTGGTTTCACCCCTCATTGCCCTGCAGGAAGACCAGCTGGACGGGCTGGCCGCGGATCTTGGTGCGGATGCCGCCGTCGCGATCAATTCCTCCCGTAGCGACGCGGAACTGGAAGCCGCGTGGCAGGCGGTTGAGAACGGCAGGGCCAGCTTCCTGTTCCTCGCCCCCGAACAGCTCGCCAAGCAGGAGACCCTGGACCGGATCGCGGACCTGGAGATCTCCATGTTCGTGGTGGACGAGGCCCACTGCGTATCCTCCTGGGGGCACGATTTCCGCCCCGACTACCTCAACCTTGGCAGCGTCCGTGAGCGCCTGGGCAACCCGCCGGTGGCAGCACTGACCGCCACTGCATCCCCGCCGGTGCGCGACGAGATCGCTGAACGGCTGCGTATGGAGGACCCGCTGGTCCTGGTCCATGGCTTCGACCGGCCCAACATCGGCCTCGATGTGGTCCGGCACCAGGAGGACAAGGGCAAACGCAAGGCAGTCCTGGAACAGGTCGCGGCGCTGGCCAGGGACCAGGGGCAGGGCCTGTTGTACGCCGCTACCCGCAAGGACACCGAGAAGTACGCGGCCAGTCTGGCCAAGGAAGGACTACGGGCGGAGGCGTATCACGCCGGCCGTTCGGCTGCCGACCGGGAGCGGATCCACGAGCTGTTCCTCGACGACCAACTGGACGTGGTGGTTGCCACCACCGCTTTTGGCATGGGCATCGACAAACCGAATGTGCGGTTTGTGGTGCATGCAGACATTCCGGAGTCGCTGGACGCGTACTACCAGGAGATCGGCCGGGCGGGGCGCGACGGCGAGCCTGCTTCGGCCATATTGCACTACCGCGCCGAGGACCTAGGCCTGCGGAAATTCTTCGGTACCAACTCCCCCGATCCGGACCGGCTGCTGGCTGTGCTGAAGGTCCTTAAGGCCGCGAAAGCGCCCGCTCCCAAGACGTCGGTGGCTGAACTGACCGGGTTCCCCGTGCGCCGCGTCACCGGCCTGGTCAACCAACTGGAGGAGGCGGGGGCAGTCACCACGGGCAAGCGCGGCATCCGGCTCACTTCCAAAGCCAAACTGCCCGCGCTGGTGCAGCGCGCCGTCGAACTGGCCGAGGCCCGGCAGCGCGTGGACCAGTCGCGGCTCACCATGATTCGTGGCTATGCGGAAACGGACAGTTGCCGGCGACAGTTCCTGCTGGGCTACTTCGGCGAGGATCTGCCGGAGCCGTGCGGCAACTGCGATGCCTGTGCTGGAGCCGCCGCCCAAGCGGATGCCGCCGGTGCAAAGGACTTGCACGACGGCGGGTCGGGCCCCGTGGGAAAGGGTTCCACTGGGAAGGGCTCATCCCGGCAGGCCTCCCCAAGTGCGGACGAGCAGTTCCCTTTGCAGTCGGCCGTCATCCATAAGGAGTGGGGTCCGGGGCTGGTGATGCGGCACGAGGACGACGTTATTACTGTCCTGTTCGAGCAGGAGGGGTACAAGACGTTGTCCCGTACCGCCGTCGTGGAGCATGAACTCCTGCGCCCTGCTTAGGTAAGCATGCTTTCGGTAGGCTGGGAGGACACTGACGACGAAAGGCCCGCCGCGTGGAAGTACCTTCTTATGTCTGGACGCTGACCATCGCAGGGATCGTTGGCCTGCTGGCTTTCGATTTCTTTTTCCATGTGCGGAAGGCCCACACACCCTCGCTGAAGGAATCGGCCACCTGGTCCGCGATTTACGTCAGCATTGCACTGCTTTTCGGGCTGGGCGTGCTGCTGTTCGGCGGGCCAACGATGGGCACCGAGTACTTCGCCGGCTACGTCACGGAAGAAGCGCTCTCGGTTGACAACCTCTTTGTGTTCCTCATCATCATGGCCAGTTTCAAGGTGCCGCGGGCGCACCAGCAGAAGGTACTCCTGTTCGGCATCGTCTTCTCCCTGATCGCCCGCACGGCCTTTATTTTCGTCGGCGCCACCTTGATCAACCGGTTCGCCTGGGTGTTCTATATCTTCGGCCTGATCCTCCTGATCACCGCCGGAAACCTGCTGCGGCCCGAAAACCACGACGACGAGGACGCGGACGGGCTGGTGGTGCGGCTCGCCAAGAAGTTCCTCCCGGCATCGCAACACTACGACGGTGACAAGCTCTTCACCATTGAAAACGGCAAGCGCGTCCTCACCCCGATGCTCCTGGTGATGGTGGCCCTCGGCGGCACGGACCTTCTTTTCGCGCTGGACTCCATCCCGGCGATCTTCGGCCTCACGCAGAACGTCTACATCGTCTTCACCGCTACGGCCTTCTCCCTGATGGGCCTGCGCCAGTTGTTCTTCCTGATCGACGGACTGCTGGACCGGCTGATCTTCCTCTCATACGGCCTGGCCGTCATCCTGGGCTTCATCGGTGTGAAGCTGATCCTGCACGCCCTGCACGAGAACACCCTGCCGTTCATCAATGACGGCCAGCATGTAAATGTAGTGGAGGTCAGCACGGAAGTCTCCCTGGGCGTCATCCTTGGTGTGCTGCTGGTGACCATCCTGGCCTCCGTTTTCAGCTCCAAGGGCAAAGCCAAGAACGCCGTCTCCGGTGCCAAGCGGCATGCCAACGAGTATTTGGACCTGAACTACGAGACGGACATGGCCGAACGGGACAAGATCTTCGCTGCCATGTGCCGCGAAGAGGACCAGATCCGCAAGCTGCCGGAGAAGTACAAAAAGCTCGTCCGCAACGAGACCGAGTTCATGAACCTGCTGCGCCGCGCGCACGCGGAGCACGACAAGGCACAGGTCCGGGCGGCGGCCAACGGGAGCTGACAGCTGTCCGCTGGCATGTTGGTCCCCGTCTGCCAGTGCCGGAATATCAGTCCCGCACCGGATTGTCAGTACCCCTTGCTAGGTTGGACTCAAGGCCACGGGAACCCTCCTCGGGCCTGGCTGTCGATGGGGAGGCCCCGTGTTTTTGATTGAAGCTGCAGCCGCCGGTGCGCCGCCGGACCTGGTGTTTTCCGCCAGTGACCTGGTGGCGGCCAGCGAGTGCGAGTACCGCGCGCTCCGGATCCTGGACGAGAAACTGGGCCGCTCCCCCAAGGCCGAATTTGACGCCGACGAGATGCAGGTCCGAGCCGGCAAGCTGGGCGACAAGCACGAGCAGACCGTCCTTGCCAGCCTGATCGCCAAGTACGGCGCATGGAATGCCAGCCGGGGAGCGGGCGTGTATTCCCTTGAGCGCGGCGAGAACCTGCGCGGGGAGCTCCAGGCCAAGCACGCGGAAACTGAGCTTGCCCTGCGCTCGGGGGCCGACGTCGTTTTCCAGGCAACGTTCTTTGACGGCGAGTTCCTGGGTTACGCGGACTTCCTGGTCAACGAGGCGGCCGGCACGGGCAGCCCCGGCCGTTACGAGGTTTGGGACACCAAGCTGGCCCGGCACGCTAAAGTGGGTGCCCTGCTGCAACTGGCAGCGTATGGGGACCAGCTCCTTGGGATGGGCCTGGAACCCTCCTCCACCGTGACCCTGGTGCTCGGAACCCGTGCGGGAGATGACTGGCTTCGCAGCAGCCACTCCCTCCCGGACCTGCTGCCTGTTTTCCGGGAACGACGCCGGCGCTTCCGCCAGCTGACAGCGCAGCACCGCGCCGCTGATACCACTGTGCAGTGGCAGCAGGCCGGGATCGTACACTGCGGCCGCTGCGACTATTGCTCCGAGCAGGTGCAAGAGCATCGGGACCTGCTGATGGTGGCCGGGATGTCTGTGGTGCAGCGCCGGAAGCTTCACGCCGCCGGCATCACCACCATCGACCAGCTCGCGGCCATGCCTGCTGACGACGCGAGGAACTCAGTGGTCCGGCTCCGGGCGCAGGCGCGGATGCAGCTGGGCCTGGATGCAGCCGCCGGGTCCAGGACGTTCACTAAAGACGGCCACCCGCACACAGTGTCATTCACGGTCCTGCCGGAGAACAGCATCGGGGCGCTCCCGGCACCCAGCCCGGGCGACATCTTCTTCGACTTCGAAGGCGATCCGCTCTGGCAGGACCCGGCCACGGGAGCGTGGGGCATCGAGTACCTCTTCGGGGTGATCGAGGCACCTGTTGCCGGGAGTTCCGGTGATCCTGTTTTCCGTCCGTTCTGGGCCCACTCCCGATCCGAAGAACGCCGGGCCTTCCTGGATTTCCTGGGCTATGTAGAGGAACGCCGCGCCCGGTATCCGGACATGCACGTCTACCATTACGCCGCCTACGAAAAAACAGCCCTGCGAAACCTTTCACTGGCGCACCAGGCCGGTGAAGACACCGTGGACGCCTGGCTCCGCGAAGGCCTGCTCGTGGACCTCTACGCCACGGTGCGGCAATCCCTGCGCATTTCCGAAGCGTCGTACTCCATCAAGAAGCTCGAACCGCTGTACATGGGAGACAACCTGCGTTCCGGGGACGTCAAGGACGCCGGCGCCTCCGTAGTTGCATACGCCGCATACTGCGCGGCCCGTGATGCGGGGAACGAGGCGGAGGCGGCAACAATCCTGGCGTCCATCTCCGACTACAACCGGTACGACTGCCTTTCCACACTCCGGTTGCGTGACTGGCTACTGGAAATCGCCGGGCCAGCCGGGACGGAACCTGCGTCAACGGCAGCTTCGAAAGCGCGGGCCGGTTCATCCGCTGGGACTGAATGGGATGAACGCAGGGAAGTGCCGGACGAGGCTGCCGGAACCCCTGAAACCCTCGAGGAGCGCCGGTTGCGGGAATACTTGGCCGGCCTGCCGGACAACCGCCCCTGGACGGACGACGAACGTGCCATCGCCATGGTCGCCGCGGCTACCGGCTACCACCGCCGCGAACGCAAGCAGTTCTGGTGGCAGCACTTCGACCGGGTGGAAGCACCTATCGAGAACTGGTCCGATCAGCGGAATGTTTTTGTGGTGTCTTCGGCCGAAGTTACCTCGGAATGGGCGCTGGCCAAGCCGCGGGAACGCATGCGGACAAGGGTCCTTCGGCTGCGCGGCACCATGTCCGAGGGCTCGGACTTCAAAGCTGACTCAAAATGGTGCCGGCTCTACGATGCCCCTCCTCCGGAGGGGATGGTCGCTCCTGACGCCGCTCCCGGTTCCCGGGCGTATACCTTCGCGACCAGGATCAGTGAGGTCGCGCCTGCCCCGGACAATCCGGAGCACACTTTCATCACCATCGCCGAGCGGGAGACCGGCAAGGTTGCCGCTTACCCGCACCTGCCGGTGGCGCTCACAGAAGACAAGCCGATACCTACGGACAGCATCGAAGCTGCCATCGCCGAGATTGCCGCCAGCGTCGGAGCGTCAGTGCCTTCGCTGCCGGCCCAGCCGGGACTCGACATCCTGCGCAAGCAATCCCCGCGCTTCCGGACCCTGCAGCAGCCCGTGGACGTCCCCCACGGCCCTGACGGTTCTGCCGATTACGCCGCGGCGATCACCGCGTCTGTCCGCGACCTCGACCGCTCCTACCTCGCCGTCCAAGGTCCCCCGGGTACGGGAAAGACCTACGTCGGTGCCCACGTCATCGGCAGGCTGGTGCGTGAGGGCTGGAAGATCGGCGTGGTGGGCCAGTCGCACAATGTGGTCGAGAACCTGCTCTGCTGTGCCATTGCTACCGGCGGGGTGGATCCGCGTGTCGTGGCGAAGAAGCTCGCGACACCGCACGACGTTCCCTGGCCGGCCACCGCCGAAGGCGACGTTGCACGGCTCCTGTCCTCGCCGGGCGGCTGCCTGGTGGGCGGCACCGCCTGGACCATGACGGGCAAGGAGGTGCCGGCAGGATCACTGGACCTGCTGGTTATTGACGAGGCCGGGCAGTTCTCCCTGGCCAACACCCTTGCTGTGTCCCAGGCCGCGAAACGGCTCCTTCTGCTCGGCGATCCCCAGCAACTGCCGCAGGTCACGCAGGGCGCACATCCCGAGCCCGTGGACGAATCAGCCCTGGGGTGGCTCGCCGCCGGGCACGCCACCCTGCCGGCCAACCTGGGATACTTCCTCGCGGACAGCTGGCGGATGCACCCCGAATTGTGCCGCGCCGTATCCCGGCTCAGCTACGAGGGAAAGCTCCAGTCCGCTCCGGCGGCGTCCCAGCGCCAGCTGGAACAGCTTCCTCCGGGCGTGGAAACTGTCTTCGTCGATCACAGCGGCAACGCCACAGCATCGAAGGAGGAAGCGGCAGAGGTGGTTCGCCAGGCGCGCCGCCACCTTGGGTTGAAGTGGACGCCGGGTGCGGACAGCGAGTCCCGTCCGCTGGGCCAGGAAGACCTGCTGGTGGTGGCCGCCTACAACGCCCAGGTCCACCTCATCCGGAAAGCCTTGGAGGAGGATGGCCTGCCGGACGTGCGGGTAGGAACGGTGGATAAATTCCAGGGCCAGGAGGCACCGGTGGTGCTGGTCTCGATGGCGTGCTCTGCGATCAGCGAGGCACCCCGCGGCGCCGAGTTCCTGCTGAACAGGAACCGCATCAATGTGGCGGTCTCCCGCGGGCAGTGGCGGGCAGTCATCATCCGCTCCCCCGAGCTCACAAATTACATGCCGCGCCGGCCCGCAGCACTCGAGGAACTCGGCGCCTTCATAGGGCTCAGTCCCCGGGAGTGAAGTGTCCCAGGCGTGAGGGGCCTGGGACGAAATCAGCGGGCATTGAAGCCGCGGAAGGTCCCCTCAGCTTCGGAGATGGAGTCCTCCACCCGTTCCACCCGGCCTGGTGTCCTGTCGGAATTCAGCCACTCCCGGAGCTCGTGGATCTTCCACTGCGGCCCCTCGGCAACCAAGCCGACTGAACCGTCGTCAAGATTCCTCACCTCGCCGGTGAGGCCCAGCTCCTCTGCCTTGCCCATTGTCCAGTAGCGGAATCCAACACCCTGCACCACGCCAAAAACGCGGGCAGTCAGCCGCACGGCCCCGGCACCAGGCGCAGCCGGATCAGGCTCTTCGGGCGGTGAACCTGCGTGCCTCGCCATGGGTGCCTTCCCCTCTTTCGCCGGCTTACTGGCCCACAAATTCTCGCGGGGCACTGTCCCACAACCAACCCTCCCAACTGAGTCGCAGTTAACGCTCCGAAAACGGGTTTTCGCAACGTTAACTGTCAGTCAGTTGGGAGGGTAAGGCGGTTAGTTGATGGTGATGTCGCGGGTGCTGTGGTTGTAGCGGATGGTGACGGTGCCGCCGTCGTGGTGCAGCTCGTGGTTGGGGCCATCGAACGTGCCGAAGGCGCCATAGTTTTCATCCCAGGACCGGTTCAGCGCGATCTTGAAGGTGTAGAAACCGGCCGGCAGTTCGGCGCTCTTCTTCCAGAGCTGGTCCAGGAAGTCGAACTCCATCTGCGCTTCGTCGTACTCCGGGGCCCAGTTCTCGGGTGCACCAAGGAGGGTGTTGAAGTCGCCCGCGACAGCCACGGCCTCCGGCTGCGGGTGCGTCTCGACATCCGGGCCCTCAAACGGCTCCGCGGCAGCAGCCTCATCGGCCTTGGCCGGAGCCTTGCCCTTACGCACTGCCTTCACCACCGGCTCAACGGCGTCCTCGATCACCTTGGCAGCCTTGCCCACAGCCGCGGCAGCCTTCTTGGCAGGGGTCTTCCTGGCGGTCTTCTTGGGCTCAGCCTTGGCCACTGCCGGCGCCGGGATTTCAGCAACAGCAGAGGTCTTGCGGACGAACCCTGCGGGAGCCGCAGGAACCGGGGTGTCGGCAGGAACCGGGGTGCCGGCGTCGAGCGCCGTGGCGAAGGACACGGCGTCCGGGTAGGCCACCGTGGCGCGCATGCCGTCTTCGGTGATGGTCCAGCCGGAGCGGCCCTTAACCAGCCAGCCGGCCTTGACCAGCTTGGCCGTGGCCGAGGTCAGCGTCTTGTGCCCGCGGGGAATCCCGCCGCTGAGCAGTTCGGCCTCGTGCTCGTTGAACGGCACGCGTGCCGTAGCCTCCGCGAGGACCTGCCCCGCGTTCAGTGCATCACCGGACCACACGCCTTCGGTCAGGACATCCAAAACGGTCTTGAGTCGAAGGAAGGTGTTTTCTGCGGTGGACTTGGCCATGATTCCCCTTTTATAAAAGCGATCGGTCTTAGGCATCTTGCCAACTGCCGGTTACATCGCGCGACTTAAAATGGTTAACTCTGCGTGTCGTGACCGACTATGAAGCGGAGATTCCCGCAAGTGAGTCTGGAGTATCGGGTGTAGGGCCGGCTGCATAACCCTGGAGCGACTCCACAGGTACCCGTTCTGCACCCCTCCGGACACGCCTGCGGCACCAAGTTTAGCCGCAAGTTGGCGCGGTTGTTGCCTTGGACACAGCGGACGTCATTGCGGCGCTTCGAGGCCGTTCAGTTCGGCCAGCAACTCTGCCTTCCGCTCTTCGGATGCGAAGGACGAATGGATGGAGTTCGCGGCCAGCCGGGCTTTGTCGAAATCGGAGAGTTCGAATACTGCGTCCAGCTGGCTGAAGTTGTCGTCCACATAGCCGCCGAAGTAGGCGGGATCATCCGAATTGACGGAGACGTTCAGTCCCGCGGCGAGCATGGCGGGCAGCGGGTGGTCGGCCAGGGTGTCCACCGCACGCAGCCGGACATTCGACAGCGGGCAGACGGTCAGCGGGGTGCGCGCGTCAACGAGCCGCTCCACCAACTCAGGATCTTCCATGCAGCGGATGCCGTGGTCGATCCGCTCCACGCCCAGGATGTCCAGGGCTTCCAGAATGTAGGACGGCGGCCCCTCCTCGCCTGCGTGCGCGGTGAGCCGCAGGCCCGCTTCGCGCGCTTTGGCGTAGAGCCGCTCGAATTTCGACGGCGGGTTGCCCACCTCGGCTGAGTCCAGGCCCACCGCGCCGATAGGGGCGTTCATCACCAGCAGGGCGTCGAATACTTCAAGCGCAGACTCTTCGGAGAGGTCACGCAGGAAGGCTGCGATCAGCAGGGTGGAGATCCCGAACTCTTCCTGGGACGTGGCCAGGACGGAGGCGACGCCGTTGACGCAGGTCTCCAACGGAATGCCCCGTGAAGTGTGGGCCTGCGGGTCCATCATGATCTCGGCGTGCCGCACACCGGCAGCAGCAGCGCGCTCCAGGTATGCACGGGTCATGTCGGCAAAATCCTGCTCCGTCTGCAGCACGGCCATGTTGGCGTAATACAGGTCCAGGAAGGACTGCAGGTGGGTGAACTCATAGCGTGCCCGCAGCTCATCCAACCCCGAATACGGCAAGCTGATGCCGTTCCGTTCGGCCAGCGCAAAAATCAGTTCCGGCTGGAGGGTTCCCTCGATGTGGAGGTGCAGTTCAGCCACCGGGAGGGGCTTGGCGGAGACCTCCAGCTCGGCTGCATCGGGCTCGGTTTCAGGCACGGCAGTACCGCCGGCAAAGTTATCCATCCGGTCAGGATAATGCCCTGTCCGGTAAACGCCACTAGAGTCGAACCAATGCAGAACGCCAAGCACGCTGATCACCTGCAGTATCCGGTTCCTGCCCACGCAGCCGATGGCTTTGTCCGGGTACGCGGAGCCCGGGAAAACAACCTCCGCAACGTGGACGTGGATGTTCCGAGGGACGCCATTGTGGCATTCACGGGGGTTTCCGGCTCCGGGAAGTCATCCTTGGCGTTCGGTACGATTTACGCCGAGGCCCAGCGGCGCTACTTTGAATCGGTTGCCCCTTACGCGCGCCGCCTGATCCAACAGGGGCACAACCCCAAGGTGGAGCTCATCAGCGGCCTGCCGCCCGCCGTCGCGCTTCAACAGCGGCGTGGCGCGCCCAGCAGCCGATCCACGGTGGGAACGGTCACCACGCTCTCCAATTCCCTGCGCATGCTCTTTTCCCGTGCGGGTACCTACCCGGCAGGCAGCACCCAGCTGGACTCGGATGCCTTCTCCCCCAATACGGCCGCCGGAGCCTGCCCCGAATGCCACGGACTGGGAACCGCGCATACCGTCACGGAGTCCTCGCTCGTCCCCGACCCGTCCTTGAGCATCCGCGACGGTGCGGTCGCTGCCTGGCCCGGCGCATGGCAGGGAAAGAACCTGCGGGACATCCTCACCCAACTGGGGTACGACGTCGACATCCCGTGGCGCAAACTGCCCAGGAAGCACCGGGAGTGGATCCTCTTCACCGAGGAACAGCCCGTGGTTGAGGTGACCCCGCAGCGCGACCGGGTTGCCAAGCCTTACAAGGGGCGGTTCTGGAGCGCCAGGAGCTACGTGCTCCACACACTGGCAGACTCGCAGAGTGCCTCGATGCGTGAACGGGTCCTTGCCTACATGGAATCGGGGCCCTGCCCGCGCTGTTCGGGCACCGGGCTGACTCCGCAGGCCCTGGCCGTCACGTTCGCGGGCAGGACCATCGCGGAACTCAACCGCCTTCCCATGACTGACCTTGCTGAGATTGTCCGTCCCACCTCGGAGTTGCACGACGCCGGTACGGCCTCACGCAGGCAGCTCACCGGAGAGTCGAACGAGGTTGCGGTGGCCATCACGCGGGACCTGCTCCAGCGCATCACTGTCCTGCTGGATCTCGGGCTAGGATACCTGGCTCTGGGCCGGGCCACTCCCACGTTGTCGCCCGGCGAGATGCAGCGGCTCCGGATCGCCACGCAGCTGCGTTCCGGCCTCTTCGGCGTGATCTACGTGCTGGACGAACCTTCCGCAGGGCTCCACCCGGCCGACGCCGAGCCTCTCCTGGACGTGCTGGAGCAACTGAAGTCGTCAGGCAACTCGGTGTTCGTGGTGGAGCACAACATGGATGTGGTGCGCCGGGCCGATTGGCTTGTGGACGTGGGCCCCCGCGCCGGTGAGGGCGGCGGCGAGGTGCTCTACAGTGGACCCGTTGCCGGGCTCGCTGACATCGGCGCGTCCGTCACCAGGCCCTTCCTGTTCAGCGAAGCCTTGCCGCAGGTCCCCGACAGTTCGGAAGCAAGGCAGGCTCGGGAGCCCGGCGGATGGCTCGAACTGAAGGACGTCCGCCGGCACAACCTGCGCGGACTCCATGCGCGCTTTCCCCTGGGCGTCTTGACTGCCGTCACCGGCGTGTCCGGTTCGGGGAAGTCCACCCTGGTGAGCCGGGTGCTCGGTGAGGTAGTGGGTTCAGGACTCAAGTCCCCCGTTGAGGCAGGGGAAGCCGGCGACCCGTTGGCCTCGGGAACCGTTACCGGGAGCCACCTCATCGATCGCCTGGTGACAGTGGACCAAAAGCCCATCGGACGGACGCCGCGCTCGAACCTGGCCACCTACACGGGACTCTTTGACGCGGTCCGCAAGGAGTTTGCCGCCACCGAACAAGCGAAGGACCGGGGCTTCGGTGCCGGAAGGTTCTCCTTCAACGTTGCCGGCGGCCGCTGTGAGACCTGCCAGGGCGAGGGCTTTGTAGCGGTGGAACTGCTTTTCCTGCCAGGCAGCTACGGCCCTTGCCCGGAATGCGCCGGGTCCCGCTTCAACCAGGAGACACTCGAGGTGGAGTACCGGGGCAAGAGTGTGGCCGAAGTGCTGGCCCTGACGGTAGATGCCGCTGCGGAGTTCCTTGCCCAGGTCCCTGCCGCGGCACGAAGCCTCAAAAGCCTTCAGGATGTGGGGCTCGGCTATCTTCGCCTCGGGCAGCCGGCTACGGAGCTCTCCGGCGGAGAAGCGCAGCGCATCAAGCTGGCCACCGAACTTCAGCGGGCGCAACGGGGGCACACCCTGTACCTGTTGGATGAACCCACCACCGGGCTGCACCCGGCGGACGTGGAATTGCTGATGGCCCAGCTCCACGGCTTGGTGGATGCCGGGAACTCGGTGGTGGTTGTCGAGCACGAGATGGCGGTGGTGGCCGGTGCTGACTGGGTCATCGATCTCGGCCCGTCAGGTGGCGACAAAGGTGGGCAGATCATGGCCACTGGAACTCCGGCCGATGTGGCGCAATCCCCTGAGAGCCGTACAGCCCCTTACCTGGCTGCTGCCCTCGGTCAGGAAACTGCCAGGCAACGCCCAGAAAAATCTCGATTTGATAACGCCGCTGCTATGTCCTAGCGTGAAACACATGCCCGGCCAGCGGGCGACATGAATGCCCGGTGCTGCCTCCACCAGAACTGCCCAGCAGGCAGCCGCCGAAATTGACCTCTATTCGTCAGGGGCGGGCAGTGGCGCGATGATCTCCGGGGACGGAACCAGCGCAGGTGGCCTTCAGGAGCATAACCATCATGAACAACACCAGATTCCGTACTGCCGCGCGCCGTGGAGCCACCGTGGTCGCTATTTCGGCCGCAGGACTCGCCCTTTCGGCAACCGCGGCAAACGCGGCTACCAGCACCTCTACGTGGGACGCACTGGCACAGTGCGAGAGCGGCGGCAACTGGGCCATCAACACCGGCAACGGCTTCAGCGGCGGCCTCCAGTTCACCCCCAGCACTTGGGCAGCTTACGGCGGCAGTGGTTCGGCCGCAGACGCCAGCCGCGAGCAGCAGATTGCCGTGGCCGAGCAGGTCCAGGCAGCACAGGGCTGGGGAGCCTGGCCCTCCTGCGCAGCGCAGCTTGGCCTGAGCGGCGGAGCTACCGGCGCGGTACAGCAGAGTGCGCCGGTGCAGAGCGTTCCCGTTCAGGCGGCACCCGTCCAGGCCGCCCCTGCCCAGGCCGCCCCCGTCCAGGTGGCCCCAGCCACGGCTCCGGCTGCCAAGCACGTGAAAGCAGTTGCCCTCAGCGGCGAGACGTACACGCTCCAGGCCGGCGACACCTTGAGCATCGTGGCCGGGAAGCTGGGCATCAACGGCGGCTGGCAGCAACTTGCCGACGCCAACCTGGACACCATTTCTGATCCGAACCTCGTCTTCGAGGGCCAGGTCATCCAGCTTCCCGCGTGAACCACTCACTCCCGCGTAAACCACCGCCGCGTCATTGACGGCGCGATCGTGGACTGAGGCCCGGCACGGCCTCCCATACAGGTCGGCGATAGACAAATTCCGTTGACCAAAAAACGACGCCGGCGTGCCCCCAGAAGGGGCGCGCCGGCGTCGTACTTTAATGCAGCTGTTGGCAGAAGTCCTTAGCTGCTGGCAGGAATTTCGCGGACGATCCGCACCTTCCAGGCGGACTCGTCACTCGTGTCCAGCAGGGCAACGGTGCCGTGGGCCAGGTTGAGGGCGACGCGCTTGACCGCCAGGAGCTCCAGGTAGAGGTGCTCGTTCATGCGGCTGGGGGTGTCGATCATGTACTTCACGGCGTCGCGGACCTTGCGGTAATTGGCGCTCTTCTCCCGGTGCATGTGCAGCTCCAGCGCCGACTGCTGCTTGAGCCGCGGCTCGTGCCGGTTCAACAGCGTAACGGCAGTGTGCACGCCGACCACGAGGGCGAGCGAAACGCCGTAGATCCACCATCCGCTGGAGAGCAGGAAC
Source organism: Pseudarthrobacter sp. W1I19 (assembly GCF_030817835.1). NCBI lineage: Bacteria > Bacillati > Actinomycetota > Actinomycetes > Micrococcales > Micrococcaceae > Pseudarthrobacter > Pseudarthrobacter sp. W1I19. Next base: position 3,486,897 of record NZ_JAUSZR010000001.1, read on the forward strand.
AGTGGAAGATTGCCGATGGCCACGATCGCGATGATCACGCGAAGGGCCGCGATACGGCGTACGGTGCGGGCGACGGCGGCAATGCCGTCGCGGAAACGGTGCTGGTCCTTCCGCGCCGTCTCGGGGTCAAGGGTAAATTCGTCAAGGACCAGGATGCCGTTTGCTTCCGGGCTCAGCATCTGCCCAAAGCGGGGCGCGAAGGAGTGCGGGATTCCGGCGGTTTTTTCAGGTGTTGATGTCATGAGTGGGCTTCCAAAATGGTGGGGTGTTGCGGAGATCTTAGTGGTTTTACCTCCGGGCTGTATGCATAGGTCCACTATGTGAACACTTCGACGTTCCCCGTGTGGCGCCCGGCACTGCAATTGGCACATCCGCAAGCTGCCGTCAGACTGAAGGGATGCAAACCTTCCTCCCGTACCCCGATTTCCGGCAGAGCGCCGCTGCCCTGGACACCGCCCGGCTCGGCAAGCAGCGCGTCGAAGCGCTCCAGACACTGCGCGCCCTGGTGATTCCCGGATACGGCTGGCAGACCCACCCGGCGATCCGGATGTGGATGGGCTACGTGCCCGCCCTGACCATGTACGGGCTGGCGATGGTGGACGAATGGACCAAGCGCGGGCACCCGGATAAGACGCGTGAAAACATCACCGAGTTTGCGCCGCAGGCGGCCCACCCGGACTATGCGGCCAAGATTCCGATGCCGCCGTGGCTGGGAGACCCCGACTTCCACCTCAGCCACCGCTCCAAGCTGGTGCGCAAGGAACCCAAGTTCTACACCTCCGTCTTTGAGGACGCGGTACCGGACATGGACTACATCTGGCCGGAGCCGAAGCACGAGTTCCTGCCGCAGGAACCCGAGGGCGACATTTTGTGGATCCTCCGTTCACCGCATCACGACGTCGATCCCCAGGCCCTGGACACGGTGGCGCTTCCCCCGGTGCATGGTTTCCCCGCTGCCGCGGCTGCCGAAGACGAGCCGGATGACGGCTACTCCCCTGTCTACATCGACGACGGATCCCGCCGCCCTTCAAAGCAGCCGCGGAAGGCGCCGCCCAAGCCGCAGCAGAAGAAGCCCACCCGCAAGCGCCTGGCGCAGGAGGAAGCCTTCGCTACCCTCCCCGGGAAGACGCCCGTGGCCGTCCCGTTCGAACACGGCCACAAGTTTGCCGTGGGACAGGTGGTGGGCCGGCCCATCACACTGGAGGACGGACGGTTCGGCAGGAACTTCACGGTGACCGAGATCATCGACCGCTCGGCCTTTACCTACCCGGCGCTCCTGCAGGATCCCCGCGTGTTCTTCCCGGTTGAGGCACCGTAGCGCATGACAATCCTCCTTGCCGGCTGCGGCGACCTGGGCACCGAAGCGGGCCTGCGGTTCGCTGCCCTGGGCCATCGTGTGGTGGGATGGCGCCGCTCCCCCTCGAAACTGCCGGCCGCCATCGAAGGCGTTGCGGCTGATTTGAGCGCGCCCAACCTTCCGCCGGTCCCGGCGGACACTGCCGCCGTCGTCATTTCCATAGCCGCAGATTCACCAACGGAAGCGGCCTACCAGGCCGCGTACGTTCGGGGAGTCGGCAATATCCTTGACGCATTAAAGCGCGACGGCGTGACGCCGGACAGGGTGCTCTTTGTCTCGTCCACGGCGGTTTATGGCGATGCCGGCGGCGGCTGGGTGGACGAGGAAACTCCGCCGGCACCGGCTGGCTTTTCCGGCAGGATCCTCATGGAGGTGGAGGAGCTCCTCCGGGAGCGGCTCGCGGGAACATCCACCGCTGCTGTATCCCTGCGGCTGGGCGGCATTTACGGGCCGGGCCGGACCAGGTTGATCGACCAGGTGCGCAGCGGTTCCGCCGTTGTCCCGGTGGACATCCGGTACACGAACCGCATCCACCGGGATGACGCTGCCGGTGCGATCGTCCACCTCGCCACCATGACTGCTGAACCGGCTCCCGTCTATGTCGGGGTGGACGATGACCCGGCCGGCCTGGGCACCGTGCTCCGGTTCCTTGCGGGCGAACTGGGCATGGCCGAACCCCCGGTGGGTGATGCCGGACCTGCCCGCGCTGGAAACAAGCGCTGCAGCAACAAGCTCCTCCGGGGCACGGGCTTTGGCTTCACTTTTCCGTCCTTCAGGGAGGGCTACCGGGACATCCTGGCCGGGAACGGCATGCGCCACCCATAGCTTCCGCTGCGGCCGGTTCCGGCGCAGACCGAGGCCCGGCGTTTAGGCTGGCTGGGCAGGAGTTCCGTGCCGGTGCTGGCGCAGGAGTCCGGACAAGCGTTGGGCAGGAGTGAGGCGGGAATGGATTTTCGGGAAGTTATTGAGGCTGCCGGGCAGGTTGTCGATTTCGCCGGCGTAGCTGTGATGGTGATCGGCGCCCTGGTGTCCATCCCTCTGGCGCTTCGAGGTCATCAGCCGCGAAGGCTCCCTGCCGGCACCGGGAAACTGAGCTTCTACCGCTTATACCGCCAACTCTTAGGCAGATCCATTCTGCTGGGGCTTGAGCTGTTGGTTGCCGCCGACATCATCCGCACTGTCGCGGTCACGCCCACCTTCGAAACCGTGGGAGTCCTGGCAATCATTGTGCTGATCCGGACCTTCCTCAGTTTTTCCCTTGAGCTTGAAATCACCGGGCGCTGGCCGTGGCAGAAGCAGTCAGGTGATCCTGGAGAGGCACCGGCAAGTTAGGAACTCCTGGAGTAGGCGCGGAGAGAACAGCGCGCCCTTACCGGGGCGCATATCCCGCAAGTAGTGACTGCGGTACAGTGCCTGTATCTTTCCGCCGGCCCGCAGAGGCAACTGAATGCAATGATCGGATTCAGAACCATCGAAGCGGGCCCTGCACGGGCTGACAGTGCGGAGAAATCCCGGCGTCGCATGCAGGCACGCCCCGTCGTGCTGACGATCGTGTTGTCGGTTCTGGCATATGGCTCGCTGAGTTTCGTTTCCGATTCATCACCGGTCCAAGCCAACATCAACCCGCCCAGCGGAGAAGCCATGCCCATCGGCAACCTGCCCGGTTGGAAGCAGGTGTTCACTGAGGATTTTGTCAGCGGAAATGTGCCTGTTGGCGAATTCCCCGGCGGGATGTACGGCGCGAAGTGGAGCGAAAATTATGCTGACGGCACCCCGGATACAGCGGCCCAGCTGAATGAGGCGAGGTCCGGATATTTCCCGTCCAGGGTTCTCAGCGTCAAAGACGGCGTCCTGGACATGTATCTGCACTCCGAAAACGGCACCTCAATGGGCGCAGCGCCGTCGCCCAAGTTCAGCGAGACCAGCGGGCGTCCCTACAACAGCCAAGTCTACGGACGCTACTCCGTGCGGTTTAAGGCCGATCCGCTGCCGGGATACAAAACAGCCTGGTTGCTCTGGCCCGACAGCAAGCAGTGGCCGGAGGATGGCGAGATCGACTTTCCCGAAGGAGATTTGGCGGCAACGATCTTCGCTGCCATGCACGGCACTGGCAGCGCTGAGGGCGAGCTCATTGACATGTTCCACACCACGGCAACATTTAGCTCCTGGCACACTGCCACCATCGAGTGGAACCCCGGACGCGTTGAATTTTTTCTTGATGGCAGGTCTATCGGCATCAGCACGACATCGACTCCTGACAAGCCCATGCATTACATCCTGCAGACTGAATCGTGCCTGCCGGTATGCCCGGCCCCTGAAACCAGCGGCCATCTGTACGTTGATTGGGTTGCCATCTGGGAGAAGAGCTAGGACGCATGGGCCGGAGCCAGCATGCATAGGGCGGAGGTGAGCCGGGCTTAGCCGGCATCCGGGCGCCAGTACTGCAGCCCGCCGCCGGTGGCGCCGTCGAGGCCGACGTCGACCACAGCATACGGAAACGTCCGGCGGTCCGATTTGTCAGGTCCGCGGCCACGGACATCCGAACACCATGTACCGGTGTTGACGTACCGGGTGGCGCCGCCCTCGAGCGCAGCCTCAAGGGCCCGGTGGGTGTGGCCCGAGACGTACCAGGCCACCGCTGATCCATGCGCCTCAAGGGTGCGTGCCACCTGGCCCGCAGCCGCAGGAGCTTCCTCGCTGGCGATGCTGCGGCCGGCTGCAGCGAGAACCATACGGCTGGCGGTCCGCGGGAGCACCGACACCGTCCGGAAGCGGGACAGGCGTGCGAGATCCCGAACGGCGGCCCCGCCGAGCTCCAGCCGAAGCGCTTCGGCCTGCAACAGCTCGCCGTAGGCGAGCTCCCGGACGCGGCGTTCCGCCCGTTCTGATGCCAGGAAGGCCCGGGCAACGGCCCCGGCACGGCTGAGGCGCGAGTTCGACGGCTGGGCGTGCCAGGCGGCGAGCGGTGGCAGATCCAGTTCGTCGGTACCGCTGACCGCGGTGCGCAGCAGTTCGGGGATACGGTGCAGCGCGTGGTGCTGGTGCCCGTGCTCGGCCAAGAGAACGCCGGGTACGTGCAGGAACCACGGGTGCACCCGGACCTGGGCGGGCTCGACGGGTGACAGCAGCGATGCCAGGCGGGCGGCCACCGAGGGCCGCGCCAGCTCCACGTCGTGGTTCCCGCACACGAAGTGCAGTTGAACCCCGCGCGCCGCACACCCTTCCAGCGCGCTCTGCGTCTCCGGGTGCCGGGCCAGGATGGATTCGAGGCGGGCCAGGCTCTCGTCTTCGGCGAGCCCTGCCAATTCGAAGGTGTCACCGACGAAAACGACGTGCTGCTGCGGACCTGACGCTTGGAGCACCTCGCGGCGCAGGAAATCGGGCAACACTTTGCCGGGGCGCCTGGGGTCCTCGTCCCCCACGCCGAGGTGGAGGTCGCTGAGGAGCCACCACCGCGCCGAGCGGTTCACGTCAGTAGTTCCAGCAGGCGTGGCAGGAAGAGGAACAGGCATATCAACCACATGACGGCGACGGCCGTGTGGCTCACTGCCCGGCCGAGGAGCCTCGGGCGGACGGTTTGCCGCGGGTCCGGTCCGGCGTGCCGGACCTCGAGCGTGACAAGGGTGGCGAGCAGGACAGCAGCCACCACCAGTGCTGCCAGATCAATCATGACGCAGCCTCCTGCCGTGCGCGTGCAATGCACGCAAGGATGGTGATAACGCCCATCGAGATGACGCATGCCTGCCAGGACCACACTGCGAGGTAGAACATCGCTGTGGACACCGCGGTGAGCGTGGCCAGGCCAAGCGCCAGGAGGAGCAGCATTCCGAGGGCAAGGTCGGTAACCGGGGTGAGTCGGGCCAGTGCCCGCCCCGGCAGCAGGATGAGGACCGCTACCGCGGCGACCGTTTGCAGTGGTGTCGGCAGCCCCACAAGGGTGAGGAGCGCCAGTACGACGGCGGCGAGGCCGAGCACGATGGTGGGCCGTTTGGCTAATGTCATGGCACTCATGGCGCCACCCGGTAGACGCGCGCGTCGGTGTTGCTGAACGCCAGTTCCACGCCGTTCTGCATGCTGATCCACTCCTCCAACTCGGCAAAACCTTGTGCACTGCTGTCGCCCTGGAGCACCACGCTCGCCTCGGACGAGCGCATGAAGAGCATCATGGCGCCCCCGGGGTTGTGCCGGGCGTAATTGAAGACGATGGGGCCGCAGGTAGCCGTCGTCAGGTCCTCCCGGCACAGGTCGTCCATTGTCCGGTAACGGTGATCGAGGTAGGACTCGCTGCGCCATGGCGTCGGGTGGGCGGCCGAGAGGATCGCCATGCCCGGGGGCGCCAGCTGTTGCACGGTGGCGACTGCGTCCATCTCGCTGTCAGTGAAAACGTCATACTGGGCGTTTCCAAACCGGCCGGTCACGGTCAGCACGGCCAGCAGGAAGCAGGTGAGCACAAGGGCGCCCGTGGCACGGGAGGACGGGCGGGTGCCCCGGTCCGAGGGAAGCAGGACCGAGCTCGCCAGCAGTGCAATGAAGGGCAGCGCGAACAACGAGACGCGGATGAGCATTTCTCCGCCGTATGCCTGCGCCGGGAAAAGCAGCAGCGGTGCGCCGGCGAGCAGGACCACCCTGATGTCCAGGCGCTTCCTCCGCCAGTCACGCACGGCTCCCACGGCGGCGAGCGCCCAAAGCAGAACGGTGAGGAGAACCCGAAGCTGCACCACGAGCAGGTGCCCGGCAGACCCGCTCACGCGCTCGACGACGTTCGCCTCGGCCGCAACCTGCAGCCCCGCGTCCTCCAGGAGCGGATGTCCGGCGAGGTACGTACTCGCTGGGTAGATGAGCCAGAGCACCAGCACTAGGCCGGCGATCAGGGGCAGCCGGCTGGTCCATACCCGTCCGCTGAGGGTGAGAACGGTGATGACGATGAGCAGGATAAACGGCGTCAGCTGATGGCTCGCGGTGATGACGGGGATGAGCAGGAGGGTCACGACGAGAGCGGCCAGCCGGAATCCCGCCCGGGGCTCGGCCGGTGACCGCTCCCGCCACCACTGCCCGAGGTCGGCTGGCCGGAAGCCGTGGAACTTGGCGGACCGCGCGGCCAGGGGACCGAGAAGCATTCCAAGCACAACGAGGTACAGGAAGAAGCCAAAGGCTTGTGGAGACAGGTAGTCCTGGTCCTGCCAGTTACCAAGGCAGAACAGCCAGAGCACCAGCCAGCGCCGACGCGGATCCCGCGTCAGGTAACCGGTGAGCACCGCGACGGCAACGAGCCACAGACTCACGTTGAATACTGGAGCCCACAGTGCAAGGCTCACCGGGTCGAGCCCCGTTGCCCCGAGGACCGTCGCCAGCAGGGCGAAGAAACCGGGCCAGTTGAAGTAAGCGTCGATGTTCGGATCGACCCGCTGCATGCCCGAGAGGGCATCGGCGATGCCGAGATGCCGGAACGCGACCTCGCCGCGCGGTACATCTGTAACGAAGGCTGCGGTCCCGAAGAGCACGAGCACGAGCACCGCGACGAGCCAAATCATCACGGGGCCCCTCGCCGGGCCCGCCGCGTCCCCCCGCAACGCCACGAAGAAGGCGGCATTAAGAATCAGGACGCCGGCCCAGAAGGGGACGGGCAGGACGGCCACGAGCCCCAAGTCGCTGGTCACAGGCACTGCCACGGTGGACGCGGCCCACACAACAAGGGCCAGGGACACCGCGCCGGCGAGGGCACACCACAGGTCGCGGGGCTTCCAGCGCCGGTCTATGCGGCTGGGCGTATCAAGCGTGCTGGTCATCGTACCTCCTGTTTGACGCGCCGGAGGACTGCGATCAACCGAATGCCGACCACCAGGGCTCCGATAGAGAGCACCACCAGCCAGGTAAGGGCCATGGCGCTGGGGCCGCTTCCAGCGGCCGACAATGCTGAGATGCAAAGGGCGGCGGCGAGCACCACGCCCACCGTGATGGCCTCAACGTAGCGACCGCGGGCACGGCACACGGCGTTGTAGGCCTGCAGCACCGCATAGGCCACCACGCCGGCCGCCAACCACCGCAGGGCGCCGGCTGACGCGTCGGCGTACCGGTCTCCGAGCAAATGGAGCAGGGGGCGGGCGAAGACGATGAGGACGACGGCGCCCAGCCCTCCGATGGCGAGCGACCACCGGAGAGTCGCCCACGTGGTCGATACGAGGCGGCCAGGATCCCGGACACCCTCGGAGAACTGAACGATGCCCATCAACATCGGAGCGGTATAGGCTGCCCACGCCATCATCCAAGCGGGGTACCAGTAGGCAGCGGCCTCCGGCGACACCATGTGCGCAAGCAGGAGCGGCAGCACCAGCCCGGGGGCACGCTCGGTGAGCGTGAGGAGCTGGTTCGGGATGCCAAGCATCAGCAGCGGACGGCCGCGCGCCGGGTGCAAGGATGGCCGCGGCCGGTAGCCCACAAGTCGTCGCAACTGGATGACGCCCACGATGCATGTCAGGGCGGTCCCGAGGGTCCAGCAGGCCATCAGCAGGTCTGCCGCCGCGGGATGCGCCAGCCAGGCCACGAGCGCTGCAGCCCCGAGTGAGACGCCGCCGCCCATCGTGTACCTCAAGGTGGCGCTGGCGCCGCGTCCCAGTGCCACAAGGGCCTGGTCCAGCACGGTACCCATTGTTCCGGTCACGGCGGCCACGAGGAACATCAGCCAGAAGAGAACCGATGTCGAGGCCGTGTCCGGGGCTGCGGTCAGCTGCAGGACGAGGTACCCCAGGGCCAGCACGGTGCTGGCTACCCCCACGATTGCGAACGCCGCATCCAGCACCCGCGCCGGCGGTTCCCCCCGCCCCACCGAGACGATCACGGCCGACCCTGCGCCCAGCACCGCGAGCTGAGCGCAGATCAACACTGCCGAGACGGCGGCCGTAGTGAGCCCGACCTCACGGTCGGAGGCCGCGTGTGCGGCCACCACCCAGAAAGCGAAACCCGAGCCGGTCTGGGCACCCTTGGCAATGATGAGGCCTATTGAACTGCGCAGTGCGGAGTGCCGGACGGGCGGGCCGTCCACGGCGGATTTCCCCCTCACTGTTGTCACGATGCGAAACCCTTGACCAAACCCGTGTAGTTGTACCAGCAGAAGGCGATGTAGTAGCGAAGCCAGCGGGGCTGGCCCGCGGCGAGGCTCAAGGCGCTGCCCCGGACCGCGGCGGCGGCGGGCAGCAGCGCCAACCTCGCGCCGCGCCAGCCGTGTTTGCGGATCATCCGTCCCAGTCCGGTTCCATCCATGAGGAACTGGTCGAGCGCAAAGTCGAAGTCGTCTGCGGCGAATCGATGTTCGACGACGACGCGGCGTGACACCGCCGTTCGCAGCCCGGACTGCCGCATCCGCCAACGCAGCTCGATGTCCTCCCCCGACTTGAACGAGTCGTCGAAGCCCAGGCCCAGCATCAGGTCCCGGTTGACGATCGTCGCCACGAGCCCGAACCAGTTGCGGCTGCGGCCGGTGCGGTGGTGGTGTGCCAGCGCCTGCCCCCAGTAGCCCGGTCCGGCGACACTTTCCAGGCCGGCCTGGAGGGCATCGTGTCCGTCCTCCACCAGCTCTGTGAGCAGGTCGGCCACTCCCCTAGGCCCGAACACAACGTCGGCATCAACAAGAAGGACCCAAGGGGTGTTACTGCTCCGCACACCGAGCGTTCGTGCCCAGGGCAGGCCGCGGCCCTCGTCACTGAGGACCCTGGCACCGGCGGCGAGCGCGAGCTCGACGGTGCGGTCGGTGGAGAGCCCGTCCACCACAATGATTTCAGCGACACCTTGTTGGCGGAGGGCCTCCAGGCAGCGCGGGAGCAGGCTCTCAGCGTTGCGGGCCGGAACGACGGCAGTAACGTCGGCAGGACTGTGAGTCATGGTCTCCCACCCCTCAGGCCTGGTCGTCCAGGACCGACGGCAGCAGTTCCTCAAGATGCCGGACGATGTCGTCGGACGCCTCATCCGCGGAGTACGAGGCAGGCACCTGCAGCAGGTGGCAGGGGCGTCCGTCGAGCGCCTTGTTCAGTACGAGCCCCTTGGCCGCGAAGTGCTCGCGCCACGGGACGACGGACGTGGCCGCCAGGCCGGTGACTACTTGCTGCGAGAAGCCTGCCATCTCGATGTGGAAGTTGCCGATCATGCGGTCCACCATCCAGTCGGTGCTCCGCTCGAGAATCCGGGTCTTGGTACCCTCGAAGCGCTCAACATAGATGGCGGCGGCGAGCGGGGCCGTGGTGGTCACTTCACGCCCTGGGAACGCGGTGGCCGCGTCAACCATGCGGTGCTCCGGCGACCACCGGCGGGAGAAGTCCGCGAGCCGCGGATACCGGATGACATACGGGTGGACCACAGTGGTGAGGCGGCCGACGCTCTGTGAGAACCGTGGGGGGACGAGGGGCTTCCGGACACCTTCGAACAAGTGCGGGTAGATATTCCGGTGGTGCGGCTTGATGAACATAGGTTTCGCGTAGCCGAGCAGCGTGGCGTCCTCCGCGAGGAAGGCCCAGTCATCACCCATGAAAGACCAGCCCTCGCGCCGCATCAGCTTGGCCGCCGTGCTCGTCTTACCGGTCCCTCCGGCCGCGGGAAGCGCGATCGCGTGCCCCCGGTAGGCCATCGTTGCCGCATGGATCATGGCAGCGCCCCGGGCGATCATGGCCGCATCGAGCACGGGAACCACAGATGTCAACAGCTCACCCGATCCGTGGACGCGCCACTGGTCTGCGTCCCTGACCACCTGGACCCGATCTGCGTTGAAGCGCACGGTGGTGTCGGTGTATGCCAGCTCGTGCTCAAGCAGGCCCGCATCCGGCATTGGCTCCGGCCGGTCATCGACCACGATGTCGGCCGGCCGTTCGGTGTCGGTGGCGAAACACGCCAACATGGTCCGGAGCTGGTGTGCTGCCGGAGCCTGTGCGTCCACACGGATGGTGAGGCGGCCGTGGATGTCGAAATTCAATGCCTTAGTTTCTCTGGTGCGCATAGTCGTCCCCTAACTAAATGGTGTCGCTTGGATCGTTGTTGCTGATGTAAGTCGTGTCGCCCCGGCGGAGTGTGTCCGTGGTGTCATCCCGGCGGGTGGTTGCAGGTGGACCGGTGGCGGCGGGACCGCGCAGGAAGACCGCGGTCACTTGACTTCCCGCCACGGGCTGACTCCGGCCAGTACCGGCTGGCTCAAGGGCCTCCCAGGCACGTGCGCCAGCTGGCGTCCCCGAAGGTAGCCTGCCGCCGTACACCCCACGACTGCGACGTAGGCGGCTGCGCGGCCCAGTCCTGCGGGATCACCGCGGGTCCAGTCATACATCGCTAAAAAGACGGCCCGGGGCAGGATGCTGCGCACGTACCGGCGTTCGGGGCCGAGGGCCCGCTTGTGCCCGACGACGTGACTGACCTGGGCTTTCGAAATGCCTTCCGACCAGGAGCGTGAAAGCATGTAGCGGACGGTTCCCCTGTTTGCGGGCACATGGTGCCGTACCAGCGCCGCCGGCTCGTAAACGATGCGGCATCCGGGGGCACCCATGGTCGACCGAATGCAGATCTCGGTTTCCTCGCAGCCTAAGGGAGTGGAACCCTGCCGGCCCAACGAGTGGTTGAAACCGCCCACGGTCCGAATGACGTCAAGCCGGAACGACATGTTGGCACCGATCACGTTCCTGACTTCGGATGCCACGCGTGGCAGGCCCCGGTGGCTGCAGCCGACGATCCAGTCGAGCTCTTCGCCGAAGTAACCGGGCCGGCCCGCCTCCCAGAGGGGTTCCACCCGGCCGCCCACACCGAGCACCTCAGGATCGTCGTAGAGCGCCATGAGCCGTTCAAGCCAGTCCGGCGCGGCTATTGCATCATCATCAAGGAAGGCCACAACGTCCGAGTCCGCCAGTCCCACGCCCGTGTTGCGGGCTCCGGAGAGTCCCCGCGGGCCGGTGTTTTTCACGACGGTGACGTCATCTACGGTCGCAGCCAAACGCTCGTAAAGTTCGTCGTTGTGGTCAACCACCACCAGGACCTCTTTAGGGGCCCAGGTTTGCACGCGGAGGGATTCGATGACATCCAGCAGCCAACTCCAGCGTTCGGTGGTGTAGGCGCAGACGATCACGCTGACGCTCGGGAAAGGTAAGTACGTCATGTCACGCCACGCTTATGACGGGAAGAACGCTGGTCGGATCGGTGGGCGTTCGCGGGAAGCTCACGTTGGCGTAGGCGTACTTCACCCTGCGCAGTGCCTCGGGGCGGGCGCCGGCCGTGGGGGCCTCCCACAGGAGGCACTCATGGGCCATGGTCTTCAGCACCCGCCAGCCGTCCCGGAACGTCTGGAGGTTTGATGCCCCCGATATACGGTCCAGCTCCAGGCTGGGGACTTCGGCAATCCGCAGGCCTGCCTTGGCAGCCCTGACGATCAGCTCCGTCTCAATTTCAAAACCGTCGGATTCCAGCTGCAGGACTTCCAGGCACTCCCGGCGGAAAGCGATGTAGCCGTAGCAGAGGTCCGAGTAGTTGCTGTGCAGAACGGCGTTGGCCAGCCCGGTCAGCGCACGGTTTCCGTAACGGCGCAGCCGGGTCAGGTCCTCGGACCCTCCTCCGGTGACGTGGCGGGAACCTTTGACGAAGTCGAAGTTGTGCTGGAGTGGAGAGACAAACCAGCCGATTTCCTGGGGATCCATGCTTCCATCAGCGTCCAGCATGACGATGATGTCACCTGTTGCTGCAGCAAACCCGGACCGCAGCGCAACTCCCTTGCCCTTGCGCTGCTCGTCCACCACCACGATGTCGTTGCGGACCGCCCGCGCCACTCCAACAGTGTTGTCTGTGGAACGGCCGTCAACAATCACCACCTCGTCGACGTAGAGGGGCATCCGCCGGAGGACCCAAGGAATGTTTTGGGCCTCGTTCAGGGTTGGGATCACCACGCTGATGGAGGCTCTCTCGGGCACTGCCGCCAGCTTGGAGAAGGAAATTGGGGGCTGAATGGAAATAGACAAATGCCTCACCACTTCATGGCGTGTGTAGGGTACTTTGGCCGATTGGCGGCCCGGACTACTAATTCGTGAACTGAGCGTATGGGAGGCCGGTCTACCTAAACATCAGTAGTGTGTACTTGCTTTTAGAACCTTTCCTACGTAGGGAATTTCCGTGTTCAGCGCGCTAGGGGTGAAGGGGCAGGGGCGGCTGTTCTGTTAGGTACATAGGGGTTTATCGGCAGGGCCCGCGCGTAGCCCAATCGAACCAGAATCCGGCGCTTAAACAGCTCCGCCCCGGGGGAACCAAAGGTTCCACCGGGGCGGAATGCCACCCGCCGACGACGTTCTTGCGGGGAAAGGGCGCAATGGGCCTAGATGTCCTGCCAGCCGCGGCCTTCAGTGAAAGTGGCAACGAGGGTACCCACCCCTGCGTTCAGCGAGTTGGACGGGTCGAAGTACAGGGACGCCTCAGTGGCACGGCTGTGGGTGATCAACTGCTCGGCCTCCAGCTTCGCCTCGGGAACGGTGGCGCCAATGATGCCCGTCCGCGCCGGCAGTTCCGGGGCGTGAACGACGTCGGCCTTCGTCTGGGTCAGCGGGACGGTAGTGCCGGAGCTGATCTCATCGTGGGGGAACTCAAACTCGGCGTCGTTGGCGGGCGCAGGAATGGTGTACTCCAGGAAATAGGTCATGAAACCACCTTTGCAGAAACGCACCATCGAATCCACCAACCCCACGTGGCCAACCGCCGGCGCGTACCTACTTACCGAGGCCGGCTTTCCGCAGCGCCTCAGCCATCGCGGTATTGGCCGGTGCCGGCGGGGGTGAAGAAGCGCGCCCGGCGGAAGGGGCATTGCGGTTCGGCCGGTTTCCGGACCGCCCTTGCTCCTGGCGTCCGCCCCGATCGGATCCTTGGGCATGTCCGCGGTCAGCCCCGGGCCGGCCGCCCTGCTTGGCAGAGGCTGCCCCACCCGGGGACGGTTCGTCGTCGAGCCGCAGGGTCAGGGAAATCCGCTTCCGCTCGGGGTCTGCCTCAAGGACTTTCACCCGTACAACTTGCCCGGACTTCACCACCTCGCGGGGATCAGACACAAAGCGGTTCGCGAGCGCAGACACGTGAACCAGGCCGTCCTGGTGCACGCCAACGTCAACAAAGGCGCCGAAAGCGGCAACGTTGGTCACGGTCCCTTCCAGGATCATGCCCGGCTTGAGGTCCGAGATCTTCTCGATCCCCTCGGAGAAGCTGGCCGCCGCGAATGCCGGGCGTGGATCCCTTCCGGGCTTGTCCAGCTCCGCCAGGATGTCCTTAACAGTGGGCAGGCCGAAAGTTTCGTCCACAAAGTCACGGGGATCCAGGGACGAGGCCGGCGCCGTGCCCGCGGCAACCAGGATCCTGCGCGCCACTGAGTAGGACTCGGGATGCACGCTCGAAGCATCCAGGGGTTCCGCTCCCCCGGTAATCCGGAGGAAGCCGGCGCACTGTTCAAAGGCCTTTGCGCCGAGCCGCGGCACTTTTTTCAGGTCCGCGCGTTTGGCGAAGGGGCCATGTTCATTGCGGTAGGCGACGATATTCTCACTCAGCAAAGGCCCCACGCCGGCCACCCGGCTGAGCAGTGCGGGCGAAGCGGTGTTCACGTCCACTCCAACGGCGCTGACGCAGTCCTCCACCACGGCGTCAAGGCTCCGGTCCAGCTTCGACGCCGTGACATCATGCTGGTACTGGCCCACGCCAATGGACTTCGGATCAATTTTTACCAACTCGGCCAGCGGGTCCTGCAGCCTCCGCGCGATGGACACCGCTCCGCGGAGCGATACATCCATGCCGGGCAGTTCCGCCGCGGCAAGAGCGGAAGCTGAGTAAACGGATGCCCCGGCCTCGGAAACCACCAGCTTCTGCGGTTTCCGGTCCACGTCCGGCAGTCGCTTGATCAGCTCGGCGGCGAGTTTGTCGGTTTCCCGGGATGCTGTGCCGTTGCCAATGGCCACGAGTTCGACGGCGTGCTGCCGCGCCAGCCGCTCCAGCGTCGCCAGTGCATCGTCCCACTTCCTGGCGGGAGCATGCGGGTAGACGGTGTGGGTGGCCACCACCTTGCCGGTTCCGTCCACCACAGCTACTTTGACGCCGGTTCGAAGGCCCGGGTCCAGGCCGAGCGTCGCCCGGTTCCCGGCGGGGGCAGCGAGCAGGACATCGCGAAGGTTGGCAGCGAAAACGCGCACGGCCTCGTCCTCGGCTGCGGCAAACATCTTGCCGCGCAGGTCTGCGGTGAGCCGGGCCAGCACGCGGGACCGCCACGCCACCTGGGCCGTCTCCATTAGCCAGGCATCGGCGGGCCGGCCGCGGTCGGCGACCCCGAGGCACTTGGCCACCGCTGACTCGTACCGGGCACGTGCGGCGGCGAGGGCGGCGTCGTCAGTGGGATCTGCTTCGGTGAGGTCCAGCTCAAGGACGCCGTCCTTCTCCCCGCGGAGCAGTGCGAGGACGCGGTGGGACGGCATGCCGGCCGGAGCCTGCGCGAACTCAAAGTAGTCGGCAAACTTCTGCCCGTCCGCTTCCTTGCCCTTCTTCACGCGCGACACCATGCGGCCCTGCGTCCACAGCCGCTCGCGCAACGTGGCGGCGAGGTCAGGATCCTGGGCGACGCGTTCAACCAGGATGGCCCGGGCACCTGCGAGTGCGGCGGCGGCGTCGCCCACGGCATGCTCGGTGTTCAAGTACTTTGCGGCTTCGCGTTCCGGATTGAGTTCGGGGCGTTTGAGCAACGCCTCAGCGAGCGGTTCCAGGCCGGCTTCGCGCGCGATCTGCGCCTTGGTTCGGCGCTTGGAC
The DNA here is from genome assembly GCF_030817835.1 of Pseudarthrobacter sp. W1I19. Lineage (NCBI taxonomy): Bacteria > Bacillati > Actinomycetota > Actinomycetes > Micrococcales > Micrococcaceae > Pseudarthrobacter > Pseudarthrobacter sp. W1I19. The sequence continues at coordinate 3,502,030 of NZ_JAUSZR010000001.1, forward strand.
TTGAACGGCAGGTAGATGTCCTCGAGGCGGGACTTGGTGTCGGCGGCGAGGATGGCTTTTTGCAGCTCCGGGGTCAGCTGGCCTTGGGCAGCAACCGAGTCGAGCACTGTACGACGGCGGTCCTCCAGTTCGCGGAGGTAGCGCAGCCGCTCGTCGAGGTCACGAAGCTGGGTGTCGTCCAGCGTCCCGGTGGCTTCCTTGCGGTAACGGGCGATGAAGGGCACGGTGGATCCGCCGTCGAGCAGTTCCACTGCCGCCTTGACCTGCCAGGCTTTGACCCCCAGTTCCGTGGCAATCTGCGTGTAGATGCCGTCCTCCCGTTTCTGGGACGTGGACGGAACGGTGGAAGGGGCCTGCGGCTGTTGGGTCACCAGAACATCTTGCCCTAACCGGCTGCACGGCTCCACTGCCATACGGTTGCCATACGGTGCGAGCCCTCCGGTAAGGGTATTCCGCTGCCGCCCGCAAAGTGCTGTAGTTGAAATGCCGTCTCAGGCAACCCAACGCTCGAGGAAGAGGGCATGATGCGGGAGCTGCTTATTGTGTTTCAGGAGGGGTTCGAGGAGGCAAACATCACCGTGACGGTGAACGGCAAGCAGGCGCGGCGCGACTTGGATGTGTCCACCAATCCGATCCTCGGCATTGCGAACGAGGTGTCAATTGAGTTGCCGGCGAAGGGTGCGCATGTGGGGGTTGAGGTGACAAACCGCGGCCTTAAGGCGATCACGAAGGTCAGCGGAAAACCCAAAAGCGTCCTCGTTAATATTCAGGACGGGAAGCTTGTTATGACGGAGGGAACCGGCCGGGAGGCGGTCTTATAGCCCCCTGATGCCGTGGCCAAACCGGCCTCTGGTAAAAGTCCATTTGCTGGAGTAGCATCTGATCACCGCCGGCTTCCCCGAGGAGCCCGGCGGGCCAACTTCACTAGCCAAGGGCCGTCGGATGGCTTTTTGGCGCCTGCTGCCGGGACAGCACACCGAGCAGCAAACGACGGCGGCACCCAAGCCGGGTGCCGCCGTCGTCTCTGTCAGCGGGTTGCTTTGGAAAGCGCGTTTAGCCCGCGTACGCCGGGTAATCCGTGTAGCCCTCAGCGCCGTCCGCGTAGAAGGTGGACGGGTCCGGCTCGTTCAGCGGCAGGCTCTCGTTCCAGCGGCGGGCCAGGTCCGGGTTGGCGATGGCGGGACGGCCCACCACCACGGCATCGGCGTGACCGTCGGTCACCAGGGCTACGGCTTCCTCGCGGGTGGTCACGACACCAAAGCCGGTGTTGACCAGGAACGTTCCGCCGAACCGGGCACGGAGATCCTGGACCAGATCGCCGGAGGGTTCGTGGTGCAGGATGCTCAGGTAGGCGAGGTTCAGCGGGGCGATACTGTCCACCAGCACCTCGTAGGTGGCACGGACATCTGCTGCGTCCACTTCGGCAATACCCTGAACATTGTGCTCGGGCGAGATGCGGATGCCAACCCGGCTGGCTCCGATGGCTGCCACAACAGCGTTGACCGTCTCGATGACGAACCGTGCCCGGTTTTCGGGGGAACCGCCATAGCTGTCATTTCGGACGTTGGAGTTCGGTGCCAGGAACTCGTGGAGGAGGTAGCCGTTGGCCGAGTGCAGCTCCACGCCGTCGAAGCCCGCTTCGATGGCGTTCAGCGAGGCGTCGACGATTTCCTGCATGATCAGCGGCAGTTCGTCGGTGGTCAGCGCATGCGGCGCCGGATACGGCCGCTTGCCCGCCGGGGTGCGGACTTCACCCTCGATGGCAACGGCGCTCGGGGCCACGATGGTGTGGCCGCCCGTAATGTCGGGGTGCGAAACCCTGCCGCCGTGCATAATCTGGGCGAACATGCGTCCACCCTGGGCGTGGACGGCGTCGGTGACTGTTTTCCAGCCGGCTATCTGCTCTTCGGTAACAATGCCAGGCTGGCCGGGGTAGGACCGGCCGGCGGGGCTGGGGTAAGTACCTTCGCTGACGATCAGGCCCAGGGATGCGCGCTGGCGGTAATGCTCAGCGAGGAGGGGCCCGGGAATGCCATCTTCGCCGGCGCGCAGCCGGGTCAGGGGCGCCATCACCAGGCGGTTCGGGAGTTCAAGTTCGCCCAGGGCCAGAGGGGAAAACAGCATGCGCGGTTCCTTTCGGGGTTGCCAACGTTCTGTTAGGCCCAACTGGCAGGCGTATGCAACTATTCCGGATGCGGCGGGAATCACACAGCGTCGGCGGCGGACTGGTGCGCGGGTGCCGGGGGTTCGGCTGCATTCCGTCCCTACCGCGTGGCACCAACTCCGGGGCAGCCCTGGCCCTGGGGGTTGGCGTTACAGTCATCGGCGTAGTTCCGGGTCAGGGACCGCCAGACGCTGATGGTTTGCGGCGGTGCATTGAATTGCCCTTGGCCCGGGATGGGCAGCGGAGGGCCGGCGTTGACCGAGTATGTTCCCTGGAAGGACGTGGTCAGCACAACCTGGAAGTCGCCGGTTGCGCCGTAGGCATGGCTTGTCCTGGTCTTTTCGCCCCACCGGTCCTGCGGCAACGGGCCTCCCATGGAGGGTTGAGGTCCGAAGACGGTGCCGTCGCCGTAGTTCCAGGTGTACTGGACGGGAGTTGCGACAACGTGCACTGCCTGCCCGAACATGCTGATGTCGAACTGCTGCTCTGTTGCTTCTGCGTAGAAGTTGGTCTCGGCTCCTCGAAGTGTGTGCGGACTGGGCTGCGCCACCACCGTTCCGGCGTTGACGGGAAGGTTCTGGAACTCCCGCTGGATGTCGGCGGCAATGCGGGGCAGCAGGTCCTCCGGCTTGGCGTCAAAGAGGCAGGTAGGTCCCGAGTGGATGGCCCACACGGCTCCAGGAACACCACGCGGCCTTGAGTGCCAGATGACAGGAATCCCGTCTTCACCATCAGGACCGTCTTTGCACTCCAACTGCCGGCCCAGGCAGGGAGTGTCAAAGTCTCCCCCGCCGAGATGGCACTGAAGTTCGTACTTGTACTCGTTGGGGTCGGTGTTTACTGCTCCGGGTGCGGGCGGGGACATGTGACCGATCACTGGATCCATCGTCCAGCTATCGACATCGATTCCTACTTCACCGAAGTCAGCTTCAAGACCGTCGTCAGCAAGAGCGAGAACGGCTGGCGCGACGTTAAGAACGAACAATAGCACCAGTAACGTGACGATACGTCGCCGCACTGACCCAGTCATCACCGGATTGGGTGCAGGTCGTTGACGCGCCAAGCGCCGTTTACAAAATTGGCGAGTAATACGTTGCCCGTGTTCGAGCCGTCACTTGCGGTTCTGAACTCCTTACCACCGGTCTCGTAGTAGATAACTGGACTTTGCAGGACCTGCAAAATGACCTGAAAGTTTCCGTCGCTGGATCTCTCAAACGATGTGGTGCTGGCAGGAGTTGTGATCTTTCCGCCAGCGAGCCAACGATCCCCTTGATAGTTCGTCGTTAGAGAAGCCGTTAGTTTCGAGCAGTAGACGCAGTTCGGGGAAGTCACCGCGTCGAATCCCGCAATGTCTCCGGTTTGATACGCGTAATTGAGCTGCTCGAACCAATACTTCGCAAACGCCTCGAGCCCCTCCTTCGTCTCCGTCTTTGCCACCTCAGGCAGCACTGGGACGGGAACGTTTTGGGCCGGGCCGGAGGCATCCGCGGGTTTGTAGACCGCGCTCGGGGTCGGCGTAGGAGTGGGCGTGGCGCTGGGCGAACTGGGTTCCGACGCGCTGGAGGATGGGCCAGGATCTGCAGGGGCTCCGCCCGAGCAACCGGCCAGCACGAGCGAGCCAAGAAGAATGAAGGCAATTGCGCCAGAGCGCATTCCACCGGACGTACAGCTGTTGTGCGATGTCATGGGCCGCTATTCCCCCAGTAGTTTTAGACGGCATTCTCCGGACAGTGACTTAAGGGTAGCCCACATCACATTTCAACGATAAGAGTTATCCACAGGCACTTCACCCTCGTTCTACCACTGCCGGAAACCGGCGCAAAGTCACAAAGGAGGCCGGAGCAACAGATGCTCCGGCCTCCTCAACAACAGCTGCGGCAACTAGGGCTTCGGGGGCAGCACCAACTCCCCTGTCTTGTCCGTTGAAAGTGCCAGGGATGAAACGTACTGGGGGCCGCCGTCGGGCGCGTCCTGCGCGGACCGGACCATGTCCGGCCGCTCAAACTCAATCCCTGTCACGTGGCAAAGGAGCCTGGCGTCGCTGGGGTTGCCGTCAGCGTCGAACATGGGAAGGTCGATGCCGTCGTCGGTCCTCCGCAGGTAATACCGCCCCTTAATGAGAAGAGCCAGCACAGGCGGAAGAACCAGGGCCAGCCCCACCGCGAAGATCGGTGAGAAGGGCTGGATGGCCGGCCCAAAAGCCCCAAAGAATACGGCTATCGAAATACCCGCAGAAACCAGCATGGAAACGAAGCCCACAGGGTTTACCGCGTACAGCATTCCACGGCGGAACTCAGGCGTCTTGGGTGAGATCTTCAGCAAGTACTTATTGATGGCGATATCGGAGGCCACGGTAACAACCCAGGCCATGGCGCAGTTGGCATAGAAGCCAAGAATGGTGTTGAGGAAGTCGAACATGTTTGCCTCCATCAAAACGAGCGCGATGAGCAGATTGACCACTACGAAAACCATGCGGCCCGGGTACGTCTTGGTAATCCGGGTAAAGGAGTTTGTCCAGGCCAAGGACCCGGAATAGGCATTGGTGACATTGATCTTGATCTGCGAAATGACCACCAGCACCACCGCGAGTGTCATGGCCAGCCATGCCGGCATCATTTCACGATAAACACCCAGGAATTGGTGCACCGGCTCGTTGGCTGTGGCAGACGCGGCGGGATCCAACGAGGCAATCAGGTAAATGGCAATGAACAACCCCACGATCTGCTTCAAGGCCCCAAAAATCACCCAGCCCGGCCCTGCCAGGATCACCGCACGCCACCACGCGCCCTTGTTCGCGTCGGTGCGCGGCGGCATGAACCGCAGGTAGTCGATCTGTTCGGCGATCTGCGCCATCAGGGACAGGCATACACCCGCGGCGAGCATAACGGACGCCAGGTTCGGCCCGCCGTCGCCCGATTCTCCGGTGTACGCAAAAAAGCTGTTGATGCTCTCGGGGTGGGAAATCAACAGGTAAGCAACCGGCACCACCATCAGGAGCAACCACAGCGGGGTGGTCCACACCTGCAGCTTGGCCAGGGTGTTCATCCCATAAATCACCAGCGGAATGATGATGACGGTGGACGCCGCATACCCCAGCCACTGAGGAACGCCCAGCCCCACCTCCAACCCCTGCGCCATGATGGAGCCCTCCAACGCAAAGAAGATGAACGTGAAGGTAGCAAAAATAACGTTGGTGACCACGGACCCGTAGTAGCCAAAGCCTGAGCCCCGGGTGATCAGGTCCAGATCGATGTTGTACCGGGCTGCGTAGTAAGCCAGCGGGAAACCGGTGGCAAAGATGATCACGGCGGCCACCAGGATGCCAAAGATCGCGTTCACGGTTCCGTAGGCGATGCCAATGTTCGCGCCAATCGAGAAGTCGGCCAGGTAGGCGATGCCTCCCAACGCACTGGTGGCCACCACCCCCGCACTCCACTTCCGGTACGATCGCGGCGCAAACCGGAGCGTGTAATCCTCCAGGCTTTCCTTGGTGGCGTTCAGTGCAGCGGCATTACCCGTGGGAGAACTGCCGACGACGGCGGCAGGCGGTTGCGCCGCCGGCTCCAGTAATTTGGTGGTTTCCATGTCATTACTCATCTATGTGCGTCGCTTTCGTTGCAGGAATTTCCTGGGCTGACGCTATCCAGCGCGGACGACGGTCCCGTCACAGCCTTGTTTCCACACGGTTAATCCTTGACAGCGTCTGTCAATAAGAAGCCCTGCAACGGGTCTTCCCCTAGCGAATTTCTACCTAACGTAGAAGAATAGGCCCATGATGTTCGAACACGCAGATGGAAACCCTGTCCTGGAGCTCAATGACGAACAGTCCTGGCGCCTGCTGGAAGGCACAAGGCATGGACGCCTTGTTGTTGCCGTTGCCGGCGAACCGGACATTTTTCCCGTGAACTACGTCAGTTCCAAAGGCAAGCTGTACTTGAGGACTGCACCGGGCAACAAACTCGCCCAGCTGACCATCAATCCGGAAGTGCTCTTCGAGGCTGACGGGATCCTCTCGGACGAGGCATGGTCGGTGGTCCTTCGGGGGAAGGCGCGGGTGCTGAACACCTCAGCGGAACTGGCGGAAGTGGAGGGGTTAGGACTGAAATCGTGGGTGCCCACGCTCAAGGACTTCTATGTCGAGATCGACCCCACCTCCCTCAGCGGACGCCACTTCCAGCTTGGGGAGCAGCCGGAGCGCTGAATCCCGGCTTCTAGACTGGAAGCATGGCGGATAAGCTCACGCCGGAGCGGCGCAGCTGGAACATGGCCCGGATCCGGGGTAAACACACCAAGCCTGAACTGCTGGTGCGCCGGCTCCTGCACGCCAAGGGATACCGGTACCGCCTGCACGGGCGCGCCGGCGGAACCCGGCTGCCGGGCAATCCGGACCTGGTGTTCGCTGGCCGGCGGAAGGTCATCTTTGTCAACGGCTGCTTCTGGCACTTCCATGACTGCCGCGTCGGCCAGCATGCGCCCAAAGCGAATGCTGAGTTCTGGGCCGCGAAGCGGGAACGCACCAAGGAGCGCGATGCAAGCCAGCGCCGCTTGCTGGAGGACGCCGGCTGGGAGGTACTCACCCTGTGGGAGTGCGAGCTCAAGAACAGTTCAGCACTCGAATCCCAGCTGGTACGGTTCCTGGAATCCACCAGCCCAGCGCAACACCCAGACCTGCAGAAACGCCATTCTTGAGGTAATCTTTGGCCTTTGTCCGAGCCGATCTTGATGCGGTTCCAGAAAAATGGATGCATTGTCCCCGTAAGGGACTGCAAGCCATTCCACCTCGGCATGCGGCCGCGGCCGGCATTAATTGGCCGGCAATTCCCCGAGTTAAGTATTAGCGACAGAAACCCGCAGTCCCATCAAGAAACCCACAATTATCCCGCGAAACCATTATTAGCAAAAGGAACACCCCTAATCTGAAGAAGAAGAAATTCCGCCCATGAGCGGCCCGTTTCCCAAGTGGAAAACCCCAGCCGAGAGGACCGTAATGACGCCGTCTGGTGACGCCGGGAGGCCACTCGTGGACAAGTCAGTCCTGGACAGGCTGCGTGCGGAACTCGAGGAGGAAGAGGGTTACTGCAGGATCTTTGTGGGGAACTTCATCCACTATCTCCCGCACCGGATCGGACGGCTGCAGCAGGCCTTGACCACCGGCGACCTGGACGGGTCAGTGGACGCGGTCCTGAGCTTGAGGACATCAAGCCAGATGGTGGGGGCCGAACGGCTGGCTGGCCTGGCCATGGCCTTGGAAGGAGAAATCCGCACGGAAGCGTACAAGGCCGACGTCACCGTCGTACTGCCCAGGCTCGCGGCGTCCTTCCTGCGGCCCATCAACCAGTGCAGCCGGCAAACAATGGATCGGCTGCAGTCTCAGTGCTCGCTTGGAGCCAGCCGGTAGCCGACGCCGCGCACGGTCTGGAGCCATCGCGGCTTCTGCGGTGAATCACCCAGTTTCTTGCGCAGGTTGCCCATGTGGACCTCAACGGACCGCTCGTCGGCCTCGCTGATGTAGCCCCCGACGTCGTAATCCTCGTCCCGCAGCCGGCGCACCAGGTCTGCTTTGGTCCGGACAGTGCGGCCTGCTTCCAGCAGGGCGTGCAGGAGTTCGAACTCCGTGCGGGTCAGATTCATTTCCGTGCCGTCCACAGTCACCGTGCGGGATGCGTAGCTCAGCTCCAGCCCGTTGTGGCTGTAGTTCCCCCGGTCGGGATGCGCGGCGGCATCAGCCGAGCCCTCAACACCCGACGCTTCGGCCGATTCGGACCCCGAACGGGGGCGCCGCATCATGGCCGCGATGCGGGCGCGGAGCTCGCGGGGACGGAACGGCTTGGTGAGGTAGTCATCGGCGCCGGATTCGAGCCCGATCAGCGTGTCCAGCTCTTCCGTGCGGGCCGTCAGCATCACGATGTAGGCGTCCGAGAACTCACGGATTTGCCGTGACACTTCAAAGCCGTCGATGTCCGGCAGGCCAAGATCCAAGGTGATGACGTCCGGATTCAACGTCTTCGCAGTCAGGACGCCCTCGGCGCCGCTGCTGGCCACCGTTACGTCAAAGCCGGCCTGGGTCAGGACAGTACGGACCAGTTCGCGGATGTCGTGGTCATCCTCGATGACCAGTCCCACACGTGCATCACTCATAGCGCCCCCTCAGCAGCCGACGTCAGAAGTATAGCTGCCTGCGGATATCCTGCTGCTATGGCTCTGCACACCCCAGCCCGTAAGCTGCCGCGCAATGACTGACCCCATCGCATGGTCCACGGGGAGGCTGAGGTTTTTTCGGCGCCCTTTCCATGGGTACACGCTGACCGAGCGCGTGGCATTGAGCCAGATGCCGCTGTTCGTTACCACCTTGCTGACGGCGTTCCTCATCTGGGCCTTCTTCCCCTCCACCATGGGCAACCCCCTGTTTGTCACCTTCCTGGTATCACAAATCGCCATCATGGCCCTGTGCTACCTGGTGCCCTGGGGCCGGCTGCCGTACACGAGCTTCCTGGTCATTCCGCTGCTGGATTTCGTCTCCATTGCGCTGGGCCGGGAGGGCGGGCAGGAAAGCCTGACGGGCATCAGCCTGCTTGCCGTATTCCCGGTGATCTGGTTGTGCGCCTCCGGCTACTATCCCCGGGCAGCCTTGTGGCTGTCCTTCCTCGGGCCGCTGGCCATTATCTGGGTTCCCTTGATGATCAGGGGCCACGTCACCGGCCAGGACCTGGCACGGTCACTGCTCTTGCCAGTGATGATGCTCGGCATTGGCGTCTCTGTCAGTGTCCTGACGCTCAGCATGATGCGCCAGCAGCGCGAACTTGAGGAAAAGGACGCCCAGCTGCAGGACAACCTGCGGAGCAGCCAGCGCCAGGAATCATTGCTCAATACCGTCCTGGATACCGTCCACCTCGGCGTCCTCGCCGTGGACGCCGACGGGCATGACGTGCTGATGAACCGGAAGCAGCGGGGTAACCACGAGCTGGCCCGGCCCAAGGACATAGAGGATCCGAATGAGTCCCAGCTCCTGGTCTTCGGCCCGGACCGGAAAACCCTTGTTCCCTTCGAGGAGCGTCCGGTACGGCGGGCGGTGCTGGGCGAAACATTTACCGACTACCTGGTGTGGCTGGGTTCCGGGAACGAACAGCGCGCTTTTGTTACCACCGCGCGCGCCATGAAGGACAACGACGGTACATTCACCGGCTCCGTGATCGTGTTCAGCGACGTGACTGACCTCGTCAACGCGCTGACCGCCAAGGACGACTTCGTCTCCAGCGTCTCGCACGAATTCCGGACGCCTCTGACGTCCATCCTCGGATATGTGGAGATTCTCCTGGGTGACGAACCCGAGGAATCGCAGGTGGACATGCTGGAGATCATCCGCAGGAACTCGGAGCGCCTGCTGACGCTGGTGTCCGACCTGTTGTCCAGCCGCAACGGCCAGCTCATCGTGACGCCGCATGCCGTGGATGTAGCGGAATTGGTGCGCAGCAGTGTTTCCTCCGCCATGCCCAGGGCGGCCGCCTCAGGTGTGGTGCTCAGCGCCGAGACGCCGGACCGGCTCGAAGCGCACGTCGACGGGCCCCGGATCTCGCAGGTGCTGGACAATCTGGTCTCCAACGCCATCAAGTACTCCCCCGGGGGCGGCAACGTGCTGGTGACACTGGCCCAGGACGACGGCCACCTGGCCTGCCGGGTAACCGACACCGGCATGGGTATGACTCCGGAGGACGCGTCGGAAGTCTTCGCCAAGTTCTTCCGCACCAGCAACGTCCGCAGGACCGCCATTCCCGGGGTGGGCCTGGGCCTTCCCATCAGCAAGGCGATCGTGGAAGCGCACGGCGGGACCATCGAAGTGGAAAGCGCACTCGGCGAAGGAACCACGTTCACGTTCCGCCTTCCCGTCTAGCCACATCCGGTGGTTGAGCCTGTCGAAACCAGGATTTCGGCAAGCTCAATCACCGGTGGTTGCGCGCGCCTGGCGGACAACCTCGCCCCAGGACTGCCGGGCGAGTCCCCGGACGGCGGCGAGGATTTCCGACGGCGGCCGGGACAGGTCGAGCGGGAACTCCACGATATCGATGTCCGTATTAAGGATGCGCCGCAGTTTGACCTCCCCCGCGCCGGCGTAAACCAGCCAGGCCGTGGGCACCGCCAGCGCGGTGCAGTGCGCCAGCGTCTGATAGTGGTCAGCGGTCAGGGAGGCTCCGAGGTCAGAGGCAGCTTTGTACTTGGTGTTGTATGCCACCACAGGCCGCCCGCCCAGCAGGTGCACGGCGTCCGGCTGCACGGACAACCGGTCCGCGTCCCGCACAGCCTCGCTCAGAAGCGCGTTGTACTGGAGCCGGAGCTCCCCCGGGTACGCCGCCATCGCCTCCCGCAGCGCCTTGCCCACAAAGTCCTCAAACACCTGCGCCATGTCCACTACGAACGAGGCGGTCTGCTGCTTGCCGTCGCCGGCTTCTGCGGAGGCGTTCCGCAGGATGAGCTCCGCCAGGCGGAGGACGGCGTGGTAGCGGACATTCATCCGGGTGGCCGTCCACGACGGCAGCGGAGCGCCGGCCGGAAGGCGGGTGACGGCGTCGAGCTTTCCCTTGAGCTGGCGCAGCCGGCTCAGCACGTCGGGCCGGACCCGCGGCACCTGGCCCATCCGCTCCAGTGCCGCCCGCAGGATGCGGTTTTCTGCGATGTCCTCGCTGAACTCGTCGTAGGACACTTCCAGCGGCACCAGCATGCCGGGCCGCCGCGAGATCTGGTCCGAGATCCGGATCCGGCCCTTGACGGTGCGCAGTGATTCGTCCACGGTGCGGTAGCCCTGCAGCACACCGCGCCCCAGCGCCCGCTCGGCAAGCTGTGCCAGGGACTCCGCTAAGGCGCTCCACAGTTCCCGGTCCTCGACGGCGGCCACGGAGTCGGGACGGAAACCCTGTTCACCCGCGTAGCTGAGCAGGAACAGGAGCCGGCTGAGCCCCAGCCGGTCCTTGGGGCGGACATCCAGCTGCATGGTGGAGGTCCGCACGGAACCCACGTTGCCCACCGGCTCGATCCGGTAGAGGCCCATACCCATCGGCGATGCCTTGGCCAGGCCGCTGGAGTTCAGGAAGGAGGCGCTGGCCGGATCCAGCCGTTCCACAATGCCGCGGGACAATTCGTCCAGCACCAAGTGCCGGACGGAAGCACGTGGATCAGTGGCCTGCAAGGCGTTCCAGCAGCCGGTCAAGGCCGAAGCGCTCCTCGAGCTGCGCCCGGGTCAGCTGTCCGTGGTAGTGCTCCTCGAGCAGTGGCATCAGCTCGTACTTCCAGATCCGGCGCAATCCTGGGGGCGTCTGCGCTGCCGGCTTCATGAAGTACGAGGGGCCGATCATCAGGTCCCGGTCCCACTCATCGATGGCCGCGTTCAACGCATCCAGGAGCCGCGCCGGTGTGGTGTCCAGCTGGCGGGCCTCAAGGAACCGCAGGAGGGACCCCTTCACGGGTTCGGTCTGCGGGTGCAGCTCGATGAAGGCAAAGCGGCGTCGGATTGCGGCGTCCATCATGGCAATGGACCGGTCCGCGGTGTTCATGGTGCCGATGATGTAGAGGTTGTCCGGCAGCGTAAACGGCTCGTTGGGGCTGTACTGCAGGTAGATCCGGTCGTCGCGGTACTCCAGCAGGAAGTACAGCTCGCCGAACACCTTGGCGAGGTTGGCGCGGTTCATCTCGTCGATGATGAGGAAGTAGGGCTTTTTCTCGTTGCCGGGCTTCGCCGCTTCCTCCGCCAAACGGCGCAGCGGTCCGGCGACGAGCTTGAATGACACCTGGCCCTCGTCCGTTTTGTCCGGCCGGTAGCCTTCGAAGAAGTCCTCGTAAGCGTAGGACGGGTGGAACTGGACCAGCTTGACCCGCTCGTCCGTGGTGTCGTCCGCCAACTCTGCCGCGAGGTGCTTGGCCAGGTACGTCTTGCCGGTACCCGGCGGACCGTACAGGACCAGCTGCCGGTTCTCCTCCAGCAGCTCCGCGATCTCCTGCAGCGGCTCGAGTTCCATGTGCAGCGAATCAGCGAATTCACGGGTCAGCGGGCGGAAGCCCTCCTGCACGGGAGGGACGACGGCGGCCGCTTCACCATCGCCGTCGGGCTCGGTTTCCGCTTCGGCGGGCAGCAGGCCCTGCAGGGCCTGGACCACGCGCGTCACGTCAACGACGATGCCCGGGGTGGCCAGCTGGCGCTGGACGTGCCGGGGAAGGCTGGTGGTGGTGTGCCCTTCGTCGAACCAGCGCACCTTCCGGCGCAGCCGCCGGTTGTCCTCATTGTGTTCAGGCTCGCCGAGCACCCCGCCCAGCCGCACCTTTCCGGCGTGCTGGTAAAGCACCAGGTCCCCGGGTTTCATCACGGTGAGGAAAGCGAAAACAGCTGTCTTGGTGTCCTCGCGTTCCACGTATCCCAGGTGCTTGTAGTCCTCGTCCACGGCGTGCTGCACCACCCCTGCGGTGACGCCGGGGCCCAGCAGGCGGAGGTGTTCGACGTCAAGCGTCACCTTCTCCTCGCCCTGCCACGCTGTGAGGAGCTCGGTGTTGTCGCTGTGCGTGCGCAGCAGCCACGCGCGCCTGCCCGGATCCCCCACCTTCCGCCACTGGCTCACCAGCTGCCGCGCGTACCAGTCGATCCGCTGGCCCGCCTGCTCATCGAGGTGGAGGCGGATGCGGTGGATGTCCGCGGTAATGTCTTCCTCGGCGTCGCCCTTGGCACCGCCCACCAGCGAAGCGAAGGCGTCCCGGATCTCCTGGCGCTCCACGTCCGCCACCACAGGTTCAAAGTAGCCGGGCCAGGTGAGGAACTCGATGCTGCGGCGGATGGCTGGCTGGTCGCCGGGCGTCGCCGCCGCGAGCCGGTGGAACTCCAGCGGGTCCTGGAGTGCGGCGGCGATGTCCGCGGTGGGCAGCTGGTCCACGTGCCGCACAAACCGGCACAGCCATTTCAGGTGGTCCCAGATGGTCCAGTTGAACTCGGCAGTGCGGTCGCGGATCACGCCGTGGTCAGTGAGTCCCTGGTAGAGGTCCTCCGGCAGCTCCAGCGGAGGTTCCAGCCAGGAGGCGGCCTCGGCCACCCGCGCGCGCTTAACCTTCAGCGACTTCACCTCGTGCGCCAAGGGCAGCGACTGCAGAAACAGCAGTTCAACGGCCAGCTGCTTCGCTTCCCGGGATGCGCCCTCGAGGTTCTGCCGAAGGTTGGTCATCATGGGAGCTTTCGGGTCCGGGGTGCCCCGTTCCAGCCTGTCCAGCAGCTCCGCCGCGGCCTCCGACGTCCAGGTCATGGTGCGCCCGTCGAGGGCGGACGGCTTCCCGAGGAGCCCGGGGCCCAGGACGAACCACGCCGCATCCTCAATTTCCTTCGAGATACCAAGGGCACGGGTCATGGCAGTCGCGGAGGCGGGGGTCATGGATTCAAATTTACAGGGTGAAGCTGGACGGGCGCTCAGAGCGGTTTGGCACCCGTCCGGTTTCAGGGGCTACATCGCTGTTGTTGGCCGCTTCCGGCCGAAGGTGAAGTAGCCCACCGGGCCAATGAAATTGATGAATGATGCCGCCCGCCAGGCAGCCTTGGGTCCGTTGATCTGGGCCGCCGGGCGCTGGGAAATGTCCCGTTGCGCCGCAATGAGCAGGGACAGGTTGATGAGTCCCGCCAGAATGGTGCCGGCCTTCGCGGAGGGGGACATTTCCTTCCAGGTCTTCTTTTTCCTGGCGACTCGGGTCTTGTTGTTGGCCATGATGATCTACTCCTTGGTGGGGGTTACTAGTCTCTGACGGGGTGCTTTTCTGTGCAATCCATTCTGCAAGCGCCAGTGGAACCAGGGTCCGCGGGTCACGCCGTGAACGGAGCCATACGTTCCTTCTGTTCAGGCGTGAGGCGCTGCACCCGCCCCGTTGTCTCGTCCACAAACGCCAGGTGGCTGCTTGCCTTCACGCAGTCTTCGCGTGTGACGGGGTCCTGGAGCAGGTAGTGGATATCGAAACTGGCGCCCTTGACCGCGCCGATCCATACCTGCACCACGGCCGGAACGTTCCGGTACTCCAAGGTCCTGACATACCGGATCTTGTGGTCCACTACCAGGGCCATGGTGCCCTCGGGAACATCGTTGAACAGGGAGACGTGCGGTTCCACGCCCGGCAGTCCTGCTCCCCTGGGCGGTCCGAAGGCCGCGATCCGGGCTTCCTCCAGCATCCGCACGATCTGGACGTTATTGATGTGTCCGTAGGCGTCCATATCGCCCCAGCGCATGGGGACCAGCACTTCGATGCGGCTGGCCTCCTGCACCTCGTCCTCCCGCACGCTTTCATCCTGCACCGGGGCCTCCTGCGCGCTCAGCTGTGCACCGCCGTCGAGTCGTCCACCGGAGCTTCCCCGGCGTCCGTGCCCGCAAACTGCGACATGTAGAGCCGGTAGTAGGCGCCTTCGGCGGCAAGGAGGACCTTGTGGTTGCCCTGTTCCACGATCCTGCCGTTTTCCATCACCAGGATGGTGTCGGCGTCGCGGATGGTGGAGAGCCGGTGGGCGATCACAAAGCTGGTGCGGTCCGTCCGCAACGCAGCCATGGCCTTCTGCACCAGCAGTTCGGTGCGGGTGTCAACGGAGCTGGTGGCTTCGTCGAGGATCAGCAGTGACGGGTTGGCCACAAAGGCACGGGCGATGGTGATGAGCTGCTTTTCGCCGGCGCTGACGTTGTTGCCTTCCTCGTCGATCACGGTGTCGTAGCCCTCGGGCAGGGCACGGACGAAGCGGTCCACGAAGGTGGCTTTGGCTGCGGCCATGACCTGCTCTTCGGTGGCGTCGAGGTTGCCGTAGCGGATGTTGTCGTAAATGGAGCCGCCGAACAGCCAGGCGTCCTGCAGCACCATGCCCACCTTGGAGCGGAGTTCGGACCGGCTGAGGTGGGTGATGTCCACCCCGTCCAGGGTGATGGACCCGGAGTTGAGCTCGTAGAAGCGCATCACCAGGTTGACCAGGGTGGTCTTGCCGGCGCCGGTGGGCCCCACGATCGCCACGGTGTTTCCGGGTTCCGCTGTGAAGGACAGGTTCTCGATCAGTTTCTTGTCCTCGGTGTAGCTGAAGGTGACGTCCTTGAAGTCCACGTGCCCGTCCGTCTTGGCCGGCAGGTGCTCGGTGGCCGTCTCAACATCCTGTTCGTCTGCGTCGAGGAACTCGAAGACCCGCTCGGAGGACGCGACGCCGGACTGGAGCATGTTGGCCATGCCCGCCATCTGGCCCAGCGGCTGGGTGAACTCGCGCGAGTACTGGATGAACGCCGTCGCGTCTCCCAGTGACATGGAGCCCGAAGCGACGCGGAGCCCGCCCACCACGGCGATGCCCACGTAGCTGAGGTAGGACACGAACTGCATCACGGGGAAGATGATGCCGGAGACGAACTGGGCACCGAAGCTGGCCTTGTACAGTGCCTCGTTGCGTTCCTCGAACCGTTCCAGCATGTCGGCGTCCCGGCCGAAGACCTTTACGAGGTCGTGCCCGGAGAAGGATTCCTCGATCTGCCCGTTGAGGGAACCGGTGTTCTTCCACTGGGCGGCGAACAGTTTCTGGCTGCGCACGCCGATCATGCCGGCGGCCACGCCGGACAGCGGCAGGGCGACCAGTGCGATGAGCGCCAGCTGCCAGGAGACGATGAACATCATGACCACGATGCCGATGACCGTCAGGACAGAGTTGATCAACTGGGCGAATGCCTGTTGGAGCGCCTGCTGGATGTTGTCGACGTCGTTGGTCACCCGCGACAGGACGTCGCCGCGCTGGCGGGTGTCGAAGTAGTTCAGCGGCAGCCGGTTGAGTTTCTTCTCGGTGTCGTCGCGGAGCCGGCGGATCACCTTCATTACAATGCGGTTCAGCACATACCCCTGCAGCCACAGGAAGATGTTGGCCACGAAGTACATCAGCAGCACCACGGCGATGAGCGTGGTGAGCTTGTCGAAGTTGATGCCGGCGCCGGGCACCAGCTCCATCCGCGACACCATGTCCGCGAAGTTGTCCTGGCCCTGCTGGCGCAGGCCGTCCACGAACTGTTCCTTGGTAGCTCCGGCGGGAAGCTGTTTGCCCACCACCCCGGCGAAGATCACGTCCATGGCCTGGCCCAGGATCTTCGGGGCAATCACGTTCAGGACCACGGCGATGACCACCATGGCCACCACCACGTATATCCCCAGCGCCTCGGGCTTCAGCAGCCCCATCAGCCGCTTGGCAGAGGGCCAGAAGTGCTCGGCTTTTTTGGCCGGCATGCCGCCGAACATGTCGCCGTCAGCTTCGGAGGGTTTGTACTCCTCCTCGACGAATTCGTCGTCCTCCAGGACGTCCGCCGCTGGTCCGGCGTTGAGCTGCTCCTCGGCAGCCGTGTCTTTCACCCCGGTGGAGTCCTTCTTGCGGGCGCTCATGCCATTTCCTCCACGCTCAGCTGGGATTCAACAATTTCCTGGTAGGTGGGTGAGGTTTCCAGGAGTTCCTCGTGTGTTCCGCGGTCCACGATCCGGCCGTTGTCCAGCACCAGGATCTGGTCCGCCTCGGTGATCGTGGAAATCCGCTGGGCCACGATGATAACGGTGGCGTCGGCAGTGGTGTGCTTGAGCGCGGCCCGGAGCCGGGCGTCCGTGGCGACATCGAGGGCGGAGAAGGAGTCATCAAACAGGTAAACGCGGGGTTTGGTCACCAGGGCACGGGCAATGCAGAGGCGCTGCCGCTGCCCGCCGGAGACGTTGGTGCCGCCCTGGGAGATGCGGGAGTTCAGCCCGTTCTTTTTCTCCCGGACGAAGTCGGCGCCCTGCGCCACCTCGAGCGCGTCCCAGAGTTCATGGTCCGTGGCCTCGGTCTTGCCGAAGCGCAGGTTGTGCTCGATGGTCCCGGAAAAGAGGTACGGCCGCTGCGGGACGAGCGCCACGCGCCTGGTGATCTCGGCGCGGTCCAGGTTGTTGACGGGAACGCCGTCCAGCAGCACCTCGCCTTCAACGGTGTCGTACAGGCGCGGCAGGAGCGACAGCAGGGACGTCTTGCCGGCACCCGTGGAGCCGATGATCGCGATGGTCTGGCCCGGCCGGGCAGTAAAGCTGACGTTGCTCAGGACCGGCGCTTCGGCGCCGGGGTAGGCGAACGTGACATTGCGGTACTCGACCACGCCGGCGAGGGACGCGGGCGCCTCCGGCCGCTCAGGGTCATGGATGGAGGGTTCGACGTCGAGCACCTCGCCGATGCGGTCCGCGCAGACGGAGGCGCGCGGGATCATCATGGCCATAAAGGTGCCCATCATGACGGCTACCAGGATCTGGAGCAGGTATTGCAGGAACGCCGTCAGGGCGCCCACCTGCATGTCTCCGGAGTCCACGCGCTGCCCGCCAAACCAGAGCACTGCGGCGGTGGACAGATGCAGGATCATGCCGATGGCCGGGAACATCAGCACAAACAGGGAGCCGATCTTCAGTGAAACGTCGGTCAGTTCCTTGTTGGCCTCACCAAACCGCCCGGTTTCGTACGGCTCGCGGACGAATGCCCGCACCACGCGTATACCAATGATCTGCTCGCGCAGCACGGCGTTGATGCGGTCGATCTTTTTCTGCATGGACCGGAACAGCGGCATCAGCCGGACCACGAGGTACCCCACCACAACGGTCAGCAGGGGCACTGAAACCCAGACGAGCCAGGACAGGCTGATGTCCTCACGCAACGCCATGATGATGCCGCCGACGCACATGATGGGGGTGGCCACCATGAAGTTCAATCCCATCAGCACCAGCATCTGCACCTGCTGGACGTCGTTGGTGCCGCGCGTGATCAGCGTAGGCGCACCAAAGGCGTTGACGTCCTTGGCCGAGAAGCTGGTGACTTTGCGGAACACTGCGCGCCGCAGGTCCCGGCCGAGGGCCATCGCGGTCCTGGAGCCAAAGTAGACACCGGCAATCGCAGTGCCCACCTGGACGAACGCCACCAGCAGCATCACCGCACCCGTGCGCCAGATGAAGTCGGTATCCCCGCGGGACACGCCTTCGTCGATGATCCTGGCGTTCAGGCTGGGCAGGTAGAGGGCTGCGATGGTGGAAGCCAGCTGGAAGAAAATGACAGCCAGAATGTACGGCGCATACGGTTTTGAGTAGCGCCGGATGAGGGTGAGGAGCATGGTTCCAACTCTAGTGTTGACCACCGACAACACGCCGCCGGGGAAGCATATTTTCCGTGGAATTGATTAATTCGGATCCGGGCAGCACCAAAGCGCCGCCCGGCACCGGTTGACTCCGGTGCCGGGCAGCGGTTTTATGAGGTGCTCACTCTTCTGGTGCAGCGGCGCTGTGCCTGCCATGGCTGGCGATGTAAAGCGCGGCGGCAGCCTGCGACTTCCGTTCTTTAAGGAGCCTGCGCTTCAGCCGGCTGAGCTCGGCGGCCGTCGCTGCCTGCTGGGCGGCCACTTCCCGCTGGGAGCGCAACTGTTCCTGGATGTCCAGCACCAGCTTCCCCAGCTCCACCTGTTGCCGGGCCAGCAAATGCTGGGTGTCCTGCAGCTTCTGCACCGTCTCGGCAGTAGTTGCAGCGGCACCGGCTTTGAAGTCCTCCGCGTCATAGTTCAGGGCAAAGGCTTCCTCGAGGTCGTCAGCGGTGAGCACCGCAGAACTCGCAGCCGGCACTGCGGAGGTGCCGCCGTCGTACGCCTTGCTGCCGGCGCTGCCTGAATCAAGGCTGCCGGCGCTGGCACGCACAGCACCTGCATCACTGCCGGGCACAGCTCCCGCTGCCTGCGGCAACTGCCCGGTGATGGCGGTCATCCCGGCTTCTCCGTCAGCATTGGCCTGGATATTGGCTTCCGGAGTGATGTCCACGGTGCGGCGTAGTGGCTTTTCCTTGATGAACAGGACGGCAAGCAGGGCAACCACGCTGACCGCGGCGGAGATCATAAAGATCCCGGCAGTGGCGTCACCGTAGGCGGCGCGCATGACCTCAGCCACCGGGGCAGGCAGGTCCTTCAGGTCCAGGGTGGCTCCGCTGTTCCCCGAGGCCTGGATGCCCAGCTTGGTGAGGCCGTCCGTGGCAAGGTCCTTCACATGGTTGGCCATCACGGCACCCAGGACGGAGACGCCGATGGCGCCGCCGACGGAGCGGAAGAAGGCAACGGAGGCGCTGGCGGAACCGATGTCAGACGCCTTCACAGTGTTCTGCACGGCGAGGACCAGGTTCTGCATCAGCATGCCCAGGCCGACGCCGAAGATTGCCGTGTAGAGGCCGGTGAGCCAGAGCTCGGTGGTGTGGTCCATGGTCCCTGCGAGCGCCAGGCCGCCGATCAAGAAGACCGTACCGCCGATCAGGAAGCGCTTCCACTTGCCATAGCGGCTGATGAGCTGGCCGGACAGCACGGACCCGACCAGGTTGCCGGCGATCATGGGCAGCGTCAGCAGGCCGGCCTCGGTGGGTGTGGCGCCGCGGGCCACCTGGTAGTACTGCCCCAGGAAGGTGGAGGACCCGAACATGGCCACACCGACGGCCACGGATGCGACGATGGCCAGGGCCGTGGTGCGCTCGGAGATGATCTTCGGCGGGATGATCGGCTGGGAGACCTTGGATTCAACCAGCACCAGCAGCGCGAGCAGGAGGACGCCGCCGCCCACCATCGCTGCCGACTGCCAGGACCACCAGTCGTAGTAGTCGGCCTTGCCGGCGAAGGACACCCAGACCAGGAGCACGCTCACGCCGCTGGTCAGGAGGATGGCACCGAGCCAGTCGATCTTGGCAGGCCGCTTGACGTGTGGAACCTTCAGCGTCACCTGGAGCAGGATCAGGGCCACGACGGCGAGCGGGACGCAGACGAAGAAGGTCCAGCGCCAGCCCAGGGGGCTGTCCACGATGAAGCCGCCCAGCAGAGGGCCGCCGGCAGTGCCCACGGCCATCACCGCACCCATGTAGCCGGAGTACTTGCCGCGTTCGCGGGGCGGGATGATGGAGCCGATGATGGCCTGCGCCAGGGCCGTCAGGCCACCCATGGCTATGCCCTGGATCACGCGGGCGGTCAGCAGGAACGGGATGTTTTCGGAGAAGCCGGCCATTACGGAGCCGGCCACAAAGATCACGATGCTGAGTTGGACCAGGACCTTCTTGTCGAAGAGGTCCGCAAGCTTGCCCCAGATGGGTGTGGTGGCCGCGTTGGCCAGCAGGGCCGCGGTGATCACCCAGGCGAAGTCAGTCTGTGTGCCCTTGAGCTCGGACATGATGGTGGGCAGCGCGTTGGCCACGATGGTGCTGCTGAGGATCGCGGTGAAGAAGGCTGCCAGCAGGCCGGTGAGGGCCTCCATGATCTGCCGGTGGTTCATGGGGGCGCCGGGTTCGTGGCGTTTGGACTGCCGCGATTCCTGCTTCCCGGTCCGGGCGCGCTCGTGCTGCGCGGTGGCGGTGACGTTAGCCATTAAGTGACTCCTCCAAGGTTTTCTGTTCATTGGTGGCGCCGGCCGCCGTTGCCCGGGCTGATTTCTTCAGTGATTCGGTGAGCCTGCGGAGGGATTTCGCCGTGTCACCGGCGTCCTCCTCGCTCCAGTCGCGCAGGTAGTCCTGCAGGACCGCGGTGCGCTGCTCCTCGATATGCCGGAGCTTCTCGGCTCCCAACGGGGTGAGGGCAACCAGCTGGGCCCGGCCGTCGTCGGGATCCTGCCTGCGGGCCACCAGGCCATGCTCCTCAAGGTCCGCAATATGGCGGCTGAGGACGGGAGCGCTGACGCCGAGCCGCTCGGCCAGCCGGGTGGCCCGGGTTTCCCCCTCCCCCACAAACCGCAGCACCCCTTGCAGGGCCACGCCGGTATCCTGCCCGCGGACGTTCGCGGTGGAGATGCATCGCACCGCGCGCTGGAGATCGAAAATTTGGGAGACGAGGTCCGCTGCCGTATCCGGTGCTACTGCCACTGCTTCAGCACTCCTTACTTGTTTGCCTGAAGCAACTATATCTCAACTTGGTTGCTTTGGGAAACTAAACGAGCTTCGAGGGGAATGCTGAAGGTCCCGGCTCCACGTGGGAGCGGGACCTTCTCGGGGTTATTCAGTGAGCGCAGGGCTTGTTCAGCCCCGGTGATGCATCAGTCAGGCAGGTGCGTCGGGGCGAACATTTTCAGCAGCGTTTCCACCACGACGACGTTGGGCCCGTCCGCGGCAAATCCTGCCTTGAGCGCCTCCCCCACATCCTCGGGCGCCACTTTTGTCGCCGGCACGCCGAAGGCTTCGGCGAGTTTAACAAAGTCGGGGCGTGCGAGTTCGGTAGCGGTGGCCTTGCCAAAGGCTCCCACCATGTATTCGCGCAGGATGCCGTAGCCGCCGTCGTCCACGATGAGCCAGGTGACCGGCACGTTGTGCTGCTTGGCAGTGGCAAGTTCAGAGATGGAGTACATGGACGAGCCGTCGCCGGACACGGCAAGGACCCGGCCCGGCTTGCCAACTGTTTCCAGGCCCACCGCTCCGCCGATCGCCGCCGGAAAGCCGTAGCCCAGGCCGCCGGCACCCTGGGCTGAGTGGAACTGGCCCTCCTGGGCGTCCCAGCAGCTCCAGCCCCAGTACGCGGAGATAGTCATGTCCCAGAAGGTCTGCATGTCCGCCGGAACTGCTTCGCGGATGTCCGCCATGAACTTCAGTTCCTTGGCCAGGTCCTGTGATTCCAGGCGGGCACGGACCTTGGCCAGTGATTCCTGCACCAGGTCCTCGGGGGAAGTCCCGTGCCAGTTCGGCGTGGCGCGGCCAGCCTGCAGCGCCTCGTCCAGGGCAGCGAGGGCCTGGCCGGCGTCCGCGCGGATGCCCAGGCCTGGGCGGTTGGACTCCAGGACCCGGGGTTCGGCGTCGATCTGGATGATCCTGCCGCGCGGGGCAAAGGTGAAGTAGTTGGAGGTGACCTCGCCCAGGGACGAACCGATGACCACCAGGACGTCAGCGTCCTCCAGCACATTAGTCATGTGGCGGTCCTCGATCCACGCCTGCAGCGACAACTCGTGGTTCCAGGGGAAGGCGCCGTTGCCGCCGGGGGTGCAGATCACGGGGGCGCGGAGTTTCTCTGCGATGGAGAGCAGGGACTTCTCAGCCCGGCCGCGTCGGGTGCCGCCGCCGGCGATGATGGCAGGGCGCTCTGCCGCCTGCAGCCATTTAACCGCTTCGCGGACCAGCTCCACGCGCGGTGGGTTGTCCGCCGCTTCCGCCAGCGCGTCCTCCACCGGCGGCACCATGATGGGATCGAGCAGGACGTTCTGCGGAATCTCGATCCACACCGGCCCCTGGGGCGAGGAGATCGCTTCGGTCCAGGCGTCCTGGATGGCGGACGGGATGCCGGAGGCGTGCTGGATCAGCCGCTGGCTCCTTGTGACATTAGCCGCCGAGGCTTTCTGGTCATCCAGCTGATGCAGCATACCCTTGCGGCGGGCGCCAAGGCCTTCGAGCGGAATCTGGCTGGCCACCACCACCATTGGCACACCCGTGGCATAGGCTTCCTGCAGCCCGGCCAGGGATGTCAGCGCCCCCGGGCCGGTGGAGAGGAAGAGGACACCCACTTCGCCGGTGGCACGCGAGTAGCCATCCGCCGCAAAGGCGGAATTGTTCTCGACGCGGGAAGAAACAAACTGGAGGTTTCCGCGGCCTATCGCATCAAAGAGCCCCAAGGCGTGCTGCCCGGGAATGCCGAAGACGGTCTTCGCGCCCAGCGCCTCGAGGGTTTCGACGACGAGGTCCCCGCCGTTACGTTCCCCCGTGCGAGCGTTTTCCCCTGCGGTCGCAGCTGCCGTCACCGGATCGAAATCGATCATTCGGCTTACTCCTTGCCCGCGGCGGCGAAGCCTGCCGGTCGGCGGACCTCCTGGCCGAGGGCCTGGGCCGCGTAGCCCGTTTCGGCTCCGAACCGGTCGCCGGGTACCGCGCTGTCCGCCATCAGGGTCACCAGTTCATAGGCGACATGGCTGGCCGCGACGCCGGTGATTTCGGCGTGATCGTAAGCGGGGGCAACTTCGACGACGTCGGCGCCCACCAGGTTTATGCCGCGGAAGCCCCGGATGATTTCCAGCAGTTCCCGGCTGGTGATGCCGCCCGCTTCAGGGGTGCCGGTGCCCGGAGCGTGGGCCGGGTCCAGGACGTCGATGTCCACGGAGATGTACAGGGGGCGGTTGCCGATCCGCTCGCGGACCTTGGCCACGGTTTCCAGGACGCCCTGGTAGTAGACGTCCGCGGAGGTGACGATGCCGAACCCGAAGCGGTGGTCGTCGTCGAGATCCTTTTTGCCGTACAGCGGGCCGCGGGTGCCAATGTGGCTGATGGCCTCGGTGTCCAGGATGCCCTCCTCGACCGCGCGGCGGAACGGGGTGCCATGGGTGTACTCGGCACCGAAGTAGGTGTCCCAGGTGTCCAGGTGCGCGTCGAAGTGGAGCATGGCGATGGGCCCGCCGGCGCGCTCTGCGGCGGCCCGGAGCAGGGGCAGCGCGATGGTGTGGTCGCCGCCAAGGGTGACCAGCTTGCTGCCGGCGGCCGTGAGGTCCAGGGCATTCTGCTGGATGGTTTCGATGGCTTCGTTGATGTTGAACGGGTTGACGGCCATGTCCCCGGCGTCGGCCACCTGGACGTTTTCGAACGGGCTGACGTCCCACGCAGGGTTGTACGGGCGTAGCAGGCGGCTGGCTTCGCGGACATGGTTGGCGCCGAAGCGGGCGCCCGGGCGGTAGGAGACTCCGGAGTCGAAGGGTACGCCCACCACGGTGACGTCGGCTTTGGCCACCTGGTCAAGGCGCGGAAGGCGGGCGTAGGTAGCGGCCCCGGCGTAGCGGGGAATACGGGATGAATCGATGGGGCCAAGGTTGCCGTTGGCTTCGATGCGCAGCTCTTCCAATGGAGGCCTCTCCTTCAAGGAGTTGAGGGACTGATGTGACTGCCATCATACACCTCGGTTTTCTAATGCGCACCAAGTGTTTACCTTTCGCCATGGAGGCTTGTGCATTCCCGCCCGGTTACTGCGGCAAGAGCGCTTGGGCTATCCCGGAATCCAGCCACTTTCGCCGCGATCAATGCACCGCGCCACAAAGTAACCGGGGAGGAACGCAAACCTAGCCCCCGAATTCATCCACATACAACGGCCCACCGGTTCCCATACGACAGCCTCAAGCTTCAGATGGCAGGTATGGAAATTCTTGAGTACCTGAAGCGCGCTGGCGGAGTGGCCCGCTCAGGGCAACTTCTGGAGGCCGGATTCTCGCGCCGGGACCTGCTGCGGCTCAAGGAGTCCGGCGTAACCCAGCCCAGGCGCGGGATCTTTACCATGCCGGACTGCGACGAGGCCCTCCATGCTGCAGTCCGGCATAACGCCCGGCTCAGCTGCGCCAGCGCGGCGGCGCACTACGGACTCTGGCTCCGACAACCACCCGAACGGCCTCACTTGGCCTGCAACCATGGCCACGGCAACGGATTCATCCGGCACCGCACGGTCAGATTCCAAGGGCATCCGCTCATGCCGATCGCAGCGGTCGAAGATGTAGCCCTGCATGCACTCGGCTGCCTGGCACCTCCGGCATCCACGGCAATGGCCACCTCCGCGATCCGCCTGCATGGTGTGCCAAGGGACCTGCTGGCGGACCAACTGCGGGCAGACCGTTCTGGAACAGCGCGCCGGGCCCTGCGGGACATCGACCTGCGGGCGGAATCCATCGTGGAGGTCGATGCGCAGCACCTGTTCCGAACAAACGGTATTGCCTATCAGGCGCAGGTGTTTCTCCCAGGCATCGGCAGGGTGGATTTCCTCCTGGACGGCTTCCTCATTGTCGAGATCGACGGCTTCGCATTCCACTCACAAAGGGCGGACATGCTCCGCGACAGGGACCGGAATAACACGTCAACGGTCAAAGGTTTTGCCGTCCTGCGCTACATGCCCGAACACATCTGGTTCAGCCCTGACCGGGTGGCAGCAGAAATCAAGGCAGTTTTGGCAGCCCACATGCCGCCGATTCGCTAAAAGACCGTGCGGTCCAGCCCAGTTACTCCGGGACAGCCGACCCGGGCAGGACTGACTTACGCCCGAACAAGCGGCAGCCAGTGCGGACTGCCGGAAGCAACCGGGCAGGAACGCACACAGCCACGGGGGGAGGCTACCGGCTGGCGGCGGGAACCAGGACCCAGAGGACCTCCACGGGCTTATCCGTCGGGTTGACCCACGTGTGCGGTTCGCGGCCGGGGAAGGTGACAGTGTCCCCGGTATTCAGGTCGTACTGCTCATTGGTAAGGATCAGCCGGATACTGCCCTTGATCACGTGCAGCACATCAACATCGCAGTCCACGGCGTAGAGCTCGGACTCGCCGCGGCCGTGCGGCTCAATGCAGGCCTGGATAATCTGGATCCGCCGCTCGGAGCGGGCGGTCAGCAGGCGCTCCACGATCCCTTGGCCGCCGAGCGAGATCCGCGGCCCGTCGTTGCGCTTGGTCAGGTGGGTTTCCGGCGCCGCAAAAAGGTCGCCGATGGAAATCGACAGGACCTGGCAGAGCGTGACAAGCGAGGCCACGGACGGGGACGTGAGGTCGCGTTCCACCCGGCTGAGGAACCCCTTGGTGAGCCCGGTGGCGTCGGCAACCTGTTCGATAGTGAGCCGCTGCGACTGCCGTGCGGCCCGGATCCTGGAACCGATGGCAACCGGCACGTTGCTCGGCTCAACTGGCAGTGCCTTCATCTGCGTACCTTTCATGGCCGGCAGCCCGGCCCCGACTCTGGAGCAATACTAATGGCCAGCCGCTTCTGTGACGCTCCCATGGCGGGCGTGCCCCTGCGAGCAGCAGCGCGTGCGCCAGTGCGCCCTTGACTGTTACCACGGTCACAGCCTACTCTTTGGAAAACATCTGTTGCCTGTCGGGCAATAATTGAGAACCTGCTCTCACCCCACCCCGTGCAGCGGTTTCCTCCCGTTCCCCCCTTCCGGAAGCCACCCCGGCTGCCGCACAGTCCAAGGAGTCCAACGTGGATTCAAGTGTCATCAACATCGCCATTGTGGTGGTGTATCTTCTCGCAATGCTGGCCTTCGGCTGGTGGGGCAAGTCCCGCACCAGGAACAACAGCGACTTCCTGGTGGCAGGGCGCCGCCTCGGTCCGTTCCTCTACACGGGAACCATGGCCGCCGTCGTCCTGGGCGGAGCCTCAACTGTGGGCGGCGTTGGCCTCGGCTACAAGTTCGGCATCTCGGGCATGTGGCTGGTGGTGGCCATCGGAGCCGGCGTCCTGCTCCTCAGCCTGCTCTTCGCCGGAACCATCCAGAAGCTCAAGATCTACACCGTCTCCCAAATGCTCACCCTGCGGTACGGCAGCAGGGCCACGGAGGCCTCCGGCATCGTGATGCTCGCGTACACACTGATGCTCTGCGCCACGTCCACCGGCGCCTACGCCACCATCTTTGTGGTGCTCTTCGGCTGGGACCGGGCCATGGCCATCGCAGTGGGCGGTGCAATTGTGCTGGTCTACTCAACCGTCGGCGGAATGTGGTCCATCACCCTGGCGGACCAGGTGCAGTTCGTCATCAAGACCGTGGGCATCTTCTTCCTGATGCTCCCCTTCACCCTGAACGCTGCCGGCGGCTTCGACGGCATCCGCAGCCGCGTTGACGAAAGCTTCTTCCAGATCGACGGCATCGGCCTGCAGACCATCATCACCTACTTCGTGGTGTACACCCTGGGCCTGCTCATCGGCCAGGACATCTGGCAGCGGGTCTTCACGGCCAAGACCCCGGGCGTGGCCCGCTGGGGCGGCGCCACGGCCGGAATCTACTGCATCCTCTACGGTGTTGCCGGCGCCCTGATCGGCATGGCTGCCAGCGTTGCCCTGTCCGATATCAAGATTGCCGCCAAGGACGATGTCTACGCCGAAGTGGCCCAGAACCTGCTGCCCCTGGGCATCGGCGGACTGGTGCTCGCGGCAGCCGTAGCCGCGATGATGTCCACCGCATCCGGCGCCCTGATCGCCGCCGCAACCGTGGCCCGCGCCGACGTCCTGCCGTTCGTGGCCAGCTGGTTCGGCAAGGACATCAACACGGAGGACAGCGACAACCCCGAGCACGACGTCAAAGCCAACCGCATCTGGGTCCTGGTCCTGGGCACCGTCGCCATCGTCATCGCCATCATCACCAAGGACGTGGTCGCCGCCCTGACCATCGCCTACGACATCCTGGTGGGCGGCCTCCTCGTGGCCATACTCGGCGGCCTGGTGTGGAAGCGCGGCACGGGCGCGGCGGCCGCGGCTTCCATGGCCGTGGGCTCGGTGGTGACGCTGGGCACCATGATCGTCCTGGAGATCAACGCCAAAGCACCCCTGGACGGTATCTACGCCAACGAGCCCATCTACTACGGCCTGCTGGCCTCGGCCGCGGTGTACGTAGCCGTTTCCCTGCTGACAAAGCCCACCGACCCGCTGGTCATGCGGAACTGGCAGCGCCGCGTCGCGGGACAGGCGTCCGAAGAGGCACCGGAGGCAGTCCCCACGGCGCAGTAGCGCCGGGCCTTAAGGACACGCACGACGGCGGCACCTCCTTTCGCTTTCCAGCGAAGGAAGGTGCCGCCGCCGTCTGTTCTATTCAGCTTCGCGGACCTCGTCATCATCCAGCGGGACCACCCGGTCCTCGGCATCTATGACCACAGGGGGCGCCTGGACCACGGGTTCTTCCGCGTCCAGGAATTCATCCTCGGTGTCCCAGTCCTCTTCGCTGACGGGGACGTCCTCGGCGTAGTCGTACGCAGGATCTGCTTCTACGGAATCAAGGTGGGGCATGTCCGGGTGCTGTCCGGTGGTGTTCATTGTGCTACCTCCGTTTGTTCGTACCTGACGTGCTCTTTTGCGGGTGCCGACAGGGCGCCACACTTTCATCACAGCACCGCCCGGTGCCATGGTCAAGGGTGTGTTGCCGGCCACGCGAACCCTCAAAAACCAGCCGGATTTTAAGGGCCGCCGAAACTCGGAAGTGAGGGATGCCAGCCGAAAAACCGCGGAATTCCGCGGTAAGCTGGCGTGGCAATGGGGCCACATCATGCCCGTCCAGCCCAGGAGTTTTCCGTGTCGCAGCACGCCCGTCCCAACCACCCGAACGCCCCCGCCAGGGAAAAGTCCCGGCCGTCGCCGTCGGACATCCGCCGTTGGCGCCAGTACCTTGCCGACGAACGCGCCGAGGCTGCTGTCTACCGGGACCTGGCGCAAAACCGGCAGGGCGAGGAGCGGGAAATCCTGCTTGCCCTTGCCGAAGCAGAGGGCCGGCACGAGGAGCACTGGCTCCGCCTCTTGGGTGAGCACGCAGGCAAGCCGCGTCCGGCGTCCATCCGCAGCCAGTTGCTGGGTTTCCTGGCCCGGCACTTCGGCTCGGTCTTCGTCCTGGCCCTGGCCCAGCGGGCAGAAGGCCGCTCCCCCTACGCCAAGGACCCCAACGCCACCGAGGCAATGGCTGCCGACGAGCAAATCCACGAAGAAGTGGTCCGCGGCCTGGCCACCCGCGGGCGCAACCGCCTGGCAGGGACGTTCCGTGCCGCCGTCTTCGGTGCGAACGACGGCCTGGTCAGCAACCTCTCCCTGGTGATGGGCATGGCGGCGTCCGGCGTGGCCAGCTCCGTGGTGCTGCTCAGCGGCATCGCCGGGCTTCTTGCCGGCGCGATGTCGATGGGTGCCGGCGAATTTATCTCCGTCCGCTCCCAGCGCGAGCTCCTTGCAGCGACGCGCCCCACGCAAATCACGCTGGCAGCGGCACCGAAACTGGACCTCGAGCACAACGAACTGCTCCTCGTTTACCTGGCCAGGGGCATGTCCCAGGAAGCCGCACGGCACCGGGTAGCCGAACGCATGGGCCTGCTGTCCTGCGACTGCGACCCCAGCCTCTCCCTCCAGCCGGAGCTGCCCGAGGCCGAGGACGAGCACGAGGCCGTGGGCACCGCCTGGGGAGCGGCGCTGTCCAGCTTCTGCTTCTTTGCCTCCGGCGCCATAGTGCCCATCCTGCCGTTCCTGTTCGGCCTGACCGGACTCCCGGCGCTGGTGGTTGCCGGCGTACTGGTGGGCCTTGCCCTCCTGGTCACCGGTGGCATTGTCGGTTTGCTCTCCGGCACCTCACCCCTGACCCGCGGCCTGCGCCAACTCGCGATCGGGCTGGGCGCCGCCGCAGTCACCTATCTGCTGGGCCTCGTCTTCGGCACAGTTGTTGGCTAGCACCCCGGCTCTTTGGCAGTAGGCTCCATACAAAAAGAGCTGACTGGGCAGATGGGGGTGCAGTAGTGGAGGACCAGCCGCGACATGGCGGGAGGCGGGCGCGTACGGGAAGTACCCTGCAGCCGCCAGGTTCGTGCTTACGGGTGCATTGTTCTCCGCAGCACTCTTCGGCACCGCACTGGTGCTGGACAATCCCCGGTTCAGGGATCTCCTTGATATCCGTCTTGGCCAGGGAGGCCAGCAGGAGGGGCCACGGGCACCAGCTGCCGGCGAGGCCGAAGCGAATGCACCGGCCGAGGCGCGGACGCAGGCCCCGCCCCCGGGATTCGAGGAAGCGGACGCGCCCTTGGCTGAGCCCGTGCCGCCGCAGACAGGGAGCGATTCGTACAAGTTCCTGGCCGTCAACGGCGACGGCAGTCCGGTGGGCTACTCCCCCTGCCGGCCCCTGCACTACGTGGTCAACGATGACCTGGCCCCGGCCGGCGCCCAGCAGCTGGTATCCGATGCGATCAACGCGATCTCCGCGGCCACGGGCATCACGTTTGTCTATGACGGCACCACCGGCGAGCAGCCGTCGCCGCAGCGGCCCCCGTACCAGCCGGATGCCTATGGCGAGCGCTGGGCGCCGCTGCTCATCGCCTGGACCACTCCGGAGGTTGCACCGCAGCTCAAGGGCAAAGTCATCGGGACCGGCGGCAGCACGCACTACAGCTACGACGACGGCGCCAAGACTTTTGTGACCGGCGGACTGGACCTGGACGCCCCCCAGATCGGTGCTGAGCTCCTGAATCCCGACGGCCATCTCTACGCCACCGCCGTGATCCTGCACGAACTCAGCCACGTGATGGGGCTGGACCATGTGGAGGATCCCACCCAGCTGATGTATCCGGAGATCGGCACTCCCGAGGGGCTGTCCGCCGGGGACCTCAACGGCCTGTACGAGTTGAGCAAGGCGCAGTGCCGGAAGGACCTGTAACCGGTAGGGGCGGGCTGCTGGCAGCAGGATGAGCTGGTCAGCCGCGCAGGACGGCCGCCGCCTCCTCCACTGAATCCACCAGGAAGATCCGCTCTTCCATGGACCGTCCCGCTGCCAGGCTGCGCAGCATGGGCCACGCCGGGTACTCATGCTTCCAGTGATGCTTGCCCACGAGCACCATCGGGGTAACCTTCGCGTCCGCGGCGTAGTAGTTCTCGCACGCATCCTGGAAGATCTCCTGGATTGTTCCGGCCGCGCCGGGCAGGAACACAATGCCCCCGTGGCAAAGCTCCAGCAGGATGGCCTCCCGGATGGCGTTCGCGAAGTACTTGGCGATGTGCGTGGCGAAATAGTTGGGCGGCTCGTGGCCGTAGAACCAGGTGGGGATTCCCAGGGACGGGGCGCCATCCGGAAAGAGTTCGACGACGGCAGCCGCCGCACGCGCCCACGCGGACACGGAGGGACGGAAGCCAGGGACGGAGGCGAGCGTCCGCAGCGCAGCGTGCAGCGCGCCGTCATCGGCCTGGCTGAGGTAGGCGCCCAGGTTGGCAGCCTCCATGGCGCCGGGCCCGCCGCCCGTCGCCACCATGTGGCCGTCCCGTGCGAGCAGCCTGCCCAGCAGCGCCGCCTGCGCGTAGTCCGTGCTGCCCCGCTGGGCGGCATGCCCGCCCATCACACCCACCATTTTCCGGCCTGCCCACGCATCCGAGCGGTGAAGCTCGTCCAATGCGTCGCCGATGGCGTGGTCGTGGAGGGCCGAGGCCAGGGTGGCATCCAGCCGGTGCCGCATCCCGGGCTGGATGCTCCACTGGTAGATCCGCGCGTCGGGCAGTTCCTCGTAGGGCGAATTCGCGAGGCCCGCGTACAGCTCCTGCGGCGAGTAGACCCCTGCCCGGTAGGGGTTGAAGGGTACGCCCTCGAGGCGCGGAAAGATCAGGGCGCCCCGGCGGCGGAGCGCGTCCTCCATCCCCTCATCAAAGGTGCAGCCCAGGAAGATAGCGCCTTCAACGCGGATCCGGCCCAGCGCCGCGGACCGCCCGCGGAGATCAAGGGACTGGGCGTGCCAGCCGTCCATCTCTTCGGCTCCGGCACTGACCAGCCGGTCGAAGCTGGCCAGATCCTCCACGTCGAGGCTGCGGGGGCTTGGCCCGAGTTTTCCGGAGAGATTCACGGCCGGCCCTTCATGGTGCTCATCCACCCAGCGTAGGGCACCTGCACCTGCAAAGCGGGGCCAGGCCGGGCCCATCCGGAGCTCCCGGATGGGCTGGACCTGACCCCGCGTTGCTTATACCGGCAGGCGGACCGGCTCGTCGGTTCCGCGGAAGTGGGCCTCGAGCTCTTCGAGGGAGCGGCCCTTGGTTTCCGGAACGCATTTGATAACAAAGGCGAGCGAGGCCAGGTTGACCAGGACAAACAATCCGAAGGTGCCTGTCGACCCCAGCGCGCCCACCACGATCGGGAACAGGAAGGAGATGGCCGCGTTGACCGTCCAGAGCGCGAAGACCGCGATTCCCATGGCAAAGCCGCGGATGGCCAGCGGGAACATTTCGGAGAGCAGCAGCCACACACAGGTGCCGATGAAGCACTGGACGAACGCAACGAACAGCATCATGGCGGCCAGGATGGTGTAGCTGGCAAGGTCGGACTGGGGCAGCAGGAAGACGAGCGCCAGCAGGGCTTGCGAGCCCACCACGCCCGAGAAGCCGACGATCAGCATCCGGCGCCGGCCGATGAAACCGAGCAGCCAGATGCCCAGGACGGTCATCAATACAGAGGTCACGCCGACGCCGATGGTGGCCACGAGCGACGCGCTGACACCGAGACCGCTCTTTTCCAGGATGGTGGGGGCGTAGTAGTTGACGGTGTTGATCCCGGTGGCCTGCTGGACGGTGGCGAGGCCGATGCCGATCCACAGCAGCCGGCGCATCCAGGGGTTGTTGCGGAGGTCGCGCCAGGCGTGGCCGCGCTCCTTTTGGGCCGTCTGTGCAGCCTGGGCAATCTCCTCGAACTCCCGGGCCGCTTCCTCCGGGTTACGGCTCAGGTTGAGCACGCGGCGGCTGTCCTCGAGCCGCCCGCGGATGGCGTACCAGCGCGGTGACTCGGGCAGCATCAGCATGCCGGCGAGCAGGGCCAGCGCCGGGATCGATGCGATGCCCAGCATGGTGCGCCAGACTTCGGTGTCGTGGATCAGGGCGTCCAGGAGGGCGTTAATGGCGAAGGCCAGCATTTGGCCGGTGACGATCATCAGTTCGTTGATGGTCACCATCCGGCCGCGGAGGTGGGCCGGGGCCATCTCCGCCAGGTACAGGGGGCAGGTGACGGCGGCCGCGCCGACGCCGAGGCCCAGCAGGATCCGGGCGGCAATCATCAAGGAAACGTTGGGTGCGATGGCGCAGCCGATGGCTCCGAGCAGGAACAGCAGGGCGCACACCAGCAGGGAACCGCGGCGGCCGAGCTTGTCAGCCATCCGGCCGCCCGTGAGGGCGCCTGCTGCGGCACCGGGAAACAGCAGCGCGCTCACTACTGTTGCTTCCTCGACGGCGTTCATGTTCAGGGAGTCGTTCATGTACAGCAGCGCGCCGGAGATAACACCGGTGTCATAGCCAAACAACAGGCCGCCAAGGGTGGAAATGACAGTGAGCCGGGCGAGGTACCCGCGGTGCTGGCCGGGGACGCTTTGGGTCGGTTTTTGCAACAGCATTGTTGCCTCTCAGATTCTTAGGGGACCGGAAGGACGACCGGTGAATGTGATGTGTGGCACTAACGTTAGAGCGCTCTAACGGCGAGGTCAATAGAAAGACTTAATGTCAGAACATTTACTTGCGGTTACTCCTGCGCCTCGAACGCAGGGAGGGACCCTTGACCGGCAAATCCGGCCTGCTACGATCGAGGCAGGAACTATGTCCTATCAAGAGAACATATGGTGGCAAAGCAGCCGGCGCTTACAGGCCCGAACGGACTGCCACCAAGGAACAGGAAACGTAAAAGTGGCAAACAACCTGGGTCTCAGCATCGATCGCTCCTCCCCCGTCCCCCTTTATCACCAGGTGGTGCAGGGCATCGAAGCTGCCATCCACAGCGGCGTCCTGGAGCCCGGAAGCCGGCTGGACAACGAGATCGACCTCGCCGCCCAGCTGAATCTCTCCCGGCCCACCATGCGCAAGGCCATGGACGAACTGGTCAGGTCCGGGCTGCTGGTGCGCAAGCGCGGGGTGGGAACACAGGTGGTCTCCAGCCAGGTGCGCCGCCCGCTGGAACTGTCCAGCCTCTACGACGACCTCACCAACAACGGCAAAAAGCCCACCACCGAGGTACTGAGCTTCTCCCATGTGGAAGCGGATGACGCCACCCTTGCCACCCTCCAGCTTCCCGCCGGCTCGAAGGTCTACCACTTCACCCGGCTGCGCAAAGTCGGCGGCAAACCCCTGGCACTCATGGAGAACTGGGTGCGTGATGATATCGCCGCCATGGATGAGGCGATGCTGTCAGCGGAAGGCCTGTACTCGATCCTCCGCAGGGGCGGGGTGAATTTCCGGCTGGCCACCCAGCGGATCGGCGCCATGACCGCCAACGACTACCAGGCTTCCATGCTGGACACCGGAGCCGGATCCGCCCTGGTCACCATGGAACGCACCGCGGTGGACGATACCGGCCGCCGGGTGGAGACAGGCCACCACGTCTACCGCGCCGATTCCTACAGCTTTGAAATGACACTCGTACAGCGCTAAACGCAAGGAGCCAACTCGATGACCAACTGGGTCTATCCGCTCGGGACCGCTACTGACGGAAAGTGGGATGTCTCCATCGGAACGTCCGACTCCTCCCTCGCCCTGGAGGGGTGGGCACATACCGGGCTGAAGGTGGCCACCCTGGCCGCAGGCGCCGACGTCGTCCTTCCTGCAGCGCAGGAGGAGCGCATCGTGGTGCCGCTCAATGGATCCTTCACCGTCACGGTGGACGGGACCGGGTACCAGCTGAACGGCCGTGCGTCAGTATTCAACGGCCCCACGGACGTCCTCTACTCCGGCACCGGCCGTGCCCTGACCATCAGTTCAGCCGACGGCGGCCGGGTGGCCGTCGCGACTGCACCAGCCAATGCGTCGTACCCCACCCGGCTGGTAACGGCGGCGGAAACTCCGGTAGAGCTGCGGGGGGCGGGCAACTGCTCGCGCCAGGTCCACAACTTCGGTACACCGGCAGCGCTGGAAGCCGACCGGTTCATCGTGTGCGAGGTCCTCACGCCGGCCGGAAACTGGTCCTCCTATCCCCCGCACAAGCACGACGAGGAGAAGGACGGAGAGACCCACCTCGAGGAAATCTACTACTTCGAGACGCAGGTGGCCGCCGGTTCGGCAGCACCCGTGGATGCCGATGCAATCGGCTACCAGCGCGTCTACGCCTCGGACGAGCGCCCCATCGATGTGTCCGCCGAGGTGCGCACGGGAGACGTGGTCCTGGTTCCGTACGGCTGGCACGGCCCTGCAATGGCCGCACCCGGCTACGACTTGTACTACCTGAACGTGATGGCCGGCCCGGGCCCTGTCCGCGAGTGGCTGATCAGCGATGATCCGCACCACGGCTGGGTGCGGCAGACCTGGGAGACCCAGGACATCGACCCGCGGCTGCCCTTCGGCGGGTAGGCGGCGCACGGTCAGAGAGGCCCCACATGCGCAGGCCCGGCTCCCCGCCGCAATGGCATAGTGGTCTCTTGTGAATCCGACATCCTCCGCCCGCAGATCCGTCACTATGGAGGACGTGGCGCGTGAAGCCGGGGTGAGCCGGGCACTGGTCTCGCTGGTGATGCGCGACTCCCCTAAAGTTTCACCGGCCAAGCGGACGGCTGTGCTGGAAAGCGCCGCAGCCCTGGGGTACTCGCCGAACCGGCTCGCCAGCCGGCTCGCGAGCCGGCGCACCAACACCCTGGGTGTGCTCTTCCTGGACCTGCACAACTCAGTCTTCGCCGACATGTACGACGGCATCCGCGAAGGGATTTCAGGCAGCGGCAACCAGCTGATGGTCGCCGTCGGCTCTGCCGACCCCCGCACCGAGCTCGAAGCGGTGCGGTCCTTCGTGGATCTGCGCGTGGACGGCGTGATCCTGGCCGGCTACACCGGTTCCTCCCCCGACCTGGCGGCGGCACTGCGCGGGACACCCGCCGTCGTGATCACCCGTGAGCTGGAGGTCGACGGCGTCGATTCCGTCTTGACCGACGACTTCCGTTCCGGCGCACTCGCCGTGGAGCACCTGCACGGACTCGGGCACCGGCGGATAGCCCACGTGGACATCTCGGACTGGCTGCCCTACACCGCCCGCCGGGAAGGCTACCTGGCGGCGATGCAACAGTTCGGGCTGGAACCGCAGCTGGTGCACAGCGATATGACCGAGCGCGGCGGGCGGGCGGTGATGGAGAACTTCCTGGCCTCCGGCGCCACCCTTCCCACTGCCATCTTCGCGCACAACGACCTTACGGCCATCGGCGTCATGGAAGCGCTGGCCGCGCATGGGTTGTCGGTGCCCGGCGACGTCGCAGTGGTGGGCTGCGACAACATCGAAGTGGCCGCGTCCCCGCTGATCGGACTGACGTCCATCGACCAGCATGCCGGCGAACTGGGCCGGCTGGCAGCGCAGGCGATGCTGGACCGGGCGGCGGGAACCTCAGGACCGGCGGTGACCCGCAAGCTCGAGCCCGCCCTGATGGTCCGGCGCTCCTCCGGCGCCTAGGGTATTGCTGCGCCTGGCAGCAGCGGCCGCAAACGCCATCACGGCCAGGCCCAGCAGCGTGATGCCGGCGCCGGCCCAAATAGGTGACGTATAGCCGAGGCCTGCGGTGATGGTGACACCGCCGAGCCAGGCTCCCAGGGCGTTACCCACGTTGAATGCACCGATGTTGGCACCCGAAGCCAGGGTGGGGGCGGTGCTCGCGTAGGTCATGACCCGCATCTGCAGGCCGGGAACGGTGGCGAACCCAAAGCCGCCCATCAGCACCAGGGATGCCACTGTGAGCACCTGGCTGGTGGCGGTGAGGGCAAAGAGCACCAGGACGGCGGTCAGGACGGCAAGGACCACCAGCAGGGTGCGGTCGATGTTGCGGTCGGCGGCTTTCCCGCCGATGGTATTGCCCGCGAAGAGGCCTACACCGAAGATGATCAGCAGCCATGGCACCGTGCTGGGGGCGAAGCCCGTGACATCGGTGAGGGTGTACGCGATGTAGGTGAAGGCACCGAACATGCCGCCGAATCCCAGGATGGTGACGGCGATGGACAGCCAGACCTGGCCTGAGCGGAAGGCCCGGAGCTCGTGGCGCAGTCCCCCGGCTTCGGCTTTACCCCCTGCTGCCTTGGGGACGAGTGCCAGGATCCCGGCGAGCGCGGCCACGCCGATGACCGTGATGGCCCAGAAAGTGGCGCGCCAACCCGCGGCCTGGCCCAGGAGGGTTCCGAACGGGACCCCGAGGACGTTGGCTGCGGTGAGGCCGGTGAACATCAGCGCAATCGCACCGGCCTTCTTGTTGGGCGGCACCATGCCCGCGGCGACAACGGAGCCGATGCCGAAGAATGCTCCGTGTGCGAGGGCCGCGATGATGCGGCCGGCCATCATGGGCCAGTAGCCGGCGGCAGTGGCGGACAGCAGGTTGCCGGCCATAAACAGGACAAGCAGTGCCGCCAGCACGGGCTTGCGCTCAAGCCGGGTCACTGCGGCCGTGAGCCCGAGGGCGCCGACTACCACGGCGAGAGCGTAGCCGGAGATGAACCAGCCGGCCTGCGCTTCGGTGACCTGGAAGTCGGCTGCCACCTCGGGCAGGAGGCCCATAATGACGAATTCGGTGAGTCCAATGCCAAACCCGCCAAGGGCGAGGGCTATCAGTCCGACAGGCATGCCGGTGCTCCTTCGGGTTGTTTGGGGGTGCGGTCGGCGCCTAAGATAGTTGCAGACGCGGTATTTATTGTTGCACGTGCAAATATACCGCGCAAGCAACTATCTCCGCGTGCAATGCTGGCTGGTTGGCCGCTGTACCTCACACCGGGCGGGGCTGCCCCCTTGAAGGAGCAATGACATGGGCATCAAGGACGACGCCGTTGAGGTCCGCGCGCAGGGTTGGCGCACCCTGGCCGCCCTCCACGGGCTGATCGAAACCGAACTGGAGCGTGCGCTCCAGGCGGAATCGAAGCTGTCCGTGGTTGAGTACACGGTC
The DNA here is from genome assembly GCF_030817835.1 of Pseudarthrobacter sp. W1I19. NCBI lineage: Bacteria > Bacillati > Actinomycetota > Actinomycetes > Micrococcales > Micrococcaceae > Pseudarthrobacter > Pseudarthrobacter sp. W1I19. The sequence goes on from NZ_JAUSZR010000001.1 coordinate 3,539,508, forward strand.
CTGGATGCACTGAGCCGGCAGGACGGCTGGCACATGAGGATGCAGCAGCTTGCGCGTGCATCCGCTTTGAGCCCCAGCGCCACCACCCGGCTGGTCAACAGGCTGGAGGACCGGGGCCTCCTGACCCGCATCCTGTGCGCCGACGACCGCCGGGGAATCTACACGGAGCTGACTGCCAGTGGCCTGCGCCTGCTGGAGGACGTCCGGCCCGTGCATGACGCAACCCTTGAGCGCGCCTTGGACGAAGCGCTGGCTATCCCGGAACTGGCGCCCCTGGTGGATGCCCTCCCCCGGCTCCACGCCCCCGCTTGAGCCATTAGGCAGGTACTGGTTTCCAGCCCGCAACGTTTTTGAAGTAGTGCTCCAGGTCCTCCAGGCTCTTGTCCTTGGTTTCAGGCACGTATTTGGCGGCAAAGGCGATGGCGCCCACGCCCAGCACCGCGAACACAAAGAAGGTGTTCGAGATGCCGATGGCTGCCAGGAGCTGCGGGAAGCCAAAGCCAATAAGGAAGTTGACCATCCACAGCAGGAAGGCCGATGCTCCCATACCCAGGCCGCGGATCTTCAGCGGAAAAATCTCCGAAAGCATCAGCCACGTGACCGGTGAAATCGCACCCTGCTGGAATGCCAGGAACGTCACCGTCAGCGAAAGGATAACGAAACCCCGGACCGAGCCTTCCGGCAGGATCAGTGAGAAAAGCCCGATCAGCAGCAGCGCCGTCGTCGTGCCTGCCTGGCCGGTGATCAGCATCCTGCGGCGCCCCACCTTGCCCAGCAGCCAGATGCCCACGAAGGTGGCGAGCACGGAAATGACGCCGTTGGCGATGTTGGCGGTCAGGGCAGCTTCCCGGCCAAATCCGGACTGCGCCAGGATCTGGGTGCCGTAGTACATGATCGAGTTCACGCCGGTGATCTGCTGGATCACGGCCAGGCCGAGGCCCACAAAGAAGATCCGGCGCAGCCACGGAATGCCCAGGTCCTTCCACGAGCCCATCTTGGACTTGTAGTCCTCCACGGCCATGGCTTTGACTTCTTCGAATTCGGTCCGCGCGTCGGCCTGGGACCGGATGCGCTGCAGGACGCTGAGGGTTTCGCCGAAGCTTCCCATTGAGGCGAGCCAGCGGGGGCTTTCGGGCATAAAGTTCATGCCGATCCACAGTGCGATGGCGGGGAGGGTGGCGATCACCAGCATCCAGCGCCAGATGCCGCCGGCTTCGCCGAAGGTGTTGCCGAGGTAGGCATTGAAGCTCGGACTCTTCAGCTTTCTCCGGCCGGCCACTGAATTCGGTGTTGATAGTGCTGACGCCAAGGTCGACGGTGATCTGGATGGCACGCTTCCAGTAACGCACTGCGGCCTCGCGGGCGTCCTCGTCGGGGCCGGACCAGCGCAGGACCGGCAGGACGGACGCGATTTCGATTCCCGCGTCCCGGCAGGCCTTGTTCAGCTGGCCCACCAGTTCATCATCCGCTTTGGGGTGGTTGTAGAAAGGGATGAAATCCCGGTGCGGAGTCATCTGCATGTACTTGTAGCCAAGGTCCGCCGCCACCTTCGGGAACTCAAGCAGGCTGTGCGAGTGGTGGAACGGGGTGGGGTCAAGTGCGATTTTCACGAAAAACACTCCATGTGGATCTGTCACGGGCGGGAGTTTTTGTCCAGATATGCAGGGCTAAAGGGCCTGAAAGTCTGCATATCTGGACAAAAGCTCCTAGGGGCTACTTGTAGAGGTCCGGTTTGGCGGCCAGTTTCACGGCCACCTTTTCGCCGTTCTTCTGCGCCTCCACGCCGGCTTCACAGCATGCGGCGGTGGCGTAACCGTCCCAGGCGGTGGGGCCTCCGATTTCTCCGCGGAGTGCCGCGTCCACCCATGACTGGATTTCGACGTCGTAGGCCGCTCCAAAGCGCTCTTCGAAGCCGGGGGTGACGTTGCCGCCCCAGCGTCCGGCGCTGCGGGTGTAGGGGCCTTGGTCGCCGCCGATGCTGACGATTCCTTCTTCGAAGGATGCCTGGGTGGCCACTTCGTAGCCGTACTTGGCGTTGACGTAGATTTCGACGTCGGCCAGGACACCCGACTCGGTTTCGAGCAGGACATGCTGGGGATCGTGCTGGCCGGAGGGGGCGTTCTTGGTGGCCTTGCCCAGGCGGACCTGGACGCTGGTGATCTCCTCGCCGGTGAAGAAGCGGATGGCGTCAAACTCGTGGACCACGGAATCGTTGATGAGCATTTCGTTAGTGAAGCCGGCCGGCGTGGTGGGGTTGCGGTGCTGGTGGTGCAGCATCAGCAGTTCGCCCAGTTCGTGGTCCCGGATGATCTTGCCCAGCGAGGCGTACTCGGCGTCGAAGCGGCGCATAAACCCGACCTGGATGCGCTTGTGGCCCAGCTGCACCTCGGCCTGGACAATCTTCCAGGAGGATTCGGCGTCGGGGGTGAGTGGCTTTTCGCAGAGGATCGGGATGTCCTTGGCGATGGCCTTGAGCAGGATGTCCTCGTGCAGGAAGCCGGGGGTGGCGATGAGGACGGCGTTGACGTCGCCGTTGTTGAGTGCTTCCTCGGCGTCGGCGAGGGCCACGGCGCCGGGGATGCCTTCGATGGCGGCCTGTGCGCGGGCGAGGTCGACGTCGACGACGGCGGCGACTTCGGCTCCGTGGATACGCGTGTGGAGGCGCTGGATGTGGTCGGCGCCCATGCGTCCGGCACCGATGACGGCTACGCGGAGGGTTTCAGTCATTGTTCTCTCCTTCATGTGTCTGGGATTAATGCAGTCAGCTGACGGCGGTGCGGGAGCCGCAGGACAGCAGGTAGTTGCGGGTGCGCTTGGCGATGGGCATGGGCACATCGAAGGCGACCGGGTACATGTCCTGCTCCACAATCCCGAAGATGGGGCGGTTCAGCGCTTCCACGGCTTCGATGACGGCGCGCAGGTCCGGCAGCCCGTTCGGGGGTTCGGTCATCACGCCGGCCAGGTTGGCGGCGGCCCAGGTCATGTTTTCCTCGTTGACCCGCCTCAGGATGTCCGGGTTGATTTGCTTCAGGTGCAGGTAGCCGATCCGGTCCGGGTAGTTCTTGATGAGATCAAGGCTGGAGGCGCCACAGTATTCGGCGTGGCCGGTGTCCAGGCACAGGTTCAGGTACTGCGGGTCCGTGGCTGCCAGGAGGGTTTCGATGTCTTCCTGCGCACCCACGTGCGAATCGGCATGGGAGTGGAACTGCTGCTTCAGGCCGAAGTCTTCCAGCAGGGTCTTGCCCAGGCGGTTGTGCCCTGTGAACAGGTCGCTCCAGGCCTTCTCGGTCAACTCGCCGCTTTCCACGGCCTCGCCGGTGACGTCGTCGCGCCACATGGCCGGAATCACCACGATGTGCTCGCCGCCCATCGCGGCCGTGAGTTCGGCGACCTTGCGGGCGGGTTCCCAGGCTGTTTCCCACTGGTCCAGGCCGCGGTGGAAGGCGGTGAAAACGGTGCCGGCGGTGACCTTGAGGTCGCGCTGCTTCAGTTCTTCGGCCAGCCGGATGGGGTCGTTGGGGAGGTAGCCGTAGGGGCCAAGCTCGATCCACTTGTAGCCGGACTCGGCCACCTCATCGAGGAACCGCTCCCACGGTGTCTGCTTGGGGTCATCCGCGAACCAGACACCCCAGGAGTCCGGTGCCGTGCCGATAATCAGTTTGTTCTCAGTCATTTTCACTCCTTGTGGGTTTCGACAGGCTCAACCACCGGTGGTTGAGCCTGTCGAAACTGAGGTACCGGGTCAGTTGGAGGGGAAGTTGTAGGAGGCGCCTGAGGCGTGGTGGGTTTCGGGCCAGCGGGACGTGATGACCTTGCCGTGGGTGTAGAAGGAGACGCCTTCGGGTCCGTAGATGTGCTTGTCGCCGAAGAGTGAGGCTTTCCAGCCGCCGAAGGAGTGGTAGGCCACGGGAACGGGCAGCGGTACGTTGATGCCGATCATTCCCACGGTGACAGACCGCTGGAACGTGCGGGCGTGGGCGCCGGAGGAGGTGAAGATGGCGGTGCCGTTGCCGTAAGGGTTGGCGTTAATCAGCTTGATGCCGTCTTCGAGGGTGTCGACGCGGACGACGACGAGGACCGGTCCGAAGATTTCCTCAGTGTAGGCGGTCATTTCGGTCTTCACGTGGTCGATGACGGTGGGGCCCACCCAGAAGCCGTCTTCATGGCCGGGGACCACGAGGTCGCGGCCGTCGACGACCATGGCGGCGCCGGCGGCTTCGGCTTCGGTGACGATCCGTACGATGCGTTCCTTGGAGGCCGGGGTGATGACCGGGCCCATCTCGGCGTCGGGGGCCGTGCCGTTGTTGACCTTCACGGAGAGGGCGCGCTCCTCGACCTTCTTGACGATCAGGTCCGCGGCATCCCCGACCGCGACGGCGACGGAGATGGCCATGCAGCGCTCCCCTGCGGAGCCGAACGCGGCGGCGGCGAGGTGGTCGGCGGCGTTGTCCAGGTCGGCGTCGGGCAGGATGATGGCGTGGTTCTTCGCCCCGCCCAGGGCCTGGACACGTTTGCCGTGCCTGGTGGCGGTTTCGTGGACGTACTGGGCGATCGGGGTGGAGCCGACGAAGGAGATGCCGTCCACGTCCGGGTGGGTCAGCAGTCCATCCACGGTTTCCTTGTCGCCGTGCAGGACCTGGAACACGCCGTCGGGCAGGCCTGCTTCCTTCCAGAGCTTGGCCAGCAGCATCGAGGCCGACGGGTCGCGTTCGGAGGGCTTGAGGATGAACGCGTTGCCCGTGGCGATGGCCATCGGGGCCATCCAGAGCGGCACCATCACGGGGAAGTTGAACGGGGTGATGCCCGCCACCACGCCCAGGGGTTCGCGGAAGGAGAACACGTCGATGCCGGTGGAGACCTGGTCCGAGTAGTCACCCTTGAGCAGGGTGGGGATGCCGCAGGCGTACTCGATGACTTCGAGGCCGCGGCCGATTTCGCCCTTGGCGTCAGAGAGGACCTTGCCGTGCTCGGCCGTGATCAGGGCCGCGAGTTCTTCGACGTGGGAAGCGACGAGTTCCCGGAATTTGAACAGCACGGCGGTGCGCTTGGCCAGGGAGATGTCGCCCCAGATGTCGGCGGCGGCGCGGGCGGCAGCAACGGTGACGTCCAGGTCGGCACGGTTGGCTAGGCGAAGCTCACCCGACACCCCGCCCGTGGCCGGGTTGTACACAGGCTGGGTGCGGGTACTGGTACCGGCGTTTACGGTGCCATTGATGAAGTGGTTGATAACCATGGTCTCAGTGGTGGTGGCAGTCATGGAGGACTCTTCCTTGAGTGGTTGAAGGGATCAAGTGGGGAGGTTCAGCCGAGCAGTTTGCGCTGGCGGTTCTTGTGGCCCGTGTAGGTCTGGAAGGCGGCCTTGGTGGAATCCAGTTCGGAAACCTGCGAGACGGGGACGTCCCACCAGGACTCGGAGGACGGTGCGTCCAGGAGCGGGTCGGATTCGACGTGGATCAGGATCGGGCCGCTGCCCTCGGGGGCTGCCTTGGCATCGCGGATGGCTTGTTCGAGTTCGGCGATGACCTTCTCGCCCGGTTCGATCCGGACCACCTTGACGCCCAGGGACTGGGCATTCAGGGCCAGGTCAACGGGGAGCGTTTCGCCGTCATCAAAACTGTGCTGTTCCTCGTCCAGGACCCGGTATTTTGTGCCGAAGCGCTGGGACCCGAGGGATTCGGACAGGGACCCAATGGAGGCGTAGCCATGGTTCTGGATCAGGACCACAATCAGCTTGATGCGTTCGGCGACGGCGGTGACCAGTTCGGTGTGCATCATCAGGTAGGAGCCATCCCCCACCATCACGACGACGTCCCGTACCTCCGCAGCGCCAGTCCCGTCAGTGCCGCCGTCCGCCGTCGTACGTGCCGCTTCGGCGAGGGCTGCACGCTTGACGCCCAGGCCGCCGGGGATTTCGTACCCCATGCAGGAGTATGCGTATTCGACGTGGTAGCCGAACGGGTCCCGGACCCGCCACATCTTGTGCAGGTCCCCTGGCAGGGACCCGGCGGCGCAGATCACCACGTCGCGGGCGTCCATGGCCCGGTTGGTGGCGCCGATGATCTCATTCTGCGCGGGCAGCGGGGTGTAGCGGGTGTCGAAGGCTTCGTCCACGGTGCCGTCCCAGCGCTGCTTCTCAGAAGCGATCTTCTGCTCCAGGTCCGCGCCGACACGGTAGCCGCCCAGCGCCTGGTTCAGCTTGACGAGTGCCTTGCGGGCGTCGGCAACGATCGGCAGCGGGGTGCCGTGCTTGTAGGCGTCGATCGGGGCGACATTGATGTTGATAAACTTCACGTCCGGGTTCTGGAACGCGGTCCGGGACGCGGTAGTGAAGTCCTCGTAGCGGGTGCCGATGCCAATGATCAAGTCCGCCTCGGCAGCGATGGCATTCGCCGCCGTCGTGCCCGTGGAACCGATCGCGCCAAGGCTGAACTTGTGGTCCCAAGGCAGGACACCGACGCCGGCCTGGGTGTTGCCCACCGGGATGCCGGTCAGCTCGACGAACTTCGCCAGTTCCTCGTTGGCGTAGGCATAGAGGACACCGCCGCCGGCGATGATCAGCGGCCGCTTGGCGGCGCGGATGGCAGCGGCGGCGCGGGCGATGTCGTCGTCGTCAGCCTCGGGGCGGCGGATCCGCCACTCCCGCTCAGCCAGGAACTCCTCCGGCACATCGAAGGCCTCGGCCTGGACGTCCTGCGGCAGCGAGATGGTCACGGCGCCGGTCTCGGCAGGGTCGGTCAGGACGCGCAGGCCGTGGTGGAATGCCGAGAACAGCTGCTCGGGCCGGTTGACCCGGTCGAAAAATTTGGACAGCGGCCGGAACGCATCATTGACCGTCAGGTCATAGGCGTAGGGCTGTTCCAGCTGCTGCAGGACCGGGTCCGCCGCGCGGGTCGCGAACGTGTCGGACGGCAGCAACAGCACCGGAAGCCGGTTCGTCGTGGCCAGCGCGGCGCCGGTCAGCAGGTTCGAGGACCCCGGCCCGATCGAGGTGCTGACCGCGAAGGTCTGGCGGCGGCGGGTGTGCCGGGCATACCCGACGGCCTGGTGGACCTGCGCCTGCTCGTTCCGGCCCTGGTAGTACGGCATGACCGCCGGATCCAGCTGCTGGTACTGCTTCAACGCCTGGCCCACCCCGGCCACGTTGCCATGCCCGAAGATGCCGAACATCCCCGGGATCAGACGCTCACGGTACTCAAGGCCGTTGATGAAATCGACCGTGTACTGCTTTGAAAGGTACTCGACGACGGCCTGGGCCACCGTCATCCTGCGTGTTCCTGATGTGGTTCCCATGGGGAGCTACTCCGATACTTCTGCGGTGTGGTGAAGGAGGGAAGCGGCGGTGGCGACGGCGCCTGCCACGTCCCCGTCAGCGGGGTACAAAAGCGTCCGGCCCACGGTGAGGCCCTGAACCCCGGGCAACGCCAGCGCCGCCTGCCAGCTGGCGAAGACCTCGTCCTGGGTCCCTTCCGGATCGCCTCCCAACAGGACTGTGGGCATGGTGGTCGCGGCCATGACGCGTTCCATCTCCGCCACGACCGGGAGCTTCATCCAGGTGTAAGCGCTGGTGGAGCCCAGTCCTTCGGCAATGGCGATCGACTTGATCACGGCATTCGTGGAGAGGTCGTTGCGGACCCGGCCGTTCTCCCGGACCGACAGGAAGGGCTCCACCATGGCGATCAGTTTTCGCTCGGCGAGGGAGTCGATGGCCTTGGCGGTGGCCTCCAGGGTGGCCACAGTGTCCGGGTCGCCCAGGCAGATGCGGGTCAGCATCTTGCCGCCGTCCGCGCCCAAGGCCGCCAAAGCTGCGGCGGTGTGGCCGGTGAAACGGTCATCGAGCTCATTGACCAGCCCGGACAACCCGCCCCGGTTCATCGAACCAAACACCAGCTTGCCATCCAAGGCACCCAGCAACAGCAGGTCGTCCATGATGTCCGGGGACGCCAGGACCCCGTCCACCGCAGGGTTCGCCAGCGCGATCTGCAGCCGGTCCAGGAGTTGGCGGCGGTCCGCCATCGCCACCGGGTCGCTGCCTACAGCCAGGGCGCCGCGGGCGGGGTGGTCTGCGGCGACAATGAAGTTCTGCCGGCCGGATTTCAGTTCGGGGTGGCGTCGGCGGGATTTAGCGGCACGGGCCACGGCGTCGGGGTCTTCGAGCCGGATGGTGCTCAAGTGCGCATACCGGCGCGGATCGTCGTTGAGCGCCTGATTGGCGGCGATCGGGGTGAGTGTCACAGTGCTGCTCCTTCGGTGGCAAGCTGCACACTGGGATCAGCAACAGCGGCGCCAGGAACAGTGCCTGGCACAAGGCGGCCGCGTTCGGCCAGCAGCGAGGTGACTTCGTCCGGCGTCGGCATCGCGTCGGCGCAGGACAAACGGGAGGCGACGATCGCGCCCGCGGCATTGGCGTAGTCCAGGACCTGGGCCAGCGTCCAGCCCGAGAGCAGCCCGTGGCAGAAGGCCCCGCCAAAGGAATCCCCGGCACCCAGTCCGTTGACAGTTTCCACGGGGACCGGGGCAGAGACCACACGCTCGGTGCGGGTCTTGGCCATCACACCCTCAGGTCCAAGCTTGACCACGGCGATCTCCACACCGGCTGCCAGCAAGCGGTCCGCCTGCTCATCCGGCGTGCCTTCCCCCACTGCGACGGCGCATTCCTTGTCATTGCCGATGGCGACAGTCACGTGCGGGAGGATCTTGGCAACCTCTGCCCGGGCTTCCTCTTCCGAAGCCCAGAACATGGGCCGGTAATCCAGGTCCAGGATAGTGAACTGCCCCTCGGCGAGACCGGTGCGGGGCCGCGCCTGGTGGGCGGCGGCGTGCGCGCTGCGACTGGGCTCCTGGCACAGGCCCGTCACCGTAGACCAGAAGATGCCGGCCTCCCGGATCGCGTCCAGGTCCAGCTCCTCAACCTTGATCTGCAGGTCAGGTGCGGTGGGGAACCGGCCGTAGAAGTACAGTGGGAACTCGTCCGTCGCCGGCTTGATTGCGCAGAAAGTAACCGCCGTCGGATACTCCTTGACAGGGGAAACGAAGGAGTCATCGACGTTGAACTTGTGCAGTTCGCGGTGCAGGTAGTTGCCGAACGCGTCCTCGCCCGTGCGGGTGATAACCCCGGTCCGGCGCCCGTGGCGGGCAGCGGCGACGGCAACATTGGACGGGGAACCACCAAGGTATTTCCCGAAGGACGTCACGTCCTCCAGGTCTACCCCGATGTCGTTCGGGTAAATATCAACGCTGATGCGCCCGATGGTGAGAAGCTCGTGGGTCACGATGATCGTGGACCTTTCTGATCTGAAAACTGCGGACCCCTGAACTGCTGGCTTCGGTCCGGATGGCGTGGTGCCGGCCACAGGCACTACTCTGCCCTAGATCTCATGTCCTGTCAAAGGTTTGTTCTGACATACTTACAACCCTTTTAGCGCGCGCTATTCGTTGCCACGAGTGCTACTTCTTCGGCACTGCCAACTCTCCGGTGATGTACTGCGCCCGGCCGAACCCGAAAGACCAATCGCCGGGCGAGTTTTCCACGTAACCGATAAAGACATCCTCACCGGCAACGCCAAGCGTGGAAAGCTTGTTTGCAACGGCGGCGAAAAGCTGCTGCTTCGCTTCCTGCGTTCGCCCGCCCTGGGTAAAGATCTGGATCATCACCACAGCCCGGCTCCGCTCGAACCCGAGGCCGGCATCCTGGGCAAAGATCTGCCCCTGCGGGTGTTCCGTGAGGATGTGGAAGTAGTCCCGCTCGGGAATGGCGTACTCGGCGAGGATCGCGTCATGGATCCCCCGGCTCAGCCGCTGCAACTCCTCCTGGCCGCGTCCTTCGTTGACATCAATACGTACAAGTGGCATGTTCTTCTCCCTAGCAAATTTTGTATTGACATACTAACAAACTGGCTTGCAAAAAGAACAAGAACAAAGGTCTTGCAACAAACCGGCCGCAGTCCTATCCTTAAACAACCACCAGGTTGATAAAAGGGAAGGTTGATTACGAAAGGCCGACCATGGACTCTGAAAGCGCGGCACTGGACTCGGCTTTTATGGCCCTGGCCGACCCCGTGCGGCGGAGCATCATTGCCCGGCTCAGCCGGGGCCCGGCCACTGTTAATGAATTGGCAGAACCGTTCGCGATCTCCAAACAGGCGGTCTCGAAACATATCCAGGTACTCGAGCAGGCGGAACTGGTGACCCGGACCAGGGACGCACAGCGCCGGCCCGTCCACCTGAACCCGGCACGGCTTGAGGCGCTCACTGCCTGGATCGACCAGTACAGGCTGGTCCGCGAAGGGCAGTTCCGCAGCCTCGACGCCGTACTCAGATCAAAAGCTGCGGCCAGCAGCGACAAACCCAAGGAGTCATCATGAGCAATTCCCTGAAACTCAGCGTTCCTGAGGGCGTCCCCTTCATCGATTACGAGCGCGAGTTTGATTTCCCGGTCGCGGACGTGTTCCGCGCCCACAAGGAACCGGACCTGATCGTTCAGTGGCTGGGCCCCCGGGGCTACAAGATGGACATCGACCACTACGATTTCCGCACGGGCGGCAGCTACAGCTACCTGCACACCGGGCCCGAGGGCGTGCCCTACGAGTTCAAGGGCATCTTCCACACTGTCCGCGAGAACGAGTTCGCCATCCAGACCTTTGAGTTCGGCGGGTACCCGGATGTAGTGAGCTTGGAATTCATGACGTTCGAGGACCTTGGCAACGGCCGGACCCGGCTGCGCGGCCATTCCGTCTATCCCAGCCAGGAGGCACGCGACGGCATGGCGCAGTCCGGAATGGAGGGCGGCATGAGCGAAGGCTACGAGCGGCTGGAGGAGCTGCTGAGCGGCGCCAAGGTGTAGGACCTGAAAGTACGACGACGGCAGGTCACCTTTCCTGGAAAGGTGACCTGCCGTCGTCGTGCTTAAACAGCAACGCGGGGTCACTTCGCGCCCATCCCACTGTGTGGAACGGGCGGAAAGTGACCCCGCGTGTGTGCTGGTGGATCCTAGAGGGCTGCGTAAACTTCGCGCAGCAGCTTCGCGGTCTCGGACGGCGTCTTGCCGACCTTCACGCCTGCAGCTTCGAGGGCTTCCTTCTTGGCCTGTGCGGTTCCGGCGGAACCGGAGACGATGGCGCCGGCGTGGCCCATGGTCTTGCCTTCGGGAGCGGTAAAGCCTGCCACGTAGCCGACAACCGGCTTGGTGACGTTGGCCTTGATGAAGTCGGCTGCGCGCTCTTCGGCGTCGCCGCCGATTTCGCCGATCATCACGATCGCCTTGGTCTCGGGATCAGCCTCGAACGCGGCCAGGGCGTCGATGTGCGTGGTGCCGATGATGGGGTCGCCGCCGATGCCGATGGCGGTGGAGAAGCCCAGGTCGCGCAGTTCGTACATCATCTGGTAGGTCAGGGTGCCTGACTTGGAGACCAGGCCGATGGGGCCCTTGCCCGTGATGTTGGCCGGGGTAATGCCCACCAGGGCCTCGCCCGGGGTGATGATGCCGGGGCAGTTCGGGCCGATGATGCGGGTTACCTGGTTGCCGTCGGCGTCCAGCTTGGACTGGGCCAGTGCCCAGAATTCAGCGGAGTCCTGGACCGGCACGCCTTCGGTGATGACCACAACGAGGCCGATGCCGGCTTCGATGGCTTCAACAACAGCGTTCTTGGTGAATGCCGGCGGCACGAAGACGATGGAAACGTCTGCGCCGGTTTCGGCAATGGCTTCCTTGACGGTGCCGTAGACGTTGATTTCGTTGTCGCCGTGCAGGACGGTGGTGCCGGCCTTGCGGGCGTTGACGCCGCCCACGATGTTGGTGCCGGCCTTCAGCATCAGGGCGGTGTGCTTGGTGCCTTCGCCGCCGGTGATGCCCTGGACGATGACCTTTGAGTCTTTGTTCAGATAGATAGACATGGTGCGTCCCTTTACTTCGCTGCGTTGGCGAGCTCGGCGGCCTTGTCGGCGCCCTCGTCCATGGTGGCGGCCAGGGTAACCAGCGGGTGGTTGGCCTCGTTCAGGATGCGGCGGCCTTCTTCGACGTTGTTGCCGTCGAGACGGACCACCAGCGGCTTGTTGGCGGTGTGGCCGAGTTCGGCCAGTGCGCCGACGATGCCCTTGGCAACCGCGTCACAGGCGGTGATGCCGCCGAAGACGTTCACGAAGACGGACTTGACCTGCTCGTCGCCGAGGATGACGTCCAGGCCTGCAGCCATGACCTCAGCGGAGGCTCCGCCGCCGATGTCCAGGAAGTTCGCGGGCTTGACGTTGCCGTGGTTCTCGCCGGCGTAGGCAACGACGTCCAGGGTGGACATGACCAGGCCTGCACCGTTGCCGATAATGCCCACTTCGCCGTCCAGCTTGACGTAGTTGAGGTCCTGCGCCTTTGCCTTGGCCTCAAGCGGGTCGGCTGCGTCCTTGTCCTCAAGGAGGGCGTGCTTGGCGTGGCGGAAGTCGGCGTTCTCGTCGAGGGAGACCTTGCCGTCAAGTGCCACGATCTCCCCGGCGCCGGTCTTGACCAGCGGGTTGACCTCCACAAGGGTGGCGTCTTCCTTCTTGAAGACGTCCCAGAGCTTGAGGATCACGTCGGCGACTTTGCCGCGGAGTTCCTCAGCGAAGCCTGCGGCTGCGACGATTTCGTCTGCCTTCGCCTGGTCGATGCCCACGGCGGGGTCGATGGCGATCTTGGCCAGCGCTTCGGGGCGTTCGACGGCGAGCTGTTCGATTTCCATGCCGCCTTCAACCGAGCACATGGCCAGGTAGTTGCGGTTGGCCCGGTCCAGCAGGACGGAGAAGTAGTACTCCTCGGCGATGTCAGCACCCTGGGCGATCATCACCTTGTTGACGGTGTGGCCCTTGATGTCCATGCCCAGGATGTTGGTGGCGTGCTCAAGTGCCTCGTCAGCGGACTTTGCGACCTTGACGCCGCCGGCTTTGCCGCGGCCGCCAACCTTGACCTGTGCTTTGACGACAGTTACGCCGCCGATCTTCTCGGCAGCTGCCTTTGCTTCTTCTGGGGTGTGCGCCACGATGCCGGCAAGCACGGGTACACCGTGCGCCTCGAACATATCGCGCGCCTGGTATTCAAACAGGTCCACGGTTTAGTGTCCTTCTACGTCGAAGTAGTTTCTGTACAGTCGGACACCATCGAAGACGATGACCGGGCTGCGGAATTGCACGCACCGGCGGCCTGTTGGAAACGAGCCACGCGGCGTGATGCTCCACTGGGAACTCTAGTCCTTTGGAGGGACCGGCCCGTCCCAGAGTACCGCTTATGTGAGTAAGGACACTATTCTATGGAGCGTAGAAAAACCGCGGAATTACGGGGTTTTTGAGCCCTCTGCGGGCGTCGGGGAGGCACTTTCCGCGGGCCCGGAAATTAGCTCGTAATGGTCCGGGGAAACAAAGAATCCGACGCCGGCGGAGACGTTTCCGCACGCCACCCCGCCGTTGTAGGCCGAACAGCGCAGTCCGTTCCCTTCGAGGTTCTGCCCCTCCCCGAGCACCTGCAGTTCCGTTATGTCACCGGTTTTGGTTCCTTTGGGGCTATAGGTTGCTTCCATTTGTGTGACGCCGGACCGGCATTCCCCGTAGGTGGCGCTGTCCGGGGTGAGCAGCGCAACGCCGCCCAGGTAGCCCAGGTTGGTTCCCGCGCAGTCGTCCTTGGCGTCCCCGGCCTTCGGCGGGGGGTACTTGGCAAGTTGGCAGTGTGCCACAGGCACCGTTGCCAGTTTGTTGTTGGCCGAATCACTGAAGTTGTTCTGTTCGTAGGGCAGATTCACATGCTCTCCCCTGGCGGCGGTCAGCGAACAGGCAACCGTCCGGTCTGCGGTGATAAAGGAGACAACCCCATCACCGTTGGAGAAGCCTTTGGCGTCCACCAAAGCGGCCTGTTCCAACTGTTCCAGAGGCGGCAGCGGTGGCGGCGGGACGTAGCCGGGATCCTGGGTGGTGATGGTGCAGGCCGTGGCCGCCGCCAGGATCAGGGCGGCGAAGATCCCCAGAACAGTCCGTCGCATGCGCCCCATTATGCTTTACGCCGGTGCTTTATCTTTTGCTGAATACGTCTTCCACCACTTTGGCGGCAGCCTCGGCAGGATTGTCGGAGCCAAAATCGGCGCGCATCTGCTGGGCCCGGTGCTTCCATGCGGGATCAGCCAGGATGCTGTTCACGGCGTTGCCAATGCTCTCTGCGGAGGGGTTGTCCGTCCGCAGGTTGATGCCCACTCCGGCGTACTCCACCCTGGCGTTGACATCGTTCTTTCCCTCGTTGATCCCGGACACCACCAGGGGGACTCCCTTGGAAAGCGCGAGCTGCACGCCGCCAAATCCGCCGTTGGTGACAAAGACGTCCGTATGGTCGAAGACGGCGGCAAAGTCGATGTAGTCGTGGATCTGGATGTTCGGTTGAGGATAGCGTTCACGGAGTTCCTCCGTACCGCGGCCTGCCGTCGCCACCATCACTATGGTGTCCGTGTCCTTCAGTGCCTCTACTGCGGGAATGATCAGTTTGTTCGGGTCCAGGTTGTCCACCGTGCCCTGGGTGACCACTATTGTCCTGGCAAGACCTCTACCGGCGGAACCTTGCGGATCCATGTGCGGCTCCCCTTGCAGGCCGGACGTATCCGCGAGCCGGTACGGCAGGAGCGCCCCGACGTAGTGGACTTTGGGGTTGTCCTTTCTTCGCGGAAAATCGAGGGACCTGGAGCCGGTCTGGATGACGGCGTCCGAGCAGCGGTAGGGCTCGTCGGTGAGCCGGCCTCTTTTGGGCACCTCCTGGCCGTAGAACGCGTGCTGCCGTCGGTAGCTTTGGCTGGCGGGGCGAAGAATGACCTTGTCGGAGAGAAGCCCGGCCGCGGCCTGCAGGACCTTTTCCCCTGCGTTGCGCGCGGGGAGGAAACCGAAAAAGAGCGGGGGCACCAGTGGATCGCTTTCCATATTGGGAATCGCAACAAAGGCCACCACCCGCTTTCCCATCAGGTGCGCAACGAGCCGGTGGATGAACATGGAACTGTCCGCCACCAGGACATCAAAAGGGAAGGCCCGGTCCAGTTCCAGGATGTCCTCGAAGAAGCTGCTGATGTTGCTTGCGAAGATTTTCTCCCCGTCAAAGCCGATGGCGGGGGGCCCTTTCAGCTTGGCTCGTTCCGGGTAGAGCTCACTGAGGTTGTCGGCGCGGTGTTCGATGGCGCGATTGAAGGGGAACAGCGGAATCCCGAGTTCACGGAGCTTGCCGGCGAGGACCGGGCCCGTGTACCAGCGGACATCATGCCCCCGTTTTGCGAGCTCCGCCGCCACCCCGGTCATCGGGTTGAAATGGCCGTCGATGGCCTGGCTGGCAAACAGAATCTTCACGGCCCACTCCGTCATGTTGTTTACGGCTGCTGGGAAAAGGTTCCTGAACTGTAAACCCGCCTGACGGGCCGGACAAGGGCGGACCTTGTCCGGCTCCGCTCCTAGGCGTCGAGCTTGGTGAGCGGCGCGTACCGGAGCAGCAGCCGTTTTTCGCCGACGTCGAACTTCACCTTTGCCACGGTCTTGTCCCCGGCCCCCTCGAGGGCCAGCACCGTCCCGTTTCCGAAACTCGTGTGGTTGACCTTGTCCCCCACACTGACCGCGACGATCTCTTTTTGCGGCTGCACACGGTTGCGGGCGATCACAGCGGGGACATCGGCATTGAAGCCCGCCGAGGGATCGGCGGCAGCACCGCGGGAAGTCCCGGCGCCCCAGAAGGATCCGCTGTAGCGGCCCGAACTGATGGATCCGCCGCCCCAGTTGGACTGCCTGCTGGTTCCTTCACGCTTCCATTCCAGGAGATCAGCGGGGATCTCCTCAAGGAACTGGCTGGCAGGGTTGTACTGGCTCTGCCCCCACATGCTGCGGACCTCGGAACGGGTCACGTAGAGCCGCTTCCGGGCACGGGTGAGCCCTACGTAGGCGAGGCGGCGTTCTTCCGCCAGTTCCTTCGGATCCGTTGCTGAACGCTGGTGCGGGAACAGGCCATGTTCCATGCCCGTCAGGAACACCACCGGGAATTCGAGCCCCTTGGCCGTGTGCAGGGTCATGAGGGTGACCACGCCCAGCCGTTTTGCCTCCGCGACGGCGGCAGCTGTTTCTTCGGCGGTTCCCGCCGGGGCATCCGGGATCTGGTCGGCATCCGCCACCAGGGACACCTGTTCCAGGAAGGCCTCCAGAGACCCTTCCGGATTCTCCTGTTCGTATTCACGGACGACGGCGACGAGTTCGGCGAGGTTTTCCACCCGGGACTCGTCCTGCGGATCCGTGCTGGAGCGCAGCGCGGCCAGATAACCGGTCTGCTCCAGGACGGCTTCCAGTGCTGCCGCCGCGCCCGAGCCCGCGGCCACTTCTGCCAGGTCATCCAGCAACTTCACGAACCCAAGCACGGCATTCACGGACCGGGTTGCCATGCCCGGAGCCTGCTCGGCCCGGCGTGCGGCGGCCATAAACGACGTCCGTTCACGCTGGGCAAGCGCGGCCACGGCGCCCTCGGCGCGGTCACCGATGCCGCGCTTTGGTTCGTTGAGCACCCGCCGCAGGTTGACGTCGTCGTCCGGATTAACCAGGACACGCAGGTAGGCGAGGGCGTCCTTGATCTCCTTGCGCTCGTAGAAGCGCGTGCCGCCCACCACCTTGTAGGGCAGGCCAACCCGGACCAGCACGTCTTCGATGGAGCGCGACTGGGCGTTGGTCCGGTAGAAGATGGCGACGTCGCCGGGGCGGAGGTTTTCCTCGTCCTGGAGCCGGTCAATTTCCTTGGCGATGAACTGGGCTTCGTCATGCTCGTTCTCGCCCACGTAGCCGATGATCTTGTGACCTTCGCCCTCGGCGGTCCACAGCCGCTTTTCCGGACGGTTCGGATTCCGTGAGATCACCGAATTGGCCGCGCTGAGGATGTTCTGGGTGGAGCGGTAGTTCTGCTCCAGCTTGATGGTCCGCGCCTCGGGGTAGTCTTTCTCGAACTCCACGATGTTGCGGATATCGGCACCGCGGAAAGCATAGATGGACTGGTCCGAGTCACCAACCACGGTCAGCTCGGAAGCCCCGGGCCCCTCCCCCACAATTTCGCGGACCAGGGCGTACTGGGCGTGGTTGGTGTCCTGGTATTCGTCCACCAGCACGTGCCGGAACCGCCGGCGGTAGGACTCCGCGAGGGCAGGGAAGGCCCGGAACATGTAGACGGTCTCGGCGATGAGGTCGTCGAAGTCCATGGCGTTCGCCTGCCGCAGCCGCTGCGTGTAGCCCTTGAAGACATCAGCAACAGCCTGCTCGAAGGGATCGTTGTAGTTGGCGGCCGAGGCGAATGAATCGGCGTCGATAAGTTCGTTCTTCAGCGCCGAGATCTTGTGCTGGATAGCCTTGGGCGCAAACTTCTTGGGGTCCAGGTCAAGGGCTTTAGAGACCTGGGTGACCAGCCGCAGGGAGTCGGCGGAGTCGTAGATGGAGAAGTTCGATTTCAGCCCCACATTGGCCGCCTCCTGCCGGAGAATGCGGACGCAGGATGAGTGGAAGGTGGAGATCCACATGATCTTGGCGCGTCCGCCCACCAGTTTTTCGATGCGTTCCCGCATTTCCGCGGCGGCCTTGTTCGTGAAGGTGATGGCCAGGATTTCGCCGTAGTGGGCCCGTCCTGTGGCGATCAGGTAGGCGATCCTGTTGCTGAGTACACGGGTCTTTCCCGAACCGGCACCGGCCACGATGAGCAGGGCGCCACCAGCATGTTTGACGGCTTCCTCCTGCTGGGGGTTGAGCCCCTGCAGCAGCTTGGCCGGGTCCATGCCGTGGCTTCGGTGAGCCTTCCCTTCCGGCACCTGTGCGCGGACGCTTCCGCCCGTCCCCGGCGCCGCAGCTACGCCCTCGGAAGGCGACTTGGTGCGGGCAGCGGCGGTGGGAGCGGCTTTAAAGGGTCCGTCAGAGTACGGGTCAAACAACATATCCATGGTGCCTACAAGTCTAGGCGGTGGGGCCGACACCCAGCTCCAGCCTGTGGATGACGGGACGTTATCCACATACGGCTGATGTCGTGATCCTCTACGCCACCGAACCGGACTCGAGGGCGGCACGCAACTCACGAACCGCCGTCGTTCCCCCGGCCATAAACCACTCCAGGCCGTTTACTCGAACTGTGTCCACGGCTCCGCCGGCAGCCCGGACGATCGCTTTGCCCGGAAGCCAGTCCCACTCGGGGCAGCTGTGCTGGAACCAGCATCCAAGCTGCCCGTCGGCCACCCGGCCCAGGTCACAGGAACCGGAACCCAGCATGCGCAGCGCGGCGGCGGATGTAGCGGCCGCGTGCCACGGCATCGCGCACAGTGGATCCATCAGCCAGCTCGGGTGGATGTACGTTGCGGCCCCCAGTTCAGCCACGGCGGTGCTGTTGCGGGCGCCCCGGTCCTGGTGGAACACCGTGAGGGGTTCGCCGTTCAACGTTGCAGGGCGGGCCTTGCCCCCGAGCCAAAGCTTGTCCTCCTCCGGCTGGAAGATGGCTCCGAGCATTACATCGGAGGAATCCTTCAGGGCAATCGCGGAGCACCAGTACGTTGAACCATGCAGGAAGTTGTAGGTGCCATCCACCGGGTCAATCACCCAGGTCCGGCCACTTGTCCCCTGGACCGAGGCGCCCTCCTCCCCCAGGATGCCGTCGTCCGGCCGGCAACGCCGCAGCTGCTCAAGCACGTAGGCCTCGGCGGCATGGTCGGCAGCTGTCACCACGTCGGAAACCGACGTCTTCTGTTCGGACTGCAGGCCCGCCATCCGCATCAGCAATGCAAGCTGCCCTGCTTCGCGGACCAAAGCCGCCGCCAGCTCGTAGTCGTCAAGGGAGGGGTCAAGTTCAACAGCGCTGTGCCGGCCAATGGTCATGGCTTCAGTTTATGGGGCGGGATAATGGTGCCATGGCCAAAACCCCCGCCCAGCGGATCAAGAAGCACGGCTCCAAGGCGGCGGTGCCGCAGCACCACCTTCCGCCAGTGGTGAACCCCAGCACGAACCGCACACCGCAGAAGGCCGAGAACAACAGCAACCTGATCCTGATCGCCGGAGTGGTGGCCAGCCTGTTCCTGTTCTGGTACCTGCACCTGCTCACGCTGGACCAGCTGCGGCAGCTCACCACGGGCGGCCTGGCCATGCCGGACTCCCTCATCGGCGGGTTCGATGCCCACTACATCGGCCAGCTGCACGCCACCATGGATGACGACGCCCGCGGCCAGCTCAACTACGTCCACAAAACCGCCGGCACCCTGTTCCCGCTGATCTTCGGGTTCACCTGGCTGCTGCTCATCGGGACAAGTGTTCCCAGGAAGGCACTGCGCTGGGCGCTGTGGGCACTTCCGCTGCTTTTTGTTGTGGTCCGGCTCTGGGCCAACGTGGCCATCGACGGCGTGTTGGCGTCAGAAACGCCCGACGCCGGCCAGGTGGCACTCGCGTCCGGCCTCACCATAGCCGGCTGGGTCCTCCTGGTCCTGAGCCTGCTCGCAGGCGCAGCCGCCGTGCTCCTTAAACCCCGTAAGGCCAAAGCGACAGAATCCTAGAGCGGCTGGCGAAGCGACGCCGCGGCACGGACCTGCTTCCGGTGCCGGTGGACGCGCTGCGCGATGACCAGTCCGGCGGCAGCCATCCCCACCGTGACCGGGTAGCCCATGAGCCGTTCCAGTGTGCCGGGTTCCGGCACAGCCATCCGGGTCAGTCCGCCGGTGACCAGGGCAGCCAGCGAAACCGAACCGCAGGCCAGAATGAACCACGCCATGGCTGTTTTCCGCAGCCAGAGGAATCCCAGCACCAGCAGGGCGGCTGCCCCGGCAATGAAGTACGTCACGGCACCGGTGTAGTGCCAGCCGGAGCCGGCATCCTCCGGCACCAGTCCCACAATCACCGTCCCGGCCCCGGCCGTTCCGGTCAGCAGCCGCACCCAGACAGCCGCGAGCCAGGGCCGCCGCCGCTGTACACGGGCCCCGGCCAAGGCGGCCACGCACAGCAGTCCCGAGCTCAGCAGCAGCGCACCGAGCAGCATCCCGAGGCCCTGAACCACAAAGGAGGCATTCATGAGCCAGTTCAAGGGAGAACACACCGGGCGCCCGTCAAAGACACCACAGCGGAGGGCTCCGAGGTCACTGATGTAGCCCGTGCGCAGGTCGTAGGGCTGCGGGCCTGCCCAGGCCAGGATCACTGCAGCCTCCGCCGCGAAATACTGCAGCACGCTGAGCACTGACCATGCTCCGATGTACTGCCGGGTGGAGGTGGTGTCCGGAATAACGGCAGCGGCTGACGATGTGGACGGCGCTGAACTCATGCATTGAGCGTAGTACGGCTCCACACCTTGTATGCTTGTATCCGTGTCCGACGCGGACCGGCTCTGCCGATCCAATGGATGCCCGCCCTCGTAGCTCAGTGGATAGAGCACGGCTCTCCTAAAGCCGGTGTCGTTGGTTCGATTCCAATCGAGGGCACTTGGACTTTCCTCCCCCGGAGTTCGACCTCCGCGCCTACCTGCTGGGCCCCGCCGCGGCCATTGGGGGCGCCGCTCCGGGAACCGGCCAGTGGAGCGTTCAGCGTGACCTGCTGGACCGCGCCACCGGCACCCGCGGAACCTTCTCCGGCGTCGTCCATTTTGCTTCCAGGGACGACGGCGGCCTGGACCTCCGCGAGGAAGGCACCATGCACTGGCCTACTTTCACCGGCCCCGCCACCCGCGAATATGTCCTGGCAACCACCCCGCGCGCAGACACCATGGATGTCTCCTTCCCGGACGGCCGCCCCTTCCACAGCATGAGCTTCACTCCCCGCGAAAATTTGGACCAGCACTGGTGCGATCCCGACACGTACCGCGTCACCTACACCTACGAGGGTCCAAACAGCTTCAGCTACAGCTGGGACGTCACCGGGCCACGGAAGGATCTCCTGCTGACATCACGGCTGGTCCGGCTGCAGAAAGAGGAAGCATGAATAACCGCATCGTCGTCTCCGCAGTCTGCGTCTTTGACAACACCGGCCGGCTCCTGACCGTCAGGAAGCGCGGCACTGCGATGTTTATGCATCCGGGCGGTAAGCCCGAAGCGGGCGAAAGCGCCGTCCAGGCTGCTGCCCGTGAGCTCGCCGAAGAGGTGGGGATAGTCCTGGACCCGGGCGAACTGCAGCTGATGGGCGTCTGGATCGCCGACGCCGCCAACGAAGCCGCCACGGATATCGAGGCGACGGTGTTTATGGCGCCGGGGACGTGGGAGGCCCATCCTTCCGCCGAGATTGCGGAGATCCGGTGGCTTGACCTGGCTGCCCTTGACGGCGGCGCCGAGTTGCCTGGCGACCTTGCCCCCCTGCTGACGGACCATATCCTGCCCGAGCTGGCCCGCCAGGCCTGAAGCGCCCAGCCTGTACCGTCGGACCTGAAGCCGCAGCACACCTAGAGTTCAGGAACTGCTTCCTGTGCCACGGCGGTGGCTTCGGCGAACTGCGTCCTGTACAGCTCGGCATACCGGCCTTCGGCGGCCAGCAGTTCGGTGTGGGTGCCGCGCTCCACAATCCGGCCGTCCTCCACCACCAGGATCGCGTCGGCGGCGCGGATGGTGGAGAGCCGGTGGGCAATCACGACGGCGGTGCGCCCCTCGAGCGCAGCACCCAGGGCAGCCTGCACGGCTGCTTCGTTGGTGGAGTCCAGCGCGGCCGTGGCCTCATCGAGGATGACAACGCGGGGCTGGGAGATGAGAAGCCGGGCGATGGTCAGCCGCTGGCGTTCCCCGCCGGAAAGCCGGTAGCCGCGTTCACCCACCACCGTGTCCAGCCCATCAGGCAGTGACCGGATCATCGTTTCGAGCCGGGCTTGGCGGACGGCCTCCCACATGTCCTTCTCAGTGGCGTCCGGCTTGGCGAGCCGGAGGTTGGAGGCGATGGTTTCGTGGAAAAGGTGGCCGTCCTGCGTCACCATGCCCAGGGTGTCCCGGAGGGAATCGAAGGTGGCGTCACGGACATCGAGGCCGGTTCCCGGGACGGTGCCGCCGAGGCGTACGGCGCCGGAATCGACGTCGTACAGCCGGGCAAGCAGCTGCGCGACTGTCGATTTTCCGGCGCCGGAGGATCCCACCAGCGCCACGGTCTGCCCGGGCTCAACCCGGAAGCTGATGCCGTGCAGCACCTCCTCGCCACCGCGGGTGTCCAGCGTGGACACCTCCTCCAGCGAGGCAAGCGACACCTTTTCCGCGGAAGGGTAGGCGAAGCGGACATCGTCGAACTCCACGGAGACCGGGCCCGGCGGAACCGCCACGGCGTCCGGCTTCTGCTGGATCAGCGGCTTGAGGTCCAGGATTTCAAAGACCCGCTCAAAGCTGACCAGCGCGCTCATGATTTCCACCCGTGCGTTGGACAGCGCGGTGAGCGGGGCGTAGAGCCGGGTAAGCAGCAGTGCCAGCACCACAACGTCGCCGGCCGCCAGCTGGCCGGTGATGGCCAGCCAGCCGCCCAGCCCGTACACGAGGGCCAGTGCGAGCGCGGAGACCAATGTCAGGGCAGTCACGAAGGTGAACTGCAGCATGGCTGTACGGACCCCAATGTCGCGGACGCGGCCGGCACGGACGGCAAATTCGTGGGATTCCTCATCCGGCCGGCCGAAGAGCTTAACCAGCGTGGCCCCCGGGGCGGAGAACCGCTCGGTCATCTGGGTGCCCATGGCGGCGTTGTGTTCGGCAGCCTCGCGGCGCAGGTCCGCAAGCCTGGAACCCATTCTCCGGGCCGGAATGAGGAACACCGGCAGCAGGATCATGGCCAGGACGGTCACCTGCCAGGACGTCCCCAGCATCACCACGAGCGTGAGGATCAATGCCACCACGTTGCTGACGACTCCGGAGAGCGTGCCGGCGAAAGCGGACTGGGCGCCGATGACGTCGTTGTTCAGCCTGCTGACCAGGGCGCCTGTGCGGGTCCTGGTGAAGAAGGCGATGGGCATTTTCTGCACATGGTCGAAAACCCGGGTGCGCAAGTCCACGATCACGCCCTCGCCGATGGTGGAGGAGAGCCAGCGGCTCACCAGTCCCAGGCCCGCTTCGGCTACTGCGACGACGGCGATCAGCACCGCCAGGCGGACAACCTCCTCCGTGGCGGCCTTGGCGACGATCGCGTCCACCACTTGCCCTGCCAGGACTGGGGTTGCCACAGCCAGGAATGCCATCACAACGGACAACGCCACGAACGCCACCAGTTTGCCCTGATGGGGGCGGGCGAAGCCCAGGACGCGCTTCAGCGTGGCTTTAGAAAAGGGTTGGGAACCGCTTTTGGCCCGGGTGATCTTGTACAGGGAGTTCCAGGCCACCCCTTCCATGCTCATTGCTGCTGCTCCTCTACCATTCCGTTCTCGACATTCCAACGTACATCCAGCCGCACGTTTTCCAGCAGCCGCCGATCGTGCGTGACCAGCAGCAGGGCGCCGTCGTAGCTTTCCAGCGCTTCCTCCAGCTGCTCGATGGCCGGCAGGTCGAGGTGGTTGGTTGGCTCGTCCAGGACAAGGAGGTTCACGCCGCGGGCCTGCAGCAGGGCCAGGGCGGCCCTGGTGCGTTCGCCCGGGGACAGCGAATCGATGGTCCTGGCGGTGTGATCCGCTTTGAGGCCGAACTTTGCCAGCAGCGTCCGGACCTCCGCGGGGGTCAGGTCCACCAGGACCGCCTCGACGGCGTCAGCCAGCGCAAGGTGGCCGGCCAGCAGTCCGCGGGCCTGGTCGATTTCGCCGATGGCCACCGAGGCACCCATGGCAGCGCTGCCGGACTCCAGTGCGATGTCGCCCAGCAAGAGGCGGAGCAGGGTGGACTTGCCGGCGCCGTTGGGGCCTGTGATACCGATCCGCTCCCCCGCGTTGAGCTGGAGATTGACGGGACCCAGGGTGAAGCTGCCCTGCCGCACCACGGCGTCGCGGAGGGTGGCCACTACTGAGCTGGAGCGGGGCGCCTGGCCGATGGAGAACTGGAGCTGCCATTCCTTCCGCGGCTCTTCCACGACATCCAGCCGGGCAATCCGCGATTCCATCTGCCGCACTTTCTGGGCCTGCTTTTCCGAAGACTCGGTGCTCGCGGCGCGCCGGATCTTGTCGTTGTCGGGACTCTTCTTCATGGCGTTCCGCACGCCCTGGGAGCTCCATTCGCGCTGGGTCCGGGCCCGTGACACCAGGTCCGCCTTCGTGGCAGCGAACTCCTCATATTTCTCGCGCGCGTGCCGCCGCGCAACGGCGCGTTCTTCGAGGAAGGCATCATAGCCGCCGTCATAAACTGCCACCGAATTCTGCGCCAGGTCCAGCTCCACCACGGTAGTGACGCAGCGGGCCAGGAACTCCCGGTCGTGGCTGACCAGCACAACACCGCCGCGCAGGCCGCGGACAAAGTCCTCCAGCTTCGCCAAGCCGGCCAGATCGAGGTCATTCGTGGGTTCGTCCAGGAGCACCACGTCGAACCGGCTGAGCAGCAGGGCGGCGAGCGCCACCCGGGCGGCCTGCCCGCCGGACAGGCCGGTCATCACGGCATCGGCACCCGTGTCGAGGCCCAGTTCGGCCAGGACGGCAGGGATGCGTTCATCAAGGTCCGCGGCGCCTGAGGCCATCCAGCGGTCGAAGGCCCGGGAGTAGGCGTCATCGGCACCGGGCGCCCCGGAACCAAGGGCTTCAGCGGTGGACTCCATCTCCGCTGTCGCAACCGCACAGCCGGTTCGCCGGGCGATGTATCCGGCCACGGTTTCACCTGGAATGCGCTCGTGTTCCTGGGGAAGCCAGCCCACGAATGCGTCTGCCGGGGCAAGGCTGACCGTTCCGTCCTGCGGCTGGTCGACGCCGGCCAGGAGCCGCAGCAGGGTGGACTTGCCGGCGCCGTTGGCACCCACCACGCCCACCACGTCGCCCGGGGCGACAGTCAGGGAGAGCCTGGAGAAAAGCTGCCGGTGGTCGTGACCGCCGGAAACATCCTTGGCAACAAGGGTCGCAGTCATGATCCATCCTTTCGCCGGAGCATCCGCAGCCGGCCTTCCCCGTTGCAGCGCGCAAGTGCCTTGCTGATCCGCAGCAGGGAGGGCGCCAGAGCCGGCGGACATAAAAGAACCCGCTGGTCCGGACTTGGGGGGTGTACGGACCAACGGGCTCGACCATCAAGCATAGTCGAAACCGGGGCGCGGGTAAAACCGGCGGCAAAATTAGCAGGATAAAATCGACAAATCATCCGTTCTGCAGAGAGCCCTCCATGACCCTCCCCGCCAAGGCGTTCCAGCGCTGGCTGCAAGGCGTTGCGCCGGAGGCCAGCACGGCTGACGTCTGCAGGATCTCCGGGATCAAGCGGACCACCCTTGCCCAGCAGCTGGTGCGTGGGAAAGTATCAGTTTCCACCGTGGTCAGCATCAGCCGGGCCTACGGCATCAATCCGGTGTCCGCCCTGGCCGATTTCGACGCCTACCGGCAGCTGGCCAATCCGCAGCCTGGCCCCACGCGCTGTGAACTGGTGAGCCAGATTTCCACCGCGGACCTGCTGCACGCCATGCTGGCGCGTCCCGCGATGGACCCCGGAGGAAAAGCCGGCCCTGAGCCGCCCGCTCTTTCGCCGGCGCCGCACTCCACTTCGGTAAAGAACTGGGTTGATGCAATTGACGACGGCGAGGTGCGGCACCGGGTATCCGCCGCCACTGGCATCGCCCCACAAAACTATTCAGCGCAGCTGACCGCCAACCGCCTGACGGCCGAGCTGGCCGTGGCCACGGCGCGGGCCGCCGGCGTTGGCCTGGCCAACGGCCTGGTGGCCACCGGACTGGTCACCGAGGAAGAGGTCGGCTGGGCCCCCGGCGCACGCCGGGCCGCCCTGGAGAGCCTGTCCGACGGCGACCTTGCCGTTCTCACCGGTGACCGGCTGCAGGCATTGGGCAAGGTGTTGCGACGCCAGGAGCAGGACCAGGCGCAAACGGAAAAGATCTGGGAGAACCTGGGATGATCGAAATACTTCAATGGTCAACGCTGGCCACGTGCGGCCTCATCGCGGCAGCCCGCGTGCCCAGCGCCATCCGCGGCGAGAACAGGTCCCTCTTCTACATTTTTGCGTTGTTGACCGCTGCCATCCTCTTGAGCATCGAGGCACCGTACGTCGCCGTGGACACCGCGCTGGGTGGCATCAACCTTGCCAACCTGCTGCTGCGCTTTATCATTTTCGCTGCCATCTACTTCGTGGGCATCCGCGTGACGCGGGGTTTCGGCGCCGACCATGCTTACCGGCTCATTACCGGCAAAACCGGGATGACCGTCCTGCTGGTGATCTCCCTGGTGATGGTGTTCGTGTTCTTCCTGATGGACACTGCGGGATCGTCCGCAGGGTTGAGTGCGGTGGCGGGAAAGGACCCGTGGCACGGGGCCCTGGTGGAGTACTACGGCGCTGCCGGCCGCGCATATCCCTCCTACGTGTCCCTGGTGCTGTTGCCCGCAATGGTCCGCGCCGTGGGCAGCAGGTTGCCGGTGCTGGTGCGGTTTGCCGCCGGGCTCCTGGCAGTGGGCGGGGTGGCCATAGCGCTCACCCTGTTGTTTCCTGTGGTGCCGCCGGAACTGGGCGCCATTGAGTTCATCATCAACTACACCGCAGTGCTCTGCTTCGTGGTTGGCCTGGCGCTGATCTGGGCTGCGCGGGTGAGGAACAAAAGGGCCGCCGGTCCCGGAAGGACATCTACCGAAACGTAACCTCAGGGGCTTTCACAAATTCATTAGAATGTGGAACAATCATGGATGTGTGAAGGTGGGAGTTGCCGGGCGTTTACGAACGGGGATAATTTCTTGAACGTGGCACCTCCCGGGGGCCTTTGCACGCTTTGGGGGGATGAGTGGTGGCGGCCGTTGGGGACCGCCCCCACTCAGCCATTTAAGGCCCCTTTCACACTTCAAGCTTTCCACGCCCGTGGCGGCCGTTTCCACCTTGGCGGAAGCTTGGCCCTAACTCCCGGCCGCAGCGCGGACAAACCGCAGCGTCACCAGCTGGAACGGGCGCAGGAGCAGGTCGGCACCGCCCGAACCGGCCTCCACCCCAACGGCCTCGATGGGCCGCTCCAGCAGGTCCATTGAAGCGACGCGCCGGACTGGGAAGTTGGCGGTGATGCTGCCGGCGGAACGCTGGCCCAACGATTCGTACAACCTGACGATCACGTCCCCGGAGCCGTCCTCTGCAAGCTTCACTGCCTCGATAACAACCGCCGGGTTGGACACGGCAAACAGTGGCTCCGCGGGTGAACCGCCGCTGACCAGGCGGGGCTCAAGGTTGGTCCCGTAACCCTCCTGGACCGCATCGGCGATGTCGGCTCCCGGGCGAACGGTCATCGTCAGTTCGTGGTGCCCGCGATCCGATTCCGGGTCAGGGAACTTCGGGGCGCGCAGCAGTGACAAGCGGACGGTGGTGGTGGTGCCGCCGTCGGCCTCCCTGATGCTCCTGGTGACATCGTGCCCGTAGGTGGACGAGTTGGATACAGCGACGCCGTAACCGGGTTCGGCGACGTGGATCCAGCGGTGCGCGCAGATTTCGAACTTCGCTGCTTCCCAGGACGTGTTGGTGTGGGTGGCGCGGAAGACATGCCCAAACTGCGTCTCGGCAGCAGACCGGTCAGCCCGCACATCGAGGGCAAATCCGAGCTTCAGCAGCTTTTCGCGCTCCTGCCAGTCGACAGTTGTGGTGATCGACAGCGAAGGGCTGCCTGCGGCAAGGCTGATGCGCTGGGAAATGGCAGAAGATCCTGCCACCCGTTCCACCACTACAGCCGCTTCCTCCTGGTCCTTTGCCAGCCGTACGCACTGGGCGGTTGTCAACGGCGTGACGTTGCGCCGGTAGAACTCGTCGATATCCCAGGCATCCCACTCATTGGGCGTGTCCCGGTGCAGCTCAAGCAGGTTGCCGCGCTCCCCCGGGGCGATCGCTTCGCGGCCGCTGGCGTAGTCCCGGAGGGAGCTGATCAGTCCGTCAGCATCCACCACTGCGCGGATGATGCCGTTGTCCAGGACGTAGCCGCCCTCCTGTGCAGCGGCCCGGGCAGGAAGCGCCGGGACGGCAGGTTCCGCTGCCCCAAGCGCCTCCACTCCCGCCCGCGCATGCGGCGCGGCATTGAGCAGGAAAGTCCGCTCCCCGTTGCCAAGGATGGCGGCCGCAGCCTCGGCGATGAGAGCTTCGAGGGCAACCTCGATGGCCTGGTAGTTGCGTTCGGCGTCCTGGTGCACCCAGGCGATGGAACTGCCCGGCAGGATGTCATGGAACTGCTGCATCAGCACCAGCCGCCACAACCGCTTGAGCTCGGCGGCCGGATAAACAAACGAGTCCGTCCGGACAGCGGCAGTGGCACACCACAATTCCGCTTCGCGGAGGAGGTGCTCGCTGCGCCGGTTGCCCTTCTTGGTCCGCGCCTGGCTGGTGTAGGTACCGCGGTGCAGTTCGAGGTACATCTCACCCACCCAGACCGGCAGGGACGGATACTCTGCCTCGGCCTGCTCAAAGAAGCTCTGAGCCGATCCGGTCCGAACCTTTGGTGATCCTTCCAGGTCCGCTGTCCTGGCAGCGGCGGCAAGCATTTCCCTGGTGGGCCCGCCACCGCCGTCGCCATAGCCGAAAGGCACCAGCGACACCGTACCGCGGCCGTGGTCACGGTAGTTGCGCTCCGCGTGGGCCAGCTCGCGTCCGCTGAGCTGGGAATTGTAGGTATCCACGGGCGGGAAGTGCGTAAAGAGCCGGGTGCCGTCGATGCCCTCCCAGTTGAAAGTGTGGTGCGGCATCCTGTTGGTCTGGTTCCAGGAGATCTTTTGTGTGAGGAACCACCTGCTGCCGGCAGCTTTTACGATCTGCGGCAGGGCCGCGGAGTACCCGAAGGAGTCCGGCAGCCAGGCTTCCTGGCAGTCCACTCCGAACTCCGCCAGGAAGAAGCTCTTGCCCTCAACAAACTGCCGGGCCATGGCTTCCCCGCCGGGCATATTCGTATCGGATTCCACCCACATCCCGCCAACGGGAACAAACTGGCCTGCCCGCACCTTTTCCCGGATCCGGCCGAAAAGTTCGGGGTAGTACTCCTTGATCCAGGCGAGCTGCTGTGCCGAGGAGCAGGAAAAGACGAAATCCGGGTATTCATCCATCAGGGCCACCACGTTGGAGAACGTCCTGGCACACTTGCGGATGGTCTCCCGGACTGGCCACAGCCAGGCAGAGTCGATGTGGGCGTGACCGGTGGCCACCAGCTGGTGCGCGGACGCATAGGCTGGCCGGGCCAGGACCTCGGCGAGCGCTTCGCGTCCGGCTGCTGCCGTTCCGGCGACATCGTCAGGATCCATCGCATCCAACATGCGCTCGAGGGCGCGGAGGATCTCATGCCGCCGCGGCTGTTCCCACGGCAGTTCCGCCATCAGCCCGGACAGCGTCCAGATGTCCTGCTGGAGCTCCCACACTGTCTGGTTCAGTTCGGCAATGGCAATGGTACCCAGTCGGTACTGCGGCGCCGTTCCCGCCGTGGACTTGTCCCCATACGGTGTGGCCGCGAAGGTCCAGCCCTGGGCGACGTCGGGGTTGGCAGCTGCCTCCACGTAAAAGTCCACAGCCATGCCGCCACCGAGCAGCTTCAGCGGGATGTACTGGTTGCGGGGCGAGAGCGCTTTGATAATGGTGCCGTCGGCCCGCCAGGCTATCCCTTCGCATTGGAAACCCGGGACTTCGGTGGTGAAGCCCAGGTCCACCACCACTTCAACCGTGGTGTCCGGCCCGGCACCCCAGAATTCCGGCACCTCGCCTTGAAGGCGGAGCCATTTGGTGCCCCATGGCTTCCCCCAGGGAGCACCGTGGTCCTGCGGGTGGAAGTCCTGCCGCATGGCCTCGAGGGCCGGGACCGGCTCGTCGGGGACATCCCAGCTGCTCAAGGCCAGAGGCAGGCTCCTGCTGTAAACAGCAGGGATGATACGTTCGCGGACGAACCTTTCGAGGCGGACTTCCGTGATCCGGCGGTCGTCATGCAATGTTGGCCCTCTTCAGCGCTGGAAATGTGGACCAAGGTGTCCATTCGGTGGATTAACTACCCACTGGTAGCTTACTAGCCAACGACTATCCGGGGAACAATTCCGCAGCGGTTTGTGGACCGATTCGCAGGACGGCCCGTTGCATCAAGGAACTGCGGCGGCAGGAACCTGTACAGCGGGCCTGATGATGCGCTGGTCCCCGGTATAGATATTCAGGCTGGTTCCCCGGCTGAAACCGGCCAGGGTCATGCCGCTTGCTTCCGCGAGTTCCACGGCAAGGCTGGACGGCGCGCTGACGGCTGCCAGCACGGGGATTCCTGCCAGCGCCGCTTTCTGCACCAGCTCGAAGGAGGCCCGGCCGGACACCTGGAGAACGGTCCCGCGCAGCGGGAGCAGTCCTTCACGCAAAGCCCAGCCCACAACCTTATCCACGGCGTTATGGCGCCCTACGTCCTCGCGGAGGCACATAAGGTCCGCAGCGCCGTCGTCCGTGATCTTGAACAGACCTGCCGCGTGCACTCCCCCGGTGTCCTCAAAAACCCGCTGGGATTTCCGCAGCAGCCCCGGCAGCGATGCCAGGAGTCCGGCCTCGAGGTTCAGGGAATCCTCATCCAGGCTGTAGCGCGATGATTTCCGCACGGACTCCACCGAATCAGTGCCGCAAATGCCGCAGGAGCTGGACGTGTAGATGTGGCGCCCGATGGAGGGAATGGTGACGTCCGGCCGCAGTTGGACCTCCACCACATTGAAGGTCTGCACCCCGTTCTCGTCTTCGCCCGCGCAGAAACGCAGCGACACAAGCTGCTCGGCGCTCCAGATGATGCCCTCCGACACCAGGAACCCGGCCACCAGGTCAAAATCGTCACCCGGGGTGCGCATGGTCACCGAGAAGGACAACTGGCCCAGCCGGATCTCCAGCGGCTCCTCCACCGCGAGGACATCCTCGCGGTGCCGTACCGGAAATTCGAGGGCCTTCGGAGAGCCATCGAGGACATATTTGTGCACCTTGCGGCGCTGGGTCACGCGGCCCATGGCCACCCCTGCCTGTTCATAGGTCCATCATGACAACTGCCGGTGCCGGATGCCAGCGCGCTTGCCCGGCGACGGTCAGCCAAGCAGCGCGCTCCAGTCCACGGGGCCACTGGCCGCCGGCTTGGCAGGGGTCCGTCCGGGCCGCGCAGCATTTCTGGGTTTCGCCTTGGAACCGGGCTCTGCAAGCGCCGGAATGGGCGGTCCCCAGGGCAGCGCGAAGGCTGGCACCAGTTCGCCGAGCTGGACACCATGCGGCGGCACCACCAGCACACCGTCTGCCGATGCGAGTCCCCGCATCATGCCGGGGCCCGTATGCTGCGCCGGCGACGCCATTCCGTACAGCAGGCGGAACGGCATCAGGCGGGTACGCCCCGGGTCGGGTTCGATGATGCTCCCACAGGGCACCTCCTGGATGTCCGGCAGTTTGCCGTGGCCCAGTGCGGCGAGCAGTGGCGCCCCCACGGTGGACAGCGCCATCATCGCGGCGAGGGGATTCCCCGGCAGGCCCAGCACAAAGCGCCCGTCCGGCAGCTCCGCGAGGACGGCCGGATGCCCCGGCCGCATGGCTATGCCATCGATGATGAGCCTTCCGCCCAGTTCAGCAACCGCCTGGCGGAGGTGGTCCGTACCTGACTGTCCGGTCCCTCCCGTGGTGATTACGACGTCGGCCGGCAGGTCCGGTGCGCCCGGCGCCTCCGGGACCACATCTTCCAGTGCTGCAAGCCACTCCGCGTAAGAGTCGCCAATCCGCTGCTGTTCGCCTGCGATCCCGCCGAGCATGTTCACGACGGCCGGCAGTTGCGGACCGAAGGTGTCCCGCACCTTGCCGGGAACCGGGACGCCGTGGCCGATCACTTCGGAGCCCGTCAGCAGCAGCCGCACCATGGGCTTGCCCTGGACGGGCAGCTCGTCATATCCGGCCAAGGCAGCCAGGGCCAGATGCGCGGGGTTAAGCTGCACTCCGGCCTTCACCAGGACGTCTCCCGCCAGCGCCTCTTCCCCGGCTTTCCGGATGTGCTGGCCGCTGCGCGGCTCACCGGGCCTGGCGCTGCCGCCGGTCAGCAGCACCGGCAGTCCGTCCTCATCCTTGCCCAGCAGTGCACTCTCGCTGCGAAGTATCGCTTTCCCGCCGGGGGGAATGAGTCCGCCGGTCACAATGGGGCTTGCCTGGTGGGGTGCAAGGCGCGTGCCCGGTTCCACGAGGATCCACGGCCCCGTCCCGTTGACCGCCCAGCCGTCCATGGCCGACGACGCGTAGTGCGGCATGTCCTGCAGTGCCACGATATCCCGGTCCAACGTGCGGCCCAGGGCCAGGTGCAATGGCACGGGTCCGGCTGGAATTGGAGTTGCCGCCTCGAAGGCAGCCTGCCGCGCCTCATCCCAGGTATGGGCCAGGTGCCGCGTCTCCTCCGGCTGGTCTGCTGAACTCCGTTCTTCCCCGGGTTCTTCAGTCATTCGCCAGAAGCCCCGGCGGCTTCAGCGTCGTAATCGGCAGCCAGTGAACGTGCAACGGCCAAGGCGTCCTCCATGGACGAAGCCTCGGTGCCTTGCCCGGAGCCCGAGGCAAGGCCGGCTGCGTAGCCGGCTATGAAGGTGGTCAGGGGCGCCGCCGGCCGCACAACGGAGTGCGCAGCAACGCCCGCGAGGGCAAGGATGGCATTAACGTCCACCTGGACGTCCTCAAGCTCATAGGCCTGGAGGAGGGACCTGCACCATTCCTCCAGTGTTTCATCCTGGCTTTTCACTCTTTGCCTCCCAATTCAACTGCTGCCGCGCCGGTCCTGGCGCACGTCCGGCTGCCCCGGCGTCAACTCCTAATGCGGCGGCATCATCCCAGGTATCCACATCATCTGTGGTTCCGGCGGGGACGGTGACAAGCTGCACGTCCAGACTAGCAAGGAGGGACCGCATGGAACCGTTGATTAAGCCGTCCCGAGCAGCCAGCGCCTGCGCCGATCTTTTTAACCCGGCCGTGCGGTAAAAACCCAGCAGCATTTGGGCAGTTCCGTCTTCGGAACAGGCCATCACTCCGTCCCCGGCATCAGCCAAGGAAACAAGGCATTGCGCCAAAGTTTCCACCGCGCCCGAGGCCCTGGGCATATCGCAGGCCAGCACCAGGGTGAATTCGCGCCCGCCGCCGGCGCGGCCCAGCGCTTCCAGCCCGGCGGCGACTGCCGCAGCCGGTCCTGCGAACTCGGGCTGCTCGCGGCAGGCGACCACCCCTGCAGGCAACGGACCGGAATCCGGACCCACCACAGCAATGAGGGACGCCGGGGAGCAGGCAGCAAGCGAATGCTGCAGCAGCGTGGCGCCCTCAAAGACGAGCCCCTGCTTGGGTACCCCACCCAGGCGGGAGGAACGGCCGCCCGCAAGGATCAGGGCGTCGAAGGCCAGTCTGTCTGATTCCACTCCACCAGCTTAATCCGGAGCGGGCCCAGGCCAGACCAGGCAGGCTATGTCAGGCAGCGCGCTCCGGAAGCAGGAACGGATCCCAGGCAGGAGTGGGCTTCTCCAGTTCCTTGATCTGCCAAATGGTGCCGTGCGGAGGCTCGGGCACGAACCGCAGCTTCCAGCCCATCTCCGCCGGGGTGTGATCGCCCTTAACGTTGTTGCACCGCAGGCATGCCGCCACGAGGTTCTCCCACGAATCCGCACCGCCGCGGGACTTGGGATGGACATGGTCGATAGTGTGCGCAGCTTTTCCGCAATAGGCGCATTTGTGCCCGTCGCGCCGGAGCACCCCGCGTCTGCTCACCGCCGTGGATTGGTTGTATCTGGGGCGGATGTAGCGGTTCAGGAGAATCACGGACGGGCGGCCCAGGATCTCCTGGGGACCCACCACAGGATCGTCCCCTTCGGCCACAACGCTCGCCTTGTTCGTCAGCACAAGCACCAGCGCCCGGCGGAAAGAAATAACCGCCAGCGGTTCATATCCAGCATTCAGAACGAGAGTGCGCATGCACGTACCTCTTCACGGCCGCACCCGTCAGGGGCACGAGGGCCGGCTGCCCTCGGCATGTCCGGGCTATGGATCGACACCACAAGAGTAAACAAAGAAGTGCGCTATCGGCTAATTCCGGTGAAGGGACAGGCCGTGTCCGCTCGCGACGGCTGCCGCGACCTGCCTGCTTAAACAAACACAGCCCCTGCCTTCCAAGGCAGGGGCTGTGTTCGATGCTGATGCGTCCGATCAAACGGACCGGGTTGTCAGTTGACGCGGATGAAGACCGGGCCGGAACCAACGTTTGCGCTGAAAACAACGGTCTGGTTGCCGTTGTAGCCGCCGTGTACCGCCTGGCCGTTTCCGGCGTAGACAGCGATGTGGGCCATGCCGGCGCCGCCATCGGCGTAGTAGATCAGGTCGCCCGGCTGAGCTTCAGCGGCGCTCACGGTGCGCCCCAGGGAGAGGTAACCCGCGGGCCAGTCGTGGAAGTTGATTCCGACGGCGGCCAGGGAGTTGGTGACCAGCATGGTGCAGTCCTGCATCACACCAAGCTGGGCGTAGGCGGCGGAAAGGATGGCTGCACCCTTGCCGCTTGCCGAAGCCTGGGCTGCGGGAGCCGCGGCAGGAGCCGAGGCGGTCACCTTGGCGGCAAGAGCCGGCTTGGCGGCCGGGGCCGCCGGGGCGGCTGCTTCCTGGACCTCAACCTCAGGTTCCGGAGCTTCCACCACAGGAGCCGGAGTGGTGGTCACCGCGGGCTTCTCGAAGGAAATGGCGATGGTGGACTCAGCCGAAATCGGAGCCTCAACCGTTGATTCAACTTCCAGGTTGGAAGCCGGAGCGGAGTCACGCTGGACGTTGGCGTCTGCAGCGTTGGCTGCCAGGCCGCTGGTCAGGACCAGTCCGGAAGCAGCAGCGATCACTGCAGCCTGGCGGCCGACGCCGCCTGCGTTGTCGCCGACAGCCTTGGCAATGATGGCGAGCGAATTGGTTTTGGTGACCTCGGCGCGATGCCGTGCGGTTGCACGAGTAGTCATCAGTTCTCTCTTTCGTATTCCCCCGTCGCCTTGTAGGCAGACAGGGGGTTTGGACGTGCCGGCATCTTGGGGGTACGCCGGCACGCCCCGAACGGGGATGTGTGATTTAGCGAAAAGCTTGGGGGCAAAGAAAAAGCCCTTGGACCCGGAGGTCGAAGAACTAGTTCATTGTGAAGAACGCGGAGGAGCCGGTGGCGGCTACCGCGTGCAGCAGCGTTCCCTGGGAGGGGTTCAGTGCGCTGATCATCATGCCGTTGCCAACGTAGATGCCAACGTGGGCGCCGCCGTTCTGCATAACGAGGTCACCGGGCTGCGGAGTGGAAGTCGGCTTCATGGCAGTCCACGCGTTGATGCGGGGGATGCTGATGCCGGCCTGGGCATAAACCCACTGCGTGAAGCCCGAGCAGTCCCAGCCCGTGACGGGGCTGGTGCCGCCCCATACGTACGAGTGGCCGATTCCGGTGTAGGCGATTGCAGCGATGCCCGAGGTGGAAGCAGAAGAGACAGTCTCGGCCAGCTTCTCAGTAGCGGAGGCAGCAGTACCGGTGGCAGCGTTTCCATTGGCGGAGGCGGTGGACTGGGTGCGTACGGTCTGCACCTTGGGAGCGGCTGTGGTCTTGACCACCGGGCGCTCGAAGGAAACGGTGGCCGTGGGGGCCGCAGTAACTGCAAGCGCGCTCTGGGCTGACCCGGACTCGGTGGAGGCGGAAA
This sequence comes from Pseudarthrobacter sp. W1I19, assembly GCF_030817835.1. Taxonomy (NCBI): domain Bacteria; kingdom Bacillati; phylum Actinomycetota; class Actinomycetes; order Micrococcales; family Micrococcaceae; genus Pseudarthrobacter; species Pseudarthrobacter sp. W1I19. Next base: position 3,575,179 of record NZ_JAUSZR010000001.1, read on the forward strand.
CACCAGCGGTGTTGTCCGCGGCAGTGGCCGGCAGGCCCATGCTCAGGATCAGGCCGGAGGCAGCTGCGATGACTGCAGCCTGGCGACCAACTGTCCCGGCATTGGCACTAACGGCCTTGGACACAGTGTCCAGGGGGTTGGTACGAACCGTTTGCGCACGGTGGCGCGCAGAATTATGGCGTGAAGACACGAAGGTAGCCTCTCCCAATGCCTGCGAGGTGAGCTGTCGGATTCGGATGGGAGTCACCCGGCCGCGCTGCTTCCAAGGAAGCTTTGCGACTTAACCCCAAGGTCTTTCCATGGAAAGGCCAAAATTGGTTCCCCCGCCCCTGCCAGACGATGTCATGCGAACGGACCTTGAGCGGTGGCAGAGCTAGGCAATCCGCACAAGAGCGTCAACTTCGGAAAAGTTGACGCGAGTTAGACGGTACAGCAGTTTTGACTGAATGTCACATTCAGGTCACGGCAAGTCAAGACCATCTGATAGTTCACCGTCACTTGACTAGAGCCAGCCAGTGGGATCAACCACTTCGCCATTGACCTGGACTTCGAAGTGAAGGTGGCAGCCTGTGGAGGCTCCCGTAGTGCCGCTGAGCGCGATGGCTTCCCCGCGCGATACGGTCTGCCCTTCCTTCACGCTGAAGGACGACAGGTGGTTGTAGGTGGTTTCCAGGCCGTTGCCATGGTCGATCACAACGCGGTTCCCGCCACCGAACTGGTGCCAGCCCACAAAGGTCACGGTTCCGGTGGCGGCGGCCATGACGGAGGTGCCGCATTGCGCCACATAGTCCTGTCCGCGGTGGAAGTCGCCGTTGCCGCCGGTGATGGGGCTCACGCGGTAGCCAAAGGGCGAGGCGGTGGTCATCACGGCGAGCGGAGCGCCGAGGCTGCCGGTCGAGGCTGCGCGGCTGATGGCGCCCGCCGACTGGGCACTGAGCAGCTGCTTCAGCTTGCCGTCCGGATCAGCCTGGGTAACCACGGCGGAGCGGCTGAAGTCGATCTGGGCGCCCGCTTCCGCTGAGATTTGCGGCTGGGGCGCCACGGCAGAGGCGGCAACAGGCGTGGCGCCCGAAGCATCGTTGGCCATAACGGGACTGGTGGCCGGAACCGTGACAGTGAGGACCAGGCCGGTGGCGGCAAGGGCAACGCCGGCCTTTTGGCCGATCCCGCTGGCGGACGCGAACTCGGTGATCTGGCGGAGGGGACCCCGACGGCGGCGCGCATCACGGTGGAGATCGCGGGGGCGCTCCGAGGTGATGACTTCGACAACACGCGGTGTCGAAGCAGGGCCCGCCGCGCGGCGGCGTCCCCTGGAATTCTGCATGGTCAAGAAGGGTTCCTCTCTGGAAAGCCTGCGAAGTTAGCTGTCGGATTCGGGTCAGAGAGTTCAAAGACCCGGTCCGCCGTAAGCAAGCTTCGGCACAGAGATATCCCGGTAGGGATCCTTCACTGGAAGAGGCTTGCTGCTGACGGACTTCACCCCAAGGCAGTCCCCCGCTGCCGCTTGTGGTTCCCCCGCCTCTGCCAGTTACGACTCGTGCTCCTGATCCGCTGGCAGAGCTCGGCTCCAGATCAGGTAACGCTTTAATATCAACGTTTGGTTCAACTATAGGGGCTTAAGGCCCTTAGTAACAATTCCGTTATCTTTGGGTATATGCCCTGTGATGGGGTAGTCAGCCCCTAAGCTGCAGGCTGGCGGATGGCGACAAACACGTGCGCGGCCACCTCGGGCGGCAGTTCCAGCGCCCCTTCAATGCCCGGAACCCGTACCGAAATGTAATCGCCCACCCGCTCCAGAGTCACGGTGGCGCCCGGACGGATACCGCCTTCATCGAGCTGGGACAGCAGTTCCGGTTCCACCTGGATGGGCTCTGCAAGCCGGCTCACGGTCACCTCTGATGCCGGACCATAGGACTTCATCGCATCCAGGAGGCTGATGGCGCCGTCGGCAAAACCCAGGGACGGCGCGCCACCCAGGGCTGCCAGGCCGGGAATCGGATTTCCGTAGGGTGATTCGGTGGGGTGGTTGAGCAGCTCATAGATGCGCCGCTCCACCCGTTCGCTCATCACATGCTCCCAGCGGCAGGCTTCGTCATGGACGTAGGCCCAGTCCAGGCCGATCACATCGGCGAGCAGGCGCTCGGCGAGGCGGTGCTTGCGCATAACCTCCGTTGCACGCTTGCGGCCCGTTTCAGTGAGTTCCAGATGCCGGTCTCCAGAGACAATCACCAGCCCGTCCCGCTCCATCCTGCCGATGGTCTGGGAGACGGTGGGCCCGGAGTGGCGGAGCCGTTCGGCGATGCGCGCACGAAGAGCAACGATGTTCTCTTCCTCAAGCTCCAATATGGTCCGAAGGTACATCTCCGTAGTGTCGATCAGATCCGTCATCCAGCTCAGCTCCTCGAGCGCAGTACCTTGCGTTGTCCCACCGTATCGCCTTACACCGCGACGTAGTCCGTGGAAAAGCTTAGCCTATTTTGACTTTGTCCGAATAGTTCGCGTGTGTGCTACGCGGGCGTCTCATTGACTGGACTATGACGGTACGGGTTCCCGCGGAATCAGCGCTTCAGGCAGAATGAGGAAGGCCCTGGTTGCAGTCACTGCAGACTGCCGGCCGCCAACACCCGTCCGGACCACAGTTACGTCCATGCCGAAATTGGAGCACCCGTGAGCGAAACCAGCATCACTATTCCCGCCGACCTCCTGCCCAAGGACGGACGGTTCGGCGCCGGGCCTTCCAAGGTCCGGCAGGAGCAGATTGATGCCCTGTCAGCCGCGTCAAAGGACATCCTCGGCACCTCTCACCGCCAGGCCCCGGTCAAGAACCTCGTGGGCTCCGTCCGCGAGGGGCTGAGCCAGTTCTTCCGGGCGCCCGAAGGGTACGAGGTGGTTCTCGGCGTGGGCGGCTCCACGGCATTCTGGGACATCGCCAGCTTCGGCCTGGTCGAGAAGAAGGCGCAGCATCTTTCCTTTGGTGAGTTCGGCTCCAAGTTTGCCGCGGCCACCAACAAGGCACCCTTCCTTGATGCGTCCTCCATCATCAAGTCCGAGCCCGGCACCCGCCCCTCCGCCCAGGCCGAAGCCGGCGTGGACGTTTACGCCTGGCCGCAGAACGAGACCAGCACCGGCGTCTCTGCACCCGTGCAGCGCGTCTCCGGCGCGGACAAGGGCTCGCTGGTCCTGGTGGACGCCACCTCTGCCGCCGGCGGCCTGGACGTCGATGTGGCACAGAGTGACGTTTACTACTTTGCCCCGCAAAAGAACTTTGCCTCCGATGGCGGGCTGTGGCTTGGCTTGTTCTCCCCTGCCGCCCTGGAACGTGCCGCCCGGATCAAGGCCGGCGACCGCTGGATCCCCGACTTCCTGGACCTCCAGACCGCCATTGACAACTCCCGCCTGAACCAGACGTACAACACCCCCTCGCTGTCCACCCTGGTGACGCTGGATGCCCAGGTCCAGTGGCTGAACTCCAACGGCGGCCTGGACTTCGCGTCCAAGCGAACCGCGGATTCCGCCGGCCGGATCTACAGCTGGGCCGAGGCTTCAGAATTCGCCACTCCCTTCGTCGCCAACCCGGACGAGCGCTCGAACGTCATCGCCACCATCGACTTCGACGAGTCCGTGGATGCGGCCGCGGTAGCCAAGGTCCTGCGCGCCAACGGCGTGGTGGACACCGAGCCGTACCGCAAGCTGGGCCGCAACCAGCTGCGCATCGCAACGTTCGTGGCCATCGAGCCGGCCGACGTTTCTGCCCTGCTGGAAAGCATCGACTACGTCGTGGGCGAGCTGCGCAAGTAGCCAGGACGCTTTAACGTACGACGGCGCCGCCCGGGTTCACCCCGGACGGCGCCGTTCGTTTGTGGTCAGGAAGTCCTTGCTTCGTCGCCGCGCTGCCCGCCGTCGTCGTCAGGCTCCCCGTCCCCGGACTCCTGGTCCTGGTCCTGGTCCTGCAAAGAGTCCTGGTCCTGCAAAGGTTGTGGGCCCTGTTCCTGTTCCCCTGCGGCCGGCTCAGCCGCTGCATCCTCCGCCGCAGCTGGTTCCGCCGAAGCTGGCTCCTGGACGCCAGGCTCAACCTCAGCAGTCTCCTGTTCCGGTTCCTGCTCATCTTCGGGCCGGACCCGCTCCGCCCACGGAACCCATTCCGGGGCAAGGATGGAGTCCTCGGAAGGCAGCAGGCCCAACTCGTTGACCGTGACCACCTTTGAGCGTGAGTTCCGGGTCAGGACCGCGAACCATTGCCAGCCACCGTAGCCCGGCAGCCGGGACTCAAAAAGATGCGTCACCAGGCGGTCACCTTCGCTCTTGGCTGCCAGGTGCCGCCCAATATCCTTTGCTGCCGTAATGCCTTCAATTGCAGTCCGGGCAGTGTCCACGGCTGCGGCAAGGAAGGCGTCGGGCTTGCCGGTCCGCCATACCGGCACACCTGCACGCGGCTTGGCGCTCCGCACCGGCGCAGGCGCGGAGGCCCGTGACTCGGCGACGGCCGTAACAGGGTGCTCCGGTTCCCGGGACACCAACTCCTGCGACTCAACTGCCGGCTGCGGCTGATCAGCTTCCGAACTCATCAGGGCCTAAACATCCAGCTCGTCGGCAACCTTACGCAGGGCGGCGGCGATGGCCTTGCCCTTGTTGCCTTCCGGATATTTGCCTTTGGAGAGCGTTCCGGACAGGTTGTCCAGTACTGTCACCAGGTCCTGGACCAGAGGCGCAAGATCGCGGGCGCTGGGCCGCTTCGCCTTGGCGATGGACGGCGTCTTATCCAGCACGCGAAGCCCCAGGGCCTGGGCACCCTTGCGTCCGTCGGCGACTCCGAACTCAACGCGGGTGCCGGCCTTCAGCTCCGTGACACCCTCGGGCAGCGAGGATTTGGGCAGGAACACTTCCTGGCCGTCTTCGCCCGCAAGGAATCCGAAGCCTTTGTCCTTGTCATACCACTTGACCTTGCCGGTAGGCACGTAATCAACCTTCTTCGTTCTGACGTCTTGAGACACGGCCAGCCGTCACCGCATCCACATTGTTGTGCGGGTTCAGGGTATGACGGCTGAAGACCGTGTTGGTCTGTATCCCTCAAGGTTATCCTGCCCGATGCCCTAACCCTGCTTTCAACGGCGCCCTCCCCGCCCGTGCCCTAGCCTCCCGGGAACGCATGCCCGCACTGTCGGACCGGGCTGTTAGCGTTACGTCCATGACTCCCTCGCGTTACCGGCGGCTCCTGACGATTTTCGCCGCGGTTATAGCCGTGCTCTCACTGGCGGCGGTGGCTGCCGTCATGGCGTTTGCGTTCGCCCGTGCGGTGGCGCCCGCCTGGGTCACCTATACCGCGCTGTACGGCCTGCCGCTGGCGTTCCTCCTGATGCTGTTCCTTGTCCTGGACAGCGTCGCCGGGCGCCGCCGGGCAGGAAAACCGGACGGGCGGTAACGTTGGACTGATGTCCCTTATTCGCGCGCTCAGCAAGGACCTGGAGGCCCGCAGCGACGACTCGTTGCGGTCCCTGTTCGACGCGCGGCCGGACCTCATCTCCCCCGCCGTTCCCGATTTCGCCGCCCTCGCTGCCAGGGCCAGCGGGAGGGTCAGCGTCCAGCGCGCCCTGGAGCGCCTCAACCGGCCCCAGATGCAGGTCCTGGAAACCCTCCATCTGTGTACAAACACCGATACCAAGCACAGCGCGTCAGCCGCGGGCCTGCGCAGCCTTATTTCGGGGTCCACCCTTGCGGCGGTGGAACGCATCCTGGCCTCGCTGCAGGAACTGGCGCTGGTACACCGCGCCGATCCGCCGCACGGAACTCCCGCCGGCAAGCAGCGCTACTACCTTCCGGTGGGCAGCCTTAAGGACGTGGTGGGGATATACCCGGCCGGGCTGGGGCGGAGCTATACGGAACTGGTGCGCCTCCAGCCCGCGTTCGCGCAACGGGCCGTCCAGCTTGTTTCCGAACTCCACCGCAGCGGTGTGGCCATCCATGGCGCCACAACGCCCATGGAGGCGGCGTTGGCGCTGCAGCACTGGACGTCCTCCCCCGAGGCACTGCACAACATCCTGTCCACGGCTCCGGAGCGGACCACCACGCTGCTCGCCAAATTCCGTAACTGGGCCATGGGTGCCGTCCCCCAGGCCCAGCGCAAAGCATCCATCGCCACTGAGGGATCCGACGTCGGGCCGGTCGACTGGCTCCTGGCCCGCGGCCTGCTGGTGCCGCTGGACGCCGCCCACGTGGAACTGCCGCACAGCGTGGGACTGTCCCTTCGCGGTGGCGCCATTATCAATGACTTCACGTTGTCGCCGCCGGTCCCCGAACTGGGCCGCACCAGCGCCGCCCTCCGCCGCAACGCCGCGCTGGGCGCCATCGCGGAAACCCTTCGGCTGGTGGGCGAAATGCTCCATGCCGTGAAGGAACAGCCGCTGGCCACGCTCCGCAGCGGAGGCGTAGGCGTCCGGGAGATGAGGCGGCTCGCTGACGTCCTCAGGATCGACCAGCAACGCGTCGGGCTGCTCCTGGAGCTCTGCGGGCTTGCCGGCCTGATCCGTCTCGACGTCGACTCGTCGTCCTGGATGCAGCCGCCCGAATTGGAGTGGCTGGTCCTGCCCCGGCAGGAACAATGGCTCTGGCTGGTGAACGCCTGGCTGGCCAGCGAGCGCGTACCGTCCATGGTGGGCCAACCCATCAGCGGGACGCCCGGAGCAGCGGCAGGGCACCGCGCTGCATCGGGGAGCACCGTCATAGCGTTGTCGGCCGAAGCACAGCGGCCCGACGCCCCCGTGGTGCGCAAACGGATCCTGGAAATCCTCAACGAACTCACCCAGGAAGCTGCAGCACCGGACGGAACCGCGCCGGTCCTTGATGCTGCCGCAGTCCTGCAGCGCGCCGAATGGGCGCAGCCGCGGATGGCCCGGCGCTTCAGCTCCCTGATCCGCGGTGTACTGGCCGAAGCGGAAATCCTCGGTTTGCTGGGTTCCGGAGCGCTCAGCCAGCTGGGAAGCGCCATCGCCGGCGACGATCCCGACGCCGCACTCACCATCCTTGGTGAGCACCTGCCGGCAGAACTGAACCACGTGCTGCTCCAGGCGGATCTTACTGCGGTGGCTCCCGGCTACCTCGCTCCGGCGCTCAGCGAGAAACTGCTGCTGATGGCGGACGCGGAAGGTCAGGGCCCGGCCACCATCTACCGGTTCTCACCGGAGTCCATCCGCCGCGCTTTGGACGCCGGGCACGATGCCGCAGCCTTGCTGGACATTCTGCGGGAGCACTCGGCCACAGCCGTCCCGCAACCGCTGCAGTACCTTGTGGAGGATACGGCAGCACGCCACGGCCGGCTGCGGGTGGGTGTGGCGGCCAGCTTCATCCAGAGCGAGGATGAGGCGGGCCTGCTTGAACTGCTGCGGGGGCCCAAAGCTGAGGGGCTCGGCCTAGTCCGGATTGCACCCACGGTCCTGATTTCTTCGGCTCCCCCGCGCGAAACAGCCCAGGTGTTGCGAAGCCTGGGTCTCTCACCGTCGCTGGATGAATCAGAACAACCCGTACTCCGGCTCCGGCGTGCACCCGCCCCACATACGCCGTCCCGGCCCGTCTACACCGCCCCGCGGACCGCACCGGAGCCCGAGGAAGTACAAGCCCAACTGGACGTGCTCCGCCACCGCCCGGCCGCCGTCGTAAGCCCTGCCGGCCAGGCGGATTTCGGCTCGGAAGCGGCCACCCAGCTGGGTCTGGAGGCCCTGCAGCGCGCCATCCGGCTGAAGCAGCGGATCAGCATGAACGTGGTGGACGGCATGGGGAATGCCAACCTGGAGATCGTTGTTCCACTCTCAGTTAGCGGCGGGCGCGTCCGGGTCTTCGACCCCGCGAAGGACACCGAACGGGTGCTGTCCATCCATCGCATCATCGATATAGAGGCTGCAGAGGAACTGCACCAGTGAAGGACTTTCCCGCGTGAACGACGGACCCCTGATTGTCCAGAGCGACAAAACCATCCTCCTCGAGGTGGACCATGACCTCGCCACCGAAGCCCGGCATGCCATAGCGCCGTTCGCCGAACTGGAACGCGCGCCCGAGCATGTGCACAGCTACCGGCTGACGCCGCTGGGACTGTGGAACGCCCGCGCCGCTGGACTGGACGCCGAAAAGGTCCTGGACACGTTGCTGAAGTATTCGCGCTTTCCGGTGCCGCACTCGCTGCTGATTGACGTCGAGGAAACCATGTCGCGGTACGGCCGGCTGCGCCTGGAAAAAGACCCGCAGCATGGGCTGGTCATGCGCACGGACGACTACCCCGTCCTCGAAGAAGTGATCCGGTCCAAGAAGATCCAGCCGCTCCTGGGGCCGCGGATTGACGGCGAAACGGTAGTTGTTCACGCTTCCCAGCGCGGGCAGCTCAAGCAGCTGCTGCTTAAGATCGGCTGGCCGGCCGAGGATCTGGCCGGCTACGTGGATGGCACCCCGCACCTGATCGCCCTCAACGAGGACGGCTGGAAACTGCGGCCCTACCAGCAGATGGCCAGCGACAATTTCTGGGCCGGCGGCAGTGGCGTGGTGGTGCTTCCCTGCGGGGCGGGCAAAACCCTGGTGGGCGCGGCGGCGATGGCCACCGGCTCCACCACCACCCTGATCCTGGTCACCAACACCGTTGCCGCCCGGCAGTGGAAGGACGAGCTGCTCAAGCGCACGTCCCTCACAGAAGACGAGATCGGCGAATACTCGGGGGCTCTGAAGGAAGTCCGCCCCGTCACCATTGCCACGTACCAGGTGCTCACCACCAAGCGCGGCGGGCTGTATCCGCACCTGGAACTGGTGGACGGGCATGACTGGGGCCTGATCATCTACGACGAGGTCCATTTGCTGCCGGCCCCGATCTTCCGGATGACGGCGGACCTGCAGGCCCGGCGCCGCCTGGGCCTCACCGCAACCCTGGTGCGTGAAGACGGCCGCGAGGGCGAGGTCTTCAGCCTGATCGGGCCGAAGCGCTACGACGCGCCCTGGAAGGACATCGAGTCCCAGGGCTACATCGCTCCTGCTGACTGCGTAGAGGTCCGTGTGGACCTGCCGCGGGATGAGCGCGTTGCCTACGCCATGGCCGAGGACGCGGACAAGTACCGGCTTTGCGCCACGTCAGAGTCCAAGACACAGGTGGTGGAGCAGCTGGTGGCCCTGCACAGCGGGGAGCAGCTGCTGGTGATCGGCCAGTACATCGACCAGCTGGATGAGCTCGGTGAGCGCCTCCACGCGCCGGTGATCAAGGGCGATACCCCGGTCAAGGTGCGCCAGAAGCTTTTTGACGCCTTCCGGGCCGGGGAGCTACAGACGCTGGTGGTGTCCAAGGTGGCCAACTTTTCCATCGACCTTCCGGAGGCGTCGGTGGCGATCCAGGTGTCGGGGTCCTTCGGGTCGCGGCAGGAGGAAGCGCAGCGGCTGGGACGGTTGCTGCGCCCGAAGAAGGACGGCCGGGCTGCCCGCTTCTACTCGCTGGTGGCCCGGGACACTTTGGACCAGGACTTCGCCGCCAAGCGCCAGCGGTTCCTCGCCGAACAGGGTTATGCCTACCGAATCATGGACGCCAAGGACGTGGAAAAAGCGGAATAGGGCCTCACAACCGGCTTCCACCCAATATCCAGACAACTCCCAGAGTCTGGGAGCATGATGGGAACATGAACAAGAACGGCCCTGAAGCGAAGCTCCTTGTGGTGGACGACGAGCCCAACATCCGCGAACTGCTGTCCACCTCCCTGCGGTTCGCCGGATTCGACGTCGTCTCAGCAGCCAACGGACGCGACGCCCTTGCCGCCGCCGACCTGCATTCACCGGACCTCGCCGTCCTGGACGTGATGCTCCCGGACATGGACGGGTTCACCGTCACCCGGCGCCTCCGCGCTTCAGGCAAGCACTTCCCCGTCCTGTTCCTGACCGCCAAGGACGACACCGAGGACAAAGTCACCGGCCTCACCGTTGGAGGCGACGATTATGTCACCAAGCCCTTCAGCCTGGACGAGGTAGTGGCCAGGATCCGCGCCGTCCTGCGCCGCACGCAGCCCTTGCTCGACGACGACGCCGTGATCCGGGTGGATGACCTGGAACTCGACGACGACGCCCACGAAGTCCGCCGTGGCGGCACCGTCATCGAACTCTCCCCCACCGAGTTCAAGCTGCTCCGCTACCTCATGCTCAACCCCAACCGGGTGCTGTCCAAGTCGCAGATCCTGGACCACGTGTGGGAATACAACTTCAACGGTGACGCCTCCATCGTCGAGTCCTACATCTCCTACCTCCGCCGGAAGGTGGACATCGATCCTGAAGCTCCAGCCCTGATCCAGACCAAGCGTGGCGTGGGGTACGTGCTTCGGACGGCAGAAAAGCGCTGACCTTGCTCCAGCGTTGGAAGTCGGCCTCCCTCAGGACGCAGCTCGTGGCCATGATCATGGCCCTGCTGATCGTTGCCCTGACAGTGACCGGGGCGGGAACCCTGACCCTCCTTCACAGCTACCTGCAAGGCCAGGTGGATGACAAGCTGTATGCCGCCGTCGAGCTGGCGGGGAAGCAGCGCTCCTTCACGCAGCTGCAGACCCCCAATCCTCCGGTTCCCACCGACTACTCGTTGATACTTTTTGTCCCGGGACAGGACCCCTACCCGTTTGGTGGTGACGCCGAGAAGCATCCGGACATCAGCTCCATCAGCGTTGAGCAAGCCCAGGCCCGCGGAGTCGTCCCGTACCAGGTGAGGGGTACCGACGGGCAGAACTGGCGGGTTGTAGCGGTGACCGTCCAGACCAACCAGACCACGGCTGTTGTTGTCATCGGGCTGCCGCTGCAGAGCGTGGATGATGTGCTGAAGCACGCCACGCTGGTGGTGACCGGCGTTGGCCTCCTGACCCTTCTGCTGGCGTCCCTGATCGCAAGCTGGACCGTGTCGCGTTCCTTCCGGCCGCTGGCCCGGGTGGAGAAGACGGCAGCCGCGATCGCCGCCGGTGACCTGTCCCGCCGCGTGGACGTGGAGAACCCCGGCACCGAGCTGGGCCGGCTGAGCAGTTCGCTGAATGCCATGCTCGCCCACATCGAAACGGCCTTCGCCGCCCGGACGGCCTCGGAGGCGAGGATGCGCCGGTTCGCTGCCGACGCCTCGCACGAACTGCGGACCCCGCTGGTGACCATCCGCGGCTTCTCCGAGCTGTACCGGCACGGTGCGTTAACCAGCGACGAGGACGTTGCCACCGCCATGGGAAGGATCGAGAGCGAAGCCAAACGCATGGGCTCCATGGTGGAGGACCTGTTGCTGCTGGCCCGCCTTGACGAGCAGCGGCCGTTGCAGCAAAAGCCGGTGGACCTGCAACTGATCGCCCACGATGCGGTGGTGGATACGCAGGCCAGCTCGCGTTCGCGGGTGATTACGCTGGTCGGACTCAACGGCGGCTCCGCAGCTCCCGCGCCCGTGCTGGGCGACGAGGCCAAGCTCCGCCAGGTGGTGGGCAACCTGGTGGGCAACGCCCTGCGCTACACGCCAGAAGACAGCCCCATTGAACTGGCCGTTGGCATCCACGTTTCAGCGGACGGGCAGGAGCGGTCCGTTATCGAAGTCCGCGACCACGGACCGGGTATCTCCGAGGAGGATGCGTCCAAGGTTTTCGAACGCTTCTACCGTGCCGACACATCCCGCACCCGGGAGACCGGCGGCAGCGGCCTGGGCCTGGCCATCGTGGCCGCAATTGTGGGATCCCACGGCGGTTCTGTCCGGGTGGCCACTACCGACGGCGGCGGTGCAACCCTGGTGGTCAGCCTTCCAAAGCGCGAAGACGCGCCAACGGCGGCCAAGGCCGAGGGCAGCGACGAGGTTATCCACATATAGCCTTCGGCGGTAGCCCCGGTAGGAGGCGCATCCCTAGGCTCATTGCAGACGTCCGGACCAGCCGGGCATGGGAGCACACGCTGCCAGCTACAGCGAAAGGCACTGCCATGAGCATCATCTCTGTCGATACCGAACTCCTGCAGCTCAAGTCGGCCAACGTCCAGGCCACAGTGGACCGGATCAGCGCCGACGTCCAAACCATGAAACGGGGACTGGACGAGCTCCAGGGCTCCTGGCGGGGCTCCGCAGCCACCAACTTCCAGGCGCTGGTCACGGAATGGACCATCACGCAGGGCCGGGTGGAGGCTTCACTGGCGTCCATCAACATGGCACTGGCGTCGGCGGCCGCTACTTACGCGCAGGCAGAGCAGGGGAATACCCAGCGGTTCAGCTAGGCCCACCGCCGCAGACCCGCTCGTGCCTTCGTCAGGCTTCGGGCGTGCCCTGGTGGAACCGCAGCCGCCAGCGCTCACCGTCGAGCACCCACAGGGAGCTCCGGAGGGTTGTGCCTGAGCGCGCGAAGCTCCGGTAGGTCAGCAGCACGGCGCCAGGGCCCACACGGTCCGCGCCGATGATCTCGATATCGGTCCGCTCCCCCGGGTCCTCTTCCAGCGCCATCATCATGGCATCGCGCGTCCAGACCCGGCCGGAGCTGCCGATCTCCAGGAAGTCAGGGTGCAGGAGGACTGCTGTCCTGCCAATATCACCGCGCACCAGGGGGCCCAGCAGTTCCCGCTCCAGCTCCTCCACGAGTGCTTCGGGCGGCGCAGTTTCAGCCGGGCCGGTTCCGGCGAGGTCAAAAGCCCCGTCACCAAGCTGGGCGAAATCCAGCTGGGCGTAGTCCTGGCTGGTGTCCTGCCGGGTCAGCTCCTGCTGGTTGAACAGGTCGGGCTCACGGGTGGCTGCTGCGGGAGTGTGGACCGGGGTTGACGCTGTCCCGGCAGTACGCGCTCCCGAGGCGGACAGGTGGTGCGCCCCGGGAAAGCCGGGTCCTGAGCGGGCGGCCACACCCTGCTGGTAGGCAGTGGCAGCAGCCCGGGCACGCTCGTCCGCGGCTTCGTTCAGGTCATGCCCGGCGTGGCCCTTGACCCATTCAAACCTGTATTTGCGCCCCGCCAGTTCCCGGTCCAGTTCCTTGAGCAGGTCAACGTTCAGCACGGGTTTGCCGTCGGCCTTACGCCAGCCCTTCCGCTTCCAACCTGGCATCCACTTGGTGATGGAGTTGATGACGTACTGGCTGTCGCAGAGGATGTGCAGGTCCTCCTCGGGAAGATGGGCAGTGGCCCGCAGCAGATCCAGGACAGCCATCAGCTCGCCCTGGTTGTTGGTCCCGTGCGGCCATCCGCCGGCGCGCCAGCAGTCGTCGTTCACGTACCAGGCCCAGCCCGCCGGGCCGGGATTTCCCAAAGCCGAACCGTCGGCCGCTGCTGTAATCGTCACCGGTCCATCCTGCCAGAAGACACCGACAAACAGATGGTCGGGCTCCGCTTCCGACCGCTGCTGCCTGCTGTGACCGCTGCGCGCCCCGCGGCGTCCGAAGAAACACCAGCGGCAGGAAAGCGTTTACCGAAACTTCTTGACGGTGGCACCGGCGCCCGGCACAATCGGATGTCATACGAGAAAACGCTTTCTTAGAGTTTTGGCGAGGCGGCCGAGGATGCCCCCTTTGCCAGCAAGGGAGAAGGCGTTTCCACCAGAACAAGGAAGGCATATCGATGACGATTCCAACCGGCAGGCGGAGGAAATTCCAGCTGGGTGCAGTAGCTGTGGCTCTCTCCCTCCTGGCAACAGGATGCGGCGCGTCCGGCGGTTCGGGCAACAGTGAGGAAGTGACGCTGCGGTTTGCCTGGTGGGGAAACGAGTACCTCAACGCGCAGACCGAAAAGGTCATTGACGCTTTCGAAGCCGAACACCCGAATATCAAGATCGAATCCGAGCCCGGCGAGTGGGCCAGCTACTGGGACAAGCTGGCCACCAAGACTGCTGCGAACGACGCGCCGGACGTCATCCAGATGGACCAGAAGTACATCGCCGAATACGGCGGACGCGGTGCCCTCCTGGATCTGTCCAAGCAGAAGGGTATTGATATCTCCAAGCTGGACAAGGAGGCGCTGGCATCAGGCCAGTACGACGACGCCCAGTATGGCCTCAGCACAGGCCAAAACGCCTACGTGGTCATGGCTAACACCAAAGTCTTTGAGGCCGCCAATGTTCCCCTCCCGGATGACAGGAAGTGGACCTGGGATGACTTCATGGCCACGGCCGCCAAGATCAGCGCCGCGGGCGACGGCAAGAACTACGGTGCGGCCTATGGTACGAACGAAGCCGACCTGATTATCTGGCTGCGGCAGCACGGCGAGAACCTCTATTCAGAGGACGGCAAGCTGGACTTCGCCACCTCCACTGCTGCCTCCTTCTGGGAGCGCCTGAAGGAACAGCGTGATTCGAAGGCGAGCCCGCCGGCAACCGTCGCCACCGAAGATTCCGGTGCAGGGCTGGAGGAAAGCCTCTTCGGCACCAACAGGGTGGGCATGGCCTGGTGGTGGACAAACCAGCTCGGCTCCCTTGAGGCGACCACCGGCAGCAGCATCAAAATGCTCCGCGCTCCCAGCACAGACGGCTCCGCTGCAGGGAACGGCATGTACTACAAGCCCACCATGTTCTGGTCCGCCTCCTCCCGCTCAAAGCATCCGGAAGAGGCAGCCACCTTCATCAACTACCTGGCCAACAGCCCTGAAGCCGGGGCGATCCTCATGACCGACCGGGGCGTACCCACCAACCCGGAGATCGTGGAGGGCATCACCCCCTCGCTGAAGCCCGCGGACACCACGGTGGTCAGCTTCCTGAAGGACATCGCCCCCGACATCAAGGAAGCGCCGCCGGTTCCGCCGGTGGGTGCGGGCAGCGTGCAGAACGTCATCAAGCGGTATACCGATGAAGTCCTTTACGACCGCCTGACGCCGCAGGCAGCTGCTGACGCGTTCAAGAAGGAAGTTGAAGGAATGCTGGCCAGCGCCAGGAAGTAGAACTCCCGCTGGACACAAAACAAATGCGGCCCCCCTCGAAAGAGGGGGCCGCATTTATGTATTCGCGGGACCAGGCCCGGCAGGGAAGGCTTAGAAGCCGCCCATGCCGCCCATGTCGTCGCCGCCGCCAACCGGGGCAGCGTTCTTCTCGGGCTTGTCGGCCACAACTGCCTCGGTGGTGAGGAACAGACCGGCGATGGAGGCCGCGTTCTGCAGGGCAGAGCGGGTCACCTTGACGGGATCGTTCACACCGGCAGCCAGCAGGTCGACGTACTCGCCGGTTGCGGCGTTCAGGCCGTGGCCGGCAGGCAGGCCGCGGACCTTGTCAACCACAACGCCCGGCTCCAGGCCGGCGTTGAAGGCGATCTGCTTCAGCGGGGCGTCGATGGCAACGCGGACGATGTTCGCACCGGTTGCTTCGTCACCGGACAGCTGCAGGTTGGCGAATGCCTTGGCACCGGCCTGGATGAGGGCCACGCCGCCACCGGCGACGATGCCTTCTTCAACAGCAGCCTTGGCGTTGCGCACTGCGTCTTCGATGCGGTGCTTGCGCTCCTTGAGCTCAACCTCGGTTGCGGCACCGGCCTTGATGACTGCAACGCCGCCGGCCAGCTTGGCCAGGCGCTCCTGCAGCTTCTCGCGGTCGTAGTCCGAATCGGAGTTCTCGATCTCGGCGCGGATCTGGGCCACGCGGCCGGCGATCTGGTCGGCGTCGCCGGCACCTTCGACGATGGTGGTCTCGTCCTTGGTGACAACAACCTTGCGTGCCTTGCCCAGGAGTTCCAGGCCGGCGTTCTCCAGCTTGAGGCCAACTTCTTCGGAGATGACCTGGCCGCCGGTGAGGACGGCGATGTCGGCGAGCTGTGCCTTGCGGCGGTCACCGAAGCCCGGAGCCTTGACGGCGACGGACTTGAAGGTGCCGCGGATCTTGTTGACGATCAGGGTGGCCAGGGCCTCGCCCTCGATGTCTTCGGCGATGATCAGCAGCGGCTTGTTGGACTGCATGACCTTTTCGAGGACAGCAACCAGTTCCTTGACGTTGGAGATCTTGGAGTTGACGATCAGGATGTACGGATCCTCAAGGACCGTTTCCTGGCGCTCGGCGTCGGTGACGAAGTAGGCGGAGATGTAGCCCTTGTCGAAGCGCATGCCTTCGGTGAGCTCAAGCTCCAGGCCGAAGGTGTTGGACTCCTCGACCGTGATGACGCCTTCCTTGCCCACCTTGTCCAGGGCCTCGGCGATGAGGGCACCGATTTCCTCGTCACCGGCGGAGATGGACGCCGTAGCAGCGATCTCTTCCTTGGTTTCGATTTCCTTGGCGGAGTTCAGCAGTTCGGCGGTGACGGCCTCAACGGCCTTCTCGATGCCGCGCTTGAGGGACAGCGGGTCGGCGCCGGCAGCAACGTTGCGCAGGCCTTCCTTCACCAGTGCCTGTGCCAGCACGGTTGCCGTGGTGGTACCGTCGCCGGCGACGTCGTCCGTCTTCTTGGCAACTTCCTTGACCAGCTCGGCGCCGATCTTCTCGTAAGGATCGTCCAGCTCGATCTCCTTGGCGATGGAAACACCATCGTTGGTGATCGTGGGGGCGCCCCACTTCTTCTCGAGGACGACGTTGCGTCCACGCGGGCCGAGGGTGACCTTAACGGCGTCGGCGAGGATGTTCAGGCCCCGCTCAAGGCCGCGGCGCGCCTCTTCATCAAATGCAATGATCTTGGCCATAACGGCAGTAGTCCTTTCGGGACAGTCGTTAAGAATGAACCTTCGCTGCAGTGCCCGCGACGGACGATCCTTCGCCTTCGGCCTCTGTATGCCTCCGGCTGCGGATCTCACTCCAGTTAGGTGTTTCTTCGCTCCTCGACCGGTGCAGCGCGCGGCGGGCCGGAACCAGCTTTGCTTTAGCAGTCGGTACGTCAGAGTGCTAACTCAATAATTAGCACTCCCCACGTTAGAGTGCAAGCGAATAAGACCCTGCTTTGCCCCGTTTAGCCGACGGCGAAGCTCAGCCCGCTGCCCGTCCGGCGGTCTCCCGGCCACTGGGCACGGGATTGTTGTCGGCCCCGTAGGTATAGACAGTGAACGTGGCGGTGGTGATGTCCCCCTTGGCGTCGAAGGCAATCGAGCCCGATTCGCCGTCGTAATTAATATCCGGGCGGGTCATGAGCCCTGCCCGGCAGTCCTTGTAGGTGAGGCAGGCTTCGGCCTCCGGTTTTCCGGAGGATCCTTCCACCGCTCCTCCGGAGGCGGAGATCAGGTTGGCGGCGATGGAGCGGCCCGCGTCATCCTGCGCCCTGGCGGCGGCGAGGGCAGCAACGGTGACGGCGTCGTAGGCCTCGGCGGCGAACGACACGTCCTTCAGGCCTGGGTCCACCGTGAGCAGCCTGGCCTGGAAATCAGCATCCGGAAGCTGGCCGGCAACCACCGCGCGGGCGCCGTCGAGGGACTTGGCGGGCAGGCGGGAACTGTAGCGGGCAAAGGCGCCGTCGCTGAGGATTATCCGCTTCCCGTCCACATCGGCATTGCTGAGTTCAGCCAGGGCGCCCTGCGCACCGTCCCGGGCGATGACAATGACCGCATCCGCTCCGGCCTTGGCCATTTCCGCGGCAGCAGTGCCAGCCTCGCCCGGCTTGAAGTCTTTGGTTGCTGCCACGTTCATTCCGGCCTGTTCAGCAGCGGTGGCGACGGCGGCTGACACGTCCGTGCCGTAGGAGCCGTCCTGGTACATCACGGCCACCGTTGTGGCGCCGGCGTCCTTTGCGAGCTTCACGAGGACGGGGCCCTGGGCGACGTCGGCAGCTGCGGTCCGGAAGTAGTAGCCGCCGCTGTTGGAGGTGCTGAGGCCAGCGGCCGTGTTGGCGGGCGAGATGAGGGGGGTCCGGGCGCGGGACAGGATGTCGATGGCAGCGGCGGCGTGGCTCGAATCGGTGGGGCCGACCACAACGTCAGCCTTTGCGGAAACGAGTGCCTGCGCCTGCCCGGCTGCATCCTGCCCCGTTTCGGTAGGCAGCAGCTCCACCGGCTTGCCTTTGTGGCCGCCTGCGGCGTTGATCTCCTGCACGGCGAGCCTGGCGGCAGCCAGCTGCGGTGCGTTCAGGAAGGCGTTCCCGCCGGTGCTGTCCAGGATCAGCCCGATCCGCAACGTGCCGTCCCCGGACGCCTCCGCCGGTTCAACCCTCGCGTTGCCGGCGGCGCCGGAACAGGCCGTCAGGGCGAGGGTTGAGCAGGCGGCAGCTGTGACGAGCGTCCGGCGGATGCCCGCGGGACGGAAGAAAGCGCTGTTCACTCCGCCGGCCGGACGCTTTCGGCCTGCGGGCCCTTCTCGCCTTCGCCGACTTCGAGCTCCACGCGCTGGCCTTCGTCGAGGGCCCGGTAGCCTTCGCCCTGGATGGCGGACCAATGGACAAAGATGTCATCACCCGTGCCGTCCACGGTGATGAAGCCGTAGCCCTTTTCCGCGTTGAACCATTTGACGGTCCCCAGTGCCATGTCCGACCACTCTTTCCATTGTGTCCGGGTGTCCACGCCGCGGTGTTCCGGCTGGCCCGAACCGAACCTGAAAATCACTCTAGCCAACTCCGCGCCCGCCGGGGCAGGACGGCTCCGGGACAGCCGGCAATAGTTATTCAGGCGTAACAGCCGGGACGGCAGGCAGGTGCGTGGCCGCCCCGGGACGGACGCTGTCTACCGGTAGCCGGGACCCAGCACCACAACCAAGGGCACCTGGAATTCCGTGCTGTTCACCAGGGTGGGGATACCGAGGAGCTCTGCCAGGGCCTGGGCGTTGGCGAGCTGGCCTGCTCCCGAGTAGAAAATGGTGGACCTTTGCTGCGGCGAGCCGGCCCAGTTGCCCACCTGCCCCAGCGTCCAGCCGTCAGCCTGGACCGTGCCGCCAACCCGGCTTGCCAGCCCTGCGGTGCCCGCGGCGTTGTAGATGGCCACGCCCTGGGATTTGTTGATCGGCGCAGGGGCGTCGGCAGAGGCGCTCGGCTCGGGTTCGGCCTTGGCGGTTGCTTCGGGTTCAGCCGACGCGGAAGGCTGCACCTCAGCGGAGGGAGAAGCGTCCGGAGTCGCCGAGGGCGTGGACCCGGTACCGGCCAATGCTGCTGCCTCCTGGCTGACGGAGGCCTGGTCGCCGGCCGTGGCGAAACCCAGCTTGGGAAGGATCAGGAAGGACACCAGTCCTATGACCAGTGCGGCCACGCCCACGGCGAGGATAGGCCACAGCCGCACCCGGGCGGGGGCGGAAGCCGTGCGGTGGACACCTTGTCGCGAAGCAGTCTCCGGGACCTTGTCGAATTCATCGCGGGCATATCTGGTCATGGTGGATGACATCCTTGTTGGTTTGCTGCTGGAGGGCACAGCGGGAGCGTCTTACGCGTCGGACCCCAGGCGCCGTGCGGTACGTGCACGGTGACGCGACGTACGTAGTCTACGCAATCGCTTGACCAGCATGGGATCGTGGGCCAGCGCATCCTCGGTATCGATGAGGGCATTGAGCAGCTGGTAATAGTGCGTCGCGGAGAGGTCAAAGAGCTCCCGGATGGCCTGCTCCTTGGCACCGGCGTACTTCCACCACTGCCGTTCGAGGGCGAGCATCTGCTGCTCCCGCTCGCTCAGCGGCGAGTCACGGAGCGAGAAATCCGCCAGGAGTGAATGCCGTGGTTCCTGCTCCGGCAGGTGCTCCCGGGCTGGCTCCGCCACTGCATACTCCTTTGCTGGTTTACAAAAATGTCTGACCCCATGCTACGGGCGAATAACACCAATGTCATTTGCGGCATGGCCCGGCTGCCGGCCCCTCACCCGGGGCGTCCCTGCAAGAATGGGACGGTGTTTGAATCAGATGCCTTGTTCGACCTGGCCCAGCAACCCGCGGATGCGCTGGGTTTCGCGGAGCTGGCGCGGCTCCCACTGGATGAGCTTATGGCACCTGACTGGGCTGAGGCTCTGGCGGGAATGGAAAGCGAACTCCGCCACGTGCTCACCTTCCTTGCCGGCGAAGTGGAAGCGGGGCACCAGGTCCTGCCGGCGCCGTCGAACGTCCTGCGCGCTTTCCGGCAGCCGCTCGCCGATGTCAAGGTGCTGATTGTTGGCCAGGACCCCTACCCCACACCCGGCCACGCGGTGGGGCTGTCCTTTTCGGTTGCGCCGAACACGCGGCCCATTCCGCGGAGCCTTGCGAATATCTACCGGGAGCTGGAAGAGGACCTCGGAGTCCCTTCGCGGGTGCACGGGGACTTGTCCGCCTGGGCTGACCAGGGCGTGCTGCTGCTGAACCGGGTTATGACGGTGCGGGCGGGCTCAGCCGGTTCGCACCGGGGCAAAGGCTGGGAGAAGATCACGACGGCGGCCGTCGCCGCCGTCGCAGGCCGGCGCCGGCCGGACGGGTCACGGCAGCCCCTCGTTGCCGTGCTGTGGGGCAAGGACGCTGAAAGCGTCCGGACACTCATGGACGGGGCCCCCGCCGTGGCGAGCGCCCACCCCAGCCCGCTATCCGCGTCCCGCGGTTTCTTTGGCTCCCGTCCCTTCAGCCGCGTCAACGAACTCCTGCGCAGCCAGGGTGCGCCGGACGTAACCTGGGAGCTCCCGCCGGTCCCCTAGCTTAGGCTTGCCTTATGAGCACCGTGCCGGCCGCCACCAGCGCCACCAAAAAAAGCCGTCCGCAGGTCAATCTCACTGTGATCCGGAGGGAAGAACTGTCCCCGCACATGGTCCGCATTGTTGCCGGCGGGGACGGCTTCGCGGACTTCTCCAACAACGATTTCGTTGACCGCTACGTCAAGATTGTTTTCCCTCAGCCGGGCATTGAGTACCCCTCCCCCCTGGACCTGTGGAGCATCCGCGAAACCATGCCGCGCGAACAATGGCCGTTCACCCGCACGTATACCGTCCGCTGGGTGGATGAGACGGCCCGCGAACTGGCCATCGACTTTGTGGTGCACGGCGACGAGGGCCTGGCAGGTCCGTGGGCGGCGCAGGCACAGCCGGGCGACGTCTTGACGTTCACCGGCCCGGGTGGTGCCTACAATCCCGCACCCGATGCGGACTGGTACCTTTTCGCCGGGGACGAGGCTGCGCTGCCGGCCATCGCGGCAGTCATCGAGTCGCTGCCGGCGGAAGCCGCCGGCCTGGCCTTCCTTGAGGTGGATTCCGACGCCGACATCCAACCCATCGCTGCCCCGGCGGGATTGGAACTGCGCTGGCTCACCCGCAACGGCGTCCCCGCCGGCGACAGCAACCTCCTGGTCGAGGCCGTGGCGGAGGCCGCGTGGCCTGCCGGCCGCGTGGACGTGTTCGCCCATGGCGAGCGTGGCTACATGAAAGCCCTGCGCGACGTCTTTTTCAAGCAGCGCGGCCTGGACCGCAAGCAGGTCTCGCTCTCCGGCTACTGGGCCAAGGGCCGGGTGGAGGACGTGTTCCAGGCGGAGAAGAAGCTGCCGGTCGGCCAGATCTAGTCAGCGGCGGCGGGCGCGGCGCCGCTCGTTGCTCGCCAGGCTCCGGGTCAGCGGCCGGGCAAGCGTGTCGCCGAGGACGATCCCGCCCGCCGTCCCCAGGACGATCGCACCGGCGTTGAGCATCCCGCCGGCGCCGAGGAGGATCTCGGCTTCCTCGATGGTGAGCACATACATGGACCGGAAGATGGTCAGGCCCGGCAGCAGGATCAAAGCTGCCGGCACGGCCACCACAAGCTGCGGTGCCCCCATCCGCAGGGCAACCACGCGGGCCAGCAGGCCGATCACCACGGCGGCCAGCGCGGGCGAGAACCGGTCCCCGACTCCCAGCTGGTTCGCTGCGAGCAGGACGAAGTAGCCCGCCACTCCCACCCCCGCCGTGGGCAGCAGCAGCTTCCAGGTGGTCTGTTCCGTAATCCCGATGGCCATCACGGCCACCGCCACGAAGAGCACCAGGACCCAGAGGTCGTAGGCGGGCGGGAACGTCTCCGTGACGTCGATGCGCTGCATGCCCGTCAGCTCTCCCACCACAAAGGCGACGGCGATGCCCGCCACGATGGCGCCGAACGTCAGCAGCGTTGACAGGAACCGTCCCGCAGCGGTGACGGGGAAGCCGTTGATCGCATCCTGCACCGAGGAGACGAGGCGTCCCGTGGGCAGAAGCAGGAGGATGCCGCCCACCACCACGATGGCCGGCGATGTTGTCAGCCCGAACTGCCACAGCACCAGCGCCAGCTGTGTCACCACAAATGAACAGCTGGCGGTGATGAAGAAGTCCGGCACCCGCCACCGGCCCAGCTGGCGGGCCAGCAGGCTGATGCCGATGTTGGCCACAAAGGCGATGGCCGAGGACACCGGCCCGCCGCCCAGGACGCCCACAAAGACCGCCGCGAAGGTTCCGAACGCCACCGTGACCAGCCATCGCGGGAACGGCTTGGGGCTGGTGATGGCCTCATCCAGCCGGCGGATGGCTTCGTCACGGCCCACTCCCCCCGCCACGATATCCGTGACGAGCTGGTGGACCTTGGCCAGGCCCGCGTAGTTGTTGGTCCAGGAGCGGACCACGCGCAGCAGCGCGATCGGTGTCTGGTCCTTGGGAGCGTAGTTGATGCCGACGGACTGGTTGGTGATGTCCACTTCGATGTTCTTCAGTCCCAGCGCTGCGGTGACGGCGATGATGCTGGTTTCCACCTCCAGTGCACCGGCTCCATAGCGGAACATGGTCTCGGCCAGGTGCAGGACAAAGTCGAGGGTCTTGCGGGCAGAGGTGTCGACGCCGCCCACCTGGATCATCGGGTTGGCATACGGGCTGCCTGTGAGCCGGTCCACGATGCTCAAGGGGGCGGTGGGCGGGCTTTCACCCTGGACCAGGCGCCGCAGCATTCTTTTCGCGGCGGCGTTCTGGCGCACCTGGGAGGGGGTCAGTGGTTCGGTTTTGGGCAAGCCGTCCGTCCGCGGCCTGCGCCCGGGGTACTCGGGCCGGTCAGTCATTGTTGCCTCCTCCCAGTGCGGCGCGGTGTCCCAGTGCGCTGTTGTGACCAGTCTTTCAGGCTGAACGCCTCAGGGGCAGCTTGCCCAACGCTGTGCGGGCGGCGGCCACCGCTGCCCGGGCCAGGCGGTTTGCGTGGAAGACGGCTGGCCGGACCGGCATCACGAAGTCACCCACCAGCTGGACCACTTCTCCGCCGAACCCCTTCTTGAATTCGTACCCGCCGTGGCCTTCCTCGTCCTGCCCGGAGATGCCGAACGTTCCGTAGAAGTTGTACCGAATGTACCCCTTTTCCAGCGCGTGCAGCATCATTCCCCAATAGAGCGAGGTGGCCCCGTTGAAGTAGATGTAGTCCTGCACGGTGCCGCCGATCACGCACACCACCTCGTCCCCGTAGCAGACGAAGTGGATGGCGGCCACTGTGGCAACACCCACGGAGTCGGGGAACCGCTCGATGTCCCTAAGGCTCCGCTCGTAACTGTCCACGAGGTCCTGGACCACCTTGAGCCGGTTCGCCTTTTTCTTGCTGCCGGTCTCTTCCACCTCGCGGCGCAACTCGGCGGCGGTAGCGGCTTCGGCCGCCATCCGTTCCGTGATGGATTTCCGGTAGGCCGGGATATCGATTTTGGCCATCATGAGTTTGGTGAATTCCGGGGAGGTGGTGCGGAGCAGGTGCTCGTAGTAGCCGCGTTCGCGGTAGACGAACCCCTTTTCATCCCCGGCCTTGCTCAGTGCGCCGTAGAAGTCGTCGAGGGTTTCCAGCGTGGCCTGTTCCAGGAAAACACCGTTTTTCTCCGCTTTCCGGATGGCCTTGCGGGTCCGGTAGCTGGTGCCCATGATGAGCTCTTCGGCGTCCTTGATTCCGGTCAGGTCCTTGATGAACATCCAGTTCACGTTGACAAAGTTCATGTCCAGACCCTGGTGCTGGAAGCCCAGGCCGGACAGCCGTGACACCAGCGGGCGGTTGTCCTCAACCTCCGGGTGCTCTGCACCGTCCTCGTCACGGGCGATGTACTTCAGGTTGGGGGAAATCCGCAGTTCCGCGGCTTTGCGCCCGGCGGCGCGCCCGCGGAGGAGTCCGACGACGTCACGCACCAGTTCGAGGTCCGTGTAGTCCATCAGGGGGCCCTTGGCGCATTCACACACGGTGTACCCCAGGCGGGTGGTGGTGTAGTTCAGCTTCCCGGCGGCCACCAGTTCGCCGCCGCGCCGGATGCCGAAGAGCTCCACCTGCTGGCCGCGGGCGCGCTGGAAACGGGCGAAGTCGACGGACTGGAGGAAGCTGTTCTGCGGGTGCTTAGCCGCAAAGGCCTCGAACTCGGGGTCGTTGAGGATGGCAAATTCAAGATCGGTGCCGGTGGTGACTGGATTCAAGGGATTTCCTTATTCACGGGTGTGCGGCCAACAGGTAAGCCGCTGGATCAGGGGCGGGTATGCGGGCGCGGCCTTGTTTACAGTCCGGGGTTTCAGCCTGCTGGCTAAGCCTGCGCCGGGGCTGCGGTCAGTAGAACTGCTGGCCGGTCCGTGCCGTTTCAATCCGGCGGAAGACCTTTTCTGCGCCGTTGACCCAGAGTCGGTGGCGGAGCGGGGCAAGGATGTAGTCGTGGCAGCCCACAAAATCCGTGACGGTTTTGGTGAAGCTGGTCTTGAACATCCCCATGCCATACAGGTTGTGGCTCTTGTCCTTGATCCGGGCGGCCGGCGGTGTTCCGCAGAAGTCGTATTCGGTGCAGCCAAGTTCCTGCATCCGCCGGATGGCTGCCCACTGAACCAGGTGCGAATCGCCGTACTGTTTGCGGTTCTGGGTGGAACCGCCGTCCTTGTACGTTGCCTTGGCGCCGTAATTGATCACGAAGGCGCCCACGCTGGGTTTGCCGTCCTCGTATACGAAGAAGAAGTTGCCCTGGCCGCGGCTGCAGAATTCGTCCCAGAACGCAGCGTAGTACTTGTAACCGCGCAGGGGCATGGAGCCCTTGGCTTTCACGGTGTCCGCCATGAGGTCATAGAGCGCGCGGTAGGTTTCGGGGCCGGGTTCTTTCCGGAGCACCTCGCAGCCTTCCCGTTCAGCACGGCGGATGGCATTGCGGGCCCGGGAGGAGATGGCTTTGAAGACTGTTTCTTCGGCGCCGGAAATGTCCAGCAATGCGGTGGAGTCGTTGGACTGGATGTTGGGTGCCTTCACCAGGCCGGCGGCGGCCAGTTGGGCCTGGGCATCAGCGGAGTCCACGACGTCCGGTTCGATCTTGATGGTGAAGACGTTCAGCTTCCTGTCGCGGACAAAGGCTGCGCAGGCTTCCAGCGCCGCCTTGAGGTCCCCGGCAGCTGCCAGGTCAGGGCCCTTGATGAGGTACCAGAGCCGGCCCATGACCGGAAACTTTTTCTCCAGTACCAGGTTGTAGCTGGCAGAGCCAGGGGTTTCCAGCACCAGGAACCGGACTTTCCAGCCAGCGCCGTTTTTTACCGTGGCGTACGCGGCGGACTGCAGCATATTGCCGCCGTTCGGGTTGGCCGTGACGTGCTTGTCCCAGTTTTCAATTTCCTCGGCTGTGGCAAAACGTGCGGTGAATTCTCGCAAAGGGGCCGTGTCCAATCGGGGGTTGTGCGCGGTTCTGTACTCGTGGCTGCGTGCGGACATGCAGCCTCAAGTCTAAAGCCTGGCGGCGCCGCGGCTTTTCAGCAGGACGGACTCGAGCCGTATATCGAAGCTGGGAACGGGCCTGTTGCCTTGACTCCAGCAAGGCTCTTGACGAGGGTTGGGGGCATGCAGCCGTATGCCGGACAGTTGGAGCCATCCCCGCGGAAAAATCAGGACCGGCCGGGCGTCAGCAGACAAGTCCTGCTGTTGGTTGCCTTCCTGGCTGCATCGTTCCTTGTTGCGGGTCTCGGCTCACTCGCCACCTTCAATAACGTGACAGGCTGGTACGCCGCCGCGGACAAGGCGCCCTGGTCACCGCCGGACTGGGTGTTCGGCCCGGTCTGGACTTTTCTCTACGCCGGGATGGCCGTGGCCGCATGGCTGGTATGGCGCGAGCAGGAACCCGGCACCCCGCGCGCATTGGGGTTATACGGCCTCCAGCTTGCCTTGAACCTTGCGTGGACGCCCGTGTTCTTCGGCCTCTACCCCGCCATCGGCGGAGCTGCCCTGTGGCTGGCCCTGGGCATCATCATTGCCCTGATCGCCGCCGTCGCGGTTACCGTGCTGGCCTTCGGCCCCATCAGCCGCACGGCAGGCCTGCTTCTGCTGCCGTACGTGTCCTGGCTGGTGTTCGCCACAACGCTGAACGGGTGGGCCGCCCTCAACAACTGACCGGCGGTCCACCTGTCGCTTTCAAGCCCCGCTAACACACGGCCACATTGACAGCCAGGCCGCCCATGGCGGTTTCCTTGTATTTGGAGCTCATGTCCTTGCCGGTCTCGCGCATGGTCACAATGACCTCATCGAGCGAGACGCGGTGCGAACCGTCACCCCACAGCGCCATCTTCGCGGCGTTGATGGCCTTGGCCGCGGCGATTGCGTTGCGTTCGATGCAGGGCACCTGGACCAGGCCGCCGATCGGGTCGCAGGTCAGGCCCAGGTTGTGTTCCATCGCGATCTCGGCCGCGTTTTCCACCTGGGCGGGTGTTCCGCCCATCACCTCGGCCAGTCCGGCCGCTGCCATGGACGACGCCGATCCTACCTCGCCCTGGCAGCCCACCTCAGCCCCGGAGATAGACGCCTGCTCCTTGTAGAGCACCCCGACGGCGCCCGCGGTGAGCAGGAACTTCACCACGACGTCGTCGCGGTCCTCCTGGGTGGCATTCTCCATCCCGGGGGCATAATGCAGTGCGTAGTACAGCACCGCCGGGATGATCCCGGCCGCGCCGTTGGTGGGGGCGGTGACCACCCGGCCGCCGGACGCGTTTTCCTCGTTGACGGCCAGGGCGATCAAGTTAACCCACTCCTGCCAATACTTCGGGTCCCGGTCCTTGTCTTCCTTCAGCAGCCGGTCATGCCAGTCAGGCGCACGACGGCGGACCTTCAGTCCCCCGGGCAGCAGCCCTTCACGCTTCAGGGACACCTGCACGCAGTCCTCCATCACCGACCAGATGTGCAGCAGGCCCTCGCGGATGTCCTCTTCCGAGCGGGAGGCCTTCTCGTTGACCAGCATGATGTCGGCAATGGAAAGTCCTTTGGACTGGCAGCGCCCCAAAAGTTCCGCGGCGGTCCGGAACGGCAGCGGAAGTTCTTTCTTGGACTCCTCCAGCTGTTGCCGTGCAGCGTCCTCCTCGCCTTCCCGGACGATGAAGCCGCCGCCCACGGAGAAGAACGTGGCGGTGTGCAGGATCTCGTCCTCGGCGTCGAAGATGGTGAAGGTCATGCCGTTAGTGTGCCGCGGCAGTATGGTCAGCGGCCGCAGCACCATGTCCTTCACCCCATACGGCAGGGGCACCTCACCGGCCAGTTTCAGGATTCCGGTTTCGGCAATCGCGCTCAGCCGTTCCTCCACCTCGTCCGGCAGGATCAGCTCCGGATGGAAGCCCTCCAGTCCCAGCAGGATCGCGGTCATGGTGCCGTGCCCGTGGCCGGTCGCCGCGAGCGAACCATAAAGGTCCACCCGCAGCGACGCCACTCGGTCCAGCGCTCCGGAGGACTTCAGCTCCTCGGCGAAGACGGCCGCAGCCCGCATCGGCCCTACGGTGTGCGAACTCGAAGGCCCGATCCCGATGGAGAAGAGATCAAAGACACCAACAGCCATGTGCGTAAATCCTTAATAGAGGTTTGGTGCTGCTCGGCGGAACTTAAAGGTCCCCGCCATTTTTGGAGGCGTACTCCTGCGCGGACAACAGGGGTCCTTCGGACTCGGCAGCTACCTTGAAGAGCCAGCCGGCGCCATACGGATCGTTGTTGATCAGCGCGGGATCATCCACAACTCCAGTATTGATCTCCACCACCTCACCCGTCACTGGTGAGTACAAATCGGAGACCGACTTCGTGGACTCCACTTCACCACACGTCTCCCCCGCAGTCACCGTGGCACCCACCTCGGGCAAGTCCACGTAGACGATGTCGCCGAGGGCATCCGTAGCGACAGCGGAAATCCCGATCGAAACCAGGTTCCCACCCTCCCGGGCCATCCACTCGTGCTCGTCGGAGTACTGCAGGTCAGCGGCAACTTTAGCCATGTGTGTTTTTCCTTTTGCTTGTTTGTTCGAAAACTCTTGTGGCTGGGTTGGGTGCGGCTGTGCGGATTCCTCCGCGTACTGGCTCGTTCCTCGCCTCTGACGTACGCTTCCGGAATCCCCACAGCCGCCAAAACAGGTTCAGTTTTCGAGGCCAACAGTCCCAAGAAAAACAAACACGTCGCCAGAGTGCCGCAGGCTCCTGTTACCGACCAGCGCAACCACGGGCCCGGAGCGACAACCCGTGGGTTTCGAGGGATTTAACCGCCCAAGTTGGTGAGTCGATCGTCCCCCGGGTTTCGACAGGCTCAACCACCGAATTGGTGACCGGCGGGGCCCCTTCGGGTGCGGCCTCCGGCAGCGTGCGTCTAAGGGAGCGTCACGTCCGCCCAGCGGGCGTCTTCGCGACCGAGCACGCAGAGGAGGCCGGACCCGACGGGCCAAAGGTGAACAAGCGCGTGGTTACAGGGAGCGCTTGTAGAACGGGAGGTCGACGACTCCGAAGGGCTCTGCCTTGCCGCGGAGATCGATGTCCAGTGCCGTGCCGGGCTGGGTGAACTCGACGTCGACGTATGCCATGGCTATGGGGTAGCCGAGGGTGGGCGAGGGCTGGCCGGAGGTGACCTCGCCGACGACGCTGCCGTCCTTGAGGACCGGGTAGTGGGCTCGGCCGGCGCGGCGGCCCAATCCCTTGAGCCCGACGAGCCTGCGCCCGGCGGTGGAGCCGGCGCCCGCTTCCTTTTTGGCTGCCAGGGCGGCCTTGCCCACGAAGTCGCCTTCCTTGGACAGGGCGACGACGGGTCCCAGGCCTGCTGCGAACGGGTCGCCCTGCAGCGACAGTTCATTGCCGTAAAGGGGCATCCCCGCTTCGAGCCGGAGGGAGTCGCGGGAAGCCAGGCCCGCGGGCGTCAGCTCCCCGTCGTCGGCGATGGCAACAAGCGACTGCCAAAGCCCGGGGGCGTCGTCGTTGGACACAAAGATCTCGAAACCGTCTTCGCCGGTGTAGCCGGTCCGGGCGAGCAGCAGGGCCAGCCCTGCGCCGCCCACCAGGAAGGGGACCTCGACGGCGGCGTAGTACTTCAGTTCCGCCACGAGGCCGTGGTGGGCGGCCGGAACCAGGCGGAGCAGCAGCTCCTGCGCCTTGGGGCCCTGCACCGCGATCAGCGAAGTGGTATCGGAAGCGTCGTCCACCTGCACGTCGAACCCGGCAGCCCGCTTGGCCAGTTCAGCGGCCACCACGGCGGCATTGCCGGCATTGGGGACCACCAGGAAGACGTCGGTGCCGTCGGCAGCCAGTGGCCGCCGGTAGGTGATGAGGTCGTCGATGATGCCGCCGTCCTCGTTGCAGATCAGCGAGTATTTGGCTTTGCCCACGGGCATAGCGGAAATTTTTCCCACCAGGGCGTAGTCCAGGAACGCGGCGGCCTCCGGCCCGGTGACCCAGACCTCGCCCATGTGGGAAAGGTCGAACAGCCCGGCGCTCTTGCGGACGGCATGGTGCTCGGCGAGCTCGGAGGTGTACTTCAGTGGCATCTGCCAGCCGCCGAAGTCGGTAAAGGAGGCACCCAGCTTCTTGTGCTCCGCGTAAAGAGCGGTGTACTTCTCACTCATGCGGTCAGCCTTCCGAGCCGGTGGTTGAGCTTGTCGAAACCTCGAACTCGGAAAGCGGCGGGCAGGAGCAGATCAGGTTGCGGTCTCCGGCTGCCCCGTCGATGCGGCCCACCGGCGGGAAGTACTTGTCCTGCCTGAGCGATTTCACCGGGAACACTGCCTGCTCGCGCGGGTAGGCGCGGTCCCAGTCGCTGCTGATGGCGGCGGCCGCGGTGTGCGGGGCGTTGCGCAGCGGGCTGTCCGCGACTGAGAACTCGCCGTTCGCCACCTGGTCGATTTCGGCACGGATGGAGATCATGGCCTCGATAAACCGGTCGATCTCGCCGAGGTCCTCGGATTCGGTGGGTTCCACCATTAGGGTGCCCGCAACGGGGAACGCCAGGGTGGGTGCGTGGAAGCCGTAGTCGATGAGGCGCTTGGCCACGTCCTCCGCGGTGACGCCGGTCTTCGCAGTCAGCTCGCGCAGGTCCAGGATGCACTCGTGCGCTACCAGTCCGCCTTCACCGGTGTACAGGACCGGGAAGAAGTCGTTCAGCCGGGCGGCGACGTAGTTCGCGGCGAGCAGGGCGGACTTAGTGGCCTCGGTGAGGCCCTGGCCGCCCATCAGCTTCACGTAGGCCCAGGAGATGGGCAGCACGCCGGCTGAGCCATACTTGGACGCTGAGATCGGCACGTCGTTTCCCTCGGTCCACGTTGCAGCATTGCCGGGCATAAACGGTGCCAGGTGCGCCTTGGCAGCAACCGGTCCCACGCCGGGTCCGCCGCCGCCGTGCGGGATGCAGAAGGTCTTGTGCAGGTTCAGGTGCGAGACATCGCCGCCGAACTTGCCCGGCTGTGCCAGCCCCACCAGGGCGTTGAGGTTGGCCCCGTCGATGTACACCTGGCCGCCAGCGGCGTGGACAGCGTCGCAGACTTCCCGCACGTCGGCGTCATACACACCGTGAGTGGAGGGGTAGGTGATCATGATGCAGGACAGGGCCTCCTTGTGGGCCTCGATCTTGGCGTACAGGTCGGTGTGGTCGATGGTGCCATCCGGCGCTGTGGCCACCACAACAACCTTCATGCCCGCCAGCACAGCCGACGCGGCGTTCGTGCCGTGTGCCGAGGCCGGGATCAGGCAGATGTTGCGCTGCTGGTCGCCCCGGGAGTGGTGGTAGCCGCGGATGGCAAGCAGGCCGGCGAGCTCGCCCTGTGAACCGGCGTTGGGCTGGATGGACACCTGGTCATACCCGGTGATTTCGGTCAGCTGTGCTTCCAGATCGGCAATCAGCTCGCGCCAGCCTTCGGTCTGGGAGTCGGGGGCGAACGGGTGGATGGAGGCGAATTCGGGCCAGGAGATGGCTTCCATCTCGGCGGTGGCGTTCAGCTTCATGGTGCAGGAACCCAGCGGGATCATGGTGCGGTCCAGGGCCAGGTCCCGGTCGCTAAGCTTCCGGATGTAGCGCAGCAGCTGGGTCTCGGACCGGTGGGTGTTGAACACCGGGTGCTGCAGGAAGTCGGAGGAACGTTCGACGGCGGCGTCCAGGGCGAAAGCGTCACCCTCGGCTTCAACCGCGGAGGCGCCAAAAGCTTCCAGCACCCCGGCGACGATTGCCGGCGTCGTCGTTTCATCGGTGGAGAAGCCCACCGTGTCCGCGTCAATGCTGCGCAGGTTGATGCCCTTGGCTTCGGCGGCGGCGACAATGCCCGCGGCCTGGCCGGGAACGGAGACCGTGACGGTATCGAAGAAGCTGGTCTGCAGCACGTCGAAGCCGGCGGCTTTGAGGGACGCCGCGAGGGTCTTGGCGTGGGTGTGCGCGGACCGGGCGATCGCCTTCAGGCCCTCCGGGCCGTGGTACACCGCGTACATCGAGGCAACGATCGCCAGCAGGGCCTGGGCGGTGCAGATGTTGGAGGTGGCCTTCTCGCGGCGGATGTGCTGCTCACGGGTTTGGAGGGCCAGACGGTAGGCGGGCACTCCGGCGTTGTCCTTGGAGACCCCCACCAGGCGGCCGGGCATGGAGCGTTCCAGGCCCTTCTGTACCGCCATGTAGGCGGCATGCGGGCCGCCGTAGAACAACGGGACGCCAAAACGCTGGGCTGAGCCAACGGCGATGTCCGCGCCCTGCTCGCCGGGAGGCGTGATGAGGGTGAGTGCCAGGAGGTCGGCTGCGACGGTGACCAGCGCGCCGCGTTCCTTCGCCTCGGCGATGACGGCGGACTGGTCCCAGACCCGGCCGGAAACGCCGGGCTGCTGGAGGACAACACCGTTGATAGCGCCGTCGGGCAGTCCCTGGGCGAGGTCAGCGACCTCCACCTCGAAGCCGAGCGCCTCGGCACGGCCCTTGACGATGGCGATGGTCTGCGGCAGGCAGTCCGCATCCAGCACCGTCTTGCCGTCCCGGGCGGCTGCGTTCTTGTTGGCCCGGCGCATCATCAGCACGGCCTCGGCCACGGCGGTGGCTTCATCCAGCAGGGAAGCATTGGCGATGGGCAGCCCCACCAGGTCCTCGACCATGGACTGGAAATTCAGCAGTGCTTCGAGGCGGCCCTGGGAGATCTCGGGCTGGTAGGGCGTGTACGCGGTGTACCACGCCGGGCCCTCAAGGATGTTGCGGCGGATCACCGGCGGGGTCACGGTGTCGTAGTAGCCCTGGCCGATCATCTGCACAGCGGTTTTGTTCTTCGCCGCCAGCCTGCGCAGCTCAGCGAGCGCCTCGACTTCGCTCAGTGCGCCGGCCAGCTCCAGTGCCGAATCCTGGCGGATGTCCTTGGGCACGGCGCTGTCAACCAGCGCATCCACGCTGTCGTAGCCCACGGCTTTAAGCATGGTGTCGACGTCGGCCTGGCGGCGGGCGCCGATGTGCCGGTCAACGAAGGTGGCAGCCGGAGCAGTGGCGGGAATGGCCGGGGCTGGAAGGGCGGAGGCTGGGGAGGCGGACGAGATAGCAGTCACGAGGAACTCCATACATAAGGCGGCGCAGGGTACGCCACATCGATTCGGGTCCTCCCCGCTCTGTAACTGGACCTGAGAGTTTCCGCGTTCCCTGCTTGCGCCGGTCCCGCTTGCACCGTCGGTGAGCACAGCAGTCCAGGATTCGGGACGGTCTCCCGGGGCGGACAGCGTGCTGCTTTCCAGAGGTGCCTCGCCGCGGCGGTACATGGGCCTGTGAGATTCCTGGGGAGGTATTGCTCCTACGGCGCCTGCTTGTACCTTCTGGCAGAACTCTCCCGCCGCAGATCAAAGGCTATTCAATTAGGTTGTTTTTGCTGGCGGCCGCAACGGCCGGCACATGCACCAATTCTCCTATGGCACTGCCCCCGGGGCAAATGAACGGCTAGCCCCGCAGCCGCTCGACGGCGGCCAGCAGTTCCTTCACATCGGCCTCCCGGCTTCCGGCCTTTCCGGACGGCCCACTCTCCCACATGGCGTTGAAGTACAGCCCGTCCCCCATGTAAAGCACAGCTTTTGCCATGGCCGGGCCCACATCTTCGCCGATGAGCTCCAGCCACTGGTGCTGGATGGCAGCGAAGCGGCGGCGGGCTTCCTCGTGGGCCACTTCAGCCAGGCGCGTGGCGGCGACGAAGGACCGGTCCATGGGGGTGTCGGACCAGAGCGATGACCGAATGAAATAGGCAGCCGCCCCTTCCGGTGCCGCCGCCATGGCGTCGAGGTCCTCCCCCGCCAGGCGGTCCAGCCGCTCAAGGGTGGCCGCGATCAGCGTTTCCTTGTTGGGGAAGTGGTACAGCAGCCCGCCCTTGGAGACGCCTGCCCGTTTCGCCACGGCATCCAGGGTGGCGGCACGTTCCCCCACGTCAATCAGGAGTTCTTCAAAGGCGTCGAGGACTGCATCCCGCGCCACGGGTTTTCTGGCCATGGTTCCTATCATGCATTGCCTGGAACGGGTTTCTTAACTGTACCGTCCGGACGGTACAGTTAGACGATGACCGCTTCCTCCTCCGCGCAGCAGAACCACTACCGCCTGAACGCAACAGCGAGCCAGGCACCTGCATCGCCCCGGGGCACCGGGCGCGACTGGCTCGCACTGGGACTGCTGATGTTCCCGGTACTCCTGGTGGCCGTCGACAACACGGCACTGACGTTCGCGCTGCCCGCGATAGCGCGGGCACTGGACACCTCGGGTGTCGAACTGCTGTGGATTGTGGACGCCTACCCGCTGGTCCTGGCCGGGCTGCTGGTTGCCATGGGAAGCCTGGGTGACCGGATCGGGCGGCGCCGGTTACTGATCATCGGCAGCATCGGCTTCGCCGCAGTGTCAGCCGCAACGGCATTCGCTCCCAGCGCCGGCTGGCTGATCGCAGGCCGCGCCGCGCTGGGGTTCTTCGGAGCGATGCTGATGCCCTCCACGCTGTCCCTGATCCGCAACATCTTCCCGGACCCCAACCGCCGCCGGCTCGCCATCGCCATCTGGGCCGCCGGGTTTTCCGGCGGCGCCGCCCTGGGACCGATCTTCGGCGGCTGGCTGGTGGAACAGTTCTGGTGGGGAGCGGTCCTCCTGGTGGCCGTGCCCATCATGCTTCCGCTGCTGGCCTTTGGCCCGGCGTTCATTCCGGAGTCCCGCGACCCCAAGCCGGGCAGGGTGGATGCTCCGAGCATCCTGCTTTCACTGCTGACCATGGTGCCGGTGGTGTACGGCATCAAGGAGTACGCCACCGAAGGACCAAACCCTTTGGCCCTGGGAAGCATCGCCTTCGGGCTGGCCATGGGCGCCGCCTTTGTCCGCCGCCAACACCGGCTGGACAGTCCCCTGCTGGACATGTCGCTGTTCCGGAACCGGGTATTCAGCATGGCCATCACGGCGAACATCCTGGCCCTGTTCTCCTTCAACGGCTTTATCCTCTTCCTGGCCCAGCACCTCCAGCTCCTTGAAGGCATGTCCCCTTCGGCCGCAGGAGTGGCCATGATTCCGGCCCTCGTGGCCACCGTGGTGGCGGGCCTCGCGGTGGTGCCGCTGGTCCGGAAGATCCGCCCTGGCTTCGTGGTGGGCGCCGGTCTCGCCATGAGCGCTGCCGGGTACAGCATGGTGACGTTCGGCAGCCACTCCAACGGGCCGGCGCTCCTGCTGGCAGCCCTGCTGGTCCTGGCACTGGGCGTGGGGACGGCGGAGACCATCTCCAACGACCTCATCCTCGGCAGTGTTCCGGCAGAGAAGTCCGGAGCCGCGTCGGCGATTTCGGAAACGGGATACGAGGTTGGCGCACTGCTCGGCACGGCGGTGCTGGGCTCCATCCTCACAGCCTCCTACCAGCACAACCTGCAGCTGCCCGCCGGCATCGCGGAGGCCGCCGGTGGCCAGGGCGCTGCACATGCCGGGCAGACCCTTGCCGGAGCCATGGAACTGGCGGCCGGACTGCCCGCTCCGATGGCCGACGCCCTGCGGCAGGCTGCCGGCGCCGCCTTCGATTCAGGGGTGCATGTCACCGCGGCGATCGGACTGGTACTGATGGCGACGGCGGCAGTACTTGCCGCCGTCGTCCTGCGGAAAGTGCCCAAGGCCGGCTAGGGGCAGCATGCTGGCATGGGGCGGGCCAAAAGCAGCGCCCGGTGCCGGACTTCGAAGTCCGGCACCGGGCGCTGAATGCTTTGCAGGCCGAGGTGGACTACTTTGAGTCGGGCGCCGTAACGCTGGCTGTGGCCTTCAGGGTCTCGGCGTTGACCATCCACGCGAACTGCTCGAGCTTGGCGATGAATTCGTGCAGGAGGTCGGCAGACGTTGGGTCTTCCTCGTCCACTTCGTCATGGACCTTGCGCATGGTGCCCACGGCCGCCTCAAGGGCGGCCACGATGCGCTCAATCGCGTCCTTGGTGTTGATGAGGCCCTCCGGAAAAGGAGCGAGGCTGGTGGATTCAGCCACGGTGGAGCTGCGCCCGTCCGGAAGGGCATGCAGTGCCCGCATCCGTTCGGCCGCATCGTCAGCGAACTGGCGGGCGGCGTCGACGATTTCGTCCAATTGCAGGTGGAGGTCGCGGAAGTTGGTTCCCACGATATTCCAGTGTGCCTGCTTGCCCTGGATGTGCAGTTCGATCAGGTCCACGAGCACAGCCTGAAGGTTGTTGGTCAGTGTCGGTGAAGCTTTCATGCGTCCTCCTCGATTGGTCCAGTAATCCTGACGCTATCAGCCCTTCACGGTGCAGGCAGTGGACGCTGCAGCAATTTCTCAGTGAGCTTACTAACCCTGCGCGGAGCGACATAAAAGAACGTGATTCATATTTTCCCTTGCATCCGCGGCCGCGGCACCGCATACTAAATGAACGTCATTCATTTAGTGACCATCGTCTCACTGGAGTAGCAAACATGATTGAAATTTCCTGCCTCGGCGCACCCGCTTCCCTGGCCCGGACAACGCAGTCCGCCCGGCCCGCCCTGCGCGTCGGCGTGGTCCAGCACCGGTGGCACGCGGACAGCGCCGTCCTCGAGGCTGAACTGGACGAGGGCATTGGCCGGGCAGCCCGGCTGGGAGCCTCCGTGGTCTTCCTGCCAGAGTTGACACTTTCGCGCTACCCCGCGGATACCCGCCCGCACAATGACCCCTCCGAGGGACCCACCAGGACCCGACCCTCGGATATTGCCGAAGACCTGCTGACCGGCCCCACCTTCCGCTTCGCTGCCGAAGCTGCCCGCCGCCACGGGGTATCCGTCCACGCGTCCCTGTACCAGCGTGCGGAGAACCCGGACGGCCAGGACGACGGCCTGGGACTGAACACCGCCATCCTGGTCTCCCCGGCCGGCGAGCTCCTGGCAAGGACGCATAAGCTCCATATCCCCGTCACCGCCGGATACTACGAGGACAAGTTCTTCCGCCAGGGACCGGCCGCCGCCGACGCCTATGAAGTCCACGCTCCCGCCGAACTTGGCGGCGCGAGGCTGGGAATGCCCACCTGCTGGGACGAATGGTTCCCGGAGGTTGCCCGGCTGTACTCCCTGGGCGGGGCGGAAATCGTGGTGTACCCCACCGCGATCGGCTCCGAACCTGACCACCCGGATTTCGATACCCAGCCGCTGTGGCAGCAGGTCATTGTGGGCAACGGCATCGCCAACGGCCTGTTTATGGTCGCCCCGAACCGCTGGGGCAGCGAGGGCACGCTGAACTTCTACGGTTCGTCCTTTATCTCCGATCCCTACGGCCGCATCCTGGCGCAGGCGCCGCGGGACGAGTCCGCCGTCCTCGTGGCAGACCTGGACCTGGACCAGCGGAAGGACTGGCTGACCCTGTTCCCGTTCCTTGCAACGCGCCGGCCGGACACCTATGGCCGCCTCACCGAGCCGGTCCGCCAGAATGAACTCCTGGGCGGCGAGCGCGGTTTCGCAGAGGTCTGCTCGTGACCGCCCCGCACCAGGACGCCACCGCCGCTCCGCAGTGGCGGATGCCTGCCGAGACTGCCCGCCAGGAGCGGCTGTGGATGGCCTTCCCTGCCGGCGGCTATACGCTGGGCGAGTCCACTGAGGCCGCCCATGCTGCCAGGACCACCTGGGCAGCTGTGGCGAACGCCGCCGTCGAGTTCGAGCCCGTCATCATGGTGGTGGACCCCGACGACGTCGAAACGGCCGCCGCTTACCTACACCCCGACGTCGAGGTGATTACCGCCCCGCTCAATGACGCCTGGATGCGGGACATCGGCCCCACCTTCGTCTTGGACGGTGACGGGCAGCTCGGTGCGGTGGACTGGGTATTCAACGGCTGGGGCGGCCAGGACTGGGCCCAGTGGGACAAGGACGCCCTGATCGCCGGCGAGGTGGCCGGCCGGTCCGGCGCCAGCCATCTCGTGTCAGCACTGGTCAATGAGGGCGGCGGGATCCAGGTGGACGGCCAGGGAACCGTGCTCGTCACAGAAACCGTGCAGCTGGATCCCGGCCGCAATCCCGGCCTCAGCAGGGCCGACGTCGAGCAGGAACTGGCCCGCACCGTCGGTGCCACCCATGTGGTGTGGCTGCCGCGCGGCCTGACCCGCGACTCCGAGCGGTTCGGCACCCGCGGCCACGTGGACATCGTGGCCGCCATCCCCTCCCCCGGCACGCTCCTGGTCCACTCACAGGAAAACCCGGAACACCCGGACTTCGAGGTCTCCCGGGAAATCATCGACTTCCTTCGCGGCACCACCGATGCCGCCGGGCGGCAGTGGAACATCATCGAAGTCCCCGCCCCGGAAACCCTTCGCGACGACGAAGGCTTCGTGGACTACAGCTACATCAACCACGTGGTGGTCAATGGCGGCGTCATCGCCTGCAGCTTCAACGACCCCCAGGACGACAAGGCCCTGCAGATTCTGGCAGAGGCCTACCCCGGACGGCGTATTGTCGCCATCGACGCACGCGAGCTTTTTGCCCGCGGCGGGGGGATCCACTGCATCACCCAACAGCAGCCCGCTGCCTCCCAGAAAGTGGTGTCATGACAGAAACCATCCGCACCGGCGCCTCCGCCGGCGGAGCCGGAAAGCCGGCAAACCCCTCCGGAGTCTCCCCTAAGGGCCTGAAGGGCGGGCAGCTGGGACTCCTCGCCGTCGTTGTCCTTGGTATCTCCACCATCGCCCCGGCGTACACGCTCACCAGCGCGCTGGGACCCACCGTCAACGAAGCCGGACTGCAGCTGCCCGTCATCTTCCTCATCGGGTTCATCCCCATGATCCTGGTGTCCCTGGCGTACCGGGAGCTCAACGCCGACTCCCCGGACAGCGGCACCACCTTCACCTGGGTGACCAAGGCCTTCGGCCCGTGGGTGGGGTGGATGGGCGGATGGGGGCTCCTTGCAGCCAACATCATCGTGCTGTCCAACCTGGCCGGCGTGGCGGTCGACTTCTTCTACCTCTTCCTCTCCCAGCTCACCGGTGCCCCGGAACTGGCTGACCTCGCGGCCAACAAACCGCTGAACGTGCTCACCTGCTTTGTGTTCGTAGCCCTTGCCGTGTGGGTCAGCTACCGCGGCCTGCACACCACCAAACTGGTGCAGTACGGCCTGGTGGGCTTCCAGCTGCTGGTACTGGGGCTGTTCGTGGGCATGGCCTTCGCCAACTGGTCCACCTCCGAAACGGCCATCCCGTTCAGCTGGGAGTGGTTCGACGTCACCAAGATCGAGACATTTGGCCAGGTGGCTGCGGGAATCTCGTTGTCCATCTTTGTGTACTGGGGCTGGGACGTCTGCCTGACCGTCAACGAGGAAACCGCTAACGGTAAAAAGACAGCGGGCCTCGCAGGTACTCTGACCGCCCTCATCGTCCTTGGGATCTACCTGCTGGTCAGCATCGCCACCATGATGTTCGCCGGCGTCGGGGATACCGGCAACGGCCTGAACAACACGGAAATCCACGAGAACATCTTCACCGCCCTGGCCTCCCCCATCATGGGCCCGTTCGCAATCTTGATGTCCCTGGCCGTGCTGTCCAGCTCCGCCGCCTCGCTGCAGTCCACGTTTATGTCGCCGTCGCGCAGCCTGCTGGCCATGGCCCACTATGAAGCATTGCCGGAGCCGTTCAGCCGGGTGAGCAGGAAGTTTGCGACGCCGGGCTACGCCACCGTTGCCGCCGGCATCCTGTCCGCGGGGTTCTACGCAGTGATGCACGTGCTCAGCGAAAACGTCCTGAACGACACCATCCTGGCGCTCGGCCTGATGATCTGCTTCTACTATGGGCTGACGGCGATCGCCTGTGCCTGGTACTTCCGCAACAGTGTCTTCAGCAGCCTCCGCAACTTCCTGCTGCGGTTCCTCTGCCCCGTGCTGGGTGGCGTGGGCCTGTTCGTGGTGTTCTTCCAGACGGCCGTGGACAGCCTGGCACCGGAGTTCGGCAGCGGCTCGGAAGTGTTCGGCGTGGGCCTGGTGTTCGTCCTCGGAGTAGGCATCCTGGCCCTCGGCGCGGTGTTTATGCTGGTGATGTCCCGGCTGCGGCCCCGGTTCTTCCGCGGGGAGACCCTGAAGCAGGACACCCCGGCCCTGGTGGTCCCCGAGTAAGGTTCCTGCAGGCACAAAAAAGGTGCCGCATCCCGGATCAGCGGGGTGCGGCACCTTTTTGTGTCCATCACCAGAAGTGGGCCACGTCCACGATCAGGCGGGAACCGGAACCTGGGCCATCCAGTGTCAGGACCCTGAAGGGCAGCCGGGCACGGACGCCCAAGCCAATACTGGTGTAGCCCTCGAAGCTTCCGGCGTAAACCACTTGCCGGAAGGTCTGGTAACCGGCCACGTTAGACAGCTCAGCCTTGGCGGCCGGGTTGTACGTGACGTTACCCTTCTGGTCGTACGAGGGTGCGTTCACGGTGACCTGCAGGCGCGCATTGCCCTGCACCGGAATGGTGAAGCCGGAGCCGTCCTGGACAATGTTCGGGACGTATCCGACGGTATAGCCCTTGACGGGGCCGTTGAGGTCAACCACCATCCGGTCGAAGCAGTAATGCTGCCCCGTCCGAACGTTGGTGACGGATGCGGTGCTCAAATCCGGCGCCGTTTTGGCGAGGGACCCCCATGCGAGACCGCAATACGAGGTGGCTGCCGAGGCGGGCCCCGGTGCCAGGATTCCCAGCCCGACGGCCGCAAGGAGCGCCGTGAGCCAGAGGAGGAGTTTCTTCATTGTGGGTGCCATCCAGAGGAAGTGGTGCGGTTGGATAGCTCAAGCGTAGGAGTGTCGGGAGCCCGAAACGAGGGTTGTGGCCGCTTCGGCGTGCAACCGTAAGGAACACTGGTTCCGTGTCACGCCGCTGTAAATCCCGCGGGTTTTTACCGTCCAACTTAACCGTTCCGGTGCCGTTTCTGGACCCGGCTGTTATGCCGGATAACGGTGCCGGAACCACGAAAGAGCGCCGGTCACCCGAGAGGTGGCCGGCGCTGTTTTAAGCTGTCGCGCGTCGCGGGATTCTAGCCTTCGCACTCGCGGCAGTACTTCATGCCGTTCTTTTCGCGGGCCACCTGGGAACGGTGACGGACCAGGAAGCACGATGAGCAGGTGAATTCGTCTGACTGCTCGGGAACAACAATGACGGTCAGTTCCTCGTTGGAAAGATCGGCACCGGGCAGGTCGATGCCCTCGGCCGTGTCGTTTTCGTCAACGTCGATCACCGCGGTCTGGGCGTTGCCGCCGCGGGATGCCTGCAGGGCCTCCAGGGAATCGGCGGGAGACTCTTCCTCTTGCTTGCGTGGAGCATCGTAATCGGTAGCCATAGCGAGTTCACTTTCGTTGCTGCACAGCGCCATTTCAGGCACCTCAGTGAAGCAGTTTAGGTCACAATGCCCTCACCCACGCAATAGTGTGTTCAAGCAGACAATTCAGGGGGTTCCGGGGTGGTTTCTGAATGGGTTCGGCGGACCTGATCCGCCCCTGCGGCCACTCCGCTCAGGGCCGGCAGCCACCCCCATCTCGTGGCATCAGCCATCGCATCGGCAGCCTGTCCCGGGGTGTCAAAGTAGAAGGCATCCGCCAGCCAGGCGCGGACCCGGGCGGGAAATTGTATGGTCATGCGGGCGACGCTACGCAGGCATTGTTGTGGGTGCGTTTCGTCCCGGTCTCGCGCACATTAAAACGCCACGTGAATACGGCGGCAGGCAGTCCTAAAAAGAAGTTGTTGACCCGTCCAGGGGCCGATCCTAGAATCACCGCACCGGTATTCCTGCTGGATTATTACCGCCTTTTGATCTGGAAGTATCAGCGATGGCCATAGTTCATGAACACCTTCCGGAGCCGGACGTCCAGCAGTCGCTGCACGAGTTGCGCGGGCAGCTGCGGGGATCGTTGATCGAGCCGCAGGATCCCCTGTACGACGAAGCACGCGCGGTGTGGAACGGCATGGTCGATCTGCGTCCGCGGGCCATCGCCAGGGCAGGAGCCGTATCCGATATTGACATAGTCCTGGCCAGTGCGCGGCGCAGCGGCCTCGCACTGGCCGTCCGCGGCGGCGGGCACAACATCGCCGGCCACGGCACTGTCGACGGCGGCCTGGTCCTGGATCTGGGAGCCCTCCGGGAGGTACGGGTGGACGCGCAAAGCAAGCGGGTCGTCGTCGGGCCCGGAGCGACCCTTGGGGACGTGGACCGGGCCACGGCCGCACAAGGCCTGGCGGTACCCCTGGGAGTCATCAGTGGAACGGGAGTGGCAGGACTTACCCTGGGCGGCGGCGTCGGCTGGCTGACCCGGACCGGAGGGCTCAGCCTGGACAACCTGGACTCCGTAGACGTGGTCACCCCTGCCGGCGAGCACGTGCACGCCAGCGCGGAAGAGAACCCGGAGTTGTTCTGGGGAGTGCGCGGCGGTGGCGGGAACTTCGGCGTGGTGTCCTCCTTTACCTTCCGCGCCCTCGCCCTGCGGGCAGCACCGTTGGGCGGCAACCTCTTTTACCGGCCGGAGCACTGGCGAAATGCCCTCCTCGCCTTCGATGCCTGGACCAGGGCACTGCCGGACGAGATGAATCCCATCGTCTCGTTCCTGGTGCTCCCGGCCGACTTCGGCATGGGCAGTGAGCCCTGGATGGCTATTGGATTCGCTTGGGTCGCCGAGGATCATCAGGCCGGCCTGGCGCTGGTGGGCCAGCTTCGCGCCGCTGCCCCGCCCGACGGCGAGGAGGTGGGACTGACGTCGTGGCCTGAATGGCAAAGCGCCATGGACGCCGTCTTCCCCAAGGGTTCGCGCGGCTATTGGAAGAACGTTTCGTTCTCGCGGCTGGACGAGGAGGTGGTGGACGCCGTGCTGGGTTTCGCTTCCGAGCTGGCCTGGGAAGGAACGGGCATCGATATCCATCATCTGGAGGGTGCGTTCGGACGGGTACCCGAAGACGCCACGGCGTTTCCCAACCGGTCCGCGCGGTACTGGCTGAACGTTTACGGGTTCTGGCGTGACGCGGCGGAGGACGAACGGCTGACAGCATTCGCCCACAAGGCCTACTCCGTGATGCGGCCCTTCGCGGAGCAGGGCGAATACGTCAACTTCCTGGGAGCGGAAGTGGGAGTGCAGGCGCCGGACGCCGCCCGCAGCGCCTACGGACAGGACAAGTACCAGCGCCTCGTGGCCCTCAAGGACCGTTACGATCCGCAGAATCTCCTGCGCCTGAACCACAACATTTTGCCATCGGGCGGCTAGGGGGCCGGCGCGGCCGGCAGCGGGCAAAAAAATAGAGCCCCCTGTCGGATTCGAACCGACGACCCCCGCTTTACAAGAGCGGTGCTCTGGCCAACTGAGCTAAGGAGGCTTGCCCTGGCGGGCGGGCGCCGTGACGGCGCTACATAAGGTTAGCCCAAGTCCTCCCGGTGGTAAAAACGCCGCCCTTTGTCCAAGGCCGGGAGAACCGCCGGGCGCAGGAAACGGGCAACAAAAAGGGCCCGCCGCCGGAATGATCCGGCAGCGGGCCCTCAAAGCCCTTAAGCCTTCGCGTCGATCGCTGCCTGGAGGAAATCGGGGAATGGGGTCTGGGCGCTATCACCCTTGCCCCACTGCTTGCCGTCCACGAAAACTGTGGGGGTGCCGGTGACGCCGATGGCTGAAGCTTCCTTCGTGGTGAACTTCACGAACGGCCGGTAGGTCTTCTCGTCCACGCAGCTGCTGATGTCAACACCGAGGTCGGAGGCCATGCTCTTGAGCTTGTCATCCGAGAGCCCGGCGCCGCCTTCAGCAGGCTGGTTCGCGAAGAGCGCATCCACAAACTCCGCGTACTTCTCCGGCGATTCGTTCACAACACAGGCGGCGGCGTTGGCAGCCCGGGACGAGTAGTTCGTGGTGGAGCGGCTGTCCAGGAACCCGAGCGCGCGGTATTCCACCGTAATCTTGCCCTCGTTGCGCAGGGACGTGAGCTGCTCGTTGTACTGGGCCTCAAAGTTCTTGCAGACCGGGCAGATGAAGTCGATGTAGAGCACAACCTTCACCGGCTTGCCCGCCTCGGCCTCGGCCCCGGGAGCCACCACTTCGGCCGGAGCAGCCTGCGGCGGCGCGCCAACCGCAGCTGCGTCAACAGTGGCCGGGTCCAGTTTGGCCACTTCAGTGTTCGCCAGCAGCGTGACGCCGCCGTGCACATTCCCGTTGGCCGGCGTGGGTCCCTGGTCGGCTATGGGCGCATTCTGCTTCATTGAGGTGGTCACCACCAGTGCCACCACCACCAGGATGGCCACCACGGCGGCCACAATCCCCCACCCGATCAGCAGCTTGTTGCGCTTGTCCTTTTTCAGCTGCGCTTCGCGGATCAGGCGCGCTTTCTCGCGGGCCTCCGCGGTGCGCTCAGCCTTGGACTTACGTACTTCGTTTGCGGGGCTCATGTGTTCCTTGGGTCGATCGACGAGGGGGACCAGTTCGTGGCAACCCCCTCATTTTAGGGGAGAAAGCTGAGAGCTTGCTGTTTCAAGTATTCCTCGGGGTTGACCAACGGACGAATAGCATGGAAGATTCCGTCCCGTTAGGGTGGGCTAAGAGGCACAAGCAACCCCAGGGGGCAGCAATGCAAACACCCGTCCAGGAAAAACCCGCCACCGCAGCCGCATCCGGCGCCGCCGACGCGGGCCACAGCGCCGAGACAAAGTACGACTTTATGGTGGTCTCGAACAGGCTGCCCGTGGACCGGGTCGCCCCCGGCGAAGGCGACGACGACTCCGGCTGGCGGCGCTCCCCCGGCGGACTCGTGACGGCGCTGGCACCCATGATGACAAAAACCGACGGCGCGTGGGTCGGCTGGCACGGCGCCCCGGACGAGACCGTGGACCCGTTCAGCCATGGCGGCATGGACCTGGTGCCCGTCCAGCTCAGCGCGGACGACGTCGAGCTCTACTACGAAGGCTTCTCCAACGCCACGCTGTGGCCGCTCTACCATGACGTCATCGCCCCGCCGGAATTCCACCGGACCTGGTGGGACGCCTACCGCTCGGTGAACAGAAGGTTCGC
This sequence comes from Pseudarthrobacter sp. W1I19, assembly GCF_030817835.1. Lineage (NCBI taxonomy): Bacteria > Bacillati > Actinomycetota > Actinomycetes > Micrococcales > Micrococcaceae > Pseudarthrobacter > Pseudarthrobacter sp. W1I19. The sequence continues at coordinate 3,619,574 of NZ_JAUSZR010000001.1, forward strand.
CGACGCCGTCGTACGCCATGCCGACGATGGCGCCACCGTCTGGATCCAGGACTACCAGCTGCAGCTGGTGCCGCGGATGCTCCGTGAAGCGCGGCCCGACCTCAAAATCGGGTTCTTCAACCACATCCCATTCCCGCCGCCGGAGATTTTCGCCCAGCTGCCCTGGCGCCAGGCCATTATCGACGGTCTCCTCGGAGCCGACCTGGTGGGATTCCAGCGGCCCAGCGACGCCGGCAACTTCATGCGCTCGGCCCGCCGCTTCCTGGGCGCCAGCGTCAAGCAGCAACAGGTACACGTCAAGGGCAAGGACGGGGAAATCACCCACATCGCCAGGGCCCAGGCGTTCCCCATCTCCATCGACGTCCAGCAGATCAGCGAGCTGGCCGCCAAGCCGGAGATCATCGAGCGCGCGCGGCAGATCCGCCAGGACCTCGGGAACCCGAAAACCATCCTGCTGGGCGTGGACCGGCTGGACTACACCAAGGGCATCCGGCACCGGCTCAAGGCGTTCGAGGAGCTCCTGGCCGACGGCAGGCTGTCCGTCAGCGACGCCACCCTGATCCAGGTGGCCAGCCCCAGCCGCGAACGCGTTGAGCAGTACCGGCTTCTGCGCGAGGAGGTGGAGGGTACGGTTGGCCACATCAACGGCACGTACGACACCCTCGAGAACACCGCCGTCCGCTACCTGCACCACAGCTACCCCGTGGAGGAAATGGTGGCCCTGTACCTGGCCGCCGACGTCATGCTGGTCACGGCCCTGCGGGACGGCATGAACCTGGTGGCCAAGGAGTATGTCACGGCGCGCACCAACAACGACGGCGCGCTGGTGCTCAGCGAGTTCGCCGGCGCAGCCGACCAGCTCAAGCAGGCCCTGCTGATGAACCCGCACGATATCGACGGCCTGAAGAATGCGATCATGCGCGCCGTGGAGATGTCCCCCCGGGACGCGTCGCGGCGGATGCGGGCCATGCGCAAGCAGATCCTTGAGCACGATGTGGACTACTGGTCGGCCGATTTCCTGCAGGCCCTGAAGGAGAAAGTGGTCCGTGATGACACCTGAGAGCCGGACCGGCAACGGCAGGCTGGCGCTGACACCGGAGCTCCGTGAGGCCATCCGCACCATCGCCCGGACTGACCACCTGCTGGTGGCCATGGACTTCGACGGAACCATGGCGCCCATCGTGGGGCATGCCGACGACGCGCGGCCGCTTCCCCGGGCCGCCACGGCCTTCGCCGGGCTCGCCGTGCTGCCGCGCACGACGACGGCACTCATCTCCGGGCGTGCCCTCGCCAGCCTGCGCAAGGTCGCCTCGCCGCCGGTGGACACAGTGCTGATCGGCAGCCACGGGGCTGAAGCCTGGCTGGGCCCGGGGTCAGCGGGACTGGAACTGGACGATGAGCAGAAAGCACTCCTCGCCGAGGTGCGCGGCATCCTCGCCGGCATCGTTTCCGAGGCACCCGGCACCATGCTGGAGGACAAGCCGGCCGGGGTGGTACTGCATACCCGCCAGGCGCCCGACGACGTGGCAGAGGACGCCGTGGCCGCAGCACGCTCGTTGCTGCAGGATCGCAAAGGCGTATTCCTCAAGGACGGAAAGCGGGTCCTGGAAACCTCCATGGTGAACGCGTCCAAGGGCGAGGGCGTCACATTCCTGCGGCAGATCAGCGGCGCCAGCGCCGTCCTGTTCGCCGGCGACGACACCACGGACGAGGACGCACTGGCGCGGCTGGAGTCCGGTGACGTCGGCGTCAAAGTGGGCCTTGACTTCACCCAGGCGCAGTACCGGGTGGAAGCTCCTGTCCATGTTGCCGAGCTGCTCGAAGTGCTGCTCCAGGAGCGGAGCCTTGCCGTGGCGGAGGAAGATCCGCAGGGGTGATGGTTACCAACCTCACTTGTGACGTTCGTAACATTTGCGCCAATTCGAACAGTATCTGACATACTCTTCTCTGTGATGTGGCGCACAGAAACCGTGCGGCGTCACTCGGTGTCTTCTGGCCTTTGGCCGGGAAGCGTCTGCAGCACAAAACTGAACAAGCATGTTCCATTCACAACGGATCGTCCGGCACGTACCTGCCGGTGAAGGGATTGATAACTGTGGCTACAGTTACTTTTGATAACGCTACGCGTCTGTACCCGGGCACAGAAAAGCCCGCCGTCGATAAGCTCAACATCGACATCGCCGATGGCGAATTCCTGGTCCTCGTTGGACCCTCCGGTTGCGGTAAGTCCACCTCCCTGCGCATGCTCGCAGGCCTCGAGGACGTCAACGCAGGCCGGATCCTCATTGGCGACCGCGATGTCACCGACGTTCCCCCGAAGGACCGCGACATCGCAATGGTTTTCCAGAACTACGCGTTGTACCCGCACATGACTGTGGCCGACAACATGGGCTTCGCCCTGAAGATTGCAGGCGTTTCCAAGGAAGAGCGTGCCGAGCGCGTCCGTGAAGCCGCCAAGCTCCTTGACCTCGAGCCCTACCTGGACCGCAAGCCGAAGGCACTCTCCGGCGGTCAGCGCCAGCGTGTTGCCATGGGCCGCGCAATCGTCCGTAACCCGCAGGTCTTCCTCATGGATGAGCCGCTGTCCAACCTGGACGCCAAGCTCCGTGTGCAGACCCGCACCCAGATCGCATCCCTGACCCGCCGCCTGGGCGTCACCACCGTTTACGTGACGCACGACCAGGTCGAGGCCATGACCATGGGCGACCGCGTTGCCGTGCTGAAGGACGGCCTCCTGCAGCAGGTGGACACCCCGCGCAACCTCTACGACCGCCCGAAGAACGTCTTCGTCGCCGGCTTCATCGGCTCCCCCGCCATGAACCTGCTGGAACTGCCGGTCGTCGACGGCGGCGTCCAGTTCGGCGGCACCGTTTACCCCGTTCCGCGTGACGTCCTCGAAGAGGCACACGGCTCCACCGTGACCCTGGGTTCACGTCCCGAGGACCTCGAGACCGCACCGCACGGTGAAGGCCTGAAGGTTGAGGTCGACGTCGTCGAAGAGCTGGGTGCCGACGCTTACGTCTACGGCCACACCACCCTTGACGGCAAGGACCACGACATCGTGGCTCGCGTCGACGGCCGCCGCCCTCCGATGAAGGGCGAGTCCATCTACGTCCGTCCCCAGTCGGGCCACGTGCACCTGTTCGACACCAAGACCGGCCTGCGCCTGGGCAATTAAGCCCCACCCACCGTCCGGTGGTTGAGCTTGTCGAAACCCCGGACAGCACCGCATAGAACCGACGGCGGCCTTCCTTACTGGACGGCCGCCGTCGGCCTTTAACCGTGCCTGCAGAAGAATTAGCTGGCCGCGCCTATCTACGGAAGAATTGACGCATGACCGAGGAATACAGCGCCCAGTGGCACGACGAACCCACCGACTATGCGCAGGTGGGCAAATTGCCCCGGTTTGTGGCCGCGAGTGCGGACGACGGCAAGGTCGTCTCGGCAGCCAGCTCCCTGAACATCACGGCAGCAGCGGCCGATCCCGAGCTGCTGGACCTGCCCTGGCACATCGCCCTGGAGGACTGGCCGGCTGAAAACCTGGCCGCCCTCCCCCGCGGCATCTCCCGGCACATCGTCCGCTTCGCCCACCTTGGCGGTTCGGTCATCGCCATCAAGGAAACCTCCGAGCACGTCGCCCGGCACGAATACCACATGCTCCGCAAGCTGGCCAGGCTGGATGTCCCGTGCGTTGAGCCGGTGGCCGTGATCACCGGCCGCACCACCCTGGACGGAAAACCGCTGAACCCCGTCCTGGTCACGCGTCACCTGAAGTTCTCCATGCCCTACCGGGCCCTTTTCTCCCAGATGCTTCGCAAGGACACCCTCACCAGGCTCATCGACGCGCAGGCGCTGCTGCTGGTGCGGCTGCACCTGGTTGGCTTCTACTGGGGCGACGTTTCCTTGTCCAACACCCTGTTCCGCCGCGATGCAGGCGCGTTTGCCGCCTACCTGGTGGATGCAGAAACCGGCGAGCTGTATCCGGACCTTTCCACCGGCCAGCGCGAGTACGATCTCGAAATCGCCCGCGTGAACATCGCCGGTGAGCTGATGGACCTGCTGGACGGAGGGTTGATCGAGGAGAAGGTGGATCCCGTGGCCACCAGCGAGCTGATCATGGACAGCTACCGACGCCTGTGGGCTGAGCTGACGGAGAAGGAATCCTTTGAACTCGGCGAACGATGGCGGGTGGGCGCGCGCATCCGGCGGCTCAACGAACTCGGCTTCGACGTCGAAGAGTACGCCATCAAGACCACCCAGAACGGGTCCACCATCCAGCTGCAGCCCAAGGTGGTTGACGCCGGCCACCACATGAGGCGCCTGCTGCGGCTGACCGGCCTTGACGCCCAGGAAAACCAGGCCCGTCGCCTGCTCAACGACATGGATACATTCCGGGCGGACAACAACCCTGACATGGACGAGGAATACAGCGCCCACCTGTGGGTCAGCCAGGTCTTCGAGCCCATTGTGAGGTCCATTCCGCGGGACCTGTCCGGCAAGCTGGAGCCCGCCGAAGTGGTGCACGAGGTCCTCGAACACCGCTGGTATATGTCCGAAAAACAGGAACGGCACATCCCCCTCGCCGAAGCCGTTCAGTCCTACATCGACTCCATCCTGCGGCACCGCCGGGATGAGGCGGCCATTATGCTGAACCCGCCCACCGGGCTGCTGAAAATCCTCGAGGTGGAAACGGAAGAGTCCCGGTACGGCGACGAGGAATCCATCGACGAATACCCGGACGTGGACGACTAAAGGCTAGATCGCCTTTCCGGGGTTCAGGATGCCTGCGGGATCGAACAGGTCCTTGATCCGGCGCTGGAGTTCCCGAAGCGGTTCCGGCTGCTCCTGGCCCAGCCACCGCAGTTTGTACTGCCCTACGCCGTGTTCGCCAGTGATGGTGCCGCCCATGCCCAGGGCGGCCGTGATGGACTCATCCAGGGCCCGGTGGAGCCGCTCCAGAGCTCCCTCGTCCACCAGCTTGTCCTGCCGGTCGATCCAGAACGTGGGATGCAGGTTTCCGTCGCCGGCGTGGGCCACCACTTTGAGGTGCACGTTGTGCTGCACGGCCATGGCCTCCAGGGCGGCCACGTAGTCCACCAGGCGGGACCGGGGAACGGCGACGTCCTCCCCCACCCGGTACTCGTCGTCCACTTCCACGCCCCGGCTGTGGCGCCGCAGTTCCACGAGCCGTTCCGCTTCGGCACTGGCTTCGGTGGTGACGGTTGCCCCGCCAGCTGCCAGGACCTCGCGGACCATCCGGGCCTCGGCGGCGGCGCCGAAGCCGTCGGTCTGGATCAGCAGCAGGGAGCGGCCCCGGGCGGCGAGGTCCGACCCGTGGATGTCATCCAGCTGTGCCAGCGTGCCGCCGTCGAGCAGTTCCATGATGGCGGGCTGGACGCGCGCCCTGCCCACGGCCAGCACTCCGGCTGCGGCTTGCCGGAAGTCCGGGTAGAAGGCTGCGATGGTGTGCACTTCCCGGGGAAGGTACTTGAGACGCACCGTCACGCCCACCACGACGCCCAGCGTTCCTTCCGACCCCACGAAGAGGCCGGTCAGATCGTACCCGGCCACGCCCTTGAACGTCTGGTGACCGGTGTGCAGGAGCGAGCCGTCCGCCAGGACCACGTCCAGCGCAAGCACGGAGTCCCGGGTGACGCCGTACTTGGCGCACCGCAGCCCGCCGGCGTTCGTCGCCACATTTCCGCCAATGGTGGAGCTGCGGAAGCTGGCGGGGTCCGGCGCATACATCAGTCCGTGTTGCGCTGCGGCTTCATTAAGTACCGCGTTGATGACGCCCGGCTCCACCACTGCTGTTTCATCATCCGGGTTCAGCGCAAGGATCCGGTCCATCCGCTCGAGGGACAGGATGACGCAGCCCTTGGTGGCATGGGCGCCGCCGGAAACGCCGGTTCCCGCCCCGCGGGGCACGATTGCCACCCTGGCAGCGGCGCATATCCGTACTACTGCCTGGACGTCTTCCACCGACTCCGGAAACACCACTGCCAACGGCAGCTGGTAGTCAAGGATCGGCGCCTGGTCCACCGCATACCGGATGAGCGTGGTCTCTTCCCGGTCCACCTGACCACTCGCCAGGCCGGCCTCCAGCTCCTGAACTGCCACGCTTCCCACAAAGCCTCCATCCGCCGTCGCACGTTTTCCATCAGTTTATGGGCCCCTGTGCGTAACACTTCTGCAAGCGCTTCCAGTCCTGACCAGCGGAAATGCGACTTACGTCCCTGCCACCCTCAAAATAAGGATGGAAGCGTTTCCATGGACGGCCCGCCTAAGCTTGGGCCTATGTCTGTCGAAACTTTGACACCCGCCGCCGCCGGTCCCCTGACCCTGATCCACGCTCCCGACAACCAGCCGGGCTGGTGGCGGTCTGCCGTGATCTACCAGGTGTACCCCCGCTCGTTCCGGGACCTCAATGGCGACGGCGTGGGCGACCTCGCGGGCATCACCGAGGAGCTGCCCCACCTGGCGGACCTTGGCGTGGATGCCATGTGGCTGTCCCCCTTCTACCGGTCCCCGCAGCGCGACGCCGGGTACGACGTCAGCGACTACTGCGACGTGGACCCGATCTTCGGCACCCTCGGCGACTTCGACGTGATGATGGCCGAATCCCACCGGCTGGGCCTGCGGGTCATCGTGGACCTCGTACCAAACCACTGCTCCGACCAGCATGCGCTGTTCCAGGCAGCCCTGGCCGCGCCTGCAGGCAGCCCGGAGCGGGACATGTTTATCTTCCGCGACGGAAACGGACCCGAGGGACACGAGCCGCCCAACAACTGGCAGTCCCACTTCGGCGGCCCCGCCTGGACGCGGGTAACGGGCCCGGACGGCCAGCCGGACCAGTGGTACCTCCACCTTTTCGATTCATCCCAGCCGGACTTCAACTGGGACAACCCTGCCGTACACGCTGAGTTCGAACGGATCCTCCGGTTCTGGCTGGACCGCGGCGTTTCCGGCTTCCGGGTGGACGTGGCCCACGCGCTGGTCAAGGCGCCTGGCCTCCCCGCCTGGGGCGGACGCCCCGACGGCGGAAGTTCAGACGGCTTCCCCGGCCACGAGGCGCCGATGTTCGGGCAGCCGGCAATCCACGACATCTACCGCAGCTGGCGACAGATTCTGGACGGCTACGGCCCCGACCGGATCCTGTGCGCGGAAGCGAGCGTTGACCTTCCCCGGCTGGCGCACTGGGTTAGGCCGGACGAAATGCATCAGGCGTTCAACTTCCCGTACCTGCACGCGGGGCTGGACGTTTACCGGCTGCGCTCGGTCATCACCGATTCCCTGACGGTCCTGGATGGCGTGGGGGCTCCCAGCACCTGGGTGCTGTCCAACCACGACGTCGTCCGGCATGCCAGCCGCTTCGGCTACAACGGGCAGGGGCCCCGCGACGGCGACGGCATCGGTCCGGCGGATCCGCAGCCTGACACCGCCCTGGGCCGGCAGCGGGCGGCGGCCGCCTCGCTTTTTATGCTGGGACTGCCCGGCGGGGCGTATGTCTACCAGGGTGAAGAGCTCGGCCTGCCGGACGGTATCGACATCCCCGAGCACCTGCGCCAGGACCCCACGTTCGCCCGTACCGGCGGGCAGCGGCTGGGCAGGGACGGCTGCCGGGTTCCGCTGCCGTGGCGCGCAGGCGAACCCCACTTCGGCTTCGGGCACGGCGAGGACCCCTGGCTGCCCCTTCCTGCCTCCTTTGAACAATGGGCGCGGGACGTACAGGCCGGCTCACCGTCGTCGCACCTTGCTCTTTACCGGACCATGCTGGCGGTGCGCCGTGAGCTGGACCTGGGGCGGGGCTCCCTGGCATGGGCGGAGGATTGGTGCACCGGCTCATCCTTGGGGTACGTCAACGGCACTACGCTGGTGCTTATGAACCTCAACCACGAACCGCTGGAGATGCCTGCAGGGCAGGTCCTGGTCCGCAGCGTCCCCTCCGGTCCGGAAGGCCTGCTGGCGTCCGGCGAGACCGCCTGGATCAGCCTTACTTCCGCTCCCTGAGTATGGCGGGTATCAAGGACGTCGCAGACAGGGCAGGGCTGTCCATCGCCACCGTCTCGCGGGCGTTGAGCGGCAAGCCCAATGTCTCTGCGAAGAGCCGGAAGCTGGCGATGGAGGCGGCGGGGGAACTGGGGTTCGTCCCGTCCTATCACGCGGCCAGCCTTGCCTCCGGCCGGAACCACAACATCGGCCTGGTGGTCCCGTCCATTCACCGGTGGTACTTCTCCTCAGTGCTGGAGGGCGTGTCTGGGACCCTGCTGGATGCCGGCTACGACCTCACTCTGTACAAGGTGGGCGACCAGCCCGAACGCCGGCACAGTGTGCTCAACGATTTCCTGCTCAGGAAGCGCCTGGATGCGGTCATTGCAGTAGCCCTGGTGCTGACCGACGCCGAAATCCAGCAGCTGCTGGCTGTGCACCGCCCCATCGTGGGTATCGGTGGCACCTTGCCGGGGGCTTCCACTATCAGGATCGACGACGAACGGCTGGCGCGGATGGCCACTGATCATTTGATCCGGCTTGGCCACACCCGGATAGGCCATGTCACCGGCGACGCAGCGCTGAACCAGGACTTCAAGCTGCCCGGCATCCGTCAGGGCGGATACCAAAAGGCCATGGCGGCAGCTGCCTTGGAAATCCGGCCTGAGTGGCAGATCAGCGCTGACTTCACAGTCCAGGGCGCCTACGCGGCGGCACGTCGGCTGCTGGGCGGTGCCACGGAGCGGCCCACCGCGATTTTTGCAGCCTCCGACGAAATGGCGGTGGGTACGATTCTTGCGGCCCGGGACTTTGGATTGCAGGTTCCCCGGGATCTCTCAGTGGTGGGCATGGATGGACACGAGCTGGGCGAGACGTTCGGCCTGACCACCGTGGACCAGGATCCCCGCAGGCAGGGAGTCCTGGCGGCCGCCACTGCGCTGCAGTTGCTTGAGGTTGGCCCGAACGGCTCCGATGATGGATCAGTGCCACCGGCAGCTGACCAGGAGTTCCCGACCGAGTTTGTCATCAGGACGAGTACAGCTGTGCCTCCGGCCGGCCCTTAGCCGTCCTGGTTCCCGCTGGTGTCTGAAACTCCTTCTTCGGGAGCGCCCATGAACCGGGCATACCTGGCAAGGATGTCCGGCCAGGCCTCAGCGTACCGCTTGCGCTCCGCCGAGGGGTCCTCGGCCCCTTCCCAGCCTTCGTGGAACACCCGCACCTCGGTGCCTTCCCCTACCGCCCTGAAGGCCACCCGAAGCTCGGTGGACCAGAGCGCTGTGGATCCCGGGTGCCAGGTGGCATGGAAGGACAAAGGCGGCTGCCAGTCATCAAGCGTTCCCCAGATGCTGGTCCGGCCGTCATCAGCTGTTTCGAGGATCAGGTTCTCCTCGAACTCAACATAGGAGCCGGCGCCGTAGACGCCGAATGATTCCAGCGGCCACCACAGGTGCGTATGGTCGGTAAAGCCGGCGAAGGCGTGGGCCACGGTGCCCGGAACGGTGATGGTGTTGACCACCGGTTCCAGGAGCTCAAGGGCCGGCTGGTCATCGCTTCCAAACGGCTCGGCGCCGTGGCTGAAGAGGCTGTTCATGGTGCCCAACTCTACCCGTGCAGCCCTCCCCGCAACGCGCCCACTACCTGCTCGCTGCTGTATCCCAACGCGCCATCATGTCCTGCGGCTCTTCTTCCAACGCGCCATCACCTCCTGCGACTTTCCTTACAACGCCCTGTCGGCTCCTCCGGCGAAGTGATGGCTGAGTTGCGCAAGAGGTGATCAGGGGTTGCCTGATGTACTGCCGGAGGTGATGGAGGGTTTTTCGAATCCTGTGCGGGAGGTGATGGGGCGTCCGCCGGTTCAGTGCAGGACGTGATGGGGCGTTGCGGTATCAGTTATCGTCGTTTTGAAGGCCGGGTGGGGACTGTATCTGATAGCTCAGCGGGTTTTGGTGGTTAAAGCAGAGTAGGGCCCTGACGTCTCTTGTCAGGGCCCTACTTCTTCAATTTATGTCCGGCGGTGACCTACTCTCCCACACCCTCCCGGGTGCAGTACCATCGGCGCTGTGGGTCTTAGCTTCCGGGTTCGGAATGGGACCGGGCGTTTCCCCCACGCTATGACCGCCGTAACCCTTCTACCCGTTCCCCCAGGGCTTTGCGCCGTGGTGGGTGGGAAATCTTGTGGTTACAACATGCTCTCCTTGTTAGGCAGAGCTGTGGTGTTGTTATGTAGTTTTGTGTTTTTGTTCCCTGGCAACAAACGTGTTTGGTTTGTTGTTTGGGAACCACATAGTGGACGCAAGCAGTCTTGTTTATCTTTTTACCCGCCCCGGGTGCAAACGCTTTTGAATCCGTTTGCGGGGTGGGTGTGTGGTGTAAGTTATCGGCCTATTAGTACCGGTCAGCTTCACGAGTCGTTAGTCCTCGCTTCCACATCCGGCCTATCAACCCAGTGGTCTGGCTGGGGGCCTCTCACACACAAGGTGTATGGAAATCTCATCTTGAAGCGAGCTTCCCGCTTAGATGCTTTCAGCGGTTATCCCATCCGAACGTAGCTAATCAGCGGTGCACTTGGCAGTACAACTGACACACCAGAGGTTCGTCCGTCCCGGTCCTCTCGTACTAAGGACAGCCCTTCTCAAATTTCCTGCGCGCGCAGCGGATAGGGACCGAACTGTCTCACGACGTTCTAAACCCAGCTCGCGTACCGCTTTAATGGGCGAACAGCCCAACCCTTGGGACCTACTCCAGCCCCAGGATGCGACGAGCCGACATCGAGGTGCCAAACCATGCCGTCGATATGGACTCTTGGGCAAGATCAGCCTGTTATCCCCGAGGTACCTTTTATCCGTTGAGCGACGGCCATTCCACAATGTACCGCCGGATCACTAGTCCCGACTTTCGTCCCTGCTCGAGATGTCTCTCTCACAGTCAAGCTCCCTTGTGCACTTACACTCGACACCTGATTGCCAACCAGGCTGAGGGAACCTTTGGGCGCCTCCGTTACTTTTTAGGAGGCAACCGCCCCAGTTAAACTACCCATCAGGCACTGTCCCTGACCCGGATTACGGGCCGAAGTTAGATGTCCAAAGTGACCAGAGTGGTATTTCAACGATGACTCCACCCGAACTGGCGTCCGGGCTTCAACGTCTCCCACCTATCCTACACAAGCCACTCCGAACACCAATACCAAACTATAGTAAAGGTCTCGGGGTCTTTCCGTCCTGCTGCGCGTAACGAGCATCTTTACTCGTACTGCAATTTCGCCGAGTTTATGGTTGAGACAGCGGGGAAGTCGTTACTCCATTCGTGCAGGTCGGAACTTACCCGACAAGGAATTTCGCTACCTTAGGATGGTTATAGTTACCACCGCCGTTTACTGGGGCTTAAATTCTCAGCTTCGCCGTGAGGCTAACCGGTCCTCTTAACCTTCCAGCACCGGGCAGGAGTCAGTCCGTATACATCGTCTTGCGACTTCGCACGGACCTGTGTTTTTAGTAAACAGTCGCTTCCCCCTGGTCTCTGCGGCCCCGATCCCCTCCCGGACGCGTAGTCCGTTCAAGGTTGGGGCCCCCCTTCTCCCGAAGTTACGGGGGCATTTTGCCGAGTTCCTTAACCATAATTCTCTCGATCGCCTTAGTATTCTCTACCTGATCACCTGTGTCGGTTTGGGGTACGGGCGGCTAAAACCTCGCGTCGATGCTTTTCTCGGCAGCATAGGATCACCAAATCCCCCCAAACGGGGGTCCCATCAGATCTCAGGCATCATGAACAGCGGATTTGCCTACCGTTCGCCCTACATCCTTAGACCGGGACAACCATCGCCCGGCTCGGCTACCTTCCTGCGTCACACCTGTTAATACGCTTGCCTCCCAGGATCAGGTCCTGCGCTCCACCAAAACCCTTCACCCACAAGGGGTGTCGGGCAGGTCTCGGGCAGTTAGTATCCCCTGTTCAGCATGGGCGGTTTTTCGCCGGTACGGGAATATCAACCCGTTGTCCATCGACTACGCCTGTCGGCCTCGCCTTAGGTCCCGACTTACCCAGGGCAGATTAGCTTGACCCTGGAACCCTTGATCATTCGGCGGACGGGTTTCTCACCCGTCTTTCGCTACTCATGCCTGCATTCTCACTCGTGTAGGCTCCACCGCTGGTTTACACCGCGACTTCACTGCCCACACGACGCTCCCCTACCCATCCAAACGCCTGAACCACAAGGGCTTAGCTAATATTTGAATGCCACAACTTCGGCGGTGTACTTGAGCCCCGCTACATTGTCGGCGCGGAATCACTTGACCAGTGAGCTATTACGCACTCTTTTAAGGATGGCTGCTTCTAAGCCAACCTCCTGGTTGTCTGAGCAACTCCACATCCTTTCCCACTTAGCACACGCTTAGGGGCCTTAGTTGGTGGTCTGGGCTGTTTCCCTCTCGACTATGAAGCTTATCCCCCACAGTCTCACTGCTGCGCTCTCACTTACCGGCATTCGGAGTTTGGCTGACGTCAGTAACCTTGTAGGGCCCATTAGCCATCCAGTAGCTCTACCTCCAGCAAGAAACACGCAACGCTGCACCTAAATGCATTTCGGGGAGAACCAGCTATCACGAAGTTTGATTGGCCTTTCACCCCTACCCACAGCTCATCCCCTCCATTTTCAACTGAAGTGGGTTCGGTCCTCCACGACGTCTTACCGTCGCTTCAACCTGGCCATGGGTAGATCACTTCGCTTCGGGTCTAGATCACGCCACTGCAACGCCCTATTCAGACTCGCTTTCGCTACGGCTTCCCCACACGGGTTAACCTCGCGACGTAACACTAACTCGCAGGCTCATTCTTCAAAAGGCACGCCGTCACAACTACTAAGGTTGCTCCGACGGATTGTAAGCACACGGTTTCAGGTACTGTTTCACTCCCCTCCCGGGGTACTTTTCACCTTTCCCTCACGGTACTGGTCCGCTATCGGTCATTAGGGAGTATTTAGGCTTATCAGGTGGTCCTGACAGATTCACACGGGATTTCTCGGGCCCCGTGCTACTTGGGATACTCTCCAGGCGGTACACAACATTACGGTTACGGGGCTCACACCCTCTCTGGCCGGCCTTTCAAGACCGTTCACCTATGCCTGCACATCACACCCCACTGTCCCGGCAGAGACAGAACGGAAAGTCCCACAACCCCGACCATGCAACGCCCGCCGGCTATCACACATGGAACGGTTTAGCCTGATCCGCGTTCGCTCGCCACTACTAACGGAATCACTATTGTTTTCTCTTCCTGCGGGTACTGAGATGTTTCACTTCCCCGCGTTCCCTCCACGCACCCTATGTGTTCAGATGCGGGTCACCAGGCAACTCGCGCCCCTGGCGGGGTTTCCCCATTCGGACACCCTGGGATCACAGTCCGGTTATCGACTCCCCCAGGCTTATCGCAGATTCCTACGTCCTTCTTCGGCTCCTAATGCCAAGGCATCCACCGTGTGCTCTTAAAAACTTGACCACAAAAGATCAAAAAACTAATTCACGAGAGAACCACGAAAACCAACCACACCCCAACACCCCAAAAAGAGGTGCCAACAGCGCAGCCAGATCCAGGTTCATATTCTTGGAAATTGCTTCTTATAAAAGATGCTCGCGTCCACTATGTAGTTCTCAAACAACAACCCCAACCACACACCCCACACACACAACATGCATGACCGGTGCAGCCAGGAAAACCAGAAACAAACAAACCCGGAAAACCACCACGACCAAAACCGCAGCAACCCCCGGCCCTGTTGCCTCAGGACCCAACAGTGTGCCAAACACTAAACCACCCACCCCGCTCCCGCACCGTTCCAGGACACCCAAAGGCATCCGTACTAGACAAGGAGAAGAACAAGCAGCCGCTATTTGTTGATATTCCACCCTTGAGCACCCGCCGCAGAACTTGCGTCTGCGCAACGGGCATATACTCCTGACAAACCCCCACCACCACATACGCGGCAGCAAATGATCTGTAGGTGCTCCTTAGAAAGGAGGTGATCCAGCCGCACCTTCCGGTACGGCTACCTTGTTACGACTTAGTCCCAATCGCCAGTCCCACCTTCGACAGCTCCCTCCCACAAGGGGTTAGGCCACCGGCTTCGGGTGTTACCAACTTTCGTGACTTGACGGGCGGTGTGTACAAGGCCCGGGAACGTATTCACCGCAGCGTTGCTGATCTGCGATTACTAGCGACTCCGACTTCATGGGGTCGAGTTGCAGACCCCAATCCGAACTGAGACCGGCTTTTTGGGATTAGCTCCACCTCACAGTATCGCAACCCTTTGTACCGGCCATTGTAGCATGCGTGAAGCCCAAGACATAAGGGGCATGATGATTTGACGTCGTCCCCACCTTCCTCCGAGTTGACCCCGGCAGTCTCCTATGAGTCCCCACCATCACGTGCTGGCAACATAGAACGAGGGTTGCGCTCGTTGCGGGACTTAACCCAACATCTCACGACACGAGCTGACGACAACCATGCACCACCTGTAAACCGACCGCAAGCGGGGCACCTGTTTCCAGGCGTTTCCGGTTCATGTCAAGCCTTGGTAAGGTTCTTCGCGTTGCATCGAATTAATCCGCATGCTCCGCCGCTTGTGCGGGCCCCCGTCAATTCCTTTGAGTTTTAGCCTTGCGGCCGTACTCCCCAGGCGGGGCACTTAATGCGTTAGCTACGGCGCGGAAAACGTGGAATGTCCCCCACACCTAGTGCCCAACGTTTACGGCATGGACTACCAGGGTATCTAATCCTGTTCGCTCCCCATGCTTTCGCTCCTCAGCGTCAGTTAATGCCCAGAGACCTGCCTTCGCCATCGGTGTTCCTCCTGATATCTGCGCATTTCACCGCTACACCAGGAATTCCAGTCTCCCCTACATCACTCTAGTCTGCCCGTACCCACCGCAGATCCGGAGTTGAGCCCCGGACTTTCACGGCAGACGCGACAAACCGCCTACGAGCTCTTTACGCCCAATAATTCCGGATAACGCTTGCGCCCTACGTATTACCGCGGCTGCTGGCACGTAGTTAGCCGGCGCTTCTTCTGCAGGTACCGTCACTTTCGCTTCTTCCCTACTGAAAGAGGTTTACAACCCGAAGGCCGTCATCCCTCACGCGGCGTCGCTGCATCAGGCTTTCGCCCATTGTGCAATATTCCCCACTGCTGCCTCCCGTAGGAGTCTGGGCCGTGTCTCAGTCCCAGTGTGGCCGGTCACCCTCTCAGGCCGGCTACCCGTCGTCGCCTTGGTAAGCCATTACCTCACCAACAAGCTGATAGGCCGCGAGTCCATCCAAAACCACAAAAAGCTTTCCACCAACCACCATGCGATGATCAGTCATATCCGGTATTAGACCCAGTTTCCCAGGCTTATCCCAGAGTTAAGGGCAGGTTACTCACGTGTTACTCACCCGTTCGCCACTAATCCCCCCAGCAAGCTGGAGATCATCGTTCGACTTGCATGTGTTAAGCACGCCGCCAGCGTTCATCCTGAGCCAGGATCAAACTCTCCGTTGAAGTAAAACAAAAACGAACACAACCAAGAAACCACGGGAAAACGCGGAAACCAGGCTGCAAAATTTGAAACCAGCTGTAAAAACCAGACCCACCCACAGGGGCGGACAAGCCCGGTCAATTCAACCAATCACTAAAACAATTGGTATCAACAAACTTGGCACACTATTGAGTTCTCAAACAACAGACACACCCGGCACCACCACAACATCTACCAGTCGAGGATCGCTCCGGAGCAACTTTTCAAACTTACCGGCTGGCTTCTCACTTGTCAAACCGGCGTCCGCAACCCTGATTGCCGTGAGGCTTGAGTTTCGGTTTTTCCGGCTGACTCTGTGGACCAGCGCGGAAATAAACTCTACCACCACTCTGCCGGGATGGCCAACCGGGCCTGCCCGGCATACAAGGCAGCGCGGGCCCCCGGCCACGAAAAAGCCCGGAACCACGAGGATTCCGGGCCGTTCGTCAACACTTGGAACCAAGGGTCAGCCAGCGGCTGATGTACCCGGCTTGAAGTAGGCAGCACCAAGCGGCGGCAAGGTGACGCTCAGGGTGGCCGGCTGTCCGTCCTGCCCTTCCCCGGTGGCCTTCAGTTCTCCGTTGTTGAGCACCCCGGATCCTCCGTAAGTGGTGGAGTCGGTGTTGAGCACCTCGGTCCAGACACCTGCCTCCGGCACTCCCAGCGTGTAGCCGGCATGCGGCGCGCCAGAGAAGTTGATGGCGCACACCAGGGGGTTGCCCTCCTTGTCCCACCGGATGAACGAGAGAACGTTGCGGTCCGCGTCTCCCCCGTTGATCCACTGGAAGCCCCCCGGTTCGTTGTCCCGGGTGTAGAGCGCGGGAGTGGACGCGTAGAGCTCGTTGAGGTCCTTGGTCAGCAGCTGGATTCCCTTGTGGGCCGGAATGTCCGCAAGCCACCAGTCGAGGCCGTGCTGTTCAGACCATTCCGCTTCCTGGCCGAATTCCGTGCCCATAAAGATGAGCTGCTTGCCCGGGTGGGCCCACTGGTATGCCAGGAAGGCGCGCAGGTTGGCCAGCTGCTGCCAACGGTCGCCGGGCATCTTCCGGAGCATGGAGCCCTTGCCGTGCACTACCTCATCGTGGCTGATGGGCAGCAGGAAGTTCTCGGTGAAGGCATATACAAGGGAGAACGTGACCGTGCCGTGGTGCCACTTGCGGTTGACCGGATCCTCGGAGGCGTACTTGAGGGAATCGTGCATCCAGCCCATGTTCCACTTCAGGCCAAAGCCCAGCCCGCCGTGGCTGGTGGGGGCAGTGACGCCCGGGAATGCAGTGGATTCCTCTGCAATCATGACGGCCCCGGGGTGCGTCTTGTACACAGTGGCGTTGACTTCCTGCAGGAAGGAAATGGCTTCCAGGTTCTCCCGGCCGCCGAAACGGTTGGGCCGCCACTGGCCCTCCTCGCGGGAGTAGTCCAGGTAGAGCATGGATGCTACGGCGTCCACCCGCAGGCCGTCGATGTGGAACTCTTCCAGCCAGTACAGGGCATTGGCCACAAGGAAGTTGCGCACCTCTGTCCGGCCGAAATCAAAGATCAACGTCCCCCAGTCCGGGTGCTCACCCAAAGCCGGATCGGAGTGCTCATAGAGGGGCTCGCCGTCGAACTGGGCCAGAGCCCATGCGTCCTTGGGGAAGTGTGCCGGCACCCAGTCCAGCAGGACACCGATTCCGGCCTGGTGGAGTGCGTCCACCAGGTACCGGAATTCGTCCGGATGGCCGAACCGGGAGGTGGGGGCGAAGTACGAGGTGACCTGGTAGCCCCAGGAACCACCGAAGGGATGCTCCGCCACGGGCATGAATTCCACATGGGTGAAGCCAAGCCACTTGACGTAGTCCACCAGCTCTTTGGCCAGTTCCTTGTAGCCGAGCCCCAGCCGCCAGGAACCGAGGTGGACTTCGTAGACGCTCATGGCCGAGTTTTGCGGATCCCGCTGGGCCCGGGCTTCCATCCATTCGTCGTCCTTGAAGGCGTACGAGGGCTCCACAACACGGGAGGCGGTCAGCGGCGGGACCTCGGTTCCGAACGCGAGCGGGTCGGCCTTTTCCACCCAGTGGCCGGACCGGGTGCGGATCTCGAACTTGTAGCATGCACCGGCTGTGACACCGGGAATGAAGATTTCCCAGACACCGGATGAGCCCAGGGAGCGGAGCGAATTCTCGCGGCCGTCCCAGCCGTTGAAGTCTCCCTTGATCCGCACGGCCTGCGCGTTGGGTGCCCAAACGGCAAAGGAAACACCGTCTACGTCGCCGAGGGAGGACTTGTAGTGCTGGACGTGCGCACCAAGCACCTGCCAGAGCTTCTCATGCCGGCCCTCGCCGATAAGGTGCAGGTCAACTTCACCCACGGTGGGCAGGTAGCGGTACGGCTCGTCCACGATGACGGGTTCGGCGCCCGCATACGTGACGGCAAGGCGGTAGTCCGGGACGTGGCCTTGCTGCAGGGGCTCCATCACGGCTACCCACACGCCATGGGCTTCATGCTCCATGGGAACCTCGCCCGCGGCCGTGATCACGGTGACGGACTCGGCCAGATGCTTCACGGTGCGGATGGTGACGTGGCCGTAGTCGTCCAGGTGCGCCCCGAGGACGGAATGGGGGGCGTGGTGTTCGCCGTTCGCGATCTTGCCCAAGATGCCTGCATCCACATGCAGCGGCACCCCGGGATGGTCGGTTCGTGCTGAGCCTGTCATTTCGTTACCTTCCGATGCTGCGCCGGTCTGTTGGATGGCGCCGTTACCGCTGAGGAGCCGCCTGGCGGCGTTCACGGGGATCGCCAGCCAGTCGGGCCTGTTACGCATTTCATAAACTACTTCGTACAGCGCCTTGTCCAGCCACAATGCCACAAAGAGGGGCGCGTCCTTGTCCACCGTGCCCGGCGTAACCTCCGCGTAGCCGGCAAGGAAGGCATCGGCGCAGTCGTCAACCCAGGAGGCGGGCACCTGCGCGCCCTCCTGCTCGCGCTGGGCGGCCCCCGCCGCGTAGTCGAAGGACCGGAGCATTCCCACCACGTCGCGGAGGGGAACGTCGGGAACGTTGCGTTCGGCGATGGGACGCAGCGGTTCGCCTTCGAAGTCGAGGATGGCCCAGCGTGGCGCCGCCCCCGCCTGCCCCGGAACCTGGAGGATCTGGCCGAGGTGGAGGTCCCCGTGGATCCGCTGCAGCGGACCGGCAGGGACGCCGTCGAGCCCCTCCAGCAAGGCGTCCAATGCCGTGCCATAGGGCCCGACGGCGGAGGCGGCTTCGGCCCACGCCTGCCGGACGCGCTGGGCTACTGCCGGCGCGATCACCTTACCGGGCTCAGCCTCCTCGGATTGTCCGAGTGCTTCGGCGAGCCGGCGGTGGACGGTTGCCGTGGCGGCTCCGAGAGCGCGCGCCTCCGCCGTAAAGTCCGTTCCGGACCGCGCCGCATCAACAGCCAGGCGCCAGGCATCGAGCCCGCCGGCCAGGAACTCGTGCGCAACCGCCAACTCCCCCTCCGCATGCCTTGAACCCGCAGCAGTGCCGTTAGGGGAAGGAAGACCTTGGGCCAACCACTCGCCGCGGACCCAGCCGAGGGTGGCTGGAACTTCAGCTGTACCCGCGGAAGTGAGGGCGGCACCCACTTCAACTTCGGGATTGGTTCCTTCCGAGAGGACACGAAAGAACTTCACGATGGCGGCTGATTCGCCGTCGTCCACGATCACCGAACTGTTGGACTGCTCTCCAGACAGCACTTTGACCACGCCGCGCGCCGTGGGCAGCCTGGGCCCTCCCGGGGTACGGAACCCGGCGGCGGTGCCGCTGGGCGCCTTCTCCCCGCCGCGCATGAGTTCAAGCCAGGCACCCACAAAGTCCGGGTCGTGCACTGCGTCATAGACCCATGGCCTGGAAGGATCAGTGCCGGCGGCCTCGCCGATCAGCGCCCGCTCCATGCCCGCGGCCGGTGCGGGCCGGAAGCTCAGGGGGACCTGCACCACTTCGGTGCGCCGGCCGCCGTCGGCTCCCTTGGTGGTGACTTTCAGGAGGAACACCGCCAGCGCGGCGTGGCCGGTGGGATCTTCCAGCCCCAGGCTGCCTGCCTGTGCTACCTCGAATCCGGGGGTTTTGACGGGGAACCAGCGTTGCCTCGGAAGCCATTCCTGAAGCAGCGCGGTCAGGGCGGGGGTAAGGATGGGCTGGTTCATGTCAGTTCTCAATCGAGAGGATCGGCATTGCCTGCGTATAGGGGGACGAAGGATTGGACGCTGCCGAGCGGACCCGCAGCCAGAAAAAATCGTGGCTGCCCAGGGTCAGCGTCAGCGTCCCGTCCTCGTTGATGCCAGGAAATGGCTGGCCGCCGAACACATCCCGAAGGCCGCGGCCGGCGTAATCGGGAATGCGCAGCCTGGCGGCCACTGGATGCTGCGAGAGATTGAAGGCACACAGGACGGTTTCACCGTCCACCCCGGCGGAATTGCCGTCCGGCAGCTCCCTCAGGTAGGCCAGCACGGCGTCGTGGTCCGCCTCAACGTGTTTGAAGGAACCGAGGCCGAACGAGGGATGGTTCTTGCGGACGCTGAGGATCTGGCGGGTCCAGCGGAGCAGGGAGCCCGAGTGCGCAGCCTCGGCCTCGACGTTGGCCATGTTGTAGTTATAGACCAGGGACTGGATGACCGGCAGGTAGAGCTTGCCGGGGTCCGCGTGGGAGAAGCCTGCGTTGCGGTCGGGGTTCCACTGCATGGGGGTGCGGACGGCGTCCCGGTCTTCGAGCCAGATGTTGTCCCCCATGCCGATCTCGTCCCCGTAATACAGGAACGGGCTGCCGGGCAGCGAGAGCAGCAGGGCGTTGATCAGTTCGATTTCTGCCCTGGAGTTGTCCAGCAGGGGCGCCAGCCGGCGGCGGATGCCGATGTTGGCCCGCATTCGGGGGTCCGGCGCGTACCAGCCAAGCATGGCGGCCCGCTCGTCCGCGGTGACCATCTCAAGGGTCAGCTCGTCATGGTTCCGCAGGAAGGTTCCCCACTGCGCGCCCTCGGGGATATCCGGTGTGTCCTGCATGGTCTCAATGATGGGCGCGGCCTTTTGGTCCCGGAGCGCGTAGTACAGGCGCGGCATGATCGGGAAATGGAAGGCCATGTGGCATTCGGGTTCCTCTTCCGTGCCGAAGTACTCCACCACCTCGTTGGGCGGCTGGTTGGCCTCAGCAATGATGACGCGGCCGGGGTAACTCTCGTCCACCATGGCGCGCAGCCTGCGGAGGAATTCGTGGGTGGCTGGCAGGTTCTCGCAGTTGGTGCCCTCCTCCTCATAAAGGTAGGGGATGGCGTCGGCACGGAACCCGTCGATGCCCTGGTCGAGCCAGAACCGCACCACGTCGAACAGGGCCTCGATGACCTTGGGGTTCTCGAAGTTCAGGTCGGGCTGGTGGCTGAAGAACCGGTGCCAGAAAAACTGCCGCCGGATGGGGTCGAACGTCCAGTTTGATTCCTCGGTGTCCACAAAGATGATCCGGGCGTCCTGGTACTTCTCGTCCGTGTCACTCCACACATAGAAGTCGCCGTACGGGCCGTCGGGGTCCTTCCGCGATTCCTGGAACCACGGATGCTGGTCCGAGGTGTGGTTCAGGGGCAGGTCGATGATGACCCGCACGCCCCTGGCGTGTGCTTCCGCCACCAGCCGCTTGAAATCGGTAATGGTGCCGAACTCGTCCAGCACCGAGTTGTAGTCGGAGATGTCGTATCCGCCGTCGCGCAGCGGCGACTGGAAGAACGGGGGCAGCCAGAGGCAGTCCACGCCCAGCCACTGCAGGTAGTCGAGCCTGTCGATGAGGCCCGAGAAATCTCCCGAGCCGTCACCGTTGGCATCCGCAAAAGCTCTGACGAGGACCTCATAGAAAACGGCCTTCCGGTACCACAGAGGATCGTGCTGCAGGCCCGGCGCGTTCAGTTCGAAGGTGCTCTTCGGCGTGAAATGCCGGCCCGAACTTTGCGGATTAAAACTCACTGATGCGCTCTCCTGACACTCAGGATGTGTGCGGGCTCAACGTGCGGGTCGAGGCGGACGTAGTTGAATTCGCCCCATTCCCAGCTTTCCCCGGAAATGAGGTCGTCCACATAAAAGCCGCCGTTCGCAGTGCGGTCTTCCGGGTCCAGCTCCAGGGCCGCGAGGTCCAGGGAGACACTGCACTCCTTGGTGACGTGTGGATCCACGTTCACCACCACGATGATGGTGTCCTTGGATCCGTCCGGGAGCGTTTTGTGCTTCGAGTAGGCAACCGTGGAATTGTCCGTTGTGTGATGCACGGTGAGGTTCTGCAGGTCCTGCAGCGCGGGGTGCGCGTGCCGGAGCTCGTTCAACCGGGTGATGTACGGTGCCAGGGTCCGCCCGGAGTGGGCCGCGGCGTCCCAGTCACGCGCTTTGTATTCGAACTTTTCATTGTCGATGTACTCTTCGGCTCCGGGCCGGGCAACGTGCTCATAAAGTTCGTAGCCGGCGTAGACGCCCCACAGGGGGCTTGCCGTGGACGCCAGCGCGGCCCTGATCTTGAAGGCCGCCGGGCCGCCGAACTGGAGGTATTCGGTGAGGATGTCCGGGGTGTTCACAAAGAAGTTGGGCCGGAAGAAGGCGGGGGACTCGTGGCTGACTTCGGTGAAGTAGTCCTCGATCTCCTTCTTGGTGTTCCGCCAGGTGAAGTAGGTGTAGGACTGCTGGAACCCGGCCCGGCCCAGCGCGTGCATCATGGCGGGGCGGGTGAAGGCTTCCGCGAGGAAGACAACGCCCGGAACCTCTTTATTCACCTCCGCAATGAGCCATTCCCAGAACCACACCGGTTTGGTGTGCGGGTTATCGACGCGGAATATCTTTACGCCGTGGCTGACCCACAGCAGGACAATACGCAGAATTTCGTTTGAGAGCCCCTCCGGGTCATTATCGAAATTCAGGGGGTAAATGTCCTGGTACTTCTTGGGCGGGTTTTCGGCATAGGCAATGCTGCCGTCCACCCGGGTGGTGAACCATTCCGGGTTCGACTGGACCCAGGGGTGGTCCGGCGCGGCCTGCAGGGCCAGGTCCAGGGCAACTTCCAGGCCCAGTTCGTTGGCCCGCGCTACAAAAGCATCGAAGTCCTCGAACGTGCCAAGGTCCGGATGGATGGCGTCGTGGCCGCCTTCCTTGGCGCCGATGGCCCACGGCGACCCGGGATCGTTGGGGCCGGCGATCAGTGTGTTGTTGGGACCCTTGCGGTGCTGGACGCCGATGGGGTGGATGGGCGGCATGTACAGGACGTCGAAGCCCATGGCAGCAACGGCGTCCAGGCGCTTCGCAGCTGTGCGGAAGTTGCCGGAGGTCCAGGTACCCGTTTCGTGGTTGCGGACCGCGCCTTCGGAACGGGGGAAGAACTCGTACCAGGCGCCGCGGCCGGCGAGGTCGCGCTCAACCAGCAGCGGGAACTGCTCGGAGATTGTCACCAGTTCGCGAATGGGCTCGCGGCGCACGATTTCGGCCACCCCGTTGCTGAACCCGGCGGCGAGGCGCTCTTCGGGGCTGAGCGACCTGTCTGCCAGCCGGTCGGCGACCCAGCGCAATGTTGCCCGGTCCGCCTCGCTGCGGGAGCAGTCCTCGGAGGCTTCACCCAGCAGCGCCGCGCCCTCGGCGAGCATCAGTTCCACGTCGATTCCGGCAGCCACCTTCACCTCGGCGTTGTGGTGCCAGGTGCCGTAGCGGTCGTGCCAGGCTTCGATGACAAAGGACCAGTTGCCAACGTCCGACGGCGTGAGCACACCTTCCCAGCGGTCCGTTCCCATGCCGCGTTCCCCGCGTGGAGGTGCGAGCCTCACGCGCTGGCGCTCGTTGCCTTCGGGATCCAGGAGCACGGCACTGACTCCGAGCATGTCATGCCCCTCGCGGAACGCCGTGGCTCCAACGACTATCCCCTCACCCGGCAGGGCCTTGGCGGGGAATCTTCCACCTTCCACCACCGGCTGCACGGCGGTGATGGGAAAACGTCCAAACCGGAGGCCGTCAGTGATGCGGACCTTCGGTTTATTGTCTAATGCGGCACTGGTTCCTGAGTTAGTCGTCACACGCTCGACGTTAGCGAGAAATGGCGAAGATTGCTAAGCCTGCTCCCTAATTTTGTTGCGGGCTGCGTCATTTCCTGGACGCCAACAGTCATTTACCCAAAAGAAACCCAAAGCTGGTTCCGGCTGCCCATGTTGTCCGTTAGTGTGACGCAGGTGAAGGCAATCCGCAGATTTACGGTCCGAACAGTCCTCCCCGAGCCCATCCGCCCGCTGGCCCGGCTGGCCAGCAATTTGCGCTGGTCCTGGCACCGCCCCACCCGCGAACTCTTCGCCGGGCTGAACCCCCGGCTCTGGACTGAAAGCGGTGAGGATCCGGTCGGTTTCCTGGGCCTGGTGAGCCGCGAAGAGCTGCAGCAGCTGGCTGCGGACCAGTCGGTGGTGGAACGCGTACGCGCCGCCGAGGAGGACCTCGACCGCTACCTCGAGGAGCCACGCTGGTACCAGGGCCTGGGGCCGGACGCGCCGGCCGCGATTGCCTACTTCTCCCCCGAATTCGGCATCACTGAAGTCCTTCCGCAGTACTCCGGCGGCCTTGGCATCCTGGCCGGCGACCACCTGAAGGCCGCCTCGGACCTTGGCGTGCCCCTGATCGGCGTTGGCCTGCTGTACCAGGCCGGGTACTTCAAGCAGTCCCTCTCCCGGGATGCCTGGCAGCAGGAAACCTACCCGGTCCTGGATCCTGACGGTCTCCCGCTCACCCTGCTCCGCGAGCCTTCCCCGGACGGCAACGGCCGCCCCCTGCAGGTCTCGCTGCCCCTTCCCAACAACCGGCGCCTGCTGGCACACATCTGGCGGGCCGACGTCGGCCGTGTCCCGCTGCTGCTCCTGGATTCCAACGTCCCGGGCAACGACGAAGCGGCCCGCAGCATCACCGACCGCCTGTACGGCGGCGGCGGGGACCACCGGCTGCAGCAGGAGCTGCTGCTGGGCATGGGCGGAGTCAAGGCACTGCGCGCCTTCCAGAAGCTCACCGGAACGGTGGCCCCGGAGGTTTTCCACACCAACGAGGGCCACGCCGGCTTCCTGGGCATCGAACGCATCCAGGAACTGATGGCCGGGGACGAGGCACTGACCTTTGACGAGGCATTGGCTGCCGGCCGTGCATCCACCGTTTTCACCACCCACACGCCGGTGCCTGCGGGCATCGACCGCTTTGAGATCGCGCAGATCCACCACTTCTTCCAGGCCGGCCTGGCACCGGATGTGCCAGTGGACCGGATCCTGGAACTGGGCAGGGAAAACTACGCCGACGGCAACGCGTCAGTGTTCAACATGGCCGTGATGGGCTTGCGGCTGGCACAGCGTGCCAACGGCGTGGCCAAGCTGCACGGGGAAGTGTCCCGCGGCATGTTCTCTGCCCTGTGGCCGGGATTCGACCACTCCGAAGTACCCATCACGTCTGTCACCAACGGCGTGCACGTGCCGACGTGGGTGGACAGCAGGATTTCCAAGCTCGCCCGGGACCAGTTCGGCAGCGAAGCGGAAGCCAACGGCCGGTGGGACCTGGCCTACAACGTCAGCGATGCCGACGTGTGGGCATTGCGCCGCGAGATGCGGGCAGCCCTGGTGGAGGATGTCCGCAAGCGGCTGCGCGCCGCCTGGAAGAAACGCGGCGCCGCGGACGCCGAGCTGGGCTGGACGGACAACGTCCTGGACCCGGACGTGCTCACCATCGGGTTCGCCCGCCGTGTTCCCACGTACAAGCGCCTCACGCTGATGCTGCGCGAGCCCGAAAGGCTCAAGGCACTGCTGCTGCACAAGGAACACCCCATCCAGCTGGTCATCGCCGGCAAATCCCACCCCGCTGACGACGCGGGCAAAAAGATGATCCAGGACCTGGTCCGCTTCACGGATGATCCCGAGGTCCGCCACCGCATCGCGTTCCTGCCGAACTACGACATCGCGATGGCGCGCACCCTCTTCCCGGGCTGCGATGTGTGGTTGAACAACCCGCTCCGTCCGCTTGAGGCCTGCGGAACCTCGGGCATGAAGGCCGCCCTGAACGGTTCGCTGAACCTCTCCGTCCTGGACGGCTGGTGGGACGAGATGTACGACGGCGAAAACGGCTGGGCGATTCCCACCGCCAATAACGGCGCATCGCCGGAGGAACGCGACGATATCGAGGCCGCCGCCCTGTATGAACTCCTGGAAACCCAGGTGGCGCCGCGCTTCTACGGCAGCACGGTGTCCGAAAGCGCGGGCGCCGCAGGGCCGTCCACAGCGTCGGGTGCCGAGAAGGTGCCGACGCACTGGGTATCCATGATCAAGCACACGCTCTCGCACCTGGGACCGAAGGTCTCGGCCGAGCGTATGCTGCGCGACTACGTGAACATCCTCTACCGCCCGGCGGCGGAGGCGGGACGCAGCGCCGGTGCGAATTCGTACTCGCAGGCCCGCAACCTCGCAGCCTGGACGGCCAACGTCCGCTCCGCCTGGCCGCACGTGCACGTTGAGCATGTGGACTCGGTAGGGGTTTCCGAGGATCCGCAGATCGGCGACACCCTCCAGGTCAATGCCTACGTGGCCCTGAACAGCCTCACCCCCGAGGACGTCAGCGTGGAAGTGGCCTACGGCCGGGCCGAGGAAAGCGACACTTTGGCTGAGATCACCGTGATGGAACTCAAAGTCCAGGAAGACCTGGGCAGCGGCCGGCACCTGTTCAGCGGTTCCCTGGTGATCGACCGTTCCGGGTCCTTCGGTTATACCGTCAGGGTGCTGCCGCGGCATGACGCACTGGCATCCAAGGCTGAGCTGGGACTGATCGTTAACGCGTAAGGGCTGACGCCGGACGCGCGGCAGGAGAAACGCAGCAGGAGGAACCCATGAACGACCGTACGGTGGCAGACCTGATAGTTGACCGGCTCGAAACATGGGGCGTCAGCCGCGTGTTCGGCTACAGCGGGGACGGGATCAACGGGTTCATGGGGGCCTTGCGCCGGGCGGAAGGCCGCGTTGAATTCGTGCAGGCACGGCACGAGGAAACCGCGGCCTTTATGGCAGTGGGCCACGCCAAGTACACCGGCGGGGTGGGTGTAGTGACCTCCACCCAGGGGCCGGGCGCCGTCCACCTGCTGAACGGCCTGTACGACGCAAAGCTCGACGGCGTCCCCGTGGTGGCCATCGTGGGCCAGCAAAGCCGCACCGTGCTGGGCTCGGCCTACATGCAGGAAATCGAGCTTACCGTTCTGTTCAAGGACGTTGCAGCCCAGTTCGTGCAACAGGTCAGCGCCCCTGAGCAGCTGCCCATGGTCCTGGACCGTGCGTTCCGGACGGCAAAGGCCACCTCGTCGCCCTGCGTGGTGATCCTGCCGCATGACATCCAGTCCGCGCCCGCGCCCGAGCTGGAGCAGCAGCACGGCGTGGTGGTCACCGCACCCTCCTGGAGCACCTCTGCCAAGATCCCTCGAACGGAAGACCTGGAGGCGGCCGCCGTGATCCTCAACGGCGCCACGAAGGTGGCGCTCCTTGTTGGCCAGGGCGCCCGCCACGCCGGGGCGGACGTGGTGGCTGTCGCCGAACAGCTTGGCGCCGGGATCGCCACCAGCCTGTTGGGCAAACCGTACGTGGACGAAACCCTGCCCTTTGCCGTGGGCACGATGGGACATTTGGGGAGCACGGCAAGTGCGCACCTGCTGGGAAACTGCGACGCCCTGCTCATTGTGGGTTCGAACGATCCCTGGACGGAGTTTTATCCGCCGCCCGGCGCCGCCCGGGCCGTCCAGATCGACATCGACGAGCGGAAGATCGGCAACCGCTACCCGGTCGAAGTCGGCCTGGCCGGCGACGCCGCGG
Organism: Pseudarthrobacter sp. W1I19; assembly: GCF_030817835.1. NCBI lineage: Bacteria > Bacillati > Actinomycetota > Actinomycetes > Micrococcales > Micrococcaceae > Pseudarthrobacter > Pseudarthrobacter sp. W1I19. Next base: position 3,646,940 of record NZ_JAUSZR010000001.1, read on the forward strand.
CCGCACTCCAGGCGCTCAGTTCACGGCTGACGGCGCGTCCCCGCGGACAGTGGCGTGACGACGTCGAACAGGAAGTGGTCCGCTGGCGGGCGTTGGCGGAGGAACGCGCAGCTGTCCCGGCCAGCCCGGTGAACCCGGAGCGGGTGGTGCGGGAGCTGAACGGCCGGCTGCCGGCCAACGCGCAGTTAAGTATCGACGTCGGCAGTTGCGTTTACTGGTATGCCCGCCAGCTGGTCCTTCCGCCAGGCGTTCCAGCGCACCTTTCGGGCACGCTGGCCAGCATGGGCTGCTCCATCCCGTACGGCATTGCCGCAAAGCTTGCGCACCCGGACCGGCCGCTGGTGGCACTGGCCGGGGACGGCGCCATGCAGATGGCCGGGATCGCCGAACTGGTAACCGTGGCGCACCGCTGGCGGCAGTGGCAGGACCCGCGGTTCATTGTGTGCGTCTTCAACAACCGGGAGCTCACGGAAGTCACCTGGGAGCAGCGCGAGTCCGAGGGCGAGCCCAGGTTCCGGGACAGCCAGGAGCTCCCGGACTTTCCGTTCGCGGGCTACGCCGAACTGCTGGGTTTCACGGGTATCCGGGTGGAGGATCCGGAGCTTCTTGGGGACGCCTGGGAGCGGGCGTTCGCAGCGGACCGGCCGGTGGTGATCGAGGTCCTGACCGACCCCGAGGTTCCCCTCCTCCCACCCTTCCCGGGTGGGAAGGCGAAGGCCGAAAGCATGCGCAAGGCCCTTGCCGAAGAGGACGGCGGCGGCCGGGCACTGGACCTGCTGGACACGTACACCGGGCAGGAAGAGCGCGGCCAGGGCGGGGCTGGTTGAAACAGGGCTGGGCTTAGAGCAGGACGGCGGTAACGGCCAGGTCCTTTCCGGCATAGCGCTCGGCGTCCTGGAGGACCTCGCACATGACCCCGAAGGACCGGTCGGCGCGGAACGGGGCAGCCACCTGCCAGAGGACCGTGACCGGCGGATTGCCGTTCTCCGTGATGCTGTCCGCGAAGTCATGGAGTGAATCGTTGAGGGCATCCAGGTTCACGCCGTAGTGTTCCGGGAAGTTCAGGACCTCGCCAAAGGTTTCCAGGACGGCTCTTTTGCTGTCGGCTGCGGGAACCACCAGGCTGCGGCGTCCGGCGTCTGCCACCTGCTCCTGCAGCTCTTCCAAGGTCCAGGTATCGCCGGAGTAGATCTTCATGGCTGTGTTAGCTGCCTTCCACTATGAATCGAAATGTCTCGTAGTGATCATCGGTGTAGTACTTTTCCCCGCCATCGCCGGCGACGATGCGCCGGGCTCCCCGATCTGATTCTCCGGGCGTGGGCACAGTGTATTCGCGGTAATAGCCCCTGTCCCTCCGCGGGAGGATCCGTTCAAAGTTTCCGAACGCCTGGTTGTCCTGGCTGTAGCGGAAGGGTCCCCCGGCCCGTATGAGGCCAAGCGTGCTCCGGGCTTCGGCAGGAAGGGCGGACTCGCGCACCTCCCGCAGTCCTGACGGGTTGTCCGGGACGGATGCAGGGGGCGCAGCGGCGCCCCCTGAGCCGGGCGCAGCAGCGGTGGGTGCAGGCGGCACCGGGGCAGCGCTCGAGGTGCCATCCGCCGTCGTACTTTGCGTCAGCTGGCCCAGGACTCCGGTGCCGCCGAACGCCAGGAGCGCCAGCACAACAAATGCGGTCAGCAGCAAGGGCAGGATGTTGCGGTTGCGCATGGATTCTCCGGGGCGGCTACGTGCGGTAGATGTTGATGGAGTTGGCCTCGACGAGGTCCTTCTCCCCAGGGGAAACCCTGAGGCCCTGCCGGAGCTCGTGCAGCGGCGATGTGGTCAGCCGGAGCTCGAACTGGCGGTGGTCGGCGCCTTCTGCAGCGACGCGGGGCAGGGTGATCTGCACGTCCGAGGTATTGCCGTTCACGACCACCAGGCCGGCCAGGGTGCCGTCGTCGGAGCCGAGCAGGAGCTGCACCACGCGGTGCTGCGGATCATTCCAGCGTTCCATCGACATAGGCTGGCCGGTGTGGTCGAACCAGTGGAGATAGGACTGTCCGTCCTGCACCGGGAAGTCATGGGGCTGTGCGGCCAGGAACTCCTTCCGCAGGCGGATGTAACGCTTGGTGCTGCGGAGCATCTCGTGGGATTCGGGCGTCGCGGTCCAGTCGAGCCAGGCGATGGCGTTGTCCTGGCAGTAGGCGTTGTTGTTTCCCTGCTGGGTCCGCGCCAGCTCGTCTCCCGCGGTGATCATGGGGACGCCGAGGGATACCATCAGCGAAGCCATCAGGTTCCGGCGCGACTGCGCACGCGCGGCGAGGATGGCGCCGTCCTCGGTGGGGCCTTCAAAACCGTGGTTGTAGCTGCGGTTGTCGCCGTGCCCGTCCCGGTTCTGCTCGCCGTTGGCCTCGTTGTGCTTCCGGTCATAAGAGACAAGATCGTTCATGGTGAAGCCATCGTGGGAGGTGATGTAGTTCAGCGACGCCAGGCGTGAACGGCCGGACGCGGCGAAGAGGGCGGCGGACCCTGAGAGCACGTCCGCGAGCCTGGACACCGAACCGCCCTGGCCGCCGGACTCAAGGGAAGCCCGGTCCGCCAGCCAGAAGGAGCGCACGGCGTCGCGGAAGTGGTCGTTCCAGTCTGCCCAGCCCGCCGGGAACCGCCCGGTCTGCCAGCCGCCGTAGCCCACATCCCAGGGTTCGGCGATAAGCTTCACATCGGACAGGACGGGATCCGCTGCAATGTCTTCCAGGAACGGGTGTTTGGGATCGAACTCGTTGGCGGCATTCCGGCAGAGCGTCACCGCCAAGTCAAACCGGAAGCCGTCGATGTGGAACTCATCCACCCAGTACCGCAATGAGTCCAGGACCAGTTGCACCACTTGGGGCCGGGAAAAGTCCAGGCTGTTGCCGCAACCAGTGGTGTCCACATACTTGCCGTTCCCGTCGGTGCGGTAGTAGGTGTCCTCCCCCAGGCCCCGGAAGCTGAACGTCTGGCCACCGGCACCGCCCTCGGCCGTGTGGTTGTACACCACGTCCAGGATGACTTCCAGCCCGGCGGCGTGCAGCGCCTTGACCATGCCCTTGAACTCGTCCTGGACCGCCTGGGGGCCGGCCTCCTGCGCCGCCCTGGTGGCGTAGCCGGGGTGCGGGGCGAAAAAGACGGCGGTGTTGTAACCCCAGTAGTTGGTCAGGCCCAGGTCCTGTAAATGCGGTTCATCCAGATGGAAGTGCACGGGCAGCAGTTGGACGGACGTGATACCCAGGCTTTTAAAGTGCTCAACGATGGCAGGGTGGGCCAGGCCGGCGTAGGTGCCGCGGAGTTCCCGGGGGACGTCCGGGTGGAGCATGCTCTGCCCGCGGACATGGGCCTCATAGACAATGGTGTCCCGCCACGGCAGCTTCAGCCGCGAGTCCTCTCCCCAGTCGAAATCGCCGGCCGTCCGCACGCTCGCCAGGAAACCCTCTGACTGGTCCACGGCGCGGCCGTAAGGGTCCAGCAGCAGCGGCTGCCCGCCGTCGTCGTCCATGCCGCCCGCCGGCACAGCCAGTGGCAGGGACTCCCCGCCGGCCGCTTTCCGGAAGCCATATCTGGAACCGTATGGCAGGTTGTCCACTATCCCGTGATGGACGTCCTGGCTCACATTGGGAAGCGCCTGGACACGCCAGTCGCCGCCGGGAGCCTTGTAGACAATTTCCAGGTTCCGGACCCCGGGGGCGTAACAGGCAACGTTGGCCTGCGCAGCGGGCCCCTTTCCGTTGCCGGTTGAGCCTCCACGGGCCGTGGCCGCGCGCGGGACACTGACACCGAGTGGAACAGCCGTTGAGGCATCCGTGGCGGAAGCAGCAGTATCAAAGAGCGGCATAACCATCACCTAAATTTTAGCCGCCACTGACCTGCTATTTTGCCGCGCGCTGGCGGGACACTTCATACAGCGAGATGCCAACGGCCATCGAGGCGTTCAGGGATTCCATCGCGGAGTCGATCGGAATGGACACAATCTGGTCGCAGTTTTCGCGGACCAGGCGGCTGAGGCCCTTGCCTTCGGAGCCCACCACGATGCATACGGGTTCGGTGGCGAGGGTGAGGTCCGGAAGAGAGACGTCGCCGTCGCCGTCCAAGCCCAGGACAAAGATGCCCATGTTCTTGAACTGCTTCAGCGCGTTGTTCAGATTGGAGGCGCGTGCCACCGGGACACGCACGGCCGCCCCGGCGCTGGTTTTCCAAGCGGAGGCGGTGACGCCCACTGAGCGGCGTTCGGGGACGATCACGCCGTGGCCGCTGAAGGCGGATACGGAGCGGATGATGGCGCCCAGGTTGCGGGGGTCCGTGATGCCGTCGAGGGCGACGAAGAGCGGCGCGTTGCCGATATAGCCTTTTTTCCACTTCGCCACAGTGTCTTCGGCGAGTTCGTAAGCGTCCTGATACTCGTAGGGCGGGATCTGGAGCACCAGGCCCTGGTGCACTGCGTCATCGGTCATCCGGTCCAGCTCGGGTTTACCGGTCTCCATCAACGGGATGCCGCGCTCGGCAGCAATCTTCAGGGATTCCTTGACCCTGTCATCCATTTCGATGCGGATGGCCACGTGCAGGGCTTTGGCGGGGATGCCGGCCCGGAGCGCTTCGACTACCGAGTTGCGGCCGGTGACCACTTCTTCGGTGGCGCGTCCCTTGGGGCCGGACTTGGCCGCACCGGCGCTGCGGGCACCCGGGTTGCGCTTGGCGGCGGAGCGCTCGGAGAGCTGCTTGGCCTTGTGCGCTTTGTGGTACGGGCGGTCCTCCGCCTTGGGCGTAGGACCCTTGCCTTCGAGGGCCTTGCGGCCATGGCCACCGGTTCCGATGGTTGGGCCCTTCTTCGCTTTAACCGATCGGCGACCATTGTTGGCCATTGTGTTCCACCCTTGATTGTGTTGACTGAATCTGCCTACCAGTCTACTGACCGAAGAAAAATCGAGCGATCCGCGGTTTGGGTGTCCGGTGCCGGGTGGGGTGTCAGTCCCGTTTCAGGCTCCAGGTTGGGCCGTCCGGCCCGTCCTCCACCACAACGCCGGCCTGGTTGAGGGTGTCCCGGATGGCGTCGGATGCTGCCCAGTTCTTTTCGGCCCTGGCAGCTGCCCGGGCGTCCAGCTGTGCCTGCACCAGGACGTCGAGGGCGGCGGCTTCCTTGCTGTTGCCGGCGTCTGAACCGGCCACTGCGTTGAGACCGAGGACGTCGGTCATCACTGCCACCGTGTGCATTGCGAGTCGGGCCGCGTCATCATTGCCTTCGGCAAGGGCGGTGTTGCCGGCGCGCACCGTTTCGTGAAGTGCTGCCAGTGCGCGCGGTACGTTGAGGTCATCATCCATGGCTTCGGAGAAGGCACTCAGTGTGTCCGGGGAGGAGCCGTACGTGCCGGGTACAAAACCGGCGTCAGTTCCGAACCTGGCGGCGGCTTTGGCGAGGAACCCGTCAATGCGTTCGACGGCGGCCGCGGCTTCCTGCAGCGAGGTGGGACGGTAGTCCAGGATTGAGCGGTAGTGCGCCTGGCCGAGGTAGTACCGGACCACCCGGGGCGGGGCCAGTTCCAGCATCTCGGCCGGGCTGACGGTGTTCCCGATGGACTTGGACATCTTTTCGCCCTCGTAGGTGACCATGCCGTTGTGCATCCAGAAGTTGGCGAACGGGTGGCCTGCCGCCTGGGACTGGGCCAGCTCGTTTTCATGGTGCGGGAACCGCAGGTCCAGGCCGCCGCCGTGGATATCGAACTCGGTGCCGAGATATTTAGTGACCATGGCCGAGCATTCCAGGTGCCAGCCCGGCCGGCCGGCACCCCAGGGCGAAGCCCAGCTTGCCGTCGCCGGTTCTCCGACCTTGGAACCCTTCCACAGCGCGAAGTCGCGGGGATCGCGCTTGCCCCGGGGGTCGGCGTCGGGAGCTGCCTGCATGTCATCGATGTTCTGACGGGTGAGGGAACCGTATTTGCTCCAGGAACGGACGTCGAAGTAGACATCGCCGGAGTCGTCCAGCGCCGGGTAGGCGTGGCCGCGGTCGATCAATTGCTGGATGAGCGCATGCATTTCCGGGATGTGGCCGGTGGCGCGGGGTTCGTAGGTGGGACGGGAGACGCCCAGGGCGTCGTAGGCCTTCAGGAACTCCTGCTCGTAACGGTAAGCGAGGGCCCACCACTCTTCCCCGGGCACTTCCCCGGGCTCAGGCGCGAAACCCGGTGCGAAGGATGCCTCGGACTTGGCAAGGATCTTGTCGTCGATGTCCGTGACGTTCCGGACCACCGTGACCCGGAGGCCGCGGTATTGCAGCCAGCGGGTGAGCTGGTCGAAGGCAATGGCGGAGCGGATATGGCCAACATGGGGCATGCCCTGCACCGTGGCGCCGCAGTAGTAGAGGCTGGCCTTGCCCTCGACGAGGGGGACGAAGTTCCGGACTTCGGCGGAGGCAGTGTCATAGAAGCGCAGGGTCACCGCTCCAGATTAGCCGATGGGGCCGGGCTGGCTTGGATACACCAGTGCAGTGGCCACAGCGCTGATGCCTTCGCCGCGGCCCGCGAACCCCAGCCCGTCGCTGGTGGTGGCGGTAACGCTGACGGGCGCGCCGGCCGCCTCGCTGAGAACGCGTTGTGATTCCTCCCGCCGGGGGCCGAACTTGGGCCGGTTGGCCACGAACTGGACCGCAACATTGCCGATCTCAAAACCGGCGGCGCGCACAATCCGGGCGGCTTCCGAGAGCAGCGTTACCCCGGACGCGCCGGCGAACTCAGGGCGGCTGGTTCCGAAGTGCGTTCCGAGGTCGCCGATGCCCGCTGCCGAAAAAAGGGCGTCAGCGGCCGCGTGGGCCACCGGGTCACCGTCGGAGTGCCCGGCCAGGCCACGTTCCCCCTCCCAGAAGAGGCCGCCAAGCCAGAGCGGACGGGGCGCGTCATCCGCGGCGTAGGCATGGACATCCAGTCCTATGCCGGTGCGGGGAAGAATCGCTGTGATGTCCATGCCTAGCCTTCCACCCACCGGGCGCCCAGGGGCCCTTCCAGCAGTCCCTCGGCAATGATCAGGTCCAGCGGGGTGGTGATCTTCAGTGACTGGCTGGAACCGCGGACCGCGTGGACCGGCGTGCCCAGCATCTCCACGAGCATGGCGTCATCGGTCACGGCGGCGGACTGCTGCGGGTCCAGGGTCCGGGCGGCCTCGTGCGCTTTCAGGAGGGTGCCGAGCTGGAAGCCCTGGGGTGTCTGCACGGCGCGCAGTTCCTCCCGCGGCGCGGTACCGGTCACGATCTCCGGCGCCAGGGCGCTGTCCTCCCCGGTGGTCGCCGCAACGGTTTTGACGGTATCCACAACGGCGACGGCGGGAATCACCGCGGCAGCGCCGGCCGCCAGGGCGTCAGTCACCCGGTGGAAGACGGATTCGGGGGTCAGTGCACGGGCTGCGTCGTGGACCAGGACCGCCTCGATCCCGTCCATCAGGGCAGCAATACCAGCCCGGACGGAGTCAGCGCGGGTGGCGCCGCCGTCGACAATCGAAAGGAGGGGGCCGCCGTCGGCCAGTTCCTCCCTGAAGTCCTCGCACAGCTGCCGCAGGGCGGTGTCCGCGGCCGGCAGCGCAATGCACACCTGGCTGCTGACGCCGGAGGCAACGATCCCCCGCAGGGCATGCATCAGAATTGGTTCGCCGCCCAGGGGCACGGCTGCTTTGGGCATGCCGTAGCCAAGCCGCTGCCCGGAGCCGGCGGCCACCAGGATCACGGCGGTGACAAGGCGGGTGGGAGTTTCGCTCATGCGGACTAGCCTACGTCGCTGCGGCCCGCCCCGCCCGGACCTGAATCCGGGCAAAAAGAAGCCCCGGCGGCACTTGGGTGCCACCAGGGTTCAATTCTTAGGAAGCCAGGACCTCGTCGAGAACGCTTGCAGCCTTCTCCTCGTCGGTCTTTTCAGCCAGCGCCAGTTCTGAAATCAGAATCTGCCGGGCCTTGGCCAGCATTCGCTTCTCGCCTGCGGAAAGGCCCCGGTCGTGATCGCGGCGCCACAGGTCGCGGACGACCTCTGCTACCTTGATGACGTCACCGGAAGCAAGCTTCTCCAGATTTGCCTTGTACCTGCGTGACCAGTTGGTGGGCTCTTCGGTGAACTCGGCGCGAAGCACATCAAACACGTGCTCCAGGCCTTCCTTGCCCACTACGTCCCGAACCCCAACAAGATCAACATTCTCTGCTGGAACTTCAATGGTCAGATCACCCTGAGCCACCTTGAGCTTGAGATACATTTTCTCTTCGCCCTTGATGGTGCGCATCTTGATTTCTTCAATCTTCGCAGCACCGTGGTGAGGGTAAACTACTGTCTCGCCGACCTCAAATACCATGTGGACATTTCCCCTTTCCCGCAGACCAGTTTATCACGATTCAGGCATATGACCGGCCGGCAAAAGGGCCCCGAACCGCGAAAATCCGCGGAAAAACAGCACAATCGACCCCCTCAACCCCCTTGACGAAAGCGGATAATAGTGCATCGCGTGCGCTCTGCCAAGGGTGATGTGACGGCCCTCGAATCCTCGTTTGACCCCGTTTGCGGCTAGGCTATGGGCTGAATAATCTTTCAAAACCCTCGAGGAGTACGTGACGTGCGTTTCACTGCGATGACCCGGGCCCAGCGCGCCAAACTGGCATTGACCGGGGCCGCCATTGGCGTCGGCCTGCTGACGGCAGGTTGCGGATACATCACACCCCAGCAGACAAACCATCAGTACTCCGCGTCGGACGGCATCCGCGCCGATCTCGGCCCGCTCCAGCTGCGCAACATCCTCATCGTTTCTTCCGGCGAGGATGAGCCCGGCCGTGTGATTGGTGCCGTCTACAACTCATCCTCCAAGGATGTAACGCTGAAACTGAACGGCGCTGAGGGCTCGCAGACGGAAGTGCCGGTCAAGGCCAACTCCTACACACTGCTGAATGAGAGCTCGGATGAGGCGATCCTGAGCACGTCCGGCGGGGCCCCCGGTTCGCTGGTGGACATCAAGGTCACCGAAGACGGCACCAACGTCAGCAACACGGTGAAGGTTCCTGTACTGGATGCAACGCTGCCGGAGTACAAGGAATACCTGCCCGCCGGCAGTACTCCCTCACCGAGCACCTCGGCTACCCCGTCCTCGACGGCTTCCGGAAGCGCAACGTCCTCACCGTCGGCCGGCGGAACGGGCCACTAGGTCCGGACGGGTCCAACACGGACGTATCGAACACAGGGAAAGGGAGGGGCCGGCCGGCCCCTCCCTTTCTCTGTGCCTTTTGTTTTGGTGAGCCCTTGGTGCTACGGCTCGAACTTGTAGCCGAGTCCGCGGACGGTCACCAGGTATCGCGGTGCTGAGGGATCGGGTTCAATCTTGCCGCGCAGCCGCTTGACGTGGACGTCGAGGGTCTTGGTGTCGCCCACGTAGTCGGAGCCCCAGACGCGGTCTATGAGCTGCCCGCGCGTGAGCACCCGGCCCGAATTGCGCAGCAGCATCTCCAGGAGTTCGAATTCCTTCAGCGGGAGCAGCACTTGTTCCCCGCCCACGCTTACCACGTGGCGTTCGATGTCCATCCGCACCGGACCGGCCTGGACCGTAGAGGGAATCAGTTCCTCCGGTTCGCCCTGGCGGCGCAGGACAGCCCTGACCCTGGCCACCAGTTCGCGGGAGGAGTAGGGCTTGGTGACGTAGTCATCCGCGCCCAGTTCCAGGCCCACCACCTTGTCGATTTCGGCGTCCTTGGCCGTCAGCATGATCACCGGGACACTGGAGCGCTGGCGCAACTGGCGGCAGACCTCGGTGCCGGACAGCCCGGGAAGCTGCAGGTCCAGCAGGACAAGGTCTGCGCCGTTCCGGTCAAATTCGGTGATGGCGTCGAGGCCGTTGTCCACCACTTCCACTTCGAACCCCTCTTTGCCCAGCAAATAGGACAAGGGATCGCTGAACGATTCCTCGTCCTCCACAATCAAGATCCTGCTCAAGCGTTGGCTCCTCGTTCTTTTGCGCCGGCGGCGCGTGGTACCTGGGTGACAGTTGGCTTAGGGGGTCCCTGCCCGGCCGCGCTGTTGGCTGCCGGCTGCGGGAGCTCCTCCTCGGCGTCCTGGCCCTCCATCTCGGGCAGGCGCAGGGTGAAGGTGGAACCCTGGCCGGGCTGGGACCAGAGGGTCACTTCCCCGCCGTGGTTGGAGGCGACGTGCTTAACGATGCTCAGTCCCAGGCCGGTGCCGCCGGTGTGGCGGGACCGGGCTGCGTCAACACGGTAGAAACGCTCGAAGACCCGCTCCTGGTCCTCCGCGCTGAGTCCCTCGCCCTGGTCCGTCACCGAGATCGACACCAGCCCGTCCCTGGACCGCACACCGATTCCGACCCTGGTGTTCGCCGGGGAGTAGCGGATGGCGTTGTCGATCAGGTTGCGCAGCGCGGTCACCAGCAGATCCTGGTCGCCAAAGACGTTAGCCTCGGTCCGGCCGCCCACAACGATGCGGATGTTCTTGCTTTCGGCCGGGAGCTGGGAACGGTCCACGGCTTCCGCGATGACCGCGTTGACGTCAATGGGGCCGCCCTCCTGGGTAACGCTGGCGCCCTGCAGCCGGGAGAGCTCGATGATGTCCTGCACCAGGGCAGCGAGCCGGCCGGACTCCTTGTGCATGCGCTTGGCAAACCGGCGCACTGCCTCTTCGTCATCGGCCGAGGACTCGAGGGCTTCGGCGAGCAGGGAGATAGCGCCCACCGGCGTCTTCAGTTCGTGGGAGACGTTGGCCACGAAGTCGTTGCGGATCTCCTCGGTGCGCGTGATTTCCGTACGGTCATCTGCCAGCAGGAGGATGTATTCCTCACCGAGCATGGCTGCCCGCACCTGGACAATGATGGTGCCTTGTCCCAGTGGTCCCCGTGGCAGCTCCAGTTGCTTCTCCAGGATGACGCCATCGCGCCGCACTCCTGCCGTCATGTCCAGCAGTTCCTTGTGGACCACGGTGTGCCCGCGGACCAGCCCGTAGGCATAGGCGGCAGGACTTGCGCGGACCACGCCGTCAACGGCGTCCACCACCACAAAGGCGCGTCCGACGACGGCCAACACCTCGGCTGCACCGGCCGGCAGCGCGAGTTCGTCGGCGTCGATATCCAGCAGCCGGCGCTGCTTCTCGCTGACCCTGTAGGCAAGGACTCCAAACGTACCGAGCGCCAGGCCAACGAGGCCGGCGACCAGACCGATGAGCATAGGATCCACAGCTCCACCTTATGCGCTGGCAGGCGGCCATCAGCACCTCCCGGGCTGCTGCGCCAACGGTTCAACTAACGTTCATCTTCAAGGGCCTAACCGTTTACCGGATACTGGCAGAGTAACGAGTTGGACTGCCGAACGGCGACATGAATTCCTGCTGTCCGGATGCGGGCGGGACGGGAGTTCCAAGGAAAGGACGCCTACGTGCGTAAGGTTTTTCAGGAAGAGCTCACCCAGGTTGGTGACCAGCTGGTGGAGATCTCCCGGCTGGTCAGCGAAGCGATGGCGAAGGCCGCCACCTCGTTCCAGGTGGCAGATGTGGATCTTGCCCAGGATGTGATCGCTGCGGATGCCCGCATCGACTTCCTGCAGAACAGCCTGGATGAACGGGCCATCGACATCCTGGCGCTGCAGGGCCCTGTCGCCAGCGACCTGCGGATGATCGTGGGATCCCTGCGGATGAGCGCGTCGTTGGAGCGCATGGGTGACCTCGCCCGGCACATCGCCCAGCTGGCCCGTCTCCGGTTCCCCTCAATCGTTATTCCGGAATCCATGACGGCGACGTTTAAGAGCATGGCGGTCCTGGACCAGGAGATTGCGGACAAGCTCACCGTTCTGCTGGAGACCCGCGACCTTGAGGTGGCCCGGGACATCCTGAAGGCCAACACCACCATCAATGATCTGCACCTGAGCGTCTTTAAAGCCATCGCGGCTCCTGAATGGGCCGGGAGCCCGGCCACTACCGTGGACGTTGCATTGGCCAGCCGGTACTTCGAGCGCTTCGCGGACCATGGAGTCTCCGTTGCGCAGAAGGTCACCTACCTGGTGACCGGCGCCTGGCAGCCGAACGCCACCGAACACAGCTGACCGTTCGAGACCTTGGAGCAGACGACGGCGGGCTGGTCACTTTCTGTGACCAGCCCGCCGTCGTACGTTCTACTTTATTTCTTACCCTGGTTGGCGACGGCGAGGATGGCCTCTTCCGCAGCCGCGGGGTCGAGGTAGGTGCCGCCGCGCTTGATCGGCTGGAAGTCTTCATCAAGGTCGTAGACCAGCGGGATGCCGGTGGGGATGTTCAGGCCCGCGATGGCTTCGTCGCTGATGCCGTCCAGGTGCTTGACCAGTGCGCGCAGCGAGTTGCCGTGGGCAGTCACCAGCACGGTCTTGCCGCTCTTCAGGTCGTCCTTGATGTCCGATTCCCAGTACGGCAGCAGGCGGACCAGGACGTCCTTCAGGCATTCGGTGCGCGGCAGGGCGTCACCGAGGTCTGCGTAGCGGGGGTCGCGGGCCTGGGAGAACTCGGAATTGTCGTCCAGGGGCGGCGGCGGGGTGTCGTAGGAACGGCGCCACTCCATGAACTGCTCTTCGCCGTACTCGGCCAGGGTCTGGGCCTTGTCCTTGCCCTGCAGTGCACCATAGTGGCGTTCGTTCAGGCGCCAGTCGCGCTTGACCGGGATCCAGCCGCGGTCAGCCTTGTCCAGGGCAATGTTGGCGGTGTTGATGGCGCGCTTCAACAGGGAGGTGTAAAGGATGTCCGGGAGAACATCGTTCTCAACCAGGAGCTCCCCGCCCCGTGCTGCTTCCGTGCGGCCCTGGTCGTTGAGGTCTACGTCCACCCAGCCGGTGAACAGGTTCTTGGCGTTCCATTCGCTGTGGCCGTGGCGCAGCAGAATCAGCTTGTAAGTCATGATTTTCATCCTAGCCGAGCGCCGCTGCCGCCCGCCCAGCGTTACAGGCGGCGCCCCTCCAGCGTTACGAAGGAGCCGGCAGCGGACGATTATGCCCGCAACGATAAAGTGGGCCGGTGGTGCAAAAAGCTGAACGGGTGGCCGCCCCGCAGATAACCGGCAGGAAGCCCAACGGCCGGCAGGGCCGGCCGGTGGGCAACGTCACCCGGGGCACCACCAACCCCAACCGCATGCGCCGGCTGGACCGCTGGTTGACCGGGCCGCAGGCCTGGCGGCTGCGCTCCGCCCCAAACCCCCTGGTGGTGGACTTGGGATACGGTGCCACGCCCGCCACCGCCGTCGAACTTTTTGAGCGGCTCGCTGCCATACGGCCGGACGTTCAGGTGTGCGGGATAGAAATCGAGCCGGAAAGGGTCCGTGCCGCCTTGCCGCTGCAACGGCCCGGGCTGAGCTTCCAGGTGGGCGGTTTCGAAATCCCTGTTCCGGGCCGGCCTGTGCTGGTGCGCGCCTTTAATGTGCTGCGGCAGTACGAGGAAGCGGATGTAGCGGGCATCTGGCGCCTCGTGCAGGACCGGCTGTCCGAGAACGGCCTGTTTATCGATGGCACCTGCGACGAGATCGGGCGGCGGGTCACCTGGGTGGCGCTGGATGCCCGCCGGCCGCTGTCATTGAGCTTGTCCGTTCGGTTCGGCAGTTTTACCCTGCCCTCCGAGATTGCCGAGCGGCTGCCCAAAGCACTGATCCACCGCAATGTCCCCGGGGAACCGGTTCACGCCCTGATGCAGGCCATGGACCGGGCCTGGCTGGAATCGGCCCCGCTTGCTTCGTTCGGCAACCGGCAGCGCTGGCAATCGATGTGCCGCCTTCTGCGCGATGCCGGGTGGCCGGTGCAGGACGGGCCCGCACGCTGGCGGCTGGGCGAACTGACGGTGGACTGGGAAGCAGTGGCCCCGCGCCGATAGCCGACCGGGCTGGTTTACAGGTGGATCAGGCCAACTGCCGTGGGCCCACGCCGGCAGGGATTACCAGGGCCCGTAAGGGCCGGTGTTGCGCGTGCCGCCACGGCCGGCATCCTTGACTGCCGGGCGGACGTCGGCGAGGTAGACGGACGCTGCCACCACGGCCGCGAGCCCGAACAGGCCCAAGGTGCCAAAGAATCCGCCGTTGCCACCGTTGTTGAGCATCGAGAAAACCGAGATAGCGCCGACCAGCACAGCACCCCCCGTCAGGGCGAGCCAAAAACTCTTGGTCCGCTTGCCGGTGGCTTCAAAGGCATTTGCCCTGTGCCTTGCGCAGTCGACAACAGCCCACAACTCCAGCCCGAATGCCACAAAGGCAAGGATGAAATACACGGCCCGCTCTACAGGCAGGATAATCAGTTCACCGTCCACAAGCCCAGCCTAGCCGCCCAGCGCGTCCAGCGCCTGTTTCAGGTCAGCCCAGAGGTCCTCGACGTTTTCGATGCCGACGCTGAGGCGTACCAGGTTTTCGGGAACACTGGCCGGTTCGGCGGTGTGCCTGCGGCGGCGTTCGATGAGGGATTCAACCCCGCCCAGTGAGGTCGCCGGCAGCCACAATTCCAGGGCCCGTACCAGCGCGTCCGCGGCATTGGCGCCGCTGAGCCCTCCCACCGGTGCCACCTGGATGCAGATGATCGAGCCGAAGCCCTTCATCTGTGCCTTCGCGCGTTCGTGTCCGGGATCGGCGGGAAGTCCCGGGAACCGAAGTGATTCGACCAGCGGATGGGCAGCCAGCCGATCAGCCAGGACCAGTGCGGAGGCCTGGGACCGTTCAATCCTCAACGCGAGGGTCCGCAGCCCGCGCAGTGCCAGCCAGGCTTCGAACGGGCCCGCGATCCCGCCGTGGATGATCCTGTGGTGAAGCAGTGCGGAGCGGATATCGGGGTTGGATGTCACCAGGGCGCCGAGGACGACGTCGGAATGGCCAGCCAGGTACTTGGTCACCGAATGCAGGACGACGTCCGATCCCAGCAGCAGGGGCTGCTGGACCAAGGGAGTGGAAAAGGTGTTGTCCGTGACCACGATCGCTCCGGCGGCGTGCGCGGCTTCGGCGAGGGCAGGTACGTCGGCGATCCCCAGCATCGGGTTGGTAGGGCTTTCCAGCCAGAGCATGGCAGCGCGGCGTGCGGCCGGACCGCGGGGCGAGAGCGCTTCCTTGACGGCCTCCGTGTCCGCAATGTCCACGGTCCGGAGTTCGATGAAGCCCTTCTGGGCAAGCTCGGCGGCCATCACCAGGGAACCGGAATAGCTGTGCGACGGCATCACCAGCACTCCCCCGGCCGGGATGAGGGAAAGCGCCGAGCTGACGGCGGCCAGGCCGGACGCGTAGAGGAGGCCGGGCAGTTCCGAGCCTTCGAGCTGTCCGAGCGCCTCTTCAAAAGGATCCCAGGTGGGGTTGGAGTACCGGCCGTAGCCGCGGTCCCCGTCGGCAAGCGGACCGCTGCCAAAGTATGTGGAGGACAGGACGATGGGCGGGTTGACCGGCTGGTCCCGGTCCCTCGGGGGACGTCCGGCGGCGACCACTACCGTCTCAGCTGCCAGGGACGCCGCTTGCTGTTCGGAAAGGCTCATGGAGAAAAGCGTACTGTTCGCCGGCGGGAGCCTTGAAAGCCGCCTCCAGCCCTGTCCACATGGCACCGGCCTCAAACTGCGATTGACGGTGCGGATCGGTAGGCTTGTCCAGTGAGCAAACAACGCGCGGGTCTTTTCATCGCATTTGAGGGCGGGGACGGCGCCGGCAAGTCCACCCAGGCAGCCCGGCTTGCGGACGCCCTTGAATCACGCGGACTCACCGTCTTGCGCACCCGGGAGCCCGGCGGAACGCCGATAGGCGAGAAACTGCGGTCCCTGGTCCTTGACCACGGCCAGGGGCACATCGATGCCCACACTGAAACCCTGATTTTTGCCGCCTCCCGGGCAGCGCATGCAACCCAGGTGATCCGGCCTGCCCTCGAACGCGGCGACGTGGTTTTAACGGACCGCTATATCGATTCCTCGGTTGCCTATCAGGGCGCCGGGCGGAACCTCGGCAAGGACGCGGTGCGGTCCATTAACGCCTGGGCTACCTCCGGCCTGGAGCCCCATCTCACAGTGCTGCTGGATGTTGACCCGGAGGTTGGCCGCCGCCGCAGGACCGCGGGCGAGGCTGCCGAAGACCGGTTGGAATCCGAAGCTGACGAATTCCACCTGCGGATCCGGGACGCCTTCCTGGAACTGGCCGCCAGCCGCGCAGGTTCCTACCTGGTGCTTCCTGCGCATCTTCCCGTCGATGACCTGGCCGCACAGATCCTGCAGCGCGTGGACGCCCTGCTGGCCGCGGCGAAGGTGGACAGCGCATGACGGTCTGGGACGACCTGCAGGGCCAGGCCGCCGTCGTGGAACAATTGCGCCAGGCCGCCAGCGGCGAAAACCTGACGCACGCGTGGCTTTTCACCGGCCCGCCGGGCTCCGGCCGTTCGAACGCGGCCAAAGCGTTCGCCGCTGCCCTGAACTGCGACGAGGAGGATGTCACCCGGCGCGGTTGCGGGCAGTGCCCCGCGTGCCTGACCATCCTGGGCGAAACCCACTCGGACGTCACGTTCGTCCGGACTGAAAAGGTGACCATCACCATTGATGAGGCCCGTGAGCTGGTGGCTACAGCGGGCAACCGGCCATCTGCCGGCCGCTGGCGCATCATCGTGGTCGAGGACGCGGACCGGATGGCCGAGCGGACCACGAACGTCCTGCTGAAGGCCATCGAGGAGCCAACCCCGCGGACGGTATGGATGCTGTGCGCACCGTCCCCCGCCGATGTCCTGGTGACCATCCGTTCGCGATGCCGCAGCGTGGCTTTGCGCCTGCCGCCCGCCGCCGATGTGGCTGCCCTGCTGGTGAAGCGCGACGGCGTTGAACCGGCTTTGGCGGAACGTGCGGCGCGGGCGGCTCAAAGCCATGTGGGCATTGCCCGGCGGCTGGCCCGGGACCCCGCGGCTCGGGAGCGCCGGCTCGAGACGGTGCGCTTCCCACTGGGACTGCGCGGGGTCACCGCTGCGGTGATCATGGCGGAAAAGCTGGTCAAGATCGCAACGGCCGAGGCCACGAGTTCCAACGAGGAACGCGACGCAGCCGAGAGGGCCGCCCTGCTGGCCACACTTGGAGCACCGGAATCGGGTACGCTCCCGCCGGCCATGCGGAGCCAGGTGAAGCAGCTTGAGGAGGACCAGAAGCGCCGTGCCAAGCGGTCCGTCACCGACTCGCTGGACCGCACCCTCACGGACCTGCTGTCCTTCTACCGGGATGTGACGATTATCCAGCTCGGGAATGCTGTGGAGCTCGTCAACGTTGAGTTGACGAGTGAATTGGAGGAGTTTGCCAGCCGCTCCACTCCAGAAGCCACACTTGCCCGGATGGATGCCATCAATAAAGCCCGTGAACGCATCACCACCACCAACGTAGCCCCGCTGTTGACCATTGAGTCCATGGCAGCCAGCCTGATCTAACCCTTCCAAGGAGACCCGATGACTGCCCGCTCCCTGCCCGCATGCCCTGCATCCTGGGTGATTGCGGCACGTGCCGCCGGGGCCATGGCCCTTGCCATGGTTCTGGCCAGCTGCAGCCTCCTGAATGGCGGCGGCGACCGCAACCAGGAGGCAGCCACGGCAAAGGCCGACCCCTCGATTGTGGCGTCCGCTCCGGCCGGGCTTGAGGAGTTCTATTCGCAGGAAGTGGTGTGGGAGCCCTGCGAAAACAGTTTTCAGTGCGCCAAAGTGGATGTGCCCATGGACTATGGCAATCCCGGCGGCGACACCATTGAACTTGCGGCCTTGCGTTCCCCCAGTACGGGCAAAAGAACAGGCAGCCTGCTCGTCAATCCTGGCGGCCCGGGGGCGTCCGGGTACGACTTCGTCAAGGATGCCGCAGGCACACACTTTTCCCAGGCGGTACGCGACGCGTACGATCTGGTGGGCTTCGACCCCCGGGGCGTGAAGCGCTCCGCCCCCGTGACCTGCATGACGGACGCCGAACGCGACGCTGCCCGTGCCAAGATCTACAACCTGGACACAGACGCCGGCCTGGAGGAAGTGCTGTCGGACAACAAGGCCATTGCCGCCAAGTGCTCCGAGCAGACCGGGGCCGTACTGGCCCATATCGACACCGTGAGTTCGGCCAAGGACCTGGACATCCTCCGCGCCGTGGTCAACGACTCGAGGCTGAACTACCTCGGATACTCCTACGGCACGTTCCTGGGGTCCACTTATGCCTCACTTTTCCCAGACAACGTGGGCCGCATGGTGCTGGACGGTGCACTTGATCCGTCCATCAGCAACGAGGAGCTCACCCGGGGCCAGGCGCGCGCCTTTGAAAAGTCCATTCGGGCTTATGTCGAGAGCTGCCTGAAGCAGGACGGGTGCCCGCTGAGCGGAAACGCCGATTCCGGCGTGCAGCAGATCCGCGACCTCATCAACGCTGTCCAGCAAACGCCGCGCACGGCCAAGGACGGCCGGGTGGTCAACGCCACGATGTTCGTCAGCGGCCTGATTACCCCGCTGTACAACGACCAGAGCTGGCCTGCACTGACCCAGGCCCTGGACGCGGCTATGGCAGGGGACGTGAGCCTGATGCTTCGGCTGGCTGACTTGGGTGCGGACCGGGCGTCCAACGGCACGTACACCTCCAACTCAACCTTCGCGTTCAACGCCATCAATTGCCTGGACTATCCCATGGAGTCAGATACCGCAGCCATGCGGGCTGAACAGGAGCGGCTGATGCAGGACTCCCCCACTTTCGGGTACTTTTTCGCCTATGGCGGCACCAACTGCGCTGACTGGCCGTACAAGAACCTCCGCACACCCGCACCCGTGGAATACACCGGTGATGCCCCCATCGTGGTGATCGGTACTACAGGCGACCCCGCTACCCCGGTGGAATGGGCCGCATCGCTCCGCAAGCAGTTGGGCAATGCCTCGCTGCTGACCTGGACAGGCGAAGGCCATACAGCTTACGGCCGGTCCAACAGCTGCATTGAGGACCCCGTGGACCGCTACCTGGTCAGCGGTCAAGTGCCCGCCGATAACACGGTGTGCTGAAGGCCTCAGCCGTATAGCCCCAGGCCATTTTGACCCGGGCGCGGGGACTCTATTACAGTTGACTCTTGCATGAAGGGCCCGGTTCTTCCGGGCGGTTATGCGGTGCTTCCTTAGCTCAGTCGGTAGAGCGTTTCACTCGTAATGAAAAGGTCATCAGTTCGATTCTGATAGGAAGCTCGGGATAAACCCCGGACAGCCCCTGAATTCAGGGGTTTCCGGGGTTTTTCGCTGGTTAAGCGACGTCGCCCGCTTGCGCCTCCAGGCATTGCGGCTACGGAACTCCGGGCGCCGTGGAGCCAGAACGTCAGAGGGTGCGCCTGGTCTTCGGTGCCCTGCGCTACTCGAAGAGCTCGACGCGCGGGTCGCCCTGGACGCCGCTGCGCTGCATGGCGTCCCTCAGGTCGTCCCTGCCGAAGAACGCCCTGGCGGTGTCCACGTTGTCGAAATGATGGATGACGAGGACGTTGTTAGGATCATCGATGGTGCTTCTCCTTTAAAAAGTGCCGCGCGGTTCCTTCGGACCGGCCCCTGGGCAAGTGAGCGTCAGGGCATGGTCGTCGACGGCACGGACACAACGCGGACACAATCAGAGCGGCACAGGATTGGGCCGCCACTGGCTGTGTCACTCCCGCCCTCACAGACTGTCTACAGGCGCCGGCTGCCGCTGAGTGTTCCCGGTGCCAGCCGTCCGCGAACTCCTCCATTCCCCGCTTCTGCGGCAGGCTCAGCATGCGCCGCGGGCCAGCCTTCCACCGGCATTGATTTTTATGGACTCCCGGTTCATCCGGGGGTAGGCTGACCTCCACGCGGTCTGAGGGCAGGTCCGGTTCACCTGCGCCGGCGGGGCCGCCCTTGAAGCACATCGGGGGGAAGATGATGGTTCTCGTGTCTGACCTGGGACGGCAATTTCCTACGAATGCGCGCAGTGCCCCTGAGCCCATCAATCCACATCCCCCCGACGGAGTCTCAGGTACCGCCGGAGGGAAGGCCACCATCGAATACGCCCGTGAAGGAGTCGTGCGCATTACGGTGCCTCCGGGCAGCCGGATCACGGCAGAGGACGGGGCCTTAATCCGGGACCGTTTCTTGACGCTTACTGCAGGTGCCGGTGCCGCTGTCCTGCTGCAGGTCGCCGGGGTGGAGTCCGTGAGCAAGGAAGCCGTTCGGATCATCGTTGAAGCTGTCACCGTCACAGCCTTTGCAACGCTGGGCACCACCGACGTGGACCGGGTCATCGCCCACGGTCGGCGGGGACTACCGGTGCCGCGGTGCCCCATCCGGTATTTCTCTGATGAACAACAAGCCTTGGCGTGGCTGACCCCGCAGGCCCCGGGCGGTTCCTGAATCAATTCTTTGAATTTTGGCGGCGAGAAGTGATGAGGGAGCCATTCCTGAGGTTCGTGGGGGCCCGAGCGGCTTTGACCAAGCGCCGCTTTAGAACTTCCCGAACCGTGCCCGGGCCATCGAGTATGCGCCGTAGCAGATCAGCCCTGCCGCAATTGCGGCCAGGAGGAACACGCCATACGGCTGCGAACCCAAGGTTTTCAGCCCGCCGTCCAGGCCCGAGGATTTCGAAGGATCCGCAGTTGCCGCTGCAGTGATGATCAGAATTCCCACCACCGCAAGGACAACACCCTTTGCGGTGTAGCCGATGGTCCCGATCCATTTGACCGCCGAACGTCCGCTCCCCGGGTCCTGCAGGTCCTTCATAAACTTCCTCGTGACGCCGCGGTAGGCATAATAGGCGCCAGCAAAAATGATCGCCAGACCGGCGGCGATCAGCAGCACCACGCCGGCGGGTGCACCCATTAGCCTGGCCGTAAAATCACTCGCGGACTGGCCGGAATTCTTGCTTCCGCCGGATGCGAAGACAGCGAAGGTGAAGGCCAGGAAGGCGAAGACCACGGCTTTCCCAACGGCTGCCCCCGCCCTTTTCAATTTCTTCTTCGACTCGCTTTCCGTACGGGCCACATAGAACGCTTCGCTGACCATCCAGAGGGCCAGGGCCCCGCAAGCCACCAGACCCGCCCAGAGCAGCACTGGCCCGCCCGGCTTGGAGGCGATCGATGCTATCGCACCGGATTGGTCGGCCTGCCCACCCTGGCCCCGGTCCACCTGAAGGGCGATGACGCCGATCAGGATGTGCAGCAGTCCGATGAAGACGTAGCCGGTTCGAGCCAGGATGCGCAGTCCCGGGCTTCGGCTGGCCGACGCAGCTTCGGATACCGCCCGGTTAGCTTTCCCCGAGACACTGCCCATGACCGGCCTTTCCCGATATGCACCTGTAATCCAATCGTGCGCCCGGCAGCCCAGCCCACTACTCGGCGGAATAGTTCAGTGTAGATCTCTGCAGTCTGTCCGGACAGACGTAGCAGGGCAGGATAACCCGCTCCCTGCACTGCCGGGCTGAAAGTGGACTTGGCCGGACTCCTGTGCAGGAAGCCACGCTGGAGTCTTCCCTGCGAGGCTCCCGCCGCCGTCGTGCCACTGGTTCAAACGCGGGCCCCGCCGGAGAATACCCGGCCGGTATGCGGCCGACGTGCTTGCGTCGTAGGCTGAACCTCGCAGGCGACGGAAAGGAGCCAGACGTGGCCGGGACGGCACTAAACGGGACGGTCTCGAAGGAAACGGCGTTGGCCGGTGCGGCGACCGAGGTGATGGCTGAGCTCGCTGCCCTTGAGGACCCGCGGGTGCGGGAGGTTAACGAAAGGCACGGTGACGATCACGGCGTAAACCTCAGCAAGCTCCGCGCCGTGGCAAAACGGCTCAAGACGCAACAGGAACTCGCCCGGCAGCTGTGGGCCACGGGTGACACGGCAGCGCGGCTGCTGGCACTCCTCATCTGCCGCCCCAAGGAGTTCGGGCGCGACGAGCTGGACGCTATGCTGCGGGAGGCCGCCACACCCAAAGTGCATGACTGGTTTGTGAACTACGTGGTGAAGAAAAGCCCCCACGCAGAAGAACTCCGCGGCCAATGGTTGGCTGCCCCCGATCCTGTGGTTGCCAGCGCCGGCTGGGCGCTGACCAGCGAACGCGTGGCGAAGCAGCCTGACGGCCTTGACCTCACCAAACTGCTCGACGTCGTCGAAGCTGACATGAAGGACGCCCCGGAGCGGCTGCAGTGGGCGATGAACACCTGCCTGGCCACCATCGGCATCTGGCACGCCGAACACCGCGGCAGGGCTGTCAGCATCGGCGAGCGGCTGGAGGTCCTCAAGGACTACCCCACTCCTCCTGGCTGCACTTCGCCCTTTGCGCCAACATGGATTGCCGAAATGGTGCGGCGGCAGCAGAACATATAGGAACAGTAGCCACTTACAGGCCTTGGCCCCGCTGCAGGCCTGTCAGTCAGGAGCAACACCGGCCCCTAAGATGGCGTGCATGGATGACGAGGCCCTGGCAGAGATTGCAAACGAACTCTATGCCAAGCCGCTCGAGGACTTTATCGGCGCCCGTGCAGCCGCGGCGAAGGAAGCGGCCGGATCGGACAAGGAGCTGGGGGCGGCTGTGCGCGGGCTCCCCAAGCCGTCGGTTGCCGCCTGGGCCGTGAACATGCTCGCACTGCATCAACCAGACGTCCTCGCCGGGCTGACGGATCTCGGCAGCCGCATGCGTGAGGCGCAGGCCTCACTGGACGCCACTGCACTGCGTGAGCTGGGACGTGAGCGCCGCACCATGCTGGCTGCCGCTGTCGACACCGCCCGTGCGGTGGCGCAGAAGCAGGGCCGGTCCATCAGCGATGCCATGGCAACGGACGTAGAAGAGACCTTGCGCGCCCTGACCGCCGATGCTGGAGCGGCCGCCGCTGTCCAAAGCGGCCGCCTGCTCAAGACGCTCTCGGCGGACGGCGTAAACGCCGTGGACCTTGACGGTTTGGTGGCGGTCCCCGCTGCCCTCCCCGCGGCGCCCCGGACCGCTCCCGCTCCGGCTGGGGCGGCCCCTGACCAGCGGCGGAAGGCGGGTACGACGGCGGCGGGCACCTCCCGCCCGAAGCCGGACAAGCCGCGGCTCGAGGCAGTCCGGCAAACACCGCGGCCAGCGTCACCGCCCGCGCTTGAGAAAGCAAAAGCCGCGCTGGCCGAAGCCGAGGCCGCGCAGGCAGAGACCACTCAGCTGGCCCGGGACCTGCAGGACCGGGCGGACGGGGCACGCGCCGAGATGGCTGAACTCCTCCAGGAAACAGCCGAACTCCGGGCACGCCTCAAGGCGGCTGAGGACAGGCTCGAGCAGTTGCGCAGAAGCCTCGCCGGCACTGCTGCCGAGGCAAAGCAGGCGGTGCGGGCTGCGGACAAGGCAGAGCGGACTGCCATGCTGGCGCAGGAGCGGGTCCTTCGGCTGGGCAGCACAGACACGCCGTCCTGATTCCAAGGAATGTCAGACCCCGGTTGCACACTGGATTTATGGAAAACCAACCCGTACAGGAATTTCACGTCACCTACTTCGACGCCGACTGCGGCCGTGCCCGGGCTGAAGTCTTTAACACCCTGGCAGAGGCAGAACGCTTCGCCAGCCGGCACTGCCACGGCGAGGACAGCTGGGCTGTTGTGGACGCCGTTCCCGTGCAGCAGGTCCGCATCGCCGCCTGAGCCGGTCGCGCTCCAGCAGGCAGCCGAGGGGTCTTTCCGGCGGTTTAAAGCAGCAACCCGCGCTGCCCGGGCAAAAATGCCTGGCAGCGCGGGTTGCGCGGTCCGCTGGTTCTAGGCGAAGTCGGAAACTGCCGGGTCCGGCCCGATCCGGCCTTCGCCCTTGGCGGTGCTGTCCAGCGCATTGATGGCTTCGACGTCACCGGCGTCCAGGGAGACATCCAGCGCTGCGAAGTTTTCGCGGATCCGGGACTCGGTGACGGACTTCGGGATCACCACGTTGCCAATGGCAAGGTGCCAGGCAATAACAACCTGGGCGGGCGTGGCTCCGTGCTTGGCAGCAATGGCGGCCACTGCGGGGTCCTCCAGGAGCTCGCCGCCCTGGCCCAGCGGGGACCAGGCCTGGGTCAGGATCCCTTTCGAAGCGCCGAATTCGCGCAGTTCCCGCTGGCTGAAGTAGGGGTGCAGCTCGATCTGGTGGATGGCCGGAACCACGCCGGTTTCGTCGATGAGACGCTGCAGGCCCTCAACGGTGAAATTTGAGACACCGATGGACTTCACCCGGCCGCGCTTCTGCAGCTCGATCAGCGCCTTCCAGGTGTCCACGTACTTATCCTGCTTGGGCTGCATCCAGTGGATCAGGTACAGGTCCAGGGTCTTGAGGCCCAGCCGGTCCATGGACTCCTCGAACGCGGCGAGGGTGGACTCGTACCCCTGGTCCGCGTTCCACAGCTTGGTGGTAATAAAAAGCTGCTCGGGCGACAGGCCGGAGCTGGCGATTGCCCGGCCAACACCGGCCTCGTTGCCGTAGATCTTGGCGGTGTCGATGTGGCGGAAGCCCGCTTCGAAGGCCTGGCGGACCACCTTTTCCGCCACTCCGTCCTCAACCTGCCATACGCCGTAGCCGAGCTGGGGAATCTGGTTTCCGTCGTTGAATGTCAGTGTGGGTGAAGAAGTCATTCTTTTATCCTGCCAAACTACAACGGTCCGGCCGTCGAAATACCCCCGAGTAAGCCAGACGCTTAACCGGGAATATCTTCCTGCCCGGACGTGGAGTCCGGGCCTTCCTCGGCAAGGTGCCTCTCGGCGTCGGCCACCTGCTGGAACACTGCCTCGGCGCGGCGACGTACGGACGCGGCGCCTATCGGGATGGGGCCAACGGCGAGCCGGAGCATGGCGGCAGCTTCGGAAGTGGTGGCCAGGGAATTGCCGGCTTTGGACAGCGCGCGGTGGACGCCGGCCAGCCGGACCGGGATATCCAGTCCTTCGCTGGGCGAGCGCCGCTGCGCTTCCGTGCAGACAGCCCTGACACGTTCCAGCAGCGCGGCGAGCTCATTGGCGATCTCCACGAGCTCGCCGTAGAGCTGGTCGTCCTCCACGCCTTCGAGAACCTGGTGGAAGCGGTCCAGCCCGCGGTGGAAGCGGTCGTGGGCGCGGCGCCACAACCCCTTCCCCAATTCCACGTCGTCCTTGCGCCCCTGCCTGGCGGCGCTGAAAAAGCCCAATGAACCTAGAGGTACTGTCCGGGACCGTGGTCCGGATCGTTCGGCTGGCCGGGGCCTGCCGGCGTGCCCGGACGGGCGCCGGCGGGGGCCCGCTGCGGCTCGCCGTTCTCCCCGATCACCACACCGGGTGCGATCACCGTGCCAGGCGGGAGCTGGCGGAGCTGCATCTGCGCCGCGGCGTGCTCGCGGGCGGCGTGCTGTGCGGCGATGGCTGTCTGGATGCCGTGGAACAGCCCCTCCAGCCAGCCCACCAGCTGGGCCTGGGCTATGCGCAGCTCAGCATCGGAGGGGGTGGCATCATCGGAGAACGGCAGGCTGATCCTGCCCAGCTCCTCCACCAGTTCAGGCGCCAGCCCGTCCTCGAGCTCCTTGATGGAGCGCTCGTGGATCTCGGCGAGCCTTCCCCGTGCGGCGTCGTCCAGCGGGGCGGACTTCACCTCCTCCAGGAGCTGCCTGATCATGGTGCCGATCCGCATCACCTTGGCCGGTTCATCAACCAGATCCTGCAGGTTGCTGCCTTTGGGTTTGCTGCCGTTTGCCGGCACTGCCGGAGCTGGTGCAGGCTGGCTGTCATCGATGGTGGTGCCTTCTACCGGGAGGTCCTCAGGTGCCTGAGTGTCGTTCGGATCGCTCATGCGTTCATACTCTCATGAGCGATCCGCCCAAGGTCCACTCGATGAACCCCGCCGGCGCAGTGTCCGCTACGGGCTCAATCATCCGTTGCGGGGCCCAATCAGCAGCACCGGCCCTGCGGGTTGGAGTCCTGCCGGTCCGTCCGGTCCCGCCAGAACTCCCGCTCGCTCAGCGGCGGCGTGTTGTGCCCTGAGGCCTGGTGGTGCTCCAGGTACTTGGTATAGGCATCGGCACCAAGGACGCCGCCCAGGTAGCGCGCGAACCCTCGGAAGCCGCGGGTGACGGCAGCGAGTCCGGTGCTCATCAGTGGTGTCCTGCCCGTTCGAACCTCAGCTCGGCCGGCACCTTGTCCCACTCGGCCATCAGCTCCCGCTCGGCGGGTGTGGGAATCAGCCCGGCGGGGGCAAAGACCCGCGAAGGCCTGGCAGGATCCTCGTTGTCCTTCACGGCTGTCCCGTGCGCGCGGCTCCGGAACGCATTGACGGTGGCGAGCAACGCCGTCGCGATCACGATGATGCTGAGCACCACAAAGATGACTGAAAGCCAGCCCTGGATGGCAGTATTGCGCACCACGGCTTCCATGGCTGCCACGGATTTCGCCGTGCCAAATTCAGTCTTCCCGTCTGCGAGCGCTTTGCTGAAGGCGGCGTTGTTGGCGAAGTACCCCACCGCCGGGGTGGGCGAGAAGATCTTCTGGTAGCTGGCGGTGATGGTGACCACCGCTGCGAAGGCCAGCGGCAATGCCACGATCCAGAGGTACTTGAAGGTGCCCTGTTTGGCCACGATGGCCAGGCAAACAGCCAGGGCGATGGCGGCCAGCAGCTGGTTGGCGATTCCGAACAGCGGGAACAGCGTGTTGATGCCGCCCAGCGGATCAGTGACGCCCATCAGCAGCACCGCACCCCAGGCACCCACCATGATCGCCGTGCAGAGCCACGCGCCGGGCCGCCAGGACGCTTCCTTGAACTTGGGAACGAAGTTGCCGATGGAATCCTGGAGCATGAACCGGGCAACGCGGGTTCCGGCGTCGACAGCGGTGAGGATGAAGAGGGCCTCAAACATGATGGCGAAGTGGTACCAGAAGGCCATCATGGCCGTGCCGCCGATGAACTGCTGCATGATGTGGGCGAGGCCCACGGCCAGTGTGGGTGCACCACCGGTGCGGGAGACGATGCTCTCCTCGCCCACGTTCGCGGCGGTCTCCGAGAGCAGGTTCGGGCTGAGGTTGACGCCGGACAGTCCGAGGCTGTTGACCCAGGTGGCGGCCGTTTCGACGGTTCCGCCGGTCAGGGCTGCCGGAGCGTTCATGGCGAAGTAGAGGCCGCGGTCAATCGAGATGGCCGCCACGAGGGCCATGATGGCTACGAAGGACTCCATCAGCATGCCGCCATAACCGATGAAGCGGGTCTGCCGTTCCTTTTCCACCAGTTTGGGTGTGGTGCCCGAAGAGATCAGCGCGTGGAAGCCGGACAGGGCGCCGCAGGCGATGGTCACGAACAGGAACGGGAACAGCGCGCCGGGGAACACGGGCCCGTTCTCCCTGCTGGCGAATTCGCTGAACGCCGGAACGGTGATCTCCGGGCGGACCACAATGATGGCCAGCGCGAGCATCACGATCACGCCGATCTTCATAAACGTGGACAGGTAGTCCCTGGGGGCCAGGAGCAGCCAGACCGGCAGGATCGCTGCGATGAAGCCGTAAACAATGAGGCCCCAGGCGATGGTCACCCGGTCCAGTGTGAAGATGTCCACGCCCCACTGGGTCTCGGCCACCATGCCGCCGCCGATGATGGCCGCCATCAGCAGGACAAACCCGATCAGCGAGACTTCCATCACCTTGCCGGGCCGCAGGAACCGGAGGTAGACGCCCATAAACAGGGCGATGGGGATGGTCATGCCAACGGAGAAGACGCCCCACGGACTTTCGGCCAGGGCGTTGACCACCACCAGGGCGAGGATTGCCACGATGATGACCATGATGAGCAGGGTGGCCACCAGGGCAGCGGTGCCGCCGATGACGCCGAGTTCCTCGCGCGCCATCTGTCCCAGCGAACGGCCGCCGCGGCGCATCGAGAAGAACATCACCAGGTAGTCCTGCACGGCGCCGGCAAGCACGACGCCGATGATGATCCAGATAGTGCCGGGCAGGTAGCCCATCTGGGCGGCAAGGACCGGGCCCACCAGGGGGCCTGCGCCGGCGATGGCGGCAAAGTGGTGGCCGAACAGGACGTTCCGGTCCGTACGCACGTAGTCCTTGCCGTCCGCCTTGTATTCAGCGGGGGTGGCCCGGCGGTCATCAGGCCTGGTGATGTAACGCTCGATGACCTTGGAGTAGAAGCGGTAACCGATCAGGTATGTACAAACAGAAGCAAAAACGAACCAGATGGCGTTGACGGTCTCACCGCGGATGATGGCGAGCATAAACCAGGCCACGCCGCCCAGCAGGGCAATCGCTGCCCAGAGCGCGATTTTTCCGGGCGTCCACTTCTTCTCTTCCGCCTCGCGGACGGTCTCGTCAATTGCCGACGGCGGGAGCGCGGTATCGGTGGCGACCGCACCTTCCCTCCGGGCTGCGCTCCGTCGATGATCCGGTGTTCCGGCCATGTCTCCTCCTTGAGATTCGTCCTCATCTGCTGACAGGCACCCTACCAACGGGGAGCTTGGACCGGACTGTGTTTTGCCGTGATCAGGACCAGCCTGCGCCGAACGGCAGGCACCCGGCGACGAGCGTCGGGCCGCACCGCTGTCGAAGGTGTTGCGGGTCCCTTGCACGGCTGCCCGGAGGGCAGCTCCTAACCCCACGGTAAGCCTGCCGGCGCCAATCAGAAAGACCCCCCGCGGGATCAAAGGCGCTGTTCAGGTACACGGGGGTCCCGCTCAGGTACCCAGCGTGCGCCGTGACGCCGGCAGGCGCGCACGCGTAAAGAGCCAGGCCAGCAGGGCGCCGGCCAGGGGCACCGCAATGACGAGCGCCAGCAGATGCAGCCAGGGCACCTCGACGGCAGTGCGCAGCTCGGTGGAACCTGCAACGAGCACCGCCGGCAGGGTCCCGGCGATGCTGCCGAGCAGGATTCCCAGCCCAGCGGTCAGCAGCGCCTGGGATCCTGCAAGGCTCTTCCGCAGGCGGGGCGAGGCACCGATGCCGGCGAGGGTTACATGGTCCGCGCGCGCATCCGCCAGGGAAAGGCCTGTGGTTATGCCTGCGGCGCTAAACGTGATCACCGCGCTGATGGCAACGATGGACCAGGTCATCCACGAATCGCCCTGCGGGATGCCCGGTTCGGCCCAGAATCCGACGGCGGGCTGCTGGTACAAGGCCGCGACGGCCCCGGCTGCAGCATCCCTCTCCGCGGCCGAGGGAAAGCTGTTGAGCTGGACCAGGAGTTCGGCCGGCTCGGGATGCAGGTCCAGGCGCCCGGCTGTTTCCGGCGAAATGACCCCATAGTAGGGAAGGGGTACAGCGGGTTCGACCACAATGGCGGGAAGCGTGCTGCTGGTGACCGTCTCATGCATGCGGGCAGGGTCCGCCGGATCCTGGACCTGCGTGCGCACGTCCTGGCCCTCGAGCACCACCGTCCCGTCCCGAACGAAGACAGCGTTGGTCACCACCATGCCGCCGGACTCTAGGACTGCCAGGGCCTCAGGTCCGGCCTCGATGCCGAGGACGGCACTGATCTCGTCCGCGCCGCCCACCAGGATGGAACGTTGGGAACCCGGCGACTGGGCGAGGGAACCCCGGCAACGCCAGTCCTCGGGGTCCACCACCCGCCGCTCCGGCGTCACGGGGCACTCGTTGCCCGCGGGCCTGCCCAGTGAATATTGCAGGCAGTTGGACGTGGCAGTGCGTGCCGGCCCCGACACTTCCGCGCCATTGCCAAAAGCGCAGTTTTGAACGTACGCCGGTGCGCTGACGGTCCTGGTCCAGGCAACGTTGCCGGTGGCACCTTCCACGGCGGAAGCGAGTTCGGAGGGATCGACGACGACCGCCGGCTGGGTGCTGCCGTCCGGCAGGAGGGGCTGCTCCAGGGACAGCGGCAGGAAGGCCTGGTTTTCCAGCGCGGTCCATGAATGGTTCTCCCGCATCATTGCCTGCTGGCTGGCCGCAAGGACCAGTGCGGCGCTGGCCAGCGTGGCGGCGGCGAGGACGGCCCCTACAGCCGGCACCGTCCGGCCCCGGTTCCTGGCCGAATCACGGGCAGCCATCCGCAAGGACAACGGCAGCGTACCTGTCCGCGCGGTCAGCAGGGCTACGAGGTATCCGGCCAGGAGCACCAGCGCGGCGACGGCCAGCACGGCGCCCCCAATCAGCAGGGATGTGACCAACGGCAGTTGCCCGGCCCTCCGGTCCGGATCCCCGGCCGACTCCCCCAGAAGCCAGCCCGCCGCCAGCAGTGCGCCGGCCAAAAGCAGCAGCACAGCACCGGCCACGGTGGCCCGCTTCCCGCTACCGGCAGGTGCCCGTCCGGACTTTAGCGCACCCAAGGCCGCCTGCCTGGCAACCCGGTTGGCCGGGGCCACGGCTGCGAGGAGGCAGCACACCAGTCCCAGGACCATGGCCGCCAGCGTCAGCAGAACGTCGGGGTGTACGCCGGCAAAGCGGGCCGAGCCGAGGGAGCGGACCCAATAAACCACCGCTGCCCCGGACGCGAGCCCCAGGACAGCGCCGGAAATAACAGCGATGCCACCAAGCCAGAGCCCGCCGGACGTCACCACGGAGCGGACGGTTGGTGCGTCGGCTCCGGATGCTGCCAACAGAGCCAGTTCCCGGACCTGCCTTTTAGCGCCGACGGCGAACGCAGCTCCCGCCAGGAGGCCCACCTCCAGCAGCGCCAGGGCAGCCACCAGGCCGAACGTTGTGTACAACGCCACAGCTCCCGACGATGGTGATTGCGGCGGGACGCCGCCGACGCTGCGCTCGGCCAGGGACGGCGGATTGAGCACCACGCTGCGGGAGAGCACACTGACGCCCTGCCGGTTTGCCGCGAGGATCTGCGGCCAGGCCACCGGTTCGGAGCCAACCAGGTAGTAAGACGTGGCGTTCGGGGACCGGGGATCTTGCTTCAGGACATCCTCGGGCACTTGCCCCTGCTGCAGGAAAATGACGGAGTTCCGGTCAGAGGCATCCGCATCCCGGATGGTTCCCACCGGCACGAAGGTGCCGGCCGACGTCGTGATTTCCTCTCCGAACCTCAGGGTGAACCGCTCAAGCAGCCCCGGCGACACCAGGGCCTCGCCGGCCGCCTGCGGAGCCCTGCCCTCAAGCAGCGTGAATTTTCCGGCGAAGGCAGGATGCAGCGTATCCGCCACCACGCCCTGCAGGGACACCAGCGCCGCCCCGACCCCCGTGGTCAGGTTCAGCTGCCGCAGCGGCAACACCTCATAGCCCGCGGGGAGAAGGTCCTGGGGATTGGCCGGCTTGAAGTCCGGATCGTAGACGCCGGTGCTGGAGGCCACCATGGCGTCGTTGAGCGGGTCCTGGACGGAGTCGGCATTGGGAGCAGGCAGGGTGCTGAACCTGGCCTGCGTTTCCCCAAGCTCGAACTCGACAATTTCTTCGGGGGTTCTTTGCGCGCTCTGGAACAGCGTGGCGGCGCCTGTCATTCCGGCAACGGGAAGCATGATCAGCAGGATGATGAGCAGCGAGCGCCCTTTGTGCCTCCTGATGTCCCGGCGGGCCACGCGCAGGGCAACGCGGAAGCTGCTCCGGCGCCCTTTCGGCGCCGGAGCGAGATCAACCCTCATCAGAGCCCTGCCTGGGCCAGGAGCATGGCGGGATCGTGCATGGCCGCTGCCTGGTCCACGATCCTGCCGTCGCGCAGGAACACAACCCGGTCCGCCCAGGCAGCATGCCGTGCCTCGTGGGTCACCAGCATCACGGCGGCCCCGGCATCAGCGCGGGCGCGCAATACTTCCATCACCCCCTGGCCAGTGGTTGAGTCAAGTGCGCCGGTGGGCTCGTCGGCGAGGATCAGCCGCCGCTGCCCCACCACGGCCCGCGCGATGGCTACCCGCTGCTGCTGCCCGCCGGACATCTGGTCCATAAAACGGTCTGCCAGTTCCGTGATTCCAACCTGCCGCAGGGCATCCAGTGCCTGCCGGCGGGCCTTTTTCCACGCTGTGCCGTCCAGTTCCAGCGGCAGTGCAACATTCTCGGCCGCCGTGAGGGTGGGCACCAGGTTGAAGTCCTGGAACACATAGCCCACGGCGCGGCGGCGAAGGCGCGCCAGTTCGTTCAGCCCCAGTCCCGCCAGGGGCGTGGATTCCACAAAGACACCGCCCGACGTCGGGCGGTCCAGTCCCCCGGCCAGCGCCAGCAGGGACGACTTTCCGGACCCGGACGGCCCCATCACCGCGACAAACTCGCCCGCCGCGATGGTGAGGTCCACCTCGCGGAGGGCGGCGACCGCCGTCGCGCCTTCCCCGAAGGTCCTGCTGACCTTCGCAAGTTCAAGGACCTGCTGCGGCCCCTGGACGCTCACCGGCGGCTGTCCGCGTTGAGCGGGGTGGCGTCTTCCGTGACCCCGTTGGACGTTTTGCGTGCCTGGCCCGGCCCGGCGGACTGCGCCTGCTGGACCATCCTGGCCTCACAGAGGTCCAGCCAGCGGACCTCCGCTTCCGTCTGGAAGATCAGGGAATCAAGGACCAGCAACCAGGCAGTATCACCGGCGCGCTGGTTGGCGGTGGTGTCCCGGCGTGCCTTGGTGTAGTCCTGCAGCGCCCGCATGGACGCGGCACGCTGGGCCTGGATGATGGCCTGGACATCCACACCGGGCAAGGTCACGGCGAGCGCCAGCTTGATAGCGAGCTCGTTCCGGGGCGGGTTGTTCCGCTCCACCGGCGCCGCGAACCAGTTGTTCACCTCAGCTTTGCCCGCATCGGTGATGCTGTAGACCACGTGGCCGTCGCCGTCGTCGCCCTCCTTGGTGACCAGGGCGTCGCGTTCCAGCCGGTCCAGGGTGGTGTACACCTGCCCGATGTTCAGGGGCCAGGTGGCCCCGGTGCGGCTTTCGAACTCGACCCGCAGCTGGTAGCCGTAGCGCGGCTGGTCCTGCAGCAGGGCGAGGAGACTGTGACGGATGGACATGTGCTCCTTGTGCTTTGGCGGCAGTCCGCACGGTCCCCCAATGGCCCGTGCATACCGCGTATGGCACTGAGCCTAGCGGAGTAGTTTCGTTTCGGCAATACTCAGTATCTAACTAGGGCCGGGACCCGGGTTAGTTAAAGGAGCAGGAGGATTTTGCCTACGTGGTCGCCGCTGTCGAAATAGGCGTGGGCGGCCTGGACCTGTTCCAGCGGGAAGGTTTTGGCCACCAACGGGCGGATCCGGCCGTCAGTGATCATGGGCCAGACGGCGTCGCGGACGGCGTTCATAATGGCGCCTTTTTCCTGGACAGGCCGGGGCCGCAGCGCCGTGGCCACTACGGCGGCGCGCTTCTTCAGCAACTGGCCGAGGTCCAGTTCACCCTTGGCGCCGCCCTGCAGGCCGATCACCACCAGCCGCCCGTAGTCGGCGAGTGCGTCCACGTTTTGGGCTAGGTACTTGGCGCCGACGACGTCGAGGATCACGTCCGCGCCGCGCCCGCCGTTCTGTTCACGCAGGCTCGCCGGGAAATCCTCCTCCGCATAGTTGATGGCGATATCCGCGCCCAGGAAAGCCTTGGCCGTTCCCACTTTTTCGTCCGAACCTGCCGTTGTTGCCACCTTGGCGCCCAACGCCTTGGCCAGCTGGATGGCCATGGTGCCGATCCCGCCGGTCGCGCCGTGGATCAGGACGGTTTCCCCGGGTTGGAGCTGGGCGGTCATCACCAGGTTGGAGTAGACCGTGGCGGCCACCTCTGGAAGGGACGCCGCTGTCACCAGGTCCACACCGTCGGGAACCCTCAGGACCTGCTCGGCGGGAACGGCCACCTGCTGGGCGTAGCCGCCGCCGGCCAGCAGCGCCACCACCTTGTCACCGAGGGAAAAGGGCTTGCTGACGCCGGTGCCGAAGCCGGCGATCCGGCCGGATACCTCGAGGCCTGGGATTTCCGAAGCGCCCGGCGGCGGCGGATAGAAGCCCCGGCGCTGCTGCACGTCCGCCCGGTTCAGGCCGGCGGCGACGACGTCGATCAGCACCTCACCCGGCCCGGGTACCGGAGCCTCCGTTTCGCGGACCTCCAGGACCTCCGGGCCGCCCGGTTCCGAAATATAGACGGCTTTCATGGAACACTCCCGTTTCTGACTGAATACTCGCTGCAACCAGTGTGCACCGGACACCTTGTTTGCCTCTGTTTTGTTGCAGGCAAGTGCCTATGAAACACTACTAGTGGAGGAAGGTTGTCCGAGCGGCCGAAGGAGCTAGTCTTGAAAACTAGTGTGCGGTAACCCCGTACCAAGAGTTCGAATCTCTTACCTTCCGCGATCGGGACCCCTGTCCGCCAGCATGCTGGCCGGCAGGGGTCCTTCGTTTTCGCCCTTCATGCGCTTAAATCTCCGGCGATCGGGCAGGAACTGCGGGATCCATTGAAACTGTCAGACCCCGCACATAGCCTCTTGGTGTCCCACCAGCCCGAACACCTACCGCACCAGGAGATCGCTATGCCCAGTCCCGACATCAAACCCGGTTCCCCCTGCTGGATTGACCTGATCACCTCGGACGCCGCCAAGGCCCGCGAGTTCTATGGCGAACTCTTTAGCTGGGAGTTCCAGTCCGGCGACCAGGAGCTTTACGGCGGCTACATCACGGCGTCACGGAACGGAAAGACGGTTGCCGGCATCATGCAGAAGCAGGAGGACCAGGCCGGATTCCCGGACATGTGGTCCACCTACCTGTGCACGGACGATGCCGCTGCGACGGCAGCTTCGGTGGCAGCGAACGGCGGCCAGGTGCACATGGAGCCCATGGACGTCCCCGCCCAGGGAATCATGGCCATGTTCGGCGATCCCAGCGGCGCGTCCGTTGGCGCGTGGCAGCGGCGGGAAATGCGCGGGTATGAAATTGCCGGGGAACCCGGAACGCCCGCCTGGCACGAGCTGCACGCCAAGGACTACCAGAAGGCCGTGGCGTTCTACGAAAACGTCTTCGGCTGGCAGACGAGCGTTATGAGCGATTCTCCCGACTTCCGTTACACCACCTTGGGCTCGGGTGAAACGGCACAGGCCGGAATCATGGACGCTTCGGGATACCTTCCAGGCGAGGTCCCTTCCCACTGGCAGGTGTACTTCGCTGTTGAGGACACGGATGCCACTGTGGAGCGCGCCCTGGCCATGGGCGGAACCCTGCTGGACGGACCGGCGGACAGCGACTTCGGCCGGGTGGCGCAGCTTGCCGATCCCACCGGCGGCATGTTCAAGGTCATTTCCACCCGGTACCCGTCGGCAGGAGACCAGTAAGCCAACCACGGCCCCATAAGGGGAGCCCGGGCTGACACCCGGAAGCGGTTACCGGCAACATGCCGGCCGGAACTTTCCTTAAAGCTACCGGCCGGTATCCTTTGTGTGATGGACGGCACATTCCGTACCGGCCACCAACCCAAGCACTGACAGCTTCCGCCGGGACCGGGCTACCG
Organism: Pseudarthrobacter sp. W1I19; assembly: GCF_030817835.1. Lineage (NCBI taxonomy): Bacteria > Bacillati > Actinomycetota > Actinomycetes > Micrococcales > Micrococcaceae > Pseudarthrobacter > Pseudarthrobacter sp. W1I19. The sequence continues at coordinate 3,682,171 of NZ_JAUSZR010000001.1, forward strand.
GGGCAACCGGACGGCGGGGCGGTATGTTCCGCTGGGGAACGTTCCGCCGAATGTACGCGCTATCAACCCTGCGTTCATTCAACGCTGCTGTTATGTGCCGGATACCACTTGACCAGGAGCAGGATCCGGGCCCTTGTCCGTCGGTACAACCCGGACACCTTCCATCGGTTTCCCCACCGGGGACCCTTCTGAAAGTAAGAGCGGATGCATCGAACACCTTGGAAATTAGCGCTGGGCACAGTGCTGTCAGCGGGGCTCGCAGCAGCTCCCCTGGCAGCCTTGCCCGCAGTTGCGGACTCTACAGCCGCGGAGGTCTCAGCCGCGGCAGGAACCTCACCCGTTGTGATCAACGAGGCCTACCTCAGCGGCGGCAGCAGCGGTGCCGCCTACAAAAACAAATTCGTTGAACTCTACAACTCCTCGGATGAGGCGGTCTCCCTGGCCGGCTGGTCGCTGCAATACCGCTCAGCAACAGGCACCGCGGCTCCCACCGGCGTTGCGGCCCTTTCCGGCTCGATCCCGGCCAAGGGGCACTACCTGGTCCAGGGCTCAAGCAACGGGGCCAACGGCGCAGACCTTCCGGCACCGGACCTCGTGGCGGGAGGCCTGAACTTCAGCGGCACGGGCGGAACCATCGTGCTCGCAAAGCAGCCCACCGCCGTCGTACTGGCCACCGGCTCCCAAGTGGAGCCTGCCGGCGTGGCCGACCTCTTGGGCTACGGCGCCTCCAACACCTTCGAAACGCAGGCAGCACCTGCCCCTGCCGGCAATACCGACGTCAAAAGCCTGAACCGGAGTGCCGGGGCAGACAGCAACAGCAACGCCGCGGACTTCAGTCTCAACGCGGCCATCACCCCAACGGGCAACGGCGGCACCGCACCGGATCCGGATCCATCACCGGACCCGACACCTACACCGTCCGCCAGGAGCATCGCCGAAATCCAGGGCACGGGCACCGAAAGCCCGCTGGCCGGAACCACGGTGACCACCACGGGCAAGGTCACAGCTGTCTTCCCCACCGGCGGACTCAACGGCTACTACCTGCAGACTGCGGGAACCGGCGGCGACCTCACAGCAACCAACCACGCCGCTTCGGACGGCATCTTCGTCTACTCCCCCGCCACCGTTGCCTCAGTACAGGCGGGTGATTATGTCCAGGTAACCGGCGCCGTGGCGGAGTACTACGGGATGACGCAGCTCAACGTCACCTCGGCGGCCGGGCTGGCCAAACTGACGGAACCAGCCCCTGAAGTGAAGGCCACCGCCTTCACGCTGCCCGCCACCGAAACCTTCCGTGAATCCCTCGAAGGGATGCTGCTGGCGCCCCAGGGCCCGCTGACCGTCACGGACAACTACAGCCTGAACCAGTACGGCGAGATCGGCCTGGCCGGCGGAACAACGCCCCTGGTCCAGCCCACCGCAGTCGCACCTTACGGCTCTGCTGAGTACACCGCGGCCGTGGCGGACAACGCTGCCCGCGGCATCAAGCTCGACGACGGCTCCAGCACCAACTTCCTCAAGGACGCCGCCACCAAAGCCCTGGTGCTGCCCTACCTGACCACCACAGACCCGATCCGGGTGGGTTCATCCGCCACTTTCACCACCAACGTGGTGCTCGGGTACGCGAACAACGCCTGGAAGCTCCAGCCCCTTACGCACCTGACGGAAGCCAACAAAGCCACTGTCCAGCCCGCCGCCTTCGGGGCCACGCGTACGGATGCTCCCGCCCCGGTGGGCGGAAACGTGAAAATTGCCTCCTTCAACGTACTGAACTACTTCCCCACTACCGGCGACCAGCTGACCGGCTGCACCTACTACGAGGACCGCGAGGGCAACCCCATCACCGTCCGCGACGGCTGCAACGCCCGTGGGGCGGCCAACGCCGAGAACTTCAAGCGGCAGCAGGACAAGATCGTCGCGGCCATCACGAAGGCCGGCGCAGACGTTGTCACGCTGATGGAGATCGAAAACTCGGCGCAGTTCGGCAAGAACCGGGACGACGCCCTGGCCAAACTGGTGGACGCCCTGAACATCGCGACCCCGGGGATCTGGGATTACGTCCGGACGCCGGCCAACGCGCCGCCGCTCAGCGACGAGGACATGATCCGCACCGCCTTTATCTACAAAAAGGCCGTGGCCGAACCCGTGGGTGAATCGATCATCCACAACGACACCCTGGCCTTCGCCAGTGCACGCAAGCCGCTGGCACAGGTCTTCAAGCCGCTCGGCGGCGGCGCCGGGACCGAGTTCATCGCCATCGCCAACCACTTCAAGTCCAAGGGATCGGCAGCTACCCCGGACGACACGGACAAGGGCCAGGGCGCATCAAACCTGGCCCGCACCGCCCAGGCCAAGTCCCTGCTTGAGTTCACCAAATCCCTGCAGCAGTCCAAGGGCACCGACAAAGTCTTCCTGATTGGCGACTTCAACTCCTATGCCAAGGAAGACCCCATCAATGTCTTCACCGCCGAGGGGTACGTCAACCAGGACGAGAAGGCCCGCAACGCCGATGGAAGTGCCAAACACTCCTACCTCTTCGGCGGGATGGTCGGCTCGCTGGACCACATCCTCGCTTCCCCTGCGGCCAACGCCGTGGTGGCGGGCGCGGACATCTGGAACATCAACTCCGTGGAGTCCGTAGCCCTGGAGTACAGCCGCTACAACAACAACGTCACCAACTACTACGCCCCGGACCAGTACCGCGCCAGCGACCATGATCCGGTAATTGCGGGCCTGAACCTGCAGCCTGCGCCGGCCACCGTTGACCTGAACTTCCTGGGCATCAATGATTTCCACGGAAGGATTGACACCAACACTGTCCAGTTCGCCGGCACCATCGAGAAGCTGCGCGCAGCAGCTGCCCCGGGAGCCACCGCTTTCCTCTCCGCCGGCGACAACATCGGCGCATCCCTGTTTGCGTCCGCCATCGCCAAGGACCAGCCCACCATCGACGTGCTGAACGCACTGGAGCTTCGGGCTTCCGCGGTGGGCAACCACGAGTTCGACGGCGGCTGGGCGGACCTGCGGGACCGCGTCATGGCCGGCGGTTCCAACGCGAAGTTCCCCTACCAGGGAGCAAACGTCTACCAAAAGGGCACCACCGAACCGGTCCTGCCCGAGTACGCCATCCTGGACATGAACGGCATCAAGGTGGCCATGATCGGCACCGTCACCCAGGAGGTTCCCTCCCTGGTGACTCCGGCCGGCGTCGCCGACCTGGAGTTCGGCGAGCCGGTGGAAGCGATCAACCGGGCCGCTGCAAAAATCACGGCAGGGAACCTTGCCGACGTCATCATCGTGGAGAACCACGACGGCGCCGGCTCGGGAACGGTGGAAGGTGCCACTTTGGAGGAGGAAGTTGCAGCCGGAGGCCCCTTCGCGAAGCTCGTCACCGAGACGTCCCCGGACGTTGACGCCATCTTCACCGGCCACACCCACAAGGAATACGCCTGGGACGCTCCCGTCCCCGGTGTGGACGGCAAGACCCGCCCCATCGTCCAGACCGGCAATTACGGCGAGAACGTGGGGCAGATCCAGCTCACCGTAGACACCGCCACCAAGGAAGTCATTGCGCACAAGGCCGGTAACGTCAAACGGAGCACCGACCCCGCGGCGGACCTGATCGCAGCGTACCCGCGGGTGGCTGCTGTGGACGCCATCGTGAAGAAGGCGCTGGCGGATTCCGCCGTCGTCGGCAACCAGCCTGTCGGCTCCGTCACCGCGGACATCACCACGGCCTTCACCACGGACGCCACCGGTGCCGCCAAGCGCGACGACCGCGGCAGCGAGTCAACCCTGGGCAACCTGGTGGCAGATTCCCTGCTGGCCTCACTGCAGCCGGCGGAACTTGGCGGTGCCGAGATCGGCGTGGTCAATCCCGGCGGACTCCGGAACGAACTGTACTACGCCCCGGACGGAACCGTCACTTACGCCGAGGCCAACGCGGTGCTGCCGTTCGTGAACAACCTCTGGACCACGTCCCTGACGGGCGCGCAGTTCAAGACGTTGCTGGAACAACAATGGCAGACCAACCCCGACGGTACCGTTCCCAGCCGCGCCTACCTGCAGCTCGGCCTGTCGAAGAACGTCAACTACACCTATGACGCCGCCCGGCCGGTCGGGGACCGCATCACGTCCGTCCGGGTGAACGGGGCCACGCTTGACCCGGCCAAGTCCTACCGCGTGGGTACGTTCAGCTTCCTGGCCACCGGGGGCGACAATTTCAGGGTTTTTACTGAGGGTGCCAATACCAGGGACTCGGGCCTGGTGGACCGGGATGCCTGGATCGGATACCTGCAGAAAAGCAGCCCGGTCTCGCCTGACTTCGCGCGCAGGTCAGTGGCCGTCACCAACACCACTGCGCCTGAAGTAAAGCCCGGAGAGCCCATCTCCCTGGCGGTCTCCAAGCTGGACCTGACGTCACTTGGCAGCCCGGTTAACACCGCGCTGTCAGCTGTCTTCACCGATTCTGCCGGAACCGCAACCCAGCTCGGATCAGCGCCGGTCAGTGGCGGCGCGGCCAACGTGAACCTGTCCGTGCCGGCCGGCGCAGCAGCAGGGACCGGGACTCTCGTCCTCACTGCCGTTGAATCCGGAACCGTGGTCACTGTTGGTGTGCCCGTGGCGGTCTCGCCGGTTGAACCGGTATGCACCGCTCCCGTGCCGCCCACCAAGTGGTACGAGGTCCTAGGCTGGATCCGCTACAGCATCGCCTGGCTGCAGTACCAGCACTGCCTGCGGGGCTAGCACAGGAGTGATCAGCAAAAGGTGCCCCTCCCCGGCCGACAAGGCTGGGCAGAGGCACCTTTTTGCTTCGGGTTTTTGTCCACGTATGCCGGCTTCCGGTGCCTTAAGCCCTGCATATCTGGACAAAAACTCCGGGTTTTAGGGGAGCACTACCGTCTCGGAGTACGTGGACGAGTCGCCCTTGATGGCCTGGCTGCTGCGGCCGTCCACACCCACTGGGATATCGCCGGCGATGGTGACGCGGTTCAGCTTGCGGGGCTGGCGGTCGTAGTTGTCCGGCGCATAGTGCTGGGTGATCCGGTTATCGAACAGGACCAGCTGGTCCGGCTCCCAGTTCACCCGGACCACGTTCTCCGGGCGGGTGATGTAGGCCTGCAGGATGCGCAGGATGTCCTTCGATTCGGTGTTGGACAGCCCCACGATCCTCAAACGCTGGGCGAAGCCGCCGATGAACAGCCCGCGCTCCCCCGTCAACGGATGCACGCGCACCACAGGGTGGGCGGTTTCAAAGTGGATCCGGGTGAACTCCTTGCGCCGCTCCTCCGCGTTGCTGTGCTCCAGGTTCTGGGGGACGGAGTAGTCGTAGTCGTTGGTATGGATGGCCCAGAGGGTGTCGGCGAAGTTCCGCAGCTCATCGGGCAGGTCCTGGTAGGCGCCGGCGGATGACGCGATCAGGGTTTCCCCGCCGTACGCCGGCAGGGTGATGCTGCGCAGGGTGGAGGCCTGCGGCGGGTTGACCACAAACGTGACATCGGTGTGCCAGTTGTTCGCGCTGCCGTTTTCGCTGTCTACAGGCAGGACCGCCGGCTTTCCGTCCACGGACGCCACGGTGGGGTGCGCATTGGTGAGCGGGCCGAACCGGCTGGCAAACCGCACCTGGTCCTCGTCGGTGCCGATATTGGCCTCCCGGAATACCAGGGCCTTGTGCGTATTCAAGGCTTCGCGGATCTGGGCGATCGTGTCGTCGCTGAGCTCGGCGCTGAGGTCCAGGCCGCGGATTTCGGCCCCGATGCGGGCACCCAGCTTGGTGAATTCGAGTTTGGTTTCGGTAATGACGGTCATGATGGTTCCTTGCCTTTCAGTGCGGGTTGGTTCAGTGAGTTTTCGTTCAGGGCGGTCAGTTCAGCAGGTCAGTTGCCGGAGCCGACGGCGGTGCGCCAGCGGGAGAAGTGCCGTTCCAGTGCCACGAGCAGGACGTTCACCAGCAGCCCGAGCACGGAGACGGTGAGGATGCCGGCGTACATGTCCGGGATCAGGAAGCTCATCTGGGAATTGACGATTAGGTACCCCAGACCCGCCTTGGCACCGACCATCTCCGCGGCGATGAGCACCAGGATGGATGACGTGCCGGCCATCCTGATGCCGGTGAAAATTGTTGGTACAGCGGAGGGCAGGATCACCTTCTGGAAGAGCCGGAAGCTGCCCAGCCCCAGTGACCTGGCGGCCCGGATGAGCAGCGGGTCTACCGTCCGGACACCGGCGATGGTGTTCAGCAGCACCGGGAAGAACGCAGCGTAGGCCACGATGGTGATCTTGGATTCCTCGCCGATGCCCAGCAGCAGGGTGAACACCGGGAGCAGTGCCAGGGTGGCGGTGTTGCGGAAGAGCTCCAGGAGCGGGTTCAGGAACGAGTTCAACCAGCGGTACCAGGCGATCAGGAGTCCCAGGACCACGGCGGACACCACCGCGATGGTGAAGCCGGATACCGAACGGGTCAGGCTTGCCTGGAGGTGGCTTTGCAGCTGCCCGGTATCCACCAGCCGGGCGCCGGCGGCCAAGACTTCGTGGAGCGGAGGAAGGAACACCCTGGTGGCCGGGGCCGCCAGGAACGTCGGGCCGAATTCCCACAAGGCGAGGAACAACACCACGGCGAGGGACTTCCACCCCGCCCGTGCGGCGAGGCCTGCCAGGGCAGCGGACCTGCCGGCCGCCGTCGGGCGTTGCTCGTTTGTGCGCTGTGACTGTCCGGCCGGATGGGAAGGGTCGACGGCGGCCGTCGTCTTGTGCGGTTGGGTCAGCAGTGCGCTCATCAGGCAGCGCTCCTTTCAGCGGGCTCTTCGTCGGGGGCGGTGCCGTCCGGCAGGATCTTCCGGTGGCCGGAGTCCTGTGCCAGCTGGACCTCGTCGTGCAGGAGGGACCAGACCTGGTGCCGGTGTTCCACAAAGGCCGGGTGGGAGCGGATGTCCTCGTCGCCGTCCCGGTCCGGGATGTTGATGTCAACAATTTCCTTGAGCCGGCCCGGGCGGGCACTGAGCACTGCCACGCGCTGGCCAAGGTAGACGGCCTCGTCGATGCCGTGCGTGATGAACACGATGGTTTTGCCGGTGGCTTTCCAGATCCGCAGGAGCTCGTCCTGCAACTGTTCCCGGGTCTGGGCGTCCAGGGCCGCGAAGGGTTCGTCCATCAGGAGGATGTCCGGCTCATAGGCGAGGCTCCTGGCGATGGCCACGCGCTGCTTCATACCGCCGGACAGTTCGTGCGGATACCGGTCCTCGAACCCGGCCAGGCCCACGAGGTCCAGGAATTCACTCGCCTTGGCCGCCCGCTCCTTCCTGGACAGGCCGGTGTTCTCGAGGCCGATGGAGACGTTGGCCGATGCCGTGCGCCAGGGAAACAGGGCGTACTGCTGGAAAACCACGGCCCGGTCCTGGCCGGGTCCTGTCACAGGCTTGCCGTCCACCAGGACAGTTCCGGAGGTGGGGCTGGAGAGCCCGGCGAGCAGGTCAAGCAGGGTTGTTTTGCCGGAACCGCTTGGCCCCACCAGGGTGAGAAATTCTCCGGCGGCAACCTCGAGGCCGAGATCGGACAGGGCTGTCAGGACGGACGCTTCCGCCTGCCGCCAGGCCGCCTTGCCCTTTCCCCTGCCCTGGCCCTTGGCCTGGCGGACCGCGAACTCCTTGGTCACGTTTCGAAGGCTGATCTTGGGAGTCATCTTTTATCCTTTGGACGTTGCTGCCGGGGCGGAGGCTTCCAGCAGGTTGAACTCGTTGGTGTAGAGCTTTGCGGTGTCCAGGGCGCCGTTGATGATCCCGGCGGACTTCAGGTAGTCCTCCCACCGGGTGAAGTCCTGGTCCTGGATCCGCCCGCCCGGTGAGGCCACACCCACGCTCTTCCAGTACTTCAGTGCCTCGGTGCTCTCATTCCGTCCGCGCTTGGCGATGATCTCCTCGAACTTGGCGATGACCTGCTCCCGCGGGGTGGTGCGCTCCCATTCGATGGCCTTGGCCACGCCCGTCACTACGGTGCGGCTGGTTTCGGGGTTCTTCGCAATGAAGTCCCTGCGCAGGACATACTGGCCGGCGTCGAACGGTCCCCCAATGACCTCGACGTCGGTGAACAGGGCCCGGATGCCGCCCTCGGCGAGCGCGCGGTCCTGGAGGACGCCGCCCAGGGTGCCCACGTCCACCTGCTTCTTGCGGAGCGCCACCTCGGTTTCGTTCGGCGGCACCACTACGAGTTGCACCTGCTTGATCTCCTCGGGCGTGAGCCCGCTGTTCTTCAGGTAGGTGGTGATGACCGCTTCGTGGTGGGCGCCGAGGGTGTTGACGGCGATCTTCTTGCCGATCAGGTCCCTGGGGGTTTTGATCGGGCTTCCTTCCTCCACGTAGTAGCCGGTGAAGGTGTCCTTGTCCTCGCCGTAGTAGTTGATGACCGCCTGGACGGGGGCTCCGGCCTCGATCAGCTTGATCACAGCGCCGGTAAATGCTCCGCCAATGTCCGTCTGGTCGGTGGCGACGGACTGGATGCTTTGGGGGCCGCTGGTGGTGTTGCTGACCCATTCGAGTTTGACGTCGCCCAGGTACCCCAGGTCTTCAGCCACCTCCAGCAGGGCGACGCTGTTGGGCGAGCCTTGGTAACGGACCTTCTTTGTTTCCGGGCCGCTTTGTGCCCCCGGCTGGGCAGTGGCCGGGCCGCCGCATCCGGACAGCGCCAGCATGAGTGCCGCGGCGGCAGCGATGGCTGCTGCCACGCCTGCGGCGGGGCGGTGCCTTTTGGGGAGGGGACGGTTTTTCATGATGCTGTTCTTTCTGCTGTTCTTTGGGGACCAGTTGGGTCGGGGACCGGTGCAGTTGTGGATCCGGGCCGGGGTGGCTGTGGGGACAACTAGAACAGGAAAGAGTCCGGGGCAGAAGAGGCGGGTTAACCCCAGGAAATCCGGGGAAATTGCAGGACGTGCGGCGTCACGGGACGTTCCATGGCGTTGCCTGCTGACACTTCGGGACACGCAAGGCAGCATGCCGAAATACCGGTTAACGCCCGGTAAGGAAACCTGGCCGCGGAAGGTCATATGCGGCCACGTGATGTCCCGCCGCGACTTCAGGGCGCAACGAACAGGGCGTGCAGGCGGCCGGACCCACGCGGCTCGCGAGCCCCGGCGCAAGTCACAGCGGCCGCAACGCAGCCAAGGCCGCCGAAATGGTCAAAATATTTCGGCCGGGAGCGCCACAGTGTTACGGCATCCGTGCAGCCCCGGGTTTTTGTCCAGGTATGCAGACTTGGGAGGCCTCGAACCCTGGCACATCTGCCCAAAAACTCCAGGGGTCAGGAGGTGAGGATGGCGCCCGCGATTTCGTCGGCGTCGCGCAGGGTCCGTTGGCCGCTGCGGTAATTCGGCCCGCCCGGCTGTAAGGCCTCGGCGGCAATGGCGGTCCCCCACTGGACTGAGGAGAGCTGCAAGCCCAACACGTACAGCCCTTCCGTCACGGAACCATTGGCTGCCAGGGGGCGGTACGGGTGGGGCACAACATCCAGGCCGGTGGACTGAACGGGGGCGCCTTCGACGGTCATCATGAGGCGTGGCCGCACCAGCCCGTCCGCCAGCAGCTGTTCCAGGACCGGCGAATCATTGGCCGAAATCCTGTTGCCGGGCGCCAGCGCTTCCACCATGGTCTTTGCCGTTACCGGGGCAGCAGTGACCCAAGGCGAAACCGCCGTGAAGCGGCGGTTTTTCCGGTCCACCGCGAACTTGGGGTCGGGCCCCACAAAGCTCACGACGCCTGCCTTGGCCAGCGCGGCAAGCTGCTCGGCGCGCAGGGCGGGCGGCCCGCTGGCCAGCCCCTCCACGAACGACTCGAACCAGCCACGCAGTCCAGCCACCCAGGATTCGTCGGTAATGCCGCCGTCGGCCACTGCTGTCTTCAGGACAGCGCGCCCGTGGTGGAGGGCACCGATGGCCATCTTCACGGGGTCGTCCTCGCCGAGCGCGGACCGGCGGGCATCGTCCAGCAGGTAGTCCACGACGGCGGCGTCCAGTTCCGCGCGCGAGGCAAACGAGCGTCCGGCCAGGGGCCCGGCCAGACCGGGCAGGTCCAGGCGGTGCCGGGGGCCCACGTGGACGGCGAGCACGCTTTCCACGCTGTCCTCCCAGTTCACCGCACTATGGGCGTGGGGATGGAGGGCTTCGTCAAGTGCGGCGAGGAAGGCCGCGGAGTCAGGTACGGCGTTTGGCTGCGAGCGCACCAGGGTTGAGTAGTAGGCCCAGAGCGCATCGCGGTGCAGGAGCGGCCAGAAGTCGTGGTCGAATGCCGGGCGGATGCCGGCGGTGCGGAAGCGTTCCAGCGCCGCCTCGGTGAAGTACCGCAGCGTGACCGACTCCGGGTAGTAGCCGTTCAGGGCCGCTTTGGCACGGTAGGGCGTTCCGCGCCGGGACGCGGCAATGATGTGCGGTTCCTGACCTGAGGGCTCGTAGCGGAGCCCCGTGCCGTTGCTGAGGAATTTTCCGCCCCGGCCCTCGGTCAGCTGGACCATGGTGTCGAAGAAGTTCAGGCCCATGCCCCGGACCAGCACGGGTTCGCCGGCAGGAATCCGGGACCAGTCCACGTCCGCAGGCACTGCCGGCTGCAGGTACTGCAGTCCCAATTGCTCCGCCGCGGCCTGCAGCTCCCGCTGTTCGGGGTTCAGCCGCGACGGGATGTGGCCCAATGCCAGCACCACGGAGCCGGTGCGCAGCGTCGTTCCGGTGGCCAGGCCGACGTCGAACGTTCCGTCCCCCGAGGGGCGCACCGACAACGCCGTCGTTTCGTGGAAGTCGATGCTGACGCCGTCGGGCAGGTTGCTGGTCAGTTCCTCCACGATGCCGCGGAGGTAGCGGCCGTAGAGGGCGCGGCTGGGGAAATCGGTGGCTTCCAGGACGGCCAGTTCCGCGAGCTCTTCCTCGGTCAGGGAGGGCGCGGGGTTGCGCCGCTGCCGGGTCCGCCACTGTTCGAAGGTGGTGCCGGCGATGGGCGGCGCCAGGTCAGGGTCCTCGGGGATCAGGGTGGGATAGAAGGACTGGGTGTTCATCAGGAACAGCCGGGACTGCTGCGGCTGCCACACGTGCCCGGGGCCCGCAGGATAGGGATCGATCACGTCGATGTGGAGACGTACCGCGCCGGAACCCGAAGCGGCCTGCGCGGCATTGCGGGCCAGCAGGCGTTCCAGGACGCTGGTGCCCCGCGGACCTGCCCCGATGATGGCGGTCCGGATGCTTTGCGTTATTTCCACGGCATCCAGCGTACGGGCTGGAAACAAAGTATGCGCCGGGCGCTTGACTTGCCAGCGGTCTGCCGATGTTGTTTGGATGGGGCGCATGACCACCACTGCAGCTGATCCAGCGCCCGCCCCCGGTTTCGGCAACACATCCGGCACCGACCCGCAGGGCATCGCGCCCGAGCCCACAGACGAAAATGTCTGGCTTGAGGACATCTACGGCGAGGAGCAGCTTGCCTGGGTGAAGGAGCAGAACTCCCGTACGGAGGACCTGCTGGAGGACGCCGATTATGTGCAGCTGGAGGGCAGCATCCTGGAGGTGCTGGACTCCACGGACCGGATCGCCATGGTGGGCAAGCGCGGCGACTGGTACTACAACTTCTGGAAGGACCAGCAGAACCCCAAGGGCCTCTGGCGCCGCACCACGTGGGAGAGCTACTGCTCCGATGCCCCGGAATGGGACGTCCTGCTGGACGTCGACGCCCTGTCCGCCACTGAAGGCGAGGAATGGGTCTTCCACGGCGCCACCTTCCTCCGCCCTGCCGCCGGCGAGCCCTACCGGCACGCGCTGCTGGCACTGTCCCCCGACGGCGGCGACGCCAACCGGTACCGGGAATTCGACGTCGAATCGCGGACCTTCGTGGACCCGGCGCAGGGCGGCTTTGACCTGCCGACGGCGAAGGGCCACGTTTCATGGCTGGACGCGGACACGCTCCTGGTGGCCTCCACGGCAGAGGGACTTCCGCGGACGGCCTCCTCCTACGCCCGCACCGCCGTCACCCTCAAGCGCGGCGGGTCCCTGCCCGGCGCACCCCGCCTGTTTGAAGTGCCCGAGAACCACATGATGGCCGTGGTGGCGCACGACTCGACGCCCGGCTTCGAACGAACCTTCGCCGTTGACTACATCGATTTCTACAACCGCAGCAACGCCGTGCTGCGGGATGGCTCCTGGGTGGTGATCGATGTTCCCACCGACGTCAACGTCAGCGCCCACCGCGAGTGGCTGCTGTTCCGGCCCCAGCAGGACTGGGTGCTCGACGGCGTCACCTACCCGGCGGGTTCGCTCCTCGCCGCCCCGTTTGAGGACTACCTGGCGGGCTCGCGGAAGGTGTCAGTGCTGTTCACCCCGGACGCCAGCACGTCCCTGCAGTCTTGGAGCTGGACGAGGAATTTCCTGCTCCTGAATCTCCTGAAGGACGTCTCCTCCGAGATCCGGGTGCTCGATCCGTCCCGGCCCGGCGCTTCCCTTGAGGCGGCATGGGACTCTTCGCTGCTCGATGCCTGCCCGCCGCTGCACGACGTCAACGCCTACGCCGTGGACGACGAAGACGAGGCCGACGGCGGTGCGGGCGACGACTTCTGGCTCGTCGCCACGGGCTTTACCACCCCCAGCACCCTGATGCGGGGCACCTTGGAGCGCGCCGCTGACGGGACCAGCGGAGTGGTGAGCCGGCACGCCGTGGTGAAGACGTCGCCGTCGTTCTTTGCCGACGAAAACTATGAAGTCCAGCAGCACTTCGCCGTGTCCGACGACGGCACCCGGGTGCCCTACTTCCAGGTGGCCTCGCGGGACCTGGCCCTGGACGGGCAGAACCCCACGCAGCTGTCCGGGTACGGCGGTTTCGAGGTCTCCCGCACTCCCGCCTACAGCGGCACGGTGGGCAGGGCGTGGCTGGAGCGCCGGACGTCCCTGTCGGCCGCCGGCGACGGGGACGCGCCGCACTCGCGGGGCGGCGTTTATGTGGTGGCGAACATCCGGGGCGGCGGCGAATACGGGCCCTCCTGGCACCGGGCGGCCCTGCAGGAAAACCGGCACAAGGCGTACCAGGACTTCGCCGCCGTAGCCCGGCACCTCATCTCCCGCGGCGTCACCTCGCCGGAGCGGCTGGGCTGCGTGGGCGGATCCAACGGCGGCCTGCTGGTGGGAAACATGCTGACCCAATACCCGGAGCTGTTCGGGGCCGTCTCCTGCGGCGTGCCGCTGCTGGACATGCGCCGCTACACCAGGCTCTCCGCCGGCCACTCCTGGATCGCCGAGTATGGTGACCCGGACGTCCCGGAGCAGTGGGAGTACATCCGCACCTTCTCTCCGTACCACCTGCTCAAGGACGGGGTGGAGTACCCGGAGACGTTTATCTGGACGGCTACCTCGGACGACAGAGTGGGCCCCGTGCAGGCACGGAAGATGGCTGCCCGCATGCTGGCCATGGGCATCCCCAACGTCTGGTTCCACGAAGCCCTCGAGGGCGGTCACGCCGGAGCGTCGGACAACCGGCAGGCCGCTGCGCTGCAGGCCCGAAGCCAGCATTTCCTGTGGAAGGCGCTGGCCGGCGGGGGCTCGTAGCCTTGGCCCTGCTGGTGCGGCGGGCGGCGGCCGGCGATGTGGAGCGGCTGGCGGAGGTGCATGTCCGCTGCTGGCAGGAGACGTACCGCGGCATGCTGTCCGCGGAATTCCTTGCGTCGCAGAACCCCGCCTCCCGGCTGCCGCTGTGGCGCCACCTGCTGGAAGCTGCCGAGCCGGCGGACGCCTGGGTGGCAACCGATGCCGGCACTGTAGTGGGGTTTGCCGGCGTCCGGAGGGAGCCGGGCGCTGCTTCGCACGGCTTTGTGCCGCCGTCGTCCGGCGACCTGGAACTGTGGGGGTTGTACCTGCTGGCGTCGCACCAGGGCCTGGGCCTGGGACGACGACTCCTTGAGGCAGCGCTGGACGGTGAGGCGGCGAGCCTGTGGGTGGCAGCGGACAATGTGCAGGCCATCGGTTTTTACGGGCACTTCGGTTTTGCCCCCGACGGGGCCGCCGACGTGGTTCCGGAGTGGGAAAACCTGCGGGAAATCAGGATGTTACGGCCCGGGCAGGCCCTATTTCACCCGTGAAACTGTCCTTGGCCTGCTGCTCGGGGGTTCCTGCCGGCCCGTTTTGCGCTGGATGGCCGGATCTGCGTATCCTTGGTGGGCTAGGAATAGCAATTGGAGACGTGCCAGAGCGGCCGAATGGGCTTCACTGCTAATGAAGTGTGGGGCACAACTCCACCGGGGGTTCAAATCCCCCCGTCTCCGCGTTTGGCCCCGGTCCTGGACCGGGGCCTTTTGCGTATCCGGGCCGCAGGATCTCGGTGCTGGCGGCCCGATCTCTCCCAGCGGTCCCGGTCCCGTCCGGGGTACGGACACCTGAAGTTCCGGAGGCCGCGGCGATGGCAGGATGGGCAGATGGCAGCAAGCAGCACGGTGGACGAGGCGTCCGGCAGTAACCAGGCATGGAGCCCGCGCCTGGCGCTGCTGGTGGCCGCCACCTTCTTCATGGAGTTCCTCGACGGCACGGTCCTCACGACGGCTATCCCCAACATTGCCGCCGACTTCCACGTGCCGGCCGCGGACGTGAACATCACTATGACTGCCTACCTGCTGACCGTTGCCATGGGCATCCCGTTCAGCGGCTGGCTGGCGGAACGGCTCGGCGCGCGCCGGGTTTTCTGCCTGGCCATAGCCATTTTCACCTTTGCTTCGCTGGCGTGTTCGCTGAGCCAGGACCTCAGTATGCTGACCCTCAGCCGGGTTGCGCAGGGGTTCGGCGGCGCCATGATGGTTCCGGTGGGCACCCTCCTGGTCCTGCGCGGCACGCCCAAAGCCGACCTGCTCCGCGCCACGGCCTTCCTGGTATGGCCCGGGCTCTTGGCCCCAGTTCTTGCACCTCTGGTGGGTGGGGCCTTGACCACGTACCTGTCCTGGCACTGGATCTTCCTGATCAACCTCCCGCTGGGTGTTGCCGCGTTCATCGCCGCCCTGCGGCTGGTCCCGTCAGTGGCAGGTGATCGGGGCCGGCGGCTGGACTGGCTGGGGCTGCTCCTCACCACGCTGGGCGTGGGTGCGTTGGTAGTGGGACTCGAGCTGGTGAGCACCCACCCTGCAGCCCCCTGGGCGGCTTTGAGTGCCGGATTGGGCCTGGTGTTCCTTACATGTGCAGTCCTGTGGATGCGCGGGAGCCCTAATCCGCTCTTCGACCTCGGGGTTTTCGGCACCCGTACATTCCGGGCTATGGCCACAGGCGGATTTGCCTACCGGCTGACCATCAGCTCAGTTCCGTTCCTTCTGCCGCTGATGTTCCAAGCCGGATTCGGCTGGTCCCCGCTGCACGCCGGAGCGATGGTGGCGGCCGTTTTCATCGGCAACATCGGCATCAAGCCGGCCACAACACCGCTGATCCGGCGCTTCGGTTTCCGCGCGATGCTGGTGTTCGCGTCGCTTGCCTCCGCGGCCACATTCGCCCTCTGCGCCCTGCTGACCCCGGACACGCCGCAGCCCCTGACGTTCGCCCTGCTGGTCTGCAGCGGCGCCTTCCGCTCCATCGGTTTCTCCGCCTACGCGTCCGTGCAGTATGCCGACATCGCGCCGGCGCAGCTGACGTCCGCAAACACCGTTTCCGCCACCCTGGTGCAGCTTGCCACCGGTTCAGGTATTGCAGTGGGCGCCCTGCTGATCCGGGTGTTCGACGGGCTAGGCACCTTCCCTGACGACTCCGCCGGGCCTTTCCGCGGGGCTTTCCTCGCCATGACGGTGCTGATGCTCGCAAGCACCGCAGACAGCCTCTTCCTGCCGCGCCACGCCGGGGCGGAAGTCAGCCAGCGCAAGGCCGAGCGGGTCTGAGCCGGACGGGCGACGACAGCAGGCCCTCACCGGGCCCGGCACGCCAGCCTTGGGTCAGCCCGCCTGGGCCAGTACAAGCGGAAGGACGGCTCCCGCCCCCGCCTGCCGAAGCGCCCGCCCGGCGACCGTCAAGGTCCACCGGCTGTCCGCCAGGTCGTCAACCAGCATCACTGCCTGGCCGTTGAGACCGCCCAGCGCGGCCTCAAGTTCAGGTCCCGGCACTAACCGGTCCCAAACCCCGGCCAGCCTGTAGGCGCTGTTGCCGCCGCGGCCCCCGGTGGGACCGCCGTGTGCCAACTCCAGCGCGCCAAGGTAGGGGATCCGCCCGATCTCTGAAATTCCCCGGGCCAGGGATTCCACCAGTTGCGGCTTGCTTCGGGAGGGAATACTGACGATGGCGGCCGGCCTGCCAACGCCGCTCCATCCCGGACTGCGGCTGTCCCCGGCACCCCACTCTTTCAGGACCTGCACACAGGCCTGAAGCATGCCGGGATCCACGGGCCGGTCCTCAGCTCCCGCGGCGAAAAGCTCCCGCAGTGCGCCGCCCCAGCCGAGGTCGGTCAGCCTTGCCAGGACACGGCCTTCCGCCAGCCCCTCCGCCGGCTTGAGCTTTCCCTTGACCGGAACGCCCAGGCGGTCCATGCCGCTGGGCCACTGCAGTCGGGCCTCCAGGACGCCGCCTGCGCGGCTGAGTGTCTGGCTGGCTGCCTCCGTGGCAGCCGCCGCGATCTCTGCCGGAAACCACCGGCCGGCGCAGTTGTCGCACCGGCCGCAAGGGGCAGCGGTTTCGTCGTCGAGGACGGAGGTGATGTATTCCATCCGGCACCCTGCGGTGTCCTGGTAGATCACCATGGAGTCCTGCTCGTCCACGCGCGCCTCGGCGATCCGCCGGTACCGCTCGGCGTCATAGACCCAGGGCTGCCCGGTGGCCCGCCATCCGCCGCCCACCCGTTCCACGGCGCCGTCAACGGACAGGACCTTGAGGAGCAGTTCCAGCGGAGTACGGCGGAGGTCCACGCGCGCCTCCAGGGCAACGGTGGAGAGCGCCGTTCCGGCCTCACTCAGGGCGGTGAGGACTGCCGCGGCCTTTTCTTCGGACGGCATGGAAGCAGTGGCAAAGTACTGCCAGATGTCCCGGTCCTCCGCGCCCGGCAGCAGCAGGACGTCGGCGTTGGCGGCACCTCGACCCGCACGGCCCACCTGCTGGTAGTACGCCACCGGGGACGACGGCGCCCCGAGGTGGACCACAAACCCCAGGTCCGGCTTGTCGAAGCCCATCCCCAGGGCCGAGGTGGCCACCAGGGCTTTGACCTGGTTGTCCTTCAGCAGCTGCTCGGCACGCTCCCTGTCCGCCGGGTCCGTCCGGCCGGTATAGGCCAGCACGTGGTGGCCGGCTTCGGCGAGGAGCCGTGCGGTGTCCTCGGCCGCGGACACGGTCAGGGTATAGATAATGCCGCTGCCGGGAAGATCAGCCAGGTGGGTCAGCAACCAGCCCAGGCGCTGCTTCGAGTCCGGCAAGGACAGGACGCCCATCCGCAGGGAGTCACGTCCCAGGGAACCGCGGATGGTGAGCACCCCGTCCCCCAGCTGCTCCTCGATGTCATGGACCACCCGTGAGTTGGCCGTGGCCGTGGTGGCCAGTACGGGAACAGAATCCGGAAGCTGGGTGATCAGGTCCGCGATGCGGCGGTAGTCAGGGCGGAAGTCGTGGCCCCAGTCGGAAATGCAGTGCGCTTCATCGATCACCAGCAGGCCCGTGCGCCGGATCAGTTCCGGCAGCTGTGTTTCCCGGAAGGACGGGTTGGTGAGCCTTTCGGGGGAGACCAGCAGGACATCCACCTGGTCGGCCGCGAGCTGTTCACGGACGCTGTCCCACTCCAGCTGGTTGGCGGAGTTGATGGCAACGGCACGCACCCCGGCACGGGCGGCGGCGGCCACCTGGTCCCGCATCAATGCCAGGAGCGGCGAGACAATAAGAGTGGGCCCGGCTCCACGGCGGCGCAGCAGCAGGGACGCCACAAAATAGACGGCCGATTTGCCCCAGCCGGTCCGCTGGACCACCAAAGCCCTCCGGCCGCCGTCCACCAGCGCCTCAATGGCCTCGAACTGTCCCTCATGGAAGGCAGCTTCCGGGTGCCCCACGAGCTCGCGGAGAACCGCCAGTGCTTCGCTGGAGGTTGAGGAGGCAGAATCGGAGGTGCCGGACGGTGCGGCGGCCGGCAAGGGGCCGTCAAAATCCGGGGCCGGCTCTGAAGTTGCTGTGGCGTACTGGTTATCGACCATTGATTCAGTATCCCAGCCGCCCCTGACACCCACCGCCGGGCAAGGCCGCTATGTGGAAATACCGGGCTGCGGCACCGCGGGAGCCAGCGTCACAAACAGCGGCTCGACCCGCCCTCCACAGGGATCTCCACCGTCCACGTAAGATAAAGCCCGTGACTAGCGAACAGACAACGACTTTTGACCTCTCGGCATCCTTCAAGGCGTACGACGTCCGCGGCATTGTGGGCCAGTCGATCACGGCCGAAATCGTCGAAGCCGTGGGGGCCGCGTTTGTGGACATCCTGCAGCTCCAGGGACAGACCATTCTGGTGGGCGGAGACATGCGCCCTTCCTCCCCCGAGTTCAGCAAGGCGTTCGCCAATGGTGCAGCAGCCCGCGGCGCCGACGTCGAACTCCTGGACCTGATCTCCACCGATGAGCTCTACTTCGCCTGCGGTTTCTACAACCGTGCCGGTGCCACCTTCACCGCCAGCCACAACCCCGCCGGCTACAATGGCATCAAGATGTCCAAAGCCGGGGCCGTGCCCATCTCCTCCGAAACCGGCCTCAAGGACATCCAGGCGCTCGCCGAGCAGTACCTGAACACCGGTTCCATCCCTGCCGTTGAGCAGCGCGGCCAGATCAGCGTCCGCGACGTCCTCAAGGACTACGCCGAGTACCTGCGCAAGCTGGTGGACCTGTCCGGCTCACGCCCCCTGAAGGTAGTGGTGGACGCAGGCAACGGCATGGCCGGCCTGACCACCCCTGCAGTCCTGGGCGACGCCCTGCTCCCCAAGCTGCCCCTGGACATCGTCCCCCTGTACTTCGAGCTGGACGGCTCGTTCCCCAACCACCCCGCCAACCCGCTGGAGCCGGAGAACCTCCGCGACCTGCAGGCAGCAGTGGTCCGTCACGGCGCAGATATCGGCCTGGCCTTCGACGGCGATGCCGACCGCTGCTTCGTCATCGACGAGAAGGGCGAGCCCGTCTCGCCGTCGGCCATTACGGGGATGGTGGCCCGGCGCGAAATTGCCCGCGCCAAGGCATTGGGCGAAACAACCCCCACAGTCATCCACAACCTCCTCACGTCCCGCGCTGTGGCGGAACTGGTGGAGCACGACGGCGGCCGGCCAGTCCGCACGCGCGTCGGCCATTCCTTCATCAAGGCAGTCATGGCAGAGGAAGGAGCGGTGTTCGGCGGAGAGCACTCAGCCCACTTCTACTTCCGTGACTTCTGGAATGCGGACACGGGCATGCTGGCCGCTATGCACGTCCTGGCAGCCCTCGGCGAGCAGGACGGGCCGTTGTCTGAGCTGGGCCGTGAGTACGAACCGTACGTCTCATCCGGTGAAATCAACTCCGAAGTCGAGGACAAGGCGGCCGCCGTGGAGCGGGTCCGGCTCGCATTCGACGGCGAAGACCTCACTATCGACACTATGGACGGCAGCACGTTCACGGCCAACGACGGCAGCTACTGGTTCAACCTGCGTCCGTCCAATACCGAACCTTTCCTCCGGCTCAACGTCGAGGCCACCGACCGCTCCACCATGGAGCGGATCCGCGACCACGTCCTCTCGATTGTCCGGGCCTAGCCTCCGCATGACTGAGGACCACGGACTGGACGCCACACCAGGAACCGGAGGGCAGGCGTCCTGGCGCGACTCCGTCCCGGAAAGTACTGCTACCGACCTTGAGAACCTCTTGGGTACGGGTATCAGTGCCGCACAGGAGCAGCTCCAGCGCAACGGTGGCTTCCTGCCCTTCGCCCTGACGGTGCAGACCGACGGCGAAGTCCGCATGGTTGCCGTCTCGCCGGCGGACGCTGAAGAGGGTTCCGGCGGCGACTTCGACGCCGACGGCATGATCAGCGACCTCACCGCGCTGCTGCGGCAGAACCGGGAAGATTTCCGGGCTGCTGCTGTGGTCTGCGACATCCTCCTGGTGGAGGAAGAGTCGGACGCCATCCATGTGGCGACGGAGCACCGCGACGGCCAGGTCTTCGCGGCCGTGCTGCCCTACTCCCCCAATGCCAGGAACCGGACCTGGGCGTTCGGCGAACTTGCGGCTGACGCCAGCGAGCCCACCATCTGGGTGGACTAGACCGGGACGTGGCCGATGAAAATCAACGCTTTTGCCGACGTGAGCCTCCGGGCCCTCATGGTGCTGGCCGCCGCTCCCGCCGGCACACTGCTCACCACACAAAACGTCGCCGACAGTGTGGGGACGCCCTATAACCACGTCAGCAAGGCGATGGCAAAGCTTCGGAACCTCGGACTGATCGAGGTGGAGCGGGGCCGGACCGGCGGTTCCCGGCTGAGCCATGCCGGACGGATTGCAACGGTGGGACAAATCCTCCGGCAACTCGATACCCGCACGGATGCCGCCGAATGCGTGGCCCCGGGCGGTGATTGCCCGCTGATCAATGAGTGCAAGCTCCGCTCAGCCCTGTCTCGGGCCCGCGAAGCCTTCTACCGCGAGCTCGACAATGTGGTGATCGCAGACCTTCCTGTATCCCGGCAAATGGACCCCGTCTTCGAAATGATCGGCCTCCGGCCCGGGCTGTAACCGGTTCCACGGGCGGCGGGGGTCGAAATTTTCCTGCCAGACTTCCATATTTCGCCACCTTCCCGATTGATTTGATTGCAAGTTCTACAGGGTGTAGAACTTGGGATATGAATACACGCATTTCGAATGCTGGTATTCGCTAAGGCCGGACGAAGGCCCCGGCCGCTACCTCAGGAGTTCCTATGCTCTCGGACAAATCCCGCCCTGTCATCGAGGCCACGCTGCCGCTCGTTGGTTCCCGCATCGGCGCCATCACGCCCAAGTTCTACCAGCGGCTTTTCGCCGCGCACCCCGAACTCCTGGACGGGGTTTTCAGCCGCTCCAACCAGCGCTCGGGCAACCAGCAGCAGGCGCTGGCGGGCAGCATCGCGGCCTTCGCCACGCACCTCGTCAACAACCCGGGAACCCTCCCCGAGACGGTCCTGTCCCGCATCGCCCACCGGCACGCTTCACTGGGCATTACGGAGCCGCAGTACCAGGTGGTCTACGAGCACTTGTTCGCCGCCATTGCCGAAGACCTCGCGGAGGTCATCACGCCCGAGATCGCAGAAGCGTGGACGGAGGTGTACTGGCTGATGGCAGACGCATTGATCAAGCTTGAAAAGGCGCTGTATGCAGGCCAGGCCAACGACAAGATGTGGATGCCCTGGCGGGTGGCCGCGAAAACTCCCGCTGGTGCCGGGTCCATGACGTTCACCCTTGTACCGGCAGACGAAACCCCGGTGACGCCGGCCCTTCCGGGCCAGTACATCAGCGTCATGGTGGTCCTGCCGGAAGGCCTCCGCCAGGTGCGCCAATACTCCTTGTCCGGAGAGGCGGGTACCAGCCGCAGCTTCACTACAAAAATTGACGACGGCGGCGAGGTTTCGCCCGTACTCCACAAGAGTGTGCAGGTGGGAGACATCCTGGAGATTTCCAACCCGTATGGAGAGATCACCCTCAAGGAAGGCGACGGCCCCGTGGTGCTGGCCTCCGCCGGCATCGGCTGCACCCCCACGGCCTCGATCCTGAGGTCACTGGCCGAGGCCGGTTCCGACCGGCAGGTACTGGTCCTCCACGCCGAAAGCACCCTGGACAACTGGGCGCTGCGCAGCCAGATGACGGACGACGTCGAACGCCTGGACGGTGCCGAACTGCAGCTGTGGCTGGAACAGCCGGAGGCGGGGGCCAGGGAGGGTTTTATGTCGCTGCGCGAGGTTGACCTTCCGGCCGATGCATCCCTGTACCTGTGCGGCCCGCTGCCGTTTATGAAGAACATCCGCAATGAGGCCATCAACGCCGGCATTCCGGCCACGCAGATCCATTACGAGGTGTTCGGCCCGGACATCTGGCTGGCCAGCTAGGTCCGAACCGTCCTTGGAGATTTTGTCCAGATGCGCGGACCTCAACGCCGGCAAAGTCAAGTGGTGGGAGCAACGCGTGGTGGTTATGCCGCTTGCAGCAGCTGGTTCAGCCGGTTGGCTGGGGTATCGAGGTTCAGGGTGGGTCGGGGCCGGCGGTTGAGCTTTGCTGCGATCCGGTTGAGGTCTTCGGGGGTGTGGACTGAGAGGTCGGAGCCTTTCTCGAACCAGAAGCGCAGGAGCCGGTTGGTGTTCTCGTTGGTGCCCCGCTGCCAGGGTGAGTGCGGGTCGCAGAAGTAAAGGGTGGTCTCGAGGGCGGTCTGGATCTTTGCGTAGCCGGCCAGTTCTGTCCCGCGGTCCCAGGTGATGGAGCGGCGCAGGTGGTCCGGGAGTTGGGCCATCTCCCGGATCATCGCCGCGGCGACGGTTTCTGCGGTGTGGTCCCCGGGCAGGTGCAGCAGGATGGTGAACCGGGTCGAGCGTTCGACGAGGGTGCCGATCGCGGTCCCGTCCGAGCCGATGATCAGGTCCCCTTCCCAATGTCCGGGGATGGCCCGGTCCTGGACCTCTGCGGGGCGTTCGCTGATTTTGAACGCCTCTTTGTAGGGGCTGCTCTTGCGCCGGTCGGCGGTGTGAGGGACGCGTTCTTTACGTTTGAGGCTGAGGTTCTCGGACAGGTCCGCCCGCAGTTTCCCGCGGGTCTGGACGTACAGTGCCTGGTAGATGGTCTCGTGGCTCACCTGCATAGTCTTGTCATCGGCGAAGTAGAACGCCAGCATCGAGGCGATCAGCTTCGGGCTCCACCCGTCGTCCATCCATACCGCGATCAGCCGGCACAGATCCTCGTCCTCGACGAGCTTGAAGGGCTTGGGCCGGCGCCGTGCCTGATGCGCCTTCGCGTGCGCGACCAAGGCGTTGTACCTGCCTTCGCCGTCGCAGTTACGCTTCACCTCCCGCCAGACCACTGATTTGTCCCGGCCGATCGCTTCACCGATCTCCCGGTAACTCATCCCGGTCAGCCGGCCCATCTGGATCATCCCCCTCTCGGCTTCGCTCAACGCCCGCCCGCAAGGTCCACCAGAGGACGGGACAGGATCGGCCAGACCACCAACAACAGAGATATTCAGCGTCATCTGACCAGATTCGCCCCACCACTTCTTCGCGGTCCCGCGCGAGGCCCCGACACGCCGGGCAGCAGCACTGACCGACATGCCCGAGCACACCAGGTCGAGAAAATCATCACGAACATGAGCAGCGAACAACTTCGGCATCAAACGCTCCTTCAATCAGAGCGTTGCAACCACCATATGAATCTGCCGCCCCGAAGCCTGCATATCTGGACAAAAACTCCGGACATTACGACGGCGGCCCCGCACCTTTACAGCGAAAGGTGCGGGGCCGCCGTCGTACTTCAGGACGCCGTTGTCCTGGGTGGGCCCACACTGCCGAGGGGACCCCAATCGAGCTTGCGAGATTGGGGAGGCAGTGGGGACTAACCCAGCCGGGACTTCAGGGTCACAAGCTCGGACTGGAGGGCATCGGGCAGGGAGCCGCCGAAGTTCGCGAACCATTCCTCGATGGAGGCAAGTTCCGCAGCCCATTCCGTGGGGTCCACCTTGACGGCTTCCTCCACCTGGGCGGGGGTCATGTCCAGGCCTTCGAGGTCGATGGAGTCGCCGGTGGGGACGAAGCCGATGGGCGTCTCCACGGCATCTGCCTTGCCCTCGAGGCGCTCGATGGCCCACTTCAGGACACGGGCGTTGTCGCCGAATCCGGGCCAGGCAAAGCCGCCCTCGGAGTTCCGGCGGAACCAGTTGACCAGGAAGATCTTGGGCAGCCGCTCGGGGTTGGCCTTGGCGGAGAGATTGACCCAGTGGTTCAGGTAGTCGCCGGCGTCGTAGCCGATGAACGGCAGCATGGCCATGGGATCGCGGCGGACCACACCCACGGCACCGGCTGCGGCAGCAGTGGTTTCCGAGGACAGGGTGGCGCCCATGAAGATTCCATTGGACCAGCTGCGGGCTTCAGTGACCAGCGGGATGGTGGTCTTGCGGCGGCCGCCGAACAGGATGGCCGACAGCTCAACCCCGTTGGGGCTGTGGTACTCCTCGGCCAGCATGTCGATCTGGTCGATCGGGGTGCAGAAACGGGAGTTCGGGTGCGCGGCGAGCTTGTCTGAATCCGATGTCCAGGAGTTGCCCTGCCAGTCGGTCAGGTGCGCGGGCACTTCTTCCGTCATGCCCTCCCACCAGACACCGCCGTCGTCGGTCAGTGCCACGTTGGTGAAGATGCTGTTGCCCTTGGCGATGGCACGCATGGCGTTGGGGTTGGTGCCCCAACCCGTTCCGGGAGCGACGCCAAAGAGGCCGGCTTCGGGGTTGACGGCCCGCAGCTCGCCTTCTTTCCCGAACCGCATCCAGGTGATGTCGTCACCCAGGGTTTCGACCTTCCAGCCCTTGATGGTGGGGTCGAGCAGGGCAAGGTTGGTCTTGCCGCAGGCGGACGGGAAGGCAGCGGAGACGTAGTACGTCTTCTGTTCCGGCGAGGTGAGCTTAAGGATGAGCATGTGCTCGGCCAGCCAGCCCTCATCGCGTGCCATGACGGATGCGATACGCAGGGCGTAGCACTTCTTGCCCAGCAGCGCGTTGCCGCCGTAACCCGAGCCGAAGGACCAGATGGACCGCTCTTCGGGGAAGTGGACAATCCACTTGTCCGGGTTGCAGGGCCACGGGACATCGGCCTGGCCGGCTTCCAGCGGCGCGCCCAGGGAGTGCAGGGCGGGAACGAAGAATGCGTTCGTTTCGGTAATGCGGTTCAGGACGTCGGTGCCAATGCGGGCCATGATGCGCATCGAGGCGACAACGTAGGCGCTGTCCGTGATCTCCACGCCGAACTTGGGGTCTTCCGCGTCAAGGTGGCCCATAACGAAGGGAATGACGTACATGGTCCGGCCGCGCATGGAGCCGGCGAACAGGCCGCGGAGCTTTTCCTTCATCTGTGCCGGGGGCATCCAGTTGTTGGTGAAGCCGGCGTCGTGCTCCTTCTCGGAGCAAATGAAGGTCTGCTCCTCCACGCGGGCAACATCCGCAGGATCGGAGAAGGCGGCAAAGGAGTTGGGGAAGAGGTCCTGGTTGAGCCGGGTCAGCGTTCCCGCGGCCACCAGTTCGTCGGTGAGGCGGGTGTTCTCCTCTTCGGAGCCGTCCACCCAGTAGATACGGTCCGGCTGCGTAAGCTCAGCAACCTCCTCGACCCATGCCAGCAGACCGGCATGTGTAGTGGGTGCGTTATCAAGCAGCGGCTTCTGCGCCAGATCGCCCATTGCGGTTCCCTTCCTCGGGTTCATCGGTGTGTGCTAAATGCTATGGTCCGGACCACTGGAGTTTTTTGGACGTATGCTGACGTTTTACGCCTCTTGAAAAGCACTTCCGCGCGAAATCAAGGAATTTGAGGCGAATTTGGAGTAATTAAGTGACGAAGGTCACCTATACCGGTCTAGTCGTGGAGATTACACGGGCTTCGATTTGGCATCGCGGCCAACCCTCGCGTAAAGTAATTCGAGGTTCAGGGAGAGCGGTTCTTCTCCAGGAACACGAGATGCGCCCATAGCTCAGCTGGATAGAGCGTCTGTCTACGGAACAGAAGGTCAGGGGTTCGAATCCCTTTGGGCGCACAGATGAAAGGTCCGCACCGGTTCGCCGGTGCGGACCTTTTGCTTTGCGCCGCCGCATCCCCGCCGCTGTCCCCGCCGCTACCACCCGGCCTCCACTGTCGGATCCCCGGCGTAGGCTTTCCCCATGATGCCCGAGGCAGTACTGCGTGAGTTCGATGTTGTGGTGATCGGCGCCGGCGCCGTGGGGGAAAACGTGGCGGACCGGGTGGTCCAGGGCGGCCTCACAGCGGTGGTGGTGGAAGCGGAACTCGTGGGCGGCGAGTGCTCCTACTGGGCCTGCATGCCGTCAAAGGCCTTGCTCCGTCCCGGCACAGCGCTCCACGGGGCCCAGACATTACCGGGGGCCAAGGAAGCCGTCACCCGCACCCTTGATGCTGCAGCCGTCCTGAAATACCGGGACTACATGACGTCCAACTGGCAGGATGACGGCCAGGTGAAATGGCTGGACGATACGGGCATTGAGCTCATCCGCGGCCACGCCTGGCTCACGGCGCCCAAGTCAGTAGAGGTGGCCGGACTGGACGGCAACTCCTATGAACTCCAGGCTCGTCATGCGGTGGTGCTGGCCACCGGCTCTGCGCCCAATACTCCCCCCATCAAGGGACTTCAGGACGTGCAGGTGTGGGGAACCCGGGAAGCCACTTCCGCCAGGGAGGTTCCGGACCGCCTCGTAGTGCTCGGCGGCGGCGTCGCCGGCACTGAGCTGGCGCAGGCCTTTGCCCGGCTCGGTTCCAGCGTGACGCTGGTGGCGCGCGGCGGGCTGCTGAAGAACTTCCCGGCGGAGGCTGCCGGCCTTGTGGCAGC
This sequence comes from Pseudarthrobacter sp. W1I19, assembly GCF_030817835.1. Taxonomy (NCBI): domain Bacteria; kingdom Bacillati; phylum Actinomycetota; class Actinomycetes; order Micrococcales; family Micrococcaceae; genus Pseudarthrobacter; species Pseudarthrobacter sp. W1I19. The sequence continues at coordinate 3,708,667 of NZ_JAUSZR010000001.1, forward strand.
AGGGCTGCGTGCGGACGGCGTGGAGATCCGGCTCAACACCTCTACAGACAGCATCAGCGAGAACGATGACGGCACCTTCAGCTTGCAACTCGCCGACGGTTCCAGCGTGGCAGCGGACCGGGTCCTGGTGGCCACGGGCCGGCATCCGGCCCTGGAAGGGCTGGGGCTGGAGAGTGTGGGCTTTGAGCCCGACGAGGCCGGCCACCTGAAGCTCACCACCGATAATTCGGGCCTGGTCAACGGGGCTCCCGGAGCAGAACCCTGGCTGTATGCCGTGGGTGATGCTGCCGGCAAGAACCTGTACACCCACCAGGGGAAGTACGAGGCGAGGGCCACCGGAGACGCCATCGCCGCGCGCGCCAAGGGGGAATTGTCCGGCACCGCGGAGGACTGGAGCCGCTTCGCCCAGACCGCCAACGAGCACGCCGTACCCGGCGTTGTCTTCACCGACCCCGAACTCGCCGCCGTGGGCCGCACCCTCGAAGCTGCACACAAGGACGGCTACAACGCCTCTACCGTGGAACTTCCCATCCAGGTGGCAGGCTCCTCGCTCCATTCCGAGAACTACGAGGGCTGGGCCCAGCTGGTGATTGACGAGGATCGCAAAGTCCTGCTGGGGGCCACCTTCGCGGGGCCGGATGTAGCGGAGCTCCTGCATGCAGCAACCATCGCAGTAGTGGGCGGGGTGCCGCTGGACCGGCTGTGGCATGCCGTTCCTTCCTACCCCACCATCAGCGAGGTCTGGCTGCGCCTGCTGGAAAAGTATGGACTCTGAGAGCTATTTGAACTGACTGGTCAGTTTAGATATACTGGGTGCAGCAACCGTCGGTGAAAGGCCCTTCTTGCTCTCAGCTCAACAGCTCCATGTCCGCGGCCGCCGCGACCCCCTGCTTCCGGACACCTCGCTCCAGGTCCAAAGGGGCGAACTTATCCTCGTATCCGGGGACCGGCAGGACCACCGCACCGCATTGGCGCTGGTGCTCAGCGGCCGGATGAAAGCCACCGGTGGCACCGTTAGCTGGGACGGAAAAGGCGGAACCAAGCGGGTACGGATGGCCAGCGCGCTGGTCGATGCCCCCGGCGTCAATGAGCCCGAGCGCCACCTCAACGTCCGTGACCTCGTGACCGAGGATCTGGCGCTGATTCCCCGCCGCTACCGGGGCGCCCTGCTCAGCAACCCGTGGCTCAAAGTGAACAGCTTCGAGGACATCGCGGACCTGTGGATCGAGCAGCTGGATCCCTTGCGCAGGCTGGAACTCCTGACGGCCCTGGCGCTGGCCAACCCGCACACTGACCTGCTGGTGGTCGACTCCCCCGACCGGCACACTGCAGACGCCGCCAATTGGCTGCCTCGCCTTGAGCAGCTTGCGGCCGACGCCGGGAGGCCGCTGGCCGTTGTGGCCACCGTAGCTGCCCTGCCGCCGTCGTGGTCGGGCTCCTCCGCGGGCATCGGCAACGCGGAAACCCACGCAGAAACCCGTGCAGAAGCGCTGCGGGAGGAAACCGTGGCGCCCGTAGAACCCCACAACACAAGCCACGCAGTGCCGGAGGGCCACGTGGTTGCCCAGGACATTGAATTCGAGACCGAGGATGCCAAGTGACTGTACTGCGGCTGGCCCGCTCAGAACTGAAGCGGATGACCGGCGGGCTGCTGCCCAAGCTGACCATCCTCGCCCTCACCATGGTTCCCCTGCTGTACGGCGCCGTGTACCTCTACGCCAACTGGGATCCCTATGGCAACCTGGACCAGATTGACGCGGCCCTGGTGGTGGAGGATGCCGGCGCCACCGCCAGCGACGGCACCGGGCTCCAGGCCGGCACGAAGGTCGCCGACAGCCTCGTGGAAGGCAATGTTTTCCATTGGATCCCGGTGGCGAGCGGACAGGAAGCCGATGAGGGAGTCAGCAGCGGCAAGTACGCCTTCGCGTTGAAGATCCCGGAGGACTTTTCTGCCCACCTCGTGTCCCCTGGCAGCTTCGATTCCGCCAGCCAGGCCATGCTGAACGTCACCACCAACGACGCCAACAACTACCTGCTCAGCACCATCGTGGACAAGCTGACCACCTCAGTGCACAGCACTGTAGCCGCAGACGTTGGCGAAGAGACCGCCAACCAGCTGCTCACCGGTTTCGGCACCATCCACACCCAGATGGTCAAAGCGGCAGACGGCGCAGGCCAGGTTGCCAACGGCGTGGCTGCCCTCCGGGACGGAACCGCCACCCTGCACGAGGGAACCACGGGCCTGGCCAGCGGGGCCGACCAGCTCTACGCGGGCCAGCTCAAGCTGCGCGACGGCGCCAACCAGCTGACGGACGGCGCAGGCCAGCTGAGCAGCGGGCTGTCCGTCCTCAAGGACAAGACGGCAACGATGCCCAGCGACACGCAGACGCTGGCGGCCGGTGCCGCGCAGGTGGCTGCCGGAAACGCGCAGCTGAATACCAAGGTCCAGGACGTGGCAGCGCAACTGGAGGCAGCCGACCAAGGCCTCCGCACCCGCGTGCTGGAGTCGAACAACAGGCTCATTGCCTCCGGCGTACTCACCCAGGCCCAGGCGGACAGCATCCTGGCCGACTTCGACGCCGCGGCTGCCTCAAACCCGGTAACGGCTGCCAAGACGAAGATCCAGGCGGACGCTGCCCAGATCCAGCAGCTGGCGGACGGCTCGGAGGCCGTCAGCGTGGGCGCGGCCCAGCTTGCCGCAGCCACCCCGGCATTGAAGGAAGCCATAGGGCAGGCCTCCGCCGGCGCCGACCAGCTCCACACCGGCGCGGCAACCCTGGCAACCGGCGAGCAGGCAGCCGTGGACGGCGCCGCAGCCTTGGACCAGGGGGCCCACAAGGTGGACGACGGCGCAGCGCAGCTCGAACAGGGGGCAGGGACAGCCGCTGACGGCTCGAGGACCCTTGCGGACGAAATCGGCAGGGGTGCGGGGCAGGTTCCCAATCCTGACGACGAACAGAAGAGCAACCTGTCCCGGGTGATCGCCGATCCCGTGGCCGTCAGCAACGTGTCGCAGGCGAAGGCTGGATCCTACGGCGCCGGGCTGGCCCCGTTCTTCCTGACCCTTGCCCTGTGGATCGGCGTCTTTATGCTGGTCCAGGCCATGCGGCCGCTCACCCAGCGGGCGCTGGCCTCCAACGCTGGGTCGTGGAAGATCGCCCTGGGCGGCTGGCTGCCCTTCTTCGCCGTCTCCGTGGTGCAGGCCACCCTCCTCACCCTGGTGGTTAACCTCGCGCTGGGCCTGCATGCCGCACACCCGGTCCTGATGTGGCTCTTCATGCTGGCGGCGGCCATGGCGTTCAGCGCCATCATCCAGGGAATCGTGGCGCTGCTTGGTTCCCCCGGAAAACTGGTGGTCCTGATCCTGCTGGTGCTGCAGCTGGTTTCCTCGGGCGGCACGTTCCCCTGGCAGACAACTCCGCAGCCATTGCACGTGGTGCATGAGATCCTGCCCATGGGCTACGTGGTGACGGGGATGCGGCACCTGATCTATGGTGCCGACCTGTCCATGATCCTCCCCACCGTCCTGGGCCTGCTGGGTTACGCGGCATTGGGCCTGGCCATGTCCACGCTTGCAGTCCGAAAGGGCAAATTCTGGACACTGAAGACGCTCCAACCGGAGATCGCGGTATGACTTCCGCCCAGCCGGAGTCAGCGGCCCGGGAGCAGGCCGAACCGGAGTCGGCGAAAAAACTCCGTCCTGCCCGGACCACAGCCACCCGGCAGAAGCTCTTCGATGCCTCGATGGAGCTGATCGGTGAGCGGGGGGCGGCGGGTGTGACGGTTGATGAAATTGCCGCAGCGGCCGGGGTGTCCAAGGGAACGGTCTACTACAACTTCGGCAGCAAATCGGACCTCATCGCCCAGCTGCTGCGACACGGCGTGGATATCCTCAAAGGACGCCTGCTGGGCGCGCCGGAAGAGGCGGCCGCCGCGGCTGGCGATCCCCTGCTGGCGATGGAAGCCATGATTGGCCAGGCCATGGATTTCATGGCTGAATACCCCTCCTTCGCCCGCTTGTGGGTCAGCGAGAACTGGCGGACACCCAGCGAATGGCAGGGAACCTTCACCCTCCTGCGCGCCGAGCTCCTGCAGGTCATTGGCGAGGCAGTGGAAAGGGTGGCCAAGGTTTACCCGGTGGATCCGTCCGTGTCCCGCGGCAGCCTGGAGACAGCCATCTTTGGGGCCTGCTTTGTGGTGGGGCTGGACCGACAGACGTACAACCCGGAACGGACCCGTGACCAAAGCGTTGCGGCAATCATGGCGATCATGCGCGGCTACGTGCTGAAGGATGCCCGTCCTCGGGGATGATGGTGCACATGCGTCATATGGGGAACAGCGGAAAGTTTGCGGTCATCTGTGGCCTCGTGGCTGCGGGGCTCCTGGTCCTGACAGGCATGACGCTGGCCGAACCTGTTTTCCTGGCATTCCTTGGAATGCTGGCCCTGGCGTACCTTGCCTGCATCATGGAGGTCCTTCGGCGCCGGCGGTACGTGATGCTGGCGATCGCCGGACTGTCCACCAGCCTCGCCATTGCGGGATCGCTCGCGTTCCTGAGCACGTGGGAGCTGGCGTTCACTGACGAGTCGTCGCTGTTTGGCACTCCGCTTCCCACGGACGACCCCGACAACTATTTCTTCCTGGCCGCGCTCTCGCTGCTGACGGCCCTTGCGGCACTGTTCCTCGGCGCTGCGTGGCCGGGACGCCAACGTCCGCCAGGGCAGGCTGCTTCCGCACGGGCCTCCTCCCGGCCCGGAAACGGTGGGCGCGGGCAGGCGCCTGTCCGGCGCCAGGGCGCGGCAGGAACAGCGCCGCCGCTCACCTCCTCCGCGGGACGCACCCCAGTGCGGCAGCCGACGTCGTCCGCCCGGCAGGTGCCCCAGAGACAAAGTGCCGCCAGGCAGAGTTCCACGGGGCAGGGTGCTGGTGGTCAGGGTGCTGGTGGTCAGGGTTCAGTGCGGCAGCCGCCGCGGCGTCCTGTCCCGAAGAAGTAACCGGTCTCAGTGCGCCCGCGGCACTTTGAACTTTGTGATCCGCGCGTCCTGGCCGTCCAGCTCCGCCCAAGTTTTCTCGGTTTCGAGCACGGTAACCGCACTGGTGGGGAACCTTGTGGCGGCGTCCATGTAGGCGTCGTGATCGGAGTCGCGTGAGGCCAGGTGCATGGCAAGGTCCTGCACGCCAGGCAAATGTGCGATCAGCATCAATGTGGTGACCGTATCCGGTACGTGATTAACCACGGTGAGCATTCTGAGCGCAGAGGCCGCGTACAGGCCGTCCTCAAGTTTGGGCGTGGGCGCCTTGTCCCCCAGCTCGGAGCATACCCAGGTGCAGGTTTGCCGGGTGCGGAGGGCGCTGGAGCACAGGATGAAGTCGGGAACGATGTTGTGCTTGAGCAGCCAGCGCCCGGCCAGCGGCGCCTCACGATGGCCTCGTTCTTCCAGGGGACGCTCGTGGTCAGCAACCCCGCCCGGCCAGTCCGCCTTTGCATGGCGCATAATCACAAGGCGTCGAAGATGGTGCTCACTCATGGCCCAAGCCTATAGCCCGCCAAATCCGCCGAGGGCAGCCAAACTACGTCACGCCAAGCACGCTTTTACGAGCCCCCGAGTAAAAGTTCCCCGGAAAATCAGGCCTCAGCCAAGACCAAGGCGTCAAAAGCATGCTCGTGGTGACACGCAGGAGACTTCAACCAGCCGCGGAGGCCAAATACTCGGAGAACCCGTACGCGCAAAGGCGGCTTTCCGCGAAGGGCGCTGTAGCGCAGCGGCACATCCCGAAAGCGCCGTTGTCGCTGGGCCCACGCCGCCAGGGTTCCCTGGCCGAGCTTGCGAGGCGAGGGAGGCGCCGGGGCGGTACGAGCGCAGGCGCTGAGGGATCGTGCCGCGAAAGCGGAAGCGCCCACCCAAGCGGGACAGGCCCTTCAGAGTAAGAGTTAGATCGAGTATTCCGGAGCGGCCCAGACAACAACCTCGGGGTGCTCATAGAACCGGTAGCCCTGGCCGCGGACGGTGCGCACGGTGTTGGCGAGGCGGCCCAGCTTGGAGCGGAGGCGGCGGATGTGGACGTCGATGGTGCGCTCGTTGGGGACTTCTTCGGCATTGCGCCATAGGCCTTCGAGCAGCTCGTCGCGGCCCACGGTACGGGTGCCGTTCTCCACGAGGTAGTTCAGGAGTTCGAACTCTTTGAAGGTCAGGTTCAGGGATTCGCCGTCGAGGTGTACTTCGCGGCGGGCAAGGTCGATCAGGACGCCGGAGGGGCGCGGCTCCTGGGGCTGCTGCGGACGGGGGGTTTCGGTGCGCTGCCGGGTGTTGACGGTGGGGTCACCGAAGGTGGAGCGGACGACGTCGAGCGCTGAGCCGGGCGTTCCGGCGGGGGCCACTGCAACGGCGGCGTAGCTCTCGGCGCCGGACACCAGGGACTGGGCGTAGGCGCGGATCTCCTGGGCGAGCTTGGCGATGGAGGTACCTGCGGCGGCCGCGGTTTCCTCGTCGATGCCCATGTAGAGGACGAAGCCGCGGGCTACATTCTCATTGGCGACCGGACGGACCGTGTTGGGTCCGGCCACGACGGGCGTGGGAGCAGTCACCGGCGCGGACTCGGCCGGGGTTACTGCGCGGAGCTGGCCGTAAGAGTTGGGGTTGTAGCCCTGGGGTGCGTAGCCAGAGGCGGGAAAGCTGCTTCCGGGAGCTGAGGGTGCGAGCGATGGGCGCGGTGCGAAGCCGGGGCGGAGGCCGGAAGGCTGGCCGGCCTTGGCGGCGTTACGGACAGAAATGTGGACGTATCCGGATGCAACTGACATGGATGCTTACCTCAATGTGAATGGCCGTCATCACGGCTCGAATGCTGGGTTCCCCGCACTGAAAACTGGGGAGGGACGCCCGACGCTGGGCTGGGGGGCGAATGCCTGGAGAACTTCGAGGGGTGGGGAAGGTCAGGCGTACATTCGACAACAGCGCATGTCGGCAGCAGCGGATGTGCTGGGCCAATAGTCTGCGGCTGCAGGTGCTGTTGAGTTCTTGTTCACAATGAGAGTGTGCAGCGTAACAATGCTAACTTGCAAGTAACAATGGACCGATCAGTCCGCATTATGAGACAAAATCCGCCTTTGTGGTGTAGATCACCATTCTGAAGTGCTGGCAGAACGTCATTCATTATCCATCTCCTGGTCCCCCAACTGCCCATTTGAGGAACTTAATTCGGGCTGAGGTCCGGTTCGCACCCTTTTGTTCAAGTGCGCGTGATATCCCAAAATCGACCATCGCGGAGGCCGTTCTTGTCCAGCGGCGCGCCGTCCCCGCGAAGAAAACAGTCCCATCTTCGCAGGGATGACCCGCCAATGCCTCAAAGAAGTGTCTCCCAGCCCCCATTCGGCATCCTGCCGCATCAGCACCTTCCACATACAGCTGGCAAGGCTACGATTCACAGCCGGGACACAGGAATCCCAAAGCCCGGGCTAAACGAGTGATCGGAGACTTGTTCCATGGCCTCACCGCACTCCATGACAAACCATCTCCCCCAGCTCTCCCACCCCGACGGATCCCCCATCCGCGCGCTGGTGGTGGACGACGAGCCCAGCCTCTCAGAACTCATGAGCATGGGCCTGCGCATGGCCGGCTGGTCCGTTGCTGTGGCAGCGGAGGGGCCGGAAGCCGTGAAGCTGGCCCGTGACTTCCGCCCGGATGTCCTTGTCCTGGACGTTATGCTGCCAGGGTTCGACGGCGTTGAGCTGCTGGGAAGGATCCGTGCCTTCGCACCCGAGGTCCCGGCGCTGTTCCTGACGGCCAAGGACGCAGTGCAGGACCGGATCGTGGGCCTGGCCGCCGGCGGCGACGATTACGTCACCAAGCCGTTCAGCATGGAGGAAGTCCTCCTGCGGCTGCACCGCCTGGTCCAGCGTTCCGGGGTGGCCGCAATGGATACGGCTGAGCTGGTGGTGGGCGACCTCGTCCTGAACGTCGACACCCGGGAGGTGACCCGGGCCGGCGGGGAACTCCAGCTCACGGCCACCCAATTCGAATTGCTCCGTTACCTGATGGAAAACCCCAAGCGGGTCATCAGCAAGGCGCAGATCCTGGACCGGGTCTGGGACTACGACTTTGGCGGCCAGGCCAACATCGTGGAGCTCTACATCTCCTACCTCCGCAAGAAGGTGGATGCAGCGCATCCTCCTATGATTCACACTGTGCGCGGTGCCGGCTACGTCATCAAGCCAGCGGAGTAGGCGCGCCGTGGCCTCGCAACAGGCTGCGTCCCAGCGCCGGAGCTGGCTGAAGCCGAACACCTGGCACCTGCGCACCCGCCTCATCCTCCTTGCCATGACACTGCTGATCGCCATCTGCGGCGCAGTGGGTGTGGTCAGCTACGCATCCATGGACGCGTTCCTCACCCGCCAGCTCGATGACCAGCTCAGCCAAGCGGCGGAGCGGTCCAACAATCCGGGCCGTCCTCCCATGGGCGGCTTCAACGGCCGGGATCCACTGGACGCCCGCGGCCAGAGCGTGGGCACCCTGAACGCCCGCATCCTCAACGGACAAGTCAACAGCGCCGGGTTCCTGGCCTCTGACACCTCCCGCTCGCCGCTGTCCGCCGAGGACAAGCAGGCCCTGGTGGCTTTGGCCACAGATGCACAGCCAGTGGACCGCACCCTCTCCAACGGCGACTACCGGTTGACAGCCGTGAAAACGAACTACGGCGACGTGTTGGTGACCGGACTCCCCCTCGCCGCCAAGGAAAGTACGCTCGCTTCCCTCGTCTGGACCTTTGTGTTCGTATCCCTGGCCGGCCTGCTGCTCATCGGGTTGGCGGGAACGGTGCTGATCCGCCGTTCCATGAAGCCCCTCGAGCAGCTGTCAGAGGTGGCCACGCGCGTTTCGCAGCTGCCGCTGGACGCCGGCGAGGTGGCACTCGCGGTGCGCGTGCCGCCGTCGAACTCCAATCCGGGAACGGAAGTGGGCAGCGTGGGCCACGCGCTTAACCTCCTGCTGGACAACGTGGCCAATGCGCTGCAGGCACGGCAGAAGAGCGAAACCAAGGTGCGGCAGTTTGTGGCCGATGCCTCGCACGAGCTGCGCACTCCCCTCACGGCCATCCGCGGCTACACAGAGCTGATGCGGATGACGGAGAAGTTCACCCCCGACGGCGAAAAGTCGCTGGCACGCGTGCAGAGCCAGTCTGAGCGGATGACCGCCCTGGTGGAAGACCTGCTGCTGCTGGCCCGGCTCGATGAGGGCCAGCCGCTCAAGCTCAGCGAGGTGGATCTGACGCACCTGGTGATTGACGGCGTCAGCGACGAAAAAGTGATGGCACCCGACCACAACTGGCGGCTGGAAGTCGCCGAGGAACCCGTGGTGGTCAACGGCGACGCCTCGCAGCTGCGACAGGTCCTGATGAACCTGCTCTCCAACGCACGCAAGCACACTCCCCCGGGAACCACCGTGGTCACCGGGGTGGGCACGTCGCCTGACGGCGCGGCGGTAGTAACGGTAACGGACGACGGCGGCGGGATCCCTGTGGAGTTCGTGGACCATGTCTTCTCGCGCTTCGCCCGCGCAGACGCGGCCCGGAAGGGCGCGTCCGGCCTGGCCGGCGCCTCCGCTGCTGAAGGCACCAGCGGACTGGGATTGTCCATCGTGGAATCCATCGTCGAGGCCCATGGCGGCAAAGTAACGGTGACGTCACAGCCAGGACGTACCCAGTTCGCCCTGCAGCTCCCCCTTCATCAGCTTTCGTAGCAAAGCGACGCGCCGTCGTCGCGATCGCTGTTACCAAAATGTGACTTAAGTGCCTGACTCCTGTACCGTCGATTGGGTGAGGTTCCTGATCGGGAGCCCATATCCGGATGACGCCAAGCTCTGCCGCTTCCCGGATTCCGCTTGAGCAACGGCAGAGGCGGGGGACCCATCGTCCCGGGCAATAACTGCCCTTGGGGTTAAGCACGCACGTGTACTTTCCGTGCGGCCGGATGCCCTCATCCGAACCCGACAGCTAACTCCGCAGGTGTGAGAGGCGATTCATCATGTCTAAATTCCTGGTTAAACCGCGCCCGAAATCCGGGTCTGCACCCCACGCCGGACGCACAGCCGGCAAGTTTCCCTTCATCGGCAAGCGCGCCGCCGTCTTCGCCGCATCCGCGGCCCTCCTGGTAGGTGTCGGAGCGGCCGGACAGGCGACCGAGTTAAGCATCAGGGTTCCCGCCACCGAAACGCAGGCCGCCGAGGCCCAGTCCAACCTCAGCATCGAGAAGAGCGAAATCCGGGCCAACCCGGCACCGGCCGCCGCTGCTGAGGAGATCGCGGTGGCCCCGCAGGCGGCAGAGCCGGCACCGGCACCGGCCGCAGAGCCCGCACCAGTGCCCGCAGCCGAACCGGCACCGGCTCCCGAGCCTGCCCCCGCGCCTGCCGCGGCTCCTGAGCCTGCCCCCGCACCTGAGCCTGCCCCCGCCGTCGCGGTCAACGATCCCGCCGGCGCCCAGGCTTATGCCGCCGGTCAGCTTGCCAGCTACGGCTGGGCACAGGACCAGATGCAGTGCTTGGTAACCCTGTGGGACAAGGAGTCCGACTGGACCACCACGGCCACCAACGCCAGCAGCGGCGCGTACGGCATCGTCCAGTCCCTGCCCGCTGAAAAGATGGCCAGCGCCGGTCCGGACTACCTGACCAACTACCGCACGCAGATCAACTGGGGCCTGAACTACATCCAGGAGCGCTACCAGTCCCCGTGTGGCGCGCTGAACTTCCACCTCTCCAACAACTGGTACTGAGCCCACAACTGGCCTGAGCACCCGGCGAACCGTGACCCATGGCGCGCCGCATCTGTTGGAGTGGCAGAAGGCCCGGCATACTGTGACCCATGAAGTTCACCACCACCATCCAAGGCACCGGAAACAAGACCGGCATCGAAGTTCCCGATGAGGTCCTCGCGGCCTTGGACGCGGGCAAACGACCGCCTGTAGTGGTGACCATCAACGGCAGGAGCTACCGCAGCAGCATCGCGGTGATGGGTGGCCAGAACCTCATTTCGCTCAGCGCAGCCAATCGCGAATTCGTTGGCGTTTCGGCTGGGGACACAGTTGAAGTGGACCTGGAGCTGGACACGCAACCTCGCATCGTGGAAGTCCCCGAGGACCTTGCCGCTGCGATGGCGGCGGAACCGGCCGCCCGGCAGTTCTACGCCACGCTGAGCTACAGCGCCCAGCGACGGTACGTGGAGCCGCTGGCCGAGGCCAAGACGCCCGAAACGCGGTCGCGGCGTATCGCCAAGGTGGTAACCGACCTTAAAGCCGGAAAGAAATGACGGTCCGGCCTTCACCGTCCTGGCCGGCTTCGACGGCGACTCCGCTGTAATCCGCTATGTGCAGGACGCCTGCGGGCAGTGGGCCGGTGTTGGGTCCCACGGCCACCGTGCGGATTCCGGCGGCCACGCCTGCGGCGATTCCCGCTGGAGCGTCTTCGAACACCACGGCTTCAGCCGGGTCCACGCCAAGGTTGGCTGCGGCCTTCAGGTATCCCTCGGGATCCGGTTTGCCGCGGGTCACCAGTTCAGCCGTGACTGCGACGGCCGGCATGGGCAGGCCGGCTGCTTCCATTCGGATGTCGGCCAGGACGAGGTCAGCGGACGTGACCAGGGCGACGGCGTCCGCCGGCAGGGCTGCCAGCAACCGGGCGGCACCGGGCAGGGCCACAATCCCGTCGGTCCGGACGCGTTCCATCGCCCCGAGTTCGGCCGTCAGTGCCGGCACGTCTGCACCCGCGGGAGCAAACCGGGTGACAGTATCGCGTGCCTGGACGCCGTGCGAGGTGCGCAGAATCTCCTCGAGGTCCAGCCCGTAGCGTGCGGCGAATTCACCCCACACCTGCTCCACCACGGCGGTGGAATCGACCAGGGTGCCGTCCATGTCAAAGAGGACGGCCCGGCACGTCAGGTTCCGGGCTCCGGCAGGGGTGGAGGAAGTCATGGTCCCATTCTGCCGGTAGATGTCAGCTTTCGCGGCCCGGGATGTACTGGACCGCCCACCTGTTGCCATCGGGATCGGCAAAGTACACGAAGTGGCCCCATTCCTGCACGTCCACGTCGCTGACGTCCACCCCGTTGTCCTTCAGGTGCTTGTGGGCTGCGTGGATGTCGTTGACCACCAGTTGGAGGTTCGACCCGGAGCCGGGAGGCGCGTCCGTGAGCCCTTCCCCGATGCAGATCGAGCAGGCCGAGCCGCGGGGGGTCAGTTGGACAAAGCGGATGGCGTCCGAGGGACGCTCATCAAAGTCCGGGTTGAATCCCACCTTGTTGACGTAGAAATCCTTGGCACGGTCCACGTCCGATACAGGGACAAACACAAGTTCCAGTTTCCAGTCCATCCGCACAGGCTAGCGGCGCGAGGGGGAATGGAAAAGGGTTGTGGGCTAGCCTGCGATGCCGTACAGGCGGTCGCCTGCGTCCCCGAGCCCGGGCACAATATAGGACTTCTGGTTGAGCTTTTCGTCGATGGAGGCCAGGACGATGGTGACGTTCGCGCCCGAGAGTTCCTCTTCCAGCTTGGCCAGGCCTTCCGGTGCGGCCAGCAGGCATATGCAGGTCACATCGGAGGCGCCGCGCTTGAAGAGGAACTTGATGGCTTCGCGCAGGGTCCCGCCAGTGGCCAGCATGGGATCCAGGACAAAGATCTGCCGGTCCGTGAGGTCTTCCGGGAGGCGTTCGGCGTAGGTAATGATGTCCAGGGTTTCCTCGTCGCGGGCCATGCCAAGGAAGCCCACCTCGGCAGTGGGGACGAGCTTGGTCATGCCCTCGAGCATGCCTAGGCCGGCGCGCAGGATAGGCACTACCAGCGGGGTGGGTTTGGTGAACGCGGTTCCCACGGTGGTGCTGACCGGCGTTTCGATGGTGACCGGTTCGGTGCGGACCTCGCGGGTGGCCTCGTAGGCGAGCAGCGTCACCAACTCCTCCGTCAGCTGCCGGAAGACCGGAGACGGAGTGTTTTTGTCCCGCAGGACGGTGAGCTTATGGGCGACCAGGGGGTGGTCCACAACGAGAGTGCGCATGGGTCAAAACTACCATCCGGTAGTTGGACACATTCCCTGGCTTCAGCCCCCTGCGCCTGACTGCGGGGAGCCGCCGTCGCTCCTTCCTGGAGTGCCGCCGTCGTGCGTTGCCGCAGTCCCGGTGCCCTGCTGCTCCTCGCCGGAATGGTCCTCGCGGATGACCGGGTGCTCGAACGTGGGGGCAGGCCCGGCATGCTCCCGTTTCCGGATCAGATGGAACAGCCGGTGGGCGAGGATCACCATGCACACCCAGGCGAGCCCCAGGAACCATCCGGCCATCACGTCCGTGAGCCAGTGGTGTCCCAAAAAGACCCGGCTCAGTCCCATGGCGATGATGAAGATGACGCCGGCGGTTATGGCTGTAATCCTGGCCCAGAGGATCTGGAACTGCAGGCACATGATGTAGACCAGCACCCCGATCACCACGGTCGTGTTCAAGGTGTGCCCGCTCGGGAAGGACGGCGTTGTTTCGTAGGGCGGAACTGCTTCCGAATGGTCCGGCCGGGCCCGGCCTACCAGGCGCTTACCAAACGTGGTGGCCATGGTGGAGACGAGCGCTGCCCCGCCCACCAGGACGATGGGCCGCCAGGTGCGGCTCAGGAAGGTTAGCCAAGCCGTGAGGATACTGGCGAGGATCGGCATCCCGGTTCCGCCGCCCACGTTGGTGAAGCCGGTGGCGAAGGCGGCGAGTTCGGGGTTCCGCAGGGTTTGCGAGTATTCCAGGGCAGGAATATCCAGGCTGGCCAGGCCTTCCTCATCGACCACATTCGAATAGACCTCGGCACCCAGCAGGGCCAGTGTTAGCACCAGAGCACCGCCGATGATCATGGTCAGCCACAGGGCTGCGTATGGCTTGATCCACATGTCCACGCGGTCTCGGACGGTGCTCATTGTGCCTCCCGGCGGATGTACGTCACGGGCTCCGGATATCCTTCGAAACTATCATTGAGCCATGGTCTCCGCAGAAAAGAATCACGATGTGTGGATGGGCCTTGCCCTGGCGGAGGCCCGCCGTGCCCTGGCGACGGAGGATGTGCCCATCGGCGCCGTGGTGATAGGGCCCGACGGCGAAGTGCTGGGTTCGGGACGGAACCAGCGGGAGGAGCTGGGAGACCCCACCGCCCACGCAGAGGTGGTGGCCATCCGGGAGGCCGCTGCACGGTTGCGGGAGCTGTCCATGGCCGACGGCGGGAGCGGAGACGGCTGGCGGCTGGCAGACTGCACGCTGGTGGTGACGCTTGAACCGTGCGCCATGTGTGCCGGCGCGATTGTCCTGGCCCGGATTCCCCGCGTGGTTTTTGGGGCGTGGGACGAGAAGGCCGGCGCCGCGGGCTCGGTGTTCGACGTCCTTCGCGAGCGCCGGCTCAATCACTGGGTCGAGGTGTACGCGGGGGTGCGGGAGGCCGAATGCGGCGGCCTGCTGCGCGACTTTTTTATAGAGCACCGAACCCGGATTTAGGGTGCTTTGTTTCAAGCCCCGATTTCAGGCCGCCCGGGCGCCCAAGTGTTGTTCCGCCAGCCGGACAAGGTGGTCTGGAACGTCTGCTTCCTCCCAATGCCTGCCCCGGCCCAGGAAGACAGCTGTTCCGCGTATGAGGTGGCCGTCCGCACCGCACTCGTTCAGCAGTTGGGTTGCCCGGAGGTTGGGAAGCAGGCCCGCCGCGTGGCCCTCGGCGTTCAGGTAGAGGTGCCAGTCTCCCCGGATGATGCCCTCCACGGGCCCGCCGACCAGCTGTTCCAGGTCGCGCGGCAGGTCTTCCACGTGCTCCAGCCTCAGGGGGTCCGTACTGTTCGCCGGAATGATCAATGCTGTGAAATTTGCAGTGTTCACGATGGTTTCTCCACCTGATTTAACAGCTGTGAACGATCGGATGTTCCCGCTGCATCCGTGGCACCTAGGCCTCCGTGTCCCTTGTTTCTGAGCCTGCCATAGTGGTGACTGCCTCCAGCACAAGCCGGGCCGGCCGCTCCCATCCCGGCAGCCTGTCCCTTGTCTCCAGGGCTGCCGCCCGCCACGCGTCCCGGGTGCTGCCGTCCTGCAGCCAGTCCCGCAGCACTCCCGCCAGGAGGGCCGGATCCCCGGGAGCATCAGTGCCCGGGAAGCGTACGGCCGTTCCCGGCAGCCGTCCGCTTTTTCCTTCGCCCTGCGCGGCAGAACCCAGGGCCTCCACGGCGCCGGTTCCTGCACGCACCACCACGGGGATTCCATGTGCCAGCGATTCCGTGACCACCATGCCGAACGCCTCCGCCTTGGAAACCAGGACGCTGAGGTCTGCGCGGTTCCATTCTTCTTCGAGTGCCGTGCCCTTCAGTTCACCGGTTATCCGAACCCGGCTCTCCAGCCCATGAGCGGCGACGGCTGCATGCACGCGCTTTGCATATTCCGGGTCTGCCTCGCCCGAACCCACCAGCGATGCGGTCCATTCGAGTTCCCGGATCTGGGCAAGGGCGTCGACCACCAGCACCTGGTCCTTATTCGGCAACAGCGCGGCCACGGTAATGATGTGCGGCGGAACCGAGCCTTCCGCCAACGGCGCGCTGTCAGTACCGGGCAGGGCGACCCGGAGTCCACGCAGGTGGTGGCGCTCTCCGAGGATTTCCGCGGCCCAACTGCTGGTACAGATGACTCCCGATGCCGCGCGAAGGGACCGGGCCTCGAGATCGTAGTTTGCCGGCGCCGGCATATGCACCAGTACCCATATGTCCCGTCCGGCTTTGGCGGCAAACTCCAGAGAATCAGGTGCACCCATGGCGATCAGGCCGTCGACGATTGCCACGGCTGCCTCGGGCATCCCGCCAGGTTCCCATGAGCCGAGCATGGTGCCCAGCCGCCGTCGTTCCTTTGCACTGGACTCCGGCCAGGAGCCTTCCACCGGGACCACTTCCACTTCGGCACCCAAAGCCCGCATTCCCGTTACCAACCGGGCGTTGTAGACGTTGCCGCCCGAGTTATGGCGGATGTTGGCGGGCACGAACAGCCGAAGGGGGCGCATGGGTTCAGGCCGCGCGAAGGTCCAGCGAGTACGTTGCCCAGGCGTCGGGGTTCTCCCGCAAGGTGACGTCGATTCCGGCGAGCTGGCCGCCGTCGTCGTCTTCCTTCAGCTTTGCCGCCACGGACTGCGCGATGTATTCCGCCAGCGCCTCGGTGGTGCTGAGCTTGCCTTCGAAGTCCGGGTGCTCGTCCAGGTTCCGGTAGTTCAGCCCTGCCAGCACCTGCTCGATGATGGTGCCTGCGGCACCGATGTCCAGGACGATGGCGTTGTCATTGAGCGTCCGACGGCGGAAAGCCACCTCGGCGACAAACGTTGCCCCGTGCAGGGCCTGGGCAGGACCGAAAGCCTCCCGGGGAAGGCTGTGGGCGATCATAAAATGGCGGCGGACGGTCAGGCTGAACATGGGCTACCTCTGGTCTTCGGTGGATGCTTCGCGGACGGGGTTTTCGGGGTGGGCTTCCCGGGATTTTTCGTCCTGGGGGTACTCGATGACGTGGCACAGTGCGTCCAGCGTGCCGTCTGCCAGTTCCTGCACCACGCCCGGCAGTTCGGAGAACGGTGAAGATCCGGTCAGGAACGCATCGAACACCGGATCCGCGAGGAGCGATACTGCCAGGTCCAGGCGGTCTGCGTTGGTCCTGCGGTGCCGCCGCGCCCGCGCTACTACCCCTACCTGGCTGGCCCTAATGGACAGGCGGCGGGCGTGGAAGTCTTCTCCCAGCGGGAGCGTGACCTCCCGGTTGGCGTACCAGGACATCTCAATGACGTCGCCCTCATCACCGACCAGCTGCAGGCTGCGCTCCAGCCCTTCCTGGGAAGCCGAACAGTGAAAAACGATGTCGCAATCGGCGAGGGCGTCGTCCGGATGCGCGAACTCCACACCCACGGTGTCTGCAAGCTGCCTCCGCCCCGGATCAAGGTCCACGAGCTGAAGGCGCTGCAAGGGAAAGCTCCGCAGCAGGGCGGCAACCATACCGCCCACCAGGCCCGCACCGACGACGGCGACCCGGTCACCCAGGCGCGGACCGGCCTCCCACAGGGCATTAACAGCTGTTTCCACTGTTCCGGTGAGGACCGCGCGTGGGGACGGCACGTCATCTGGAATCTTGGTGAGCGCAGCCAACTCCACCACGTACAGGTCCTGATGCGGGTTCAGGCAGAACACGCGCTGGCCGATCCACTCCTCCGGCCCTTCCTCCACCATGCCTACGGAGAGGTAGCCGAACTTCACAGGACCCGGGAAATGCCCCTCCTGATGCGGGGCGCGCATCTCTTCTGCAACACGCGGCGGGACCGAGCCGTGGTGGACTACCATCTCGGTGCCTTTGCTGATTCCCGAGTACAAGGTGCGGACTAAGGCCTCGCCCTTGCCGGGGGCGGGCAGCTCCTCAGGCCGGAGCTCACCGTGCTCCCGGGCCATGGTCCAGTAAGCCATTGCATGTCTTGGCGCGTGTGAATTAGTCATCTTGCTGATGAATCTAGCGGCCTGCGTGCCCGGAGGAAAGTTGGGCGGCCGTGCGTACCACGTTGTGGCTGCTCGACAGGCTCACTCCGTTTGATCCCGCACCAGCAGACGAGATCCGCACGCGGCCCCCATCCCTGGCCGCATCCCATCCCGGCCATACTCGAGCCGCACGTTCCTGTTTCCCCAGGCACACCCCAAGCCGCACGCGCAGGGTCCCTAGGCACTCGCGACTCGCACGACCTTTGGTCCCCTTGCATACTCGCCCCCGTCACACCCGATGCCGGCCGCATTCCATCTCCCCGGCTGCCATCACCACAGGCCCTCCTCACGACGGTTCAGGTGACGCCAGCGTTTGCGTCACGGACCATCTCCGGGAAGAGGTCTTTCGGGATCGGGTCTTTGGGTGGGCTGTCTGCCGACAGGAACCAGTCCGCAAACGTCTCTTCGGGAATCTCGTCTCGCAAATCTTCATCAGCGGCAGGTGAGTAGCACGGCGGTGGCCATTTCTCCGACGGGTCACCGGATGGTGGCCACAGCTCTGACGGGTCATCGGGCGGCTCCCACAGGTCCAGGAGGTCGTCAAAGGCGAGGATGCTCTCGGGCACGGCTGTGTCTGGCCAGTGTGGTGGTTCCCAGTCCTGATATTCGCTTTTATAGTGCCGTCCCGTGGGTGAGGTCCAGCCGGGTGGTTCGGTTTTGCTGCCCGGGGTGGGTTTCCAGCCGCTGGTGTGGCGAAGCTTGTGATGTTTCCGGCAGGGCTGTCCCAGGTTCGACACCCCGGTGCTGCCGCCCTCATGCCAGGCCAGGATATGGTCAGCCTCATTGTCCAGGGATGGGTTGTTGCAGCCGGGGAACGGGCATTTGCCGTCCCGCAGCCGAAGCCAGTTCCGCATCGCCTTGCTCACCCGGTAGCTGGTCCGGCCGATCTCCAGCGGCGCCCCATCCCGCGGATCCACCAGAACCCGGTAGAACGAGGCGGCCCCATCTGCGACGAGCCTGCGGGCCATCGAAGGCGGGATGGGTCCGAACCCGTCCAGCATCGCCGGCTCATCAGTCAGGCCCATCAGGGAGCAGACCGGCACGGTGACCAGCACCTGCGCCCGGATCGGTGATCCTAAACCAGAAGCTGTTCCCGAAGTGGTTCCATCACCTTGGCGGGGACCATCCGGTTCGCCGTCCCCGGCACTGTTGCCGCCGCCGGTACTGTCAGCACCGTTGCTGACACTGCTTGCGCTGATTTCATCGCCAGCCCCGCGGTCGCCGCCGGTACCCACGTCGTTGGCGGTGTTGCCGGCTGTGGTGCCGGTGGTGAGGAGGCCTTCGGTGAAGGTGTCTGCTTTGAGCTCGGGCAGGCTGCGGGTTTCGGTGGGGCCTTGCTTGCCGCGGGCGATGGCGCTGAGCCTGTTCCAGATCGCCGAGGCCTGGTCCGCGGGCAACAGCGCGGCGACCCAGGCCATCCCGTCGTTGTCCGGCCAGTACTCCACCCGCCGGTCCGCCACACTCCTGGCGTGGCGTTTCTCCAGGCTTTCGGGGTGGTGGCGTTCCCGCCAGTCACGGGCCCGGGCCTTGAACCGGTACGCCGGCATTTCCCCGATTGGACACCCGCGTGCCGCGCCCGGGGCGTCCGGGTCCAGGAAATGCGCCTCCAACGCGGCGGCCGCGGACCGGTCCAGGCAGGAGGTCTGCTCGACCATGGTCCGGGCGTGCGCCCAAGACATCGTCCCGGCCTGCAACGCCGCCAACGCCCTGGGCAATGACGTGGTCAGGGCGTGGGATTCAGCCAGCAGCGCACCGGCGGCCCGGTCACCGATCGCCAGCGCGCACCCGACCTCGGCCACCAGGCTCCTCTCCTGCGCCGAAGCCTCATAAGGAGAGGAAGCCGGACCATTCAATGCCTTCGTACCTTGGGCGACCACCGTCACGGCCAGTGCCTTCACCGCCGCGATTTTCGCTTCCGACCGCCCCACCGCAGCCAAAACGTCCAACGCCCCATCCACTAACCGCTGCAATGGATCATCATCGGATCCGCCAAGGCCACAGAAAACAGAACCGGAAGCGTCCGGGCAGGACCCGGCAGCGTCCTGGCCAGTCAGCACAGCCATAAACGCAGCGACCGAAGCATCAACCGCCCCCTCCGCCTGCACCACCGCCGGATTCATTTCCATACCTCCACCTTCGTGCGGGGGTACGACAAAACCGGGTGCCTCCGAACGCGCAGCGACGGCACCAGTGACTTCCTCCACCTGCGCCACCGCCGGATTCGTTTCCATACCTCCATCTTCCTGAAGGGGTATGACAAAACAGGGCCCCCTTGAGGCAGTCCCCCGCAAAATCCTTCAAACTTTTTCAGGCTCCTCCCGAACGCATTTTGAGGCTCCTCCCCAAACGCAGCTGGATAGGCATCGCATACCCCACTGCTGCGCGACCGTAATCCGCGCGGTCAGAGGCAGCAGGAAGGGTGGACGAGCAAGGCGGAAACAGGACAAGGGCCTCGTCGGCCAGCCCGTTTTGGGGTTGGGCGCCTCGCTCCGGTAACCTATTGAGGTTGGTGACGTGTCCGAGCGGCCGAAGGTGCAACACTCGAAATGTTGTTTGGTGTAAAAGCCAACGTGGGTTCAAATCCCACCGTCACCGCCAATACGAAAGGCCCTGCCTCCCTTCTAAACAAGGGGAAGCAGGGCCTTCTGCTGTACGCGGTGGTGGTCCCACAGGCAGGACAAAACGTGCGTGAGTCGGGAGTGTCGTATGCGTTCGGCCCAGGTTTCGGCTTCAGCGTGGAACTCTCCATCACCTCTGGCATTAAATCGGGCCACCCTCCATCACGTTGGCGCCTTACGGAGGCGTGAAAGGCATACGGCCGCGGCAGCACCGCCGTCGGACTTCATCAGAAGATGATGGAGCGATGGGCTAGAAGCCGCAGGAGGGATGGGGCGTCGTCCGTAAAGCGACAAAAGCTGATGGTGCGTTGCCCGAGAAGCGGCGGGAGGTGATGGCGCGTTTGGGTTCACGAACACAGCTCCGCCAGCACCCCGGCCACTCAAAACTTCAAAAGCTTAGCCAACGCCAATTTGCCGCGTGTTTCCTGGCAAAAAAGGCCCCTCCCCTACACATGTTTTGTCCTATAACCCGGCCCCGCAGTCCAGGAGTGGCGCGCATCAGCCGGTGCCCCGTCGACAGGAACAAGGAGGCGTGGTAGTTTTCCCGTGATCGTGTTCTTTCAACAGGAGGTGAGTCCCATGAACGCAGTATCCGCATTGGGCGCTCCCCTGGAGTCCACGATCGTGCGACACATCTAGTCGCCGCCGGGAGCGCCACACAAGGCAATTCGCGAAAGGCGACTCCCATGAACACCACATCTTCTTCCCCTCGTAACTCCGTCTCGACGACGGCTTACGACCTGCCAAGTTCCGGCCACAGGCGCGCCCTGGTCCTCGGCGGGGGCGGATCGACAGGCAATGCCTGGCTCATCGGCGTGATGGCCGGCCTGTTCGATAGCGGGCTGGACGTCACCGCAGCCGATCTGACTATTGGAACTTCAGCCGGCTCCACAGCCGCAGCCCAGATAGCTGGCGCGTCGCCGTCCGAGCTCTTTGCCGCCATCCTTGCCGCTCCGCCCCAAAAGCGGCCCGTTCCGGCTGGATCCGTCCCGGAACGCGTTGCCACCAGGCCTGTGGCCGACCATCTGGAGCGGATCAATAAAATCATCGCCTCCTCTGAAAATGCGGCTGATATGCGCCGGAAGATGGGCGCCGCAGCACTGTGCAGGGAGGCGGCTTCGGACGGTTCCTGGCAAGCACAGTGGCGCAGCACCGTCGCCGCGCGGCTACCCAATCAGGGGTGGCCGCAACGAAGGGTGCTCATCACGGCGGTCGATGCGCAGACCGGTGAACCGGCGGTGTTCGATTGCCACAGCGGAATCGACCTGGTGGACGCCATCGCCGCCAGCTGTTCCAGCGGCCTTCCCTACAGGATCGGAGATATTCCCTACATCGACGGCGGCTACCGGTCCAACGCAGAAAATGCCGATCTGGCAGCCGGATACCGAAGGGTGCTGGTGCTCTCACCGTTCGGCGGCAAATCACTGGTGCCGAAGCACTGGGGCGTGCAGCTGGCAACGCAGGTGCATGAGCTCCGTGTGCATGGCAGCAGGGTAGAGACGATCTTCCCGGACAGCAACTCGGAGCATATGTTCGGCGCCAACGCGATGGATTTCTCGCTCCGTCCGCCCGCCGCCCAGGTTGGTTACGAGCAAGGCAAGGCCTTGGCCGGGCAACTGACCGAGTTCTGGCGCTGAGGCTCCTCATCGCGCCGCCAGCCAGGCCGCCGGCCGGTATAGGGGAAGAGCAGGCGTCCCGGCTTGGACAACGAACCGAAAAAGGGCCACTGAATTGGGGTTCCCTCACAAATTCCGGCGGACCATGGCTGGATACCATGGGCTGACCGGACAGAGCCGTCCGGGACCGATCGACGCAGAAGGAACCCATGACCGCGGTTACGGTGGACCACATCCTCTCGGATCTCCCCCTGGGATTCGCGAGCCTTATCCTCCGCCCGGCGAATGGTTCCGCGATTGAACGTTTCCTGATCGCAGACGCTGAGGATGAGATGCCCGACGGCGCCGCCGCCTTTGTCCTGTTGATTGGGGTCCGCGGGCGGTCGGCTTTGCCCGCGTTGCGGCGGCTCCTTCAGAACCCGCCCCCGGTGGTCGCCGTCAAGGGAAGCCGTGAAGAGCTCTCCGAGGCTGAAGAGCTGCTCCGCGACGCCGGAACCGGCCTGCTCCTGGTGAACCCGACAGCCGACTGGGACCGCCTGCTCTCCATCGCCAAGGACCGAATCCAGCCGCGCAGTTACCAGAGCGAAGTCCTGACGCTCCTGGAAGAAGACCTTTTTGCCATCGCCCAGACCACGGCCCGGCTCACCTCGAGCCATGTGGTGATCGAGGACGCCGCCAACAAGGTCCTGGCATACTCCACCGTCTCGAACGACATCGATGAGCTTCGCAAGGCCTCCATTTTGGCCCGCCGGGGTCCCCGGAAATACGAGCTGCTGCTCAAGGACCTCGGCGCCTACCGGGAACTGCACGGGACACGGCTCCCGGTGCGCGTACCGGCGAGGCCCCAGGACGGGCTGCGCGAGCGGGTGGCCATCACTCTCTTCGCCGGGGACCGGATCATGGGCTATATCTGGCTGCAGGAAACTGGCGGCGGCTTCGGCCCGGACGTCGACCATGTGCTGAAAGGTTCAGCCGCCCGGACCTCAACTGAGCTGATCCGCTACCGCAACCAACAATCGGTGCACATGCGCGAAGACCGGATTGCGCGGATACTTTCCGGCCCGGCGGAGGCAGCAGCCAGTGCACACAGCGAGAAGATCCCCGCAGAACGCCCGGCGGCGCTGATCCTGATTGGGATATCCGATGCGGAAGCCCAGGCCGACGACGCCGCCCTGAAGCACGGCGAGCTTGCCAACCTGGCGTCCATCCACGCGGCCGCCTACAAAGCCTCTGCAATTGTGGGTCAGTTCAAAGGCGACACCGCAGTGATTGTCCCGGGCCTGCAGTCCGCAGCGGCGGAACCGGGACTCAAGGGCCTGGCCGACTCGATCGTGCGGGATGCGCGCAAACACCTGGGCATCACCCCGTTCGCAGCGGTGGGCCCGGTGGTCCCTGATCTGTTGTCCATCCACTCCATCACCCGCATCACGGAGGCCCTGTTAAGGTGCGTCAGCGGGGCGACCCAAACATCCGTTGCCACCGTGGACGACTTCGAAGGAGAGATCCTTTTCCAGGAGGCGGTGCAGAATTTCGCGTCCTCGACCTTCCGCCACCGCACCCTCTCGGCACTCCTTCGGGACGACCCAGAACTGGCCGAGACCCTGCGGACATACTTCGAGTCGTCCCTGGACGTCGCCGAATGCGCCCAGCGGATGAAGCTGCACAAGAACACCGTCTACTACCGGATCAGCAAGGCCTCCAGGGTGACCGGCCTGGACTTCGGCAACCCCCGGGACTCGCTGGTGGCCTTGCTCCATATCCAGGAATGGGCCGGAACACCCTCACAACAATCAGGCAGGAAATGACTACAGCACTTGAGGCGCCGCCACTTGGCCCCCTCCTGGACGACCTCGTCCGCAGCCACCGCCCGCAGCAAGAGGCCGGATCCGTCCCGGCAAACATTCCGTTCCTGGCCACCGTTCCTTTCAACACGTTCGGGATAGCCGTTGCCACCACTTCCGGCCAGCTCTTCAGCTCCGGTGACGCAGCGGTCCCCTTCTCCATCCAGAGCATCTCCAAAGTGTTTACGCTGGCCATGGCGCTCCAGGGCGACACGAGTGGAACACTGTGGACCCGCGTCCTGCGTGAACCCTCCGGTACCGCGTTCAACTCCCTGGTCCAGCTGGAAGTGGAACACGGAATCCCGCGCAACCCCTTCATCAACGCCGGTGCGCTGGTGGTCACGGACCACCTGATGGAAGGAACGCCCGACGCCGCCACGCAGCTTTTGCGGTTCCTCACCACTGAGGCCGGCAGCAGCGGGCCGTACATTGATGAGGCGGCAGCGTCCAGTGAGCTGTCCGGCAGCAGCCGGAACCTGGCACTTGCGCACTTCCTAAAGAATTTCGGCAACCTGAGCCAGCCGGCGGAATCAGTGGTGGAAAACTACGTCCGCCAATGCTCCATCATGATGACCTGCGTCGAACTCGCCAAGGCGGGGCTCTTCCTGGCCCGGGAAGGCCAAGGAACGCTCGGACGTGTCTTGTCCGCCAGCGATGCCAAACGCATCGGCTCCATCATGCTGACCTGTGGCATGTACGACGCCGCCGGAGAGTTCGCGTACCGGGTGGGCCTTCCCGGCAAGAGCGGTGTAGGCGGTGGCATCCTGGTCATCGTTCCGGGTGAGTGCGCCATCTGCGTCTGGAGCCCCCGGCTGGACGCTAAGGGCAATTCTCTTGCCGGGACTGCTGCCCTCGCCGATCTTTCCGACCGCACCGGCTGGTCCGTCTTCTAACGCTGCCGCGGCTAAAGAATCCATAACTTTCCCCAACCAGTTAGATCTCCCCAGATCGAAAGGATCACCCATGCCCAACAACCCCAATGACGAGGTTGCAGCACACTTGATAGACGGTGGGCATGCGCATGCCTCCGAGAGCGCCCTGCACGCGGAGGATAAGGGCTATCACAAGAATTTGAAGCCGCGGCAGATCCAGATGATCGCGATCGGCGGTGCTATCGGTACCGGCCTGTTCCTGGGTGCCGGCGGCCGGCTGAACGCGGCGGGCCCGTCCCTGGTGATCGCCTACGCCGTGTGCGGGTTCTTCGCGTTCCTGATCCTGCGCGCGCTGGGCGAACTGGTCCTGCACCGGCCCTCGTCGGGCTCGTTCGTGTCCTACGCCCGGGAATTCTTCGGCGAAAAAGCCGCGTTCGTCTCCGGCTGGTTCTACTGGATCAACTGGGCCACCACCACCATCGTGGACATCACCGCCGCCGCCCTGTACATGCACTTCTTCGGCAACTACATCCCCTGGATGGCCGACGTCCCGCAGTGGGCCTGGGCCCTGACCGCCCTCATCGTCGTCCTGGCCCTGAACCTGGTCTCGGTCAAGGTCTTCGGCGAAATGGAATTCTGGTTCGCCCTGATCAAAGTCGCCGCCCTGGTCATCTTCCTCATCGTCGGCACCTACTTCGTCATCTTCGGCACCCCCGTGGACGGCCAACAAGTCGGCCTGAGCCTCCTCAGTGACAACGGCGGGATCTTCCCCAACGGCCTGCTGCCCATGATCATCCTCATGCAGGGCGTCCTGTTCGCCTACGCCTCCATCGAGCTCGTCGGCACCGCCGCCGGCGAAACCGAAAACCCCGAAAAAATCATGCCCAAGGCCATCAACTCCGTGGTCTTCCGCATCGCCGTGTTCTACGTCGGCTCCGTGATCCTCCTGGCCCTGCTGCTCCCGTACACCTCCTACGAAAAAGGCGTCAGCCCCTTCGTAACGTTCTTCGGCTCCATCGGCATCCAGGGCGTGGACGTCATCATGAACCTCGTGGTCCTCACCGCCGCCCTGTCCTCCCTGAACGCCGGGCTCTACTCCACCGGCCGGATCCTGCGCTCCATGTCCGTCAACGGCTCCGCCCCGCGCTTCGCGTCCCGGATGAACAAAGCAGGCGTCCCCTACGGCGGGATCGCCATCACCGCCGCCGTCTCCCTCCTGGGCGTCCCGCTGAACTACCTCGTCCCCGCCCAGGCCTTCGAAATCGTCCTCAACGTCGCCTCCGTCGGCATCATCATGACCTGGGCCACCATCGTCCTGTGCCAGATCCAACTCAAACGCTGGGCCGACAAAGGCTGGCTCGAACGCCCCTCCTTCCGCATGTTCGGCGCCCCCTACACCGGCTACCTCTCCCTCCTCTTCCTGGTCGGCGTCCTCATCATGGTCTTCATCGACTCACCCCTGACCATGCTCGTCACCGCCATCGCCTCCATCCTCATGGTCATCGGCTGGTACGCCTGCCGCCAACGCATCCACGAAATCGCCGAAACCCGCGAAGGCCACACCGGCCTCTCCCCCGTCATCGCCAACCCACCCGCCGAGACCTTCAGGTAATCCGGAAAACAACAACAGCCATCCAAGAACCCGAACAACAAAGAAAGACCATGACAACCCAACCCGCAGCAACCCTGACCGCATCACCCACCCGGCCTGCCGCCGTCGAGCCTTCCCGGCAGCACAACGCCCAGGAAGAGAAGGCACCACCGGCAACCAAGTCCGCGGGGCACGTCATAGTTGATTCGCTGCTGGCGCACGGCGTGGAACGCACGTACGTGGTGCCGGGCGAGAGCTTCCTGGACGTGCTGGACGGCCTGCATGCTTCGGACATCGAAACCATCGTGTGCAGGCATGAAGGCGGCGCCGCCTATATGGCGGAGGCCGACGGAAAAATGAACCAGCGGCCCGGCGTGGCCATGGTGACCCGCGGGCCTGGCGCTGCCAACGCCCACGTGGGCTTGCACACCGCGTGGCAGGACTCCACCCCCATGCTGCTCTTTGTGGGCCTGATCCCGTTCGCCCACCGCGACCGGGAGGCCTTCCAGGAGTTCGACATCAAGGCCTGGTTCGATACCGGTGCCAAGCGCGTCATGGTCCTGGACCACGCGGAGCGGGCGTCCGAGATCGTGGCCGAGGCGATGTTCGCCGCCATGAGCGGCCGCCCCGGCCCGGTAGTGGTGGGCCTGCCGGAGGACATCATCCGCCAGCAGATCGAGCCGGCGCTGCATCCCGCAATTCCCGTGGCCGCCGGCGGCATGAGCAGCACGGACGCCACGGCCCTCCGCGCTGCACTGGCGGAATCGCGCAAGCCATTGTTCGTCACCGGCGGCAATGACTGGACACAGGAAGCGGCGGACCAGCTGACCGGCTGGCTGGAACGGCACCAGATCCCGGCAGCCGCCGAGTGGCGGACGCAGGGAACAGTATCCTTCGATTCGCCCTCCTACGTGGGCCCCATCGGCTACGGCCGGCCCCGCCCCACGTACGACCTGCTGGAGGAAACCGACCTGCTGGTGTTTGTGGGAACGGTGCCGGGGGACGTCATCACGGACGGGTTCGTCTGCCGCCAGGACTGGAACAAAAAGAACTTCCTGGTGACCGTGGACCCGTCGCTCCGCGGGCGCTCCGGTCCGGTGTCGCGGCAGATCCTCTCCAAGCCGGAGGCTTTTGTGCAGGACCTGGCCGGCATTGACCTCCCGGTGAAGGAAGAGTGGAAGGCGTGGACGGAGCGGATGCGGGGCGAGCAGGAGCACTTCGCCGCGCTGCCTTCGGCTGTCCCGGCAGCGGGACAGGCCAGGATGGACACCCTGATGGCGAACCTCGTGCCGAGGCTGCCCGAGGATGCCATGGTGACCTTCGGCGCCGGGGAACACACCAACTGGGCCCACCGCTACTTCCCCACCCGCCGCTACGCCTCCATGATCAGTGCCCGCAACGGCTCCATGGGGTATTCGGTGCCGTCAGCCATCGCGGCTTCCCTGGCAGACCCGGAGCGCCGGGTGGTCACCATCGCCGGGGACGGGGAGTTCCTGATGAACGGCCAGGAACTCGCCACCGCCGCCCAGTACGGCGCCACTCCACTGGTGATCGTGATGGACAACCAGGAATACGGCACCATCCGGACTCACCAGGAACGGCACTATCCACAGCGCGTGTCGGGTACCCAACTGCAGAACCCCGACTTCGCTCTGATGGCCAAGGCCTTCGGCGGTTTTGGAATCACGGTCACCGAGGACAAGGACATTCCTGCCGCCCTTGATGCAGCTTTTGCCGCCATTGACCAGGTCGGCGTCTTCGCCCTGATCCACCTCCTCGTCGAACAGCGCGTGAAGGC
The DNA here is from genome assembly GCF_030817835.1 of Pseudarthrobacter sp. W1I19. Classification (NCBI taxonomy): domain Bacteria; kingdom Bacillati; phylum Actinomycetota; class Actinomycetes; order Micrococcales; family Micrococcaceae; genus Pseudarthrobacter; species Pseudarthrobacter sp. W1I19. The sequence goes on from NZ_JAUSZR010000001.1 coordinate 3,736,531, forward strand.
GTACTAAGGGTAGGAGGCGTACAGCAGCGGACGACGGCGGGAGGTCCCGCCGTCGTCCGCTGCTGTTGTGTGGGGAGTTCCGCCTACAGCCGGGTGTCGAAGGATCCGCAGAACACGTTGTCGTTGAAGGTTCCCTGGAACGCGGACTTGCCCTGGATCTTGTCGATGGTGGCCCGGATGGCTTCCCGGGATCCGGCGTGGGCATGGATGGCCGTCTTCACCATGGGGACGTCAATCAGGTGGTTTGGCTGGTTGAGCGACACAAACACCGTGGGCACCTCGGTGACGTACCACGGGATCTCCGCGGCCATGGGCGAGGACCACTTGATCCGGATGGCTGCCTCCTGGGCGAACCCCTTAACGTTGGCGAACACGAACGCGGCGTCGTACCTGTCCGCGTAATCGCCGGTGGCTTCCTCGGACAGGACCCGCATGAAGTTCATCCCCGTCTCCCCCGCCGCTTCCCGCTGCTCGGCAGTCTTGAAGATATGCACCTCAAAGCCGGCAGCTTCGAGCTCTTCCTTGACCGTGTCCAGGTAGGCCAGCGGGTCGGCCCGGGTGAAGTCAGCGCCGCCGGAAATACCGTACAGGCGGATCCTGGGATGCGTCTGCGGCGTGATGGGCAGGTTGTTGGCCGTGTCCTTGACCAGGGTGACGGTCTTCTCCGCGATCTCCGCCGCGATGGCCCGGTGTGACTCGCTGCCGATGACGGCCAGCGCCTCCGCCGGCGGCACGAGCTCAGAGACGGGCTTGCGGTGCAACCCCAGTGAAGCCTTCAATCCCAGGATTCTGCGCAGCGCGTCGTGCAAGCGCTGTTCGGTGATGACGCCGGATTTATAGCCGTCCAGCATGTACTGGAAATCCTCGGCGGGGTTCCGGAAGAACAGGAACATGTCGCAGCCTGCCGCGATGGTGGCCGGGACCAGGTCCTTGCGCTTCATTGCCTGGGTGAGGCCCACCATGAGCGAGGCGTCGGTCAGGACCAGTCCGTTAAAGCCGAGTTCGCCGCGGAGCAGGTCCTGCAGCAGCTCCGGCGCCAGCGTCGCGGGGCGGATGCCCCCCTCCGCGAGGCCTGGCCGGAAGTGCCGGGACAGCTCCGGCGCGCCGATGTGCCCCACCATGATGGACTGCACGCCATGGCCGATCATTTCCCGGTACACGTGCCCGTAGGTGCGGTTCCACTCCTCGTAGCCAAACGTGTTGTAGGAGGTGACCACGTGCTGGTCGCGCTCGTCCACGCCGTCGCCGGGGAAATGCTTCATGGCGCACACCGTGGGAGATTCGCTGATGCCGTCGAAGTATTCCTTGGCCCGCTCCACCACGATGTCCGGCGTGTTGCCGAAGGACCGGGTGGAGATGACCGTGTTCCGCCAGTTGTAGTGGATGTCCACGATGGGGGCAAAGGCCCAGTTGCAGCCCAGCGCCGCGGTTTCCACCCCGGCCACCTGCCCCATCTGGCGGGCGATGGCCTTGTCCGGATGCGAGCCCGCCTGCAGATGCGTGGACACAAACGTTCCGTCATCACAGCTTCCGGCTCCGCCCATTTCCGGGTTGGACGCCACCAGCAGTGGAATGCGGGTCTTGGACTGCGCATAGCGGATGTGCTCCTGCACCGCGGCCGAGGGCCCGGGCCGGTAGCGCATGCCGCCCACGTGGAAGTTCTCCAGGACACCATCGAGGTACTCCGGGGAGTAGTCGGTGTTGTGGTTGATGAACAGCTGGCCGATCTTCTCCTCGAGGCTCATTCCGGCGAGGATGGTTTCCACCCACGCGACTGCGTCGCCGTCGAGATTAAACGGCGCAGCCTGGAGGTCGACGTCGAACTGCCGCGGCCGGGTGCCTGCGGCACCCGCAATGCCGGCAACATCAGCAGGACGCCCGACGGCGGTAATCCCGGCGAGTGCCTCCTGCACCACCTGTTGCACGGGGGCGGCGATGTCGACGACGAGGCCGGCTTCGTCGGCGCGGAGCGGTTCCAGCGTGGCCAGCTGGGACTCGAGGAGGGCGGGCGGCATAAAGTGCCCGGTCCGCCCCTCGGTGCGTGCCCGCAGGACCTCTTTGCTGCCGTGCAGGTGCAGGAAGATGGTGTCCGGCGCCTGCGCCCGGATGGCGTCGCGGTAGCTGCGGCGCAGTGCCGAGCATGCCAGCACCAGGCCGCCGTCGCCGGCGTTGGCCAGCTCGGTGCCCACGGTGGCGAGCCAGGGCCAGCGGTCCTCGTCCGTCAGGGGCGTGCCGGCGGCCATCTTGGCGACGTTCTCCACGGGGTGGAGGGAATCGCCGTCCAGGAACGGGACGCCGAGTTCCCGCGCCACGAGGTCGCCGATGGTGGTCTTGCCGCAGCCGGACACGCCCATCACGACGATACGGAGCTTGGGCTTGCCTGTAGTGGATTGGGGAGTGTTCACCAGTCGTGGACCGTTCCGTCGATAAGGCGGTTGTAGGGCAGGTAGGCCTGCTGGTACGGGTAGGCCGCTGCGGCTTCTTCGTTGAATTCGACGCCGATGCCCGGCTTGTCGCCCGGGTGCAGGTAGCCGTCCACAAAGGTCATGGATTGTTCGAAGACCTCGTTGGTCTTGTCCGAGTGCTGCATGTATTCCTGGATGCCGTAGTTATGGATTGCCAGGCCCACGTGCAGCTGCGCGGCGAAGCCCACCGGGGAAATGTCCGTGGGGCCGTGGAAGCCGGACTTGATCTGGTACTGCGCGGCAAAGTCCATGACCTTCTTCAACGGGGAAATCCCGCCGAAGTGGGTGGAGGCGGCACGGACGTAGTCGATCAGCTGTTCCTTGATGATGGTCTGGTAGTCCCAGACGGTGTTGAAGATTTCACCGATCGCCAGCGGGGTGGTGGTGTGCTGGCGGACCAGGCGCAGCCCTTCCTGATTCTCGGCCGGGGTGCAGTCCTCCAGCCAGAACAAGTCATACGGCTCCAGCGCCTTGCCAAGCTTCGCCGCCTGGATCGGCGTCATCCGGTGGTGCCCGTCATGCAGCAACGGGATCTCCGGGCCGAACTCGTTCCGGACCGCCTCAAACACGGTGGGCAGGTGGCGCAGGTAGGCGCGGGTGTCCCAGTCCTCCTCCACCGGGAAAGCACCCCGGCCGGCGGGTTCGTAGTCGTACCGCTCCCCCGAGGCCTGCGCCTGCGCGGCCACACCATAGACGGCCTTGATGCCGGGGACGGCGGTCTGGATCCGGATCGACTTGTACCCGAGCTCCAGGTGCTCCCGCACCGAATCAAACAGCGAGGGGAGGTCCGCACCGGAGGCGTGGCCGTACGCGCGCAACCCGTTCCGGGACGCCCCGCCCAGCAGCTGATACACCGGCATGCCCGCCAGCTTGCCCTTGATGTCCCACAACGCCATGTCCACCGCGGCGATCGCGGCCATCGTTACCGGGCCCCGGCGCCAGTACGAGGACCGGTACAGGAACTGCCAGGTGTCCTCGATCCGGTGCGGATCCTTCCCGATCAGCAGCTGCGCCACATGCTCCTTCAAATACGCGGCAACAGCCAGCTCACGCCCGTTCAACGTGGCGTCACCAATACCGGTCACCCCATCCTCGGTAGTGATCCGGAGCGTCACGAAATTCCGGGAGGGACTGGTCACAAAAACGTCAGCAGCAATGATTTTCACAGCAGGTCCTTTCAGGGGATGGACTGGAAGCGGGAAGTTGGGACGGAGGGGGCTTACTTGAAGGTCGGCGCCGCGGGCTTGGCGGCGGCAGCGGGTTCGCCTGATGCACGGTTGGCGCTGCCGGCGGCACTTCCGGCTGGATCGGCGTCGGCTTCGCTGCTGGTGCGGCGGGCCCGGATCTCGGCCAGGATCTCTGCATGCAGGGCATCGGTGAGCTTGTACTTGGACATCACCAGCAGGGCCAGGAGCGCAAGGACGGCGGGGATGGCACCGGCGGCAACCTGGATTCCGAAGACGGCGTCGGCGCTTTGGGCGGCGCCGGACTTGTAGCCTCCCAGGGCGAGGGCATAGGCGGCGAGGGCGCCGCCTACGGCCTGGCCGGTCTTGCGGGTAAAGGAGAACAGGGCGTAGGTGATGCCTTCGGTGCGGACACCGGTCTTCCATTCGCCATATTCAACGGTGTCTGCTTCCAGCGCCCACACCACGATGCTGACGGCCATGACGCCAACCACGCAGAGCAGGAGCCCGCCGAAGCCGATCCACGTCTGGCTGGCAGGCGTCAGGAAGACGACGATGCCGCCGATCACCGTGACCACGGAGGCGTAGACGTAGACGTTCTTTTTGCCGACGGCGCGGACCAGCCGGGGCATGACGGCGGCCAGGACGAAGGTCAGTACCAGCTGGATGATGGACAGGACCGGGTACAGGTCCAGCCGGCCCAGCACGTCGCGCAGGTAGTACAGCTGGACCGAGGTGAGTGCCAGGTAGCCGGAGAGGAAAAGGAAAGAGCTCAGGCACAGCATCAAGAGCGGCTTGTTGCCCTTCAGGGTGTCGAGGCTCTGTTTGAGGGTCACGTTGGGCACTGCGCGGTGGACGCGTTCCTTGGCGGTGAAGACCGTGAAGAAGTAGAGGGCGGCGCCGATCACCACAAAGGCCAGCGTGATGCCGGTGAAGGTGGCCTGCAGGTCGGCTCCCGGCTTGATCAGAGGTGCCACAAAAATGCCCAGCGATGAACCCACGAGTGCGGCGCCCACCATGCGGGCGGATCCCAGCTTGGCGCGTTCGCCCGGATCCTGGGTCATGGCTCCGGCCAGGGAGCCGTAGGGGATGTTCACCAGGCTGTAGGCCAGGCCAAGGGCTGCGTAGGTGACATAGGCGTACAGCAAGGTGCCGGACTCGCCGATCTGCGGGACCGAGAATGTGGCCACGCTCAGCAGAAGCAGCGGGATGGAACCGAACATAATGAACGGGCGGAACTTGCCGAACCGCTTGCTGAAGGTGCGGTCCACCAGGCGGCCGGCGAAGACGTCCGCGAAGGCGTCGAAGATCCGGACTGCCAGCAGCAGGGTGCCCGCGGCGGCCGCGGAGATGCCGGCAACGTCGGTGTAGTAGACCAGCAGGAACATGGTGGCCGTGGTGAAGGCCAGGTTGTTGGCGGCGTCACCGGCGCCATAGCCGGCGATGCTCATTTTGCTCAGCTTTTTCATGATGCGGGCTCCTTTACCCGGGGCGGCCTGGGGCGGCCAAAAAAATAAAGCGTCAGGGCCGGGGGTGACCGGCGGGGTTTGCTCTGCTGTAATCCTAATCACGTGGCAAACAAATGGCAAGCGGTTGCCAAAAGATCGTTGAATTTTCAAGAAAAAGGGCTGCCCGGCACCTTCGAGGTGCCGGGCAGCCCCAATCGCAGCAGGCGTGGCGGATCAACGATCAGCGGGAAGCGGAGCTGCCTGCCACCGTGCCACACAGGCTTTCCACCAGGCCCACTATGGCCGCGTCTTCGGCCAACAGCGGATCGACGACGGCCAGCAGCGCCTTGATGCGCTCAGTGCCGGACAGTCGGTTGGCAGCAGCCACTTCTTCCCCCAGGGGGTCCTGGAAGGTTGCTGCCACGCTGAAATCCATCCACGCGGCGATCATGAGTGCGGCGGCTGCACCTGTCCTGCCGGCTGCACGTTCAGCCTGCAGCACCGGGACGGCGCGCATCCGCAGCTTGGTGCTGCCGTCCTGGGCAATTTGTGACAGGTTGTGGGCGATTCTGGCGTTGCCGAAGCGGGCCAACAGGGCTTTGCGGTAGGCAGGGATGTGCAGTTCGACGGCGGGCAGGTTCGCCTCGGCTTCGTCCCAGAAGGCTTCCACTGCCCGCAGGCATTCGGTGTCTGCGAGAGCTTCGGCCACGGTGAAATGGCCCCGCAGCTGCCCGGCGTAGGCGAGCAGTGAGTGTGCGCCGTTGAGCAGCCACAGCTTGCGGTTCTCGTACGGCTCGATGTCCTCCACAAAGAGGGCGCCGGCGTCTTCCCAGCGGGGCCGGCCGGCAGGGAAGTCCCCGCTGAGCACCCAACTGGAGAAGGGCTCGGCCACCACAGGGGACGTGTCGCGGTACCCGCAGGCCTCCCGGACGTCAGCACGATCCTGGTCCGTGGTCCTCGGCGTTATGCGGTCCACGGAAGTGCTGACGAAGCTGACGTTGGCATCAATCCAGGCGGCGAGCCCGGAATCCCAGGCGCCGGCGAACCCGGCGACAGCCTGCCGCGCAACCGCTCCGTTGTTGGAGAGGTTGTCGCAGCACACCACGGCAATCGGCCCGGAGCCCGCGTCCCTGCGGGCGGCAAGTGCCAGCGCGAGGCGCCCCAGCGGCGTAGCCGGTCGGCGGCCGCCGGAACCCAATAGCGCAAGGTCGGTGGCGACGTCGGGCGCGGTGATTTCCAGCGTGCCGTCGGCACCCAGCCCGTAAGCCGCCTCCGTGATGGTAAGGGTGACCAGGGCAGTCCCGGGCGCGGCCACCAGCCCGGTGAGCCGCTGCAGGTCCGCGCCGTCCACGGCCTCCACGATGCTCCCCACCACGCTGAAGGAATCGCCGCCGTCTGCGCGTTCCACCAAGGTAAACAGTCCGTCCTGTTCCGCCAGGGCGACGGCGGCGCCGGGGCGGCGGCCGGTAAAGGCGGCGATCCCCCACTGGTCCGCATCGCCGGCCTGCTGGGTGTACCAGGCCTGGTGCGAGCGGTGGAAGGCGCCCAGGCCCAGGTGGACAATCCGCACCGGGGCTTTGGGCAACGGGCGGAGCGTGCGGTTCAGCTGCGGAAGGTCCGTTGCCGGAACAACCGGAGCGTGCAGTTCCGTGCTCACAGCTTGAACACCCGGCGGGGCGACCCGTCCACGATGTCCACAATCAGTTCGTGCGCACGGTCCTCACTGACCCGGTGTTCGGCGACCAAGCGGGCCAGGAATGAGGCTTCGATCCGGCGGGAGGCGTCGTGCCGGGCCGGGATGGAGCAGAAGGCGCGGGTGTCGTCGATGAAGCCGGAGGACCGGGAGAAACCTGCGGTCTCGGTGACCGCGGAGCGGAACCGCAGCATCGCATCCGGGGCGTCCAGGAACCACCACGGCGCACCCAGGTACACGGACGGGTAGAAGCCTGCCAGCGGCGCGAGTTCGCGGGAGAACACGGTCTCGTCCAGCGTGAACAGCACCAGGTGGAAGTCCTTGGCGGTGCCGAAGTCCTGCAGGACCGGGCGGATGGCCTCGGTGTAGTTGATCGCGAAGGGGATGTCATGCCCGGTGTCCGCGCCGAAAGTGTTGAAGGTGGGCTCGTGGTGGTTGCGGTACGAGCCCGGGTGGATAGTCATCACCAGGCCGTCCTCCACGGACATGCGGGCCATCTGGTACATCATGTGCGCTTCGAAATTGTCCCGGTCCTGCGCCGTGGCCTTGCCGGAACGGGCGCGGTCAAACAGCCTGGCCGCGTCCGCGGCGTCGAGCTTTAGCGTGGCAGGGGTGCGGACGCCGTGGTCGGCTGAGACCGCGCCGTGCTCCACAAAATAACGACGCCGGTTCTCCAGCGCGGTGAGGTACGCACCATAGCCGGTGCCGCCGTCGCCCGCTGCCGCGATGAGACGGTCCACGTTCTCCGACCACGCCGGGTGGGCGATGTTCAGGTAGGCGTCCGGGCGGAAGGTGGGCAGGACCCGGCCGTGGAAGGTGGGATCCTGGGCGATGGCCTGGTGGCTTGCCAGTGTATCCAGGGGATCGTCAGTAGTGGCCAGGACCTCGATATTGAAGTCCTTGAACAGCTCCCGGGGCCGGAAGCCAGGCTCCTGGAGTTTGGCCGAGATGGCGTCGTAGCTGGCATCGGCGGCGGCCTCGCTCAGCTCGCTGTTCAAACCGAAGACGCTATGGAACTGGGTGCGGAGCCAGTAGCCGGAGGCCGTGCCCTCGAATAAAGGCCAGGCCTTGCAGAATTCGCGCCACACGGTACGGGATTCCGGTGCGGAAGTGTTGGATTCGCGCAGCTGTTCCAGCGGGACACCGCTGGCGTGGATCAGCCGGGTGACGTAGTGGTCCGGGCTGACCAGCAGCGCTGCCGGGTCGGGGAAGGGGGTGTTCTGCTCGATGACTGCGGCGTCAACGTGCCCGTGCGGGGAAATGATCGGGAGGTCCTCGACGCGCTGCAGGAGTTCGCGCGCAATGCGGCGGGTTCCGGGATCAGCGGGCAGGAGCCTGTCTGGGTTGGCGGCAATCGACTGTGACATACGTCAATGGTCCGGGCTTCATGGCATCCTTGTCAACCGGTTGCCAAAACTTGCCATTCCAGTTTCCGCCGCCGGGTCGCGGCCCGGGTAGTGCAGGCAAGGGAGTTTCGGGCGGGCTAGCCCTTGGGCAAGAGCCGGCCGCTGGAACCTCGCAGCACCAACTCCGTCTCCACCCTCTGGATGCCTGCCGGATCCCCGTTGCCCTGGAGCAGATCAAGCAGCAGGGCCGCAGCTCCCGAGCCGCACTCCCCCAGAGGCGAGCGCACTGTGGTCAGAGGCGGCGTGGTGAAGTCCGCACCGAAGATGTCGTCAAAGCCCACGATGCTGATCTGGTCCGGCACCACCATGCCGCCGGCCTGCAGCTCCTGCATCAGTCCGATGGCCAACAGGTCGTTGTACGTCATCACGGCCGTGGCCCCGGTGGCCAGCACGTCGCGCGCCGCCTGCCTGCCGCCGTCGACCGTTGGTTTGGTGGACTCCACCCGAACCGGCTCCAGGCGGGACCAGTCACACGCCGCCTGAACGCCTTCCCAACGCCGGGCGGACATCCAGGAGCGCGCGGGGCCGGCCACGAAGGCAAGCTTTTTGTGGCCGTTCGCCGCGAGGCTGCGTACCGCTTCCCCGATGCCCTTCCGGACGTCAGGAATCACGCACGGCAAGCCCTCCACCTCGCGGTTGATGACCACCACCGGCTTGTCGCGGGACAGGGCCCGGATGTCGTCATCGTCCATGCGGGGGCTGGCCAGGATGAGGCCGTCGGCAGTGCTCATCATGCGGCGGGCCGCCGTGAGTTCGGTGACTGCTGACTCCGCGGACTCGGCCAGGACCAACGTGTAGTCCCTTGCAGTGCCGGTCGTCTCGGCGCCGCGGATGATGTCAAAGAAGGTGGGGTTGGTGATGTCCGCGACGATCAGGCCGAACGTGTTGGTCCTGCCGGTGGGCAGCGCCCGGGCGAACGGGTTGACCTGGTAGTTCAGCTCGGCGGCGGCGTCCTCGATCAGCTTCTGGGTCTTGGCGCTGACGCGGCCCGGCTTGCTCAAGGCCCGCGAGACAGTGGACGGGTTGACCCCGGCCACCTTGGCAATGTCGTAGATGGTGGCGTTGCCCTTGCCGGCCCGGGCGTGCTTTTTGGCGGCCTCCGTTGTTGCGGCAGGGCCCTGCGTCTTGGGTTCGGTCACCGCCCCATCCTAACGAGCATCAGGCAAGAAGTGGCCAGCGGTTGCCGGGCGGCCCGGCGGGCGTGCCCGGCAACCATGGCCCCTAGGAGCGCTCGGGGAACTTGCCCTCTTCGCTGATGCGCTTGTTCAGCTCCTGCATGTATTCCTCTTCGTCGAAGTCGAGCGGAACTTCTCGTCCGGTCCAGCTGGAGAGGTGGATGGCGTTGGCCAGGCGGACGCCGTTGATGCCGTCCGAGCCCGGGGCCAGCAGCGGGGTGCCGTCCAGGATGTTCGCCGCAAAGTTCTCCAGGACGCCTGCATGCTGGCCGCCCCAGACGGACTCGAACTCGATAACCTCGGTGCTGTAGTACTGCTCCGGCTTCAGCTGTCCCATAAAGAGCTTGCGGACGTCATCCATGTCCATGGAGTCGCTGAGTTCACGCTCCGGCCGGGTCAGCCGGGTAACAGTGGCGGTCTTCGAATTTTCGACGACGATCTTGCCCTGGTCGCCGAGGATCTCGAACCTGTCGGTGCCCACGATGTCGTGGGTGGCCGTCACGAAAACGCCCGTGGCGCCGTCGCCGTAATCAACCACGGCCGTGACCTCATCCTCGACGGCGATGTCCCGACGGAAGCCGTACGCCACCTTGGAGTACACCGATTTGGGCGCCCCGCAGATCCACTGCCACAGGTCCAGCTGGTGCGGAGCCTGGTTGACCAGCACCCCGCCGCCTTCGCCGCCCCACGTGGCGCGCCACTCGCTGGAGTTGTAGTAGCCCTGCGGGCGCCACCAGTTGGTGATGATCCAGTTTGTCCGGCGGATGCTGCCGATTTCGCCGTTGTCGACGATTTCCTTGAGCTTCTTGTACAGCGGGTTGTTGCGCTGGTTGAACATAATGCCGAACGAAAGCCCGGGCTTGGACGCCGCGAACTCGTTCAGTTCCTTGACCTGTTTGGTGTAGACACCCGCGGGTTTTTCCACGAGAGCGTGGATGTTGCGCTTGAGCGATTCGATGCCCATTTCGGGGTGGAGGTAATGCGGTACACAGGTGACCACGGCATCGATGTCGCCGCTTTCGAGCATGGCGATGTAGTCGTCGTAGAACGGCACGTCAGGATACGAGGCAGCGGCCAGTTCCTTTTTCGCGGGATCGATATCGGTAATGGCACCGATCTCCATGTTCGGGACGAGTCCGTCGGTGATGAACTTGGCGTAGGCGCCGCCCTGCTGACCCAGGCCGATGATGCCCAGGCGTACTTTCTGACTCACAGTTGTTTATCCTTCTTCGTTGGTTGGCTTGGTCGGCCGTTGGTTGAGCTTGTCGAAACCTAGAAGAGGTCTCCGTGGCCCATGGCCACGAGGTTGTCGTAGGAGGTCTGCAGTGCGTCCCATACCGTGCGGCCGTACAGCTCGTCCTGCTCCACGAGGAGGTACCGGGCGCCGGCGGCCTGGGCAGCGGGAATGATGGCCGGGAAGTCCAGGTTGCCCTCGCCCACTTCGGCGAACTGCACCACGTTCTTGAATTCCGCCATGAATCCTGCGAAATCGCCGGACTCCAGGAGGCTGAACGAGGACGCCGGCATCTGTCCGATCCGGTAGTCCTTCAGGTGCACCATGGCGGTCCGTCCCGCGTACTTCTGCAGGGTCCGGACCGGGTCCAGGCCGCCGCGCTGGACCCAGTGCACGTCGATTTCCATGCCCATGGCCGGCGAGTTGTCCGCGATGATGTCCAGCATGTACGTGCCGTCGAATTTGGCGAACTCGATGTGGTGGTTGTGGTAATACAGGCTAATCCCGTGTTCCTGCAGCCGCTCGGCGTACCCGTTGGCCTGCTTGGCGAAGTCGGTCACGGCGTCAATGGACTTCATGGCCCCGAACGGCAGCATCCCGATCCGCAGCAGCGACGTGTCCAGCCGCTTGGCATCGTCCACGATCTTGTCGAAGTTCTCCGCCAGCGATTCCACCGGCATTCCTTTGCGGCCTTCAATATTGACGGAGAGAGCAGCGATGTCCATGCCCAGTTCGGTGCGGGAACGGTCCAGCTCTGCCACGTTCTCCGGGGACATGGGAATCTGGGAAATTTCGACGGCGTTATAGCCGATCGCGTTGACCTTGCGAAGCGTTTCAAACGCCCCCACTTCGGCGAAGCTGTCCTTGAGCATCATCGCTTGTACGCCTATTTTGGCCACTGGGTTCCTCCATGGTGTTCCGGCCGGTGAAGGCCATTGGGTGTGTGCCGGGGGCGGCCGCTATGCCGCGGCGCCGGCCTGTTCAGTCTGTTGCCGCTGTGCTTCCAGGAGCCGGTGCCGTTCCGCACGGCGCTGTTCCTGCCGGTCCGGATCCGGCACTGGGGAGGCGAGCAGGAGGCGTTGGGTGTAGGGGTGTTCGGGGTCGGTGGTGACCACGTCGGCGGAGCCTTGTTCCACGATTTCGCCCCGGTACATCACGGCCACGCGGTGGCTGATGTGCCGGACAACGTCCAGGTCGTGGGAGATAAAGAGGTAAGAAACCCCGGTGTCCTTCTGGATCTGCAGGAACAGGTCCAGGACGCGGGCCTGGGTTGAGAGGTCGAGGGCGCTGACCGGTTCGTCACAGACGATCAGTTTCGGCGACAAAGCCAGGGCCCGTGCAATCGCAACGCGCTGCCTCTGGCCACCGCTGAACTCCCGCGGCAGCCGGTGGATCGCGTCAGACGGCAGTCCCACCTGGTCCAGCAGCTCCTTGACGCGCTTTTTTGCGGCTGCGGGTTCCATGCCCTGCACCCCCAGGGGCTCGGCGAGGATGTCGCCGATTTCCAGGGCCGGGTTCAGGGACGTGTAGGGGTCCTGGAAGACCACCTGCAGGTCGCGGCTCAGCGTCCGGCGCTCCTTGCGGCTGGCATTGCTGATGTCATTGCCCTCGAAGATGATCCTGCCCCTGGTGACGGGCGCCAGACCCAGGACAGCGCGGCCCAGGGTGGTCTTGCCGGAACCGGACTCCCCCACCAGGCCAAGGGTCTCGCCCTGGCCGATGGTGATGTTGATGTCCGTCAGCGCCCGGAAGGGCTTGGCGCGGAACCTTTTGCTGGGGTACTCGACCACAAGGTTTTCCACTGACAGCAGAGGGGCGTTCTGTACTTCGCTCATGCCACCGGCTCCTTTTCTGCAGCTGCACCCTGTCCTGCCGGCTGGCCGGCGGACTCGTGGGAAACGGGACCTTGCGGCGGGGAAACCAGCATGGTCATGGGGGTCTTTCCTTCGAGCATGGAACCCAGCAGGGTTTGGGTGTACTGCTCTTTCGGGTTGCGGAGGATCTCGCGGACCGTTCCTTCTTCCACGAGCCGGCCGTTCTGCATGACCACCACGCGGTCGCACAGGTCGGCGACAACACCGAAGTTGTGGGTCACCAGGATGACGCCGATGTTCAGGCGCTGCTGGAGTTCACGCAGCAGGTCCAGCACATCTGCCTGGACCGTGACATCCAGCGCAGTGGTGGGTTCGTCGGCGATGACGAGGTCGGGTTCGCAGCTGATGGCACCGGCGATCAGGACGCGCTGGGCCATGCCGCCGGAAACCTCGTGCGGGTAGGCCTGGAAGGTCCGTTCGGGGTTGGCGATCCCGACGTCGTCCAGCAGCTTCAGTGCCCGCTTCCGGGCCTCTGCCTTGGAGATTCCGAGGACGCGGACCATGGGCGTCACCAGCTGGTAGCCGATGGTGAATGCCGGGTCCAGGTTGCTCATCGGTTCCTGCGGGATGTAGGAAATCCTCTTGCCGCGCAGCTTGGACAGCCTGTCCTGGCTGACCCGGTCCTCCCCCGGGGCCACGGTGTAGTTGCCGTCGAACTGGATGGACCCTGCCACAATGCGGGCGTTGTCCGGGAGCAGTCCCAGGATGGAGAACGCGGTCTGGGACTTGCCCGAGCCCGACTCGCCCACAATGCCCAGGATCTCGCCCCGGTCCACGTGGAAGGAGACGTCATCCACCACCTTTTTGATGGAACCGTCGGCCTGCGGGTACCCGACGCCGAGGTTGGTCACCTTCACGAGGTGGTGCTCGGTGCCGCTTTCGACGGCGGCCACGGACTTACGCGACTGGCGCGCTTTGGCAGGTTCCGCCGTCGTACGCTCTGCAGAAGTACCGGCCACAGACGCCGGCTTCCTGCGGTGCTTGATCTTTTCGCCGTCCTCCAGCGCGTCGCGGATGGCGTTGCCGAGGAGGACCAGGCCGCCGATGGTCAGGGCCATGGCAAGGGCGGGCCAGAGCAGCAGCGTGGGGGTCAGGTAGACGTTTTTGAAGCCTTCCGAGAGCATCACGCCCCAGGTTGCCCTGGTGGGATCGCCAAGGCCCAGGAACTCAAGGCCGGACTGGATGGCGATGGCGACGCCGGCGATGGCTGCGGTCTGGATGATGATGGGTGCGCGGACCACCGAGAAGATGTGCCGGGCGATGATGCTCAGGTCCGACAGACCCGAAACCCTCGCGGCGTCAACGTAGAGCTCGTTGCGGACGGACTGGACCGCGGTCCGGGTCAACCGGAAGTACGACGGGCTGATCAGGACGCCGAAGGCGATCATCGAAATCCATACAGAGGGTCCGAAGGCCGCGCGGATGGTGAGCAGCACGATCAGCCCGGGCAGACTCATGAGGATGCTGACCACCCAGTTGGAGACGCCTTCGAACTTTCCGCCGTAGTAGCCGGCGATCAGGCCTGCGGGGAGGCCGATGGCGATGGCCACGCCGGCGCACAGCAACGCCGACAGGAGTGTCAGCTGCGCGCCGAAGAGCAGGCGGCTCCAGGTGTCCCGCCCGGCGCTGTCCGTGCCGAGGATGTTCACTGAATCCGGTGCTGCCAGTGTTTTGGTGATGTTGGCGAAGTTCTCGCCGAAGGGTGCCAGGACCGGGGCAAGGACCGCCAGCACCGCGATGCTTCCCAGGATCACCAGTGAAGCGATGCCGAGGGGGTTCTTGAAGAGGCGGCGCATCACGGTGGAGCGGACCACGGTGCCGCTCTGTCCGGCCGGAACCGGCGCTGCTACCGCCGCTGTTTCTACGGAATCGCTCATGACACACGCACTTTCGGGTTGAGCCAACCATTGAGGATGTCCACCAGGAGGTTCACCGTGATGACCACCACCACGGTGTACATCACTACTCCCATAACCACGGGAAGATCCGTCTGGCCGGTGGCGGTGACAGCCAGCGGGCCCATGCCGGGCAGGGCGAAGATCTGCTCGATGATCACCACGCCGCCCAGCATGCCGATCAGCTGCAGGCTCAGCACCGTGAGGCCTGCCGGAGCGGCGCTGCGCAGTACATGCTTGAAGAGGATCTCCCGCTCCCCGATGCCACGGCTGCGCAGCGTCCGGACGTAATCACGCTCAAGCTGTTTGATCACTGCACTGCGGATTTGCTGCGCACCGCCGGTCACGCCGTTGATCAGCAGGGCGATCACGGGAAGAGTCATCGAATACACCCAGGCCTCGGCACCCACGCCGGGAGAGATGGTGCTGGTGGCCGGGAAGAAGCCCAGCTGGATGGCCAGGAGGGTCACCAGGAACACCCCGATGACGTATCCCGGGATGGAGTCGCCCAGGATGGCACCCACCTGGACCACCCTGTCCACCCAGCCCCGCTTCACCGCTGCAGCAACGCCGATGAGCGTCGCGCAGATGGCGATCAGGATCATTGCGGCGAAAACCATCGTCATGGTCACCGGAATACGCGTGGCCAGGGAATTGGCCACGGGCTCCGAGGTGAACCAGGAGGCTCCCAAATCCCCGCCGAGGGCGTCTGCCAGCCAGGTGAAGTAGCGGCCGACGAGGGGCTGGTCGAGTCCCAGCTCCTGTTCCTTCAGGGCAACCTGTTCAGGCGTGGCCTGGTCGCCCAGGATGTTGCGGGCGATGCTTCCGCTGGAGGTGTACAGCAGGGTGAAGGTGAGTGCGGAGACAACGAACAACACCACCAGCCCGCTGCCCAGCCTTTTCGCAATGAACCTGATCATGGAGTCCTACTTGGCAGGCGAGTAGTTGTAGATGGACGGAACGGCCTGCTGGGCCTGCGGCGTGACGTTCACTTTGTCGTTGTGGTAGTACATCTGGTTCACGCGGAACAGGGGTGCGAACCATGCCTGTTCCACCACGTACTTGTTGACGTCCTGCGCCAGTTTGCCGGCATCTTCGCCGCCGGTCCGTACGGCCTGGATCTTGGCCTCAAGCTCCGGGGTGGTGTTCTTGAAGGGGTTGTACAGGGCCTTGGTGGAGACGATCTGGTCAATCGCCACGGTGGGCTCGCCCTGGAAGAGGTTGAAGAACAGGGCGTGGTACTTCTGGGCTGCAACGTCCGACGTGAATGTGTTGGTGATCGCGGCGCCCGGCTTCAGGGTGATGCCGACGTCGGCCAGCTGCTGCTGGAGAACGGAGATCAGGGTTTCGGCACCCGGGAGCGTGGGAACGTCGATAGTCACGTTGCCTTCAAAACCGGATTCCTTCAGGAGCTGCTTGGCCTTGGCGGGGTCGTAGCTGTAGTAGTTCTCCAGCTCTTCGGTCCAGGCGCCGCTGTCCTTGCCGAACGGCTGCGAGGTGGGTGTGCCCTGGCCGAGCATGACCTGGTCCAGGATGGTCTTGCGGTCGAAGGCGTAGTTGATGGCCTGGCGGACCTTGAGGTCGGCGAGGGCCGGGTTCTTGGTGCCGTCGCGGTCCAGCAGGAGCAACCCGGACCAGTCAACCTGGTTGGTTTCCAGTTTCATCTTGGCGCCCTCTGCCTGCTTGCCGTTCTTGGGATCCAGGAGGGTGGCGTCAATCTGGCCGGAGACCAGGGCGTTGGTGCGCGCCGTGGGATCCGTGAGGATTTTCAGGGTCAGCTTCTGGTACTTCTGGAGGTCCTTGTTCCAGTAGTCCTTCCGCGCATTAAAGACTGTCTGGCTGTCCTTGACTGTTGCAGCCTTGTCCATCACGTAGGGGCCGGAGCCTACGGGCTCGGTCTTGATGGCGTCCGTTCCCAAAGCCTTGGGGCTTCCCATCAGGCCTGCAGCCTGGCTCAGGAAGTACTCGAGGGCAGGCTCCGCGGCGCTGAGGTTAATGTCGATGGTGTCCGCGTCCACCACGGCCACATCGGACACGGAGGCAAGCTGGGCCATCTGCGGTCCGTTGGCCTTCTTGAAGTGGTCCAGGTTGGCCTTGGCTGCTTCGGCATCGAACTTGGCGCCGTCGCTGAAGGTGACGTCCGTTCGCAGGTCCACGGTAAGTTTGGTGTTGGCGTCGTTGTACTTCCACTCCGTGGCCAGCATCGGGCTGAGCTTGCCGTCCGGTTCCCGCAGGATCAGGCTGTCATATGCAGCCTGGTAGGGCTGGAGGGCGTGGCCCACGTGGGCCTGGGCGGGGTCCCAGTTGGCGATGTCCCTGAGGGTTCCGAGGGTCAGGGCGGTGACGGTCTTTCCGCCGGCGGCGGTGGAACCTGCACCAGCGCCGCCGCCGCCACAAGCGGTGAGTGCCAGCGAGGCACTCAGTACGAGAGCGGCAGCTGCCGCCTTGGGACCTAACTTCATTGTCGGCTCCTTGAAACTTTGTCGAAGTGGGAGTTTGGGAGAAAGGCGATTGTGGCGTGGACCACACCTGCCTTGTGGAATTCAGCGTACGCACACTCAGAAGCTTTGGCAACCGGTTGTCTAAAATTGTTGCAAATTGTGCCAACGTTGGAAACGACGCTCCAGTAACACTTCGGTGTCACTCTAACAATCGGTTGCCAACAGCCGCTAGGAAACACGGGAAATGGCGTCCGGAAAGCTCTGGCGGTAGACGTCCTTAATGATCCGCAGCGACTTTTCAGCTTCCGCAGGACTGATCCAGAACGGCTCCGCGTCATGCAGCCGGCCGTAGAAATCATTGATCAGCAGTTCGTGCGAGACGCCCCAGTAGGACCTGCCGCCGGTGTCGCTCGTGCGCTCCGGTATCACGTCCACCCGCCCATCTGAATAGGTGACCGTGAGGTCGCCGCGCAGGCTCAAGACGGCCTTTTCGGTGACCACTTCGAGGGTCACCGGTGCATTGTAGGCATGGCCGAGCGTGGCGTAGAAAACGCTCCTGGCACCACCGGCGTGTTCGGCAACGAATTCCGCGGTGTCTTCCACCTCGATGGTCCCGCCCAGGAAGCGGGTGGCGGCGTTGCCGCGCACCTCGACGACGTCGCCCACCAGCCATTGCAGCAGGTCCACCGTATGGATGGCCTGGTTCATCATCAGCCCTCCCCCGCCGCCCTCCCAGGAACCGCGCCACGGCCGGTTGAGGTAATAATCCGCCGAACGATGCCACATGACGCTGGCGGCAGCCCCCACCACGGCGCCGAGTTCACCGGTTGCTAGGAGGGAGTGCATGGCCTGGGATGTGGCGTTGTAGCGGTTCTGGAAGCAGACGGCGATTTTTGCCTTGCCCCTGGACGCTGCGTCAACCAGGCGGCGCCCTTCCGCCAGCGTGTGGGCCAGCGGCTTTTCCACGATGACGTTGACGCCCTGTTCAAGGCAGTCCGCGGCTATCGAGGCGTGCTGGTTGTGCGGCGTGCAGATGTGCACCACATCGGGCCGGACGGCATCGAGCAGGCTTTGATGGTCAGCGAAGCCGGGCACGCCATAAAGTTCCGCAGCGGCAGCGAGCCGCTCCGGATGGGGGTCGCAGACGGCAACCAGCCCGGCGCCGTCGAGCTTGGCCACCGCCTCAAAGTGAACGGTGGAGACGTCGCCGCAGCCGATGACGGCAGCCCGGATGCTCAAGAGAGCTCAACTCCGTTTTTTGCAGCCAGTGCCGCGAAGGCGCGGGCTGCGACCCCAAAGGCCACCGGCCCGGAAAAGCCGCCGAGCTCGTGGGCGCTGGCAAGATGGGGTTCCAGCGAGGCGAACCCGCTATAACCGTCAGCCTTGAGTGCGGCAATGGTGGCGTCCAGTTCGCCGTCGCCCTCACCGGAGGGAACCACTTCCCCGGTGGTGGACAGCGCATCCTTGACCTGGAGATACTCCAGGTAAGGGCGCAGCATGGCATACCCGTCCGTGTACGGCTTCACGCCAACCTGCACGAAGTTGGCGTTGTCCCAGGCAACCCGCAGGGCCGGGGAGTTGACGGACTCCATGATGTCCAGCACCCGCGTGGGCGTATCACCGTAGATGTCCTTTTCGTTCTCATGCAGCAGCACGACGCCGGATTCCTCGGCGAGTGCCGCCAGTGCACGCATGCGGACCAGGACGTCGTCGCGGATGTCCTCGGGACTTTGGCCGTCGGCCCGGTAGAACGAAAAGATCCGGATGTAGCTGGTGCCCAGGCCTTTGGCCACGGAGATGATTTGGCGCAGCCGGTCCAGTTCGTGCTCAACGGGCAGGCTGGCGTCCACCTTGCCGATGGGGCTGGCAACAGCCGAGACCTTCAGGCCCTTGGCGTCCAGGATTTCCTTAAGGTCTGCCACCTGGGCGGGGGCCAATTCGGAGACGTTCGTTCCCCAGGCGCTCCTGACTTCGATGTGGCTTGCGCCAAGCGCCAACAGCACCGCGGCCTGGATTGCGGGGTCGGGATCTATTTCGTCACCGAATCCTGAGAGCTGCCAGGGTGTTTGTGGTGCGTGGGTCAACGGAATCTCCTTGCTAGGACCCCGCGCAGGGCAGCCTTCGATTCCAGCTACGTCGCGTGGGTGATTTGGTTCACAGAAAAGGTACTCCGGCAAGTCTAGGCAGCCTGCCAACTTTTGACAACCGGTTGCCATAAATTGGCCAGTTGTGGCATCCTTGGGTGATGCAGCTGTGGCAACGGTCACAGCTTCCCGTCATTCCGTTCAGAGAGGAGCGCCATGGCGACGCAAGCGGCAGGAACAGACCGTCCTGCCACCATCCACGACATCGCCGCCATGTGCGGAGTTGCCGCTTCCACTGTTTCACGCGCCCTGTCAACGCCGGACCGGGTAAATATCCGTACCCGGCAGCGTATCCAGGCGGCCGCCGCAGAGCTGAACTATCTGCCCAACAGCCAGGCGAAGGCATTGAGTTCGGGGCGTACGGGGGCCGTGGGAGTGCTGGTTCCCGACATCACCAACCCGTTCTATTTTGACCTGATCCGGGGAACCCAGCTCCAGCTCAAGGCCGCGGGTTACACCCAGCTGCTCGTGGACACCGAGGAATCGGATGAGGTTGAGGCCAGCACGCTGGAACAGTTGCGCAAAACGGCCGACGGCGTCATTGTCGCAGCATCCCGGCTCACCGATGAGGCCCTGTTGGCAGCTGCCGGCAAGGCCCCCCTCGTGACGATTAATCGTGACGTTGCCGGTGTTCCTGCCGTCATCATTGATACCCCGTCCGCCACCAGCCAGGCGCTTGACCACCTGATTTCACTGGGCCATACCCGGGTTGCCTACATCGCCGGGCCGTTGACGTCCCAATCCAGCGAACGGCGCTGGGCTGCCCTGTCCGAAGCAGCCCAGGACCGTGGCGTGGAGGTGCGAAGCCTGGGCCCGTTTGCTCCCAAGACCCAATCCGGCGCAGCTGCCGCCGACGCCGCAGTACACAGTGGTGTCACCGCCTGCATTGCCTTCAATGACCTCATTGCCATCGGC
Source organism: Pseudarthrobacter sp. W1I19 (assembly GCF_030817835.1). Classification (NCBI taxonomy): domain Bacteria; kingdom Bacillati; phylum Actinomycetota; class Actinomycetes; order Micrococcales; family Micrococcaceae; genus Pseudarthrobacter; species Pseudarthrobacter sp. W1I19. The sequence continues at coordinate 3,756,405 of NZ_JAUSZR010000001.1, forward strand.
ATGCTCCAGCGCCTGCGGGAACGGGGGATCCGCGTACCGGAGGAGATGAGCATCGTAGGGTGCGATGACATTTTTGGCGCGGACTTCTGCAATCCCCCGCTGACCACCATGGCTTCGCCTATTGAACAGGCTGGCCGGGTGGCAGTTTCGATGCTTCTGGCGAAATTGAATCCGTTGGCCGCAGGCGGCGTGCGCACCCGTTCCGTGATGCCTACACACCTGACAGTGCGGAGTTCCACGGCCGCGGCGCCCGCCCCATCGACTGCTCCGTAACTGCCGTTTCCGGGGGTCTAAAAGGCAGGTGTGGAGCAGTCGATGAGTGCTGTTAGAGCCGGTCCGTCTTGTCGTCGCCCTTGTGGGTGGCCCCGCGCAGGTTCTCCTGGACCTTACCGAACAGGTCCTTGATGGTGGACTCGGCGTTGGAGATAACGTCCACCGGCACATAGACATCGTGCGTGATGGGCAGGTCGTATTCGTCCTTCAGGTGCGTGCCGTTTCCCACGCCGGTCAGGGACAGGTAGACCATGGCCTCAGTGCGGGCGATTCCGGCAAGCTTCCCAAAGACGGTCGTGAACTCGTTGGGCTGGAAGCTGATGGTCTGGCCGATGTGGCTGCGGCCAAGTTCACCAGCGGGAACAGCCTTTTCCGACTGGCTTCCGGTGTATTCCATAACTACTCCTCAGGTCGGGCGGGCATCTACGCCTGCAGTCTAGCCTCGCCCCGATCGCCCGGTACACCTCCCTGCCCCGGCACATCCCGCGGCAACGTGTTGGTGCGATGCACAAACCTGCGCCGTCCTGCGTGGCCAGTCCTCCACTGAGCACGGCACCACCGGGCCGGTTTGATGGAGGAGGGCCGGCATCATCCGTTCCCAAATCCTCAACCAAAGAAAGCAGCGTGGCTTCGATGACGAATCGCGTCAAAGGTCCCGGCCTCTGGGAAGACGTACAAGTGGGCGATCCCGTGGAACTGAGCAGGAACGGCCGGGCAGCCTATGCAGGCCTGGTGGATGACCGCACTGCTGACGGGGACGTGGTGTGGGTCAGCGCGCCCGTGGGAGGCCGCCGCCTCTTCCACATCGCCGACGGCTACGACCTCGCAGTCGCCGCTTCCTAACCGGGCTTGGGCGCATTGCCGCGGCCTGCAAGACTGGGTCCAACGCCTCAGTAGAACCACCAGGAGCTGCCATGACCGCACACCAGCACCCCGCCGAGAGTTCCAACCGCTTCACCAGGCTCCTGGGCATCGACGTTCCGGTGGTGCTCGGCCCCTTCGGCGGTGTTTCCTCAGTGGCGCTCACCGCCGCAGTGAGCGACGGCGGCGGGCTGGGTTCATTCGGGCTCTACGGGTACGACGCCGCTGCCATCCATAAGACGGCAGCCCAACTTCGCGAGGCGACAGCGAAGCCCTTCGCCCTCAACATGTGGGTGCCCAACGGCACCGAAACCACAACCCTCCCGCCCGAAGATTTCGAACGTTACACCGCCATCCTGAAGCCCTACTTTGACGAGCTCGGCCTTCCATACCCGGAGATGCCGGCGCGGTACATGCCGGACTACGGCGAGCAGGTGGAAGCTGCGCTCGAGGCGCGTCCCGCCGTCGTCAGCTTTGTCTTTGGTGTTCCTGGCCCCGACGTCGTGGAGGAGGCGCACCGCCGCGGCATCAAGGTGGTGGGCACCGCTACCACCGTCGCCGAGGCGGTGGCGCTGGAAGCAGGCGGCGTAGATGCAGTGGTGGCCACCGGGATGGAGGCCGGCGGCCACCGGGTGTCCTTCCTGAAGCCTGCCGAAGAATCGCTGGTGGGTACGTTCGCGCTGGTCCCCCAGGTGGCCGACGCTGTGTCCGTTCCGGTCATCGCCGCGGGCGGCATCGCGGACCGCCGCGGTTTCGCTGCCGCCATGGCATTGGGCGCCGATGCGGTGCAGGTGGGAACGGCTTTCCTGGCCACCCGCGAATCTGCCGCCGTTCCCGCCTACCGGGAGGTCCTGCACGGCCCCGCCGCTGCCCACACTGTCTTGACCCGCGCCCTCAGCGGCCGGCTGGCCCGCGGCATTCCCAACCGGATCATTGCTGAGCTTGAAGAAACCGGCGAGGTGGCCCCTTTCCCGGTGCAGAACTGGCTGACGGGGCGGTTCCGTCCACAGGCCGCCGCCCAGGGAAACACGGACCTGATGTCCCTGTGGGCCGGCCAGTCGGCGCCGCTTCTCCGGCACCACACCGCAGCAGAGGTCCTCGCCGAACTGCTGGCCGGAGCCTGACCCGAGCCTGGCCACACCCGGATCACCGGTAGAATCTGAACGATATCTGACCGGCGCCGCCCGCCCGCGCCTGGTTCCGGCACCGGGAAAGGGAGGATTCGTGCGAACACAACGCGCGCGCCCGCCCTTCCACTTCCTCCGGGCGTCCACTGTGGCCACCGTCATCCTGGCACTTGCCTCCGGCGCCCACCTTGCAGGCGGCGGGGAACTGCCGGCCCCGGTCATCCTGCTGGCGGTGCTGGCACTGACCACGCTCGCCAGCACCACTGCCACCCGCCTGCAGTTGGGCTTTCCAGCCATGGCCGCCCTGCTGGGCAGCGGACAGCTGGCGCTGCACGAAGTGTTTACTGCCTTTGGTGCTCCCGGACCCGCGGGGGGAGCACCCACCCTTCATGCCGGACATCTCGCCGGCGCGGATGTACTTCCTGCGGCGTTGGGCCACGCCCATGCCGCGGAACCTGCGTCCGGGCCCCTGATGCTTGCCGCACACGCCGTGGCAACGCTGGTGTGCGCACTCCTGCTGGCAAAGGGCGAGGAGGCCCTGTGGGCACTGGCCACCTGGCTGCGGCCCCTTGCTGCCCTCCCCCACGCGGTGGCGCCCGACGCCGTTCCAACGGCTTTCGCTTCCTTTCCCACCGCTGCTGCGCCACGGCCACCCTGGCGGAACCTGCGGCAAGACAGCCGGCGTGGCCCGCCGCCCGCCGTCGTACTTTCCCGCTAGAAACCGCCCCGCGCTCCCCGCGGCGGCACCCCATACTTTTGCGCGCCTTGCTCCTATTCCCGCAGGGCGCGCGCCTGAAAGGCAACACCATGAACACCTCCGCACTTCGCCGCACCCTGCAAACAGCCGCCGCCACGGGAGGCGCTGCAGCCATGCTGCTCGCCGTGGCGGGCGGGGCTTCGGCCCACGTCGGCGTGACGCCGGACAAGACCGATGCCAACTCGTACGCCCTGCTCACCTTCGCGATTCCGCACGGTTGCGACACCTCAGGCACCACCAAAGTGGCCATCACGCTGCCGCAGGAACTCAACGATGCCCAGCCGACGGTCAATCCCAACTGGACGGTTGAGAAGGTCACCGAACAACTCGCCGAGCCGAAGAAGCAGGCCGACGGCACGTCCATCACCAAGCGGACCAGCCAGATTGTCTACACCGCCAAGGCGCCCCTGGCCCACGAACTCCGCGATGCGCTGGTGCTCTCCGTGAAGCTTCCTGACGCTGCCGGCAGCACACTGTACTTCCCCACCCTCCAGAGCTGCGAAACCGGGCAGACGGACTGGTCGGAGATCGCCAAAGACGGCCAGGACCCGCACGCCCTGAAGGCACCGGCGCCCTCGGTCACGGTCACCCCGGCAGGGGGCGCAGGACACGGCGAAGCCGCCACTGCCTCGGATTCGCATTCCAGCGCTGCCGGGTCCACCGGGGAAGCCCCGGTGACGGACAGCGGGGCCAACGCCCGCAGCTGGACGGGCCTGGCAGCGGGCATCGGCGGCCTGGTGCTCGGCGGCGCGGCGTTCTTCCGCAACGCACGCCGCAAGGTTTCTGCGGACCCGGCGGCCAAGTAGGGCAACGGCGTTGATGCCCGGATCATCACGATCCGGGCATCAAATTGCCGCGCCACCTCGCCTCATCGTTGACGCGGCCCACCACTGCCGCGAAGGTGGTGCCATGAGGTCTCAGCGAATTTCACACGGGCTTGCCATCACGACGGCGGCAGCGGCCGCCGCACTGCTGCTCAGCGGGTGCGGCCCCAGCCAGCCGCAATCATCAACGACCCCCACTCCGGGCACCAGCTCTGCCAGCCCCGGCGCGACATCAGCGTCACCCGCCCCGTCCGGGACGCCGTCGGACCCGCCGTCCACAACCGCTCCGGCTACCGCTCCCCCCGCAGGACCGGCGCTCTGCAAGGCCGCCGGGCTTTCCGCAGCCACGGATGCGTCCGGCGGCGGGGCCGCGGGCAGCGTCTACATGAAGCTCAACCTCACCAACACCGGTTCCGAACCCTGCCTGCTCCGGGGCTTTGCCGGCGTGTCCCTGGCCGCCGACGCAGCCGGCGCCCCCATCGGCGCGCCGGCCATCCGCGACGAGGCCACCGCACCCACCGACGTCCTGCTGGCACCCGGGCAGACAGGCTCGGCCGTCCTGCGCTACACCCAGGCCGGCAACTATCCCGATTGCGCCATGGTGGACGCCGCCGGCTACCGGATCTATCCGCCGGAGGAGACGGCGTCGCTGTTCCTGCCCCAGCCCACCAGGGCATGCAGCAACGCGGAGATTACGCTCCTCACCATCGGAGCGTTCCAGCCGGCGTAGGTCCCGAACCCAAGGCAACAGTCCTCAGCGCAGAGAACTGCGGGCGGTCCGGCACGTGCCGGACCGCCCGCAGTTTTGTTTTGTTTGCAGGTCTTCCTAGTGGGCCGTGGTGGTTCGGCCGGCACGTGCGGTGCCGCGGGACAGCACCACGCCCAGGCCGATCATGCCGACACCCAGGACAAAGTGGAGCCAGTTGTCGGCGGTGTTCAGCGGGACGAAGTTCGCCGGCGTGTCATGTCCGATCAGCAGGCCGTAAAGCCAGAGAACCAGGTAGATGGCGCCACCCACGATCAGGTAGTTCCTCGACTGCGCAGCATTCCGGGCCAGGGCGATCCCGGCGGCCCCAAACAGCAGGTGGACGATGTTGTGAAGAATTGACACCTGGAAAATGCCCAGCAGCAGGGCCTCAGACTCATGGCCGGCGAAACCCAGGGATTCGTAGTTGCTGGTGATGCCCGGGATGAACCCCAGGACGCCCACCAGGAGGAACACTGCGCCCACCGCAAGGGCTGCTTTTTGGATGTTAGTACGGCCCACGGTGCGACCGTTCGAACTCATACTGGTCATGATCACTCCTGCTGTTTGTCGTTTCCGTTTACATCATGGCTGCCGGGTCGCGCCTGACCATAGACTTAAACACCGACATCATAAGTATACTTAGCACCTACGCCAGGCATAGATCAGGGTCTATAACGGACCCATCACAAACGGCCCGCCAGGGCCCGGACCAAAGGCAGGCTGAACTGGGATGACGTCGATTTGGTTGGACGGCCGGGAAGCATTTGCTTCCGATCCGTTCGAGCCCGGAGGCACGTACGACACCGTGGTGGCCGGGGCCGGGCTGACCGGTCTTGTGACCGCCCTCCTGCTGGCACGCTCGGGGCAGAACGTCCTGGTGCTGGACGCACGGTTCCCCGGTGCCGTCACAACCGGGAACACCACGGCTAAGGTCACACTGCTGCAGGGCACCTTCCTGTCCCAGCTGTCCCGCCAGTACTCGCAGAAGCAGGTGCAGGCGTACGTGGACGGCAACCGTGAGGGCCAGGCCTGGCTCCTGCGGTACCTCGACGAGCAGAACGTGCCCTACCAGATCCGGGATGCCTACACGTACGCGGCGTCCGCCCAGGGGACGGAGAAACTCCGCGAGGAAGTCAGCGCCGCCACGACGGCGGGCCTGGACATGGAATACGTGCGCGACGCCGGCCTGCCGTTCCCCGTGCACGGCGCCATCCGCCTCGCGGACCAGGCGCAGATCCACCCCGTCGACGTGCTGGACGCCCTGGTGGCGGACATCCGCAGCCGCGGCGGGTCAGTGGTGGGCGGCGTCCGCCTGCAGGATGTCACCGGCGGCCGCCCGGCCACCGTCCACACCGACCGTGGAACCGTCACGGCGAACGAAGTGGTGCTGGCCACCGGCATCCCTGTGCTGGACCGAGGGCTGTACTTCGCCAAGCTGAAGCCCAGCCGGTCCTACGCGGCAGCACTGCAGCTGCAGGAGGACCAGGCACCACCCCCGGGAATGTACATCTCGGTGGAACAGCCAACCCACTCGTTGCGGGACTACGAGAAGGACGGCCGCAGGCTGCTGCTGGTGGGCGGGCACGGCCACCACGTGGGCCGGGCGAGATCGGAAAAGCACCATCTCGGGAGCCTTCTGGACTGGGCCGCGCAGCAGTACCCCGGCTCGCAGGTGACGCACACGTGGTCGGCGCAGGACTACATGGCCGTGAACCTGATGCCTTTCTTTGGCAAACTGCCGCGGGGCAAAGGCCACGTCTACTTCGGCACCGGCTACAACAAGTGGGGCATGACCAACGCCGTTGCGGCGTCTTTGGGGATTGCTGCCGACATCCTCGGCGGGCAAGTGCCCTGGGCCAACACCATCCACCACCGGATCACGTCACCGTCCGGCGCACTCTCGGCGGTTTCCCTCAACGCCGGGGTGGCGGCCAAGCTGGCCTCCGGCTGGGGGCAGCTTGCGGCCGAAGGGCTGAAAACGGAAGGTGCGAAGGTCCTCAAAAAGGACAAGGACCAGCTGCCCCCGGCTCCCGCTCCGGTGGTCCCGGAGGAGGGCCAAGGGCAGGTGTACCGTGAGGGCACCCGCCCGGTCGCCGTCTCCACCGTGGACGGAACCACCTGCAAGCTGTCCGCTGTCTGCACGCACCTGGGCGGCATTGTTCACTGGAACGACAGCGAGCGGACGTGGGACTGCCCGCTCCACGGCTCCCGTTTCAGCAATGAGGGAGAGCTCCTGGAGGGCCCGGCCACCCGGAACCTTCCCGCTGCAGGGAAGGCTTGAGCAGCGGAGCACCTCAGGGACAGCCGCACGATCCGGGCCGACCGGAGTCTGGGTGGGCTGTCAGTGGGTTAGGGCATGATGGAGGCATGCAGCAGGAACAGGGCTCCATGCCGGGCGGCGCCTCAGCGTCCGGTGCGCCCATGGGGCAGTTCAGCAGGCCCACCCGTGAGTGGTTCCTTGGCGCCTTTTCGGAGCCGACTCCTGCCCAAGTCGGCGCGTGGCAGGCCATCTCCTCCGGCTCGCATGCGCTGGTGGTCGCCCCCACCGGCTCGGGCAAAACCCTGGCCGCGTTCCTCTGGGCTCTGGACCGGCTGTTGGTCTCTGGTTCCACTGTGTCGGAAACCCCGGTTCCGGCGCCGGAGACACCGTCAAGGGGACGGCGTCCCCGGGCGCCAAAACGCAAGACCCGTGTCCTGTACATTTCACCCCTGAAAGCGCTCGGCGTGGACGTGGAGCGGAACCTGCGCTCGCCGCTCATCGGTATCACCCAGACCGCCAAGCGGCTCGGGCTGCCCGCCCCGTTGATCACCGTTGGCGTCCGTTCCGGAGACACCACCACGGCGGACCGGCGCGCGCTGCTGAGCAACCCGCCGGACATCCTGATCACCACGCCGGAATCGCTGTTCCTGATGCTCACGTCCCGGGCCCGCGAAACCCTCACCGAGGTGGACACCATCATCATCGATGAGGTCCATGCAGTGGCCGGGACCAAGCGCGGTGCGCACCTGGCCGTCTCACTGGAGCGGCTGGATGCCCTGCTGCCCAAAGCGGCACAGCGGATCGGGCTCTCCGCCACCGTTGAGCCGCGGGAACTGGTGGCCCAGTTCCTGGCCGGGACCGCGCCGGTGGAAATCGTTGCCCCGCCGGCGAAGAAGAACTGGGACCTCACCGTTTCCGTCCCGGTGGAGGACATGTCTGACCTCCAGGGTGCCGCCGGCGCCTTCGATTCCGGCCCGGCGTCCGGGCTCCAGCCCCAGGCCTCGATCTGGCCGCACGTGGAGGAAAAGATCGTTGACCTGGTGCTGGCCAACCAGTCCACCATTGTTTTTGCCAACTCCCGCCGCCTGTCCGAACGGCTCACGGCCCGGCTCAACGAGATCTACGCCGAACGGCAGCTGGTGGATGCGGGCGGCGGCTGGGATGATCCCGTGCCCCGGCAGCCCGGCGTTCCCGCCTCCACTGCTACTCCGGCGCACATGATGGCCCAGGCAGGAAGCTCGGCCGGGGCGGACCCGGTGCTGGCGCGCGCCCACCACGGCTCCGTCTCAAAAGACCAGCGTGCCTTGATCGAGGACGACCTCAAGTCCGGCCGGCTGCGCTGCGTGGTGGCCACGTCATCCCTGGAACTTGGCATCGACATGGGTGCCGTGGACCTGGTGGTGCAGGTGGAATCGCCGCCGTCCGTGGCAAGCGGCCTGCAGCGGGTGGGCCGGGCCGGCCACCAGGTGGGCGAGGTTTCCCAAGGCGTCCTTTTCCCGAAGCACCGCGCAGACCTGGTGCATACGGCAATCACCGTGGAACGGATGCTGACCGGAAAGATCGAGCGCCTCAGCATCCCCGCCAACCCCCTGGACATCCTTGCCCAACAAACCGTGGCTGCCACCGCGCTGGGCAGCATCGATGTTGAGGAGTGGTTCGCCACCGTCCGCCGTTCAGCCCCGTTCGCGTCCCTCCCCCGGTCAGCCTTCGAGGCCACGCTGGACCTGCTGGCCGGCCGCTATCCGTCCGACGAGTTTGCCGAGCTGCGCCCCCGAATCATCTGGGACCGCAACGCCGGCACCATCGAAGGCCGGCCGGGCGCCCAGCGCCTGGCGGTCACCTCGGGCGGCACCATCCCGGACCGCGGCCTCTTCGGCGTCTACATCATTGGAACCGAGGTGGAGGGAACAGCCTCCCCCTCAACGGACGGCAAACCCGCTCCTGCGCCCAAGGGCGGCCGGCGCGTGGGGGAACTGGATGAGGAGATGGTGTACGAATCGCGTGTTGGCGACGTCTTCGCCCTCGGTGCCACCAGCTGGAAAATCGAGGACATCACGCACGACCGCGTCCTGGTCTCCCCCGCGTTCGGCCAGCCCGGAAAGCTGCCCTTCTGGAAGGGCGATTCCCTCGGCCGCCCCGTGGACCTGGGCCGCGCGCTGGGCGCCTTCGTCCGCGAATTGTCAGCGTCCGACGTCGGGCCCGCCACCGAACGCTGCAAGGCCAGCGGCCTGGACGACTTCGCCGCCAACAACCTCATCCAATATTTGAGCGAACAGAAACAGGCCACCGAGGTGGTGCCCAACGACACCACGCTGGTGGTGGAACGGTTCCACGACGAACTGGGCGACTGGCGGGTAATCCTGCACAGTCCCTTCGGCATGCCCGTCCATGCGCCGTGGGCTTTGGCGGTCGGCCAGCGGCTGCACCAGCGGTACGGCCTGGACGGTTCGGCCATGGCCGCCGACGACGGGATTGTGCTGCGGGTGCCCATGATGGAGGACGAGCCGCCCGGCGCCGAGCTGTTCCTGTTCGATCCCGAGGAACTGGAACAGATCGTCACCGCGGAAGTGGGCGGCAGCGCACTCTTCGCTTCGCGCTTCCGTGAATGTGCTGCGCGGGCCCTGTTGCTGCCGCGGCAGACTCCCGGCAAGCGGCAACCGCTGTGGCAGCAGCGGCAGAGGTCCGCCCAGTTGCTGGATGTGGCCCGGAAGTACCCCACCTTCCCTATCGTGCTGGAAACCGTGCGGGAATGCCTGCAGGATGTTTACGACCTCCCCGCACTGAAGGACATCGCAGCGTCCGTGGAGCGGCGCGAGCTGCGGATCGTGCAGACCACCACCACCCAGCCGTCACCCTTCGCAAAGTCACTCCTGTTCGGATACGTTGCCCAGTTCCTCTACGAGGGTGATTCGCCGCTCGCGGAGCGGCGGGCTGCGGCACTGGCCCTGGACTCCACGCTCCTGAACGAACTGCTGGGCCGCGTTGAGCTGCGGGAGTTGTTGGACGCGAAGGTTATCGAGGCTACCGAGCGGGAGTTGCAGCGCCTGGCGCCGGACCGTCGGGCGCGCGGGCTGGAGGGCGTGGCGGACCTGCTGCGGCTCCTTGGCCCGCTGGCGCCGGAGGAAGCTGCCGCAAGGCTGGAACCGGCGGTTGAGGCTGCCCAAACCGAGGCTGCCGTAAACCCGGTGGTTGAGCCCGCCGAAACCGAGCCTGCAGACTCCCCGGTGGTTGAGCCTGTCGAAACCGAGCCACCCGAAACCCCGGTGGTTGAGCCTGTCGAAACCATCCATGCCAGCACGGAAACAGCCACCGCCCACCTGGTGGCCCTGCAGCGCGCCAACCGCGCCATCAAGGTGAACATCGGTGGGGCGGAACGGTTCGCTGCGGTTGAGGATGCCGCCCGCCTCCGGGATGCCATCGGCGTGCCCCTGCCCATGGGGGTTCCGCTCGCGTTCATCGAACCCGTGGCTGATCCTTTGGGCGACCTCGTCTCCCGGTATGCCCGGACGCACGGACCTTTTACGGCGGACGAAGCAGCAGCCCGCTTGGGCCTGGGTGTGGCTGTGGTCAGCACTGCCCTGAAACGCCTCGCCGCCGACGGCCGGGTGGTGGAAGGCGAATTCCGGCCCCACGGCGGTGGGTCTGCGGCACCCGACGTTCCAGCCGTGGATGCACCAGAACCTGATGGCCAGCACCCCGAGACTCAACTCCCTGAGACGCAACTCCCGGAGGCACAAAACCACATCCCCGTCAGCGAATGGTGTGATGCCGAGGTGCTCCGCAAGCTGCGGCGGCGGTCCCTGGCAGCATTACGCGCCGAGGTGGAACCGGTGGACGCGTCCGCCTATGGCCGGTTCCTGCCGGCGTGGCAGCACGTCCAGACTCCCGGCGGCGGCCGCGGGCAGCCGTCGCTCCGCGGACTGGACGGCATCGTCACCGCCATCGACCAGCTCTCCGGAGTCCCTGTTCCCGCCTCCGCCTGGGAGCCGCTCATCCTGGCCAGCCGGGTATCCAACTACCAGCCCGCCATGCTCGACGAGCTCATGGCCGCCGGCGAGGTGCTCTGGTCCGGGGCCGGCGCCTTGCCGGGCAACGATGGCTGGATCAGCCTGCACCTGGCCGACTCGGCGGAGCTGACCCTGAACCCTGCCATCGACTACGAACCCGGGGACGCCCAACTGCGGCTCCTGGAGCACCTGCGCACCAACGGCGGCGGCTACTTCTTCCGGCAGCTGACAGACGTGGCCGGCGGCATGGACTCCGTCCTGAGCGACCAGGAAGTTGTGACCGCACTGTGGGACCTGGCATGGGCGGGCCGCATCACCGGCGACACCTTCGCGCCGGTGCGGGCACTGATCGCCGGGGGCCACACCGCCCACCGGCAGGTCGCCCGTGCCCCACGCGCCCGGGCCCCACGCCTGAGCCGGCTGGGGCGTTCGCACGGCACCGGACTAATGGGCTCTGCTGGCCTGGGCAGCGGCCGCTACGGCGCGTCCTCAACGGCAGTAGCCACTCCTCCCATGGCAGCAGGCCGGTGGTCCGCGCTTCCGCAGCCCGAACTGGACGCCACCATCCACGCCCGCGCCACCGCAGAGCTCCTGCTGGACCGCTATGGCGTGGTGACCCGCGGTTCGGTGATGGCAGAGCAAATCCTGGGCGGATTCGGCCTGATGTACAAGGTCCTTGCCCGGCTGGAGGAGGCCGGCCGGTGCCGCCGCGGCTACTTCATCGAACACCTCGGCGCGGCGCAGTTCGCCGTTCCCGCAACCGTGGACCGGCTGCGTTCGTATTCGGAGGACACCCAGCTCGCCAAGCCGGAACCCGTTGCCCTCGCCCTGGCTGCCACGGATCCTGCCAACCCTTACGGCGCTGCCCTCCCCTGGCCCGCCCAGCATGACGACGCCGGAACGGGCCACCGTCCCGGACGCAAAGCCGGTGCACTGGTGGTACTGGTGGACGGGGCGCTGGTCCTCTACGTGGAACGGGGCGGCAAGACCCTGCTGGCGTTCAGCGACGACGAGAGCATCCTGGCCGCGGCCGGCTCGGCCCTGGTGGGCGTGGTGACCCGCGGCGCCGTGGACAAGCTGATTATGGAGAAAGTCAACGGGCACGACATCCTGGATACTCCGGTTGCAGCCGCCCTCAGTGCGGCCGGGGCCTACTCCACACCCAAGGGGTTGAGGATCCGTGCCTGAGGGGGATTCCGTCTGGCGCGCCGCCCACCAGCTGCACCAGGCCCTGGCCGGACAAAAACTGGTGGCCTCGGACTTCCGGGTACCGCGCTTCGCCACCCTGAACCTCGCCGGCTGGACCGTGGCCGAGGTAGTCCCCCGCGGCAAGCACCTGCTGATGCGGGTGGTAAGCCCGGAGGACAAGAAGCTCACCATCCACTCGCACCTGAAGATGGAAGGCGCCTGGCAGGTCTACCCGCCCGGCGGTAAGTGGCGGAAACCGGGCTACACCGCCAGGTGCGTGCTGCGCACCCCGGTGGCGGACGCCGTCGGGTTCTCCCTGGGGATCGTCGAAGTTGTGGCCACCGCAGACGAAGACTCCATTGTCGGTTTTCTCGGCCCGGACCTGCTGGGTCCGGACTGGGATCTCGACGAAGCAGAGCGGCGGGTACGGGCAGCTCCGGACGTTCCCATCGGCGTGGCGCTGCTGGACCAGCGCAACCTCGCCGGCATCGGCAACATCTACCGCTGCGAAACGTGTTTCCTGTCCGGGGTGCATCCGGCGTTGCCCGTATCCGCCGTCGAGGACGTCCGGACCCTGATGACCGACGCGAAGCAACTGCTGGAGATCAACCTCGGCCCCGGCCGGCGCGTCACCATCCTCAACCCCAAAGGGATGCCGGTGGGCAGGATGGCGGGGCGGCCGGGGTACTGGGTCTACGGCCGGGAGCACCGGCCCTGCCTCAAATGCGGGACCCCCGTGCGGCGCGGCACCCTCGGCAAACCCAACGGCGAGGAAGAACGGGACATCTACTTCTGCCCGCGCTGCCAGCCGGTGCCAGGCTAGCGCCGCGCGGCGGCACCCGGAGCGGTGGCAGCGGCTACGCCCTCCTGTGGGTCGGGCTCGGCCGGCAGCGCCGCGGGCACCATAAACACCGGCATCAGCAACTGGACCAGCGGACCGATGGCAAGGGCGTAAACAACAGTGCCAACCCCCACCGAGCCGCCGAGGAACCATCCGGCAGCGAGAACCACAACTTCAATCAAGGTGCGGGACACCCTCACTGACCATCCCGTCCGCCGGGCCAGCCCGGTCATCAGGCCGTCACGGGGACCGGGGCCGAACCGCGCACCGATGTAGCAGGCGGAAGCGATTGCATTGAGGAGGACGGCGCCAGCCAGCATGCCGATCTGACCACCCAAGTGGGAGAAGGCCGGGATCAGGGCCAGGCCGATGTCCGCGAAGACGCCCACCAGCACGGCGTTGCACAACGTGCCGAACCCTGGCCGCTGGCGCAGTGGGATCCACAGCAGCAGCACCAGGAAGCTCACGATAATGACCACCGCCCCGATGCTGAGACCGGTTCTGCCCGCCACGCCCTGATGGAAGACATCCCACGGGTCGAGGCCAAGGCCCGCGCGGATGAACATGGCAAGGGAAATGCCGTACATGGCGAGGCCGATAAAGAGCTGGAGGAGTCTGCGGGTCAACATGCCTCTAACTCTGCCAATAAACTGGCCTTGAAATACATAGCCAGTTTGAGATACTGGCCTGATGTCTTCCCTGACCGCATCAGCCCTTGCCCGCCTCCTGGGCGCGTGGAACCTCGGCAACGCCCCCGCCTACCGCGAGCTGGCCGACGTCGTACGCCTTCTGGTGCTCGACGGAAGAGTGGCACTGGACACGGCCCTTCCCAGCGAGCGCGCCCTCGCCGAAGTCCTGGCCGTCAGCCGGACCACCGTCACCGCGGCCTACGGCCTGCTCCGCGACCAGGGATTCCTCAGCAGCGGGCAGGGCAGCAGGAGCCGGACCAGGATCCCGCGCACGACGACGGCCGGCACCACAGCGCACAGGGGGCCTCTGCCGAATACGCCGGATTCAGGCGGGCTTGCTGCGGCCGCACTCGCACCGGGACTAGCCGCACCCGGTTTGGCAGCGCCGCAGGGACTGATCGACCTGGCGTATTCATCCTTGCCGGCCAGCGGCGAACTGGTCCACCGGGCGTTCGCAGCAGCGCTGACCGAGCTGCCCGCCCTGCTCCCGGGCTTCGGCTATGACGCCATGGGCCTGCTTCCCCTGCGGGAAGCGGTGGCAGCACGGTATTCCGCAGCCGGTGTATCTACCACTGCGGACCAGGTCCTGGTTACCTCCGGAGCGCAGCACGCCCTGAACGTCGTCCTCCGGGCCCTCACCAGCCGGAATGACCGGGTTGTGGTGGAACACCCGAGCTATCCGAACGCCCTGGACGCCATCCGCGCAGCCGGGTGCCGTGCCGTGCCGGTAGCCTTCGCAGCGCCAGTCGTCGGCAAACCAGAGGGTCGGACAACCGTTGCCTGGGACATGCACGGACTCCAGGCCGCGCTGGCGCAGCAGCGGCCCAGGCTGGCATATCTGGTGCCGGACTTCCACAACCCCACAGGGCAGCTCATGCCGGACCTCCAGCGCCGCCAGCTCGTCAGGGCTGCCGCGGCCGCCGGGACCACCCTGGTAGTGGATGAGACGCTGCGGGAGCTGAATCTCGACGGCGCAGCCACCACGCCCGTCGCAGCTTTCAGCCCGGCGGTGGTCACCATCGGAACACTCAGCAAGTCGCACTGGGGCGGCCTTCGCACGGGATGGATCCGGGCCTCGCAGGAGCTGATCCAACAGTTTGCCGCGGCCCGGACCTCCCTGGACCTCGGCGGGCCGGTGATGGAACAGCTGGCCGCCGCCCACCTGATCCGGGCCATGGACGAGCCACTCCCGGCGCGCCTTGCCGCCCTCCGGGACAACCGGGCAGCCCTGCTGGAACTTCTCGCCGGACACTTGCCGGGGTGGGAAACGCTCTACCCCTCCGGCGGGCTGTCTGCGTGGTGCAGGCTTCCGGCCCCCATCAGCACCGCCCTGACGGTGATCGCCCCGGATTTCGGCATCCGGCTGGCTGCAGGTCCGCGCTTCGGCGTTGGCGGCGCCTTCGAACGTTACCTCCGGGTACCGTTCACCCTGCCGCCGGAAAAACTGGAAACCGCAGTCCTGGCACTGCTGTCAGCCCAGGACCGGCTGGATGCAGCCCCCCAGCTCCGGCGCAGCCTCAAAAACGCCCCCGCCGTGGCTATTGCCTGACCGGCGCCGACTGCCTGCCAAACCGGCCCATCCGCTGCTTGGAGCTATTGGTCCCGGCTCCCACAGGAACATGGGCAGTGGCCTTGGCCAGCCCAAAGAGGGGCATCCCGTTGTAGATGACCTCGATCCCCGCGGCCGGCACCTGATAGGTCTCGTGCCAGACGCCCACGTCGCCACTGCCGGCCGTCTCCTTCATAAACCGGCGCCAGGGCTCCAGGTGGGGGGACTCCCGGTCCGCGGCAAATTTCCGCAGGTGTTCCGGGCTTTCCCAGTAGCTGAGCAGCATGGTGGTACGGCCAAACCATTGCTGGTACCCCAGCATCCCGGACGCCGGATCCGCGGCCAGATGCTGGAGCATCCGGGGCATGGCGCTCGCCACCTTGCTGATTGTTCCCAGCTTCCACCACCGGTTGGCCCGCATACCGATCAGGAAAACCGTCACTGATTCCCGGCCGGGATCGGCGGTGTACCGGCCCGGAAAGACACTGTGCACCATGAGAAGCTCCTTGGGTGGTTTCGAAACGATGTTTTGTAACGACGTTACGAAACAATGTTATGAAACAATGGAACCCATGGCAAGACCTGTGATCCACAACGATTCCCTGCGTCAGGAACTGCTCGCTGTCACCGCTGAACTGGTGGACCGTGACGGGCCCGCCAAGGTGACGCTGCGCGATGTGGCAGCAACCGCACGGACGTCCACCACCGCCGTCTACTCGCTGTTCGGCGGTAAATCCCAACTCCTCACCGCCGTGGTGGACCACGGGTTCCGGTCCTTCCGGGACTCCCAGGTGGCCGCAGCCCCGGCGGGGCTGCAGGGCCTCGGCCTGGCCTACCGTGCCTGGGCAGTGGAGCACCCGGCGCTTTACCGGCTGATGTTCGGCGGCGCCCTGGCCGCGTACGTGGATTGCCAGCCGAGCCCGGAAGTCGCCGCCGGAGCCATGGATCCGCTGATGGAAGCGGTGGCTTCCGCCCAGGCGTCGGGCGCCCTGCGGGCTGAGCCTGTGGAAGTGGTGGCCTTCGCCATCTGGGGCCAGGTGCACGGCCTGGTGAGCCTGGAACTGGCGCAGGTTGGCCCGCCCGACGCCGACTGGGCCGCCGCCTACAACTCCGCCTTGGATGCCATAGCCCGTGGCTGGGCCGCCTGACACCACCGCTTTTCGACGGGCTCAGTCAATGCTGCACGCAAAAAACCTGACGCCGCGGAGATATCCACCGCGCCAGGTTTTTCGCGTCGATCTGTATTTTGCGGGTCGCTGGCCCTTCAAAACCCTTTAGGCGTACACCTTCTCCAGGAAGTTGCCCCAGGCCTTGGCAGTGGTTTCGGTATCGCCGGCCCCGCTGAAATCGTGGACGGTCATTCCCACCGGCGCACCAAAGGCGTTGCGTCCGAAGAACCGGTAGAGCGCGTCCGAGGTGCGGATCCCCAGGAAGTGCTCGTTGGAGAAGTCCACTTCGCCGCTCAGCCGGCCCACGCCGTCGAGCTCCAGCTCCACCTGCGACCCCGCGGCGGAGGCTTTCACGCCCAGGGCCCTGCGCAGCTGCGCAAAGCCGTCCGGGTTCTGCGAAGCCGCGGGCGCCTGGATATCCGTGAAGACCACGGGACGGCCGTCAAAATACTGCAGGTACTGGCCCAAAGTGTGGAGGTAGAACTCGGTGTGGCGGGTGGCGCCGTCGTACTGCCCGTCCCAGTTGTCCGCAAAGATCCCGCTGTGCACGTAGTGCAGGCGCGCGCGGCCGCCCTCAAGCGGTTCCAGGACGTGCTCGAGCTGGTTGAACCAGCCGTCCGGGCCATCCATCCTGGACACGAGATGGCTCGGGTATTCCTCGACGGTTTTGACGTCCGGCCACTGGTCTGTGGGGAACATCCAGGCCGGAGTCCCTGCAGTCACGGCCTCCCACACCCGCTCCGGCGTGCCGGGCAGCTCGGTGTCGTAGACGATCTCGAATTCGCGCTTGTCAGTCATTGTCCTGCTCCTTTGCTGTAGGGGTTTCCGGGCTTTCCGGGGTTTCCTTGGTTGTTTTTGGAACGGTTGTTGTGGGGTTGCCTGCCTTGAGGACGGGGTGCAGCGCCACCACCAGCCGGTGGCACCTGCCGCCTGATGCCCCCGCAGCTGAGGTGGCACCGCCGTCGTGATACTTGTCCACCAGCCGGGTGACCGCCACGCCCAGCTCCTCCGCGAAGGCGGCACGGTCAGCGGCGGTCCGGAAGGTAATCTCGCCGTCGATGGCGAACGTGGCCAGCTTTTGCCGGGCAGCGGCGGCGCCGGCGATCAGCTGGCCCATCTCCTGGACCATCCGGCCGGCAAGTGCCAGCAGCCAGAAGGCTGAGAAGCGGTCCGAGAACCGGTGTGGATCCGGCGATACCGAGGACAGGGCCTGCGGTGATATCAGGTAGGACGCCGCAGTGGCCTGGAGCACCCGCTCGGTCACGTTCCCCTTGCGCCGCTCCTCCACCAGCTCCACCAGCCCATGCCGCTCGAGCGTCTTGAGGTGGTAGTTGACCTTCTGGCGGGGCAGCCCCACCTTGACCGCGATCTGCGTGGCCGAGCCGGGACTGGACAGCTCGTGCAGGATCCGGGTGCGCACAGGATCCAGGGAAGCTTCGGCCGCCGCGGGGTCCTCGATGACTGCTATGTCCAACATCCTTCAAGCCTGCCAGCCGACAACTTTTTTTGTCAAGAACTTTTTTATCATCGGATGCCAGACCGATGTTTCGGCAGGCACACGTAGAATTGTCCAGTGATGCAATCCCCCCTCCCCGTACGCGACGGCGTGAACGCGACCCGCCTGCGCCTGCCCGGCGAGGGACCGTGGGACACCGCGATGGACTACATGATGCACCGTTGGGGCCACATCGATCCGCAGGGCATCGAGGACAGGTTCGACGCCGGCGAGATCGTTGGCGAGGGCGGCGTTCCCCTGGACCGGGGTACTCCGCTGACGGACCACACCTTCATCTGGTACTACCGCACCCTGCCGCCCGAGACCCGCATCCCCGTGGATCTGTCCGTCCTGCACCAGGACGAGCACCTCCTGGTGGTGGACAAGCCGCACTTCCTCCCCACCACTCCCGGCGGGACCTACATCCAGGAATCCGCCCTGGTGCGGCTGCGCAACCAGCTGGACCTTCCGGACCTGATTCCCATGCACCGGCTGGACCGCATGACCGCAGGGGTGCTGCTCTTCTCCACCAATCCGGAGACCCGCGGAAAGTACCAGGTGCTTTTTGAGAAGCGCCAGGTCCAGAAGGAATACGAGTGCGTGTCTGCAGCCCAGCCGGCGGAGGGGTACCCGGGGGTCGAATTTCCCGTGGTGGTGCGCAACCGGATGACCAAGTCGCGCAGCTACCTGCTCGCCGAAGTGATCGAGGGCGAGCCCAACGCGGAGACGCGGATTGAGCAGCTGGCAACGTTCGACGGCGGCCCTGCAGCGCGTGCCGCGGGCACCGCCACTGCCGGGCCGGTTAAGAGCCCCCGCCGCGCGCTGTACCGGCTGGAGCCGCATACCGGCAAGACCCACCAGCTGCGGGTGCATATGGCCTCACTGGGGCTGGGGATCGTCAACGATGCCTTCTACCCTGACCTGCTGGACAAAGCTCCGGACGATTACACCAAACCCCTGCAGCTCCTGGCCCGGGGCATCCGGTTTGTGGACCCAATGTCAGGGAAACCGGTGGAGTACCGCAGCGGCCTGCAGCTCAGCGAGGCCGCCGGCGCCTGACCTGCGGAAAGGTCCGCTGGACGCACCGCTGCGGTAAATGTGTGGTCCCGGGGGCACCAATCTGCGGTACCTTGTGGCCATGGACTTTGGCAGCGCTGACAGCTGGGGGGCGGCCATCTATTTCTGGATCATCCCCGTCGTGCTGGGCGACGCCATCTTCCCGCCCATCCCGTCCGAAATGGTGGTGATCACCGGCGGAGCGCTGTCCGCGGACGGCAGGGCCAACGTGTTCCTGGTGGCCGCACTGTCCGCCCTGGCGTCCTGGCTGGGCGACATGGTGGTGTTCCAGCTGTTCCGGCGCCGGCTGAGCCACGTCCTTGACCGCTGGAAGTGGGGCCGCCGCGTCCATTCCGGGATCCACGAGGCTCTTGCCAAGGCCGGGCGCTCGTCCACCTACGGCGCCATTATCGGAGCCAGGTTCATTCCCGGCGGACGGCTGGCCACCTCGGCTGCCGCCGGGATCGCGAACGTTTCCGTCCGCGGCTTCAGCCTGTGCGCCGGGCTCGGCGCCCTGTTTTGGGCGTGCTGGCTGGTGGGCCTCGGCTACTTCACCGGCTCGGCCACCGGGCTGCCGTTCTGGGCGAGCTCCCTGATCGGGGTGGCGCTGGGGCTGGTGATCGGCGTCGTCGTCGGAATTATTGTTACGCGGCGCCGCGGCAACCGGTCCCCCGTCGTCGAAGAACCCGAACCGCCCCTGCCGTAACGGTCCTAGAGCGGCATCCAGCGGCCGCGGCTGCGCCGCAGGACGGTAAGGGAACCTGTCAGCGCAACACGTTCGACGGCGTCGCGCATCATGGCTGCCGATTCGACCGCCTGGCGGTTCTCACCGCTGTATTCGGTCGCCTCCACGAGGAAGCGCAGGTTCAGCTGCGGGACGCCGCCGGCAATCTGCAGCTGGTTGGACTCCACGTGGTGCCGTGTTCCCAACGCGTCCACCGCTGCGTCCATCACGGCTTCGGGCGGGTTGCCGGGACGCAGCCCGGTGATCTTCAGGCGGGTCTGGAACGAAGGCATGCCTTCAACCCTACCCACCCCCGTTGCGCTATCACTTCCGGTCGTCAAACAGCGCTGAAGAGGACGATAAGTGATAGCGCAACGGGTGGATATGCCGTTACCCGGTGTTGCGGAGTCCTGCTGCCACGCCGTTCACCGTGATCAGCATGGCCCGCTGGAGGCGTTCATCAATCTCGCCTTCGCTGATGGAGCCGCTTTCGGCCCGTACGCGGCGCAGGAGTTCCACCTGCAGGTAGCTGATCGGATCGAGGTACTGGTCGCGGATCTCGAGGGAGCGCTTCAGCGTAGGCTGGGCGTCCAGGAGCAGGCGCTCACCGGTGAGGTTCTGGACTTCCGCCACGGTCAGCTCATACTCCTCCCGGATGGCCCGGAAGATGTGGTGCAGGCCTTCCGGGACCAAGGTGGACACGTAGTATCCGGCAATGTCCATGTCCGTCTTGGCGAGCGTCATCTCCACGTTGCTCAGCACCGACCGGAAGAAGTGCCAGTTCTCCCACATGTCCACCAGTTGCGCGGCGTTACCGGCCTCGCGGGCAGCCTTGAGCCCGGAGCCCACGCCGAACCAGCCCGGCACGATCTGGCGGGACTGGGTCCAGCCGAACACCCACGGGATGGCACGAAGGCCGCCGAGGCCCGCACCGGAATCCGGACGCTTTGAGGGGCGGGAGCCGATGTTCAGCGAGCCCAGCTGCTCCACCGGCGTGGAGGACAGGAAGTAGGCCGGCAGGTCCGGATCGTCGATCAGCTTCCGGTACCGGTCAAAGGCGGCATCGGAGATGGTTTCCATGACGTGCCCGTACCGTTCGCGCTGGTCCGCGGAGGTCCGCGGATCGCGGTGCAGGGCCGAACCCTGGAGCACTGCTGCGAGGCTCAGTTCAAGGTTTTCGCGGGCCAGTTCGGGCAGCGAGTACTTGTCCGAGATGACTTCGCCCTGCTCGGTGAACTTGATCTCACCTTCCAGGACGCCGTTGGGCTGGGCCAGGATGGCGTCGTAGGTGGGTCCGCCGCCGCGGCCCACGGATCCGCCGCGGCCATGGAACAGGCGCACGCGGACGCCGTGCTTGGCAGCCACGTCCCGCAGCTTGCGCTGGGTCTTGTGGATCTCCCACTGGCTGGTCATCACGCCGGATTCCTTGTTGGAGTCCGAGTAGCCCAGCATGATCTCCTGGACGTCCCCGCGCAGCCGCACCAGTTCGCGGTAGGACGGATCGGACAGCAGCCGGTCCACGATCTCGGCGGAGGCGCGGAGCTCCTCCACCGTTTCCAGCAGCGGCGCGAAGCCTATCTTCGCGTACGGCTTCTCGCCGAACAGGTTCACCAGGCCGGCTTCGCGTGCCAGGACGGCGGCGGCCAGGACGTCGTCCGCGCCCCGGGTCATGGAGATGATGTAGGTCTCGATGACGTCCGGGCCGTACGTGCGCAGGGCACGGCGGATCTCGCGGAAGACGTCGTAGGTGCCGTCAGCGGCGCCGTCGAGCTTAATGGGGTGGCCGGACAGCGGACGGCGGGAGGCAAGCTCGGAGCCGAGGACTTCGAAGCGTTCCTCGCGGCTGAGTTCGGCGTAGCGGAGCCCGGGACCGCCGATCCGGTCCATCAGTTGGCCCACGGCGTCGTGGTGGTGGTCGGCGTGTTCGCGGATGTCCAGGGTGGCCAGGTGCAGGCCGAAGGAGGCGATGGCGCGGCGGACGCGGGCCAGGGCGCCGTCCGCAGCGAGCGACGCCGAGTGGTTGCGCAGCGAGAGTTCCAGCAGTTCGAGGTCCGCCAGGAGTTCGGCGGTGCCGTTGTAGTCCCGGCCGTGCTCGTGGTTGGAGTCTGCGGCGACGCGCTTGCCGGTGTTGATGAGCTTGGCCTTGATGCAGGTGAGCTTCAGCCGGTAGGGCTCCTGCGCGTTCAACTCAAGGACACGGCGGTCCAGGCCCGGCAGCTTTTTCAGGTCCTCGTCGATGGAGTCGAGCAGTTGCTGGTCCGCCCCGGCGAGCGCCGTGGAGTTGGAGAGGATGGAGATCAGTTCGTCGATCATGGCGATGCTGATCCGGACCGCGTGCTGGTTCTGGATCTGGAGGATTTCCCGGGTCACTGCGGCAGTAACGTTGGGGTTGCCGTCGCGGTCGCCGCCGATCCAGGAACCAAACCGGATAGGGGCTTCCTTGGACGCCAGGCTGACGCCGTGTTCGCCCAGCAGTTCGGAGAATTCCGCCAGCATCTCGGGCATGGCGTCGGTGAGGATGCCGCCCAGGTAATAGATGGCGTTCCGGGCCTCGTCCACCGGGGTGGGCCGGACCTGGCGGAGTTCGTCGGTCTGCCACATCTGGTCGATGATTTCAGCCAACTGGCGGTCCTGGCGGCGGCGGGTCGTGGTGCCTTCGGTTGTGGGCTGTGCGAGCACATCCGAAAGCTTGCGGATCTTGTCCAGCACCGAACGGCGGGAGGCCTCGGTGGGGTGGGCAGTGAAAATGGGGCGGACATCAAGCCCGTTCACTACTTCCTGGAGGACACTGGGCCCGGCCTGGGCGGCGATTTCGTTGACCGTTTTGGCCAGCCAGCCGTCTTTCTCCGCACGGGTCCGCAGGCCCCGCACCCGGTGGACCTGCTCGGCGGCATTGGCGAGGTGGAAGTAGAAAGCGAAGGCACGCACCAGGTCCGTGGCCTGCTCGATGGGCAGGGAGCCGAGGAGCTCGCGGACCTGGGCGACGACGTCGTGCGCGCTCCAGGGCCCGGTGGCATCGGCGCCGCCGCGGGCGGCTTCCTTGGATTCCTTCGTAAGGAGGCGGACCTGCTCCACGAGCTCAAGGAGCTCGGGCCCGTGCTGGCGGACCAGGGATTCGCCCAGCAGGGTGGAGACACGGCGGACGTCTGCCCTCAGTTCGGAGGCAAGGTCTGTTTCGGGATGTGCTGCAGTGTGAGCCATGGAAGCAATCTTTCGAGGGTTTCGGGACTTGGCTCGTACACTGCGCTGGATACTGTGAGCCACGTTACTAGCTAAAGATGCTACCCGCAGGGCGGCGTCACCGGGGAATCCGTCTCAGATAATGTCATCTGCCGGGTAACCTACGTGCCGCTTCACACGCTCAAGTTCCGCCCGCAACATTGCCACTTCCCTGCTGCAGGCGCTTAGTTCAGCATGACGACGCCTGGCCGCCCGCATGCTGGCCGCCAGGACCAGGAGGCCCACCGGTATGGACCCTGCAAAAGCCCAGCCGGCCGCCGCGAAAAACTCGAGAGCCACGGGAAGCGCGGACTGGAAGTCCATAAAGCCGTTGACGCCATCGGCCATGTCCCCGAGGGCCCCTTGCAACGGTTTCAGGAAGTCCCCCACCACCGGAGCCTCGGACAGGTTGGGCGGGCGGAGTTCCTGCCCGGCGCGGCCCCACCGCTGGTCACCCACGTGGTTCAGGACGTAAATTCCGGCGCCCACGCTCGCGGCGATAAACACCAGCAAGGCTGCCAGCAGCGCCTGGTCCGGCCGGCGCCCCCGCCACGCAAGCATCGCCGCCCCGCACACGAGGGCAGCGATCCAGGTCAGGGCTTTGAGCCAGTCAGTGCTTATTGCTCCAAGGATGTCCACGCCCACTATTCAACAGTGCGGACAGCCGTAAGGTTGATAACCTCAATGGCGGTGACCCTACGGGTGCTGGCGACTCCACAAAGCCCGTCTTCGTTCCCGTGACCTGCCTTAAAGTTCCCGTGACCTGCCTTAAATCAGGACGTTGATGAGGTCCCGGCGCTTTTCAATCGGCGCTCAGGCGGAGCCGAAATTGCTGGCAGGGTTCCGTGCACAAACGCCTGTATGGCGAGGACGGCCGCCCCGCGGCACCATTGCACGTTATCCTTCGAGGCCAGGACGATCGGAGGCGTTGTCGCGCGGGGATCACGGTCCAAGGCAATACCGGCATCCAGAGCGGGGCGCGCAACTGCGGCGAGTCGGACGCCTTCTCCGGCGATGATGATGCGCTGTGGCAGCGTCAGGTTGCAGATGGCCGCGATGAGCCTGCCTAAGCCGCGTCCGGCGTCGTCGATGACTCGTCTTGCTACGGCATCGCCCTCTGTAGCCAAGTCCAGGGCGCGTTCATAATCCACCTCGCGCCCAAGGGCGTTTGAAATGTGGCGCGCGATGGAATCAGAATTCAAAATACTTGTCGCACAGCCCCGATGGCCTGCAAAACACAGCGGTCCTGTGGGGTCGAGCGGCCAGTGTCCCACGAGGCCGATGCCGTAATCGTCCCCCGTGACAAGGGCGCCGTTGGCCACGAGGCCGAATCCTGTACCGATGCCGAGCGTGACGACGGCGAAGCGGTCATCTTCCTTCCCCTCGCCGAACCAATGTTCATATTCGGTAAAGGCGACAAGATCGTTGTCGATCAGAGTAGGTATCCCCGTTGCTGCTGTCACCATGTCCGCCAGGTCCAGATTGCTCCATCCAAGGAACCTGGCATCGATGACAAACTTCCGGTCTCGAATCAAACCACCGATGCCGATACCGATGCCGCTGATGTCTTTCTCCAGCACCAGACGCTGGGTCAACCCTGCGATTTGCTCAACGACTGCAGCGGGGTCTCGATCCTTAATCATTTCGGTTCGGTGGCTTCTGATCTCACCGCGAAGGTTCGTCTGGGCAGCAATGATCTCGCTTTCGCGGATCTTCATCCCAATGAAATGCCTGGAATCGGCGTCCACGTCCAACAGTCGGGTCGGCCGGCCCACCCGGCCATCGTTGTGCTCCCCCACCTCTCTGAGCAGGCCCTCCTCGATCAGTGGCGTGCTGAGCCGGGTTAACGAACCTGGAGAGAGCTGGAGCCGGCGGGCTATTGCCGCCCTGGAAATCGGCCCCCTGCGCAGAACCTCGATCGCCACGGGAAGCGAGGCGTCCGGGGCCGACCACATTGACTGAGCTTTCACAGAACCATCTTGCCACGACCAATTAGTTCCGTCGCTCAACTTTTCCAGTCGCCACATCCGCATCAGTTCTACTATTGACACTGCTATTAGTTTCGGATCAAAATAATTAACCAAGCCCGCAGACGGGTTTCCCACTTTTAGACCAACGGAGCTCACTGATGTTCATCCAAAACAAACTCTCGCGGCGGGCCTTCGCGGCTCTGGCAACATCCGCGGTCGCGGCACTGGCCCTCTCAGGATGTTCTGCACCGCAGGCCACTTCCGAGGCAAAAACCCTCAAGGTCTGGTGGTGGGAGAACGATGACAGTGCCCTCTCCACCGGCTGGAACCGTGCCATTGAGCTCTTTGAAGAGAAGCACCCGGACGTAAAGGTTGAGTTCGAACTCAAGACCTACGAGCAGATGCAGCAGTCGGGTCAGCTCCTGTTGGACTCCAATGACGCACCCGACGTTTTGGAGTATCTGAAGGGCAATGCCACAGCAGGGGTTGTTTCGCAGGCAGGGTTGTTGACTGACCTCACGGACGTGGCCAAGGAACGCAACTGGGACTTGGACAGCACCGCCCAGGACGTGGGGCTCTACGAAAACGGCGTGATGGGTTCCGGCCAGCGGTACGGCATCACGAACTACGGCGAGTATGTCTCGGTCTGGTACAACAAGGACCTCTTTGCAAAGCAAAACCTGCAGGTTCCCACCTCACTGCCCGAGCTCGAACAGGCCATGGACAAGTTCACGGCAGCGGGAATCACACCACTGGCCCTGGGCTCCCAGGACTACCCCGGCACCCACCTGCTCTATGAACTTGCGCTGGCCAACATGGATAAGAGGGCCTGGTCGGCTTACCAGCAGTTCGAAGGCGACGTTGACTGGAGCGCCTGGGAAAAGGCCGCCCAAACCGTGCAGGACTGGACCGACCGCGGCTATATCAGCAAGGACTCCACCGGAGTCAGCGCCCAGGACGCCGGCAACGCCTTCGCGGCGGGGCAGTACCCCATCTTCGTTTCCGGCACCTGGTGGGCCGGCGGCTTCGCCGATGACATCAAGGACTTCCAGTTCGACCAGTTCCTCTTCCCCGCTACAGACCTGCACCCGGGCTCCGGCGGCAACCTCTGGGTGGTCCCCGAGAAGGCACGCAACAAGGAACTCGCCTACGACTTCATGGAGATCACCATGAGCCCGGAGATCCAAAACCTCCTGGGCAACGAAGGCGCCGTTCCTGTCGCCGCCGATGAAGCAGCCATCACCTCCCCGATCGGCAAGCTCACCACACCTAGGTTCAACGAACTGCTGAACAGCAACGACGGCGGCCTGGGCTGGTACCCCGACTGGCCCGTCCCGGGACTCAACGACGTCCTGGTCGCCCAGACCAGCGACCTGGTCCAGGGCAACATCACTCCGGCCAAGGCCGTGGAAAACATCAAGGCAGCTTACGAACAGGGCAAGCCCAGCAAGTAGGCCCGCCCCCAATATGTGGCGGTGCACCAGACAGGCGCGCCGCCACATGAGAAGGACACATCATGACCGCAGTCACCCCGGCCCCTCCGGCCCCCGCATCCCGGAACACCCCACGCAGAACAGGAACGCCGCGGCGCACTGCACGGGAAACCCCGCTCGGCTATTGGATCTACCTCCTGCCAGGCGCCATCGGCTTCATCGGCATCGTGGCCATCCCGTTCGGCATGAACCTCTACTACAGCCTCACCAGCTGGCGCGGCGTCGGCACCCCCAAGTTCGTCGGCCTGGACAACTACGCACGCCTCGTGGCCGACCCCGCGTTCTGGGCGTCGTTCCTGCACAGCACCGCTTTTATCCTTGCCATGGCCGTTATCCCCACCGCACTGGGCGTCTTCCTGGCCGCTGTCCTCTTTGACTACATCGCTCCCAAGTTCGGTGCCCGCGCCGCCAGCATCCTCCGCGCCATGTTCTACCTCCCGCAGATCCTGCCCATCGTGGTCGCCGGCGTCCTGTGGAAATGGCTGTACCAGCCGCAATACGGGATCATCAACACCGTCCTTGACGGCATGGGCCTGGGCTGGCTGCAGCAGAACTGGTTGGGCGATTCCGACACCGCCATGCTCGCCGTCATGAACGTCCTGATCTGGCTGCAGATCGGCTACACCGTCGTGGTGTTCATGGCCGGACTCTCCCGCGTCGATCCTGCCCTGTACGAGGCGGCCGAGATCGACGGGGCCGGCTGGTTCCAGCGTTTCTGGAGCATCACCGTCCCCCAACTCCGCCCCGAAATCGCCGTCGTCCTGATCACCACGTCCGTGGCAGCCCTGAAGGTCTTCGCCCCGATCTACGTCCTCACCAGAGGCGGGCCCGGGACCAGCACCATCGTCCCGGCCTACTTCTCCTACTCAAACTTCTTCACCACCACACAGGTGGGCTACGGCGCCGCCGTCGCCTCGCTCCTTGCGCTTCTCGTCACCATCATCGCGATCGTGCTGCTGCGCTACCAGACCCGCAACGCCGAGGGATTCGAAAAGTGACCACCACAGCCCCCGCCCCCGACACCGCCCCGGCATCACCGGAACGCCACCACAAAACAGCCCGCACCAACAGGAGCGCCAGGAGCCGGCGCGGCATCAGCGGCTGGACCGTCCTGATTCTGCTGGCCGTGGCCGCGGCACTGATGATCTTCCCCTTCTGGCTGGCCCTGATCAACGCGTTCAAACCCTCCACGGAGTACATCGCCGACGGCCCCATCGGGATCCCCACCGAGCTGGACTTCACCGCGATCATCGACTTCTGGATCGGCGTGAACTTCAACCAGAAACTGCTCAACAGCGTCATCCTCTCCGGCAGCGTCGCCCTGATCGCCGCCAGCTTGAGTCTTCTCAGCGCCTTCGCCATCGGCATCGGCCGGCTCAAGGGCAGGGTATGGATCCTCGCCGTCTTCATGCTCGCCTTCACTATCCCCCAGGAAGCCCTGGTCTACCCGCTCTTCGTCCTCTCCCGGGAACTGAACCTCTACGACAACCTGCTCGGCGTCACCATCATCCTGGCCGTGCTGCAAAGCGCCTTCGGCACCTATATGCTCGCCTCCGTGCTCGGTTCCTTCCCCATGGAAGTCCTCGAGGCCGCACGACTGGACGGAGCCAGCCGCTTCCAGATCCTCCGGATCATCGTCCTGCCCCTCACCCGACCAACCCTGGCCGTACTGGTGACCTTCTTCTTCATCTGGACCTGGAACGACTTCTTCCTCCCCCTGGTCCTGCTGCCCAGCGCTTCAAACCAGACCGTGTCCGTGTCCCTGGGCGCCCTCAGCGGCCAATACACCTCCGACCCCACCGCTCTGGCCGCAGCATCCATGGCCGGCATCCTGCCAGCACTGATCTTCTTCCTTCTCTTCCAGCGCACCCTCATGCGCGGCGTAAACATCGGAGCCATCAAGTGACCCTCCAGCCCGCCCTGCGGCACCCCAGCCTCGGTCCGAACGACGAATGGTGGAAGGCCGCCGTCGTCTACCAGGTCTATCCGCGCAGCTTCGCCGACTCCAACGGCGACGGCATCGGCGACATCCGCGGCATCATCAACCGCCTGGACCACCTTGAAGACCTGGGCATCGACGTCGTCTGGCTCTCCCCCGTCTACGCCTCACCCCAGGACGACAACGGGTACGACATCAGCGACTACTACGCCGTGGACCCCACCTTCGGGACCCTGCAGGACCTCGACGAACTCATCGCTGAACTCCACGCCCGCGGCATGAAACTGGTCATGGACCTCGTGGTCAACCACACCTCCGACGAACACACCTGGTTCCAGGAATCCCGCGCCAGCCGCAGCAGCGCCAAACGTGACTGGTACATCTGGCGCGACCCCCGCGACGGCGCGGAACCGAACAACTGGGGCTCCTTCTTCTCCGGCTCAGCCTGGGAACTGGACCAGAACACCGGGCAATACTTCCTCCACCTCTTCTCCCGGAAACAGCCGGACCTGAACTGGGACAACCCTGAGGTCCGCGCCGCCGTCTACCAAATGATGAACTGGTGGCTGGACCGCGGCATCGATGGCTTCCGCATGGACGTCATCAGCTTCATCTCCAAGCACCCCGACCTTCCCGACGGCCCGGTGCAGGACGGCGCAGCCTGGGGCGACGGGATGCCGTTCTACGGATCCGGGCCGCGGGTCCACGACTACCTCCAGGAAATGCACCGCGAAGTCTTCGCTGACCGGGACGTCGACCTGATGACCGTGGGCGAGATGGTGGACGCCACTCCCGAACTCGCAGGGCTCTACACCGATCAGGCACGGCAGGAACTGGACATGATTTTCCAGTTCGAGCACGTGGGCCTGGATCACGGGACCGGGGGCAAGTTCACCCGCAAGCCCCTGGACCTGGTGGCCGTGAAGCACTCCTTCGCCCGGTGGCAGAAGGCCCTGGCGGACGTTGGCTGGAACAGCCTCTACTGGAACAACCACGACCAGCCCCGCGCCGTCTCCCGCTTCGGCAATGACACCGACTACTGGTACCAGTCCGCAACGGCCCTTGCTACGGTGCTGCACCTGATGCGGGGCACGCCCTACATCTACCAGGGCGAAGAGCTGGGCATGACCAACATGCCGTTTTCCACCGTCGACGACTTCCGGGACCTGGAGAGCCTGAACTACTACCGCGAAGCCCTCGCCGGCAGCGACGGGAGCACGGCCGCCGAACTCCTTGCCGGCATCGCCGTGGGCGGCCGCGACAACGCCCGGACACCCGTGCAGTGGGACGCCACACCGAACGCGGGCTTCACGACCGGCGAGCCATGGATCCCGGTGAACCCCAACCACACCTGGCTCAACGCCGAAGCCCAGAGGACCGACCCCGGCTCCGTATTCGCCTGGTATCGCCGGCTGGTCCGGCTCCGTCACGAAGAGCCTGTCCTGGTCGACGGGCGCTTCATCCTCCTGTACCCGGAGGACCCGCAACTGTTCGCTTACACGCGCACCAACGAGGACACCAGCCTGATGGTCCTGGCCAACTGCTCCGCCGGATCGGTTTCTCTGGGCGCGGAAATCGAAACCGGATGGGCGCATGCGGAAGTTCTACTCAATAACCAGCCTGACGCTAACCCAGCCCAGCAATTGCGGCCCTGGGAGGTGATCGTCCTCCGTAAGCGTCTCAGCTGAGGTAACCCACGGGCCGGCAACCCCGGTACCCACACAACGGAGTGTGCTGCTACTCAGAGGAGCAGTCTCCATGGGCACAACGCCCGATCGACGAGAGGAACTATCATGCCCGGATCAGGGCTGAGGCTACTAGCCAAAACCATCACCATCGCCGCAGCCACCATGCTTGTGGGCAGCGGCACTGCCATCCCGGCCCAGGCCGCCGGCAGCGCTCCGGCTGCCCCGAAGAAATCCGCCGAAGTAAGTACCGTGGACAACGGCAACCTGCACACCTGGTGGCACAACAACGGGGTCTTCAACACCGAAGGCCCCATCGGGGACAACGAGGTGCGGCAGTCCTCGATCTACGACGTCCAGGTCGCCTCAGCCAACCAACCGGAGAAGGCCTACGACGCCTTCACCTACATGAGCATCCCCCGCAGCGGAAAGGACAAGGTCGGCTACACCAAGGAAGACGGCGCGGAGTTCTCCTCCCAGGCCGGCCTGTCCATGAGCTGGTCCAGCTTTGAGTACGCCAAGGACGTCTGGGTGGAGGTCAATCTCAAGACCGGCCAGACCATCACCTCAGCCGACCAGGTCCAGATCCGTCCCAGCAGCTACACCTTCGAAAAGCAGCTCGTGGACGCGGACACCGTGAAAATCAAAGTGCCCTACTCTGACGCCGGCTACCGGTTCTCGTTGGAGTTCGAACCGCAGCTGTACACGGCGTACAACGACATGACCGGGGACAGCGGCAAGCTGACCACCAGCGCCGAGGGCAACCGCGCCATCCACACCGAGCCCCGGAACTCCATGATGATCTTCGCCGAACCGAAACTCCGCGGCGAACAAAAGGAGCGCCTGGTTCCGGCCGAGGAATCAGGAAGTATCCACTACCCGGCCGAAGGTGAGGTGACCAACCTCAACTCAGTTACCGAGGAGATCATCTACTTCAAGCCCGGCACCTACAGCATGGGATCGGACTACCACGCAGTCCTGCCACCCAATGTGAAATGGGTCTACTTGGCACCCGGAGCATACGTAAAGGGTGCTTTCAAGTTCCCTGAAGGCAACCAAGCCCAATACAAAGTCACCGGATACGGGGTCCTTTCCGGCGAGCAATACGTCTACGAGCCAGACACCAGCAACGGCTACAAGGCACTCAACGGAGCATCCAACTGCCACGTCACCTGCGTGAAAATGCTGCAGTTCGAATCCTCCAACGCCGGACAGAAACTCGACCTGCAAGGCGTCACGATCAACGAACCGCCCTATCACTCCTTCGTCGTCTACGCGCACGAAGGAGAAAAAGAGGTGGGCGTGGAGCGCTTCCAAATGAATGTGGAGAACTACAAGCAGGTCGGCAGCTGGTACTGGCAGACCGACGGACTGGAACTCTACGACGGCAGCACCATGAAGAACACCTTCTTCAATTCCAATGACGACGTGCTGAAGATGTACCACAGCGACGTCAGCATCGATAACACCGTGATCTGGAAGAACGAGAACGGACCAGTGGTTCAGTGGGGCTGGACGCCGCGGAACATCGACAACGTGAACGTCACCAACACCTCGGTCATCCATAACCGGATGTACTGGAAGGACGTTAAATACAACACCTGCATCTTCAATTCCTCCTCTCACTGGGAGGATATGGGCTCCACCACCAAGGCGGACCCCAGCACCACGGTCAGGAACATGACGTTCGACAACTTCACTGTAGAGGGCATGACCAACTGCGCCATCCGCGTCTATGCCCTGTCGAACACGGAAAACATCAACATCAAGAATCTCCAGATTGACAGCTGGAACGGACTCGACTGGACCTCGCAGGTCAGCCACCTCAAGCGCTACACCAACCCTGCAGGCGAGAAGGTCACCATGGGCAACGAGGTGACTGACGGCAAGGGCCTCGCGCTGGAAAACTACTCCGTTGGTGGCGAAATCATCGAGAAATCCGCTGGCAATTGGGCCGACTACCTGCCTGGCCGGCTCGGCTTCGATGGCGAGAACTGGGACAGCTGGAACGCCTTCAAGTCCACCCCTTAACCAGACGAAGTACAGCCAGCTTGTGAACAAAAGCGGGCAGCAGCGCAAAAGCTGCTGCCCGCTTCCTTAATCTTGAAAGAACGGAACAGCATGGCCAACACCAACGTCCAGACCGGCTGCTTCATCGGCATTGACATCGGCGGTACCGGCATCAAGGGAGGCATCGTCAATCCCGGGAAGGGCATTCTCGAAGGCAGCTGCATTCGCCTGGCAACACCGCAGCCCGCCACCGCGAACCTGGTGAATGAGGTTGTCTCGCAGATCGTGAACGAACTCGCTGCGGGAAGCAATTCCCTGGACCACTCCTCAACCGTAGGGGTGACTTTCCCCGGTATCGTCCAGCATGGAATATCCAGGTCTGCCGCAAACATGGACAGCAGCTTCATCAACTGTGACATCAACACCCTTTTCGCAGGGCGCCTGGGCCGACCAACTGCCGTTATCAACGACGCCGATGCCGCCGGACTCGCAGAAGCCCGATGTGGTGCCGGCAAACACATCAACGGAACCGTCCTTGTGATCACCCTGGGCACAGGCATCGGCTCAGCCCTGATCTTCGACGGGCAACTTGTACCAAACGCCGAGCTCGGCCACCTTTCCGTAGACGGCTTCGACGCCGAAATCAAAGCCTCCGCTGTCGCCCGGGAACGCGACGGACTCACGTGGAAGGAATATAGTGCCCGGCTCCAGCGCTACTTTTCCGAACTCGAGTTCATATTCTCCCCCGAACTGATCATCGTCGGCGGAGGCATCTCCCAAAGAACAGACGAATACCTGCCCCACCTCAACCTGAGGACGCCGATAGTACCGGCAAGGCTGAAAAACGAAGCAGGCATTGTCGGTGCCGCCTTGCAAGCAGCATCAACCCGCAACGGCATATCTGCTCCGGCCTAGCTCGCATCGAGTTCCGCTAATTCCTCCGCCAGGCAGTTCTCCGGAATGAAAGCCGGTACAGCGCCGTTGTAGCCGAGGCATAACGAACCCCGGAAGGGACCCATGAACACCATTCCAGCCGCCAAGGTGGAGCGCTGGCAGCGCTTCCGCGACAACAGGGACAAGGCGCTGGCCGCCCGCCACGGCTGGCTGACCCTCACCTCCTTCCAGTGGCTTGAAGACTCTCCGGCCGCCGTCGAGATGGTGCCCGGCCTCTGGTCCACGGACGGTACGACGGCGTCACTCACCGCAGTGCCCGCGGACGGTTTGACGCTGGTGGAGACAGGGCAATCGGTGGCTGGGACCATAACGGCGTCCCTCGCCGACGAAGAATCACTGATGTGGGTCCAGTTCGGCGGCAAGGACGGCGCCCAGGTGGTGGTTGAGCTGGCCATGCGGGGCGGCCGCTACGCCATACGGACCAGGGACGCGGAGTCCCCCGTTTTCACGGAATTCCAAGGCGTCCCCACCTACCCGTACAACCCGGACTGGGAAATTGCTGGCCGGTTCGAGCCCTATCCGGAGCCTGTGGAGGTTCCGATCGCCACTGCCAACCCGCTGGTGGACGGCATCCACCGAACCGTGGGCGAAGTTGTGTTCCGTGTGCCGGGCAGTCCGCACGAAATGCGGCTGCAGGCGGAGGAGGAAAAGCTCGGGGCGCTGGCCGTCACGTTCCACGACGAAACCAACGGCGAAACCACGGACGACTGGCGCAAGCTCACCGTGCCCCGGCCGCGGCACGATGCAGCCGGCAACTCAACCGTGGTCCTCGATTTCAACCGGGCCATCAACTACCCCAGCGCTTTTACACCCTATGGAACCTGCCCTATGCCGGTGAAGAACAACTCGCTGGACGTGCGCGTGGAGGCCGGCGAGAGGCAGCCGTACCCCAGTGATTGAACCTTTCGGAAGCGCGGTGATTGAGCCTGTCGAAATCCGGTTTCGACTGGCTCAACCACCGGGCGTCAGACGATCGCCGAAAGCCCCGTGATGGCCCGCCCCACGATCAAGGTGTTGATCTCGAACGATCCCTCGTACGTGTAGATGGCCTCCGCGTCCGAGAAGATCTTCGCCATCCGGTAGTCGGTGACAATGCCGTTTCCGCCCAGGATTGACCTGCCCAGGGCAACCGTCTCGCGCATCCGGGCGCTGAGGTACGACTTGGCCAGTGCCACCTGCGGCATATCGGCGGCGTCGGCGTCCTGCAGCCTGGCCAGCCCGGCCATCATGCCCATGCTGGCCACGGCGTTGCCCAGCATGGTCACAAGCTGCTGCTGGACCAGCTGGAACTGTGCCAGCGGGCGGCCGAATTGATGCCGCTCCACGGCGTACTGCCGGGCGACGTCGAAGGCCGCCAGCTGCTGGCCCACCGTCTGCCACGCCACCATGATGCGCGAGCCGCGCAGCAACTCGTTCGTGTCATCGAAACTGCTGATGGCGGCGAAGCGGTCCTCCTCCGCTACCCGGACGTCGTCGAAGACGATGTCCGCATTCTGCACGGTCCGCAGCGCGATCTTGTTTTCGATCCGCCTCCGGGTGACCCCCGGCAGGGTGGCATCAACAATGAAGCCCCGCACCGAACCGTCCGCCTCATCGCGCGCCCACACCAGCATGTAGTCGCAGAACGTCCCGTTGCCAATCCACCGCTTCGCGCCGTTCAGCACCCAGGTGTCTCCGCCGTCGTCCGCCCTGCCTGTTGCGGAAGAAATCCGCCGTGCGCGCGTCTCCATGCCGCCAGCCACGTCCGAACCATGGTTCGGTTCGGTGAGGGCGAACGCGCCGGTGATCCGCAGGTTTGAGGCGTCGTCCAGCAGCCGCCGCTTCTGGCCGGCGCTGCCGAAGGCGTACAGCGACTCAACGAAGAGATCGTGATGGACCAGGAAGAAGGTGGCAATGGACGTGTCCGCGCGGGTCATCTCGGCGATCACCAGGCCAGCGAACAGGTGGCTGTAGCCGCGCTGCGCAGGGGTGCTCAGCTGCAGGGCCGCGAGTTTGGGCAGGATGTGCGCGGGAAATTCGGCCTTGTTCCACCAGTCGCCGGCAAAAGGTGCGATCTCCGCGGCCAGGAACTCCCGCAGTTCGGCCAGCTTGTCCCGTTCAGCCTGGTTCAGCAGGGATTCGACGGCGAAAAAATCGGCCGACGGTAACACGGCAGTTTTAGGGAGGGTCATTTCGGTCCCATCCGGATGGCGCCGTCCAGCCGGATGGTCTCGCCGTTCAGCATGGCGTTGTCCACAATATGCGCCACGAGGTTCGCGTACTCGGCAGGTTTGCCCAGCCGCGAGGGGTGCGGCACCTGGGCGCCCAGGGAATCCTGGGCTTCCTGCGGCAGGCCCGCCATCATGGGTGTTTCGAAGATTCCCGGCGCTATGGTGACCACCCGCACCAGCGAGCGCGCCAGCTCCCGCGCGATCGGCAACGTCATCGCCGCCACGGCACCTTTGGAAGCCGCGTAGGCTGGCTGGCCGATCTGCCCCTCAAAAGCCGCCACCGAGGCGGTATTGATAATGACGCCGCGTTCCGGCCCGCCCAGCTCCGAAGTGGCCGGCTCGTTGGCCACCATGGCTGCCGCGGCCAGCCGGAGCACGTTGAAGGTCCCCACGAGGTTGACCTGGATGACCCGGTTGAACGCCTCCAGGGGAAGCACGCCTTCCCGGCCCAACACCTTGCCCGGGGTGGCAATGCCTGCGCAGTTCACCACGATGCGGAGCGGGCCCAGCGCCTGGGCGGCGTCGACGGCGGCCTGCACCTGCGCTTCATTGGTGACGTCCGCCGGTACAAAAATGGCGGATTGATCCGTCCCGCCGCCGCCGGCTTTGCCGTCCTTCAGCTCGGAAGCAAACGCTTCACCGGCAGAGGAGGCAAGGTCAACAAGCACCACCGAGGCTCCGGCGTCGAACAGCCTGCGGGCAGTAGCTGCGCCCAGACCCGAGGCACCTCCCGTAATCAACGCAACGCCGCCTGTGACGTCCATACATCCTCCTTGATGCGCGCACGCCCCGGCCGAAGTCCAGGAAGCGTTAGTTAGTGAATGTTAACTGAAATTACCCCTCCCACGCACCATCCGGCGTTGCCCGGCGCTGCCGTGGGCGCGGCTAGGGTGGTTGCCATGACTTCCGCGGATGCTTCCACTCCCGTTGACTGGCACGAAAGAGCCAACGAGGCCGCACGGTCAGTCACAGCGCTCTTTGGCAGGAGGCTGTTCTTCTTGCCGGGCACACATCTTGGTGCCGTTCAGTGGCCCGTCCCCGGCTGGCGCGTCGACGTGAAAGGCAAGCTGCTCCAGCCCTGGCACTACTGGTGGCAGGCCCACTATGTTGACTGCCTGGTGGATGCGGGCCGGCGGGAACTGGGCAGCGGTGCCACCCCTGCCGCAAGGTTCAACGGCCCGGAGCATACCAGCGCCGGCAGGCTCGCTTCCCGGCTGGTGACCGGGATCCGGCTGCGCAACGCCCTGACGTTCGTCAACAATTACTACGACGACATGGCCTGGCTTGCCCTGGCCACCCTCCGGCTGGACACACTCGCGGAGGAGACGCGCCGGCCTGGGCGCCGGCGCAACGAGGCCGTCCGCAGGACGCTCACCCTTCAGTTCGATGCCGCGTGCACCGATGACCTGGGCGGCGGTTCCTATTGGAGCAAGAAACGCGATTTCAAGAACACCCCTGCCACCGCACCCGTCGCCCTCTTCTATGCCCGCACGGGGCAGCGGACCAAGGCGCAGCAGCTGCTGGACTGGCTGGACGCGACCCTCTTCGACAAGGAGCAGGGCCTGTACCTCGACGGTGCCCGGCTGGGCCCGGACGGGAATGTGGTGATCGAGCAGGCCGTCTATACCTACAACCAGGGCCCGGTCCTGGGCGCGCTCCTTGAGCTGGGCGGTGACGCGAACCTTGCCAGGGCAGCTGCACTGGTGGCGGCGGTGGAGCGCCGCCTGACTGTTCCGGCAGGTGAATCAGGCGGGGCCGGGCCGGTCCTTCGCTGTGAAGGAGCGGGCGACGGCGGGCTCTTCACCGGGATCCTGTGCCGGTACCTGGCGCTGGCTGCTGCAGACAGCCGGCTGCCGGCGGGCACTCGGGAAGCAGCGGCGGGGCTGGTCAGGAATACAGCAGCGGCTTTTTGGACCGGACGGCGCCACGTGGACGGCACCGAGGCCGGCAGTCCCGGACATTCTGCAAGCATTTTTTCGATGCATGCGGACCGGGCGGCGGAGCGTTTGTACCCGCCCGGCAACGCCGTGGAACTTTCCACCCAGCTCCAGGCGTGGATGACGCTGGAAGCGGCGGCGTCAGTGGAGCCAAGCTTCCGGAATTAAGTCACGCCATAGTCACGTAATTTTTGAGAGCCTCGTCACAAATAGCCACTTCCGGCTATATTCTTAGGTTTGCCTACCCTACAGTTCCTTGCGTGGGCATCTTCTCCGAAAGCCCATGGGGGCTTCGTTCCCCGAGACTTTTCCCCAGAAAGCAGCTCCTTAATGAAGATCCGCAACCGCGCCCTGGCCGGCATCGCACTCGCCGCCAGCGCCGCCCTTGGCCTGTCCGCCTGTGGCGGCAGTGGCACCCCCGCAGCCACTGGAACATCTGAAGCAGCAGAGTCCGGCGGCATCACCGTATACAACGCCCAGCACGAGAGCCTGACCAAGGAATGGATCGACGCCTTCACGGCCGAGACCGGCATCAAGGTCACCATGCGCCAGGGCTCGGACACTGAGCTGTCCAACCAGATCATCCAGGAAGGCGCCGCGTCCCCGGCGGATGTGTTCCTCACTGAGAACTCCCCTGCCATGACGCAGGTCGAAAACGCGGGCCTCTTTGCCGATGTTGACAAAGAAACCCTCGAGCAGGTGCCCGCAGAGTTCGTTCCCTCCACCAGCAAGTGGACCGGCATCGCCGCCCGCTCCACCGTCCTGGTGTACGACAAGAACAAGCTCACCGAGGACAAGCTCCCCAAGTCCATGCTTGACCTGGCCAACCCGGAGTGGAAGGGCAGGTGGGCTGCTTCGCCCACCGGCGCCGACTTCCAGGCCATCGTTTCGGCACTGCTCGAACTCAAGGGCGAGGCCGCCACTGAGGAATGGCTCAAGGGCATGAAGGAAAACTTCAAGGCCTACAAGGGCAACAGCACGGCCATGAAGGCAGTCAACGCCGGTGAAGTGGATGCAGCCCTCATCTACCACTACTACTACTACGGTGACCAGGCCAAGACCGGCGAGAACTCGCAGAACGTCGCTCCGTACTACTTCAAGAACCAGGACCCGGGCGCCTTCCTGTCCGTCTCTGGCGGCGGCGTGCTGAAGTCCTCCAAGAACGCCGAAGCTGCCCAGCAGTTCCTGAAGTTCATCACCGGCAAGAAGGGCCAGGAGGTCCTGAAGAACGGCACTTCCTTCGAGTACGCCATTGCGTCGGAGGTTGCCGCCAACGACAAACTGGTTCCCATCAAGGACCTGCAGGCCCCGGCGGTTGATGCAGCCAAGCTGAACTCCACGAAGGTCACCGATCTGATGACCAAGGCCGGACTCCTCTAATACCGTGAGCACCGATCTATCGGCTCCCCCATCAGGGAAGGGCACGACGACGGCGGGCCGGGGCAAGCAGCCCCGCCCGCCTTTCGGCGTTTCAGCGGTGTCCGTCCTGGCCGTACTGATCGCCGTCTTCTCCCTCGTGCCCCTGGGGTACGTGGCATACATGACCGCGGCAACCGGGTGGGACACCGCCGTCGGCCTGATTTTCCGGCCAAGGGTGCTCGAACTGCTGCTTAACACGCTGCT
Organism: Pseudarthrobacter sp. W1I19; assembly: GCF_030817835.1. NCBI lineage: Bacteria > Bacillati > Actinomycetota > Actinomycetes > Micrococcales > Micrococcaceae > Pseudarthrobacter > Pseudarthrobacter sp. W1I19. Next base: position 3,795,013 of record NZ_JAUSZR010000001.1, read on the forward strand.
GCTCACCGTCATTACGGTGCCGCTGTGCCTGCTCCTGGGGGTGGCCGGCGCCTGGCTGGTGGAACGCACAACGCTGCGCGGGCACCGGATCTGGGCAGTGCTCCTGGCCGCCCCGCTGGCCATTCCGGCCTTCGTCAACAGCTACGGCTGGGTCTCGGCGGTGCCGTCCCTGGGCGGCCTGGGCTCCGGCGTCCTCATTGCGACGCTCTCCTACTTTCCCCTGGTGTACATTCCTGCTGCCGCGTCCCTGAGCCGGCTGGACCCCGCCATCGAGCAGTCGGCGGCGGCGCTGGGCCTGGGCAACTGGGCCACGTTCTTCCGGGTGGTACTCCCGCAGCTCCGCATAGCCATGACCGGCGGCGCCCTGCTGGTGGGGCTGCACCTGCTGGCTGAGTACGGGGCATTCGCCATGATCCGCTTCGATACCTTTACCACCGCGATCATGGTGCAGTACCAGTCCACGTTCAACGGCGCCGCGGGCAACATGCTGGCCAGCGTCCTGGTGTTCTTTTGCCTGCTCCTGCTGCTGGCCGAAGTCCGCAGCCGCGGCTCGGCCAGATACGCCCGCGTGGGGCCCGGGGCGCAGGCCAAGGCCCTGCGGCTGCCGCTTCGCGGATACCAGCTTCCCGCGCAGACTTTCCTGCTGGCACTGACCCTGCTTGCCGTGGGGCTTCCCCTGTTCTTCGTCCTGCGCTGGACTGCCCTGGGAGGCGCGCCCGTATGGGCGGCTGCGGAGTTCCTTCCCGCCCTCACCACAACCCTGGCCTATGGGCTTGCGGGCGCGGCCGCCACCGCGGTTGTGGGGTTTCCGATGGCCTACCTCGCCGTCCGCCACCCCAGCTGGTTCAGCAAGTCCCTGGAGCTCTCCAACTACGTCACCAGCTCAATGCCTGGCATCGTGGTGGGCCTGGCCTTTGTCACCGTTAGCATCCGTGTGGTTCCGGGCATCTACCAGACCGCCGGCGTACTGGTGGCGGCCTACGTGCTGTTGTTCCTCCCGCGCGCCCTGGTGAGCCTGCGGGCAGGGCTGGCCCAGGCACCCAAGGAGCTGGATGAGGCTGCGCAGTCCCTGGGCAAGCCGCCGCTGGCCGCGTTCCTCCAGGTCACCCTGCGGCTGACCGCGCCTGCCGCTGCCGGCGGCGCCGCCCTGGTTTTCCTTGCCATCACCAACGAGCTCACCGCCACGCTGCTGCTGTCCCCTAACGGGACGCGCACCCTGGCCACCGAGTTCTGGAGCAAGAGCAGCGAGATCGACTACGCGGGAGCCGCGCCCTATGCGCTGCTGATGATCCTGCTCTCGGCACCCATGACGTACCTCCTTTTCCAACAGTCCAAGAAAGTGGCCGGACAGTGACAGCACAATCCACCTCACGGCTGCCGGAGCCAAGGATCGCCCCGTCCGTGGCAGCCAGCACCAACACGCACCTGGAGATCGCGGGTGTCACCAAGAACTTCGGCTCGCAGGACGTCCTGCGGGGGGTGAACCTTTCGGTGGCCAAGGGCGGAACCACGGCAATCGTTGGTCCCTCCGGATCGGGCAAAACCACGCTCCTGCGGCTGATAGCGGGCTTCGAGCACCCGCTGGCCGGCAGCATCGCGCTGAACGGCAGCACGGTGGCCGGCGATGGTGTCTGGGTGCCGGCGCATAAGCGGAAGATCGGCTATGTGGCGCAGGACGGGGCACTCTTCCCGCACCTGACGGTGGCCCAGAACGTGGCGTTTGGACTGGATCCGGCGAAGCTCCCCAAAGGCCGCCGCGGCGTCGCCGGCAGGGTGGGTGAACTGCTGGAGATGGTGTCCCTGGATCCGGAAATGGCAAAGCGCCGCCCGCACCAGCTTTCCGGCGGGCAGCAGCAGCGGGTGGCCCTTGCCCGCGCGCTGGCACGCGAGCCCGAACTGATGCTCCTCGATGAGCCGTTTTCCGCCCTTGATGCCGGCCTCCGGGTAGCCACCCGCAGGGCTGTGGCCCAGGTCCTGGCCGAAAACGGGCGTCACCACCATCCTGGTAACCCACGACCAGGCCGAGGCACTGTCCTTCGCCGATCAGGTGGCGGTGATGCGCGGCGGGAAACTGGCCCAGACAGGCAACCCCTTTGTGGTGTACACCCGCCCGGCCGACCGCGCCACCGCAGAGTTCCTGGGAGACGCCGTCATCCTCGACGCCTGGATGGAAGGTTCCCTGGCCACGTGTTCCCTGGGCGGCATCCCTGTCCGCCGGCCGCCTGCCCAGGGCCGGGTGCAGCTGATGCTCCGGCCCGAACAGATCCGGATTGCCGAGGACAGCCCCATCCGCGGCGTTGTGGTGGACACAGACTACTTCGGCCCGGAAACCACCGTGCGGCTGAAGCTGGCGCTTCCCCCCGAACTTGCCGGCCGCGCAGACCACCGCTACCCGGGCGGCGGCGAGATCATCACCATCCGGCACTGGAACGCTTCCATCGCACGGCCCGGAATGGAGCTGTGCCTGCGGGTGGTAGGCGAAGGCGTAGCCTTCCCCGTCGAACCCTGACCGCGCTGCGCCTCAGCGAATTCCCGCGAGCGGTGTAACCGTGCCGCTGTTGACGCCCACGCGGCCTCCCGCCGCGGTGAGGCGCACCTCTTTGGCTCCCGACGGCGGGAAGACGAGTGAGGTGAGGCTCTGCCTGCCACCATCCACAAAAACTTCCACCGAGGACCTGTCTACATAGGCCGTCAGGCGGACGGCGGCCCTTCCCGGACCGTCATCTGATGCCTGGATCTGACGGTACGTGTCGCGCCCCGCGGCTTTATCGCTGCCTGGGTCAGGACGCGGCCCGCCGGCAACATCGTCGCCGTCCCTGGCAACAAAAGCTTTGCCAGTCGCAAAGTCATAGCCAACAGTGGCATACGTCCTGCCGCCGCTTTGCAGGAGCACACGGGCTTCGCCCGTCCCCGATTCCGGCGTCCCAAGTTCAACATCCACCTTGAACGCTCCGCTGGCCGGAACGGACAGCGCCTCGCCAGACCCCTCCCGGAGCATTCCCGCCGGAATCTGCGTCGGGGCACCCTCCAAGGACTTGAGGGCAGGGGTGGGCGTGGACACCAAAGCCGGCCGCCCGCCGTCGGACTCCAGCCGGATGTCCCGCACCACCGACGCCGCGCCGAACCAGTCCTTGGTGGGCAGCTCGCGGGCGTAGGCCCAGTTGTTCATCCACCCGATCGCGTGCCGGGAGGACTTGCGCTGCCCGTCGGTCAGCCGCGGGTCGTCCCAGGTCACGGCGGCGTAGAAGTCCGATCCGGCGTCGAGCCATTGGTGGTCACCGTCTGCCCTGAATCCCTTGCCGTCCCAGCTTCCCGTCCAGTACGCCAGCCCGGTGCTCCGGCCTTCCGCGGCGCCGTTGGCACTGGCAGCCAGCACCCAGGTCCGCCGGGAGGGATCACCGTCGATGTCCAGCTGGAAGAAGTCCGGGCATTCGAGGATGCCCAGGCCCTCGCGCTCAAAGCCGGATACGTACTTCCACTGCTTCAGGTCCTGCGACGTGTAGAAGCCGATTTTGTGGCCCTCGGCAAGCAGCATCAGCCACTGGTTGTTGGCCTCGTCCCGCACGATCCGGGGATCGCGCCAATGCTCCGCGCCGGGATTCTCCATCACGGGATTCCCGTCGTAGCTGGTGAAGCTGTACCCGTTGTCCGTGGAGTAAAACAGGGATTGGCGCTGGACGCCGTCGTGCTGCTGGGTGAGGATCGCCACCACCGCGCCTTTGCCGAAGCCGGCAGTGCCTTCGGTGTCCACGACGGCCGACCCGGTTTCAATGTCCCCCAGCCCGTTACGGAACTTGGGGATGGCCACGCCCTCGTTCTTCCAGTGGACCAGGTCCGCGCTGGTGGCGTGGAACCACTCGGTGCCGTTCCCTTCCGGGTAGTCGGCGTTGTAGAGGTAGTAGTAATGCCACAGGCCGTCCAGGTAGAACGGGCGCTGCGGATCGTTCATCCACCGCTGCCCGGGGGTGAGGTGGTAGAGCGGGCGGTACCCGGGGTTCCCGGCAGGAGCCTCCAGTTGGGCCGCATCGGCCGCAGGCCAGGTCCGTTCCTCGCCCAGGTCCGCGAGCAGGGCATCCCGGGCTTCGGAACTGATGCATTCCGGAAGCTGCCCGGACCCCGGATCCTGCCGCACGGCGTCGGCTGTGCTGCTGCGCAGGAAAACCTGGCCGTCCACCCGGACCCCAGCCAGCCAGCCGGTGCCGCACTCGATGCTGCGGACATCCTCCGCGCCCTCCGCCGGTACGTCCTTTCCGTGGTCCGCCAGCGTGCGGTCGTTACCCTTTAGCCACAGCGAGGCGTAGGCACCGGTCTGCTCCCGGGCGGCGGCCTGGGCAGCTGCGACGCTGCCAAGGACCCGGCCGGCTTTGGCGCCTGCCCCGGAGCCGGCGTTGCCGGACAGGACCAGGGAGAGGACCACCACCAGGGCGGCAGCGGCTGCCGCGACAGCCCACCACAAGGGGCGGCCCCGGAAAGTGCGGCTGGAAATTTTGAAGGGTTTGCGGATCATGGGTATCGTTCCGTCGCCGAACACACAAATGCCGCCCCCGGATGAGGAGGCGGCATCAGCGCAAGTGAACCATCAACCCTACCCGTTCAAAGGCCAGGACCCAATTACTGTTACATCCCGGCAGGCCGCTTCTTCTGCGGGTACGGCGCCTCGCCGCGGGCCAGCATCTCAACGAACCCGGCAATTTTCCGTTCGCGGGTGGCAGCCTGCTTCACCGAGTTGGTCCGGTAGATCAGGGCGAAGCGGTTGGTTTTGGTGAGGACGTCGAACATCGCCTGGGCGGCCGGAACGGCGGCGATGGCGGCCGCCAGATCTGCTGGAACCTCGGCCGTGGCCTGCCCGTCATACGCTTTGTCCCAGCGGCCGTCTTCCTTGGCGGCGTTCACGGCTGCCCAGCCGGCGTCTGTCATCCGGCCCTCAGCGTCCAACCGGGCCACATGGCCCACGTTCCGGGCGGACCACGGGCTTTTGGGACCCCGGGGCGTCATCCGCTGCAAGGAAGTTTCTGCGTCCCGGCTCTTGCCCTGGCCGTCGATCCAGCCGAAGCACAGCGCCTCATCCAGCGCAGCCGCATAGTCCAGCGCCGTTACCTGCCCGCCCTTTTTGTGCAGCACCAGCCACACGCCGGGGCTGGTCTTGTGGTTCTCCTCCAGCCAGCCACGCCACGCGGCGGCGTCCGGCACCAGCAGTTCCTCGAGTTCAACGGCCATGGCCCTATTCTGCCTGTGACCCGCGAGGGCACAACCCCTCCCCGGCGGACACCCGGCGTGGCACCATGGCCTTACGCCCGCTTCACCGAACAAGAGGAAAGACCATGCTGCGTGTCCGTCCGCTCCATTTCACGTCCAGGACCGATGTCTGGGAGCTGCTGCTCACCGAGTTGGGCATGGTCCGCAGCGAAAACGAGCCCGGGTGGCAGGTCTTCGACGCGGGTTCGGGCCGCCTTGCCCTCCACGCCGTGCCGGACGGAGCAGCCGAGGACGGAACCACCGCGTTCGCAGTGGAGGTGGGCGACCTTGCGGAGTTCGCCCGCCGCACCAACCTCTCAGCCCAGGATGTTGGAACCAACCCCGCGGAAATCATCACGGCGGGCCACGGCGAAACCTGCCGGATCACCGCACCGGACGGATTCACTTTCCTGGCTGACAAAGCCGTCCACATGGCCCTGTGCGTCGATGCTGACCCGGCCCTGGCGGTCGTTGGCGTGTGGTTTACGGAGGATCCCGCCTCGGCAAGCCGGACCCTGCAGCATGTTGGCGCCCGTCCGCGCCCCGTTCCCGACGCGGACGAAACCGCCGATTTCACGGCCAAAAACGGAGGGGTGCTTCTGGTGCGTCCGGCCGCGGGTCCGCCCCGGTCCGGCTTGGGTTTTGAGTACGACGGCGGCCTGGAACCATTGCGGGCACGCCTCGCCTCCGCGGGGTTTGAGGCAACGGTGACGGAGGAGGCCTTTGGCAGCACTCTCCACGTGGCCAATCCGGATGCCGGGTCCGGCGCGGACCACGTGCCGGCCGCGGTGTGGGTCTCTGGGCACCGTCCCATGGGGTAGAACTTAAGCATGAACGTGCGCACACCTGACCCGAATCCCGGCTGGCTCTCCGAAGAAGACCTTTTTGAGGCGCGCGGGCGGCTGCCCATGGTGTACGTGGAGGCTGTGCCGGTCCGGCTCGATCCGCTGGGTTTCGTCAACGAAGTGGGAACCCTGCTCCAGGCCGACGAGGACGGCACCATGGTCCGTTCGCTGGTGTCCGGGCGCGTCATCTACCGCGAAACCATCCGGGCAGCCCTTCTCCGGCACATGGAAAAGGACCTTGGCCCGCTGGCGTTCCCGCAGCTGCCCATCAGCCCCGTTCCCTTCACGGTGGCGGAGTACTTTCCTGCCCCGTCCCAGACCGGCTTCACCGATGAGCGGCAACACGCCGTGTCCCTGGCCTACGTCATCCCGGTGACGGGCGAATGCGAACCGCGCCAGGACGCCCTGGAGCTGACCTGGATGACCCCCGCGGAAGTCCTGAGCCCCGGCGTTCAGATGGAGTTCACCGGCGGGCGCGGCGGCCTGATCCGGCAGGCGCTGGCCTTCGCGGGCGTAGGGTTCTGACACCCTCGGCAGCACCCGGCGTCCCCGACTTCCGGTGCCCTCCTTTGTAGACTGTAGGGCGGACCGCAAGAGAACTTAAGGACTCCCATGACCGAAACACCAGCCGCCCGGAACTACAGCGAACAGCAGGCTGGATCTCTGACCACCGGCAGCCACATCCTGCTGCCGGACGGTGAGCGGACAGCGGAAATCCGCCAGGTTGAGCTTGAGCAGGACGATTTCGGCGCGCCCGCGCTGGTCCTCGCCAGCCTGTCCGGCGGAGGCACCTTGCGCATCGCCGTGGGCACGTCGGTGACGGTGGTGGACGCAGTGCTCGACGGCGTCACCCAGCTTCCGCTGCAGGCCATCCCCGCCGGGGTGGCCGGCACCGCCGGGGAAACGGGACCCGTTAAGGAGGCCGGGCTGAAGCAGCCCGGCGGAGAGCCGGCTGGGGCACCTGCGGCTCCCGCCGTCGTCGTGCCACCCCTGCCTGCCGTCCCGCCGGCGGCCACCGGCCCAGGCGAGGAGGAACTGGCCCTGATCCCGGCGCCGAAGGGGACGCCGGAATCTGTGGTGGAAGCCGCGGCCGAAGCCCACCCGGATGCGGAAGGCGTGCTGCTGCTGGCCGACCGGCTGGCGAAGGGGGTCAACTTCAAGTCCGGCAGCTGCCTGAAAGACCTTAGCGACCTCGCCCACGAGCTCTTCATCACCCTCAAGGATGCGGACGGTTCCCTGGCCGTCGCGGACCTGCTCAACGTCCTGCCTTATGACGGGAACCCGGGCCGGTGGGCCTCCGTGGAAGCCTCCTTGGCTCTGTCCAGCTACATCTGCCGGCAGAACGGCCAGGAAGCGCGGGCCGAGGTCTACGAAAAGCTGCTCCGCACCCCGGAAAACCAGGAAACGGACCCCTTCAAGGCCCGGATGGCCGCCAAGGTGCGGCAGCGCTCGCTCAACGAGCCCAACCTGTATGACAAGGAAATTTTCCGGTCCATCGATAACGCCAACCACGATGCAGAGCGCGAATGGCGGCTGCTGCGGCTCGAATCCCTGTTGTTCCTGCGGGCACACGGAGGTTCGGAGACCATCCTGCCCGGAGAGCTCGAGCGCCGCATCAGCAACGAACTTGAGGCCGTCCGCTCCTGAACTCCAGGGTGGACAAATACCCCCTACCCGGCGTCGGGCAGGGATTGTACATTCGGGGCTATGACTAACAATCTGAGCGTTGTGATCAATGCTGACGCGCCGCAGGTCTGGACGATGCTGCGCGAACCGTCCAAGGTGGCCCAATGGCACGGCTGGCAGGCCGAGGACCTGGACGCCGAGATCAAGCAGATCTACTTCTCAGGGGACGAGGAGGAGTCGCCGGACCACACCAGCTTCACAGTGCACGGCGGCGACGTCTTCGAGCTCCACCCGGAGCCGAACGGGACGCGCGTCAGCATCACCCGGGCAGCGCTGGACCATAATTCGGAATGGGCCGCCTGGGATGAAGACATCACCCAAGGTTGGCTGACCTTCCTGCAGCAGCTCCGCTTTGCCCTCGAACGCCATCCACACGGCAAGCGCCATACCCTGTTCCTCCAGGTGCCCGGCGGCCCGGGTTCGGCGGTCGAAAAACTCGGCCTTTCGGACGTTCCTGCCCCGGGCAAGGAGTACACGCTGACCTTGCCCACCGGCGAGGAGATCTCCGGGAAGGTCTGGTACCGGAGCAACCACCAGGTGGGGCTCACCGTCCACAGCTACGCGGAGCATGGCGACGGCCTGTTGATTGTGGCCGACCAGCCAAAGATTGCCGATGTCCGGCCCGAGGGCGGCTCGCTGGTCATTATTTCCACCTACGACCTGGGCGCGGCCAGGGTCGATGCGATCCGCTCGTCCTGGGACTCCTGGCGGGCTGAGAACTACCCCACAGCGGAACCGGTGAGCTGAGGAGCCAGCCCCATTTGCTGGCACACTGGTACGGTGCCAGCCAACCCTGCTTCCGCTTCGTCCCCTTCTGCCCCGGCGGCTGCCCCCGCCGGGGAAACCGCGCTGCATGGCGCGTTGTCCCGGCAGTCCGAGTTCGGCTTCCGCCTGGGTTCCCGCCTCGCGGAGGCGTGCCCGCCGTCCGCAGCCCAGGTTTCGGCCAACGGCGGGGAATTCCTGGGCCGCACCGGCACCATCACCACGCCCCACGGTGAAATCCGGACGCCCGCGTTTATCGCTGTGGGGACAAAGGCCACGGTGAAGGCCGTCCTGCCCGAATCCATGGCGGACCTTGGTGCGCAGGCCCTGCTGGCCAACGCGTACCACCTGTATCTGCAGCCCGGGGCGGACATCCTCGATGAGGCCGGGGGCCTGGGTGCCTTTATGAACTGGTCCGGGCCCACTTTCACGGACTCGGGCGGATTCCAGGTGATGAGCCTGGGGTCGGGGTTCAAGAAGGTCATCGACATGAAAACTGTTTCTTCCGCGGACGCGGCTGTTCCCGACGACGCCGTTGCCCCCGGCAAGGAGCGCCTGGCCCACATCGACGACGACGGCGTCTGGTTCAAATCGCACCTGAACGGCGATAAACACCGTTTCTCCCCCGAAATCTCGATGCAGGTCCAGCATCAGATCGGTGCGGACATCATGTTCGCCTTTGACGAGCTGACTACCCTGCAGAACTCCCGCGGCTACCAGGAGGAGTCGCTGGAGCGCACGCGGCTGTGGGCGGAGCGGTGCATCACGGAGCACTTCCGGCTGACCGGCTCGCGGGTGGGAAAGCCGTACCAGGCCCTGTTCGGCGTGATCCAGGGCGCCCAGTACGAGGACCTGCGCCGGAAGGCGTGCCGGGACCTCGGCGCCATGCCGTTTGACGGATTCGGCATCGGCGGAGCCCTCGAGAAGGAGAACCTGGGCACCATTGTCCGGTGGTGCAACGAGGAGCTGCCCGAGGACAAACCGCGCCACCTGCTGGGCATCTCCGAACCGGACGATATCTTCACTGCCATCGAAAACGGCGCTGACACCTTCGACTGCGTCTCCCCCACCCGGGTGGCCCGCAACTCTGCGTTCTACACGCCGCAGGGCCGCTTCAACCTTTCCGGCGCCAAGTACAAGCGCGATTTCGGCCCGCTCCAGGACGGCTGCGACTGCTACACCTGCACGCATTACTCACGGGCCTACATCCACCACCTGTTCAAGGCCAAGGAGATGCTCTCCGCCACCCTGATCTCCATCCACAACGAGCGGTTCGTGGTGAAAATGGTGGATGACGCCCGGCTGGCCATCGAATCCGGCACCTTCTTCGAGTTCAAGGCCGAGACGCTGGGCCAGTATTACTCCTAGGCATGCGCCCCCGCCGGTTCCGATATCCTGACCCCATGCCCATAGAGATCCCCGCCGCAGAAGGCACCGCCCAAGCCCAGGTGGCGCGTCCCTCCACCGGCACCGGCCCCTTTCCCGGCGTCATCCTCTACATGGACGCGTTCGGCCTGCGCCCCCGCATCCAGGACATGGCCCAGCGGGTGGCCGATTGGGGCTATATCGTCCTGGCACCGAACGTCTTCTACCGCGAAGGCAAGGCTGCCGAGCTCGCTCCCGTAACGGACATGACCACGCCGGAGGGCAGGGAAACCGCCGGCAAGGCCGCCTTCCCGCGGGTGGGGCGGCTCACTGCGGACAGGGCAGTGGCTGACGTTGACGCGTGGGTCAAGGCGCTCGGCGGGCTCGACGGCGTAGCGCCGGGTCCGATCGGCGCCTTCGGCTACTGCATGGGAGCCAGGCTGGCCGTCCGCACCGCCACGGCACGGCCGGATGTGGTGGCAGCCTGCGCTGGATTCCATGGCGGGGGACTGGCCACCGACGCTCCGGACAGCCCCCACCTCGGACTTGCCCACGCCCGCGCCCGGTTTGTCTTCGGCCACGCCGACCATGACCCGAGCATGTCTCCCGACGCCGTAGCCCGGCTGGGCGAGGCGCTCCAGTCGGCGGGCCTTGAGGCGTCCAACGAGATCTACCCCGGAGCCTCCCACGGCTATTCCATGGCGGACACCTCGGCCTTCCACGCCGAGGCCACGGAGCGTCACTTCCGGGAGCTGCGGGCGCTGCTCGACGCCACCCTCAAGGGCTAGCTACGCGCCGTAGCTCGGTTCGCGCTTTTTGACCCAGCCGATCACCAGGGAAGTGACCGGCACAAAAATGAACTCCACCAGGGTCTTGTACACGAAGCCCGCCACCACGTAGTTCACGAACGTGCCGAAGTCGGTGATGCCGATGACGGAGGCGGCGATGCTGCAGAAGATCAGGGTGTCCACGAATTCACCGGCACCCGAGGAGCCCATCAGCCGCGCCCACAGGGACTTCTCGCCGGAGCGGGCCTTCATCTTCACCAGGATCCAGGAGTTGATGGTCTGCCCGGCGAGGAACGCCAGCAGCGAGGCGAGCACAATCTGGGGAACGGGGCCCAGGGCGCCTTCCAGCGCGGCCTGCTTGGACATTCCGTACTCGTCGTCGAAGCCGGGCAGGGCGATGATCACCCAGTAGCAGAGGGACGCGAAGACGGACAGCGCGAAGGCGGTGAAGATAGCTTTGCGGGCCACCTTGAAGCCGTAGACCTCGCTGATGACGTCGCCCAGGATGTATGCCAGCGGGAACAGGAAGAAGCCGCCGTCGGTAATGATGGGGCCGATCGCCACACCCTTCGACGCACCGATGTTGGACAGGATCAGCACCACGGCCATCACCGCCAGCATGATCCCGAAGTAGGGGGAACCGATGGAAGCGAACCTTGCGCCGCTGCCGGCATGAGCGGTTTGGGGCACGGCGTTCTGGCCTGGGGCTGGGGGCATGGGGATTCCGTTCGTAGTGGTTCGCTCGGGGCCCGGGAATGAATGGGGCGGCCGGCTGTATTAGCACTGTCCGCCCCATTGTCCCATTGAACGGGCCCTGCTCAAGGCGCTGTTCAGACAAACAAAGCCGGCGGCCGACGGCGGATGGCAGGATGGTGCCATGACTTCCGTTTCCACCGATGTCCAGTCCCCCGCAGCCGCTCCCGCCGTCGTCCTGACGATCGCGGGCTCCGAAGCCACCGGCGGTGCCGGCGCGCAGGCCGACCTGAAGACCTTCCAGGAGCTGGGGGTCTTTGGCATTGCCAACCTGACCTGCATCGTGTCCTTCAACCCGAACGACAGCTGGAACCACCGCTTCGTGCCGGTGGACCAGCAGGTGATCGCCGACCAGCTGGAGGCGACGACGGCGGCGTACGGCGCGTCGTCGGGCGCGCCGTCCGTGCTGGACACCGTGAAGATCGGCATGCTGGGCAGCCCGGCCACCATCAGCACTGTGGCGGGCGCCCTCGCGGGCGGCCGGTTCCGCACTGTGGTGCTGGACCCGGTGCTGATCTGCAAGGGCCAGGAGCCGGGACACGCCCTGGACACCGACCAGGCGCTGAAGGCGCAGATCCTTCCGCTGGCCACCTTCGTGACGCCCAACCACTTCGAGGCGGAATCCCTCTCCGGCCTGGAAATCACGGACGTGGAGTCCCTGAAGGCAGCAGCCGTCCGCATCCACGAGCTCAGCGGCGCCGCAGTGCTCGCCAAGGGCGGGGTGCGGCTGGAAGGCCCGGACGCCGTCGACGTTTTCTATGACGGTGAAACCCTTGAAGTGCTGCGCGCCGAGAAGGTGGGCGAGGTGGCGGTGTCCGGCGCAGGGTGCTCCCTTGCTGCCGCGGTCACCGCCGAACTGGCCAAAGGCGCGGCGCCGCTGGAGGCGGCACGGACAGCGAAAGCGTTTGTCACCGCCGGGATCCGGAACCGCGTGGCCTCGGGCGCGCCGTTCGATGCCCTGTGGCAGGGCGGACCGCGCTAGCTTCCCCGCTCCCTTACGGCCGGGCTGCAGCCACCGGAGCTTCGTCCAGGAGGGCTTCGGCGATGAGCGTGGCAGTCCGGGCGATGAAGGCCCGACGGCGTTCCAGCCGGTCCGGTGCGGCGCCAGCCAGTAGTTCGTCGATCTGCGGCAGCACCGGCCAGCCGTCGCAGAGCGTCACGATGGTAATAACAAGGTCCGCGGCGTCGGTCCGGTCGACGCCCGGCAGGACGCGGAGCATCTGGTCCACCTTGGCGGCACAATGGTCTGCCCGGGTGGCACGGTCCACGGTGTTGCGGCCGCGCTCCAGACCTTCCCAGAACAGCAGCCGCGCCAGAGCACTGTCCTTGGTGTGACGGTCAAAGAGCCTCGCGGCGTACTCTCCCACGGCCGCAGCGCCGTGCCCCTCGATGGGAACCTCGGTCATCACCCGGACCAGTTCCGCGGCCAGGACGGCATCAAAAAGATCATCCTTCTTGCCGAAGTACTGGTAGATACGCTCCTTGTTTACGCCGGCGGCGGCCGCGATCCGGTCTACCCTGGCACCGGCCAGGCCTTTCTCGCTGAATTCCTCGGTGGCAGCAGCCAGCAGCAGCGCTTTGGTGCGTTCAGTGTCCCAGGCCATAACAACATTCTACGCCGATTCCAACTAAGTAGTTGCAGTTTGCCCGGCAGAGGTCTACTGTCGATTCAAGCAAAAGCAACCGTTTAGTTGGAGATTCCCGTGAACAACAGCGCCGCTCCCGCCGCCGTCACTGCAGCAGCCGCTTCCCCGTCCGTCCCGGCTGCTCCCCCCGCGCCATCCATCCACGTGCGGGCAGTCATCACGTGGCTGGCAATCTTTCCCCTCGTGGCCGTGGGCATGGTGTTGACCGCACCGCTGACGGAAAGCTGGCACCCCGTCCTCCGGGCCCTGGCCCTCACGCTGGTGGTTGTCCCGGCGGCCGTGTACGTGGTGCTGCCGCGGCTGTTCGCGGCGTACGGCGCGATCGTGCGCCGCGCTGCTGCAAAATCCGGGAGCTAAGCCGCACAGGCCCGGCGCCCGATCAGCCTCGCAGCCACCAGCGCGGGTCGGTGACCTTTCCCATAAAGAGTGGCAGGCCAGTCTCCGTGTGCACGATCTGGTAGTGGAACGGCCGGTCGAAGGTGATGGATTTTTCGGGCTGGGCCCGGCCACTGACCGCCATCCCGTTGATCTGGGTGACGGCCGCCGCCACCGTTCCCTTTTCCGCGACGGTAATGTTGGCATCCTGCGCAGCCTGGGTGAGCATCAGGCCCGGTTGAATGGCATTGAAATCGGAAGTAGTTTCCAGGGTTTTGCGGAGGCCCATTTGCCCGAGCACTTCGCGCAGATCAAAGCTGCTGTTGTGGTCCCACGTGGGCAGTGCGATGTCCACCATGCCGGGATCTGCTGCCTCCAGGGCATCTGCCACCCCGGCCAACAGGTCCGCCTTGATGGCGGCAGCACCGCCGTCTGAACCCCTCGCGGGAAGCACCAGCCGCATCACAAACCCTTCGCCATACGGCAGGTCCACCGCCTGCCAGCCGGCGCCGTCCGCGTACGCCATGTACTGCGCGCCATGCATCATGGGCACGCTGGCGGTTCCCTGCGGCGTTTCGAACGGCCGGTCCGACGTAGCCTCGGCACTGAACGGGGCCTCCCAGGCGCCGGCAAAATATACAGAGTTCAGGAGGCTGAAAGTGTTTTTCGGGTCGTACCGGGCGGGCGCCTTCTCAACCCGGCCGCCGGTATTCCTGTTGACCCAGGCGTCCATGGCCGGCTTCGTGGCTGCCTCGTCAGTGAAGTCCACCGGGTACACGCCCGTTCCGTAGAACTGCGCGAGGGTCTTCAGGTAGTTCTCCCCCGTGGGAACGCTCCGGTCCACAAACAACCCGTTCGCGGCGTGCATCAGGGGCTTGGCGGGCGGGTTCTCCTCATCCACTGAGCCGGGGTCGCCGTCGTACTCCTCCAGGGAGGCGAGCAACGCGTTCATGGCCTCGTCCCGGCCGCCGGCCGGGAGGCCGAGCACGGCATCAATCTCCGCGGCAGCCTCCCCGGTTGCGCCCGCACGAAGCATAGCCAGGGCAATCAGCAGGCTGCCGGGCGACGCAACCACGTTGCCCTCTCCCCCGCTGGCCAGGAGGGTATCCCCCAGCACGAAGGCGGAATTCCGGAAACTGATCAGCTCATCACTGAAGGCCGCGCTGTCCACCGCAACCCGCTCCACGCCGTCTGCCGTGAGCAACTGCGGTGGCGCCGGTGCAGCACACCCCGCCATGGCCAGTACGGCGCCGAACGCCATTGCCCGCTGGAAATGCTTCACGGCTGTTGCCTCCCCCGGCGTCACCAGGCGGAAGCCCGCCTGCTTCCAGTGAAACAGCGACGCCGGCAACGGACCATGCCGGTAGGGTCACGCTTTGCACTCATTTAGGTCTCGCCACCCGCAGCGTCCCCACAGGACGCTCTATCACCTAACGCGGGAAAACCCGGAACGCTCCATCACTTTCCTGAAGAGAGTGATAGAGCGTTCGGGTATTTCCTGCAGGAACTGATAGAGCGTCCTGCTGTGGTGGGCGTACGACGGCGGGCGGCCACCCGCCGTCGTACCCTCCTTTGTTCCTTCTGCCGGCGTCAGACGCCCAGCGGGTCCTTTTCCTTGTCGCCGTCCTTGGGTGCCTGGACCCAGGCATGGCCCTGTTCCCGGTCCAGGTGGGTTGCCTTCTTGTTCTTCAGGGCGAAGATGTACACCAGCAGGGACACGGCAATGGCCACGGTGACGTAGGTAAAGAACAGGTCCTCCCGCTCAGCTTTCTGGAAGGCCGCGCCGATCAGCGGAACGGTGCCGCCGAAGAGTGAGTTGGCGATGGCGTAGCCCAAACCCACGCCAAGGGCCCGGATGGAAGCCGGGAACAGTTCGGCTTTCACCAACGCGTTGATGGACGTGTAGCCGCCCACTATGAGCAGGCCGCCCATCATCAGCAGGAAGGCTGTAAACGGATCCTTGGTTCCGGCCAGGGTGGAGAGCAGCGGCCAGGTGAACAGGACCCCGGTGATGCCGAACCACAGCAGCAGCGGCTTGCGGCCCACCTTGTCCGAGATGATGCCGTAAACCGGCTGCAGGAGCATAAAGATGAACAGCGCCCAGAAGTTGATCACGGAGGTGTCCGTCTTGGCGATGCCGGACGTATCGTTCATGAACTTCAGGATGAAGTTGGTGTACGTGTAGAACGCCACGGTGCCGCCCAGGGTGACGCCGATGCAGATCAGCAGCGGCTTCCAGTACTGGGTGAACAGCAGTTTCATGGTGCCCGGCTGGGCTCCCCCCGCTGCCGGGGCTTTGGCAGCCTGGATCTGCTCGGCCGAGACAGTTTCTTCCATGGAGCGCCGCAGCCACAGGACCACCAGCGCGGCGACGCCGCCGATGGCGAACGGGATGCGCCAGCCCCACTCGGTGAGATCGCCCTTGGGCATGGCGTTCTGTAGGATCACCAGGACCAGCAGCGCCAGCATCTGGCCGCCGACCAGGGTGACGTACTGGAAGCTGGAGAAGAACCCGCGGCGCTTGCTGGTGGCCGCCTCCGACATGTACGTGGCGCTGGTGCCGTACTCGCCGCCTACGGAGAACCCCTGGATCACCCGGATGAGGACCAGCAGGATCATCGCCCAGAGCCCGATCACGTCTTGGGTGGGGAGGACGGCGATGGCGAAGGAACCGGCAGACATCAGGGTCACGCTGAGCGTCAATGCTGCCTTGCGGCCCTTGCGGTCCGCGTACCGGCCGAAGAACCAGGCGCCGATGGGGCGCATGAGGAAGGACGTCGAGAAAACGGCCATGGCTTCAAGGCCGGCCTGAAGTTCATCCTTGGAGTTGAAGAAGTGCGCCTGGAAGTAGGCGGCGAAGACTGTGTAGACGTAGAGGTCGTACCACTCCACCAGGTTGCCGGCGGAGCCCTTCAATATGTTGCCCACGGCGCGCCGGGTCTGTACCGATTCGCTGACTGCTGCGGTTTGCTGGCTGCTCATCGCTGAACCTTCCTTGGCTGCGCGGTCCCCGCTGTCCGCTCCGGCCTGATTTTTGTGCTGTCCATGGCAGCGTTGCTCATGGTTCCTCCTTGAGGTTGTGCGTCCCCTCGTAAAGCTTGAGGACCTCAACCAAGCTATGCGTGAGCCACGGCACAGCCCAAGCGAAAAAGGAATTCCTAACACTTCCTTAGGTATTCGTGCCTGTTGCCGGTTGTGCCGGGTGGGTCCTCCGGGGGCAACGGAGAACCGGTGGAAGGGGTAATCTGCCAAGGGCAGGCAGAGTGGTGCGGGAGAGTCGTCCGGCGGCCGCGACATCGCGCCGCTCGAAAAGGAACAGGAACTGGCTATGGATGTGCTCATCGTCGAGGACGACGACGCTATGGCATCCGCCCTCGAAGCGGCGGTGGTTTCTGCCGGGCACAACTCCAGCCGGGTTTCCCGCGGCGCGGACGCTCTCCTAGGGCACCGGCGGTTCGGAGTCATTCTGCTGGACCTCGGACTCCCGGACATGGACGGGCTGGAGGTCCTGCGCAAGCTGCGGCAGGTCACCGATGTTCCCATCCTGATTCTGACCGCGCGCGACGACGAACGCAGTGTGGTGCTCGGACTCCGCTCTGGCGCCGACGACTACCTGGTCAAACCGGTCAAGCTGGTGGAGCTGCTCGCCCGCATCGAGGCCGTGACCCGCCGCGCGGCCAGGTCACAGGACACCAGGCAGCGCCTCATCAAGTTGGGCGAACTGGAGGTGGACCTCGAACGCCGGGTTGCTGTCCTCGCCACGCAAGACCTTCCCCTGACGGCCACGGAATTCGACCTGCTCGCGCTCCTGGCAAGCCATGCAGGTTCGGTGGTGACCCGGGAGCAGATCCTGGATTCGCTGTGGGGTGACGCGTTTGTCGCCTCCTCGCGCGCCCTCGATGTGCATCTGACGGGCCTCCGGGCCAAGCTTGGGCTGCCGGGCTTCATCATCAACGTCCGCGGTGTTGGCTACCGCATCGAGGCGGGTTCTGCGTGAGGCTCCGCGTTCTCGGGATCCTGAGCGTCCTGTCCGTCCTTCTGGTCCTCATCGCCTCCAACACCATCCTGGCCTCCGCCGGCAGGGAGCTCACGCAGGAGCTCCAGATCAACCGGGCTGCTTCCCTGAACCGACTCGCCCAGGTCGCTTTCGACGCCGGGACCGACGGCGGCGACGCCACCCAGCTGCAGGCTGAAATGGACCGGTACTCCGAGCTCTACGGCGAAGGCGTTTTGATCCGGCTGCAGCAGGGAACCCTGCGCTCCGGCGGCCTCAGCGAGGACAGGGCCGACGTGCGGGACGCCTTGGCCAGGGCCAGCCTGAACCTGAGTGACACCACCCTGGCGCCAGTTCAGCCCTTCGGCACCGGTTCGGCGGTGATCTCCCGCTCCTTCGGAAGTGCCAGCCAAGTGCTCGGGGCGGCCGTCCTGGAAGTCAACCAGGACGCTGCCCGCCAGAAACTGCGCGAACGCTGGCTCGCCGTCGGACTCGCTGCAGCCGCCCTCGCAGCCCTGCTCCTCATCGCCGCAGCCCGGGTGACCCGCTGGGTGCTGCGCCCGGTCCACCGGCTCAATGCCGCCGTCGCCGAGCTGGAAGCAACCGGACGGAGCGGTCAACTGCCGGAGGAAGGCCCGCCCGAGTTGAGGGAACTCAGCAGGTCCTTCACCGCCATGGCGCAGAGTGTCAGCGACAGCCTCGAAGCCCAGCGCCAGCTCATCGCGGACACCTCCCATGAGCTCCGCAACCCTGTGGGAGCGCTGCGGCTGCGGATCGACCTGCTGCAGTTGGAGCTGAAGACAGCCAAGGAGCGGGATGCTGCCGCCGCAGTGGTCACGGAACTCGAACGCGTGGAAGAGATCCTGGACGGCGTGTTGAAACTTGCCGCGGCGGAGCACCGCGCCTTCGCGGACTCGGCGGGCACCCCGTCTGGAGGTCTCTCCGCTGCGGACCGGACTCCCGTTGACCCCTTCCCCGTCGTGCAGGGGGAAGCCGAACGGGCAGGACCCGCTGCCCGGCTGGCCGGTGCTTCGATCGTGCTTGGGAGCCCGCCCCAACAGCCGGCACTCATCGCCTGCCGCCCGGACGACCTGGCCCAGATGGTTGGGGAACTGCTGAACAACGCCATCAAATACGCCGGCCGCGCCACTATCACAGCTGCTGTCCGCGCCCGCGGCAACAGTGTGGTGATTGAAGTGACCGACGACGGGCCCGGGCTTTCGTCCGAGGAAAGGTCAGCGGCCACCCAGCGTTTTTGGCGCTCGCCGGAGCACTCGGCGGTGAGCGGCAACGGCCTGGGCATGACCATCGTGGACAAGCTGGCCGTGGCGAATGGCGGACGTCTTGTGTTGGCTACAGTGGAGCCCCACGGCCTGCGTGCCTGCCTCGAGTTTCCACATGCCGGCGACGCTCCGAGCGGGGACACCAACCGGCAGGCGGCGCCGCATGGGTGACCCTTGTTCCCCTCTGACTGCACCCTTCCTGTCCAGGCGCGGCGTGCTCAAAGCCGGTGCTGCGGCAGGGCTGGCGGGGATTTTGTTGCCGGCGCTGAGCGCCTGTACTTCGGAAGACCGGGTGGATTCCTTAGTGGTGGCAGGTGGCGAGCCAGGCGGCTTCTACCTCGAGTTCGCTACCCTGCTTGCCGCCTCACTCCAACGCAACGGGGTGGCCCGGCAAGCCACCGCGCTCGAGACGGGCGGCAGCCTGGACAACCTCGAGCACCTCCTCGGCGGGCGGGCCACGTTCGCCGTCGCCCTCGCTGACTCGGCGGCCGAAAAGGCAGCGGGAAAGAGCGCATCCGAGACGGGAATTACCGCCCTCGGAAGAGTCTATGAAAACTACGTCCATTGTGCGGTCCGGCAGGAGAGCGGTCTTCACGCCATCTCCGATCTGGCCGGCAGGACGGTGGCTGTGGGTGAGCCGGGGTCCGGAACGTCCCTGACAACACTGCGCCTGCTGGAAGCCGCCCGGCTCACTTCCGTCAACGCAGGTGAAGGTGCCGCCGGCGGTGGAGGACAAGCGGTTACCGTCCTGAATCTGGGACTCAATGACGGGCTCTCAGCACTCCGGGACGGATCAGTGGATGCCTTGTTCTGGTCCGGAGGCGTTCCCACCGCCGCCATCGCCGCCGCCCATCACGACGTGGGGCTGAGTTTCCTGGATCTTTCCGTGCTGCTGCCAGTGCTGCGCGCCCAGTACGGCGCCTTCTACGACCGGGTGCTCATCCCGGCCGGAGCGTACGAGGGGCTTCCCGCCGTCTGGACCGTAGGCGTGACCAACCTGCTGCTGTGCCGGAGCGACCTGGCGGACACCACCGTACAGCGGACGGTGGAGCTGTTGGTGGGCCGCGCGGAGGAGCTCATTCCGCAGTCCAGCCTGGGCGTCCAGTTCCTCAGCCCCGAATCCCTCATCAACACCGCGGGCCTGCCGCTGCACCCTGGAGCAGCTGCCGCGTACCGGGAGCTCCACGGGTAAGCCCACGCCCCTTTCCACGCGCCCCATCAGCTCCTGCCCCACACCCGCAAAACGTCACATCAGCTCCTGCAACAATCGGGCAGACGCCCCATCGCTCTTGCATCACATCCGCAAACAGCAAGATCTATGCGGCGTTTGAATCAGGTCCCCGATTGCGCTTCCGCCAGCTATCCACATACGGCCTTCAGTGCATGGCGGCCCGGGGTGCTTCCTCATTAGCGTTTGGTCTGACCGACGCAACAAGCAAGGTGAGGATCAATGTGACCAGGAAGCAACGCCGGTTGGCGGCACGAAGGAAGCCGGCCCGCAAACAACCGGGCAGCCCGGTCAAAGGCACTCGGCGGGAGACAGCGCACGCCTCGCCGGGCAACGTGAGCGAGTTGCAGGCCCTGACTCCGGCCTTCACCTGCTGGTACCGCGAGCACTGGTTCCGCACAGATGTCAGGGTGGTGTTGAAAAGCTTGACGATGTTTTTCCGCTTTTACCCTGCGTCCAAGGGATCCGGTGCCATAACTGCCCTTGAGCCCGCTGACGTCGCCGCAAGGTTGGCTTCTCTTATATTGGGCACGCTCCACGAGGGCATTACCGCTACCTATTGCATGATGCATTTCCTGCGCTTTCTTCGCGATTCCGGCCGTTGGTCCGGCGACGAGGAATCTTTTCGTGCAGTGCACGGCATCCTCACAGACATCATTGGCCTCGATCTGCGTGTGGCTCTGCGCGACATGCAAGTGACGGCGAGCCCAAGGGCCTATGACCTTCGGTAACTTAACTCCCGGAGTGCGCCTGCAGGAAGCTGTACACCTCGGTTTCGTCCACGCCTGGGAACGCGCCCGGCGGCATGGCTGCCAGCAGGTGCGAGTGGGCGCGGGCGGACGGCCAGGCGTTTCCGGCCCATTCGGACGTCAAGGACTCAGGCGGGCGCTTGCAGCACGTGGGATCCGGACAATTTGAAGTAGCCCGCGCCGTCGTCTCCCGCCCGCGGAACCACTTCACGTGCTGGTAAGGAACGCCGATGCTCAATGAAAACTCGCCGCTGGGCGACCGTTCGGTGCGGGCGGCGCACCAGTAGGTGCCGGACGGCGTGTCAGTGTACTGACTGTAAGCGCTGAACTTGTCCGGCACGTCGAACACTGCCCGCGACGTCCAGGCCTTGCACGACGGCTGCCCCTCGATGGCGCCGGTGTGGTCCTGCGGAAAGTTCACGCCGTCGTTCTCGTAGGCCTTGTAGATGATCCCGCTCTGGTGGGTCTTCTGGAAATGGGTGGTGATGCCCAGGTGCTTGGTGGCCAGGTTGGTGAAGCGGTGGGCCGCGGTTTCGTAGGAAACGGCGAACGCGTCGCGGATATCCTCGACCGCGATTTCCTTCGCCGTCTTGGCTTTTTGCAAAAATTCCACCGTTGCCTGTTCGGGGAGGAGAAGGGCGGCGGCGAAGTAGTTAGTGGCCACCCGCTGGGCGAGGAAATCCCCGTAGTTCCGGGGTGTCTCGTGCCCCAGAACGTAGTGGCCCAAGGCCTGAAGCAGCACCGAGCGGGGATCGTGGTCCTGCCGCTGGCTCTGGGTCAGGTAAATTCTGCGGTTCTTCAAATCTGTCACTGACCGCGTTGAATGAGGCAAATCGCCCACGTGATGCAGGGTAAAACCGAGGTGAGCCGCGATGTCCGCGATCACGTGCTGGCTCAGCGGCCCGGTGGTGTAGCCCACCTCCTTGAGGACCTTCTGCGCCTCGGCCTCGTACTCCGGAAAATAGTTGCCCCGCTCCCGCATCATCGCCCGCAGTTCCCCGTTGGCCCGGCGGGCTTCTTCCGGGGTGGCCACCTGCTCGTTCATCTTGCGTTCGAGCTCCTGCAGCAGGCCCACCTGGGCCTCAAGCACATCCAGCGGAAGCCGCGAGCTGATGCGGATTTTGGGCAGGTTCAGGGATTCGTAAAGGGGCCCGCGCTGGTACCGCTCAAGCTCGATTTCCAGGGCTGCCCGGCGGCTGGGAGGTTCGGCCCCCAGCAGCTGGTCGATGCTGACATTGAGCGCGCCCGCAAGGTGCTGGAGCAGGGTCAGCTTGGGCTCACGTTTGCCGTTTTCGATCAGGCTGAGCTGGCTTGGAGCTGTGCCGACGGCGGCGCTCAGATCATCGAGCGTGAGCCCGGCTTGTTTGCGCAAGTGGCGGACACGACGGCCCAAGGAAATGACGTCCAGTTCCGCAGCGGCGGTAGGCGGCGGCTGGGAAACGTCCCTGTTCCAGCTTGAAGGTGACATTTCTGAAGAATACGTGAAGAAGTGCATTTCTTTCCACACTTTTTATCTAGAAAGGGGTTTGAAAGTGCTGAAAAGTAGTGGCTACGGAAAGAAACACCGCACCGGAAAGCCGGTGGGAACCTCAACGACGCGGTTCCCACCTACTCCATCCGGAGCTCAATCGAGGAGATCAACGATGACTGCAGCATTTGAGCCCACCCAGCAGACGCCCGAACAGCAGGCCGCAGCCCTGGAGCTCGAGTGGGCCGCCAACCCCCGCTGGGAAGGTGTGACCCGGGACTACTCAGCTTCCGACGTCGTCCGCCTCCGCGGCCGCGTCTCCGAAGAGCACACCCTGGCCCGCCGCGGTGCCGAGAAGCTGTGGAAGCAGCTCACCGAAGAGCACAAGACCGGCGGCTACACCAACGCGCTGGGCGCCCTGACCGGCAACCAGGCAGTCCAGCAGGTCAAAGCGGGGCTCCGGGCCATCTACCTTTCCGGCTGGCAGGTCGCTGCGGACGCCAACAACTCCGGCCACACCTACCCGGACCAGTCCCTCTACCCCGCCAACTCGGTGCCCACGGTGGTTCGCCGGATCAACAACGCGCTGCTCCGGGCGGACCAGATCGAGTTCTCCGAGGGTGTCCAGACCGTTGAGGACTGGCTGGTCCCGATCGTCGCCGACGCCGAGGCCGGCTTCGGTGGCCCGCTGAACGCCTACGAACTCATGAAGTCCATGATCCAGGCCGGCGCGTCAGGTGTGCACTGGGAAGACCAGCTCGCCTCGGAAAAGAAGTGCGGCCACCTCGGCGGCAAGGTCCTGATCCCCACCCAGCAGCACGTGCGGACCCTGAACGCCGCGCGCCTGGCAGCCGACGTCGCCGGCACCCCCACCGTGGTCATCGCCCGCACCGACGCGGAGGCAGCCACCCTGATCACCTCGGACGTGGACGAGCGCGACCAGGAATTCATCACCGGTGAGCGTACCGCCGAGGGCTTCTACAAGGTCCGCAACGGCATCGAACCCTGCATCGCCCGCGCCAAGGCCTACGCCCCGTACTCGGACCTGATCTGGATGGAAACCGGCACCCCGGACCTGGAGCTGGCCCGCAAGTTCGCCGAAGCGGTCAAGGCCGAGTTCCCGGACCAGATGCTCTCCTACAACTGCTCACCGTCGTTCAATTGGCGCAAGCACCTGGACGACGCCACGATCGCCAAGTTCCAGCGTGAACTCGGGGCCATGGGCTTTACGTTCCAGTTCATTACCCTGGCCGGTTTCCACGCCCTGAACTACTCGATGTTCGACCTCGCCCACGGCTACGCCCGGGAAGGCATGAGCGCCTACGTCGAACTCCAGGAAAAGGAATTTGCCTCCGAGTCCCGCGGCTACACCGCAACCAAGCACCAGCGCGAAGTCGGCACCGGCTACTTCGACACCATCTCCACCGCGCTCAACCCGAACGCGTCCACCCTTGCCTTGGTCGGATCGACCGAAGAGGGCCAATTCCACTAGCAACTTACGACGGCGGGCGGTGGTTGAGCTTGTCGAAACCCGTCCGGCCTTCGGACCGGCATCGCTCGGCCTGCTATTCCCCATGCCCGCCCCATGACCTCGTAGAACTCGGTCGGGGGGCGGGCATAGGGCCCCTTTTACGCAGGCTGCCGCGATACCGGCTCCTTCGGCCTTTTGCTTTAGTCGCCTACCTGCCGCCACCCGCCGTCGAACTTCCCTTTTCGTCTTTAAGGAGACAGAAATGAACAGCTTTACTGACAGCTTCACGATCAATGGCATAACCCTGACTGCCCAGCCGATTTGCCGGCAGGACGAGGTGTTGACGCCGGACGCGCTGGCATTCATTGCCAAGCTGCACCGGGCAACGGCTGAGCGTCGGCAGGAGCTGCTGCAGGCACGCCGGACCCGGCGTGCTGACATTGCCGGCGGGCAGGATCCAAGGTTCCTGCGGGAGACCGAGGACATCCGCAATGACCCGTCCTGGCGCGTCGCTCCGCCGGCCCCGGGCCTTGAGGACCGCCGGGTGGAGATCACCGGGCCGGTGGACAAGAAGATGACCATCAACGCCCTGAACTCCGGCGCCAAGGTCTGGCTCGCGGACATGGAAGACGCCTCCACCCCCACATGGCGCAACGTGATCAAGGGCCAGCTGAACCTCACCGACGCCCTTGAACGCCGCATCGACTTCACCTCCCCCGAGGGCAAGGAATACAAACTCCGCCCCGCCGGTGAACTTCCCACCATCGTGGTCCGCCCCCGCGGCTGGCACCTGCCCGAAAAGCACATGCTCATCGACGGCGCCCCCATCGCGGGCGGCATCGTGGACTTCGGCCTGTTCTTCTTCCACAACGCCCGCCGCCTCCTGGCCCAGGGCAAAGGCCCGTACTTCTACCTGCCCAAGATCGAGAACCACCTCGAAGCCCGGCTCTGGAACGACATCTTCATCCTCGCCCAGGACCTGCTCGGCATCCCGCAGGGCACCATCCGCGCCACCGTACTGATCGAAACCATCACCGCAGCCTTCGAAATGGAAGAAATCCTCTACGAACTGCGCGACCACGCCTCCGGCCTGAACGCCGGCCGCTGGGACTACATCTTCTCCCTGATCAAGAACTTCCGCACCCGCGGCCCCCGCTTCGTCCTCCCGGACCGCTCCCAGGTGACCATGACCGCCCCCTTCATGCGCGCCTACACCGAACAACTCGTCCGGGCCTGCCACAAACGCGGAGCCATGGCCATCGGCGGCATGGCAGCAGCAGTCCCCAACCGCAAAGACCCCGAAGCGAACGCCAACGCCTTCGAGAAGGTCCGCGCGGACAAGACCCGCGAGGCCAACGACGGTTTCGACGGCTCCTGGGTGGCCCACCCCGACCTGGTGCCGGTCTGCCGCGAAGTTTTCGACTCCATCCTGGGCGAAAAGCCCAACCAGCTCGACCGCACCCGCGAAGACGTCACCCCGGACGACCGGGCCCTGATCAACGTGGCCGCAACCCAGGGCACCATCACCGAACAGGGCATCCGGAACAACATCGAAGTCGGGATCCGCTACATCGAATCCTGGCTCCGCGGCAACGGCGCCGTCGCCATCCACAACCTCATGGAAGACGCCGCCACCGCCGAAATCTCCCGCTCCCAGCTCTGGCAATGGATCTACGCCCGCGCCATCACCGACCACGGCGAAATCATCACCCACCACTGGATCGAGGAACTCCTCGACGAAGAATTCGCCCGGCTCGAACGCTTCGACGGCGACCGCTTCGAAGACGCCCGCGACATCTTCGAAGAAGTCACCCTCGCACACGACTTCCCGTCCTTCCTCACCCTCCCCGCCTACACCCGCTACCTCACCGAGGCACGCGAGAAGGCAACCCAGGAGGAGTTGGCCGCGGCCTGAGTGGCAATAACTTCCGTCTGCCGGGCCGGCACGCCCTTCGCAACAGGCACCTCCGAAATCCGGAGGGCCGGCCCGGCAATGGAGCACCCCCTGGGCGGCGCCGACGCGCAGGACGGCCTCACCCGCCACGACACCCCCTGACGCTCTCTCACTTAACGTGCAAAATCCAAGGACGCTCTCTCACTTTCCAGAAGAAAGTGAGAGAGCGTCCGGCGTTAAACCGCGTTAAGTGAGAGAGCGTCCGTGGGGCGGGGAAGGCGGACGACGGCGGCGGGCCGGCTAGCGCCCCCTCGGCACCCGCCGCACGGACAGGGTGGACGCGACGAAGAACGTCAGCACCGATGCCAGGATGACCAGCAGGGCCGGTGTCCAGGAACCCCAGACGTCGTGCACAAAACCCACCAGCGGAGGCGCCACGGCACCGAAGCAATAGCCCAGGCCCTGGACGGTGGCGGACATCCGGCCGGCGGCAACCTGGTCCCGGGCGAGCTTGATGATGGCGATGAAGATCAGGGTGATTCCCCCGCCCTGGGCAACGCCGCCGAAAACAGACCACAGCCACCAGAGCTCCGGTGCCAGCAGGAGGCCGGCGGGGACGGACGTCCACAGCACACCCAAGGTGACCGCCGCCGCCGTCGTACTGAAATACTTGGCCGCAAAGGGCACGCCCAGGCCGCCCACAATGGCGAACACCTGAAACAGCGAGGATCCGGCGCCCGCACCCGAAGCGGACATGCCGAGTTCGTCGCTAAGGTAGCTGGGCAGCCATGCAGTGAGGGCGTAGTAGGAGAATGCCTGGCCGGCGAATGCTGCAGTGAGCCCGGCCGTGGTCCATGCCGAACCGGCCGCAGCCGCCGGCCGCTGCCCGTCCGGCACGGGAGCGGCGGAGGGCACAAAGGCTGCGCGCAGTCCGATGGCGAGCACCCAGCACACGATGGCCGCTACCGCCAGGAGCGCGGTGGACGCGAGCGCGAGCTGCCAGCCCGCGAATTCGGCCAGCGGCGCCGTGACCATCGAGGTCAGGAAGGACCCGACATTCAGTGCGGCGGTGTAGACGCCCATCGCGGTCCCCTGCCGCAGCGGCGGGAAGTCGCGGCGGATGATGAGGGGCGCGGCGATGTTGCCGATGGTAATGGCGAGGCCGATCACCACCGTCCCGGCCAGCACCAGCGCCGGACCGCCGGCTGAGCGGATGATGACGCCGGCGAGCACTCCCAGGATGGTCAGGGTCACGGCAAGTTCCGCACCGTACCCCCGCGCCACCAGCGAGGCCAGGGGTGCCGCCAGCGCGAAGCAGAGGACCGGAATACTGGTCAGCAGGCCCAGCACCACCGGTGAGAACCCGAGGTCCGCCTGCATCACGTCCACCACAGGGGCAACGGCCACGAACGGGCCCCGCAGGTTCAGCGCCAGCAGCCCGATACAGGCCAGCAGGATCCAGGTCCTCGGAATCCGGGCCAGGAAACGGGCGCTCACCGGCTGGGCGTGGGGGTCGGATCTTTTTTCATCACCCTCATTGCTATCACGGGCATAACGCGGGCCAGTCCCTTATTGCCGCGCCCTCCTGCCATACGATGAACATCACTGCCGCACCCTCCGGGACGAAGGACACAGACATGCAGCACCGGCTTGCCATCCTTGACGACTACCAGGACGTTGCGCACGGATTCGCCGACTGGTCCTCCCTGGCGCCCGACGGCGTTGCGGTCACCACGTACCGCGAGCCGTTCAGTTCGCCGGATGCGATGGAGTCCGCACTCGCCGACGCGACGATCATCATTGCCATGCGGGAGCGGACGGCCTTTCCCCGTGAGGTGCTGGAAAAACTCCCCGCCCTTCGGCTCCTGGTCACCACCGGGATGGCAAACGCCTCCATCGATGTGGCCGCGGCGGACGACCTCGGCATCACGGTCTGCGGCACGCCTGGATCCCCCACCGCCGCGCCGGAACTCACGTGGGCCCTGCTCCTGGCCATCGCCCGCAACATCCCCGCCGAAGACAGTTCGCTGCGCGCCGGGTCGTGGCAACACACAGTGGGGTTTGAACTTGCCGGCAAAACGCTCGGGGTGGTGGGCCTGGGCAAGATCGGCCGCAGGATTGCCTGCTACGGCCAGGCTTTCGGCATGGACGTGCTCGCGTGGAGCCAGAACCTCACGGACGAGGCCGCGGCCGAGGCAGGAGTGCGGAAGGTGTCCAAGGAGGAGCTCTTCCGGAATTCCGACGTTGCCACCCTCCACCTCCGTTTGTCTCCCCGTTCAGAGGGCATCGTGGGAGAGCCGGAGCTGAGGCTGCTGGGCCCCGACGGCATCCTGGTGAACACTGCCCGCGGCCCGCTGGTGGACCAGGACGCCCTGGTGCGGGCCCTGGCCGAAGGCTGGATCGCAGGGGCCGCGGTGGACGTCTTCGACCACGAACCCCTCCCGGCAGGTCACCCCCTCCTTACCGCTCCCAACACTGTGCTGTCCCCGCACCTCGGCTACGTAACGCGGGAGAGCTACCGGCAGTTTTACGGCGGGGCGCTGGAGGACGTCAAGGCCTGGCTCGCAGGGGCACCCGTGCGCGTGATTTCAGCATAGGACTGGCAGTCTCAGCTGACTCAGCCTGACGCAGGCTAACCCGCTGCCTGAAGGGTTGCCTCCACCGCCGCCGGGGACAACACGTGCTGCGTGACCATCTGGCTGGCCCCCAAAATGGCAGCCCTGTCTCCGGCCATCGACAGGGAAATCCTCAGGTGGGCTGTGGCCAGGGGCAGCGAGCGCCGGTACACCACTTCGCGCACCCCGGCCATGAGGTGTTCCCCTGCCTGGCCCAGGCTCCCGCCGATCACAATGACAGACGGGTTGAGCAGGTTGACCACTGTGGCCAGGACGTCCCCCACGTCGCGTCCGGCCTGGCGCAGCACCTGGATGGCCTGCAGATTTCCCTGTGCCACGAGCCGCAGCACGTCACTGCCCTTCGCTGCGGGCACTCCCTGCCGGTTCAGTTCCGCTGCCAGGGCCGGGCCGGATGCCAAAGCCTCCAGGCAGCCGTAGTTCCCGCACCGGCAGAGCACGTCGTCCCCGCGCGGGACCCGCACATGGCCAAGGTCCCCGGCGGTACCATTGGCGCCGCGCTGCAACGTCCCGCTGCTGATGATCCCGGAACCCACTCCGGTGGCCACCTTGATGAACAGGAAGTTATTGTGCTCCGGCCAGTGCGCGGTCCGCTCCCCCAGCGCCATGATGTTCACGTCGTTGTCCACCAGCACCGGAACCGGCAGCGAGCGCTGAACATAAGCAACGACGTCGAACCCGTCCCAGCCCGGCATGATGGGCGGCTTCACCGGCCTTCCGGTGGCGTGCTCCACGGGCCCCGGCAGGCCGATGCCCACTCCGGCCACATCTCCCACAGTCCGACCCACAGCAGCCAGGAGGGCCACGCCTTCCGTGAGCACCTTGCCCAGCACCGCTTCCGGCCCGGCCGCCACGTCCTGCGCCAGGCGCTGCTCGGCCAGGACTTCGCCGTTGAGGTCCGTGACGGCAACGATCACATGTGTGGCCCCAACGTCCACAGCCAGCACCACGCGTACGGCCGGATTAAAGGCAAAGCGCGACGGCGGCCTGCCGCCGCTTGAGCTGGCCTCCCCCGCCGGGCCCACCAGGCCGGACGCGATCAGGGCATCGATCCGGGACGCCACGGTGGACCGTGCCAGCCCGGTGGCCAGGGCCAGTTCGGCACGGGTGCGTGCCTTGCCGTCGCGCAGGAGCTGGAACAGCACGCCCGCACCGCCCTGGGCCAAGGCAAGCTCCGGTATGGCGCTGCCTCCCGCTGTCTTGGTCATAGGACATGAATAGCACGGCTACTTCTGTATGTCACGCCCGCAACTTTTGCTTGACGCGCAGCAAAAGCCACCCTAGCGTTGCAGTAGCCGAAAAGTTGTGGCGGATCCCACTCCCGCCGGAATCCGGATACGGCGCTGCGTCCGGAACAACGCCCAGAAACCAGGAGACAAGATGTCCTACTCGCTCCAGCTCTACACCCTGCGAAACGCCATCCAGGAAGACCTTCCCGGGACCATCCGGAAAGTCGCAGGGATCGGCTTCACACAGGTTGAGCCCTACAACTTCGTCGCTACCGCCAAGGAACTCGGCGCGGCGCTGCGGGAGAACGGGCTGACGGCTCCCTCCGGCCATGCCCCGCTGCTGAGCCAGGACCAGGACCAGATCTTCGCCGCAGCCAGGGAACTGGGCATCACCACCGTCATCGAGCCGTACATCCCGGCCGACCGCTGGCAGAGCGCCGGGGACGTACAGGCCACCGCGGCCCGGCTGAACGAGACGGCCAGGAAGGGCGCCGAATACGGCATCCGGGTGGGGTACCACAACCACCAGTGGGAGCTGGAGTCCACCATCGAAGGCCGGACTGCGCTGGAGTACTTCGCGGACCTCCTGGATCCGGAACTGGTCCTTGAGGTGGACACGTACTGGGTGGCCGTCGGCGGCCAGGACCCTGTGGACATCCTCGGCAAGCTCGGAAACCGCGTGAAGTTCATCCACATCAAGGATGGTCCCCTGACCACCGACACCAAAGCCCAGCTTCCGGCGGGCCAGGGCAAGGTGGCCGTACTGGATGTCATCGCAGCAGCCAAGTCACTGGAAGTCGGCGTGGTGGAATTTGACGACTACGACGGTGACATCTTCGAGGGCATCCGCCAGAGCCTGGACTTCCTGACGGCATCAGGCGAAGGAATCAAGGCATGAGCACCCCCGCAACATCCACCGGCAAAGGCCCGGTGGGCGTCGCCGTCATCGGCGCCGGAAACATCAGCAAGCAGTACCTGGACAACCTGACCATGTTCCCGGACCTCAAGGTCCACGTCATCGCGGACCTCTTTGAGGAAGCGGCCCAAGCACGGGCCAAGGAATACGGCATCCCCGAATGGGGCGGGGTGGACAAGGCACTGAACCACCCCGACGTGGACATCATCGTCAACCTGACCATTCCGGCCGCCCACGTGGAGGTGGCCACTGCCGCCGTCAACGCCGGCAAGCACGTCTGGACCGAAAAGCCCTTCTCCCTGGACCGGGAATCCGGCCTTGGCCTGCTCAAGACCGCTGACGCTGCTGGGCTCCGGCTGGGCTGTGCGCCGGACACGTTCCTGGGCGCAGGTTTGCAGACGGCGCTGCGCGTCATCCAACGCGGCGACATCGGCACCCCGCTGACGGCCATGACCACGTTCCAGACCCCCGGCCCGGAATCCTGGCACCCCAACCCGGCTTTCCTCTTCCAGCACGGCGCCGGTCCGCTGTTCGACATGGGCCCCTACTACCTCACCACGCTGGTCCAGGCCTTCGGCTCCATCCGCAAGGTGGCCGCCGTCGGATCCAAGTCCAAGGACGTCCGCGTTATCGGCTCCGGCCCCAAAGCCGGCGAGGAATTCACGGTGGAAGTCCCCACGCACGTGTCAGCCATGGCCCAGTTCGAGTCCGGCGCGTCCTCGCACAGCGTGTTCTCCTTCGAATCTCCGCGGGTCCGGATGGGCTTCGTGGAAATCACCGGCACCGAGGCCACCATCTCGCTGCCGGACCCCAACGTATTCGACGGCGACATCAAGCTCTGGCGCGCCGGCGACGAGGACTGGACCACCATCGAGTCCACCGGCCCGGCCAACGGCCGCGGCCTGGGCGTCCTGGACATGGCCCGCTCCATCCGGGCCGGTGTCCCCCACCGCGCCACGGGCGACCTGGCCTACCACGTCCTGGACGCGATGGTCTCCATCAACGAGTCGATACAGTCCGGCAGCTTCGTGGACGTGGCGAGCAACGCGCCGGCATCGCAGCCCATTCCCGAGGACTGGGCCCCCGAAACTTTGACGCTGGGAGAAAGCGCATGAGCAACCAGACGCATCAGGGCGCCCTGGGCGTGGCGATGATCGGCTACGCCTTTATGGGCAAGGCACACTCCAACGCTTGGCGGAACGTGGCCAGCTACTTCGACGTCCCGGCGTTTGAGCAGAAGGTCCTCGTTGGCCGTGACGCCGCCGCCGTTGCGGAAGCCGCCGCGAAGTACGGGTGGCAGGAAACGGCCACGGACTGGCGCACGGTTATCGACCGGGACGATATCCACATCGTCGACATCTGCGCCCCGGGCTGGATGCACGCGGAGATCGCCGTCGCCGGGCTTGAGGCCGGCAAGCATGTGCTGCTGGAGAAGCCGCTGGCCAACACCCTGGCCGAAGCCGAAGCCATCACGGCCGCGGCCCAGGCTGCCAGGGCGAAGGGTGTGCAGTCGATGGCGGGCTTCAACTACCGCCGCGTCCCGGCTCTGGCCCTTGCGAAGGAATTGGTGAGCGAAGGCAGGCTGGGGACTGTCCGGCAGGTCCGCGCCGCCTACCTCCAGGACTGGCTCGCCGATGAAACAGCACCGATGACATGGCGGTTGAAGAGGGAGACGGCCGGTTCGGGGGCTTTGGGAGACATCGCATCCCACGCCATCGACCAAGTCCTCTTCCTGCTCGGCGAGCGGGTTACGGAAGTTTCGGGCCGCCTGCAGACATTCGTGGACCGGCGGCCGGGTGCCGAAGGGCTGGAAGACGTCACGGTCGACGACGCCGCCTGGGCAACGCTGCACCTCGCCTCCGGAGCAATCGCCTCCGTGGAGGCTTCCCGGGTTGCCACCGGCCGGAAGAACTCCCTGCAAATAGAGATCTACGGCGACAAGGGCGCCCTCCGCTTCGACCTTGAGAACCTCAATGAGCTCCTTTTCCTGGATGCCACGGCGCCGGCGCGCGAGCAGGGCTTCCGCCGGATCGTGGTCACCGAACCGGAGCACCCGTACCTGGACGCCTGGTGGCCGCAGGGCCACATCATCGGCTGGGAGCACACTTTCACCCACGAAGTCCGCGACCTCCTGCTGGCCATCGACACCGGAACCCGGCCCTCGCCGTCGTTCGAGGACGGCCTGGAAGTCCAGCGCATCCTTGCCGCCGTGGAGGAATCCGCCGCCGCCAAGTGTGCCCTCGTCCAACTGCCCACCGAAGGAGCCTGACATGTCCCGCCCCTACACCTTGTTCACCGGCCAGTGGGCGGACCTGCCCTTCGAAGAGGTCGCCAAACTGGCGTCCGGGTGGGGTTACGACGGCCTGGAGATCGCCGTCTCCGGCGACCACCTGGACGCCTGGCGCTGGGACGAACCCGGCTACGTCGAGTCCAAACTCGAGATCCTGGAGAAGTACAACCTCAAGGTCTGGGCCATCTCCAACCACCTCAAGGGCCAGGCCGTCTGCGATGACCCCATCGACTTCCGCCACGAAGCCATCGTCGGCGCCAAGGTCTGGGGCGACGGCGACCCCGAAGGCGTCCGCCAACGCGCCGCCGAGGAAATGAAACACACCGCCCGGCTCGCCAAGGCACTCGGCGTGGACACCGTCGTCGGCTTCACCGGCTCCTCCATCTGGCAGTACGTGGCCATGTTCCCGCCCGTCCCCGACAAGGTCATCGACGCCGGCTACCAGGACTTCGCCGACCGCTGGAACCCCATCCTGGACGTCTTCGACGAAAGCGGAGTCCGCTTCGCCCACGAAGTCCACCCCTCCGAAATCGCCTACGACTACTGGACCACCGTCCGCACCCTCGAAGCGATCAACCACCGCCCCGCCTTCGGCCTGAACTGGGACCCGTCCCACATGATGTGGCAGGGCATCGACCCCGTCTCATTCATCTGGGACTTCAAGGACCGGATCTACCACGTGGACTGCAAGGACACCAAGATCCGCCAGACCGGCCGCAACACCGTCCTGGGCTCCCACCTGGCCTGGGGCGACCCGCGCCGCGGCTGGGACTTCGTCTCCGCAGGCCGCGGCGACGTCCCCTGGGAAGCGTCCTTCCGTGCCCTGTCCGCCATCGGCTACACCGGACCCATCTCCGTCGAATGGGAGGACGCCGGCATGGACCGCCTCCACGGCGCACCCGAAGCCCTCGCCGCCCTCAAAAAATTCGACTTCCCGCCGTCGAACACCTCCTTCGACGCCGCCTTC
Source organism: Pseudarthrobacter sp. W1I19 (assembly GCF_030817835.1). Taxonomy (NCBI): domain Bacteria; kingdom Bacillati; phylum Actinomycetota; class Actinomycetes; order Micrococcales; family Micrococcaceae; genus Pseudarthrobacter; species Pseudarthrobacter sp. W1I19. The sequence goes on from NZ_JAUSZR010000001.1 coordinate 3,828,590, forward strand.
AAGCAGTAACTCCAGGAGTTACCGAACGTAGAATCCCTGCATGCCGCATTCCATCCGCACAGCAACCATGGACGACGCCGGGGCTCTGGCTGCCCTGGCGGCCGTCACCTTTCCGCTGGCGTGCCCGCCGTCGGCCTCGCCTGAGGATATTGCCACGCACCTGGCGAACACGCTCAGCGAACGGCACTTCCAGGCGTACCTCGCCGACCCCGAAGTGACGGTCCTGGTGATCGACGCCGACGGCGGCCTGCGCGGTTACAGCCTGCTGGTGAACCGTCCGGCTACAGACCCGGACGTTGTTGCCGCCCTGGACATCCTGCCGTCGGTGGAATTGAGCAAGTGTTATGTGCACCCGGAACACCACGGGCTCGGTGCCGCCGCCGAACTGATGCATGCCAGCCTGGCGGCGGCAGCCGAGGCTGGCGGGAAAGGCGTCTGGCTGGGAGTCAACAGCCAGAACGCCCGGGCCATACGCTTCTACGAGAAGTCAGGGTTCCGGAAAGTGGGCACAAAATCGTTCCGGCTGGGCAGCACGGTGGAGCATGACTTTGTGCTGGAGCGCGCCGTTCCCTGAGTGCGGCAGCCTTCCGGTGTGCGCTGCCGGCAGGGCTCCGTCAGACGTGCTGATGGGCCTTTGGCGGGTAGGCCAGGGGCGGACGCGGTTGCGATAGAAGCTTCAAGCCCGGTGGGAGCCCGTCAATGCTGCCGCCGGTCCCGTGGGCCCTGATGGTGATCCGGGAGGTGTCGATCAGGACGTTCGCAGCCTGGAAGTCGCCCATGTCGTCCGGGAGGATCGGCGCCAAGTGCACCACTCCGTGGGTATAGACGGGGTCGAAGCGGAGCAGCACGCGCATCAGCTGCACCGGCGCCGCCGCCGCCCAGGCCTGCGGTGAGCATGCGGTGGGGTAGGGCACAGGTCCTGCTAACTCGCCGCGGTCAAAACCGCAAAACAGTTCCGGCAGCCGGCCGTCAAAATGTTCGGCGGCGTCAATGAGGCCGGAAGCAACCCTCCGGGCCTCCTCCACGAATCCGTACCGCATCAGCCCTGTTGCCACCAGTGCTGAATCGTGCGGCCACACCGACCCGTTGTGGTAGCTCACGGGGTTGTAGGCGCCCATGTCCGAGCCCAGGGTGCGGATGCCCCAGCCGGTGAACATCTGGGGCGACATCAGATTCTCCACCACGGAAGGCGCTTTGTCCTCGTCCACAAGGCCCGTCCAGAGGCAATGACCCATATTCGAGGTACAGGCATCCACCGGCCGTTTGTCCTTGTCCAGTGCCACCGCAAAATAGCCCTTGTCCGGCAGCCAGAATTTCTCGTTAAAGGCAGTTTTCAGGGCGGCGGCCTTGTCCGCCCAATGCTGTTCCAGGTCCCCATCGCCGTCCCAGCGCGCCAGCAGCGACCTGCCGATATAAGCGGAGTAGACATAGGCCTGTACTTCGCACAGGGCGATGGGGGCTTCCGCGATGGTGCCGTCGGCAAAGTTGATGCCGTCCCAGGAGTCCTTCCAGCCCTGGTTGACCAGCCCGTGGTCGTTAGGCCTCTGGTACTCCACAAATCCGTCGCCGTCGCGGTCACCATACTTTTCAATCCAGTCCAAGGCACGGTCGGCGTGCGGAAGGAGCGGGTGGATGATCTCGCGCGAGAGGCCCCAGCGGCTCAACTCGCCCAGGAGGCCAACGAACAGCGGGGTGACGTCGGCTGTACCGTAATAGGCTGCGCCGCCCAGCGACAGCCCGGCAGTAACACCCAGCCTCACCTCGTGCGGAATTCGTCCCGGTTCTTCCTCGGAGTCCGGATCCACCTTGGTTCCCTGCAGCCCCGCCAGGGTCTGCAGCGTTCCGGCCGCCAGTTTCGGGCTTACCAGCAAACTCATGTAGGACGAGAGCAGCGAGTCCCGGCCGAACAGGGCCATAAACCACGGAGCCCCGGCTGCCACCGCCTCCCGGCCGGGATGGTGCTCGTCAAAGATCCGCAGCGAGCCCAGGTCGCTCTGGCTGCGGTTCAGCACCTGCTGCAGGTTACTGTCCGTAACGGTGACCTGGGGGACGTTTTCCTCCCAGGCCCGGTGCCGGCGTACCCCTTCGCGGTGGCGTGGAAGCCGCTCCTCGGTGAAAGGATCGGCCGGTGCCTGTCCATTGACGAGTGGCACCACAATCACACTGGTGGCCCATTTGCCCCGGGGCGGGACTGTGGCACGGAAACGCAGCCCGTCCGTGCTGGCCTCAGCACCGGCTGCCCTGATGGAGGTCCCCCGCCGTTGTCCGTGGCGTGCGGCTTCTATGACCACGCTGCCGTCCACCACTTCGCGGGTGGCCCCGGCACCCTGGGTAGTCCGGCCACCCTTGACGTCGAAAAGATCTGCCTGGTCGGCGTCGATCAGGAGCTCGATGTCGCAGTCAACCGGCTCCGCGGAATAGTTTTCCAGGATGATGTCGTCCTGGAGACCCGGACCGATGTGGCGGACCTGGCGGACAACCAAGGGGCTGTCGAACCTGCCGTCCGGCCATTTGGCCCTGCCTACAAAGGTGGCTCCGAACGGCTGCGGCTTCTGGGCGACCAGGGGCTCGCGGAGGGACCCGTTGATCCGGAGGATCCAGCGGGAGATGATCCGGGTGTCCTGGAAGAAGGCCCCGTTCGCACCGGCATCGGAACTGATGTCACCCGTTTCGGACGAGATGCAGAACGAGGACCCCTCCACTACAGTGACCGACCCTGACTCCGATGCGCCGGCCTCAGTATCGGCGTTCCATGCGGTCATGGACGCACTCCTTTGCTAGGCGGCGGGCTTGCCGCGGATCGCCAAGACCTGCCTTAAAGATTCTGGTGCAAGCCGACCTTATCCGGAACCCCTGCCGGCATCTGCCCTTCCAGCAGTTGCCCAAAAAGAACAAGGTGCTCGTTCACCATGCGTTCCTCGCCGAATCGTTCTGCCGCAACTTTCCGGCAGGTTGCCCGGCTGAGGCCTGCCGCTTCCTGCACAAAGCCCGCAAGCTGCTCCGTGCGCCCCAGGAATCCGGTCCGGCCATGGTCAATAATTTCGGGTGCTGAACCCACGGCTGTGCCTATCACAGGGGTTCCCGTTGCCAGCGCCTCGATCATGACCAGCCCGAAGGGCTCGGACCACTGGATGGGGTTCAGGAAGGCCAGCGCTTCGCCCATCAGCCTGTACTTCGCTGCGTCATCGACCTCGCCCACGAAGTCCTCGTTGGGCCCCAGCAGGGGTTCGATAACCTCACGGAAGTAGCGCAGCTCCTCCTGCTCGCGCATCTTCACCGCGATCCGCAACGGCATGCCGGCTTCCCGGGCAACCATGATCGCTTCGAACAGGCCTTTGTCCGGGCAGGCCCGTCCCACAAAGCACAGGTACCCGCCTTCCCCAGATCCGATTGGCACGGAGGAAACGTCCATGCCGTGGTGAATCACCCTGGTCACTGGAGCGTGCGGGACATGCGACGTCTGGTCCCGCGAGATGGCGATAACTGCCCCCTTGCGAGCGACCGCCCGGTAAATATCGGCGGACTCAGCAGTCAAGGGCCCATGCATGGTAGTCACCAGGGGAACGCCGTCAGGGCGGTGCATGTACAACGGTCCGGCCATAGTGTGGTCGTGGATGATGTCGACTTCCTGCAGCCCCTCATAAGCCCTGACCACGTGGCTTAGCTCCGAGAGGGTGCAGTTCAACCCGTCTGGTTCAGCAGGCCGCATACCGGGAACCCTGGGCACAGGACACCTGCTATCCGAGGGTGCTGCCAGCAATACCTCATGTCCAGCCGCGACAAACCCGCGCGCCAGGCTGTCCACTACCCTTTCGGTGCCGCCGTATGTCACCGGCGGAACGGGAATCCACGGTCCTGCAACAAGTCCTATCCGCATTCCTGGCCTCACGAAGAATACAGGCCGGGCTCCCCAGTCCGCCAGGCGCAAGCGTCCGCGGGGACTGATGTGCACCGCGGTGTGCACCGGATTCTCCGGTGGTGTTTGCTTAACCTCCATTTCAGACTATTGCGCACGATCAGCGCGGCGGCAAGGCCTACTGTGCGGTATCTAACACCCGGTTTCGGAATCGCCAGCCAGGTTCCGGGGTTACGTTCAGCATGAAGATTGAGATCTGGTCTGACGTCGCGTGCCCCTGGTGCTACATCGGCAAGCGCCGCTTTGAGACGGCCCTTGCCACGTTCGAACACCGCGATGCTGTGGAAGTGACATGGCGCAGCTACCAACTGGATCCCGCCCTGCCCGAGCATTATGACGGGACCGAGCTGGAGTATCTCAGCACCCGCAAGGGCATGGCGCCGCAGCAGGTTTCGCAGATGTTCCAGCATGTCGCCGAGCAGGCCAAGAGTGAGGGCCTGGACTACCGGTTCGATGCGGTGGTGGTGGCGAACAGCTTCACCGCGCACCGCCTGATCCATCTCGCGGCCGCCCACGGCAAGCAGGATGACGCCAAGGAGCGCCTGCTCAGCGACCACTTCGAACACGGCAAGGACATCGGCAGCCGCGAGTACCTGACGTCCCTCGCACTGGACCTCGGCATCGACAGGGACGAGGTGGATGAACTGTTTACCACTGACAAGTACGCCGACGACGTCCGCTTTGACTTCGAGGAAGGACGTTCGTTGGGCATCAACGGTGTGCCGTTCTTCGTGATCGACCGCAAGTTCGGCCTGTCGGGCGCCCAGCCGGCCGAGACGTTCACTGCCGCGCTCAACCAGGCGTGGCAGGCCGCCAATCCCCTGGTGCTGGTCAATTCCACCGACGGGGACGCCTGCGGCCCGGACGGTTGCCAGATCTAACCTGTGCCTTTCCACGGCCAGGGCCGTTTACTGACACTTCGCGGTAAAGTGTCTGTATGCCCAGGATTTCAGCGGCCAGCAACGCCGAGCAGCGCGCGGACACTCAGCGCCGCATCCTCACCGCCTTCGGTGAGCTCCTCTTTTCCCACGGCTTGCCCGGGCTGACCATGACCGATGTGGCCCGGCATGCCGGGGTGGGCCGCACTGCCGTCTACAACTATTACGCGGACATCGAAGAGCTCCTCATCTCCTATGCGCTGGATGAGACCGAGAAGTTCCTGTCCGAGCTTCGCGAGGAACTGGGCCGCCTCGACAACCCGGTGGAGCGGCTGGCACTCTACGTCCGCGCCCAGGTGGTGGACCTCAGCCGCCGCCATCTCCCGCCGGGACCGGCGATGGGGGCCGTGTTGTCGCCGTCGTCATTCGCCAAGCTCGCCCACCACGTGGGCGAGCTGAGCGTCCTCCTGCAGGGCATCCTGCGCGACGGAATGGAGCAGGGCTACCTCCCGGTGGCTGACGTGGGCCAGCAGGCACAGCTGATCCTCGGCACCCTCTCGTCCAGTGCGGCCCGCGGCAGCGACGAGCCTGCGGAACTGGAAGCGCGGGTCGCCCGGACGGTACGTTTCATCCAACTGGGTGCCGGCGCACGGTTCGACGACGCCGGCCGCCCCGTCCGCCTGGCCCCGCTTCCCGCTGTAGCCAGCTAAGCCACCGCTCAGCGGGTCGGCGCCGCGGACGGCATGACCGGCCACAACTCGTCATCGGAGACGCGGCGGCTTTCGCGCGGGCAGCTGAGCTTGCCCGGCGTCTGGTCAACAAGGTCCGGCGGGGCGAGCGCCTTGTAGTCCTGGGCCAGGATCACATCAACGCTGCCGTCGGTCCTGCCGTCCTGGAAGTAGTCCGAGCCCGGCAGGTTGCGCTGGATGCTGAACGCCGCGGACTGGCCGGCCGGGCCGGACACCACCGCGGCAACACCCCGATAGCCCGCCTCGACGTTGGCCACTGCCCCCACTACAAACTTCCGCGCCAGGAATTCATCGGCCACCGACCGCGCCAGCCCGGGCCGGCTGGTGGAGTTATAGACGTTGAGGTTGATTTTGTCGGCCGGCGTGTAGTCAAAGGTGCCCGCCGGGCAGGTGGACACCGACTTCTCGGCAGGCTCCGCGGCGGGAATCTTCAGGCGCCCGTTGATGATGGCGAGCGCGGTGATGATGGCGGCGGCGATCAGTCCGATGAGGAGCACAAGAACCACGCCGTGAAGCACGCGCCGGCGCACCCTGGCGGTGTCGTCGGCGTCGTGCCCTGTTTCAAAGGCGGCCCTCAGTTCCGGGCCCGTAACAACGCGGTGGCCGTGGAGGACGCTCGCGTCCTGCTGCTTCTTCCTAACCATCTATGACCAGCACACGGGCGTGGATCGCCGTGCGCTGGTGCAGGGCGGTCCGGACGGCGCGGTGCAGGCCATCCTCCAGATAGAGGGTTCCCTGATACTGCACCACGTGAGGAAACAGGTCACCAAAAAAGGTGGAATCCTCGGCGAGGAGCGCCTCCAGGTCCAGGGTGCGCTTGGTGGTCACCAGCTCGTCCAGCCGCACCGGACGCGGCGGCAGCGCAGCCCATTCCTTGGGCGTGTTGTAACCATGGTCAGGGTAAGGGCGGCCCTCGCCCACAGCTTTGAATATCACCATGCCACCCTAGGCACCCATCGGGTCCAGCGAAAGTGTCCGGCACCCCCGGGATCAGGTTGTAGCCAAACAGTGACCATGTGTCACACGCGGTGATCTTCCCAGCGCGCGGACGGGACTTTACGGCGCTGCTGACAGAATGGAGCCATGACAGCAACCGAGTCCATTGCCTCCTCCCGCCCGGGCGCCCGCCCGCCCGCCACGCCTCCCCTGGCGCTGCTGCTGGATGTGGACGGACCGGTGGCGAGCCCGGTGACCCGCGACGTGAAACAGGAGATCATCCTTGACCTTGTGGCGTTGGCCACGGCGGGTATTCCTGTCATTTTCAATACCGGCCGCTCGGACGCCTTCATCCGCAGCCAGGTGATGGAGCCGATGATCGAGGCCGGAATTCCGGCGGGCACCATCATCCACGCCATCTGTGAGAAGGGCGCCGTCTGGTTCAGCTACACCGCCGCCGGTCCTGGCCCCATCCATGTGGACCGCGAACTGGCCGTGCCCGCCGCTTACGGCGACGACGTCCGCCGGATGGTCGCTGAGGACTACTCCGCACACATGTTCTTCGACGAGACCAAGCGGGCCATGGTGTCCGTGGAACAGCACATCGAGGTTCCCACCGCCGAATACCTGGCCGAACAAAAACTCTTCGACGCCGACGCCATGGACCTGATGTCCCGCCACGGCCTGGGCGTGGTCCGGCTGGAGCACCACGCCCCCAATTCGGACGACGAAGTGGACTACCGCGTGGATCCCACCATTATTTCCACCGATATTGAGTCGGTGCGGCTGGGCAAGGACCTGGGCGCCAGCCGGGCGGTGGAACTGCTGGCAGCCCAGGGCATCACGCCGCAGGCCTGGCGGACGGTGGGTGACTCCCGCACGGACTACGCCATGGCTGACTGGCTCCACCACAACGACCACGAGGTAAAGCACGTGGATGTCCGCCCGGCCGACGGTGTTCCGGACAAGCCCTACGACGTCCTGACCGCCGCGGACCTTGGGTTGGATTCCTCAGTAATCCACGACGACGCCGGCGGCGCTTTCCTGCGCAGCTGGCGGGAGTCGCTGGGGGCCTGAGCCCCTTCCGCGGCCGGGTGACCCCGGCCGGAAACCTGCCGTTTCCACCTCGCGGCTATCATGCAGGTAGGAAGGCTTACTTACATTGACCAGCTCGGAGAACACCATTACAGAAGCACCGGTACAGGACGAGGTCTACTACGGCAGCCAATCGTCCCTAGAAGAACAGTTTCATGCAGAGGTTACCTCTGCTGCAGCGGAACAGCGGCTCAGGCACCGCCCCGATGTCATCAGGCACAAGGGCCGTTACGCCCTGATCAACTACAACAGGACGCCTTACCAGGCGATGGTTGAGGACCTGTTGTTCCTGCGCAACGTCCTGGTGGCTGCCGACCTTGCCTACCTCCTGGTCCGCGGCAACAACGACCGGCCCGTCCTTGCCCTGGACTGGCAGGACCGGAAGAAGCTCCGGTCCGCCCTGGTGGAGGCCTGCCGGGACGAGCCGTTCTACTCCATGACGGTGGATGCCAAAAAGAAAACCTCCGTCCTGGTGGCCGACGGGGAGCTCTCCTCCAACCGGCAGGCACGCATTTTCCGCCTGTACCGCCCACGCGTTGAACCCGGAGGCGGGTTCGAGTTCGGAGCCTCGGCGGGCGTGCAGATCGAACTTTGGGCCTTCGAAGGCGAGCAGCTGATCCTGCCTATCGAAAACTCCCTCACCCGCCGCACCCTCCTGCGGCAGGATGCCGTGCGCGGCACCGTGGAACGCTACGGCCACACCTGGCCCACCATTGAAAACATGTTCGCCGACCATGCCAGCGACATCAGCTTCGACATCGACCTGGTGTTCTCCTGGGTGGACGGCAGCTCCCCGGAGTACATCGCAGCCCGGCGCTCACAGCAGCAGGGCGTGGTCCTGGGTGAGGGCGACGACCACGAAGCCCGGTTCCGGCAGATCAACGAACTCAAGTACGCGCTCCGGTCCGTCTACATGTTCGCGCCGTGGATCCGCCGCATCTTCATCGCCACGGACTCCCCCGCCCCTGCCTGGCTGGCGGACCATCCTGCGGTCACCATTGTCCGCAGCGAAGAGTTCTTTGCGGATCCTGCCGTGCTGCCCACCCACAATTCCCAGGCGGTGGAGTGCCAACTGCACCACATCGAAGGGCTTTCAGAGCACTTCCTGTATTCGAACGATGACATGTTCTTCGGCCGGGCGGTGGGCCCGGACATGTTCTTCACCCCGGGCGGCATCACCAAGTTCATCGAGGCCGAAACCCGGATCGGGCTGGGCGAGAACGCCGCCGAGCGCAGCGGCTTCGAGAACGCGGCGCGCGTCAACAGGAAACTGCTGTGGAACCGGTTCGGGCGGATCACCACCCGCCACCTGGAGCACACCGCAGCCCCGCTGCGGCGGAGCCTGGTGGAGCAGATGGAGCAGGAATTCCCTGAAGAATTCCGGAAAACGGCCGCGAGCCGGTTCCGTGCGGCGGACAACATTTCCGTCACCAACTCGTTTTACCACTACTACGCGCTGCTCACGGGCCGCGCGGTCACTCAGACGGCCGCCAAGGTCCGTTACGTGGACACCACTATGCGCGCCGGGCTGAACTACCTGCCCAAGCTGCTGGCCAAGCGCAACATGGACTTCTTCTGCCTGAACGACGGCAGCTTCCCCGAAGTCGATGCGGACGAACGGGCCGAGCTGGTCACGGACTTCCTGGAAAAGTACTTCCCCATCAAGGCGCCCTGGGAGAAGTAGGCGGAAAAGGCAAAGTCCGTGCCGCTGGGCGGCACGGACTTTGCTGCACTTCCTGGCGCTGCCGTCCTGGCAGGTCTTCCTACCGGCTTGTGGGCTGGCCGGGCTTCACGCCGGTCCGCCGCTTCACCGTCTCCGGTATGCGGACCCCGGCGGCTGCCAGCCGCCGTGCGGTCTCTTCCGGCGAAACATACTCGCCAACCGTCGTGGAACGTCCCAGCGGGACCACGGAGTGCACGATGGTGTGCTCGTAGACATGCACCAGGTTGAACGCCTGCCCGCCGTCCTGCCCACGGGTACCGCCCACGGGAACGTTCAGGTCCTGCGTGTAGCAGCTGGCCGAGGCGACTGAGACGGGGACTCCGGCAAAGCTCGCTGTGGTGGAATAGTGCAGGTGGCCGGCAAGGATGGTCCGGACATCGGAGTTCCGGACAACCGCTGCAAGGGATGCCTGGTCCCTCAGCTCCACCAGGACCGACAGGTCCAGGACTGAGGGAACCGGCGGGTGGTGGAGGGCCAGGATGGTGCCGTCCGGGGCCGGGGTCTCCAGTTCCTCTGCCAGCCATTCGAGCTGGGAGTCATCAAGTTCGCCGTGGTGGAACCCCGGGACTGACGTGTCCAGGGTGATGACGCGCAGGCCGTTGATGAAGTAGCTGTGGTCCAGCGGGGCGTCGTTTCCGGGCTGGTCCAGGAGGCCCTTCCGCAGGTTCGCCCGGTTGTCATGGTTTCCCATGGCCCAGATGACTTCCGCGCCCAGTTCCTGGCAGGCTGGCTCAACGATGGCCCGGAGCTTCGCGTAGGCTTCCGGATGGCCTTTGTCTGCCAGGTCTCCGGTGAAGATGACGGCTTCGGGCCTTGCACCGGATGCTTTGACCTCGTCGAAGAGCTGGATGAGCCGCTTTTCGCTGTCTACGACGCCGTAGAGGGGATCCGGACCTCCCAACAAGTGGGGATCGCTCAGGTGGAGTAGGAAGTGGCGTGGCCGGGGGTGTTCGGCCTCGATGTGCTCCATTGCTGCCTCTGTGGTCGGGGGGAAGCGGATCTTCCCTTCTACCCTTCAGTAATCTTTATCCAATCAGACATTTGGCAAACTTTGGGTGAATCGCCGAAGCCGATGTGGAAAAAGCTAAAAGAACTGCGCTTTCCTGGAATTAATTCGGCAAGGCGCAGTCTCAGCCCAGGGCACCTTCGATGGCGTCGATGACTTCCGCCGAGTCCGGCTCAACTGTTGGTGCGAAGCGGGCCACCACTTCGCCGTCCCGGTTGACCAGGAACTTCTCGAAGTTCCACTTCACGAGTCCGGGCAGCAGCCCCGTCTTGAATTTAGTCAGCTCAGTGTAGAGCGGGTGCTGGTCCTTGCCGCGAACGTCGGCCTTGACCGTCAGGGGGAAGCTCACACCATAGTTCCGCTCGCAGAACTCAGCGATTTCACTGTCGCTGCCCGGCTCCTGGCCGGCGAACTGGTTGCACGGGACCCCCAGGATTTCGAAACCGCGGTCGCGGAACTTTTCGTACAGCGCCTCGAGCCCGGAGTACTGGGGCGTCAGGCCGCAGTTGGAGGCGACGTTGACCACCATCACCACTTTGTCTTTAAACCTGCCGAAATCAGTCTCGGTTCCGTCATTCAGGGTCAGCGGGATCGGGTACAGGGATGTCACAGGCTGGGTCCTCAGGAAGTTGTTCATCAGGGGAAATTCGTTGCCGATCCGCCAGTGTACTGGTGGGGTCTGGATGTTTCCTGGGCAGGTTTCCCGGGGCCGTTTCCCCGGGCAGCAGACAGGCTGCCCCGATGGAGGGGCCTGCCGGCGCCGTGCCGGCCGTGGACGTTGATTCAGTCGCCGTCGGGGACGGAGCGGCCGACGGCGGACCAACAGTGGCGGGGTCAGGTCCAGCAGGCGTCGGTGTGAGTGCAAGGATCGGGGTCTGGGTCGGCGTCGGAGTCAGTGCCGGGATCGGGGTCTGGGTCGGCGTCGGAGTCAGTGCCGGGGGCGGGGTCTGGGTCGGCGTCGGAGCCAGTGCCGGGGTCGGGGTCTGGGTCGGCGTCGGAGTCAGTGCCGGGATCGGGGTCTGCGTAATTGTCGGTGTGGGCGTCAGAGTAGCGGCCTGGTTAGGCGATGGCGTCATTGTTGGCGTCGCCGTCGGGGACGGATCATCCGGCGGGGCAGTCGTCTGAGTCGGTGACGGCGTCGCCGTCGGCGACGGATCACCCGGCGAGGCAGCCGTCTGAGTCGGTGACGCCGTCGCCGTCGGGGAAGGATCACCCGGCGAGGCAGCCACCTGAGTCGGTGACGCCGTCGCGGACGGATCACCCGGCGAGGCAGCCGTCTGAGTCGGTGACGCCGTCGCGGACGGAACACCCGGCGAAGCAGCCGCCTGAGTCGGTGGCGCCGTCGGGGACGGAACACCCGGCGAAGCAGCCGCCTGAGTCGGTGACGCCGTCGGGGACGGATCACCCGGCGAGGCAGCCGCCTGAGTCGGTGACGCCGTCGGGGACGGATCACCCGGCGAGGCAGCCGCCTGAGTCGGTGACGCCGTCGGGGACGGATCACCCGGCGAGGCAGCCGCCTGAGTCGGTGACGCCGTCGGGGACGGATCACCCGGCGGGGCCGATGATGGCTGGGTACTCGGGGCAGCCACCTGCGCCGCAGACGGTGGGGAGGCCGGCGCCGCAGCCGCTGCTGCAGCACCTTGACCGTCATGATCGTCCGGACCAAAGCTGACGGGTATGATCCACTGCAGCCAGCCCAGTGGGGAACCACTGCCGGGTGCGTAGCTGCGCAACTCTTCGGCCCTGTCGTCTGCCAGGGGATGCACCGGCAGCAGTCCCCACGTCAGCGGACTGACATGGCGTCCGTTAAGGATGGTCTCGAAATGCAGGTGGCAACCTGTAGACCATCCGGTGGTACCCACCTCGGCGATGAACTGTCCAACATTGATCCTGTCGCCCGTGCGCACGGCAATGGCTTCGAGGTGGTTGTAGGTGGTGATCAGCCCGTTGCCGTGGTCGATCTCCACCCTGTTGCCCCCACCCCAAGGGTGCCAGCCGGCGGCCCGCACCACGCCAGAGTCAGCGGCGTAGACCTTTGTTCCGCATGGTGCGGCGTAATCCTGGCCGAGGTGGAAGTCGTTGGCGGCTCCGGACAGGGGGCTTACCCGGAAACCGAAGGGTGAGCTGGGGTTGAGCAGTTCAAGTGGCGCCCGCAGGAAGCCGGCCGGCGGCCTGCCCAGTCCAGCGGCCCCAACCGACACGGGCAGCGGCTTGTCCCCGGCATAGCTGCCCAGCACCGGACGGGGAAAGGGAACCAGAGCCTGGGGATCGGTGACGATTGTGGCTGGCAAAGTACTGGGGCCAACAGTGCCGGACGGCGCATCGCCCTGGCGACCGGATAACGCAGGAGCCACGTCGGGGCTGGCAGATAAGGCAGTCCCGCCGCCCGGGCCCGCCGCCGCTGTCCGCTCCTGGACGCCTCCCGCGAGATTCAAGGACCAGACGGAGAGAGCCAGGGCACCTGAAGCCGCGAAGGCACGCACAAGGGAGCCATACGGACGGCGCGGCAGTGTGTGGCTATCTGGTCTCCGATGTTGCCCCAAAAGACTGACTCCAGAACATAAATCAACCGCCCGTGTCATGACGGTATTTCCCATGGGACCATACCGCCGGAAGCCTGTGAAGCCCATAGTGCGGGTTTGCCCAGATAATTGATCAAACCTTGCGGTTCATGCCTCCCCTGGCCCCCTCGGTCTTCCCATGGGCAACAATTGGATATGCGCAGCTTCCTCCGGAAATGGCAGGACGAACTCAAGAAGACGTTTACCGGCCGGGCCGATGCGGTCCCGGACTGGGTATCGAGACTCGCCGAGGGCGATGATCCCGGGTACCACCTCCCGGGCTCGGCAGTGTGGGCAGTGCACGGTTCCATGTCCCCCATCGTCGCCGGAATCAGAACCCTGCTGATGCAATCCCTCCACCCGGGCGCCCTCGCAGGTGTGCACGAGCACTCCAACTTCCGTGAGGATCCCCTCGCCCGCCTGGCAGCGACCATCCGCTGGATCTTCACCGTGACGTACGGGTCCAAGAGTGCCGCGGAGGAAGCGTCACGCCGCGTGCAGCACCTTCACGAGCAGGTGCATGGCAGGTTCGTGGACAACCAGGGGGCGGAGCGCTCCTATAGTGCGAACGATCCTGAGCTGGCAGCTTGGATCCACATTGCCTTCACGGATGCGTTCCTCACGGCCCACAAATTATGGGGCGGTCCCATCCCCGGCGGCCCGGATGCCTACGTCCGCGAATGGGCGCAGGCCGGGAGGCTGATGGGCGTTGAGGATCCGCCGCTGAGCGAAGCGGACATGCGCGCGCAACTGGACCGGTGGTACCGGAACGGCGAGCTGCGCGTGGACCACAGGGTGGCCGAGACGGTGGAATTTATCCGGAACGCCCCGCTGAATCCCATGCTTCGGCCCGGATACCGCATCCTGTTTGCCGGAGCGGTCTACAGCCTCGAGCCCCGATACCGCCAGATGCTCGGCCTGTCCGTGCCACGGCTGGGCCCTTTCCCATTGCCGGTGAGGTTGGCCACCAAGGTGGTGCTCGGCGTCGTCCGGCTTGCCCTTGGCCGGCCTGGACCCAGCGAACTTGCAGCCAGGGAACGGCTTCGCCGGCTGGGCTACACGGAGAAGGCTCAGACGGCCGGATAGGCGCGGGAAAAGCGAAAGAACCCGGTCCCGCCAACGCGGGACCGGGTTCCAACCGGCGGAGAATGGGGGATTTGAACCCCCGAGGGCGTTAACCCAACACGCGTTCCAGGCGTGCGCCATAGGCCGCTAGGCGAATTCTCCAACTGCTTCTGAATCAAAAGCAGGTACTAGACTACCTGAACTTTTCCGCATCGCCCAATTGGCGCTCCCGCGCCGGGTTTGGGCGGCTTCCCGGATGCTCCCCGGGAGGTGGCTGCCAGGGCCTTAACCCAGAAATGGACGCCCCCAACGCGCCCATTCCAACGGAACCCCGTTGAGCTGCCAGGTCCGGCTCCGTTCAGCCAGGCCTCGCAGCTCACAATCTTGAGATTGCCCCAATCGGTGTACATACCCATGATCGTGGCTGACGCGCGGATAAGCAATGAATTGCCGAGCCTTTGCAGGGATTGATGGGGAACCATGGAGGCATGAGCGAACTGCACGCCCTGGTGTTTTATGTTCCAGCCACGCATACACAGCGGGTCCTGAAGGCAATTGGCGATGCGGGAGCGGGCCGGATCGGAAACTACTCGCACTGCTCCTTCACCTCCCGGGGAACAGGCCGCTTCACTCCACAGGACGGCGCCAATCCCTACCAGGGGCGGGTGGGCATGCCGGAAGAAGTGGCAGAGGACCGGGTTGAATGCATGGTGGAACGGCCGCTGCTTGAAGCCGTGGTCGCAGCGTTGCGGGCCGCGCACCCGTACGAGGAACCTGCCTTGATGAGTTGGAAGGTTGCGGGCTGGCCCTCCCCGGGGGCCGATTCGAGTCGTGCCTGAACTTCGGGTAAAGTAACTGGCGGCCCCTCATGTGGCGTCATCCTGTTGAACTCCCCCAGGACCGGAAGGTAGCAAGGGTAAATGGGCTCTGGCGGGTGCATGGGGGGTCTTTACTATTCCCCCACAGGGCGGCAGACTGTCAGCCCGGATTGGTAGGGTTTTCTCTGTGACAGTTACTACCGCCCTGTACCGCAGATACCGTCCAGATTCGTTCGCTGACGTTATCGGGCAGGAGCATGTCACCGAGCCGCTGATGACGGCTTTGCGGAAAAACCGCGTCAACCATGCTTACCTGTTTTCCGGCCCCAGGGGCTGCGGAAAAACCACTTCGGCGCGCATCCTGGCGCGCTGCCTGAACTGCGCCAAGGGCCCCACGGACACCCCTTGCGGCACCTGCCCCAGCTGCATTGAGCTTGCCCGCGGCGGGTCCGGATCACTGGACGTGATCGAGATCGACGCCGCCAGCCATGGCGGTGTGGACGACGCCCGGGACCTGCGCGAACGGGCCACATACGCTCCCGTGCGGGACCGCTACAAGATCTTCATCATCGACGAAGCGCACATGGTCACGTCCGCAGGCTTCAACGCGCTGCTGAAGATCGTCGAAGAGCCGCCGGAACACATCAAGTTCATCTTCGCCACCACGGAACCGGACAAGGTCATCGGCACCATCCGCTCCCGGACACACCACTATCCCTTCCGGCTGGTGCCGCCCGAGCCCCTCATGGCTTACCTGGAACTGCTGTGCAACCAGGAGAACGTCCCGGTGGCGCCCGGAGTCCTGTCGCTGGTGGTCCGTGCCGGCGGCGGTTCCGTCCGTGATTCCCTTTCCGTCCTGGACCAGCTGATGGCTGGCGCCGGGCCCAACGGCCTGGACTACGAGTTGGCCGTTGCGCTCCTTGGCTACACCCATGCCTCGCTGCTGGATGACGTGGTGGAAGCTGTTGCCGCCTCAGACGCAGCCACCGTTTTCCGCGCCGTGGACAGGGTCATCCAGACCGGCCATGATCCCCGCCGGTTTGTCGAGGACCTGCTGGAACGCTTCCGCGACCTCATCATCGTCCAGGCCATGCCTGAAAGCGCGCAGACCATCCTGCGCGGCATGCCTGCCGACCAGATCGCGCGCCTGAAGAACCAGGCCCACAACCTTGGCGCCGCCGAGTTGTCCCGCGCCGCAGACGTCACCAACACGGCCCTGACCGAAATGACCGGCGCCACCTCGCCCCGGCTGCACCTGGAGCTTCTGTGCGCCCGGATCCTGCTGCCCAGTTCCGAGCAGAACGAGCGCGGCATGGCGGCGCGGATTGACCGCGTGGAACGCCGGCTTAATTACGCCGGAAACGACGTCGGTGCTCCCGCCGCCGTCTCCTCGCCGCACCCGCCTGCACCCGCGGGCGACGCCGCACCTGTTGGGACGGCCGCACCTGTTGCGGGGGCCGCACCTGGCCCCGAATCTGTCCCAGGCGCCGCGCGGCCGGAGACGGCACGAGTGGTATCCGCGAGCCCAGCGGCGGCCGTACCGGACCCGGCACAAACCGGACCGGCGGGCATCCCGGCTGCCATTGCCGAACCGGCTGCTGCAACTTCTCCCCGGCGACAGCCTCCTCTGCAGGCACCGGTTCCGGACGCCACGCCTGCTGCCGGTGTTGCTCCAACCGGCGCTGGAACCCGCCCGCCCCTGACTGCGCCGCGCGTGAGCACCAGTGATTGGCCGGTCGAACCACCCGCCGGCACTCGTCCCGCCGCCCCTGGCGCGCGGCCTGACACAGGGGCAGCCGCCAGCGCGGAACCCCACAGCGCAGTTGCGGGCACCGCAACTCCTGCAGCCTCCCAACCCAGCGCGGCACCTGCAACCGCCACCACGCAAGCTGCGGCTCCGGGCTCCCGGAACACACCGGACACTCGGCCCGAGCCCTCCGCCACTGCTCCCGTTGCCCCCGCTCCCGCTGCCTCCACGTCCGGGGGTCCCGCGGCCGCCATGGGTGATGTGGAAGTACTGCGCCGTGCCTGGCCGGACGTCCTGCAGACGTTGGCGAAGATCAAGCGCAGCACCTGGGCACTCGTTGAGCCGAACGCCCAAGTCAGCGCCTTCGACGGGCAAACCCTCACTCTTTCGTTCAGCACGTCCGGACTCGCGGGCGCCTTTGGCCGGGCAGACCATTCGGAAAACCTGCGGCAGGCGATTCACAAGACCGTGGGCATCGACTGCCAGATCACGGCAGTCTCCGGCGGCGGCCGGGCGAGCTCTGAACCAAACCCAAAAGCACCCGCTAGCCGGCCTGCCCCGGCAACGTCAGCCGATGTTGCCTGGGGACTGGCGCCCGCAACGGCGTCTCCGGCGGCGGAAGCACCAGCAACACCGCCCGCTGCAACGGGTACAAGCCGAGCGGGTACAAGCCAGGGACCCCCTCCAGGGACCACTGCGCCCGAAGGTGGCACCTCCGCCGCCCGCACTAACGCTCCCGCGCCAGGACGGCCTGAAGGAAATCTCCCCCAGAGGGAAAGCGGCCAGTCCTCGCCCGTTGCGGGTGAACTCCCAGCCCGGACCCCAGCAGCTAACCGCCCTTCCCAGGCCCAACCGGCTGCCGGACCGTCCGCAGGCGCTTCCCCCCAGGCGTCACCGGCCCAGCCGGCCGGGGCGCCCCCTGCGAACCCCTCGGCTCACAATCCATCGGCCCCTGCTCCTGAGGCCCAGGCCGACTACAGCACAGCCGGTGACTACTCATACTCTGACGATGACTGGGGTCCGCCCCGGGACGAAGACGCTCCCCCGCTGGATGAAGAGCCTCCCTTGGACTGGAGCCCCTCGGCACACCCGCCGCCACTCCCAGCCGGGGCTGGCGGCACCGGGCAGCACAGCGCCGGAGACTCCGGAACTGCCCGCCCCACTGGCGCCTCTGCCGTTGGAAATCCGGGCATCACCAAGCCCGAACCCCAGGCAATTAGCGGAGCCCAGGCACGCGGTGGAACCGTAGCTGCACAGCCCGCCGCCAGGGATGCACCGCACGATCCCTGGACCCGCGCGGTGGAACAGGCACCAGGTGTCTGGGTGGTCGGCGAGGAAAGCAACATTGGCAGACCGGCAGCTGCCGGCATCCCGGAAACGGAAACTCCTGCCTCCACCCCGCCCCACCACTACGAACCAGCCGCTGCGCAAGTTCCCCCGTCCATACCGGTCACCAGTACGACCTCCGCGGTGGATGCCGAGTGGGGCCTGGCAACAACTGCCTCTTCCACGAGTGAAGAGGCCGGCCAGGGCAGCGGATCCTTCGGATCAGCGCCGGAACGGGCTCGAGAGTTCGCCATGGCGTCAGCCGCTCCCGTGGCAGCGCCAGCTGCTACAGCGCGGCCAGCCCCCGCTGCCGCACCGGCACCGGCTGCTCCCGTGGCGTCGCCTGCCCCGCCTGCCCCTGCTCAGGCGGCCCCGGCCCCCGCCGGCACGCGGCAGAGCCTTTACCAGCGTTTGTCCAACAGCCCTGAGGCAGAGGCAGGCCGGGCAAAAGCCCCTGCCCGGGCCGTCCCGGCCGCGGCCACTTTTGTCCAGGACATCCCGAGCCCGGACGATGAGACTATTGAGGCATCCGGCGTCTTCGGCCGTGCTGCGGTGGAACGTATCCTTGGCGGGAAGCTGATCGAAGAACGCTCCCTCGACGGCAGCCCCGTGCCGCCCCGCTACTGATCCAACCACTATCCGCTCCTAGCTAAAGAGGAAAACGTGTACGAAGGTGCTGTCCAAGAGCTGATTGACGAGCTCGGACGCCTTCCCGGCGTGGGACCCAAATCCGCACAGCGGCTGGCGTTCCACATCCTTGAAGCGGACCCGCAGGACATGAAGCGGCTGGTGGAAGCCATCACCACCGTGAAGGAAAGGGTCAAGTTCTGCACGGTTTGCGGCAACGTCACCGAGCAGGAGCTCTGCAACATCTGCCGGGACCCCCGGCGGGACCCCGCAATAATCTGCGTGGTGGAGGAATCCAAGGACGTACTCGCCGTGGAGCGTACGCGCTCGTTCCGGGGCAGGTACCACGTACTGGGCGGTGCCATAAATCCGATTGCCGGCATCGGTCCGGAGCAGCTGCGGATCCGCGAGCTCCTCACCCGGCTGAACGACGGCGCCATCCAGGAAGTCATCATCGCCACCGATCCCAACCTCGAGGGTGAGGCGACGGCCACCTACCTGGCCAGGATGCTGAAAACCATCGGGATCGCGGTGACCAGGCTCGCGTCTGGACTGCCCGTAGGCGGCGATCTTGAATACGCGGACGAGGTCACGCTGGGGCGCGCCTTCGAGGGCCGCCGAAACGCCCTCACCTGAGGCCAGGCCGGCGAATGCCCCCGGATGAGATCGAGCCGCTCGTCACCGAGCGGCTCGTCCTGCGGCTGGTCGAGGGCTCGGACGAGGCCGCCATCCACAGTTACCGCAGCAATCCCGCCGCCACCCGGTACCTCTCCCACGAGCCGCTCTCCGTCGAGGCCAACCGGGAAAGGCTCAAAGAGCTCCTGGTCCTTGCCGAGGCATCGGCCGGCGCCTGGTTCAACTACTGCTGGGCCATCACCCTGCGGCAGTCGGGAGAGGTGATCGGGGATGCGCGCACCTGGAACAGCACTGCCGTCTCCGGTCCGGGCATGCTGGCCCCCGGAAGGCATCCTGCCGGGCACGCCGCGTTGGCTTACGTCCTGCATCCCGACTACCAGCACCACGGCTACGGACGTGAGGCTGCGGCCGCCCTGGTGACTTGGCTCTTCGCGCAGCGCCGGATAAAGATCATCGCAGCCACAGTCTATGAACCGAACAGGCCGTCCATCCAGCTTCTCCGAAGTCTCGGGTTCCAGCCCGACGCAGTTCCCCCCGAATACCAGGAAAGCGCCGGCAAAGGCCTTCCCTTGCTGATGTTTCGGCTGGAAAGTCCGGATTCATCACCCTGAGGCGGACCGGCGCCTGGTCGCCGCATAACCCCCGCCAAGGAAGACCCCGCCCACAGCCAGTTGCACGCCGATGCCGACGGCTGCCAGGGGCACTCCGTCCGGTGCGCCATCGCGCTCCCGGCCATCCACGCAGGGAACCTGCGAAGCATCAGCGGCGTCCTGCATCGCTCCGGGAAACCATGCCAGCGTGTCATCCTGTGAACCGGATTCCCCCGCCAGCAAGCTGAACAGGATCAGCGGATTGCTCGCAGCTATCCAGGCGATCCTCTCGGTGTGATAAACCTCCGTGAAACCCCGCAGCTCGGGCAAGCATTGCCACGACACCAGTCGCCCCGAGCCGTCACGCTCGATGTTCACAGCAACAAGGACCCGCTCCGAGGTTCGCACTGCGGGAAGAAGTGCTGCAACGGCAAGGACATTTCCGAGCAGGAGCAGGAAAGCCGCACTCCACGCCACGGCCCGTCCAGTGTTCTTGCCGAACCACCACAACGTTCCCGCCCCGATCGCACTAAAAACCAGGACCTCCAGCAGGGTCAGAACGGCAGCTGTGAGGGCTACGGCAGGGGATGACTTCGTTGCGTAGGCAACACAAAGCAGGAACAGTGCAACCAGCACGGCAAAAGCCGCACCGCGGCCACACGCCACGGTCCAGGCAAGGAACGGCCCGTCCGCCGGACGCTCGTCGCCCTCGTCCCTCCTGCCCGGATGGCGTGCCCACCTGATCGCCAGCACGCTGGAAACCGCAACCAGGATCACCGCGGCCAGAACGTAGACGCCTCCGGGCGCATCGGGCGGAACGTCGCCTCCGGTCGCCACCATCACCGTCAGGAGCCCAGCGGCCAGGGACGCGAGGAAAACAGTGGCTGACTGCCACCAGAAGCGTCCGGAGCGGACAATCCGGGCCACGTCGCTCAAGGCCTGGCGCAGGACCACGCGGGAGGCGCCCGGGCTTGGCGGCAGGCCATCATCGTCGTCAGCGGCCGCAGGGATTGTCCCGCCTGCGCCAATAACCTCGTAAACAGGGTCTTCGATGCCGCGGCCCTCGTCCTGCCGTTCGTCACCAGCCACAGTTAAAGCCCCCGTATCCCGCTACAGGCCCAGCCCCGGTGGTCACGGGGTAATCCCATCGTGGTCCACGGTGCCAGGCCTGTCCACAGGAGCGGCTAGGCTATGCGGCTTCCCCGCGCCAGCTTGTGGGCGGGCGTGCGAAGTGCACGCCAACCCAGCCACATCAGGAGCGCGGCCACCAACAGCTGCAGGCCCAGCCCCAAAGGCCACAGCGGGGTGGACTGCGCCAGATACCGCGGCTTGACCTCGCCGTTCGCACACGGGTAGGTGCCCTCCGGACCGGCCATGGCATACCGGGCACCCTGGCTGATGGTCTCTATTGCCCCCACTGACGAGTAGTTGCGCTCCTGCGAACGGTCCTTGTACGGGATCGCATCGGCCACCACCACGTAAGGGTTCATAGCTATCAACCAGGCCACCCGTTCGGTCCGCATTGCCCTCTGCTCCTGCAGCGGTCCGGAGCACGTGTACTCCGGTTCAATGGGCCCCTGTTGGCCTTCCTCGCGGGACAGCGGCTCGTACGCCCGATATTGGGCCTGGTTGGCCATAATGGTGCCCTGCGTAAGCCCTGTTCCCAACCCAAAGGCGATCAGGGTGCCCACGGCAAGGCCGGCCACGGCGAGGTACGTGACCACGATCGAGAACAGCGGCCGTCCCGCGAGCGCGGAGATGCCAACACCGATGGCGCAGACAACCCCCACCTCAACAGCCAGCATGAGCAGCGCCACCAGTACGTGGCCGGGAGTCATGCCGCCCAGCGCCACCCCAATCGCAAGGAAAGGCGTGCTGGCCACCAGGAAGGCCAGGGCCGCCGCCCACGCCGCCACGAATTTGCCCCACAGGATCTGGCCGGGCCGCAGCAGCGTTACCTGGAGGATGGCCAGCGTGCCGCCGGCGCGGTCGCCGTTAACGGCGTTGGCGGACAGCGCCGGGGCAACCAGCAGCGCAAAGAGCAGGACGAAGGCCAGGACCACCTCGAAGATCATGGATCCCGGACCGGCGTCGGGCGGGGCCACGTAGCCGGGGTATCCGCGCTGCGCCTCCTGGGTGGCATTCCAGCTGGCCCAGGTCAGCCAGGTCACCAGGCCGGTCAGGACAAACCAGATGGCCAGCATGATGTACCAGCCGCGGGACCGCAGCCGCTGCTTGAGCTCAAGCACCACCACATCCCGAATGCCGGGCAGGTAGCCACCTCTTGTCCTGCCACCGGTGTCCTGCCGGTCCTTTGTTGCGTGGCTCATCGCAGCTCCCCTTCGAGGCTCATGTAGGTCTCTTCAAGGGCACCTGTTGCGGGGGCAAAGGAAGTTACCCCGACGCCGGCAAGCACCAGGTCACGCAGCAGCCGCTCGGCGTCGTTGTCGCCGCCCAGCATCAGGCTGAGAGCCGGACGGCGTCCATCCTCGCGCCGGAAGGCCAGCCCCAGCCCGGTGAGTTTGCCAGCGAGCCCCTCCATGTCTGAGGCGGTGACGGCGTACCGCCTCCCGGCGGCGGCGGCTTGCTCAGTGGTTTGCTGCCTCACGGTACGGCCCTTGTTAACGAACACGGCGCCGTCGGCAATTTCGTCCAGCTCGCTCAGAACGTGGGAGGAAACCACCACCGCCTTACCCTCTGCCGCCAGTTGCCGCAGCATCAGCCGAAGCTCCACGCGGGAGCCGGGATCCAGGCCGGACGCCGGCTCGTCGAGCAGAAGGACGGACGGATCATGGATCAGCGCCCGCGCCAGGCTGAGCCTCTGCTGCTGCCCGCGGGACAGCACCCGCGCCGGCTGGTCTGCAAGGTCATCCAGCCGGACGCGTTCCAGCAGCTCCGGGACCCGCAGTGCGATGCCCTGGGCGGGAAGCCGGTAGAAGCGGGCCATCTGGGTGAGGATTTCGCGGGCGGTCAGCGACTCCCACACACCCAGGGTGTCCGGCATCCAGCCAACCCGGCTGCGTACTTTCGCGCGATCCCGGCGCGGATCGAGGCCGCCCACACTGATGCTGCCTTCGTCGGGCGCCAGCAATGACGCCAGCATCAGCAGCAGCGTGGTCTTGCCGGCCCCGTTTGGCCCGATAAGAGCGGTCACCTTGCCTGCCGGGGCATGGAAGTCCATGTGTTCGACGGCGTGTACCGTGCCGAAGCTGCGGCTGACGGCATGTGCCGTGATGCCGCCGTCGGGCTCCCGCCCTGCCGTGCCGTCCGGTAACTCAGAAATCATTGGCATGTATTACGCACCTGTCCCCCACAGTTTTTGATGCATGCTGACACTTTTGAGCGTACGCCCGCGGACGGTGCCGGCACGCTTCCTAACGCCCAGGATTCGGTCACAATTCAACCCCTGGCCGCGGGCGGCGATAAACTGGGTCCAAGAAGTCGCGCCAACAATGGCGTAAATTCCCCCGGGTCAGGGCCAACACAGCATTACCGCTGCTTGGGCCGGCTCCAATTTGATCCAGTGAAGGTTCGCGCATGAGTACGCCCACTACAGAAGTGCACAACGCAACGCAGGCACAGGAGCTGCCCGACGGCGGCGCAGTAACCAAACAGCTGATCGTGCAGAAGTTTGGCGGATCGTCGGTGGCGGATGCCGATGGCATCAAACGGGTGGCCAAGCGCGTAGTGGACGCCCAGTCTGCCGGCAATGAAGTGGTTGTGGTGGTGTCGGCCATGGGCGATACCACTGACGAACTCCTGGACCTGGCCGCCCAGGTGACGGACTCGGCGCCCGCCCGCGAAATGGACATGCTGCTGTCCGCCGGCGAGCGCATCTCCATGGCGCTGCTTGCCATGGCCATTAACAAGCTGGGCGCCTCCGCCCAGTCCTTCACCGGCTCCCAGGCCGGCATGATCACCGATGGCATCCACGGCAAGGCCCGGATCATCGACGTCGACCCCCACCGCATCCGCACCGCGCTCGACAAGGGAAACATCGCCATCGTGGCGGGCTTCCAGGGCATGAGCCGCGCCACGAACGAAATCACCACTTTGGGCCGCGGCGGTTCCGACACCACTGCCGTGGCGCTGGCAGCGGCCCTTGAGGCCGACGTCTGCGAAATCTATACGGACGTGGACGGTATCTACACGGCCGATCCGCGGGTGGTCCCCTCGGCCCAGAAGATCGACACAATCTCCAGCGAGGAAATGCTGGAACTTGCGGCATCGGGAGCCAAGATCCTGCACCTTCGCTGCGTGGAGTATGCGCGCAGGTTCGGCGTGCCGCTGCACGTCCGTTCGTCATTCAGCCAGCACGAAGGCACCTGGGTCATCCCCAGCGCCGAAGACAAGATCACCACTCAAGAGGGAGTTGCCTTGGAGCAGCCAATCATCTCCGGCGTCGCGCACGACCGTTCCGAAGCCAAGGTCACCGTTGTTGGTGTGCCGGACATTCCCGGCAAGGCTGCCGCCATCTTCCAGGTCATTGCCGATGCCCACTCGAACATCGACATGATCGTGCAGAACGTGTCGACTCACGGCACTGGCCGGACGGACATTTCGTTCACGCTGCCCATCGTGGAAGGCGCCGACGCACTGGCAGCCCTGCACGCAGCACAGGACCAGATCGGTTTTGAAACCATCGAGTACAACGAGCAGATCGGCAAGCTGTCCCTGATCGGCGCCGGGATGCGCTCGCACCCGGGCGTGTCCGCCACGTTCTTCAAGGCACTCTCGGACGCCGGCATCAACATCAACATGATCTCCACCTCGGAGATCCGCATCTCGGTTGTTACGCACGCTGACCTGCTGGACGAGGCCGTACGGGTCATCCACCGGGCCTTTGAGCTGGACAGCGAGAGCGAAGCCACCGTGTACGGCGGGACAGGCCGCTAGCCGCTCGCCGCACCGCGGGACTTGCAAAACCGACTTTCAGTAAAAATGCACTGGTGACGGACTCAGTCCGTCACCAGTGCATTTTTTTGGGTCTGACCGCAGCAGCGCTGCCCGGGTCAGGCCTCCTTCTCGAGGTCCTCGCGGCGTACAGCGTAGTGGTGGCCGGACGAATCGGTTTCCACCACAAAGTGCGTCAATTCCTCTTCCGAGGCCTGCTCGAACTCGTCATGTTTGTGCACCACCGGCAGACTGGAGTCCAGCCTGGTGGCCGGTCCAAAGACGAACCGAAGCCGCTCGGTCGCGTTCATGAACCCGTTCAGTACATGTACCACTGTTTTCCACCCCCTTCCCGTGTGACTGGGAAAGAGCCATTCCGAAGAGAATCCTGGCGGAGCCAGTGCCCTTATTTTACGCCCGGCACCTTGAAAAGGATCAGGAGCCCGGCAAATCCAGACAGGGGCTGCTGGGACACATGCGGAACCGGCACAGCGCCGGCGGCAGGGTTAGCGAAGCGATTTGTCGTCAGGGTTCCTGGGCACCACATAGGTGCTGCCGTCGGGGCGCGTGAGGGTCTCCCACTGTTGGGTTTCAGCCTCGCGCTGGGCCAGGAGCCGGCGGTTTTCCTCAGTCATGTCGTGGATCAGGGACGTGCGGCTCGCAGGTCCGAAAACGGCCCGCAGCTTGCCCGTTGCCCGCATGAAGCGCTGGGAAGCGTTTCCCTTGCTTCCGAAGCTTGCCTTACCCATGAACCGACTCCTTCCAGTAACCCATCTACCTGTAACAGTGTACGCTAATAATTAGTGCACTAACAATTGGAGGCATGATGAATCCTGCAACCGGCACCGCCACCGCTGCCAGCACTTCCACCCCGTCCGGCGCCACCACTGCCGGTACTGGCACCGCCCAGGACGATGACCTGCTGCTCGAGCACCAGCTGTGCTTCGCGCTGACGGTGGCGGCCCGCAGCGTAGTGGGAGCCTACAAGCCAGTACTGGAGAGGATGAACCTCACCCACCCGCAGTACCTGGTGATGCTGTGCCTCTGGGAATCCAGCCCCCGTACCGTACGGAACATCAGTGATGCCCTCGCGCAGGAACCGGCCACCATCTCGCCCCTGCTGCGTCGCCTCGAGGCGTCGGGCCTGATTTCCCGACGGCGGGTGGACGGCAACGAGCGCGCCCTCGCCGTTGACCTGACCCCGGCGGGTGCGGCGCTGCGGCAGGAGGCGCTCAATGTCCCGGGAACCATGATGGAGCGTCTGGGCCTGACCCGGGACCAGGTGGGCGAACTGCACGCGTCCATGATGAGCCTCATCGCAGCTACCTCCAACGGCCGGCACGCTTAGCCAGGCGATGGAGCCGCGGCGGTAGAATGTCAGCATGACGGACAGGCCCCGGCGCGGGCACCATGTGCTTTCAGGTACGGTGCCATCATCAGTGCTGCTGGCCGCCCTCCTGCTGGTGCCCGGCTGTTCCTCCGGGCAGGGCGGCGGCACGCCGTCCGGCGGTGCCTCGGGAGGACCCGCCGGCCCCGTTTCTTCATCAACATCGCCGGGTTCCGCTGCCCCCTCCGGCAGCACCGCCCCCGACGCCGAATCCACCGTCCCGGCGCCCTCCCCCGAGCCACCCGCAGGGCCGTCGGCAGGTCCGGGACAGGGCAATGCTGAACTGGCCATTACGTATAAGCCGTCAGCCGGCGAGCCGGAGGTCCACTACACGCTGGTCTGCGTCAACGGCATGGCCGACGCCGAAAGCAAACACCCCGCCGCTGCGGCCGCCTGCTCCGCCCTGAAAGAAAACGCTGCGCTGCTGGCCTCCCCGGCGCTCCGGACCGACCAGGCGTGCACGGAGCAGTATGGCGGTCCGCAGGAAGCCACGGTTACGGGAGTGGTGGACGGCGTCCCTGTTGATGACGCCTTCAAACGCACCAACGGCTGCGAGATCAGCGCCTGGAACGCGGCAAAGGACGTCATCGGTGCCAGCGGTGGAGCAGCTTAGGGTCCTCGCGGCGGACGAATGGCGGGAGAGGGAGGAAGCCCACCAGCAGCGCGTCAGCCGCTATGCGGACCCCTACCTTGCCCGGCGCTCCGCCGGACAAAAGCACCCGGTGGAGGACTTCCTTTTCACCTACTACACCCAGAAACCAGGCCAGCTCCGGCGCTGGCACCCGGGTGCCGGCGTCGTCCTTGCTGGCAGGGAAGCGGCCGCGAGGCGCGACTGGAAACACTACCGGACGCTCGACGACGGCGAGCTCGCCTCCCTGGGGCTGCCCACGGGAAGTACCGCTGTCACCTTGGACCGGCCCGGCTTCCTTGCCGACCGCAAGGATGCCGTCGCCTTCGCCGGCATCATCCTGCGGGGCACGGCTGCGCGGCCTGCCCAGTTTGGCTGCTTCGGCCTGCACGAATGGGCCATGGTCTACCACCAGGACCGGTTCGATCTCCGGCACGAGTACCTGCAGCTGCGCCTCGGTTCAGCGGGGACGGACAAGGTGGTGGAGGACAACCGGATCCGCTGCACCCACTTCGATGCCTTCCGTTTCTACACTCCGGACGCCATCCCGCTCAATGAACTGGCACCCAGCCGCGAGTCCCAGCGGCACCTGGAGCAACCGGGATGCCTGCACGCGAACATGGACCTGTACAAATGGGCCTACAAGCTGCTGCCGGCCCTGCCCAGCGAACTGGTGATGGACTGCTTTGAACTGTCCTGGCGCATCCGGATCATGGACATGCAGGCTTCTCCCTACGACCTCGCCGAATGGGGTTACCCGGCCATTCCCATCGAAACCCCGCAGGGCAAGGCCGCCTACGTGGAACACCAGCGCGGTTTCGCGGCCGAGGCAGCCGGACTCCGCGAAAAGCTTGCCCTTGAACTTGCCGCACTCGAGGGGAACGGTCCTGCATGATCGACCTGACCATCAGGCTGCGGGAGGACCCTGGCGCTGCCGAACACCTCTTCCGGCTGGTGGCCGACGATGACGGCCCTTCCGCTGAGAGCACCCTGCCGGACCCCGAAGCTGCATTGACCGCAGTCCGGACGCACGGTGAAGACATCTTCTTCCCGAAACCCGGGCCGCCCAGACTGTGCACCCAGCAGTACGGCGGGCCCCAGGTTGCCAAGGTCACCGGGACGTTCCACGGCCGGGTTGTAGAGTCGGTTTTCACCAGGACCGACGGCTGCGAAATCGCCAGGTGGAGGGCCATGGCGCCGCTGCTGGGCAGCGCCGGCGGCGCATGGGGCAACACCTAGGTTTCGCAGGAGAAAAGCAGGGTCCCGGGCGGCTTCAACCGCCCGGGACCTGCTTCGGCAAGGAGCAACTGCTAAGCCGCGGGCACGCCGTCCGCGAAGTCAACCTGCGGAGCGCCGGATGGGGCAACGGAGGCTGCGCCCACCTGGACGTTGACCCAGGTCCTGATGCCGTTATCCCCCAGGCTCAGGCGGGACAGGTAAGCCCCTTCGGACAGGCCTGTCCAGGAGAGTGTGGCCGCCGTGGCGGTGCCGTTCGGAGCCACGATCGGGTTCGGGTCAACCCTGAGGTTGCCGGCATCCCCGGCGAAGGTAACGGCCTGGACCGTCGCTGTTGCCGGTCCATTGTCCGGGGTGGAGTAGAGGTTGGCCACGACGTAGTAGGTGCCCGCCCGGGGCGCCTCCAGATCCAGGAACTCACTGGCCGAGGCCGTCGCCACCTGGGTGGCCGTCAATCCTCCCGCGCCGTTTGGTGCGTAGACCACCATGTCCCAGTCGACGTCGTCGGATTGGGCCTGGACACCCAGCCTGGCGAAGGAGGCCCCTTCCGGCACTGTCACCTGAAGCAGTGCGTTGTGGGCATCGTTGGCCGGCGCGTACTCCCCCGGAGTCTTGGTGATGGCCGTCTGGCTGACCGGAGCCAGGCCTTCCACGCCAACGCTGATGGGACTGTCCGACCCCGAAACCAGTTCCATGGTGCCGCTGCCGCTTCCGGCGGGTGAACTGAAGGAGAACGAGGGTGCGATCTGTGCATCAACCGGCCGGATGGCGATCGGCGAGCTTACGGTGCGGGGACCCTTCCATGTCAGGCTGCCGGTACTGAATTTGCCCACCGGTGCGCTTACGTTCCGGATGGTCAGGGTAACTTCGCGGGTCTGGCCTGCCTTGGCGAAGTTCAGTGCTTTCGGTTCCACCTGGACGTTGAAGCCCGGCAGGTTGACCTCGGGCCGGTACATGCCGGGGACCAAGGCCGTCAGCTGGCGCTTGACCTGCACCTCGCCCACCAGGCTCCCGAGCGCGATGGAGGGCAGATTCAAATCCCGGGCGGCGATGGTGCCGGCCTGCGGAGCGCCGGTATCCACTCCCTGGCCATTGAGGAAGCCCAGCCAGTCCTTGATCGCGGAGTTGTAGACCAGGCCCGGATCCAGGACCCGGGTTGAATCGATGTGCCCCGCACCGCCCTGGAACGGATCCGTGTTGGGCGTGCCGTCCGCGTTGACGAGCGGGTAGGCCGTGGTCATCATGGCCGACTTGACCATCGCGGGCGTCCACTTGGGCTGTTTGCTGAGCACCAGTGCGCCGAATCCGGCGATGTGCGGTGCCGCCATGGACGTGCCGGACATAAAGCCAAACTGATCCCCGTCGTTGCCAATGGTGGAGACGCCGGCAAGAACGTTGACGCCCGGAGCCGCGATGTCAGGCTTCAGCAGGTCTCCGCCCGATGCGAGGGTGGGACCACGTGATGAGAAGCCGGCGATCTGGGGAGTAGGGGCAGGAGGCAGGCCGGTCAGGTCGCCTTTGACGAGGCTGACGGTCAGCGCGGGGTTGGACTCCAGCTTCGACTTCAGTTCCAGGCTCTTGGGGGCGTTGACGTGCACGGTGGGCAGCACGTGGTTGTCCGCGTCTTCTGAACTGCTGGTGAGGTTCACCAGGATCATGCCCACCCCGCCCTTGTCCTGGACCTCCTGGCTCTTGGCCGTCCGGTCCACCACGCCGCGGTCGCAGACCACAACTTTGCCGAATACCTTCGCAGCATCGAGGGAACCGGGGCCGCACAGGTTCGGGTTGGTGGCCCCGGCAGCTGCCGCCGCGGCAGCAACCACCACAGGCTTGTCCGCGACTTCGGTCTTCATGATGGAGGCGCCCCGGTACACCGACCCGTCCGAGACCTTGACGGTGCCCAGCAGATCGCTCGGGAAGGTGGACGCGGCCACCGTGGTCAGCCACGGTGAGGCGTGGTTCACGGTGGAAACGGTGGGGCCCGAGTTGCCGGCCGAGGCCGAGACAAAAACGCCGGCCGCGGCGGCGTTCAGGAAGGCCAGTGCCACAGGATCGGTGGTGCTGTTGTTGTTGCCGGAAATCGAATAGTTCAGGACGTCCACGCCGTCCTTGACCGCGGCTTCCACTGCCTCAACCGATGCAGAGGAGTAGCAGCCGCCGGTGTCCGGGTTGGTATCTTCCCAGCAGACCTTGTAGACGGACACTTTGGCGGCCGGAGCAACACCGGAGCTCTTGCCGAAGCTTGCGCCGTCGATGACCTGCTCCACGTTCGCATTGCCCGCCGCTGTGGTGGCGGTGTGGGTACCGTGGCTGCCCACGTCCACCGGAGAGATGAGCTCCTCAGGGGCGCGGTTCGCGGGGGTCACGTACTGCAGGTAGGAATCGGCGAAGTAGCGGGCACCGATGACCTTGGAGTTGCAGAGGGAGCCGTCGAACGCCGCCCCCGTTCCCTGGCCCTTCTGGCACTCGCCCTCGAAGGTGGTGCCGTCGGCCTTGAGCATGGCTATTTTGCCGTCGGCGGTCCGGTAGGGAAAACCAACCTGGGCGGGACCGCTCAGGGGCTGGACGGGCTCGCCCTGGAGGAACGGGTTGTCCGGGGCGTACCCGGAATCGATGACTCCCACCACCACGCCTTTGCCGGCATTGGCCTCGCCGCCAAACTGCTTGGCCCACGCACCTTCCGGCCCGGTCAGCTTGAGGAAGTCGGTGGTGGTGTAATCGGGCCGGTTCTCGACGTCGGGTGCAACCAGGAGAACGCGCTGGTCTTTCGACAGTTCCATCGCCTGGGCGGCAGTCAGTTCGGCGGTGAAGCCGTTGAGGGCGGCCGTGAACTGCTTTTGCGGTGTGGCGCCCTGGCTTGCAGCCACGTCACGCTGCTGCTTGCGAAGGTGCGCGTCATAAGCCTTGTAGTTGGCGCTTCCGGAGTCCAGTTTCCGGCCGCTTTGTGGTCTGGTTGCCCCAAGCCCCGGGGTTTCACCCTCATAGGCGGCAGCCGCCGCACCTGCCAGCACAACAACGTAGCGGCCGTCGTTGAACTCAACAGGCGCGGTTTTGTTGGCAGCGGGGGGCAGAACCTGTCCGGCCGGCGCCGCGGTGGCGGGAGTGACGGCCATCGGGGTGAGGAGAAGCGGCAGGGCCACGGCAAGCGCCGCAGCCCTCCGGAATACCCCGCCCCTTACGGGGCTCTTTCCAGTTGATCTCACATGCAACCCTTTCAGAGGTAGCGGCCCAGCCATGGTTGGGGGCCCAAACGACTGGCTCGGCACACGAAGTTACAGATCTTGTCATTCCGTGACACCGGCCGATTCAAAGGGTACAGACTGATAGCCAAATATGACATAGGACACAAAGGCTGATTTTTTTCAGTCATGCGCGTAGCGTGCATGTCCGGTTGCGGGCATAAAAAAGGGCGCCCCGCAGGGCGCCCCGACTACCTCACACTGCTGTGCCCGGCGCTGTTATTGGCGGGGCGTCCTGACGACGTCGCTGATCCACTGCCTGGTTTTTTCGTCCACCGGTCCGGCGACCCGGTTCTCCCGGGCAAAACGGTCTGCCTTGATCTTCTGCAGGACCATCCGGCCCAGCCCGGCGAACACGGCGGCGGCCATCACGGGCAACAGCACAGATCTCGATTTCTCAGCCATCCAGCAATCCTAATGACCCCGTCTGTTCAACTCCAGAGCCTCTTCAAAAGGGGACTGCGGCGAAACCCTGCAACTCCCGCTCCAGACGCTGCCGGAACCGGTCAATGCTGCAGGAATTGGCCGAATACAGGGTGGGGCGCTCTGGCCGGTAGAATGGACTTGCAAGCTCGCGGAGCGCCCGTCCACCAAGTCTTTCAAAGTGTGTCCCCAACACCTCGGTACGGCGTGAGACGGCACCACTGAGCTGCGCCCTTACCCAAGCTCACGCACAGGAGTTACCGGATGCCCCGGATCGTTGTTGACGTCATGCCCAAGCCCGAGATTCTGGACCCGCAGGGGAAGGCTATCGTCGGCGCTCTGCCCCGGCTGGGCTTCACCAGCTTCAGCTCTGTCCGCCAGGGCAAGCGTTTTGAACTGACGGTCGACGGCGAGGTGACCGAGGACATCCTGGCCCAGGCGCGCGATGCCGCCGAAACCCTCTTGTCCAACCCCGTGATCGAGGACGTCGTCAACGTCGAGGTCGTCGAGGCCTGACATGACTGAACTTCCCCTGATCGGCGAGGCAATCGCCGTCGCGGCCCAGCCGCGCCTGGCAGGCGCCCGCATCGGCGTCGTCACTTTCCCTGGGACCCTGGATGACCGCGACGCCGCCCGCGCCGTCCGTCTGGCCGGCGGCACCGCCGTCGAACTCTGGCACGCGGACACGGAACTTGGCGACGTGGACGCGGTGGTTATTCCCGGCGGTTTCTCCTACGGTGACTACCTCCGCGCCGGTGCGATCGCCCGCTTCGCACCGCTGATGTCCAAAATCATTGACGCAGCCAACAGCGAGGCCAAGCTGCCCGTGCTTGGCATCTGCAACGGCTTCCAGATCCTCACCGAGTCGCACCTGCTGCCCGGTTCGATGATCAAGAACGACCACCTGAAGTTCATGTGCCGCGACCAGGTGCTGCGGGTCGAGAACAGCAACACCGCATGGACGCTGGACTACCAGGCCGGCCAGGAAATCACTGTGCCGCTGAAAAACCAGGATGGCCAGTACATCGCCGACGAGAAGACCCTTGACGCGCTCGAGGCCGAGGGCCGCGTGGTGTTCCGCTACGTCGGGTTCAACCCGAACGGTTCGCGCCGGGACATCGCCGGCATCTCCAACGCCGCCGGCAACGTGGTGGGCCTGATGCCGCACCCCGAGCACGCTGTGGAGGCCGGATTCGGCCCGGAGTCGCTTGATGGCATTGGCGGCTCCGACACCGACGGCCTCGGCTTCTTCACCTCCGTTTTGACCAAGATTGTGGGAGGCGACAAGTGAGCATCGAAACCACCAAGAAGTTCAATATCGACACTGTCGAGAACGCCGCGAAAACCCCGGACACCGAACTGCCCTGGGCCGAGCTGGGCCTGAAGCAGAACGAGTTCGACGAGATCGTCAAGGTCCTGGGCCGCCGCCCCACCGGCGCCGAGCTCGCCATGTACTCCGTCATGTGGAGCGAGCACTGCTCCTACAAGTCCTCCAAGAACCACCTGCGCCAGTTCGGCGAAAAGGTGACCCCGGAGATGAAGAAAGACATGCTGGTGGGCATCGGCGAAAACGCCGGCGTGACCAACCTTGGGGACGGCTGGGCCGTGACCTTCAAGATCGAATCGCACAACTCGCCGTCGTTCGTTGAGCCCTACCAGGGCGCCGCAACCGGCATTGGCGGGATTGTCCGCGACATCATCTCCATGGGTGCCCGCCCCGTCGCCGTGATGGACCCGCTGCGCTTCGGTGCCATCGACCACCCGGACACCGCACGCGTGATGCACGGTGCCGTGGCCGGCATCGGCGGCTACGGCAACTCTCTGGGCCTGCCGAACATCGGCGGCGAAATGGTCTTCGACTCCGTCTACCAGGGCAACCCGCTGGTCAACGCCCTCGCGGTTGGCGTCATGCGCCACGAGGACATCCGCCTCGCCAACGCCTCCGGCAAGGGCAACAAGGTGGTCCTGTTCGGTGCGCGCACCGGCGGTGACGGCATCGGCGGCGCGTCCGTCCTGGCCTCCGAGTCCTTCGACGACACCAAGCCCTCCAAGCGCCCCGCGGTGCAGGTGGGCGACCCCTTCGCCGAGAAGGTGCTCATCGAGTGCTGCCTGGAGCTGTTCAAGGGCTCCCTGGTGGAAGGCATCCAGGACCTCGGCGCCGCCGGCATCTCCTGCGCCACCTCCGAACTGGCTTCCAACGGCGACGGCGGCATGCAGGTTGAGCTGACCTCCGTGCTGCTGCGCGACCCCACGCTGACCCCGGGTGAAATCCTGATGTCCGAGTCGCAGGAACGCATGATGGCCGTTGTCACGCCGGAGAACGTTGCGGCGTTCGAAGCCGTGATGGACAAATGGGCTGTTGAATACGCATGGCTGGGCGAGGTGACCGATACCGGCCGCCTCATCATCACCTGGGAAGGCGAGGTGATTGTCGATGTCGATCCCCGCACCGTGGCACACGACGGTCCCGTCTACGACCGCCCGTTCGCCCGTCCCGAGTGGCAGGACGCCGTGCAGGCCGATACCTTCACCGGTTCTGTGCAGGACGCCGGCCGGCCTTCCGCTCCTTCGGAGCTCGCGGCGGCAGTCACCGAACTGGTGGCATCGCCGAACATGTGCTCCAAGTCCTGGATCACCAACCAGTACGACCGGTACGTTGGCGGCAACACCTCCATGGCGTTCCCGGACGACGCCGGCGTGGTGCGCGTGGATGAGGAAACCGGCCTGGGTGTTGCCCTGGCCACTGACGCCAACGGCCGCTACACCTACCTCGACCCGTACCACGGTGCGCAGCTGGCGCTGGCCGAGGCCTACCGGAACGTTGCCACCTCCGGCGCCGTTCCCATGGCCGTCAGCGACTGCCTGAACTTCGGTTCCCCCGAGGACCCCGACGTCATGTGGCAGCTGGCGGAGGCGATCCGCGGCCTGTCCGATGCCTGCAAGGTGCTGGGCGTCCCCGTCACCGGCGGCAACGTCTCGCTGTACAACCAGACGGGCACCACGCCCATCCACCCCTCCCCGGTGGTGGCAGTGCTGGGCAAGCTCGACGACGTTGCCCGCCGCACGCCGTCGGGCTGGCGTGAGGACGGCCAGGCGATTTACCTCCTGGGCACCACCGCTGCCGAACTGGACGGCTCCGAGTGGGCCAACATGCGCGGGCACCTGGGCGGCCAGCCGCCCAAGGTGGACCTCGACGCCGAACGTGCCCTGGGCGAGATCCTGATCAACGCATCCCGCGACGGCATGATCGATTCGGCCCACGACCTCTCCGAAGGCGGCCTCGCGGCTGCCTTGGTGGAGTCCTCGCTGCGCTACGGCGTGGGTGCCCGAATTGCACTGCAGGATGTCCTGGACCGGGACGGTGTGGACCTGTTCACGGCGCTCTTCTCCGAGTCCCAGGGCCGTGCCGTTGTAGGCGTTCCCCGTTCCGAGGAAGTCCGCTTCACGGACATGTGCACCGCCCGCGGCTTCGCGCATACCCGCATTGGTGTGGTGGATGCGGCCAGCGGCAAGCTGGAGATCAACGGTGTGGAGAGCCTGTCCCTGGACGCCCTCCGAGAGGCGCACGAAGGGACCCTGCCGAAGTACTTCGGCTAGCCCCTCCCACCGCGAATCCGCGGCGGATTCGGCAAACACATCCCTGCCCAGGGGTGCGAATGTCCGGAACCGCCGCGGTTCGGCTTTAATCGTCCTATGGGCAAGGTTGCAAAGTTCCTGGCTCTGCTGCTGTTGCCGTTCCTTGTTATGGTTGCCGCCGCCCCCACCCCGCCTCCAGCGGTAGAAGAATCGTACCCACACAGCATGGCGGACCTGGGTGATTCCATCACGCAAGCCAACAACGTATGCTGCAGCCAGGACGACCATCCGGAAAAATCCTGGGCAACAGGAGATGATACCGACGACGGCATGAGCAGCCATTATGAACGGCTGCTCCAATTGGCGCCCGGCATACGAGCACACAATTTCAACTACTCCGTCAGCGGGGCGAAGGCGTCCGATTTGCCCCGCCAGGTTTCTTCAGCGGCCAGACAAGGGGCTGGTTATGTCACCCTGCTGGTGGGTGCAAATGATCTGTGCACGCCTTCCGTGGAATCCATGACGTCAGTGGAAGAATTCCACTCTTATGTGGACCAGACATTGCAGACCTTGGAACAGATGCAGCCGCGGCCGCAGGTCTTCGTGGCGAGCATTCCCGACATCTACCAGCTGTGGAATGTCCTGCATGCGGATCCGGCTGCGAGGTCGGCCTGGTCTGACAGGGGTATCTGTCCGTCAATGCTCAGTGTCACTGCTACCGAGGAGACCCGCCAGCAGGTGGTTCAGCGCCACCTGGCCTTCAACGCCGTCCTCGCTGAAGCCTGCGCACAGCACACAAACTGCCGCACGGACGATTACGCCGTCTACAACTACCAGTTCAGCACTACTGATGTGAGCCGCCTGGACTACTTTCACCCGAGCCTCCAGGGCCAAGCAAAACTGGCTGAAATCACCTGGAACGCGGCCTGGTAGGTTTCGACAGGCTGGTTTCGACAGGCTCAACCCACGGAGGTCAGTCTTCGCTGTGGAGCTCCCGCTGCCGAGCGCTGAGCAATTCGATTTCGGGGCGCCCTGCTACAAGGCGTTCGACGGCGGCCAGCACGTCCACGAGGTGGGCCCGGTCGGCTGCCACGAGGCCTGCACCCAACCGGGTGCGCCGGTACTGGTCGTGATCGCCCACCTCGGCGACGGAAACGTCGAACCGGCGCTTCACTTCAGCAATCAGCGGCCTGACGACGGAGCGTTTTTCCTTGAGGCTCTGAACGTCGCCCAGAAGGATGTCGAATTCGATCCAGCCGATCCACATCAGATGGTGAGCTCCCCCATGCGGTCCCAGGCGTCGCCATCGAGCTGGCGGCTGATGATCCGGGGCGTTTCGGCGAGGGCCTGGGGCATGTCTGCCATGGCCTGCTTGAAGTGTGGGCTGTTGACGTGGTGGCCGGCGGCATCGTCCTTGAAGGCTTCCACCAGGACGTACTCGTTCGGGTCCTCGAGGCTGCGGGACCAGTCAAACCAGAGGTTGCCCGGTTCCTGCCGCGTGGCCTGGGTGAAATCCGCCACCAGGGCGGGCCATCGCTCCGACCAATCGGGCTTGACCTTGAATTTAGCGACGATAAAAATCATGGGCGTAATCCTTCTGCAGCGAGTTGCCGTGCCCCTTCAATGTACCGGGATGTAACGTGGCGTTGCGCCGCCCGGGTCACCAGTCCCCCGGCCGCGTAGAACCAGTTGCCCGGCTTGCTGAACGCGCGAATGATCAGATGCACGTCGGCATTGCCGTTGATCTCCACCTCGAAGGATTCCTCGCCGCGGGCCGGGTGACCATGCAACGCCCCGTAGCCAAATCCAGCGGACTGCGGCACATCCGCCGGCAGCGGTTCGTGCACCCAGACCACCTCGCAGGGTGCGTTCACCCGAAAAGGCCCGGCGCCGAAACCACTCACCACCCGCGCTCCCGGCACCACCTGTGGTGAATCCGTCCGGACGCGGAGGCCGGCACGCCGCTGGAGCTCCCAGGACAGAATGCCGGCGGCCACCCGCCTGTACACGGCAAAGCCGGTACCCAGCTGGACCTCTTCCAGCACCCCGGCGTACCCCTTCGGAACGGCCCCGTGTTCCGTTCCCCCAATGCCGGGGTATCCAAGGTCATGCCGCGTGCCCTGAGGAAGCCACTTGGCCATCACTGTTCGACGCCCCTGGAGCCGGCAAGACGGGCCCAACCGAGCTGCTCCTGCTGTTTCCTGGTCAGCCCTGCCACCACCAGGTCGTAGGAGTCCTCAACCATGTCGCGGATCATGTCATCCTGCAGGGCCCCGTCAAGGCGGACCCCGTTCCAGTGCGTCTTGTTCATGTGCCATGCGCCGGTGATTTCCGGGTGTGCGGCGCGGAGCTGCACGGCAAGGTTGGGCTCACATTTGAGGTTCACGTACCAGTCCCGGAGGTCCATTGCGGAGAGTGCAAAAAGCTTGGCCTCATGCCGGGCTCCCCCGGCGATGTTGGCGCGGACCTTGAACACGGCGGTCTCCGGCCCGAACGGATAATCCTCGAACGCGCCGGGAAACGAGAGGCAGATCTTCCTCAATGCAGCAGGGTCCATGCAGGAAGCCTATAAAGCCGGCTGCCACGGTGCTAGTCTGCGAGGATGTCACATGATCAGGGGGCCATTCCTGTTCTGGACCTGGCCACGGCCCGGCAATCCGATGGGTCATTCAATCCGGAGTTCATCGAGCAGCTGCGCCACGCAACGCACCATGTGGGTTTCTTCCAAATCACCGGTTACGGTGCGTCCCCCGGCCAGCCGGAACTCCTGCTGGACCTTATCAGGCGGTTCTTTGCGCTGCCGCTGGAGGAACGGATGAAGCTGGACAACCGGCTCTCTCCGCACTTCCGCGGATACACGCGGATGGGCACCGAGGTGACCCAGGGCCGTGCGGATGCCCGGGAGCAAATCGACTATTCGCCCGAACGCGAGCCTGTCACGGACTATCCCGACGACAAGCCTTACTGGCTGCTCCAAGGCCCGAACCTGTGGCCCGAAGACTCCTTCCCGGAACTCAAGCCTGCCGCAATGGAATGGGCGGAACTGATGTCCCGGGTAGGAATGGAATTGCTCCGGGCCATCGCGGTCTCACTGAAACTGCCCGAAGACTACTTCGACGAGCCCTTCCAGGGTTCCCCGGCCTGGATGGGAAAGCTGGTTCACTACGTGGGCGGGGTCGTGGAGGCCGCAGGCGACCAGGGCGTGGGCTCCCACGCGGACTACGGGTTCGTCACCCTCCTGCTGCAGGACGATATCGGCGGGCTGGAGGTCCTTCCGCCCGGGGCCAGTGAATGGGCGCCCGTAGAGCCGATCCCCGGAGCCCTGGTGGTGAACCTTGGCGAGATGCTCGAAGTCGCGACCGAAGGCTACCTCGTGGCCACGATTCACCGGGTCCAGGCGCCGCCACTGGGCGTGGACAGGTATTCGGTCCCGTTCTTCTGGTCGCCCCGCCTCGACGCCGTCATCGATCCCGTCCCCCTGCCGCCGGAGCTCAAGGCGGAAGCGCGAGGCATCACTGACGATCCCGCCAACCCGCTGTTGGCTTCCTACGGGATGAATATGCTCAAAGGCAGGATGCGGGCACACCCGGACGTCACGGAACGGCACTATCCGGAACTCCTGACACGCTGAACCGGCAAGCCGTCAGAGGTTGTATTTCCAGGCCTGCTGCGCGGGGCAGGTGTCCATCACAACGTCCAGCCCGGCAGCCTTGGCCCGTTCCGCCGCGGCCTCGTCGATGACACCCAGCTGCAGCCACACCGCTTTCGCTCCCACCGCGATGGCCTGGTCCACCACGTCCCCCACCTTCTGCGAGTTCACAAAACAGTCCACGACGTCGATGGGATGCTTTTCCGGCGGGATGTCACCGAGGCTCCGGTAGCCTGGTTCCCCGTGGACTGCTTCGCCCGGAAGGTTGACGGGGATAATCTCCATTCCCAGCCGGTCCCGGATAAAAAGCGAGGTGTCGTAGGCGGCACGCCACTCATTCCTGGTGAGGCCCACGATGGCCCAGCGGCCTTTGGTCCGCATCAGGCGTTCGACAACGGCAGGATCATTTTTGTGGCCCATGCGCTTAGCCTACGTCGCCCGCCGCTACTGGTTGAACTTCTGCAGCCAGCTGTTGCCGGGGATGGCCTTCAGGGCCTGGCCGGCAGTGTCCGCCGTCCCCTGCAAAGTCCCACCGGCCACATGGGCCAGCACACCCGGCACGGCATCACCAACCTTGCCCGGCACATCGGAACCGACTTGGCCGTCCTGCCCCACGGCATGCTCCGGCTGCCCGCCCGCCTTCCCCGTGGCGGCAGCACCGGCGTCGTTTCCGGTCTCTTTCGCAACGCCCTGCCCCGCGGCGGCCGGACCGCTCCCCTTCACGCCGGAGGCGGGCGCGGCCGGGACGCCGGCGGAGTCCGGGCCGCGGCGGGGACCAGGCGGATTCTCCACAGTGCCGGCAGTGGCGGGTTGGCTGTCAGAGGCATCGCCGGCATCCGGTTCAGAAGCTTTCACTTCAGCGCCACTGCTGCCGGACAGAGCCGTTGAATGCAGCCCTGTTCCGAGGGCCTGCGGCGCCGGAAGACTCCAGGCGGGCGCCCAGTCCTTGAGCATGTGCTGGATGGAGAGGTTGCCCGCCTGCCCTGGAGGGGCCGTGCTGGCGGCAACCCCGCCCGCACCCATCCCCATCCCCGCTATCAGGGCAAGCCCCACCACCGTGGGCCGGTGCGCGCGGAGCCATCGGCGCCGCCCCAACTCGTCCCGCACTGGCCCTTCGTTGTCTCCGGCCAGCAGCGCGGCAAGTTCGCCGGACGGGACGGGTGCGGGCAGCGACGCCAGGGATCCCAGCGAGAGGAGAGCGGAGCGAAGCGAGTCATCCTGCCCGAATCCGGCGTCAAGGAGCATCTCCTCCACGGTGTCCGGCAACACGTTGGTTTGCGGTGTCATGGCCTCAAGTACTCCTTCACTGCCGAAAGTTCCCGGAGCTTGCCCAGCGCCCGCCGCTGCAGCTGCTTGACGGCACCCGGGCTTTTGCCCATGGCGTCGGCTGACTGCTCCACGGTGAGCCCGGCCACGAGGCGCAGGGACAGGACCTCCCGCTGGTCCTGGGGCAACCCGTCCAGCAGGTCCAGGACTTCCCGCGGGGAGATGCGTTCGAGGGCTTCCGCTTCGGCGGAGGAGTCTTCCCGCTGGTCAAGCTCGGGCTCGAAAGGCAGCTTGGCGGGTGTGCGGCTTTGGCGCCGGTGGTCGTCCACCATCCGGGCGTGGGCCACCGAGAAGATCAACGTGCGCAGCCCGGCGGTACCCCCGTGAATGGTGCCAAGCCGCGGCAGGACGGAGAGGAACACTTCCTGCATGGCCGCCTCCGGATCCTCGACTCCCCGCGCGGTGAGATAGCCCAGGACCTGTGACGCATATGTCCGGTAGACGACGCTGAAGACGGGCGACCCGGCGGAGTGGTCGCCGAAGTCCTGGTCTGTCAGTGCATCAATCACGGACGTAGTGCTTTCGGTCAAAGAAGGGCTACTGAGGGGAAAGGCTGAATCCGGTTCACGGAATGCCTTTTCCCCGCATCACTTTACCCTTCGGTAACCACTGCCCGGATGCACCACGCGTTGACGCTGCAACCGTCGCATTCCCGCCCCGGACATTGAAAGAGCCGGCCTGGAACGTGATGGGGGACAAGTTCCAGGCCGGCGCTACACAGGGGTAATCGCTCCGGGCACGCCAAGGGTTACGCCCTGGGGCAAAAACTTTAGGAAATTTTTTACGGGCCCTTTTTCAGCGGGCCGCAGCCGTCACCCAACGGGGCCGGCTTCCCTGCCTGCGGGGACCGTTGGCCAAGCTGAAAGTGTGCCCGGAGGCGGGCACGCGCCGGTCGTCGCAGTCGTCCTGGACGGTTGCGGCAGCCGAGGCCGGAACTGCAGCAGGCGGCTGGCGCGCCACCGTGCCGGCCGGGCACAGATCGGTCACCAGTCCGGTGCCCGCGCATTCCCGGACTGCGGCAATCCCGGCAGCGAGGGCGGTTTTGCTGTCAAAGGGGCCCGAGATGGCCATGATGGTGCCATCCGGTGCAAGGAGTCGGAACCTGAAAAAGGAATCGTGGTCAACAAACGCTTCGAACTTACCGGCCATAACAAATCCTTCCGTTCTGCGGGTCCGTGTCCGTGGGCGCCATTGCCTCCGGCCGGTCCGGGCGCATCACTGCCCCTTATTCCCGCGGGTCTGGTCGAACGATTGGTGATCGGGTCACCGGGTGTACCAACGAGTCTCTCCGGTACGCCCTCAACCCCGCAAGACCTAAGGCGTTAACCGTGTGTAAATTGCTGTAATTTACCTGCACAACGCCAGCGGCGGGCCACCTCTGAAGGTGACCCTCCCCGCTACCTCCCCAATCTCGCAAGCTCGATTGGGGCCCCTCGGTAGCGTGGGCCCAGCCGTGGTCCCATATGTCAGTCGTTGATGAGGTCGTTCACCACGATGGTCTGGTCCCGGTCAGGGCCAACCCCGATGGCAGAGAACCGCGTACCGGAGAGCTTTTCGAGGGCCAGCACATAGTTGCGGGCATTCTCCGGCAGGTCAGCGAGCGTGCGCGCGCCGGTGATGTCCTCGGTCCAGCCCTCGAAGTACTCGAAGATGGGCACTGCGTGGTGGAACTCGGTCTGCGTCATGGGCATCTCATCGTGGCGGACGCCGTCCACGTCGTACGCCACGCACACCGGGATCTGTTCGATGCCGGTGAGCACGTCCAGCTTGGTGACGAAGTAGTCCGTGAAGCCGTTGACGCGGGAGGCGTGGCGGGCCAGGACGGCGTCGTACCAGCCGCAGCGGCGCGGCCGGCCGGTGTTGACGCCGAACTCGCCGCCGGTCTTCTGCAGGTACACACCCATTTCGTCGAACAGTTCCGTGGGGAACGGTCCTGCACCAACACGGGTGGTGTATGCCTTGATGATGCCGATGGAGCGGGAGATGCGCGTGGGGCCGATGCCCGAGCCCACGGAGGCGCCGCCGGCGGTGGGGTTGGAGGAGGTCACGAACGGGTAAGTGCCGTGGTCCACGTCCAGGAACGTGGCCTGGCCGCCCTCCATGAGCACAACCTTGCCCTCGTCCAGGGCTGTGTTCAGGACCAGGGTGCTGTCAATGACCAGCGGGCGGAGCCGGTCGGCGAAGGAGAGGAAATACTCCACGATCTCCTCGACCAGCACGCCGCGGCGGTTGTAGATCTTGACCAGGAGTTCGTTCTTCTGCCGCAGCGAGCCTTCCACCTTCTGGCGGAGGATGGACTCGTCGAAGACGTCCTGGACGCGGATGCCCAGGCGGGCCACCTTGTCCATGTATGCGGGGCCGATGCCGCGGCCCGTGGTCCCGATGGCGCGGCTGCCGAGATAGCGCTCCGTCACCTTGTCCAGCACCTGGTGGTACGGAGCCACGAGGTGGGCGTTGGCGGAGACACGGAGCTTTGAAGTATCGGCGCCGCGTGCCTGGAGGCCTTCGATCTCCTGGAAGAGTGCCTCAAGGTTTACGACGCAGCCGTTGCCGATAATGGGGACGGCATTGGGGCTGAGGATGCCTGCCGGAAGCAGCTTGAGTTCGTATTTTTCACCGCCTACGACGACGGTGTGCCCGGCGTTGTTGCCGCCGTTTGGTTTGACGACGTAGTCAACGCGGCCGCCCAGCAGGTCGGTCGCCTTGCCTTTTCCTTCGTCGCCCCACTGGGCTCCTACGATCACAATTGCTGGCATGGGATCCTCCCCCATTCGTTCGGGCTGCCCGGTCCGGCCACAACGTGGCGGAACTGTACAGCGCCGTTCATGAGAATGCCCCGAATCTACCGCCCGCCGCCGGCCGCAGGGCGGCACAACGATGCAAGAGTTCCGGGGCTCTTACCACCCAAGTTTAGCCGATCGGGGAGTTTGTCCGCCCGTTGGCCCGCCGCGGCCCTTCTTGCGGAGTAAAAGGACTCCGGGAGGGGACGCGGCAAGCTGCAGGCGGCTGTTACTCGCCGTCGGCCTCCCCCGCCGGGCGGGAGGTCTGGGTGGCGAGGCTGTCCCAGAAGGAGGTGTCGGCGTCGGCAATTGACCCGTCAGCGATGGCGGCGGCCGTTGCGGTCAGCGTGGTGACCGTCTGCTTGATCAGGTACCCGTTGCTGCGCAGGCCCAGGGCATAGCCGTCCAGGTAGTGGTCGGACATGCCGCGCATCTCGAACAGCAGGGTTGCGATGCCGTATTCGACGGCGATGCCGTTGCGGCTGATGGTTTCGGCGCTGCCGCCCACATACTTGCCCAGGTGGCCCCAGCCGGTGGAATCGACATTATGGAACACCACGGAGCCCAACTGTTTGGACTTCTCCACGACTGCAGGATCGGCGTTGGGCGTGGTGGGGTAAAGGATGGAGCCGGAGACAAGCTCACCGTCGCGCTCGCTGCGGGCGCCCTGGTGGTGGAGGTCGATCATGTAATCGATCCGGTACTTGCGCATCACGTTGTTATGCAGCGCCTGGGTTTCCGGCTGGAGCTTGTCCACGTGGTCCCGGTTGAGGTCCACTTCTTCGGCGTTGTAGCGCGTCATGTTGCGGTCGCCCTTGGCCTGGTAGTCATCCAGGGAGAAGTTCACGTCACCCATGGCACCGTCTGCATTCAGCATGGGAACGATGAGCACGTTGACTCCGTCCAGGACGTCCCCCGACTTTGCGGTGCCGAGATGCTTGACGAACTCCAGGGCGCCCTCGGTGGTGAGCTGTTCATTGCCGTGCTGCTGTGTCAGGTAGAGAATGGTGGGCTTGGCCGGATCCGAGATGTACTTGACCAGGTGGATGTCGCGACCCTTCACCGTCTGCCCGATGACCTCCAGTTCCATGGCCGGCTGGCGCGCGTCCTGGTCTTTGAGGAATGACACCATCTGGTCGTAGGTGGCCAGCTTCGAGGTGGTGATCTGGCCGTTGCCGTCATAGTTGGGGCCTTCGCCCACGGCCATCGCCTGTGACGGCGCGGTCACTGCGGCCAGAGCCAGGGTTCCGGAAACGGCCAGGGTCCTGAAAGTTGCCAGGGTTTTTCTCACGGTGCGTTACCTCTTTCGAGTGCATTGGGTGCGTCCAGGCCGCCATGTCCCCCATTGCAGCCTGTGACAAGAGCCAACCAAGCTGGACGAAAGCTGTCAATGGATATAACAGGTTCCGGCAAGCAGTTATTACGATCCGGAACATACGTCGAAATCAGGGGGAGCACCACTTTTCCGGTGTGCCTGCACCGGCGTTTCGTTTCCCGGGGCTTGCTAAACTGGGAAAGGCCGACCCGGAATCGGCCCACCCCATTTCAACCACCTCGAATGTGTTGCGCCATCGTGCGCCCATTTTTCGCGGTGGCAGCAACACCAATCCCCGCAGGAGACCCAGCACTACATGACCGCCCTGGCACCCGAATCCTTCCATGAGCAGCTTTTGAGCCGCCGCTACGAACCCAATGTTGCCGCCGTCAACGAGCTGTGCGATTCCCTGCAGGAGGCAAAGCCCGGCACGACAGTGCCCTACGTCGACCCCATGCACGACGTGGATGAATGCCGGATCATCAGCCTCTACTCGAACATTGGTGAGGCCGACAAGTCCGGTTTCATCACATCCG
This sequence comes from Pseudarthrobacter sp. W1I19, assembly GCF_030817835.1. Taxonomy (NCBI): domain Bacteria; kingdom Bacillati; phylum Actinomycetota; class Actinomycetes; order Micrococcales; family Micrococcaceae; genus Pseudarthrobacter; species Pseudarthrobacter sp. W1I19. The sequence continues at coordinate 3,873,251 of NZ_JAUSZR010000001.1, forward strand.
GGGACGCTGACGCCGCCACCCGGATGCTCGGCATCCAGTGGAAGCTGGGCCTTCGCCCGGAGTACGTGATGCCGTGGAACGTCCACCCGTGGTACATCCCCGGCGAGCCGAACGGGAAGTTCACCCCGGACCAGATAGCCGCCGGCCTGAAGCCGCTGCTGAAGTTCCTGGCCGTGGTACCCCGCGCTTCCGTGATCGTAGCTCACGGCACGGAGGCCAACCGCCTGGCCAACCTGCTGCTGAAGACCGAAGTTCCGCTGCTCTGGCGCCGCGGCCTGAAGACCTACAAAGTGCGCTCCCTCAGCGGCCGCGCCTTCGCCGGTTCACCTGCCCGCCAGGAGGAGTACCTTGAGGCCATGCTCGTGGCCTACGCCGACGCCATGGCGCGCACAGGCCTCCAGAAGTCCTAGCCAAAGCCCATTGAGGTTGCTCTTTTCCGGTGGTTGAGCTTGTCGAAATCAGGTTTCGACAAGCTCAACCACCGCTGACGACGACGGCCGGTCACCTTTCTTGAAAAGGTGACCGGCCGTCGTCTTACGCTTTGCTACTTTGCTTCGATGGCTGCTTTCGCCGTGGGATCGGAGTCGTCCAGGAACTTCTCGATCCGCTCCGGCTCCTCGGCCTCACCGATGGCCGATGCTGCGCGGCCCAGCGAATACAGTGCCCGCAGGAAGCCCCGGTTAGGCTCGTGCTCCCACGGGATGGGACCCACGCCGCGCCAGCCGTTGCGGCGCAGCGAGTCCAGTCCCCGGTGGTAGCCCACCCGGGAGTAGGCGTAGGAATCGATGGTGCGGCCCTCCGCCCAGGCCTCCTCTGCGAGCAGGGCCCACAGAAGCGAGGATGTGGGGTGTTTGGCCACAAGGTCCAGGGGCTCCTGGCCCGCTTCCAGCTGCTGGTTGACCTCGGTCTCGGCGGGCAGGAGCGTGGGCTCGGGGCCCATCAGGTTCCGGCGGAACTCGTCCGACATCCCTAGAAGGTCTTTCCGGCCGAACCGAGCTGCTTGGTGGCCTCCATCACGCGGGCTGCCAGGCCGGCTTCAGCCGATGCGCCCCAGACGCGGGGATCGTAGGTCTTCTTGTTGCCCACTTCGCCGTCAACCTTGAGGACGCCGTCGTAGTTGCGGAACATGTGGTCCGCCACCGGACGCGTGTAGGCGTACTGGGTGTCGGTGTCGATGTTCATCTTGATGGTGCCGTAGGAGACAGCGTCCGCGATTTCCTGGTCCGAGGAGCCGGAGCCGCCGTGGAACACGAGGTCGAACGGGCTGTCCTTGCCGATCTTGGCGCCAACCTGAGCCTGGATGTCCTTCAGGATCTCGGGGCGCAGCTTTACGCCGCCGGGCTTGTACACGCCGTGGACGTTGCCGAAGGTCAGCGCGGTGATGTAGCGGCCGTTCTCGCCGGAGCCCAGCGCTTCAACCGTAGCCAGGGCGTCTTCGACGGTGGTGTAAAGCTTTTCGTTGATCTCGTTCTCCACACCGTCCTCCTCGCCGCCCACGGTGCCGATCTCGACCTCAAGGATCATCTTGGCGGCAGCGGTGCGCTCGAGCAGCTCACGGGCGATGCGCAGGTTCTCCTGCAGGGTTTCGGCGGAGCCGTCCCACATGTGCGAGTTGAACAGCGGGTTGCGTCCGGCCTTGACCTCAGCCTCGGAAGCAGCCAGCAGCGGCAGGACGAAACCGTCCAGCTTGTCCTTGGGGCAGTGGTCAGTGTGGAGGGCGATGTTGACGTTGTAGTTCTTGGCCACCTCGCGGGCGAAGGCCGCAAAGCCCAGCGAACCGGCAACCATGTCCTTGGTGGAAGCGCCGGACCAGTACGCCGCACCGCCGGTGGACACCTGGACGATGCCGTCGGACTCAGCGTCGGCGAAGCCGCGCAGGGCTGCGTTCAGCGTCTGGGAGGACGTCACGTTCACGGCGGGGAATGCGAAGCCGCCCGCCTTTGCGCGGTCGATCATCTCGGAGTAGATCTCTGGGGTTGCAATGGGCATGCTGACTCCTATGCTGAAGTTCGTCTGTGGGCTGGTAACCCTGGAGTACCGCTTACGGCTAGCACCATCCTAGTCATTTCCGCCGGGGGTGTGCTGTGGGTTACGCCCCACCCGCACCCACATGCCCCCCGGCGAGTTGGCACTAAACGGCAATCGAGGCGCCCGCCATTGCCGTTATCTGTCATATCGGCTCCAGCCCCGGCTTTGCAACGCCCGCCTGACCGTAGATACAACGGCGGGGCGCTCACCTTCGAGGTGCTGCTTGCCAATCCGGACTTCCATCCAGCCCTGTGATGCAGTCATGTCCTGCCGGCGGATATCCCTGAGGTGCTGCTCCGCACCGGCATGGTGTTCGCCGTCATACTGGAGTGCAATCCCCCATTGTGGGTAGGCGGCGTCTGGCCAAAGGACAGGCACCCCGCTCTGGTCGAACAGCACGTGGTTCAGCACCGGCTCCGGCAGTCCGGCATCAATGAGCAGCAGGCGCATTTGGGTCTCGGGTGCAGAATCCGATCCCACTCGAATCAGGTCAAGCGCCTCGCGCGCACTGCGAACGCCCCTCATCCCGGGATGGCTGCCGATGATGACCCGCAACTCTTCGATACTGCAGATGGCCTCCTTGGGGCGTGGGAACGCGGATCCATGGGAGCAGACGAGATAGTCACCCACCGCCACCAGTTCTGCCACATTCAGGACAGAAGCCAAGTCCAGCCAGGTCCGCGCAGGCGAGGTGGGCCGGACGCCGTCGTACTCCGTCACCTCATCCGGGAGGAAGGTCAACAGGTGCCCTACGACGTTGGCACGCCGCGGGAAGCTGAAACCGCGGCGCCGGGCGAGGTGGATCCGCCAGTCACCACTCCATCGGGCTGACAAAGGAGCGCCCCAAATGTGCGCAGCGGACAACGACGCCAGGATGGACGTATCGTCGAGGTCAGTGTAGGCCCGCAACGCCAGCGATCCCGTGGCTTCAGACTTTGCCGGGACGCGGATTCCGCGTGAAACAGTCACCAGGTCCTTCGCCGCCGTGCGCGTACGTGTGACCCCGGCTTTGTCGGAGGCCCGGAGGGAAAAGGAACCGTTGGTCAGGTGGTCTGGAAGGGCGGCCCTGCGCATCCCTCATTCTCGCGCGGGAGGACTGGCCGGAAGGAGTTATCCACAGCCCAGGCAGCCAATACTCAGCGAGATGGCATTTAAAGGCAATCCGCGGCGCCAGCATTGCCGTTAAGTGCCATCTCGCGAAGCTACACGTGCTGGTTGAAGACGTGCCGGCGCACCCAGGCATGCATGGCGATCGCGGCAGCGGAGGCTGCGTTGATGGACCGGGTGGAGCCGAACTGTTCAATGGACAGCGTGGCGACGGCGGCCTCGTGCACTTCGGGGGTCAGGCCAGGGCCTTCCTGCCCGAACACCAGCACACAATCCCTGGGCAGTTCGTAGGTTTCGAGCGGCACCGAGTCGGGGAAGATGTCGATACCGATGATGGCCAGCCCCTCCCCCTGCGCCCACGCCACGAAGTCTTCAACGGTGGAGTGGTGGCGGACGTGTTGATAGCGGTCGGTGACCATGGCGCCGCGCCGGTTCCACCGCCGTCGGCCGATGATGTGCACCTCTTTGGCGAGGAACGCGTTGGCGGTGCGGACCACCGTGCCGATGTTGAGGTCGTGCTGCCAGTTTTCGATGGCGACGTGGAAGTTGTGGCGCCGGGAGTCCAGCTCAGCGACGATCGCGTCGTGCTTCCAGTAGCGGTACTTGTCCAGCACGTTGCGCCGGTCGCCGTCCGCGAGGAGGTCAGGGTCCCAGTGGTCGCCCTCGGGCAGTTCGCCTTCCCAGGGCCCGACGCCGACCTCCGCCTTTTCGGGCACGGTTTCCTCCGGCTCGGGCTGGGGTTCGGACGTCATACCGGGCGTTTGGTTCACCCCTCAACACTAGACTGGACCTTTCGGGCTTTCATCACGGTGAAGAGGTAGGCATGGCAGAAGCGGACAAGGTTGCAGGCAATCCGGCGGTGTACCGCAGCGGCCAGGAGATCGAGTGCTGGCTGACGGACATGGACGGGGTCCTGGTCCACGAGAACCAGGCGGTGCCGGGCGCCGCGGAGCTCATCCAGCGGTGGGTGGACACGTCCAAGCGCTTCCTGGTTCTCACCAACAACTCCATTTTCACGCCGCGTGACCTTGCCGCCAGGTTGAAGGCTTCCGGCCTGGAGGTTCCGGAAGAGAACATTTGGACCTCTGCTTTGGCCACCGCCCAGTTCCTCAAGGACCAGGTGGAAGGCTCAGGGTCCGGCAACCGCGCCTACACCATTGGCGAGGCAGGGCTGACGACGGCGCTGCACGAGGCCGGCTTCATCCTCACCGACCAGGATCCGGACTTTGTGGTGCTGGGCGAGACGCGCACGTATTCCTTCGAGGCCATCACCACGGCCATCCGCCTGATCCTTGCCGGGGCCCGTTTCATTGCCACGAACCCGGACGCCACCGGCCCGTCCAAGGATGGCCCCCTGCCGGCCACAGGAGCGATAGCAGCACTCATTACCAAAGCCACGGACCGGGAGCCATACATCGTGGGCAAGCCCAACCCGATGATGTTCCGCTCGGCGATGAACCAGATCGATGCACACTCGGAAACCACCGCCATGATCGGTGACCGGATGGACACGGACATCATCGCTGGCATGGAAGCCGGGCTGCACACGGTCCTGGTCCTGACCGGCATCACCCAGCGTGAGGACATTGGCGCCTACCCGTTCCGGCCAAACCAGGTGCTGAACTCCGTGGCGGACCTGAAGAACCAGGTCTAGGCCTAGAAGACGCTCACCCGGGATCCGCCCCGGGGCAGCGGAAAGTTTTCGTCCAGCAGCTGTTGAAGGAGGGGCCGGTAGATGTTCGGGTTCCAGCCCGGGCTGGCGTGGGCCGGGGCAGCACCGACGGTCTGCAAATCGCTGGACACCATGTTCGCCTTGAATGCCACCGCCCAGGACTCGACCGCCGTCTGGTAGCGGACGGTGCGGTCGCGCGGATTTCCGATGTAGGCCATCTTGGCGCGGCCCAGCTTGTCCACGAACCGCAGGCCGTCGAAATGGTAGATATAAGCGGACTCGGACTGGATGAGCAGGTTGGACGGGGCAATCGGGGACAGCTGTTCGAGCGCCTGGTCAAGAATCTGGCGCCAGGTGCGTTCGTCCTTGTGGATGACCCGCTCGCCCAGCTCGTACCCGCCCCGAACCGTGGACGGGAACCGGATGCCGCGCTCATAAAGGAACACGACGCCGTCGAACCAGCTCTGGTCCAGAACGTCATGCTTGCTGTAGGGACTGGAGTCCAGCACTATGAACTCCACCTCCACTCCATGGATTTCGAGCAGCCGGGCAGCCACCTCTGTTGCCACCATGCCGCCGAAGCTGTGTCCGTAGAAGAACAGTTTGGTGAGCTTCTGCGCCCGGACGTACTCGATGATGGCGATGACCAGCTCGTCGATATCCAGCCCCTGGTTTGAATAGCCGACGGCGGCCAGCCGGGCGCGTTTGTTCAATGCGCCGCGGAGGGAGTTCAGGATCCACTGTGCCTCCTCCCAGCTGGTTTTGTAGCCGGGAAACAGGAACCAGCTGGCGTCCGGGTAGTAGGCGTCGGCGAAGTCGTCCGGAACCGCGAGGATCCTGTTGGAACGGCGCTGCGACTGCACCTCCCGGGTGAGGATCATGTCGGCCGCGAGTACGCCGGAGACGCCCGCTCCGGTCAGGAACGCGCGGCGTGAAAACTGTTTGAGGGCAGCCGCTTCCGCCAGCAGCCGGGCTCCGGAAGCCCCCCGCTTGTCCTGCGGACCTGTGTCCCCCTCATACGGCACACCCCTACCGTAGGCACAACGGAAGACGCCGCCGCAAGAAGGCGGCGGTAACCATTCAGTGACGCCTGGTCACCCGCAGCAGTTCAGCTGGCTGCCTGGCCTTCCGTCAGAGGAAAAGGGCTGGCGGTGTCCTGCTGGCGCCGTGTGATCTCCCGGCCAATGTCCTCGTACCGGCCCATCAGGTCCGAGCCGGCGAAAGCCCCGGGGTTGTCCAGCAGGCTGAAGAGTGTGTCGCTGGCCAGCAAAAGTTCATCATCCGAATACTCCTGCAGCGCGCGGCCGCCCCACGCTCCCAGGTCTGGCAGGTCCAGGCGCGGCGCCTCATCAAAGCCGGATAAGGCGGCCGCGGATTCAATATCGTAAAGATCTGCTGTGGGGTCAGCGGAAATGCCCTCGATCATTGTCAGCGTCTCCTCGTTGGGGGACAGCATCCACTCGTCGGTGGCCGGCGAAAGGTCAAGCGATACTCCCGAACCGTGAATTCCCTGGAGGATGCCATTATCGATGGCGTTGAGGTCACTGCGAAGACCCGCGAGTGCGGAGGACTCCACCAGGGCGGCCCGTGAAAGCTCAACGCGGATGTGCGAACGGATGCCCATGCGCCTGATACGGCGGATGATCTGGAGGAGGCCGGCGCGGGAATCGTGGGTGAGGCTACCCTGGACATCGATGCGGACAACGTCGGCAGGGACATCAAGATTGACGAGGGCATTAAGAGTCTGGTCCATAGTTACTCCAAAAAAGGGTGTCTATGGCCGACGGCTCAACCTCGGTAAGCCTAACCTCCAGCGGGAGTCCGGCACAAGCCGCCGGCTACGCTGATTGATCCGCCTGCAGCTGTCCAGGTTCCTGGAAATGGGTGCGCGTCCCAGCTCCCCCTACCGAATCCACAAGGGATTTGGCGATGTCCCGCAGCTTGGTGTTGCTGTTGCTGGACGCCTCAGTGAGGATACTCACCGCAGCCTCCTGGCTGCACCTGTTCTGCGCCATAACGATGCCTATGGCAATGTCGATGATGGTCCTGGACTGAAGCGTGGCCCGGAGATTGGCCGCGCTGTCCGTGTGAAGCGAGAACCGCACAGCCAGCCGGAGAGCTTGTGAAATTTCCCGGGTGAAGCCCCGGGCCTTGGCAGTGGCGCCCTCATCAAACTTGCGCGGGACATCGGAATAGAGATTCAGTGCCGCCTTGGCGTCGCCCTGGAGGTTGAACGGCAGGGACAATACCGACCGCAGCCCGTGCGAGGCTACGGCACTTGCGTAATCCGGTCCCCACCGGTTCTCCTCGAACAGGTCAGGAACATGGACTTCGCGTTCCTCTTTTGCCGCAGTAAGGCACGGCCCCTGCGACAGGGAATACTGAATCTCGTCCACTTCCCGGGCAGAGTCGCTGCTCCAGCCGATGGTGGCGGCCTTCCGGTCCCGCAGCAGAGTAATGCCGCAGAGAGCGTCCTCGCCGCCGCCAGCCACTTGATGTGCCGAAAACCGGGCAAGCTCATTCATAAAGTCCTCGAAGTCGGCACTCTCCAGGATCAGGTTCTGGACCTTCTCGGTGGCGCTCAAGGGATGTTCAGGGGGGACCATAGTGCACGTTCTCTGTACGGAATCAGGGGGATAAGGCAAATGATAAAGGACTCCCGCCCCAGATCCAACACGCTGCCCGGGCCGCACAGTCCCGGGCAGCAGCGGAAACAGGCTTATGAAAGGCCGAGTTCGTCCTTGCCGAAGGCGAACAGGTAAGGCACGCCGGTCTCGGCTTCAATCTTTTCCTTGGCCCCGGTATCCCGGTCCACGATCACCGCAACGGCCACCACATTGCCACCGGCCTTCCGGACGCCTTCCACTGCCGTCAGCGCCGAGCCGCCGGTTGTGGAGGTGTCCTCCAGGACCAGCACCTTGCGGCCCTCTACCGAGGGACCCTCCACCTGGCGGCCCATGCCGTAGGACTTCTGGGCTTTGCGGACCACAAACGCGTCAACGGTCCGGCCGGCGTCGCGGGCGGCATGCATCACTGCCGTCCCCACGGGGTCGGCTCCCATGGTGAGCCCGCCGGCGCACTCAAAGTCGATGCCGGCGTCGTCCGCCAGGGCGAGCATCACCTGGCCCACCAGCTTCGAGGCCTCATGGTGCAGGGTGATGCGGCGCAGGTCGATGTAGTAATCGGCTTCCGCTCCGCTGGACAGGACCACTTTGCCGCGGACCACGGCAAGTTCCTTGATCAGTTCCAGCAGGCGGGCGCGGGCGGCTGCAGTGTCTACTGCAGTGTCACTGGGGGAAGTCATGGTCTCCAGTTTAGTGTGGGCGTGCCGGTGTGGATGCTTGAGCGCCGTTGACACTGCTGGCTAGGCTGGACCACATGCGCGAACTCCAGGCCAGGATCATTGATGAAATGGGCGTACAGCCCCGGATCGACCCCGCCGGGGAGGTGCGCAAACGCGTCACTTTCCTGAAGGAATACCTTCAAGCCACCCGCACCAAAGGCTTTGTCCTGGGCATTTCGGGCGGCCTGGACTCCTCGCTGGCCGGAAAACTGGCCCAACTGGCGGTGGAAGAGCTCGAGGCAGAGGGTGTGGACGCGAACTTCGTGGCCGTGCGCCTGCCGTATGGCGTCCAGCATGACGAGGAAGACGCCCAGGCTGCACTGGACTTCATCCAGCCCAAGACGGAGTGGACGTTTAACATCTCAGCTGCCGTGGACGGCTTCGAGGACGAGTTCGAAAAGACCGTAGGCTCTGAGATTTCGGATTTCCACAAGGGGAACACCAAGGCCCGGACCCGCATGATTGCCCAGTATGCGCTGGCCGGCGAACACAATTACCTGGTGATCGGCACTGACCACGGTGCCGAGTCTGTCACCGGCTTCTTCACGAAATACGGCGACGGCGGCGCCGACATCCTGCCCCTGTTCGGCCTGAACAAGCGGCAGAACCGCGCCCTGCTGGCCGAGCTCGGCGCCCCGGCGCGGGTGTGGGAAAAGGTGCCCACTGCTGACCTGCTGGATGACAGGCCGGGCCGCACCGACGAGGACGAGCTGGGCCTGAGCTATGACCAGATCGACGATTACCTGGAAGGCCGGGACGTCCCCGAATCCGTGGCGGAGTCGATCGAAACGAAATACCTGCGCACGCGGCACAAGCGCACCGTTCCCGTCACCATTTTTGACACTTGGTGGAAGGGCGAGGGCCCCGAGGAACCCCGCGCCGGGCTGTAGCCCCGGAGGCAAGCACGACGGCGCGCCGCACCCAAAAGGGGCGGCGCGCCGTCGTCATTCCCTGGCAAAGGCGGGGAGGCTCAGCGGGCCCGGGCGCCTTTCCCCTCCGCCCCCAGCTGCTGGGTAATGCGGTGCGCCTCGGCCATCAGGAGGTTGCCCAGCTCCTCCTGCCGCTCGGGTTTGAACCGGGGTTCGATGCCTGTCAGTGACAGTGCCCAGGCCGGCCGGCCGGACTGATCGAACACCGCGGCGCCCATCCCCCAGCTGCCTTCCAGCACCAGCCCTGGATTCACGGCGTAGCCATTAAGCCTGGTGCGCTCGAGGCTGGCCCTGACAAGTTCCTCCGGATGGCCCACTGCGAATGTCCCGGCATGCGCTGCCCAGTCATGCAGCAGTTCCTCCTGCTCGGCCTCCGGCAGGAAAGCCAGGATCGCGGTGCCCGCCGAGGCCACGCCCAGCGGGAACCGGACGCCCTCGTGCAGCACAAATGACCGCACCGGGAAGCTCCCCTCCTCGCGCAACAGGCATACAGTCTCGGAGCCGCGGCGAATGGAAAAGAAGGCACTCTCGCCGGTTGCCTCTGCCAGCCGCCGGAGGCTGGGGCGGGCCACCTCCTCCAGGGGGAAGCGGGCTGACGCCACCGACCCCATCAGGAAAATCTCCGGACCCAGCACCCAGTTACCGCTGCCGGGGTCGTGGTCCAGCAGGCCCTCGGAAGCCAGCGAGGACAACAGCCGGTGGACCGTGGGCCGGGTAAGACCGGATTCGTTCACCAGGGCGGACAGCGGCATGCCGTCCGCGTTGCGTCCGATGAGACGCAACAACCCTGCAACACGGCCGACCACCTGGGCTCCCGGAACTGGGGAATTGCTCACTTTTCTCCTTTTTTATCCATAATATGGACACGAATTACCTTACCGTCCACACTGTAGAAACCTGCCTAAAAGGCGTAAATTGACCGCCTTGACAGTCCTCCCGGCCCACCCGTAATGTCCATCTCCAGACCCATAGTCCACAAAGTGGACAAGTATTCCAGGACTCTCAACGAGGAGGCGCCATGTCCAAAATTCAGCCAGCTCCCGCCGTCGCCCTGGAAGGGGCAGTGCGGGACGGAATGACCCTGGCCGTGGGCGGATTCGGCCTCAGTGGCATCCCCGCGGACCTGATCGAAGCCGTCCGGGATTCGGGCGTGAAGGACCTGACGGTGGTCTCGAACAATATGGGGGTGGACGGCAAGGGCCTGGGCATCCTGATCGAGGCGGGCCAGGTCCGGAAGGTCATTGCCAGTTACGTGGGTGAGAACAAGCTCTTCGCGGAGCAGTACCTCGCCGGCCGCCTGGAGGTCGAGTTCACGCCGCAGGGCACCCTTGCGGAACGACTGCGGGCAGGCGGCGCGGGCATCCCTGCTTTCTACACCAAAACCGGCGTTGGCACCCTGGTTGCCGAAGGCAAGCCGCACGAAGTGTTCGACGGCGAAACGTACGTCCAGGAGCGCGCCATCACGGCCGACGTCGCGCTGGTCCACGCCCACACCGCGGACACAGATGGAAACCTCATCTACCGCTACACCGCCCGGAATTTCAACCCGGTGGTGGCCACGGCAGGCCTCCTGACCATTGCCGAGGCGGAGGTGATTGTGGAGCCGGGCGAACTGGACTCCAACCACATCGTCACCCCGGGCGTCTTCGTCCAGCGCCTGGTCCAGGCCGGCAACAGGGTCAAGGACATTGAGCAGCGCACCGTCCGGCCGCGCGGTGTCCCGTCTGATGCCGAAGCCCTGGCCGTCTGACCACCGAATACCTAGCGAAAAGGAGAACCCCATGGCCTGGACCAGGGATGAAATGGCCGCCATCGCGGCCGAGGAACTGAACGACGGCGACTACGTCAACCTGGGCATCGGCATTCCCACGCTGGTGGCCAACAACCTGCCCGAGGGCGTCCGGGTTGTCCTGCAGAGCGAAAACGGGCTGCTGGGCATGGGGCCGTTCCCGTACGAGGGCGAGGAGGATGCCGACCTCATCAACGCCGGCAAGCAGACTGTCACGGTGCTGCCCGGCGGCAGCATCTTCGACTCCGCCACCTCCTTCGGCATGATCCGCGGCGGCCATGTCAAGGTGGCCATACTGGGCGCCATGCAAGTTTCCGGCAGCGGGGACCTCGCCAACTGGACCATCCCCGGCAAGATGGTCAAGGGCATGGGCGGCGCCATGGACCTGGTGGCCGGAACTCCCCGCGTGGTGGTCCTCACCGAGCACAACGCCAAGGACGGCAGCGCCAAAATCGTCCGCGAATGCACCCTCCCCCTGACCGGGCTCAGCTGCGTGGACCGGATCATCAGCGACCTGGCGGTCTTTGACCTTGCGAAGAATGAGCAAAAAACAGGCGGCGGGCGGCAGCTCACCCTGACCCGGCTGGCGCCCGGGGTCACCGTCGAGGAAATCCGGGAAAAGACGGAGGCGGAATTCACCGTTGCCCTGGACGGATCCGGCGTCGGAGAATCCGCCCTGGAAGGAGCAACGGCATGAGCCTGCAGGAACAGTTCGGCAAGGATGTCCTGCTCACGGGATGGGGACACAGCCGGTTCGGAAAGCTGGCGGACGAGACCTTGGAGTCGCTGATCGTCCAGGTGGCCACCGAAGCAATCACCAACGCCGGCATCGAGCCCGGCCAGATCGACGAGATTTTCCTGGGCCAGTTCAACTCCGGCATGATGCCCCTGGCGTTCCCGTCCTCCCTGGCACTGCAGGTCTCGGACCAGCTCGCCAACGTCCCAGCCACCCGGGTGGAGAATGCGTGCGCTTCCGGCTCCGCCGCCTTCCAGCAAGGCGCCAAGTCCCTGCTGGCCGGCACCGCGAAAACCGTCCTGGTGATTGGCGCCGAGAAGATGACCCACGCCGGAGCCGACGTTGTGGGCGCCGGCCTTTTGGGCGCCGACTACGACATGGCCGGCAAGGCCTCCACCACCGGCTTCACCGGGCTCTTCGCCGAGGTGGCCAAGCACTACGAGAAGCGCTACGGCAGCGTTTCCGACGTCTTGGGCAGCATCGCCGCCAAGAATCACCGCAACGGCGTGGACAACCCCTACGCGCAGCTCCGCAAGGACCTTGGCGAGGAGTTCTGCCGCACGGTCTCGGACAAGAACCCCATGGTCGCCGATCCCCTGCGCCGCACGGACTGCTCCCCTGTGTCTGATGGTGCTGCCGCCGTGGTGCTGTCCACTGCGGCGACCGGCGGCGCAACCGCTCCGGTGCGCCTCGCCGGCTTCGGCCACGCCAACGACTTCTTCCCCGCCGCGCGCAGGGACCCCGTAGCCTTCAACGCCACCCGGGTGTCGTGGCAGCGCGCCCTGGCGATGGCCGGCGTCGGAATCGATGGGCTGGACTTTGCCGAAGTGCATGACTGCTTCACCATCGCGGAGCTGCTGATGTACGAGGCCATAGGGCTGACGGAGCCGGGCCAGGGCGCCCGCGCCATCGAGGAAGGCTGGGTGTACAAGGAAGGCAAGCTGCCGGTCAACGTCTCGGGCGGGCTCAAGGCCAAGGGCCATCCGGTGGGCGCCACCGGCGTCTCCCAGCACGTCATCGCCGCCATTCAGCTCACCGGGACCGCCGGGGACATGCAGCTGGCCGGCCCACGCCGGGCCGCCGTCCAGAACATGGGCGGCGTGGGCATCGCCAACTACGTCAGCGTCCTCGAGGCCCTGTAGGGCCGCTGGGTTTCCCCACCTTTCAGGCACGACGACGGCGCGTCGCACCAAAAGTGCGGCGCGCCGTCGTACTTTCCGGCAAAAGATGGGGAATTTCAGCGGGGGCGGCAGCCGCGAGGTCAGCCGCGGCTGCGGACCAGGGCGGCGATCTCGGCGAAACCGAGGCGCTCCGCGTTCTGCAGCGCCGTTCTGCCTTCCCGATCCCGGATGTCGGGATCGGCGCCGGCATCGAGGAGCATCCGGACCACCTCCTGCTGCCTGGGTCCGCCGTTGTTCAGCAGGATGGCTTCCTGCATGGCGGTCCAGCCCAGGTTGTTCACGTGGTTGACCGGCACCCCCGCGGCGATCAGGATCCGGACGGTCTCCACGTGGCCGTGTTCGCTGGCCGGGATCAGGGCGGTACCGCCGTACCGGTTGGTGCTGGCGACGTCTGCCCCGGCGTCCAGTGTCAACCGGAGCACCTCGTTGAATCCCTCGGCGCCCGCGTAGAGGAATGCCGAATCCTGGATCGCGTCCTTGGTGTTGACATTGCCGCCCCGCCCGATGAGTTCCTGCACCAGCGGCACGTTGTTGGCCTTGGCGGCGGCGATGAGTTCCTGGTCAAGCTGCGCTTGTTCCTCCGCGGACAGCACTGGAGGAGCAGCTGCCGGGGCCGGGGCCCGGGCAGGCGCTGATGGGGTTTCCGCCGCGGCCGTCGTCCCTTCCGTGCCGGCAAGGGACGACGACGGCGCAGGCTGCGGCGGCTGAGTCGCCTCCGAACCCGCCTGGCACGCAGCCGTGGCCAGGGTCAGGGAGACGGCAAGACAGCAAGCCCCAACCCGCTTCATGCGGCCCAGCCTACTGAGCGGCAGCAGCAACGATGGCATCAGCACCGGCGGCGGCGCACGCCTCGTCCAAGGCTCCGTCGGGAGCACCTCCGACGCCGATCCCGGCCACGGAAACACCGTTCACCTTCAGCGGGACGCCGCCGGCCAGGAAGAGGGTGCCTGGGAGGTCGGCGATGCTGGGGCCGTTGCCGTTGATCCGTTTGGCCAGTTCGCTGGTGGGGGTTCCAAACGCTGCGGCGGTGTAGGCCTTCTGCTTTGCGGCTTCAATGGTGTGCTCGGCGGCGTTGTCGCCCCGCAGGAGCGCCTGCACCGTGCCGAAGCGGTCCACCAGCGCCACGGTGACGAACGGCAGCTTGTCCGCCTGGCACTTGGCGAGCGCCGCGGACACAGCCTTTGCGGACGCGCCCACGGAAATACGGTTCTGCTGGACCACGTTCTCCGGCACGGGCTGGACGTCGGCAGCAGGGACGGCTGCTGGAGCAGCGCCGGGGCCGGCATTTGCGGTGACGGTGGCGACGGCGGTGAGCGCAAGTGCGCCGGCGGCTGCGGCGGCGAATACTTTCGATGACTTCTTCATGGTGTTTTCCTTATGGTCAAAGCCCAGCCACGGTTCAGCGCCGGGGTACAGTCCCATCCTTTCGCGGGCGTGGCAGCAAAGCATCGGGCCTTTGGCTGCGGCCTCCTGCTCCGAAAGGCCAGCCGTATCAGCCAAAAGGCTGAGAGACGGGCAAGGGCGCGGGCAATAGCATGGGAGGTAGCTGTCCCCCATTCGAAACCGGAAAATTCCATGCCTCCCCGAGCCACCGCATCCCACGCCGCGCCCGCACCGGACCCGGGCGCCGCCAGGAGCGCAGGCGGGACTGCCGCATCCAGTAACACCCCGGCCGGGCTACCGCGCCTCGGCAGGATCGACACAGCCGTACACCTTGGCTTCGGCGTCCTGATGGTGGCGTCGCTGGTCCGCTACGTAATGCGCCACAGCCCGGCAGACAACATCCTGGTCCTGGGCCTTGCGGCTGGCGCCTGCCTGTTGTACCTGGCCGTCGCCATCCAGGCGCAGCGCGCCAGGCCGGGTGCACCCTGGATGGTTGCCCTGGTGGGAGTATGGGCCGTCCTGGTCATCGCTGCCCCCAGCTTTGCCTGGTGCTCGTTCGCGCTCTTCTTCCTCTGCCGGATCGCCTTCAACGGAACAGCCGCCTACGTGGCAGCAGGTATTACGGCGGCTGCCACCGCCGCCGGCCTGTTCAAGCTGAGCGACGGCACTGACCTGGCAATGCTCCTGGGGCCGTTGGCCGTAGGAGTCATGCTGACCCTGGTTTATGACCGGATCCAGCACGACGCCGAGGAGCAGCGCCGCCTGCACGCGGAAGTATCGCTCGCACAGGGACAGCTCGCGGCCAGCGAGCGGCGGGCCGGCACCATTGCCGAACGGGAACGGGTGTCCCGGGAAATCCACGACACCGTGACCCAGGGCCTGGCCAGCAGCCTCCTCCTGCTGGAAGCGGCCGGGAGGGCATGGCCTGGTGATGCCGCCAGGGCAGACCTGGGCCAGGCCACCGCGCTGCTGAGGGGGAACCTCTCCGAGACCCGCAGCCTGGTCCACGAACTCGCCTCCCCCGGGCTGGACGCCTCGCCGTTGCCGGACGCCCTGCTTGTCGCGGCCAGGCAGTACGTCCCAGTGGCCCGGCTCCTGGTCACCGGCGAACCCCGTCCTGTGCCGGCCGACGTCCGGCACGCACTCCTGCGGGTAGTCCAAAGCGCGGCCTCGAACATCAAGCTGCACGCCGCCGCCTCCACGGCCACCGTGACGCTCGGCTTCCTGCCGGACGCCGTCACCTTGGATGTGTACGACGACGGCACCGGTTTTGATCCGGCGGCGGCAGCACCGCCGTCGGACACCGGAGGGTACGGCCTGCGCGCCATGCGGCAACGGGTGGAACAGCTGGGCGGCGTCTTCTCCGTGGAAAGTGCGCCGGGCGAAGGGACCGTTGTCGCCGCCCAGCTGCCCGCTGCGGCAGAGCCGAAGAGCCCCGGAGGGGCCCTATGAGTGCCATCACTGTATTGCTGGTGGACGACCACCTCGTGGTGCGAAGCGGGCTGCGGGCCCTGCTGGGTACCCAGGCGGACATCGACGTCGTGGCCGAAGCAGCGTCAGGCGAGGAAGCACTGGAGCTGCTGGCGCAGCACCCCGTGTCCGTGGTGGTGATGGACCTCGCCATGGGTCCCGGGATGGACGGAATCGAAGCCATCCGCACGATTCGGGAGCGCAACAAAAGGCAGGCCATCCTCGTGTTCACCACTTACGACTCCGATGCGGACATTGTCCGGGCAGTGGACGCCGGTGCCATGGGCTACCTGCTGAAGGATGCCGCACCCGAGGAGATCTTTGCGGCCATCCGGGGCGCCGTCCAGGGCAAGAGCGTGATGAGCGCGCCCGTGGCGTCCCGGCTTTTCCAGCAGCTGCGCAACCCGGACGAGATCCTGACACCACGGGAGGCCGAACTGCTCAGCCTCCTGACAGAGGGCCTCAGCAACCGCGAACTGGGGCAACGCCTTTTCATCTCCGAGGCGACGGTGAAGACCCACCTTGCGCACATTTATGCCAAGCTCGGGGTGGACACCAGGGCCGCTGCCATTGCCACCGCGATCCGCCGTGAGGGCATGCGCTGACGACACTTAAAATCCCGTTACCCTTGCAAGGTTGGCGCCAGCCCCGTACGTTGGGGACTGCGGGGGACGTTCTCCGCGCACTTCGGGCCGGTGGCCCGGGGGAGAATCAGAGTCACACGAAGGAATGCAGCCATGGCAACAGGCACAGTTAAATGGTTCAACGCCGAAAAGGGTTTTGGCTTCATTGCCCCCGATGACGGGTCCGCTGACGTTTTCGCCCACTACTCCGCAATCGCCAGCAGCGGATACCGCTCACTCGATGAGAACCAGAAGGTTGAATTCGATGTGACCCAGGGTCCCAAGGGCCCGCAGGCAGAGAACATCCGCCCGCTCTAAGGCTTCGGCTTTCCTCCTGCACCAGCAGGAGAAACCCGCCAGGCAGCGGCCTCCCCAACAATGTTGGGGAGGCCGCTGTTTTGTTGGCTCTCCCCCCCATCCGACGCTCTAGTGAGAGAGCGTTGCCCGGGCCCCTGTCTCATTGCCAGGTTTGGGATAATGGGATGATGACGGGACAGCACCCGGACAATGTTCCAGGCAACGATGCAGGCAAGGACCCCTGGGAGGAGTTCGACCAGCTTCCGCCTGCCGGGCCGGACCTCGTCCCGGGGCATCCCGGCGGGGAACCATTGGGCTTCGGCTTCCGGACCGGGGTCCGCAGCGCGCGCGTCGCCGTCGGGTTTGCCGTCTACACCCTGATCCTCGGAACCATCCTCGCGCTGGCAGGGTGCATTGTATTTATTGCAGAGGAACAATGGCTGCTCGTGGCGCTGATGCTCCTCATCGAGGCCGCCTTCATTTTTGCGTTCACCCGGCTCGTTGCCCAGGCGCGCACACGTTCCCCACGCCCCCGGCCACCGCGTAAGAGATTTCCTGGAAAACCCGCTTGACCTTGACGTTGCGTCAACCCCTACGCTCAGACCATGGACGCATCCGGAACAGCAACAGGCATTGACTGGTCTATCCAGGATGTTGCCAGGATGGCAGGCACCACCAGCCGGACACTGCGCCACTACGACGACATCGGGCTGCTGAAGCCCAGCCGCGTTGGCAGCAACGGATACCGCTACTACAACGGCGCAGCGCTCCTGCAGCTGCAGCGGATCCTCCTGCTCCGGGAACTCGGCCTGGGCCTGCCGGCTATTGCCGAGGTATTCCAGCACGAGACAGACACCGTCCATGCGCTGAGCCGCCACCTGGACTGGCTCCGGCAGGAGCAGGAGCGGCTGGCGCGGCAGGTCCTGTCTGTCCAGCAAACCATTGAAACAGTGAAAGCAGGAGGCGAACTCATGGCTGAAAAAATGTTTGACGGCTTCGACCACACCCAGTACAAGGACGAGGTGGAGGAGCGCTGGGGCAAGGACGCCTACGCGAAGGGGGACGCCTGGTGGCGCGGCATGGGAACCGCGGAGAAGCAGGAGTGGAAGTCCCGGGCCGAAAAGCTGGGCAGGGACTGGACGGCCGCCTCGGAAGCAGGGCTCGGCGCGGACAGCCCGGAAGCGCAGGACCTGGCACGGCGGCACGTTGAGTGGTTAACTTCCATCCCTGGCACTCCCGCGTCGGAGCCCGGCGGAGACGTCAAGGGCTACGTGGTGGGCCTGGGAGAAATGTACGTTGCCGATCCGCGTTTCGCCGCCAACTACGGTGGCGAGAAGGGCGCCGGCTTCGTGCGGGACGCCTTGCGTGCCTATGCCGACAGGAACCTCTAACAAGGCTCAAAGCACGACGGCGGAGGCTGGCTTGGCGAGGCAGGATATGGGCCAGCGGCAATCAGCCCAGCCTCTTCCGCACGGCGACCACGGCTGCGGCGAGCACCGCGGCGGTTCCAATCCGCCGCCGTGCCGTCCGTCGTCGGCCGTGCCATCCCCCGCCCACGGAAGGCCTGCGGACCATCTGCGACGCCTGGCTGAGGTTTCCGGAGGTCAAAGGTGCGGACCGCCGCCGGGACAACTGGCGCGTGTCCACTTGGCGGGCGGTGGCCGCTTCTACCGCACCAGGTGCCAGCTTGTGCTGCAAGACCAGGAGCCGGCCCGCCAGGCCTCCCGCGACGAGCTCCCTGCGCGGGTGTTCCACGAGCCTCACCACGGCTTTCGCAACCCGCTCGGCCGTGTAGACCGGGGGCATGGCCATCGGGCGGCGCCCGGTGTAGTTGGCGGCGTTCTGGTAGAAGGGTGTGTCAATGGTGGCGGGGAGGACCGTGCACACGTGCACCCCGGCCACGCCTTCACGAGCCAGTTCGGAGCGCAGGCTGATGCTCAGCGCTCGCACCGCCGCTTTGGACATGGAGTACGCGGCTGAGTAGGGCAACGGAATTTCCGCAACCACTGACGCAACGTTGATCAGGACACCGGACCCTTGGGCGCGCATGCGGGGAAGAGCCGCCCGCGCTCCATTGACGTAACCGGAGATGTTGACGTCAAGCACCCGCTGGAAGTCCTTCGGCGGAATCTCGGTCAGCAGTCCGAATGCACCCACCGCGGCATTGTTGACCCACACATCCAGGCCGCCGAACTCTTGTTCTGCACGCGCCGCCAACTCCTCCATCCCGCCCACGTCCGTTACGTCGGTGGGGACGGCGATGGCTTTCGCGCCGCGTCTCCTGCAGGCCCCAGCCACGTCCTCCAGGGATTCCGCTCCCCGGGCGGCCAAGACCAGCCGGGCCCCCTTGGCGGCGAAGCGAAGGGCCGTGGCGCGCCCGATCCCGCTGGAGGCGCCGGTGATCACCACAACTGGATTTTTGACGCGCATTCGGCTTCCCTTTCTCTCCGCGGACGGCCCTCGCATAAAACTAAGCAGGCTTAGTGTTTGATGCTACCGATCACGGCACGGCCGGACAACGGCCGCTGGCTCAGCCGGGTTATGCACCTAATGGAAGGCGGATTTTCCGGTGACGGCCCTGCCCACAATAAGAGAGTTGATCTCGTAGCTGCCCTCATAGGTGTAGAGGATTTCGGCGTCACCGAAGAGCTTGCCCATCTCATAGTCGCTGCTGATGCCGTTACCGCCCAGCAGCGAACGACCCATGGCCACCGAGGCCCGGGCCAGCCTGGTGACCGTGGCTTTGGCCATGGCCGCCTGGACCATCTCCAACTTTCCCTCCTGCTGGACGCGCGCCAGCTGCGCCATCAAGGCCAGCGAGGCAGACGCGTTGCCCAACATATCGGCGAGTTGCTGCTGGACCAGTTGGAAGCTGGCCAATTCCTTGCCGAACTGGCGCCGGTTCAGGGCATAGGCCCGCGCGATGTCGAAGGCGGCCAGCTGGATTCCGGCACCCTGCCAGCCAACCCAGGCGCGGGAGTCGCGCAGGAGCTCGTTTGTCCGGGAGAAGCTTGTGGCTCCGGGCAGCAGGTTTTCCGCCGGAACCCGTACATCATCCAGCACAATGTCCGCGTTCTGCATGATCCGCAGGCCGATCTTGTGCGTAATTTTGGTGGCCGTGTAGCCTGGCCTGTCCGTCTCCACGATGAAGCCCTTGATCTCGCCGTCCGCCACATCCCGCGCCCACACCAGCGCGAAGTCGGCGATAGTGGCGGCTCCGATCCAGCGCTTGGCACCACTGAGGACCCACTCGCCGCCGTCCAGCGTGGCCGATGTTTCCAGCCCGCCGGCAATGTCTGAGCCGTGGTCGGGCTCCGTCAGGGCAAAGGCGCCCAACTGGCTGAAGGTTTTCAGGCCCGGCAGCCACCGGGCCTTCTGTTCGTCGGAGCCCAACTCGCTGACCATCCCGAGGATCAGTTCATTATGGATACCGGCGAGCGCTGACAAGGACACGTCCGCACGGGCCAGCTCAACGTACATCAGTCCCTTGAACAGCGCGGAACTGCCGTCCAGCTGGAGGGCGCCGAGGCCATGTTTTCCCATGTCCGCCAGCAGCCCAAAAGGAAACTCTTCACGATTCCAATACTCGATGGAGGGCTGCCGTACCGAGGATTGGAGGAACTCGCGGATGCCAAAGTACCTGTCCCGTTCAGGAGGCGCGAGGAGGTCAACAATGTACATCAGGTCGGCATCCGGAAAGGGTGGCACTCCCTTGTCTCCCCTGGCCCGCACTGGCATTGGTCCCCCCGCTCTGCCGAAACAGCATTACCAACCATTGGATGTCCTAGTATATTGCACAGACCCCGCAACGGGTGAGGTGCATCACATCTGCGAAAGGCTGCTTATGGCCACTCCGCTTCCCCGAGACCCCATCGCTGACGCCCGCCGGAACTGGGAAAATAACGGCTGGGCGGAGGAGGCGGCGCCAATGGCAGCTATCACCGCCATCATGCGGACCCAGCAGATCCTGCTCGCCAGGATCGAATTAGCACTGAAGCCTTTTGGACTGACGTTCGCACGCTACGAGCTGCTGGCCCTGTTGAGCTTCGCCAGGAACGGGTCCCTTCCAATGAAGAAGGCCAGCACACTCCTCCAGGTCCATCCCACGTCCATCACCAATGCGGTTGACCGGCTGCAGGAGGCCGGGCTGGTGCGCCGTTCGCCGCATCCGACGGACGGCCGCACCACATTGGTTGAGCTCACCGCCGAGGGCCGCACCTTGGCGAAACGTTCGACGGCGGCACTCAACGCCGAGGTCTTCGGCGCCTCCGGCTTCGGGCAAGAGGATATCGATCAGCTGATCCGGATACTCGGGAACTTCCGCCGGAACGCCGGCGACTTCATCGGTCCCTGAAAGGGCCGGACGGTCTGAACGAGCCGGACATCCCGAGCCGGCCCGAGGAGGGTCAGCGTGGCGTCTTGGCGCGTTTGATCCGCCGGGCAACGAGCAGCACCACGGTGACGCCGACAGCAGCATAGACGGCGTAGTTCAGGAAACGGGAGTACTCCTCGATCAACCGGTACTGGGTGCCCAGCAGGTACCCGAGCCCCAGCAGCAATCCGTTCCACAGCCCGCTGCCGGCGAGCGTGTAGATGGTGAACATTCCCAGCGGCATGGCTGCAGCTCCGGCCGGAAGGGAAATGAGGCTCCGCACGCCGGGAAGCAACCTCCCGAAAAAGATCGACGAGCGTCCATGCCGGCGGAACCAGCCGGCCGCGTGTTCAAAGTCCTCCCGGTCCACCAATGGAAGCTTCGATAACCCGCGGATGGACCGCTCCAGTCCGAGCTTGGCCCCGAGCCAGTACAGGAACAGGGCGCCAAGATACGCACCGAGGGTGCTGGTCACAAATACGAGGACCAGGCTCAGGGAGCCCTGCCTGGCCAGGTAGCCGGCCAACGGCAGGATCACTTCGCTGGGGATGGGCGGCACCACTGTTTCAGCGAGGGTGAAGAGCCCCACACCCCATTCTCCGAGCTGCTCGATGCCCCGCGCAGCCACGCCCACCAGCCCGGTCAGGTTATCGGCCGAACCGCCCGCGTCCGCTGCTGTCCCCCACATAGAACGCCCCTCTGTCCGCGCCGCCGCCATACTGTTCTCGCGGTCTTGTCTACCTTACGCACCTGTGTAAAAGCTGGGCCCGGCGCGGCGGCCGCACCCAGCTTCATCGCCGGCCACCGCTCCCTGGCCCCAGCCCGGCCCGGGCCAGCGATCAGGCAGGCTTGGCCCGGACGTGCATCCGCTCCCCCTGTGTGCCGAAGAGGCTCAGGAACTCCACCGGGTTGCCGTCGGCACGGCCGAACCAGTGCGGGACCCTGGTATCGAATTCCGCGGCTTCCCCCGCATTAAGCACCAGGTCCTGGCCACCCAGGACCATCCGCAGCTTTCCGTTGAGCACATACAGCCACTCATATCCTTCGTGCACTTGAGGGTTGGGTTCCTCCAACCGTCCGGCGGGCAGGATGTGTTTGTAGGCCTGGATGCCGCCAGGTTTTTTGGTCAGCGGAATGATGGTCATTCCCCGTACTTGGAGGGGCCGCAGGTGCACCCGGGGATCTCCTGTGGCCGGAGCGCCCACCAGTTCATCCAGCGGAACCTGGTACGCCTTGGCCAGCGGCAGCAGCAACTCGAGGTTGGGCCGGCGCTGGCCGGACTCCAGCCTGGATAATGTGCTCACGGATATGCCCGTGGTTTCGGCCAATGCTGTGAGCGTGATGCCGGTTGCCCGCCGAAGGGCCCGCAATCTGGGACCCACCGCGGCCAGGACATCGTCAATCTGTTCCTCCATTTCCCCATATTGCCATTCCGGCAAGATACTTTGCCAGCACCGGCGGGGGTGGAACACCATGGCAACCATGACAAACCACAACTCATCAATCTCTGACGTCCTGATCATTGGCGGCGGCGCGGCCGGCCTCAGCGCGGCACAAATGCTCGGCCGGTCGCGCCGCTCGGTCCTGGTACTGGACAGCGGCGAACCCCGCAATGCCCCTGCCCAGGGGGTCCATGGGTTCCTGTCCCGTGATGGCTTCAGCCCCGCGGAACTCCTGGCGACCGCCCGGGCCGAAGCAAGGGAGTACGGCGTCCGGACCATCCATGGCGAGGCTGTGGCCGCGGCCGGAAGTGTTGCCGAAGGCTTTGCCGTCACCGCTGCGGACGGCCGTGTCCTGCGGGCGAGGCGGCTCCTGATCACCACCGGCCTGGTGGACGAGCTGCCCGGGATCCCCGGACTCCGCGAGCGCTGGGGCAGGGACGTGCTGCACTGCCCCTTCTGCCATGGCTGGGAGGTCCGCGACCAGGCAATCGGCGTCCTTGGAAATGGTCCCTGGTCTGTGCATCAGGCGTTGCTGTTCCGGCAGTGGAGCGCCAACATCACGCTGTTCCTGAACGAACTTGTGCTGCCCTCCGCCGAGGAACTGGAGCAGCTGGCCGCCCGTGGCATCAAGGTTGTTGCCGGCATGGTCGAATCGCTCCGGGTGGAGCAGGACCGGTTGCGCGGCGTTGCCTTGGCAGGCGGGCCGGAAGTGGCCGTGGATGCCGTGGTGGTAGGGGCGCAGGTCCGGGCCCGCCTGGACGCGTTCGCCGGCCTCGGCCTGAAGCCGGAACCGCATCCGATGGGCATCGGGAATTTCCTGCCGACGGATGCCGACGGAGCCACCGACGTCGCCGGCGTATGGGCGGCAGGCAACGTGACGGATGTGCGCGCGCAGGTACTGGCGTCAGCAGCGGCGGGCGCCTGGGCCGCCGTCGCCATTAACAACCACCTGATGGCGGAGGAGATGGCAGCAGACCTGTCCGCCTACCGGCAGTCGTTGATGCTTAACGGTGCCGGAATTCGGGCTGGCGTTTCTCAGTGAACGCCGCCATGCCTTCCTTTTGGTCCTCCGTGGCGAAGAGCGAATGGAAGAGCCGGCGCTCGAATACCACTCCCTGGGTGAGGCCCGTTTCAAAGGCCGCGTTCACGGCCTCTTTTGCCACCATGGCCACGGGTTTGGACTTGGACGCGATCACGTCCGCGGCCTTGATGGCCTCGTCCACCACATCCTCGGCTGGAACCACTCGGGACACCAGGCCGCACCTGTCGGCTTCCTCCGCGCCGATGAACCGGCCGGTGAGGATCAGGTCCATCGCTTTGGCCTTGCCTATGGCCCGGGTGAGCCGCTGTGACCCGCCCATGCCGGGCAGCACGCCCAGGTTGATCTCGGGCTGGCCGAACTTCGCGTTGTCCCCGGCAATGATGAGATCGCACATCATGGCCAGTTCACACCCGCCGCCCAGCGCGAACCCGGAGACCGCTGCGATGGTGGGAATGCGCAGCCGGGTGAAGTCCTCCCAACCCCGGAACCAGTCCGCGGTATACATGTCCATGTAGCCTTGGGCAGCCATTTCCTTGATATCGGCGCCGGCGGCGAAAGCCTTGCTGGAGCCGGTGATCACCACCGCTCCTACCGCGGGGTCGGAGTCCATGGTGCGGACGGCCTGCACGAGCTCTTCCATGGTGGCCTTGTTCAGGGCATTCAGCGCCTGCGGCCGGTTGAGCGTCACCAGCCCCACCCGGCCGCGCTGTTCCACCAGGATGTTCGTGTATTCCGTCATTCAGGGCTCCCGTCGTCCTGTGCTGCACTGTTTGCTGCGGTCGTTGATGCCGTTCCTGGGGCTCCGCCGGCAACATTTGCGGTCTGGTTTTTGTTTCCCGCTCCATCAGGACCATCGGATCTGTCCCGGATGTCCGTGATGATTCCGGAGAAGTCCCGGCCGGCGCCGCCTTCCGCGGCAAACGTATCGTAGATTTCGGCGGCGAGCGGACCTACCCGGGCTGCCACTCCGGTGCTTTGCAGTGCATTTACGGCAAGTTTGAGGTCCTTGGCCATCAGGGCTCCGGCAAAACCGGGCTGGTAATCGCGGTTGGCCGGGCTGGTGGGGACCGGCCCCGGCACGGGGCAGTTGGTGGTCAATGCCCAGCACTGACCGGATGCTGCCGATGCCACATCAAACAGTGCCTGATGGCTCAGGCCCAGCTTCTCCCCCAGGACAAAGGCTTCGCTCACGGCTATCATGGAGGCACCCAGGATCAGGTTGTTGCAGATCTTGGCAGCCTGCCCCGCGCCATGGGCACCACAGTGCACCACCCGCTTGCCCATCACTTCCAGCAGCGGACGCACTGCCCCGAAGTCCTCAGGATCTCCGCCCACCATAAACGTCAGCGTCCCGGCCTCTGCACCCACCACCCCGCCGGAAACCGGAGCGTCCACCGAGCGGTGGCCGGCGTCGATAGTCAGCCGGGCCGCTTCACGCGCTTCGTCCACATTGATAGTGGAGCAGTCCAGGAACATGGTTCCGGGCGACGCCACCTCCAGCAGGCCCGGAACGCCGTCGCTTCCCTGGTAGGCGTCCAGCACATGCCGGCCGCTCGGGAACATCGTCAGGACAACCTTGGCGCCGGACGCTGCGTCAGCGGCGCTGGCAGCAACCGGAATCCCGGCCGCCCGCGCTGCGTCGAGCGCGGCAGGCACCACGTCGAAACCGGCCACGGTGTAGCCGGCTTTGACCAGGTTCACCGCCATGGGCCCGCCCATGTGGCCAAGGCCCAGGAACGCGATGGTGTAGTCCTCAGGCACGGTCCGTCTCCTTCACTCCAAGATCCAGTTCCCTGCTGCCCAGCGGTTCAAAAAAGCGCTCCACCTGTTCCGGCAGCACCTCAGCAAGAGTCAGCGGGATCCAGCGCGGCGTCCGGTCCTTGTCCACCACCTGCGCCCGGATCCCCTCGCGGAAATCGGGCGCTGCCAGGAAGCGCAGTCCCACCCGGTACTCCTGGGCCAGGGCCTCATCCAACGTCATCCCCTTGGCGCGCCGCAGTGATGCCAGTGTGACTTTTACGGACGTGGGTGACTTCGCCTCGATGGTATCGGCGGCCTGGGCGGCCTCGCCGTTTCCTTCGCCGTCGAAGCTCCGGAGCCTGCGGACGATCTCCCCGGCGTCGTCGAAGGCGTAGCAACTGTCAATCCAGTCGCGGTGCTGCTCCAGGGTGGAGGTCGGTGCGGTTTCGCTGCAGCGCCCGACGGCGGCTTCCGCAGTTTCGCTTTCCAGCGCCAGCATCAGCTCCTCAAGCCTGGTAGACGGGACGTAGTGGTCGGCGAGGCCGAGGTACAAGGCATCGGCCGCACTCAAGTGCGCGCCGGTCAGCGCCGCGTGGGTTCCCGCCTCCCCGGGCGAGCGGGACAACAAAAGCGTCCCGCCGACGTCGGGCGCAAAACCAATGGTGGTTTCCGGCATGCCCATCCGCGTACGTTCCGTCACCACCCGCACAGAGCCGTGTGCTGAGATTCCCACGCCCCCGCCCAGGACCAGCCCGTCCATCAAGGCGACGTATGGCTTGGGATAGCGGGCGATCAGCGAATTCACCCTGTACTCCGTTTGCCAGAAGTCTGCAGTCTGCCCGCCGCCGGCGAGCATGTCCTCATAAATGGCCACAATGTCGCCACCTGCACACAGGCCACGTTCCCCGGCCCCGCGCACCACAACCGTGGCAACGCCGTCGTCGTCCGCCCATGCGGTGAGCTGCTCCAGAAGCGTCCCCACCATCCCGGCAGTCAGGGCGTTCACTGCGCGGGGCCTGTTGAGGGTGACCACCCCCAGCTGCCCCCGGCGCTCAAACAGCACCTCGGAATTGGTGTCCGTACCGGTTTGCGTGCTGTCCGCCATCAACTTCCTTCCGGCATCACGAAGCTGGCCCCGTGCCGTATCCCTGACGGCCACCGCGTGGTGACCGTTTTCGTTTTGGTATAGAAGCGGAAGGCGTCGGCGCCGTGCTGGTTGAGGTCGCCGAACCCGGACGCCTTCCAGCCGCCGAAGGTGTAGTAGGCCAGGGGCACCGGGATGGGCACGTTGATGCCCACCATGCCCACATCCACCCTGGTGGCAAAATCCCTGGCGGCGTCCCCGTCGCGGGTGAAGATGGCCACACCGTTTCCGTACTCGTTCCGGCTGCAGAGCCGGAGGGCTTCATCGTAGTCGGCAGCCCGGACCACGCTCAGGACGGGGCCGAAGATTTCCTGCCGGTAGATGGCCATCTCCGGTGTCACATGGTCGAAGAGGGTGGGGCCCACCCAGAAGCCATCCTTGTAGCCTTCCACCGTGACGCCCCGGCCATCCGCCAGCAGGGTTGCGCCCTCGTCCACTCCCGCCTGGATGCAGCCCTCGATCCGCTCCTTGGCGGCGGCGGTGACTACCGGGCCGAAATCCGTGGCCTGGTCCAGGCTGTGCCCCACCTTGAGCGACGTGATCCGTTCCTGGAGCCTGGCTACCAGCTTGTCAGCTGTTTCCTGCCCCACCGGAACGGCCACTGAAACGGCCATGCAGCGTTCCCCCGCGGAGCCGTATCCGGCGCCGATGAGGGCGTCCGCGGCCTGGTCCAGGTCCGCGTCCGGCATAACCACCATGTGGTTTTTGGCGCCGCCGAAGCACTGAGCCCGCTTTCCTTGGGCGGCGGCGGTGGCGTAGATGTATTGGGCAATCGGGGTGGAGCCGACAAACCCGATGGCCCTGACAAGGGGGTCCTCGAGGAGGGCGTCCACGGCTTCCTTGTCCCCGTTGACTACGTTGAACACTCCGTCCGGGACGCCCGCTTCGGAGTACAGTTCGGCCAGCCGCAGCGGCACGGACGGGTCCCGTTCGGAGGGCTTGAGGATGAATGCGTTGCCCGCAGCCAGGGCCGGGCCGGACTTCCACAACGGGATCATGGCGGGAAAGTTGAACGGGGTGATTCCGGCCACCACGCCAAGGGGCTGCCGCAGCGAGTGGATGTCTATCCCGGCTCCGGCCTCGGTGGAGAACTCGCCCTTGAGCAGGTGCGGCGCGCCGGCGGCGAACTCCACCACCTCGAGTCCGCGCTGGATGTCTCCCCGGGAGTCGGCAAGGGTCTTGCCGTGTTCGGAGGACAGCAGCCGGGCCAACTCCTCCATGTCCCGGTTGACCAGGTCCACGAACCGGAGCAGGATCCTCCCCCGGCGCTGCGGGTTCATGGCCGCCCATTCCTCCTGGGCCTTCGCGGCAGCGGCCACGGCGTTGTGCACCTCGTCCCGGCTTGCCAGCGGCACGCCTGCCTGGACTGCGCCGGTGCATGGATCAAAGACGTCGCCGAAACGGCCGGACATGCCTGCCGCCTGTTGGCCGCCGACGTAGTGGGAAAGCTCGCGCACCATGAGCAGACGCTCCTTCGCATGTGACCTAAGCCATTTCTGGTTGCGAATATACTCGGGCTTCCAACTAAACTCCACCACTCCCTTGCGCCCCGGATGGAGCCTGTAGGCGGCTGCCGCAGCCTGCTTTACCGGCGGCAGCACGGCCAAGGTAAGTTAGGAACTGTGAAGATTGCTACCTGGAATGTGAATTCGCTCCGTGCCCGTGCCGACCGTGTGGAAGCCTGGCTCCAGCGCAGCGACTGCGACGTGCTGGCCATCCAGGAAACCAAGTGCAAGGACGACAACTTTCCCTGGGAGCTCTTCGAACGGATGGGCTACGAAGTGGCCCACTTCGGCGTCAACCAGTGGAATGGCGTGGCTATCGCCTCCCGCGTGGGCCTCGAAGACGTTGAGCGCACGTTCCTGGACCAGCCGTCGTTCGGCAAGGCCGGCACGGATCCCGTGCAGGAGGCCCGTGCCATGGCCGCAACCTGCGCCGGCGTCCGCATCTGGAGCCTTTACGTTCCCAACGGCCGCTCCCTGGACGATGAGCACATGCCGTACAAGCTCAAGTGGCTGGAAAGCCTGAAGACGCACGCCCAGGAGCTGGTGACCCGGAACCCCGAAGCCCAGGTGGCGCTGATGGGCGACTGGAATATCGCCCCGTTCGACGAGGACGTGTGGGACATCGATCTCTTCGTCAACAACCGCTACACGCACGTCAGCCCGCCCGAGCGCGCCGCGTTCCATGCCTTCGAGTCGGCCGGTTACACCGACGTGGTGCGGCCCTACACTCCCGGCCCGGGCGTCTACACCTACTGGGACTACACCCAGCTGCGCTTCCCGAAGAAGGAAGGCATGCGGATCGACTTCATCCTGGCGTCCCCGGCCCTGGCCGCACGCGTCACCGGCGCCGCAATCGACCGCGAGGAGCGCAAGGGCAAGGGCGCCTCGGACCACGCCCCCGTGCTGGTGGAACTGGCCGACTGATGACGGAATCCTGGACCCATTCAAGGAGACCGTGATGACGGGAAACCTCTACCGGGGCCAGGCCGGCCTGCCATTCTCCTCAACCCTGCGCGTCTACGAACCGCTGGATGCCTTCCCGGAGGAGCAGCGCGCCGCGATCCAAGCCGCAGGGGCGCGCTCTGCCTCCCGTGCCGCCGTCGAAAACGCCGAACTGCTGGCATCGCTGGGACGCATCACGCGATCCGGCGGTGATCCTTTCCCCACCGGGCGAACGGACCTGGTGCGCGTCACCACTGCCCCGGCTGGGCCGGGCGGAACAGACGACGCCGGCGACGACGAGCCGGTGCTGCTCTACTGCCCCAGCCAGCTGGTTTTGCGTGCGGGCCTGGCTGCCAATGCCCTGATGGAGGGGATCCACGGTCCGCTGGCGGAACTGCTGATTCCGGAGGAGCAGCGGGACAAGCACCAGGAACGGATCGATCAGGTGAAGGCCCGTGACGGGTCCATCCGCGTGCACACCCGCGCGTCCACCTGGGGCATTCCCTTCAGCTGGTTTTCCCTTTTTATGGAACAGGACCATAAAGACGTGGTGGAGGCTGCCGGCAGGATTCTCACAGTCCGCGTGTGGGCACCCATCACCGAAGCGCTGGAGCGGGCCCGCTACGCCGTGGCCAACCTGGCACTCGCGGCGCCGGACCTGGATATGCTCGATGACCTGGCCCAGCTCACCGAGTGGCTGGAAACGTTCCACGTGGAATCGATGGTGGAACTGGACTACGGCGCGGTAGCGGACAAAGTGTATCCGGACGATTCACCCATGGACATCCGGCTTGGCATCGAATGCCTGGCGGAGGGCGACATGACGGGCGCGGCGGCGGCCTACCGGCGCCTGGCCTCCCGCTGGATCCCCATCCGGCAACTGGCCCGTGCTTCCTGAACGGGGCTTCCTCAACCGGTCAAAACCCAAGTTAACCGCTAGGACTGCGGCGGCGCCGTCGTCCTTCTGATGATCAGTTCATGGGGCGCGACGGCGGACTGCACTGATCCTGCGGACCCGTCCAGTTCGTCGAGGAGCATCTTGGTGGCCAGCTCGGCCTGCTCGTCGGGCCGCTGGCCCACTGTGGTCAGGCCCATGGCGTCGGCAAAATCGTGGTTGTCGATGCCCACCACCGAGACTTCCTCCGGCACCCGGATGCCCAGCCGCGAGGCTTCAAAGATGACACCCATGGCCATCTCGTCCGAGGCGCAGAAAATGGCTGTTGGTTTATCCCCGGGCTTCGCCCAGAGCCGGCGGAAAGCCTCCTGCCCGCTGCGGACCGTGAAGTCCCCCCACTCGTCCCATTCAGGGCGGGTGGGGAGGCCGGCAGCGGTCATCACATCCTTGAAGGCCAGGATCCGGACGCGCGGAACATCGAAGTTCAGGTCCGTTTCGTCGTCGCCGTGCAGCAGCGCGATGTTCCGGTGGCCGAGGTCGATCAGGTGCCGCACGGCTGTGGAGGCGGCGGCGTAATCGTCGATGCCGATGTAGGCGCACTCTTCCACGTGCCCGCCCACCACCACCAGCGGGATGTCGATCTTCTGGAGGTGGTCGAGTTCGTCATGGGACAGCGCCATACACAGGACCAGCAGGGCGTCGATCTGTTTGTAGACCATGGTCTTGCTGAAGAGCCGCTCCCGGTTGCTGCCGTGGCCGCCGAGGTTGAAGAGCGACAGGTTGTAGTTCCGGGCGTGGAGTTCCCGGTCCGCCCCCTCGATTGCTTTGGAGAAGAACCAGCGGCTCACGAACGGGGCGAGCACGCCGATGGTCCTGGTTCGTCCCGTGGCCAGGCCGGATGCGGAACTGGAAGCTACGTAGCCCAGGTTCCCGGCTACCTCGAGGATTTTTTCCCGGGTGGCGGGCGACACCCGGGGCAGGCCGCGGACGGCCCGCGAAACCGTGGCAGTTGAAACCCCCGCTGCCGCGGCCACGTCCTCGATGCTGACACCGCTGTGGCCGCCCCGTTGGGACCTTTCACTTGTGCGAGCCACGGTGCCCCCTCAATACTTCCTGCAGGCCTCCGCCATGCTTGGTGCGATGCCCCCACGCCATAGTATTTGCGGCGCCTGAGTGTATCGCAGTGTTACTTTTCGGCCCGATGCCCGGTAGCGGCAGGTCAAGCGCGTACCCTACCTCCGGTCTGGAAGCTTCCGCCGCAGCCGTACCATCCCGTAGATCGCCAGGAGAGACGCCAGCAATCCCAGTGCCCAGCCCAGCGCGGGCTGTGCCGTCACTTCCATCCAGACCGTGACAACGAGCAGCACCACCGCCCAGAAAGCGAGGAATCCGATGATGATGTCGAAGTCTTCCCCGGACCTCATCCGGCGGCGGTCACTTCCCGCCCCCGTGGACCGGGGGCGGGAAGGGCTGTTCGTCACTTGACCGCACCTGCCGTAAGGCCGGCAACGATCTTGCGCTGGAAGACCAGCACGAGGATCACCAAGGGGATGGTGACGATGGTGCCGGCGGCCATGATGGCCGTGTAGGGGATCTGGTTGGGCTGCGCGCCGGCAAAACTGGCGATGGCAACCGTTACTGGTTTCGTAGCCTCACTCGAGAGCTGGCTGGCGATCAGGAACTCGTTCCAGGAGGAGATAAATGCCAGGATCGCCGTCGTGAAGATCGCCGGAGCCGCAAGTGGCATGATCACCTTCCGGAACGCCTGGCCCTGCGTGCAGCCATCAACACGGGCTGATTCCTCCAGCTCCCACGGCATTTCGCGGAAGAAGGAGGTCAGAGTGTAGACGGTGAGCGGCAGGACGAAGGAGATGTTCGGAATGATCAGGGCCTGGTAGGTGCCCATCCAGCCGATGTTGGTGAAGAGCTGGAAGAGCGGGGTGATCAGGGCAACGCCGGGGAACATGGAAGCACCCAGGATGAAGCCCAGCACCAGGTACTTGAACCGGAAGTTCAAGCGTGCCAGTGCGTATGCGGCGAAGACGCCGATCACCAGCGAGATCACCGTGACGGTCACTCCGATAAAGATGCTGTTGAGCAGCGCTTGACCGAATTTGTTGCCGAACGATGTATCGAAGGCAGTGATGAAGTTGTCCAGCGTCACGTGCGTCGGCCAAGGCGTTGTATCGTACGTGAACCCCACCTCGCGGAAGGCCGTGACCACCATCCAGTAAGCGGGTGCCAGACACCAAATCAGGATAACGGCGGCGCTGATGTAGGTGCGTGCCTGCGCCCACTTTTCCCTGTTCTGGGCAACCTGCCGCCCTTTGTCCTGGCGTGCCCGCAGGCCTGAATCTGCTGTTGCGGCGGTCATTTTTTACCCTTTCCTGTCGCTCCACTTTGCTCAACTACATTCGCCCCGAGGAAGCGGACAAAGATGAACGCCACCAGGAAGATGATGATGAACGTGATGGTCGACAAGGCAGCCGCAGCGTTGAACCCTTGCCTGATCTGGTTGATCACCAGGATGGACAGGGTGGTGGTGTTGTTGGCACCGCCAGTGAGGATGTACGGCAGGTCGAACATACGCAGTGCATCCAGGGTACGGAACAGGATGGCCACCATCAGAGCCGGTTTGACCAGCGGAAGGGTGATCATCCGGAACCGCTGCCACGCAGTGGCTCCGTCCACCTTGGCCGCCTCATAGACTTCGGCGGGAATCATCTGCAGGCCGGCCAGAATCAGGAGGGCCATAAACGGGGTGGTCTTCCAGGTGTCAGCGATGATGACTGCCCACTTGGCCGGCCATTCGCTGCCGGTCCAGAGGATGCTGACGTTGAACAGCTTGTTGATGATTCCATTGAAGTCGAACATAAAGAGCCACAGCTGTGCGGTGACGGCCGTGGGGATAGCCCAAGGGACGAGGACGGCCGCGCGGACCAGGCCGCGGCCTTTGAAGGTACGCGCCATGATCATGGCCATCCAGAAACCTAGGACAGTTTCGAAGGCGACCGTAATGACAGTAAAAATGAAGGTGGTGCCGGTAGCCGTCCAGAATTGGCCGGCCAAGGTACCCGGCGGACAGGCTACTGTGCCGCCACCCTGGGCTGCACACTGCTGCGCCAGCCAGTTCACATAGTTCTGGATGCCGGCCGGTCCGCCCTCAGTGAAGAGACCTGTGGCCGGATCCAGCCCCGCGTCCTTCGTGAAGGACATCACGATGGCACTGATGATCGGGTAAACGATGACTACGCCCAGGGCAATGACGGTGGGGGCAAGGAGCCACGATGCCCAGCGGCCCTGGCTCGCAATCCTGTTGTCCTCACCTACGCCTTTGGGTGCCTGGTGGACTGGAGTCCCGCCCGACGCCGGCTTGGTGACCGGCGTCGGGCCTAATTCTGTTGCCATGGCTGAATTACGATCCTGCGCTTGATGACTCGATGGACTTCTGCATGTCAGAGAGTGCCGTCTCGACGGGCTTCTCGCCCTTAAGAGCTGCGTAGGCATTCTCCTGGATTGCCTTTGTGACCGCCGGGTAGAAGGGCGTCACGGGGCGCGGTACCGCGTTCTGGATGGACGTCTGGAGAACACTCAGGTAGGGCAGTTTAGCCACCAGCTCCTTGTCCTCGTACACCGAGGTCAGGATTGGAGCCAACGAAGCCTGGTTTGCAAAGAACTTCTGGTTTTCCTCGGTCTCGATGTACTTGATGAAGTCCAGTGCCGTGGCCTTGTTCTTGGAGTAAACACTGATGGCTGCGTTATGCCCACCGAGGGAGGACGCACCGGGGCCGTCCTTGCCCGGCAGGGGCGCCATTGCGAACTTATCCTTTACAGCAGACGATCCCTCAGTCGTGATCAGGCTGTAGATGTAAGGCCAGTTGCGGTGGAAGAGCAGGTTGCCGGACTGGAAGGCGCGGCGGCTCTCCTCTTCCTGGTAGGTGATTGCCTCCTGCGGAATGTTGCCGTCGGCGTATGCCTTAACCAGGTTCTCCAGGCCAGCCTTTGCCTCAGGCGTGTTCAGGCTCGGCTTGCCTTGGTCATCCAAAACGGATCCACCGGCCGAGTTGATCGCCTCAGAGGCGTTAACCGTCAGGCCCTCGTACTGCTTGTATTGCCCGGAGTAGCACCCGATGTTGTTGGCCTTGGCAATCGAGCACATGCTCATCATTTCGTCCCAGGTCTTGGGTGGCGTTGGGACGAGGTCCTTGCGGTAGTAGAGGATGCCGCCGTCGGAATCCTTCGGTCCAGCGTACAGCGTGCCCTTGTAGGTGGAAGCCTCAACCGGAGCCTTAAGCATTTTCGAGGTGTCGATCGCCATCTTGTCCTTGAGCGGCTGCAGCCAGCCCTTGGCAGCGAACTCAGCAGTCCAAATGACGTCTACGCTGACCACGTCATAGTCGGACTGCTTAGCCTGGAAGTGCTGGACCAGGTCGTCGTGCTGCTGGTCCGCTTTGTCTGTCTGTTCCTTGAACGTGACCTTTTCATCAGGATGCGCTGCATTCCACTTCTCGATGAACGGACGGACCACGTTGTTGTTGTCCTTGCCCTGTACGTAGGTAATGGGACCCCGGCCGTCCAGGTTGGCTTCGGCATCACTGCCACCGCCGCCACCTCCGGTGGTGCCGCCACCGCCTCCGCCACAAGCGGACAGGGTAAGGGCCAGGATGCCGGCAGTCGCCGCCGGAAGTAGGAATCTACGGGTTTTCATTAGCTTGAAGCTCCTCGCTGAGTGACAAGTAAGTACACGTTGCGCTTGCTAGGTGAGGTTGATGTGGTGACGCTCACACTAGTAAGGTTGCTCCGGGTAATGCAAGCGTTTACATCAAAAAGTTATCTGAGAGGAACCAAATGTCCAACCCGGACGTTCCTGCTGATCGGCCAGCCGCCAGTGAATGGTGGACGGACGCTGTGGTCTACCAGATCTATCCCCGGTCCTTTGCTGACGGCAATGGCGACGGCATGGGCGATCTTCGCGGTGTCACCGATCGTTTGCCCTACCTTCAGCAGCTTGGAGTGGACGCCCTCTGGCTCTCACCCTTCTACAAATCACCCCAGGCGGACGCCGGATACGACGTTGCGGACTACCGCCAGGTGGACCCCCTGTTCGGCTCGCTGGAGGACTTCGATGCGATGTTGCAGGAAGCCCACCAGCGCGGCCTGAAGGTCATTGTTGACCTGGTTCCCAACCACACCTCCGACGAGCACGTGTGGTTCCGGGAGGCCTTGGCTGCACCCCCGGGCTCGCCAGAACGCGGACGCTACATCTTCCGTCACGGCAAGGACGAGGTACCGGGCTCCGGAGACGGCAACCGGGCACCCAACAACTGGAAATCGATCTTCGGCGGACCGGCGTGGAGCCGGATCACCGAGGCGGACGGGTCACCGGGCGAGTGGTACCTCCACCTTTTCGACACCAAGCAGCCGGACCTGAACTGGGAAAACCAGGAGGTGCAGGAGGAGATGCGCTCGGTGCTCCGCTTCTGGCTGGACCGCGGCGCGGACGGGTTCCGGGTGGACGTTGCCCATGGCCTGGTTAAGGAGCCGGGGCTGCCCGACTGGGATGGCGTGGCAGCCATGGTTGAAGGAACGCCGGAAGTGCGGAGGGAACCAGCCCCTCCCGGCGACGCGCCGGGTGCCCATACCGATGCCGAGGAACCGCACCGCGCCGTCTCCCCGGTTTATCCGCCCTCACCGTTTTTCGACCAGGACGGTGTCCACGATATCTACCGGGACTGGAACCGGGTGCTGGCCGAGTACGACGGCGACCGCATGATGGTTGCCGAGGCCTGGGTGGAGCCGGCCGAACGGCTGGCCCGCTACACCCGGGCTGACGAAATGCAGCAGGCCTTCAACTTCGACTTCCTGCTGGCCGGGTGGGACGCCGAGCGCATGGCAGCGGCCATCGAGTCATCGTTGGAAGCAGCCGCGTCAGTGGGAGCCCCCTGCACCTGGGTGCTGAGCAACCATGACACCGTCCGCCACACAACCCGGTTCGGACTCAAGGACCCTACAACCTTTCCGAAAGGCATCGCCTCGGAGGACGAGCAGCCCGATTCCGCCCTGGGCCTGGCCCGCGCCCGCGCAGCCACGCTGATTTCCCTGGCCCTGCCGGGTTCCGCCTACCTGTACCAGGGCGAGGAGCTGGGGCTTCCCGAGCACACCACCTTGCCGGCCGAAGCACGGCAGGATCCAACATTCCACAGGACCCGGGGTGCGGAGATCGGGCGTGACGGCTGCCGGGTCCCCCTCCCGTGGACGCAGGACGCGCCAGGCTATGGTTTTGCGGTTACCGGAGGTGCAACAGCAAACCCGTGGCTGCCCCAGCCCGAAAGTTTTGGGCCGCTCGCCGCCGACCAGCAGGACGGCGTGGAGGGCTCCACCCTGCAGCTCTACCGCGCAGCCCTTGCTTTCCGGTCCGCCCGGCAACTCGGCAGGGGCTCCTTCGCCTGGGCTGAGGTCCACGCTCCCGAGAGTGGAGTCCTGGCCTTCCATAACGGGGAGGTGCTGGTCCTTGGCAACTTCGGGTTCGCCTCGGCGCCGGTCCCCGAGGGGTATTCCGTGGTGCTTTCGAGCGCTCCTGAGCCCGCTGCAGACTGGAGCGGGATGGACGAGGTGCCGGTGGACTGCACCGTCTACCTCGCCACGGACTAGGACCAGCCTGGTCAGCGGACGCGCTCTGCCCTGCCGAAGCGCGTCCGCGCCCCGGCTCCGATATGGATCAGCACCGGAATCCGTTTCCCCACTACGGCCTCCAGTGCGGCCACCAGGGCGTACACCTCGTCGGCGAGCAGGTGCGGCGCCACCCCCTGTCGCGGGAGCAGGCGGACCTTCAGTGCCGGGCTGCCCTTGACCGTGTAGGTAGTCACGGTGGCACCAGCCAGGTCCGGACGGTTCGCCAGGGCGTGCTTCAGCGCTTGCTCCGCCACTCCCCCGCCGATCCGCACGTCGCCGGGGACTTCACCGGGATCGTATTCCAGGGCCAGGAGGTTGGCCCGGCCTTTTCCTTGCTGGGCCACCCAGGCCACCATAAGCCCGATCAGCACCAGCAGGGCGAAGGCCACCAGGACCCACAGCCAGCTTTGGGGCCTGCCCGGGAACCGTGTGGCGTTGAATGCCTGGTTGATGCCGCCCCAGGCTCCGGCGGACCAGGAATGCCACCAGGAAGCAACGGCCGGGACGGAAGCCAGCAGTATCAACAGGACGCCGATGGCCAGCATCTTCAGGCCCAGGATGGCGATCAGGATCCGGTTAAGCAGGGTGGGTGTGCTGTTCATGCGCCGATGACTCCGGTCGGCGCCACATTGACGTGCACCTCGGGGGACGGGTTCAGTGCCATGGCAGCAACTTCGCTCCCAACGGCTGCGAGCACGGCATCCGGATCCACTGGCACCCCCGACGTGGGCCGGACATTGACCACTACCTGGCGCTGCGAGACAACCACCATCACCTGTTCGGGGGTGACATTCGCGGCAAGCCGGGCCCGCCGCGCCAGCGAGGAAGCCACGACCTCGTCGTCCACCACCACGGCAGGGCCATCCGCGTTCCCGCCGCGGGCCAGGAGGTGCCGGGCACGGCGTCCCGGCAGGATCCCGTTGAGGAAAAAGACGAGGCCGAACATGGCGAGCACCGCTCCGATGGCTCCCAGCAGCAGCGGCGGGATCCCGGCGGGCAGCGCCACCAGGCGCTCAGCGGCCACTTGCGGCTCGATCAGCCACGCAGGCTGGCCGATGGCATGCACGCCGGCCTCAAGGAGGCCGTAGGCGGCGAAAACAATAACCAGGACTGCCGCGGCGGTGGCAACTACAGCACGTGATGAATGCGTTTCGCGGCGCAGGATCCTGCCCATGTCCGGTGACTGGTCTTCCTGGTTCCGGGTCATCGGACCCTGCCCCCTTCGCTGATCCGTGCTCCGCTGATCCTGATATCGACGCGGCTCATTCGCGCTCCGCTGAGTTCAGTCACAGTTGCCAGGATGCGTGCCTTCGCCCGGACAGTACGGTCCCTGATGGAGCCACCGGCAGCGTCCACCCGCGAGGGATCGGTGACCACCGCTTTCAGGGGCGGGATGCTGATAGGTGTGACGAGGGACAGCGCCAGCATGCCGTCGTCGTCCGCCCAGTCCGCACGGACGTCCTCCGCCTCCACTCCCAGGAATTGGGCGGCGGCGGCTTTTGCAAGGCTGGTCAGCGCTTGGGTGCTGATGCGGTTGTGGCCGCTGAACTCCTGCGCCCGGACCAGCGGGGCGGTGGCGCTCATGAGGACGAGCGCCGGCCGGTGATGGCATCCAGGACGCCGCGCAGGTCCAGTTTTCCTTCCGCAGCGCGGCCCAGGAGTGCCCCGATGGCCATAAAGAGCAGGGATACAAGGAAGCCCCACAGACCGAACTGCAGGGACATAAAGGCGACAAAGGCGCCGATGGCAACGCCGGCGACGGTGAGGCTCACAGCAGTGCCTCCCGTTCCGCGGGCCCGGAAAGGCTGGGTTTGACCGGCGGCGGGACATAGACATCGGTGATTTCGACGTTCACCTCGATCACCTGCAGCCCCACCAGTTCCTCGACTGCCCGGTAGACCGCGGCGCGGACCTCGTTAGCCAGGGAATGAAGCGGGGTTCCGTAGCTTGCCACGAGGCTGATGTCCACGGCCACCTGCGTTTCGCCCACTTCAGCGTGCACACCGGTGGCATGGTCTGAACTTCCGACGGCGTCGCGGATGGCTCCCAGGGCACGCGACGGTCCGGAGCCCAGCGAGTAAACTCCCGGGACGGCACGTGCGGCGATTCCTGCCACCTTGGCTACTGCGGTTTCAGAGATTACTGTGCGGCCAAGGCCGGGCACGGGAACCGGCGCCGGCACTGCATGGGTGCCCTGGCTGGGTTGTGGGTTCTGGTATTCCATCAGGCACTCCCCCTTCTGTTGATCCCAACCCTATCCCCTGGCTGCATCGATGTGCTCGATACCCTGCCGCCAGTGTTAAAGGACCCAGGCGGGGACGCCCCCAAGGACATCCCCGCCTGAGCGGTGCCGCCGGTTTCAGCGGCTGCGCGGCAGGTGCCGCAGTCTATTTGTAGAGGCCTTCGCCGCCAACCTTGACGTTGGTAGGCAGGTAGCCGAAGGGGCCAAGGCCGTTCTGGCCGAAGCTGCGGTCAACCTGGGTCACGCCGTTCTTGAAATTGATCTTGACGGTCGGGGAAAGCGACCCGCCGCGAACCCCGTTGACGTTGTCGATGAAGGACTGCACCAGGCCGCCCGGCTGCACGTAGTGCGAGTAGGCCTGGAACTGCCGGCCGTTCTGCTGGCCGGAGATGGTCCCGCTCGGGTTGTTTGCCGGCAGGTTCAGGTCGGTCGGGGAACCGAGGGCCAGGCCGCTGTTGTTGACCGGCTGGAAGTCGGAACGGACGCCGTCGCCCACGAAGCCGTAGACACCGTCGGGGCCGCGCATGCCTGCCGCGTAGGTGAACTGGTGGCTGATTGTGTACAGGTAGTACTTGTTCTTGCCGTTTTCGTTCTGGATGAAGATCTGCGGGCGCTCAGTCTGATCGTTCACGCAGTTGGCGGAGAGGACGGGCGGCAGGAAGGACCACTTGGTCAGGTCCTTGTTGTCCGCCACGGCCAGGCCCACGTTGGCGGTCTGGTAGTGCGCGCCGCTGTTCTGGACGTCATTGACGTTTTCGGCATGCGGGTCGCCGGGCTGGTAACCCAGGTCCTCGCCCTTGCACTGGTATTCGCCGCGGTTCCCGGCGGTGTTGCCCTCGAAGACCATAAAGGTCTTGCCCGGGTGGGCGGGATCGGCAAAGGTGTACGGGTCGCGGAAGGCGAAGCCCGGGTTCTGGGCCTTGGTCTGGTACATCTTTCCGTCCGGCTCCAGCAGCTTGGTGTGCTCGAAGCCGTCGAAGGTGACGCCGTTCTGGTCGGCGTGGATGTTGCCCAGGGCCTTGGCGATGGCAGCGTCCGGGGCGATGCCGCCGCCGCCTGCGTTGCGCTCGGCCACGTCATGGAACGTGGTGGCGGTGTAGAACACGTTCACGTGGTTGCCCTGCATCAGGCGGGTGGAGCCGGACCACTCGGTGTTGCCGATAGAGGTGTTGTCCAGGAACAGGTGTCCGCCGTAGTTCCACTTGTCCTTGACCGGATCAGCGTTGGTCTTGCGGAAGAAGTAGCCGATGCGGGCGTTCCAGTGGCGCTGGTCGAAGCCGTAGCCGGCGTGGCGGTCGGCTACCAGGGAGAAGACGACGTCCCAGCCCTTGTAGCTGATCTGGTTGGCGTTCTCGTCCGTCAGGGACCAGGTGTCCCAGACCCAGACGTCGTCATTCATGGCGGGGAAATCCTCGGGGATTTCAGGCATGGAGACATCAGGGCTCATGGAGTTCTGGCCGGGTGCGACGGTGGGATCGCTCTGGGCCATGATCTGCTGGGCGTCGGCGCGGGTCCACTTGGACGTGAAGTCCGACGCCGGGTCGAAGGCCTGCTGCGTGTGTTCCGTGGGGAGCGCGAAGCCGGGGGTCGGGGCCGGCAGTTGCTGGCTGGCCGGCGGATCCGCCGGCTCATTGGCCAGTGCGGAAGGAACGGCCAGGAAGGCCGAGGCCGCTACGGCCGTCGCCAGCGCTGCGGCGGCAGGACGCCACCGCAGCAACCGGGGGGTTTGGGGGTGCTTGTGCATTTTTGCTCTTCTCGCGGAGTTGAAACTGTTCGTGGAAGACGGGCTGGTGCCCTGGTCCTTCGAACTCCGGCGGCCCCAACAACACTGCAGGCGTTATGGGGGACACCTTTGTATCGAGGGGAACGGGGTTGGGTGGTCCCCGTAGAAGTTGGCCCAGGAGCGTGGTGCTTTCCTGGCCGCTCTCCACGCTAGGCAGCTTCCGCCGCGCATTTCAAAACGTGTTTCATGTCCGGATTCTGGGTCTGGCACTCAACTGCGCAAGCGCTTACATTGCCCAAGGCGCGCGCGTGCCACAACGGTTTGGCTCGAGTCAAATGTTTCAAAGGTCAGTCCAATTTTTCGTGATTAGGTTTGCGGGGGCACACCCAAGCCCGGCAGGAATGTGGCCAATCGCACCTGGATTGACGAGACGTACTCCACTTAGCACCCGCATCCGGGCAATTCCCCTGCCCACGCCACGGTGTTTTGTCCGGAACCGGGTGCGACGCCACGGGTCCCTGCGGGGAGGGCGGCCCCGGCTGCGGGCCGGGCAGGACGTGGTTAGGGCACGACGCGGGCCGGGCAGGACGCGGGCAGGGCGGGAGCCTGGGCAAGCGCAGCACCTGGCCCCTCGATATGACGAACGGAACGGACTTGCACTCTTATTCGCGGGTCAGAACCATCAAGGCAAGGATTTGCGAACAAGACCAGGAGTCTGGCGGGGCTCACTGCGAAATAATGCCGGGCACGGGATTCAAGCCAGGCTGCTGCTGGATTCAGGGCCGCTAACCCCACATTTTGGCCGCTAACCCCTGTATTCACGCGGCTGCCGCGTTAAAGAAGAAAAGCACCAGTTCCGAAGAACTGATGCTTCCCAGTGGTGGCTCCGACCGGCGTCGATCCGGTGACCTTTCGATTTTCAGTCGAACGCTCTACCAACTGAGCTACAGAGCCTAGGTGACTAGTCACCATGAGAGCCGGAATTGCTTCCAACAATCAGAGCGACCCTGACGGGACTTGAACCCGCGACCTCCGCCGTGACAGGGCGGCGCGCTAACCAACTGCGCTACAGGGCCTTGCGTTTCTTGCTTCACAGTATCTCTACCGCTTTTTTCAAGGCTTCCAGCCTACCAGACATTTTCTGCCTGTTTGACCAGTTCCTTGCGTACCCCCAACGGGATTCGAACCCGTGCCGCCGCCGTGAAAGGGCGGTGTCCTAGGCCGCTAGACGATGGGGGCCAGAACCCGTTCGGAACAAAATAAAAGGCGTCAAGCGAGGCTTTCCGTCTTTGTCTTTCGCGTTTCTCCGAACTGGACTCTAAAACTATAGGGCCTACTCAGGAATAATCCAAAATCGGCCAAAACACCCGTCCAGAGCGGGAAGAACAGGTGAAGATGGACTGATGGATGCCGTTGCAGCACTCAACGAGATTGCCTTCTGGCTGGAGCGCGGGCGCGTTGCCACCTTCAAGGTCCAGGCCTTCCGCAAAGCGGCGGCGGCGATCGCCCCGCTCACGCCGGAGGAAGTGGCGGCCCGGGTCCAGAGTGGCCGGCTGAAATCCATGAAGGGCATCGGCGACCGGACCTACCAGGTCATCCGCGAAGCTGTGGACGGCCAGGTTCCGGACTACCTCGCCGATCTCCGGGAAAAGGGCGCCCTGCCGCTGGCTGCGGGCGGCTCCACTATCCGGGAGGCGCTGCGGGGTGATCTCCACAGCCACAGTGAGTGGTCCGACGGCGGATCCCCCATTGAGCTCATGGTTGCGGCCGCCGGGGTACTGGGGAGGGAATACCTGGCGCTGACGGACCACTCCCCCAACCTCACCATCGCGAACGGGCTCTCGGCCGAACGCCTCCTCCAGCAGCTGGACGTGGTGGAGGCCATCAATGCCGGAGACCACCCAAGCCTGGACGGACAGCAGGACCACAAAGCACAACTGCTGACAGGCATCGAAGTGGACATCCTCGAGTCCGGGGAGCTGGACCAGGATCCGGAACTCCTGGAGCGCCTGAACATCGTGGTGGCGAGCGTCCATTCCAAGCTTCGAGCCGATTCGAAAACCATGACCAAGCGCATGCTGGGCGGTATCCAGGACCCGCACACCAACGTGCTTGGCCACTGCACCGGCCGCCTGGTGGAGGGATCGCGGGGAACGCGGCCGCCGTCGGACTTCGATGCGAAGGAGGTGTTCGCAGCCTGCGCCGAATACAACGTGGCCGTGGAGATCAACTCCCGGCCCGAGCGCCAGGACCCGCCGGACGCGCTGATCCAGCTGGCGCTGGACGCCGGCTGCCTGTTCTCGATCGACAGCGACGCCCACGCGCCGGGCCAGCTGGACTTCCTGCAGTACGGTGCCGAACGCGCTGAGCGCAACGGTGTGCCCGCCGAGCGGATCATCACCACCTGGCCCGTGGAGCGGCTGCTGGAATGGGCGGGATCGGCCTAGCCGCACTGCAGCGCGCCGGCCCTGCAGCTTTTTGGCAGGATCTTCGCTAGACGTGGCCGATTTCCGCCAGCCTGCTGTCCGCGTTCACGGATACATTGGCAGCATGCCATCAACCACCCCCGTCAGCACAAGCGTTCCCCCGCCGCGTCCATCAAGGGTCAGGGCCCTCGGGGTGGCAGCCATGGTTACTACCGTGGTGCTGTGGGCGTCCGCCTTCGTGGGCATCCGGGCCATCGGCCCCCACTTCTCCCCCGGCTCCCTGACGCTGGGCAGGTTGGCGGTTGCCGCCGTCTTACTGTCCGTTCTGGTCCTGCCGCAATTGCTGAAGAGCCGGCTCCTTCCCAAGGGCCGCGAGTGGTGGCCCATCCTCGCCTACGGAGCCATGTGGTTCGGCGGCTATAACGTGGCGCTCAATGCAGCGGAACATGTGCTGGACGCCGGCACCAGCGCCCTGCTCATCAACGTGAACCCCATCCTGGTGGCCGTGATGGCCGGGATCTTCCTCAAGGAAGGCTTTCCGCGCTGGCTCATCGTCGGAAGCGTGGTTGCCTTCGCCGGAGTGGCGCTTATCGCTTTCGGTTCCGGACAGCCGTCACGGGCGGGGGAAAGTCCGACGGCGGATGTTGCGGGTGTGCTGCTCTGCCTCCTTGCCGCCGTGCTCGCCGCAGTCAGCGTCATCATCCAGAAGCCTGTACTGCGGAAGTTTCCCGCTGCCCAGGCAACCTGGTTCGGGATACTGGTGGGCGCGTTGTGCTGCCTGCCCTTCACCGGCCAACTGGTTGCCGAAGTACAGGCCGCACCCGCAGGGGCGACGCTGGGACTGGTGTATCTCGGGGTCTTTCCCACGGCGATTGCCTTCACCACCTGGGCCTATGCGCTTTCCTTAATCGATGCCGGCAAGCTCGCCGCCACCACCTATCTGGTGCCCGGCACCACCATCCTGATCTCCTGGTTCCTCCTCGGCGAGATCCCTACGGCGTTGGGCCTGGTGGGCGGCCTGGTCTGCCTGGCGGGTGTGGGACTGACCCGGCGCAGGTCCCGGCCAATGCGCCCGAAGGATGCTCCAAGGCACCCTGCAGGCGCAACTGCCGGGCACACGGCGGGACCAGCTGCCGGGGAGGCTGCTGTGGGACCAGGGGCCAAGGGGAGCCCTTCCGGCTAGAGTCGGAGTATGCCAGCCAGCCTGCCGCCGGGCCTTCCCATCATTCCCGAAGGGCCCAGCGAGCCCCTGCACGCCGCCACGCCTGCCCACCACTTCCCGACGCAGGCGTTCAGCATGTCGCCGGATGAGTTCGAGGCCGCCGTCCGGGACGCACTGGACAGCATCCCCGGCAAATTGGCCCAGGCCATGGACAACGTGGCGGTGTTCATTGAGGACGACTATGTGCCCCCGCCCGGGGAGGACCCGGATACCGTCCTGCTGGGACTGTACGAGGGCGTGCCGCTGACCGAA
Organism: Pseudarthrobacter sp. W1I19; assembly: GCF_030817835.1. Taxonomy (NCBI): domain Bacteria; kingdom Bacillati; phylum Actinomycetota; class Actinomycetes; order Micrococcales; family Micrococcaceae; genus Pseudarthrobacter; species Pseudarthrobacter sp. W1I19. Next base: position 3,917,428 of record NZ_JAUSZR010000001.1, read on the forward strand.
CGGGATTCGTGGTGGGACGCCGGCTCGCTGCCGGACCGCATCACGATATTCCGCGAACCCATCCTGGAAATCTGCGAATCGCGCGAGGACGTGATCCACGAAGTGGCGGTCACGGTGGTCCACGAGATCGCCCACCACTTCGGAATTGATGATGCCCGGCTGCACGAGCTTGGCTGGGGCTAGCCTTGTAGGCATGGGACACAACCACAGCCATACGCATGGGGTCACCGGAACAGGCCGGCACCGCAACCGGCTGGTGGCCGTCCTCGCCATCACTCTTGCCGTGGTGCTGGTCCAGGTGGTGGGTGCCGCCCTCTCGGGGTCGCTGTCCCTGCTGGCTGATGCCGGGCATATGCTGTCGGATGCTGCCGGCGTGACCATTGCGCTGCTCGCGGCCTGGATTGCCGGCCAACCTGCGAGCGACCAGCGGACCTACGGGTACCAGCGCGCCGAGGTGCTTGCCGCGCTGGCCAACGCAGTGATCCTGATCGTGATCTCAGTGGTGATCTTTACCGAAGCCATCCGGCGGATCGGGACGGCACCCGAGGTGCAGACGGACATTATGCTCTTCGCCGCAATCCTGGGTGCCGCCGCGAACCTGGTGTCACTGCTGATACTGAGGGGCGGGCATCAGGAAAGCCTTAATGTCCGCGGCGCCTACCTCGAAGTCCTTGGTGACCTGCTGGGCTCCTTCGCCGTTATTGCCGCCGCCGTGGTCATCATGGTTACCGGATTCCAGGCCGCGGATACCATCGCCTCCGTGCTGATCGCCCTGCTGATCCTGCCCCGCGCCTGGAGCCTTCTGCGCGATGTTGTGGATGTACTGCTGGAAGCCACCCCCAAAGGCGTGGAAGTCCAGATGATCCGGGAACACATACTGTCCGTCGAGGGCGTCTCGGACGTGCACGATATCCACATCTGGACCATCACGTCCGGTGTCCCCGTCTTTTCGGCCCACGTTGTGGTGGAGGACGGCGTGTTGACCGCGCGGGGCGCGGACCAGCTGCTGGACAAGCTGGTCACCTGCCTGGGCTCGCACTTTGATACCGACCACTGCACCTTCCAGCTTGAACCGGCCACGCACTCCGAACACGAAGCGCACCAGCACGCGTAGACCGGCTTGTTTCTTGCGCGGCGGTTGCATGGTTAGCGCTCCCGGCGCCTTCCCGGCACGGAGCACTGGCCCCCTCCTCGCGACACGCCGGATGTTCCTGCCCCGGCTGGCCCCGTACCGCCCGCAGCGGCACCCGCTCCGCCAGCACCCGCTCCTGCACCTGCCGCTCCTGCTCCGGCGGCTCCGGCACCCGCACCCGCGCCTGCTCCGGCACCCGCACCAGCTCCGGCCCCCGCCCCAGCACCAGCCCCGTCACCTGCGCCCGCTCCAGCACCCACGACCGGCAGCGGGACCTATGAGGCAGCCATCTCAGTGGCGCTCAGCAAGGTGGGCGCTCCCTACTACTACCAATACGGTGGCACCGGCCCCTACGGCTTCGACTGTTCGGGCCTGGTGCAGGCATCCTTTGCTGCGGCCGGAAAATACCTGCCGCGCACCGCCGGCCAGCAGTATGCAGCCGCTCCGGTCCACGTACCCATCTCGCAGGCACGGCGGGGCGACCTGCTCGTGTGGGGCTCGCCGTCGAACTTCTACCACGTTGCCATTTACCTCGGCAACGGCCAGGTGGTGCAGGCGCTCAACCCCCAGGAGGGTATCGGCGTGACCCCGCTGAGCGCCATGGCAGCATGGAGCTCTATTCCTACGCCGCCCGCTACTGACCCCATGCCGTCGGGCAGCCAGCCTACGGCCGCGTTGAAGGTCAGCTCAGGACGTCCTTGGTGACAAACCGGCCATAGGCGAGCGCGCCGAACACGGCCACGTAGCCCGCCTGGAGCCACGCGTTGTCCACAAACGAGTCCCACAACACGGGCTGGCGCAGCAGGTCCCCAAAGCCGAGCCAGTAGTGGCTGAAAAGCCACGGGTGCAACCACTCCAGCTGCGGCAACTGGTCAAGGACCTGGGACACCACGGAGACCACCACTGTGGCGGCCATGGCGCCCACGGGGACCACCGTGAGCGTGGACAGGAACAACCCCACCGCGGAAAGCCCGGCCAGGGAGACCGCGAGGTACGCGGCGATCAGCAGGATGCGCACCGCGGCTTCCGGAGGCCCGATGACGTCCCCTGACAGCAACGTCACAGGACCAACAGGAAAAAGTGCCGCCCCGATCGCGGCGCCCGCCAATCCAACGGTGAGGGGCGCAGCAAGGCAGAATGCCAATGCTGCCGCATACTTGACCAAAAGCAGCCGCACCCGGCCCGTCGGGGCAACCAGCAGGTACCTCAACGTTCCCAGGCTGGCTTCGCCCGCGATGGCGTCCCCTGCCACCACTCCCACTGTGAGCGGCAGGAACAAAGGAACGGACACCAGCATGGCGGTAAAGGCCACGAATAGACCGTTCTGCGTGATGCGGTCCAGGAACGCCGGCCCCCGTCCGGCAGGAACCGCTGACGAAATCCGCACGGCCACCGCTATCAACACCGGGATCGCCGCGAGTGCCAGCAACAGCGCCCAGGTGCGCCGGCGCCCAAACAGCACCCGGAGTTCCGAACGCAGGAGGGAAAGCCCCGATCCACGCGGCGCCGCCACCGCCGTCGTCCTGGTCAATCGGGCGCTCTCAGAATGGGCGCTACTGGGCAACGTCGAACCCCTCCCCCGTCAAGGCGACAAACCGGTCCTCAAGGCTTTCGCGTTCCACGGCGAACCCCCGGACCCGGACGCCTGCGTCCACGAGCCGGGCCACAATATCCTCCGGCGCGGTGCTACCAGGGGACGCAGTGCTTCCCGGGGACGCAGTGCTTCCCGGGGAAATGCCCTGACCGGGTGCGTCCAGCGCCGCCGTCACCACCTGGCCGTCCTGCTGCGCTGCCGCCTCCTCCGGCGCCAGCCCCAGGCGGGCGAGAACTGCCATAGCGGCCGTGGCATCTGGCGTCAGCAAGCGGATGCGGACAGTTCCGGAGCGGCGCAGTTCCGGAAGCGGCCCCTGGGCCACCAGCCGGCCCGCACTCATGACTGCCGCATGGGTACAGATCTGTTCCACTTCGGCCAACAGGTGGCTGGACACAAAAACGGTGGTTCCGTCGGCCGCGAGGGAACGGACCAGGTTCCGCACTTCCCGGGTGCCTTGCGGGTCCAGCCCGTTGGTGGGCTCATCGAGGACCAGCAGTTCGCGGGGCGAGAGCAGGGCGTTGGCGATGCCCAGCCGCTGCTTCATGCCAAGGGAATAGGCATGGACCCGCTTGCCGGCCGCATGCCCGAGGCCCACCCTTTCCAGCGCCTGATTGACCCGGGCCTTTCGGGTTGCGGGGGCAGTATGCCGGGTGGCGGCGTCGAGACGGTGGAGGTTCGCGGTACCGGAGAGGAACGGATAGAAGGCCGGGCCCTCCACCAAAGCCCCTACATGGGGAAGGACGTCCTGGAACCGGCCGGGCATCTCCATCCCGAGCAGCCGGACGCTCCCCGCGGACGCGGCAGCGAGGCCGAGCAGCATCCGGATGGTGGTGGTCTTGCCCGAGCCGTTGGGGCCAAGGAAACCAAAAACCGCTCCCTGGGGCACAGCCATGTCCAGGCCGTCCACGGCCAACTGCTGCCCGAACCGCTTTGTCAGCCCCTGTGTCTCGATGGTCAGGCCGTTCGTCCACGATCCGGGGCCCTGCGCGGCCCCGGTCACGGGGCCGTGGAAGCGGCTTGCAGCCTCTCCGGCGGGACCATTCCCGCGAAGATCCGGCCGTCGTCAGTGAGCAGGACGTTGAAAAGTGCAGTGGAAATCAGCCGACCGCCAGGAACGGCGACGGCGGCATGGGCCAGCAGCGGATTGCGGGTCAGCAGGGCATTGAGCCTTGAGCCTGCGCCGCTTTCCGCCGGAACTTCCGCTACCGTTTCCCAGCCGGACCCGGACATGTAATGCCGGGCGTGGTCCTGGATGTTCTCTGCCAGGCGGTCAGGAGTGATATACGTTCCCGGCGTCTCGGGGAATCCTTGACCGGGCTGCCGGTTGACGGGGTGGTTGAACTGCAACTCTTCGACCCTGCTGCCCGGTGGCGGGGCAAAGTTGAACAGCGCCTCGTCCGGCGCTTCCAGTGAAAGGCTGGTGAATCCAGCGCTGAAGGCAGGCTCTGCGGCTCCCCTCGCAGTGACCTTCACGGAGAGCGGCATGCCAGTCTGTGAGTCGACGGCGACCGTTACTTTGCCTACGAGGGTGCCGTCAGTGCGTGGTTCCAACTGCAGGGTGTAGGCCCGCCGGCCGGCGGTTTCCACGTCCGGACCGACGGTGACGGCGGTGGTGCTGTCAGCCATGGCCAGGAACTTCCCTGCCAGTTCCTCCGGTGTGTGGGGGGCCCGCATTCCGGTGTCAGTCTGGGACGGCTCAGCCACCGGCAGGTCATGGGCGTGGGCGGGCAGGGTCAGATGCGCGGCTGAGTTGTCCTTGGAGGAGTAGAACCAGACGTCGTTGTTATGGCGGACGATATCCCGCTCGGCGAGCCGGTCCACTACCTGGATGCGCGCCTTGGTGGGGCCGTCCATAAACACCCGCGCCGTATGCTCGCCGGTGAGGAACTCCATAACTGAAGCCACGCCGTCGGCCGATGCGGGACCCGAAGTGGGTGGTGTAGCGGGGAGCTCCGGCAACCCCAGCTGCGAGGTCTGTTCAATGGTGCCCGAGAACGTGTGCGTCTTGGGCGAAGCGAGAAGGGCGATGACTTCGGCCGGGGTTTTCTCCGGCAGGGGGTCGCCGGCCCGTGCCGGAAGGGTTCCCGACAACACCGCGGCGGCGATGACCGAAGGTACGGCCACCGCGGGAATCCAGCGCAGCCAGGGGCGGCGGATGACGTGGCTCACGCCGCGGTCCCTGATCTCCAGGCTTGTCCCGTGGTCGCTCCGGTGGTTGAAACTCCGGTTCATGGCTGATCGTCTCCGTCGCTGGAGCCCATAGTCCAAGGGTACGCCTCGAATACGCCTGCAACACCTGCCCGGGCTACCCCCGGGGCTGCGCAGGCACCACGGTTCCCGCACCGCCGTCGACCGTTATGTGCTGGCCGGTGGCGAGCCGGACTGTGGCCTCCGGGACTCCCACCACGGCAGGGATACCGTACTCGCGGGCCACTACTGCACCGTGGGAGTTGGGGCCGCCCATCTCCATCACCAGGCCGCCGGCGGTGAGGAACAGCGGGGTCCAGCCGGGATCGGTGGACGGCGCCACCAGGATCTCTCCTGGTTCCAGATGGGCCCCCACGGGGTCCAGGATGACCCGGGCGGCAGCTGTGACAGACCCGGCTGAAGCGGGGCTGCCGGTCAGGGCGCCGTCCGCCGCAGCAGCACGGCCGGCATACAGCACCTCCGGCTCGGTCCCGTCTGAGAGCAGGACCCGGGGAATGTGCCGCCTGCCTAGTTCGCTCGAATAGGCAACGCGCCGCTCCACGACGAGTTCGCGTACGTTGCGCTGCCGGCCGGCCGGGGTCGCGCTGGTGTGGCCCAGCGCCTGCCGAAGCTCATCAAAGTCGAGGAAGAAGACGTCATCCGCGCTCGCGAGCCGGCCGTCTGCAGCCAGCGCGGCTCCCACGAGCGCCAGCTGCTTCCGTACTTCAGCAAGGCCCAGGACCAGCTGGTACTTGGGCGATTCCCGCAAACCAGCGAACAACCTGGCACGCCGCAGGGCCGCGCCAACAAGCACGGACCGCACCCTGCCGCGCGCCCGGGCTTCGGCAACGAGCCGGTCCACTGCAGCCTCCGCCTCAGCCTCGGCCCGGCTGAACTGCGCGTCCGGGGCCATGGCCGGATTGTCCAGGCGGAGGTAGTTGGCCAGCACGCCCAGGATGTACGTGGCATCATCGGACCACCGCGGCATCCCCACGTCGATCTCCGCCACCGCCCGGTGGCCGTAGCGTTCCAGGAACCGCGCCACGCCTGCATTCAGCACGGGAGGCAGGTTACCGTCCCGGAAATCCGCGGCAAGCCGGGACGGCTCCCATGTCTCCAGGGCCTCCCGTGCTTCGCGCTCGACCTTCATGGCTGCAGCGAGGCGCCACAGGTCAAGGTCCATCTCGGTGGTCACATTTCGGGGCAGGCCCCGGAGCACCTTCTGCAGGTCTTCCCCGCGGCCAGGCCCGCCCAGCAGCTTGCCCGCAACCCACAGCGCGGCGAATCCCAGCGCGGGCAGCGGCAGGATGGCCGGAACGATCGCAAAAAGCCGGCTTCCAAGGAGCTGCTCGGCGTGGTCCAGCCGTTCCACGGGGCCGGCTCCTGAATCCAGCTCCAGGTCGTCGGCGAACTGCCGGCTGAACCGGTCGAGGCGGCGGAGCGCCGCCTTGGGTGTCAACAGCCCGCGGAGCAAGGTTTCCGGGGCCCGGGCACGCACCGCAGCGGGCAGGACATGGCGCAGGAGTCCGAACGGGGTCTTCCGGGTCACCGAAAATCGGGGGTCGGAAAAAAGCTGGCGCAGCACGGTGGCGGACCGGGCCTCCATGACGTCGAACACGCGCGGCAGGATGCGGCGGCCCACGGTGCTCCGGACGGGCGTCGTGACGTCGACGTACATGCGCTGGGCGGCCTCCGCATAGGGTGGTGGACCGCGGCGCGGGTCAGGGACGTCGAACCCTGCTGCCCGCGCAACAGAGGAGCCAACGAGCCGCAGTGACGCCAGCCCCATGGGGGTGAGGGGGCGGGTCAGTCCCTGGGCGAGGCTGAAGCAAAGGTATATCCGGGCTTCCCCGTCAGCGGCGGAACGGCTTTCCGGTAAGGGATACAAGGTGGTGATGGGCCGGGACTGCGTCAGCCAGAGCGCACCGCCGGTATCGATAGCCCACTCCGTGTCCTGTGGTGCTCCGAAGTGCCGCTCCGCCTGCAGGCCCAGCGCGGCGAGTTCCAGCGCCTGCCCATCGGTCAGGCTCGAATTATCCGCCGCGCCCTGGACGTTGTGGGTTTCCGTTCCACCGCCCGCCCTGGGCCGGACGGCAACCCGCTTATCGCCAAGCTTCCGCTCAAGAACCCGGTGTGCTGCCGTGTCCACCACGAAGTGGTCAGGATTGACCGCCCCGGAAACCACGGCTTCGCCAAGCCCCGGGGCGGCATCAATAACGGCTTCCCGCCGCCTTCCCGTCAGGGGGTTGGCGGTGAACATCACGCCGGCTGCCGCAGCGTCAACCATCCGCTGGATCACGACGGCGAGGGCTACTTCGTGGGGCGCAATGCCCAGTGCGGCACGGTAGGCCACCGCACGGTCTGTCCAGAGGGACGCCCAGCAGTTCCGCACGGCCACCAGGAGTGCGCCAGGTCCGATGACGTTCAGGTAGGTGTCCTGCTGGCCGGCGAAGCTGGCAAACGGAAGATCCTCGGCCGTGGCGGAGGAGCGTACAGCCACCGGAGTTTCATGTCCCAGCGCGGAGTAGGCCTGCTCTACGGCTGCGGCAATGTGCGGCGGCACCTGCAGGCCAACGATCGCTTCGCGTACAGTGCCGGCGAGCGCGGCAAGTCCGGCGGCCTGGTTGGGGGTTCCCTGCAATGCCTTTTGAAGGTCACCGAGTTGGCGGAGGCCACCGTCACGGACAGTGACGGTGGCCTCTTTGTATGCCTCGGTGGTCAGGCAAAAGCCGTCCGGCACCGGCAGCCCTGCCGATATCAGTTCACCAAGATTGGCCGCCTTGCCGCCCACCAGCGGAAGCATGCTGCCGTCGAGGTGGCTGAGGCGGACCACCAGGGCATGGTCGCTCTCCCCGCCGGCCTGGCGCGGATCCTGCCCCGCCTGTGCTGGATTGTAGGCAGCCATGGTGTGGCGCGTTCGAAGCGGCCGGGCCGGAGATCAGGCTGCGCCGAGGATGGGCCCGAAACGTGCCCTGTCGGCCAGCCGCGGGTCCTCACGGTCCGGAACCACCATCACGGGGCCCTTCGCGTGGTGGAGGACGCCGTCCGAGGTGGACCCCAGCAGCATTCCCGTGAAGCCGCCGCGGCCGCGCGTACCCACCACCACCAACTCCACGTGCCGGCTTGCGTCCACCAGCACATCCACAGGGGAACCGTCCAGCAGTTCGCTTTCCGCGGGAAGGCTGGGGTAGTGGCTCCTCAGCCAGGCCATGCCGGCGTCCAGGGTCACCTGGATGTCGGCGAAGAGCGCCTTCCGGTCCATGGGGGCGGGAACCCAGGCCAGTGAACCGCTGTACTGGGGAACGGCGCACACCACGCGGAGCGACGCGCCCAGCCGCTCGGCCTGGTCCGCGGCTTCAAGGACCGCAACCCGGGCCTGCTCCGAGCCGTCAACGCCGACCACCACCACGTTGTCCACGCGCCGGTGCCCGGCCTTGGCCTGTTCCGCCCTGATCCGCTTGTCCTCGGTAGTTTCGCCCAGACGATCAGAACACACCAGGGGCACCGTGACGGTGGGGCATTTTGCGTGGGCGGGCAGCGCGCTGCTGACTGAACCCAGGAGCCTGCCCACGAATCCGCCCCTGCCCCTGGTGCCAAAGACCAGGAGCTCCGCGGTCCGGGACATCTCCAGCAACACACCCGAGGCATCCCCGTTCTCCACCGAGGCGCTCACGTCGATGTCATACCTGGAAACCTTCTCCACCGCCTGCTTGACCACGGCTTCCGCGCCCTCGCGGATCACAGAATCGTCCACAGTGGCGTATCCGCCGTCCAAGCCGGAGGCGGCAAAGATGGGCACGGAATACGCGGTCACGATATGCAGGGGGCGGCGGCGGCGCTGGGCTTCCCGGGCCGCCCAGACCAGTGCGCACTGGCCATGTTCCGAGCCGTCCACGCCAACAACAATCCCGTCGGGAGCGGCAGGAGCACCACCGTTGTCCCGTGCCGGGTCCGGATGCAACTCTTGTGCGCCCATGGGGCCGCCTCCTCGCGATACTGCCGTATGTTGCGGCTATTCTGCCAGAACCGGACCCTTCCCCGTGCACCCGTTCAGCAGCAGCCGCCGCGCAGGAAGGGCCTGCTTCCGGTTCTCACTATTCTCCGTCCACCGTCCCTTAGCAAGCCTGTTCAGGGCCGGATAAGGGAGGTTATCCACAGGCTTCCGGCGGCAAGGGCCGCACGCTTTCCGAGGTACCGGTCCGCCCACCGCGGCAGCCCGGCCCCGCCGTTTCGGCGGTATCACGGAAAGCGTGTTCACCCGCAGGGGAATGTTTCCGGATTGGGCTATCCAGCACCGGAATTGTTCTGTAGTCTTCAGGACATTGTTGGTCCGGGACGTCAGCTGCACATGGAAGTGAGCGCTGCCCGGCCATGCATTGCGGCCGGACTTTGGGGGTAACGGGACGCGCGCGGGCGAGGACGCCTGCACCTGCCGAATCTTCGAAGGAGGGAAACTGTAGTGTCAAGCACGCCTGGGAACGCCGGGACCGAGCAGACCACCACTGTGATCATTGGCACAGGCCTCTCCGGCCTGGCCGTGGCCGCCGAACTGTGCCGCCGCGGGGTTGATTCGATCGTGGTGGACGGACTGGACCTCCTTGGTGCGGCGCAGCCGGCCAACACAGCTTCCCTCCAGCGCTGCGATGCAGCGGACCCCGTCACCCTCCGTGAACGGAACGAAATCCTGCGCCACCTCCGCAACTATGCCGCCAGCCACGACGTGGATGTCCGGAACACCACCAGGGCTGTCCAATTGACCATGGTGGAGGGCCTGCCCGGGGGCACAGCCGTTCCGCAGTGGGAGGTGCACACCCCCAGCGGCATCCTGGTCGCTGACCACATCGTGCTGACGCGCTGCGCCCACAGCCAGCTGCGGCGGATGATCAACGACTTCGGCATCACCGTGGGCCGCAACGTCGTCGCTGCCATGCGTGCCATCGGCATCTACATGGTGGGTGTGGGCGAACTGATCACCCCTTCACCTAAGGAGGTGCTGCGCCAGGCCAAGACGGTGGGCCACGCCATTTCCGCCAAGGTCAACCCGGACAGTGTTGGGTCCGCCTTCACCGGAAGCCTGGCGATCCTGCCCTGTTAGGGCTCAGCGCTCGTCATCACTGCCCGCCGTGAGCCTGCGGCGGGCCAGGACGGCGAGGGTGGCAAGCAACCCCGCCGCGGCAGCGGCAAAGATTACGATGCTCCATTGGAACGGCTCACCGGAGCCCGTGGGCTCCGGCGCCGCTGTCTGTCCCGGCTGGGCGGTTCCCATGGCAGGAACTGTTGCCGCCGCCGTCGTACCGGCTGCCGGAGCAGCCCCGCCCGCAGCCGCAGCCGCAGTGAAGCTGAACGTCCCTTCGATAGGGTGCGAGTCAGCGCTGACCACCCGCCACGCGACCGTGTACTGCCCGGCCGGGGCACCGGCCTTGAGTTTCTGGCGGGCCACGTTGTCCACGATCTCCACCGCCCCGTCGGCCCAGTCCCTGCCCGAGGCGTCCTTGACGGAGAAGGATGAGCCGATCCCGAGCGGGTTGTTGCTGAAGGTTACTGACACCTGCTCCGGCACTACGGCCACCGAGGCGCCCTGGGCGGGGCTGCTGGATTCGGCAGCGTCGTGGGCGGCGGCCGGACCGGCCAGGCCCAGGACGGCGGCGGCGCAAACGAAGGACCCGAGCACAAAGCCCAGTAACTGGCGGCGGATGGAACCCATGCTTGGACTGCTCCCTTGGTGTTGGCTTCCTAACAGACTAGGCGAAATTGGCGGGCTCTCCGCCAGAGTCACCATAGGATTCAGGTATCCCCAAAGACTTCCCCGGAGGACTAATGCTTAAGCAAGGCTCTGCCCTGGACCGGTATTTTATGATCACCGAGCGCGGTTCCAACCTCTCGCGCGAGATCCGCGGAGGCTTCGCCACGTTCTTCGCCATGAGCTACATCGTGGTGTTGAACCCCCTGATCCTCTCCGGCCCGGACTCAAGCGGCACCACCCTCGGGTTTCCCGCCGTTGCCGCTGTCACGGCTTTTGTTGCCGGCATCCTCACCATCCTCATGGGAGCCTGGGCCAAGCACCCCTTCGCGCTGGCCACCGGACTGGGCGTCAACGCCTTTGTGGCGGTCACCGTTGCCACCAACCCCGGCCTGACGTGGCCCGACATGATGGGCCTGGTGGTGATCTCCGGCGTCACCATGCTGATCCTGGTCCTCACCGGGTTCCGCACCGCCGTGTTCAAGGCAGTTCCGGAGGGCCTCAAGACGGCGATCGTGGTGGGCATCGGGCTGTTCATTGCCCTGATCGGGCTGGTCAACGCAGGCTTCGTCCGCCGCATCCCGGACGTGGCCGGCACCACCGTCCCGGTTGGCCTCGGCTTCGAAGGCAAGCTCCTTGGCTGGCCCACCGCCGTGTTCGTGTTTGGCCTGGTCCTGACCATCGCGCTGGTGGTGCGGAAGATCAAGGGCGCCATCCTGATCGGCATCATCACCTCCACCGTCATCGCCGTGATCGTGGAGATGACGCTACACATCGGGCCCAGCGTGCAGCCCGGCAAGCCCTTCAACCCCCAGGGCTGGTCCCTGGTGGCCCCCACCTTCAGCGAATGGGCCGCCCCCGACCTGTCCCTGATCGGCAAGGCCAACCCGTTCGGTGCCTTCCAGCACCTCGGCTTTGTGGCCGCCACCCTGCTGGCCTTCGTGATCCTGCTCAGTATCTTCTTCGACGCGATGGGCACCATGGTGGGCCTGGCCAATGAGGCCGGCACGGTGGACGAGCACGGCAACATTCCCGACGTCGACCGCGTCCTGCAGGTGGACGCCCTCGGCGCAATCGCCGGCGGCGGCGCGTCCGTGTCCTCCAACCAGATCTACGTCGAGGCCGGCGCCGGAATCGGTGAAGGCGCCCGCACGGGCATCGCCTCGGTCGTCACGGGCCTGTTGTTCCTCGTGGCCATGTTCTTCACCCCGCTCATCAACCTGGTGCCCTTCGAAGCCGTGGCTCCGGCCCTGGTGGTGGTGGGCTTCATGATGGTGTCCCAGGTGGGCAAGATCGACTGGCAGGACTGGGGCATCGCCATCCCGGCCTTCCTCACCTTCACGCTGATGCCGTTCACATACTCGATCGCGAACGGACTCGGCGCCGGCTTCATCGCCTACGTCCTGATCCGCACCGTCCAGGGCCGGGTCAAGGACATCCACCCCCTGATGTGGGCAGTGGCCGGTGCGTTCCTGCTGTTCTTCGCGATTGGTCCCATCGAGGCCGCCGTCGGAATGTAGCCACCGCCTACACAGGGGTGTTGGGGGCCAGCCCCTCATCTCCGGACACTGCGCGGGCCTTCTTGATGCGGAGCCGGTCCAGCCGGTTCATCAGCGGTGAGGTGGTGGCGCCATGGATTACGATCGAGAGCGCCACCACCAGGCCCACAAAAGCCCACAGCCACTCCGCCTGGCCCGCAAACTGGCCCTTGCCCAGGGCATAGGACAGGTAGTACAGCGAGCCGATTCCGCGGATTCCGAAGAACGAGAGGGCAATCCGTTCCCGCGGGCCGGTCTTGCCGCCCAGCAGCCCGAGCCAGCCTGCCAGGGGCCGCACCACCAGCAGGAACGCGAGCGCCACCAGCACCTCCGCCCAGCCGATTCCCGCCAGCAGCCCGCGGGCGATCGCGCCGCCCAGCAGGACCAGGATCACCACGGTGAGAAGCCGTTCGAGCTGCTCCACGTAGGAGTGCAGCACCCGGTGGTAGCCGTGCGTGCGCTCGGCGGCGTGGATGGTCACGGCGCAGACAAACACGGCGATAAAGCCGTAGCCCTCGACAACTTCGGTGACACCATAGGCCAGGAACGTGGCGGCGAGCGCCACAAAGCCCTCGGAGTGGTTGGATACCCGCAGGCTGTCGGCCCGCGCGGAGAAGAAGATCCTGGCCAGGACCTTGCCGGTCAGGAAGCCCAGCAGCAGCCCGATGGCGAGCCGCCACAGCACGTCCACCCCAAACCATTCGGGAAACCAGGCGGACGGCGATGACCCGGCAATGCTGATGGCGATGGCGAGGTAGACGAACGGGAAGGCCAGGCCGTCGTTAAGCCCGGCTTCGGAGGTCAGGCCGAAACGTACCTCGTCCTCCTTGTCCGTGCCACCGTCGTCGTCCGCGGGCTCCCCCACCTGCACCTCGGAGGCCAGGACGGGGTCCGTAGGCGCGAGGCTGGACGCCACCAGCAGGGCGGCGCCGAGGCCCAGCCCCAGGAACCACAACCCCAGCAGGGTCAGGCCGATGATGCACAACGGCATGGCGATCCCCAGCAGGCGCCAGGTAGTTGACCACTGCCGCCGCCCCACGGGCCGGTCCAGCGCCAGCCCGGCGCCCATCAGCGAAATGATCACGCAAATTTCCGAGAGGTGCAGGACAAAGTCGCCGTGCGCTACCGGGTCCGGGTCCGGAAGGGTGGGAATCAGGGCAAACGCGCCCATGCCCGCCCCGAGGAAAACCATGGGCATGGAGAAGGGCATGTCGCGCAGCAGTTTGGGGAGCACAGCGGCTGTGAACACAGCCAGTCCGGCAGCGGCAAACAGGATGTTGGGGGCTTCAAACACGGTGCTGTTCTCCGGCCTGGGTCGATTGCGCCCTCGTGGCGCGGCAAGATGGCATGGTCCCGGAAGGGATTGCTCCACCTTAGCCCCTCCGGATTCCGCCGGCAGGTTCTTGAATTCCAGACACCACGACGGCGTCGTTGCTGGTTTTCAACCCCGGGATGCAGTGAGCTTGAACCATGCCTGCCTCAACCCCTGCCGTCGACGTCCCGCCCCAGCCCTGGACCGGCCGGTTTGATGGCGACGGTGCCGGGCACCTCCGCTGGTGGCAGGCGGTAAAAGCGTACGACGCCGGACCGTCAGCCGGCGGCGGAACAAAACCTGCAGCGCTGCTCGGCTTTTGCAGTGACGAGGGGGTGCGCCGGAACAAGGGCCGCGTTGGTGCAGCCAACGCCCCGGCTGCCCTTCGCGCCGCCCTGGGCCCCTTGGCGTACCATCTGGAGCGACCCGTGGCGGACGCCGGTGATGTGGTGGTCTCCGGCTCCGAACTGGAGGCAGGACAGGACCGCGCCGGCCGCGCAGTGAGGGAAATGCTCGACGCCGGGCAGCTCACCGTGGTGCTGGGCGGCGGCCACGAAACCGCCTATGCGAGCTATTCGGGTGTTGCCGCATCCGCCGCCGTCCAGGGGGGCCTGAGGCTGGGCGTGCTGAACCTCGACGCCCACTTCGACCTGCGCGACGAGCCCGTCCCCAGTTCCGGCACACCATTCCTCCAGATGGCCCGCGCGGAAGCAGCCGCCGGGCGCGACTTCCGCTACGCCGTCGTCGGAATCTCCGAACCCAACAACACCCGCACCCTCTTCGAAACGGCACGGAAGCTGGGCGTGCGGTACCTGCTGGATGAGGACTGCGGAGCGGAGCGGGTGCAGGAATTCGTGGCAGGGTTCCTCGCGGACATCGACGTCCTGTACCTGACCATCGACCTTGACGTGCTGCCCGCAGCGGTGGCGCCCGGTGTCAGCGCCCCCGCCGCGTACGGGGTGCCACTTCCGGTTATCAGTGCCGTGTGCCGCCAGGTAGCGCGGTCACGGAAGCTGCTGCATCTTGACGTCGCGGAGCTGAACCCGGAATTCGATATTGACGGCCGGACCGCGAAAGTTGCCGCCCGGCTGATCGACACCCTGCTGCGCTGAGCCTGGCTACTGGCCTTTGAGGACGTAGCGCCGCTCAGGGCGCCCCACCCCGTATTTGAGCCGGACGTCCAGCGTTCCTTCGTCATACAGGTACTCAAGGTAGCGGCGGGCACTGACCCGGGACGTCCCCACCTGCTCGGCCACCTCGGCCGCGGACAGGTCACCTTCCGCAGCGTTGAGGGCGGCCTCCACCAGCTTCAGCGTCTCGATGCTGCAGCCCTTGGGCAGCGGCCGCTCCGTCCGGTCAAGGCCGAACACCCGGTTGACGTCCGACTGCTCCGCCACATCCTTGGCGGAGTCCAGGCCCTGGTAGGCGCTGCGGTAATGCTCCAGCCGTTCCTGCAGGTCCGACTGGGAAAACGGCTTGATCAAGTAATGCACAATCCCGCCCCGCAGCGCCTTGCGCACTGTTTCGACCTCACGGGCGGCACTGATGACCAGCACGTCCAGTTCCGGGGCAACATCGCGCAGCTGATGCATAAGGTCCAGGCCGTTGATGTCTGGAAGGTGGATGTCCAGCAGCACAAGGTCCGGCTGCAGCCGGCCGGTTTCCAGCACGGCCTGGGCGCCGGTATGCGCCACCCCCACCACCGCGAACCCGGGCGTCCGCTGGATGAAGCCTGCGTGCACCTTGGCCACCATAAAGTCGTCGTCAACGATCAGCACCTTGATCATGGCTTCGTTGCACCTCCCTTGGGCTGGGTTGTACCTCTGATGAACCGGGCGGTGAACACCGCTCCATTATGGTTGGCGACAGTGAGATCACCCCCGGACCTCCGGCAAACCACGCGGGACAGTGCCAGGCCGAAGCCGCGCCCGTCCGAGGGCCCGGCCTCTTTGGTGGTGAACCCCTGGCGGAAAATCTCCTCCACCGCATCTCCCGGGACGCCTGGGCCGTTGTCCCGGACGGTGACGGTCACGTGGCCGGCTGCGGTGAGCGGGTCCCGGCCCTCCTCCACCAGCACCCGGACAGCGGCGTCCGGACGTCCTGTCACGGCGTCGAACGCGTTGTCCACGAGGTTCCCCACCACCGTGGTGAGGTCGCGGGACAACTCGTCGCTGACCGGACGCAGGGCAGATTCGGGATCCAGCTGCAGGGCCACGCCACGTTCGGTGGCGAGGCTTGATTTGGCAATGAGCAGCGCGGCGAGGGCGGGATCATGGATGCGGCTGGTGACTTCATCGTTGAGCCGCGTCCGGTCCACTGTGGCGCCATTAACGAACTGCACCACGGAATCGTATTCACCGATCTGGATCAGGCCCGAGATCACGTGGAGCTGGTTGGCGAACTCGTGGGCCTGCGCGCGGAGCGTATCCGTGGCGGTGCGCGTGGCGCCCAGTTCACGCTCAAGCGAGGACATCTCGGTACGGTCGCGCAACGTGGTCACCGAGCCTATTTCGCGGCCGCGGGACCGGATGGGAACCCGGTTCAGCACCACCAGCCGCTCCCCCACCAGCACCAGCTGATCGGGATCCGGCTGCTCGCGCGTGAGGACGGTCTTCAGCGCCGGGTCCACGGGAAGCGAGGCAACCTTCTTGCCCACGCAGTCTGCCGGCAGGCCCAACAATTCGCGGGCACTGTCGTTGGCCACCGTGATCCGCTCGTTCGGATCAAGTGCCACTACGCCTTCCTTGAGACCGTGCAGCATGGCTTCCCGGTTTTCCACCAGTCCGGTAATCTCACTCGGTTCCATGCCCAGGGTCTGGCGTTTGACGCGGCGGGACAGCAGCAGGGAGCCGGCCACGCCCAGGACGCTGGCTACTCCGAGGTACGTGAGCAAATTGGGAACTGCATCCCCCAGACGTTCCAATATAGTGGGATAGTTCCGGCTGATGGAGGCGATGCCGATCATCTTTCCGGCATCATTCAGCACCGGGACGTGCGCGGACAGGACCGCTGCATTGCTTTCGGCCACCACACCGGTCCAGGCGCGGCCCTCCATGACCCGGCTCGGCCCGATGTCCAGCTTCTCGCCCAGCAAACTGGGGTCCGAGGAGGCCACCACGGTACGGTCCTGTTTCGCCAACGCCACCTGGGACGATCCGGACAGCGTCCGCACGGCCTCAGCCACGGCAGGGAGTGCCGCTCCGTTGCGGGGCTCGGCCGTTGGAAGCAGTTCACGGACCGCCGGGTTGTTGCCCAGGGCTTCGGCGGCAGAGAGCGCGCGCCGGCCCTCTACCCGTTCAAACGTTGCGGCGGACTGGGCCAGGGAGATGGCCACCACCGCCACCAGGACCGCCAACACAATAAGCAACTGCAGCACGAGGTACTGCCCCGCGAGGGACATCCCTCTTCGTCGAGTCACTGTGGTTGGTCCTTTGGATGGTTCAGCGGGTATCTCCGGCCAGGTTCCGGCGTTTTCGGCCCCGGCGGAGGTACGGGAACTATACCGCAGGCAGCGCCGGAGCCGTCGTTTGCAGGCTTTTCAACCCATCCGACGGGCAGCCGCCGCTCGTTCCGTGAAACGTGAACGCAATGAACTTAACTTTCTCTGCGTACACAAGAGTGACCGGCATCACGGCGGAACCTAGCATCGAAACACCAAGTCAGTCTTGCTGATCATTTTTCATGAGAAGAGGAACACCATGCGCCAGATCCGCGCATTGCGTATTGCCGCCGTCGCCGCCGGCATCGCCCTGATGGCCACCGGCTGCGGTGCCACCGGAAAGAGCTCCACCGGTACGGAAAGCTCCGGCGCCGCCGCCGGACCCATCACCGGCCTGCAGATCATGGTCCCGAATACCCCCGGCGGCGGGTACGACACCACCGCCCGGGCAGCAGCGAAGGTCCTCGACGACGAGAAGATCTCCACCAACACCGAAGTCTTCAACCTCGCCGGCGCCGGCGGCACCGTGGGCCTGGCCCGCGTGGTGAACGAAAAGGGCAACGGGGACCTGGCCATGCTGATGGGCCTGGGCGTGGTGGGCGCGAGCTACACCAACAAGTCCGAGTCGAAGCTGACCGAAACCACGCCGCTGGCCCGTCTCATCGAGGAACCCGGCGCCATCATGGTGGGCAAGGATTCCCCGTACAAGACCATTGACGAGCTCGTCAAGGCCTGGAAGGCCGATCCCGGTTCCATCTCCGTGGGCGGCGGCTCCTCGCCCGGCGGCCCGGACCACCTGCTGCCCATGCAGCTGGCCGGTGCAGTTGGCATCGACGCCACCAAGGTGAACTACGTGGCCTACGACGGCGGCGGTGACCTGCTCCCCGCGATCCTCGGCAACAAGCTCGGTTTTGCCGCCTCCGGCCCCGGCGAGCTCCTGCAACAGATCAAGTCCGGCGAAGTACGCGTCCTGGCCACGAGTGGCGAAAAGCGGATCGAGGGCGTGGACGCGCCGACTCTGAAGGAATCCAACATCGACCTGGTGTTCACCAACTGGCGCGGCATGGTGGCCCCTCCGGGCATCAGCGATGACGACAAGTCCAAGCTGATCGGCGCCCTGGAGAAGATGCACGGCACCGCGGGCTGGAAGGAAACGTTGAAGACCCGCGGCTGGACCGATGCCTTCATCACCGGCGACGAGTTCAAGACCTTCCTCGCCGACCAGGACAAGCGGGTGGCGGACGTGCTCACCAAGCTTGGGTTGGCGTGAGCTCCCTGACAACAGGCCTCAAAGGACGCGCCGAGCTGGGAGTTGCACTCCTGCTCGGCGCGGCCGGCGTCCTGGTCTTCGTGGACGCCAACCGCCTGGTAACCCCGTATTCCCAATCTGATCCGGTCGGTCCCAAAACCGTTCCCTACATCGTGGCCGGCCTGCTGGTGGTCTGCGCTGTCCTGCTGGCCATCAACGTCTTCCGCGGCGGCCAGGGCGAAGCAGAAGGCGGCGAAGATGTGGACCTCACCCACCCCGCTGACTGGAAGACAGTCCTGCCCCTGGCCGGCGCTTTCATCCTGAACATCCTGCTCATCGACTGGGCCGGATGGGTCATCTCCGGCACTGTCCTTTTCTGGGGCTGCGTGCTGGCCCTCGGCAGCCGCCACTACTTCCGCGACGGGCTCATCTCCATTGCCCTGTCGCTGCTGACCTTCTACGGCTTCTACCTCGGCCTAGGCATCGCACTGCCCGCCGGACTCCTGGAAGGAATCCTCTAAATGGACGTCTGGTCCTCACTGATGGACGGCTTCGCCACCGCCCTGACCCCCATGAATCTCCTGTACGCCGTGATCGGCGTACTCCTGGGCACCGCCGTCGGCGTCCTTCCGGGCCTCGGCCCGGCCATGACCGTGGCCCTGCTGCTTCCGGTCACTTACGCCCTGGAACCCACCAGCGCCTTCATCATGTTCGCCGGCATCTACTACGGCGGCATGTACGGCGGCTCCACCACCTCCATCCTGCTGAACACACCAGGTGAATCGTCCTCGGTGGTGACGGCGATCGAGGGCAACAAAATGGCCAAGGCCGGCCGGGCGGCCCAGGCGCTTGCGACGGCGGCCATCGGCTCGTTCGTTGCCGGCACCATCGGCACCGCCCTCCTGGCCGTCTGCGCACCGATCGTGGTCCAGTTCGCCGTCAGCCTCGGAGCCCCCAGCTACTTCGCCATCATGGTCCTGGCCCTGCTGGCCGTCACCGCCGTCCTGGGCTCGTCCCGGCTCCGCGGCTTCGCCTCGCTGGCGCTCGGCCTCGCCATCGGCCTGGTGGGCATCGACTCCGTCACCGGCCAGCGCCGCCTGACCTTCGGCCAGCCGCTGCTCGCGGACGGGCTGGACATCGTTGTAGTGGCAGTGGCCATCTTCGCGGTGGGCGAAGCCCTTTGGGTTGCAGCCCACCTGCGCCGCACCCCGCTGCATGCCATTCCCGTGGGGCAGCCCTGGATGGGCAAGTCTGACTGGAAGCGCTCCTGGAAGCCGTGGTTGCGCGGCACCGCCTTCGGCTTCCCCTTCGGCGCGCTGCCGGCAGGTGGCGCCGAGATCCCCACGTTCCTCTCCTACGTCACGGAAAAGCGCCTCAGCAAACACCCCGAAGAGTTCGGCAAGGGCGCCATCGAAGGTGTTGCCGGCCCCGAGGCTGCCAACAACGCTGCCGCCGCCGGCACCCTGACCCCCATGCTGGCGCTGGGCCTTCCCACCAACGCCACCGCCGCGGTGATGCTCGCCGCTTTCACGTCCTACGGCATCCAGCCGGGCCCGCAGCTCTTCAGCAGCCAAGGTCCCCTGGTGTGGGCCCTGATCGCAAGCCTGTTCATCGGCAACCTGCTGCTCCTGCTGATCAACCTGCCGCTGGCACCGATGTGGGCGAAACTCCTGCAGCTCCCCCGGCCGTACCTGTACGCGGGCATCCTCTTCTTCGCCACACTGGGTGCCTACTCGGTGAACCTGCAGGCATTCGACCTGGTGATCCTGCTGGTCCTGGGCGTCCTCGGGTTCATGATGCGGCGCTTCGGACTGCCCGTGCTGCCGCTGATCCTCGGCGTGATCCTTGGCCCGCGCATTGAAGGCCAGCTCCGGAAGACGCTGCAGCTCAGCGCCGGTGACCCCGCCGGCCTCTTCAGCGAGCCGATCGCCGTCGTTGTCTACATCATCGTGGGACTCATCCTGCTCTGGCCTCTGGTGTTCAAGCTGGTCAAGCGGAACCGTCCGGCAAGCAAGCCGCTGCTTCCGGCCAATTCCGGCGCTCCCGAACCGACGGACGTTGGCTGACCAGTCCTTGGACACCGTCTCCCGCATCCAGACCTACAGAAAAGAGAAAACCATGACCATCGTGGTGGGATACGTCCCGACGCCCGAGGGTGAAGCAGCCCTGACGCAGGCCATTACCGAAGCCCGCAAGAACAACACAAAGCTGCTGGTTATCAACTCCTCCAAGGGCGATGCCCTGGTGGACAACCGCTACGCCCAGGAGCCGGAGATCCAGAGCATCGAAGACCGGCTGGCCACCCAGGGCATCGACCACGTGATCAAGCAGCCGGTCCGTGGCCACGATGCGGCCGCCGAGGTCTTGGATGCCGCGGAGGAGAACAATGCCGAGTTGATTGTGATCGGGCTGCGGCGCCGTACTCCGGTGGGCAAGCTGATCATGGGCAGCGTATCCCAGCGGATCCTGCTCGAAGCCGACTGCCCGGTCCTGGCGGTGAAGGCCTAGCTGGACTGAAGCTGTCCCTGCGGCGCCGGCTGCGCGGGCGCGTGCTTTGCTGGTTGGGCATTTGTTGGACGGGCGCGGTACAGTTCCTGGCGCTGGCGCCCCAGGCCCTCAACTTCAACCTCCACCACGTCCCCCGGCCGCAGGTATGGGAAGCGGCCGCTGAGCGCAACACCTTCTGGAGTTCCGGTGATGATCACATCACCGGGCTCCAGCCGCATGTACTGGCTGCAGTGGTGCACCAGGGTGGCGGCGTCGAAAATCAGCCCGGCAGTAGACGAGTCCTGCCGGGCTTCGCCGTTCACCCAGCTGCGCAGGCGCAGGTTGCCGCCGTCGACCTCCCCGGCCGGAACAAGCCACGGGCCCAGCGGCGTGGAGCCGGGCAAGGACTTGCCCTTGGTCCATTGACCGGCCGCACCGGGAAGCTGGTAATCCCGCTCGGAGAGGTCGTTGGCGGTGACGTAGCCCGCGATGCAGTCCTGGGCCGCCTCCACGGACGGCAGGTAGCTGGCCTCCGCGCCGATCACGATGCCCAGCTCCACCTCCCAGTCGTATTTGTTGGAGTGCGGCGGAACCGGGGCGGGGTCATTGGGGCCGGTCACGGTATTCGTCGGCTTGAGGAACACGACGGGAATCTCCGGCGGCGCCGAACCGGACTCGGCCGCGTGCGCGGCGTAGTTCATGCCAATACCCACCACTGCTCCCGGCCGGGCCACCGGAGCACCGGTGCGGAGGCCTGCAGCACCCTCCAGGACCGGCAAAGTGCCGGCATCGAGGGCTTCGCGTACTTTAGCCAGCCCTCCCCCGGCGAGGAAGGCGCCGTCAACGTCCCCGGTCAGGGGCAGCAGGCTGAAGTACTCTTCGTCGCCGGCCGCGGACCGTGCCAGAACGGCGGGCTGTTCCTTGCCGATGTCCCCGAGGCGCATGATTTTCATACAGGATTTCCTTCTCTTCGCATCCGGCCGTGATCCGGTTGATGATGGCTTACCACCATGGTGTCGGACGCAGGAGGGCCTTCGCCACTGCGCGGATTGTGACTGGGCCCGCAGCGCCACGACCACGCGTTCCGGCCCGGAGGAACGGCGTTGCAAACGGCAGTCATCTGACATTTGAATCCGCAGCCGGTAGAATGGGCAGGCCCTGGGGGACGAAAAAACAGAAAGTTCAGTACATGTCTACAGCCACTATGGAACGCCGTCCGGCCGCTTCCGCCTCCACGGAGGAGCCGCTGAACCGCTCCATCAACCTGGAGTTTTCCACGGCAGGTGAAATGCACGCGGGCTTGGAAGAGGCAGTCGCAGAACTGATCGAGGTGGCCGCCAAGGACGCCTCCTGCGGCATCCTCGTCACCCGGCTTCGTCCGGGACGCTACACCGTGGCACTGGATGAATCAGTGCCGTTCGGCGAGACCTACGAGGCCATCGCCGCCTGAATTGTTCGGCGGACGCCTCGTCCGCGACCATACAAAAGTCCCCGCACTGCATCAGGCAGCGCGGGGACTCTTGTTTGTCCTGGAAAAACGTCAGCCGCGGCGTACCTGCACGCCGTCGGACTTCAAAAAGAGCTGCTTCTCAGTCGGACCAGCCGGCACGAGCCACAGAACGTTTCCGCTCTGCGACACTTCTTCCACCTCCCCGGTGGCTACCACATGCGCCTGCTTGATGATCTCGACGCGTTCCCCGGCCCGGAGGCTCCTCCAGTCGGAAACAGCGGCGGAATGGGCATTGCGCCTCGATAGGACTGCCCCACGTGCTTTCATGTGAACTTCTACCCCTTTGTATATGTTCGTGCGCCACAGCTTCTTTGATGTGACTTTTGCTACACCTTCAGTTCTACTACACCCCCCGTCCGCCCGATGACCGTGTCGGCGGAAATTTCACCAGGCGGACGGATTGCGCTTCTTTCCGAAGATTCTTTTCTCCTACGCCAGGACGCCGACGGCGGATTCGGCCGCCCTGCGCACCTCACCAGCGGCGACGAGCAGGTCAGCCGCCTCCAGTTCGGGCGACAGGAACCGGTCGGTCCCCGGCCCGTCCACCTTTTCGCGGAGGACGGCGACGACGGCGGCACCCGCCGGTCCCGGGGTCAGTACGCCGCCTGAAAGCTGCGTGCGGATATCCAAGGCCCGGGCTGAGGTCACCAGCTCAATGGCCAGGACCCGGCGGAGGTTCTCCACTGCCTTGCGCAGTTTGCGTGCCGCGTGCCAGCCCATGGAAACGTGGTCTTCCTGCATGGCCGAACTCGGGATGGAGTCCACGGACGCCGGAACTGCCAGCCGCTTGTTGTCGGACACCAGCCCTGCCTGGGTGTATTGGGCAATCATCAGGCCCGAATCCACTCCCGGGTCAGCAGCAAGGAAGGCGGGAAGGCCGTGGGAGCGGGCCGGATCCAGCATCCGGTCCGTCCGCCGCTCGGCGATCGAGCTCAGGTCCGCGACGGCAATAGCCAGGAAATCCAGGACATACGCCACGGGGGCGCCATGGAAGTTGCCGTTCGAGCTCACCCGGCCGTCCGGCAGGACTACCGGGTTGTCGATGGCCGCAGCCAGTTCGCGTGATGCCACCAGTGCCGCATGGTCAACGGTGTCGCGGACAGCGCCGGCCACCTGCGGGGCGCAGCGGAGCGAATAGGCGTCCTGCACGCGCGAGTCCCCCACCTTATGGGAGGCCACGATCGGTGAATCGGACAGCACGCGCAGCATGTTGTCGGCGCTGGCCGCCTGTCCCGGGTGGGGACGGAGGGCGGCATGAAGCTCAGGCAGGAACACCTGGTCGGTGCCCAGCAGCGCCTCGACGCTGAGCGCGGCGGTGACGTCCGCCGTCGTCAGCAGCTGGCGAAGATCGGCGATGGCCATCAGGAGCATGCCCAGCATGCCCTCCGTGCCGTTCACCAGGGCCAGGCCTTCCTTTTCGGCGAGGGTGACGGGTTCGATGCCGTGTTCGGCGAGCAGCTCAGCAACGGTGCGGTGGCCGGCGGCGCCGTACGTCACGCCGTCGGGCCCTTCCGCCTCGCCTTCGCCCATCAGGACCAGGGCGCAGTGGGACAGCGGGGCGAGGTCGCCCGAGCAGCCGAGTGACCCGAACTCGCGGACCACGGGGGTGATGCCGGCGTTGAGGACGTCCACCATGGTCTGCAGGACCACGGGGCGGACGCCGGTGCGGCCGGAGGCGAGGGTCTTGGCGCGCAGGAACATGATGCCGCGCACCACTTCACGTTCCACGGCCGGGCCCATGCCGGCGGCGTGGCTGCGGATCAGGCTTTTCTGGAGCTGGGTGCGCAGTTCGTTGGGGATGTGGCGGTTGGCCAGGGCGCCGAAACCGGTGGAGATGCCGTAGGCCGGGACGTCGCTGGAGGCGAGGTCATCGATGTGGGCGCGTACCTTGGCGACCGTTTCCAGCGCTTCCGCGGAAATGGTCACCTTGGCGTTGTGGCGTGCGACGGCGACAACGTCCTCGGGCGTGACGCCGCTGGAGCCGAGGGTGACGGTGAGCGGTTCGTGGGTTGTAAGTGTCATGGTTCCTACTTCAGTGGTGGAGGCTGCGCCGCTGGTTGAGCTTAGGGTGCTGGTGGGGAGCGAAACCTGGATTTCGACAGGCTCAATCACCGGTTCTCGTTCATCGGGATGCGGACGCCGCGTTCTTTGGCGACGTCGAGGGCGCGGTCGTAGCCGGCGTCGGCGTGGCGGATAACACCCATGCCGGGGTCGTTGGTGAGCAGGCGCTCGAGCTTCTGCGCGGCAAGCCCGGTGCCGTCGGCAACGGAGACCTGGCCGGCGTGGATGGACCGGCCGATGCCGACGCCGCCGCCGTGGTGCAGGGAGACCCAGGTAGCGCCGGAGGCGGTGTTGAGCAGGGCGTTGAGCATGGGCCAGTCGGCGATGGCGTCCGAACCGTCGGCCATGGCCTCGGTTTCGCGGTACGGGGAGGCGACGGAACCGGAGTCCAAATGGTCGCGGCCGATCACGATGGGCGCCTTGACCTTGCCTTCCTTGACGAGCTGGTTGAACAGGAGCCCGGCCTTGGCGCGTTCACCGTAGCCGAGCCAGCAGATGCGTGCCGGCAGGCCCTCAAACTCGACGCGTTCCTGGGCGGCGTCGATCCAGCGGTGCAGGTGCTTGTTCTCGGGGAACAGCTCCTTGATGGCCTCGTCGGTGACGCGAATGTCTTCCGGGTCCCCGGACAGGGCCACCCAGCGGAACGGGCCCAGGCCCTCGCAGAACAGGGGCCGGATGTAGGCCGGAACGAATCCGGGGAATTCGAACGCCCGGGTGTAGCCGCCCTTGCGTGCTTCGTCGCGGATGGAGTTGCCGTAGTCAAAGACCTCGGCGCCGGCGTCCTGGAATTCCACCATTGCCTGGACGTGCCGGGCCATCGATGCCTGGGCCTTCTTGGTGAAGCCTTCAGGATCGGCCTCGGCCTCGCGGTGCCACTCGGCCACCGTGATGCCCTCGGGCAGGTAGGACAGCGGATCGTGGGCGCTGGTCTGGTCGGTGACGATGTCCACGGTGAGTTCGCCGGCCTTGTGGCGGCGCAGGATTTCGGGGAACACCTCTGCGGCGTTGCCCACGTAGCCCACGGACCAGCCGCGGCGCTCTTCCTTGGCCTTGAGGACCTTGGCGATGGCGGCGTCGAGATCGGTTTCCACTTCATCGAGGTAGCGCTTGCCGGCACGGCGGCGCAGGCGGGTCTCGTCGACGTCGACAATCAGGCAGGCGCCCTCGTTCAGGGTGACGGCCAGCGGCTGCGCGCCGCCCATTCCGCCGCAGCCGCCGGTCAAGGTGAGGGTGCCGGCGAGGGTGCCGTTTTCATCGCCGGTGAGCTTACGCGCGATCGCGGCGAAGGTTTCGAAGGTGCCCTGCAGGATGCCCTGGGTGCCGATGTAGATCCAGGACCCGGCGGTCATCTGGCCGTACATCATCAGGCCTTCGGCCTCGAGCCGGCGGAATTCAGGCCAGTTGGCCCAGTCGCCTACCAGGTTGGAGTTGGCCAGCAGCACGCGCGGGGCCCACTCGTTGGTGCGGAACACGCCCACGGGCTTGCCGGACTGGACCAGCAGGGTCTCGTCCTTTTCCATCGTTTCCAGGGTGCGGGTGATGGCATCGAAGGCGGCCCAGGACCGGACGGCGCGGCCGGTGCCGCCGTAAACCACCAGGTCGTCCGGGCGCTCGGCCACCTCCGGGTCCAGGTTGTTCATCAGCATCCGCAGCGGGGCTTCGGTCTGCCAGGACTTGGCGGTGAGCTCAGTGCCGCGGGCAGCTTTGACCGGGCGGGCACCGGTGGTGAAATCGGCGGGTGCCATGATGGCTCCTTTTCGTTGGTGTCTGTGATGTGAAAGAAGTTCTGTATCAACTAAAGCCCTTGGCGAGAGGGCTTTACAGGGGTTTTGGAAGGGTGCTGTCCGGCATTCCAGACGCTCCCACCCTTCCCGTTGC
Source organism: Pseudarthrobacter sp. W1I19 (assembly GCF_030817835.1). Taxonomy (NCBI): domain Bacteria; kingdom Bacillati; phylum Actinomycetota; class Actinomycetes; order Micrococcales; family Micrococcaceae; genus Pseudarthrobacter; species Pseudarthrobacter sp. W1I19. The sequence goes on from NZ_JAUSZR010000001.1 coordinate 3,943,555, forward strand.
GCCATCACTTTCGGTTGCCAAAAGCCCCGGTTGGGGACCATAAGTGATGGCGCAAAAGTGGGGAGCGGTTACTTGACGGGGCGGCCGTGGAGCCGGAGGGACAGTTCGTCGGCGACTTTTTGCACCCGGCCGGCCAGGACCGGCCACTCCTCCACCGGCAACTTGTCCTCGAGGAACGTCACGGCGACTGCCGCCGTCGGCCATCCCAGGTGATCCGTCACGGCAGCGGCAATGGAGCCGAAACCTGGGGTCACCTCACCATGTTCTGTGGCGTAGCCGCGCTGCCGGACCTGGTCCAGGTGGGAGGACAGCGCCGAGTATTTCATGATGGCGCCCTCCACCTCGTGCCGGGCCGAGAAGGCGGCAGCATTCGGGTACAGGGCGCGTACCTGGGACTTGGGCAGTGCGGCAAGAATCGCCCGCCCGCTGGCGGTGAGATGGCTGGGAAGCCGGACGCCGACGTCGGTCACCAGGGACGGCCGGTTCTTGGCCCGTTCCTCCACGATGTACAGCACGTCGCGTCCATGCAGGACCGCCAGGTGGGCGCTCTCGCCGAGCGCATCCACCAGGCTGGCGAGCAGCGGCCGGCCCAGCCGGGACAACGGTTCCTGGCGGGAGTAGGCGGAACTGAGCTCAAAAGCACTGATCCCGAGCCCGTACCGCTGCTCCTCGTGAAGATGGAGCACAAAGCCATTCGCCTCCATCACACCAAGCAGGTGGTAGACGCTGGACCTGGGCAGGCCCAGGGTGGAGGCAATTTGCGACGCCGCCATTGGCCCGCGCCGGGAGGCCAACAGTTTGAGGATGCGGAGCGTGTTCTCGGCAGCGGGAACCTTCGACGCCAGTTTTGAGGCCGCCCTTGAGGCCGCTTTTGATTCGTTGCCGGCCTCCAGCCTCGCTTCGGTGGCTAACACCGGAACCTCCTTTTTGTTGGCGGTACATCCCGGCGCTATCCGGGATCCCGTACTTAAGCTTGCGCCCTCCTCCGGCTTGTAACCCTCATGCAAACACGCCTGCTGTCTGAAATGCCAGACAAGCGTGGACGTGCTGCCCCGCTGCTGACCTGGCCAAGGCCGGCTTGCGGTTCGGTAGAGTCCCGCTATGGACGAAAAAGAGACGCTTCACCGCTATCTCCGGGCCAGGCGGGACGACCTGCTCGGCAAACTGGAGGGCCTCAGCGAGTACGACGCCCGCCGGCCGCTTACACCCACCGGAACCAACCTGCTGGGCCTGGTCAAACATGTGGCCAGCGTGGAGGTGGACTATTTCGGCGTGGTGTTTGGCCGCCCCAGCGGGCGGCACCTTCCCTGGCTGGACGACGGCGCCGTCCCGGACGCGGACATGTGGGCGACCGCGGCCGAGTCCCGGGAGGACATCATCGAGCTGCACCACTTCGCCGCCGCACACAGCGACGCGACCATCGAGGCATTGCCCGCTGACGCCCCCGGTGTGGTTCCGTGGTGGCCGGAAGAGCGGCGCAACGTCACCCTGCACCAGATCCTGGTCCATATGGTCGCCGAACGCTCCCACCACCTGGGCCACGCAGACATCCTGCGCGAACTCATCGACGGCAGTGCCGGGCAGCGCCCCGGCGATCCGAACCTCACCAGGCGAAGCCCTGAAGAATGGGCTGCCCACCGTGCCGCCATCGAAGCTGCGGCGAAGCAGGCATGAGCACCTTCAGACCTGGACCACCACTTTGCCGCGCGCCCGCCCCTCGTGGAGGTACTGGATGGCGGCCGGCGCTTCGGCAAGGGGAAAGACCTTGTCCACCGCAGGCTTGACGCTGCCGGCCTCGATCATCGACGCAAGTGCCTCGAGATCCAGGTGCGTTTCCCTGGCGACAAGCCCCCTGAGCTTCCGGCCGGAAAACATGGCGACCAGCGGCGCAACCAGGGACCGCTGAAATCCGCCGGTCAGCTTGCCACCGCCTTCGCCGCCGATGATCACCAGCGTGCCCTTGGGTACGAGCAGCCGGCGCAGGAGAGTCAGCGGCCGGTTGCCGGCCGTGTCCAGGATGACGTCGTACAGCTTTCCATCGCCCGCAATATTGGTCGTCCTGTAGTCAATGACGGCATCCGCCCCAAGGGAACGGACCAGTTCAACCTTGCCGGTGCTGCACACCCCTGTCACCTCTGCTCCGAAGGCTTTGGCCAGCTGCACCGCGAAGGATCCCACTCCCCCGCCCGCGCCAAGGATCAGCACCTTCTGGCCGACAGTGACCTGGCCGGCATCGCGGACAGCCTGCAGGGCAGTGACGCCTGAGATCGGCGAAGCCGCGGCTTCTTCGAAAGACAGGCTCGTGGGTTTTGGGGCCAGCTTGTCCTCCTTGGCGCAGGCGTACTCGGCAAAGGACCCTTCGCAAATTCCAAACACCTCGTCCCCAACAGCAAAACGTGTCACTCCAGGCCCCACCGCCGCCACTACGCCGGCCACTTCCCTGCCCCGGACCGGAACCTTTGGCTTCTTCAGCCCATAACCAAAGAGCCGGACAAGGTACGGCAGCCCGGTCATCAGGTGCCAGACCCCCTGGTCGACGCCGGCCCCCCGCACCCGGACCAGCACCTGGCCGTCGCCGGGCCCGGGCCGGGCGATGTCCCGCAATTCGAGCACGTCTGCCGATCCATAAACGTCCTGCACGATTGCTTTCATCATCGATCTCCTTCGGGCTGGTGGTACGGGGGCACAACAACCTCATCCGCGCGGTTACCGGCGGCCCCTCAAGGTAAGGAATAGCCGGGGTCGCGTCAAGGGTCCCGCCTCTGAACCGAAAAAGCAGGGATCCACCGTCCAATCTGAAATGAAAGACACCAAGCCCCCGTGAGGCTCATCACGTCGCCCGCGGAAGTGGTCTGCTGGTTACCGGCCCACCTCCCAAAGACGAGAAGGTATTTGTATGCAACAAGCACCAAGCCCAACCCGGAGCGAAACTCCGGCCGCACAAGAAACCGCAACAGCCGCCGTCGGAAGCGTCCTGAACCGCGGGCTGAACGTGCGCCATATCCGGTTCATGGCCCTGGGTTCGGCGATCGGCACGGGCCTCTTTTACGGGTCGGCCTCCGCAATCCAAAAGGCCGGCCCCGCCGTCCTGCTGGCCTACATCATCGGCGGCGCAGCCGTGTTCATGGTGATGCGCGCGCTCGGCGAAATGGCCGTCCGGCACCCGGTTTCCGGTTCCTTCGGCCAGTACGCCAGCCGTTACCTGGGCCCGCTGGCAGGCTTTGTGACCGGCTGGACCTACGTCTTCGAGATGGCCATCGTGGCCATCGCGGACGTCACGGCCTTCAGCATCTATATGGGTTTCTGGTTTCCTCAAGTGGAGCGTTGGGTCTGGATCCTTGCCATCATCTTCTTCCTGGCCGCCCTGAACCTGCTCAGCGTCAAGGTCTTCGGCGAACTGGAGTTCTGGTTCTCGCTGATCAAGGTGGTGGCCATCATTGCCATGATCGCCGGCGGCGCAGCCATCATCGTGTTGGGTTTCCAGGCCGACGGTTCAACTGTCACCCCCGGCCTGGGCAACCTCGTGGAGCACGGCGGGTTCTTCCCGTTTGGCTTCGAAGGGCTGCTCGCCTCCTTCGCCGTGGTGATGTTCGCCTTCGGCGGGATCGAGACCCTTGGCATCACCGCCGGCGAGGCGGCCGACCCGAAAAAGGTCATCCCCAAGGCTGTCAACACCGTCCCCGTGCGCGTCCTGCTGTTCTATGTCCTCACCCTGGGCGTCCTCATGAGCCTCTTTCCGTGGAACGAGATCGGCAGCAACGGCAGCCCCTTCGTCCAGATCTTCAGCGGCCTGGGCATCCCCGCGGCCCCGCACATCCTGAACGCCGTGGTGATCACCGCCGCGCTCTCCGCCATTAACAGCGACATTTTTGGCGCCGGACGCATTCTCTTCGGCCTCTCCCGCCAAGGCCACGCCCCCGCCGCCTTCGGCAAGGTGTCCCGGCACGGGGTGCCCTGGATGACGGTGGTGATGATGGCCGCGATCCTCCTGGTGGGTGTGGTCCTGAACGCCGTCATCCCCGAGGACGTCTTCCTGGTCATCGCCTCGATTGCGACGTTCGCCACGGTCTGGGTCTGGGTGATGATCCTCGCTTCCCACGTGGCCATGAAGCGGGAGATCGCCCGACGCGGCCTGCCGGCCTCGGAATTCCCTTCACCATGGTGGCCCGCCGCATCAGTCCTTGCCATCGCCTTTATGGCGCTGGTGATCGCCGTCCTCGGCGCCTTCGAAGACACCCGGATCGCCCTGTACGTGGGCGGCGCGTGGCTGGCGCTTCTGGTCATTGCGTACCGTTTGTGGATCAAGGGTGACGGACGACGGCGGGCGGAGCTTGTGGACGAAACGTCACCGCTGCCGGTGGTTGCTCCGGCCGAAGCCGCTGCCGTCCGCAGCCGCGGCTGAGCCCACAGGGCCAGGGAGCGCCAGGCGATGCCTGACGCTCCCTGCCGGGGCTAAACTCAGGCATGGTTCCACTGTCCGGCCTGCTTGCCTTTGCCCTTGCCGCCGTGATCCTCATCGCCGTGCCTGGGCCCAGTGTTCTGTTCGTGATCGGCCGTTCCCTTGCCCTCGGCTGGAAGGGCGGCGTCCTCACCGTGCTGGGAAATGCCTCCGGGCAGCTGGTGCAAGTGACAGCGGTGGCGTTGGGCGTGGGAATTATGGTGGCGCAGTCGGTGATCCTGTTCAGCGTGGTCAAACTGGCCGGCGCCGCCTACCTGGTCTACCTCGGCATCAAAGCCATCCGCCACCGGCGGGAGCACACTTCCCCCGGGCGCCGTCCCGTGGACCCGCGGCCGCTGCGCCTGGTGGCCGAAGGCCTGGCCGTCGGCGCCACCAACCCCAAATCCGTGGTGTTCTTCGTAGCCGTCCTGCCGCAGTTTGTGGATTACCCCTCGGGTGCCATTGCATTCCAGCTGGCGCTGCTCGGGGTGCTGTTTGTACTGATAGCGCTGGTGTCAGACAGCCTCTGGGCCACTGCCGCGGGCTCCGCCCGGCACTGGTTTGCCCGCTCGCCCCGCCGGATTTCCGCCATGGAGGCAACCGGCGGGGCGCTGATGATTGGCCTTGGCGGCACCCTCGCACTGACGGGTACCAAGTCCTGATTTCCTGATTGCCCGGCGCGGAAGGCCGGGCAATCAGGGAGCTTCGTCAGGGAAGCTGCAGCCTAGGCAGTCGCAGCGGCGGCCCGCACGGCCTCGCCCAGTGACGTCGTCGGGCGCCCGATCAGCGTGCGGAGGTCCCCGGTGCTGACCAGGAGGTCGCCGCGGGCAATCCCAAGATCGGAATCGGCGAGGATATCCGCGAACGCCTCCGGCACGCCGAAACCGGCCAGCATTCCGGCATAATCCTGGGCCGGGAGGTCCTGGTAGGAGACATGCTTTCCTGCGGCAGCGGTGATCTCGGCGGCCAGCTCAGCCATGGTGAACGGCTCGTCGCCACCGAGTTCGTAGATCTTGCCTGCCTGGTCATCGGCAACCAGGACGGCGGCAGCCGCGTGGGCATAGTCCGCGCGCGACGCTGCACTGACGCGGCCTTCGCCTGCACTTCCGGCGATGGCACCCTGGGCAAGGGTGCCGGGCAGCTGCTCGGTGTAGTTCTCCAGGTACCAGCCGTTACGCAGGAGGACAAAAGGAACACCGGATTCCCGCAGGATGGCTTCCGTGGCCTGGTGCTCGCCGGCCAGCAACATTGCCGTGGTGTCCGCGTTGGCGATGCTGGTGTAGGCAAGCAGTTCAACACCTTCGGCCTTTGCGGCTTCAATTACAGTGCGGTGCTGCTCCACCCGCTGGCCCACCTCGCTGCCGGAAATGAGGAGGACCTTGGAGGCACCCCTCAGGGCCTCGGCCACGGAAGCGCGATCAGCGTAATCCAAGCCCTTGACCTGGACGCCGCGCTCCGCGAAGTCTGCGAGCTTTTCAAGGGAGCGCCCGGTGGCCACAATCTCCTGCGCGGGAACATTGCGCTCCAGCAGTGCCTCGACTACATGGCGGCCCAGTTTGCCGGTTGCGCCGGTGACGACGATGCTCATGAATTTTCCTTCCGTTGGGGTTGTTCATGGAGCACAACCACGGCATCTCCGAGATACTTCCCCAAAGAGAGTACGCACTTTCAGGTAAGGTACTGGTATGGAAGTAAGTACCTCCGCTCCTGCCCCTGCTGCACCCCTTCCCGTGGCGCTTGCCGACGGCGTGTTCCCGGCCGGGTGCCCCAGCCGGACGGTCCTGGACCATATCACCAGCAAATGGGGCGTGCTGATCCTGCTGGCATTGTCCGAGGGGGAGCAGCGGTGGAGTGAACTGCGGCGGCGGGCCGAGGGCATCAGCGAGAAAATGCTGGCACAGACCTTGAAGACGCTGGAGCGTGACGGCCTGGTCAGCCGGAAAGCGCAGCCCGTCATTCCGCCGCGGGTGGATTACAGCCTCACCGAACGCGGCTACGAACTCGGAAGCCTGCTGGTTCCGCTGGTGGCGTGGGCATTCGAGAACGCGGAAGAAATAGTCAACGGCCAGCCCTGACCGGGCACGATCCAGTGGTCCCCGGAGGGACAACACAAGCAAGTAGTCCCGCCTGGAAAAAGCGAGTACATGTTACTGATGTGACTGGTGTGAATAGCGCATAGCTTTGGCGTAAGGTGCCAACCGGAATGGGAGGGCCGCCCTCTGCTGGGAGCGTTCCGGTTAACCTGCACCGCCAGTGGGTGGCTTTGCTGCCGCCCGCGAGGAGTTGGTACGCATGGTGAAAACTTATGTCCCCGACCCGGCCGGCATGGGCCGGCCCATCAGCCTTGCCACTGCCGCAGTAAAAGCGTGGGACCGGACAAAGACCGCCCTCACCCCGCGGTCCCCGTTCAAGATCGGCGATGCGGTGGTGGGGGATGATCCCTTTATTGGCCGCCGCGAGGGAATCGTGGTGGTTCGGCAACGCAACTCCGTGGGCGTAGAAACCGCTCACGGAGTGGTGTTCTATGATCACCGGCTAGTGCGGCAGCTGGACTGAGTTCTTGTCCAGATATGCAGGGCTGGAGAGCGGAAACGTCTGCATATCTGGACAACAACTCCAAGGGAACGGGCCTGCCTTAGCGGGCCGACCAGCCGCCGTCCATCGTGTAACTGGCGCCGGTGACCATGCCGGCGTGGCCGGAAGCAAGCCAGGCGACCAGGGACGCAACCTCCCCGGGCTCCACCAGGCGCTTGATGGCAGACTCGGTGAGCATCACTTTGGCCAGCACCTCCGATTCCGGGATGCCGTGCACCTGGGCCTGGTCCGCGATCTGCTTCTCCACCAGCGCCGTCCGGACGTAGCCGGGGTTGATGCAGTTGGACGTGACTCCGTGCTCGCCGCCTTCGAGTGCCGTCACCTTGCTCAACCCTTCCAGGCCGTGCTTGGCGGCAACATAGGCGCTCTTGAATGGCGAAGCCCGGATCCCGTGCACGGAGGACAGGTTGATGATCCGCCCGAAGCCGTTGCTGTACATGTGCGGCAGGGCCGCGCGGATCAGCAGGAACGGAGCCTCCAGCATCAGGGCGATGATCCGGCGGAACTGCACGGGATCAAACTCCTCGATGGGACTGATGCGTTGGATCCCGGCGTTGTTCACCAGGATGTCGCAGTCCAGGCTCAGGGTGGCGAGCGAGTCCACGTCCAGCAGGTCCACAGTCCAGGAGGTGCCGCCCACCTCGTCGGCGAGCGCGGCGGCTCCGGCGGCATCGACGTCGGCCACCACCACTTTCGCTCCGCGTGCTGCCAGCTCGCGGACGCACGCGGCGCCGATTCCGCTCGCTCCCCCGGTGACCAGGGCTTTGCGGCCATTCAAAGTGTTGTTGTCCATGGCAGTTCCCTTGCGATTGTCCATCGGAAGTCTCCAGCTATCCAGGCCGCTTAGCGGGTCCGGGCGGGGAGCAGGCCTTCACGGGCGGCGTCGGCCTGGTCCACTTCCTCCAGGGCGATACCCTTGGTTTCCCGCAGGCTCAGCACTGCCACCGCGGTGATGGCGCAGGCCACCAGCAGGTAGATGGCGGTGGGCACCCAGGACCCTGTGTCCTTCAGCCACTGGGTGGCAAGCAGCGGTGCGAGCGAGCCGGCGAAGATGGAGGTCACCTGCGAGCCGAGCGAGACGCCGGAGTAGCGCATGCGGGTGGGGAACAGTTCAGCCATGATGGCCGGCTGTCCGGCGTACATAAAGGCATGGAGGCAGAGTCCAATGGTTACGGCCGCCACGATCACAACGGGGCTCCGGGTGTCGAACATGGGGAAGGCGAAGAACGGCCAGGCCGCGCCGGAAACCGCGCCGAACAGGTACACCGGCTTGCGTCCGAGCTTGTCCGCCAGGCGCCCCACCTGCGGGATAACCAGGAAGTGGATGACATGGGCGATCAGGAGGGCCAGCAGGAGCGAGGAGGTGTCGTACTTGTGGACGGTCTTGAGGTAGACGATCGCGAAGCTGACCACCAGGTAGTACATGATGTTCTCGGCGAAGCGCAGGCCCATGGCCTGGAAGATGCCCTTGGGGTACTTGCGGACCACTTCGAACACGCCATAGCTGACTGCCTGTTCCTTCTCCACCAGGGCCTTGGCCTCCAGGAAGATGGGGGCTTCGGTGACGTGGGTACGGATGTAGTAGCCCACGAACACGATCACGGCGGAGAGCCAGAAGGCCACACGCCAGCCCCAGCCGAGGAAGGCCTCGCTGCTGAGGACGGAGGACATGATGAACAGCACCAGCGTGGCCAGCAGGTTGCCCACCGGCACGGCGGCCTGCGGCCAGCTGGACCAGAAGGCGCGCGACTTATTGGGGCTGTGCTCGGCCACCAGCAGGACGGCTCCGCCCCATTCGCCGCCGAGGGCGAAGCCCTGGATGAAGCGCAGGGCCACCAGCAGGGCGGGGGCGAGGTACCCGATGTCGGCGAAGCCGGGCAGGCAGCCCATCAGGAACGTTGCCACGCCCACAATCACAATGGTGAGCTGCAGCGTGGGCTTGCGGCCCAGTTTGTCGCCGATCTGGCCGAACACAATTCCGCCCAGCGGGCGTGCAACGAAGCCGACGGCGTAGGTGAGGAACGCCTGGATGATGCCGTCCAGTTCGTTCCCGGTGGCCGGGAAGAAGTACTTGCCGAACACCAGGGTGGCGGCGGTGGCGTAGAGGAAGAATTCGTACCACTCCACTACCGTGCCCACCATTGAGGCGGCCACGATTTTCTTTAGTCCGGATCCTTTGGATGCAGGTCCGGCAGTATTGTCCGCCGGGCGTTGTTCAACGCTCATGGGGTTTCTCCTAAGTGTCCACGGTGACACGTGCTGTGATCTCCAGCACCTGAATGGCTTCCCTGAGTATTGCTGCACAAACAAGCAGCTTCAATAGCCAAACCGGCACGAAGTATGTGCAGAATTGCAGATATGAAAGCGAACCCTGATGATTTGCTGGTCCTTTTGGCGGTGTCCCGCTCCGCAAAATTTACGACGGCGGCTCAGGCCCTTGGCCTCAACCACACCACCGTCTCACGCAGGATAGCCGCGCTGGAGAAGGCGCTCGGCGGCCGCGTCCTTGCACGCGCCACCGGCGGCTGGGAGCTGACGGACCTCGGCGCCCAGGCGGTGCAGGTGGCCGAACAGGTGGAAGCGGTGGTGGGCACGCTGGGAGCAGCAGGCAAGGCACCCGACCCGGTCACCGGCGTCGTGCGTATGACAGCCACCGACGGGTTCAGCGCCTACATTGCGGCGCCGGCCGTGGCCCGGCTGCGGCGCGACCACCCGGGACTCAGTGTGGAGGTGGTGACCATGACCCGGCGGGCGCTGCAGCAGCGCTCGGGCCTGGACATCGAAGTGGTGGTGGGCGAACCGCAGGTGCACCGGGCCGAGGCCGTGCGGCTGGGCGACTACATGCTGGGAATGTATGCCTCCCGCACCTACCTGGCCGAGCACGGAACCCCGGCCACCGTGGCCGAACTCAACGGGCACCCGCTGGTCTACTTTGTGGACTCCATGCTCCAGGTGGACGACCTCGATGCGCCCCGCCGGCTGGTGCCCGCCATGCGGGACGGCCTGACCTCCACCAACGTCTTTGTCCACGTGGAGGCAACCCGCGCCGGTGCCGGGATCGGTTTCCTGCCCTGCTTTATGGGTGATCTCCACGGGGACCTGGTGCGCCTGCTGCCAGGCGAAATCGCCGAGCTGCTGCCGTACTGGATGGTGCTGCGGCCGGACTCACTGCGCCGCCCGGCCGTGGCTGCCGTGGTGCAGGCGCTCCGGGAGCAGATGGCGGAGCACCGGGACTGGCTGCTGGGCAAGGGCAACTCCGCTGGTTGAGCCTGCCGGTGGTTGAGCCGGGGCCCCGCCAGCAGGGTTCCCTCAGCGAGCTTGCGAGCTTAGGGTGCTGGTGGGGAGCGAAACCTGGATTTCGACAAGCTCAACCACCGGTTGACCGCTCAATCGCCGGCTGGTAACTCAAGCACCGGCAACGGGTCGTGGCGGACAGGGGAGCCCGCCGCGAACGCCCGGACCTGGTCGTCGTCCCAGAGGTGGGCCGGAACTGCTCCGCCCAGGAGCCGGCGGTGCAGCTTGGGATCATCGCCAAACGGGACGTCGCTGCCGGCCATCACCATGTTTCCGTAGCGGCGGCCCTTGAGCATGGCCGGGTCCGCGATGATCACGGTGTGCTTGAAGGCAGCGGCGATGGTGGCCGCGTCCTCGCGGGCGTTCTTGAGATCGGGGGCGTCGCCGGAGTTCACCACGTAGAGCCCGCCGGGCGCCAGGACGCGCTTGACGTGCCGGGTGAACTCCGCTGTGGTGAGCGACCGCGGGGTGAGGGCGCCGGCGAAAACGTCCCGGATGATGAAGTCCCTGGTTTCGGCGGTCAGCGTTTCGGTGACCTCACGGGCCTCCCCCACCCGCAGGCGCAGCAGCGGGGCCTTGGGGAGATCGAACCAGTTGCGCACATATTCGGCGAGCTTGCCGTCCAGCTCCACCACCACCTGCCGGGCCTCCGGGTAGACGGTATGGAAGTAGCGTGCCAGGGAGCAGGCGCCACCGCCCAGGTGCAGACCGCGGAGTTTAGGCCTGGCCCCGGACGCGCCCGACGGCGGCCAGCGCGACTCGATCAGCGCGGACATCCACCGCATGTACTCGAAGTCCAGGAACAACGGGTCCGCGAGGTCTATATGCGAGCTCATCACACCGTTGATCTTCAGGAGCCAGCCGGTGGAATTGTCCTGGTCCGCGATCAGCTCGCAGTCCCCGGTATCGATGTAATACACACCTTCAACAGGTCCGCTTTGGCGCGAACCGGCCGGCACCTCCACAACCCCGGCTACCGACCGCAGGCCGTTCCGGCCTCCTGACCTTCCGCGTTTTGCCATTACCCGTGCCGCGCTTCAGTCATGGTTCAACCTTAGTTGCCGCTCGATACCAGCTGGCACCTTAGTTGCCGGGCACGGCCCCCTCACCCTCGCGGATCCGTTTCACCACGGCAGTGGTGGACCGCTCAGCGACATAGTCCAGGATGGCCACCCGGCCGCCGTATTCCTCCACGGCGGGCGTCTCGGCCAGCATTTCCGGACTGTAGTCCCCGCCCTTGGCATAGACTTCGGGCCGCAGCTGCCGGATCAGCGGTGCCGCCGTGGGGGTGTCGAACACTGTCACGTAGTCCACGCAGCTCAAGGCCGCCACCACGGCGGCACGGTCCGCCATGGAGTTGATGGGCCGGCCGGCGCCCTTGAGTTTCCGTACGGAATCGTCGCTGTTCAGCGCCACCACCAGGACGTCGCCCAGCTGCTTGGCCTGGTTGAGGTATCGGGTGTGGCCGCTGTGCAGCACGTCGAAGCAGCCGTTGGTGAGCACAATCCGCTGGCCCTGGGACCGGTGCAGCTCCAGCTGCCGTTCCAGCTCGTCGGCACCAAGGGCAGTATCAGCAAAGGCCTTCAGGTACCGGCTGAGCTGGCCCGTACTGCAGACGGAGGTGCCCGGCTGGTGCACCACCACGTCCGCGGCCGACTGGGCAAGGTCCAGGCTCGCCGTCAGCGGCAACCCGGCCGAGCGGGCCAGCGTCAGCGCCGCAACGAACGTGTCGCCGGCACCGGATGCCTGCTTCTCGGCGGCCGGCCGTGCCCACGTACGGTGCGTGACGCCGTCGGGCCTTAACAGCACGGTGCCGTCCCGGTCCAGGGTGACCACCACGGCGGCCGCACCGGTTGCCGCCAGCAACTCCTCCGAGTGTGCGCTGACAGCTTCCACCCGGTCCTGGCCATCGGGAAGCCGCAGGTCCAGCATCCGGGCGGCCTCCTGCGCGTTGGGCGTCACCAGGTCCGGGCGCAGTGGTGCCCACGGACGGGGATCATGGGAGTCGACTACCAGCAGCGGGCGGTCCCCGAGTGGAACGGGCGCCTCCCCCAAGGCTTCGATCAAACCTTTGTGGACAGGGCCGGAAAGCACGCCCTTGCCGTAGTCGCACACCAGCACTGCGTTCTGGCGTTCGACGGCGGCACGCACCGAAGCGGCCAGCGCCTCCAGCGCCTCGGCCGGCACCGCCTTGGCGGAGTCGTCGAGGCGGAGCATCACCTGGCCGCCGCTGCTGATCCGGATCTTGGTGGTGGTCACCATGTCCGGATGGCTGTGGAGGTGGGTGACGTCGATGCCGGCCGCGACGAGCTGGCTGCGCAGGTCCTCGCCGGCATCATCAGTTCCGACGATGCCTGCCACCGAAACCCTGGCTCCGAGCGCAGCCAGGTTCATGGCCGTATTTGCTGCTCCGCCCGGGACGGACTCCCGGACCTGGAGGTCCACCACAGGGGCGGGGGCCTCCCGGCACAGCCGCTCGATGCTGCCGCTCCACCAGCCGTCCAGCATCAGGTCGCCGATCACCAGGATGGCCGGTTCTTCTTCGGCCAGCCGGCCCGGCAGCCATTCAGACAGGGCGCGCTGGCTGGACAGGTCCACCAGGGCGGGGTCCACCGGCAGGTTCTCGGGGTGCAGGCTCACGACTTGTCCTGTTCATCGGCTGCGGATTCGGGGCCCGGACCATCAGGAGCAGCGCCCGAATTGTCCTTTGTTGATTCCGGCGGCGCCGCTATGTGGACCACTTTCACCCGGGTGAATTCGTCCAGGAGCTCCGGGCCGTAGCCAAAGCCGGCGCCGCTTTCACCGCGAGGCTGGGCCGCACCGCCCGGGGCGCCGCCGAACACTTCGTTGATCTTTACCGTGCCTACCGGGAGCGCGGCCACTGCCTGCTGGATGTGGGCGATGTTGCCGCTCAGGACTGTGGCGGCGAGGCCGTACTTGCCGCTGCACGCGAGCCGCAGCCCGTCGTCGAACGATTCCACCACCTGCACCGGGGCAACAGGGCCGAAGGTTTCCTCAGTCATGATCTGCATATTGTCTGTGCAGCCGAGCAGGACGGTGGCCGGGTAGAAGGAGCCCGGGCCGACGGGAAGGGCGCCGCCCTCCACCGCCCGTGCGCCCTGCCGCAGCGCGTCGGCCACCTGGGCGTGGACCTGGTCCCGCATTCGGAGATCCACCAACGGGGCAACGGTCCCGTTGTTGTTGCGGAGCGCCGCTTCCGTTTCCAGGGCAGCGCAGAACTCGGCCGCGATCTCCTGATGTACGTAGATCCGTTCCACGGCCACGCAGATCTGCCCGCTGTTGCTGAAGGCGCCGATTGCTGCCTGCCCGGCGGCCCACACGGGGTCCACGTCGCGGTCCACCAGCAGCGGATCGTTGCCGCCGTTCTCGCGGATGACGTGGGCGCCGGTCAGCACACCCGCCCTGGCAATCCGCGCGCCGGCCGCGCTGGAGCCGACATGCGCGATCACGTCCACCTCAGACTGCGTCAGGAGTGCCCCAACGTTTGCACCGCCGGACACCGTCTGGAACACGCCAGGCGGAAAGGCAGGAGCCAGGACTTCGCCCAGTGCCTCACCCAGCCGCGGACAACGCTCGCTCGGCTTGTGCACAGCGGTGTTGCCGGTCACCAGTGCAGCCCCGATCAGGCCGCATGCCACCGCCACCGGATCATTCCACGGGGTCAGGAGGGCAGCCACGCCGCGCGGCTCGGCCACCGTGTAGTCGGCAGCGAGCCGGTTGCCCCGAAGGCTGTGGCCGCGGTGGACGGGGCCCAGTTCCGCGTACTGCTCCAGGGTGGAAACCCCCGCGCCGATGCCGGCGAGCGCCTCGTCCACCGGCCGGCCCGTTTCGCTGAAGTTGAGTTCGGCCAGTTCCTGCGCGGCTGCTTCTAGTGCTTTCGCCGCCTTCCGGAGGGCCGCGCCGCGTTCCGCGGGCGCGGTGGAGGCCCAGTCCGCAGCAGCCCTTCGTGCCACTTCCACGGCATGGGTCACTGCAGCCGGTTCCGCTTCCGGCACGGTCCACAGGACCTCACCGGTCCTGGGGTTCAGGATGGTGATGCCGTTGCTGTCAGTTGCTTCCGGTTGTGCAGTTTTGTCCTGTGTTGTGGAGTCCTGTGCGGTGGAGTCTTGTGCAGTGGTGTCGGTGGCGATGCTGGGCATGATGTTCCTCCCGTCGGTTCCGGCGTGGGTCGTTTGGCGTTTAGGGCCAGGAGCCCTCTTCTTCATGGCAGATCAGCATTTCCCGGACCTCACAGCCGGTGGGCTGGGACAACGCAAAGAGGATCGCCTGCGCCACGTTGTTGGGGTCGTTGAGCCGTGAATCGTCCTGCGGCTTGTACTGCTCGGTGCGGTCGTCGAAGAAGCGCGTCTTCATGCCGCCGGGAATCATGGTGGTCACGCCGATTTCACCGCCGGTTTCCGCTGCGAGCGCATGGCTGAAGCCCACCACGCCGAACTTGGACGCGCAATAGGCGGTGGCGTCGGCCACTGCACGCTTGCCCAGCGTGGAGGCGACAGTCACCACCCGGCCGTGGGAGGACTTGAGGTAGGGCAGGGCCGCCCGCACCACGGAGACGGTCCCCATCAGGTTGACCCCGATCACCTTTTCCCATTCCGTGGCCTCGACGTCGGCCAGCTTGCCGCACCGGTCGATGCCGGCGGCCGTCACCACCGCTTCGAGCCCGCCCAGTGTTTCGGCGGCTTCCTTAACGGCGGCCTCCACGGCCAGCCGGTCCGCGACGTCCACTTCGAACGCCTTGACGGCGGACACGTTGCTGATGTCGCGGTCCAGCACCACGGGGGTACCGCCTGCCTTCAGGACAGCATCGACGACGGCGGCTCCCAGTCCGGAGGCACCTCCGGTCACAAGTACACGTCCGGGTGATTTCACATCGGCAGTCATGGTGTTCCTTTCGATTGGGAATTCAAAAACTCTTTGGCGCCGTCGGCTGACTTTTCAGCCGTCAGCTCACTTTGGCGAGGGCATCGGCCAGCCCGGTGGTGGAGCGTGCCGGGTGGTACGGGACCGTCAGGCAGCGTCCGCCCCAGCTCTCCACCAAGGGGGCCTCGGGCAGGCTGGCGCCCTTGTAGTCGCCGCCTTTGACCCAGATGTCCGGGCGGAGGCGTTCCAGGGCGGCCTCCGGAGTGTCTTCGTCGAAGACCATCACGGCGTCCACGCATTCCATCGCCAGGAGCAGCTCGGCACGGTCATGCTGGCCGATGATGGGCCGCTCCGGCCCCTTCAGCCGGCGCACGGAATCGTCCGAGTTCAGGCACACGATCAGGCAGTCCCCCAGTTCACGGGCAGCCGCCAGGGAGCGGACATGCCCGGCATGCAGCAGGTCGAAGCACCCGCCGGTCGCCACCACCTTGCCGCCGTTCTCCCTCACAGCGCGGGCCAGCAGCAGCGGGTCGCTGATGCGGGGCTGGACCGGGGCGGGCTCCCCGGCATCCGGAAGGGCGGATACTCCGCCGTTGGCCAGGAAGTCCGCGGCGTCGTGGACAGCCAGCGCTGCGGCTTCGCTGAGCGCGCGGCCGGCCAGGAGGTGCACGGCAAGGCTGGCGGCAAGCCGGTCGCCGGCCCCGCAGGGATCGCCGGCTTCCACTCTCGGGGCGGGAACGGGTTCCGGGCTGCGGCCGGGCCGGCACAGGACAGCGCCCTTCTCGCCCTTGGTCACCAGGACCGCCTGGCTGCCCCATTCCTCCAGCAGGATTCCGCCTGCCTCGGCGGCAGGATCCTGCGCATCGGCAGCGGGACCCGGTGCAGCAGAGAGCCGGACAGCTGCCGGCTCCTGCCGGGCTTCCTTCCGGCCGCGCGACTGCACGGCCTTCTGGGCTTCAGCCAGGTTTGGCGTGACGACGGCGACGCCCGGCACCGGGTCCGGCCCGGCGGGGTGCGGGTCCCAGACGATGGGAACCTCATCCGCCATCCGGGCCAGGAGCTCTCTCAATTGATGGTTCGCCGCAAGGCCACGGCCGTAATCGGCCACGATGATCACACCGGCCTTCTCCACGGCACGGAGCATGGCCGGGGTGACCTCCGGGACGGGAGTCTTTCCACACCCCTGATCAAAACGGACCACGGGATGCGATCCTGCCCGGACCCGGGTTTTGACCGGCGAGGCATAACCGCTGGGACCGGACACGAGCCGCACTCCGGCGAGCTGCCCTTGAAGCTGCCTGCCGGCGTCGTCATCGCCCAGAACCGTCACCAGCGTGACGGGCCAGTTGTCCTGGGCAAGCATCCGGGCCACCAGGCCCGCTCCCCCGGCACGGCGCTTGACGCCGGACACGTCCACCACAGGCACGGGTGCGTCGGGGCTCAGCCGCGTGGCTTCACCGGACAGGTCCACGTCCAGCATCACATCGCCCACCACCACGATCCTCATGCCACACCACCGCGCTTCTGCAGCCCCTGGTTTTGCACACCAAGGTTTGTCAAGGCCAGCGGATCAGCGGACCCGCGCCGGCCCACTTCCAGGTCGAAGGCGCGGCAGATGGCATGCAGGGCGATCAGATGCCCCTCCTGGGCGTTGGCGTTGAGCGCGTCAATCATGACCGCCTCGTCACAGGCCTCAGACAAGGGATTGGGACCGGTGCCCGTAAGCGCCCACGTGGTGACGTTCAGCCGTGATGCTGTTTCGGCAGCCCGAAGCAGGTTGGGACTCTTGCCACTGGTTGACAGCAGCATCAGCACGTCGCCGGACCTGCCGTGGGCCCGCACCTGGCGGGCGAAAACGTCGTCGTACCCGTAATCATTGGCGATGGCCGTCATTGCCGAGGACTCCGCGTGCAGCGAGATGGCAGAGAACGGCACCCGCTCGCCGTCGAACCTTCCCACCAGCTCGGCTGTGAGGTGCTGGGCCTCCGCCGCCGATCCGCCGTTGCCGGCGGCGAGGAGCCGCTGGCCGCGGAGCAGGCGCTGGGCCAGCTCCACTCCCCAGGCGGCCAGGCGGCCGGATTGGCTCCGGAGCGAATCGAGGGCCGGCACCACGTTGTCCAGGTGCGCGCGCACCGCCTCCGCGCTGTCCGGATCCACAAAAGTGGCGCCCGGCAGCACCGCGGGCAGCGGGGCCGGCCGTGCCAGGACCGGCAGGTCGGCTTCACGAAGGGACCATTCCGCAGTCACAGTGCCGCTCCTTCCATCGGGACGACGCCGGGGGCAGCCCCTGCCACCGCCAGCTGATAGGCCTTCTCGGTTTCGGCTGCTACCCGGTCCCAGGAGTACCTGGCCCGCGCGCGCCGCTTTCCTGCATTCCCAAGCTCCGTCCGCAGGGCGGGGTTCTCCAGCAGCAAAGCGAGCGCTGACGCGATGGCCTCGGGGTCCCGTGGCGGCACGTGCAGCCCGGTTCCGTGGTCAACCACAGTGTCCCGCAGGCCGCCTACCGCGGCAGCTACCACCGGGACGCCGCAGGCCATGGCCTCGAGCGGGACGATGCCGAAAGGCTCGTACCAGGGCGCGCACACCACGGCATCGGCACTGCGGAAGATGCCGGGCATCTCGCCGCGTGACACCTGGCCCTGCAGGTTTACCTGGTCCGAAACCCCCAGTTCCCCGGCAAGCTCCAGCAGGCGGCGGACCTCGGGGTCCGCGTGGAGCACGCCCGACTCTGCGCCGCCGCCCACAATCAGGAGCTCGACGTCGTCAAAACCCGCGTCCTTGAGGTACGGCAGCGCACGGATCACCAGGTCCACGCCCTTGCGCGGCACCAGGCGGCCCACGGAGAGGATGCGGTGCTTGCGCTGCCTGGCGGCTGCCGGGCCGTCTGCGGAAAAGAAGCCCAGGTCCACCCCACAGGGGGCAATGGAAATCTTTCCCGTGTTGATGCCCATGGCTTTGAGTTCAAAAACTTCGTCGGAGCAGGTGGCAACGATCCGGTCCACGGACCGACCCACTCCGGGCTCGAGCCAGCGGCGTTCGGCCGGGCTGGTGTCCTCCGCGCCCTGGTGCCGCCGCTTGACCGTGCCCAGGGCGTGGAAGGTTTGGATAACGGGAACCCGGTAACCCTGCTCCGGCCGCCTCGCGGCATCCAGGGCAGCCAGGCCGGACATCCAGAAATGCCCGTGCACCACGTCCGGCGGCCGCTGGCTCCAGTCCCGCGCCACGCCGTCGGCAAGCTCACCCATATAGGGCAGCAACTCATCCTTGGGGACATGCCGCGCCGGGCCCGCGTCCACATGGACCACTTCGAACCGGCGCCCCACGCGGACCCTCTCCGGAAGCTCCGTTGCGTCCCGGCGGGTGTAGACAGTGACATGGTGGCCGCGCTTGGCAAGTGCTTCGGACAACGCGGCAACGTGCACGTTCTGCCCGCCGGCGTCCACCCCGCCCAGCGCCGCGAGCGGACTGGCGTGCTCGGAAATCATCGAGATCTTCATGGGGTCTTCCTCTCTCGCGCCGGAACGAGGATCTTCTCGTCCAGGCCGTCGTTGCTGGCGGTAAGCGGGTGCAGGATCCCCCCGCCCAGGTCCGCGAGGAGCTCATCCCAGCGGTCCTGGAACCTGCCCAGGCCGTAGCGTTCCAGTGCCGCTTCACGGGCGGCGACGCCCCGCCGTCGGGCTTCATCCGGATTGGCGACCAGCCGCTGCGCGCAGCGAAGCAGCTCATCGATATCGGCGGACACGATGCCGGCCTCCGGCGGCACGGTTCGCGGGGCTTCGGTGGTGGCCAGGGCAACCACCGGCATGCCCAGGTGCATGGCTTCCAGCAGGGACAATCCCAGGGAGGTCCAGCGCATGGGGTGTACGTAGACGCGGCAGCGGGCCAGCTCACGGTGCAGCTCCCGGGTCTGGAGGTCGCCGCGGGCCGTCAGCCGGGAGGCGTCAATCCCGGCGGCGGCGGCAAGGCCATCGGTCTTCATGCCGAACACCTGGAGCGGGGCAACGGAGGCGAACGCGGGCAACAGGTCCGTGCCGGTGACCCGGCCGCGGCGGATGGGTTCATTCACTACCACGCCCAACTCCGGCAGCTCCCCGGTGTAGAGCTGCCCTGGGTCTGGAATCCCGTGCTCGATCACCAGGCTGCGCGCCGATCCGTTATCCCACGCCAGCCTGTTGAAGTGCGTGACATGCACCAGGGGGATGGCGCTCTGGTCCGCCAACGGGTGCCGGGTAAACGGGAAGTCCCCCTTGGGGGTGTTGTGCTCCACGTACACCGCAGGCAGGTCAACTCCAGGCCTGCGGCCCAGCAGCCGCGCAACTTCAGCAATCTCCTCAGGGCGCTGCAGGACGACGGCGTCAACGGCGTCCGCATCAAGCCCGCCGAGGTCCACCTCCCGCACCGACGCCGGCCAGTCCCTGCCGGCACGGCCCAGTCCCCAGGCACCACCCCCCGGCAGGACAGGGAGCAGGTACTCGTGGCGGCCACGCACAAAGGCGTCCGTCCATGAACCGTGGACATGCCAGAGCAGGATTCTCATCTGTTGCGGGCCTTTCTACGGGTACTGACGTGGGTACTGAAGGAGCTCACTCCGCCGATCAGGCGCTCCACTGCCGCCACCACTTCCTCCGGCGAAACCGAGTCAAGGCACGGGTGGCCCGGCACGGGGCACACCCGGGCCCGGGACATCCGGCAGGCGGCATTCTGGTCACCGAGCAGCTCCAGCGGGACTCCATACGGAGCCCAGCGGATGGCCGGCACCACCGGCGAAAAGAGGCAGGCCACAGGAGTGCCAACGGCAGCGGCGAGGTGTGCCGGCCCGGTGTTGCCTGTGACCACGGCTTCGGCCCCGGACATCACCCCGGCCAGGGTGTGGAGGTCCGTGCGGCCGCCAAGGTCGAGGGCCGACGGTCCTGCGACTGTCGCGGTCAGGGAGCTCTCTCCCGGGCCGCCGGTTACCACCACCCGGTGCCCTGCGCCCTGCAGGAGTTCGACGGCGGCAGCATGGTGCAGCGGCGGCCACGCCCTGGCAGGGACGGCGGCTCCGGGATGCACCACGACGTAGGGTTCGTCTCCCACGAGGTCCCGGACGCCCGGCACCGATGCAAGGCGGAGTTTCCCGTCGTCCCCGGCAGGCAACCGGAAGCCGCCCGCTTCGGCGATGCCCAGCGCGCGCTCGGCCTCGGGTTGGTCTTCGGGAAAGTCTTCGCCGGGCTTGAGCCGTACGTCCAGCAGGGAGCCTGCGTAATCGGTGGATGCCCCGGTGATCCGTTCCACACCGGCAAGCCGGAGCAGCAGCGCCAGTGGCAGGGGTGACTGGTGGAAGGAGGTGAGGATGACGGCCTCGGTAATCCGGGAGTTACGGACGTACTCGATGAGCCTGTCTGCGTGCGGGCCGGTCATCCGGGGAGCGGGATTCATGATCCACGGGCTGTCCCAGCTGTAGACCTCGGCCACGCCCGGCAGCATTGCCGCCGCCGCCTCGCCCTGCCGTCCGCAAAGCATTACCACCTGGTTCGGGCGGCTGCCGTCCCGGAACCTGCCGTTGGCGACGGCCCGCACGGCGGGCCCGGCCAGCAAAACATCGCCCATGCTGTCCAGCCGTGCCACCAGGACGCGGCCCATCAGGGCTGCCCCCCGAGCAGTGAGACGGCCTCGGCCAGGTTCCGGGCCACCAGCTGGGCCTCGGCCACCTCCTCGAGCCGGGTCACGGGGGTTGGAACGAGCACGCCCGTTGCTCCGGCGGCTTCGGCGGCGCGCACGTCGGCACCGATATCACCAATGAGCGCTGCCTCCGATTCGCGGATGCCAAGCTTGCGGCAGGCACTGTGCACCATTCCCGGTGCAGGCTTGCGGCAGGAGCAGAGGTCCTGCTCCGCATGGGGGCAGACCTCCCACACATCAAAGGGCCCCAGCAGTTCCTCCACCCTGGCATTGACGCCTGCCACGTCGGCAGCGGTAATCAGGCCGCGCGCGATTCCCGACTGGTTGCTGATGACTCCGGTGGCTATCCCGTCTGCCCGGAGGGCGTCCAGGACTTCCTTGGCACCCGGCATTGGGGCGACCCGTTCGGGGTCCCCGTTGTAGGGCACATCGACTACCAGGGTCCCGTCCCGGTCGAACAGGACAGCGCGGAACTTGGAGGTTACGGAGCTTCCCATACCCACTCCGTTCCCCACTGCTGCTGCTCCTAAACAGGGGCTGCTGCTTTTCTCGCCTTTGAACAGGCAAGATAGGACGTCGCTGGGGCTCCTCCCGGTGCTGGTGCTGCCTCCCGGCACGCCTCGGGCGCTAACAGCCCCCGGTCCTGAACGCCGCCCTGGAGGGCGTCCGACGGGATGAATTTTTGCCGGGAACGGAGTTGGGAACTGCGGAGCCGGCAACGTGCCCGCTGCTGAGGAGGCGGCGCTGGAGCTCCACGAGCACCCGGGCCAGCCGGCGGGAAACCTGCATTTGCGACATCCCCAGCCGCTTCCCCAACTGGACCTGGGTTTCCTCACAGAAATAACGGCGGTACAGCAGTTCCCGGTCAGCGGCATCCAGGTCCTGCATGGCCTCGCGCAGGCAGGCCAGGTCTTCGAGCCGTTCCAGGGGTGTTTCCGGGCATGCGAGCAGCTCGCCGATGGACGGGGCGTCACTGTGCGGGTTGGCTGCGTCCAGGGAGTCCGGATGCATGCTGCTCGACGCCGAGATGGCTTCCCGGACTTCGGTGGCGTCAGCCCCCAGCTCCGTTGCCAATTCCTCCACACTGGGATTCCTGCCCAATGCCTGGACCAGCTCCGGTTCCACGCGGAACATCCTGGTGCGGAGGTCCTGGATGTGCCTCGGAGGCCGGACCACCCATGTGCGGTCACGCAGGTATCTCTTCAACTCCCCCGCAATGGTGGGCGCCGCGTAGGCCGGGAAGCTTTCCCCCTTGGACTGGTCGAAACCGCGGGCGGCCTTTACCAGTCCAAGGTAGGCCACCTGGTTCAGGTCGGCACGTTCCCGGCCCCGGGCTTCAAAACGGGCGGCCAAGGCCTCGGCGAGGTCCAAATAGCCCAGGACCAGGTCATTTTCAAAGGTCTCCCGCAGCCGCCCCTGTTTATTGGCAGGCCGGATTTCCCTTGGTGGTTCCAGGCATGGCTCCTGGACGTGCGTATTGTCCACGGCAAGCGCGGCGAAAGATTCGGGCATTGTCGTTGGTTCCCTCGGTCTGGTTCCGAAGCCTGCGGCAAGACTTAGCAGTAGGAAATCATAAGGCTGCTTATAAAACAATCCTTCGCAGCATTAGGCTCGGCATGTAAGACGAAACTGCCCTCTTCTGCGAAGGAGCCTTGCCATGCGCATCGCCATCACCGGAGCCAGCGGAAATGCAGGGACCGCGCTGCTGCGCACCCTGCACGGGAAGCTCGCCAGCAGGCCGGGCAGCCTGGAGCTGACAGGGATCAGCAGGCGCCTGCCGGACACATCCCGCGCCCCCTACGCCGCGGTTGCCTGGCACACGCTCGATATTGGCCTGGAAAGCGATCGCTCCCGGCTGGAATCCGCACTCGCGGGCATTGATTGCGTGGTGCATCTGGCGTGGCAGATCCAGCCGAACAGGGATCTGGACCAGCTGTACCGGACTAATGTCACCGGAACGGCAAATGTCCTGGAAGCAGCCCGGAAGGCAGGCGTAAAGCAGGTGGTCTGCGCGTCCTCGGTTGGCGCTTACAGTAAAGCCCCAAAGGACCGCCGGTCCGATGAGTCGTGGCCTGCGACAGGGATGGCGGGTTCGCACTACAGCCGGCACAAGGCGGCCCAGGAAGAGCTCCTCGACAGGTTCGCAGCAGCGGAGCCGGGCATCGCCGTGGCCAGGCTCAGGCCCGCACTGATTTTCCAGCGTGGCGCCGGAAGCGAGATCGGCAGGTACTTCCTGGGCCCGGTTATCCCCCGACTCCTGCCGGGGAGGCTCCGGATCCCCCTGCTGCCCGCCCCGGACGACCTCATTTTCCAAGCCGTCCACGCCGACGACGTTGCCGACGCCTACTGGCGGGTCATCGACCAGCGGGCGTCCGGGGCCTTTAATATCGCAGCGGAACCAGTGCTCGCGCCGCAGGAACTTGCGCGGATCCTGCGGGCGCGGAGAATCCTTCCGATCCCCATGGGACTGCTACATAAACTCGTGGGCCTCGCCTGGCAGCTCCACCTTGTACCTACGGACTCCGGATGGGTTGAGATGGCGGCAGGCGCGCCCGTTATGGACACAAGCCGCGCCCGCCGGATTCTCGGGTGGGAAGCGAAAAAATCATCAGTGGAGGCCGTCCTTGAGGTGCTGGAGGGCATCGGGACGGGGGAAGGAGTGGCTCCTTCCCCCGTCCTGACCCCTCGTCAAGGCATGTCATCCAGTCAAGGCATTTCACCGAGTCCAGGCATCCCACCCAGGAGCTAGGCAGAGCGTCACGCACGCGGATGGGGTTCCGCCCGTTTGCTCCTAGATGCCTGAACGCGGATTTTCGCGGTCCACATGGGAACCACCCTGGCCGGGACCTGCATCATCCGGCCGGCGGTCACCGCGGGCCCCGTCATGGGCTCCCGCTCCGCGGGCTGTGTCAGCGGCGTCGCGGGCCGCATGAGTGCGGCTGGCGGCATCGCGGTTGGCGCCATCACGGTCCCGGTCTCCCTTGACATCGGGGTCAATCTCGTCCGCTTTCCGGGTCCTTTCACCCACGTCATCACGGAGCGTCCTGGCCTCGGTGGCCTGCTGGTCCGCCTGTTGGCGCAAGCGTGCAGCTTCGACCTGCGCCTGTTCTGCATCCGCCCTGGCACGTGTTGCCTTGGCCTCACGCTCACGGGCATCCAGTTCCCTGTCCTGGGCCTCGCGTCGAATTTCCGCAGCCTTCTCGCGGTGCGCGTTGTCCCGCTTTTGTTGGATCGCCTTCCGGCGCCGTCCTGTTGCGAGCAGCAGCAGCACAATCAGCACCACCACAACTATGGCAATTACTACCCAAACCCACGGAGCTATTTCCAAAATACCCACCACTTCCACCTAGATGTGACCGGGCCGGCGGAGGCCATTCCGGCTGACTTTTTTGGAACCGTTGATAACTCGCTTAGCAAGCGTACTTACCTTTTATTAGTAATCATGCTTATTATTTTAGGGCCAGTATCGCTGGTTCTTGATCAACAACCGGCCTTCTTGGAAAGAGAGAGCGAAGATGACAGAGAACCAATGGCCCGAGGATCCCGCTTACACGGCTCCGCCGGCCTCCACAGGAATCCCGGGCGAGCGAAGCGCCACCACTTTCCCGCCCGCCGCCACTCCCCAATATGGCGAGGTACCCGCCGGTGACACCGCCGGGACGTCCCGCAAGGAAGCAGCGAAGGAAGAAGCAGCAGATGTAGCCCGTACGGCGAAAGGCTCCGCGCAGAATGTGGCGCAGACGGCGAAGGAAGAAGCCGCCCACGTTGCTTCCGAGGCGAAGTACAGCGCGCAGGATCTGCTGTCACAGGCAAAGACCGGACTGACCAGCCAGGCCGGCACGCAGCAGCAGAAGGCCGCCGAAGGGATCCGGACCATCTCCAGCCAGCTGCACAGCATGGCCAGCGCCCCCGAGCAGCAGGGCGTGGCCAGTGATCTTATCCGGCAGGCTGCCCAGCGCAGTGAATCGGTGGCTTCCTGGCTTGAGAACAGGCAGCCGGGCGACCTGCTCGGCGAAGTCCAGAAATTCGCCCGCAACCGCCCCGGCACCTTCCTCCTGCTGGCAGCAGGGGCCGGTGTCCTGGCAGGCCGGCTCACCCGCGGCCTGACCGCGGGCGCCACCGGAAGCCAGAGCGGCACCAGCAGCAGGGGACTTTCGGCTCAGTACTCCAGCCCTTACGGCGACCAGTACAGCAGCACTTACAGCGACCAGTACAGCGAGGGTTACGTCCCGACCGGCGGAACAGTACCACCTCCCCCGGTCCAGCAGCCGGGCCCGGCCACCACGACGACAGGCTACGACGACGTCGCTGCCGGCACCATGTATCCAACGGCTGCGTCCACCGCCAGCCCCCTGGGCAGCCCTGACCTCGTGGAAGAAGAACCGTGGTCCGGCAACCGGACGGCTGAGGACCCCCTGGGCGACCGTACCCTTGCCGATGACCCAATGGCCAGCGACCCCCTGACCCGGGACCGCTCCAGGGACGGCCAGTCTGGTGGACTGTGATGAGTAGCCAGATTCCGGAGATGCCGCCGAGCGAGGCGCATCAGAAGGCGGATAACGCCTCGTTGGGTGAGTTGCTGGGTGAGGTAACCCGGGACTTGTCCACGCTGATGCGGCAGGAAGTCGAACTGGCCAAGGCCGAGGCCAAGCAGTCGGCCACCAGGGCGGGTAAGGGCGCCGGGATGCTCGGCGGTGCCGGCGTGGCCGGGCACTTCGTCCTTCTCTTCCTGTCCCTGGCCCTGATGTTCGCCCTGGGCGCCCTGATGCCGCTGGGCTGGGCCGCTGTGATCGTCGCCGTGATCTGGGGCATCATCGCCGCGGTCCTGGCCTCGATCGGGCGCAAGGAACTAAAGCAGATCAAGGGCCTGCCCCAGACAGGCGAAACACTCTCCGAAATTCCCCCAACCCTAAAACCAGGTGAGGTAAACCGATGAGCGATAACCCGGACGCAATCCGCCAAGACATTGAAGAAACCCGCGCCCGCCTGGGCACCAACGTGGACGCGGTCGCGGACAAAGTCACCCCGTCCAACATCGTCCACCGCCAGACCGACAAGGTCAAAGACGCCGTCACCGGAGTCAAGGAGCGAATCATGGGAGCAGCAGACTCAGCAACATCCTCGGTCCAGGACCGGGTCCACTCCGGCACCGGACAGACCAGCGGCGCCCTCCACAGCACCGGGGACACCCTGCACGGGGCCAAGGACAACGTCAGCGCCAAACTCAGTGACGCGGGCACCGCGATCTCACACGCACCGGACCAGGTCAAAACCAAAACCCAGGGCAACCCCCTGGCCGCGGGCCTGATCGCGTTCGGCGCCGGGATGCTGGTCTCGTCCCTGATCCCGCCCAGCCAGAAGGAACGCGAAGCGGCCCAGCAGCTCAAAACCGCCGCCGAACCCCTGGCCACCCAGGTCACCGACGCCGCCAAGGACATGGTCCAGGACCTGAAGGAACCGGCCCAGGAAGCGATGGAGAACGTCAAGGCCACCGCCACCGAGGGCGTCCAGAACGTCAAATCCGAAGGCCAGGGCGCCGTCACCGACGTCAAAGACCGCGCCACCGATGCCAAAACCAACGTCCAAAACACCTAAGCACCAACGCGGTACCCAAGGCATGAGCATCACCTGACAGGCCGGCCCCGCAACCCGCGGTGCCGGCCTGTCAGTTTTTGCGCCCCAAGCGAGAGGACAACCCCATGGCCACTCAGGATTCTTCCGAAACCAGCACAGCCAAAGCAGGCCAGGCTCCGGACCCGAACGACAGCAGAAAGCCGGACGGCATCCGGGAGTTGGACAAACCGTCCTGGAAATACATTCTCAAGAAGACCCTGCGTGAGTTCACCAAGGACGATTGCCCGGACCTTGCCGCCGCCCTGACCTACTACGGAGTGTTGTCCCTGTTCCCCGCCATACTGGCACTGGTTTCACTGATCGGGCTTTTTGGGGACCCGCAGAAAACGACAGACGCCCTGCTCCAGATCGTGCGGGGATTTGTCCCGGCGGAGACAGCCGATACCGTCGGGGGCGTTGTCTCGGATCTCGCCAACGCGCCGGCAGCAGGGTTCACTCTCGTGATCGGCCTCGCCACCGCCCTCTGGTCCGCCTCGGGCTACGTCGGTGCCTTTGGCCGGGCCATGAACCGCGTGTACGAAGTGGACGAAGGGCGTCCGTTCGTCAAGCTGCGCGGCACCATGCTGGCGGTCACACTCCTGGCCATTGTCATCGTCGCTGTCTTGGCTGGCATGTTGGTGCTGAGCGGCCCGGTGGCCGAGGCAGTGGGCGGGTTGATCGGGCTCAGCGGTGTTTTCCTGACCATCTGGAACATTGCCAAATGGCCCGTGATGGTGGTGCTCATTATCGGGATTATCGCCGTGCTTTACTACGCCACACCCAACGTCAAGCAGCCTAAGTTCAAATGGATGAGCATGGGTTCAGGCATTGCCCTGTTCGTATTCCTGCTCGCGTCACTTGGCTTTGGGTTCTACGTGGGCAACTTCGGCAACTACAACAAGACCTACGGCGCCCTGGGCGGCGTGATCGTGATGCTGCTGTGGCTCTGGATCCTGAACATGTCATTGCTCTTCGGCGCGGAGTTTGACGCCGAGATGGAACGCGGCCGCCAGCTTCAGGCAGGCATCGAGGCCGAGGAAACCATCCAGCTGCCGCCGCGGGACACCAAGAAGAGCGACAAGCTGCAGAAGCAGGAGGAAGAGGACATCCGCCACGGGCGCGAGCTTCGCGAAAAGTACAGTGCAGCGAACGGCGGGGATGACGATTCCGGCGAAAGCGCGGACCGGAGCCAGCGTTCCGGCCAGTCCGCTGAGCGGCACCGCGACAGGGTCCGGGACAAGCTCCGCGAGCGCAGTACCGGTAACGAATAACCAGCAGGGCGGCCCCGGGGCGGCGGAAAAAGCAGGCACGGCCGGCGCCGCCTCCGGGGGCTAGGCAGGACCTGAAAGTTGGGGGAAAATTGTTGTGAAGGTCCTGTTCAGGTTTCCCGGGTCAGCAAGGTGGCCCGGGACAAGGCGGGGCCGGCGGTGAGATGGCCTCTTCTGAGACCGAGGCCAGTCCCCCCAGTCGCCGTCGGCCCCCTCGATCCCGGCAAGCGACGGCGCGACTGGACAAAGTGAACCGCCCTGCAATAGTTTCATGTTTACTCTGCGCGGCCTTACTGGAGCCGTGCAGGGCCGCTGAAGCAGATACGGCGGCATCACGGTCGACCCCGAATGAGCGAACATGCCTGCCACCCATTTTGAACAATTTATTGCTGAAGCAGTTGTCGCGGACAGGGAGCCCGGACTGGGCCTTCGCCGCGATGAACTCTATGGGCTCTACACCAGCTGGTGCCTGCTCCACAAAGAGCAGCTTCAGGCCCCGGAGGCCCTGTGGGAGGCACTGCAGGTCCACGGAATTAACCCGGACAGCAACAACCTGTCCATGACAGGCCCCGCCGCAGCAGACTACATCGTGGCCAGCGCCCCGGACTTGGTCTGAGTTCCTGTCCAAGGCCTGTTGAAGCTGCTCTTGGCTGGTTAGCATGGAGATCATGGCCGGTGAATTACCGTCTGCCGGCCACCAGCCGAAGGGAGAATCACCATGGGTTTGGATGACAAGATTGACAATGCCGCGGAAAAGATGGGCGGCAAAGCCAAGGAGGGTGCAGGCGCGGCCACGGACGACGAAAGCCTGCGCACTGAAGGCAAGATGGACCAGTCCAAGGCTGACCTGAAGCAGGCCGGCGAAAAAATCAAGGATGCTTTCAAGAAGGATTAGGTCCGACGAAGCCATAGCCGACTGAAAGGGCTGCTGCGCATTGCGCAGCAGCCCTTTTTCGTTCCTCCGGCTCCGGTCCCCGGCCAGCTTCCCAGGAAAGCGGCTAGGCAGGCTCGGTGACGGGTGCCGTGGCGGCCATGGTTTCGGCATTGACCATCCAGGCCAACTGCTCCAGGCGCTCGATGACGGCATGGAGCAGGTCAGCACTGGTGGGGTCTTCCTCATCAACCTCGTCGTGGACGTCCCTCATGGTCTGCACAGTACGTTCGAGGCGGGCGGTAACAAGTTTGACGGTGTCCTTGGTAGTCACCAGCCCTTGCGGAAACTCCTCGAGGCGGCCGCCGGAGGAGACGGTGCTGCTGCGGCCGTCCGGCAGGGCGTGCAGTGCCCGCATCCTCTCCGCCGCCTGGTCGGCGAAGAGCCTGGCGGCGGCAATGATCTCGTCCAGCTGCAGGTGTAGGTCGCGGAAATTGGTGCCCACCAGGTTCCAGTGGGCCTGTTTCCCCTGCAGGTGCAACTCAATGAGGTCAGTGAGCACCATTTGCAGGTTACTGGCAAGGGTGGGCGACGCTTTCATCATTTACCTCCACTGCGGCTGAGTATCCGGCTGGGACCAACCGGACAATTACTATAAGCATACTTAGCAGTTTGATGGAGGCAGGGACCCTGAGGAGCAGGCCAGCTGCGCTACCTGATCCGGGCCAGTGCGAATCCATCCCAGCCTTTGGAGCCCACAGTCTGAATGACGGTGGCGTCCAGCCGGGGATGTTCGCCCAGCAGCTTCAAAGCATCAACGATTCCCGGCGCGTTAACAGGGTCCATGTCCGGGTTCAGCACCGCACCTTCCCAAATGGTGTTATCCAGGACCACAGTGGTCCCGGGGCGGCCTAGCCGGACCGCCCAGTCCAGGTAGCGGCTGTTGTTCTCTTTGTCGGCGTCGATGAAGATGAAGTCGAAGGGTTCGCGGTCCTCCTCTGCCAAGGCCGCGAGAGTGTCCAGGGCAGGTCCCAGCCGGATCTCCACCTTCTGTCCCAGTCCGGCGAAGTCAATATTCGCCCACGCGACTTCCGCGTGCTTGGGGAGGAATTCGCACGTCACCAGCGTGCCGTCGTCGGGCAGGCCCTGCCCCATCCAAATGGTACTGAAGCCCGCCAGCGTGCCAATCTCCAGGACCCGCCGGGCCCCGGACAGCTGGACCAAAAGCTTGAGCAGCTTGCCTGCATTGGGCGCCACCTCGATGGGCGGTATACCGGCATCAGCTGCGGATTGCACTGCCCGGAGCAGGGCGGGATCGGGATGTACCACCACGTCGGACAAGAACTTTTCGGTGGCGGTCCACTCCGGCCGGGGCTTGTGCTCAAACATGGGCACAGTCTGGCACGGGGCTCCGGCGCGGGTCCAGACAATTTACGCATCCCGAAAGGTGCTGACCCAGCAGGCAGCCGGCCCTTCGGGTGCACCGCCTCAGGAGGGGCCGTCCGCCAATGCTGCTTCCAGCCGGTCCACCTTGGCCGTCAACTCGCCGGAGTATCCAGGCCTGATGTCCGCCTTGATGACCAGGGAAACGCGGCTGCCGTAGCGGCCCACGGCCTCCGTTGCACGCTTCACGACATCGAAAACTTCATCCCATTCACCCTCGATGGTGGTGAACATTGAATCGGTTGTATTGGGGAGCCCTGACTCCCTGACGATTTTCACAGCGGCGGCGACGGCGTCGTGAACGGAGGCGTCCGCGGGCCGGGAGCCTTCAGCGGGGGTACCGGAGGGGGCAACAGAAAAGGCAAGCAGCATAGGGCCAGTGTGCCATGGCAGGGGCGCAGGGCGCAGGCGGGGTACGCCGCTGCCGCCGTCACAAAACCCCCTACCCCCCGGTAACGGTGAACGGCAGGACCTCCATTGCTAACCTTTTGGCATGAGCCTCGCAGTCGCCCGCAAGCCACTCCGCGCCGACGCAGCGCGGAACGTGGACAAGATCATTACGGCGGCGCGCCAATGCTTCCGCGAATTCGGTCCGGAAGTACCGCTGCAGACCATCGCAGCAACTGCAGGCGTGGGGCCGGCCACCTTGTTCCGGAACTTTTCCGACAAGGAGGAACTGGTCCTTGCAGCGCTTAACCGGCAGCTCCGGCTCACGGTAGATCCGGTGGTGGACGGCGCCCTGGCCGATATCGACGCCGCCGCGGGGCTGCTGCGGGTCATGGAAGCCCTGATGGGCGCCGCCAGCGACGACGCCAACCTCCTCGGGGCTGTTGCCGGCCGCCGGGAACTGCTCACCGGCATCACAGGATCATTGATGGAATCGATCAGCGTGCTGCTGGTCCGCGGGCAGGGCCAGGGAAGCCTGCGTGAGGACATCTCCATGACGGACATGTTCCGGCTGCTGGCTATGCTCATTGGGGTGGTGGACACAATGGAACCGGGATCAGATGCGTGGCGCAGGCCACTGGCCCTGGTGGAGGACGCCATCAGGACAGTGCGGCCCAGCCGGCCGCTTCCTGTGCATGTGCCGGTGCCGGCCGCTCCCCTGACGCCGCTCCCCTGACAGGCCTAAAGCGGGACACTACCTTCTGCAAGGCTGTCCGGAAATGGCTCCGGACACCCGGTGACAACCGTGGGGGTCTCCCCATTGTGGGCGTTCAGCAGGTGCAATACACTTCAAGTGGGTTACGCAGCCAGCCTCTCTGAACTTTCCGGATGGAGCCCTCCATGCCCCAGTTCCTGCACCTCCGGCCCATGGCCGCACCATGATGAACAGCTCCAGGCTTCTGCACTACATCAACGATCCGCGAGGTCCAGAGGAAGTTCTTCCCACCTTGTCGGGTGAGGAACTCGCGAAACTGTTGGATGCCCTTTTCCAAAACCTTGATACTCCCGAACCGGAGTACGGCGCGCAGGCCTGGTATGAGATGGCAGTTGAAGAAAGCTTGCGACGGTCCACGTCGGCCGGTTCACATGCAAGGGAAAACGCTGCTGCAAGCGAAAGTGCCGCGCACGGAGTGGCATAACTGACTGCTGCCGCCGGGGTTGACCAGGCTGGCCTGCCTGCCACCGCCTCCGCCAATCTAGCCGCCGTTCGCCGCTGCCCTCGCCCGCAGTTCCTCGCCCACCATGGCCTGCAGCGCCATGACCTGGGACGCCGGATGACAATCCATCCCCCCTTTCAGGCTTTCTGACAGGGCTTCCAAATCTTCGGCAGGGACATCGGACAAGCCGGAGAATCGCCTAAAGAATCGTTTGGCGGGCAGCCCTGCCCGGCGTCGCGAATTCTTGTGGAAGTGGGAGCGTCCGGATTTGTCCCCGGTCGCGTGCAGTTGATTTTCCATCGTCGCCGTTCATACGAACCATTCGTGGCCAACTGCTTAGCCATTTTCATACTACAACTCGCCGCTCCCCGCGGCAGTGATTGGCGTCACGCCGCCAGAGGTTGCTCAATTCCAGCCCAGCATCCTCAACACGGCCGCAGTTCCGGCGCCCAACACCACCACCAGCAGGAAGGGCGCCCGCAGCGCCAGTGCGATCGCCGCAGCCGCGAGCGCGCCCAGGCGTGCGTCCGCCGCCAGCGACTGCCCGGAAGCCACGGTGTTCACAACAGTGAGGGACGCCAGCAGACCGATGGTCATGGTTCCGGCAACCCTCGACATCCGGGGGTCCTTGAGGAGCTTGGCCGGGACAAAGTAACCCATGAGCTTCCACGCGTAGGCCAGGGCGCACGCGATGAGCAGCCAGATCCAGAGGCTCATGTGCCTGCCCCTGATACGCCCTTGCCGTGCTGCCGGTCTTCAGCGTGGCGGTGTTCGGCGCCTCGGTGGTGATGCTCGCGGTAGGGCTCGACATCCGGTTCCAGGCCCTCGTCGCTCCGGCCATGGCTGAACCAGCCGACCACCGCCGCCACGACGGCTGCGACAAGAATCGGTACACCCGCCGGAACGAACGGCACCGCAGCCACCGTGGCAACAGCACAGGCCACTGCGATGGCGATCGGTTCCCGGCCCTTGAGCCGGGGCCAGAGCAGAGCCAGGAAAGCAGCCACCGCCGCCCCGTCGAGTCCCCACTGCTTCGGATCGCCCAAGCCGCTGCCGGCGAGTGCCCCGACGGCAGTAAACAGGTTCCACAGCAAATAGATGCCGATGCCCGCCGCCCAGAAGCCGCGGCGCTGCTCGGCGGGATCGGCCTGGCCAGTGCTCGTGGCGGTGGATTCGTCGATGGTCACCTGCGCGGCGACGTATTTGCGCCACCCGGTGGGGTGCAGCAGCGCGTTGAGCTGCATGCCGTAAATTCCGTTGCGCATGCCCAGCAGCGTGGCGGCGCTCATGGCTGCAATGCCTGATCCTCCTCCGCCCACAACACCGATGAAGGCGAATTGCGAGCCGCCGCTGAACAGCAGCAGGCTCAGTGCCATGGTTTGCCAGAAGTCCAGCCCGGACGTGACGGACAAAGCGCCGAAGGACACTCCGTACAGGCCCGTAGCAACGCTGATCGACAGTCCCACCCGGACGGCAGGGGATGACAAGAGCCTCACGTCCAGGCTCCCGGCGCGGGCCTGTCCGGCGCCGACGCAGGCTTTCGCAGGCTCCAAGCCCACAGGATGAGGGGCGCTTGAAGCGGGAGCCGCAGCGTATGCATTTTGCGCTGGACGGGGGTTCCTTCCGGACTGTAGGCATGCCGGAGGGCGTCGACGTGCCCGGCCAGGAAGACGGTGAACATGGCGGCGAGGGCAGTTGCGGTGGCCTTGCGCGCCGGCGGAACAAGGAGGCCGGCGGCGGCTGCCAGCTCCAGCAGGCCGCTCACCGCGATCCACTCCTCCCTGGTCATCACCGCGAACGGTCGACGGCGGTCCGGTTCCGTTCCGTTGTCCCTCCCTTCCAGGCAGAGGTAGTCAGGCACCACTTGGCGGTAGAACCGCGGGTCGCGGAAGTGTTTCATGGCGCTGGCCAGAAGGAGGGCGCTCATGGCTGCAGCGGAAAGGCTTTGGAGGGCCCGGCCGGACCGGGGAAAAGGCATGCCTCCACTCAATCACAAGCGTGGCAGGGCCCGAAAACCAGCCGGGCACACTGGATCCGTTATGCCCAGGCGAGCACGGAACTTCCATAGGGTGCCGGCGGGCCGGGATAGTCGAGCGGCTGCCCGTCCACCAGGAGGGGCGGGCCGACGTAGCGCAGGTTCCCGTAGCTGCTGGCCATGCTGCGCAGTCCGGGTGCGGATACCGGCTGTATTGGAGGATCCGGTGGCGGGGGCTGGAAGCTGAACAGCTCCTCGGCGGTACGGGCCAGGGACAACCGGGCCGATCCGCCCAGCCCCAACTCCTGTCGCCGGGCGAGCAGGGCGATGGCAGCCGCCGCCACGCCGTAGCCGGTGGCGTGGTCCAGGGCCTGGACAGGGAGCGCACCAGGCCGCCACCCGTCGTCGTGATGTTCCGTCCCGTAAAGGGAGGCGATTCCGGTGGCCGCCTGGACAATGCTGTCGAAGCCGCGCAGGCCCCTCCACGGGCCGGTGCTGCCCCAGGCGTCCAGCGAGACCACCACCAGCTCCGGCCCGGCCGCCAGCAAAACGTCCGGTTCCAGCCCAAAGCGCTCCAAGGAGCCGCGGCGGTATCCACTGATCACCACGTCGGCGGAAGCCAGCAACTCCTGCAACAGGTGCCGGTTCCCAGGGGCTGCAAGGTCCGCCTCTGCGCTCCGCTTGCCAAAACCGGTGTCCACGAACTGGTCCATGATTTCAGGAAGGCTTGGCGGATCAATCCGCAGGACGTCGGCGCCGAGCGCTCCCAGCAGGCGTGTGGCAACCGGCCCGGCGATGACCCTGGTCAGGTCCAGGATCCGCATGCCAGCCAGGGGCCGGCGTGGGTCGTCCCCGGACAGGGGACCCGGCTTCCGCCCAGCGGTTTCCCCGGAAGCAAGGTCCACTTCGATCCAGGGCCCTGTACCGGCAGCCCTTCCCATCCGGGAATTGAGCCACTCCTGGCGGTTTCGGACCGCCGCAGCCACCCCGCCGCGGGCTTGGATCGCCGATTCCGCCTCGACCGAGGTCATGGCGGCGAGGGCCGCCGCCACCCCTTCCGCCGTGGTGGCGTCCAGCGCCTGCATCAGCCGCTGTTCATGGTGCGGGTAGTTGGCATGGAGCCGGATCCAGCCGTCGCGGGTGCGCCGGAAACCGGACAGCGGGGCAAAGCCCTGGATGCCCCGCCCGTCAATCCGCAGATAGCCGTACGAATCGAACGCAGCTGCGGTCAGGGCAGCCGTAGTGCCGAACCGGCCAGGAGTTCCTGCCAGGACGTTCAATGCTGCAGCGGCGACTCCCACGGACCCCAACACCAGGCCCTCCACATCCAGCAGGCCGCCCCACCACCGGCGCGGGCCGGACCAGGAAGTGGCCTCCTCGCCCAACACGAGTCCGGCGTCCGCGAACACCGGCACCAGGTCACGAAACAGTGGGGGAATCCAGCTGGCAGCCTGCACCATCCTGGTCCTACCTTCCTTGCGGCGAGGCCACGTGCAACTGCCCCAACACGCGGGCGGGCACGTTGGTGGTGATCTCGTGGATGCCCAGGCCCTGGCACAGCGCTACATCCTGGTCCGTGTCCACGGTCCACACCCGGAGGCGCCGGCCCCGCTCCTGCCACCGCAGGATGGTGCCCGGGTGCCGGCGGACGTACTCGACGCCGGGACCGGCCAGTCCGGCTTCGCCGGTATCCAGGATCCGCTCCCCTTCGAGCTGGGCGGCTTTCATCACATTGGCTATTGCGCCCCCGGTGATCAGCCCCAGGCCCAGTTCTTCGCGGAGTTCATGCACGTCCACGTCGTCCAGCAGCTGGCAGACGTACTGCGCCGGAACGGACCGCAGCAGCCGGCGGACGGATTCGGGGCTGAAGCTCATGAAGGTCACCGCAACGTTGTCAATACAAGAGTCCGCTGCCTGCCAGCCCCCGGCACGCAGGACCTCAAGCACCCGGTCCTCCAGCTTGAGCTGGTACGGGCTGGGATGTTTCAGCTCGATGGCGAGCCGCACGGGCCGGCCGGCACCGCGGAGGATCTCCAGCAGTTCCGGAAGCGTCAGGAACTGCTCGGATCGGGCCCCGTAGATCTCGGGGATGCGCACACCCTTCCAGGCCGAAAAGTCCAGGCGGCGGAGTTCGCGCAGCGTCCGCTCCGCCACCGGCCCGGTTCCATCTGAAGTACGGTCCAGGTTGGCGTCATGCAGGAGGACGACGTGCTGGTCGCGGGTGAGGTGGACATCGCACTCCACCCCGTCAGCCCCGTCGGCCAACGCCTGCAGATAGGCGGCGCGGGTATGTTCGGCGAAGGCGGCACTCGAACCGCGGTGGGCAAAGACCAGCGGCCGCTGCGGCAGTGACTCTTCAGTAGTCATGCAGACACGGTAGCCGACCCGGCCCGGGCTGCGGGGCTAGGCTTGGCACATGCAGGTGAACTCTGAACCAACTACCCGCGAAGCACCCACCAGGCCGGCGCCCGCCGGACCATCCGAAGAACAGGCGCGTGCCGCCGTCGTCCGCCAGCAACTCACTGCCGGCGACGCCGAAAAAGCGGCAGCGCTGCGGAAAATGAAGCTTGTGGCACTGGGACTGCTCATCGCCATGGCCGTGGTGTTTGTGTTCGCCTTCGCCCTGCAAAGGGAGTATCCGTGGCTCCAATACGTGCGGGCGGCCGCGGAGGGCGGCATGGTGGGCGCGCTGGCCGACTGGTTCGCCGTCACCGCGCTGTTCAAGTACCCCATGGGCATCAAGATCCCGCACACCGCGATCATTCCGCGCCGCAAGGACCAGATCGGTGCCTCGCTGGGCGAGTTCGTGGAGACCAACTTCCTGTCCGAGCAGGTGGTCCAGGACAAGCTGGCAAGCGTGAACATCGCCCGCCGGGCCGGCGAGTGGCTTGCCACGCCTGCGGGCGCCAACCGGGTGGCCAAGGAGGGCGCGGCCGTTATCCGGGGCTTGTTCAAGGTCCTGAACGACGACGACGTCCAGGCGGTCATCGAGGGAATGGTGCGCAAGCACCTGCTCACCCCGCCGTGGGGACCTCCGGTGGGCAAGATGGCGGAGAGGATTTTCCACGACGGGCACCACCACAAGCTGGTGGACCTGCTGGTGGACCGGGCGGCCGACTGGGTCAGCGAAAATCATGAAACGGTCAGCCGGCTCGTCTCGGAGCGTTCGCCAACCTGGGTTCCGCAGTTCGTGGACGGGCTGGTGGGCGACAAGGTCTACATCGAGTTCCTCAAATTCGTCCGGGCCGTGCAGTCCGATCCGAACCACCAGGTCCGGCAGTCCATCGACAAGTACCTGAACGATCTTGCCCAGGACCTGCAGCATGATCCGGTGATGATCGCCCGCGCGGAGGACATCAAGGCCCAAGTTCTTGGCGACCCGGAAGTGCGCGAGCTTGCCTCCCGCACCTGGGGAACCGTGAAGAACGCCCTGCTCGGCGCCGTGGAGGATCCGGACAGCGAGCTGACCGTCAAGTTCAAGGCGGCCGTACGCGACTTCGGCTCCAGGCTGGTCAACGACCCCGAACTCGCCGGCAAGGTCAACGCCTGGATTGGTGACGCCGCGGGCTATCTGGTGCGGACCTACCGCTCGGACATTGCCGGGGTGATCACCGATACCGTTGCCCGGTGGGATGCCGAGGAAACCTCGCAGAAGATCGAGCTCCAGGTGGGCAAGGACCTGCAGTTCATCCGGATCAACGGCACCGTGGTGGGCTCGCTGGCCGGCCTGGCGATCTTTACGGTGGCGCACCTGATTTTTGGGTGAGTGCTGTCAGGCGAACGCTTCCAGTTCAACGCCGGCGGCCTCCAGCCCGGCGCGGACGGCCGCAGCCATCCCCACGGCGCCCGGGGTGTCGCCGTGGATGCACAGGGAGTCCGGACGCACCGGGACTACTGTCCCGTCCAGTGCCACGACTTCGCCTTTAGTGGCCAGGCGCACGGCCCGCTCGACGATCGCGTCGACGTCGTGCAGGACGGCGCCTTCCTGGGAGCGCGGCACCAGGGTCCCGTCACTCTGGTAGGCGCGGTCCACAAAGGCTTCGATGAAGACCGGATGCCCGGCTTCCTTGGCCTGCTTCAACAGCTCAGACCCGGGCAGGCCAAGGATAGGCAGGCCGGGATCGTAGGAGTTCACGGCGGCCACTACCGCCGAGGCCTGTTCTGCGTCGCGTACCAGCCGGTTGTACAGCGCCCCGTGCGGCTTCACGTAGTCCACCGAGGCACCCACGGCGTGCGCCACGCCGTCGAGCGCGCCCAGCTGGTACAGCACATCGCCGAACAGCTCGTCAAAGGACATGTCCAGCGAGCGGCGGCCGAAACCGGCGAGGTCGCGGTAGCCTACATGCGCCCCGACGGTTACATCCAGCTCGTAGGCGGCCCGGCAGCTGTCCAGCATGGTGACGGGGTCGCCGGCATGGAACCCGCAGGCAACGTTGGCGCTGGTGACCAGCTGGAACATCGCGGCGTCGTCCCCCATGGTCCAGGAGCCGAATGATTCGCCGAGGTCAGCGTTGAGATCCAAGGTTGTTGCCTTCCAGCGTCAGATGGTCCGGTGCGGCGGCGTTCAGCTCGCCGGGAATGGTATCGGGCATGGGACCAAACGCTTCCTTCGCATTCCCCACCACTGCCCGCCCCATCATGAGGTTACCGGCTCCACCCACCACTGCGCCGATGCCGAACGGCAGCGCCCGGCCGAACAGCGCAGTCCCTTGGCGTTTGAGGAGGTTCTTGAGGAAGGCTTTCTGGATGCGGTTGCGGACCGAACCGAAGCCGGGCACCGACATGGATTTGGACAGCACATTGCCCCAGGCCCGGGTGGCGTTCGTGCCGTTTCCGGCCGCCTGTCCGCTGAGCGTTCCGAGCAGGGCCGTGCCCTCCTCGCCCAGCATGATGGCCATCACCATGGTGCTGGCCTTTTCCGGGTTGGTGAGGCGGATGCCGTGCAGCTCTGCGAGGGACGTGGCATAGAGGGCGGTGGCTTCCAGGAACCCTACTGTCGCCGCAGCGGACAGTCCCAGGGACGCAACTGTGCCAACGCCGGGAACGACGGCGGTTGCCCCCACGATTGCGCCGCCTCCGGTGACGGCACGAAGGTAGTCCCGCTCCAGGATGTCTGCCAGCTGCGCGGCGGTGGCGCGCGGGTGCTTTTTCTGCAGCCGGCGAATGTAGGCCAGGACCAGCGGGCGCTGGATCTCCACTGCCTTCAGGAGCGCGTTGTGGACTCCGGGCTTGGGCTTCCCGTCGGCGTCGAACACTGCATTATGGGCGGTTTCGGTTGCGATTCGTACTGCGGGGTTGCTGCGCCTGGCCATGGTCACCTCTGTTGGTCTCGCCGGCCGCGTTGGTTGCGGCCCTACTGATACTAAGCTTGCTTAACACTAG
Organism: Pseudarthrobacter sp. W1I19; assembly: GCF_030817835.1. Classification (NCBI taxonomy): domain Bacteria; kingdom Bacillati; phylum Actinomycetota; class Actinomycetes; order Micrococcales; family Micrococcaceae; genus Pseudarthrobacter; species Pseudarthrobacter sp. W1I19. The sequence continues at coordinate 3,982,580 of NZ_JAUSZR010000001.1, forward strand.
GCCACGCATGGTGGCTGGCCCCAGTCGGTTTTCAGGGCAGCCACCGTGTGCCGCCTGTCCGGCCGAAGCCTAGACTTACCCTATGCCCGCTCCCAAAGCCTTGCGGCCCTTTGTCCACCGTGAGTACCGGGTACTGATTTTGGCACTGGCCATCTCCATCTTCGGCTCCGGTATGTGGGCCGTTGCCATGGTTTACCAGGTGATCCATCTCGGCGGCGGACCCGTGGAGCTCTCACTGGTGGCCGCTGCCGGCAGCGTGGGCCTGGTGGCCTTTGTCCTGGTCGGCGGCATCGCGGCCGACCGTATTCCGCAGCGCCGACTGATCATCGCCGTAGAGGGTGCCAACCTCGCCGTTATCGCCGCCATCAGCGGGCTGGCCCTTGCCGGCTGGCTGCAGCTTTGGCATGTTGCCGCGGGTGCTTTTGTGCTCGGCGTCGGTGCTGCCTTCTTCTTCCCTGCCTACTCCGCGATCCTGCCGCGCATCCTTCCGGCAGAGGACCTGCTGGCCGCCAACGGCATGGAGGGATCCATGCGCCCTGTGCTCCAGCAGGCCGCCGGGCCGGCCGTTGCAGGTGTTGTGGTGGCTGCCCTGTCACCGTCGCACGCCGTGACGGCTGTGGCGCTGTGCCACCTTTCGGCCTTCATCATCCTGAACTTCCTGGGCCGGCACGAACTGGCTGCGCCGCTCATGGGCACAGAGGGCGGTGGCGACCCAAGCCGCAAATCATCCTTTTTCCAGGACCTGCGCGAAGGGGTCAGCTACACGCTGCGGACACCGTGGCTGCTCTGGACCCTGATCTGGGCGTGCATTTCGGTCCTCTTCCTGATCGGCCCCATCGAAGTGCTGCTGCCGTTTGTGGTCCGCGACCAGCTGGGTGGCGACTCCAGTATGTTCGGCTTCCTGCTCGCCGTCATGGGTGTGGGCGCGGCCCTCGGCTCGCTGCTCACGGCCTCCCTGCGGCTGCCCAGGCGCTACCTCACGGTGATGATGGTGAGCTGGGGCGCGGGCAGCCTGCCGCTGGCCGCCGTCGGGTTCATGGACAACTTCTGGATCATCGCAGCGGCGCTCTTCATCTTCGGCGCCACCGGCAGCGTGGGCATGGTTATCTGGGGCACGCTGCTCCAGCGGCGCGTTCCGCCCCACCTCCTGGGCCGGGTATCCAGCCTGGACTTCTTCGTCTCGCTCGCCCTGATGCCGGTGTCCATGGCCCTGGCCGGACCCGCCGCCGAAGTCCTGCCTATCTGGCTGATCTTCGTGGTGGCCGGGGGCGTGTGCCCCATCATGGCGGTCATCGCCATGATGGTGGCACGGATGTCCGACGACGAACTGGCCCACCCGCTGGACGGCTCACCTGAGGCGGAAAGGACGACAGCGGGCGAAGGCCAGGTGCGCGGCTAGGCTGCCGGACGCGGGCCTGCGCTGTTGGCGTGCACTATCGGGATGCTCGCCGTTGGATGTCCGCTCGGGAACACCGTGGACTCCGGCACCGGGACCGGGGCGAGTCCCACCCGGACCGGTCCGGCGCCCACAGTCACCAACTTGCCGCGGACGTCCACCTCAAGCGGGTCGCCTTCCTGGATGGCCAAGGTAAGGGAGCCGGCGTCGAGCTGGACCCGCAGCAGCCGTCCGCGGATCTTGAGGTGGAAGGTTAGCCCTTCCCACTCGGCAGGCAGCCGGGGATCGAAGAACGGAACAGGACCCTGGTCCCGCAGGCCGGCAAAGCCGCACACCAGCGAGCTCCATACCCCGCCGGTGGAGGCGATGTGTACGCCGTCGATGGTGTTGCCGTGCGTATCGTCCAGGTCGATGAACACGGCGTTGGTGAAGTGCTCCAGCGCTTCGCGCGAGTACCCCACTTCGGCGGCCATGATGCCCTGCACGCAGGCGGAAAGCGTTGAATCTCCGGTGGTCAGCGGATCGTAGAAGTCGAAGGCCCTGTGCTTTTCCTCGGCGGTGAAATCCTGCCACTGCAGGAACATCGCCAGGACGGTGTCGGCCTGCTTCAGGACCTGGTGGCGGTAGATGACCAGGGGGTGGAAGTGCAGGAGCAGCGGGTACTTGGACCGGGGCGTGGTCCAGTCCCAGGACTCCAGGGTCATAAAGTCGTTGTCCTGCGAATACACCTGCATGCGCTCATCGAAGGGCAGCTGCATGCGGCTCGCCGCCGCCTCCCACAGCTGCCGCTCCTCCTGGCTGATGCCGGCGTGTTCCAAGGCAGCGGCGGCGCGCAGATTAAAACGGGCCATGACGTTGGTGTAGAGGTTGTCATTGACCACTGCCGTGTACTCGTCAGGACCCGTGACGCCGTGGATGTGGAACATGCCGTCTTTGCCGAAGAAGCCAAGCGAAATCCACATCCGGGCCGTCTCGATCAAGAGGTCGGCACCGATGCTGTCCCGGAACGCCACGTCCCCAGTGGCCCAGACGAACCGGTTGGTGGCGAAGGCGATGGCGGCGGCGATATGGAACTGGGCCGTGCCGGCGGCATAGTAGGCACTGGCCTCAAGCCCGTTGATGGTGCGCCACGGGAACAATGCGCCTTCCACACTCAGTTCCTTCGCCCGGATCTTGGCTTCCGGGAGCATGGCGTGGCGGAATTCCAGGACCCGCCGGGCGCCCACGGGGTTGGTGTAGGTCAGGTACGGCAGGAGGTACACCTCCTGGTCCCAGAAATAGTGGCCCTCGTAGCCCGAACCCGTGACGCCCTTGGCGGGGATCCCGGCCACGTCCGCGCGGGCCGTTGCCTGGGCCAGCTGGAACAAGTTCCAGCGGATGGCCTGCTGGAGTTCAGGCGTACCACCGGACACCACGATGTCCGAGGTGGCCCAGTGCTCGCGGTAGTGCGCTTCGCTTTCGGCGAAGATGTCAGCAACCGGCTTCAGGCCCGTTTCTGCGACAGCGGCAGCATCAATGGAGGGGTCCTGGATTCCGGCGCCCGCGGCGTAGCTGACGGTCTTTTCCAGCCGGAACGGCTCGTCCGGGCCCACTGCAAGCACGTAGCGGACGCTGCTGTCGTCCTGGTCCACGAGGGTATCGAACGGCTGGTGGCCCGCCGAGGTCCAGTGGTCCACCGCGACGCCCACCCGCTGCTTGGATTCGGCTGCTTCCCAGGCAAGGCGGAGCGAGCCGTCGCCGCCGTCAAGGCGCAGCGGCAGCAGCACGCGTCCGGCGTGGCGGCCAGCCCGGCGGGGGTCATGGACCGAGTGGTCCTCCACCGGCTGGTCCTGGCGGTTGATCACCGAGGACGTGACGTCCACGGAGATCTCGCGGTCAGTGGCCACCTCGAGTGAAATGCCGAGGGCGCCGCGGGTTGCGAACCCGACGGCACGGCGCTCCGTGGTGGTGACGACGGCCCCGGAGCGGCACTGCCAGGTGATGCGGCACTCGTAGACTCCCGTGGCGAAGTCAACGGAACGGCGGTAGTCCAGGACCTCGGATTCGGCCAGGGTGAGGGACTCGCCGTCGATGACCAGTGTGAAATTGTTTGCATCCGGGATATACAGGATGCGCTGGCCGGTCCTGGCAAAGCCGAAGGCATTTTCGGCGTGCTTGATGTCCCAGATCTCATGCAATCCGTTGATGAAGCTGCCCGGCAGGTCGGAGTCTGCCGCCGCCCAGTGGGCGCCGCGGATTCCGAGGTGCCCGTTGCCGAGGGCAAAGAGGGTTTCCAGAGTGCCCTCCACGCCCGGCTCGTGGCGTGTTTCGACGAGTTGCCAGGGGGTGTTGGGGAACCGCTCGCGGTCTGCGGTGATGATAGCCATGGTGTTGGGGTCCTTAGGCGGGTGCTGGGGCAGCTGTCGTTGGCCTGGGGCGGGCGCGGCAGCTTGGATGCTGCTTTACTGCGTGCTTAAGTAGTTCGTTGGGTCCGGGCGCCGGGATGGGGGAAGCGGCTGGGCCCGGGAGTCAGAGGAGTTCGTCGAGGTCGTTGACCACCACTGTTGCGCCGGCGTCCAGCAGGGTTTGCCGTCCGGCGCCCCGGTCCACACCAATCACCGAGTGGAACGAACCGGCCTCTCCGGCCTGGACACCGGAGACCGCATCCTCCACCACTACGCATTCCTCACTGGGCAGGCCCAGCAGTTGGGCCGCGTACTGGTACGTGGCGGGGCTGGGTTTGCCCGGCAGGCCTTCCCCGGCTGCCACAACGCCGTCCACCACTACACGGAAGTGGTGGCTGAGGCCGGCCGCTTCCAGGACTGCGGGCGCGTTCCGTGAGGAGGAGACCACCGCGACCTTCAGGCCGCGGGCAAGCACCGCCTCCAGGAAGCGGACCGAACCTTCGAACGGTTCCACGCCCGTGCTGACAATGTCGTTGAAAATCCTGTTCTTGCGGTTGCCCAGGCCCTGCACCGTAGTGTTCGCGGGGTCGTCATCGGTGGGGCCTTCGGGAAGGACGATCCCGCGTGAGGCCAGGAAATCGCGGACGCCGTCAAAACGCGGCTTGCCGTCGATGTGGTCGAAGTAGTCGCTCTCGCTGTAGCCCGTGACCTCCGGCCGGGAGGAGAGATAGCTTTCGAACAACTCCTGCCATGCCTGCTCATGCACCGCTGCGGTGGGGGTCAGGACGCCGTCCAGGTCAAAGAGGATGGCGGAGGCACCCGTCCAGGCGGTGAGGCTGTTGACAGGATGTTCTGTGGCGGTGTTTTCACTCATGCGTGGTGCGGTGTCCTTTCAGACGGCGGGCAGCCTCGAAGGCGGGGTTGCTTCTGGGGTGTGGTGGCTTCGGTGCCCGGATCATCTGCAGAGTCGGCGGGCCGGCCGGCGTTACATTCGCAGCGGCGTTGTCCCGGCTGTTGTCCCTGTTGTCGTCCCGCTGGGGGGCCTTGCCGGCGCCCTGCTGAACCATCTGTCCCTACCATCATGGGCCAGTTTCGGGCTGCCGGACAAGCCAGCCGGACGTCCGGGGCTGCCGCAGGAGCCAACAATGATGCGCCTCGACAGGCTGCCGCAAAGCATCCGCACCGCACCACCTTCCGTGTCTGCCCAGTTCACGGCCGCGCACGGGGCCGAAGACGAGTGTAAGCGCTTACAAATTTGGCTGGCAACTGTTTTTTCTTGAGCCGCCTTTGTGACGCACGTCTCGCTGCCTGAGTCCCGGAAGTGCTAGGAGCCTGCGGAACCGTTGGGGCGGAGCACGTAGTGGCGGAGGAAGGCGCTGACATCCACCATTTCCGTTTTGGACATGGCGTGGCCCATACCCGGATAGGTCCTGGCGGTGAGAAGCGTGTTCGCCTGCAGCCACTCCTCCGTGTAAGCCACCGCGTCCTCGTTGATCACCAGGTCCGCCTTATCCCGCCCCCAGAAAAAGGGCGGCGGGGTATCAAAGGACTCCGTGAGCGAGAGGAGTTCGTTTTCGAGCACAAAGCCGGACAGTCCCACAACTGCCGCATAGTCCTTAGGATGCAGGCGCAGCAGGGTGCTGGCCATGGCCATACCCTGGGAATAGCCGAGCAGGCTGACGCTGGTGTGCTCGCCCTTGACGCTGTTGATCCAGGTCTGGACGGCGTTGGCAGCCTTAATGACATCAGCGAAGTCATTGGCAAGGAAGTAGTCCAGCAGGAACCAGCCGTAATGGTCCCCAATAGCCATGGGAGCCCGGAGTGCTGCGCACGTGAATTCGGCTGGCAGATACTCAAAAAGCCGGACCATCCGGGACTCGTCGGTGCCGTAGCCGTGCATCATCACCAGCAACGGAGTGCCCGCCCGCTCGCCCTCCGCCTTTGACCACACCACTGTTTCCATCGGATCAGCCTAGCGAGGCGGAATGGCAAGCAGCCTGAAGCCGTGCCGGGCCAGCGGCGCGAAGCTGTTAATCGGCGTTGAGCAGCCGTCGATCCGCCCAGAAGGGGCCGGCCAGCATGCAGGGGGCGCAAAGGGCAGGAGAAACGGGAAAGGCAACGGGAATCACACCAGCACCAACCGCATCAGCGTCGAAAGCGCCCTCCGAACCATTGAATACGGGTCCACGGAGCTGTAGCGTGACGCTTGACAGCATGCTTAGCAATTCCCGGGGGCCAGGAAAATGCCCCCACTCACAACAGGAGAACCACATGAGAATCGGATCCTCCATCTTCCTCATCGCCCTCGGCGCCATTCTCGCTTGGGCGGTCGCTCCCGGCCTTATCCCCTTTGTGGATCAGGTGCTCATTGGCTACATCCTGATGGCGGTGGGTGTGATCGGACTCATCGCTTCGCTGATCCTGGCCTCCCCCGGCCGCAGCCGCCGCGTCAGCGAATCGCGCTCGGTAGTGGACCCGAATACCGGCGAGCGCATCACAAGGAACGAAAGCCGGGACGGCGGGCTCTAACCAGCCCCAACACGTACAACCCGGGAAGCCGGGCGGAACCACTGCGAACTGGTCCCGCCCGGCTTTCTTGTTCCCCAAAACGGTTCGCATCGCCCCATGGAGACAGCCTCCGAGGACCTGCGGGACCACCCGCACTTCGCGAATTTTGTTTCATGTTGGTTTCCATTGACAAACCAACAGAAGCAAAGATAAAGTCAAGTAACTCAACATCATGTGATGCCAGTCACTGACAGCAAGCCTTACGCAACGGAGGGTACGTGTTCGCCGAGGAGCGCCAGCAACAGATTGCCGAGCTTGTAGCCGGCACCGGCCGGGTCAGCGTGACCCACCTGGCCGAGCGCTTCCGCATCACCACCGAAACCGTCCGCCGCGATCTCGCCACGCTCGAAAACGCAGGCACTGTCCGGCGTGTACATGGCGGTGCCGTGGCCGCAGACCGGTTCAGCACCACCGAGGAAAGCGTCACCGAGCGGGCCATCCAGCGGCCGGACCAGAAGATCCGCATCGCCGAGGCCGCCTTGGCCCTTATCCCCAGGACCTCCCCCGGCAGCGTCCTGATCGACGGCGGAACCACCACCGAAGTGCTGGCAAACCTGCTCGCCAGGCGCACCGCCGTCGAACCTTCCGACGGAACAGGGCCCCGGGCCGAGCTGGTGGCCGTCACGCACGCCCTTCCAATTGCCAGCAGGCTTTCCAACATTTCCGGAATCGCCCTCGACATCCTGGGCGGACGCGTCCGCGGAATCACACAGGTCGCCGTCGGTCAGTCAACCGTGGAAGCCGCCGGCAGGATCCGCCCGGATATCGCCTTCATCGGCACCAACGGCATCCATGCATCCTTTGGCCTCAGCACTCCCGATCCCGAGGAAGCCGCCGTCAAGGCAGCTTTCGTCCATTCGGCCCGCCGCATCGTGGTGTTGGCCGACTCCTCCAAGCTGGACGCGGAAACCCTGGTCCAGTTCGCCTCCCTGAAAGATCTGGACACCTTGATTACAGACAGCGAACCCGGCCCGGAACTCGCAGCCGCCCTTGAGGACGCCGGCGTGGACGTGGTGATCGCATGATCGTCACCTTCACCGCCAACCCGAGCCTGGACCGGACGGTGGCACTTCCCGGCCCGCTTGAACGGGGCGAAGTGCAGCGCGCCGTCTCCGTCAGCCAGGAGTCCGGCGGCAAGGGCGTCAACGTCTCCCGCGCGTTGGTGGCGTCCGGCCTGGAATCCCTTGCGGTCCTCCCCGGCGCGGACAGCGATCCCGTCCTGGCCGGCCTGCGCGAAAGCGGGGTGCCTTTCGTTTCCCTGCCCATCGGTGAGCCCTTGCGCACCAACGTTGCGCTCACCGAACCCGGCGGCGTGACCACCAAGATCAACGAACCAGGCCCCGTGCTGGATGAAAACCAGCAGGAAGCCCTGATCAAGCTGCTGGTGGAGAGCGCCCGCGGCGCCAGCTGGGTGGTCCTGGCCGGTTCGCTGCCTCCCGGATTCCCCGCCGACTTCTACGCCACGGTGGCGCGCCGCCTGCGCTCCGCCGCCGATGGAACCGCCCCGCAGATCGCGGTGGATTCCTCAGGCGCCCCTCTTGCCGCCGCCGTTTCCAGCGATAGTCCGTCCAGCGACGGCCTGGCGGGGGCAGGCACTGGTTCGGGAAAACCGGACCTCCTCAAACCCAACGCCGAAGAATTGGCTGAGCTGGCTGCCGCAGCCGGCTTCGCTTCCCCGGCCACCGCTGACGAACTGGAAGCGGACCCGGCTGCTGCCGCAGCAGCCGCCGCCGCCGTCGTACGTTCCGGTGTGGGTGCTGTGCTGGCAACTCTCGGTTCCAAGGGAGCTGTCCTGGTAACGGCCGACGGCGCGTGGCTGGCCACGCACCCGCCGGTCGCCGCGGTCAGTACTGTCGGCGCGGGCGATTCAGCCCTTGCAGGCTACCTGCTCGCCCAAGGCCAGGGCGCCGCCCCGGCCGATTGCCTTCGTCAGGCGGTGGCCCACGGTGCCGCAGCCGCCTCCCTGCCGGGCTCCACCGTCCCGGCAGTTCACCAAACCACCCCGGATGCCGTAACCATCACGGCCCTTCGAAAGGATTGACAGTGACCCAGCTCATCACCACGGAACTGGTCGAGCTCGACCAGAACCTGGGCAATTCCCCCGAGACGGTGATCCGGCACCTGGCAAGCAAAGTAGCTGCCACCGGACGCGCATCAGAAGTCGAAGGCCTCTTCGCCGATGCCTTCGCCCGCGAACAGAAGACCGCCACGGGCATTCCCGGCGGTATCGCCATCCCGCATTGCCGCTCCGCGGCCGTCACCGAACCCACCCTGGCCATGGCCCGCCTGGACCCCAAGGTGGACTTCGGCGCCAAGGACGGCCCGGCGGACCTGGTCTTCTTTATCGCAGCCCCGGACGGTGCAGACCAGGCGCACCTGAAGCTGCTCTCCAAGCTCGCCAGGTCCCTGATCAAAAAGGACTTCACCGCAGCGCTGCGCAACGCCACCTCCCGCGAGGAGATCGTTGAGCTGGTGGACGGTGCGCTGGCTGACAAGCCTGCCGCCCATGCCGCCGCGCCTGCAGCTGCCGGTGTTGCAGCCGGCGCTGGCGCCAGTGCTTCGGCAGGCTCTACTTCGACAGCTTCGGTTTCGACAAGCTCAACCACCGGGGCTTCCGCAGCCCGGGGGCCCAAGCGCCTCGTTGCCGTGACCGCATGCCCCACTGGTATCGCCCACACCTACATGGCAGCTGACTCCCTCGTCCTGGCAGCACAGGAAGCCGGCGTTGACCTGCAGGTGGAGACCCAGGGTTCCTCCGGCGCCAAGCCGCTGGACCCCGCCGTCATCGCCGCCGCCGACGCCGTGATCTTCGCCGTGGACGTGGACGTACGCGGCAAGGAACGCTTCGCCGGCAAGCCAGTCATCAACGCACCCGTCAAGCGTGGCATCGACGAGCCGGCCAAGATGGTCCAGGAGGCCCTCGCGGCCGCCGACAACCCCAACGCCCGCCGCGTCCCGCACTTCGGGGCGGAAGAACAGGCAGAGCATGAGGCGGAGGAAAAGGGCGAGCACATCGGCCAGAAGCTCAAGCGCGCACTGCTCACCGGTGTCAGCTACATGATTCCGTTCGTTGCCGGCGGCGGGCTGCTGATCGCCCTGGGCTTCCTGCTGGGCGGATACAACATCACCAGCGTGGCGGACAAGGTAGTCCTGGCCAACAACTTCGGGAACCTGCCCGAGGGCGGCCTGGCCATTTACCTTGGCGCGGTCCTGTTCAAGATCGGCAACCTGTCCATGGGGTTCCTGGTCCCCGCACTGGCCGGTTACATCGCGTACGCCATTGCTGACCGTCCCGGCATCGCCCCCGGCTTCGTCGCCGGTGCCGTATCCGGCTTTATGGGCGCCGGCTTCCTCGGCGGCATTGTGGGCGGCCTGCTGGCCGGCTACATCGCGCACCTCATCGGCACCTGGCAGGTGCCTCGCTGGCTGCGCGGCCTGATGCCCGTGGTGATCATTCCGCTGCTTGCCTCCATCGTTGCCTCCGGCCTGATGTTCCTGGTGCTCGGCGGACCCATCGCAGGCCTCACCAACGCCCTCAACGCTTGGCTCACCGGCATGACCGGCGCCTCCGCCGTGGTCCTGGGCATCATCCTCGGACTGATGATGTGCTTCGACCTTGGTGGACCCGTCAACAAGGTGGCCTACGCCTTCGCTGTGGCCGGTCTCAGTGCAGGCAGCGCCGCGAACCAGGCGCCGTGGCAGATCATGGCAACCGTCATGGCCGCAGGCATGGTGCCCCCGCTGGCTATGGCCCTGGCCACCGTCCTGGACAAGAAGCTCTTCAGCCTGGCCGAGCGTGAAAACGGCAAGGCCGCCTGGCTGCTGGGTGCATCCTTCATCTCCGAAGGGGCCATCCCGTTTGCTGCTGCGGATCCGCTGCGCGTGATTCCTGCCAGCATGGTGGGCGGCGCCCTCACCGGCGCACTCTGCATGGCCTTCAACGTCACCTCGCAGGCACCCCACGGCGGCATCTTCGTGTTCTTCGCCATCGGCAACCTGCTGATGTTCGTCCTGTCCATCATCGCCGGAACCATCGTCAGCGCGCTGGCCGTGGTGGCCCTCAAGCGCTGGGCAGCCCCGAAGACCGCTGCTACGGTGGAGACCGTTCCAGCAACCGTCTGACCCTGCCCCACCCACTACCGCTACCCGGCACCAACCATTCCGCCGGAAGACAAAGGAGCAAAAATGCCAGAACGCACAGCAACCGTCGCCAGCCGCGTGGGCCTGCACGCCCGCCCCGCCGCCATCTTTGCCGAGGCAGCCGGCGAGTACGACCTGGACATCACCATCGCCCGTGAAGGCGAACCGGCCGACGAAGCGATGGACGCTGCCAGCATCCTGTCCCTCATGAGCCTGGGCGCCTCCCACGGCGACGTGGTGGTCCTCCGGGCCGAGGGCGACGGCGCTGAGACCGCCCTGGACCACCTGGTCCAGATCCTCGAAACGGATCACGACGCCGAGTAGCAGGCCCGCTGCCACAGGCAGCCAAGCCGCGCGGCCGCCGTCGGACTTCCCTTCCCGGGAGGTGCCCGACGGCGGCCGTAGCGTTTAAGCGCTCCTCAGGTGCGCTCGGCGAGCCTCTTGACGTCCGCCACCAGCTTGTCCCACATGCCCTGCGAGTGCTCTGCGGCCTCGGCGGTGGGGTTGTTGTCCTGGGACAGCGTCAGCAGCGTCCGGCCGCCCTGGTCCTGCAGTGTCCAGGTGAGCGTGTGGTAGTTTTCCGGCTTGTCCTCCTGGCCTGCGAGCGGGCTGAAATGCGTGTACACCAACCGCCGGCCGGGTTCCATTTCGAGGACCACTCCCTTGTCTTCGTACTCCTTGCCTTCCCAGGTGCCCCGCCAGGTGATGGGCCCACCGACACTCCAGTCCGTGGCGAGATCGGCGCCGAACATAAACTCCTTGGTGGCCGCCGGATCAGTGATGACGTCCCACACCCGGCCGGGCGGGGCCTCGATGGTGACGGACGACGCCGCCACAAAATCACCCGACATTGCCCTTGGCCTTCTTCGCCGTGAACAGCAGGTATTCCCATTCCATCTGGAACGGGGAATCACCGTGGGCATCGCCGAAGGATTCAGCAAGTTCGGTCAGCGCCCTGTCCAGCTCCTTGACCTTGTCCGAATCCTCTCCAATGAACTTGTAGACGGAGATGGTGGGGCCGTAGTGGGATTTGAAGTAGCGGACGAAGTCCTCCGGCTGGTGGAAACTCCGGACGGCCAAAGACTGTTTGCGGGCCTTGACGTCGGTGACCCTGTTACCGAGCAGTTCGCGTACGTGGTCCTCGCTGCCCCATAAGGGGGCGGGTTGCGCACCCGGTGGCGGCGGCGGGGCGAACGGCTTCAAGGCGGCGAACATCTTGCCGATGAACCCTTCCGGCGTCCAGCTGAGCAGCCCGATGGTGCCGCCCGGCTTGCAGACGCGCAGGAGCTGGTCCGCTGCCGCCTGGTGGTGCGGCGCGAACATCACACCAAGGCAGGACATCACGGTATCGAACTCTTCGTCGCCGAACGGCAGGGCCTCGGCGTCCCCCTCTTTCCATTCCAGCTCAACGCCCCGGTCGGCGGCCTGGTGGCGGCCGGCGTCGAACAGCTCCGGGGTGAGGTCGCTGGCCACCACCTTCGCCCCCATCATCGCCGCGGGGATGGCTGCGTTTCCTGAGCCGGCGGCCACGTCCAGGACCCGCTGGCGCGACGTGATGCCGCAGGCTTCAACGAGGATCGCCCCCAGCTCGGGGAGCAGCTCGCTCGCGAGCGCAGGATAGTCCCCCGATGCCCACATGGCACGGTGCTTTTGCTTGAGCGCCCGGTCCGCCTCCAGAACATCAGCCTGTTCACTCATGACTGTGCCTCCCTACTGTGATGGTTCCCAGTGAGTAGCAGCGCGCTGCCGGCACAGCGGAGGCTGCGATGCGACTCATTGTGGACGCGCCCGCCTTCGCTGTAAAGAGACAGCCGAAACAGACACGGCATCAGAGGCAGCGAACGGGGACACCCGCTATCGCAAAGCCGGCACGCTCAGTAGTTTCATAGGCATGGCACTCACCAAGGCAGCGCTCCCGGCGGGACCGCGATGGTCACGCCGGCTTGCGCGCCCTGGTACTCGTTGCCTTGCCGGCAGCGGTTTTCGCGGCAGGCTTGTCGGCAGTTTTGCTAGCCGTGGATTTGGCGGCCGTGGATTTGGTGGTACCGGTCTTGGCAGCGGACTTGCTATCCGTGGACTTGGCGGTGGTTCTGCTCGCGGTGTTCTTGCTCGCGGTGGTCTTGCCGGCCGTGGACTTGGTTTCAGCGGACTTGCTTTCCGTCGCTTTGCCGGCCGCAGCCCGCTTGCGCGCCGGCTTGGCAGCAGTCTCTTCGTCGTCCTCGGATTCCGGGGAGCCAGCTGCGTCGTCGGAGCCGCCGGCAGCAGTTCCAGCCCCTCCCCCACGTTTCCGGTCCAGGCTCCGCTTCAGCGCCTCCATCAGGTCGATGACTTCGCCCTTGCCGCCTTCACCGGCCTCCACGCCAAATGTTTCTTCGGTGTCGAGAGCATCGCCCTGCTCGAGTTTGGCCTCAATGAGCTGGCGCAGCTGCACCTGGTAGTCGTCGGTGAAGTGCTCCGGATCGAAGTCGGCGGCCATGGATTCCACCAGGGCCGCGGACATGTCCCGCTCCTGCGGGGAGATCTTGATGGATACGTCCAGGGAAGGGAAGTTTGCTTCGCGGACTTCGTCCGGCCAGAGCAGGGACTGCAGCACCAGGACGTCGTCCTTAATCCGGAGCGCCCCCAGCCGGGTCTTCTCGCGCAGCGCGAACTGGACGATGGCCACCCTGTCCGTGTCCTCCAGCGCGCGCCTGAGCAGCACGTAGGCCTTGGGCGATTTGGAGTCCGGCTCCAGGTAGTAGCTCTTCTCGAACATCATGGGTTCGAGCTGCTCGGACGGGACGAACTGCACCACCTCGATCTCGTGGCTGTTCTCTGCTGGGATGGCCTTGAGCTCGTCCTTGGAGAGGACCACAGTCTTGCCGTCCTCCTCGTAGGCCTTCTCGATGTCCGAGTAATCGATGACCTGGCTGCACACCTCGCACCTGCGCTGGTAGCGGATCCGGCCGCCGTCGGCATTGTGGACCTGGTGCAGACTGATGTCATGATCTTCGGTTGCGCTGTAGACCTTCACGGGTACGTTGACCAGGCCAAACGCGATGGCACCTTTCCAGATGGCTCTCATTCCCTAAGTCAACAGCACGCAGCGCCGGAGGTGAAGACCTGTGGCCGCCGCTAAAGAGCGTGTCCGGGTTGCAGGCCGGGAATTGACCCTCACCAACCTGGGCAAGGTCATCTATCCGGAGACCGGCACCACCAAGGCGGACGTCCTGGCCTACTACGCCGCCGTTGCACACGTCCTGATCCCCGCCGCAGCCAACCGGCCGGCCACCCGGAAAAGGTGGGTCAACGGCGTCGGAACGGAAGAAAAACCGGGCGAGGTCTTCTTCCAGAAAAACCTGGAGGACTCCGCCCCCGGCTGGCTCCCCCGCGCGGCCATCACCCACAAGGACCGGACCATCCACTATCCCATGGTGAATGATCCCGCCACGCTGACCTGGTTCGGCCAGATCAACTCCCTGGAAATCCACGTCCCCCAGTGGCAGGTGGATTCGCACGGCAACCAGCTGAATCCGGACCGGCTGGTCCTGGACCTCGACCCCGGCGTGGGCGCCGGACTTGAGGAGTGCGTGGAAGTGGCCTTGCTGGCACGAGGCATCCTCGAGGACGTGGGGCTGGACCCGGTCCCGGTGACCAGCGGCAGCAAAGGCATCCACCTCTACGCCCCACTGGACCGGAGCCAGACCTCCGACCAGATCTCCGCGTTCGCCCGCGAATTGGCCCGCGCCCTGGAAGCGGATCATCCGGACCTGGCCGTCAGTGACATGAAAAAAACATTGCGCAAGGGCAAGGTGCTGGTGGACTGGAGCCAGAACAACGCGGCCAAAACCACCATCGTGCCGTATTCGCTGCGCGGTCGGCCCACTCCGATGGTGGCTGCTGCCCGGACGTGGGGTGAGATTGGTTCGCCGGGACTGAAACACTTGGACTACCAGGCCGTGCTGCGCCGGGTGCAGGACGGCACTGACCCGTTTGCCGCCGTCGTCCGTGCCTCGAATTTCCGCGCCGCGCACCAAAGCGTGGACTCACCGGGCAACCATCACGACGGCGACCCGCGCCTGGGCAAGTACCGCTCCATGCGTGATCCTCACGCCACGCCGGAGCCATTCAGCGGCGCGGCCGGCAGCGGTGACGCGTTTGTCATCCAGGAGCACCACGCCAGCCGGCTCCACTTCGACCTCCGCCTTGAGCGCGATGGCGTCCTGGTGTCCTGGGCTTTGCCGAAAGGTGTCCCGGAAAGCGGCGGCAAGAACCACCTGGCGGTCCAGACTGAGGACCATCCGATGGACTACCTCACCTTTCACGGGACCATCCCCAAGGGCGAGTACGGTGCCGGTGAAATGACCATCTGGGACCACGGCACCTATGAACTGCACAAGTGGATCAACGGCAGGGAGGTCATCGTCACCCTGCACGGTTCCGAGGGCGGCGGCCTGGGCGGGACGAAGAAGGTTGCGCTCATCCATACCGGCCGCGGCCAGGGCAAGGATGCCGAAGGCCAGTGGCTGATCCACCTCATGGACAAAGACCGGCCAAGCACCCGGCACCGCTCTGTGGCCGTGCCGGAGGAGCCGGAAGAAGAGGGGGACGAAGAGCCGGACAACGGAGAGCCCGCGGCCAGCCAAACCGATGCGGCGGAGGAGGCTGTGGAGGAGCCCATTGCGGAGGACAGCGAAGCCGGGCAGCCGGGTGAACAATCGCAGGCGGTTGGGGTATCACCTCAGGACTTCAGCCCGATGATGGCCACGTCCGGGAAAGCAGCGGACCTGCAGGGCAGCAACTGGCAGTTCGAGCTCAAGTGGGACGGGGTCCGCGCCATCCTCGTGGCCGACGAACAATCCATCCGTGTCTTCAGCCGCAACGGGAACGACGTCACCAGAACCTACCCGGAGTTCACCAACCGGGACTGCTGGCCGCCCCAGCCGTTCGTCGCCGACGGCGAGATCATCGCCGTAGGCCCTTCCGGCCGGCCTGACTTCGGGCTGCTCCAGGGCCGCATGAAGCTCACCCGGGCCGCCGACGTTGCCAAAGCGAGCAAGGCCATCCCCGTCCGGCTGATGCTCTTCGACCTGCTGTACGACGGCGGCACGGACCTTCGCACGCTGCCCCTCACCAAGCGGCGCGGCCGGCTGGAGACGTTTTTCAGTCCTTCGGACTGTCCTGTGGACCTGTCACTGGTCCTTGAGGAACCGGTGGAACACATCCTCGAAAGCGCGCAGGAGCTGGGGCTGGAAGGCGTGATGGCGAAGCGCACCGACAGCCGCTACGTCAGTGGGCAGCGGACCCGCACCTGGATCAAACTCAAGCTCGACCAGACCCAGGAAGTGGTGGTGGGTGGCTGGCGGCCCGGGAAAGGCGCCCGTGCGGGGTCCGTGGGATCATTGCTGGTGGGCATCCCCGACGGACAGAACCTGCGCTATGTGGGCAGGGTGGGCAGCGGCTTCAGCTGGCGTGAACTCACCGAGCTCCGGCAAACCGTGGACCGGCTGGCGAGAAAAACGTCGCCCTTCCAGGACGTGCCGCGTGAAGATGCAGCTGATGCCCGCTGGGTGAGTCCCCGGTTGGTGGGTGAGGTGACCTACAGCGAGTGGACCGGAACCGGACGGCTCCGGCACCCGGTGTGGCGCGGCTGGCGGCTGGACAAGGAACCGTCGGAGGTTGTGCCGGAGGCCTGAGTCCGCGCAGCGATCCCACTCCGGAACAATGAAACGGCCGGGTGACCCCCGAAATGTGGGTGTCGCCCGGCCGTCTCCCGTCGTGGGAATGGACTTGTGTCCTAAACGCGCGTGCTCCTAGGACGAGTGCGGCATCTGCGGCCGGCTGGTGCGGTGGACCGCCGTTACAGCTGCCCCCTGCCCCATACGTCCGTGACCGGACCCGCGTTCCTTGGGGTGCCGCCGCTTCCCGTTGCCATCCGGCCAGGAGCCCGCTGCACCTGAGTCCATCGACACGGCCGGAACCGCCGCGCTTGGCATATCGGGGGCTTTCATTGCCTCCGCCAGGTGGTCAGCGACTTCAGGCGCCAGGTTTTTTCCGGTGATTTCGTCAGCCATTTGTTCTTCCTTTCCGCGATGAAATGAAGTGTTAGAAAGTGGGGCCCAGCAAGGCCCGTGCGACTGTGGGGTGGCCGGCAATGCCAGGCCGCAGGCGTCCGCCTGCTCTAAGAAAGTGTTCCCATGGGACCACCTTAGGGAAGCACCCGGCGCCTGTGAACCCCCGCCATGAAGTGCCCCCGGCAAGGCCGTGGGCGGCGTCACAATCTGCTTCCGGGAGCATGCCAAAAGCCGCTGTCCGGAGCCCAGCCGGGAAAAAATTCGGTAACGATTGCGTTGTGTCGTGCCGATCCCTGTGCTGGCGCGGGAAAAGCGGGAAAAAGAAATCGGCCAAACCGTCTTGAAAGGCGCCGAAAAGGGTTGATCCTACGGCATGAAACGGACGGGCGCCATGGGTTTCGCGTAAAATTGAAGGCCTGCCCGGAGCGGGGCAGCTACAAGTCGCAAGCAAATGACCTCCACAGGAGTTGCCCAAATGCCCACAGACCGAAGCATCACCGACTCTTCCGCAGGCGCGTACGGCGCCTCCGGAACCAACCCAGCAACACCCCCCGGCACCCCACCTGCGGCTGCCAAAGCACCGCGGAAACCCATAAAACTGGGGCGCCGCCGGCTCAAGGAGTCGGACGTCAACGTGGTGAACCAGCCCATGCTCAAGAAGGCATTGGGCGGAACCATCGTGGGCAACACCATGGAGTGGTACGACGTAGGCGTTTTCGGCTACCTCATCACCACCATGGGACCGGTCTTCCTGCCGGAATCAGATCCCACCACCCAAACGCTGTTCCTGCTCGGAACTTTTGCCGCAACGTTTATCGCCCGCCCGCTCGGCGGCGTCATCTTCGGCTGGCTTGGCGACAAGGTGGGCCGGCAAAAGATCCTCGCCACCACCTTGATGATCATGGCGGCAAGCACTTTTGCCATCGGACTCCTCCCCGGCTACGCGCAGATCGGCCTGTGGGCAGCAGCGCTCCTGGTGCTGCTGAAGATTGTCCAAGGCTTCTCCACCGGCGGTGAATACGCCGGTGCCACCACCTTCGTCAGCGAGTACGCCCCGGACAAGCGCCGAGGCTTCTTCGCCAGCTTCCTGGACATGGGCAGCTACTTTGGCTTCGCCCTTGGCGCCGCCCTGGTCTCCGTGCTGCAGCTGACCCTGGGCCAGGACGTGATGGAAGAGTGGGGCTGGCGCATCCCGTTCCTGGTAGCCGGTCCGATGGGCCTGATCGCCATCTACTTCCGGAGCAAGATCGAGGAATCCCCCCAATTCCAGGCCACCTTGGACGCGCAGGAGGACCTCGCCAAGCACGCCGCCTCAACTGACGCGGCAACGGCAAAGGGCCCGGTAGGAATCGTCAGGGCCTACTGGCGCTCCATCATCGTGGCGATGGTCCTGGTGGCCGCCGCCAACACCGCCGGCTATGCGCTGACGTCCTACATGCCGACCTACCTCACAGAGTCCAAGGGCTACGACGAGGTGCACGGCACCCTGCTGACCATCCCCGTCTTGGTGGTCATGAGCCTCTGCATCCCGCTGACCGGCAAGCTGTCCGACCGGATCGGCCGCCGGCCCGTGCTGTGGATCGGTGCGCTGAGCACGGTTGTACTGGCAGCCCCGGCCTTTATGCTGATCGGTGTTGGCGAGATCTGGTCCACGCTGGCCGGCCTCGCACTCATCGCGTTCCCGGTGACGTTTTACGTGGCCAACCTGGCCTCGGCCCTGCCGGCCCAGTTCCCCACGTCCAGCCGTTATGGCGCCATGGGCATTGCCTACAACTTCTCGGTGGCCATCTTCGGCGGCACCACCCCGTTCATCGTGGCAGCCCTGATCAGCGCCACCGGCAACGACATGATGCCTGCCTACTACCTCATGGGCACATCACTGGTGGGCGCCGTTGCCATCTACTTCCTGAAGGAATCCGCCCAGCGGCCCCTGCCCGGCTCCATGCCCAGCGTGGACACCCAGGCTGAGGCCCGCGAACTGGTGGCCACCCAGGACGAGAACCCGCTGATCGACCTGGACGAGCTCCCGTTCGAGACCCAGGACATCACCGATTCCAGCGCCGAAAAGGTTCCAGCCCAGGTCTAGCGGCCCAGGGTTAGCGAACCAGGTTTAGCCAACCAGGCCGGCAGAGTCCGGTCACGGGCAGACCAGCAGCCCACGCTCCCAAGGCCCGTCCTGCGCAGCTTCGACAAAAGCGCGCGGGGCGGGCCTTTGCCGTGCCGCGCCGATGTCGTTTTATTTCCCCGCGACGCTTCAGGAAATGCCGTCAGGCGGCGCCCGATGATACTTTCCAAAGGGACCTTGAAGGGGATCCGGGATACAGGCAGGGACGGTGCGGCATGAAGCTTCTCATGGAGCAGATGCGCGCCCTCCACCGGCTGGAGCCCGCGAACCGCGACCACCTGGCCGCCCTGCGCGTGGCGATCAGCGTCGCCGTCCCCTCGCTCCTGCTCCTGGCCGCGGGCCGGACCGACCTCATCATGTACGCCGTCTTCGGTGCCCTGACCGGCATGTACGGGCGCTCGGAACCGCACCAGCTCCGCTTCCTGCACCAGTGCCAGGCCGCGGTGGTCCTGTTGGGCGGCGTGACTGCCGGGCTCTTGCTGTCCGTCAACCACCTCCAGTCCTGGTGGCTTGTCGGCGTGGAAGCGGTTCTGGCCGGGGTGGGGTCGGTGTTCGCCGACAGGGTGCGGCTCAAGCCGAACGGGCCGTTCTTTGGCATCCTGGCACTGGGCGCCTGCGCCTCGGTCCCCGTACCAGTTCCCTGGTACATCGCCCTGCTCATTGCGGCCGGCTCAGCAGCTTTTTCCCTGATGGTTGGTTTCGGCGGCTGGCTCCGGCACAGATCCTGGCAGCCGGGCGCCGCCCGGACCGCGGCCGCCCTGCAGCCCGCCGGGCAGCGCGAGTTGCTGGTGCACGCCACCCGATACGTGCTCGCCGTTGGGGCCGCCGGTACCGTGGGGGTCCTCAGCGGCAGCGGCCACCCGCACTGGGCCATGGCCGCCGCAGCAGTTCCCCTGGCCGGCGCCGACCTGCCCAGCAGCGTCCGGCGGGGCATCCACCGCATCGTGGGAACGTTTGTGGGGCTGGCCGTGACCGCCGTCGTCCTTATCCCCGGGCCGTGGACCCTGGCGGGACTGTTTCCCGGGCAGCAAGCTGTGCTGCTGGCCGTCCTGGTGATCCTGTTCCAGTTCACCACGGAGCTGTTTATGGCCCGCCACTACGGGCTGGCGATGGTTTCCTTTACGCCGGTGATCCTGCTGATGACCCAGCTCGCCGCACCCATCGACCCCGCGGTCCTTATCCTGGAACGCGGCGTGGAGACCCTGGTGGGCGCGCTGGTGGGCATCGCAGTGGTGGTGGCGGTACGGCGGGCAGGTTCACGGACCGTTGCTGCCCTCCTTGGGCTTCCGCGGAGGGCCCGCCACTAGCTTCGCCGGGGCTATCCGCGCCAGCGCAGCCACCAGTTTGTAGCGTTTGGTGGGGATGGAAACGGCTTTGCCCCTGGCATTGTCCGCCAGCCCCTCCCGGACCACCCTCCCCGGACGCAGCCAGGTCCACGATGGAACCACCGACTTGTCCATGCCCATGCGCTCATGGAATTCCGTGTGGACAAAGCCGGGGCACACCGCCGTGACTTTCACGCCCCGCGCACCGTAGGCGAGGTTGGCCCACCGGCTGAAGCTCACCATCCACGCCTTCGCCGCGGAATACGTGCCCCGCGGCAGGAACGCGGCGATGCTGGCCACGTTGATGATCCGCCCCTCGCCACGGTCCAGCATGCCCTCCAAGGCGGCGTGCGCCAGCACCATGGACGTTTCCACATGCAGCTTCAGGTGCAGTTTCTCCTCGGAGACGGGGTTGTCCTCGAAGTTGTGCAGCAGCCCGATGCCCGCGTTGTTGACCAGGATTCCCACCGGCCGCCGGGGATCGGACAAGCGTCCGACGACGGCGGCAACGTCTGCGTCGTCCGTCAGGTCTGCGGGAAGCACCTCAGCCGTGATTCCGTAGCGCCGTTCCAGGCCCGCCGCCGCTTCCTCGAGGCGGGCCCGGTCCCGCGCCACCAGCACCAGGTTGTGGCCTTGTTGCGCCAGTTGCCTTGCGAACTCGGCGCCCATGCCTGCACTTGCCCCGGTGACCAGGGCTGTTGTTCCGGAAATCGAAGTTGGTCCGGAGATATCTGGGGTCATGGTGCCAGCCTAGCCGTGCCTCTGTGCCTTTCTGCCAGTCCTTCTTCCAGTTGCTTACCCGGCAAACCGAGCCAACGGGTTTGCCAGGCGCCCGGCCATTTGAAGCCCGCCGGAGGGATCCGCCAGGTCCAGCATCTGCTGGTTGTTGCGGAGCTGGAGCCGGTTCAGGCAAGACAGCTCGAAATCGGCGGCGAACAGGTCGTGGCGCGCGAACTGGTCCGAGAGCTCCGGGTGCTGCCCCTGATAGTCCCGGATGCTGGCGGCAGCGGTCCGCCAGAACTCCTCCTGGCTGACCTTGCCGTCCTCCGCCAGGAGTGCGGCCAGGAAACGGAAAATGCAGTCGAAGATATCCGTGAAGACCGCCAGCACCTTTTCCCCGTCCGGGATGTCCGCCTTGATCCGCGACACCTCTTCCGGGAGGTCCAGCCGGTCCCCCATCACCACGATCTCCTCGGCAATGTCCTTCATGACGGCCCGCATCGGCACCCCGTCGTCGAGGATGAGGATCACGTTCTCGCCATGCGGCATAAAGGCCAGCTCATAGTTCAACAGGCAGTGCACCAGCGGGACCAGGTAGGCCTCGAAGTACCGCCGGAGCCACTCCTCGGGGGCCAGTCCGGACCGCTCGATCAGCGCCGAAACCATTGGCTTGCCCTCGGCGTCCACGTGCAGGAGCGAGGCCATGGTGGCCAGCTGCTGACCTTCCTGCAGCAGCGGAAGCGGACTTTCCCGCCACAGGGCAGAGAGCATCTTCCGGTAGGGCGAACCCTTGGCGGAGGCAGCCTCGTAGTATCCGTTGTGGTAGCCGATCGCGGCGAGTTCGCCGATCATGGTGAACCCCCGGCTTTGGAGGGCATCATCGGCGTCGATCAGGTTCCGCAGCCAGTCATTGATGGCCGGCGTGGCTTTCATGTACTGCGGCGACAGCCCTCGCATAAAGCCCATGTTCAACACGGACATGGCGGTTTTGGCGTAGTGCCTGGCCGGGGCCGTGGTGTTGAAGAAGGTCCGGATGGACTGCTGCGCCTGGTAGCTGTCCCTCCCAGTGCCCAGGTACACAATCCGCTGGCGGGCGATCTCAGCTGCGAAAGTCACGGTGAGCTTGTTCTCCCACTGCCACGGGTGCACGGGCATCAGGAAGTACTGCTCGGGGTCGAGGCCCTGCACCTGGAGCACGGCGTCGAAATCGCCCAGCAGCGGACCCAGCTCGGCGTCCAGGTGTGCCCGGTAATCGAGCCCTGCAGTTGCAGTAAAGACAGCGTGGCTCCGGTGCACTGCGATCCACTCCAGCTGGACCGGAGCGCCGGTCTCCGGCGCGAAAGCGTGGTAGTCGCTGATGCCGAAACCGAGGCGCCCGTTGTTGGCCACGAAGCACGGGTGCCCTTCGGTCATGCTGCGCTCGATGGCCTGGAAGTCCACGGCCGGGTCGAGCCCGCGGGTGACTCCAGCGGCCAGTTCCGCAACAGGGGGCTGGCCGGCCCACTGCTTGTAGGCATGGCTTGCCAATGTACTGCTGATTTCTTCGAGGTAGACCGGGAGCATCTGGAGGTTGATGCCCAGGGTGCCGTGGAACGCCGTGATGAACTTCAGCACGTCGAGCGGTGCTTCGCTGCCGTCCTGGAAACAACGGATGGAACCGGCGTCGATGGACCAGTGCTCCAGTTCAAGGAGTGTGGCGTTGAAGCGGTACTCAAGGGCGCCGTCGTCGCTGCGGACCCCGTAGCTCCCGGCTTTTTTGTCCAGGGGCTCGGGGGAAAGGATCCGTTCGTGGGAGAACTCTGCGAGTGCCTTGCGGAGGAGGTGCCGGTTGGCGTTGTCCCAACGGTCTGCGTTGAGGTGCGGGGCCGCGTTGGCGGTGCCTTCAGCTGCCGGATTCATGCGGGGTGCAGGCGCGGATTCGAGGTGGATGGTCACAGTGGGGCTCCCTGCATAATGGGTGTGGAAAGAGTGTTCAGTGCCGCACGCGCGGCCAGGTAGTCAGTGTGGCTGCAGAAGCTCAGCAGCGCGTCTTTGTCCGGCAGGGTCACCACCCCGGCAGGCTGGAAACCCAGCCGTTCATTGAGCGCGTGGATTTTGGTGTTCCGGGCATCCGGCTCCACGACGATCCGCTCCACTCCTGGTTTGGAGAACAGCCGGTCCAGGACAACGTCCATGACTGAGGTGGTGTAGCCCGGCACGGGAGCTTCCGACGGCGGCGCCACCAGCAGGTGCATCCCCAGGTCCCCTGGGAGGACGGGATACACCGCTGCAAGCGGCGAGGAGGCCGGCAGGTACTCCTCCATCAGGAAGGCGGGGACACCGTCGTCGAGCCCCAACAAGGCGTGGTGGTGGCCGCTGGTTTGGATCCTGGTGTATTCCGCCACCACATCCTCCACGCTGGCCGTCAGCATGCCCCAGAACGAGGCGTACGGCCGGGTGACCCAGCTGTGGACGAGCGGTGCATCGGACTGCGCGTCAAGGCAGCGGAACGTGAAGTTCATGCCGGCACCCCTGCCGCCGGGCCTGCGGGTGCGCTGAAACCCGCCGCGGAACTGCTGCCCGTCGATGCACGGGTATCAGCCGACTCCGCGGTATCTGCTGGCGCGCCGAACTGCTGGAACGCGATGCTCCGCTCCACGGGGTACACCTCGCGGCCGGTGATTTCGCGCAGGATGCAGGAGTTGCGGTAGGCGCCCATGCCCAAGTCGGGGGTGACGAACCCGTGCGTGTGCAGCTCGGCGTTCTGGACGAAAATCTCGCCGGGTTCCACGCCGATGCTGTAGTTCCGGTCCACGGCGAACCTGCCGGCGCTGTCCCGGGCGATGCGGTCCTGGATGCCTACCAGGAACCCGGGTTCCTGGTAGCCGTAGCCGGTAGCGAGCACCACCGCTTCACTGTCCAGCGTGTAGGACGTGCCCTGTTCCCCGTGCCCCAGGTGCAGCGTGTGCGTCCGGGCCTCAGGGTCCCACCGGGCACCGGTCAGGGTGGAGTGGGTCAGCAGTTGCGTGTCCACCAGGCCGGAGATGCTCTTGGTGTAGAGCAGGTCGTAGATCGCGTCGATCAGGTCCGAGTTGATGCCCTTGTAGAGGTTCTTCTGCGTCTTGTTGAGGTGGTCGCGCTGGTGCTGCGGCAGGCCGTGGAAGTAGTCCACGTACTCGGGCGAGGTCATCTCGAGCGTCAGCTTGGTGTACTCCAGCGGGAAGAACCGGCCGGAGCGGGTCACCCAGTTCAGCTGGTACCCGTGGGCGTCAGATTCCTGCAGCAGCTCGTAGTAGATCTCCGCGGCACTCTGGCCGCTGCCCAGGATGGTGATGCTGCGCTGTTGCTGCAGTTCGGCCTTCCGTGCCAGGTATTCGGCATTGTGCAGGACCACTCCCCCGCGGCCCACAGCGGCGTCCGCCACGATTCCTGCCGCGGTCTTCGGCACGTACGGGGAGGTGCCGGTGCCCAGCACCAGCCGCCGCACCAGCAGTACCTCCGGCCCGTCGGGACCCGAGACGGACAGCCGGTACACGCCGTCGTCGTACGTCGTATCCAGCACAGCTGTGCCAAAACGGACGTTGGGCAGCTGCCCGGCCACCCACTGGCAGTACTGGTTGTATTCGGCCCGCAGGGGGTAAAAGTTCTCCCGGATATAGAAGCGGTAAAGGCGCCCGGTCTGCTTGAGGAAGTTCAGGAAGGAGTAGGGCGAGGTGGGATCCGCCAGGGTGACGAGGTCCGCCATAAAGGGCACCTGCAGGTGGGCCGGCTCCAGCATCATGCCGGGGTGCCAATCAAAGGATTCCCGGCGTTCCAGGAAGACGCCGTCCAGCCCATCAATTGGCGCAGAAAGCGCGGCCAGGCCCAGGTTGAAGGGCCCGACGCCGATGGCGGCGAAGTCGTAAATCCGGCTGGAGCTGGGGGTGCTCATGCGGATACCTCGCTCTGCAGCAGCCCGGCGCCGGTGCGGCGCAGGAGGCTGATGACCTGGGCAATGTCCTCAAGGGTGGCCTCGGCGTTGAGGAGGGTGAATTTCAGGTAGTGGCGGCTGCCCACCCTGGTCCCGGCCACCACAGCTTCCCCGGAGGCGAAGACGGCGGCGCGGATGGCAGGGTTCAGGGCGTCGGACGCATCATCGGAGAGGCGCTCCCCGCTCTCCAGCCGTGGCCGGTACCGGAACACCAGGGTGGACAGCTGCGGCGGTGCGGCGAGTTCGAAGTCGTCGTCCCCGGCAAGGAGCGTGCCCACGCGCGCTGTGAGGTCGATGGCTTCGTCGAACAGGGCACCGATGGCGTCCGCGCCCATGATCCGCAGGGTGAGCCAAAGCTTCAACGCATCGAACCGGCGGGTGGTCTGGATGCTTTTGTCCACCTGGTTGGGGATGTCCGCCAGGGCGGCGCTTTCCGGATTCAGGTAATCGGCGTAGTACGTGATGTGGCGCAGCATGGTCCGGTCGCGGACCAGCAGGGCGCTGGAGCTTACCGGCTGGAAGAACGTCTTGTGGAAGTCAACGGTGACTGAGTCCGCGAGCCTGGTTCCATCCAGGAGGTGCCGGTACCGGCCGGAGACCATCAGCCCGCCGCCGTATGCAGCATCGATGTGCAGCCAAGCGCCGTAGGCCCCGGCCAGTGCGGCGAGCTCGGCAAGCGGGTCCACGGCGCCGAAGTCGGTAGTGCCGGCGGTGGCCACCACGGCCATGGGGGTCAGTCCGGCGTCCCGCGCTTCCGCCAGGGCTTCGGCGAGGGCGGCCGGGTCCATCCGGTGGTCAGCGGTGCAGGGGACGGTGACCACGGCGTCGAACCCCAGTCCCAGCATGGACGCCGATTTCTGGATGCTGAAGTGGCTGTCTTCCGAGGTGAAGATCCGCAGGGTGTCCAGCAGGGCAGGCAACCGGAGTGCGCTGTGTGCAGAGTCCTGGCGGAGGCCCGCCACAGCGTGGTTGCGGGCGATCAGCAGGGCCTGGAGGTTGGACTGGCTGCCGCCGGAGGTGAAAATGCCGTCGGCGGCGTCGCCGAGGTGCAGCCGGGCGGCGGCCCAGTCGATGAGGCGCCGCTCGATCATGGTGGCCCCGGCGCTCTGGTCCCAGGTGTCCAGTGAGGAGTTCACGGCCGAGAGGACGGCCTCGCCCACCAGCGCTGGAATCACTACCGGGCAGTTGAGGTGGGCTGCGTACTTGGCGTCGTGGAAGTAGATGGCGTCGCGCAGGTACACGTCTTCGAGTTCCTGCAGCGCTGCTGCCGTGTCCGGCAGGGGTGTTTCCAGGTCCACCGCTCCCACGCGGGCCTTCAGCTCTGAAGGTCCGACGCCGGTGAAGGGCCGGGTGGTCCGCTCCAGTTTGGTGGCCACAGCCGTGACGCCCTGCAGCACCTGTGCGACATAGCGGGGCGAATTGCGCGTGTTGAGGAGGTGGTTGCTGGCCGAGAGCGCGAGTTCCACCCGGGAGCCGAAGTCCTGGCCCGGGGATTCCTGGCGGTCTCGCGGTTCGTCCACTTCCAACTCATCAAGGCGGGGCATCAGCGGCACTTGGTCATCCTTTGGTTCGGCGTTTCTCATGACAAAAGGCAAGCCTTACTTAGGCGACCCTTTTAATCAAACTTTTGTGATGTATTTATCCGAGCCCCGCGATTCAGCGGTTCTTGGGCTTCCGCGCACGTCATTGACTGGCAGGCACTGTCCTCCTGCTGCACAATGCCCCACCGTCGCCTACCGCAACAGCGAGTCCTGAAGGGCACCCGGGGATAGGTGGCGCCGGGAGGGCTAGGGTTGGGGTAGAGGCAGCCGGCCAGGCTGCACATCCATCAGGGGGAAACATGGAGCAGTCAGCGGGCATGGTGGGCTTCCGGGAAGTGGACCGGGACGGGAACCCCGTAGCCGCAGACCACTCGGCGGAGGCGGAGGATCAGCCCGGCGGGCGCTTTCCTGCCGCCGTGAACCCCTTCATCGTTGCCTTGTGGATGCTTGCCGCCACGCTGCTCGGCGGCGGAGTTTGGGCTTTCCTCAACGCCAACTTCACGATAGGGCCCTCAAGTGGGTCCGTGCCCTTGTCTTTTGTGATTTTCACCCTTGCCCCGCACGCGGCACTGAGCGGCATCATCGCCATCGTGGGCCTGCTGTTCTGGCACGCACACCAGTGGCAGCGAAGGCACGCCCCGGCCCACTAGAGTTCGTCTGCGGGAGCTGAATATGTGACCTGTGGAACACCCGGATTTGTCTCCAGAATAGTAAGCATGCTTTGCTTATGGGGTAAATGAACCTCCGCAAGCAGTCGCGGCGGGCTGCCAACGCCGGCAGGACCGTAAGAAGCCCAAGGACGAACATCATGACCAGCGCTACCCAAGACCACCTCGCGGCCCCCGTGGAAACGGCACCAGAAGCCGGAGCTCCCGTAAGCTCCATTCGTCCCGCAGACATGGGTTTGCTGGAGACGTTGAGTTCAAAAATGCACTGCCGAACTCCCATGAAGCGCGTGGATCCGGACGAGACGCGGCTCTTCCAGCCGGTGCTCGTTGATGGCGGCAGGGTCATTCCCGTCCGCGCCGCATCCCCCGCCGGCCAGCCACCCGCCGCTGTGGAAACCTACCGCTGCGCCTGCGGCTTCACCATCGATGTCCCCGCGGCCGCGGCACACGCCCTGGCCAGCTGACGCACCCGGCGCCACTGTGGCGCCGGACGACCAAGGCGGCCCCACGGCGGCGGGCCGCCTCGAGTCCGCCGCGTACCTACTTAAACAGGATTGCCCGCACCGCTAATGTGCCGGAGCCCCGGCAGCCTCCACCGCCAGCAGGGTATCCTCCAGCACCAGGTCGGCATTGATTGCGGCGGCAGCTTTCAGTCCAGCGGCCGCGGCCGTCATCACCTGCGCAGACACATCGGTCACATTGCCTGCGGCCCACACTCCCGGGCACGTTGTCAGCCCGGAGTCGTCGGTGTGAAGGCGGGTTCCCGGCCCTTCCTCCAAGTCGTCCGGTTCCAGCCCAAGGACCTGGAGCATGTTCGCCCTGCTGACAATCGCCGGATTCACCACCAGCACCTCCAGCGGTACCGCCGAGCCGTCGTCGAGCGTGACCGCACTGAGCTTGTCGTCCTGCACCACCAGTCCGCGCACCCTGCCTTCGACCACCTTCACGGACCGGGCGTCCAATTGTTCCCTGTCGCCGGGGCTGAGGGTCACTTCGCCGTTGAGCAGAAGAGTCACGTCGTGGCTCCATTGCCGGAAGGTCAGGGCCTGGAGCACGGCATGGGAACTGGCCGCCAGGACCCCCACCTTTTGGTTCCGGATCTCCCAGCCATGGCAGTAGGGACAGTACAAAACGTCCCGGCCCCAGCGCTCGCGCAGTCCTGGCAGGTCCGGAAGCTCATCCTCACTGCCCGATGTGATCAGCAGCCGGCGGGCTGTGCAGGTGGAGCCGTCGTCCAGTGCGAGCACAAAGTTCCCGCATTCATGCGCCGCGGACTTGACGATTCCGGTCACGGCCGTCCCGCCGTAGCCCTCCAGTTCAGCGCGTCCGGCAGCAAGGAACTGCTGCGGGCTCATTCCTTCGCGCGTCAGGAAGCCGTGTACTCCCTCCGCCCGCAGGTTTCGCTGACCGCCGGCGTCAATCACCACTACTGAGCGCAAAGCCCTTGCCAGGGCAACTCCGGCGCTCAGCCCGGCCGGCCCGCCGCCGATGACGGCAACATCGAAAAGTTGTTCGAGGTGGTTCATCCCCGGTTCCTTCCCAGTGTGCGCAGCACTGTAAGGCGTGCGCATTCACGATGCGCGCGCCCTCTGCAAGACCGCGCTCAGGAAGAATTACCCGGCGCTGCAGCTAAATAACGCTCGGCCCGGGTTTCAAGGGAAAGAGATATGGGAAGGCGGCGGCTGCTGGCGCCGCTCATGCTCCCAAGCCGGTCCTTGGCGCCCTCTCGGGCCAATCCACGCACTGTTCATAGCCCTCATGCTTGCGCAGGTAGGCGGCGATGAACGGGCAATGCGGGATGATCCGCTTTCCTGCTGCCACAACGTCATCCAGGGCAAAGTGGGCGAGGACCTTTCCCAGGCCCTGGCCTTCAAAGTCCGGCGAGGTTTCGGTGTGGCTGAAGTCGATATGGCCGGGCAGGTCTTGGTAGAAAGACTGGACGGCAAGTTTGCCGCCCACCAGCAGCTCGTAGCGGTGCTGCGCGTCATTGCGCCGCAGCGTGACGTCGGGGGTGAACCTATCCTCGGTGGACATCATGTTCTCGGTCATGGTTCGACACTGGCACTACTTCACCCCGCTGGCAATGCCCCGGTGCCCCCTCCTGCGGGGATCCCGGGATGTGGACCCCGCAGGACCGGACACCCTGCCCGGCATTCCGCGCAGCAACAGGACGGCAATGGCAAAGCACACAGCGCCGGCTCCCAGCAGTTCCAGCGTCAACCCGCCCAGCGCGGCCGCTGCGACGGGAAGGAAGGCCACCACCACGGCGGCCGCCACGTCAGGCGGGCGGCAGCGGGAGGTGCTCACCGCCGTCGGACGTTCCTCCAGGCGGCCAAAGACCGCCATCACCGGGAGCAGCAGGAGGATCAGGGCCAGGAGCACCATGGGCCTGGCCCACCACCATGGAGCCGTGCCGGATGGGGGCTTGGGGACGGGGGTGAGGAGGAGCAGGCCGGACATTCCCACCAGCAGCGGAAGATGCCAGAGGTACACGGTCAACGAGCGGGTTCCGGCAACGTACAACAGGCCGTGCACCCACCGCACGGCGCACAGTGGTGCCAGCGCCGGCCGGGAAAGTTCCAGGATGGCGGCCTGCGAAATCCCCAGCAGGAAGAGGCAAAGGTTGGGCGGATTGAGGTTCACCAGCATGTTGCCCGGGTACAGCCCGAGGCCCGTCACGGTTCCCAGAACAAGGTTCGCCGCCAAGGCAACGCCCACGAGGCCGGACCGTGAAACCCTGGGCCAGTGCCCGTCGGCCGCCAGGAAGCCAAGCTGCTGCACAGCGCACCAGAGGAACACCAGGTTGGCGTAGGCCAGGGCGGGCAGTGCGCCCCGCAGGCAGTCCACTGCCACCACCAGCGCCGTGAGGGCGGCCATGGTGAGCCAAGGTGCCCGGGTGTGGCAGGCGGCCAGCAGCGGAATGTTCAGCTGCGCCGCCAGGTAGGCAGCCAGGAACCACAGCGGCATCGCCGCGCCCGCCGCCATCAGCTGCACAACCTGCGGGTGGACTCCCAGCCGTCCGGCGGCCCCGAGGCCCAGGAACATCACGGCCAGCAGTGCCATGGCCGGCCGCACCAGGCGCAGCAGCCGTAGCCGGACGAACTGGGCTGCCGTGCCACCGGAGGCCTTGAGCCGCCGCCACGACTGCAGACCGGTGGCGCCTCCGGTGACGAAGAAGAGCGGCATCACCATAAAAATCCAGATGACGGGCACGAACCAGTCCTGCTCCGCAAGGGTGTTTTCTGTGGTCACGGTGCCGTCCGCCTGCAGCACCGGGCCGACCATCATGCAATGGCCCACCACTACCAGGGCGAGGCAAAAGAACCGGACAAGGTCGATGACGGGGTCACGGCCGGTTGCCGTGCCGGGTCCCGGGGATGCCATACGTTCCCTGACGCCGCCCACCAAGCTGCCTAACGAAAAGCCGTCGCTGCTGACAGCTCCATTGTCCCCCTGCGGCGGTTCCGGACTAAAGAAGGGGCTGGGAAAGTCAGGTCATAACGAGGGCCAGAGTGCCCAGCACGACGGCGAGCAGCGGCAGGGTGCCCTGGGTGGCTGCGGGCCGGAGGTACTTCCTGCCGGTTCCGGCCAGTACCGCGGCGGCCAGCACCATGGAACCGCAGCTGCTGAAGACCAGGGTCCAGCCCGCCACGGACCGGCCCGATCCCTCCTCGCCCAACGCCGCCAGGCCAACGCCGATGAAAGCTCCGATGGCCAGGAACAGGTTGTAGAAGCCCTGGTTGTAGGCCAGCGGCCGGGTGACTTCAGCGTCGGCCTGCGAACCCACACCGAAACGCTTCCAGGTGGCCGGCCTGGTCCAGGTCACCGACTCCATGGTGAAGATGTAGACGTGCAGCGCGGCGGCCAGGAAGGCAAAAAGGAGGGAGGCCAGGATCATTGCTTGATCCTAGCCTCCCCCTCCCGGAGTTTTTGTCCAGATATGCAGGCCTTACGAGGATTTAACCCTGCATACCCTGGACAAAAACTCGAAGGGAATGTCAGCGGGTGAGGGTCGCCAGTGTGGTGCTGGCGAAGTTGGCCGCGGACTGGTTCCAGTGGCCCAGGAGCCCTTGGAGGTTTTCACCGTCAGACCGGTGGGCCGGCAACTGCTCCTGCAATGTGGAGAGCACACCGGTGCGAAGCTCCGTGTTGAAGTTGACCTTGCCTACGTTCATGGACGCCGCCTTCACCAGCTCTTCAGCGGGAATGCCGGAGGCGCCATGGAGCACCAGCGGGATATGGGTCCGCACGGCGATGTCCTGCAGGACCTCCCAACGCAATTGCGGCTCGCCCTTGTACTTGCCGTGGACATTTCCGACGGCGACCGCCAGCAGTTCCGCGCCGGTCCGGGACACGAAGTCCTCCACCTGCCCCGAATCCGTCAGCCCGGCCACTGAAACGCCGGACTGGTCTGCGCCGAAGGCGCGGTCCTCGTCTCCGGCCAGGCCGCCCAGCTCGGCTTCCAGCACCACGTCCGGACCCAGCAGCTCCCGGGCGGCGCGGACCAGCGCAATATTGTCCTCGTAAGCGAGGGACGAACCGTCGGCGAGGACGGAATCCGCCCCGGCGGCGACGGCGTCGGCCATCACTGAAAGGTCGGTGGCGTGGTCAAGCTGCACCGCGACCGGAACGGCTGCGGCGTCGGCGAGGCCGCGAAGGGCTCCCATTAGGCGCAGGCCGTTGGGTGTGGCGGCTGTTCTGGGTGCGACCAGCAGGATGACGCCGCGGCCGGATTCCTCGGCAGCGGCCACCACTGCCAGCGCGGTGGTGAAGTCGTAGCAGGTGAAGGCCGGGACGGCCGAGCCGTGCTGCAGGGCGGAAGTGACCAGGTGGTCGAGTCGGGTGCGCATCAGACGCCCAGGCCTCCCACCAGGATCCAGGCAACGAAGGTCAGCGCGAAGCCGGCCAGGCCCAGGATGGTGGTGAGGACCGTCCAGGTCCTCAGGCCGTCGGAAACGGTGAGGCCGTAGTAGCGCACCACGGTCCAGAACCCGGCGTCGGTCACGTGGGACAGGCCCAGTGATCCGAAGCCGATGGCGATGACGATCACCGCGATCTGGGCCGGGCTGTAGCCGCCTTCCATCACGGCGGAGGTCAGCAGGCCAGTGGTGGTGACGATGGCGACGGTGGCCGAACCCTGCGCTGCACGAAGTGCCAGGGAGATCACGAAGCCCAGCGCGATGATGGGCAGGCCGAGGTGGTCCAGGGTCTGGGACAGGGCCGCGCCGATACCGGAGGTACGCAGGACTTCGCCGAATACGCCGCCGGCGGCAACCACCATCAGGATGGAGGCGATGGGAGGCAGCGCGCCTTCGAAGATTTCACCGGTCTCCTTCAGCGACCAGTTGCGGCGGACCGCCAGCAGGAAGAAGGACAGTGCGACGGCGACGAGGAGGGCAAAGAACGGGTTGCCAACGAATGCCG
The DNA here is from genome assembly GCF_030817835.1 of Pseudarthrobacter sp. W1I19. Classification (NCBI taxonomy): domain Bacteria; kingdom Bacillati; phylum Actinomycetota; class Actinomycetes; order Micrococcales; family Micrococcaceae; genus Pseudarthrobacter; species Pseudarthrobacter sp. W1I19. Next base: position 4,014,873 of record NZ_JAUSZR010000001.1, read on the forward strand.
CCAGGCCGTACCAGGAGTTGTCCTTGGGGATGGTGAGTGTGCCCAGGGTGCCGATAAGGATCTGCACAATGGGAGCGGCAATAAGGAAGATAATCAGGCCCGGACGCGGCGGTGCGATGGCAGCGGCACCGGGACCGTCGTGGCCCACCTTCACCAGCGAGTCGGAACCGAATTCCTCAACCTGTGCCTTGACGGACGGGAGGAGCTCGTAGTCCTTGCGGTTCATGATGCTGGCAACCCAGTAGGACAGGAAGCCCAGCGGAACGCAGATGGCCAGGGAGATGAGGGTGATGAGTCCGATGTCGGCGCCGAAAACGCCGGCGCCTGCCACGATGCCGGGGTGCGGCGGGACGGCGACGTGGATGGAGAGCATAATGCCGGCCATGGGCAGGCCGAACTTGACGGGGTGCACGTTGGCGATCTTGGCGAAGGCGTACACGATGGGGACCAGCACGATGATTCCGACTTCGAAGAACACCGGAATGGCTACCAGGAAGCCGACGGCGGTGAGGGCCACGGCCACACGCTTGGCGCCGAGCTTCTCGGTGAAGTGGGCTGCGAGCGACTGGACTCCGCCGGACACTTCGATCATCCGGCCCAGGACGGCACCGAGGGCAATCAGGAGTGCCACTTTGCCCATGGTGCTGCCCACGCCGTTGGCCACAACGGTGAAGACGTCCTTGAGCGGGATCTGCGCGGCGACGGCAACCATGATGCTGACCGTGAGCAGGGCAACGAAAGCCTGGATCTTAAAGCGGATGATCAGCACCAGCAGCACGGCGATGCCGAGGGCTGCGATGGTCAGCAGCAGCGGGGTTCCGAGTTCCACGGCGGGTTTGATGGACGGGGCATCAGCCACCCGCGCTATGAGCGGGCTCATGAGGTGGTTCATGACAGGTGTCTCCTTTGACGAGCCAGTCTTCCAGAAGACGGGCGATCAGGCGCTGGTTTTTTCTTAGGGGGAACGCTGGGAGGTACGGCGACGGCGGAAGGGGGACCGCCGTCGTCGTACGTTTCGGGGGAGGTTGCTTACTGCTTGGTGCGCTTGGTGGGGGCGACCACCTTGATGACTGCGGAGTCGTCGGCGGCGGCGAGGCCCTGGGCCTGGCCCAGGAGGTAGAGCTGCTCCGCGGCTGCGGCAACCGGGGCGGCCAGGCCTGCGGCGCGGGTGGCCTTGCCCACGATGCCCATGTCCTTGACGAAGATGTCCAGGCGGGACAGGACCTCGGCGCCTTCCTCGTTGTAGGCCTCGAGGATGCGGGGACCGCGGTTGGAGAGCATAAACGAACCGGCGGCACCGGCTTCAAGGGCGGCGAGCGTCTTGGCCTGGTCCAGCCCCAGCGCGTCGGCGAGGGCCATGGCCTCGGCGGCGGCGGCGATGTGCACGCCGCAGAGCAGCTGGTTGACGGTCTTCAGGGCCTGGCCGTCGCCGGGCTTGTCGCCCACCACGGTCAGGGTGGAAGCCAGGAGTTCCAGCGCGGGGGCTGCCTTTTCGCAGGCTTCGGGGGAAGCGCCGACGACGATGAGCAGGTCGCCTTCACCGGCGCGCTTGGGGCCGCCGGACAGCGGGGCGTCCACGAGCTCGACGCCGTATTCGGCCAGCTTGGCGACGGTGGCGGGGATGGCTTCGGTGCCTACGGTGCTGCCCAGGATCACGACGGCGCCCGGCTCCAGCACGGAGGCTACGCCGTTCTCGCCGAAGAGGACGTCGTTGAGCTGCTCGCCGTTGCGGACGGCCAGGAGCACGGCGTCGGCACCCTTGGCGGCTTCGCGGGCGGTGCTGAACGTGGCGATGCCGGCTTCTTCAGCGAGCTTGAGGCGGGGCTCGGCGATGTCGAAGCCGTGGACGGTCAGCTGGGACGCGAGGCGGGTGGCCATGGGCAGGCCCATGGCGCCGAGGCCCAGGACGGTGACGGTGTAGTTGCTGGTCATGGTGTTCTCCATTGAATTTTTGCGGGACTGGTGTTGGCGGTGACTGAGCTGCGTCGAAATCCAGGTTTCGACAAGCTCAACCACCGGGGGTTTCGACAAGCTCAACCACCGGTTAGAAGGTGTTGCTGAGTTTGCGGGTGACGTCGGCGAGGGACTGGTCGTCGCCCACGTTGCCGGCGAAAACGATGTACGGGATGCCCCTGGCGGGGCCGTCCACCGGCTCCCAGAGCGAAACGATGCCCGGCAGCATGGGGCCGCGGACGATCGCGTGGCGGATTTCCAGGCCGTGGGCAGCCACATCCGAGGACGTGATGCCGCCCTTGGCGATGACGAACCGCGGCGGGAAGGTCTTCAACGTCCGGTTCACCACGGCGACGACGGCGGCAGACACCGTGCGTGCCATCCGCAGGCTTTCGGCGGGGTCGTCGGTCTTGATCAGCAGGCGGCTGGTGTGGACGATGACGTCTCCGGCGCGGAGGGCGTCGACGACGGTGTCCACGGTCTGGTCCAGGTAGGCGTCGGCAGCGGATTCGGTTTCGGCGGAGAGGAGTTTCTCGACGTCGATCTCCACGATGCGGGCGGCGCTGTGCTGTTCGGTGAGGGCTTTGAGCTGGCGGGTGGTGACCCCCACATGGGACCCGACGACGATCAAGCCGCCGGCTTCGGATGGGGTGTTCCCGGCGTAGGCTTCAGCGCCGCTGAGTTCGGTCCGGATCTCCTGGCCGATGCGCGCGCGGCCGAACGGCGGGCCAACACGGTAGAGCAGCTTCTTTCCCCGGCGCTCAGCTTCTTCCAGGCCGAGAGACAAGGCACGGAGGTCGTTTTCGGTGACGATATCGGCCACGATGGGGGTTGAATCCGTGGCGGCTTCGATGGCGTCGGCGATGGCGTTGGCGCTGGTCTGTGCACCGTCGGCAGGATCCTGGGCGGCTGCTCCGGCGCGGATGGTGTTGAGGTCCAGGACGATCACGGATCCGGCGGCGAAGCGTCCCTGGGACTTCTCCTGGACGTAGTCGGCCATCACGGAGGTGGTGAAGCCGAAGGTGGCGTCCTTCGCGAATTCGGTCTCGGACACCGGGGTGAGGGTGCCTGCTGCCTCGCCGGTGCCGCGCATGTAGTGGACGCCGCCGATGGTGACCCGTCCGGCGTCGGGGAAGGCTGGAACCAGGACCACGCCGTCGGTCTTTTCCCCGCTGGCCTGGGCCACGGTGGCGGCGATGACGTCCGGCTCCAGGGGGTAGTGGCCGCGCAGGGTGGAATCGCTGCGGCTGACGAAGCCGAGGCGGAGCTGGGCGGGTGACCCAGCGGCGGCGAGGGCGTTTCGGACCACTTCCTCGTTGCGGGCCGCTGCTTCTGCGGGGTCCAGGCTGCGGGTGTTGGTCAGGACGTAGACGGCGGGTTTGGACTGGCCGAAGGCCCAGATGAAGTCATCGACGTCCCAGCGGGTGAGCACGGGCAGGTCTGCCACGGACTGGGTTCCGGTGGGGTCGTCGTCGAGCACTACCAGGACCCGCGGTGTCTCTGCGTTGGAGGCGGCCACGGCGTCAGCCACGGTCGCGGCGGGAATCCGGACCTCGGCCGGATAGGCGGCCAGAACGTCTGCTTCAAGCTTCACGGTGCACTCCCTTGTGTATGGGTCCTCGGAACCTGGTGGAACTGTAAGATGTCTGACATCTTGCATTTGAATGCTAGTGTGGCACAGGACATAAAGACGCGCAAGTAGACTTGTCTGACATATCCGCAATGGCAGTAATGGGGGCAGCAGCATGGCAAGGAAGTCGCTGGTAGGCCAGGTGGCAGATGAGCTCCTGGACCGCATCATTGCAGGCGAATTTCCGCCGGGATCACTCGCCCCCGGAGAGCATGAACTCAGCGCCCGGCACGAAGTCAGCCGCATGACCGTCCGCGAAGCCATGAAAACCCTCGAGGCGCAGCACATCCTCAGCGTGGAGCGCGGCCGCGGCACGTTCGTCAACCCGCTCAACCGGTGGGCCTCCCTGGAAGCGGTGCTGCGCGCAGCGTCAGAGGGCAAAAACGAAGCCGAAGCCTCCGTCCAGCTCATCGAACTCCGGCGGATGCTGGAGACGGGCGCCTGCGAACTGGCGGCGGGACGGATCAGCGACAGCGACATCCAGACGCTCTTCGGCCATGTGGCCGCCATGCGCGCCGCCCACGAGGTGAACGATGTTGCCGCCTTCGTGGAAGCTGACCTGGCTTTTCACGACCTGATCCTGCATGCCTCAGAGAATGTTTTTGTGGCCGTTTTGTTCGAGCCGCTTCATCGCGTGCTGGAGAAGCGGCGCACGGAAACTTCGGCCGTGCCCCAGATCCAGGAGCACGCCATCGGGCATCACCAGAACATCGCTGAAGCCCTCGAATCCCGGGACCCCGCACGCTCCCGCGAAGCGATGGACGCGCACATGCAGCAGACCCTGAACGACCTCAAGAACCTGGTGTTCGAGGCCAAGTAGCCCCGGCGCCAGGGTCAGTCCGCCGGTGGGGCCGTGGTTCCGCGGACCACCAGTTCAGTTGCCACTTCCAGGGCCGTCGGCGTTCCGGAGGCAGACTGGTCCTGCTGTTCTGTCAGCATCCCCACCGCCATCGAGGCCAACTGCGCCAAGGGCTGCCGTACCGTAGTGAGGGGTGGCGACGTCAGGGCGGCCTGGGAAATATCGTCAAAACCCACAATGCTGAGGTCCTGCGGGACACGCAGCGAGCGCTGCGCCGCAGCGTTCATCACACCAAGGGCCTGAAGGTCACTTCCGGTGAAGATCGCGGTGGGCGGTTGGGCCAGGTCCAGCAATTCCCCACCGAGCCGCATCCCCGATTCGGTGCTGAAATCGCCGTCCTGTACCAGCTCAGGCAGTACTGGCAGCCCGGCCTCGTGCAGCGCAGCAGCATAGGCGGCATAACGTGCGCGGCCATGTCCGGGACTGTGCTTGCGGCCGGTAATGATGCCGATCCGCCGGTGGCCCTGCCCCAGCAGGTGGCCAACTGCCGCCAGGGCGCCCGAGAACGACGCCGGGCTGACGCTGGGGATGGCGAGTCCTTCCGCACCCTCGGGGTCGATGGCGACGGCGGGAATCTTCAGGGTCCGCACCACACTAACCAGGCGGGAGCCCTTCCGCGGAGCCAGCAGGAGCACGCCGTCGAGCCGGTTCACGGACGGCTCCCGCAGCTTGCGCCACCGCTCCGGCGTTACGTGCCCGGCACGGGCATAGGCCACCGCATATCCCAGCCGATCGGCTGCCGCTTCCACGCCTTCCATCAGTTCCAGCACCCAGGGTGAATCGAAGTTGTTGACCACCAGCTGCAGGAAGCCCGGCTGGGCGGGCGCCGCCGCGCGCTTGGAGTAGTCCAGCTCCTCCAGGGCCTGCTGCACCCTGGCACGGGTAGCTTCGGAAACGTGGGTCCGGCCGTTGAGCACCTTGGAAACGGTGGGCACCGATACACCTGCCGCGGCCGCGACGTCAGCGATCTTGGGACGCGGAGTGGCGGTCACGGGGGCAGTCCTCATGTGGTTGCGGCGGCAAGTTGCGGAGCAGTGGTGCGGCGGGCGGGCGAGACATCCACGCGCACGGGTCCCACGATAACATTTCCGCTTTCCTCCGAACCCAGTGGAGACGTGGCGAAAAGGCCCAGTTCGGCGCCTATCCACTGGCCCTTGACCACATCGAAGTCCCAGCCCTGGACCTCCCACGGCTTCCCGGGTCCGGAACGCCAGGCGAAAGTGGCGCGGGGGGCTCCGTCGGTGCGGATCTGCAGCTCTATCCGGGGGCCCGGCAACGCAATCCTTCGGCCCAGCCGCTGCTCGTGCGGACCCTCACCTCCGGTGCCATCGCCGAGGACATAGCCTTCATCTGTCCTGATGATGCCGAGCCAGGCGTACTTCAGGCCGAGCACCACCACTCCTGCCCGGGTCCCCACCGGCACATCCTGCAACTCCAGGGAGGTAGTGAAGGTGGACGGTGTGCCCGGCAGGATCTGTCCCAGCACGTTGGGCAACTCCTGCAGGTTCACCGGATCATTGGCCTTCGGCTTCAGGACAAGGTGCCCTCCCCCGCACTGGTGCGCCCAGTCCTCCTGCGGATTCGCCTGCCAGTGCCATTGCGGCCCCAGCCGTGGCGAGGAGAAGTCGTCACTGGCGGGAGGCGACACATCCTGGGCAAAAGTACCCAAGGGGTAGGTGTGGGCGGGCACCGGGGTGCCGGGTCCGCCGTCGGGATTCCGCTCCCCCATCCAGGGCCAGCCGTCCTCGGTCCACCCCATGGGCTGCAGGTGCACTACGCGGCCGTATGGCCCGCGGTCCTGGAAATGCAGGAACCAGTCCTCGCCGCGGGGACTGGTGACCCACGCGCCCTGGTGCGGGCCGTTCACCTCGCTGCTCCCCTGCTCCAGGACACGCCGCTCCTCATAAGGCCCGAACGGGGACCGGGAGCGGAACACTGACTGCCAGCCGGTCGCCACGCCGCCGGCCGGCGCAAAGATCCAGTACCAGCTGCCGCGCTTGTAGAACTTCGGCCCCTCCAGTGTGGTGTAACCCGGCAGGTCCGCCCCGTTGATCACGTGGGTTCCGTTGTCCAGGAGCCTGCCGGCTTCCGGGCTCATGCGGTGGACCGTGAGCCGGTTCTTGACTCCGATCCGGCTCTGCGCCCAGCCATGCACCAGGTAAGCCTGGCCGTCATCGTCCCAGAGCGGGCAGGGATCGATGAGCCCGCGGCCGGGGTAGAGCAGGTGCGGCTCGGTCCACGGGCCCTCCGCCTTTTCCGCGCTCAGGACGAAGATGCCGTGGTCCGGATCAGGATAGAAGATCCAGAAGCGCCCGTTGTGGTGGCGCAGCGCCGGGGCCCACACGCCGCTGCCGTGCCGGACGAGTGAATAGTGGCTGGCCTGCGGCAATTGGGTCAGCGCATGGCCGATGTGCTCCCAGTCCACCAGGTTCCGGGAGCGCAGGACCGGCAGCCCGGGCACGCGGTTAAAGCTGGAGGCAATGAGGTAGTAGACACCGTTGACCTGCACGGCGTCGGGGTCCGGCCAGTCGGCGTTGAGGATGGGATTGCGGTAGACGGGGGTGGGGATCCGGGTGGTCATGGTGTCCTGTCGGGAGAGCCGGGGTTGATGAGGGGGTGCTGGTCCAGGAGTTCCAGGGCACGCGCGGCCGTGGACACGGGCCCGTCATGGATGACGGCGTGCAGCGCCAGTTTCAGCGGGTTGCGGTGGTCCACAACGGCGGGTTTGGCCCACGCCACCGCCGGTCCGGCGCCAAGGTAGCCCTCCGCCCGAACGAACCACGGCAGGATCTGGCCTGCCTCCTGAGCCAGGAGCACCGTCACGGGTGCGCCGTCGATGACCAGGCTGATGGACAACCAGCGCGATCCGGAACCGTGGGCGGCGCCTCCGCCGCTCCCTGCCTCGGACAGGACCAGCGCCTCGCCCGCACTCTCCGGAAAGCGCCAGAAGATGCCGCCGTAGCCGGCACCTTTCCTGCCTTTGACGGCCGACGACGACACTTCCAGCCGCTGTACGTCCACCGCCGGGACAATCACCGAGGACAACGAAAGGGCCCAAGTTGCGGCTCCGGTGTTGCGGAAATACCGGATGCGGCGTTGTTCAACGGCTAGTTCCCGGCCGTCCTCGGCGAGCCACGAGACCCGGCCTGATTCCTCCACGCCTTCCGCAGGCTGTGTGCACTGCCAGCCCTTCGGCATTTGTGTTCCGTGGTTAGGCAAAAGCATCGGGCCGCCGGCGGCGGTGTAGGTGGAACCGCCCCAAAAGTTGGTGCCGTTCACATCGGAAAAGGCAACGGAGAGCCCCAGGTGATGCGGGTGGTCTGAGGGTTCGGCGTCGGTGACAACCACACCCGCCCGTGAGCGCAGCGGATGAAGATAAGGCCGCAGGGCAGTGTTGTGCGTGGCAAGAGGATGCTTTTGGGGCGCAACGCCACGTGCCGCTGCAGGGGTATCGATGGGAATGGCCAAGCGGACCTCCAGTGAGGGGCAGTTCCAGGATGTGGGCATCAGCATACGCAGATCAGAAATAAATCGGCAAGCACGAGAGAAAGTTTCTGTCCCGCGATGTCGCCCCAGTTTCCAAAAACGTGTTGACAGTCACACTATTCTCTTGCTAGAAATCGTTTACTGAGTTTTGCTTTGTGGGCAGCATCGCTTGGACGTGTAGCCGTTCCCGCAGTCACAGGGAGCGACTTTCTTCCAGAAACTTTCCGGACATCCAGCACAGAAACCACTACCTGGCGGTGGTGGAAAACCCTTTAGAGAGGCGTCATTCAATGATGAAGACAGTTGGCACACCGATCTCCCGCAGGCTGGTTTTGGGCGCAGCCATCACTGCTGCCGGACTGGCCTTGAGCGGTTGCGGAGGAGGTGCGGCCCCCGCGGCCGGCGGAGATGTGGAGCTCAACTTCGTGTTCTGGGGTGATGCCAACCGGGCCAAGGTGACGGAGGAGGCGCTGCGGATCTTCGAGGAGAAGAACCCCGGAATCAAAGTGAAAACCGAGTACCAGGACAGCGGTCCCTATGCGGACAAGCTGGCTACCCGCTTCGCCGGCGGAAACCCGCCGGACGTGCTGGCCATGGCAAACCGCAGCCTCCTGGAGTACGCCCAGCGCGGCACCCTGGCGGACTTGAAGAACCTTAAGGAACTCAATCTCGGTAAAGTGCCGGACACGGTGCTGAGCCGTGGCGAAGTGGACGGCAAGCTCTACGGCCTCGCCACCGGCGTCACCACCATTGGCATGGTGGTCAACAAGACCATCACCGACCAGGCCGGCGTCACCATCCCCGACGACAAGACGTGGAGCTGGGAAGACTACGCGAAGTTCGCCACCGAGGTGACGCAAAAGACCGGCGGAAAGGTCTATGGTGCCGGTTACGACGTGTCCACCGAGACCGGGCCCATCATGCTTGCCAGGCAGCGCGGCGAGGATTTCTACACCAAGGACAACAAGCTGGGCGTCAGCGAGGAGACCATCCGCGACTGGTTCCAGTACAGCGTTGACCTGCGCAAGGCTGGGGGCTACCCGCCGGCCGGCTTCTTCGAACAGATTGGCGGCTCCCCCGCGCAGTCCTACCTGGCCAAGGGCACGGTGGCCTCACAGATCATCCCCATCAACAACTACAAGGGCTACAACGACGCTGTTGATGGAGACGTGGTGCTGCTGCGTATCCCCGGTGAGACCTCCGGCGAGCGCCGCGGCTACTCCGCCGACCCCACCATGCTGTGGTCCATTGCCGCCAAATCCAAGCATCCCAAGGAGGCTGCCAAGCTCCTGGACTTCCTGACGAACGACGCCGACGGCGCCGCCCACACATTGACGCAGCGCGGTGTTCCGGTGAATCCCGAGGTTGCTGAATCCATCACCTCCAAACTCAGCGAGGACGACAAGAAGTTTGTTGACCTGATGGCCGACATCCAGAAGGACGATCTCGCCCCCGCCTACGTGTACCCCAAGGGTGCCAGCGTTGTGGCGGACACCCTCAAGCAGCTTGCCACCGAGGTGGAATTCGGCCGTGTAACCCCTGCTGATGCAGCGAAGACCTTCCTTGAGAAGAGCAATGCAGCCATCAATAAGTAGGCGCACTGGCCTCTTTTCACAGTCCGAAGCCGCCACATCCACCACCGGCACCTCCGACGATAGGAGCCTGGCGCCATGTCAGTGCTGACCAAACAAGCCCCCGGCGCGGCCCCCACCTTGGCCGCGCGGGGCGGGAAACCCGGCCGGGCACGCCTCAAGCGCAAGAACCAGCGTTCGGGCTACCTCTTCCTGCTGCCATGGTTCATCGGCATGCTGTTCACCATCATCCCGTTCTTCGCTTCGCTCTACCTGGCGTTTACCGACTACAACCTCTTCACGGAGCCGAACTTTGTGGGCCTGGCCAACTTCCAGGCCATGTTCGAGGATCCGCGCCTCCTGCAGTCCCTGAAGGTCACTTTCATCTACACCTTCGTGTCAGTTCCCATCTCGCTGGCCGTTGCCCTGCTGATAGCCCTGGTGCTGAACCGTGGCCTCCAGGGCCTGGCGATCTACCGCTCCGTGTACTACCTGCCGTCCCTGCTGGGCGGGAGTGTGGCGATTGTGATGCTGTGGCGCTACATCTTCGGCAACGAAGGCATCGTCAACGGTTTCCTGCGCCTCCTGGGAATCCAGGGCCCGGCCTGGGTCACCGACCCGGAATTCGCCCTGGGGACCCTGATCGTCCTGAACGTGTGGACCTTCGGCTCGCCGATGGTGATTTTCCTGGCCGGGCTCCGGCAGGTCCCCACCATGTACTACGAGGCCGCTGCCATTGACGGCGCATCGCGGTGGCGCCAGTTCCGCAGCATCACCCTGCCGCTGATCAGCCCCATCATCTTCTTCAACCTCATCATGCAGCTGATCGGGTCTTTCCAGACCTTCACCCAGGGCTATGTGATGAGCGGCGGCACCGGCGGGCCGGCGGATTCCACCCTGTTCTACAACCTGTACCTGTACCAAAAGGGCTTTACGGAGTTCGAGATGGGCTATGCCTCCGCCATGGCGTGGCTGCTCCTGATGATCATCGCGGTTTTTACTGCCATCAACTTCATCGCATCCAAGTTCTGGGTCTTCTACGACAATTAAGGCACCGCTATGGCTCTCCTCGAACTACCTCTCAAAAACAAGCAGAAGAAGGAAGCACCTGCAGAGGATGCTTTGACGGGCACCACAGGCACCCGCTTCTCCCGGCACCTCATCCTGTGCCTGGTTGGCCTGGTGATGCTCTACCCTCTGCTGTGGCTGATCTCGAGCTCGTTCAAGCCCAGCAATGACATCTTCCGGCAGCTTGGGCTGTGGCCTGAAAACTGGGACTTCAGCAACTACGCCCAGGGCTGGACCGCCCTGGACCAGCCCTTCCATGTCTACCTGATCAACTCACTGATCGTGGTGGTGTTCTCGATCGTGGGCAACATCTTCTCCTGTGCCCTGGCTGCCTACGCCTTCGCCCGGATGGAGTTCACCGGCCGGAAGCTGTTCTTCGCGCTGATGCTGGGAACCCTCATGCTCCCCGGCCACGTGCTCCTGGTGCCGCAGTACATCATCTTTTCGCAGCTCGGCTGGCTGGACACCTACCTGCCGCTGATCGTTCCCAACTTCATGGCCACCAACGCCTTCTTTATCTTCCTGATGGTCCAGTTCATGAAGGCGCTGCCCAAGGAACTCGACGACGCAGCGCAAATCGATGGCTGCGGCCCATTCCGGACCTTCCTGCGAGTCATCCTGCCGCTCTGCGTACCGGCGATGGCCACCACCGCCATCTTCACGTTCATCTCCACCTGGAACGAGTTCTTTGGTCCCCTGCTGTACATCCAGAACCAAGACCTTTATACAGTTCCCCTGGCGCTGCGGGCCTTTATGGACTCCGAAGGCCAGAGCATGTGGGGACCCATGTTCGCCATGTCAGTGGTGTCCATCGCCCCGATCATCGGCTTCTTCATCGCCGGGCAGAAGTACCTCATTAACGGCATCGCCACCACCGGCCTGAAGTAGCACAGGTCTGAAGTAATGCAGGCCTCAAGCAGCGCAGCCTGAAGTACTGCAGGCCTGCAGCGGCGCCGTCCGAACCGGGAACGGACTGAACCACAGACCGGGAACCATCTCCGCACGCATCATCAGCACATCAACCATCCCTCATTGAACGTGCCCGGGCCGGAGGCTGCCCGCGCACAAAAACAAAGGAGTTTTTGTATGAGTTTGCGACGCCTTCTCGGCGCGGCCACCGCCGTCGCCCTCCTGGGAAGCCTGACGGCGGTTCCAGCCGCCACCGCTGCCCCGCCCAATACCCTGCAACAACCAGGTGCCATCCCCGCAACTCCCGCACCGGCCGCTGACGCCGCCACGGAGGCGATGTGGAAGCAGACCCCGGACGGCTTCGCTGCGCTGCCCGGCTACGGCCTGGCCGGAACCACCGGCGGGCAGTCGGGGCGGATTGTCACCGCGTCCACCATCCAGGAGCTACAGGACTTTGCCGCGGCGCCCGAACCGCTGGTCATCTTCATCAGCGGCAGCCTGAAAGCCACGGATTACATCAAGATCCCGGTGGCCGCGAACAAGAGCTTCATCGGCACCGGCGCGGGCGCGGAGGTGGTGAACGCCGGCTTCAAGCTCATCAACACCTCCAACGTCATCTTCCGGAACTTCACCATCCGCGACGCCTATATTCCAGGCGACTGGGACGGCAAAACCCCGCAAAACGACCGCGACGGCATCCAGATCGACACCACGCACCACGTCTGGGTGGACCACATGAAGATCCAGCGAATGGGCGACGGCCTGATCGACACCCGCAAGGACTCGGACCTGGTCACCTACTCCTGGAACGTGTTCGCGGACAACAACAAGGCCCTGGGCGTGGGCTGGACAGCCAACGCCGTAACCCGTATGACCATCCACCACAACTGGATACGCAACACCACACAGCGGAACTTCAGCCTCGACAACACCGCTGCAGCGCACGTCTACAACAACTACCTGCAGGACATCGGCCAGTACGGCATGATGGGCCGCAATGCCGCCAAGGTGGTCCTGGAAGCCAACAGCTTCAGCGCCGTCCAGGACCCGATTGTGGCCAAGGATCCTGCCACCGAGGTGGTCAACCGGGACAACGTCTTCAACGGCACCCGCGGCCGCAAGGACAGCGTGGGGACCGCCTTTGACCCATCGCAGAACTACAGCTACCAAAAAGATGACGCTGGCCGCGTACCGGAAATTGTTGCCGCCGGCGCAGGCCCGCGGGAGAACAACGCCCCAAACAACACCACCAACATCACCGTTGCCCTTGATGGAACCGGCGACTTTGGCAGCCTGCAGGCCGCGATCGGCTCCATCCCCAGCGGCAGCACCCTCCCCCGCACCATCACCGTCAAACCCGGCACCTACCGGGAATCGGTGAACATCTGGGCGGACCGTCCGAACCTGACCCTGCAGGGCGCAACAGCCAACCCGGCCGACGTCGTCATCAGCTACGACCTGCCGGCCAACGGCGCGAAGTTCTTTGGCGGCACCTGGGGCGCGGGCGGCAGCGCCACCCTTAACGTCCTCGCCGAGGGCACCACCATCCGGAACCTCACCGTGGAAAACGCTTATGACGAGGCCGCCAACGGAGGAAGCCAGGCGCTCGCCGTTCGGACTGTGGCGGACCGGGTAACGTTCGACGGCACCCGCTTCCTGGGCAACCAGGACACCTACCTGGCGGACACCACCGGCCGCGACGCCACTGCCCGCACCTATCTCAGGAACTGCTATATCGAGGGCGACGTGGACTTCATTTACGGCCGGGGAACGGCGGTCCTGGACAGCTGCACCATCCATTCCCTGGACCGCGGCAGCGACACCAACAACGGCTACATCGTGGCCCCGAGCACCAAGAACTCCAACCCGTACGGCATCCTGATCGCCAACAGCACCCTGACCTCCGATGCCGCCCCGGGCACCGTCAGCCTCGGGCGCCCCTGGTTCGCCAGCAGCGATCCGGACGCCCACCCGATGGCCGTCATCCGGGACTCCGTCCTGGGCAGCCACATCGCGGTCCGCGGCTGGGCCGACATGAGCGGGCATGCCTGGACCGAGGGCAGGTTTGCCGAATTCAACAACACCGGCCCGGGCGCTTACGTCAATGAATTCCACCCGCATCTCAGCCCGGAAGGGTCCGCCAAGTTCACCGTGGAAACCTTCCTCGGCGACTGGACCCCGGCGGGACGTGGTTGAGATGGCTGAAGCATCGGGAATGAGCGTCCGACGGCGGAGCCTCCTTGCGGCGGGCCTGGCAGGTGGCGCTGTGGTCGCGTCCGGCCTGCTGGGCCCGGCAGCCAGGGCCGGGGGGCCCGTGGGACTGGACGCCGCCGTCGGCTCCAACGGCTTTGCCGAAGCCGGGCTTCCAGTGGGCCAGGCTCTTGGCGGTAACGCCTGGGCCGGAGCACCGACGGGCTATGCCGGCGTCGCAGCCCATGGCCGCGAAGGCGCTACCGGCGGGACAGGAGGGGCTCTGGTCCACGCATTTACCCCGGACCAGCTCCGCACCTATGCCAAGAGCCCTGACCCGCTGGTGGTGATCCTGCACGGCGAACTGGCCTTCCCTCATTATGAAAAGCTGACGGTGACATCCAACAAGTCCTTCCTGGGGGCTGGCGTTGGAACTGCAGTGGTGAATGCCGGGTTCAAACTGGTGTACGTCTCCAACGTGGTGTTCCGGAACTTCACCGTGCGGGATTCCTACATCCCGGGTGATTTCGAGGGAAAACGCCCCGATAATGACCGGGACGGGATCCAGATGGACACCTCCACGCACGTCTGGGTGGACCACATGCACTTCACCCGGCTGGGCGACGGCCTGGTGGACATCCGGAAGGACTGCGACAACGTCACCCTGTCCTGGAACGTTTTCTCAGATCACAACAAGGCGCTGGGCGAAGGATGGACCTCCAACGTGGTCACCCGGCTCACCCTGCACCACAACTGGATCCGGAACACCCACCAGCGCAACGCCAGCCTGGACAACACCGCGGCGTCCCATGTTTACAACAACTACCTGGAGGACATCTCCAGCTACGGGATGCTGGGGCGCAACGCGGCCCTGCTGGTGGTGGAGGGCAACTACTTCCGGGACGTCCGGAACCCGCTCCATCACCAGGGGACGGGCGGTGAACTGGTGGCGCGGGACAACATCTTTGAAGCATGCACCGGCAACACCGGCCAGGAACGCGGGCCCGCCTTTGATCCATCGGCGGCGTATTCCTACGAGCTCGCGCCAACACCGGCTGTGCCGTCACTCGTCCGCAGCTTCGGCGGTCCGCTGGGCGGGACGGCACCCGCGGCCGCACGCGTCATCACCGTGGCCCTGGACGGCAGCGGGGATTACGCAAGCATCCGGGCGGCCGTGGGGGCGATCCCTTCCAACAACGCCGGTCCGGTTACGGTGCTGGTCCAGCCAGGCACCTACCGAGAGCCCGCCGTGATTTGGGGCGACAGGCGCAACGTCACCTTGGCGGGGGCCACCGGAAATGCCGCCGACGTGGTGCTGACCAACAGCGAGGGCGTCACCCTGCTCGTGGCCGCTGACCAAACCACAGTCAAGGACCTGACGGTCACATCGGACACCCCGCAGGGCGGCAACGTCCTGCGCACCACCGGCAGTAACGTGTCCTACTCCAACGTCACGGTTCTCAACGGAACATCTGGATAAGGGCTGGCCAACGTTCTTGAACTGCTACTAGTCTTCAAGAACGGCCCGCAACCGGGAGCCCCAAGGCAATCACGAGGAGCGAAGTTGTCCAACCACACGTACAGCATTTCTGAAATTGTCGGCACGTCGGATCAGGGAGTGGACGACGCCGTCCGCAACGGTATCGCCAAGGCCTCCCAGACACTGCGCAACCTTGACTGGTTCGAAGTGAAAGAAATCCGGGGGCACCTGGAAGACGGCAAGATCGCTGACTGGCAGGTGACCATCAAGCTCGGCTTCCGGCTCGAAGAACAGTAATTTCGAAGACAACTGACCCGCAGTAAACGTCGCGAAACCCGAAACACGGACGTTATCTGCGGGTCAGTTGGGGTTAAGCAGGACCTAGTTAGCCGAGACAGTGCCCGCTGTCCGCCGCCGCCACACGGTGGGGACGCCGTCGAACGCTGGAAACACGTGGCCTTCGAAGAAGGACAGCACGGTGTGCGGATCGTGGTCGGGGCTCCAGAGACCGGACACGGGGCAGTGTGAGCCGGTGGCGGTGGAGGGAGTGCCGGCGGGCGAGGCCTGGCGTTCCTTGAGCAGTGCGATGCGTTTCATCGTTGAGACCATCCTTGGGTAAGCAGTTCGTGCTTCCAGCCTAGGAAGGCGGCAACAGCTTCCCAATGGGCTCCTGGCCAGAATCAGCGTGCGGAGCTGGCCAAATGTACAGCGACGTTTTACTCGCCGGTTTCCACAACGGCGGCCGGAGCCTCCGCCGTCGGAAACTGCGGCTGCCCGTTGCCGGCGTCGGCGTCGGCTCCAAGGCTGCCCAGCAAGGCGAGGGCATCCGACGACGGCGAGCCGGGCCGGGCGGAATAGATCCGAAGCGTCTGGTCGGGATCGTCCGGGAGGACGAGGCTTTCAAAGTTCAGTTCGAGGTCCCCGACAGCGGGGTGGTGCAGGCGTACTGTCCCGGCGGACCGGCTGGCCACGCGGTGGCCCGCCCACCATTGCCGGAAGTGTTCGCTGTTGACCGCCAGTTCACCCACCAGCTGGTTGGCCTGCGGGTCATTCGGGTGCCGGCCAACATCGAGGCGGAGCGCTCCTGCGGCCTCTGCGGCCACCGCCTTCCAGTCGCGGAACAGGTCCCGGGCGGCGGGGTCGAGAATGAGCCAGCGGGTGAGATTCCTTTCCGCCGCCGGCAGCGCCGGGAACTCCGTGAAGAGCAGGAAGGCCAGCCGGTTCCCGGCCAGTACATCGCTGCGGCGCCCCAGCACCATGGCCCCCACGCCGCCCACAGCTTCCAGCAGATGGCGCAGCGCAGGGCGGACGGCCTGCGCCGGTTGCCCGCCCGCCCGCGGTGCCGCGGCGCAGTTCTCCAGCAGGTCCATCATGTGCGCGTGCTCGCTGCTGCTGAGCCGGAGTGCCCGGGACACGGCGTCCAGTACCGTGCGTGAAGGGTGGATGTTCCGGCCTTGCTCCAGGCGGACGTAGTAGTCCGTGCTGACTCCCGCCAGCCGGGCCACCTCCTCGCGCCGCAGTCCCGGCACCCTCCGGGCACCGGATGCGGTCCCCGCACCGATGTCCTCCGGGCTCAGCCGGGACCGCATGGCTTTGAGGAATTTTCCGAACTCGGCGCTTTGACCCATGCAGACCATTGTGACCCGCGCAGTCCACCAGGTTCTACCGCCGGCCACCCGCTTTCCACAACGAAGGTAGGACTGGCAGTCCTAGGAAAAACAAGATCAGCCTTGCTTACTGACATGGCGGCTAAAAGTGCATAGGCTCAATAGCGAGCCAGGCGGAAACCGCTTTCTCATGGTCGAGTCCACGGCACCCACCCAGAATCTTTCAAGGAGCCCCTATGTCAGAGCTGACACTGAACAACGGCATCACCGTCCCCCAACTTGGTTTCGGTGTTTTCCAGGTGCCGCCGGAAGACACCCAGCGGGCCGTCGAGGACGCCCTCGAAGCGGGGTACCGCCACATCGATACAGCCGCCGCCTACCGCAACGAAGCAGGCGTAGGGGCTGCCATCGCGGCCGCCGGTATCCCGCGCGATGACATCTTCATCACCACCAAACTTCGGAACGGCGAACAGGACCGGGCGCAGGCGGCATTCCAGAACAGCCGCAAAGCCCTCGGCCTGGATTACGTGGACCTGTACCTTATCCACTGGCCGGTCCCGTCCCAAGGGCTGTATGTTCAGGCCTGGAAGGAAATGGAGCGGTTGTACGAAAACAACGAGATCCGTGCCATTGGGGTATCCAACTTCCTCGCCGAACACCTGGACAAGCTGCTGGAGTCCGCAGAGATCACTCCGGCCGTCAACCAGATCGAACTCCACCCCAGCTACCAGCAGGCGGAATTGGCGGACAAGTGCAGGAACCTGGGCATCGCCGTCGAGGCTTACAGTCCCCTGGGCCGGGGCGCGGACCTGAACGGCAATGCCGTGACCAGCATCGCCAATGCCCACAACGCCACCACCGCCCAGGTGGTCCTCGCCTGGCACCTGGCCGCCGGGAACATTGTGATCCCGAAGTCCAGCCAGGCCTCCCGGATCCGGGAAAACTTCGCCGCCTCAGGCCTCACCCTTTCCAGCGAGGAGATCGCGGCGATCACCGCCCTGGAGTCCGGAGCACGCCTTGGCTCCGATCCCGCCGTCGCCTCCTTCACCCAGCTGTAGCAGCACTCAACCCAAAGGATCCAACCATGCAGTACACCCACCTTGGCCGCTCAGGCCTGAAGGTCTCCCGGCTCTGCCTGGGCACCATGAACTTTGGGCCGCAGACCGAGGAGGCCAATGCCCACAGCATCATGGACTCCGCGCACGGGAACGGCATCAACTTCTTCGATACCGCCAACGTGTACGGCGGCGCCGGGCACCGTGGCTGGACCGAAGAAATCATCGGCCGCTGGTTCGCCAAGGGCGGCGAGCGCCGCGAGCACACCGTCCTGGCTACCAAGCTTTACGGAACCATGACGGACCGGCCCAACGAATCAAAGCTGTCCGCGCTGAACATCCGCCGCGCCCTGGATGCGAGCCTGAAGCGCCTGCAGACGGACTACATCGACATCTACCAGTTCCACCACATCGACCGGGACACACCCTGGGACGAGATCTGGCAGGCCATCGAGGTCGCCGTGCAACAGGGGAAGATCCTGTACTCCGGGAGCAGCAACTTCGCGGGGTGGCACATCGCCCAGGCCCAGGAAGCTGCCCGGCGGCGGAACTACACCGGACTTGTCAGCGAGCAATCCATCTACAACCTGTTCATGCGGCAGGTTGAGCTCGAGGTCATCCCGGCCGCCCAGCAGTACGGACTGGGACTCATCCCCTGGTCCCCACTCCAGGGCGGACTGCTGGGCGGCGTCCTGAAGAAGGAGCAGCAGGGCGTCCGGCGGAGCGAGGGGCGCGCCGCCGAAACGCTCAAGAAGCACCGGGACCAGATCCAGCAGTACGAGGATTTTGCCGACGAGCTGGGCCAGGAACCCGGCGACATCGCCCTCGCCTGGCTGCTGCACCAGCCCGCCGTCACCGCACCCATTGTGGGGCCGCGGACCCAGGAACAGCTCGACACCGCAATCCGGGCCCTGGACGTCACTCTCGACGCCGATGCCCTCAAGCGGCTCGATGACATCTTCCCCGGGCACAAGACGGCGCCGGAAGACTACGCGTGGTGAACCCACTCGTTCACGAGGCCTATACTGTGGCGCCGAAAAGCATCCTTTTCATTGGCGGCACCGGGGTCATCAGCGCGGCGGCGGCACAACGCGCCGCCGCGCTGGGCCACCGGCTGACAATCCTCAACCGGGGCCAGTCCACCAGGCCGGTCCCGGAAGGGGTGGAGACCCTGTCCGCGGACGTCCGCGACGCTTCAGCGGTCCGGGAGTCCTTGGCGGGCCGGGAGTTCGACGCCGTTGCGGACTTCATCACTTACACCCCTGAGCAAGCCAAGGCCAGCCTGGACCTGTTCGCCGGCCGCACCAGACAGTACGTTTTCATCAGTTCCGCATCCGCCTACCAGAAGCCGCCAACCCGGTTGCCGATCAGGGAGTCCACGCCGCTCAAGAATCCGTTCTGGCAGTATTCGCGGGACAAGATCGCCTGCGAGGAGCTGCTCTTCCAGGCCTATCGCGAGCAGGACTTTCCGCTCACGGTGATTCGGCCGTCCCACACCTATGACCGCACCAAGATCGCCATGGTGGGCGGCTGGACGGACATCCACCGAATGCGTGCCGGACTGCCGGTCATGGTGCATGGCGACGGCACCTCGCTCTGGACACTGACCCACAGCCGGGACTTCGCCAAGGCGTTCGTGGGGCTGCTGGGACGCCCGCAGGCAGTGGGCGAAAGCTACACCATCACCTCGGACGAGTACCTGCCCTGGAACCAGATCTACCAGCTGTTCGCCCGGGCGGCAGGGGTTCCGGAACCGGAACTGGTCCACGTCGCCTCGGAGACCATCGCCGCCCACAGCGACGAGCTGGGCCCGAACCTGCTGGGCGACCGCTCCCACTCGGTCATTTTCGACAACACCAAAATCAAATCCCTGGTGCCCGACTACTGCGCAACCATCCCCTTTGCTGACGGCGCGCAGGAGATCGTGGACTGGTACGACGCCAACCCTGATCTCCAGGTGGTGGACCGGAAATTTATGGACCTTAGCGACCGGTTGACCGGCTGGGCCCGCGGCGGAGCCTGAGCTGCCCGGAGCCCCGCCGGGTCGCGAGTCCCGCCAGTCATTTCTACAACGTTCTAAATACCGTCTTTTGCGTTGTCCCGCAAGGGCTTGTTTTCTTCGTACACCTCACACTAGGTTACTGGGGAAGCGTTTTCCCATCCGAGATTTGAAAGGATTCACTGATGAATCCGAGCCGTACCCCCGCGCGCGTCCTGTCCGTCGCCGCCGTCGGAATTGCCCTCACGTTCGGCTGCCTCACAGCCCCGGCCTCCGCCGTCGGCCCCTCTCCCAAGCCAGGCACGCCCGGCATCCAGCTGGACCACCTGGACCGCGGCCTGGTGGCCGCCAAGACATCAGAAGGAGTGTTCCTCAGCTGGCGCCTGCTCGGCCACGAAGCCACCGGCTCCTCCGCCACGGGCGTCACCGGCACGGACTTCAATGTCTACCGGGACGGCCAGAAGCTGGCAACCGTCACGGACAGCACCAATTTCCAGGACACGGCCGGAACCGCAACGTCCGAGTACCAGGTGCGTGCCGTCGTCGGCGGCGTTGAACTGGACCGCAGCGCCACCGCCACGTCCTGGGGCGGCAACTTCAAGGACATTCCGCTGAAGAAGCCGGCCGACGGCGTCACGCCCGCCGGCCAGGCCTACACGTACGCCGCCAACGATGCCTCCATCGGCGACGTGGACGGCGACGGCCAGTACGAGTTCGTCGTCAAATGGGACCCGAACAACTCCAAGGACGTCTCGCAGGTGGGCTACACCGGCAACACCTACGTGGACACCTACAAAGCTGACGGCACCCTGCTCCACCGGATCGACCTGGGCGTCAACATCCGCTCCGGCGCGCACTATACCCAGTTGCTGGTCAACGATTTCGACGGCGACGGCCGGGCCGAGATGATGATGAAAACCGCCCCCGGGACCAAGAGCACCAACTTCAACGCCGACGGCAGTGTCGCCTCAGAGAACTTCATTTCACTGCTGCAGCAGGACATCAACGCCGGCTACTCAAACTCGGATGACTACCGGATGAGCGCCGCAGACTACTACCAGCACATGGTCAAGACGTTCCAGGGCTGGACCGAGCACCCCGAAGTCAAGGCCGGACACTGGCCCGCCACGCTCGAGGAAGCGTTCGGTATCTCGAAGAAGTACCAGTACCCGCTGTCCCAGGCAGACGCCGAGGCCTTGACTGACTACTTCATGGACGTCTATGCCCCGTCCCGCAGCGCCCGCAACAACCTGCGCGCCTTCGAAGGCTTCATCGTCTCCGGCCCCGAGTACCTCACCGTGTTCGAGGGTGCCACGGGCAAGGAGCTGAAGACGGTTGCCTACGAGCCGGGCCGGCACGACGACGGACTCATGTGGGGCGACTACGCCATGGCCCGCATCGAGCCGGGCAACCGCGTGGACCGCTTCCTGGCCGGGGTCGCCTACCTGGACGGCAAGAAGCCGGCCGCGGTTTTCGCCCGAGGCTACTACACGCGCAGCACGCTCGCCGCCTACACCTGGGACGGGTCAGATCTCGCGCCCGTGTGGAATGTGGATTCAGGCTGGACGCCCATGACCAACCCGTTCAACGATTCCCCGCACGGCCGCGACGGCACCGATCCCGAGCTCGGCAAGTTCACAACCCAGGGCTTCCATTCTTTGAGCGCCTCTGATGTGGACGGCGACGGCAAGCAGGAGATCGTCTACGGCTCGGCCACAATCGACGACGACGGGTCCCTGCTGTACAGCTCGTTCGACACCCTGCCGGCCGGCAGCGCCGTACCCGGCGAAGAGGCGCGCCTGGGCCACGGCGACGCCATGCACGTCACCGACATCGACCCGGCCCGTCCCGGCAAGGAAATTTTCACCGTCCACGAAGGTGCCACCTACGCGCCCTACGGCTACGCCATGCGTGACGCCGCCACCGGTGACGTCCTCTTCGGTGCCTACTCCGGCAAGGACACCGGCCGCGGCATGATCGGTGACGTGGATCCCACCGTTCCCGGCATTGAGAACTGGGCCATCGGCATGCAGTCCGCCGACGGCGACAAGCTTTCCACGTCCACTCCGGGCACCAACATGAGCATCAAATGGGCTGCGGACATGACCACGCAAATTGTCAACGGCGCCGGGGACCAGACGCCCACCATCGATGACTGGAAGCGCGGCAGGCTCCTCACCGCAACGGACACCCGTACCAACAACGGCACCAAGGGCACACCAAGCCTGGTGGCGGATGTAGTGGGCGACTGGCGCGAGGAACTGCTGGTGCGGACGGCGGACAGCTCCGCGCTGCGGATGTACCTCAGCACCGAGGTAACCAACCACAAGCTCTACACGCTGATGCATGACCCCCAGTACCGCGCAGAGGTTGCCCGGCAGAACACCGCCTACAACCAGCCCGCCTACACGGACTTCTACTTCGCCTCGGACATGGATTTCGGCAATGTTCCCCTGCGCGCGGCCTGGCTGCCCGGCAGCGTGAAGGCACTGCAGCATGTGCTGGAGGACCTGGTGGAGTCTGGAGACGTGGCGGGGCCTGTGGGCAGCCAGCTGGCTGCCAGCGTGCAGCAGGCAGCGAAAGCAGTGGAAGACGGCGATGCCGGCAAGGCAGCACAGGCGCTGAAGCGTTTCGTGGATTTCCTCGGCCAGCAGAAGGGCCCTGACAAGGTGTCCGACACCGCCCGCGTATCCCTGACGTACAACGCAGAAAATATTCTGCGGGCCTTCGAGGGGTAGGACGGCCGGATAGGGGAGAGACTGTTGCAATGACACTTGCACCGCTGATCAAACTCAACGACGGTAACTCCATCCCCCAACTGGGCCTTGGCACCTGGCCGCTGGACGACGATCAGGCGGCCACCGCCGTCGTACAAGCCCTGGAAACCGGGTACCGGCACATCGATACTGCCGCGAAATACGGCAACGAGCGCGGCGTCGGGAACGGTGTCCGGGCCAGCGGTGTGGACCGCGGGGACCTGTTCATCACCACCAAGCTGGACGGCCAGTACCAGGGCAACGACCGCGCCGTTGAGGGGCTGGACGGTGCGCTGGAGCGGCTGGGGCTCGACTATGTTGATCTTCTCCTGATCCACTGGCCGCTCCCCCAGCGCGATGAATATGTGTCCACGTGGAAGACCTTTGAGCGGTTGCAGGCGGAGGGCAAGGTGCGTTCCATCGGCGTTTCCAACTTCAAGCGGGCCCACCTCGAGCGGCTCATGGCCGAAACGGAGGTGGTGCCGGCGGTGAACCAGATCCAGCTCAGCCCGGCTATTACCCGGGCCGCGGAGCGGGAGTTCCACGAAAAGCATGGCATCATCACGGAGTCTTACAGCCCGCTGGGTGGATCCGGGGCCAGCCTGCTTGATGCTCCCATCCTGTCCCAACTGGCCGAAAAACATGGAAAAACGCCCGGTCAACTGGTCCTGCGCTGGCATATTCAGCACGGACTTGTAACGATTCCGAAAACAGCAAATCCGGAGCGGATGGGGGAGAACCTGGACATCTTTGATTTCGCCCTGGATCCGCAGGATCTCGCGGAATTGGCCATCCTCGACGAGGGTCCGGGGGCAGGCAATGATTCCGACGTGACGGGGCACTGAAAAAGGCCTGAACTGCGCTTTTTGTTATCTTCGGGGTTGGCAAACAGATAGTAAGCATGATTACTATTGAGGCAGAAGGATGAAGTGCTTCCGGGATCCGGAGGCCTCCTTTACTTAGGAAGAGGAACGAAAAATGGGATTTATTGCATTTCTGATTCTCGGACTTATTGCTGGTGCGATCGCTAAGGCGATCCTTCCGGGCAGGCAGGGTGGCGGCTGGCTCGTCACGCTCGTCCTGGGCGTCGTTGGAGCACTCCTCGGCGGTTGGATCGGCGGAATGATCTTCGGCAGCGGACTGCAGGAGTTCTTCTCCCTGCAGACGTGGCTGCTGGCCATCGGCGGCGCACTCATCGTGCTGCTGGTCTACGGCCTGGTCACGAACCGCGGCGCGCGCCGCTAAGCGGAGCGCAAGCCAGGGAAACCGGCCTGGGGACATCATCCCTGGGCCGGTTTTCCCTTTCCCGGCTTCTGGGTTTCCTGGGCCGGAACTGAAAACCTTCTCACGGAGCAGGAGTTCATCATGAAAAACAAACTTCTTTTGGGTATCGGAATCGCCACCGGGTACGTTCTCGGATCCCGGTCGGGCCGGGCCGCCTACGACAAGCTGAAGGCGCGGGCTGCCGGTATCTGGGACAGCAAGCCTGTCCAGGACAAGGTGACGGTCGCTACCGAGGCCATCAAGGAAAAGGCCCCCGAAGTCGCGGATCAGCTCACAGAAGCGGCCCGCCGTGCAGGCACCGTGATCGGTTCTGCAATGCACCGCGACGGCTCTTCCGGCAACGGCAAGCCTTCAACGTCCGACGGCGGCACCTCAGCAGGTGCTCCTGCCGGCACTTCAAGCGGGCTTGGCACGTCGGGTACCGCCGGCACCACTGGCACGGCCTCTGCAGCAAGCACTCCGGCCTCGGCCGAGGGCCTTGATGACAGCCATATCCCTGCGCACAGCACGCACCCGGAGACGCTCAACCTGGATACCTCCAGCGGCGAAGGGCAGTCCAAAGCGTAGGTATCCGACTGCTCATGACTAGGCATATCCCCTGTGACAAGTGGCCAGCCACGCTCATGTGCTACAACTAGATGGTTTTGCTGGCCGTCGCGATCCTTGGGGGACGCGGCGGCCGGCGGCGTTTAACCCGACTGGTGTTTTCAGCTGGCGGGAGTTTTGACTGCCTGGCCCCTTCAACTGGCATCTTCACTGGTCTGCAACTTGGGCTCAAAAATGCTGCAGTTGCCGTTCGCCCCGGAGTTTTCCACATAGCATCCGTTGCAGCCACTTTTGTCAGTGCCCTTTGGCAGAGTTGACCTATGGAAGCCATTGGGGAACGGCCAGAGCAGTACGACGGTAACGTCGTGGTGCTCGAACGGGCCGGGGTTACTACCCCTGCTGCCCCTTCGGGCTTTGACGATCCCACAGCGGTCGGCTCCGGTTCCTTCACCGCTTCCAGTCCTTATGCACACGCTGACTACGACGACGGCGCCCCGCTTAGTCCCGGCTGGCCCCTCCACGCTGTACCCACCGAGCCCACGCCGGCTGATGGCGAACCGGCCGCGCCAGCGGAGACTGACTCCGCACCGACCGGACCCGCGGAGGCTGCTTCAGCACTCACCGGGACGGCGACAGGGCCGGCTCCGGCAGATTCCCTGCTTGTTGGGGAGCCGTTGGGTCTGGCGGAGCTCGGCAGGCTCGTGGCCCAGGCTGCTGCTGCCGCACCGTCGGTACTTGCCGGGGCCAGCTATGTTGAAGCCGCCAAATACGCCAGCGACGTGGAGGAAATTTCCCGGTCGGTGGAGTACCTGCAGATCCTGTCTGCCGGGACCGTGGACCGGACCCGCACCCAGGCCATCGCCGCCGCGGACGCCGCCCGCGCAGGCCGCTCCCGCACCCGCACCGGCCCCGGCACCGGCAAGGGCTGGGTCACCGGCTGGGACAATGGCGTCGAGACCCTCAACGAAGTCAAAGCCCTGAACGAAACAGACACCAGCTGGCCCGGCCAACCAGCAGCACGCCTCACCTCACCGGCCGATGACGGTTGCGCCAATGCCGCAGAGTCCCTCCGGCTCCTCTTGCGGATTGGCAAAAGCGAAGCCAACCGCCGCCTGGCCCTGGCAAAAGACATCCTGCCCGCCACCACCCTCACCGGCGACACCGTCCCCGCAGCCCGCCAGCACCTCGCCGCCGCCCTCACCCCCACACCCACCAACACCAGAACTGGGACCTCCAACACCGAAGCCAGCACCAGCACCGAGGACAGCACTGGCCCCGGCAGCGAGGACACCATGGGCATCGACGACGGAGTGCAGGGCACAGCCGCTGCCTGCCCGGCGGTCTCGTCCCGGGCAGGGACGATCATCGCCCTGACCCTGAACCGGCTCCAGCACCTCACCACACCCGAGAAACTGGCCCTGATCGAAGAAAACCTCACCACCACCGCGGCCACAGCGGACCCGGACTTCTTGGCCCGCGTCGCCCGCCGCTGGGCCGACACCATCGACGCCGACGGCACCGAACCCAGCGAAGAAGCCCTCCGCCACACCCAAGGCGCCTTCATCCGCAAACCCCGCCACGGCCTGCACCACCTCGAAATCTTCGCCACCACCGACCAATACGAACACCTCCTCACCGTCATGAACACCGCCACCAACCGCCGCACCACCACACCCATGCACGGCACACTCACGGCAGCCGCCTCAGCGACCGGTGCCGCCCTGGCAGCGACCACGGAAACCAAGGTTGATGGCACCGGCACAACGGGCAGCCAGGAGCACGCCAGTCAGCACGGATCAGACCAGGACGGGGTTTGGAACGAGACCAACGCCGGCCCGGACCTGGACCGCCGCACCCGCCCGCAAAAACAACTCGACGGACTCGTCAGCGCCGCCAAAACAGCCCTGGCCACCGAAGCCCTGCCCACCACAGGCGGCAACCGCCCCCAAATCATCGCCACCATCAACTACCAAGACCTCCTCCCCCACCACACCAGCGCCACCAACACCCCCACAGGCACAGAAACAAGCACCGGCACCAACGCCCCGGCCAGCACCCCGCCAGGTCCCGGCACCAACGCCCCGACCAGCACGGACACCACGACAGGCACCGGCACGGGGAACTTTGTCTTCACCGGGCCCGTCGCCGCCGCCACCCTGCGAAAAATCGCCTGCGACGCCGACATCATCCCCGCACTCCTCGGCACCCACGGCGAACTCCTGGACCTCGGCCGCAAAACCCGGCTCTTCACCCCAGCCCAACGCACCGCCCTCACCACCCGCGACCAAGGCTGCGCCTTCCCCAACTGCACCATCCCCGCCCCCTGGTGCGAAGCCCACCACATCACCTACTGGTCCCACGGCGGCCCCACCAACATCGACAACGGAGTCCTCCTCTGCAGCGGCCACCACCACCTCATCCACAAAGAACAATGGACCATCACCACCACCAACAACACCCCCTGGTTCACACCCCCAAAACACCTCGACCCCCACCAAAAACCCCAACAAAACACCTACTTCAAACCACCCCCACCACCCCGCGAATAAACCACGCGGAGGAACCCGCGGTCCTCCGAGCGGCAACAAAAGAGGCGCCGAAAGCGGTGCACTACTGGGAGCGGAAAGTGCCAACCACTACAGTTCCATCCAGCTCCTCAGAGTGGACAGTCCCCGCGGCCAGACCCGCCGCGGCCATGACGGAGGCAGTTCCTGCTGCCTGGCGCTCACTGGTTTCAATGGCGAGAAGACCGGTGGAATCCAACCACTCCGAGGCTTCGCCGATGATCCGGCGGTGGAGGCTCAAGCCGTCCGGGCCGCCGTCGAGCGAGATCCTCGGCTCGTAGATCCTGGCCTCGGGCGGCATGGTCGGCAGCACGTCCGTGGGCACGTATGGAGCATTCACTACAATGAGCTGCACCTGTCCCCTGAACCGGGAGGGAAGCGCGGCGTAAAGATCCCCTTGATGAACCTGCCCGCCTACCGGCGCAAGGTTGCGGCGTGCGCACGCCACCGCAACGGAGTCAATGTCGGCGGCATGAAGTTCCTTCACCGGCACCTGGGAGGCAACCGCAATACCAACAGCTCCGGATCCACAACAAAGATCGATTACAACGCCAGCCTCCCCACCCATAGCGAGGCGTTGCTTCAGCAGGGCCACGGCCTCAGAAACAAGCAGTTCGGTGCGCCGGCGCGGGACAAAGACACCTGGCTCAACGGCAATGCGCAGTCCGCTGAAACCCGCCCAGCCAAGAATGTATTCAAGCGGCTCACCGGAAACACGGCGGCCAATCCATTCGGCGAGCTCATCGCGGTCGGGCGTCCCGGACAACAGCAGCTGAGCTTCTTCTTCGGCGAAAACGCAACCCGCCGACCTCAGCACGGTGACAATGTCGGCAAAAAGGGGACGAGCAGGTAATGCCGGACGCGGCATGGGAACGCCTTTCGGTGGGCCTGCAGGCACTCGCGTGTCTTCCAGCGGCCTATCCGAACTGGCCGTAGCGGCCCGGGCGGCACACGAAGGGAGCACCCGAAACTGTTGAAGCAGGAATGGGCCTCACCTCCTTTTGCCATGGCTGAAATCCAATGCTAAACCGTAGTTCCCTTGAATGCGGTCACTTTGTTGGCAGGATGGAGCCATGACTTCCCCCGCCCATCACCCCATCATCTGGACCGGCGCCTACACCCCCGACGGCGGCGGCCGCGCAGAAGGGATCGGAGCCTTGTCCGCCCACCCGGACGGGACGTTGGAATGGCTGGGCACGGCAACCAAGGCGGATTCGCCGTCGTTCGTTGCTGTCCACCCCGAGCTGCCCGTGGTGTACTCGGTGGCCGAGCAGCGCAAAATGGTGCAGGCCTTCCGGCGAACAGGCGAGTTCAGGCTTGAGCCCCTGGGCGACCCGCAACCCGCCGGAGAAGCGACCTGCCACGTGGCAGTGGACCCCCAGGGGCGCTTCCTCACCGCCACGTGCTGGGGCGACGGTCAAGTACTTCTCTACGAACTGGATTCCGACGGCGGCATCACGGCCCGATTTCCCGCGCCCGCTTCAGCGGATCCACACTCCGCCCAGACCCCGGGTGAGCCCCGGCAGAGCCGCGCCCACGCCAGCCTCATGTTGCAGGACGGCCGGATCATGACAACCGACCTCGGTCACGACACCCTCCGCATCTGGAACTACCTGCCGGGATCAGGGCTGGAAGCAGACCACGAGGTCGCGCTCCCCTTCGGCTGCGGACCCCGCCACCTGGTTCAGCACGCCAGCGGCAACGTCTTTGTGGTTTCCGAATACTCCATCGAGGTTTTTGTGGTCCGGCCTGAGGCAGGGACATTTGAACTCGTTTTCCGGGGCCCGGCGACCTCCGGCGGCAGCAAGTTGGATGACTCCGCAGCGGAGATCTGCCTCGACGGGCAGGGAAAGCACGCATACGTGGGCGTCCGTGGTTCCAACCTGGTAAGCGTGCTGGACGTCGCTGCCGAAGGGACGGAGCTGCTGCCCGTCCAGGACTTCCCCAGCGGAGGGAATTGGCCGCGCCACCACATCGTGAGAGGTAAATGGCTCCATGTTGCTCACGAACGGTCGGACAACATCGCCACATTCGAGCTGAACCCAGCCAGCGGTCTCCCCGGTCCCTTGATCCACGATCTGCAAACCCCGTCACCCACTGCCCTCGTGCCTTCTCCAGGACTATAAGGCCAGCAGACAAGATCCCGCCCGCCAACATCAAAGAACAGGTGCCGAGGCTTTTCCTAAACGCTGGAGTTATTCGGTGCAAGCGCTTACAGTTGTGACGTGGTTCACAGGTCAAGCCGGCCTTGTTGACCCGTCGGTCTCATGCCAAATCCCTTGCCCCGGCAAGCCTGTACAGCAGCGCAGCTACCAGGAAAGGTCTCTTCCTTGAAATTCCGCACCCTCCAAGGCGCATCCCCATGCGCCAGAACAAGCAGCTCCTCAACCGCCACACCTCATCACACAGGCAGCCGTCCCATGAACGGCGGCGCCCGGACTCCAAGCACAGCCAGAACCACAACACGCACGGCGGCTGCCCTGGTGGCCGCGATGGTTGCAATTTCTGCCTCGGTTCTTCCCGCCCAAGCCGCCCCGGGCAACAATGACCCCGGCGGGAATGGCCAAGGCAACAAAAACCCGGGATCGGCGTCGGCGCACAGCCTGCGCGCGCCAGTCACGGACGAGAACTTCTACTTCGTCATGGCTGACCGCTTCAGCAATGGGAGCACCACAAACGACGACGGCGGACTGGGCAGCGATCCCTTGGTGTCAGGTTTCGATCCCACCAAGAAAGGCTTCTACAACGGCGGCGACCTTACGGGCCTACTGGACAAGATCGACTACATCCAAGGCTTGGGCACTACCTCCATCTGGCTGACCCCCAGCTTCAAGAACAAGGCAGTGCAGCCCGAGGACAAGTCGGCCGGCTACCACGGCTACTGGGTCACGGACTTCACCCAGATCGACCCCCACCTGGGCACCAACGAGGAGCTCAAGGCACTGATTGACGAAGCCCACAGCCGCGGCATGAAGGTGTACTTCGACATCATCACCAACCACACGGCTGATGTCATTGGCTACGAGGGAGCCGCGCGCAAGGGATACACCTCCAAGGATGCAGTGCCCTACAAGACGGCCGACGGTCAGGAGTTCGATGACCGCGACTACGCGGGGACCAAGACCTTCCCCAAGCTCGATGCGGCCACCTCGTTCCCCTATATACCCGTCCTGGAACCAGGCGAAGAGCACCTGAAAGTTCCGGGCTGGCTGAACGATCCCACGCTGTACCACAACCGCGGCGACACTACTTTCGTGGGCGAGGACTCCTTCTACGGTGACTTCTTCGGCCTGGATGACCTCTTCACGGAGCATCCCAAGGTGGTAGACGGGATGAAGGACATCTACAAAGCCTGGATCGGCGACTTTGGCGTGGACGGCTTCCGGATCGACACCATGAAGCACGTCAACAACGAGTTCTGGCAGGAATTCGGCCCGGACGTGCTTAACTACGCCAAAGAACAGGGCAAGGACGAATTCTTTATGTTCGGCGAAGTCTTCGACACCACCAAGAGCTTCACCTCGCAGTTCACCACCCGAAACAGCATGCAGGCAGTGCTGGACTTCCCGTTCCAGGACGCAGCGCGCAACTTCGCCTCCAAGGGCCAGGACGCCACCGCGCTGGAAACGTTCTTCGCCGGTGACGACTGGTACACCGATGCCGATTCGAACGTCTACCAGCTCCCCACTTTCCTGGGCAACCACGACATGGGCCGCATCGGCAGCTTCATCGCCGCAGACAATCCCGGTTCAACGGATGCCGAGCAAGTGGCCCGCGACCAGCTCGCCCACGAACTGATGTACTTCTCCCGCGGCAACCCGGTGATCTACTACGGCGACGAACAGGGCTTCACCGGCCCGGGCGGGGACCAGGATGCCCGGCAGACGCTCTTTGCAAGCCAGGTGCCGGAGTATCTCGACGATGACCTGCTGGGCACGGATGCCACGCACGCTACGGACAACTTCAACCCCGGGCACCCGCTGTATGCCAAGATCAGCCAGCTCGCAGGGCTGACCAAGGAGCACCCGGCACTGCGCGACGGCGCCCACCAGCACAGGTACGCTTCGGACGGTCCCGGCATCTACGCCTTCTCCCGTACCGATGCCGAGGACCAGCGCGAGTACGTGGTTGCCCTGAACAACAGCGAGCAGCCGCAGACCGCGGAGGTGCCCACCTACATCGCCAAGCGCACCTACACCAGGATCTACGGTGAAGGCGCGGACGAGGCCAAGACCTCGGCAGAGGGCAAGCTCACTGTCAGCGTTCCCCCGCTTTCCGCCGTGGTTTACCAGTCCTCCGGCCGGATTCCGCACTCCAAGGCGGCGCCCGCCGTCGTCCTCCAGGAGCCGGCCCCGGCCCAAGGTGACAACGGGCGGATTCAAGTGACGGCCGACGTCGACGGTTCCTCGTTCTACGAGGTCACCTTCGAGGCCAGGACAGCGGGTGGCGGGTGGAAGCCCATCGGCACGGACGACACCGCGCCGTACCGGGTGTTCCATGACGTGGCGGCCTTGGACGCCCGCTCGTCGGTGGAGTACCGCGCCACTGTTCTGGACAACGGTGGGCACACCGCAACCTCACAGAGCCGCGCAGCAACCGTTCCCGCACCGGTCCTCACGCTCCAGAAGCCCGTTGAGGGCAGCAGCGTGAAGGGCTCCGTGGAGCTCAGTGCCACGGCGGACCCGGAAAAGGCGAGCCACGTGGTGTCCTTTGAACGCAGCGTTGCTGGCGGTGATTGGACTGCGGTAGGTTCAGACGACTCCTCGCCGGTGTACTCGGTGAAGGATGACGTCTCGGGCCTCGGGGACGGAACCCAAGTGCGGTACCGCGCCACCATGGCCGGCCCGGGTTTCAACGTCTCCAGCGAAGTCCGGACCGTCACCGTCGGCCAGGCGCCGCAGCCGGATTCGGTCACAGTGGCAGGTTCCCTGAACCAGCTAATGGGCTGCGAAGAATGGGCGCCCACGTGCACCCAGGCCATGATGACTCTGGATCCGGCGGACAACATCTGGCGCCTCACGG
The DNA here is from genome assembly GCF_030817835.1 of Pseudarthrobacter sp. W1I19. Lineage (NCBI taxonomy): Bacteria > Bacillati > Actinomycetota > Actinomycetes > Micrococcales > Micrococcaceae > Pseudarthrobacter > Pseudarthrobacter sp. W1I19. The sequence goes on from NZ_JAUSZR010000001.1 coordinate 4,046,852, forward strand.
TTGAGCTTCCCGCGGGAAAGTACGAGTACAAGGCCGCGCTCAACGGCAAGTGGGATGTGAACTATGGAGCTGACGGCGCCTTCAATGGACCGAACATCGTGCTGGACCACCCTGGCGGGCCGGTCACGTTCCGCTACGACAACAGTACCCACGTGCTCAGCGCAGTGTACGGGTCGCAGCAGCCGCAGGCCGTGTCGGTGGCCGGGAGCCTGGGGGCTGAGCTGGGCTGCAGCGCCGACTGGTTGCCTGAATGCGACCAGGCACAGCTGGCACTGGATAAGGCCGACCTCGTGTGGAAGCTGACCGTGCCGGATCTTCCGGCGGGCAGCTACGAGTTCAAGGCGGCGCTGGACCGGTCCTGGAACGTCAACTATGGCGCCAACGGCGTGCCGAACGGCGGCAACATTCCGTTTACGCACGACGGCGGCCCAGTCACCTTCCGTTACGACCACTTCACGCACCTGATCACGGCGGGGTAATAACAGCGTGGGCCCACATCCGCGGGTTCCCTGGCCGAGCTTGAGGCATGGGCGCGGGTGGTGGGCCCACGTCCGCGGGTTCCCTGGCCGTGGGCCCACATCGGCGAGGGACCCGGCCTGAGCTTGCGAAGGCTGGGAGCCGGTGGGGCCTTGCGAGGTTAGGCTGCAGATGGGGATTTGTGGCCGTTCCGAGCCATCGGATTGGGCTAAAAGTGACCTCGCGTTGTTGCTGGAGGATGGCTTTCCGGCAGGCCGTCAACCCTTGACGGCGTGCCCCATGCTCGTGACGAGCCGCCGCACCGCATCCTCTGCCGTTGGTGGAGGGCCAAAGACTTCGGCCTGCCGGGTTGTGTCGGCAACGTACTTGCCGGTCTGGAACCAGCCCATCATGGCGGCCAGATCCTTCGCCATCGGGTTGACCGGTGCCATCAGCGCACCCGCTGCCCGCACCACGCCAACGGGAACAGTCTGGACGCGGATCTCCTCACCGGTCAGCCGCTCCGCGATGTCGGCGAACTCCTGCATGGAGATGGGCCTGTCCCAGCCGATATCGATCCGCTGGCCCTCCACGCCCGGAGCATCAACGGCGTCTGCGAGGTACCCGGCCAGATCCGAAGTGAGGACAAAGGTCAGCGGGATTCCCGGCGAGCCAAACCATCTGACCTTGTGCTTGGTGATGGGGTCACCGCCAAACCGGGTCACCTGGTCCAGGAAAGCGCCGGGACGCAGTGCCACAAACGGGACGCCCAGGGCCTGCAGCCTGTCCTCCATCAGCCGTTTGTGCCAAAAATGCGGCACCTCCGGCGTCTGGTCGCAGGTGAGGATGCTGGTGAGGACAAACCTGCCGATCCCGGCACGCTTGGCAGCATCAGCGAGGTTCGAGTTGCCCACCGTGTCGATCTCCGGGTTGTCGCCCTTCCGGTGCCTGGTATAGCCGGCGGCAGAAGTGATCACCGCATCGGCGCCGGTCATCGCGCGGGCCAACGAGTCCGCGTCCATCATGTCCCCGCGTGCAATTTCCACCCCGGAAGATTCCAGCCGTGAGGCATCCGAGCCCGGCCGGACGAGTGCACGCACCTGCTTCCCCCGGTTCAGCAACTCTGTGACCACCTGGCCGCCCACCATGCCGGTGCCGCCTACAACGAGTACTGGCCCTTCACCCATCGTCCTCTCCTGACTGTTGACCCTGGCTGTATACCCAGGCAAAACCCGGGCAGCACGACTGGCTCCCTAGCCGCGCAGGGCTCCCTCCACCGCCGACAGCAGCGAGTTGAAACGCGCGTTGGCGGGAAGGTCATCCAGGAAAACGGGATGACCGTCCGGTCCCGCCAGCGGAACCTGCCAGTTCGGGTACAGGGCTTCAGTGGTGCCCGGCTGGTTCTGGACCCGCCGCTCGCCCACGGCATCCACCAGGGCAACACCAAGCAACACAGACGGCGCCTGGGCCAGCAGCAAGTGCAGTGCCTCGATGGTCCTCTCTTCACGTCCGGCCGCTCCCCCGGGCCCGTCCTCGGGCAGGTACCCGCGCTCCCGGAGCAGGGCAAACATTTTCTCCAGCGAGGCGTTATGCTCGGCCCGCTCCTCCGCTTCCGGACGCTCCAGCAGGCCCAGGCCGCTGCGCAAGGCCACGTGGTCTCCGGCGAGGTAGCCGGCAGTGGGCGGGAGGTCGTGGGTGTTGACGCTGGCGAGCGCCTGCATGCGGTACTTTTCCGGCGCAAGGGGCGAATCGCCGTCGTACTCAAACCACAGGATGGAGGTGCCCAGGATGCCGCGGGCGGCAAGGTAATCCCGGACCCACGGCTCGAAGGTCCCCAGGTCCTCCCCGATCACCACGGCCCCGGCACGCTGCGCCTCGAGGGCAAGGATGCCTATCAATGCCTCGTGGTCGTATTTCACGTACGCGCCATCGCCGGGAGCGTTTCCGGCCGGGATCCACCACAGCCGGAAAAGGCCCAGAATATGGTCCACCCGGACACCGCCGGCGTGGCGCAGCACGGTGGCCAGCATGTTCCGGAACGGAATGTAGCCGGCCTCCGCCAGCCGAGCGGGGTGCCAAGGCGGCTGGCCCCAGTCCTGGCCCTGCTGGTTGTACATGTCCGGGGGCGCGCCCACGCTGGTTCCCGGTGCCAGGACGTCGTGGAGTGTCCAGGCGTCGGCGCTGCTATGGTCCACGCCCACGGCGAGGTCATGGACCACACCGAGGCGCATGCCGGACCGGAGCGCGGCCCGCTGGGCTTCTTCGAGCTGTTCGTCGCAGATCCACTGGAGCCAGCGGTGGAACCCGATCCGGTCCGCCAGCCGTTCCCGCAGTGCTTCAGTCTGGGGTGTGCCCAGTGCACGGGCGGGATCGGACCAGAACGGGTCCCCGGCCGGCAGGTCCTCGCGGATGGCGGACCACAGGGCAAAGTCGTCCAGGCCCTTGCCGGAAATCCGGCAGAACTCGTCGAAGGCGGCCTGCCGGGCTGGCGGCCGGCGCGCATGGTAGAGCAGCTCGAGTGCTTGGAGCTTCGCGGCGTAGACGGCGTCGCGGTCCAGCCGGTTGCCATCTTTGTTCAGCCCGGCCACCTCTTCGTGGAGCTTCTCGACCGTGGCGCGCTTGCGCGGCTTGAGATAGGCCACTTCGGGGATGGCCTCGATGCGGATGTACAGCGGGTTGAAGAACCGACGGGTGGACGGCGAATACGGCGACGGCTGCACGGGTGGAACCGGCTCGGCAGCGTGCAAGGGGTTGACCAGTACATAGTCCGCCCCGCGGGTGCCGCTAAGGGCGGCCAGGTCAGCCAGGTCCGAGAAGTCGCCGATGCCCCAGGACCGCTTGGAGCGCACGGAATAGAGCTGGGTAGCCAGTCCCCAGCCCCGGCGCTCCTCCAAGGGAGCTGCGGTGGTCAGCCGTGCGGGCACCACTACCAGCGTGGCGGACGCGCTGGCACCTTCGGATTCTGCATGCAGGGTGTGCCATCCCAGCGGCAAATCCTGCGGAAGGGCGAAGGTCGCCCGTCCGGTAGCAACGCCGTCGATATCCCGCGGCTGGACCCAAAGGTCCTGCTGGACGCCAACCCGGGACCCGGCACCGCCCTCAAGGGCGATGGTCAGCTGTGCTGTGGCGCCGTCGCGCACGTGCACCGGAACCTGCGCAGGCTCGCCCTGCTGGATTACGACGGCGGGCGGCAGCATGCGCCGCCAGGGCGCCAGTTCGGCTTCCGCCAGTGCCGCCTGGATGAGCTGGTTGGTGTCCGCCCGCACCCCGAGGGAGCCGAGGACCTTGATTAAGGTGTCTTCGGCGACGGAGTGCGGCAGCCCGTCCCAACCTTGGAAAGACGTTCCCACCCCGTGCGCATCAGCCAATTGCTGGAGGAGGTGCGGGTCCACGGGCTCCCTGGCAGCAGCCTCATAGACTCCTCCATCTGCAGCGGGCGGTAAGCCCGGCGTGTCCGCGGGCGCGGGCAATGGTGGGAAGTGCTGCTGGTCTGAAGCCGTCATTCGTGTCCGCCTCGTCTGGTGTGATGTGGCCCGAACTTACAGTGCTGCCTGTTGCACCGGGCGTTTGCACCCCGCGCACAACCGTTGGTTCAGATTATTGCAGGCGGCCGCACAGGTGAAACCCAGGCTGGTTTTGTCGCTTGGAGAGGCCGCTTCAGGGCTCGAAGTGAGTGGTGACCGTGCCCGAGCTGACCTGGTTCAGGATGTCCCCGGCGAGATCACGCAGTTTCCGGTTGCGGTGGCTTGAAGCCTTGGTGAGGACGGCCATCGCTTCTTCCTGGGAGCACCTGTTTTGCGCCATCACCACACCACAGGCCAAATTGATAACGGTGCGGTGTTCCAGGGCTGCTGTGAGGTCCTCCGCCAGGTTCTGGGCATCAGCGATCCTCAGGGCCAGCCGCACCGCCCGTCCCGCCAGTTCGGCAAAACCTTCTGCCCGGCGCACCACGGCGTGCGTGAAAAGGCCCGGTTCGGAAGCGAAGAAGTTCAGTGCCGCCGCATGGCTGTTGTCCAGCGCGAGGGGAACTCCCAGCACGCTGGCGCAGCCATTGTCCTTCAGGAGCTTCTGGTATTGAGGCCAGCGGGTGTCTGTTGCCACGTCCGGGAGGACTACCGGCTTCATGATTTCCAGGGCTGTCAGGCACGGCCCCTGCCCCAGTTCCTGCTCGAGCTTGTCCAGCAGAGTTGCGCGCGGGCTGCTTCCGGCGACGGTGGCACTGCGCTTGCGCTGCCGGAGCGTCACGCCGCATTCAATGAGTGAACCTGCGGTCTCCCCCAGGGTCGAGGCGGCGAGGACGGACAGGTCGCCAAGGAACGCGCTCACGTTGGCGCTGCCGATAATCATGTCGTGCAGCTTGACGAACTGCTCGTCGCTGCTGGGAGTGTCCATCCCTCAATATAAGCGACTTCCGCTCCTTCCGGCGCTCCATAAAACGTCACACCCGGACCGGTGCGTTACTCCAAAAGTCGAAAAGCGAAGCTCTAAGGCGGAATTCTGCAGCAGCACCGCCGATCTGTGTAGCCTCGTGACGATAAAAGGGCACGTGTCAAAAGCTGCATGCCAAAGAAACTGTGAGGAGACCGGAAAATGAGCCTCAGTGAACTGCGGGTGTTCGGGCGGTCAGGCACGCCGATCAGTCCGCTGACCCTGGGCACCATGAACTTCGGCGAGGGAACCGGCGGCCCGCCCGGTGCCCCCACCGGGGCCGAGGAGAGCATCCGGATCATCCACTCCGCGCTGGATGCCGGCATCACCGCCATCGACACCGCCGACGTCTACTCGCAGGGAGAGTCGGAGCAGGTTGTGGGGCGGGCACTGCGCGGCCGCCGGGACGACGTCTTCCTGGCCACCAAGTTCCATGGCCAGATGAGCCCCAATCCTGCCCATTCCGGCAACTCCCGGCGCTGGATCACGCAGGCCGTCGAAGGCAGCCTACGACGGCTGCAGACTGACCGGATCGACCTGTACCAGGCGCACCGGCCGGACTACAACACCGATGTCCTGGAGACGATCACCACCCTCAATGACCTGATCAGGCAGGGAAAGATCCTCTACTACGGCACCTCGGTATTCACCCCGGCGCAGCTGGTGGAGGCCCAGTGGCTCGCCACCACCAACCACCTCATCCCGCCGCTCGGCAACCAGGTTCCCTACTCCATGCTGGTGCGCGCCAACGAACGCGACGTCTTCCCGATCACCCAGCAGTACGGGCTCGGCGTGCTGGCCTACGGTCCGCTGGCAGGCGGCTGGCTGTCAGGCAGCTTTGTGCTGGAGTCCGGCACAGCACCGACCCGGGTGCATTCACTGCCCGGCCGCTACGACATTTCCGGTCCGTCCAGCGAGCGGAAGCTCCTTGCCGCCGATGCCCTGGCGCGGCTGGCCGACAAGCTGGAGCTGTCGCTGGTGGATCTCTCCATCGGCTTCGCGCTGACGCACCCGGCCATCAGCAGCGTGATCATCGGGCCGCGCAGCGAGGAGCACCTGGCCGCCTACCTGAAGGCCGCGGACGTCCAGCTCGGCGAGTCCGTCCTTGATGCAATTGACGACGTTGTGCCCCCGGGCACCAACTTCGTGGAACGGGACGCGGGCGCCATCGTCCCGTCGATTGAGTTCGCAGAATTACGACGGCGTTAGTCCAGTCCCGCCTTCGGCCCGCCTGAGCTGAGGCCCGCCTGAGCGCGAGCCCGCACTGCCGGCGATCCCCGTGGTGGAACACCTGATGCCGGCATCCCGGCCCGCCGCACCTGTCCCCACTGCAGGGGTAAGGGTGCTGGAAGATTCCCTTTTCTACGACGCTACCGGACGACCTCCACCGGCCGCCCGGCCTCGCCCTTGACGGAAGGGGGCAAGGCTCCTACGGTCAATATCGAGAGTCCAGAAGTGTGATTTCAAGGCCGTCCAATGCCAATGTCCGAAGAGGAGCGGCGGCTCCTCAAGGAGCTGGAGCTCCGGCTGATAGCCGACGACCCGCACCTGGCGATGGAGTTGCTGTCCGGGTACCCGTCGCGCCGGTTCAGGTCAGGTGTCTACTACGGTTCAGCCGCGGGTTTGCTCGGCCTTGTCCTCTTTATCGCGGGTGTCAGCGGGCAGATCATCGGAATTGCCATCAGCGGAATCCTTCTGATGGCTCTGGGCACCTACCTCGCGGTGCGGAAGCCCAGGCCCCATCGCGGGGGCCGGCATGGACGGGCGGGGTAGCGCGGACGGAAGAGGTAGCCGTTCGCCATCTTCGTGATCCCCCTGCCCGGACGCACGTGGCAGCAGGAAAACCAGCCCGGCCAGGACGGCGGCCGCCCCAGCCCAGCCCGCGGCCGGGAGGCGCTCCCCCACCACCAGCACGGCCAGCACCGCTGCAACCACTGTTTCAACCAGGGAGAGGCCGGTGGCGGTGCTCGCGCGGATCCGGGCCAGGCCCCACCCGAACAGGATGTACCCGGCAAACATCGGGACAATGGCCATGTAGGCTCCAACGCCGACGTTCGTCCAGGATTCGACCAGTGGGCGTCCGGTCAGGAGGAGGACCGGCATCAGGAGCACCCCGCCCACTCCGAAAACCGCGCCCATGGCGGCCCGTGCCGACAGTCCGCCACCGATAAGGCGATGCGCCGCCCACGAATAGAGGGCGTACGTCACGCCCGCAACCAGGCCCAAAACGATACCCGCGGGCGTCGCCCAGGAATCCAGAGCGGATTCCGTGCCGGCGCCGCTCGCGCCATCAGCACCGCCGGGCCTGTGTCCGGCAACCGATAACAGCCCCGCGCCCGCGACGCCGAGCAGTGCTCCGGCCAGCCACCGGCGCGTGAGCGGCTTCTTGTCGGCAAACCGCTCGATGACCGCTGCGGCCACGGGAGCCGAGCCAATGGAAACCACGGTTCCCACTGCGACGCCGGCAAGATGCATGGAGGTATAAAACGCCAGGGGATAGACACCAACGGCCAGCGCACCCAACGACACCAGCGGCCATTGCTCCAACAGCAGCCGCCATTGCCCACGGATGGGCCTGGCTGCATAGGCTGCCTGCAGCAGACCGCCCACACCCATGGCCACGGCACCAATGGCCAGCGGGCTCACTGCCGGAGCAAAGGTAGCCGCTGTTCCCGTAGTCCCCCACAGCACCGACGCGGCCAGCACAAAAACGGCACCCCAGCGTGCCCCGGGCAGGCGGTCAGGCCCGGTCAGGCTGTGGGGCCCGGACAGGCTCGTCCCCGAAAGCACTCGGCTGTTCCGCCCACGCCCGCCGCTGGGTCCGATCTGCCGGGCAGAGCGTCCGGTGGAACCCGTCACAGCTCGTCCAGCATCTGCGCGGCAATCGTTCGGCCCTGCAGAAGCCGCGCATCTCCGCCTTCGAGTCCCGCCCGTACCATGGCGCCTTCCACCAGGAAGGCAAAGTGGGCGACAAGATCCGGATGGCGTTTGTCCTGCTCCGGCAGAAGCTCTCCCACGTGCCTGGCCAGGAGTGCCTCAACTTCTTCCTTGTGGTGCCGGACCGCCAGCCGCCCCGGGCTTCCAGCGGGCAGTTCTGCCGCCGCGTTAAGCAATCCGCAGCCGCGGAACCCATGCTCATAGGCGAAGTTTGCGTGATCCACATAGGCGTCAAAGACGGCCAGGACCCGTTCACGGGGCCCGGAAGCGGCGTCAACACGCGCCCGGTACAGGGCGAGCCACTCTTCGTGCCGGGCTTCGAGGTAGGCGGCCACCAGGTCCTGCTTGGAGGCGAAGTTGTTGTACAGGCTCTTTTTCGCCACACCAGCCTCGGCCGTGATGGTGTCGATTCCCGTGGCACCGACACCTTGGGCATAGAAGAGCCGCGCGGCGGCCTCGAGCAACAGTGCACGGGCACGCCTTTTTGATGACAGGGGTACGTCAACCGGGGACACCGCAGCTCCTTGAACCAGGGGTAGGTAGGCCAGTCTACCTACCCCTGGCTGCCGAGCACGATACCTCCCCGGGATTCGTGATGGAACGGACCAGTCAGGCGTAACCTGAAGGCGACTTCGGCGCTGAGGAGACGGCAATGGGTTCAATGGATGGGCGCGTGGCCCTTGTTACCGGTGCCGCGGGCGGGCTGGGGAAGGCGGTAGCGGCCGGGCTGGCGCGTGAAGGCGGCGCGATCGTCGTCGTCGGACGCTCCATTGCCAGGGCGGAGGAAGCCATGGCAGGCATCCGCAGCCAAGTGCCGGACGCCAGGCTCGAACCACTGGCGTGTGACCTGTCCGTCCAGTCCTCCATCCGCTTGGCGGCGGCAGAGGTCCTCTCCCGGCACGAACGGCTGGACGTGCTGGTCAACGCTGCGGGCGTGTTCCGGAAGGAACGCCAAGTGACTCCTGACGGGCTCGAGCTGACCTTCGCCACCAATGTGATGGCCTATTTCCTGCTGACCACCCTGCTGCTTGACGCACTGAAGCGCAGCGGAGTCGGCGGCGCTCCCGGAGGCGGGCGCATCGTGAACGTGGCATCGAGGTACGGCAGCACCAGACTGAACTTCGACGACCTCCAAACCGCCAACGGCAAGTACAGCTACCTCCGCTCCACGCCGCCCACCATGCTGGCCAGGGTCCTCCTCACCCAGGAATTTGCCGAACGGCTCCGTGGCACGGGCGTGGTGGCAAACGCTGTGCACCCCGGACTGGTCAAAAATACTGGCCTGCTGCAGGACGTGGGCGGCCCGTTCCGCTGGATCACCAATGCCATCGGCGCCCCTGCCGAAAAGGCTGCTGACACCCCAATCTGGCTTGCCAGCGCACCCGAACCCGCCGAGGTTTCTGGAAAGCTGTGGGCCAAAAGGAAGGAACTTCCGACGCCGGGGATGGGCTCGGACCCTGAAGCCCGGAGGCGCTTGTGGGAGGAGTGCAGCCTGCTGGCAAAACTCTCCTGACTTTCAACCCATCCATCCTGGAGGTGGCTCCGAACGATAGGACGAAGAAGTCTTTTGGGAGCGGACGGAGTAATGGACGAGCAGGACCAGCAGTCACTGACCGGCGGGGTTATCCAGGAACACAACCTTGATCTCGCCCAGCTGTGGCTCGATTACATCGCCCTGGGCGGCAACGCCACACAACAGGACATCAAGGACTACACCGCGGGACGCACCAGCCTTCCGGCGAAGGAACGCGACGTCCTGTCCCAGGCTGTCAACGAGCATCCGGATCCGGAAGGCCGGCCTCGTGAACTGCTGGCGATGGCCCCTTACAGCAACTCTCCGCTCACCGTGCCGCGCAGGGATTCCTCCGGCCCGCAATCCTGCATGTAGGCGAGCCCGGGCCCACTCTGGCCGCTGGGTTCCAGTCGGGCCGCCGGGTTCGGGCTGGCCTTTGGGTTCGGGGCTCTAGGCTGCAGCGCGGGAGTTGAGGGTGTCCCGAATACCGTTCAACGCCGGGTCCCGCAGCGACATAAACGCCGGTTTCAGGAGCGGCTGGATGATCTTGGCAGGCCCTTTGATGCTGAACTCGGCCGTGTACTTGACCACGGACCCGCCAGCCGCGGGGCTGACGTCGATGGAGTCGAATGCAGTCACCGTTTTGTTCTCACCGCGGAGCTTGATGTGGGTCTCCGTCAGTTCGATGACCTCATACTCCAGGGACTGCCGTTTGCCCCGGAACTCGGACTCGGCGTGGTACCGGTGGCCCACAGCCACCGGACCAGGCGTGAGTTTGTCCATGACCGGAGTGCTGGGATCCCACTCACTGGTGTTTTCGAACTCCCGCATGTAGGCGAAGGCCTGCTCCGCGGGCAATTTTGTTTCCACACTTCCGGTGACTGTGATCATCACCCCAGTGTAGGAACCCCATCTCCGGAAGCCCACCCCTGTCAGCGACGCGGCGCACAGAGTTGGGCGGCTGCCATCTTAAAGCACAACTTTCCATCCAACTCCTGGGGCCTGATCCACACTTCGAAACCCTCGGCGGCAGTAAAGAGGGTCCTGCCGCCGCCGGCGTCTGCCGCGATCCACAAGGCAGAGGAATCCTCCATGGCGTCATCCACCACGCCGGTCCGGACACACTGGAAATCCTTGCGGATCTCCACCGGCGTCCCAATCAACCGGCGCCAGTCATGATAGCGGTACGGCTTCACAGCGCTGTTCCTACGCCAGGCAGGACTGTTAGTGGAGGTGGCTTCCGCCATTAATGTCGATCGTGGTGCCCGTCAGGTAGGCGGAGTCCTCGGAGGACAGGAAGGTGATCACGGCTGCCACTTCCTCAGTGCTGGCGTTGCGTCCAAGCGGGATGCCGGCGTTGATGGCCGCCTCCTGCTCCTCGGTGCTGCCTACACGAATGTTGGTGTCCACCGCGCCGGGGGTGATGGCGTTGACGGTGACGCCGGTGGTGCCGAGTTCCCGGGCAAGGGCCTTGGTGAAGCCGAGGATAGCTGCCTTGGCTGAAGAGTAGGGAACTTTGCCGAAAACGCCGCCGCCGCGCTGGGCGGACACCGAGGACATGTTCACGATCCGGCCCCAGCCGTTCTCGATCATGTCCGGCAGGAAAGCCTTGGTGACCAGGTAGGTGCCGGTGGCGTTGACGTCCATCACCTTGTGCCACAACTCCAGCGTGGTCTCGAGGAACGGAACGGGCGAGGTGATGCCCGCGATGTTGGCGAGGGCACCGACGGGCGGCAGGTTGCCCGCGGCAACCTCGGCGGCGACAGCTGCCTGGGCAGCGGTGACGGATGCTTCGTTTGCGACGTCGATTTCATGGCCGAAGGCGGGGACGTTGAATTCGTTGCCGATCTCGGCGGCGACCTTGGCGGACTTCTCGCCGTCGAGGTCCAGGATCACCACCGCCCAGCCCTGGTTGGCGTAGCGGCGGGCGGTAGTGAGCCCGATGCCCCGGTCCGAAGTTGCCCCGGTGAGGACGGCGGTGCGCTGAATAGTGGTCATCATTACTCCTTGGACGTGCTGGTGGCGGTAAGCGGTACTCGGTCAAGGAGCCACATTGGTCCTTGCCCGGCACTCTCTTGCTCAAGTGATGGGGAACACACTACGGCTCTTAGTGTTAACAGTCAACCTTCGAAGTCGACTGTTGACATACGGGCATGATGGAAGTCACACTTAGGGATATCATTTGTTAACAGTCGACAGCGGCGGATTCCTCCAGCTGCTTTTCGAAAGGGAACCACTATGAGCAAAGATGCTCTGACCATGCGCGGTCCGGTCCACGGAACCAAGGACGCCAGGCGCGTAGCCGTCGGCTCCGGGGTGGGCGCGGTGATCGAGACGTATGACTTCATCGGTTTCGGCACCGCCGCTGCGCTGTACTTCGGAACTGCCTTCTTCCCCGGAAGCGATCCCGTGACGGGCACCCTCGCTTCCTTCGCCACCCTGGGCGTCGGCTTCGCGGCCCGCCCGCTCGGCGGCATCATCGGGGGCCATCTTGGTGACAAGGTGGGCCGCAAGCCCGTCCTGGTGGCCTCGCTCATCCTGATGGGCCTGGCAACCTTCGCCATCGGCCTGCTGCCCACCTACGCCGCCGTTGGGCTGCTGGCTCCGGCGCTGCTGGTCTTCGTCCGGATCGTCCAGGGCCTGGCCTTCGGCGCCGAATGGGGCGGCGCCATCCTGATGAGCTACGAGCACGCACCCTGGAAGTCCAAAGGCAAGTACACCGGCATCGTGCAGGCCGGCTTCCCGGTGGGCCTGCTGCTGGCCAACCTGACCTTCCTGGTCAGCGTGAACCTGGGCGGCGAGCTCGCCTGGCGCGTTCCCTTCCTGGCGAGCATCGTGCTCGTAGCTGTCGGCCTGATCATCCGGTCCAAGGTTCCCGAATCCCCTGTCTTCGATGAGGTCAAGGACAGCGGCGACATCGTGAAGTCCCCCATCGTTGAGGTCATCAAGACTGACTGGCGCAACATCGTCAAGGGCATCGGCCTCCGCATTGCCGAGACCGCCGGCTACGCCGTGTCCATCACGTACATGATTTCCTACCTGCACACTGAAAAGCTCGCGGACAAGACCCAGACCCTCGTCGCCCTCTGCATCGCCTCGGCCATAGGCATCATCGCCACTATGGCCTGGGCCCGCCTGACGGACCGCATAGGCCGCCGGCCCCTGTACATCTGGTCCACCGCCTTCGCCGCACTGTTCGCGATTCCGATGTTCCTGCTGGTCAACACGGGCCTGTTCATCGCCATCATCATCACCATCGTGATCTCCTACGCGGTCTGCCAGAACTCCCTCGCCGGAGCCCAGGGCGCCTGGTTCCCGGAGCTCTTCCAGGCAAAGACCCGTGCGTCCGGTGCCAGCCTGGCCTACCAGATCTCCGCTATGGTCTCCGGCTTCACCCCGTTCATCACCACCCTGCTGTTCGTCAGCTTCGGCTGGATGGGCCCGGCACTGCTCTTCGGCACGTACGCCCTGATCGGGCTCTGGGCCGCGGTGGCCACCCGGGAAACCTGGGGCAAGCGGGAGCGCGAACTGGCTGACGCAGCCACCAAAAGCACCCCCAACACGGTAAGCGTCTAATGACGGTCGTACACGACACGAACACGGAGCAAGCAATGCCAACAAACACTGTCCAGGACCGGGCGACAGCGGCCGGCGCACCCGGGAACGGAGCGGCGCATGGCCCGGTAACCCAAGAGCGCATCGCAAAGATCAGCGCGGCTGCCTACCGGATCCGGCATCACGCACTGAACATGGGCGAGGTCCAGGGCCAGGGCTATGTGGGCCAGGCGCTGGGAGCGGCTGACATGCTCGCCACGGTCTATGGTGACCAGCTGAACTTCCGTGCCGAGGATCCACACTGGGAGGCCCGCGACCGGTTCCTGCTCTCCACCGGGCACTACGCGATCGGCCACTACGCCGCGCTGGCAGAGGCCGGGATCGTGCCGGTCGAAGAGCTCGAGACCTATGGCTCGGACGATTCCCGGCTGCCGATGTCCGGGATGTCCACCTACACCCCCGGCATGGAAATTTCCGGCGGTTCCCTGGGCCACGGCCTGACCATCGCCGTCGGCATGGCCCTGGGCCTGCGCTACCAGGGCTCCGCTGCCCGAGTGTTCAACTTCCTCTCCGACGGCGAACTGGACGAAGGCTCCACCTGGGAGGCCGCCATGGGTGCGCACCACCACCAGCTGGGCAACCTCACCGCGATGGTGGACATCAACGCCCTGCAGGCTGACGGCAAAACCGACACCGTGCTCCGCACCGAACCGGTGACCGAAAAGTGGGAATCGTTCGGCTGGTACACCCAGCGCGTGGACGGGAACGACGTCGGCGCGCTGCTGGCAGCGTTCGACAACGCAGCCGCCCAGGCCGCCGCCGTCGGACGCCCCTCCGTAATCCTGTGCGACACGAAGGTGGGCCGCGGCGTGCCGCTGCTGGAGGAACGCGAAAAGGCGCACTTCATGCGCATCGAAGAGAACGAATGGCAGACCTGCCGCGAGCAGCTCACCGCCGGCTACGAAGGAAAGGCTTCAGCATGAGCACCACCACCAAGGCCGGTTCGGCACAAGCAGCTACTACGACAGCCGCGAAGCCGAAGCTGAAGACCTCGGCCATGATCGCGTCCTTCGCCGATCCCGGCCAGAAAACCAGCTCCGCGCCGTTCGGGCACGCACTGGTCAAAGCCGCGCAGGAAAACGACAAAATCGTCGGGCTCACCGCGGACCTGGGCAAGTACACCGACATGCACATCTTCGCCAAGGCCTTCCCGGAACGGTTCTTCCAGATGGGCATGGCCGAGCAGCTGCTCTTCGGCGCCGCCGCCGGGCTGGCCGAGACCGGGCTGGTGCCGTTCGCATCCACCTACTCCGTGTTCGCCGCCCGCCGCGCCTACGACTTCCTCTGCCTGGACGCGGCCGAGCCAAACCTGAACGTCAACATCGTCGGCGGGCTGCCCGGCCTCACCACCGGGTACGGCCCCAGCCACCAAGCCACCGAGGACATGGCGATCTTCCGCGGCATGCCCAACCTGACCATCGTTGACCCCTGCGACTCGATCGACATCGAACAGGCAGTCCCCCAACTCGCAGCGTCGGACGGACCCACCTACCTGCGCCTGCTGCGCGGCAACGTCCCCACCGTCCTGGACGAGTACGACTACACGTTCGAACTCGGCAAGGCCAAGGTCCTGCGCGGCGGCAACGACGTCGTGTTCATCTCCTCCGGCCTGATGACCATGCGGGCCCTGCAGGCAGCCAAGGCGCTGGCGGCACACAACGTCGACGTCGCCGTCGTCCACACCCCTACCATCAAACCGTTCGACGCCGAAACCGTCCTCGCCGAAATCAACACCGACCGGCTGGCCGTCACCCTGGAAAACCACTCCGTAGTGGGCGGCCTGTTCGAAACCGTCGCCTCCGCCGTCGTCACCGCCGGGGTAGGAAAGCGGGTGGTCCCCGTGGCGCTGCCGGACCAGTTCCTGGACGCCGGGGCGCTGCCCACACTGCATGACCGCTACGGCCTTGCCGTGGACCGCATCGTGGCGAAGGTACTGGCCGAGCTGTCATAAGCGAAGACCCGGACAGACTTTAGCTAACGCAGAAAGCACGGCACCGGCTTCAGCGGGCGCCGTGCTTTCTGCCGTACCATCGAGTTAGGACTGTAAACAGTCAACTTACAACATTGAGGACAGAGGCCATGGCAGGAGTGACAGCACCGTTGCTGGGACTGCAGAAGAAAAGCCTGCGCGAGCAGGCGCTGTCGGCGCTGAGGACCGCTATCACCAGCGGCGAGCTGGCGCCCGGCCGGCACCTGGTGGAAACCGAGCTGTCCGAGATGCTGCAAATCAGCCGGGGAACACTCCGCGAGGCCCTGCGTCAGCTCGAACAGGAGGGCCTGCTGTCTGCCGGGCCCCGCGGCCGGCTCTCCGTCCGGCACCTGGACGAAAAAGAGATTCGGGACATTTTCGCTGTCCGGGCGGCCCTTGAATCCTTGGCGGCGCGCACACTATGCGAGCTCCCGGACCGCGCTCACGTGATCCAGACCCTGCATCAGACTATTGACGTAATGGAGGCGGCCCAGGACGCGTCATTGGAGGAACGGATCGAGTCCGACATGGAATTCCATCGCACTCTCTGCCGGCTGACCGGCAATGAAACCCTTCTTCACTCCTGGGAGTCGCTTGAAGGCTCCATCCGGATGTCCATCATGTTCGGCGGCCTGGAAAAGGGCGTCAAGAATATGAGCGTAGACCGTCACCGCGAGATCGTGGCGGCCATCGAAACCGGCGACGCGTCCCTCTCGCGCAAGACCATCCGGGAGCACATGGACAGTGCCGCCGCGAACCTGGTGGCCTAGTACCCCCCGTCCGGGAATCCCTTTGAGTTGCTGACCGTTAACTGAATGTGCGGAAGAGTCCGCGCCTTCAGACGAGGGATTGAATGAACGCGAAGTTTGTATCAGTTGAAGACGACGCCGGGAAGGTCACCCGATACGCCCGCCATACAAACGGTGGCGGCCTCATCGCCCCCGGCGCAACAGTGGCCGACAGTGCACGCATCGGTCCGATGACCTATGTGGAGTACGGGGCCAGGATCGGCTCGGGCTGCCGCATCGGGCACGGCAGCTGGATTGACCGCGACGCGACCATCGGTGACCGCACGGTCATCGGTGATGGGGTGCGGATCGGCCGCGGCACGGTAGTGGGAAGCCGGGTGCACATCGGGAGCCATTCGAGGATTGGCTCCGGTGTCCTGATCGAGCACGGCGTGCACCTGCACGCCGACACAACAGTTCCCGACGGCGGGCACGTCCCGTTGAGTGCCCGGACGTACGCCCCGGACCAGGCGAAGCACCGGCCGCACCGGAAGAGCAAAGGCCGGATGGCGGCCTGAGCCGCGCTGCAACAGTTGGAGCTTGCGTCTGCCCGGGCAGGGGCGCGCCCCTCCGGCAGCCTCTTTCCTACGGCTTGAAACGGTCAGCCAGCCGCGCCTTTACTGCCGCACCACCCCACACGGCGAGCAGGAGCGCCACGAGCAGCAGGCCGGCGTCGCCCAGGTCGATGGATCCCAGCCAAGCCGTCACAGGATCCTCCAACGCAAAGGCTGCGTTGAGGAAGCCGCCCAGCGTGATCGCCGCGATGAACAAGGCGGATATAGCAGAGATGCCCGTGACCAGGGCATTGAAGCCGAGTTTGCGCTGCGGGTCGGTGAGGGCCGAGCGGTACATCCGCATCATGGCCAGCCCGTTCAGAGAATCGCACAGCGTCATGGCGGCCGTGAACGCGAGCGGCAGCGCCAGCAAGGCGAACGGCGGCACCCCGGCCAGGGACGCCGCCGTCGTCATCATCAGCAGGCCGATGGTGGTGGCGGTGTCAAAGCCCAACCCGAACAGGAAGCCGATCACGTAAACGTTCCGCGGCCGCCGCACCCGGGACAGCGGCCGGGCGAGAAGCCGCGCCACCAGTCCCTGCGGTTCGAGGTCCCGCGGATCTACGGCGCCACCGCTGCGGGAGCGGCGATAGGCACGTGCGGAGCGAGCAAAGGCCGATCCGTTGAACAGGCCAATCACCAGCAAGAACAGCCCGGAAACGCCGCTGCCGATCAGGCCAAGGACCAGGTTGCCGGTGGAGCCGTCCTGCATGACCTCCCCGACCATGGCCGCGCCCGCAATCACCAGCACACCGGCGAGCGTCACCACGGAGCTGTGGCCCAGGCTGAAGGCGAACCCGACACTCACAGGGTCCTGCCGGTCGGCCACAAACTTGCGGGTGGAGTTGTCGATCGCGGCGAGGTGGTCCCAGTCGTAGCTGTGCTTCACGCCGGCGAGATAGGCAGTCAGGACCAGCCCCCAAGTGAGGGCCTGCGCGCCGGGACTGCCTGCGCTTCCTGGGGTGCCGGTATTGCCTGCGAGCAAAAGTACGACGGCGGCGGCATGCAAGCCGGCGACCGCACCGAACATGCACAACAGGCGGGTCCGCAGCGGCAGGGCGTCCCGCTCACGGTAGAACGCGGCGATGTTCGTCATCAGTGCTTCCTCAGGTTCAGCGGTTCTTGCCCGTACCACCGCTTCCGAAGCAGGGCTGTGCAGGCGCCGAGCAGGCTGTTCAGTTCGCCCGTGCTGTTCGAGAGCGAGCGCAGCACCAGCCCGGTGGTTCCCGCCGCGCTGCGGGTGAGTGAGATACCGGTTAAGGCATCGTTTTCCGAGGTCACGCTGTGCAGGTCATCGGCGAGCGCCTGGTCCACTCGCGGGTCGATAACAACCAGCGATCCGAGGTGGCTGTACCCCTCCATAAACCCCAGCCCGGTGACATCCCCCGACGGCGGCCGGATCAGGAGGTTGTCGAGTGCCAGCAGCTGGGTGCCACCATCTGTTTCGACGTGGATCTCGTTCCGCAGCCGCACTTCCTCATATCGGAAAGCGGCTCCGTCGGGGGACCATCCCGGGGTTACCACTTCAGCCATCACCAGGGACGACGACGGCCGGACAGTAATGTGCGTCCGTTGCCGGTAGCTGGCCTCCCGGTAGGCAATCAGCTGGTCAGGCACAAGCTCCAGCCGCGCCCCCTCCCCCAGCCGGACAGCCATCCGCTGCTCAGCAAAAGACCCCGGAGTCCGATAAACCTTCGTCGCCGACTGGGTGGTGAGAACTAGTTCCGCCCTTGCTTGCACCTCGACATCCAGCAGAAAAAGATCCGCCCCGAGATAAGCCCCGCCAGGATTCACCACGACATAACAAACCTGACCAGAGTCATCGAGGTAGTGCGGCCGCAAGACTCTCAAGGCGCCTTGATGAAACTGCCGGGACGCAATGGAATGCTCCCCACGCTCACTGATGACGAGCTCAAGCCGACCCATCGAGGTTTCGACAGGCTCAACCACCGGTGATTGAGCCTGTCGAAATCCCGCCGTCGTGGTCATGACGCGAGGTCAAGCATCAGGACGTCGTGGCGTATCCAGTCGATGACCTTTTCCAGCCCTTCGTCGGTCTTGAGGTTAGTGAAGCAGAAGGGTTTGTTGCCCCTGAATTCCCGCGAATCCCGTTCCATCACATTTAGGTCCGCCCCAACATGGGGCGCGAGGTCGGTTTTGTTGATGATGAAGAGGTCGGACTTGATCATGCCCTGGCCGGCTTTGCGGGGGATTTTTTCGCCTTGGGCCACGTCGATGATGTAGATGGAGAAGTCCACGAGCTCGGGGCTGAAGGTGGCGGAGAGGTTGTCGCCGCCGGATTCGACGAAGATGACCTGCAGGTCGGGGTGCCGGGCTTTGAGTTCCTCGATGGCGGCGGTGTTCATGGAGGTGTCTTCGCGGATGGCGGTGTGCGGGCAGCCGCCGGTTTCGACGCCAATGATCCTGTCCACAGGGAGTATGCCGTTGGCGGCGAGGATTTTGGCGTCCTCGATGGTGTAGATGTCGTTGGTGATGGCGGCCATGGAGATTTCAGCGCTCATGTGCCGGGTAAGGCGCTCCACGAGTTGGGTTTTGCCTGCTCCAACGGGTCCGCCGATGCCGATCTTGATGGGTTCGCTCATTGTTTCCTCCTTGAATCCAAAAACACGGTCAGCTCATGAACATCCGGGCACGTTGGCGTTCGTGCCGCATTTGCGAAATCTCGAGTCCCGGGCTGACGGCGCCGAAGTCGTCCGGCGTCAGGTGCGGGATCCGCACGGCCGCGGCAGCGACGTCGTCGGCCGCTTGCCGAAGCAGCCGCTGCCCGGCGTTCTGGCCCAAGGGGATGGCGCGGACGGCGTTCTGCGTCAGGGAGGTGGCGGCGGCGAAAAGGTAGGCGACGAGCGCCTCCTGCAGCGGCACGCCCAGTGAACGGGCGACGACGGCGAACGCCAGCGGCTGGTGCCCCGCCGCCCGGCCAATGGTCACCAGGTCTCGGTACAGCCCCAGCTCAGCAGAAGGAAAGACCTCCGCCCCAATCTCCAACAACCGAAGCCCCATCTTGACGGAAGCCTCCCGAACCTGCCGGGGCAATAAAGAAGCAGAGAGCAGCGAATCAAGTTCAAGAACATCAGCCCCCTCATAAAGAAACCGAATGGCCAATCCGTCAGAATAGGTCAACTGCTGCGAGATAAAAGCAGACAACCACCGCCCAAAACCAGCCTCATCACGAACCACCCCGGCATCGATATAGGACTCAAACCCAAGCGAGTGAGCAAAAGCCCCAGTAGGCAAAGCGGAATCGACAAGTTGCTGCAGCGCAAGCTGATAACTCATCTAAGGCACCTCAACGGAAGGCGACCTTTTGAATCGGCGGAGGCGGGAGATAGGGGCCGCGGCGTGGCGGGCACCGCGGAGCGGGCACGGCCCCTATCTCCCGCCGAAGCCCCCAAGGCGCAAACGGTGAAACGAGCCGAAGGCGATGAATTAGTGCGAGTGTTCAGCATGGCGGAAAGGAACAGGCATGACGCGTTCCTGCCGGGAGTAAGTCACACCCACATGGATGAGGTAGTCCTCGACGGTGTGGTCGTAGGCGCACACCATGACGTCCGCTTCATATTCGGACGAGGAGTCGAAGAACTGGGCCTGGAGGTGCCGGTTGCCGAGGGAGTGGGCCACGATACCCATTTCGTGGATGCCCCGGGGTGCGATCACGAGCACGTCGGTGGGCAGCACGGACACCACGATCATGTTGGTTTCTTCGATGTGCAGGATGTCGCCGTCGCGCAGGTCTCCCGAGCTGGAGGGCAGGCGGATGCCGATCTCCTTGCCGTGGTCGGTGGTGGCGCGCTGGATGCGCTTGACCAGCTGGGCGCTGGGGAGGACCACTTTTTCCTGGTGCAGGGCGGCGTAGGTGTGCGGGTCCGGGAGTTCGTGAAGGTTGCCGAGGACTTTTTCGATGATCATGAGGGGCTCCGAAGTTGTAAGACGAAGGTCTAGAACAGGAAGTAACGCTGGGCCATGGGAAGGACGTCGGACGGCTCGCAGGTGACATCCTCGCCGTCCACCGTCACCTGGTAGGTTTCCGGGTCCACCTGGATGTCCGGTGTGGCGTCGTTGTACTTGAGGTCCGCCTTAGTGAGGGTGCGGATGCCCGAGACCGGCCGGATGACCTTTTCCAGCCCCAACTCATGGGGAACGCCGGCGTCGATCGCTGCCTGGGACAGGAAGGTGATGGAGCACTGCTGGACGGCTTTGCCGAACGCGCCGAACATCGGGCGCATAATGCGTGGCTGCGGGGTGGGGATGGAGGCGTTGGCGTCGCCCATGAGTGCGTAGGCGATCTGGCCGCCTTTGAGCACCAGCTCCGGTTTGACGCCGAAGAAGGCCGGGTCCCACAGCACCAGGTCCGCGAATTTGCCCACTTCCACCGAGCCCACGGAGTCCGCGATGCCCTGCGCGATGGCCGGGTTGATGGTGTACTTGGCCACATAGCGCTTGAGCCGGAAGTTGTCGCTGCCCGCACTGCCGTGAAGGCCGGCAGCATCGTCCCCCCGCGGGTCTTCCAATACCCCCCGCTGCTTCTTCATCTTGTCCGCCACCTGCCACGTGCGGGTGATCACCTCGCCCACCCGGCCCATCGCCTGGGAGTCCGAGGAGGTGATCGAGAAGATGCCCAGGTCCTGCAGGACGTCCTCGGCAGCGATGGTTTCGGCCCGGATCCGGGAATCTGCGAAGGCAACGTCCTCGGGGATGTCCGGGTTGAGGTGGTGGCACACCATCAGCATGTCCAGGTGCTCTTCGATGGTGTTGCGCGTGTACGGCAGGGTGGGGTTGGTGGAGGCCGGCAGGACGTTCGGCATCCCGGCGATCTTGATGATGTCCGGGGCGTGTCCGCCACCGGCACCTTCGGTGTGGAAGGTGTGGATGACCCGGCCGTTGATGGCGCGGATGGTGTCCTCCACGAAGCCGCACTCGTTCAGTGTGTCCGTGTGGATGGCCACCTGGACGTCGAACTCGTCCGCCACCGTGAGGGACATGTCGATGGAGGAGGTGGTGGACCCCCAGTCCTCGTGGACCTTGAGCCCGATGGCACCGGCGCGGATCTGCTCGGCCAGGGGTTCGACGGCGGAGGCATGGCCCTTGCCGAACAGTCCGATGTTCATGGGGAATCCCTCGGCCGCCTGCAGCATCCGCTGGATGTGCCACTTTCCGGGGGTCACGGTGGTGGCCTTGGTGCCTTCGGCCGGGCCGGTTCCGCCGCCGATCATGGTGGTGATACCGCTGGTAAGGGCCGTGGGGACCTGGTCCGGAGAGATGAAGTGGATATGGGTGTCCACGCCGCCGGCCGTGAGGATCTTGCGTTCGCCCGCGATGATCTCTGTGCTGGCGCCGATCACAATGTCCACACCATCGGTGATCTGGGGGTTGCCGGCCTTGCCGATCTTGAAGATATGCCCGTCTCTGAGGGCCACGTCAGCCTTATAGATGCCGGTGTAGTCAAGGATCACCGCGTTGGTGATCACGGTGTCGGGGATGGCGCCGCCCTGGCCGTCGTCGTCCCTGACCGCCTGGCCGTTCTGGCCCATGCCGTCGCGGATCACCTTGCCGCCGCCGAACACCACTTCCTCGCCGTAGACAGTGAGGTCCTTCTCGATCTCCAGGAACAGGTCGGTGTCTGCCAGGCGGATCGCATCGCCCGTCGTCGGGCCGTAGAGATCGGCATACTGCCGCCGGGGAATCTCGAAGCTCACTGAGTATCCTTCTCTCCGTGGCCGGGCCGGGCCAGTTTGCCGTTGACAGCGTTACTGAGCCCGTACACCTCACGCCTGCCGGCGAATTCGATCAACCGCACGTTCCGCGAGTCCCCGGGTTCGAACCTGGCGGCGGTTCCGGCGGGAATGTCGAGCCGCCGGCCGTAGGCTGCTTCCCGGTCAAAAGCCAGGGCAGCGTTGGCCTCGGCAAAATGGAAGTGCGAGCCCACCTGGACGGGCCGGTCGCCGGTGTTGGTGACGGCGACGTCGATCGCCTCCCGGCCGGCATTAGCCGTCACAGGCTCCGGCCGAAGGATGTACTCTCCTGGAATCATGGCCTGCCCCTTCACCGGATGGGATCGTGGATGGTGACGAGCTTGGTGCCGTCAGGGAAGGTCGCCTCGATCTGCACGTCGTGGATCATCTCCGGCACGCCCTCCATGACGTCTTCCCTGCCGAGCAGGGTGGTGCCGTAGCTCATGAGGTCGGCAACGGTGCGCCCGTCCCGGGCACCCTCGATCAGTTCGTAGCTGATGATGGCCACGGCTTCCGGATAGTTGAGCTTGAGTCCGCGGGCCTGGCGGCGGCGCGCCAGATCGGCGGCCACCACAATCAGGAGTTTTTCCTGCTCACGTGGCATCAGATGCATGGGGGTCCCTTCAGCGGCCAGCGGACGGCGTGGACCCAGAATAGGTTGCGGACGTTTCAGCCACGTTTCGGCGGGGTAATCCCGTCTCTCCGGCACCGGGCCTGCACCGGCTCCCCGGCTGCGCGCTGAATTTCCCCAGGTTTCGGCTCAGGGAAGGCGAGGACGACGGCGATTCGCCGGGACACGCCGTCGTCCGTCCTTAAAGGCGGGGAAACTCAGCGCCTCAGGCCGGGGAGGTGAGCGGCCTTAAGGCTGGGAGACCGGCGGACTAGCTTGCCTCTTTGAGCCGGGCGAGGATCTCGTCCGTTGACTGGACGGGCTGGCGGTAGGTGGTGGACAGGATGCGCAGCATGTCCGCCGCGTCCTGGCTGTCCTCGGAGGCCATGGCTTCCTTTGCATACGTGACCCGGATGTTGTGGGCGAAGGCGTCCGCCCCCGTCTGGGCGATGCAGTTGTGGGTGGAGACGCCGGCGAGCACCACTTCGTCGGCACCCCAGTTGCGGAGGCGGGACAGCAGGTTGGTGCCCACAAAAGCACTGTCCCGCGTCTTGTTCAGCTGGGGCAAGCCATCGATGGCCAGCCCGGGCACAGCCTCTGCCTGCTTGCTGCCGCGAAAGATAAAGCCCTGGTCGTCGTCGAGCATGTTCAATGTCCAGGTGGATTTGTCGCGTTCGTGTTCGGTGCCCACCATCAGCGCCTTGTGCCCGCTGGCTTTGAAAGCCTCAAGCAGCCTGTTGCAGCACGCCACCAACTGCTCCTGCTGCGCTGCCAGTTCCGGCGCCTCGAAGTACGCGTTCTGCATGTCGATGACAAGAAGGGCAATCATGCACGGCACCTTTCCTCGTTTTGCTTGTTCCGGGAAACGTACCCTGCCGGCGGCCGGGTGAAACTCAGGCGGGGAAACCAGCGGCGCGTAAAGCCCTAGGGCGCAGATTCCCTGATCTGCAGCTGGTACCCGGCTTCCATATGCACGCCCTGGTCCGCTGATTCCCGGCCTTCAATCCGGTCGATCAGCAGGGCGATGGACCGCTCGGCGATCTCGGCCATGCCGGGTGCAACTGTTGTCAGCGAGGGCGAGGCAAACCGGGCTTCGTCAATGTCGTCAAAGCCGGCGACGGCCACCTGCTCCGGGACTTTGATGCCGCGGATGAGCAGCTCGTGCATGGCCCCCAGGGCCAAGGCGTCGTTCAGCCCAAACACCGCATCTAATTCGACCCCCTGGTCCAGGAGCCCGGCCACTGCCGCCGCGCCCCCGTCCCGGCGCCACTCACACGGTGTCACCAGCGCCGGATCAAAGGGAATCCCGGCTGTGTCCAGCGCCCGCCGGTAGCCGTTGAGGCGAAGCCCTGGAGTCCCGCCGGACTCCTCCGGGCGGGCGCCAATGACGGCTATCCGACGGCGGCCGGCCGCCGCCAGGTGCGCGGTCAGGGCCGCAGCCGCTTCCTCGTTCTTCATGGTGACCAGATCAAACCTTGGATCCAGGATGTGTTCACCTAGCATCACCAGCGGCTTTTTGCCCAGCCGCCCGGCAATGGCATCAGCCTCCATCACCAAAGGGGTGAACAACAGGCCGTCGGTGAGCTGCCGGAACGGCCCTTGCAGGGCATTCAGTTCCGCGTCCGCCGTGGCATCGGACTGCTCCACGAGGACCCGGTACCCGCG
Organism: Pseudarthrobacter sp. W1I19; assembly: GCF_030817835.1. Classification (NCBI taxonomy): domain Bacteria; kingdom Bacillati; phylum Actinomycetota; class Actinomycetes; order Micrococcales; family Micrococcaceae; genus Pseudarthrobacter; species Pseudarthrobacter sp. W1I19. The sequence goes on from NZ_JAUSZR010000001.1 coordinate 4,071,137, forward strand.
CTGCGCTGCGGCCTTCATCAGCCTTGACGCCAGTTCCGCGTAGTAGGGGGCGGAGAGGTCGGACAGCACCAGGCCCAGCATGCGGGTCTTCCCGGAGCGGAGGCTGCGCGCCGTCAGGTTGGCCTCGTAGCCCAGCTCGGCGATGGCGTCCTGGACCCGCTGTTTGGTGGCGGGACGGATGAACTCGTAGTCATTGAGGACGTTGGAGACCGTCTTCAGCGACACCCCCGCCGCCCTCGCAACATCGTTCATGGTGACCGCCATCGTGGCTCCTTCGTGTGGTTCCGCCTGTTCCTGCAATACATCGTTGCAGAAGAAGCCGTATCGGTAGGAACCCGCCGTCGTGCCTGGGGCAAAGCAGCCCAGTTAGTCCTTCGCCTTGGCCGCCTTCGCTGCAGCCTTGGCCGCCTGCTTGCTGGCGCGCACCTTCACCAGGGACTCGGGATCAACGATGTCCGCGACCGAGAGATACGAGCCTTCCTCGCCGTAGTGCCCGGCAGCCTCCCGCCAGCCCGGCGCCTGGAGGCCCCGCTGCTTGCCCAGCAAGGCAAGGAAAATTTTGGCCTTTTGCTCACCGAAACCGGGCAGTGCTTTGAGCCGGCGTAGGACCTCGGCGCCGTCAGGATCTCCCTTGGTCCAGATCGCGGTGGCGTCGCCGTCCCACTCGCTCTGCACGGCTTCCGCGAGGGCCTGGACCCGCGCCGCCATGGAGCCTGGGAAGCGGTGGACAGCAGGGCGTTCCTTGAACATCTCCACGAAGGCCTGCGGCTCCTGGGACGTGATGTCCTCCGGCGCGATGGAACCGATCCGGGTCCGGATCTTCTCAGGGCCCGCAAACGCCGATTCCATGGTCACCTGCTGGTCCAGGAGCATGCCCGTCAGCAGCGCAAAGGCGTCCTCACTCAACAACTTGTCCGCGGCGGGATCCCCCGTGATGTGCAGTTCCATGCTGTCCATCCTCCCAGAGGAGTGCCGCCGTCGTCATGCGTCCCCTACTCGCTGGAGTTTTTGTCCGGATACGCAGCTTTTCCGCCATTTATGTCGGCGTACCTGGACAAAACTCCGCTGCCGATTATTCCCCCACCGCGAGCCGGATCATGGACCAGGACACTGCCGGGAGGGTGGCAGTGAGGCGGCCGCCGTCGGCCTTCACCGAGACGTTCTCCGCCGGCAGGACGGACGTTGAATCATCGGCGCTGGCCTGCCAGTACGGATCCTTGTTCGCGTAGGTGAGCGCCTCCACCACGCGCACATCGCCCAGGCCGGACACCACGGCGTCCAGGCCAAGCGCGTCCGTGGCCGAGCGGTTGACGGCGAACACCACTGCCTCGCCCTTCTCTGCGTCATAGGTTGCGACAGCGGACACTGCCGCAAAACCGGCCGTCTTGCCGCCACTGACAAGCGGGGATTCGACGGCGAGCTGCAGCACGGTCCCGGACGCGTGGCGGGAGGTAAGTGCGAACGGGTGGAACGTGGTCTGCTTCCAGGAGCGGCCTCCGGGCTCGGTCATGATGGGGGCGATCACGTTGACCAACTGCGCCAGGCTCGCCGAGTGGACGCGGTCCGTGTTCTTGAGCAGCGTCACCAGGAGATCACCGACGACGACGGCGTCCGCCACCGTGTAGGTGTCCTCGAGCAGGACGGGGGCCACCGGCCAGTCCTTGCCCGAGGGAACCTTGGACTCGTCGCGGCTCATGTGCCAGACGTTCCACTCGTCGAAGGAGATGTTGACCTGTTTGGTGGACTTCTTCACCGACTTCACGTGGTCTATGTGGCTCACGATGTCGTGGATGAAAGCTTCCATCCGGTGGCCGGCGGAGAGGTGTTCCTGGAGGTCGCCGAAGTCCTCGAAGTACTGGTGCGCCGAGATCAGGTCCACCAGTTCGTAGGTTTCGGAGAGGACCACCCGCTCCCATTCACCGAACGTGCTCATGGTGGGGCCGGAGCTGCCGCACGCCACGAGTTCCAGGTCAGGGTCGATCATGCGCATGCCGCGGGCGGTGTCCGCTGCCAGGCGGCCGTACTCGAGCGCGTTTTTGTGGCCGATCTGCCAGGGCCCGTCCATCTCGTTGCCCAGGCACCACATCTTGATGCCGTAGCCGTTCTCCGCCCCGTTGGCCTTGCGCCGGTCAGACAAGGCTGTGGCGCCGTCGATGTTGCAGTACTCCAACAGGTCCAGCGCCTCCTGGGTGCCGCGGGTGCCAAGGTTCACCGCCATCATGGTTTCGACGCCGGCCTTCGCCGACCACTTGGCGAACTCGTCAACGCCCACCAGGTTGGGGTCGGTGGAGTGCCAGGCGAGATCCAGCCGGACGGGACGCTGGTCCGCCGGACCCACGCCGTCCTCCCAGCGGTATCCCGAGACGAAGTTGCCGCCCGGATAGCGCACCGTTGACACGCCGAGTTCCCGCGTCAGCTCCAGTACGTCGCCGCGGAACCCGTCCTCGTCCGCCGTGGGATGTTCCGGCTCGAAGATGCCGGTGTAGACACAGCGCCCCAGGTGCTCCACGAAGGCGCCGAAGGTGCGGCGGCGGACGGGCCCCACGGTAAGAGCAGGGTCCATGGTTATTGTTGCGGCTTGGATTCCTGGTGCGGCGGCTCCGGCCGCCGGCGATTCCGATCCGGCGGGTCCAGTGAGTCCGGATGCCGCGGCGGGAGTGGTGGATTCGGTGGGTGTCACGAAAACGTCCTCGTTTCGATAAATTTACAACGTTATAGAAACCATTGTTGATGGTTGCCGAATGGGAGTCAAGCAACATTCGGGCGGCCGTCCCCGGCCGCATCGGCTGAGACCATCCCGGGTTGCACGCCGCCCACCTGCGGAAACGCCGGCACCAGGCCGTCGGTGCAAAAACCAAGTAGTACCTAATCTCAAAAACGGGTACCGGTTACGCATTCACCGCGTACGGCGACGCAATTAGGTTTTTCTCAGAGACAAGACGGGTTCTGGCTCGCGGTACTTGGCTCACGAGGGGGTGTGAGACTGGCAATGCATGCACAATACGCAAACTCCGATTTCCCGGGTCGACGGACCCGGGCACTAAGCGGGGCCGGCGACGAGGAGGTCTTCGAGACCAAGGCCTCTCCCCCAGCCGTCGCCGGCCCTCTGGTTTCCCAGCAGGGCCCCCGCCACCGCCCCCACGGGCCCGCCGTATATGGAAGTCCGGCACTCGGGCGTGCTCCACACGGCAACCCCGCAGCTGGAAACGCCGAGTCCGGTGATTCACGGCAACGCAGGCCGGCCGGCCCGCAGAGCGGGGCGCAGAACGCAATCCTGCTGGACCTGGTGACCGGCGCCGAAACGCTGCGCGACTCCCTGGAACTGCTGGCAACCGCATCAGCCCGGGCGGTTGTGGGCACGGCAGGCCTGGTGATCGAAACCGGGGTGGTGGTCCGGCAGGCGAAGCGGGCCCCGGTCATCACCGGAACGTCCGCCGAGGTCATCCGGCTCCTGGAATGGGAACAGGAGTCAGGCGAAGGCCCGGTCTGTGACGTCCTTGCCGGCGGACATCCCGTGGCGGTATTGCAGCGGAGCGGCGACTTCCGCTGGCCCCGGTATTGCCAGGAGTTACAGGCAGCCAACCTTGGCAGCGTCCTGGGCATGCGGCTCCGGGTGGACAAGGACAGCGGGACAACCACTGACGGCAGCATCCCGGGACGTGAGACCACCGCCGCGCTCTCGTTCTTCGCCCAGGACGCCAAGGCATTTCCGCTGCAGGTCATTTCCGAGGCGCGCTCCTTCGCCGGCCTTGCCGCGAAAAGCCTTCAGATGGCCCTGGACCTCCACAACGCCCGGTCAACCGCATCGGACTTGCGGTTCGCGCTGGACAGCCGCACGTCCATCAACGTTGCCTGCGGCGTGATCATGGCCCAGAACAGGTGTTCCTACCATGAAGCTTTTTCGATCCTTGCCCGTGCCTCCAGCCACCGGAATATCAAGGTGCGCCGGGTGGCGGAGGACATCCTCGAGCGGTTGCCCGAGGGTCCTCCGCAGGCGCACTTCGGCCACTAGGTCAGATGCCGCCGGCCAGCTTGTAGTAGGCGGCGTTCCAGTTCAGGTCCTTCTTGAACTGGCGGATGGTGGTTCCCTCGTCGATCGTGAGCAGCTCGGTTTTGGCGATCTCCGCGAAGTCCTCGAACACGTCCATGCCCACTTGGGTCGACAGAACGGTGTGGTGTGCGGCGCCGGCTGTGAGCCAGGCGGCAGCGGATGTGGCGAAGTCGGGCTTGGGCTGCCACAGCGCACGGGCCACGGGCAGGTTGGGCAGCGGCTGGTCCAGCGGGACCACGTCGACGGCATTGGCCACCAGGCGGAACCTGTCCCGCATGTCCGAAAGGGCGACGACAACGCCCGGGGAGGCATCGGCGTCGAACACCAGGCGCACGGGGTCTTCCTTGCCGCCGATGCCCAGCGGGTGGATTTCCAGGCGCGGCTTGCCAGCGGTCAGCGAAGGGCAGACCTCGAGCATGTGTGCCCCGAGGATCTTCTCCGCGCCCGGTTCCAGGTGGTAGGTGTAGTCCTCCATCAGGGAAGCGCCGCCGGGCAGTCCGGCGCCCATCACCTTGGCCGCGCGGACCAGGATGGCGGTCTTCCAGTCGCCCTCGGCGCCGAAGCCGTACCCGGCGGCCATGAGCCGCTGCACGGCAAGGCCGGGCAGCTGGCGGAGGGCGCCGAGGTCTTCGAAGGAGGTGGTGAAAGCGGCGGAGCCGTTGGCTTCAAGGAAGCTGCGCAGGCCGAGCTCGATCCTCGCCCCGTACCGCAACGAATCGTGTCGGACCCCGCCCGCGCGCAGCTCCGGCACCACATCGTAAAGGTCCTCATACTCCGCCACGAGCGTGTCGACGTCGGCCTCCGCAGCGCCGTGCACGGCGTCGGCGAGCTCGTTCACGGACCATGTGTTGACCGCGACGCCGAACCGCAGCTCCGCCTCGGTCTTGTCGCCTTCGGTGACGGCAACGTTGCGCATGTTGTCACCGAAGCGGGTCAGCTTCAGGGTCCGCACGGCGGCCCAGCCGGCCGCGGCACGCTGCCAGGAACCTACCTGCCGGGCCACTTCCGGGTTGGAGACGTGCCCGACGACGGTCTTCCGGGCGATGCCCAGCCGGGACTGGATGTAGCCGAATTCGCGGTCGCCGTGGGCTGCCTGGTTCAGGTTCATAAAGTCGAAGTCGATGTCTGCCCACGGCAGGTCCCGGTTGGCCTGCGTGTGCAGGTGCAGGAGCGGCTTGCGGAGCAGGTCCAGGCCCTGGATCCACATCTTCGCCGGGCTGAACGTGTGCATCCAGGCAGTGACGCCGATGACCGAATCGTCGGAGTTGGCCTCCAGCGCCGTACGGCGGATCGCGTCCGACTCGGTCAGGACCGGCTTCCAGACAATCTTTACCGGGACGGCGGAGCTGGCGTTGAGCTGGTTGGCGATTTCCTGCGACTGCGCGGCCACCTGCTTGAGGACGTCCTCGCCGTACAGGTGCTGGCTGCCGGTGAGGAACCAGACCTCATAGCCGTCAAGGGATGTGTTTGCTGCAGTGCTCATGGGTTCTCCTTGGGAGTAAGTCTTTGTGGGTGCTGCTTGGATCGGCGGCGCTGAATTACTGCCCGTAGACGTTCTGGTAGCGGGCGTAAAGGGAATCGATGTGGCCCTGGTCGATGGCTATGGGCTCGCCGAGCTGCCGGGCGATGTGGACAGTACGGGCCACTTCCTCGCACATCACCGCAGCCTTCACCGCGGACTTGGCGTCCTTGCCGATGGTGAACGGGCCGTGGTTCTGCATCAGCACCGCCGGGGAGTTCGAGTTTTTCAGCGTCTCCACGATGCCGTGCCCGATCGAATCATCACCGATCAGCGCGAACGGTCCCACCGGGATGGATCCGCCGAATTCGTCGCTCATCATGGTCAGGACGCACGGGATGGACTCGCCGCGGGCCGCCCACGCGGTGGCGTAGGTGGAGTGCGTATGCACTACACCGCCCACCTCCGGCATGTGCCGGTACACATACGCATGGGCAGCAGTATCCGACGACGGCGAAAGCGCCGGGTTGCCCCACTCACCTGTCGCATCTCCCGGCACAGGCACCCCGTACAGGTCCGTGACCACCATCTGCTCCGGCGTCAGATCCTGGTAGGAGACGCCCGAGGGCTTGATGACCATCAGTTCGTGACCGGGGACCCGGGCGGAGACGTTGCCCGCGGTCCACACCACCAGTTCATACCGGGTCAGTTCGGCGTGCAGGGCGCAGACTTCTTCCCTGACGCGGGCGATGATGTCCAGGATTCCGGTGCTCATGCGGACACCTCCACCGCAGCCTCAACAGCGGCGGCCTGCTGGCCTGAAGTTCCCACCCGGGAACCGGCGGCTCCGCCGAGGGAACCGGCAGCCTTGCGCTGGATGGCCTTGAGCCGGTGCATTACGTCGTTGCTTCCCCGGCCAAAGTAGTCATGCAGGGTCCTGTATTCCTGGAACAGTTCCTCGTAGGAGGACACGTTTTCAGGAATCGGCGTGTACACCTCCCCCGGCTCCGCCCCCATGGCGGCGGCTCCCTCCCGGATATCCGCATACTTTCCGGCCGCCACGGCAGCGTGGATGGCCGAGCCCAGGGCCGGGCCCTGCTCGGAGCCGATGGTGGACAGCTGCAATCCCGTGACGTCAGCGTAGATCTGCATCAGGAGCCGGTTCTTGAGCAGGCCGCCGGCCACGATGAATTCCTTGACCGGAACGCCGGAGCTGCGGAAGGCGTCCACGATAGTGCGGGTACCGAATGCCGTGGCTTCGAGCAGGGCGCGGTAGGTGTCTTCGGGCCGGGTGGCCAGGGTCTGCCCCACCACGATCCCGGACAGCTCGTGGTCCACCAGCACAGAGCGGTTGCCCGAGTGCCAGTCCAAAGCGATCAGGCCGTGCTCGCCAATCGCCTGCCGGCAGGCCAGCTCAGTAAGGTATTCGTGGATGCCAAGGCCCGCTGCTTCGGCGGCGTGGTGGTATTCGGGCGGCACACCGTACTTGGTGAACCAGCCGAAGATGTCGCCCACGCCGGACTGGCCGGCCTCGTAGCCCCAGAGTCCGTCCACGATGCCGCCGTCCACCACCCCGCACATGCCCGGCACTTCATGCAGTTCATTGCCGTTCATCACGTGGCAGGTGGAGGTGCCCATGATCGCCACCAGCTGGCCGGGCTCCACCGCTCGCGCAGCCGGAGCGGTCACGTGAGCGTCCACGTTGCCTACCGCAACGGCGATACCCTCGGGCAGACCAGTCCAGGCGGCAGCCTCTGCGGTGAGGTACCCGGCGGCGTCGCCGAGGCGGCCAATGGTGTGTTCCAGTTTCGCGCTGACAAAGTCCCTGAACGCAGGATTCAAGGCAGCCAGGAATTCCTCGGACGGGTAGCGCCCGTCCTGGTAAATCCCCTTGTAACCGGCAGTGCAGGCATTGCGGACATACCGGCCGCACAGCTGCCAGACGATCCAGTCCGCAGCCTCCACCCAGTGATCCATCGCGGCGTAGGCTTCGGGGTCTTCCTCCAGCAGCTGCAGCCCCTTGGCGAACTCCCACTCAGAAGAAATCAAACCGCCGTACCTGGGCAGCCACTGTTCGCCGCGTTCCGCAGCCAGCCTGTTGATTCGGTCGGCCTGGCCCTGCGCGGCGTGGTGGCGCCATAGCTTCACGTAGGCGTGTGGCCGGTTTTCGAATCCGGGCACCTCGTTCAGCGGTGTTCCGTCCGCTTTGGCCGGCACCATGGTGCAGGCCGTGAAGTCCGTGGCAATTCCGACGACGGCTGCCGGGTCAATCCCTGCCTGCGCCACAGCTGCCGGTACGGCAAAACGCAGGACGTCCCGGTAGTCGTTGGGCACCTGGAGTGCCCATTCCCCCGGGAGCCGGACAGTCTGTCCGTCGGCGCCCCGGCCCGCGACGTCTTCCGGGAGTGCATCCGTAACCACTGCATGGGGGTACTCGTACACGCCGCTGCCCAGCTCCTTGCCATCCCGTACCCGGACCACCACGGCCCGGCCGGAAAGCGTCCCGTAATCCACGCCGATGACGTAGCTGTCCGTGTCCACTCTGACGTCCATAAAAGTTCCTCCAATAGCTGCCGCAGCTTCGCGGCTCTTCAATTGTGAGCGCTAACAACAATGAAGTCAATGCCGCAAAAGGCAGTGTTGTAAAGGGATTTGCTACAAGTATCGCCACGTAAGCTGTGGGACGACTGCCATTTGGGGTAGGGACAGCATGGACTTTCACACCGGATGCCCACGGCAGGAGGGGAGCTTGTGGCCAGCGTGCAACCGAAGGATCGTTCTCAGTCCACCGCGTGGCTGGCGGGTCCGCTCTCCACGGGCTTCGGCCTGGCAGCACACTTGGCAGCCGGCGGTCCGGCACCCTCGCTCATCATCCTTGCAGCCCTGGGAGCGCTGCTCGGAATGGCTGCAGCGATGATGGGGCGTTTCAGCTTGCCCGGCTTGGCCGTGCTGCTCGCGTGCGCGGTGGCCCAGCAACTGCTCCATCTGGGGTTTGCGGCGTTTTCCGGCGGCTCCGGAGAAAGAGTTGCCGGGCACGGTCACGGTGGCAGTGTGCAGGACGTCCCGTTCCCCCCGCAGGATCCGCGATCGGGGGCCGAGGCTGCACCGACGGCCGCGTATTCGCCACACCTGATGCTCCACGCGCACGTGGCTGCGGCGCTTCTAACCTATGCCGTTATGTACTACTGGCCCGGGCTTGTCCGCTGGTCCCGCCGCCTCCACGCATCCCGGTCGAAATCCCCCGTTGTTTAGAGGTTTCGCCGGATAAGGCTCACGCCGAGGCTGGATTCAAAAGAAGTGCCGGCCAATGCGGGATCAGGACCGCCAGAACCGGGCCAACGCGGCAATATCCGCCGGTGTGGTCCGGCAGCAGCCGCCCACCATCCGCGCGCCGCGTTCCTGCCAGGCCTGGACTCCTTCCACAAGGCTGGCCGGCGGCCGTCCTTGACCGGCGGCTTCACCGGAAGCTGCGGCCGGCCCCCAGGTCTTGGTGGTGGCGTTGTAGGTTTCTCCGGAGTTGGGATATACGATAAACGGTTTGCGGGTGGCCCGCCCCAGGGCATCCAGTGCCGGAGTGACAAGCTCCAGCGGCACGCAGTTCACCCCAACGGCGGCGACGCGCGGCTCCTCGTTGCATAGCTCCGCCACCCGTTCGAGGGCAGTGCCGTCACTGATGTGCGCGCCATCCCGGAGCGTGAACGTAAGCCAGGATTCGACGTCGAACTCGGCAACCAGTTCCAGCAGCGCCGCAGCTTCAGGCAGCGAGGGCAATGTTTCGCAGGCAAGGACATCGGCTCCCGCGTCCACGAGGGCCGCGATCCGCGGCCGGTGGAACGCCTTAAAATCCTTCCGGCTCAGGGTGTAGTCGCCACGGTATTCGGACCCGTCGGCGAGGTAGGCGCCGTACGGTCCAACAGACCCGGCCACCAGCAGCGGTCCGGCCTCCGGGTTTGCGGCCAGGTGCTCGCGGCGGGCTTCGTCTGCCAGGCGGACGCTCAGGGCAACCCGCTCCAGGGCTTCGACTTCGGAAATCCCCCGGCGTGCGAACCCCAGCGGCGTTGCCTGGTAGCTGGCGGTGATGGCAACCCGCGCCCCCGCCCGGAAGTAGTCAAGGTGGACCCGCCTGACGAGTTCGGGCTGCTCCAGCAGGACTTTAGCGGACCACAATGGGTCCTCCAGATCGCAGCCATGTGCTTCAAGTTCGGTGGCCAGGGCACCGTCCAGGACCAGGTTCTCTCCGGCATCAAGCAGGCGGGACAGAACGTTGTTGCGGGGCATGGTGTCAGGCAGGGGCATCACTTCAGGCTACAGCGAAGGGGGGCGCATCAGGAGCGCGGTGCTGCCGTACTCTCCCGGGGTACCAACTGCGGGGTGACCACCGTGGAACTGACCGGCGCGCCCGCTTCGATCTCCTTCAGCATGGCATCCATGCAGCGTCGGCCCAGCTCTTCGAAGTCCTGGCGCACAGTGGTGAGGGGCGGGGTGAAGAAGCCCGACTCAGGTTGGTCGTCGAACCCCACCACGGAGACGTCGTCGGGCACCCGCACGCCGGCCTCATTAAACGCGCGCAGCACGCCGAGGGCCATTTGGTCGTTGCCCACGAACAGGGCTGTTGCAGTGCGCTCCGCTGCCAGCCGCCGCCCGATCGCGTAGCCGCTTTCGGCGCTCCAGTCACCTTCCAGCAGCAGGTCGTCCTCCAGACCTGCATGCTGCAGCGCCGCACGCCAGCCCTCGGCCCGGAGGGCGCCATCGATCCAGTCCGCCGGCCCGGCAACGTGGCCGATCCTGCGGTGCCCGAGGTCGATGAGATGGCCGACGGCGATCCCGGCGCCGCGTTCCTGATCCACCATCACGCCGCTGACGGCGTCGTTGCCCGCAGAGCCGACGGCCACCACCGGGACGCCGGGGTTGAACTCCTCAAGGATCTGCAGCGTTTCGGTGTGCGGCACCAGGACGGCGATCCCGTCCACGGACTGGTCCATGAAGTGCCGGAGGGCGTCGAATATGGCGTCCCGGCCGATGGAACGCAGCGCTGCGATACTGACGAAGTAGCCGGCATCCCGCGCGGCACGCTCGACGCCGAGCATGGTGTTGGCCGGGCCGTACTGTGAAAGCTCGCTGCCCAGCACCCCGATGGTCTGCGAGCGCCGGGTCACCAGGCTGCGTGCCGCAGTGTTGCGGCGGTAGCCCAGTTGCGCGATGGCCGCCTCCACCTTTTCGCGCGTCGCTTTGCTGACGTTGGGGTGGCCATTGACCACCCGGGAAACGGTCTGGTGGGAAACACCAGCAAGTTCAGCCACGTCCTCAAGGCGCGGCAGCCGCCCGGTGTTGCTTCTAGTCATGTCCCCATTGTGCCCGTTTAGCCGGGAAGCCACGCGCCCCACGAAAAATCCCCCGGCGGCCTCGAAAGGCTGCCGGGGGATTCCCGCTCTTATCAAAGAGTGGGCCCTGTGGGGCTCGAACCCACGACCCACGGATTAAAAGTCCGATGCTCTACCAACTGAGCTAAAGGCCCCTGCCGGGCTGTGTGGGCACCGAAGTGCCAGCCTGCCCGGCCCAATCCATTTCTGGACATTTAATACTCTAACCCATGGTTCCGGCCCCGTTGAACGCAAGCCGGGACCCGCCGTCGGGCGCGTGCGCAAAGGGTTCTGATGCTCGATTTACGGCAGGGCACAGGAGTAGCGTGGGTGGCATGAGCGAGCAACCAGGTCCCAGTCCTTACGGCGGCGCCAACCGGCACCACAAGCCCAAGCCTTTCGCCCCCGTGGACTTCGAGCCTTTTGCCGGCGGCGCGGATCCGGCACGCGTGTCCGAGGCGGCCCACCTCGCCGCCCAGGCTCTGGTCCGGCACGGCCGCGACAGCGACGATCCCGCCGTGACCGAGCGGCTGGTCAGGCTGGCCGACGAGCAGGGCCTGGAGGCCATCGCGGAGATGTGGGCGGAGAGCCCCGCACGGTCGCTTCCGGGTGCACTCTGGCGCCTCTATGCGTTGCGGGCGGCCACAGTGCAGGACCCGGAGCGCATCTCCGTGTACTTCCGCGCCGGAAAGGACACAGCCCAGGTTTCCAACGTCGTGGCCGGCGCGGCCGAGCCTCCCGGAGCAGACGAGATGAAGACGATGGCGGACGCCATCCTGTCCGGGGCGTTCGACGGCGAGTTCGACGTCGCGCTGGAACGTTCCGCAGCGTTCTGCCGCGTGGTGGCGCTCGGCCAGGCCACCCTTGCCGACGGTGCCGAGCACGGCAACGAGGCCCATGCCAGCAAGCTCACCCGCAACTCCAACCAGCTGGTGAAAACCGCCGAGGACCTCGAGCACGCTGCCAACGCGTGGCGGCTGGGCGAACTGGACTGACAGGGCCGGCCTTGTGCCCCGGAACCCGCGATCTGTCAATGTTGACTTGGGCCAACCAACGTAGAACACTGAAACTGGTGCCGAGCCGCGAAACCCCCGGGCTTCAACATTCAGCCGCCTAGAGCGGCCTACCGCCGAGAGGCGTATCCGGTTCGGCACCATTTTTATGCCCGCTTACGGCCGGGCTGGTGTTTGTTGGCCGCCTGCTGTCAGCACGTTTCAACCCTCCTTTTACAGGCCGGTAGAGTTAGCGTTGGTTGCGCCGGGGTCACGTCACACGGCAGGCAACTCCCGTCCTGAACTACTCCCGGAGACCGGTAACTACGTGAAACTGCGCCTTTTTCCCCAGGAGCCCGCCGGGCTGAACCTCTTATCGCAAATGGCGCAGCAGATTGTCCTCGGCAGCGCCACCCTCGCCGAAATCCTCGGTGTCCCCGCAGCGGAACACGGCAGGCTCGTGGAGGACATGCACAACCACGAGGCACGGTCCGCCGAACTGCATTTCGCCCTCCTGACGCACATGCGCACCAGCTTTGTTAACCCGCTGCCGCGCGAGGACATGTACGCCCTCTCGCGCTACCTCAACGAGGCCATCGAGAAACTGGATGCCGCCGCGGAACTCGTGGCCCTTTACCGGCTGGAGCGGCTGCCCAAACGGGCCGCGGACCAGTTGGAGATCATCAGCCGGCAGGCCGAGCTCACCGTGGATGCCATGCGGCGGCTCGATAACCTGGACGACCTCGAGGATTACTGGATCGAAATCCTCCGCCTGGCCAAACGTGCCGAACGGACCCACCGGGTGTGGGTGGCGGACATGATCAGCGATATGAAGTGGGCGCAATACTCCCTCAACCGCGACATCGCCAACCAACTCGTGGAAGTCACCAAGGACATGCGGCGCATCGCCACCCAGGTAGGCAGCATCATCGTCAAGGAATCCTGAGGTGACGGCAGTCGTCTTCGGCGCAGTGGTCCTCCTGGCCGCCGTGTTCGCCTTCGTCAACGGGTTCCGTGACGTCTCCACCTCCGTGGCCCTTGCCGTCCGCACCCGGGCACTCACGCCCAGCGTGGCGGTGCTGCTGGCAGCCTTCTTCAACTTCATCGGCGCATTGCTCAGCGCGGGCCTGGCGGTGGCCGTCAGCCAGGCGTGGATCAGCCTCCCTTCCGGGACGGACGGACTCAGCATCCTCCTGGCCGGCCTGGCCAGCGCCATCGCCTGGGGAGTCTTCCTGTGGTGGCGGGGCATCCCGGCCTCCACCACCCACGCCCTGGTGGGCGGCCTTGCCGGGGCCGGACTCGCCAGCCTCGCCGTGGGCGGGCCGGGTGTGGGCGGCGTGGACAACTCCCTGTTGTTCCAGGTCATCCTGCCCCTGGTGCTGTCACCCCTGGTGGCCTACAGCGGCGCTTTTATGCTGGTCTACCCCGCCACCTGGGCCGCACGGCACACGCAGCCCAACGTGGTGAACCAGCGGTTCCGCCGCAGCCAGTCCATTGCGGCGGGGGCGGTGGCGTTCGGCCACGGCCTGCAGGACGGGCAGCGGATCAGCGCCGTCCTCCTCCTTGCCCTGCTGGCGGCCGGCTATTCGGACGGCGGCAGCATCCCCGTGTGGGTTGCACTGCTTTCCGCGGTGATGATCGCGGCCGGCACGATGTTCGGCGGCTGGCGGATCTCGCACACCATCGGCCATAAAATCACCAGGATCGACCCGCTGCGCGGCTCGGTAGCCCAGATTTCCAGCGCCGTGATGCTTTTTGTGGGTGCCATCGGCCTGCACTGGCCCCTGTCCACCACACACACCGTCACCTCGGCGGTGTTGGGCGCGGGAGAGAACCAGCATTTCTCGGTCACCAACCGGAAGCTGGTGATCCGCATCGTGGGGCTCTGGATCCTCACCCCGCTGGCCACAGCCGCCCTCGCCTTCGTGCTTGCGCTGGCTCTTTCCCCGCTGCCGGGGTAAGCCGCGCGGACGGGGTCCGCCGGTTCAAAGCCGGGGACCACGCCGTCGTCCGCTGCTGCCCTGCCGTATTAGACCTGTACAGCCGGAAGCTGGTGACGTAAATTCAAAAGTAGGTCCCCAGCGCAGCTGCCGGGCCTGCCATCCGCAGCCGGGTGCAGGGCTGGGATGGTTCCGCTGCAGCATGTCGGCGGGTTGGCTGCACAGCGTGGAAAAGACCAGGCGTCATGTCTACCCCGGCTCCCCGCCACAACCTCCCTCAGCCACGCCAGATGCAGTGCGAGCTTTGCGGAACGCAACAGCAGCTGACCATCCACGCGATCATTGCGATGGGTGCAGCCAACGGCGACCTGGTCACCGTCTCCTATACGTGCAACGAATGCCGCCGGTTCCAGGAGCACCTCGCGTATGCGGCCGACGTCGCTGCGGCGCTTGGCCAGGTGCGGTGGATGGCAAAGGTCATTTTGTTCGGTGACGAGTACATCCATTGCGGATTTGCCATGGAGGAAGCCGAGTTCGAGATAGAGCGCCTGTGCTACCGGAGCAACACCGGCGGGGCACTCAACACCGTCTCGCTGCCCACCAGGGTGCTGCGCTGCCGGTGCGGCTTCCAGCTGGAAGTCCCCGAGTAGGCGGACAGTCCCCGATCAGGAGTACGACGGCGGCACCCGCCAGGCAGGTGCCGCGGGCCCTCCGCCAGGTGCGGCACGCCCGGGTTTATCCGAAGCGGCCGGAGACGTAGTCTTCCGTGGCCTTCTGCGTGGGGTTGCTGAAGATGGTGTGCGTGTTGCCGATTTCGATGAGCTTGCCGGGCTTGCCGGTGCCCGCGATGTTGAAGAACGCGGTGCGGTCCGAAACGCGGGCCGCCTGCTGCATGTTGTGGGTCACGATCACCACCATGTACTGGTCCTTGAGCTCGTTGATGAGGTCTTCAATGGCCAGGGTGGAGATGGGGTCCAGCGCGGAGCACGGCTCGTCCATCAGGATCACCTGCGGCTCCACGGCGATGGCCCGCGCGATGCAGAGGCGCTGCTGCTGGCCGCCGGAAAGGCCCGAACCCGGCTTGTCCAGGCGGTCCTTGACCTCGTTCCAGAGGTTGGCACCCTTCAGTGAGCGCTCCACCAGGACGTCTGCCTCGCCCTTGGAGATCTTCTTGTTGTTCAGCTTCACGCCCGCCAGCACGTTGTCCCGGATGGACATGGTGGGGAACGGGTTGGGCCGCTGGAACACCATGCCAATCTGCGAGCGGACGGTAACAGGGTCCACGCCCGGGCCGTACAGGTTGTCGCCGTCGAGGAGCACTTCGCCCTCCACCCGGGCGCCGGGAAGTACCTCGTGCATGCGGTTCAGGGTCCGCAGGAAGGTGGACTTGCCGCAGCCGGACGGACCGATGAATGCGGTGACGGACTTGGCCTCGATGTTGATGGTGACGTCTTCCACGGCGAGGAAATCGCCGTAGTACACGTTCAGGTCCTTGACGTCGATGCGCTTAGACATGGTGTTCCTTCACTAACTGGGGATGAATTGAAGTCTAGGTTCCGGCCGGAAGCGGCGTTAGGTGCCGCGTGCCGGGAACCGCGGTCAGCGGCCTGTCTTGGGGGCGAAGACCCGGGCGATCAGCCGGGCGCCCAGGTTGAGGATCATCACCAGGATGATCAGCACCAGGGCAGCGCCCCAGGCCCGCTGCGAGGACGGGTCCGGGTTGGCCGGTGAGGTTGGGTTCAGGATCTGGGTGTAAATGAACGTGGGCAGCGAGGCCATCCAGCCGCTGAACACGTTGGAGTTGATGCTGGTGGCGAAGCCGGCGGTGACCAGGATGGGCGCCGTCTCGCCGATAACGCGGGCGATGGCCAGGGTGACGCCCGAAGCGATGCCTGAGATCGCCGTCGGAATCACCACCTTGACGATGGTCCGCCATTTGCGCACGCCCAGCGCGTACGCCGCTTCACGCAGTTCGTTGGGCACGATCTTCAGCATTTCCTCGCTGGAACGCACCACCACGGGGATCATCAGGACCGAAAGCGCGACGGCGGCCACGGCACCTGTCTTGGTTCCCGGCCCCACCACCGCGAAGAAGAAGGCGGCGGCGAAGAGGCCGGCCACGATGGAGGGGATACCGGTCATAACGTCAACGAAGAAGGTGATGGCGCGGGCGAGCCGGCCGTCCTGGCCATATTCCACCAGATAGATCGCGGTCAGCAATCCCACGGGAACCGAGATGATGGTGGCGAGCAGCGTGATCTGGATGGTGCCGAGGAGGGCGTGGTAGATGCCGCCCAGTACGGGTGCGCCTTCTTCGACGGCCTGCCTGTCGTACAAGCCGGTGACGCCGTTCATGGAGGTGCCCAGGAAACCCGGGGTGATCAGCCCCGGCACGCCGTTCACCAGCACAGTCCAGATCACCGAGACAAGCGGGAGCAGCGCAACCAGGAATGACCCCACCACCAGGCAGGTGGCCAGTTTGTCCTTGGCCCTGCGGGATCCTTCAACGGCTGCACTCCAGGACACCAGCCCAATGGCGAACAGGATCGCGGAGACCACGCCCCAGCCGAACGCGTTAAAGCCCACCAGCGCGAGGACCGCTGCGCCGAGAATCAGTGCTGCGGCAAGGACCACGTAGGGCGCGTACTTGGGCAGCTGGCCCTTGGTGAGCGCCGAGCGTTTGCTGCGGACGGGAGTAAGTGTGGAGGTCATTTAGTTGGCTCCCGAGAATTCTTTGTGCCGGGTGATGATCCAGCGCGCGATCATGTTCACGGCCAGGGTGATGATGAACAGGACCAGGCCGGCCGCGATGAGCGTGCTGACCTTGAGTCCGCTGGCCTCGGGGAAGTTCAGGGCGATCTCCGCGGCAATGGTCTGGTTGCCGGACTGGATCAGGCTGGCCGTCAGGGCTCCGGAGGACAGCACGAGGGCCACTGCCATGGTTTCTCCGAGCGCGCGGCCGAGCCCGAGCATAACGGCACTGATGATGCCGGGCCGCGCAAAGGGCAGGACGGACATCTTGATCATCTCCCAGCGGGTGGCACCGAGTGCGAGCGCGGCTTCCTCGTGCAGTTTGGGGGTCTGCAGGAAAATTTCGCGGGACAGCGAGGTGATGATGGGCAGCACCATCACGGCCAGGACGACGCCGGCGGTAAGGATCGTTTTGCCGGTGGCGGAGGCGGGCCCTTGGAAGATCGGCAGCCAGCCCATGTTCTGGGCGAGCCAGTTGTAGGCTGGGGAGATTTGCCCGGCCAGGAATGCTGCACCCCACGCACCGTAGACCACCGAGGGGATTGCGGCGAGCAGGTCCACCACATACCCCAGGCCGGCGGCGAGTCCGCGGGGGGCGAAGTGGGAGATAAACAGGGCAACGCCGATGGCGATGGGTGTGGCAATCACCAGCGCAATAACAGCTGCGATAAGCGTGCCGATCACGATGGGCCAGATGTAGGCGAAGAAGCCTGCACCGCCCTGGATCTCGGCCGCAGGTGCTGTCAGCGCCGGGATGGCCTGGACCACCAGGAAGAGCGCGACGCCGAAGAGGACGGCGAGAATAAGGCAGCCGGCAGCGAGCGCGGCACCCGAGAAGATTTTGTCCCCGGCGCGGCCGGCGCCCTGGGTGCTGGTCAGGGGGGTGGCGGTCATTCGACGGCCCTTCGATCGTGGAGGTTATTCAAAGACTGGAAGAACGTGCATCCAATGCCAAGTTCCCCGCACTGCCTGCCGGCAGGCGGGGAACCCGGATTCGGTGCGCTGATTAGGACTTGACCTTGACGGACTCGATTGCCGTCTTTGCCTTCTCGGCGAGGGTGGAGGAGAGCGGAGCGGACTTCGCGGAATCCGCAGCCGTCTCCTGGCCTTCCTCGGACACTACGTAGTTCTCGAAGGCCTTGATCAGGTCAACCGTCTCCTGCTTGTCATACGTGCTGCAAACGACGTGGTAGGAAACCAGGACCACGGGGTAGGCGCCGGAGGCGTTGGTCTTGCGGTCCAGCTTGATGGCACCGTCGTTGGCGGAGCGGCCTTCAACGGGCTTGCCGGCTTCAACTGCCTTGGCGGCGGCCTCGGCGGAGATCTTCACGAAGTCTTCGCCCACCTTGATGGAGGCGGTGCCGAGCTTGCCGCCCACCGCGGAGTCGTCAGCGTAGGTCACGGCACCGGGGGTGTCGGTGACGGTCTTGACCACGCCGGAGGTGCCCTTGGCGTTCTCACCCTGCAGGCTTGCAGGCCAGACGCCGGCGGCCTTGTCCGTCCAGATCTCAGAGGCTGCCGACGCCAGGTAGTCGGTGAAGTTGGTGGTGGTGCCGGAGTCGTCCGAGCGGTTCACCGGGGTGACCTTGAGGTCCGGCAGGGTGACGCCGTCGTTCAGGGCTGCGATGGCGGGATCGTTCCAGGTGGTGATCTGGCCGCGGAAGATCTTGGCCACGGTGGCTGCGTCCAGCTTCAGCTCGGTGATGCCGGGAAGATTGAAGGCTACGGCAATCGGGGAGATGTAGACCGGGATGTTGACGGCACCCTCGGGGCCGCACTTGGCCTTGGAGGCTTCAAGTTCTTCGTCCTTGAGATACGCGTCCGAACCGGCAAACTGTGCCGAGCCGTCGATGATGGCCTTGCGGCCCGCGCCGGAGCCGTCCGGCGAGTACTGCACGGTGGCGCCCGGGTTTGCCGAGGCGAAGCCGGCCTTCCACGCGTCCATGGCCGCGGTGGTGGAGGATGCGCCGATGCCGGTGAGGGTGCCGGTGACTTTGGCGCCGGCAGAAGTCTGGTTTCCTGCAGGTGCAGTGCCCGTTGCGTTGTCTGAACCGCAGGCAGAGAGCGCGAGTGCGCCGGCTGCGATAACAGCGATTGCGGCGTGGCGGCCGAAGCGGAGTGCCTTCACTAGATGTACCCCTTCCAGGGTTATTCAGGTGCGGGCAGGGACGGAGGGCCCTGCAGCGCGATGCGTACGTTCTGTACCTTCATCGAAGCTATGGGCTGCAGGTAACGGGATGGGCTGACCAAAGTGAACGGAACATTAACGACGGCGGGATATTTGCTGACAAGTGCCGGGTTCCCATTGCGCAGATCACATCTCCGGCCGTAGTGCGCGGCAGCAAAAATAAAACACGGGCAACAAATAGACTGGACGTCATGGCTTCGGCAGCAGGACTCTCAGCGGGCAGGCGTTTCCTGCACGGCCGTATCCGCACCGGGTTGATCCGGAGCCGGAATTCGCTGATTCCCGCCATCCAGATGACGCTGTGCGCAGTGGGCGCCTATGCCTTCGCCGAGTACGTGCTGGGCCATTCCGGGCCCCTGTTCGCCGCAACCTCCTCCCTCATCGCCCTGGGCTTCTCTCGCGAACCGCGGTTGCGGCGTGTGGTGGAGGTGGGACTGGGCTGCACCATCGGCATCGCAGTGGGCGACCTGCTCCTGCACTGGCTGGGCAGCGGAATCTGGCAGGCCGCCGTCGTGCTTCTCTTCTCCATCCTGCTGGCCCGCTTCCTGGACAGCGGCACCATCTTTACCACGCAACTTGGACTCCAGTCGTTGCTGGTGGTGCTGCTGCCGGCGCCGGCTGGCGGGCCCTTTACCCGGAGTATTGACGCTGTGGTGGGCGGCCTGTGCGCGCTGCTGGTAACCATCCTGATCCCTAAGGATCCGCGCCGGGAACCGCGCAAGGACGTCCAGAAGCTGCTGCATGAACTGGCGGAGGTGCTGCGCGAGTGTGCCGACGCCCTGGTCAACAGCGACTCCACCCAGGCATGGCACGCGCTCATCCGGGGCCGGAACTGCCAGCCGCTGGTGGACGCGATGCGCCAGTCCCTGCGCTCGTCCGGGGAGGTGGCCAGGCTTGCGCCCGCCTACCGGCGGCACCGTGAGGAGCTGGACCAGCTGAAAGTGTCACTGGACTTTATTGACCTGGCCCTGCGGAACAGCCGCGTTTTCGCCCGCCGGCTCACCAGTGCCATCAATCACGCGGCGCTCTCGGACGAGGCGACGGAGAACATTGCGGAGGTGCTGCAGGAGACCGGTGCGGCCATCGATGAGTTGTCGCTGGGCTTGGCGGAAACGCACGACGGCGTCCGCCGCGCCCACCTGCGTACGGCCCGCCGGGACCTGAGCGAGATTGCCCTGCGGCTGCACCCGAAGCTGCTTGAAGTGCAGCGGCTCGAAGGCGAAACGGTGGTAATGCTGTACCGGCCCCTGATGGTGGACCTCCTTGAGGCCACAGGGATGGACGCACGCGAGGCCCGGGACGTACTCCCGGCGCTTTAGCTCCGGTGGTTGAGCTCGCCGAACTAAACGTCGTTGGGGTAGTGCAGCCCCAGTTGCTGCCGTGCTTCGTCCAGCAGCTGCATCATCTGCACGGTTTCGGCCCAGGGCATCAGCGGACTCTCCCGGAGACCGGCGCGGATGCAACGTGCAGTTTCGCGCAGTTCGTGGATGAAGCCCTCGGTCGCCTCAGGAAATTCCTCAACCCGGATGCGGCCGTCCAGGCCGCAGATTTCCAGGCTTTTCGGGCTGTACAGCGGGGAACCAGTCCTGATCCAGCCGGCGGTCCCGCTGAGTGTTGCCATGCCGGGGCCGGCAGCCGAGAGTGAGGAGGTCAGCTGGGCTGCGGCGCCTTCCGGATATTCGAGCGTGAGCGTGTTCTGCACGTCCACA
Source organism: Pseudarthrobacter sp. W1I19 (assembly GCF_030817835.1). Classification (NCBI taxonomy): domain Bacteria; kingdom Bacillati; phylum Actinomycetota; class Actinomycetes; order Micrococcales; family Micrococcaceae; genus Pseudarthrobacter; species Pseudarthrobacter sp. W1I19. The sequence goes on from NZ_JAUSZR010000001.1 coordinate 4,091,587, forward strand.
CCGTCCTTGTTCAGGTGGCCCGTAGCGGTGAGCCGGGTAGGGTAACCGAGGGCAGCCACGGCCCAGGTCAGCGGGTACACCGCGAGATCCAGGAGGGCGCCGCCGCCGGCAGCCGGATCCCACAGCCTGTCGGCGGGATCGTACACAGCCGGAAAGCCCAGGTCCGCCTGGACCCAGCGGACGGTGCCGATCGCCCCGTTGCCGGCCAGCTCAAGCGCGCGGCGGGTAGCCGGCAGGAAGCGGGTCCACACCGCCTCCATCAGGAAAAGTCCCCGTTCCCCCGCCAGCGCGGTCAGTCCGCGGGCCTCGCGGGCGTTGATGGTGAGGGGCTTTTCGCACAGGACATGTTTGCCGGCGTCGAGGGCGGCACGGGCAACTTCGAAGTGCTGGGCGTGCGGCGTGGCCACGTACACCACGTCCACCAGGGGATCGGCGAACAGTTGCTCATAACCCGTCCCGGCGGAATTGTCGTAATAGCTGGCTTCGAAACCGTGCTCTTCAGCAAAGCCGCGGGCAGAACCGGCGCTTCGCGAACTCACCGCATACAGCGCGGCATCCTCAAGGCAGGCGAGGTCGCGGGTTACGCGGTGGGCGATCCTGCCGGTGGCCACAACACCCCACCGCAGGGGGCGCCCATTGTGGTCGGAACCTTCCTCCCCGGTGCCCATCAGGCGGACCCGCGGACCACGAGTGACGTGGGAATCTGTGTCACCCGGTCCGGGTCCTTCCCCTCAATCAGGTTCACCAGGATTTCCGCCATTTTCTTTCCCATTTCGATAATTGGGTGATGCACCGTGGTGAGCTGCGGGTCCACGGAAACGGCGAACGAATCGTCGTCGAACCCCACCACGGCGACGTCCTGGGGTATCCGGAGTCCGCGTTCCTGCAGGGCCGTATAGGCACCGGCGGCCATTTGGTCATTGGCGACGAACAGTCCGTCCACCGGCCGCCCGCTGCCCAGCAGGCGCCGCATCGCTTTGGCTCCGGAGGCGAGGGTGAAGTCCCCGTACTCCACCAAGGAATCATCCAGTCCGGCTTCCGCCAGGGCTTTTCGCCAGCCGTTGACGCGGTCAATGCCCGGCGGCATGTCCTGGGGGCCTGCGATGGTGGCGATGTTGCTCCGTCCCCGTTCGATCAGCAGCCGGGTTGCCCCTGCGGCTGCGGCCTCGTTGTCAACATCCACGTAGTAGCTGCCGCTTTCGCGCAGGGGCCGGCCGGCGAAGACCATGGGGATGTAGTCGCCCAGGTGGGTCCAGGACGTGTCCCCGGCATGGTGGGACACCACCAGGGCCCCTGCCACGCTGCCGCCAAGCAGGAAAGCCCGGGTCTTTTCCGGCTTGGCCTCGGAAGCAATCACCATGTTCAGGGTGTAGTCCGTGTCTGCCAAATACAGGGCCACACCCTGCACCACTGAGGCAAAGAACGGATCCGCGAAGACCTTGGACGTGGACTCCGGCACGATAAGGGTCACGGAGTTGGGCTTCCTGCTGGCCAGGGTACGGGCAGCCCGGTTGGGTGTGTAGTTCACGGCGAGAATGGCCTGCCGTACTTTGGCAGCGATGTCCTCATCCACGCTTGGCACATCATTAACCACCCGCGAGACGGTGGCGCGGGAAACGCCGGCCAGCGCTGCCACCATTTCAAGGGTGGGCGCCGGCCTGCTTGCGCTGGGGTCTTGCTTCACAATCTTCGCTCCGTGATCTAGCTGGCACTGGGCCGGGGATTTCAGTTTAGGCGGGCAGGGACACGGCGGGTCGCGGAACCTTCCGCTTCGCCGCGGCGATCAATCCGGCGTAGGCCTTCCCGCTGTCCTTGATGGTGCGTTCGAAGCTGCCGTAATCCACCCGGACAATCCCGAAACGTTTTCCATACCCCCACGACCATTCGAAGTTGTCCAGCAGGGACCAGACGAAGTAGCCGCGGATGTCCGCACCCTGGTCTATGGCTTCGCCGACGGCGGCCACGTGGTCCAGGATGAAGCTGGTCCGCTCCTCGTCGTGCACTGCGCCGCCGGCGTCCACCGTGTCCTCGTAGGCGGCGCCGTTCTCGGTGATGTACAGCGGCGGCAAGGACGGATACTCCTCGCCCAGCCGGACCAGCAGCTTGCGCAGGCCCTCCGGGTTCACTTCCCAGCCCATTGCTGTCCTCGGCAGCCCCCGGCTGGGGAACGCGATGTCCTCGGAGCCGATCCAGGGTGAGGCGCTGGGACGTTCGGCTCCGCCGGAGTGGCCGTCACTCCCGGCGGCGTCGGCGTGGCCGCTGATGAGGTCATCGTGGTAGTGGTTCACGCCCAGGAAGTCCAGGGGCGCGCTGATGATTTCGAGATCGCCCGGACGGATCACATCCTGCAGGCCGAAGGGTGCCAGGTCCCGCAACGAATCCTCCGGGTAGCTTCCCCGCAGGATGGGGTCCAGGAAAATCCGGTTCTGCAGGGAGTCGAACCGCCGCGCGGCGTCGAGGTCCACCGGGTCCTGGCTGTCCCGCGGGATGGAATTGCTCAGGTTAAGGGTGATGCCTAACTGCTCAGCTCCACGGCTTCGCAGCGCTTTGACGGCCAGCCCGTGGGCCAGGTGCTGGTGGTGCACGGCGGCGATGGCAGCCGCGGGCTCCTGGCGGCCGGGCGCGTGGACCCCCGCCCCGTAGCCCAGCAGTGATGAACAGAAGGGTTCATTGAACGTGGTCCAGTGGCGGACCCGGTCCCCCAGCGCCGAATACACGTCGTTTGCGTACTCAACGAACCGGTACGCGGTGTCCCGGTTGGCCCACCCGCCCTTCTCCTCAAGTGCTTGCGGCAGGTCCCAGTGGTAGAGGGTGAGCCAGGGCAGGATGCCTGCTTCGAGCAGCTCATCCACCAGCCGGGAGTAGAAGTCCAGCCCCTCGCGGTTCGCGGTCCTGTCTCCTGGACGGACCCGCGCCCAGCTGGTGGAGAACCGGTAGGAATCCAATCCCAGTTCCCTCATCAGCCGGACGTCCTGCGGCATCCGGTGATAGTGGTCCACCGCCTGCTCGAGGGTGTCACCACTGGCAATGGCGCCGGGGATCCTGGCGAAGTGGTCCCAAATGGAATCTTCCTTGCCGCCTTGGTGGCCGGCGCCCTCTACCTGGGCGGCCGCCGTCGCCGATCCCCAGAGGAATCCCTCGGGCCATTGCCGCTCGTACGTTGTGTGCTGCATCAGCCCTTCACTGCTCCTTGCATGATTCCTGAGATAAGTTGTTTTCCTGCCAGGACAAAGAGCACCAGCAGCGGGAGGGTGGCCAGCACCGCGCCGGCGAGGACCACGGAGTAGTCCACGTAGCGCGCAGACTGCAGCTGGCTGAGCGCCGTCTGCAAAGTGGGGTTGCCGGCGTCGAGCACCAGCAGGGGCCAGAGGAAATCGGTCCAGGCCGTCATAAACGTGAAAAGGCCGAGGATGGCCATGGCGGGCCGCGCGGCCGGGATGGCGACGTGCCGGAAGGTGGAAATCATGCTGGCCCCGTCCATCCTGGCGGACTCGATCAATTCGTCCGGGATGACGTCCACCAGGTACTGCCGCATAAAGAAGACGCCGAACGCCGTCACCAGGGTGGGCACCACCACGGCGCCGATTTCGCCTGTCCAGCCCAGGGTGCGCATCACCATAAAGAGCGGAATGATGCCCAGCTGCGTGGGGATGGCCATGGTGGCCACCACCACCAGCATGAGCCCGTTCCGGCCCTTGAAGCGGAGCTTTGCGAAGGCGTAGCCGGCCAGGGTGGAGAAGCCCACCACCGAAACGGTAATGATGCAGGAAATCAGCACGCTGTTGCCCAGGGCGAGCCAAAAGGGAATGGTGTCGAAGACTTCGCCCACGTTGGTCCAGAAGTTTCCGCCTGGGAGCAATGGCGGCCAGGTCTCACTCAGGGCCTCATTGGACCGGCTGCCGATCACGGCGGACCACCACAGCGGGTAGGCCGAGGACAGCAGGAACGCCAGGAGCAGGCCGTAGGTCAGGAACCCGGGCCTTTCTCCGGAACCGAGGAAGCGCTTGCCCGGTCGGGTGGAGGGGCGCGGCGCAGGTATTCCGGAAGTGCGGGATTCAGTGGGTGCGGGGGCTGCCTCTTCGATGGTGCTCATCGCGTGGTCCTTTCGGCGCGTCGCCGGGCAGCCCGGGAGGGTTTGGCGGCGTCTGCGGTGGCGATCCGCCGGGAGATGAGGTAGTTGACCAGACCGAACAGCACGATGATCAGAAAAAGGAGCCAGGCGATGGTGGATGCCTTGCCGAAGTTCTGGCGTTGGAAGGCCATTTCCCAGAGGTACAGCACGGTGGTCTGGAATTGCCGCTGGGATCCGCCGGCGGTGGCGGGATCGAACAGGCGCGGCTCGGTGAAGATCTGCAGCCCCCCGATGGTGGACGTAATGACCACAAACACCATGGTGGGCCGGATGCTGGGCAGGGTGATGCTGAAGAACCGGCGTACCGCTCCGGCCCCGTCCAGGGCGGCGGACTCGTAGAGGTCGCGGGGAACGGCCTGCATGGCGGCAAGCAGGATCAGCGCGTTGTAGCCGGTCCAGCGCCAGTTCACCATGGTGGCGATGGCGATGTGGCTGGGCAGGGTTTCGCTTTTCCACATCACGGGGTCCAGGCCGAAATTGCCCAGGACGTTGTTGATCAGGCCGTACTGTTCACCGAACATGTTGGTGAAGATCATGGCCACTGCCACCGGCGTCACGATGTAGGGCAGGAGGACGCTCATCCGCCAGAAGGTCCTGGCCCGGAGGTTCTGGTCAAGCATCGCGGCCAGGAAGAGCGCGATGGCGAGCTGCGGGATGGCGGAGAGCAGGAAGATGCTCACCGTGTTGAACAGGGAGTTCCAGAAGAAGCGGTCCTGCAGGACTTCCACGAAGTTTTGCAGCCCAATGAAGTCCCCCTGGCCCTTGAGCAGGTGCCAGTCGAAGAGGCTCACCACGAAGGTGTAGACCAGCGGAAAGAGCCCCACGAGGGCGAAGAGGATAAAGAACGGGGCGACGTACAGGTAGGGCGATGCTTTGACGTCGAAGACGTTCAGCCGCTGCTTCCAGGTGGGTTTTGGTTTGATGGCCGCGGGTTTGGCGGCGCGGTTCAGGGTGGTTGTCATGGGCTCTTGCCCTCCATCGGGGGGCCTCCCTTCCGGAAGGCCCCGCAGCGGGTGGTGCTAGTTGTTTACGACCAGGTCGTTGAGGAGGGTCAGCGCTTCGGACCAGGCCTTGTCAGCATTGGCCGAGCCGCCGTCGAGCATTTTCAGGGCCGGGCCAAACACGTTCTCCTGGATGACGGAATCGTCGGGCCCCTTGAACTGGGCCACCACTCCCTTAGCGCGGTTGGCGAGGATAACGCCGGTGGGGGCGTTGTTGAACAGCACGTTGGGGGTGGCGTCCGCTACGAGCTTCTCCTGTGCCTTGAGGGTGCTGGGGAAGTTATTGGCAGCGGCCGACTGCTTGACCTGCTGCTCAGGCGCGGTCAGCCAGGCGGCGAGCTTGGCAGCTTCTGCCGGGTGTTTGGAGGTCTTGGGCACGGAGAGGAAAGCGCCGCCCCAGTTGGAGGCCCCGCCCGGGAAGACATCGGCGAAGTCCCAGCCACTGTCCGCGCCGCCGCCTGCTGATTCAAGCTGGCCCTTGATAGTGCCCAGCATCCAGCCGGGGCAGACGAAGGTGGCGAAGGAGCCGTCAGTGAACGCCTTGCCGGTGCCCCAGTCAAACTGGGTCTGGTTGGCGGACAGACCGGCCGCCGTTCCGGCCGCCAGCAACTCGAATTTGGCTTTCATCTCCGCGTTGCCGTCAATGTTCAGCTTTCCGTCCTTGGTGTAGTACCCCTCCTCCATCTGGTTGACCATGGAGTTCCAGACGAAGCCGGACTGGTCATACCAGGCCTTGCCGGTGGCCGCTTTGTACTGCTCGCCGAGCTTGAAATAGGTCTCCCAGGTGGCGTCCTCGCCGCCGAACAGCTTCGCTACCGATTCGCGGTCCTTCGGCAGGCCGGCAGCCTCAAACAGTTTGCCGTTGTAGCAGAGGCCCTGCGGTCCGATGTCTGTCCCGTATCCGATGACGCGGCCGTCCGGATCGGTGCCCTGCTTGAACTTCCAGTCGACCCAGTTGTCCTTGATGTCCGCTGCCCCGTGCTCGTTCAGGTCCACGAACTGGTCCGAGACTTCCATGATGGATCCGAGCCAGCCTTCCTCGATGGCCACCACGTCGCTGAGGCCTGAGCCGGCAGCAAGTTTCGTGAACGCGTCGGTGCGGGCGTTGGCTCCGCGGTCGATGTTCGTGGCCTTGATCTTGATTCCGGGGTTGGCCTGCTCGTATTCACCGTAGAGATCGTCGTAACCGAAGGTTCCGAAGGTGGTGACCGTGAGTTCCACGGGGTTGTCTGCGCTTGCTGCCTGTTCTTTGCTGCTGCTGCAGCCGGTGGCCATGAGGGCCAGTGCCGCTGCGCCCGCAATTGCGGCCGCGGTATGTCGTGCGAATTTCAAGGTCACTCCTTTGTGGGGGAACTACCGGCGCTGAGAGAGCGCTCTCTGGCAAGTTCCTCAACTGTAGAGGTGGCGCAGATCACTGTCAAGAGAGCGCTCTCTCGCCATCCCTTTTTCGCGAGTCGGCTGGGCCCACGCCCGCAGGCAGCCAGCGCGGCCGGGCGAGGTAAGCATGTGGATGGGATTGTCCGTGGCCGCCATTAGGGTTGAACGCATGGCAACAAAGACTTCCCGGGCGTCCAAGGCGCCCGCCTACAAGTGCGCCGAGTGCGGCTGGACCACCGTCAAGTGGGTGGGGCGCTGCGGTGAGTGCCAGGCGTGGGGCACCGTTGAGGAAACGGGCGCCGCGGTCGCGCGTACGACGGCGGCCGCAACAGTCCTCGAGCCGGCCCGCCGGATTGCCGAGGTGGACGCCACCACGGCTGCTTTCCTGCCCACAGGCGTCGATGAACTGGACCGTGTGCTGGGCGGCGGCCTGGTACCGGGCGCGGTCATCCTGCTGGCAGGCGAACCCGGCGTCGGAAAGTCCACGCTGCTCCTGGACGTCGCTGCGAAATTCGCACGCACCGCCCAGGACGTGCTGTATGTGACCGGTGAGGAGTCCGCCGCGCAGGTGAAGCTGCGCGCGGAGCGGATCGACGCCGTCGCGGAATCCCTGTACCTGTCCGCCGAAACGGACTTGGGCCAGGCCCTGGGGCAGGTGGAAAAGATCGAGCCGCGGCTCCTGATCGTGGACTCGGTCCAGACCCTCAGCAGCGCCGACGTTGACGGCAGCGCGGGCGGCGTCTCGCAGGTGCGGGAGGTAGCGGCGTCCATCATCGCGGCGGCAAAACGGCGGAACATGACCACCTTGCTGGTGGGCCACGTGACCAAGGACGGTTCCATCGCCGGGCCCCGGCTGCTGGAGCACCTGGTGGATGTGGTGTGCCAGTTCGAGGGCGAACGGCATTCGCGCCTGCGGCTGCTCCGCGCCGTTAAGAACCGCTACGGGCCTACCGACGATGTGGGCTGCTTCGACCTGAACGAGAACGGCATCGAAGGCCTCGCCGATCCCAGCGGGCTGTTTGTCAGCCGCACCAAGGAACCGGTCTCGGGCACCTGCATCACCGTGACTATGGAGGGCCGGCGTCCGCTGCTGGCGGAGGTGCAGTCGCTGCTGGCCGAGAGCCCCAACTCACAGCCGCGCCGGGCCACCAGCGGGCTGGACAGTTCCCGGGTCTCCATGCTCCTGGCCGTGCTGCAGCAGCGCGCGGGGACACTGCTGCACAAGGACGACTCCTATGTGGCCACGGTGGGCGGGGTGAAGCTCAGCGAGCCCGCCACGGATCTTGCGGTCGCCCTTGCCGTCGCGTCGGCCAAGGCCCGCAAACCCCTCCCGATCCGTTTGATTGCCTTCGGCGAAGTCGGGCTGGCCGGCGAAGTCCGCCCGGTTCCGGGCATCAACCAGCGGATCCAGGAGGCCCACCGCCTCGGGTTTACCCATGCCGTCGTCCCGGCAAGCCATGCCGGCCCTGGCCCCGTCCCTGCGGGTTTTTCGGTCCGGGAAGTGGAACACCTGACGGAGGCCCTGAGCCTGTTGATCGGCTAGCGCCTGCCGATTGGCAGGCCCGTTGGCCCCGTCTGGCGTGTTCAGTGCTGGCCGTGCTGCGGCAATGCGTCGGGGTCGTCCCGGTGGGAGTTAAGGAGCCAGCCGGAAACGTCGCTGCGCAGCACCAGCAACGGACCGCCGGTGGCACTGACATTTCCGTTGGGCACGTAATAGCCGCGGCCGGAACCAGGACCCCCGGCCGCGCGGTCCAGTGCATCAACCAGATGGCGCGGGAGGTGGCCCTGCGGACCAAGGCTGCGAAGCTCATCAAGTTCTTCCGGCGTAAGCCGTCCCAAAACCTCAGCAATATTGGCCATGACCGGTCCCTTCGAGGAAAGTGCCTGAAGGAATAACCTAAAGCAGGGCCGTGAACTGCCGGTTAACGCTGGACGACGAATTCGCTTCTTTTCAAATGCTGCTGGAATGGAGGACACATGCCGGTCCGAAGCGCAGGAATCCTCCTGTACAGGCTGGGCACAACGCCCGGGCCTGACGCCGGTCAAGAGCCAGGCAGCACACCCGGTGTTTCCGACGAGCTGCAGGTGTGGATTGCCCACATGGGCGGCCCGTTCTGGATCCGCAAGGACGCGCACGCCTGGTCCATTCCCAAAGGCGAGTACACGGAGGACGAGGATCCGCTGGCGGCCGCCCTTCGGGAGTTCGCCGAGGAAATGGGAACTCCCGCACCCGCTGCTGACTACGAACACCTCGGCGAATTCCGCCAGCCCTCCGGCAAAATCATCACCGTGTACGCGGCCGAGCAGGACTTCCAGCCGGAACGCATCCAGAGCAATACCTTCCCAATGGAATGGCCCAAGGGTTCAGGCCGGATCCAGCACTTTCCCGAAATCGACGACGCCCGCTGGTTCGCGGAGCCGGAGGCAAGGCTCAAGCTGGTGAAAGGCCAGGTCCAGGTCCTGGACGCCCTCGCCGTACGTGTTCACGCCCGGTCGTGAACGTGGCACCGGAGTCCGCCTCCTGTCCCCCAGACGGCGGAAGACCGGGAATCCTGTGGGATCCCCCGGCCTTGCCTGCTGGTGCCGCGCCAGATGTTGCGTCCTTCAGGCTGACGCACGGATTAGCCCCGCCATGGGGTTGGCTGATGCAATCTTGACCACGGTCACGTCGTCGCCGCAGCACAGCATGGTCCTGCCGGCTCCATCGTCCCGGATCATCCAGAAGACGCTGCTGTCGGCGGCGATCATGTCGATGGCACCCGACATGGTTTCCCCACCCGCCGAGCGCACCTCCACATGGTCACTCCTGCACAGCCTGGACCAGTCATGGACCGGCACAGCTGCAGGCACCGGGCCGGGGCGGTCGGCATTATGTTTGTACATGGCGCCTTCCGTCACCTGACTCAGAAGTGCCCGCCGTCGGCCTTGACGGCCAGGACGGGACGGTCCGCCTGCATCAGGATCTGCTGGGCGTGGCTGCCCAGGATGAACTTGCCCACCTGGGTGCGGTGCCGCAGCCCGATAACAATGAGCGAAGCATCGACCTCCTTGGCAACCTCCAGGAACTCGTCGGCCAGGTCGTGCTGGTATGGCGGCTGGATGACGGTTGCCGTCACTCCGTCTTTAGCAGCCCTCCGGGCGGCTTGGGCAAGTACGTCCTCGGTGGCCACTGACTTATCCACCAGTGCGCCCTGCCGGGCGGAGTTCACGATGAACAGGTCCTGCTGACGGAGCTTCGCTTCCGCGATGCCCGCGGCGAGCGCCGCCTCCCCGGCCGGGGTGGGCACAAAACCGACGATGATGCTCATACCTTTTCCTTCACGTTGTGGGTGGTTCCGTTGTTGGCGGAGCCGGCGGACGCCGTCGTTGCTTTGCGCTTGGCGAGCAGGCTGCGAATGCCCGGCAGCACGGCCACCAGGACAAAGACCACCAGCAGCGTGGCTGAGATGGGACGTCCGAGGAATCCTGTCGGATCACCGCCGAAGACCAGCAGCGAGCGGCGCATGGAGCTCTCCAGGAGTTCGCCGAGGACGAAGGCCAGCACCAGCGGGCCCGGTTCGAAGCCGAACTTCTTCATGAGGTAGCCGATGATGCCGAAGACCACCACAAGCGTCACATCGAACATGCTGTTGTTGATGGTGTAGGCACCCAGGAGGGTAATGAGGGCGGTGACGGGAGCCAGGATGGCGGCCCGTACGCGGAGGATCTTCACGAAGATTCCCACGAGCGGCAGGCTCATGATCAGCAGCAGGATGTTGCCGATGTACATGGAGTTCACCACGCCCCAGAACAGGTCCGGGTTCTGCTCCACCAGCTGCGGGCCGGGCGTGACGCCCTGGATCAGCAGCGCGCCGAACATCAGCGCCATGGTGGCGTTCGCCGGTATGCCGAGGGTCAGGAGCGGGATGAAGGACGATGTGGCCGCAGCGTTGTTTGCGGTTTCCGGTCCGGCGACGCCCTCCGGGGCCCCTTTGCCGAACCGCTCGGGCTGCTTGGCCCGCTTCTTTTCCATCGCGTAGGACGCCATGGAGGCAATCGTTGCGCCGCCACCGGGGAGGATTCCCAGGAAGAAGCCCAGCACGGAACCGCGGCCGATGGCACCGGACGCCTGCTTGAGGTCCTTGCGGGACGGCCACACGTTCGTGACTTTCGACGGCGCCTTGGCGGCCCTGTGCCGTTCCTCAAGGTTATAGAGGATTTCGCCGAGGCCGAATATGCCCATGGCGATCGGCACGAAGTCGATGCCGTCGGCGAGTTGCAGGCTGCCGAACGTAAAGCGGCTTTCGCCGGTAAATATGTCCCGGCCAACCGTGGCCAGGAGCAGTCCGAGCGCCGCGGCAATCAGGGCCTTGGCCTTTGAACCGCTGCTGATGGTTGCCACGAGGAGGATGCCCAGCATGGCCAGCGCGGTGTATTCCGGCGGCCCGAAGTCCAGGGCGAAGCTCGCCACAATGGGTGCCAGGAACGTCAGGCCGATAATGGCCGCGGTGCCGCCGACGAAGGAGCCGATGGAGGCCAGGCCCAGTGCAGTACCGGCCCTGCCCTGCTTCGCCATCTGATACCCGTCGAACACGGTAACCACGGAGGACGCTTCGCCGGGAAGCCTCAGCAGGACGGAGGTAATGGTCCCGCCGTACTGCGCCCCGTAAAAGATGCCGGCCAGCATGATGATGGCGGTGACGGGTTCTACGTTGTAGGTCAGCGGAAGCAGGATGGCGATGGTTGCCGCGGGCCCCAGTCCGGGCAGCACGCCGATCAGCATGCCGATCACAACGCCGATCAGGCAGTAAAGGAGGTTGGTCGGCTCCAGGACAACCGCGAATCCGTTGATAACGGGATTTAGAAAATCCACGGGAGGTCTCCTAGAAGAGGTGGGGTATGGAGGTGTGGAGCGCGAGTACGAAGATGCCGTAGAAGGCAATAACGACGCTCGCACTCACTACGAGGGTTGAACGCCAGGTTTCGCCGCCAAGGAAGCGCATCCAGATGATGCACAGCACCAGGGCCGGCAACTCAAAACCGATCAGCGGCATCAGCGCCACCATGGCGGCGAGCGTCACCAGGCCGGTCAGCGGTGCAGCGGACATGCGCGTGAACTTCTCGGCATCCCGGTTGTGCCGCCCGGCAATCAGCTGGAACAGACCGAGGGCTGTCATAACGCAGCTGATGATGAACGGCCACAGGCCGGGCTGTGGCTTGTCCGGAGTGCCAAGCCCCATAGCCACGGAGAGGACGGCTGCAGCGACGCCGACACCAAGAACCACCAGCGATGATGCAGCGTTCGCGAGGGCGCCGGCTGCGGGGGGCTTTTCTTCCTCCCATTGTGCTGCCAGCTGCTCGGGCGTCAGGTCATCCAGGACTTCAACGGGAAAGGCATGGGGAGCGCCCCCGCCGGAGGCAGCAGCACTGCTGCCTCCGGCGGATCCTGCGGGTGTTTCTTTCACATGGATCACTTATTTCCGCTCAGGCTGATGTCGTACTTCTCCACCAGTTCCTTGTACTTCGCTGCGTAACCCTTCCAATCCGTAACAACTTCCTCGCCGGAGATTTCCTTCGGGGTCAGCGAGTTCTTCTTGTTGAACTCCTTGTAGGCGTCAGACTTGAACGACTCATGGAACGCGGCCAGCAGCTTGTCCTTGACCTCCTGCGGGGTACCCTTCGGGGCCGCCACTGCGCGATACTGGGCAACCGGAACGTCGTAGCCGGCTTCCTTTGCCGTCGGCGTATCGGGCAGGAAGCTGGTGCGCTCTTCCGAGAAGACCAGAAGCGGGCTCACCTTTCCGGCCTGGATCTGCGGCATGGCTTCACCGAGCTGGATGGTGGCGAGTTCCACCTGGTTCCCGAGGACCGCGGTCAGTGCGGGCTTGCCGCTGTCGAAGGGGATATCGGTGCCTTTGACGTCAGCCTGCTTGAAAAGCACGGTCTGGGCCAGTTGGCTGCCCGTGCCGACGCCGGTGGTGCCGAATGTGACGTTGCGTCCTGCTGCGGTGACATCCTGGAAGGTCTTGAATCCTGACTCGGCGCTGGCCACGAGCACATAGTCGTCCTGCGACAGGCCGGTAATGATGTCCAGGTCGTCAATGTTCACGGATTCATCGGCGCTGACCGCCAGCGGGGTAATGGTGATCAGTGATGCGTTGAGCAGGACCAGTTCCTGGCCGTCGGCGGGCTTGCCTGCCACTTCCTTGGTAGCCAGGGCACCGTTCGCCCCGGGCTTGTTGACGACGGGCATCGGCTGGCCGAGGGTCTTGGACGCGCCTTCAGCGAGGGCGCGGGCAATCAGGTCTGTACTGCCGCCGGCAGCCTGCCCCACCGAAAGATTAACGGGACCGGTGGGGTACTTGCCTGAATCTGCCGTGCTGCCGCCGGCGACGTTGCCGCATGCCGTCAGCGCCAACAGCGTGACGGCGGAGGCCGCTCCGAGAATCGTGCGGCGTGTGGGGAAGTGCTTCATTGGAACTCCTAGTTTGCACGGGGGGTTGGGGGCCCGGATCATCTGTGAAGCGGGTCACCCCGTTCTCGCTTTGTCGAGTGTAGGGAGCGGTTATGATGCTTGTCTAAGCCCAAAACAGCATCACCTGATACCCGGAAGGCATCATGTTTACTTTCGACCAGCTGGCCGGATTCATCGCCGTTGCTGAGGAGCTGCACTTCGGCCGGGCAGCCGAACGGCTGAACATGACCCAGCCGCCGCTGAGCCGGCAGATCCAGAAACTGGAGAAAATTATCGGCGCAGAACTCCTGGAGCGGGACAACCGGAAAGTCCAGCTGACATCCGCCGGCCAGACCTTCCTGGACGAGGCACGCCGCCTGATGGCACTGGCAGAACGTGCGCCGATGACAGCGCGGCGGATTGCGTCCGGACGCTCCGGCGTCCTTCGCGTTGGCTTTACCGCGGCCAGCGGCTTCAGCATTCTGGGGCCGCTGCTGGAGGAACTCGCCGGCATCATCCCGGACGTGGACATCGACCTGCAGGAACTGGTGACCGGCGATCAGCTCAACGGCCTGTTGACCGGCGAGCTGGACCTTGGCCTGGCCCGGCCGCCTTTTGATAAGGAAACCTTCGATTCCCACCTGTTGTACCGGGAGTCCCTGGTACTTGCCGCTCCCAGCGGCCACCCCCTGACCCTGCTGGGCCGGGATATCCTCCCTGAGGACTTCGAGGATGAACCGCTGATCATGCACTCGCCCACCCAGGCTCGGTATTTCTACGACCTCGTGGTGCGAATGCTGCCCATCCGCCACACCAACGTGGTGCACACCGTCAGCCAGATCCTGACCATGGTGTCGCTGGTATCGGCCAACCGGGGCCTGGCTTTCGTGCCGCACTCGGCCACCCTGCTGGGGATCAAGGGAGTGGAGTTCCTGCCGCTGGCAGTGGGCGACGGCGAACAGGTGGAACTGCACGCCATCTGGAACCGCAGGATCACCAACCCGGCGCTGGCGCGTCTCCTGCGGGACCTGGAGTTCGCAATGGAGTAACTCCAGGCATTTGCAACTGTCATGCCCGGAAGGTATCAAAACATATAAAATTGCACTTAGACAGGCATCAGCCGCGCTCCTAGTCTGGAAAGGAACCATCAGCCTGCCGCCCGCGGCGCACACATCAAAGGACCACATCGTGGCAAAGTACTCACCCCAGGAACTTGCGGACACTCTCAAGGAAGGCCTGCTGTCCTTCCCCGTCACCTCGTTCGACGCCGAGCTGCAGTTCGATGAGGAGAACTACCGCAAGCACCTGGCGTGGCAGGCCAGCTTCCCGGTGGCGGGCCTGTTCGCGGCCGGCGGCACCGGCGAAGGCTTTTCGTTGACTCCTGCTGAGTCCGAGCGCGTAGTCCGGACCGCCGTCGACGAAGTTGGCAGCCAGGTTCCGGTCCTCGCCTCTGCCGGTGGATCCACCGCCCAGGCCATCGAAAACGCCAAGGCAGCTGAGGCAGCCGGCGCCGACGGAATCCTGCTCCTCCCCCCGTACCTCACCGAGGCTGACCAGGCCGGACTGGTGGACCACGTGAGCGCCATCTGCAGCGCAACGTCCCTGGGCGTCATCATCTACAACCGGGCCAACGCCATCTACAAGGACACCACCGTTGCCACACTGGCCGACCGCCACGAAAACCTGATCGGCTTCAAGGACGGTGTTGGCGACCTCGAGCACGATGCCCGTGTCTACGCCAAGCTCGGCGACCGGCTCTTCTACCTCGGCGGACTGCCCACCGCCGAAACCTTCGCCCTGCCGCTGCTGCAGCTGGGCATGAGCACCTACTCCAGCGCCATGTACAACTTCGTTCCTCAGTTCGCCCTGGACTTCTACCAGGACGTCCGCAACAACGACCGCGTGGCCGTTAATAAGAAGCTCAACGAGTTCGTGATTCCCTACCTGGACATCCGTGACCGCGTGAAAGGCTACTCGGTGTCCATCGTCAAGGGTGGGCTGGACGCCATCGGCCGTTCCGCAGGTCCTGTGCGCCCACCGCTGCAGAATCTCGCAGAGCAGGACCTTGCGGACCTGAAAGCCCTGATCGCCACCGTTTCCTAGCCGTCACCGCAGACACAGGAGAAAAAGCACATGACCCTCACTGGACATTCACTTATTGCCGGGCAACCTGTCGCCGGCGAAGGCAAGACCACCTTCGGCCTGAACCCGGCCACCAACCAGGCCCTGGAACCCACTTACACGCTGCTCACCGAGGACCAGCTCACGGCAGCCACCGCAGCCGCAGCCGAAGCCTTCCCCTCCTTCTCCACCCTGGACCCCGAGACCCACGCCGGCTTCCTCGAAGCCATCGCGGACAACATCGAAGCCATCGGCGAGGAACTCATCATCCGCGCCAGCCAGGAAACCGGGCTGCCCGCAGCCCGGCTCCAGGGCGAGCGTGCCCGCACCACCGGCCAGCTGCGCCTCTTCGCCGCCGTCGTCCGGCAGGGCGACTTCCGCGGCGTCCGCATCGACCCCGCCATCCCGGACCGCACTCCCCTGCCCCGCGCCGACATCCGCCAGCGCCAGATGCCGCTCGGCCCCGTCGCCGTGTTCGGCGCCAGCAACTTCCCGCTGGCCTTCTCGACGGCGGGCGGCGACACCGCCTCGGCCCTCGCCGCCGGCTGCCCCGTCGTCTTCAAAGCACACAACGCCCATCCCGGCACCAGCGAACTCGTCGGACAGGCACTCGTGAAGGCCGTCAAGGACAACGGCCTGCACCCCGGCGTGTTCTCCCTGGTCTACGGACCCGGCGCCAGCATCGGCCAGGCCCTCGTGGCCGACCCCAACATCAAGGCCGTCGGCTTCACCGGCTCCCAGGCCGCAGGCACCGCCCTGATGCGCACCGCCGCCAACCGCCCCGAACCCATCCCGGTCTACGCCGAAATGTCGTCCCTGAACCCGGTCTTCGTCTTCGAAGGCGCGCTCAAAGGTGACGTTGACGCCCTGGCCCGGCAGTACGTCGCCGCCGTCACAGGCAGCTCCGGCCAGCTCTGCACCTCCCCCGGCCTGCTCTTCGCCCCCGCAGGCGAGGCAGGAGACAAACTCGCCGCCGCCGTCGGCCGCGCCGTCTCCGCCTGCGCCGGGCAGACCATGCTGACTGGAGGCATCGCCAACTCCTGGAACAAGGGCACCCAAAACCTCGGCGGCGCTGAAGGTGTCCAGCTCATCGGCCAGGGCTCCCCCGGCCCCACCGAAAACGCACCAGCCCCGGCAATCTTCGGCACCGGCGTCACCGAATTCACCACCAACCCAGTGCTGCACGAGGAAATCTTCGGCGCCGCATCCCTCGTGATCCGCTACAGCTCGGTAGAGGACCTCCTCCAGGCCACCCGCCGCATCGAAGGCCAGCTCACCGCCTCCCTGCAACTCACCGAAGAGGACTACCCGACGGCGGCACGCCTCCTGCCCGTCCTCGAACAGAAAGTCGGCCGCATCATCGTCAACGGCTGGCCCACCGGCGTCGAAGTAGGCCACGCCATGGTCCACGGCGGCCCCTTCCCCGCCACCTCCGACTCCCGCACCACCTCCGTCGGCACCCTCGCCATCAACCGCTTCCTCCGCCCCGTCGCCTACCAAAACCTCCCCCAGGAACTCCTCCCGGAAGCCCTCCAGGACACCAACCCCTGGCACCTGAACCGGCGGATCGACGGCGAAACAGTCGCCGCTGCGCAGAAGGCCGAGGTGGGAGCATGAGCAACCAGCCCATCATTGCCGCCGTTGAAGTAGTGCCGGTGGCGGGCCACGACAGCATGCTGATGAACCTCAGCGGTGCGCACGGCCCCTTCTTCACCCGCAACGTAGTGATCATTACCGACTCCGACGGCCGCACCGGCCTCGGTGAGGTTCCCGGCGGTGAGAAGATCCGGACCACCATCGAGGAAGCCGGCGCCCTGATCAACGGCAAGCCGGTGGCCCGCTACCGCTCGCTGCTGCGCGAGGTTGCGTCCGAGTTCGCCGACCGCGACGCCGGCGGCCGCGGCCTGCAGACTTTCGACCTGCGCACCACGGTCCACGCGGTAACGGCGGTGGAATCAGCTCTGCTGGACCTCCACGGCCAGTTCCTCGGTGTTCCCGTGGGTGAGCTGCTCGGCGACGGGCAGCAGCGAACCTCTGTGCCGATGCTGGGCTACCTGTTCTTCGTCGGCGACCACGCCCGCACGGACCTGCCCTACCTCGTGGAGGATGCCCCGGCTGACCGCTGGGAGAAGCTCCGCCGCCAGGAGGCAATGACTCCGGACGCCGTCGTCGCGCTGGCAGAAGCGGCACAGGAGCGCTATGGCTTCAGCGACTTCAAGCTCAAGGGCGGCGTGCTGTCCGGGGATGATGAAGTGGACGTTGTGACCGCCCTGGCCAAGCGTTTCCCTGAAGCCCGGGTGACCCTGGACCCCAACGGCGGCTGGCTCCTGGATGAAGCCATCCGGCTGGGCAAGCGGATGAAGGGCGTCGTTGCCTACGCCGAGGACCCATGCGGTGCCGAGGGCCGGTTCTCCGGCCGCGAGGTGATGGCTGAATTCCGCCGGGCCACCGGGCTGAAGACGGCCACCAACATGATCGCCACAGACTGGCGCGAGATGTCGCACGCCATCCGCAGCAACGCCGTCGACATTCCACTGGCCGATCCCCACTTTTGGACCATGCACGGCTCGGTCCGGGTGGCCCAGATGTGCCACGAGTTCGGCCTCACCTGGGGTTCGCACTCGAACAACCACTTCGACATCTCGCTGGCCATGTTCACCCACACCGGCGCAGCAGCCCCCGGCGAGATCACCGCGCTGGACACGCACTGGATCTGGCAGGACGGCCAGGGTCTCACCAAGGAACCGCTGCAGATCAAGGGCGGTGCGATCGAGGTTCCCGACGCTCCAGGCCTGGGCATCGACCTGGACCGCGAAGCCCTGGACAAGGCACACCAGCTGTACCTGGAGCACG
This sequence comes from Pseudarthrobacter sp. W1I19, assembly GCF_030817835.1. Taxonomy (NCBI): domain Bacteria; kingdom Bacillati; phylum Actinomycetota; class Actinomycetes; order Micrococcales; family Micrococcaceae; genus Pseudarthrobacter; species Pseudarthrobacter sp. W1I19. The sequence goes on from NZ_JAUSZR010000001.1 coordinate 4,109,504, forward strand.
GCCTCGACGCCCGCGACGACAGCATCGGCATGCAGTACTACATCGACGGCTGGTCGTTCGACCCCAAGCGGCCCTGCCTCGTTCGTTAGAGGCTGCCCGAAAGCTGCCGTTCGATAGAAGCTGTCCGGTAAAGTAGTGGGGTCCGCTGTGACGGGCCCCACTGCTTTCCAGTGCCCCGCAGCCGGCCTGCGTTACCCAACCCCCAAAGGAAACATTCAATGATGTCTGTGGACAATGCTGTCGCGGACGTGGCCTCGGCCACGAAAAAGTTCTTCAAGCGCGTGCTGCCCATCATGCTGGTCATGCTGGTGTGCAACCAGCTGAACCGGTCAAACATCGGCTACGCGCAGGACCACCTCCAGGCTGACGTTGGCATCGGCGCCGCCGCCTATGGTTTTGGTGCCGGGCTGTTCTTTATCGCCTACGCCATTTTTGAACTTCCCAGCAACGTGATGATGGAGAAGTACGGCGCCAAGGTCTGGCTGGCACGAATCATGGTCAGCTGGGGCATCGTTTCCTTCCTGATGGCGTTCGTGCAGAACGAAACCATGTTCTACGTCCTGCGCTTCCTGCTCGGCGCTGCTGAAGCCGGGTTCTTCCCCGCCGTCATCTTCTACTTCGCCCGCTGGGTGCCGGCCGGGCAGCGCGGAAAGGCAACCGCGATCTTCATCGCCGGTTCATCCATCGCCGCGGCCATTTCCGGACCCATCGCCGGGATGCTGCTCAGCCTGCACGGCGCGCTGGGCCTGCGCGGCTGGCAGTGGCTGTTCGGCTTCGAAGGCGCCCTGTCAGTAGTTGTGGGCATCACGGTGTTCTTCCTCCTGGACGCCAAAATCAGCGATGCCAAGTGGCTCACCGCCACCGAAAAGGACGCCCTGTCCCACGCCATCGCCGCTGAGGACGCCCAGCACACCACTGCCGGCGGCGGAAAGATCAACCGCTGGAAGATGCTCCTGAACCCGCAGATCCTGCTGCTCTGTGGCATCTACTTCTCGGTGCAGCTTTCCATCTACGCCAACACGTTCTGGCTCCCCAGCATTATCAAGCAGATCCCCGGCACCACAGACCTCACTGTCGGCTTCCTGTCTTCGATTCCGTGGATCTGCGCGGTGTTCGCCATGTACTTCGCCGCCAAGTGGCAGGACAAGGCCAAGTCCAAGCGCCCCCTGCTGGTGGCCGCACTCCTGGTCGCCGCTATCGGCACGTTCGCAGCCGCCGTCGCCTCCCCTGTGATGGCGCTGGTGTTCCTGGCCGTCGCCGCCATGGGCTTCAAGAGCGCTTCGCCGCTGTTCTGGACCATCCCGCAGTCCGGGCTGCATCCGCTGGTACTGGCTCCGGCCATCGCCATCATCAACTCGCTGGGTAACCTGGGCGGTTTCGCGGCGCCGTTCGGGTTCGGCATCATCAAGGAGCAGACCGGAAGCGTTATCCCCGGCCTGTTCGCCCTGGCCGCCGCGTCCACTATCGCCGCCGGCCTGGTGTATTTCCTGAAGGAACGCCGCAGCGAAACGGAGCCGGCCGCCGAGGCCGGGGACCGCAGCGTGAAGTCGGCGGTCCCTAGCCGGGCGTAGGTGAGCGATTGCGCCTCAATCGCCGGAACGGTGCCGGGAGGCTGTAGCGTTCAGGCGTCACCGCACCGTTCCGGCGTCCCGGGCAGAAACCGGCCCCGGCGATTGCGGCTACGAGCCCGTGATCACCAGGGCAACGCTGTGCCCGCCGAAACCGAAGGCGTTCACCAGCCCGGCGGAGGGAGTACCCGGCTGGAGATGGCGGACGTCTTCGGTGACGACGTTCAGCTCCACCTCGGGGTCCAATGCCTCCACGTTGAGGGTCCCCGGCAGCATTCCGGTCCGCAGGGCCTCCACCACCACAACGGCAGCCAGGGCTCCGGCGCCGCCCAGCAGATGGCCCGTATGCCCCTTGGTGGAGGTCACCGGGATGCCGGCACCGAAAATCGCGTTGATGGCCTGGCCCTCGAGCCGGTCGCCCACCGGGGTGGACGTGGCATGGGCGTGCACAAAACCGATGTCTTCCGCTTGCAGCCCGGCGGATTCGAGTGCCTTCTGCATCACGCGCCGCTGCATGGCAGGATCGGCGGCCACAATGTCGTTTGCGTCGGAGGTCACCGCTCCCCCGGCCACTGCCCCCAGCACCGCTGCCCCGCGGGCTCGGGCGTGAGCTTCGCTCTCGAGTACCACCACGCCGGCCCCCTCCGCGAGCACAAAGCCGTCCCGGCCGCCGTCGAACGGCCGGGACGCGCGCTGCGGATCATCATTGCGGGTGGACAGCGCCCGGATCTGCGAGAAGCCGGTGACCACAAGGTCGTTCACGGAGGCGTCCACGCCGCCTGCTATCACGACGTCGGCAGCACCGGAGCGGATCATCTCGGCTGCCTGGACAATCGCCTCAGCCCCGGAGGCGCAGGCGCTGACGGGAGTCCGCGCGCCGCCGCGGGCGCCGAGATCGATGGACACCCAGGCGGCCGGGCCGTTCAGCATCAGGCGGGTGAGGGTGTGCGGGGAAACCTTGCGCGGGCCTGATGCCGCGAGCGTCCGGTCCTGTTCCAGGGTGGAGCCCAGCCCGCCGTAAGCCGAGCCGATCACCACGGCAAATCGCTCCGGGTCAACATCGGGGGCGCCGGCCTGCTTCCAGGCTTCCCGGGCCGCGATCAGTGCCAGCTGGCCGCACCGGTCCATGCGCTTCATCTCGCGGGTGCTCAGGTGTTCATTGAGGTCCGCAGTGACCTGGCCGGCCATTTTCACCGGCAGCTGTTCCGCCCACTCGGCTTCGAGCGGCGCAATCCCGGACTTGCCCGCCACCAGCGCGGCCCAGGTTTCAGGCACTGATGCGCCGAGCGGGTTGATGGTGCCGACGCCGGTGACCAGCGCGCGCGGTTGGGTTGCGCTGGATTGAAGTGCGTTCACGGTGCCTACTTTGCCGGGTTGTGGGTACCGATGGGCACCAGGGTGAGGTCGGGATGGTTCTTTTCGATGCGGCGCAGCGCCCAGACGTCGTTGAACAATGCGAGGTACTTGCCGTCGGACCGCAACAGCACCTCGGCGCCCGGCACGTTGGCCAGCGCCGGCATGGCATCCGCCGTTGAAATCCTCGCCAGCGAGTAGGGCAGGCGTTCCAGCCGCATGGGCGCACTGAAGTCGTGCGCCATCCGGTCCTCCACCACCTCGAACTGCATGGGGCCGACGGCGGCGAGCACCGGTGCCTGGTCGCCGCGGAGGTCGGAGCGGAGCAGCTGGATAACGCCTTCGTGTTCGAGCTGTTCGATGCCGCGGCGGAACTGCTTGAATTTGCTGGGGTCCTTGGAGCGTGCCACCTGGAAGTGCTCCGGGGCAAAGAGCGGGATGGCGGGGTATTCCACGGGTTCGTCAAGGAACAGGCTGTCGCCCACGCGCAAGGATGATGCGTTGACCAGGCCCACCACGTCCCCGGGATAGGCCTCGTCAATGACCTCGCGTTCGCGGCCGAACACCTGCTGGGCGTACTTGGTGGCGAAGGACTTACCGGTGCGGGTCTGCGTGACCACCATGCCCCGCTCGAAGACGCCGGAGCACACGCGGATGAAGGCCACATGGTCGCGGTGGGCCTTGTTCATGCCGGCCTGGACCTTGAAGACGAAGCCGGAGAACGGAGACTCAACCGGCCGTGGATTTCCCTCTATGTCCGGCCGGGCAGCCGCCGGCGGAGCGAAGTCCACCAGCGCGTCCAGCAGCTCCTTGACGCCGAAGTTGAGCGCGGCGGAGCTGAACAGGATAGGGGTGGCCTTGCCGGCGTGGAAGGCTTCGACGTCGAACTCAAGGTTGGATTCGATGACCAGGCCGGCCTCGTCCACCGCGTCGGACCAGTTGCTGCCCTGGGTTTCAGCTGCCTCTTCCGGGGTGAAGTATTCGGTGATGGCGATCTGGGCGCCGGCGTTGTTGCGTTTGAACTGGGCGAAACGGTCATTGCGCAGGTCCCAGACGCCACGGAAATCGCCGGAGATGCCCACGGCCCAGGTCAGCGGCATCGGCTGCAGGCCGGTGCGTTCGGTGATTTCATCCATGAGCGCCAGCGCATCCAGGCCCGGCCGGTCCCACTTGTTGATCACGGTGATGATGGGCAGGTTTCGCTGTTTGCAGACTTCGAACAGCTTCATGGTCTGCGTTTCCAGGCCCTTGGCGGCGTCCACCAGCATCACAGCGCAGTCGACGGCGGCCAGCACGCGGTAGGTGTCCTCTGAGAAGTCCGCGTGGCCAGGGGTGTCCAGCAGGTTGATGACGGTGTCCCGGTAGGAGAACTGCAGCGCCGCGGAGCTGATGGAGATGCCCCGGTCCTTTTCCATCTGCATCCAGTCCGAGACGGTTTCCTTGCGGTTGGCCTTGCCGCTGGAGGCGCCTGCTGTGCCAATCACCTTCGCGTGCAGGGCCAGCGCTTCGGTCAGCGTCGACTTGCCGGCGTCGGGGTGGGAAATGACAGCAAAGGTCCTGCGACGGCCCGCCTCTTTGTGAATCTCCGAGATCCGGGCGGGGGTGAGGACATCTTGGGACACGGTGCTACTTTCGCTGCGGGTGGGACTGCCCGGGCGCTTTTCGGACACTGTGCGCCGGGGCGCTGCGGCCCGGGCCGGGAAACGGACTGGCGGAAAGCCAAGTTCCAGTTTATCGCAGCGCGGCAAATCGCCGGGGGTCCGCTTAACGCCGCGGAAACCAGTGGTTCAAAGCCTCGAAATGAGTGCCCGCTACCGTGACCGCATGATGACTCCCAGCGACGCCTCCATGTCCCTCCGCACCGCCATATCCCGCTGGGAAAGGAACTGATCAGTTATGCACGGTGTCTCTTTCCCGGGCAACCTCTTTTTTGATCCCCTTGCCTCAGGGCTGGTGGCGCCCGCCCCATCTGCGCATAGCCGCGGCAATGAGTCGGAAGATGGTGCAGCCGCGCCGCCACGTCGGCGTGGAACGGAGACGGCCGCCGAGCAAAAAGCACTTCGCGCCGCATCCCTGGTTAAAGTCAGCAGGGAGCTGGAGCGGATGGTGCGGGAGCGGGCGCGCTAACGCTTCGCCGCGGTATTCTTGACCCCAGTGACACTTCATTTTTCTCTGTGACCCAGAGCCCTAACAGCGGTTTCGGCCTGCTCCTCCTCGAAGGAGCGGTGATTGTGTGCGCCCGCCCGGGGAACTCCAGTTCCCCCAAAGACCGGCCACATCGAATCCCTACGCCTGGAAGATCACATGCCCAAACCTTCATCGCATTACCCCCAAACCCCCTATAAGACGCCGTCTTCGGCCGCCCCTGACCGGCAAGCGCTCCATCCTGACTGCGCCAACTGTTTTGCCCTTTGCTGTACGGCCTTCGGGTTCACCAGGTCTGCCGACTTTGCCGTCGACAAAGCGGCAGGAACCCCGTGCACCAACCTCGCCGCAGACTTTTCCTGCACCATCCACCACAGCCTGCGGGCCCGGGGGTTCAAAGGCTGCACGGTGTTTGACTGCTTTGGTGCAGGTCAGCGGGTGTCGCAGGATCTCTTCGGCGGAGAAAGCTGGCTGGAGCGGCCGGTCACCAAGGGGAAAATGTTTTCAGCCTTCAAAGCTGCCAGGCAACTGCACGAGATGCTCTGGTACCTGGCGGAGGCACAGGTGCGTACCTTTGATCCGGAGGCCTCGCGCCGTGCGGCAATCCTCCGCAGCATTATCGAAAAGGCGGTCGGCGGCGATCCGGACGGGCTGTTGTCATTGGACGTCCAGGAGCTGCACGCCGAAGTAAGGTCGCTGCTGATAACCGTCAGTGAAGAAGTCCGCGCGTCCTACTTCGCCGCCGAGGATGACCACCTGGGCCCGGATCTTAGGCCCGGGGCAGATCTTATCGGCAAGGACTTGCGGTCCCGCCGGTTGTGCGGGGCGGACCTCAGGGGCAGCTACCTCATTGCAGCGGACCTTCGCGGCAGTGATCTGACCGCCGTGGACCTGCTGGGCGCGGACCTCAGAAACGCCAGGCTTGAGGGCGCCGACCTGTCACGGGCCCTGTTCCTGACCCAACCGCAAATCAATGCTGCACAGGGGAATATCCGGACGCTTTTGCCCCCTGATGTTGCCAGCCCTTCACACTGGGGCCCCTAGAAGGACCGTCCTTGCAGGGGGCCGGGAGGCGTTTACCCATCCGCGAAATGCCCACCCGGCCGCCCGCCGTCGAACCCATTTTCTGCCTGTTGGCACCGCCCCCTAACGGGGCACTTTAGGGCTTGCCCGTGCGGAAGTTGCCGGTTCTTACCCCTATCATTGAGCTTGCGGGAGAATGAGCATTTTTTGATCCTGCCGGCGGAGCATCAAACCGGCATTCCTGCGGGCGTCCGGCCCGCACCTTTGAAGGGACACACTTAAATGGCGCGGAGCCCCGAAGAATCTCTCAGGGCAACCCTGGCCAGAGTGGCACCCGGAACTCCCCTCCGCGACGGGCTGGAGCGGATCCTGCGGGGCCGGACCGGTGCGTTGATCGTGCTGGGCATGGACAGGACCATCGAATCCATCTGCTCCGGCGGCTTCGACATTGGCATCGACTTCTCCCCCACCCGGCTCCGTGAGCTTGCCAAGATGGATGGCGCCATCATCTGCGACAAAGACGCCGGCAACATCCTCCGCGCGGCCGTCCAGCTCGTCCCCGATTCCAGCATCGAAACCCAGGAGTCCGGTACCCGCCACCGAACTGCCGAACGCGTGGCAATCCAGACGGGCGTGCCCGTTATCTCGGTCAGCCAGTCCATGCAGATCATCGCCCTGTACGTGAACGGCCTGCGGCACGTCCTGGAGGGATCTGAAAAGGTCCTGGCCCGCGCCAACCAGGCCCTCGCCACCCTTGAGCGCTACCGCTCCCGCCTGGACCAGGTCACCAGTTCGCTGTCCGCACTGGAGATCGAAGCGATGGTCACGGTCCGGGATGTCGCCGTCACCCTCCAGCGCCAGGAAATGGTCCGCCGCATCTCGGAGGAAATTTCACAGTACGTCCTGGAACTTGGCGAGGACGGCCGGCTCCTGTCGCTCCAGCTCGATGAGCTCACGGTGGGCCGCGGCCCCGGAAGCGATGTGATCATCCGCGATTACGCCAGCCCCACCGCCTCTGCCGATGACATCGAAAAAGCGGTCAACGAACTGGTGAACCTGGGTCCCACGGAGCTGATCGACCTGGGCAAGATCTCAAGCATCGTGGGGTTTGCCGGCGGCGAAGCGAACCTGGACGCCGTGGTGCAACCTCGGGGCTACCGCCTGCTTTCGGGTCTCAAAGCGGTTCCGAAAGCCGTTGCGGACCGCTTGGTGGACCACTTCGGCGGCCTGCAGTTCCTCATGGCCGCCACCATCGACGATCTGATGACGGTGGACGGCATCGGGGACCAGCGCGCCCGGACTGTACGCGAAGGCCTCAGCCGGATGGCGGAAGCAAGCCTGCTGGACCGTTTCCTCTAAATCCATCGACTGCCGGGTAACTGCCGTTTTGAGCGGCCAAAAGCGCAGTAACGGAGCAGTTTTGCGAAAGAAATCCGTCAGTTCAGCTGGAAAACAGCCTTAGGGCTGGCTTTCGAGCCCAGCTTCGCCGTGAAGATGTAATACGCGCCGCCGCCTCCGGGCTTGGACTCCACGGGCTGGCAACCTTCGACGGAGCGGTTGCGGGACCAGGGGAAGTTGGCGGTTTCGCTGGCCCCCGGTGCAATGGTCTTCACCAGGTCCTCGCTCTTCGCCTGGCAGTCCCTGGACGAGAAAATCCGGTCGGCGCCGCTGGTCACCAGGAATTCCATCTGTGAGGTTCCGATATTCACCTCGCACGGCACGGTGCCGCCGTTCGTCACCTTGAGCGTCAGCATCGGGTTTTCCCCGGGGCCGTAGGCGGCTTTGTCCGTCGACGCCGAGACGGTCACCAGGTTCTGGTTGCAGGTCGGGGTGGGTGAGGGCGTGGCGGTGGGTGCCGGAGCAGAGGCCGACGGCGACGCCTGGCCGGAGGGGTCAGTGGACGCGGATGCGCCGGCGCCCGGGTCGGTTGATGATGCCTGTTCCGACCCGCCGCTGAAGGCGCCGGCGAGGGAGAATCCGCCCACCACCAGTGCGATCACCAGCAGCAAGGCCGCACCCAGGAACAGCCGGCGCCGGCGGTACACGGCAGGGCTCGGCTTGCGGACCATGCTGGATCCGGATGCCGTTGTCCTGCCACGTGATGAATTGCCTTGCCCGCCCATCCTCCTAGGCTAGAGAACGGCCGCCGCTCTGCCCTGCCACCACGCCGCCGGCAGGGCCATCGCTCTGGTCACATCCAGCCAGGCGGCAGGGCCATATCCCGTTTCGGGCTCCGGAAACTGATCCATTACAGTGTTGGGATCGATACTGAAGCCTTAACCACCGCCGCGCCTGCCCGTTTGCCTTCGGAGCCGGAACTGCAGGAGTTGCATACCCGGATCAACGCGTGGTTCGCCGTTATTGCCCGCGACCTGCCCTGGCGCGAGCCCGCCTGTTCTCCATGGGGTGTGCTGGTCAGTGAGATCATGCTGCAGCAGACCCCCGTGGTCCGGGTGCTGCCCGTCTGGCGTGAATGGCTGCAGCGTTGGCCCACCCCGGCCGGGCTGGCAGGCGAGCCCGCGGGCGAGGCTGTGCGTTCCTGGGGCCGGCTGGGTTACCCGCGCAGGGCCCTGCGGCTGCACGCGGCAGCAGTTGCCATCGTCGAAGAGCACGGCGGCAAGGTTCCGGACAACTACGCCGACCTGCTGGCGTTGCCGGGAGTGGGCAGTTACACGGCCGCGGCGGTGGCGGCCTTCGCCTACGGGCGCCGCGAAACCGTAGTGGACACCAACATCCGGCGGGTACACGCCAGGATGGTCTCCGGGGTGGCGCTACCCGCTCCGGCGCTGACCGCCGCGGAGATGCGGCTCGCGGCCCAGCTCCTTCCGGACGACGACGGCACATCAGTGCGCTGGAACGCTGCGGTTATGGAGCTGGGGGCGCTCGTCTGCACAGCCCGCGCACCCAAATGCGGTGACTGCCCCGTCCGGGACTCCTGTGCCTGGCGCGCTGCAGGTGAGCCGCCGCCGTCGTACATCCCCAAGGGACAGGCGTGGCACGGCACCGACCGCCAGGTCCGCGGAGCCGTGATGGCCGTGCTGCGCGTGGCCGAGGGGCCGGTGCCGGCGGAGATGTTCCAGCGGGAGCCGACGGACCTGGGCTTTGCGCCGGAGGGGATCGGGGTGCCCCTGGCAGCCCTGCACAGGCTCAATTCCGCCCCGGAGCAGCTGGAGCGGGCGCTGGCGGGGCTGCTTGCCGACGGCCTGGCCGAAGTGCAGCACGGCGGGTACCGGCTCCCCGGTTAGACCCTGCAGAGGGGGCCACCATAACGATGTTTGCATCACTTCAACCCTGACCACAGGCAGGCACGGTGCCCGGCTTTACGCTGAAGTATGGGCAAGCGCGGGCTGCTTTTGGCGCTGATGACGACGGCGGGACTCGCCACTGCGTGTGGGCCGGGCCCTGGCGCGGTCCCCTGTCCGGCCATCGCCCAGGCCACAGCTCTTTCGGTCACAGTCGCGGCGGACTATGCGCCGCAGGTGGAGAAACTGCACGTCAAGGCCTGCCAGGACGGGCAGTGCAAGGAAGAAGACATGGAGCTACGCCCCGGCAGTGCATCGATCGACCAGGGCTGCACGCCGGAGGGGGTCTGCTCGGCCACTGCATCCCCGGACGGGACAAAGATCGCCACGCTGTTCCTGGAGAGCCTGACCGAATCCCCCATGTCTGTCACCGCAACGGCTGCCGCATCGGACGGATCACCCCTGCCCGTGCGGTCCCTGGATTTCCGCCCGCGCGGCGACTACCCGTTTGGCGAGCAGTGCGGCCGGTTCATATCTGCGTCCGTGCTCCTTGACGCCGCCGGGCTGCGGGAACAGCCCTGATACTGGAACTAGAGCTGAAACAGGGCTGGCTGGCTGAAGTCCTCCCCGGATGAAGCTTCGGGACAGGCTCCCGCCGCTCCTTCCGGCAGCCATTCAAAGCCAAGGTCGGCGAGGAGTTCCTCAACGGATGTCTGCCCCTCGAGGACTTCAATGTTGGAGGTGTTGTCTTCGAGGTCGGGCCGTTCCATGGCATCGAGCATATTCGCAGCAGTCCGCTCCGGCGCTGCGAACACACCGCCCGGCCATCATTCGGATTCGTGCAGGCACCCCGGATGGGCTTACGGCTCGCCGAAGCCGGCCTGCACCAGCCCGCCGACGTAGTTCACGGCGCGCTCGGCGTCCGCACCCCAGGCTTCGACATGCAGCACTGATCCCTTACCCGCCGCCAGTGTCATCAGTGCTGTCATGGAGGTGGCGTCCACGCCGTTGACCTGGACTTCCGCGTCCAGGGACGACAGGCCGCCGGCGATCTTGGCCGCCGGCCGCGCATGCATCCCTGCCTGGTTGATGAGCTCAAAGTCCCCGGTAAAGTCGGGCCCGGAACCGGTGACGGAACCTTCCGCCACCTCCTGGATCCCAGGGCTTTCCGGGTGCCGGGCGGGACCAAGGACGGACTCTGCTGCCCGCTTGACACCCTGTGCATCGGCGCCACCCTGGGCTGCCACAGCAGCGGCCACCAGCCCTTCCACCAGGGGCGCGTCCGCCAGCAGTACACCTGCGGGATTGTCCACGAATTCCAGTGCAGATTCCGCGGTCATCACGGCTGATCCCAGATCGGTGAGGATCACCGCACCACCGCCGTTGGGCACCTGGTCAAGGGCGGCCATGACCTTCTCCAGGCTGGTGCCGATCCGGCCGTCAGTGGTGCCGCCCGCTGGCAGGATAACGACGTCAGGCGCCATTTGCGCCGCAAGTTCCGTGGCGCCGTCGGCAATCTTTTCACTATGGGACACCACCACGATGCTGACGGTCACGCAGCCGCCTTCGCCGCGGCACGCATGATCAGGGCGCTGGAAGCCGCGCCGGGATCGCGGTGCCCGGCGCTCCGCTCCCCCAGGTAACTGGCCCGCCCCTTCCGCGCCACCAGTGGGTCAGTAGCCACCGCCCCCGCCTCCGCCGCCTCGGCGGCAGCCACCAGGACGGTCAAAGGATCAGTGCTGCCGTTTCCGGCTGCCTTGCCTGCCGCTTCGGCCGCCGGCGTCCAGGCGTCCACCATGGTTTTGTCCCCCGGCTCCGCTTTTCCACGGGCCACAATCCCGTCCCGCGCTGCGGTGAGGGCACCGGCCCAGGCGGCAGGATCGATCTCGGCGGCGTCACCCAGGGACGTGGCAGCGCGCAGGAACGCAGTGCCGTACAGCGGACCGGCGGCCCCGCCCACTTTGGACATCAGTGTCAACGCCGTGAGCTTCAGTGCGGCGCCCGGGGTTTCCGGCGGTGACTCGGACAGTTTGTCCAGGACGGCCTGGAAACCACGGTCCATGTTTTCGCCATGATCCGAATCTCCGATGGCCCGGTCCAGCTCGATCAGCTCCACCCGGTGCTCCGCCATGGCCTGCGCGCACAGCGTCAGCCACTTCACCGTCCAGTTCACATCCAGCACCATGGCTACAGGCCCCAGCGTAGAGCCGCCGTGTGCACAGGCGCGTCCCACAGTTCGGTGAGCTCATCGTCCAGCTTCAGTATTGAGATGGAGCAGCCCTGCATCTCCAGGGAGGTGATGTAGTTGCCCACCAGGGAGCGCTCGACGGCAGCGCCCTGGTCCGCGAGCACCTTTGCGGCCCGCCGGTACACGATGTACAGCTCGCTCAACGGCGTGCCACCCATACCGTTGACGAAGAGCAGCACCTTGTCCCCAGAGGTGATGCCGAGATCGGACAACACGGGCTCCAGCAGCCGGTCCGTGATGCCGTCGGCGTTCTCCATGGGGATCCGGTGCCTGCCGGGCTCGCCGTGGATCCCTATGCCAATCTCGATTTCCTCCTCGGCCAGGTCGAAGCTGGGCTTGCCCGCGTGGGGAACGGTGCAGGACGTCAGGGCCACGCCCATGGTGCGGACGTTGCTGTTGACCCGTTCGCCAATGGCGGCCACCGAGTCGAGATCATCGCCGCGTTCGGCGGCGGCCCCGGCAATCTTCTCCACCAGCACCGTTCCGCCCACCCCGCGGCGGCCGGCCGTGTACAGGGAGTCCTCGACTGCCACGTCGTCGTTGACCAGGACCGTGCGGACATTCACACCCTCGGCTTCCGAGAGTTCCGCCGCGGTTTCGAAGTTCAGGACGTCGCCGGTGTAGTTCTTCACGATATGGACGACGCCGGCACCCGAGTCGACGGCGAGCGTCGCGGGAAGGATCTGGTCCGGCGTGGGCGAGGTGAACACCGCCCCCGGCACAGCGGCGTCGAGCATTCCCCGGCCCACAAACCCGGCGTGAAGCGGCTCGTGGCCACTGCCGCCGCCGGAGACCAGGCCAACTTTCCCATTGGCCGGCGCGTCATTGCGCGTGACGAAAATGGGGTCTGGATTGACGGTCACGAGTTCTGGATGTGCCTGGCCAAATCCCTGCAGCGATTCTTCAACTACCGATCTTGGGTCGTTGATGAGCTTTTTCATGGCGTTGCTCCCGGGCATGGTTCCTGGAGGATGACAGTCTGACCCTACTACCGGCGCATTGCGGGGCGGTAGGGTCCGGATTCTCCCAGACGCAGAAAAGGGACAGCCCCCAATGACCGTCCCTTTCCCTGGGCCCCCCAACCCGGCCGGAGCCAGTTTATCCATCAAATCGACTAAAACCAAGCAGGTCAGATGCCCCAAAGGGTATTCTTGGTGCCAGGAGAGCAGGGACGGCCAGCGCTTGGACAGGCTTTCGGCGGAGCGGTCTTCGTCAGAGAAACTTGATCATGCGGGTGTTGCCAAGGGTGTTCGGCTTTACCCGCGCAAGATCGAGGAATTCCGCCACGCCTTCGTCATGGGACCGCAGCAACTCTGAGTACACCATGGGGTCCACGGCGGATTGATCTGCCATTACTTCGAAACCGTGGCGCTTGAAGAAGTCCACCTCAAAGGTGAGGCAAAAGACGCGTGCCACACCCAAGGCACGGGCTTCCTCAAGCAGGCTCTCCACCAGCACGTGGCCAACGCCCTTACCGCGCCAGTCTTCGGAAGCAGCCAGAGTCCTTACCTCGGCCAGGTCTTCCCACATCACATGGAGCGCTCCGCAACCGATCACGTCGCCGCTGTCCGCCTCGGCGATGCGGAACTCCTGCAGGCTCTCGTAGTATGCCACCGTCTCCTTGGCCATCAGAATCCGTTGCTCTGCCAGCGGCGCAACTAGTTTCTTGATCGCAGACACATCACTGGTGCGGGCAGGGCGGATATGGAAGGACTCGGTCACAGAGCAATCCTAGTTCCCGCGGTTGCCTACACGACTCAGCTCTCCGATTTCGTCATACGGCGGCTGAGATGAAGTTTTGCTTGCCCTCAACTGCGAGAAGCGGGGCAGATAGCGAAGAGTTAGGAGCTCACATCCGGCAGCGTTTGCGGACGCGGACTGCGAACAACCAATGTTGCGGATGTTACCCACATCACCCTAGAGGTGCTGCCGCCCGACCCCGGAGGAAAAATGGCCACAGGCTCCCCCACGCTGACCGATGAACCATTGGCACAACATGAGAAACAGGGCCTTAGGCGGTCCATGGAGGCCCGCCACCTGGTGATGATTGCCATGGGAGGTGTCATTGGGTCCGGCCTGTTCCTCAGTTCGGGTTACACCATCGCGCAGGCGGGGCCCCTCGGAGCAATCATCGCTTACCTGCTCGGCGCCGTGGTGGTCTATATGGTGATGGCCTGCCTGGGCGAACTGGCGGTTGCCTACCCCGTGTCCGGTGCGTTCCACATTTACGCAGCCAGGTCGATAGGTCCAGCTACCGGTTTCGCCACCGCCTGGCTTTACTGGCTCTGCTGGGCGGTTGCCCTGGGCTCGGAATTCACCGCGGCCGGCCTTCTGATGCAACGCTGGTTTCCGGAGGTGGATGTTTGGATTTGGTGCCTCGTTTTTGCGGCCGTGCTGTTCACGCTGAACGCGATCTCTTCCCGGGTCTTTGGTGAATCGGAGTTCTGGTTCGCGCTGATTAAGGTCGCAGCCGTCATCGGGCTGATTGTCCTGGGCGGCGCAGCACTGCTCGGCTTTCATCCGCTGGCCGAAAATGGCTATCCGTTCCTTGGGGAAAACCTCAATACGCCCCAAGGCCTGTTCCCCAACGGAATTACGGGCGTCCTGATTACCACGCTTGCGGTCTTCTATGCATTCTCAGGGTCGGAACTCATTGGCGTGGCGGCTGGAGAAACGGCCAACCCGGCCGTCAATATTCCAAAGGCGATGCGAACCACCGTTATCCGCCTGATGATTTTCTTTGTTGGGGCCATCGCTGTTATCGCCGGTACGGTGCCCTACGAGGAAACGTCGCTGGAGCAAAGTCCCTTTGTCACCGTCTTTGCCCAGCTTGGCATTCCCTACGCGGCCGACATCATGAATTTCGTTATCATCACAGCCCTTTTGTCCGCCGGGAACTGCGGCCTGTTTTCCTGCGCGCGGATGCTCTTTTCGCTGGCCGATGAAGGCCACGCTCCAAAGGCCCTGCAGAATCTCACAAAGCGCGGCATTCCCTTGCTTGCCCTGTGTGTAAGCATGCTGGGCGGCCTGGCTTCGCTGATCAGCAGCGTGGTGGCACCGACCACGGTCTACCTGGTCCTGGTCTCCGTTGCCGGGTTCGCCACGGTTGGCGTCTGGATGTCCATCACGGCGGCGCATTTCTTCCACCGCCGGAACTTCCTCCGAGAGGGCGGGGACACGGCGTCGCTCCCCTACCGGGCACCGCTCTTCCCGCTGCTGCCAATCGCCGCGTTTATCCTCTGCGTCATCTCCCTGATAGGAATAGGCTTCGACCCCACCCAGGCGACAGCCCTGTACTTCGGAATCCCCTTCGTAGCAGCCTGCTACGCCTACTTCCACTTCAAACACGGCCGAGGAAAGAAAGAAACGCGGAAACCTGACGTCCTGGTCAGAATGGAAGACGCCCCCTAACCCCAACTGAAGAGGCCGCAACGCCCGGGACCTAAGGTGCGCCCAGACGACTCCGGACAAGAGGCGCCGGCGTGAGTGACTTAGCGTTTGGCCCCGGGGCGACGCCAGGCAAGAGGCTCGGAGGCTGGGACATTTATGGAGCGTGCATGAGGGCCCACGCTGGCAGGGTTCCCTGGCCGAGCTTGCGAGGCTAGGGGGCCAGTGGGGATGAACGAGCAGCACGCGGTAAATGTCCCAGCCTCCGAACCGGACTCAGCAAGACAGCCGGGGTAAGCGCTGCTAGAGTCCCAGCTCGGCCGGCAGGGGCACATCCTGGTCCAGGACGTGCCGGGCCAGGAAGTGCTCTACGACCCCGTACCAGACCTTCGCGTGCTGTGGCTGTAGCACCCAGTGATTCTCGTCCGGGAAGTACAGGAACCGGTGCGGGGTCCGGCCGTCCTGGTCCGCGGCAAGCTGTGACTTGGACAGCAGCTCGTACCAGAGCCGCAGCCCTTCCCCGATGGGGACGCGGTAGTCCTTGTCGCCGTGGATCACCAGCATGGGGGTGCTGATTTTTTCGACGTGGAGATGTGGCGAGTTTTCCTTGGCCATCTCTTCGGTCATTTCCTTGAGCCAGTATTGCGATGCGTCAGTGGTGGGACCGAACTGGTCCAGGGCCCAGAGGCTTGCATGGGTCACGACGGCCTTGAACCGGTCCGTCTGGCCTGCAACCCAGTTGGCCATGTAGCCGCCGAAGGAGCCACCCATGGCGGCGGTGCGTT
The DNA here is from genome assembly GCF_030817835.1 of Pseudarthrobacter sp. W1I19. Lineage (NCBI taxonomy): Bacteria > Bacillati > Actinomycetota > Actinomycetes > Micrococcales > Micrococcaceae > Pseudarthrobacter > Pseudarthrobacter sp. W1I19. The sequence continues at coordinate 4,125,255 of NZ_JAUSZR010000001.1, forward strand.
CCGGATCAATATCGGGCCGGCTGACGGCCGCGTCGGTGGCCGCCATCAGGTCCGTGAACGGCGTTTTACCCCAGGCACCCCAGCCGCGCTGGATGTAGTTCTGGCCATAACCCGTTGAGAGGGCCGGGTCAGGCAGGAGCACCGCGTATCCCTTGGCGGTGAGCAGCCATGGGTTCCAGCGCCAGGTCCAGGCGTTCCAGGATCCCAGCGGGCCGCCGTGGATCCACAGGAGCATCGGAACCGGGGACTCGGCGGACGCCCCGTCGGGCAGCGCCAGGTAGGCCGGCACCCGGGAACCGTCAGCCGCTGTGGCCGCGATCCGTTCAAGCCTGCCGGACCGGGCGGGACGGTCTGCAGGGGCCGGCAGGCGGGTCGTTTCCCCGGTCTGCAGGTCGATGCGCACCGCCTCTGGCGGAAACTCATAGGAACTGCGCAGGGCATACGCGTGACGCCCGTCGGGTGCGATGGCGACGTCCGTGTACGCCGCTATGTCCTGCGTCACCCGGGTGACACTCACTTCAGCGGCAGCGGCCGGGACGCTGATCCGGAAAACCGGCGACGCGCCGTCGTCGTCCGCCGTGACCAGGAGGGCGGAACTGTCCGGCAGCCAGGCTGCGGGCTTGGCCCAGCGGTCCCAGTCGTGCGCCAGGGGCGTCAGCTGGGCCGCTCCCGGCTCCAGTCCTTCAGAGACATTGAGGAGGTGCAGCTTGACCTGGGGAGCCTGGTGCGGGGTGCTGTCGCTCTCGCTGACCACCACCAGCGTGTTTCCGTCCGGGCTCACGGGGCCCGGGAAGTAGCTCATGCCCTCATGGTCCAGTAGCACGTTGGTGGTTCCGGAAGCCACGTCGACAGCCACCAGGATCGAGCGGCTGTCGGCCTTCGCCAGCGGCTTGGCGTAGCTCGTGTAGATGGTCCGCCCGTCGGGGCTGACGGCAGTTTCGGCCTCGCGCAGCCGGGGTCCCGCCTCCGGAGTGAGGTTCCTTAGTGCCAGCGGGGCGGCTGCGTCCATGGTGGCGGGCTTTCCGGGTTCCTGCTCTTTTCCAGGCTCGACGGCGAAAATCCGCGGCTGCCCCGGCCCCAGGTCCGCGTCCCAGTACCGCACCGGATATTCGCTGTGCAGGATGGCCGACACCTTGTTGTCCTTGCGCGACTTGCGGCGTTCGGCCTCGTCCTCCTCATCCGCAGAACCGGCAAGGACCTCGGCCGCCACGAAGGTGGCGTCAGCGTTCCTGGCGGTCAGCACGGAGCCCACACCGCCCGGGCGGTTGAGCACTACGCGCGCCTCACCACCGTTGGCCGGCAGAAGCCAGAGGGCGTTGACGGGGTCGCCCTCGGGGCTCTCGGGATCCGGCCGCGCTGAGGTGAAGTAGACGTCGCCGTTGGCTGCGAACGCCGCCCCGGCCTCGCCCTTGGTGCTGCGGGTAATCCGGCGGGCCTGCTTCTGCCCGGCGGGATCAAGCTCCCACAGCGCCGTCGCAAACTCGGTTCCCTTGCCATTCAGGGTGGCCACGGTAGTGACCAGCCGTGTGCCATCCGGGCTCAAAGCCAGCCCGCTAACCCGCGGGATGGAGAGGTAATGGTCGAGATCGTGAAAAGGGGTCAAAGGTCGCTCATCCGGGATCACCGGTTCCAAGTTAGCCATGCCCCCGATTCAACCCGAGTTGTGCTTCCCGTCACAACCGCCACGCTCACTTGGGCTTGTCTCCGTGGCCAGGTCCGCTTCGGCCCCGGCGCCCCGCTTTGGTGCGTTCCCGTGGTTGAGTCCGGCGCCGGAGCGAACCCAGCCACGGATGAAAGCACGGAACCATGCCAGGGGAGCTTAACAAGCGAAGGCCCCGCCTGCTCGGGGAGCTGGCGGGGCCTTCGGGTGATGCTTTAGACGCTCGGGGCGATTTCCGGGATGCGCGGCTTGGCGTTGCCCGCGAACGTGAACTTGGCGTCGTCGCCGTCGCCTTCCACGTCCACTACGACAATGTCGCCGGCGTGGATCTCGCCGAAGAGGATCTTCTCGGAAAGCTGATCCTCGATCTCCCGCTGGATGGTGCGGCGCAGCGGCCGCGCGCCCATGGCAGGATCGTAACCGCGGGTTGCCAGGAGCACCTTGGCCTTGGGCGTGAGCTCGATGCCCATGTCCTTGTCCTTGAGGCGCTTCTCCAGGCGTCCAACGAACATGTCCACGATCTCGATAATCTCGTCCTGGGTGAGCTGCGGGAATACCACAACGTCATCCACACGGTTCAGGAACTCGGGGCGGAAGTGCTGCTTGAGTTCCTCGGTGACACGGGCACGCATGCGGTTGTAGCCGGTCTGCGTGTCGGTGCCGGACTGGAAGCCGGTGGCAACACTCTTGGAGATGTCCCGGGTGCCCAGGTTGGTGGTCATGATGATCACGGTGTTCTTGAAGTCCACCACGCGGCCCTGGGAGTCGGTCAGGCGGCCGTCTTCCAGGATCTGCAGCAGCGAGTTGAAGAGGTCCGCGTGGGCCTTTTCCACTTCGTCGAACAGCACCACGGAGAACGGACGGCGCCGGACCTTTTCGGTCAGCTGGCCACCCTCTTCGTAGCCGACGTAGCCCGGAGGGGCACCGAAGAGCCGCGAGACGGTGTGCTTCTCGGAGTACTCGGACATGTCCAGCGTGATGAGGGCGTCCTCTTCACCGAACAGGAACTCCGCCAGTGCCTTGGCCAGCTCGGTCTTGCCGACGCCCGTGGGGCCGGCGAAGATGAACGAGCCGCCGGGACGCTTGGGATCCTTGAGCCCTGCACGGGTGCGGCGGATGGCCTGGGACAGTGCCTTGATGGCCTCGTCCTGGCCCACCACGCGCTTGTGCAGTTCGTCTTCCATCTTCAGCAGGCGCGAGGATTCTTCCTCGGTCAGCTTGAAGACCGGGATGCCGGTGGAGTTGGCAAGCACCTCAGCGATGAGATCCTCATCCACCTCGGAGATGTCGTCCATGCCGCCGGACTTCCAGTGGCGTTCCTTCTCAGAACGCTCGGTGATCATCTTCTGCTCCTTGTCACGGAGCGCAGCTGCACCTTCGAAGTCCTGCGCGTCAATCGCGGACTCTTTCTCCATCTTCAGCTTGGCGATGCGCTCGTCCATGGCCTTGAGCTCCGGCGGAGCGGTCATGCGGCGGATGCGCAGCCGTGCGCCTGCCTCGTCGATCAGGTCGATCGCCTTGTCCGGCAGGAAGCGGTCCGAGATGTAGCGCTCGGCGAGGCTGGCTGCAGAGGCCAGGGCGCCGTCGGTAATGGTGACGCGGTGGTGGGCCTCGTAGCGGTCACGCAGGCCCTTGAGGATCTCGATGGCATGCGCCACGGAGGGTTCCTTGACCTGGATGGGCTGGAAGCGGCGCTCCAGCGCGGCATCCTTCTCGATGTGCTTGCGGTACTCGTCAAGCGTGGTGGCACCGATGGTCTGCAGCTCACCGCGGGCCAGCATGGGCTTCAGGATGGAGGCAGCATCGATGGCACCTTCGGCGGCACCGGCACCGACAAGGGTGTGGATTTCGTCGATGAACAGGATGATGTCGCCGCGGGTGCGGATTTCCTTGAGGACCTTCTTCAGGCGCTCTTCGAAGTCACCGCGGTAGCGGGAGCCCGCAACCAGGGACCCGAGGTCCAGGGTGTAAAGCTGCTTGTCACGGATGGTCTCCGGGACGTCACCGCGGACAATCGCCTGGGCCAGGCCTTCGACGACGGCGGTTTTACCGACGCCGGGCTCACCGATCAGCACCGGGTTGTTCTTGGTACGGCGGGAGAGGACCTGCATAACGCGTTCCATCTCCTGCTCGCGTCCGATCACAGGGTCCAGCTTGTTTTCCCGGGCAGCCTGGGTCAGGTTGCGGCCGAACTGGTCCAGCACCACGGAACCTGCCGGAGCGCCTTCGGGCTGGCCCGAGCCAACGCCTGCGCCGGTGGTTTCCTTGCCCTGGTAACCCGACAGCAGCTGGATGACCTGCTGGCGGACCCGGTTGAGGTCGGCGCCGAGCTTGACCAGCACCTGGGCAGCAACGCCCTCACCCTCGCGGATGAGACCCAGCAGGATGTGCTCCGTGCCGATGTAGTTGTGGCCCAGCTGGAGGGCTTCGCGCAGCGAGAGCTCCAGCACCTTCTTGGCACGGGGGGTGAAGGGGATGTGGCCGGACGGCGCCTGCTGGCCCTGCCCGATGATCTCCTGCACCTGCTCGCGAACGCCGTCGAGCGAAATGCTCAAGGACTCAAGAGCTTTGGCGGCAACGCCCTCACCCTCATGGATAAGACCCAAGAGGATGTGTTCGGTACCGATGTAATTGTGGTTCAGCATGCGTGCCTCTTCTTGGGCAAGCACAACTACGCGACGGGCACGGTCCGTAAATCGCTCAAACATTTCGCCACACTCCTAGCTACGACGTACTTTGATGCTACGTGGCCAGCCCATACTTGTGGAGCGTGTTCGCCACGGGGGAAACCGCAGTGTTCACGGAATATTGGAAACAGGCCCTTTGGGGCGCTTCCACCACTGCGATGGGGAGGCAAAGGAGCCTGTCCGTCGAGGGAACGGAGGAGCGCGTCACCTCATCGCGCACCGTGGGTACGGCCGCCGTAACCGGGGTGCCGCGGCCGCTGCCGTCCAGGTCCCGATCCTTGATGCAAGCCGCCGGCTGAAAGGTTCCGTGGCCGTCTCCAAAAACCCCGATGGCGCCAGGAGCGGTTAGCGGCCGGTGCCGCCCATTTGAGTCCCGCAACCGAAAAAGCCCTGCTCCCAAATAGGAAGCAGGGCTTATTACGTGAGCTGCCGGCGTAACTAGGAATTGGCCTTTTGGTAGGCTTCCTGGATTTCAGCCTGAATTCGGCCGCGGCTGTTAACCGTGTAGCCGTTTTCGCGGGCCCATTGACGAATCTGGGCCGAATCGTGGCTGCGGCCACCGGTGGGCGCTTTTGCCCGGGCAGTCCGGCCGCTGCCGCCGGAAGCCTTTCGTGCTGCGCCGATAAAGCGCTCCAGTGAGGAGCGAAGTTCCGCGGCATTCGCCGCGGAAAGATCGATCTCGTAGTTGACCCCGTCAAGGCCAAACTTAACATTCTCGTCTGCGGATCCCCCATCCAGATCATCAACGAGGATGATGTTTACTTTCTGTGCCATTAAAAGACTTCCTCTTGGAAAGGTTCGGGTTTTCAGAAAAGCAGGATGTTTCCTAAAAAGTATGACTCTTTTTATGGCAACGCGTCAAAGCGCCTAATGATCCTTGGGGATAAAGGCAGGAAATTAGGGGGTTTTATCTTTTGATTCGGGGTCCGTGTGCTCCGCAGGAGTTGCCGCCTGGGCTTCGGCTTCTGCCTGGGCCCGGGCCTCCGCCTGGCGCTCGGACTTGTCCGCATTAAAGATCGCTTTCATGGCGAACCAGAAGAGCAGTCCCACCACGATGGAGGGAAGCAGGACAGCTACGTACTCCATGGTCAGTGGCCCTCGGGCTTGAGCAGCGGGAACAGGATTGTTTCGCGGATTCCGGCGCCGGTGAACAGCATGACCAGCCGGTCGATTCCGAGTCCGATGCCGCCCATGGGCGGGGCGCCGTATTCGAGTGCGCGCAGGAAGTCCTCATCCAGCTGCATTGCTTCGTCGTCGCCGGCCGCTGCGTGGCGGGACTGTTCGGTGAGCCGCTCGCGCTGGATGACGGGGTCGATCAGTTCCGAGAACGCGGTACCGCGCTCCATGCCGCCGATGATGAGGTCCCAGGCCTCGATCAGCCGGCCGTCCTTGCGGTGCGGCCGCGCCAGCGGCTGGGCGGAGGGCGGGTAGTCGTAAACGAAAGTGGGGTTCAGCAGCGTAGGCTCAACGATTTCGCCGAAGAGCTCGACCACCAGCTTCTCGGCGTCCCACTTCGGGTCCACCTTGACCTCGTGCTTCTCAGCAATCCCGCGAAGCACCTCCAGCGGAGTCTCCGGCGTGATGTCCTGCCCAACGGCGTCGGACAGTCCCGGGTACACGGACACCCAGGCCCAGTCGCCGTCGAGGTTGATCTCCCCTGCTTCGGTCTGCAGGACGCGGCCGGCACCCACGGCGTCGGCGGCGTCGAGGATGATCTCCTTGATCCGCTCAGCCATCACAAACTGGTCCGCCCACGCCTCGTAGCACTCAAGCGTGGTGAATTCCGGGCTGTGGGTGGAGTCCACGCCTTCATTGCGGAACACCCGGCCCATGTCGTAGACGCGATCGATGCCGCCCACCACGGCGCGCTTGAGGTACAGCTCAGTGGCGATGCGCAGGGTCATCTTCTGGTCGAAGGCGTTCATGTGGGTCTCGAACGGCCGCGCCAGCGCGCCGCCGTGGACCAGCTGCAGGATGGGGGTCTCCACCTCAACGTAGCTGTGCCGGAACAGCGTCTCGCGGATGGAGCGCGTGATGGCAGCGCGGGTGTAGACCATTTCGCGGGCTTCGTCGCGGACCATGAGGTCCACGTAGCGCTGGCGGACGCGGGTTTCCTCATTCAGCCCGGCGTGCAGCACCGGCAGCGGGCGCAGTGCCTTGGAGGCCATGGACCAGGAATCGGCCATGATGGACAGCTCGCCGCGGCGGGAGGAGATCACCTCACCCTTGATGAACACGTGGTCGCCGAGGTCAACGAGGGCCTTCCAGTCGGCGAGCGCTTCCTCGCCGATGTTGGCAAGGCTGAGCATGGCCTGCAGGCGGGTCCCCTTGCCGTCCGTGCCGCCTTCCTGGAGGGTTGCGAAGCAAAGCTTTCCGGTGTTGCGGACGAACACCACGCGGCCGGTGACGCCGACGATGTCGCCGGTGGTGTCATCGGCCTGGAGGTGGGCGTACTTTTCCCGGATCTCTGCGAGGGAGTGCGTCCGCTCCACACCCACCGGGTACGCCTCAACGCCGCGCTCGATCAGTTTGGCGCGCTTCTCCATGCGGATCCGCATCTGCTCGCTGGCATCCAGCGGCTCCGGGGCGTTCTTGGGCGAGGGGGTGTTTTGGGAAGTCACAATCATCAAGTTTACCGGGCATCCGGCCGGCCCGGCTGCGCGGCCTCCCAACCGGCCCTGCCTGGGATGGGGTGGTGAAAGAACAGGTCCTTTCAACGCACGACGGCGGCCGGCTGGCTTTGTACAGTTACGGCACCGAAGACGCGCCAGGCGAACGCCGCGTGGCGCTGATCGGCGGCGCCTTCCTCACCGCCCTGATCTACCGGCCGTTTTCGACGGCGCTGGCAAAGGGCCTGGGCGAGGGCTGGGCCGTGGACGTGTATGACCGGCGCGGCCGCGGCAGCTCCTCAGAGCAACCGGCAGGCTACTCGATGGCCACGGAGATAGCGGACGTCCGCACGGTCCTGGACGCCACCGGAGCGCGAAACATCCTGGGCCACAGCCTGGGTGCCTCGGTGGCACTTAATGCCGTGCAGGAGTTCACCGGCAGCCGGTATGTTCCGGACAAGCTCGCGGTGTACGACGCCGCCGTGAACATCGACGGCAGCATCGACACCGGATGGCCGGACGGTTTCGAAGATGCCGTGAACAAGGGCAAAGTGGGCCGCGCCCTCGCCCACATGAAGAAGGCAACCAAACCAGACTCGGCCCTGGCGAGGATCCCGGAGCCCGTCCTCGCCGGGCTGATGGCCGTGATGTCCGGCACCAAGGTGAACAGGATGTTCCAGGAAGTGATGCCCAGCGGTGTGGGCGAACTCCGGGCGGCCTACAACGAGGCGGATCACGCCAGGGACTTCAGCGTGCTCCCCGCCAACACCCACTTCATGGCGGGTGGCAAGAGTCCCAGATATTACAAGGCAACAGCCGAACGGCTCCATGCCGCAGTCCCCGGCAGCACCTACGAGCTCTCCCCCAAGTGCTTCCACGGCTCCATTCCGGCCGCCGTGGATGAACTGGTCACGGACATCTCCGAGTACTTCAAGGGTTAGGTTCCCGGCGCCTCTTGCCGAGTCAGCATTCCAGTGTCCATGGTGCCCGCGTTCAGGTTGCTCGGCTAGGCTCGGAACATGACGCGTGAGAACATCAGGACCCCCGACGGCGGCACTCTGGAGCTCTTTTCAACCGGTGCGGAACTGGCTTCCGCCGGTTCAGGCGTGGTGGTTGTCCCGCCGTCCCTGGTGACGGCTGCGGATTACACCAAGTTCGCGCAGAAGCTCAGCGCTGCCTTGGGCCGCCCGGTCCACACGTTCAACCGCCGGGGCCGGGGCTCGTCATCGCCCCAGCCGGAGGATTACACCCTGGACGTGGACATCCGCGACCTCGATACCGTGATGAAGCACACCTCTAGCACGGACGTCTTCGGGCACAGCTTCGGCGGGGCCGTTGCGCTCCATGCCGCCCGGACGCTGCCGGTGGAACGGCTCGCTGTCTACGATCCCGCCGTCTCTGTTAACCACAGCGTCAAGGCGGACTGGACCGCCGAGTACGAGCGGGCCATCGCGGCCGGGGACGACGACCGCGCCCTCGCCGTCCTGCAGCGCGGCCTCGAAGCCGGTGGCGCCTTCTCGTCGCGCATGCCGCTCTCCATGCTGACCCTGGCCAACAAGCTCACGGCAGGTACTTCAGAGGGCAAGCAGCAGCGCGAGATGATGCGCACCGGGGTCCGCGAAATCAAGGCAATCATTGCCGCGGACATGCCGGCCGAACCGTTCCTGGAACTGCCGCTGGAAACGCTGATCGTGGTTGGCGAAAAGAGCCCGGCGTACTTCGGGGTGGCCTGCGGCCAGATCCACGACGTCCTGTCCGGCTCCACCTACACCATCCTGCCCGGCTTCGGACACGACGGTGTCATCAAGGCCCCTGACAAGCTGATCAAGGAACTGGCGGACTTCTACGCCGGCTGAACCCCAAGTAGCTCGCAGTTGACGTCGCAAAAAGCGGTTTTCACGACGTTAACTGCGATCCAGTTGGGTCAGTGGACGGGGTTAGTGCCCGCCGTGGCCCGGGCCGGCGCCTTCCGTTTTACGCATCATGGCGGAGAGTACGACGGCGGCGAAGGCTATGACGGTTGCCGTCAGGAAGGCGGCGCTCATCCCGGCGACGAGGCCCGACGCGGCTGAGACCACGGCGAAGATGGACACCAGCAGCGCAGTGCCGGCGGCACCGGCCACCTGCTGCGTGGTGCTCATGATCGCGGACCCGTGCGAGTAGAGGTGCGGCGGAAGCGGGTTCAGGCCGGTGGTGAACGCCGGCGTGAACAGCAACGCCAGTCCGAAACTCAGCCCCACGTGCAAGGTGACGATCCACCAGACGGGCGTCCCGGCGTCGAGCATTGAGAACTGCCACAGCGCCACCACCATCAGGACTGAACCGGTGACGGTGAGCGGTAGCGGTCCTACTTTGTCGAAGAGCCGGCCGATGACCGGGCCCAGCAGGCCCATGGCCAGGCCGCCGGGAAGCAGCGCGAGGCCTGTCTCGAGGGAGCCGAGCCCGCGGATTTCCTGTAGGTACAGAGGCAGCAGGATGACGCCGCCGAACAGCGCCATCATGGCCACCACCATCAGCAGGACCGAGACGGTGAACATACGGAAGTTGAACGCGCGCAGGTCCAGCAGCGGGGCGTCGCCCTTCTGCAGGCGGAGCTGGCGGAGGACAAAGACGGCGAGGCTGGCGACACCGATGACCAGTGCGGCGATGGCTGCAACACCCGGCCCGGCCTGGCCGCCATGGCCGCCGCCGATCTGGCTGAGGCCGTAGACCAGGCCGCCGAACGCGGGGACGGTCAGGATGACCGAAAGGGCATCGAGCTTCGCCTTTTCCGTCTCGCCAACGTTGGTCAGGTACTTGGCACCGATGGCAAGGGCCGCGAGGGCCACCGGGAGGACGAACACGAACATAAAGCGCCAGGTGAAGTGCTCAAGGATCAACCCGGAAACCGTGGGGCCCATGGCCGGTGCCACGGAAATCGCGATGCTGACGTTGCCCATCACGGCGCCGCGCTTGGCCATCGGAACCAGCGTGAGGATGGTGGTCATCAGCAGGGGCAGCATGATCGCGGTGCCGCCGGCCTGGACAATGCGGGCCAGCAACAGGATCTCAAAGCCGGGCGCCACTGCGGCAAGTGCGGTACCGCCGGCGAAAAGCCCCATCGCGAGCATAAATACTGCGCGAGTGGACAGGGTCTGCAGGATGAACCCGGTGGTGGGAATGACCACGGCCATGGTGAGCATAAACCCGGTGGAGAGCCACTGGACGGTTGAGGCATCCACTTGGAGGTCCACCATGAGCCGCTGCAGGGCGACGTTCATGATGGTCTCGTTGAGGATCACCACAAACGTCGCCACCAGCAGCGTGCTGATGACTGTTACCGATTCGCGGGACATCTTCTCCGGCGCGGCGGGCGTGGTTCCTTCGGTTTGGACGGACTTGCCGCTGGCGTTCGGAGAGACTTCGGTAGACATGGGTGTTCCCTCAGGGAGTTGTTTGAAAGGTGCGCGATCAGCGTCGCTGCAGACTCCAACACTCTACCGGCTGGAGTAATTCCTCCGCACGGTATTTTTTCCTTAACCCTGAGGGAACAAATGGGGTCCTACGCCGTCTTGCCGGCGTGCTGGCCTTCGGAAATCTCCTCGACCAGTTTGCTGTTGAATGCCGGGAGATCGTCCGGGTTGCGGCTGGTGACCAGGCCCTGGTCCACTACCACTTCCTCGTCGGTCCAGTTGGCGCCGGCATTCTTCAGGTCGGTCTGGAGCGTGTGGTACGAGGTGACGTTCCGTCCGCGCACCACGCCGGCCTCGATGAGCAGCCAGGGCCCGTGGCAGATGGACGCGACCGGCTTGTGCTGCTCAAAGAAGCTCCGGGTGAAGGCCTGCGCTTCCTTGTCCACCCGGAGGTGGTCTGCGTTTACAACGCCGCCCGGCAGGACCAGGGCATCAAAGTCGGAGGCGTTCGCCTCTGCCACCGTGAGGTCGACGTCGAACGTGTCGCCCTTCTCCGTGCCGTTGAACCCCTGCAGCTTTCCGCTCTTGGGCGCCACCAGGGTGGGCTGGCCGCCGGCCTCCTTGACCGCCTGCCAGGGGCTGGTCAGCTCAATCTGCTCCACGCCGTCGGTCAGCAGGAATGCCACCTTCTTGCCTGTGATGCTATGTTCTGCCATTTTTCCTCCTCCTGTGAGCGGCACGCCGCGCGCTATTGAGGGCGCGGACTACCGCTTCGAGAGTTGTTTGCCTGACAGCTTCCAGCGTAGGAAAAGGGCAAGTGATAAGCAAGCTGACTATATTTGTTTGCATCCTGGGTAAGTGCTGGGCAGGGAGGACCGTTACGACGGCGGCCGGGCGACAAAGTGCGATGGCGGCCGGCGCCAGCGTACGATGGCGGCCCTCGCTACCTTCCCGGCCATCTTCGTCGGCCAAGTCCTGGCTGGCACGAAAATGTCAGACCCCCATTAGAAGATATTGATATGGGCGATGGGCGACGGCGAGAGCAGGACAGCAGCGATGGAGGGCATTCACGCCTCCACCGCCCGGCTTGATGCCCTGTTCCTCGAAGACGCCGTCCTGGGCACGGGCGGGGGCACCGATGTGGATATTTTGCAGCGGCAGTATGAGATCCGGTTGGAGCGGTTAGCGGTAACGAAGCAGCTGGAAGCCCAGATCGCCGCCGTCAAAGCCCGGGACGCATCCGAGGCCATCGAGATCCAGCACGCGATGATCCCGCCGGAAGCACGCGTGCATGAGCGGACTTACGCGGAGATGTCAGCGGTGGAGGAAATCGCCGGGGTCCTGACCATCAGCTCCCCCGCCGCCGGAGCGCTCGTCACCCAATCCCGGCAACTCGCCTCCCTGCCACCGGCCATGGACGCCCTCTCCGCCGGGACCATCTCCTGGCAGCACGCCAAAATCATCGCCGACGAAACCGACAGCCTCGACCCAACCGGCGCGGCCGCCCTCGTAGAGCACGTCCTGAACCCCAACCCTGCCCGCGGAGCCGCCGCCGGCGACCTGGTCCCCGGACGGTTCCGGAACAGAGTCCGGAACTGGCGCGAACGCCACCACCCAGAATCCCTGGAGAAACGCCACGCCAAGTGCGCCGCGGACCGGCGGATGGAATACACCCCGGACCGCGACGGCATGGCCTGGGTTTCCCTTTACATCCCCGCGCACCAGGGCTCAGCCATCTGGAACCGCACCACCGCCCTCGCCCGCGGCCTCCAAGGCCCCGACGAACCCCGCACCATCACCCAACTCCGCCCCGACATCGCCGCCAGCCTGCTCCTCCGCGCAGGAACCGCAATTCACCCCGGCCCGGAAACCAGCACACAAGAAAGCAACACAGGACAAAGCGGCGCGGGACAAGGCAAGCCGGGTGAAACCCACGCAGGTGCCGGCTTGGGCAACGTCCCGGCACCCAAGGTGGACGTCCTGGTGACCGTGCCGGTACTCGCCCTGTTCGGCATCAAAGACGAACCGGCAAACCTGGACGGTTACGGTCCAATCCCTGCCTCGATGGCCCGCAGGCTCGTTGCTAACGGCGCCTCCTCGTTCTACCGGGTGCTGGTGGATCCGCGGGACGGGGCGCCGCTGGAAATTGGCCGCACCAACTACCGGCTCACCAAAGCCATGAAAAAAGCCCTGCAGCTCAGGGACGGCAGATGCGCCTTCCCCGGCTGCAACAACCCGTCCCTGGACAACGAGGCAGACCACCTCACCGCGTGGCAACACGGCGGCACCACCGGAATCAGCAACCTGGCCCAGCTCTGCCCGAAACACCACCGTCTCAAACACAACAGCGGCTGGACACCAACAACGGCAACACGGAACGAACCACCCGGCTGGACCTCACCCACCGGCCGCCACTACAAAGCCGAACAGCCCGACCACCAACCACCCCAATGGCCACCCGGACTCCTGACCCGCGCAACGGAAGCACAGAGGCTCCGACCGGTCGAAGAAAGCCAATTCGAAAATGCCCTCGTAGCCTTGCTATCGGGCTAAGGTCGGCCGCAGAGATTGCCTTGGGCTGCACACCGGCACCCCGCTGGCACATTCAACTTAGCTTTAGCGGTGGTGCTCGATCAGCCAACCGGCCATCTGTTGGGCGCGCTTGGCTGCCTGCATGTCGCCCTCGGTGGCGGAGATGATGGAGCCCTTCATCAGGATGTGCCACGACCGTGCGAACTCGTCCGGACGCTGCAGCCCGGCTTCTTCAGCCAGGGCCTGGACGTGTCCCCGGATCTTCGCAAGGTAGTCGATGCTGGCCTGGCCCAGCGGGTGTGCCGGACCCATCTCCAGCAGGACGTTGATGAAGGAGCAGGCCTCGAAGTCCTCGCGCAGGAACCAGTCTCCGAAGACGTCGAAAATGGCCAACAGCTGCTCGGTGGGCGTATTTCCGCGGCGCCGGGCTTCGGAGACGATCGCCTCTACAGTCCACTGTTTGTCCCGCTGTTCGAGGAAGGCCAGGACCAGGGAGTCCTTCGAGGGGAAATGACGATAGAACGTGGCCTTTGCTACCCCGGACCGTTCAATCAGTTCATTCACGCCGACATCCCGGACGCCTCGGCGGGAGAAAAGCTCATAAGCCACCGTCATGATCCTGGCCACGGACTTGGCGGCAGCACTCTCCGGAGCGGGCGGTTCAGCAACCACAGGCGCATGAACGGCCACTGTAGGCTCGGCTGACAATGCCTGGTCAAGCGCATTGACTGCTGGATACTCCGCTTCTGGATTCATGACAATTCCAGTTTACCGCCGTGAGGGGAAGACAGACCGGTCTTTCCCGCTGTAGTGTTCCCTTACGCGCAGTGCTTACTACGCCGCAGGGGCCAGCCCACCGGCCGCTCGGATTGGTGCAAGGAGGCTCCTATGTCAGCAGAGCGGATGTTCCAAAGCGTGCCCTCGGATCCCGACCCGTGGATGAGTGGCGACACTCCGGCCGAGATCCGTCAGTTCGCCATCGAGTCACTTCGATGGCAGGCCCAAGAGATCATCGACGAGATCCTCTGCAGCCACGAACCGGGCGAAGAGCTCGCCAGGGCGAGGCTCCGCCGCTGTGTCGCCCGGAACCCGGGCCGTCCAGAACGGGCGCTCCTCGAACAGTTGATGACCAGCCGCGGCCGGCCAGGAATCTAGCGCAGATACCCCAGCAGATACTGCGGCCAGCCAGCCCCGCGGCCCGGAAAACTTCCGTGTGCGCAACGGGTTCCAGGAACACACAAGCGCTAGGAGCTCAAGCAGGGGAATGCGCTGGCGCTAGGAGCTCAGCGGCATATTGTCGATCAGCCGCACCGGGCCCACCTTCGCCGCGATGAGAGCCAAAGCCTCGCCCCGGAACGGCGTCTCCCGGCAGTTCTCCGCCAAGGGCTCAAGCGTGTCAGGATCCACCACATCGAAGTAGTCCAGCGCCACCAGGGGTCGCGACTCCACCATCGCCTGCGCAGACTCCAGGTCCAGCGGCTCCCGCGCAGCTGCCCGCTCCTCAAGCAGCCGCAGCGCCCGCGACAGCACCAGCGCAGCCTCGCGCTCGTCGTCGGACAGGAAGCGGTTGCGGCTGGAGAGCGCCAGCCCGTCGGCTGACCGGACGGTGGGCACGCCTACGATCTCCACCGGGAAATTCAGGTCCGTCACCATCCGCCGGACCAGCGCCAACTGCTGGGCGTCCTTTTGGCCGAAGTAGGCGCGGTAGGCCGGGAGGCCGCCCGGCGCCCCCTTGCTATGTGCCCCCTTACCAGCGGACAGCCCGGCGCCGGGGGTTCCGTAATGCAGCAGCTTGGCCACTACGGTGAGGGCGCCGTCGAAGTGGCCTGGCCGGGAGGCTCCTTCCCACTTCTCCCCGAGCCTTCCAGAGGTGATCCGCACCAGCGGCTCGCCGCCGGGATAGACCTCCTCCACGGACGGGGCAAAAGCCAAGTCCACGCCCTGCGCTTCCAGCAACGCGAGGTCGGCATCCAACGTCCGCGGATAGCGGTCCAGGTCGGTGGCATCACCGAACTGCAGCGGATTGACGAAGATGGTGGCCACCACTACGTCGTTCTGCCCGGCGGCGGTCCGCGCCAGGGCTGCATGACCCTCGTGGAGTGCGCCCATGGTGGGCACCAGGCCCTGGGAGGTTCCGCTTTTGTCGGTAAGGAGCCGGGCGCTCTGCGCATGCAGGTCGGCCACTGTTGTGACGAGTTTGATGGGCATCTTCAGTCTTCCTCCGGTTCCAAGGCCTTGCGCAGTTCCCCCAGCTGGTCGGGTTTCAGCAGCCCGCGCCCCTCGGCGCGGAGGGCTGTGGCGCGCGCCATCGCAAGGTAAGCAGCCAGCACATCGCCCTGCCGTCCGCCGTCGAACTCCCGCAGGGCCTCCGCGTGGGCTTTCACGGTTCCCACATCGCCCCGCGCCACCGGCCCGGTCAGGGCGGACTCCCCCGACGCCAGCGCGTTCTCCAGGGTGGCCCGCAACAACGGGCCCAGCATCCGCTCGGGCATTTCGACGCCAACATCACGCAACAGCTCGGAAGCCTGAGCCACAAGGGTCACCAGATGGTTTGAACCGTGCGCCAGGGCTGCGTGGTAAAGGGTCCGGTCGGCCTCGGCAATGGCCACTGGTTCGGCGCCCATCTCGACCACCAGCGCCTGCGCTATGGGCAGCATGGCGGCATCCGCGGTGACCCCGAACGTGCAGTCCAGCAGCCGGGTCAGGTCCAGGCTCATCCCCGTGAAAGTCATCGCAGGATGCAGCGCCAACGGGACGGCTCCGGCCGCGCGCACCGGACGCAGCACCCCCACCCCGAACCGCCCGGATGTGTGTGCAACCAGCTGGCCGGGCTGCCAGGCGCCGAGTTTGGCCAGCCCATCCACCAGGCCGGGCAAGGCGTCGTCGGGCACGGCCAGCAGCACCAGTTCCGCCCGCTCCACGATTTCCTGGATTTCCAGGACGGGCACGCCGGGCAGCAGCGTCTCCGCGCGTTCACGGCTGGCGTCCGAAACAGCTGAGACTCCGACGACGGCGTGTTCGGCTGCGCGGAGGGCCGCGCCGAGTACAGCGCCCACCTTGCCCGCACCGATGATTCCGACGCCGAGGCGCCCGGGCTTAGCCATGATGCCGGCCTTTCTGGGTTGGGATCGGGGTTTCGGCAGGCTCAACCGCCGGCTTCCGCTCAGCGACAAGCTCGGGCCCGGAGACGGGCTTACCCGGAAGGCCCGCATCACCGAGCAGGGTGCCAGGGGCCACCTGGGCCAGCCATTGTTCAGTGGTCTGCCGCTTACGGGCAAGCCTCGCCCGGGCGGACTGGGCGTCAAAAAGCGCGAGTGCCTGCTCCTCGCTTGCCTGCCGCAAGCGCGGCGTAACCGGCCCAACAGTGGTGTGCAGTACCAGGTCAGCCACGCGGAACCGGCGCGCCAGCGGGCCCTGGTGCAGTGCCAGGGACTGGGTCCGCTGGTGCGGCACCATTGTCAGCTCCCGCCACCAGCGGCCGGACCGGATCAGCAGCGCGGTGTCCGTGGCGGCAAAACCGTTCCGGCGCCACCCCAACG
Source organism: Pseudarthrobacter sp. W1I19 (assembly GCF_030817835.1). NCBI lineage: Bacteria > Bacillati > Actinomycetota > Actinomycetes > Micrococcales > Micrococcaceae > Pseudarthrobacter > Pseudarthrobacter sp. W1I19. The sequence goes on from NZ_JAUSZR010000001.1 coordinate 4,141,674, forward strand.
GCGCAAGCAGGCGGGCCCTGCGCGGCGTGGTGACGAATCCGCCGTCGGAATCCAGGCCATGGAGCCCTGCGCCGAAGACGGCGGCAGGATCCGGGGTGCCGGGATCCGGAAGCACCAGCGCAAGGATCGCCATCACGTCTTCCAGCCTGCCCACCGGCAGGAGCGTGGTCCGGGCGGATCCCTCGGCAGCGTTCTCGACGCCGCCGTACCCGGCCACATTGACCTGAATCCGGTACCAGCCCAGTGCCCGCCACAATGGAGGCTGGCCGATCCTTAATGCCTGGATCCGGCCCGGCGGAAGCGTCTGGGCCTGGGTGTCCAGCAGCCCGTAGCGGAGCCGGATGCCGTCCGGCGAGATGGCCGCAGTGAAGTTGTAGCCCTTGTTGAACAGGTTCCAGTAGCTTGCCGCCAGGCCCAGGGCAGCTGGAATCAGGTAGAAGTAGAAACCGCGGTTGTCGGTGACGGCCGAAAGAACAACGGACGCCACCCCGCCCAGCAGCACAAAGACGCTTTGCTCACTGAGCAGCAGGGAACCGATAAGGCGCGACGGCGGCACCGCCAGTACCGGGTATTCCGGCGCCTCGGGTGCCGGCTCGTCAGGGCGGGACGGGTCCACGGCCACGCCGGCGGCGCGCGCCAGGATGGTGGCGCGGAGCTGGCGGGCTTCGTCCATGGTGAGGTAGGCAAGGCGTACGGCGGATTCCCCCGCGTCGGCCACCTCGAATTTGAGCTCGGCCAGGCCGAAGATCCGCGCCAGCAGGGGCTGCTCAATGTCGATGGCCTGCACGCGGTCCAGCCGTGCCTGGCGCTGCTGCCGGAAAATGAAGCCGGTGTTCACCCGGACGTAGCCTCCGGACACCTGGTATTTAGTGAAGTACCAGGTGAGGATGAAACCCAGCACCGCGATGGCCAGCATGATGCCGCCACCGGCCAGCAGCCAAGGCGCCCGGCCGGCGAACTCGTCCTCCATGATCGGCCGTCCCTGCAGCGCCCGCTCAAAAACGTCCCGGCCGAAAAAGAAGCCGATGGCCGCCAGTGCCACCCAACCACGCACAAAAGGTGACGCCGGGTGCACACGCAGCCATTCGCCGTCGGCCGCCGTGCCAGGAACACCATCGGGAACGATGCCTGGCGCGGCATGGGGAGTTGCGCCTGGAGCGTTGCCCGGTGCAGCCCCCGGCTGAGCAGGAGGAGCGGCGCTTTCAGGGGCGGGGGCTGTGACGGGAGCGCCGGGCTCCGGACGCGCTCCCTCTGCCGTCACAGTCCAGCCAGCCTGGCTTCGCCCCGCGCCGCGAGCTGTTCGCGGAGGCGTGCCCCTTCCGCCGCTGGCAGCCCGGGGATGTGCGCGCGGGTCCCCGGCGAGGCGGTGTGAAGCTTCAAGGTGCACAGGCCCAGCCCGCGCTCAACCGGTCCCACGCCGATGTCCACGTACTGCATGCGGCCGTAGGGGACGGCCATGGTGCGCTGGAAAAAGATCCCGGTCCTGATGAGCAGGTCGTCGTCCCGTTCCGCATAGCCGATGGCGCGGACCTGCCGCGGGATCAGCACCAGCCTCCACAGCGCCAGGACCAGCGCCACGGTGGGCACCGTGATGGCCAGCCACAATGGCGGCCACTTCCACACCTTCAGGAGGACAAACAGCAGCGGCAGGGACAGCAGGAGCACCGTGATGAGGTTCGCCAGCGCCCACTCCACCAGCCGGACGGTGACGTATTTTGGTGATACGCGCTGCCAGATGATGCCCGGCGGGTCAATCGCCCCGGTATGCATATTCGCCTTCCCCTGCGGCTTCGCCGCGTACCGATCGGCCCGGCTTCCCGTCTGTGCCGTTGGTGTCGCCGTCCTCCGGCGGGATCTTGCAGAACCGCTCCACAAGGAAGCCAACCACGATCATCACCAGTCCGCCGCCCGCCATCGCCAGCGCCAGCCAGGTAATGCTTTGGTTGCTGCGCAGGCTCCAGATCCGCAGCTGGTCCAGGAAGATTCCCACGTGCCAGCCCAGCAGGACCGTCCCCGCATAAGCGCAGGCCTGCGCGAGCACCAGGGTCCGGGCCGCGAGGAGCGGATCGAGCAGTGTCTTTTTCTTGGAGCTGTTGGGTTTGTTGCTGTTGCGCCACCGCAGGATCCTGATGCCAAGGATCAGGGTGATGGCCACAATCACGCCCATGGTGGCCAGCGCGGTGGCCGGCAGGACGGGAGTGGCCATGCCGTAGCGGCTGGTCACCACCGTGGCCGACCAGCCCGCCACTGCCAAAATGACGCAGATCAGCATCAGGCGCAGCGGATTGAGGGGTTTCATCGCTCCTCCACAGCTCCTGCCGTGGGCAGGCCGTCGAAGTCGCCGAAGCCGTCGAACAGGGCAAGGTCGCCGAAATCATCAGCACGGGTGGCAAGGGCGCTGATGCGTTCACCGTTCAGCGTGGCTGCGGGTTCGATCAACGACCAGGGGTACAGGACGAAGGCGCGGGAAGCCGCGCGTGGATGCGGCAGGGTGAGGACAGGGTCATCACTGCGCAGATCGCCGTAAGTAATGATGTCGACGTCGAGCGTCCGGGGCCCCCAGCGCACCTCCCGCACGCGGTGGTGCTTGTTTTCCACCGACTGGCAGTGTTCCAGCAGCTCCTCCGGAGTGAGGCTGGCTTCGACGGTAATGACCATGTTCAGGAAGTCCGGCTGGTTCGGCGGACCGCCGACAGCCTTGGTCTGCACAATGGGCGAAACCGCGAGAAGGCGGATCTCGGGCGGGTCCACGAGGTCAGCGACGGCCTCGGTCAGGGTCTCATTACGCTCACCAAGGTTGCTGCCCAAGGCCAGCACCACCTTGGAATACCCGGAGTTCATGCGGCTTCCCCCTGCGCTGGTTTCTCCCCGTTGTCCCGGCCCGGAGTGTCCCGGCCTGCGGTGACACCGCCTGCATCCCGGCGTGCGTCATTCCTTGCCCGGTGGACGCTGACCGCCACGTCGCCGAAGGGAACCTCGATGGGTGCCTGCGGTTTATGCACGGTAATGTCCACGGCCTCAAGCCGGAATTCGCTGAGCAGGCTGTCCGCGATCCGCACGGCAAGCGCCTCGATCAGGTTCAGCGGTTCGCCGGAAATCCATTCAGTAATACGCTGCGCAACCTCGCCGTAGTGCGCGGTGTCCCGGACATCGTCAGATTCCGCGGCCTTGGCGAAGTCCAGGTGGAGCACCGCGTCCACCACAAACGGCTGGCCGTCACGGCGTTCAAAATCAAAGACTCCGTGATGGCCGACGGCGGTGACACCGGTCAGCGTAATCCTGTCCATCGCTGGGCCTACTGGCTGGTTCTTGGGGCGGCCATGCGCGCGGCAACCTTTACGGCGTCCAGGCTGGGGCCGACGTCGTGCACGCGCACTGCCCAGGCACCCCGGTACGCGCTGATGGCGGTGATGGCTGCGGTGGCGTCGTCGCGTTCCTGCGGCGCTGCGGTCTTGCCGGCAACGGTCAGGAGGGTGCCGAGGAAGCGTTTGCGGGACGCACCCACCAGGACCTTGTGGCCCAGGCTGTCCAGCTGGTCCAGGTTTTGCAGGAGTTCCCAGTTCTGGGCATCATTCTTAGCGAACCCCAGGCCTGGATCGATGATGATCTGGTCCGGGCTGACGCCGGCAGCATAAAGCTTGTCCCGCACTCCGGCCAGTTCGGCCACCACTTCGCCGGCAACGTCCTTGTACTCGGCCAGGGAGTTCATGGTGCGGGCGTCGCCGCGGCGGTGCGTGAGGATGTACGGGGCCTTGGAGGATGCCGCAAGCTCGGCCATTTCCGGTTCCATGGTGAGCCCGGAAACGTCATTGATGATGGCCGCTCCGGCGTTGAGCGCGGCCGCCGCCGTGACGGCGTGGATGGTATCGATGCTGACCAGGGCGCCGGCCTTCACCAGCGCCTCGATCACCGGAATCACGCGCCGCTGTTCTTCCTCAGGGCTGACGTCTTCCGCGCCGGGACGCGTGGATTCGCCTCCGACGTCGATGATGTCCGCTCCCGCATAGAACATCCGCAGCCCGGCGGCGATGGCGGAATCGGCCGTGGCGTGCTGGCCGCCGTCGCTGAAGGAGTCCGGCGTAACGTTCACGATGCCCATGACGAGCGTGCGGTCGGTGGGCAGGTCTTCGAAGCGGGCTGCCGGCCGCGGTTTGCGCAGGACGGGCAATGGCGAGGTTGCGGGGCCGGTTCCCGGCGCTGCAGCGAGTGAATCCATGGTCTGTTGATTACCTTCCGAGGATGAGGCTCATGGCTTCGGCACGGGTGGCCGGGTCATGAAGCTGCCCGCGGACCGCACTGGTGACGGTCTTTGCTCCGGGCTTGCGGATACCGCGCATGGACATGCACATGTGTTCGCATTCAACAACAACGATGGCGCCACGCGGCTTGAGGTGGCGGACCATCGCTTCAACGATCTCCGTGGTGAGGCGCTCCTGCACCTGGGGACGGCGGGCGTAGATATCCACGAGCCGGGCCAGCTTGCTCAGCCCGGTCACTTTGCCGTCATGCGAGGGAATGTAGCCCACGTGGGCCACACCATGGAACGGCACCAGGTGGTGCTCACAGGTGGAGTAGAACGGGATGTCCTTGACCAGCACCAGTTCTTCATGGTCCAGGTCGAAGGTGGTGGACAGGACGTCGGCGGGGTCGTGGTGAAGCCCGGCAAACACCTCGGCGTAGGCCTTGGCCACCCGCTTGGGGGTGTCCACGAGGCCGCCGCGGTCCGGGTCTTCTCCGATAGCCAGGAGGATCTCGCGGACGGCAGCCTCAATGCGCGGCCGGTCCACCTTCTGGTGCTTTGAATGGTGGGCGCCGCCCTCCGCCGGGTAGCCGGCGGAGGCGGGAACGTCGTCGTCGTCGAAGTGGGTCACGTATGAAAGCTTAGCCGCGAAGGGCGTCAGGCCCCGAGTCGGGGATGCCTCCCTGGAATGGGGCGTCTTCTGGAACACCCTGCGGATGCGGCGGCTGGGCGTCCAGCGGCTCGTCCAGGCGGGCCTGCTTGGCTTCCTCCTGGGCTTCACGCTCAGCCTGCTCCCGGCGGGACTCCACGGGCCCGGCCTTCTGCACCGGGCGGGTCTCCTTGGACAGCCACACCTCGCGGAAGTCGCGCTTGCGGATGTCACGGAAGATGTCGGCGATTTCAGCCTGGTTCAGCGTTTCGCGCTCCAGCAGCTCGAGGGCCAGGCGGTCCAGGACGTCGCGGTTCTCGGTGAGGATGGCGTAGGCCTCGTCATGGGCCTGGTCGATCAGCCGGCGCACTTCCTCGTCTACTACGTAGGCGATCTGGTCCGAGTAGTTGCGCTCGTGCCCGGCGTCGCGGCCCAGGAACGGCTCGCCGCCGCCCTGGCCCAGCCGGACGGCGCCGACGCGTTCGCTCATGCCGTACTCGGTAACCATCTTGCGGGCGGTGCCGGTGGCCTTCTCGATGTCATTGGAGGCGCCGGTGGAGGGATCGTGGAAGACGATTTCTTCGGCGACGCGGCCACCCATGGCGTAGGCCATCTGGTCCAGGAGCTCATTGCGGGTCACGGAGTACTTGTCGTTGTCCGGAACCACCATGGTGTACCCGAGGGCGCGGCCGCGGGGAAGGATGGTGATCTTGGTGACCGGGGCCGAGTTCCGCAGCGCGGCCGCCACCAGGGCGTGGCCGCCTTCGTGGTAGGCGGTGATCTTACGCTCGTGCTCCTTCATGACGCGGCTGCGCTTCTGCGGGCCTGCCATCACACGGTCGATGGCCTCGTCCAGGGCGCGGTCATCAATCAGGTTGGCATTGGAGCGGGCGGTGAGCAGGGCTGCCTCGTTCAGGACGTTGGCGAGGTCCGCACCGGTGTAGCCGGGCGTTTTCTTGGCAACGGCCTTGAGGTCCACGCCGGGCGCCATGGGCTTGCCCTTGGCGTGCACCTGGAGGATCTGGTCACGGCCGATCATATCCGGTGCGTCCACGCCGATCTGGCGGTCGAAGCGCCCGGGACGCAGCAGTGCGGGATCCAGGACGTCGGGCCGGTTCGTGGCGGCGATGAGGATGACGTTGGTCTTGACGTCGAACCCGTCCATCTCCACCAGCAGCTGGTTGAGGGTCTGCTCGCGTTCGTCGTTGCCGCCGCCGATGCCGGCACCGCGGTGGCGGCCGACGGCGTCGATCTCGTCCACGAAGATGATGGCGGGCGAGTTGGCCTTGGCCTGTTCGAAGAGGTCGCGGACGCGGGACGCGCCCACACCGACGAACATTTCAACGAAGTCCGAGCCGGAGATGGAGAAGAAGGGGACGCCAGCCTCACCGGCGACGGCGCGGGCGAGGAGGGTCTTACCGGTACCTGGAGGGCCGTACAGCAGCACGCCCTTGGGGATCTTGGCGCCAACAGCCTGGAACTTCGCGGGTTCCTGCAGGAACTCCTTGATTTCCTGCAGTTCCTCCACAGCTTCGTCGGAACCGGCCACGTCAGCAAACGTCACCTGTGGCATGTCCTTGCTGACCATCTTGGCCTTGGACTTGCCGAACTGCATGATCTTGGAGCCGCCGCCCTGCATCCGGGTCATCAGGAACCAGAACAGGGCACCGAGCAGGATGACCGGGATCAGCAGCGAGAGCAGGCCGGAGAACCAGTTGCTTTCGATCGGCTGGTCCGTGTAACCCTCGGACGGCTTGGCATCGGTGACTGCTTTAACCACGTCCTGGGCGCGGGCATCCACAAAGAAGAACTGGACGCTCTTGCCCTTATCCTGCCCGTCCAGCTGGAGGTTGTCCTTCAGCACCAGGTCAACACGGTTTTCGCCGTCGAAGATCTTTGCCTGCTCCACCTTGTCGCCAGAGAGCAGTTCGAGGCCCTTGTCTGTATCGATCCGGGCTGCACCGCCGGGAGCGAGCGTTGCAAAGGCCACCAGGAGCATCCCGATCACAACGACGATCCAGATGCCCGGGCCCTTGAAGAAGTTCTTAGCTTTCATCTGTTCGGGGGCTGGCCCCGTCCCTCCTGGTAGTGCTGCACGGCGAGTACTCTGCGCGCGTGATGGTGCTGCGTCAGCTTCTAGCTATACACCGTCCGGAGTAGATCACGCATGGTGTGGGGCAAAAGTTCCCTGTGGGCGTACTGGCGCCACCACGTCTCCGGACAGGGGCATCAGGCCTAAATTCGGGGCCCGGCGACCGAGCCGCGTGCCACCAGCGGGCAGTCAAGGAGGACTGGCTCAGGCACGGCGGCGTCCGGCAGCTGTGTCCCCTCAACCGTGTCTATCAGCCGTTGCGCGGCCCAGGCGCCCATCTCATAGTGCGGCAGCGCGACGGTGGTGAGCCCCGGGTGCAGGTTGGCAGCGATCAGTTCCTGGTCGTCAAAACCCACCACGGACAGGTCTGAGGGGATGGAGAGGCCCAGCTCGGCGGCTGCGCGGTAGGCTCCCATCGCCATCCGGTCGTTGTAGCAGAACAAGGCCGACGGCGGGTTGTCACCTTGGAGGATCCGGCGGGCTGCGTCGTAGCCGCCCTGCGCATCGGAGGAGGCGGACCGCACGGGTGCGGCGTCGCCGTCGAGCCCTGCCCGGTTGAGGGTTTCGCGGAAGCCGCGGAGCCGCCCGCGGGTGGAGGGCACATCCTCGGTGTTGTTGATGAAGCCCACGCGGAGGTGCCCCGCGGCGAGCAGTGTTTCGACGGCGGTACTCGCCCCGCCGTATTCGTCCGGGACTACGGAGGTGATTGGCTCGCCGGCGCTGACTGCATCCACGAGGACGGCCGGCACCTTGCCCAGGTTGGGCGGGGCATCCACCGTCCGGTGGTACATCGTGGCGTAGAGGATGCCGTCCACCTGCCGCTCAAGGAGCGCCTCCACGTCGGCTTCCCGGGATGCGGGGCCCGCGGTGCCAGAGGTGTTGATGACCATCAGGGTGTAACCGCGGGCGCGGGCAGCATCATCGGCACCCAGCAGGATGCGGCCGGCATGCGGCGTGGTGGCGATGTCCTCGCTGACCAGGCCGAGCATTCCGGTGCGCCGGCTCCGCAGTGCTTGCGCCAGGCGGTTCGGCCCGTAGCCCAGCTGCGTGGCCGCGGACCGTACCTTGTCCCGCGTTTCGGCGCTGACCCGTGCGTAGGAAACGTCGTTCAGGACATGGGAGACCGTGGTGACAGAAACTCCTGCGGCCAGCGCCACGTCCTTGATGCCAATGTTTTTACGCAAGATCCGGGCGGCGCAGCCTACTCGTAGACGTGCGGGGCGAGGGTACCCACGAAGTCCAGGTTGCGGTACTTCTCGGCGTAGTCCAGGCCGTAGCCCACCACGAATTCGTTGGGGATGTCGTACCCGACGTACTTGACGTCAATCTCCACCTTGGCGGCCGTGGGCTTGCGGAAGGCGGTGCAAATTTCCACGGAGGCGGTGCCGCGGGATTCCAGGTTGGTCTTCAGCCAGGAGAGCGTGAGGCCGGAGTCGATGATGTCCTCGACGATCAGCACGTCCTTGCCCATCAAGTCCGTATCCAGGTCCTTCAGGATGCGGACAACTCCCGACGACTGGGTGCCGGAGCCGTAGGAGGAGACAGCCATCCAGTCCATGGAGATGTGGCTGTGGAGTGCGCGCGCCAGGTCAGCCATCACCATCACGGCACCCTTGAGGACGCCCACAAGGAGGATCTCGCGGCCCTCGTAGTCCTTGTCGATCTGCGCAGCGAGCTCGGTGATCCGCTGCTGGATCTGCTCCTTGGTGTAGAGAACGTGCTTGAGGTCTGCCTGGACGTCGTTTGAATCCACCAATGGCTCCTGTGTAGATGCGGGGGTGCGACTATTTTGCGGGCGGTTTTTGAGGCCGGAATACTAGCTTCCCACAGCGTGCGCCTCCACGGGGAACGGAACCGGGGCTGCCCTGGGCCGCCGGAACGCCGACATCCTTCGATCCCTCCAGCTGCGCGAGGGACAACCGGTAGACGCTCACGCCGCCGGGCAGCTCCACAGGGCCGGCCGAACCCTGCCGCCGCAGCAGTGCTTCCGCGGCCAAAAGGCGCTGGTAGCTGGGCTGCTGCCCGCCGACGTCGGCCGCCGCCTTGGCGATCACGCGGAACCTGATGGCGGGTGCCAAAGCCCGCAACCCGTCCTCCGGAAGGCTCAGTTCGCGGCCGTTCCACTCCACGAGCGAGCTGAAGGTGCGTTCCGCCACATCCTCGAGGTAGTCGGCGTCCAGCTGCAGGATGGAGGCTGTCCGGGCCAGCGATTCCGCGACGCCGGGCCCCAGCTTCTCTTCAAGGTGCGGCAGGACTTCAACGCGGGTGCGCGAACGGGCGAAGGCCGGATCCGAGTTGGTGGGATCGTGCCACGGGTCCAGCTCCTCGACGGCGCAGATCTCCTCCGTGTCCGCCCGGCGGAGTCCCAGGAAGGGCCGCAGCAGCTTTCCGCGGACTGGCCGCATCCCGGCAAGCGACCGGGTTCCCGAACCCCGGGCCAGGCCCAGGAGCACCTGTTCGGCCTGGTCATCCAGCGTGTGGCCCAGCAGGATGCCATCCGCACACTGGTCCTCTGCGGCTGCTTCCAGCGCTGTGTGCCGGGCTTCACGCGCGGCGGCTTCCGGGCCAAGTCCCGTCCCGCCCACGGTCACGGTCCGGATTTCCACCGGGGCAAGGCCCAGTTCCTGCAGGACGCGGGCGGTTTTGGCCGCCACCTGGGCGGAACCTTCCTGCAGCTGGTGGTCCACCACCACGGCACCCACCGTGACGGCGTGGCCGTCCACGTGGCCACGGCGGGCGAAGTAAGCGGCCACTGCTGCCAGGGCCAGGGAGTCCGGTCCCCCGCTGCATGCCACCAGGAGGTGGCGGGGGTACCCGGCCTGGGCCAACGCGTCCTGCAGCATCTTGCGCGCAGTGCCGACGACGGGCGCCAGCCGCCCGGGCCGTCGTCGTCCGGTTTGCTGAGGTGGTTCGATGCGCTGGGATGGATCGCCGGGCCGGGCTGGCTGGCCGGGTTGGGGAACGGTGTTAATCAGAGTCCCATCCGCTCAAGCCACAGCTTGGCATCGTGGATCTCTGGCTCGGTGGGCAGGTGGTCGGCCGACTCCCACACCCGGTTGAAGCCTTCCATTCCGGCGACGTCCACCACGGCACGGACGAACCGCGCGCCGTCGGAATACTGGCGCATCTTGGCGTCCAGGCCCAGGAGGCTGCGGATGAACTTTTCGATCACGCCGCGGTCCTTGCCGCGGTCGTTGAACCGCTGCCGGATGGTCTTCACTGACGGAACAATGCTGGCATCCACGGCGTCCATCACCACGTTCGCGTGGCCTTCGAGCAGGCTCATCACGGCGGTGAGGTGCGAGATGGCGGCCTTCTCCTCGGGATCCTGCAGCAGGTCCAGGATAGCTCCACGGCCGGGTGTGTTTCCGTCGGCGGTACGGTCCTTCAGTGAACGGGCGGCGGCCGTGGCGCGCTCCATCAGCGAATCCACGTTGCCCAGCAGGTGCACGCTGAGGTCATCGATCTGCTGCAGCATGTGGTGCCGCAGCCACGGTGCGGCCGCGAACTGGACCCGGTGGGTCTGCTCATGCAGGCAGACCCAGAGGCGGAAATCCTCGGGGGTGACATTCAGTTCCCGCTCCACAGCAACAATGTTGGGAGCCACCAGGAGCAGGCGTCCACCCGACGGCGCGTTGGACCCCTCGGCGAGCGCCGCGAACGGATCGTACTGGCCCAGGACCTTGCTGGACAGAAAGGCAAGGACAGCACCGAGCTGGCTGCCGGTGATGGCGCCGCTGACACTGGCGGCGGCAGGACTCAGGGAACCGCGCCTGCTTTCGAGCATCTTTTCCATAGCGGGCTTCAGCATCACGGCAAAGCTTTGGGTGTTGGCCTTGGCCCATGAGGCACGGTCCACCACCAGCACGCTGGAATCCCGCAGGTTCCGTGCCGCTTCCAGCCCCGTGATCTCGTGGACATGCTCCACCGAAGCGTCGGCGAGCCGGCGCAGGCTGTCCACGGCATCGCCGATGGCGGCCTGATTCAGGACCGGGCCGGCCGGAGCCAGCCGAGCCGCAGTGGAGGCGGCAAGGTCCCAGTTGATCAGGGACGAGGCCTGGCTGGACAACGTTTGTGCTGACGACTCACCTGTAGTGGACTCCATAAGTCCCATCAGAACACAGCACCCTGTGGATAGTCCTTAAGTTCGCTCACCGGCGAACCACCACAGCGTCCCGAAACTTCCACAGTCCGCTCACGGGATGGCGAAAGCGGGAGCTATCCCGGCGGCCCGCAGTGGAAGCAGGAGCCCTCCCGGCACGGACGGCCCGGGCCCGCATGAGCGGCGCCGGCCAGCAACGGTTGAGCGGGGCAGGGCCGCTCCTGCAGACTGGCCGGCAGCTTTACCTGCAGCCGCAGGCCGTGAGCGCCGTGGCAGCCCGGTCCAGCGCCACCTTGTTGCCTGCGGCGCCGGGGGTGAGCCCGTTGCCGATGAAGGAGAAGACCAAGAGGCGGCCGTCGGCGTCCACCACGTAGCCGCTGAGCGCCAGCACCGTGTTCAGTGTGCCGGTCTTGGCACGGACCAGCCCTGCACCCCGGGCGGTTGACTCTTCGCCGTAGCGGGTGTCCAGCGTGCCGGTGAGGCCGGCCACGGGGAAGCCGTCCAGCGCGGCGCGCAGCCGGCTGTCTGTGCCGGCGGCGATGGCCCGCACCACCTCGGTGAACTGGCGGGCTGACACCTGGTTGTCCATCGCGAGCCCGCACACATCCACGAGCCGGATGCCGTCAACGTTGATTCCGGCGTCGGAGAGCTGCGCGCGGACGGCAGCCGTGGCGCCGTCGTTGCTCCCGGGACCGCCGGCCGCCACCGATGCCATCCGTCCCAGAACTTCGGCGAGGTAGTTGTCGGAGGCCTGCAGCATCAGGTCCACCTGTTCGGCCACCGTGGCTGACTGCGCCTCCGCGAGGATCGCCGGCTCCCCTGCTTCCCCGCCTGTTGGTGCTGAACGGGGGGAACGTTCGACGGCGGCTGCCACAGTCAGTCCCGCGGCCGCGCCTTCCGCCCGCAGCCGGGCTGCGAATTCCTCCGCCACCATGACGGCCGAATCCTGCGGACGCGGGCCGGTGGTGACAGCGGGGTCGTACCGGGCAGAGTTCAACGCCAGCGGGTACACCGGCGCCACTTCCCCGGCAGCAACATCTCCGCTTTCCCAGGCGGGGTTCAGGGCCGGGCCGGTGAACAGGGAATCGTCCACCAGCACTTTGATCTCACCCGCGGCGCCTGCGGCCTTCAGCGCTTCCACAGTCCCGGCGGCCAGCTTCGCCAGGCCGGCGTGGCCCATCGCCTGGTCCGCGTTCGACTCGCCGGCGCCGAGGAGGACGTCGCCGCCGCCCACCAGCACCACCTGCCCGGCTGCCGGGCCTTGCACCACGGACGTGGTGAAGCGGTGCTCCGGGCCAAGCGAGCGCAGGGCCGCCACAGCGGTCAGCAGTTTCAGGTTGGAGGCCGGCACCCTGCCCTCGGACCCGCCGCGGTCAAAGAGGACCTGCCCGGTGAGTGCATCCTGCACCAGTCCCGTAAAGCTCCCGCCGCCGTCGGCCTTCAACAGCGGATCCACCTGCGCGGCGACGCCGGACGCGGCCGGAATGCTGGCCGACGCGTCCAGCGGGGCAAGTCCGCGCGCGGCAGACAGTGTGGCGGGAGCCTGCTGCCATTCAGGCGCCGGTGGGGCGGGGGGAGGGGCCTCCGGGCCCACGAACCCCGGCGCTACGAGCAGGGCTGCGGGGATCATCAGGACCACCAGCAGGGCCGTCAGAACAACCAAGGGCCAAGACCGCTTAAGGGCCGGGACTGTGCCCCGGAAACTGTGGCGGACACGGTCAAGCCACGGTTCCGCGGCAGTTGGTTTGGTCATCCTGGTGCTGGTCCTCAAGTCCTGAAATTTCCCCACAAGTTCCTGATTCCAGGGCCTCTCGCTATATCCTCAATAATAGTCGGCGGCACGGACACTCCCTTTGGTGAGCGGTTAAGTGTGCCGCGAACCCCCTGCAATTGCCGAGGAGCATTCCATGAAGCATGACGTGACCATCGAGATCCCCAAGGGATCACGCGTCAAGTACGAAGTTGACCACGAGACCGGCCGCGTCCGCCTGGACCGCGTCCTCTTCACCTCCATGCAGTACCCCACGCACTACGGATACTTCGAAAACACCCTCGGCGAAGACGGCGACCCGCTGGACGCACTGGTGCTCCTGCAGGACTTCGACCTGCACCCGGGCGTCATCGTTGAGTCCCGCCCCATCGGCGTCTTCAACATGACCGACGACGGCGGCGGAGACGCCAAGATCCTCTGCGTTCCGGTAGATGCACGCTTCGACCACATCCAGGAAGTCAGCGACGTCAACGAGTTCCTGATCAAGGAAATCGAGCACTTCTTCACCCGCTACAAGGACCTGGAGCCCGGCAAATGGGTCAAGGCCGAGGGCTGGGGCGACCGCGCCGCCGCCGAAGCCGAGCTGGAAGCCTCCATCAAGCGTTACGTGCCCACCGGCCACTAGTCCCGTCCTGGTGGGTGAGCTTGTCGAAACCTTCGAAAGCGGGGTTTCGACAAGCTCAACCGCCGAATGACGAAGGCCCACGTCAAGCAATGTGGGCCTTCGTTGTGGTTAAAGTGGGAGGTGATTTCAGCACCCACCTTCACCCCACCCTGCGGTCCGGTCACCGGCTGGCACGACGGGGACGTCCTCCGGGCCACCGGCATCCCCTATGCCCGGGCCACACGCTTCCAGCCTCCCGTTCCTGTGCGGGACTGGACCGAGCCGTTTGCGGCCACTTCGCCGGCCCCGGCCTGCCCACAAGGTCCGGTGCCGTTCCTCGACGACGTCCTGGGCACCCGCTACGGCGAACTTCCGGGCAGCGAGGACTGCCAGAACCTTTCCATCACCATGCCTGCAGATCTTTCTCCCGGCGAGCGCCTGCCGGTGATGGTGTGGATCCACGGCGGTTCCTACACCACGGGTTCGGGCGACCTGGCCATCTTTGACCCCGCAGTGCTGGTGGCCGAAAACCGCGTGGTGGTGGTTTCGGTGACCTACCGGCTGGGGCTGTTCGGGTTCCTGGCCACGCGGTCGGGGCGTCCCGGAAACCTGGGCCTGCTGGACCAGCTGGAGGCCTTCCGCTGGGTGCAGCGGAACATTGCCGCCTTCGGCGGTGATCCGGGGCAGGTGACGGCGTTCGGGCAGTCCGCCGGCGGCGACGCCATCGCCCACCTCATGGCCACCCCTGAGGCGCCGCAACTGTTCAAGCGGGCCATCATCCAAAGCGCCCCGCTGGGCATCTCCCGGGGCAGGGCAAAGATGAACCACGCGATGGGCATCGCAGCCGAAGCAGTTGATGACGACACCCCGGCCATGGACGTGGTGGAGCGGGAGGACCACGTGGCGCAGATGGCCCGGAAGTTCGGAATGCTTGCCGCCATGCCCTTCGGGACGCAGTACGGGCACGCGCCCCTGCCGGAGGAATCGGACATCGAGGCCGCGTGGAACCGTTCCGCACCCGGAATAGAGGTGCTGATCGGGCACACGTCTGAGGAGGCGCGGCTGTTCCTGCCGCGCAGCCCGTACCTGAGCCGGCTGGCCGGCGTTCCGGTTGCTGGAACCGCCGCTGTCCGGGCCATTGATTGGGTGGTCACCGAGACTGTGTATGGCAGGGCTTCGCGGAAATTCGCCCGGCGCCATGCCAAGGCAGGCGGAAAAGCCCACAGCTACGTGCTGCATTGGCATGCACCGGGCAACATCTTCGGGGCCGCCCACACGATCGACCTGCCGCTCCTGTTCGGCAACCGGAACACGTGGGAAGGTGTGGGGCTGATCGCCGGGGCGGCCTGGGAGGACGTGGACGACGTCGGGCGGCAGGTGCGGAGGCTCTGGACGGCTTTCGCGCGGGGAGACACCCTCGGCGCAAAGGGTGGGGTCCCGGGCGCGCTGACGTATCAGGCGGCCTGACTGAAGAGCTAAGGTCAGGTGGCAACCAAGTTGCGGATGGCTTCCACCAGGATGTCCTGGCGCTGGAAGTAGGCGTTGTGGCCGGCGTCCTCCACTACCAGGAGGCTGGCGCCGGGCACCGTTGCGGCCACGTGCTCAGCCCCGCGGCGGATACGCGGCCTTTCCTGGTCCCCGATCAGCACCAGCAGCGGGCTGGAGATGGATTCCAGTCCTTGCTGGAACCAGTCCACATCCCCCGGATCGGCGCTCAGGAACTCTCCCTGGCTTTGCTCGAGGCTTCGCGGGTAGCGGGCGGCTTCGATGGCGGCAGCGGTGGACCGGACACGGATATAGCGGGCGTAGTCCTTGGGGTTCTGGGCGATCCACCGCTCGGTAAAGGAATTCCCCACCCCCAGCCAGATCCTCTCGTCCGCATCAAGCGAGCTGAACACCTCGAATTTCTCTGCCTGGCCGGGCTGCCCGGGCGGCGGCACCACCAGCGGCCAGCCCATTCCGCAAACCACCAGTGCTGCGGCACCGCCGGGATTCCGGACCGCCCATCGGAGGGCCGTCATCCCGCCCATGGATTGGCCCACAATCACCGGGGTCTCCAGGCCGAGGGAAGCAATGAACTGATCCAGCTCTGCAGCCCGGTCCACCAGTGGCCCCTGCCGCGGGGAGTTCGACGACCAGCCGTGATCGTAGGTGTCGTACGTCAACACCCGGAAGTCCTGCTCCAGTTCCGCGGTGATCGGCTCCCAGCACGCTGCCGCGGAGGCATGGCCATGCAGCAGCACAATTGGCTGGCCCCGGCCGGAGTCGGTGTAGTGGATGTCGTTGCCGAGCACATCGAGCCAAGGCATGGATTGATCCTTTCAGGCATTGTTGGCAGGCGGCCCACCATGCACCAGAGTTCCAGATCCAGGGGCCCCGAGTCATCAGGTGTCCAGAACGTGCCCAAGCCAGAAAGAACCGGGCCAGGCAACCGGAGGTAGAGTCTGGTTCCGTGAGAACGCTCGGAGTGGACCTTGCCGCGGCCACCAAAAAGACGGCTGTGGCAGTTATCGAGTGGGGCCAGGGGTCCGCGCGGCTGGTTCACCTCGCACTCAATGTGGCTGACCAGGACATCGTGGAGCTGTTCGGGGCCACAGACATGACCGGCATTGATTGCCCCGTCGGCTGGCCGCAGGCGTTGATCCCGTTCCTTACCGGACATCTGGAGTTCGACGGCGGCCCCGTCCTGGCATATGACGGCATTGAGGGCCGGCGCCTGCTGGCTTACCGGGACACGGACCGCTATGTCACGGCCCGGACCGGCCTGATTCCGCTCAGTGTCTCGGCGGACCGGCTCGCGCATCCGGCCATGCGCTGCGCCGTCATCCAGGCGAAGATCGCAGCCCTCCACGGTTCCCAGCCGAGGGACGGCTCCGGCAAATTGGCCGAGGTCTACCCCGCTGCTTCACTGAAGCTCTGGGGCCTGGCCGCCCGCGGCTACAAAGGACGCGGCACCACCGAAGCGGAACGCCTGTCGGTGCTGCTCGAAAGCCTGCGCGGGCAGGCGCCGTGGCTGGACTTAGCCGGCAACGAGGACCGGCTGGCCGGCTCGGACGACCTGTTTGACGCCGTCGTCGCTGGCCTCACCGCCCGCGCGGCCGCCGTCGGGCTGACCCTGCCGCCTGATGACGTGCACGCCGCAGCGGCCCGCAAGGAAGGGTGGATCCACCCGCCCACAAGCGGCCTCCCGACCCTCATCACGTAGAGTTTTTGTCCAGAAATGCAGGTTTCCGGGCCCCGGAGGTCAGCATATCTGGACAAAAATTCCAAGGGTCAGCCGAGTTTCCAGTTCCGGATCTCCTCGGGGTCCTCACCGTGGGTGCGGGTGTGCTCGCGGGCCCGGATCCGGCGGTCCTGGAGCTCCTGCCGCAGCATCGAGTGCTTCTCCGCCAGGCCGGGTACGCGGTCGATCGCGTCGATAGCCAGCTGGAAGCGGTCGATGCCGTTCAGCATGGCCATGTCGAAGGGTGTGGTGGTGGTCCCTTCCTCCTTGTAGCCGCGCACGTGCAGGCCCTCCTGGTTGGAGCGGCGGTAGGCCAGCCGGTGGATCAGCGACGGATAGCCGTGGTACGCGAAGATGATGGGCTTATCCGCGGTGAAGATCCCGTCGAAGTCCCGCGCGGGCAACCCGTGCGGGTGTTCGCTCTCGTCCTGCAGGCGCATCAGGTCAACGACATTGACCACGCGGACCTTCAGCCCTGGCGCGCCCAGCCGGAGCAGCTCCGCCGCCGCCACCGTCTCCACCGTGGGGACGTCGCCGGCGCAGGCAAGGACGACGTCGGGCTCCTCACCGGGGACCTCCGAGCCCGCAAACTCCCAAATCCCCAGCCCGCGCTGGCAGTGGGTGGCAGCGTCGTCCGGCCCCAGCCAGGTGGGTGAGGGCTGCTTGCCGCTGACCACGATGTTCACGTAATCGGTGGACGCCAGGCAGTGTTCCATCACCGACAGCAGCGTGTTCGCATCCGGCGGAAGGTACACCCTGATCACTTCGGCCTTTTTGTTCACCGCGTGATCGATGAACCCGGGATCCTGGTGCGAAAACCCGTTGTGGTCCTGCTGCCACACGTGCGAGGACAGGATGTAGTTCAGCGACGCGATGGGCTGGCGCCACGGCAGCTTCCGGTGCACCTTCAACCACTTTGCATGCTGGTTGAACATCGAATCAACGATGTGGATGAAGGCCTCGTAGCAGCTGAAGACGCCGTGCCGGCCGGTCAGGAGGTAGCCTTCCAGCCAGCCCTGGCACAGGTGCTCGCTCAGCACCTCCATCACCCTGCCGGAGCGCGCGAGGTGCTCGTCGGCGTCGTCAATCCGGTACTGCCACACCTTGTCCGTGACCTCGTAAACGTTCTGGAGCCTGTTGGACGCCGTCTCGTCCGGGCCAAACAGCCGGAACGTTTCCATGTTCAGGGCCACGACGTCCCGCATCCATGAACCCAAAGTGACCATGGGACTGACGCGCTCGGTCCCGGCCTTGGCAACCTCGACGGCGTGATCACGGTAGTCGGGCAGCTTCAGCGCGCGCCGGACCAGTCCGCCGTTGGCGTGGGGCGTGGCGCTCATCCGGAAGTCGCCGGTGGGGGCGCCCTCGGCGACGTCGGGCCGGAGCCGCCCGTCGCCGTCGAACAGTTCCTCCGGGCGGTAGGACTTCAGCCATTCCTCCAGGAGCCGCAGGTGGTCGCCATTGGTCCGGACCTCGGACAGCGGTACCTGGTGGCTCCGCCACGTCCCCTCAACCTGCAGCCCGTCCACCTCGCGCGGGCCGGTCCATCCCTTTGGCGAGCGCAGCACAATCATGGGCCAGGGCGGCGCCTCCCCCGCGGCTTGGTCTGCCGATGGCGTCCGCCGCGAGTCCTGGATGGCACGGATGTCCGTCATGCAGCTTTCCAGCGCCGCCGCGAAGTCCCGGTGGGCCTGCTCCGTGTTGTCCGGGTCCTTCACCGTGACGAAGTAGGGCTCGTGGCCGTATCCGCGCAGGAGCTGGTCGAGCTGCGCTTCGGGCATGCGTGCCAGGACCGTGGGGTTGGCGATTTTGTAGCCGTTCAGGTGCAGGATGGGCAGCACCGCGCCGTCCGAGGCGGGGTCGAGGAAGTTATGGGAGTGCCAGCTCGCGGCCAGCGGCCCGGTTTCCGCCTCGCCGTCGCCAATCACGACGGCGGCCACCAGCTGGGGATTGTCGAGGACTGCACCGTAGGCGTGGGAGAGGGAGTACCCGAGTTCGCCGCCCTCGTTGATGGAGCCGGGGGTCTCCGGGGCGGCATGGCTGGGGATGCCGCCGGGGTAGGAAAACTGGCGGAAGAGTTCCGCCAGGCCATCCTCGTCGTTCCCCACGTGGCCGTAGATTTCGGAGTACGTGCCCTCCAGCCAGGCGTTGGCGACGACGGCGGGGCCGCCATGGCCGGGACCTGCCACAAAGAGCATCTCGGCTGAGTCGCGGCGGATGATGCGGTTCAGGTGGGCGTAGATGAAGTTCAGCCCGGGCGTGGTGCCCCAGTGCCCCAGCAGCCGGGACTTGGTGTGCCCGGCCTTCAGCGGTTCGCGCAGCAGCGGGTTGGAGCGGAGGTAGATCTGGCCTACCGAAAGGTAGTTGGCGGCGCGCCACCAGCGGTCCACCAGTTCGAGTTCGTCCTGCCCCATGCTGCTGGTCATAACCATCCTCACGTCGCGGTCACCGCCCAAAGGCGGCCGTTGCTCCATCGCACCAGATGGGCCCGGATGGGGCAACCCCGCTTGCCCGGGCGAGGCTACCTGCGGGTAGGCTGTGCTTTCAGATGTTCACGCTGACAATCAACCAGACCGATAGCCGGCGCGATGGTGACCGGGTGCCGCAGCTGCTCAAGGACCTGCGGCACATTCCCGCGCGCCTGGACTTTGACCGGTCCGTGGAAGACGAAGTCCAGGGCATCGTGGAGTGCCCGCACCAGGCCGTGGAGGCGGCCCTGATCGCGCTGCGCGCCGGTTCCTGGTACGTGGGCATCGGCGTCGGGCCGGTCAACGAACCCCTGCCCAACCAGATCAAGGACGCATCCGGCCATGGCCTGGTGTATGCTCGGCGGGCCGTGGACCGGCTCCGGACCAGCAATTACAGGGTTCCGGTGGCAGTGGAGGGTCCGCTGGCCGACGTTGCCCATGACGCCGAGGCCGTCCTGCGGTTGTTGGGTCATATCGTCCGGGACAGGTCCGGTGCCGAGTGGCGGGTCCTGGACCTGCTGACTCCGGGAGTCCGCGGGCAGCAGAAGGCGGTGGCCCAGGAACTCGGGATCACTACGCAGGCGGTGAGCAAGGCGGTGGCGCGGGCGCAATGGAATGAGGAGCACGCGGCCCGGCCGGCAGCGGCCCGGTTGCTGGCCCTGATCCTCGAGGCGCGCTAAGGCAGAGTCAGCCCTGGCTGGCCGCCATTACAGGCTCTCCGTTGAAGTATTCGAGCTGCCAGCCGTCGATCGTGTGGTGATGCGCCAGGTTGAGCACGGCGTTGTCGATGCTTTTCAGTGTGCTGCCCACAGCGCGGCTGAGGCTCACGCGCAGGAGCGTCCCGTGCGCGACGACGAGAAGTCGCCGGCCGCGGTATTCCCCGGCCAGTGCCTCCAGGGCGGCCAGGCCCCGGTCTGCTGCCTCGTCCTCGCTTTCCGCGCCGCGGAAGCCGCCCGGGATGCGGAGCGCGTCCAGTTCGGGGCCA
The DNA here is from genome assembly GCF_030817835.1 of Pseudarthrobacter sp. W1I19. Classification (NCBI taxonomy): domain Bacteria; kingdom Bacillati; phylum Actinomycetota; class Actinomycetes; order Micrococcales; family Micrococcaceae; genus Pseudarthrobacter; species Pseudarthrobacter sp. W1I19. The sequence continues at coordinate 4,161,808 of NZ_JAUSZR010000001.1, forward strand.
GCCTGCATCCCCTCGGCCGGCCCAAAGCTCCGCTCCGTAAGTTCGGGCATGCGGCGGACCTCGCTGAGCCCCAGCCCGGCCGCGATCACATCGGCCGTCTCGGCAGCCCGGCTCAGTGGCGAGGACACGATGGCGTCCCATTCGTAATCGGACAAAACGGCGACGGCGTCACGGGCCTGTGCCCGGCCGACGTCGTTCAGCGGGATGTCCGTGGAGCCCTGCAGGCGGCGCTCCGCATTCCAGTCAGTCTGGCCGTGGCGGATGAGGGCGAACGTCGTAAGGGTCATGCTTTCCATTCTGCCCGACGGCGGGACCTGGCCAGGAATTGCGGCCCGCCCCGGGAGCCGCACAAGTCCTCCACGCTAAAGGAGGCTGCGCAGCACGTAGGCGGCGCCGTCGTCATACACCGAGTGGGTGACCTCGTCAGCTGCCTCGATCACTTCCGCCGGAGCCTGGCCCATGGCAACTCCCCGCCCGGCCCAGGTCAGCATCTCGATATCGTTCCGTCCGTCGCCGACTGCCACCGTGAGGTGGGGTTCGATGCCGAGCCGGCCGCGCAGGTTTTCCAGGGCGCTGGCCTTGGTAACCCCCGCCGCAGCGATATCCAGCCATGCCGTCCAGCCCACCGAGTAGGTGACACCGGCGAGGCCTACGTGCTCAATGGCCTCGTTGAACTCTTCGGGCGTGTTTTCGGTGCTGAAGACCACCACGCGCACGGCGGTTGCTTCGAGCATGGTGTGGAAATCAACGCCCACAGCCTCCACACCAAAACTCGGGTCCTGGAAGCGTTCGGTGGACAGGAAGTTGCCGTCCTCGTCCTCCAGGGCATATTTGGCGGACGGAAGCCGCTCGCGGAGGGCGCGGAGGGCGGGAGCCGGATCGAAGGTGGCCTTGTGGATGACCTCGTAGCCGTTATCCAGTTCGGGGTGCAGCCGCAGGGTCACGCCGCCGTTGCAGCACACGGCGTAACCGCGGTCAATGCCGATATTTTCAATGATGGGCAGCATGGCGTTGAGCGAGCGGCCGGTGGCGATCATGACCTCGTGGCCGGCGGCTACTACTGCCTGCGCCGCTTCACGAACGGCCGGGGACATGTGCCCGTCGTGGTCCACCAGGGTGCCGTCCACGTCCAGGGCGACCATCAGCTTTTGGTCTACGTTGTTGTTTTCGTTGTCTCGCCGGTCATCGTTGCCGGCGACTGAGGTTTCAGTCAGCGTTGTCATCCATCAAGTAGAGCAGAAACCCCCAAAAAATCGCTAGGACGCGCGCCACAGAGTTATTGAACAGTTGGTTAATACCCACAGGTTGTCCACGCTGCGGGTCTTAACCTCCGCCATGGGATCTCTCTGCTCCTGGGATTGTTCGCGAAACCGAACCTTCAAGGCGCGGATTCGCGAACTGGCCTCTGATCTGTGGGCGAAGCCCGGCGGCAAGGAGCTTCCGTTTCAGCCGCTCCGGGTTCTCCACAGCCGCCCAGCCCCAACGCACGAAACGAAGGCCAAGCGCCCGGGTGCGGTCGTCGCGGAGCTTTTCCCGGTACACGGCTTCCTCCGCCGAGGCCTCACCGCGAACGGCGGCCTCGACGTACTTTGCCTTTCCATCGAACTCCCCCGCAACCCGATTCCGCGGCCACCAGCAATCAGCCCTGCCGATGAACCCGTCGGCGTCGCGGAAGACCTGCTGGAGGACCGGTTGCTCGAAGCCGAGAAATTCAAAGGCTGCCCGGCTGTAGGACTCACCAACGGACTCCGCCAGCGGGCTTGCCAGCGCTGCCACCCGTTCGGCACGGCGCTTCGCGGAGGAGTGGGGATAAGACGAAATGCCCGCCACGATCCGGGGCAAGGACCGCAGACTGGCGTCCGCAGGCAGCGTTCCCTGGCGATGCAACATCCGCGCCAATCCGTCTGCGACCACCAAAGCCTGGCCAAGGTTGCCACCAACCATCAGGTCAAGGCCGGTTTGAACAGGACTGGTGCACCGGAACTCCCCACGAACCACTGTTTCAATGGCGGGCTTCAGGCAGTAACGGAGGGGATACGACCTCAACTCCCGGACCTGTCGGGAAGTCGCATCCTCACCGAGGACTGTCAGGGGCGACCGCCGCACTCCGCTTCGCCCGGGAAGCGTTGTGGCCAGTTCCACGCACGCCGGCGTCCGCAGCGTGGGCAATCCGTTGGCCAGCGCTGCGGTCTCGCCACACAACACCGCACCTTTCACCGACCTGGACACGGCCGCCGTCGTCCACGCAAACCGCTCTGAAGGCCGGGCACTAAGCCAGTCCTTCGTCCGGACGTAGAAACCGCGGCGGATCCGGACCAGCTGTCCTGCCCGGAACTCCCTGTGAATGGCGTCTGTAGTCCCCTGCATGCGCAAGACGGCAGCGGAATCGATGAGCCCGGGCAAGATTTCCATGCCACAAGGCTGACGGGAAGCCATCCTGAAGTCAGTACCCGGGCCGGCTTATGTGGACAAGCGTGCGGGCAGGAGCCCGGACTCAGCAAGGTTCAGAAGCTTGTTCCCGGATCCGAACCTTCAAGATTCGGATCCGCGAACAAGCTTAGGACCGGTTGGGAAACCTACAGCCGAGGGCCAGCCCTGGCGGGAAACCTACAGGACCGGGAGGACCTCGAGCCCGCCCAGGTACTTCTGCATCGCCTTGGGGACGTTGACCGAGCCGTCGGCGTTCTGGTGGTGCTCCAGGAGCGCCACGATCCAGCGAGTGGTGGCCAGTGTTCCGTTCAGGGTGGCCACAGCCCGGGTGCCCTTGGTGACACCCTCGGAGTTCACTGCCCGTTCGCGGATGTTCAGGCGGCGCGCCTGGAAGGTGGTGCAGTTGGACGTGGAGGTCAGCTCGCGGTACGCGCCCTGGGTGGGAACCCACGCTTCGCAGTCGTACTTGCGGGCTGCGGACGTGCCGAGGTCGCCGGCAGCCGTATCAATAACCCGGTACGGCAGCTCGCACTTGGCCAGCATCTCCTCTTCCCAGGCCAGGAGGCGCTGGTGCTCGGCCGCAGCCTCTTCAACGGTGGTGTAGATAAACATTTCCACCTTGTTGAACTGGTGCACCCGGATGATGCCGCGGGTGTCCTTGCCGTGCGAGCCGGCCTCCCGGCGGTAGCACGAGCTCTGGCCTGCGTACCGGATGGGACCGGCAGAGAAGTCCAGGATCTCGTCCGCGTGGTACCCGGCCAGCGCCACCTCGGAGGTGCCCACCAGGTAAAGGTCGTCTTCGGCGAGACGGTAGATCTCGGCGTCGTGCTTGACGTCAAAGCCCGTACCCTGCATGGTCTCCGGACGCACCAGCGTCGGGGTGATCATGGGGATGAAACCGGCTTCGATGGCCTGGTCCATGGCCATCTGCAGCAGCGCCATCTCCAGCCGCGCACCCACGCCGCGGAGGAAGTAGAAGCGTGCACCGGACACCTTGGCGCCGCGCTCCATGTCGATGGCACCGATCAGCTCGCCGATTTCCAGGTGGTCGCGGGGCTCGAAGTCGGGGAACTCGCGGGGCGTGCCCACGGTCTTGACCACCACGTAATCGTCCTCGCCGCCTTCGGGCACACCGTCCTCGATGAGGTTGGGGATGGTGCGCAGGAGTTCCTCCTGCTTGGTCTGAGCGGCATCGGCTTCAGCGGAGGCTGCCTTCACCGAGTTGGCGAGCTCCTTGACCTCGGCCAGCAGGGCCTTCTTCTCGTCGCCCTTGGCCTGGGCCACCTTCTTGCCGAAGGCGTTCTGCTCCGCCCGGAGGTTCTCGAAGCGGATCAGCGCCGCGCGGCGTGCGGAGTCGGCGGAAATGATCGCGTCCACCACCGATTCGTCCGCGCCGCGGGCGCGCTGGCTGGCTCGGAACTTCTCCGGGTTTTCGCTGAGGTCTTTTACGTCGATCACCACATAAGGGTATCCAATCCGGCGGAGTACGACGGCGGCCGGCCAGTATGCCCGAAAGCCCACCTCCCGCCGGGATACTGTTGAGGAACCATGAGCGACCTGATTCTCTACCTGCTGATAGCGGTGGCGCTTGCCTTCGCCATCTCCAGCTGGTGGGGAGTCCGCAGGCTCAAGGCCCTGCACGTGCGCAGCGCAGTGGCCGGCGAAACACACGAGGCCGGCCTCAGCCAGCAGCGCGTGGCGGTAATACTGAACCCCATCAAGGCCCGCTCCCCCGAAGCGAGAAGTACCATCCAGCGCGCCTGCCTCACGGCCGGCTGGGACGAGCCTGTCTTTTACGAGACAACGGCGGAGGATCCAGGCTTCTCGCAGGTGCGGGCAGCGTTGGCGGACAAGCCCGACGTCGTCCTGGTGGGCGGCGGCGACGGTACTGTGCGGGTGGTGGCTGAGTCCCTCGCAGGCACGGGTGTGGCGATGGGCCTGATCCCGTTGGGTACCGGGAACCTGCTGGCGCGGAATGTGGACCTGGACGTCTACGACCTCCACGGCAACGTCCAGATTGCTCTCTTCGGCCACCAGCGCTACATCGACACCGCCCGGATGGGCATTGAGAACTCCCGGACCGGGCATTCCTCCGAACACGTATTCCTGGTGATCGCGGGACTCGGCATGGATGCTGAGGTGCTGGCCGATACCAACGCCGGCCTGAAGAAGACCTTCGGGTGGCTGGCGTATACGGAGGCGGGAATGCGCCACCTGCCCGGCCGTCGGAAGAGAATCTCCATTTCCCTGGACGGCAGCCCGGACCAGATCCGCAATGTCCGCAGCATCCTCTTTGCCAACTGCGGCCTGGTTCCGGGCGGCATCGATTTCATCCCGCAGGCCATGATCGACGACGGCATGCTGGACGTGGTGGTGATGAGTCCCCGCAGTGCCATTGGCTGGCTGCTGATGTACGTCAAGATCATGTTCAAGCACAGCGGGAAGCTGCCCATTATGACCGTCTACCGGTCCGGCAGAATCATCATCAAGTGCCCGGAACCAATGCCCACCCAGCTCGACGGGGACACGGCAGGCGAGGCCACCAAGGTCACGGTCCAGGTGGAACCGCGCTCATTGTTGATCAGGGTTAAGGGTCAGGCGTCACTGGGCTGAACCAGCGGCTGAAGCAGCCACTGAACCAGCGGGTCAGGCGTGGGCTTCCTTGTTCGCCTCTGCTGCGGCTTTAGCGGCGGCGCGGGCCTCGGACTGCTCACGGATCATGGCCTGTTCCTCTTCGAAGCGCAGGCGGTCAGCACGGTCAGCGTCGTCGCCGTCCCAGTCCTGGTTGTCGGCAGTGGGACGGGGATTGACGATCATTCCCTGGCCATCATTGTCAGTGCTGTTGCTAGTCATGACCCGCTCCCTTCGTTAGGGGCCATCCCCATTGTGGATCAAGCAAGCATACGCATTGTCCACAGCCCGCGGAAGTGGTAAAGAAGGCAATTGCCTACGCTGTGGGCGAAGCGGCGGAACCGTTTTCCGTGCGCGCAGGTTCCGGCTTCAGCCCTGACACCCATGCCCGCGCCGCCCGGAACGCCGCGTCCGAGGTGTGCGGTTCCACCACTGTCTCCTGCTGGTCCGCCCTCGAATACGAGCCGAGGAACCGGGTGGCCGGGCTGATGCGGTGGAGTCCGGCCAGGGCATCAGCCAGCCGCGCGTCACCGAGGTGGCCATCGGCGTCGATGCTGAAGAAGTAGTGGCCGAGGTACTGGCCGGTGGGGCGGGACTCGATCCGGCTGAGGTTCACGCCACGGCTCGCGAACTGGTCCAGGATCTCCATCAGGGCGCCCGGGCGGTCTTCGGGCAGCGGCACCACAACCGTCGTCTTGTCCGCGCCAGTGCGCTGGGGCAGGCTGCCCGGACTGCTGACCAGGATGAACCGTGTTACCGCATCCGGATTATCACCGATGTCCCGGGCGAGCGCGGAGAGCCCGGGCTGTTCCTCGGCCACCAGCGGGGCGCAGATCGCGGCGTCATAGGGGCAGTCCTCGGCCAGCAGCCCCACGGCAGCCGCAGCGGTGGAGGATCCTGGAACGTATTCCGCCTCAGGAAGATGGCCGTCCATCCACAGCCGGCACTGCGCCCAGGCATGGCCGTGTGTAGACACCCGCCGGATATCCTGCAGCCGCACGCCGGGCCGGGTCACCAGGACAAAGCTGATGGGCACCAGGACTTCGCGGATGATCCGCAGTTCCTGCCCGGTGGCAATGGCGTCAAGGGTGGCGGTGACACCGCCCTCCACGGAATTTTCGATCGGCACCATGGCGGCGTCGGCGGAACCTTCGCGTACTTTGTCCAGTGCGGCGTTGACGTTCGACGCCGGCACGCGCCTCGCGTGGGCAGCACCCGGCACCTGCAGCAGCGCGGCCTCCGTGAACGTGCCTTCGGGCCCAAGGAAAGCGTAGGTGACGCGGGACGCAGGCATAGGTATTCCTTTTGAAGCATATGAGCCGCCTGGGAAGCATATGAGCGCCCTGGACAGGCGGCGGAAGGGCGGGGACGCGCGCGGACGCTAGAGCACCATGGGCTTCAACCCGTTATCCGAGACCAGGGGCTTTCCGGCTTCCAGCCACTGGTCCATGCCGCCCGAGACATTGATGGCGGTGTAGCCTTGGCCGGTCAGCCACTGCGCGGCACGGAAGGACCGGCCGCCGGTCCGGCAAATGACGTAAAGATCCTGGTCCGGATCGAGTTCATCGAGCCGGGCAGGCAACTGGTCCAGGGGAATGTGGAGGGCGCCATCGGCATGGCCGGCCACCCATTCGTAGTCCTCACGGACATCAAGGACCGCGGCGTCGTCGGGGATGTCATTGACGGGGACGGAATCGAAATCGCTCATGGGAGTCCTGTCTGGCAGATCGTAGGTCAGCTTTAAGCCTAGTACCCTGTCCTAAGTCATGAGCCGGCCCCGCAACCAGGGCGGTTTCCTCCCGCCAGCACTGTCCCGGCCACAAGCAGCGCCCTGACTCCGGTCCCGCTTGCGCCGGCCCGCACCCTTGCCCGTGCGGAAGGGCCGCGGGTTAGGCTTTTGGGACCACCTTGTAGCAAGAACCCTGGGAGGATCCTTGCCGGCAGACCACCCCGCCGCTTCCACCCGCGCGGCCCTGGAGTCCGTGGAGCTGCGCGGGGATCCCTTGGAACCGGGGCACTTTGGCTGAGCTCCACGAATTTTCCGCCGTCGCGCTCCGGGACAGCCTCCGCACAGGAGAGGTTTCCTCAGCAGAGGCTACAGCCCATTTCCTGGCCCGGATTGAAGAGCAGAATCCCCTGCTGGGCGCGTTTGTCACGGTGACGGCCGAGCAAGCGATGAACAGTGCCCGCGCCGCCGACTCGCTGCACGCCCGAGCCCCTCAGGACGAGCTCCCGCTCCTGCACGGCATGCCCCTGGCTTTCAAGGACCTCACCGACGTTGCCGGCGTGGTGACCACCCACGGCAGCGCGGCCCTGGACCACAAACCCGCTGTCACTGACGGCCCCCTGGTGGCGCTGCTCAAGGAGACGGGCGTGATCTCCCTGGGCAAGACCCAGGTGCCCGAATTTGGGTTGACGGCTTACAGCGAAAACCGTGTGGCGCCGCCGTCGCGCAATCCCCACGCCCTGAGCAGGAGCTCGGGAGGATCTTCCGGCGGCAGCGCGGCGGCCGTGGCCGCCGGGCTGCTTCCCTTCGCGCCTGGCACGGACGGCGGCGGTTCCATCCGGATCCCTGCCGCGGCGTGCGGCCTCGTGGGGCTTAAACCGGGACGCGGGCTGGTGCCCGCCGGGGAAAGCCTGGGCGACCCTGCCCGGTTGGTGGTGGCCGGCCCCCTGGCGCGGAGCGCGGCTGATGCTGCACTGATGATGGATGCGCTGGTCCCGGCCGGGTCCGCGGAAGGCAGCTACCTTGCGTCGGTGGAACAGGAGCCGAGGCGGCTCCGGATCGGCATCACGCTGGACAGCCCCTGGCAGGGGACCTTCCCGTTCACTCCCGACCAGGAGTCGCTGGACGCACTCCGTGCGGGGGAAAAACTCCTGGAAGGCGCCGGCCATTCGCTCAGTGAGGCAGCCGTCCGTTACGACAACCGGTATCCCGATGCGTTCACTACCGCCTGGACGGCGGCAGTGGGTGCGGCGCGGATCAGCCCGCACCGCGAGGCCTTGCTGGCGCCACTCACCCGGACCTTCCGCCGCAGGGCCCAACAGCGAAGTCCTGCCAAGCTGAACGAGGCCCTGGCCTTCCTGCGGCAGTTTGAGCGGGACACGGTGTCGCAGTACGCACAGTGGGACCTGCTGCTGATGCCGGCACTGGCCCAGACGCCACGCCCCGTGGGCTGGTTCACGGGAACGGCGCACGGCAACACCCCTTGGCCGGCAGCACAGTGGTTCGGGGATGCCGACGGCGACTACCGGAAACAGTGCGAATTCGCGCCCTGGTCCTCGATGGTTAACGTGTGCGGCCTGCCGGCCATCAGTGTTCCTGTCCACTGGACCGGTGGCGTACCCGGCGAAGGGCTGCCGATGGGGATTCAACTGGTGGGACCCTCAGGCTCTGAGACGCTCCTGCTGCAGGTGGCCCGGCAACTGGGCTTCTAACGCTCCCCCGCTTCCATGCCTGGGGTGTTGACCTGGATCTAACGCGTGCTTCATCCGCCTGTAACCCCGGGGAAGCAGACTGGGCAGGACCAGACGGCTTCCCGTTTCGGGATGTGCCATCACTCGAAGGGGAAGTTGCCGCAATGAATGCAGAATCCTCCACCACAGCAAGCAGCGGCACAGCGCAGCCGGCGGGTGACAGGCCGGACCTCAGCAACGCCAATGTGAGGGAGGACCTGGCCACCACGGGGCGGTGCGCCGTGGTGCACCTGCCCAGCGGCTGGACCTGCCTGCTGCCGCTCCGCCACCAGGGGCCTTGCCAGTTCCATCAGCCCCAGGAGGCCGAGGACGTACTGTCCGGTGGCCATTGACCAGGCCTTCGCGCCCTCGGGTCCATTGCCAGTTTCCGCTTAGTCAAGACGCACTGTCCGTACCTCGACTCCGGGGGCGAACAGGAGGACCATTAAAGGGCAGTCACTATGAGGAGGCCTGTAATGTGCTATTCATCCAGCAAGGACTTCGGGTGGGGCATCAGGAAAGAAACTGAACGCCGGCCCGAGGCAAAGCAGGAAACCCCGGCGGAAACTCCGGAGAAGCCGGTCAAGGCGCAGGACTTTACGTTCTGGGCATTCCCCAACTGGCGCAGGACGCCAGCTCCGCGCACTCCCTCGGCTGAAAAGAGCAAAGAGAGGGTCTGACGCCTTGACGGTGCGGTAACACGGAAGGGCCTCCCGCTGGAGCCCCTTCCGTTGTGTTTGCGAGGGGCGTGTTGGGGGGTGTGTTTGCGAGGGGCGTATTTGCAACGGTTGCCTTGCGATGGGCGGGTTTGCGGAGCATGGCGGGCTGCGGCAGCACGAATGTTTTGGCGGAAGGATCAGCACAGTGAACGGACTGTATGTGCATGCGGCCACCCTGTTGATGGAAGGCGCTGCCGATCCTGCTGCTCCGGGTGCCGCCATCACTACCGCCTTATGCGGGAACTGGGAACACCCGCCCCCTTGCCCGCTGGCCGCGCACCACACCGGTTGGTCCCGGGACGGGGGCAGCGTTTTGCTGCGGATCGTCTTCGCCACCGCGCCCGCTTCCGAACCCGACGTGCGGGGGCTCATCCACAGCGCCCTGGCATCCGGCGCGTTCGACAAACCTGACGGCACCGTCTCCAGCTGGAGGCTCCTCGCAAGCGGTCCGGCGGAACTGAGCGCCCAGGAACTGGAGCACGCTGAACGTATCTCCGGAACCTAGCACTGGTTTCGCGAACCGGGATTGCCGGAACCTGAATTGCCGAAGCCGGCCCAGGCAATGCGGGGACGGGAGCGCTGGCGGTAGCGGCAGGAGCCGCCATGAACGCGAGGTGCTTCATCTAAAGCGGCCTGCACCCCCGGCTGTCGCTGACTGGCCATCCCGTTGTGCTGTTCCGCGGACTCCTATTAGGGTAGGACCATAAGTATGCTTAGTATCAGTCCATAGGAGTCCTGGGAAGGGAACCAGCATGAGCACCGGAAACTACCCGCCAGCCGGACAGCCGGAGTCCGCTGGACATTCCGTGGAGCCCAACCCGCCTGCCGAAACGCCCGCGCACCTGGATGGCACCGCACCCGGCTACGGCACAGCCGCGGGCACCGACGGCGCCCAGGCACCGGATTCAACGCCGACGACCACACCACCGCCCGCCCGCGCTGCCGCCGACCGCCCCCAGGTGACCCGCGCCGGCGTGGTGTGGGCCGCCGTCGTGGCAGCGCTGGTACTCCTGATCCTGCTGATCATCTTCATCCTGCAGAACCAGGACCTGGTGCTTGTCCGGTACTTCGGGTTTGAGGGTTCCGTCCCGTTGGGGATGGCCCTGTTTATTGCCAGCGTGTCCGGCGCCGTAGTGGTTGCCGTTGCCGGCGGTGCCCGGATTCTTCAACTCCGCAGGAACGCCCACCGCGCCCGCGCCGCCCAACGCAGGTAAGAAACCAAGGCGCTCGCGTGCCGGCACCTGGCGCCGGCGCGGCAGGCAACCCTGCCGCGTGACCGGCCAGCCCAAGTGGCGGAGCCGCCCAGATGAGCAGGCCCTGTCCAGACGAGCCGGCGCCAGCCAAATTACCTACCCGTCCCCAGGCTCCGGTACTTCGCAGAGCGGGCCGCCACCAGCTCCGGCACGGGTGTTCCCGCCACGGATGCCAGCTCGTATTCGATAGCGAGTGCCATGCGGCGGCAGAACTCCTGGGGTTCCAGGGAGGCGTCGTCGCGTTCATCCACGATGTGATCCACCAGGCCGTTGGCGTAGAGTGACGCGACATTCACGCCCTGCGCCTCTGCCATGGCCGGAGCATGCGCAGTGGTCCGGTGGACGATGGCGCTGGCCCCTTCGGGCGGCAAGGGCGAAAGCCAGCTGTGCTGCGCCGCGATGGTCCGGTCCGCCGGAAGCAATGCCAGGGCTCCTCCGCCGGCGCCCTGGCCCAGCAGCACCGAAACGGACGGCGCTTCCAGCCCGATGAGCTCATGCAGCGAGCGCGCAATCTCGCCTGCCAGCCCGCCTTCTTCCGCTTCCTGCGAGAGGGCTGCGCCGGCGGTGTCGATGACAGTGAGCAGCGGCAGGCGCAGTTCCTCAGCCAGCTTCATGCCGCGCCGGGCCTCACGCAGCGACCCCGGCCCCATCCCGGCGGCGTCCCTGCGCAGCGGGCGGGCGTGGCCCAGGACGATGCAGGACTGCCCGCCAAACCGCGCAAGGGCCAAGAGGAGCCCGGGGTCCTTCTCCCCCTGCCCCGTTCCATTCAGGGGCAGGGCATCGGAGGCGCCGTATTTAAGGAGCTGCCGCAGGTCCGGCCGGCGGGGCTGCCGGGAAATGCTGATGGAGGTCCATGCGTCGATCGGAGCGGGCCGGACGGCAAGCGTGGGCGGCGGTTCCGGCAGCGGACCGCGGCGGGCGCAGAGGATGTCCAGCGCCCTGGCCACCAGGCAGGGAAGGCCCGCGGGCTCCACCACGCCGTCGATCAGGCCCTTGCTGAACAGGTTTTCCGCCACCTGGACGTTCTCCGGGAACGCTTCGCCGTGCAGGGCTTCGTACACCCGCGGGCCCAGGAAGCCCAGGAGTGAACCCGGTTCCGCCACGTTGATGTGGCCCAGGGTTCCCCAGGAGGCCATCACGCCACCGGTGGTTGGATGGCGGAGGTAGACCAGGTAAGGCAGGCCCGCCTGGCGGTGGGCGCGCACCGCACCGGTGATCTTCACCATGGACAGGAAGGCCAGCGTTCCCTCCTGCATCCGGGTGCCGCCGGACGCGGGCCCGGCCAGCAGCGGCAGTCCCTCGGCGGTGGCCCGTTCAATGGCGGCAACGATCCTTTGCGCGGCAGCATGGCCGATCGATCCCGCCAGGAACGAAAACTCACTGACGATCACCGCCACCCGTCGTCCACGAATGAGCCCGGCACCGGTGATGACGGATTCGTCAGTCCCGCTGCGCTCCCGCGCCTTGGCCAGGTCGCGGAAGTACTCCTCGGACAGCGCGGGCTCCTGCGCAGGCGAGTCCCAGGAGACAAAGGAGCCCTCGTCCACCACGGCTGCCAGCAGCTCGGCGGCATTCAGGTGCCGCACCTTTTCAACGGTGGGCATGTCAGGACACTCCCGCGGCAACAGTCGCCAGCCCCAGCCATTCACGGATGGCCGGCCCGTCCTCATCGAGCAGCGGCGGCGCGTCGTGCCCGGTGACGGTGGTTTCCGCAGCGTCACCCGGGGCAAAGAACCTCAGCGGCGGCCCGGGCAGGCTGACCTTGCCGAGCACGGGATGGTCCACATCCACCACGAGTCCCTGCGACGCCACCTGCTCCCACGCGTACACCTCATCAAGCGAGCGCACCTTCCCGGCCGGGATCCCGGCGTCGTTCAGTTTCTGCAGCAGCTCTGCTGCTCCATACTCAGCGAAGACGCGTTCGACGGCGGCAATCACCGCTGCGCGGTTCCGCACCCTTTCGGCGTTGCTGGCAAAGCCCGGCGCCGCCGGGTCCAGGTCGAAGGCTGCCGCAAACGAGGACCACAGCTTTTCGCTGCCGACGCTGATCTGCACGCTGCCGTCCTTGCAGTTGAACAGGCCGTAGGGGGCGATGGAGGGATGGTGGTTCCCCTGCGCTTCGGGGACTTCCCCCGCCACGGTGGTGCGGGTGCCCTGGAAGGCATGGACTCCGATCAGGGATGCCAGCAGGGAGGTGCGCACGACTTGTCCGCGCCCGGTCCGCTCGCGTTCAACCAGGGCCGCCAGTACTCCAAACGCACCGTTCATGCCCGCAAGCAGGTCCGCAATGGGGACACCCACGCGCTGGGGGTCGTCCGGGCCGGATCCGGTGAGCGACATCAGTCCCGCCTCGCCCTGGAGGATCTGGTCGTAACCGCTGCGCTGCGATTCCGGCCCGTCATGGCCGAAACCAGTGATCGAGAGGATCACCAGCCGGGGGTTCAGCTCGTGCATGGCCGCGGGCGGGAAGCCGAGCCGGTCCATCACGCCGGGACGGAAGTTTTCGATCACCACGTCGGCGCGCTCCAGCAGCCCCCGCAGGACCTCCTGCCCGTCGGCGCTTTTCAGGTTCAGGCTGATGGATTCCTTGTTGCGGTTGCAGGACATGAAGTAGGTGGACTGGAGGTCATCGGCGGGGCCAACGAACGGCGGACCCCAGCCGCGGGTATCGTCCCCGGTTCCCGGGTTCTCCACCTTGATGACGCGGGCACCGAGGTCCGCCAGCATCATGCCTGCATGCGGACCCGCCAAAGCGCGGCTCAGGTCGACTACAAGGTGGCCGGACAGTGGGCCCTGTGCATTATCAGTTCTGCTCATGTGCGGGTTCCTCTTCTCGAACAGGCGGGGAAGTTTGCGCGCGGCCGGTCAGCTACAGCCATCCGGGCACCACCAGTGCCAGCCACGCCAGGACAGGCCCGGCGACGATGACGATGCCGCTGTAGCCGAGGATCCTTTTGTAGAACCGGTCCTTGTCCACGCCTTCGGGGGCGTTGGCCAGAACCAGTGCGCCGTTAGTGGAGAAGGGCGAAACGTCCACGATGGTGGCGGAAACGGCGAGCGCGCAGATGACGCCAACAGCCCCTATTTCACCGGTGGAGAGGAACGGCACCGCGAGCGGGATGAGGGCTGCCAGGATGGCCGTGGAGGAAGCGAACGCGGAAACTACCGCACCGATGAAGCAGATGAGCAGGGCCGCCAGCAGCGGCATGCCCATGCCGGCCACGCCGTTGGAGACGAACTCGATGGTTCCGGCTTCCTCCAATACGCCCACGAACGTGAGCATGCCGCAGATCAGTAGCACAGTGGACCAGCTGATCTTGTTGATGGCGCCCTTCTGGGCTGCCGGTGAGACAAGCGCCAGCACGATGGCGATGGTGATGGATACGAACCCGACGTCCACCTTGAACCCGAGGGCGATGACGGCCAGTGCGACCAGGCCGGCGATGGTGACGAGCTGCGGAATCCGTTCGGAGCGCTCTTTGGTGGCCGCCAGGCCGTCGCCCGCGGGATCCCGGGGACCGTACATGCCGGAGCCGAAGCCCTTGAACGGCACGTCGGAGCCGGCCTTGGCTCCTACGCTGACGGCCATCCTGGCCTCGGCGGCCTGCTCGACGAAGTGCCCCACCTTGGAGGACAGCAGTCCGCGGCCGCCCAGGACAACAAAGAGGACCAGCGCGATGAGGAGGTTGAAGACGAAGCTGGACAGGAACAGCGCGGTGGGGCTGAAGGCCAGGTCGGTCTTGGCGAGGATGCCGTTCACCGTGACGCCGTAGACGGCGATGGGCGAGAAGCCGCCGGCCTGGGCGCCGTGGATCACCATCATGCCCATCAGCAGCGGGCTGATCTTGTACTTCCCGGCGAAGCGGAGCGCGATGGGGGCAATGATGGCGACGGCGGCCGGAGACAGTGCGCCCACGGCCGTGATGACTGCGGTGATGGCGAACATGACCCAGGGGATGAGCGCCACACGGCTTCCCACGAGCCGGACGGCGCCACGCACGAGGAGGTCGATGGTGCCGTTGTTCTGGGCAATGGCGAACAGGTAGGTGACGCCGACGATGGTCAGGAACAGGCCGCCGGGGAAGTTGGCGAGGATTTCGTTGGTGGACATGCCCAGCACCACGCTGCCGAGAAGGAACGCGCCGACGAAGGCGAGGGCACCCATGTTGAGGGGCAGGACGGTGGCAAGCAGGAACATCGCCGCCAGGATGATGATCGACAAGACAGGAGCGGACATCGTTGGTCCTCCGTTTGGGGAAAGAAGAATGTGACGTGAGTAACTGGCTCACTGGACTAGCCTCTTAGACAGTGAGTCTATCTGTCAATAGGAGGTGCCATGTATTCTGGGAGGACCTACGACGTAGACGAGGCTTTGTGGAGAAGACAGCACGGCTTGGACTGGAGCGGGTGGCCCGCCCCCGGCTGTACGAACAGCTGGTGGAGCAGATCCTCGCGTACATCGAATCTGCCCAGCTAGGACCGGGTGATTTGCTGCCCGCAGAACGTGACCTGGCCGAGCGCCTCGGCGTTTCCCGTGCCACCCTGGCCCAGGCCCTGGTGGCCCTTGAGGTGCTTGGAGTCATCGACGTCCAGCACGGAACCGGTGCCGTGCTGGCGCGGCGGCCCAGTGTTGCATCCGTGATCAAGGGGCTGCGTGAACACCGCAGCCGGCTCCCGGAAATCGTGGAGGCCCGCAGCACGCTGGAGGTGAAACTCGCCGCCCTCGCCGCCGCCCGGCGCACGGAGGATGACCTCGCGGCAATAGATCACGCCCTGGACATGATGTCCAAGGAGATCAACGACGGCGACCGCGGCACCCACGGCGACGAACTCTTCCACCAGGCCGTCACTGGCGCCGCCCATTCCAGCGTGCTGGCGCAGCTCATGGCGTTCATCGCCGAGATGATCCTTGAGACAAGGATGGAATCGCTCGGCCAGCCCGGCCGTCCCGAACAGTCCCTGGCTTCACACCGCAAGATCGCCGATGCCATCCGCGCGCAGGATCCGGAAGGGGCGGCCGAAGCCATGCTGGCGCATATCGAGCTCGTCTCGGATGTGGAGCTGCTCCGCTGACCGCCGCCTGGTAACGACACGCCCGAGTCCGGCACCCCTGTCTCCCATGCCAGACAGTGCCCCCGGATTTCCGGTTTTCATTGCCGGCCCAACCCGGTGTGATTGAACGAACGTTTATCACAAGGAGTTGGCCATGGCCGCAGCAAGCAGTGCCGTAGAGGCACGATCAATCGAAATGATTCCGCCGGGCGAGCGCCACGGCCACCCGCGGGGGCAGTTCACGCTCTGGTTCGGCGCCAACGCCCAAATCACCGCAATCGTTGACGGTGCTCTGGCGGTGGTTTTCGGCGCCGACGCCTTCTGGGCCATTGTGGGCCTGCTGGTGGGCAACGTGGTGGGCGGCGCTGTTATGGCCCTGCACTCGGCCCAGGGACCGAAGCTGGGCCTGCCCCAGATGATCTCCAGCCGGGCGCAGTTCGGCGTTTACGGGGCCGTGATCCCGCTGGCGCTGGTGATCCTGATGTATGTGGGGTTCGCCTCCACCGGAACCGTGCTTTCCGGCCAGGCCATCAACCTGATGCTGGGCGTGGATGTTCCCGCCGTCGGCATTCTCATCTTCGGCGCCGCGACGGCCCTGCTCGCGATCCTGGGCTACAAGTACATCCATGCCCTCGGACGCATCGCCACGGTGATGGGGCTGGCCGGCTTCCTCTACCTGACCGTCGCCGTCCTCACCAAGTTCGACGTCACCCAGGTGATGATGGTCAAAGGGTTCGAATGGCCGACGTTCCTGACCGCGATCGCCCTCGGCGCCGGCTGGCAGCTGACGTTCGGCCCGTACGTGGCCGACTACTCCCGCTACCTTCCCGCCGACACCTCCGAGCGCAAGACCTTCTGGTACACGTTCGCGGGATCCGTGGGCGGTGCGCAGTGGGCCATGACCTTGGGCGCACTCGCCGGCGGGCTCTCTGCCGCAAAACTGGGCGGCGACTTCCTGAAGAACCAGGTGGGCTATATGGGCGACCTGGCCGGCGGCGGCCTGATCGCGGTCTTTATCTACCTCGTGATCGTCACGGGCAAACTCACCGTCAACTGCCTGAACGCCTACGGTGCGTTTATGTGCGGCGTGACCATCAGCACAGCGGTCAACCGTAAGGACACGGTATCCAAGACGCTGCGGATCGTCTTTATCATCGCCGTCATCGGGGCCAGCGTCCTGATCGCGCTCCTTGCGAGCAAAGACTTCCTGAACCTGTTCAAGAACTTCGTCCTGCTGCTGCTGATGGTGTTCACGCCCTGGTCCGTGATCAACCTGGTGGACTACTACAAGATCTCCCGCGACCGGCTGGACATCCCGGCCCTCTACAATCCGGACGGCCGGTATGGCCGCTGGAACATGGCCGCGCTGGTGTCCTACGGGGTGGGCGTACTGGTCCAGATCCCGTTCCTCGCGCAGGCACTCTACACGGGACCGGTCACCAAATGGCTGGGCGGAGCGGACATCTCATGGCTTGTGGGCATCGCCGTCACCCTCGCCGTCTACTACCCCTGGGCAAAGGCCACCAACCGGGCACCGGCCGAATCCATCTATCCGGACAGTGCGTACCAGGACAGCCCTGCGGAGGACACCGTTCCGCTTGCAGCCGGCGGCAAAGCCTGAAGAACTAAAGATGCCCCATCACTTTTGGTCCCTAAAAGCGCATCTTAGGGACCAAAAGTGATGGGGCATCTGGAGGTTTAGAAGGTGTAGGAGGAACTGCTGGTGGAACTGGCGATGGCCAGGCCGATGATGGCCAGCAGCCAGAACGCACCATAGCCCAGCAGGCACAGGTATCCGAGCACCAGGCCGGTGATGGACATGCCCTTGCCGGATGGCTCCCGCTTAAGCGCCAGGTGGCCTGTGACGATTGCGGCGATCTGCGGCAGCAGGATGAAGCCCATGATCACCGAAGCAATGCCGCACACCATGCTGGCGATGCTGAGCGTCTTCGGTTCTGCCGGCATGCCGTAGTAGCCGGGCTGGGCGTAGGGGCCCTGTTGGCCGTAAGGGCCGGGCTGGGCGTAAGGGCCGGGCTGGTTGTAAGCAGTCAGCTGGTTGTAAGGGCTCGGCGGCTGGTTGTAAGCGGCGTACTGACCCTGACCTTCGTAGGGGTTCTGGCCGTAGCCGCCCTGGCCATAGTTTGCCCTGCCCATACTGATCCTGCCCATACTGCGGCCGGGATGTGGTTTCCGAGCCAAACGGCGGGGCGAACCGCGGTTCAAAGCCCGATGGCGCATTGCCGTCAGGGTGCTGGGATTCAGGCCGGTGGGCGGGCTGGTCAGTCAAAGTTTTCCCCCTGGAAGTTTTGCTTCCAGCCTACCGCCGCCAGCAGGTCAGCGTCCCAGGTAGGGCAGCACGTACACGGCGAAGATGACGAAGGCAGCAAGGAGGGCCAGCCTTCCGCCTCCTGTTGTCCCGCGCTGGCGGCCCTTGGCTTTGCGGCCGCCGGTGGCCGCCTTCGGGGGATTCCCTCGTACTGCGGAACTTCCTGACCCGGCGCGGCGTGACACTGTTCGGGCTGGCACAGGGCGCGGTACCGCCGTATCCGGACCGCCTGTAGCTGACGGGGCGGGTGGCGGATCCGCCGGCCTTACCACCGTTCCGGGCCGCACGCTCCGGAAGGCCGTGATGCCAGGCTCCTGCTCGTGCGTGAGTTGCTGTCCGAGGTGTGCGTAGAGCCCCACCACCGTCTGCTGGTCCAGGACCGGAGGCAAGGCTTCGATGGCGCCCACCACCCGCTGGGCTCCCACTACGGCAACATCCGAGTTGGTCACGCCGAAGAGGTCCGGCTGGGCCGCCATACAAATCAGGGGGCGCACGGTCCGGCGATGCGGCGGCGCCAGAACGGAGGCGACGGCGGCGCATTGGGCCAGTGCCCCTTCCACCGCCTGCGTGCGTGCGTACCGGCCCTGCCACAGCACGCCAGACGCGATCCTGACTTCGCCAGTCCAGTTCTTGGCGTCCACCACCACCACGCCGCCGGGCCCCACGAGGACATGGTCGAGGTTTGCTTTCGGCCGGCCAGGCCAGTGGACGTCATGCAGCACGTACCAGCCGCGGGGCACCAATTCGCTGAGTTTCTCCGCGACCACGCGCTCACCAGCGGCGCCCGCGTCCCAGGATTTGGTGTTGCGGTCAGCCTGGTCGAGCTGGCGCTTCAACCTGGCAACGCGTTCAGCCGCCAGCCTGGACTGCTCCGCTGCCCCGTCCCCTGCCCCCATGGCCGTCCCTGCTTCCCTGCCGCACATATGACGGCGGAAGGCCGCCGTCGTCCTTTTGCTCCCGGACATTCCGCCCGATTTTTCGAACGTAACAGGGCGCGGAGGCGGCGGTATATAAGTACTTTGCGGGGCCTGTACTCAGGTTGGCTACTTGTTTTGATGACGCTGCACCGTCACAGGGCCGGACACATGGGCCGGATTTGGGCCTGGTCGTTTTGACTGCGGCTCCCTTCTGGCATGCTGGTCCCATGGCTAGCCGCGCGGGTACAGTTGCCCAACCCCAGGACCTTGTTGACATCACTGCGCTTCTTGACGCGTATTACGACATCTCGCCTGATCTGGGTGATCCCGGCCAGCGCGTGGTTTTTGGCACTTCCGGGCACCGCGGTTCGAGCCTCAAAGCGTCGTTCAACGAGAAGCACATTCTCGCCATCACCCAGGCGATTGTGGAATACCGGGCGGCGCAGGGCGTCACGGGTCCGTTGTTCCTGGCCAAGGACACCCACGCCCTGAGCGAGCCGGCACAGAACTCGGCCCTTGAGGTGCTCGCCGCCAACGGTGTGCAGGTCCTCATCGACGCCCGCCACGGCTACACCCCCACCCCCGCCCTGAGCCACGCCATCCTCACCTACAACCGGAACGCCGGTGCCGGCGCACCCCAGGCTGACGGCATCGTGGTCACGCCGAGCCACAACCCGCCGGCTGACGGCGGTTTCAAGTACAACCCTCCCCACGGCGGCCCCGCCGATTCGGACGCCACCGGCTGGATCGCCAACCGCGCGAACGAACTGCTCGAAAACGGCCTCCGCGGCGTCAAGCGCGTGGCGGTGGCCGATGCACTGGCCGCCGACACCACCGGCAAGTTCGACTTCCTCAGCAGTTATGTGGACGACCTCCCCTCGGTCCTGGACCTGGACGCCATCCGCGGAGCCGGCGTCCGGATCGGCGCCGACCCCATGGGTGGGGCATCCGTGGACTACTGGGGCGAGATCGCCGAGCGCCACCAGCTGAACCTCACCGTGGTGAACCCCACCGTGGACCCGCAATGGGCCTTTATGACCCTGGACTGGGACGAGAAGATCCGGATGGACTGCTCTTCGCCGGCCGCCATGGCCTCGCTGATCAAGCGCATGTCCGACGGCGGTGCAGGCGCGGGTGCCTCGTTTGACGTTGCCACCGGCAACGATGCAGACGCGGACCGGCACGGCATCGTCACCCCCGACGGCGGGCTGATGAACCCGAACCACTACCTCGCCGTCGCCATCGACTACCTTTACCGCAACCGCAGCGGCTGGAACCCGGGGTCCGTGGTGGGCAAGACCCTGGTGTCCTCCTCCATCATCGACCGCGTCGCAGAGAGCCTGGGACGCAAGCTCGTGGAGGTCCCGGTGGGCTTCAAGTGGTTTGTGCCCGGCCTGCTCTCCGGCGAGGGCGCGTTCGGTGGCGAGGAATCCGCCGGTGCATCCTTCAACAAAAAGGACGGCAGCGTCTGGACCACGGACAAGGACGGCATCCTGCTGGCCCTGCTCGCCTCGGAAATCACGGCGGTCACCGGCAAGTCCCCGTCGCAGCTCTACAAGGGCCTGACTGACCAGTTCGGCGCCCCCGTGTACGCCCGTATCGACGCCGCCGCCACGCGCGAGCAGAAGTCTGCACTCGGCAAACTGTCGCCGTCGGATGTTACTGCCACGGAACTGGCAGGCGAGGCCATCACCGCCAAGCTCACGGAAGCACCCGGCAACGGCGCCTCCATCGGCGGTCTGAAGGTGGTTACGGAGAACGCCTGGTTCGCCGCCCGCCCGTCCGGCACCGAGGATGTCTACAAGATCTACGCTGAGTCCTTCAAGGGCGAGGACCACCTCAAGCAGGTCCAGGCCGAAGCCAAGGCCCTGGTGGACAGCGTCATCGCCTAGGGTTCTTCGCCCCGGCTGTTTCCCCCCGGCCCCAGAGCCGGAGGACGCGCCGGACGGTACGGTCACCGTCCGGCGCCATGTCCACCAGCGCGATCCGGTCGAGAACGACGACGTCGCCCGGGTATAGCCGTTTGTCACCGTGATGTGACACGTGGGGCCGGTATCCGGACAGGGTGTGGGCGGGGGTGAGGACTTTGCCGCCCAGACTGCCGACCACCGCGACCAACTGCTCGTGAAGGGTTTGCAGGTCCGGTTGCGGTTCAATCAGGCTGACGGGAACGGAGCCGTTCCGGCCGAACCCGGCATCGCCGCCTACGGTGAGCCTGGCGCCCAGTGCTGCCCCGGCCGGCGCTTCCGCAAGTACTGCAAGGCGGTCCGCAGGGTTGGCACCATCTGTAGCGCCGACGTCGAACCTCACCAGCGTGATGTGCAGCGGCCAGTCGGAGCGCAGGAACACCAGCCCCTCCGCCACGGGCTCAACAAAGGCAACCAGGATGAGGTTCCGCACGGGCATAGCCCCAGTGTCCCACTGCTTCAGTGCCCTTAATCGAAGGATGCCCCATCACTTTTGGTTGTGATCCCAGGTGGATAGGGACCGAAAGTGATAGGGCATCCTTGTTTCGACAGGCTCAACCACCGGAGCTTAGACGGTGCGGACGACCTCGTCGTAGGAGAACTTCGGCTTGGCTTCGCCCCAGGCGTCCTCGGCGGGCTGGCCGATGTTGACCACCAGGAAGCTCTTCTGGTCGCCGGCCGGGAAGAATGCCGCGTCGATGGCGGCGAAATCGGCACCGGTCATGGGCCCGGCAGCGAAGCCGAGCGACCGGACGGCAAGGATGAAGTAGCCGGCCTGCAGGTGGGCGTTGTTGTTGCCCGTGGCGGCGGCCAGTTCGGGGTTGGCGTCGTACATGGCCTTGGGGGCGTTGTAGCCGGGGAGGAAGTTGTCCCACTGCCCTGCCCAGTCGGTGTCGTAGCTCAGGATGGCAACGAGCGGGGCGGATGCGGTCTTGGCCTTGTTCCCGTTGGCGAGTGCATCTACGAGGGTGGCGCGGGCTTCGGCGGAGCGGACGTAGGTCACGCGCAGCGGCTGCGAGTTGAAGGCAGTGGGGCCATACTTGGTCAGCTCGTAGATGGCCTGCGCCTGCTCGTCGGTCACCTCTCCAGTGAAGGAGTTGGCGGTGCGGGCCTGGGCGAAAATGGCATCGACGGCGGCCGAATCGATAACCGCTTCTTCGTGGGCAATAGTCATTGGCGTACCTTTCGCTGAACCGCCCCGCGTGCCGGGGTGGCCTGTTCGCTTTCCATACTTGCAACTTCAACTACCCGTGTCCTCTTCCCGTGACGGCGCGTGACGTTAGCCACAGCAGCATCCGGCAGCAGCCTGGCCGGCAGCGGCGGAAAGCTTGGCGGTATTCTGGAGCCAGTTGTTCTTCGCCCCTGCGGCAACCCCCTTGAAAGGCATCCGCCCATGAGCATGCTCGGAATCAAATGGAAGCTGCACGGCACCGGCAAGTCCATCAAGCCTGGCCATGTGGTAGCCCCCGATGAACGGCTTGCCTGGCCGCTGACCATCGGCGTGGGCATGCAGCACGTGGTGGCCATGTTCGGCGCCACCTTCCTGGTGCCCATCATCACCGGCATGCCGCCGGCCACCACCCTGTTCTTCTCCGGCATCGGCACATTGCTGTTCCTGGTGATCACCAAGGGCCGGGTGCCCAGCTACCTGGGCTCAAGCTTTGCGTTCATTGCCCCCATCATGGCCTCGCAGCAGCAGTTCGGTGTCCCCGGAGCCCTCGGCGGCGTGGTGCTGGCCGGCGCCGTGCTTGCCCTGGTGGGCGCGATCGTGCAGAAGTTCGGCGCAGGCTGGATCAACCGGCTCATGCCGCCCATCGTCACCGGCGCGATCGTGGCGCTGATCGGCCTCAACCTCGCCCCCGCGGCCAAAAACAATTTCGACGCCGCCCCGGTCACCGCCGTGATCACGCTGGCCACCATCATCCTGGTCAGCGTCCTGTTCCGCGGGATACTGGGCCGCCTCGGCATCCTGGTGGGCGTGGTGGTGGGCTACCTCGTGGCCATGCTCCGCGGCGAAGTCAGCTACGACAAGATGGACGCCGCCGCATGGGTGGGACTGCCCCAGTTCCAGGCCCCCGAATTCCACCTCGGCATCCTGGGCCTGTTCGTTCCCGTGGTGCTGGTGCTCGTGGCCGAGAACATCGGCCATGTGAAATCCGTGGCTGCCATGACAGGCCAGAACCTCGACGGCGTCTCCGGCCGCGCCCTGATGGCCGACGGCGCCGCCACCGTCCTGGCCGGCTTCGGCGGCGGATCCGGCACCACCACCTACGCGGAAAACATCGGCGTTATGGCCGCCACCAAGGTCTATTCGACGGCGGCCTACTGGGTGGCGGGCATCTTCGCCATCCTGCTCAGCTTCTCCCCCAAATTCGGCGAACTGATCGCTACCGTCCCGCCGGGTGTGCTGGGCGGCGCGGCCACCATGCTCTACGGCATGATCGGCATCCTGGGCGTGAAGATCTGGGTGCAGAACAAAGTGAACTTCTCCAACCCCGTGAACCTCACAACCGCCGCCGTCGCCCTGATCATCGGCATCGCGGACTACACCTGGACCATCGGCGAGCTCAAGTTCACAGGGATCGCCTTGGGCTCCGCCGCGGCGCTGGTGATCTACCACGGCATGAAGGCCATCGCCAAGGCCCGTGGAACGGTGGCGGAACCCGAAACCGAGCAGCCCGGGTTGCCTCCTGCCACCAAGGCGGCTATCAACGCTGCGGCGAAGAAGCGGGCACCCAAGAAGCGCTAGCGCTTGCTAGGCGGCGTCATGTGAGTCAGCTCCACTGCTGCCGATGCCAAAGACCGGGCCAGGCAGAGGCCGCTTAGGTGCCAGGGACTCCCCGGGACGGGGACGCAGCCTTCGCAAGACCCACGGGAACAAGTATTGCCTCGCCCAGATCAGGTCTTCGGCCCTGGCCTGGGTCCACCGATGGGACGGCACCGGCCGTGGTTGCAGGGGCTTGAGCGAATGCGGCACCGCGAGCGCGTCGAGGGCGGCAACGGCAACAACGTGATGACCCAGCGGCGAAAGGTGGAGCCGGTCCCTGTCCCACATCCGGGCGTCGTGGAGCGCCGGAAGGCACCACAGGTCCACCATCACCGCATGATGGCGGATGCCGATCGTGTGGAAGTGCTCGTTGTAGATAGCCAACCTCCCCCGGGCCTGCCCCAGTACCGGCGTACCGCCCCAGTCCGGAGCCGCGAACAACATCACCGTGGCCCCGGTTTCCGCCAGCACGCCTACCGCCTGGTCCATCTTCTCGGCCAGTTTGTCCGGGTCACCCCGCCGGAACACGATGTCATTGCCGCCGCCGGACATTGCTATCAGGTCCGGCTTCAGCGCCATGGCAGCCTCGAGCTGCGTGTCGATGATCTCCTGCAGCACCATCCCCCGCACCGCGAGGTTGGCGTAGGCGAAGTCACGCTGCCCGATGGCGAGTTCCTCCGCCGCCCGGTCAGCCCAGCCGCGGTAGCCGCCGATGCTGCGCGGTTCCGGGTCACCGATTCCTTCCGTGTAGGAGTCACCGAGGGCGACGAAGCGGTGCCAGGGGTGCCGCTGGCCGGGGGTATTTCCGCTCCAGGTTTCCTGCTGGTCGATGGTCATGCCCGCCGTCCTTTCGCCGTTGTGGAAGGGGCCTCATTCCGGGCAGCTCCTGCATCGGGCGGTTGGCCCAACTCGGCCGGAGCCAACAGGCGGAAGTCCTCAACGTCGTCGGCCATGTCCCGCCGCGGTCCCGAAGCGTCCCTAACGGGCCCTGGCACCACAACATTCAAGGCCGCACCATGAAGGTCCAGTTCGTGGTGCGAAGCCTCGCGCTGCAGGAAGCGCAGGGCGCCCTCCCGGCTGAGACCGTACTCGTCCATCAGGCTTCGCACCGCCAGGTCAACCAGCACCAGTGAGCTCTGTGCGACGGCGATTCCCGCCGCGGCCTCCGCGCGCTCTGCCACCCGGACCACCACGCGCAGGGCGCGCGCAACCTGCCGCGCATAGCTTTGTACGCGGAGAAGATCGTCGCTGGCAAAGGTGTGGGGCGAGGAGGCGTAAAGGCTAATGGCGGCGCTGGTCATGCCCTCGGAGACGATGGGCATTGACAAAAGAGACTGCACGCCGTGCCCGGCCGCGGCATTTGCGTACCCGGGCCACCGCCGGTCCCGGCCGAGATCGGACAACAGCACGAACTCGCCGCTCCGCAGGGCCTCGATGACGGGTCCGTCGGCGAAGGAACACTGTTCCAGGTCTGCCTCGCGTGCCTGCTCGCTGCTCGCTGCAAGGGTGCGTGCCTTCCCCAGGCGGAAAAGGGTGGCGGCCCAGCCGATGCCGCGCGATTCACCCTTGATGTCCCCCATAAACTCCTGGGTGACTTCCTGGAGGTAGGTTTCAACGTCCTTGCTGTCGAAAACCGGCTCCGGCGGAAGTGGGAGCGATCCCCAGCCAATCTGCCCCGCGGGTTCAGCAGCCATGTTGCACGCCTTGCTTGTAGCGCTGCGGCCCACTGCAAAACCTCGTGCTTACAGAATACGTCGATCTCCCCATTTGGCGGGAGGGGGCAGCCCAGTTCCTCGCTAGTCGACGGCGGTTTAGTCGACGGCGGGGCTGTTGCCTGCGTATGCTGCCACAGTTTCGCCCAGGACGACGTCGTAGGCTTCCACCTTTCGGTCCGTCACCGTAGTGGGGGACTCAAGGTGGACAGCCCCCGAGGGCAGAATACCGGCGGCACCATACCTCTCCATGACCTGCCACTGGGCAACCACGTCCTCCCCTGCATGATCCACAGGCAGGCTCGGCCAGAAACTGAAACCGCCGGCTTCGCGAAGTGCATCACGTTGGTAGAGCACGCACCCGCCGAGCCAGGCCACCCGGTACGGCAGCCACTCCCCCGGCCCCAGAGAAAGATCCGCACTGAGGTGGCTGAGGTTTGCGGCACTGTGCAGCGGCCAGCGCTCAAAGCCGGGGGTGCCGGGACGAACGCGTTCCGGCGTAACAGGTCCGTCCCAGACTTCAAACCCCGCCGTTTGCTCCGGCCGCCTGTCATCAAGGTAGGACAGGCCCTGCGGCGCCATGCCCACAAAGCCGCAGTCCAGCTCCTCAAGTGCCCGGTTCATCCGCTCCAAGGCACCTGGTTCCAGCCACACATCGTCGTCAAGGAAGAGGCACTTCGCCGCGTTTGACTGGTCGAGCAGGAACTGGCGGTGCTCAGCGAGCCCCCTCCGCGGCAAGTGCCGCAGCAGCGTGACGGGCCGGCCCTGGGCTTCGAGAACCCGAACCATGGCAGCGGCCGCAGGATGCTCCCAGGCGGGCGCACCGCTGGACTGGTCGCTGACCACTACGCGGAAGGATGGATTGGCCTGCCCGGCCAGGCCGGACAGTGTTACTGCCAGCTCGGCAGGGCGGTTGCACGTGGGTACCAGCACGTCCACGTCCACCCGTTCCGGCCCCTCACCGCGGCGTGCCCACTGTTCTGATGATCTCCTGCTCACAGCCCACCTCCTGGCGCCTGCATCGGCATAGTTAGTGAATGGGTTCCGTCGTGTTCTGTACCCACATCACCGGGATGTATGCGGGCACGGCAAAGGCCCCCGCCCGCTGCCGGACGGGGCAGCAGGCGGAGGCCTTCAGCGGTAGGCGCGGCGCACTCAAGCAGCCGCGACGGCCCGGTCAGCCGGCGTCGAAGCTTTCCCCGCCGTCGTCGTTCGGTGATTTCTCCCGGGGCAAATCATTGCCGGTTCCGTCCGGGATGCCCGCTGCTTCCTGCCCGGACTCAGAGGACACGGGAGCGGACCCCTTTGAGTCGTCGTTGTTCTCGTCGATTTCAGCCGCACTGGAGGGAAGGTCCACGTCGCGGGGCACGGGATCACTGCCGGCGCCGGTCTGCGGCTCGTTGGTGTCCACGCTTCCTGCCCCGCCGTTACCGGTGGTGGCCGAGCCGTTGGCAGCGCCCTGGGTTCCGCCCAGTTCCTGCTCTGCGGTGGGAGTGCCGTATCCGCCCGGATCGGTCTCCGGCTGCGCCTGCTGGTTTTCCTGCGTCATTATTCCTCCTGCTGTGCGTTGGATGGATGGTGGCCTGGACCTTGAATGAAAAACGGGCTGCTCAGAGCCCCTTTCCGCCGGTTACCGGCAGCACGGCCCCGGAAATATAGGATCCGTCTTCCGAGGCCAGCAGGACATAGGCGGCGGCGAGCTCGGCGGGCTGGCCGGCCCGTTCCAGCGGTGTGTCCTGCCCGAACTTCGGAAGCTTGTCCGGCCACTCGGTGGCCGGGATCAGCGGGGTCCAGATGGGTCCTGGAGCCACAGCGTTGACCCGGATTCCCTTGGGCCCGAGTTCCTGCGCCAATGCCTTGGTGAAGGCCACCTGCGCAGCCTTGGTCATGGCGTAGTCGATCAGGCCGGGTGACGGGTTGAAGGCCTGGATCGAGGCCGTGGTGATGATCGAGGCGCCCGGTTTGAGATGAGGTACGGCGGCCCTGGCCGTCCACAGCAGCGAGTAGAGGTTGGTTTTAAAGACCCGGTCGAATTCCTCCGTGGGCAGCGATTCAAGGCTTTCGCGGTTCTTCTGGTAGGCGGCGTTCAGCACCACTACGTCCAGGCGGCCGAACTCTGCCGCCGTTTCGTCCGCGATCCGGGTACTGAATTCCTCCTCGCGTCCGTCGCCGGCAAAAAGCAGGACCCGCCGGCCCGCCTTCCGGATCCAGTCCGCTGTGTCCTGGGCGTCCTCCTCCTCTTCAGGGAGGTAGGAGATGGCCACATCGGCCCCTTCGCGGGCGAACGCGATGGCCGCCGCCTTGCCGATGCCCGAATCTCCGCCGGTGATAAGGGCTGCCTTGCCCTGCAGCTTCCCGTGCCCCTCATAGCTGAGTTCCCCGTGGTCCGGTTTGGGATCCATGGGCGCCGTCAGGCCGGGCTGCTTCTGCTCCTGCTCCGGAAAAGGGCCTGCGTGGTAGCCGCCCCGGGGATCCTTCGGCTGGTCCGTCTGTTTGTCCGTCCCGCTCATAGTCCGCCTCCTCACTGTGTCGGTTTCAACTGTGTCGTTTTCCACTGTGTCGGTTTCAACTGTTGGTTCCGAAGGGCGTGTGCACCGGCCCTTCGAAGCTATCCCGGCCGGAGGAGTAAAGTCCACCGCTCCAGGCGAATAATCAGTAAACTTATCAAATGGCAGGCGCGGCGCAACATTGCCCCCGCTTGTGGGTAGGCAGGGAGTAGAAGGATACCCAGGCACTGGTGGGGGCTGGAGGGAGAGGCAATGTCCGACGTGGAGGACTACACAGGCCGGACCGGCCGCAACGAAACCCGCGAGGAGCAGATGGACCGCAACTGGGCGGAGCTGCTGCAGGAGTTGCGGGTGCTGCAGACCGGCGTGCAGATCCTTGCGGGATTCCTGCTGACCCTGCCGTTCCAGTCGCGCTTTGAAGAGCTTGACGACTTCCAGGTGACCCTTTACCTGGTCAACGTGGTCATCGCTGCCCTGACCACAGCGTTCATCCTCCTGCCGGTCAGCGTGCACCGGAGGCTGTTCCGGAAGCGGCTGAAGGAGACCCTGGTGTCCAGCGCCGACTTCATCACGAAGATTGCGCTTGCCGGGATAGGCCTCCTGAGCGCCGGAACCGCCGCACTGGTGTTCGACGTGACGGCCGGCCGGTCAGCCGGCCTCACCGCCGGAGGCGTACTCCTTGCCGTCCTGGTGGTCCTTCTGGTCTATGTCCCGCTGCACCTGAACAGGCGCGCCATGGCAGGACGCTAGCCTGCCCGCATAAAGCAGGTCGCAATCCCCTTGTTTTGACCCTTTGACCGTAACCCCTGAACCCGACAGGAGAACTTCATGCGAACACTCTTTAGGACTGCCCTGATGGTACTGCTGCTCATTGCCACACCGGCGCTTTCGGCCGGAGCCACCCAGGCGGCCCCAACCCCGTTCGGACACCACATCACGGCATCCCCCGGAGGGGCGTGGGCGCAGTCGGCCGCGTCTCCCACACCATCCCCCGGGGATACCGCCTCCACCGGCCCTGCCAATCCGGGCACCGGCGAATCCGCGCAAAACGAGTCCACCCGGCTCGATTACACCCCGTGG
Source organism: Pseudarthrobacter sp. W1I19 (assembly GCF_030817835.1). Classification (NCBI taxonomy): domain Bacteria; kingdom Bacillati; phylum Actinomycetota; class Actinomycetes; order Micrococcales; family Micrococcaceae; genus Pseudarthrobacter; species Pseudarthrobacter sp. W1I19. The sequence continues at coordinate 4,190,625 of NZ_JAUSZR010000001.1, forward strand.
GTCATCGGCGCGGTGGTCCTGGTGGTCCTGATCCTGATCCTGATCTGGCGCCGCCGCCGCAACACCACCATCGTTTAGACGCGCGCCTTTAGCCAGCCGCTGCCGGCCTAGGCGCCCTCAAGTACCTGGCTTGTTGCCCAGGCCAGGTACTTCGCGGCGTTGGCCACGGCGTCTTCGGGACTGGAAGCCACGTCCAGCAACTGCGCGGCGGCAACCACACCATGCCCGGCGAGGTCTTCCGGGGTCACCAGGATCCGGCCGGCCACCACGATCACCGGGATGCCCCGTTCCCGCGCGGCGTCCGCGAGCGCAATCGGAGCCTTTCCGGTCAGCGACTGGCCGTCCATGGACCCTTCCCCGGTAATCACCAGATCTGCCGAGGCAAGCTGTTCCGCCAGGCCGGTCAGTCCAGCCACCAGCGCGAAGCCGCCTTCTAGTGCGGCGTCAGTGAAGGCAAGGAACGACGCCGGGAAGCCGCCGGCCGCGCCCGCGCCCTCAACGTTGACGTCCCGGCCTGTCGCCTCACGCAGGAGGGATGCCCAGTTGCGCAGCCCGGCGTCGAGCAGTTCCACGGCTTCCTCGTCGGCGCCCTTCTGCGGGGAAAAGACATGGGCAGCTCCCAGCGTTCCGTACAGCGGGTTCCGCACGTCGACGGCGATGCGGAAGGTGGCGGCGGCCAGCCGGGGGTCGAGGGCAGTGGCGTCCAGCGCCACAACGTCCGCGAGCGAGCCGCCACCGAGCGGCACAACGTTCCCGGCTGCGTCCAGCGGCTTCAGGCCCAGGGCGCGCAGGGCGCCGCTGCCGCCGTCGGTCATTGCGGATCCGCCGAGCCCGAGGACGATTTCCGTAGCCCCCGCGTCCAGGGCCGCCGCGATCAGCTGGCCGCAGCCGTAGCTGTGGGCGCGCAGTGCATTGGCGGGGGTCGGCTCCATCTCAGCAAGGCCGGAGGCCTGGGCGGTTTCAATCACAGCGGTGACCTTGCCGCCGCCGGCCTTCCTGATGGCCCAGGCCGCGCCCACCGGGGCAAGGATGGGGCCTACCACGGCGTTGATCCGCTCTTCGTAGCCGGCTGCCACCGCGGCCTCGAGGGTACCCTCGCCGCCGTCGGCAATGGGGAACTGCGTGGCGACGGCGTCCGGGTAGACGCGCAGGGCGCCCTCGGCGATGGCGGCGGCCGCTTCAGCAGCCGTAAGGGAACCCTTGAACTTGTCCGGAGCAATAAGAATGCGCATAGGCTCCATCATGCCAGCAGCCGGTGGGAAAGCGCTTGCCACGCACGTAATGCGGACGTCGCGTGGCCTGGAGAGTCCCGGCTGGGAAACACAACAGCGTCAAAGCTATTACCTGAAGTTCGCTCAACGGCGTTCAGCCGAGGGCCGCTACCCCTGCCGCCATTCGTGGCTGGTGATGTGGGACCCGCCCTGCGGGCCCATCTGCAGCATGCCGCCGTCCACAGCCCAGGAGGCGCCGGTGACGTAACTCGAGGCGGGGGAAGCCAGGAACGCGATCACCGCGGCGATTTCCCTGGCGTCGCCCGGCCGGCCCAGCGGAACACCTGGCCTGTCCTTGGTGGTGGGATCTTCGTTCTCCTGCCCTGTCATGGGGGTGGCTATTTCGCCAGGGGCCACACTGTTGGCGGTAATGCCATGCTCCGCAAGTTCCAGCGCCAGGGTCTTCATCAGCCCGCCCAGGCCGTGCTTGGAGGCGTCGTAGGCGGAGGATCCCACCCGCGGCTGGAATTCATGGACGCTGGTGACTGCCACCAGGCGCCCTCCCCTGCCGGCGTCGACCATGCGCCGGGCTGCGGCCTGCAGGCAGACGAACGCGCCGTTGAGGTTGGTGTCGAGTGTCTGCATCCATGTTTCGACATCCAGGTCCAGGAATTTTGTCCCGTCCCCGGTCCCCGCGTTGTTCACAAAGACGTCCACGCCGCCCAGTTCTTCCGCGAGTTCGTCGATGACGGCACCGGCGCCCTGGAGATCAGTGGTGTCCAGCTGCCGCACCACCGCCTTGCGGCCCAGGCCGCGGACTTCTTCGGCCGTTGCCTCGGCGCCGGCCTTGTCGGAATGCCAGGTGACGCCGATGTCCATCCCTGCTTGGGCCAAGGCAACGGCAGTGGCCTTGCCGATTCCGGAGTCTGATGCGGTGACGATGGCGGTGGTGGGGTTGAACCCTGTGGTGTCCTGCATGGTGGCTCCTCTTGGCAATCAGGTTGGCAATCAGGCGGGGCGGCTTTGGTGATCAGGCTGGGCGGCGCAGTTCCGGCGGCGAGGGGTACCCGCCGTCGTCCGTTTCCGGGATGCTGTCCGGGACTGCCATGAGCGGTACAGCAAAGGTCACCACCGGCCGGGGGTGGGCCTCATCGGCGGACCTGACCGTCAGGCTCCGGGTTCCGGGCGGCACCGAAGGGGTGAAGACCTGCAGGTTCCGCGAGCCGATGTTCGCGGACCTGCGCAGCGAGTACTCCGTGCCGAAGTGGTCCTGGAGGATGATGACAGGTTCCGGTTCGTTGTCGGAGGCCAGCTGGATGTTGACCACCAGGCCGGTGGACCAGATTTCCACTGACAGCACGGTGAAAGCGGTGGAATCCGTGACATGCCGGCCGTAGGTTGGTGGCAGCAGCATCCCGCGGAGGGAGCCTGTTGGGATAAGTTCGCGCATTGTTGTTCCTGTAGGTTATGCGCCTGCCGACGACGGGACCGCGCCGGAGGTTTTCCGGTGCAGGTCTTGTGGGGTACGGCAGGACGGATGCGGCTTAGGCGTCTTCCCGGCCGGGATTTTCCAGCCGGAAGAAATTTGATTGTTGGCCGTCGCTGCGCTGTTCCTGGTAAATGAAATTCAGCCCCCGGGAGTCGAAGGTTTCAAACCATTCCTCCCAGCTGATGTGGCGAAGCTTGTCGTTTTCGCCGCCGAAGTCGATCCGCAGCACACCGAGATGGTCGCCGTGCTCAGTGCCTTCCACAGTGGCCGGGACGCCGTCGCGATCCTCCGCCCACTGCCTGATGACTTCGTGATGCGTGGTGACCAGGCTGCGGCCCTCGCGCTCCGGCTCGTCCTCCGGTGAGGTGACCTCCTGCGAGTACTTCAGGGATTTTGATGACTCCGGGCCAGTGCGGACCTTTCCGCCATCCGGCCCTGCTCCCAGATCTTCTTCGTCCCGGTCCGCGTCGGCTTCGCGCGTCTTGTTGCCTTTATCCTGTGCCATGATGGCCATCCTTTCCCCTGGAGGTAACTAGTAAGTCTACTTACTATGGAGCCTCCCGACCAGCCTCCATGTCAAGGGCAGGGCTGGTGGCCGCTGCGCCTCCCTGCGGCCGGAAACGCTGGCGGCGCGGGCGCAGCACGGCGTAGTAACCGGGAATCCGGCTCTGGGCGGGCACGCCGGTCACCGGATTCGTCTCAATGGCAACATCGCCGTCCTCGAGGAGCTCCCAGGACTCCCCGGGCAGGATGCGGGAGCGCTCATCAGGGCCAAAATGGCCTGGCATCGGCAGTTCGCGGATGGCCCGTTCGAGGGGTGCCGGGATGTCTTTGGCTGTTGCGCCCAGATGCGAGACATAGTCAAGGGGGTTGCCCTGGAAGTTGGTTTCGGCAAGGAAGACCGTGCCGCCGTTGCCTGCCAGGACCCGAAGGTTCTTCACCAGCGCTGCCTGGTCGGCAGGGCCCAGCACGTGGAGCACACCTCGGATGAACACGTTGGCGCCGCGTTCGCCGGCGAGCCCGCGGGCGGCGTCGGGCGCTGTCATGTCCCGGGCTTCGTACCGGATGCGCCCGGCCAGGCCTGCTTGCGCTTCCGACTCGGCGCGTGCTCGCGCCACCGCATGGGCGGACACGTCCACACCGACCACCTCGCGGAAGGTACCGGCCAATGCGCGGGTGAAACTGCCGTGTCCGCAGCCCACATCAACCAGGGGAAGTTCCGCATCCAAGTGGCGCAGCAGCACGTCCCGGTAACCGAGGAACTCGTGGTCCCGGCCCGAATCCCACAAAACCTCGCCGCCCGGTCCGGTGGCGCTGATGCCTGCCCAGTATTTGTCCCACGCCAGGCGCCGGTCCTTGGGCGCAGAACGGGACAGCCGGGCAAGCTTGGGGATCATCAGGTACTTCTGCCAGGAGGAGCGCACCGATTTTGCTGGGGAGAACACAGCCCAAATATATGTCGCGCATCCGTCAACCCAGCAGTTTTCAGGCCTGGCCGCGGTGCGTCGGCTGTCCGCAAAGGGCCACGTTCCGTCACGCTGGGGCGATGTGCAGCTTCCAAGGGAGCATCCGGGGCGCGCCGCCCTACAATGTAGTCAACTGGGAGCGAAGGGGGCATTGTGGCGGCTGATTTGCCGTGGGACCCGTCTGTGCCACGCACCGCTTATGTAGCGGACCCCGACGACGGGCGTCTGGCTCTGAATGCGCGCGCACTGCGAGAAGCTGGTTACGAGGTCCGCACCGCGTGTGATGCCGACGGCCTCGCCCGTTTGCTGGCAGCAGGCGAACCTTCCGTCATTGTGGTGGACACGTCCTTATCCGCGGTCGAAGCAGAGGCGCCAGTCCTGGTGATGGTGGATCTGGACAGCCCGGCCGAACTGGCGGCCATGAAGCCTCCCGGCGTCCACGACTGCATCGCCAAACCCCCGCCGCCCAAGGAACTGGTCCACCGGGCCACGTCCCTGATCAGCCAGGTGGCCCGGCGCAGGATCGCCCGGCAGGAGGCTGAGGCCCTGCGTGAACAGCTCCGGCAGGTGTCCGCCGCCGTGCGCGGAACAAACGATCCGCAGGAGATCGCCGGCCATGTGGTCGCTGGCTTCGGGCGAACGTTCAAGGCAGACCACGTCCGGCTGACTACTTTCGAGGACGAGCGGGTTCCCCCCATCACCGCCGCATGGACCAGGCCGGGCCTTGAACCGCTGGCTGACACCGCGCTGCCGGACGAGGACTCCGCCCGGCAGACGGCCGACATGCTGTGGGCTGGGGCCGAAACGCTGAGCTCCTCTGAGGGGTCCGAAGAGGACGGGCAAACAGGCGAGCCCGGAGGCACCCCGCGCCTTGGCCCTGCCGCCTCGCTGCTGGCGGTGCCGATGGGTGAAGGCAGCTCCTCGCTGGGCATCATCTGGATCGCGATGCTGGACGAGCCGCGGCAATGGTCCCGGGCGGAGCTGGGCCTGATCCAGCACGTGGCCGGCAATGCAGCACACGGCCTGATCCAGAGCCACCTCATCAGCAGCCAGCAGCAGGTGGTCAAGCAGCTTCGGCAGCTGGACAAGGCAAAAACCGACTTCCTCGCCACGGTGAACCACGAGCTGAGGACCCCGCTGACGTCCATCATGGCCTACCTGGACATGATTCAGGAAAGCACCGAGCAGCCCGTATCGCCCGAAGTCCACCAGATGCTGGACATCGTGGTCCGCAACACCGAGCGGCTCCGGATGCTGATCGAGGACATGCTCAGCGTGTCCCGCAACGGCCTCGAAGACAATCTGATGCATCTCACCCCGGTGCGCCTGGGCCAGACGCTGGACCTGGTGGCAGGGGCGCTGCGGCCCCTGGCCCAGCTGCAGAACGTCACTATTGCGGTGGATCCTGCACCGGAGGACCCCGAGATCCTGGCTGACGAGGTGCAGCTGCAGCAGGTATTCACCAATCTGGTGTCCAACGCCATCAAATTCACGCCAAGCGGCGGCCGGATTGAGGTGGGAAGCGAGTCGCACGCGGCGGCAGACGGCACCCGCTGGGCAACCGTCAGCGTGGCCGACACCGGCATCGGCATCTCCAGCGAGGAAATCGACCACGTTTTCACCAGGTTCTACCGGGCGTCCAATGCCATGTCCGGAGCCATTCCCGGAACCGGGCTGGGGCTGGCCATTACCAAGGACATTGTGGCGCGCCACGGCGGCCGCATTGACGTGGCCTCCACCCTGGGCTCCGGCACCACCGTCACAGTGAGCCTTCCGCTGGATACTGACCGCAACCGGGCCAACTGAGCGCGGGAGGAGGAACCGATGTTCGCCGACAACGACCCCCGGCTTTCGCAACTGCTTGAAGGCATTGTGCGGCTGGCATCGGGAGACCTCAATTCACGGATAAACGTTTCTGACGCCCGCGACGAACTTGATGCCATCATTATGGGCACCAACCTCCTGGCCGAGGATCTGCAGATCATCTACGAGGAACTCGAACAGCGGGTGCAGGTGCGCACCCAACTCCTGCACGAAGCCCACCTGGAAATGCAGAAAATGGCCATGCAGGACCCCCTGACCGGCCTGGCCAACCGCTCTGCGCTCATCGACGCCTTGAGGGCCGCCATCGAGGACAGCGCGGATGAGGGGCCCGTGATCCTGCTGATGGACCTGGACGCCTTTAAGTCCATCAACGACAGCCTCGGCCACACCGCCGGCGACCAGGTACTGGTCACGGTGGGTGAACGTGTCCGCGCCGCGGTGCGGGACACGGACGTCGTCGCCCGGCTGGGCGGGGACGAGTTCGCGATCGTGATGCCGGCGGTCTCCGCGGACCAGGCCGCCATCGTTGGGCACCGCATTCTGGCGTCGCTGAATGACCCGATCGAGCTGCCGGGGCGGAGCGTGCGCTGCGGGGCCAGCATCGGGCTGAGCGTTGGCGGCGCCGGCCAGACGCCCGAGGACATGCTGATGGAGGCCGACGTCGCCATGTACGCCTCCAAGGCTGAGGGGCAGAACAGGCTGCACCGGTTTGAACCCGGGCTGCTGCTGGTCCGCAGGCTCCGCAGCCAACTGGTGGAGGACCTCCGCACCGCTATCAGGACCGACGGATTGACCCTGCACTACCAGCCGGTAGTGGAGCTGGGCTCCGGCCGGATCGAAGGCGTGGAGGCGCTGGTCCGGTGGAACCACCCCACCCGCGGGCTCATTATGCCCGACGAATTCATTCCGCTGGCCGAGGAAGCCGGGCTGATCTCCGAACTTGGGCTGTGGGTGCTGCGGGCCTCGGTGCGCCAGCTGCGGGAATGGATCGCCGGACAGTTCGTGGACCAGCGCTTCTCCGTGCGGATCAACATTTCCGCCACGGACCTGCAAAGCCTCCAGTTCATCGAGGATGTGCGGAACGTCCTGAAGGAAACCGGCGTCCGGCCCGAACAGGTGGTCCTGGAACTGACTGAAGTAGCGATCGTCAAGGGCAATGAACTGGACCGTTACTCGCTGGGCGGGCTGCGCGGCCTTGGCGTCGGGATCGAAATCGATGACTTCGGAACGGGCTATTCGTCCATCAGCTATCTGCGCCGCTTGCCGGTGGACCGGGTCAAGGTGGACCGCTCGCTGATCGACGGCCTTGGCACCGATCCAGGCCAGCCGGCACTCGTGGCGGCTGTCCTGCAACTCATCCGGGCCTGCGGCCTGGAGGCTGTCTGGGAAGGGGTCGAAACCGCGGAACAGGCGGAGATCCTCCGCGGCCTGGGCTGCCTCAGCGCCCAGGGCTATTACTTCAGCAGGCCCGTTCCACCGGAGCAGGTTCCCGATCTGTTGGCAGCCCAGCCGGAAGGCGCTAATCAGTAAGGCGAAATGTACTGCGCTTTTGTCCGCCCCGATATACGATCATCGTGCTGGGTCTAATTTTCGTCACCGTGATTTTGCGGCTTGCCAGCATTATTGGACTTTAGAAGCGGTTATAAATTGAACATCAAAGGGCCATTGGGTCATTACTTCGTCAACTGGGGGCGTAGCTAATGTCGGTTCGAGTACAGGCGTGGGGAATCATCGCCGCCGTTTTAGGGGATCCGGATCCATCCGGGGCCGCTGTCCGGCAACGCCTCAGCAAGAGCCTCGATGAAAATCCTGGCGTGCCCGAAAGGGCCTTGCTGGAGTATCTCCTGGAAACCCGCCGCAGCGACGCCAACACCGTTGAAACGCTGGACAGTGTCCGGAAAATGCGCTTGGAACCCAGCATTATTCCGCCACAGCTTGCGGAACGGATTGACGCAATCCGCAGCATGTCCCGCATCAGCGCATTGCTTGAAAGCCAAATGCTGATGACGGCGTTCCAGCCCATTTATGGGCTGGCCGACGAAACCGTAGTGGGTGTCGAGGCGTTGTCGCGCTTTGTCAGCGACGACGGCGCGGCCGCGGAATTGTGGTTCGCCGAGGCAGCAGCCGTAGGCCTGGGCGCGAACCTGGAGTTTTCCGCCCTCGGATCAGCCGCTGCCGCAGCCCGCGATCTTCCGCAGAACCTTTATGTGTCCTTGAACATTTCGCCCACGTCCTGCCTGGACCCGCGGCTGCCGGAATTGTTCGAACACATCGACCTTCCCATCAGCCGGGTGGTGCTTGAACTGACCGAATCCGTCAGTGATGAGGAGTACCCGCAGTTCATTGCCGCCATTAACCCGCTGCGCGACCAAGGCCTGCGCATCGCGGTTGATGACACCCACCCGGGGGCCGGTGCCCTGAGCCGGATGGTGCACCTGCGTCCGGATTTCCTGAAGGTTGGCCGGAACATCATTGGCGATGTGGACAACGACGGTATCCAGCGCGCCCTTGCCGGCTGCCTGGTGGACTTCGCTGAGCAGATCGGCACCACCCTGATCGCGGAGGGCATTGAGACAGTCGGCGAACTCAAGGTCCTGACGGAGCTGGGCATCAGCGCAGGCCAGGGCTACCTCCTGGGCCGGCCCTCGGTGCGGCCGCAGGACTGGGCGAGCTGGAACACCCGCCTGGACATGGACGGCCTGAAGAGCCAGCTTGTGGGCCCGGAACAGTCCGGGCCCGTTTCGCCGCCCAACGACGTGCACTGATAAACGACCTGCACCGATAAACGACGTGCACTGACTCAGGCCGGCCCGGCATGGGCCGGCCTGCTTACTCTTCGTGGCCCTGGTCGCCGCTCATCTGGTCCTCGGCCGGCGGCGTCTCGCCGGGAGGGACTCCCCCGCCGGGCTCCAGCCCTGTGACATTGCCCTCCGCGGGGTCCGGATTCGGTGAGCCTGCAGAGTCCCTGCTTCCCTGCTGACCGGCGCCTGGGTGATGCTTGCCCGGCTGGTCAGGATTGGCGGGGTCGTTTTCCGGATGGTAACTGCTCACAGTATGGTCCTTCCTGCCCGGCCGTGGCCTGTTGCCTCAGCTCTGGACTAATTGTAAGCATGCTGATAATTCTGGAAGGGTAATGCTCCGGAAGTCCACTGGGGGCGCCGGAGTGCGATGTCGGAAGGAGCAGTCACATGGGTATCGGCGACAGCATCGGCAAGGCAGCAGAGAACGCCATGGAGGATCTCGCCGGAACAAGCGATCCTGTCGAGAAACGGGATGTTCCTGACCCCGCGGATCCCAACAGCGACGTGGAGGTCCATTCCTCCCTCAGCGAGGGGTCCAACGCCATGGAAGCCGAGAAGCAGAAGGCACCCGGGCTGAAGGCCGGACCAGCGCCAGGGCCGGTATCGGAATCCCCCTTGGGCGGGGATGTTGACGATACCGACAATGACCGGGCGAACGACGACGGCGGGCTGGCAGGCAGTGCATCCGCTCCCGCAGGCGGGACGGAGTCGGGCGGCGGAGGCTCAACGGAGGGGGTCCCGGGGGTGTCGGGAGGATTGCCCGACAGCAACCCCGACGAACTCCGGGCCGATCCAACCGAAGGTGACCAGGACCCGTCCACCAGCACAGGCCGGGACCTGAAGGAATAGGCCGACAGGGAATAGCTCGCCCGGTCAGGAGTCCCGCTGTCCGTCGGGCCACTCACCGCGTTCGCGCAGCACGTCCCGGAGCAGGTCCGCACGGTCGGTGACGATCCCGTCGGCGCCCAGCTCGAGCAGGCGGCGCATCTCTGCTGGCTCGTTGATGGTCCAGACATGGACCATCAACCCCAGGGAGTGCGCGCGCCGGACAAACCCGGGGGTGACCACCTCGATCCCGCCCCTGCGCGCAGGTACCTGGAGCGCATGGACATCATGCAGGAACCGGCGCATGGCCCAGCGGAAAACAGGCGCCGGCAGCAGCCGTCCCAGCACAACGAACAAGGCCACCGGAACAACGCCGGCTGACGACGCCACAGGCCGGCTCAGCAGCTTGAGCACCGCCCGGCGCCGCCGGTCCGAAAAGCTGGTCACCAGCACCTGGTTGTGCGCCTGGTGGCGTTCGATGGCGGCGGCAAGGCTCCGGACGGAGTTCCAGTCCTTGACGTCCACGTTGAGGCGCGCACCGGGAAGCCCGGTGACCAGGTCGTCAAAGGTGGGGACGGGCTCACGGCCTCCGATCTTCGCCAGGGCCACGTCCGCCGCTGTCAGGGTGGCGATGCGGCCTGACCCGTCGGTCACCCGGTCCAAGGTCTCGTCATGGAAAACGAGCACCACCCCGTCCGCCGTGGTGTGGACATCCGTTTCCAGGTACTGGTAGCCCAGTTCGACGGCGGCGCGGAACGCCGCCATGGAATTCTCCAGCCCCTCCCGTGAAAAACCCCGGTGGGCCATAGCGACTGGCGGCTGGGGCCCGGTGCCGGAGTGGGTGAAAAATGGCAGACTCACTGTGTGAGCGTACCGGAGCGGGAGCTCCCGCAGGGCGCCGCCGTCAAGCAGCCCTAGTCTTCTTCCGGAAAAATCTCCACGCCGTCGCTGCAGTGCAGCAGCGTACGTCCGCGGCCGCCGTCGAGGTTCACCCACACCGCGGTATGGTCGCCGGTGATCGCGTCCACCAGCCCGCCGGTTTCAAAACCGGGCGCGAGGGCCACGCGGACGCGGTCGCCCTGCCGGAGCTGTTTCCAGTGCGGAGCGGGCGTTGCCTTGCGCAGCGGCGCATCAACAGGGCCTTGCTTTACAGTTCGTGCCATCGTTACCCCTTGAGCCATAAGGGGAGGTGTTGCCCCTTGCTTCCACCCTAGGAAGCAAAGGTGAACGCCAGGTGAGCGCACGCTGTGAAAAGGGCTTAGGGAAGCTGGACACCCAGCGAAGCCAGCCGGGCCTCGAGGACCTGGGCCACGCCGTCGTCGTCAAAATGGGGCGCCTGCTGCGCCGCTGCGAGGATGGCCTCCGGGTGGCCGCTGGCCATCGCGTAGCCGTGGCCGGCCCAGCGGAGCATCTCGATATCGTTGGGCATATCCCCAAAGGCCACAACGTCAGCGGCGTCAATGCCCAGCGAGGCCGCGTATTCCGCCAACGTCACCGCTTTGTTGACACCGGGAAGGCACAGCTCCAGCATCGCAACCCCCGGCGAGGAGTGCGTGACGGCCGCAAGATGGCCGACGGCGGGCCGCACCTCGGCGAGGAAGTCATCAGGGGTGCCCTCCCGGACGATCGCCAGGAACTTCACCACGGAGTCATCCGTGGCGAGGGTTTCGGCGAGCGGCGCCGGGGTGAACTCGCTGAGCAGTTCGCTGGATTCGTTCTCGATGAAGCCGGGTTCGAGGTGGAAGCCAGTCAACGTTTCGGCGGCGAACAGCGCGGCAGGGCGGAGCTCCTTGATGATCCGGCGTACCTCCAGCACGGTCCCGATGGCCAGCGTGCGGGCGGACACCAGCTTTTCGGTCTCGAGGTCCCACACCACGGCGCCGTTGGAGCAGATGACGGTGCCGGTGTGGCCCAGCTGGTCCTGCAGGGGGTGCAGCCAGCGCGGCGGGCGGCCGGTGACAAATACGAGTTCGACGCCGGCGTCGCGGCAGGCATGGAAGGCGCGGACGGTGCGGTCACTGATTTTTCCATCGTGTCCAAGGATCGTTCCGTCAATATCGCTCGCTACCAACCGCATCATGTAAGTCTACGTGGCCGTCCTTGCTGGAAGCTTGCTGAGCAGGACGGCCACATCTGGACTGACCGCGGACCTCAGGCGTCTGCAGGAACTCCTTGCTTCCGGCCGGTACCACCCAGCCGGGCCGTGACTTTCGCCGCCGCCGCGGCACAGGATTCCCCGAGCGCCTGGAGGCGGTCCTGGGACACCCGGAACCGGGGCGCCGGGATCAGCACGGCAGCCACGATCTCGCCGCGGTGGTCGAAGACGGGGGCAGCGAGTCCCACTTCGTCAATGGAGGTTTCGCCATAGTTGATGGCCCAGCCGCGCCGCGCGTCATCCTTCAACCGGACGAGGTAGGCGTCCAGGCTGGGTTCGTCCAGGCCGGGGTAGGTGATGGCGCCGCTGCTGAGGAGGGACCGGACGCGGGGTTCGGGTTCCTGGGCCAGGAAGACCTGCACTGAGGCGCTGAAGGCATCACTGTAACGGGCACCCAGCGGCGTGGTGTGCTTAATCTGGTGCCGGCTGGCGATCTGCTCCACGCAGATTGATTCGTCACCGCTCCACACCATGAGGGCGCTGGTTTCCCCGGTTTGTTCGGACAGCTCGCGGAGCACGGGGTAGGCAACGCGGCGCTCCTCCAGCTCCGCCAGCAACGGGCCTGCCACGGCAATCAGCCCGAGACCCAGCCGGAACCGGCGGGTCTCGGCGTCGCGCTCCACCAGATGCTCCTGCTCGAATGTGGCCAGGATCCTGGAGACAGTGCTTTTGTGCAGCCCGACGCGGTTGGCGATCTCGGTGACTCCGAGGAGTGGCTCGTCCGCGGTAAAGGTCCGGAGGACGGCAACCGCGTTGACGATGACGGAAGCGCCCTTGGTGTCGCCGTTGGCTGTGCTCTCGGATGCTGTTGCGCTCATGATGTAAACCATCATTCCCTAGTGGGGCCCGAAAGCGGCGCCGGCAGGTGCCGGCGCCGCTTCGGGTGTTGGTAATGCGTCAGGCTCCGATGATGTTGTACTCGGGGCCGAACGGGAACTGGGTGATGTTCTCGGCGCCGTCTTCGCCCACCACAAGGATGTCGTGTTCGCGGTAGCCGCCGGCGCCCGGCTGGCCGTCCAGGACCGTGATCATCGGTTCCATGGAAACCACCATTCCCGGTTCCAGCACGGTGTCGATGTCTTCGCGCAGTTCCAGTCCGGCTTCCCGGCCGTAGTAGTGGCTGAGGACGCCGAAGGAGTGCCCGTAGCCGAAGGTGCGGTTGGCCAGCAGGCCACGGCCGACGTAGATCTCGTTCAGCTCGGCGGCGATGTCCTTGCAGACGGCGCCGGGCTTGATGAGCTCCAGGCCGCGCTTGTGCACCTCCACGTTGATGTTCCACAGCTCCAGGGAGCGGGCATCCGGTTCACCGTAGAACAGGGTGCGCTCGAGGGCGGTGTAGTAGCCGGAGGTCATGGGGAAGCAGTTCAGGGACAGGATGTCGTGTTCCTGGATCTTGCGGGTGGTGGCCCAGTTGTGGGCGCCGTCGGTGTTGATGCCCGACTGGAACCACACCCAGGTGTCGCGGATCTCCGAGTTGGGGAAGGTCCGGGCGATCTCGTGGACCATGGCTTCGGTGCCGATCAAGGCCACCTCGTATTCCGTGATGCCGGCAGTGATGGCTTTGCGGATCGCCTCGCCGCCCAGGTCGCCGATGCGTGCACCGTGCTTGATGACTTCGATTTCCTCCGCTGACTTGATCATGCGCTGGCGCATCGCAGCCTGGGCGACGTCCACCAGGGCCGCGGACGGGAATGCCGCCTGGATCTTGTTGCGGTTGTCCAGCGGCAGGGAGTCGTCTTCGACGCCGAGCCGGCGGACGTTGATGCCGCGGGTGCGCAGCACTTCCTGGATGGCGAAGATGTAGTTGTCCCGGCGCCAGTCCGTGTAGACGATGTTGTCGCCGTAGCTGCGGCGCCACGGCATGCCGGCGTCGATGTTCGCGGTGACGGTGACGGTGTCATCCTTGGTGACCACCATGGCGTAGGACCGGCCGAAGCAAGTGAAGAGGAAGTCGGAGTAGTACTTGATGGAGTGGTAGCTGGTGAGGACGACGGCGTCGAGGTCCTTCTCCGCCATGATGCTTCGGAGGCCGGCGAGGCGCCGCTCGAACTCGGCGTCGGAGAAGGTGAGGCTGACCTTTTCGCCGTTCTTGAGGACCTTCAGGCGCTCCAGTTCAGCGACGGACGTTGCGTTCTCGGTGGTGATGGTCATCGTGGCGATGCCTTTCTGTTGATGCATTTCTTGAGGTTGTTTTGGAAGGGAAGCTATTCGTGGCGCAGGGGTTCCCGGCAGGTTTCCCTGGACAGGGCCACGGCGACGAGGGACACCAGGGCGGCAGCGACCAGATACCAGGCCGGTGCCAGGTCGTTTGCCGTGGCGGCAATCAGGAGGGTTGCCATGAACGGGGCGGTGCCGCCGAAGAGGGCGTTGGAGAGGTTGAAGCTGACGGCGAAGCCGCTGTAGCGGACCCGGGTGGGGAACATCTCGGCCAGGAAGCTGGGGAGCGTGCCGTCATTGAGGGTGAGCATGGCGCCCAGCAGGATCTGGACGAGGACCACCACCAGGAAGTTTCCCGTTCCCAGCAGGGCGAACGCCGGCACTGTCAGCAGAATGAAACTGACTGATGCGGCAATCAGTACCTTCTTCCTGCCATACCGGTCTGAGAGCATTCCCGTGAGGAAGATGAAGCCAATGTAGGTAACAAGCGCCACGGTAGTGGCCAGGAACGATTCGGTGGCGCCGAGGCCAAGCTCGGAGGACAAGTACGTGGGCATGTAGCTGAGGATCACGTAGAAGCCGACGGCGTTGAGCAGCACTGCCCCGACGGCCTGGAGCAGCTGCCGCCAGTGGTTCCGGAAGAGGCTGGAGACGGGCGCCTTGACGGCCTCGTCCTCCTTGGCCAGTTCGCGGAAGACCGGGGTGTCTTCGAGCTTGGTCCGGATGTACCGGCCAATGAGGCCCATCGGGGCCGCCAGGAGGAAGGGGAGGCGCCAGCCCCAGCTGTGCATCGCTTCGGAACTAAGAAGTGTTGTCAGCAGGCCTGCGAGCAGCGAACCGAGGAGCAGCCCGGCGGCCGTGCTGGCGGGCACGACGGCGGCGTAGAGCCCGCGCCGGTTGGTGGGGGCGTATTCCACCAGGAAGGCCGATGCTCCCGCGTATTCTCCGGAGGCGGAGAATCCCTGGACCACCCTGATGACCAGAAGCAGGACGGGAGCCCAGAGGCCGATCATGTCGTATCCGGGGATCAGGGCAATGCAGAACGTGGCCCCGGACATGATCAGGATGGACAAGGAGAGGGCTGTCCGCCTGCCCACCCGGTCTCCTATATGCCCCCAGACAAAACCGCCGAGCGGGCGTACCAGGAATGAGATCGCAAACAGGGCAAAAGTCAGGAGAAGCCCGGCCTGGGGATCAGATTGCGGGAAAAAGACTGCCGCGATGGTGACGGCCAGGTAGCCGTACACCGCGTAGTCGAACCATTCAACAAAGTTTCCAATGAAGCTGGCCGCGATAACCCGGCGGCGGGTTTCCTTGCTGACTGCGTTGTCAGCGGAGTTCAGGCCGCCCGGCTCCGCCTGCAGGCCCTGGTTCGGGGCCACGGAGGAAGTTTCGTTACTCATGTATCCACCAAAGTTGTTGTGGTTGCATTCAGCGCAACGCTGTTGCATCAGATTAGGCGTGATGTGCAGCACAGTCAATAGGCTCTTGCAGGGGGCTGGGTTCTTTTGCTCCCGCGACGGCGAACTTGCCGACGCCCTACGCAGATGCGTGGCATGATGGATGCCTGTTGCTTTACCAGCATCGACGTTGCACCAGCAGGCCTCTCTGGTCCTGGACGCCCAGCGTCAGGCGGGCGAAGCACTTGCCCGCTCCCTTGACATGCGGTGTGACGGCTGACATATTTTCGAGTACGCACTATGCGAATCATGTTGCGCATTACACAATGAGGTTCCGCTAGTAGCGGGTCGAACTATCCCTTCGGATCTGCTGCCCACCCGTTTGGGTAGCGGGCCGGAGAAGCCGTGGCTTCTAGAATTGTTAGTCGGGTCGGGATCCTCGTTCGGCCAACGAAAGGAACACAGGAATCATGGTTCACAAGGTCAAGGCAGTCATTGCCAAGGAAAAGAACGCCCCGGTGTCAGTTGAGACTATCCTGGTGCCGGATCCGGGACCGGGCGAGGCGCTGGTGGACATCCTCACCTGCGGCGTCTGCCACACCGACCTGCATTACAAGCAGGGCGGAATCAACGATGACTTCCCCTTCCTGCTGGGCCATGAAGCAACCGGTGTTGTCAGCGCGGTGGGCGACGGGGTTACCTCCATCGCCCCGGGTGACCGCGTCATCCTGAACTGGCGTGCGGTCTGCGGTGAATGCCGGGCCTGTGCGAAGGGCCAGCCGCAGTACTGCTTCAACACCGCCAACGCCACCCAGAAGATGACCCTTGAGGACGGAACCGAGCTCTCCCCCGCGCTGGGCATCGGCGCCTTCGCCGAGAAGACCCTGGTTGCCGCCGGGCAGTGCACCAAAGTGGACCCTGAAGTTGATGCCGCCGCCGTGGGCCTGCTGGGCTGCGGTGTAATGGCCGGCATCGGCGCCGCGATCAACACCGGCGAGGTCAAGCGCGGCGAGTCCGTGGCCGTGATCGGCTGCGGCGGTGTGGGCATCGCCGCGATCGCCGGGGCCAAACTGGCCGGCGCCACCACCATCATCGCCGTCGACATCGATGCCAACAAGGTCGAAATGGCCAAGTCGCTGGGCGCCACGCACGGCATCGACTCCAGCAAGGAAGACCCTATCGAAGCCATCCGCGCCCTCACGGGAGGCAACGGGGCCGACGTGGTGATTGACGCCGTCGGCCGCCCTGAAACGTACAAGCAGGCCTTCTACGCCCGCGACCTCGCCGGCCGCGTGGTCCTGGTGGGCGTCCCGACGCCGGAGATGACGCTTGAACTGCCCCTGCTGGACGTCTTCGGCCGGGGCGGCTCGCTGAAGTCCTCCTGGTACGGCGACTGCCTGCCCTCCCGCGATTTCCCCATGCTGGTGAGCCACTACAAGCAGGGCAACCTGGACCTGGACGCTTTTGTCTCCGAGCGCATCAGCATCGACCAGGTGGAGGAAGCCTTCGAGAAGATGCACGAGGGCAAGGTCCTGCGCTCCGTTGTTGAACTGCCGGCCGCGGGGGCGGCTTCCTGATGGCCGTCCGGATCGAGAACCTGGTCACCTCGGGCACTTTTTCGCTCGACGGCGGCACCTGGGACGTGGACAACAACGTCTGGATCGTGGGCAATGACGCTGAATGCGTCGTCATTGATTCCCCGCACGACGCCTCCGCAATCATCAACCAGGTGGGTGACCGGAAGGTCAAGGCCATCCTGCTGACCCACGCGCACAACGACCACATCGGTGCCGCACGCGAGGTCGCAGACGCCGTCGGCGCACCGATCTACCTCAACCCGGAGGACCTGGTGCTCTGGGAGCAGGTCTACCCGGACGCCAGGCCGGACCAGGAACTGCATGACGGCGACGTCTTTGAGGTGGCCGGGGCGACCCTCAAGGCCATCCATACACCGGGCCACTCCCCCGGTTCCACCTGTTTCCACCTGGAAAGCGAACGAACGGTCTTCACCGGCGACACGCTCTTCAACGGCGGGCCCGGTGCCACAGGGCGGTCCTACAGCGACTACCCCACCATCCTCACCTCGATCCGGGAACGGCTGCTGACGCTGCCCGGTGACACGGTGGTCCGCACCGGACACGGCGACAACACCACCATCGCCGCGGAGCAGGAAACCCTGGCGAAGGTGCCGCAGTAGCCATCGAAGTAACAGCAGTGTCCAGCAAAGGCGCACCAGGAACCTTGGTGCGCCTTTGCTGGTGCCAGAACAACGTATGCCGGTAAGGAAGTTGGAACGATGAAGTTCGGTAAGCAGCCCGCCCCCGTCGCGGACATCAACGAGGACGACCTCGAAGTCCACAAGCCCAAGACCGAGGCGGCCGGTGTCAAGGCCGTGATGGTGGCGCTGGAACGCGCCGTGGCGCAGGCCGGGGTAACCCGGACCGCGCAGTCGCTGCTGCGCTTGAACCAGCGCGGCGGCTTTGACTGCCCCGGCTGCGCCTGGCCGGAGTCGGACAAGAAGCGCAAGGCGGCCGAGTTCTGCGAGAACGGTGCCAAGGCCGTGGCCGAGGAAAACACCCTCCGCACGGTCGGCGCCGAGTTCTGGGCCAAGCACTCCATCGCCGAGCTGTCCACCAAGACCGAATACTGGCTGGGCAACCAGGGCCGGCTGAGCGAGCCCGTGGTGATCCGCGCAGGGGAAACCCACTACTCACCGATTTCCTGGGCTCATGCGTTCGAGCTGATTGGTGAGCACGTCCGGGCCAGCACGCCGGACCGGTGCGTTTTTTACACCTCAGGGCGGACCGCGAACGAGACAGCGTTCATGTATCAGCTGTACGCCCGGGCCCTTGGCACCAACAACCTGCCGGACTGCTCGAACATGTGCCACGAGTCCTCCGGCTCGGCACTGAACCCCACCATCGGCATCGGCAAGGGCACCGTCTCACTGGATGACATCCACGACGCCGAACTGATCTTTGTGGTGGGCCAGAACCCCGGCACCAACCACCCGCGGATGCTGTCCGCGCTGAAGGAGTGCAAGGACAAGGGCGGCAAAGTGGTGGCGGTCAACCCGCTGCCCGAGGCGGGCCTGTTCAACTTCAAGGACCCGCAGACCGTCTCCGGCGTCGTCGGGGGCGGCACCCCGCTGGCCGACGAGTACCTGCAGATCAAGGTAGGCGGGGATCTTGCCCTGTTCCAGGCCCTGGGCCACCTGCTCCTGGCCGAGGAGGAACGGAACCCGGGGACCGTCGTCGACCATTCCTTCATCGCCGCCCAGACCGACGGGTTCGACGCCTACCGCCAGGCCCGGGCCACGCTGGACTGGGCCGAGACCGAAAAGGCCACCGGCCTGTCCCGGGAACAGATCGAAACTGTTGCCGGGATGCTCATCAAGTCCAAGGCGTCCATCTTCTGCTGGGCCCTGGGTGTGACGCAGCAGCCGCACTCGGTGGACACCATCAAGGAAATGGTCAACGTCCTGCTCCTGCAGGGCAACTTCGGCAAGCCCGGCGCCGGCGCCTGCCCGGTCCGCGGTCACTCCAACGTCCAGGGCGACCGGACCATGGGCATCTGGGAAAAACCCAAGGAATGGCTCCTGGAAGCCCTCGACACCGAGTTCGGGATTACCTCCCCGCGGCACCACGGCTACGACGCCGTCGAAGCGATGGAAGCGTTCGAACGCGACGAGGTGGACGTGTTCGTCTCGATGGGCGGCAACTTCTCCCTGGCCTGTTCGGACACCGAGACCTTGGAGGCCGGGATGCAGCGGATCGGCCTGACCGTGCATATCTCCACCAAGCCGAACCGCTCGCACATCGTCCACGGCCGCACGTCGCTGATCCTGCCCACCCTGGGCCGGACGGACAAGGACGACAAGCACCCCAAGGGCGCCCAGTTCCTCTCCGTGGAGGACTCCATGTCCGTGGTCCATTCCACCCAGGGCAGGCTCACGCCGGTTTCGGAGCACCTGCTCGCCGAGCCGGTCATTGTGGCCCGCATGGCCGAGGCGACCTTCGGCCCGGACCACTCCGTGAACTGGAAAGCCATGGCCGAGGACTACGACGTGATCCGGGACCACATCGAACGCGTCCTGCCCGGCTTCGAGGACTTCAACGCCCGGGTCCGGACCAAAAACGGGTTCGTGCTGCCCAACCCGCCGCGCGACACCCGGTCCTTCAAAACGGACATCGGCCGCGGCCGCTTCACCGTTAGCCCGCTGGAATACCTCACCCCGCCCGAAGGGCACCTGGTGCTCCAGACCATCCGCAGCCACGACCAGTACAACACCACCTATTACGGGCTGGACGACCGCTACCGCGGCATCTCCGGCGGACGCCGCGTGATCCTCATCCACCCCGAAGACCTGGCCGAGCTCGGTTTCGAGGACCGCGACCTCGTGGACGTGGTCAGCACCTTCCGCGGGCACGACCGGACGGCGGACAAGTTCCGGCTCGTGGCCTACCCCACCGCCAAGGGCTGCGCCGCCGCGTACTTCCCCGAAGCCAACGCCTTGGTCCACAAGGAAAACGTGGCCCGCGAATCCAACACCCCCGGATTCAAAGCCATGTTCGTCCGCTTCACGCCGCACGTCGCGGAAAGCGCCGCCGAGGTAGCTGCCGGAGAGCTGGAACCGGTCACCGCAGGCTAGTTAGCCGGCGTGCCGCAACGGCCCCGCTTCCCTGTTGAACAGCAGGGAGGCGGGGCCGTTTCGTTCCCCGAGATGGCAATTAACAGCAAAGTTCCACACCGGGACTGCGGTTAAGCGCCATTTCGCGGACACGAAAAGGGTGGTTGGGCCTGCCGGTCTCAAGCAGGTCCAACCACCCTTCGCGGCGCGGGTTAGCCGCGGAGGCGCTCCATACCCGGGTCGAAGAGGGGTTCAGGCGTGACGGTGGCGGCGATGCGCTTGCCGAAGTACTCAATCTCCACGGCGTCGCCCTCGGTCACCGAAGCCGGCAGCCAGGCGTAGGCAATCGGCTTGCGGACGGTGTAGCCGTAGGCGGCGCTCGTGACGTACCCGGCGGCCGAGCCGTTCACGTACACCGGTTCCTTCCCCAGCACAATGGACGTGCCGTCGTCGACCGTCAGGCAGCGCAGCGCACGGGTGGCGGGCTCTTCCTTACGTGCCGCCAGGGCCTCGGCACCCACGAAGCCCGTCTTGTCCTTGGCCACGGAGAAGCCCAGGCCGGACTCGTACGGGTGGTGCTCGGACGTCATGTCCGTGCCCCACAGCCGGTAGCCCTTCTCAAGGCGCATGCTGTTGAACGCGCCACGTCCGGCAGCGATGATGCCGTGCTCCCGGCCCGCCTCGAACAGCAGGTCCCAGAGCTTCAGGCCGTACTCAGCGGTGGTGTAGAGCTCCCAGCCGAGTTCACCCACGTAGGACAGCCGCATGGCGGTGACGGGGATGCCGCCCACGGATATTTCCTTGGTCCGGAAGTACTTCAGGCCGTCATTGGTCAGGTCGTCGGAGCTGACCTTGCCGATCACTTCGCGGGCCAGCGGCCCCCACAGCCCGATGCAGCAAGTGCTGCCGGTGATGTCCGAAACATGCACCCACTGGGAGGGATCGGCGGCGGACTGCTTCCGTGCCTCCACCCGCAGGTAATCGAAGTCCACGTTGCTGTTGACGCCCAGCTGGAAGTCTTCCTCCGCCAGCCGAGCGACGGTCACGTCACTGCGGATGCCGCCGTCGTGCTCCAGCAGCAGGCAGTACGTCACGGCACCCGGCTTCTTGGCAATGTTGCCCGTGCTGAGCCGGTGCAGCAGCGCCTGCGCGCCCGGGCCCACCACGGACAGCCGCTTCAGCGGCGTCATGTCGAAAAGTCCGACGGCGGTACGCGTCCTCCACGCCTCGGCCGCCGAGATGGGGGACGAGAACAGGGCGGACCAGGCATCCCGCTCCGGCGTCTGCCACTCCTCCGGCAGTTCCTCGAGCAGGCCGCGGTTGGCCTCGAACCAGTGCGGCCGCTCCCAGCCGGCGGACTCCAGGAAGAACGCCCCCAGCTCCTTCTGCCGCACGTTGAACGGGCTGACACGCAGGTCCCGCGGGGATTCCCTGGGCTGCAGCGGGTGCATGACGTCGTAGATTTCCACGAAGTTCTGCTGGGACGTCTCGCTGACATACGCGTCGGAGGTCTGCACCTTCTCGAAGCGGGTCAGCTCGCAGCCGTGCAGGTCGGTGCGGGGCCGGCCTTCCACCAGCAGCTCCGCCATTGCCTTGGCCACGCCGGCCGAGTGCGTGACCCAGACGGCTTCGGCCACGAACAGGCCTTGGAGGTCCGGCGCCTCGCCCATGAGCGGGCCGCCGTCGGGGGTGAAGGAGAAGATGCCGTTGAAGCCGTCCTCGATCGCGGAACTGCGCAGCGCCGGGAGCAGGTCCTGGCTGTCCTCCCACGCGGGCAGGAAGTCTTCCAGGGTGAACTCCAGGCGGGAGGGCATGCGGTGGTCCGACATTTCCTCTGCGGCGACCTCGGGCAGGGCGGACATGTCCACCGGCATGGGGCGGTGGGCGTAGCTGCCGATGCCGATGCGGTTGCCCCACTCGCGGTAGTACAGGTCCTTGTCCTGGTAGCGCAGGATGGGCTTGCTGGCACCCTTGGGAAGCTCGTTGACGCCCTCAAGTTCGGGCAGCGGAGTGCTGACCACGTACTGGTGCGCCAGCGGCAGCAACGGTACTTCCAGGCCAACCATCTTGCCGAGCTCACGGCCCCAGAAGCCAGCACAGGAGACCACGATGTCTGCCGGGATCACACCGTCGGACGTCTCCACGCCCGTCACCTTGCCGCCCTCCTGGGCGATGCCGGTGACGGTGGTGTTGCCCTGGTACGTCACGCCGGCCTTGGTGGAGCGCTCGATCAGCAGCTGAACCGCACGGGCGGCCAGGGCCAGGCCGTCAGTGGGGATGAGCAGGCCGCCCAGGACTTCACGTCCGCCGGTGAGCTTGCCGGTGTTCAGGAGGGGGTAGATCTTTTCGCATTCGTCGGCGTCGACGATCCGGCTTTCGACTCCCCAGGAGGTCATCACGCCCATCTTGCGGTGGAGATCGGCCAGTCGTTCGGGGGTGGTGGCCAGTTCCAGGCCGCCTACCTGGTTGAAGCAGGACTCCCCGTCCTTGCTCAAAGAGAGGAACTTGTTGACCGTGTAGGTGGCGAATTCGGTCATGGTCCGTGACTGGTTGTTCTGGAACACCAGGCCCGGCGCGTGCGACGTGGAGCCGCCGGCAAGTTCCAGCGGGCCCTGTTCCACCACCGTGATGTTGGTCCAGCCGCGGGTGGCGAGTTCGTCGGCAAGGTTGGTTCCGACAATGCCGGCGCCGATAATGACAACGCGTGGTGATGCGCTCATGGGTGTTGTTTCTCCTGTTTTGCGTTGGCGTTAGCGGAAGACGACGGTGCGGGTGTTGTTGAGCAGGACCCTGTGCTGGCTGTGCCACTTAACTGCACGGGACAGTGCCTGGGATTCCGCGTCCCTGCCGACCGTGACCAGTGCATTCGGGTCCAGGCTGTGGTCCACCCGGAACACTTCCTGCTCGATGATCGGGCCCTCGTCCAGGTCTGCGGTGACGTAGTGCGCGGTGGCTCCGATGAGCTTCACGCCACGGTCGTAGGCCTGGTGGTACGGCTTGGCGCCCTTGAAACCGGGCAGGAAGGAATGGTGGATGTTGATGGCGCGGCCGCGGAGGCTGGCGCACAGGTCGTTGGACAGGACCTGCATGTAGCGTGCAAGGACCACCAGGTCCGCGTTGTACTCGGCCACCAGTTCCAGCAGGCGCGCTTCAGCTTCGGGCTTGGTAGCGGCCGTCACGGGGACGTGGATGAACGGCAGGCCGGCGGCTTCCGCCATGGGGCGAAGGTCCTCGTGGTTGGACACCACGACGGCGATCTCCGCACCCAGGCTGCCGGCGCGCCAACGGAAGATGAGGTCGTTGAGGCAGTGGCCGAACTTCGAAACCATCACCAGCAGTCGCTGGGGGCGGCCGTCGTGGATGGCGAATTCCATGTCGAACTCATCGGCGATGGCGGCGAACTCTGCGCTGAGGCCTTCCGCGGAAACTTCATTGTCTCCCGGAGTGAAGGCGGTGCGCAGGTAGAGCTTGCCGCTGATGTGGTCATCGAACTGCTGGTGTTCAACGATGTCGAAGCCGCGGTCGGCGAGGAATGCCGTGATCGCCCGTACGATTCCGGGGCGCTCCGGGCACGCAAGGGTAAGGACGTACTGTACGGTGTCGGTGCCGCGGACGCCGGCAACGTCGCCGGCCTCCACCGTCACGTTACCGGTGGGGCGGCCTTCGAGGACTGTGGTCATGGTCTACTCCTAATTCTTTGCTTGGGCTAGGGTGTCAGCGGGGGAAGCCGCGCAGCGGCCGTCGTCCGGACAGCGCTGATCACATTGATGCTTGGTAACGAGATCGAACTGGACGCCGCCGTGCTGGTCCACGCCGCTGCGAATGGCGCGCTCCACTACGGAGTCCGCCAGCCGGCGCCGGAGGGACAGAGGATCCCGGCGCAGGTCCTTGACCAGGGCGAAGCACAGCAGCAGCATGACCAGCACGAACGGCAGGGCCGCCACGATGGTGATCCGCTGCAGGCCGGAGAGCGCCTCTGAGGGTTCATCACCGCCGGCGAGCATCATCACGGCAGCTACTGCGCCGGTGAGCAGGCCCCAGAAGATGACCAGGCCGCGCTTCGGGTCGGAAGACCCGTTGGAGCTCAGGGATGCCATGATGATCGATGCGGAATCGGCTCCGGTGATGAAGAAGATGGCCACCAGGACCATGGCGAGAACCACCACTGCTGCGGTGAGCCAGGCAGGCATGGACATGTTCCGGACCAGGTCGAACAGGGCGCCGTCGAAGTCGATGGACGGTGACCCGCTGGCCATGGACACCAGGCCGGGGGTGCCCGCCTTGTCCGCTTCCTCCTGGACGTGGAAGGCCGTGCCGCCGAAGATGCCGAACCAGATGACGCTGACGATGCTGGGGACCAGCAGGACGCCGGTCACGAACTGGCGGATGGTGCGGCCGCGGCTGATGCGGGCGATGAACATGCCCACGAACGGCGTCCACGATACCCACCAGGCCCAGTAGAAGATGGTCCAGCCGGACATCCAGGTCCGGAGCGCTTCGTCGCCCACTGCTTCGGTGCGGGAGGACATCTCGGCGAGGTCCCTGGCGTAGTCACCGACTGCTGCGGGAATGAGGTTGAGGATGAACAGGGTGGGCCCGGCGAGGAAAACGATGAGCGCCAGGATCACGGCCAGGACCATGTTGATGTTGGACAGCCACTGGATGCCGCGGCTGATGCCGGAGACCGCAGAGGCCACGAAGCATGCTGTCAGGACGGCGACGATGGCCACCAGGACGGGTGTTCCCACTTCTCCGATCCAGCCGTTTGAGGTCAGGCCGCTGCCGATCTGGAGGGCGCCGAGGCCCAGGGATGCTGCCGTGCCGAAGAGCGTGGCGAAGATGGCCAGGATGTTGATGAACTTGCCCACCGGCCCTTCCACCGTCCTGATGCCGAACAGCGACGTGAAGGCAGCAGAGATCAGCTGCCGGCGGCCCAGGCGGTAGGTGCCGTAGGCCATGGCAATGCCCACGACGGCGTACATCGCCCAAGGGTGCAGGGTCCAGTGGAAGATGGAGGTCGCCATGGCCGTCTGGATGGCTGCCGGCGTCCGTCCGTCCACCGTTCCCGGCGGCGGGGAGATGTAGTGGTAGAGCGGCTCGGCCACACCGTAGAACATCAGGCCGATGCCCATGCCGGCCGCAAACATCATGGCGATCCATGAAATGGTCCGGAACTCGGGCTTCTCGCCGTCCTTGCCAAGGGGGATGTTGCCCCACTTGCCCAGGGCCAGCCAGAGGACGAAAACAACGAACAGCGAGGCCAGGACCATAAAGAGCCAGCCGGTGTATTCCATCACCCAGTTCAGGGCGGCTGTTGACGTGGCGGCCAGGCTGTCCCGGCCCAGGAAGCCCCACGCCACAAAAGCAAGGGCGAGGACTCCGGTGATGCCGAAGGTGGCCTTGTCGAGGGTGAGCTTACGGTTCCGCCGTTGTGCCACCGCCTGTTCGGCCTTGGTCTGGCGGAGTTCCTGCATGATCTGTTCGGTGTCCTCCGCGTCGTGCGAGGAAGGAGAGTTCTCGGGTGCAGGAACGAGCTGGGGCTCCTCCAGCTCGTTGGGGGGTTGGGCATCCGTGCGGATGTCGCTGTTCAAAGCCATGTCAAGTCCTTTGGTTTGAATTCATGGGCTCACGCTGTACTCCGGCGTCCCCAAACCGGGTGGAAGATCGGGGCTTCCTGGCATTCATTGATCAAGGTCAGCTTTGCTTCCATCGCGGGCGGGTGTTCCGTAAAGAACAACACGTCTCGCCATAAGCAACAGAGTGGCCCTAATCACAGTGACGTGTCAAGGTATTTCTGAAGTCTTAAGCTGTATTTCAGGGGTTCCGGCTGCGCCTTGACAACCGGACCAGGGGCTAGGCATCGATAACCAGGTCCGTCTGCGCTGTGGAGCAGCAGGGCAGGAACTTGCCTGCAGAGATTTCCCGCGCCCGGATTCCGCCCTGGTGGTTCATCTCGACCTCTCCTGCAAGCTTGACCACCTTGCAGGAGCCGCACATGCCTTCCTTGCAGTTCGCGCCGATCCTGACGCCGGCGCGCTGGGCCGCCTCGAGGATGTGTTCGGTGGGGTCGATCCGCACATTGATGCCGGTACGCATGAAGGACATGGTGAGACTGCCCGTTCCCACCGTGTTGAAGGTGGAGGCGTCAGGGGCTCCGGCTTCCGGTTCGCTGCCCGGGCTGTCGGCGGCGGGGCTGGAACCGGGCGCCTCCGGATCGCTGATTTCCAGCGGCAGCCCCGAGGCCTGCAGAGTCCCGTCGGCGTCGTAGCCAGGCTCGTAGAGCCCGAACGCTGCGGGCTGGCTTTCAAAGTAGTCCTCGGCGGAATCAGCGATTTCCTCTGCGATTTCCTCTGCAATGTCCGTTGCCAGCGCCACCTCCGCCTGGTATTCAAGGAGCGTCTGGCGGTCTCCCGAGAAGAACTCCATGTATATGGAAGTGTCATCGACGCCGACCTTTTGGAGGAGCTCGGTGGCGGTGTTCAAGTAACCCTCGGGACCGCATGCGTATACCTGCCGGCCGTTGGCATCGGGGGCCACCTCCTCGAGCATGGCCGCCGTCAGCCTTCCGCTGAGCCCTTCCCACCCCTCCGGTACGCTGCGGTCGCCCAGGGAGTAGTGGACCTTGAAGCGGGAGTCCACGGAGGCGATGTAGGCCAATTCCCGGTGGAAGGCAAAGCCTCCGGCATCCGAGCCGTGGTAGAGCACCACAACATCTGCGTGTCCGGGCAGCGAATGGATGGTCCGCACCATGGACATGATGGGCGTGATGCCTGCGCCGGCAGCGAGCAGGAGATACCGTGCCCGCCGGTCGGCGTCGGGCAGGTGGAATGCTCCTACCGGTCCGAGCATCTCAAGAACGGTGCCGGGTTTGACGTTCTCGTGCACCCAGGGCGAGACCAATCCGGTGGGGTCGCACTTGACGGTAATGCTGAACGTCCAGGGCTCGGTGGGCGAACTGGACAGCGAGTAGCTGCGGTCCACCGGTTCCTGATCCTCGCCGTTCACGGGAAACGCGACGTTCACGTACTGGCCGGCACGAAACGCCAGGGGCGCACCGTCGCAGCGCCGGAACACGAAGGTCATCATGGCGCCGGCCTCGGAAACGGTCTCGACGCATTCGGCCATGAACTCCTGCGGATGCCACGGGCCCAGCGCACGGGCTGCCCGCGCGGGCGTCTCGGGGCTTCCCATCACCCTGTTCCACGGCATCTCAAGACCGCGAATTCGCTGTGGTTCCTGGATTGCCGTTTCAGTGAGGAGTTCAATCATGCCAAGTGCTCCTGCACGCGCTGCACGTACCAGTTGATGAATGCCTCGACCTGGTATTCGCTCTTCATGTACGGACCGGGCTCGTACGCGGGACTGCCGGCACCCTGCTGGCACAGCTCCACGAACGCCTTGTCCTGCAGGTTCGTTTGCTTCCAGGTGTAGGTGAGCTTCTCCAGGTCGTAGTCGACGCCTTCCACGGCGTCGTCAGCCACCAGCCAGGTGGTGCGTACGAGGCTCTGGTGTTCGTTGATGGGGAAGACGCCGAACGTGATGACGTGGTCGCTCTGGAAGTGGAACCAGCTGTTGGGCTGCAGGTGCATCGAGCAGCGGCCAAGGCGGAAGTCCGGCAAGTCGCCCAGCAGCTTCTTGGAGAGCCTGCGCCCGTCCGCGGAGAACGATTCACCCTCTCCATCGAGTGATTCCCGCGAGATACGGATTCCCGCGATGCGCGTGTCAAGCTGCTCGACCACCTCATAGGGAAGGCCGTAGCGGCGGCAACGCTCCTCGAGGGAGGACTGGGCGTCCTTGTTCCGGTTCCACACTTCCTCAAGGTGGGGCGGAATCAGGCCCTCGGTCAGGCCCCAGGTGGGGAAGAGGGAGCAGGCCAGCTCAGGGTGGCCGTCGCAGTGGTAGCACTCACGGTTGTTCTCCATGACGAGCTTCCAGTTGCCCTCTTCGATGATGTTCTGCTGGTACGCGATTTTTGTCTTTGAGAGATCGTGGGGCGCCAGGTAGGGCTCAAAGATCTTTGCGGTTTCGTCGAAGTCCGTCGGCGGTTCATCAGCGATGCAGACGAAGATGAGCCCGGCGACCTCGCGGCCGTGGGCGCGCTTGAGGCCGAAGCAGCTCTTGTCGAACTTCGTTTCCCCCGGCGCGGAGGCATGGATCAGATTGCCCTCCGGAGAGTAGGTCCAGGAGTGGTAGCCGCAGACCAGGTTTCCGGTTGACCCGGCAGCTTCGGTGAGGACGCGGGCGCCGCGGTGGCGGCATACGTTGTGCAGGACGTTCACGGCGCCGTCGTCGTTGCGCAGCACAATCAGGGAGTAGGGCCCGTAGTCGACGGTGACGTAGTCGCCCGGCTCCGGCAGTTCGGCAGTGCTGGCGGCAAAGATCCAGTGCTGGCCGAAAATGGCCTCCATGTCGATGTTGAAGATCGACCGATCGGTGTAGAAGGGGGCATCGAGGGAGTAGCCGGTGCGCCGGAACTCAAACAACGCGCTGATTTCTGCCAGCTGCTCTGCAGGCAGGGACGCAGCGAGTTTTCCGCGTGAATTGAGGGGCACGTTCACTGAAGCAGTCATGGGTTTCCTCCCGGGAGGCATGGGTAGTGGGTGTTGCGTTGGCCATGCGTGCGCGGGTGCTACCGGCATGGTCGAAGTAGTTGTACTGATGAGATTAGGGTCACAACAGCTGCAACAAAAGCGCAAGATTTTGAAGATAACCATGCACAATGGATGCATGATCGATCCACGGCTCATAACACTTCGGGTGTTTGCCCGGTGCGGCACTGTTGGCGCCACCGCGGAACTCACAGGGTATTCTCCCTCCGCGGTCTCCGCGCAGTTGCGGGAGCTTCAGCGCGTGCTGGGAATGCAGCTGCTGACGAAGGACGGCCGGGGTGTGCGGCTGACCGCCACGGGCCGCTTTCTCGTGGAGGGCTCGGACACCCTCATCACTGAATGGGAGAGCCTGCGCGCCGCGGCCATGGAGGCCGGCGACCAGATGCAGTCCCGTTTTGGCCTCGGCGGATTCTCCACCGCGGCCGCCCAGTTGCTCGCGCCGCTGGCCGCCACCCTGCGCTCAACACGCCCCCTGCTGGAGGTGCAGGTTCTTGAGGCTGATCCGGCCCGCTGCTTCGACCTGTTGGTTGCGGAACGAATCGACCTTGCAGTCATTGTCGCCATGCAGTCCGACAGTTACGGTGAGGACGATCCGCGCTTCGAGCAAAGAGTTCTGCTCGACGATCCACTGGACGTCATCATTCCCGGTGACCATCCGCTGGCATCACGCGAAACAGCGACGCTTGAAGAACTGGCATCGGAACCCTGGATCACGGAGTCCGCCGGTTCCACCTACCATTCCCTCTTCACCGCGGCGTTCACGGCAGTCGGGGTGACACCGCGGATTGCCCATGAAGCCGTAGAATGGGAAACCCACATCGCGTTCGTGGGTGCGGGGCTGGGCGTCGGCCTGCTGCCCCGGCTGGCGCCTTTGCACGGTGCCGAAAACGTGGTTCGGCTACGCATCACCGGTAAGACGAAACCCACCCGCCGTATTATCGCCGCGGTGCGCAGGGGCAGCATCGCCTCACCCCTGATCCAGGAGTCGCTCGGCATCCTGCAGGTCAACGCCAACCGGATCCTCACCAGCCGGCTCGACGAGGACCTCTGAGCGCTGCCGGCGGGGGTGCGCCGGCTCCGCGATCAGGTCCCGATAGTCGCCAGTACAGCGCCGGCAGTCACCACGCCGCCGGCTTCCGCCCGGATATCCGTGATAGTCCCGCCTCGGTGGGCAGCCACCTGGGTTTCCATCTTCATGGCTTCAAGGACGACGACGGGGTCCCCCGCCGCCACTTCGGCGCCCGGCTGCACGAGCCACTTCACCACGGTCCCGGCCATGTCCGCCCGCAGGTCGCCGGGGTCAACGGCGCCGGAGTCGACTGCATGGGCGGGAGTGCCGCCGTCGAGCCCTTCCTCCACAGAAACGCCTTGCGGAATGCTTCCGCCAGAGCGTGCCCAGCCATCCAGCAGGTCCGCGGGAAGGCCGACGGCGAGGCGCCGGCCGTCGACGTCAACGGTGATAGTGCGCCGCGCGCCGTCCGGAACGGAGGTGCCGAACTCGGGATCCGCCCCGACAGCGTCCGCAAAGTCCGTCTCGATCCACCGGGTGTGGACGGCGAGCGCGGCCTCTGACGTGAAGTCGGGGGCCTGGACCACGGCGCGGTGGAACAGCAGGACCGTGGCCACGCCGGTGATCTCCATTTCCGCCAGGGCCCGGCGGGCCCGGCGCAGCGCCTGCTGCCGGTCAGCGCCGGTGACGATCAGCTTGGCCAGCAGGGAATCGAACTGCGGCGCCACGATGGAACCCGCACGCACCCCCGAGTCCAGCCGCACTCCCGGGCCCGTAGGCCCGCTGAAGGTGGCGATGGTTCCGGGCGAGGGCAGGAAACCCCGGCCCACGTCCTCGGCATTGAGCCGGAATTCAAAGGAGTGTCCGCGCGGCGTGGGATCGGAGGCAAACCGCAGGGGCTCGCCGGCGGCAATCCGGAACTGTTCCTGGACCAGGTCCACGCCGGTGGTCTCCTCCGTGATGGGGTGCTCCACCTGGAGGCGTGTGTTCACCTCGAGGAACGCTACGGTCCCGTCCGCGGCCACCAGGAATTCCACGGTCCCGGCACCGGAGTAGGCGGCTTCCCGGCACACGGCCTTCGCGGCGTCGTAAATCTGCCCGGTCTGCTCCCCGGTGAGGAACGGTGCCGGCGCCTCTTCCACCAGCTTCTGGTGGCGGCGCTGCAGGGAGCAGTCGCGCGTTCCCACCACCACCACATTGCCGTGCAGGTCGGCGAGCACTTGGGCTTCCACGTGCCGGGGCCGGTCCAGGTACCGTTCCACAAAGCATTCGCCGCGGCCGAAGGCCACCACCGCTTCGCGGACTGCCGAGTCGAAGGCCTCCTCAATCTGGTCCATTTCACGGACCACTTTCAGCCCGCGCCCGCCGCCGCCGAAGGCCGCCTTGATAGCCACCGGCAGGCCGTGCTCTTCGGCGAAGGCACGTGCTTCGGCAGCGGTTGCCACGGGCCCGTCGCTGCCCGCTACCAGCGGGGCGCCTGCACGGACGGCGATCTCCCGGGCCGTGATCTTGTTGCCCAGCAGCCGGATGGCTTCCGGTGACGGCCCGATCCACGTCAGGCCCGCATCCAGGACACCCTGGGCAAAGTCGGCGTTCTCGGACAGGAACCCGTAGCCCGGGTGCACTGCATCCGCACCGGACTCCGCAGCCACGCGGAGCAGCCGGGGGATGTCCAGGTAGGTTTCGGACGGCGTGTTGCCGCCCAGGCTGTAGGCCTCGGAAGCCGCGCCCACATGCAGGGCATCGGCGTCCACGTCCGCGTACACCGCCACGGGCTCCAGGCCGGCGTCCTCGCAGGCACGGGCGATGCGGACGGCGATCTCTCCGCGGTTGGCAATCAGGACCTTGCGCATATGCTGCTCACTTTGTCTGGGTAGCGTCGGGGGAAGTCTGGGTATTGGCGGGCAGTGGGTACCCGGGAGCCCAGCGGAACCTGATGCGGCCCCCGATGGGGACCTGGGCGGCGAGGTCCAGCTGGTGGTCCACCACCACGGCCACCACAGGGTAGCCGCCGGTAATGGGGTGGTCCGCGAGGAACAGCACTGGCCGCCCCTCGGGCGGAATCTGGAGGGCCCCGGCCACGGTCCCCTCGCTGGCCAGTTCCCCCTTCCGGCTCCGTTCCAGGGGCCTGCCGTCCAGGCGCATTCCCACCCGGTTGGAACGGGGCGTCACCGTCCAGTCCTGGCCGCAGAGCGATTCCAGCGCGGCGGCGTCAAACCACTCATCCCGCGGTCCCGGCACGATGTCCAGGACGGTCACTCCGGTGTCCGGATAGTCCGGCTGCACCTCAGGATTGCCCACCACGTTGGAGGAGGTGGCCTTCCCTGCCTTGAGGAACCCGCCCGAGGCCAGGGGTTCGGGGCCGATTCCGGACATGGTGTCGGTGGAACGGCTTCCCAGCACCGGTACGGTGTCCACTCCGCCCCGGACGGCGAGGTAGGTGCGGAATCCGCGCTCCGGCGCCCCGAGGGTCAGGACCTCACCGTCCAGCAGGGCAAACGCCGTGGCCATCGGCGCGTTGCGCACCCGCCGGGACCGGCCGCCGTCGTCCCCGGCCGCACTGTCCTCGGCAGTGTTGGTGCCGGCCGTGCCAGCGCCGGGAACGTCCGACGGTGGTGCAATGGTCAGTGCCACCGGCGCGCCGGTGACGGCCAGCACCTGGTCCCCCACCGCCTGCACACGGAGCCCGCCGGCCACGGTTTCCACGAGGGCGGCCGATGGCTGGTTGCCCACAATCCGGTTGGCGCGGCGCAGGGAAGAACGATCCAATGCCCCCGCTGCTGACACTCCCAGCCCGCCGTGGCCATGACGGCCCAGGTCCTGGATCAGGCTCTGGAGTCCGGGCGACAGGATCCGCAGGCCGGAAGCGGCACCGGCATCCTGGGCGCCGGCATCTGTAACGCTTTCAGCCGGGGAGGCGGGGTCCGAAACCTCCACCAGCTCCCGCACCGCCCGGAACTGCACCCGGTCCCCCGGCGCAGCCAAAGCCGGCTGCTCCCGCCCAAGATCCCACATCCGGGCGGAGGTGCGGCCGATCAGCTGCCAGCCGCCCGGCGACTGCCGCGGATACACGGCCGAGTAGTTGCCGGCAAGCGCCACCGATCCCGCCGGGACCACGGTGCGCGGTGAACTCCGCCGCGGGACTTCCAAGGACTGGTTCTCCCCCACCATGTACCCAAAGCCCGGCGCGAAGCCGCCGAAGGCCACGGTCCAGACCTGTCCCGTGTGAGCTGCCACCACTCCTTCAATCCCGAGCCCGGTCAGCCGGCCCACTTCGGCGAGGTCCTCACCGTCGTACACGGTCTCGATCTGCACCAGCTTGCCTTCGGACTGCGCCTGGCCCGTCAGGTCCAGCTCCGGCAGCCGGGCCGCGATGCGCCGCGCGGACTGGGGCGAATCTGCCCTAACCAGCACGGTTTCTGCGGCTGCCAGGACATCAACCTGGCCTGGCAACGGGTGCTCCAGGAGCACGGCCTGCAGCGCCAGCACGTCCTGGAGCCCTGCCAGTTCGGCCAGCACCGCGGTGGTGCCCACGGGCCGGACAGCGACAACCCGGGCGGCGGGGCCGGCGGTGGTGTTCGTGACTGTTTCCATGGAAAGACGGCCGCGCCGCTCAGGCGCGGCTCTCCCCTGCCTGGCCGGTGTGGAGCAGTTGGAGGTCCGCTTCCGGCTCCGGGTCGCGGCCCAGGCGCATGCCGACGATGGTGACGATGGCCGTCAAGAGCATGTAACCGGCGATCAGGTACCAGCCGCCGGACGCTGCGCCGTAGAGCGCGGTGAAAATCAGCGGAGCCACGGCGCCGCCCACCACGCCGGCAAGGGTGTAGGCCAGGGAACTGCCGGCGTAGCGGAGCCGGGCCGGGAACTGCTCGGTGATGAAGGCAGCCTGTGGGCCGTACATAAAGGCGTGCAGGGCCAGCCCGATCACCACGCCGATCGTCAGCATCACCACGGACTTGCCGGAGATCATGAGGAAGAACAGCGGAATGTAGGCGGCGGTTGCGGCGGCGGTGATGCCGTACACCCAGCGCCGGTTCACGCGGTCGGTGAGGGCGCCGGCAGCCGGAATCAGCAAGAGCTGGAAGGCGGAGCCAATGAGGATAGCCGCCAGCACGTTGCCCGTGGTCATACCCAGTTCCTTGGTGGCGTAGACGGCCACGAACACGGTGAACAGGGCGTAAAGGACATCGGGGCACACCCGTGAGAGGGCGGCCGAGACGAGGGCCCGCGGCTCGGTGGTGAAGACTTCCTTGATGGGCGCCTTGGGGCGGTCCCCTTTGGCCTGGATGGCCTTGAAGACCGGGGTCTCCTCAAGCTTGAGGCGGATGATCAGGCCGAACACCACCAGCAGGGCGGAGGCGAGGAACGCCACGCGCCAGCCCCAGGAGAGGAATGCTTCGGTGCTGAGCGAGGCGGCCAGGATGGCCAGGACGCCGTTGGCCATCAGGTTGCCGGCGGGCGGCCCGATCTGCGCCGCAGAGGACCAGAAGCCGCGCTTGTTGGGGTCGCCGAATTCGCTGGACAGCAGCACCGCACCGCCCCATTCGCCGCCGACGCCGATGCCCTGGGCCAGGCGCAGGAGCACCAGGATGGTGGGGGCCGCGGCGCCGATCACCGAGTAGTCGGGCAGCGCACCGATGAGGACGGTGGCGACGCCGATCAGCACCAGGGTGAACACCAGGACGTACTTGCGGCCGATTTTGTCGCCCAGGCGGCCGAAGATGACACCGCCGATGGGGCGTGCCAGGTAGCCCACCGCGAAGGCGGAGAAGGAGAGGAGCAGCCCCACGAACTCGTCATTCGAGGGGAAGAAGATCTTTGGGAACACCAGTGCCGAGGCGACGGAGTAGATGGCGAAGTCGTAGTACTCCAGCGACGTGCCGGTGAGGCTGGCAATGTAGGCCTTCAGCGCGCCGGCCGGCGGCTTCCTTGCCGCGGTCCTGGCTGCTTTGTTGGTGCCGGTCATGTTTCCTCCGGGGGGATGAGGGATGGTGCAGGGGGATGGAAATAGTGCGGGGCCTGGATGCGGCCGGGACTGGGTTCAGAGGAACGAGCCGATGCTGACACCGGCGTCCTCAAGTGCGGACTTCACGGCGGCCGCCATGGCTACGGCCCCCGGTGAGTCACCATGCACGCAGATGCTTTCTGCGCGGATCTTTAGGATGGATCCGTCGACGGCCCGGATGGAGCCTTCCGTGGCCATCCTTAATACATGCTCCGCCACTTCGGCAGGGTCGTGAAGGACCGCTGCGGGCTGTGAACGGGAGACAAGTGTTCCATCCGGGTTGTAGGCGCGGTCCGCGAAGGCCTCCGTAACTGCCCGCAGGCCCGCTTCCTCCGCAAGCCGCAGGACCTCGGAACCGGGGAGGCCCAGAATGGGCAGGCCCGGGTCAACAGATTTCACTGCGTCGACGACGGCCTGTGCCTGGGCGGCGTGACTGACGATGGCGTTGTAGAGGCCGCCGTGCGGCTTGACGTACTGGACACGGGCTCCCTCCGCCGCTGCGAGGGCCTGCAGGGCCCCGATCTGGTAGACGACGTCGTCGGCCAGTTCCAGGGGGCTGACATCCAGGAAACGGCGGCCGAAACCTGCCAGGTCCCGGTAGCCCACATGGGCGCCGATGGCCACGCCAGCGGCCGCCGCGTTCCGGCAGGTCCGGCGGATGACTGTGGGATCACCTGCATGGAATCCACAGGCCACGTTCGCGCTGGACACCGAACCGAACATGGCCGCGTCATCGCCCAAGGTCCAGCGGCCAAAGGACTCGCCCACATCGCTGTTGAGGTCGATGGTTGTCATTTGTGATTCCCGTCTCATTAATGGCTCCCCACTAGCATGCACTAAAAATCAGAATTGTTCAACGATCCTTCGATTCAACGATGTGGCGATCGTGTAAATTTTCCGGTATGACCTCTCCCAGCCCCACCGTCCGGCCGGCTCCTGGCCGCCTCCGGGTCGCAGTACCTTCCGTGGCCGAGCGGGTGGCGGAGGAATTACGGCGCCAACTGGCGGAGGGAACACTGTTGCCGGGAACCCGCCTCACCGAGTCCACCATCGCCGAGGACCTGGGGGTTTCCCGCAACACCGTGCGGGAGGCCTTCGCCGAACTTGCCAGCGAACGGCTGGTGGTCCGCCTCCCCAACCGCGGCGTTTTTGTGGCCGCCCTCGATGCAGGGGACATCCACGATCTCTACACGGTCCGCCGGGCCATCGAAGTCAGCGCGGTCCGCGGCGGAGGCAGCGCCGAGGACATCGCTGCGGTCCGGGCAGCCGTGGAGGAAGGCAAACGTGCCGCGGCAGCCGGCGACGACGAAGCCCTGGGGACTGCCAACCAGCATTTCCACGGTGCCGTCGTTGCGATGGCCGGCAGCCCGCGGCTGAACAGCATCATGAGCCAGGTGCTGGCGGAAATGCGCCTGTTCTTTCACAAGGCCACCATGGATGCAGATTTTTACCGGCACTACCTGCCGGATAACGAGGCGATCTGCGCTGCCCTCGAGTCCGGGGAGTTGGACCGTGCAGCCAACCTCCTGCTGGCGTACCTGGACCGCTCGGAGGAGAACCTGAGCGATGTACACGGGGCCGATGCAGGCTAAGTGCAGGGCGTCACATCACCGGCGCGGGTTATAGCCCATCCTGGCGCTGACCTGCAGCCCGGCTTGCTGGAGGCCTTCGATGAGTCCCGGCACCGTCTCCGGGTCGAAGCGGAAGGCCGGTCCGGAGATGCTGATGGCCCCGATCACCGCGCCCAGGTGATTGTAGACCGGAACGGCGACTGCCGTAAGGCCGATCTCGAACTCTTCCCGCACCACGCCGTACCCGTCGCGCGCGACGTCGAGCAGCTGGGTTTCGAGTTCCTTCCGGTTGGTGATGGTCCGCGGAGTCCGCGGCGGCAGGCCCGTTTCCTTCAGGATGCGTTCCCGCTCCTCGGCGGGCAGTGCGGCCAGCAGGACCTTTCCGCTGGAGGTGGCGTGGAGTGGCGTCAGGTTCCCCACCCAGTCATAGGTGGCCAGGGTGGACGGGCCCATCGCCTGGTCCACGTTGACGGCGTAATTGGAGCGGAGAACGGCCAGGTTGACCGTTTCCTTGAACTCCTCCGCGAGGGCCTCGAGCACGGGCCGGGCCTCGCGGACCAGGCTGAGCCTGCCCGGGATGGAGCTGGCCAGCCGGAGGATGCCAAAGCCCAGCTGGTATTTGCCGCGCTCGCTGTTCTGGTGGACCATTTCCCTGCTCACCAGCGAACCGAGCAGCCGGGAGACGGTGGATTTGTGGATGCCCATTTCCTCGGCAATATCGCTCACGCCTGCGTGGCCGTCCCGCGCCAGGATCTCCAGGACCGCGAGGGCACGGTCCACGGACTGCACGCCGCCGTGGCCCGCCTCCGCATCGGCGTCGGGTTCCCGGTCATTGTTCGAAGCCATGATCCATACTCCCGCCCGTGGCACCGTCGGGTTGGTTCCACAGTTTCGATCCTAGACCGGGAGCTGTGACGGAGCTGACATTGCGTTAAGCGCGTTAACGCAGGCCCTTGCTGTGCGCGAGCGCCATGGCTTCCGTCCGGGAGGAGGCGCCGATTTTCCGGTAGAGGTTGCGGAGGTGGAACTTCACGGTGTTCTCGCTGATGTGCAGTTTCGCGGCGATACCCCGGTTACGCTGCCCTGCGGCAAGCAGCTGCAGCACCTCGAGTTCGCGCTCCCCCAGGTTCCAGTCGGCCACCTCGGCCAGCGGGCGGGCTGGCGGGTCCAGCGGGAGGGTGACGGCGACGTCGGCACCCCAGCCGGGCATCACGTCCACGCCCATGCTGCCGTTGAGGGCTTCGACGCGCTGTACGAGGCGCGCCATGGCCGGCGCCGATGCGGACAATTCGCCGGGGCCGTCGTCGCGCACGTTGATGAGCAGGTTCACGCCGTCGCAATCCCACTGGGTCCGGACCCGGCGGACGCCCTGCTGGTCCACCATCGCCAGCACCAGTCCGCGCACAATGGCCCTCGCTGCGTGCGCAACCTCGCCGGGAAGCGCCCGGCCGTTGACCGGCGGTTCGATGAACTGCACGTCGATCCCGCTGAAGTTCATCAGCGGGCGAAGGTCCTCGCGGAGGCGCTGGAAAGCTGAGGCTACAGGCTCCTCGACGAGGTCCGTGGTCCGGTCGCTGAGTGTGCGCAGGCCCACCAGGGCTTTGGCTGCGACATCAGTTGCGGCGGTGCGGGCGGCAGTGTCGGCCAGCGCGGGGGACCTGAGCGCCGCAAGCAGGGTCTCGAGGGTGGTGGAGTGCTGGTCCACCAGTTCGGCCGTCACCCGCAGGCGTTCGGCCGAAGCGGCGCGGGATTCAACGAGGTACGACGGCGGCGCATCAGCCACCTTTTCGCGGATCCG
The DNA here is from genome assembly GCF_030817835.1 of Pseudarthrobacter sp. W1I19. Taxonomy (NCBI): domain Bacteria; kingdom Bacillati; phylum Actinomycetota; class Actinomycetes; order Micrococcales; family Micrococcaceae; genus Pseudarthrobacter; species Pseudarthrobacter sp. W1I19. The sequence goes on from NZ_JAUSZR010000001.1 coordinate 4,228,575, forward strand.
TTCGGCCGCCAGCCGCCAGAGGTAGTTGAGCAGCCACTGCGGGTCCGGCCCAGCGTCGGAGGCTGGAATTGGCTGCGGGTCGGAGAGGACCAACAGTGCGTTGCTGGGCGACGTCATGGCGAGGATCTGCCGGATTCCGCCGCCGAAGGTGGCCTCGCCGCGCCACGTCCCGCCGTGCCCGTCGGCCAGGAGCGTGGCCCGGATGGCGTCAAGCTCTGCGATCGAGACCCGGCTGATGATGGCCTCGGCCCCGGACTTCTTCTGCGGGCGGCCGGTGCAGTCTTCGGTGAAAATCACCAGTGAACTCGATTCCCAGCAGGGATTGATGGCTTCCCGCAGCCAGTGGGCAATCTCCATCAGCGGAGCACCAGCCAGGGCGGCGACGGCTTCAAGCAAGGCGGTGTTGGGGCGATCCACCTGCCCAGCGTACGGGACTTGCGCGGAACCACCTACCCCTTTGGGTAGTGCGGACTGCCCGATCATGGCATTGGACCCACCCGCAGGACGGGCGAGCATTGAAGGGTCACAACGTCCAAGGAGGTACGCATGAGCGCTATCGCAGCAACAGACCCGGCCCAATCAGTCCTGACCGGAACGTCCCGTGCCTTTGACCAGAACCGCGCTTTGGTCCTGGATGAGATCAGCACGGTCTTCCAGCGGGTCGACCCCGAAGAGGTGGCCGCCCTGGTGACGGAGCTGAGGCTGGCCGACAGGATCTTCGTGACCGGCGCCGGCCGCAGCGGCCTGGTCCTGAAAATGGCGGCAATGCGGCTGATGCACCTCGGACTGACCGTGCACGTGGTGGGCGAGACCACAGCACCTGCCATCCGGGCCGGCGACCTGCTGCTCGCAGCATCCGGTTCCGGCACCACCGCCAGCGTGGTCAAAGCGGCGGAAACCGCCGTCGCCCAGGGTGCCCGCGTGGCCGCCTACACCACCAGCAAAGGTTCCCCGCTCGCCAACGCCGCGGCCGCCGTCGTCTTAATTCCTGCCGCGCAGAAGACGGACCACGGCTCGGCAGTGACCCGGCAGTACTCCGGCAGCCTCTTCGAGCAGGTGCTGTTCGCCTCCACCGAGGCCGTATTCCAAAGCCTGTGGGACGAGGACGCCGCGGCCCCGGAGGACCTCTGGCAGCGCCACGCAAACCTCGAGTAAGTTTCGCCCTCCTTTACCCTCCGCAACAACAACCCCTCAACCCGAAAGAAATCGAACATGAAACTGCAAGTCGCCATGGATGTCCTCACCGTCGAAGCCGCCCTTGACCTCGCCGGCAAAGTCGCCGAATACGTGGACATCATCGAACTGGGCACACCGCTGGTGAAGAACGCCGGGCTGTCCGCCGTCACCGCCGTCAAGACCGCCCACCCGGACAAGATTGTGTTCGCCGACATGAAGACCATGGACGCCGGCGAACTGGAGGCCGAGATCGCCTTCGCCGCCGGCGCGGACCTGGTTTCCGTCCTGGGCAGCGCCGACGATTCCACCATCGCCGGCGCGGTGAAGGCGGCCCAGGCCCACAACAAGGGGATTGTGGTGGACCTGATCGGTGTTGCGGACAAGGTCACCCGGGCCAAGGAAGCCCGTGCGCTGGGTGCCAAGTTCATCGAATTCCACGCCGGCCTGGATGAGCAGGCGAAGCCCGGCTACAACCTGGACGTGCTGTTGAGCGCCGGCGAAGAGGCCCGCGTCCCGTTCTCCGTAGCCGGTGGCGTCAACCTTTCCACCATTGAAGCGGTGCAGCGTGCAGGTGCTGACGTGGCCGTCGTCGGCGGTTCCATCTACAGCGCCGACGACCCCGCCGTCGCTGCGAAGGAACTGAAGGCCGCGATCATCTAACGTTGATTGAGCCTGTCGAAATCCGGGCTTTGTCGAAATCTGAGCTTGTATAAATCACGACGGCGGCCCTTACCTTTTGGTGGGGGCCGCCGTTTCGCCTTGCGGGCTATTCAAACGAACGGATTTTGATGCGGGAGAAGGTGGCGGGGCCGCCATCGGAGTACAGGGAAATCCCGGTGTCACCCTGCGCAAAATGCACCTGTTGCGAGAGCACCGTGTGGCCGCCATTGACGAACACTTCGACGCTCTGCGTATCAACGAAGATCCGCAAATGTACTGAACGTGCGGCCGGATCAATGGGTGCCGCCGCCCGCGTGTACGGGACCAGTGAGAAGCCCGCCTGGTCCGACGGCGCCCGGTCCACGTACAGCCCGTTGCCGTATTTGCCAATGTTCGTATGCCGCGTACCGTCACTTGAGCGGCCCACTGAAAGGCCGACGTTCGCGGCCGCCTCCCACGATATGTCCAGCTCCAGCTCGTACGCACGGCCGCACCACGGCAACACTGTGCTTCCGTTCACTGAGCGGTCCGGGAGGGTGGTGGTGGCCGTGGCATACTGCGTCAGGGCCCCGATCGGACTGCTGAGCAGCGAGTACCACCCGCCTTCCTGGCGCTCCAGGCGCAGTTCGCGGACGATCGAGTTCTGGCCGTTGTACCCGTCAGTGGCATCGGTGGGAACATCACGGGCGGCGTACTTCCAGTTGTTCATCCAGCCGATCGCGTACCGCCGCGTTTCAGGCGCCTCCGCCACGGGCCAGGTGACGGCGCCGTACCAGTCCCAGCCCCAGTCGAGCCATTGCGGGTTGCTGACGTCGTCCGCGAGGAACTGCTCCCCGTCCCATGTTCCAGTCCAATAGGCGTAAGTCATGGCCAGCCCGATGCTGTAGGCGTCCATGCTGGCACCGAGCACCCAGTGCCGGGTGCCGTCATTGGCTGTCATCTCGAACAGGTCCGGGCACTCGGTCCCGCCCAGGGCGTGGTTCGGGAAGTCGAAGTTGCGCTTAAGCTGCCAGTTGCGCAGGTCCGTTGACGTATAGAAGGCCGCGTACCGGGCACGGCCAATGACGCACACCCACTCGCCGCGCGCCGCGTCCCAGTGGATCTTCGGATCGCGGAACCACTCCGCATTCTCGATCTCCGCCTGCGTGGTAGCGGTCCGGCCGTCGCTGTTGAAGATCACCGGATCGGGCAGTGCGGTGAAGGTGTAGCCACCGTCGGTTGACCAGTACAGGTACTGCTCCTGGTACTTGCGGATGCCGCCCGTGGGCTGCGTGGCCAGCACCACAACGGCACCGGCGCCGAAGCCGCCAGTATTCGCAGTGTCCACAACGGCCGAGCCTGACCACACCGGGAAGTCCGTCTGCAGCGGCAGCGCCACTCCATGGTGGGTGAAGGACACTCCGTCGGCGGTGGTGGCGTGGTCCCAGCCGCCCTGGCCGTTGTTCTGCGTGGAATGCAGGTAGTAGAGGTGGCAGGCGCCATCCACATAGACCGGGCGCTGGGGGTCGCAGAGCCAGCCGGACGGCGGCGTCATATGGAAAACGGCCCGCAAGGACGCCAGGTCCCGGGAGTGGGCGGGTACGGCAGGCACGGCGCTGCTTATGAACAGTGCGAGGGCTCCTGCTCCTGTGCCCTGCAGGACATGGCGGCGGGAACTGGCATGGTTCATCATTGACTTCCTCTCGTGGGGGGCGGCTCTGCCCGAGCGCCCGGTGGTGCACCTTCGTTGGCGTCCGGTCACCCTTTTGATTAAGCGCTTAAGCACGAGAAGCTACCGCCGGAGTGACCTTCTGGTCAAGCGTTTAGGCAAAAAGCGCCGCTACTATTGGCAGCTTCCACGGCTCCCGATGCAACTTTGCTAAAACGCTTGATCATGGACGCGATCAGCGCTATCTTCGAGGTGATCAAACGCTTTAGCAGAAATGGACATCAACGCCGATGAATCACCCGATCTTCTTCCAGCCGGCCGATGCCTGGGTGGGGGACCTTATCCCCTTCCAGCACGACGGCGAGTTCTGGCTCTTCTACCTCCACGAGGTCCGTTCCGAACCTAAACCGGGAACCGCCTGGAACCTCGTCACCACCAAGGACCTGATCCAGTTCCAGGACCACGGAGTGTCCCTCCCGCATGGAACGGACGCGGACCTGGACTTCAACGCCTATACGGGCAGCATCGTGGTGGACGAATCAGGCGTCCACCACCTGTTCTACACCGGGCAGAATCCGAACAACCTGGGACCGGACGGGCTGCCCTTGCAGTTGGTCATGCACGCCACCAGCACTGACGGCATGCGCACCTGGGTGAAGCACCCGGAGCTCACGTTCGGCGCGCCCGCCGGCTACGAGTCCGGAGACTGGCGGGATCCTTTCGTTTTCCGGGATGAGGCAGCCGGCCAGTGGCGGATGTTGATCGCCGCCCGGCACGCCGACGGGCCCGAGCGGCGCCGCGGCGTTATCGCCCAGTGCACTTCTGTGGACCTGATTGTCTGGGAGTACACCGACCCGTTCTGGGACCCCCGCCGCTACATCACCCACGAATGCCCGGACGTGTTCTCCTGGGGCGACTGGTGGTACATGGTGTACTCCGAATTCTCGGAAAACTTCACCACCAGGTACCGGATGGCCAAGAGCCCTGACGGCCCCTGGACAGTGCCGCCCCAGGACTCCATCGACGGGCGCGCGTTCTACGCTTCAAAATCCGCGGAACGGGACGGCCGGCGGTTCTTCTTCGGCTGGATCGCCAGCAAAGAAGGAAATTCCGACGACGGCGCCTGGCAGTGGGCGGGCACCATGGCAGTTTTGGAGGCCCGGCAGAACTCCGACGGAACCCTGGGTTTCGGCTTCGCTGACGAACTGGTGGACAGCTTCTGGGATGAGGTGCCGCTGACCTTCAACCACGAACTCCGCGAGCGGCTCCATGTACCGGACGGCTACGCCGCCACCATCTCCAACGAGGACCTGCCCGGCCAGTTCTACGCGAAGGCAGTGCTGGACATCGAACCTGGCACCACCGAGTGCGGAATACTGCTTCGAGCCAGCCCGGACGGAGACCACTCCTACAGCCTGCGCCTGGAGCCGAAACGCGGACGGTTGGTCTTCGACCGGTGGCCCCGCGCCATCACCGGCGACGCGCAGTGGCATGTTTCCGGCGATGTCCCGTTCGAGCTGGAGCTCGAGCGCCCCTGCGACCTCACTCCGGGAGAACACACCCTGGAAGTGGTGGTCGAGGGGGATCTGTGCGTCGCCGTCATAGACCGGCAGGTGGCACTCAGCACCAGGATCTACAACCTTCCGTCCGGGCGGATTGGCGTGTTCGCCGGCGAAGGCTCAGCCACCGTCACAGATTTTGAAGTACGCAAGCGCACCAGCAACTAAATCCTGTCCCTCCTCGAAACCCTCCGTTCCAGTCAAGGAAGATTGCCGCAATGAAAAATATGCTCCGCGCAGCCGCCGCCGCAGCTGTCACCGTCCTCGCCCTGACCGCCTGTGGCGGCGGCAGTTCCACCGATCCCTCCAATGTCAGTCCGGCAGGCGAGGTCAAACCCCGCGAAATCTCGTGGCTGCTGTCCCGCCCGGCCGATGGCGCCGTCATCAACATCATGACCAAACTTGCCGATGACTATGCCAAGGACCACCCGGGCTTCAAGCTGAACCTCATCACCACCCCGGACCGGCCGTCCTACATCCAGAAGCTCGAGACCCTGGCCGCCGCCAATAAGCTGCCCGAGCTGTTCGATACCGACGCCACACCTTTCGCGCAGCAGCTGGCCAAGCAAGGCAAGATGGTGGACGCCGAGAAGCTGCTGAAGACGCTGGACCTCTACGACGACTACCGCCCCGGCGCACTGGACTACCAGCGGTTCGACGACGGGTCCCTCTTTATGATTCCGTTCCAGTTCGAACTGGAATTCATCTGGTACAACAAGGCCCTCCTGGAGAAGGCCGGGGTGGCCGTTCCGAAGTCGCTGGATGACATCCCCGTCATGTGCACCTCCCTCCGCAAGGCCGGGATTACCCCCATCGCCATCGACGGCCAGGACCAGTGGCCGCTGGAGCGCTACGTCGCATACCAGCCGTTCAGGGAAGCCGGGCCGGACTTTGTCCAGAAGCTGAAGAAGGGCGAAGCCAAGTTCTCCGATGCCGCCGGGCAGAAGACCGTGAACTGGATGGCGGAGCTGGGCAAGGCAAAGTGCTTCCAGGAAGGCTTCTCCGCCCAGGGCTACTCCGACGCGCAGAACCAGTTCACCTCCGGCCAGGCCGCAATGTACAACATCGGAACCTGGGAACTGCCCAGCCTGGCCACCGACAAACTAAACCCGGCGGTCCGCGACGATATCGACTTCTTCACCCTGCCCACCACGGAGGGATCGGTGACGTCGGCAAACGAGTTCGTCTCGCCGTCGGGCATTGGCATGGCCGTCAACGCCAAGACCTACGATCCGCTGGTGAGTGACTTCCTGAAGTTCGCCCTGCAGAAGTACCCCGCGGAATATGCGGCCACCGGCGCGCTCTCCCCCACCACCAACGTCGAAACCACCGTCCCGGCCAACGCCACCCCGCTCTACCGCAAGGCACTGGACCAGGCCAAGGACCTGGGCTCAAAGCAGGCCATGCCATGGGATACCCAGCTTGATCCCACCACGAACGGCCGGCTGCAGCAGGAGCTCGTCCTGCTGGTGCAGGGCAACATCACGCCCGGGCAGTTCACGGAGACCATGGACAACACCGTCGAGCAGAACGCCCCGAAGTTCTTCAAGTAGGCACTGTTCTTCAAGTAACCACAGCTTTTTCTAGCAACCACTGCGGCGGGGGACCCTCCTGGTCCCCCGCCCGAAAGGCCCGCCATGCAATCCAACAGGATGCTTCCCAACAGGTCACGGACTTCGGTCCTGGTCTTCCTGCTCCCGCCCCTGCTGCTCTACGGCGCAGCGGTACTCTTCCCGATCCTCCAGTCGCTGTTCCTCAGCTTTTTCTCCTGGAACGGCATCAGCGACATGGAATTCGTGGGGCTGGACAACTATGTCCGGATGTTTGTTGCCGACGACATCTTCTGGCGCGCGTTCCTGAACGCCCTCCTCTACCTGGCCATCTGCCTGGTCCTGCAGCTGGGCGGCGCCCTGCTGGTGGCCAGCCTGCTCACCTCCCTCAGCCGGGGACGCGAGCTCATCAAGACCCTCTACCTGCTGCCCGCGATCATCTCCACCGTGGCCATCGCCTTCCTGTTCGTCAGGATCTACTCCATCGACCCGGTGGGCCTGCTTAACCAGCTGCTGCACTGGATCGGGCTGGGCAGCCTGGAGCGGCCATGGCTCTCGGACGTCAGCACCGTGCTCGCCGCAGTCTCGGCACCGGAAGGCTGGCGCTTCACCGGGCTGTACATGCTCATCATCTACGCAGCCCTGATTGCCGTGCCGAAGGAACTTGAGGAAGCCGCTGTCCTGGACGGCGCTTCCCGCTGGACCCTGTTCACCAAAATCCGCTTCCCGTACATCCGGCCGGTCTGGATCACCACCACCATCATGGCCACCACCTACGGCCTGCGCGGCTTCGACATCCCCTACCTAATGACCAACGGCGGGCCGGGACAATCCTCCGAACTGCTGACCACCTACATGTACAAGACCGCATTCACCAGCACGGACTTCGGCTACGCCAGCACCATCTCGGTCTTCATCGTCGTTGAGTGCCTCGTCGCCGTCGGCCTCATCCTGTTCCTGCTCAAGCGGAAGGCAGAGTCATGACCATCCAGGCACCCCCAGCCAGCCCACCCGCAGTGGTTCCGCCGCGTCCGGCAGTCTCCCGCCGCCGTCGTAAGCCCAACCTGTTCCGGACGCTCTCCCGCGTGCTGATCATGCTCATTGTGATTGTCCAGGTCTATCCACTCGCGTGGCTGTTCCTGACCAGCCTGCGCACCGAGCACGACTTTGCCACGGGCGACCCCTTTGCCCTGCCCAGCTCCCTCACGTGGGAAAACTACGCCAGGGCCTTCGAAACCGGGGACCTGGGCCGGAACATCCTCAACAGCTTCATCGTCACCATGGGCGCCAACATCCTGATCGTCCTGTTCGGCATGATGGCGGCGTACGCCATCCAGGTGCTGGGGTTCCGGCTCAGCAAACTGGTCCGCGGACTGTTCCTGATCGGCATCATCGTCCCGGTGCAGATCGCCCTGGTCCCGCTGTTCATCGACTACTCGGCGGTGAACCTGCTGGACACCTACCAGTCGATGATCATCCCGCTTGCCGGGTTCTCGCTGCCCATGTCCGTGTATCTGTTCTCGTCGTTCTTTGAATACATTCCCCGCGAAACCTACGAGGCAGCTTCACTGGACGGCGCCGGCCCCTACCGGATCTTCGGGCTGATCACCCTGCCGCTGTCACTGAACACGGTAGTGACGGTGGTGCTGGTCAACAGCATCTTCATCTGGAACGACTTCATCTTCGCCAACACCTTTGTGCTGTCCGAGGACCTGAAGACCATTCCGCTGGGCCTGCAAAACTACATCGGCGCCATGGGCAAGGTGGACTGGACGGCAACGTTCGCGGCTGTGTGCGTCACCATCACCCCGCTGCTGCTGGTGTTCCTGGTGCTCAACAAGGCCATGATCCAGGGGCTGGAGAGCGGGGCGACGAAGGGATGAGAGCGCCAACAGATGGATATACTCCTGACGGAGGGCAGATGAGTTCAATGGAGAATAGTTCAGGGGAGGCGGCGCCTGCTGCCCGCTCCCGGCGGACCCCGGAACGCGCCCATCCTGTCACCCTGCGGGAGGTTGCCGAAGCTGCCGGCGTTTCCACGGCCACCGTCTCACTGGTGGTCAACAAGAAAAAAAGCGCCCGGATCGCCGAAGAGACCCGGCAGCGCGTCAAGGATGCCATCCGGACCCTCGGCTACCGGCCGAATGCCATGGCCAAGACCTTGGTCAGCGGAACCTCACGGTTCATCGGGCTGGTGGCCGACGGCGTTGCCACCACCCCCTTTGCCGGCCAGATCATCCATGGCGCCCAGGATGAGGCATGGAAGCACGGCTACGCCCTCCTGATCGCCAACACCGAGGGCAACGGCGAGCTGGAGCAGGACGCCATCCAGATGATGCTCGAGTACAAAGTGCGCGGCATCCTCTACTCCACCTGGTTCCACCGGCAGACCGAAATCCCCGCACCGCTGCGGGAAGCGGACTTCGTCCTGGTGAACTGCTTTTCCCATGAGCCGGGAGCCCGGGCCGTGGTTCCGGACGAGGTCCAGGGCGGACGCTCAGCCACGGAGATCCTGCTGCGGCACGGCCACCGGCGGATTGCCTTCATCAACGCCACCATTCCCGCCCCGGCCAAGGACGGCCGGCTCCAGGGGTACCGCGAGGCACTTGAGGAAGCGGGGGTTCCGTTCGATCCCGAGCTGGTGATGGAAGCGTATCCGGACCAGGAAGGCGGATACGGGGCCACCGGGGCGCTCCTCCAGCGTGAGGTCACGGCGGTGTACTGCTACAACGACCGGATGGCGATGGGCCTTTACGACGGTCTACGGGAACGCGGCTTGTCGATTCCTGACGACATCGCCGTGGTGGGATTCGACAACCAGGAAGTCATCGCCGCGCACCTGCGGCCCCCGCTGTCCACGGTGTCCCTGCCCCACTACGAACTGGGCGCGGCGGGGGTGCGGATGCTGCTGGAGCTCGAGGGGGCACCAGAGATGGCGGCCGACGGTGTGGCGAAGATGCATTGTCCCGCAGTGGAACGGACGTCAGTCAAGGCCCAGGCGCGGGCCTGACCTGGTTTCGATACAGCAACGCGGGGTCACTTATAGCCCGTCCGAGCCCGGAAGATGGGCCGGATGTGACCCCGCGTTGGATAGAAAGTACGACGACGGGGTCGCGGCGTCATGTCGACGCACTGATCACCCGGTTCCGCCCCGCGAGCACACCCGTCATGGCGAGGACCGCCATGATCCCCGCGGTGACCAGGAGCGGAAGCGTCCAATCTCCGCTCAGATCGCGAAGCCCGCCGAACATCACCGGCCCAACGGCAGCGAGGCCATAACCAATGGACTGGGCCATGCCGGACAACGATGCCGCCTGCGGATGGTTCACGGTCCGGAGGCTGAACAGCGACAGGGCAATGACAATGAGGCTTCCGCATCCGAGTGCCCCCAGAACAACCCACATCAGAATAAGGTCCGGCGCGATCGCCAGGCCCAGGAACGTCACAACCATCACCGCTCCGCTGGCGAAGGAAACAAGCCGCTGGTCCGAGCCGCGGTGAAGAATTCCGCCTGCCCCGAGGCTCGCGAAAACGCTGACGAGCAGGAAAACGGACAGATGGATTCCGGCGGTAGCGGCCGGCACGCCGCGACTTTGTTCGATGGTTGGCAGCCAGGCCATCAGGACGTAGAAGGCGATCGACTGAAGTCCCATGAAGATGGTCACCTGCCAGCCCAAGGCTGATGCCCAAGGCGACCGGTAGGAGACCGCCGGCCTGGCGGCGTTCACAGCGCCGGAGCTGTGCCGGCGGAGCCATGGCAGGAGCACCGCCATGGCGATGAAGGCAAGTCCCACCCAGATACCGAGGGCAAGCCGCCATCCCGCGGGGGAGGTTTGCGCCACGGGCACGACGACGGCGGCGCCTATGGCGGCGACGGCGGCCTGGGTGGCGGTGTAGCTCCCGGTCAATTTACTGACCCTCATGGGAAAGTCGCGCTTGACGAGGGAGGGCAACAGGACATTGAGGAACGCGATGGCCAGACCGATCACTGCCGTGCCCGCCCAGATCAGGCCGGGCACAGGCAGGGAGCGGAGCACGATGCCCGAGGCCAGGATCAGCAGGGACATCCACAGCGCACGGTCGAGGCCCAGGCGGGAAGCGAAGGCGGGCGCCACGGGTGAGAAGGCTGCGAAAGCAATGAGCGGAAGCCCCGTCAGGAACCCTGCTGCAGCACTTGTCAGGTCAAGATCGCCGCTGATGTTGGCGAGCACCGGACCCACGCTGACAAAGGACACCCGAAGGTTGACGGCGATGAGCAAAACGCCGATGAAGGCGAAGCCGAACCTGACGGCGTGGTCTTGTGCGTTCCGGGTGGCAGCGGGCCTGGCGCGCATTCCATCCTTTCAAGGGCGGGAGAGCGTCCCGGTTTATTCGGCGTTAGCTGAGAGAGCGTCCCGGGGCGGGCTAGAGAATCTTCCGGATGGTTTCCTCGAAGCTGGTGACGTGGTGCAAGGCCAGCTCCCCTGCCTTGTCCGCGTCGCCGTCGGCCACCGCCTTGAGCAGGTCCACGTGCTCGGTAATGTGGCCGGTCACGGAGGGCACCTTGTCCAGCACCACGCACCAGATTCGGGTGGCGAGGTTGTCGTAGCGGATCAGCGTGTCTTCCAGGTGCGGGTTGGCTGCGGCCTTGTAGATCAGCCGGTGCACCATCAGGTCGTAGCGCATCAGGTCGCGTGATTCGCCGGCGCCGGGATCGATGCTTGCAATGGCATCGGCCACCTGCAGCAGTTCCCGGCGCATGCTTTCGCTGGCCCTGTCCGCCGCGCGGCGCGCCGCGAGTGGCTCCAGCAGCTCCCGGATCTCGGACACGTCAGCCAGCTCCGTAAAGTCCACGTTGGTGGCAAAAGTCCCCCGGCGGGGATATGAAATCACCAGATGGTCCACCTCAAGCCGCTTGATCGCTTCGCGCACGGGAGTACGGCCAAAGCCGAGCTCGGCGGCCAGCTGGCCGTCATTGATCGGCTCACCGGGACGGATTTCCAGCATGATCAGCTTGTCGCGCAGCTGCCGGTAAGCGGCCTCCGCCTGCGACGGCGCTTCCTCCTCCGCCGGTGTCAGGGCAAGAAGTGCATTCAAGGGGCTGCTCCGTTCTTCGATACCCGCCGAATCCGAACTCGTAGCTTTCAGCCGCTTTCGGTCCAGCTATTGACTCTGCTGTGATCGCAATCATACCATTGACCTCACACTGATATATCAGTCATTGAACAAGTGGTATTTCAAAGGAGCATCCGTGGTTGAGCAGTTGAACGAGCGACTTTCCGCAGTCGATCCCGAAGTCCAGCAGGCCATTGCGCGGGAGCTGGTGCGCCAGCAGTCCACGCTGGAAATGATCGCCTCCGAGAATTTCGCCCCGTCCGCCGTGATGGAGGCTCAGGGATCGGTCCTCACCAACAAGTACGCCGAGGGCTACCCGGGCAAGCGTTACTACGGCGGCTGCGAGCACGTGGATGTTGTTGAGCAACTGGCCATCGACCGGGTCAAGGCGCTGTTCGGCGCAGAATTCGCCAACGTGCAGCCGCACTCCGGCGCCCAGGCCAACGCTGCCGCCATGTTCGCCCTGCTGAACCCGGGCGACACCATCATGGGCCTGAGCCTGGCCCACGGCGGCCACCTGACGCACGGCATGAAGATCAACTTCTCCGGCAAGCTCTACAACGTGGTCCCGTACCACGTGAGCGAATCCGACCTCCGCATCGATATGGCCGAGGTGGAGGCGCTGGCCCTGGAGCACCGTCCCAAGCTGATCGTTGCCGGCTGGTCCGCCTACTCCCGCCAGCTGGACTTCGCCGAGTTCCGCCGCATCGCCGATCTGGTGGACGCCTACCTCATGGTGGACATGGCGCACTTCGCCGGCCTGGTTGCGGCTGGCCTGCACCCCAACCCGGTCCCGTACGCAGACGTTGTCACCACCACCACGCACAAAACCCTGGGCGGCCCCCGCGGTGGCGTCATCCTTGCCAAGGAGCAGTACGGCAAGAAAATCAACAGCGCCGTGTTCCCTGGCCAGCAGGGCGGTCCGCTGGAGCACGTGATCGCCGCCAAGGCCGTGGCCTTCAAGCTCGCGGCCTCCCCCGAATTCAAGGAGCGCCAGGAGCGCGTCCTGCAGGGATCCAAGCTTCTCGCCGAACGGCTCCTCCGCGACGACGTTGCCGCAGCAGGAATCTCCGTAGTCAACGGCGGCACCGACGTCCACCTGGTCCTCGTGGACCTCCGCAACTCCGAGCTGGACGGACAGCAGGCCGAAGACGCCCTGCACCGCATCGGCATCACCGTGAACCGCAACGCCGTGCCCTTCGACCCCCGTCCCCCGATGGTCTCCTCCGGCCTGAGGATCGGGACGCCCGCGCTGGCCACCCGCGGCTTCGGCGCCACCGAGTTCGCTGAAGTTGCGGACATCATCGCGACGGCGCTCATCGCCGCTGCGGGCAACGGCACCATTGGTGACGCCACCGTCGTCGAACTCCGCGCACGCGTCACGGCCCTTGCCGAACAGTTCCCCCTGTACCCCCACCTCAGTGAAGGCTCCGACGTTGCCGCCTTCGAAGAAGATTTGATTGGAGCCACCAAGTGAGCACCCACCAGCTCCCCGAGCACCCGGACTTCCTCTGGCGCAACCCCGAGCCCAAGTCCTCCTACGACGCCGTGATTGTGGGCGGCGGCGGGCACGGCCTGGCCACCGCGTACTTCCTGGCGAAGAACCACGGCATGACCAACATCGCCGTCCTGGAAAAGGGCTGGCTGGCCGGCGGCAACATGGCCCGGAACACCACCATCATCCGCTCCAACTACCTCTGGGACGAGAGCGCGGCCATCTACGAGCACGCCCTCAAGCTCTGGGAAATCCTCCCCGAGGAACTCGAATACGACTTCCTTTTCAGCCAGCGCGGCGTGATGAACCTCGCCCACACCCTGGGTGACGTCCGCGAAAGCATGCGGCGCGTCGGCGCCAACAAGCTCAACGGCGTGGACGCCGAGTGGCTTGACCCGCAGCAGGTCAAGGAACTCTGCCCCATCCTGAACATCAGCGACAACATCCGCTACCCCGTCATGGGTGCCACCTACCAGCCCCGTGCCGGCATCGCCAAGCACGACCACGTGGCCTGGGCCTTCGCCCGCAAGTGCGACGAAATGGGCGTGGACATCATCCAGAACTGCGAAGTCACCGGCTTCGTCAAGGACGGCAACCGCGTGGTGGGCGTCAAGACCAACCAGGGCACCATCAACACCGAAAAGGTTGGCCTGTGTGCTGCCGGCCACAGCTCGGTCCTGGCCGAGATGGCAGGCTTCCGGCTTCCCATCCAGTCCCACCCGCTGCAGGCGCTGGTGTCCGAACTGCACGAGCCGGTCCACCCCACGGTGGTGATGTCCAACCACGTGCACGTCTATGTCTCCCAGGCCCACAAGGGCGAACTGGTGATGGGCGCTGGTGTTGACTCCTACAACGGCTACGGCCAGCGCGGATCCTTCCACGTGATCGAGCACCAGATGGCTGCCGCCGTCGAGCTCTTCCCCATCTTCGCCCGGGCCCACGTGCTCCGGACCTGGGGCGGCATCGTGGACACCACCCTGGATGCCTCGCCGATCGTGGGCAACACCCCGGTGGAGAACATGTTTGTGAACTGCGGCTGGGGCACCGGCGGGTTCAAGGGCACCCCCGCTGCGGGCATGACCTTCGCCCACAACATCGCCACCGGTGAACCGCACAGGCTGAACAAGCCGTTTGCGCTGGAGCGCTTCGAGACCGGCGCGCTGATCGACGAACACGGCGCTGCCGCCGTCGCCCACTAGCCGCCAGACGCACTTTAGAAAGAAGACGCACATGCTGCTCATCTCCTGCCCCAACTGCGGCTCGCGCGACGAGACCGAGTTTCACTACGGCGGCCAGGCCCACGTGGCCTACCCGGAAAACCCGAACGAGCTGACCGACCGCGAATGGGCCGAGTACCTGTTCTACCGGGACAACACCAAGGGCGCCTTTGCCGAGCGCTGGCTGCACAGCACGGGCTGCCGCCAGTGGTTCAACATGCTCCGCGACACCGTCACCTACGAGATCCAGGCGATCTACCCGATGGGCTCGCCCCGGCCGGATGCGGCCGGCAAGGTGACGGCCGAAACCGGCACTGCCAGCACCGCCGCTGACAGCACCACCACCGGAAGCGCGGCACCCAGCATCGCTGCCACCAGCACTTTCCCCACTTCCAGCACCACCGCCCCGGAAGGAGCAACCAAGTGACTTCCCAGAACGCCCGCCTCGCCGCCGGCGGACGCATCGACCGCACCATCTCCTGGCGCTTCACGGTGGACGGCGAAGAATTCACCGGCCACCCGGGAGACACCCTCGCCTCCGCCCTGCTGGCCAACGGACGCGTCGCCGCCGGCAACTCGCTCTACGAGGACCGCCCCCGCGGCATCATGTCCGCCGGCGTGGAGGAAGCCAACGCACTGGTCAAGGTGCAGCCCCGCTTCCCCGGCCACGTGGCCGAGTCCATGCTCCCCGCCACCACCGTCACCCTGGTGGACGGACTCAAGGCGGAATACCTCAACGGCCTCGGCAAGCTGGACCCGGCCGATGACCGCGCCGAATACGACAAGAAGTACGTCCACACCGACGTCCTGGTGATCGGCGGCGGCCCCGCCGGCCTGGCAGCAGCCCGCGAGGCAGTCCGCAGCGGCGCCCGCGTAATGCTGCTGGACGATCAGCCCGAGCTGGGCGGCTCCCTCCTCTCCGGCTCCACCGCACCCGAGCTCGCAGAAACCATCGAAGGCAAGCCGGCCCTGGAATGGGTGGCTGACGTCGAGGCCGAGCTCGTCTCCGGCTCCGAATCCACCGTCCTGAACCGCACCACGGCCTTCGGCGCCTACGACGCCAACTACGTGATCGCTGTCCAGAACCGGACCGACCACCTGTCCTCCCCCGCCGCTTCCGGGGTATCCCGCCAGCGTATTTGGCACATCCGTGCCAACCAGGTGGTCCTGGCCCCCGGCGCCCACGAACGCCCGCTGGTGTTCGAAAACAACGACCGCCCCGGCATCATGCTGGCCGCCGCCGTCCGCAGCTACCTGAACCGCTTCGCAGTGGCAGCCGGCCAGCGCGTGGTCATCAGCACCACCAATGACAGCGCCTACGCCCTGGCCGCGGACCTGCGCGCCGCCGGCGTCAAGATCGCCGCCGTGGTGGACGCCCGTCCGCAGCTCACGGATGTGGCAGCAGCCGCCGTCGAGGCCGGCACCCGCGTGCTGATCGGCAGTGCGGTGGCCAACACCTCCGCCGCCGCCGGAACGGACAGTGACGGCCGCCTGGACGGCGTCACCGTCCGCAGCATCAACAACGACGGCGAACTCACCTCGGGCATCGAAAAGATCGCCTGCGATCTGCTCGCTGTGTCCGGCGGCTGGAGCCCGCTGGTCCACCTGCACTCACAGCGGCAGGGCAAGCTGCGCTGGGACGAAGACCTGGCCGCCTTTGTGCCCAGCACCGCAGTCCCCAACCAGCAGACCATCGGCTCCGGCCGCGGGTCCTTCAACACGGCAGACTGCCTGGCCGAGGGAATCTCCGCCGGCGCGAAGGCGGCCATCGCCGCGGGCTTCAGCTCCGCCGTCGAACCTTCCCCGCTGGGTGAGCCGAAAGCCTCCGCCCCCACCCGCCAGCTGTGGCTGGTTCCCGGCGAACAGGGCACGCCGGACGACTGGCACCACCACTTCGTGGACTTCCAGCGCGACCAGTCCGTGGCTGACGTGCTGCGTTCCACCGGCGCCGGCATGCGGTCCGTGGAGCACATCAAGCGGTACACCTCCATCAGCACCGCCAACGACCAGGGCAAGACCTCCGGCGTCAACGCGATCGGCGTCATCGCCGCCGCGCTGCGCACCGCCGGCGAAGCCTCCCGCGGCATCGGCGACATCGGCACCACCACCTACCGGGCACCCTTCACCCCGGTGGCGTTCGCGGCACTGGCCGGACGCCAGCGCGGCGAACTGTTCGACCCCGCCCGCGTCACCTCCATCCACCCGTGGCACGTCGCCAAGGGTGCCCTGTTCGAGGACGTGGGACAGTGGAAGCGGCCCTGGTACTACCCGCAGGCCGGCGAGGACATGGACGCCGCCGTGCTCCGCGAATGCGCCGCCGTCCGCGAATCCGTGGGCTTCATGGACGCCACCACCCTGGGCAAGATCGAAATCCGGGGCAAGGACGCCGGCGAGTTCCTGAACCGGATCTACACCAACGCGTTCAAGAAGCTCGCCCCGGGCTCCGCCCGCTATGGCGTGATGTGCACCCCCGACGGCATGATCTTCGACGACGGCGTGACCCTGCGCCTCGACGAGGAGACCTACTTCATGACCACCACCACCGGCGGCGCCGCCAAGGTGCTGGACTGGCTGGAGGAATGGCTGCAGACAGAGTGGCCGGAACTGGATGTGCACTGCACCTCCGTGACCGAGCAGTGGAGCACCATCGCCGTCGTCGGGCCCAAGTCCCGTGAGGTCCTGGCCAAGGTGGCACCGGAACTGGCCGCCAACGGCGGACTGGACGCCGAAGCCTTCCCGTTCATGACCTTCCGCGAAACCACCCTCGCCTCCGGCGTCCGCGCCCGGGTCTGCCGCATCTCCTTCTCCGGCGAACTCGCCTACGAGATCAACGTGCCGTCCTGGTACGGACTCAACACCTGGGAAGCCGTGGCAGCCGCCGGCGCCGAATTCAACATCACCCCCTACGGCACCGAAACCATGCACGTGCTCCGCGCCGAAAAGGGCTACCCGATCGTTGGCCAGGACACCGACGGCACCGTCACCCCGCAGGACGCGGGAATGGAATGGATCGTTTCCAAGGCCAAGGACTTCATCGGCAAGCGGTCCTACGCCCGGGTTGACGGACAGCGTGAGGACCGCAAGCACCTGGTGAGCGTCCTGCCGGTGGACGGCGGAATCAGGCTCCCCGAAGGCACGCAGCTCGTGGAGAAGGGCCGTTCCACGAACCCGGCCTACGGGCCGGTCCCGATGGAAGGCTTCGTCACCTCCAGCTACCACAGCGCAGCACTGGGCAGGTCATTCGGCCTGGCCCTGATCAAGAACGGCCGCAACCGGATCGGCGAAACCCTCGTGGCAGCCGCCGGCGACCAGCTGGTGGACGTTGTTGTCGCAGAAACCGTACTTTTTGACCCCGAAGGAGCCCGCAAAGATGGCTGAAACAGCAGCACCCGCAAACTCCGCCCAGAAGAACCTCTCCCTCCGCGTCAGCCCGGCCGCCCCGCTCGGCGAAGCCTTTGAATCCGGCTCCGTCCAGGGCGTGGTGGAACTGCGCGAAGTCTCCTTCCTCACCATGGTGGGCCTCCGGGTTGACCGGAACAGCGACGCCGGACAGCGCATAGCCGCCGTCACCGGCGGACTGCCCGCAGCGTGCGGCGGCGTCAGCGGCACGGGCGATACCTCCGTCCTCTGGCTCGGACCGGAAGAATTCCTGGTGGTGGCACCGACGGAAGCCCACGAGTCCCTCGGCGGCGACCTGATCCAGGCACTGCGCGAAGCCCTGGCGGACGGTGCAGGGCAGGTGGTGGATCTCTCCGCCAACCGCACCACCTTCGAGCTCACCGGACCGCGGGCCCGTGCAGTACTGGAAAAGGGCTGTTCCCTGGACCTGCACCCCCGCGTCCTGTCGGCCGGAACGGCCCTGTCCACCGAAATCGGCAACATCCCCGTGGTGCTGTGGAAGACCGGCGAGGAGTCCTTCCGGGTCTTCCCGCGCGCCTCGTTCGCCGATTTCCTGGGCCGCTGGCTCCTGGACGCTATGCGGGAGTACGCCTCCCCCGAGGTCCCCTAAATGGCGCTCAGCGTCCTGGACCTGTTCTCCGTTGGCATCGGGCCCTCGTCGTCACACACGGTGGGCCCGATGCGGGCAGCGAAGCTGTTCGCCGACGGGCTCAAAGGCGAAGGACACCTGAGCTCCACCACGCGGGTCCAGGCCGAACTATTCGGTTCCCTCGGTGCCACCGGGCGGGGCCACGGCTCGGACAAGGCTGTGGTCCTCGGTTTCAAGGGCCTCGATCCGGAAACCGTGGACACCACCACCGCCGATGACCAGGTGGCGGCCGCCGCGCTTGACGCCGAACTGTGGATCGGCGGCGACCACCGGGTGGACTTCAACTGGGACGAGGACGTGGTGCTGCACCGCCGCAAATCCCTCCCGGCCCACCCGAACGGCATGACCTTCCGGGCCCTGGACCACTCCGGCGCCGTGCTCAGCGAGCGGAGCTTCTATTCCATTGGCGGCGGCTTCGTGGTGGACGGCGATGCCGACGCCGGCGACCGGATTGTGGAAGATTCCACCGTCCTCCCCTACCCCTTCAGCACCGCCGACGAACTGTTGGAGATCTGCAGCCGTGAAGGCATGTCCATCTCGGACGTGATGCTGGCCAACGAGCTGGTGTGGCGGACCGAGGAGGAGCTGCGGGAAAAACTGCTGAAGCTGTGGGCGGTGATGCGCGAATGCGTGGACAACGGCTGTGCCGCGGAAGGAATCCTTCCGGGCGGACTCAACGTCCGCCGCCGCGCGCCGTCGTTATTCCAGACCCTGACCGCGGACACCGGGGACACGGACCCGCTGCGGGCCATGGAATGGGTGAACCTCTTCGCGCTGGCCGTGAACGAGGAGAACGCCGCCGGCGGGCGGATCGTCACCGCGCCCACCAACGGCGCGGCGGGCATCGTCCCGGCCGTGCTGCACTACTACGTGAAGTTCGTCCCCGGCGCCAACGACGACGGCGTGGTCCGCTTCCTGCTGGCTGCGGCCGCCGTCGGCATCCTGTTCAAGATCAACGCCTCCATCTCCGGTGCCGAGGTGGGCTGCCAGGGTGAAGTGGGCTCCGCCTGCTCCATGGCCGCCGCGGGGCTCTGCGAGGTGCTGGGCGGGACGCCTGCCCAGGTGGAAAACGCCGCCGAGGTGGGCATTGAACACAACCTGGGCCTGACGTGCGATCCCGTGGGCGGCCTGGTGCAGATCCCCTGCATCGAGCGCAACGCCATCGCCAGCGTGAAGGCCATCAACGCCGCCCGCCTTGCCCTGCACGGCGACGGCAGCCACAAGGTGTCCCTCGACAAAGCCATCAAAACGATGCGCGAAACAGGAGCCGACATGAAAACCAAGTACAAGGAAACCTCCCGCGGAGGCCTTGCCGTCAACGTAATCGAGTGCTGAGCCATGACTGCAATTGAGACTGAAACCGTCCCTGCCGCTGCCGCCACCACGGTGGAGCACGTCCTGACCCTGGACTGCAGCGAATCCCCGGGCATCGTCCACGCCGTGTCCGGGTTCCTGCTGGAGCACGGCTGCGACATCATCGATAACCAGCAGTTCGGTGAGCGCTCCGAAGGGCATTTCTTCATGCGGGTGCATTTTGCGTCCGACGGCGATGCCTCCACCGCGGACAAGTTGCGGGCCGCTTTTGGTCCCGTAGCCGAGCGGTACGGGATGCGCTGGCGGCTGGAGCCGCACGGCTCCAAGCGGCGGGTGCTGATCATGGTGTCCAAGTTCGGGCACTGCCTCAACGACCTGCTCTTCCGGGCGCGGATTGGCGAGCTGCCGGTTGACGTAGTGGCCGTGGTCTCCAACCACACGGACCACCAGGCGCTGGTGGAGTGGCACGGGATCCCGTTCTTCCACGTGCCGGTCACGCCTGAAACGAAGCCTGCCGCCGAAGGACGCCTGCTGGATTTGGTGGACGAGTTGGATGTGGAGCTCGTGGTGCTGGCCCGGTACATGCAGGTGCTCAGCGACAACCTGACCCGGAAGCTGGACGGGAAGGCGATCAACATCCACCACTCGTTCCTTCCCAGCTTCAAAGGGGCCAAGCCGTACCACCAGGCGTACGCCCGGGGTGTCAAGACTGTGGGTGCCACCGCGCACTATGTGAACAGCGAGCTGGATGAGGGACCGATCATCTCCCAGCAGACCGTTGAGGTGGACCACACCTACGGGCCCGAGGACCTGGTGGCCGCCGGCCGCGACACCGAGTGCAAGGCCCTGTCCAACGCCGTGCGCTGGCACTGTGAGGGCCGGGTCATCCTGCAGGGCAACCGCACGGTGGTCCTCCGCTAGCCCCGGACGCCCCATCACGTAACGTGGGTTTTTCCGAGACGCTCTCTCACTTAACGTGGGGTTTGGCCGGACGCTCTCTCACTTAACGTGGGGTTTGGCCGGACGCTCTCTCACTTAACGTGGGGTTTGGCCGGACGCTCTCTCACCCTGGTGAGGGAGCGTCACGGCGTTAACGCCTCTGTCGTCGGATTCATGTCGGCGCTGCCGCTCAATCGCTGCCGGCAAACCCCGACGCGTGAGCGTGGTCCTGCCACGCGTTCCGGAGCGCCCGTTTGACAAGTTTCACCGCACCGTGGAAATCATCCGCAAGGTCGTCCTTATCGAAAACCAGGACCGTCCACCCGGCTGATTCGAAGGCCTTATCCCGTCTCCTATCGCTAAGCATCTGTGCGTCACCGAGGTGATGTTCGCCGTCGTACTGGATAGCAAGGCGGCGATGACGATAGCCGAGATCGGCCGACGGCGACCGCATGTCTCCGGCCCGCAGGAGCACCTGGAGTTCGGGCTCGGGTAGGCCGGCGTTGGTGATGGCGAGCCGGAGCAGTGATTCAGGGGCCGAGTCGGCGCCCACCCGCATCAGATCCAATGCTTCGCGGGCCCGAACGATACCTTGGAGATTCGGGTGATGGCTGACCAGTACGCGCAGTCCCGCCAAGGTGTCATAGGGCTGCGTCCTTCCCTCGAAATCCACCCGCGGGACGCGGATCAGTTCATCCCCCATGCTCACCAAGTCATCGAGGGGCAGGACCCGTGCCAGATCGAGCCAGGTGCGTGACCTCGTGCTCATGCGGATGCCATCGACCAGTTCGATCTCGTCTTCACGAGCCACGACTGTGTGCCCGAATATGCCCTTTCGGCGGACCGACGGCAGGGCACGCGGCTTGCTGAGATGGAGCTCTGTGGAATCTGCCAGCCAGGGTGGCAGCACCTGGCGCCGCAGCCGGGCCGCAGTCACATGTGAGATCCAGGCACCCGGCGACGCAGCGGACAACGCCCTGGCGGCGCCTTCCAGATCGAAGTCCCAGTCCGCCGGGCGGTAGAGACCGCGGCCCACGTTGACTACATCCTTGCGCCGAAGTCTGTCCGGCGTGACGCCGGAAGCCCTGGCCGAGCCGAAGGTAAAAGGAGCCTCAGCCAACGACGGGGGCAAGAAACTTTGCTTTCGCATGCTGGCATTGTGCCTTGACACGGCAGAACGCTGCAGAAGTTTTCCACAGGCCCGCCGTTGCGTTTTGGCAAGTCGGAGAGCGTCCGCCGGAAACCCACGTTAAGTGAGAGAGCGTCCGCCGGAAACCCACGCTAAGTGAGAGAGCGTCCGCCCAAAAGCCACGCTAAGTGAGAGAGCGTCCGCCCAAAAGCCACGTTAAGTGAGAGAGCGTCCGGGCGGGGTGGGTTGGAGGGCGGCGAGGCGGGTGGCCAGGTGCAGGGCCGCCAGCCTCCCCGTTCCCCGGGGATCGCCGCCGCACAAGGAGAAGATCCGCTGCAGCCGCTGGTGCATGGACTGCCGCTCCACATGCAGCTCCCGCGCCGCCTGCGCCGTGTTGCACCCGGAGTCCAGCCAGACCCGCAGCGTCTCCACCAGCTGGGAGTGCCGCTCGGCGTCGTGGGCAAGAACGGCGGCCAGCTGCTGGTTGACGAAGTCGCGGCGCCGGGCCTCATCCATCGCTTGGACCGCCAGCCGTTCCACGGCGAATGCCTGCGCGTCCAGCACCTGCGCGGGTGCACTTGCCGAGGACCTGGACCGGCCGACGTCGGCAGCAAGTTCCAGCGTCAGCCGCGCCTCAGCCAAGGACCAGGGGGCCGCGGAAATCCCTGAAGCCACCGGACCTATTGCACTGATGGTCCCCTCCGGCACCTCAAGTGAATGCAGGCCGTCAAGAATCTTTTGCCGTTCATCCTGCACGTTCCCCGAGCGGAGGACGCTGAGCGCCAGCAGTTCCGCGTTGTCCGCATAGCTGGCGCCATGCTGCCCGCCCGGATCCAAAAGGTGCTCCACATTCCTTCGGAGCTGCTTGGAAGCCGGAGAGCGGACAACTACGGCCACCACGCGGGCAGAGACTGGAATGCCCGCCGCCGGACCCAGCTCCTGCAGCCGCCAGTTCTGCTTGCCGGAATCAATGGCCCGGATCAAGGCCGCCCCTGCCATCTCCTTCAATCCGGGCGGCATCCGCTGCAACAGTGCCAGGGCAAGAATGTCCACGGACCTGTTCCCGGCTATCCTCGCCAGGTTCACATCGGCGTCGCCACGGACAAACAGCGTCAACCGTGCAGACGGGATCCCGCGTACAGGAACCTCAATGTGGATGGTCTTTCCGGCCTCCCCCGCCTCCTCCCCGACGACGGGAGCTGCCGATTCATCGACATTCCCGTTCGGTTCGGCACTGGCCAGCGTCACTCCGGCGGTGGAGGTGAGCACCACTTCCGCGCCGGTAGCTGCTGCGAGGACGGCAAGGATCCGGTCAAGGCCGCTTCCGTGGGCGAGCTCCACCGCCATGGCGTGGCTGGCCTGATCCGCCTGCTGTAACTGGGCCGCGGACTGGCTGACGAGCTGTGAGTTGATGGCCTCCATCACCGCCACAAAAGGCACCACGCGGCGCAGCTCAATCAGTGGAAGGCCCGCTTCCTCAGCAGCCGCAATCATCGAGGAAGGAATAGAGGGCAGCACACTTCCGGTCTCGATGGCGAGCGCGGCCACCCCTCGCTCGGCAAGGTCCCGGATGTAGCCCGTCCGGCGCTCATCCGAAGCAGAGGCAAGTGCCTGGCCACCCGTGAGCAGGAGCTCCCCGCCGCCAAGAAGGGAAGCGATGTCCAGGACCTCGCTTGAGTGGATCCAGCGGAGCTGGGTCTGGGGAACCAGGCCCGCGCCGGCCCGGACCACGGGATCAGCGGCAATAACGGTGGGATGCCGCAGGACATCTTCCAAGCGGACTGGCATGACACTCCGTCATATAGAAGGGAAAAGCTCAAGACATATTGTAGATGGTGGATGTGGTGCCCGACACATAATCTTGAAGAACTCCCATCCCCCTCAACGAAGAGGCCCCCATGCAGCAACCATCCACCAGCCCAGGAATCGAGCCGTCCTCCCACGTGGAAGACGTCGAAGCCTGGCTCCAGCCCATTCCCGAGTCCCAGCGCACGCACAAGGTTTCAGGCCAGTTCTGGATCTGGGCCGGCGCCAACCTGGCTCCCATCAACTGGGTTCTGGGCGCCCTCGGAATCCACTTGGGGCTGGGTTTCGCGGACACCGTGACGGTCCTGGTCCTGGGCAACCTGATCGGCATGCTGCTCTTCGGCTGCTTCGTCCTGCTGGGCCAGAAGACCGGCGCCACCGGCATGGTGCTCGCCCGGGCCGCCTTCGGCCGGCGCGGCAACTACCTTCCGGCAGCCATCCAGGCGCTCCTGGTGATCGGCTGGTGCGCCGTGAACACCTGGATCATCCTGGACCTGGTCATGGCGCTGTTCGGCACCCTAGGCTGGGTGGATCCCACCGCCCACAACTATGCGTGGAAGATCGGCGTGGCCACTGCCATCATGGCAGCGCAGGTTGCCATCGCCTGGTTCGGCTACAAGGCCATCGCCGCCTTCGAAAAGTGGACAGTCCCGCCCACCATCATCATCCTCGCCGTGATGTCCGCAGTGGCCTGGTTCGGCATGAAGATCGACTGGGGCTACGCCGGCCCCGCAGGCAACATCCTTGAAGGGTCCGAGCGGATCGCCGCAATGAGCGCCGTGATGACCGCCATCGGCATCGGCTGGGGCATCACCTGGTTCACCTACGCGGCCGACTACTCCCGGTTCGTCAGCACCGAAGTCCCCAAGAAGAAGGTCTACCTGGCCTCCGTCCTGGGCCAGTTCATCCCCGTCGTCTGGCTCGGCGTCCTCGGCGCCAGCCTGGCCACCAACAGCGGCGAAATCGATCCCGGCAAGCTCATCGTCCAGAACTTCGGCGTCCTCGCCCTGCCGGTTCTCCTGATGGTGCTCCACGGCCCCATCGCCACCAACATCCTGAACATTTACACCTTCTCGGTGGCCACGCAGGCACTGGACATCACCATCAGCCGCCGCAAGCTCAACCTGTTCGTCGGCGTCTTCTCGCTCGCCGCCGTCGTCTTCTTCATCTTCCAGGAGGACTTCGCGGCAGTCCTGGACGCCTGGCTCATCGGCCTGGTGGCCTGGGTGGCCGCCTGGGGCGGCGTAATGCTGGTGCACTACTTCTGGATCGACAAGCGCTGGCCCGGCAATCCGGAAAGGCTGTTCGACGGCGTCGGCACGCGCAGGCTCCCCGGCATCAACTGGGCGGGCGTCACCTCCCTCCTGGTTGGCATCTTCGCCACCTGGCTGTTTATGTACGGGCTCGTCCCCGCCATGCAGGGCCCCATCGCCGTGGCCCTGGGCGGCTGGGATCTGTCCTGGCTCGCCGGCGGCCTTGCCAGTGCCACCAGTTACGCCATCCTGGGCCCGAAGATGCACCGGAAATTCATCGACGCCCCGGCCCCTGCAGGGCAGGTTTTCACCGAGCTGACCGGAGCCTCCGCTCCCGCTACGCCGGCAGCACTCTGACCGTCCCGTCTTCCCTTCCCGTAACGCTAGGACCACCATGACCCTTGAAGCATTCGCCGACTCCGCCCACCCGATCACCTGGCCTGAGGGCAAGCGTGCGGCAGCATCCTTCACGTTCGACGTCGACGCCGAATCCTGCACCATCGCCCACGATCCCAAGAGCACACGCCGGATGTCACTGATGACGCACCAGTCCTACGGGCCCAAGGTGGCCGTTCCGCGGCTGCTGCAGATCCTCCAGCGCCAGGACATCCGCGCCACGTTCTTTGTTCCCGGCTTCACGGCCGAGTGCTACCCGGACACGGTCCGGCGCATCGTGGATGCGGGGCACGAGGTGGCGCACCACGGGTACCTGCACGAGCCGATGCAGGGCATCGACGCAGAAACCGAGGCCCGCTACATCGACCGCGGACTGGAGGCGCTCGCCAAGGCCGCCGGTGTGGAACCGGTGGGCTACCGGGCCCCCTGGTGGGAACTGAACTGGCACTCCGCCGGGCTCCTGGCGGACCGCGGCTTCCTCTACGATTCAAGCCTGCTCGACGGCGACGCCCCCTACCGCTTCAGCGTCGCCCCGGGCGACTCCCGGGACATTGTGGAGATTCCCGTCGACTGGACGCTCGATGACTGGGAGCAGTACGCCTTCTACCCCGGCGTGACGGGCAGCGGCGTGATCGAAAGCCCCGCGAAGGTCCTGGAAATGTGGACGCTTGAGGCGGAGGCGCACCACGCCCAGGGCAGCTGCTTCGTCCTCACCAACCACCCCTTCATCTCCGGCCGGCCCTCCAAGGCCGTGGCCCTGGAACGGCTCATCGAGCGGGTCAAGTGCATGGACGGCATGTGGGTGGCCACCATGGAGGAGATCGCCGAGCATACGCGCAGGACCGTCCAGGAGGTCCACACCCACGCGCGGATCGAGGTGCCGGCGTTCCCCGATACGGGAGCCCGGTTCACCCCGGCGGCGGTCCAGCAGGCGGTGGTCCAGCAGGCACGGCTGGCGGGCCCTAGGGAACTGATCCAGGCGGCATCCGCGGGAAGAGAGCAACAGTGGAGCGGTACCAGCCCTGTCCAGGGGGCGGTACCGCTCCACTGGCGTTTAGGAGCCTTGCCGCCGGGGACGCCGCGCCGCTGCTAAGCCGCGGGGCCGCCGTCGTACGTCCCTTGTATGTCTTCCTAAGACGTTCCGTAACGCTGCGCTACCTCCTGTTGCGCATTCGCGACGCTCCGTGAACGCCCGCGTCGGGATTGATTGTGGCGCCGGCGGGTGCTCCGTACTCTCATTTCAGCACCCGCCCCAGCAAAGGAATCCCCCATGTCAGACCCCTCGAACAAGAGCCCGGAGAGCCACGAAGGCTCCACCCGCATCGTGGCCGGCCAGTCCGCCCGCCCCAAGCGTCCGCTCGGGCAGAAGATCGGCATCGCTGCCGCCCTCCTCGCCCTGGTGGGAGGCGGCGCAGCCGTCGCCGCCACAGTAAACAGCGGCAGCGGAACCCCCGCTGCCGCCGAGGAAACCGCCCCTTCCGGCAACCCCGCCGCCGAACTGAAGCTGGGCTACTTCGGCAACGTCACCCACGCCCCCGCCCTGGTGGGCGTCAGCCAGGGCTACATCGCGGACGAACTCGGCGACACGAAACTGACCACCCAGGTGTTCAACGCCGGCCCCGCCGCCATCGAAGCACTGAACGCCGGTGCCATCGACGCCACCTACATCGGCCCGAACCCGGCCATCAACTCCTTCGTCAAGAGCGGCGGAGAATCGATCAACATCATCGCCGGGGCTGCGGCCGGCGGCGCCCAACTGGTGGTCAAGCCGGAGATCAACTCCGCGGCAGACCTCAAGGGCAAGACCCTCGCCTCCCCGCAGCTCGGCGGCACACAGGACGTGGCCCTCCGCGCCTGGCTCACCGCGCAGGGCTACAAAACCAACGTGGACGGCAGCGGCGACGTCGCCATCAACCCCACCGAAAACGCCCAGACCCTCAAGCTGTTCCAGGACGGAAAGCTCGACGGCGCATGGCTGCCTGAGCCCTGGGCCTCCCGCCTGGTGCTCACCGCCGGCGCCAAGGTGCTGGTGGACGAAAAGGACCTGTGGGACGGTTCGCTCTCCGGCAAGCCGGGCGAATTCCCCACCACCATCCTGATCGTCAACCAGAAGTTCGCCGCAGACCACCCGGACACCGTGAAGGCGCTGCTGAAGGGCCACGTGAAGTCGGTTGAATGGCTGGACAAGGCTGCCGACGGCGAGAAGGCCAGCGTCATCAACGCGGCGCTGAAGGAAGCCGCGGGTGCCGAGCTGAAGGCCGACGTCATCGACCGGTCCCTGAAGAACATCGTGTTCACGGTGGACCCGCTCGCCGGAACCTACCAGAAGCTCCTCGAGGACGGAGTCACTGCCGGCACCACCAAGCAGGCGGACCTCAACGGCATCTTCGACCTGCGGGCGCTCAACAGCGTATCCGGCGAGAAGACCTCGGCTGCGAAACTCGGCAAGGAGTAACACCGGCGCCAGCCGGGACGCTCTCTCACTTGATGCGCCATTTTGGCCAACGCTCGCTCACTTTCCCTAAGAAAGTGAGCGAGCGTTGGCGATTTAAGCGCATTAAGTGAGAGAGCGTCGCATTCGATGGGTATCGGTGAGACGGATAGCTGATATCGAAAAACTCGCCTTCCCCAAATATATGAAGTGCCTCACAGTAGTTACAGGACCTTTACCAAAACGACCGCAGCCAGTAACCAAAAGGACTTCAACGTGGAAACTCCCCTCTCCCATCTTGCCCACCTCGAGATCACCACCCCGGACGTCGAAGCCTCGGCACGGTTCTATGAGGAAAAGTTCGGCATGCGCATCATCGACCGCGTGGACGGCAACGTCTACCTGCGCTGCTGGGGCGATTACTACCGCTACAGCCTGGTGATCACCGAAGGCCCCGAAGCGTCCCTGGGCCGCATGGCCTGGCGCACCAACTCCCAGGCAGCCCTTGAAGCCGCAGCCCAGCGCATCGAAGCCACCGGCGTGCAGGGCACCTGGACCGCCGGCGGCCACGGCTACGGCAAGGCCTACGAATTCACCGGCCCCTACGGCCACCAAATGCGCCTGTTCTACGACGTGGAAAAGTTCGTGGCAGAGCCCGGCTTCGAGTCCACCTACCCGGACCGCCCGGAGCGCCGCAGCAGCCACGCGGCCGCCCCCCGTTTCCTGGACCACGTCACTGTGGCGTCCTCCGATGTCCGCGGCTTCGCCAAGTGGTACAACGAGGCCCTCGGTTTCCGCGTCATGGCCTTCGTGGACCTGGACGAAGCACCCATCACCGTGTTCTCCGTGCTGACCACCAACGAAAAGTCGCACGACCTCGGCGTTGTCCTGGACACCTCCAGCCGCGCCGGCCGCGTCAACCACATCGCCTTCTGGGTGGATGCCACTGAAGACCTGCTCCGCACGGCTGACGTCATGATGGAAAACGGGACCCCGATGGAATACGGCCCCTCCATCCACGGCGTGGGCGAGCAGAACTTCCTCTACTTCCGCGACCCCTCTGGCCTGCGCGTGGAGCTCAACTCCGGCGGCTACCGCAACTACGTCCCGGACTGGGAAGCCAACACCTGGAAGCCCTCGCTCGGTTCCAACAACTTCTACAAGAACGGCGCCATGCCGCACTCCATGACCGAATCCTTCCCGCCGGCCGAAGGCTTCACCGCCACCGAGGAAGGCGCCTCCCCCGAAATGAAGGAAGCCCTGCTCAACCCCTACGCCAAGCAGGGCCGGGGCTAAGACACCATGGCTGAAACCTATGCACTCATCCGGTTCCAGGAAGCCGGCGACGCCAAAGCCCGCGCCGGCCTGCTGGTTGAAGACCGGGTCCTGCCGCTGGACGGGGACATCAACTCCCTAATCGAGCACTGGGACACCACTGAACCTCAGCTGGACAGCCTGGCCGCCTCCGCAGGGAAGGACACCGGCCTGGCCCTGGCCGAGGTCGAAATCCTTGCTCCGGTGGAGCCCGCGCAGGTCCTGCAGACCGGCGCGAACTACCGCAAGCACGTCATCGACCTCGCCGCCGCCCACCGCGAACCCGGCGAGGACGAGGAGGAAGTGCGCGCCAAGACCGCCGCCATGATGGACAAGCGCGCAGGCCAGGGCACGCCGTACTTCTTCATCGGGCTCCCGACGGCGATCGCGTCCGCCACGGACGACCTCACCCTGCCGTCCTACTCCAAGTCCCACGACTGGGAACTGGAACTGGCCGCGGTAATCGGAAAGACCGCGTTCCGCGTCACCCCCGAGGAGGCCCTGGAGTACGTGTTCGGCTACACCATGGTCAACGACATCACCACCCGCGAGTACGTCTTCCGCAAGGACATGCCCGCCATCGGCTCGGACTGGTACCGCGCCAAAAACGCCCCCGGCTTCCTGCCCACCGGGCCGCTGCTGGTCCCGGCCAAGTTCTTCGGCGACCCGCAAGACGTCCAGGTCACCCTGAAGCTCAACGGCAAAGCCATGCAGGACGAGTCCACGCAGGACATGATCTTCGGTGTGGCCAAGCTGGTCAGCGAAGCGTCACAGATCATGCCGCTGCGCCCAGGCGACCTGGTGCTCACCGGCAGCCCCGCGGGCAACGGCCAGCACTGGGGCCGGCTGCTCCAGGACGGGGACGTAATGGAAGGCACCATCACCGGGCTGGGCACCCAGCTCATCCACTGCAAGGACGAAACCACAAGTGAAGGTGTCCAGTGACCACCCAGGACACTGCATTGTCCACCGGGACCGGGGAATCAACTGATTCCCCGGTTATCCGGCGTGAGGACCCGCTCGGCAGCATCCGCGCCATGGCCCAGGCCCACAACAACTGGGGCCGCTGGGGCGACGACGACGTCCTGGGCACCCTGAACTTCATCGACGCCGCCAAGCGCGTGGAAGCCGCAGCACTGGTGAAGACCGGTGAGGCGTTCTCGCTGTCCCAGCCGTTCGACACCCACGGCCCGCAGAAGGGCTGGCGCCGCCGCACCAACCCGGTGCACACCATGACGGACACCGGGGTGGACGCCGAGCGCGGCAACCAGGGCTTCCCGCACGGCTTCGGCGGAGCGGACGACGTGATCGCCATGCCGCTGCAGTGCTCCACGCAGTGGGACGGCCTGGGCCACATTTTCGACCAGGGCAAGGCCTGGAACGGCCGCGCCGCCGGGGATGTGGTCACCTCGGAAGGCGACCTGGTAACCGGCATCGAGACCGCTGCGGCCAAGATCGTCACCCGGGGCGTGCTGCTCGACGTCGGCCGGGCGCTGGGCCCCGAACTGGGACGGAACGACGGCGAACTGCCGGACGGATTCGCGATCACCCCGGAACACCTCCAGCGGACCATCGCCCTGCAAGGCCCCAGCTCAACCGTGGGCCGGGGCGACATCGTGATAATCCGCACCGGACAGTACACCCGGGTCCGCCGCGACGGCTGGGGAGACTACGCCGGCGGGTCAGCCCCGGGGCTGTCCTTCACCACGGCGCCCTGGCTGCACCGCAGCGAAATCGCCGGAATCGCCACCGACACCTGGGGTTTCGAGGTCCGTCCGAACGAGTTCGACGCCGCCTTCCAGCCCCTGCACCAGATCGCGATCCCCAACCTTGGGTTGTTCCTGGGCGAGATGTGGGATCCGGACGGGCTGGCGGAGGCGTGCGCGGCGGACGGCAGGTACGACTTCCTGCTCACCGCGGCCCCGCTCCCGATTACGGGGGCAGTCGGATCGCCGGTCAACCCGATCGCCGTCCGGTAATCACAGTCCGGTAGCTTCAGTTAAAACAGCAACAACCACCAGCAGTATCGCCGTCAATACAAAGGAGTCAGCGATGGCAGCAGTACAGAACGTCGGAATCGTTGGGGCGGGAGCCGCTGGGCTGGCCGCAGCCATCCTCCTGGCCGACGCCGGAATCCAGGTGGAAATCCTCGAAAAGGCGGACGCCCCGCAGACCCTCGGGTCCGGCATCACCCTGCAGGGCAACGCCCTGCGGGTGCTCCGCCAGCTCGGCGTCTGGGACCAGGTGGAGGCGAAGGGCTACGGGTTCAGCACCCTGGGACTGCGTGCCCCGGACCCCACCGGCACCGTCATCGCGGTCCTCGAGGACATCCGTACCGGCGGCGAGGATCTTCCCGCCACCATGGGCATGTACCGCCCGGACCTCACCGGCATCCTCCGCGAACGCGCCGAGCAGGCCGGTGCGCGGATCAGCTACGGCAGGACCGTCACCGGAATAACGGACGACGGCGGGTCCGTCACCGTGAGCACCGCCGACGGCGGCAGTGCAACGTACGACCTCCTGATTGGCGCCGACGGCCTGCACTCAGCCGTGCGCAAGGCCATCGGCATCGAGGTGGAACCCCAGCCCACCGGCATGGGAATCTGGCGTGCCTTTGTGGAGCGGCCCGAAGAGGTGGTGCGCACCGACCTGACCTACGGCGGCCCCTGCTTCATCGCCGGCTACTGCCCCACCGGCCCGGACACCATCTACGCCTACCTCGTGGAGAAGGCCCAGGAGCGCAAGCACGAGGACGGGCCCCGCATTATGGCCGAACTTGCCGCAGCCTACGGCGGCCCGTGGAAGGAAATCCGCGCCAACCTGGACCACAGCGCGCGCATCAACTACACATGGTTCACCACCCACCTGGTGGACGGCCCGTGGAACCGCGGCCGCACGGTGATCATCGGCGACGCCGCCCACAGCTGCCCGCCCACGGTGGCGCAGGGTGCAGCCGTGGCACTGGAAGATGCGGCTGTGCTGGCTGAGCTGCTGATCCAGGCCGACGACCTCACCGAGACCCTGTGGAAGGAATTCACCGACCGCCGGCTGGACCGGGCCAAGGCAGTGGTCACCGCTTCCGTCCAGCTGGGCCAGTGGATGCTCGACGGCGTCCGCGACGCCAACGTGCCCGGCCTGATGAACTCGCTGTCCACCATGCTGAAGGAACCCGCATGAGCACCGATTCTGTTCAAGCGCCCACCGTGGACGTCCACGCCCACATCCTGCTTCCGGCCCTGCAGCAGCTCGTGGCCGAGGCGGATCCCGAGGGCTTCGGCGCCCAGCAGGCCCTGGAGGTGCGGCGCAACGGGCCGGAATCCATGGCCGCGTCGGGCAGGATGATCAAGGAGCGCTGGCCGCAGCTGACGGACCTGGACCGCCGGCTCGCTGACATGGATGCCCAGGGCGTCGATGTACAGCTGGTCTCGCCGTCGCCGTCGCACTTCTATTACTTCGCCGGCGAGGAACTGGGCCTGAAACTGGCCAAAGCCGCCAACCAGGCGGTCCGCGAATTTGTGGACCGTGCGCCGGACCGGCTCAACGGCCTGGGCCTGGTCCCGCTCCAGCACCCTGCCCTGATGGTGGAGGCCCTGGAGCATGCGGTGCTGGAATGCGGGCTGCTGGGGGTGGAGATCGGCTCGTTCGCCGCCACCCCCGAGGACCCGGAGCGCAGCACTGTGGAACTGTCCGACCCCCGCCTGGAGCCATTCTGGAGCCGCGCCGAGGAGCTGGGCGCCCTGGTGTTCCTGCACCCGTTCGGCTGCTCGCTGGATGAGCGGCTGGACCGCTTCTACCTTGCCAACACCGTTTCCCAGCCTACCGAGAATGCGGTGGCGCTGTCCCACCTGATCTTCAGCGGCGTCCTGGACCGGCACCCGGAGCTCAAGGTTGTGGCAGCGCACGGCGGCGGCTACCTTCCCACCACGTTGGGCCGCTCGGACCGCGCGTGGAAGGTCCGGCCCGAGGCACACGGCTGCGCCGCGCCCCCGTCGTCCTACCTGAAGAAGCTGTACTTCGACTCGCTTGTCCACAGCCCCGCTGAGCTGCGGGCTCTCGTGGCCGCCGCGGGTCCGGAGCAGGTGCTGCTCGGCTCGGACTACCCGTTCGACATGGGATCGGACCTCCCTGTGGACGAGGTGCAGGCCGCCGGACTCCCTCCCGAGGACGAAACCCAGGTTTTGGGCGGCAACGCACGCACGCTGGGTATCACCGCGGCGGCCGCCCTGACCGCCCGACGCAACGCTTAAGGAACACACACATGGTCAAGATTGCCCGTTGGGATCACGACGGCGGGACGCAGTCCGGCTTTGTGGACGGCGGAAACTGCTATGCCCTGCCCGCAGGCCAGTCCGTCCAGACACTGCTTGACGCCGGACTCGAGGAGACGCTGGCACTTGCCCGTCAGGTCGTGGGTTCCGCTGTTGCCGTTCCACTGGCAGAGGTGCAGCTCCTCGCCCCGCTGGCACCCGCCACCATCCGGGACTTCGTTGCGTTCGAGGAACACGTCGAAGGCGTGCGGAAGAGCATCGACGGCGTGGCCGGCGTGGTGCCCGAATGGTACGAGGCGCCCACCTTCTACTTCACCAACCCGCACACGGTGACGGGCACCGGCGAGGTCATCGGTATTCCGGCGGGCTGCACGGACCTGGACTTTGAAACGGAAGTGGCTGCCGTCGTCGGACGCGTTCCCGGCAGCGACGGCCGGAACCTGGGCGCGGAGGAGGCCCACCGGCACATCTTCGGGTACACCGTGCTCAACGACTGGTCCGCGCGCGACCTGCAGCGCCGGGAAATGAAGGTCAGCCTGGGCCCGTGCAAGGGCAAGGATTTCGCCAACACGCTCGGCCCCTGGATTGTCACGGCGGACGAGTTCGAGGACCGGCATGACGCCGAGGGCTTCCTGCCGATCTCCATGGCTGTCGAAGTCAATAGCGAGCCCATCGGCCAGGACCTGCTCTCCAACATGGGCTGGCCGTTCGCCGAGCTCGTGGCCTATGCCTCGCAGGACTCCATGGTGCGGCCCGGTGACGTGCTGGGCTCCGGTACCTGCGGCAGCGGCTGCCTGGCCGAACTCTGGGGCCGGAACGGCACCAAGACTCCCCCGCCGCTGAAGACCGGCGACGTGGTCCGGATGACCGTGGAAGGAATCGGAACCATCGAGAACACGGTGGGCGTGCGGCGCGAGGCCGTGACACGAGTTCCCGCCCGCACCCGTCCGCGCAACCGGGTTGCCGCTGCTGCTCCGTCCGGAATCTAGGGTGGTTTCCCTCCAGCTCGAGGGCCGGACGGTGGTGGTCACCGGAGCAGGGCAAGGCCAGGGTGCCGCGGTGGCGCGCCTGCTGGCGGAGGCCGGCGCGCGGGTGATCGCAACCGACCTGGCGGCGGAAATGCCCGCCGGGCTGGTCGCGGAGTCTTCGGCTTCGGCCGGCGCCCTGGTGTACCGGCAGCTGGACGTGAGTGATGCCTCCGGCTGGTCCGGGCTCGCTTCCAGCATCCGGTCCCAGGGCTGGCAGGTGGACGGGCTGGTCAACAATGCCGGCATCACCCAACGCAGCCGGTTGCTGGATGCGTCTGTTACCGACCTGCAGAAGGTCTACGAGGTCAACGTTGCCGGCAGCCTGCTGGGAATCCAGGCGCTCGCACCGTTGATGGGCAGCGGTGCTTCCATTGTTAATATCGGCTCTGTTGCGGGCCTTACGGCGCACTATCCGGTGGCCTACACCGCGAGCAAGGGGGCGCTGCGCGGGTTGTCCCAGGTGGCAGCCATGGAACTTGGGCCGCGCGGGATCCGGGTGAATACGGTCCATCCGGGCTTTATCGAAACACCCATGACGGCGGGCGCTAAACCTGAGTTCCGGCAGGCCACCCTGGCCGAAACCCCGCTGGGACGCACGGGCAGCGTGGGGGAGGTGGCCGCCGTCGTGCTTTTCCTGCTCAGCCCGCTCTCTTCCTTCGTGACGGGCGCCGAGATCCCGGTGGACGGCGGCCAGACGTCCCACGGCGGTGCCAAGTCGGTCTCCGACGCCCTGCGGTAACCAAACAGTCAGCCCGGCAGCACGGCCGACCAGCCGCCATCGACCATCAGGTTTGCGCCGGTGACGTACGAGGCCTCGTCCGATGCCAGGAACAGGGCGCACTTGGCGACCTCTTCCGGCATGCCGATCCGGCCCAGCGGGATGCTGGCCGCGATCGTCCGCATCGGGTGGTCGGGAGCGAGGAGGTTGCCCTCGGTGGCCGCGGTACGGATCATCCCCGGGCTGACCGCATTGACCCGCAGACCGTGCGGGGCGCCCTCCGCCGCAAGCTGCTTGGTCATGGCCACCACCGCCCCCTTCGTGGCGGTGTGGGCCAGCCGGCCGTTGGTCATCGAGCCGGTCACCCCCGCCGTGGAGCCCACCAGGACGATGGCGCTGTTGGCAGCCTGGATCAGCTGGGGCCAAAAGTACTTCACCGGCAGGAACACCACGTCCATCTCGTGTTCAATGTTCCACTTCCAGTCATCGAAGGAGAGCTCCTCCACCGGGGCGAAGCGCGTGACGGCGGCGTTGGCGTACAGGATGTGGACCTGGCCATGCATGGCGGCGACATCCGCAGCCCAGGCCGCCACGGCTGCCTCGTGGGTGAGATCGACCCGGCTGCTGCTCATCCGCCCCCCGGCCTCGGTGACCGCCGCCACCGTGGCCGCGGCGCCGTCGTCGTCCATGTCGCAGCCCACCACGAAGGCCCCTTCCGCGGCGAAGGCGAGCGCGGCGGCCCTGCCCTGGCCGCTGGCCGTTCCGGTGATGACGGCCGTCTTGCCGGCCAGGCGCGGGCTGGAAGCGGACATGGGGGATCCTTCCGAAAGCGTGTTTCCTCGACTTTCGCAGGGATGGGCCGGAAGGGGAACGGCGTCTTGGGTCTAGGTGGTATCCGCCAGGCGGATAGTCACGGGGACGGGCTTCAGCCCTCTTCGGTGGAGATGACCGCAGGAGTGTCTGCGGCCGGAGCCGCAGCGTCTGCGGCGAGGGCTTGACGCCGGCGGAAAACCTGGATGGCGATGGCGGTAGGGATCGCGGCCAAAGCGGTGATCCGCATCCAGGGCCGGTCCAGGACATGGCCGGTGAGCGCATCCAGGGAGTAGAGGCCGGAGCCGCCGATCGTGAACGCGGCGGCTGCCAAGCCCAGCACGGCCGGGTACTCGAGGCCGCCCTCCTGGGCGAAGAAACCGTTCGGGGCGTGAACGCTGGCCGCTACGCCCATGGTGGTTGCTGCAGCAGCTCCGGCGGTAGGGGTGGCCAAACCCAGAGCCAAGGCTAACCCTGCTCCTGCTTCACCTACGCCGGCGAGGACGGCGCTGGGTTTTGCGGGGCGGAACCCCATGGCGTGCATGCCCTTGCTGGTGCCTTCGACGCCTCCCCCGCCGAACCAGCCGAAGAGTTTTTGGGATCCGTGGGCGATGAGCACGCCTCCCAGCCCCACCCGGAACAGGGTCTGCGCGGCGGCCGCCGCCTCGGGGCTGGTGGTTACATTGCGCATAACAGTCCTCCTTGGAGTTGGCCGAGTCGCTGCAGGGCTCGCTGTCAGCATGAGTCTACGGCTGCACTCCCTCCCGGTCACGGGCGGAAGACCACACAGGGTACCCCCTCCGGCAGCGGGTACCAGCCGTGGCCTTAAGGGGCATCCGCCGCATGGATAGCCACCGGATGGGTCTCCACGGGGAAGAGCTCGTGTAGCCGTGAACAGGAGCGCTGGACCACTGACCGCAGCCAGACGCTCGCCGGGTCCTCCGCCTGCGACGGGTGCCAGTACATCGCCTCCACCAGTGACGCTTCGGTTCCGCCGGAGAACTCCAGCACCACGATGTCCGCGCCGCGCTGCGCCCGTCCGGCCAGCATCCGGGGGACGAGTGCCACAAGGTCCGTCCCTTCGACCAGGAGCGGCAGGGACAGGAAGCCGGCCACCACGGCCGCCACCCGGCGCTGGATGCCCCGGGACTCGAACAGCTTGTCCGCCGGGGTACTGATGCCCTCACCAAAATAGCCGACGGCGTGCGGCACCGCGGTCAGGTCTTTGAGGGTCAGGCGGGGCTGCTGGAGCAGCGGGTTGCCAGCGTCGGCCACGGCCACAAAGCTGTCCCGGAAGAGCTGCTTGCTGGCGCCCTGCATCTGGTACCCCGTGGGCCCCACCAGCAGGTCGATCTTGGAGTAGTCGGCCATCTGGCCCTGGATGCCCGAACCGGCGGTGGGGACGAAGTCCACGGAGACACCCGGCGCTTCTTCCCGCAGGATCCCGCGCAGCGGCCCCACGATGAGCGCCGCAGCGTAGTCCGAGGCGGCGATGATGAACTCCCGCTCGCTGGTGGCGGCGTCGAACCCGGACCGCACCCGCGTGGCCCGCTGGATGTGAAGCATCGCTTCATCAACCAGCGGGACCAACGACTGGGCAAAGGGCGTGAGGTCATAGGTGCGGCCGTTGCGGACCAGGAGTTCGTCGTCGAAATGGCGCCGCAGCCTGGCCATGGCCGCGCTGGTGGCCGGCTGGCTGAGCTGGAGCCGCTCGGCCGCCCGGGAGATGTTGCGCAGTTCCAGCAGGACCTGAAGTTGGGGCAGCAGGTTCAGGTCCAGGTTCTTCATACCCACAGGTTATCCGTGCCCGGAGTTCCGCCCTTCCAACGGCGGTCTAATGGGTGACTGCCACCATGCGCGGTCCCCGGACCAGGACGGCGAGGAGGGCCACCGCGCACGCGATGCCCAAGGCGCCCAAGGCAAACCCGAGGCTGCCGAGCCCCGCCGCGGCCGCGCCGAGGACGATGGGCGTCAGGAACTGGCCGATGAACAAGGTTCCGGTCCAGATGCCGGTACCGCGGCCGCGCTGCTGGAATTCGAGCCCGTTTACGGCCCAGGTCAGGAGGGTGGGCAGCAGGACACCCGTTCCGGCGCTGGCAATGACAGCACCCGCAATCGCCAGCGGAACATTCCCTGCGACGGAAACAAGTGAGAGTCCCACGGCGGCCAGCCCGAAGGCGAGCGCCAGCAGGTTTTTCGTGCCCAGCTTCGCCAGGAACCGGAAGGAGATGGCGCCAGCTGCGGTGGCCAGGGATGCGATGGCTGCGGCGAGGCCGATGAGTGCCGCGTCGGCAACGCCGAGGCCGGTGATGACATACGGCAGGTGCACGATGAGGGCGTAGAACACGATGCCCCCGAACAGCGTGACGGCCGCCGGGGCGCCGATCTGCCTCCACGGCACCGGGGTGCGCACCGCCGTCGTACGCTGGCTCCGCGCCGGCTCCCACAGCTTGAAGATCATGGGGATAACGATCACGGCGCTGGCCGCGTAGAGCCAGAACGGCGTCCGCCAGCTGATGCTGCCCAGGGCACCGCCGAGGGCAAAGAATGCGGTGGCGGCGAGCGCGCTGACCATTGTTTGCAGGCCCAGGTATTTGTTCCGTTGTTCGCCCTGGTAATAGTCCGTGAGGAGCGTGGTGCAGCACGTCATGATGGCCGCTTCCGCTATCCCGACGCCGACACGGGACAGTGCGATGGACTCCAGGCTGGTGAGCCACAGCGGCGCCGTCCCGAAGGCGGCGTAGGCCAGCATGGCGAAGACCAGGAGCTGCTTCCGGCCCACCCTGTCCGCAACATAGCCCGCCAGTGGTGAGAAGAGTGCCACGAACAGTGCCGGCAGTGTCAGGGTGAGCGGTACCAGGATGGCCACGCCGGGTGTGCCCGCAAACACCTGGCTTAGCGTCGGCAGGATGGGCGCGAGCAGAACGGCGCCCAGCACCGGCATGCAGCTGCCGGCAACAAGCAGGGCAGCCTGGAACCGCCCGGCCGGGCGCGTCACCGCCGGGCCGGGCGTCCCGTTCCTGGCGGTACCCGCGAGCTGAATATTCTCCATTGAATTTTCCTTAGCCTCTTGATGGTCACGGAGAGGACGGTACCGCTGGGGCACCGAAAGTGACTTCCCTCACTGTGACAACACCCGGGCTATCGCGGAATCATGGATTTGGGATAGCTGGTATCCACGGGACGGATGGACGCCAAGCATGCCAAAGGGCAGCGGGCCGGAAGCGTGTCAGGAACCCAGTTCCTCGGCCACCTTCCGTGCACCGCGCACCGCGATGGCAACGCTCATCAGGGTGGGGTTCATCGCCGTCGCCGTCGGAATCAGGGCATTGCCGCCCACCACCAGGTTCTCGTAGCCCCACACCTTGGACCACGGATCCGCCACGGAGGTGCCGTCGTCGGTGGTGCCCATCCGCATGGTGCCCTGGTAGTGCAGGCTGGAGCCGTTGGGCATCAGCCGGGGCTCGGCAACAAAGACGCCAAGGGCCTTGCCGGCGCGGCGCAGCCGTTCCGTAGCCTGGGCGATCTCCGTTTCCTCGCGCTCAGTGAGCGCGTAGTCGATGGTCATGTTCGGGAAGCCGCGGTAGTCCGGCTCGTTGTCGTCAAAGGTGACGGCGTCCTCGTAACGCGGGTGCTTGCGCATGCCGTAGCCCATGTTCACGTAGCCCCAGGGGTTCTCGGAGTACGGGGTGCCCGGCTCCATGGGGAACGGCGTGGTTTCGGTGTACATCACCTGGACCGAGAAGGGGTGCTCGGGCTCCGAGAACGGGATGCGGTTCACCGCCGCCACCGGATCGGCGGAATTCAGCGCACGCCGGGCCAGCTCAGACTTGAGGTCCTCTTCCGTGGCGAAGCGGCGCATCTTTTCGGCGTCGAGCGCCACCGTGGAGATGACCACGGGATGCTCGGTCAGGTAGTGGCCCAGCGCCTGCGGCCGGACGCCCGAGGCCCACAAAAGCTGCGGGGAACGGAAGGCATCGGCGGCAACCACCACGATGTCGGCTGCCACAAAGGAGGTCTCCCCCGAGCGCAGGTCCTGCACCGTGACGCCGGTGACGCGCTGCCCGTCCAGCTCCACCCGGCGGACCAGGGTGAGGTCGCGCAGTTCGAACTGCTTCGAGAGCGGGCTGTCCTTATCGATTAGCGGTCCGAGGACGACGTCGGCACCCGCCCAGCGCACGGACCCGTCCGGCTGCGGGTCCCCGGCCACCGGAAGGGTGCCCACGCCGTAGCCGTCCGGCAGTTCCGCGCCGAACTCTTCGTCGAGGAGGGACCGGATGGCTTCGCCCACCTTGGAGTCGGCGAAAGCGGCACTGTGGACGTGCAGCAGCTGCTTGGCGTCCTCAATCAGGCCGTCCCACTCGTCGTCGGCGATGAAGGGGAGCTTCTCGCTGAAGGCGGGCGACGGCGTCGCGCAGGTCCAGTGGGCGCCCTGGCCACCCACGTTGGTGGCTGCAGCCGCGGCCGGGAAGGAGGGTGCGTGGGCGGAGCCCGCGCCGCCGAAGTCCAGGAGGTGGGTGCCCTGCCGGGCGGTGAACATGCCCTCGGTGACGGTGCCTGCCGGGATGCCAAGCGATTCCCGGTAGGCACCGGCCTGCGGCCCCTGGGACATTTCCCGGGCACGCGCCTTCTCGGCAGGATCGGGGATGTTGCGCACGCTCTCGCCGGGGACGTCGGTCAGCTGCGGCCCGGCTTCGAACATCACCACCCGCGCGTTCGGGACCTGCTCCAGGAGCACCCGTGCGTAAGTGGAACCGATGGGTCCGCTGCCGACGATGGCAATGGTGGGGTTGGACATGATGTCTCCTTTGAAATCAGGCCGAGAGGGATTCGGAAGTGGTGGAAGCGGGAACGGGTTCGTCCGAGAGGCGGCCGTGCGGAAGCAGGACCGCCGCGACAATCCCCACCGCGTAGGTGGCTGCCAGGGCAATGAAGATCGGTGTGAAGACTGAACTGTAGATCTGCGCCACGCTGGCCTGGATGGCAGGCTCGGCGGCGTGCACCAGCTGCGGAGTCAGGGTGGAAGCATCAAGGCCGGCCGGCAGAAGGGCGGCGACGCCGAAGCCAACCACTCCGCCGACGACCGCCGTCGCCACGGTGGACCCCACCTGCCGCACCAGGTTGATGGTGGCCGTAATGGTGCCGGTCTGGCTCGCCGGGGCGGCGCCCTGGACCACGGCCACGATCAGGCTCATAAACGCCCCGGTGCCCATTCCCACTACGGCCATCACCATCATGGGAACCCACAGCGGAAGGCCCGCGGGCAGCATGGCCATCACCAAAAGCCCGGCGGCCCCCATCACGGTTCCCAGGATGGGGAAAATCCGGTACTGCCCGGTCCGGCTGGCCAGCCAACCGGTCAGCAGGTTGCTGACCAGCATGCCGAACACCGTGGCGATCGGGACGAGCCCGGACACGGTGGCGGTGGTCTGGTATGCCATCTGGAAGTACGTGGGCAGGTAGGCGGTGATGGAGAAGAGGCCGACGCCGATAATCGCCGAGAGTGCC
This sequence comes from Pseudarthrobacter sp. W1I19, assembly GCF_030817835.1. Classification (NCBI taxonomy): domain Bacteria; kingdom Bacillati; phylum Actinomycetota; class Actinomycetes; order Micrococcales; family Micrococcaceae; genus Pseudarthrobacter; species Pseudarthrobacter sp. W1I19. The sequence continues at coordinate 4,269,936 of NZ_JAUSZR010000001.1, forward strand.
GTGCCCGCAGCGATGGTCCGGTTGGCGAAGAAGTGGAGCGGCACGATGGGTTCGGGCGCGCGCCGCTCGATAAAAAAGAAGCCTGCAAAGCCGGCGATGCTTACCGCGAGCGCGGCGGCCGTGGCGGGGCCTGCGCTGCGTTCGGCGGCCCAGGTAACGGCGAGGACGAGCGCCACCAGGGCGGTGGTGAAGACCGCAGCCCCGGCAACGTCGAAGTGGCGGGGCATGGGGCCGGGCTCCAGGTGCGGAACGGCGACGAGGGCAAGGCCCAGGGCCGCGGCCCCCACCGGGATGTTGATCCAGAAGACCCACTGCCAGCCCCAGAAGTCGGTGATGGCACCCCCAAGGACGGGGCCAACCAGGATGGCGATCGGGAAGGCCGCGCCGATAATGGCCATATAGCGGGGCCGTTCCCGCTGGGTGGTGACGCGGGCAATGATGGTCTGGGACATCAGCTGCAGGCCCGCGGAGCTCATGCCCTGCAGGACGCGGGCGGCAATGAGCCAGGCCATGTCCGTGGCGAAGCCGCAGGCCAGTGAGGCCGCCAGGAACATCACCAGCGAGAAGATGAAAATGCGGCGGGCTCCCAGCACGTCACCGAGTTTGCCGAGTACCGGCAGCAGCACGGTGCTGGCGAGGGTGTAGCCCACCACAACCCAGCTCATGAGCGTCAGTGCGCCCAGTTCACCGGAAATAGTGGCCAGGGAAGTGGACACCACCGTGTGGTCCAGGGCCCCGAGGAAGGAGACCGAGAGCAGGGCAACAACGAGGAGACGGAGTCTCAAAGGCGAAAGTGGCATAGTGATCTACCCGAACGATCGGGCCGTCGACGCGACGTGGTGTGCCTCCGGCGCACCATCACACCGGAGAACGGGTCCGGAAGGAACCCCGGCGCCGTTATCCATGATACTGCACTTTCGTCAGAAAACAACATAAGAATGCCTGGATCAGACATGATGGTCGCTCACCCTGACTACGCATCAAGCAGGGCCCGGGCCAGTGCCATGTCCTGCAGCAGCTCCGCCAGGTCCGTTGCCGGCCCTTGCGCCAAGGACGCGTCGATCGCCCGGCGGAGTGCCAGGCGTGCTGAGGACTCATAGCGCGCCGGAGCGTGCAGCGTCCCTTCCTCGGTGGCGGTTTCCACCCGGACAAGCCCGGCCGGCTGGTCGACGGTCACTTCCGTCCGCACCTCCCCGAGGGCAAGCACCTGGAGCAGGCCTCCGGCATGGAGACCACCGATGGAGGTTGCCGAAAGGGTGGCGGGCACAGCGCCGCCCTGGTACTCGCCCACGTCCAGGAGTGCGATCCTGCTGTGCACTGTCGCAATGCTTGCATGAAGCGCCACCGCTCCGCCGGCGAGGGACCGCATCCAGCCGAAGCCGTCGCAGATGAGGGCACCAAGGCCTGCAGCGGGCGCGGCGCATTCAACGGTGATGATCCGGGCGGGGCTGCCGCGTCTTGCGGCAACCGCATCGGCTACAACGTCGGGGCGCAGGCGGGGGCGTTCAAGGATCACCGGGATGTCCCCGGGCCACTGCTCCGACTCAACGGTTCCCCGCGGAAGAACAGCAGGATCCGCCAGCACCACCGCCGCCGCTCCTCCCGCGCGGGCGGCCAGCATCCCCTGCCACCAGTCCCCGGTTCCGGGCACCACCGCAACCGCCCCCCGCACGTTTTCTGCGAGGGCAGCACTCACGGGAAGTTCGGCGACAGCCGCCGTATAGGCGGGCAAATCGGTGAAAACGCTGAACGCGCGGTCCTGGCTCATTTCTGGACTCCTTCAAGAACTTTGGCCGCCGCGGCGTCGGCCAGATCGATGGCGTACAGGGCGTCAGCCAGCAGTTCGTCGTACTCCACGGGAGCACTTCCCTGAAGGAGCGAGGCCAGCAGGCGCCACTCGGCCACATAGCCGTCCTCGTCATCACGCGGATACTCCGTCCACAATCCGTCGACGCTCCGCACCCGGGTGGCAGCGCTTCCGGCGTGGACAAAGGCGGGCGGGAAATTGACCTCGATACGGTCATGGGAAGTGGCGATACTCATCCGCCACAGGGCATGCGGCCCCTCCGGAAGCATGGTGAGCGCCAGCTGGACCAGGACTCCCCCAGCCCGGTATCCCACCAAGTAACCGATCGGGGAAACGACCCTCGCGTAGACCACTTCGTCAATGCCCGGCGCGATGTCCCGCACGGCAGGAAGGTCATGAATTGCGAGGCCAGTCAGCAGCTGGCGGACAATGCCTGCCGCCACGGCAGGGTTGCCAAGGTCGGGGCGTCCCCGCCCGGCAGCCTGGAAAGGACCACCCTCGCCCACCAGCCGGTGGTACCTGTCATTCGGCGGAAGCGCCAGCGTCACCGAGATGGCCTGCACCCTGCCCTCCAGGGCCACCAGGTGGTGCTTGGCGCGCCCCCATGACGCGTCGAACAGATGGTTTGTCCCTACCAGCAGGGTGGCGCCTGCCTCCCGGCATGCCGAGACAACGCGCTCAGCGTCCTCCCTGCTGGTGGCCAGCGGCTTCTCGCAGAAAATGGCGCGCTTGCCCGCGGCGAGCGCCGCCAGGATCTGGCGGGAGTGCTCACCGGGCGGGCTGCAGATGGCCACCAGGTCCACCGCCGCGTCCGCCAGCAGGTCCGCCTCCCCCTGTGACCAGCGGGCATCATGCCGTTCAGCCAGGACCCGGGCGCGCCCGCTTCCCGCATCGGCAACGTGCACCACCTTGAACTGTTCCGCAAGGCGCCCCAGCACCGGCAGGTGAAGCGCTGCGACACCGGGCCCGGCGCCAATAATCCCCACGTTCCAAGGCATCGTCGCCCTCCCTCTTCTGTCACTATTATTCATAAGTAAGGAAGGATCTGGCTATAGCCACAGCAAACCGCGCGTTAGTGGGCTTTGATGTGTGAGAATTGGAAACTATGACGACAGAGTCCACCCTCCGCTTCGGAGCCCAGACCGACGAAGTGACGAGCCTCCTGAGGATCGTCAACCTGGTGCGGACAGGCGAGGCAACCACCCGCCCCGAAATCGGCAGGGTCACCGGGCTGGGCAGGGGCGTTGTCAGCCAGCGCGTGGACCAGGCCATCCAGTTCGGTTTCCTCGGGGAGGGGGAATTCGGTGCCTCCTCCGGCGGCCGCGCGCCCCGGACCCTACGCTTTCGTGCCGAGCAGGGGCGGATCATCATCTGCGCCCTCGGAGCAGCCCATATCAGGGTCGGTCTGACGGCGCTCGACGGCGACGTCCTGGAGCACACGCACCGCACCTGGGACATTTCCCGAGGCCCCGAGAAGACCATTGAGGCAGTCATGGCACTCGTGGACGAGGTGCTGAAAAAGGACTCCAACGTGCCAGTCTGGGCTGTGGTGGTGGGCCTTCCCGGTCCGGTCGACTTTGCCTCCGGCCAGCCCGTGTCGCCTCCCATCATGCCAGGGTGGAACGGCTTCGACGTCCGAACCCCTTTCGAGGAGCGCTTCAACGCGCCGGTCTGGGTGGATAACGACGTCAACCTGCTGGCCCTCGGCGAACGTGCGCGCCGCCGCGATTCCCTGGCGGACCTCATCTACTGCAAGATCGGCTCCGGAATCGGTGCAGGACTGCTGTCCCAGGGCAGGATCCACCGCGGTGCCAACGGAGCCGCCGGCGACATCGGCCATGTCCGGGTCCTGGACTCCACCGCCCAGTGCCGCTGCGGAAAGATCGGCTGCCTGGAAGCCGTAGCCAGCGGCTGGGCCCTGGTCAGGGATGCGGAACAAGCCATCAAGGACGGCGCCAACAGCTCCATGGCCGCGGTAGTGAAAAAGAGGGCACTGACTCTTGAGGAGATCACCCTGGCGGTCCGGTCCGGCGATCCCCTGGCCATCACCTTGATCCAAAAATCGGCGCGCGTGGCGGGCGAGACCATTTCCGCCTTGGTAAACATGTTCAACCCCAGCGTCATCGTCATCGGTGGGGCCATGGGTTCGGCCGGCGAGGTCTTCCTCGCGGAAGTGCGGCAGCGCGTCTACGAACTGTCGCTGCCGCTTGCCACCCGCGACCTGACGATCACCCTGTCCGTAGCTGACGAGCGCGAACCCCTCCGCGGCGGCGCCGAACTGGCGCGTGAGCAACTGTTCGATGTCACCTTCCCGCGCTGGTTTGCTGACGGCCGCCCCTCACCGGAACGGGTCGCAGTTCCCGCCTAGGATCAGCACCCGGCGCGCCGGCTCAGGCGACGTCGAGGGAGGCGCTGGGGACCGGGTTTCCGTCCAGTTCCAGCCGGGCCTCCAGGTGGAATGGCAGGACCAGCGGCGAGCCGGGCCGTGCCTGGAGGTACGGCACCATCAGCTGGAAGTCGACGGCGACGGCGTGCGTCCCGCCTGACAGCCCGCGCCTGCCCGTCAGGACGAGCCTGTCCTGCGCGAACCACCAGCCCTGCTCTTCCTGCAGGGCGCCCGGGGACACGCGCCGCAACCCCAGCATCACTGCCAGCTCCCCTGGCGCCAGCGGAACGCCGTCCACCTCCACCGTGAGGCTGGCGATGCTCGAGAGCGGCATCGAGCGGATCCACGGCAGGCCGATGCGGAGTTCAAGACCTTCGGCAGTGGCGGTCAGCGCATCCTCGCGCACAGCGGTTCCCAACATGGCTTCCATCCTTTATCCTGAATCTGACATAAGTTTGTCATTAACAAGCATAAAGGGGAAGACGCCTTATGGCTCCCGAAATTCCCAGCAGCTGGACGCTGTGCGCCAGCTCCTTCAACTGGACCCCTGAAATCATCGCCGCCCGCCGGACGGCCCGGGACATCGTCACCGGCATCGCGGATTCAGTGGTGCAGACGATCGAACTCGAGCCCGGACTGGTGTGGCGGTCCTTTCCCGTTCCGCGCGACGCCGAAGTCGACGAGCTGCGGAATGCCTTAGCAGCGAACGGCGGATCTGTCAGCATCGTTGGGGCCAGCCTGGACGACTTCACACCAACGGAACGCCGCTCTCTGCAGCAGCGCCTGGAGTTCCTGGTTCCCCAGATCCACGCCGCGCACCGCGTGGGAGCCACCGGCATCCGGCTCCCGATCGGCCAGGCCGGCACCGACCTGCTCACGCTGGTCCAGCCGCTGCTGCATGAGCTCGACCTGGTGCTGTACGAGGAAATCCAGGGGCAGCAGGCCCCCGGCAGTGCCGCCGTCGAGCCTGCCCGCGATGCGATAGCCGCCCTCGGAGATGACCACGTGCGGGTGCTCGTGGACATCAGCATGCTGATGCCTGCCCTTCCCGTCAGCTACCTCGAGGAGCTGCGCCGGGGCGGCTTGCCGAAGGACTTCGTGGGGCGGCTGGAGAATGACTGGCGGGACCCCGCCACCATCGACGTCGTCACCGCCCTGCTCCGCTCAGGAAACGTGCCCCCGCGGATCCACACCCTCTTTATGAACCTGCTCATCCGCTTCGGCCGCAGCGACGCGGCGGACCTGCAGGCCATCCTCCCCATGGTTGGCGCCTTCCACCTGAAGTTCTGGGACCTGGACGACGACGGCGGGCGGGTTTCGCAGCCGCTGCGGGACCTGGGCGCCCTCCTGGGCCGCAACGGCTTCAGCGGCACGCTCACCAGTGAGTGGGGCGGCCACGAGTGGCTGCAGGACGATCCCACTGACATGACCCGGCGGCACCTCGCACTGGCCGAGGCGGCGTTGGCCGGAGGCCGCGTGAGTCAAGTGGCCTGCTGACGGAAGGGTCCCGCATCCGAAGGCTTCGAGGACGGTGACCTAGGATTCTCCCATGAGCGCAGTTTCGGGCCATCAGCCTCCCGGGTTTCGGGCTTCGCAGCGCCGTAACGCCGATCCTGCCCACCCGATAGCGGCCTCCCGCGAGGCGGAAGTGCGGGAGAAAGTCCTGCGGGCAGCAAGCAACCTGATCGACCGGCTCACCTATGAGGCCGTCACCATTGACGCGGTAGCCAGGGCGTCGGGGGTGAGCAAATCAACGCTTTACCGCTATTGGCCATCGCGTCAGCTGCTGGTGCTGGAAGCGTTCACCTATAAAACGAACTTGCTCACCGACGTTCACGACACCGGCGATGTGGCGAGGGACCTGCATGCCTACCTCGTGGCGCTGACGTATTGCCTGAAGGTGGGCGGAGCGGCGTCCACAGTCGCCAACCTGCTGGCTGAGGCCATCAGGGATGCAGAATTTGCCGTCCATCTTCGGCAAACAATGCTCCGGGAGCGTCGGCAGGGATTCCTCACGATCATTCAACGGGCCCAGCACCGGGGGCAGGTGCGGGGCGACATCGACGCCGGCATGGTTATCGATGCCCTCTACGGGGCGGTCCATCACCGGCTGATTGCGACAGGCCAGGACATCGACGGAGCCTTCTTGCGGAACCTGTCCGGCTTCGCCCTTGCCGGCATGGCAACACCCGAATACCTGGACCGCGGCAGGGCAAGGACGTAGGCAGCCACTGCTCCCGCGCCACCAGACGTGGAACGTCTGGTGGCAATTCGTCCCATTCAGTGGTTCCCAACGCAGCAGGGAAGAGACGGTGGAACCAGCGCAGAAGCGCACTCCCTATCGAACCAAGGAGCCCCACACACAATGACGGCTACAGCAATCCTCCCCAGGACCGATGTAGGTGCCCAGCACCCGGAACTGTACAAAGCCATCAATTCCGCAGCCTTGAGGGCGGACCGGGCCGCCCTGGGAGAGGGACTCTCTCCACTGCTTATTGAGCTGGTAAAGATCCGCGCCTCCCAGATCAACGGCTGTGCATTCTGCCTGCGGATCCACACCAAGGACTCGCTGGCGAAAGGTGAGAGCCCTGAGCGGCTGAGTGTGCTTCCCGCCTGGCGGGAGAGCCTGTACTTCGACGATCAGGAACGCGCGGCACTGGCCCTCTGCGAATACATCACGCTGATCCAGGACTCCCACACGAATGCGGGCTGGTACCAATCGGCGGCTGAGCAGTTGACTCCGGGACAGGTATCCGCCGTGACATGGCTGACTATGACGATCAATACCTACAACCGGATAGCAATCAGCAGCGCCTACGCAGTCAAGCCGGAATAGCCGAAAGCCCGGCCCCGGGGTTTTGCGGGGCCGGGCTCTGGGCTGAATTACTTCGTGCTGAAGGCGGCGTCGAAGGCCGCCTCCGAGGGCTCGTAACTGGAGAGCCTGCGGACGAATGCCAGTGCTTCGGGGGCGCCGTCCAGGCGGTCCATGCCGGCATCCTCCCACTCCACGGACAAGGGGCCGCGGTAGTTGATGGAATTCAGCATCCGGAAGGCGTCCTCCCAGGGCACGTCGCCGTGGCCCGTGGAGATGAAGTCCCAGCCGCGGCGCGGGTCGGCCCACGCCAGGTGGGACGACAGCCGGCCATTACGCCCGTTGGTTAGCCGCTTCTTCGTGTCCTTGCAGTGCACGTGGTAAATGCGGTCCTGGAAGTCCCACAGGAACCCCACGGGATCGATGTCCTGCCACACCATGTGGCTCGGGTCCCAGTTCAGCCCGAAGGCCTCACGGTGCCCGATCGCCTCCAGCGCGCGCTGGGTGGTCCAGTAGTCGTAAGCGATTTCGGACGGATGCACTTCGTGGGCGAACCGGACGCCCACCTCGTCGAAAACGTCGAGGATGGGGTTCCACCGGTCGGCAAAGTCCTGGTAGCCGGCGTCCACCATTTTTTCGGAGGCGGGCGGGAACATCGCCACGTACTTCCAAATGGACGAGCCGGTAAAGCCGGTCACCGTCTTCACTCCGAGCTTGGCGGCGAGCCGCGCGGTGTTCTTCATTTCCTCGGCGGCGCGGCGGCGCACCCCTTCAGGGTCGCCGTCGCCCCACACATTGTCCGGCAGGATGCCGCGGTGCCGTTCGTCGATGGGGTCATCACACACGGCCTGGCCCTTGAGGTGGTTGGAGATGGTCCACACCTTGAGGCCGTGGCGTTCCAGGATGTCGAGTTTGCCCTGCACATAGGCGTCATCGTCCCAGCGCCAGGGGTCCAGATGGTCTCCCCAGCAGGCGATTTCCAGGCCGTCGTAGCCCCACTCGCCGGCGAGCCGGGCCACCTCCTCGAACGGCAGGTCGGCCCACTGGCCGGTGAATAAAGTAATCGGTCGTGCCACGTGTTTCCCTTCCTACTAAACCTGCGCCGGGACGTCGGCGGCGACGCGCGTCCAGGCGGACTCATTTTCGGAACTGCGCTCGACGGCGTCGAGCACCCGCTGCACCTTCAGCCCGTCAGCGAACGAGGGATGCGGGTCGGTGCCGCCCACGATTCCTTCCACGAGGTCCTTGACCTGGTGGGAGAACCCGTGCTCGTAGCCGAGCATGTGCCCTGCCGGCCACCACGCCGAGACGTAGGGATGCTCCGCCTCGGTAACCAGGATTTTCCGGAAGCCCTGGCGGTCCGCGGGTGCCGTCCGGTCGTAGAACTGCACGCTGTTGAGGTCCTCAAGGTCGAAGGCCAGCGCGCCCTTGTCCCCCGAGACTTCGATCTGCAGCGCGTTCTTCCGGCCGGTGGCGAAGCGTGAGGCCTCGAACGATGCCAGCGCACCGGATTCGAACCGGCCGGTGAAGATTGCGATGTCGTCCACCGTCACCTGGCCCTTGCCTGCACCGGCGGTGCCGGAGAGCCCGGAACCTGAAGCGGAATCCTCCAAAAGAGGGCGCTCCTTCACGATGGTGTCGATGGTGCCGGAGACCTTTTCGAGGTTCAGCCCGGTCACGAACTGGGCCAGGTCGATGGCGTGGGCGCCGATGTCACCCAGCGCCCCGGAGCCGGCCTGTTCCTTCTGCAGGCGCCAGGCCAGCGGCATCTCCGGGTCCACCAGCCAGTCCTGCCGGTACGAGGCACGCACCTGGTTGATGGTCCCCACGGCGTCTTCGGCGATGAGGTTGCGGAGAAAGGTGGCGGCCGGGACGCGGCGGTAGGTGAATCCCACCATCGCCCGGACGCCCCGGGCGGCGGCACGCCCGGCAGCCTCAGCCATGGCTTCGGCCTCGGCTACCGTATTGGCCAGCGGCTTCTCGCACAGGACGTGCTTGCCGGCTTCAAGTGCTGCGATCGCGATCTCGGCGTGTGAGTCGCCGGGGGTGACGATGTCGACGACGTCGATATCGTCCCGGGCGATGACCTCGCGCCAGTCGGTGGCGGACTTAGCCCAGCCCCATCTGTGGGCTGCGTCCGCCACCGCGCCGGCGTTCCGCCCCACGATGACGGCCATTTCCGGTTCAGCCGGCAGGTCAAACATCCGCGGCGCGGTCCGCCAGCCCTGGGAGTGGGCGGCGCCCATGAAGCCATAACCGATCATGGCCACCCGCAGGGTTGTCATGCCAGCACAACCTTGCGCTCAACCGCCACCCGGTTTCCGACGTAGCGCATGGGCGCGATCTGCATGTAGAGCAGGCGGAGGGTAAGGATGACTTCGACGTCAAGCTCCTCCCCGGCATCGGGGATGCGGTCCAGAGGGATGATGACATCGGGCTTGTCAGCGACGAACCACAGGGTTTCCCATTGCTCGGGCAGCTCCGCGATGGAGTAGGACTTGCCCTGCAGTTCAAAGCGGAGGGCTTCCTTGGGGATCGCCACACCGTTGACTGTGGCGGCGACATCGTCCACGGCGGACAGCCAGAGGCTGCGGTACCAGGGCAGTTGGACGGACACCGAAATGCCCTCGCGGTGCCTGCGGACGTCGGCGTCCTGGAACAGGGAGTTGTGAGTTGCCATGGCTTTCCTTACTTCGCAGTCTCGACCAGGGTCGGGTTGGAAACAGTTGAATCGACGGATTCTTCGATGGCGCGGCGCATCAGGGCGTGCTGCTTCTTCACCAGGTCGATGGGGTCGGATTCGCCGAGGTCGGCGAAGGCGTGGCCTTCCCATTCGCTGGACAGGAAGCCCTGGTAGCCGCCCTTGACGAACTGGCGCACGATGCGCGGGATGTCCATGGCCGGCTCGTTGCCGTTCTCATCGATATCGTAGAACTTCGCGTGCACGTGGAACATCTGCGGCATGATGTCCAGCCATTCCTCCGGCGGGACCAGTCCGTGCATGTTGAACGCCAGCCGGGTGAAGGGACCCAGCCGGGCGGGATCGAAGTTGTTTTCGCGCAGGTAGTCCTCGAACTCCTGGTTCCGCTCCTGCATAGGCAGGGGCTTGCGCCAGATGTCCTGCATGACTGCGAAGTGTTCCTCGGGCAGGCCCATCTGGGTCAGGGTGCGGAACAGCGTGGGCGACAGGCTGTGCATGGTGGAACTGAAGTCTGCCGTGAAGCCCAGCCGGTCGCTGCCGAGCTCCTCATACATCTCGCGGATCTGGAGGATCTTGGGATCGTTCGGGCCCTGGGGCGCGTGGATCTCGTAGCCGAGCTTCTGGTCGTACTTCTCGGCCAGCGGAAGCAGCCGGCGGAGCAGTTCCTTGCCCGCGGACCGGATGACGATCTTGTTGAAGCCCAGCGTGTTGGCGGTCTTGAGCTGCCTGGCGAAGAAGTCGTATTCCTCGTCCGGCGTCATGTCGCGGTCTTTACGTCGGCCCATGTCCAGGTTGGTGCCCACGGCGCTGGGGGTCAGGCCGTAGCGGTCCATGCTGTCCCGCCACAGGCGGACGAAATCCTCGTCCACGTCCGGGTAGGTGCGCAGCATTTGGGCGATGTTGAACTCGACGCCGGGTCCGAGGCCTTCATCGGCGACGGCCTTGATCAGGGTTTCAGGGGTGTAGAGCCCGGCGGCGAATTCGGAGGTGAGTGAATAGAGGGTGATGCCAAGCTCGATGCCCGAGCCTGCGATGCCTTCTGACATGTTGTTGATTCCTTTTGTTTCAGCCGCGGACGGGCTGGGCGAGGTGGCTGCTGAGGATGCGGCGGGCGTCGGTTGCGTCGGTGATCATGGCGGAACCGGCGTTGGCCGCTGCTGAACGCTGGACGGCCTGCTCGCCGCGGATGATCTCGAACGGGTCCTGCCAGTTGTTCCAGTGCCAGCCTTCGTATTCGCTGGAGATGGCACCGGAGTAGCCGTTTTCCACGAGTTGCCGGACCAGGCCGCGCACCGGCACTGAGGGCTCTTCGCCGTTTTCGTCAATGCCGAAGAACTTGCCGTGCACGTGGCGGACCCAGGGCATGATTTCCAGCCAGGTATCCAGCGGTGCAGGGCCGAACAGTCCCGTTCCGTTGATGCCGAAGTCGATGCCCAGATCGGGCCGGCCGTTCTGCGCGGCGAGGCCAATGAAGGCGCCGAAACGTTCGCCGTGGACCTTCTGGTTGTTGGGCGGTCCTTCGGCATAGAAGCCGTCCCACAGCTCAACCACCTGCCGGAGCAGGTCCTCGGAAGCGCCACGGCGGCGGTAGGCCTCCAGCAGGGAAGGGGCAAAACCGGTGACCGTGGCACCCCAGTCGGCAGTGAAGCCAAGCAGCGGGGAATCGAGCTTCTCGTAACGGTCGCGCAGCGCGAGGACGCGTTCGTGGGCGCCGTGCTGGTCCGCGTGGACTTCGAGGGCCAGCGTGACGCCGTACTTCTCGGCCACGGGCAGCAGGCTTTCCATGGCGTCGGGCGTCAGCGAGATCTGCACGCGGGCGATCGGGAAGCCGAGCCGGGCGGCCACCTCGATCTGCTTGCGCATGTATTCGACCAGCTCGTCGTGGTTCATTAGCCGGTCCCGGCGGATGCCGGTGTCAACGTTGACTGCCAGCGAGGTGGGAACGAGATCCACCTCGGCCACCAGGTCGCGGAACTGCCCAACAAAGGTGTCATCGATGCGGTCCGGGAAGCCGCGCAGGCTGGAGAACCCGATAACCTCAAGGCCCGGGCCGAAACCCTCAGCCGCCACCTTGCGGATGAGGCCGTCGAGGTCGTACTGCCGGGCGTGGAAAGCCCGGGTGAAGCTGTAAAGGGTGACGCCCTGGATCGGCGTGCCGAGGCTGGTCATCGCTGTGCCACCTTCATGGTCTTGGTGTCGTGCTCTTCGATGTGCAGCACGCCGTGGTCGGTGATGATGTAGGGGATGTAGAGCTTCAGGTCCACCCGGACCTCGTGCTCTGCGTTGTCATCCCGGACGGGAAGGTCGCCGGACAGGACGGCCGAGTCCAGCGGGTACCACCATTCGCCGGTTTCATCCACGAGCTCTTCAAAGCTGAACGTGCGGTTGTTCATGGTCCAGCGCAGCGTGTCCTCCGGTGCGGCAACGCCGTCAATCGTCAGTGCTGCGCCGGCGATGCATGAGCCCGGAAGGGCGCGGTACCAGGGGATCCGGACTTCGACGGCGGTGCGGCCGTCCTGGGTGGTCAGTGTTCCCTGCTCGATTATGCGGTCGGCGATCATCGAGACCTCCTTGTCTGCGGCATGCCTTGCCGGTGAGTGAAATACCTGTGCTGGAACGAAGTGGCCACTTGGCGGGGGCTTCTTCATGATTTAGACAGTCTATTGTCTGATTTAGACATAAGTAAAGCGCTATTGATTTCTTCAGCGATTTTTCGAGCGCCACGCACAGCGAGCGCCACCGACGTCAGCGTGGGATTGCATGCTGTGGCGGTGGGGATGACGCCATTGCCGGCCACAAAGAGGCCGGGGACCTGCCACACCTGGCTGTCCGGCGAACAGACGCTCTCGCCGTCGTCCGTCTCGCCCATACGCGTGGTGCCCTGGTAGTGCAGCGAGGCACCCGGTGGCAGGACGAAGGGCCGCTCGTCCAGGGGTTCGCCCACGGCCTTGCCCAGGCGGACAATTTGCTGCCTGGCGCGGTCCAGAATCTCGTGGTCGCGGTCGGTGAGGCGGTAGTGGATGCGCATGGCGGGCATGCCGTAGGAGTCGCAGGTATCGTCGTCGAACGCCACCCGGTCCTCGCGCTGCAGGTCCTTGGCGCAGAACAAACCCAGCCCCACAATGGAACCCGGGACGATGGGATCATCATCGGCCAGGGGAACCGGGGAAGCATCCAGCTGCATGATCTGGCCGTGGAACGGCGCCTCGTCCGTGTAGGGAACCCAGGCGACTCCGCTCTGCTCACTGAGGGCGCCGTTGGGGGCTGCCGGCGCGTCCTCGGGCTGGACATCGCGAAGCCTGCTCGCGAACACCACCTGCGCCTGGTCGTTCAGGTAGCGGCCCAGGGCATCGGGCCGGATCCCGGAAGCCCACAGCAGCTGCGGTGTGCGCAGGGCGTCCGCCCCCACCACAACGTAGCGGGCGGCCACCTGATAAGTGTTACCGCTGCGGCGGTCCTGGACTTCGATGCCGGCAGCAGTGCCGTCCTCCACCAGCACCCGGGTCACCAGCGATTCATCAAAGAGTTCAAACTGCGGGTTTTCGCGGGTGGCCTCCCCCATCACGACGTCGGATCCTGACCACACGAGGCCGCCATCCTGCCGCCGGTGTACAGCAAGGGGCATGGGCTGGACGCGGAAGGCAGGCTTTCGGCCCTTGTCCACTACGGTGGCGAGGCGTTCGCGGACCAGGTCCGAGAAGGGGGCACCATCAAAAGCGTGCGTGGTCACGCCCAAAAGGCGGTCGGCATCGTTAAGGAGCTCTTCCAGGTCCGGCAGGAACGGGATGCGCTCCTTGCCGCCCGGGCGGGGGCAGGCGGCGGTCCAGTGGGCGGCCATGCCGCCCACATTGCTGGACATGGCCGCGACGGGCATGCCGTCCTCGCCCGGGAAGGCGTAGCCGTCCTGCAGCAGGTAGGTTCCAGGGCGCGCGCGGCGTTCGCCGCTTTTAACGGCGCCCGGCGAGTTCACCGTTGCGGCACCGGCACCGGGACCTTCCGACGCCCGCTGGGCCAGGCTCCGGAGCTCAGCGTCCTCGATGTTCTTGACGTGCGCCCCGGGCGGATTGCTGACAGTCGGGCCCACTTCGAACATGGTGATCGTGGCACCGGGGGCTTCCTCGCTGAGGATCCGCGCGTAGGCCGAGGCCGTGGGGCCGCTGCCGACGATCGCGACGTCTACCGCGGCGGGATATCGTTTACCGCTCACCGCCCCGCCACCAGTTCCTGGATGCGGCGCACCGACTTTGCCGAGTCGATGGTGGGGTAGTACTCAAGGCCGATGGGGCCGGTGTAGCCGCTGGTCCGCAGGTCCGCGAAGCGGGCGGGCCAGTCGATGGAGCCGGAGCCGGGCTCGCCGCGGCCCGGGGCGTCGGCAACCTGCACGTACTTGATGAGGTCCCCGGCGTTGGCGAGCTCCGCGGCCACGTCCTCGCCCTCAACGGTGGAGTGGTAGAGGTCGTAAAGGACGCCGAAGTTGGGCGAGTTGACGCCCCTGGCGACATAGACAGCTTCGGATGTGCGGTCCAGGAGGGCTCCGGGGTGGTCAACACGGATGTTCACCGGTTCGAGGACCAGGGTGATGCCGGAACCCTCGATGTGCGCTGTGCCCTGGGTGAAGATTTCGATCAGCTCGTCCAGCTGGTCCTGCCGCTTGCGGCCGCCGAAGCCGGTGCCGCTGCCCACCACGATGCGGGGGCAGCCGAGCTGGCGGGCCACTTCGACGCCGGCATCCAGTCCGGTGTAGAACGGCGCGTGGTCCTTGGGCGGGATCATGAACTGCATCCGCGGTTCTGCCAGCTGGGCGGTGAGCTGGACTCCAGTCTCCTCGAGGGCTTCCTTGAGGGCGGGAATGTCCTTGCCCGTGGGGCCCCACATTTCCACGGCGTCAAAGCCGGCGGCGGCTGCGGCGCGGACACGGTCGGCGGCGCTGGTGCCTGCTTCTGAGAACAAAAGGTCGATGTTGGGCGCGAGCTGGTACATGCGTGGCTCCTGGGTAGTTGAGAGTGGTCAGTAGGAATGTGGGGCGGCGCCGTGTCCGGACGGACCTGTTTTTGGGCGCAAAGGATCACGGCAGGCCGCTTGTGCGGTTTAGTGCGGTTTTCCGGCGCGGCCGGTCAGCCCTTCAGGCCGCCGGAGAAGCCCTGGATGAAGCGCTTCTGTGCGAACAGGAACAGGGCGAGGATGGGGATCATGGACACGATGACAATGGCGAAGATCGAGTTCCACTGGGAGACAAGGGAGCCGATGTAGTAGTACATGGCCACCGGCAGGGTCTGGTTGGCGGAGCCGCCCAGGAAGATCAGCGACGTGAAGAAGTCGTTCCACACGATGAGCCCGGCGAAGATGGTGACTGTTCCCGTGGCGGGAGCCATCATGGGGAACACCACCTTGGAGAAGATCTGGGACTTGCTGGCGCCGTCGATGGTGGCCGCTTCTTCGTAGTCCGTGCCGAGTCCGCGGAAGAAGTTTGCGTAAAGGAAGATCGAGAGCGGCAGGAGCATGCCGGTGTAGAGGACGATCAGGCCCCATGCGGATCCGGTGAGTCCCAGCGCCCGAGCACCCATGTAGAGGGGAACGGCGCCGAGCTGGCCGGGAAGGATGATGGCCACCAGGAAGAGGTAGTACGCGCCCTTGCTCCAGCGGCGGGTGCTGCGGGAAATGACGTAGCCGGTGATGGAGCCGAGGGCGATGAGCCCCACGATGCTTCCCGCGGTGATGATAAGGCTGTTCACCAGGCCCATCACCACGTTGGAGTTGCCGGTGGCGGTGAGGACGTCGATGAAGTTGCTGAAGTCCGGGCTTTTGGGCGGAGCCAGGGCTGAGGTGGTGAAGAGCTCGGTGTCCGGCTTCAGGGCTGTTGTCACCAGGAAGTAGAACGGCGTGAGGAAGATCAGGGCGAGCGCCCACAGGCCCACTTCGCGGAGCAGGGTGAGTTTGGTGTAGCGGAACATGGCTTAGTCCTCAGGGTTCGAACGCGTCAGCCGCTGCTGGATTACGGCGAAGATCAGGATGATGGCTGCGAGCACCAGGGCCAGGGCGGCACCGCCCCCGAAGTTTCCGAGTGCAAACGCCTGCTTGTAGACCTGGGTGGCCAGCGTTTCGGTTGCCCCTGCGGGTCCGCCGCCGGTGAGCGCCATGATGGGATCGAAGACGCGCAGTCCCTGGACGATTCCCAGCGTGGTGGCGATGGCGACGGCGGGGCGGGTGGCGGGCAGGGTAACGTTCCGGAACCGCTGCCACAGGTTGGCGCCGTCAATGGCCGCCGCCTCCTCCACTTCCGCGGGGACACCGGCCAGGCCGGCCATAAAGATCACCATGGCAAAACCGGTGGAAGACCAGACCAGCACCACCAGGACGGTCCAGATGGCCCACTGGGGGTCTGCCAGCCACGGCTTGGCCTGGTCGCCGGCGCCTATTGCCGTGAGGAAGGCATTGAGCGGACCGTCGAAGTCGAAGATGTACTTCCAGATATAGGCCGTGGCCAGCGGGCTGAGCACCACCGGCATAAAGAACAGGGTCCGGAGGATATAGCGCGTCTTGAGGATGCGGTTCAGGCCCAACGCGATGACAAGCCCGGCGATGTTGCCCAGGAGAACCGAGCCAAAGGCCAGGAAGAGCGTGTTGGAGAGGGCTCCGACTTTCGTGGGGTCCTTGAAGATGGCCTCAAAGTTTGCCCAGCCCGTGATCTTGAACGCGCCAATGCCCGTCCAGTTGGTGAAGGCGAAGAATCCGCCGATTCCGGTTGCCACATAGTGGATGGCAAACACCAGGGCGATCCCGGGCAGGGCCCACCACCAGTGTCCGAACTCCAGGCCGTGGCCCCGGGAGCGGGCGTTCTGGCCCGCCCCCGGAGTGCGCCTGCCTCGCCGGGGTGCTTCTGCTGCTTCGCTTTTCGGTTGCATCGTCGCAGTCATGGTATTCCTTGCTTGTCCCTTTGAGTGGTCGGAACGTTGATGGTGAAAAACGCTACTGGCCCCAGGCGGCGTCCATGGCCTGCAGGACCTGGTCAGGGCTCTTCTGGCCCGTGATGATGCCTTGGACTCCCGTGGCCAGCGCGTCGTAGACAGCGGAGTTCGGCCACTGGATGTTCGGCAGCGGGCCGTACTTGCCGTCCTTGATCAGGTCGCCGACGTTCTTGTAGGCGCCGCCCTCGAAGTCGTACTTGTCCAGTCCCGTGACCGGAAGGGCGCCGTCGATCTCGGCAAAGGCCTTGGTCTGCTCCGGCTCTGCAGCCCAGTCAAGGAAAGCCTTGGCGGCGTCCTTGTTCTTGGAGGCCGCGTTGATGGAGAAGGCGTAGTTCGCGCTGGCGAAGACGTAGCTCTTGCTTGAGCTTTCCGCCGGCAAGGCCCGGACGCCGAACTTTGCACCGCCGGCGGCGGATTCCAGCTGCTTCCAGCTGGGGGCCGGGATGAACCCGCTCACGGATGTTCCACCGGCAAGGCCCTTGGTGATGGCGTCGAACCCGCCGCCTGCTGCGCCCTTCTGGAAGCATCCTGCGTCCTTCAGGGTGTTGACTGCTTCGAGGGCTGACTTCCAGCCGTCAGAACCGGCGAAGGTGGTCTCCTTGGCAGCGCGCTTGTCGTTCCACTTGGGGTCTTCCGCGTAAACGCGGGAGGCCGCCAGTGACATCGCCATCAGGCCGGTGTTGGGAGGGGCTGCTCCCGCGAGCGCAAACAGGGATTTGCCGGACGACTCCAGGCTCTTGCACTGTTCCTCGAGGGAGGAGAAGTCGGCAGGGAACCCGCCGGCCGCCTCTGCGGCCGTCTCGTTCGCCACCAGGGCAGCGACGGTAATTTCCGTGGCCTGGCCGTAGACCTTGCCGTCGGTTCCGAAGGTGCTGTCGCTTCCCTCGGGGAGCAGCTCCTTGGCGGCATCGTCCAGCGGCTCAAGGAAGCCGGCTTCGGCGAGCGGCAGGATGCTGCGTCCGGTGCCGGCTCCGGGCGAGGTCACCACGACGTCCGAGGCGTTGCCCGCCTGGAGCTGGGTGCGCAGGGTCTGGTCGTAGGAGTCATTGGGCTGCGGGTTGAACGTGATCTTCACGTCCGGGTTCGCCTCCATGTACTTCTCTGCGAGCACCTGGAAGGGGCTTTCGATGGTGTTGGAGGTGGCGAAGGACAGCGAGAATTCCTTCGAGCCTCCGGAGGAGGCGTTGCTGCCGGTGGAGGCCGAGCAGCCGGTGAGGACGAGGGCGGCGATGGTGGGGACGGCGAGGGCGCCGGCCTTGAGGCCTGAATAGCGACGGTGCTGTGTCATGTCCAGCCTTTCTGACTTCGTTGTCGAAAATATCCGGGAGCCGTGACCCCGGTCACTCATCAGTATGCAGGAGATGTGCAGAAAAAGCACATAAGTATTGCAGATGCTAGACATAAGTTTCACGGGGGTCTGCGGAAGCCCTCCCTGCATCGGGACTTGTGATGCACCACACCGGCTCTATTGATGCCGCTGATACACTGGCGGGACGAAAGTTCACCGTTGAAAGATCGACGTGCCGTGACGAATAATGTCCTGCTTTCCCGGCTCGACCTCAACCTGCTGATCTCGCTGGATGCCCTCATTACCGAGCGCAGCGTGACGAGGGCGGCCGAGCGGCTCCATCTGAGCCAGCCGGCGCTGAGCGCTTCGCTCGCGCGGCTCCGGTCCCATTTCGGCGATCCCATCCTGGCACGCCGCGGCAATGCCTATGAACTCACCCCCTTCGCGCTGCGGTTGGCTGAGCACACCACCACCGCGCTGGAGGCGGCACGGCGCGTCTTCGAGAGCCAGGCCACGTGGGAGCCCAGCGAATCCGAGCGGGAGTTCTCCATCTACGGCTCCGATTACGGATTTACCACCATTGGCCGCGTGGTTTCCGAGCTTGCTGCGGAGCGCGCGCCGGGCGTCCGGTTCCGGTTCATGCTGCACAACCCGATGGTGGTGGAAGATGCAGCCAACCGCCTCCGTTCCGTGGACGGCATGGTGATTCCGCACGGGTTCCTTTCCGGCCTTCCCTACCTGGACCTGTGGCGGGACGGCTGGGTGGCGGTGGTCTCTACCTCCAACGACGCCGTCGGCGAAAAAATCACCATGGACAACATTGCCGAACTTCCGTGGGTGATGACGTACCAGACCCGGTCCGCGTCAACCTCGGCGGAACGCCAGATCATGCAGCTCGGTGTTGAGCCGCGCGTGGACGTGGTGGTGGAGAGTTTCCAGTCCTTGCCGCATTTTGTGGTGGGAACCAACCGGATCGCGCTCATCCAGGCGGCGCTGATACCGTTCGCGCTGCGGGTGGGCGGCGTGCGGATCCTCCCGCTGCCCTTCGATGCCACACCGCTGGTGAACGCCCTCTGGTGGCATCCGGTGCACAACCGCGATTCGGAGCATGAGTGGATGCGTGGCCTGTTCAAGGAGGCTGCCGATATCGTCGCCGCCGCGGCCGCCAAGGACGCTCCTCAAGCCTCAGCTTAAATGCCGCGGTGCCCGGCCGGGTGAACGGACGGGCACCGGGGGTGCACAACGCTGGGGGTCAGGCTGTCGCCAGTGCCCAGCGCATGCTCTTGCGGATGAGGTCGTGCTGTTTGCGGACCAGCAGCAGCGGATCCACCTCGCCAAGCTCGGCGAAGGCGTGGCCCTCCCATTCGCTGGACCAGTAGCCGCGGTACCCGCCCTCCACGAACACGCGGACCAGTTCCGGGTAGTCGATGGCGGGCTCGTTGCCGTGCTCATCGATGTCGTAGAACTTGGCGTGGACGTGCATGATCTGCGGCATGATGTCCGCCCATTCCGTCGGGCTGACATGGCCGTGCATGTTGAAGGCCAGGTGCGCGAAGGAACCGAGGCGGGCAGGATCGAAGTCGCGTGCCCGCAGGTAGCCGATGAACTCCTCCTGCCGCGCGCGCATGGGGGCATCGGTGGCCCAGATGGCCTGCAGCTTCTGGACGGCTTCGTCGTCGAGCCCTGCACGGCGGACGGCGCGCAGGAGCGTGGGAGACATGCTGTGCATGGTGGAGGAGAAGTCCGCCACGAAACCCAGCAGCGGTGAATCGAGCTCCGCGTACACGTCGCGGACCTTCATGATCTCCGGGGAGTTGGGACCCAGTGGTGCGTGGATCTCGTAGGCAAGCTTGAGCTCCAGGTCCTCGGCGAGCGGCAGCAGCCGTCGCAGCAGGTCCGGCTTGGCGCTTTGGATGCGGACCAGCGGGAACCCGAGCTTCTTGGCACCGTGGAAGAGCGTCTGTGTGAACTCGTATTCCTCGTCGGGTGTCATATCCCGGTCGCGGCGCCGGCCCATGTCCAGGTTGGCGCCGAAGGAGCTGGCGGTGAACCCATGCTTGTCGAAGGCCTCCTGCCAGGAACGGGCGAAGTCATCCGAGACGTGCGGATAGGTCGGCAGGACCTGGGAGGCCACGATCTCGATGCCGGGGCCGATGCCCAGCTCGGCCACGCGGTTCAGCAGGCCGTCAAAGTCGTACCAGCCGGCCCGGAACTCGGCGCTGGCCGAATACAGGGTGAGCCCGAGCGAGAACGGATCGTCCTCAGCCTTTGGCGGAGGCGGGGTGACCGCCGTCCTTAATACAGGAGCCGCAGCGGCCTTGTCCGTGACAGTCAGCTCGAGCGTCTGGTTCACGAAGTTGGGGACATACATCCCGGGGCCGCCGTCCTGGCCCGGGGCGATCTGCATGTAAGGCAGGCGCAGCTCCCCGATGAGTTGGACGGTGTGCTCCCCGCCCAGGGCCACCGGGGTATCCCGCTTGGCGATCAGCAGGGGGTGCTCCTGCAGGTACCAGAGGGTTTCGCTCTGCGCCGGCAGGTCGGCGAGCGCATAGCGGACGCCGCCGAGTTCCAGGGCCAGGTCCCCGGCAGGAACGTCCTGCCCGTCAATGGTGAGCCGCAGGCTGGAGACCGAGGAGAGCCACAGGCTCCGGTACCACGGCAGGGTCAGGGCCAGGGCCAGGCCGTCCGGGTGGGGGCGCGGAGGCTTGAATCGTCAAGAAGTCCGTTTGGCATTGTCTGTTCTCTTTGCTGGAAGGTGGGAAGGGTCAGGGAAGTTCGGAAGTTATGCGGCGTATGAGGGCATGCTGGCGGCGTACCTGCTCGATGGCCCGCCACGGTGTGCGCTCACCTTCGTATTCGCTGGAGAGGTAGCCGGTGTAGCCGGCGTCTTTGAGCGCCTTGAGTACGGGCAGCCAGGGAATCTGCTGGTCCTCGAGTTGGTCGTTGATGTCGTGGAACTTCGCCTGGACGAACACCACATACTGGGCAATCGCTGCGAAGTCGGCAGGGTCCACGCCGATGCCGTCCAGGAACGCGGGCCGGGTTTCGCGGGTCTCGCCGTCGCGCAGCGGGATAGGGCGGTCCTGGAAGATTCCGGTGTCGATGAGCAGGCCGAAGTTCTTGGTTCCGGTCCGTTCGATGAGGCTGATGTAGTCCTCGACGACGGGGTGCTTGATGGGCGTGGGCGAATGGATCTCGGGGCAGATGATGATCCCCAGTTCGTGGGCGAGGTCCAGGGAACGCTGCACCGATTCGGTCCAGATGGGGTCCGGAACCAGGTCGCTGGACACCACGCCGATCTTGGGCCGCACAAAGCCGAAGCCCAGCCGGTGGGCCAGCCGCAGGTCGCGCTGCAGCGCCTCTGCACCCTCGGCAGCTGTCATGCTCCGTCCCGGGTGCAGCCGGGTATCGATCCAGGACCCGTAGTTCGTGGGCTCCAGGGAGTACTTCTCCAGCAGGCTGAACCAGTTGTCGATCCACGCCGGGTCGGGTTCGGGGTAGCCGGGGACGTGGCCCTCACCGAGGATCTCGACGCCGGTCGCCCCCACGTCGGCGATGGAGGCCAACGCCGTTTCCAGGTCCATCACCGTGCCGTAGTCGCCCATGTAGCTGTAGAGGGAAACGCCGTAACGGAAGGTGCCCGCACCGCCCTCCGGGGCCAGCGTGACCGCACGGCTGACGCGGTGGACGGTGGGCTGGTGCTCCACGGGAATGTAGGACATGCGCAGCCGCAGTTCGATGGTGAGCTCATGGACGCCCTGCGGCAGGCCGCCGTCGAATGGAACGGTGACCACTGCCGCTTCCTCAAGGGGCCAGCGCACGCCGTCGCTTTCCCAGAGCTGCTGCAGCGTGTAGGTCCGCCCGCCGAAGGTCCACCGCGGAACGGCAGGGCCGACGTCGACGATGTTGCCCACCCGGACTGCAATGCCGTCGATCAGCGACGCGGCCATACCGCGGTAGGAAGGCATCCGGACACGGAACTGGAAGCCGGTCACACGCCCGCCCTCGGTGACGTTGCGGAAGCCGACGGACTGGATGAGGTCTCTTTCGAGAAGCATCGTTGCTCACTCTCTCTAGGTGCACACCGATCGTAGCATCGTTATGTCGCTTTCACACTAAAGTATGTAAGCTTTCTCCCTAACCCGCCCTTGCCGAATAGAAGGAGCTCAGAGCACATGGCCGATGTGTTGAACGCACTCATCCTCTCCGGGCATATGACCTGCGAGCACGACAACGAATTCCGCAGCTTCCGGGCCCACAACCAGTGGCTTACTACCGTGCTTGAGGACACGGGCCGGTTCCGCGTTCGCGTCATCGAGGACCCGCGGGGCCTCGGCGCGAACGTTATCGACAGGTACGACGTGGTCATCATTGTGTTCGAGGGCCGGGACGGCTACCACGAAAAGGCTGTCGGTTTCGGCGCTGAAACCGACGCGGCCCTGCTGAAGTTTGTCCACGACGACGGGAAAGGGATCGTCTGGTTCCACGGCTCCGCGGTGCAGGAGGACGACTGGGGTTACCCCGAGGAGTACAACATCATGCGGGGCGCGAAGCTCAGCGTTCCCACCGGGCTGCGTCCGCGTCCCTGGGGTGAGGCCCTGCTGCAGACGGCCCGGCCCCGCCACCCCATCGCGGAGGGCATCAGCGACACGTGGACGGTGACGGGTGATGACATCCTGACGGGCGTACAGCTGTACGAAGGTGCGGAGGTGCTTCTCTCAATGTTTGACGACCTGGAGTCGTACCAGAACGCGCCGATGTGGCCCATGCCCCACTATCCGGTGGCCATACCGGCGGAGGGCATCGAGGGTCTTCCCGGCATCAACACGCTGCAGCCCCTTGCCTGGGTCAACAACTACGGCGAAGGCCGCAGCTTCACCATCACCATCGGGCACGACATCGACACCTTCCGGCGGATCGAGTTCATCCGGATGTTCCCCCGCGGCGTGGAGTGGGCAGCCAGGGGCAAAGTCACCCTGGAAGGACCGGACCGCCGCGGTGAGCGTCGTTTCCTGCCGTGGCCCTACTACAACCGCGAGGGGTAACGAAGGCCTAACCCTCCCCCGAGGCCCCGTTCAGTTCTGCGCGTGTGGGCGGGTTGGCGCCCGGCCGGGACACCGTAACGGCTGCCGCCTTGGCCGCGTGGGCCAGGAGTTCGGCCAGGCCCTCGGCCGGGAGTTCGCGCAGGTCCTGGCGGTTCTGGGCACCGTCCAGGCCGCGGTCCACCAGGCCGGACAGCAGGGCTGCCATAAAGGAGTCACCCGCGCCCACCGTGTCTGCAACCTCAACCCTGGGCGCCTGGACCTGCGCCTCGCCGGCCCGGGTTATCCCCCACGGCCCCTCGGCGCCGCGGGTGACCACCACCATGGCCGGGCCCTCGTTGCCGCCCAGTTCCAGCC
The DNA here is from genome assembly GCF_030817835.1 of Pseudarthrobacter sp. W1I19. Taxonomy (NCBI): domain Bacteria; kingdom Bacillati; phylum Actinomycetota; class Actinomycetes; order Micrococcales; family Micrococcaceae; genus Pseudarthrobacter; species Pseudarthrobacter sp. W1I19. Next base: position 4,293,294 of record NZ_JAUSZR010000001.1, read on the forward strand.
ACCGGCGGGCGGCGTCCAGCACGTCCGTGTCCGGGTAGAGCCAGGCGAGGTCTTCGTCGGACGCCTTCACCACGTCAGCCAGTGACACGAACTTTTCCGTGTGGCGGCGCGCATAGTCCACGTCCGTGATGATGCTGGGCCGGCAGTTGGGGTCGAAGCTGATGGTGGCACGCGGGTGGGCGTATTCGACGGCGGCCAGCACGTCCGTGGCGCCGGGCGCCAACATCGTGGCGATCGAGCCGGTGTGCAGCAGGGTGGTGCCCTGCAGCATAAACGCCAGCCGGTCGGCGATGCCGGGCAGTTCCCAGGTGAGGTCGAACGTGTAGGTGGCGGCGCCGTCGTCGTCAATCAGGGCGGTGGCCACGCTGGTGGGAAGATCGTCCGGGCCCAGCGGAAGCATCACAGAACTGGAGCGCAGGTGCGCGGCGACGGAATCGCCGTACGCATCCCGGCCGTACCGGCCGATGAACTGCACCGGGTGGTCCAGCCGGGCCAGGCCCACCGCAACATTGAGCGGACTGCCGCCCACGTGGGCCTCGATCCCGGAGGCGCGCTGGACAACGTCGACGAGGCCTTCGCCAATAACTGTGAGCATGCTCATACTCTGCCAGAGGAGCGGCTGACCAGCACGTTACTAAGCACGATGACGCCGATTCCCGCCACTTCCCGCGCGTCAAGGCTCTGGCCGAGGATGAGCCAGCCCGCAGCGGCAGCCCAGACCGGATTGATGCTCATAAAGGTCCCGAAGAGGCCGGCGGGCACCCTGCGCAGGGTGATGATGTCCGCCGCGTAGGGGACAGCCGACGCGAGGATTCCGCACACCAGCGCAAGGCCGAGGGCGGCCAGGGTGGGCGGGTGCATGGCGAACCAGAGGAGCGCCAGCGGACCCCAGACGACGGCGGCCAGCACGCTCGCCGTCGCCGTTCCGCGAAGACCTGGGAGACGTTGCCCCACCGTCCTGTTAAGCAGGATGTAGGCGGCCCATGCGGCAGCGGCGACCAGGCCAAGGCCAATGCCGGGCAGGTCGCTGGAGGGTCCCGGGTTGGTGAGCAGGACGACACCGGCACCGGCCGCAAGGGCGCAGGCAATGTCCGCCACTCGGCGCGAGGCGCAGACGGCCACCGCCAGCGGCCCCAGGAATTCGAGTGTCACGGCAAGCCCCAGGCCCACCCGCTCCACCGCGCTGTATAGGCTCAGGTTCATCACGCTGAACGTGATGGCCAGCCCGACCACGGGCCACCACTCACGGCGCGTCAGCCCACGGAAGGACGGGCGGGCGACGGCGGACAGCACTGCCGCGCTGACCAGTTGGCGCACGGCGACCACCCCGAAAGGCCCGATGGCGGGAAATGCCAGCGCGCCGGCCGCCGCGCCGGCCTGGTTGCTCGCGGCGCTGGCGAGCATGAGGGTGATGCCAAAGCCGCGGCCGCGGGGCACTGCCTTACCGGACGCCGCTCCGGCGCCGGGCCTGGCTTTCGTTTTCTCGCGCATGGAATGAGGCTAGGGATTCTTCTCCCATCCGCATAATGCATTCTTCGACATCGCTATACGCTTTGGTTATGGACTGGAAGTTGCATGAACTGCGGGCCTTTGTTGCAGTCATTGATGCCGGCACCTTCACCGATGCCGCCATCGACTTGGGTGTCTCCCAGGCCGCTGTTTCGCGCGGAATAGCGGGCCTGGAGCGGAGGGCAGGCGGCCGGCTCCTGCGGAGGATGCCTCGGGGGTGCGAGCCCACAGCCCTGGGCCAGCGATTCCTGCCGCAGGCCCGGCGGGTGGTGGCAGAGCTGGACAAACTCGAGGACCTGCTCCAAGCCGGCCACACGTCGCTGCGGCTCGGCTACGCCTGGTCCGCCGTCGGAAAACACACGACTCCGTTGCTTCGAGGCTGGGCACGGGCGAACCCGGACATTGACCTGGAACTGGTCCGCCACAACTCTGCGTCCGGCGGGCTGGCTGAGGGGATGTGCGATGCCGCGATTGTCCGGACACCCCTGGATCCGCAGCGCTTTGACGCCGTCGTCGTGGGGCTGGAACGGCGGGTGGCCGTGTTTGCTTCCGATGACTCAGAATGGTCCCGGCGCCGGAGCCTGCGGATGAAGGACCTTGCTTCGCGCGAAGTCATTGTTGATCCGAGGACAGGCACCACCCGGAGTGACCTGTGGGCCAAGGGGAAGGGCCCGCACATCCTCCAGACCACCGGTCTGGACAACTGGCTGGACACCATCGCCGCCGGCAAAGGTGTGGGCATGACGTCGGAGGCCACAGCGGTCCACCATCCGCGGCAGGGCGTCAGCTACCGGCCGGTGAGCGACGGACCGCGCATCCCGGTCTGGCTCGCCTGGTGGCACGACGAACCGCCCACTGGAATCACCGCCCTGACCGACGCGCTCACGGGGCTCTACCAGGACGGCTAGCACCGCTGTGCCGCTGCCAGAGCGACGGCGGGAGGTCCCGCCGTCGTTCCTTCCCTCCGAAGGTTGGCCTGCTTAGCCTTTGCCCAGCGCGGCAGCCCCCTGCGCCAGCCGGGTAATCTGCGCCCAGTCCTCACCTTCCACGGCAGCCCGCGGCGTGAGCCAGCTCCCGCCGACGCACGTGACGTTCGGCAGCGCCAGGTAATCGGGCGCCGAGGCAAGGCTGATGCCGCCGGTGGGGCAGAACTGGACGGCCGGGATGGGTGCACCGATCGCTGCGAGGTAATCAGGTCCGCCGGCGGGCCCGGCCGGGAAGAACTTCATCGCCCTCAGGCCGCGCTCCAGGACGGCCATCACTTCGCCCACGGTGGCCACACCCGGCAGCACCGGTACGTCGAGCTGCAGCATGTGGTCCAGCAGCGACGGCGTCACGCCCGGGCTGACCAGGAACTGGGCGCCCGCGGAGACGGCGTCGTCTGCCTGGGCCGGGGTGAGGATGGTGCCGGCGCCCACCAGGATGTCCGGTACTTCGTTGGCAATGCGCTTCAGTGATTCAAGCGCGCTGTCCGTGCGTAGCGTCAGCTCGATGATGCGGACCCCGCCCTCAACCAGGGCGCGCGCCACCGGAACCGCGTGCTGCGGGTCGGCGATGGTGACCACCGGGATGACAGGGGAAACGTGCAGGACGCTGGTTGCGTCAGCCATGGATAATCTCTTTTCTCAGGCCATCCAGCCCGGTGTCGATGATGCGGTACCAGTGCGTCAGCAGGTCCGCGAAGGCGGTGTTGGCCGCGAGTTCCTCGGCGAAGATGCTGCGCACGCCCAGGAGGGCCGGCACCACGGTGGCGGCGGACCGCTCAGCGGGCAGGGCCTTCTGGAGCTCGTCCGCCAAGGGATCGTTCAGGACTGCGGCAGCAGTGGTGGCCACGTGGTGCATCCACGCGGCCACGGCGAGCGCGGCCCAGCGGGGCTCGCGTCCGGCGTCGAGCGTGGCGCGGGCAGTGGTCAGGAGCCGGAGGCCGATCTTCTGCGACCCGTCGCTGCCCACCTTGGCGGTGGTGTGGCCCAGCGCAGGGTTCGCGAAGCGCTCGAGGACCTGGGCGCAGTACGTTTTACCATCCAATCCCTGGGGGAGGCTAATGGTGGGCAGCGCGTCCTCGGCCATCATCCGCTGGCAGGCCACGCGGAAGGCCTCTTCCCCGACGGCGTCGCTGATAGTCGCCTTGCCGCTGGCCAGGCCCAGGTATGCCAGCATCGAGTGGCTCGCGTTGAGCAGACGCAGCTTGGCCGCCTCCCACGCAGCCACATCGTTGCTGAACAGCGCCCCGGCCTTCTCCCAGGCGGGCCGGTCCCCCGCGAAGTTGTCCTCGATGACCCACTGCATAAAGGGTTCGGCCACCACGGCGGCCTCGTCCCGGAGTCCGAGTTCACGTTCGACGGCGTCAAGGTCACCTTCCGTGGTGGCCGGCACCATCCGGTCCACCATGGTGCTGGGGAAGGTGACGTTCTCCTCGAGCCAGGCAAGCAGCGGCCCGGATTCGTCCTCGGGCAGGGCGGCGGCGAATGCCCGGGCCAGTGTTCCGGTCAGTTCACCGTTACCCGGCAGGTTGTCGCACGAGACCACGGTGAGCGGTCCCCCGCCGGCCAGGGCCCGCTTCTGGATGCCGCGGGTGACCTGTCCAATGGCGGTCAGCGGCGGGTTCCCGGCAAGATCGGCCTGGACCTGCTCGTCTTCCAGGTTCAGGGAACCGCTGTGTGGATCGATGCGGTAGCCCTTTTCGGTGACCGTGAGGGTCACCACCTTGGTGCTGTCTGCGGCGATCCGGTCCACGACGGCATCCGGCTGGTCCCGGCCGGAGATGGCCTCCACGATGCTGGACACCACGCGCAGCGGCGTGGCCCCGCTCCCCCGCTCAGCGACGCAGAAGAGTCCGTCCTGCGGGGCCAGCTGGCGTGCAACGGTGTCTGAACGCTGCGTGACCCCGATGATCCCCCAGCAGGAATCGCCGGTGGTGAGCATGGCTTCTTCGGTGAACACCGCGGTGTGGGCGCGGGCGAAGGCGCCAAGTCCGAGGTGGACGATTCCGGGCCGGATGGTCCGGTCTGCGAGGGGCGTGCGGTGTTTGCCGTTGCCGGTAAGGGAGGCGGCGCTCAGGCGTGTGATGGCGCTGCTCCTTCCGGTGCCAGGCTGCTGGAAGCGTGGGCGCGGGTTTGCTCCAGCGTGGGGATGAAGCCGGTGCCGCCCTTGCCGCCCACCACCAGTGACGCAGCTGCTGCACCGTACCGCGCCGCGGCGGGAAGATCATCGCCAAGGACCAGGCGGGCGGTGAGGGTGCCGACAAAGGCGTCGCCCGCGCCGGTCTGGTCCACCACTGCCGGAGCCGGAATCGAGTCGATCCAGGTTTTGTCCTGGCCTTCGCCGTCCAGTTGGATGCCGTCGGCACCGCAGGTAACAGCGACGTTCCGCGCACCCAAGCTGCGCAGCTTCGCGGCAGCCTCAACCGGCGTCGGGCAGTCCAGGAGGGCCGACGTTTCGCCGGGGAAGGATGGAGTCACCACGAAGGCGCGGGGCGCCAGCTGCAGCAGTGCCGCCGTCGCCTCCTCCACCGAGGTGAGGCGGGGGCGGAAGTTGGGATCGAACACGAAGCGCCTGGCCACGGCGGCGGCCTTGAAGACCGCCGCCCGCGATGACTCGGAGATAGCGCAGGCGATGCCTCCGGCCACCACGGCGCCGGCAGCGGCGAAAATGGCCGGGTCCACGTCGTCGGGCCCCAACGTGGAGCCGACGCTCCCGGTGCGGGCGTACGAGAACTCGCGCTGGCCGTCCGGGTCGCAGTGGACCAGGTAGACGCCCTGCTGGCCGCGGCGGAACTTCAGCAGGTCCGGGGAAACGCCGAGCTCCACGATCCTGGCGGCGATCGCCTTGCCCAGGTCGTCGTCGGTCAGCACGGACAGGAGGCCCACGCGGGCGCCCGCAGCAGCCGCTGCCGCAGCGACGTTGAGGGCGTCACCGGAGATGCCGAGCTGGGCGGGGACGCCGTGGCCGAACGCCACGTCGGTGGCCACCTCAACCAGGATCTCCCCCATCACGACGACGTCGAAGGGCTCTTGCTTCGGGTGTTGCGTTGGAATGCTCACCAGTCGTGCACCGATCCGTCGAGCCGCCGGTTGATGGGCAGGTACTTGGGGTCGAACGGGAATCGGGCGGCGGCTTCCTCGTTGAATTCCACGCCGATGCCGGGAGCATCGCCTGGGTGCATGTAGCCGTCGTTGAAGGTGTAGGAGGTGGTGAAGACTTCGTTGGCAGGTTCCCGGTGGCCCATGTACTCCTGGATGCCGAAGTTGGGGATGCTCATGTCAACATGCAGGGCCGCGGCGAAGGAGGCCGGCGAGAGGTCGCCGGCGCCGTGTGAGCCGGAGCGCACACCGTAGAGGTCGGCGAGGGAGAAGATCCGGCGCAGGTGGGTGATGCCGCCGGCGTGCGACACGGAGGTGCGGATGTAGTCGATCAGCCGTTCGGTGATCAGCTGCTGGCAGTCCCAGATCGAGTTGAACACCTCGCCCACCGCGATGGGCGTGGTGGTGTGCTGGCGGATCAGGCGGAACGCGGACTGGTCCTCGGCCGGCGTAGGGTCCTCGATCCAGAAGGGCCGGTACTGTTCCAGCGAGGCGCCCAGCCGGCCGGCCTCGATGGGGGTCAGGCGGTGGTGCACGTCGTGCAGCACGTGCACGTTGTAGCCGAACTGTTCGCGCACATGCGCCATCATTTTTGGCGCGAAGTCCAGGTACGCCGTTGTCTCCCACGTGTCCTCCTGGGGAACGTTGCCGCTGGCGGGCTCGTAGAGTTTGCCGTCCACCGGCGCAATTCCATAGGTCTTCTCAAGGCCGGGCACGGCGGCCTGCGCGCGGATGGCCTTGTAGCCAAGGTCCAGGTGCTGCTGGAAGTCGGCGCTGAGGTCCTCCAAGGTGGAGCCGCTGGCGTGGCCGTAGACCATCACGCCCTCGCGGGCTGCGCCGCCCAGGAGTTCGTACACCGGCATGCCGGCGGCCTTGCCCTTGATGTCCCAGAGCGCGACGTCGATGGCGGCGATGGCGGTCATGGTCACCGGGCCGCGGCGCCAGTAGGCACCTTTGTAGAAGTACTGCCAGGCGTCCTCGATGCGGCGCGCGTCCCGGCCGATCAGCAGCGGGCAGAGGTGCTCGGACAGGTAGGACGCCACGGACAGCTCGCGCCCGTTCAGGGTGGCGTCGCCGATGCCGGTGATGCCGTCCTCGGTTTCAATAACGAGCGTGACGTAGTTCCGTCCGGGCGACGAAACCACTACCCGTGCGTCGGTGATCTTCACTGGTTGGTCCTTCAGGTGGGTGGGAGATAGAGCAAGTAGGTCGCAGTAAGTGTCGTTATGGGCCGCCATAACGACACTCACTGCTACTTAGTTGGGCGGGGGTGGGTGTTAGGGATGGTCAGCTAGCGGTGAGGCGGAGCATGACCTTGCTGCTGCCGGCGGCCGGATCCGCCGAGACACGCATGGCTTCCTCGGCCTGGTCGAGATCGAACGTGTGGGTGATGACCGGTGACACGTCGAGGCCTTCGGCCATGGCGCGCAGGGCGTCGGTGATCTCGTCCACGAACCGGTAGGAGCCGATCCAGGTGATCTCGCGCGTCACCAGGTCACCCAGTGCCGCGGGGGCGGGGGCGCCGGGCAGGTTGCCCACCTGGACGATGGTGCCGCCGCGGGCTGTGGCGCGCAGGACCCCGCCGAGCACTGCCGGAATGCCGGTGGCCTCGAATACAAGTTCCATGTCCTGCGGGAGGGAGCCGCCGCCGGAGACGTTCAGCACCTCGTCGGCACCCATGGCCTTCGCAATGGCCAGTGACGCCTCGCTGATGTCGGTGGCGATGACGTTCCTGGCGCCGGCGTGCTTGGCTGCTGCGACCACCAGGGACCCGATGGGGCCGGCGCCGTTCACCAGGACGTCCCGGCCAGCGAGGCTGCCAGCCCGGCTGACGGCGTGAAGGGCGACCGCGAGGGGTTCGGCCAGTGCGCCGTGCAGCGTGTCCACGCCCTCGGGCAGCGGCCGGACCTGGGAGGCGCGGGCGAGCTTGCGTTCGCTGAAGCCGCCATCAGTATGGGGGTCGAAGGCGGCCGAGCCGAAGTACCGGATCTGCGGGTAGAGGTTGGTCCGGCCGGCGAGGCGCTCCGGCATGGTGCCGTCGCCCACCAGTTCCGCGGGGTGGACGGTGACCGGCTGCCCCACCTCAAGGTCCGTGACGCCGGCGCCCAGTTGCGCAATCCGGCCGGCCACCTCGTGGCCGAGGACCAGCGGCGACTTCAGTACAGCTGTCCCCGAGCCGCCGTGGCGCCAGTACGAAAGGTCAGATCCGCAGATGCCGCCCCATTCGACGTCGAGCACTACTTCCCCGGGACCGGCAACCGGCTCGGGCCGTTCGTCAATGCGCAGGTCGTTGGCGCCGTGGACTACAACGGCTTTCATACTGCGTCTTCCAGGCGGACCATGTCGCGGCCGCGGACCTCGGGACCAACGAAGGCCGAGATGAGGGTGATCAGTGAGTAGGCGACGAGCATCGCGGCCAGGGGCCACCAGTGACCGGTGATCGCGGTGAGCGTGGCGGCCAGCAGCGGCCCGATGGCGGTGGCGAGGATGCCGCCGATCTCCTTGGCGAGCGCGAGCTGGGTGAAGCGGGTCCGGGCGCCGAAGAACTCGGCCATGGTGACGCTCTCCATGGCGAAGAGGCTCAGTACGCCCAGGTTCAGTCCTACGACCATCGCGATAGTGATGAGTGTGGTGTTGCCGCTGGTGACCATCAACATCATGGGAATGGCGAACAGTGCAGTGAGGGAGCTGAGTGCCAGGTAGAGCGGCCGGCGGCCGAAGCGGTCACCCAGGAGGCCCATAACCGGGATGGTGAGGAAGCCGAGCAGCGAGCCGTACATGATGGCGCTGGTGGCCACGCTCTTGTCCACCAGGAGGACGGTGGCGATGTAGCCCACGAGGAAGGTCTGCACGAGGCCGGAGTTGCCTGCCTGCCCGAAGCGAAGGCCCAGGGCGATCAGGAAAGCCTTGCCCTTGCGCTGGTGCAACGCAGCCTCGATGGTGCTGGTCTTTGCCAGTTCCTGCGCCGCGGCAATTTCGCTCTTAGACAGTGCAACGCCATCGACGACGTCGGCGCGCTCTTCGAAGACCGGGCTTTCCTTGAGGGAGCGGCGGACCCAGACGGCGAAGATCATCAGCACGAAGCTGAACAGGAACGGCAGGCGCCAGCCCCAGGCCAGGAGCTGTTCCTCGGAGAGCGTTGCGGCCAGGATTGCCCAAATGGCAGATGCGGCGAGGGTTCCCGAGTTGGTGCCCAGGCACACGAGGGAAGAGATGAGGCCGCGGCGGCGGGCGGGAGCGAACTCAGCCAGCATCACGGTAGCGCCGGCGATCTCGGCGCCGGCACCGAAGCCCTGTGCCAGGCGCAGGGCCACCAGCAGGATGGGGGCCCAGATGCCAATCATGGCGTAGGTGGGAAGGACGCCGATCAGCGTTGTGGACGCACCCATCAGGGCGATAGTGATGAAGAGGACCTTCTTGCGGCCGATCCTGTCACCCATCCGGCCGAAGTAAACGGCACCCGCAAGACGGGCAACATAGCCCACGCCGTACGTTGCCATGGCGGCGATGAGGCCGATGACCGGACTGACGTCGGGGAAGAAGAGCTTGTTGAAGACGATGGCTGCTGCCAGTGAGTACAGCTGGAAGTCCATGAACTCCATGGCCGTTCCCAGCCAGCCGGATACGGCGACTTTGGCCAGTTCGCGAGTGGGTTTTGCTTCCGCTTTGGTGTTGGGGGGCGCAATGCTTTCGGTCATCAGGTGCTCCTTTGCAGGCGATGCGAACGAAGGGGATAAAACGGGGGACGCCGGCGGGCCTTCACACAGTGACCAGCAGCACGTTCTACTACCATACAAGCACTACCATTCTAGTGTGTCAACCACATAGAATGAGGTCATGGCTAGGGATAAACGAGGTGCGGCTCCACGGCTCTCAGTACGCGACCAGACCTTGGAGACGCTGCGGCGGCGCATCATTTCGCTGCAGCTCCCCCCGGGCGAACCGCTGTCCGAGAATGAACTTGCGCAGGAACTGGGCGTCAGCAGGACCCCGGTACGCGAGAGCCTGATCCTGCTGCGCGAGGAGGGCCTGGTCCAGGTCTTCCCCCAGATCGGTTCGTTTGTGTCCCTGGTTGACCTGGCCCGGGTGTCCGAAGCGCAGTTCGTCCGGGAGGCCATTGAATGCGCGTCGCTGCGCGATCTTGCCGTGGACAGCCCGGGCATTGCCGGCCTGCGGGAGATTTTGAAGGCCCAGTCGGAGGCCGATGCCGCCGGCGACGTGGAGGAATTCTTCCGGCTGGATGAGGACTTCCACCGGGAGCTGCTGCGCCTCGCGGGACACGAGTCCGCCTGGGCGGCCGTCAACTCCGCCAAGGCCCACCTGGACCGTGCCCGCCGCCTCAGCCTGCTCGACACCCGGCCCGTGGCCACCCTTATCGAACAGCACACCGCCGTGGTGGACGCGCTGGAGACCAACAACCTGAACGACGCCGACAGCAGCCTCCGACTTCACCTGCGGGGCGTCTTCGAGGACGTCCAGCGCATCCAGGAATCCACTCCTGAACTTTTCTCCGACGGTGCCGCGCCACGTCCCGGCCGGCGGAGCGTCGCACGGCTGACGTAGCAAGGCGCCCGTCACTTCTTCAGGCCTCCGGCAGGCCCCTTGCAAATGGGCAACGACGGCAGCGGCTCGGCTTTTCTCCGGTCCATAAAACCAGTCCGCTCAAGCGTTGACAGAAAAGTGACCGATAACTAATACTGGTGTTACCGATCACTTTCCTGGCCGGCCGGCGATCGGAAGTCTTTGTGCTGAGAACCTATCCTCCCCATGCCATGCACCATCTTCGGAATCCGGGAAGAACCGCCGCAGTGGCCCGTCCTTCCGGCAAGAAAGGTCTGCCTGTGAACCACCAACCAACCCGCCGGACTTACCTGTTGCTCTCCGCCGCCGTCGCCGCGTCTGCCATGACCCTGTCCGGCTGCGCGGCCGGCGCCACTCCTGCTGCCGAGGAAACCGGGCCCGTCACCATCCGCTTTACCTGGTGGGGCGGCGACGCCCGGCAGAAAGCCACCCAGAAAGTCATCGACGCCTTCGAGGCTGAGAACCCCAACATCACTGTGGTGGGCGAATACAGCGACTGGACCGGCTACTGGGACAAGCTCGCAACGCAGGTGGCAGCCAATGACGCGCCGGACATCATCCAGATGGACGAGAAGTACGTCCGCGAATACGGCGACCGCGGCGCCCTGCTGGACATCAAAAAACTAGCCGGCCTGGACACCTCCGGCATCGACCCGGACACCCTCAAGAGCGGTGAGGTGGACGGGGAGCTTGTTGGCCTGGTTACCGGCATCGCCACGTTCTGCATCGCTGCCAACCCCGGCGTCCTGGCCAAAGCCGGGGTGCCGCTGCCGGATGACACCACGTGGACGTGGGAGGACTACCGGAAGATCGGCCAGCAGATCAGCCAGAGCGGGGCAGGCACGGGCGTTGGCGTGCAGTACGGCGACCAGGACCTCTATATCTGGGCGCGCCAGCACGGCGACCGGCTTTACGATGACCGGGGCAACGTGGTGATCAAGCCTGAAACGCTCGTCTCGTTCTGGCAGAACGTCCGGGACCTGTCCACATCCGGTGCCGGCGCCAAACCATCGGCCATCATCGAAAGTGCCACCGCTTCGCTGAACCAGACACCCCTGGCCAAAAACGAGATGGGCTTCTCCGGTGTGTTCAGCACCCAGCTCACGGCTTACTCGGGCGCCAGCGGGCAGGAGCTGAAGCTGCTGCGCCTGCCCGGCGAGTCTGACGCCGCAGAACGCGGGGCCTATTACAAGCCATCCATGTTCTGGTCCGTCTCATCCCGCACCAAACACCAGAAGGCGGCGGAGAAGTTCCTGAACTACCTCACCAACAGCCAGACCGCGGCCGACATCATGCTCACTGAACGCGGCATCCCCGCCAACGCAAAAGTCCGCGAAGCCATCGCCGCCAAGCTGAACCCCACGGACAAGGCCGCGATCGAGTTCACCAACGCCATCGCCGACGAGGTCAGGCCAGCCCCGCCCATCACGCCTGCCGGCGGCAGCACCATCACGGACATCCTCAGCCGCTACACCTCGGACATCCTTTTCGAACGCACCACCCCCGAAAAGGCCGCCGGGCCCTTCATCGACGAGCTCTCCTCCTCACTCCGGAAGTAGAAATGACCCACCCCAGCAATCACGACGCCGGCACGCCACTTCGCGTCGCCTTCATCGGAACCGGCGGCATCGCCAATGCCCACACCGAAGCACTCAGGCAGCAACCCGGCGTCGAACTAGCGGCAGCGATCGACGTGGACCCCGCGCGTTCGGAGGCCTTCGCCGGCAAGTGGGGCGTCGCCCGGACCGCGGCAAGCCTGGCAGAAGCGATCGACGGCGGTGCGCTGGATCTCGTGGCCATCTGCACTCCCCCCTCCAGCCACTTTCCGCTGGCGCTGGAAGCGCTGTCCTTCGGTTTACATGCCGTCATCGAAAAGCCGCCGGCCTTGTCCCTCAGCCAGATGCGGCAGCTGGAAGCCGCGGAGCAGGCGTCCGCCGGCTCGCTGAGCTGCATTTTCCAGCACCGCTTCGGCTCGGGCGCGCAGCGGCTGCTCGCACTCCAGCAGTCCGGGGTCCTGGGCAGGCAGCTGGTGGGCACCTGCAACACCCTCTGGTTCCGCGACCAGCCATACTTCGATGTTCCCTGGCGCGGGCTCTGGGATGTGGAGGGCGGCGGGCCTACCCTGGGCCACGGCATCCACCAGTTCGACCTGCTCCTGCACCTGTGGGGTCCATGGTCCGAAGTGACGGCCTTCGCCGGCAAATTGGCGCGCACAACAGATACGGAGGATGCGTCAGGGGCGGTGGTCCGCTTCGAATCCGGGGCTATCGCCACCGTGATCAACTCGGTTATCTCCCCGCGGGAAACCTCCTACCTTCGGTTGGACTACGAGAACGCAACGGTGGAGCTCGAACACCTTTACGGCTACAGCGACCACCACTGGAAGGTGACCCCGGCACCGGGCCAGGACGCCGTCGTCGGCCTCTGGAACGAGGGCGCGGACCACCCCAGCGGACACCCGGCGCAGTACGCGGTGATCATCCGCAGCCTGCAGGCCGGGGAACCGGCTGCTGTCTCCATCTCAGACGCCTATGCCACCATGGAGCTGGCGGCCGCGATCTACGCGTCGAGCGTCAGCGGGACCACGGTTTCGCGCGGCCAGATTGACGAGTCGAGCCCGTTTTTCACCCGCATGGACGGACACCTGGAACCCTGGAAACAAGAGGAAGCACTCGAAGCATGAGCACCGAAGCCGCACTCAGCTGGCGCGACAACAACCGATCCCTGACCGTGTCGCTCGGGGATGTGGAGATCGCCACCTACACGTACGATGCCACGGACGAACAGCGCGAGTCGCCGCGCCCCTTCTTCCACCCGCTGCGCACCACGGCGGGCGAAATGGTCACCGCCTACCGCCCGTGGGACCACGTCTGGCACAAGGGCATTGCCTGGTCCCTGCCCCACTTCGGCGATGACAACTTCTGGGGCGGGCCCAGCTACCGCCGCGGCAAGGACTACACGTGGCTGCCCAACAACGGGAGCATGCGCCACGGGCGCGTGATCGAAGCAGGGCTCGACGGCGGCGCGTTCCGTTTTGCCCACACGCTGGGCTGGTGGACGCAGGCCGGCAAGCACGTGGTTGAGGAAACCCGCACCGTCCGGATTGCCCCGGGCGCCAACGACGCCTGGACGCTGGTCTTCGAAACGGAGATGACGAATGTCTCCGGCGGTGAGATCCACATCGGCTCGCCCACCACCGAGGGGCGGGAGAACGCCGGGTACGGCGGACTGTTCTGGCGGGGCCCGCGCGAATTTACCGGCGGCCGCATCGTTGGCCCGGGCGGAGCCACCGGCGAAGCGCTGCGCGGGACCCGCGGCCCATGGCTGGCATTCGTAGGCCAGCACGATGACACCTGCCGGTTTTCCACGGTGCTGATCGCTGACGCCACCACCAACGCCCAGCACCCGCCGGAATGGTTTGCCCGGTCCGAGCCCTTTGCCTGCTTTGGCCCTGCCCCGTTCTTCAGCAAGGAGGTCACCTTCGCCGCCGGGGAAACAATGGTCAACCGGTATGCCGTGGTGATCGCGGACGGCGACTCGGACCAGGAGCGGCTGGACCATCTCGCCACCCTGGCCGGGGAAACCCTGCATTCTAAAGCTGTGGCGGACCGGACCAGGGTATGACGACCCAGGCACTCCCCTTCCCCGGCAGTGTGGGCCTGACGCGCGTGAGCGTTTACGACTGGGAAGCCAGTGACGGGGTGTGCGGCGGTTCTCCCCATATGCATACCGCGTCCACCGAGGCGTACCTGGTGCTGTCCGGATCCGGACGCGTTGAAACCATCCGGGCCTCAGGGTACGCGTCCTATGACCTGGCCCCCGATGACCTGCTCTGGTTCAGCCCGGGGACCATCCACCGGCTGGTCAACGGGGACAACCTGGAGATCCTGGCCATCATGCAAAATAGCGGACTGCCGGAGGCCGGCGACGCCGTCTTGACCTTCGAGCCGGAGGTCATTGCGGACGCCAAGCGGTACGCGCGGGCAGCAACGCTCGACGCCGGCCCCGCCTCGCCGTCGTCCTCGCTGCCTGCTGCAGCGCGCGCCCGGAGGGACGCAGCGCTGGCCGGCTACCTGCGGCTGAAGGAGGCCGCGCAGGCGGGTGACGTCGGCGCCGTGGAGCGGTTCCACCGTGACGCCGTCCGCCTGGTGCAGGCACGGGTACCGGACTGGCATGAGCTGTGGAAGGAGAGCATCGCACCCGAGGCTGCCCGGACGGAAGGATGGCTTGCCGACCTCGCGGAAGGCAGGTACAGCCACTTTAAGGATGCCGCCGTCACCAGGAGCGCGCCTTCCAGCGGGGAGCGCGTCCTGGGGATGTGCGGAATGCTGCAAAAATGGGACAGCAACGGCAGCAGGTGAAGGGACACCACCGGACATGGCGCAGGAAGCAGTGGCACAGGAAGCCGTGACACAAGGCAAAACAAAAGCGCCAACCATCTACGATGTGGCTGCGCTTGCGGGCGTGTCCCACCAAACCGTGTCCCGGTACTTCAAAGCCCCGGGCGGGCTCAAGCCGGCAACGCTGGAGCGCGTGGAACAGGCCCTCGCCGAGCTTCACTACACTCCCAACCTGGCAGCCCGCTCATTGCGGTCGCGGGAGCATTACCGGGTGGTAGTGGTGGTGCCGGAAGCCTCGCTGTATTTCCCCGCCCGGATGCTGAATGGAGCCGCCGCGGCCGCCCATTCGGCCGGTTACCGCGTGGACGTGGTGGCCATTGAGGGAACCGCCGAAGCCCGCGCGCACCAGCTGGAAACCCTGCTGGGCGGCGAGGACATCGCCGGTATCCTGTCCTTCGTCCCCAGGCCCAAGGGGAGCCCGGCCGCCCGGCAGTCCGCGGGTGTTCCCATGGTGGTGGCCGGGGAGTACGACAACAAGATGCGTGCGCGGGGCAGCCTGGCGGACGGCGCTGCGGCACGGAAGATCGTTGAGCACCTTGCCTCGCTGGGACACCGGAACTTCTTCCACGTCGCCGGGCCAACAGCCTGGCCGTCGGCGCGCAACCGGCGGGCTGTCTACGAGGAAACAGTGGCCGAGCTGGGCCTGGTATCGCTGGGGGTTGCAGTGGGCGACTGGTCTCCGGCCTCCGGCTACGCGGCCGGGCGGAAGATCGCGGCCATCAAGGAGGTCACCGCGGTTTTCGCGGCGAACGACCAGATGGCCATCGGCGTCATCCGGGCCCTGCATGAACATGGCCTTGCGGTGCCGGATGACGTGAGCGTGTTCGGCTGGGATGACATGGCCGAGTCCTCGTTCCTGATCCCCACCCTGTCCAGCGTGCACATGGACCTGGAGGCGCTTGGGGTCCGGAGCATGTCCGAACTCATCGCCCGGATCCGGGGGCAGCAGCCCGCCACTGAGGCACTGTCCCTGGCGCCGATGGAGCTGGTATTCAGGGAATCAACGGCTCGGGTGCGGGCTTAGCGCTCCAGGTCATGCCAGCAGTTCCCGGACCAGTTCCCGGCACTTTTTATAAGCTGGTTCGCCCGGATCGATGAGTGCGAAGTGGTCGCCGGGCACCGTGACCAGCTGGGCCGGGACCTGTCCGCTGAGGCTGGCTTCCACGTACGTTTCGGACATGGCGGGGGGCACGTCGTCGTCCTCGGTTGCGTGGACGGCATAAACCGGAACGTCCAGCGGGAGCGCGGCCATCGGGTCCGCGTACCGGTGACGGCCCGGATATTCCGACGACGGACCGCCCAGCAGGTTGGCCACCGCACCGTTGCTGAGGTGGAGCCTTTCGGCCTCTGCCAGGTTGAGGACGCCGGACTGGCTCACCACGCCGGTGACGCGGACGCCGCCGTCTCCGGCCCCCACCTCACGATGCTCAGCCTCCAATCCCAACCCGCCCAGCCGGTCCCGGCCTGCCACCCACACGGCCAGATGCCCACCGGCCGAATGCCCGAGGGCCACCACTTTGGCCACATCCAGGAAGTGGGATTCAGCGAGCTCTGCAAGCTTGTCGATGCCCGCCAGGATGTCTTGGAATGTACCCGGCCAGCCGCCACCGTTTCCGGCGCGGCGGTACTCCAGGTTCCACGCCGCCATGCCGTATCCGGCAAGGTCCGCAGCCAAAGGCTGCCCCAACTCGGCGCCGTACTGCGGGCGCCAGTAGCCGCCGTGAATCACCACCACCACGCCGCGGTGGGTACCGCCGTCGGGAAGCTCGGGAAGGAACAGTTCGCCCCACTGACTGGGGTCACCGCCGTAGTTATACCTGTGCCGCTGCACTGCATCCCCTCTTGTTGGTGCCACGGACGTCCCGTCCATACGCCTGAGCCTGCCTACCTGCTGCCATCGTTGGGTGTAGGCCAAAATTCGGGCTAGCCGAGCAGACGCTCGACGTCAGCCGCTTCGGGATACGCCGCCTGCGTCCCCTTCCGGGTGGTGGCCAGGGCAGCCGCCACGGAAGCGAAGGCGGCAGCATCGGCGAGCCCGTCGCCGGCCGCGAGCCGGACGGCAACGGCGCCGGTAAAGGCGTCGCCCGCGCCGGTGGTGTCCACGGCGGAGACCTTGATGGGCTTCACAAAGGTGACGAGGCGGTCCGGCGAGGCAAGCGAGTCCAGCACCACGGAGCCGTTCGAACCCAGCGTCACCAGCACCTGACGGATCCCCCGTTCAGCGAACCTTTCCCGGACGGCATCCCACTGGGCGGCACGGGCATCGGCACCCGGGACGGATGCCCCCGGGCCGAGGAACAGCGCGGCTTCATGGGCATTCACCAGCAGGACGTCCGTCAGCTCAGCCAGGGCTGCCGGGATGTGCGCGTACG
Organism: Pseudarthrobacter sp. W1I19; assembly: GCF_030817835.1. NCBI lineage: Bacteria > Bacillati > Actinomycetota > Actinomycetes > Micrococcales > Micrococcaceae > Pseudarthrobacter > Pseudarthrobacter sp. W1I19. Next base: position 4,310,238 of record NZ_JAUSZR010000001.1, read on the forward strand.
GCGAGAGGTTCAGCAGGACTGTTGCGCCGGCGTCGTGCCCTGCCTGCGCTGCGGCCAGTACTGTCTCCATGCCGACTTCAAGGCAAAGGCACACGACGGCGGCCTCCGCCAGGACGTCCGAGGCCTCTCCCACGTCTGCCGGTGAGAGGGTGCCGTTGGCGCCGGCGGAGATGATGATGTTGTTCTCGCCGTTGGAATCCACGGCGATCACGGCGACGCCCGTTGGCTCGTACGACGTGCGGACATGCCCTACGTCCACACCCGCTCTCGCCGCTGAGGAGAGCAGCATGGCGCCGTTGGGGTCATCCCCCACCGCGCCCACCAGGCTAACGTTCCCGCCCAGCAGGCTGGCGGCCACTGCCTGGTTGGCGCTCTTGCCGCCCGGGTTCACGGCGAACCCGTTGCCGTGCACCGTCTCACCGGGCAGCGGGAGGCGTTCGCAGTAGATGGTGAGGTCGGCGTTCAGGGAGCCGACGACGACGATCCTGCCCGGCTGCCTGTCGTCGCCTTGATTGGCGCCCGGGTCAACGGCGGCTGGCTCAGCGGCGGCGCTCATTCGGCCACCTCAGCCTCAACGGGCTTGGGGATCAGCAGCGAGGCGGCGAACGCCGCCGCGGTGAGGGCCAGACCGACAACTACAACGGTCAGGTAGGACGCCTTCGCATCCCCAAGGGCCGACGTCGCCACCAGCACGGCAGGCAGCACCAGGAAGCTGAGCCCTGCGCCGAGGTTGAAGGCGCCGGCGTTCATGCCGGGCAGGAAACCGGGGTTGCCGGCGGGCGAGAGGACAACACCGAGTCCGTTGAGCATGATGTTGACCGTACCGGCGTACATGATGCCCAGCAAGACCGTGCCGGCAATCATCAGGGGCAGGCTGCTGAGGCCGAAGAACGCGATGATGGCGAGGGCCGCGATGCTGCCGAGAAGCCCGATGCGCAGCACCTTGGTGTAGCCCAGCACGGGAGCGAGCTTGCCGCTGAGCGGTCCAACGATCCAGCCTAAAAGCGCGTACGGGGTGAGGATGATCAGCGACATTTCGGTGGGGCCGATGCCAAAGCCGGGGTCGGCGGCCTGGACGTAGGCGGGGACAATGCCGTTGATGACGGCGAAGATGCCGGTCATGGTCAGGGTGGTGGTCAGCAGCGGCGCCCACGTGGAGCGCTGGCGCAGGTGCACGGTTTCCACCATGGGCTGGCCGGACCGCTTCTCCACGGTCCAGAAGGCGTAGAACGCGGCGGCGGACACCAGGACCAGCACAATGCTGAGCATCAGGGTGCTGGAAGAGAAGGCACCCACCAGCTTCGACCCTTCATTCAGGGCGGTAAGCAGCGCGCCCACGGCCACCACAATGAAGAACACACCCAGCCAGTCCATCCGGGTGCCGGCGGCGGGCTTGCTTTCGCCGGCCAGGAACGCGATCAGTGCCGTGGCAACCAGTGCCAGCACCACCATGAGCCAGAAGATGCTACGGAAACCGAAGTGCTCGGCGAAGTAGCCGCCCACAAAGGAATCGACGCCGGCAACGCCGCCATTGACCGCCGTAATGAGCCCCATGAGCGTGCCGTACTTGCGTGGGTTGGTGACGGCGGAGCGCAGCATGATCAGGCACAGCGGCACGGTGGGTCCGCTGATGCCCTGGATGATACGGCCCACGAAGAGCCAGGTGACGTCCGGCGCGAGGGCGGCAATGACCGAACCGACGGCCATCAGCAGCATCATGCCCACCAGGACCTTCTTGCGGCCGATGATGTCGCTCAGGCGGGGCAGGAACAGGGAGAACAGGGCGGCCGCGGTGAAGAACCACGTCTGCGAGAGGCCGATGACCGCTTGGTCCGTGTTGAGCTCCTCGCCCATGGTCACCAGGGCCGGGCTGAGCATCGAGGCGTTGAGCTGGAACGCCACGCACGCGGCCAGCAGGGCAACCATCAGGGCGGTGACGTTGCCGCGGCCGGTCTTTGCTTCAGTAAGGGTGGCAGTCATTTACTTGACCCCTCCCACGACGACGTCGGTGCGTTCCGGGCGTACGACGTCGGCCGCCTTGCCGCTGCTGTTTATGTCGCCGCTGCCGGGTTCGCCGATGCGTTCCAGCGCGTCGGTGACCAGGTTCCAGAACCGTTCGTGGTCCAGGTCCACGGCGACGCTGGTGTGGCAGTCGGCCGGCGCGGGGGCGCGGAAGTCGGCCACCGTCATGCCGAGCGTCAGGGTGCCCTGAAGTTCGATGTTGACCGGCACTTTGCGGGTGCTGACGATGCTGGGGTCGATTACGTAGGCCACGGCGCAGGGATCGTGGACGGGCGGGAAGTCGAAGCCCTGGGCGTCTTTGTAGGTGTGGGCGAAGAAGTCCATGAGCTCGGTGACGAACTTGGCAGGCTTGGTGCCGATGGCCGCGATCTTTTCCACCACGTCCGGGGTGGCGAGCGCCTGGTGAGTCAAGTCCAGGCCCACCATCACCACGGGCCACTTCTCGTTGAAGACAATGTGCGCGGCCTCGGGATCGATGATGATGTTGAACTCGGCCACGGCGCTCCAGTTGCCCACGTGGTAGCCGCCGCCCATCAGGACAACTTCCTTCACGCGTTCCACGATGCGGGGTTCCTTGCGGGCGGCCATGGCGATGTTGGTCAGGCCTGCGGTGGGAACCAGGGTGACGGTGCCTTGTTCGTGGGCCATCACGGTGTCGATGATGAGGTCGACGGCGTGGCGCGGGTCCAACCCGATGGTGGACTCGGGGAGGGCGGGGCCGTCCATGCCGGACTCGCCGTGGATGTCCGGGGCGGTCTCGATGCTGCGGACAAGGGGACGGCCGCACCCGGCGGCGAAGGGAACGCCGGTGATGCCGGCGATGGTGCCCACGGCCAGGGCGTTGCGGGTGACTTTTTCGAGGGTCTGGTTTCCCACCACGGTGGTGACGGCCAGCAGGTCGATGTCCGGGTTGCCGTGCGCGAGCAGCAACGCCACAGCGTCGTCATGCCCGGGGTCGCAGTCAAGAATGATCTTCTTGCGGGGTTTGGGGTCCACGATGTTCTCCACGTCTTTGGGGCCCGCGCCAAGTGCAGACACAGCTGCGCGGGGAGTTGAAGCGTTCAGGAGTGATCATGGCACCGTTAGCAACGTCACGTCAAACGCTTGACGTTCATGCAGGTCAAGCGCTTGATGCGAACACCCAAAAGAAAAAGGTAAGCCGGGCGGGACCCGATGAAAATCAGGTCCCGCCCGGCTTGTCGGCGGCGCTGTTTAGCGCAGTTCGATGTCCAGCGCCTGGAAGTCGTCGGCTGCGTGGCGGCCCACCAGGAGCCGGAACGTGCCCTGCTCGAAATTCCAGCCGCCGTCGTAATGGGCGAATGCCTTGGCAGTAACACGGACCTCAACTGAGCCCGCGCCGCCGGGAGCAAGGTGGATGTCGGCAAAACCGGCGAGCCAGCGGACCGGTCGCTCCACCGCGGAATCCGGGCGGTCCAGGTAAACCTGCACCACTTCCCGGCCGGTGCGGTTGCCGGTGTTTCGGACGGGGACATGAACCACTACGTCCTGCCCGGCAGTGACGTACTGCGGCGCGTGTGCTGTTCCCAGCTCGAAGGTGGTGTAGCCCAGCCCGAAACCGAACGGCAGGGCAGGAGCGGCACCCCCGGCAGCTTCCTGCTTCAGCCAGGCGCGGTAGCCCACGTGGATCCCCTCCGAGTAGACCACTTTGCCGTCAACCGGCGTGGTGTTCAGGACGGGAACATCTTCCAGCGTGGCGGGCCAGGTGGTGGGGAGGCGACCGCCCGGCTCCTCTGCTCCCAGCAGGATGTCCGCGATGGCTGAGCCGAATTCCTGCCCGCCGAACCAGCCCAGCAGCACGGCGCCAACCTTGTCCAGCCAGGGCATGAGGACCGGCGAGCCGGAATTGACCACCACGATGGTGCGGGGGTTGACTGCAGCGACCGCCTCGACGAGCTGGTTCTGGAAACCCGGGAGGTCCAGGGTCTTGCGGTCGAAACCTTCGGATTCAATGGCTGCGCTGGTGCCAACCACCACTACGGCAACATCTGATTCCCGTGCTGCGGCCACGGCGGCGTCGATTTCCGATTGCGGATCCGCAACAACCGTTTCCTCGCCCAGCAGGATGGCTGTGAACGGGATGACCTGCTCGCGGGGCAACTGGTACTCCGCCTCTATCCGGACGCTCTGTCCGGCTGCGGTTTCGATGGGGTGGACCGTCTTGGGCGGGTCAAAGAGGGCGGCGCCGAGGACATCCGTGTCATCCTCGATCGCTCCGTTGAAGACCTCGGATCCATCCAGTGAGAGCCGGATCTGCCCCACGGTGCCCACGCCGAGGTGGTGGATGCCGGCCGTCTCCGCGGTCCACTCGGCCGCCATCCGGATTGCGGCGGCACCCTCAGGAATGCCCACCCCGAACCAGATCAAATGCGAGGCAAGCCGGTCCTCCCCCGAGATCACCGAGCCGTCGGCGGCGAGGAAGGAAACACGCATTCCGGGCACCCCGGACACATGGTTCCACAGGGAAGCGCGCGGGAAAGGCTGGAGTCCTTCGGCCACCTTGGCGCCACGGACGTAGCTGACGTCCGCGTTGGCTGGAAGGGCGGCACGCAGCCCGTCCAGCGGCGAGACGGTGTACCTGGGCATCACCGTGGCGCTGCCGCCGCCCTGGGTGCGGGCTTCCTGGGCGTTGTGGCCGGAGACAGCAATGCTGCCCAATTGTGCCGCGTCCAGTGGGAGGAGCCCGTCCTGGTTCCGGACCAGCACGGCGCCGCGGACAGCAACGTCCCGGGCCACGGCCGCGCCGTTGAGCTGGGCGGGAAGGTCGGTGACGGCAGGAGCGAAGCCATCAAGCGAGCCCACGCGGGCAGCAAGGCGCAGGATGCGGACCACCTTTTCCAGGATGGCGGCCCGGCTCACCCGCCCGTCCTCGACGGCGGCGAGCAGTTTGGGGCCCCAGTGGCCTACCGGGCCGGGCATTTCCAGGTCCTGGTGGGCGTTGGCGGCCTCCACGGAGCGGACGCCCGTCCAGTCCGAGACCACAACGCCGTCGAAGCCCCATTCCGTGGACAGCGGCGTTTCCAGCAGTTTGTTTTCGCTGGCGGTGGTGCCGTTGATGGAGTTGTAGGAGCTCATCACCAGCCAGGCGCGCGCCTCGATGATGGCGTCCTCGAACGCGGCGAGGTAGAGCTCGCGCAGCGGACGCTCGTCAACAACGGAGTCTGCGGTGAAGCGCTCCGTTTCGGCCTCGTTGGCCAGGTAGTGCTTGGGCGTTGCGCCCACGCCCATGGACTGGACGCCGGCCACGTAGCCGGCGGCCATCACGGCGGTGAGCCGGGGGTCTTCGCTCATGCACTCGAAGTGGCGGCCGCCCAGCGGTGAACGGTGCAGGTTGATGGTGGGACCCAGGACGGCATGGACGCCCTTGCGGCGGGCTTCCTGGCCCAGCACCTGGCCGTACTTGCGGGCCGTTTCGACGCTCCACGTGGCAGACAGGGCGGACGACGACGGCAGGGAAATGGAGTCGTGCCGCTCGTCGAAGTCTTCGCCCCTGACGCCGGACGGGCCGTCGGAGAGCACCACACGGGAGAGTCCGATGGCGGGGAGGGCGTGCGTGGCCCAGACATCCGCACCCGTCAGCAGCTGGATCTGCTGTTCCAGGGGGAGGCTTTCGGCCAGTTCGCGGATGCGCGCCTCGGCATCCGGTGAGCCTGCGGGCGGAGCGGTCACGGCCGGGGACAGGGTGTTCATTTATTTGACTCCTTTGATGCGGGTGACGAGGACTGCGCCGATGATGCCGACGACGGCCCCGCCGATGAAGAGGGCCGGGTAGCCGCCAAGGGTGATCACGGGGAAGGCGATGGCGGGTACGAGGGACTGGGGCAGGGCCTGGGCGATGTTGAAGACGCCGAATGTCTTCGCGTTCTCGCTCTGGTTGGCCGGCAGGAGGTCGGCGATGAGGGCGACGTCCACTGCGCCGAAGCAGCCGAGACCCAGACCGGCGATGCCTTGGCCAACGAGGACCTGGCTGGTGGTGGTGCTGGTGGCGATGACGATCAGGCCGAGCATGATGATGATTGCCGAGGCGATGACCAGGGCCTTGCGCTTGCCGATCCGGTCGCTGATCCACCCGCCGGCCAGACTGGTGAGGACGGTGCCTGCGGAACTGACGAGGGTGGCCTGGAACACCAGGGCGGTGACGTCCGCTTCGGCCACCTTGAGGTGGTCGATGAAGAAGTACGGCAGGTACAGCAGGCTGGCGCAGTAGCCGATGTAGACCAGGAACTTGGTGAACCAGGCCCAGCCCAGCCCCGGGTAGGCGCGCGGGTTGAAGTAGAAGGAACCCAGGATCTCCCTCATGTTCAGGGGAACGGGCTTGTCCGTGAGGACCCGGTCCTTGAAGGTAAAGGCGAAGGCGATGGCCAGTACGGTGCCGATAATGCCGGGCACCACGGCCATCTGCAGTGCATTGTCGAAGAGCTGCGCCAGGAATGCGGCGGCAACCAGGCCAACGGGAAGGGTCATCCCGATCAGGCCGGACAGGCGTCCGCGCTCAGCGGGGGCCGCCTGGTCAGGAAGGGTGGCCACCAACGCCGCGAGGGCAGCGTTGAAGCTGAGCTGCGTCAACACCCAGGCAAGCAGCACGCCGTTGACGTCCGTGGCCGACCCCAGCAGGAACAGCGATGCCAGGCCGATGAGCGAACCACCGACGATCCAGGGCTTGCGCATGCCGAACCTCGAGGTGGTGCGGTCGCTGAGCCTGCCGAAGAACGGATTGGCCAGCAGTGCCACCAGGGCTCCGACGCCCGCCACCAAGCTCAATGCGCCTGCCCGTGTATCCGGGGTGGTGATTTCAGCAACCTTGATGGCAAGCACCACGAGTGCGGGTGCCAGCACGGCCATCCAAAGTCCTGCGCTTGCGATGGGCATGCCGATGACGTAGGCACGGGGGGCCTTTGCAGGCCAATCCGGTGAACTGACGGCGGTGCCTGCGTTGCTGCTGGCCAGGGCACCGCCGGCCGCAGAAGCAGCGGGATCCTGGGAAATGGTCTTTTCGGCCACATTGCCTCCTGATCAAAGCGACCCTCCGTTGGGCCGTGAAAAGGATCATATACACAAAAACCTAGTAAGACTAGGTTTTTATAGGAGACGCTTGAAATAAACTGTCGTGATGCCAACATCCAAGCCGCGGGGCCAGTACGCCAAGGGAGCGGAGCGCCGGGAGCAGATCATCAGGACGGCCACGGATGTCTTTGCCACAGAAGGGTTCGAAGGCGCGGCCTTGAAGCGCGTAGCCGAGCTCGTGGGAGTCAAGGAAGCAACGCTCTTCCACTACTTCCGCGGGAAACAGGAACTGCTGACAGCCGTCCTGGCGGAACGGGACCGGCGGGGCATGGAGGCAGCAGGGGGCGAGGCTGGACTGCGGCTCCTCGCGCCCGTGGCGGAGCGCAACCGGAAGGAACCGGGCCTCACCACCCTCTACGCAGTGGCTTCAGCCACGGCAAACGATCCCGGGCACGATTCCCACGCCTATTTCCAAGACCGTTACGCCCTGCTGGTGTCGGAACTGGGTGCGGATATCCTCCGACGGCAGGAGGCGGGTGAAGTGCGCAGTGACGTGCCGGCGGAGATGCTGGCGCGGCTCGTCATTGCGGCTTTTGACGGGCTGCAACTGCAGTGGCTGTATGACAAAAACGTTGACATGGCCAATGGCCTGACCCAGCTCATCGACGTGCTGATGGCGCCGCCCTCAGGGGCCAGCTAGAAGATCCCCGCCGTTCAAAGCTGCCGCATCAGGGCTCGCCGGCGCCGGAGTCGCCGGCCTCCTTCTCGTCCTCAGCGTCGTGGCGCTCGGCCTTGTGGCGCGCTTCCTGGAGGTGGTGCTCCAGCTTCTCTTCGGCGTCCCGCCGGCGTTGCCCGACGGTCCTCATCTGCTGGGTGGTGGGTGCTGCGTGTGCGTGCTGGTGTGGACCAAGGTCCCGCGGGTTCCCTCGGCTGGTGTCGCTCATAAGGGCATCGTCCCACCGCGGACGCCGTTCAGGAAGACCTGCAGCACCTGCCGTCAAGAACGTCATATCTGATTTCACTAGTGCACTCAAAGTGCAGTATGATGCACTCATGGATAAAAGCACATCTGCCCTTGCCGTGGCCATCGGCGGCCGCGTACGCCAGGAACGGCAAGCACGGGGATGGACCCTCGACCAGCTCGCGGACGCCGCGGGCGTCAGCCGCCGCATGGTGGTCAACGTGGAGCAAGGCACCGCCAATCCCAGCGTGGGCACCCTGCTTCGGATCAGCGATGCGCTGGGCATTGGACTGCCGGCGCTGGTGGATGCCCCGCGGCCCAAGCCCGTGACCGTCACCCGGAGTGGTGACGGGGCTGCCCTGTGGAGTTCTGCCGCCGGCGGCCGCGGCGTGCTGGTGGCCGGAACGGAGTCACCGGATGTGGTGGAGCTGTGGGATTGGACGCTGGGCGCGGGTGACCAACATGAGAGCGAAGCCCACGCTCCGGGCACCAAGGAACTGCTTCAGGTCCGCCAAGGGTCCCTTACTGTGGTGGTGGCCGGCGAGGCCTATGTTCTCGAGGCCGGCGACGCCCTCTCCTTCCCTGGCGACGTGGAACACTCGTACGCCAATGACGCGCAGGAGCCGGTGAACTTCTCCCTGGCTGTCTTCGAACCGGGCGTGGGATCGGCGCATCACAAGGAGGGGCCTGATGCATGACACCCAGGTGCTCCAGGAATTTTTGGCTGGCGCGTGGGTTGATTCCGCCGTCTTCTCGCTGCGGCCCGACTACCGGGCCGTCCTGCTGGCGGTGGACGGGCTGGTCCCTGGCGCCAGTGATCAGGCCAGCGAAGAACTGCTGCAGGAAGCGGAAACAGCAGCCCGCGCAGCACTCGATGGCAGGGCGGTGGAGGAACTTCCGCATGTGGCTGCCTGGCGTGAGACGTACAAGGCCTTCGGGGCCAAACCGCAGCGGACGCGCAACAGCCTGGAGGCACTTCTCCGCCGGGCAGCTTCCGGCCTGCCGCGGGTGAACCGGCTCACCGACCTTTACAACGCGGTCTCGGTGCTTCACCAGGTTCCGCTGGGCGCTGGAACTGGCGCCAGGGCCGCCGCACCCAGCTCCGCGATGGCACCACCAAGGCACTGTTCATTCTGGACGCCCTTGAGCCAATGACCGACGACGCGCTCAACGCCGCGGCCGACGACCTCGCCGCCCGGCTGGAAGGGCTGGCCCCGGACGTTGCCATCGCCCGCCGTCGCCTGGCCGCACCCCATAACTACAACGAAGGAAACTGAGATGACCCAGCGAAGCGACTCATTTAGCATCCCGGTCCCGCCGTGGGGGCTGGCGGTCACGGCGATCCTGTCGGTCCAGCTGGGCTCGGCCCTGTCCGTGAACATGATTGAAACTGTGGGACCCGCCGGAACTGCGTGGTTGCGCCTGAGCATGGGCGCGGTCATTCTCCTGGTGATCGGGCGCCCGCCGCTGCGCTCCATCCGGCGTCAGGATGTGCTCCCGCTGCTGGGCCTCGGGGTTACCACGGGGGTGATGACCGTAGGGTTCCTCGCCGCGGTGGAGCACATCCATCTGGGCACCGCCGTCGCGATCGAATTCCTCGGTCCGTTGACGGTGGCTGCCCTTCGCAGCCATAACCGCAAGGCCCTCGCCTGGCCCGCTTTGGCGCTGGTGGGCGTGGTGTTGCTCACCCAGCCGTGGCAGGGCGATTTCAACCTGGTCGGTGTGGCGTGGGCTGCGCTGGCCGCCGTCGGCTGGGGCTTCTACATCCTGCTGACGCAACGGATCGGCGACCGGTTCACCGGCATCGGCGCGCTCACGCTCACCGTGCCCATCGCCGCAGTGGCGGCCGCCGTCGTCGGGATTCCCCAGGCCGCCGGGCACCTCAGCCTGGACATCCTGGCCGCCGCGGCCGGGCTGGCCATCCTGCTGCCGGTGCTCCCGTTCGCCCTGGAAATGCTGGCGCTGCGCAGGATGACGCCCACCGCGTTCGGAACGCTGATGGCCCTTGAACCCGCCGTCGGCGTCCTCCTGGGGCTGCTCATCCTGCATCAGCAGCCGTCGGCCGTCCAGGTTGTGGGGATCCTGCTGGTGGTCTTCGCCGGGGCAGCCGCCCAGCGCGGTGGCCGTCGGCCGCGTAAGGAGCAGGAAGCCAGCCCGGCCGACCTCGATTTCGTGGGCTGAACCGCCAAGGTCCAGCTACTACCATCGAGGTATGGAATCCGCGGAACAGGTGCAACAGCCGGCGCGTTCGCAGCGGATCACCGCGGCGATGGTTGCCGCCCGGGCCGGCGTCTCCACGGCCACTGTCTCGCTGGTGGCCAACGGCAAGACGGCGGGCCGCGTCTCCGAGGACAACATTTCCCGGGTGCGCGACGCTATCGCCGAACTTGGCTATGTGGTGGACGGCATCGGCAGTTCGCTGGCCAAGGGCGTGAGCTCGATTGTGATCCTGGTGGCGCCGGATATCTCCAACCCGTTCTTCGCCAAAGTAATTGCCGGGGTCCGCGAGTCCCTGGGCTCCCAGTACCAGCTGCTGCTCTCCGTCACGGACGCGGGCGAGTTCCCCGAGGCCGACGACGTCCGGCGGCTCATGTCGCTTCGTCCGGCCGGGCTCCTGGTGGACGCACCCAACGCAGGCTTCCTCGAGGACCTTGCGTCGCCGTCGCCCCTGGTGCTGCTGGACGCCCCCGGGCTGGCGGGATATGCGCCGTCCGTCAACCTGGACGTGGCCAGCGGAGCGCGGGAACTGGCGGCGCACCTGGCGGAAGCCGGGCACCGGGAAGTGGCGTATGTGGACAGCGTCACCGGCACTGAGACCTTCGCCCTCCGGCGCGACGCCTTCCTGGACGAGGCCGCCGCCCGGGGCCTCAGCGTGGGTGCGGGCCGGATCATCAGCACCACTATCGACGTCGGCGCATCGGCTGCCGCATTCGCCAATGCCTGGCCGGCGTGGCAGCGCGAGGGGGTGACCGCCGTCGTCTGCGGTACTGATACGCACGCCTATGGCGTACTGCAGGAGGCGCGCGTGGCCGGGGTGCGGATTCCGGAGGAACTGGCGGTGGCCGGCTTCGATGACCTCCCCTATTCGGCCACGAGCAATCCCGGCCTCACCAGCGTCCATCTGCCGGCCACTCCCCTGGGCCTGAAGGCTGGCGAGCAGCTGCGCCTGCTGATGGAGGGGAAGCCGCTGGAGCAGAACGAGGTCACGCTGGAGAGTTCACTGGTGGTGCGTGGCTCCACGGCTGCCGCGGAACGCTGAAGGTTACCGCCGCCGTCGTTCTGTCAGTGCCCGGCCGTAAGCTGTGATTATGCCAAGTAACTGGGAGAACCTGGACGCGGACCTGCGCGAGTCCGTGCAGCGGAACGTGGAGATCTACGAACGCGTCCGGCCTGCCCTGAAACTGGTCACGCGGGATGTCCTGCTGCTGATGCGGGACATGCTCAAGGACAGCGAGGTCACCCCGCTGTTTGTCACCGGACGCACCAAAACCGTGGAATCGTTCAAGGAGAAGATCTCCCGGATTGAGGAGCCGCTGGAACCGGGCGGCCCGCCGGTCCTGAAATTCCCGGACCCGTTCCGAACCTTGAATGACATGGTGGGCATCCGGGTCATTACCAAGCTGCCGGCGGAGAATGCAGCGGTGGCCAACATCATCAAGCGCCAGCGCCAGCTGTTCGACTGCCGAGGGGACCGGGAAAAGGACATCGGCTCCATCGAGTCCGGCACGTACGGGTATTCAAGCCGGCACCTGATCCTGCGGACCATCCAGAACGAGGCCGTGAAGGAATACCAGCAGGTCTTCAACCCGGATGCCCAGCCCAATGGCAGCTACTTTTTCGAGTGCCAGATCCGCACGATTTTCGCGCACGCGTGGAGCGAGATCGAGCACGATATCCGGTTCAAAGCCGAGGACCCGCGTGCCTGGACCCCGCACTTCGACCGGCAGTTCACCGCGACTGCCGCGATGCTGGAAACGGTGGAAACCGCTTTTGCCGACCTGCATGAGCGGTATGAGGAAGTGCGCAGTTTCTGGGACACCGAGGGCGAGGGCGCGGCGCCGCTGACGCCCAACCGGATCCGGGACGTGTGGCGCACCCTGCTCCCGCACGTGGACCGTAAAGTGGACGACGATTGGGGCTGGGCCGCGGAGCTACTCGCCGCGCATGGCCTCAACCAGACCATGCAGCTGGCAGGGCTGCTCAGCGCCAACCGCATCACGGAGGTGCGGAAAGCCCTGGACCACCGCTACTCCCCCGGCCCGGACCGGCTGCTCGATGACCTGCTGCTGTGGCAGTACGGCACCAAACACATCGACCTCACCGCGGAAGCGCCCGACGCCGTCCCGCACCCCCGGCGCGACAGCCTCCTGCGGCGGCTCAAGCAGATTGAGCGGTACAGGCTGACGAAGAAGTAGGGTTTGCGGACTCAGCGCTTGTCGCGGTCGGCGAATTCCTCGTCCAGTTCGTAGTGGCGGAACTCCGTTTCAGGGTTCGGTTCGCCGTCAACCACTACTTCGTGGTCAAGCTGGCGTTGGACCTGGCTATCCAGCACCTGCAGTTGCTGGTCCGGGACATTTTCCAGGTCCTCCGGGAACGCGTCTGCCGGGGTAAGGTGCAGCTTATTATTCATGTGAGCCCGCCAATTTCATGCTGGGAGTGGTTGGTTCAGTGTAGCGGTGCGGGGGTGAAGGTAAGCCCCCTTTTCTGCTCTGGATTAGGTGGCCTCCCTTCTGCTGTTAGGCGCGATGCTTCGACGCCGGCAATCCCGATACTTGGCGCTCAAGCACCTCCCGCAATTCCCCGCGCGGATCCTCTTCCCCGCGTTGCTTCTCGTCCAGGATCATCGTCCTGCGTGCGCGCCCGTAGTCCGGCCAGTCCGGCATGCGCGGAGCATCAGGCCGGCCGCTCCGGGCAAAGCTCGCCCACGCCGTGCTCATCATGTCGCTCAGGCCCTGCGGCGCCAGGCCGCGGGTAAGGAACTCCGCCTCCGGGGACGCCAACTGCCGGAACACGAATGGGATGTCCAGGGCGTGGCAGGCGCCGAGCTTCCCGCCCATGGCCGGGCTCCGCCACGTGAAGAGATAGGCGAAGTTGTTCCCGGCCGAGCCTTGCCGGGCATCCAGCAGCCGGTTGCTGGGCTGCCGGTACACGACGTCGGAAATGGCGGCTTCCAGCAACTGCTTTCCGCTGGGCTCGGCGCCTAGAACCGAAGCGAGCGCCCGGGCATACTCCGCCTCGAGCCCGGGAGCGCCAGAATCGGCCAGCACCGCCGCGGCGCGTTCAGCATGGGAGGGCTCCGACGGGTTCTTCGGCCGCATTTCCACGGCAAAGGACCCCTCGTTCAGGTTTGTCCCGACCAGCAGGTCAACCTCGGAATTCAGCCCGCTCCGCACCGCTTCCAGCGGCGGCACCGGCAGCGACGGCGTCCCCACGGTCGGCTGGAACGGCAGCGGGACGGCGAACGTTTGCGCGCCAAAGCGCTGCACCAGCTTCTCCTGGGCTTCGAGCAGCCGCTCCACGGGAAGCGTCAACAGGTCCTGCGCAGCATCCAGCCCGCACAGTGACAGGAACTCACTGCTGATCCGGGAAGAATCTTCGCCAGTCCGGTACCTTTCGGCGGTTCCGCTTTGTATGATCGCCCGCCGAAACAGCCCCTGCGAAGCGGGCATTCCCAGCAGCGTCCCCACCGCCGCAGCACCCGCCGACTCACCAAAAAGGGTCACGTTGTCCGGGGCACCCCCGAACGCCGCGATGTTCCGTTTGACCCACCGCAGTGCCTCCAGCACATCCAGCAGGGCAACGTTCGAAGAGTCGGCATATCCGGCACCCAGCAGCTCAGCCAGGTGCAGGAAGCCCAGCGCACCCAGCCGGTAGTTAATGGTCACCACAACGGTGCCCGTGGCAGCCGCGAGATTGCCGCCGTCGTACATTGCGTCACTGCCCGAGCCCGACACATACGCCCCGCCGTGCACCCACACCATCACCGGCAGGCCCGAACCGCCCGCGTCAGGGGTCCAGACGTTAAGGTTCAGGCAATCACTCTCGCTCCACGTGCGGGGCTTGCGCCCGGGAGGAGCCGGCATCTCCGGGTTCTGCGGCGCCGCAGGCCCGGGCACCGTGGCATCAAGGACACCGGCCCAGCCAACAGCAGGGACCGGCGGCAGGAAACGGCGCGGACCCGCCGGAGAACCGGCATAGGGAATCCCGAGGAAACGGCTGACCTCCCGCCCTTCGACGATGGCAGCAGCACCGCCGATGCTTCCTTCAGCGATGGTGACAGTGGGAGGAAGGCTCATGCCGGCAAAACTCCTGGTGGCGTAGGGACAAGTGCCAGCATCGCAGCTTCCAAAGCAGCAGCACACTGGCCTTTCATCCATTGGAATTCCGGCTCCTGCCCAACGCAAGCAGAGGCAATGATGGAGGTCACATCCCGGCGCAGCCGGACGACTGGAAAGAAGGAACCATGTCCCTCAGCGTGGAGGAAATGAACCAGCAGCTGCCGGTGGCCAACACCCTGCCCGGCGAAGCTGTCCCCTACTACATGGCGTCGGGCGAAGGCGCACGCTACGAGATCAACGGCCAGCTGGTCACGGTCATCGCCCGCGCGGCGGACACGGGCGGCATCTTCAGCGCCGCCTACATCTCTGGCGGCATGGGTGCCGAATCGCCGTTCGTCAGCCACACGGTGGAACACAAGACCCTCTACGTCTTCGACGGCATCCTGCACGTCTGGCTCCCTGGTGAAAGCCGTATCCTCACCCCCGGCGACTCCGTGGTGATCCCGCCCAACACACCCCACGCCTACCGCATGGCAAGCCACTACACGCGCTTCCTGAACTGGATGACGCCGGGCGGCGCCGAGGCCTACTACGAGCGCGTCGGCACTCCCATCGACTCCCATATCCCGCCCGTCCGCGCCGGCCGCACGGCCAGCCTCCAGGAACAGGCTGAGATTGGCGCCGAGTTAGGCATCACCTTCCCTGACGTTGAGCGGGTGGAGCCCTCCTTCAAGCACGACGCCGGCCTGCCGCCCACGCTGAGCCCCTACTTCCTCAGTGCCCACGAGGGTGAGCGCCTGGTCAGCTACCAGACCATGTTCACCTACCTGTCCCGGCCCGCCAACACCGGCTCGAACTACTTCGCGGTGCACACCAAGGGCGCCAAGACCCCGTACATCCCGCTGCACTTCCACGAGCAGCACACGGAGAACTTCCTGGTCACCGAGGGCCGCATGTGGCTCTACGCCAACGGCCGGGAGATGCTCCTGACCAAGGGCGACTTCGTCCACGCCCCCGCCGGCACCATCCACTCCTTCGCCCTGGACTCGCACAACACCCAGATGCTGGGCTTCCTCACGCCGTCGGTCTTCAACGGCTTCTTTGAGTACTTCAACAAGCCCACCGAGGACCACATGTACACCGAGGGCGGCGAGCCCTACATGGACATGGAAGGCTTCGGCCGCGCCCAGGCCGAGATGGACCTCACCGTGGTGGGCCCGCCGCCGCAGCGCCGCGTGGCCCTGGACATCTCCTAGCCCTCCAGGAAAACCAATGGCCCGGACTTCCGAAAGGAAGTCCGGGCCATCTGCTTTGTAGCGTCCAGTCGCCAGCGTCGAGCTTAGCTGCCGGCGAGCGCCTGCTTGAGCAGTGCGCGGCCGTAGTCGTTGCCGTTGGGGGTCCGGACCACGGTGTGCATGTGGAACGGGGCGGGCGCGTCGTTGCTGAGGAACACTCCGGTGTGGTGGTCGAGTTCCAGGACCACCACCGGACTCTGCAGCCGGAAGTAGAAGGCTTCTTCCCCTTCCCAGCCGCCGATCCAGCTGAAGAAGGTCTCGCTGTACCGCTCCTGGATCTCCCGGCGCCGGGCAGCCCGGGGCCCGTCCGGCAAGTACGCGATGAAGTCCTCCACCACCGCGTCGAGGATGGTCCGGGCTTCGGCTGGCATGTCGGGCACCATGATGCCCTCGTACGGGATCACCCGGTTGTCCTGGAAGCAGCCGCCCAGGTGCCGCTCGTCGCCGGGGTGGAGCCGGCCCTCGGGCATCGCGGGATCAACCATGGATTCATACACGGTGGCCTCTGCCCGCAGTTCAGCCGGAAGCGCCGCCATCAACCCGCGTGCCAGGGCGATGCGCTCCTTGAACACCACCACGCCCTGGTACGGCCCGGCATCGATGACATCCGGTTCGGCGCCCATAAACACCGGTGAGATCACCAGCTGCGTTCCAACCACCAGGCAGTTCAGCGCAGCGTGGTGGCCGAACAGCTGCCACCCCCACGGCTCCGTCTCGGACGGTTCCCCGTACAGCGCGAAGTTGTAGCTGAACTCGTTCATCAGCAGCGGCAGCTCCACCAGTTCACCGAGGAAGCCGTTGATCCGCATGAGGTTCCGGACCAGCTCAAACCCGGCCGGGCTCAGGGATGCTTCCACCACGGCGAATACGGCGTCGCGCAGCGGCGCGTCCAGCTCGTCGAGGCGGAGTCCGGTGTCGTGCTGCATAAACTCGGGGTTCGCCCAGCTCTGCCATTCGGGCGCGTCCACGGCGTAGCCCAGCCTGGACGCCTGCCCCGGGGTCAGTGCGTCCAACAGCTTACGGGCCGCAGCCGCCATCTCCGGGGTGGGCGCCTCCTCCCCTGCCCGCGCGGGGGCGAGCGGAAACAGCCCTGGGCGGAGGACGCCGTTGTTCGTGATGCCTTTGAACGGCTGCGGATACAGCTTCTTCCAGCCCTCAATCATGGGCCCGGCGAACGAATCCCTGGTGGCCGCTTCGGCGTACTCGCGCGCGTCCAGGCCGCGGATCTCGGCCACGCGCGGGTGGTCGGGGGCAAAGAGGTAATCACGGAACGATGACGCGGACACGGGCTTCCCCTTCCTGTTCGGTGTGCTGGTTCTGGTCCAGGTCTTCTGCCGGGTGCCGGCCTGCCGCCACCGACAGGGCCGCCGCTGCCGCCTCCGCCGAGCTCCCGCGCCAGGCCACGTGCTGGTCCGGGCGGACCAGCACGGCGTGGGCTCCCCATAGTTCGGAGGGTGGGGTCCCGTCGTCGAAAGGCCCGACGGCGGCAATCGCCACCGGGATGCCCTTGCGTTTCCCAGCGTCCACAACGGCGGCAAAGACATCCTGGGCCGGCCTGCCGGCAAGCGCCTCGGCGTCCACGAGCAGGGTGAAGTCCCGGCCCAGCAGGTTGTACACGGAGGCGGATTCGTCAAGCCAGGCGTGCGGCAGCAGGGCTCCCGGGCTGGCTGAGGGTACGTACACGATGGGGTCTTCCACCGGGGCCGGAGACCCGTCCGGGACCACCCCCGGCGAGTCCCCGTAGGCGTAACCGAGGACCAGGCCCAGGGAGTCGAACTCGCTCTGCTTCACGGCCAGGGCTTCGTGCGCCGCTTCCCGGGCTGTGGCGCCGGCAGGGCCGTCGGCCAGGAGCGCCGGATCGGCGAAGTGGTAGGCGAGCGCTTTGCCGTTGCTGGCGGCGTCGTTGATGGTGCGGGCCGCGACGGGGCGGCGTTCCGCCTCGTAACTGTCGAGCAGGTTTGCGTCCGCCCAGCCTGTGACCACCGCTGCCAACTTCCAGGCCAGGTTGGCGGCATCGCCCACGCAGGTGTTGAAGCCGTGCCCGCCCCAGGGCGGATTGAGGTGGGCGGCGTCGCCCATCAGGAACACTCCCCCGCGGCGGTACTCCGGAGCCAGCAGCATGCGTGCCGTCCAAGGATCGGTGGCCAGGACCTCGATGTCGACGTCGGCGCCCACCAGGGAGCGGACCATCCCGCCGGCCTTGGCGGTATCCACTGCCTCCTCCGGGTTGACGCCCTGGATGATGGCCCACCAGGTACCGTCCAGGTCCATGGGCCCCACCATGCCCGAGGTGTCCGCGCCGACCACCCAGTACTGAACGGCCGGGTCCAGGTTCACTGCTGAGGCCAGCCCTTCGGACCGGAACAGGATGCTGATGTTGGACAGGGCCGCGGAACCGCCTTCGAGCCGGATCCCCAGGCTCCGGCGCACGGCGGAGGTGGCGCCGTCGGCACCGATGACATACTCGGCAGTGACGGTGCGCCTGGCACCGGAAGCATCGGAGACCACGGCGGCGTAGCCGGCATCGGAAGCCTCCACCGTTTCCACGCTCCACCCGGTCATCATTGTGACCAGCGGTGAGTCGGCAACGGCGGCACGCAGCACTTCTTCCAGGACGGGCTGCGGGACCTGCTGGCCGCACTCCGGCTGGGGGCCGTAGCGGCCGGGCACCAGCTGGAAGGCGTCCCGGAACCGGCGCAGCTCGTGTGCGCCGGGACCGGTGAGTCCGGTACAGAAGCTCACGTCCTGGGAGTAACCCACGGGAAGCGGGGAAGCGGCGCGCAGCGCGTCCGCGAGGCCAAGCCTGCGCAGGTGCGTCATGGTGCGGGCGTTGGTGGTTTTGGCGCGCGGCCGGGCGTGGTCGACGGCGTCGCGCGGCTCGATCACCAGGCTGGGGATGCCGCGGGAGGCGAGGTCCAGGGCCAGGAACAGGCCGCTGGGACCGCCGCCCGAGATCAGGATCTGCACCTCCGCAGGGATGTGCTCCGGGGAGGCGAAACGGTGGGTAACCATCAGGCACGGCTCCGCAGCGAGACTTCGCCCACCGGGGTGGTCAGCGTGCCGAGCTTGTCGATCTCCACCTCGACCGTGTCGCCGGGCTGCAGCAGCCACTGCGGGGTCCGGGCGTAGCCCACCCCTTCGGGCGTGCCGGTGGCGATGACGTCGCCCGGGTGGAGGGTCAGGGTCCGGCTGATCAGCGAGATGATGGCCGGAACGGAGAAGATCATGTCCCGGGTGTTGCCGTTCTGCACTTCGGTGCCGTTGACGCGGGTGCGGACCTGCAGGCCGTCCCGGAGGTCACCTGCCTCGTCCCGGCTGACCAGGGGTCCGAGCGGGCCGGTGAAGTCACCGTTTTTGCCCAGCGTCCACTGCGTGGTGAGCTTCTGGGCGCGACGGGCGGTGAGGTCGTTGAAGGTGGAATAGCCGAAGACGGATTCCGCAGCCTCGGCCTCATCCGCAGACTCGACGCGGCGGCCGATGTAGGCGGCCACTTCGCCTTCCCAGTCCAGCCCGTCCTCCCCGGCCGGTACCGGAACGGGGACGTTGCCCACGGAAAGCGACGCGGTCCAGCGCCCGAACAGCGTGGGATAGGGCGGCAGGTCCTGGTCCTTGTAGCTGCCTTCGGCGGCGTGGGCCTTGTAGTTCAGCCCCACGCAGATCACGCGGGCGGAGGCGGGGACGAGCGGCACTTCGGTGACGCTGCCGCGCTCAACCGAGGTGCCGGCGTCGGCCGCCAGGGTGGCTGCCTTGTCCTGCCAGCCCGAGGGGTCCGCCCAGAATTCGGTGACGGGCGCGAGCGGGACGAGGCGCGACTCCACGAGGGCCGCGGCCCAGGATTCGCCTTGGTGAGTGATGCCAACAAACTGCATGGAAGGGCCTTTCAGGTCTTGCCCGGGGCTGGGTGCCCGGGATGAATCAGGTCAGGGTTTGGATGCCTGACGGCGGAAAAAATCAAGGGTGGCGTCGGCGGCCCTTGCCGCGGCGGCAGGGTCCTGCCCCGGCAGTTGCCACATGTGGTCGGCGCCTTCAATCAGCAAAAGTTCGACGTCGGCGCCCGCGGCTTCCAGCGCCGCGGCCAGGGTGGCGGACTGGGCCGGCGGGACGAAGCGGTCCGCCGTGCCGTGCGCCAGGAAGAACGGCGGGGCGTGGTTGCCCGCGTAGGTGAGGGGGCTTGCGGCGGCTGCTTTGTCCGGCGCTTTGGCCGGCTGGGCCCCCAGGAGGAGGGCCTCGCGCGAGCCTGGATCGTCGGCGCTGGCGACGGCATCCGGGAGGCGTTGTTCACCCATGTGGAGAAGGTCGGTGGGCGGGTACCAGGCAGCGACGGCGGCAACGGCGTCGCTGATGCCGGCATCAGCACTTGCGTATTCCGCTGACCCGGCGGTCAGCCCCACCAGGCTGGCAAGGTGCCCGCCGGCAGAATCACCCCACGCGTAAATCCTGTCCGGGTCCACCTTGTAGGAGGCGGCATTGGCACGGACCCAGCGGACCGCGGACTTGGCGTCCAGCAGCTGGGCCGGAAAGTGGGCCACGGAACTCAGGCGGTAATCGGCGGACGCCACCACAAACCCGGCGTCCACCAGACGTTCGATGGGGCTCAGGCCCAGCATGTCCACTTGAGGGCCAAGGGAGGAGCGGCCACCCACCCGCCATCCGCCGCCGTGGAAGTGGACAATTGCCGGCAAGGCACCGGCCTGCTCCTGGTTTGCCGGAAGGTAGAGGTCAAGCAGCAGCGGCGCTGAGCCCTCGGGGTGGGCGAACTCAACGCCCTTCAGAACCCGCCCTGCCGTCATCGTTGACTCCATGTCTTACCGCGCCGTTTCGTTCATGCGCCGGGCCACCAGTGTGGACCGCGTCACTATTCAACTTTCGCGCACAGGGAGTCAGCTCCGCGTTGCCGGTTTCACTGAATGAAACAGCTTCGGGAGCACTGGCTTTGGTCAGCCCTTCGCGTCACCCAGCGGGCGGCGGGCCAGCCAGGCGGCCACGATCGCGCCGGAGATGTTGTGCCACAGGGAGAACACGGCCGACGGCAGCGCAGCGAGTGGACTGAAGTGGGTGGTGGCCAGGGTGGCTGCGAGGCCCGAGTTCTGCATACCGACTTCGAAGGCAAGGGCGCGGCGGGCCCTACTGTCCAGGCGGCCGATCTTGCCGGCGAGGTAGCCCAGTCCCAGTCCGAAGCCGTTGTGCAGCACCACGGCCAGGAACACGATGGCGCCGGCCCCGATGATCTTGCTCGCGCTGCCGGCCACCACAATGGCCACGATCAGGGAAATCACGACGGCGGAGGCCCAGGGCAGTGCCGGCAGCACCTTGGCCACGAGCTTCTTGAGGAACAGCCGGGCGAGGAGGCCGGCCACCACCGGCAGGAGGACTGTCTTGGCGATATCCATGACCATGCCTGCCGCGTCGATCTGCAGGTAGGAACCGGCGAGGAACAGGACCAGCAGGGGTGTAACGATCGGGGCGATGAGCGTCGAAACAGAGGCGACTGCGACGGACAGGGCCACATCGCCCTTGGCCAGGAAGGCCATCACGTTGGAGGCGGTGCCGGACGGCGCGCAGCCCACCAGGATCAGGCCCACGGCCAGCTCGGGTTCCAGGTTCAGGGCGAGGGCGATCAGCCAACCGGCGCCGGGCATGATCACGTAGTGCGCCACGATTCCCAACGCAACAGCCCAGGGGCGCTTGGCGACGGCCGCAAAGTCCGGCGGGGTCAGCGTGAGGCCCATGCAGAACATAATGATGCCCAGCAGGTAGGGAACGCTGGGCGCCATCGGCTTGAAGACCCCGGGCGCCAGGAAACCAACGATGCCTGCAACAACCACCAGCAGCGGAAACACCGTCACCGCGACGCGGGCGATCCTGCTTTCTGCGGCCAGGGCCGGGTTCAGGGGCGCTTCTGTGGGGGTGTTCTGGGATTTGGTTGCCTCAAGCATCCAACCATGCTGGCACCAGGCGGTAGTCCGGTGCCAGTTCGTGACTCCACCCGGTAACAACCGCTGCGCTACAGCCTCACCAGTCGTGGACCGTTCCGTCGATGAGGCGGTTGTAGGGCAGGTAAGCCTGCTGGTAGGGGTAGGCGGCTGCGGCTTCTTCGTTGAATTCGACGCCGATGCCCGGCTTGTCGCCCGGGTGCAGGTAGCCGTCCACAAAGCTCATGGATTGTTCGAAGACCTCGTTGGTCTTGTCCGAGTGCTGCATGTATTCCTGGATGCCGTAGTTATGGATCGCCAAGCCCACGTGCAGCTGCGCGGCGAAGCCCACCGGGGAAATGTCCGTGGGGCCGTGGAAACCGGACTTGATCTGGTACTGCGCGGCAAAGTCCATGACCTTCTTCAACGGGGAAATCCCGCCGAAGTGGGTGGAGGCGGCACGGACGTAGTCGATCAGCTGTTCCTTGATGATGGTCTGGTAGTCCCACACCGTGTTAAAAATTTCCCCGATCGCCAGCGGGGTGGTGGTGTGCTGGCGGACCAGCCGCAGCCCTTCCTGATTCTCAGCCGGCGTGCAGTCCTCCAGCCAGAACAAGTCATACGGCTCCAGGGCCTTGCCCAGCTTCGCGGCCTGGATCGGCGTCATCCGGTGGTGCCCGTCATGCAGCAAAGGGATCTCCGGGCCGAACTCGTTCCGGACCGCCTCAAACACGCTCGGCAGGTGCCGCAGGTAGGCGCGGGTGTCCCAGTCCTCCTCCACCGGGAACGCCCCCCGCCCGGCCGGTTCGTAGTCGTACCGCTCCCCCGAGGCCTGCGCCTGCGCGGCCACACCATACACGGCCTTAATACCCGGGACGGCGGTCTGGATCCGGATCGACTTGTACCCGAGCTCCAGGTGCTCACGAACAGAATCAAACAGCGACGGCAAATCAGCGCCCGAGGCATGCCCGTACGCGCGCAACCCGTTCCGGGACGCCCCACCCAGCAACTGGTACACCGGCATGCCCGCCAGCTTGCCCTTGATGTCCCACAACGCCATATCCACTGCAGCGATCGCGGCCATCGTCACCGGGCCCCGGCGCCAGTACGAGGACCGGTACAGAAACTGCCAGGTGTCCTCGATCCGGTGCGGATCCTTCCCGATCAGCAACTGCGCCACATGCTCCTTCAAATACGCGGCAACAGCCAGCTCACGCCCGTTCAACGTGGCATCACCAATACCGGTCACACCATCCTCGGTAGTGATCCGGAGCGTCACGAAATTCCGGGAGGGACTGGTCACAAAAACGTCGGCAGCAATGATTTTCACAGCAGATTCAGGCTTTCTTGATCGGAAGGGGTCAGGATGCAGGGGTCAGCGTTGGGTGGTTCCGCTGGGGGTGGTGCCGAGCAGGGCGAGCTCCGCCCGGCGGGGAAGACCTTCCCAGTCCCCGGTAGTGCTCACGGCGAAAGCCCCCATCAGGGCGCCCCGCTGCAGCCGGCCGGCCACGTCCTCGCCGTCGAGCAATGCGGACAGGTAACCGGCGGTGAAAGCATCTCCGGCACCCACCGTGTCGATGCTGGTGACAGGCACAGCCGGGGCTTCCCAGCGGCCGTCCCGGGTGTGGACGCACGCGCCGGCGGCACCGCGCTTGACCACAACTTCGCGCACTCCCAGTCCAAGGAGCTGGTCAGCCATAGCCGCTTCCTGCGTCTCAGGGTCCTGGCTGCCGTCCGGCGGGATGGCTACCAGGTCAAGCTCGTCGCCGGAAGCAATAAGGATGGTGGCGTACCGGGCGAGCGGCGTGAGGGCCTCCCGGGCCTCGTCGCGGGACCACAGTTTACTGCGGTAGTTAACGTCGAGGGACACCACCAGCCCGTTGGCCGCGGCGCGTTCGGCCGCGAATTCCACGGCCTTCCGCGACTCAGGACTGAGCGCGGGCGTGATGCCGGTGAGATGAAGGATGCGGGCGCCCTGTTGCAGGGCACGGTCCACATCCTCACGGCTGAGCGTTGATCCGGCGGACCCGGAGCGGTAGTAGAAGGCGCGGGTGACGTCGGCCGTGCGTTGTTCGAGGAACATCACACCGGTCGGGCGCGATGGGTCCTCGCGCTGCTGCAGTTGCACGCCCTCGGCCCGGAGTTGGCGGAGGATGAATTCGCCATGCGGATCTGCACTCACCACCCCTGCCCACCTTGCAGTGTGGCCCAGCCGGGCGACTGCCATGGCCACATTCGATTCGGCACCCGCAACATGCATCGTCAGGGCGCCGCCCGCGGACAGCGGTCCGGCCGAGCGCAGCGAGACCATGGACTCACCGAAGGTCAGGAGGTCCACGTCAGGGAGCCCGGCATCGGCAGTCACCGTTGGCCCTCCGTGGCCCCGCCGCCGGACCCGGCAGCCAAGGCAACAAAGCGGCGTGCGCGCTCCCGCATGGCGGCGAGGCCGCCGCCGGATGCCGAATCACCGAAAAGCGGGCCACCTAGTCCGACGGCGATGGCACCGGCGGCCCAGTATCCCGCCGCTTCATCGGGCCCCACGCCGCCTACCGCTATAAAAGGGATGTCCGGGAACGGATCGCGGACTGCCTTGAGATACCCTGGCCCGCCAATGGAAGCGGGGAAGAGCTTCACCGCCGTGGCACCGCGGTTCATCGCTTCGAAGGACTCGCTCGGTGTCAGGGCCCCGGCCAGCACGGGGATGCCCCGGCCCGCTGCTTCTTCGATGGACGGTGCGAGGGACGGCGTCACCATGAACTGGCCGCCCGCGGCCGCAACGTTGTCCACGTCCTGTTTCGTCAACACTGTTCCGGCACCTACGAAGCAGTCGGCAGGCGCCGCAGCCCGCACCTCACTGATGGCATCGAGGGCCCCGGGGGTGGTCAGGGCGATTTCGACATATTGGAAACCCTCCTCCATGGCGGCGAGGGCCGCCTTCCCAGCTGCCGTGCCGTCGTTTCCCCGTACGATCGCCAGCAGCCGGGTCCGCCGCACGCCGGCCAGCAGTTCCTCGGGGGCCAGGGTGTTCTCCATCAGGGCCTTCTCCTTCATAGGGGTGCTCATCTCAATACCCGTGCTTTCGGCCGTCACCATTCGGCAAAGGCGCCGTCCGGCTGGCGCCAGACCGGGCCGCGCCAGGCATGCCCGCGCTTGTCCGCGGCACGGACCACGGCCTCATCGATTTCGATGCCCAGGCCGGGGCCCGTAAGGCGTTCAATGTGCCCATCCACAAACTTCAGCGGCGACTTGTCCACCACGTAGTCCAGAACTTCCGCGCCCTGGTTGTAGTGGATGCCGATGCTTTGTTCCTGGATGAGGAAATTGGGCGTCGCAAACCCCACCTGAAGGCACGCGGCGAGCGCCAGCGGACCCAGCGGGCAGTGCGGCGCAAGCTGCACGTCGTAGACCTCGGCCAGCGAGGCGATCTTGCGGACCTCCGTTATGCCCCCAGCGTGGGAGAGATCCGGCTGCGCCACGGCGATGCCGGCCTGCAGGGCGGGCAGGAATTCCTGCCGGTTGTAGAGCCGTTCGCCGGTGGAGACCGGCGTGGTGGTGGACGCGGTGAACTCCCGCAGCAGGTGCGTGTTTTCCGGGACCACTGGTTCTTCGAGGAAGAAGGGCCGGTACGGTTCCAGCAGAGGTGCCACGCGGCGGGCGTTGGCAAGGCTGAAGCGGCCGTGGAAATCCACGGCGACGTCCCGGTGCTCGCCCAGGACCTCGCGGGCGGCAGCCACCCGCCGGACAACGCCGTCGAGCTCTGCCACCGAGGCGATGGGGCTCATCCGGCCGCTGGCATTCATCTTGACTGCGGTCAGCCCCACCTCCAGCTGGGCGCTGATCTGGTCCGCTACCTCGTTGGGTTCATCTCCGCCCACCCAGCCGTACATCCGGATCCGGTCACGGACGTGCCCGCCAAGGAGCTGGTGCACCGGGGTGTTGAAGTGCTTGCCGGCAATGTCCCACAGGGCTTGGTCCAGGCCGGACACGGCGCTGGCCAGGATGGGGCCGCCGCGGTAGAAGGAGCCCTTGGTCATGACCTGCCAGTGGTCCTCGATCCGGAGCGCGTCATTGCCGATCAGGAATTCGGAGAGTTGTTCGACGGCGGTGCGGACCGTTTCGCTGCGGCCCTCGCAGGTCGCTTCGCCCCAGCCGACGATCCCGCTGTCGGTCTCGATGCGGACGAACAGCCAGCGCGGTGCGACGAGGAAGGTTTCGATCCTGCTGATGAAAGTCACTGTTGCCTAGCCCTTGGTGGCACCGGCGGTGAGGCCGGAGACGATGTACTTCTGCGTGAAAAGCGCAATGATCATGATGGGAATGGTCACCACTGTGGCCGCCGCCATGAGTCCGCCCCAGTCGATGCTGGCGTAAGAGACGAAGTCGAAGATGGCCACGGGCAGCGTTTTGGTGTTGGAGCCGGAAAGCACCAGGGCAAACATGAAGTTGTTCCACGAGAAGATGAACGACAGGATGCCCGCGGTGGCGATGCCGGAGACGGCGAGCGGCAGCGTGATGAGGCGGAACGCACCGATCGGGGTGAGGCCGTCCACCTGGGCGGACTCTTCCAGCTCGAGCGGCAGGGAATCGAAGTAGCTCATCATGATGTAGACGATCAGCGGCAGCGCCACGAACATGTGGCTGAGGATCAGGACCTCGAACTTGCCCACCATCCGCAGGTTCGAGAACACGTAGTACCAGGGCACCAGCAGGGAAACGCCCGGGATGACGCGCGCCATCAGGACCACGAGGGCCGAGCGGTGCATGGTGAACCGGCTCATGGCATAGGCGGCGGGAACGCCAAGCACGATTGACAGCGCGGTGGAAACGAACGCCACCCAGAAGCTGTTGAAGATGAAGATGAAGTAGTTGTTCCGCTGGAGAACGTTGGCGTAGTTCTCACCCGTGGGCGAGAAGATCAAGGCCTTGGCGGTGTCGTAGATGTCCACGTTGGTCTTGAAGGAGGCCAGGAGCATCCAGAACAGCGGGGCGACCAGGAACAGCACCACCACGATGAGGGCCACAACACGGAAGACCTTGTAGAGGCGGGTGGGCAGGGGCTTCCGACGGCGGCGGATCACCTGGGGAGCCGCAGCGGAGGTTTGGCTGGGGGTTGTGACGGTCATTTGCTTACCGCTTTCTTGCGCATGGTCAGCAGCCACATGGAGCCGATGATGATCATGAAGAACAGGATCAGCACCGCTGAGGACAGCCCGTACTGGTTGTAGTCGAAGCTCAGGCCGTAGGCGTAGACGTTCAGGGTCTCCACCTCGTGGAAGGACCCGCCGCCCTTGCCCTTGGTGGCGTACAGGATGTCGAAGGTCTTCAGGGCGTCGATGCCGCGAAGCAGGATGGCGACAACAACGGTGGGCATCATCAGCGGCAGGGTGATGAGGAAGAAGCGCTGGAAGGAGTTGGCGCCGTCCACCCGGGCGGCTTCGTCAGGCTCGTCGGACAGTGACGTCAGGCCGGCAAGAAGGATCAGCACCACCATGGGGGTCCACTGCCATACGTCCATAAAGATGGTGGTTCCGAGCGCGGTGTCCTGGCCCGAGAGCCAGGGCTGCGGCGGGATGCCCACCATGCCCAGTAGCTGGTTGGCGAAGCCGATGTTCGGATCGAAGATCAGCCGCCACATCATGCCCACGGCAACCGGCGTGGCCACCAGCGGCAGCAGGATCGCCACCCGGACCCACTTTTCACCGCGGAACGGGCGCCAAAGGAGCAGCGCGATGCCCATGCCGAGCACCACCTCGCAGACCAGGGCAACGCCGGTGAATGACAGCGTGCGGCCCACTGCCGGCCAGAAACGTTCTGTGTCAGTGAGGACTGTCAGGTAGTTTTCAAGCCCGATGAAGTCCGTTTTGGCGCGGACAGACCCCTGCGAATCCGTGAGGCTCAAGTACAAGGTCCACGCCAGCGGAAAGACGATCAGGACGCCGACAAAGATCATGGCGGGTGCGGCAAAAAGCCATTTGCGGTGCCGGTTCGCCCAGGTGGAGAAATTTCCACCCATGCTGGGAGGGCGTCCTGCGCTTCGTGCCGGGGCGCTGCCGGGCGCGTTCATTACAGACATGGTTCACCTAAGAGTTTGGGGTGAGGCAAGAGCGGGGACCCGGCGGGACGGCAACCATGTGCCGTCCCGCCGGGATCTGATGCGCTTTACGGGTATGAAGCGCGGCGACTGCTACTTCTTTTCGCTGTCCAGGAACTTCTGGAAGGACTCATGGGCGGAGTCGGCTGCCGAGGAGGCGTCCGCGCCGGTGATGCTGGCGACGATCGGCTCGCCCACGATTTCGCGGGCCTTGCCTACCGTGACAACCTCGGGGCGGTCGTGGCCCACACCGTTTTTGGCGCTGACCGCAATGGCATCAGCCAGGTCCTTCGGGTAGGTGGAGGTTCCTTCCGCATTGGACCAGACGGAAGCGCGGGGGCCAGGGACGCCTGCCTTCTGTGCGGCCAGGGTGCGATCCTTGCTCGTGGCCCACTGGATGAACTTCCAGGCATTGTCCTGGTTGCTGGAGGCCTCGTTCACGGCCAGGCCCCAGGAGGGGATGTTGTAAGGCTTGGAACCCGCAGGACCTGCCGGCAGCGGAGCAAACCCGACCGTGTCCGCCACTTTGGACTTGGCGGGATCTGTGGCGTTCTTGTAGAGAGAGTCTGCCTCGGTGTAGAAGGCGGCCTTGCCCTGCGTGAAGATTGCCATCGCCTCGGGCCAGCTCATGTCGGTGCTGACGTTAGCTGGACCATAGTTTTTGATTAGACCGCCATAGTAGGCGTAGGCCTTCTTCGCGGCGTCCGAGTTCACCGTGGACTTGCCGCTGGAATCGGTGAAGTCACCGCCGAAGCTGTACAGGAAGCTGGAGAACTGGGTAACTGCCGCGGACTTGCCGGTGCGGGCAACAAAACCGGCTACCTCGGGGTTGGCTGCCTTGATGGCCTTGGATGCAGCTTCGAGCTCCTCCATGGTCTTGGGAACCTGGAGTCCGGCCGCCTGCAGGAGGTCCTTGCGGTAGTAGAGGACTTCGCGTTCGGTGATGATCGGGACGCCCACAACCTTGCCGTCAACAGTGGTGGCCTTGACCGGGCCCTCCTGGTAGTCCTTCCAGTCCCATCCGGAATCCGAGGACACCTTGTCGGTCAGGTCCGCCAGGTAGCCGTTCTTCGCGAAAGCTTTGCCTTCCTGGAGCGGACGGTACATCATCACATCGATCTCATCGCTGCCGGCGTTGAGCTTGACGTTGTACTGGTCCGAGAGCTGGTCTTCGCCGAGCTGGGTCAGCTCGACCTTAAGGCCGCTCGACTTCTCAAACTCCGGTATAGCGGCCTTGATGCCTTCAGTCCAGACGTGGTTCGCCAAGGTCACCCGGACCGTGCCGGATTCCTTGGCATCGCTGCTGCCCCCGCCACCAGTGCAGGCGGTCAGTCCGAGCGAGAGCGCCGCGGCGACAGCCGCGTACTTCACTACAGAACGTCGCTTCATTACGACTCCCTTGCTTCGAGGGCTGGACACATGGTCAGCCCGCTTACAAATGCATCTTTACATCTGCTTTGGGAGTCAGCATAGACAAATAAAGCAGACATAGACAAGACCTTGGGAAGCACCCGTATGATTTATCCATGAAAAGCCCAAAGGCGGAGTCTCCAACGAACCTGCACGCTTCGCTCGTGCAGAGTCTGGGGCTTGCCATTGCTGAGGGGCGCTTTCCCGCTAACTCGGTCCTGAGGTTGGATGAGTTGGAGGCACAGCACAACGTGTCGCGTTCCGTTGTGAGGGAGGCCGCCCGGGTGCTGTCCTCAAAAGGCCTGCTCGAATCCCGCCGCCGGTTCGGCACAGTGGTGCAGCCGGAAAAATCCTGGAACCTCTACGATCCCGAGGTGATCCGGTGGCGCCTTGCCTCGTCCCGCCGGCTTGAGCAGTTGCAGTCGCTCAACGAACTCCGCGGAGCGGTCGAACCGCAGGCAGCCCGCCTTGCCGCCGAGCGGGCATCGTGGGATGCGGGCAGCGAACTGGTAGCCCTGGCGGCCCGGCTGTGGGCGGCCGGCCAGCGCGGAGACCAGGAAGAGTTCCTTCTGCTGGATGTGGAGTTCCACGCGGCCGTGCTCAATGCTTCCGGCAACGCCATGTTCGCCCAGCTGCAGAACCTCGTGACGGAGGTCCTGACGGGCCGGACGCAACATGGCCTGATGCCGCACCTCCCCCATCACGAAGCTTTGCAGCTGCACGTGGATGTGGCCAGCGCCATCCAGCGCGGGGAGTCGGCCGCAGCTCATGCCGCCATGAGCAGGATCGTGGAGCAGTCCAGCGAAGAGATGAGCCAGATTTGGTCCAGCAGCCACGACGGCGGCGACACGCCACCTGCCGCTTCAGGCAAGGCAGGAACCTAAAACTCCAGACCCGCATCCCCCGGAGCGGGCGGAGCCGCGGCTGTCTGCGATTGTTACCGTACCTTCGCCGAGGCCAGCTCCTGGGCCAGGAAGTCCAGGACAGGCTGTGCCTCCGGGCTGCCGGCCGCGTGGTTGAGGTGCCCGTGAATGGCGCCGCGGGCCAGGAAATAGGACACCGGAACGCCGGCATGGTCCAGGTTGGCTGCAAAGAGCTCCGAGGAGCCGCGGACGTCGTCGTACTCGCACGCGACGATGGCCGTCGGCGGCAGCCCTGACGGGTCGGCATAGCCGGGCATGGCATACGAGGACGCCATACTCACCGGCCCGCCCACGTAGTTCTCGGCATTCCGCACGCAGTCCTCGAGGGTGAAGCGG
This sequence comes from Pseudarthrobacter sp. W1I19, assembly GCF_030817835.1. Taxonomy (NCBI): domain Bacteria; kingdom Bacillati; phylum Actinomycetota; class Actinomycetes; order Micrococcales; family Micrococcaceae; genus Pseudarthrobacter; species Pseudarthrobacter sp. W1I19. The sequence goes on from NZ_JAUSZR010000001.1 coordinate 4,340,488, forward strand.
AGGTGCCGGGGCAGGGTTGCCATCACCTCCTCGTCCAGCCCGCCCGCGGGCGGCGGCAGTTCGGCGTGGAGGAAGGGATAGGCCAGCAGGAGCTTCGCGGGGAGCGGCTTGCCGGCGTCGGTCAGGTAGAGCGCGGCGCCTACGGCGAGGTTCCCGCCGGCACCCGCTCCGCCCAGGCATAGAAGTTCCGGATCCAACCCAAGATCCGCAGCGTTCCGGCGGATCCAGAACCAGGCGGCCAGTGCGTCCTCATGGGGAACCGGGAAGTGCACTCCGTCCCGGGCCAACCGGTAATCGACGGACAGCACCGGTATCCCCGAGGCGGCGAGTACGCGTCCCAGGTAGTCGGACTCGGGCATATCAAGACTGCCGCTGACAAAGCCGCCGCCATGCAGCCATACGAGCGCTGGTCCGCTAGTGGAGGACGGCTCACCGTAGATCCGGATATCCACCGGTCCTCGCCGGCCCTCTGCGCTGACAGTGCGGATGGGCACGTCCGGGCCCATCTGGCTGGGCAGGGTTTCCGGGCCTTCGGGTGCCGCCATATACAAGGCGAAACCAGCGTCAGGCGCGAGCGTCCCGCCGTCGAACGGTACCGACGCCTCCCCCTGGCGGACTGTCATGGCCGGCCCAGCTTTTCGGAGAAGAAGCCGACGGCGGCAGCAAGGATGGTGTCCAGCTGGTCCTCGGCCCCGAAGAAGCAGTGGTCGCCGCCCTTGATGGTGACCACTTCATGCTCGACGCCTGCTGCGGCGAGCGCCGCGGCCAGCAGGTCGGTCTGGGAGTGCGGCACCAGGCCGTCACTGTCGCCGTGGATCAGCAGGAACGGCGCCGCGTCGGCGGTGACATAGCTGACAGGGCTTGCCGCGGCCAGCAGCGCGGGATCGTCCGAGCCGCCCACCAGCATGTACTCGGGCTGCAGGGACATTCCGGCCGGAACAGCGGCGGTCAGTGCCGGCGGGAACAGTCCGTCCGGAGTGTTGATCGGCGGGATGTCCACCAGCGAGGAGACCCCGTAGAAGTCGACGACGGCGCTGACGCCGCTGGAGTGCCCCTGCGCTCCGAGCCCGCCGTGCAGGTCCTCCCGGCCACCGGTTAGTCCCAGCAGTGCCACGAGGTGGCCGCCGGCGGATTCCCCCCAGGCGCCGAACCGTTCCGGGTCGACGCCGAGGTCCGCCGCATGTTCGCGCAGGTAGCGGACGGCCGCCTTCAGGTCGTGCAGCTGCGCCGGGAACGGCGCCTCCAGGCAATGCCGGTAGTCCACCGTCGCGCAGGCAATTCCGGCTTCATTGAGCAGCCGGAACACCGAGTCCGGCACAAAGGTGGGCGGCAGTTCGCGGCGGTCACCCAGCTGGAAGGCTCCGCCGTGGACCCACACCACCAGCGGCACGGGCGCAGTGGCCTGGCGCGGCAGCCAGATGTCCATTTTGAGCGGCCGGAACCCGATAGCCCGCGCATAGGTGACTTCGCGGTGCACGGCAGAGACGTCCGAAACGTTTTCGGGCACGCCCGGGGCGTCAAAGACCGGGAACGGGGGAACGTCCACACCTCCGGGGCGGGCAGTATCCAGGGGTGCAGTTTCGTAGACCTCGGTGGCTTCGTTGACACTCATGGGGCGTTCCTTACAAGCTGGGGGTTTTCGGCAGGGTGGGGTGTTTCGTCAGTTCCGCCGCTGGCGGCGGCAAAGTGGTGCTTTCCGGGTCCGACGACGGCGGGAGGCCGGCCGGGCAGGCGGACTTCGGCGGTGGTCCCGGCCGGGACGGTGGCACACAGCTGCAAGCCGCCGTCGTCCGCTGTCCACTCCACCTCAATCAGGCCGTGAGGTCCCTGATGCGAAGTGGCCGCGGAGGTCAGGCCTGCGCCGGGGCGCGGCTCGATGATGATCCGTTCGTTGCCGGCGCTGCCCGGAGCCTGGCGCAGGCCGGCGGTGTAGCGGTGGAGGAAGGACGCCACGGCGCCCTTGCTGTAGTGGTTCAGGGACTGGTGCGGGGTGCCGGCGTCGTCGATGCCGTTCCAGAGCTCCCACATGGTGGTGGCGCCACGGTCCACCATCACCAGCCAGGAAGGCTCCGAGTCCTGCATCAATAGCTCGTAGGCGATCTCCAGCTCACCGTTGTCCGCAAGGACGGGCAGCAGGTAGGGAGTGGCGAGGAAGCCCGTCCCCACATGCGTGCCCGCCGCCCTGATCAGCGAGACCAGCTGGGACGTCACGGCGGCGCGCTGTTCCAGGCTGACCAGGTCAAAGGCGAGGGCACGGACGCAGTTGGCCTGGCTGGGCCGGGTGACGTGTCCGGCGGCGTCGAGGTATTCCGTTTCCCAGGCCTGCCGGACGTTTTCGGAGAGTTCTGCGAGCGCTTCGGCTTCCTCCCCGCGGCCCAGGACGGCGGCAACCTTCGCGAGCAGGGCCGTGGTGTTCCGGTAGTAGGCGGTGGCTACAATGCCGTGGTCGGCAGAGCGGGCGGCTAACAGGTCCGGTTCCGGACCGTCCGGTTCCATCCATTCTCCCCAGTGGAAGCCGGTATCCCAGAGGTACTTCTCGTGCGGCGCCGGTATTGTGCTGGCCGCCTGCCGGTCCTGGTGCCGGCAGAATTCTGCAGCGGTCCGGACGAACTCCACCCAGCGGTTCATCGCATCCCAGTTCTCGGCGAGGATTCCGGCATCGCCGGTGGCCAGGTACAACTCCCACGGCACCATCACCACGGCGTCGGCCCAGCCGGCCGAACCGTGGACAAAGGCCATGAAGTCAGCGGAGGTGATATCCGGGCGGGGCGACGGGGAGATGTTGGCAATAACGCCGTTCTCCCACTGGTCGGCGCGGACGTCGTTCAGCCACTTCCGCGAGAAGCCTGTGACGTCAAAAAGGTATGCAGCTGTGGGTATGAACAGCTGCCAGTCCCCTGTCCAGCCCGCCTTTTCGCGCTGCGGGCAGTCCGTGGGCACCTCGCAGGCGTTGTCCCGGAAGCTCCACTGCACAATCTCGTGGAGCTTGTTCAGCCGCTCATCGCTGCAAGTGAAGGTGCCAAGCGGTTCCAGATCGGTCTGCACCAGGCATGCGGTGATGTCCTCCGCCGCGAGGTCCTCGATAAGGCCTCGAACCGACGCATACTGGAAGCCGTGGGTAGTATGCCGCGGTTCGAATACTTCACCCGGAGCGCCAGACGCCGTCACCTCATCAACTTGCCCGGCGGACAGGAACTGGCCGGGGTGGCGGAAGTCGAGCGGCCGCAGATGGTCTTGGGTTACGTCACCGCCGGCGTGGAGCGCCTCGCCGTACACGAAGGTGACCTTCTCCTCCGGCGCGCCGAGCCTGGTGAGGCGCACCCAGCCGTGGAGGTTCTGGCCGAAGTCCACCACCTGGTGACCGTTGGCGAGACGGGTGATGGCTACCGGTGCGAGCTCTTCCACGATCCTGGTGGGCGGTGCCACCGGGCCGGTCAGGGTTTCGTAGTTTCCTTTGCGCACGACGGCGGCAGTCGCCTGGGACGCCTCGGTCCCGTTTACTGCCGGCACCCGGAAGTCCACCTGTTGCCCTGCCATCAGGTCCGCGCTGAGGATCTGCGTTCGCGAAACAAGCCAGGACTCATCGGTGCCGATGACCGTCCTGCTGTCCCCCGACTGCAGCTCCAGCTGCGCAAGGAAGGCGGTGTGCGTGCCGTACATGTCGGCGTCGCGCGTGAAGCCGAAGGTTCCGCGGTACCAGCCGTCCGTGAGGACGGCGCGGAGGGCATTGGTGCCGGGACGCAGCAGTGCGGTGACGTCGTAGGTCTGGACCTGGAGGGTGGTGTTGTAGCTGGTGGAGCCGGGGGTGAGCTGCTGGTCGCCCCCGCGATGTCCGTTGAGGAACAGCTCATAGATGCCCTGCGCGGTGGCGTAGGCGCGGGCAGATTCCGCGGTGCTGGCCAGCGTGAAGGTCTTTTCGAAGGCGTAGCCGGGGCGTTCTCCGGGAGCCGGGACGTCCGGCTCCTCGGGGCCGATCCATCGCGCGGTCCAGTCGGAAGGCTGCAGGAGTCCCAGTTCCACCGGCATCGGTTCGGACCACGGGCTGAGCGTCTCAACGCCGTTGACATCCGTGGTCCACGTGCGCACGCGCCATTCGAACCGGCTTCGGGACCGCAGCTCCGGACCGGCGTAGGGCACCAGCAGGTGCTGCGCGGACTCCACCCGGCCGGTATCCCAGCCGTTGCTGGCTGTGATGTGGTATCCGGTTTGGGCTGCTGTTCCGTCCGGCAGCGTCCAACTGAGGCGCGGCCGGGTGGTGGTGACGCCCATTGCCTCGCGGAGGTGCTCCACGCGAAGCCGGGTGGGGGCGGGCGGAGCCATGATGGCTACGTCGACGCCGGCGCCGAGACTGAGGGAGGTCATGCAGGAGACTCCTGAACGTGGGACAGCTGGAGTTCCAGCATCGGTTCCGGCAGGCAGCCTTCCACAGCCATCTTTCATTGGTTGGAATGATATTGTGTTCCAGCTCACGGACTCCTGTCCGAACCTCCAACCGCGCAAGGACCTTCGGCCATGACTGTCACTCCGGACACCGACAGCACTCCCGCCCGCGGGAAGCGGCCCAAGCAGGGCGAACCGGTGATTGACCGGGCGCTGAGCCTTCTCGCGGTCTTTTCCGACCGCCGTCGCGCTTTAACCCTCTCGGAACTGGCCCGCCACGCCGGAATGCCCGCGCCCACCGCGCTGCGCCTCATCGCCCGGCTGGTGGCATGGGGCGCGCTGGAAAGGCTCGACGACGGCCGGTACGTTGTGGGGGTCCGCTTGTGGGAGGTGGCATCCCTGTCGCCGCGCGGCCACGGCGTGCGCGAGATCGCGCTGCCCTACCTGGAGGACCTGTTCGAGGTGACCCGGCACCACGTCCTGCTGGCCGTCCGGGATAACGAGGAAGCCGTCTTGATTGAGCGGCTGTCCTCGAAGGACGCCACGGAAGTGGCCTACCGGGTGGGCGGACGCGCGCCGCTGCGGAGCACCGCCGTCGGACTGGTTCTCCTGGCCGGCGCGGACCAGCAGTTCCAGGAGGCCACGCTGCGGAAGCCGCCCGAGATCGAACCCGGCGTGGAGCACATGCCCGAAGGCCAGCTGCGCCGGACCCTGTCTGATGTGCGGCGCACCGGGATCGCAATGATCCGCCGCTCCGCACCCTCGAAGACGGTGTCCGTAGCATCGCCGATCTTTGACGCGCAGGGGTCCGTGGTGGCCGCCCTGTCCATCGTGGTGCCGGACGGCTCAACCCCGCCCAACGTGCTGGCCCCGGCGGTCCGGGCCACGGCGCGTGCCGTGTCCAGGAATTTGGGCCACCTGGCCGAGGTCAGCCCGGACGTGCGGACGCACTCGGAGGGGTAGGCGGCAGAGATGTTGGCGGTTGGGCCGCGGGCCTGGTCAGTGGTGCAGCTGCATCCGCTGGAGCACCGTGGCGGAGATTTCCTCAACCGACATTGATGCGGAATTTACGTAGGGCACCTGGTTGACCCTGTACATGTCCTCGGCGTTGCGCAGCTCATAGGTGCACTGGCCCAGCGAGGCGTAGTCGCTGCCCGGCCTGCGTTCCTGGCGAATCTGGCTCAGCCTGACGGGCAGGGAGGTCAGCCCAAAGCATTTGTTCACAAAGGGCAGCAATGGTTTCGGCAGGGACAGGCTGGCGAAGTCTTCCTCCACCAGGGGAAAGTTGGCGGCGAGGATGCCGTGCTGCAGCGCCAGGTACATGGTGGTGGGGGTTTTTCCGCACCGCGAGGGAGCGATGAGGATCAGTTCGGCGCGCTCCAGCGCCCGCACCGACTGGCCGTCGTCGTGCTCGATGGCGTATTCAACGGCGGCCATGCGGGACTGGTAACGGACTGCGTCACCCACACCGTGGGCCTGGCCCGGCTGCCCGCTGGCGGGGACATGGAGTGCCTGTTCCAGTTGGCCGATGTGTGCGCCGAACAGGTCGAAGAAGTGCCCTTGGCTCCGGGAAAGGACTGCCCGAATGCCGTTGTCGACGGTGGTGGAGAAGATGATCGGCCGGGGCCCGGCCGCGGCGAGCCGGTCGATGACGCCCACCACCTCGTGGGCCTGCTCCACCGTGGTGATAAAGGGAATAGTCCGGCGTTCAAGGTGCCGGGTGGGAAATTGCGTGAGCAAGGTATTGCCCAGCGTTTCGGCGGTGATGCCGGTGCTGTCGGAAAGGAAGAACACCGTGGGGGCAGACGAGCTGCCCGCCCCCACGGTATCCATCAGGTGTTCGTCCGCCACTTAGACCGCTGAGCGCGTTCCGGAACGGGCCAGGCGCAGCCAGGTGTCGGTCACGGCGTCAGGGTTCAGCGAGATGGAACTGATGCCCTGTTCCAGGAGCCACTCGGCAAAGTCCGGGTGGTCGCTGGGGCCCTGGCCGCAAATGCCGACGTACTTGCCCTTGGCGCGGCAGGCAGCAATGGCCATTTCCAGCAGCCTGGTCACCGCCGGGTTGCGTTCGTCGAAGCCTTCGGCAACCAGTGCCGAATCGCGGTCAAGGCCCAGGGTCAGCTGGGTCAGGTCGTTGGAGCCGATGGAAAAGCCGTCGAAGTATTCCAGGAATTCATCGGCGAGCAGGGCGTTGGCGGGCAGTTCACACATCATCACGATCTCCAGCCCGTCCTCACCCCGGCGCAGCCCGTTGGCGGCGAGCAGCTCGGTCACTCCCCGGGCCTCGTCCAGGGTCCGCACGAACGGGACCATGATCTTGATGTTGGACAGGCCCATTTCGTTGCGGACGAACTTCAGGGCTTCGCACTCAAGCTCGAATGCCTGCCGGAACGAATCCGAGAGGTACCGGGACGCGCCCCGGTAGCCGATCATCGGGTTCTCCTCGGTTGGTTCGAACGCGGGACCGCCCAGCAGGTTGGCGTACTCGTTGGACTTGAAGTCCGAGAGCCGGATGATGACGGGTTCGGGGGCAAACGCCGCGGCGATCGTGGAAATGCCCTCGGCCAGGCGCCGGACGTAGTAGTCCCGGGGCCCGTCGTAGGCAGCGGTCTTCTCGCGGATCTGGCGCACGGTGTAGTCCGAGAGACCAGCAGGGCGTTCGATTTCTCCCGCCACTGCCAGCAGGGCATTGGGGTGGATGCCGATCTGCCGGTTGATGATGAATTCGAGGCGGGCCAATCCAACGCCGTGGTGCGGAAGGCGGGCAAAGCTGAAGGCCTGCTCAGGGGTTCCCACGTTCATCATGATCTTGACCGGTGCCGGCGGCATGGTGTCCAGGCTGGTCTCGCTCAGCGTGTAGTCCAGCAGGCCCTCGTAGACCAGGCCTGCCTCGCCCTCGGCGCAGGAAACCGTGACCGGTGCACCGTCCGCCAGGACCCGGGAAGCATTGCCGGTACCGACGACGGCCGGGATGCCAAGCTCGCGGGCAATGATGGCTGCATGGCAGGTGCGCCCGCCACGGTCGGTGACGATGGCGGCGGCCTTCTTCATGATCGGTTCCCAGTCCGGGTCCGTCATGTTGGCCACGAGGACGTCACCGGCCTGGAACGAGGCCATCTGGTCGATCGAGGTGAGGACCCGCACCTGGCCCGCACCGATGCGCTGGCCGATGGCCCGCCCCTCGACCAGGACGGTCGAGCGCTCGTTCAGGGTGTACCGGGAGATGGTGCCGGTGGCTTTGCGGGACTCAACGGTCTCAGGACGCGCCTGAAGGATGTAGAGCTCTCCGTCCACACCGTCCTTCCCCCACTCGATGTCCATGGGGCGGCCGTAGTGCGCCTCGATGGCCATCGCGTGGCGGGCGAGCTCCTCGACTTCTGCATCGGTGAGGCTGAAACGGCGGCGAAGGTCCTGCGGCACAGGAACGAAGTCCACTGTCCGGCCCACCTCACGGGATTCCGTGTAGGTCATCTGGACTGCTTTTTCGCCGAGGCCGCGCTTGAGCACGGCCGGCCGGCCGGCTGCCAGGGCGGCCTTGTGGACGTAGAACTCGTCAGGGTTAACAGCGCCCTGGACCACAGCCTCGCCGAGGCCGTAGGAAGAGGTGATGAAGACGGCGTCGTTGAAGCCCGTTTCGGTGTCCATGGTGAACATCACCCCGGACGCGCCGACGTCGGAGCGGACCATGCGCTGGACGCCGGCCGAGAGTGCCACTTCTGAATGTGTGAAGCCGTGATGTACCCGGTAGGCGATGGCGCGGTCGTTGTAGAGCGAGGCGAAGACGTCCTTGATGGCGAGCAGGATGTTATCCACGCCCCGGATATTCAGGAAAGTCTCCTGCTGCCCGGCGAAGGAAGCATCTGGCAGGTCCTCGGCCGTGGCGCTGGAGCGCACTGCCCACGACACGTCACCGCCATGGTTGTCCGTCAAGCGGTGGTAGGCCGACCGGACCTGCTCCTCGAAACCGGCTGGAAAGGGGGTGCTGCGGATCAGGTCCCGGATCTGCTTCCCCGCCAGGGCCAGGGCCGTCACGTCGCCGCTGTCCAGATCCTTAAGGATCCCTTCGATCCGGGTGTCGAGGCCGGACCCGCTCAAGAAACGCCGGTAGGCGTCTGCTGTGGTGGCGAAACCGTCCGGGACCTTGACCCCGGCGGAGGCGAGGTTTCGGACCATTTCGCCGAGCGAGGCGTTCTTGCCGCCGACTTGATCGAGATCGGACAGGCCGAGGTCAGAAAACCAAAGAACGTCAGTCATAGGTGGTGCTCCTTCGTTGGGCACGCTCTGACAAGCGCTGAAAAAAGATGTGATGCAAGGTTGGGCGGGAAAGTCGCCCAGAAGCAACCGCATGTGACCTACGCGACACTCCGGGGATGTAATGAAGAGTCACCAAAGAGGCGAATTCGTGCCTATTGTCACCTGGCGGCGCGCCGACAATGTTGGCGCGCGTATGTGATGTCGGTGGAAGGCATCCAGACTGGCCAGGCCTTCGCGCGCTGGATTGAGCCGGCCCGGAACCGGGGCGGCTCAAATCCTGAGGCTCCATCCTAATCAAGTCCACATACGCGACGGCCAATGACGGACACTAGCGGAATGCGGCAGCGCCGAAACCGCGACAGCCGAAGCACCGTCTGCCTAGAACGGTGGTGGCTCTGGCTGTTGGAGTGGATACAGGACTTTTCCGTGGTCGGCTGCTTCGGTGGTGTAGTGCCGGCCCAGCGGTGAACGCCACTCAAGGTCCCCGGAAGGGGAAGAGTGTCTGTAACTCCACGCGCCGATGGACTTCAGCGCGTGGTGCCGGCGGCAGAGCATGGCCAGGTTTCCGGGATCGGTAGTCCCGCCGTCCTGCCACTCGATGGTGTGATCGGGCTCGCAGGCGCTGGCCCTATGGGTGCATCCCGGGAAACGGCAGGTCCCGTCGCGGCACTGCAGGTACCGGCGCAGCGCCTTCGGTGGACGATATGCCCGGCGCCCCGCACCCAACGCCTGCCCGGTGGTACCGTCCGTGAACAGCAGGTACCAGGCAGGCGCCAGGGCAGCCAAACACCGGGCCGTAGCAGCATCAAGGGGGCCGTACCCCTCGAGTTCAGCCGTTCCGAAGTCACCAGCCGCAGGTCCGGCCGCGCCAACCCCAGCCGCCCCAGACTCAGCTCCTGGCAGCCCGGCCGCACCAAGTCCAGCCGCCGCGGAGGGCAATGTGGCTGGTTCAGCCGCTACGGCATCGCCGCCGGAACCCGGGCTGCCGCCCATAACCTGTCCCACCGGGATAGTCACCACGATCTCGGGGCGGAACACCCCGGATTCCGCCCCGTCAGGGCCACCAAAAAGCTTGTCGGACGCGCCCGATTCAGGCCCACCCAAGAGGCGGTAGGCCAGCGACTCGGCGCGGAACTCCGACAGCGTAGGCGAATCCGCACCAGCGCCGGCCCCACGTGCAGTGCCGGATCCCGGCGCAGTGCCGGCCCCAGGTGCAGTGCCGGATCCCGGTGCAGTGCCGGGTTCAGCAGCAGCGCTGTGTCCAGAAGCCGAGCCGGGCCCGGGAAGGTCCCTGAGGTCCTTGAGCTCCGCGGCCCGTGCGCTGGCCAGCCGCGCATCACGATCGAGTCCGCTATAGATCGCCATTCCGACCTCCGCGGTGAGGAACGCCGTGAGCGTGCACATCCCGTCCGGCTCAGCCCTAAACCAGACACCGCGCTCACGCCGGGCCGCCTCTTTGCGGGCCGCGAGGCTTTCAGGGTGAAGCTGTTCACGCAACCGCCGCAGACAGGCACGCAATTCAGCCGGTGTGCGCCTGCGGCCATGCCGGGTCCTCGTGCGCCGCAGCGCAACCGATGCAAACCTTTCAGCCTGCCCGTCAGGGAGGGAACGGGCCTGATCAACAATGATCCGCGCATGCGCGTCCGAAATGTCGCCCGCCTCCAGCGCTTCAAGGACCTCCCAAAGCGGCCCCGTCAGCTCCGACGCATCATTGAGCAAGCGCGCAGCCGTGCCTTCCGAGAGGGCGCAGGCAGTTGAGACTTCGGTGACAGCAAGCGCATGGGCCTCGTCCCCGCCAAACCGTACCGGCTGGTTCTCCTGCCGCCCACGAGATTCTTCCGCAACAGCTTCCTCCACCCGGGCAAGCCCGCCATGCTTCATGCCCGTCGCCCAGGCGATCAGCCTGTCAGCCGACTGCACCATCCGGATGGCACCATCGGCGGTCAGGAAGGCAGGAACCGGAAAACTCACCGTCCCGGCCAACAGCGAATCCTCCCCGTCCGTGAACTCGACAACCGGAACCCACGCCTCGTCGTCGATGACGAACGGCCCAACCTCCACGCTGCACCCCCTCCACGGAACCAATGCCCCTCCTCCTCGGGACACTTTCAGACTACGAGCAGGGTCAGACATTCATGCCCCCAACCGATCCGCACAGGATTCATGCCGCCAAGTGTGCATCCCGTTCCACAGGAGTCAGTGCGGGAAGGGGTTCCGGGTCAGTACTCGCCCTTGATCACAAAGTAGGAGCCGCGGATGACGCCGGCGAGCTTCGACTTCTGCCGCGCGAACTTGAAGCTGGACGCCAGTTCCTCGGGAACATCCATGCCGTCAGACAGCTTGAATCCGACTGCCCGTTTCCCGCCTTCCTCGAGGCCGTACATCACGTTGATGGCCAGGCCGGACTCATAAAACACGTACGCCATCCGCAGCCCGTCCACTTCGAAGGAAGACACCTCGAGTGGACGGGATGCGATGACGAGGTTGCGCTCGGTGGAGAGGATGTTGTGCACGTACGCCACCGTCTCCGGCGCCTCGTCGGCGGGGGTGACGGTGAAATCGTGGTCGTACTTGTTTTTGTAGTACCGCGCCTCGTTGGCCCGCAGCCCGGCCAGCGCCTCAGCGACCGGCGATGATTCCAGGCCAACGGTGGACACGTTCTTGAAATCTACGGTGTACGGCATGCATCCTCCTGTAAGTTCCAGCGCAGCCTACACGAGGTTCTCCACCAGCGAGACGTCCCGCACCGCACCCTTGTCGGCAGACAGTGCCATTGCGGCGTAGGCGCGCAGGGCCGGGGAGACATAGCGGTCCCGGTTCTTGGCCTTGTACCCGCCATTGGCCTCCAGTTTTTCGCGGCGTTCGGCGAGGACCTCGTCGGGGACCTGCAGCTGTAGGGAGCGCTGCGTGATGTCGATGCTGATGATGTCGCCGTCCTCAACCAGGGCGATCGTGCCGCCGGAGGCAGCCTCCGGGGAGATATGCCCGATCGACAGGCCCGAGGTGCCGCCGGAGAAGCGGCCGTCCGTGATGAGGGCGCACTTCTTGCCGAGCCCGCGGCCCTTGAGGAACGACGTCGGATAGAGCATTTCCTGCATGCCCGGACCACCGCGCGGGCCCTCGTAGCGGATGACCACCACGTCGCCTTCCTTGACGCCCTTGTTCAGGATCTTTTCCACGGCTTCGTCCTGGGACTCGCACACCACTGCCGGACCTTCGAAGGTCCAGATGGACTCGTCCACGCCGGCGGTCTTCACCACGGCACCGTCCACGGCCACGTTGCCGCGGAGCACGGCCAGTCCGCCGTCCTTGGAGTAGGCGTGCTCCACCGAGCGGATGCAGCCTTCCGCGGCGTCGGTGTCCAGGGAGGTCCACTGGTTCGACTGGGAGAAGGCGGTGGAGGAGCGGACCCCGCCGGGAGCCGCATGCCAGAGGGCCTTCGCTTCTTCGGTGGCCTTGCCGCCGCGGATGTCCCAGTCATCCAGCCAGCCGTCCAGGTCCGCGGAGTGCACGGAGTGGACGTTCTTGTGCAGGAGGCCGCCGCGGTTCAGTTCGCCCAGCAGTGCGGGGATGCCGCCGGCGCGGTGCACGTCCTCCATGTAATAGGTCTTGTCCTTGGCGACGTTCGGGGCCACCTTTGCCAGGCAGGGCACCTGGCGCGACTTGGCATCCATCTCGGCCAGTCCGTACTCCACGCCCGCTTCCTGGGCCGCGGCCAGCAGGTGCAGGATCGTGTTTGTGGAACCGCCCATCGAGATGTCCAGGGCCATGGCGTTGTCAAAGGCCTCGGCAGTGGCGATGGAGCGCGGCAGAACTGAGTCGTCGTCGCCGTCGTAATAGCGCTTGACGAGTTCGACGACGGTGGCGCCGGCCTTCTCGTACAGCGCCTTGCGCGCGGTGTGGGTCGCGAGCACGGAGCCGTTGCCCGGCAGGGCCAGTCCGATGGCCTCGGCGAGGCAGTTCATGGAGTTGGCGGTGAACATGCCGGAGCAGGAACCGCAGGTGGGGCAGGCGTTCTCTTCAATGAGGTTGATGTCTTCATCGGAAATGGACTCGTCCACGGCGTCGGCAATCGCGTTCACGAGGTCCAGGGAGCGTACGGAGCCGTCGGTCAGGGTCACACGGCCAGCCTCCATGGGCCCGCCGGAGACGAACACTACGGGGATGTTCAGGCGCAGCGCGGCCATGAGCATGCCCGGCGTGATCTTGTCGCAGTTGGAGATGCACACCAGGGCGTCGGCGCAGTGTGCGTTGACCATGTACTCCACGGAGTCGGCGATCAGGTCGCGGGAAGGCAGGGAGTAGAGCATGCCGGAGTGGCCCATGGCGATGCCGTCGTCCACGGCAATGGTGTTGAATTCCCGAGGCACGGCGCCGGCGGCAAGGATCGCGTCGGAGACAATCCGTCCCACGGGGGCGAGGTGGGTGTGCCCCGGGACAAACTCGGTGAAGGAGTTGGCGACGGCGATGATCGGCTTCCCGATGTCCGAGTTGGCGACGCCGGAGGCGCGCAGCAGTGCGCGGGCGCCGGCCATGTTGCGGCCATGGGTGACTGTTTTAGAGCGAAGTGCAGGCATGCTACCGATCCTGCCCGCCCGCGCGCGCGGACGGAAGACAGTGCTGATACTAGTAGTAGGAGTACCAGAGTACTAGTGTTGTCTCCCGTGAAAGAGGCCGGGGATAGACGCAAGGAGCTGGGCCTGTTCCTGCGGGCACGGCGGGACCAGGCGCTGCGGTCCGAGTATGGATTGCCGCCCGTCGCCCGCCGGCGTGAGCGGGGGCTGCGGCGGGAGGAAGTCGCCTTCCTTTCCGGCGTGAGCGTCACCTGGTACACGTGGCTGGAGCAGGGCCGGGACATCAGGCCCTCCCGCGAAGTCCTGGAAGCTGTGGCCTGCACCCTGCACCTCTCGGAGACGGGGCGTTCCTACGTCCTGTCCTTGGGCGGTTATTCGGCGCCCGTCACGGCCGGTCCGGTGGCTGCCGACGCTCCGGCCCACATCCAACGGCTCCTCGACGCCCTCGGCCCGAACCCCGCTTTCGCGTTGGCACCGGACTGGAGCGTCACCGGCTGGAACAGGGCCTATGCCGCGCTGTATCCCAACATCGCCAACGTTGCCGCCCCGGAGCGGAACCTGCTGTGGCTGGTCTTCACGGACCCGTACGTCCGCGAGCTGCTCCCCGACTGGGACGTCACCAGCAGGCGGTTCCTGGCCGAGTTCCGGGCAGAAGCAGGGCAGCGGCTCGGCGATCCGGACGTGGCCTACCAGGTGGAGCGGCTCAAGAAGACGAGTCCTGAGTTCAAGGAGGGCTGGGACCGGTACGACATCCTCGGTTTCGAATCCCGTGAACGGCTCTTCCACCACCCGTCGGTGGGCGTGCTCCGGCTGGAACACCACCAGGTGTCGCCCTCGGACCGCCCGGACCTGCACCTTGTGGTCTACACCCCGGCGCCGGACAGCGACGCCGCGGAGCAGATTCAGCGGCTGCTCTCAGCCGGCAGCTAGCAGCTAGCCGTCCCCGCTGCCCTTCCGGTAAGCCTACGAGTCCGTGCGCCTGCCCTTCAGCTTGTCCAGGATCCGGTCCACTAGGCCTACGCCCGGTCCCAGGGTTTTGTGGAACAACTCGGAATGCGGCGCGCTCGGATGCGGCCTGGTGGGCGCCAGCTTCTTCGCTTTTTCCACCTTTTCGCCCATGTCGACGAGTTTCTCCCGGGGGATGTGCAGGCGGAGCTTGGGAAATTGTTCGGTCTCCTCATCGTTGGCGTGATGGCTCAGCTGCGCCTCGAGCTCATTGACCAGCTCCATGAAAGCCGGTTCGGAAGCCTCCACCTTCTCCAGCCGCTTCATGAGCTTGACGATGTCGTCATGCTCCTTCTTGTCGTGTTCCACTTCGTCCTTGCCGTTCGGCACGTGGTCCTCAATCGCGGGGTACACATACATTTCCTCGGCAACGGCATGGCGCATGACCTCCGCGATCAAGGTGTCCGCCAGGCCCCTGCGCTGGCTGTCCTCGGACGCACTCCTGATCTGCCCGATCAGCGCAATCATGTCCTGGTGATCACTGGTCAGGATGTCCACGACGTCCACGTTTGTTCCGGCGGAATTGGTATCACTCATGAGCTTGCCCTCCTCCTGGATCGCTCCCTGTAAGCGACGTAAGAGGGTCAAAATATCACGCAGCAACAGTGGGATCCATAGGCGGAAAGTGCCGCGGATCAGGCTCCCTAACGCGCCGCCCCAGCTGCTCAATCAGGTCGTTCCACAACCCGTCGCTGTCGATCCTGTGGTGGATCACCGTTCCCGGATCAGCAGCGATGCCAGCCGTGCCGCGGCTTGGCACAAACGGCGCCAGGACACTGTCTCCGAGGGTCAGCGTGCTGCCGAGCTCAACGAAGGGCGGAACGTCGAGCAGCCGCTCCGCCAACCAGGAACCAACCCTTGACGCGGCAGCCAGCTCGTTCTTCACCGCATCCACCGCAACGGCCATCCGCGTGTACTCCTCGTACGGGATCCGGACAAGGGGCATCCCCGACGCCAGCACCTCCACGGCCGAGGCGGCGTCAGTGTCCGCGTTGTATTCCCCGCGGTCCGCTTCCGCCAACGTGCCACCCACCCAGACCAGCGTTGCGCGATCGGCGAGCGCCGGGTCCAGCCGCAGCGCGGCAGCGATGTTGGTCAGCGGTCCTCCACACAGGACAGTGGTTTGCTCACAGCGCGCGGAGGTTTCCACGATTCCGCGTGCCCCAGCGCTGACCTGCCCTGCGCCGGTTCCGGGAGCCTCGGCACCGGTGATGACCAGGACATCATTAATCCCCATCAGCTCCAGGAGCTCCTCGGCCAGTTCCCTGCCCCGGCTGGCTGTCGTTGCAGGGTCGGCTCCTGCTGCTGCGGCAAGTCCCGGATCCAGCGGTGACGTGGTTACCAGGACCGTTACGTCCGGGCCGCATCGCAACAGGATGTGCGACAGGGCAACGAGCCCGTCCGGATCGCCGCCGAAGTCGTTATCCACGACCAGCAGCTCCGCCAAAGCCGCCACTCCTACGCCCCGGCCGTGAAGGCCAACGCGGCAGGCACGCTGAAGCTGTGAGTGCCGGCACCCACGGTGCGCTGCTCACCGCCCGGAAGTACGACGTCGGCCTCTACTCCCCCGGGTAGGGTCGCCTCGAGGTGGAATGCGCCGTCGTCGTGCTTCCACTCCACGCGGACGGTTCCGTGCGGCATCTTGAGGGAGGTCTTGGCCCAGTCGATGCCCTCGCCCGGCACCGGCGCAATCCGCACCTTGCCATAACCGGGTGCGAGCGGGCTGATGCCGCCCACAGTCTTGTGCAGCCAGTCCGCCACCGCACCCAGGGCATAGTGGTTGAAGCTGGTCATCTCGCCGGGGTTGATGGTGCCGTCGGGGAGCATGGAGTCCCACCGCTCCCACACGGTGGTGGCCCCCATGGTCACCGGGTAGAGCCAGGACGGGCAGCCCTCCTCCAGCAGCAGGCGGTAGGCCTCCTCGCTGTGGCCCGTGTCCGTGAGCGCGCCGGTGATGAACGGGGTGCCCGCGAAGCCGGTGGATACGCGGTAGTTGTTCTTCCGGACCAGCTCGGCGAGGCGCTCCCCCGCGAAGTCGGCGTGCTCCGCGCTGGGCAGGATCCCGAACGCGATGGCCAGCGCGTAGACGGTGGTGCAGTCGCTGCGGATGGTGCCGTCGGTGGCCACGTAGTGCTCCAGGTACGATGCCTGGACCCGTGCGGCCAACTGCTCGAAGTATTCGGCGTCGTCCTGGTGCCCCAGCAGCCGGGCCGTCTGGGCCGTGATGGTCGCCGTGCGGAACATACACGTAGTGGCAACAACCCCGGTGTCCGCCTTCGCGTCCCACGGCTTGTCCGGATCGGCGTCGGGGTCCAGCCAGTCACCGAACTGGAAGCCCTGGTCCCAGAGTCCGGTGGGTGAGAGCAGGCCTTCCACCCGGCGGGTGTGTGAAGTCATGGATTCGTACTGGTTCTGCAGCACGGTGAGGTCGCCGTAGGCCTCCCACAGCGCCCACGGCACCCAGACCGAGGCCTCGCTCCAGAGCGCCGACGATTCCGGCGCCGGGAACTCAGGCGGCTGCGGGCAGTACTTCAGCGCATCCGGCACGGTGATGGGCACCAGGCCGTCCGCTGCCTTCTGCTCCGCGGCGAGGTCCAGGAGCCAGTCCTGCAGGAAGCCCTTGACGTTGTAGAGGAACGCTGCGGTGGGAGCGAAGACGGCAATGTCGCCGGTCCAGCCCAGCCGCTCGTCGCGCTGCGGGCAGTCCGTCGGAAGGTCCAGGAAGTTGCCCCGCAGGCCCCAGACGATGTTGCGGTGCAGCTGGTTCACCAGCTCGTTGGAGCACTCGAAGGTGCCGGTGCGTTCCAGCTCGGAGTGCACCACCACCGCCTCGAGTGAGTCCTCGGTGAGCGTGCCCGGCCAGCCGGAGATCTCGGCGTAGCGGAAGCCATGGAATGTCTTGGTCGGTTCGAAGAAGTCCTCGCCGCCGGACAGGATGAACGTGTCCGTGGCCTTGGCGGACCGCAGCGGGCGGACTCCGAGCTCCCCGTCCTCCAGCACTTCTGCGTGGCGCACGGTGATGGCCTGACCTGCCTCGCCCTTCACCGTGAAGCGCAGCCAGCCCACCAGGTTCTGGCCGAAGTCCACCAGCGTCTTGCCGCTGGGCGAGGTAAAGGTGTCCTGGGGTTTAACGACGGCGGTACGCACCACGGGCGGGCCCACCGGCTCAGCCAGCCGGCCGGCGTCGAAC
The DNA here is from genome assembly GCF_030817835.1 of Pseudarthrobacter sp. W1I19. NCBI lineage: Bacteria > Bacillati > Actinomycetota > Actinomycetes > Micrococcales > Micrococcaceae > Pseudarthrobacter > Pseudarthrobacter sp. W1I19. Next base: position 4,357,891 of record NZ_JAUSZR010000001.1, read on the forward strand.
TCCAGCGTGCGCACCCCCGCCCAGGTGCCGGCGTCAAAGCCTGGCTCCGCCCAGCCCGGCTGGTTCCGGCGGGCGTCGATGGCCTGCCCGTCGTAAAGATCGTTGCAGGTGGTGGCGGAGGGGCCGGACTGCCAGGAGGAATCCGACGCGACGGTCTGGACGTGCCCGTCCTCGAATTCGATGTCCAGCTGCCCGAAGAAGCCCAGCTCCTCCCCATAGAGCTTGGACATGCCGTGCCAGGCGAGGCGCCCCCGGTACCAGCCGTTACCCAGCGAAACCCCGATGACGGTCGATGGCCCCACCAGGGACGTCACGTCGTAGGTCCGGTAGCGGAGCCGCCACTCGTACGAGCTCCATCCCGGGCTCAGCACGTCCTCACCCACGGGAACACCGTTGATCAGGGCCTCGTAAACCCCGAAAGCGGTGGCACGCAGCGTCGCCTTGGCCACCCCGCCTTGCCCTTCGGCCAGCCGGAATTCCTTCCGGAGCAGCGGGGCGCCGTCGAAGTCTTCGTCAGGGGTGATCATGGCGGCGTGCCAGGGAGTCGAAGTCATGCGGGATGTTCCGTTCTGCAGTCAGTGAAAAAGGTATCTAGGCGTAGTGGCAGGCGACGTCGGAGCCGCCCACCGTGCGCAGGGCGGGGCGTTCGGCGGCGCAGAGTTCGGTGGCCAGCGGGCAGCGGAGCCGGAAGGGGCAGCCGCCGGGTCCGGGCACCGCGGCCGCTCCCGTCCGCACCCCCAGGGACTCGCGGGCCTCCCGGCGTGCCGCCTGCTCCGCGGGCCGCGGTACCGGGGACGCGGCAACAAGGGCCTGGGTGAACGGGTGCCCGGGGTTTTCGGTGACGGCGGCGGCAGGCCCGCTTTCCATCACCTGCCCGCGGTACAGGACCACCACGCGCTGGGCCAGGAACTGGACCACGGCGATGTCGTGCGCGATGAACAGGTAGCCCAGGCCTCGCTCGTCCCGCAGGTCCGCCAGGAGGTTCAGCACCTGGGCCTGGGTGGAGAGGTCCAGGGCGCTCACGGCCTCGTCGCAGACCACCAGCTTGGGGTCGCAGATCAGGGCACGGGCCACGGAAATGCGCTGGCGCTGGCCGCCGGAGAACTGGCTGGGGTACCTGTCCACCGCCTCGCGTGGCAGGCCGACGCGTTCCAGCATGTCCTCGGCGCGCTGCCGTGCCTCCGCCGCACCTACCCCGCGGAGCCGGAGCGGTTCGGCCAGGGAGAAACCAATGGTGTTGCGCGGGTTCAGCGAGGAGTTGGGGTCCTGGAAGACGGCCCGCAGCTCACTTCCCAAAGCCCGGCGCTGGGACGCCCCGGCGGAGGTAATGTCCTTGCCCTGGTAGGTGATGGACCCGCCGGACACCTTCTGCAGGCCCAGGATCGCCTTGCCGATGGTCGACTTGCCGGAGCCGGACTCCCCCACCAGCCCCACGGTCTCACCGGGGGCGATGCTGAAGCTGACATGGTCCACGGCGGCGGGAGCGGCGGCTGCCTTGCGCCCGCGTCCGTACCGGACCACCAGGTCCTTGACCTCCAGCAGAGGCTGGACGGCAGCGGGCAGCGGCGCTTCGGCGCGGACCGATGTTGCGGTGCTCATGCGGGATCCTTCTCAACAGTTCGGGTTGCAGCAGCCGGTGCCTCAACCAGGTTCAGGATGTGGTGGCTGGGGACGTCAGTGGCCACCCAGTCCAGACCTTCGACGGCGAGTTCGTCCGCTTTGACGCAGCGCACCACACCGTCGCCGGTTCCGGAGGGAAGCAGCGGGATGGGCACCATGCAGGCGGATCCTGCGAACTGGCAGCGGGCGGCGAAGCGGCAAGTGCTGGGCCAGTCCTTGGGCTGCGGCACCTGTCCGCTGATGGTAGCCAGGCGCTCGGGCATGTCCGCTGCGTGGTTGGCGTGCGGGTCCGCAGCGAGCAGGGCCAAGGTGTAGGGGTGGCGCGGGTTATCCAGGATGCTGTCCGTCCGGCCGTTCTCCACCACCTCGCCGGCGTACATCACCGCCACCTGGTCGCAGAGGTCGGCCACCACACCAAGATCGTGCGTCACCATCACCACTGACATCCCGGTGTCCTTCACCAGGCTGCGCAGCAGCGAGAGGATCTCGGCCTGGACGGTGACGTCAAGTGCGGTGGTCGGTTCATCGGCCACCAGGAGCCGGGGACGGCCGGCGAGTGCCAGGGCGATGGCGACTCGCTGGGCCATGCCGCCGCTGATCTGGTGCGGGTAGGTTTTCAGGATCCGTGCGGCGTCCACGATGCCTACCTTTTCCAGCAGGCCCAGGGCTTCGGCCTTCGCCTCGGCCCTGCCCATCCCGCGGAGCCGCCGGACCGTGGCCGTGAGCTGGTAACCCACCGTGAACATGGGGTCCAGGGCGCGCATGGGTTCCTGTGAGATCAGGGCGATGTCGCGTCCGCGGATGCCTTCCATGTCCTTCTCGGTGGCCGCGGCCAGGTTCTTGCCGTTCCAGAGGAGCTGGCCGCCGGTCACGGAGACCCCGGACGGCAGCAGGCCCAGGAGGGACAGCGCCGTCATGGTTTTGCCGCAGCCGGATTCACCCACCAGGCCAAGGACGGTGCCGGGTTCGACGTCGAAGGAGACGTCCGTGACCAGGCGGACTCCCTTGCCCGCACCCGCAGAGTCCACTCCCACGGAGAGGTTGCGGACGCTGAGCGTGTTCTTCGCGGCGTCCTGCGAAGCCGGCGCAGCAGCAGCGATTGCGGCGACCGTTTTGGCGCGCTGGCGCCGTGCCGCGGCGGAGGGCAGGTGCGAGGCCGTGGCATTGGGCGCCTTGCCCAAGGCATTGCCGATCGCATTGGCGGCCAGGACGGTCAGGGCGAGCACGGCGCCGGTGGGGACCATCAGCCAGGGGGCGTCGTAGACGTGCTGCGAGGCGCCCTGGATCATGCCTCCCCAGCTGGGCTGCGGGATGGGCGGGCCGAAGCCGATGAAGGCCAGGCCGGCCTGGATGAGCATGCCGACGGCGAAGATCAGGGCAGCTTGGACCACAATGGTGTTGGTCAGGCCGGGCAACACGTGGCGGAGGCTGATGCCGGCCGTGCTGACGCCGTCCACCTTGGCGGCGTCCACGTACAGCTGGGACTGCAGGGACTTGGCCTGGCCCAGCATCACGCGGTAAATGCCGGCCGAGATCAGCACGCCCAGGATGCCCATGATCAGCGGGATGTTGGTTCCCACGGCGCCGATGACGGCCAGGATGATCACCGTGCCGGGCAGGGACATCATGATTTCGGTGACGCGGCTGATGACGTTTTCCACGCGTTCGCCGGCGGCTGCGGCAAGCATCGCCAGCAGGGTTCCGAGCCCGACGGCGACAATCACCGTGATCATGGACGTCCCCAGCGTGCCGGCCGCCGAAGCGAAGATGCGGCTCAGGAGGTCCCGGCCCAGTTCGTCGGTGCCGAGCCAGTGCCCGGCGGTGGGTCCGGAGAGGACGGCAGTGAAGTCCTGGTCTTCGGTCTTAAAGGGCATCCACAGCGGCGCGGTGAGGGAGGCGACCACCAGCGCGGCCAGCCAGATCACGCCGGCAATGCTCGCCGGTGAGGCGAACAGCTTGCTGCCGGAGAATTTCTTCGCCGCGCTTTGGCGCGGGGCCTTGGGAAGGACGGCAGCCGCCGTCGGCTCCGCTGGGTCTGCTGGTGCGGGGGCAACGTTGGGGATCATGAGGCACGCAACTTCGGGTCGAGGAACTTGGTGGCGAGTTCCAGCACCAGGTTCACGGCGACCACCACCACGGTGGCGATCACTACGACGCCCTGGACGGACGGGGCGTCATGGGTGCTGACGGAGTTCTGGACGGCCTGGCCCAGGCCCGGCATTGCGAACAGCTGCTCGGCGATGACGGAACCGCCAAAGAGCTGGATGAACTGGAGCGCAATGCCGGCCACGATGGGGAGGCTGGCGTAGCGCAGGGCGTGGATGTAGAGGATCTTCCACGTGGGGGTGGCCGTGGCGCGGAGGGTACGGATGTGTTCCTGCTGGAGCGCTTCGAGCATGGAGGCCCTGGTCTGGCGGGCGATGAACGCTCCGCCGCCCACGGCCAGGGTGATCACCGGCAGTGCCAGGGACAGCGCCCAGTCCTGCGGCGAGACCTCGAACGGGACGTAGCCCGTTGCCGGGAAGACGGAGGACTGGACGGCCAGGAGGTAGACGAAGATGATGCCGATCCAGAACGCCGGAAGGGCCACGGCCATGCCGGCCACCCCGCCGATGATGCGGTCGACTGTTCCGCCGCGGACCGCTGCGGTGACGCCCAGGGCGATGCCCAGGACTGCGCTGAGGAGCGTGGCTCCGGCAGCCAGCGAGGCCGTGACGGGGAGCCTGCTGGCAAGGTCCGCGCTGACGGAACGGCCGTCGATGAGCGAGATACCGAGGTCACCCTGGACTGCGGCGCCGAGCCAGCTGACGAACTGGACCAGAAGCGGATCATTCCAGCCCAGGCGCTGGTTGACTTCGTCGATGGCTTCCTGGGAGGCGCCGGCGCCGAGGGACACGGCGCCCGGGCTGCCGGGCATTGCGTGGACCAGCAGGAAGGCCAGTACCGCAACCACCAGCACGGTGGCCAGCGCCATCAGCAGGCGCTTGGTGATGAATAGTGCCATGGTGACCTCCATCGGTCAGGCCTTGCCGGGTGGGCGCTCCTCCTTCGCTGGGGAGTGCCCGCCCGGCAGGTGCGGGTATTAGCTGGCCGGCTTGTAGGACGAAAGGAGCGGGTAGGCGTTGGTTCCGGCGAACTCCACCGGCGCCACCTTCCTGGTGTTGTAGCCCTGGTTGGTGAGGGCCTCGTACAGCGGGATCATCCAGCCGGATTCCACCAGGCGGGTGTTCAGCTTGGTAGCGGCGGCCTTGACGGCGGCGTCGTCCTTCGCGGCGGCGAGCTCGCCGGTGGCTGCGCTGAGCTGCTCATCGGTGGCCTTCTGGACGTTGGTGAAACCGTTCAGGATGGCGCCGTACATCACGCCCACGGGGTTGTCCCAGTTCAGCGGCGCGTAGCCCAGGGGCGTGGTGGCGACGGCGGCGAAGGCTTCGTCAGTGGAGGAGGCCATCTTCACGTTCATGGTGATTCCGACGGCGGCGAGGTCCTTCTGGACGGCCTGCAGGTCCGTCTGGGTCTGGGCGCTGGCGATGATGGTGAACTCGAAGCCGCTCGGGTAGCCGGCTTCCGCCAGCAGGCTCTTGGCCTTGTCCGGGTTGTAGGCGAACTTCGTTTCGATGTCCTTGCTGAAGCCGGCAGAGTCCTTGGGCAGGGCGTTCCAGGCCGGAATGTCACCCTTGTGCAGGGCGTCCACCAGGGCCTGGCGGTTGATGGCGTACTGGATGGCCAGGCGGACCTTCTCCTCGGCGAATGCGGGGGCGGTCTTGCCGATCTTGTCGAAGGAAATCATGGTGTTGACGGTGCCGCCGATCTGGGACACACCCACGCCCTTGGACTTGGCGAAGTCAACGGTGGAGGAGGTCAGCATGGCCACGTCCGCCTGGCCGGACACCAGGGCGTTGGCGCGGGCCTGGGGGTCCTGGACCACGCTGAAGATCACCTTGTTGAAGGCGTACTTGGAAGCTTCCGGGCTCTTCGCGTTCTTCACCAGCACGTACTTGTTGCCCTTCACCGTGGAGGCATCCAGGGTGTAGGGGCCGGAACCGTCAGGGGTGGCGGCGAGGCTTGCGGAGTCGGTGACACCGTTCTTGCCCACGATCATGCCCGTGGTGGACGCCAGGTTCTTCTCGAATCCCGGCTGCGGCGCGGCGAACGTGAGGGCCACCTGGGTGGGGCTGACCACGTCCACGGACGTGATTTCCTGGGCGCCGCCCTTGGCGACGGCGGAGTAGGCGCTGAGCGCGGGGTCGGACCGGCGGTCCAGGTTGGCCTTGACCAGCTCGGCGTCGAGCTTTGAGCCGTCCGTGAAGGTCACGCCGTCCTTGAGGGTCAGCGTCAGGACCGTGTTGTCCGCGTTGTAGCTAAACTCCTTGGCCAAACCCGGGCCGGCCGAGCCGTCCGGCTGCAGCGTCATCAGGCTCTCGTAGAGGCCCTCGAAGAACTGCCGCTGGGCAGCTGAAACCCTCAACGGATCAAAGCCGAAGGAAGCCGAGTCACTGTCGATGGCGAGCGTCAGGGAGCTGGTGTCTGCCTTGGCGGTGGCCTGGCTGGAACCGCCGCCGCAGGCGGTCAGCGATCCCAGCAGGAGCGCTCCGGCCAGAACGGCGGAGCTCCCACGGGCGGTGGAGTTCAGGAGTTTCATGTAGTGCGCCTTTGCATTCTGATGGGACAACGGAGGAAATGTCTTGGGGCTGGCTGCTGGCCGGCTCCTTCCAAGCATCAAGCGGTGGCTGCAGGCGCTCACATGAGAATGTCATTGATTGAAAAAGTATTGTGGCCCCGGTCACGCGGCCGGTCAGGATTGAAAGCCAGGGCAGAGAGGCCCCGTGCGCTGCAGTCCGGCGCTGAATCGAAAGGAACTATATGACCACCGCATCAGCATTCCCCCAGGACTTCCTCTGGGGCGTCGCCAGCGCCGGGCACCAGGTGGAGGGGAGCAACCTCAACAGCGACACCTGGTTCCTCGAGCACCTGCCGGGCAGCATGTTCTCCGAGCCGTCCGGGGATGCGGTGGACCACTACCACCGCTACCGCCAGGACATCGCCCTGATCGCGGACCTCGGTTTCACCAGCTACCGCTTTTCCATCGAGTGGGCGCGCATTGAGCCGGAGGAGGGGCTGTTTTCCAGGGCCGAACTGGACCATTACCGCCGGATGCTGGAGGCCTGCCACGAGCACGGCCTCACCCCCGTGGTGACGTTCCACCACTTCACGTCCCCGCGCTGGCTCCTTGCCCTGGGCGGCTGGGAGGGCCCGCGCACGGCTGAACTCTTTGCCCGCTACTGCGACCGGGTCATGGCGCACATGGGTGACCTCATCGGCGTCGCCTGCACCTTGAATGAACCAAACCTGCCGTGGCTGCTGGAGTCTTTTGGCATTGGCGGCGTGGCCCCGGAAAACCGCGGTTCGGTACCGGTATGGGCCGCGGCAGCCGAACGCCTTGGCGTGGACGCCAGCACCGTAGCCCCGTTCCAGTTCTGCTCCACCGAGGCCGGCTTCGACGTGAAGCTGGCAGCGCACCGGGCCGGCACCGCGGCCATCAAGGCGCACCGGCCGGACCTGCTGGTGGGCTGGACGCTGGCCAACTCGGACATCCAGTCCATTGACGGCGGCGAGGAACTCGCCGAAAGTGTTCGCCGCGGCGTGAACGAGCGCTTCCTCGAGGCGTCACGCGGGGACGACTTTGTGGGGATCCAGACGTACGGCCGCACCGTCTACGGCCCGGACGGGCACGCGCCGGCGCCGGAAGGGGTGCCGACGAACCAGATCGGCGAGGAGATCTACCCGCAGGCCCTCGAGGCCACCATCCGGGAAGCCCACCGGATCGCTGGACTTCCCGTGATCGTCACGGAAAACGGCCTGGCCACCGAGGACGATACCCAGCGGGTGGACTACCTGAAGGCTGCTGTGGAGTGCGTGGCGTCCTGCCTCGACGACGGCATCGACGTCCGCGGCTACATCGCCTGGACGGCCTTCGACAACTTCGAGTGGGTGTTCGGCTACGGGCCGAAGTTCGGCCTCATCGCCGTGGACCGCGAGACCCAGGAACGGACGCCCAAGGAGAGTGCCCACTGGCTGGGCCGGCAGGCGCAGGTGCGTACCTCTCAGGCAGAGGACGCCGAGGTCAGCAGGGCACCCCAGCCGGCCTGACCGCCGTCGTGCATTCCACAGGCACCCGGTGCACGTCCGCCTCACCGTGAACGGAACCGGTGAGGACCTCCACAACGGCAAGCTGGCCGGTGGTGTCCGGGACGCCGGGGAATTGAACCTGCGGCTCCTCAGCCGGCACCACCGGCTGGGGAGCCGCTGAGCGCATGCGGAAAAGGGCGATGGCGGAGATGAGGAACCAGGCCACGTTCGTCACCACGGAAGGCCAGGCCTCGTGGAGGGTGCCGTTGATGATGAAGGCGACGGCGCCGAACAGGTTTGCGGTCTGGAAGCCTTTGCCGGCCTTCAGCCAGCCCATGGAAACGGCGAGGTAGGCAGTGAGGATCGCAACCGCGCCGGCCCAGCCGGCGATTTCCCACAGCAGTTCCATGGTGTCCTTTCAGGGGCGCCTGCCAGCCGGAGCCGGGCAGGGGTAACGAGGGTTTTGAAGGTGGTGGTGCCGGACAAACCGTTGACTCGAGCCCGGGCCGGGCGAGGACCTCGTTCGTGGGTCGGCGGGATAATCATACGTCCCCGGACACCACTGCTGGTCCCCTCAAAGGGCCTCCGCGCCTTGGCGTGGTGAATCTAACACTGGAAGCACCATCACCCGGAACCGGGGCCCTTCATCTGCCCCCTGTTTAGCCCTCCACTGCGTGGATCGTGTAAGCCAGCGAGTGTGCCTGTCCCGGCTCCAGGACAACCAGGTCCTGGCCGGAATTGAAGGCATCGGGCGGGCAGGTCATGGGCTCAACAGCGAGCCCTTTCCGGCCCCGGAGCTCCCCTGAGTAAAGCTGCAGCCAGGGCGCATCGGTTCCTGTTGATTCCACCACCGCCGAAAGCTGCAGGGCAGGGTGCCGCAGCCGGACGTCCCATGTCCCCTTGGGGAGCGCAGTGAAGGCGTGGTCGAGTTGCTGCGAGGCCAGGCTGCGGGACTGGGAAAAATCGAACTCCGTGCCCGTAATATCCCGGAGCTCGGTGGGCTGGAGCTTTTCATCCGTCATCAGCACCTTGCCCGCACGGAAAGTCAGCTCACAGGTGGAGATGTCCTCGCCGCCCAGGGTGATGTAGGGGTGGCTGCCGCAGCCATAGGGAGCGGCGGCGGTGCCATGGTTCCTGGCCCGGAGTTCGATGGACAGCCCGGTCTCGGCGTCGAGGGCGTAACGGGCCGTCACCGCGAGCTGGAAGGGGTAACCGGGTTCGCCGTGCAGCAGGTGCTTCAGCACCACCTGGGCGTCCGAGCGCCGTTCCACCTGCCAGGCATTCCACAGGGCCAGCCCATGCAGGGCACTGCCGGTGCCCGCCTCGTTCACCGGCAGTTCGAAGCGCTGCCCGCCAAAGCTGTAGGCGCCGCCGGCCACCCGGTTCGGCCAAGGCATCAGCACCTTTCCGGCGTAGGCCGGGGGCAGTTCGTCCGCCGGGAAGGGCAGGACAAGGTCCGTTCCGCGGAAGGACAGTCTGACCAGCCCCGCCCCCACGCTCGCGACCGTTGCCTCATAGTCCCCCGCCCGAAGGACGGTCAGCTCTCCGTTGGGGCAGGCGGTGGATGACATGGATGTTCCTTTCAGGAAGATGCCGGGGCGGGTTCCAGCAGGAGTCGGTAGAGCATTACTGGCCAACGACAGCGGGGGTTCCCTCGCAGGCTAGTTGTACTAACCCGGTTGGTTGGTGACACGGCTGACCGGTGAGGCGCCTTTGAGTGCGGTGTGGGGCCTGTGGTGATTGTAGTACTCGATGAAGTCGGGGTAGCAGGCTTGGCGTTCAGTTTCTGAGGCATAGGCCTTGGCGTAGGCCCATTCCTCTTGGAGGATGCGGTTGAAGCGCTCGACTTTGCCGTTGGTTTGGGGTCGGTAGGGCCTGGTGCGTTTGTGCCTGATCCCGGCTACGTTAAGGACAGCGGCGAAGGTGCGGGAGCGGTAGCAGGAGCCGTTGTCCGTGAGCACCCGCTGGATTTTGACGCCCCTGGCGGCGAACGCGGCGATGGCGTTGCGCATGAACGCCGATGCAGTTTCCTTGGTTTCGTCGGGCAGGATCTCGGAGTAAACAAACCGGGAATGGTCATCCACTGCGTGATGCAGGAATGAGTAGCCCCGGACCTGGCCGCGGTATTTGGCCTGGCCTTCACGGAGGTTCCGTGCCCGGGAGTTCGCGTTGCCCTGCACCCGCCCGTGGACACGGTGTCCGCCGCCGTCGGGGATTCGGCCGAGTTTCTTGATGTCCACGTGGATCATTTCGCCTGGCCAGGCATATTCGTACCGACGCGCCCGGTCCCGGCCGCGGACCCTGATCCCTGTGGCCGGGTCGGTGAAGCGCAGTGGAGGGCAGAGGTAGCGGGTCAGGATGCGGTGGACCGTGGAGATGTTCAGGTGCAGGTGGTAGGCGATCCGGGCCGGACCCCAGCGCCGGCTCACGCGCAGTCCCAGCACGCGCCGCTCAGTGCGCATCTCCGTTCGGTGGGGGCAGGTCAAGGGCCGGCTCCGGCGGTCCTCCAGACCAGCCTCACCCAGTTCCCGATAACGGGCGGACCAGCGCACCGCGGTCGGGACGGAGACGTTGAATCTTTCAGCGGCACGTCGCAAAGGCCAGCCATCAACCACGATGCAGCGGGCCAGCTGCAGACGTCCCGAATGAGCCAGAAACGCGTTACGGTGGGACACGAGGACCTCCTGGTTTGTGTTTGCTCTCGACAAGCACCACACAACACCCGGAGGTCCTCTTATTGCAGCAAATCAATCCCCGTGTCATCAACCTGCCGGGACAATACAGCTAGTGCGTTATTGGCGCCCGCGTGCTTGTGCCTGATGACGGCAACCCGCCATCGCTTGATGACGCCTGACGCGCCAGGTAACTGAACAACGCCCGAATCCCGAAGGTCCACGGCTCGATCTCCTCGGCCCTTCGCGTCCGGTTGACCAGTGCCCCCAGTTGGGGGCTGCTGATGGTGACGACGTCCCCGGGCTTGTGGGTGAAGCCGAGCCCTTCGGCATCGCGGTCCTGCGTTGGAGCGAACAGCGTGCCGGTGAACAGGGCGAACCCATCAGGGTATTGGTGGTGGCGGCCGTGGGCAGCACCGATGAGCTCCTCGAAGGGGCGGCTAATCCGGGCCAGGCTGTTGCGGCCTTCCAGCCGGTAACCGTCCGCGCCTTCCACGGTGAGGCTGAGTGCCTCCGACCGCAGCGAGTCCAGCGTGAAGTCCTGGTGGAAGAGCCGGACCAGGGGGCCGATGGCGCAGGACCCGTTGTTATCCTTGGCCATGCCCAGCAGCAGTGCGCTGCGGCCCTCGACGTCCCGGAGGTTGACGTCGTTCCCGAGCGTTGCGCCGCGGACCTTCCCGGCAGAGTCGGCAATGAGCACCAGTTCCGGTTCGGGGTTGTTCCACGAGGAGAAGCCGGGAATGCCGACGTCGGAGCCGAAGCCCACGGAGGACAGCAGCGGGGCCTTGGTGAACACTTCCGGATCGGGACCCAGGCCCACCTCAAGGTACTGCGACCACATCCCCTGGGCCGACAACACCTCCTTGACCTCCTGCGCCTGTTCCGACCCGGGCCGGACATCGCCCAGGTTCCCGCCCAGCGCTTCGGCAACCGTCCTGCGGACTTCTGCCGCCCGGTTGAAATCACCGCCACACCGCTCTTCGATGACCCGCTCCACCATGCTTTCCACAAACGTCACTCCGCACGCCTTGACCACCTGGAGGTCGATCGGGGACAGCAGATGCGGCCTGTTCCGGTCCCCGTCCAGCGAGGCAGCCGCCAGTTCGGCGAAGTCCCACCGCATGCCGCCTGCTTGCAGCACCAGCTCGGCGGGCTTCGGGTGGTCCATGAGCTCGGCAACTGTACGGACCTCGGGGGTGAGGTCAAAGACCTCGTTACCGCGGACGGTGATGACCCGCGGCCCTTGGGATACCGGATCCCAGGCGCGGCCGACGAGGACCGCATCTCCTGCGTCCATGGGGAGGATGTGCTGCACAGTGGTGGTCATATGCTGTCCGCACTTACGGGAACGCCTTCAAGGTTGAAGTACGAACAGGCATCTGGCGGCCGGATATCAGCGACCGCGTCATTGAAGATCCGCATCGGATGCGGCGTGTACGGGCGCTCTGCAATGGCGTCAAAGTTCAGTTCGATTCCCAGCCCCACCGCTTCCGGGATGAGGACGTCGCCGTCCTCCGTCAGCTGGAGGCGTTCATTGGAGATCTCGCTCCGCCACGGAACATCTGTGGCCATGATCTCCAGATACCGGAAATTGGGCAGCGCAGCGCCCAGCTGCAGCGTCGCGGCGGTGCTCAACGGTCCGCTGGGATTATGCGGTGCGAACGGAACGTAATGTGCCGCCGCGAGAGTGGAGATGAACGACAGCTCCAGCAGGCCGCCGGCATGGGTGACGTCGGGCTGGATGTAGTCCACGGCGTTCCGGGCGAGTACGGGAACAAAGGTGTTCCGTCCGAACCACCGCTCCCCGGCAGCGATGGGTACGGGGGACTTGGAACGGACTTCGATCAGCGCGTCGATCCCATCCGGCGGGCACGGCTCCTCGAAGAAGACCGGCTGGAACTGCTCAAGTTCCCGGGCAGCGCGGATTGCGGTGGGAACGTCGAACCGGCCGTGGCCTTCAATGAAGAGCTCAACATCATCCCCCACCGCCTCCCGCACGGCGGCCACGGGTTCAAGCATGCGCCGGAGGTCCCTCGGATCAAGAGTGAGGTCCGCGGCTTCGAACGGGTCCCATTTGAGTCCGCGGAAACCTTGGGCGACGGTCCGGACGGCGGCTTCGGCGAAGTCGTCGGGAGATGTGGCTCCCGAAAACCAGCCATTGGCATATGCACGGACCCTGTCCCGCACCTGGCCGCCCAGCATGCGGTGGACCGGGACCCCGAGGACACGCGCCGAGACATCCCACATCGCCATTTCGAGGGCGCTGAGCGCCGTCATCGATACCGGTCCACCGCGCCAATAGGCATCACGGTTAAGTTCGTAGAGGGTGTGCGAGATCCGGGTTGGGTCCTTGCCCCGGACCGCGTCGGCGAGAACCGCGACCGCGCCGCGGACGGCATGTTCTTGCCCTTCAAGCGTTGCCTCAGCCACGCCGGTGATGCCGGCGTCCGTGCTCAGCCGGACAAAGATGAGGTTTGTCCTGTAAAAATCAACGACGACGGTCTCGAGGTTGGTGATCTTCATCATTGAAACCTCATCCTTTTGATATTCTCGCGGGAGCCGCCGTCGAGCCCCTGACGATCAGCTGCGTGGCAAGTTCCACGCGATGGGAATCCAGGGTCTCCCCCCGCGCCTGGCGCAGAAGTGACCGCAACGCAGCCCGCCCCATTTCCTCCAGGGGCTGGGCAACGGAGCTGAGCGACGGGACGGACTCCTCGCCCTGCTTAGTTCCGTCAAAGCCAATCACGCTGATGTCCTCCGGGACCCGGATGCCATGCCGCCCGGCTTCGGCAAGAACACCCAGCGCAATCGTGTCGCTTGCGGCAAAAATTGCGGTGGGAAGCTGGTCCAGGCGCAGCAGGGCCTGAAGCCCGGCAACCCCGCTCTCCCTGCGGAACCTGCCGCCGGAAACAATGTATTCCGGGTCCACCGTGATGCCACGGGCCATCAGGGCGGCCATGTAGCCGTGCAGGCGCGCCTGGTTGCATTCGGCCCTCTCGATGCCGCCGATGTAGGCGATCCGCCGATGCCCCAAATCCAGCAGATGTTCGGTGGCCGCCTTGCCGCCGGCCCAGTTTGTCGCTCCCACGCTGACTACATCGGCTGAGGGCGGATTGAGGGGGTCGATAACGACGACGGGAATCTTGCGGCGCCGGAATGCCTGCAGCTGTGCCTCGCTGAAAGCTGACGTCACCACGATCATCCCTGCCCGCCCTTCGTCCAGCATGCGCTGTGCCCGGCGCTCCGGGCTGCGCAGGTTGGACAGCGCTGGACCTGTGACGCTGACCAGGATCTCGACGTCGGCACCTGCGGCGAACTGCAGTATCCCGTTGAGGACCTCAATCATGTAGGCGGAGTCAAGAACGTCGATGACCACCTCCACGATGGTGCCCGTCTCCGCGGCGGAGCGCCGCTGCAGCGGGGACTGGTATCCGGCCTGTTCCAGTGCCTCCAGGACACGGGCCCGGGTCTCAGGGGAAACGTCCAGGCGGCCGTTAACCACCTTGGACACCGTGGGCGCCGACACCCCGGCCTGCTGCGCCACCATGGCCAGGGTGGGCTTGGCCACTGCCGGCTTGGGCTGCGAGGTTTTCGTTGCCATCAAAGTTTTCGCAATCTTTCGAAGATGTCCGAGCCTTCATTCTGCGGAATACCACGACCCTTGGTCAAGAGCCGTGAAAGCGTCAAAAATAATGGGACGTTTACCCCTTGACGACGCGGGATATGAGCTTTAGTTTAGACCGTGACCTAAATCACGCGTTCGAAATGTTTCGAACAAGATAGTCGGAGCCAGAGGCTCCAACTTCACTTGCAAAGAAGCAAACTCAGATGGAGAAGCAATGAAGCAGCCCCAGACCTCCCGCCGCTCTTTCCTCGCCCTTGCTGCCCTCACCCCGTTCGCCGTTGCGGCGACCACCGCGTGCGGGACATCCGGACCGGGAAGCTCCAGCGGTGGCGGAGGCGCCAGCATGTGGTACCTGTCCGGCGAACCGAACCAGACCACCATGCAGAAGGCCGTAGACGCCTTCAATTCGGCGAACGGAGACAACAAGATCGCCGTGACCTACTTCCAGAACGACGCCTACAAAACCAAGATCAAGACCGCCATTGGCGCCGGCCAGGCCCCCACCATCATCTACGGCTGGGGCGGCGGCACCCTGAAGACCTACGCCGAGGCCAACCAGGTGGATGACCTGACGGGATGGTTTGAGGAGAACCCGGACCTGAAGAAGAAATTCTTTCCCTCCTCTTTCGGTGCAGCCACGGTTAACGGCAAGATCTACGCCCTGCCCAACCAGTACGTCGCCCCGATCGTGCTGTTTTACAACAAGGAACTGTTCGAGAAGGCCGGCGTCCAGCCGCCGAAGACCTGGGACGACGTCATGTCGCTGGTCAAGACCTTCAATGACATGGGCGTGGCACCCTTCTCACTGGGCGGACAGTCCCGCTGGACCTCCATGATGTGGCTCGAATACCTGCTGGACCGCATCGGCGGCCCCGGCGTCTTCAACGCCATCTTCGAAGGCAAGCCCAATGCGTGGCTGGACCCTGCCGTAATTGAGACCGGCACAAAGATCCAGGAACTCGTCTCGGCCGAAGGGTTCATCAAGGGCTTCTCCTCCATCACCGCAGACTCCAACGCCGACCAGGCCCTCCTGTTCACGGGCAAGGCAGCCATGATGTTGCACGGCACCTGGACCTTCGGCGGCATGAAGAAGAACGGCCAGAACTTCGTCCAGAACGGAAAACTGGGCTTCGTCCAGTTCCCCACCGTTCCCGGCGGCAAGGGCGACCCCAAGAACGGCGTCGGAAACCCGGCCCAGTACATGTCGATTTCCTCGAAGGCCAGCGACAAGGAAAAGGAGTCTGCGAAGAAGTTCTTCAAGGACGGCATCCTGACCGAAACGGTGATCGATACCTACATCAACTCCGGGTCGGTGCCCATCGTTAACGGCATCGAAGACAAGCTGGACACGTCTCCCGACAAGGACTTCCTGAACTTCGTCTACGACCTGGCCAAGAACGCCCCGAACTTCCAGCAGTCCTGGGACCAGGCCCTGAGCCCCACCGCAGCCGAGGCCCTGCTGAACAACATCGACCAGCTCTTCCTGAAGTCGATCACGCCGCAGCAGTTCGCCGAGAACATGAACGCCACCCTCGGAAAATGAGTAACGCCGTCTCCACCGCGCCCCGGGCCGCCACTGTTCGAACCGGCGCGGCTTCAACCGACAAGCGCAAGGCTGCCCTCGCGTGGCTGACGCTGCCCGCGCTGTTCTTCTTCCTGGTGTTCGCCGTGGTGCCGCTGGTGGGGGTGCTTATCCTGAGCTTCGCCAGCTGGGACGGCATCGGCGCCATCGGTGCCGCGGGCATGGGCAACTGGTTCTCGGTGCTGGCGGACCCGGGCCTATACAACGCGCTGGGGCTGACCTTCCTGATCATGATCGTCTCCTGGCTGGTCCAGACGCCCATCAGCCTCCTCCTGGGGGTCTTCACGGCAGGCAGCCAGCGGTACAGGGCCGCCCTGGCGGTGTTGTACTTCCTGCCGCTGCTGCTCTCATCGGCTGCAGTGGCCATTGCCTTCAAAGCACTGCTGGATCCGAACTTTGGCCTGGCCACCGGGCTGGGCCTGCCATTCCTGGCACAGGACTGGCTGGGGGTCCCACACCTTGCCCTGGGCCTGGTGATTTTCGTGATCGCCTGGCAGTTCGTCCCGTTCCACACGCTCATCTACCAGGGCGGCGTGCGGCAGATCCCTAAATCGCTCTACGAAGCAGCCCAGATCGATGGGGCGGGAATTATCAAGCAGTTCTTCCACATCACTCTGCCCCAGTTGAAGTACACCATCATCACCTCCTCCACCCTCATGGTGGTGGGCTCCCTGACGTACTTCGACCTGATTTTCGTCCTCACCGGCGGCGGGCCGGGAAACTCCACCCGCATCCTGGCCCTGGACATGTACCTTCGGGGCTTCCGGGCCAACCTGATGGGTCCCGCAAGCGTTATCGCCGTCATTCTCGTAGTCATCGGCCTCGGTCTTGCCTTGTTCCTCCAGCGCCTCGGAGGCAAGGACAAGCAGGGCAGCCAATTGGAAGGTCTGTAGGGTGAGCATCGTACTGAAACGCAGCCCGCAGGAGGCAGCAGCCGGCTCCCCCGCGGGCGCGGGAGACCATAAGGCCGGGCTGGCTTCCCGGCTGAGACGGCTGAACATTCCGGGTGGCCTGGGCGGGTGGATCTGGCTGGCCATCATCATTCTTCCGGTCTACTACGTGGTCATTACCAGCCTGAAGACCCAGGAGGGCTACTTCGGCCAGAACCCGCTGGCACTTCCTGCCTCACCTACGCTGGAAAACTACCAGTTGGTTCTTGAGGCGGACTTCGCAACATATTTCATGAACAGCGCCATCGTCACGCTGGGTTCCGTGGTTCCGACCGTGCTGATCTCCTTTATGGCCTCGTTCGCCATCGTCCGGGGCAGCGGCAGGTTCCTCAAGCTGGTCAACGGCATGTTCCTGATGGGCCTGGCCATCCCGCTTCAAGCAACGATCATCCCGATCTACCTGATGATCATCAGGCTCAATCTCTACGACAGCCTGCTCGCGCTGATGCTTCCGTCCATTGCTTTCGCCATCCCGTTGACGGTGCTGATCCTGTCCAACTTCATCCGCGACGTGCCGAACGAACTGTTCGAATCCATGCGGCTGGACGGCTGCAGTGAGTGGCAGACCATGTGGCGGCTTGCCCTGCCCCTGACCCGTCCGGCGATCGTCACCGTGGCCATCTATAACGGACTGCATGTCTGGAACGGCTTCCTGCTTCCGCTGGTCCTCACCCAGAGCCCCGGCCTGCGCGTCCTTCCCCTGGGCTTGTGGACCTTCCAGGGGGAGTTCAGCGTCAACATCCCGGCCGTGCTTGCCTCGGTGGTACTGAGCACGTTGCCGATCCTGGTGCTCTACGTCGTCGGCCGCCGCCAGCTGCTCGCCGGCCTCACCGCCGGCTTCAGCAAGTAGAAAGGAACTTTCATGACCGAATCCAAACCCCTGCGCGTCGGCATGGTGGGGTATGCCTTTATGGGTGCGGCGCACTCCCACGCCTGGCGCACCGCACCCCGGTTCTTTGATCTGCCGCTGCAGCCCCAGCTGACAGCGGTGTCCGGAAGGAATGCCGACGGCGTCCGGACCGCTGCGGACAAGCTCGGCTGGGAGTCGGTTGAGACAGACTGGCGGCGCCTGATCGAACGGGACGACATCGACCTGATCGATATCTGCACGCCGGGCGATACCCACGCCGGGATTGCCATTGCCGCCCTGGAGGCCGGTAAGCACGTGCTGTGCGAAAAGCCGCTGGCCAATTCCGTGGAGGAAGCAGAGAGGATGACCCTTGCGGCGGAAACCGCCGTCAAGCAGGGCGTGGCCTCGATGTGCGGCTTCAGCTACCGACGCACCCCCGCCCTGGCACTGGCTAAGCGGTTCGTGGAACAGGGCAGGCTCGGCGAGATCCGGCACGTCCGCGCGCAATATCTGCAGGACTGGCTCTCGGACGAGAATGCCCCCATGACGTGGCGGCTGGACAAGAGCAAGTCCGGGTCCGGCTCGCTGGGTGATATCGGAGCGCACAGCATCGACGCCGCCCAATGGGTCACCGGACTGAACATCACCGGCGTCTCGGCACTGCTCGAAACGTTCGTCCCGGAGCGGCCGCTCGCCGGGGACCTCGTGGGCCTGGGCGGGCACGGCGACCTCAGCAGCGACACTCCCCGCGGCAGCGTCACGGTGGACGATGCGGCCATCTTCAGTGCCCGCTTTGAAGACACCAAGTTCGCCGGCGGTGCTGCTTCCGCGGGAGCCGTGGGCGTCTTCGAAGCCACCCGCTACGCGCTGGGCCGCAAGAACGCCATGCGCCTGGAAGTGAACGGAAGCAAGGGGTCCCTGGCCTTCGACTTCGAGGAAATGAACGTCCTGTCCTTCTACGACGCAGCCGAATCCCCCGACGCCGGCTTCCGCAGGATCTTCGTTACCGAACCCGAGCACCCGTACGCGGGGAACTGGTGGCCCACCGGCCACGGGCTCGGGTACGAACACGGCTTCACCCACCAGGTGGTGGACCTGGTCACGGCCATCGGCGAAGGCCGCCAGCCGGAACCCTCCTTCGCCGATGCCCTCCAGGTCCAGCGCGTCCTGGCAGCCGTGGAGTCCAGCGCCGCCAACTCCAGCCAGTGGCAGAAAGTCTAGAAACGATGACACGACCAATCACTCTTTTCACCGGCCAATGGGCCGACCTGCCGTTCGAGGAGGTGGCCCGGCTCGCCGGCGAGTGGGGCTTTGACGGGCTGGAAATCGCCTGCTGGGGAGACCACCTGGACCCGCGCCGGGCTGCGGAGGACGACAACTACCTCCAGGACCGGCTGGACATCCTGGAAAAGAACAACCTCCAGGTCTTCGCCATCGCCAACCACCTCACCGGCCAGGCAGTCTGCGACGATCCCATCGATGAACGCCACCAGGGCATCCTGTCCGCCGAAATCTGGGGCAACGGCGAACCCGAGGGGGTCCGCCAGCGGGCTGCCGAGTCGATGAAGGACACGGCACGGGCCGCTGCCCGCCTCGGTGTGAAAACCGTCACCGGGTTCACCGGGTCCTCCATCTGGAAGGCCGTCGCCATGTTCCCGCCCGCCCCGGGGTCAATGATCGACGCCGGCTACCGGGACTTCGCGGACCGCTGGAACCCCATCCTGGACGTCTTCGAGGAAGAGGGGGTCCGGTTCGCGCTGGAGGTCCACCCCTCCGAAATCGCTTACGACTACTGGACCACCAAACGCACCCTGGAGGCCATCGGGCACCGCCGGAGCTTCGGGCTGAACTTCGACCCGTCCCACTTCATCTGGCAGGACCTGGACCCGGTGATGTTCCTGCAGGACTTCGCCGAACACATTTTCCACATCCACGTGAAGGAATCCGTCCGCCAGCTCGATGGCCGCAACGGACGGCTGGGGTCCCACCTTGCCTGGGCCGATCCCCGCCGCGGCTGGGATTTCGTCACCGCGGGCCACGGGGACGTGCAGTGGAACCGGATCTTCCGGACCCTGAACGCGATCGGCTATGACGGCCCCACCAGCATCGAATGGGAGGACGCCGGCATGGACCGCCTCATCGGAGCCCCGCAGGCGCTGGCCATGGTCCAGGAACTGGCCCGGATCGCCCCGCCCGCAGCGGCCTTCGACGCCGCCTTCTCCAGCCGCTGACCCGACCTGTGCCGGTAAAACAAACGCCGGCAGCCAACCAAAGGAAACCCAATGACAGAACCCAAGAATGCCCTGGTGGTCCGCGGCGGCTGGGACGGCCACCAGCCGTACGAGGCCACCGAGCTGTTCATCCCCTACCTCAAGGACAACGGCTACGATGTCCGCGTGGAGGAATCCCCGAAGGTTTACGCCGACGCCGAGTACATGGCAGGCGTGGACCTGATCCTGCAGTGCATGACCATGACCACCATCGAAAAGGACGAGTTCGCCGGGCTGCGTACGGCGGTGGAAAACGGCACCGGCCTGGCCGGTTGGCACGGCGGGATTGCCGATTCCTACCGCAACAACTCCGACTACCTGCACCTGGTCGGCGGCCAGTTCGCCTGCCACCCGGGCAAGCACCCGGACGAGTGCATCGGCGAGCAGTCGGACAACTACGTTCCCTACACCGTGAACATGCTGCCCGCAGCCGCGGAGCACCCCATCACCCAGGGCATCAAGGACTTCGACCTGGTCACCGAACAGTACTGGGTCCTCTCCGACGACTACATCGACGTCCTGGCCACCACCACCCAAAAAGTCCGGGAATGGGACCCCTGGAACCGCGAAGTCACCTCCCCCGCCGTCTGGACCCGCCAATGGGGCAAGGGCCGCATCTTCGTCGCCACCCCCGGCCACCGCGTCGAAATCCTCCAGGACACCAACGTCCGCACCATCATCGAAAGGGGCCTGCTGTGGGCAAGCCGTTGAAAGTAGGAATCGTTGGCTGCGGCGCCATCATCGCGCAGTACCTCACCAACTTCCGCAAGCTCCATGACCTCGAACTCGTAGCGGTGGCGGACCTTGATCCCGCACGCGCGAAGGCTGTGGCGGAGCAGTACGACGGCGTCCGCGCCGTTTCCGTGGACGAACTCCTCGCGGCGGACGACGTCGAACTGGTCCTGAACCTCACCATCCCCGCGGCGCACGCCGAGGTGGCACTGAAAGCCATCGCAGCAGGCAAAAGCGTGTACGGCGAGAAGCCCCTCGCCGCCACCACTGCGGAGGCACGCACGGTTCTGGAGGCAGCGCGGGAGGCAGGCGTCGTCGTCGGCTGTGCTCCTGACACGGTACTGGGAACCGGCATCCAGACCGCCCGCAAGGCGATCGATGACGGGCTGATCGGCGCGCCCATCTCCGCCTCCGCCACCATGGTGACCCCCGGCCATGAGCGCTGGCACCCGAACCCGGACTTCTACTACCAGCCCGGCGGCGGCCCGCTCCTGGACATGGGCCCCTACTACGTGACCGCCCTGGTGACACTGCTGGGCCCGGTGGTCTCGGTGACGGGCGCCGCGAGCCACACCCGCAACGAACGGACCATCGGCTCCGGCCCACGGCAGGGCGAAAAGGTCCCCGTGGCCATCGACTCCCACGTCACCGGCGTCCTGACCCACGCCTCCGGCGCGCTCTCCACCCTGTTCATGAGCTTCGACGCCGTGAAGTCCAAGTCCCCCAACATCGAGATCCACGGCGAACACGGATCTCTGGTGGTGCCGGACCCCAACCACTTCGACGGCGAGGTTCAGCTGTTCTCCTTGGGCGCCGATGCGTGGGAGACCCTTCCCGTATCCGCAGGCTACGTTGACTCGGGGCGCGGCTTCGGCATCGCCGACCTGGCTTCCACCCCGGAAGGCGCCGAGCCCCGCGCGGGCGGCACCTTGGCCTTCCATGTCCTTGAGGTCATGGAGTCAGTGCTCGAATCAGCCCACACCGGGTCCGCGGTACGCATCAGCAGCACGGCGGAGCGGCCCGCCGGCGTCGAGCTGACCGTCCTCACCGAGGACATCCAGGAGCTCCAGGCGCAGGAAGCCGCTTCCTAAGCCAAAGCTCCAGCCCCTTCATGCCCGGCAGGGTCCGTGAAAGCGGTCCCTGCCCGGCATGGTGCTGTGTCCGGCCCACAGGTTCCGGGGCTCTGGACAACTCCGCCGGGCCGTAGCACGATCTGAAGTGTGACCTCCAGCCCCCTTTCCGACGCCCGCCTCCGTGAGCTTACGGAACTTCGCCGCGTCAAGGACCGGATCGACCGGGAGTACGCGCAGCCGCTGGACGTCGAATCCCTGGCCCGCGGCGTCCACATGTCCGCCGGACACCTGAGCCGCCGCTTCAAAGCCGCGTACCAGGAATCGCCCTACAGCTACCTCATGACCCGGCGCATCGAGCGGGCCATGGCACTGCTCCGCCGCGGTGACCTTTCCGTCACGGAGGTGTGCTTCGCCGTCGGCTGTTCATCGTTGGGAACCTTCAGCACCCGCTTCACGGAGCTGGTGGGCATGCCGCCCAGCGTCTACAAACAGGAAGCGGAAATGTCGACGGCGGGCATCCCCGCCTGCGTGGCGAAACAGGTCACCAGACCGGTCAGGAATCGAGAAGCACCCGCACCGGAGCCGCAACTAGCATGACTGCCATGAACAAGATCAGCATTTCCTCAACCTTCCTTCCGCATACCGATCCGGACGCATCCCTGGCGTTCTACCGCGACGCCCTGGGCTTCGAAGTCCGCAACGATGTTGGCCGCGGCACCATGCGCTGGATCACCGTAGGCCCTGCCGGGCAGCCGGACGTGTCCATCGTCCTGCACCCGCCGGCCGTGGACCCCGGCATCACCGACGACGAACGCCGCACCATCGCCGAAATGATGGCGAAGGGCACCTACGCCACGGTTATCCTGTCCGCCCCGGACGTGGACGCCGCGTTCGCCTCGGTGGAGGCCACCGGGGCGGACGTGGTCCAGGAACCCGTCGACCAGCCCTACGGAATCCGCGACTGCGCCTTCCGCGACCCGGCCGGCAACACCGTCCGCATCAACCAGCAGCCCTGAGCTGGGAGGATAGGAACCAGCGGCACGAGGGGGAGGCTGCGGGCGCGGCCCTCCCCCTCCCAGGACATATCGCAGCCCCACAGATGGAGACCCGATGAGCACGGACACCAGTTCCGCCACCAACACCGATCCCCGGGCCAACGGGCTGCACGTCGCCGACACCCACGACCTGATCCGGGTTCAGGGGGCGCGGGAAAACAACCTCAAGGACGTCAGCGTTGAGCTGCCCAAGCGCCGGCTGACAGTGTTCACGGGTGTGTCCGGCTCGGGCAAGAGCTCCCTGGTGTTCGCCACCATCGCCGCAGAGTCGCAGCGCATGATCAACGAAACCTACAGTGCGTTCGTGCAGGGCTTTATGCCCTCGCTGGCCCGGCCCGAGGTGGACTTCCTGGAAGGGCTCACCACGGCGATCATCGTGGACCAGGAACGGATGGGCGCCAACCCGCGCTCCACTGTGGGCACTGCGACAGACGCGAACGCGATGCTACGCATCCTCTTCAGCCGGCTCGGCTCACCGTACGGCGGCCCGCCCACGGCGTTCTCCTTCAACGTGCCCACCCGCAAGGCCAGCGGCGTGATGTCCACGGAGAAAAGTGACGGCCGGGTGGAGAAAGCGGTGGTTCAGCAGGCCGTCTACCTGGGCGGCATGTGCCCGCGCTGCGAGGGCATGGGCGCCGTCAGCGATATTGACCGAACGGCGCTGTACGACGACGAAAAGTCCCTGAGCGAGGGAGCGCTGCTTGTTCCGGGGTACTCGATGGACGGCTGGTATGGGCGCCTGTTCGAGGGCATGGGCCTGCCGATGGACAAGCCCATCGCGAAGTTCACCAAGAAGCAGCTGGAGACCATGCTGTACGCCGAGCCCACCAAGATCAAGGTGGAAGGCGTCAACCTGACCTTCGAGGGGATCATCCCCAAGATCCAGAAGTCCATGCTGTCCAAGGACCCCGAGGCCATGCAGCCGCACGTGCGCCGGTTCGTGGAGCGGGCCGTGACGTTCCAGACCTGCCCCGAGTGTGAAGGCACCCGGCTGACGCAGCAGGCGCTGTCCTCCAGGATCAACGGCAAAAACATCGCCGAGCTCTGCCAGATGCAGATCAGCGACCTCGCCGAATGGATCCGCGGCCTCAAGGACCCCTCGGTGGCTCCCCTGCTCAAGGGCCTGCAGCACCTGCTTGACTCGTTCTCCGACATTGGCCTGGGTTACCTGAGCCTGGACCGCCCGGCCGGCACGCTTTCCGGCGGCGAGGCCCAGCGCACCAAGATGATCCGGCACCTCGGTTCCTCCCTCACCGACGTCACGTATGTCTTTGACGAGCCCACCATCGGGCTGCACCCGCACGACATCGAGCGCATGAACCAGCTGCTGCTCCAGTTGCGCGACAAAGGCAACACCGTGCTGGTGGTGGAGCACAAGCCGGAAACCATCGCCATTGCCGACCACATCGTTGACCTCGGGCCAGGTGCCGGCACCACGGGCGGCACTGTCTGTTACGAGGGAACGGTGGAGGGCCTGCGGTCCAGCGACACCATCACCGGCCGGCATCTCGGGGACCGTGCCTCGCACAAGGAAGCGGTCCGGAAGGCGTCCGGAGCGCTCGAGGTGCGCGGGGCGTCAACGCACAACCTGCAGGCGGTCGACGTCGACATCCCCCTGGGTGTGTTGGCGGTGGTGACGGGCGTGGCCGGCTCGGGCAAGAGTTCGCTGATCCACGGTTCGGTGGCGAAGCGCGAGGGCGTGGTGGTGATCGACCAGGGCGCCATCAAGGGCTCCCGGCGCAGCAACCCTGCCACCTACACGGGCATGCTGGAGCCCATCCGCAAGGCCTTCGCGAAGGCCAACGGGGTGAAGCCGGCCCTGTTCAGCTCGAACTCCGAGGGCGCCTGCCCCACCTGCAACGGCGCAGGCGTTATCTTCACCGAGCTGGGCGTGATGGCCACGGTGGAGTCGCCCTGTGAGGACTGTGAGGGCCGCCGCTTCCAGGCATCGGTGCTGGAATACACCCTAGGCGGGAAGAATATCGCCGACGTCCTGGCCATGTCCGTGACGGAAGCGCGTGCCTTCTTTGCCGAAGGCGAAGCGAAAACGCCGGCGGCGCGCACCGTCCTTGACCGGCTCGCGGACGTGGGCCTGGGCTACCTCAGCCTTGGCCAGCCGCTCACCACGCTGTCCGGCGGCGAGCGCCAGCGGCTCAAGCTCGCCACCCAGATGGCCGAGAAGGGCGACGTGTACGTCCTGGACGAGCCCACCACCGGCCTGCACCTTGCCGACGTCGAGAACCTGCTGGGCCTGCTGGACCGGCTGGTTGATTCCGGCAAGTCCGTGATTGTCATCGAGCACCACCAGGCGGTGATGGCGCACGCTGACTGGATCATCGACCTGGGACCGGGAGCAGGGCACGACGGCGGGCGGATCGTTTTCGAGGGCACGCCGGCTGAGCTGGTGGCTGGCGCCTCAACGCTCACCGGCAAGCACCTGGCGGCCTACGTTGGTGGCTAAGGCAGACCGCCCGGTGGTTGAGCCTGTCGAAACCCAGGGCGGGTTGTTACTGTCAGGAAATCGCGGGATCGAGAAGCCAGACCAGCGCCTCATCCCGGGACGTGAAGAAGCGTGTGGGACATGGCAAGGCCTGCCGTTCAATGGTGAAATTTGCAATGATGCGGTCCACCGGACTTGAGCCAAGCAAGGCAATCCGCGACGCTGCACAGGGGATCTGGAAGGCGGACTTGGCCTGGCGGGTCACTGCCTTGGTAACCCCCATGTCCACCAGCATCGGGTATTCGGACCCTCCGGAAATTTCATTGACCCTGTCCATCGCCGCGTGCACGTCATCGCTTTCCAGGACGATCCCGGGTTGCCAGACAAGGTGAATAATTCCGTCGGCGCTGAGTTTTACGGTGCCCTTGCCGCCGTCTACAGCGATTGGTTCCAACTTCTGCTCCCCCATAGTTCCGATCAGCGATGTCTGCGCCTACATCAAACTACGCTGGCGGTATGGCCGAACACTACCGGTACGACGTCGAAATCCTCCACCTGCTGGTGTCACCCGGGCATGCCTACTTCGGGCGGGCCAAGGACGGCCCTGCGGACGTGCCGACGCTCGACGCCGGCACCGCTGAGGTGGTGGCCGGCAAGGGCATCGTGGGTGACCGGTTTTTCGGCAAGGCCGCGCACATGGATGCTGCGGTGACCCTGTTCGCCGTCGAGGCCCTCGAAGCCATGGCAGCCGAGCTGGAAGCCGGACCGTTTGATCCGCTGGCGACGCGCCGGAACGTGATCCTGCGGGGTGCGCACCTGGCTCCGCTGCTGGGGCAGGACTTCGCGCTGGAATCCGGCGGCTCCGTCGTGGAGTTCCATGGCGGGCGCGCGGCCCACCCGTGCGCCTGGATGAACGAGGTGCTGGCGCCCGGGGCCCACGCCGCGATGCGGGGCAGGGGCGGCATCCGTTGCCGGGCACTATCCAGCGGAACCATGCACCGCGGCCCGGCGGTGCTGGTCAGCCCCGTCCCACTGGATCCTGGGCAGGCCGGGGTACCTTCGGTACTGCGGCCCAGCCGGCTGCCGTAGCTAGTCCAACTGCACTAGCTAGTCCAACTCCACGCCCCGGAGCAGCAGTAGCGTCCCGCCCACCACCGCGGCGGAAGCAAGGAAAACACCCCCTGCACCAAGTCCTGCCGCAACCACCCCGATGGCACTCGGCAGTACCACCTGGCCCACCCGGTTCCCGGCGAGCCTCAGAGCCAACGCCCGTCCACGCTGCCCAGCTGGGGCCTGCGCCGAAAGCCAGGACATGGTCAGCGGCTGGCCGATGCCGAGCCCCAGCCCGAGAACGGCCATCACAATAAACAACAGCCAGGCCGGCATGGGAACCGCAGCCACGGCCAAGGCGACGGTGGACAGTGCGAGGCTCAACACCAGCAGCCTCATGCGGCCCAGCTTCCTGGACACCCGCCCCAGCAGGATCCGGGAAACCATGGAAAACACTGCCCTGACAGTGAGCATGGCGCCCACCGTTGCCGAAGTGAGCCCGCGTTCGGATCCGAGTGCCGGGAGGTACACCATGGTCAGGTCCACCACGGCAAGCACGGTGGCGCTGGTGGCCAATGCGCGGGCGACGCCAGGGGTCCTGAGCAGCGAGAGTGCGTTGCCGGTGTTGCCGTCACCTGCAACTGCCTTCCTTTTCGCGCCGCTGACATGTGCTGCCACACCAAACGTGGTCACGAAGAGTGCCAGGCTCATGCACGTCGACAGGAAGAAAATTGCCTGCGTGTCAGGGCGGATGGATGCCCCTCCCACGAGGGAAATCGCCAGGGGTCCGAGGGCCTGGCCCAGGGAGGCGGCGAAAGTCAGGTAACCGAAGGCTGCGTCCATGCGGGCCGGGGCAGCGTTGTTGGCCACCACGGCCTGCTGCCCTACAACGCATGCGAGTTGCCCGGCACCCAGCAGCGCGGTTCCGATAACCAGGGTGACGATTGACGAGCCCCACAGCAGCAGGAAAGCAGAACAGGCAAGAACGACGGCGGACCCGATGGCCATCAGCCGGCGCTCACCCAAGCGGTCCACCAGGCCGCCCGTCGGGACTGCGAGCAGCAAAGGAAAAACAGCATAGCTGGCTGCCAGCAGGCCCAGGGCAAACCCGGGAACGTCCAGTTCAAGCGCACGGTAGGTTGCCGCGGGCCGGACCAGGAAGGTCACCGCCTGGATCAGCGCGGAATGGACCAGGAGGGAAGTTGTTGTGCGGCGTCCAAGTTCGCCGATCACGAGATGCCCAGGCCGCTGCTCGAGATGGCACGCACCGCGGCATCCCGGGCCCCCATGACGTGCTCGAAAGCAATCTTCGCGGCGTTGTCCGGATCGCCCGCGGCCACGGCGTCCACCAGGGCGCGGTGCTGGGCCAGGGCCTGGTCACGCCGTTCCTGGGTGCTGTTGGTGAAATGCCGGTAGCGCTCCATGTGGTTGGATACCTGGCCATGGAAACGGCGGGCCCAGGAATTTCCGGCCATCTCCGCGAGCCTGCTGTGCAGTGCCATGCCCTGGCGCATGGCGTCATCGGCGAATTCCACCACTGCGGCGTTACGGGCAAGGATGCCTCGGAGCGCTTCGATGTCGGAAGGCGTCGCCTTAATGCAGGCGTTCCGTGCCATCAGCGACTCCATTGCCGCCCGGACCTCGTACAACTCTGAAATCGCTGCCTCGTCCAGGCTTGGCACCAGGACACCCCCGGTGGGCTGCTGCTCCAGGAGGTTCTCTGAGATGAGCCGCCTGATGGCCTCGCGCAACGGCGTACGGCTCACACTCAATGATGCCGCCATGGCAGGCTCAAAAATCCGCTCCCCCGGCTTCAGTTCAAGGCTGAGGATCTGCCGCTTCAGTTCCGCGTAAACAAAATGTGCGCCGGTGTTCCGTGCAGGTAAATCAGTCATGTTCGACCTCCAGCACCCATCATACTTGTATACATCTGTACAAGTATGATTTCCCGAACCGATAAGGTGTAGGCATGCGTGTTTTTGTCACCGGCTCTGCTGACGGTTTGGGACAAGCTACTGCGCGGACCCTTCTGGAGACCGGGCACGATGTTGTTGTCCATGCCCGGAGCACTGCCCGGCTGGATGCCGTCCAGGAGCTGGTGGACGGCGGGGCCGAAGCGGCAGTGGGCGACCTGGCGGACCTGGAACAGACGCGCGACGTCGCCAGGCAAGTCAACGCGATCGGTCGGATGGACGCCGTCATCCACAACGCGGGAGTCCTGCACAGCCCGGACATCTTCCAGGTGAATGTTGTGGCTCCGTACCTCCTCACCGCGCTCATCGAACGCCCGCACCGGCTGGTCTACCTCAGCAGCGGAATGCACCGCGGCGGCCACGCTGATCCCAGCAGGCTCGAAGCGGGCATGGAGAAGGTGACCTACTCGGACAGCAAGCTCTACCTCACAGCCCTGGCAGCCGCCGTCGCCCGTTTATGGCCGGACGTCCTCAGCAACGCCGTCGATCCCGGCTGGGTGCCCACCCGGATGGGCGGCGCGGGGGCACCCGATGACCTGCGCCTCGGCCACCTGACGCAGGAGTGGCTCGCCACGGGCGATGATCCGGCGGCGCTCACCAGCGGGGGCTACTGGTTCCACCAGAACCGGGAGAAGCCGCATCATGCAGCCCGCGACGAGCGGTTCCAGAACGCACTCCTGGATCACTTGGCCGATATCACCGGCCAGCGCCTTACCTGACGGGACTACCTAGAGCAGCGCGGTGGCGTTTGCGGGTGAACCGGTCCCGCCGGTGATGTTCAGCGGTTTGACGGTGATGAAGGCGTCCCACTGGTTGATGCCACGCATATGGCGCGCGAGGGGCCCGAGCCGCCACAGTTCACCCAGCGGCATGCCCAGCTTAGCGAGGAGCTGCTGGTGCATCATGCCGTGATCGTTCGGGGCGGAGTCGCGGTAAGGGCTGGAAGCCAGTGCGGGCAGGCATTCGAAGGCGAAGTTGTCCGCCGCGAGGAGCGCCAGCCTGTTGTCCCATGCCCAGGCGACGAAGTCCTCGGACTGGGCAACGCCGGCGGCCCGCCTGCTCTCCCGCATCCGCTGTTTGTCCTCCGGGGCCAGGCCCAGGAACCACTCGCACCAGCCGGTGTGCAGCATCAGGATGTCGCCCTGCCGGAGGGTCACGGACTGGGCGTCCAGCACCGCCTGAATCAACTCCAGGCCCAGGGGCTCACCTGCCGCCTGGTCGATCGGAGCACCCTGCCCGGCGCGGTACCCGGCTAGGTCAACAAGCACTCCCCTGCCCACGATTGGGTTGTCCGCCCATTCCTGGATGCCAAGATCCGGCGTGCCCTCCCGGACAGCGTCGTCAGGCGTGCCGTTGTAGAAGCCGACGTCGTCTGCCCGGCGGTGCCGCAATCCGTCGATCTGGCTGGATCCTTGCAGGTAGTACCCGTCCAGGAAGTCGTCGCGGTGGGCCGGGTGCGAGGAGTAGATGGTGTGCCGGGGAGCGCCGCGCTTGAGGGACATGCCGGGGTGGAACGCATCGGCCGGATAGTCCAGGCCAAAGGCCGTGCCGGTGCGGATGCAGCTTCGCGCCTCCATCACGGCCCGGGAATCAATGAACGACGGCGTCCCGCGGGTTGCGTCCGGAAAGAGGTCCCAGGAGGTTCCGGCGAAAGCGCCCTCCCGCTTCAGCAGCTCGGCGAACGTGGGGTAGGTTCCGTCCCCGGACCTCACCGTGCCCCTGCTTCCTGCGGCTGCTCCTGGTTCTGGCGGCGTTTGTAGCTGAGCAGGAATCCGGCGATGGCGCAGAGGGAGGCAGCGATGCACATGGGCGCCTTGATGGACTCGTTGAGCAGTGTGAGCCAGTCGCCCCGGCCGGCCGCCAGGGCGATGGCCTGCCCGGCCACGAACAGAACGCCGCCGGCCAGGAGCGCTGCGAGGGTCAGGACGAAGAGGACTTCGACGGCTCTTCGGATGGTGTGCATGGTGACTTTCCTTAGATGGGCAGGACGCCGAGGATGATCAGGACGCCAATGCCGAGCAGCGGCAGGGCGTAGTGGGTGAGCAGCCGGAGGAAGGTCTTGATCGGGTCCACATCCGCGATGCCGCACGCCACATAGAGCGGGGCACCTCCGGGCGGAACCGCCGCCTCGCAGGAGGAGAAGACCAGGACGGCCACCGCTGCCGTGGTTGCCGGCACTCCGGCTGCCACCAGGGCCGCGACGCCGACCGTTCCCACAGCAGCCATGGTGGCAGTAGCGGACAGGGGCGCGGCGACAGCGATGACAATCAGCCCGACCAGGATGGCCAGGATCCACACCGGCAGGTTCATCCCGTTGAGCAGCTCCGTCATTTGCTTCGGCAGCCCGGTGGCGGCCAGGGCGTTGGCTCCGGCGAAGGCGAACACCACCGTGACGCCCACAATTCCGAAACGCGGCGCCGAGTTCTGCAGCAAAGCCCACCACGCCCGCCCGCTCGTGGGAAGTTTCTTCCGGCCCAGCAGGAAGCCCGTGATGATCAGGACCACGGGGATCCAGACGATGACGCTGACGGACTTGGACACATCTCCCCCGGTCCAGTCCGAGAGACCCGCAGCGATAGCCCCGGACGTGATCACCAGCGGAATGGCCACCACAACAAACAGCAGCAGGGTGGGCCAGCCACGGCCAAACGCGGTCCGGACCGGCAGCCGGTGGGCCGCATCAAGCGGAGCCATCCCGCTCTTGCGGATCAGCAGCCAGGTGACGATCAACCGGTGCAGGAAGCACCACAGGCCCCCGAACAGCAAGGGCAGGACCAGCGCGTTGATGTCCAGCAGCGGACCCACAGTAGCCGACCCCACCAGCACGAACATCGATGCGCTGAACGGAAACGTGATTCCCATGCCCGCATTACCGGCCACCAGGGTGGCCGCCGAGGGCTTGTCCAGCCGCGACTTTTCCATCCAGGGAATGGTTACCGATCCCACGGTGGCGGCAATGGCCGCCTGGTTGTGCACCACCCCGCCCAGGCCGGCCGAGGCCACGGTGGACACCCACGCCGGCCCGCCCTTGACCCCGCCAATCAGGGAGTTGAGCAGGTCGATCAGCTTGTCCAGCACACCGGTCTTGTCCAGCAGGTAGCCCATAAAGACAAAGGCCATGGTGGCGTAGACGATCTCATCGGTGATGGCCGAGTAGAACGCGTCCCAGCCGATCTGCGCCGCCGCTGCTCCGGTGAACGGAAGCACGGCCAGGAAGCCCAGGATCATGGCCTCCCCCACACTGCGCTTGAGCACAGTGGTCCACAACAGGATGACGGCAAGGTAGGCGCCGAGTGCCCAGATGCCGATCATGTTGCTGCTCCTGACGGCGGGACGCCGGTTAGGTGGTGAGTCACGTAATACCCGTTCTTGATTCTGCCGGACACAGCTGTCAGCGCAAGGCCGGCTCAGTTTCCAGGGCCATGCGGGACAGGGCGGCAGCGGACGCAGTGGTCATCTCGGCGGGAACTTTAAGATCGGCGAGGTAGCTGGCCGTGTCCTGCATTTCCTTGGAGCGCCGGACGGCGTGCTTGGCCGTGCCGGTAAGGAACCGGTCAATCACTGCCTGCCCGTCACCGGCGAGCTGGCTGGCGATCTGGGCCCGGATCCATTCTTCGAGTCCGGCTGCCCGGCCTGCGGTCACGGCTTCGACCACCACGGAGGCCAGGCCCTTCATCAGGACGCTGCGCAGGAGCTTATGGGCCATGGCCGCACCGGGTTCTCCAGCTGCAATCTCGACGTCGACCCCCAGCGGACCTAGCAGGTCAGCCACCGCCTGAGCTCCAGGGCCGCTGACCATCAGCGGGGTCTTCTCCCCCAGTGCCGAGACCGGTCCAAGGATAGCGACGTCGGCGAAGTCTGCCTTGCCGGGCAGCCGGCCCAGTTCGTCCATCACTCCGGGCGAGGACGAGGTGAAGTCCGCGTAGCAACTGCCCGCTTCCAGGACCGGAAGGCACTCCCCGGCGACGCTGCGGGCAGCGGCGGCTCCTGTCATGACGAGGACGATGTCCGCGCCTTCACAGGCTTGCGCAGCGGTTGCTGCGCGGGTGACACCGGCGGGGGTGGTGGGCGCAACCGGGTCAAACCCGGTGACGTTGTGGCCGGCGGCGTGGAGCGCCGCGGCGTAGGTGGCGCCGGCTTCGCCGAGGCCAATGACGGTTACCGCTGTCATGGTTCTCTCTGTCTTTCTTGCTTCAGGCGCGGGCTGCCACGATGGCTTGCCGGCGGTTCGTTTCATCTGCGAAGACTGCTTCGGCGGCCTCGGCCACTGCGGCTGCCTGCTCGCGGGGCACCACCACTACGCCGTCGGAGTCGCCGATGATCACATCGCCGGGCAGGACGGGGACGCCGCCGAAGGCGAGCGCTGTGCCCAGGCGGAAGGGACCGTTCTTGTAAGGGCCGGCGGGGGAAGTAGCCCGGGCGAAGACTGGCATGCCGATCTCACCCAGCGCTTCGGCGTCGCGCGCTGCTCCGTCCAGTGCGAAGCCAGCGATGCCAAGGTTGATGGCGCGTTCGCCGATGAGCTCGCCAAGCAGGGCGCGGGAGGCGTCCCCGCCGCCGGCCACCACAATGACGTCCCCCGGCCGGGCCTGTTCCAAGGCCTTGTGGATGCCCTGGTTGTCCCCGGGCCGCGTCCACACCGTGAAGGCAGGGCCGGCGAGAAGGGCGCCGGGCCAGATGGCCTGGATGGCGGAGTCCGCCACGCCGAGCCGGTCCATGGCATCGCCGATGTTGGCCGCCGGCAGCTTGGCGAGGCGCTCCACGACGTCCCTGTCGGGGCGGGGGAAGTCGGAGTCGATGGTGTCTATTGCTGGGGTTGTCATGATGGCTTCTTCCGTCCGGTGGGTTTCGGCAGGGTCAGTTGGTCTTCTGTACCAGCGGCAGGACCTTCTTGAAGTCCTCTTCCTGGCCGGCCCAGAACTGCTTGTAGTCCTCGCCGGAGAGGTAGCTGGTCTGCAGGCCGAGTGCGCTCATCTTTTCCTTGACCGTGGGGTCTTCGATGGCCGTTTTGATGGCTGCTTCGAGCTTCTTGGCCACTTCGGCCGGCAGGCCGGCGGGAGCGGAGTAGCCGCGGACCGTTCCGGCCTCGAGGTCGTAGCCTGCTTCCTTGAACGTGGGAATGTCCGGCAGCGAGGGTGCGCGCTCTGACGTCATGACGCCCAGGACGCGGGCTTTGCCCTGCTTCGTCAGGTCGGTGACGTCGCTAACGTTGGCCACCAGCACGTCCACATGCTTGCCAAGGAAAGCGGTGGTGGCTTGGGAGGCACCTTCGGAGAAGTGGACGGGAGCGAATTCGGAGCTCGTGCTCTCCTGGATCTGGGCCAGGGCAAAGTGTTCGCCGGTCTGGAGCCCGGTGGTGCTGGCGGTCAGGGACTTGGGGTTGGCCTTGGCTGCGTCCAGGAGTTCCTTCAGTGTCTTGTAGGGGCTGTCCGGCTGCACCGCGATGACGGTGGGGTCGATGACCTGGCGGCCCAGCGGCTGGAAGCTGTCGCGGGTGTACTTGGCGCCGCGGGCGGGATCAAGGGGTGACACGACCACGGACGGGGAACCGGTGGCGCCGATGGTGTAGCCATCTGGTGCGGCGCTGGTCAGCTGGGTGTAGCCGATCTGTCCGCCGGCCCCGGGCTTGTTGATGACCTCCACGTTGGTGCCCAGTTCCTTTTCCAGGATGGGCTGGATAAGCCGGGCAGCTGTGTCCACCGCACCTCCGGAGGAGAAAGCGACGACGAGGTCGATTGTTTTGCCCTTTTTGGGGAAATCGCCTGCCGAGGCGTTGGTGGCTCCGGCGTTGGCGCCGCAGCCGGTCAGGGCAATCAGGGATGCGGCGGCCAGGGCGGTGGCGATGCGTGAACGGGTTTTCATGGTTCTTCTCCTTTGAAGGTGTGCTTCGGGGTAGTGCTTGAAGGGATGCTGGGGGTGTACGGGTTTGGGTCTAGGTTTCGGGGTCTTCGTTGAGTGCCTTCGGCTTGCGGAGCTTGAGCAGCGGGCTGAAGACAATCAGCAGGCCCAGCCCGATCAGGACTGCGGAGATGGGGCGGCTGGTGAAGATGCTGAAGTCGCCCTGGGAAATTTCGAGGGATTCGCGCAGGGAGCGTTCCATGAGCGGGCCGAGAACCAGGGTCAGCACCATGGGTGCCAGCGGGATGTCCAGGTGCCGGAGGGCGAGGCCCAGCAGGCCGAAACCGATCATCACGAAGACATCGAAGACGCTGAAGTTGATGGTGTAAGCGCCGATCACCATAAACAGCAGGATCAGTGCGGTAAGGATCGACGACGGGACGCGGAGGATGGAGGTCCACAGGCCTACCAGCGGAACGTTCAGCAGCAGCAGGAGCAGGTTTCCGATGAATAGGCTGGCAATGATGGCCCAGGCGATCTCGGAGTGTTCGGTGAAGAGGGTGGGACCCGGGGTGAGGCCCTGCTGGAGGAAGGCGCCCATCAGCACCGCGATGGTGGGTGATGCGGGGATGCCGAGGGTGAACAGCGGGATCAGGGCGGCGTTGGCGTGGGAGTTGTTGGCTGTTTCCGGGCCGGCGACACCTTCAATGGCGCCCTTGCCCAGCTCGTGGCGGTGGCGGGAGAACTTCTTTTCCGCACCGTAGGCCAGCAAGGAGGACACGGAGCCGGTCATGCCGGGAATCAGTCCCAGGCCGAAGCCGATACCGGTGCCGCGTGCCATGGCCGGGGCGCTCCGGCGCCATTCCCCGCGGGTGGGAAGCAGGGACCGCAGGTTCGGTGCGTGCACCGTGGGGGTGGCGGTGTCCTTGCGGTAGGAAAGGAGTTCCGAGAGGCCAAAGACACCCACGATTACGGCAACAAAGCTCACGCCGTCCAGGAGCCGGTCCATGCCGAAGGTGAAGCGCGGGGCCCCGGCAACGGGGTCGATACCCACCATGGCGATCAGCAGGCCCAGTGCCCCGGAGATGACGGCCTTGACCATGGATTTCCCGGCGAGCGCGACGAGCAGGGAGATGCCCACCACCATCAGTGCAAAGAATTCCGGCGGCCCTACCAGCAGACCCAGTTCTCCGAGGGGCTTTGCGGCCGCCACCAGGCCGATGGTGGCTACGGTTCCGCCCACAAAGGACCCGACGGCGGCAATGGTCAAGGCGGCGCCGGCCTTGCCGATCTTGGTCATGGCGTAGCCGTCGATGGTGGTGATCGCGGAGGCAGCTTCGCCAGGGGTGTTCAGCAGGACGCTGGTGATGGTTCCCCCGTAGGCGGTGCCGTAGAAGATGGCGCAGAGCATGATGATCGCGCCGGTCGCGTCCAGGTTCAGGGTGAGGGGAATGAGCAGCGCGACGCCGGCTACGGGGCCGATGCCGGGCAGCACGCCGATGATGGTGCCGAGCAGGCAGCCCAGGAAGGCAAAAAGCAGGTTTTGCCAGGTCATGGCGGCCGCGAAGCCGTTCAAGAGTTCGTTGAGGGTATCCACGTTCAGAGTCCGATCGTGTTCAGCAGGGGGAAAGCCGAGACGGGCAGGGACACGTTCAGTCCGTAGTTGAAGGCGTAGAACGCGCCGAAGCTGCCGGCGAGGGCTGTGATCACCGAGGACGGCCAGCCCCGGCGGCCGCGCAGCTTCAGGTGGTACATCAGGAACAGGAACATGCCCAGCTGGAAGCCGATCAGGTCCATCACGGCCGCAAGGATTACCAGGCTGAGGACGACGGCGATGACCAGTCCGAGGTCAACGCCTTCTGCCGTTTCGCTGGGCCGGCGGAGTTCCTGAAGCAGCCACACAACGGCCATCGCCACCAGGACGGCGCCCATTGCGAAGGGGAAGAGACCGGGGCCGGGCCCCAGGGAAGTCCAGAGGCCGAGGTCGATCGAAGTGACCAGGACGTAGGCGCCCACAGCAGCAAAGGCGCCGATGCCCGCCAACACTGACGGTGCCACTCGGACAGTGCTCTTGGGGGCGGTTGTGACTGACTTCGTTGTCATGGGTTCCTTCTCCGTGCGTTGTTCCAGTCTGTGTTGCTTCATTTCACAGAATGAAACTATATTGCGTACAGAGAAATAGTGACAGCCGACACATGAGCTGTCAAGCGCAAGGAACTTACATAGAATGGAAGAATGACGACGACGACATCCAGCGCCCAAGGTGCGCCCGCAGAGGAAGGCCCTAAAGCCTCAAACATGCGCTCCCTCTCACGGGCCATGGAGGTCTTCGCCGAGCTGCAGCGCGCGGAGCGGCCGCAGCGGCTCAGCGACCTGGCCAGGAATTGCGGCATGAGCCTGCCCACCACCTTGCGGATCCTGCGGGTGCTGCAGGACTTTGGCATGGTGAGCCAGACCGACAAGTCCTACCGGATAGGGCCGGCGGTCCTGCCTGCCGCCCGGAGTTTCCTTGAGAACGATCCGCTCGTGGTCGCAGCCCGGCCCATCCTTCAGCAGGTCGCATCACAGACCGGACTGACGGCGTCGCTGTATACGCGGCTGGGGTTTGAACGCATCCTCGTGGCGCGCGTGGACGGTGAGGCGCCCCTGCGCTACGACCTTCCGCTGGGTAAGCGCCTGCCCCTCACGCTGGGTGCCGCCGGCAAGATCCTGCTCGCTTCAGCGTCCGACGACGAGCTCGAGCAGGTTGTGAGAGCGGCCGTTGCAGCGGGTCAGGATGGGGACCTGACGGCGGCGGAGTTGCGTTCCAGGCTGCCCGAACCCGACGCCGAGTATGCGTACTCTGCGGATGAGCGGGCCACGGGAGTTCTCTCCGTGGCCGTGGCTGTGCCGAACAGGACGGGGCGCCGCCCGAGCGAATCGATTTCCCTCACTAGCCCAGTGGAGGCAGCCAGCGAAGCCACGCTCAAGGCAGGCGTCCCCGAACTGCGGCGTGCGGCCAGCAGGCTTTCCGAGCTGCTCGAGGGCTCCGTCTACTAAAAGCACCCGCTTAGCAGTCCTGGACGTCTTGGACGGGCTCCATGATTCGTCGACCGAAACGATCGTCTGCCGCCGCGAGGGCGGCAACCACCTCTGACTAGAGCCGCCCGGAACGGGAAAGGCGCAAGTCCGAGTCCTGGGTACCGTCCCCCCTAGAACGGCGGTGGCTCTGGCTGTTGGAGCGGAAATGGGACTTGTCTGAGGTCGGCTGCTTCGGTGGTGTAGTGCCGGCCCAGCGGTGAACGCCACTCAAGGTCCCCGGAAGGGGAAGAGTGTCTGTAACTCCACGCGCCGATGGACTTCAGCGCATGATGCCTGCGGCAAAGCATTGCCAAGTTGCCGGGGTCAGTAGTCCCGCCCTCCTGCCACTCGATGGTGTGATCGGGCTCGCAAACGGCGGCCCTACGGGTGCATCCCGGGAACCGGCAGGTCCCGTCACGGCACTGCAGATACCGGCGCAGCACCTTCGGTGGACGATATGCCCGGCGCCCCACCCCCAACGCCTGCCCGGTGGTACCGTCCGTGAACAGCAGGTACCAAGTAGGCGCCAGGGCAGCCAAACGCCGGGCCGTAGCAGCATCAAGGGGCCCATACCCTTCCAGTTCAGCCGTTCCAAACCCAGGTTCAACCGGTACGGCATCGCCGCGGGAACCCGGGCTGCCGCCCATAACCTGTCCCACCGGGATAGTCACCACGATCTCGGGGCGGAACACCCCGGATTCCGCCCCGTCAGGGCCACCAAAAAGCTTGTCGGACGCGCCCGATTCAGGTCCACCGAAGAGGCGGTAGGCCAGCGACTCGGCGCGCAACTCCGACAGCGTCGGCGAATCCGCAGCAGTGCCGGTCCCAGGTGCAGTGCCGGATCCCGGTGCAGTGCCGGGTTCAGCAGCAGCGCTGTGTCCAGAAGCCGAGCCGGGCCCGGGAAGGTCCCTGAGGTCCTTGAGCTCCGCGGCCCGTGCGCTGGCCAGCCGCGCATCACGATCGAGTCCGCTGTAGATCGCCATTCCGACCTCCGCGGTCAGGAACGCCGAGAGCGTGCACATCCCGTCCGGCTCAGCCCTGAACCACACACCACGCTCACGCCGGGCCGCCTCCCTGCGGGCCGCGAGGCTTTCAGGGTGAAGCTGTTCACGCAACCGCCGCAAACAGGCACGCAATTCAGCCGGTGTGCGCCTGCGGCCATGCCGCGTCCTCGTGCGCCGCAGCGCAACCGACGCGAACCTTTCAGCCTGCCCGGCTGGGAGGGAGCGGGCCTGATCAACAATGATCCGCGCATGCGCGTCCGAAATGTCGCCCGCCTCCAGCGCTTCAAGGACCTCCCAAAGCGGCCCCGTCAGCTCCGACGCATCACTAAGCAAGCCCGCAGCTGTGCCTTCCGAGAGGGCACAGGCAGTTGAGACTTCGGTGACAGCGAGCGCATGGGCCTCGTCCCCGCCAAAGCGTACCGGCTGGTTCTCCTGTCGCCTGGGAGCTTCTTCCGCAACAGCCTCCTCCATCCGGGCAAGCGCGCCCTGCTTCATCCCCGTAACCCAGGCGATAAGCCTGTCAGCCGACTGGA
This sequence comes from Pseudarthrobacter sp. W1I19, assembly GCF_030817835.1. Lineage (NCBI taxonomy): Bacteria > Bacillati > Actinomycetota > Actinomycetes > Micrococcales > Micrococcaceae > Pseudarthrobacter > Pseudarthrobacter sp. W1I19. The sequence goes on from NZ_JAUSZR010000001.1 coordinate 4,396,344, forward strand.
CCATGCGGATGGCACCATCGGCGGTCAGGAAGGCAGGAGCCGGGAAGCTCACCGTCCCGGCCAACAGCGAATCCTCCCCGTCCGTGAACTCGACAGCCGGAACCCACGCCTCCTCGTCGTCATCGACGAACGGCCCAACCTCCACGCTGCACCCCCTCCACGGAACCAATGCCCCTCCTCCTCGGGACACTTTCAGACTACGAGTAGGGTCTGACATTTGTGTGCCCCAACCGATCCGCGCAGCATCACCGACAGGGAGTCGATCCTCACCGCACGCCGTCAGGAACCTGCGGCCTCCACTGGAATGATCTGAACTGCGGGCGCCTTCTCGGTCAGCGCATAGTGGAAGACCCGTCTGTCCAGGGTTTCCAGGCGGCCGCGCGCTTCAACCCTGAACCAATCATGGTCGGCTACCGCTTGCGCCCACGCGTCCGCTTCCTCCCAGTACACCTCGCCCGGCCGGCGGTCCGGGTGGAGGTGCATGGCGACCGAAATCATAAAGGGGGCTTCCTCAAGGGCGGCGCGTTGGGCGAAGCAGACAACGTCCACGCTGACCCCGTGGTTCACGCACGAAGGTTTGCGGGCCATCGCCGTGGCAGCGCCCTCCACCCCGCCTTCGCGGATCTCCTGCCAGGCCAGGGAGTACATCTGGCGCCGGAGCCGGGACAGCTCATCGGCGCAGGTCGCCTGGATCCTGCGGGTGAGTGTGCCGATCATGCCGTCAGGCTCCTGCCGGGTCCAGGCTGATGCCGTCGCGGTTGCTGTGCATCTGACGGCCGCTTCCGTCCAGGCTGACTACCCAGACAATGGCCGAGTCCGGGGTCTTCGCGTCAACGCGCCCCCGGTACGCCGGTACCGCCGGCAGGATGACCTCAACGGCGGATCCGACAGCGATGCCCGACCAGTCCTGGGCAGGGTAGTCCTCCTGCGCCTCGTCTGGCCGGAGTCCGACGGCGGCCGGCTGCGCAGGGCGTCGGACCCGTCCCCGCGATCGGGCCCTGGCCCCCGTCATGCAACCTGCTCCAGCTGGCGGGCGCGCGCTTCCACTCCTTCGAAGTAGCTGCCTTTGAAGAAGAGGAGCGGCTCTGCGCCGTCCCGTGCTCCCAAGGCGCGGACAGCACCCACCACGATGGTGTGATCGCCGCCGTCGTACTCCTGATGCAGTTCGCAATCCACCCAGGCGAGTGCCTGGTCCAGCACGGGGTTGCCCAGGGGTGACTCCGAGTAGTCGACGCCGGCAAATTTGTCGGTGCCGGACCGGGCGAACTGGGCTGCCAGGTGCTGGTGCTCCGCGGGCAGGATGTTCACGGTAAACCGGCCAGCGTTGCGCAGCTGGGGCCAGGTGCTGGAGCTGCGGGCGGGGCTGAAGGTGACCAGTGCGGGGTCCAGCGAAAGGGAAGAGAAGGACTGGCACGTGAAGCCCGCCGGACCCTTGTCCGTGGCCGCGGTGATGACGGTCAGTCCGGAGGCAAAGTGGCCCAGGACGTGGCGCAGGCGTTGCGGGGTGAGATCAAAGTGTTCCGTCATGTTCTTTCCTTTCAAGGCCGGTTGTTCCAACCAACCACCCGCCGGCGCGCTGTTCAATCCCGGCCGAAACGCACTGACGCTGTAGGCAACATGCGGTCATGGCCCGAAGCATGGAGTAACGAAAAGGGGCCTGTGACCAGCACTGATGGCGGGAGTCCGGGCGTTGGAGAACACAAAGCGCAACCTCATGAAACGAGGCTCAACTGCTTTGGGCTGCTGATTTTTGGGGCCGTAGGGTGGGCCAATGACTTTTATTGTGCGCCGGGCACGCCCCGCCGAATACGGGGACATCGGGCAACTGACGCTGGCTGGATTCGGCCACCTCGAACCGGGCGCCTTCCTGCCGGACGGGGAACGCCTCGCCCTGCTGCTGGATGCCGAGGGCCGGGACCAGCAGGGCGTATTGCTGGTGGCCGAGGGAACCGACGGCCAACTCCTGGGCACCGCCAGCATCTTCCCGCACGGTGTCCCCTACGCGCGCCAGGCCGGTGCGGGAGAAGCAGAACTGAGGCTTCTCGCCGTACTTTCCGCTGCCCGGAAACAAGGGCTTGGCTACGCACTCCTGGCGGAAGGGGCGAATGTGGCCACAAAGTGGGGTGCTGAACGCCTGGTCCTGGATACCGCGCAGCACAACCTGCGTTCGCAGCGGCTTTATCTTCGTTTCGGTTTCAAACACCGGCCTCAGCGGGACGTCCACCGGGCACCACCCAAGGTCCCGCTGGCTGTTTTCACCCTTGACCTGCCGTACCGGCCGCCTGCCGCCCCGGCCTCCCTGCGGGCTGCCGCCACTCCAGACGCAGGCGCTGGAAGCCGGGACAGCGCCGTCGTCTAAAAGACACTCCGGGAAGGGCCACGCAGGATACTGTGGGCCAATGGAGATGCGCCTTGAGGTTGTGCAGGTACCCGTGTCCGATGTGGACCGGGCAAAGTCCTTCTATACGGAGCAACTGGGCTTCGTGCTCGACCACGACGTGGAGCACGTTCCGGGGATGCGGGTGGTGCAGCTGACGCCCCCGGGTTCGCCCACGTCGATCGTTATCGGAACCGGAATGACTGCCATGGCGCCGGGCAGCCTGGAGGGACTGCAGCTGGTGGTGCCGGACATGGGTGCAACTCGCGACGAACTGGTTCGCCGCGGCGCGGACATCAGCGAGGTCCAGGACATGGGTGGCGTGCTGTTTGCCCAGTTCGCCGATCCGGACGGCAACCGCTGGGTCCTCCAGGGCGCCACGCCACCGGACATCAGGGATGCGCACTTGTAAAGGATCCTGACCAGGTGACCGGCCAATCCTGGACCCTCAGCTGCGCGGCAGTCCGATGGCCCGACTGATCACAGCGTCGAACTGGTGGTCGCCGAGCAATCCTCGCGCGGTGATCAGCGGTTTGGCGCCGAAGCCCATCGCGTAGCGGGTCTTCGGCTTCGCGGCGGTCACGGCCTTCCCGATTGCGTCGGCCACTACCGACGGCGGTGAGTTCCGGCTTCCGGCCGATTCCGCCCGCAAGGTCCTGGCCACAGCTTCGGCCTGCGCCGCATACGGTCCATGCCCGGAGGTAGCCTCAAGATTGTCCGCCGCGATGCCGCCCCACTCGGTGGCGATGCTGCCGGGCTCAATAACCACCACATTGATGCCGAACGGTTTGACCTCCAGGCGGAGGCAGTCGCTGAGCGCCTCCAGGGCAAACTTGGTTCCGTGATACCAGCCGCCCAGCGGCGTGTAGATCTTCCCGCCCATCGAGGTGACGTTCAGGATGGTGCCCGAACGTTGCCCGCGCATGTGCGGCAGGACCAGCTGCGCCAGCCGGATGGCCCCGATGACGTTGACTTCGAACTGCCGGCGGCCCTCATCAATGGGGACATCCTCGAGCGCTCCGTAGGAGCCATATCCGGCGTTGTTGACCAGGACGTCGATGCGGCCGGTATCGGCAATGATCTGCGTAATGCCGGCGCTCATCGACGCATCGTCGGTCACGTCCATGGCAAGCGGGCGGATGCCGTCGGCCGCCAGTCCCTGCAGCCGGTCCGTGCGCCGCGCCGCCCCGTACACGGTGTAGCCGAGGCCCTGCAGCTTCCGGACAGTGGCCTCCCCGATTCCTGAGGATGCTCCAGTGACAAGTGCCGTCTTAGTGGTCATGCCCCTAAACTAGGGCGGATCCGCACCAGGTGGCCAGAGCCTCAGCAAGCCCCGCATCCGTTCCCTCGCCCACCCATGCGACGTATCCGTCCGGCCTGACGAGGACCGCGGCGGGAGCAGGAACCTCGCCCACCACCGGCAGCTCCCACGGCCCGCCGTATCGGGCATCGACCAGCTTCACCCTTTCGGGCCGCTGCACGTTGTCGAAGACGCCCGGGACACCAAAATTCAGCAGCAGCGGCCGCGCCTCATGCAGCAGGGAAAAAGCCGTCAGCGCGCCATCCTCAGTGGCAAGGTCGACGTCGGGCACCCGGCGTCCCAGCAGCGGGTGGCCCTCGCCGAGGTCGTAATGGACGTCCAGGCCGGACTGCATCCCGGCGAACTTCCGACGCGGCTCCTCCATGCCAAGGAGCTCGGCAACAACCTCCCCGGCGGCCTTGATCCGAGGATCCGCGCGGCGCAGGGCAGTCTGCGCCATGGTGTTGCGCAGCACCCGCGCCGCCACCGGGTGGCGCTCCGCATGGTAGGTATCCAGGAGGGTTTCCTGGGCTGTTCCGTTGACCACCTGCCCCAGCTTCCAGCCCAGGTTTACCGCGTCCTGCACCCCGATGTTCAGGCCCTGCCCGCCGTCCGGGGAATGCACGTGCGCCGCATCGCCGGCAAGCAGGATCCGCCCTGAACGGTAGGTTGCCGCCTGCCGGGTCATGTCCGTAAACCGGGAAACCCAAGTGGGACTGTGGGCCCCGTAATCGGTGCCACAGACCGCAATCAGCGCCGCACTGAGATCCGCCAGGGTGGGCTCGGCGGAAGGCCCCACGTGCTCCTCGGTCACCATGACCCCCACCGGTCCGCTGTCCGCATAGACCACTTTGCCGTCCACGATCTTGTACTCCCGCCGCCCAAAGGAATGGATGCCGAAAGCATTCTGGTGCACGCCGAACTCGGGCTGGCCGGTCATCTCCACCTCCGCGATCAGGGCGCTGGTGGTTGGATCCCAGCCGGGAAATTCAATGCCCGCCGCTTTGCGCACCAGGCTTCTGCCGCCGTCGCACCCCACAACATAGTCCGCGCGCAGGGTGCGGCCGTCCTTGAGCTGGAGGTCGACGCCGGCTCCGTCCTGCGCGAGGCCCGTCACCTCTTGGCCGCGGTAGAACGTCACGGCCAACTCGTCCACCCACCCCGCCAGGATGCGTTCGATGTGGGTCTGCCACAGCCCCAGCCCATAGGGATGGCGGGTGGGAAAGTCACTGATATCCAGGCGGGTCATCGCGAACCCCGCCACCTGCGCCGGTTGTCCCTCCGAGATGAACCGCCCGGCGATGCCGCGCTGGTCCAGGACTTCAAGGGTCCGTGAGTGCAGGCCGCCTGCCCGCGCACCTGCCAGCTCCTGGCTGGGGCGCCGCTCCACAATGGCTGCATCAACTCCCGCGAGCGCCAACTCCCCTGCCAGCATCAACCCCGTGGGGCCACCGCCCACGATCAGTACCGCGTGCTCCGTCATCGCATTTGCTCCCGTTCTCCCGGTTGAGGCCTCTGCGATTATCCGGCCCCCATGGGCCCTTGCGGCAAGCCCCACCTTGGGCGATACATTGGAAATGGAAGGAGTGCGAGCACCTGTCGCCACGTAGGTGCAATGCGCAGAAGGCGCAAGGGCAGGTTCACTCTGTCAGTCCCGGTGCCTAGACTTTTGGGCATGAGCGAAAACCAGGAAACCATCGGAAGCTCCACCCCCGAGCCGGATACAGGCTTGAACCGGGACCCTGAGGATTGGGTCACAGGAGATGAGCCCATGACAGCGGCCCAGCGCAGCTACCTCGATACTCTGGCGCGCGAGGCAGGGGAAGAACTGCCGGCTGATCTCAGCAAGGCGGAAGCGTCAAAGCACATTGACCGGCTGCAGCAGCGCAGCGGGCGAGTGTCAGGCAACGATTCCGGCAACGCCGGAGAGAAGTAACGGCGCCTTCCTCAGGGAAGGCGCCTTTAGGCTTACCAGGCCTGGTGTTCGCGGGTCAGGCCGAAAGGAACGGCCTCGCTGAGCGCCACGGTGAACTTGTCCACGCCGTGCCGGGTGACCAGGATGCCGTGCCGCTTCTCGGCCAGCGCGTGGGCTTTGGCAGCCGTGACGGCGGCGTCAAGCTCGCTGTCCATGCTCTGGCGGTCGGCAACGGTGAGGGTCAGTGGGAAGTTCATGGGTCTAGCCTTAGTGTGTTGGGGGTAGGGGGTCATATCTAACACCTGCGCTCCCCAAGGCTGCAGACGAAGTTGGGCACCTTTGTGCCCAGTTCATGATGCCCGACTAATGGATCACCAGCAACTTGAAAAATCAAGTAATAAGTCGTCGCAGGTCAAGAGCATGACGAGTCGTGCATGGTCGAGCAAATTCACGGCGCCAAAGCACCGTGAATTAGAGTTGGACTGGAGTGGAAGCTGTTTCCGGACGGCTCCGATGCCCCTGAACCAGCCATGCGGCAGAACCCAAGCCCAGCACAACACCATACGTGTGCCACGACCTGACAAGGATCCCGCCATTTCCACGGACGCTTTCTTCGGCAATCTCACCCGGATCCGCAACGTCATCCTTCCCACACCCGCCCGGAACCGGCTGAACACCGGCCGCGGACTGCTGGGCGGCTTCATCGTGGTGCACCTGGTCTTCCTGATCTTTGCCGCCTCCCTGTCGCTGCGCGGGGAGGCCTTCAGCGATACGTTCATCTACCGCGACTGGGCCATGGCAGGCTTCGACGACGCCAACCTCACCGGCGGCCCCAGCCCCTGGGTCTACCCCATCCTCGCGCTGATCCCCATGGCCATTGCCGGCATTGCGGGCCCCGGACCGTTCTTCTTCCTCTGGGTCCTGATGACCACCCTGCTCAACGGCTGGGCGCTGCTGAAGCTGACCGACCGCGGCCGCGAGCACAACGCCATCCCCGCCGGCTGGTGGTGGCTCGCGTTCACGTTCCTCATGGGCTGGCTCGGCTTCGCCCGCGTGGACGGCCTCACGGCACCGCTGGTCCTGGTGGCCCTCGCCTACGGTGTGGGCCGGCCATTCATCGCCTCCATCCTGCTGGCCATCGGCACCTGGGTGAAGGTCTGGCCTGCGGCCATCATGCTGGCCCTGTTCGCCGTGGTGCGGAACCGGATCCTGGTGGTGCTTGCCGGAATCACGACGACGGCGGGCGTCGTTGCGCTGGCAGCGGCCGTTGGCAGCGTTCCCAAGCTGTTGAATTTCCTCACCCAGCAGGGCGACCGCGGCATGCAGCTCGAGGCCACCTTCACCACGCCCTGGCTCTGGCTGTCCGTCCTGAACGTGGGCGGCTCGCGGATGTACATGAACACGGACATCAACTCCATGCAGGTGGACGGTCCCGGCACTGCGCTGATGTCCGTGCTGATGCAGCCCCTCCTTGTCCTTGCCGCGCTGCTGGTGGCCGGCCTGACGTTCTGGGCGCTGCACAACGGAAAAGCTAGCGGCGGTGTGGACCGCACCGAACTGCTCCTGGCCGGCGCACTGACGCTCGCCACCGCGTTTGTGGTCTTCAACAAGGTGGGGTCCCCGCAGTTCATGGTGTGGCTGGCCCCTGCAGTCGCCGTAGGGCTGGCCCACAGCTGGCGGGAATGGCGGGTGCCGGCCGCCATGCTGATTGTCATCGCCGTGGCCACGTACTTCATCTACCCGCTGTTCTACGACGCCCTCAGCCACAACAACCCATGGATGGCGCTGGTGTTGACCATCCGCAACATCCTGCTGGTGGTGCTGTTCCTCTGGAGCGTCCGGCGCCTCTACCTGCTGGGCAAGAAGACCCCCGCAGCCGCTCCCGTGCTGAAGGAGTCCTAAGATTTCCGCGAAGTTCTTTGACCGCCTGGTGACGCTCCGCACCAAAGTCCTCCCCGCCAAGGTGGTGGACTGGTTCGCCCGCCCGTCCAGCGTGTGGTGGGGCTTCGCCGTCGTCCATCTCTACTTCCTGGGCTGGATGGCGTCCTTTTTCCTCAACGGCGATACCTTCAGCGACACCGAACAGTACCGACAATGGGCCCAGGACGGCTACAACCCGCAGGACCTGGACGGAAAGATCAGCCCCTGGGTGTACCCGGTGCTGGCCCAGCTCCCCATCTTCCTCGCGAACATCGCAGGGCCCGGCCCGTACCTGCTCGTCTGGTTCCTGAGCATCACTGCACTCAACGCCGTCGGGCTTGCCTTCTTGACGCGCGGGCCGCGGAAGGTAAGCGGCATCGCGCCGGCCTGGTGGTGGCTGTTCTTCACCGTGTTTATGGGTTACCTCAGCTTCGCGCGGGTGGAGGGCATCACCGCGCCCATCGTGCTGATCGCGCTGCTTTATGCGGCCCAGCGGCCGGTGGTGGCCGGTGTCCTGCTCAGCATCGCCACGTGGATCAAAGTATGGCCCGCGGCCGTGCTGGTGCCCATCGTGATCGCGAGCCGGAAGCGGACCCAGGTGGTCCTCGCCGGCGCCGCGGTGACCGCCGTAGTCGCGCTGGGAACCTGGCTGTCCGGCGGGCTAAGACACATCCTGGACTTCCTCCTGAACCAGGGCGAGCGGGGCATGCAGTTGGAGGCCACCTTTTCCACACCGTGGGTGTGGCTGAGCGTCTTCAGGATTGCGGGTTCGAAGATGGCGGACAACACTGCCATCAACTCCACTGAGGTCTATGGCCCGGGTGCCGGCACGGCAGCTTTCCTGATGCAGCCCCTGCTGATCCTTGCCGCAGTGGGAGCCGCCATCCTGCTGGTCCGCGCACTCAACCGCGGCGCGGAGCGGGAGGAACTGTTCCTTGAAGGCTCCCTCATGATGGTCACCGCGTTCATCGTGTTCAACAAAGTGGGTTCCCCGCAGTTCATCATCTGGCTGGCGCCGGTGATCATTGCCGGCCTGACGCACGACTGGAACAGGTGGAAAGTCCCGGCAGCCCTGCTGATGGGGATCGCGATGACCACCTTCGTGATCTACCCGCTGTTCTACACCCCGCTCATCCACGCCCACCCGGTGATGGCCGCGATCCTCACCACCCGCAACGTGCTTCTGGTGGTGCTGCTGTGGTGGTCGGTAAAGCGGACGGCGGAACTGGGCCGGAAGCCTGCGGTTGTGCCGGCAGGCGCCTAGCCCAGGCAGGCAGGGCGAATCAGCCGGACCCGGTCAAGGGCGAATCAGCCGGACCCGGTCAGCTGCTCCGGGACGCCTGGTACCTTTCCCACCGGTCCAGGCTCCAGTTCCAGCCCCGTTTGGCAAGGTCCCAGGGCTTGGCCTCGATGAGCAGCTTGCGTGTATGCACATCGAGGAATAGAAGGTAGAACGTAAATGCCAGGGCGGTAATGAATGCCAGGGACGACGCGTCGATGGGCAGTTCCACAAAGGACCACACCGAAAGCTGGTCCTGCGCCCCGAACACCACAAAGAACGTGACGGCCACGTAGAAGGACCTGATCTGCCAGTCGTCCCGGATCCCTGTGACGGCCAGGAACGGGATGAACCAGAGGATGTACCAAGGCTGGATGATGGGTGAGAGCATCACGACGGCGGTGAACGCCAGGGCCATCCGCCGCACCGCCAGCGAGTAGTCGCCGCGGAACATCAGCAGCAGGACCAGCCCGACGGCGGCATACTTCATGCCGGTCCGCAGGAGGGTGGCGAAGGTGCCGCCTGGCAGCCCGAGCACATTGGCCAGGAACTCCACCTGCTGGCCCAGGAACCCCGAGGGTGAGTAGCCGGTGTAGCCGGGCGTGGGGTCCATGATGGCCCAGGTCCAGCCCAGTCCAAGGTTGTACGGTATCCCGCTGACGGCCAGCACACCGAAGCTGATCCCCGCCGTCGCACCCCAGGTCAGGAACTTGCGCGGCCAGGAGGCGGAGGGGCCGGCCCACATCACGCCGACGAACGGCAGCAGGAGCACTGTAATGGGCTTGATGCCGATGGACGCGGTGACCAGGAGAATGCCCAGCAGGTAGCGGCGGGTGGCAGCGAAGTAGACGCCGGCGACGGCGAGTCCCACCATGAGGGCGTCGTTGTGGGCGCTGGCGATGAAGCTGATCAGGAACAGGGGGTTGGCTACGGCGATCCACAGTGCCCGCGCCCCGTTGATGCCGTGCAGTTCCGCAAGTTTGGGCACGTAGATCACGCAGAGTAGGACGCCCACGCCGGCCAGGAGGCGGAAGAGCAGCACGGATGCGTCGGGCTGGGCTCCGGTCAGTCCGACGACGGCGCGCGCCAGCCACAGAAAGTAGGGGCCGTAAGGGGTCCTGTTTTCGGCCCAGGCCGGGTCGGCGCCGAGCGCAAACCAGTTGTTGAGGGTGGAGATGCCCACCTGGTACGGGTTCTGGCCTTCCATCACCAGCCTGCCCTGGCCTGTGTAGGCGTAGACGTCACGGGAGAAGACCGGCACGCAGAAGAGCAGCGGCAGGGACCAGGCGGAGATGGCAATGACCACGGACCTCAGCGAGGAAGCGCCCCACTCAGCAAGGCGCTGCCCCAGCCGGAGCCACGAACGCATCAGCACCATGGCCCCCACCGTCAGCAGCACTGTGGACACTGTGACGCCCCAGCCCTCGGTGCGCAGTGCGATGACGATGGGCTGGCGGATCATGGGCGAGCCGTTGGCGATCCAGCCGGTGCCGATCGAGCCCACGAACATCATCAGGGCGCCGAGGAATCCTTCAATGGTTGCTACATAGACCCGGCGCTTCACGGGCGCGGCCGCGGCAGTGGCCGGCGAGCCAGGCCGGCTTTCCGACGTCCCGAGGTGTGCACCGCCTGCCGTCATGTGTGTTGGTCCCCTACTTCGTTACGGCGCTGGCTGCACCAGCGAAAAGGCCGCCCTGCAACCTGGCCATTTTATCAGCCGCGGTTCCGCCCGCCTCCGGATGACGTTCCCCCTCTCACGTCAGGTAATCTTGAACCCGCAGCCGAAAGTCTCCGGCGCATCCCCTTTGCACCCAGATCCCTTCCATGACGGAACTGGACCGCGCGCAACGTGGCGTGCAGCGATCCCCCCAACCGCTCTTTTACTACTAAAGAGCCAAGCCCCTGGAGCCGCTCCTTGGCTGTCGCCGACCGCCCCCGCCCCCTTCGGCAACCGATCACGGTTCGTACGGCCCTCCGCTCACCACGGCAGCTTTCCCGCGAAGTCCTGGCCGGAATGGTCACCACCCTGGCGTTGGTCCCGGAAGTGATTTCATTTTCGATCGTCGCCGGGGTTGATCCCATGGTGAGCCTTGTGGCCTCCATTGTGCTGGCCCTTGCCATGTCCATCCTCGGCGGCCGGCCGGGGATGGTGACAGCCGCAGCCGGTTCCGTCGCCTTGGTGATCGCCCCGCTCGTGCATGAGCACGGTGTCCAGTATGTGTTACCGGCGGTGCTCCTGGGCGGTGTGATCCAGGTGGTCTTTGGACTGGCGGGCCTTGCACGCCTGATGCGGTTCATTCCGCGGTCAGTGATGATCGGGTTCGTCAACGCCCTGGGTGTGCTGATCTTTATGGCGCAGGTGCCCCACGTACTGAACGTCCCCTGGCCCGCCTACATCCTGTTCGCCCTGACACTGGCCATTATTTTCATCCTTCCGCGGTTCACCAAGGTGGTTCCGTCGCCGCTGGTTGCCATCGTCGTCGTGACTGCGATTGTCATCGTCGCCGGCCTCGCCGTACCAAACGTTTTGGACGAGGGGCCGCTCACCGGCAAGATGCCCGGCATCACCCCTTTCCAGGTTCCGCTGACCCTCGAGACCTTCCAACTGGTGTTGCCCACTGCACTGAGTGTGGCGTTCGTCGGCCTCATGGAGACCCTCCTCACGGCGAAACTCGTCGATGACATCACCGAGACGCCCTCGCACAAAGGCCGCGAGTCGTGGGCCTTGGGCGTTTCGAACATCCTTGCCGGCTTCTACGGCGGCATTGCCGGGTGCGCCATGATTGGCCAGACCGTCCTCAACGTAAAGACCGGCCAGGCGCGTACCCGGATCTCGACATTCGTGGCGGGGCTGTTCCTGCTGGCGCTTGTGACCGGGCTCAGTTCTGTGATGGGACAGATCCCCATGGTGGCCCTTGCCGCGGTCATGATGGTGGTCGCTGTGACCACCGTCGACTGGCACAGCGTCCAGCCGTCCACCCTGAAGAGAATGCCCCTGCCGGAGACGATCGTCATGCTGGTCACCGTCGCCGTCGTGGTCCTCACCGGAAACCTCGCTTATGGCGTGCTCGTCGGCGTCGTGCTCGCGATGGTCCTGTTTGCCCGCCGGGTGGCCCACGTCATCAGCGTTGACCGTACCGTGGCCGGCGACGGCGAAAGCGTCCACTACGACGTCGTGGGGCCGCTGTTCTTCGGGAGCAGCAATGACCTCGTGGAGCATTTCGCCTACGCCGACGACCCGGAGACCGTGACCATCGACCTGAGCCGCGCCCAGATCTGGGACGCCTCAACTGTCGCCGCCCTGGATTCCATCGAAACGAAATACAACGCCCACGGCGCCACCGTGACCATTCAGGGGCTTGATGAGCGCAGCACCGGCTTCCACCGCCGGCTCAGCGGACACTTGGGGGCCTGACCGGCCTAGCGCATCCGGTCGCTGCGGGCAGTGCGGTTCCTGCCCAGTGACTTGGCCCTGTACAAGGCAGCATCCGCGGCGGCGATGAGGACCTCCACGTCTGTAGTACCGGCGTCGTAGGTGGAAATCCCGTAACTCGCGGTCGGCATTTCCATCCCGTCCGCTGCGGGGGCCGCGGCCAGGCGCCGGCTGATCTCCTCCGCAATGTTTTCCGCTCGCTCCGCATTCGTTCCAGGCAGGAAGAGGACAAACTCTTCGCCGCCGTACCGCCCAACCAGGTCAGTGGACCGCACGGTGTCGGTGCAGGCGTTGGCAAAGGACTGCAGGGCGAGGTCTCCGGCGGCGTGGCCGTAGGTGTCGTTGACGGACTTGAAATGGTCCAGGTCGGCCAGGATCAGGGTGCCGGAGCCGCGCGTGGTGCTGCGGTCCGTCAAGTGCTCGGCCGCCAGGTCCAGGAAGGCCTTCCGGTTAAGGAGCCCGGTGAGGTCGTCACGGGTGGCCACCACGCGCAGTGCCCTGGTCTGCTGTTCGCTGCTGAGGGCGGCCATGCTGAAGGAGACCACCACCAGCAGCAGCATGGTCACCATCGTGGTGACGGCGGAACCGAAGACAGTAACGAAGGTGGGCCCGTTCTGCCCTTCCACCAGGAAGGCCAGCCAGCGCAGGAAATAAAAGGCCGAGAGGCCGCCGGCTGCCGCGGCCATGGGAATCCGCACGCGCGAATATCCCGGTTCCAGCCGCCATAGTTCGCGGGACGCAAGCCCGATGGTCAGGCCCATGGCGCCAAGGAACACGGGGCCGCCGGACCAGGTGTTGGTGGCGGGGTTGTCCAGGACGGAGGCAACCAGCGTGACCAGCGGAATGCCGGTGAAGGCCCATTTGATGGGCGGAACCGTCCGCAGCGAGCGGGCGCCCGCCCAGACCCCCACGCCGCCGTGGACCAGCAGGACGTTGCCCACAGGGTTGGCCCAGACCTGGTGCGGGGTGCCGTCCAGCAGGAAGCATGCGGATCCGGTGAGGAAAAACACCAGGGCCAGGCACCACCAGCCGCTGTACGGCGAGCGCGTGATCCGGTATGCGGAGAAGTAGAAGAGGAACACCAGAACCAGGGCCATCAGCCCAAACGCGATTCTCAGGGTCGCGGTATCCAGAACCATGTATCCGAAGTCCCCCCGAATCCTGAAAAGCGTGCCGACCCCAAGTATGGCACCGGGTCTGCCGGCCTGTCAGGAGAACCCCTTCCGCCCGCGCAGGGCCTAAAGTTGTCTGATAGCCCGCAGGACCATCCCGAAAGGCAGAACCGTGCTCCTTCTCTTCGGTTTCAAGACAGTGCTCAAGGCCCTTCCCGGCAAGCCGGCCAGCTGCCGGAACTGCGGATCCTTCGCGCACCACCACCTGGAGGAGCGGGCCACCAAGTTCACGCTGTTCTTCATCCCGGTGTTCACCACCTCGCGCTCCTACCGGATCACGTGCACCAACTGCGGCTTCGTCTCGAGCATCTCGGCACGGCAGCGGCGGGCCCTGGAGCTGCAGCGGTAAACACACCTCTGGCGGATCCAGCAAGCCGCAGCTACAGTAAGACCGGACCTGATACCGGTCCCGACTGCTGGAGAGGGAGGTGTTTCTGATGACTGTCACTGTCGCTCGCCCTGAGCGCTCCGCACCCTTCATCCAAACCCCTCCCCTGCACCGCACCTTCGCCGCCTGACCAGCGGAGCGCCGAACACCAAGGCCGTCACTGGCTGGTGCGCAGGGGGCATACCCCGAGGTATCACAGTGAACACTTCTTCAGGCCACGCCCTGGACAGCACTTCAAGCAGCACCACTTCCAACAACAGCCCGTTCCTCTACGGCTACACCCCCGCCGTCGCCCAGCACTTCGACAACCATCCCCTCCCCCAAGCCACCGGACGCGGCCGGGTGGTCCGTGTGGACCGCAACCTGCTGCTCGTGGCGGCGGGCGGGGACCTCCTGCACCTGCCCTATCCGTTGACCGGGGAAACGGCAGTCACGGGCGACTGGGTATGGACCGGCCCCAACCGGGCCGGCGGGCGCCAGATCCTTGGCGTCCTCCCCCGCCGCACGGAACTCAGCCGCAAACGCGCCTTCGAGGACTCCTCCGCCGCGCAGGTCCTGGCCGCCAACATGGACATGGTGGGTGTGGTGGTGCCGGTGGACCGGCCACTCACGCATAACCGCCTGGAGCGCACCCTTGTTGCGGCCTGGGACTCGGGCGCCACTCCCCTGGTGATCATCACCAAGGCGGACCTCGCCGCGGTGGCGGACGACGTCGTCGGCAAAGTCATCCTGCAGGCGGCGGGCGTGAACGTGGTCACCACCTCCGCGGAGAACGGTGACGGCATCGACGAACTCCTGGCGCACATTCCGGCGGGCGGCACCATCGTCCTGCTGGGCCCGTCCGGCGCCGGCAAGTCCACGCTGATCAATGCCCTGGTGGGGCGTGACGTCCAGGACACCGGGGAAGTGCGGGCGGGTGATTTCAAGGGCAAGCACACCACCACGTCGCGCGAACTGGTGCCGCTTCCCAACGGGACGGTGCTGATGGACACGCCCGGCGTGCGCGGCTTCGGGTTGTTCGACGCCGAGGACGGGATCGGCGAGATGTTCAGCGACGTGGAAGTGCTGGCCGCCCGGTGCAGGTTCTCGGACTGCGCCCACCAGGGCGAGCCCGGCTGCGCCGTGCAGGCCGCGATCGCTGACGGCGTCCTGGAGGAGCGCCGCTGGCACAACTACCTGAAGCTGCAGCGCGAACTGGCCGCCCTGGCGCGCCGGAGCGATGCCGCGGCCCAGCGTGCCTACCAGCGGGAGTGGCACCAGAAGGTGGTGTCCGCCGGGAAGTCCCAGCGCTGGGCGGAACGCGAAACGGCGGAAAGGAAGGAAAGCTCCGGAACCAAAGGAAGGGCGGGGAAGCGCCGCTGAGGACGCGGATGGCGTGTGCTATGCCCCGATTCAACGTTGTAAAATTGCATACACTGGCCTGCGGGCCGCAGGAGCAGGGGGACAGCGATGGCAGCAACACTTCACGACGTGGCCCGCGTGGCAGGTGTGTCCTTCAAGACCGTCTCCAACGTGATCAACAACCACCCCCATGTCAGGGACACGACCCGCGCCAAGGTGGAACAGGCCATCGAACAGCTGGGCTACCGGCCGAACCTGACTGCCCGAAGCCTGCGCTCCGGCCATACGGGGGCCATCACGCTGGCGCTGCCGCAGCTGCGCCTTCCCTATTTTGCGGAACTTGCGGACGCCGTGATCGAAGCGGCCGCCAAGCGCGGCCTGGTGGTGCTGATCGAACAAACGGGCGCGGACCGCGCGCGCGAACTCGAGGTGATGGCCAGCCCCCGGCTCAAGATGTCCGACGGCCTGATTTTCAGCCCGCTGGCACTTGGCCAGGAGGACGCGGACCTGATCCGGGCCGACGTGCCGATTGTCCTCCTCGGCGAGCGCATCTTCGGCAGTTCTTCCGATCACGTCACCATGCAGAATGTCCCGGCCGCGCGGGCCGCTACCGAACACCTGCTGGACCTTGGCAAGAAGAGGATCGCCGTGGTGGGTGCCCATGAGGGCGAGGTCATCGGCTCGGCGGGCCTGCGCCTGCGTGGGTACCAGGAGGCCCTTGAGGGCCGGGGCATTCCGTACGACGACGGCATCGTGGCCTACGTGGTGGACTGGCACCGCTCCAACGGCGCGGCAGCCATGCACGACCTCCTGGACCGCGGAGTAACCTTCGACGCCGTCTTCGGGCTGAACGACACCCTGGCCCAAGGTGCCGTACGCGTACTGCAGGAAGCCGGCTTCCGCGTCCCGGACGACGTCGCCGTGATCGGCTTCGACGACCTGGACGAAACCCGCTATACGCTCCCCACCCTCAGTACCGTGGACCCCGGCCGCACGGAAATCGCCGAGACCGCCATCCGGATGCTGCTGGAGCGGATCAAGGAGCCCGCCGGAACGCCGCCGCGGGAGATCGAAACGGCGTTCCGCGTCGTGGCGCGTGAGTCAACCCTGGGCGGCGCGGCGACGGGTGCTGCGTAGGCCTTATTCCCAGCGCGCTTGAGGCCAGCCGTCCTCCCAGGCCAGCTCGGCAAGCCCCAGGCGGAAGGCGCCGTCGAGCTCTTCCGCGTAGTAGTGGAAGGCGAGCGTGGTGCCGGAAACGGACTGCCCGCCGGGCCCCACGCGCCCGCCGTCGGACACCAGAACGGGGGTGCCGCCGCCGTCGAGCAGCCCCTTTCCTTCCGCGTCCAGGTACGGTCCGGTGATGCTGTCCGCCCTGCCCACAGCGATGTTGTAGGTGCTTTCCAGCCCCTGGCAGCAGAAGTCGCGGGAGAAGAACAGGTAGTAGGCGCCGTCGTGCGGGAGGATGTAGGGTGCCTCGATCGCGTTCGGCGGTACGTTCCGGTCCGCGACGGTTACCGGTTCTCCTGTCCCGGCCCGAAGGCCTGCCGGCCACTCAAGTTCCACCAGCTGCAGCCCGGTCCAAAAGGAACCGAAGGACATCCAGGGGGTGCCGTTTTCATCTTCCGCGATGCCGGGATCGATGGCGTTGAACCGCTCCCCCTTGGACGAGATCACCTGTCCGCGGTCCACCCAGCCATAGTCCGGATCGGCGGGATCAAGGGTTGTGTTGGTGGCCAGGGCGATGACTGAGAGGTTTTTCCCGAAGGTCGAGGCTGAGTAGTAGAGGTACCAGGTGCCGTTATGCTCGTAGAGTTCCGGCGCCCACAGGTTATCCACGCCCGGAACCGCTTCCTTGATCCAGGCGGGCTTTTCCGGCCACACCTCGCCCGCGTACTCCCAGTTCACGCCGTCATCAGAGCGCCGCACCTGGATGTTGCCGTCCGCCACCTGCCCGTTCCCGGTGGAGTAGATGAACCAGGGTTTGCCGTCCTCCCCCTTGACCAGCGCGGGATCGTGCGTGAAGAAATCTCCCGTGAGTTGGGCGGGTTTTGTTTTGGCGGCCGGGCCGGGGGCGGCACACGCTGCCAGCACCAGGACGATGATCACGGCAAGTGCCGCTGCCACCCATGCCCGGGGCGGGCGGCCGGCAGCGGCACCTTTCGTGCGGGACAGCATGTCAGCCGAGGGCGACGGCGGACCAGGACACGGGCGGCAGCGTCACCGTCAGTGTGCCGCCGTCCAGGACGGCGCCGTGAAGCTGCTTCAGGCCCACCCTGTCCTGGTCCTGGAGGGTGTTCTTGGCGTACACGTCTTCATCGTGGAGGGTGACCGCCTCGGTGATGACGGTCGCGTTGAGTTCGGCGACGTTGATGGTGACGTCGATGGCCTCGGTCTGGCTGCGGTTGACCAGGAAAATGGCTGATTCTCCGGTGGCGGCGTCGGTGGTTGCCACCGAGTCCACCAGCGGGGCCTCGCCGTAGACAGCCGTGGTGTAGGTGCCGGCCTCGATTCTGGGGCGCAGCACCTCGCCCTTTGCGAGGCGCGACGTGACGGAGAACGGGAAGAATGTGGTCTGCCGCCAGGTAGCGCCGCCGGGTTCGGTCATGATGGGGGCGATCACGTTCACCAGCTGGGCGAGCGAGGCGGCCGCAACCCGGTCGTGGTTTTTCAGGAGCGTCATCAGGAGGGTGCCGAACACCACGGCGTCGGCCACGGAGTAGGTGTCCTCCAGCTGGCGCGGCGCGTGCGTCCACTCCTCGTTGACCTCGTCGGAGGCCTGGTGTTCGTCCAGGTACCAGATGTTCCACTCATCGAAGGAGAGCTGGATGGTCTTCTTGCTCTTGAGCTTGTGCTTGACGTGGTCAGCTGTGGCCACCACGGTCTCGATGAAGTACTGCATGTCCAGTGCGGACGCGAGATAGGAACCCAGGTCCCCGTTGCGTTCCTGGTAATAGGCGTGGCAGGAGATGTAGTCCACGTAGTTGTAGCTGTGCTCCAGGACCACGCGCTCCCACTCGCCGAACGTGGGCATGGAGGATCCGGACGAGCCGCAGACCACCAGTTCCAGGTTCTTGTCCGCGGTCTTCATGGCAGAGGCTGTCCGGGCCGCGAGCTTTCCGTAGTCCTCGGCGGACATGTGCCCGATCTGCCAGGGGCCGTCCATCTCATTGCCCAGGCACCACATGCGGATGTTGTAGGGATCCTTGGCCCCGTTCGCGATGCGCTGCTCGCTGAGGGCGGTGCCCGAAGGATGGTTGGTGTACTCAAGCAGGTCAAGGGCCGCCTCGATGCCGCGCGTGCCCAGGTTTACGGCCATCATCAATTCAGAGCCGGTGAGCTTGCACCAGCGGGCGAACTCGTCCAGGCCCACCTGGTTGGATTCAAGGGAGTGCCACGCGAGGTCGCGCCGGACCGGGCGCTGGTCACGCGGGCCTACACCGTCCTCCCAGCGGTAGCCGGAGACGAAGTTGCCGCCCGGGTAGCGGATGGTGCTCGAGCCCAGTTCCTTGACCAGTTCGATGACGTCCAGCCGGAAGCCGTCCTCATTGGCAGTGGGATGGTCCGGCTCGTAGATGCCGTCATAGACGCAGCGGCCCAGGTGCTCCACGAATGAGCCGAAGATGCGGCGGCTGACCGGCGCCACGACGGAGGCCCTGTCGATGGTCACGACGGTGGGTGCCACAACGGCCAGTTCCGTCTGGTCGGCAGCAGCTGAGGTGATGGTCATTGGTGTGTTCCTATTCTTTATAACGTTATAGAAGATGGGTAAGCAGGATGGATCGGTAGGTAAGGAGCTTTCAGGCGGGGGAAACGGCGGCAGGTACCAGACCGGCAAGCCGCTTCCCCACCAGCCATCCCGAGATCAGCAGGGGAACGGACGCCCCCACAAGGGGCACCAGCACGGTCATCCCGGAGAAAACCACTGTGATGGCCGCCAGGGTGGCCAGCAGGGACAGGCTCATCGCCGGCGAAACGAGCGGCAGCATCAAGGCCGTCCGCCAGGTCTTCGCAGCCGTGTCCCGGTAGCGGCTGCAGAGGGCAACAGCGGTTGCCGCCGCAGCCGTGGTTCCCAGCGCGGCTACGGTCGAAAGCGTCAACAGGACAGCGTGCGCGGCTGGCGGGATGCTGGTTCCCGCCGGTCCCAGCAGGGCCAGGAAGTCCAGGCACAGCACCGCGCCGGCAATCCAGAAGACGCTTCCCACCCGGTTGGCGTGCCGGAACTGGAAACGGTAAGCAGTGATGAAGTCCCGGACCAGGCGGTCGGTGGCCGTTTCACCCCGGAGCCTGCCCAGGACCGCAGTAGCGGCAACGGCCGAGGGGAACACCCCGAGCACCACCAGCCCGGCAAGGACTCCGGCCACGAACAGCACATTGACCAGGACCAGCCGGGCTGCGAAGCGGAGCCAGTCCATGAGGCGTCCTGCCCAGCCCATTGGAGCATCATTCACAGCCCGGCCTCCCGGGTTCCGCTCCAGATAACACCGTGCTGGTCTATGCCGCTGAAGGACAGGGCGGCCCGGCCCCGGGCCCAGTCCCAGGAACCGAAGACCACTGCATCGAGTTCAACCGCGCCGCCGGGCGGATACCCGTGACGGTACGCAGCCGGACCCGGACGGGAGCACCGGCGGACGAAGCCCCGCCTCGACTGGTGCTTTCGAGGTCCATGGGCACCGACGCAACCAGGTCTGCGGATTCCGGCGCGAAGCGGAGAACCTGCCACGTTCCTGCCACCGGAACGGGGGCGGACAGCACTTCGTGCTCCTCGCCCGCGTAGGGCTGGGGGGAGACGACTGGCCAGCCTGCCTCAGTGAAGAAGACCCGGCGGAGCTGGACCACATGCTGGCTCGGATCCGCGGCGAAGCGGACGTGATGTACCGCAAAGTATTCCGTCCCGTCCGGACCCGCCTGGGTCAGCACTGAATTGTGGCCGGGGGCAAGCCAGCCCGTGCCGCCGTCGAACTGGTAACTGCCAAGCACCTTGGTGCCCACGGAAACAGGGGGCACAACGACGTCGGTCAGCCGGTTTCCGCGGAAGTCGCGGTAGGGCCCGGTGATGGAGTCTGCGATGCCCACGCGCATGTTGTAGGTATCGAAGAGCGAATCGTAGGAGCAGAAGAGGACATAGCGGTCCTCCTCCGGCCGGTACAGGACAAAGGCGCCTTCTACAGCCCCCTCCACTGACGCAGGCCCGCGGGCGATGACTGTCCCCAGATCGTTGTCCACAAGGGGCAAACCCGTTTCCCGGCTCAGGGGCAGCGCGTAGATACCGGAAAAGAAGGAGCCATACGTCAGCCAGGGTGCTCCTTCGGCATCAAAGGTTACTGCCGCGTCTATGGCGTTTTGGGAATGTTCACCCGATCGGGTCGCTGCCACCAGTCCCCGGTCCTCCCACGGGCCACGCAGGGACGATGAAACAGCCAGTCCTATTGCCGACGTGTTCGATCCGAACGTTGAGGCGGAGTAGTACATATGCCACCCGCCGCCGGGCCATCGGACCATCTCCGGTGCCCACAGTCCGCGCGCTCCGGACCAGTGGGCTGCCGCCTCCGGCACGCCGTCGAGTGCAGTGCCGACGTACCTCCACTCGACGAGGTCGGAGCTCGTCCTGATATGCACTCCGGCCGGTATATCTTCTGCGTTGGCGACGGCGTCGGTGGAGAACATGTAGTAGGTGCCGTCGTGGTCCCGGACCACCGTGGGGTCGTGGGCGTGCCGAGGCCCCCAGGAGGAGGGCGCCAGGCCCGCGCCCGCAGGCAGCGGCAGCAGCTCCGGGAAAGTTGTGATGTCAGTGGCCATGGTTCAGCCCTTTGATCCTGAGAGTGCGATGGATTCAATGATCTGGCGCTGGAAGACCACGAAGACGATCAGCACCGGCAGGAGCGCCACGAAGGATGCGGCCATGATCAGGGGGTAGTCCGTCTGGATGGCGTACTGGGCGTTGAAGTTGGCGATGACCAGCTGCAGCGTCTGCGTGCCCGGTGAGTTCAAGTAGATGATCGGTGCCAGGTAGTCGTTCCACATGGCCATGAACCAGAGGATGAACTGTGCGGCGAGGGCCGGACGGATGGCCGGCAGGATCAGCGTCCAGAAAATCTGCAGGTAGGAGGCACCGTCGATTCTGGCAGCTTCAACGATCGAGTCGGGGATGCTGTTCAGGAACTGGCGCAGGAAGAAGATCATAACGATGTTGCCGAAGAGTCCGGGAACGATCAGCGGCAGCAGCGTATCCACCCAGCCGATGCTGGCGAAGATGGTGAACTGCGGAATCATGAGAGTGGGAAACGGGATCATGAGTCCGGACAGGAGTCCCAGGAAGAGCACGTTCTTGAAAGGCATCCGCATCTTGGCGAAGGCGAAGGCAGCGAGCGCGGAGGTGAGCGAACCAACGATGGTCACCGAGCCTGCCACGATCAGGCTGTTCTGGATGCCGGTGAGCAAGGGGCCGGCAGTCCAGATACGCGCATAGTTTTCCCATACAAACGGATCCGGAATCCACTGCGGCGGAAGCTCAAAGACGCCGTCCTTGGTTTTCAGCGAGGTGGAGAAGGTCCAGGCAAGCGGGGCAATCATCACGATGGCGCCAATGCTGAGGATCAGGGTGGTGAGGATGTTGCCCAGGCGGAGCGTGTCCCTGGTGGACCTCGGCCCGGCACCCCTCCGCCCTGACGCGGAGTTTCCGGGACCCCCGGTGCTGCCCGGAATCTCCTGGGCGGGTTCCAGCGGGGCAGTGGTGATGACGTTCTGTGCGGACATGGCTGCCTGCCTCAATCGATCGAGAACTGGTTGCGGCGGTTGAGCCGGAACTGGATGAAGGTGATGACGAAGACCAGCAGTCCCAGGACCACAGACATGGCGGAGGCGTAGCCCATCTGAAGGTTGTCGAAGGCTTTTTGCCAGATGTACCAGACCACGGACGCCGACTGGAATTCAGGTCCGCCGGTGGGCGTCATGATGTTGATCTCCACGAAGATCTGCGATCCGCCGATGATGCTGGTGACGATCAGGAAGAAGGTGACCGGCCGGACCATGGGAACGGTGATGTGCCGGAACTGCTGCCAGGCGGTGGCACCGTCCAGCGCCGCTGCCTCATAGAGGTAGCGGGGCACCGATTGGAGGGCGGCGAGGTAAAGAAGCATGGAATATCCCAGCCCCTTCCAGACCGCCATGATGATCAGTGCCGGCTTGACCGTCGTCGTATCCTGCAGCCAGTTGGGCCCGTCGATGCCGACCAGCGCAAGGCCCTGGTTGATGAGGCCGAAGTCGCCATTGAAGGCCCACTGCCACAGGATGGCGACGGCGGCGATCGAGGAGATGACGGGCAGGTAGTAGACCGTGCGGAAGAAGGTGGTGCCGCGCATCTTGCGGTTCATGGCCAGCGCCAGGCCCAGCGAGATGACCAGGCCGATCGGGATCCCGATCATCATGTACAGCGTGTTCCACAGCGACTGCAGGAAGTAGCGGTCGCCGAACATCTTCGTGTAATTGTCCAGGCCTTTGAAAACCGGCGCGGAGATGCCGTTCCAGTTGGTAAAGGACGCATAGACCGAGAAAAGGAGCGGGAAGAGCGTAAAGAGGAGGAACCCGATCACCGGTATGGCAACAAATGCAAGGGCGGCCTGGTGTTCCTTCCGGTGGAGCCGCGAGCGGCGGGGGCCCGTGGTGGTTGTTGTCATACCGGTGATCCCCCTTAGTTGCCGGCCTGCTGGTTGGCAGCATCCAGGAATTCCTGCATCCTGGGCTGCGCTTCCTTCAGGTAATCGGCCGCGGTCTGCTTGCCGTCCAGGACAGGCTGGATATTGGTGAAGAGTTCGTCGTACCACTCCGCGTTGAACGTGTTGCCACCGGGCAGGGCGCGGCCATAGTCCTTGACGATCTGCAGGAACTCGGCCTTGTTGGCGGGCTTGGTGCTGGTGTCGGCAGCCCAGGTTTCGGCCATGTCCTTCAGGTTGGGGATCTGGATGCCCGCATCCACAAGGCTCTGCTGCGCTTCCTTGTTGGCCGTCAGGTACTCCACCAGTTTTACGGCTTCCTCCGGGTACTTGGTGCTCTCCGAAACCGCGACGCCGAGAGTGCCGATCCAGCTGGCCGTCTTGCCGGTGTCTCCGGCCGGGTAAGGGATGACATCCCATTCAAAGCCCAGCTTCTGGTAAGTGGAGAGATCCCAGGGGGCGATGGGGAAGAACCCGATTTCGCCCTTCATCCAGCGCTGGTAGGTGTCCAGGGTCTGGGCTTCAGCCACCGAAGGCGTCACGCCATGGACGTTCTGCAGGTCGGCAAACCACTGCAGCGACTCTGCAAACTCCGGGGTATCCACCGTGACTTTGGTGCGGTCCTCGTTGAGCCAGTCCCCGCCGTTGGACCAGACAAAGGGTTGCAGGTTCCACTGGACGTTCAGGCCCGTGCCCCACTGGTCCAGGGTGCCGTCGCCGTTGGTATCGGCCGTCAGTTTCTTGGCAGCGGCCACGAACTCGTCGAAGGTGTAGGGCTTGTCTTTGTCCGGCAGCGGAATTCCGGCTTTCTCCAGCATCGTCTTGTTGTAACCGAAGGAGAACGGGCCCACGTCCTTGGGAAGGGCGTAGATGGCACCCTCGCCTACCCTTTTGCCGTCGTAGCGGTAGCTGTCCACGCCGTACTCCCAGATATTGTCCAGGTCGATCGTGTCCGAGCCCTCCACGTACTCCGTGATGTCCTTGACGATTCCGTTCTGTACATAGGCCTGGACGTCGCCGGGCCCAATGTAGAACACGTCCGGGACCTGCTTGCCGGCAATCGCGGCCTTCAGCTTCGTGGCGTACTGGTCAGCGGTGGTAACGATGATCTCCACGTCCACGCCATTGGCGGCTTCGAACTGCTCCACGGCCTTTTCATAGGCCTTCTTCTCGTCTTCACCTCCGCGGAACATGAAGGTGAGCTTCTTCTCGCCGCCGGCGTCCCCGCCGGTGGGGGCGGAGCAACCGCCGAGCATAAGGCCAGCGGCAGTAAAAAGCGCCAGGGTTACGGCCATGGGACGTGACTTCATCATCACGCAGTCCTTCCGGGTTGGTGGAGCAAACAAGTGTATGGGCTGAACTGAGCGGTACCGGACCCCGCCGGCTGCGGTAGAAGGCGTTCGACGCGGGGCTTTTGCAACGTTGTAAGAAACCTTCACACAGCAGCGGAGGAATCGTCAAGGGCCCCACATTGAAATGCCTGGACCCCACCGCCCCTCCCCTTGACGCGATCCAGGTCACATGCCATATTTTCGTTACAACGTTGCAAGTTTCTTGACCGCGGCCCGGTGCCGCTCCACTCCCCGAAAGGAAAACGTGATGATGAAGTCACGTCCATGGGCGCTGCGCGCTGCAGGGTTGGCTGCAGCTCTCGGCATCGCCCTCACAGCAGCAGCGGTTCCGACGACGGCCAGCCCCATCAGCTCCCCGGCCGCAGCACCGGAAAATCGGCAGGCACCGGATCCCCTTACCGGATGGCCCGCGAAGGAGAAGATCCAACCGGACCTTCCGGGCGGCAAGACGGTGGTGGGCCAGACCTCCCCTATCCATGACCCCGCGCTGATCATCGCCCCGGATGGCACCTGGTACGTCTACTCCACGGGACGGGTCAACCGGGAAAACGGCGGCACCATCCAGATGTGGGCATCGCACGATGCAGGAACCACCTGGGAATACACCGGGACCGTGTGGGACCGGATTCCGGCCTGGATCGATGAGCACTTCTCCGACGGCGAGCTGCCGGGCAATCTCTGGGCTCCCGAGATCACCGAACACAACGGCACGTACTACCTCTACTATTCGGCCTCGCGGTTTGGCGGCAGCAACTCCGTGACTGCGCTGGCCACCAACACCACCCTTGATCCCAACCACCCGGATTATGAGTGGGTTGACCAGGGGCTCGTTGTTTCCTCGCCGGTGACCGGACTCGATCCCGGCAACCCGGGCAAAACCTTCAACGCCATCGATGCCGGCATCATCGAGGATGCTGACGGCACGCCTTACATGGCCATCGGCTCATTCTGGTACGGCATCTTCCTGGTTCCCATCGAGTGGCCCAGCGGGAAGCCGGTAGCGGACTGGCAGTCCAAAACCGTGAATATTGCGGACCGTTTTATGCCCGGAAACCCTATCGAGGCGCCCTACATCACCAAACACGGCGGCTACTACTACCTGTTTACTTCGTTCGATTCCTGCTGCCGCGGGGGCGACTCAACCTACAAAGTGGCCGTGGGCCGGTCTGCTTCCGTGAAGGGCCCCTACCTGGACAAAGAGGGCCGCGACATGTTTGGCGGCGGCGGTTCTGTGGTGCTGGATTCGCACGGAGCCATCACCGGGCCCGGCGGCCAGTCGGTCTTCGGTGACTACCTCGCGTTCCACTACTACGACGGCTCCAACCAGGAGATCCCGTACTTCCCCACCCTGGGCGTGCAGAAAATCGAGTGGGTGGACGGCTGGCCGGCATTCAACCAGACCGTGGAACTGCCGGCGGTTGCCAAGCAGCCCAGAGCCGAAAGGGCCGGGGACGGCAAAACTGCCAGCTTCAGTGCCACCGCCACGGGAACGCCGGGTCCGGTTGCTGTCTGGGAGACCTCTTCCGACGGCGGCGCGAACTGGCAGAGGATCCGGACCCGGCCGGTGACCAGACATACGGACGAAGGCACCTACCGCTCGACCCTCGAGCTCCCCTCCCGGCTCCCCGGAGACCCGGACCTGCTGGTCCGGGCGGTGTTCCACAATGCCCACGGCAGGGTGACCACGGACGCCGTCGGACTCTCCGCCAAGCGGTAACGGGCGGCAGCAAGGAAGCACGATGGCGTCAAAGCCGGGGAGCAACAGCCGGAGGCGGACCACCACCTGCCATGGCAAAGGGGATCTCCTGTCCGTCCAGCTCCTGTCGGTCCGTCCCGGGGAGTATGGTTCGGTCATGGACATCATCCTGGTTCCCGGTTTCTGGTTGGACGCCTCCTCCTGGGCGGAGGTGACGCCGGCCCTGGACGCCGCAGGCCATCGGACGCATCCGCTCACCCTTCCCGGCCTGGAGTCGGTTGACGCCGACCGGGCCGGGATCGGCCTGCGGAACCATATCGACGCCGTGATTGCCGCCGTCGACTCCCTGGAAGGCAGGGTTGTGCTGGTGGGGCATTCGGGGGGAGGCGCCATCATCCATGGCGCCCTGGATGCCCGGCCGAACCGGGTGGAGCGCGCCATCTATGTGGACAGCGGACCCCTGGGCGAAGGGGGCGTCATCAACGACGAACTGAAGGCCGACGGCGACGACGTTCCGCTGCCGCCCTGGGAGGAGTTCGAGGACGCGGACCTGGTGGATCTGGACGAGGGGCTCCGCCAGGCCTTCCGGGCGCGGGCCATCCCCCAGCCCAAGGGTGTTGCCTACGACCAGCAGCACCTTCACGACGAGCGCCGCTATGACGTCCCCGCCACTATCATCGCCTGCGAGTTTCCGTCCTCCATGCTGAGGGAATGGATCGACGGCGGCCACCCTTTTGTGGCGGAACTGGCCCGGATGCGGGACGTGGAGTACGTGGACGTGCCCACCGGTCACTGGCCGCAGTTCACCAAGCCGGCTGAACTCGCCGGCGCCATCCTCGCGGCGGTGGAGCGGACCGCCTGACCGGCTGCTCCTGGGCGCGGTAGCCCGCCGTCGTCATTGTCCGCCCCCGGCTGTACACTCAAAGCATCGAACATATATTCGAATTAGGGTGTGTTGTGGGCGTTATTATCGGTCCCCGTGTGATAGATGCGGGACTCTCTTTGCACCTGGCCTGGCTGTCCCCGGTACCGGTGGCAGCGGGATATCCCTCGCCCGCCCAGGACTACTTTGATGGCCGGATAGATCTGAACGCACACCTGATCAAGGACATCACCAGCACCTTCGTGGTGCGGGTGACCGGGGACTCCATGGAGCGTGCGGGGATCAGCGACGGGGACGAACTGATCGTCAACCGGGCCCTTGAGCCCCGGGACGGCTCGGTGGTGGTTGCAGTGCTGGACGGCGAGCTGACCATTAAGCGGCTGCGGATCACCGCGCGGGGCGTGGTGCTGCAGGCTGAGAACCCCAAGTACCCGGACATTCGGGTCTCGGCGCTGAGCGAGCTGACCATCTGGGGTGTGGCCACCAGGTGCCTGCACCATGTGTGAGAAGTTGCCATGAAGCCCGCCATCATGCGGCAGATGCCCGAGATCGCCCACGTGGACGTGAACTGCTTCTACGCCAGCGCCGAGCGCGTCTTTGACCCC
This sequence comes from Pseudarthrobacter sp. W1I19, assembly GCF_030817835.1. Classification (NCBI taxonomy): domain Bacteria; kingdom Bacillati; phylum Actinomycetota; class Actinomycetes; order Micrococcales; family Micrococcaceae; genus Pseudarthrobacter; species Pseudarthrobacter sp. W1I19. Next base: position 4,423,714 of record NZ_JAUSZR010000001.1, read on the forward strand.
TCCCTCGAGGGAAAGCCGCTGATCGTGCTGTCCAATAATGACGGGTGCGCTGTCACCCGCTCGCCGGAGGCGAAGGCGCTGGGCATCCAGACCGGCGATCCCTGGTTCAAGCTCGCGCCCCGCGCCAGGGAGTGGGGGCTCATCGCGAAATCCAGCAACTACGAGCTGTACGGGGATATCAGTGCCCGGGTCATGGAACTGCTGGGCCGGTACTCTGCCTGGCTGGAGGTGTACAGCATTGATGAAGCCTTCCTCGGCGTCAAAGGCAGCCCGGAGCACCTGCTGGAACTCGGCCGGACCATCAAGGCTGTTGTGGCGCGGAACGTGGGAGTGCCCGTCTGCGTGGGCATCGCCCGCACCAAGACGCTGGCCAAGCTCGCCAACAAGTGGGCCAAGCACAACCCGGCGTTCGGCGGCGTCTGCAGGTGGGACTCGGTACCGCCTGATCAGCAGGAGGTCCTGATGGCCAGGCTTCCGGTCATCGAAATCTGGGGCGTGGCAACGCGGATCACCAAACGCCTGAACGCCATGGGGATCCAGTCCATCCTGGACCTCAAGCGCGCGGACCCCGTCAGGATCCGCGAGCGCTTCTCCGTGGTGATGATGCGCACCGTTCTGGAGCTGCAGGGCACACCGTGCATCCCCATGGAAGAGGCTCGGATCGGCCGCGACCAGCTGATCTTCTCCCGCTCTTTTTCCACCCCGATCACCACGGCGCAGGACGTGCGGCAGGTCCTCAGTATCTACGCCCAGATGGCCAGCGGGCGGCTGGCCAAGCACAACCTGCAGGCGAAGCTCCTTACCGCCTTTGCCGGGACATCGCACTTCAACGCGCAGCAGACGTCGTTTCCGTCCGTCTGCGTTCCGCTTCCCATGCCGACGGCGGACCCGGTCATCCTCACCAAGGCAGCCCATGCGCTGCTGCCGGCCATCGTCGAAGGCACCAGGTACGCCCGGGCGGGCATCATGGTCACGGACCTGCGGCCCAGCGGCAACCAGAAGCCGCTGGAACTGTTCGAAAACCCGCACGAGGAACGGCAGATCGGGCCGCTGCTGGAGGACATCACGCGCCGCTACGGCCGCGGATCCATCGGCCTGGGCCATGCCGGGATCCGCGGCGGACCGGACTGGACCATGAAACGCGGGATGCGCTCCCCCCGGTACACCACGCACTGGGACGAACTCCCCCTGGTCAAGGCAGCATGACCGAAGGCCTACAGGCCCTCCGGATCCTCTTCCTCCTCGGGAGCCTGCTCTTCAATCAGCAGCGCCGTCCCCTGGTAGGCACCAAGCTCGATGAAGAAGCTGTGCAGGTCATCCACCTGGCCCACCGTCTCCTCGGTGAACAGGTCCCGCACCCCCGCACCGGCCTCCAGGTAACTGGAGTTGACGCTGCCCATGATGCTCTCACCGGAGAAGTTCAGGACCGTCACCTGGATCTGCCCGGACGCGAGCCGGTGCACCATCACCAGCAGCCCACGCTGGGAAACCTGCGGAACGTCCAGGAGCACGCCGGTGGCAATGCCCCACTCCTCACGAACCTTGAGGATCTTCTGGAGCCGCCGCGCGAAGGACCCTTCATCTTTGAGCTGCTCGGGCAACGGCCCGTACAGGCTGCGGGCCCGCGGCATTCCCGAGGCCGAGACGGTCGCTTCGGCGTTGGTACCCATCAGGTCGTGCGCGCCGCGGTTGATCCAGCGGGTGTCGCCTTGGGAGGTGAGCTCCTGGACCTGTGCCCTGTCCAGGGTGGTGGTGCCCACCATGTCCCAGCCGGACAGCGCGAAGACGCCGGGCTGCAGTGCGTTGTACATGGCCAGCAGCAGGTGCGCTTCCCGCACCGTATCGATCTGCTCGGCGGTGAGCGCGGAAATATCCTTGATGCCAAGGGCCGCCGTGATCACGCTGACCGTGGTGCAGGCGATGCCGTTGGTGGTGAACACGGCGTTGTAGGGGCCGTTCTCCCCCGTCAGCGCATTCCGCAGCGTTTCCTGGACATGCTCTGTCAGCTCCGCGCCGTTCATTTCGGCGCCGGCGAGCTCGAAAACGTCGTCCTTGTGCCGGGTGGCAAAGTGCACCAGTTCGTAGGTCAGTTCATCGTGGTTCTGCAGCGCGTGCACCAGCGACGCCTGGTCCACACCGATCTCCATGGCCAGGCGCAGGGTCAGGCGCAGGAACTCTGTGTCCTGGGTGACCAGGGCGTAGTGGTATCCGGGGCGGGTGATGAAGTCGTAGGACAGGTCCGGCCCGGTTTCCGACGTGGCCTTGATGTCGTCGATGGTGAGGTTCAGTTCCTGGAACGTGAAGCCGCCCACCTTGCGGACCATGCTGCCGATCAGCTGGTTGGCTGCCTCGGAGAGCGGGTGCCCCTCGGACCAGCCCGGCTGTTCCTCGGCGCTCTTTTCCACCCCGAGGAAGCCGTTGGCGTCCAGGCGGAGGGCACCGGTGCCCAGGTCGAGCAGCGAGTGCAGGGCGTCGCCCACCACCAGGCGCATACCGGAGAACGTGGGATCCAGCCAGTTGATGGAGGGCTGGCCGGCCTTGAAGTAGTGCAGGTACACCCAGCGGCGCTTCTGGCCTGTGGTGTCCACGATGGCCCGGGTGGCGCTCCAGTTGGTTTCCTTCACGCCGGGTTCGTAGAAGATGACCCGCTGCAGCCTGCCAATGATGTACCCCGCCTGCTGCAGCGCCAGCTCCGCGTCGGGGCTGATGTTGACCGAGTCCTCGCCCGGCGGGACGTCCGGCAGCAGGTGCCAGTCCGATTCCGGGATATCGATCATGTGATAGATGCCGGGATAGTCGCGGTAGTTCATCTCTGCGAGGCGGAAGTCCGCACCCTTGCCGGTGTGCCCGGGAACGATGTCATCGATGATGGTGCCGTCGTGTTCGCCGGCCACCTCGCACATCCGGCGGAACTCGTCTTCCTCGCCGAACAGGGGGTCGATGGCCATGCTGATGCGGTCAAAGTGGCCGTCCACGCTTGGGGTTTCCCGCCACCCCTGCAGCCCGCCGGCTTTCTTCACGGGACCGGTGTGGATGGCCCGGATGCCGATCTCGCGGAACGTTTTCCACAGCTCCGGGTCGCCCAGCGCTCCCAGGAACGACTGCCCCGGGGTGGTCATGAAGGACAGCGGATAGGCGGTGAACCAGACGGAGGCGCGTTCGACGGCGGCGCGCGGGTTGGGGTGCGCGTAAGAGTGCTGCCACATGCTGGCCTGCCCCGAGAGCTGCCGGGCCAAGACGTTGGCATCGCCGAGCATCGCCTGGTTTCGCAGCCACTCCACGTAGGTTTTGTTCAGGCCGTCCAGTTCCAGGGACGGTGCGTTGGCGAAGTACTGCCGACGGCGGGCCACGGGACGCAGTGCCTTGGGCCGGGCCGGGTAGAACTTCTCGTCGAAAGTAATTTCCGGAGCTTCGGGCACCTCCGACGCCTCTGTCTCCTCGATGGATCCTGCCGGTTCTGTCACCGCTGCAGCCTCCGGCCCAGTCGCGTTGCCGGTTTCGCCGGCCTGTTCTACTGCATCGGCCCCAGGCACGCTGGTGGTCGCTTCTCCCAGATCAGACACTGAGTTCCTCCCTCAACTCGACTGCATCCCACTCTGCCACGATTCACGCGCACGCCGAACGGCACCGACCGACGAATTTCAGGCGCGCGGCTGTTCAGGATGCCCGTACCCGGATACGCCGATGGAAATGCACTCCCTGCGGGGAAAGCGTGCGCTCCGTGGAAACGCCTTGACACCGCGGTTTGTTAGCGCTGACAGTTGAGAAAGCGAATTCTCGTCCCCCACCGGAAAGCTGACTTTTGAAGAACTGGGCAGGCAACCTCGAATACTCCTCCGCGTATGTTGAACGGCCGGAATCGGTAGCGGAACTGGCCCGGATTGTGCAGCGCGCGGGCCGGATCAAGGCCCTTGGCTCCCGGCACTCCTTCAACCGGGTGGGGGACACCGACGGCGTGCATGTGCTGCTTGATGCCCTGCCGCAGCAGGTGGTCCTTGACCGGCAGCGAAGCACTGTAAAGGTCAGCGGCGGAGTCAGTTACGGAGCCCTGTGCCGCACACTGGAGCAATCCGGGATGGCCATCCACAACCTGGCGTCACTCCCCCATATTTCCGTGGCCGGAGCCGTCCAGACCGGAACCCACGGCTCCGGGGTGAACAACCCCTCGCTCGCCGGGGCAGTGGAGTCGATCGACCTGGTCCGGCCCTCGGGTGAATGCGTTACGCTGACCCGCGCGGACGGGGACGAGTTCCTGGCCACCGTGGTGGGCCTGGGAGCCTTGGGCATCGTTACGGGCCTGGAGCTGACGGTCCGGCCCAGCTTTCAGATGCGCCAGCGCGTCCTGGAAAACCTGCCGTGGGAACGGGCGCTGACGGACTTCACAGACATCATGTCCAGCGCCTACAGCGTCAGCCTGTTCACGGACTACGCCGGTGAAACCATCAGCCAGGTCTGGCTCAAGGCGCTGGACCAGGAGCCGCCGCTGGCTGACCTGTTCGGCGCCACCGCCGCCACGCTCCCCCATCACCCGCTGCCTGACATGTCCGCGGAAAACTGCACGATCCAGCTTGATGAGCCGGGACATTGGCTGGACCGGCTGCCGCATTTCCGGCACGAGTTCACGCCCAGCAAGGGCGAGGAGCTGCAGAGCGAGTTCATCCTGCCGCTGGAGAATGCGCCGGAGGCACTTCAGGCGGTCCGCGGCCTGGCGGACAAGCTGGCGCCGTTGCTTTTTGTTTCGGAAATCCGCACAGGCGCCGCAGACGAGTTCTGGCTGAGCCCCTTCTACCGGCAGCAGAGCGTGGCCCTGCACTTCACGTGGAAGCCGCTGCAGCCCGAGGTTGAGGCTCTCCTGCCGGAACTCGAGGACGCGCTCCGGCCCTTCGGCGCCCGGCCGCACTGGGGCAAGCTGTTCTCCCCGGCCGGGCACGACTGGGAGGCGCTGTACCCCCGCTTCGCCGGATTCCGGTCACTGGCCTCTTCCCACGATCCCGAGGGCAAGTTCCGCAACGGACTGCTGGACCACGTCCTGGGAGTCCCCGCGGCGAGCGGCCGGTAAGGGCCGGTAACCCGCGCACCGGCCGGTTGTTAGGGTGGAACCATGAAACGCCGACTTGCCGCCCTGTCCGCCGTCCCCCTGATGCTGCTGCTGGCGGGCTGCGGAGCCGTTGAGGAAGCCGCCGGGAATGCGGCGAGCGACGCCGCGTCGAAGGTGGCCACGGCTGCCGGGGAGGAAGTGAACCGGCAGATTTGCGCCGTTGTCCAGGACGGCCTGGTCAGTGTGGAGGACAAGCGGGCCCTCGGCGGGCTGGTGTCGGCTGCCCGCACCGCCGGTGTCCCCGCTGAAATTACGACGCCGCTGGGCGAGATTGCGGAGGCCGGAGACCAGGTGCCGTCCGAGTCCGTCCAGGCCCTGCAGGATGCCTGCGCAGCCTGAGTGCACCCAGGGGATTGGGCCGGCACGGGACCTCTTGAATTCCCCCTTTTGACCGCCGCCTCCTGGTGCTACCGTGAAATGACGAACTAGTAAGCCTGTGATACTAAATTCACGAGCGAAGGAGATCGTCATGGCTGAACGCGGCAACACCAAACACGGCCGCATCCTCGATGAGGAGCTGAAGCACGAAACCCAGGGCGCGGTCCATGCAAACCAGCCTCCCCACGCGGAGGAGTGGCGCGAAACCGAGCCTTTCCCCGACGACACGGATCCTGCTGAAGTCCAGGAGGCCCTAAATCCCGTCCCTTCCCCCGATTCCATTAGCGATGAGGAGGAGGAACAGTGACACGGAGCCTGAAAGAGCACGCGGACCGGTACCGGCTCCCCGGCCCCTGGTGCACCGCCTATGTGGACGCGGGAACAGGCACCGTGGACAGTCTGGAAGCAAGCGATGTCCGGCCCGGCAATGTCCGGGCCGCCCTGGAAGCGCAGGGGGCCTCCGCGGCGGACCTTGATGCCGTGGAGCAGGCCCTGCAGCCCGAAACAGGCATCCCCTCCCCCGTGTCCCGGTTCGTCCTGGTTCACCAGGGAAACGTGGAGATTAACGAGGTCCTGCCCGGCGCGCTCGTGCTGCCGGAACGGATATCGGTGGATTCCATCCCGGACCTCCTGCCGCTGGTCAAGCACCGGCCGGAGGAATTTCCCTTCGTTGTTGCCGAAGTCAGCCGCGAACACGGCGAGATCCGGCTGCACTATGCGGGAGCCGGCGCTCCGGCGAGCACCGAGGAAGTCCAGGGCGATACCCAGCACATCAAGAAGTTCCAGGGCGGGGGCTGGGCCCATCTCCGCTTCCAGCACCACACCGAGGACGTGTGGCGCCGCAACGCGGACCAGGTGGCCGGGGAAATTGACCGGGTGGTGGGCAGCAGCGGCGCCCGGCTGGTGATCCTTGCCGGCGACATCCACGCCCGGAGGCTGGTACAGGAGCAGCTCTCCAAGGCCACCCAGGCATTGGTGTCCATGATCGATTCCCACACGCACACAGCGGGTGCGGATGAGAGCCTCCTCGAAGACCAGGTCAACCAGCGCGTCGCGGAACAGTGGGCCGCCGAACAGCAGGAGATCATGGACCGGCTCGCCATGCAGGAAGGCCAGGCCAATCCTGAGTCCGCCACCGGGATCGGGGCGGTGGTGCACGCCCTGCAGCAGGCCCAGGTGGAGGTGCTGATCCTTGACGACGCCGCACTTTCGGAGCGGACCCTGCTGGCACTTGATGCCGAGCCCTGGATTGCCCTTGCGGAGGAGGAGTCCCTGGGGGCCGGCGTTCTGGGCAAGGTCCCCGCTCCCGCAGCCCTGCTTCGGGCGGCCTCGCTGACAGATGCGCGGGTGCTGCTGGTCCCCGGCCCGGTCCTGCCGGAAGGTGCCGATGTGGCAGCCCTGCTGCGCTGGTCCACGGGCCCGGAAGTGCCGTCGTCGTAAGTCATCCCCAGCAGCAAGCGAACTGACAGGAAGGAAGGCAGCTATGGCAATTGGAAATGACAACGAGGACCTTGCCCCTGGCGGCGTGATCCTCCCCGAAGAGGATGCGCTGCCGAATCCCACGCGAACGGGCCACGGCAAAATGCCGGAGGACGTGGACGACGACGCGTACGAGGCTGCAGCCGAACAGGAGCGTGTTGCTGCCGGCCTCGCCGACTACGCACCAAGCGACGTTCCTCCGGCAACGGATCCACTGCCGGCCGAAGCTTCCGAAGCCGCCGACCTGGCCCAGCGGGGGCTGCTGGAGGACAATGACGCGACCGGAAGCGGAAAGCAGGAGAACAACAAGTAGCTGGAGCGCAGGGAGAGGGGCAGGGCCGCAGCCCTGCCCCTCTCCTGCGCTATCTTTCTGTGCTCACTGGTGCGGGTGGTCGAGCCCGCGAAAGCCATGGCTGCGCGCACCCGGAAACCGGCGAGGAGTGCGGTGGTGTTCGGGCGCAACAAAAGGAACCACCTCCGGGTCCCTGCCGGGCGGCACCGCCCGGATGAACTTTGTGAGCTCGTCCTGCAGAACCTTCCAGGAGATCTCCGGATCGTCCGGGTAGGCGTCGATTTCCGCCTGCCGGGCCGCCTCGAGGGCCGCCCGGCCGAGGTCGGTGAGTTCGACCCTAAACTGCCGGCGGTCTGTGGACTGGCGGGTCCGGGTGATATGCCCTGATCCTTCCAGCCGGGTGAGCACCCTGCCCAGGGTCTGGCTCTGGACCCGGACCACTTCGGCAAGCTGCTCCTGGTTGAGTGGTCCGGCTGCCAGCCCCTCCAGGGCTATAACAGCTGCACGGGTCAGGCCAAGGGGCGCCAGAGCATCATCCTGACGCCGCTGGACCAGGCGTGCCGCCAGCGTAATAAGGCGGTAGCTGTTCCGTGCATCCGGATCGAGGTTGCTCGTCATCGGCCGCGGCCTTCCTGTTGGTGGCGAAGTGCAGGTGTAGTTACCCCTTCATGCGTCGCTACCTACCTACAATAAGCATGCTTAGCATCCTGTTCGCAAGTACGCTTACTATCCACCCCGCCACTGGGCCCTTGAATCGGGAACCTCCCAACGCGCCCCCTTGCAATCCAAATGGGAAGTGTGCTTAGTATCTAACTAGTAACCCTGCTTACTACCTATTGCCAGCATTGCTGGTTCTTGATCGCCAGCTGACCCTTTGCGAAAGAGAGCATGATGACAGAGAACCAATGGCCCCAGACTCCCAACCCCGCTATCTCGGACCCGTACGGTGCTTCCGAAGTGGGTGTTGAAGATACTTATGCCACCTCAAGCACTCCCGGCACCGGCGGCACCTCCAAGAAGGAGGCGGCAAAGGAAGAGGCTTCGAATGTTGCCGGCCAGGCCGCCACTGCAGCCCAGGGCGTAGCCCACACCGCGAAGGACGAAGCTGCCAACGTCGCCGCCGAGGCGAAGAGCAATGCCCAGGATCTGCTGTCCCAGGCAAAGTCGGGGCTGACCAGCCAGGCCGGTACGCAGCAGCAGAAGGCCGCCGAAGGTATCCGGACCATCTCCAGCCAGCTGCACAGTATGGCCAGCGCCCCCGAGCAGCAGGGCGTGGCCAGCGACTTGATCCGTCAGGCTGCGCAGCGCAGTGAATCGGTGGCTTCCTGGCTTGAAAACAAGCAGCCGGGAGACCTGCTCGGCGAAGTCCAGAGGTTCGCCCGCAACCGGCCCGGCACCTTCCTCCTGCTGGCAGCAGGGGCCGGTGTCCTGGCAGGCCGGCTCACCCGCGGCCTCGCGGCAGGGGCAAAGGATTCCCAGGGTGCCGTGCAGTCCACCCCGGCCCAACGGCCGGTTCAGTCCGCCCCGGTGGCTCCACTCCATCAGGAGACGGTGTACGCGGCAGGAACTGATGACCTCTTTGATGAGCCGGTGGTGGGTACGGGAGCGCCGGTTTCCACCTCCACCCTCCCCTCGGGAAGCACGGAGGACACCCCGCTCCGGTTCGAGGACGACCCATACCGTGACGAGGACGGCAGCTACCACGCTGCCGACGGCACCTACAGGTCAACGGAAGGACGCCAGCTGTGAGCAGCCAGATTCCGGAGCCTGCGCCGAGTGAGGCGCATGTAAAAGCGGATAACGCGTCGTTGGGTGAGTTGCTGGGTGAGGTGACCCGGGATTTGTCCACCCTGATGCGGCAGGAAGTCGAACTCGCCAAGGCCGAGGCCAAGCAGTCGGCCACCAAGGCGGGTAAGGGCGCCGGGATGCTGGGCGGTGCCGGCGTGGCCGGGCACTTCGTCCTTCTCTTCCTGTCCCTGGCCCTGATGTTCGCCCTGGGCGCCCTGATGCCGCTGGGCTGGGCCGCTGTGATCGTCGCCGTGATCTGGGGCATCATCGCCGCGGTCCTGGCCTCGATCGGGCGCAAAGAACTCAAGCAGATCAAGGGCATGCCCCAGACAGGCGAAACACTCTCCGAAATTCCCCCAACCCTAAAACCAGGTGAGGTAAACCGATGAGCGATAACCCGGACGCAATCCGTTCAGACATTGAAGAAACCCGCGCCCGCCTCGGCACCAACGTGGACGCGGTCGCCGACAAAGTCACCCCGTCGAACATCGTCCACCGCCAGACCGACAAGGTCAAAGACGCCGTCACCGGAGTCAAGGAGCGAATCATGGGAGCAGCAGACTCAGCAACCAGCTCGGCCCGGGCCACCGCCCACAATGCAGTCCACTCCGGCACCGGACAGACCAGCGGTGCCCTGCACAGCACCGGGGACACCCTGCACGGGGCCAAGGACAACGTCAGCGCCAAGCTCAGTGACGCGGGCACCGCGATCTCACACGCACCGGACCAGGTCAAAACCAAAACCCAGGGCAACCCCCTGGCCGCGGGCCTGATCGCGTTCGGCGCCGGGATGCTGGTCTCGTCCCTGATCCCGCCCAGCCAGAAGGAACGCGAAGCGGCCCAGCAGCTCAAAACCGCCGCCGAACCCCTGGCCACCCAGGTCACCGACGCCGCCAAGGACATGGTCCAGGACCTGAAGGAACCAGCCCAGGAAGCGATGGAGAACGTCAAAGCCACCGCCACCGAGGGCGTCCAGAACGTCAAATCCGAAGGCCAGGGCGCAGTCACCGACGTCAAAGACCGCGCCACCGACGCCAAAACCAACGTCCAAAACACCTAGGCTCTACCCAACGTAGTGACGTTCCAGGTCCAGGAAGGCCGGCTCCGCAAGGGGCCGGCCTCCCGGCGTTTGCGGCTCTTTGGCCGGGAAGTGCTAGCGTTTGCCCTTTTTCCGCGAGCCCTTGCCGCGGCCCTTGTCCGGGTTGGGCGCGTAGCGCTGGGCAACCTTGGGTGCCTTCTTGCCTCCGGTGCCGCGCCGGTCCGGCTTGGACTCCTTCTTCACCTTGACGGGCTGGGCGGACGGCTGGCGTGAGCTTTGGGCGGTCCTGCCGCGCACAATCCCGATGAATTCCTCGATCACTTCATCCGTGGAATCGGTGGGCCACGCAACGGCAATTTCCGTAGTTGGCGCCCCTGTCAGCCGCCTGGCAACCGTGTCCTTGACGTTGAAGTGCCGGGCCACGGACATGGGCAGGATCGCGAGCCCCGCACCGGTGGCCACCACCTGCATCGCGGCTTCCGGACCGCCGAGTGCGGTCACGTCCAGGAAGCTCTCCTGTTCCAGGTCGGCGAGCGCCACTTCCTCGAACACCGAAATCTCGTGACCCTTCGGCGCCACCACCACGGGCTGCTCCTCATACAGCGGAATCACACTGAGGTCCTCGCGCTCCACCGGCAGGCGGACGAAGCTGAGGTCCGCAGAACCGTCACGCAGCACCTGGACCTGCGCGCCGTCGTCGGACATAAAGGCCTGCAGCGGAACGTGCTGCACCCGCTCCTCCCAGCGGCGGATCCACTTGCCCGGCGTCACTCCCGCCACGTAGGCGATACGGAGGACGCGGGGAGCTTCCTCGACGGCGGGATCGGCAGAGCCCGTCGGAGCGGCGTCTGGCTGGGGGGTGTTGTCGGTGGGCACGTCCTCACAGTACCGTCCGCCCGGATACCCTTGAAGCATGACCTCTGCAAACTCCCAGTCCATGAAGCCGGCCACCGTTGCCAAGAAACTTGGCATCTACCTGCCCGCAACACCGCAGGAGTTCCAGGAATCCACCATCACGCGCGAGGAGTTCGCCGAACTCCAGGTTAACCCACCGGAATGGCTCGCCGAACTGCGCCGCAACGGCCCGCACCCCCGCCCGGTGGTGGCGCAGAAGTTGAACGTCTCCATCAGCGGCCTGGCACGCGGCGGCGTTGAAGAAGCATTAACGACGGCGGAAATCACCGCACTGCTGCAGGCTCCCCACGGCGTGGCTGGTTACCGAGCGCGCCACGCACGCCGCCGTCCGGGCCGAGGCCCAGCGCGTGAAGGAAGAAGCTGCCAAGAAGGAAGCCAAGCGCGCCCGCGCCTAAGCGCGTTCCAAACCGGGGCTTGTTCGCAAATCCGAACCTTGATGGTCCGGATCCGCGGACAAGCCTCTGTTGCGTCCGGAGACGTCTTGGCTTGTTAGTCCTGGTGCAGCTGGACGAAGTTCCCGCAGCCGTCATCGAACACGGCGCTGATGCCGGAGGGATCCTCCGCCGGCTCGCTCTTGAAGGTGACACCGGCCTTGACCAGCCGCTCGTACTCCGCCCGCACGTCAGGGACGCCAAAGACGATGGCGGGGAGGCCGGCGTCGTGCACGGCATTCATGTAGGTGGCGCCGATCGGGTTGTCGCTGGGTTCCAACAGCAGGCCCACCGAGCCCTGGTCCGCGCCCGGGTCCTTGATGATGAACAGGTTGTACTCCGGCATGGCCATCAGCGTCTCGAAGCCCAGGGTCTCCGTGTAGAAGGTGTGGGCGGCCGCGGGATCCTGGACGTGGATGCTGCACATTTTCAGTCTCATGGCTCCCACCGTACGTGGCTTGTGGCGCGGCCGGGAAGACTCCCCATGCTGCAGAACTGCCGCTGCCGGAGCGGCCATTGACCGTGGCGCGGGAAGGCGATCCAATGGAAGGACCAGCCCGGCGTAACGCCCGGGCGTGTGGACGTGGAGGTGCAAGGTGGCAGCCATCGCAGGGTCCCTGTTCCCAGGGGCGTGGGTACTTCTGCTGTGCGGGTCCGTGCTGGTGGTGAGCGTGGCCGCCACCGTTTTCCAGGTCCGACGGCGGTCGCTGGCTGGAGCCGGCAGGGAGCCTGAGCGCTCGGACCAACTGTTCTGGGACCTTTTCCTGGGCTCCGCCGTTGCGCTGCCCGCCCTGCTGATCCCCACGTTGTCTTCCCCGGTGGCCGGGCTGTTCCTCGCGGGAGCGGCCGTTGCATCCGGTATCGCGGCCTACCGGGGCAGCCCCCGGATCGCCGCGCGGCTCTCTGCCCGGCGCCAGAGCCGTGAGTACCTGCCCCTCTATACGGCTGCGCAGGCCGAGCACAGCATGCTGCTGGAGCGCTGGCGCCGCTACGAGCTCGATCCCGCGTACTGCATCGATTTTCCTGCCATGACCGATGTGCGGCTGCCGCACACGGCGGCGGTTATCAAGGCCATGCGGGAGGCCGAGCAGCTCCGCGCCGTTCGGCACCAGGAGTACCCGCCCGCCGTCGAACGCTTTGGCCGCGCCCTGGCCGCAGCTGAACAGGCGGCAGGGATCCCCGCCAAAGGGCACTAAAGCCTGTTGCCCGCGTTAAGTGCTGTGTCGCCGCCGCTGGAGTCCGGCGGCAGAGCGCCGTAGCATCCGAGGATGGACCTTCAAGAAACGGAAGACCGCGACCAGTTCGGCAGGCGGCTGGAGGACCGGGGTGCCTGGCGCCAGGCCACCACGCTGGCGGCCGCCGGCGAACTGACGGCCCGCTGGCTGGAAGGCCAGAGTGAGTTCCAGCCCGCCACCTTCACGGCCACGTACGACGACGAGACCGCACCGATCGCCGTCCAACTCGCCGCCCTGAACCGGAACGGGCTGTTTACCAAGGAATCCCAGCCCGGGCTGCGGACCGCTGGTCTTGCACAGCGCCAGTACGTTACGGGCTTTTGCAGTGCCGATAGCGCCGCGGAGCTGCTGGCCCTGTCCACCCGGTCCGAGCTGGTGACCGTGGCCCATGCCCCGGGCGAATCCAGCAACGCCGCCATCCCGGTGACGCTGGATGGCGGCGAGGTGGTCACCGTCCTGGGCTCCAGCGAGAACCCGGTGACGGAGGAGCAGATCCAGGACTGGGCCGGCGAAACCAACGATGCCCTGGCCCTGCTGCTGGCCGACTCCTGGTACGTGGAAATCCTGGACCCGGCCTGGGGCCGGGACGACGTGCTGCTGCCCGCCGTCCTCAGCGCCCTGACGAATCCGTAAATTTTATTACAGCTCTACGGTGCCGCTTTCGCCCACGCTCATCCGGCTGTTGGTGACCTTGGACTTGACCCACTGGAACACGGTTGCGGCCGTTCCGCCGGGGCTGGTCCAGTACTCGGCGGAGTCTGAGTCGATGCGGAGCAGGCACACTTCCGGGGTGTCCGGACCGTCCGGGAACCACGCCTCCACGGCCTGGTTCCACATCTCACGGATCTTTTCCCGGTCCGTCACCACTTCGGCGGTGCCGGCCACCGAGACCCACTCGGTGTTTTTCCCGAAGGAAACGTTCACGCGCGGGTCGGCCCGGACGTGGGCCACCTGCGAGGTGCCGAGGCCGGTGAAGAACCACATGTCGCCGTCGTCCTTCACATCCTGGACGGCCAGCGGCCGGCTGACGAGCGCGCCTTCTTCGTTGATGGTGGTCAACATTCCGATGTGGGAATGGTTGATGATGTCCGTTACCTTGCTGATGCTCCCGGTGTCAGTCATGTCTCACCTCGTTCGTCTTCATGCGGGGACGCTCCCCGCCGCCCAGCCTATTGGTAAGCATGCTTAGAATCCACCGGGAACCCTCCCCTGCGTTAGGCCGGGACGGCAACCTTCGCTGCTTCGCGGATGCTGGCCGCCGTGCGCAGGCCCATCCGGATGGCGCCGTCCACGTGCTGGTAGCCTTCGGCGGCGAGGTCCGAGGAGGACCAGTAGATGGGCCCGACGGGTGCGTGCTGGTCTTTGCCGTAGCGGTGGAGGCCGCCGAGGTCGTAGCTGGAGGCGTAGGCACCGCGCGTCCATTCCTCCGAGCCCCAGTCGGACTCGTAGTAGACCTCGGGCTCCAGTGCCTCGGCGCCCAGGAAGCCGGCGATGGACTCCAGGACCGCGCGCTTGCGGTCGTCGGCACTCAGCTCGAAGACGGCGTCGGCCTTTTCATCGGAGATAAAGCCCACCAGGGTGCCGCGGGTGTCACCGAAGTTGGTGTTGTCGTAGACCTCCTGGACCAGGGATCCGACACCGAAGCAGGTGCCGGACAGGCCGGAGTTCCGCCAGAACGGCCGACTGTAGACGGCGTGGACCTTGATGACCAGGCCCAGGGACTGGTGCTGGTGCATCTGGTGCTGGCGGCGCGGCAGCGGCGGGTTGAACGAGACGCGGGAGTAGAGGTTGGGCGGCACGGCCATGATCACGAAGCGGGCATTGACGGTGGCCTGCTCGGAGACGACAGTGACGCGGTGGCCGGCGTCGGCGTCCGGCTCCCAATTGACGGTGCGCACCGGGGAGTTAAGGACGACGTCGTCCCCCAGCTCCTGTGCCATGAGCAGGGAGACCTGCTGCATGCCGCCCACCACGCGGCGGTCCAGGATGAAGTCCTCGTCCGTGAGGTGGGTGAAGGATCCAGCGGAGGCGGCCATCAGCACTGCCTGGAGCGCGGAGAAGGCGTGGGAGGGCTTGGTGAGCATGCCGCCGGCGATGAAGAGGCCGATGTTGTTGCAGGCTTCCTCGTTGGCGGAGTGCTGCCGGAGCCAGTGGTGGAAGGAGATGGTGTCCAGCTCGCGGGCCTTGGGGTGCGCCCAGGGTTCGGTGGGGCCGATCTCGGCGGCGAGTCCGTCCAGCAGGGCGATGAGCTTGTTCATCTCGGCTTCGGTGTCCGGGTCCACGGGGAAGGTGTCGCCGGTGTAGCGGACGGGGATGCCGTCCTTGCCGATGTACATGGACTCGCCATCGCGGTAGCGCGGGTAGGTTTCCAGGTTCAGTTCCTGGAGGAGGTCCAGGAGTACGGTCTGGTCCGGTGAGACCCACTGGCCGCCGATCTCCAGCATGGCGCCGTCAACGGTATCGGTCCAGGTGCGGCCGCCCACGCGGTCCCGCGCCTCGAGCACGGCGACGGTGAGGCCGGCTTTTTTCAGTTCGCGGGCTGCGGTCAGTCCGGAGGGCCCGGCTCCAACGACAACGACGTCGCGGTTCAGGTTCAGCATGATGTCCTCTCTTGAGCTCCCTCCTGTGACGGGGAGCACTAAATGAATGCCATTCATTTATTAGAACTATAGCTGTTTGGCGCCGGGACCGGAAGTGCCGGATGGAATAATGCAGGTGACCACCAGAGAAAGGCCAGTGATGCCGGCAGTACCAGCCGTAGAGGGACGCGCCGCGGGGAACGGGAGCGCCGCGAGTGTGGCCGCCGCCGATGATGGAGCGGCTGCCGGTAACGGGAGCGCCGGCAACGGGGGCACTGCCCGTCGGCGGGCCGGGCGGCCTTCTGCCGCACTGCTGGACAAGGCGGGAATCACGGCGGCCGCGCTGGAGCTCATCAACCGCAAGGGCTACGACGGTCTCACCATGGCGGGCCTGGCCAAGGAACTGGACGTGGCGCCGTCGGCCCTTTACAACCATGTGGCGTCGAAACGGGACGTCCTGCTCCTGGTGGAGGACCATCTCACGTCGCTGGTGGACGTGTCCGATTTTGGCTCGGCGCCGTGGGAGGACGCGGTGCGCAGCTGGGCCTGGAGCTACCGGAATGTCTTCGCCGCGCACACGCCGCTGATTCCCGTCATTGCGGTCCTCCCGGTGACCGATGCGCCGCAGACGCTGGCCATGTACGAGACCGTGAGCAAGGGGTTCCTCGACGCAGGCTTCCCGCAGGAGCGCGTTGTGTCCTCGATTGTGGCCTTCGAATCTTTTATTTTCGGATCCGCTTATGACGTAACGGCGCCCGAGGACATCTTCGATTCCGGATCCATGGCAGACTCGACACCCCACTTCACGGCTGCGGTGCGGAGCGCTTCCAGCGGGGCCGGGCGGCCGGCAGACGTGGCGTTCGAGCTGGGGCTCGAGGCGCTGATCTCGGGTCTCGGGGCGCTGCGGGGATGAGGGCTGCTGATCCGGGCGCGTAGGTTCCGCTCCGGCTGGCTGGGCAATTCAGGTGTGGTTGAACTCCGGGCGCATCCGCTCGACGTCGAGTTCCAATGCGAGCTTTTCCTCGTCGGTGAGTGGCCTCACCGCCTTCTCGAAGAGACGGAGACCGGCGGCCAGTCGTCCCACTGGCCGTCGCTCATGACAACACCTGTTCTCGATGTCAGCGCCCGGACGGCAGCGGCGATCAGGATCGCCGTAACTACCTCGTCGTAGGGCAGGTTTGCCGTCTTACATGAAGCAGCCATCCCCATATATTTAGGGCTCTTTGAACCCCGTAGAGAGAAGGTTTCGTACGCTTGGCCCGCAGCTCTAGAACCGTTCAGCTTGATGCCGTCAGCCTCGGTCAATACCGGAAGGCCCTGGCCGTTCGGGCCGCAGATGGTCACGGCGGAAGCGGCTATGATCTTGGCTGCATCAGCGAGCACGTCGGGGGTAGCCCTCAGGCCGGGGAAGTAATGGGTATAGCCCATGGTGCTCTCCGTTCGGGTCTTTCTTTTCATCCCGGATCGGGCCGGCACTGGTTCATGTTCAATTCACCAGTTTCACCTACTTTCACCCGTGAGGCTCCTTGCGGGGCCTGTACGCCCCAAGAGGTTTAGTCGACGTTGGCGTGGCGCAGGTACTGGTACACCGCCTCCCGGCTGATCCCGTAATCACGTGCAAGGAGGGCTTTTGATACCCGGCTGCGGGCGCGCTGAACCAGTTCGGCTGCCCGTTCCGGCGTGAGAGTCTTCTTTCGTCCTTTGTAGGCGCCGCGCTGCTTGGCCAGGGCAATGCCTTCCCGTTGGCGTTCCCTGATGAGGGAGCGTACAAACGGGTAAGCCGGGCCGGGCACTTGATAAAAGGATCATAAGCATGCTTATGATGTGTGTAGCCGAATGCGAACGGCTGCCAACCAGAGGAGGAAACACCATGGGATTGGGCGACAAGATCGAAAACGCTGCCGAGAAAGCCGGCGGCAAAGGCAAAGAAGCGGCAGGCACGGCCACGGGTGATGAGAGCCTGCGGACCGAGGGGCAGGCCGACCAAGCCAAAGGCGATTTGAAGCAGGCCGGCGAGAAGGTCAAGGACGCTTTCAAGAAGGATTGACCAGGCTTGAACGAAAGGCGCACTCAGCGAAGGGGGTGCGCCTTTTGTTGTCTCCGCAACGAGCGGAGCATCAATAGCAAATACCCGCCGGATAAGAACGGCCAGAAAGGCCTACGGGAGCTCGCATGACGGAAGTACAAAGGGCGGCGGTAACCGGCCAACTTTTCTGCCGGCGATATCGGCTTCAGGAGCTGGTCGGCCGCGGCGCCGCCGCAGGGGTGTACCGGGCGATGGATGATGCCCTGGGCAGGGAAGTGGCGCTGAAGGTCTTCTCCAAGGAGGGTGGCGAGCCCGAGTTGCTGGCCCGCCAGGACGCTGAGATTCGGATCCTCGCCTCCCTGATCCATCCGTCCCTGGTGACTTTGTTCGATGCCGGCATCGATCCGGATACGGAGCGGAGCTTCGTGGTGATGGAGTACGTGCCGGGCCCTGACCTCCGCCGTAGCCTGCGGGAGGGCCCCATGGACCCCGCTGGCATCGCCAAAGTGGGGTCGGATGTGGCAGCTGCCCTGGACTACGTCCACAGCCGCGGCGTGATCCATCGGGACATCAAACCGGGGAACGTGCTTCTCTACAACCGGCGGTCCGGCCAGCCGGGTACGCACTGGCGGGCCAAGCTCGCCGATTTCGGGATCGCCCGGGTGATGGAGGATGACCACCTTACGGGGACAGGCCGCATGGTAGGCACTGCCGCGTACCTGAGCCCTGAGCAGGCTCTTGGTGAGGCTTTGAACGGTGCAAGCGACGTCTACGCCCTGGGTCTGGTGCTGCTGGAATGCTTCACACGCCAGGTCGAGTTCCCCGGCAACCAGATCGAATCGGGCGTGGCGCGCCTCCACAGGAACCCCGTCATCCCTGACAGTGTTGGCGCAGGCTTCAAGGCCCTGCTGACTGCGATGACTGCCCGGCAGCCCGCCGACCGGCCAACCGCGGCAGAAGCTGCGGCCGTACTTCAGCGACTGGCCCTCCAGGACGACACGCACGCCGCCTCCGTGACAACTGCTGACGTCGTACCTATGGAGCGGAACGTCAGCAGTTCAAGGACTGCCGCGCCCCCGCCGTTGCCGCCGCATCCGCCAACCGCTGCTGCCCGGCAGTTGCGAAAGCCCCGAAAACGCGCCCGGGCTGCTCTAGCCGCGTCCATCGCGGCAGTCCTCCTCACCGGAGTGACAAGTGCATCCCTTGGGGGCGACCGCACGGTCCAGTCTGCTTCACCTGCCGGGCAGGCAGTACCGGCGCAAAACAATCCAGTCGATTTTCACCTTGACCAGCTCGAAACCGCCCTCAAGCACTCCCCCGTCCTCCAGTCCAGCCTCAACCAGGTGCGCCAGGCGGTGATCAACGGTGACCTTCACACTGCCCTCACCCAATTGGACCGGCTGGAAAAGGATGTAAGTGATGAAGCAGTCAGGAACGGGGCAACGTTCGAGGAATACCGGAGCATCACCACGGCCATCCGCCTGGTCCGCAACGATCTGCAAACACTCATCACCGCTGCTGCCGAACCCACCGCTGACGCAGTCCCCGCAGCCCCCGGGCCCGTGCCGGTTACAGCTGCAGACCCCGTTCCTGTTTCCAATCCCGTACCCGCGCCTGCCGTTATGGTCGCAACCCCCGTCGATGCACAGGCAGGTGATACCCCTCCAGCGGAGCAACGGGAGCAAACCGCGAACGTGGAACAAACCAACACAGGTGGAGGCCGCGATGACAACGAAAAGTCCAAGGCCGGCAAGCCGAACGATCACGGGGGCGGCAAAAACAAGAACTAAACCACCCCCAGGCTCCGAGCAGAAGGACCCGGCTCCCCCTCGGTAGGAGAAATGCAGGAGCCGACACCAGCACGTGCCGACCCAGCATCAAAGTGTCCTTGTCGTCCGCGGCTCTGGGACCCGATAGCAGCGCCCACTCCAAACTTCTCGTCGATTGACGGCCGATCCTGTGAGTCGGTCAACTTTCCTCCCGGGGCCCATCGTCGCCCTGCTTCCTTGAAGTAGTAAGTACACTTATCACCATGGCTTCTTGCACATGGAAACGCTGGGGTAGCCAGAAGCGCTGCCAGGTTGGAGGTGGAAGGCATGGATGAAGCGGCGAAGCGGCGGCTGGAACTCGCCGCACTGGTCGTTGATGGTTTGCAACCGCAGGTTCTTTGGCCCTCCTATTTCGGCCAAGCCCCGTGTTCTGAGTTTGAGCTGCGCGCCTACCTTCATGGCGTCCTTGCCCTTCCCGACTTTGAACACGGTCACGGCACTGACCCGAAGGGGAAGGAAGCCACGTCGGGGCGGTCGCTGCCACAGTCCAACCCGCGAAAATCCGATCAGCCGGATGGCTTGTTCGAAAGGACCGATGAGGATCTCTTGGCTGCGCTGGGAGCGGCGGGCAGGTTCCTTCTTACCCCTGAGCGGGCGGAGGAGGAACGGTTGGCATCCTTGCGGGAAACTGACCTCCTTCATTCAGGCCCGGAGGAAACTTTCGACCGGGTCGTAACTGCTGCCAGAGAGTACTTCGGCGTAGGCGCTGCCTCACTGTCACTGATCGCGAAGGACGCCCAGTTCTTCAAGTCCGTTATCGGCCCTCTTAGAGAGGAGACCCCACGTCAAATCGCGCTGTGCACAGAAACCATTAGGCGGGATTCGATGCTGGTTATCAACGACACGCTGACTAATGAGCAGTTCGCTTCGAATCCACTTGTCGTCGGGGACCCTTATATCCGCTTTTACGCTGGCTATCCCTTGAACGGTCCCCGTGGGTGGAACATTGGGACCTTATGCGTCATTGACCAGAAACCCAGGACTTTTACTCCATCTGACGAGCTGGTACTTCGGTCCCTCGCAGCCATCGTTCAAAATGACATTGACGCACGGACGTTGCGGTGATGCTGTCGACCGCGGGATGGGTGCCAGGGATCCATGACACAGCTCCCGATTAGATTGAGGCATGCCCATGACCGCTGAACAACTGCCGCCCATGGTGGAGCTTCAACACCTCCTGATCAGCGCTGAAAGCCTTGAGGAATTCTTTAGTGGTCTGTCGGGTGTTGCCGCCGCCACATTGAGTGAACGTACCCGGAGCGCCATTGATTGCGGCATCACATTTCAGGAGGGAACCCGCCGCGTTACGGTCGCCGGCAGCAGCCCGCGCGCTGTCCGTCTGGACGAAATTGAGCAGCGCATAGGTCACGGCCCCTGCGTTGAAGCCCTGCGAACCCTTGCCCCGGTGCTCCTGGGAGATGTCTCGAGTGACCATCGCTGGCCGTCCTATCAGCAGGAACTCGAGTCCCAGAACTGCCGAAGCGTTCTCGGCATGCCCTTGCAAATCGGCAAAGACTGCAGCGCGGCACTCAATTTCTTCGCCTCCAGCCAGGTCTTTGACGACCAGACGATCAAAGAAACCACTGCTTTCGCAGGCGCAGCCTCACAAGCTATCCGCCTCGTACTGAAAATCAAGGCCGCCCAGGACACAGCCGGAGAGCTGAGGTCAGCCCTGGAAAGCCAAACACCCGTGAGCATCGCTTGCGGGATCCTTATGGCCCAGAACCGTTGCAGCCAAAAAGAGGCCATGACCATCCTCAGAAACGCCTCGAAGGTCAGAAACCAGACACTGCAGGACCTCGCAAAAGAAATCGTCACCCACCTCTCTGGAGAAACCCCCGCTACATTCTTCCAAAGCTAAAGCCCATGAGCGAAAGAAGCGTTGAGGAAAAACAGCCCATCCCGCGACTGGCTTCGGTATCCACCCGCAAGCGGGCGAATGCCAGCTCCCCTGTCTTGACCCTAAAGGATGGGCCGAAAGGTCCCGTCGGCCAACCATATCTTCATGGCGCAAAAAGACAGGACGGCGAAGGCGGGAGCTAACCAACAGAGGGCGTGTCAACGCGGTACACCCAAAGCTGACAGGTCCTCGGCTGAACCGTCAGGGAGCCCAGAACGGAGCTTTTGACTCTCATGAGCGCCTCGCTGCTTTGGAAGCCTCTTCAGGGACCGGTACGTCTCGGCTTCTTCGCAGCCAGGTGCGGCAGGCACTCATGGTAGGTCCGTCAGCCCCACGGCGCCGTCTATTGAATGGCTCCAGGCTGCGCAGGCCCAGCGGGAGGTAGGTGCCGCCGTCGTGTTCCGTGGCCGCAGTTCGAAGTTCGCCCGGACGTTCTGCAGCGCGCGGGCTTTCCCCGCCAATTCGTCCAGGATCATCCTGGTGCCTTCTCGTGCCTGGGCTGCTGGGTCCTGACCGACAGTGGTCAGGCCAATGACCGGGGAGAATTCGTGGTCGTCGATGCCGATTACCGATAGGTCCGGGCACGCGCAGGCCGCGGCGCTGTGCCTGCAGGATGACGCCCATGGCCATCTCGTCCGAGGCGCACATAATAGCCGTGGGCTTGTGCCCGGGCGTGGACCAGTATTCGTCGAAGGCCTTCGCCCCACTGGCCAAGGTGAAATTACCGGAAAGCTCCCACTCCGGCCGCAACAACAGGCCGTGACGGTCAAGCTCGGATCGGAAGCCCTGGAGGCGAAGGCAGGGCAGAGGCCTGGTACCGCATCGAGTTAGATGAAAGGGACCTTGTCGTCGGGGTGCAGGTTCCAGAAGATACAGCTGATCCGGCAGGCCGGCCTGAGATCGGGGTCACGTTTTGGAGACCTAAGTCGTCTAACTACAAGACGACCAGAGATTCAAGAGTTGGGAAGTAAATGCAAACATCGATTGCGACCATGGTCTTCGGCACGGGTCACGCGGGGGTGCTGAAGTCGAACAGGGGAGAGGGAATGCACCTAAGCGACTCGTGGTGGCCTCCTGTCGCACTCTTCCTCGACCAGCTGGAAAGGTGACCGCTCAGTGAACGAGGACGCCGACGAGACGTCATCGCTCTTCAGGCGCGGAAGCACGGGGTACGGCCAACTCTTCGGCGTTGCCTACCGCCTTCTCGGGTCGGTGCACGACGCCGAGGATGCCGTGCAGGACGGTTTCACACGATGGCAGGAGCTTACTGAGGATGAGCGTCAGCTGATCCGAGAGCCGACCGCGTGGCTCACCCGTGTAGTGAGCAGGGTGTGCCTTGACCGGCTGGGATCGGCCAGAGCACGACGAGAAAGGTACCACGGCATATGGTTACCCGAACCCATGCTGGGGGAACCTTCCTCAGGAATGGGAAGCAATCATCAGAACCTGCCGGCAGGGTCACGCCTTTCACCCTATTCTGATCCAGCCGATGTCGTCACCCAGGATGAGTCAGTTTCCATCGCGCTGCTAGTGACCATGGAACAACTCACGGCCCCGCAGCGCGTGAGTCTCATACTTCACGACGTGTTCCAGGTTCCCTTCTCTGAAATCGCGGAAATTGTCGGGAGAAGCGCGGATGCCTGCAGGCAGCTGGCGACCTCGGCCCGCAAGAACGTCCGATCATCCCGCCGCGCAGAAGTTCACGGGGCAACAAGGGACCAGGTAATTGAGGCATTTGCACGAGCCTGCGCGGACGGAGACATGGAATCATTGGCCGCCGCCCTGGACCCAGACGTCGTTTCCAGAGCAGACGGCGGAAAATCCGTCAGAGTTGCACGGCGTCCGGTCGGAGGACAGCGCGAGGTGGCCCGTTACCTGGTAGGTGTGCTTAACCGTGAACGGCGCCAGCAAGGCGATTTCCGTGTCTCGATGGAACTCTTGAACGGATACACAGGGATCGTTGTTCGCCGGGCAGAACGGGTCGTTTGGGTGGCGGACCTTCAGGTCATCGATGGGCTCATCGGGACTATTGCAATCATCGCGGATCCGGAAAAGCTGAACACTCGGCCCGGTTCTTTTTGAATGCCTCTCTACGGGCCGTTCCTCCCGTAATAGCCGTTCTCCCGTAATACAAGTCCGAGCACCGCCGGTCATGTACAAAGGCTCAAATGAACAGCATCACGGCGGCGCTGAACACCACCGCCGCCACAAGCGGTGGTGTCCAGACATTCTGGGTTACCCCACAGCGAGAGGCGAGTACTCCGGCCACGCACCGTTCGGACCAGCGGCAGCCAGCAAGGCTTCGCCGTCGTTAGCGGGTGGATATATCCATTCGTTAGTGATCAAAGTCTTGAGGTCCCGGCCGCCGCTGCCGGTCATCAAAACGTTGCGTTCCCATCCGGACGTGACAACCGCCCCGGCCGGCCCCAGCGCCAGACAAGTCACGTAGTCATCGGGAGCAAAAGGTTCCAAAGGCTTGCCCAGCAGGTCCGCAGCAACATTGTGCCCCGCAAATTTACCGAGAGGCGTAGCGTGCTGGCAGCTCTGCATCACGGTTCGGCCCTCGGTAGCGATAGCGGCAGACGTGTCACCAGCCGCGTAGACGTCGGAAACGCCTTTCACCCGGAGGTATTCGTCGACATGCAGCCTGCCTATCCGATCGCGTTCGGCAGGGATAAATTTTGTCAGCGGGCTTGCAGCCATTCCCGCGGTCCAGACCACAGTATCTGTGGCTATTTCCGTTCCGTCAGACAGGCTGACGCTCCCGCGGCGCACAGCGTCTAGGCTCACTCGCAGGCGGGTCTCAATTCCGAGGTCTGTCAGCGCCTCCTTGATCGCTGGACGAGGATTGATACCCAATTCCGGTCCCACCTCCGCTTCACGCTCGACAAGAACGACACGCAGGGTCCCATGAGGGCCCGCGATCTCTCGCAATCGCATGGTCAGCTCTGTGGCAATCTCAAGACCAGTGAAGCCTGCCCCGATAACTACTGCCGTGTACTGACCTGCGCTTCCAGAGCGTTCCGGCAACCGGTGTAGATGCGAGTCGAGTCGGGATGCCCCGGCCAGGGTGTCGATGTCGAACATGTGTTCCGACCCGGGCAACTTCGGTTGGACAACCTGACTGCCGGATGCCAACACCAGCCGGTCATACGACAGCTCTGAGCTGCGCCCATCCTGAGTCACTGCGGTTACCGCTTTGGCCGCCGTATCGATTGCCGTCACGGTCGCAGCCAGCCGCTGAACGCCAATTGGTCCCAGCACGCTGTCGAGCGGGATGCGCATCTTGTGAGGGTCGGACTCATACAGGCGGGGGCGGATGACCAGGTCGTCGCCAGCGCTGACCACAGTGATATCCAGGTCAGAGTCGCTGACACCACACTCGCGCCGCAATTTGGCTGCACTTGCCGCACTCCAAACGCCTGCAAAGCCACCTCCGATGATTAAGACTTTTGCCACGAATCCACCTCTCATATTTGTTACTGTCGCCCGTGTCGGCATCGACGCAGGGTGTTGCATCCCTTTCCGGGATTTCACTTATTTGATGAGGCTGCTACTTCTGCTGGCGTACGTGCCATGTCCCCGTACACCCCAGACCCTGACGTTGACCATGTTGCCGAGTGTGCCCGTCAACCTGTCCGCCCTCATCACACCTGCTTAACCACCGGCCAGGATGGATGGCTACTTTCAGAACCGGATTGTTGTCCATGCAGTTATGACGATGCACAACATGGGAATGTGATGGGCGGCACTGTCATGCCTCGCGAAACGTGCTCCATAGCAAAGGAATTTCCTGCGCATGAGTTCTTCGGGAATCGACAGGTCGGCAGATTACGATGCCGAGGGAATGATCTGGCCGCAAGGCCATTCTCATCCGCCCATGGATTTTGGCTGACTGTTAAGGGGATGCGACGGTATAGGGCATGATTTGTCTGCTTCAAGAGGCAGAAAAAGGCCGAATCAGCTGGAGCCGGAATGCGTAGGGTCGGGACGCTGTTCTTGGTGTAATCGGACGCCGAGCTCCTGTGCGGCATGGCATCTCCTTATCAACGACTGGCCATTCTGATGACGCGTTAGTAACTGCGCGATCTTGATACCACCGTGCGTATTTGGGATTTTTCCTATAACTGCCTGGCCTTACCGTTTATTTGTCGCCTAGATCACAGCCCTTCAGGCGTTCCCAACACAGTTACAAGGAAGAGATAGCCAATGAGGCAGTTTGTTCCCTTTGTTCCCCAACTAGAGTCACTTGCCACGCTGCCGGTTCCCAATCTGTCCCTCCCCAGCGACCAGAGCCGGAAACCGCATCCCCTAACTGTCGTGGGCCACCCGCCTGCGGACCAAGCTTCATCCACGCCGCAGAACGGTCTCGTGCACGAACCGTGGTCAGGGTGGTACTTCCTGGACGAGAAAAGCGCGGAGGCCTAGCCTCGATTTTGCATGACGGCTGGTGGTGGCCTTCTTTAGGTGGCGGTTGGCGAGCGTTATTTCGGTTCACGGGCGCACGAGGTTGAGGGCGGGGCTGCGATGTTCGCCCAAGCCCGGTTCGCGGCGAAATCCAAGAAGTGCAGCTAGCCCAAGCGGGTGTTTTTCAGGGTTTTGATCCGATGCCGGGCTCGGTGACTGGAGTTCAGGAACAGGCTGCGCCAGCGCGGAGCTTTGGAGTCAAAAGCGCGGTGATGCCGTGCCGGTCGGTATGGAGCAGGGTCGGCTGGGCTCTTGGGTGGAGCAAGCGGGAAGCGGCACGTTCCACTACCCAAACACCAACTGCAAGAAACTGCAGACGCTACAGGGGTGGATGGATGCAGACGGTGCTCCGGGGGCAACATCCCTTTGACTCGGTGAATCAGCTATTCGATCTCGCGCGGATACAGTGATAGTCCACCCCTGTAGTCCCTGCCGTTCACGGCCTCCTCTCAACAATCAGCGAGAACGCGTCGCCGAGGGAGCCTCACCAAAGCGATCCCGGTAGTATTTGGCGAACTTCCCCAAGTGGTTGAATCCCGACCGCATTGCGACTTCGCTGACAGGCATTCTGCTTGTTAACAAGAGGGTACGTGCCCGGTCCAAGCGTGCGTTTCGGAGATATACCAAGGGGGAAACACCGAGATGGCTGTTGAAGCTGTATTGCAGTTGGCGGGCGCTAACGCCTGCAATCACTGAGAGGTCCCCCAAAGTGTAAGGGCTGGCAGGATCTTCCTCGATGGCATCCACGACCTTGCGGACGGTCCGCGGCCGCAAAGCGCCACCGCTTTCATTCAGCAGCTCGGCGTAGGAGTGATGCTGCGCGAGGAGCAACCCGCTTATCAGCGTCCGTTCGAGGTTTTCAACGTGGTATGCCGCGGCTGGTGATGTGTCCATGTCATTGACGTAGCCGACCATCAACTTCATCGCTTCCAACCATCTGCCGCCTTCCGGGGTGCTGAGGTCAAACGGAAGGTCGAAATCGACGCCCCTGTGCAGGGACCTTCCGAGCAGGGCCTCCATCTCACGTTCGACAGCCACGCGGTCGATTTTCCAGCACCACTGTGGTGATTGCTCGTCCCAATCGGGAAGAAATGTGCGGCGCCCTGGGGTGAAGACAGCCGCCCTGAGCGGGGTGGCGATTACCTCCTCATGACCGCAGTATGAAACGACACGGCCATGGAGAGGTACGTTGACGTGATAAGCGCCTAGATCCCCTGGGTCAACAGAAACCCGACCCGTAAAATGCACCAGACCAACTGTTGACAACCTGAGATGGGCGACGCTGAGCCTTGGCTGCATGTCAGACACACTTGGCTCTCTAAGCTGAACTCTGGCCGGATAGAAATGGCTGTTCAGCGCATGGCTGAACTCGTCGAAGTCCGTCGAGCGGCTCACCTCCTGGCCGGCCAGGAGCTCATCATCCGATGGAAACAACACCTTTGGCGTTCCCTCTCTGGCATGGGTAGCCGCATCACTGCACGAAGGCACACCCCGAGCCATTGCTTTAGTTCCTGTCTACAAGGAAAGCACTGAAGACGTCCAAGAAATAGCTCCCAACCGGGCTGTTGAAAGCGTGGTGCGCGACGGGGATAACTATGTTCGCTCACGGGATTTCTGGCTGTTTACGTGGCGCCTACTGTAGTTCACACGGTGATGCACATCATACTTTCGAAAAGGAAATTCTTATGACACAGACCCTCAGCGAAGCGGGCACTCAATTCACAGCCTCGCCAAAAGACACTGAAGTGAATACCGAAATTGTGGCCCGTGCCAGCTCACTTGTCCCCCTTATCCGCGAGTACGCAGAACAGTCCTCAGTCGACCGCCGTGTTGCTCCTGAGGTCATCGCTGCTTTGGAGGAGGCAGATCTCTTCAGCCTCTTCGTCGCGGCCCGCCACGGGGGTCAGGAAGCCAATCTGCGGACTGCGATGGAAACCATCGCGGAAGTCGCTCGGGGAGATGGATCAACCGCCTGGGCAGTTGCGCTGTTGAACGTGTGCACTTGGTTTGCGACCACGTTCTCACAGGAAGCACAAGACGACGTTTTCGGCGCCAACCCTAAGGCCAAAGTCTCCGGAATCTTTACCCCTGGCAGTAAAGCCGAGCGGGTTAAGGGCGGATACCTCGTCAGCGGGGAATGGCCTTACTCCTCCGGATCGTTCGCCGCCGACTGGGCGACATTGGGAATTGCCCTGCCCGATGTCGCTGAGGGTGAGGATCCCCGTGGGCTGGCTCTCATTCCGAAGGAAGCCTGGACGATCAGACCGACATGGTTCGTTGCCGGCATGCGCGGCTCCGGCAGCGACACCATAGTGGTCGAGGATCACTTCGTGCCCGAACACCGTGTTCAGCACTTCGCCAATATGCGGGAGGCCGATTTCCTCACGCCGCACAAGGCCGAAGAGCGCAACTCGAACATGGCGTTCATCCCGGTTGCCGCCTTGATTCTTGTCGCGGCGCAGATTGGACTAGCCCGGCACGCTCTGGAGTTGACCTTGGCCAAACTGCCCGAGAAGCGGGTGGCCTACACCCAGTACACGGCCGCAAAGAACTCACCGACCCACCAGCTAGGCGTTTCCCGGGCAGCGACCCGCTTCCACCTCGCCGAACTCCTCATGCGCCAGGGATGCCTGGACATCGACCAGGCGGCCGCGGGCCGGCACCTGCCCGATCTGCTCACCCGGGGCAGGATCCGGAACGACACCGGAATCATCGCAGAACTTGTCAAGGAAGGAATCGACGACCTGATGACAGCAAATGGCGCCGGATCTTTCGCGGATGCGAACGTCC
Organism: Pseudarthrobacter sp. W1I19; assembly: GCF_030817835.1. Classification (NCBI taxonomy): domain Bacteria; kingdom Bacillati; phylum Actinomycetota; class Actinomycetes; order Micrococcales; family Micrococcaceae; genus Pseudarthrobacter; species Pseudarthrobacter sp. W1I19. Next base: position 4,451,960 of record NZ_JAUSZR010000001.1, read on the forward strand.
TCAATCGCGTCTGGCGCGACGCCGAGATCGCCGGCCGACATGCCTACGTCACACCCGAGGTAGGCAAGGAAGTATACGGGCGCCTGCTGCTGGGTGCTGACAACCCTCTCACCATGGATGTGTAGAAAATGACAGCTCTTGCAACGTTCGAGACAGGCCAGGCAGTGGACCCCCAGGCATTTCGTGTCGCGATGAAACAGGTTCCGACACCTGTCGCGATCGTAACCGCCATGTCCGAAGAGGGCCCCTTGGGCATGACGGTGGGTTCCTTTACCTCCGTCTCCCTGTCCCCGGCCCTGGTGACCTTCTTTGTTGATGTCAGTTCAACGACATGGCCACGGCTGAAATCATCGCCCAGCTTCACCATCAACATCCTCGGCCATGACAAGGGCGAGCTTTGCCGGGCATTCTCCAGGCGGGGAGCGGACCGCTTTGACGGTGTCGACTGGTCCCTGAATGAGCACGGCAACCCATCCTTGGCAGATGCGTCCGTGACTCTGGACTGCACTGTATATAGCACTCTGGTACTCGGTGACCATATTCAGCTGGTGGGGGAAGTCCAGGGCTTTAAAGTCCATCACGAAGGTATGCCGCTGGTCTTCTTCAATGGATCGTTCCTTGATCTTCGAGAGCGCGGATAAGCACATGAGAAGGTTGGAATGATTTACGAACACGCATACATCAGTATCAATCCCAACGAAGCCGACGCTTTTGAAGGCGCCTTCGCGTCGGCTCGTCACCATTTGGAATCTGCCCCGGGTTGTGGCTCCGTCGATCTCATCCGCAGTATCGACCTGCCCGACACCTATTTGCTCCGAGTTGGATGGGGCCGCATCGAGGATCATCTTGAAGTGTTCCCCGGCACGAACAACGCCCGCAGCTTTGGCGAAGCGGTCGCCGGGTACTTCCAGGAGAACCCCCTGGTTGTGCATTTCCCCGCATAGACGCGTTGCGGTGGCCGCGAGTAATCTCCCGGCCACCGCACCTAAATGTGGCCGGCCGGAAAACGAGCATGTCCAGATAGTCATATCCATCCAACGAATAATCCGTTGTCAGCACCCGATAAAACGGACAATCCCTGCGTTTCTCTTCTTGAACGCCTTACTGCCCGACATGCCGGCACCGCCCCACAGAAAGCAAGTACATTGGAATTCGAACATGTGACCCTTGGCCAGCGCGTTCTCTTCGGCGCAGGCAAGGCAGCCACCCACATCGCCCAGGAGGCGCAGCGCCTCGGAAGCCAACGCATCATGGCGATCGTGACGAAATCTGCGCGCCCTTATGCCCAGGCGTCCCTGGCCGATGTTGACGTCGCGCTCTGGTGGGACGATGTCGTCCAGCACGTCCCCAGGGAGAAGGTTGAGTCCGCCCGCGCAGCTGCTACCCATGCTGGCATCGATCTGATCGTGTGCATCGGCGGAGGGTCATCAACGGGTTTGGCCAAGGCCGTGGCACTCACCTCGGGTGTTCCTATCATTGCGGTCCCGACAACCTATTCCGGGTCGGAAGCCACCAACATGTGGGGTATCACGGAGGGTCGCACGAAAAGCACCGGCATCGATGACCGGGTTCTTCCGGTCACCGTCATTTATGACGCCGAACTATCCAAGACGCTGCCAGTGAGATTATCCGTCGCTTCCGGGTTGAACGGCTTGGCCCACTGCATTGACTCACTGTGGGCGCCAAAGACCGACCCCCTCAATCAGGCACTCGCGCTGGAGGGGGCGAGGGCCCTGGCCCTGGCATTGACAGGCATCGTTAATGATCCGACCAACCTGCGTTCACGTGAGCAGGCACTCTACGGCTGCTATCTGGCCGCCCTGTCCTTCGCTTCGGCAAGTTCCGGCCTCCATCACAAGATCTGCCATATCCTCGGGGGAACCTTCGACCTTCCTCACGCTGAAACCCATGCAACTGTGCTGCAATACGTCCTGGCTCTCAACGCCCCGGCCGTTCCAGAGGTGTCCGGCAGGTTGGCGGTCGCCCTCGGACGTCCTGTTTCTGACGGAGAGGACAGGCCGGCTGCGGCCTTGGCTGCTTTGAATGCTCTGCGGGAAGCAGTCGAAGCCCCGGTCAGGCTCGCCGACTACGGGCTCAAAGAGACTGACATTCCTGAGGCAGTGCAACGGATACTGGCAGCGGCGCCACCCTCCAACCCGGGACCGGTCACCGAAGCCAGCATTCGCGGCCTGCTAACTGACGCGCTCACCGGCGCCACAAGCCCACACCCTCACTACTCCCAGCGACCAGGAGACACCATGACAGACACCACCACGGACGGTGTTAGCACCACGCAGGCCGCGATCGAGCAGAAGCTCACCGACTCGGTCATCGCCTCGTTCGACAACACACCTGATGAGCGGTTGAAAACGCTTATGCAGGCGTTGGTGAAGCACCTCCACGCTTTCATCCGTGAAGTACGCCTGAGCGAGGACGAATGGAGCCAAGCCATCGAATTTCTCACAAAGGCCGGGCACATCACGGATGACAAGCGTCAAGAATTTATCCTGCTGTCCGACGTTCTCGGAGCCTCCATGCAGACCATCGCGGTGAACAATCCCGCGTCAGGAAACGCAACCGAGGCCACCGTATTCGGTCCGTTCTTTACTCAGGACGCCCCGGAAATCCCCATCGGAGGAGACCTTTCCGGCGGAGCCGCCGGCCAAAGCTGTTGGGTGGAGGGAACTGTTACCGACACTGCAGGAAATCCGCTTGCCGGTGCCCGCATCGAAGTATGGGAAGCTGACGAAGACGGTTTCTACGACGTGCAGTACAACGACGGGCGAACGGCTGGCCGGGCGCACCTCTACGCCGACACGGAAGGTAGATACGGGTTCTGGGGTCTAACCCCTACGCCCTACCCGATCCCGCACGACGGCCCCGTGGGCAAAATGTTGGAGGCCACTAACCGGTCCCCTGTCCGCGCCTCCCATCTGCACTTCATGGTCTCCGCACCCGGCCAGCGAACCTTAGTCACGCACATCTTCGTCGAAGGGGATCCTCAAATCGAAATCGGCGACTCCGTCTTCGGAGTCAAGGACTCCCTTATTAAAACCTTCGCGACACAGTCCCCCGGGACTCCCACTCCTGACGGCCGCGACTTGGGTGGCGCCTCATGGTCCCGCGCCCGCTTCGACATCGTCCTCGCACCCGGCATGAAAACACAACAACCACCTCTGTCACGCCCTAAGGAGAAAACCCATGGCTGATGTAAGCGCCAGCCCCGACGTGCTCATCCGGAGGCTCGAAGATCAGCGCTACGGTGCGGTCCTCACGGGCGACCTGGAAACCTTCGAAGGGCTATGCCACCCCGGGCTCATGTACACCCACACCGGAGGCGACCGGGATTCCCTGAAGTCGTACATGGATAAGCTCCGTACAGGCGCTCTTCACTACCACCGGATAGACCACAAGAGCGAAAAAATCACGGTCATCGGCAACACAGCACTTGTCCTGATCCAGATGACTGCTGACCTGAGAGTCAACGGGTCCCGCAAGGCAATCAAATGCAACGCTCTTGCCGTGTGGGTGAATGAGGCCGGGGCATGGAAGTTCATCGCCTACCAGCCGACTGCCAGGGCCTGAAGCCCGAACCAGCACGTGCGTCGGATGAAGTCCGTCGCAGATTCGGCTGGAGTCCCGCGACCTTCATGTGAACTATTCCATCTTACTTGCGGCCTTGACGCGGCTACGAGCGATGTCCTGCCTGTGCCGAGGAGCCGAGAAGAACCACCATGCACTCCAATCGTCCCGCTGCCCCTTGGGCCGCCCCCGCTAATCCGGCGTTGACCAGACAGCGCCCCATGCTGATCAACCGCTGGAAATACCTTTTGCCGGACGAACCGGTGCTTCTGCGCCGCGAAGGGCGCACCGTCAACGCAGGATGGATAGACGAAATCAATGATGACGCCACCATTCTCTGGGTATACCTGCATAGCGGGATGGGCAGGGTGCTGATCCACGCCGAGGACGGGGTCGAAATCTGGCGCATAGACCCACGAGTGCATCAGGACCAAGCACTGACCTGACACAAAACCGCGTTCAAAATCCCCCGGGACCGCGAGATCGGCGTGGTTTGAGACGGAATGCCCGTCGTCGTAGCCGCAGCTGCAAGCTCCATCGCCTTATGTAATGCTGGCCTGCAGTGGAAGACATCGGCGGGCCGAGACTCAAATAATCCGGCAGCAGCGTCACCGTCCGGCCCAGGAACTCACTCCTGTCCCTGTGACTCTCGTCATGCAGCCGCCCACGGGGGACTGTCCGATAAACGGTGTGTGGGTCCGGCCGGTTTTCATTAGTGAGTGGTTCGTTCGAACCGTCCGGCGAAGGTAATCGCGAACGCGTTCAGCGCAGGCTTCCACCTCATTACCCAGCGTGCCCGACCGCCGCCGGTTGGATCAAGAGATCTGGTGACCAGATACAGGCATTTCAGGGCCGCGGTCTCGTTCGGAAAGTGCCCGCGGGCCCTCACGGCCCTCCGGTAGCGGGCATTGATCGACTCGATCGCGTTCGTCGTGCAGATCACCCGCCGGATCTCCGCGTCGTACTCAAGGAACGGCACGAACTCGGCCCAGGAGGACTCCCAGAGCCGCACGATTGCCGGATATCGCTGGCCCCACTCGGCCGTGAACTCGGCGAACCGCTCCTTCGCGGCCTGCTCGGACGGGGCCGTGTAGACCGGCTTGAGGGCCTTGACGATCCCGTCGCGGTGCTGGCGGCCGGCGTAGCGGAAGCTGTTGCGGATCAGGTGCACGATGCACTGCTGCACCACCGTCCGCTCCCAGGTGGTCGTGATCGCCTCCGGCAAACCCTTGAGCCCATCGCAGACAGCGATGAATACGTCTTCCACGCCCCGGTTCTTCAGCTCCGAGAACACCTGGAGCCAGAACCGGGCGCCCTCGGCGCCGTCACCGGCCCAGATCCCCGGAATCTCCCGCTCCCCGTTCACGGTGACACCCATGACGACATAGAACGGAGTGTTGCGCACCTGCCCGTCACGGACCTTGACCACGATCGCGTCCACGAAGAGCACCGGATAGACCGGATCCAGTGGACGGGAAGACCACTCCGCGAGTTCGCCAACAACTTTCTCCGTAATGCGGCTGATGGTGTCTTTGGAGACCCTGGCCCCGTAGACCTCCTCGAAATGCGCGGCGATTTCCCCCGTGGTCAATTCCCGGGCAGAGAGCGAGAGGACAATCTGGTCGATCCCGTCCAAACGCCGTTTCCGCTTGGGCACAATCACCGGCTCGAAAGAACCGTCCCGATCCCGGGGCACCTCAATCTCGACCGGACCGATCTCAGTCAGCACGGTCTTCGACCTGGTGCCGTTGCGCATGTTGGCTGCGATCGGCGTCTGGCCATGCTCGTGGCCAAGGTGCTCGGTCAGTTCCGCTTCCAGCGCGGACTCCAGCACATTCCTCGTCAGCTGGTTCAGCAGCCCGCCCGGGCCTACCAGGCTCACACCCTGCTCCTTGGCCTGCGCAAGCAGCTGCTCCGCAAGCTCCTTCTGATCGATGATCTCTCCCGTCACAGGATCGATCATCACCCCTGTCATCTCGGTCGTGGACTCTGACACGGCCGTCTCCTTTCGGATCAGGCCGGACCCTCACACACCGTTTTTCTTACAGTCCCGCCCACGGGGGTGAGTGGGTAGGTGCAAGGCCTAGCGGTTTTGGAGGCGGCTTCACAGCGTCATCATCATGAACAACGTCTATGGCGCGGGTGCCACGTCTTAGTACCTGCAGTGCGCATGACCGGTATTAGCGGAGGGTTAGGTGGGCATAGGTGGTGGAGAACCGTGCACGGTAATCACTAGGTGACACACGTAGTCGCGCCAGGAAGCTGCGGCGCATCGTTTCGGTGCTGCCAAAGCCCGAGGCAGGGCCACGGCAGTGCCGCAATGACCAGCATCCAGCATCCAGCATCGCCTTAGCATGGTCCAGACGGACCTGTTCGACGAATTTTGTGGGCGACGTCCTAAGTTCTGAGGCGAAAAGTCTTGAAACCTGCCGCGTGCTCAGCGGGGCAATGGAGGCCATCGAGTCGACGCTGTGGTCCTAGGCAGGCTGCGCCGAAACAAGATTAATAACGTCCCGCAAGGGGCACTGCGGGTTGTCCTGACTTGAAGGGTGCAGAGAACTGCGGCTGGCCACCAGGGCGCTGCATGAACAACACGAGGTTTCGTGCAACTTCGCGCGCCACCTCCACCCCGTGGTCCTGCTCCACCAATGCAAGAGCAAGGTCAATTCCGGCGGAGACACCCGCCGATCTAAATACGAGAATCGCCGGATAGGAGCGCGAAAACACCTCTACATGCCTCCAGTTTGTAGTGGCCTTGCGACCGGTCAAAACTCCAGCTGACGCCAAAACGAAGGCCCCGGTGTAAATCGACACCAGACGTCGGACGTGGGGAGCCCTTGTTGGACTGTCTCTACAAGCTTCTTCGGGATCGGCTTGCCTACTAAGTCATCACTTCCCGGCACAACGAGAGCATCGACGTCCGCCCAATCACCAGCGGTACCGTCAACCGTCAACTGGGTTCCGATAGATGTGAACACAGGAGCGCCATTGGGTGAAACATAATGGAGAGCGTAGTTCGCGCCGTACTTGTTTGCTTCTGCAAAGACCTCGGCCGGGCCGGAAACGTCCGAACGGGGAATTGCGAACCTGGAACGATACGGGATGAAATTTGCACGTGAAGAAAATGGGCGATCTCGCAGCGTTTCTTTGGCGCACACACGTTTCGGCGTACCGCTTTCGCCGGAGACTATACGGGACTGGAAATTCAACGCACCCTGGTCAGACGTGCAGAACAACTCCGCGTTCCAATCCTGGACACCCTCTACATTACAAAGTTGCTTGTCCGAGATAACGCCATCTTCGGCGCCTACGGATTTGATCTGGACAACGGGAGCCGGTACGTCATCTACGCCGATGCAGTCATTCTGGCAGCAGGAGGCCATAACAGGATATGGCGGCGTTCTTCCTCCCGACGCGACGAGAACACGGGTGATTCATTCCGGCTGGCCGTCGAAGCCGGTGGACGGATTAGAGACCCGGAACTCGTCCAATTCCACCCATCCGGAATCATCGAGCCCGAAAACGCGGCCGGAACACTAGTTTCCGAAGCGGCGCGCGGGGAGGGTGGAATCCTCCGCAACGCTCTGGGTGAACGCTTCATGGAGCGCTACGACCCCGAACGGATGGAACTTTCCACACGCGATCGCGTTGCCCTAGCTGCCTACACGGAGAGATAAAGGAAGGCCGGGGTACGGTCAACGGCGGCGTCTGGCTGGACGTGTCTCACCTTCCGCGTGAGGTCATTATGGAACGCCTGCCCAGGGTCTATCAGACCATGCTGGAACTTCAAATGCTGGAAATCACGAAGGAACCGATTGAGATTGCTCCGACTGCACATTACTCGATGGGGGGAGTATGGGTTCGACCTGAGAACCATAGAACAGACGTTGAAGGTCTTTACGCTATCGGGGAAGCAGCAAGTGGACTTCACGGCGCTAACAGGCTGGGCGGAAACTCACTCATAGAATTGGTGGTATTCGGGCGGATCGTGAGACAAGCCGCAGCGACCTATTCGACCACGCTGGAAACGCAATACCGGTCGCATGCTGCACTATCAGAGGCAAGGTCCGAAGTAGATTCACTCCTTCGCTCACACGGGAAGGAAAATGTGCGGGAACTCCAGCGCGCCGTCCGGGACACGATGACAGAACACGCCGGCGTCGTGCGCAGAATCCGGTTTACTCGCAGGTCTGGCGGAGCTGGATGCGATCGAGGACCGAGCCAAAAATATCGGGGTTCACCCCGACATTGCCGGCGACCAAGACCTAGCTCACGCGTTCGATCTCAAATCTGCTTTGCTCGCCGCGCGCGCCACGTTAGAAGCTGCGTTGGAGCGTCTCGACCCGGGGATGCCACAACCGCTCCGACTACCCCGAGCAAGATGACAGTTTACAGGTGAACCTCGTCTGGTCCCCCGGGGCACTGGAACGCGAAATCGTCCCTCCTGTTCCCGATGAGATCGCCCGGCTAATGCAGGAGGTGTCAACAGCAGGAAAACTGGTGGAGTAACTTCTACGTCTCTAGCCGCAATTTACAGAGGCCCGTCCCAGCCGCAATGCAAATCTGCGCGGCGAACACACGAAATCTGCAACGACACACAAGGACTTCCCTCGTTTTTCCGTTTAGTTCACGTGAGTGAGATTGCTCTTTGGAGGGGCATGACTGCTCAGCAGTTCGTGGAAAATCAGCACCATGCCATCGTCTCTGGTGGTGTCATTCACCTGCAGTGGCGCGCTCCAGAGGTCACAGAAGAAAACGTCACTGCCGCTTTGGCAAGCGTCACCGAAATCAGGGCAGAAGCAGTCCATCCGCGCTTATTGAGCTATGCGGCTACGAACGGTGAACTACCGGCCCATGAAGCGGTCGCGGCAGGACCGTTGCCCGGGACTCGGCTGGCTATAGTCGCTTGTTCACCGGTCGACTGGGCAACGGCATATTTCTACCTGAGCAAAGTGCGGCCCAGATGTACGGCGAGACTATTTACGTCCCTTTCTGAGGCATTTTCCTGGCTCGCCACGGATTTGAGGGCCGGAGGAGGAAAGCTGACCCACAGCGCAGATCAACGGCGAAGCCTCCTAGTAGTCCGCAATCCGGCTAACAGACGGATATTCGTCCAGCTAGGACACACCCCAATCTGACGTCAGACGTCTCTGACAAGAGAGATTGGGTTGTGGGCGGAAGCTCCGGCTTGTTCTCTGGCGCCCGAGCAGTGTCAACAGAGGACAAAGAGCCACCCCCGCCCAGGCCGATTCCACCAAGACCAGATTCGTTGAACTATTGCGGCTATTCTCCGGCACCCCGCCCCGGTTTCCTTTCCGTCCGACTGTCAGGGTGGGATCCATGGCGAAGTCAAGTGGTGGGAGCAACGCGGGGTGGTTATGCCGCTTGCAGCAGCTGGTTCAGCCGGTTGGCTGGGGTATCGAGGTTCAGGGTGGGTCGGGGCCGGCGGTTGAGCTTTGCGGCGATCCGGTTGAGGTCTTCGGGGGTGTGGACTGAGAGGTCGGAGCCTTTCTCGAACCAGAAGCGCAGGAGCCGGTTGGTGTTCTCGTTGGTGCCCCGCTGCCAGGGTGAGTGCGGGTCGCAGAAGTAAAGGGTGGTCTCGAGGGCGGTCTGGATTTTCGCGTAGCCGGCCAGTTCTGTCCCGCGGTCCCAGGTGATGGAGCGGCGCAGGTGGTCCGGGAGTTGGGCCATCTCCCGGATCATCGCCGCGGCGACGGTTTCTGCGGTGTGGTCCCCGGGCAGGTGCAGCAGGATGGTGAACCGGGTTGAGCGCTCGACGAGGGTGCCGATCGCGGTCCCGTCCGAGCCGATGATCAGGTCCCCTTCCCAATGTCCAGGGATGGCCCGGTCCTGGACCTCTGCGGGGCGTTCGCTGATTTTGAACGCCTCTTTGTACGGGCTGCTCTTGCGCCGGGAGACGGGTTCACTTGCTTCGAGGAGATCAAGTTCCGCGCGGCGGGGCATGCCTTCCCAGTCACCTGGCACGAGGCATGCGAAGGCACCGGATCTCACCGCTGTTGCCAGCCGGCCGGGTACGTCCAGGCCTTGCAGGAGTTCGGCGATGTAGCCGGCCACGAAGGCATCGCCGGCACCAACGGTGTCAACGGGTGTGATCGGAATAGCAGATTGCTCATATGTGATGCCGTCGACCAGGGCAAGGCATCCTTCAGAACCGCGCTTGATGATGACCTGGCTGGGACCCAGGTGGCTTATCCGCAACGCGAGCTCACTGGGTAAGCCTGCTCCGAGGGCGATGGCCGCTTCATCATCGCCAGCGAAGACGACGTCAGCCGACGCGGCGATCCGGCGAAAACAGTCACCGGCATCCTGGCGTGTCCAGAGGGCGGAGCGGTAGTTCAGGTCAAAGGAGACAAGCGTCCCCGCTGCCCTGGCGTAGCTGATGGCGAGGTCGATGGCGGCCGCGGCGGAGGAGGACAGGCCCGGGGTGATACCCGTTATGTGCAGCAGCCGGGCTGCCGCTATCTCCTCTGCCGGGACGTCTGCGGGAGCGAGCCGGGATCCTGCGCTGCCGGTTCGGTAGTACCAGATTTTCTGGATGTCCATGGTGCGGCGTTCTTTGACCATCAGCCCCGTGGGGGCGGAGTCGTCCCGTGCTGCGGCGACGTGGATCCCTTCTGCGCGCAGTTCCCGCAGGACAAGGTCGCCGAGGCTGTCGGCACCCACGCGCCCGGCCCAGGTCACGGTACTGCCCAGTCTTTGCAGTGCAATCGCGAAGTTGCTTTCGGCACCGCCGATGCCGAGGCTAAGCGACGCAGTGTGGGCCAGGGGCCCTGGCGTGTCCGCTTTCACCAGTGCCATCGTCTCGCCCAACGTGACGACCTCTGAGGCGCTCCGGCCCAGCCGTAAAGGATCAGACATACTGCTCATGGCCTTTCCCCCGCTGCGGCCTTCGCGCTCCTGTTTGCGAGAGCCTCGGCCACCATTTCCGTGAGCGCCTGTGCCCGAAGGACCAGAGCGTCCAGGTCGCCATCGTCGAAGGCGTCCTGGAGCAACGGGCCGCCCATGCTCACCGCCAGCGCCCCCGCATTGATCCAGGCCGGGGCTTCGCCGATGCCCACTCCCCCGCTGGGAATCACTTGGAGATCGGGGAAGGGACCCCGGAGCTGGGCCAGGTAGCCGGGTCCGACGACGGAGGCGGGAAAGACTTTTACCGCTGTTGCGCCAGCGTTCCATCCAGCCAGCAGCTCGGTGGGTGTGAGTCCGCCGGGATAGACCGGAACGTCACGTGCCGCGCAGACGGAATCGGCCGTAGCCGTTATTTCCTTTGGGTAATCAATGGGCACTATTTAAACCCACCAGAACAGCAGGGCCCACCACGCGGCGTTGCTGAAGGTCTCCTTTGATGCTTGCTTCGGTGTCGCCGTCGTGCCGCCGGTGGTCTTTGTCTTCTTCAGACCCGGCGCCTGCTTCGCGGACAAGCTTTTAGTCGCCAAGTAGAGCCCGGTCACCATGGTGGCAAAGCCTGTTAGCCCGATGATGAGATTGGCAGCGGGGTTCTGGAGTGCGAGGCCGAAGAGTAGTAGGACGAAGCCGGCAACTGTCATTAGTACGCCGCCGACGACGCTGCGGTTAGATGATGAGGGGCCTGGGTCAGTTTCCATGGTTTGGGCAAACTGAGGATCGTCCTCCTTGAATTGCTTCTCAAGTTGCTCCAGCATTTGCTGCTCGCGTTCAGAGAGTGCCATCAGGCGGTCCTGCCCGGCTCTTGTGTCGGCGCTGTGGATACCTTACCGAAGGTGCCGACGCGCGGGGTGAGAAGCAGACGGCTACTGGTTCTGTTTGAAAGGCGGATAGCCATGAGGTCTTCTCTCTTGTTCTTTTCGTGGAATGTGCGGCCAGGCCAGGTTGTCCGAAATGCAGAGGATTTCCCTGCTTGGCCCGGCTCCGGAGGGGCTAAAGGCTTACAGATACTGCAGCAACTGCTGTGGCGGCTATTGCTGTGGCCGGCCGTAGGTCTCCAGGAGGCGGAGCCATATCTCGCTCACCGTTGGGTAGGCGGGAACAGCATGCCAGAGCCGGTCCAAAGGAACCTCGGATACGACTGCGATGGTCGCTGCTTGCAGCAGGTCACTGACGTCCGGGCCTGCGAAGGTCATGCCCAGGATGACCTTTCGGTCCTCGTCGACGACCATGCGGGCCGTGCCCTTGTAGCCGTCGGCGTGTAAGCCGGCGCCGGCCACGTGCCCGATTTCGTAGTCGACCACCCGAATGTCGTAACCGGCCCTTTCCGCGGCAACGGCGGTAAGACCTACGGAGGCGATTTCCGGGTCGGTGAAAGTGACCTGTGGTACGGCGGCATGGTCCGCTGTTGCCACGTGGCGTCCCCAGGGGGCGTCCATCACTTCCGCACCCTTTGCTCTTGCGACGATGACGTCTCCAGCCGCCCGTGCCTGGTACTTGCCTTGGTGGGTTAGCAGCGCACGGTTTGTTACATCTCCTGCCGCGTACAGCCAGTCAAAGCCGGGGACCCGCAAAGTGTCATCGGTTTCTATCCAGTCACCTGGGATGAGACCAACAGTGTCGAGCCCAACGTCCCAGGTATTCGGGGTCCGGCCCGTCGCGATGAGCACTTCCTGTGCTGCAATAGTGTTGCCGTCACCGGTTTCGATGGTGACGCCGGTAGCGGTGCGGTGGACGCTGGTGGTTTTGGTGTCAAGCAGCAGGGTCACGTTTTGTTCACGGAGAGCCGTGGCAACGAGCTCTCCGGCAAACGGTTCCATGGCGGAGAGGAGGCCGCTGCGGGCGATCAGGGTCACTGTCGTTCCGAATCCGGCGAAAGCTGTTGCTATCTCCGTGGCGACTACGCCTCCGCCGATGATGGCGAGGCTTTCCGGTGCGGTCTTGATACTGGTCGCTTCCCTGCTGGTCCAGGCCCGGGCTTCGGCCAGCCCTTCGATGTCGGGCAGGAGCGAGGCTGAGCCTGTCGCCACCGCGACGGCGTGCCGGGCGGTTAGCTCAGTCGTTGAGCCGTCTGCCGCGGTGACGGTGACTCTTTTGGTGCCTGTTATCCGGCCATGCCCTCGGACCAGGCCGATCCCGGCACTGTTGAGCCACTGGACTTGTCCAGCGTCGGACCAGTTGCTGGTGTAGTAGTCCCGGCGTGCCAGTACTGCTTCGACGTTAAGTTGCCCTGTGACAGCCTCGGCAGCGCCTGGGAGCCGGCGGGCTGCACGCAGTGCCTGGGCGGAACGCAGCAGGACTTTGGAGGGCATGCATGCCCAGTAGGAGCACTCTCCACCGACGAGTTCGTTCTCAACGATGACGGCGGTGAGGCCGCCCTGGACGGCGCGGTCGGCGATGTTTTCGCCAACTGCACCGCCGCCAAGGATGATCAGGTCGTACTCTGCTGAACTGGGCCCGCTCATCGTCCGGGCGCCCTGGTGACGACTTCCTGAAGGAACCAGCCGTTGCCGTCCGGATCACTGAAGGAAGCGAAGGAGCCGTAGTCAGCCCTGTCGGGGGAGGGGCCGCTGACCCGGTTTCGTCCGCCGGGCCTGTGGAAGAGCCCGTCGGCGTCATGCCAGACTTCGCTGATGTCGATCCCGCGGCTGTGCAGCTCTGCCTGCGCGGCGATAATGTCCGTCACGATCAGGTGAAGATTCTGGACCGACCCGGGCGTTGATTCGGTGACGCCCGTGCCGAAGATGATCGACATTTCCGAACCGGGAGGGGTGACCTGGATGATGCGAAGCTCCTCGCTGATGTTGAAGTCGGCGTCGAGGCGGAAACCGGCCTTCTCGTAGAAATCCTTTGCCCGGTCGACGTCGGAGACTGGGAGGACGAGGACTTCCAGCTTCAACTCCACGGTGCTTGCCAAAGCTGCTTCTGGTGCAGCCGCAGGCTGCTTATGGTCGCTTCCGACCGGCGCGTTGAGGCTGTAGCCCGCATCGGCAAGTGTTTGGGTCATGTGGTCCGCATACCAGGTGGGCCACTCGACATCGTGTACGCCCCCGAGTACTTCGACTTCGTAGATTCCGTGGTCGGTTGCGGCCTGGTCCAGGGCGTTCTTCAGGATTTCTGTGGTGGGGATAGACATTTGGTTCTCCTTGGTGGGTGGTTGTTTTAGTGCCGGTAGGTGGTTGTCAGTTGGTGGGCCGCAGGTCCTGGAGGTCCAGGAGAATGGCGGCGAAGCTGTGGATGCCGTTGTTGTCCTTGTCGCGAAGCAGGACACGGCGGCGGGTGGGAGCGGTTACTCCCTGGAAGTCTTTGTGCTCTGAGGTGTAATGGGCCACTTCGGCCCAGCCGTTGACTTCGACGTCGTAGTCCATCCGCCGCTGCAGCCCTGTTGCTGAGTCGAAGTAGTACGTCTGGACTTTGCTGTGGCTGTGGATGGAGTCCGGGAAAGTCACCTCGAGCCGGCGCCATGTCTCTCCGTCTTCGTCCCAGGGATCGATTTCGCGTGTCTCGACTCCTGGGAGCGTGAAGAGCAGCGGTTCGGCGAGATAGGTCCAGGTGGCGTAGGAAATGAAGTAGCCCATCTGGGCCGGTGACCACTGGGTGTCTCCCTGATATCCGGCCATGCTGCCGCGGGGCCCCGCGAGGCTGTCCAATACCGTGCCTGCACCATCGGTGATGGTGACCAGATCCTGGGCGGCGTCAAAGTGCAGGGTGCGTCCTGGCCCGAAAGGTGCGATGCTGATTTGCTGTCGGGCGAGGTCGGCTGTCACTGCCACTTCGCCAAGCAGATCGGGCTGGCCTTTGAAGGGCCAGAAGACGCCGTGGACGCGGAGCTTTGCCGACACGCCCCGGGCTCGTTCCCATGATTGAGCGGTGCCATGCTTGGCCAGGACAAAATCAACGAGATCGTTCATGAACTTCTTCTTTCGGTCTTGTGGTGCTGGAGGAGGACGCCCGAACGGGACGCCCGGGTGACTTTGAGGCCGACTTGCTCTTACTGAGAGTCGAGTTGGGAGAACAGCCCGGTGAAGGTTCCGCCGGCGGTTGAAAGTTTTTCGAAGAACGCTCCGGCTTGAGGTGTAGCGACGGCCCGGGAAGCTGATTCGTAGTCGGCGAAGTAGAGGTCTAAAGTCCGGTGCGCGGGTGTCGGCGTGCCGTCCTCCTTTGGCCAGACTTTCGCGGACTCGATTCGGACTAGTTCCGGCAGGTCCTTGGCCAGGGCCAGGAGTGCGGATGCGTGTTGCTCGAAACTTTCCGGCGCCGTCGGGTTGTCAATGATGAGGGTAATTTTTGTCTGCATTGTTTTGTCCTTGGTGGGTGGGGTTGGGTTGGGTTGGAAAAGAGCAGGCGTTAGTTTTTTGTGAGGAATGCCAGAACTTCAGCGGCGAATTCGTGCGGGTATTGAAAGAGGAACCCGTGGTTGGCGTTCGGGTAGATGATGAGTTCGGCGTTGGGGATGGTGCCGGCCAGAAGGTAGGAGTTGGCAGTGGGCACCATGATGTCCTTGTCGCCGTTGGCCACCAGCGTTGGCGCAGTGATCGAGGCCAGGCGGGCCAGTTTGGCCGGGTCAGGGATGCCCCATTCAATGTTGGCGGCGGCCAGTGCGTCCCGGGCGGCCAGGGAAACGTCCGCGTCCCGGCCTTCTATACGGGTGAAGATGCGGCTGACGAATTCATCACCCTTGCCTCTGCTCTCCTCCGAGGAGTTGAAGAAGAGGTAGTGGATGTCACCGGCGTCCTGGATATCCTTCATGGCATGCGCCCGGGGCTCATCTGCCCAGCCGTGCATGTCCTGTCCTCCTTCAGGACCGGTGCCGGCGAGGATAATGCGGCGGACAAGGTTTGGGCGCTGCAGGGCGACCTCCTGGGCCACGAACCCGCCGATGGAGAAACCAAAGAGGTCCACCTCGTCCAAGCTGAGTGCGTCTATGAAGGTCAGCGCATCGCGCCCGAACTCCTTGAAGGTCGTGGGTACAGTCCCAGTTGAAAGTGCCACGCCGCTGGCGTCGAACAGGATGACTTCCCGTTCGGCGGCGATGCTGTCAACAAGCGCAGGATCCCAGCTGTCGAGATTGCCCCGGAAATGCTGGAAAAAGACAATGGGCGTGGTTCCGGCTTTGCCGAACCGGCGGT
Source organism: Pseudarthrobacter sp. W1I19 (assembly GCF_030817835.1). NCBI lineage: Bacteria > Bacillati > Actinomycetota > Actinomycetes > Micrococcales > Micrococcaceae > Pseudarthrobacter > Pseudarthrobacter sp. W1I19. The sequence goes on from NZ_JAUSZR010000001.1 coordinate 4,467,592, forward strand.
AGGCGTAAGTCGTAGCGTTGCTTCCCTCGATAGCGAGGTTCGGAGCGGTGTATTGGGACATAGAGGAGCCTTCAAAAAGTAGACCGGTCGACTACTGCAGAAAAATAAAAGAGTTGTCGTCTGGTTGGCCAGCGGTTTAGGTCAAGACGTCGGAGTAGACGGTTTCCAGGAACCCATCGAGCGGCGCCGGTGAACGGGTCAGCTTGGATCGTGCGACGGCGCCTTCGAAGCCGGCGATAATGAAGCCGGCAAGCCGCCGTGGCTCGCTGTGGTTGGAGATCTCACCCTCATCTTGCGCTGCAGCGATGGCGGCGGCGAGCTTCGTTGTCCACAGATCGAGGGACTGTTCAACCACGGCCGTGACGGCCGCGCTCTGAGATGGCATCTCATTTGAAAAGTTACCCAGCAGACATCCCCGCTGGAAGTTCTCCGCTTCTGCCATCTTCGTGATGTAGGACAGATGCGCCCGGATTCTTCCCAGGGGAGATGTGTCGGCATTATCGAGCAGTTCATATTTGACGGTTGCTTCGTAAAGTTTCACGGTTTCAACGGCAAGGGCTTCCTTGCTTTCAAAAAAGTGATAGAAGGAACCCTTGGGAACTCCGGCGGCCCGGGTGATGTCCAGTACGCCGGTTGCTGAATAGCCGTTGGCGTGGAAGAGATCGAGTGCGGTACTCGCAATTCGATCCTTGGTGCCGGTGCTCATCTCTAGTCCTTCATTCGGGTGCTGGTTCCAGATTAGACCGGTCGTCTAGGAAAAGCAATAGCCTTCCTGGAACCTTGGTGATCATAGCTTCCAATCCTTCCTTCCGTGAATGTCTCAGCGCTGGTTTCAGACTCCCGCCCCGGGCTATATCAGGGCCAAGGATTGAGACGAAATAGCCCCAATTGTTCCACAGAGGGGTGAAACGACAGCGGGGAGAAGGCCGACACCACCAGGCGGGCTGGAACCTGCCTGCCGCTCACTCTCGGGCGTGGTAACTCTGCAGGTAGGACGGCGAGGCCGTTCCATCGATCGCGAACCGGGTGAGGTGCCGCAGGAAGGACCCATCAATGTCCTGTCCGGTAGCGACTAAGCGGTGGTGGATCGCACCGTAGACGGCATCGGTCACCATAACAAGATCGACATCCTCGCGGATTTGTCCGCGACGCTGCCCCTGATGCAGGATCGTGAGGAACCCCTCCCGGCGCTCCCGCAGCAATGTCTGCCGGAACTGTACAGCGAATTCCTCACTGCGGATCGCCTCGGCTAATAGATTTGCGACCGTCGACGCCGCCCCACCAACGTGTAGGCAATAGGTCAACGCGACCAGGTAGGAGTGCAAATCACGCCCGACATCCCCCGTATCCTGCACGTGGGTCAGAAGGTTCGTCTTGAAGGTGAACGCCTCAAGCACGAGCAACTGACGCGATGGCCAATACCGGTACAAGGTCGACTTACTAACCCCAGACGCCCTTGCCACAGCATCCACTGTTACCCCGTCATAGTCCAGCCGATCGACCAGGACGCTCGCTGCCTTCAAAACACGCAAACGTACCTCCGCCTCATGTGAAGCGACCAAGGGATGCGCGGGATCTGCCCTGCTTCGCAGTGCCACATGCATGCCCGGCTGACCCCCACGGAAACCGGGTCTTGACTTGCTGAACGTGCTATCAGATAAGGCCATCAGAAAACTCAAATCTTAAACGTTTGGCGCTTGTAGTCGTGAAGCGTACACAGAAATTGAAACACCTTGTGCCTTCGGCGCACGATGGGCTGGAGCGAGGGGGCGAGGCCACCCACAATCAGTCACACTCCTGGGATTCGGTAGCGGCTTGAAGCAACCATTGTCGCCCCTGCCTCTGCCTTCGGACTCCTTTCCTGCTCGGTGGAATAGCACAGCTGCCGGGCCCTTGTCTTTACTGGGGCGTAGGACGACTGCTGCCCTCTCGAAAGGATCTCCTTGCCATGCGGGTACAAACAACTTAGAGGTTGCTGCCAGAGCAGCGGGTTATTGGCCATCGAGTCCGGGTTCCGGTGTCTTCCCTCTGCTCGCCGTATGGCTCCGCCTCGAGCCTGTGATGTCAAATAGTTCGGAAAGGGGTGGCCGCCCACCGAGCCGCAGCCCCACATGTTTCGGGAGTCCGTGGACCTGGACCGAATCATTACGCATGTCGACGTCTAGGGAGATCCGCGCTTGACCGGCGAAGGGGACGTTGTCTAGGCGAAAATGCGTTCCGGGAGGCAGCGCTGGGGCGAGCCACAGTTCATTCCAGATGAGGATGGGGTCAAAACGCAGCAGCAGCCTGATGAGGTGGACCGGAGCGGCCGATGCCCAAGCCTGTGGGGAACATGATGCGGGATAGGGCACGGGTACTGGATAGCTGCGTCGGTCCAGTCCGCAGAACAATTCCGGCAGCCGTCCTCCGAAATAATCCGCCGCCTCCAAGAGGGCGTAAGCCACCTTCTGTGCTTGCTCAACGAAGCCGTATCTCATCATGCCGGCCGCGGCCAGCGTCGTATCATGAGGCCATACCGAGCCGTTGTGATAGCTGGCGGGGTTGTATGCCCCCATCGAGCTGGCGAGAGTGCGGATTCCCCAGCCGGTGAACATCTCGGGGGACATAAGGTGTTCCACCACGGAGGCAGCCTTGTCCTCGTCGATTATTCCCGTCCAAAGGCAGTGACCCATATTCGATGCGAGAGAGTCGACGGGTCGCTTGTCACCGTCCAGGGCGACTGCAAAGTAACCGCGGTCCGGAAGCCAGAAGCGGTCATTGAACGCCCGTTTCAGCGCATGAGCTTTGGCGGAACATCGTTCAGCCATAGCTGTATCTCCATTGGTCAGTGCGATCAGCGCGCGACCCAGGTACGCGCTGTAGCTGTACGCCTGGACTTCACACAGAGCTATCGGAGGTTCGGCGAGAGACCCGTCCGCGAAATTTATCCCGTCCCATGAGTCTTTCCAGCCCTGGTTACGCAATCCCTGCTCGGTGTGGCGTTTATATTCAATGAATCCATCGCCGTCACGGTCTCCATAGTTCTCCATCCATTCAAGCGCTTTGTCGGCGGCAGGCAGGAGTTCCTGAACCGCCTCCGCTTCAAGTCCCCACCGATTGAGTTCTCCCAACCCTGCGACGAAGAGTGGGGTGGCGTCCGCAGTGCCGTAATAGATACCGCTGCCGGCCAGGTCTTCGGCGGTACTGACGCCGAGCCGGACTTCGTGGAGTATCCGCCCCGGCTCTTCCTCCGTGAGCGGGTTGACGGCCCTGCCCTGGTATTCAGCCAGGGTTCGTAGGGTGCCTAGTGCCAACGATGGATCCAGCAAGAGGGACATGTAAGAGGCAAAGAGACTGTCCCTTCCAAACAGGGCCATGAACCAAGGGGCACCGGCAGCTACTACGACCCTGTCAGGGTGAGCGGAGTCGAAGATTCGAAGGGAACCTAGGTCTTCCTGACTGCGCCGGATGACTCTTTCAACAGCGTCATCGCCCAGGTCGGCGACGGGCATAGCAGTCCGCCACTCGGTGATGCGACGAATAGAGGCGGAAGGTTCCGCGTCTGTGACGAGATTTAGCGTTTGTCCATGCTTCGTCCCTTCACTCGCTGAGTTGGCTGTAGCTGCCATTCCCGAATGGGGGGTGGCGCTGATCGTCCAGGCGCGCTCACCATGCGCTGGGACGACGAGATCAGCCGCCAGGCCTCGTCCCTGGACCTGCGCGTCCTTGCAAGTGACGACGAGACCCTGGCTGCGGCCATTCCACTTGGACTCAAGGATCAGATTGTCTCCCTCGCTCCGCCGGGACTGCGTCCAACTGCGGGATACCCGTCCTTCCTTGACTTCAAACAGATCGGCGAAGTCCGTATCGACAACCAAGACCAGGCGACACGCCGCTTCCACCCGAGAGTGGTTCCGCACGATAACCCGCTCAGTCAGGCCGTGCTCCAGGGACCGTTCCCGCTCTACAAGCAGGGTGCTCTCGGCATTGGCGGTTGCCGGAACCCGGCCGATGAAGCGTGCCCGGTATGGATCAGGAGTCACGGCGGACAGCGCTTCGATCGGGCTGCCATTGACGGTCAGATTCCACTCGCCAATGAACCGGGTGTCATTGAAGAACGCTCCTTGCGGGCTTCCGGGATCTATGTCACCGTTCGCAGACGAGATGCAGAAGGATGCCCCCTCAAGCAAAGTAACCGCACCTGGCGCCATGCGGCCGGCGGCATTGGCTGCATTCCACCCTGACATGCCTGTACCTCCCATCCGGGGAACGGGGCCGCGGCGGGGAGGGGCCCGACTACCGATGTCCCCGATCAGTACTACGTACTATCCGGCGTGCCCAAGGCCATGGCAAGAGAAGTCTATTTCCCGGCACTATGCGCCCGACGGAAGACCGGGTTTCATCAGCCGGCAATTCCCAGAAGCTGAATGGCACTCTGTCTAGCCGTTCACGTACATCCGTTGCGCTTCTTTCAATAGAGTCGGGTCTTGCTCAGTGGCTGTGGAAATCGCCCCGGTTGAACTACACCCCAACCTGAATGCGTTCTTGATGGACCCACAGCCGGTTATCGGTCGCCAGTCGTGGGTTAATCCTTGATGGTCAGGACTACCCTGCCGGGCCGGCCAAGTCGCGGACCCTCGCTGTAGGCGCGGCGGCCTTCGGCCAGGGGATAGACCGCTGCGACTGTGGGGCGCAGCTGGTTGGCGTCGATCATGTCCGCGATGGTGCTCAGTTGCCGGCCGTCGGGTGTGACGATGAAGAAGAGGGCTTGGATGTTGCGGCCCTTGGTCAGCGCTTTTTCGACGGGTGCGCCTAATGTGATCAGCCGGGCCCCGTCATGCATCATCGTCGCGGCTTCTTGGAGCGCGGTTCCGCCGACAGTATCGATGACGACGTCCGCTTCTTGCAGGGCGGCTTGTAGCTTTCCAGTGCCTGTTTGAACGATTCGGTGGGCACCAAGACTCTCAGCGAAACCGTGGTGGACGGAGCGTATGACTCCGGTAACGATTGCCTGAAGGCTCTTTGCTACTTGTACCGCGTAGGAGCCGACGCCTCCGCTAGCGCCCAGGACCAGCACGTGTTCCCCCGGCAGGGTGCGTGCCTGCGTGGTCAGCGCCTGCAGTGCGGTCAACGCGGCGAGGGGGACGGTTGCCGCTTCGTGATGAGTCAGCGACAGAGGGCGGTGCGCGATGCTTGTCTCCTCTGCCGCGACGTATTCTGCGGCGGCCCCGTCCCTGTCGAACCCGGGAATGCCGAAAACCTCGTCTCCAAGCACGAATCGCGTGACCTCGGACCCGATTGCTGCGACAACGCCGGAAAACTCGTGTGCGGGAATAGATGGTGTCCTGTCCTTCCCTTCAGCATTGACGTATGTTTCCGGCCACTGGAACTCGTGGAACGTGATCGCCGTGGCGTGGACTTCGATGAGAACGTCCGTCGGGCCAAGCACTGGTAAAGACGCGTCTTCGTAAACAAGGTCATTGCTGCTCCCGGGGGCGTAAATCCGGAGAGCTTTCATGGTTGTCCTGCCCGCAGGGATGGCACTCCTCGAGATGATGCCGGTACCGGCAGCACTTCCGGGATTGATGGGGTAGGTGTTTGAGGGTTTGCTGGGGTTGGAGGCCATGGTCCTAATCCTCGTGCTTGGTTGTTACGCGGGCTGGTGCCCGCTCGGGATGGGCGGTGCAATACCAGTTGTCTCTGGTGATAGCGTGGGCTGGCTGTAGAAGGTGGCCTCCTTGAAGGTTGCCCGTGGTGTTTCCAGGCCCCGTAGTCCGGCTGTGTCGCGGCCTAGCCAAAAGTTGTTCCACCAGCCCCACAGAACCCGCCACTTCCGTTCCCAGGTAGGGATGGCCAGCACATGGTAACCACGGTGGATGACCCAGGCGGGGTATCCCTTGATGACTACTGGCCCGGACTGGAACACGCCGGTGCCCAGGCCCAAGGTGGCCACGGCGCCCAGGTTGTGGTGGAAGTATTCCCGGGCTTCACCGCCACGCAGGGTATCCCGGATATTGCGGGCAAGCAGCTTGGCCTGCCTGATCGCATGCTGGGCGTTTGGGACGGTAAATCCTCCGACCCCACCGCCGGAAAGGTCGGGAATGGCCGCAATGTCCCCTGCAACCCATGCATCGCGGACCGGGGCGTCGGGGGTGCCCACCCGCAGATCGGAGCGAGCTTTGACGCGGCCCCGCTCGTCGATGGGCAGGTCGGTGTTCCTGGTGATCGCGGGGTTCGCGATGACACCCGCTGTCCAGATGAGCAATCCTGCCTCAAGCGTCTCGCCGGTCGAAAGGCTGATGAGGCCATCTGCGGCGGATGTTAGCTGGGAGTTCAGGTGAATCTGGGCGCGGCGTGCGGCGAATTGCCGGAGGACCCACTGACTGGTTCTCTCAGACACTTCCGGCAAGATCCGGTTAGTCGCTTGGATCAGATGGAAGTGGGTCTCCGGGAGGGACAGTTCGGGGTAATCGCTAAGTGTCGCGGTGGCAAGCGCCCGCAACTCGCCTAAGGTTTCAATGCCGGCGTATCCGCCGCCCACGATTACAACCGTCAGCAGTTTCTCGCGGGCAGGCCCTGGGGGCAGGGCGGCCGCGGTGTCGATGTTGCGCAGCAGCGTGTCGCGGATGAAGACGGCCTCCTCGATGTTCTTCACCCCGATGGCCCGATCCGTGATACCGGGAACGGGGAATGAACGGGTCACTGCCCCGCTGGTGACCACGACGACGTCATAGGTTTCCTGGCTTTGATGCCCGTCAGGGAAATTCAGGGTGGCGGTCTTCGTAGCGTGGTTCAAGTAGGTGACCTTGGCTGTGATGAGCCGGGTCTTCCTCAAGTGCCTGCGATGGACAATGACACTATGGCGAGCCTCGATCGATCCTGCCAGCACTTCGGGGAGGAACGGCTGATACGTCATATACGGCACGGGGTCCACCATGGTGACCTGCGCCTCGTCAGGACGCAGGTATTTTTCCAGCCGCCAAGCGGTGTAAAAGCCTGCGTAGCCGCCGCCGATGATGAGGATCTTGCGCATCTTAATGCGCCTCCAAAGTTCTCTGGTACTGCTGCTGGTTTGGGATGCCTGCGGCCGATGTCAAGGGTGGACGAGCCACCCCAACGACGGCGAGGGACGGCCCTTCCGGCTTTGCCGGGTGGAGCCTAAGAGACTGCATTGGTGAACCCGTTCCGGTGTTGAGCAACCTATGCCTGCCGGGGTTCAGTCAGGGGCCACTGCGTACGCGCTGCTGATCGCAATGCGGTTGTAGGTGTTGATGACCATTACCACCCACGTCACTGCGGACACCTGCCCGGACGTCAGGTGCGCGACCGCGGACTCGTAAAGGCCTTTATTCCTGTGGGATTCGTAGATTAGAGTGATGTACTCGGCCAATGCGAGGGCGGAGCGTTCCTGCTCGTCGAAGTAGTTGCTCTCCCGCCACGCCGAGAGTACGTTCAGGCGCTCAGCGCTCTCACCCTTCTCTAAAGCATCCTTCGAGTGAAGGCGCAGGCAGAAAGCGCACCCATTGATCTGTGAGGCACGAAGCTTGACGAGCTCGAGGAGCAGTGGAGACAAGCCCTCCTCGAGAGCCGTCGCGTCCGCCAGCTTCGCCACTGGCATCAGGGCCCGATAAAGCTCCGGGTGCCTGCTTCCGACATTCGTCCGCTTAGTCTTTTCCTTCGTCGCCATGCTTTTCGATCCTCCGGTGGGTGGTATTTCAGCGCTTGTTCCTGCGCTGGTTCCAGCATCCCGCCACGGGCCATAACCGGGACAAGGAATGAAACGAAACGGTCCCGATCGTTCCACTGCAACTCGAGGCGGAGCCCACCAAAGCAACCGAGGGCGCCCAGGCGCCGGAAGTGCCCGTCTTAAGCTCGGGCGCATAGTTCTCGAGGTAGGACGGAGAGGCCGTTCCGTCGATCGCGAAACGGTTCAGGTGTCGCCCGCAACCGCCCGTCGATGTCCTCTCCGGTAGCAACTAATCGGTGGTGGATCGAGCCATAAACCGGATCGATGACCATCACAATGTCGACATTGTCGCGGATCTGTCCTCGACGCTGCCCCAGTCGCAGGATCGTGAGGAACCCGCCGGCGCTCCCGCAGCAGTATCTGCCGAAAACTTGACCGCGAATTTTCGCTGCGGATTGCCTCAGCCAACAAGTTGGCGGCTGTCGACGCCGCCCCACCAACCTTCAGGCAATAGGTCAAGGCAGCCAGGTGTGAGTGCAAATACATGGTCGACCAGGACGCTGGCTGCCTTCAATATGCGCGTACGCACCTCAGCTTTGTGGAAGCAATCAAGGGATGCGCCGGGTCTGCACTACAACGCGGCGCCACGTGGACACCGGGCCCAAACCGCGGAGCGTTCACCCGCAATTCTCCTGAAGACCGGATACCCGCACTGCTGCTTGGTGGCTCGAAGCACCAACAGCTAAATTTTTCTGAAAGGAAGCCCGTAGGGGCCACCGGCATAAACAAGCCTATACACCGTAGAAGCCTGAACGTCGATTAACTTACGGTCACCTGCCAAGGTGCGTATCCAAAATATGCCAAGGTCGCGCGCAACTGTTTCCACGGTTCCTTGCCAGACGACGCCCGCTCCGCTGAAGGCCTCCACCTGATCTCCAGGTGTGAGCAGGGGCAGGGCTTGCACCTGGATTCTTGAGATTCGGTCCATCAGCGTGGCTGCTTTCCTTTGCTTTTAGACTGTCACGGCTTTGTCAGTGAGCCGCTGCTGGCTGCGGTGATCCCAGCCTCCTCGGCGGCAGCCTCGGCCAGTTTCGACTGCATGATAGCCGTCTTGTACAACTCCGCATTTTCTTTACCTACGTTGATGGATATGACAGACAGTGGGTCAAGTGTCCTGTTCAGTTGTGCACGGAAGGTGAAGGTAACGCATGGGGATATAACGAGGTTGGCGGGAATTTTGAGTTCTACTTCGATGACAAAGGGGCGCAGCAAGTGGCCGACCTGTGCATCAGCAATACACCGGCCAGTTTGCGGACTACTTCGGGAACGCCTAACTTGCTGGGGCGGAGACGAAAGGGCGGGTCAGAGGGCATTCCCAACCTCAAGGCCTCCCAAGTAGGCGGCAGCCCGTCAGATCCAGGCCGGTGCCGGGGGCGTCGGGGTGGCCGGTCCGCCGTCGTGCCGTGCAGTGGTTCCGTCCGTCCCCCGCCCGGTCGCCCACTGAGCAATGGCAGGCAGCGAACCTGACACCACCGTGGGTGACATGCCCGCGCTGTCGCCGAATGTCAGCGGCGAAGTCCCGCCGGTGATCTCGACCACCAGGCCCTTGTCCGTTCCGCGGGCGTGCCAAGCGCTCGTGATGTCGGTGAGGAGGCGTTCCAGGACGGGTGCGGGGATGTCCTTGAACGTGGCGCCGTTGTTCAGGTCCACCGCATGCACCCAGACCTCGCGGGTGCGCATCCAGACGGTCTCCTCCGCCGGGACGGTCCTGCCCTGGACGGTCTTAACCTTGTGGTGCCAGGAGTCCGCGGCCAGGTCGCGCCATTCGACGTTCAGGTGCACGGCGGAATGGTCGAAGAGGTTCCGTAGGGCGATGGGGCTGAGCGTGGCACCAAAACCGATCTCATGGTTGCGCACCTCAACGGAAGGGTACATCGGGGTCTCAACTCCGGTGGCCGCCCATTCGATCAGCCGGGCGATGGCGCGGGCGTTGTAGCCCACGTGGGCCACAACGTGCCGGCGGGTCCAGCCGGGCAGCAGCGAGTCGTCGTCGAGTTCTGCGTCGGTGAGCTCGTTGAGCTTGCGGGCGAAGAACGCGGTGCCCCGGCGCGCCTGCAGGAGTTGTTCCTGCAGGCGCGGGTCGGTGGTCTGGTCGTGGCGGGCAACCATCAGGCTTCCTTGATGACGCGGTTCTTCAGCTGGCCCAGGCCCTCGATGGTGGTGACCAGGATCTGGCCTTCCTGCAGGTACCGTTTGGGGTCCTGCGCGTGGCCCACACCGCCGGGGGTGCCGGTGGCGATCACGTCGCCCGGGTTCAGGGTGATGATGGTGGAGATGTAGGAGACGAGGAATTCCGGGGTGAAGACCAGGTCCGAGGTAGGGGTGGACTGCTGGAGGTCCCCGTCCACGGCCGAAGTCATGAGCGGACCCGCAGTGAATTCGTCTTTGGTGACCAGGGCGGGGCCGAAGGGGGTGGACTTTTCCCAGGTTTTGCCCTGCAGCCACTGGATGGTGCGGAACTGGTAGTCCCGCATGGACACGTCGTTGAGGACGGCGTAGCCGGCGATGTGGTCCGCAGCGTCTGCTTCAGCGATGCGGCGGCCCTGTTTGCCGATGATGACGGCGAGTTCGGCTTCCCAGTCCACAGTGTCGGATTCCTGGGGAAGGGCCAGGTCGTCGTTGGGGCCGATCAGGGATTCGGCGTACTTGGCGAACAGGGTGGGGTACTCGGGGACTTCCCGGCCCATTTCCTTGATGTGGTTGCGGTAGTTGTGCCCCACGCAGATGATTTTGCCGGGGGCGGGTACGACGGCGGCAAGGTCCGCGCCGTCGAGGGCGTGCGTTGCGCCGTTGGCCGCCTTCGCCGTGGCTTCCCAAGCGGGGTCCTGCAGCAGGGCGCCGACGTCGGCGAAGCCGGGGATCTCGGTGAGGGTGTCGCCGTCCTGGCGCACCGCCACGGTGCCCTTGGTTCCGGCGCCGTCGGAAGTTCGGAGGGTGAGGAGTTTCATTACTTGGTGCGTCCTTCGATGTAGGTGCGGTTGAAGTTCAGGCGCTCGAAAATGGGGGCGTCGCTGAAGCGGAAAAGATCGAATTCCGTCTCGGCGTGGAGTGACCAGGCGGCCCAGGACGGGACCACGAACAGGTCGCCCTTGGCCAGCTGCCTGGTTTCGCCGTTCAGGACCACAGAGCCGGTGCCTTCGAAGACCTGCCAGACGCTGGAGCCCACCTCGTGGACGGTGTCCGTGGCGGCGCCGGCGCGGAGGCGGTGGAACTCGGCCCGGATGGTGGGCATCACGTCCCCGCCGGTGGTGGGGTTGGTGAACCGGACGGCGGCGTGGCCCTGCGAGACGGTGGCGGGGTGCCCCTCGTCCTCCAGGAGCAACTGCTCACGCAGCGCGGCGTCCGTGTGATTCCACCGGTAGGCAGCGATCGGGGAACTGGCGGTGTCATCCAGGCCCGAGAGCGGGCGCAGGCCGGGGTGCGCCCAGAGCCGCTCGGAGCGGGAGATGTCCGGGGTCGCTTCGTCGGTGACGCGCTCGGTGCCGAACTCGAAGAACGCGGCGTCGACGTAGTGCACAAACGGAATGTCCAGGCCGTCGATCCAGGCCATCGGCTGATCGGTGTCGTTGTGGTGCCCGTGGAAGTTCCACCCCGGGGTGAGCAGGAAATCCCCGCGGGACATCCGCACCGGGTCCCCGTTCACCACGGTCCACACGCCCTCGCCCTCCACCACGAACCGGAACGCGTTCTGCGAATGCCGGTGTTCCGGTGCTGTTTCCCGGCCGCCCAGGTACTGGATCGCCGCCCACAACGTCGGGGTGGCGTATGGGGTGCCGGCCAGGCCGGGGTTCGCCAACGCAATCGCCCGGCGTTCCCCGCCGCGGCCCACCGGAACCAAGTCCCCGGCCCGGGCCGCCAACGGATACAGATCACTCCACCGCCACACATGCGGCACAGCCTTCGGGCTCGGAACCATCGGCATCAAATCACCGATCTCCGTCCACAACGGAACCAGGTTCTCCTTCCCGAAATCCTTATACAACTGCTCCAGCTGCGCAGCCTCCTCCGGAGTGGGCTCCGGCATGACGTGGCTGGCGGCGACTGATTCGTGGGTCGCATTCTCGGCGCTGATGGACACGTGGGCCTCCTGGTATGAACAAGCTAGATCGGCTTGTCAAAGGCTAGGCAGCCCATCAGGTTTTTCACAGTCTTTTCTGGCCTGTAGAAATTCTGGTTCTAAGTAGCATCGGACGGGTTGGCTGCGATGTCAATCTCAAGCTGACGGCGGGTCTCGTCCATGATGTGCACCAGGCCAGCGTCGAACAATGGTCGGATACGCGCGACGGGAGTGGCGACACTGAACGCCCCTACGACATCCCCACTGGCATTGTGAAGAGCCATTCCCAAGGCGCCTATTCCGTCTTCTGTGCCTTCGAAGTTCGCGGCGAAGCCATTCCTCCGAATCGTTTCCAGCTCGTGGAGGAATGCAGGGTATTCCGAATCCAGGATGTGGTCACCCCCGATTTCAGCGCTGCTGGTGCTGAAGAGTTTCCTGACCATTTCGGGGTCGAGCTCGGCCAGCATTGCCTTACCCCCCGACGCCTTGTTGGCTGGCATAACGCTGCCCTGTCGGTCGCCGACCCGCAACGCATTTTTTCCTTCCACGGTGGCCAAGAACCTCACCTTAGTGCCGACTCGAACCATCAGGTTGACGGTTTCATTGACACGTCCTGCGAGAATCTCCATGTGCGGCTGGGCAACCGTTCGGAGCAGCCTGGTCCAACCCAACCCCGCGGGCCCAACCCCGATGGCTACTCCGGGGACGTAACTGCGTGATTCGTCCTGAACAGCGAACCCCCGATAGACCAGCATGGCCAGCAAGCGGTGGGCGGTGGAAGGCGCCACACCGAGCTCCTTGGCGGCATCCTTGAGCCGCAAACTGCCGCCATCCCGAAGCAGCTGCAACAGGCGCAACGCATTGTCCACGGCCTCTATGGGATACATGGGCTTCTTCTGCAAGGGAGGGTTCTGCATATCAGAATTGTATTGCTACTAGATGGAAGTGTCAGGGAAGTTTGGTCTTAACGAACACAACTGATCTACTTTTTTAGGAGTCTGCATGTCTGATTACCCATCTTCAACTGACGTTCTGGTGGTCGGCGGGGGCATGGCCGGCTTGGCCGGCGCGTTGGTTCTCAGGGAAAACGGTGCGGCCGTAACGCTCGTTGAGGTTGCGCCAGAGTTCGGCGAGATCGGTGCCGGGCTTCAAATGGCACCTAACGCTTCCCGCGCACTCAAGCGCTGGGGTCTTTTGGAAAAAGCCTTGGAAATAGGCGTACAGCCGAAACATCTCGTGTTCCGTGACGCTGTCAGCGGGGAAGAACTCACGCGCCAGAGTCTGGGCGGTGAGTTTGAGCAGCGGTACGGTGCGCCCTATGTTGTAATACATCGCAGTGACCTCCACCGAATTCTGTTGGAGGCATGTCAAGAAGCGGGGGTCACTTTGGTTAATGACGTCCGCGTCCAAAGGGTGGAGACCGAAGGAAACAAGGCTCGTGCCTATACATCCGCCGGCGAGGTCTTCGAAGCCGACGCAATCCTGGCCGCAGACGGGCTGAAATCCACCCTTCGCAGCACGATCTCCACCGATTCGCCTGTGCCGTCGGCTTACGTCGCCTACCGGGGTACGGTGCCCATCACGGCGGAAACCCCGGCGACGGATCTAGAGGACGTGATCGTATACTTGGGGCCAAATTGCCATCTGGTCCAATACCCACTACGCAAGGGAAAGCTCCTGAACACCGTCGCGGTGTTCAAGTCGCCCTCATTCGAACGCGGTGAAGAGCAATACGGCGGTGTTGATGAACTCGAGGACGCTTATCGGGATTGTGTCCCGGCTGTGCAGAACGCTTTGAAAAACCTCTCGACGGCTATGCGCTGGCCGATGTATGACCGCGATCCTATTGAAAACTGGGTCACAGGGCGAATGACACTAATCGGTGATTCAGCTCATCCCATGCTTCAGTACCTGGCACAAGGTGCTTGTCAGGCGCTGGAAGATGCCGCTGTTCTTCAGGACGTCACTCTAGAGCACGTCTTTACTCCGGAAGGTGTCGATTCAGGGGCTTGGCCCGCGGCGTTCAAAGAATTTAATGACACCAGGGCCGGTCGAACGGCAAGGGTTCAGCGGACTGCCCGGATTTGGGGGGAGTCGTGGCACGTGTCCGGGGTCGCCAGGATTCTAAGGAACATGTTGTTCAAGAGTCGTGGTGACGGAAATTTTGAGTACAACGATTGGTTGTACGGCAAAGGCGAACCCGGTGTCCCGGCGGACGCGCGTCGGGCAGCCGTACCGATGCTCGAAAGCGGAGCACCCGACTAACAAGACGGCGGGTTCCGACGTACGCCTTGTCTAGTCGTGGAGACTTCCATCCACTTCCTGGTGTCAATCCAGCTCGCAGCCAGCAGAAAGCCATCGATATGGAGAATCAACTGCAAGACGACACGTGATAAGAGTCGTCGCCGAAGCAGCCCAGCTGCAAGAGCAGTTCTCCGAAGCTGAGGCCGCTCTCCGTCTGACCTCCATTGCTGAAAGGGAAACACGCATGAATACAGTGTTGAAGAAGCTTATGAGCTTTTTGGCGGATCCAGTCAGCCGGGACTTCGCGGCCTGGGAAAATGAGCTAGCCGCCGTGGACATCCGCCTCACTTCGGCGGCGTGGGTCGGGTGGTACGAAGAATGACTTAGCCTGACCCGCGCTTCACCGATCCAAAGCTTTTCTGATGCTGCTGCGGCCTTGTGGCTCTTGAGCCGGCCGCGGGGCGCACGCACCACGGCGACAGGTGTATTCGTGGGACTGGTAGCGAGTCTGCATGGCTGCGCTTTTCCGGTAAGCAGAATAGACAATCAAGAGGTCGGCTTTTCAATGGCTCTACTGACAGTCGGCGTTATAACCTTCTCAGCACACGCGTTCGCTCCTTGGGCTGGAAGACGCGAAATGCGGCGGTGGGCTGCGAGTTTACGATTCATCACACGAATCATCTCTTTAGTTCAGAAGTGCAAGTCGGTTAGATATGAAGGTGTCTACTTCACGTAGACGGATGTAGTGCTTGTGACTGCCTACTACTAACCTCGCTGACGTCCGGAAGGGCGGCAACATAATTCTTGTTAGTAGAACGGGCTCGTTTCCATCCAGAAATCGGCGGAATCGGGTGAGACGTTGAGTGGCATTTCGTCCCAGATTCTGGCCTCTGTTACCGGGCCCGAGCCATAGTTGAAGCATCGCCGGAACAGGCGCTGCGAGACCCAACAAACGGATCGGAAGCCATGACCGTCACCACAACGCCGGTGCAAACAAACCCTTCGCTGACGCTAGGTCGGCTGCCCGGTGATCGGCTCCGGCGCGGCTTCCTGCGCTAACCCCAACCACGACTGGTCAGCCCTCCTCTTGAGAGATTCGGCTGGCGGGACTCCAGGACCTCACAATGTCCCTGCATGCTTGCACTTACTGAGGGCAGCAATCCGACCTGCCCGTAGGAGGTTGCATACCCAAATCCCGGTATCCGGCAATCAAGAGGCCAGGTTCCCTTCGTGTTACTCGCAAGTTTCTGGCTGCGCTCACGCCGACGCTATACCTCGCTTCGGCGGAGCATCTGACCGGGAACCCAACATATTGTCCTAGTCATTTCACATAAGGCGCCCCCGCTATCGCCAAAAGGAGAACCATCATGAACAGCAGTGAACGTCGTCTCGCGACTGGCGTCCTAGTCATCGGTACGGGTGGCTCTGGCCTCCGCGCGGCAATCGAACTCGCCGAGGCCGGCGTCGATGTGATCGCTGTTGGAAAGCGGTCGCGTCTGGATGCGCATACATCATTAGCAGCTGGCGGTATCAACGCTGCCCTCGGAACTGAGGACCCTCTCGACTCTTGGCAGCAGCACGCCGCGGACACGATCAAAGAGAGCTACTTTCTGGCCAATCCACACACCGTGGAGGTCGTCACCAGCGGAGCGGAGGAAGGCATTCGAGATCTGGAAAGATACGGGATGTCATTCGCACGAACCGCGGATGGGCGCATCTCACAACGCTTCTTTGGAGCCCACACCTGGCGCCGCACCGCGTTCGCCGGAGACTATACCGGGCTGGAGATCCAACGTACACTCGTCTCCCGAGCTGAACAGCTAGAGGTACCCATCCTCGATGGCATCTACATCACCCGTCTTCTGGTTAACGACAACCGGGTGTTCGGGGCGTACGGCTTCGACATCAACGATGGTACGCGCTACCTCATCCATGCTGATGCGGTCATTCTCGCCGCGGGCGGCCACAACCGCATTTGGCGGCAAACAACTTCCCGTCGGGACGAAAACACCGGCGACTCGTTCCGTCTGGCCGTCGAGGCCGGCGCACGCCTGCGGGACGCTGAACTCGTGCAATTCCACCCCTCCGGGGTTCTGGAGCCGGAAAACGCGGCTGGCACGCTGATATCCGAAGCC
Organism: Pseudarthrobacter sp. W1I19; assembly: GCF_030817835.1. NCBI lineage: Bacteria > Bacillati > Actinomycetota > Actinomycetes > Micrococcales > Micrococcaceae > Pseudarthrobacter > Pseudarthrobacter sp. W1I19. The sequence continues at coordinate 4,483,754 of NZ_JAUSZR010000001.1, forward strand.
GCACGCGGAGAGGGCGGCATACTGCGTAACGCACTTGGTGAACGCTTCATGGAACGCTACGACCCTGACCGAATGGAACTGTCCACCCGCGACCGCGTCGCCCTCGCCGCATATACCGAGATTCAGGAGGGCCGCGGAACTGAAAAGGGCGGAGTCTGGCTGGACGTATCGCATCTCCCCCGCGAAACCATCATGCAACGGCTTCCGCGGGTTTATCAGACGATGCTGGAGTTGCAGATGCTCGACATCACACGCGACCCAATCGAGATTGCCCCAACCGCTCACTATTCCATGGGTGGGGTCTGGGTGCGTCCCGAGGACCACGGCACGGACGTCGACGGACTGTACGCCATTGGTGAAGCGTCGAGTGGACTCCACGGAGCGAACCGGCTTGGCGGCAACTCACTCATCGAGCTCCTCGTCTACGGACGGATCGTGGGCCAGGCCGCGGCCCGCTACTCTGCCGGACTGACCAATCACCGGAGGTCTTCAGCGGCGATAACAGAAGCGCGTGCCGAAGTTGACGCCCTGCTCACCGCTGACGGCCGAGAGAACGTTCGAGTGCTCCAACGGGCGATCCGCAACACCATGACGAAGCATGCCGGCGTAGTCCGGGATGAGAAGGGCCTCAGGGCCGGCCTGGACGAGATCACACATATTGGCCAAAGGGTAGAGAACATAGGAATCCACCCCGACATCGCCGGCTTCCAAGACCTCGCCCATGCGTTCGACCTCAAGGCTTCCCTGATCGCGGCTCAAGCAACTTTGGAGTCTGCGCTGGAGCGGCGCGAAACTCGAGGCTGCCACAACCGTAGCGACTATCCGGACTTAGACCCGAAGCTCCAGGTCAACCTCGTCTGGTCCCCCACCACAGGTGTCGTCCGAGAAGACATACCCCCTGTGCCTGATGAAATCGCCAAACTCATTCAGGACGTTTCAACCAACGGGAAGCTCGTCGAGTAGGGGCTTGGTGAATCGCTGAAGTGAACTTGATGTTTTTGACGGCGCCCCGCCCGCCCCGTGCTTAGAGAAAGCGCAACTTAGACACCCAAACTGTTGGTGCTCAAGCGACCCCGCAACAGCCCCGCGCCTGCGAACCGTCGCTTGATCCTCCCGCAGCTGTGGTTCGTCGACGTGAGAAGGAGAATCTACATGTCCACCACTAGCAAGGCTCGCGCTCCGAAGAGCCCGGCCGCAAAAGTCACTGCCGACAGCAGTGCGCCGCCATCATCGGTTGGCCGATCGTCAGTCGGACCGCTATTGCCTGGTCCTCCGAATGAGCTGCTGCTCAGCTTCTATCGGCAAATGGTGTTGATACGACGTTTTGAAGAGCGTGCCGCCCGGGCATACACCGAGGCGAAGATCGGTGGCTACTGCCACTTGAACCTCGGGGAGGAGGCCACGGTTTCCGGCCTCATGGCCGCAATGCGGGCCGAGGACTACGTGTTTACAAATTACCGAGAGCACGGGTATGCCTTGGCGCGAGGCATTACGCCAGAGCGGGTTATGGCTGAGTTGTTTGGCCGCTCCGAGGGTGTGTCGAAGGGGTGGGGTGGATCAATGCATATGTTCGACATCGACTCCCGCTTCATGGGCGGGTACGGAATCGTCGGTGGCCAGGTACCGCTGGCGACCGGAGCGGCACTCGCGATCCACTACCGGGGCGGGTCCGAGGCCGTGGTGTGTTTGATGGGCGATGGGACGACGAATATTGGTGCATTTCATGAGTCCCTGAACATCGCCGCACTGTGGGACTTGCCAATCGTGTATGTGGTCGTCAACAACGGACTTGGTATGGGCACCACGGTGGAACAATCCTCTGCTGAACCAGAGCTGCACAAGCGTGCCGCGGCTTATCGAATGGCTTCCACCCGCGTTGACGGCAACGATCCAGTTGCCGTGCACGAGGCGGCCCAAGCGGCGCTGGCCAGCGCCCGGGAGGGCAAACCATTCCTGCTGGAAACTGTGTCAGGGAGAATGAAGGGGCACTCGGTAGTCGACCCTGCCCGCTACCGCAGCCGCGAAGAGGCGGAGGCATTGAAGGCTGCAGATCCCCTCGCGGCATACTCGGTACACCTGCAGCAGCGGGGGTTGCTGACCGATGACCTGATTGCACGAATCGACACCCAGGCTAGGGAGGCTGTCGCCGCTGCGGTCGAGTTTGCCGAGGCGAGCCCCCACCCGGACGTGGCGACACTGTTCGATTACACTTACGCCACCCCCGTGGCAAACGACTCCCGCCGCTTGCCAGGGGATGCCCTGTTCCCTGCGGCACCCCGACCGAACACGGATGGGTTCATGGAGGTGACGGCATGAGTGTTATCAGTTATCGGCAGGCCCTGCATGACGCGTTGCGTTCCGAACTTCTGCGCGATGAGAACGTGTTTCTGATGGGTGAGGAAATTGGTCTTTTCGAAGGCTCCTACAAGATCACCGCGGGGCTCCTAGCTGAGTTCGGCCCCAAACGGGTCCGTGATACGCCAATCGCGGAGGAGGGATTTACCGGCGCCGCGATCGGCGCTGCGATGTTGGGTCTGCGGCCTGTGGTGGAGATCATGACGATCAACTTTTCGCTGCTGGCTCTGGACCAGATCGTTAACCACGCCGCGAAAATCTACGGCATGTTCGGTGGGCAAGCTCGAGTCCCCCTTGTTATCCGCACCCCAGGTGGGGGTGGGCAGCAGCTTGGTGCCACGCATTCGCAGAACATTGAGCTCTACTATGCGTTTGTACCAGGGATGAAAGTTGTCGCACCCTCAAGCCCAAGGGATGCGAAGGCCCTCATGCTGGCCGCGATCCGCGACGATGACCCCGTGCTCGTCCTGGAAAACCTTGCCCTCTACAACACCACCGGTGAAGTGCCAGATGACATTGAACCTGCAGAGATCGGCAAGGCCGCCATTACCCGCGAAGGCAGCGACATCACCGTAGTCGCGTACTCGCGGATGGCGGTGGTCGCCCTCCAAGTCGCCGAACAACTCGCGCCCGAAGGGATCGAGGTCGAAGTCATTGACCTGCGTAGTCTCCGACCGCTGGACCGCGAAACGGTTATTTCCTCCGTCAAGAAGACCAACTGCGCCGTCGTGCTTGAAGACGACTGGCTCACATACGGAATCGGCGCCGAGATCGCAGCGACCATCAGTGACGGTGCCTTCGATTGGCTCGACGCACCCGTCCGCCGCGTAGCCATGGCTGAAGTACCGATGCCCTACGCCAAGTCCTTGGAAACCGCCGCGCTGCCCTCGGCAAACGACGCCAAGACCGCCATACGTGAAACCCTTGACGCCGTTTCCCGGCGTCGCTGAGAAGAGCAAATACCATGATCGATATCCTCATGCCACGCCTGTCCGACACCATGACCGAGGGCGCTATTGCTACTTGGCACAAGAAGCCCGGCGATTCTGTCGCGCCGGGTGATCTGCTCGTCGAGATCGAAACTGACAAGGCACTCATGGAGCAGGAGGCCTATGACACCGGAATCCTCGCCGAGATCCTCGTCCAAGAGGGCGAGAACGCCGCTATCGGCACTCCGATAGCGCGCCTCGATAACGGCGCCGGCGATAAAACGGTGAACGTATCCGCCGCGTCCGCACCGACGTTTGTGCCAGACGCGGAGGTCACGGCGGCGGCTCCCAATGTGGAGATGGCGGCACCTGCTCGGGCGGCAGTCGTAGCCGACGAACAACCCACACGTCCCGCAGCCACGCCGCTGGTCCGTCGGCTCGCGCGGGAACGCAGCATCGATTTGACCATAGTCGAAGGCACTGGACCCGGCGGCCGGATCGTCCGCGCCGATCTGGACGCCGTCGCTGGCACCCCCAACACCTCGTTCCAGGCCGAGAGGACGAACCCCGTTCCCGTCATGCCATCTGAAGAAGCAGTGCAGGTGAATACGACGGATACACGCGAACCGCACCCGGTGCCGTTCGATGCGATCCGTCAGGCTCTCGCTGCCCGACTGACCGAGAGCAGCACCACCACCCCCGCTTTTACGGCTACCGCCTCCGCCGATGTGGTGGAGCTGCTCTCACTGCGCGCACAAATCAACCAAGCCTCTGCTGAAACCGGGGTAAAGATCAGCGTCAATGACCTCCTTGTCCGCGCGGTCGCGCTTGCCCTTCGCGTCCACCCAGGACTCAACGCTTCGTACGCCGCCGACGGGCGGGGACAAACAATCATCCACGGGCGAGTCCACGTCGGCATCGCCGTTGCTTCACCGGCAGGTCTAGTCGTCCCCGTTATCCGAGATGCAGACAAGGCGGCTGTCAGCGCAATCTCAACGACAGCCCGTGACCTCGTCGCTAAAGCGACCGACAGGAAGCTTACAGCCGTGGAGATGAGCGATGGCACGTTCACCATTAGCAATCTCGGCATGTATGGCATCGAACACTTCACCGCGATCATCAACCCACCTCAAGGCGCCATCCTCGCAGTCGGCGCTGCACGCGACGAGTTGACCCTCGTCGACGATAGTGTCGTCGCACGCAAACGGCTTCGCTACACACTTACTGCAGACCATCGAATCATCGATGGTGCCCTCGCCGCACAGTTCCTCGCTACGCTCACGGAACTACTTCAGAACCCACTGCAGATCGTGGCTTGACCATACGCCGCTCTGGCGGGGTCCGTGGCGCGGCGCAGTCTTGCCGGACGGTCGCAGATTCCGGAATTCTGCAGCTGACCACCACGACGTCAGCGCAGATACCACTGCTGATGACGCAGGCGTTGATTGGCGGCAGCTCTGAATACGTTTGAATGAGCAGCCTCTGGATCGTTTCCGGGGGCTGCTCATTTTGTGCTGCCCGATTATGCCGTGGTTGTGGGGTCAAATCCTTTTCGATGTGGGCATTTCCGGGGTCCAGCTACCCCGATTCAGCTTGTCCTTTTGCCACTCCCGGAAACGAAATCTGCATGGCATGAATGCTTTCTGATGAGCAGAAAGTTCTATCTCTGCAGTCAGGTAAGTCGTAGGTTCGATGTAGCCGACATCACACTTCTGTCGGCCAGATCTTTCTCATTCGAGTCTCAGACGGACACGTGGATGTGCCCTCCCTGGGAAGCCCCCCACATGGAAAGTAGCAACAAGGCAATGACTACATTAACTACCGGTGACGTGGACAAGAAGATGTCGCCGCAAGGACGGAAGGCGATGTTCGGTGCGCAGGGTGGTCTGTTCGTGGACATGTTCGATGTCTACTTGCCGATCATCGTTATGGCACCGGCAGCCATCTATTTTCAGGCGACAGGCATCTCCGACTCCGCGAGCCGGATTCTGACTGCTGTTGTCTTTGTTGCGACGATGCTCGGACGGCCCCTGGGAGCACTCATTTTCGGTAACCTCAGCGACCGAACGGGGCGACGCCGGACAACCCTGATTTCCCTGATCGGGTTCGGGTTTACGACCCTGCTCATTGCCTCGCTACCCGGCAATGAGCAAATTGGAGTATGGGCGATTATTCTCCTGATCACTCTGCGCTTCGTAGATGGCGTCTTTCTCGGGGGCCAGTACACGGCGTCAGCTCCGCTTGCGCTGGAGACCAGCCCGCACCATAAGCGCGGCCTGATTGGCTCGTTCATCATGACCGGATTTCCCTTGGCCTACTGCGCTACCGGTCTCATCACCTTTGGTCTGCTCCAAATCATTCCCGCAGGCAGTTTGCACTCACCCTACGTTCAGTGGGGTTGGCGGCTTCCCTTCGTCCTTGGTGGCCTCATGGCGCTGGTCTTCGCATGGTGGTACGCCCGAAACGTCAAAGAATCAGCCGTTTGGGAAAAGACAGTCCGCACTGGCCCCTCCCCCATCGTGCAGCTGTTCAGAGGGTCCAACCTCCGCGGCTTCCTTCAAGTGTTCCTCCTCATGTCCGGAAACTACATGTCCTTCAACATGGTCGGCGCAGTACTTCCAGGAGTGCTAAAGCAATACGCGGGGCTGAAGGATACTGAAGTCACCATGGTGATGATCATCGCGTACGCCCTTCTGGCTCTCACCTATTTGGGTGCTGGCCTATTTAGTCAGCGTGCAGGAAGGCGACCGTTCTTCATGATCCAAGGTGTTATGACGGCGACAGTGGCCCCTGTTCTGTACTGGTTGGTGGCATCGAAGACAGTGACCGGCCTTCCGGCTGTCGGGCTCGTAACCGTTGCCTTGATCCTTGTTGTCGTTACGACATGGGGAGTAGTCACTACGTACATCATTGAACGCTTCCACACCGGTGTACGCTCTAGCGGCTACGGCCTGGGCTACTCCCTGGCCGTTGTTATCCCCTCGTTCTACGCCTTCTACCAAGCCGGACTGACCAGCTTCATGCCCTTTGAGTACACGCCGCTTGTGCTGCTGGTTTTGGGCGGGATCCTGCTGTTTGTTGGGGCGGCAATTGGACCGGAGACCAAGGACGTAGACCTTGCCTCGGGTGCAGAAGTCAAGGCTGTTGACGGAGATGCACTCGCTGGCTCCCTTGTCGGTGTTCCATACGCCCACGACAAGAATGATTCAGAAAAAAAGGGAAAGTAAGACAATGGCTCTGATCACTGATGACATGCGAGACATCATCGCCAGCGCGATGCTCTCGTACGCAGCAACTACTTGTCCTGATGGGACACCCAACCTGTCGCCGAAGGGTTCCGTACGCGCCTACGACGACGAGCACCTGATCTTCATGGACATCGCGTCCCCCAACACGATCGCCAACCTGAAGGCGAACCCAAGCATCGAAATCAACTCCGTGGACGTTTTCAAGCGCCGTGGATACCGGTTCAAGGGCACGGCGGAACTGCTGCAGCCCGGGCATGCCGCCTATGAATGGTTGAACTCATGGCTTCTCGACCTCAACGGTCCCGGATACCCTGCACACCAGGCCGTGCTCGTGCACGTTGACAGGGTGTTGCCCATCGATTCGCCGGCATATACCTTCGGCGGCGCTGAAGAAAAAGAACTTTCCGACACTTGGTTCAGCCGTTATGAGGCAGTACATAATGCCCGCGCAGGGCAGGGCTCCGTGGGAGAAATTCAATGAACGATCTTCCCACCACGATGCGGGCGGCCTTCATTCGTGAACCAGGCCCCGCCGAAGCCATCGAGATCGGCATACTCCCAATCCCCGACCTTCGGCCTGCTGCGCTTCACCTTCCCTGCACAACAGAACAGGACAGTAACCAATGTCTGTCATGACTTCCACCAACGTAGGTAAAGAACATGGCGAGTTATACAAGACGGCTATCATGCAGTCGAAACAGGCCGAGGCTGCCGCCCAAGAGGCAGGCCTGTCGACGTTGCTGATCGAGCTGGTAAAGATCAGGACATCACAGATCAACGGCTGCACCTACTGCATGCGTCTTCACACTGGAGATGCCATTAAATACGGCGAATCCATCGACCGCCTTGCGGTACTCTCTGCCTGGCGGGAGACCTCGTATTTCAACGAACAGGAACAGGCCGCGCTCAGCCTCAGCGAGTACGTCACTGGCATCCCGAACGCCCACGCGAACAAGAGCCTCTATGAGGAGGCTACAGCAGTACTCACGCCTCAGCAACTGTCCGCCATCACCTGGATGACGATCAGCGTCAACACCCTGAACCGAGTCGCCATCACCAGTTCCTACCCCGTAAAGCCAAAAGAATAACCGCAGCAGACAGGCCGGTAGGACCAAGCAAACAGCAGGAGGGCCGGTTTCCGGTCCTCCTGCTGCTGTTTCCGGCACCGGTTTCAACCAACGTCGCATTCACGAGATCCGGAGCCACCCAAGGATTCTGATATCCAGAAACTCCTAGCACTTGAATTGTCTGCGGCCGTATCTTTGAGGCAGTCGTCGGGGCGGCAATTGGACCGGAGACCAAGGACGTAGACCTTGCCTCGGGTGCAGAAGTCAAGGCTGTTGACGGAGATGCACTCGCTGGCTCCCTTGTCGGTGTTCCATACGCCCACGACAAGAATGATTCAGAAAAAAAGGGAAAGTAAGACAATGGCTCTGATCACTGATGACATGCGAGACATCATCGCCAGCGCGATGCTCTCGTACGCAGCAACTACTTGTCCTGATGGGACACCCAACCTGTCGCCGAAGGGTTCCGTACGCGCCTACGACGACGAGCACCTGATCTTCATGGACATCGCGTCCCCCAACACGATCGCCAACCTGAAGGCGAACCCAAGCATCGAAATCAACTCCGTGGACGTTTTCAAGCGCCGTGGATACCGGTTCAAGGGCACGGCGGAACTGCTGCAGCCCGGGCATGCCGCCTATGAATGGTTGAACTCATGGCTTCTCGACCTCAACGGTCCCGGATACCCTGCACACCAGGCCGTGCTCGTGCACGTTGACAGGGTGTTGCCCATCGATTCGCCGGCATATACCTTCGGCGGCGCTGAAGAAAAAGAACTTTCCGACACTTGGTTCAGCCGTTATGAGGCAGTACATAATGCCCGCGCAGGGCAGGGCTCCGTGGGAGAAATTCAATGAACGATCTTCCCACCACGATGCGGGCGGCCTTCATTCGTGAACCAGGCCCCGCCGAAGCCATCGAGATCGGCATACTCCCAATCCCCGACCTTGGACCCACCGACATTTTGGTGAAGAACATTGCGATGGCAGTCAACCACGTGGATACGTTCGTTCGTTCCGGTGCCTACAAGACCCACACGCCGTTTCCATTCATCGTAGGACGTGATCTGGTTGGGACGGTCGCTGCAACTGGGCCAGGTGTAACAACGTTCCAGCCCGGCGACTCGGTCTGGTGCAACAGCTTGGGGCACGACGGTCGTCAGGGATCGTTCGCCGAATACGCCGTAGTCGCCTCCGATCGTCTCTACAATCTCCCTGAAACGGTCAATCCACTCGACGCTGTCGGAATACTTCACACAGCAGCTACCGCGCATATTGGGTTGTTTCGCGAGGCGAAAATCAAACCAGGGGAAACCATTTTTGTCGCAGGAGCAGCGGGAGGAGTAGGTAGCGCTGTGGTCCAAATGGCCGCCGCTGCAGGTGCGCGAGTGATTGCCTCCGCTTCCGACCGGGACGTCCAGTGGTGCCTGAGCTGTGGAGCAGACGAAGTTATCGACTATCGCGATCCGCAACTATGGAAGCGGATCGCCGACGCAGCACCTCAAGGCGTGGACATCTGGTGGGACAACTCCGGTCATCATGAGTTCGACCTGCTCTTCCCACTGCTTAGTAAGGGCGCCCGCGTTATCGTGATGGCAGGCCTTGGGGCCAAGCCGGTATTGCCTGTCGGCGGTCTCTATACCCGAGACGCGAGCCTCCACGGATTCGTCATCAGTAACGCGTCGACCAGCGAGCTGGCCGACGCGGCAACCATGATAAATCACCTATTGCAAAGCAAGCGGCTGGCTAGTCGCGTCGGAGTAACTTTGCCACTCAACGAGACCGTTCAAGCGCATCGGAAGATGGAAAATCATGCGCCTGGCGGCCGGATCGTAGTAATCCCTTGACGGTCTCTGACCGGGCACTAGTGTTCCTGGAGATTCACCCTAGCGACCCCCGGGTTGAGCTTGAGATAGCACCTCTACTTCGATCCCTCCGCCCGGAGCTTACGCCGGAGAGGGCAAGAGCATTTCTGCGCGAGGCACATACCGAGGGATACGTCCTCACTATCGCCACCGACGCAGACAACAGGTGCTGTGGATTGGCGGGCCATCGTGTATTGACGACCAGCCGCGGAAGGATCCTTTTTCTTGAGGATTTGGCTGTGGCTGCGGACATGCGGGAGGCGGGGATTGGTGGCAAAATCATGCACTACCTCGAGCGGAGGGCTGAGCTCGCCGGCTGCGACAGACTCGAACTCGACACAGGAATCGGCAACCACGTGGCTCAGCGCTTCTATCGAAAAAATCAGCTGGAGTGGGCTGCGTTGCATTTTTCAAAGAATATTGAAACCGAAGCGATTTGAGTGCTCATGAGGTCTGAAATCAACGAACACTATTGCTGACAAGGAAAGCTCGCCGGCCTTCAACGGCGGGCTTTCCTCGCAGCGGTCGTGCAGACCATTGCTTAGTGATTGCCAAGCGTTATCAAATTTGTCTTATAGGGCGTGGTATCGGGTGTTCTACCCATGCAGAGGAAAACAACCAGATGAGTGATACATGGTTCACCGTGGAGGACAACAACGGGAGGATATTCTCCGTGGACGAGGTAAGGGTCTCTTTCAGGAAAGATCCGCAAGTCGGAAGGGTGTGGACCATGTCGCATCTCCAGTTGGCCGACCTCCAAAAGGCAATCGAGGCCTACCAAGCGATGAACTGAGTAGGGACCGCCGCCAGGTCTGGAAAGCTCGATGGCTACTTCTAGGCGGAAAAGGACCCTCACACCGGAACGGGCTGCCGAAATGGTCCAGCGCGCCGGCAACGGAATTCCGAAAGCCGTCCTTGCCCGGGATTACGGAATCAGCCGGGAGACCGTGTACCAGTACCTTCGCCACGCCAAGCTTTGCTGAAGCACTCCCCTGCCGACGCCGTCCTTGTGCCGTAACCCCGTGACCGTAGCTTGACGAAAGATCAATTATCGGCGTTCGGTCTGGCCGTGAGTGGACGCGGGAATCGCTTACAGGTCTGTGGTTGGGCAGCGTTAATTCCGACGCTACGCAGAAGTGGCATCAGTCGGGACGACGACATCTGCCCGGGCACACGCCACGTCTTCGTGTCCGGCGGCGGAGGCCCCCGTACAGTCTCCAATCCGTTTCCTCTCCGGGCGGGCAACGGCAGTCGGTGGTCACGGTGCTTCCGCCCCGGGAACTGAGGTCACGTGCCGGATGTTCAGCTTGCATAGCAGGGCCTGGATCATGGCAGCCTCCGATTCAAATCGCAGCGCTCTGTACTCCAATGATGGCCTTCGCCCCCTCCCGGGGGAACTGGCATTTTGTCAGGTGGGGGCGTGCCGCATCACGACGACCTGATCGAGTGATCTGGTGCCATCACCAGCGTTCTCTTTCGGTCGATGGGGCAATCTGTTGTCTAGACGACATAGGGCGAAGTCGAAAGGATGGACTCGTCAGGAGAAGCCAGTCCTGACGATTTCCTCGGGAAGGCAGGAACCAGGGAGTGGAGAAATTGGAATCCACTAGGGGCTCAGGCCGAGGCCCGGACGTGGTTCCTCGGCGTGATTGGGACGAACAGCTCGATCACTATGTTCGCTTCGTTAGGGAGCACAACAGGGTTCCTTCCCAATACGCCGAAGACCCGGGCGAGCGAATGCTGACTTTCTGGCTCAGGCATCAGAAGGCCAGCTTGCGGAACGGGCTACTCCTGCCGGAAAGGTTCGAAAAGTTGGAAAGGCAGCTGCCCGGCTGGAGCTCGCCCTACCGGGTACATCCCAGCTGGGATCAGATGCTGGCCCTTGTGGTTCAATTCAAAACCGATCATGGTAGGTGGCCGTCGAGCACGTCTGCCGACGACGCCGAACGTAGCTTGGCTAATTGGCTGTACCGACAAGCTGCAACCAGGACGGCCAGCCGGGACCGCCAGCATGCGGAACGCATGGCCACGCTGAACAACGTGTTGCCGGGCTGGCGCCGGCGCCCCTCCGGTCACGCCGAACGGTGGAAGAGCCGGTTGGAACAAATCCTGGAACACGTGCGGACGTACGGCAGGCTTCCAACCATGGGGTCAACCACCTCACCTGAGGAATACGCGCTGGGCAAGTGGCTATCAATTCAGCGGTACGCCCTGAAGAAGGGCACACTTTACCCGGAACGCCTGACGAAGTTGGATGAGCTGCTGCCGGGGTGGAGGCCAGCGGCTGCCCCCTAGACAGAGGCTCCCCCCAGCAGGGAGTCGATCAGCCGCTGGCTTCCAGAAGAAGCTCGTCCAGTGCAAAGCCGAGAGCTTCTGTATCAAACCAGGTAGCCGACAACGCGTCATGAATGATGGCGTCGAACTCAAAGGGGTGACAGCGTCCTCCGTTGTTCCAGTACAGGATCCAGACATCGATCAGAGCCACGGATTTCCCCTGGAGCAGAATTCTGGCTGTCAGTCGCAAGTCCCTCATGACCAATCCTTGCTTCTGCTACCCGCGTCCGGCAAGACCAGCAAAAGCGCCGATATCGAAACCGGAATCAGCATCCTCTGTCGCTCATGCAGGCCATTTTTTCAGGCACTCCAAGCAAGGACTGGCCACAGTCCTTGCTCTTGTCGATAGCGAGCAGTTAAAGGAGTATCTCGCAATGGCGGTGTTCTACCTGCTGGGGAGGGTTCCTTCCAGCCTTCGCGGGGCTGGCTCTCTGGTCTCAGGAACTCTTCAGGAGCCAGCCCTGCCTGCAGCGCCGTGACGTTGGCAGAGTCAGGGGGAGTCGGTAGTGCGCCGCCGCCAACGCAGCGTAGCGCCTTTAGACGGCGCATTATTCCGGACTTTGGGGCATACAGCGCAGTGCACATGCGCGAAAGTTCTACTGACAAGTAACTGATGTGCCGCGTACCTTTGGCGAAGACGGACATGCAGGGCCCCGTATCACCGTGATTGCGTCCTTTGCATCCGATAGACCGTCCGGATGGCAGCCCAACGACGTGCTGTCATTCTGACGATAAGCACCAAGACCAGCGGCAGCGGCCGTCCGGGAGGAGACTCATTTCAGGAATGTTCGAACTCTTCAATGACGAAGACTCGAACTTCAGGTTCAGAATCAAAGGTCCTGATGGTGCAGTGATGGCCACCTCCCGCGCTTTCCCCGACAAAGTGTCTGCCGTGGCAGGGATTCGGGACACACGCGAGTCGGCGGAATGGGCCCCGTCACTGACATGTGCCTGCCACGGGTGGCTGATGCGGTCGCTGAGCGGGTGGGCCCGTTAGCCGGGGAACCCGACTCCGGTCCTGAATGTGCCAGCCACCGGTCTGGGTCGTCTGCACCTCCCAGACGGATATCCCGGACCGTGTCGGCAGCCTGACGGTGCACCGAGAACCGCTGCACGCAAAACGAGGCGATGAGAATCCTGGCCGCCTCCAGCACCCGGAACCAATAGCTCCGCGACTTCGCCCTCAGAGATAGACGAAATATCAACCATCAGCTATTAGAATCCGGAAGTGGAAGTAGCTGCGAGCGCTCAGTACCTGCCCCAGCGAGTCCGAGTAGCCATCCGCCGCGCTAGAACCTGTGCTTGCCCAGTGATCAGGTCTAGATACGTAGCAGGGATTCCAAGGCTTCCAGCCGGCGAGCTGACCTCAAGTCCGCTCAGATTGCGGTTGCGTTGGCAACTGAAAGTGCCCGTCCAAAATGTTGGACGGGCACTAAACCCGGGGATTTGACCTAGCTACCCAGTACGTCCCGGGCCAGCTGTAACAGCTGCGGGCGGGGCAATGGAAAACCTGGGCCGATCTCGCTTCGGATCCTGATTTCGAGCTCGTCTGCGAGCTGGTCCTCAGTGAGGCCCTGGTTCCTGTTCCGAAGGTCGTGCATCGCCTTGGCGCTGGCCAACGTGAACGTGCGGACAAACGCCGCCCGCTCGTCGTGGTCTGGAATCAGGTTTTCCAAGCTCACCTCGTGGCTCTACTTCTTCTCTTCGACGGTGATAGTCCAGGAACCGAAGTTGGCTGCCTTCACGTCCAGGTAGTAGTTGCCTGCTCCCTTGTGGATCGCGGTCTCGCCGGCTTCGTCCTTCTGAAGCATCTTGATGGGGATTCCACCATCCTTAGTGATGTCCACGCCTTCCTTCTCCAGGTAGATGGCACCGACGGCCATTGACTGGCCATTCATCTGCTGGGCACCAGTGAAGGAGTAAACGAGACGTGTGCTCTTGCCGGATAGCGCGAACGCCTGGCTTGCCATGTCACTTGATCCGGTCAGCTCCGCTACCTTGGTCCAGGTTGCCTCCGCTGCGGGTGCGGCCGGTTCAGCAGCTGCAGGGGCCGCGGGAGCTGCCACCACGGGGGCCGCGGCGTCATTTGCGGGAGCTGTGGCCGGTGCAGCGCCGCCACGTGCGGCGTTGATGATGATGCTCAGGACGATGAAGGCAGCCGTAACGATGAAGGCAATCTTCTTGTGCTTGTCGTAGCCCTCCAGAGGGAGGCCTTGCTTGTCCCGGGCCTTGTTGGTGAGGATCAGGATGAGGTCGATAAGTGCCCAGATACCGAAGCCGCCGATGGTGACGAGCTTGAGGATGCCTGTGCCGATTTTGCCGAGGTAGAAACGGTCAACGCCGAGGACGCCGAGCAGAAGGGCCAGCAGCCATGTGGTGAGGAATGACTTGGAGCTCACCTGGGGCGGGCCATATGTCTGGGCCGGAGGATACGGGGCGAGGTGGGGGTTGTGGCTCATGAGAGTCCTTTCAGAGGACACCCGGCCGCGGAGCGATGCGAAGCGTGCGGAGTGGGTGCGGTGATGGACGTCCATTGAGGGAACCCGGGCACGTTTGCTTGGCAAGCGGTTATACGGACAGAGCAGCGGCGTGCGAACACCACATGATCACTTCCCCCAATAGCGTCACGGGTTTGTTGCCCGTGTTTCGGATGCTACACCCGGGATGCGACGAGGAACATTTTTCGCCCGAAGATTACCGCTGACGGCTGCTCTTTCTAGGTGCTGTGGTCCCCCGGACATGAGCCTGTCCAGCTTTTCCTCGACTTTGTCGACCTTGAATTCGGGGCCGGACATTTCCGTGCAGGGCTGCGCTTTACCTCGTCTGTGATGTCGCTGCGGGTCAGCCCGTGCCAGGGTCCCGCTTATCTCGGTCAGGGCCCTTACTCACGTGGTTTTCGACGATCTGCGTATCCTTTGATCGACGCCCGCGTGAGTGAAGGAGATTGAGCTCGCCGTGAAACGCTCTGGTCTCGCCCACCACCACGCGCGGAATCTTGAAGTGGATGATGGTTCCGGCAGCTCCTCTGGCGCCCGGCAGCCCGAAGCGCGGACATCCCGCCGTGGCCGTGGCCGATTGGGTCCCCGTGCTGGACGCGCCGGTAGTGGCCGTTGGCAATCACTCCCCCATTAGGGGCCCAAAGCAGCGCCGATCTGGATCCCGCCCTCTCGGAGCCTTTTCTGTGCGGCGTCATGGGCAAGCTTTGAAAACTGGATCTGTGTGGCTCGTTGGGGTTCGGGTATTGATGCAGTCTGAAATGGCATGCCTTCCCTCTGCCGGTTCACCAGGCTCAGTCTGCTGAAGAAGCGCTACCGGCCTAATTCGCGGTGAGGGCAGCGATGATGACGGTTGCGGTTAGGACTGCCAGGACGGCCAGTATGAGGTAGCCGAGCCATTTCGGTCGTTGTCGATGAGGGTTTATGTCGATGTATGGCATCGTCTATTGCTCCCGGTTTGAGAGTGCGGCGTTTTTTCGCTTTGTCCGCCGTATCAGGATCAGGTGGGCGGTAAAAGCGAGGACAAGTGATGATCCGAGGAAGACCAGCAGGCCGGTCAGATAGTGGACAAAGTCCAAGAAAGGCGCCTTTCATAGGCCATTTTCGCTGATCCTAGCGCGACGAGGAGTAGATTACACAGTCAAGCTCAAAGTATGCCGTTAGGATCCTCAAGACTTAATCAAGCTTTTCCGCCTGTTCCTTGTACCTTAGTGGTGGGTTTGAATACCGGCTGGCGCTGGGCCAGTGCGGAGTCAACCAAAACGGGGGGGCCGTGGGCGACCTGGGTGTGGCTGTAATCATTGAAGATGACCTGGATCTGCGCAATCTCGTGGAGGGGGTCTTCCTTCAATCCGGCTTTATCGTGCATACGGCCGAGGACGGCCGACATGGTGTGGAGGTGGTGCGGGACAAGCGGCCCGATGTGGTGACCCTGGATGTCGGGCTGCCTGATATTGACGGCTTCGAGGTGCTGCGAAGGATTCGCCGGTTCAGCAACGCGTATGTCGTGATGCTGACGGGAAGGACCGAGGAACCTGATCTGCTGGCCGCTCTTCAGGGCGGGGCGGATGACTACATCACCAAGCCGTTCCGGCCCCGGGAAATGCGGGCACGTGTCGCGGCGATGATGCGCAGGCCAAGGAACACAAACGTTGAACCCGAGGAAGACCCGCAGCCGCTGCCGCCCGCGCCCCTGGCTGTTACCGGCGGCCCGGTCCTCGACCATGACGGGTTGAGGTTGAACCCCAGGACCCGTATCGCCACGCTGGGAGGGGCACCGCTGCAGTTGACGCGGAGCGAATTCGACCTTCTGCACGAGCTGCTCCGCGCTTCCGGTGCCGTCCTGTCACGCGCTGACCTCATTCGCGCGGTCCGGGGGAACAATTACCCCGAGGATGCTTATATCAGCGACTCCGATGAGCGCGCGGTCGAGGTGCATATCGGTAATCTTCGCCGGAAGCTCCGGGACGATCCCGAATCGCCGCGGTGGCTGCAAACGGTTCGCGGCGCCGGCTATCGGCTGGCCGCCCGCCGGCTTCCGGACGCGCCGGACTGACCCCGTCTAGGTTGTGACAAGTTCTATCCGCGGTGCTGGAGATACTGTGCCTGAAGTTCTTCCACGGTGGCTCGCCCGTGAACTGAAATCAGCTCCCGGACCGATCCTCCGCTGAGGTCGCCCCCACGAACCGCGGACTCCAAGGCCTGCGCCAGGCCTGCCAGGCGCCGCGCCCCCACCATGGTGGAAGAGACCTTCAGGCTGATGGCCGCATCCAGCGCTGCGGCACGGTCCTCATGTGCAAGTGATGCCATGAGGCGGCGCTCCCGCTGTTCCCACAGCCCCACGTAGTCCTTCGCGAAATTCGTGGCCAGGTCCGGCTGTCCGAGCTGGTGTTCGAGATCCTGCAGCACCACTGGATCCACCAGCGGCACATTAGAGCTGCCGTCGGATGGCACGGCCGAAGCGGGTGTCTGCGGTTCGCTTGTCGCCGCTGTTGATTTTTCACCGCCTGACGGTGTCTGTGGTGATGCTGAAATGACCATGTTTTGAGGCTACGTCCCTTCATGATTCCAATGCCCTGTCTTCGGCGGATCCTGCGCAAACCTTGGCGCCGCCTTGATCGGGCCCGGCCGGGAGTGCGAGCACTGGCTGAGCCGCCCGTTTGCGGGGAGGTCCGTGGGCCTGCCCGTTGTTTTCCCAGTTTTCTTTGGGCATTGCCGCTGTTTCCCTTGATTCTCCCTAGCTTTCCAAGGGTTCCCCGAAGTTAATCCAAGGAACGGATTTTTATGGTTTTGCCGCTGTTAGCTTCGAGATGTCGATGTGATGCGGACGGAGTTTCGGTCCGTGTCCGTTGGCAGCGGCATCCAGTTGTACCTGGGGGTTGCAACCGCCGCGGAGCCCGCTCAGGGGCTGCCGGGCTTCCTACCTGAAAGAGAAACCATGCGCACTTCTGCAAAGATCGTCACCGCCCTGTCCGTCACCGGCCTGGCCCTCGCCGCCGGCTCCGCCTTCACCGGCGCCGGCCTCGTCAACGCCGCCGGATCAAGCCAGTTCGTCGGCGGTACCGTGACCCAGAGCGTTACCGGCGCGACCCTGACCAACCTGGAATATGGCTTCACCAACGCCACGAACTCGGACGCCGTCAACAAGGTCACCCTGACCTTCGCACCAGGCGCCACAGGCAAGGCCGTCAACATTTCCCTGGCCGGTGGCACCCCCGCCGACTTTACCTGCACCGACATCGACGTCGACGGACTCTCCATCTGTGACCCCACCGTTCCGGGAACGAGCCAGAGCGGCGTTACCAACGCGTCTGTCACCGTCACGGACGCCGTCTAACAATGAGCGTGTGAGTGGCCGGTCCGCCGGGGTGCCGGCCACTCACCCTTTTCTCTTCGAGCCATGTCCGTCCGTTCCCGAGAGGGGTTCGCCTTGCCACAGCGGCTGACGCACCGCCTCCGCGCCGTCGTCCTTGCTGTCATCGCGATTCTGGGAGCGTGCGTTGGGGTTGTTCTGGCCAGCGGCCAGGCCGGTATCGTCATCACCCATGGCGTCAGCATGAACCCGCTCTACCACCAGGGCGATCTTGTCATCATCGCCCGTGCCTCCTCCTATGCGGTCGGCGATATCGCCGCGTATAACCTTCCGGGCCGGGACGAGGTGGCGCTGCACCGCATTATCGGTGGCAGCGACGGGGCTTTCGTCTTCAAAGGCGACAACAACCAGTCCGTTGACCCCATCACCCCCCGCGCCGCTGATCTCGTGGGACGGGCGCTCGTCCATGTCCCCCAGGGCGGGCTGTGGTTGGGAACCCTGACCAGTCCCCCGGTCTTGGGCCTGCTGGCTTTCGCGCTGCTGGCCGGCGGGAGCGCGGCAACGACAAGGCGCCGCCGTAAACGAAGGAGAGCATCCATGTCCCGCCACATCAGTACGCGTCCCTCCACCCGGCAGGGCCTGGTCGGCCTGCCGCCCTCGCTGCGGATTTCCACGGCACTTGCCGTGGTCTTCGGCGTCGCCGGGGTTACCCTCGGTGCTTTGGCGTGGTCCGGTCCGTTGGAGGAAACGGCCGCCTCACAGGTCAAGAGCGGCACGCGGATGGACTTCTCCTACACCGCGGACGTCGGGCAAAGCGCGGCCTACGACGGGACCACGGCCAAATCACCGGACCCGGTCTTCCGGAAACTCGCCAAGACTGTCGATGTCGGTTTCAGCTATCACGGCGAGCCCGGAACGATGACCGTGACAGCGGAGTTGTCCACCCCGGGAGGCTGGCATTCCACGCTTCCCCTTACCGGCCCGGTGGATTTTGAGAGCAACGACTGCGAGGGCACGGCGCGGCTGGACCTGGCAAGCCTGGATGCCAAAGCCCAGGCCGCGTCAGCGGTCACAGGTCTTCCGGCCGGACCTGTTTCCGTCGCCCTGACCCCGGCCGTTCGGACCGCGGAGGGCGTGGAATTCCGGCCTGAACTCAAACTCGAGCTCACACCCCTGCAGCTCACCCTCGCCGGTGGGCCGGGCACCTTGTCTGTCACTGATTCGGCCACCCATCAGCACACCGCCATGGTGCCCCGCATGATCGGTATCAACGGGTTGTCGGTGACTGCGGCCGCTACCCGTATCATCTCGTCAGTGTTCCTGCTCGCTGCCCTGGCCACCGGAATCATCATCATCGTTTTCGCCGGCCGCTCCACCCTCGGGGACGAGGCGGCGGTGATCCGCCGCCGCTACGCAGCGTTGCTGGTGCGGGTCCACCCGATGCCGGCGCCCCAAGGCAGGCCCGTCATCGATGTCACGACGTTCCCGACCCTGGCCAAACTGGCCGAACGCTACGGCCTGCTCGTCCTTCACTGGTCCCGCAGCGGTGTGGAAACCTTCGTGGTCCAGGACGAGAACATCACCTACCGTTACCGGGCAGGGTCAGAGCCTGCCCCCGCCGAACCCCAGCCCCAACCGGCCGACACACAGGCATAACCGGACATGTCCAGGCAGGCGTCACACCGCGGCCTTCTAACAGCCGGTCCAGTACCGGCCCCTGACGACCGCAACACTTCCCTGCTGCCGGGAGGGTAATCGGACGGCCAGGGGGCCGGTTGGGGGTGCGCGTATTCATCGGCAGCCGCCTTCTGCTGTGTGTGCTCGCCGCGCAGGCAGCCTTCGTCCTTGCCCTCACTGCATGGCTGCATTTCCTGGCTCCCCGCGTCCAGGAGCCGGCCGTCCTGACCGGCGTGCTCGCTTCCTTCGCCGCAGGCATGATCCTTGTGGCCGGCTGGACCCCATACCGCGGCGTGCGGGGGCACAGTGAGGAACGGAACCGGAACAACATCACTTCAAGCCTGATGGACACGGTGCTGGACACCAGCCAGGAATGGCTCTGGGCGGTGGACGGTGCCGGAACCTTCACTTTCTCCAGCAGTGCCAGCACCACCTTGCTCGGTTACGAACCCCGCGAATTGGTGGGCAGGCCTTTCAGCCAGCATCACGGGCGATCACTTGTCCAAGGCCCGAGAGGCAGTCAACGTGGCCTTGAACGCCGCTCAGGGCTGGACAGCTGTCACTGTCTGCTGCAGGCACCGGGACGGCAGCCCGGTCCTCATGGAGATGTCCGGCAGGTCGTACCCGGCGTTGGACGGGACCGGCCGGCGATTTGAAGGGACCAACCGCCTGCTGCCTTCCCAGGTCACGGAAACCCAGGTGGAACAGCGGGTGCGGGAACACATCCGCAGCACCGTCAAAGACGGACTGATCCTCACCGCGTTCCAGCCCATCCATGACCTGTCCGGCGGGGCCATCGGCGGGATCTCCGGCATTTCATCAAGGCGCCTGCGGACATTGGAGAGGATGAAGGGTCGGATATAAGCGGTCACAGCATGCGAGGTAAGGGGTATCCACAACTCCGACCCCTCCCCTGCGCCCAGGGCGCAGGCGAGGGCATGGGAGGCCTCGGAAAGGTCGCTGGCGTGGCTGGTGAGCTCGGTCAATAATCTCGTATCTGGTGTATCGGGCAGGACGGCCAGGGGCTGACGGGAGATTGTCACGGCGATTAGTGCTCCTCTTCATTGAATTGGCACCCTGGCGTCATCGCCACTGTTGCGCCGGCTTGCGTAGGTGCCGCTAAGCCACGCGGGGACGAGTTCTGAGGGAATGGGTTTGCTCCAGAGGTAACCCTGCGCCCGGGTGACGCCCATCCGTCGGAGTTCATTGAGCTGGGCGAGGGTTTCAACGCCTTCGGCGATGACGTCGAGTTTGAGGCTTTTCGCCATCCCCACGACGAGTTCGATGACGGTGCCGCTGTGGGGATCGTCGCCGAGTTCCTGGATGAAGATGCGGTCAATTTTCAACGTCCGGGCGGAAAGCCACTTCAGATAGCTCAGCGAGGAGTAGCCGGTGCCGAAGTCGTCGATGGAGAGGCCAACGCGCAGACGGGAAAGACGCTGCAGGGTTTCCCTGGGCAGGTCCGGTTCGTCCATGAGCACTGTTTCTGTCACTTCCAGATGTACCGCTGCCGGATCTATCCCGGAGGCCAGGATCGCTGCCTCCACGATGTCCGGGAAATCCTTGGCCACCAGCTGACGCCCGGAGATGTTCACGGCCGCCGCAAGCTCCTCCGCTCCCTCCACCTGGTCACGCCACTGCTGGATCTGGCGCAGGGTTTCCTGAAGGACCCAGGCTCCAATCGGAACAATCAGGCCGGTTTCCTCGGCGACAGGGATGAACGTCTCCGGGGGAATGACCCCATGATCCGGGTGGTTCCACCGCAGGAGCGCCTCGAACCCCAGCGGGGTCTCCGTGGTCAGGTCGATGATGGGCTGGTAATGCAGGCACATCTCCTCCCTGTCGAGGGCCAGGCGCAGGTCTGATTCCAGGTCCAACCGGCCGCTGGCCCGTCGGGTCATCCTGGAGTGGTAGACCACCGATGCGTCCCCGCCGGCCGATTTTGCCCGGTACATCGCGGTGTCCGCGCCGCCGAGTATCGACTCTGCTGTGTCCTCGGGTCCGGCCAAGGCGATGCCGACACTGACGTTGAGGAAAATCTGCCGCTCTTCGACCTCGAACGGTGCCCTGATGCATGCACGGATCCGCCCGGCGAGGACCTTAGCTGCCCACATGCCCATGTTCTCGCAGACGATGATGAATTCATCGCCGCCGAAGCGGCCCACGGTGTCACCGGGCCTGACGGCGTTCGTCAGGCGTTCACTCAGGAGCATCAGGATTCTGTCCCCGCCACTATGGCCCATGCCGTCATTGACCAGTTTGAACCGGTCGATGTCAACGAACATCACCGCGGGCCGGGAACTATGGTCCAGGAAACCCTGCAGTACCTCGGTGATCCGGTACCTGTTGGGCAGACCTGTCAGGGCGTCGTGGCGGGCCTGCCACTCCAGGACCTGCTCGGCGTTCTTGTGCTCTGTATTGTCCAGCACCGTGTCCAGGAACTGCAGGGGTTTCCCGTCAGGACCATCCACGCTTCGAATTCTCGAATGCAGCCACCGCTGCCCGCCATCGAGCCGGATGAGCCGGTATTCGATGTCTTCGAAACCCGAACCGGCATACAAGCTCCGCCACACCTGCCGGACCCGGTCCCTGTCCTCAGGGTGGGTCCGCTCCAGCATCCATTCCCACGATAAAGACTCCCCGGCCCCCAAGCCTACGATGCGGGCGAACTCCTCTGAGTGCCACGTCGCCTCTGTGGTGGCCGAGTATTCAAGGCTGCCCACATGTGCCATCTCCTGGGCTGCCAGCAGGCGGCGGCGTTCCGCGGCCGCTTCTGACCGCAGCCGTTTGATTTCGGTGATGTCCCTGGCGATTCCGGACGCTCCGGCCAGCTTCCCGTCCTGCCCGTAGACCGGGGACACCGTCAGTTCCACATCGATGAAGGATCCGTCCTTAGGCCGCCACCGTGCTTCCAGGCCGGGGACGAAGGCGCCGCTGCGGATCCGCTCAGCGACGCGCTCGTTGGCGTCCTCGGGCGGACTGGTCGTGAAAAGGTCAGGGTTTCGGCCGATGGCCTCTGCCGCGCTCCAGCCGAGCATCCTGACCGCGCCTGCGTTCCAGCTGGTGATCTTTCCATCCATGTCAGCGCCGATTATCGCATCCCCGGAGGACTCCACCATCGCCGAGAGCCTGCGCAGAACCGCCTCAGTATGTTCCGGTCGGTAATGTCCTTCGAAATGGCCACGATGTCCACCGGCGCGGTGTGGCGGGCCCTGATCGGGCTGATCGTCCCATGGACCGGGAACTCCCTCCCGGCCCGGGCCCGCACCCAGAATTCGCCCGACCAGTCCTTGCCGCCGGCGACCCTCTCGGCGATCTCCTCCCCCGTCGGCCCGGGCCCGACTGTCTGGAACTGACCGACGACACCCAGATCAACAGGCGTCTTCCCCAGAACCTCGGAGGCGGAAAAACCATACAAACGCTCCGAGGCACGGTTCCAGTAAGTGATCCGCCAACGGTTGTCCATGCCGATCACAGACTGGCCGATTTCATCGAGCAGCAGCGACTGCGTCAGCAGGTCATCCTGTTGTTCCCACGCCATTTGATCCCCCGAGATGTCCTCGATCAGGCCTGCCCAGTGTTTCAGTTGCTGAAGTATATGATGGGCCTGGTTTCCCCGGATTCCACTGCCAGTTCCAGCCAATTATTGGTGGAGGAGCACGCTGGGCTGCTGCTATGGCTCAACGGTGACCCCGACGGCCGGTTGGATCACCCATGACGACCAGTCCAGCGGATGCACGGACGGCCGTCCCATCAGATAGCCCTGGCCTGCAGTCAGGCCGGCCTCGATGACCGCTGCAAGCTCGGTTTCTGTTTCGATGCCTTCGGCTGCCAGGACCGCTCCAACTTCCCGGGCCAGAGCTATCACGGCCGGCTCATCCGGCTCTGGTCCTTCCAGGATCCCATTGATGAATGTTCGGTCGAGTTTGATGATGTCCGGGCGGAGGCTAAGAATTCGGTCGACCGGGGTGAAGCCCGGGCCGGAACCGTCGACGGCTACCCGCAATCCCCTTCGGCGGAGCGGTTTCAGCGACCGGGTAACCCTGCCCCATTGTTTGTCATCTGTTTGGCCCCGGAGTTCAACGACAATCCTGTCCATCGCCAGCCCGGAGTTCTTTAGCAGGTCCTGGGTAAGGCTCTCCGTCAATGTCGTGGGGGTCAGGTTGAATGCGACGAAGAGATGGGAAGGGACCATCCCCGCCGCGGACACGGCGCACTGCAGTGCGGCTATCTCCAGCTCGATGCCAAGACCTGCAATCTCCGCTTCCCGGAACCAGGTGTCAGCGTCGGCGCCGTCGCTGCTGACAAAGCGGGTAAGGGCTTCGACCCCGGCGACTCCTCCTTCCGGCAATTTGTAGATTGGCTGGAACGCCGTAAGCAACAGCCTGCTGCCCAGGACGGACTTGATCCTCTTCGTCATTCCACTGTCCTGAGCGCCCTGATCAACAGGGCGACCTGCAGGGGCAATCCGTGCACTGTCAGGAAGAGGCCGCTGCCCGGTGCTGTGCTTCCGCGTCCGATCAGATGCTCAAGCAACGCCCGCTCGGGGTTATCCGGATGCGAGGCCAGAAGCGTCCGCAGCTGGCTTCTGGCCCATTCTGAATCGGGCTCAGGGTCGGAGAGGACATCATTGATCAGCTCCATCACCTGGGACCTCAGAGAAGTACCCTCCGCCGCCTGCGGCGGAGAATCAGGTCCCCCCAGACCCGGTGTGTCCTCTGCGCCGGTGACCGCTGGGAGAGAAAACTCATCCCTAGACATCGGCTATTCCTTTTTTGACTGGAAGTGCCGGCTGAGCCCGGCACCTTGGCTTTACCGCGATTCTCCCCAATAGTGCGAAAAGTGCAGCGTCAGCCTGAACAAAGAATACAACCAGAAAGAATCGAATTTCTGGTTCGGATGAACAAGTAACCAAGCGGACTGATATTAGGCAATCAACATCGCACGAAAGACCGGTACGACCAGCCTTGTTGCAGCGACCCAGCCATCTCCTAGCCGCGCCATCGTCTGCTGCTTTCCCATCTTGTTAAATCCTGCCCAAACCCTGCACGGGAGCTATGGAAAAGCACCGGAACCCTTGATGCTGACCGGGCACCATCGATACAACAGCCAGACCACGGGAACCAGCCATGGCGATGGCAATGCCGACAACGGAAAAAGCAGCGGAAGCAGGAACGGCTATGTCTCAAGCACCAGCTCTGGATGAAGTATCTGTCATCGGCGGCATCATCACAGATCACCGCCCCCTGGACCTCCATGCCCTGGGCGTCGCCGGCTGCATTGACCGACTAGCGGACCCTCTGCGCCATCAGGGAACCCTGGTCCGATGGGACACCCCGCATCACGGCATCGAAATAACGGCAAGCTCCGCGGCCCTTCTCTACCACGCAGCCCAGGAAGCACTCAGCAACGCCCTTAAGTACGCACAGGCCTCCGAAATCACCATCCGGCTCGCCGCCGTCTACCACGGCATCCGCCTGACCGTCACCGACAATGGCAACGGCTTCGACAGTACAGCGAACGACGACCGGAACCGCGGGTTCGGGCTCTGTCTGATGTCCATCGCCGTGCACGAAGCCGGGGGCACCATCACCATCGATTCCAGCCCGGGCAACGGCGTTCGCCTCGCCGTCACACTCCCGCTGGACTAGCTAGGGGAGGGACCCGCGCGCTGCCCGTGTCTCCGAAGGCAGGCTGGATGTCGTTGCCTAAGAAGTCCGGGCCCTGGTGGAACAATGCCAGCAGCGCGCCTTGGCACTCCTGCAGGAAAACCGCTGGCGCTTGGACAACCTAGCCCAACGACTCCTGGATAAAGAAATAGTCGTACTCGATGGGCAGCACTATCTGCAGTGGACCCAGTCAAAAGTCATGGCAGATAAAATCAGAGAATTTTTAGGCAAAATCGACGGGAACTAGGCCCGACAGACAGATCAGTCGTACTTTGCTCACGAATACTCAGACAGGGGGGCCGCGTGCCTGAGGTACAGAAACAACGCAATAAGCGGGCGGACGCTGTTCGAAACAGAGACGCCATCATTGATGCCGGGCTGAAGTGCCTGAGTCACAATCCCGCAGCAAGCATGTCAGAAATAGCACGGGTTGCAGGAGTCGGCAGAGTGACCCTCTATGGCCACTTCACCACCAGGGAAGACCTGGTAAGCGCCGTATTTGAGGCGACAATGGACCGGGCAGAGTCCGAAGTGGCTGCCGTAAACATCGACCAGGACACCTGGACATCCCTGAACGAACTTGTGGAGTCATCATGGCTGGCCCTGTTCCACTTCAACGCACTTTTAGCGGCCGCGGAACCCTACCTCTTATCAGAGCAAATACGAGCTCACCACGATAAACCTCTCGCCCCGCTAATTGCAGTGTTGCAAAAGGGCCGTTCGGAAGGGGCCTTCCGCAGCGACCATACGCTGGAATGGCAGGTAGCGTGCTTTTACGCAATTCTTCACAGTGCCGCCGCGGAGATACGGGCAGGCCGCCTCAGGGAAGCAGATGCTCCAAAGATCCTTCCGACAACCGTCCGCGCCCTCCTAAGTTCGCCGGCCAGAATGGCCCGAACATAGCGGATCCGGGAGCGTCGTTCAGCGGGACGCGTTCAGGGCGGGTGTGGTTGCCTTCTTCTCACTCGCGCCTGAGGAGGACGTCGAGAATTTCACCGACCGCGACCTCGTCCAAGCCTTCCCGGCGGATCGGCTGGTTCGGATGCAGCTCATAGAAGTTGCGGCTCCCGACCCGCTTGCGGGTTAAGTAACCGCCCTCGACCAAATCCGCAACGAGGCGGTGCGCCGCCCGCTCCTGAACCCCCACACTTTCAGCGATCTCACGGATCCGGATCCCGGGGTGGCGCGCGACGCAGTAAAGCGCATGCAGGTGATTAGTGAGGAAGCCCCATTCAGCCATAACCACATTATAGCTGTCGTATAGGACATGTCCCTATTGACCTGTCTGGTAAAGCGGCCTACCGTTGCGGGTATCGGCGCAAGAACGCCCCATCGCCGATAGAGGCGCGGACCTGGCCGCATAAGAGAGACCCCGCCCGCCGCTGTAACGCCGACGCCCCCGTTCGGGCAAGGGTTTACAGCTCAAGGAAGGACTTCTCAATGGCACAGCTGACTTCGTACCCGCTCGTTCTCGACGGCGGGCAATCCCCAAACCTGAGCCGTTGGCTGTGGCTCGTCAAATGGTTGCTGATCATCCCCCACATCGTGGTTTTGTTCTTCCTGTGGATCGTTTTCCTGGTGCTGTCGGTGGTGGCGTTCTTCGCGATCTTGTTCACCGGACGCTATCCGCGGGCAATTTTTGACTTCAACGTCGGCGTGATGCGCTGGACGTGGCGGGTCAGCTTCTACTCCTACAGTGCGCTGGGCACCGACGCCTATCCGCCGTTCACGCTGGCCGACGACCCGGACTATCCGGCCCGGCTGTCCGTTGAATACCCGCAATCGCTTTCACGCGGACTCGTGTTGGTGAAATGGTGGCTGCTCGCGCTCCCGCATTACCTGATCATCGGTGTGTTCACTGGAGCCGCCTTCGCCGGCTATAACCAGGTGCGGGATGGCAACGCCTGGGCCTACGGCAGCGGCCTGATCGGCCTGCTGGTCTGCATCGCCGGACTCGTCCTGCTGTTCGCTGGCCGCTACCCCCGTGGAGTCTTCGACCTCCTTATGGGTATGAACCGCTGGGTGTTCCGCGTCACCGCCTACGCAGCGCTGATGACCGACCAATACCCGCCACTCCGGCTGGACATGGGCGGCAGCGAATCACCACCCAGCCCTGACGCCCCCATCATAATCGGGCCGAATCCGCTGCCGACGACCTAAACGGTCCAAACACGGTGGAAATGGCGGGCGCCGACAGGCCAGGAGTGAACAGCTTCACCATCGCTCGAACCTGAATGACGTTGGCTTGCCGCCCATCATTTTCTCGCATCACGCCCGGCTCCGGGCAGCCCGATTCATCACAGCGGGGCGCAAACCGCCTTCGAAGGAGTACGTCATGACTGCCAACACCAATATCAACCCGCCGGTCCGAGGACCCGCTCAGCAGCGCCGAATGCACCCGACGAGGCGGATCTCGCTGGCCGCGGGCATCCTGTACGTGCTCACGTTTGTTTCCATCCCCACCCTCGCGCTCTACAAAGCGGTGAAGGATGACGCAGGTGCTTTCGTATTGGGCGCCGGCAGTGCCACCGGGGTGCAGTGGGGAGCCCTGTCCGAGGTCATCGTTGCCCTGGCCGGCATCAGCACTGCCGTAGTGCTGTACCCGGTCCTGAAGCGAGTCAGCCAAACCGCGGCCCTGGGGTTGGTGGCCGCCCGACTCCTGGAAACCTGCCTCATCTTCGTCAGCGTCGTCAGCCTGCTCACGATCCTCACCCTGAGGAACGACGTTGCCGGCACCGCCGGCACGGACTCCGCCTCGCTGGTCACAATGAGCCACAGCTTGATCGCAACCTACAACTGGATATTCCTGCTCTCCCAAAGCCTGATGCCCGTCGCCTGCGACCTGCTCCTGGGCTACATGCTCTACCGCTCCGCCCTGGTGCCCCGGATCCTGCCGATCATCGCACTCATCGGCGCACCGCTGCTCCTTGCCTCTGACATCGCGGTCTACTTCGGCGCCTACCCCCAGATATCCCCGATCGGCGCTCTTGCCGCAGTGCCCGTCGCCGTGTTCGAACTGTCCCTGGGCATCTATCTGATCGTCAAAGGCTTCAAGCCAACCCCTCTGACTACGGGCCACAACACATAGACCGGCAACGAGGACCCCTAAACCCAAACAACGGTTCAACCATAAACACCGCATCGTGAAGATTCCCGTGCCCTGGCTTGACTTCCCTCAGTGAATCGACCCAGTAACAGCTGAAGGACAGTGGACTGAATGCTCCCCGCCACACTTGCTGGCCCGCAATTGAATCCATACCGCCCGGCACGAGTCTTTTCAACTGGACCAACTCAACTTTGAAGGAGCACGTCATGGCCACCACCACCCACACCACTCCGGGTTCCCGGGCTGAGCGAGGCCGGCCAGCGACAGCCTGGATCATCGGGACGCTGTTCCTTGCAGGATTCCTGACATATGGAGTCGGCAACGCCATCGCTACGACCACTGCAGGCTCTGCCGACCCAGGCTCTCGAGGCTTCCTCCTCCTGGGCGCATTGCTCATGCTCATCAATTCAGCAGTCGTCATCTGCATCGGCGTTCTAATGCGCCCGTTCCTGCAACCGCACAACAAGGCCGTGGCTCTCGGCTACCTGGCCACCAGGGTCTTCGAGGGCCTTGGCCTGGCGTAGGTGTTGGCTGCCTGCTTTTGCTGAGCGGCGTCATTGCGGTTACCGGCAATTTCATCGCCTACAACATCGCCATGGCCGGGCTCGGAATCGGCAGCCTGTTCTTCTGCGCGTTACTCTTCCGCTCAGGCCTGACTCCACTCCACGATTCCTGGCGGTTGTGGGGCTTTGTCGGGTACGCGTTCTTTGCTTTAGGCTCGCTGCTGGAGCTGTTCGGCTTCAAAGGTGCCGGCTTCGTCGGGGCTGTTCCTGGCGGCCTCTTCGAATTGACCTTCGGCATCTGGCTAATCATCCGCGGGTTCCGTCCCACCTTGATGGTCACAGCTCGACGTGGGTTGCAGGAGCGCACCCTGTAAACACCCCTCATAGGAAGTGGCCCCCAAGCTGGGCCAGCGTACCCGGCAGTACGTGTCCCGGAAGTCTGACCATGGACCGCTCAAGCGACAAGGGGCGGGTTGCACGGGCGTGAATGCTGGCTCTACTGGTAAGCGTGCATATTCGATTTCGAACTATTCGCACCACCGTCGTGTTAGGGCACACCCCAACCTGACGTCGGGGGCGCCTGGCCAGGCAGGATTCGCCTGTCGGTGGAGCTCGGATCGTGTACTCAAACACTTATCGACCCTCAAGAGGTAACATCGCAGCCGCTGCACGAAGCAATTTCTATCGAGTCCCGATTCTTTGGACTTTTTCGATGATTCTCGGGCTACCGCACCCCGGTTCGCTGCCCCTCCCACTGTCAGGCTGGGATCTGAGAACATCATGAGCCACTGCCAATAAAACAGAATTTCGAGCTGTTCTGACACCAACCGAGATCTCCTACAATTTCTGCTCCCGTTAGCATAACTCGATGGCTACTTGACCGAATGTCCGTTATAGGCGTTCGAAAATGGGCGGGGGGTGCCGCAGAAGAGCTGTTTCCGGCATCAGGACCGGAGTATTTCACCCCCCAAATCCTGCAGTCAGAACTGGTCTGTCACCGCCCGGTTCACGGCGGCGACGTCGAGAAAAGCAGGGTCGAAAGGCCCATCCGATCCGGTCATTTCGGCCACTCAGGAGGCTTGTTCGGCGTGGTTCGGATGCGACGGATCGGCCAGGAGGTCCATGATCTCCTCATATCCAGGAACTCCTCCGGAGGTCCTATTGGGTGAGAGTCGAGAGGGTCAGGATCGGGCGGCCCGCGGGAGGAACGCGTTAGGTTCGGCCTTGACTTGTGTCAGTGCGGACTCGATGGCGCCTTTGACCACGACCTCGGCCCCGAAGGTGCTCGCAATGAGTTCCGGGAGCGGTAAACCGGTGTCGGTGGGAAGCAGGCTGCGTGCGTGTTCCAGGACAGGTTCGATGGCCAGTGAGATGCCGCCCGCGATGACTACCCGCTCAATGTCCAGGAGGCTGGAGAGCACCACCGCAATCCGCGCCAGCCGGGCGCCGAGCCGGGCGATGATGTCCTCGGCAAACGGATCCCCCTCACGGGCGGCCTGGAACACGTCCTCCGCGTTGATTTCCCCCTCGGGCATCTGCCGCAGCATGGTTTGTCCCTCGTAGGAATGAATCCGCGAGCGTGCCCACTTCCGGGCAAGTGCTCCAAACCCGTCCGCACCCCCTTCGTCGGGCACGAACTTGCCGGCGGTCAGCGTATCGAGGAACCGCATTTCCCCAGCGCCGCCCCGAGGCCCCCGCAGCAAGCGCCCATCGACAATCAGGCCAGCACCGAACCGCTCCCCCGTCAACAGTGTTGCCTGGTTGGCTGACGGCTCGTGTGCGCGTTCGGCAACAGCCGCCAGGTTGGCATCATTCTCGACGACGACCCTTCCGTGAAGATGCGACGCAAAGCCGGAATTCATCAAGTGCCAGAATTCTCCCTCAGGAGACATGCCGTCAGCGTCGATCGGAGCGGGAACGCCGACGACTGTCAGTAAGACGTCGTCGAGGTCGCGACCGACGTCGTGGAGGGTCAGACGGATCAGCTCCCGTGCACTCTCACCGCGGCCCGCGCGTCCCAGCGCATGCGAGTCAACGCTCTGGCGACGGGTGCCCAGCTCACGACCCCGCAGGTCCGCGACCGTGGCTGTGAAGGAGGTCTCCCCGGCGTCCAGCCCGACAACAACACCGGCAGCCTCGCGCAATTGGTAGCGCCGGGCCGGGCGGCCCTTGTACGTGCTGCCCGCAGCCGGAGCGTCATCCACTTCCTCCAGCCATCCGGCGTCAACCAGGCCATCGCAAACGCCGAGCACCGTGGCGCGCGTCAGCCCAGTCACGGCCATGGCCTCTCCAGCTGTGAACACTTGCTCCTGGAGAGCGAAGCGCAGCAACGCATTGGAGTTGATCTGCCGCAAAAGCTGCGTCGATCTCGCCGTGGTCTCATTCATCCCTTGACGATATCGCCTCTATCCCTCATCCTCGTATAGGACCTAAATATAAGATCCATATAAATACGAAGTGAGACCCTTGAGGAGCCGATGTTGCCACCTTTGACGTCCATAGGGACGCGAGTCTCCCGAAGGACTTTCCTTACTGTTGCCGGAGGCGCATTGACCGCTTTCGGCTTGGCCGGTTGTGCCCCGGGAGGTACACGTCCCACCGTTACGTTCCACCAGTCAAAACCGGAAGCGGTGCCCTACTTCCGCGATCTGGCAGCGGAATTTTCCGCTTCGCAGGACCGGGTCCGCGTTCTGCACGACATGGCGACAAATCTTTCCGCCAGCTTTGTGCGCAGCAGCCCGCCCGATCTCGGTTGCCTCAACTACAACCTTGAGATGGCCCGATTCATGGAGCGCGGGGCACTCTCGGACCTTTCCGACCTCCCGGCAGCAGCTTCCATCCGGGACGACGTTCTGGACCTCACGAACTGGTACCCCACCTACCCAGGCCGTACGAGCGTCATCCCCTACTCGGTCATGGCCGCCTCCGTCATCTACAACCGCCGCATCTTCGAGCAGAACGGGCTGGCCGTCCCGACCACCTGGGAAGAACTGATCGAGGTATGTGAGGTACTCAAAGCAGCCGGCATCACTCCGATCTACGGCACTTTCCGCGACCCCTGGACGATCGCGCAGGGCCTGTTCGACTACACGGTGGGCGGCATGGTCAACGTGCGCGACTTCTACAAGAAAATGCATGAGATTGGCGAGAAGGTCGGACCGGATTCCGAAGTATCGTTCCAGAAAACGATGCTTGAGCCGGTGCAGCGCATGGTCCAGCTGACGAAATACATCAACCCCGATGCATCCAGCCGCGGCTATGGGGACGGCAACACTGCCATGGCCCAGGGGCAGGCGGCAATGTACTTCCAGGGGCCGTGGGCCTTCGGGGAAATTGAAAAGGCCGGCACGGATGTGGATCTCGGCACCTTCCCGCTGCCGATGACCAGCGACCCCGCCGACCTGAAGGTCCGCGTCAACATCGACCTTTCGCTGTGGGTTCCCGAAGTCGCCAACGCCCAGGAAGGCGCCCGGAACTTCCTTCAATACCTCATGCAGCCGGAGATCCAGAACTCCTACAACGCAGAATTCCTGGGATTCGGCACGACCAAGGACGCACCCACGGTGACAGACCCCCGAATCGTCGAGATGCAGAAGTACTACGACGAGGGCCGCTTCTACATGGGCGCCTCACAGTTCATACCGAACTCGATTCCCGCCGCCAACTACCTCCAGTCGATCATCGGTGGCGCCGACGCCGAAAGCACGTTGCGCCGGATCGACGCCGACTGGGCGCGACTGGCCTTCCGCGCGTGATCACTTCCGTTCCAATGCACGAAACGAGGACCCTTCATGTCATCGACGACTAAGCCTTCCACTGGAGCGGTGGTGACGGCCCCGGCAGCGCCCAGAGCGACAAAAGCGCGCAAGAGCCGCCTCGATCCGCTCTACTACTTTTTCCTGTTCCCCGCGCTGGCGATTTTCACCCTCGCCGTCACACTGCCGGCCGTACTTGGGTTCGTCTACAGCTTCACAAACTCTGTTGGCTTCGGCGACTTCGACTTCATCGGCATCCGAAACTTCATCGCTGTCTTCCAGGATGAGGGAGTCCTCAGCGCCTACAGCTTCACGCTCGGCTTTGCGCTCGTGACCGTCATCGTCGTCAACGCCCTGGCCTTCCTCCTGGCGCTGGGACTCACATCCCGTGTCCGCTTCCGCGCTGCACTGCGCACGGTATTCGTGATCCCCATGGTGATCTCCGGCATCGTCATCGCGTTCGTCTTCCAATACCTCTTCTCCAACTCGCTGCCACTCCTGGGCCAAAACCTTGGAATCGAACCGCTGGCGACAAGCATCCTTGCCAACCCCGACCTGGCGTGGCTGGCGATCGTCGTCGTCACCGCGTGGCAGTCCATTCCGAGTGCGATGCTGATCTACATCGCAGGGCTCCTCACGGTTCCCGCCGAGGTTTACGAGGCAAGCTCCCTCGACGGAGCATCGCCCTGGCACAACCTGCGGCACATCACCCTGCCGCTCGTGGCCGGGTACGCAGTGATCAATATGGTCCTTGGCTTCAAGAACTACCTCAACGCCTACGACATCATCGTCGGCCTTACCGACGGCGGCCCCGGCGTCGCCACACGCAGCGTTGCGATGTCGATCTTCCGCGGCTTTGAAGGCGGAGACTACGCATACCAGATGGCCAACGCCGTGATCTTCTTCCTCATCAGCATCGTTATCGCACTTATCCAGCTTCGCTTCACACGTGGCAAAGGAGGGATCGCAGCATGAGCAGCGCACCCAGCACTATCCCGGCAGGACCCACGGCAGCGGGGAAGAAACATCGGGTCCGCGGCCACCAGGAGCGCAGCAACTGGCCCGCCACCATCGTCCTCATCGTCTGCACGCTCAGCGTGCTCGTCCCGCTCTACGTCACTATCAGCATGGCGTTCAAAACCACCGGCCAGGCGGTGGACGGCAACGCCTTCTCGCTGCCCAGCCCCCTGACCTTCGATAGTTTCGTCCAGGCATGGACGCTCACCAACTTCCCCCGCGGCTTCGCGATCTCCGTATTCGTGTCCGTGACCGCCGTCGCGGGGGAAATTATCGTGTCGGCGCTGGCAGCCTACGCGATCGTCCGCAACTGGGACCGCCGGCTCTTCCGCTGGTCCTTCTTCTACCTGCTCGCGGCAATGTTCATCCCGTTCCCCGTGGTGGCACTACCGCAGATCCAGCTCACCGGCCTCCTCGGGCTGGACAACCCACTCGGAGTCGCAATCCTGCACATCGTGTTTGCCCTGGCGTTCAACACCATGCTTTTTACCGCATTCCTGCGCTCCATCCCGCTGGAACTGGAGGAAAGCATGCGCATCGACGGCGCCGGCACGTGGCAGGTGTTTTGGCGGCTCATCTTCCCCCTGCTGGGACCCATGAGTGCAACGGTGGGCATCTTCGCTTTCATCGCCTCCTGGAACGACTTCATGATGCCGTCACTCATCATCTCCGACCCGGAACTGCAGACGCTCCCGGTGCTGCAGAAGATCTTCCAGACACAGTTCAGCAACAGCTACAACGTCGCCTTCGCCTCGTACCTGATGGCCATGGCGCCCGCAATTGTCGTCTACCTGTTTACCCAGCGCTGGGTCATGTCCGGCCTGACCCAGGGCGCCGTCAAGTGACCCAAGCCGCGAACCCCACCACTCAGAAAAAAGTAAAGGACCCAGTCTTGCCCTCCATCATTACCAAGGCAACCAGCACCGAGCCCAAGAACATGGCCGACCCCACCTGGTGGCGCCAGGCCTCGGTCTACCAGATCTACCCCCGCAGCTTCTCAGACTCCAACGGCGACGGCATCGGCGACATCAACGGCATCACCGCCAAGGTCCCATACCTGAAGTCCCTAGGTATCGACGCGGTCTGGCTGAGCCCCTTCTACCCTTCAGCCCTCGCCGACGGCGGCTACGACGTGGACGAGTACCGTAACGTTGATCCGCGGCTCGGCACGCTGGAGGACTTCAACGACATGGCTTGCGCCCTGCACGCCGCGGGCATCAAGCTGATTGTGGACATCGTCCCCAACCACTCCTCGAACCGCCACGATTGGTTCCGGGAAGCCCTCGCCTCGCCCAAGGGATCCCCGGCCCGCGACCGCTACATCTTCCGGGACGGGCTCGGCGAAAACGGTGCACTGCCGCCGTCGGACTGGGACTCCGTGTTCGGGGGGCCCGCGTGGGAACGCGTCACAGAATCCGACGGAACCCCGGGGCAGTGGTACATGCACATCTTCGCCAAGGAACAGCCGGACTTTAACTGGGACAACCCCGAGATCCGCGAGGACTTCCTGAAGACCCTGCGCTTTTGGTCCGACCGGGGCGTGGACGGTTTCCGCATCGACGTCGCCCATGCCTTGACCAAGAACCTCGAAGAGTCCCTGCCCACCAAGGCTGATCTCGAAGCCCAGGGCGAGGCGCTCTACCTTGCCGGTGCGCATCCGTACTGGGACCGCGACGAAGTCCACGAGATCTACGCCGAGTGGCGCAAGGTCTTCAACGAATACAACCCGCCGCGCACCGCCGTTGCCGAAGCCTGGGTCCACTCGGACCGCCGCGCCCGCTACGCCAGCCCGGAGGGCCTTGGCCAGGCGTTCAACTTCGACCTGCTCCAAGCAGACTTCGACGGCGCCCAGTTCCGGAAAATAATCACCAAGAACCTCGCCGAGGCTGACGCCTCAGGCGCTTCCTCCACCTGGGTGTTCTCCAACCACGACGTCGTCCGGCACGCCACCCGCTACGGGCTTCCCGTATCCGGGCCTTCGGCCGAGGGCGAGATCATGGCCGGCCAAGCCGGTCAGAAGTGGCTGCTCGCCGGCGGCAAGCAGGAAGACGTCGACGTCGAACTCGGCCTGCGCCGCGCCCGCGCCGCATCTTTGCTGATGTTCGCCCTTCCAGGCTCCGCGTACCTCTACCAAGGCGAGGAACTGGGCCTGCAGGAAGTCGGCAGCGAAATCCCCGACTCCGAGCGTCAAGACCCGGCCTTCTTCCGCAACAAAGGCGTGGAAATCGGCCGCGACGGCTGCCGCGTCCCGTTACCCTGGACAGCCTCGGGCAACTCGTTCGGATTCGGCACAGGTGGCGCCCACTTGCCGCAGCCCGAATGGTTCGCCAGCTACTCAGTGGAAGCCCAGGAAGCTCAGGAAGACTCAACTCTATCCCTCTACCGCCAGGCGCTGACCCTACGGTCACATCTGCAAACAACCGAAGCGCTGGAATGGCTGGAGACCGGCCGGACCGACGTCGTAGCCTTCCGGCGCCCCAACGGCTGGGCCTCCGTAACGAACTTCGGCACGGAAGCCTTCGAACTGCCCGCCGGCAAGGTACTGGTCTCCAGTTCACCGCTCAAGGCAGATTCCCTGCCCGGAGCGACCACTGCCTGGCTCCAGGCCTAGCTTGACCCTGCAAGGAGATGCCCCAGGCGCTCGGGCGCCGGGGGCATCTCCCTGGTAATCAGCACATCGATCGGGCTTGCATCACTCGCAGATTCTCCCCTTCACAGACCATTGCGGCTTGCTGCTCGTCGAGTTTGAAAGTTCGACGCCCCGACTCCGCGGAACTGGGCCCCTCCGGTCATGACCCCATAACTATGCAAAGGAAACGTGATGACACGACCCGCGACCGCTACCACCAACGTGCCGTCCGGACTGAATTTCCGGATAGGAATCGATGTCGGCGGTACGTGGATCAAGGGTGCAACCATCAACATGAGGAGCGGTACCCCGGTCGGCGGCGTCCGTCACCTCCGGACCTGCCTCCGGCACGGTGGATGCAGTCGCAGACACCCTGAAGCAGCTCATCGATGAGCTCGGATCCGAAAGCATTGGGCATACCGACCCTGCTGTCGGGGTGGCTATACCTTCGATAGTCCAGCATGGAGTGGCCATGTCGGCAGCAAACATGGACGACACCTGGATCGGACTGGATGTTCAGGCTTACCTGCGGGAACGTCTTGGTCGACCTGTTTGCGTGGTGAATGACGCTGACGCAGCTGGTATGGCAGAAACCCATTACGGCGTTGGGAAGGACAAACACGGCGTTGTCCTGGTCCTAACGTTGGGAACAGGCATCGGATCAGCACTCGTAGTTGATGGAAAGCTAATACCCAATTTTGAGCTGGGACATCTGGAAATCGACGGCTATAAAGCAGAATCCCGGGCATCGGCACTCGCCCGCGAAAATGAAGGCCTTAGCTGGATGGAGTACGCCGACCGGCTGCAACAGTACCTGTCACATGTGGAGTTCCTCTTCTCACCTGACCTGATCATCATCGGTGGGGGAATTTCAGCATGCAGCAACGAATACCTGCCACACCTGTCACTACGCGCCCCGGTGATCCCGGCCAGCTTGGAAAACTCTGCGGGCGTCGTGGGTGCTGCCTTACAAGCAACGATAACCAGCCACCCCAATCACTTCGGCAACCCAGGCCGAAGGACCCGGCTGAACTCCACCGCAACGCCTCCAGCACCCCGGCTGCTGCCAGCCTGTTCTCTGACCTTCCCATCAGCCTGAGCTACACCCAACCTGACGTCAGGCGAGCAGCGAGCCAACGTCAGAATAGGACCCATTCGCGAGTTTCCAGACAGAGCACTTACGGGGTCATAGGACCCATCCTGACAACGGTCGGCACAGGAGGCTTGAGTGGCGGATGAACAGATGGGTTCCACCAGGGGTCAGCGCGCGCGCCTGGATTTGAGAGTGCCTTTAATTAGGAACGTCAGTGCGGGCATCACATCGGCCAGGCAACTCCTACGGGAATCAGCTGGGAAGGCCGTACATCGGCTCCCCCGCCAGCCAGAGGTTGGGGTGAGCCGCTCCGGGAAAACACAACCACTTGTAATACAAGTAAGCAACTTATATCCTAAGACTGTGGGCGAAGGAGCCCAGCCCCGCCTTTAGGAGAATCCATGAGCAGCGTCGATCTGATCCGGCACGTCAAACTGTCCACCGCCCGCCTTCCCCTCTCAGTCCCCATCAGCGATGCCAAAGTCTTCACGGGCCGGCAGAAGCCCATGACGGAGGTGGTTTTCCTCTTTGCCGAGATCACCACCGAACTGGGACACACCGGCGTCGGCTTCAGCTACTCCAAGCGCGCCGGCGGCCCCGCCCAGTACGCCCACGCCAAGGAAGTGGCCGAGGGCGTCATCGGCGAGGACCCCAACGACATCGCCAAGATCTATACCAAACTGCTCTGGGCAGGCGCCTCGGTGGGCCGTTCCGGCGTCGCCACCCAGGCCCTCGCCGCCATCGACATCGCCCTCTACGACCTCAAAGCCAAACGGGCGGGCCTGTCCCTGGCCAAGTTCCTCGGCTCCCACCGTGACTCGGTCCAGACCTACAACACCTCCGGCGGCTTCCTCAACGCCAGCCTCGAAGAGGTCAAGGCCCGCGCCACCCAGTCCCTCGAAGAAGGCATTGGCGGCATCAAGATCAAGGTCGGCCTCCCGGACAGCAAAGAAGACCTGCGCCGGGTCGCCGGCATCCGCGAACACATCGGCTGGGACGTCCCGCTCATGGTGGATGCCAACCAGCAGTGGGACCGCGCCACCGCCCTGCGGATGGGTCGACAGCTCGAGGAATTCAACCTCATCTGGATCGAAGAACCCCTGGACGCCTACGACTTCGAAGGCCACGCACACCTGGCCAACGTCCTGGACACCCCCATCGCCACCGGCGAAATGCTCGCCTCCGTGGCCGAACACAAGGGCCTCATCAACGCCAACGGCTGCGACATCATCCAGCCCGACGCACCCCGCGTCGGCGGCATCACCCAGTTCCTCCGCCTCGCAGCCCTCGCCGACGAACGTGGGCTGGGCCTTGCCCCGCACTTCGCCATGGAAATCCACCTCCACCTCGCCGCCGCCTACCCGCGCGAGCCCTGGGTGGAGCACTTCGACTGGCTGGACCCGCTGTTCAACGAGCGCCTCGAAACCAAGGACGGCCGCATGATCGTTCCGGACCGCCCGGGCCTCGGCGTTACCCTCAGCGACCAGGCACGCGCCTGGACCACCGAGTCCGTGGAGTTCGGCGCGTAACCCCGAAGCCGTAACCTTGAAACCATGAGCCGGAACCTCACCGCGGACCTCGCCGCTGACCTTCGCACCCGCATCGTCGACGGCGTCATCCAGCCAGGTGAGAAGCTCCCCAGCGAGAACACCCTCATCAGCGACTTCGGCGTCAGCCGGACGGTTGTCCGCGCGGCGCTGACCCGGCTACAGGCCGAGGGACTTGTGGAAACCGAACGGGGGCGCGGCAGCTTCGCCCTCACCCCGCCGTCGGACGGGCCCCAGGCAGCACCCGGGGCCCGTCCTGTGGCCAGCATGGAGGACCGCCTCCACCTGCTTGAGTTCCGCATGGGCGTGGAAACCGAGGCGGCCGCACTTGCCGCCCGCAACCACACCGAGCGGCAACTGAGGGCGGTCACCGCAGCGCTGGAGGAATTCACAGCCAGCGCCGGCCACCCGGCCCACGCCATGAAGTCCGATTTTGAGTTCCACCGCGCCGTGGCAGCTGCCTCCGGCAACCCCTACTACTCGGACTGCCTCGCTGCCCTGGGCCAGACGATGATCGCGATGCCGCGCACCCGCTTGATGACCGGCGTCGAGCATTACGCCCGGGACCACTTCGACCAGGTGGTCCAGGAGCACCGCTCCATCTCGGACGCCATCGCCGACGGTGACGAGGCTGCCGCGGCCGCCGCCATGCGCAGCCACCTGGCCAACTCACGACGACGCTTCAAGGCTTCCGCGCGCCCGTAACCTCGGGCTCGTCCCGGCAGGGCGAGACCCAACCTTGTTCGCGGATCCGAACCTTTATGGCCAGGATTCGCGAACAAGCCCAGGATCCGTGGCCAGAGGTTAAACAGAAGAGCCCCGGTCCTAAGACCGGGGCTCCTCATTTGCGTGCGCGAGGGGGGATTTGAACCCCCACGCCCTTTCGGACACTGGCACCTGAAGCCAGCGCGTCTGCCGTTCCGCCACTCGCGCGCAACTTCCTTCACTGAATTCCGGCAGGTTTCCCTGATCCGCAACCCTGTGAAAGCAGCGAGATCAAGCATAACGGACATTGCAGGGAAAATACCAATTGGGCTCCAGAGCGGCGGTGGATGCCCGCAAGTACGTGCCACTTGGGCCAAGCCGAAGAGCTGGGACCAACGCCCCCCACGGCACCACAGGCAACTGCAAACCGAACTTTTGGCGGCGCCCGGCCGTTGTGAATTAGGGTCATTCACAGGCCTGCCCAGTAGTATCGGATGTAGGAGTGGCTGCTGCATGCGGGCACACCGGAGGCCTGGCAACACCACTGCAAGTGAACTTACGGAACGATAACTGCCCCGCAGCCGGGGGGAAAGGAGAAGAACCATGGGTCTGCTGGACAAGGTGGAGCGCGGCATCGAAAAAGCCGTCCGGGGCGTCTTCTCCACCGGCTCGCGCGCCCAGGTGGAACCCGTGGAGATCGCCAGCCGGCTCCGGCGCGAAGTTGACCACAAATCCCTCACCGTTGCCGCCGGCCGCACCCTGGTGCCCAACGTTTTTGACGTCCAGCTCAGCGATGACGACTTCAAGCGGGCCCAGGAGTGGGGCACGGCCCTGGCCGAGGAACTGTGCGACGTGGTGATCAACCACGTCCGCAGCCAGGGCTACATCCTGCAGGGCCCGGTGCGAATTTCCTTCCGGCGCGAGTCCGAACTGCGGCCCGGCGACTTCGAGATCGTTTCCACAACAGAGAAGTCCGGTTCCGCGCCTGCCCGTCCCAACGTGCCGGCTGCTCCCAACCGCCGGCCAGTCCGCCTGCAGCCTGTCCTGGACATTGACGGCCAGCGGTACTCACTGAATGCACCGTCGATCGTTCTGGGCCGGTCTTCAGAAGCTGACATTCACATCGAGGACACAGGAGTTTCACGGCGCCACCTCGAGATCCGGACCCTCAACGGCGTCACCAGCGCCGTGGACATGGGCTCCACCAATGGCAGCTATGTCAACGGACACAAAGTTTCCGGAAGCACCGAACTCACCGACGGCTCCACCATCACGATGGGACGGACAAAGATCATCTTCCGCCTGCTCCCCGCCAGCCCGGGTGGCTCCGTATGAGCGAACTGACCATCACCGCCCTGCGGTTCGGCTTCCTGCTGCTGCTGTGGGTGCTGATCTTCAGCATTGTCTCCGCCATGCGCCGCGACCTCATGGTGGGCCGCAAGGCAGCCGCCGGCGCACCCACCGCCCGCCAGGTCCGCAAAAACCCGAACCTGGCCGATGCGCCGCCGCAGCCGGTGAAACAGCACGCCAGGCAGCTGGTAGTGGTTGAAGGCCCTCTCAAGGGAACAACCCTTCCCCTCGCCGCAAGCCCCATTCTCCTCGGCCGCGCCCAGGAGGCCACCCTGGTCCTGGAAGACGACTACGCCTCCGGCCGCCACGCCAGGCTCTTTCCCCAGGGCAGCCGCTGGTTCATTGAAGACCTCGGCTCCACCAACGGCACCTACCTGGGCGATCAGCAACTGACCCGCGCCCTGCCCGTTGAACCTGGTGTTCCCGTGAGAATCGGCAAGACGGTCATCGAATTGAGGCCATAGGCGTGGCCGAACCGCAAACCCCCGCAACCGACCCCAAGCCGGTGGAGCGGCCCCTCATCATGCGCTTTGCCGCGCGCTCCGACGTCGGAAAAATCCGCGCCAAAAACGATGACTCCGCCTATGCGGGACGCCACCTGGCCGTGGTGGCCGACGGCATGGGCGGCCACGCGGGTGGCGACGTTG
This sequence comes from Pseudarthrobacter sp. W1I19, assembly GCF_030817835.1. NCBI lineage: Bacteria > Bacillati > Actinomycetota > Actinomycetes > Micrococcales > Micrococcaceae > Pseudarthrobacter > Pseudarthrobacter sp. W1I19. The sequence goes on from NZ_JAUSZR010000001.1 coordinate 4,525,058, forward strand.
CGTCCGCGGCCACCGTGTTGGACATGATCCACCTGGACCATGACGATTACGACGGGGACGCTGCCACCACTTTGGCGGACGAGATCCAGACCGCCAACTCGCTGCTGTCCGAACTGGTGCATATCAACCCAAAGCTCGCCGGAATGGGCACCACGGTCACCGCGCTGCTGCTCGCCGAAGGAAAGCTCCACTTCGCCCACATCGGCGATTCACGCGCCTACCGCCTGAGAGATGGCAAGTTCGAGCAGGTCAGCGTTGACCACACCTTTGTGCAGCGGCTCATCGACGAGGGACGGCTCCGCCCCGAAGAGGCCGAAACCCATCCGCACAAAAACGTCCTGATGCGTGTCCTGGGCGACGTGGACGCCAGCCCCGAACTGGACCTGGACAGCCTTGACGTCAGGCCGGGTGAGCGCTGGCTCCTCTGCTCCGACGGGCTCAACTACGTGGCCGGCCACGCCGTGGAACGCACCGTGCGCGAGACCAGGGACCTGGGTGAATGCGCGGAAATCCTGGTGGAGCTCACCCTTGAGGCAGGCTCCCCGGACAACGTCACCGTGGTGATGGTGGACATCGTTGAGGAAACGCCCGACGACGTCAATACCGCCGCCGTCGACGTCATTCCTTCCCCCGGGGCCACCAAAGCCCCTGCCGCGGCAAAGGACGCGCAGCCTCTAGCCGCCGTGCCACCGGAAGGAAAGGGCTCCGGCAAGGCTGCCGCCTCCCTGCCAGGCGCAGCAGCCCCGGCAGCCAAAACACCCGCAGCAACGGAAGCTCAGAATGCCGGCGCTGATGGTGGCCCGGACACCCCGAAAACTGGCAATGGCACCGGCAAAGCAGACTCGGAGGCAGACTCCGAGTCTGGTTCGCCCGGGTCGGATTCGTCTGAGCAGGACCCCTCTCACGCCGGTTCAACAGACCCGCACCTCGGCGAACACCTCACCGCCGAAGTACTGCGCGAAGAACTTTCGTCACGCCCGCATGAACTGGTGGGCGCGGCAGCAACAGCCGCAGAGACCGGATCCATTCCCACCATCGCCGGCCGCACTGTTGCACGGCGCGCCGCCACCCTCCTCACGCACAAGGCTGAACCGCAGCCCGGCGATGCTGAAGACAACCTCGTCCCGCTCAAGCCACGCCGGTGGGTCACCTGGTCCATCGCCGCGCTGGTGCTGGTGGTCCTGACGGCGGCGCTCTGGCTCGGCTACGCGTGGACCCAGACCCGCTACTACGTCGGCGAGTTCGACGCCCGGGTGGCCATCTACAATGGCGTCTCCCAGCGGCTCGGACCCATCCAGCTTTCCACCCTTGAGACGGTTACCGAGATCCGGATGGACTCGCTCCCCCCGTTCTCGCAGCAGCGGGTACGCCAGACCGTCCCCGCCCAGGACCTCTACGACGCCCAGCGCATCGTCAAGAACCTCGAACTCACCGGCACCACGTCACCCGAAGAGGGGTGCCCGTCCCCGTCGGCATCGCCCGCCACGTCCCCGGTTCCGGCCAGCCCGCCGCCGTCGACAGATGCCCCAGCGCCGGCACCCGATACCTCAACCGCCCCGGCATCGCCGACACCCTCAGCACCGTCCCCCACACCCAGTCCCACGATCTCCTGTGAGGTGGGCCAATGACCCAGCCCAGTACCGCGCCCAAGCCACGACGCAACGTGGAGCTCGCCTTGCTCCTGCTTGCCCTCTGCGTGGGCATCGGCGCCAACATGCTGGTTGGCGTGGACAAGGAAAAGGCCTTCGATTCGGACTTCTGGTTCCAGTCCAGCCTCCTCGCTGTTGCGGCCCTGGTATTCCACGGGGTCCTCCGCTTCCGGGCCAAATATGCTGATCCAGTAATACTTCCCGTGGTTGTGGCCCTCAACGGCATTGGCCTGGCCATGATCCACCGCCTGGACGCGCCCGGCGATGACACCGGCAACAACCAACTCCGGTGGACCCTCATCGCCATGGCCGTGGCCATCGCGGTGATCTGGTTCCTCAAAGACCACCGGGTCCTGCGCAAATTCACCTTCATCTCACTTGCCGCCAGCGCCCTGCTCCTGTTGCTGCCCCTGATCCCCGGGATCAGCGCCGGGGAGATCCTGGGCGCGCGCGTGTGGATCCGGCTCGGCCCCATGACCTTCCAGCCCGGCGAAGTCGCAAAGATCACCCTCGCAATATTCTTTGCAGGGTATCTGTCGTCCAACCGGGACCTCATCCTGCTGGCCGGCCGGAAAATCGGCCCGATGCAGTTCCCCCGCTTCAAGGACATGGGACCCATGATCACTGCCTGGCTGGTCAGCATCGGCGTGCTCATCTTCCAGCGTGACCTGGGCTCCTCGGTCCTGTTCTTCGGCCTCTTCATCGTGATGATCTACGTTGCCACCAGCCGCATCAGCTGGGTGGTCATCGGCCTGGCCCTCATCCTTGGCGGCGGCTTCGTGGCAGCGCAGGTGTTTTCCCACGTCCAGCAGCGCGTGTTCGGATGGCTCAATGCCTTTTCCCCTGAGGTCTACGAAAACGGCAGCCGGCAGGTAATCCAGGGCCTCTTCGGCATGGCCAACGGCGGCCTGGTGGGAACGGGGCTGGGCCAGGGCCGTCCGGATCTGGTGCCCTTTGCCAACAGCGACATGATCATCGCCTCCCTCGGCGAGGAGCTGGGGCTGATCGGACTGTTCGCCATCGTCCTGATGTACCTGCTGCTCTTCACCCGGGGTTTCCGGGCCGCCCTCGGCACCCGCGACGCGTTCGGAAAGCTGCTGGCCTGCGGCCTGTCCTTCGCCGTCGCGCTGCAGTGCTTTGTGGTGATCGGCGGCGTCACCCGGCTCATCCCCTTGACCGGCCTCACCACCCCATTCCTGGCCGCCGGCGGCTCATCGCTGTTGGCCAACTGGATCATCGTGGGCCTGCTCCTGTTGATTTCCCATACCGCCCGCGGACCGGTGGATACCACTCCGCCTCCTTCGGCAAAAGAAGCCGATTCCCTGGGCATTGACACTCCTACCGAGGCGGTGAAGCACCCGTGAACCAGGCAATACGGCATTCGTGGGTAGCGGCAGTTGCCATGTTTGCACTGCTCTTCGGCGCCATCAGCTTCGTCCAGGTGGTAGGTGCCGACGATCTCAAAGCCAACCCGCTTAACCAGCGCGCCATCCTGCAGAACTACTGCAATGACCGCGGCGCCATCATTGTGGGCGGAAGTCCCGTGGCGGAATCGGTGGAAAGCGGTTCGGAGACCTGCAAGTTCCAGCGCACCTACTCACAGCCCGAACTCTATGCAGGCATCACCGGGTACTTCTCACAGAACTACGGCGCCACGGGCCTGGAACAGGCCCTCGGCCAGCAGCTTGCAGGCAATTCGGACCAGCTGTTCCTGGACCGGGTGGGGCAGATGTTCCTGGGAAACCAGCCCAAGGGCGCCTCGGTGGAACTCACCATCGACCCCGAGATCCAGAAGCTCGCATATGACCTGATCCCGGACGGCCAGCGCGGCTCGATCGTGGTGACCAACCCCAAGTCCGGGGCCATCCTGGCCATGGCGTCCAAGCCGTCCTACAACCCGAACCTCGTTGCCACCCAGGACACCGAGCAAGAGTCGGCCAACATCAACGAACTGGTTAAGATCCCCGGCATCAACCTGAACGCCAACGTCAGCGGTCCCACGGGCGAGCAGCTCGCCCCGGGTTCGGTCTTCAAGCTGGTGGACACAGCCGCGGCCCTTGCCTCGGGCAAGTACAACAAGGACAGCGAGCTTCCCAATCCTGCAGAGATGCCCTTCGACGGCATCCAGTACAAGCTGCCCAACTACGCCGGCGGCAACTGCTACACCCGGAACACAGCGGACTTCGCGTTCGCCCTGCAACAGTCCTGCAACACCCCGTTCGCGAGCATCGCCCTTGACCTGGGGCGCAACGCCATTGCCGAACAGGCCAAAAAGTTCGGCTTCGGCGAAGACATGGGCGACCAACTGAAGCTGGGTTACGCCAAGGGCAACGGTTTCCCCGACGACCTGGACGCTCCGGGGCTGGCGCAGTCCGCCATCGGACAGCGCGACGTCCGCGCCACACCGCTGCAAATCGCCATGATGACTGCCGCCATCGCCAACGACGGTGTCCAGATGCGTCCCACCCTCATCAAGGCCTTGCGCTCCCCGGACCTGCGTGTCATCGACGAACCGCAGCCGCAGCAACTCCGGACCTCCACCACTCCGGCGATCGCCAACCAGATCACCGAATGGATGACCAGCGCGGTCAGCCAGGGCATCGCCAACAGGGCAGCAGTCCCCGGAGTCCAAGTGGCCGGCAAGACCGGAACCGCAGAGTTGGGCAACGGCGTCAACAACTCCTGGTTCACCGGGTTCGCCCCCGCAAACAACCCGCAGGTGGGAGTCACGATCGTCATGGAGGGCGTAGACATCACCACCGGCGCACAGCTAACCAGTCCGAACGCGAAGAAGATTTTTGAGGCGGTGTTGAATAAGTGAGGCCTACAACCGGAATCACCCTCGGCGGCAGATTCCAGCTGACTACGCGGATCGCGATCGGCGGCATGGGGGAAGTCTGGAAAGCCAAGGACCTTGTCCTGGGCCGCATCGTCGCCATCAAAGTCCTGAAAGAGGAGTACACGGGGGACCCCGGCTTCCTTCAGCGGTTCCGCGCAGAGGCCCGCCACACCGCCCTGCTCAACCACGTGGGCATTGCAAACGTCTTCGACTACGGCGAGGAAGAGGGCTCGGCCTACCTCGTGATGGAACTCGTTCCGGGCCAGCCGCTGAGCAGCATCATCGAGCATGAGCAGGTACTGTCCCCGGACCGCACCCTGTCCATCATCGCCCAAACCGCCCGGGCGCTCTCCGTTGCCCATGCCCAAGGCCTCGTGCACCGCGACGTGAAGCCCGGCAACATCCTGATCACCCCTGACGGCCGGGTGAAGGTCACTGACTTCGGCATCGCCCGCCTCGCCGACCAGGTCCCGCTCACGCAGACCGGCCAGGTGATGGGAACGGCGCAGTACCTGGCACCCGAGCAGGCCACCGGACAGACTGCCACGGGATCTTCTGACATCTACTCGCTGGGCGTCATCGGTTACGAGTGCCTTGCCGGGCACCGGCCGTTCTCCGGCGAGTCCCAGATCGCCATCGCCCTGGCGCAGGTGAACGACGCTCCGCCACCCCTGCCCGAGTCGCTTCCCGCCCCGGTGCGCGCCCTCCTGATGTCCATGCTGGCCAAGGATCCCAAGAACCGTCCGGCCAACGCCATCAAACTTGCCGAAGCTGCCGAGGCCATCCGGAACGGCGACATCAACGCCGCCCGCGCCGCGGTACCGGGCATGCTCCTCTTTGACGCGGACACAGGTCCCATTACCGCCCCCGTGGACACGGCCACTGCCCCCACCGGCGTCATCGGCGCCCAGCGGGACTCGTCGGACGCAGCCACCTCGGCGCTGCCGCGTACTGGGTGCCGGTGCTGCAGGAGCCGCGGCGGGGATGGCGGCAGGCGCTGCCGGCGCATCCGCAGCAGATGGTGAACCACAGGGGACACTGGCCCGCGCCAATGCCCTGGCCGCCGAGCGGAATTGGACCCCGGAAGAAACAACGTACGACGACGAGCCCGCCGATGAGCCGCGGCGTAAGGGCCGCAGCCCCTGGACGTGGCCGTTGGTTGCCTTGATCCTGCTGCTCCTGTTTGCCCTGGTGGGGTTCCTCGTAAGCCAGCTCGGACTCTTTTCGCCCTCCGGCAATCCCTCACCCAGCGCTACCTCCACCAGTGCGCCGGCTACGTCGGCCAGCCCCACCCGGACCACGCCGTCGGCTACCCCGACGCAGACGCGTTCCACGCCCACACCCACTCAGGAGCCCACGCCGGAAACGGTGAACGTCATCCCCGCGGCCTACCTCGGCAAGGACTACCGGACGGTTCAGTCGCAGCTTACAGACCTTGGGCTTGCGGTGAGTGTGGTCCCGCGGCAAACGACTGAGGCCGCTCCGGGGAGAGTTGTGGAATTGAACCCGACCGGTCCTTTGCCTTTGGGGTCGGCGATAACTGTCACCTATGCCGAGGCACCGCCCGCGCCCGCGCCGACCACGGCTGCCCCTACCACCGTTCCCACCACCGCTCCCAGCACCCCGTCCGCCGCAGGACCTACGGCGCCTTCATCCCTCCCGGCTTGTGGACCAGACCAAGTGCCCGGCCTGCCTACCTGCCGGCCGTAGCCGCCAGGACAGCCAGTGAACGAGTCAGCGCGCACACCGTTGCACCGGGAGGACAACCTCCCGGTGGATAGCCAGCGTGTCCTCAGCGGACGCTACGAACTGGGCGGCCTCATCGGCCGCGGCGGAATGGCAGACGTCTACCGGGGCCTGGATACCCGGCTGGGCCGTACGGTCGCCATCAAGCTGCTCCGGCCGGATATGGCCCGGGACCCGCAGTTCCAGGCACGCTTCAAACGCGAGGCCCAGTCAGTGGCCGCCCTGAACCACCCCTCGATCGTGGCAATTTACGATACGGGCGAGCACATGGTCCATGACGGCTCCGATGACAACGTCCGGGTGCCGTACATCGTGATGGAATACGTTGAGGGCAGGACCATCCGGGAACTGATCCGGGCCAACGAGGTCAGCATCAACCAGGCCATCGACTATTGCCTGGGCGTGCTCGGCGCCCTTGAATACAGCCACAAAGCCGGCATTGTGCACCGCGACATCAAGCCGGCCAACGTGATGTACTGCGACGGCACGGACTCGGTAAAAGTCATGGACTTCGGCATCGCCAGGGCCATCGCCGATTCCTCCGCCACCATGACCCAGACCCAGGCCGTGGTGGGCACGGCGCAGTACCTCTCTCCCGAGCAGGCCCGCGGCGAAACAGTGGACGCGCGCAGCGACCTCTATTCCGCGGCCTGCCTGCTCTACGAAATGCTGACCTCCCGCCCGCCGTTCGTCGGCGACAGCCCCGTGTCCGTGGCCTACCAGCACGTGCGCGAGATTCCGGCGCCGGCGAGCAGCCTGAACCCTGCCGTTTCCCCGGCACTGGACACCGTGCTGGCAAAAGCGCTGCAGAAAAGCCGCGACGACAGGTTCCAGGACGCCGCCGCCTTCCAGCGTGCCCTGCGCGCTGCTCGGGCGGGGGTTCCGGTCCCGGCAATTACTGCCTCGGAGGCACCCACCGATCCCAATGACCACGTCCCCGCCCCCACCACAGCGCCCGTGACCGAAGCGTTCGCGGCAGCCGGCGCAGGCTTCCTCGATGACCCCCCAACCGGGCGCTTGGCTGCCCTGGGCACTACAGCCGACGACGGCGGCGCCACTGCCGCCGCTTACGAACCTTCAGCACGCGATGGCCTGCCCCTCGGCTTCCCTCCCGAGCGCGAGCGGACCGCCCGGCAGAAGTCCCGCCGTCGTGCCTGGATAACCACCCTGGTGATCTTCACCCTCCTGGTCCTCACCGGCGGCGGGCTGTGGGTGTACGACACCGTGAACCGTCCGGCACCGCCGCCGCCCAAGGTGCAGATCCCGGCTGTGGCAGCGCTGACCGAATCGGCGGCACTGCAGGAGCTCTACGGCGCGGACCTCAAACCAAAAATCGTGCGGCTGCAGCATGACACGGTGCCCAAGGGGACAGCCATCGGAACGGATCCGGCGTCCGGCACGTCCATGGACCCGGGCTCCGATGTAGTGCTGAACATTTCCGAGGGGCCCAGCGCCGTGAAGATTCCGGACAGCCTGCCGGGCAAGACCGAAGCGGCGGCCAGGGATATCCTGCGCCAAAGCGGACTGGCGGGTGCCCCGTCCACCACCACGGCCAACAGCGCCACTGTCCCGGCCGGAATTGTGATTACCACCAGCCCTGCCCCCGGGCAGATGGTAGGAGTGGGCACCACGGTTGAGCTGGTGGTGTCCACGGGCAAGGTGGCAATTCCGGAACTGCGCGGCCGGACCCGCGAAGAAGCTGAAGCGGCACTGAAGGAACTCAGCCTCGTACCAGCGGTCACGGAGGCGGAGAACGCCCAGGTGGAGGCCGGCAGGGTGACGGACCAGAGCGATCCCGTTAACTCCGTGGTGGAGCAGGGAAAGACTGTCAGCATCGTGGTGGCCAAAGCCCCGCCACCGCCACCGTCCCCCACGCCTACACCGACGCCCACCTCCACAAAGAAGGGCTAGCGGCGGGCCGAGCCGGCGTGCTTGGCGAAGGCTAGTGCTGGATGAGCGGGCTCAGCTTCGCGGCGCGCGCCGCCGCACCCTTCATGCCCAGGGACTCAAGCCAGTTCCCCAGCATCTGGTAGCCGCCCTCGGTGAGCACGGACTCGGGGTGGAACTGCACACCGCACAGCGGCGCGGTCCGGTGCTGAAGCCCCATCACCACGCCCGACGCGGTTTCCGCGGTGACTTCCAGGACATCCGGGAGCGTTTCGCGGACGGCGGCCAGCGAATGGTACCGGGTGGCCGTGACGGGGGAGGGGAGCCCGGAAAACACGCTGGTCCCGATATGCTCCACCAGCGACGTCTTGCCGTGCATCAGTTCGGGCGCGTGCGTCACCTTGCCGCCGAACGCCTCCGCCAGCGCCTGGTGTCCCAGGCATACGCCGAACATCGGCACACTGTTCTCGCCGCACCATTTGATCAGCTCGATGCACACCCCGGCCTCTGCAGGGTTGCCGGGGCCCGGCGAAATGAGGATGCCGTCGCGCGTGCCGGCCAGTTCGATGGCCTCGGCGAGGGTGACGTCGTCGTTGCGGACCACTGTGGTCTCGGCACCGAGTTCCTGGAGGTAGCCCACCAGGGTGTAGACGAAGCTGTCGTAGTTATCCACCACGAGGATCTTGGTTGTGGTCATGGCTGGCTTGCGGAACCAATCGTTGAGTCGGTGAATTGGGTGTACTCGGACATCCACGGAAAAAGGAACTGAACCATCAATACCAGTGCGACGGCGACCAGCACCAGCGAGATGACGATCCGCAGCCACAGCGGCCCGGGAAGATGGCGGAAGATCCAGGCGTACATGCTCAGCCCCGTCCCGTCGCTGCGGCTACCTGGGCTGCAATCTCCGCCGGCGGACCGGCGGCGGCAGGGCGCCAGTTGTCCAGCAGCGCATAGGCGATGATGCGCTCTTCAGCACCAAAGCGGGGGTTGCAGCTGGTCATGGTGAGGAAGCTTTCGGTGGGGACGACGCCCGGCTGGGTGGGCACCGGCTCCAGGACGTCGGTTCGGGAGGGCATCACGATCTGGTTGTTGCGGAAGACGTAGATGTAGAAGCCGTCCTTCGTCTGTACGTAGATCTTGTCCCCGGGCACCAGCGTGTGGATGTTGTCCAGCACGGCGCCGTGCGTCTGCCGGTGGCCGGCAACGGCGAAGTTCCCCACGGCACCTGGCATGGCGGTGTTGCTGTAATGCCCCAGCCCCAGGGTGTCCAGCACATCCTGGCTGGTTCCCTGCACAATGGGCCGGGTGTAGTTCGGACCGAACCGGGGAATGTACATAATGCCGATGGTGCCGGCATGGCCGGGCGGGGTCCCCACGGCAGGAGGGCCGAAATCTTCGGGGGCGGCCGGGGCCGGGGCCTCCGGAGCGGCAGGTTCCGGGCTGCCCAGATCCTGGGCGAACTCCTTGATCACTGCGCTCTGCTTGGCATCCGATTCAACGTTGGTCCACCACAGCTGCCAGGCGACAAACAGCAGCAGGACCACCCCGGCGGTGATGAGCAGCTCACCCAGTACCTGGATGGTTCCGCGCAGAAATACGACGCCGGCACGCGGCGCAGCGGCGGGCCTCGCCTTCTCCTGCAGTACCACGCATTCTCCTCGGGGCGGTTGCGGCGGGCACTGGTGCCCCATGAACTACGACTAGAATTGGCTGCTAGTAAGAATCCAGATTTGACCAAGATCGCGCAGACCGCTGGCAACTTCCTTCTTGCAGGATATCAAGCCCGGAACGCCGAGCTTGCCTCAGCCCGCCAAGGAGAGCCAGTGCCCGAGTCAAAGCCTCGCAAGAAGACCGCCAGCACCACCGCGCAGGCGTCTTCGCAGACCTACAAGCCCAACCCTGTCTGGTTCAAGCCGGTCATGTTCGGCCTGATGATCATTGGCCTCCTCTGGATCATCACCTTCTACATCAGCGAGGGCCGCCTTCCGGTCCAGGCATGGGAATCATGGAACATCGTGGCCGGCTTCGGCATCGCGATCGTCGGATTCCTGATGACCACGCGGTGGCGTTCATAGCCGGTGGCATCCATGGCGCCTGACAGCGGCGCGGTGCTGGGGGAGGACGGACTGGCCCGTCCCCTGTGGGCTTCCACCGACCCCCTCCTGCGCGAGTACTACGACACTGAATGGGGCCTGCCAGTCACCGACGAACAGGGACTCTACGAGCGCATCTGCCTTGAGGGCTTCCAGGCCGGGCTCTCCTGGGCAACCATCCTCCGCAAGCGCCCCGCATTCCGTGCGGCCTTCGCGGCCTTCAACCCCGACGCCGTGGCGTTGTTCACCGAGGCCGACGTGGAGCGCCTGATGCAAGACCCGGGCATTGTGCGGAACCGGCTGAAGATCCGGTCTGCCATCACCAACGCCCAAGCCACCCTCGCCCTGCGGCAGGACGGTGGCCTGGTGGACTACGTGTGGCAGTTCAAGCCCGCACAGACGCCCCGCCCGGCCTTCCACGCAGATATTCCCACGCAGTCCCCGGAGTCGATAGCGCTGTCCAAGGCGCTGCGGAAAAGGGGATTCGCCTTCGTGGGACCCACCACCATGTTTGCGCTGATGGAAGCCATCGGCATGGTGGACACCCACCTGCTGGACAGCCACCGCCGTGGATCCTCGGGAATCTGGCCTGCTTCAGACGCCTGACCTTCCAAGTTTTCCCCAACTGTTGGGAAAGTTATCCACAGTGTTGATAACTTACTGCTGCCACCGGGCCGGAGCCGTGTTGGGGCGCCATGCCGTACCAAATGCGCCAATCGGGCCATTCGGATGCACTTATTAACAGTGTGGAAGAACTGTGGATAACGGGCAGCCCGTGCTTAACCAAGGGGGCTCAGCGCCGGGGAACCGTGCACTCTACCGGTCCCGAGAGACCGGATGGTGGCTGGTGATCGAGACCCGGTTGAATGCGTTCATGGCGATGGCCAGCCAGCTCACGGCAGAGAACTCCTCCTCCGAGAGGTGCTCCCGGGCGTAGGCTTCCTCATGACCCTGCACACTATGGCCCGGCAACTCCGTAATGCTCTCTGCCAATGCAAGTGCCGCACGCTCTTTCTCGGTAAAGAGAGCCGTCTCGCGCCATGCCGGCAGCACGGCCAGGCGCTGCGCGGTTTCCCCGGCCTCCATGGCTTCCCTGACGTGCAGGTCCAGGCAGTATGCACAGCCGTTCAGCTGTGAGACCCGGACCCGAAGGAGCTCCACGGTGGTTTCGTCCAGGCCGGCCGCCTCCGCGGCCTCCCGTACCTTGAGTCCGAGCCCGTTGAGGGCACGCCACAGGGTGGGATGCTGCTTGTCGAGATAGATGTTCTGAGTGGTGGCGCTCAATGGATTCTCCTGGTGAAAACACAACGGTGGGGAAAAACTAGCAGGTGGACAGCCCCGCCGAGGAGCGGGCCGTGAGTCCCTTGCCCCCAGCTTTACACACCCGGCCTGTTGATCTTTTCCACTTACCAACACTGCAATACCCACAAGTTATCCACAGCTGTGGAAATGCATGGGGAAATTTAGGCGTAGCGAGCCCCATGGCAGTGGCGTGTGGCTGTTTTTCCTGAAGGGAACTACATGCCTGTCAGTTATTAACACTGTGCACAAGCCTGTTGAAAGTACCCCGACAAAGGGCTTCCGGCGGCGGAAATCCCCGCTGTGCTTCGCCCTTTTCCACAGAACCGTAGTTGGCAGCCGATTTGTCCACTTAAGCACAGGCCTATCCCCAAGAGTTATCCACAGATGTGGATGGAGGAAGGGGATATCCGGGAAAACTCCTGCGTGCTGGCGGGAAAGGGACCTTTCCCATGTGAACTACAGGCGTGTAAGTTACCAACACTGTGGATAAAGGCTGTGGATAAAGGAGGCCCCGGCATCCGTGAGGATGTCGGGGCCTTATCTTGACGAGTGGAAGCTGCGCTGCGCCTGCACGGCTATAGCGAGATGCGTACCCAGCTGGCGGCAATCAACAGCGCCAGGACGGCTGCCAGGCCCGCTGCCTGGATTAGGCCTTGCCTGGGTCCGCGGGGGGTGTAGGCGAGGACCGCCGCGCACAGCGCACCTGTGGCCAGCCCGCCGAGGTGCGCCTGCCAGGCGATCTGGGGGATCAGGAAACCAATCACACCGTTGATGGCGATCAGCACCCAGAGCTGGCGAGTATCACCGCCCCGGTGCCGCTGCACCAGAAGCATGGCACCGAAAAGCCCAAAGATGGCACCGGAGGCACCGACCACTCCCACCTGTTGCTGCCCCGGCACGTAAAGCGACGTGAGCATGAGATAGCCGACGGAGCCGCCAATGGCGGCAATCAGGTACAGCGCCAGGAAACGGATCCGGCCGAGGAGCGGCTCAAGGGCTTGGCCAAAAATCCACAACGTATACATGTTCAAGATGATGTGGAGGTAGGAGCCCTGGGAGTGCAGGAAGGCAGCGGTTAACATCCGCCATGGCTCAAACTCTCCCCAGCGTGGCTCGACGTAGCCATTGGCATAGGCAAGATTTTGGTAGACCGCCTCATTGGGCAGCAACAACTGCAGCGCGTACATCACCACACACACGGCGATGATGACGTACGTTACCAATGGTTTGCCGGCCACTGCGGCGCCGCCGTAGACGGTCCGCACCTCCGGCGTCGTCCGCTTTGTTTCGTTGACGCAGTCAACGCATTGGAATCCGACGGCGGCCGCCCGCTGGCAGTCAGGGCATGCGGGGCGCCCGCACCTCTGGCAGCGCACATAGGAGGGCCGGTCAGGGTGCCGGGGGCAGACCGGAACCTGCGCGGACGGCTCAGCCGACGGAATTCCGTAACTCATGGAGGGGGATTACAGCTGTTCGATGTCGATGCTGTTGATGGTGACGTCCTCTACCGGGCGGTCACCCATGCCGGTGCGGACGCCTTCGATGGCGTCTACGACCTTCTTGGATTCGTCGTCCGCTACTTCACCGAAGATGCTGTGCTTGCCCTGCAGCCAGTCCGTGGGGATGGTGGTGATGAAGAACTGTGACCCGTTGGTGCCCTTGCCCATCTGGATGCCGGCGTTGGCCATCGCCAGCTTGTAGGGCTGGTTGAAGGTGAGCTCGGGGTGGATCTCGTCGTCGAAGCGGTAGCCCGGTCCACCCGTGCCGCGGCCCAGCGGATCGCCGGCCTGGATCATGAAGTCCTTGATGATGCGGTGGAAGATGGTGCCGTTGTACAGCGGCGTCCCGGTCTTGTCCTCGCCCGTCTCCGGGTGGGTCCACGCCTGCTCGCCGGTGGCGAGGCCTACGAAGTTCTTGACCGTCTTGGGCGCGTGGTTGCCGAAGAGGTTGACGACGATGTCGCCGAGGCTTGTGTGGATGGTTGCTTTTGCAGTTGCGATGGCAGTCATAGGCCCCATTCTTTCATGGCCCCCTGAGGTGGGGAGGGCTGCGGGGGCAGTTCCGCGCTCGGTGAAATCGGCCTAAAATCCGCGGAGGGAATAGCCGGTGAACATCAAGCCACGTAGGCTAACCACAGACCGTCACATTAATCGGGAGGTAGTTGTGAAGAAATCGGACCGTATTGCCCGTGACCTTGAGCTGTCAGTCATTGGCGCCATGGAGAATGCCAAAGATTGGGCGTCTCCGCGCGTGGAAGCAGCTGTGGACCGTCTGCAGCACAGCCTGGATACTGCATCTCCCAAAATCCAGGAGGGCCTGAAGACTGCTGCGCACAAGGCGGCAGATGGAGTGGCCACCGTGACGCCGCGTATCCAGGACGGCCTGGCCCAGCTCGCTCCGCGGATCAACGACGCGGTGGACGGTGCTTCACCGCGGCTGCATGAAGCCCTGGACAGGGCCACGCCCGTCATCCTCAATGCACGTGACCGGGTGGTGGTTGAATACCTGCCCCGCCTGTCCGATCAGATCGGCTCCGCATCCGGCATTGTGCACCGCACGCTTGAAAACACACCCGCACGCGTGGACGCCGTCGCCCAGAAGCTTGGCGACGTAGGAATCATCCACGCCCTCCAGGAGCAGGCCCTGGCTACCGGGACACAACTTAAGGCAGCTGCGACTCAGGCTGGCCGCACGGCGACCATTCAGCTGGCGGAGCCCGAGGTGCCGAAAAAGCGCGGCTGGCTGGTGTTTGGCGTCATCGCTGCGGCAGTTGCGGCGGGAGTGGCAGCCTGGAAGGCTTCCAAGCCGGTCGAGGATCCCTGGAAGACGCCGTCCCCGGTCACGTCCACGCCCGCACCGGTCCCGGCCACCACGGTGAACGACGTTCCAGAGGCCACCGCCGGTACTGCCGCTGGCACCGCCTCCGGCGCAACCGATGAAACGGCCGACGATTCCGCGGACAAGGCCAAGCACGTGGCGGAGGATATTCCCGGCGCCACGGCCCCGATTGTCACGGACGCCAAGACTGCCACCCAGGACATCGCCTCCAACATCGGTACCAACGGCAAGTCCACCGCGGACAAGGACGCCACGCAGTCCTAGCAGTCCTGCGTTGTGCCTAAGGGCTCCGCCTCCGTGACAAGTTCACTGGGGCGGGGCCCTTTATTCATCTCCACATGCCATCGCGCTCCCGGGCAGGCCCCTGATCGGTGCTAGATTTGGACTGATGTCAGCCGATCAATCCTCTGAGGATGCCTTGAACGACGCAGCAGTACAGCCCCGCGTGTCCATTGTCATCCCGGCATATAACGAGGAAAGTGTCATCCGGCAGTGCCTGATAGCTGCCATCTATCAGTCGGTGCCCGCCCACGAAATCATCGTGGTGGACAACCTCTCCAAGGACCGGACCGCTGATATCGTCCGCCAAATGCAGCTTGAGTATCCGGAAAGCCCCATCATCCTGCTCAGCCAGGACAAGGAACAGGGACTCATACCCACCCGCAACTTTGGCCTGGACAATGCTACCGGCGACATTTTGGGCCGCATCGACGCGGATTCAGTGGTTGAGCCAGACTGGGTGGAGCAGGTGCAGCGCGCGTTCGACGACCCGTCAGTCCAGGCCGCCACCGGCCCCGTGGTCTATTACGACATGCCCATGCGCCGCTTCGGCCTCAAAGCGGACGACAAGATGCGCCAGCTCATGCTGAAGCTGGCCAAGCACCAGTACCACTTCCTGTTCGGCTCCAACATGGCCCTGCGTTCTTCGGCGTGGCAGATCATCCGCTCCGAGACATGCCGTGACGAGAAGGACGAGATGCATGAGGATATTGATCTGTCCCTGCACCTGGCAGACCACGACCTGAAGATCAACTACTGCCCCCAGATGGTGTCCGGCATGTCCGCGCGCCGGCTGGAGGATTCACCCCGCGACTACCGCTATTACGTCACCCGCTTTGACCGCACATACAAGGCTCACAACGTTAAGAAGATGGCCCTCAAGGCCCCCATGGTGGTCTTCTTCTCTGTGTATTTCCCGGCCAAGCTCCTGCGGGCCATCCACACCGTTAATACAGCCCAGCCTGCCCGCCGCGGCGGCCAGTAGGCTTCGGCGGGAAACGCCGGCCTAAGGGATCAGTCCGTCCCAAGTTCGGCCAGCGGCCGGTCCGGTGGTCCGTCCTGATCCCGGTTTCCTGCTCCGCGTCCCCGCCTTCCCGCCCGTCCAGGCTTTTGCCCGAGGACGACGACGGCGAGCCCCACCAGGATCAGTCCCAGTCCCGCGTAGGTACCGGCGGGGAGCTTCTCCTGGAGGAACAAGGCAGCCAGGAGGGCTGCACCGGGGATTTCCAGCAGGATGATCATCGACACCAGCAGCGGGCTCATCGTGGCGAGCAGGTGGTTGAACGCGGTATGCCCCACGAGCTGGGCGCAGACGGTGATCGCCAGAATGCCCAGCCAGCCGGCCGCCTCAAAGCCCGCCAGGGGCTGGCCCCCCAGCAGGGCCATCACCGCCACGAGGACAGCACACATTCCGTAGCAGAGCGTTGTGTAGGTCCCGGTGGTCATGCTTTGCCGGGCCTTGCCTCCCGCCAGGGTGTACAGCCCGGCCAGGGCTCCGCCGGCCACGGCCAGCAGGTCTCCCAGGAGGGCATCGGGAGAAGATCCCATATCAAAGCCCGTAATCGCCACCACTCCGCCAAAGGCGATGCCCAGCCCCGCCAGCACCTGCCAGCGGTACCTGGTTCCCCTGAAGAGCTGGAAGACAGCGATCCACGCGGACTGCAGGCAGACCAGCGCCGTGGCTGCGGCGACGGACGTCAGCTGCAGCGACGTAATGAAGCAGGCAAAGTGCAGGGCAAGGGCGACGGCGGCGAGCAGCGACCAGCGGAATTCCCCCCTGGTTACCCTGCCGAACTGGGCGGGCTGGCGGATGAGGGTGGGGGTGGCCATCACGGCGGCACCGATGGCATTGCGCCAGAAGGCTATGGCCAGGGCACTGACGCTGGTGGCCCCCAGGGTGGCTGCTATCAACGGGCCCGAGGAGGCAACACCCAGGACACCAAGGGCTGCAATAAAGAAGGCCACCATCCACCCCTACGTATGCCGGAGAAAACAAAAGTCCCGGCCAGCGTTTCCGCTGAACCGGGACTTCCTTATGGTGGAGGCACGGGGACTCGAACCCCGAACCCCCTGCTTGCAAAGCAGGTGCGCTACCAATTGCGCCATGCCCCCATAAGAAGCAACCCGTCCATCATACCCTAGAACCTTGGGGCTGCTGACCAGCTCAAGGACCGGGCATCCGGCCTAGTCAACCGAATCGGTCGACTTGCTCCAGACTGTTTTCCGGGCTTCGGATTCCTGTGCTTTCCGGTAGACCAGGACGCCTGCGATTGCCGCTGCCAGTACAAGCAACTTCTTCACATGCTCCCCGTTCCGGTCCGGCCGCAGTACTGCGAACCAAACCTCCACTTGAACCTGCACAGGTTCCGTGGGCGTACCAGGACTTGAACCTGGGACCTCTTCGTTATCAGCGAAGCGCTCTAACCGCCTGAGCTATACGCCCCGATACCTCATCGGGCCGAGACATGACTTTACAGCACATCCCGGCCCGATCTCAAATCGGGCGCTTTCACCGCAATTTACCCGGTGAAAGCAAGGGCCTAATCGTCGGTGAGGGTAACGCCGATGCCGCCCACCAGGGTGGCGGCAATGTTGTACAGGACAGCCGAAAGCATGGAGAGCGCGGTCAGCAGGACAACGTTCACCACGGCAATGATGGTGGCGAACGAGGCCACCTGCCCCAGCGATGCAACCTTCTTAAGCTCGAAGCCGCCGCCCTCGGAGCCGGCGAGCGTACCAAGCAGGCTGTCCACCTGATCAAAGATGCCGGTGAGGTCCAGGACGGTCCACAGGACGATCGCAGCCACCACCGTGACGATTCCCAGCGCCACGGAGAGCAGGAAGGCCATCTTCAGGACGGACCATGGGTCAACCTTGCTGACCAGCAGCCGCGCGCGCCGGACCTTGGCCTTGGGCGCCGGCTTTACCAGCCCCGGCCCGCCCTGGGCGGGCCGCTGGCCCTGCTGGCCCTGCACCGGACGCTGGCCGGGGACGGACGGTCCCGCAGCCGTGCGCGGCGCGGCCTGTCCCGGCGTCGGCCGTTCACCCTGGACGGGACGCTGGCCCGGGACTGCAGGCCGCTGGCCGGGAGCTGCCGCGGGGGCGGCAGGCCGCTGCTGCGGACGAACAGGAGCGTTCACGCGGGGTGCGGCCGAGGGCCGGTTTCCCTCGGAAGCTGAAGTGTTCGGCCTGGGAAATGAGTCGGGATTACTCACTCGTTACCTCCGTGTTGTCTTCGTTCGGCTCAGCGTCGCCCGAGGCGTCCTCTGACTCAACGGCCGGTGATTCTTCTGCCAGTGCTGACTCTGCGGCTTCCTCCGGGGAACTGCCATCTTCAGCCAACGTTACGTCATCGGCCAGCGATTCCTCGCCCTCAAGACCGCGTTCGCTGTTGCGCGCCACCTCGATGATCCGATCGTTTTTGTCCGGCTTGGCGAAGATAACGCCCATGGTGTCGCGGCCCTTGGCAGGGACACCGACCACCGATGAACGGACCACCTTGCCGCCCTCCATGACCACCAGCACCTCATCCTCTTCCTGGACAATAAGTGCGCCCACCAGGTCACCGCGTTCTTCGGCAAGCTTTGCAACCTTGATGCCAAGCCCGCCGCGGCCCTGGAGCCGGTATTCCTCGACGGCGGTGCGCTTGGCGTAGCCGCCCTCGGTCACGATGAACACGTACGAGCCGTCGGTCACCACGTTGGCGGCGAGCAGCTCGTCCTCCTCACGGAACTTCATGCCGGTGACGCCGGAGGTTGCCCGGCCCATGGGGCGGAGTGCATCCTCAGTGGCGGTGAAGCGGATGGACTGCCCCTTGCGGGACACCAGGAGCAGATCGTCGGTTTCGGAGACCAGCTGCGCGGACACCAGTTCGTCGCCGTCGCGGAGGTTGATGGCGATCACACCGGCGGAACGGTTGGTGTCGTAGTCCTCCAGCCGCGTCTTCTTGACCAGGCCGCGCTTGGTGGCGAGGACCAGGTACGGAGCCTGCTGGTAGTCCTTCAGGTCCAGCACCTGGGCGATGTGCTCGTCCGGCTGGAACGCCATCAGGTTGGCCACGTGCTGGCCCTTGGCGTCGCGGCCGGCTTCCATCAGCTCGTAGGCCTTGGCGCGGTACACCCGGCCGAGGTTGGTGAAGAACAGGAGCCAGTGGTGGGTGGTGGTGACAAAGAAGTGCTCCACCACGTCGTCGCCGCGCAGCTGGGCACCCTTGATGCCCTTGCCGCCGCGCTGCTGCGAACGGTAGTTGTCGCTCCGCGTCCGCTTGACGTAGCCGCCGCGGGTGATGGTGACCACCATCTCCTCTTCGGGGATGAGGTCCTCCATGGACATGTCGCCGTCGAAGCCCATCAGGATCTTCGTCCGGCGGTCATCACCGTGCTTGTCCACGATCTCGCCAAGCTCAGTGCTGATGATTTCGCGCTGGCGCTCCTCGGATCCAAGGATCTCGTTGTATTCGGCAATCAGGGCTTCGAGCTCGGAATGCCGGTCCTGGATCTTCTGGCGCTCCAGTGCTGCGAGGCGGCGCAGCTGCATGTCCAGGATGGCCCGGGCCTGCAGTTCGTCGATGTCCAGCAGTTCCATCAGGCCGTCACGTGCTGCTTCGGTGGTGTTGGACGCGCGGATCAGGGCGATGACCTCGTCCAGCATGTCCAGCGCCTTCAGGAGCGCCCGCAGGATGTGGGCTTCTTCCTCCGCCTTGCGCAGCCGGTACCTGGTGCGGCGGGCGATGACGTCCATCTGGTGGGTGACCCAGTGCCGGATGAAGGCATCCAGGCTCAGGGTGCGGGGCACGCCGTCCACGATCGCCAGCATGTTTGCCGAGAAGTTGCTCTGCAGTTCGGTGTGCTTGTAGAGGTTGTTCAGCACCACCTTGGCCACGGCGTCACGCTTCAGCACGATGACCAGCCGCTGGCCGGTACGGCCCGAGGTTTCATCGCGGAGGTCCGCGATGCCCTGGATCTTCCCGTCCTTCACCAGTTCGGCAATCTTGATGGCAAGGTTGTCCGGGTTGGCCTGGTAGGGCAGTTCCGTGACCACCAAGCAGGTGCGGCCCTGCAGTTCCTCCACGTTCACCACGGCACGCATGGTGACGGAGCCGCGGCCGGTCCGGTAGGCGTCCTCGATGCCCTTGTGGCCCAGGATGGTGGCGCCGGTGGGAAAATCCGGTCCCTTGACGCGGCGCAGGAGTTCTTCCAGCAGTTCCTCGCGGCTTGCGGTCGGGTTGGCCAGGTACCACTGCACGCCGTCAGCCACCTCGCGGAGGTTGTGCGGCGGGATGTTGGTGGCCATGCCGACGGCGATGCCGGAGGAGCCATTTACCAGCAGGTTGGGGAACCTGGCCGGCAGGATGGTGGGTTCCTGGTTCTTGCCGTCGTAGTTGTCCTGGAAGTCGACGGTTTCCTCGTCGATGTCCCGGACCATTTCCATGGCCAGCGGGGCCATCTTGGTTTCGGTGTAACGGGGTGCGGCTGCACCGTCGTTGCCCGGTGAACCGAAGTTTCCCTGGCCCAGGGCCAGCGGGTACCGCATGGTCCAGTCCTGGATGAGGCGGACCAGGGCGTCGTAGATGGCGGTGTCGCCGTGGGGGTGGTACTGGCCCATGACCTCGCCCACCACGCGGGCACACTTGTTGAAGGATCGTTCCGGGCGGTAGCCGCCGTCGAACATCGCGTACAGCACGCGGCGGTGCACGGGCTTGAGTCCGTCGCGGACGTCCGGGAGGGCACGGCCCACGATGACGGCCATCGCGTAGTCCAGGTAGGACCGCTGCATTTCCGTCTGCAGGTCCACCTGCTCCACGCGGTCCACCAGCACGTCGCCTTCAAGAACGGTGTCCGGGTTCCCGGCTTCGGGGGCCGGGTTCTCGGGTGTTTCGTCGCTCATTTTCTATTTCCGTTTCAGGTATATGTCGGATCTGGAATATCTGTTGGGGTGAAGCCCTAGATATCCAGGAACCTGACGTCCTTGGCGTTCTGCTGGATGAAGTTGCGGCGCGATTCCACGTCCTCGCCCATCAGGACGGAGAAGATCTGGTCCGCAGCCAATGCGTCATCCATGGTGACCTGCAGCAGCGTGCGATTGTCCGGGTCCATGGTGGTGTCCCACAGTTCCGTGTAGTCCATTTCGCCGAGGCCCTTGTACCGCTGGATGCCGTTGTCCTTGGGGATGCGGCGTCCTGCCGCTTGCCCCGCCAGGAGCTTGGCGTCGCGTTCCTTGTCGCTGTACACGTAGTCGTGGGCAGCGTTGGACCACTTGATCCGGTACAGCGGCGGCTGGGCCAGGTAGACGTAGCCGTTTTCGATCAGCGGGCGCATGTAGCGGAACAGCAGCGTCATCAGCAGGGTGGTGATGTGCTGGCCGTCCACATCGGCATCTGCCATCAGGACGATCTTGTGGTACCGGAGCTTGGAGAGGTCAAAGTCCTCACCGATGCCCGTGCCGAAAGCCGTGATCATGGACTGGACTTCCGCGTTGCCCAGGGCCTTGTCCAGGCGGGCACGCTCCACGTTCAGGATCTTGCCGCGGAGGGGAAGGATGGCCTGGGTCTCGGGGTTGCGGCCGCGCTTGGCGGAACCGCCTGCCGAGTCTCCCTCCACGATGTAGACCTCGCACCTCGCGGGATCCTTCGAGGAACAGTCGGACAGCTTGCCCGGCATGCCGAAGGATTCCAGCGGGCTCTTGCGGCGGGCGTTGTCGCGGGCTTTGCGTGCAGCCATGCGGGCCTGCGCGGCGGAGATCGCCTTGCGGATGACGTCGCGGGCGGGACCGGGGTTGCGTTCCAGCCAGTCGCCGAGCCCGTCGGTAACAACGCGCTGGACGAAGCCCTTCACCTCGGAGTTGCCCAGCTTGGTCTTGGTCTGGCCCTCGAATTGGGGCTCGGCGAGTTTGACGGAAATGACGGCGGTGAGGCCCTCACGGATATCGTCACCGGTGAGGTTGTCGTCCTTTTCCTTGATGATGCCCTTCTCCCGCGCATAGCGGTTGATCAGGGAGGTCATGGCAGCGCGGAAACCCTCTTCGTGGGTGCCGCCTTCGTGCGTGTTGATGGTGTTGGCGTAGGTGTGGACGCTCTCCGAGTAGGCGTTGGTCCACTGCATAGCCATTTCCAGGGCAATCTTGCGCTCCTGGTCCTCGGTTTCGAAGGCGATGACGTCCTCGTGGACCACGTCCACCTTCTTGCCCGAGTTGAGGTGCTTGACGTAGTCCAGCAGGCCCTCGTTGTACTGGTACACCACGGTGCGGTGCTCTGCACTGACCTCGCCCTCGGTGACCACGCCGTCCAGGTCGAGGTCGGCGTCCGCCTCGCTGTCGCCGGTGGGGGTGCGTTCGTCGGTCAGGGTAATGCGCAGGCCCTTGTTGAGGAACGCCATCTGCTGGAAACGTGCGCGCAGGGTCTCGAAATCGAACTCAGTGGACTCAAAGATCGCCGGGTCCGGGTAGAACGTCTGGGTGGTGCCGGTGAGGTCGGTTTCCTCACCCTGTACCAGGCTGCCCTGGGGCTTGCCGCCGTCGGCGAAGGACATCCGCCAGACATGGCCCTGGCGGCGGACCTCTGTGTCAACCCGGCTGGAAAGTGCGTTGACAACGGAGATGCCCACGCCGTGCAGTCCGCCTGAAACGGCGTAGCCGCCACCGCCGAACTTGCCGCCCGCGTGCAGGATGGTCATGACGACTTCCACCGTGGGTTTGTGTTCGGTGGGGTGCATGTCAACGGGAATGCCGCGGCCGTCGTCAACAACCTTCACGCCGCCGTCGGCCTGGAGCACAACCTCGATATGCGTGCAGTAGCCGGCCAGGGCTTCATCAACGGAGTTGTCCACCACTTCGTACACCAGGTGGTGGAGGCCGCGGGGTCCGGTGGAGCCGATGTACATACCGGGACGCTTCCGGACAGCTTCCAGGCCTTCAAGCACGGTAATATCGCTGGCGCCATACTCTCGTGGAGTGTCAGGCGTGCGGGCATCCTCGACTGCGGATTCAACTGCCAGAATATCTGTATTGTCGTTAGCCACAGGCGCTGTCGACTCCTCTGTTCTCGATGATGGCCGGCCGAAAAGCTCTTCCAGGCATGGAAAAACCGTCCGCCAACAGGCACAAACTTATGGCGCCGGCTACTAGCTGATGGTGGGATCCGAAATCCGCTGTTGTAAGCGTGCGGAGAACGGACTCAGTCAACGTTTCACCGGCGCCCAGTTATCTACAACGATTCTACCGTGTAACAGGCCGGATTCCCGCATTCCGGGGACCGTGGATGGCTGACGATATGCCCGCTGCAGGGCGTTGAGCGCGCCTTGGGCGCTCCGAAACTCCGGCCAGCGGGTGCCTGTACACCCTCCGGCCCTTCCAGGGCGCTACACGGCAATCAGAGGATTTTCAACAGTTCGACGGCGGGCTATCCGTAAGTGTCCCGCGGTCCCCGGCCGTTGACTGTCCGGCCGCCCTTGCGCCAGCTCGGCGCGGACGGCCCCAAAACCTGGATGCTCGTGACCACACCGTCGCCCAGTTCCACCCGGAATTTCTCGAGAAGGCTCAGGCTGAGGAGCCGCAATTGCGTGGCCCAGGCCGTTGAATCACACCTGACATGGAGCGTGGTGTCCGTGAAGCTTTCGGGTGTGCAGTGGGCCGAGATTTCCGGCCCCACCAGGGTGGCCCATTCCGCCATCACGGAGCCGACGGCAACCGGTGAGGTCCAACCGCGTTCGGCCACCAGGCGGCCTACTACTTTGCCCAGTCCCAGCGGATCGCGGCCGGTGGCATGGAACTGGTTGAATCCGCGGGTATCCCGGATACCGCGTTTGGCCTTCTGGGATCCGGGACGCACTGCCGCCCTGCGGATTTCGCCCCGGGCGGCCGCGGCTTCCCGCATTCTGTTCAGGGCGGCCTGGGGCGCATCGATATTATCGGGTTCACGGCCCGGCTGCCGGGCGTCGTCGTCCTTGGCCCTACTCATCGATACCTCCCGCGATGACCTTCACCCGCCGTCCGGACAGCTCTTCCGGGATATCGGCGTCGACGGCGGCGGTCACCAGGACCTGTTCCGCACCCGAGACTATTGCGGCCAGTTTACGCCTGCGCTGCACGTCCAGCTCGGCAAAAACATCATCAAGGATCAGGATGGGAGCGGAACCGCCGGTCCGGGCATCGTCCAGCATCACGTAATAGGACGCCAGGCGCAGCGCCAGGCACGTGGACCACGTTTCACCGTGGGATGCGTACCCCTTCGCGGGCGCCTGTCCCAGGACCAGCTCCAGTTCGTCGCGGTGGGGACCCACCAGCGAAATGCCGCGCTCCAGTTCCTTGCGCCGGGCGTCGGCGAAGGCGCGCACATAGCGCTCCGTCAGCTGCTCCACGGTGAGCTGGCGCAGGTCCTCAGCTTCAGCTGTTGTACCTCCGGCTCCGCTGCCGGCCGCGCGCAACTCGGGTGCGCCGTCGTCGTCCATCTGGTTCTGGAGGGTGGAACGGTAGATGGCGTCGGCCGGCTTTGAGGTGTCCGTGAGCCCGGCATATGCCTTTGCTAGGTGCGGGCGGAGGCGTTCCACCAGCTCCAGCCGGGCATGCAGGAGTTCGGCACCGGCTTTGGCCATGTGCTGGTCCCACACATCCAACGTTGTTTCATGCGCCGAGGTGAATTTGCCCGCCCGGGCGGACTTCAACAGGGCGTTGCGTTGTTTGAGCACACGGTCGTAATCGCTGCGGGTGGCCGCGTGGTGCGGAATCAGGCTGGCCAGGAGTTCATCCAGGAAGCGGCGGCGGTTGGACGGATCACCCTTCACCAGGGCCAGGTCCTCGGGCGCAAAGAGCACGGTTTGGCAAATGCCCAGCAGGTCGCGGGCACGGACCGGATTGCTGCGGTTGATCCGGCCGCGGTTGGCCCGGCCCGCATTGATTTCCAGTTCGAGGACCGTGATCTGCCCGCCGCGGACCAGCCGGGCCCTGACCAGGGCGCGCTCCGTGCCGAACCGCAGCAGTGGAGCATCGGAGCTGACCCGGTGGGAGCTGAGGGTGGCCAGGTACCCGATGGCTTCCATCAGGTTGGTCTTGCCGATGCCGTTGTATCCCACCAGGACGGTGACGCCCGGGCCCAGGGCAAGGTCAACCTGGGCGTAACTGCGGAAATCAGTCAGCGAGAGGTGTTCTATGTACACGCGGTTTTCGGCAATTCCGGGAACCTCCCAGGTTCCCTCTGGTTGCTACTTGGCAGGACGGGTTGCGTGCCCGCCGAACTGGTGGCGCAGGGCGGACACCATCTTCATGGCGGGAGAACTGTCCTCGCGGGATTCAAAGCGGGCGAACAGGGCAGCCGTGATGGCAGGTGCGGGAATGGCGTTGGCGATGGCTTCTTCCACAGTCCACCTGCCCTCGCCCGAGTCCTCGACGTAGTCGTCGATGTTCTGCAGCCCCGGATCCTCGTCCAGCGCTTTGACCAGGAGGTCCAGCAGCCACGACCGGACCACGGTGCCCTTTTGCCAGGCGCGGAAGGTGCCGGGCAGATCGTTGATGATGTCCTTGGATGCGAGGAGCTGGTACCCCTCGGCGTACGCCTGCATCAGGCCGTACTCGATGCCGTTGTGCACCATCTTGGCGTAATGGCCCGCGCCGATTCCGCCCACGTGGACAAAACTGTCGGCCCGTTCGCCTTCAGGGCGCAAGGCGTCAAAGACCGGAAGGGCCCGTTCGATGTCGGCGGCGTCCCCGCCTGCCATCAGGCCGTACCCGTTCTGGAGCCCCCACACGCCGCCGGACACACCGCAGTCAGCGAAGTGGATACCCTTTGCGGCCAGGAGTTCACCGTGTTTTTGGTCCTCGGTAAAGCGTGAGTTGCCGCCGTCTATCACCAGGTCGCCCTCGGTGAGTTTTTCGCTGAGCTCCTTCACCACGGCGTCCGTGATGTCGCCGGCAGGAACCATCACCCAGATGAGCCGCGGGACGGGCACAGCTGCAATGAGCTCATCAATGGAGCCGGCGTCCGTGACGTCCGGGTTCCGGTCATAGCCGGTGACCTCAACGCCGCCTTTGCGCAGGCGTTCGCGCATGTTGAATCCCATTTTGCCAAGGCCAATCAGTCCAATGTGCATAGGGGAATCTCTTTCTGCGCTGGGTGTCGGTTGTCGTTTTGGGGCCCAGAACGGCGACAACTGTCTGGGCCCCCGCCGCCAGGGTTCCCTGGCCGTGGGCCCCCATCGGCGAGGGGCCCTCCTGAGCTTGCGAAGGTTGGGAGCCGATGGGGACTTGCGAGGCGAGGGTGGCGGTGGGGACTAGTTGGGGAGGCGGACCGGCATCACGAGGTAGCGGTAGTCATCCTGGTCTTCGCCGTCCGCGTCCGCCTGGGCCGTGATCATGGCCGGCTTCGGTGCCGTGGTGAATGAGAACCGGACGAACTTGGTTTCAATGACACTCAGGCCTTCCACCAGGTAGTGCGGGTTGAAGGCCACAGTGATGTCGTCGCCGGAAAGTTGGGCTTCCAGTTCCTCGGACGCCTGGGCGTCCTCGCCGGTGCCGGCGTCCAGGTTCAGCAGGCCCTGGGTGAAGGCGAGGCGGACCGGGGTGTTCCGTTCTGCCACCAGTGAGACGCGACGTACCGCTTCGACGAGTTCCTGGGTCTGGACCGTTGCGTGGATTGGCGTGGAATCCGGGAAAAGGGAGCGGATCTTCGGGTAGTCGCCGTCCACCAGCAGGGACGTGGTGGTGCGGCCGCCGCTTTCGAAACCGATCAGCCGGCTGTCGTCATCCGAGAGGGCAAGCTGGATGTCTCCGCTGTTGCCGAGGGTCTTGGCCACCTCGTTCAGGGTTTTTGCCTTGACCAGTGCGCTGGTGGAGATGCCGGGAGTTACCGGCTTCCACGGAACTTCACGCATGGCGAGCCGGTAGCGGTCAGTGGCGAGAAGGGTGATGAGGTCGTCCTCGATCTCCATCCGCACACCGGTGAGGATGGGCAGGGTGTCGTCCTTGCTTGCAGCAATGATCACCTGGGAAACAGCCTGGGCAAACGAGTCACCGGGAACTGTTCCGCTCACCGTCGGCAGGGCGGGAAGCGGCGGGTATTCCGCTTCGGGCATGGTGGCCAGGTGGAAGCTGCTGCGGCGGCAGGTGAGAGTGACCTTGTTGCCGTCCGTTTCGACGTCCACAGGCGCGGAAGGCAGGCTGCGGCAGATATCAGCGAGGAGGCGGCCCGAAACCAGGATAGTTCCTTCGTCCCGGATGTCAGCGGCAATCTCCAGGCGTGCGGAGGTTTCGTAGTCGAAACTCGAGAGGCTGACCGTGCCTGCTTCAGCCTTCAGGAGGAGGCCGGAAAGGACGGGTACGGGCGGCCGCGGAGACAACGAGCGGGCTGTCCAGGTGACGGCTTCTGCCAGGACGTCCCGATCGACTCTGAACTTCACGGAAGGGTGCCGCCTTTCATTGCTGCTGCGTTGGTGTTCGACGAAACTTCCCGCAGGAAGCTCCTCAAGGAGTTGTCCCAGACCTGAACTTGCATGGTCCGTGCTGCCTGAACCACGCGGAAACCCAAGGATGGGAGCGCTGCTGACAGCTTAGCCGGAAGATCCGCGATTAACCCATCCCCACTTTGCCGGGCTGGCCCCTTGGGGCCGGCGGCCCCTCCGAGCGGTGCGGGCGGATCGATCTTGTTGTTTGAGGGACTTCAAATTTTTGGGATTAGTAGTGTTAATAACTGCTGTGGAAACTGTGGATAACTGCCTCCAGCCGCACGATCCGGCGGTTAAGCCCTGTTCATGGACTGTGGGTGGAGGAGGTTTTAAACAGGGTGTGGATGGGGATAAGAATTTTGGCGTTTTTCGCGATCCACAGGCGGCTTAAGGGTTTTAAGCCCATTAACCGCGGTTGTCCCCTTAAGTATCCACAGGCTTATCCACATGCACCTGTTAATAAGGTATAGATGCTTCGTCAGGAATCGCGCTGCTGTTGCTTAATCCGGTTGGTCAGCTCGGTCACTTGGTTGTAGATCACACGGCGCTCGGCCATCAGCTCACGGATTTTCCGGTCTGCGTGGATCACGGTGGTGTGGTCGCGGCCGCCAAGTTCCTGGCCGATCTTGGGAAGCGACATATCCGTCAGCTCCCGGCAGAGGTACATGGCGATCTGGCGTGCGGTGACCAAAGTCCGGGTGCGGGACTTGCTGCAGAGCTCTTCCATGCTGAGCTTGAAGTACTCGGCCGTCTGCTGCAGGATCTGGCTGGACGTGATCTCCTGGGCGCCGTCGTCGGTGATGAGATCCTTGAGCACCATCTCGGCGAGGGCAACGTCCACGGGCTGGCGGTTGAGGCTTGCGAACGCGGTGACCCTGATCAGGGCGCCTTCGAGTTCGCGGATGTTGCTGGAAATCTTGGACGCGATGTACTCGAGCGCGTCGTCGGGAGCGGAAAGTCCTTCACTGAGGGCCTTCTTGCGGAGGATCGCGATACGGGTTTCCAGTTCCGGTGGCTGGATGTCCGTCAGCAGGCCCCACTCGAAGCGCGACTTCATCCGGTCCTCGAATCCGGCGAGCAGCTTGGGCGGCTGGTCGGAGGTGATAACCACCTGCTTGTTGTTGTTGTGCAGCGAGTTGAACGTGTGGAAGAACTCCTCCAGCGTCCGGTCCTTGCCGGCCAGGAACTGGATGTCGTCGATGAGCAGGACGTCCACGTTGCGGTAGGTGGTCTTGAAGCTGGCGCCTTCGTCATCACGGATGGAGTTGATGAAGTCGTTGGTGAATTCTTCGGAATTGACGTACCGCACGCGGATGCCGCTGTAGAGCCGGCGGGCATAGTGGCCGATGGCGTGCAGGAGGTGGGTCTTGCCCAGTCCCGAATCGCCGTAAATGAACAGCGGGTTGTAGGCCTTGGCCGGGGCTTCGGCAACAGCGACGGCCGCGGCGTGGGCAAAGCGGTTGGACGAGCCGATCACGAAGGTGTCAAACACGTACTTGGGGTTCAGCCGCCCGAATTCGTGGGAGGTGCTGGGCAGCATGGGCTGCGGCTTCTGCTCGATCAGCTGGTCCGGCGAGAAGGAAGGCTCGACGACGGGTTCGGGCTCTTCGTGGATGGGCACCAGATCCGTGTCCACGTCAATGGCACAACGGATGTCCTCGGAGAAGACGCTGTGCAGGGCATCATCCAGGGCGTCCTTGACCTGGGTCTGAAGCACTTCCCGGGTGAGTTCATTGGGTACTGCCACCAGCAGGGTGGAACCGATCAGGCCCTGGGCCTGGGCGAGGATGACAAAGCCACGCTGCCGCGGTGAAACGCGGTGGTCCTGTTCCAGCAGGCTGACAACGCGGCGCCAGGAACTTCCGACAGTATTGGCGTGATTGGCTTCGTCTACTGTCATCAATTGGTTCCCTCAAAACTTGCTTTGCCTGCATTGCCTGCAGCCGCAAGCGCGGAACCAGGATCCGGTTCAGCTTCATCCACAGGGTTATGCACAGCACGTGGATAATCGGCTACTGGGCCACTCTAGGGGATGAAAAGCCTAGAAGATAGCTGGCAAGTAGCTTGTGGATAATTACACCGTTGTGGTTCTGAAAAGGAGCCTGTGAGCCACTTCATCCACAGGCTTCAGGGGCAGGTTTGCCACAGCTGGGGACAACGCCGGCGGCCTGCTTCGGTTTGACTGGGGGCACTGAATTGCCCTAACGTTGTGAAGTCCTTTGTGTCCGCTTTTTGGCCCCATCTGAAACTCTCAGACGCAGTGCGTGTGAGCAGCCGGGGGAAGCGTGCATATACAAACTTAGCGTCGGCCAGTTCTTCCCCATACTGATCGGGTGGGCGCACCTTTGATCCACTGGAGTAACTAACGTGAGCAAGCGGACTTTTCAGCCGAATAACCGCCGTCGAGCCAAGAAGCACGGCTTCCGCCTTCGTATGCGTACCCGTGCCGGCCGCGCCATCCTGGCAGCCCGTCGTGGTAAGGGCCGTACCGAGCTGTCGGCGTAAATAACTGACTTGTCGGTAGACATTTCTTTGCGAGTTTAAGGTGCTGGCCACCCGCAACCGTTTGAGGACTGCAACCGATTTTTCAACAACTGTACGTTCCGGTGTCCGCAATGGACGCCGGAACGTAGTGTTATATGCGGCAGCTATTGCTGCCGACGAACCCAGCCGGATCGGGTTCATTGTTTCCAAAAGTGTTGGGAACGCTGTGGTCAGGAACCTCGTTAAGAGGAGACTGAGGGAAGCCGGTGCTGCCTCGCTGCGCGAGTACGGTACCGGGTTCGCCATAGTGGTCAGGGCGCTGCCTGCGTCCGCGTCCGCGAGCTGGGAGCAACTGCTCTCGGACTACAACGCTGCACTGGAGTCGACAATGGCCCGTCTGACCGGCCGCCCCCGGGCTGCCGCCAACGGTTCGGCCGGTACAACACAGGAGGGGACACCGCGTGCGTAACGCCACCGCCGTCGTCGCCCATTTACATCCTGTTGTGGCCGCCGTGGCGCTGTTCCTCTGGAACCTGCCCCGCAACATCCTCATTCTTCTGTTGAAGGCCTACCGCAAGGTGGTTTCTCCCTTGTACGGCCAGGTCTGCAGATTCTTCCCTTCATGCTCGGCCTATGCCCTTGAAGCGATCACTGTCCATGGTGCCGTCAAGGGAAGCTGGCTTGCTGCGCGCCGCCTTGCCCGCTGCCATCCATGGAATGCCGGCGGTGTGGACCATGTCCCCGCCGGCCACCGGGAATGGCCTGCCAGCCAGACCCCCACAATTGTTGTGCTGAACAACCCGGACAAGTACCTGGCTGCTCGGACTGATGGAGAAGGCCGCACGGCGGCCTGACGAATAGGGATAAGTATGGACTTCTTTGAAACAATCATGTTTCCGTTCAAGTGGCTTGTGTCCGTCATCATGGTGGGCTTCCATGAGGGCTTGAGCGCGATCGGCCTGCCCGAAGCATCGGGCTGGACCTGGACGCTGTCCATCATCGGCCTGGTGCTGGTGATCCGCGCCGCCCTGATTCCCGTGTTCGTCAAGCAGATCAAGGCCCAGCGCGGCATGCAGCTGCTGCAGCCTGACTTGAAGAAGCTGCAGGACAAGTACAAGGGCAAGACAGACCAGCTGTCCCGCCAGGCCATGGCGCAGGAACAGATGGCCATGTACAAGAAGCACGGGACCAACCCGTTCTCCGCCTGCCTGCCCATGCTGATCCAGATGCCCTTCTTCTTCGCCCTGTTCCAGGTGCTGTCCGGCATCAGTTCCGCCAAGACCCAGGGCAAAGGCATCGGTGCCATGAGCCAGGAGCAGGTGGTGCAGTTCGACGAGTCCAGCATTTTCGGAGCTCCGCTGTCTGCCGCACTCCTTCACGGCGGCGCCACCAACGTGGCCGTCGTGGTCCTCAGCATCGTGATGATCCTGGCCATGACAGCCTCGCAGTTCATCACGCAGAAGCAGATCATGGCCAAGAACATGTCTGAAGAAGCCATGGCCAGCCCCTTTATGCGCCAGCAGAAGATGATGCTCTACATCCTGCCCATTGTCTTCGGTGTAGGCGGCATCAACTTCCCCATCGGTGTGCTCATCTACTGGACCACCACCAACCTCTGGACCATGGGCCAGCAGTTCTTTGTCATCCGCCGTATGCCGACGCCGGGATCCCCCGCAGCGAAGGCCCTCGCCGAGCGCCGTGCCGCCAAGGGCCTTCCGGCCCTTTCGATCCTGAGTGGTAAGAAGGACGACGACGCGGACGCAGCGGCTGCCGCCGCTGCCGTGGCGCAGGCAAAAGGACAGCGCACACAGCCACAACGCAAGAACAGGAAGAAGAAGTAATGTCAGCCGAGAGTACCGAACAGGCCCTTTCTGAAGTGACTGTCGACGAGCAGGACGAGTCCTTGGACCAGGATGTTTCCTCCCCCAAGGCTTCCTCAGCCAGCCGCCTGGAGGAAGAAGGCGACGTCGCAGCGGACTACCTCGAGGAGCTGCTGGACATTGCAGATATCGACGGCGACATCGACATCGAGGTCCGCAACGGACGCACTTACATCTCCATCGTTACCGAGGAGGAATCGGACAGCCTCGACAGCCTGGTGGGCGAGGACGGCGAAGTCCTTGAAGCCCTGCAGGAACTGACCCGCCTCGCCGTGCTGTCCGCCACGGAAAACCGTTCGCGCCTAGTGCTGGATATCAACGGCTACCGGCAGGAGCGCACTGGCCACCTGCAGAAAATTGCTGAGGATGCGGCCGCCACTGTAAAGGAAACCGGCCAGGCAGTTGCCCTGAAACCGATGAGTGCTTACGAACGCAAGATCGTCCACGACGCCGTTGCCGACCTCGGCCTGGTGAGCGAGTCCGAGGGCGAAGGTGCCGGCCGCCATATCGTTGTTTCCGCGGACTAGAGAATTGCTGATTCGCTGATCATGGTTGACATCACGCCAGCTGAGCTTCTGGCAGCTGAGAAGATTTTCGGTGACCGCCTGGACCTCGCTAAGCGTTACGTGGAACACCTCGCCACCTCCGGAACTGAGCGCGGGCTGATTGGCCCCCGCGAGATCCCCCGGCTCTGGAGCCGCCATGTCCTGAACTGTGCGGTCATTGAAAGTGCGATAGCCCACGGCAGCCACGTGGCGGACGTCGGAAGCGGGGCCGGACTCCCGGGCCTGTGCCTCGCTATCGCGCGCCCGGACCTGGAACTGACCCTGATCGAGCCGCTGGAACGCCGGGTGATCTGGCTTCAGGAAGTGGTGGATGACCTGGGCCTGGAGAATGTCACGGTGATGCGCACCCGCGCCGAGCTGGCAGTGGGACACGTGGACGCCGATGTTGTGACCGCGCGTGCTGTTTCTGCCCTGAGCAACCTTGCCGGCCTCACCATCCCCCTGCTCGCAGGCAAGGGCGAAGTGGTTGCCATCAAAGGCCGCAGCGCGGGCGAGGAAATCGAGAAGGCGGCTAAGGTCATCCGGAAGCTGGGCGGTGTGGAGACATCCGTCCTGACGGTTGGCGATAACCTGCTGGAGGAGCCCACCACCGTGGTACGCATCGTTGTAAACAAGTCCCAAAAGAAGTCCTAGTGTTGGCCCGGCAGCCGCAGTCTGCCGGAGTAAGCAGTTAGGCTAGTCAACGGCAGCAAAATTAGCTGAACGAGAGTGAGTGTGCCCCAGTGACCAGTAGCGAAGCCTCCACACAACGGATACCCCCGTTTGTGTCTCTGGGGTCAGCACGTTCTTTCGCTGGGACTGTCTCGGGCGCCTCCGGTGTACTCGGAAATCAACCTGGTGCGGTATCAAGCTCTTCTCCGGTGTTCGTTTCACGTGAAACAACCTCCACAAGTAGGGGGAACATCATCGACGCCATTGATGATTCCAGTCCCATTGCCCGTGAACTGGCGCATGAGACCCGCCGGCGCGAGCGGTTGGTGGGCCGGCAGTTGCCGCGCCCGGAGAAAACGCGCATCTTCACGGTTTCCAATCAAAAGGGCGGGGTGGGGAAGACCACTACCACCGTTAACATCGCTGCGGCCCTCGCAGCAGCCGGACTGAACGTCCTGGTCATCGACATTGACCCCCAGGGCAATGCGTCCACCGCGTTGGGCATCGAACACCACGCTGATGTGGACAGCATCTATGATGTCCTGATCAATGACGTGCCCTTGGCCGACGTGGTGGCCCAGTGCCCGGACATCGGAAATCTCATCTGTGCGCCGGCCACCATCCACCTGGCCGGGGCCGAAATTGAACTGGTGTCCCTGGTGGCGCGTGAGCAGCGGCTCCGCAGGGCTATTGATGTTTATGCCAAGGCCCGCGAGAAAAATGGCGAACAGCGCCTGGACTACATCTTTATCGACTGCCCGCCGAGCCTTGGCCTTCTGACAGTCAATGCATTCTGTGCAGCCAACGAAGTGCTCATTCCCATCCAGTGCGAGTACTACGCGCTGGAAGGCTTGAGCCAGTTGCTCAAGAACATTGAGATGATCCAAAAGCATCTCAACGCGGACCTTGTGGTTTCCACCATTCTGCTCACCATGTATGACGGCCGCACCAACCTTGCTGCGCAGGTAGCCGCCGAGGTCCGTCAGCATTTCCCGGAACAGGTCTTGGCCGCAGTGGTACCGCGTTCGGTACGCATTTCGGAGGCGCCGAGCTACCAGCAGACTGTAATGACTTACGACCCCTCATCCAGTGGCGCCCTGTCCTACCTGGAAGCTGCTGCTGAAATAGCAGAACGCTAAAATCTTCAAGAACTGCAACAACTGGAGCCCGGCTGGACCTGGCTCTTCCACTGGAGGGATTTATCCATGAGCGAGAAGCGACGGGGCCTAGGCCGCGGTCTTGGCGCACTGATTCCGAGTTCCGCCGGTGCTAATGGGGCGGGCAACGGAACAGCTGCAGCGCGCCCCGTCGATCTCTTCTTTCCCGAGGGGCGCCGCAAGACCGATCCCGCCGAGTCTGTTGTGGATTCGGCGCCGGTGGAAGAGTTCGATGCCGGCACCGCTGCCGGTACCTCTTCTGTTGAGTTGCCGGATGCGGTGTCGAAGGGATCATCTTCCACATCCTCGGGCAACGGCTCACGCAAGCCCGCAGCCGCAAAGTCCTCCACTGCAAAGAGCGCAAGCCCCGATGGGCCCGCTACGAAATCCAATGCCAGTTCAAACGGTAGCGGCAATGCCACGGCGGCCAAGAAGGCTGCCGACGCGACTGAAGTTCCCAGTGACAAGCCGGAGGTTCGTGGTGGCCAATCCCTCGAGTCTGTGGCAATTCCTGAGACGGACAACGGTGTTGACCTGGTAGAGGTCCCTGGCGTCCGCTTTGCCGAGATCCGGGTAACGGACATCCACCCGAACCGCAAACAGCCCCGTTCCGTCTTCGATGAAGACGACATGGCTGAGCTGGTTCACTCTGTGCGTGAAATCGGCGTCCTCCAGCCAATTGTGGTGCGGAACTCAACCGAACCCGGTGGAGAGCCGTTTGAGCTCGTTATGGGTGAACGCCGTTGGCGTGCAGTGCAGGCCGCTGGACTGGAAACCATCCCGGCAATAGTCCGGGACACCACTGACGATGACCTCCTGCGTGACGCACTTCTCGAAAACCTGCACCGCAGCCAGCTGAACCCCTTGGAAGAGGCGGCGGCCTACCAGCAGCTCCTCGAAGACTTCGGCACCACGCACGAGCAACTTGCAGACCGCATTGGCCGGTCACGCCCGCAGGTCTCCAATACCCTGCGCCTGCTGAAGCTGCCTCCCCTTGTCCAGCGCCGCGTTGCTGCAGGTGTACTCTCCGCTGGCCACGCACGCGCCCTCCTGGCCCTCCCAGACGCCGCAGCGATGGAACGACTGGCCCAGCGTATTGTCGCTGAGGGGATGTCGGTGCGGGCCACCGAAGAGGCCGTCACCATGTACCAGGATCCGGCGAAGCCTGCCAAGAACAACATTCCGCGTCCAGGCGCGCGTCACGAGCGTCTTGACTATCTCGCTTCTTCGCTTTCGGACCGCTTGGATACCAACGTCAAGATTTCGCTGGGAGTCCGCAAGGGCCGGGTCAGCATTGAATTCGCCAGCGTTGAAGACCTCAACCGGATCATGGATGTCCTGGCACCCGGAGCGGAAAACTAACAAGAGTTTGCGCGGAGTGGTTGCTTGGCCGTTTATACGCCTCTGGCTCACTCTGCATGCTGCGTATCTGGGTGCTCTTGAATCTTGAACGGTGGCGATTCGTTCGCGGTGGGTGTGAAGGCGCCTAAAAGTTGACGAGCAGTTCTCTTAGTTGCAGCGTGGAACGGTGGGTGCATCGGCTCCGCGTTGGCTCCGTTTCCGGCTTACTTCAGAGCCTTCTTTTACCCTACTGAGCTAGAAGAAGCGGCTTTCCTGTACTGCGCTAAGCTAGCTGGCTCAGGCCGGGTCCGTCTCGACTGATCGTGTCAGAAGTGCTGCCTTTCGTTCCTCGGTTTGGTTTGCCCTCTGCAGGTGTACGCCTCGGAAGCTCGCGGTGGGTCTTCGTTTCACGTGAAACAGGTGGGCCGTTTGCTGCGCAAAGCCTTGTATCACTAGCGTTCTGTCGATGCAGACTGATGAAAAAGCACCCTTCCGTGGTCTTTGCAGGCGCCGGTTAGGCTCGATTGCGCTCGTTCTCCTCCCGCTGGTTCCGAAACAGGTAGCTCGAAGGATCGGACGAGTGTGCCGGATCTGATAGGAGATCCAAAGGCGAGGAGACAGACTCTATAGCTCTGCAGAAGGCCTTGCGGTACATAATTGTGCTTCCGTACCCGTAGAGGCAGTGCATTCCACCGTACTAAGAGCGTCCTTCGTGGAGACGATGTGCCAGTGTGGACGAGAGCTACATCTAACGCGAAACGTCAGAGTATTCGCGATGCATCCCCTAGAACCGTACGGCTGCAGTGGCCTGTTACGCCTAGGGGCGCAGCTCTCCTTGCCCACTCCCCGACCTACCGCTTGTCGGATGGCCTACTGTTGTTCGGGCGTCGCTTTCTGGCCCTTCGTGAGACCGTAATAGAACGACAACGTGATAGGTGCCTCGTGAGGTCAACGTGCGTCAGCAAGAACTCGTACGCATATCGGCAATCACTGCCAGGGCCGATTCGGGATCGCCGATCTGATCGTTTCGGATGCAAGAATGAGCTTCAGCTCTCCGACCGAAGGGGCCCGGCGAGCGTTTCACGTGAAACGACTCCTATGAATTCACGCCCCACGCCTGACGCCTTGGCGTTCAAGATTTCAGCGGCCTCTCATGAAGCTCCCTGAATCGTCGTAGAACGATTTCCCACGGAAGCACCAATCTGCTTATCAAAGGAGAGACTCGAACCAAACGGGCCAGGCTGGTGCCGCCGCTCGATCGGCTCGGCTCGGCAAAACTAAAGGTCACTGGTTGTCGTAGTGATCCGACCAGACCGGCGGAAGCGGGAGCCCAAGGTGTCGCTCGATTCGTATGAATAGACCTGCCTTCTCCAGCGGGATGGAAGAAGGCGGGGTTTCTGGATCTAGTTGGTCGCATCGTCACCAAGCAGTTGATCCAGAGCATTCCGCGCCCTGGATCGGAAATTCGTTGTCAGTGCTAAAGCTGAGCACTACGGCAGCCAAGTTTCGAGGGATTGCTGGATACCGGTCAGCAAGAGCGTACTTGACGAGCGGACGCTGCTGTACCAACGGAATGGTGCTAAAAGTGGAGGACGCCGTGGCCGACCACCGCACCCTCCCCTACTGAACATCCGAGCCAAGACACAGCAACATGGTCCCTGACGTTCCTTGCGTCGCGGGATGCCTACTACCGGTGCTGGTGCTGGCCGTGCCTGGCTCAACGGGCCCAGTTCCGTTTCACGTGAAACATGATCAAGTCGACTACGCCTGGTTCTGCCGGTCCAACTGCTTGAGGGGCTCAAAGGAGTGCAAACGGCAACTTCCCTGGTCGCCCACCGGCTTGGGTGGTACGACCCTTTTCGCCTTCGCCGTTGAGGACCGCGCACACGGTGGCCGGCCTGGAATCAGATGATGCTGTCGGAGACCTTCCGGTTGAGTGGCTTCGTGCCCCGTTAGTGCTGGTGATGTATTTCTTGGCCACGGAGCGGAGCGTGGATAGTGCCAGCCGTGGTGCGCCGAGGTCAATACGGCTGATGATGGCCTCGCGCGGTATGCGCACTGGCAGCGGCGTGGCGTTCCTTCTGATGTCGTGTAGAGATTCTTGGTTGGCAGTTTGACCGGCCTAATAGGCCAGTAGGCACTGCTGAGCGTGGGACGCAAGACGCTTTGCATCTTGAGTGTCGGACTCCGGAGGCGGACAATACTGCCCATCCGCTGTCCCCAAGGTGACAACGGTTGCCTCGCCGAGAGGCAGATGAAGGGGAGCGAATCGATTTGGGAGACCATGTTCAGCGACCTGACAGCCGGTGGATAAAGCTGTGGATAACGGTGTGGACAACCTGGCTCCTTCATGTGGATGTGACAGACTTCTCAGCCCCCCGCACCGCCCGTGCATCCAGCCCGCCAGCCAGAAGACCCATTCGTACCCACGCGTGTTTCACGTGAAACGAGCTGAGGATCCGCAACCGAAAAGTTGGATCGGCGCAGGCGGCACCGAAAGAGGGCCAAAACTCACAGGTTTTGGTTTAATTCCGGCTGGTCCGACCAAAGCTAGGCGTTTGCCACCGCTCCGGTGCAGCGTTGGACCTCGCTGAACACGCCAGCTTCGAACTTCGGCCAACGCAATGTCTCATCTGTGTTCTCTAATGCTGTCACCGGTCCGCCTAGCACGCTGTGGATAACTATGTGGACAAGCGCGCAGGGAGCCTGTGTATAACGTGGGGAAAACCCAGGCTCCGCCTGGTGGTTCCTGCTCAGAGCTGCGTGTACTTTGCAGCACTACGCGAAGACTCGTGGGCAGGACTATGTGACTACTGTGTTGCCCCGGGATCGCTGACTCGGCCTATGCACGTGACGAGGATGGTCGAAATAGAGTCGGACTGTTCTCAGGCTGGCCCCTGGCCATGGCGCATTGCCAGGCCCGGCCGCGGTGAAGTCATGTGCCGGTTCATCGTGACACCCTTCCCAATCAAGGGCAACGGGAGACGTAGGAGGTTGGCGCAACCGTCCTTTGCGCCTGCTCGGATGCCAGCAGTATGCTTGTGACCTTGTTCAGGAATGAGCCAGCCATCCCAAGAAGAAGCTGCGGCTGATCCGTCCGAATGGTGTGAGATGGAGAAGAGGTACAGGTGATGATCGTCTCGGCGGTCTTAGCCGTGCGCGCATAGGCTTACAGTGGACTGGTGCGGGGTGCATGGGCGTCTGATCCCTTTTGGGCTTTTTCTGGTGTGGAGGCGACTGATGGAACCGCAAATGACTATTTGCTCGGGTCGGCGCCGCGAGAAGGCTAACCCGGTCTCGTTCGACGACCAGAGAGCAAGGAAGGCCGCTTCGGTAGTCGGGCAACGAAGCCACGAACCAGTAGCCGTGCCGAAGGTGTCTGAGGAGCTTAGTTGGTACACAAGCTTCAGGGGGCTGCTACATCGGACAGCGATGTGGGGAGCGACCACTGAAGTCCAAGATCCTGGAGCTGCGCGGGTGCGTAGGGGTTCCTTTCTGCCGGCCATATTCCTGGCATGTTTCACGTGAAACGGCGCCAAAGGCCGTCGTGCTTTTAGGCGTACCTCTTCGTTCGTTTCAGGCCGTACCAAGAATCGTGGGCCGCAGGCGGCGGAGGATTTGGCGCGCCCGCTCGATCACTAGGCCCGCCTTGGTCCCTGACACAAGTTGAGCCGTCTTCAAAGCAGACCTTTGGGGTCTTAGCAGAGACAGGTGTTCAGGTATTACCTTGATTACCGAATGGCGGGGCATTGATCCATCGCTGCGAATAGTCGCGACACGGTGAGCGGTCATTTTGCTGAACTGCGCCTAACCGGATAGAAGGTCGCGTCTGCTCCCGCCTTGAACCAGCTGGCAGTAGCTGACAGGAAAGGCTACCGTGATTGCCCGGAATAGTGTCCGGAGCCCAGATACACGGTCCCCCTCATCCTCGCGAATCCCACTTGCGGCTGGGGAGTGTTGCCTCTGGATTGTTCTTGTGCGGTCGTCTTCTGGGCCTTGGGCGCTCGAGCATAGCAACGCGTCCGATTCACGCCCCCGAAGTCCTTCTCAAGCTACATCGTCGGCGCAACGCCATGCCTTGTTTCTGGCGCTGAACATCGTGTAGGTCAGCACACCGGATGTTCTAAATACTGCGAGTAGCCTAGGCGCCTGCACTTTTCGAGTTACGGCATTGAAGAGGGAGGTGACCCCGGTTCCTGTTTCACGTGAAACATGACCGAGGCTCGCAGCTGGAATCAGTTAGGGCTATTGGCACGGAATTGCTCAACCCGCTTCGGGGTCTTTTTACGCCATCAATCACGACGCGCCTCCGAGCGGCTGCATTCGAACGTGCGCTTGAACTCGACTGTTGTTTCTCGGAAGCGTGCTCGTTTGGCAGCGGCGAGGTGATCAACCTCCAAGGAAACCATCGGCGCCGGTCACCTTCGAGATCGACGGCGAGGAATACACCGCCGAGATCACTGGTGGCCCCATCGACTGAATACAAACCTACGAATCCGATTCCCCACCAGCACTATGAACTCCCGCATCAATTCTGCCAGCGCTGGCACTCGCCCCGGCCGTGACGGCTGCAGTGCAGCTTCGATCACCTTGCCAGGTGCAGTCGGCGATGTCCTGAGCAAGCGACCCACCTCTCCTATATTCAGCTACTTTTTGGACGCGATAAGTGGAAGCGCGGCAAAAGATAATCTTGGCCAACCGAATCTGGATTTGAACAGATTCCGTCGCCCACGGTTAAGCCTTGGTTCGAAAGACAAATGGATAACGCTGCTTCGGCTAACCCTCCTGATTCTGTCCATCGATGTGGTTCGCCTCTGAGAGACCTGTAGCCCCCGCTACTTTAGTTGCTGCGAAAGGTGTGTGTTTCACGTGAAACGAAGTTACGTGCCCATCCGAAGGTTCCGAATTGAGAGTGAACGCGAGCTGAGTAGGCCAAACATATATGAGGCTACTTTGGGTCCCCTGTAGCCTCAAAGGGCCATAATGCAGCAATTATTAAGCTAGAACTGATCGCACCACCCAGAATCCAACCTACTGGGAACAAAAAAGTGGCCATTGCCCACATGAGCAATGGCCACCCGATACGCTCGCTGGTCCCCCAACAAGCGCTATTTGCTAGGACAGTACGTCAGCGAATTCCTTCTCAAAGAACTGCTTCGGCTTTGCGCCGATAACCGTGCTCTTCACTTCGCCACCCTGGAAAAGGTAGACGGCAGGAATGGAGGTGATTCCGTATTCGGCTGCGATAGCGGGGTTGTCGTCAACGTTCAGCTTTACGACATCAACCTTCTCGCTGTACTCAACCGAGATTTCGTCGAGGATAGGGCCGAGCTTGCGGCAAGGACCGCACCATTCTGCCCAAAAATCAACGATAACCGGCTTGTCAGAGGACAGGACGTCCGTGCCAAAACTTGCATCTGTTACATCTTTTGCGTTGCTCATAATCTGTCTCTCTCTTCGATGGCGTTTACGGACTTAGGCGTGCAGGTCTGCGAGGTAGTGCTCCACGTCAATGGCAGCGACACAGCCCGAACCCGACGCGGTAATGGCCTGGCGGTAGGTGGGGTCTACAACGTCGCCTGCGGCAAAGACACCCGGCAGGCTCGTCTTGGAACTCCGCCCTTGAACGGCGATGGTGCCCTCGGGCGTCAACTCCAGTACGTCCTTCACCAAGTCGGTTCGGGGGTCATTTCCGATAGCCACGAACACACCCGTGACCGCAAGATCAGACACTGAGCCGTCAAGAAGGTTCTTCAACTTCAGGCCGGTGACTTTGTTTTCACCGATGACATCCTCAACGGTGCTGTTCCAGATGAAGTTGATCTTCTCGTGCGCCAGCGCCCTGTCGGCCATGATCTTGGATGCCTTGAGCGAATCGCGGCGGTGGACAACCGTTACCGATTTAGCGAACTTGGTGAGGAACAGAGCTTCTTCCATGGCGGAGTCTCCCCCACCGATGACAGCAATGTCCTGGTCCTTGAAGAAGAAACCGTCACAGGTTGCACACCAGCTAACACCGTGTCCTGAAAGCCGCTTCTCATTGGGAAGGCCAAGCTCACGGTAGGCGGAGCCCGTGGAGAGAATCACTGCCTTGGCCTGGAAAGTTTCACCCGTGGCGATGGTGACCTGCTTGACGGGTCCTTCCAGCTGGAGAGACGTCACGTCTTCGAACTGGATCTCCGTGCCGAAGCGTGCTGCCTGCTTCTCGAAGTTCTCCATCAGGTCGGGTCCCATGATGCCCTCCGGGAAGCCCGGGTAATTCTCCACATCGGTGGTGTTCATTAGTTCACCGCCGGCGGTAACGGAACCTGCCAGCAAAAGGGGCTTCAGGTTGGCCCGGGCAGTGTAGACAGCTGCCGTGTAACCAGCGGGGCCGGAGCCGACGATGATGACATCACGTACATCCGACGTGGTGTTTTCTGCGATGGTCACTGAACGGTGAACCTCTTCCTTATTAGACGCGCCCCGCCTTGGAGGCCGGCCACATGGCACAACTGATACTGCTGGCTGAATATTCCGGCGCCCAACATGATGGATTTCCGGCAGGCAGCAGCAAGCCGGCTCCGTGAGGCGCTCTTTCCAGATTACCGTCTCGCGGCAAAAGGAAAGTGCCGCAGCCCGATGACTATGGACTGCGGCACTTCAATAGATAGGTCTAAGAGAAATCCTGCGGGGTGGATCCGGCGTTACTGTACCTTGATCTCGGCGAGCCGGAGGCCGTATCCATAACGTGTCTTCGGAGCCGCCAACCGGGGCAGCGAATTGATCGACACAATCACATACTGCGCCTGAACTGGCTCGGCCAGGGGGATGTTCAGATCCGTGGAGGTGAAGCTGTTCGTGCCGACAGCCTTGGCCCCGTCGATCGAGGGCCGGTCGTTGGTGTATACGGTGATGTTTCCACCGGAGCCGCCGAGCTGGGAAAGCGTGATCGACGAGACGGTGGCAGGGCTCTTCAACTTCACAACGAGCGGAACACCCTCGGGTGCGAGTCCGCCCCAGTTCTCAGTGGCAAATTCCATGTCGGACCAGTAGCTGGCGGCGTTGCCGTCGTAAGCCTTCACCAAATCGCGGTCGAACGTGGCGGCGAAGTCGAAGTTACCCTGGCGGGTGACTCCTTCAATGGCCGGCGGGACAGCAGGGGGTGCAGAGGTAGGTGCCTGGGTTGCGGTGGCGTTCGCAGAGGGAGCGCTGTTGTTGGTGCTGGCCGCCGTCGGCTTAGCCTGCGGCTGTGTAGAAAAGAGGCTGCCAAGGTTGGTTACGGCAAACACCAGGCCGGCAATCAGGACCACTGCGAGGAGCCCGCCCACAAGCCAACGCATGGAGCGCGGTTCACGTTTCGGGGCATCCCGGTCGCCGTCATCATCCTGATCGCCGTAAGAAGCACCCGCAGCGGCACCTGCAGCAGCGGCCGGGGCTGCGGACCGTGCAAAGACCGGAGACTTCTTTTTGGCCGGCCGCGGCTCTTCTTCTGCCGGCGCATCCTCGTACGGGTCCTGGTCATCGACGTTCGCGTAGTCGTCCTCGGACCACAGGGAGACCTTCGGCTTCCCGGATCCGGACGCGGACGGGGAGACGAAGTCCTGGTCCTGGTCTGAAGCGCTCGACGGGAAGCTGGCGGTCGCCGGCTCCTCGGACTGAACCGCGGGCCTGGTGGCCGGACCCGAAACGCCCGATGAAGCGGCGCCG
Source organism: Pseudarthrobacter sp. W1I19 (assembly GCF_030817835.1). Lineage (NCBI taxonomy): Bacteria > Bacillati > Actinomycetota > Actinomycetes > Micrococcales > Micrococcaceae > Pseudarthrobacter > Pseudarthrobacter sp. W1I19. The sequence continues at coordinate 4,567,890 of NZ_JAUSZR010000001.1, forward strand.
GCAGCGGCACCAGCCGCCGCACCACCCAACAGAGAGGAGCCGGAGGGCTTGCGTCCAGCGGCGGGGGCCGCCGACGGCCGTGCCGGCGGCTTTGGCGGCATTGCGGGCGCAGAAGCGTAAGGATCAACCTGGCTGCGATGCCCGTCCGAGTAGTTGATGTAGCCGGCGTCGACGTTCTCTTCGTCGTCATAGGGCTCGGGTTCGCGGGACCGGGGCTGACCAAAAATCTCGCTCCCCAAGGTGTCCGTGAAGAACGGTTCCACATAGGGAGGGTTGGAGGCCACCACGAGATCCAGCAGGTCAGCGGCGGATGTGTGGTTGGTGATGAGGTACGTTGCGGCAGCTGTGACACCAAGGTCCAATACCTGGACTGTGCCGGGGCGCTCCCCGGTGGCAACCTCGCGGGCGCTTTGGGCAACCTGCTCGGTGTTGTCGGGTCCGGCAACCAGGATGCTGACCGGACGGTTCAGTACCTGGTCCACACCATCCAGCACCAGATCGTGGTCGTGCGAGGCCAATACGGTGGCTGTGACCTTGTAACGGCCGCCCAGTACTGATCCGACATCGATCGGGTTGGACACGTGTTCCTCCTAGACTGTCCGGTATTGCCGGCTCGGATGACGCAACCACCGTTCAGGGACCGGCGCGAGGCTGGCCCTTGAATGCAACTACCCCTGTTCCCTTTCGATCCTAGCCGATTGAGCCCAGCCCACCGTGGACAAAGGCAGCGGCGAACGGCCGGAATATCACTTCTTGCGAGGCCGCCGCGGCTTGAAATGCGGGTTCTCTCCGGCCTTGCCCTGGAACGTCCGACGGCCGGGCAGCGGGATTTGCTCACGCAGCAGGCCGCCCCGCGCAGTACTGGGCTGGTCCTCGGTGGGGAGGTAGCCGCCGTCGTCCTGGCCCGTGCCGCCCTCCGCAGGCGGCTGTGCGGGCGCCTCCCTCCGGGGAGCGGGGCCGGCGCGGAAGGAAACGGCGTCGAACTCGCCGGAAATCCGGGGAATGAGGCCGGTGTCCACTGAGGTGGTGGCGCGCTCTGGCCCCTGCGGCTGACGGTCGCCGGAGGAACCACCGGAGGGACCACCTGAGGAAGAGCCCGAGGAAGAGCCCGACGCCGGCGCCCCGTCTTCCGCGGAAGGTTCAGCCGGTCCCCCGCGCCCCAGCCGTCCCATCAGCGGCCGGAGCAGGTCCCGCAGTTCGGACACGCGGAACAACCTGAGCAGGAAGAAGTAGGCCACCAGCATGACGGGGCCAGCCACAATGACGGTCACCAACGCTGTGATCCGGTTCTCCCAGGCAAAACCGTCGGGGTTGTAGCTGCCCAGGAGCCAGAGCGCGCCCGCACCTGCAATGGCGGAACCCAGGGCCGCGTAGCCCATGCGGATGTAGGAATTGGCGATCCGCGGCCCGTCCAGATGGCCCAGGAGCCGGCGCAGGAAGTACGCGCTGATGACCACGGAGAGGATGTTGCCCACCATATAGAGGACCGCGATGGCGTAGATGATTTGGTTGACCGGTAGGAACTGGATGGCAAACGCCCCGGCCACGTAGACAACGGCGAGCAGCAGCTGGATGTAGAACGGCGTCCGGGCGTCCTCGTTGGCGTAGAACACGCGGGACATCATGAAGTTGGCGCTCATAAACGGGGTGCTGAGCGCGAGGATGGTCAACGTCTGGGCCAGCATCACGCCGTCCTGGCGAATGCCTCCCGAGAAGAACATGCCCAGCGGTCCGGCCAGGGCAAACAGGGCAAGGGCTCCGAATACCGTGGCGACGGCCATGGTCCGCAGGCCGTGTGAGAGGGCGTCACGCAGTTCGTCCCGGTTGCCGTCCTGGGAGGCACGGGTCATCCGGTTGAACAGGACCGTGGCCAGGGACAGGGCAATGATTGAGTGCGGCAGCAGGTACAGCTGGCTGGCCACCTCAAGGACGGCGTTGCCCGGCAGCATCTCCGCAGCGGGGTCGCCCGCCTCCTTCAGCCGGAGGCGTTCGGCACCGGGGATGGTTGCGATGCGCATGACGTACAGGAAGGCGAGCTGCCCGACGGCGGCCGTCAGCAGTGTCCAGACGCTCAGCTTCGCTGCCTGGCCCAGTCCCACACCACGCCAGCCGAATCGTGGCCGGAGTCCCAGCTTCAACCGGATCACGGGAATCATCAGGATGGCGGTCTGCGACACCACGCCGATGGTGGAGAACCCGGCCACGAACAGGGTTTGGGTGGGCCCCCAGTTGTCCAGGGTGTGCGCATTAATTTCGTTGGCGCCGAAGATCCAGATGAACATGCCCAGCCCGGCGATGGCCACCACGTTATTAAGGATGGGCGCCCACATGGCAGGCCCGAACGCGCCATTGGCATTCAGGACCTGGGTGAGGAGGGCGTAGAGGCCGTAGAAGAAGATCTGGGGCAGGCACCAGAAGGCAAACGTTACTGCCAGTGCCTTCTGCTGCGGCGAATACCCCTGCGTGGTGAGCTCAATGACCCACGGCGCGGCCAGCGTCACCAGGGCCGTGAGCCCCAGCAGGAGCAGGACAGCCAGGGTCAGCAGGCGGCTGATGTAATCCGCTCCCCTGTCCGGAGCCTTGCTCGCCTTGATGATCTGCGGCACCAGGACGGCATTGAACACGCCGCCGGCCACCAGCAGGAAGATCAGGTTGGGCAGGTTGTTGGCGTTGATGAAGGTGTCGTTAACCGTGGATCCCAGGCCCAGGGCCGTGCCCAGCATCCAGGTCTTGCCGAAGCCCAGGAATCGGGACACCAGTGTGCCCGCGGCCATGATGGCACTGGAACGGGTTTCACTGGGGCCTGCAGGAGCTGGCTGGGCAACGTCCGGGGCGGCCGGCTCCGGCGGAACGCCGTCGGGCGCCGCGTCGTCTGGCCGGCTGGACCTGTCGGAAGGAAAATTGGAAGCTGACATCGAGTTCATCGTCTCACCCGCAGCCGCCCATTGCTGCACGCCAGGCGCCGCGGTGCGCGCCTAAAGGTGTTCGGGAAGGACTTCCCGGGCGAGGTCGGCGATCCGGCGTTCATTGGGGAAGGACAGCTTGCGGGCAAGTTCCTGGATGGGAACCCACGCAACGTCCACTGCTTCCTGGTCCGGATCGTTTTCGATGGTCAGTTCGCCGCCGGTGGCGCGCAGGAGGTAGTGGTGGACGGTTTTGTGGACGCGGTGGCCGCTGACCGTGAACCAGTAGTCGATGCTTCCCAGCGGTGCGAGGATGTCGCCTTCGATGCCAGTTTCCTCGGCAATCTCGCGGACGGCGGCCTGCTCGTTGTTTTCCTTGCCCTCGGGATGCCCCTTGGGCAGGCACCATTCCAAACGTCCGCCGCGATTGAGGCGGGCGATAATCGCCACCCTCAGTTCGGCGTCGGACGTATCCACCACCACGCCGCCGGCGGAGACTTCCTCAACCGTAGGCAGCGAGGCCGGCGCCGAATGCGGGGCAGGCGCAACGTGCGCACCGATTGCCGACGGCAACGGTGCGTTTGTCCTCCTGCCTGGAGCGCTCGGTACTGGATGGGCCATGGAGTCCACTCTAACGACTGTTGCCCGTCCGTGATGACCGGAACATGACATCAACATGGACGGCATATGACGCGCTTTGCCGGGGGCGGACGGAATCAGCAGGATCTTGACAGTATTTTGGCCTGCGGTGCCGCTGGTTTCTGACAAGCTTAAGTAACTATGGCGCACGCACATCACAAGACTGAATCCCACACCGTCGATTTCCAGGTGGACCCGGTGGTCCTGGAGCTCGGCCAGCGCTTCGTGGACGCCGGCCATGAACTGTCGCTGGTGGGTGGGCCGGTGCGTGACCTCTTCCTGGGCAGGACCTCCCCCGACCTGGACTTCACCACAGACGCCAAGCCGGACCAGACGGTGGCCCTTATTAAGAGGTGGGCGGACAACTATTGGGAGATCGGGCGCGCCTTCGGGACCATCGGCATGCGCAAGGCCGGGTTCCAGATCGAGATCACCACCTACCGGGCCGAGGCGTACGATCCTGAATCCCGCAAACCCGTGGTGGCCTTCGGCTCATCGTTGACCGACGACCTGCTCCGGCGCGACTTCACCATCAATGCCATGGCCCTCAAGCTGCCGTCGCTGGAGCTTGTGGACCCCTTCGGCGGGGTGAAGCACCTGCATGCCTCCGTCCTTGCCACGCCCGGCGCCCCTGAAGCGTCCTTTTCCGACGATCCGCTGCGGATGATGCGCGCGGCCCGGTTCGCGGCGCAGCTGGGCGTGTCCGTCCACGACGACGTCCGGCAGGCCATGACGGAGATGGCAGAGCGGATCACCATCATCTCCGCGGAACGCGTGCGGGACGAGTTGGTCAAGCTCATCTGCGGCCCCCGCCCCCGCGCGGGTATCGACCTGCTGGTGGACACGGGGCTGGCGGAGTTCGTGCTTCCCGAGGTTTCCGCCCTGAGGCTCGAATCCGATGAACACCACCGGCACAAGGACGTCTACCAGCACTCGCTGCAGGTGCTGGAGCAGGCAGCCGAGCTCGAAACCGACGCTGAGGGTCCCGTGCCCGGGCCGGATTTTGTGCTGCGTTTCGCAGCGTTGATGCACGACGTCGGCAAGCCGGCTACGCGGCGCTTCGAACCGGGCGGCGCGGTGAGCTTCCGCCATCATGACATGGTGGGTGCCAAGCTCACCACCAAGCGGATGAAGGCGCTCCGGTTCGACAACGACTCCACTAAGGCAGTTGCCCGCCTGGTGGAACTCCACATGCGGTTCTACGGCTACGGGGACGCCGGCTGGAGCGATTCCGCCGTCCGCCGGTACGTCACCGACGCCGGGCCGCTGCTTGAGCGGCTGCACCGGCTGACCCGATCTGACGTCACCACCCGGAACCAGCGGAAGGCCGAGCGCCTGGCGTTCGCCTATGACGACCTTGAGGCCCGGATCACTGCACTGCGGGAACAGGAATCGCTGGAGGCAGTCCGGCCCGACCTTGACGGGGCCCGCATCATGGCGTTGCTGGACCTCAAGCCGGGTCCGGTGGTGGGCCGGGCCTACAAGTTCCTGCTCAACGAGCGGATGGAACACGGACCACTGCCGGCCGCGGAAGCGGAGGCCAGGCTTCTTCGCTGGTGGGCCGAACAGCCTGAATCAGCACCTGCCGCAACCGGGGATGGAACCTCTCCCGCCGGCGTCGCCCTTTCCCCTAAGGAGTCCAAGTGACCAACCCTGCCATTGCCCCCCGCCCCCAGCTCTGGATCCTCCGGCACGGCGAGACCGAGTGGTCCAAGAGCGGTCAATACACCGGACTCACTGACCTGCCCCTCACCGTGGAAGGCGAACAGCAGGCGGTGGAGGCCCGGAAGGTGCTGGACCCCGTCGATTTCGACCTGGTGCTGACATCGCCACTGCGGCGTGCCCGGCGGACTGCCGAACTCGCAGGCTTTCCCGATGCCCAGCACGAACCGCTCGCGGTGGAATGGAACTACGGGGACTACGAAGGGATCAGTTCGGACCTGATCCGCAAGGACAACCCGGATTACCTGATCTGGACACATGGGGTTCCCAACGGCGAGACGCTGGATGAGGTTGCCGCCAGGGCGGACAAAATCATTGGCCGCGTCCTCGAATCGGGAATGGACAATGTGCTGATTGTGGCCCATGGACACTTCTCCCGGATCCTGACAGCCCGTTGGCTTGAACTCCCGCCCGCCGAAGGGCGGCACTTTATTCTCGGCACTGCGAAAGTGTGCACCCTTGGCTGGGATAAGCGGACGCCGGCAATTGTGCGTTGGGGCCTTTAGGAACTGTTTTTAAATCCTTCTTAATGATTTCCACGAATTAGGTAGCCTCGCACACTAATTGTGGTGTAGCTTTATTCCTGACCCCAGAGCCACTTGCCGGGGTCACCGGCGCATGTTGCTGCAGGCGGTCCGCCTGCGTAACGGCAGAGCAGAAAAGGAGGTTGGGAAAATGATTACTTTGACTAGCGGATGGAAGATGACCATCACCGCGCCCCCGGCTTCTGATGCTTTTGCGCGCCCGTTTAGGGGTCACCCCGGCTCCTAGCCTGCGCTCTTTCCGCCGGTACTGAGTCCGGTGGTGACCCGTCGGCTGGTGTGCGCACCGGTGTCTGTACCTCCTGCGCCATTGCATCGCGCAAGAGCCTGCCCCCTTTTAGCCGCGCTTTTTGCTGCTTCTTGCAGATATTAGCCGCGCGCTTTTAGCGGCCTTTCCCTGCGCAGTAATTACAGCGTAGAAACTTCCCTGCCCATTGCAATGCCTTTCCATGTCCAAATCCGCCCGTATCCGCGGTGTGAAGAGGGCTTAATTGTCGCGCCCATTTTGCGGCCCGGCCAATTCAAAAAGGAGGTGACCACAATGATAAAGAAACTTCAACAGTTCCTGCTTCCCCAACGGGGAAGACGCAGCAGCCGCCGGCAATTCAACCGTCCGCTCCTGGAGAAGCAGCGGGAGGACGTATTCGTCCTTCTGCACCAGCACATGAGCGGCCTGCGCTGACTCTCCAGCCGTCCCGGGAGAGAACCGATGAAGCAGTTCCCTGCGGTACAGGAGCCCACGCGGCCGCGTGGGCTCCTGCCGGGTCCCGTTCCCCGTTCCGGACGGCGGTAAGCTCGTTGGCATGCAGGAGAACCAGCCGCCGGAGCATCGAGGGCGGCCCCGACTGGTAGTTCCCAGCCGCAGCGACATCCTGCTGCGAAACTTCACCGAAGTCATCGGCGGTCCCCTTGGATCACGTTCCGCTCCGGGCATCGTCTCGCCCGGGATCTTCACCGTTGAACGCATCCTGGTCCTCCTGACGGTCCTGGCTGCCCTCGCCGGCCTCCTGGTCAAGGGCTATTGCCGGGCCAACGGCTGGGAATCCCCCACGCAGTTCTATGCCACCTGCTATTCGGACTTTCCTGAGCTGTTCCGGAACCGGGGTCTGGCAGATGGGACCTTTCCTGTCCTTGCACCCGGAAGCCTGTTTGAGTACCCCGTCCTGACTGCGCTAATTGCCGGAGTTACGGCCTGGCTGGTCCCCGGGAGCGGAATTTCCGATTCACGCGTACTCGCCTACTTCGACATCAATGCCGCGCTGCTGGCGGCGGTAACAGTGGTGACGGTCCTGGCTACAGCCCGAATGACAAGCCGCCGGCCGTGGGATGCCGCCATGGTGGCACTGGCCCCGGGCATCGTGCTGGCAGGGACCATCAACTGGGACATGTGGGCCGTGGCCCTGCTCGCCCTGGGCATGTACTTCTTCGCGCGGCAGCGGCCGCTGCTTGCCGGCGTCTTCATTGGCCTGGGCGCGGCCACGAAGTTCTACCCGCTGCTGGTGCTTGGCGCCATCCTGCTCCTTGCCCTCCGCACGGGACGGTTCCGTCCACTGCTCGTGACGGCCGGCGCGGCCGGAGCCGCCTGGTTCGCCGTAAATTTGCCTTTCGCCCTGGCCAACCCGGGCGGCTGGATCTACTTTTTCCAGTTCAGCGCCGACCGCGATGCCGGCTACAGCTCGCCCTGGTTTGTGTACAACCTGGTTGCGGCCCGGCTGCGGTGGATGGAACTCAGCCCGGCCGCCGTCGACCTTCTGTCCCCGGGCCTCTTTCTGCTGTCCTGTGCGGCCATAGCGGCGGTTGCCCTGACTGCCCGGCGACGGCCCCGGCTGGCCCAGCTGGCCTTCCTGATCGTGGCGGCGTTCATCCTTACCGGCAAGGTCTACTCACCGCAGTTTGTGGTGTGGCTGGTCCCGCTGCTTGCGTTGGCCCGGCCACGGTGGCGGGAATTCCTGATCTGGCAGGGCATTGAAGGCCTGCACTGGGCGGCCGTGTGGATGTACCTTGGACAGGTGACCAGCGCAGGCTCCTCCCAGCACAACCTGGATATGCCGTACTACGCCCTGGCCGTTGCTGCACACATGCTTGCGGTGGGATACCTGATGCTGCGCGTGACCTGGGACATCCTCGACCCGGCTTACGATCCCATCCGCCGGCACCAGCTCGACGATCCCCACGGCGGCCCCTTCACGGGAGCGCCCGACTGGTTCCGGCTGGGCCCCGGCGGATCCTCCCGTTCCCTCCTCCCATGGAAAGCAGGGTCCAATGCCTGATGTTGTGGTGGTGGGTGCAGGGCCCAACGGACTGGCGGCGGCAGTGGTGATGGCGCGGGCAGGGCTGTCCGTGGAACTCTTCGAAGCCGGCCCAAGCATCGGCGGCGGCACCCGCACCAGTGAGCTGATGCAGCCCGGGCACTTCCACGACATCTGCTCGGCGGTGCATCCGATGGCCGTGGCATCACCGTTCTTCAAGGCCTTCGAACTGTTCCGGCGCGTCAACCTCATCACGCCCGAGCTGTCCTACGCCTCGCCCTTGGACGGCGGACGCGCTGCCCTCGCATACCGGTCGCTTGACCGGACAGCCGAGGAGTTGGGCCGCGACGGCGAGGCCTACCGGAGACTGATGGCGCCCCTGGTCCAACGCATCGACGACGTTATGGACTTCACGCAGAACCAGCTCCTTCGGATCCCGCGCAACCCCGTGGCGGCGGGGATTTTCGGGCTGAGGACACTGGAGCAGGGATCGCGGCTGTGGAACACACGGTTCAGGGAAGAACTAGCGCCCGCCCTGCTCGCAGGCGTGGCGGCGCACGCGATCTCCCACCAGCCGTCCCTGGCAGCTTCCGGCGGCGGGTTGATGCTGGGAGCACTGGGACACGCGGGAGGATGGCCTATTCCGGAAGGCGGGTCCGCATCCATAGCTGCGGCCCTGGCCGAGGACCTCGCTGCGCACGGGGGTGTAATCCACACCGATACACCAATCGACCGGCTTGAGGACCTTCCCCCTGCACGCGCCACTCTCTTGAACGTGGCTCCGCAAGGGCTGTTGAACATGGCGGGCCATGCCCTGCCCACTCGCTACCGTGCGGCCCTGGAATCCTTCAGGTACGGCAACGGTTCCTGCAAAGTGGACTTCATCCTTTCCGGTCCTGTGCCTTGGACTGCACCTGAACTTGCCAACGCCGGGACAGTCCACCTCGGCGGGACGCGGGCAGAAGTTGCCCGCTCTGAGAACGAGGTCAGCGCCGGCAAACACCCGGAACGGCCCTATGTGCTGGTGGCCCAACAGTCCCGCTTCGACGCCGGCCGCGCCCCCGCCGGCCGCCAGACCCTCTGGGCGTACTGCCACGTCCCGGCTGGTTCAACGAGGGACATGACGGAAGCCGTGACAGCCCAGGTGGAACGTTTCGCCCCCGGGTTCCGGGACGTTGTGGTGGAGTCCAGGGCCATCACCGCCGCCGGACTGTCCAAGTACAACCGGAACTACGTGGGCGGGGACTTCAGCGCCGGAAGCATGGACATGCTGAACCTGGTGCAGCGGCCCGTGGTTTCGCCTGTGCCCTGGCGTACGCCGTTACGTGGCGTCTACCTTTGCTCCTCCTCAACCCCGCCCGGGCCAGGGGTCACCGGCATGCCGGGCTACCACGCGGCCAAGTATGCCCTTCAGGACATATTTGGCACCGGGCTCCCGTCATTAGGGTTCGAAGCGGACTGACCCCCGCTCCCTCCTCTGCTGCCGTGCCGATGGCAAGCTGACGGCAAAAACCGGGAGATAATGGCCCGATGGGGATATCTACAAAACTGTCTTTGGGCATCGCTGCCGTCATTCTTGGAACATCACTGGTGGCTTGCGATGACGGCAGGAGTGGCGCCGAAGCCGCCGCCAAACAGCTCGCCAGCGCAGTCGCCGGGCTGGATGTGGGATCGGTGGCCTTCGAAGGTAAGGATTCTTCAGCTGCGAATGATCAGCTGAAGAGCGTTTTCGCTGCCCTCGACCCCTCGAAGCCAGCCGTTGAAGCCGGCGAACTGACGCTTGATGGCGACAACGCTTCAGCACCGCTGAACTACACCTGGAATTTCGGCGGTGCCGAATGGAAGTACACCCTGTCCGCGAAGTTCAAGAAGTCGGGGGACAAATGGCTTACCGTCTGGGACCCTGCCACTTTGGCGCCGGGGCTGGCGGACAGCGAGATCCTGACCAAAGGTTCACAGTCACCCCAGCGCGCGGACATTCTGGGCGCCGGAGACGTGCCCCTGGTGACATACCGTGCGGTGGTGAACGTTGGCATCGACAAGCCCCAGCTGGGGGCTGCAGATCCCGCTGATTCCGCCGGCAAGCTTGCCGCCCTGGTGGGGGTGGATCCCGCCGCGTACAGCCAGCAGGTGCAGGCCTCCGGTGCCGAGGCCTTTGTTTCCGCGATAACGCTGCGCGACGAAGGCCGCACCATCACCAACGAGCAGATTGCGGCCATTCCCGGAGCGCGTGCCATTCCCGCGAGCATGCCGCTGGCCCCCAGCCGCACCTTTGCCCGGGCCGTCCTCGGCTCCGTCGGAGAGGCCACTGCCGAGCAGATCGAGGCATCAAAAGGCGAATTGACGGCGGGCGACGTGACCGGCATTGGCGGGCTGCAGCAACAGTACGACGAACAACTCAGGGGGACGGACGCCGTCGTGATCCGTGCCCAGCGGGCGGACCTGACGCGGGAACAGATCCAGTCCGCCGCCACTGACCCGCGCCGGGTGCTGTTTGAAGTGAAACCCACCCCGGGAACGCCGCTGAAGACTACCCTGGACCCAACGCTCCAGTCACTGGCGGAAACCACCCTTGAAGGCGTGGAACCGGCCTCCGCGATTGTGGCCCTCCGGCCGTCCAGCGGGGCTGTCCTGGCCGCCGCGTCAGGGCCGGGAAGCAACGGCTACAACACCGCCATGCTGGGCCAGTACGCACCGGGTTCCATCTTCAAAATGGTGGACTCGCTGGCGATGTTCCGGAACGGCCTGACCCCGGATTCGAAGGTTGAGTGCACACCCACCTTGAACGTGGAAGGGCGGACCTTTAAAAACGCCGAAGGGTATCCGGAGAGCTCCCTGGGTTCGGTGACTCTTCGCGATGCCTTCGCGCACTCCTGCAACACGGCCTTCATTGCCGCACGGGAGAAGGTCTCCCAGGGCCAGCTTGAAGCAGCAGCCCTGGCGATGGGCATCGCCGTCGAAGCACCCACCCTCGGCGCCGATGCCTTTCTGGGCTCCGTTCCCGGCGAGGCCGCCGGCACAGAGCACGCCGCCTCCATGATTGGCCAGGGCAAAGTGCTGCTGTCTCCGTTGGCCGCTGCCATGATGGCCGGCTCGGTGGCCAAGGGCGCTCCGGTTGCCCCGCAGCTTGTCCTGAATCCCGACGCCGGCGCTGCCGCCGAGGGAACCACCAGCGGGTCCTCTGTTCCGCCGGCGCAGCCCTCCGCCACCGCCAGTGCTGAGGCGCCGTCCCAGGCATCCGGAAATCCGATTACCGCTGAGGAAGCGACGAAGCTGGCCGACATGATGCGCGCCGTCGTGACCTCCGGACATGCCGGTTTCCTCGCCAGCGTCCCGGGGGCACCCGTGGGGGCCAAGACCGGCACGGCGGAGTTCGGGAAGGAAAACCCGCCCAAGACCCACGCCTGGATTGTGGCGGTGCACGGCGACCTCGCGGTAGCTGTGTTTGTGGAGGACGGCGGCCTGGGTGCAACAACCTCCGGCCCGCTGCTGCAGAAGTTCCTCACCGCCGCCGGCTAGGAGTTTTTGTCCAGGTATGCAGGCTTGCAGGGCGGGTTAAGTCGGCTTGTCTGGACAAGAATTCAGGTGCTGGGCTCGTGGGAAGATGGAATGTGTGGCCCATATTGACGTTTCCGGTATCGATTACTTCCTCTCCGACGGCACGCAGCTGCTCAACGGTGTGACCTTCAAGGTTCCGGACGGCACTAAAACTGCCTTGATCGGCCCCAACGGTACTGGCAAGACAACGCTGTTCCGGATCATCGCCGGAGACCTGGTGCCTGATGAAGGGGTTATCGGCCGGTCCGGGAACATGGGCATCATGCGCCAGTTCGTCGGCCAGGTCCGCGATGACTCGACAGTGCGCGACCTGCTGGTCTCTGCCGCGCCGCCTGCGCTGGCCATTGCGGCCCGCGAGGTCGACGAGGCGGAGCTTGCGATGGTGGAGCACGACGACGAGCCAAGCCAGATGCGCTACGCCCAGGCCATCGTGGACTGGGGTGACGCGGGCGGTTACGACGTCGAGACGGTCTGGGATGAGGTGTGCATGGCGGCGCTGGGGCTCCCCTTTGACCGCGCGCAGCACCGCCCGGCGTCGAGCCTGTCCGGCGGCGAGCAGAAGCGGCTGGTCCTTGAAGCGCTCTTTGCCGGCCCTGATGACCTGCTGCTGCTCGACGAGCCGGACAACTACCTGGACGTGCCGGGCAAGCGCTGGCTCGAGGAGAAGCTGAACGAATCCAAAAAGACGGTCTTTTTCATCAGCCACGACCGGGAGCTGCTGAACAACGCTGCCGGCCGGATCGTCACGCTTGAGCCGGGCATCAACGGGGCCGGAGCCTGGATCCACGGCGGTGGGTTCGGCTCCTATGTGGAGGCGCGGGCGGACCGCAATGCCCGCTTTGAGGAACTGCGCAAGCGGTGGGACGAGGAGCACGTCAAGCTCAAGGAACTCGTCAACATGTACAAAAACAAGGCTGCCTTCCGCTCCGACATGGCCAACCGGTACCACGCCGCCCAGACCCGGCTGGCAAAGTTCCTGGAGATCGGGCCGCCCGAGGCGCTGCCCATTGAGCAGAACGTACAGATGCGGCTCAAAGGCGGCCGCACCGCCAAGCGCGCCATCGTAGCCGAAAAGCTGGAGCTGACCGGCCTCATGAAGCCGTTCTCCACGGAAGTATGGTTCGGCGACCGCGTGGGCGTCCTGGGATCCAACGGTTCCGGCAAATCCCACTTCCTTCGGCTGCTCGCCACCGGCGGCACCGATCCGGAGCGGGAGCACCTGCCGGTATCCGACGTCGAAATCGCCGAAGTGCCCCACGAAGGCACCGTGAAACTTGGCGCCCGCATCCGTCCCGGCTTCTTTGCCCAGACCCACGTGCGCCCGGACCTGCTGGGCAAAACACTGCTGGAAATCCTGCACCGCGGCGACGAACACCGGTCCGGGCTGGGCCGTGAGGCAGCAGCCGGTGCCCTCGACGGGTATGGGCTGGCCGGGCAGTCGGAACAAAAGTATGAGTCCCTGTCTGGCGGTCAGCAGGCCCGGTTCCAGATCCTGCTCCTGCAGCTGAGCGGCGCCACGCTGCTGCTCCTCGACGAACCGACGGACAACCTGGACCTGCACTCAGCCGAGGCCCTTGAACGGGCCATCGATCACTTCGAGGGCACCGTCCTGGCGGTGACGCACGACCGGTGGTTTGCCCGAACCTTCGACCGTTTCCTGGTGTTCGGATCCGACGGGAAGGTCTACGAATCGGACGAGCCGGTGTGGGACGAGAAGCGGGTGGAACGAGCCCGCTGAGGTCATGTCCCCAATGATCAAATGATCAGAAGTTGCTATCATTTGATCATGAAGACGGACGATCGGCACCGCATTATCGCCGAACTGCTGCGCCGGCGCCATGAGGTGTCGGTAGAGGAGCTGACGCTTGCCTGCGACGCTTCGGGGGCAACTATCCGCCGGGACCTTGAGGTCCTCGCTGCCAACGGCGTCCTCCGCCGGGTCCACGGCGGAGCCCGGAGCCTCATCGGCCATGGGGAGAATCCGGGCTACGGGCAGCGGGAGCTGGAGGACCAGGACGCCAAGAAGCGCATCGCCGCCGCCGTTGCCGGTCTCCTCCGCGACCGGGAGCATGTATGGCTGGACAGCGGCAGCACCGCAACCGAGGTGGCCCGGGCATTGGCTGGGAGGGACCTGACGCTGATGCCGATGTCACTGCGGTCGCTCAACGTGCTCGCGGCTGAGGAAGCGACGGCCGGAACCCGCCCCGCCCTGCTGCTGCCAGGCGGAAGCCTCGTTCCCGCCGAACTGTGTTTCCGCGGTCCGCTCGCGGAATCCAACGTCCGGTCGCTGCGCTTCGACACGGCAGTTGTAACCCCCTGCGCTGTGGACCTCAAGGACGGACTTCTTGCCCATGACCTGGAGGACGCGGCGGTGAAGCGGGCCGGGCTGGAATCAGCGTCCCGAGTGGTGGTGGCGGCCGCCGCCGCGAAATGGGAAGCCCATGCCAGGGCCCTTGTGGCCGGCCTCGACCGTGTGGACATCATGGTCACGGACAAGCAGTTCAGCCAGGACGAACGACGACGACTTGAAGACAACTCTGTGGAAGTAGTGAACGTATGAGCATAAATACAGGTACGGCACAACAGGCCGGACTTAAGGCAGCCGCGGCCGCCACCTTTGTTGTCTTTGGCATCAACGGACTGGTTTTCGCCAGCTGGGCGGCGAGGATTCCCGCAGTCACCGAAACGCTGCAGATCACGTCGGGCCAGATGGGGACTTTGCTGCTTTGTACCGCCGTCGGCTCACTGCTCGCCCTGCCCACCGCCGGATGGGTGGTAGGACGGCTCGGTACGGCGAACACGGTACGCCTGGGCGGGTTGCTGGCCTCGGCCGCCGGTGTGGGAATCGCGTTGTCACTTTCCATCGCGTCCATCCCCGGCACAGCCGTTTCCCTGTTCTTCTTCGGCATCGCGATCGGCCTGTGGGATGTTTCCCAGAACATCGAAGGTGCGGACGTGGAACACAAGCTCCGGCGGACCATCATGCCGCAGTTCCACGCTGCCTTCAGCGGCGGTGCCTTCGTTGGTGCCCTTATCGGCGCGGGCCTGTCCAACCTTGGCGTTGACCTTCCGCTGCACCTGCTGGTCATCGTGGGCATTGTTCTGGTGGTGACCATGATTGCGCCCCGCTTCTTCCTTCCGCACGTCCCCGTTCCCGCCGACGGCGCCAAGGCCGTCAAGGGCCCGTCCGCCTGGCGGGACAGCAGGACCGTGCTCATCGGCATTGTTGTCCTTGGAGCCACGCTGACCGAAGGCGCAGGCAACGACTGGATCGCCAAAGCGTCAGTGGACGGCCTGGGCACCTCCGAATCCACGGGCGCGCTGATGTTCGCCCTCTTTGTCCTGGCCATGACGGCGATGCGCTTCCTGGGCGGCCGCGTCATCGACAAGTACGGCCGGGTTGCCGTGCTCCGGGCGAGCATGGCCGCAGCTGCGGCCGGACTGTGCCTCTTTGTGCTTGCCGGAAACCCATGGCTGGCCGCAGTGGGTGCCGCGCTCTGGGGCATAGGGGCTGCCCTGGCCTTTCCGATGGGTATGTCCGCTGCTGCCGACGATCCCCAGCACGCTGCAGCACGGGTCTCGGTAGTGTCCACCCTGGGATACATTTCCTTCCTGGCAGGTCCTCCCCTGTTGGGTTACCTGGGCGATCTCACGGGTATCCACAACGCATTGCTGGCAATTCTTGCCCCCATCCTGGTGGCGCTCCTGCTGGCTGGCGCTGCCAAGCCGTTGAAGGCCAAGTAGGCCGCAACGCCGGGAACAGCCGCTTCCGTCCCTTGTCCGCGGCGGTAGGGTGAGGGGCATGCAGAGCAAATGGCGGACGAGCCATCGATGGATCAGCCGCACAGATAGATACCTCGTACGGCATGTTTCGCGTTTGCCGGGCGGAAACCATGACGAGTTTTTCCGCAGGCTTTCGGCTGCCGCCAACCACGGAAAACTCTGGATGGGAATTGCAGCGGCCATCGCCATAATTCCCGGCAGGACGCGCCGGGCCGCCCTCCACGGACTCATCGCCCAAGCGGTGGCTTCGGCCGTTACCAACGGAATTTTCAAGACGCTCTTGCCCAGGGCCAGGCCCCTTCCGGAGCACCTTCCGGTATTCCGGTTCGTGCATCCGCAACCCAAAAGCTCATCCATGCCATCGGGCCACTCGGCCTCGGCTGTAGCATTCGCCGTGGGGGTGGGACTGGTGAAGCCGTCCATCGGTGTTGCGCTGGCCCCGGCGGCGCTGGGAGTGGCCTACTCCCGCGTTCACACCGGAGCGCACTGGCCCTCAGACGTGCTTTTTGGGTCTGCGATCGGGGTGGGTGCGGCGCTGATAACGCGGCGGTGGTGGCCTGTCCGTCCGCCCTTTCCGCAGACCAGCAGGACGTGGACCTCTGCCCCCGAACTGCCAGAGGGAGACGGGCTAAGCATTGTCGTAAACACCCTCGGCGGGTCCTTTAAGGAAGAAACGGCCGAGGCCCTCCTGCAGGTATTCCCAAAGGCGTATATAAGAACAGTGGAGCCGGATGAGGACCTCCGGGTAGCGATTGACCAGACGGCAGCCCGGCCGGCGACCCGCGCGCTGGGGGTGTGGGGCGGTGACGGAACCGTCGGAGCCGCGGCCGCGGCCGCCGTCGAACGTTCCCTCCCCCTGCTGGTGCTGCCTGGCGGGACACTCAACCACTTCGCCCGTGACGCCGGTACCGGGAGCCTGAAGGAGGCCCTTGCCGCAGCATCAAAGGGCGAAGCTGCCTTGGCCGACGTCGGCACTGTCACCGTGGAGCGCGGCCTGGCGGGCAAACCGGAAGCAGCAGAAGTGATCATGCTGAACACCTCCAGCATCGGGCTCTATCCCAACCTTGTGCGCCGGCGCGAACACCTGCAGCCGGCATTGGGAAAACCCCTGGCAGGAGTAGTTGCCATGTTCCGCACCTTCGCCGCCGGCACCCCCACCACCCTGACCGTGAACGGCCGCAGCCATAAGTTGTGGATAGCCTATGTAGGACGCGGCCGGTACTACCCCCGCGACCACGCACCGCTGTTCCGGCCCGTTCTCGACGACGGCGTCCTTGACGTTCGGATGATCACGGCAGATGAGTCCTTCGCCCGGCTCCGCCTGCTCTGGTCCGTGCTGACCGGCACAGTGGCCACCTCACGCATCACCCACCTGAGCGAGGCGACGAGCGTGCGGATCGAGGCAGGCGGGTCACCCATGTCGCTGGCCGTGGACGGTGAGGCGGTGGCGGGCGTACGCAGCGTGGAATACAGCGTCCGGCGCCAGGCACTCACGTACTATTCCCCGCGCCCCTAAGACGGCGGTCCGAGGAGGCTGTCATCCAGGGGGACTACCCCGGTTTACCCCTGAATCATCCCTGAGACCGGCGAATTCGGGCAGTTGGATCGGTAGCGTGGGGGGTACACCACCGTCCCAGCAACCTCTCCCCCGCAGGGCACGCTGCCGTCCGAAGGAAACATCCATGATTGAGGCAAAAGGCCTGACCAAGGTTTACGGCGGAAAAACCGCCGTGGCCGGGGTCAGCTTCACCGTGAAACCAGGGCTCGTCACGGGCTTCCTGGGGCCGAACGGTGCCGGCAAGTCCACCACCATGCGCATGATTATGGGGCTGGACCGGCCGACGTCGGGTTCGGTCACCGTCAACGGCCTGCCCTACGCGCACCACAGGGCTCCACTGCACGAGGTGGGCGCACTGCTGGACGCGAAGGCCGTGCACACGAGCCGCAGCGCCTACAACCACCTGCTCGCCATGGCTGCCACGCACGGCATTCCCAAGGCCAGGGTGCGGGAAGTCATTGAAATGACCGGCCTGGAGGCGGTGGCGCGCAAGAAGGCGGGCGGCTTCTCCCTGGGCATGGGCCAGCGGCTGGGCATCGCCGCGGCCCTGCTGGGCGACCCCCAGACCCTCATCCTGGACGAACCAGTCAACGGCCTGGACCCGGAAGGCGTGCTGTGGGTCCGGAACCTGGTCCGGTACTTGGCCAACCAGGGCAAGACCATCTTCCTGTCCTCGCACCTGATGAGCGAGATGGCCCAGACAGCGGACCATCTGATCGTCATCGGCCGCGGCCGGATTATCGCCGACGCACCGGTGAAGGAAATCATTGCCGGAACCCGGCAGGCCAAGACGCTGGTCCGCACCGGCGCCGCCCTGGAACTCTCCGCCCTCCTGGCCGGCGACGGAGTCACCGTTGACCAGAGCGAGCCGGAAACCCTTGAAGTGACCGGAATGGATTCACGGCAGATCGCCCGGATCGCCCTGGACAACCGGGTGCTGCTCTACGAGCTGACGCCGCAGCTGTCCTCACTGGAAGACGCGTACTTCGACCTCACTAAGGACGAAGTGGAATACCACTCGCACCTGGCCGGCGGGCCCGCAGTATCCGCCCCGGCAGCGGCAGGAAAGTAAGGACGATGAGCACCATGACTGAAACCCGTACCGCCCCCACCCGTTCCTCCGCAGGTTCGCGGGGAGTGACCTTTAGCGGCGTCCTGCGGTCCGAATGGATCAAGCTGTGGTCCTTGTTGTCCACCCGCATCCTGCTGCTGCTGACGCTGCTTGCCATCGTGGGCGTGGGCGCACTGGCAGTCCTGATCCGCTACACCTACCTGGACGAGATGATCCGCCGGGCCAGGGACCAGGGGCAGACGATGACCCCCGACATGCTGGAAAAATCGTTTCCCCCAGGCTCCGGTTTTGACCTGTACAACCTGCCCAACGCTGGGCTGCAGATCGGCATCCTGATCCTCGGCTCACTCGCGGTCCTTTTTATGTCCTCCGAATACGCGACTGGAATGATCCGTTCCACCATGAACGCCGTCCCCCGCCGTACCCCCGCCTTTGTGGCCAAGGCGATCATCCTCGCCGTCATCTCCTACGTCATCACCACCATTGCCGGGGTTGCAACCTTCCTGATCGCCATGCCGGTGTTCCAGGGGATCGGCTTCGACCTGGACTGGTCCACCGACGGCGTGCTCTACAGCATCTTCACCGGCGGCCTCTACGTGGCCGGCGTTGCCCTGATCGGACTGTCCCTGGGAACGCTGCTGCGCAATTCGGCCGGCGGCATCACCGTCCTGGTAGCGATGTTCTTCGTCCTCTCCATCGCCGCAAGCTTTATGACCCTCATTCCGGGTGAATTCTGGAAGTACGTTCCGCAGTACATTCCCAGCGAAGCGGGCGGCCGGTTCCTGTCCATCGGGCATACGGACGGCATCATCGACCCCTGGCACGGCGGCCTGATCTTCCTCGGGTACGTGCTGCTGTTCCTGATCCCGGCGATGATTGTGCTGAAGAAGCGCGACGTATAACCCAGCAGGAATACAGGCAGGAATGACAGAAACGGCAGTAGGAAGGGACGCGCCGGCCGGCCAGGCCGACGCGTCCTTTGCCGAGCTCACCGCCAGGCGAAGGGGACTCATCCGGCGCTACCTGCATGACCACCCGCGGGTTATGGATACGGTGGTGGTGCTCAGCTACGGCCTGCTGGTGGCACCCACGGTGGTGGACGCCGTCGGGTCCGGCAAGTGGATTGCCGCACTCCTGCTGGCGGCCGTGGCGGGGGCGTTGTTCCTCCGGCGTTCCTACCCGGTAAGCCTCGTTGCCTTCGTGGCAGTGGCGGAGGTGGCGGTGACGCTGCTGCATCCATGGGGTTCCAACGTCTCGGCGGGGCTGTGGTTTTCGCTCTACGCCGTGGCGGTGGCCCGCACCCGGCGCTTCGCAATCATCGCGACGGCCGCGGCAACCGCGCCGCTGGCACTCCTCTACCTCCTGGCCGCCGTGGGGCCGATGCAGGTAGAGGTTGTCCACAGCCACGTCAATCCGGACGATTTCCACCTCCTGACCAGCATTGCCACCGGTGCAACGATCGCCCTGTCCAACGTTATTGCCACGGGGATCGGCATCTCCGTGCGGCAGCGGCGTGAACACGAACAGGAGATCGCCGCCTGGGCGGCGAGAACCGCGAGCCTGGCGTCCGTCAGTGAACGGAACCGGATCGCCCGGGAAATGCACGACGTCGTGGCCCACTCGCTGACAGTGATGGTCAGTTTGTCCGATGGTGCCGCCGTCGTGGTCCGGAAAAGTCCGGAGCGCGCCGGCGAGGTGCTCCGTGAACTGTCCCGGACGGGCCGCACGGCCCTCGCCGATATGAGGCGGGTGCTGGGGGTCCTGCGCGACGACGGATCAGCGGCACCCCGGCTGCCGCTCGCTTCAGGGGACAGCCTGTCCAAGCTTCTTGAGGGGTTCCGCACCGCAGGCCTGCCCCTGCATTTCTCCCACACCGGGCCCGCGTTGCCGGACGACGCCGCCTTCCAGCTCACGGTGTACCGGATCGTCCAGGAATCGCTGACCAATGTGCTCCGCTATGGCCGTTCACTGGGCCGGGTGGACGTTTCGATCATCCGCTCAGGTTCCACGGTCACCATTGACGTGCTCGACGACGGTGCGGGAGTTCCCGGGGATGTCCCACCCGACGGGGTCATCATTTCGGCCGCCGGGAACGGCTCCTACGGCACCTCTTCCGCCACCTCCTATGGCACCGGCCAGGGAATCACGGGAATGACCGAGCGTGCCCGCATTTATGCCGGCAGTGTGGAAGCCGGCCGCAGCGGCCGCGGCTGGCGGGTGCACGCCGTCCTTTCCTGGCCCGGCGACGAGGTTACCGAATCCATCCGCCCGCACCAACTGCAAGGGAAAGCATGACGATCAACCCGGCCATCACGGTCCTGCTGGTGGACGACCAGCCCCTGCTCCGGATGGGGTTCCGGCTCATCCTGGAAGGCGAAGAGGATCTGCGGATTGTGGGCGAAGCTTCAGACGGCGCCGAGGCCGTCCGGCTGGTCCGTGAACTCACTCCGGACGTGGTGCTGATGGACGTTCGGATGCCCGTGCTGGACGGCATTGAGGCGACACGGGCCATTACGGCCGCCGGAGCGGGCTCGAGGATCATCATCCTGACCACCTTCGACGTGGACGAGTATGCCTTTGCCGGCCTCCAGGCGGGCGCGTCCGCGTTCCTCCTGAAGGATGCGGCGCCGCAGGACCTGATTAGTGCCGTGCGGGTGGTAGCCAGCGGTGATGCAGTAGTGGCACCCAGGGTTACCCAGCGGCTGCTCGAAACGTACGTGCGCGGCAACACCAGGCCGGCGCCGGTGACAACTGCGCCGGATCCCCTCCTGGCGGACCTGACACCCCGGGAAACCGAGATGCTGGAAGCGATGGCGGAGGGACTGTCCAACGCGGAGATCGCCCACCGGTACTTCCTGTCCGAGGCGACGGTGAAGACGCACGTGCGGCGAATCCTCACCAAGCTCCATCTCCGCGACCGGGTGCAGGCAGTGGTGTATGCCTACGAGACCGGCCTGGTGGTGCCGAGCAACCCGGACTACTGATGCACAGCCTGCGCACAGGAATGCCCTATGCAGGTGACAGGCGGGGACGGTTGGATGGTGGCATGGCAAACAAACTCCCCCATCCCGATCACGACCGCGGATTGGAGTTCGACCTGTCCACGATGATGAGCCGCCGCTCCCTGGGCATGTTCCTTGGCGCGGGCGGCGCGGCCGCAGCCTTGGCTGCGTGCACGCCAGGCGGATCAAGCACAGCCGCCAGCCCGTCGGCGTCGTCCGCTGCAGCCACTGCCAGCGCAACGGCATCCGCGTCTGCTTCGGACACCGCCACACCGGGGCCCACGTTGACCCGGGCGATCGCCGAATGCGGAGTGGAGATTCCGAAGGAAACGGCCGGCCCGTTTCCGGGGGACGGCTCGAACGGACCAAACGTCCTCGAAGCGTCGGGAGTGGTACGGCAGGACATCACCTCCAGCTTCGGCACAGGCACGGCCAAGGCCGAGGGGGTACCGCTGACCTTCACGCTGACGCTGCTGGATAACGCAAAGGGGTGTGTGCCGTTGGCCGGTGCTGCCGTCTACGCCTGGCACTGCGACAGGGAGGGGAGGTACTCGATGTACGACTCCAGCCTTGAGAACGAGAACTTCCTCCGCGGGGTCCAGGAGGCTGACGCGAACGGCCAGCTCACGTTCACGTCCATATTCCCTGGCGCGTACATTGGCCGTTGGCCCCACATCCATTTCGAAGTGTTCGAATCGATGAGCAACGCGACGGCGGCGGGCCAGGTGCTGGCCGTCTCGCAGATTGCCCTCACCGAGGCCGCATGCGAAGACGTGTACGCCACGGCAGGCTACGAGTCCAGCGCACAGAATTTTCCCAGGACCACGCTTAAGTCGGACAACGTCTTCAGGAACGACGGCGGAATCTACCAGCTGGCCACTATGACCGGTTCGGCCGCGGCCGGCTACACGGGGGGCCTGAACGTCACCATCTAGACTCGGGAGCATGCCTTCTCTTTCCTCCGCCGCAGACCACATCCAGGACCTTGGCGCGTATGTCAGCGCGTCGCCGTCGAGCTTTCACGCTGTGCACGAAGCGGCGCGGCGTCTGGTGGAGGCCGGCTTTGTCCGGCTGGATGAACTGGAGCCCTGGGAAGGCGGCGCCGGTTCGTTTTGTGTAATCCGTGACGGTGCGCTCATCGCATGGATTGTACCTGAGGGTGCCGGCCCCACCACGGGGTTCAACATCCTGGGGGCGCACACCGATTCGCCGTCCTTCAAGCTCAAGCCAAAGCCCACCACCGGTGCACATGGCTGGCTGCAGGCGGGGGTGGAGGTGTACGGCGGGCCGCTGCTGAATTCCTGGCTGGACCGGGAACTGCAACTCGCCGGGCGGCTAATGATGCTGGACGGCACCGAGCACCTGGCTGCCACTGGACCCCTGCTGCGCTTCCCGCAGCTGGCCATCCACCTGGACCGGGCGGTGAACGAGGGACTGACGCTGGACAAGCAGCGGCACATGAACCCGGTGTGGGGACTGGGGAACCCTTCTGATTTTGACCTGCTGGCCGTGCTGGCTTCTTCCGTTTCCGGAGCCTCCGTGGATCCCGGGCGGATTGGCGGGTACGACGTCGTGATAGCGGACACGCAGGCGCCTGCGGTTTTCGGGGCGAAGCGGGAGTTTTTCGCGTCCGGGCGGCTGGATAACCTTTCGTCCACGCACGCGGGGCTGGTGGCGCTGATAGCGCACGCTTCTTCGGCTTCCTCTGGCGGCCCAATCGCCGTTCTGGCCGCCTTTGACCATGAGGAGATCGGGTCCAATTCGCGTTCGGGGGCCTGCGGGCCCATCCTCGAGGATGTCCTGGTGCGCATCTCTGACGGCCTTGGCGCCACTGTGAGCCAGCGGCGGCAGGCGCTGGCGGCGTCGTTCTGTGTTTCAGCCGATGCGGGGCACGCGGTACACCCGAACTATGCCGAGCGGCATGACCCCACGAACCACCCGGTCCTCAACGGCGGGCCGTTGCTGAAAATCAACGCGAACCAGCGGTATGCCACCGACGCGGCCGGCGCGGCCCTGTGGGCGCGGCTGTGTGCTGAGTCGGAGGTGCCGTACCAGGAGTTCGTGTCCAATAACGCGATTCCGTGCGGTTCCACCATCGGGCCGCTCACCGCTACCCGTTTGGGAATCCGCACGGTGGACGTGGGGGTGCCGCTGCTTTCCATGCACTCAGCGCGGGAGTTGTGCGGTGTGGAGGATCCGCGGCGGCTGGCTGCCGTGGCGGAGCTGTTTTTCCGGACTGCTGTGTAGGTTCTGGCCGGCTTCCGCCACAAAGGTGGTGCGGAAAGCCACACAGGTAGGCCCCAAGGCCCCGGTGAGGGGTTCCTCCGGCCTACGGTTGGGAAACACGGATGCCGTCGGGTATCCGGCCCATGGTTCCGGGCCGGGTGCCAGCTCCTCGCAGTCCTGCCAACCGATGGCATCCGTCGACAACTGACGGATGCGACAGGTGCCGTGCCGGGTGACCGGTGTGCGGCTGAGACGGGGAGTGCAGACCCCTTTTCCAGCTGATGTGCTCCTGCGCTGTGACTATGGAGCCGGAATGACATCTGCACTTGGACGCCTGCCCCGCAGCATCCACAAACTGGGAATGGCCGGCTTGGTGGCATCGCGGGGAGCCGCAGCCCTCAAGGGCCCACTGAAACGGACCGTCACCCTCGGTGGCGTCAGGGTGGATCTGATGAGCCGGGACGACGCCTTGGCGGTCATCATGGAGCATGCCGCAGGCGACGCCCATGTCCCCTTGGGGGTGCTGTCAGCGAACCTTGACCACGTTAACCACTTCGGGACCGGCAGCCGTTGGCAAGGCACGCTTGAGATTCCGCCGCTGCACTGGCTGACCCTGCTGGACGGGGCCCCCCTTGTGGCCAAGGCGGAGGAGCTCACGGGCCATCGGTGGCCCCGCCTTGCAGGAAGTGACCTGATGGGGCAGATTCTCGACGACGCCGCGGCGCAGGGGCGGTCCGTCGGGTTCCTGGGCGGGAGCCGGGAAGCACAGCAGCTGGTTGCCGCGCGACTCGAAGCAGAGCGGCCGTCCCTTCGGGTGGCCGGGTGGTGGGCTCCGCCCCGCCAGGTGCTAACTGATTCCGCCGCCTCCTCGGAGTTGTGTGCGGACATACGTGCCGCGGGGGTGGACATCCTGGTGGTCTGCTTGGGTAAACCACGGCAGGAACTCTGGATCGGGCAGCACGGAGAGCTAACCGGTGCCAAGGTTCTGCTTGCGTTCGGCGCCGTCATCGATTTCCTCGCCGGCCACATACGGCGCGCTCCTGCCCGAGTAAGCAACTTGGGCCTTGAATGGGCATGGCGGCTGACTTTGGAGCCGCGACGGCTTGCCAAACGGTACGTCGTGGAGGGGCCGGAGGCTTTCCTGAAGCTTCACCGGCACAGTGCCGACAGTGCGCCCGAAGCTACTGTGGGCCGTACCCCTGAACCCGCTTCCGCTGCCTTGCAGGGGGCCCGCGCCGCCGCCAACGGCTTCACCCCTACGGACGTACACGCCGACGTTGCCGCGCTGGTGGTGACCTACAACAATGGCGCGGATGTGTGTGGCCTGCTGGAGAGCCTCCGGCTCCAGACCGGGGATCAGTCCATCAAGGTGGTGGTTGCGGATAACTCGCCGAACCCGGAGACACTTTCCCGCCTGAGGGAGTTTTCGGGTGTGGTCGCCTTCGCTACGGGTGGAAACCTTGGGTACGCGGGGGGAATCAATGCGGCCTACTCGAAAGCGGGAAGCGCGGACGCATACCTGGTCCTGAATCCTGATCTCAGGCTCTGCCCGGGGGCAATCCTGGCTTTGCGGAGGTCCATGGAGAGTACGGGCGCGGGAGTGGTGGTGCCGCTATTGCGTGACGATGACGGAAGCATCTACCCCTCCCTCCGCCGGGAGCCCAGCATTTCGCGTGCTCTCGGTGACGCCGTTCTCGGAAGCAGGTTACAAGGGCGTCCGGGGTGGCTTTCGGAGATGGACTTCGACGCGGAAAGCTACGCCCACGCGCACAAGGTGGACTGGGCCACGGGGGCCGCGCTGCTGATCCGCGCCGACATCGCGGAGCAGGTTGGGGGCTGGGACGAGTCCTACTTCCTGTACTCCGAAGAGACCGATTACCTGCACCGGGTCCGGGACCTCAAGTCAGCCGTTTGGTTCGAGCCCGCGGCAGCCATGGTCCATTCCCGCGGTGCGTCCGGGAGTTCGCCGTCCCTCGATGCGCTCATGGGTGCGAACAGGATCCGATATGTCCGCAAATTCCATCACGGAAGCTACGCGCGCGCTTTCCGTGCCGCCGTCCTGCTCTCTGCCCTGCTGCGGGCACCGCTGCCGGCCCATTGGGGAATCCTGGGACTCATTGCCAGGGAATCCCGCTGGGCCGACCTGCCCCACGCTGTTGCCTATCCGGGGCGCCCGGAGCGGGACGAAGAGGAATTTCCCTCCGGCGCCGTCATCATTCCGGCCCACAACGAGGCTTCGGTGCTGGGACGGACGCTGGAAGCACTCAAAGCGCCCATGGCCAGCGGGAACGTGGACGTGGTCGTTGCCTGCAACGGATGCACTGACGGGACAGAGGCCGTCGCCGGTTCCGTGCCCGGCGTCCGGGTAGTTCACGTGGAGGAGGCGTCCAAGACTGCTGCCCTCAACGCCGGCGACCAAGCCGTCAACTGCTGGCCGCGGCTATATGTTGACGCGGACATCGAGGTGCCTGCAGCGGCGCTTCGCGCAACACTGGAGGCACTTTCCGGTGATGACGGGCCCCTGTGCGCCCGGCCCGCCTTCACCTACGACACCGCTGGCGCCTCATGGACGGTTCGCGCCTACTACAGGGCACGCAGCCGTCTTCCACAGGCATCAGCGTCGATGTGGGGCGCCGGCGTCTACGGCCTGAACCGCAAGGGCCATGAACGGCTGGTTGAATTCCCGCCCGTCACCGCCGACGACTGTTACATTGACCGACTATTCGCTGCCTCCGAAAAGGAGACCATCGCCTGCCAACCGGTGACTGTTCGCACACCGCGGACCGGCAGGGCACTGCTGGCCACGCTGAAGCGCGTGTATCGCGGGAATAGCGAACTCCGCGATGTTCCAGGTGCCCACGCCGGAAGGACGGTATGGCAACTGGCACATTCAATCAAGAGCCCCGGCTCTGCGATGGATGCCATCGTGTATGCCGCCTTCGCCCTTGCCGGCCGTGCGGCCCAACGCCGAAAGAACCCCGTATGGGAGCGGGACGACAGCAGCCGCAATTATGAATTGCGGCCACGGGGAGTGGGCTGTGGCTGAATTACAGGAATTACTCTGAATAGTTTTTTATTCCGTTTCCTAAAAGGCCGCCTATTTCCTTGATTCGGGTAGTGGCAGGCACCTGGCACCCAATGGCTATTCACGTCTCGAACTGGAGTTAAAGTGTTTGCAAAATCAAAGCCCGCTGAAGGCAGGCTACGTGCCGCAGCAAGTTTTTCCGTACTATTCCTTATCGCCGCGATGCTGTCTTTCAGTTCCACGCTTTCCCAGGCGCCTGCGGCCCATGCCGACGCCTGCACTCCCCCTGTTGCCAGCGCCGTCGCCTGTGAAAATTCCCTGCCCGGCACGCCTAACTCGGACTGGGAGGTCACCGGATCCGGCGACTCGTCCATCCAGGGGTTCGGAACGGCAATGAGCGTCAACCTGGGCGAATCCATCAGCTTCAAGATCAAGACCACCGCCAGCGCCTACCGCATCGATATTCTTCGGTTTGGCTACTACCAGGGAAACGGGGCGCGGAAGATAGCCGCAAGCATTCCACTGACGGCAAAGCTGCCCCAAGCCCAGCCCGCTTGCCTGACCCAGTCCGGCACGGGTCTCGTTGACTGCGGAAATTGGGGAGTTTCGGCGTCCTGGACTGTGCCGGCATCCGCTGTCTCGGGCGTGTACTTCGCCCATCTCGTTCGGAACGATACCGGCGGGGACAGCATGATTCCGTTCATCGTCCGCAATGATGCCAGCAGGAGTGGCATCGTGGTGCAGACCTCGGATACGACATGGCAGGCCTACAACACATACGGCGGGAACAGTCTTTACCAATGCACCGTGGCGTGCCCCACCGGCAACCCGCAGGCCTACAAGGCAGCGTTCAAGGTGTCCTACAACAGGCCGTTTCTTTCAACGGGCGACCAAGGCCACAGCTGGCTGATGGACACCGAGTACCCGATGATCCGGTTCCTTGAGGCGAATGGTTATGACGTCAGCTATATAAGCGGCCTGGACACGGCAACGCGCGGTCCCCTGCTGCTCAATCACAAGATGTTCATGTCCTCCGGACACGACGAATACTGGAGCGGAACGCAACGAACCAATGTGGAGGCCGCCCGGAATGCAGGAGTCAACCTGGCGTTCTTTAGCGGCAACGAAGCGTTCTGGCGCACACGTTGGGAGGCTTCGATTGATGGCAGCCAGACTGCCGGCCGGACAGTGGTGTCCTACAAAGATACCCACTACAACACGCCGGTAGACCCCGTGGAATGGACCGGCACCTGGCGTGACCCGCGTTTCGGCACCGCGTCCGGCGGCGGAAACCCGGAGAACTCCTTGACCGGCCAGTTCTTCCTGGTCAATTCCGGCTCGGCGGACATCAAAGTCCCTGCCCAGTACGCCAGCATGCGGCTATGGCGTAACACCGCGGCTGCCAAACTGACCGGAACGCAGTCACTCACCCTCGGAGCCGGCTTGGACACGCTGGGCTACGAGTGGGACATCGACGCCGACAACGGATTCCGGCCCGCCGGCGCCTTCAAGCTGTCGTCAACTACCGTTTCCGTGCCCGAGGCGTTCACCGACTATGGCAGCACCACTGCCGCATCCACGCAAACGCACAATCTGATCATGTACCGCGCTCCCAGCGGCGCGCTTGTTTTTGGCGCGGGTACAGTGCAGTGGGCCTACGGGCTGGACAATTTCACCATTCCCAACAGCACTCCGGACAAGAACATGCAGCAGGCCACCGTCAACCTGTTTGCCGATATGGGCGTGCAACCGACCACATTGTTGACGGGACTCGTGGTTGCGTCAAAGA
This sequence comes from Pseudarthrobacter sp. W1I19, assembly GCF_030817835.1. NCBI lineage: Bacteria > Bacillati > Actinomycetota > Actinomycetes > Micrococcales > Micrococcaceae > Pseudarthrobacter > Pseudarthrobacter sp. W1I19. The sequence goes on from NZ_JAUSZR010000001.1 coordinate 4,595,958, forward strand.
CCACCGACACAACCAGCCCGGTATCGACCATCACGCCGGGACTGAACGGCCAGACCCTGGCCGACGGCTCCAGCGTCACCGCGTCAGGAACGGCGTCGGACGTCGGCGGGGTTGTCGCCGGCGTCGAAGTCTCCACTGACGGTGGAACTACGTGGCGCCCGGCGACCGGCACCACCAACTGGTCGTACACCTGGACAGCCCACGGCAGTCCGGCCGTTGCCGTGAAGACCCGGGCAACGGATGATTCAGGCAATATCGAGGTACCGGGGTCCGGGGCTTCTGTCAATGTTTCGTGCCCTTGCTCGATCTTCGGGTCCAGTATGGTGCCTGCTACACCTGACTCCGGTGATGGCGGAAGTGTGGAAGTCGGTATGAAGTTCACGGCCCAGGCCGCGGGAACCGTCACCGGCGTCTCCTTCTACAAGTCAAGCCTGAACAAGGGAACGCACGTTGGCAGCTTGTGGACGTCGAGTGGAACCCGGCTGGCCACGGCAACTTTCACCGGCGAGACGGCGACCGGCTGGCAAACGGTCAACTTCGCCAATCCCGTGGCCATCACGGCAAACACCGTTTACGTGGTTTCCTACTTCGCTCCGCAAGGCCACTATGCGCAGGCTGCCGGATTCATGTATCCAAACCCCTCGCCCATGCCAGCCGGACACTCATCCCTGGACAGCGGAGTGCTGCACGGGCTGAGAAACACTCCCAGCACGGGCAACGGGGTCTACACTTACGGCGCAAGCAGCGTGTTCCCGCAGTCCTCGTTCAACGCTGAGAACTACTGGGTCGACGTCAAGTTCGTTCCGTCGGCATCAGTGCCGCCGGCAGTGTCTTCAACCGATCCTGCCAATGCAGCCACCAACGTCGCAATCACCAAAGCGCCGTCGGCCACCTTTAACCAGGCCGTTACGGCCGGCAGCATCAGTTTTACGCTCAAGAAGCCGGACACCACGGCAGTAGCGGGCGGCGCTGCCTACAGCTCAGGGACCGTAACCTTCACGCCCTCTGCCGCCCTGGCGTATAACACCACGTACACGGCCACCGTGAGCGGTGCCACGAATGCGGCAGGACAAACAATGGCCAGCCCCTACAGCTGGACGTTCACCACCGGGGCGCCACCTCCCGCCCCGGCCGTTAGCAGTACGTCGCCGGCAAACCAAGCTGCCGGAGTGCCCATCTCCGCGACACCATCGGCCACCTTTAACCAGGCCGTTACGGCCGGCAGCATCAGTTTTACGCTCAAGAAGCCGGACACCACGGCAGTAGCGGGCGGCGCTGCCTACAGCTCAGGGACTGTAACCTTCACGCCCTCTGCCGCCCTGGCGTATAACACCACGTACACGGCCACCGTGAGCGGTGCCACGAATGCGGCAGGACAAACAATGGCCAGCCCCTACAGCTGGACGTTCACCACCGGGGCGCCACCTCCCGCCCCGGCCGTTAGCAGTACGTCGCCGGCAAACCAAGCTGCCGGAGTGCCCATCTCCGCGACACCATCGGCCACCTTTAACCAGGCCGTGGTGCCCACCTCGGTGGTCTTCAATGTGCTGGATCCGTCGCTGAACTCGGTTCCGGGGACAACCAGCTACAGCTCCGCAACCAACACCTCCACTTTCGTGCCCAGCAGCCCGCTGGCCTACAACACCACCTACAGGGCAACTGTCAGCGGTGCCGCAAGCAGTTCCGGCCAGGCGATGGCAAGCCCATACTCTTGGACGTTTACCACCGCAACCGCCCCTGTTCCGCCCGCAGTGGCGTCCACGCTGCCTGCAGACAAGGCGGCGGCGATTGGCGTGAACACGTCACCAAGCGCCACGTTCAACCAAGTGGTTACCGCCAGCAGCATTACTTTCACCCTCCAGGCCGGGACCACAAGGATCACGGGCAGCAGCAGCTACTCCGGCAACACCGTGACATTCACACCGGGCTCCGCCCTGGCCTACAACACCACTTACAGTGCCACTGTCAGCGGGGCGACGAATGCGGCGGGCCAGGCAATGACCGCACCGTATACGTGGACCTTCACCACAGCGGCCCAACCCACGCCCACTTGCCCATGCAGCGTGTTTGCCTCAAGTGCACTGCCCGGAACCATTGACCAGCCGGACGGATCTTCGGTTGAACTCGGCATGAAATTCCGGTCCGACATTGCCGGGAATGTCACCGGTGTCCGCTTCTACAAGAGTTCCCAAAACACCGGGACGCATACCGGAAAGCTCTGGACAAGTGGAGGCCAGTTGCTGGCAAGCGTGACCTTCACCGGAGAGTCGGGGTCCGGCTGGCAGCAGGCAAACTTCTCCACCCCCGTGGCCATCCAGGCGAACACGACGTACATCGTCTCTTACTACGCACCCAACGGCCACTACTCGGCGGACGGAGCGTTCTTCACGAACGGCGTGGACAACTATCCGCTCCACGGCCTCGCCAGCGGGGTGGACGGACTCAACGGCGTGTACCGTTACGGCACCTCCGCGTTCCCTTCCAGCAGCTACAACAACGCCAACTACTGGGTCGATGTGGTGCTGAACGGGTCCTCTTCGGTCAGCGTGCCGACGGTCTCATCCACCTCCCCGGCTCCCGGTGCCACGAATATCGCCGCCACCACAACGGTGAAGGCGACGTACGACAGGGCAGTTGACCCAAGCACCGTGGCCTTCAACGTCAAGGACGCTGGGAACACCAACGTGTCCGGCACCCTCAGTTACGACACGTTGACCAATACCTCGGTGTTCACCCCCACCGCCGCACTGGCCTACAGCACAACATTCACGGCCACTGTATCCGGGGCCAAGGGAAGCAACGGACAGGCCCTGGCATCGCCCTACACCTGGTCGTTCACGACGGTCCCGCAGCCGACGGCCGGCTGCCCCTGCAGCGTCTTCGCACCCACGGCGGTTCCATCAACCGTCACCGCCCAGGACAACTCATCCGTGGAACTGGGCATGAAGTTCTCGTCGGATACCAACGCCACCGTGACGGCCGTCCGGTTCTACAAGGGACCGCAGAACACGGGTACGCATGTCGGCAAGCTCTGGACCTCAGGTGGCCAACTCCTGGGATCGGTAACGTTCACCAATGAGGGCGCGTCGGGATGGCAGCGGGCAACGTTCGCGACGCCGATTCCCATCAGCGCCAACACGGTCTATGTGGTTTCCTACCTGGCGCCTAATGGCTATTACTCCGCAGACGGTGGATTCTTCGCGGGGAAGTCGGCGGACAGTGGCATCCTCCACGGCTTGGCGGACGGTACCAGCGGTCCTAATGGCGTCTATGCCTACGGCGCAGGAGGGTTCCCCGGCAACACTTGGAATGCCACCAACTACTGGATGGATGTGGAAGTCACCACCCCCTAGCAGGCGAGGACTGGAGGCAGGTTGTTTTGAGGGCCCGCGGCGCACTCGGCGTCGCGGGCCCAACCCTGCCGGGGATAGATGAAGAGGATCGTTGCGACCAACCTTCGCCAGATGTTCTCCAAGATGCTGGAAGATGCGGCCTCAGCCAAGACCGCAGGTGTTTCCACCGTCGAGGCGGTAGATGTGCACCGCATCAGCGTCGCTGAAGGTGTCTGCAAAGGCGTGGTTTGCCACTGCTACTGAGCGGTTTTCATCCAGTACCTCTGCCTGGTTTGGCCTGCCACAGGCTACAGAGAAGGTTACCGTTTGGGGACCGGGACGCGTAGATGCCGCAAAGACATAGAAGTGGCCCATACTGGCTTTCACGGAGTACTCGATGTCCTTGCTGCTCGCGGTAACGAGTCCGGTTATCGAATCTGAGTTAAGCACCGGAGCAAGCTTGGTGATGAGGTTATTCACCGCCGTCACTGTAGGACGAATGGCGGTTCCACATTCATCCCGCAGCACATGTTGGGACTGGCACTGGCCACCAAAGTTGTGGTTGAAATAGACGATTCCCCGGGCACCATGGATGAGGCTGCTCCACACCGCCGACCGAAGCTGGGCGGGACTGATGGTGAGCGAATCACTTTCGGAGAACGGGTGGCCCACCTCGACAAACGCCCATACCGGCTTCGAACCTGCGGGCTGGACAAGGGACCGTACCCGGTCAACCGTCCAGCCGTAGTGGGCGCCGGTACGGCATTCCGCGTCGCTCAGGTCGCGCCCTTCTGCGAAGACGGCCCCGCCCTCCACGTGGCTGCAAATGTAGGGATCCGTGAACCAGTAGTTATCCGCGGAGACGACATCCTGGTAGCCGTTGACAAACTGGGCGGCCTGCGGATTCTTCAGCTGGAACGTGACGCCCTTGCCGTAATTGGAATAGAGGAGGGCCTGGGGCGGGAATAGTTTCACCAGGGCCTCCTGGATGGTGTAGCCGCATTCGGAGCCGGCGGGATCACAGATGACACCTTCGCCTTGTGACCTGCCGGTCCACGTCGAGTGCCCCCCACCCGCCCACATGTCCACTTCATCGGAGACCAGGAATCCGGAAGCATCTGGAACCACCGTGGAGGGGAGGGCATGAAGGCCGCTGCTTCGCACGAGCTCCACATTCGAGTCCTCGGTGAGTTGTACGTAGGTGTTCAGGCCGGCACCCCGGTCCGCCGCGACATCCGATTCCTGCAGGACGCTTTCAAACCAAACCCCAATGGGAAAGAAATTTCGGTCAGCCGGCAACGTTGGTGAGAACCTCCCGTAAAAGCCCGGCCCGCCGTCCACGCCCTGGACGCTGATTCCCTCGGGAAGGGGATCTTGGACTATTCCTGAGGGCGCCGTGAAGGCGCTCGACGACATGCATGACGCTCCTAAGAGACAAGTCAATAGAATTGCGGTTTTCTTGAGTAATTTTGTGGAATTGCGCATGTCCTGAGCGGTTAATCCGGGTGCTGCGAACCGGTTTTTCATGGCATTTCCTGTCGTAAAATCATGGGACAAATGGCATACTGGATAAAAGGGAATTATGCGGCGACAAATAACGAATTTTGAAGCTACGCTATCACCCTGAACATTGCGTGTATAAGGTATTTCAACCCCGGCAGGAAGATTGGGGGGTCATGGGAAAACATCTGCCAGCTCCATTCGTGCTGGGCCCGGAAGTCCGGCTGGAGGCCCCCCTGCGTCTTGAAGACCCGGACCAAAATCCACCACTGCTCCTGCGGGTGACGGCGTTGGCCTGTTTTGTTTTTCCCTCCAACTTGGTGTTGGAACCGCTGGGTGCCGCCGGCTATGTGGCACACATACTCGCGTTGCTTGTTTTCGCGTTGTGGGTAACGTCCGTGATGCTGGGCCTGCACAAGACCATCGACCGGGAGCATCCAGGCCGTTTCGTGCTGATCTTTCTCTTCGTGATGTCCTGTGCCTCCTACGCCGCGATGTATGTCGGTATCAGCGGGGAAACCACGGATGCAATGCGGGCGAGTGCGGACCGCTGGATGTTACTGATGGTCGCCTCGTCCGGTCTTGTGCTGGTGACGACTGAAACGACGCGGACGGTTGACGCCGCGATGGTGCTGGTCCGCGCGCTCTTGCGCGGTGCCGTGTTCTGCAGCATCGTGGCGGCATACCAGTTCACCGTGCACGTGGATCCCATGGAGTGGTTCCAAGGGGTACTGCCCGGTTTCAAGGACAACGGCGGAAACCAGCCTTTCCAGGAGCGGGGAAGCTTCCTCCGGGTTGCCGGCAGCACGTTCCATCCCATCGAGCTGGGGGTCCTGGCTTCCATGCTCCTTCCACTGTCCCTGTGGCGGGCGCTGTATGACAGGGCGGGCCGCAAATGGATGCACTGGGCAGGGACTGGATTCATCGTGTTCGCCATCGCAGCGACGGTCTCCCGCTCCGCGGTCCTGGGGGTCCTCACCGTGGCGTTGGTCTTCTTGCCCTTCCTGCCGTCCAAGTCCAGGCAGTGGACAGTCCTGGGGTTCGGAGGGGCTGCCACGCTCATGTTCCTGGCGGTGCCCGGATTCGTTGCAACGCTGTTTGGATCCGTAACAGCGGGAACGGCAGACCCCTCCATCACCGCAAGGCTCGAGGATTATCCCAGGGTGGAAGCCATGGTGTCCGCCCGGCCCTGGCTTGGAATAGGTCCGGGGGCGTACCTGACGCGGAACGCCATTGAGGTGCTGGACAACCAGTACTTGAAAACGATCGTCGAAATGGGCGTACCGGGATTCCTGGCGCTCCTTCTGTACATGGTCGTTCCGGGGGTCGCGGCCTGGCTGGCAGCGTTCAACGCCAAGGAAGAACGCCTCAAGACACTCGCTGCAGCAGCTGCGGCCGCCTGCCTGGCGGCCGCCCCTGCGTCAGCCGCTTTTGACTCCCTGGGCTTCCCTGTGCTCGCACTCGTATACCCGATTTGCGTCGGGCTCTCCGGGACGGTCTGGTTGCTCGTCGCCGGAGAACGGCGCGCGCTTGGCCCGACTACCAAGGAACAAGGCCCCCGCCTTGCAGAATCTGAAAGGCTCCCATGACTCCCGTCTCGGTTCTCAAAATCCTGTGGCGCCACAAGGTCTCGATGATTACCGTCCTGGTGCTCACCCTTGTAGCGGCCGCCTACGTCTTCTTCTACGCACCCCGAAGTTACATGGCTTCCACTGTCTACGTCCTGGTGACGCCGCGGGTGCCCACCGTGGAGGAAATGCGCACCGACCCCGCACTCGCCGCCGCAAACTCGGACAACCCGTACCTGCGCTCGGCGGACAGCTCACTGATTACGCAGGTGATGGCGACGAAATTGAGTTCGACCGACGTCGTTGACTCGCTCAAGGCCACCGGGCTGTCACCGGATTACACAGTGACCCTTCCGGCCACCACTGGTGCGGGCCAACTCGTCCGGATGGAGGCCACGGGATCCAGCCCGCAGTCGGCCATCACAACCGTGGAAGCTTTGGGCCAGCGTCTCACCACCACATTGCGGGACGCACAGAAAGTTAACGGGGCCGATGACCGCTACCTGTTCACAGCCCTTCAGATCGACCCGCCCAGCAAAGCAACAGAACAGTTCTCCAGCCGCCTCCGTTCGATGATTGTGGTGCTGATTGGCGGGGTCATCCTCCTGTTTGGCGCTGTCTCGATTGCCAGGATGCTGGAAGCTTCGCGGTCGGCCAGGAAGGACGCCACGCCCAAGCCCAGGCCCGCTTCCCGGCGCAGGCGCTCGGAGGACCGCCACGTCGCTCCGGCCGGCTCCGGCCAGGATCACGAAAGGGAACCAGATATCAGCACCCCTGTGACGCCGCGGCTGGTGGAGGACCGGAAACCCAGGAAATACACGGCGGCAACGGTGCATGATTCACCCTTCCTGATGCCACAGCACGAGCTACAGGACCATTCCTTTGAGGAACGAGGCTCTGATGTCCCCGTCAAACGTTGACCGGAAGCAGCGGATTCCGGTCTCTGTTGTCTGCGTCTTCAATAACCCCGCAGTACTCCAGGAGTGCCTTACGGCTTCCGTTGAGGCAGGCCTTCCCGAGGCGGTGGACCTAGAATACCTGCCCGTGGATAATACGGAACGGCAGTTTTCCTCCGCCGGCGCCGCTTTGAACCATGGCGCGGCGTTGGCACGGAACCCTGTGGTGGTTTTTGTCCACCAGGACGTATTCCTCCACTCCATCCCCGCGCTGGAGAAGGTCGCCGCCGCCCTCACGGAAGATCTGTCCCTGGGCATGGTCGGGGCAACCGGAATGACCGGAGACGGCCGCCTCCTGGGGCTGATTCGCGACCGGATCGTTTTATCCGGTCGCCTGGAACCCGGCCTTGTTGATGTGGACAGCCTGGATGAAGTCCTTTTCATGGTCCGGCGGGACCAAATCCGCAGGCAGCCGCTCAGCGAGGAGCCGGACCTGTCATGGCACGCCTACGCTGTGGAGTACGGAGCCCGCCTTCGATCCACCGGCAGCCGGGTTGCTGTGGCCAATATTCCCCTGACCCATAACAGCCTCACCGTGAATCTGGACCGGCTGGCTGAGGCACACCTGTGGATAGCGGAAGCGTATCCCGAACAGCTGCCCATTGTGACTACGTGCGGCACAGTGCAGCACCGCGCAGGAGTACCCTCCATCCTTGCCGGCCTGGTGAACGCGCAGAAGTGGCGGTACCGGTGGCTCCGGGAATCCATGTCCGCGCATAAGCTGCGCAGCCGATCCCCGGTGCGCCCGGTGACGGTCCTCGGCGACCTTCGCCGGGACATAGATGACATCTGTAGCGCCGCCGGTGTCAGCACTGCAACCGTGATTAATACGCTTCCCAGCAGTGGCGGAGGGCACGAACTGGACAACCCCTTGGAGCTGAACCGGCGGGGAGTCCTGTTCAGCTTCCTGGCAGTGTCTGAGGGGACCGTAGCTGCCAAGGTGGCCGGTCAGGCGCCGGATTCCACAGTGGCCGTGACCAACATCAGCTTCGACATGGTCGGCGAGGTGGTTGGTGCCCTGGCGGGACGAAAAGTCATGCTGGGATTCCACGAAAATACGGGACCGTGGCTGCTCACCGGGCCAGCTGTCGATGCCGCGGAGGCCCACTACCGCACCCCCCGGTCGACACCTCTGGCTATGAAAATTGGATAAGGCGCCGGCGTGCGTCCGATACCCACGCGCGGCTAGGGTCCGGAACCAACTGTGAGAGGCCCATATGGGGTGACTTCCGCCAGGCCGCCCACTGTTTGATGCGCTGTGACGTTCCAAGGAAGGGCATGATGTCAGCCCACGCCGCGTCTAATCCGGCAAAGCCGGTTTCCTGCTGCACCAAACCCACCAACCGGTCAAGAGGTCCCTCTCCCCAGGGAGTCGGACTTGGTGCAACCCGTGCAGTTCGCGCCAGGGCGGCTTCGGTGTAGACCAGTTCCGCCGTCTTCCGCCAGGCTGAGGGGCTGTGGCCCTCGACGATTGCCTTGCGAGTGGCTGCCCCCCGAGCCGTCCTGGTGGAACCGGAATCAGCCAGTTCCGTCAGGGCGGAGACGAACCCTGCGGGCGTCGAAGGCGCGAGTAGAAGGTCTTCCAGCCCCGGCGAATCGGAGCCAAGGACTGCACATTCGGCGGGATGGCCCCTGAACGTCACCAGCGGCAGGCCATGTGCTCCGGCCTCCAGCATTGATGTCAGCGAAGCGAATGGAAATGAGTCCACGTAGGCATCGGCGATGGACAGAAGCGTTGTGATGTTGGCGAGCCTCCCAACAGCCCGGATCCTTCCGCCGGTGGCAGCAGCCGCGTCGGCCCAGGCTCCGGTGGGGGATGGCCCCGCGACGAGGAGGCGGGCAGTCGGCCGCCGGAGCAGGAAGGACCGGAACAAGTCGATGAGCGAGTCCGGACCGACGGGGTCGTACTTGCTGCCTGCTGCGGCGGACACCACCACGAAATCCTTCTCCGCGACACCCCAGGAGATCCGTGCAGCCGCCGGCTTCGGCAATTCCTCAGCTGACGGTGCGGGCGCGAGTTCGAGCGGCCGGTTGGCCACCAGGCAGCGTTCGGCATTCACTCCCCGGCGGTGGACGGTCAGGTCGCGTCCGCTCGCACGCAGGCACAAGACGATGGCAGCCGCGGATGTCCCCTGCCAAAATACGTGGTCGGCATGGTTAACGTAGACGGCGGGAGGCGCACCCGGTACGCCCAGCGCAAGGGAAGGGACGACGTCGTGCGGATGGGCGTGCACAATAACGACGTCGGCCGCAACAATGATCCGGCGCAATGCTGCTGCCCTCTTGATGAGCCCACCGGGCCGGCGGTCGAGGAGGAGCAGGTCCCGCCGACTGGCCAGGCAGGCCGCGATCTTGGCCGGACATTCGGTGCTGCCCTGGCGGGTGACCACAAGTTGATGGCGGGAGTCCGGATCCTGGCGGATCCAGTGGGCAATGCTCTGCGTGTGGCCGCCGGTTCCGTACAGTTGCGTGGCAACGTGGACCACAAGCCGCCTGGCCGCCTTCCCTGGCAGCGCGGGTGGGGGCTGTGCAATCGAGGACCGGAGCTTGCCCAGGACTTCTTCCAGCCCCTGGTGGCCGAAGTACCCGGTGTGGTCGGTCCAGGCGAAGCGGGCGGCGAGCTGCGCCTGCACCGCCGCCCGCTCCCACAACCCGGCTGCCGCCAGCAGGCCCGCCGTCCCCACCAGGCCTTCAAAGGTTTCCCGGTTACTGCTGATGGTCTGCAAGGCCACCGCTCCTTCCCAGTTTCTTCAAAATGGCGACGTCGCCGCGCTTGAACCACAGCAGGCCCACTGTGACGGAGGCGGCAGCCGTTGCTGAGAGCAGTAGCGCGAATGGAACAGCCAGTTCCATTCGGTTGAACAGGGCAGAAGCGGCGAACAGCAGTGCCGAGGCGCATGCAGGCAGCAACAACTGACGGAGCAGCCGGAGCGGCTGGACACCGACGGCCCGCAGCCGCCAGAGGTACAGGGGCAGGACCAGCGCGGCGACGACGACGAATTGGGCCATAGCAACGCCGGCGATGCCGGCGGTAGCGCCGAGGAACAGGGCCGGCATAAGGGCAATCAGCCAACACACCTGAATGGACATGATGGAGCCTGTCATGCCCGCGACGACGAGATAGTCGTAGATCAACTCGAAGAGGATACGGAGTCCCGCCACCATGGCAAGCCAAAACAGGGCGGCGCTTGCACCTGCCCAGACGTCGCCGTACACAATCCGAACGATGGTTTCGGACTCTGCTGCCAGGAACGTGATGGCGGGGAAGGCAACGCAGGCCAGCACGCCGATCAGGGCCATGACTGTGGACCGCATTTTTTCGGGGTCATGCTGCAGCCGGGCCAGCACCACGGGAGCCACACTTCGCAGCGGCTGGGAGAACATGGTTACCGGCCAGCTCGACAAGTTGAACGCCAGGACGTACATCCCCAACATGACCGAACCGAGCATGCTGCCCGTAACCAATTGGTCCAGGTAGCCGACGCAAAACACGATGATGCTGGTCCCTGCCAGTGGCAGTCCGAACCGCAGCAGCGGCATCAGGACCCGCCGATCCAAGCCCAGGCGCAGGGGCAGGGGAGACTTGAGGACGAAAAGTAGTCCGCCGGCCAGGGTCCCTGCCAGCCGGCCCAGAGCCAGGCTCATCGCACCCATGCCAATCAACACCAGGCAGATCGAGACGATGGCCCCCACCCAGACATTCACCTGGTCGATGAACATCTTCGTTTTCTGGTCAAATGCCCGCTGCATCAGGGCGGCCGGGGTGGCGACGACACCGCTCACCAGAACACAGCACACCATGACGCGGACCACATCAGTCGCTCCGGGGTCGCCCATGCGGTCCGCAAACCAGGGGGCGACGGCAAGGCCGGCCACGCAGAGCACTGCGCTGGACAGGATCGAGATGGTGGTCACGGTCGGTGCAATCCGTGCGGGATCCTCAGGCCACCGCACGATTGCGAGGCTGACGCCCAGTTCGTTGATGGTCAGGACGGCGAGCAAGGCCACCATGGCGACCGCAAAACTGCCGTACGATTCAGGACCCAGCAAGCGGGCCAGGACAATTCCAATACCCAGCGTGCCGAATCGGGCAACAGTGGTGTTCAGCACGCTCCAAGCCAGTGCGGAGGTGGCACCGGACGTGTTCTGCCGGCCGCCGGGCGGCTGCCCGGCCTCCTGGACGGACGCCTGGCCCAGGCGCTTCATCGACTGCCCCGCACGGACGTCCTCAAAGGACTACGGCTTCGTCAGGGCACATAACAACTCCTCAACTACCCGCTCCTGCTGCTCTGCAGTGATATGCGGGTAGAGCGGAAGTGACAGGATGCACCCGGCAGCCTCTTCGGCTACCGGGAAAGACCCCTGCGGAAAACCACATTCGGCGTAAGCCCCGCTGACGTGCACTGGCACCGGATAATGGACTCCAGCCTGGACTCCCGCGGCGTGAAGAGCTGCCAGGACGGCGTCACGGTCAGGAACCCGCACCACAAACAGGTGCCACACATCAACGTTCCCGTGCGCCTCACGGGGGACAACAACACCGGGAACATCGGCAAGCAGTTCTGTGTATCGTCCAGCTGCCGCCCGCCGCCGGAGATTCCAGGACTCCAGCCGGGCCAGCTTCGCTTTGAGCACCACCGCCTGGACGGTGTCGAGCCGCGAGTTCATGCCAACAGCATCATGGCGGTACTTCTCCAAGCTGCCGTGCGCGCCCAGCATCCGAACCCGGGCGGCAACGGAAGAATCGTCTGTCAGGACCGCACCGGCGTCACCGGCGGCCCCAAGGTTCTTCCCCGGGTAGAAACTCGTGCCCGCAGCAAGGCCGAATGTCCCGGCACCACGTCCAAAGCGCGTAGCTCCCTGGGACTGGGCAGCATCCTCAACAATTACGGCCCCGCAGGCCTCGGCGATCGGAACCAACTGCTCAACAAACGCCGTCTGCCCAAAGAGGTGGACTGGAACAATGGCCTGCGTCCGGGAGGTTACGGCCGCCGCGACAGCAGGGGGAGAGATCAGCAAATACTCCGGGTCCACGTCCACAGGTACGGGCACCGCGCCGATCCGGCTGACGGCCTCCGCGGTAGCGATAAAGGTATTGGCCGGAAGAATGACCTCCCCGCCCGGGGTCACGCCGCCGGCCCGCAGGGCCAGCTCCAAAGCGTCGGTCCCGTTGGCAACGCCAATGCAGTGCCGTGCCCCAAGGAAGGACGCGTACGCCTCCTCGAACTGCGCGACGGCGGGACCCCCTATGAACGACGCTCGCTTAAATACGTCCGCCAGTTCCGCCATGACCTCTTCATGGACTTCAGCCTGCTGCGCGGCAAGATCCACCAGCGGCACAGGGCCAACAGCAGCCCGAAAATCAACATCAGCACTCACCGCACACCCCCAAAATGAAAGCTTTCCCGGTCAATTTCGTGCGCCGGCACACCCACCCAGGTCTCGCCGTCGGGCACGTTGCTGAGCACCGCGGCACCCATGCCTACGGTGGCGTAGGCACCCACCGAAGTCCGCTCGCGGACGCTCGCATTCATGCCGAGGTACGCTGCCCGGCCGATCCGGACTCCGCCGCCCAACGACACTCCCGCAGCAAACGTCGCAAAGTCAGCCACGTCATCGTCGTGCGTGAAGGTCACGGACGGCATGGCCACAACGTGGGACCCCAAGGTGACTGCCGCGGTCATGGTCACGTTGCGCAGCAGGATGCTCCCCCGCCCGATGCGGCACCCCTCGGGGTACTGCACGGTGGGGTCCACCGCCGTGGCATACCGGGCCTCGTTCAGCCCCATCGCGGTGAGCCGCTCCACCACGGCCTCCCGGGACTTTCCCGAGCCAATGCACACCAGGATCAACGCGTGAGTGTACCTTGCGGCGTCGTCAATGGTCCCCAGCACCGGGGCGCCGTCCACCGTTACGCCGGCCATTTCCTTGTCGTCATCGAGCAGGCCCACCACGTCGTACTGCCCGCTTGCCCGCACCATTGCCAGGACTTCACGGGCCAGTCCGCTAGCCGCAATCAGGATCAACTCGCTCATGTGGCCACCCCTGCGGCGGCGCCGCGGATGGTGCTGATGATCCGGTTGAGGCTTTGGTCGTCGAGTTCGTGGAAGACCGGGAGGATCAGGGTCCTGTCGTTGAGCCGTTCGGTGTGCTCCAGCAGGGAATTGCCGGTGTCCCGCCAGCGGTACGCCGGTTGCCGGTGGGCGGCCATGATGCCGCTGCGGGCAGAGATGCCGGCCTCCGCCAGGCGGGCCAGCAGGCCTTCGCGGGTTGTGCCGAAGCCGGGCAAAACTTCCAGCCACAGAGACTGGAAGTTGCTGGTCCCATACGGCGGGTCCGACACGAGCCGCAGCCCACGCAGCCCGGCGAGTCCGGCAACGTACCGCGCCGCGATTTCACGGCGGCGCTGCACCACCCCGGGCAGCCGCCCCAGCTGGACAATGCCGACGGCGGCCTGCAGGTCCGTCATCCGGTAGTTGAACCCCACCTCCAGGTAGACCTCCGGCGGGGCGAGCACCGATCCATGCCGGTCCGCGGCGGACACACTCATCGAGTGCTCGCGGAGCGCACGCGCCCGGGCGGCCCAGTCGGCGCGGTTGGTGGTCAGCATGCCGCCTTCACCGGTGGTGAGGATCTTGCGCGGATGGAAGGACCACACGGCCACGTCCGCCTTGGCGCCTACCGGCTTGCCCTTGTAGGTGGATCCAACAGCGCAGGCGGCATCTTCGATGACCGTGATTTCATGGCGGTCACACAGTTTGCGGATCGGATCCATGTCCAGCGGCACACCACCCTGGTCCACCACGATCACCGCCCGGGTATCAAGGGTCAGGGCCGCGTGGATGGTCTCTGCGGTCACGTTCCCGGTGACCGGATCCACGTCGCAGAAAACAGGGCGGGCCCCCACATAGGTGACGGCGTTCGCCGTCGCGATAAATGACAGCGACGGCACCACCACGTCGTCACCCGGGCCGATGCCCGCCACCACCAGTGCCAGGTGCAGTGCCGTAGTGCAGTTGGAGGTTGCGACGGCGTGCCGCACCCCCTGCGCGGCGGCGAACGCGGTTTCGAACTCCTTGACCTTCGGCCCCTGCGCCACCCAGCCCGAGGCAACCACGTCGGCGAGGGCCCGGGCTTCCTCTTCCCCAAGCCAGGGCTTCATGACGTTGATCCGGGCAAGGACCGCTTCCGTGCTCATTTGGTACCGGCTTTCCGTGTCGCCGCGATCTCGTCCCGGAGCGGCTTCCACCAGGTGACGAGCTCCCGCAGTCCTTCGTCGAGGTCCACTTCGGCCTTGAACCCCAGGTCACGCGCAGCCGCCGATGTGTCCGCCAGGCGCCGGACCACGCCGTTGACCTGCCGTGCCTCCCCGTGCTCAACGGCCAGGTCCGAGCCCATGACGCGCAGCAGCGCCTCCGCCATCTCGAGCAGGCTCGTCTCGGTTCCGCTGGCGATGTTGTAGATGCCCTCCCGGACACCGCTGGCGGCCGCGAGGACATTGGCCCGTGCCACATCGGCCGTATAAACGAAGTCCATCGTCTGCTGGCCGTCCCCAAAGACCAGCGGCGGCCGGCCATCCATGATCCGCTCCATCCAGCGCACCAGGACTTCGGTGTAGAGCCCGTGGACATCCATCCGCGGGCCATAGACGTTGAAGTAGCGGAGCATCACGAAATCCAGCCCGGTCATCGCGTGGAAACTGCGCGCCATCCCTTCGTTGAAGGATTTGGCGGCCCCATAGAAGGTGTCGTTATTGGCGTGGTGGTGGCTTTCGCGGGTGGGGAATTCCTCAGCCATTCCGTACACCGAGGCACTCGATGCAGCCACCAGCTTGTCCACCTTGTGCTCGGCCGCGGCCTCAAGGATGTTGAAGGTTCCGTCCACCATGACCTCCAGCGCCAGCCGCGGTTCCTCCGCGCACTGCGTGATCCGGATGGCCGCCTGGTGGAACACCAGGTCCTTGCCCCTGGTCAGGTCATGGACCAGGTCGCGGTCCCCGATGTCCCCGTGCACCAGCTCCACCTGCCCCCTGGCCAGGGCTCCGGCCAGGTTGTCCAGGCGCCCGCGGACCAGGTTGTCCAGGACCTCCACACGGCTTACGCCCGCTTCCAGCAGCGCATCCACGAGCGTGGAACCGATGGTTCCTGCTCCGCCGGTCACCAGGATTGTTGCCCCTTCCAGCTGGCTCACCGCGCACGCTCCAGTTCGACGCCGGATGCCGCGGCTTCGGCGGCGCCTGTACCTTCCACCGGGGAGGCTTGGCCGTCCAGGCTGAGGCTGCGCGTCACCGCTTCGAGGACGGAAAGGACCCGGAGGCCCGATGCCCCGCCGGTCCGCGCCTCCTGGCCGTTGCGGATGCAGAAGGCCAGTTCGGCCACCACCTGCCCCAGCGCCTCGCGCTCGGGAAGTGCGGGGGACCAGGTGTCACCAAGCCGGTAGGACACGGCGTCGGACGCCTTCTCGCCGGCTGACTTCGGCTGCCGGTCCAGGCTGACGCCCCGGTCGTACACGCTGAGCCGCTGCTGCGGGTTCAGGTCATCCCACACGAGGGTCCGGAGGGATCCTCCGATCACCATCTGCCGGATCTTGGTGGGACTGAGCCAGTTCACGTGGACGTGGGCCGTGGCATCGTTGGGGAGCCTGAAGTTCAGGTGCCCCACGCAGTCCCGCCCGGTTCCGAGCGGGTCGGCGCCGAAGGCCGAGACTTCGGCCGGGTTCAGTCCGCCGGGGAGGACAAAATCCAGGATGGACAGGTCGTGCGGAGCGAGGTCCCAGAACACGTTCACGTCGGGCTGCACGAGCCCCAGGTTGATCCGGGTGGAATCCACGAAAAGGATCTCGCCCAGGGACCCGGCCTGCACCAGCTCCTGCATCTTCAGCACGGCCGGCGTGTAGCAGTAGGTGTGGTCCGCCATCAGCACCAGACCCCGTGCCCGCGCTTCGGCCACCATTTCCAATCCGTGCGCCCGGCTGTCCGCCAGCGGCTTTTCCACCAGGACGTGCTTCCCGGCACGCAGGGCCGTCATCACCGTGCCGTAGTGGGTGCGCGCCGGCGTGGCGATGGCCACGGCGTCCACATCGAAGGTGTCCAGCAGCTCGTCCAGGGACTCGACCGCCGGGATTTCCCCCAGCGTTGCGGCCAGCTTGCGGGCCCGTTCGAGATCCAGGTCACAGATGGCTGCCAGGTCCCAGTCGGCGCTTGCCTGCAGGTTGCGGGCCAGGTTCGGGCCCCAGTATCCGGCTCCGACGACGGCGATCCTGAGTTTGGGGGCAGGCTGGCGGTGGGTGGGGGTGTGGAACGGATTGGGGAATGTCCTCATGTCACTTTCTTTCGGGCAGGGGTTTGTTAGTAGGCGCCGGACGGCTGGATGACCGCGCGGAAGGTCCGCCACAGGATCAGCAGGTCCCCGGCGATGGACCAGTTTTCGACGTAATAGAGATCCAGCCGGACGGCTTCATCCCAGGAGAGGTCGGAGCGGCCATTGATCTGCCACAGCCCCGTGATTCCGGGCTTGATCAGCAGCCGGCGGCGGGTGTGGCGTTCGTAGGCGCTTACTTCGCGGTCCAGCGGCGGCCGCGGACCCACCATGCTCATGTGGCCCAGCACCACGTTCCAGAGCTGCGGGAGCTCGTCGAGCGAGTACTTGCGCATCCAGCGCCCGCACCGCGTCACCCGCGGGTCATCCTTCATCTTGAAGAGGACGCCCGCGCCCTGGTTCTGTGCGTTCAGCTCCGCCAGGCGTGCTTCGGCGTCCACCACCATGGACCGGAACTTCACCATTCCAAAGACCCCGCCGTTCTTGCCGATCCGGTCTTGGCGGAAGAACACCGGGCCCGGGCTGTCCAGGCGCACGATCAGGGCAAGGACCAGCAGCAGCGGTGACAACACCAGGGCAGCGGCGAGGGCCATGGCCACATCCATGACGCGTTTGAGTACATGCTTGGCGCCGCTGTACTGCGGAATGTCCACATGCATCAGGGGCAGGCCTTCCACGGGCCGCCAGTGGATCCGGGGCCCCGCCACGTTGGTCAGGGTGGCCGCCAGGACCATCTCCGCGGAGCATTCTTCAAGCTTCCAGCCGAGTTCGCGGATGAACCGGTTGCCGCCGGGAAGCGGTCCTGCCACGATCACCGAGTCGGCTTCCACGAGGCGGACAGTGCGGGCAATGTCGTCGGTGGAGGACAGGATTGGCACCTGGGTGGCGTCCACGCTGAGGCTGGTGCCGCGGCGGGCTCCCGGGAGGCAGACGCCAAGGATGTGGTAGACAGGTCCGGACTTCCGCGCGACCTGCCGGACAACGTACCTGACGTCTTCCGGGTCGCCCACAACAACTGCCCGCGAGAGGTGGCGTCCCTTCGCCTTCTCAGCCGAGAGCCGCCGTCGGAAGAGCCAGCGGTTGGCGGTCAGGGACACCATGCCCAGCGGGAGGGACGCGGTGACGAAGGCTGCGGCGCCGTGGACGGAGAAAACCACTGCGGCGATGGCGAGCAGTCCGAAAATCCGCAGGCTTGCTGATGCGACGCGCTTATATTCATCTGCCCCCACCCCCAGTACCTTCGCGTCGCGGGTGCGGTAGATCTCCAAAGCCGAGGGCCACAAAAGGGCGATGGCGGCAGCGGTGACCAGGGTGCCGCCGTCGCCGGGTTCTCCGGAAGCCAGCCCCACACTGGAGAGCTGGTAGCCGGCGAATACTGCGCCCAGGACCAGGAGAGAGTCAGTGGTGCGGAGGAAGTTGATGTGCCGGGCGAGCCACGAGGCGGTGGCCTTGCGCGCTGGGACGAGGGGTTCCGGCGCTCTGCCGGCTGTTGCTGCCGGGGATATGGGTGCAGCTGCTGGAGCGCCCGTTGGCGGCAGCAGGAACCGGGTTCCTGCGGTTTCCGCCGCCGCCAACGGCGCTGTTGACATCCGCTGTGCAGCAGCGGGTGCAACGGGCCAGTTGAAAGCAGTGCCCCGGGTCTTGGCCACTGGTATCTCTGCCATGATGTCCCCTTCCCGGCGTATCCGCCTTGTGTACTGGCCGTGAAGCAAAACTAGGGTCAGAACAGCTGCCGTGGCGGGGAATGGAAGGGCTGTTGTGGATGCAGCGGACGCACAGTGTGGAAAATGCGGGTACCTGCAAAAGCCGGAATCGGCCCTACAGTACGGGCAATACGTACGGCTCGCGGGCCGTATTGTCCTTGCCGGCGGCAAGGGCAGTGAGCTGCGCGCGCGACTCCACTCCGAGCTTGCGGTAGATCGCGGTGAGGCGCACTTCGACGGTCCGGACGGACACGTAGAGTGTGGCCGCGATTTCCTTGTTGCGCATGCCGCGAGCCACCATCTGCGCCAGCGACCGTTCATGGTCGGCAAGCATCAGCATGGCCGGATTGCCCTTGGGCCGCGACGGCTCCACCCGCTCATCCAGCAGCAGCGAGTCAACGTGCTGTGCCCAGGCGTCGGCTCCGGCCTCGTCAAACATGACCTTCGCGCGGAGCATCGCATCGCGGGCCTCCCGCAGCCGTCCAAAGGCGCCCAGCCGCTCCGCGTAGCAGAGCAGGGTCCGGGCCCGTTCCTGCAGCGAGTCGTGACCGTTCCGGCTCTCAAGTGCCTGGCAGAACAGCTGAAGTGACTGATCCCCGTCGGCAAGCATGGCCCGGCTCCGCGCCACCACCATCATGAGCCACGGCGACCGCAGCCCCACCGATCGGCTTTCCAGCCGGTAGAGCGCCTGGCTGGCCTCACGGTGCCGGCCCAGCCGCACAAGGACCTCCACCAGGTCCGCCTCGCACCGGAGCAGTGTGGGGTTGCCGAATTCCAGGCCCAGCTCGGCCGCACGCGAGAGTTGGGCCAGTGACTCCGCGAGGTTGCCGCGCATCAGGGCGAAGTGGCCTTGGATGGCGGCAAGCTGCGCGGTGATGGACGGGTGGCTTTCCGCTCCGGAGAAGTGCTGGGCGTCCGCTGCATACACCCGCGCCAGCTCCTCATCCCCGAGGGCGTGTGCCCGCCACACCCGGAAAACGGACCGCATCCCCCGGTGGTATTTCATCTCCGGTTCGTCGAGTTCCAGGTCTTCAATGAGTTTCACGGCAGTCCGGACGTTGCCGGCGCGGATCTCGTTGTCCACGGCAAGGAAGGCTGCGGTCTCACGCCAGTTGATGTGGCGCGGTTCTGCGGAATTCCGCACCATCGCGAAAGCTTCCTGGGCAAGGCCATGATGCTCGGCATAGCTCAGGGCGCGGCCGTGCACCAGCAGGCCGGCCACCCAGGCATTCCCCGCCTGATCGTTTTTGCGCTTGAGGTTTTCGGAATTCCCGCCGATCGCTTCCGCCAGCAGTTTGGCCTTCTCGGCCACGGCAAGGCACTCCGCAGAAGCTGCGCCCTGGAACTCTTCGGCGTAGCGCAGCAGCGCGGCGGCATCCTTCAGTTCCCAGCGTTCGGCGAAGTACAGCGCACCGGCGGCCAGCAGTTTGGCCGAGTACGCCGGGTCATGCTGTCCGAACTCCTTGACCAGGCGCAGCACCATATTTGCCCGCACTGAGGCACCTTGAATGAACTCGATCTCAAAGGACAGCCCGGTCAGCCGAAGGATCAGTGCAGGATTCCGGGTCACCCGCCGGGCCCAATCGAGGTAACGCCTGGCGTAAACGAATTCGCCGCGGTTGAACAGCAGTTCGGCGACTGTAGTCAGCCGTGCGGCCGTTTCCGCCTCCCATGGATTAATGGTCAGGGCCCGCTCGATGTATTCGACGGCGAAGGGCACTTCCCCCGTCCTGATGAGCTCCACCGCGTAGCGGAGGAGGCCAAACGGCGTTTGCCGCTCCAGTGCAGTGAAGCTCAAGTGCCATCTGCGGGCGTACAGGTCCGAGTCGCTGGCCGCTTCGGCCAGCGCCCTGTGGCTGGCGGTCCGCATGGCAGGCGTCATTGCCGAGAACACGTAGCCGCGGAGCAGCTGGTCCCTGATCCCCAGATAGGGGCCCGACCGGCTGATCATGCCGGCGGCCAGGAGCTCATCCACGCCGGCCCAGACGTCGCTGTGGACTTTCTCCAAGGTGGTGATCCCGCTCCGGAAGGACAGCGACAACAGATCAAGGGCCTGCCGCGCCGCCGGCGATAGTCCGCCCAGGATGGCAGCAAATTCGGCTTCGAAGCTGCCCCTGGACGGCAGCGGAACCGGGAGGGCGTACTTTCCCTCCGCCTGGCGTTCCAGCAGGGCGGAGTAAAGTTCGACGGCGGCCAGCGGGTTCCCCTGTGACGCTGCGGCAACTGCGTGTACTGCCGCCGTCGCGGCCTGCCGCGCGGGAATGGCCTCCAGCATACGGACGGTGTCGTTGTAGCCCAGTGCCCGCAGTGGCAGGACGGGCAGGCTGGAGAAAGGGCTGTCTGCTGTGTCTTCACGAAGGCTGACGAAAACGGCAAGGTCGGTTCCGGCAAGGCGCCGGGCGAGGTAGCCGATGATGGCTTGGCTGCTCGGGTCCAGCTGGTCTGCGTCGTCAATCACCACTATGGTGCGGGACGAGGAACGCTGGTGCAGCCCGTTGAGAAGCATGGTGGAAACGGCCGCCACGTCCAGGGCCCCGGAAGTATCGCGGAGAAGTTCATCGGCGATCCGGTTCAGGACCGGATCATCCATGCCGTTCAGGAGGGCCGTAATACCGGACAGCGGCCAGTCCGATTCAGACACGCTGGCCCGCAGGAACACCGAGCGGTAGTCCGAAAGCCGGGGGATCTCACCCAGCAGCGCTGACTTTCCCATGCCGTGTGGACCCACAACGGCCAGGGCACCTTCCTTGGGGCCCCTGATCACCGAAAGGATCCGGCCAAGTTCCTTGCTTCTGCCTAATAACGACATGGGACCCCATCCATAGAAGAAGGAGACCACTTTCTTGCCTTATCGGTTCCAGCATTGATGCACTGCACCAGCCGGTCACGGTGACCGGCGATGCAGCAGACTGTCCGCTCGAAAGCGTCCACCCCGGTACCCAGCCGTGGAGTCAATATAGCCTTACCTCAAAAAGGGGCACTACCAATTAGGCGCTGGATTTCATCAAGATTTCTGAGATGCCCCTCAGAAATCAGCTGGTGCACAACAGGCGCTCCAAGTAGAGATACGTCCGGTTTGAAGGCACCGGATTTGTGCTGATGCACAGCCTTTGGCCCTTTGCCCGACGTCTAGGGTGGGAGAAAACGTGTGATCAAACGCACCCGATGGTTACCCACTCCGGCGCGCGGGGCACAGCCTGCTGCCGGCCTTGATCCATCCATTACCCAGAGAACCAAAGGACGGCGCACCATGCCCGCTGACCAGCAATTAGCCAAGTCGCTCAAGCCGCGGCACCTGTCAATGATCGCAATAGCCGGCGTGATTGGCGCCGGTCTGTTCGTCGGCTCCGGTGCCGCCATTCAGCAGGCCGGCCCCGGAATCCTGTTGGCCTACATGGCCGCGGGTGTGGTGGTCATCCTGGTGATGCGCATGCTCGGCGAAATGGCCGCAGCGAACCCCGAGACGGGCTCGTTCTCCACCTACGCGGACAAGGCACTGGGCAGGTGGGCCGGCTTCAGCATCGGCTGGCTCTATGCGTGGTTCTGGATCATCGTGCTCGGCATCGAAGCCACTGCCGGCGCCGCGATCATGCACCGCTGGGTTCCCGGCATAGACCAATGGGTCTGGGCCCTGGTCCTGATGGTCCTGCTGACCCTGACCAACTTGGGCTCCGTGAAGTCGTACGGCGAATTCGAGTTCTGGTTCGCCTCCATCAAGGTCGCGGCCATTGTGCTGTTCCTGCTGTTCGGCGTGGCCGCCATCCTGGGGCTTGTGCCCGGCGTCCCGGCGCCCGGATTGAGCAACCTCATGGACAACGGCGGGTTCCTGCCCAACGGCCCTGGAGCGGTGCTGGCTGGCATCCTGGTGGTGGTCTTCTCCTTCTTCGGCGCCGAAATCGCCACCATCGCGGCCGGCGAATCCGAAAACCCCGTTGACGCGGTCAAGAAGGCCGTGAAGTCAACCGTCTGGCGCATCCTTGTTTTCTACATCGGGTCCATCGCCATCGTCGTCACCCTGCTGCCGTGGAACGATGCCAGCGTTGCCAAGAGCCCCTACGTGGCAGTGATCGAGCTCTTCGGAATCCCGGGCGCCGGAACCATCATGGACGTTGTGGTTCTTACTTCCGTGCTCTCCTGCCTCAACTCCGGCCTCTACACCGCCAGCCGCATGCTCTTCTCCCTCTCCCGGCGCGGCGACGCCCCCGCAGCGTGGACAAAAATATCCCGGCGCGGGGTGCCCGCAGCGGCAGTGCTCGCGTCTACGGTGGTGGGCTTCATCACTGTTGGCCTTAATTACATTGCTCCGGACACCGTGTTCCTGTTCCTGGTCAACACCTCCGGTGCCATCGCCCTGTTTGTGTGGCTTGTTATTGCCTCCTCCCAGCTGGTCCTGCGCAAGCGGATGGGAGCTTCCGCCAAGGACCTGGCGCTCAAGATGTGGCTGTTCCCGTACCTGACCTGGGTGGCGATTGTCAGCATCGTGGCCCTGCTGATCGGGATGGTCATCCTGGAGTCCACCCGCGAGTCCCTGTTCCTGTCGCTGGCCCTGGCCGGCGTGGTGGTGGGCATCGGAGTGTGGCGGTACCGAGGCCGTGGCACCGGGCCGGAAGCAGGCGACGACGACAGCCGTGACATTCCCGTGGGGGCCGAACCAACGGCTTGAGCGGCACACCCGGACGGCGGTTTTCCACATAGCAGGCTTTATGCTCCCGCCCGGGCAACCACGGGCATAGCCTTGGAGTCAAGCGCGAATCGCCTATCCGTTCCAAATGCACTAAGATATTGAAGTCTGTGCTGCGTCCTGCTTCCGTTCCTGGCGGCGGGGTATCGCACAGCATCGCAAATGAACCTCCTGTTACGGAAATGCCGTAACCGCTTAGCCCAAAGGAGGTGGGTTCACATATGCGTCCTTACGAATTGATGGTAATCATCGACCCCGAGGTCGAAGAGCGTACCGTTGAGCCGTCGCTTCAGAAGTTCCTGAACGTCATCACCAACGATGGTGGAACCATCGAAAAGGTTGACATCTGGGGCCGTCGCCGGCTGGCTTACGACATCAAGAAGAAGTCCGAAGGTATCTACGCCGTGGTGAACTTCACCGCCAAGCCGGAAACCGCCAAGGAACTTGACCGCCAGCTGTCTCTTAACGAGACCATCATGCGCACCAAGATCACCCGCCCCGAAGAGCAGAAGGTTGTTGCTGAGTAATTTCAGCACCGGTTTTCATTCTTTACCCCGCAGGAAACGCACTCTTCACCCAGGATCGAACAAGGAGGCAGTAGATGGCAGGCGAGACCACCATTACGGTCATCGGTAACCTCACCAATGACCCGGAATTGCGGTTCACACCGTCCGGTTCGGCAGTAGCGAACTTCACCATCGCTTCCACCCCCCGCACCTTTGATCGCCAGTCCAACGAGTGGAAGGACGGGGAAACCCTGTTCCTCCGCGCCGCTGTGTGGCGTGAAGCAGCCGAGAACGTCGCCGAGTCCCTCACCAAGGGCATGCGCGTGATCGTTACCGGCCGCCTGAAGAGCCGTTCCTACGAAACCAAAGAAGGCGAAAAGCGCACCGTTATCGAGCTTGAGGTCGATGAAATCGGCCCGAGCCTGCGCTACGCCAACGCCAAGGTCAACCGCACCCAGCGCTCCGGCGCCGGCGGGCAGGGTGGCTTTGGCGGCGGCAACAGCGGCGGCGGCTTCGGTGGAGGCAACTCTGGTGGAAACCAGGGTGGCAACACCGGCGGAGGCTGGGGCGGCGGCAACCAGCAGGCTGCACAGGACGATCCCTGGGCTACGCCCGGTGTCTCCAACGCAGGCGGCTGGGGCAACGGCCCCGATTCCGAACCTCCCTTCTAATAACCAATTAAGGTCCGACGCCGGGACTGCCGGAAGTGCCATATGGCACCAAGGTGACTGCCGCCGTAGGACCACCACCATCCCGTGGATCAATATCCACGGGCTCCCTAGAATAGGAGCTCCACGATGGCTAAGGCTGAACTCCGTAAGCCCAAACCAAAGTCCAACCCCTTGAAGGCCGCTGACATCACTGTCATCGACTACAAGGACGTAGCATTGCTGCGCAAGTTCATCTCCGACCGCGGAAAGATCCGCGCCCGTCGCGTCACTGGCGTCACGGTGCAGGAACAGCGCAAGATCGCACAGGCAATCAAGAACGCCCGCGAAGTTGCCCTGCTGCCTTACTCCGGCGCTGGCCGCGGCTAAGGAAGGGATTAACTAACATGGCAAAGCTCATTCTGACCCACGAAGTAACCGGTCTCGGTGCTGCTGGCGATGTTGTAGAGGTTAAGGACGGTTACGCACGTAACTTCCTGCTCCCCCGCAACTTCGCCCTGACCTGGTCGAAGGGTGGCGAGAAGCAGGTTGAGTCCATCAAGGCTGCCCGCGCCGCCCGCGAGCACGCTTCCCTGGAAGACGCTCAGAAGCAGGCTGCTGCACTCTCGGCCAAGCCGGTCAAGCTCGTTGTCAAGGCTGGCGAGACCGGACGCCTGTTCGGCACCGTCAAGCAGGGCGACGTTGCTGACGCTGTTGAGGCCGCAGGCCTTGGCCGCATCGACAAGCGCAAGGTTGAACTGCCGGCGCACATCAAGTCTGTTGGTTCCTACCAGGCCAACGTCCGTCTGCACGACGACGTTGCTGCTGTGATCGAACTCGACGTAGTGGCTGGTAAGTAGTTTCTAACTGCTGCATGGACCCCCGTGGCCGGATACCGGCGACGGGGGTCTTTTGCTTGTGCGGGCCACGCCGAGATGGCACTTGAGGGCAGTGTCGGCCCTCCGAATTGCCGTTAAGTGCCATCTCGCGCGAAGGTCAGGGGCTGCGCCGCCGCGGATGCTCCACGGATGCCAGGAACTCCTCAACAGGCACTGAGGTCGGCTGGGTTTTGTTCTCTGCCATGGACGTAGTGTCGCAGACCCGCCTGGCGCCCGCCAGCACCGGTGATAGCCTGCAGCGGTGACTTCACCATCCCCGTATTCGCGATCCCTGCGCAGCCGTCCCTTCCATCAGGTCGACGTTTTCTGCCGCGAGCCGTACAGGGGCAACCCGCTGGCCGTCGTCCTCGACGCCGAAGGCATGGCAGCGGAACAGATGCAGCAGTTTGCCAATTGGACCAACCTGTCCGAGACAACATTCCTGCTGCCCCCGACAGACCCGCGCGCCGATTACCGGGTCCGGATCTTCACAGGCACCGAGGAGTTCCCGTTTGCCGGGCACCCGACACTCGGCTCGGCACACGCGTGGCTGGAATCCGGGGGAGTGCCGAAGTCTGACGGGTTCGTGGTGCAGGAGTGCGCCGCTGGACTGGTCAGGGTAAAGCACGACGCCGGGCGGCTGGCTTTCGCGGCACCGCCGCTGACCCGCTTCGGGCCGGTGGATGCTTCTGTCCGCCACCAGTTGGCGGCCGGCCTCCGGCTGCCGGGATCCGGCATCGTTGACGCTTCATGGCTGGTCAACGGACCTGAGTGGATCGGGGTCCTGCTGGAATCCGCGGAGCAGGTACTGGCCATCGAGCCCGACCTCGCGGCGATGGGCGGGCTGAAGGTGGGCGTGATCGGCCCGCATGCACCAGGCGCCGGCGCTGACTTCGAGGTCCGTACCTTCATCCCCGGTGACGCCATGACGGAGGACCCGGTGACCGGCAGTTTCAACGCCGGAGTGGCGCAATGGCTGATCGGCAGCAGCCAGGCCCCCGCCGAGTACGTGGCGGCCCAAGGTACGGTCCTGGGCCGTACCGGGCGGATCCACGTCGCGGCCGAAGGCGATGAGATCTGGGTCGGCGGATATTCCACCACCTGCATCCGCGGCACGGTGCAGCTCTAAGGCACCGGGAATACTCCGGCACCCGGCCCTGTTCACAAGATAGATGCAAATGCATGTATGATGAATGAACGAGCAACAGGAGAAATGCCATGGAATCCCGCCGCATCACAGTCCTATCCGCCGGGCTTGGCGTACCGTCGTCGAGCCGTCTGCTCGCTGACCAGCTGGCAGCCTCAGCGGAGGGGCAACTCCGCGCGGCTGGCTACGACGTGGCCGTGGACATCGTTGAACTCCGCGACCTAGCGGTGGATATCGCCAACAACTTTGTGACCGGCTACGCGGCACCCCGCCTGGCAGAGGTCATTGCGGGTATCGAGGCCTCGGACGGCATCATCGCCGTGACGCCGGTCTTCAGCGCATCCTACAGCGGTCTGTTCAAGTCCTTCATCGACGTCCTTGACCCGAAATCGCTGGACGGCAAGGCAGTCCTGCTGGGCGCCACGGGCGGCACCGACCGCCACCAGATGTTGCTGGACTACGCCCTGCGGCCCTTGTTCAGCTACCTCCGCACCAGGATCGCCACTACCGGTGTCTTCGCCGGCCCCCAGGACTGGGGTACGTCGGACGACGGCGGTTCCACCCTTGCCGACCGCATCGACCGTGCCGCCGGGGAGTTCACCCGACTGCTGGAAGGACCCCAGCCCGGCCGGAAGCCCGCGCCGATGGAGTCCCTTCCCTTCGAGCAACTCCTGGCCGGAATCTCCGGAAACAGCTGACCTCCGCAGCACGGTAGCGGCACCGGCGGAACATCACAATAGGGGTTTCCACAGGCCTCACATTGGGGGGGCCCGGGGGTTGTTTTTGATGTTCCCACCGCTGACACTGAACGAACTGGGGATTGACTGTTGGATTCAACTCCGGGGAGCAAAGTTAATGGACTATCCTTTTTTTCAAACCGGCGAGCGTGGCCGCAGGAGTTCCTGGCTTTTCACAAGGCCGGGCGCTGAACGCCCGGCTGGTTTTCGTCCACGGCGGTCGCGGAGTCTGAAGCTCCACGCATTGCTGACGGCACTGCTGGTTGCGCTGGCCGCTCTGGTGGTGCCAGGGGTGGCTTCGGCTGCTCTGCCCGATGTTGGAGTCCAGGGTCCCTCGCACACGGGCACGTTGGAACCAACGGGTACCAAGCGGGCCACGAGTGCCTTGTGGTTCAACGATGGGTCCTGGTGGGGAAACCTGTGGGACACTGCCAGCCAAGATTTCCATATATTCCGGTTTAATACCGCGACGAGCACGTGGGCCGACACCGGTGTGGTCACGGAAACCCGGGCGGACACCCACCATGATGTGCTGTGGGACGGGAACACGCTGTACGTGGCGAGCTACAAGTTCGTCAACGACGGCCTGCCGGCCCAGGCCGGCTTCCCGACGACAATGCGGCGTTACAGCTACAACACGACTACAGATAAGTACACGCTGCTGGGTTCAGAAAAAATCAACGATAACAAAGTTGAGACCCTGACCATCGACAAGGATTCCAAGGGTCGGCTGTGGGCCACCTGGCAGCAAGGGAATCGCATCTATTTGAACGCCACTGGCACGGATGGCGTCACATGGGGGACGCCGTTCCCGCACCCCGATGCTTCGCTAAGTTCCGTTTCAGTCGACGACACGTCAGCTGTGATCGCGTTCGACGGGAAGATCGGTGTGATGTGGAGCCGGCAGGTTGGTAACTCCACCGATGGTATGTACTGGAGCATTCACGAGGACACAGCAGCACCCAAGGATGGATGGAGCAATGCGAAGCCGGCGGTTAGCGGGCTGCGCACCGGTGACGACCACATGAACCTGAAGTGGCTGGACTCCACATCGAATGGAAAGGTTTTCGCCGCCATCAAGACGTCGAACACAAGCTCGTCCCTGCCGCTGATACAGCTGTTGGCGTTGGATACAACAACCGCGCTGTGGTCGAAGCACACCATCGCGACAGTGGCCGAATGCCCGAACCGCGTGATCGTCTTGATCGACGAGGCCGCGCAACAGATCCGTACCTTCGCCACCTATCCAAAGAGCGGGACCGGTATCACGAACGCTGGGGTTTGCACCAGTTCGGGAGGTGCGATCTACGAGAAGTCAACATCATTGACCAACATCAGTTTCAGTACTGCGAAGACGAAGCGAATCATGGACGCCGACCAGTACGTCCACAACGTGACGTCCACAAAGCAGAACTTGAATAATGCGACGAGCACAGCCAACAGTGGCCTCCTGGTGCTGGCCGATGTGAATGCCACCAAGACGTACTGGCACTTCTACGAAGAAGGCCCCGGCGGTACGGGCGGTGGGACTGCTGACACCACGCCTCCGACGGTGACTTCCACGTCTCCGACTCCTGGTGCGACTAACGTCGCGGTGAACACGAACGTGACGGCGACGTTGTCAGAAGCGGTGGACCCGTCCACGAACTGGCCGGCAAGTTTCACGTTGACCGGGCCGACGGGGGCGGTGCCGGCTGGTGTGACGTACAACAGTACGAGCAGGATTGCTACCTTGGATCCCACTTCGGACCTGGCCGCCAATACGATGTATACGGCGAAGATCAGTGGGGTGAAGGACGTTGCCGGTAACGGGATGGCGGACAAGACGTGGACCTTCACCACGGCTGCTGCAACGACTCCGCCGCCAACCGGCACTCCGGACACCGTGACACTCACGGCCACCGCTGACACCTATGCATCGAGCGCGTCGCCGACGACGAACTTTGGCACGAGCACGATGCTGGGCGTGGATTTCAGTCCGGTGGAGGTCGCGTACCTGAAGTTCAGCCTGCCTGCTGCTCCTGCAGGCAAGACGCTGCAGAGTGCGACATTGCAGTTGAAGAGCGCCGGGAGCGGGTCGACTGGTACACAGAACATCAAGCTGGTTGCTGATGATACCTGGACGGAAACCGGGATCACTTCCAACAGCCGTCCGGCGCTGGGTGCCAGCCTCGGCAGGCTGGGCCCGACCTCAGTCAACACCGACTACAACGTGGTGCTGGACGCCGCAGCCGTCGGCGGGGAGCTCGGCCAATCGCTATCGCTTGGTCTGGACTCCGCCAGCAGCGACGGCCTGGACCTCAACTCCAGGGAGACCGCTAGCCCTCCCAAGCTGGTGCTTACCTTCCAGTAGATCAGGCAGGAAGCGAAACTAAAGTGGCCGGGACTGGCATCCGCAAGGATGCAGTCCCGGCCACTTCCGTGTCTACCGCCATAGGCCAGCGGGCGACGGGCTCACTAAGCCAAGGGCCCGGCCCGCAAGACAGAGGCCCCGCCGCTACGCGCCCCAGGCAATGCGGGTCCTGCCGAAGCTTAGTCTTCCAGCAGCTCGATGAACTCCCGGGCCTGCTTCATGGAAATGTCCGAATGCCGGGTGAGCGCCGTGGCGGCGGCCTCGGTGTCGCCGCTGCGGGCCAGCGTGCGGATCCTGCCGTAGATTTCGTCGTTGAGCATGTTGCTGCTGACCTCGCGGGTCACATCGCCTTTACTGGCGATGGCCCGGTAGCGGTAGGGGAACCGCTGAGGCTCGTCCTCATCGTCATCTTCCGCGGCCGCCGGGGACGCCTCAGGACCCCTATAGGGCTGCGGGTGGGCTGCCAGCGCACCCACCGCGTCGCGGGACGCCCGCAGGCCCTCTCCCGTGGCCTCGTAGTACAACTTGATCGCAGCCATCGCCTGCCCCTGGGCAATCAGGGCATAAAGCCTGCGGTGTTCCTCTTCCGAAAGCTTGGCGGCGGCGGTGCGCGCCAGTTCGGCGGGAGTGGGGGCAGGCCCGGACGGCACAGCGCTGCGGGCAGCCTTCCGCCGGCCGAGGGCTCGGACGGCCAGTGTTCCGCCGGCAACCACTGCCAGGAGGATAAGGACCGGGGCCACAAGCGATTCCATGTCTAACGCCGTTCTATGTGCTTCCTGGCAGCAGCCAGGTCCGATGATGCCTGGCTGTTCTGGCTGGGCCTGGTGATCCGCTCGAGTTGGGCCCGGGCAGCCGTGGCAGCCTGGACTTGGGCAGCGTAGTGCTGAGCCGAGCGTTCTGCCAGGTCACGCTGGTATTTTTCGGCGTCCGATATTCCCGAGTCGCGCGGCCTCAGGGCCGTAATAAGGCCCCAAATGAGCGCCACCAGTACGATCGCAGGCAACAGGACCAGCAGTAGTTCGCCCATGCATAGAGCTTATGCCAGATCCGGGTTATCCACAGCAATATTCGCCTCGGCGCATGAAGGGCGGGTGGCAGCACGGAGCTGGCGTCCCGAAGGGAATATGAGGGCTGCCACACAGCACCCGCACGGTCTCTAAGATGTCGTGCGGGTGTTGCACCGGGCACCTCCGGGCGACACGCGCTGTGGATTAAATTCCACAGAAGAAATATTTACTCCACACGCAGCAAAGAACGTTTTCGCAGGCCAGAGCCCTCTCGCTGCCAAAACTTTTTTTGTTTCCACAGGTTTCCCCACAGGCTGTGCACAAGCTATGCCCGGTAGTGCACAGGTTATCCACACCCTTCAACGCATTCTGGCTTTGAGGCTGGACTCCTGGCGGCTAGCGTAGCGGGGTACCTGTTCTTCGGCCCCCGGACGGCTTATGGGAGGGCCATTTGGTGCTGCTGGACAGAACCGCTGATCCACCCGGCACTGTCCGTTGTGGAAAACCTGTGGATAGTGGGGATAACTCCTGCTGACAGTCACGCGAAGGCTGTCTGGGCAGGATTGTCAGAGCCCACGGGTAGACCTGGACAGGTGGCGGAGCGGGGTTTCCCCGCAATGCGTTAGCAGGATTGATCGTCACCGGGCACCTGGTTCCCGGTGTACACAACGGAGGACGGCAGCTTTGTCTATAGCGCATCTGGACCCGGTCGAGGCCACCCGAGGATCGGACACGAGCCGGAAACCTCCACAGGATATCGCCGCGGAGCAGTCTGTCCTCGGCGGCATGATGCTGTCCAAGGACGCCATCGCGGACGTCGTGGAGATCCTCCGCGGCCAAGACTTCTACCGCCCGGCACACGAAACCATCTACGAGGCCATCATCGACCTCTATGGCCGCGGTGAACCGGCCGATGCTGTCACCGTCTCCGATGAGCTCACCAAGCGTGCCGAGATCAACCGGATCGGCGGGCCCGCCTACCTCCATGAGCTGATCCAGACCGTTCCCACCGCAGCGAACGCCGGCTACTACGCCGAGATTGTGGCCGAGCGCGCCGTCCTGCGCCGGCTCGTTAATGCCGGTACCAAGATCGTCCAGCTGGGCTACGGCTCTGACGGCGAGGTGGAGGACCTGGTCAACCAGGCCCAGGCCGAGGTCTACGCCGTGGCCGAGCGCCGCACCGCCGAGGACTACGTGGTGCTCAAGGACGTGATGGAGTCCACTGTGGACGAGATTGAGGCGTCCGGCCACCGCGGTGAAGGCATGACCGGTGTGCCCACAGGCTTTTTTGAACTGGATGAGCTCACCCACGGGCTGCACCCCGGACAGATGATCGTTATCGCCGCCCGCCCGGCCGTCGGCAAGTCAACCTTCGCCCTGGACTTCGCCCGGTCCGCGGCAATCAAGAACAACCTGGCCACCGTGATGTTCTCGCTCGAAATGGGCCGGAACGAGATTGCCATGCGCCTGCTCTCCGCCGAGGCAACCATCGGCCTGCAGGACCTCCGCAAAGGAACCATCAAGGACGAACAGTGGTCCAAGATCGCCACCACCATGGGCCGGATGAACGATGCGCCGCTGTTCATCGACGACAGCCCCAACATGTCCCTGATGGAAATACGGGCCAAGTGCCGCCGGCTCAAGCAGCAGCACGATCTCAAGCTTGTGATCCTCGACTACCTGCAGCTGATGAGCTCCGGCAAGAAAGTGGAGTCGCGCCAGCAGGAAGTCTCCGAGTTCTCCCGTGCGCTGAAGCTGCTCGCTAAAGAGCTCCAGGTCCCCGTCATCGCGCTGTCCCAGCTGAACCGTGGGTCCGAGCAGCGCTCGGACAAGCGGCCCATGGTGTCGGACCTCCGTGAATCGGGCTCCATCGAGCAGGATGCCGACATGGTGATCCTGCTCCACCGCGAGGACGTCTACGACAAAGAATCACCGCGCGCCGGTGAAGCGGACATCCTGGTGGCCAAGCACCGTAACGGCCCCACCAAGGACATCGTGGTTGCGTTCCAGGGCCACTACTCCCGCTTTGCCAACATGGCGGCCGACGCCGGCGGCGGCGGCTTCTAAACGCCACCCCGGGTTGGGTCCTTGTCGCCTCAGCCCTGGGCCAGCAGGTGGTTTGGCAGCCGGTTCCCCGGCGCCCGGCCCCGGATTTCCAGCAGCTCCCGCGCGTGCGCGTGGAGCCTCCTGTCCTCGTCGCTGACCGGCACCCAGGCGGGTACAGGCACTGAGTTGCCGTCGGCGTCGCGCGCCACCATCACGGTGAGGCAGTACGTGGTGAGGTTCATTTCGCGGCTCTTGGGGTCGCCGGAGCGGACGTGGACTGCGATGTGCATGCCCTTGGTTCCGGTGTACACCAGCCGGGCCTCCACCTCTACCACATGGCCGATCAGGAGCGGACGGTAGAACCGGACGCCGCCGGAGAACACCGCCACGGTATCCATCCCGCAGTAGCGGGAGGCGCAGACGTAAGCGGCCTCATCGATCCACTTCATCACGATGCCGCCATGGACCTTTCCGCCCCAGTTCACGTCCGTGGGAGCGGCCATAAACCGCAGGGTCACCCGCTCCGCCGTACCCGCATCCGTATATTCCTGCCGGTTCATGGCTTCCACGATTTGCTCGCGGATCTTGATCCGGGCCAGCGCATGGTCCCGCTGCTCAATTTCTTCTGCCGTGACGGGCTCAAACTGCTTGACCGGGATCGGTTTTCCGTCTTCCCCCACGGCAACAAAAATCACCATGCACTGGCTGCGCATGGTGGCCGGGCCCCCCTTCGGGTCCCCAGAGGAGACTACGGTGCGGATATGCATGGAGGACCGCCCGGTGTACACAATGGTGGCTTCAACCTCCACCATGTCCCCGCTGTTGACCGGATCCGCGAAATGGATATTTCCCACGTAGGCGGTGACGCAGTAGGACTTGGCCCAGCCCACAGCGGCAGCATAGGCCGCCTTGTCCACCCACTCCAGGACGGTTCCCGCATCCACCGAGCCGCTGTGGCCAACGTCCATGGGGGCGGCCAGGAAGCGGAGGGTCACGGAGTTGGCAGTGCCGGCGTCAGTCATGGTGCGATCATACTGACGCAGCCGGTTACCGGCCGGTTGGAACGGCTGGGCGGCAGGGCGGGCAGCTGTACCAGCGTTAAACACAGCTGGCCCGTCCGCTGGAAGGCGGGCGGGCCAGCTCATGCTGGATAAGGCTAGCCGGCGCGGGTGTAGACGATGTCCGGCTGCGCAGGAAGCTCCATGTCCTTACCGATGAAGAAGCCGGGGTGCGGCGGCTGGTTGTAGGCGATGTTCTCGCGTGCAACGGAAAGCCGGTACGCCGGATCGTGCATCAGCGTCCGGAGCCGGACGTCAGTGGACGCGGTGGTGGTGTAGATCCGCAACTCAGTGCTGTCGGCCGACGGCCACGCGAGTTCCTCCCGCCAGTCACCCAGGAGGTCTGCCTGGATGGCAGGCGTGCCCTTGGTGCTGTTGTTGGACTTGGCGCCGGTGGCCGTCAACAGCCTGTCACTGGATTCCGTCTCCCAGTTCCACTTGGCAATGCTGGGCGTCCCTGTACTGGTGGCAGCATTCCAGTCATGGTCCACAATTTCGCGGAGCACGTCGCCGTCCCACCAGGCCAGGAAGTTGGCTGCCGGGATCTTGTTGGCTATCAGCTGCCCCTTGGCGGAGCGCAGTTCACCAACAGGCGAGTTCCAGGCGGCGTCGCCCCCAATCGCCCAGCCTTCGGCACCAGCGTAGCGCGGATCGATGTCGCCGGCGGCCGCGCGGCCGGTGTCCTTGGTGGCGGGGATGCTCCAGAGCACCTCGCCGGTCCGTGAATCCCGGAACGTGGCGCCCCTGTTGCCGCTTGAACCCATATCCTCGTGGGCGGCAAACGTCTCCAGTCCCGGCCGGGACGGGTCCAGGTCGCTGGTGTGGATGGCGTCGCCGTGGCCCAGGCCGGTGGTGTACAGCGGCTTGCCGTTGTCATCGATGGTCATGGAACCGAAGACAAACTCGTCCTTGCCATCGGCGTCCACATCCACCACGGACAGGTTGTGGTTGCCCTGGCTCCGGTACTGGGCGCCGGAGATGTCCGAATCGAAGACCCAGCGCTTGGTGATCTTGCCGCCCACCAGGTCGTAGGTGGCCAGTACGGCGCGGGTGTAGTAGCCGCGGCTGAACATCATGGACGGGCGTTCACCATCCAGGTAGGCCACCGCGCCCAGAAAGCGGTCCACACGGTTTCCGTACGTATCACCCCAGGCCCCCACGTCACCGCGGGGCGGATCATAGGCAACGGTGTCCATCACGGTGCCGCTGGCCCCGTGGAACACGGTCAAGTACTCCGGTCCAGTGAGCACGTATCCGCTGCTGTTGCGGTAGTCGGCGCTGGGGTTGCCGATCGCTGTGCCGGCGGCGTCACGCGTGCCGTCGGCCGTCTTCATCGCAACTTCGGCCTTGCCGTCGCCGTCGAAGTCGTAGGCGAGCAACTGGGTGTAGTGGGCGCCGGCACGAATGTTCGGGCCCATGTTGATGCGCCAGAGCTTGGTTCCGTCCATCCTGTAGGCATCCACATAGACGGTGCCGGTGTAGCCTGCCTGCGAGTTGTCCTTGGAGTTGGACGGGGACCACATTTGCAGGACTTCGTACGTGCCGTCACCGTCCAGGTCTGCCACGCTCGAGTCGCCGGCGGAGTAGCTGTACGGCTGGCCGTCCTTGGTGTAGTCATCGGCAGGCTTGTCCAGCTTGATGGCAAGGTAGTCCCGGGCCAGCGGCGTGAACTCCGCGGTGAGCTGGTCCCCGCCGTTGCCCACGGATTTGATGACGTACCTGGAGGACGCCGTTCCGGTCGGATCGAGGAACGTGGTGCTGTTGCGGATCGGCTCATCGGTGAGCTGGACGCCGTCGCGGATCACATGGAAGCCGATCTGCTCCGGGTCAAGGCCCAGCATCCGCCAGCCCACCCGGACCCCTTCGCCGGTCAGCAACGCAAGGGGGGCGCGGTCCAGCTTCTCCATCTGGCGGTTCACCACGGTGACCTTTTCAGTCCCCACCACCGGGGACGGCGCGGATTCGCCGCCCCTATTCACGGTGGTGACGCGGTAGTAGTACTTGATGGTGGTCAGGACTGTGTAGTCCGTGTAATTGACCTCGCTGGCACGGCCCACGTACTCAAAAGGACCGTCGGGGGAGGTGGACCGGTAGACCTGGTAGGCCGCAGCGCCGGAAACCTTCTGCCACTTGAGCGTGACACTGGTCTTCTCGACTGCCTTGACGTCCACTTTCGCTGGGGCTGCCGGGACGGGAGTGCCGGGGTCCACCAAGGCGGTCTCCACCGTATTGGAGGGCACCGATTCCAGCCCGGTGTTGTCCAGCGCGGTGACGAAGTACTTGTACTTCAGTCCGGCGAACGCCGTGGTGTCCTGGAAGGCCGCGGTGGTGACGTTCTCCGCAATCAGCCGGGGTTCGGCGTCGAACGAGGCCTGGCGGAACACCTTGTAGCTGGCGGCATCCGCCACCGCATCCCAGGCGAGGTCAACGGTGGGTGGTTCTGCCGCGGCATCGACGGCAGCCGTGTGCAGGTTGGTGGGGCCCACCAGCAGTGGGGTGACCTCCAGGCCGTTAAGCCGCTGCCCGGAGCCGCTGATGGCGAGGTTCAGCTGTCCGTCCGAGACCAGGACCTGGTTGATGATTTTTGTTGCTGACGACGCCCTGCTTGAGGACACCTGTCCGAAGGAGGTTCCTTCTGCAGCGACGTCGGTGCGGGTGGAGCCGATCCAGTCGCTGTGGTAGGTCTTCAGGGCGTAGGTGCCGTTGGGGACGTCCAGCTGGAATTCGAAACTGGAACCACTAAGGACGAAGTCGCGCAGCAGGTTGCTTGTCACGGCGCCGCGGTCCCGGTCGCTGAGCACCGAGATGTCCTTGAAGCCGAAGCCGCGCTGGGCCGTGTAGCCCATGGTCCGGTTGACCTCGGTGTAGCCGGGTTCAACAGGCGCTCCCACAGGCCCGAAGTCGAACTTGTACTTGGCCTGTTTGGTGGTCACCGTGAGGGTGTCGCTGGGCTCGGAGAGGCCCTTGCCGTTCATCGCGGCCACCCGGACGTTGTAGGCAGTCCCTTCGGTCAGTCCGGAGAGGTTGACCGTGGGGACGGTGGAGGTGGTGGTGAGCTTGTAGGCGCTGTCCGGTTCGGAGGCCAGCTTGCGGTACACCTTGTAGATGTCCGCGCCGTCCACCGGCTGCCACTTGAGGAGTGCCCCGGCGTTGGAGACACTGCCGGCCACCAGGCCCTGCGGCTTGGCTGGAACGGACGACGGCGGAGCGATTTCCTTGACGCGTGCGGCCAGCGGAACGCTGAGCTGCTTCACTCCGCCTGCCACGAGGCGGGCGATCTGGATGGCGCCGTATTCCTGAAAGTGGGTGTTGTCCACGGTGCCGGTGGGCCGGTTGGGGTAGATGCCCGCATCGACGTGGAGGAAGACCGACTTGGTGTCCTCCGGGCCGATGGCGTCGTAATAGGCGCGGCTCGAGGCGGACAGATCCACCAGGGCCACGTTTTCCTCGGCGGCGAGTTCCTGCATCTTGGCCACGTACTCGGGGAAGCTGACGTTGAACTTTCCGGTGGCTTCGTCATAGTCCCGGCGGCCCACGGGGGTGACCAGGACGGGTGTTGCGCCCCGCTGCCGCGCGCCGTTCACGTACGTGCGGAGGTATTCCTTGTAGTCGGCGGGGGAGGCATAACGGTCATCCACGCCGATAGTGGCATCATTGTGGCCGAACTGGACCATCAGGTAGTCGCCGGGGTTGATGACCCGCAGGATCTCGTCCAGCCGGCCCTGGCTGATGAAGTTTTTGGAGCTGCGGCCGCCGATGGCATGGTTCTTGAACGAGACCTTTTCATCGAAGTAGCGCTCGATCATCTGGCCCCATCCGGCCTGGGGAGCGAAACCGGGATCATAGGTCTGCACCGTTGAGTCGCCGGCGAGGTAGACGCCCGGGTCCGTGGTGGCGGTGCGCGG
Source organism: Pseudarthrobacter sp. W1I19 (assembly GCF_030817835.1). Classification (NCBI taxonomy): domain Bacteria; kingdom Bacillati; phylum Actinomycetota; class Actinomycetes; order Micrococcales; family Micrococcaceae; genus Pseudarthrobacter; species Pseudarthrobacter sp. W1I19. The sequence continues at coordinate 4,633,299 of NZ_JAUSZR010000001.1, forward strand.
AGCACGGGCGGCGATGACCAGCGAATTGATCTTGGCCGCGGTGCCGCTGAAATCGAGGTTGAGCTGGCCGTCAACCAGCGAAATGGGGAATTCCATTTCCAGGTACTGGCCGGCGGGCTTGTCTGTTGCCTGCACCTTCGCCATGGCCTCGGCGGTGATGGCGATGTTCGTGGCCTCCGTGGCGTCGCCGGCAATGAGCTTGACCGTGTAGTCGCCGTTGGGCAGGTCCACCAGGAAGGTGCTGCCCTGTGCCTGCACGAAGTCGGAGCGCAGCGCATCCCCCGTGTCTCGGTCCGCGCCGGAGGTGACCGCGGTGTCGGTGAAGCCGAACTTCGTGGCCGGCGAGTACTGGGTGCCGGCGGCAACAGCCGTGTAGCCGTCCGCTGTGGCACCGGGACCGAAATCGAACTTAAATCCGCTTCCCACCGGGGGCAGCGCGGTATCCGCCTGGACTGCGGGGAGACCGGTGAAGGCGATGGCAGCTGAGGCCACGGCGGCTGTCACGGCTTTTGCGGCGGTGGGGATCCGGCGGCCCCGGGGTGGAGGTGGTTGCTGGGATTGTGGGGCTACTTGCGGGGATTTGTTCACGGACATCTCCTTCGATGAGCGGTGGCAAAGCGGTACCCAGGAAGGTTGGAACGATTCAAAACCGCAATGCACCGACGATGGCGCATTACGGGCTTGAGGGTTTCCGAGTGAAGATTCGAAGTAACTGAGACCTGGGATAGTGATGCAACTCTCGTTGCAGCAGTTATTGGTTTATCGGCCTGCGACGGACTCTGGCAAGCGTTTTCCCAACTTTCCCGTGACTTTATGGTGGGACATGTTCTGCTTTGTTCCCAAGCGCTTGCATTGCCGGCAGTGCCTCACCCGCTTAAACGCTCGACGGCGGACGGGCACCAGGGTGCCCATCCGCCGTCGGGCGGTTTCCGGCTGACAGCTGTCAGAAGCCGGGGGAACTGGGGGTTAGGCCAGGATGGCCAGTTTCGAGTTGCTGCGGCCAAAGAGCGCGCGGTCAACGGACAGGCGGCCGGCGCCGGTCAGCGCCAGGGCGAACGCGGCCGCCGCCAGGAGCAGGACCAGTTCGTATCCACCGTTGGCGGCAAATACTCCGGCGGCAGCGTGGACCATAAACAGGGCGCCCAACATGTCCAGGACCAGGAGTGCTGCCACCACGCGGGTGAGGATGCCGAGGATCAGGGCGATGCCGCCGGCCAGTTCCAGCACGGCAATGGCGGGCGCGACTGCTTCTGCTGCGGGAACGCCCATCTTGGCGAAGGAGGCCTGCGTGCCGGCGATGGTCCACTCGTTGAACTTCTGCCAACCGTGCGCTGCGAAGAGGAAGCCCAGGATGATCCGAAGGGCAGTGATTGCGGTTGTTGTAAGTCGTGACTGGTTCATGGGCATTAACTCTCCCCGGAACTTGGTTGAAGTGTCAACTAATATCGTCATAATGTGGGCTTTGTCATGCCGGCGTGGACACAGCCGGACCCCCGATTAGGCTGGCAAGGTGCCCCACTTACCCGCGCCGGCGCCGGCCGCCCCGCCGAAAGGACATACCCGCCAGATCCTTCGGCTGGCGGTTCCCGCCTTTGGCGCCCTCGTTGCCGAACCCCTCTTCCTGCTCGCGGATTCGGCGATTGTGGGCCACCTGGGCGTGGCCGAGCTCGCCGGCGTCGGGCTGGCAACGGCAGTGCTGCACACCGCCGTCGGCCTGATGGTCTTTTTGGCCTACTCCACCACCCCTGCGGTGGCCCGCGCCATGGGGGACGGGCAGCCCGGCAAGGCCCTGGCAGCCGGGCGCGACGGCGTCTGGCTGGCACTGCTGCTGGGTGCTGTCCTGGCCGTGGCCGGGTTCGCGGCAGCCGATCCGCTGATCGGCCTGCTGGGCGCGGGCGGCGAGGTGCGTTCCTTCGCCGTTGATTACCTCCGCTGGTCCATGCCCGGACTGGTGGCCATGCTGCTCATCTTCGCGGGCACCGGACTTCTTCGTGGCCTCCAGGACACCCGGACGCCCCTGGTGGTGGCCACGGCCGGTTTTGGCCTGAATATCGTCCTGAACCTGTGGCTGGTGTACGGGCTGGGCTGGTCCGTCACGGGTTCCGCCATGGGCACCAGCGTGGCCCAGTGGGCCATGGCCGCGGTCTACCTGGTGATGGTGAAGCGCAACGCCGCGGCGCACGGCGTGAGCCTGCTGCCCAGCTGGAGCGGTATCAGGAGCATGACGCGTGTCGGATCGTGGCTGATGCTGCGCACGCTCAGCCTGCGCATTGCCATCCTGGCCACCGTCCTTGTGGTCACTGCGCAGGGAGCCGTGAACCTGGCGGCCCACCAGCTGGCCATGACCATCTTCTCCTTCCTGGCCTTCGCCCTGGATGCTCTCGCCATTGCTGCCCAGGCATTGATCGGCAAGGAGCTGGGAGCCTCCAACCCGCGCATGGCCCGGCTGCTGACGGCCACCATGACCCGATGGGGACTTGGTTTCGGGGTGGTGACGGGGGCACTGCTGGCGGTTGCGGCGCCTTGGGCTGGCGCACTTTTTACGTCCGACCCGCAGGTTCAGTCAGCCCTTGCCGTTGCTTTGTGGGTACTCGCAGCGGGCCAGCCGATCGCGGGATATGTCTTTGTGCTTGATGGGGTGCTGATCGGTGCCGGCGACGCCAAATACCTGGCGTTGGCCGGTGTGGTGAACCTGGCCGTGTACGTGCCGCTGCTGATTGCGGTGGCACTCTCGCACACTGCGGGCGCGCCGGGACTTGGCTGGTTGTGGGCCGCCTTCGCGCTGGGTTACATGGCTGCCCGTGCCATCACTCTTGGCGTCCGTGCGCGTTCAGACCGCTGGATGGTGCTGGGTTCGCCCTAGCGCGGACCGCCACTAAACTGGACCGGTGACCCAACCGAAAACCCCCGCAGGTACCGCTCCCGGAACGGCTCCCAGGGTTGACCTGTGGAAGCCGGTCCTCCTCCGTTCCGCAGCTGCACTGGTGTTCGGCGCTGTCACTATTTTCTGGGCGGCCCCGTCCATAGAGGTTATGGGCTGGTCCGGCGGGCTCTACCTGCTGGCCACGGGCGTCCTGCTGGTCTGGGGTATCCGGGCATCGGGGTTTCCGCGGGAGAGCGCCCCGGACAAACTGCTTTCCGCTGCCGGATCCGTGCTTGCCGGCGCAGGCGTGGCGCTGCTTCTGCTGCACGGGGACCTGCTCTTTGGCGCCATCGCTGCCCTTGGATTGGCTGTGGCCGGAGCGATTGAGCTGTTGTGTGGCCTGAAATTCCGCGGCAGGCACGTGCTGGCCCGCGACTGGATTGCCTCGGGCATCATCGGCCTGGGCACCGCAGCCATCCTGCCCTTCTTCATCAGCCTGGGCGCCCATGCGCTGCTCGGCGTGGCTGGCGGCGGTGCCATCATCTCCGGCGTGCTGTGGGCGCTGGCAGGGCTGAGCATCCGGCACGATGCCCGCAGCGCGGCAGGAACGCCGTAAACTAGGAAGTGTCCGGTTCTACTGCTCGTAGAAAATTGGTCCGGACGCACCACCGCACTATGCAAAACCAGGCCGGCCGGCACGCCGCCTGCAGGGAGGAATCACCGTGGCAGACCAGCAACCAGGACATCCGCGCAAGGTGCGGACCTCGGTGAAGGGCCCGCTGATGTTCTCCGCATTCTGGGCCGTCGTGGCCTTTTTGGCAGTGGTGATCTTCGCTTCCGGCGGCAGCGCGCGCGTCCCCCGTTTCGACCTGGCTTTCACCGCAGCCGGTATCGCCTTCATTGTCACTCTGGTGATCGCGGCGATGCTCTCCATGAGCCACAAGGAGAACGCCGAACACCTGGGCAAGGGCTCGGGTGTAAACCTCAGTTCGGCCCCCAAGCCGTCCCACGGCTTCGGCGGTCCGGGCCCGCAGGGTCCTGTCTCCTCTCCCGATGATTTGGAGAACCCCGGCGACCGCTGAGCGCCCCTGGCCAGGCATCATCGCAGGGTGGGCGCCGTCATTAGGCGGAGCTGCCCTTAGGCAGACGCAGCCTGCCGGGCCCGGTAGGCGGCCACATGCGCCCGGTTGGCGCAGTTTCCCGTATCGCAGTACCGCCTGGACCGGTTCCTGCTGAGGTCCAGCACGGCAGCATCGCAGTCCTCGGCCTCGCAGATGCGCATCCGGTCCATCTCTTTGCCGCGGATCACGTCTGCTAACGCCATGGCGGCTTCCGTGCTCATCCTGTGCACGAGCGGGGCTTCAGGGGTGGTCGCGTGGAGGTGCCAGTCCCAGTCATCGTGCTTGACCAGCTGCGGCAGTGCGCTGGCGTCCCGCAGCAGCCGGTTGACTGTCTCGACGGCGGATCCTTCGTCCGCTGTCCACAGCGCCGCGAGCTGTTGGCGAAGCTGGTGCACGCTGGCCAGTTCGCTGTGGTCCCGGGTGCGGGAACCGGTGAAGCCCTCCGCTGCCAGGAAGCGGTCCAGATCTGCAGTGGACGCCAGTCCCTCACTTCCGTTGGCAGCCGAATTGATCAGATTGACCACCGTGCGCAGGGCCACCTCAGTGTCAGGGGCAAAAACCATCTTGACTCCTTACAGTGCTGTCCCGTACTGTCATGACCATCACCCTACTTTACTCCTGACAGGAGGCGACGATGCCTGCCGCACCCAGCCGCACCCCGAAGCTTGGGGCGCAGGCCAGCAAACGCAACTTCCTCGCATCCGGCGTGGGCATTGCGCTGTTCTCGTCCGCCGTCTTCGGCACCTCCGGATCCTTTGCCAAGGCCTTACTGGAAACGGGATGGTCCCCGGGCGCGGCGGTCACTGCGCGGCTCACTGGCGCGGCCCTGATCCTCGCCGTCCCGGCGGTTTTCGCCCTCCGCGGCCGCTGGCACCAACTCCGGACCAACTGGGTAACCATCCTGCTGTTCGGGCTGATCGGCGTTGCGGCGTGCCAACTGTTCTACTTCAACGCCGTGGCGAGGCTGTCGGTGGGGGTTGCCTTGCTGCTGGAATACCTGGCACCGGTCATCATCGTGCTCTGGCTCTGGGCGGCCAGCCGGAAGCGGCCCCGGATTCTGACTTTCGGGGGAACCCTGCTGTCGCTCGCCGGCCTGGTCCTGGTCCTTGATCTCACCGGCGCGGTCAAGATCGACGTCGTGGGTGTCCTTTGGGGCGTGGCCGCGGCGGTTTGCCTCGCCATCTACTTCTTTATTACCGCTAAAGAGAACGACTCGCTTCCGCCGATCGTCCTCGCCTCCGGTGGACTGCTGGTGGGGGCAGCCGTGATGTGGCTCTCGGCAGCCACGGGTCTGCTGCCCATGACGTTCAGCACGGCGGACACCCTACTGGGTCCCTGGGTCACGCCATGGTGGATATCGCTGGCCGGGCTGATCATCCTGGCCACCGTGCTGGCGTACGTTTCCGGGATTATGGCGGCGCGGGCGCTGGGCTCCAAGGTGGCGTCCTTCGTATCGCTTACCGAAGTCCTTTTCGCCGTGATCTGGGCATGGCTGCTGCTGGGCGAACTTCCCTCCGCCATCCAGCTCCTGGGCGGCGCGCTGATCGTGGGTGGCGTCATCCTGGTCCGGCTCGACGAACTGCGCGCACCGGTTGCCGGGCCAGCGGCTGGAGCCATGGCGGCACCTAAGGCGGTGTCGCCACTGGAGCACGCGAACGACGTCGAGCCTGTTCCTTAGTGGAGGCTGTTCCTTAAAGACGAGGGCCCGAACACCTTGCGGTGTCCGGGCCCGTCCGGGCGTTTTCCCGTGGAAGGCGTTAGTTCTGCGAAGCCTGGGTCTGCTGCTCGGCGTTCTGCTTTGCCCGGTTGCCGGCATCCCTGAGAGCCTCTGAGATCTGCTTCAGCTTCGAGGTGTGCTCGCCGCGCCACTGCTCCTTGAACCTGTCCGCGTCCGGTCCCTCCCACTGGGTATTGTCCAGTGCGGTGTTGAGGCGATTCCGCTGCGAATCGATTTCGCTCGCACCCGCCTCAAGCTTGCCGCCGAGCTCGCGAAGCTGGTCAACGTCTGCACCCCAAATAGCCATGAGTTTTCTCCTTGTAAATCGTGGATCCGAACCAGGTCGGCGTCCCCAGCGGCCCCCCGGCTTCTCCGGAAGATCCAATGCCTCAAACCTATCCCGGCCCCCAAAACAGTGTCGATGGGCACCCCTGCCCATGCCGTACTCCCCATGGACGGGAGTTTCACCAATGTTTGTGGAGGGGTCGATCCTTGGCGATCCAGAGCCTAGCATGGCCGTATGTGCCGGAATATCAGAACCCTCCACAACTTCGAACCCCACGCCACGTCTGAGGAAGTGCATGCCGCGGCGCTTCAGTACGTGCGTAAGGTCAGCGGCAGCACCAAGCCGTCCAAGGCCAACCAGGAGGCCTTCGAGGAGGCAGTCCACGAGATCGCCCACATCACCCAGCACCTCCTGGATTCCCTGGTCTCCCAGGCGCCGCCCAAGGACCGGGATGCCGAGGCCGCGAAGGCACGGGCCCGGGCGGCTGTGCGCTACGGCGCTGCCTGAGTCCTAGGCCTTCGCCCCAAAATTCCGCAGCCGCAGCGAATTCGCAACCACCAGGACTGAACTGGCTGCCATCGCGGCGCCGGCGATCATGGGGTTGAGCAGGCCCAGCGCGGCCACCGGAATGCCTACCGCGTTGTAGAAAAAGGCCCAAAACAGGTTGGTTTTGATCGTGGACAGGGTCCTGCGGGAGAGTTCGATGGCTTGGACCACCTGCGACAGGTCGTTGCCCATCACGGTCAGGTCCGCCGCCTCGATGGCAACGTCAGTGCCTGATCCCATGGCGATGCCCAGATCGGCCTGCGCCAATGCCGCAGCATCGTTGACGCCGTCGCCGGCCATTGCCACCGTGGCGCCGCCCGCCTGAAGTGTCTTCACCACTTCCACCTTGCCCTCGGGCAACACCCCTGCGTAGACATCTGCGGGATCAATGCCGACGGCGGCTGCCACCTGCGCGGCCACGGCGGCGTTGTCGCCGGTCAACAGGAGGGGCCGCAGGCCCAGGGCCTTCATCCGTTCCACGGCTGCGGCTGAGCCGGGCTTGACGGTATCGCGAAGGCTGATGATCCCCGCAACTGTCCCGTCAACGGCCACCCAGATGGCCGTGGCGCCGGCAGCTTCCGCCGCTGCCTGGGCCTGTGCCTGGCTTGACGTCATGGCAATACCGTTCTGCTCAAGCCAGCCGGTGCGTCCGGCGATGACCTGCCTGCCTCCAACTATTCCCGTGACGCCGCCGCCCGGCGCCGACCGGAACTCCCGCACCGCCGGCAGGTGTCCGCCGTCGTGCGTCTCCGAGCGCTGCCCGCGCGCTTCCTCGACGGCAGCGGCGGCTATGGCGCGGGCCACCGGATGCTCCGAGGCCGCCTCTACGGCGCCGGCCAGCAGCAGGACGTCGCGCTGTTCAAACCCTTCGAAGGCGAGCGTGGAATCCACCGCCAGTGCGCCGGTGGTGACGGTGCCGGTCTTGTCCAGCAGGATGGTGTCCACCGTACGCGTGTCTTCAAGCACCTGCGGGCCCTTGATCAGGATGCCCAGTTGCGCGCCGCGGCCCGTCCCGGTGAGGAGGCCAACGGGAGTGGCAAGGCCCAGGGCACACGGGCAGGCGATCACCAGGACGGCGACGGCGGCCGTAAAGGCGGAAGGCAGCCACCCGCCGGTGGCTCCCGGCCCAGCAACGAGGAGCCAGAGGATAAAGGTGAGCGCGGCGACGGCCAGAACCACTGGAACGAACACTGCGCTGATGCGGTCGGCGAGGCGGGCGATGGGAGCCTTGCCCGTCTGCGCCTGGGACACCAGGCGGGCCATCTGCGCCAGGGTAGTTTCCGAACCAACACGGGTTGCCCTGACCAGCAGCCGGCCGGAGGTGTTGATGGTGGCGCCGGTGACCCGGCTGTCCGGTCCCACCTCCACCGGCACTGACTCACCGGTCACCAGTGACGCGTCCACTGCAGAGGACCCGTCAATAACAACGCCGTCGGTGGCGATTTTTTCGCCGGGACGGACCACCAGGACGTCGCCGGCCTGGAGCTGTTCCGCGGGGACCCTCCGTTCCCGGCCGTCCTTGAGTATGGTGGCGTCCTTGGCGCCCAGGCTCAGCAGGGCGTGCAGGGCGTCGCCCGCCTTTTGCTTGGCGTTGGCCTCGAGATAGCGGCCCAGGAGCAGGAACGTGGTGACAACGGCAGCAACCTCGAAATACAGGCCGCCCTGCCCCATCCCCTCCATGCCGGGGTGCTGGGTCAGCAGGGGATCGGAGAACAGTTGCCAGGCTGAGAAAAGGTAGGCGGCGGCCACCCCGATCGACACCAGGGTGTCCATAGTTGACGCGAAGTGGCGGGCATTGACGGCGGCCGCGCGGTGGAACGGCCAGGCGGCCCAGGTGACCACGGGCAGGGCCAGCCCGGCGGCCAGCCAGCCCCACTGGGGGAACTGGAAGGCGGGGACCATGGAGATCAGGAACACAGGCACCGTAAAGAGGGCGGCCAGGACCAGGCGCGGACGCAGCGTCCCGGGCCCGGCCTCCTGTGCCGGGACGGGCTGGCGGACCTTTGCTTTGTAGCCGGCGGCGTTGACGGTTTCTACCAACTGCTCGTCGGTGATGCCCTCGGGGACTGTTACATGAGCGGATTCGAGGGGGAGGTTGACCAGGGCGTGGACGCCGTCGAGTTTGCCGAGCTTTTTTTCCACGCGGTTGACGCAGGACGCGCAGGTCATGCCCTCGATATCGAGCTCCACCACCCGGTTTCCTGGCTGGTGGAGAAGGTCCTGGTTGCTCATATATTCCCTGTTCCTTGCTGGTGTCAGTACTGGTGTTTAGGCTTCGTTGGCGACCACCAGATAGCCCGCTTCCGCAACTGCTTCGCCGATTTCGGACGGCGACAGATCGTCGCTTGAGGTGATGGTGACGGTAGAGATCCCGCCGGCGTTGAGTTCGATCTCCACTGCCTCTACGCCTGCAAGGGCCTCAAGTTCTTCGCTGACGGCGGAGACGCAGTGGCCGCAGGTCATTCCGGAAACGCTGACGGTGGTGGTGGTAGGGGAGGTGGTGCTCATGGCTGCTCCTTGTTGTTCGGCCGGCGTGGTGAACCGGTTCGTTCGCCGGCGTTCGCCGGATGGCTGATGATGTGGAATTCGGGGAAAGGGCTACCGCAGGAGCCGGCCGATGGCATCGGCGGCTTCCTTGACTTTGGCGTCGATCACTTCTGCCCGCAGGCCCGGGTCCGGCTCGGCGGCAGCCCCCACTACGCAGTGGCCGATGTGCTCTTCCACGAGCCCAAGGCTGACGGCGTGCAGGGCTTTGGTGACGGCGGAAACCTGGGTGAGGATGTCGATGCAGTACTTGTCCTCATCCACCATGCGGGCAATCCCGCGCACCTGGCCTTCTATGCGTTTGAGGCGGCGCAGATAGGCGTCCTTGTTCCCTGTGTAGCCGTGCTGGGGCCCTTCGTGGTCCGTGCCAGCTTCAACAGCTGCATCTGCCACTGCTTCTTCCGTTGCGCTCATATTTTCAACGCTATACCCGGGAGGGGTATTTTTCAAGTACCCCCGAGGGGTATATCGCACGGGCGGGGCAACAAAAAAGCTCCGGAGTGCGTTATTGGGGGATACGCACTCCGGAGCAGCTCTTGGGCAAAACCGGCGTCCAAACTCCATGGAACCGGCCTGCTTGAATCAGCTTACTGGCTGGTAGCCACCTCCGCCAGCACATCGAATAACTACTTTCGCTTTACTTTCTTCGCTCTTAATTCGGCCCGAACAGCACACTGCCGAAGGGTCAAGGCGTGTCCTCGTGGGCCGGCATCCGGTAGGGAACTACGAGTACCGGACGGCTCTGGTGGTGCACCAGCCACGCCCCCACGGACCCATTGAGGGCTTCGGTGAGCCGGTGGGAGAAGCCCCGCTCCGACGTGCCCACCACAATCATCGGTGCATCACTCTCTGCTGCCAGCCTGGCCAGCGCGCGGGCGGGATCACCCGCAAGGGTTCGGAACGTCCACTCCGTGCGCCCGGCTTCCGCTGGCACGTCGGCCATCGCTGCTTCTATGGCACCCCGCAGCCCGGACACCACAGCCCTGATCTCGTCGTCGTCCGTGTCCGGGTGGAGGGAGAGACGGTGGGCGGAGCGTGCAGGATCCCATTCCACCAGGTAGCTGGCCTCGTCAACGTAAGCGCAGAGCAACGGCCTCTTGAGGCGGGCGGCGAGGAGGGCGGCGGCCTGCAGCACCTCAGGATGCTGCTTGGGCGCGATGCCTACCAGCAGGGGCGATGTACCGCTGAACCGATCTGATGTCATAGCTCATTCTCGGCCTCCGGACCGCCCTTGAACAGGGCAATTACTGCGGCGCCGTCACGGAGCGGGTGATGCCGTGACCACCACATTCTTGCCCCAGGGATCCTCCGTGAAGCAGCTGATCAGTACCAGCCGGTTGGGCACGATGCTCCAGATGGGACTGTCCTTAAGGCTGGACTTCACGTAGGTGGTCACGTTGTCCACCATGTAGGTGATGGTGCCGGTCGCGGTGTCCACCTCAAACCTGTCGCCCACAGCCGCTGAGCTCAAGTGGTTGAACGGTGCGTCCGCACCTTCCCAGCTGTGTCCGATTACGTAGGTGGTGTTTGCTGATCCCTGCCCCGGTGTCCCAAAGGGTGTCAGCCAGTAGCCGTCCTTGGTGGCCGGCGGCTCCACCGTTTGGCTGGCTTCGGCTGCAGCATCCACGTCAAGCGCATGGACCGGAACGTCGAACCCGGCGGAGGCATAACGGATGCGCAGCGGTTCAGCCGCTGCCGGGAGGGCCGGGGGAGGCGGCTTGAGAGCCGAATTGGCCAGGGCTGCTGGCACTTGCCCTTCCGTCACCCCGGGTCCATCTGCCGCCTCGGTTCCCCCTGCTGCCGGCGCCGTGGTGACCGTTGGCGCGGCATCCCGGGACACGATCCCGGCCGACGGAGATCCAATCGCCGCACTGCGTCCGCTGGAAGCCACCTGCATGTGGTGGAAAAGCGGTGCGCCGAAGGTCAGGGACAGAAAGGCCAGAACCCCGCACAGGAGGATGGCCAGGTCTCCCCGGTTCCAGCTCCGCCGCCTGCGCTCCTTCCGGACCACGTGCCGGCTGCGTTCCTTGAACATGCTGCTCCTCAACACTTGCAGGTAGAGAAAGGAAGGCGCCCCGCCGGGCACTGGCGGGACGCCTTCCTGTCATGAAGCCGCGGCTTGCGGCGCGGCCGCTGTTAGTCGGCCAGGAGCTGCGTGCGGCGGCTCCGGCGGAAACCCACCGCCGCACCCGCTGCCAGCAAGGCGCCCACGCCTGCCAGCCAGGACGGGCTGCTCGAGCCGCCCACCGCCGTCTGGGCGTTGTAGCCCTGGTTGGTCCCCAGCTCAGCCGTTGCTCCTGCGCCGGCAACTGCAGCTGCTTGCTGCCGGGGCTGGCTTACCGGCGGCTGGACAACAGCCGGTGTTTGGGGAACGACGACGGGCGCTGCTGCCGGCGGGACAGCAGCCGGCGGAACTACCGCGGCCTGCTCCACAGCGACCACAGGAGTTTCCACGACGGGTGTGACTACTGCCGGAGGTTCGACCACGGGCTGTTCCACCACAGGCGGCTCCACGACCGGCGGATTCACCACCGGCGGGTTTACGACGGGCTGTTCAACAACCGGCAGCTCCTCGCCTGGCGGCAGCGCAGCACATTTTTCGACATAGAGGAGCTTTCCGGCGTCCGTCCAATTCTTGCCCTCCGGTGCCTTCGGAGTCGGCGGGATGATGTCCGTGGCATGCTGCACGTGGCCGCCGATCCCGTTGACGTCGAATTCCAGCGGCGTCCAGGCGGATCCGTCGGTATGGCAAACGACAACTCTTTCGGACGCTGCGGTGGCCGGCGCCGTGACGCTGATCATTCCCAGCCCCAGCCCCACAACCCCCAGAGTCGCAAAGGTACGTTTCATTGTTTTCTCCCCAGTGTGTATTGAACGGACCATGATGAGGAGGAGCAGCGATAGCACCGAATGCCCCAGCAGCACGGTCAGCTTGCGTGAGATTTCAGGCTAGGCGGGCGGCCTTAACCAGTCGCGAGTAGGCGGTACTCGTCTTTCGGCGGGAGCCGGAGGCCCGGTTACTTGTGGGTACCCGAAAATCCCGCAGCCCTACTTGCCTGCGCTGCCAATCCCTTGTAGCGCGAGGGGCGCGCGCCTAACGTTGAATTGGACGAAAGGGCGTGGATGGATGCAAATTTTCATGTGGTGGCTGGACCTGGACCTCGCGAGCAAGGAGTGGCTGCGGGAGAACCTGCGTGCCGGGGAACTGCCTCTTCCGGTCCTCCAGGGGATCGCCGAGGCCGGCGGTCCCCATCCGGACAACCCTGCCGCGGTGCTGACGGCGGCGGACTGGGACTTCATCGAGACGCAGTCGGAGTTTGTGGACTGACCACCGCCCAAGCCTCCTTTCAGGCATAAACCGTTGCGGGCTGCCCGGGGCGGTGGTTGCATGGTGGGCATGGCAACCCAAGGAAGTTTTGTCCTAGCGATCGGAACCAAAAAAGGCCTGTGGCTGGCCACCAGCACGGACAGGCGCGAATGGTCCTTCACCGGCCCGCATTTCCTGATGAGTGAGATTCCCAGTATTGGGATCGACACCCGGGAAGGCCGCACCCGGATCATGGTGGGAGTCCGGAACGAGCATTGGGGGCCCACGGTGGCCCACTCGGACGATCTTGGCGCCACCTGGTCCGAGCCGGAGCAGGGCGCCATCACGTTTCCGGAAGATACCGGCGCCGCGCTGGAACGCATCTGGCAGATTTATCCGGACGCCGAGTCCCGCCCGGGAGTGGTGTGGGCGGGGGCGGAACCCATCTCCGTGTGGAAGTCCACGGACGGCGGTGAACACTTCGAGCTGAACCGGGGCCTCTGGGACCATCCGCACCGCAGCGATTGGGGTGCCGGCTACGGGGGCGCGGCCGCCCACTCGATCGTGGTCCACCGGGCAGGCGAAACCGTCCACGTGGCCATGAGCACGGGCGGCGTTTACCGCTCGCTCGATGGCGGCACCTCCTGGGAGGCGCGCAACAAGGGAATCTCGGCCTACTTCATGCCGGACCCGAACCCCGAGTTCGGACAGTGCGTGCACAAGATCGCTGCGGATGCCGCCATCGACGGCCGGCTCTATGCGCAGAACCACCACGGCGTGTACCGCACGGATGACAACGCGGAGAGCTGGACCTCCATTGCTGAGGGCCTGCCGGCAGACTTCGGCTTCGTGATGCTGACCCATCCGCGGCGGGAAGGTACGGCCTGGGTGGTGCCGCTGAAGGCAGACGGCGAGCGTATCCCGCCCAACGGCGAACTGGCCGTCCACCGCACAGATGACGCCGGCGGCAGCTGGAAGAGGCTGGACAACGGGCTGCCCACCGGCGAGTACAACAGCGTCCTGCGCGATGCCGCGTCGGTGGATACGGCGGAGCCGGCAGGCGTCTACTTCGGAACACGCGGGGGTACGGTCTACGCCAGCGCCGATGAAGGGGAGACGTTTACGGAAGTGGCGTCGCACTTGCCCGACGTCCTGTGCGTGCGGGCGGCCGTGGTGGCCGGTGCCTGACATTTCGGTGGTGCTTCCCAGCATCCTGCAGCCACTGGCCGGCGGGCAGTCCGTTCTGACTGCGCCCGCCGACGGGCCCGTGTCCGTGGGAAAACTGCTGGATTCCGTCACTGCCGACTTCGCCGTGCTGGCCAGGCGGCTCCGCGACGAGACGGGAGCCTTGCGGCGGTTTGTGAATGTCTACGTGGATGGTGACGAGGTGCGTCGGCTGCAGGGCCTGGACACTGAAGTGGCGCCGGGCCAGGAGGTTCTGGTCATCCAGTCAGTGGCCGGCGGCTGACACCATGCCGGGGACGCGCAGGGTTCGCACGCTGCGGGCAGTCCTTACTGACTACACCCGCTGCCGCGGCCTGCTTCTCCGGCGCTGCCGGGAGTCCGGCTCAGGCAACCCGCCATACGCTGCATTCGTCCGTGTTGATTGCTTTGCGCAGGCCGGTAATCCTGTCCTGGATCCACACCACACCGATTCCCGGCGCTGTTTCCTGGACCCTGCCCCGGCGGATCACTACGTCATCGTAGGAAGGGCCAACCGAGAGGCGGGCTTCAATTTCATCGCCGCGGCGGAGCTGGTCCAATGTGCGGACCCGGGTTACATGGGCTGCTGCTTTCTTCAACATGGCGGGACCTCCTGGCTGGAGCTGGTGCCGGCTCTTGCCTGCACTACCAGTGTGGAGGGGCAATGTTGCGCCCTGGTTTCCTGATGGTTAGGCGCGGGTTAGTTCTTTGGGCCGGAGCTGTTTCCTGCCAATGGCGCTACGCTGCCTCGCGGTTCCGGTAGGCGGCGAGGAACGTTGAGATCCGCCGGACGGCTTCCTCGATGTCCAGGACGGACGGGAGGATCACAAACCGGAAGTGGTCCGGGGTGGGCCAGTTGAACGCCGAGCCGTGGGATACCAGGATCTTCTGGTCCCTCAACAGGTCCAGCACAAACTGCTCGTCGCTGGCGATCGGATAGAGCTCAGGATCCAGCCGGGGAAACAGGTACATGGCCCCCTCCGCGGGCACACAGGTGATGCCCGGAATGGCGGTCAGCAGCTTGTGCGCAAGGTCGCGCTGTTCCCGGAGGCGGCCCCCGGGGCGCACCAGCGCCTCGATGCTCTGGTAGCCGCCCAGGCAGGTCTGGATGGCATGCTGGGCAGGAACGTTGGGGCACAACCTCAGGGATGCCAGCAGTTCCAGGCCCTCGCGGTACGCGGCTGTGGCGGCCAGGGGCCCGGTGACGGCAACCCACCCGGCGCGGTAGCCGGGCATCCGGTAGGCCTTGGACAAGCCGCTGAATGTCAGGCAGCAGATATCCTCCGCCACGGCCGCCGTATGGATGTGCACGGCATCCCCGTAAAGCACCTTCTCGTAGATTTCGTCCGAGAAGAGGACCAGGTTGTGCTTCCGGGCCAGGGCGGCGAACTGTTCCAGGATGTGGCGGGGGTAGACGGCTCCGGTGGGGTTGTTCGGGTTGATGATCACGATGCCCTTGGTCCGGCTGGTGATCTTTGCCTCGACATCGGCCATGTCCGGCCACCAGTTCTCGGCCTCGTCACACAGGTAATGGACGGGCGTTCCGCCGGTGAGGGTCACCGCCGCCGTCCACAGCGGGTAATCCGGTGCCGGGACGAGGATTTCGTCGCCGTTCTCCATAAAGGCCTGCAGGCACATGGAAATCAGTTCGCTGACCCCATTGCCAATAAAAATGTCCTCCACGCCGATCTGCATCAGGCCGCGGGTCTGGTAGTACTGCGAGATGGCGGTCCGGGCAGAAAAGATCCCCTTGGAATCGCTGTAGCCCTGCGCGCCCCGCAGGTGGTGGATCATGTCCACCACAACCGATTCCGGCGTCTCCAGGCCGAACGGCGCCGTATCGCCGAGGTTCATCTTCAGGATCCGGTGGCCCTCTGCCTCCATGTTCTTGGCCGCCTGGAGGATCGGCCCGCGAAGTTCGTACCGGACGTTCTGGAGTTTGCTGGAATGTTGCATGGCGCGCATGGTTGATCTTTTCACAAACGCCCGCGTCCGGTGCTCCCGGTTACGGTGCCAGCCGGTCACCCTTCCTGTGCACCCGCAGCCAGCGGAAACCGTAACGGCCCAGCTCCACCGTGAAGCCGCCGTCGGGCTCCAACGGCACGCTGCCGCCGTCGAACACGTCCAGCAGGGCCGCGTCCTTAAAAGCCTGCGCCGGTCCATCTTCGGGGCCGGCCTTGGCACTAACCTTCACCGGATCTTCCCCCAGGTTGTGCAGCAGCACCAGCAGGCCGCCGTCCGAGCTGCAGGTATGCGCAAAGACCGCAGGCTCCGGCTGGTCGATGACGGCGAAGCTGCCCCACCCCAGCTCCGCGTTCTCCCTGTACCGCAGGATCAGGGTGGCCATGAAGTTGAACAGGGAAGCCGGGTCCCGCCTGGCAGCGGCCGCGTTGATTTGTTCCGGGCCGTACTCTCCCCGGGCCAGGGGAACGGCCAGGTCCGCCGCCTTTGCCGTGGAAAAGCCCCCGTTTTTCCCGTCGCTCCATTGCATAGGGGTGCGCACCGCGGCCCTGCTCTTGAGCCGGAGGTCCTCACCCATGCCGATCTCCTCCCCGTAGAACAGCACCGGGGTACCGGGCAGGGAGAACATCAGTGAGTACACCATCCGCAGGCGTTCCTGGTCGCCGTCGAGCATCGGGGGAAGCCGGCGGCGCAGGCCGCGCCCGTAGACCTGCATGTTCTTCGCGGGCCCAAAGGCGGCAAAAACCTCCCCGCGCTCGCCGTCGGTGAGTTTGTCCAGGGTGAGTTCGTCATGGTTGCGCACGAACATGGCCCACTGGTTGTCCGGGTGCAGCTGCGGGCGGCTCTTGAGGGTCTCCGCCAGGGGCCGCGCATCCTCCCGGGCGAGCGAGAGGTAGAGGTGCTGCATGGATAGGAAGTCGAACTGCATGTTCAGTTCGTTGCCTTCCGGGCCGCCGAAGTACTCCAGCTGTTCCTTGTACGGCAGGTTCACCTCGCCCAGCAGCACCGCGCTGCCGTTGCGGCGGTTCGCGAAGCTCCGCAAGGCTGCCAGGTAGCCATGCGGATCGAGGTTGGCGGCCTCGTCCTTGGGCTGGCCGCGGGTTTCGAGGAAGAAGGGCACGGCGTCCAGCCGGAAAACCGTCCAGCCCCAGTTCCAGCCACAGGCCCATGGCCTTGGCAATCTCGTTGCGTACGCCGGGGTTGGTGACGTTCAGGTCCGGCTGGTGTTTGGCGAACATGTGCAGGTACCACTCGCCCGTGGCGTCATCCTTGTTCCACAGGGAGGTCTCCTCGCCGGGGAACACCACCTCCGAGGACGTGTCCGGGGGAGTGTCGCTCCGCCACACGTAGTAGTCCCGGTACTTGTTGTCCTTGGACTTCCGGGCTTCGACGAACCAGGGGTGCTGGTCCGAGGTGTGGTTCACCACGAAGTCGGCGATGACCCGCATGCCGCGGTCCCTGGCGGCCCGGATAAACTCCACCAGGTCGCCCATGGTGCCCAGCCGGGGGTCAACCGTGAAGAAATCGGTGACGTCGTAGCCGTCGTCCCGGTCCGGCGACGGGTAGAACGGCATCAGCCAGATGCAGGTGACGCCCAGGGCTGCCAGGTAGTCCACGCGCTGGGTCAGGCCGGCAAAATCGCCGCAGCCATCGCCGTCGTCGTCAAAGAATGTCTCCACGTCCAGGCAGTAGATCACCGCGTTCTTCCACCAGAGATCAGAAGTTTCGGCGAGCCTCATGCCGTCACGTCCGACGCCGGTTCCGCACCGGCCGCCGCAAGCTGCGGGACTGCCGGGGTGCTGCTGCCGGGCGTGCGCAGTTGCGGCAGCACCTCCGCGGCAAACGTGTCGATGAACGGTGCCTGCTCCTGGCCAACAAAGTGCAGGTAGAGCTCGTCGAAGCCCAGGTCCGCGTAGCCGCCCAGCCACTCCACGTGCCGGTCCAGGCTTGCCGAAACGTTGACCGTTGTGCGGACCTGCTCCGCCGTCACGTGTTCGCCCACGGCGTCGAAATGCCCGGCCGTGGGCAGGTCCCAGGGAATGGGCGGAGGATAGGTGTTGGTCCGCCACTGGTCCAGGGCCACCGCCACCGCCTCGTCCTCGCTCCCGGCCCAGGACAAATGGACCTGCAGGACAGCCTTGCCCGTCCCGCCGTTGTCCCGGTAGGCGGCGAGCATCTCCCTGAGGGTGGCGGCGGGCTGGTTCACGGTGACCAGGCCGTCCGCCCAGGCCGCCGCACGCCGGGCGGTATCCACGCTGACGGCCGGCGCGATCAGCGGCGGCGGGGTCTCCGGGACGTCCCAGATCCGTGCCTGCTCCACTGTCACCAGGCCGCGGTGGGTGACTTCCTCGCCGCGGTGCAGCCGCCGGATCACCTCCACGCACTCCTCCAGCCGGCGCTGGCGCACGTCCTTGGCCGGCCAGCCGTCACCGGTGATGTGCTCGTTCATGTTCTCGCCGCTGCCGGGCGCGAACCAGAAGCGGCCCGGAAACATGCTGGCGAGGGTGGCGGACGCGTGGGCGATGATGGCCGGGTGGTACCGCTGGCCGGGTGCGGTCACCACGCCGAACCGGAGACCGGTGGTGGCCAGCGCGGCCCCCAGCCAGGACCAAGCGAAGCCGGAGTGTCCCTGCGCAGACCACGGCTCGAAGTGGTCCGAGCACATGGCCGCATCAAAGCCCGCACGTTCCGCGTGCTGGACGTCCTTGAGCAGCTGGCCCGGGCTGATCTGTTCGTGGGAAGCGTGGAAGCCGACAGTAACCATCGTTAATCTTTACCCGTCCGGCGTGTGCTGTGTCGAGGGCTTCCCTCCGGTGGCAAGCCCCGCGGGGATGTGTTGACGGCGGGCCGGCACTTGTCAGATAAGTTTGTAACTTGTAACACTGCGCTCGCCGTGAGCCTGCGCAGGCGGCGGAACGGGAAGGAAGTACCACTTGTGGGCGGTGTGCTGATCGGGCTGGCGGTGATCGGCGTCGTCATAGCAGTGGGCTACATTGCCGCACGGTGCGGGCTGGGCGGGGAGGCAACTGTCTCGGCGCTGACCCGCACGGCCTTCTTCATCACCAATCCGGTGCTGCTCTTTACGGTGGTCCTGGACTCGGACCTCACCGTGGTGTTTTCCGCCTACGTTCCGCTGGCCCTGATCACGGCGGCCGCCACGGCCCTGCTGTACGTCGTGGCCAGCCGCCTGTGGTTCCGCAGGCCGCTCGCCGAGACGGCCATCGGGGCCATGGCCAGTTCCTATGTCAACGCCAACAACATCGGCATCCCCATCACGTTGTACGCCCTGGGCGACGCAACCCCGGTGGCCCCCGTCCTGCTGGTCCAGCTGCTCCTGTTCGCCCCGCTGGTCCTCACCCTGCTGGACCTCTCCGAAGCCGGCCGGTTCTCGCCGCGCCTGCTCCTCACGCAGCCCTTCCGCAACCCGATGATCATTGCGTCCCTGCTGGGTGTGGTCCTGGCCGCGTTGAACGTGAAACTCCCTGATCCTGTGATGGCGCCGCTGGCACTGCTGGGCGGGGCGGCGGTCCCGGTGGTCCTGCTGGCCTTCGGCATGTCCCTGCACGGGAGCCGGATGCTGCAAAGCGGGGGGCACACGGCGGAAATCCTCACCGCCACCGCGCTGAAGTCAGCGGTGATGCCGCTGGTGGCGTTCGTCGTCGGACGTTTCCTGTTCAACCTGGAGCACCACATGCTCCTGGGGGTGGTGCTGATGGCGGCGCTCCCCTCCGCCCAGAACGTGTTCCTGTTTGCCGGCAAGTACGGGCGCGGGGTTGCGGTGGCCAGGGAGACCATCCTTCTCTCGACGGCGGCGGCCGCACCGGCCCTGATCCTCATCGTTTGGCTGCTGGCAGCCTAGCCCTGGTCTTCTACCAGCGGCAGTCTTCCGCCGGGGCAGGTCGCCGGGCAAGAATGGGCAGCATGGAACTTCCCGTGATGCCGCCCGTCCCGCCCATGCTCGCCAAGGCCGTCAGCGGCATCCCGGAAGGAGACCTCAGCTATGAGCCCAAGTGGGACGGATTCCGGTCCATCATCTTCCGCGACGGCGACGACCTGGAGATCGGCAGCCGCAACGAAAAGCCCATGACCCGCTACTTCCCTGAACTCGTGGAGGCGCTGAAGGAAAACCTGCCGCCGCGGTGCGTGGTGGACGGCGAGATTATCCTGATCGGCACCTCCGGCGACCGGCTGGACTTCGACGCACTCCAGCAGCGCATCCATCCCGCGGCCAGCCGGGTGAAGCTGCTTGCGGCGCAGACCCCTGCCTCGTTCGTTGCGTTTGACCTGCTGGCGCTGGGGGAGGACGACTACACCGGCCGGCCCTTCACGGAACGGCGGGCGGCACTCGAGAAGGCGCTCGCCGCCAGCAAAGCCCCCATCCACCTGACAGCGGCCACCACGGACAAGGACACCGCCGGCCGGTGGTTTGAGCAGTTTGAAGGCGCGGGGCTGGACGGGATCGTGGCCAAGCGCCTGGACGGGCGGTACGAGCCGGACAAGCGGGTGATGTTCAAGACCAAGCATGAGCGCACGGCCGACTGCGTGGTGGCCGGCTACCGGCTGCACAAGAGCGGGCCGGACGCCATCGGGTCGCTGCTGCTGGGTTTGTACAAGGACGACGGCGGCCTGGCCAGCGTGGGCGTGATCGGCGCCTTCCCGATGAAGCGCCGCCAGGAGCTGTTCGAACAGCTGCAGCCGCTGGTCACCGACTTTGATAACCACCCGTGGGCCTGGGCGAAGCAGGAGGAGGGCGAACGGACGCCGCGGAACGCCGAAGGCAGCCGTTGGAGCGCCGGCAAGGACCTCTCCTTCGTGCCGCTGCGCCCGGAGCTGGTGGTGGAGGTCCGGTACGACCACATGGAAGGCGACAGGTTCCGGCACACCGCCCAGTTCAACCGCTGGCGGCCGGACCGGGACCCGGAATCGTGCACCTATGAGCAGCTGGAGGAACCGGTCAGCTTTGACCTGGCCTCGGTGCTGGAGACCGGACGGCCGTAGCGTCCAGGACACTCCACAGCCCGTCCGCACGGCAGGGGATGGAGGCTTCCACCAGCGCCTGGCTGTGCGGGTGCCGCGGCGCCGCGAAGAAGTCTTTGGTTTCAGCCACTTCCACCACCTTGCCCTCGAGGAGGACAGCCACCCGGTCGCACATGTACCGCACCACGTCCATGTCGTGCGAGATGACGATCAGGGAGAGGTTGTGTTCCCGCTGCAGCCGCAGCAGCAGGTTCAGGATGGTGCGCTGGGTCAACGCATCCAGCGCGGACGTGGCCTCGTCGCAGATCAGGATTTGGGGTTCCAGCAGTAGGGCGCGGGCAATGGTGGCGCGTTGCAATTGGCCGCCGGAGCACTGGCCCGGCCGTTTGTCCAGGAGGGCTGCATCCAGTTCCACCTCGGTCATCGCGGCGGCGATCCGCTCATCGCGCTGTTCCGGTGTGAGGTCGTGGCGCGTGCGCAGCGGTGCCTGCAGGCTGGTGCGGAGCGTCATCCGCGGGTCAAAAGCGCCGTGCGGTTCCTGGAACACCAGTTGGACGGCGGTGGCCTGCCGGGCGCCGGTTGCGTCCAGGTGCCGGGTGATGGATCCTGTGCTGGCGGTTTCCAGTCCGACGATGGCTTTGGCCAGGGTGCTTTTGCCCGAGCCCGACTGGCCCAGCACGCCCAGGATCTCTCCGCGCCGCAGGGTCAGCGAGACGTCCTGCAGTGCTGCGTTCCCCGCTTTACGCCGGGGCCCGAAGTGCTTGCCCACCGTGCCCAGCACCAGGACGTCCCGTTCCGTCGAGGGCGGACGGCGGCGGGACTCGGGCGCGAGGCGGGCGGCGGCCAGCAGCTCACGGGTGTAGGAGGTTTGGGGCCGGGTGAGCAGGTCACCGGCAGGGCCGGCCTCCACGATGCTGCCGGCGTTCATCACCAGCACCCGGTCCGCGTAGGCGGCCACGGATGCGATGTTGTGCGTGATGTACAGGATGCCCAGGCCGCGTTCCCGGCGTTCCCTGTCCAGCAGCTGCAGGATCTGGCGTTCGAGCACCTTGTCCAGGGCCGACGTCGGCTCGTCTGCCAGCAGCATGCCTGGCCGGCCTGCCAGCGCCAAAGCTGTCATGGCGCGCTGCGCCATGCCTCCGGAGAGCTGGTGGGGATAGGCGCGGATGCCCTTGGCCGGATCTGCGAAGCCCACTTCGTCGAGCAGTTCAAGCGCCTTGGCGCGTGCCTTGGCCCCCCGGAGGCCGGCGTGGAGCCGCAGCGGCTCCTTCAGGTGCTGTCCAATGGTCCGGTTCGGGTTGAACATCCGCTTGGGCTGTTGGAACAGCATCCCCAGCCGGCCGCCGCGCACGGAGTTGAGCTCCTGCTCGGTTGCCCGGGTCACGTCCAGGCCACCGAGCCGGATGGAACCGCCGGTAATGGCCAGGCCCGTAGGCAGAAGCCGCAGGCAGGACATCGCCGTCAGGGTCTTGCCCGAACCGGAACTGCCCACCAGCGCCACGAACTCGCCGGGCTCTACGGACAGGGAGACATCCGAGAGCAGGGGCCTGCCGGAAGTCCCGCCGTCGGGCCCTTGATGCCCCACCTCCAGCCCCTCGAGGACCAGCCCCGGATTCACCTGCCTCATTTCTCCGCCACCAGGGGCAGCAGCAAAGGTGCCTCGGCCATGTTTGCTGCGCGCTGGCCGATCAGGGTGACGCAGAGCGCCACAATGAAAATAACCAGGCCCGGCGCCAGGATCCCCATCGGGGCGCGGTCCGCGAAGGGCTGCGCGGCCGCCAGCATGGAACCCCAGTCGGACTGCGGCGGCTGGACGCCCAGGCCCAGGTAGGAGAGGGCACCCACGCTGATGAGCAGGTGCCCGAAGCGCAGGGTGGCCTGGCCAAGGATGGGCGAAGCGAGGTGGGGCAGCACGTGCCGGAAGATAATAAACGACGGCGTGCAGCCCACCACGCGGGCGGCCTCCACGAAGCCGCGGGCCGAGACGTCATACGCCAGGGTCCGCGCCAGGCGGGCGAAAGGTGTCCACCCGGTTACCGTCAGGGCGAGCAGCAGCGGCCCGAAGCCCGTGCCCAGCGCCGCCACGATGAACAGGGCCACCACCATTTCCGGCAGCGCAAGCAGGACATCGTTGGTGCGGGTCAGGAATTCATCCACCCAGCCCCTCCGGCGCGCGCTCAGGATCCCGATGGCCACGCCGAGCAGGCACGTCAGCACCGTGGCCAGCGCCGCCACGGACATGGAGAACTGGCCGCCTTCGAGGATCCTGCTGAGGGTGTCCCGGCCCAGGTTGTCCGTTCCCAGCCAGTGCTTTGGCGACGGCGCGGCCAGGCGCTCCGCCAGGTTCTGCTCCGCCGGGGGATAGGGCGAGATCCAGGGTGCCAGCAGCACCGCCAGCACAATGACGGCCAGGACGGCGGCGGCCACGGTGGAAACGGTAAACCGGCTACGCAAGGGTTCCTCCCACCGTGCGGCTGAGGAACCGGTGGACGAAGTCGGCCAGGGTGGTCACCCCGACGGCGAGTGCCACCACAACCACCACACCCCCCTGGGCGAGCGGGATATCGCTGTTCACCACGGCGTCGAAAAGCAGCCTTCCCATCCCCGGTACGGCGAAAATGACCTCCACAATGACCGATCCGCCGAGCAGTCCGGCGAACCATACGGCGAACAGCGTGGACAGCGGCACCAGGCCATTCGGCACCACATGGCGGAGGATCGCCTGCCCCTGGCTCAGGCCGCGGGCCCGGGCCGCCGGCACATGCTCTGCCGCTGCTGCATCGATGATCCCGGCGCGGACCGCCGAGGTGAAGAAGCTGATGGGCCGCAGCGCAAGGGTCAGGGCCGGCAGCACAGCGGAGGAGAGGTCGTTCCAGCCGGCCGTGGGCAGGACTGACATCTTCAGGGCGAAGACCAGGACCAGCAGGGGAGCCACCCAGTACTCAGGCATGGCGATCAGGGCCTGGGTCACCGCCGTGATGGCCTTGTCTGCAACGCTCCCCGGGCGCAGTCCGGAAAGAATCCCCAGGGGCAGTGCCACGGCCGCGGCCAGGACCAGTGACATGGTGACCAGGCTGAGGGTTACGGACAGCGCCGGCAGCACCTGCTCCGCCACGGGTGTGCGGCTGACGAAGGACAGGCCCATGTCACCGCTGAAGAAATCCCCGAGCCACCGGAAGTACTGGACGGCCAGGGGATCGTTCAGGCCGAGGCTTTCGCTGAGGCCCTGCACCGCAGAATCTTCGACGGCGTCGCCCGCCACGCGTGAGCGGATGATCTTCCGTACCGGGTCCCCGGGCGTGAAGTACGGGATCAGGAAGACCGCAAAGGAGGACACCACAACGGCGGCCACCAGGGTGGCCGTCCGTTTGGTGATGAACTGCAGCATTCGCGGCGGGCTTCGGGAACTAGGACCGGGCCTTGGCGGTCTTTGCCGTCAGGACGTAGCGGGATAGCGGGTCCTGGACGTAGCCCAGGACGTTGGTGCGGATCGCGTCCGTGGCCTGCTCATTGACCAGCCAGGCGTTGACGGCCTTGTCCTGCAGGATCTGGCCGGCCTTGGCGTAGAGCTTGTAGCGCTCGCTGGTGTCCACGGTCTTGGCGGCGTCGGCGATGATCCGGTCGTACTCCGGGTCGCAGAAGTGGCTCAGGTTGTAGGTTCCTTTGCAGGTGTAGTCAGCGGTGAGGAAGCCGATGGGGTCGGCGATGTCGATCAGCCGGTTCCGCTGGCTGAGGAGCATGTCGTAGTTCCCGGCCAGGACATCCGGCTCGGCCGAGGCGTATTCCTTGGATGTGATGGTCACCGGGATACCGATGTTCTTCAGGTTTTCCTGCACCACGGCGGCAACATCCGCGAACTCGGCACGCTCCACAATGGCAATGATCTCGAGGGGCCGGTCCGCCGTGTAGCCGGCACTGGCGAGCAGCTTGCGGGCTTCCTCAACATTTTGCTGCTGCTTGTCCTGATTCCCGCCGGCCCAGGGCTCGGACGGGGCGAACGGTCCGGTGGCCGGAAGTGCTGCGCCTTCATAGACACTGGCGGCGAGGGCGTCGAGGTCCAGCGCGTCGCGGATCGCTTTGCGGACGTCAACATTGTTCAGCGGAGCGCGGCCATTGTTCATGTACATGGTGGCAGTGCGGGGGGAATCGGCACCCAGGACGGAGACGCCGTCGTCCGCTTTCAGTCCGGCGAGGCTGGCGACGGGGATGGACAGCGAGATGTCCGCTTCGCCCGTCTGCACCTGGGCGGCACGGGTGGGGCCGTTGGTGATGAACCGGACCTCGGCGCCGGCAAGCTGCACGTCGCCGCCCCAGTAGTTCTCGTTGCGGTCCAGCGTGAGGGACTGCTTTGCCTTCTCCGAGACGGGGGTGAAGGGTCCGGTGCAGTGCTTGAACGGGTCCAGGCCTTCAGCCTTGTAGGCGGCCGGGGCCAGGATGCCGGTGTTGACGCTGGCCAAACGGTACGGCACCAGCGGGTTCTCGGCCGGGGTGCTGACCCGGACGGTCTGCGCGTCCACTGCGGTAACGCTGCTGATCATGGTGCGGTTGAAAGCGCGCGCCGGAACCTTCGCGTCCAGGACGTGGTTCAGCGCCGACACCACGGACTCGGCGGTGAGGTCGGTGCCGTCCTGGAACTTGACGTCCTGGCGGATGCTGAAATCCCAGTCCAGGGGTGAGGACTGCTTCCATTCGGTGGCCAGCGATGGCAGGACCTTGCCCTCGGCCTGGTTGTAGGTGGTCAGGGTCTCCAGGCAGCCGGAGAGGGACAGGATGTACGCAGCATCCGATTCCACGGCCCAGTTGGCTACCGGTGCGCGGAAGTTGTCCACCACGATCCGCTGGCTGGTGTCCGCCGCAGCGCTGGGCTGGGTGGACTGGGTCTGGGTGCCGCTGAACCCGCAGCCTGTCAGGGTGAGGGCAGCGGCCGCGGCCAGAAGGACGCGGGGACGGAGGGAGGAGCGCACAGGAAACCGCCTAGCAGGGCTGCCGCGGGGAAGGGCAGGAATAAAAAGGGGACGGACTTAGGGTAGCCTTCCCTTCCGCCAAAGCGTGAATTGATGAAGTTGCTGCCCAGCCGCGGGGAGGCGGAGCGCGCTGGTGCCGGAACAGCCCGGTTAATGAAAAGGAAAGCCCGCCATTTGGGGGAATGGCGGGCTTTCCGGTCTAAAAACCGGGCTGGATTGTTTCTCCGGACCGGCGAAGTGCTACTTCAGGCCGAGCTGCTTGGTGGGGATCTTGTAGGACTCCTTGGCGGTCAGCGCGGAGACGGCGGCCACCACGCAGATGGCGGCGGTGAAGATGCTGATCTGGACCCAGCCGCCGGGCTTGATGCCGCCCATGGCCGCCACGATGGCAGGTGCGAATCCTGCCATCAGGAAGCCCAGCTGGGTGCCGATGGCCAAGCCGGAGAAGCGGACCTTGGTGCTGAACATCTCGGCGTAGAAGGACGGCCAGACGGCGTTGGAGGCGGCATAGCCGCAGGAGAAGAAGCCGATTGCGGCCAGGAACATCAGCGGCACGCTGCCGGATTCCAGGCTGAGCAGGAACACGGGCGTCAGGGCTGCGCTGGCAAGGGCGCCGTAGATGTACACGGGCTTCCGGCCGATCTTGTCCGCGAGCATGCCGAACAGCGGCTGGGTGCCCAGGGCCACCACGTTGGCGGCCACCACAAGCCAGAGGGTGGTGGTGCCGTCCACGCCGGCAACGGTCTTGGCGTAGCTGATGGCGAGGGTGCCAAACACTGTGGAGACGGCGGCGATGAAGGCGCAGCAGATCACGCGGAGGACGTCGCGCCAGTGGCCCTTGAGCAGGTCGGCGACCGGGAGCTTGGAGATCTGGGCCGTCTTCTGGGCTTCCTCGAAGGCCGGCGGCTCATGCAGGGTGCGGCGGATAAAGAACGCGACAATGACCACGACGGCGCTCAGCCAGAAGGGGATGCGCCAGCCGATGCCGTACTTGATCTCGTCCGGGAGGGCCAGGACGGGGATGAAGACGAGGGCGGCGAGGATCTGGCCGCCCTGGGTGCCGGTGAGCGTCCAGGAGGTGAAGAAGGAGCGGCGGTTGTCCGGAGCGTGTTCCAGCGTCATGGAGGAGGCGCCGGCCTGCTCGCCTGCAGCGGACAGGCCCTGGCAGAGCCGGGCGAGGACCAGCAAGGCCGGAGCCCACCAGCCGACGGTGTTGAAGTCCGGGAGGCAGCCGATCAGGAAGGTGGAAGCGCCCATCAGGAGCAAGGTGAACATCAGGACCTTCCGCCGGCCCACCCTGTCGCCGAAGTGGCCCAGGATGACGGCGCCCACGGGGCGTGCCACGTAGGCGAAGCCGAAGGTGGCGAAGGACATGATGGCCGCATTCGCGTCAGCATTCGGGAAGAAGACCGTGGGGAAGATCAGGGCGGCGGCGGAACCGAAGATGAAGAAGTCATAGTATTCGACGGCGCTGCCCAGGAAGCTTGCGAGGGCTGCCTTCTTCGGCGTCCCGGCCGGGGCAACAATGCCTGGCTCAGCGGACGGAAGTATCTGGCTCATGGAGTTCCTTTGATGTGACGACTTTGTCGCGGATGGATCGGGGGCTTCAGCCGGCATGCCCAGGTGTTGCCTTGGGCGGCACGGCTGCAGTGGCGGGAGAACCCGGGCAGTAGCCACATGGTGGGAGCTACTTGTGCGATACAGCAATGATGGCTGTGAGGGCAGTCACTTGTCAATAAAATAATCATCTAGTAGCAATAGCTCTCACAATGTGGCAACATCGAGGTATGAGTGTGAACCAAACCACAGCGCCCGATGATGTTGCCGCTGACGAAGGCCCGGCCAAAACAGGGCGCTCCGCTGACCGTACGGACATGGTGGGCAAGGCCCTGGGCCTGTTGGTCCTCCTGGGCGATGAACCCCGCGGCGCGAGTGCTGCGGAGATCTCCCGCCGGGCCCAGCTGCCCTTCAGTACCACGTACCGCCTCCTCGGCTCCCTGACGCGGGACGGCTTTGTGGACTACGAGCCGGATGGCCGCCGCTACCATCTGGGCCTGCGGATCTTCCAGCTGGGCCAGCGGGTTTCCAACCATCACGGCTTCGCCGGAACCGCCCTGCCTGTCCTGCGCCGGGTGACCGAGCAGACGGGGGAGGCCACTATCCTCAGCGTCCGGGACGGCCACCACCATCTCACGGTGAACAAGGTGGACGGCCCGCAAATGTTCCGGGTGACCAGCGATCCCGGCCACCTGGGCTCGCTCTCCACCACCGCCGTCGGCAAGGCGCTGGTGGCGTTTGCGGAGGACGCCGAGCGGGAAAAGCTCCTGGCGGAGCTTCCGCTGGAGCCCCTCACGGAAAAATCCATCACGGACCGGGATGCCTTCCGTGCCGAAATCGAGCTGGTCCGCCGCCGCGGGTTTGCCGTGATGGACGAGGAGAACGAGACGGGCATGCGGGCCGTGGCCGTTCCGCTGCTCAACAGCCAGGGGCACGCGTTCGCTTCGCTGGCCACTGCAGTCCCGGTCTTCCGCCTCAGCCTGGAGGGGTTGGAGGCGCACGTCCCGCTGCTGCAGGAAGCCGCGGCTGAGCTCGCTGCCCGCCTGCCCCAGCGCTAGCCGCCGCCCTGTTTGTTCGTATCTAGAACAAAAGTGCGAAAAGTGAACAAATGATGTACCGTAATTTCCATCACCCCGGCAGTGCACCTCCGCAAGGAAGCTGCCCGGTGCCGTATCAAAGGAGCTGCACGGATGAGCAATCGAACTGAGTCCTACCTGGTGGGACTGGTCGGCGATGGCGTGATGCCATCACTCACCCCGCCCATGCACGAACGCGAAGGGGACGTGCAGGGCCTGCGCTACCTGTACCGGCCCATCGACCTGTTGGAGCTCGGCCTTCCCGGCGAATCCGTGGGCCAGCTGCTCCAGAGCGCCCGCAGCCTTGGCTTCAACGGCCTGAACATCACCCACCCCTGCAAGCAGCTGGTCCTGCAGCACCTGGATGAGGTGTCGCCGGACGCCCTGCGGCTGGGTGCGGTCAACACCGTGGTGATCGAGGACGGCCGGTTCGTCGGCCATAACACCGACTTCTCCGGCTTCGCCGCAGCCCTCGCCGCCGGACTTCCCGGCGCGAAGCTGGACCGCGTGGTGCAGCTGGGTGCCGGTGGCGCCGGCTCGGCTGTCGCCTACGCCCTGCTCACCGCCGGGGTCCGCCACCTGGACCTGGTGGACATGGACGCCGCCCGTGGCGCTGCCCGGGCCGCCGAGCTGGCCGGGTTCTTCCCGGACAGCACCGTGGCGGCACGTACGACGGCGGAGCTGCCGCAGCTGATGCCCCTTGCCAACGGCCTGGCGCACTGCACTCCCGTGGGCATGGCCGCCCACCCGGGGCTCCCGCTGGACCTGGACCTGCTCGAGTCCCGCCACTGGGTGGCGGACATCGTGTACCGCCCCATCGACACCGAGCTGGTCCGGGGCGCCCGGGCCAAGGGCTGCGAGGTTCTTGACGGCGGCCGGATGGCAGTGGGCCAGGCCGCCGACTCCTTCCGCATCTTCACGGGCCTGGAAGCGGACCCGGACCGGATGCGCAGCCACTTCCTGGAGCTTGTGGCGGCCGAAGAGGTGGCCGCCTGATGCGCACCGGAATCGCCACCGTCTGCCTGTCCGGCACGCTCAAGGAAAAGATGCAGGCTTGCGCGATTGCAGGCTTCGACGGCATCGAGATCTTCGAACAGGACCTGGTCACCTCTCCGCTGAGCCCCGAGGACGTGCGGACCATGGCCGCCGACCTCGGCCTGGGATTGGACCTCTACCAGCCGTTCCGGGACTTCGACGGCGTCACCCCGGACCTGCTGAAGGCCAACCTCCGGCGCGCCGAGGCGAAGTTCAAGCTGATGTCCCGGCTGGGCATGGACACCATCCTGGTCTGCTCGAACGTGGCAACAGCCACCATCGACAACGATGGCCTCCGCGCCGAACAGCTCTCCGAACTCGCGGGACTGGCCGGGGACCACGGCGTCAAGGTGGCGTACGAGGCCCTCGCCTGGGGCAAGTACGTCAACGATTACGAGCACGCCTACCGGTTGGTGGAGATGGTGGACCACCCCAACCTCGGTACCTGCCTGGACTCCTTCCACATCCTCTCCCGCGACTGGGACACCGCGCCGATCGAGAAGATCAACGCGGACAAGATCTTCTTTGTCCAGGTGGCGGATGCCCCCAAGCTCTCCATGGACGTCCTGTCCTGGAGCCGGCACTACCGGGTGTTCCCGGGCGAAGGCCAGTTCGGGCTCGCCAAGTTCATGGGCCATGTGGTCCGCGCCGGCTACACCGGCCCGGTGTCACTGGAAGTCTTCAACGACGTCTTCCGCCAGTCCGATCTCGAACGCACCGCCGTGGACGCCATGCGCTCGCTGATCTGGCTGGAGGAGCAGAGCGCCAAATGGCTCGCGGGGAACGGCCCGGAAGGTGCCGCAGGCGCCGCCGCCCGCCGTCGTTACCCCATGGAACTGGCCACACTGCCCAAGGTGAGTGAACCGGCAGGTTTCAACTTTGCCGAGGTCAAGGCGGACAATACCGCGCAGCTGGAGAAGCTCCTGGGGCAGCTCGGCTTCGCCTTCGAGGGCCGGCACCGCACCAAGGACGTCCAGCTGTGGACCATGGGCCAGGCGCGGGTCATCATCAACGAGCAGGCGGCCACGCACGCCGAGCCGGCCATCGCCGCATTGGGGTTCGACGTCGATTCCCCCGTGATTGCCTCTGCCCGGGCACAGCAGCTGAAGGCACCGGTGGTGGCCCGCAAGGTCCAGGCCGACGAGGAAGTGTTCCAGGGCATCTCCGCCCCGGACTCCACCGAAATTTTCCTGTGCCAGGGTAGTCCCGACGGCACTGCGGCGTGGACGTACGAATTCGGTGAGGGGCTTGAACACCCGCGGCAGTCACATAACGCGGTGATTGACCACGTGAACCTGGCCCAGCCGTGGCAGCACTTCGACGAGGCCGTCCTCTTCTACACCAGCGCCCTGGCTCTGGAACCGCAGCCGTTCGCGGAAGTTCCGAGCCCCAGCGGCCTGGTGCGCTCGCAGGTCATGCAGACGTCCGACGGCGCGGTGCGGCTGGTCCTGAACCTGGCCCCCGTCCAGCAAGCACCAGCTCAGCAGTCGCCGGCCCAGCAGGCCCACAAGACCTACCAGGAGCACATCGCTTTCGCGGTGGACGACCTCGTGTCCGCGGCGCGGTCCGCCCGGGACCGCGGCCTCGAGTTCTTGCAGATTCCAGCCAACTACTACGAGGACCTGGACGCCCGCTTCGACCTCGAACCGGGCTTCCTGGCCACCCTCCAGGAGCTCAACCTCTTGTACGACCGGGACGCCAGCGGGGAATTCCTCCATTTCTACACCGCCACCGTGGGCAGTGTGTTTTTCGAAATGGTGGAACGCCGCGGCGCCTACGACGGTTACGGAGCCCCCAACGCTCCCGTCCGCCACGCAGTCCAATACGACTCGCTCCACCGCCTCTGAAAACCACCAACGAACCACCCACGAAAGGAGCCAGCCGTGCCGGAAGACATCAATGCCGAGCTGGAATCGGAAGAGCTCGTGCCGCCCGCCGAACCGAAGGCAGCCCACCTGCCGCTGGACCGCGCCATCGAAACACAGGCTGACCTCAGTGCTGAGATCAACGCGATCGGCGATGCCTACGTGCGGGCCCTCAAGGACGGGGCTCCTGCCGAGACCCAGCCGCGGCTGGACTACCCGCCGTACCGCAGCAGCATCCTGCGGCACCCCACCAAGAGCCTGCATCACACTGACCCGGAAACCATCGAGCTGTACTCCCCGGCGTTCGGCCACCAGGACGTGCACGCCCTGGAATCGGACCTGACCATCCAGCACAACGGCGAGCCGCAGGGCGAGCGGATCATTGTGGCAGGCAAGGTCCTGGACGGTAACGGCCGCCCGGTGGCAGGCCAGTTGGTGGAGATTTGGCAGGCCAACGCATCCGGCCGCTACATCCATAAGCGCGACCAGCACCCGGCCCCCATCGACCCCAACTTCACGGGCATCGGCCGCTGCATCACCGGCCCGGACGGCTCGTACCGGTTCACCACCATCAAGCCCGGCGCCTACCCGTGGAAGAACCACCTCAATGCCTGGCGCCCGGCGCACATCCACTTCTCGCTGTTCGGCACCGAGTTCACCCAGCGCATCATCACCCAGATGTACTTCCCCGGCGACCAGCTCTTCCCGCTGGACCCCATCTACCAGACCATCGTTGACCAGGACGCCCGGGACCGGCTCGTGGCCAACTACGACCACAGCCTCACCGAACCCGAATGGGCGCTGGGCTACAACTGGGACATCGTCCTGACCGGTCCCAAGCGGACCTGGACGGAAAACGAGGCGCTCGGCGCAGACAGTGACGAGGAGTAGAAGATGAGCACCAAACTGGTACCCACCCCCGCCCAGACCGTGGGCCCCTTCTACGGCTACGCCCTGCCGTACGAAAAGGACAACGAACTCCTGGCCCCCGGCTCACCCGGCTCCATCCGCCTGCAGGGCACGGTCTACGACGGATCCGGCCAGGCCGTTGTGGACGCCATCCTGGAAATCTGGCAGCCCGACGCCGAGGGCAGGATCGTCCAGAAGACGGGTTCCCTGGTCCGGGACGGCTACACCTTCACCGGCTGGGGCCGCGGCGCCGTGGGCAACTCCGGCGTCTACACCTTCACCACCGTCAACCCCGGTCCCACCACGCCCGGCGCGGCGGCGTTCATCTCCGTGGCCATCTTTGCCCGCGGCCTGACCAACCGGCTCTTCACCCGGATCTACCTTCCGGAGGACACCGAGGCGCTGGCCAATGATCCGCTGCTCACCTCGCTGGAGCCAGAGCGCCGCAAGACGCTCATCGCCCGGCGTGATTCCGACGGCGGCCTGACCTTTGACATCCGCCTGCAGGGTGAGGGCGAGACAGTCTTCCTGGACTTCCAGTGACTGACGCCGGCCTGCTCAGCCCTGTCTCGGCGTCGCCGCTTGTCGGCGCGCTGACAGGGGACCGTGCGGTGCTGGCGGCGATCCTCGCCGTCGAGTCCGGCTGGGCCGCCGTGCTCGAGAAGGCGGGCCTGGCACCTGCCGGTGCGGCCGCCGTCGTCGCTTCCGCAGCTGAAGCGGGCCGCTACGATCCCGCGGACATCGCCCGACGTGCGCAGGGCGGCGGCAACCCCGTCATCCCGCTGCTGGCCGACCTCCGCAAGCACGTGGCAGCGCTGGACACCGGCAACGCGGGGGCCGGGAAGGCCGTGCACACGTCGCTGACCAGCCAGGACGTCCTGGATACCGCACTCATGCTGCTGGCCCGCAACACCGTTGAGGCGCTGCTGGCCGACCTGAAAGGCACCACGACGGCGCTCGCCGCCATGGCGGAGCAGCGTGCGGACACGCTGTGCGTGGGCAGGAGCCTCACTCAGCATTCGCTGCCGTTCACCTTTGGCCTGCGCGCTGCCCAGTGGTTCCAGGGCGTCGCGGCTGCGGGCGGGTACTTGGAAAGCCTGAAGTTCCCTGTCCAGTTCGGCGGCGCGGCCGGCACCCTGGCTGCAAGTATTGTCCTTACCGACGGCTCGTCCACCACGCCTTTCAGCCTGGCTGATGCCCTGGCATCCCAGCTGGGCCTCGCCCCTGCGCCGGCGCCGTGGCACACCAACCGGTTGACCATCACGTCACTGGGCCATGCACTGGCCGCAGTGCTGGATGCGTTCGGCAAGATCGCTGCCGACGTCCTGTTCCTGAGCCGGCCTGAGGTAGGCGAACTGGCGGAGCCGCGCGCCGCAGGCCGGGGCGTTTCCTCGGCCATGCCGCAGAAGCAGAACCCGGTGCTGTCCGTCCTGGTCCGCAGCGCCGCGCTGCAGGCCCCGGGCCTGGCAGCCCAACTGCACCTGGCCGCCGCGAACTTCAACGACGAAAGGCCGGACGGAGCCTGGCATATCGAATGGCCGGCACTTCGGCAGCTGCTGGCCCTGGCCCTCGGCGCCGCCGGCCACGTCCGGGAGCTCGCTGAAGGGCTGCAGGTCTTCCCGGACGCCATGCGCCGCAACCTGGACCTCGCCGGTCCGCTGCTGCTGGCCGAGGGCGTCGGGGCCGCGGTGGCCCCTTCGCTTGAGGACAAGGACGGGCTCAACGGCAAGCAGCAACTGCAGGCCGTGGTGGACCAGACCCTCCAGGCACCGCCGGCGGACCAGCCGGCCACCTACCGCAAGCTGCTCCGCGAAGCCGTCCCGGCGTCGGTCCTTCCGGACGTCCGGCTGGAGGAACTCCTCAACCCGGCCAGCTACCTCGGCGAGACCGCGGAGATCTCACGGCGGATCCTCGCCGCGTACCCGGACTTTGCCAATTCACCTGCCCACACCGATGCGAATGGAGCTTCCCGTGGCTAAACCAGTCCTGAAGGCAGTGCTGTTGTCACCCCAGCGGCCCTTGGGCGAGCACCCCCTGCTGGTGGTGGGCCCGTCCCTGGGCACGTCCTCGATCCTGTGGAACAGGGCCGCCTCGCTGTTGGGGACCGACTACGACGTGGTGGCCTGGGACCTGCCGGGCCATGGTGTCTCGCCCGCGGCGACGGAGACGTTTGACGTGGCTGCGCTGGCGGACGCCGTGGTGGGCCTTATGGATTCCATCGCCCCCGGCGAGGCGTTCCACTATGCGGGGGTCTCCCTGGGCGGCGCCACCGGCCTGCAGCTCGGCATCAAGCACGGGGAGCGGCTCAAGAGCCTCTCCGTCCAGAACAGCGGGGCCAAGATGGGCACCCCTGAGGGTTGGCTGGAGCGCGCCGAAACGGTCCGGAACCAGGGGACGCCGGTGATGATCCAGGGTTCGGCCCAGCGTTGGTTCGCTCCTGGTTTTATGGACCGTGAGCCTGAGCTGAGCAGCAGGCTCCTGCATGCCCTGCGTGACGCCGACCGCTTCAGTTACGCCTTCTGCTGCGAGGCCCTGGCGGCCTTTGATGTGCGCGACGAACTCGGCGCCATCCGCGTCCCCACGCAGGTTATTGCCGGGGCGCTGGATGGCGTGGCCACGCCGTCGATGGCTGAGGAAGTGGCGGCCGGGATCACCGCGGGCGGCGGCACCGCCACCGCCGTCACGCTCGAGGGAGTGGCCCACCTTGCCCCCGCCGAGGCGCCCGCCCACCTGGCGGAGCTGATGCGCGGGCTCCTGGCCTGGGCCGAATCACGGGAGGCGGCCAAGTGAGCGGGACGGAGCGGCACGGCGTGGTCCAGCCCGGCGCCAGCAGCCAGGAGATTTACGACGGCGGCATGGTGGTCCGCCGCGAAGTCCTGGGCGATGCGCACGTGGACCGGGCCAATGCCAACAAGGATGGGTTCACCGAGGACTTCCAGGACATGATCACGCGGATCGCGTGGGGTGGCATCTGGACCCGGCCGGGCCTGACCCGGCAGATGCGGTCCGCCGTGACCATCACGGCGATGGTGGCGCACGGGCACTGGGAAGAGCTGGCGATGCACATCCGCGCGGCCCTTACCAACGGCCTGAGCAGGGACGAGATCAAGGAAATCCTGCTCCAGACCGCCATCTACTGCGGCGTCCCGTCCGCGAACACCGCCTTCAAAACTGCCCAGCAGGTCTTTCGAGAAATGGACACAACCCCATGAACCAGGCTTTTGTGTACGACGCCGTGCGCACCCCGTTCGGCAAGTTCGGTTCCGGCCTTGCCGGCGTCCGCCCGGACGACCTTGCCGCGCATGTGATCAGGGAGTCCGTGAAGCGCGCCCCCGGGTTGGATCCGGAGCGGATTGATGAGGTGGTGTTCGGCAACGCCAACGGTGCCGGTGAGGAGAACCGGAATATTGCCCGGATGGGAACGCTTTTGGCGGGCCTTCCGGTGTCGATTCCGGGGACCACGGTGAACCGGCTCTGCGGGTCCTCTTTGGACGCTGCAATTATCGCCTCGCGCCAGATCAACGCCGGCGACGCGGACCTGGTCCTCGTCGGTGGGGCCGAGTCGATGTCCCGCGCGCCCTGGGTGTTGCCGAAGACGGAAAAGCCCTACCCGGCAGGGGACATGACGCTGGCCTCGACTACCCTTGGCTGGCGCCTGGTGAACAAGGCGATGCCCAAGGAGTGGACCATCTCCCTGGGCGAGGCCACCGAACGGCTGCGCGAGAAGTACGGGGTGTCTCGGCAGGCGCAGGATGAGTTCGCCGCGAACTCGCATAACCTGTCCGCCGCGGCGTGGGACGAGGGCTTCTACGACAACCTGGTGGCACCGGTGCCGGGAACTGACCTGGTCCGGGACGAGGGCATCCGCCCCGGTTCCACCGCGGAGAAACTCGCGGCCCTGAAGACCGTGTTCCGTTCAGAGCCCGAGGGCGCGGAGGTGGGCGGCACGGTCACCGCCGGCAACGCATCCCCGCTGTCCGACGGCGCCTCCGCAGCCTGGGTGGGATCCGAGGCCGCCGCCGGGCTGCTCGGGCTCGACCCGCTGGCGCGTATTGCCGGGCGCGGTGCGCACGGCAATGATCCGCAGTACTTCGGCTTCGCCCCGGTGGAGGCGGCGAACAAAGCCCTCGCGAAGGCGGGCATCGGCTGGGACCAGGTGGGCGCCGTCGAACTTAACGAAGCGTTCGCCGCGCAGTCGCTGGCCTGCATCAACGCCTGGCGCATCGACCCCGCGATCGTGAACCGGCACGGCGGGGCCATCGCGATGGGCCACCCGCTCGGCGCCTCGGGTACCCGGATCCTGGGCACCCTGGCCCGGTCCCTGCAGGCCTCCGGCGAACGCTGGGGCGTCGCGGCTATCTGCATCGGTGTGGGCCAGGGCCTGGCCGTGGTCCTGGAAAACGTAACTGCTGGTGTGAAGGGCT
Source organism: Pseudarthrobacter sp. W1I19 (assembly GCF_030817835.1). Taxonomy (NCBI): domain Bacteria; kingdom Bacillati; phylum Actinomycetota; class Actinomycetes; order Micrococcales; family Micrococcaceae; genus Pseudarthrobacter; species Pseudarthrobacter sp. W1I19. The sequence goes on from NZ_JAUSZR010000001.1 coordinate 4,669,655, forward strand.
AAGAGAGATGCTGAATTTTGTTGATTCGGTCCAGGAGGCCGTGGCCGGCATCAAGGACGGCTCCACCGTGATGATCGGCGGCTTCGGCAACGCCGGGCAGCCGTTCGAACTGATCGACGCCCTGCTCGAATGCGGCGCCACCGGCCTGACCGTGGTGAACAACAACGCCGGCCAGGGCGACCAGGGCCTGGCGCTGCTGATCAAGGAGGGCCGGGTGAAGAAGATGATCTGCTCCTTCCCGCGGCAGTCCGATTCCTGGCACTTCGACGCGAAGTACAAGGCCGGCGAGATCGAACTCGAACTGGTCCCGCAGGGCAACCTCGCCGAACGCATCCGCGCTGCCGGGGCCGGGATCGGCGGGTTCTTCACCCCCACCGGGTACGGCACCATGCTGGCCGAGGGCAAGGAAACCCGGATCATCGACGGCCGCGGCCAGGTCTTCGAAACGCCCATCCACGCCGACGTCGCCCTGATCAAGGCCCTGAAGGCCGACGGGAAGGGCAACCTGGTCTACCGCAAGACCGCCCGGAACTTCGGCCCCATCATGGCCGCCGCCGCGAAGCAGACCATCGTCCAGGTCTCCGAAATCGTCCCGGTCGGCGGGCTGGACCCGGAAAACGTGGTGACCCCGGGTATTTACGTCAACACTGTGGTCCGCGTCCCGGCGGTCCCGGGCAGCACCGCCGGCACGAGCGAGAAGGTGGCCTGAGATGAGCATCCAGTCCAACGACACATCCATCCAGACCTCCGCCACACCCCTGGGCCGGGACGACCTGGCACGCCTCGTGGCCAAGGACATTGCCCCGGGATCGTTCGTGAACCTGGGCATCGGCCAGCCCACCCTGGTCTCCAACTACCTCACCGAGGAACAGAACATCACCCTCCACACGGAGAACGGGATGCTCGGCATGGGACCCGCCGCCGAGGGGGAGCAGATCGACGGGGACCTCATCAACGCCGGCAAGATCCCCGTCACCGAACTCCCGGGTGCGTCCTACTTCCACCACGCCGACTCGTTCGCGATCATGCGCGGCGGGCACTTGGATATCTGCGTGCTGGGCGCGTTCCAGGTCTCTGCCACCGGCGACCTGGCGAACTGGCACACCGGGGCACCCGGGGCGATTCCCGCCGTCGGCGGTGCCATGGACCTCGCCACCGGTGCGAAGGACGTGTTCGTCATGATGACCCTGCTGACCCGCGACGGTGCCTCCAAGATCGTGGAAACCTGCACCTACCCGCTCACCGGCGTCGGCTGCGTCACCCGCGTCTACACCGACAAAGCCGTGTTCCTCACCGGCCCCGACGGAGTCCAGGTCCGCGAAACCTTCGGCTGCACCCTCGAAGAACTCCAGGAACTGGTGTCGGTCCCGCTGACAGCCGCCGCGGCCGGTGGTTGAGCCGGCCGAAACCTGAGGCCGCTCTAGGATTGATAACCATGACCGACGCAGTCCGTACAGACACCCAACCTGCACCGCAGGCCAGCGACCAATACGTCCAGTCGCTGGCCCGCGGGCTTGCTGTGATCCGTGCGTTTGATACAGACCACCCGGTCATGACCCTCACCGAAGTGGCAGCCCGGACGGACCTGACCCGGGCAACGGCACGGCGGTTCCTGCACACGCTGGTGGAGCTGGGCTACGTGCGGACTGACGGCAAGACCTTCGCACTCACCGCCAAGGTCCTCCAGCTTGGGTACGCCTACCTGTCCGGCTTGTCGCTGCCGCAGCTGGCGCAGCCGCACCTGGAGGAGCTGTCCCTGAAGCTCGGTGAATCAACATCCGCGGCGGTGCTGGACGGGACGGACATCGCCTACATCGCCCGCGTAACCACCCGGCGGATCATGAACGTGGGCATCACCGTGGGCACCCGGTTCCCGGCCTATGCCACGTCCATGGGCAGGGTGCTCCTGGCCGGCCTGCCGCCCGCAGATTTGAAGGCATACCTGGCAGCCGCGGAGATCAAGCCGCTAACACCACGCGCCATCGGAACTGCCAAAGAGCTGCTCGCAGTGCTGGACACCGTCCGCGCCCAGGGCTGGTGCCTGCTGGACCAGGAACTGGAACTGGGTCTGATGTCCGTGGCGGCCCCCGTGTATGACGGCCCAAAGGTAGTGGCTGCCGGCAACGTCTCCCTGCAGGCGCAGACCGTTGCGGCGCAGCCGGACCCGGACGCCTACCTGGCATCGGTGGCCCGGGAAATCGTGGCGACGGCGAAACTCGTCTCCGCGGACCTGACTGCCCGGGGGTAAAAGCGACTTAGCGCGCCGGAGCGCACCCAGCGCGCCTCTCAGTGCGCAGGGACTGCCAGTGCGCAGCGAACCCGGGTTTCATTGTGCAGGCCGGTACCCAGAGCGCAGACTGTGGCCTATGGCTACAGAGGAGGATGTCAGAAGATCCGCCCTGGCACTGCCCGGTGTCTCAGAGCGGCCCAGTTGGGGCCAGCCGGCGTGGTTCGCCAAAACCCTGATGGCCCGGATCTGGGAACCCGGAGTCCTCACGGTCAAGACAGAAGAGCGTGAAGCCCTGGCTGGCACCCAGCCGGAGATTTTCTTCTGGACGCCCCATCATGAGCGCTCACCCCAGTTGGTGCTGGTCCGGCTCGAGCGAATCGACGGGAAGCTGCTCAAGGAACTGCTGGAGGACTCGTACCGCCTGGCGGGAGGGAAAGCGGGAGGGAAACACGGCGACCGGCCGGGCAGCCACTAGGTAACTCTTTGCCACCCAAGCCGGCCGCCCTACTCCCGCCGCAGCTGAACGGGCCATAGACTCTAGCCAACTACGTGCAGCAGCGCCGCTCCGGGAAGCCCCTGGTCCACCAGGGGAAACAGGGGCGGCGCCAAAGCACTCGTGCAGCGATGGGAGTCGGCGGGTGAAACTGGGCATACCGCGGGAACGCCGGGAGGGTGAACGGCGGGTGGCCGCCACACCCGAGTCGGTCAAGCAGTTGGTGGCGCTGGGCGTGGACGTGCTGCTCGAGGCGGGCGCGGGTGACGCCGCCGGCCACCCGGACACGGCGTACAACCAGGCCGGAGCGCAGGTCGTCCCGGAGCTGGACCTGGCCCAGCTGGATGTCCTGGCCCATGTCCGCCCCCTTGACCCGAACACCGTGAGGTCCCTGAAAAGGGGAGCGGTCACGGCAGGGCTCGGGTCGCCGTCGTCCGAGCTCCCAACGGTGGAGGCCCTCGCGGACGCCGGCGTCACAGCCTTTGCCCTCGAACTGGTGCCCCGCATCTCCCGCGCCCAGTCCATGGATGCCCTCAGTTCCCAGGCGCTCGTCGCCGGGTACCGCTGCGTGCTGGAGGCCGCCATCCGGCTTCCCCGGTTCTTTCCGCTTTACATGACCGCAGCTGGAACCGTTCCGCCGGCACGGGTCCTGGTCCTGGGCGCCGGGGTGGCCGGGCTGCAGGCCATCGGCACGGCAAAACGGCTCGGCGCCCGCGTCTTCGCCAACGACATCCGCCCTGCTTCCGCAGATGAGGTGGCCTCGATGGGCGGCACTTTCATCCGGCTGGACCTCGAAACCGCGGAGGCTGCCGGCGGCTACGCGCGGCAGCTCAGCTCAGACGCCGGCACCCGGCAGCGCCAGCTGCTCGCCCCGCATGTGGCGCAGGCGGACGTGCTCATTACGACGGCGGCCGTCCCCGGCAGGCGCGCACCGCTCCTGGTCACCACTGAGATGGTGCAGGGCATGCGGCCAGGCTCGGTTGTGGTTGACCTCGCCGCCGAGTCCGGCGGCAACGTGGAGGGTGTTGTCCCCGGCCAGGACATTCCGGTCCCCACCGCGGACGGCTCCGGCCATGTCACCCTGGTGGGCCTGAAGGATGCCCCCTCGGCGATGGCCTCCGACGCTTCCCGTCTTTATGCCAAAAACGTGGCCAACCTGCTGGCTCTGGTGATCAAGGACGGCGTTTTGGCATTGGATTTCGACGACGAAGTGCTGGCCGGAGCCTGCCTGGTACACGACGGCGCGGTGCGGCATCAGCCCACCGCTGAACTGCTCGCGGCGAGGGCCGGCAGCCGGCGGGAAGGGGTGCTCTGATGGATGGGATCAGCCTGCTGACCATCACTGTCCTGGCAGTGTTTGTTGGCTTCGAAGTGGTCTCCAAGGTTTCCAGCACCCTGCACACGCCGCTGATGTCGGGTGCAAACGCCATCCACGGGATCATCCTGGTGGGTGCCATCATCGTGGCCGGCCAGGCAGCGGACCCGTGGGTGCTCGCGGTAGCCCTTCTCGCCGTCGTCCTGGCCACCGCCAACCTGGTGGGCGGCTTTGTGGTCACCGACAGGATGCTGCATATGTTCCACGCCCGAAAGGAAGCCGGCACAAAGGCTGCAGCGGGGAAGGTGGGCGGCAAGTGACCCTCTTCGACCCCGTCTGGTCCTCGCTGTTCTACCTGGCCGCGGCCGTCTGCTTCATCCTGGCCCTGCGCGGCCTCAGCTCCCCGCGCACCGCCCGCCGCGGAAACCTGATCGGCGCGCTGGGAGCGCTGATCGCCGTCGTCGCTGTTTTCCTGTCCTCCCGGCTGGAGAACATCCCCTGGATCCTTGCCGCCATAGCTGTGGGTGCGGCAGTGGCGGCGCCGGTGGCGCGGCGCGTGAAGATGACCCAGATGCCGCAGCTGGTGGCGCTGTTCAACGGGGTGGGCGGCGGCGCGGCCGCACTCGTGGCGCTCCTGGAGCTAAGCCACGCGGACGATCCCTGGGTGCGCCTGGCCATCGTCTTCACCCTCCTCGTCGGTGCCGTTTCCTTCGCCGGCTCCGGCGTCACCTTTGCCAAGCTGCAGGAGCTGATGACCACCCGTCCAGTGGTGTTCCCGGGCCTGCCGGCAGTCATGACGGCGGTGCTGCTCGCGGCGGTGGCGGCCGGCGTCGCTGTCATCCTCACCGGTTCATCCGCGCTCGCGGTGCTGCTGCTGGTGCTGGGCCTTGCCGCCGGGATCCTCCTGGTGCTGCCCGTGGGCGGCGCGGACGTCCCCATCGTGATCTCGCTGCTGAACGCCTTCACCGGCCTGGCCGTTGCGGCCTCGGGGCTGGTGCTTGGCAACGTGCTGCTGGTAGTGGCGGGCACCCTGGTGGGCGCTTCCGGTACCATCCTCACGCGCGCCATGGCCGCCGCCATGGGCCGCAGCGTGGCGGGCATCCTGTTCGGTGCCTTCAGGGGAGGTTCGACGGCGGGATCCACCGCCGTGAGCGAGCGTCCCGTGAGGTCCTCCAGCGCCGAGGACGTGGCAATGTTGCTTGGTTACGCGCAGCGCGTGATTATCGTTCCCGGGTACGGCCTGGCCGTCGCGCAGGGCCAGCACACCGCGGCCGAACTGGCCCTGGCGCTGGAGGCGCGCGGCATTGACGTCGACTTCGCCATCCATCCCGTGGCCGGCAGGATGCCCGGGCACATGAACGTGCTCCTGGCCGAGGCAAATGTGCCCTACGAATCGCTTAAGGAGATGGGCGAGATCAACCCGGAGTTCAAGACGGCGGACGTGGCGCTGGTGGTGGGTGCCAATGACGTTGTGAACCCCGCGGCCAAAACGTCCTCCGGGTCGCCCATCTACGGCATGCCCATCCTCGAGGTGGCGGATGCCCGGCAGGTGGTGTTCCTGAAGCGGTCCATGCGGCCCGGTTTCGCCGGGATCGAGAACGATCTGCTCTACCAGCCACAGACGTCCCTGCTCTTCGGCGACGCCAAGGACTCCCTGGTGCAGGTCCTTGGCGCGGTGAAAACGCTCTAGCCTGCCGTGCTGCAGCGCACCTCCCGCCCGGCGGGTTAGTCTTCTTTGAGAAGTAGCCTTTCCATCCGCCACCAGAGGACGCCATGACTGCCAATTCCACTGCCCCCCAGCGCGCAGCCATCATCATCAATCCTGCCAAGCCGGTGGATATCGACGTGCGCGGCCTGGTGGCCAAGCACTGCGTGGAGAACGGCTGGGGCGAAAGCCTCTGGTTCGAAACCACCAAGGAGGATCCCGGCGTCGGGCAGGCCAAGGAAGCCCTCGCCCAGGGCGCGGACATCGTGATTGCCGCGGGCGGTGACGGGACGGTCCGGTGCGTGGCGGAGGTCCTGTCCGGCGGAGACACCCCGATGGGCCTGCTTCCCCTGGGCACGGGAAACCTCCTGGCCCGCAATCTTGGCATGGATGTCACGGACTACGACGGCGCCATGGCCGGCGCGCTCATCGGCACCGAGCGGAAGATCGACGTCGTCCGGGCCCGCCGGAGCGATCCGGACAAGGAGCAGCTCTTCCTGGTAATGGCCGGGGTGGGGTACGACGCCACCATCATGGCCGACACCAACGAGGACCTCAAGGACAAGGTGGGGTGGCTGGCCTATGTGGATGCGGGCATCCGGAACCTGCCCGGCAAGCCCGTCAAGGCGACCATTGTGATTGACGGACAAACCGCCGTGCACCGCGGTGTCCGCAGCGTGATGGTGGGCAACTGCGGCAAGGTCCAGGGCGGGCTGGAAATTTTCCCGGAGGCGAAGATGGACGACGGACTGCTGGATGTGGCGGTGCTGGCACCACACCACGGAAAGCTGGGCTGGCTCTCAGTGATTGCCGGGATGATCGGCAAGGGCCGCGGCAAGGACACCGCTGTGGAGTATTTCCAGGGCAAAACCGTGGAGATCAGCTTGGAACACAAGGACGATTACCAGCTCGACGGCGACCACGAGGGCCAGGGCAAACACGTCCTGATGACCATGGAGCCGTCCGCCCTGACCCTCCGGATGTAACGCTGTGGCTCTAACCCTTCGGAGGTAGCTGGGCCAGCAGTGTCCCCCACCGCGGGTCCAGCAGCGGTGCGCCGGAAAGTCTGAGGGCATGCCATAGCGTCACGGCCACCGAATCAAGCACGGGCACCCCGGTGCTTTCCTCGATGTCGGCGGTGATGTTGGCGCCGTAGAGGTTGGTGCACAAATACACCAGGGCATCCGGCGCGGCTGCCGCAAGTTCCCGCGAGCCCGGGAGCATCTCGTCGTCGGCCACACGCGCGAAGGATTCGTTGTCACTCAGGCCCAGGGCGCGGTGGTCCACCGTTTTGATCCCTTGCCGCTCGTAGGCTGCGATGACCCGGTGGTTGACGTCCTCCGTGTACGGCGTGAACAGCCCGATCCGCTCGGTACCGAAGGCCCGGAATGCTTCGAGGTACGCCAGGGTGGAGGTGGTGGCGGGGATGCCGGTGGCGTCGGTGATTTCCCGCACGAGTTCCTCGTCGTGGGCTGGTCCCAGCCAGGAGCCGGAGGTGCCGTTCCAGGCAATAACGTCCACATCCGCCGTCGCCAGGAGCCGGGCAGCCTCGCGCATCACCGCGGGGTCGAACTGCCGGTCGGAGGAATCATCCAGGGCGATGCGGGTGACGGGGATCCGGGTGAAATGGACGGTGACGTCGATGCGGGAGCCCAGGATCCGGTAGGTCTGGGGCTCAAGGCAGGTGTTGGAGGACGGCACGATCATGCCGATGCGGGTGGGACGCGTGGTTGAGGGCATGGGGACTCCTAGAGGGCTGCCGCGTGGGCGGGGACGGCGGGAGTGGCCTGGTGCTGGCGGAAGCCGTTCCGGGGGATGAAGCGGCCCGCGGCGCCGGGGTCGTGGAAACCTTCGCCGTCCAGCACTACCCGGCCGTTGGAAACAACAACGGCGGGCCAGCCGGTCAGTGCCTTCCCGTCAAAGGGCGAGAAATCCGTTCCCATGTGCAGGGCGGCGCCGTCCACTACACGTTCCTCTGCGGGGTCAAAGACCACCAGGTCGGCGTCGAATCCTTCGGCAATGCTTCCCTTGCCTGGAACAGCATTAATCCGTGCCGGGGCAGCCGAGAAGGCTTCAACGAAGTCCTCCACTGAGGCACCGGCGGAGGTCATGGCCGTAAATGTGACAGGCATCCGGGTCTCCACACCGGGCAGGCCGTGCGGCATGGCACGCACGTCGTCGGTGCGCTCGCGCTTCTGGGACAGGTCGTAGCAGGAGTGGTCCGAGGACATCGTGTGGATGGCCCCCGAGGCGAGCCGCTCCTTGAGTGCGGCCACCGTTTTGGCGTCGCGCATGGGCGGGCAGCAGGCGAACCATTCCGGGAAGGCCGAGCTGTAGACGGAGTCATCCAGCGTGACGTAGTGCGGGCAGGTTTCCGAGAAAGCATCCAGGCCGCGGGCACGTGCCTCCGTCACCAGATCCACGGCACCCGGTGTTGACTGGTGGACGAAGTAGACGGGGGCGCCGGTGTACTCGGCCATCGCCAGTGTTTCCTTGACCGAAATTTCCTCGGCGAGTTCCGGCCGGGTCCGGTGCAGGTGCGTGATGCCGATACGTCCGTCCTGGGCGTGCTGCTCCGTGCAGTCCGCAATGATCGGATCGTGCTCGGCATGGATGTAGGTCAGCCCGTCCAGGCGGACCATCTCCCGCATGACCTTCAGGATGGTGTCCCCGTCCGCCATGGTGGTGCCCCGGTTGGTGGTGTACATCTTCACCGAACGCACGCCCTCGGCGGCGAGCTGCTCCAGCTGCCACGGCACTGTTTCGTCCCAGTTGATGACGGCCCCATGGAGGGCAACGTCGCACCTGGATTCGGTGGCCAGTTCCTTCTTGTGCAGGGCGGCGGCAAGGGGTGTTTCCTGTGCGTCCCGGGGGATGCCGAAGTCGATGATGGTGGTGGTGCCGCCCCACAGGGCCGCGGTGGAGGTGGTGCGGTAGTCGTCCAGGGTGCGGAACCGGCCCGTCACCTGGGCTACGTGGCAATGCCCGTCCACCCCGCCGGGAACCACGAGGCGGCCGGCGGCGTCGATGGTCCGTGCAGCGGCGGGCACGGCTTCGGAAGCGTCGAGGAGCTGGGTGATCAGTCCGTCCTGCACCAGGATGTGGGCGTTCCGGCGCCCGGAGCTGTTGACTACGGTGGCGTTGGCAATAACAAGGTCTGGCTGGCGGGACATCGGTGTCCTCTTTCTGAAAATGATGCGTTGGGGGGTTAGGCGGTTGGCGCCGGCTGGACGGCGTGCTGGCGGGCGGAGAGGGCGGCGTCCAGGTTTTCGCTCAGTCCCTTGCGGTCTTTGTCGGGCGGCGGAGCGAAGGCGCCGGCGTGGTGCGGTCCGGACTGGAGCCCTGCCACCGCCTCGGCCATCCGGATTCCGGCGGAGATCCCGTCCACCACCGGTACGGGGATTTGCCCTGCGAGTTCCCGGGCCAGTCCCGCGAGCGGGGCTCCGGCAAGGATAACGACGTCGGCTCCGTCCTCCGTGACGGCCTGCCGGCTCAGTGCCAGGAGGGTTTCCTTGAAGTCCTGCTGGACGGAGCCGATGCTGTTGAGCGATTCGTTGATGGACCTGATGGAGGCGAGTCTTCCGGCCAGGCCGAACCTCTCCACGCAGTCGCGGTACCAGGGTTTGATCCGGTCCGAAATGGCAATGATGGAGAAGCGGTGGCCCTGCAGCGCGGCAGCACACAGGGCGGCTTCGGTGATGCCGACGACGGGCACGGCAGTGAGTTCCTTTAGTGCCGGCATGCCGGGGTCGCCGAAGGCTGCCACCACAACCGCGTCCACGGGCTCGGCTCCCGGGCGCGTGTATTCTGCGATGATTTCGGCCACGGCGCCGGCGGCGAGCAGGGATTCAAAACGCGTCTCGATGTACTCCATGCCGTGGCCTGCGGTACGCACCAGCAGTTCGGTGCCGGCCGCGGCCGAGCGGAGGGCCTCGGATTCGATCAGGGCGGTGACATCGTCGCTGATGTTGGGGTTGATGACCAGGAGTCGCATTATTTCTTCCGGTGGAGTTGGGGTTCGGTTTTCTGGAAGTCCTCGGGAAACTGCTCGCGGTACTTGCCGATGTGGGACGCGGATTGTGCCGCGGCCCGGTCCGGGTCCCCGCTGGCGATTGCCTCATACAGCTCGCGGTGCTCGCGGATGAGTTCGGGCAGGTCGCTGACGTGCCGGAACAACCAGTGCATGCGGCCCTGAAGGGGCTCCAGGGCCGACTTGAGGAAATTGTTGTCCGCGATGCCGGTGATGGCATCGTGGAATTCACTGTTGGCCCGGTGCGCCTCCATGACGGCCCCCTTGGCCAGGAAGCCTTCGGCGCTGTCCAGGAGTCCCAACAGGAACGCGAGGTCCTTCTCGGTGGCCCGTTGCGCCGCAAGCCGGCAGGCCAGGACTTCCAGGGATTGGCGGACGTCGAAAAGGTCTTCCACGTCCTTGGGGCTCAGTGAACTGACCTCCGCTCCACGTGCCCCGCGGTCGCTGATGAGGCCTTCCTGGCGGAGCATGCGCAGCGCTTCGCGGACCGGCAGCCGGGACACGGAGAATTCTGCTGCGAGGTCGCGTTCCACCAGCCGGGTGCCGGGAGCGTAGTGTCCTTCGAAAATCCGGGTGCGGAGGGTGTCCCGGACAGTCTCGCGAAGGGGGCGGTCCTTGTCCTGGGTCTCTTCTGCGGTCAGCATGATGCTCCATTTTCGATTCTTGGTATGACACGGCTCCCGGCAGCGGGGGCGCGGATTGCGTATTGCCTCGGATGGCCAGCTTAGACAGGAAGCCGCTTGTTGTAATTCAGGGTCAGGACGGAGGCGCCCATGATGATTGCGGATCCCACGAAGTACAGCAGCGCCCAGGTGTAGGAGCCCGTGGCGCCAACAATAAGTCCGACGGCGATGGGTGTGAGGAAGCCGGAGATGTTGCCGCTGAAGTTCATGGCGCCGCCCAGGACGCCGGCGTTGGTGCGCCCGCCCAGGATGGAGGGGATGCTCCAGAACAGGCCTACCCAGCGCAGGAAGAACATCACCAGGGAGAGCAGTACGACGGCGGTGGTGGGGTCCGCAACAACCGTGACGCCCACCAGGCCACCGATGACCACGGCGCTGGAGATGCCCAGGAGGGTACGCATGACGCGGTTGGCCGAGGCGCCGGCTGCCCGCCATTTGTCGGCGATGGTGCCGCCGATGATTTCGCCGACGAAGCCTGCTCCGAAGATGACGAAGGTAGACCAGCCGATGGTTTTCAGGTCAAAGCCCTTGGCCTGGGCCAGGTAGAGCGGGCCCCAGGTCAGCAGGCCGTAGAAAACGCCGTTGAATCCCAGCCAGCCGAAGCACATGGCCCAGAAGGAACGGAACTTGAGGTAGGGGAGCAGTCCCCGCTTGCCCTGCCCGCCGTCGAGCTTTGCCTCGGCATCCTCTGCCGCATGCGAGGCCTCGATGTACGCGGCTTCAGCCTTATTGACGCCCCGGTGCTCGCGGGGGTTGTCGCGGACGTACCACCAGACGGCCAGGCCCATCAGCACGGTGGCGGCGCCGGCGATGACGAAGGCCCAGCGCCAGCTGCCGGTGGAGGCGATCAGGCCAGCAATGATGATGCCGCCCAGACCGGCGCCGAGCGGTGCACCGGCGTCCAGGATGGTGGCGCCGCGGCCGCGTTCGGACTTGTGCATCCAGATCGCGTTGAGTTTGCCGCCGGCGGGCATCACACCGGCTTCGGTGACGCCGATGCCCATCCGGGCAATGAACATGCTGAGGAATCCGCCGGCCATACCTGAGGCGGCGGTGGCGGCGCCCCAGCCGATGCACGAGGCGGTCATGACTTTGCGGGGTCCGAACTTGTCGATCAGCCAGCCCACCGGGATCTGCATCACGGCGTAGGTCCAGAAGAAGGCCGAGAGCAGGAGACCCACGAGTTCAGGAGCGAGGTTGAACTCTTTCTGGATGATCGGGAGCGCAACGGAGATCGAACCGCGGTCTATGTAATTGACCGCAACCAGGACCAGCAGCAGCAGGAAGAGTTTCCAGCGGACGGCGGTGCGCCGTTGCACGCCGTCCTTGCCGGGTTCGCTCGATGGTTGGCCGGTGGTGCCTTCGGCAGCTGCCGGCGTTGTTTCAGTGTTGGGGATGGACACAGCTTCTCCTTCACGGGGAAGTTTACGGATAGGGAAGGTACGAATTGTGTGTGCGGACGGGATGACACGGTGAAAGGCCCGCAGAGAGTAAGACAGGATCAGCACGGCGATCCGGAGCGCCGGACGGATGACCTCTTTTGGGATCCCAATTTGGGATCCCAAAATCAAAGGTAGGAGTGACCCGCGCCACTGTCAAGGATTTTCCCGTTCTGCGGGCGGAGAGGTCCGTAAATACGGATTGTGACTGCCCGAAATCCCAACTGGCTCGCAGCTAACGTCGTGAAATCGCGTTTTCACGACGTCACCTTGCCAGTTGGGGCATGCAGTCAGTTGTGCCGGAGGAGGGGACAAGGCGGCAGCTACTGAGGGGAGCCGGCCCGCCGGTGCACGAGGATTTCAGCGAGCTCTGCGAGTCGGTGGGCGCGGGCGGACTCTGCCGGCGTGAACGGTTCCCCGGGCCGGACGAAGGTGATGGGGCCATGCCAGGCGGTGGGAATCTTCAGGAGGGTCCCGGCGCCGTGTTTCTCCAGCGCCGCCTCTGCAGGGGCGAGGATCCTTGCCTGGAGGAGTTCGGCCACCGCCAGGGGGAGCTCGTCCGGTGCGTCGGCGATCCGCGCGGCGAGGCTGAGGGCCTTGGTCTGCCCGTCGGCCATCGCCAGGGCGGTGGTGGGCCAGGCGTGGGAACGGGTGCCGCCGCCGTCGTGCAGGGCGTCCAGGAGCTCGCGTTCACCTACGTGCCCGGGAGCGGAGAGGACAAACTCGTCCAGCACGCCGCCGGCCACCGGGTGAACGTGGATGCTCAAAATGTTGGTTCCTGTCCTGGCCAATGCCCTGGTGAGCTTCTGCAGGGAACCCGGCTCATCGCACAGGACGGTCCGCGCCCGCCAGAGTGCAGGGGCCGCACCCAACTTCCGCCGATGGCGCAGCGCCGGCGCGTGCAGCCAGCCGCGCAGGATCCGGGCTGCCGACGGCTCCGCCACCCAGATCACCAGCACCGTGGCAGTGAGGGTAAGTACCAACACCTTGGCCACATAGGGCAGGTGGGTCTCCACCACCAGGGCGTGCACCAGGAGTTCGATGGGCAGCATCACGGCCACGTTGGCCAGGGTCAGCCGCGCTTTGGGGGGTTCGGGCATCATGCCGCAGACTTCGCAGCTCAATTCGGCCGCGGGCGTGTTCCGTGCGGGAGGCTTCATGTCTCAAGCATCGGCCGGGGCTGTTTCGGTGGTGTTGCCCCATGGTTCCATTCATGGGAACGCCATATCCGGCTGCGGAGAGTCGCGCCGTAGGATTTAGCAGGAACGTCAGCGCGGCCGCCCTATAGAAAACCACCCACCCCGCAGGAAGGCGCCGCCCGTTGAAGCTGCTCGCCGAGATGTTCAGTATTGGTCCCGGCAACAAGGACCACCACCCCGCGCTGCGGTGCGCCGTGGGAGTCTTCGTTCCGCTCCTCACGCTGGTGTTCCTGGGCCGGCTGGACCTGGCCATCTTCGCGTCCTTCGGCGCCTTCACCGGCATCTACGGCCGCGGCGAGCCGCACGGCACGCGCTTTTCGCTGCAGTTGCGGGCCGGGCTGCTCATGCTCGCGGTCATCCTGCTGGCCACCCTCGCGGCCCGGACTGCCACAGCCCTCTACCTCGACAGCACCGGCACAGCCTGGCTCCTGGTTGCGGCCACCACGCTTGTAGCCGGCGCCTGCTCCCTGATCATCTCCTGGTGGCGGATCCGTCCCGCGGGCTCACTGTTCCACATCTTCGCGTTTGCGGCCATCGCCTCCATACCCCACCAGCCGCCGCTGTGGCAGGCCATGCTGGTGGCCGTGCTCACCTCTGCGTTCTGCCTGCTGATCGGCTTCTCCGCCAGGATCCTGCCCAGCCACCGCACCCCGTGGGTCCGGCCGCGCCGTGTCCGGCGCACGCCCAACGAGAAACGTGCGGCCTGGCTGGAGGGCCTGGGCTACCTCGTCGCGGCCGGGCTGGCCGGCTCACTGGCCACCTGGGCGGGGGAGCTGCTGGGCTTCGGGCACAATTATTGGGCCATGGTTGCGGCCGTGGTCCCGCTGGTGGGGCACACCACCAGGCACCGCGTCCGCCGCGGCATCCAAAGGATCATCGGCACCATCCTTGGCCTGGTGATCCTGGCCGGGATTGTACTGCTGCGCCTGGAGCCCTGGCAGACGGTGCTGGTGATGGCCCTGTGCCAGTTCGGCGCCGAGATGTTCATCATCCGCCAGTACCTGCTCGCCCAGCTTTTCGTGACACCCCTTGCCCTCATTTCCACCCTCCTGGTGGTCCCCTCGCCGGCGGAGGTCCTGCTCCGGGACCGCATTATCGAAACGGTGATCGGGGCCGCCGTCGGCATTGCCGTGGTGCTGGCACCAGGCGCCTGGCGCCGGTTCCGGGAACGTACGACGGCGGGTCCCGGCAAAGTGCCTCACTCCCCGCCGGTGCGTCAGGAGTAGGCTGTAAGCAGCCCATTGAACGGAAGCGGGGTGCGCGGTGGCCAATTCCCCTTCCCGTGATTCCGTGGTGGACAGGATTGTCCGGCTGATCGCGGCCTTCCCACAGGACGTGGGTGCCCTGCAGCTTTCGGAGCTGGCTGCCCGCGCCGGCTTGCCGCTGACCACCACCCACCGCCTGGTCCGCCAACTCGCCGGACATGGACTGCTCGATACCGGCCCCGGCGGCACGGTCCAGCCGGGACTCCGCCTGTGGGAGCTCGTGAACCGCACCTCCCCTGCGCTGGTGCTGCGTCAGGCGGCGATGCCATTTATGGAGGACATCCAGCACGTCCTGAACCAGAACGTGAACCTCGCGGTGCTGGACGGCTGGGAGGCCCTCTTCGTGGAGCGGCTGTCCCGGCGCGGTTCGGTGGCCAACCGCGCCCAGGTGGCGGGCCGGATGCCCGTCCATGTCTCGTCCGCGGGGCTGGCGCTGATGGCCCACCAGGACAAGGTGGTCCAGGCTGAGTACCTGGATCAGTTCGCCGACCCGGACGGGAAGCTCACCAAGGAGGACGTCCGGACCCTGCTGGCCGAAACAGCCCGCCAGGGCTTCGCCCAGTTGAAGGGCGTAGTGGATCCGGACACCTGGGGAATCGCCGTACCGGTACTCAACCGCAGGCAGCGCGCGGTGGCATCGCTCGGCGTCGTGGTTCCTTTGCGGGAGATGCGCCTGCAAGCCTTGGTGCCGGCGCTGCAGACCGCTGCCCGCGGAATCGCCCGCCAGCTGGCCGACCCTTAGCCGCACCATTGAACGGAATTCTCGTATCGGGAATCACCCCCGGTGGCACACACTGAGTGCCAGACCGACAATCCGGCACCGCCCCGCGGAGCCCCGCAACGAAGCGAGACACGCCATGCCAGCACGCAAGACCATCACCACCCAGGTGGCCATCATGGGAGCCGGGCCGGCCGGGCTGATGCTCTCCCACCTGCTGGCAAAATTAGGCATCGAGTCCACGGTCATCGAAGTCCGGAGCCACGAGGAGATCGCCCACACGGTCCGCGCCGGCATCCTGGAACACGGCACCGTCAACCTGCTGGTGGACAGCGGAGTCTCGGACCGCGTGCTGCGCCAGGGCGACCGGCATGATGGCATCGAATTGCGTTTCAACGGCGAGAGCCACCGCGTGGACTTCAAGGATCTCGTGGGCGAGTCCGTGTGGCTCTACCCGCAGACGGACGTCTTCCTGGACCTCGCGGCCTGCAGGAAGGACGACGGCGGGGACGTCCGCTACAGCGTCACTGACACTTCCGTCCACGATCTTGAGGGCAAGCCGAAGGTCTGGTTCACCGACGCCGACGGTGTGGAGTCCGAGATCCAGGCGGACTTCCTGGTGGGCGCGGACGGTTCCCGCAGCCACTGCCGGTTCCAAATTCCGGAGGCGCACCGCAAGTGGTACTTCCACGAGTACCCGTTCGCCTGGTTCGGCATCCTCGCCGAAGCCCCGCGCAGCTCCGATGAGCTGATCTACGCCAACTCAGACAACGGCTTCGCCCTGATCAGCCAGCGCACCGAGACCGTCCAGCGGATGTACTTCCAGTGCGATCCCAAGGAAAACGTGGCGGAGTGGGATGACGACCGGATTTGGGCCGAGTTCCGCAGCCGGGTCAACGGCAATGGCTTTGAGCTGAAGGAGGGCCCGGTCATCGAGAAGATGGTGCTGCCGTTCCGCAGCTTTGTCCACACCCCTATGCGGTACGGCAACCTGTTCCTTGCCGGCGACGCCGCGCACACCGTTCCGCCTACCGGGGCCAAGGGCCTGAACCTGGCCATCCATGACGTCAAGGTGCTCTTCGAAGGGCTGGACAGCCACTACAACTCCGGCTCCGAGCGGCTCTTGGAGACCTACAGCGACCGCGCTTTGGAGCGCGTATGGAAGGCCCAGCAGTTCTCCTACTGGATGACCACCATGCTGCACACCCCTGCCGGCGCCGATGACTTCTCCCGCGCGCGGCAGTTGGGTGAACTCCATTCTGTGGTGACTTCCCGGCACGGCATGGCCTACCTCGCCGAGGCCTACACGGGCTGGCCGGGCGCGAGCTAACCCAGCAGGCGCCGGACTGCTGCGGCGATGGCTGCAGCATCAGGCTGCTCGTCCCGCCTGACGGTGAGCAGGTGGAGCAGCACGCCGTCGCCGTAGTCCGCCACGTCCCTCGCACGGGCCGGTGCGTCGGCTATGCCCAGCGCGGCGAGGGCGTGTTCCAGTCCGCCCACCAGCCGGAAGTGCCCGGCTGTTACCGACTCGGGCTTATCCAGGGAGAGGGCCAGGCGGGCGCGGGTGAGGCCCGCGTGGTGCCCGGCCAGTGCCAGCACCAGGGCGGCCAGTTGGGCTGCCAGTTCCTCAACGTTTTGCGGCGGTCCGGCCGGCCCCTGGTCCTGCAGGAGCGCGGCGTCCAGCTCCAGCAAACGGTCCAGAACAGCTTCGACCAAGGCAGCGCGGTTCCGGTAGTAGTTGGAGGTGGTGCCTTCGGACAGGTGGGCGGCGGCATCCACCGCCCGGTGGGTGAGGCCCTTCATGCCCTTGTCCGCCACCACCGTGAGGGCAGCATCCAGCAGTTGGGTCCGGCGGTCAGGCATGGGCCCAGTGTATTGCCCCTTCCGGTTCACTACAAAAGTAGTAGAATCGACCGCATGGAGATAATCTCGATTGTTGGCGGCGGCATCGCCGGCCTGGCGCTTGCCTCATGCCTGGACCAGGACCAATTTGAGGTGACGGTTTACGAGAAGCGGCCGGAACTGCCCACCGTGGGCAACGCGCTGGGGATGTGGCCGAACGCCCAGCGCGCCTTGGCCCGGATTGGGGTGCTGGAGGAGGCCCGGGCCGTCAGTCCCGTGATCGGCAGCGGCTCGGTCCGCAATGCCGCAGGCGAGCCCTGGGTGACAGTCAGCGCGGGGGACATGTTCGCGATTTCCCGCATCGACCTGCTGCCGCTGCTTGATGCGGCCGTACCTGGCACAGTCCGCCGCGTCACGGACCATGTCCGGACGCTCCCAGCGCATGGGGGCCTGGTGGTAGGGGCGGACGGCGTGCACAGCGTGGTTCGCCGCGAGGGCTGGGGCAGCCGCAGCACCGCCAAACTCACCCCCCATCTCGCCCTGCGCGGCACCCTTCCCTCGACGGTCAGCCCGGACGTGGTCGGCGAGTACTGGGGCCGCGGCGACTTGTTCGGCATCGCCTCCGCCAGGGGCGGAATGTTCTGGTACGCCAGCTACCGGTCCACGCTTGGCCCTTACGACATCGACGCAGCGTCAGCCCTGGAGCAGGCCCGGGAGCGCTACGCGGGGCACGCGCCGGCCATACGCCAGGTACTGGCGGCCGCCACCCCAGAAGCCTGCCTGGTGCAGCGGATCTGGACAACTCCGCGCCTCAAGTCCTTCGTCCGGGGCCGGACCGTACTCATCGGTGACGCCGCGCACGCCATGGCCCCCACCCTCGGACGTGGCGCCTGTGAATCCCTGGTGGACGCGGTCACGCTGGCTGACCTCCTCAACACGCTGCCCGAGGAGCAGGCACTTAAGGCGTACGACCGGCAGCGCCGCCTGCGCACCGGTGCGCTGAGCCTGGCGTCCTCGGCGCTCGCGCGCATCGCCCTGGCAGAAGGCGGCCAGCCCGTGCGTGACCGGCTGCTCACGCTGGCCCGACGGCGGCCGGCGGGTGCCGTCGTCGGCAGCGGTTCCGCAGGCTGATCAGCGGACAGGAGCGGCGGCCTTCCCTGCGTCGTCGTCGGACATCATGCAAAGTGCGGGGCCGGGAACTGCTGCGGGAGGAGGCGCTGCCGGCAACCGCTTCTTGCGCGGCCCTTTCCCGCGCGACCGGCCGTACACCAGGTACATCGTGACGCCGGTGATGACCATGAGCAGCACGGTGTAGACAAAGGTGTTGGCCACGCCCTCCACACCTTCTGCCCCATCGGTGTTGGCCTTGATCACCAGGCCCAGGGGCTGAACCAACGGGTGGGCCAGGAAGATGGCGGTGTCGTAGTCATCCAGCAGGCTGTTGAAGTTCAGGGCGGTGATGGCGGCGGCTGCCGGCAGCACCAGCGGCAGGAGGATCCGGCGGAACACGTAGAGTGTTTTGGCGCCCATGATGGCCGCTGCCTCTTCAAGCGAGGAATTCACGGAGGCGAAGGACGCCTTGAGCATCCGGAGCGTAAACGGGATCTTGACCGTCACAAAGGCGATCAGCAGGATCACCGTTGTGCCCGTAAGGACAGCGCCGCCCACCAGCGGATTCGGGTGGTCGTAACTGACAATCAGGCCCAGTGCGAGCAGTGCCGAGGGCAGGATCCACGGTATGTGCAGCAGGTATTCGAAGGCGGTTGACACCCAGTTCCGGTACTTCTGCAGCAGACGGGCCACGAAGAGCAGGCCGCCGACGGCGATCAGGGCAGCCAGGGCGCTGTACACCACACTGACGATGAACGGCCGCAGCCCCGACCGCTGCGTCAGGACCCGCGCGTAGTTCTCCAGCGTCAGGCTGCCCAGGGAGAGCTGCCCGGTTTGGATGGCGGCGCCGTCGGCAAACGAATACAGCACAATCAGGAGCACCGGCAGGGTGTACACGGCAAAGAGCAGGTACGCCAGGGTGTGGACCACCACGTTGGCCACCGGGTTGGTGATCTGCTGCTTCTGCAGTGCTGAGGATACCTTTGACACCGAAAAGTACGTGCCGCCTTTTTCGAGCCGGGACATCACGGCGAGCATCAGGATGGTGGCCACGCCCAGGATGACAGCCAGCAGCGCAGCGAGGTCGCGGGAGGTGGGGCTGTTGGTGAAGGTCAGGATCATCGGCGTGATGGTCTGGAAGTCCCGGCCGCCCAGTACCTGTGGGGCGCTCAAAGCGCCGAGGCCGGTCAGGAAGGACAGGATGGTGACGGCGAACAGCGTGGGCTTGAGCATGGGCAGCACAATCCGCCGCAGGATGGTCCAGGTGGAAGCGCCGAGGTTCCGGGCTGCCTCCACGGTTTGGTAGTCGATGCCCTTCAACGCGTTGGCCACAAACAGCATGTGGTTGGTGGTGGTGGCAAAAGTCATCACCACCAGGACCGCGAAGAAACCCGAGAACCAGCCCGGGTCCAGGCCCGGGAACACCTTGACCAGCAGGGACGTGACAATGCCTTTGTCCCCGTAGATGAACTTGTACCCGGCCGCCAGCACAATGCCGCCGTAGATGAACGTGGAGGCGTAGCCCAGGAACAGGATCCTGGACCCCCTGATCCGGAAGTAGTGCGTCACCAGGACAATGAAGATTCCCACCAGATTTACGGTGATGGACAAGGCCATGGCGAGCAGGAAGCTGTTCCCCAGGGCCTTCATGGCCCGTTGGGAGGAGAAGAGTTTCTCCGCGGCCCGGCCGGAGAAACTGCCGTCCGGGAAGAACGTCGCCATCAGGATGTTTACGTTGGGCCACACCAGGAACGCGGCGATGAACCAGGTGAGGACAACGCCCACCACCAGGACGAAGGGGGAGCGGGCCATGCTACGGACCGGCATGCCGCTCATGGCAGCGGTACCGCCTGGTCTTCCCGCTCCAGGGCCACACCGGTCGCAGGGTGGTACTGCAGGATGTGTTCAGGCCGGAGATACACCGTGGCGTCGGTTTCAGGCTCCGGCTGCGGCCCGCCGTCCTCCCGGACCAGGAGGCGGATATCCGAGCCGTGGCTGCGCACCACGTAGCGGCTGTGCAGCCCGTGGTAGGTGCGGGACACCACCGTGCCCGGAAGTCCGACGGCGGTTCCCCCTTCCGCGTCCGGATGCAGGGACGCTTTCTCCACCCGCAGGTAGGAGCTGGCGTCCGTGCTGAGGCCCGCCCCCGAGCGGCGGTTCAACTCCGCGACGAACTCCGGCGTCAGCGCCGAGCTGTCCCCGATGAAGTTGCAGACGAACTCGGTGGCGGAATGGTCGTAGATCTCCTGGGGAGTACCCACCTGCTCCACCACACCCTTGTTGAACACCGCCACCCGGTCGCTCATGGCCAGCGCCTCGTCCTGGTCGTGCGTGACGTAGACGGTGGTAATGCCGAACTGGCTTTGCAGGTCCTTCAGCTGCTGCCGCAACTGGTGCCGCAGCTTCGCGTCCAGGTTGGACAGAGGTTCATCCAGCAGCAGGATCTTGGGCCGCAGAACCAGTGCACGCGCCACAGCCACGCGCTGCTGCTGCCCGCCGGACAGTTCCGCCACGTTCTTGGCCAGCTGATCATCGCTGAGCTCCACCCGCCGGGCGATGTCCCGGACCATACGGTCGCTGTCCGCCGGTTTCTCTTTCCGTACCCGCAGGCCGAAGGCAATGTTTTCCCACACGCTCATGCTGGGGAAAAGGGCATAGTTCTGGAACACCATGCCCACCTGCCTCTTGTCGCTGGGAAGCCGTGTGACATCCTTGCCGTCCACCCGCACTTTGCCCTTGGATGGCTGGATGAATCCGGCCAAGGTGCGCAGCGCCGTCGTCTTCCCGCAGCCTGAAGGCCCCAGGAGGGTGAAAAACTCGCCAGGCCGGACGTGCAGGTCCAGGTTGGGGATGGCGGTGAAATCGCCAAAGGAAACTTCGATGTTGTCCAAGCGGATCATGGCTAACCTGTCTGGTGGAACCGGAAGCGGGCGGGGGTGGAACCGGTTACGTCATGTACTCGAGCTCGATCTTCTCCACCCAGGCGCCCATGTTTTCCTGCACAAATTCCCAGTCAATGTCCTGCTGCTTGAGGTCGGCGAAGAAGTCCACCACGTCCGGGTTGGCTTTGGCCTGGGCGGTCTTGTTCACCGGCATGGCGTTGAACTTCTGCGCAAACTCTCCCTGCACGTCTGCGCTGCCGAACCAGTCGATGAACTTCTGTGCCTCGTCCTTCTTCTTTGTGCCCTTCACCAGGGCTATCTGCTCCACGGCAAGGGGAACGCCGACGGAAGGGATCACGGTCTCGACGTTGACGTTGAAGGACTTTTCGCGGTCGGCAATGATCGACGACGGCATCTGGCCCATTTCCACTTCGCCGGAGGCGATGCGGGCAAAGAGGTCAGTCTTGGCAATAGCAGGGCTGCCGTGCTGGAAGTACTGCTCCACCTGCTTCCAGCCCTCATCCGAAATGCCCAGATCGCCCGAATCATCACGGTAGCGGCTGAGGATGCCGGCGAAAACCAGCTGGGCTGTGGCAGTGCCCAGGCCCGTCACACGCTCGTAGCGGGTTTTGAATTCGTCCTTCGTCCAGAGATCAGTCCAGTCCCGGGGCGCGGCATCCTTGGAAATTTTGTCGGAGTTGTAGCCCAGGAGGATGGCTTGCTTGACCAGGGGCCAATAGGTTTCGCCGTCCCCCAGTTCCTTATCCACGTCGCCGGCCCAGGCGGGCTCGTACGGTTCAAGTGCGCCTTCGGCTTGGATCTGGGAGAAGTACATGTTGTTCAGGCCAAATGCGATATCCGCGATCGGGTTGTTCTTCTCGGCGATCAGTTTGTTTGTGGCGTCCGCACCGCCTGCGCCCACGATCTCGATCTTGAAACCTGCTTCCGCGGCCTTTGCGCTCAGCCAGTCGCCGCGGCCTTCGCCGTTGGAGTTGGTGTAGACCACCAGGGTTTCCCCGGAACCGCCGACAGGAGCCGTCGACGGATCTTCTGAGGCGGCTGGTGTTGCTGCTTGCCCGCCGCATCCGGCGAGAAGGGTGACGGCGACGGCGGCGGCAACCAAAGTTTGAAGTTTACGCACGATCAGGACTCATTTCTGGACTGGAATCGGAGCATGTCCGGCCAGCCTATAGCCGCACATGGCAAATGTCGGGCGTTATTGCTATCGATTCGATAAACAGCCCGACTGGCCACTCTGATCCTGCGGCAGAAACTACGGGTGCCCAGCGCGTAAACCTGGGGTTAACTCTCTTTGCCGCCGTCAGCCGTCGTGCGTCCTGTCCTTGATTCAGTCCTTCTGAAGCGTGTCCGTCAAATGGTGCGTGGGAATCCTGTCCCGCTCGTAGGTGATTTCGGTGTAGCCGTGCGGCTCCGGCTTGCCGGACGCGTCGAGGTTGACGAAGACAATCTCCTCGATGGTCAGGATGCTTTGGCGGGTGATCATGTTCCGCACCTCGGCGCGCATGGTCAGGGACGTCCTGCCGAAGCGGGTGGCGGTCAGTCCCATCTCGATCAGGTCGCCCTGGACCGCGGAGCTGACGAAGTTGATCTCCGAAATGTACTTCGTGACCGCGCGGCCGTTGCCGAGTTGGAGGATGGCGTAGATGGCCGCCTCCTCATCGATCCACTTCAGCAGGCTGCCGCCGAAAAGCGTTCCGTTCGCGTTGAGGTCCTCGGGCCGGACCCACTTTCGGGTGCGGAAGGTGATGTCTGCTGATTCCATAGGCAGAGGTTAGCCGAGGAGCGCTGGCGCCACCGAGTGTGACGAACCCGGTGCGCCGTTACGCCATGGCAGTGTGGGCGGCGCTGCGGGCGTGGATGCTTTTCGCGTAGCAGTAGGAATGTTCAACGCCAATGTAGGGGCCGAAGTTGGGAACGGGTTCGAAGCCGGAGTTCTCGTAGAAGTTCCGCCCGTCGGGTTGGGCAGAACCGGCTTCGGCCTTGATGCGGGTGATTCCCTGTTTGAAGGCTTCGGCTTCCAGGGCAGCGAGGATGGAGCTGGCCACGCCCGAGCCGCGCGTGTAGGGCAGGACGTACAGGCGCTTGATTTCCGCCGTCGCCGCGTCCAGGAGCCGCAGTCCGCCGCAGCCCACCGGCTGGCCCGATCCCTTGTCGTACGCCACGAGGAACACTGCGCAGTCAGCGCCCGACGGCGGCATGCCGGGTTCGTGGTCCGCGGTGCCAAAGCGGGCGTCGAGTTCGGCCTGCTGTGCTCGGCGCAGGTCGGCGCCCACCGGGTTGGACCAGGTGACCTGCCGGATGTTGAGCCGTGGGTTGGTCTGCATTTCTGCCTCGATTCGCCGAAGGGATATGCATAACAAGGCTAAAAGGCAGCGGTTACGCGGGTGTTTCTTCCGCGTAAGCGCCGGGATAACGCTTTGCTTCAAGTCTCTTGCCTGTCTAGTTATCAGCTGGTCTAGGATATTTTTATGCGCTCTACGGGAAATGAAGGCTCCGGCTACTGGTACGGCCCGGACGGCCAGCTCGATTACAGTGCGGCGGTACTGAAGTCGCTGCGTGACTACCGGGCAGCTGAGACAGCGGTCCGCCGTTCCACCCGGGACTCCATGGGTATGGGCGAGACGGATATCCTCGCGCTGCGCTACCTGCTCCGCGCCCAGGCTTCCGGCAGGAGTGTCGCGCCCAAGGACTTGAGCCAGTTTTTGAGCATCACCAGCGCTTCCACTACCTCGCTCATCGACAGGCTCGTGGCCAGCGGGCATCTGCGGCGCGAGGCGCACCCC
Organism: Pseudarthrobacter sp. W1I19; assembly: GCF_030817835.1. Taxonomy (NCBI): domain Bacteria; kingdom Bacillati; phylum Actinomycetota; class Actinomycetes; order Micrococcales; family Micrococcaceae; genus Pseudarthrobacter; species Pseudarthrobacter sp. W1I19. Next base: position 4,693,370 of record NZ_JAUSZR010000001.1, read on the forward strand.
ACTGACCGGCGATCCGTGGTGGTGGTTCCGACTGTGGAGTCGGACAAAGAGGTACGGGTGACGCTTGGGGCAATGCACCGGAGGATGATGGCTGTGGCGGAAACGCTGGGTGCCGAGGAGGCGCGGGTAGTAGTCGATTTCCTGCAGCGCATGGCTGAGGCCCTGGAGCACCTCGATGAAGGGCATCAGGAAAAGTAGCTAGGTGAGCTAGCTAGTCAGGCTAGTAATATGTATGCTTACGCAGTTCCTGAACCCAACAGACGGAGTCGTGAGTGCCTTGGTTACTTTTACTGAGCTTGGTTCCCCTGAGTTTTGTGCTGACCGAACATCTTTGAACGGCCTTCCGCTGGGACAGGAACAGGCCGGGCTGGCCGCAGTCCATTGCGGCATCACCATGGAACTCGTGGTCCCGGCGGTGGGACCGGCCGCCGTCGGCTACACCTTTGCACCGGACAACGGCGGCCCTGTCCAGCTGCCGCCCGTGTGGCGCTGCGGCTGTGGCTTCCAGCTGGACGCAGGTCTGGGTGCAGCCCAAGTCCCCGCCCTGTCTGCATGAGCACGCATGCCCCGGTGATGGGGCAGAAGCAGGCCACGCTCCTGCCCGGGCCAACCGTGGCGGGACGCTACGAACTCAAGGAACGGCTGGGCCGCGGTTCGCTCGCTGAAGTCTTCCGCGCCGTTGACCGTGAGGGCGGTCCGAACGTTGCCGTCAAGGTGGCTGTGGGCCACTCGAGGAAACACTTCGAGCGGACCACGAACGAAGCCGCCGTCCTGGCAGGACTGGATCATCCGTCGATCATCAGGTTCATCACCGAGGGCGTGATGGCTGCCGGGACGCCGCTGGCCGGGCGTCCTTATCTGGTCGAGGAACTGGCCCTGGGAACGAGCCTCGCCGAAGCGGCCCGCGCCCGTCCACCCTTGGCCGGCGACGTTGCCAGCTGGGCCGCCGGCCTCTTCGGAGCCTTGGCCCACCTGCACGGGAAGGGCCTGGTGCACCGCGATATCAAGCCGGCCAACCTGATGCTGAGCGGGCTGCGGAGGAGTCCGGTGCGCATCATCGATTTCGGCATCGTAACTGCGATGGGCGCGCCGCCTGAGCCTGGCATCTCATCGGGAACAGTCCACTACATGAGCCCGGAACAAGCCGGGGGCGGACCCGCGCGCACCACCTGGGATGTCTACGCCATGGGACTGGTGCTGCTGGAGCTGCTAACCGGAGCCAAGGCTTTCCCCGGCACGGCCATCGAGTCGCTGGTGGCCAGGACTCTCCGAAGCCCCGCTATTCCACACTCCCTTGGTCCTGGCTGGTGCAACCTGCTCCAGGCGCTGACGGCAATGGACAGCGATGCGCGGCCGACGGCTGCCGAGGCCGCCGCAATGGCCGGCCGGCTCGTACGGACCCCACCTGCGGCGAAGGCCAGCGGTCCTTGCAGGAAATTGACCGTGTTCCCCTCGCGCCGGATCGGGCAGCTGGCTTAGGGCTCCGCCACGTTCTTTCCGGTGGGGTCCTCCGCGGTGGGATCGGCAAGTGCCAGCCCGCCCACGGGGCTGCCGTCCCAATGCAGGAGCTTCCAGCCATTGCCCGGATCGCCCTCCAGGGCAACGATTCCTGTGTTGGCCAGTACATGCTTCGCAGCGAATTCGGAGTCCGCGCCCTCTGCCCTGCGCCCGGCCCAGGTACGGATGGCAGCACCGTGGCTGACCACAGCCACGGTGGCCTCCTGGCCTGATGATCGCTCCAGGGCGGTTGCGATGGCTGCGTCGAATCGCCCGAAGAAGTCGTGCCCGTCCGGACCCGCAGGCATCCGCTGGTCAAGGTCCCCTGCCGCCCAGGAAATCACTGTTCCCATGTACCGTTTGTGCGACTCGTGGTCGGTCAGCTTTTCCAGTGCCCCTGCCTCGATCTCGTGCAGGCCGTCAAGCACCGCCACATCCAGGCTGTGCAGCCGGCCCAGCGGCGCCGCGGTGATCTGGGTCCTGATGAGAGTGGACGCGTACAGGGCGTCGATCCGCTCATTCGCCAGCGAGCGGGCCAGGGCTTCCGCCTGCCGTTCGCCCAGTTCGGTCAGGCCGGGGCCGGGGTGGGCCGTGTCCAGTTGGCCAAGCACGTTGCCGGGGGTTTGCCCGTGGCGGATGAGGAGCAGCTTCATGCCTCCAGTTTCGCACCTGGCAGCCTGCCACCCGGCCAGCCCCGGGAAACACTCCCGCAACAGAAGGCGCCGGGCTCCGCAAAGCCCGGCGCCGCCGTCGTACTGTTTCCTTGCGTGCAGGCGCTACTTCAGGTGGTCCACCAGCTGGTCCGCGATGCCCGTGTACTTGCCGGGCGTCAGCGCGAGCAGGCGCGCCTCGGCGTCGGCCGAAAGGCCAAGGCCCTGCACGAACTCCTGCATCCGGGCGGCGTCAACCCGCTGTCCGCGGGTCAGGTCCTTGAGCCGCTCATAGGGATTTTCCATGCCCTCGACGCCGGCAATCGCCTCGGCGCGCATCACCATCTGGATGGCTTCGCCCAGGACTTCCCAGTTGGTGTCGAGGTCCCCGGCCAGCACATCCTCCGCCACATCGAGGCGTTCCAGGCCCTTGGCGACGTTGGAGATGGCCAGCAGGGAGTGGCCGAACGCCACACCGATGTTGCGCTGGCTGGAGGAGTCCGTGAGGTCCCGCTGCCAGCGGGAGGTGACCAGCGTTGCCCCCAGGGTGTCCAGCAGGCCGTTGGAGATCTCCAGGTTCGCCTCTGCGTTTTCAAAGCGGATGGGGTTAACCTTGTGCGGCATCGTGGACGATCCCGTGGCACCTGCCACGGGGATCTGCGCGAAGTAGCCGATGGAGATGTAGCTCCAGATGTCCGTGCAGACGTTGTGGAGGATGCGGTTGAAGCGCGCGACGTCGGCGTAGAGTTCCGCCTGCCAGTCATGGCTCTCGATTTGAGTGGTGAGCGGGTTCCAGGTCAGTCCCAGGGCCTCCACGAAGGACTTGGACACCTGCTGCCAGTCCGCGCCGGGAACGGACGCAACATGGGCTGCGTAGGTGCCGGTGGCTCCGTTGATCTTGCCCAGGTATTCAGTTTTGGCGATGCGGTCCAGCTGGCGGGTCAGGCGGTGCGCGATGACCGCCAGTTCCTTGCCGAGCGTGGTGGGGGTGGCGGGCTGGCCGTGGGTGCGCGACAGCATGGGGACGGCCCGGTTGTCCTGCGCCATCTTGCTGATCTGGGCCACCAGTGCCCGTGCCGCGGGGAGCCACACGTCCTCCACAGCACCCTTGACGCCCAGTGCGTAGGAGAGGTTGTTGATGTCCTCGGAGGTGCAGCCAAAGTGCACCATAGCGGTCAGGTTTTCGACGCCGATGGCGGGCAGTCGGCGGCCGATGTAGTACTCCACAGCCTTCACGTCATGGACAGTGACTGCCTCGATTTCGGCGAGTTCTGCCACGGAGGCGGCGTCGAATTCGGTGACGATCGCGCGAAGCTGCTCCTGCTGCTGCTCGGTCAGGGGACCGGCGCCCGGGAGGACGTTGTTGCTGGTCAGGTGGATGAGCCATTCAACTTCCACGGCCACGCGGTCGCGGTTGAGGGCTGCCTCGGACAAGTAGTCAACGAGGGGCGCGACGGCAGACTGGTAGCGGCCGTCCAGCGGGCCAAGCGCGATTTTTTCCGGGGACGCGGCGAGGGCCAGGCGTCCTGAGGGCGTACGGGTATCAGCTGTGGCGGCGGTTTCAGGCATGTGCTGATTCTTTCATGAACTGCCGCGGCGGCTTTAGCAGGTTACTTGTCCACATAGCCGCCGCCGGCGGTTGGGGACCCGCGTTGTCCTCCGTAGCGTTCATGCCAGGCGGATCAGCGTGGCCGCTTTGCGTAGAAAGGTGGTCGGTTGATGGGCAGCCAACCGGCGGAGGCAGACCTGCAACAGGAAATGCTGCGCGTCTCGCAGGTGAGGGCGTTGGCCGAACGGGTGGCCGTCTGCGTTGTCCGCGGTGAGGACGTTGTGGACAGCTTCAGGGATATCCAGCTGCTGCAGTGGGAGTCGCCGGCGGGCCGCGCATACCGGGATGCGGTCTTGCTTCAGTCGGCAGCCCTGCGCCGCGCGCTTGAAGCCTTGATTGAGGCCAGGGCTGCGGTGGAGCGGCACAGCCAGGAGACCTTCACTGCCGGCTGCACGTATCCGGGTGCGCGCTGATGTCTGAGGTGATGCCCTCAGGCACCGGCTCCATCCACCTGGCCGGACCTCCCGACGACGGATTCCTCACCATTCGAGGGGGTATCGGCGGCATCAGGTTCCAGCTGGAAGAGCTGACGGGCGGCGCGGAGAAGCTCGACGACCTCGCGGGCGAGCTCTCTGGACTGGAGGTTGAGATCCGCCGGGTCTGGGAGGACCTTGTCCCTTTCCAGGACTTGCCCCGGTGGTCGGGCAGCCTGGCCATGAACGCCGTCGGAGAGTCCGAGCGGAGCGTCCAAAAAGTACGGACTGAGCTGCAGCGCATCAGCAGCCACGTTCGGGCCTGCAAACAGGAGTACGAAGTGGCGGAAGCGGTGGCGGGGTCATACAGCAGCCCCGACCAGCCACTCATCGGCGCTGAGCTGGAGATGCAGGCAGACTTCTGGCGGACGGGTTTCCTGAATAGAAGGGCTGCTGAGAACCTGACTGCGCTGGCGGTACACGCTACTCCGCTCGCCAAGATGCTGGTGGAGGCTGCGTATCCAGGAATGAGGCCGCGGCCCATTGAAGTCCAGCCCCTGGAAAACATTCCCATTGATTTGGATCCTTCTCCCGCGGGTCTGCTGGAACGTATCCGGCTGATTGATGCGCGTGGAGCCGGCTATATAGAGGTGGTCGAGGTCGAGAACGCAGGACAAAAGGCATATGTGGTGGTAATTCCCGGTACGCAGTTGAACACACCGGACGAGAATCCATTCGGCTTGAACGGAATAGTTGAGGGCGTCGGAAACAGTTCTGAGAATGTCAGCGCGGCCGTTCTGGAGGCCTTGAAAGCGGCCGGGGCCCAGAGGGGCGCGACGGTGGTGGGAGTGGGCTACAGCCAGGGTGGAATCCATGCGATGAACCTCGCTGCGAACGAGGATTTCCTGAGCGAGTATGACCTCAAGTACGTATTGACAGCAGGATCACCTGTGGCCGGAATCCGGCCGGATCCCAGCGTCAACACCCTCCATCTTGAACATCGGACCGACTGGGTTCCTGGAACCGACGGCGCACCCAACAGGGACGCCAGGAACCAGGTAACAGCGACTATGAACAGTGATTTGTACGCTCAGACAGGGGAGCGGGTGGGTATTGGTCCGGGTCACCAGCTCAGCAGCTACCAGGACGGCGCACGGCTGGTGTCCGCCAGCAGTGATCCCTCGTTGGTGGCATCCACCGCGGCGCTCGGCGCTGCATTGGGATCGGGTGGAACGGCGACGGCCACACGGTTCGCCCTGTCCCGGACTAAGCCTCCCGCGGCAAATCTTCACGCGGCGGACAACCGAAGGCAGGAGCGCGGGTACGGCGGGCGGTAGCAGGGTGGCGCTGGCGCCCGGTTCAGCTATCGCCGGGTTCCGGTAATCCTGCCGGCCACGAGTGAGACCAGGGTAATGATGATCGCCGCTAAAACGGCGGTCCAGAAGAAGGAATCGATGGTGAAGTGCACGGGGGTATAACTGCTGATCCAGGAGGTCAGGTAGAGCATCGCAGCATTGATCACGATGGTGAACAGGCCGAGAGTCAGGATGGTGAGGGGCAGAGCGAGGAGGCTCACCAGGGGGCGGACCAAAGCATTCACCAGGCCGAAGATGAGGCCGATGAACAGGTAGGCGAGGACAATCCCGATGATGTCCGTCCCCTGTGTCACGCCGGTCTTGGCCACCGCATCGGCTGTGGCGTAGCTGGAGATCTCCAGCCCTGGCAGTATCCAGCCCGCCACCCAGAGGGCGAGGCCGTTGATCAGGACCCGGGCAATCAGTCTCATAGGCCCATCGTTTCACATAGCCCTGAAGGGTTGGCTCAAAGAGCGGCGGCAGGACACCCTGGCATCCAGCCGGCCCCGGCCTTGCGGCTCCCCCCGTTCGGCGGGGGCTATGACCACCAGCAGGAAAGCGGTGTCAAAAACCAACTCAGCCCTTGACAAGAAGAAAACGCTTTCCCATAGTTGAGAAATCGCTTTCTCAGACGCCTCCTCTTTCGGTGGCGTTGAAGCGTGGTTCATTCCAATGGAGGAAAAGAGATCATGCGCAAAAAGATGCCCAAAGCGCCAGTGTCCGTCGCGGCAGCCATCGCAATATCGCTGCTCGCATCGCCCGCCCAGTCATTCGCGTCGCCTGCGCCACCAGCAGATCCGACCGCCCAGACCGCCCGCCAGCCACTCGAACGCCAGGTACTCGCCGCGAACGACGGCTGGGCCTCCCTGGAGGCAGGCACCACCGGCGGATCAGCCGCAATGGAGGAGCGGATCTACGACGTCTCCAGCCGCACGGAGCTCCTCGTTGCCCTCGCTTCAGGGGCTGAGCCGAAAATCATCAGGGTCCATGGCGACATCGCTGCCAACACCACTCCCGACGGCCTGCCCATCAGCTGCGAGGACTACGCCGCCGGAACCGGCTTCTCCCTTTCCCAGTACCTCTACGACTTCGACCCCGCCCGGTACGGAACAGCCAAAGCACCGGCAGGCCCCCAGGAAAGCGCCCGGCGGCTCGCCGCAACCAGGCAGGCAGCCACCATCCGGTGGGATATCCCCAGCAACACCACCATTGTGGGAGCCGGCCCGGACAGCAGCATCACCGGCGCCGCGCTGAGGATCAACGCAGCCCGGAACGTCATTTTCCGGAACCTCACGGTCCGTGACGCGGCCGACTGCTTCCCCTCCTGGGATCCCACCGACGGAGCCACCGGCAACTGGAACAGCGAGTACGATCTGCTGCAGATCATCAATGGCTCCCAACACGTCTGGGTGGACCACTCCCATTTCACTGACGCTCCCAATCTGGACACCGCGCAGCCCAGCTACTTTGGCCGGCCCTACCAGGTCCACGACGGAGCGGTGGATGTCACAAACGGTTCGGACCTCGTGACCATGTCTTACAACCGGTTCTCCGATCACGACAAGCTCCTGCTGATCGGCTCCACGGACTCCACGAGCCGGGGTGACGCAGGCAAGCTCCGCGTCACCATTCATCACAATGTCTTCGAGAACGTGGGCCAGAGGGCACCGCGGGTCCGCTTCGGCCAGGTGGACGTCTACAACAACCACTTCATCACGAGTTCAACGTCCGCCGTCCCCTATGGCTACACGCTGGGAGCGGGCGTAGAGTCCCATCTCCACGCGGAGGCAAATGCGTTCACACTCCCCGCTGGCATTCCCCTCGGATCCCTGATCGGCTATTTCAAGGGGAAAGTCATCACCACCAGCGGTAACACCGTCAATGGGAAGATCGTCGATCTTCGCGCAGCCTACAACGCCGCCGCCCCGGTGGAGAAGCAATTGGAAGCCGACGATACCTGGGCGCCCGTGCTGCGGACCCAAGTGAACGCTGCCCAGGCCGTTCCGGCCCTCCTGGCCAATGCCACCGGACCGGTGTTCACGGCAGGGGACGCGCACTGATGCGCCGCTTCCAGCCCAGCCGCCGCTCCCTGCTGGCGGCCGTGGCGGCAGGAGCGGTCACCGCTGCCGCGGGACTCACCGGACCGGGCGCCGGGCACTCCCTGGCCGCCGTCGGGACAGCCAGCCCAACCGCAGGCCGCACGCGGCCGGTCATATTCGTCGTCGGCGATTCCACCTCCTCCGCGTACCAGCATTCGGAGCGTCCACGTGCCGGGTGGGGCCAGGCGCTCCCCTTGCTGCTGGGGCCGCAGGCCGGCGTTTTCGACTATGCCTGGTCCGGCGCCTCGTCCAAGAGCTTTGCCGACGCCGGCCTCCTGGACGAGGTGCTGGACATGATGCAGCCCGGCGATTACCTCCTCATCTCCTTCGGCCATAACGACGAAAAGGTAGGGGACCCCGCGAGGGGCACCGATCCCCAAACCACGTTCAAGGAGTACCTGCAGAAATACCTTGACGGTGCTGCCGGGCGCGGAGCACGGGCCGTCCTCGTAACACCGGTTGAACGCCGCAGGTTCAGTCCCCTTGGCATTGCACAGGACTCCCACGGCGCCTACCCGCAGGCCGTGCGGGAACTTGCTGCCGCCACCGGCACGCCATTAGTGGACCTCACCGCCTCCTCGAAGGCCCTGTGGCAAGAGCTCGGCGCCGAGGGAACCAAAACCCACTTCCTGCACACGGCACCGGGCCAATATCCGCAGTACCCGGACGGAGTCGCCGACAACACACACTTCCAGGCAGCGGGCGCCCTGGCCGTCGCCCGGCTGGTTGCCACCGAACTACAGGCACAACAGACGATCCCGCCGGGTTACTTTCAGCACGTGGACGCCGCATTGGATCCTCTTGCCGGCATCTACTGGCCCAGTGAACGCCCAGTGGACAAGCCCCTCGTGCTGGAGGTGGGCCAGGGCCAGGCCTTCCGCACAGTCCAGGCCGCCGTCGACTCCGTGGCCCCGGGAAGCACCAGACGTACCCTTATCCGGATCCAGCCCGGCATTTACCGGGAGGCGATCAGGGTGCCGGCGGATAAACCCAGAATCTCGTTCATCGGGCTGGGGGAGAAAGCCGAGGACGTTGTGCTGGTGTTCAACAATGCCTCCGGAACTCCCAAACCGGATGGCAGCGGACCTTTCGGCACGGGCGGAAGCGCCAGCATGAGGATCGACGGCCCGGATTTTGCGGCTGCCAACCTCACCTTCAGCAACGACTTCGACGAAGCCGCCAACCAGCACATCGCCAACCGCCAGGCGGTGGCACTCTTCCTGACAGGGGACCGCGCCGTCCTGGATAATGTCCGGTGCGTGGGCAACCAGGACACCCTTCTGGTTGACTCACCCGCCCGCGGGCAACAGGCGCGCTTCTTCTTCAACGACTGTTATGTCGAGGGTGATGTGGACTTTATCTTTGGCCGGGGAACCGCCGTCTTTTCCGGTTGTGGGATCCGTTCGCTGGACCGGGGCTCCGAAAGCAATAATGGCTACGTTTCCGCCGGCAGCCAAAACGCCAACATCAAGCACGGATACCTCTTTACCGGGTGCCGGTTCGTGTCCGATGCTGCGGCGGGATCGGTCCACCTGGGCCGGCCCTGGCACCCCGGCGGCGACGTGGACGCAATTGCCCAGGTCCTCATTCGGGATTCGTGGCTCGGCGCCCATGTCTCCGGCACACCCTGGACGGATATGAGCGGCTTCTCCTGGCGCGGCGCACGCTTCCATGAGTTCAACAACTACGGCCCGGGATCGCGCACAACTGCGGACCGGCCGCAGCTCGAGCCGGAACTTGCCGAAGACTTCACCCTGGAGACGTATCTTCGGGGAACGGACGGCTGGGCTCCGCAGCTGGCAGGCACCTGGGCGGACAGCACCCTGCCGGACGCTAACAGCTTGGCAGGATAGCGGGCATCGAAGACGGAACGGGTGGCCGGAGGGCTTTGTCAACAACCGGCGTCTCCGGCCACCCATCCCCGGCCAATCCAGCCTTCCCTCCGGCATCGGGAGAAGTAGGCTGGTCTCCATGACGTCATCAGACACCCTTGCCGGAGGTATCCAGCCGCGTCCTGTGGTGGCAAGGCTGCCACGCTACGCCGCCGGCAAACCTCCCGTCGCCGTGGAAGGACTGGCCAGCTATAAGCTGTCGTCGAACGAAAACCCGCTGCCTCCCCTTCCGGCAGTTGTCGAGGCCATCGCGAAGCAAACGGACTTCAACCGCTACCCCGACCCGCTGAGCAGCCGCCTGCGCACCGCGCTGGCCGGGTTCCTCGATGTTCCCGCGGAGGATATTGTCACCGGCGCCGGCAGCCTCGGCGCCCTGAACCAGCTGTTGGCCGCGTTCGCCGGGCGGAACGAAGACGGCAAGCCGGACGAAGTAGTCTACGCCTGGCGTTCCTTCGAGGCCTACCCCATCAGCGTAGGCCTCTCGGGGGCAGACGGTATTCCCGTCCCGCTGACCAACGAGGGCCGCCATGATCTCAAGGCAATGGCGGCGGCAGTCACAGCCCGAACCAAGGTGATCCTCCTCTGCACCCCGAACAATCCCACCGGTCCTGCCCTCCGTGCGGCCGAGACCGAAGCTTTCATCCGCTCTGTCCCGGCTGACGTGGTGGTGGTCATTGACGAGGCATACCAGGAGTTCGTACGCGAAGCGGATGCGGTGGACGGGATCAGCCTCTACCGCAAGTACCCAAACGTAGTGGTGCTGCGTACCTTCTCCAAGGCACACGGGCTGGCCGGCCTGCGCGTTGGCTACAGCATCTCCAATCCGGAGCTGACACAGCACCTGCGGGTCGCAGCCACACCCTTTGCCGTGTCGCAGATTGCGGAAACGGCAGCAATTGTTTCCCTCCAGAATTACCCCCAGGTTGTAGAAAGGGTACAAAGACTGGTGGATGAGCGGGAGCGCGTCACCGCAGGGCTGCGCAGCCTGGGCTGGACTGTTCCCGACGCCCAGGGCAACTTCGTCTGGCTGGATCTCCGTCCCGACAGCGTAGAGTTCGCCGAACTGGCAGGCGCGCAAGCACTGTCGGTGCGGGCATTCCCCGGTGAGGGCGTAAGGGTGAGCATCGGCGAGGAAGAGGCCAACAGCCGGTTTCTCGCGTTGTGTGCGAACTATACAAAGGCCCCGCGTGGTTCCTAGCACTTAACAAGTAGCTTTGCGCTTAGTTACTGAGGATAAAGTTAGGATCAGTAAGCCAACATATATGCCGTAAGGGGTATCTATTCCTTCTGAGGCATATATCCCAGCGACATTGCATTGCATCCGGATGCGGCAAGCAAGGAGACGGTATGGGCACACATCTGCCTTCCACCGAGTTCGACGGAACAGCTGTAGACGATCAGCGCGAGGCTGATGCTGAAGCAGTCATGGGTGAACCCCCGGCACAGATGGTCCAGCTCCTCGGCCCGGACGGGAAGCCGGGCTTCGACCCTGTGTTTACCGACTACGCCCGGAAGCTGACCCCGGAAGTGCTCCGCGGACTCTACGCTGACATGGCAGCCATCCGCCGGTTCGACGTCGAAGCGACTGCCCTGCAGCGCCAGGGCCAGTTGGCCCTCTGGGTTCCGCTGACAGGCCAGGAAGCCGCGCAGATAGGTTCCGGCCGCGCGAGCCAGCCGCAGGACTACATCTTCCCGACGTACCGCGAGCACGGTGTTGCGCTTACGCGCAACGTGGACTTGGCCGAGCTCCTGCGCCAGTTCCGGGGTGTTTCCAATGGCGGATGGAATCCCAAGGACACCAACTTCCATCTGTACACGCTTGTCCTGGCAGCACAGACACTTCATGCAGTGGGATATGCCATGGGTATCCAGCGGGACCAGAAACTGGCCGCCGCCAACGCCGCCGGATCCGGTAATCCGGCCGCTGAACCTGCCGCGGCGGTGATCGCCTACTTCGGTGACGGCGCCAGCTCCGAGGGCGACGTCCACGAGTCCATGGTGTTCGCCTCCTCTTACAACGCCCCCGTGGTGTTCTTCTGCCAGAACAACCACTGGGCAATCTCCGTCCCCACCGAAGTGCAGACCAAGGTACCGCTGTCCAACAGGGCCAAGGGGTACGGCTTCCCCGGCATCCGGGTTGACGGCAACGACGTCATCGCGGTCCACGCCGTCACGGAATGGGCCTTGGAGCACGCACGCCAGGGCAAGGGCCCCGTCCTGATTGAGGCCTTCACCTACCGCGTGGGTGCGCACACCACCGCGGACGATCCCACAAAATACCGGCAGGCAGCGGAAGAGGACGCCTGGAAGGCCAAGGATCCCCTGGCCCGCCTGGAGAAGTACCTGCGCTCCGAAGGCATGGCGGACCAAGAATTCTTCGCCAGGGTCAAAGCCGATGGGGATGAGCTCGCCGCCTACGTCCGCCGCACAACGCACGACCTCGAGACCCCGGACATCCGCACCGCCTTTGCCAACACCTACGCTGAAGCCCATCCACTGGTAGCCGAAGAACTCGCGTGGTTCGAGGAATACTCGGCCGGGTTCGCAGGTGAGGAGCCGGCAGAAGAGCCGGCCCGGCAGGCAGTAACAGCCCAGGCGTCCCCAAAGGCAGGCCACTGATGACCACCATGACCATCGCCAAGGCCATTAACGAAGGCCTCCGCACCGCCCTGACGGACCATCCCAAGTCCCTGCTGATGGGCGAAGACATCGGTGCCCTGGGCGGTGTCTACCGCGTGACGGACGGCCTGATCGGCGAGTTCGGTCCCGACCGCGTCGTGGACACCCCGCTGGCCGAATCCGGCATCATTGGAACGGCCATCGGCCTGGCTTTACGCGGCTACACCCCAGTATGCGAGATCCAGTTCGACGGCTTCGTATTCCCGGGCTTCAACCAGATCACCACACAGCTGGCAAAGATCCACTCCCGCAGCAACGGCAACCTCAGCGTCCCCGTGGTCATCCGCATCCCCTACGGCGGGGGCATCGGATCGATTGAGCACCACTCCGAATCGCCCGAGGCGCTCTTCGCCCATACCGCAGGGCTCCGGATCATCACCCCGTCCAACCCCCATGACGCCTACTGGATGATCCAGCAGGCAGTCCAGTGCCAGGACCCGGTGATCGTTTTCGAGCCGAAGCGCCGCTATTGGCTCAAGGGCGAGGTTGACGTTGAGGCGCCGGGCAGGGCCGGCGATCCCTTCGAGGCCCATGTTCTGCGCACCGGCACAGACGCCACCATTGTGGCCTACGGGCCGCTGGTTCCAGTGGCCCTCGCGGCAGCCAATGCCGCAGAGGAAGACGGGCACAGCCTGGAGGTCATCGACCTTCGCTCCATCTCGCCCATCGACTTCGATACCGTCACCGCCTCGGTCCAAAAGACCGGCAGGCTCATTGTTGCCCATGAAGCTCCAACCTTCGGCGGAATTGGCGGCGAGATAGCGGCCCGGATCAGTGAGCGCGCATTCCACTCCCTGGAGGCGCCCGTGATCCGCGTCGGCGGCTTCCACATGCCCTACCCCGTTGCCAAGGTGGAGGAAGACTACCTTCCGGACATCGACCGCATCCTCGAGGCGCTGGACCGCGCCCTCTCCTACTGAGGACACCATGACCCTGAACAAGTTCAACCTCCCTGACGTGGGCGAGGGCCTCACTGAGGCGGAAATCGTCTCCTGGAAAGTGAAGCCCGGTGACGCCGTAGCCATCAACGACGTCCTCTGCGAGATCGAGACCGCCAAGTCGATCGTGGAACTGCCCTCACCGTTTGCCGGCACCGTGAGCGAACTTCTGGTCCCCGAAGGCATCACCATCGACGTTGGTACCGCCATCATCAGCGTCAGCGACGAGGTTGCCGGCGACCCCACCCCGGCTCACGTGCGGGCCCCCGAAACCCCGGTGCAGCCGATGTACGGCAAGCTCCCCGCGGAGGGGCCGGAAGAAGCAACGGCCGACGGCGGCGGGCAGGGCAGTCCCCTGGCCGGCGGTCCGCTGGTGGGTTCCGGACCCAAGGCAGACGCCGTCAAGCGCCGTCCGCGGAAGACCGCGCCCGCCGACGCCCACACTCTGAACGCCCCGGAGGTGGAGCCCGTCCAGCCCCGCTCCTCCAACAGCGACGCGGCGAAACCGGAGACTGCGGCAGTCGCCGCAGCAGGCCCAACCAGCGAAGCCCTGGACCAGCGGCCCACGTTCGGCGGTGCCATCACCGGACTCGTCAACAAGGTCCTGGCCAAACCTCCGGTCCGCAAGATCGCCCGCGACCTGGGCATCGACCTGGCAGACGTCGTGGCAACAGGCTTGCGCGGCGAAGTGACCCGCGAGGACCTGGTCAGCTACCAGGCACAGCGGGATGCGGAACTGGACAAGGCGGACGGATTCTGGGGCAAGGCCGGAAAGCCCCAGGACCAGCGCATCGAGCAGATCCCTGTCAAGGGGGTCCGCAAGGCGACGGCCAAGGCGATGGTGGACTCGGCCTTCTCGGCACCGCATGTGAGCATCTTTGTGGACGTGGACGCCAGCCGCACCATGGAATTCGTCAAGCGGCTTAAGGCCTCCAGGGACTTCGAAGGCATCCGTGTCTCCCCCCTGCTCATCCTCGCCAAGGCCGTGATCTGGGCGGCTGCCCGGAACCCCAGCGTCAACGCCACGTGGGTGGACACCGCTGAAGGTGCCGCCGAAATCCATGTGAAGCACTACATGAACCTGGGTATCGCCGCGGCAACACCACGCGGCCTGATGGTGCCGAACATCAAGAATGCGCAGGACCTGTCGCTGAAGGAGCTGGCGCTGGCCCTGAACAACCTGGCCACCACGGCAAGGGCCGGGAAGACACAGCCCGCCGAAATGCAGGGCGGAACGCTGACCATCACCAACATCGGCGCGCTGGGCATCGATACCGGCACACCAATCATCAACCCCGGCGAAGTGGCCATCGTGGCTTTCGGAACCATCAAGCAGAAGCCCTGGGTGCTGGACGGGGAAGTGATCCCCCGCTGGATCACCACCCTGGGCGGCTCGTTCGACCACCGTGTGGTGGACGGTGACCTGTCCGCCCGCTTTATGGCCGACGTCGCCGCCATCCTGGAGGAGCCGGCGCTCCTGCTGGATTAGGAACATGGTCACCAACGCCGGCGGCATCCGTGCCAAGAACCGGGCTGCCCGCTGGATCACCGAGGTGTTCCAGCCGCCCGTGGTGGTGACTGTCCAGTTGTTGGTCAGCCCGCTCACCCAGCCCGGTTTTCCGGGCACCATGGCATACGGGGCGTTGGCGGCCTTGTTTGTCTGCGTGGTCCCGCTGATGCTGCTGCTGGTCCTGGTGCGGCTGGGAAAAGTCACCGATCATCACGTCAGTGACCGAAAGCAGCGCGCTCCCGTGCTGCTGATGGCATTGGGATCGATCGTGGCAGGGCTGCTGGTGCTGGAGGCTGCAGGGTCGCCGGAGAGCGTCGTTGCCATGGTTCTTGCAGTGGTGGCCGGGGTAGTGGTGCTGGCCGGCGTCAGCCCGTTCTGGAAAATCAGCGGGCATGCCGCCGCGATGTCCTCGTCCGCCGTGACCGCCGTCATGATGCTCAGCCCGGCCTGGCTTCCGTTGCTCCTGCTCATCCCCGCCGTGGGCTGGTCCCGTGTGGTGCTCCGGGCCCACACGGTGGCTCAGGTGATTGCCGGGTCACTGTTCGGGGGCGTGGTGATGGCCGGTATCTGGCGGCTGCTGCAAGGCTGGATGGTGCCTTAGTCCCGGAAACGAACCCGGGAAGCCTCAGAAAGTCGAGTAGGCGGTAAGCATTTCGATGGTGGTGGGATCGGCCATGGTTCCAAGGGAAACGGCTGCCGCGATCATCAGCCCGCCAAGCACGGCTCCTGCACTGCCCAGTGCGGTCAGGAGCTTCCAGTCTTCCCTCAGAACGCTGGCGACAGTGGCCGGCATGTCCAGGCCGGGAGCAATCAGGTTGGGCGCACTGTCCACGCTTCCGTCGTCCAGGAGTGCAACCACCGTGCCGTTGCCGCGGTCAACCCGCATAGAGCAGATGTGGTTACCGTGCCGGGCCAGGAGGATGTCGTGGCCGACGAGCTGGCGGCGCTGGAGAGTGAGCAATGGGGCCCCTTGATAATGGAGGAAGGTGGGTGTCCGCGCCGTTGGGGGCTTATCCAATTTTATCGTTGCGCTCACAGCATGAAGGGCGTAACGGGCGTGAGAACGGACACCCACCGGGGCGACTTCCGCCACCCCGGAGCGTGTCCGCGGTAACTGTCAGTCGGCGTCGTAGGTGTTCGCGATGTAAACGTCGCAGGGAGCGTTGTGGGCCACGCTGTTGGCAACGCTGCCCAGAACCCGGCCAATACCCTGCATCCGCCGGTTGCCTACCACGATGACCCGCGCTTCCATCCGCAGGGCCTCCTTGATGAGGGCGTCCGCCGGGCGCCCCCGGGCTGCGGAGTAGGTCACCTTGATGTCCCGGCCCAGGGATTCGGCAACGGTTCGGGCCACGTGTTCAGCGGCGTCGGCGTCGGAGACGATCCACTGGTCGCTGCCGCTGCCGAAGACTTCGGTGCGGTCGCTGTCGAAGGCCGAGACCACGTGAAGCGACGCGCCCAGCGCTGCGGCCAGGTCCCGGGCCGACTCCGCTGCCTTCTTTGCCGTACCGCTGCCGTCCACCCCTACAACGATGATTCCGCTCATGTAACGCTCCTTTGCTTGGTATGCGGGCTTAAGTCCGGTGAGCCCTACGCTACAGCCCGGCGATGGCTTCCCGCAGTACCGGCGCCAGCCGGCGCACACCCTCGGTGATCGCCTCCGGAGGCACGGCGCTGAAGGCGAGGCGCAGCTTGTTGGATGGCTCGTCCGACGGCGTGAAGGCGGCGCCGGGGATGAACACCACTCCGGCGTCGATCGCCTTGTGCAGCAGCGGGTAGGTGTCCACACCCTCGGGCAGTGTCACCCAGACGAAAAAGCCGCCTTCGGGAGTGGTCCAGCTGGTCCCCGCGGGCATGTGCTCCTCAAGGGCATCGAGCATCGCGCGGCAGCGCTCGGCGTACAGTCCGCGATAGGTCTCGACCTGGCCCTTCCAGTCGTACTCCCGCAGGTACGCGGAAACCATCATCTGGTTCAGCGCGGGCGGGCAGAGCGTGACCGATTCTGCAGCGAGGTAGTACCGGCGCTGGAGATGCTCCGGAACCAGGGCCCACCCTATGCGCAGGCCCGGGGCGAAGATCTTGGAGAAGGACCCCAGGTAGATAACGTCCCCCGGATTCTCCGCGCGGAGCGGTGGAAGCAGTTCGCCTTCGAAGCGCAGGAGCCCGTACGGGTTGTCTTCCAGGACCAGAATATTCGCCCTGCTGCATATATCTACGATCTGTTGCCGCCGGCTCCGGGCGAGGGTAATGCCGGAGGGGTTGTTGAAGTTGGGGATCGTGTACAGGAATTTGATGTTTTTGCCGGCCAGCTGCAGGGCGGCGATCCTGGCCTCCAGCAGGTCCGGGACCAGGCCGTCCTGGTCCATCTCCACCGTTTCCACCTGGACCTGGTACGCCTCGAAGGTGTTCAGGGCGCCAACGTAGGTGGGGTCTTCCACCAGCACCACATCTCCGGGGTTGCAGAAGACTTTGGTGGCCACATCCTGCGCGGACTGCGATCCTGCGGTGATGACCACGTTTTCCGGCCGGGCGTCGAGGATGCCTTCTGCCGCCATCACCTCGCAGATCTGCTCACGCAGTTCCTGGGTGCCTTGGCCGCTGCCGTACTGGAGGGCAGTCAGGCCGTCCGTGGCGATGATGGCGGCAGCGGTGGCGGCCAGCCGGTCGAGGGGAAGGGACTGCAGGTAGGGGCTTCCGCCGGCAAGCGAAACAAGTCCGGGGCGCAGGGAAATATCAAAGACATCCCGGACGGCGGACTGGCGTATGTTGGCGGCGCGCTCTGAGAACAGCTCCTCATGGCGGTGGGCGGACGTGGCCGCCCGCTCGATGGCATCAATGGCTTCGGCAGGCAGCGTCCGTGCTGCGGCGTCGAGTGTCTCGTGGCTCACAACCACAGGATACAGCCGCGAGTTGTCGACTAGGCAACATTCGTTTATTCCGGGGCGGATGGGCGGGATGGCTGTGGAGGAACAGCAGCGCTTGGCCCGGTCAGTCCAGCCGCAAGGCTTCGGCCAGGCCGCTGCCATTGACATAGATTTCGGCGCGGATGGCTCCCACGGCTGCCACCGCCGTTTGAGTCAGTTGCGCTTCCACCCGGGGAATGTCGCAAACCCCTCCCAGCCGGAGTGTTCCGGCCAGATACACCGTGACGGTGGTGCCATCGAAGCTGCCTGACAGGAACTTCAGGTCCGAGTTGGTCAGGGCGTTGTAGGTCTCACGTGCCGGCTTGGACAGCCCTGCTTCGGTTGGTGCTTCGAGCAGCGCCCCTACTGCGGCAGGCAGAGGCTCCTCTGCGGCGGGACTGGCGAGGGCCACCCCCACCAGGCTGTCATTGCAGCCGAAGCGCACGCCGTTGGTCCCGCCGTCGTCCAGCAACACGTAATAGGCCGTCACTGCCTGCACGGCCGCGGCCCTGCCTGAGGGGGGCGGCGCGGATGGCGCAGGACTTTGCGACGCCGTTACTTCCGGTGTGCCAGGGCCGGGCACGGATGTGCCGCCAGGCTCGGTCCCGGTTGACGTGGCAGGTGCCTGGGCCTGGGTTTCCAATGCCTCGGGGATGGCCGCACTTTGGGGCGGCGGGGGGTCCTGTGGCTGGGGCCGGGGAGCGGGGTCAGCAGGCACTGGCACGCCCACGGGGCCGGGGCCAGCTTCCACCAGTGGGGCTGGGGAGGACGGGGCAGGAGCGGGAGGCGTGGGGGCGCAGGAGCCGAGCCACAGCGGAAGAGCGAGGGCAGTTGCCGCCACCACAGCGCGGACCACCGCCACTCGTTGTCCATCACTGCGCCTGCCTGCCATGCCCGCACCGCAATCCCGTCCCGGTACTTTCCGTGGATTAACGTTACGGCGGGTGCACCTGGCAAAGAATGTCCGGGAGGTACCGGTTGGGACAAGAGTTGGTCACGGCAGTGCCGTTCCCGCCATCAGGAATCCGGTCGCCCCGGCCATACCTTGCCAGCCCACGGATCGTAGTCGGCGATGAGCTCCTCCTGCCTCGGCCGGTCTGCCTCGGGGATGTGCTGCAGGTTCACGCGGACGCGGTACCAGAGGGAGCTGGAACCGCGCATTCCATCAACCAGTACATCCGCCGGATGCAGGGCAGGAAGGAGGCCGGCATGCCGTGACTTCCACTCCTCGAGCGCGGCCAGTGCCTCGGGTTTGGTTTTGGTGCGCGCAACCTCGATCAGCGGCATTACCGACTTCCGGCGTCCAGAGCCGTCCCCGCTGCGCGGCGCCTTCTCCGCCGGGCCCAGTTCGGCCGCCAGCGCAAGAAGCCCCTCAAGCGAACCCGCAACGTCGTCTATCCCGGCGTGGGGGTCGCCCACATCCTCGAAACGTCCGGGAACGGTGACCACCGTGAACTGTTCGGGCCGCGCCGAACGCACTTCATCCCAGGCCAGCGGCGTGGAAACACGGGCATCCGGCAGGGGCCGGACCGAGTAGGCCGAGGCCACGGTACGGTCCTTCGCGTTCTGGTTGAAGTCAACGAAGACGCTCTCGCCGCGCTCCTCCTTCCACCAGCGGGCGGTTGCGAGGCCCGGGGCACGGTTCTCCACCTCGCGGGCGAGCGTTTCGGCGGCAAGCCGCACGTCGCGGTAGGACCACTGCGGCGCAATGCGCACCAGGATGTGCAGCCCGCGGGACCCGCTGGTCTTCGGCCATCCGGCCAGCCCGACGTCGTCGAGCACTTCCTGCGCCACGTAGGCGACGTCAACAATCTGCGACCAGTCCACCCCCGGCATGGGATCCAGGTCCACCCGCAGCTCGTCAGGGTGCTCAAGGTCCTCCGAGCGGACGGGGTGCGGGTTAAGGTCCAGGCAGCCAAGGTTCACCACCCAGGCCAGTCCTGCGGCATCGCGGATCACGGCTTCTTCGGCTGACGTTCCTGACGCGTAGTGCAGCGTTGCGGTGTCGATGAAGTCGGGGTGGTTTTCGGGTACGCGCTTTTGGAAGAACGGCTCGGCGTCGATGCCCTTGGGGAACCGCTTGAGCACCATGGGCCGGCCGCCGGCACCGCGCAGGGCTCCGTCCGCCACGGACAGGTAGTAGTTCACCAGGTCCAGCTTGGTCAGCCCGGGCCCGGGGAACACCACCTTGTCGGGGCTCGAGACGCGAACCTCGGCGCCGGCGATGTCAAGGATCCTGGCCGGGGCTTTCGAGGGGTTCATGGCGTCACGCTAGCAACGATCCCGTGCGTCAGCCAGAGTTGAGGGCCTGCCGGCTGAAACACGCTGCCGGCTTAAACACAGAGGTGCCCGGCGCGAAGTATCGCGCCGGGCACCCGCCAAGGCTGCTTAGGCAGCAGGCTGGACGGCTGCAAGGGCATCAAAGACGCCCTTGATCTGCTCCACAACCTCTGCGTCGTCCTTCGGGTGCAGTTCAGCGAAGCGCACCATGGAGCCCGGAACGGCGAGCTTGA
This sequence comes from Pseudarthrobacter sp. W1I19, assembly GCF_030817835.1. Lineage (NCBI taxonomy): Bacteria > Bacillati > Actinomycetota > Actinomycetes > Micrococcales > Micrococcaceae > Pseudarthrobacter > Pseudarthrobacter sp. W1I19. Next base: position 4,713,428 of record NZ_JAUSZR010000001.1, read on the forward strand.
CGTCCTCGAGGACCTGGGCGCCGGCGATTCCTGCCGCCTTGCGTGCCTCGTCCTGGGCCCAGACCCCACCGTACTGGCCGAAGGCGGTGCCGACGACGGCGGTGGGCTTGCCGGCAAGGGCGCCCGCGCCGAAGGGGCGGGACAGCCAGTCGATGGCGTTCTTCAGCGCAGCAGGAACGGTGCCGTTGTGCTCGGGAGTGACCAGCAGGAGGGTGTCCGCCTCATTGGCCGCGGCGCGCAGCGCGGCAGCAGCAGCCGGGACCTGGCCTTCGACGTCGATGTCCTCGTTGTAGAAGGGGATGTTGCCCAGGCTTTCGTGGATGACAACCTCCACCTGCTCCGGTGCGTTCAGCTGGATGGCTTCAGCCAGCTTCTGGTTGGTGGACTCAGCGCGCAGGCTGCCGACGAGGGTAAGGACGGTGCTCTTGGTCATATGGACTCCTGGGGTTGGGGCGGCGGGAGGGGGACCGCCGGCCGGGTAAACAAGAGAGGCTTTATGCCTTCACCCGTCTAAACGGACTACGGTCCGGTTCTTATTCCCCAGGTCTAGAATGTGGGATGTGAGCTCCATCTCAATGCGCCCCGATCTTCCCTCGAAGGGTGCCGCGGAACGCAGCGACGCTGCCCGGAACCGGGAGCGGCTGCTCACGGCAGCCCGCGAATTGATCAGCGAATGCGGCGCGGCAGGGCTGACGATGGACCGGCTCGCCGAGCAGGCGGGGGTAGGCAAGGGCACCGTCTTCCGCCGTTTCGGCAGCCGGGCCGGACTTATGCTGACCCTGCTGAGCGAATCCGAGGCAGCTTTCCAGGAGCGCTTTATGTTCGGGCCGCCGCCGCTTGGCCCTGGAGCGCCGGGCCTGCAGCGGCTCATCGCGTTCGGGGTGGAACGCATCGCCTATACGGTGGAGTTCGGTGAGTTGGCGCTCGCAGCCCAAAACACTTCGCGCGGGGAGTTCGAGCCTCCGGCCGCGGCCCTGTGGCACTGGCACATCGAACTGCTGCTGCGTGGGGAGGGGCTCGACGCGGACCCTTGGCTCATGGCCCGCTCACTGGCCGCCACCCTCGCCCCGGACCGCCTCCTCAACCTCCTCAAGGTGCACGGCGTGAGTATGGAGCGACTGGCTGCTTCCTGGCAGGATCTTGTCACAAGGGTTGTCAGCGGCGCGTAGATTACGCCTTTTCACGGCCCCTCGTCCAGTCACACCAACTTCACAAACTTATTCATAACAATCTGATACGTGCAGTTATGTTTGCGCGCACGGGCCCGTATTTTGCGGCGTCGCTTGTGATAGTTTCCTCTTCGGATGTGACCCGCAACATAGTCCACAGGACTGGCCCATCAGCCAGCGGGTTGCCAGCCACCCGCTGGCAAAGGACCCGGCGAGGCAGCACAACCCCCGCTACCGCCGGGAAAACGGAAGGATCCAGCACGTGATTGTTGATTTGCCCGATACCCTGACCCACCTGCCGTCTCCCTGGTGCTCCGACGTCCGGCTGGCGGCGGCGAAACAGAACTAGGCCCATGCTCAGGTACCTCGCAAAGCGCGGCATCACGTACGTTTTTATGATCTTCCTGACCACCTCGGCGGGATACTTTCTGGCGGTCAGTTCCCTGAAGCCGGCCCTGCTGGAACAGGAACGCATTCCCCGCCCCACTCCCGAGCAGGTGGCCAACTCCATGCGCCTCAAAGGCCTGGACCCGGACCTCAGCCCGTGGGAGCGGTACGTGGAATGGCTCACGGCCATCGTCACCCGCTGGGACTGGGGCCGCAGCCCCAACGGAGCCTACATCAACGCCGAGTTTGGCGACCGCGTCTGGATCTCCACAAGGCTCTTCCTGGCCTCCATCATCCTGACGCTCGTCATCGGCGTGGCGCTTGGGGTCTATTCCGCGGCGCGGCAGTACAAGTTCCAGGACCGCGTCATCACCTCCTACAGCTACCTCGCCTACATCGTTCCCGCACCCATCGCCTACTTCCTGGTGCAGCTGGGTGCCATCAATATCAATGAAACTGTGGGGGAGCGGATCTTCTTCGTCACCGGCATCTCCACCCCCGGAACAGCGCCGGGGTGGGCGCAGTTCGTGGACATGCTGGCGCACTACGCCGTCCCCACCATCGCCATCACCCTGGTGGGCTGGGGCTCCTACCAGATAGCCCAGCGGCAGTACCTCCTGGACAACGTCAACGCCGACTTTGTCCGGACCGCCCGCGCGAAGGGCCTCACCCGCAACCAGGCAATCTCACGGCATGCGCTGCGGGTTTCGTTCATCCCCGTGGCCCAGAGCATCGCCTTCACCATCCCGGCCATCTTCGCCGGCGGGTTCTTCGCGGAGAAGATCTTCGCCTGGCCCGGTGTGGGCTCCTGGAGCATTGACGCCATCTCGCTGCAGGACGTCAACGCCGCCACCGCCACACTGGCCTACGGCTCCGTCATCTTTGCCCTCGGGGCCATCCTGGCGGACTTCGCCACTACCCTTGTTGACCCGAGAGTGCGGGTGCAGTAACCATGACCAACCTCAACGCCGTCGACCCGGCAGCCGTCGCCCAGGACGCGCACCTGGAAAACGCCGACGTCATTATCGGCAAAAACACCATTATCTTCCGCCGCTTCCTGCGCAACAGGACTGCTGTGGCCGGTCTGGTCATCTTCCTCGCCCTGACCCTTTTTTCGTTCGTCGGCGGGTACCTCACCCAGTGGGACAAGGAGACGATCGATCCCTTCAGCATCGGCATGCCGCCCTCAGCCGAGCACTACCTCGGTACATCCCAGGCAGGCATCGACCTCTACGCCATGACTGTCGAAGGCACCAGGATCTCCATCCTGATCGGCCTGGTGGTGGGGCTGGTGTCCGTCCTGATCGCCGCCGTGTACGGCTGCACCATGGCCTACTTCGGCGGCAAGGTGGACAAGGTGATGCTCTTCGTCCTTGAGGCGCTCATCATGATGCCCGCCCTGCTGGTGGTGGCTGTAGCCACCAGCGGCGGAGGTGCAGGGCTGAAAAGTGACCTGCCCTCCTGGCTGCTGCTGATCATCGTGCTGCTGGTTTTCAGCTGGATGGGCACCGCCCGCCTGATCCGGTCCCTGTCGATGTCGCTGATGCAGCGGGATTACGTCAAGGCTGCCCAGTACATGGGCGTCCCGCCGCGGCGCATCGTCTGGCGCCACCTGGTTCCCAACATCGGCTCGCTGCTGGTCCTGGACGTGACCCGCGGCGTCACCGGTGCCATCCTCGCCGAGGTGGCATTCTCCTTCATCGGTATCGGCATCAAGGTCCCGGATGTGAGCCTGGGTGTCCTCATCGGCGGAGCCACCTCACAGGTGCAGACCTTCCCGTGGATGTTCTGGGTCCCGCTCACAGTGATGTTCCTCCTCACCGGCTCACTGGCCATGATGAACGACGGGCTGCGCGATGCCTTTGATCCCAGCTCCAGCTCCAGCGGCAGCGCACGGAAGCGCAAGGCCTTGAATACCCGTGTGAAGGGGAATGCCTCATGAGCAGCGAAATCGCCGCCGGGCCCGCGGAACAGCCCCAGTCAGCAGTGGAACGGCTGCACGTTGCCGGACTGCACGGTCCCACCGACGCCGTCCTGTCCGTCCGGGACCTCAACGTCAGCTTCAACACCGAAAACGGCGTGGTGCACGCCGTCCGCGGTGTCGATTTTGACCTCCTGCCCGGAAAGACGCTCGGCATCGTGGGGGAATCCGGGTCCGGAAAATCCGTGACCTCGCTGGCGATCATGGGACTGTTGCCCGCCACGGCGGAAATCACCGGTTCAGTCCGCCTCCATGGCAAGGAGCTGCTGGGCCTCAGCGACAAGGCGATGTGCGCCTACCGTGGCAACGAGCTCGCCATGGTGTTCCAGGACCCGCTGTCCTCCCTGACGCCGGTCTACACCGTGGGCACCCAGATCATCGAAGCGCTCACCATCCACCATCCCGGCATGAGCAAACAGGCCAAAGAAGCCCGCGCCGTCGAACTTTTGGCCATGGTGGGCATTCCCAGCCCGAAGGACAGGCTGAAAGCCTTCCCTCACGAGTTCTCGGGCGGCATGCGCCAGCGGGTAATGATCGCCATCGCCATCGCGAACAACCCCCGCGTCCTGATCGCGGATGAGCCGACGACGGCCCTGGACGTCACCATCCAGGCGCAGGTGCTGGAGGTACTCCATAACGCACAGGAGGAGACGGGCGCCGCAGTGGTGATGATCACGCACGATCTCGGCGTGGTCGCAGGCATGGCGGACGACATCATGGTGATGTACGCCGGCAAGCCGGTGGAAACAGGGGCGGTGGAGGACATCTACTACAACCCCCGGATGCCGTACACGATGGGTCTGCTGGGCGCCGTGCCACGGGTGGACGTCGCGGAGAAGTCCTCACTGGTCCCCATCGAAGGCATCCCGCCCAACCTGATCCACACGCCCACCGGCTGCTCGTTCGCCCCCCGCTGCCCGCTTGCCTCCGAAGCGTGCCTGGACGGCGAACCCGCCCTCTTGCCGGTGGCAGGAAGCAGCCTGCACCGGGCCGCCTGCATCAAGTCCGGGTCACTCGGCGGCGAGGTTGACGTCCACGACATCTTCTCGGCCCCGCCTGTCCCGGTGTCCGAATTCGATTCCATCCCCCGCGGGGAGCGCACCACAGTCCTGCAACTCAAGGACGTACGCAAACACTTCCCGCTGACCAAGGGCGCCCTGCTCAAGCGGAAGATCGGCACGGTGAAAGCCGTGGACGGGCTCAGCTTCGACATCCGTGAGGGGGAATGCTTCTCCATCGTGGGCGAGTCAGGTTCAGGCAAGACCACCACGCTCCTGGAGATCATGGAGTTCCACAAAGACCAGGACGGCGAAGTGGTGATCGGCGGCCTAAGCAACAAACAGGCTGCCGATGCCCGGACCAAGAGTGCCATGCGGCGGGAACTCCAGATGGTGTTCCAGGACCCCACCGGCGCCCTGGACCCGCGCTTCACCGTCTACGAAGTCCTCGCCGAACCGCTCCAGAATGCGGGCATGGACCGGCAGTCCATCAAGAAGCGCATCATGGAACTGATGAAGCTGGTGGGCCTCCAGCCTGACCACGTCAACCGCTTCCCCAACCAGTTCTCGGGCGGACAGCGCCAGCGCATCGGCATAGCCCGGGCCCTGGCCGTGAATCCCAAACTGGTGGTCCTCGACGAGCCGGTTTCTGCCCTGGACGTTTCGGTCCAGGCCGGGGTGATCAACCTCCTGGACAAGCTCCGCGCCGAGCTGGGCCTCAGCTACCTCCTGGTGGCGCATGACCTTTCAGTGGTACGGCACATCTCCAACCGCGTTGCCGTGATGTACCTGGGCAAGATCGTGGAGATCGGTGAAGTGGACCGGGTGTTCGACAACCCGCGCCACCCCTACACCCGTGCCCTGCTCTCGGCCATCCCGGTGCCAGATCCCAGGGTGGAACGGACCAGGGAGCGGATTATCCTGCAGGGTGACCTGCCCTCGCCGCTGGATGCGCCCAAGGGCTGCAACTTCGCCACCCGCTGCCCCGTGTTCGCCGCCCTGCCGGCTGCGAAGAAGGAAAAGTGCCTTACCCTCGAACCCCCGCTGGAACCAGTGGCACCGTCCGCGGCAGCCCAGGCACTGGCGGCCAACCTGCTGCCCGTCGTCGACCAGCGCTTCGCCTGCTTCTTCCCGGACGGGGAATTGGACGAGGACATGCTTGTAGTCCATGACCCGGCGGACCACCATGCACCGTAGATTTGTTCCATCCAGCACCAGCGTCACCAGCATCACCACCGGCAACAACGAAGGGAACACCATGAGGAATCTGACCAAGATCGGCGGAGCGGCGGCTATCGCTGCGGCTCTGACCCTGACTGCCTGCGGCGGTGGCGGCGCCACCGGGCCGGAAACGGCCAAGGGCCAGGAGGCAGGAAGCGACCTGTCCAAGCTCATCAGCATCAACGAGAAGCCGGCAGCCGATCTTGAAAAGGGCGGGAAAGTCACCCTTCCGCTGGGCAGCATCGGACCGGATTTCAACGGCTTCTCCAACAACGGCAACACTTCTGACAACTCCGCGCTGATGGCGGCAATCAACCCCGTGGCGGTCACCGGTGGCGGCATCGGCGGATGCTGGAAACTGGACTTCGAGGGCAAGGCTTCACCCAACAAGGATTTCTGCGAATCCGTGGAGAGCGAGGTGAAGGACGGCAAACAGATCGTCACCATCAAGGTGAACGACAAAGCCGCCTTCAACGACGGCACTCCCATTGACATCAAGACTTTCCAGAACACCTGGAACATCCTGAAGAGCCCGGATGCCGGATACGACATCGTCTCCTCCGGGTCCTACGCCTTCGTCGAATCGGTGGAGGCGGGCAGCAGCGACAAGGAAATCATCACCACGCTGTCCCAGCCCACCTACCCCCTGGAAGACCTTTACTTTGGCCTCATCCACCCGGCCGTGAACACCCCGGAAATCTTTAACGAGGGATTCGCCGGCGAGATGCACCCGGAGTGGATGGCAGGACCGTTCAAGGTGGACCAGTATGACGCGGCCGGCAAGACCGTGAGCCTGGTGCCGAACGAGAAGTGGTGGGGCAACAAGCCTGTGCTGGAGAACGTGGTGTTCCGCCAGCTTGAAACCAGCGCCCAGATCGCCGCCTTCAAAAACGGCGAAATCGACGCCATGTCCGCCAACACCATTGCCCTCTACAAGCAGCTTGAGGGCACCAAGAACTCCGAGGTCCGGCGCGGCCAGCGGCTCTTCGCCGGCGGCATGAACATCAATGCCCAGAAGATCACCGACGTGGCAGTCCGTAAGGCAATCTTCGCCGCCGTGGACCGTGAAGCCATCCGCAAGGTGCGCTTCAACGGGTTGAACTGGGAGGAGCCCAGCTCCGGTTCCATGATGCTCCTGCCGTTCTCTGAGTACTACCAGGACAATTACCCGGTCAAGGAAACCGGCCCCGATGCCGCCAAGAAGGTCCTCACCGACGCCGGCTACAGCGCGAATGCCAACGGCATCATGGAAAAGGACGGCAAGCCCGCCGCCTTCAAGATCAGCAACTTCGGCGACGACCAGACCACATTGGCAGTTGCGCAGACCCTGCAGAAGCAGCTTCAGGCCGGCGGCATGGACGTGGGCATCGACCAGCGTGCTTCCGCCGACTTCGGCAAGGTGATCGGCGGCCGCGACTTTGACTTGAGCATCTCCGGCTACACCGTCGGCGCCGACGCCACGTCCGCCGTCAAGCAGTACTACGACTCCCAGACCAACGAAAACGGCCTGGGCGACGCCGAACTGGACAAAAAGATTGCAGATCTGACCTCCATCGCGGACAACGCCGAGCGGAACAAGGCTGCCATGGATGTGGAGAAGGAGCACATGGCCAAGTACTACTCCATGGGCGTGGTGTTTAACGGCCCGCAGATCTCCTTCGTCCGCACCGGCCTGGCCAACTACGGACCGTCCCTGTTCCAGAGCCTGTCCCAGGTTCCGGACTGGACCACCCTCGGCTGGGAAAAGAAGTAGCCCCGCCCCCGGGACGCTCTCTCACTTAACGTGGCTTTTCCCGCAACGCTCTCTCACTTTCTCTAAGGAAGTGAGAGAGCGTTGGCGGTTAAGGGGCATTAAGTGAGAGAGCGTGCGGGAGTAGCGTAGTCCCCATGACCGGAACTGAAGCTGAACGAACCATCCGCACCGCCGTCGTCGGCTATGGACTTTCGGGCAGCATCTTCCATGCCCCTTTGATCGGGGCGGATCCGCGCTATTCGCTGGATGTCATCGCCACCTCCAATGCAGAGCGGCAAAAGTCAGCCACTGCCCGCTACCCCGGCGTGCGGACAGTGCACGACGGCGATGCGGTCCTCACGCACGCCGCCCACCTTGACCTTGTGGTGCTGGGCACGCCGCCCGCCACGCACTATCCGCTCGCCAAGGCTGCCCTGGAAGCCGGGCTGGACGTGGTGGTGGACAAGCCCTTCGCAGTGACCAGCGAAGAAGGGCAGGAGTTGGTGGAGCTGGCCCGGGAGCTCGGCCGCGTGCTGACGGTGTTCCAGAACCGGCGCTGGGACGGCGATTTCCTGACGCTTCGCAAGCTTGTGGCAGCGGAGGCCGTCGGAAAGGTGGCGCGCTTCGAATCGCGGTTCGAGCGGTGGTCGCCCACCATTGCCAAGGCCTGGAAGGCACGTGCCACGGCGGCCGACGGCGGCGGTGTTTTGTACGACCTCGGGAGCCACCTGATCGACCAGGCCCTCCTGCTGTTTGGCCCGGCCACCGTGGTCCACGCCGAGCTGAAAGCCCGCCGGGCGGACGAGCGGGCGGACGACGACGTTTTCCTGGTGCTGCGGCACGAGTCCGGGGTGCTCAGCCACCTCACCATGAACATGCTGTGCGCACAGCAGGGCGCCCGCTTCCGCGTCCTGGGTTCCGTGGGGGCCTTCACCAAGAATGGGGTTGACCCTCAGGAGCCCTACATCGTGGCCGGCGGCAGCCCCCTGGATGCAGAGTACGGCGAGGAGGCTCCGGAGTGGGCAGGGCTCCTTGGCCGGGACGGCCACCTGGACGCCCTGCCCACCGAACGCGGCGCCTACCCGGAGTTCTACCGGATCCTGGCAGAGAAGATCCTCGACGGCGGCCCAAAATCAGGCCTGCCCCTCCCAGTAAACCCGGAAGACGCCGTCGAGGCCTTAAAACTTATAGAACAAGCACGCGAACTGGCTTAAAAGAAGAACGGTGGTTGAGCTTGTCGAAACCAGGTCCGACGAGCTCAACCACCGATTGCTTAGGCCGAGACCAGTTCGTGCCAATCCTTTACGAGCGGCAGGTTGTGCGCCTCGGAGACGGAGTGGTGTGCCACGTGGCCGGCGGCGATGTTGAGGCCGGCGGCGAGGGCGGGGTCGCGGTCGAAGGCGGCCTTGACGCCCAGGTTGGCCAGGGACACGGCGTAGCGCAGGGTCACGTTGGTCAGCGCGTAGGTGGAGGTGTTCGGTACGGCGCCGGGCATGTTGGCCACGCAGTAGAAGATGGTGTTGTGGACCTTGTACGTGGGTTCCTGGTGTGTGGTGGGGTGGGTGTCTTCGAAGCAGCCGCCCTGGTCCACGGCGATGTCCACCAGCACTGAGCCGGGCTTCATGCGTGCCACGAGTTCGTTGGTGACCAGTTTGGGGGCCTTGGCGCCCGGGATCAGGACTGAGCCGATCACCAGGTCGGCGTCCACCACGGACTTTTCGATCTCGTACTTGTTCGACGCCACCGTCTTGAGCCGGCCCTGGTACTGGGCGTCCAGTTCGCGCAGGCGGTTGATGTTGATGTCCAGGATGGTCACGTCGGCGCCCAGGCCCAGTGCCATCGCTGCGGCGTTGGTACCCGCAACACCTGCACCCAGAACCACAACCTTGGCAGGCCGGACGCCCGGTACGCCGCCGAGCAGCACGCCCTTGCCGCCGGCGGGAGCCATGAGGGATGCGGCACCTACCTGGACCGAGAGCCGGCCGGCCACCTCGGACATGGGGGCCAGCAGCGGCAGGGTGCGGCCTTCCTGGACGGTTTCGTAGGCAATGGCGGTGACGCCGGAGTTGATGAGTTCGCGGGTGAGCTCGGGCTCGGCCGCGAGGTGGAGGTAGGTGAAGAGGATCAGGCCCTTGCGGAAACGGTGGTATTCGGCCTTGATGGGTTCCTTGACCTTCATGACCATGTCCGCGCGGGCCCAGACGTCGTCAGCCTCGTTGACGATTTCGGCGCCGGCGATGGCGTATTCCTCGTCCGTAATGCCTGAGCCCAGCCCTGCGCCGCGTTCCACCAGCACGGTGTGGCCGTGGGTGCCGAACTCGTGGACGCCGGCGGCGGTGATGGCCACCCGGAATTCGTTGTTCTTGATTTCTTTGGGGACGCCGATGATCATCGCGGGCTCCATGTTCTGGGGCTGGTAAGCCGGAAAAGTGGGAAAGGATTTCGTGTTTCCACGATAAATCCCGTTGTGAGCCAGCCGACATCACGTGGAGGAGGCCGCGACCGACGAACGCCGGAAATACAAGGATTTTGCCGAAGCAGACTCGACGTTTGTTCAGCTGCCAAGCGTCAAGTGTCGCCTCATGTCCGTTCGTGCCGACTGCTTTGCAAGCAGTAGTGTTGCCCCATGCAGCAACAGGGTGTGGAGCAACTGGTGGAGCTGGTGGCACAGAAGCTGGGCCGCGGCCTTTCCCTGGAGGATCTGGACGGTGTGCTCCTCGCGTACAGCTCCAACCAATCCCATGCAGACCGCGTCCGTGTGAACTTCCTGCTCAGCAAAAAAGTGCCGGCGGATGTCAGCGCCTGGCAGCTTTCGCACGGTATCGCCACCGCCGTCCGGCCGGTGGCGGTTCCTGCCAATCCGCACCTGGGCATGCTGGGCCGGGTCTGCGTCCCGCTGATGGTCCGCGGCTTCCGCGTGGGTTACCTGTGGGTGCAGCAGGACTCGGTGGAGGAAAATCCGACGGCGATTCTCACCCAGCTGCCGGCTGTCACCAGCGAACTCGAAACGCTCTCAGCACTGTTGCTGGATTCCAACACTGCTGAATCCGAATTCCGGCGCGGGCGTGAACGGGAATTCCTGGCCGCCTGTGCGGGGGAAACCAACGCCGTGGCGGCGGTGGCAGGCTGGAAGGAAGTCCAAGGCCGCGGGCCGTGGCAAATGGTGACGGTGCTGGACGCCGATGGCTGGGCCGAAGGGCCGGATCCCATTGCCGCCACCCTGATCCACCGCTCCGCCGCGCTGCAGGCGACGGTGGGTGTGGACGCCGCCCTCTTCAGTGCCGGAGCTGAAACGCACTCCGTGGTGCTGTTCCGCGAGTCGTCAGGCAGGGCGAACCATGCGCAGGTCCTGGTGCATTATCAGCTGGAGCTGGCCAAGCGCTCAGGCCGCCCCGTGCAACGGATCATCCTGGGCATCAGCGAAGGATTTACCAGGCCGCGGGAACTGGCCGAGGCCTACCGGCAATCCAAGCTGGCTGCTCAGGCCGCCGCAGTGGATCCGCAGCTCGGGGAGCTCGTGGACTGCCGGTCCACCGGCGTCTACCAGCTCCTGGCTTCCGCCGGGGGAGGGGCAGGCGCCTGGGTTGACCCTGGATCGGTCTACTTCCGGATGCTCGAGGACCACGACCGCAACGGCGAACTTATCCCCGTCCTGGAACTCCTCTACGACAACGACGGTTCCGTCCAGGACGTGGCCGCAAAACTCCATCTGCACCGGAGCAGCATCTACAACCGGCTGGGCCGGATCCGGCAACTGCTGGGCGTGGATCCGCTCAAGGGGATGCCTCGGCTGGAACTCCACGCTGCGCTCAAGATGCGTCGCTGGGCGGCGCGTCCCCGGATCTAAAGCTGGGTTCCGGCGTCGGCTTCAGTCCCTTGCTCTCCAGCAGCCTTGTGCCGGTCCTTCTTCTGCTCCTCGAGCCACGCCATGATGGCGGTCCGCGGAATGCGCCGGTGGCTGCCGCGGTACTCTACGGGGATCTCGCCGCGGTCGGTCATGTTGCGAAGGTAGGTGTGGGAGATGCCGGCCAGCTCCGCTGCCTTGGAGGTGGTCAGCATGTCCTCCACACTGCTCACCGTCACGGCCTCGCCGCGGCTGAACCGCTGCAGGAGGTCGACGACGGCGTCCCTCGCCAAGGGCGGAAGGCGGTGGACAGTGCCGTCCACAAAAACGGTGATGTCCTCGCTGCCGGCGAGGGCCCGTTCCAACTTCCGGGCCTCCTCGGGCGGGAGCGCGGCGGCCATCCTGGGAGCAATCAGTGCCATGGCCACAGCCTATCGGGCCAGTCGGCGGCCGGGGGCGCGCCGGGCGCAAACCGGCTATATTGCTCCGGCGGTATGCTCGGTTGATGGCATTGAATGGCGGCAGGAATGTGAAATCCGGTGGTTTGCAGGGAATGCTGTATTCCTCAGTCCAGCCCCCAAGGGCCGGTGCAAAGGGAATGCAGGATGCCGGTGCCCGCCCCACCTACGTCCTGCTGCACGGCATTGGCGTTTCCCACCGCTACCTGGCGCGGCTGCATCAGGAGCTGGCCAAGGCAGCGGACGTCTACTCCTTCGACCTCCCCGGCTTTGGAAAGTCGTCACGGCCCGGACGGCAGCTGCAGGTTGAAGATTTTGCGGCGTTTGTCAGCGATGTGCTGACCGACGCGGGCGTCTCCAGCTACGTGCCCGTGGGACATTCCATGGGCACCCAGTTTGCGGTGGAACTGGCCCTGCGTGAGCCCTGGCGGGTGGCCGGAGCCGTGCTGATGGGCCCCGTGGTCGAACCCAGCCGGAAATCGGTGGCACAACAGGCCCTGGCGCTCGCCCGGGACGCCATGTTCAACGAGTCCCCGACCTCCAACGCGGTTGTGTTCAGCGACTACTTCCGCGCAGGTCCGCGCTGGTATCTCACAGAATTGCCGGTGATGATGAGGTACCCGCTGGAGGAGCGGCTGGCCGGCGTCAGCCAGCCGGTGCTGGTGCTCCGCGGCACCAGGGACCCCATTGCTCGGCGTCCCTGGTGCGTCAAGCTCTCCGCTGCCGCCCCGCAGGGCAGCATGGGCGAGATTTTGGGGCAGGGCCACGTCTTCCAGCACACCGCTCCGGCTCCCGCCGCCCAGGCCATCAACGGCTGGGTGCGCGCCCTTAACGGATTCGACGTCACGGCCTGACGTTCCCAGGCCTTGCGGCCCCCGCGGCTAGAGCCCCAGCTCCTCCAGTACAGGCAGCTTCTCCCGGACCCACGCCCGCGCCTCGGTGGCACTCGGGGCTGACAGCGCCAGCTTGGCCAGCTGCTGCGCCTCCTCCAGGGTCACTGTTTTGAGCACCGCAGCCACGGCGGCCAGGGAACGCGCCGTCATGGACAGGGTGCTCACGCCCAGTCCGGTCAGTACGACGGCGAGGGCCGGGTCAGCGGCCGCCTCACCGCAGACGCCAACGGGTTTGTTGTTGCCCTCGGCGCGTGAGCCTTCCACTGTCAGCCCCACCAGGCGCAGGACGGCCGGCTGCCAGGGCGTGTTGAGGTTGGCCAGCGGGCCCAGCTGCCGGTCGGCGGCCATGGCGTACTGGGTGAGGTCGTTGGTGCCAAGGCTTGCGAAGCCCACTTCCCTCAGGATGGCTTCGGCCGTCAGTGCCGCGGAGGGAACCTCCACCATCACGCCGGGCGTATTGATGCCGGCGTCTGCGCACATGGAGGCAAAGCGGGCAGCCTCTTCCGCCGTGGAGATCATCGGGGCCATAACCCACACGTCGGCGTCGGACTGGTTTGCTGCGAGCGCGATGGCTTCGAGCTGCCGGTCCAGCACGCCGGGAGTAGTGAAGTCGGTGCGGTAGCCGCGGACACCGAGGGCGGGGTTGGGCTCAGTGGAATCGGTCAGGAAGGGCAGCGGCTTGTCGGCGCCCGCGTCCAAGGTGCGCAGGACAACCTTCTTGCCGGGGAAGGCATCAAAAACGCTCTTGTAGGCTGCAGCCTGCTCTTCGACGGAAGGTTCGGTATCACGTTCCAGGAAGCAGAACTCGGTACGGAACAATCCCACTCCCTGGGCGCCCAGCTTGGCTGCCGCCACAGCATCCTTGCCGCCGCCCACGTTGGCGAGCAACGGCACCTGGTGCCCGTCCGCCGTCGTACCCGTCCCGGTGAACTCGGACAGCAGGGAAGCCGTTGCTGCCCAGGCCTCCGCAGCGGCACGCAGGGATTCGTCGGGCTCGGCGACGACGGTTCCGGCAGCGCCGTCCACAAACACTTCCGTGCCGTCTGGAACCTCGTCCACCCCTACCGCGGCAACCACCGCGGGCAGGCCCAGGGACCTGGCGATGATGGCGGTGTGCGACTGGGGGCCGCCGCCCGCCGTCACAAGTGCCAGGACCTGGTTCGGATCCAGGGTGGCGGTGTCTGCAGGGGCGAGGTCGTCGGCCACCAGGATGAAGGGTGTGGCGGAGGCGGGGATACCCGGCGCGGGAACACCGCGGAGCTCGGCGACGATCCGGGCGCGTACGTCAAGGACGTCCGTGGCGCGTTCGGCCATGTAGCCGCCCAGGTTGTGCAGCATTTCTGAGACGGACGAGCCGGACTCCCAGATTGCGCGCTCGCCGGAGGTGCCGCGGGCAATGAGCTTCGAAGCGCCCTTGATCAACATGGTGTCCTTGGCCATCAGTGCCGTGGCTTCAAGGACAGCCTTGCCGTCACCGGTGGCATGGGCTGCGCGGGACTTAAGTTCGTCATGCACGGCCTGGGCGGCTGCCTTCAGGGCTGCGGTGGCTTCCTCTGCGGTGGTGTCCGGTGCCAGCTGCTCGCCGGCCGGAGGCTCACTGATGGGTTTGGGCATCTGCCTGACGGTGCCGATAACGCGGCCTGGACTGACGCCTACTCCTGGGAAGTTCTGCACTGAAGGTCCTCATTCTCTGCCGGTTTGCCAGGCCCGCCAATATGTCCGGCGCCATGCCGGTCCACCCGTGGACTGCTACGTCCGTCAGCGGGAAACGTGCCTGAAAAAATTGTATGTGATTCAGTTCATATAGCATTGCTATAGGTGCTAGGGTAGCGGTTATGAGTTTGGATGGCCAGCTTCCCCCCAAAATGCGACTGCTTCGTGCGGCGGCGGAGTTGTTGGCGAAATCCGCGGGAGCTCCTGTCTCCACCCGCCAGATCACGCAGCTGGCGGGGGTCTCGGCTCCCACGCTTTACCACCACTTCGGTGACAAGGAAGGCCTTTTCGACGCCGTCGTCGCCGCAGGGTTTGAAGAGTATGTAGCGGGCGAAAGGGATTTTGCCCCCTCCGGACACCCGCTCGAGGATATCCGGAGAATGTGGGACAACCACGTGCAGTTCGGGCTTAACCAGCCGGAGCTGTACCTGGTGATGTTCGGCAATATCCGCCCGGAGAACCGCCCGGCCATCGTTGCAGATGCTGAGGCGCTGATGGAGGAGATGCTGAACAAGGCAGCGGCGGCGGGCCAGCTGAACGTCCAGCCCAGGGAAGCAGCCAGGTCCATCCTGGCCGCCAACGTGGGCGTGACGCTGATGCTGATTGCGGAGCCCGCCTCCGAACGGAACCTCGAACTGTCCACCATGACCCGGGATGCCATGATTTTCGCGGTGTCAGCCGAGCCCGCCAGCGGGGCGGCGCCGGAGGACACCGGAAAATCCTCGGTGGTGGTGGCCGCGATCGCCCTGAACGCCGCACTTCAGGCCTCGCACTCGGACCAGCTCTCCAGCTCGGAACTCAAACTCTTCCTCGAATGGCTTCACCGCATCTCGGCCAGCCCGGCAGGCTGAAAAACGCCAGAACGTCCAGCAGTACGTCGTCGTAAATATCGGACCATCCTGCGCAGCCGCAGGAATGACGGTTAGGAAATCACATGGCAACAGAGACAGTTGCAAAACCCCGCACCAGCGCGCGCGTGCACGTCCAAAAGTTCGGGACTTTCCTGTCCGGAATGATCATGCCCAACATCGGCGCCTTTATTGCCTGGGGCCTGATTACCGCCCTCTTCATCGAAAAGGGCTGGATCCCCGTCCCCGAACTGGGCGGCTTCGGCACCAACGCCGCGGGTGTAAAGAACCTTGGCCTTGTTGACCCCATGATCAAATACCTGCTGCCACTCCTGATCGCCTACACCGGCGGCCGGATGGTCTATGACGTCCGTGGCGGCGTGGTGGGCGCGATCGGCACCATGGGTGTGATCGTGGGTGCCGGCATCCCCATGTTCATCGGTGCCATGATCATGGGCCCGCTGGGCGGCTGGACCATGAAGAAGCTCGACTCCCTCTGGGACGGCAAAATCCGCCCCGGCTTCGAAATGCTCGTTAACAACTTCTCCGCGGGCATCTGGGGTGCTTTATTGGCCATGCTGGGCTTCTACGGCATCTCGCCGCTGGTTACCGCCTTCAGTACCGGCGCCGGCAACGTGGTGCAGTTCCTGGTCAACAACGGCCTGCTGCCACTGACGAGCATTTTCATTGAGCCTGCCAAGGTGTTGTTCCTGAACAACGCCATCAACCACGGCGTGCTCACTCCGCTGGGCATCCAGCAGTCGCTGGACCAGGGCAAGTCCATCCTGTTCCTGCTCGAAGCCAACCCCGGCCCGGGACTTGGACTTCTGCTCGCCTACATGTTCTTCGGAAAAGGGGCGGCCAAGGCCTCCGCACCCGGTGCGGCCATCATCCATTTCCTGGGCGGCATCCACGAGATCTACTTCCCGTATGTCCTCATGCGCCCGCTGCTGATCCTGGCCACCATTGCCGGCGGCATGACGGGCATCGCCACCCTGGCCATCACCAATTCCGGCCTGGTGGCGCCGTCCGCTCCGGGAT
Organism: Pseudarthrobacter sp. W1I19; assembly: GCF_030817835.1. NCBI lineage: Bacteria > Bacillati > Actinomycetota > Actinomycetes > Micrococcales > Micrococcaceae > Pseudarthrobacter > Pseudarthrobacter sp. W1I19. Next base: position 4,729,713 of record NZ_JAUSZR010000001.1, read on the forward strand.
CCATTATCGCCGTCCTCGCCCAGACCTCACGTGACAGCTACGTCGGGGTGGTCCTGGCGGTGCTCCTGGCCACGGCGGTCTCCTTCCTGGTTGCCTCGGTCATCCTGAAGACCACCAAGCACAGCGATGAGGTCGACTTGAACGACGCCACCTCCCGCATGGAGCAGATGAAGGGCAAGAAGAGCTCTGTGGCTTCCACCCTCACCGGTACCGGCGCAGCTGCCGGGGCAGGCGGAGTGGGCGTCCTCGCCGGCCCGGTGCGCAACATCGTGTTCGCGTGCGACGCCGGTATGGGCTCCAGTGCCATGGGCGCCTCCGTGCTGCGGAACAAGATCAAGGCTGCCGGGTTCCCGGAGGTCAAGGTCACCAATGCCTCCATCGCCAACCTCAGCGACACCTACGACGTTGTGGTCACCCACCAGGACCTCACCGAACGGGCAAAGCCGGCAACGTCCAGTGCAGTCCACTATTCCGTGGACAACTTCATGAACAGCCCCCGGTATGACGAAATCGTTGAGCTGGTCCGGGATAGCAACACCGAGGGCAGCACGGCAACCGAGGGCCCCGACGCCGGTGCGGGGACCCCCGGCGGAGCGTCAGCCTCAGGATCTGCAAGGGGTCCTGCGGCCGGAGCAGCAGCCGCGGGTACCGCCGTCGGAAGTTCCGAAACCGAAGCCTCAGGGGCGGGCACGGGCGAGATCCTGGCCCGGGAGAGCGTGGTGCTCAACGGTTCGGCCACTACCCGTGACGCCGCCATCGACGAAGCCGGCCGGCTCCTGCTGGCCCGCGGCGCCGTGGATGAGGACTACGTCCGGGCCATGCACGAGCGCGAACAGTCCGTATCCACCTACATGGGCAGCTTCCTGGCCATCCCGCACGGAACCAACGCCGCCAAGGACCACATCCGCAAGTCCGCGGTGTCCGTGATCCGCTACCCGCAAGGCATCGACTGGAACGGCAAGCAGGTCAAGTTCGTGGTGGGCGTTGCCGGCATCAACAACGAGCACCTGCACATCCTGTCCTCCATCGCGAAGGTCTTCACCAACAAGGAGCAGGTGGCCCGGCTGGAGGCGGCAACGTCCGAGGACGAGATCCTGGAACTCTTCGGAAAGGTCAACGCATAGTGAAGGCAGTACATTTCGGGGCCGGAAACATCGGGCGCGGCTTTGTGGGCCTGCTCCTGCACGACGCCGGCTATGAGCTGGTGTTCGCCGACGTCGCCGAGGAGCTGATCAACCAGCTCTCGGCGGCGGACAGCTACGCCGTGCACGAGGTGGGCGAAAACCCGGCCGTGCGGACCGTGGACAACTTCCGGGCGTTGAACTCCACCACCCAGGAAGCTGAGCTCGTCGAGGAAATCGCGACGGCGGATATCGTCACCACCGCCGTGGGGCCGCACATCCTCAAGTTTGTGGCTCCGGTGATCGCCAAGGGCATCGTTTCCAGGGCTCCCGGCCTGGCACCGCTGCAGGTGATGGCCTGCGAGAACGCGATCAACGCTACGGACATCCTGGCCAAGGATGTGGCCTCCCAGCCGGGGGCCGCAGCAGGCACGCTGGACGGGAAGGCAGTTTTCGCGAACACGGCGGTGGACCGGATCGTGCCCAACCAGGAAGCCGGCCAGGGCCTCGACGTCACTGTTGAAACCTTCTATGAATGGGTCATTGACCGCACAGCCTTCGGTGATTCCGCGCCGGTAATTCCGGGGGCCACGTTTGTGGATGAGCTCTCGCCATACATTGAGCGGAAGCTGTTTACGGTGAACACGGGCCACGCCTCTGCCGCCTACCTTGGGTTCGAAGCGGGCCTGGAGAAAATTTCTGATGCCATGGCGGACCAGGACGTTGCCGAGGACGTGCGGGCCGTGCTGGAGGAGACCAAGCAGCTCCTGGTCAGCAAGCACGGCTTCAGCAACGACGAGCAGGAGGCCTACGTCCAGAAGATCCTGGTCCGGTTCTCCAACCCGTACCTGCCGGACACGGTGAACCGGGTGGGCCGCGCACCACTGCGGAAGCTGAGCCGGCACGAGCGGTTCATCGGCCCGGCCGCCGAACTCGCCGAACGGGGTGTGGTTCCGGAGGCGCTGCTTGGCGCCATCGCGGCAGCCCTGCGCTTCAACGACCCCGCCGACACCGAGGCAACCGAACTGGCTGACATCCTGGCAGCCGGCAACCCCGCCGACGCCACGGCCAAAATTACGGGCCTGGAGCCGGAGCACCCGCTGTTCAACGCCGTGGCCACGCTGGTGGAGGAACGCCAGGCGGAGATGACCCGCACACCTGCCTGACCACAGTCCCCAATCACGACGCCGGCACTCTCCTGGGTGCCGGCGTCGTTCTGTGTGCTCTCTCCCACTTAGCCCCGAATGCGGCCCCTTCCTCCCCGACCCCCGCTCACTTGTGGCCGCCTTTTTCACCGACGCCCGCTCACTCCTGTGCAAGGCTGGGCTGGTGACCAATAGCCAAGCTGCCTTGCCCTTTCTCCTGACGGTCGACGTCGACGGCCGGACCTTCCGCCTGCGCCACGCCTCGCCCTCCGACCTGCCGGCCATCGTGAGCCTGCTCGCGGACGATTCCTTGGGCTCCGGGCGCGAACGTACCGAGGACCTGGCACCCTACGAACACGCCTTCGAGGCGATCGACGCCGACCCCTCCCACTTGCTCATCGTGGGGGAGCTGCTCCCAGGCGGAGGAGGGGAAACGGCTGTTGTTGCGACTTTCCAGCTCAGCTTCCTGCCCGGCATTTCGCGGCGGGGAGCCTGGCGCTCGCAGATTGAGGCGGTGCGGGTGGCGGACAGCCTCCGCGGCAATGGCATCGGCAACGTGATGGTGCAGTGGGCCATCGATGAGTCCCGCCGCCGCGGCTGTGCGCTGATGCAGCTGACCACGCACAAAACGCGCCTTGCCGCACACCGGTTCTACGAGCGGCTCGGTTTCGAAGCCAGCCACGAAGGCATGAAGCTGACACTCTGAGCCTTGCCCCTTAGGCAGCCTAACTGTTAGGCTGCCTAACGATGAATAAAAAAACCGATGATGAGGAGCTGCACGCGCTTGCCGGAGACTTCCGCGAGGCCCTCCGCCACAGCGTGTACCTGGTGCGCAGGCTCGATGCCGAAGGTCAACTCAGCGCAGCCCAGCTCAGCACCCTGAAGATGCTGCTGGACGACGCCGTGCGGGTGGGGGAGATCGCACGGAACCTTGGCGTCCGCGTGCCCAGCGCCACCGAGCAGATCATCAAGCTGGAGCGGGCAGGACTTGCCCGGCGCGAACCCGACCCGGACGACTCGCGTGCCGTCCGGGTGGTGCTCACCGCGGAGGGCCGCGCCGCCGTCGACTCCGCCAATGCCCGCCGCAATGCCGTCATGGCCGGCATCCTCAGCTCCCTGACCGAGCAGGACCGGCAGGCCCTGGCGGCCGCCCTACCCGTCATCGGAAAAATCAACGCGTCACTGCAGCAATGACGCACGCATCCCTTTAGGAGCAAACCTTCATGAACGCCCCAGCAGACACACTGCCGGCAGCAGAAGCAACCCTGAAGGCCGAAAAGGCCTCATTCCTCAGGAAACCAAAGGCGGTATGGGCCACAGCCCTGGCCGCCGTTTTTGCGTTTATGGGCATCGGACTGGTGGACCCCATCCTGCCCGCCATCGCCACCAACCTTGATGCCAGCCCCAGCGAGGTGTCCTTGCTCTTCACCAGCTACTTCCTGGTGACAGCCGTGGCAATGCTGATTACGGGCTTCGTTTCCTCCCGCATCGGCGGCAAGAAGACCCTGCTGATCGGGCTCGCCGTCATCGTGGTGTTTTCCTCACTCTCCGGCCTGTCCGGCAGTGTGGGGGAGCTGGTGGGCTTCCGGGCCGGCTGGGGGCTGGGCAACGCCCTGTTTGTTGCCACGGCACTGGCCGTGATCGTCGGCGTGGCCAGCGGCGGGGCCGGTACGGCGATCATCCTCTACGAGGCCGCGCTGGGACTTGGCATTTCGCTGGGCCCGCTCCTGGGGGCCCTGCTGGGCGGCTGGCAGTGGCGCGCGCCGTTCTTCGGCACTGCGGCCCTGATGGCTGCCGCCTTTGTGGCCCTGATGGTGCTGCTCCCCAGGACTCCGCTGCCCGAGCGGAAAGTCCGCCTGCGCGATCCCCTGCTGGCACTGGGTCATAAGGGACTGCGCGCCACCGCCTTCAGCGGTCTGTTCTACAACTACGGCTTCTTCACCATCCTCGCGTTCACACCGTTCATCCTGGGCATGGACGCCTACGGGATCGGCGGGGTGTTTTTCGGCTGGGGTGTGGCCGTGGCCGTCTTTTCCGTGTTCGTGGCGCCCGTGCTGCAGAACCGCTTCGGGGCCACCAAGGTCCTGGCCGGAACCCTCCTGGCCCTGATGCTCACCCTTGTTGGGCTGGGACTGGCCGCCGGGCACTCGGTGCCTGCCGTCGTCGTCCTGGTAGTGCTCTCCGGGGCCCTGCTGGGCATCAACAACACGATTTACACCGAGCTGGCCATGGGTGTTTCCGATTCGCCCCGCCCGGTGGCGTCCTCCGGCTACAACTTCGTGCGCTGGATGGGCGGTGCCCTGGCTCCCTTCGCCGCAGCCCAGCTGGGTGAGCACTTCGGTCCGCAGGTCCCGTTCTTAGCCGGCGCAGTGGCCATGGTGGTGGCCATTGGTGTTGCCCTCACCGGCCGGAAGTACCTGGCAGCGCACGAGCCGCACGTCGTCTAACCGCTACCCGCCCCGTAAAACAGCGAAACCCTCCGTCACGCCATGTGATGGAGGGTTTGCTGTTTAGCGGCGGAAGGTGATGGGGCGTTGCTAGGCCTTTTTGGAGCCCTTTGCCACGAACAGCGTCTCCGCCTGCTCCAGTGACATCCCGTTGGTCTCCGGCACCTTGAACATCACAAAGAAGAACGACGCCGCCGCGAACAGTGCATACATGGCGTACGTGAGCGGCAGCGAACCGGCAGCCATCACCGGGAAGCTCAGGGTGATGGCAAAGTTTGCCACCCACTGCGCGGCCGCGGCCAGGCCCAGTGCCCGGGCGCGGATCCGTGACGGGAAGATCTCGCCCAGCAGCACCCACACCAGCGGGCCCCAGGACGCGCCAAAGCTGACCACAAAAACGTTGGCGGCAACCAGGGCCACCGGGCCCCAGGCGCCCGGCAGGGAGATGTTCTCGCCGGAACCCACTGCCGAGGAAAACGCCAGCGCCATGGCGCCCAAGGACACGGCCATGCCTACTGAGCCTGCCAGCAGGATGGGCCGACGGCCGATCCGGTCCACCAGGGCGATCGCCACTAGGGTGACCAGGATGTTCGTGATGGAGGTGGCCACCGAGATGGCGAGCGAGTCCTTTTCCTGGAAGCCCACCGCCTTCCACAGGGTGGTGGAGTAGTAGAAGATCACGTTGATGCCCACGAACTGCTGCAGGACGGACAGGATGATGCCCACCCAGACCACTGCCTGCAGGCCGAACGCCTTGCCGCGCAGTGAGCCCTTCTGGCCGGCGAGCTTGTCCTCCTCAATGGCTTCTCGGATCTCCCGGATGTGCCGGTCGGTGTCCTCCGCCGGGGCGATCGAATCAAACACCGTCCGCGCCTCGTCCTCCTTGCCCAGGAACACCAGGAACCGCGGGGATTCGGGCAGGGTGTAGGCAACCCAGCCGTACACCACGGCGGGCACTGCGGCGGCCAGGAACATCCAGCGCCAGGCCTCGATCCCCAGCCAGAAGGACTGGTCGGCGCCGCCGGCGGTGGTGGCGAACAGCGCGTCGGAGAGCAGCGCGGCGAAGATGCCTGTGGTGATGGCGAGCTGCTGCAGAGAGGCCAGGCGGCCGCGGACCTTGCGGGGCGAGATCTCCGAGATGTAGGCGGGCGCGATCACCGAGGCCAGGCCAATGCCCAGCCCGCCCACCAGGCGCCAGAAGATCAGGTCCCAGACGCTGAAGGCAAAGCCGGTGCCGATGGCGCTGACCAGGAACAGCAGCGCTCCCAGCTTCATGGCGGGGATGCGGCCATACCGGTCGGCTACCTTTCCAGCCAGGTAGGCGCCGGCTGCGCAACCCAGCAGGGCTATGGCCACGGCAAAGCCCGTCACGGCCTCGGACAGCGCGAACTCATCCTTCATGGCATCCACGGCGCCGTTGACCACGGACGAGTCGAAGCCGAACAGGAATCCGCCCACCGCGCCTGCAAGCGCCAGCCAGATCACCCGCCGCGGTATCTGGGCGGTTGTCTGCTCCTGGGCAGTGGGCATGGTTCTCCCTTGGTCTGGGGTTGGGTGGATGCGGTGCGGACGTCGTCGGCTGCCGAACCGGCCACCTGGCCGGCGCACTCGCGCTGTACAGTGTTCCACGCCACCGCGAACTCTTCCAGTCAGCAGGGTTCCAGTTGAGTGTCCCGCAACCACCCAAGGAGCGAGGACGACGGCGGGCCGGGCCGCCGTCGTCCTCGCTCCATAGGCAGGGCGCACCTGGGGCAGGAACGCAGAAACCCTCCTGCGCAAAGGCAGTAGGGTTTCTGCGGAAGCGGCCCCAAGTGAGCGGGCATATGGATGAGAAGCTAGTGCACTGCGGCCGGCTCCTGCGGGGCAACCTTCGGGTCCGAGAGCTTCTTGTTCGGCAGCGCGAAGCTGATGAGGAAGGCGATTCCAGTCAGCACGGCTGCCGTGAGCATCACGGCGTCGATCGCGTAGGCGAAGCCCTCCGTGATGGGGCGGGTCAAGGTGCTGTTGGCGGTGTGGAGCCAGCTGGTGTCGTTGAGGGAGTCGTTGGACGCTCCGTTCTGGAAGAACTCGTAGAGCTTGGCATTGGCGGGATCGGCTGCCACGGCGGGGTCCCGCAAGACGGCCTGGTAGTCCGCGCTGGCCATGGCCGACTTCATGCTGTCCGCGATCCGGCTGGCCGCCAAACTGAAGAGCATGGAGATGAACACGGCGGTGCCCACGGCGCCGCCCATGGAGCGGAAGAACGCCGCCGAGGACGTGCCCACACCCATGTCGCGGCGCGGCACGGATACCTGCATGGCCAGGGTGAGCGGCTGCATGCAGAAGCCCAGTCCCATGCCGAAGAACACTGCGATCACGCCGGGAACCCACAGGCCCGTGTCCACGCCCAGGGACAGTCCCATCACGGCGGCGGCGGCGGTGAGGATGGCCGTGCCCATGACGGGGAAGATCCGGTAGGTGCCGGAGGATGAAATGGTGCGCCCGGCGGTGATGGAGCCGGTGAGGATGCCCACCGTGAACGTGATCATCATCAGGCCGGCCTCGGTGGGAGTGAGGCCCTTGACCAGCTGCAGGTACATCGGGACCATGGCGATGGCACCGAACATGCCGATACCGATGATGAAGTTCAGCAGCGACGACAGGCCGAAGGTGGCGTTCCGGAAGAGCCGCAGCGGGATCAGGGCGTAGTCGCCGGCGCGCTTCTCGGCGAGCAGGAACCAGGCGATGCCCACCACGCCCAGGCCGTAGCACAGGAACGAGTTCAGGGAAGCCCAGCCCCAGGTACGGCCCTGCTCGGCCACCAGCAGGAGCGGCACGATGGCCAGGGTGATGGCGGCCGCGCCCCAGTAGTCGATTTTCTGCTTCACGTGCTTGGCCGGCAGGTGCAGGAACAGGAACACCACCGCCAGTGCTGCCAAGCCGATGGGCAGGTTGATAAAGAACACCCAGCGCCAGCCGTCAAAGCCCAGGATGTTGGCCGAACCGGCGAACGCGCCGCCCACTACCGGGCCAAGCACCGAGGAGATGCCGAAGACGGACATGAAGTAGCCCTGGTACTTGGCCCGGTCCTTCAGGGACACAATGTCACCGATGATGGTCAGTGCGAGTGCAAGCAGGCCGCCGGCGCCCAGGCCTTGGACGCCGCGGGCAATGGCGAGTTCGGTCATGGAGTGGACCGAGCCGGCATACAGGGAGCCTGCCAGGAAGATGATGATGGCTGCCAGGTACAGCGGGCGGCGGCCGAAGATGTCGCTCAGCTTGCCGTACAGCGGGGTGCTTACAGTGGACGTGATGAGGTACGCCGTGGTGGCCCAGGCCTGGAGCGAGAGCCCGTCCAGGTCGTTGGCGATGGTGTAGATGGACGTGGACACAATGGTCTGGTCCAGCGAGGCCAGGAACATGCCCAGCATCAGGCCCACCATTACGGTGACGATTTGGCGCTGCGTGAGGGTTTCTCCGGCGGCGCGCGCGGCAGGGGGTTGGGACATAGGTGCTCCAGGGAAGAATTTCGCTTTGATAGTTGCTTTCAGTAACTATCTTACGCCGGGACCTATTCCCTGGAACCGGAAGTTGTTTTCGTGGGCCTTAGCGCTCCACGAGGATCCCGTCCGGATCGCACCAGATGGCGGCACCCGAACGGATGGTCACGCCGTCAATCTCCACGTCGACATCAACCTCGCCCGCCCCGGCTTTCGCGCTCTTGCGGGGGTTGCTGCCCAGGGCTTTGACGCCCAGATCCAGGGCCGCAATCGCCTCGCGGTCCCGGATGGCTCCATTAATCACGACGCCGGCCCAGCCGTTGGCCACGGCACTCTCAGCGATCATGTCCCCCATCAGCGCCGTGCCCAGCGAGCCGCCGCCGTCCACCACCAGCACATTGCCGTTGCCCGGGGTGGCCAAGGTGGACTTCACCAGGGCGTTGTCCTGGAAGCAGCGGATGGTCCTTACCGTACCGCTGAAGTGCGAGCGGCCGCCCAGTGACTGGAACTGCAAGGACACCGAGGCCAGCTCGTCCCCGCGTTCGTCGTACAGGTCTGCGGTGTTGACCGCGGTACCGGCCGTTCCGGGGGTGGACGCTGTGCTCATGTGGTTCTCCTTGATGCTCCGGCCGTAGTTAATGTCTTCCGCCCGCTATCAAAACCCCGGCGGCAGGGTTACGCCCACGATAGTCTGATTCCCTAGCCAACCAGCCGTATGGGGGAAAACGCCATGAGCCTGTCCAATACTCCAGCTCCCCCTGACCACGGCACCGGACCGGACGGTCCGCCTGCGGCATTCGCCGAGCCCACACGCATGGTCAAGCCCCGCTGGGTCACCGGACTCGTCCTGGTCAACGTGGGGATCAACTGCGCCTTTTTCGGCCCCATCAACATCTTTATTGGCCAGCAGGCCATCAGTATCGACGAGCCCAGCAAGGAAGCGGTTCTTTCCCTTGCCACCGCCTGCGGCGCGGCAGTCTCACTGGTGGCGAATCCGCTGTTCGGAGCGCTTTCGGACCGCACCACGTCCGGTTTCGGCCGCCGGGCGCCCTGGGTGCTGGCCGGTGCGGTGCTGGCTGCCATCGCGCTTCTGGCAATGTCAGGCGCCACTACGGTGGCTCTCATGGTGGCCTTCTGGTGCGTGGTCCAGCTCGGGGCGAACGCGGCCTACGCAGCCATCACTGCCGCGGTTCCGGACCGGGTGCCGGTGCTCCAGCGCGGCAAGGTAGGCGGGCTCGCCGCCATGGGCCAGACGCTGGGTATCCTCACGGGCGCCGTGTTTGGAGCCGTGGTGTCCGGCAACTTCATGGTGGGCTACTGGCTGTGCGCCGCCGCCCTGCTGCTTTCCGTCATCCCATATCTGATACACCGCGATGATCCTGTGCTGCGCAAGGGTGCCCTGCCCCGGTTCCCGCTGGTTGCTTTCCTCCGGGGGTTTTGGATCAGCCCCCGGCTGTACCCGGATTTTGCCTGGGCCGGGCTGACCCGTTTCCTGGTCAATGTGGGCAACCAGCTCACCATCGTCTACCTGCTCTTTTTCCTGCGCGACGTCCTGAAGCATGAGGACCCCGCGGCCGGAGTGCTGGTCCTCACCGGCATTTACGCGCTGATGGTGATGATTACTGCCGTGGTGGCGGGCCCCTGGAGCGACCGGGTGGGCCGCCGAAAGCCGTTTGTGATCGGGTCTTCCGCCATCATTGCCTTGGCCGGCCTGATCCTGGCCTTCTTTCCTGTCTGGCCCGGGGCCTTGGCCGGCGCTGCCGTATTGGGCGTCGGCTTCGGGGCCTACGTCGCGGTGGACTACGCGCTGCTGACGCAGGTCCTGCCCGTGGCGCTGGACCGGGGAAAGGATATGGGCATCATCAATGTGGCCAACTCCCTGCCCCAAGTGGTGGCGCCCGCACTGGCTTTGGCTGCTGTTACCTCCTGGGGCGGCTACCGCTCACTGTTCCTCGCTGCGGCGGTCATCGGCCTGCTCGGGGCTGTTTTCGTGGTGATGATCAAGGGTGTCCGCTGACCTGCCGGGCCACCGGAAGTAAGCCGCCTGACTAAATACGCCACATGGCTGTGCCGTATAGTTGAGCCGGATCGCAGGCGGTCCGGGATGGGGGACGCTCCTGGCTGCTGCCCGTCAAAACACAACCCGGAATACAGATGCCTGAGACTCTTCCAGACCATCCGCCCATGGCCGCCATGCCCTCTGCCCCGCGCCAGCGGCTGCGCTATTCACGCATGCTTGAAGCGGCCGGCAGTTTTGCCCGCAAGGGCCTGGACTCTGTGGACCTGGCTGAGGTGGCGGCCAAGGCCGACGTTCCCCTGGGTACGGTCTACCGCTACTTCCCCACCCCAACGCACCTGATGCTCGCGCTCTACCGGCACCAGCTCGGCGAGCTGCAGGCTGCAGGGCGTGCCACTGCAGCCAGGTTCCGTGGGCGCGCGCTGGGCGGCCTGGTGATGGAGATCTTCCACATGCGGGTGATGCAGCCGGCCGTGGAGCAGTGCCTGAGCCGCGGCGTGTATCTTCCGGACCGGGACACCACCACCCTGCTGCGCGAGATCGACGCGCTGGGCGAAAAAGTGGTGGCCACAGCCTGCGGCGACGCCATTGTGGCCCGGGTGCTCCTGCTGACAGTCACTGGTCTGGTCCAGTCCGTCCGGAACCGCCGGCTGTCCCTCTTTGAAGCCGAAGAAGACCTCAAAAAGGCCTGTGCACGGCTCGCTCCGGCCGCCGAGGGCAGCTACACACTCCACCAAAGCGCGTAACAGGTCTAGACCAATTGCCCATTAAATCGGGCTTATTGCCGTGGCGTGGGTCACAAAGGGCCGTGAAGAAACGTTTTAGCATAACCAGCTTCCGTCAAATCGCCCCCGGGTGACCTTTTCCGCTGTCTACCATGGGGAACGGAGCAGCAGGGAGCATCCCCGACGCTCCCACGGACCCGCCACCCCTGGGTAATCCGCCGCACCTCTTCCAATGCCTCAGGTCCATTCGGGCCTGAGCCCCATGTGCCGTGTGACCACGGCGAGCACCAGGAGACAACGACGTGTCCATTGACGCAATTGCAGCCATTGACAACTCCGCAGCCACCGCGCTGACCGAAGCCGAGATCTTCGACGCACACCAGGGCGGCAAGCTCTCCATCGCCAGCACGGTCCCGCTGTCCAACAAGCGCGACCTGTCCATCGCCTACACTCCCGGGGTGGCCGAGGTCAGCCGTGCCATCCACGCCAAGCCGGAACTGGCCCGCACCCTCACCTGGGCCGAGCGCCTGGTGGTAGTGGTCAGCGACGGCACCGCCGTCCTGGGCCTGGGCAACATCGGCGCCAGCGCCTCGCTGCCCGTGATGGAGGGCAAGTCCGCCCTGTTCAAGACCTTCGGTGACCTCGATTCCATTCCGCTGGTCCTCAACACCACCGACGTGGACGAAATCGTGGAGACCCTGGTCCGCCTGCGCCCCAGCTTCGGCGCCGTCAACCTCGAGGACATCTCCGCACCCCGCTGCTTCGAGCTGGAGGAAAAGCTCATCGAGGCCCTGGACTGCCCGGTGATGCACGATGACCAGCACGGTACCGCCGTGGTTGCCCTCGCCGCGCTGACCAACGCCGCCAAGGTGACCGGCCGCGAACTGGACAGCCTGCGCGTGGTGGTCTCCGGCGCAGGCGCGGCTGGAATTGCCGTCGCGGAAATCCTGCTGGCCGCCGGCATCACCGATGTGGTCCTGCTGGACTCCCGCGGGATCATCAACTCCGGCCGCAAGGACCTCGCCGCGGACCCGGCCAGCAAGAAGGCTGACATCGCCGGCCGCAGCAACCCCCGCGGAGTGGAAGGCGGACCGGCCGAGGCCCTCGCCGGAGCCGACGTCTTCATCGGAGTCTCCTCCTCCAAGCTGGCCGAAGAGCACCTCGCCCTGATGAACCAGGACGCCATCGTCTTCGCGCTCTCCAACCCGGACCCCGAGGTCCTGCCCGAGGTCGCCGTGAAGTACGCCGCCGTGGTGGCCACCGGCCGCAGCGACTTCCCCAACCAGATCAACAACGTGCTGGCCTTCCCGGGCATCTTCCGCGGCGCCCTGGACGCCGGTGCCCGCCGCATCACCCCGGCCATGAAGCTCGCCGCGGCTTACGCCATCGCCGACCTTGCCGCGGAAGACCTTTCCGCGGACTACATCGTGCCCAGCCCGCTCGATCCGAGGGTCGCCCCCGCTGTCACGGCAGCCGTTGCCGCCGCGGTGGAAGCAAAGTAGCGCACATTCCCCTAACGGAATGTACGACGGCGGTGCCTCCCCTGCGCGGGAGGCGCCGCCGTCGGGGTTAAAGGGGTGCGAACCATAGACTGGGATCCATGAACTCCGAAACCACGGTGACCATCCTGTGCGGCCTTGCAATTCTGGTCGGCGTGGCCGGCACTGTCATCCCCGTGCTCCCGGGCAGCATCCTGATCGGCGCCAGCCTCCTCGCCTGGGCCATCTGGGGCGGTGCCGGCACGGCAGGCTGGGTGGTGTTCGCCGTTGCCATGGTGTTTGTGGTGGCAGGAATGGCTGCCAGTGCCGTGCTCACGGGCCGGAAGCTGAAGGAACACGCCATTCCCAGCCGGAGCATCGCTGCCGCGCTGGTAGCCGGTGTGGTGGGAATGTTCATCATCCCCGTGGTGGGATTGTTCGTTGGCTTCGCCGCCGGCCTCCTGCTCGGCGAACTCCTCCGGACCCGGAATCTGGGACGCGCGGCGACCTCCAGTTGGGCCGCCCTGAAGGCCACGGGTTTGGGCATGCTCGCCGAGTTCGGCCTGGCCTGCCTGGCGGCCAGCACCTGGGTGATAGGCGTATGGGTTGCGGCCGCCAACGGCTGAAATGCTTGCGGCGCGGATGTGCAGGGCGTAGAACGGCTGCATGACAGAGCCTACTTCAGCACGCGAACACGTACAGGCCTGGATGGACAAGTACCAGGCGGCGTGGACCACCAACCGGCCAGAGGACATCCGCGCCCTCTTCACGGAAGACGCTGTGTACGAAACACGGCCTAATGATCCGCACGCCTGGAAGGGGCAGGACGGCATCGTTGAGGCCTGGCTCGCCGCCCGGGATGAACCGGACGACTGGGAGTTCAGCTGGGAGCTGCTGGGCACCGACGGTGATACCGCCTTTGTCCAGGGTGTCACTACCTATTCGGGTGGCCGGCCCACGTACGACAACCTCTGGGTCATCAGGCTGGACCCGGGTGGCCGCGCCTCAGCCTTCACGGAATGGTTCATGGAGCGGGGCTGAGTCAGAGGCCCAGGCCTCCGAGCTTGTCCCCGAGACCGCCAGGAAGTTTTGCCAGCAGCTCGGCCGGGCTGATTCCCAGCTTGGACAGCAGGTCTGCGTGCTGGTCGGTGTCCACCCGGTCCGGCAGTTCCGACTCCGCTTGTGTGGCCTTGTCGTTGTTTCCCTGTTTCCGGAGGAGCTCGAGGATCTGGGACTTGTCGATCTGCATGACGTTCTCCTTTGCTGATGGCGGAACTACTAAGGGTGCTTACCACCCTTCCGGAAAACGGCCGCCGGGACAAGGGGCCTGTGCCAGTGAGCCTGTTTCCGCGGGAGTTGGCGGAGCTGCCCGTCCAGGCGGACGTCGCGGTTAGCATGGAAAGATGACTGCCGGGGACCCTGCACCGATCTACTGGGACAGCCGCGACCTCACGCCGTTCGGCGAGCCCCAGTTGCGCACACCAGTCCACGACCTTGCCGGGGGAGTAGGCGGCCTGCTCACCGGCGTCCTCGGCGGACGCCACCCGGCGCTGCTCACCGTGGATGGGGAGATTCCGCGGCTCAAGCGGATGCTGCCCAAGCCTGCCAAGGCCGTGCACGAGGCCGTCTTCACCAGCCGCGAGCCTGAGCGCCTCATCACCCTGGCCCGCTCCTACCCCGGCTGGGCCGGACTCTGCTACCTCATGTCCGGGCTGCTCGTGTACAAGCACGGCGGCTACCTGCGTGCCTCGGAACTGCTGCAGCGCGGGCTCACCACCAGGAACGACGACGAAGCGAACCGCTACTCGTCCACGTACCTCACCAGGATCGTCACCCGGATCGAACTCGCAGAGCGCGTGGAGATCCCCGTCCTGTTCAGTGAGGAGTCAGTGTTCCTGGCGCTCGCACACTCGTTCCGCGAGACGGGACGTACGGAGGCCGCGGTGGACGCCCTGGCCGGGCTGCCGCCGTCGCTCCCCATGGCTTTGGCGCGCTGCTCGCTGGCGCTGACCCTGGGCCGTAGCCGGACCGTCATTGACTGGACCGAAGGCCTGCTCAACGCCGACGATCTGTCCGCCGCGCTGCTGCTGGTGCGGGCGCGGGCCCTGCGGCGGGAGGGCCGGTTCGAGGCTGCGCACCAGGCGCTTGCCGAGGTTCTGCGCCGGCGCAAGACACACCTGACCCTGCGCAATGACGCCCTCACGGACCGGGCACTGCTGGTGCTGGACTCCAGCAGGCGCTCGCTCAACCCCCGCGACTGGGGACGGCGCCGCGAGGACCCAGTCCCGCAGAAGGAGATCGCCGCGCCCGTGCCCATCCGCAAGGACGAGGAGATGCGGCGGATCTGGGAACAGGACTGGAAGAAGCTCAGCGACGAGTAAGGCCCCTACGCCGCGGCGAAGGCCGGCAGCAGCTGCTCGCCGAGCAGTACCGCGCCCAGCAGCACCATGATCACGCCGCTGGCGAGGGTCACCAGGCGGGCCGCTCCCGGGCGGCTTTGCAGCAGCGTGCGGGACAGCAGGGCAACGGCCGTGTAAACAAGCCCCGCCAGCAGCACAAACGTCATCCCCAGCAGGCCCGACTGCACCGGCACGGGAAGTGAGGCATCGGCGCTCACGAACTGGGGGACCAGCGCCACGTAGAAGAGCAGGCCCTTGGGGTTGATCCCGCTGGTTCCCATACCTTGGAGGAACGTCCGGAGCGGGCTGGTGCCGTCGCTGCCTCCGCGCCCGGCGCCCGCCGTAAAGCTGGCCCCGCGCCAGGAACGAAGCGTGGTGATACCGAGCCACACCAGGTAGGCCGCGCCAGCCAGGGTGATCCAGCCCAGGACCCCGGGCAGCCCCGTGAGCAGGGCAGCCAGGCCCGCCACCAGCAGCACCGTGTGCAGGATATAGCCGCCGCAGAGCCCTGCCACCGCCGGCACAAAACTCCGCTGCCTGAGCCCGGCCGCAATAGAGTACGCCCAGTCCACGCCGGGTGTGCACGCCAGGGCGGCGGCCACCAGCACAAAGGCCAAAAACAGCTCGGGATTCATTCTTTCTCCTGCCACGTGGTGCGTCAGGACAAACCCTAGATAGTTTCAGCGCAGAAGTGCTCTCCTTTTTCGCTGCACAGTAGGGCCCCGCGGTAAGGTTCTTGCGTGATTGACCATATTGACAGAAATATCTTGCGTCACCTGAAGGACGATGGCCGGATGACCGCCACCGCGCTCGCGGCGAAGGTGGGTTTGACGGTGGCACCGTGCCACCGGCGGCTGCGCGACCTGGAGCAATCGGGTGTGATCCGCGGCTACCGGGCGGACATAGATCCCTCCGCCGTGGGGCTGGGCTTCGAGGCAATCGTGTTTGTCACCCTGCGCCAGGTGGACCGGGCCACCATGGAGGTCTTCGAAAACCGGGTGGCGGAGAATCCGAACGTGGTGGAGGCTCAGCGGCTCTTTGGCTCACCGGACTACCTGCTGAAGGTCATCGCGGAAGACCTGCCCGCCTACCAGCGCTTCTACGACGCCCAGCTCACGTCGCTGCCCGGCGTGGAACGGTTGACGTCCACCCTGGTGATGAAGAACCTGAAGTCCAACGCCGGCCCGCCGGTGTAGGGCGTTGCCTAGCTGACCGGCCGGACGTGGACGATGATCACCTGGGTGTCCTTGCCGCCGTCGTACCGCAGGTCGTAGTTGACATCAAGCCCTGTTGACCTGCCGGAGGTGATGGAGAAGTCGCTTTTGGAGGCCGGGTCCGCCTGGGTGCTGCTGATCCAGTCCTCGGCCGAGTCCGCTGAGATGCCGTACCGGTTAACGCCGTCCCGAATGAGCTCGAAGTACTCTTCGGGCGTGTCCGCCGTGAGGAAGTATGTGACTTCGGTGAAATCGCTGCGTTTGTCCGTGGTGTTGAAGCGGATGCGGTCCGTCTCGCCGCTGATCTCTCCCGTTGGGGCGGTGATGGTCAGGCTGATTTTGCCCGAGTCCCGGGTGTTGATTTCGGGCCCGTAGCTGTCCTGCGTCACCCGGACCGCTTCCTTGCTGAGCCGTCCCGACGTCATGTCCAGCTTGGCGGTTTTTGAGTCGCGGATCGCCGCCACGCCGGCCGCGTCCAGAGTGGAGTATTCGGAGGTGTTCACGGTGCTCCCTTGAGTGGTTGGTTCGGTGGCCGGCGTACTGTTCTGGCATCCAGCCAAGGCGCAGCCTGCGGCGAGGGTAAGGAGGACGACGGCGGCCTGCCGCCTGACGCGGCCGGTTGCACTGTCCAGGGATGGGGTCACTGGTGGACCTCCGCGTCGAAGCCGTCCAGGAAGCGGTCCATGATGCCGGGGATGTTGTTGGTGGGCCGGTACTGTTCCACCCTGTCATCAAAATCCGAGGCAATAATTTGCTGCGCGCGGTCAGGATCGGTGGCCAGCAGGTCTTGGTAAGCCGGCAGGGTGTCCTGCTGGATGAGTGCCCAGCGCTGGTCCGCATCGGAGATGTTGCCGGCGGGAAAGCCCGTGGTGAAATCGGTGCGGAACTGCGTGGGGTTGTCCCAGTTGGTGAAGGGCACGTTTTCCGGCCCCGGACTTTCCACGCTGAAGGTGAAGGGGAACACTTCCGCATAGCTCTTCGCACCGGGTATGGAGGGCTCGCCGGCCAGTGTCACCATGTAGGTCACGGCCTCGCCGCCCGGGTGGTTGCGCATGGTGTCGTAGTCGTCGGCGATGATCTCGTTCTGCTCCCGGTGAAGCAGGGCTATGTTGCCCTCCCGGACAAGTTCCGGGTCGCCCGTATCGATCTTTGCCCACTCTTCCGCGGTACCGGGATCTATGGCGCCGGAGTCACGCAACCTGTTGATCTCGTCCAGGCCCCCGTCCATATACGCCTGGTGCTGGCGGGCCTGGTCCAGGAAAATCTCCTTGTTCATGTCCAGCATGCTGGTTTCGTAGAAGCGGATTTCCTGGTCCGTCATCCCTGCAAGCTGCTCGATCTGGTCCAGGACGGGGAGTGGAATGTTCGACGCGGGGTTGTCCGCGATCTGCTGGGCGAGGTCCCGGAGCATGGCCATATCCCTGAAGCCGCCGGCGAAGGACGGCCCAATCATGTTCGCCATGCCGGCCCACTGCAGATCCGGGTTGGCAAGGTAGGCCTGGCCGTAGAAGTCGTAAACCTTCTTGATGGTTTCCCAGTTGTATTCGGTGCCCTTTGACGTGTCCCAGTCCTGCAGGTCAATGCCCATGTCCAGCATGGCCAGCTGGTTCCAGTAGGAACTGAGGAAGTCCCTGTATGCCTTGGAGTTCGTGGTGATCAGGCCCGAATCTGCCGCAGCGTCCATGGCAGCCTTGGCAGCGTCCGGGTTCGCCAGGGCCCACTGTTTGAATTCGTCGCTCTGGAGGTATTCGCGGCGTTCCTCCGGCGTCATGGCATTCAGCGTGTCTGTCAGGTCCTGGGCTGTACCGGTGCCGCCGCCGGAACTGCCGCCCAGCCCCCCGCTGGAACTGCCGCCCGGCCCCCCGCCGGAACTGCCGGAGCCGCCGCTGGTGCTGGCCTTTTCCTGCTCGTCGGCGTTGGCCAGCAGCGCTTTCGATGCCGATTCCAGCCCTGCCGTTGCGGACCGGAGCAGCTTCTGGTGGGCGGAGGTCCACTCGCTGCGGAAGCGGTCGCCGTCGTGCCCTCTCCACGCCGTAGAGGTGATGCTGCTGCCGAGCTGCTGGCTTAGGGCGTTCAGCCGGTTGGCGCCGCCGGCAAGGTCCTTGGCCAGCTGCCGGAGCTGCGCCACGTCAGCGCCGTAAAAATTCCCCGCCATGTTTCCCCCCGTTTGGACTCCCGTGCCAGCCTAACCGCCGCCCGCTCAAGTGGCGATGGGGAGGGCTCCCCGCCCGTGGCTAGTCCGCCAGCAAGCCGGTGGTCCGGTAGGGGATGACTTCGCGGAGGAACATGCTGGTGGAGGTCCGGACGATGCCGGGGCACAGCCTGATTTCCTCGGAAACCCGGTAAAGGTCATCCGGGCTGGTGGCCACCACGCGGATCAGCAGGTCGGTGTCGCCTGCCGGCGCATGGCATTCGAGGACTTCGGGAATCTTCCGGAGCGCCGCGATGGCCTCGTTGAGGTGGCTCTGGTCCAGCTCCGCGCTGACCGCGGCTGCCACGCCCCTTCCGAGGGCAGCCGGAAGCACCCTGCTGCTGTTGGGCCGCAGGGCTCCCGAGGCCGTCATCCGCTCCAGCCTGCTCTGGACCGTGCCCCGCGCCAGGCCCAGTCGCTGTGCCAGCACCATGATGGGAACGCGGGGATCTTCGTCCAGGGCATTCAGGATCCGCTTGTCCGTAGCATCCAGTTCCTGCAATCTGATCATTTCCTGTCGGTGGGAACCTCGAAGGTTAGTCAGACTGATCAATCGAAGTTCGGGTGGTTGCCCCAACCGTAGGGTGTCTGCTCAAATTGTGGCAACAAGGGCAAAAGCTACCGCTGATTCCCCGTAGGCTACAGGTTCTCCGGTACACCACCCGGCAACTGCACACCGCTTCCCGCAAGGAGGCCGCCGCTGATTGACGCTTGTTCACACCATGGTCATTGAAGCAACCACGGCAAGAGCCCCTGAGTTACCGACGTTCGGATCCTGCGAAGTCATCGGTAGCTGAGGGGCTCTTGTGTTTGTTGGCGCACGCCGGGAGCCAGCCCCGCCTGCCTCCCGCATAGGGTGGATCCATGACCTCTGCCGGCCGTTTTGCCCCCAGTCCCTCCGGTGAACTCCACGTAGGAAATCTTCGGACGGCCATCCTCGCATGGCTGTTTGCGCGCTCATCCTGCCGGAACTTCCTGCTCCGCGTGGAGGACCTGGACCGGGCACGGTCCGGTGCGGAAGCGGAGCAGTTGCGGGACCTGGCGGCCATTGGCGTGACGTGGGACGGCGATGTGGTGCGCCAGACTGCGCGGGGGCCCCTTTACTCCGCCGCAATTTCCCGGCTCCAGGCCGCGGGCCTCACCTACGAATGCTTTTGCACCCGGCGCGAAATCCAGGAGGCACCTTCTGCGCCGCATGCCCCCCAGGGTGCCTACCCGGGGACCTGCCGGAACCTGGACCCGGCCGAGCTGGAGTTCAAGCGCTCCACCCGGCCCGCTGCCGTGCGGCTCAGGGCCGGTGTTGCGGAGTACAGCGTTCACGATGTGCTCCATGGAGCCTATACGGGGGTGGTGGATGACTTTGTGCTCCGCCGGAACGACGGCGTCACCGCGTACAACCTGGCGGTGGTGGTGGACGACGCCGAGCAGGGCATCGACCAGGTGGTCCGCGGCGATGACCTGCTCCCGTCCACCCCCAGGCAGGCATATCTCGCCTCACTCCTCAATATTCCTGAACCGGAATATGCGCATGTTCCGCTGGTGGTGAATTCCGGCGGCGCCCGGTTGGCAAAGCGGGACGGTGCGGTCACGCTGCGTGACCTTGCCTTGGCGGAGATTCCCTCCGATGCGGTGCGGGATCGGCTCCTGGAGTCGCTGGGGCTTCCGGCCGGGAGGCTGGAGCGTGCGCTGGACGCCTTCAGCCCGGCTGCCCTTCCTCGGGAGCCCTGGGTGTGGGCAGGCATCGGTGCTGCGGGTGTTAGCTGATGGGAGCCTCAGCCCGCCACGTCAACTTTTGTTGACGCTGACAGTCACGTCAACTAATGTTGACGGCATGGAGGTGGAGCGGATGAAAACGCTGGTGGGATCAATGGACGGCATGGGGCCCGCGGAGGCACTGCACGCTGTGGCGGAATTGCAGAAGGAAGTCAGCCGCACTGAGTCGGCGCTCGTCCGCGGCGCACGGCAGGCGGGACTGTCCTGGGAGGCCATTGCGCTGTGCCTGGGTGTCAGCAAACAGGCAGTCCACCGCAAGTACGGCAAACAGTAGGCACCGGGCCAGCCTAGGCTTGGGACATGTCAGAAGAGCAAATGCCGGACCAGAGTCCTGCGCCCAGATTCACCGTTGAGACTGCCAAGGTCCTGGCCGAAGTGGCCCACAACCGGCAGAAGGACAAGCTGAAGCGGCCCTACAAGGATCACGTCCTCGCCGTTGGCGACGCCCTGGCGGACTTCGACGACGACATCAGGATCGCGGGGTACCTGCACGATATCGCCGAGGACACGCCGATAACACGGCAGGCACTGCTGGACATGGGTGTGTCCGAGCGGGCAGTGGAAATTATCGAACGCGTCACCAACCGGCTGCACGAGAACCCGGACGACTACCAGTCCGGGATCCGCGAGATTGCCGAGAATCATGACGCAGCCTTGGTCAAGATCGCGGACAACGCCCACAACTCACTGCCGGAACGGGTCCAGGCGCTGGCGGAGAAATGGCCGGACAAGCCGCCGGTCACCAAGTACCGTGACGCCCGGCCGGTGTTGTATGCCGCCGTCGAGGTGGAAGAAGTCCGGAAGATCCTGGCCCGGGTGAATCCGTGGCTGCTGGAAGAGCTGGACGACCGGCTGGATGAGGAAGACACCACCGACTACGAGAACCTGTCCTACGAGGGAACGGACGCCGCTGGTGCGGCCGGACCTGACGCTAGGACTGCTGAGGAGCTGTAGTTTCCGCTTCCAGCTTCTCAAGGGCGTGGTGGAGCCGTTCAGAACCCCGGCGCTCATCGATGACGATGGACGCGCCAAGCGCCAGCACAATCACCAGCAGGCACACCGGGACGGAGACGCCCATCCCGGCCAGGCCCACTGAAGCGGCCAGCGCAAGCAGCACCCCCACCGCTACGGTAATAACGGTCCGGTCCGGACCAAGCATGACGCTGTACAGCCATGTCAGTGAGGCCTTGAACAGTGCCACCGGAACCGCAATGGCGGCCACCGCCGCTGCTGCGCTGATGTGCGCCTCGTGGTCGATGTAATAGGCGGCCACATGCAGCCCGGCGCCGGTGGCAGCGATCGCGGCGAAGATCGGAATATGGCCGTAGCCGAAGAGGAAGGACCGGTGCCGGCGCAGGTGGAGTGCGCGGCCGGCAGGCAGCAGGAAGTAGATCCACCACATGCCGAAGGCCAGGGCCGTTCCGCCGAAGCCCACCAGCGCTGCGTCCACGCTCCAGCCATGGCTGGCCACGATGGCCCGCAGCGTTTCGATGGCACCGATGAGGCACTCACCCAGCGCGATGATCGCCAGGAGTCCGTACCGCTCGGCAATGTGGTGGGCGTGCCACGGGGTCCGCGTCTTGCGCTCTGCCGCATAAGGGGTGGCCATCTCCAGCACGATCAGGGGGATGATCATGAAGAGAGTGGTGGCAACGTCGGCCTCGATGAACAGCACCGCGATCCAGCCGAGCTGGACCACCACGAGGTACTTGGCGTAGCGGAGGCAGGTGTCGCGGCCGGCCGGGTCCTGCCGTGCTGCCCGCAGCCACTGGGCCACGAGCGCCAGCCGCATGATCACGTAGCCGCCCACAATGACCGCATTGTTTACGTGCTTGCCCTCCACCAATGAGTGGAACATCGGCTCAATGCCCATGGCGAGGATCAGGACACCCACGATCTGGATCATGGTGACCACCCGGAAGATCCAGTCGTCGGTGTCGTAGGCGCTGGCGAACCAGGTGAAGTTGATCCATGCCCAGATCACGGCGAACATCGCGAAGGAAAACCCCAGCAGGCCCGGGATGAAGTGCGCTTCCGCAATTTCGTGGGCAAACTGGCTGCCGGCCACACCAAACGCGATCACAAAGGTCAGGTCGAAAAAGAGCTCAAGCGGTGTGGCAGCCCGGTGTTTCTCGTGCGGGTCGCGTCCGCCCATGCGCGCCATGGCGTGCTGGAGGGGATTGGAGGACATAAGTAAAAGCTACACGCGGCCCAGGGCGTCGATGTCCTCGAGGAAGTCCTGGTGGACTTCCGCGCTGACGGTGGTCCGGGTTTCGGCGATGGCATCGAGGTAATCCTGCGTGGAGGGCCCTTTCCGCACCGCCTCCCGGACGGACACCGTCCCGCCGGAAGCCAGCCCGCCGTCGCTGTTTTTGCCGTAAACAACGTTTTCCAGCGCGCGCTGGGAAGCACTCCTCGCCGCATACTCAATGTCCGCAGGGGAGAATCCCTCGGTGCGTTCCACGAGCAGCTCCACATCCACCGCGTCCACCACGGGGGCGGGGATGAAGCGCTGCCACATGGCTTCGCGCGCCTGCCGGTCGGGCAAGCCGATGGGGATGACGTAGTCGAAGCGGCCGTGGCGCAGGAAGGCGGTGTCCAGGGCGCGGATGAAGTTGGTGGCGCAGACCAGCAGGCGGCCGGGTTGTTCGCGGAAGGCCGGGATGATCTTGAGGAGTTCGTTGGTGACGCCCTGCAGCGGCGACGGTGGTTCGCCGGAGCGCTGTGAGGCGATCTCTTCCACCTCGTCGATGAACACCACGGCGTGCTCCAGGTCGGCGATTTCCAGGAACGTTTCGCGCAGCGCTCCCGCCAGGCCCTGCGGATCTGCGGCGAGCCGGGAGGGGAAGACTTCGACGAAGGGCCATTCCAGGCGGGAGGCGATTGCTTTGGCAAACGTGGTTTTGCCGGTGCCGGGCGGGCCGAAGAGGACCACGGCGCGTGGCGGAACCACGCCGAATTCGTCGGCGAGGTCGGCCTCGGCGAGGGGCAGGACCAGGCGGCGTTCGAGCAGTTCCTTTTCCTTGCGCATGCCGGCCACGTTTTCCCAGAGGTCGCGGGCCAGGACCCGGCCGCCGAGCTGGCCGAGCGCGCCGAGTTCCTGGCGCTGGACGGGGATGGTGCGTTCGAAGTAGCGCAGGTTCTTCTTGAGTGCGAAGCCGCGGCCCAGGAATGCCTCCACCCTGGTTTCGGATTCGGGCATCAGTGCCGAGAGTTTATTCAGCCCGTGCGGAGCCATGCGGTTTTCGACGGCGGCCAGCAGCGAGGTGCCGATGCCGCGGCCACGGTATTCAGGCAGGGTGGCGAGGAAGACGATCCAACCCTGGTCGTGGGCGGCGCGTCCGACGGCGGCACCCACCACCTGGTCGCCCTGCACGGCCACCACGGCGTGGTCCTTTTCGCAGGATGCCAGGACCTCGGAGAGGGCGTAGACCGGCTCCACGTTGTGGGACTTGAGGGTTTCCCAAAGATGCAGGATCCCGTCCAGGTCTGATGAGTGGAAGTCCCTGATCCGCCAGTTGGTCATGCCGTCTCCCGGTCTGTTCGTCGTTGAACGCACGTGCCGCGCGCCGCGGTGATTGAGCTGCACAGGAAGCATATGCGATTCGCCCCCGCAGGGACGTTGCCGGGCGGTTGCATGACGCTTTTGGGGTACCCGGTTGGGTAGCTCATTCCGTTGAGGGTCCCCTGCCCGAGGAGTAGCGTGACTGACATCACTCAAAACCCGTTCAGGAGCCATCATGCCAATTCTGGGACGCCGGTTAGCCGCAATAACGGCTGCGCTGGCAATGAGCGTAACCACCGGAGCGTTAGTAAGTCCTGCTTCTGCCCACTCCGGGTCCAGCGATGAGACCAAAAAAATGCCGACCGCCACCGGCTACGGGGGCGCCGTCAGCACTGTTGACGAGGACGCCTCTGCGGCGGCCATCGAAGTCCTCCGCAAAGGCGGCAACGCCATCGACGCCGCAGTCGCTGCGGCTGCCACCCTGGGAGTAACCGAGCCGTACTCTGCCGGTATCGGCGGGGGCGGCTACTTCGTCTATTACGACGCAAAGAGCAAGAAAGTCCACACCATCGACGGGCGCGAGACTGCACCGGCGGCGATGCCAACGGATGCTTTCATCGATCCTGTCACCGGCAAACCGTACAACTTCACCCCCGAACTGGTCACCAGCGGGGTCTCCGTAGGCGTTCCGGGCACCCCCGCTACCTGGGAACGGGCGCTGAAACGGTGGGGGAGCATGAGCCTTGCGGAAACTTTGGAGCCGGCCATCGATGTGGCGGAGGATGGGTTTAAGGTTGATGCCACGTTCAAGCTTCAAACCGACGAAAACAAAGTGCGGTTTGAAGCCTTTCCCTCAACCAGCGAGCTTTACCTCCCCGGGGGTAAGGCGCCCGAGGTCGGGTCAGTGCTGAAGAACCGCGACCTGGCGGACACCTACCGACTCCTGGCCAATAAGGGCACAGATGCCTTCTACACAGGGCCGCTTGCGGAGGACATCGTGGAGGCAGTGCAGAACCCGCCAAAATCCGCCAAAACGGAGTTGCCCGTGCCCGCCGGGTCCATGACCACCAAGGATCTTGCGAAGTACCGCGCGCTGGAGCAGAAGCCGACCCATGTGAACTACCGCGGCTACGACGTTTATGGAATGGCTCCCTCCAGCAGCGGCGGCACAACCGTGGGCGAGGCACTGAATATCCTTGAGACGTTCGACCTGCCCGCACTGAAAGATGACAAGGCCAAGGTACTCCACCACTACCTTGAAGCGTCGGCCCTCGCCTTCGCCGACCGGGCAAAGTACCTGGGTGATCCCGCCTTTGTGGACGTTCCAGTCAAAGAACTGCTGGACCCGGTGTTCGGCAAGGAACGGGCCTGTGAAATCGACCCGCTCAAGGCGGCAGTGAAGCCGGTGCCGGCAGGTGACGTGGCCGACTACAACGGCGCCTGCGACGTTGAGCCTGCTGCGCTTTCGGACGAAAAGGACACCGAGAACATCAACACCACCAACCTCACCGTGTCCGACAAGTGGGGCAACGTGGTGGAGTACACGCTCACCATCGAGCAGACCGGCGGGTCCGGGATTGTGGTCCCCGGCCGTGGATTCATCCTAAACAATGAGCTCACCGACTTCTCGACCGTCTTCAGCGAAACCGACCCCAACCGGATCCAGCCCGGTAAGCGTCCCCGATCCTCGATGTCGCCCACCATCGTGCTTAAGGATGACGAGCCATTCCTGGCGCTTGGGTCTCCAGGCGGTTCGACGATCATCACCACGGTGCTGCAGACACTCGTCAACCGGATCGACTTCGACATGAGTATTGAGAAGGCTCTGGCAGCCCCGCGTGCTACACAGCGCAACACCGCCAACGTAACGGCTGAGCAGGCGTTTATCGATTCGCCGTATGGTCAGGAACTTGGCTCTCGATACGGGCACACCTTTGCTGCCGCAGGAGCAGCCGGCACCTCTGCGGCCGAAATTGGCGCAGCCACTGCCATCGAGTTCCTCGATGACAACAAGGTCAGGGCGGTAGCCGAACCCGTCCGGCGCGGCGGAGGGTCGGCGATGGTGGTGAAGCCATCGCACTAAACCGGGGGCTGAACGACAACTAACGACGGCGGCACCCCAGGTCCTCGAATCCGAGAACCTGGGGTGCCGCCGTCGTGCGCTGGAGGTACTACTTCTTGAAGGTCTCCGCGGGTGGGTTGGCGATGACGGGGGAGAGGCCGGTGTGGCCTTCGCGGGTTTCGGCGATTTCGTGGATGCGTTGGCGGCAGGCGTACCAGCCGATGACCATGAGGATGGAGGCGATGGCGGTGACGAGCATGGTCAGGGGTGAGTCGATGAAGACCATGATGAGGACGCCGACCAGGAAGAGCAGGGAGAGGTAGCCGGTGTAGGGGGCGCCGAACATGCGGAAGGTGGGGCGTTCGAGCCAGCCTTTGTCGGCCCAGCGTTTGAGTTGGATCTGGCACAGGACGATGGTGGCCCAGGTCATGATGATGCCGACGGAGGCGACGTTGAGGACGATTTCGAAGGCCTGGGCGGGGACGAGGTAATTCAGCGGGACGCCCAGGAGGGAGACGGCGGCGGTGATGGCGATGCCGCCGTAGGGGACGCCTGCTTTGTTCATCCGGGAGGCGAATTTGGGGGCGGAGCCGTTGACGGACATGGAGCGCAGGATCCGGCCGGTGGAGTAGAGCCCGGCGTTCAGGGAGGACAGGGCGGCGGTGAGGACTACGAGGTTCATGATGACGTCCACGCCTTGGATGCCGATGGAGCCGAAGAACGTTACGAAGGGGCTGACGCCTTTTTCGTAGGAGGTGTAGGGCAGGAGCAGGGCCAGGAGGATCACGGAGCCGACGTAGAACACGGCGATGCGGAAGACCACGGAGTTGATGGCCTTGGGCATGATTTTTTCGGGGTTTTCGGTTTCGCCGGCGGCGGTGCCGACGAGTTCGATGGAGGCGTAGGCGAACAGGACGCCCTGCATGAGGATGATCATGGGCAGCAGGCCGTTGGGGAAGATCCCGCCGTTGTCACTCAGGAGGCTGAGGCCGACCTGCTGGCCGTCCACGGGGGTGCCGAAGATGACGAAGTAGGTGCCGACGATGAGGAAGATGACCAGGGCGGCGACTTTGATCAGGGCGAACCAGAATTCCATTTCGCCGAAGACCTTGACCGAGACCAGGTTCAGGGCCAGGACGACGATGAGGGCGGTCAGGGCCCAGGCCCACTGCGGGACGTCGGCCATCCACGGGATGTAGTTGCCGAAGAAGTGCATGTACAGGGCGGCGGCGGTGATGTCCACGATGGTGGTGGTGGCCCAGTTGATCCAGTAGAACCAGCCGGAGACGAACGCGGCTTTTTCGCCGAAGAATTCCCGGGCGTAGGACACGAACGAGCCCGATGAGGGCCGGTGCAGGACCAGTTCGCCCAGCGCGCGCAGGATCAGGAACGCGAAGAACCCGCACACGGCGTAGGCGATCACCAGGGACGGGCCCGCCGCGTTCAGCCGGCCGCCGGCGCCCAGGAACAGGCCGGTACCGATCGCACCGCCGATCGCGATCATCTGGATCTGCCGCGGCTTCAAATTCTTGTGATAGCCCTTATCCTCCGCGTGCAGGGCGCTCTCGGAGGCATGCGCATGCCCACCGTCTATCAGGTGGTCGGGTATGGGGGTATTAGTCATGGGAGTGTCCTTCTGCAGACCGGTGGTTGAGCTTGTCGAAACCGGGTTTCGGGTTTGCTCAACTGCCGGTGGTTATTTGCTGAGGTTGGCGAGGCGTTCGGGGCTGAGGAGTTCCTGGAGCTGGGTGTGGGTGAGGAGCCCGTGTTCGAGGACGAGCTCGGCCACGCCCTTGCCGGTGGCGAGTGCTTCCTGGGCGATGGCGGTGGCGGTGGTGTAGCCGAGGTGGGGGTTGAGGGCGGTGACCAGGCCGATGGACTGTTCGACTGTTTGGCGGAGGTGTTCGGTGTTTGCGGTGATGCCCTGGATGCAGCGTGCGGTGAGGGTGTGGCAGGCTGCTTCGAGGTGGGAGATGCTCTTGTGGAGGCTGTGGACGATGATGGGTTCGAAGGCGTTGAGTTGGAGTTGCCCGGCTTCGGCGGCCATGGTGATGGTCACGTCGTTGCCGATCACTTCGTAAGCGACCTGGGAGACGACTTCGGGGATGACCGGGTTGATCTTGCCGGGCATGATGGAGGAGCCGGACTGCACGGCGGGGAGGTTGATCTCGCCGAACCCGGCGCGGGGGCCGGAGGAGAGCAGGCGCAGGTCGTTGCAGATTTTGGAGAGTTTCACGGCGACGCGTTTGAGCACGCCGGAGAGGTGGACGAACGCGCCGACGTCCTGGGTGGCTTCGATCAGGTCCGGGGCGGTGACCAGCGGCAGGCCGGTGATGGTGGCGAGGTGCCGGCAGGCGGTTTTGGCGTAGCCGGCGGGGGCGTTCAGGCCGGTGCCGATGGCGGTGGCGCCGAGGTTGATTTCGTGGATGAGCAGTTCGGCTTCGGCGAGGCGGAGCCGGTCTTCGCCGATGGTGATGGCGTAGGTGCCGAATTCCTGGCCCAGGGTCATGGGCACGGCGTCCTGGAGCTGGGTGCGGCCCATTTTCACCACGGTGCGGAATTCCAGGGCTTTGGCGGCGCAGGCTTCTTCGAGTTCGGCCAGCGCGTCGAGCAGCTCCCGGGCGGCGAAGATGGTGCCCAGTTTCACGGCGGTGGGGTAGACGTCGTTGGTGGACTGGGAGAGGTTGACGTGGTCGTTGGGGTGCAGCCGGGCGTAGTCGCCCTTGGGGTGGCCCAGGATTTCCAGGGCGCGGTTGGCGATGACTTCGTTGGCGTTCATGTTCGAGGACGTTCCGGCGCCGCCCTGGATGACGTCCACCACGAACTGGTCGGCGAGGCGGCCGTTCATCACCTCGGTGCAGGCCTGCTCGATGGCGTCGGCGCGTTCGGCATCCAGGAGCCCGAGCTCGCGGTTGGTGCGGGCCGCGGCGAGTTTCACCGCGGCCAGGCCCCGGACCAAGTGCATGTTCGAGGACAGCTTCTGCCCGGTAATGGGAAAGTTCTCCACGGCCCGGAGCGTATGCACACCCCAGTACGCCCCGGCCGGGACGTCCCGGTCCCCCAACAAATCATGCTCAGACCGGACACCGGTTGCTGCGGTGTCTACGGCGGTTTCGATGGTAGTCATGTGTCCTTACAGGGCTTCGTTGACGGGTACGGACGGTTGGTTCAGGAAGTCGGTCGCCTGCAGCAGGCCCACTTGACGGCCACCGCCGACAACCGGGATGGATGCGATTCTTGAGAGCGGTTCAACGTCCACACCGCTGGCCTCAAGCAGCTTTACGGTGGCTGGCATGCGGGCACGGTCGCCGCCGTCGGAAATCTTCACGGCAACGGCGCTGCCATCGGCCAGGCCCACCAGCTGCACGCCTTCAAAGCCGTCCTTGGCCACGGAGCCCGGGAGCAGGCGCATCAGTTCGGTGACGTCGCGGCCTTCCCCAGCCACCATGTCAGGGTGGCGCTGCATGGCGAGTCCGACGGCGGCTTCCGCACTTTGGAGGGCTGGCCCGCCGTCGTCGTTCGTCCTCGCAGAACCAGCAGCGGCGTGGGCGATGCGGCCGAAGGCGCGGGCCATACCGTGCAGCGTCAGGGCAAAGAGCGGCGTGCCGCAGCCGTCGGTGCTGAGCGCGAAGGGCTCCTCGCCCGTGAGCTCCCTGACCGTTCCGGCTACCAGCTGCTGCAGCGGGTGGGACGGGTCCAGGTAGCCCTGGACCGGCCAGCCGTTGATCACGCAGGTGGCGGCCATGGCGGCGTGCTTGCCCGAGCAGTTCTGGGTGAGTTGGGTGGCGCCGCCGCCGTTACGCAACCATTCTTCGCGTTCGGTCACGCCGTACGGCAGGTCCGAGCTGTTCTCAAAGTCATTGACGCTCAGGCCATGCAGCTCGAGGATGCGCAGCGCTCCATCGCGGTGCTCTGCCGCGCCGGAATGGCTGGCCGCGGCCAGGGCCAGGAGGTCGGCCGGCAGGTCGAGCCTGGCGCGTACCATGGCGACGGCCTGAAGTGGCTTGAGCGAGGACCGGGGATAGAACGGCACGTGGGGATCGCCCGCGGAGGCCACTGTTGAACCGTCCGCCGCAACAGCGATCGCCGAGCCGTAGTGCACGCTTTCCACGAGGCCGTCACGGACGGCTGCGACCAGGGGCTCGTGCGTGGGAAGCAAAACGGCAGTGTGGGCAGCGGAAAACACGGGGGAGGGCATGGGGTCCTTGGATGTTTGTTGCGGTAGTTAGTTGCTGAGGATGGATTCGAGGGCAAGGCCCACGGCCTGGAGGTGGCGGGCCATGGCGGCACGCGCTTTTTCGGCGGAACCGGCTTCGATGGCGGCCAGGATCTCCTGGTGTTCCACATCTGAGGCGTGCTGCCGGTCTGCCACCATGTTCAGTGTCTCGGACTGGTGGGCCAGGGCGTCGCGGATGTCAGCCACCACGCTGGCGAATACCTTGTTGCCGCTGGCGCGGGCAATCGCGGCGTGGAAGCTCGAGTCCAGGGCCACCCAGGACTCGGGATCGGTTTCGGTGGCCATTGCCGCAACGATGTGGCGTAGCGTTTCCAGTTCATCATCGCTGCGGCGCTCGGCGGCCAGCCCGGCTGCGGGAACTTCGATATGCGGGCGTGCCTCGGTCAAGTCCCGGGCCGAATACTGGCCCAGCGTGAGATCGTTGGCCACCTTGTTGGACACCACGAATGTTCCCTTGCCCGTTTTGGTCACCGTGAGGCCCAGCGCGGTACAGGAGCGGAGCGCTTCCCGGATCACCGAGCGGCTTACGGCGTACTGCTGGGAAAGCGTGGCTTCGGAACTGAGCTTGCTGCCCACTGCCAGCCGTCCGGACTCGACGTCCTGACGGATAGCGTTGAACACTGCTTCGGCAGCACTAAGCCGTGCGAGCGGAAGAGATGCAGGCTGTCCTGCTGTCCGGCTGTCTGACAGGTTCACGCCTTAAATATGGCAGGGGTCACAGCTACTGTCAAGACTGGTCCCTGATAGCGGGTTCGGGCTACTGCGACCTGTCGGCACGTTCGTGCCGGAAGGCTCTGTCCATCCGGCCCTCGGCGGCGGTAAAGTTTTGAAAGAGGATAAATCGGAACGGTCGTACCTATAGGAGGCTGCCATCAAAGCGTCCTTTGCCGATCGCCTCGCCGCTGAGGTACGGGCCCGTCGTGCCGTCCTCAGGTTGACGCAGCACGATCTCGCCCAGCTGGCCGGGGTATCGGAGCGCTTCGTGCGGTTCGTGGAGCAAGGCAAACAAAGCGTCCAGCTGGACTCACTCCTGGCGCTCCTCGATACGCTCGGTTTGGAACTCCAGCTCGGTACACGCCGTACTGCCCCTTCGGCCGCGGTGGTGCCAGGTTCTGAAGAGGCCAGGCCGTGAGGCACCGCATCGCGGACATCTATAAAGCGGGAGTCCTTGCCGCACGGCTCGAGCGGCACGACGGCGGAACCAAGTTCAGCTATCTGCCCGGCTACCTGCAAAACGGTGGTCTCGCCGTCGCCACCTCCCTGCCGCTCACCACCGATCCTGTCCTCTCAGGCGCCGGGGCCGCCCCACCGTATTTCACCGGCCTGCTGCCGGAGGGCCGCCGCCTCAACGCGCTGCGGCGTTCCATCAAAACCAGTGCGGACGATGACCTGTCCCTGCTGATTGCAGCCGGCGGCAATCCAGTGGGAGATGTCCAGATCGTAGGGCATGGGGAATCCTTGAACCGGGACGAACATGCGGTCCAGCTGGATCCGCAGCGCGTTTTGGACTTCGATCAACTGCTCGGCGATCCGGACCTCATAGATCCCGTGGCCCTGGCGGGGGTGCAGGACAAGTTGTCCGCCGGGATGATTTCGGTTCCTGTGGCGAGTACGGGACGCCAATACATCCTCAAACTCAACGCGCCCGAGTTCCCGCATGTGGTGGAGAACGAGTTCGTGATGTTCCGCTACGCCGCGAAGCTTCGGATCCCGCTCAGCCCCGTCCAACTGATCCGCGATGTTGCCGGCCGGCCAGGACTGCTGGTGGAGCGCTTTGACCGCGTCCCCGGACCTGCGATACCTCCGGATAACGGGCCCGGCGACGTGCGGCGTCTCGCGGTGGAGGACGGGGCCCAGGTGCTGAAGCTCTACCCGGCGGATAAGTACAACGTGGGGTACGGCCAGGTTTGCCACGCCCTCGCGGACCACTGCTCGGCGCCGCTTCCTGCGCTCCGGAACCTGGCAATCCAAGGGGCCTACGCCTGGCTGACCGGCAACGGTGACCTGCACGCAAAGAACGTATCGATGGTCCAGCAGCCACACGGCGAGTGGACCATCGCGCCGGTCTACGACATTCCCTCCACCGTGGTTTACGGCGATAAAACCCTTGCCTTGACCGTCGGCGGAAAGCGGACCGGGATTTCACGCCGCCAGTTCCTGGGCTGGGGTACCGAGCTGGGACTGACCGACCGCGCAGCGGCCCAGGTTGTGGAGATCGCGCTCAAGGCGTCGGCCCCTCTGATCGCAGATCTGGAATCAGGGACGGCTTTCCGTTTCTTGAGGGGAGCCGGGACAAAATCCAACGACGACGGCGGCTCGCCCTTTCCTGACCTGGTCACCAGGGCATGGGTCAAGGAGTTGAAGCACCGCCGCAGGCTGATGGAAGGCTGAGCGGCCTCAGCCGGATTCGGACCACCGAAGCACGCGCAAGGCGCGGAGGGTGTTCCACCGGCTTGGTTGTCCATCTCCGTCTTCCAGCTCGAAGTGGACCTTTCCGGGGTGGGTGTTCTCCAGCAGCCACCGGCCGTCCGGCTGCTCCTTGGATCTCACGGCTTCGACGGCCTCGTCAACCCGTTTGTCGGGGGTGCCACCGGCGGCCCGGAAGTAGTCAAGCCCGCGGAGCACGTCGTAGAACCAGCGGGTGGGGTAGGAAAACTGCAGCCAGTCACTGCTGATAAGTTCACGGCTGGATCTGCGCCGCAGCAACCCACGCTCCAGCAGGTATTCTTCCCCGCCGCGCCGGGCCTTGCGGGATTCAGGTGTTCCCCCAGTGGCCCGCTCATATTCAAGAAGCCCCTCAAGGACGCAGATGGTGGTGTGGAAGGACGAACGGGTGGACCCTCGTTCGGCTTCGCAGTTCCAGCCGCCGTCGGGCAGCTGTTCGCGGGTCAGCCGCTCCACCACCGTGTCCACGTTCTGTCCGAAGTAGGCGCCCAGTGCCACCGTCATGCCGTTGATGCAGGGTTCAACTTCGCCGGCGAAGAAGAGCTGGTTGCCTTCCTCCCAGCGGCTGTTCTCGCGGACCAGTTTGATGGCGTGCCGGGCTTCCCGGCTCGCGGGATCCAGGCCCAAATCCCTCAGCAGCAACAGGCTGTAAGTGGTCGCCGTCCAGGGCTGGCTGTCGGGATCGTCGTCGGTGGCCGGCCAGTACGTGCCGCCCGCCCATTGACCGTCCATGTCCTGAAGGGCCAAAAGTCTGGCTCCCCAGCCTTCGGTGGCAATGCGCTCCCGCTCAGCTTGAACGTCATTAACCGAAGCATCCGTCAGGTCGCGCAGGGCCTGCCACCTGATGGCGGGATCACCGTCGAGCAGCCAATCGAGCACGTCCATTGGCATCACCGCTCAGAGGTGCTGGATGCCTGCCCGCTGCATGGCGTCCTTATAGATCTCCACGTTCTTGGCCAGCAGCTCTTCCTGTTTGGCTTCGGAGACAGCAAAGGCCCGGCCCCCGAGGGCCGTGGCCTTGTACACCTTGATGCCGCTGTTCTTCAGCGATGAGTGGTAGGTCTTTTCGAACAGGGTCAGGAAGGTGGCGGCGTCCGTGCCGTGGGCGATGATGGCCGACACCCGGGAGTTGATCTTAAGGAACTGGCGGAAGGGCCGCAGGCCGTCTGTCTTTTCCTGCACGCTCAGTGCCGATGGCATCCCTGGGTCACGGACCCACGGGTAGGCGTTCCAAGGCATAACGTAGCGGGAGTCCAGCTCGGCAAGCTCGTAGATCTGGGTGGCGCGGCGCGCCGCTTCGTCGTCGTTGTAGTGCGAGACGAAGCCGGACTCGGTGCCCTTTCCCGGGCTTACCTGCAGGCTGACTATCCGGCATTCATCCTCGTCGTGAACCGGGTCGATGTAGGGGACGGTTGAGCCCGGCTTCTTTTCCATTAGTTCGTCGCAAAGCTGGGTTACCTTCGCGATGTTCGGTTCCTGTAGCAGGGCTTTCTTTTCGTCCCAATCAATCGTCACGATTTCTCCCTCAGCAGCAAGGCGTCCAGAAACAGGCGTCTTATGCCACTCTACGCTTCTGGGCTTGAGGGTGGGCAGGGGAAGTTCTGTCTCCCTTCTGCCGCGGATGGTGTGCTCACATCAGGAGCTTGGCTTTGCGGGCCCGTTTGAGCGCCTTCATTCGGTGCCTCAACGTCCGGCGACGGCGGGACGGCGGCGGTTTAGGAGGTACAGCCACAGCCAGGGCTGTGCCGGGCAGGGGTGGTGCAGTCGAGAGGCATGTGTAACCGGTTGGTGTTCGAGTTTCCACCGAGTGCCGCCGCTCAGGCCCAGTGACAGTTCGGGCTGTCCACCCGTGCGCTTCTTTCGCGTGGTTGCAGGCTTCGCAGAGGCCGTGGCCGTTGGTGCTGGCAGTTGGTCCGCCATTGTGCCAGGGGATGATGTGGTCGTGATGGCGGATGGGCGCGTCGCAGTAGGGGGTGCGGCAGGTGTCGTCGCGTACTTGGATGAACCGGCGGAGCCCGGACGGAAACAGCCGGGCTTTGGAGTCCATCGCGACCAGCTCCCCATTCATCGGGGCCGTGTAAGCCGGCGAAGCCAGACGTTGAGTCGGGGGCTCTCCGTGAGTCCCAGGCCTGCTGGTGCTGGGCCAGCCGGTCTGGGTCCCGCAGATCCTGAGTCGACTGCTTCAACGACAGTGGATTTCGCATCTGCCATCAGCTCACCCCGGATGGCTTTCCTGGCCCATTCGCCGGGGACGATGCCGTAGCCGGTGAGGCGGGCGGGTTCGCTGTCCCCTTGGAAGAGGGTGCGGTCGGTCATGACGAGCTGGAGATCGATGCCGGTGTAGCCGCCCGGGGTGCCGGTGACGCATTCGACGAGCTGGTCGGCCATGGTGTTTCCCTTGGAACGCTCATCCCCGGAGGACTTCAGAGTTTCGGCGTGGCGGGTCAGCGCCGCGTAGGCAGCCACGCCTTGGGCGGCCGGGAGGAGGGCGGTCAGGCGGGTCATGGTGTCCGGCGCCGGACGCAGCGTCACGGTCCGCTCATTAACAGCGTGGCTGGCCCGTTTGGCGACCGAGTGTGGGTCCCGCCGGTACGCCGCAGCCCGGACGGCGGCGATGACGGTCCGGTCCCCGCAGCCGGCCAGGGACCCGGTGTCCGCGGCGATCTCTTCATCCACAGCGGCCCGGTCCTCAACCGACAGGCAGGCTGTTTCCTTCACCACCAGGGTGGCCCGCCACTCATTCAACTGCCCGGACTCAAGGGCTGCGAACGTGTGGGGCATCTCGATCACCAAGGCTTTTCCCAAACCCAGCAACCGGGCGCCACGGGACGGTGACTCCCGACGCGCCAGAGCGATTTCCGCTCCCACCCCGGCACCGAGTTCATCCGCCGGAACACCCGCGGCGGCCTGTTCCTGCCGGGCGGCAAGATCGTAGGCCGCGGCGATCCGTGCCTGCTTAGCCGCGGCAGCGGACTTCACATCCTCCAGCTCCCGCATCTGGTCAATCATTCTTTGCCTGTCAGCAGCGGGACGCACCGATGACAAGACGCGCAGGACATCCGCAACAACAGGCCCAGGAAGGCCAACCACCTCCCGCTGCCCCGCCGTCGTGACCGCTTCCATAAACAAAGTCTGCCAGCAGGGTGAGACATAACCCGGTTACCGACCTTACTATGTGGATAAACCACCAACTGCCTCGACGCCATGCTGTTCAATGTAGGGATGCAGTTCACCAGGAAGGGCCTGAAAGACGACGGTTTTACAGGCTTCAGGCCGTTCAAGGACCTCGACGCCATGCGGGTGCCGCAGGGGACGGGCGTCTTCGCCGTCCTCCGGCCGGAGGGGTTTCAACCGGATTTTCTCAAGAACAGCACAGCCGGGGTCTTCAAGAAGAAGGACCCGTCGCTGCCGGAGCCGGAGCTGAAAGCCGCATGGGTGGAGGGCGCCGTCGTTCTATACGTGGGCAAGGCCGGCCCGGGCAGCAAGGGCAACCGCGGGCTGAGACGGCAGGTCCAGGAGTTCCTGGACTTCGGGCAGGGCAAACCGCCGGGCCATTGGGACGGCCGCCTGGTCTGGCAACTCAAGAACGCAGCGCAACTGCTGATGGCCTGGAAGGAACTGCCCGCCGAAGCGCTCAACATGGCAGAAGCGGAGTATCACACAGCCTTCGTCGAGGAGTACGGGAAACTGC
The DNA here is from genome assembly GCF_030817835.1 of Pseudarthrobacter sp. W1I19. Lineage (NCBI taxonomy): Bacteria > Bacillati > Actinomycetota > Actinomycetes > Micrococcales > Micrococcaceae > Pseudarthrobacter > Pseudarthrobacter sp. W1I19. The sequence continues at coordinate 4,765,642 of NZ_JAUSZR010000001.1, forward strand.
CCTTCGCAAACCTCGTGAGGGCCCGCATCAAAAACTGAACCGGACCAAAAGCCAAAAAGGGGGTTACGCCGACCCGCGCAGGCGTTCCATTTCGCGCCGGTCCTTCTTGGTGGGCCGGCCGGCGCCGCGGTCGCGCTGCGGCAGGCCCAGGGCAGGGGCAACAGGCCGCGGCGGTGTGTGGTCCGTGAAACAGTGGGATGCGGCCTCCGCGCCGACGCGTTTGTTAATCAGCCGGCGCACCTCAAGGATCCGCTCGTAGCCGGACATCCGCACAGTCACGGTGTCGCCGTTGACCAGCGTCGCGGACGCCTTTGCCGGGCTGCCGTTCAAGCGGACGTGTCCTGCACGGCAGGCAGCAGTCGCTGCTGAGCGGGTCTTGTAGGCGCGGATGGCCCACAGCCACGCATCAATGCGGACGCTGGCGGGGGAGGAAGGAAGGCTGGTCATGGCTGGCACCGAGTATAGCCCCGCCCGCTGAGCTCAGGGGACCAGCGGCCCCGGCCCGTACCGGGCAGGGCACTACTCCACCTTTACGCTGACCCGCTGCACCATATTGTTTCCCAGCCCCTGGTAGTTCCAGTTCTGCTCCAGGGGCTGGCTGGCACCGCTGGCGTCCGTTGCCCGGCATGCGAGCTCATGTTCGCCGGGATCCGCCACCCAGGGCAGCGTCCACTTCCGCCACGCGAAACCACCGGCGGGTTCCTCCAGATGCGCCGGCAGCCATGTGCCGTCGATCCCTACCTCAACAGCAGTAACAGCCGCGTGCCCGGACCATGCCCTGCCCTGCAGCATCACGGGACCCGGCGGCAGCACCCGCTTGCGCGTGAAAAAGTCCGGGATGCCCGGCGGAACCATCAGTGAACGGACCCTGATCCGCGAAACGGGTGTGCCGTCGTCGTCCGCTGATTGCTGGTAGCGGTACGCGACCTGCTGCTGGTACCCGGCAAAGGGCGCGGTAACCACCTCGATCGATTCCAGCCACTTTACGCTTGCCATGCCGTACCAGCCCGGGACCACCAGGCGGAGCGGGTAGCCGTGCTGGGGCGGCAGCTCGCTGCCGTTCATTTTGTAAGCCAGGACGACGTCGGCACGCATCGCCTCACGGATCGGCAGGCTCCGCGCGTACCGCTGGGTGACGCCACCCTGGATCCCGGCATCGGCGCCCGTGAATACCACCTCCACTGCGTGCGGCAGGATGCCAGCCTTCCCGAGGAGATAGGCGAGCGGAACGCCGGTCCATGCCGCCGTGCCCACGCCCTCCATGATCCAGGGCTGGCTGAGCGGCCGTGGCTTGAGGAGCGAGCGACCGTTGCCCGCACACTCCAGGGTGACCGGCACTGTGATGGCGGGGTCCTTGCGCAGGGCTGGCATGCTCAGCTCGAGCGCACGTTCCACCGCGCCGCTGACCCGCAGGTGCCACGAGGCGGAATCGATGTCCGGGATGTCGAAATGCGTGAGCACATAGTGCAGCCCCGGGGGAGTGATATCCCGGCGGAGGGCCTCCAAGGGCATCGAGTGGTTGCGGGCGCCCAACTGGAGTTCCTCGGGCGTGAGGGGTCCGGTGGTTGGTCCTGCGGCGGCGCCGGCAGGGACCTGCGGCTGTTGTTCCGGGCTCGAGGCGGGGCGGGTGGATTGTGGGTTTGGCTGGATCTGGGTCATGGCGCTGCGATTCTGCTGGGCTGCGGTTCCGGCGGCTTGGGGCTCACTTAAGGCAGAGCACCCATTGCCTCAGGTTTACGCCGGCCCCGCGAGCCAGTCAACGAAGTTTCCGCCGAGTGTGGAAAATGCGGGGGGAAGTCTCCTGTGCAGCTAAAAGAGGGCTACAGTACGGGCTGCTTCAGGAAGTCAGCCACGGTCAGCGGATCCTGCCCTGTCAGCCCGTGGATGTCCGGGGAAACTCCGGCCATCTCCCCGGCAGCCATTGCCGTGTAGGTGCTTACCCAGGCGTCCACCTGCCAGGGCGGCGCCCCGTATGACGCACGGGATGCGTAGGCTTCCTCCACGGTTTCGTTGTGGAAGGTGATGGTCCGTCCGGTTCCTTCCGTAAGGATCCGGGCGGCCTGGGCCATGGTGACCTCCTCAGGCCCCGTCAGGTTGTAGGTCCTGCCCTTGTGGATGGCGGGATCCCGCAGCACCGCTACAGCACAGCGGGCAATGTCCTCCCGGGCAACGGCGGAAAACAGGCCGTCCCCTGCGGGCCCGCGGATGACGCCGTCCTCGGCGGCCAGGAGCGGCAGGAAGTCCATAAAGAAGTTGTTCCGCAGGAAGGTGTAGTCCATCCCGGAACCCTGGATGCGCTGCTCGGTGGCGTAATGGTCCCGGGCCAGTGTGAAGGTGGCGTCCGGGGCTGCGCCGTAGAACGAGGTGTACACCACATGCTGCACGCCCGCTTCGGCGGCGGCATCCACAAAGGCGTAGTGCTGGTGCACCCGGTCCTCGGTTTCCGCGGCGGAGACCATAAACAGGACCTTCACACCTTCCAGGGCCTGCCGCGCAGCGGCGGAATCCCCATAGCTGCACACCACGGGCGGTGCGTTCTCCAGCTCCGGCGCGCGGCCGGCGTCGCGGACCAGCAGCCGCTGGGCGGAACCGGCCGCGGCAAGCTGGCGTGCCACCATTCCGCCCAGGCCGCCGGTGGAACCGGTGACAGCAAGGTCCGGCAGGTCCAGGGCGTCAGCCACCAGGAGTCCTAGGCTTCGCGCGCGGCAGGGGACTTGGTCTGCGCAGGGTCGCGCTCGGCCAGGGACCCGATGGCGTCATCGATCTTCTTCAGGACGTCAGGTTCCAACCTCACCCCTGCTGCCTCAACAGTGTCGGCGATCTGCTCGGGCCGGGACGCGCCGATGATGGCGGAGGCCACGTTGGGGTTCTGCAGCACCCAGGCGACGGCGAGCTGCGGCATGGACAGCCCGGCTTCGTCGGCGATGGGCTTCAGCTCCTGCACGGCGGCCAGGACGTCGTCGCGCATCCAGCGCTGGATCATCTTGGCTCCGCCCTTCTCATCGGTGGCGCGGCTGCCCTCAGGAGCCGGCTGGTCCGGCAGGTACTTGCCGCTGAGGACGCCCTGGGCCATGGGGGACCAGACGATCTGCGAGACACCCAGCTCCTCCGACGCCGGCACAACCTCGGCTTCGATGACACGCCACAGCATGGAGTACTGCGGCTGGTTGGAAATGAGCTGGAAGCCGAGTTCCTTGGACAGCGCGTGGCCTGCGCGCAGCTGCTCCGCGGTCCACTCGCTGACGCCGATGTAGAGGGCCTTGCCCTGCCGGACGATGTCGGCGAACGCCTGCATGGTCTCTTCGAGCGGCGTTTCAAAGTCATAGCGGTGGGCCTGGTAGAGGTCCACGTAGTCCGTCTGAAGCCTGCGCAGCGAGCCGTTGATCGACTCCATGATGTGCTTGCGGGACAGCCCCAGATCGTTTTTGCCCTTGGGGCCGGTGGGGCCGTAGACCTTGGTGAAGATCTCCAGGGATTCGCGGCGCTCGCCTTTCAGCGCTTCGCCAAGGACGGTTTCGGCGGCGGTGTTGGCGTAGACGTCTGCCGTGTCGAAGGTGCTGATGCCTGCGTCGAGGGCGGCGCGCACACATTGGGTCGCGACATCGTTCTCTACCTGGGAGCCGTGCGTGAGCCAGTTGCCGAAGGTAATTTCCGAGACTTTGAAACCGCTGTTTCCGAGGTATCTGAATTCCATGGGTTTCACGCTAACTCAGATGGTTGCTCAGGGTAAGGGTTTGCCGTTGCCGGTTCTGTCCTTGAGGACCTGCGCCGGGCCGGACAGGGACACCAATGATCCGGTATCCAGCGGCGCCAACGGGTGCGGAGCCTGCGGTTTCTTGAACGAGCGGGGGACGGAAGCATGCCGGTGGTCATCGAGTTTGGACTCGACGAGCGGGGCGACCTCCACCACCTTCTCGGCAGGAACATGGGGGTCCGGCAGGTCCCGTACGGAAAGTTTGATTTCCGGTGCAGCTGCCCGCGCCCGCGCGATGGCCCGGGCGTCCGCCTCAGCAACGGCGGAGGCCCAGTCCTCGGCCAGGACGGGAGGTTCACGGCGTGCGGCCGCCAGGGCCGGGTGGCGTACGACGGCGGTGCGGAGCGCCTTTCGCAGGCGTGCCGGGTTCAGCCGCGCACGCCAGTCGCGGGCGGGGCGGCTGGGGTTGGAGATTTCTGCTTCAGCTGGCCCGCCAAAGCGGATGAGGGGCAGGTTGTCCCTGCGGGAGCGCCTGCCGAACACTGCCATCAGGGTGACGGCGGCTAGCCGGCCGATCCCGGCAAGGACGAGGGTGATGACGCCCAGCAGGAAGAGGACCAGAAACATCAGGAAGGCCATTCCCACGGTGCCCAAAAAGGTCAGGTTGAGGATGAGCGTATCCGGATTTTCCATGTCATCTCTCCTCTCTGCCCCCAGTGGTGCGCGTGCGGGCACCCCTCTGCAGGGGCACCGGCTCCTTCTCCACCATACGGATTTTTGCCGCGCCGTGCCGCCGGACGCGGGCTCCCGTCCGTGGTTGTTTCAAAGCTGTTATCCGATATGACAAGGGCCCGGGGCCTATAGTCGGACGGGGAGACCTGGGTTGCGGCGCGCGGCCTGGAGCGGGAGGCAGGAGCGCTGATGGCGGAGGACACGGAAAGCAGGAACTGCATGTGCCTGTCCGGTGAGCAGTACGGGATGTGCTGTGGCAGGTTCCACTCCGGAACGGCAGAAGCAGCCACCGCTGAGCAGCTGATGCGGTCCCGCTACAGTGCATTTGTGCTCCTTGACGAAAGGTATCTGCTGCATACCTGGCACCCCGCGGAAGCCCCGAAGAAACTGGACCTGGACCCCGGCATGCAGTGGCGGCGCCTGGACATTGCGGCCACGGAGCGCGGAGGGCCCCTGGATGTCGAGGGAACGGTGGAATTCAAGGCCTACTTCCGGCACGGCGGTGACCGCGGCGTCCTACACGAGGTGAGCCGGTTCGTGCGGGAAAACGGCCGCTGGTTCTACCTGGACGGAAAGATCCTGGCCTGACTACTCGTCGTCGTAATCCTCATCTGGCGTGAAGCCCGCTTTGTCCACCCGGCGGTGGAAGCGCATGCCCGCAAGCCCGCCCAGCACCGCCCCCAGAAGGGCCACCAGGGCCACCACCACGGCGGCGACAATGCTCATGGTGTTCAGCTGGCCTTCGTTGATGGGGATCCGCGGGAAGCTGTTGAGGTTGGCCAGCACGTTGAACTGCTGTCCGAATACAAGCCCCAGGATGGATACCAGGACCGCAACGATCAGGGCCCAGATCCACACCATCAGGCCCTGCTTGGCTCCGTTGAACCGCGCCATGCGTCCGGCCACGTAACCGCCGCAGTAGTAGGAGAGGAACAGGATGACCAGCAGCACAATGATGCCCACCAGGCCAACGGTGCCGCTGTTCGAGGCGGCCTGGTTGACCGCTTCATTGACGTCCGTATTGGTGGCAAGGCCCACGGCTGTTCCGGCCGCTGCCACCAGGGCTGTCAGGAGCACGGCCATGCCAGTGGCGGTCAGCCAGCCAAAAAACGCCGAGCCCGCCTTGATGCCGCCGAACTGCTCCTTTTCGCGGGCCACGGCCGTCTGCCGGTCAGCCAGGTTGGGATCAACGGCAGGGGCCGGTGCCGCAGGAACATAGTCCCGCTCGGCATAGGCGGAACGGTCATGGCGTGTCGCAGGCACCTGTTCGTGGGTGGAGGTGGTTCCCGCTTCATTGGCGGGCACTTGGTCGAAGGCGCGCGTGGAATCGTCGCCGGCCGAGGCGGCGCGATAGCTTCCGTTTCGGTCGGCGTCCTCACGTCCCCGCCTCGGAGACAGGTTCTCTGGGTCTGTTGAGCTGCTCATGGCTCCACTCAACCATCGGCCCGCAGAGATAGCAAGGATGCTTACTATTTCGTGACCCGCAGGTCAGCGGTAGTTGCGGTGCAGGTTTTCCCGCTGGGACGGGCCGGGGGAGGCATCCGCAATCCATGGGCCCGTGCCTTCAGACTGGTCCAGCACTCCTGCCTCCAGCCAGGTGTAATCTCCGGCGAGGACCTTTCGGGTAAGCCGGTGGTCGCCGTCGTCCGTGTTCCGCCAGAGCTGGTCAAAGTACTCCTCCACCCGCACCCGGGCCTGCTCGCAGTATGCCTCCGCAAGCTCGTACGCGCTCGCGGCCTTTTCAGGGGCGGTGTGGAGCAGCATCTCTGCACGTGAGCAGCATGCGGTCATGGCGAACAGTTCCGCGCCGATATCCACCAATCGTCCAAGGAATGCCTGCTTGCGTTCCAGCTTCGCCTGCCAGCGGCCCATCCCGTAAAACGTCTGCCGCGCCAGGCGCCGGGACGAACGCTCAACGAAGCGCAGGTGTTTGGCCAGGCGCCCGAACTCGCTGTACGAGCGCGGGTCCATGCCCGCCCCGGCCACCAGCTTGGGCAGCCAGCGGGCGTAGAACCCGGAAGCGCCGACGGCGGCCTTCGCTTTATCGGAAAGGCTCGCGTCCAGGGAGGCCAGGTCTCCCGCGGCGGCCAGGTGCGCATCCACCGCTTCCCGGGCAATGAGGAGCCGCATGATTTCGGAGGATCCCTCAAAAATCCTGTTGATGCGAAGGTCCCTCAGCTGCTGCTCGGCCGGCACGGCACGCTCCCCGCGCGCGGCCAGCGATTCGGCCGTCTCGAAACCCCGCCCGCCGCGGATCTGTACCAGTTCGTCGGCGATCCGGCAGCTGATCTCAGTGGACCAGAGCTTGGCGAGGGCGGCCTCGATCCGGACGTCCTTCTGGCCGGCGTCGGCAAGCTCCGCGGAGAGCTCGAAGACGGCGTCGAGGGCAAAGGCGGACGCGGCGATAAACGCTATCTTTTTGCCCACGGCCTCATGTTCACCCACCGGCCGGCCCCACTGCGTTCGGGCGTTGGACCATTCACGCGCAATTTTCAGGCTCCACCGGCCGGACGCAACGCAGAGGGCAGGGATTGAAAGCCTGCCCGTGTTCAGGGTGGTGAGCGCGATCTTCAGGCCCTGGCCCTCCCGGCCCAGGCGGTTTGCGGCCGGGACACGTACCTGGTGGAACCGGGTAACACCGTTTTCGATCCCGCGCAGTCCCATAAAGACGTTCCGGTTTTCCACAGTGATGCCCGGCGAATTCATGTCAACCACAAAAGCGCTGATGCCGCCCTTATGCCTGGTGCCGTCCACGTCCGTGTGGGCGGGCACCACTGCCATCACCACCACCAGCTCGGCAATCACACCGTTGGTGGTCCACAGCTTGACGCCGTCCAGAAGGTACGCCTCGCCGTTGTCCGTTGGCGTTGCGGTGCTGCCCATCCGGGCGGGATCGCTGCCCACGTCAGGTTCGGTCAGCAGGAATGCGGTCACGGCGCCGCCGGCACAGCGCGGCAGGAACTCCTGCTTCTGCGCGGCAGTGCCGAAGACCTTAACCGGCTCGGGCACCCCGATGGACTGATGTGCGGAAAGGAGGGCGCCGAGGCTTGGATGGACGCTGCCCAGCAGCGCCAGCGCCCGGCCGTAGTACACGAGTGACAGGCCCAGGCCGCCGTACTCCGCCGGGATCTTCATTCCAAACACCCCGAGTTCCGCCAGATCCTTAAGGTATTCGTCCGGAATCCTGGCCCCCCGCTCGATCACCCGGCCGTCCATGGTGCGCGCGTAGTCGGTCAGCCGGGCCATAAACGCCTCGCCCCGTTCCACATCCCCAGGATCCGGTGTGGGCCACGGGTGGACCAGGGTGAGATCAAAGCTGCCAAGGTAGAGGCCCTTGGCGAAGCTGGGACGTTCCCAGCCGGTTTCCCGGGCAGCCTCTGCAACGGCGCGTGCTTCATCCGCGGTGACGCCGGCTCCGATTTTCCCGGCCGGGACCGGGGTGTCCTCAGCCGGGGCATCCGTTGGTGGTATAGATCCCGCCGGGGCAGGACTGGTCTTTGAGGGGCTGTCAGTGGCGGAGCTCATGGGTTATCTCCTTGGCCGGATGGCTGTCGTAGCCACGGGATCCGCCGGGTTGGAGAACCCTTTAGCTGTCTCTCAAGATTACCCGCGGGTAGGTTCCGGTGCTAGGGGCGGTTTGCCCCTGGAAGTCCCCGCCGGCATCCAGTGCGGCCGCGTGGTGCACCAGCCGGTCCCAGCCGGCGTTGATGCCGTGGACCACGGCCAGGAGCGTCCTGGAAACCACTGTCCAGCTGAGCTTCCCGGCACCCAGCAGCACCAGCGCCACCAGCCCTGCCGCCAGGACGAAAGCGGCCAGGACAAGGCCGAATACGAGCGTTCCAATGAATACCAAGGTTGCGGTTTCCACCGAGCTTAGATCGAACTGCATTAATCCCCCTGCTGCGACGTTGCTTGGCCTGAAGTCAGTAGCACGAGCGTAGGGGGGAAGGGCCTGCCGGGCCAGAGCCGCGGCGGGGTCCGGAGGGTCTTGATATGGGATCGAAATACTACGGCGAAGTAGGTCACGAGGCGGTTTCGAGCGCCTGGGTTAACCTTGTAGTTGGCACTTTTCCCTCCGTGCCCATGCCCCAGCCCCCCATAAACAGTCCAAGGAGAGTGCGTGCCCCGCTCCGCCAGGTCATCCGCTGACGCCATCAGCGCCCGGCTCCGGGACCTCGAACTCCTCACCAAAGGACCTGCCTGGGCCTTGACGCGCTCGGCACCCTGGGTCATCGCGGTGCTGCAGGCTTCCTTCACGCGCACCCGGCCGCAACTGCCGCTCGAGGAGTTCCATGCCGACGTCGACTCCTTCCTTGAGGAGCTCCGCCGGCAGGAGCCCGGGCTGGGCGGCGGAGCCAACGGGAAGGCCTTCGGCGACGAATGGACGCGGCGGCAGTTCCTGACGCGGCGGAACCAGTCCGGCCAGATCGTGTACGAGGTCACCGAGCCGGCGGCCCGCGTGCTCGCGTTCCTGGACAGCTTGTCCAGTGAGCGGTCCACGCTTAACGGTTCCCGGCTGGGAACCCTGCTCGGGGACGTGGAGAAGCTCGCGAACGAGACCAACCCGGACCAGAGCGCGCGCCTTGAGGCCCTGGAAGAGGAAATCGAGGAGCGCCAGCAGCTGATCCAGGACATCAGTACCGGCGAGTTCGACGGCCTCCTCGATGACGACGAAGCCGTGGAAGCTGCCGGGAACATCCTCGACCTCGCCGCCAGCCTGCCGGCTGACTACAAGAAAATGCGTGACCGGATCGAGGAACTGGTGGGCGGACTGCGCAACCAGATCATCGAGGAATCACTGACCAAGGGCGCCACCATGGCCCAGGTCCTGGAAGCAGACAAGCGGCTCCGCCAAAGCCCGGAGGGGCGCACCTTCCGTTCCTTCACCGCGTTTTTGGAGGACCCGCAGCAGCAGGTGCGCTTCCGGTCCGCCATTGGGGAGGTCCTCAGCCGGCAGTTCGCGGACGACCTTTCGCCGGAGGACCGGGAAACCCTGAAGAACCTGGTGGCCGAACTCCGGCAGCAGCACAGCCAGATCCAGCAGATTTACGGCAAGCTCAGCGAGAGCCTCAACACGTACATCCAGAGCGATGACTTCCGCCAATCAGTCCGGCTCCGCCAGGTCCTGCGGGAAGCGGAGCAGGCCATCCGGTCACTTCCCTACGAAAGGGAACGTCCTGCCCTGGTGCGCGGGCCTGTCCTCTTTAACGCGGGATTCGAGTCGCTGTCCATGGTGAAGCTCTTTGACCCTGACGAGTTCGCGGCTCCGCCCAAACTGGCCGTCCCCATCGCCTTCAGCGATTCCGACCGCGTGCGCTCGCCGAGGACCGGCAAGGCCAAGCCCGAAGTGGTGCGGTCCGCCATGGCCGGCGCGTCCACCCTTTCCGAGGCATGGCAGCAGCTGCCGCCGGAGGAGCAGCACATCAACACCATCCGGGCGCTTCTCTCGCATGCCCTGCACGACGGCGCCGCCTTCAACACCCAAGCGGTGGACGCCCTGGACTTCGAACAGATTGACGGCACCACGCGCAGGGCCTACCTGCCGCTGGTCACCCTCCCGAAGGATTGACGATGACTGAAGAGATTACGACGACGGCCGCCCCGGTGGTTGAGCCCGTCACCGAACCGGTGGTTGAGCCTGTCGAAACCCGGCCGGACCCCTTCTCTGTAACCCCCCGCGACACTTTCGTGGACGGTGCCGCGCTGTTCCCCGGCGACACGGGGGTGCTCTCCATGAAGGTGCGGCAGGCGCTGGTGAAACTCCTCAAGGGCCCCTACGTGGACGGCGGCCGCGACGAGAAGCTGTGGACGGTCCTGCTGGATCACCAGGTCATCCTTCGCAGCCGGCTCTCCGAGCTGTTCCTCACCCTGCAGCTGGACCACGAACGGAAGATCGCCGTGCTGCGCCCCGTTGATCCGGACGCTATCGGCGGAAGTACCCGCTCCAGTATCCTCCGGCAGCAGCGGGCGCTCAGCCGGGTCGAGACCATCGTGCTGCTACGGATGCGCCTGCTCCTGGACCGGCACGTCACGGCCCAGACGGATCCCACCGTCACCCGCGAAGAAATCGCGGACCTGGTCACGCACTACCAACCCGCCGGCCAACAGGACGCACTCCGCGACTCCGACGTGGTCAACCGGGCCATCACCAAGCTCCTCGCCCGCCAGCTCCTCCTCCCCACGGGCCTGGACGACGTCTACACCATCTCCAACGCCCTGCCCCTGGCCCTCCCGTTCGAAAACATCGGCGACATCCCCGCCCAAATCGAAGCCCTCGCAGCAGCAACCACCGACCCTACCGGCACTGAAGCGTTCATTGAGCTGGATGCCGATCCGGTGGTTGAGCCTGTCGAAACCGACGACGACGACGCCGAAGGTGCGGAGCCGGACGGAACCACCACGCAGGAGGCAGCCAAGTGAGCATCGCGAGCATGTTGCCGATCGGCGACGTGGTGAACCCCGGCCAGATGCGCCTTGCCTTGGTGCAGGTGGTCAACTGGGGCACGTTCCATGGTGCTCACACAATGCACGTGGACCGGAACGGGACGCTCCTGACGGGCAACTCGGGTGTGGGCAAGTCGACGCTCTTCGATGCCATGCTGCGTGTCTTCGATGCCCGGCCGAGGTCCAACGAGGCGGCCGCCCAGCGATCAGGCGGGGCGGTGGAGGACAAGCGAACCACGTTTACGTACATGCGCGGCAAGGTGGGCGACAAAGCCGTGGGTGAGGGCTCGGCGAGTGCGTTCCAGCGGCCCGGCGCCACGTGGTCCGCCGTCGCGCTGACCTTTGACAACGCCGTCGGCACCCGCGTGACCATCTCGGCGCTGTTCGACCTGCCGAAGAACGGTACGGAATCGAGCGTGGGCCGGTTCTACGTGATCGACCATGCTCCGCTGGATCTCGAAGCGCTGGAAGGGATCGCGGACAAACGGTTCACGAAGGCCGCGCTGGAGACGATCTTCCCGGACGCCCAGGTCTTCGACGTTCACAAGGCCTTCGCGGAGCGCTTCCGCCGCCTGCTGGGCATCAACTCGGACCAGGCCCTGCCGCTCCTGCGGGTGATCCAGGCGGGCAAGGGCCTGGGCGGCAGCGTAAACACCTTCTTCCGGGACCAGGTCCTGGACGCTCCCGCGACGCTCGCGGCCGCGGACGACGTGGTGGAGGAGTTCAGCAACCTGATGTCCATCCGGCAGCGGCTGGAGGACGTCCGGCAGCAGCGCGACCAGCTGGCCCCGGTGCCGGGCCTGAACCGGGAGTATGCGCAGTCGCTGCTGGATGCAAACCGGTTGCGGGACCTGGCGGGCGAGGAATTCGAGGCCTACAAGCAGAAACTGGCTGTCACGGTCCATCAGAAAACCTTGGCGCGCTTCAAGGAGCTGGCGCAGGCGAAGGCCAAGGAGCTCGGTGCCGAGCGAAGCGTCCGGGACGGCCTGGCCAAGGAACTGCGCCAGCTGGAGGCGGATTACAACAACCAGGGCGGCAACGCCATCTCCGCCATCGAGCAGTCGCTTGAAAACGCGCGGGTGGGCCTGAAGCTTCGCCAGCAGGTGGAGGAAGCCGCCCGCCAGGCACTGGCCGACGCCGGACTGCAGCTTGAGTGGACGGAGGAAGGCTGGGAGCAGGCGCATGAGCAGGCAGCCGTCCGGTCCGCGGAGCTCAAGGATGATTCCCAGGCCCTGCAGGAGCTCCGCTTTGAAGCCTTCGACGCCCACGCAACCAAGAAGCGGGAGCTGGCCGCGGCTGAGCAGGAGCTCGTGTCGCTGAAGACGCGCAAATCCCTGCTGCCGCCGTCGAGCATTGAGAACCGCGCGGCCATCGCGGCCGCTACCGGCATTCCGGAGGACCGGATGCCGTTCGCCGGGGAATTGATGGACCTCGCCGAGGGGCAGGAGAAATGGCGTGCCGCCGCCGAGCGGGCCCTCCGGAACCTCGCCACCACCCTGCTGGTACCCGGCGAACACTTCGGCGCCGTGACCCGGTACCTGAATGACCACACCGTCCGCGGCGCGTTGCGTGCGGTGGATGTTTCCAAGCCGCTCGCCGGCGGTGCGCTGGCCCTGGAGGAAGTGCACGACGGCGACCTGCTGACCAAGCTGGACATCCTCACCACGGGCGTGGCCGCCGAAGCCGGGGCATGGATCCGCGAGCGCATCGCCCTGGACTTCGCCTACCCCTGCGTGGAAGATCCGGACGAACTTGCGCGGCTGGACCGAGGCCTGAGCCTGGGCGGGGTGGTGAAGCGCAACCGCCACACCGTGGAGAAGGACGACCGGTTCACCAGCCGGCAGGATTACGTCCTCGGGTTCGACAACGCCGCCAAGCTGGAACTCGTGGCCGGGCAGGTGGAGGACCTGCGCCAGGAAGTGGCTAAAGCGGCAGAGCTCGCCCAAAGCCGTGAGGATTCGCACCAGGGCATGAGCCGGCAGCTCGATGCATTGCGCCGGATCGCGGAGGACCACCGCCCCTGGGAACAGGTTTCCGCCGCCGTGGCAGCCGATGAGCTGGCCCGGATCGAGCAGCGGCTGAAAGATGCCCTGGCCGCGCAGGCCGACCTGGAGCCGCTTCGCGCCACCATCGAGGGCGTGCGTCAGAAGCACCAGTCCAGCACGGAGGCAGCTGCCGTCCTGCAGAGCGAATACAAGGCACTGGACCGCCAACTCACAGCTGCCGATACCCTGCTGGAAGCCGCCCGCGCCCGCCTCACCCAGGCGCCGCCGTCGGACACTACAGTCACCGCGCTGGAACCGTACTTTGCCGATTTCGGCGACGTCAGCGAAATGCACGAGCTGGACAACCTCGCCAACCGGGTCCGGACGGCGCTCCTCGGCGAGCTGCACACCGCGGAGTCCCGCGGGCAGGCCACCGCCGAGCGGCTTACCCGGATTTTCGAGGGCTTTGTGCGCGAGTGGGGCAGCGCGATTTCTGCGGACCACGGAACCACCATCGGTGCCGCCAGCGAGTTCGAGACGCGCTACCACGCCATTGTCAGCGACGGCCTGCCGGCCCAGGAGGCCGAATTCCGCCAGTTCTTCAACCAGAGAACCCATGAATCGTTCAGCACGCTGCTGCACCTGCTCGATGAGGAACGCCGGTCCATCACCAGCCGCATCCTTCCCCTGAACGGAATCCTGTCCCAGGTCAACTTCCACGAGGGCAGCTTCCTGGAGCTGGACATCAAGCAGACCCTGCCGCCCACGGCCAAGCAGTTCAAGGACGCCATCCAGAATGCACTCAAGGTCCGCCATACCCGGCCAGCCAGGGCTGAAGGCTCCCGGACGGACGGCGGCAGTGGGGCAGGGGATGACGACGCCGAGCTCACCGCCCGCTACAAGTCCCTGGAAACCCTGGTTAAACGGCTCGGTTCGCAGGCGCCGGAGGACAGGCGCTGGCGCGCCGAGGTGCTGGACGTCCGCGGCCACCTGTTTATCCAGTGCAAGGAACACCGCGAGGTGGCCGGGCCGTCGTCAGGCAAAAAGGGCAAGACCGAGGTCTTTATGCACGCGGACACCGGATCCATGTCCGGCGGCGAGCGTCAGCGCTTCACGGCCTTCATCATGGCCGCCGCGCTGAGCTACCAGCTGGGCATCGCCGAGCAGGGCTTCACCACGTACGGCACCGTGATGATGGACGAGGCTTTTGTGCTGGCATCCGAGGAGTTTGCAGGCGCCGGAATCAAGGCGTTGCACGAATTCGGGTTCCAGCTGCTGCTGGCCGCCCCGGAGAACGTGATTGACCTGTCCCGGCACCTGGGCTCAGTAACTGAGATCCTTCGCGACAGGCGCACCAACCGCTCCGGAGTGCTGACGGCGCCCGTCATCAAGCCGCGGTCAGGAGAAGAAGGAACCTGGCGCTCAGAAGCGAATTCGGTCGACATCATTTTGCGCTAGCCCACCAGGGATCCCCTTATAACAAATCGATGGATATATTGGCTGAAGGCTGTTGATGGCCGCTGTCCTGGTGCATGCTGGTCGGCACCAACACTCGCCTGCATCCTCCTGTCGGGTACTTGTGGAACGCTGGGTCCTGCATCTGACGCCCATGGAGTGTGACGGCCTTCCCTTGAAAGGCAGCACACATGCGCCCAGCACATCGCGCCACCACCCGTATGGCGCTCACTGTCGTTGCAGTCCTGGCCCTCGCCGGTTGTGCGGATGGCACTTCATTGGGAAGCGCCGGTGCGCAGGCTCCCGCGGCGACAGCCCCCGCACCCCCTGCTCTGGGCACTGACAGCCTGGTCACCTTCACTTTTCCGGATGGCCGGCTTTCGTTCCAGTACCCGAAGGGCTGGCATGCGGAGCTCTTCGAGGCATCTGCCTCGCCGTTCGTGGGCACTGCAACGGTGTCCGATCCCGCCGGCTCGATGCAGGTCAGCATCTACACCGGCGAAATTGCCGATGTGGTGGCCGGCTCCGGCAACCGGACCGTGCTCGAAACGGACCCGGTACCAGGGCTGATCGGACATTCTGTTCCGACGCCCCATTCGTCGTTCTTTGTTGACCGCAACGATGGCACTGCTACTTACCGTATGGGGGCTTACGCCGGGATTGCCTGTCTCCCCGGACGGAAAGGTGCAAAACGGGCTCATCATGCTCGGCGGCCGCATTTTGACCGCAGACGTGGTGTTCGCGGGTGCGCCGTTCGCGAATGATGAGGCGGCGAAAGAATGGTACTGGGGTGCTGAAGGCCGAACCTTGAAGGCTTTGTTGATGAGCTTCTCCTACCGCTGACGCCCGGCAAGGGGAACCCTCCCCCCGGGGAGGGTTCCCCTTGCTGCTATTTGGCCTGCACCCGTGACAGGAACTGGGCGGTGCGTTCCTTCAGTCCTTCAATCTGCCGAAGGACGACGGCGGCAGGGTCCGGGTTGATCTCGTTGGCCGGCGGTTCCTTGCGCACATTGCCGCAGCACAGGAAGTCTGCGCAGATCAGTGTTCCGACGGTGTTTCCATTCCGGCCGGACTGGCCGGCGCGCCTCGCCACCCACAGGAGGACGTCCTCCTTGGAGAAGACGTCCCGGCAGAGCTCACACAGTACTGAGCGGTTTTTCCGGGCACCGCCCTCTGGCGCGCGAAGCATAATGCCCGTGAGGCCTTTGCTGTCCGGTACTACCAGGTAACCGCGGAGTGGCATTTTTCCGTCCCGCCACCCAAGGAAGTCGAGGCTGTCCCAGTCGAGCTCGTCAAAGTCCTTGGGCAGGGTGAGTTTGGCCGCTTCCGAGCGGCTGGCATTAACGAAGGACGAGCGGATTTGCTGAGGCGTGATTGATTGCATGGCTGAGCTTTCGAAAGATAGGAGCCCCGGGATGCGGGGAATGGGTGTAAAGGGTCAGCAGGTCCCCGCGGTGCAGGCCAAAGTGGCCACCCCGCTTCCCATGGCAGCAATGGCCGCGCCGGCCGCCTGCATGCACATCGTTCCTGGTGTCCTATCTCGAAAGCGTTGGGCTTGGGTGCAGTGGTTCAGATGCAATGGCCGGTGCCCAATCACCGGCAGTGCCATCCTGCCAAAAGCGGCGGACGGTGTCCAAGGGGCGGCCGCGTGCAGGAAGTGTGCCCTTCATCACGGGGAGGAATAAGTGACGTAAACGTTGCGTAATGGCCTGGAGGGTAGGCTAGCCTTACTTAAGTTCGCTTCAGCCACTTAAGGAGTTCTGTGACTTCCCCCCTTTTCCCCGGGCCCAGCACCACACGGCGCACGCTGTTCAAATCAGCCGGTAAGGCGACGGCCGTTCTGGCCGCAGCGGCGCTCACCCTCTCCGCCTGTTCCACAGGTCCCGCAACGTCCGGCCCGGACTCCACCGCCTCCAGCTCCAGCAGCTCGCAGTTCCCGGTCACTATTGAGCACGTCTATGGCAAGACAATCATCGAGAAGCAGCCCAAACGTGTTGCCACCGTCTCCTGGGTCAATGACGACGTATCCATTGCACTCGGGGTTGTTCCCGTGGGTGTCCCCAAAAACGAGTGGGGCGGCAACGACCAGGGCTCCACCCCTTGGAAGGACGAAGCACTCAAGGAACTCGGCGCGGGCTTCGGCTCCGACGAGGCCCCGGTCCAGTACTCCGAAGCTGATGGCATCAACTTCACCGAGATCGCCAAGCTCACCCCGGACGTCATCCTCGCCGCCTACTCCGGCCTCACCGAAGAGGACTACAAGAAGCTCAGCGAGATCGCCCCCGTGGTAGCCCACCCTGAGCTGGCCTACGGAACCTCCTGGCAGGACGCCACCACCATCATCGGCAAGGCCCTCGGCAAGGATGCCGAGGCCGCCAAGCTCGTCTCCGAGACAGAAGCGACCGTGAAGGAGGAAGCAGCCAAGTACCCGCAGATCGCCGGCAAGACGTTCATCTACGGCTACGCCCTTCCCTCGGACCCCACCCAGACCGGTATCTACACGGCCAATGACAACCGGCCGAAATTCCTGTCCTCCATCGGGATGAAGCTCGCCCCGGTCGCCGAGCAGGCCTCCGCCGGCTCGAAGGAATTCTTCGTGCCATGGTCTGCCGAGAAGGTTAACGAGCTGGAGTCGGACATCTTCCTCAGCTCAGTGGAGGTAGCCAGCGATGCGGACGCCATCAAGAGCGATCCCCTGCTCGGCCAGATCCCGGCCGTCAAGAAGGGCGCCTTCGTCGCGGACGCGAACAAGAGCCTGGTCCTGGCAATCTCCGCGTCCTCCCCGTTGAGCCTTCCTTGGGCGCTCGACACGTTCCTGCCCGAGCTGGCCACGGCTGCGGACGCAGCGAAGTAGCAGCAGTTTCGTGACGCAAAGTACGATGACGGCGGCCCACCAGGCGCGGATTCCCGGCACTTCCGTGCCGGGAGGGGGAGCCCGTGCCCTGTTCCGCGGTGGCGCTTCCAGTGGAAAGCGGGCCGCCTGGCTGCTGGCCGCCGTCGTTGTGCTCGCCATGCTTGCCGGGGCCTCCCTGGCCATCGGAGCCCGCGGCCTGCCCCTGGAAACAGTGTGGCAAGCCCTCATCGCCTTCGATCCTGCCAATGGCGACCATGCCGTCGTCCACGCGCGCATCCCGCGGACCGTCCTGGGCCTGCTGGCCGGCGCGGCGCTCGGCCTGGCAGGCGCCGCCATGCAGGGTGTGGCCCGGAACCCCCTTGCCGATCCGGGCATCATGGGTGTTAACGCGGGCGCCGCCCTCGCCGTAGTGACGGGCATCTACGTCTTCGGCGTCGGCTCACTCTCCGGGTACATCTGGTTCGCCTTCCTCGGAGCCGGCGCCGCCGCCGTCGTGGTCTACCTCATCGCATCGCTGGGCAGGGACGGTGCCACCCCCGTGAAACTCGCCCTGGCCGGGGCGGCACTGAACGCGGGCCTGTACTCCCTGATGAACGTCATCCTGGTCTCCAGCCAGGACACCCTGGACCGCTTCCGCTTCTGGCAGGTGGGCGGGATCGCCGGGCGCGACTGGTCCATGCTGTTGTCCGGACTCCCGTTCCTGACCGCCGGAGCACTCACCGTGCTGCTGACCGGACGGATCCTCAACAGCCTGGCCCTCGGTGATGACATCGCCCGCGGCCTCGGCCAGCGGGTGGGGCTGGTCCGCGCCATCACCGCCCTCGGCATCGTGCTGCTCTGCGGTTCGGCCACGGCCCTTGCCGGGCCCATCGCCTTTGTAGGCCTGATCATTCCGCACGCCGTCCGGTTCCTCACCGGGCCCGACTACCGCTGGATCCTCCCCTTCTCCATGGTCCTGGCGCCGGTGCTGCTCCTGGGTGGAGACATCATCGGCCGCGTGGTGCTGCTGCCCGGCGAAGTGCCGGCCGGGATCATGACCGCCCTGGTCGGTGCCCCCGTGTTCGTCTGGCTGATCCGCCGCGGCAAGGGGGCCGGACTGTGAGCGTCACCCAGACTCCGCGCGAGATGACACTTAACAGCAATCCCGCGCCCAAACATTGGGGTTTTCTGCCATCTCGCGGTTTGAACCGGACCGCCATCCTGGCCGCTGCCGTCGTGGTCCTCTTTGCAGTGTCCGTCCTGCTGGGCAGCTACACCGTGACCATCCCGGACTTCTTCAAGATCCTTTTCGCGCACCTGAGCGGCGGTGAGAAGATTCCCGGCGCCAGCTTTATCGTGATGGAGAACAAGCTGCCCCGGGCGGTGATCGGCGCCATGATCGGCCTCGCGTTTGGCCTGGCCGGCGCCCTTTTCCAGACCATGCTCCGCAACCCGCTGGCCAGCCCGGACGTCATCGGCATCAGCTACGGCGCCAGCGCAGCCGCCGTCATGGCCATCGTGGTGTTCGGCGCTTCCGGTGCCGCCGTGTCCGGTGCTGCCCTGGCCGGCGCACTCGTCGTCGCGGCCATCATCTACGCCATCTCCAGCGGCGGCCTGCGCGGAACCAGCCGCGGCGATGCTGCCGGCAACCGGCTCATCCTCGCCGGCGTGGGAATCGCGGCCGCACTTCAGGCAGTGGTCAACTTCCTGATGACCCGCGCTGATATCCGGACTGCGGCCGACGCCCTTGTCTGGCTCAACGGATCCCTGAACTCCGCCAACTGGGACCGCGCCGTCGTCCTGGCCATCTCCCTCGCGGTCCTCATCCCGGCGGTAGCCGCCATTTCAGGCCCCCTGCGCATCCTGGAGCTCGGCCCCGACGCCGCGGCCGGCCTGGGCATCAAAGTAGGTGCCACCCGGCTCGCGCTGGTGGTCATCGCCGTCGCGCTGGCGGCAGTGGCGACGGCGGCAGCCGGGCCTGTCTCGTTCGTCGCCTTCCTGTCCGGGCCCATCGCGCGGCGCTTCACCGGAAAAGCCAGCCTCCCGGCGTCGGCCCTGGTGGGTGCCCTCATTGTCCTCGCGGCCGATTACGCCGCCGCCAACCTCGCCCCCCTGCTGCTGGACGGCACCGTCTTGCCGGTCGGTGTGATCACAGGCGCGCTCGGTGCCCCGTTCCTGCTGTGGCTCCTGGTCACGGCCAACCGAAAGGACGCCTGACGTGGCTGTACTCAACGCCAAGGACCTGACGCTGAAATACGATCAGCGCTGCGTGGCGGACGGACTCAGTGTCGAAATCCCCGAGGGCAAGGTGACCATGATCGTGGGCGCCAACGCCTGCGGGAAGTCCACCCTCCTGCGCGGCCTGTCCCGGCTCCTCAAACCGGCGTCCGGTGCTGTGACCCTGGACGGCAAGGACATCCACTCCCGCCCCGCCCGCGAACTTGCCCGCACCCTCGGCCTGCTCCCGCAGCACCCCACTGCGCCGGACGGCATCAAAGTCCGTGACCTCGTGGGACGCGGGCGCTACCCGCACCAAGGCCTCTTCCGCAGCTGGAGCGAAAAGGACGACGCCGCTGTGCAGCGGGCGCTGGAAGCCACCGAAACGCTGGCCCTCGCCGAGCGGAACGTGGACGAACTGTCCGGCGGGCAGCGCCAGCGGGTATGGATTGCCATGGCCTTGGCCCAGGAAACGGAGGTGCTGCTCCTGGACGAGCCCACCACCTACCTTGACCTCGCGCACCAGGTGGAGGTCCTGGACCTTGTCACGGATTTGAACCGCCAGCGCAGCACCACCGTGGCCATCGTCCTGCACGACCTCAACCTTGCCGCCCGTTACGCGGACAACGTGATCGCCATGAAGGGCGGCGCGGTGGTGGCGGTCGGTGCGCCGCAGGACGTGGTGACGGAGGGGCTGGTCCGCAGCGTCTTCGGCCTCGAATCCCGTGTTATCCCGGACCCCGTGTCCAGAACCCCCTTGATCATTCCCATCGGCCGACACCACGTCCCTGCCCACGAACTGGAGCTCGTTTCATGAAGACCCGCGATATCGCCGCCACCGAGCCCATGACCCTGGCCTTCGAGGTCACCGTCTCCTCCGTGCAGGAACTGAGCCCCAACTTCCGCAGGATCACCTTCGGCGGGTACTCGCTGCGGGACTTCGGCGTCCACGGCGACACCCTTGACCTCCGGATCAAGCTGATGATCCCGTCGCTGGCCGAGGACGGTACGCCACTTCCCCTGCCGGTCTTCGAGATGGCCGAGGCCGGCTGGTACCGCGAATGGCTGGCCATGGACCCGGCAGTGCGCGGCTCCATGCGCACGTACACGGTCCGGCAGGCCCGCTTGGACGCTGTGTACCCCGAGATCGACGTGGACTTCGTGATGCACTTCGACGCTCCTGGGCCTGCCCAGACACATCCGGGACCCGCCGCTAACTGGGCCCTCAATGCCAAGCCCGGCGACGCGATCACCATCATCGGACCCAACAACCGCGCCGCGCACTGCGTCACGGCCGAAATCTACTCCGGCATCGAATGGCGCCCCGGACTGGCGCAGCGCATCCTGCTCGCCGGTGACGAAACCGCCATCCCGGCCATCTCCGCCATCCTGGCAAGCCTGCCCGAGTACATGACCGGGCACGCCTTCCTGGAAGTCCCCGAAGCCGGCGACTTCCTCGAACTGACCTCACCCGCCGACGTCGAAATCACCTGGCTCGCCCGCGGCGCCTCCATCGGGCGGTCCCGCCCCCACGGCCAACTGCTCCAGGAGGCCGTGCGCAAGGCAGTGCCTGTGCCCGGCTGGGTTGGCATCAAAGCGGCCGACGGCGGCGCAGGTCCCGAGCCCGAGGACGTCAACGTGGACGAGGACATCCTCTGGGAGACCCCCGCCCGGATGGAAACCGCCGAAATCCAGGCCACCAAGAACCCCGACATGCCCGCCGGGGCCATGCCCTTCTACGCTTGGATCGCCGGCGAAGCCGGGGTCATCAAGGACATGCGGCGGTACCTTGTGCGCGACGTCGGGATCGACCGGAAGCAGGTTGCCTTCATGGGTTACTGGCGCCAGGGCAAAGCCGAGGGCTAGATCTCGGCCGGCGGGAGGCACATCCTCTGCGTGCTCGCTCGTTCCTCGCTTAGACGCACGCTGCCGGATGTCCCTCCCGCCGCCCCTCCTGTGACGCCCGCTCGCTTTTCACCGTACGCAAGCCGCCAGTAACGGTTTATCTGCACGTCACCTTTCCGGCTGCTTGATGACGCTCCATCAGATACTGCTGCCTAATCCCGAACGCTCCATCAGATACTGCCGCCTAATTCCCAACGCTCCATCAGATCCTGCTCCTTTTTCTCAGACGCTCGCTCACTTTGACCGGATTCAGGCAGACGCCCGCTCACTTTTGACTGCCTGAATGCAGACGCCCGCTCACTTGCTGTTCATTCCGGCGTCGTTCTTGCTGTTCTTTGGCCCGCTTGCCAAGGCACAGCTGGGGTGAAGTACGGCACGTGGCGATGAGGAGCAAGCTGCTGCGGCATGTCACCTACCAGCACGCCGGTTAACACACATTCTCAAGAATCGCCAGACCGGCAAGTGCTATGTCACAGGGTGTGACAAGCGTATGCTTCGGATATTTCAACTGGAACATTAAGGTCTCATTCCATGAAAACTATCCTGCGGCCGGCTATTTCCGTCCTGACACTTTTAGTCATGCTCGTTTCCTTTGCCGTCGTGGGCAGCGTGGCGAACGCGGTCGGAGCGCTAACCTTCGCGCCGACCGCCGACAGTTACGTTCAGGCCGACCGGCCAACGGAAAACTTCGGGACCAGCGTCCGGTGGTCCACGGAGGGCCGGACCAGCATCTCGCGCAACAGTCTGCTGCGGTTCAACGTCCAGGTCCCCGCCGGGGAACACGTCGTCTCGGCAAAGCTGCGGGCATACTCGGAGGCCGCAGCAACATCGACTGAGTTTGTGGACGTTTACACCACGGGCGGCACATGGACCGAAACGGGCGTCACCTGGAACAACGCACCAGCGCGCGGGACCTGGCTGGGCAAGACCGGCGGATTCGCCACGGGCGCCTGGGTGGAATGGGACGTTACAAAGGGAGTCACGGCGACTGGCGGTCTGCAGAACTTCAGGCTGGAATCCAGCGCGCAGAAGTGGCTGGGCTTCAAATCGAACCAGGCCTTGGACGCGGCACTCCGCCCAAAGCTGGTGGTCACCACTGCGGCTGACACAGCGGCCCCGACCCCCACCCCGACGCCAACCCCCGCACCCACTGATCCGGGCGGGGTCCAGGCTGCTACCACGCAGAACTGGGGCGCACCCGTCGCCGGGGACGAGTTCAACTACACCGGAGTCCCGGACACAACCAAATGGAGCGTGTACAACAGCGCAGGGCACGCCGGCAAAGGCATCCGCAGTCCGGGGCAGGTAAAAGTGGACGGCTCCAAAATGGTTATGAACGGAACACCGGACGGGACCACCGCCGGCATGTCGGCGAAGTTCGCCCGGCAGAAGTACGGGAGGTGGGAGGTCCGCGCCGCCGGGTCGGGCGACAATGAGTACCACATGGTTTCGATCCTGTGGCCGGACAGCGGGAACTGGCCTTGCGACGGCGAAGTGGATTTCGCGGAGACAACGGGTGACTGGAACATGATCAAGTTCTTCCAGCACTTCTCCTGCAGTAACTCCCAGACCATGGCCAGCAAGACGCTGGACGTTTCCCAGTTCCACAACTACGCAGTGGACTGGTCCCCCGCCGGGATGGTCGGTTACGTGGATGGCGTGAAGTGGTTCGAGGACAACGATCCGACCCATCAGCCTCCAGGCAGCATGCATCAGACGCTGCAGCTGGATTGGTTCCCGGATTCCACTGCTGACGGTGCCGGGGAAATGCGCGTGGACTGGGTACGTGTCTACCGGGCAGCAGGCGCGACTAGTCCCAGCCCGACGCCGACCCCGACGCCGGCCCCGACCACTCCGCCGTCGGGTGATTCTTTCGAGTTCGCCGCCGTTGGCGACATGAACCCTTCAGGAAATACGTCGACGAGCTCGGCGTCCGGTAAGAACGCTGCCAGCATCATTGGCGGCCTCAACGATGGTTCGTTGGATAATTTCCTCGCCATCGGCGACTTCCAGTACGACAAGGGGACCTGCTCGTCGCTCGGGGCGTGGAACACGCTGTGGGGCGGGTTGAAGGCCAAGACGTACTGGACCGCGGGCCCGAACCACGATCTGGAGCCAGGTGTGAATGATGACGTGGACCGGTTCATGGACGGCCAATGCGTCAACACCACCAAGTCGGCTACCAGCACCACTTTGGGCCGGTTCCAGGATGGGCTGGAGTGGTATTCGTTCGATAAGGGGAACTGGCATATTTTGGTGGCGCCCACGGCGACGTGGCGGTACAACGCGTCCCGGGCACAGGCTATGACCGCGGAAATGGACGCCGACTTGAAGGCGGCTAAGACGGCGGGGAAGCATCTGGCCGTCCTCTACCATGACCCCTATTTCACGTCCAACACGTCCAGCCACACGCGATTCACCCAGGCGAAGCCTTGGATCGACATGTTCTGGAACAACCGGGTGAAAGTGTTGCTGTCCGGCTCCCAGCACAACTATGAGCGGACCTGCCCGGTCAACAACGCGGACCAATGCGTACCGGACGGCATGCAGCAGTTCCAGGTCTCCACTGGCGGCATTGGTCTGCGCTCGTTCACCAGCGACCCGGCCTACATCCAGCGGAAGTTCAGCGACACCTGGGGCCACCTGAGGATGAGCTTGAAAGCGGATGGCTCCTACACCTGGGAATTCCGTCCGGTCCACGGAGGTATGCAGACGGACAGCGGGTCCCGGACACCATGATGACGAGCCGTTCCCGACGGCAGGGGTGACGGATTCGAGCCGAGCTGGCGCCGCCTAAAAGGCGGCGCCAGCTTTCTAACTGTTCATCCCGGCGTCGCCCTTGCTTTCCTTTGTGCAGTTAGGTTGGAGCGGTGGCGCGTGAATCCTTGCTTCCTGAATCCGGGCGGCGGGTGTTTGTAGCCCTGGGTGACTCCTTCACCGAAGGGGTAGGCGACCGGGATGAGCGGTTGCCCAATGGCGTCCGCGGCTGGGCCGACAGGGTGGCCGAGAAGCTTGCGAAAGCGCAGCCTGGGTGGCGGTACGCCAACCTGGCAATCAGGAGCAGGCGGCTCCGGCACGTTATCGGTGAACAACTGGAGCCGGCGCTGCGGATGCGGCCTGCCTTGGTGACGCTTTACGCCGGCGGCAATGACATCCTGGACCTGAAGACCGGCATGGCAGCGCTCATGGCGGACTACGAACAGCTTGTTGCCCAACTCGCCGGCACCGGCGCCACGGTGGTCCTCTTCACCGGATTCGACGTCAAGGTTTCAGCACTGCTCGAGCCGCTGAAGAAGCGCAACACGTTCTACAACGAACGGGTCCGGGCCATCGCCGAAAAATACAACGCGGTCCTCGTGGACTACTGGTGCCTGGACGCCTTCCACGACCGCAGGATGTGGGACTCGGACCGGCTCCACATGTCCAAGGCCGGGCACAAATACCTGGCCGGCCAGGTGCTGGACCAGCTGGACGTGCCGCACAAGATCAAACCCCGGGACTGGGAGCCGCCGCCCAGGCTGGGCCTGCGCGAGTGGGAACTCCGCCAGCGGCGCTGGGTCCACGACTGGGTCCTCCCGCTGTTCAGCCGCAAACTGCGGGGCGTCACGCTGGGTGATACCCTCACTCCGCGCTGGCCGGAACCGGTCAAGGTACCCCGGAAAGGCGGCCTGAAGAAACTGGTGCGGGAGCAGGTTGGGGCCGTGCAGGAGTCTTAGCTGTCCAGCAGGTTCTCAAAACCGGGGGCCACTCTGCCGGCGTGGAACTCCACTACTTCGAACTCGGCAACGCCGTTCGTGTAGAACGGGTCCTGAGCCAGGCTGGCGTCAAGGGTTTCGCGGTCGGCCCGGGAGAGCAGCAAGCCGCCGGTCCGCGGTACCTTGCGCCCGGCGGCGATGAAAACACCGTCGTCAAAGGCTTTCTGTAGCCAGGCGATATGCGCATCGTTGTGGAAGTCCACGATGTCCTGCGGAACCCGGTAGCTCAGGGAGACAACATACATGGGCCCAGCCTACCGGCCGCGGTGTCGCTACTTGAAGGATCAACCCACCGTAGAATGGACACATGACCGAACCCCGCTGGCTTAACGCCGACGAACGCCGTGCCTGGCTGGCCCTGGTAAGCATCAACACGCTGCTGCCGGCGGCCCTCGATACGAAGCTCCATGCAGCGGGAAAACTGTCCCTCTTCGATTACACCGTCCTGGCCATGCTCTCCGAGGCGGAGGAGCGTTTCCTGCCAATGAGCGAGCTGGCCGCCCGCAGCAGCGCTTCCCTGTCGAGGCTTTCGCACGTGGTGACCAAGCTGCAGAAGCGGGGGTGGGTGGAACGCCGGCCGCACCCGCACGATGCCCGCGTGACAACAGCGCACCTCACTGAGGAAGGCATGGCGACCATCGTGGGACTCGCACCCGGGCATGTTGAGACTGTGCGGGATTTGTTCCTTGACGCCCTCACGGAGCAGGACGTCCAGGATCTGGCGCGGATCGGCGAGAAGGTAGTGGGCCGGCTGGACTCGGACCACTGGATTTTGCGCGAAACCCCGGGCGCGTAGCCAGCCAAGCCGGGAACCACAGGGAACTTGGTTGCCCCCAGCAACGGATGGCAAACTGGCGGGATGGATGTCACAACCCGCTTCGTAGCCCTTGGTGACTCCTTCACCGAAGGCGTGGGCGACGAGGATCCCACCCGCCCCAACGGCGTCCGCGGCTGGGCAGACCGCGTAGCTGAGCAACTCGGCGCCCCGGACCCGGGCTTCGGGTATGCCAACCTCGCCATCCGCGGCAGAAAACTCCGCCAGATCCTGGCTGAGCAGGTGGACGCCGCCGTCGAACTTAATCCCACCCTGGTGAGCATTTACGCGGGTGCCAACGATATCCTCCGGCCCCGGATCGACATTGACGACCTCCTGGTGGAGTACGACGACGCCATCGCCAAACTGCGCGCTACCGGCGCCACTGTGGTGATGTTTACCGGCTTCGACGCGCGGGGTTCCAAGGTGTTCAGCACCATGCGCGGGCGGACAGCCATCTACAACGAACTGGTCCGCGGCATCGCCGGAGACCATGGCGCCCTGCTGGTGGATTACTGGCGCTTCAGCGAGTACTACGACTGGGGCATGTGGGCGCAGGACCGCATGCACATGTCGGCTGCCGGGCACGCGAACATGGCCAAGCGTGTGTTGGACGTCCTCGAACATGACCACTCCATCGACGTCCCGCCCATGACCCCTGTTCCCGAGCTGAGCGGCCTGGACGCCATCCGCGCGAATGCCCGCTGGTTCCGCGAGTACGCCGGTCCTTGGGTTGTCCGCAGGGTTACCGGAAAGTCCTCCGGCGACGGCCTGCAGCCCAGGTATCCGCAGCTGACACGGCTCTAACGGAAGCGGCCTCTTATACACCCTCAGGCGCCGGATTGGTCTTTAATTGCGTGAACTCGTAGACTTGGTAGGCGCTAAGTGCGCGGAGCGTGCGCAATTGCTCCGGTTGCCCGGTAAATTCTCCAGGGTGGCCGGTAGTTAGGGGCTCAAGTTGCGTGACTAACCGTTGCCCTTCTTCACTTTTGGGTCGCCCTTAGCAGCATGGTCCAGCAGCAGATATGCGGATCATTACTTTCAATTCTTGAGGAGAAGTCATGGCAGCACACTGCCAAGTGACCGGGGCCGAGCCGGGCTTTGGGCACAGCATTTCGCACTCGCACCGCCGCAACAAGCGTCGGTTCGATCCGAACATTCAGAAGAAGCGCTACTGGGTTCCGTCCCTGCGCCGTAATGTCACGCTGCAGGTATCTGCAAAGGGCATCAAGACCATCGACGTACGCGGCATCGACGTTGTCGTCGCCGACATTCTCGCTCGTGGGGTGAAGCTCTAGTGGCTAAGGACAAGGACGTACGTCCGATCATCAAGCTCAAGTCGACCGCGGGCACGGGTTACACCTACGTAACCCGCAAGAACCGTCGTAACGATCCGGACCGCATGGTTCTGAAGAAGTACGACCCCAAGATCCGCCAGCACGTCGAATTCCGAGAGGAGCGCTAAACATGGCTAAGAAGTCCAAGATTGCTCGCAACGAGCAGCGCAAGGTCATCGTTGAGCGTTACGCTGCAAAGCGCCTCGAGCTGAAGAAGACCCTGGTTGACGAAAACGCAACCGACGAAGCACGCGAAGCAGCCCGCCTGGGCTTGCAGAAGCTGCCCCGCAACGCGTCCCCGATCCGTCTGCGTAACCGCGACATCATCGACGGCCGCCCCCGCGGTACCTTCCAGAAGTTCGGTATCTCCCGTGTCCGCTTCCGCGACATGGCCCACAAGGGCGAACTCCCGGGCATCACCAAGTCTTCCTGGTAATCCAGCCCTGCTGATACCAGCTGCTTGAGAAGGGCCGGCAACCTTACGGTTGCCGGCCCTTCTGCTGTTTAAGTCGCCTGGTGTTGCGGCTTCCCGCCACGCCCGGTGATTGAGCCTGTCGAAATCCGGGCAGTGGTGCAGCACACAGAAAAGAAGTACGACGGCGCGTGGCTGCTGAGGTGCCGTCATCCGGCTTTTGGCGCGGAATCCCGGGGCCTGCGACCCCTTCAGGAGGGGATTTGCGGTGGTGCCGGAGGAGGTGTATTGTTTTCTAAGTCGCCGCGGGGGAGACAGCGAAGAGCTGGTTACCGCGGGCGGCCAAAACCCCCAAAATAAAGACCAAATCTGGCAGGGCCTTTGAGGACCGCAGAAGAGGTGGGGACGATCTTCCCGCCGATGAAAATCCTGGAACATGGATTTGCATTGGGGTGGCGGGTCGGGTAAGTTTGAAAAGTTGCTCCGGAGCGATCCGCGACTGTGAAGTTGTGGTGGTGCCGGGTGTGTCTGTTGTTTGAGAACTCAATAGTGTGCCAAGTTTGTTGATACCAATTGTTTTAGTGATTGGTTGAATTGACCGGGCTTGTCCGCCCCTGTGGGTGGGTCTGGTTTTTACAGCTGGTTTCAAATTTTGCAGCCTGGTTTCCGCGTTTTCCCGTGGTTTCTTGGTTGTGTTCGTTTTTGTTTTACTTCAACGGAGAGTTTGATCCTGGCTCAGGATGAACGCTGGCGGCGTGCTTAACACATGCAAGTCGAACGATGATCCGGTGCTTGCACCGGGGATTAGTGGCGAACGGGTGAGTAACACGTGAGTAACCTGCCCTTAACTCTGGGATAAGCCTGGGAAACTGGGTCTAATACCGGATATGACTGATCATCGCATGGTGGTTGGTGGAAAGCTTTTTGTGGTTTTGGATGGACTCGCGGCCTATCAGCTTGTTGGTGAGGTAATGGCTTACCAAGGCGACGACGGGTAGCCGGCCTGAGAGGGTGACCGGCCACACTGGGACTGAGACACGGCCCAGACTCCTACGGGAGGCAGCAGTGGGGAATATTGCACAATGGGCGAAAGCCTGATGCAGCGACGCCGCGTGAGGGATGACGGCCTTCGGGTTGTAAACCTCTTTCAGTAGGGAAGAAGCGAAAGTGACGGTACCTGCAGAAGAAGCGCCGGCTAACTACGTGCCAGCAGCCGCGGTAATACGTAGGGCGCAAGCGTTATCCGGAATTATTGGGCGTAAAGAGCTCGTAGGCGGTTTGTCGCGTCTGCCGTGAAAGTCCGGGGCTCAACTCCGGATCTGCGGTGGGTACGGGCAGACTAGAGTGATGTAGGGGAGACTGGAATTCCTGGTGTAGCGGTGAAATGCGCAGATATCAGGAGGAACACCGATGGCGAAGGCAGGTCTCTGGGCATTAACTGACGCTGAGGAGCGAAAGCATGGGGAGCGAACAGGATTAGATACCCTGGTAGTCCATGCCGTAAACGTTGGGCACTAGGTGTGGGGGACATTCCACGTTTTCCGCGCCGTAGCTAACGCATTAAGTGCCCCGCCTGGGGAGTACGGCCGCAAGGCTAAAACTCAAAGGAATTGACGGGGGCCCGCACAAGCGGCGGAGCATGCGGATTAATTCGATGCAACGCGAAGAACCTTACCAAGGCTTGACATGAACCGGTAACGCCTGGAAACAGGTGCCCCGCTTGCGGTCGGTTTACAGGTGGTGCATGGTTGTCGTCAGCTCGTGTCGTGAGATGTTGGGTTAAGTCCCGCAACGAGCGCAACCCTCGTTCTATGTTGCCAGCACGTGATGGTGGGGACTCATAGGAGACTGCCGGGGTCAACTCGGAGGAAGGTGGGGACGACGTCAAATCATCATGCCCCTTATGTCTTGGGCTTCACGCATGCTACAATGGCCGGTACAAAGGGTTGCGATACTGTGAGGTGGAGCTAATCCCAAAAAGCCGGTCTCAGTTCGGATTGGGGTCTGCAACTCGACCCCATGAAGTCGGAGTCGCTAGTAATCGCAGATCAGCAACGCTGCGGTGAATACGTTCCCGGGCCTTGTACACACCGCCCGTCAAGTCACGAAAGTTGGTAACACCCGAAGCCGGTGGCCTAACCCCTTGTGGGAGGGAGCTGTCGAAGGTGGGACTGGCGATTGGGACTAAGTCGTAACAAGGTAGCCGTACCGGAAGGTGCGGCTGGATCACCTCCTTTCTAAGGAGCACCTACAGATCATTTGCTGCCGCGTATGTGGTGGTGGGGGTTTGTCAGGAGTATATGCCCGTTGCGCAGACGCAAGTTCTGCGGCGGGTGCTCAAGGGTGGAATATCAACAAATAGCGGCTGCTTGTTCTTCTCCTTGTCTAGTACGGATGCCTTTGGGTGTCCTGGAACGGTGCGGGAGCGGGGTTGGGTGGTTTAGTGTTTGGCACACTGTTGGGTCCTGAGGCAACAGGGCCGGGGGTTGCTGCGGTTTTGGTCGTGGTGGTTTTCCGGGTTTGTTTGTTTCTGGTTTTCCTGGCTGCACCGGTCATGCATGTTGTGTGTGTGGGGTGTGTGGTTTGGGGTTGTTGTTTGAGAACTACATAGTGGACGCGAGCATCTTTTATAAGAAGCAATTTCCAAGAATATGAACCTGGATCTGGCTGCGCGTGATGGTTACTGGCCCTCTTTTTTGGGGTTGGTGGTGTTGTGTGTGGTTGGTTTTCGTGGTTCTCTCGTGAATTAGTTTTTTGATCTTTTGTGGTCAAGTTTTTAAGAGCACACGGTGGATGCCTTGGCATTAGGAGCCGAAGAAGGACGTAGGAATCTGCGATAAGCCTGGGGGAGTCGATAACCGGACTGTGATCCCAGGGTGTCCGAATGGGGAAACCCCGCCAGGGGCGCGAGTTGCCTGGTGACCCGCATCTGAACACATAGGGTGCGTGGAGGGAACGCGGGGAAGTGAAACATCTCAGTACCCGCAGGAAGAGAAAACAATAGTGATTCCGTTAGTAGTGGCGAGCGAACGCGGATCAGGCTAAACCGTTCCATGTGTGATAGCCGGCGGGCGTTGCATGGTCGGGGTTGTGGGACTTTCCGTTCTGTCTCTGCCGGGACAGTGGGGTGTGATGTGCAGGCATAGGTGAACGGTCTTGAAAGGCCGGCCAGAGAGGGTGTGAGCCCCGTAACCGTAATGTTGTGTACCGCCTGGAGAGTATCCCAAGTAGCACGGGGCCCGAGAAATCCCGTGTGAATCTGTCAGGACCACCTGATAAGCCTAAATACTCCCTAATGACCGATAGCGGACCAGTACCGTGAGGGAAAGGTGAAAAGTACCCCGGGAGGGGAGTGAAACAGTACCTGAAACCGTGTGCTTACAATCCGTCGGAGCAACCTTAGTAGTTGTGACGGCGTGCCTTTTGAAGAATGAGCCTGCGAGTTAGTGTTACGTCGCGAGGTTAACCCGTGTGGGGAAGCCGTAGCGAAAGCGAGTCTGAATAGGGCGTTGCAGTGGCGTGATCTAGACCCGAAGCGAAGTGATCTACCCATGGCCAGGTTGAAGCGACGGTAAGACGTCGTGGAGGACCGAACCCACTTCAGTTGAAAATGGAGGGGATGAGCTGTGGGTAGGGGTGAAAGGCCAATCAAACTTCGTGATAGCTGGTTCTCCCCGAAATGCATTTAGGTGCAGCGTTGCGTGTTTCTTGCTGGAGGTAGAGCTACTGGATGGCTAATGGGCCCTACAAGGTTACTGACGTCAGCCAAACTCCGAATGCCGGTAAGTGAGAGCGCAGCAGTGAGACTGTGGGGGATAAGCTTCATAGTCGAGAGGGAAACAGCCCAGACCACCAACTAAGGCCCCTAAGCGTGTGCTAAGTGGGAAAGGATGTGGAGTTGCTCAGACAACCAGGAGGTTGGCTTAGAAGCAGCCATCCTTAAAAGAGTGCGTAATAGCTCACTGGTCAAGTGATTCCGCGCCGACAATGTAGCGGGGCTCAAGTACACCGCCGAAGTTGTGGCATTCAAATATTAGCTAAGCCCTTGTGGTTCAGGCGTTTGGATGGGTAGGGGAGCGTCGTGTGGGCAGTGAAGTCGCGGTGTAAACCAGCGGTGGAGCCTACACGAGTGAGAATGCAGGCATGAGTAGCGAAAGACGGGTGAGAAACCCGTCCGCCGAATGATCAAGGGTTCCAGGGTCAAGCTAATCTGCCCTGGGTAAGTCGGGACCTAAGGCGAGGCCGACAGGCGTAGTCGATGGACAACGGGTTGATATTCCCGTACCGGCGAAAAACCGCCCATGCTGAACAGGGGATACTAACTGCCCGAGACCTGCCCGACACCCCTTGTGGGTGAAGGGTTTTGGTGGAGCGCAGGACCTGATCCTGGGAGGCAAGCGTATTAACAGGTGTGACGCAGGAAGGTAGCCGAGCCGGGCGATGGTTGTCCCGGTCTAAGGATGTAGGGCGAACGGTAGGCAAATCCGCTGTTCATGATGCCTGAGATCTGATGGGACCCCCGTTTGGGGGGATTTGGTGATCCTATGCTGCCGAGAAAAGCATCGACGCGAGGTTTTAGCCGCCCGTACCCCAAACCGACACAGGTGATCAGGTAGAGAATACTAAGGCGATCGAGAGAATTATGGTTAAGGAACTCGGCAAAATGCCCCCGTAACTTCGGGAGAAGGGGGGCCCCAACCTTGAACGGACTACGCGTCCGGGAGGGGATCGGGGCCGCAGAGACCAGGGGGAAGCGACTGTTTACTAAAAACACAGGTCCGTGCGAAGTCGCAAGACGATGTATACGGACTGACTCCTGCCCGGTGCTGGAAGGTTAAGAGGACCGGTTAGCCTCACGGCGAAGCTGAGAATTTAAGCCCCAGTAAACGGCGGTGGTAACTATAACCATCCTAAGGTAGCGAAATTCCTTGTCGGGTAAGTTCCGACCTGCACGAATGGAGTAACGACTTCCCCGCTGTCTCAACCATAAACTCGGCGAAATTGCAGTACGAGTAAAGATGCTCGTTACGCGCAGCAGGACGGAAAGACCCCGAGACCTTTACTATAGTTTGGTATTGGTGTTCGGAGTGGCTTGTGTAGGATAGGTGGGAGACGTTGAAGCCCGGACGCCAGTTCGGGTGGAGTCATCGTTGAAATACCACTCTGGTCACTTTGGACATCTAACTTCGGCCCGTAATCCGGGTCAGGGACAGTGCCTGATGGGTAGTTTAACTGGGGCGGTTGCCTCCTAAAAAGTAACGGAGGCGCCCAAAGGTTCCCTCAGCCTGGTTGGCAATCAGGTGTCGAGTGTAAGTGCACAAGGGAGCTTGACTGTGAGAGAGACATCTCGAGCAGGGACGAAAGTCGGGACTAGTGATCCGGCGGTACATTGTGGAATGGCCGTCGCTCAACGGATAAAAGGTACCTCGGGGATAACAGGCTGATCTTGCCCAAGAGTCCATATCGACGGCATGGTTTGGCACCTCGATGTCGGCTCGTCGCATCCTGGGGCTGGAGTAGGTCCCAAGGGTTGGGCTGTTCGCCCATTAAAGCGGTACGCGAGCTGGGTTTAGAACGTCGTGAGACAGTTCGGTCCCTATCCGCTGCGCGCGCAGGAAATTTGAGAAGGGCTGTCCTTAGTACGAGAGGACCGGGACGGACGAACCTCTGGTGTGTCAGTTGTACTGCCAAGTGCACCGCTGATTAGCTACGTTCGGATGGGATAACCGCTGAAAGCATCTAAGCGGGAAGCTCGCTTCAAGATGAGATTTCCATACACCTTGTGTGTGAGAGGCCCCCAGCCAGACCACTGGGTTGATAGGCCGGATGTGGAAGCGAGGACTAACGACTCGTGAAGCTGACCGGTACTAATAGGCCGATAACTTACACCACACACCCACCCCGCAAACGGATTCAAAAGCGTTTGCACCCGGGGCGGGTAAAAAGATAAACAAGACTGCTTGCGTCCACTATGTGGTTCCCAAACAACAAACCAAACACGTTTGTTGCCGGGGAACAAAAACACAAAACTACATAACAACACCACAGCTCTGCCTAACAAGGAGAGCATGTTGTAACCACAAAGATTTCCCACCCACCACGG
Organism: Pseudarthrobacter sp. W1I19; assembly: GCF_030817835.1. Taxonomy (NCBI): domain Bacteria; kingdom Bacillati; phylum Actinomycetota; class Actinomycetes; order Micrococcales; family Micrococcaceae; genus Pseudarthrobacter; species Pseudarthrobacter sp. W1I19. The sequence continues at coordinate 4,799,328 of NZ_JAUSZR010000001.1, forward strand.
CGCAAGCCCTGGGGGAACGGGTAGAAGGGTTACGGCGGTCATAGCGTGGGGGAAACGCCCGGTCCCATTCCGAACCCGGAAGCTAAGACCCACAGCGCCGATGGTACTGCACCCGGGAGGGTGTGGGAGAGTAGGTCACCGCCGGACAACCATTAGGTCGAGGCCCCAACCAATCACTGGTTGGGGCCTCCCACATTTAACACACAAAACCATTTCACGCTGAGAACAGGCGCCACGGAAGAGGCCGGACGTAGGGCCACTGTCGCCCGCCTAGACTACCGTCATGGCCTCCAGCTCCCGCGAACCCCGTACCCGAAGAGCAACTATCCTCGACGTTGCGGCAGCTGCGGGGGTTTCACGCCAAACCGTGACCCGCGCAATGAACGATATGCCGGGGATCAGTCCGGCCACGCGCGAACGCGTCCAGCAACTGGCAGCCGATCTCGGGTACACCCCCAGCCGGTTCGCGAAGGGCCTGGTGCAGGGAGCCAGGATCTCCCTGGGGCTTGCCATCCCGGACCTCACCAATCCGTACTTCCCCGCTTTCGCTTCCAGCGTGGTGGAAGAAGCCACCCAGCGCGGCTGGAATGTGGTGGTTGATGATTTTGGCCACGGCAGCGGGAGCGCCCTGGACGCAGTAGCCCGGCTGGCGCCGCAGGTGGATGCCGTTGATCGGATATCTGGGAGCCTGTTCCAGCGATGCTCAGGCCATGATGGGCAGGCGCCCTGTGGTGGTGCTTGACTACCCGGCGGGACAGGCTGCGGGCGGCATCTCCTTCGACTATTCGTATGGGGCAGGACTGGCACTCCAGCGCTTCCAGTCGGAAGACCGCCGGCGGATTGCCTACCTTGATTCAAACCAGGAGGGCGTTGCCACCACCCGTGGCGCTGCTGTCGCCGCAGCGGCGGCTGGGGCCGGCGTTGAACTCATCGTCGGAGCGTGCCTCGATTCCGCTCCCGCCGCCCGCCAGGCCGTCCGGGAATTGCTTGAAGAACACGGCAGGATTGACGGGCTCCTGGTGTTCAATGACCTGATGGCGGCGGGAGCCATGAAAGGCCTGCACGACGCCGGGAGGGCCGTTCCAGAGGATTGTGCCGTGATAGGGATGGACGGCGTACCCCTTGGCGAACTCGTGACGCCGGAGCTGACCACGCTGGCACTGGACTTGAGGGCGGTGGGCCGCTCCGCCGTCGACCTCGCGGACAACCTCCTCAGCGGAGCTATCCAGGCGGCGAGTGATGAGGCGAGCCTGATCCTCAAACATCAGCTGGTACTGCGCCAATCTGCCTAAGCCCTACTCAAAACTGGCATCTACCGGTAGGCTGAACCGGTGCCGTGAACGTTCACGTAGACCGCTCGCCCAGCGCCTGCCGCCCCGGACAAACCCATGAAGCAAGGAAGCCCATGTCAGTTCAATCCCCCTCCGTTCCCGCCGGCGACTCCCTTGGAAGCACCGGAGGGCAATCCCGCAACCTGGAGGTTGGTGCCGAAGCCGTGGCGGATTTGGCTTCCTTCCAACCTGGAAAAGGAACCCTCCCGGCACGGGCCTACCTGCACAGTGACGCTCCCCGGCTAGCACTGAATGGGGAATGGCAGTTCCGGATGAGCCCGGGAGTCCGCGTGGCCCCGGACGACGGCTGGCAGCTCGGGGAGGACCTTACGGGCTTTGCCAGCCTGCCCGTGCCATCCAGCTGGCCAATGCACGGACACGGCGCCCCGGCATACACCAACGTCCAGTTCCCGTTCGCCGTGGAGCCGCCGCACGTCCCGGAGGCCAACCCCATCGGCGACCACGTCGTGGTCTTTGAAGCTGGGCATGAATTCCTTTCGCACGCGCTGCTGCGGTTCGACGGCGTCGAGTCTGCCGGCACGGTGTGGCTGAACGGCGTGGAACTCGGCACCACGCGCGGAAGCCGGCTGGCCCACGAATTCGACGTGACCGGAATCCTTAAGCAGGGCCAAAACACCCTGGCCGTGCGGGTGGCGCAGTTCTCGGCCGCCAGTTATGTGGAGGACCAGGACATGTGGTGGCTCCCAGGCATCTTCCGTGACGTTACGCTGCAGGCCCGGCCTGCCGACGGCATCGACGATGCTTTTGTCCGCGCCGGCTACGATCACCGCACCGGCGAAGGCACCCTCAAAGTGGAGGCGACCCGGGGCGGGCAGGTGATTGACGCCGTCGTCCGCGTTCCGGAGCTCGGCCTGGAACTGGCCGCCGGCGCTGAAGTGAGTATCCCCGCCGTCGAACCCTGGTCCGCCGAAGTGCCCCGCCTTTATGACGCAACCATCAGCGCCCCTGGCGAGACCGTAACGCTGCAGGTCGGCTTCCGGAGTGTTGCCATCGAAGACGCGCAGTTCAAGGTCAACGGGCGGCGGATCCTGCTGCGCGGCGTCAACCGCCATGAGCATCACCCGCTTCTTGGCCGGGTGGTGCCGCAGGACGTGGTGGAGGCCGAACTGCGGCTGATGAAGCAGCACAATATCAATGCAATCCGGACGTCCCATTACCCGCCGCACCCCGACTTCCTGGCCCTTGCAGACCGCCTCGGCTTCTACGTGGTGCTGGAGTGCGACCTCGAGACCCATGGCTTTGAGAGCGCAGGCTGGGCGCAGAACCCGAGCGATGACCCGCAGTGGGAAGAGGCGCTGGTTGACCGGATGCGCCGCACGGTGGAACGGGACAAGAACCATCCGGCGGTGATCATGTGGTCGCTCGGCAACGAGGCTGGCACAGGCAGGAACCTCGCGGCGATGTCGCGCTGGGCCAAGGACCGGGATCCGTCCCGCCCCCTCCACTACGAGGGCGACTGGTCCTCGGAACACGTCGACGTCTACTCGCGCATGTACGCCAGCCAGGCTGAAACGGCCCTGATCGGACAAGGAATTGAGCCGCCGTTGGACGATGCCGCGCTGGATACCCGACGCCGGGCAATGCCTTTTGTGCTCTGCGAATATGTGCACGCGATGGGTAACGGCCCCGGCGGCATGTCGGAATACCAGGAGCTTTTCGAGAAGTATCCGCGCCTTATGGGCGGCTTCGTGTGGGAATGGCTCGAACACGGCATCACCATCACGTCCCCTGACGGGCGCCAGCACTATGGCTACGGCGGCGACTTCGGTGAGGAAGTTCACGACGGTAACTTCGTCACCGATGGCCTGGTGGACGCCGACCGCAACCCGAGGCCCGGCCTGCTCGATTTCAAGAAGGTCATCGAGCCCCTCCACATCACGGTGGCGGACGACTGGTCCGGCTTCACAGTCCGCAACGGCCAGGACTTCGCGGACACCTCCGCGTTCAGCTTCCGGTACAAGGTGGAGGCCGACGGCGGCACGCACGACGGCGGCTGGGTGGAGGTTGCGTCGGTGTCGCCTCAGCATGAGGCCACTGTGCCGCTTCCGGCCAGCCTGGCGGCTTTGGCTTCGGGGCTTAAGGATCGCGCTGCAGTCCTGACCGTGAGTGCGGTCCTCGCCGCTGAAACGGCCTGGGCTCCCGCCGGGCACGAAGTTGCGTGGGGGCAGTCAGTCCATCAGGCTGGCCGCCCTGCTGCGCCGTCGGTGGTCGAAGTGGTGAACGTTCAGGACACAGAGCTTCAGCTGGGGCCCGTGCTCTTCAGCCGGATTACCGGAATGCCCACGTCCATTGGCGGCGTACCCGTGGAGAAGCTCGCGCTGACATTGTGGTGGCCGCCCACGGATAACGACCTGGGCAGGGAATGGGGCGGCGCTGACGGGCGGCCGCTTGCCACGCAGTGGAAGGACGCAAGGCTGAACCTGCTCCATGCCCGGCTGCTCGGGATCAACGCGGAGGCTCGCGCCGAAGGCGGGGAAGCGTTAACCGTCCGCACGCGCGTGAGCGCAGCGGATAAGCAGTACGGCGTGTTTGTGGACTACACCTGGACCAGCGATGGCGACGCTGTCGCGCTCCGAACGCAGGTCCGGCCTGACGGCGCTTGGCTTAACGGGGGCTTTGAGGTCGAATGGGCGCGGATCGGACTGGAACTTGTCCTGGCTGATCCGGCCACGTCCGTGAGCTGGTTCGGCAAGGGACCGCACCAGAGCTACCCGGACACGGGGCAGGGAGCGCGGACCGGGTGGTTCACACTGCCGGCGGCGGAGATGGATGTTGACTACGTCCGGCCCCAGGAATCGGGGGCGCGGTCCGGAGTGCGGTGGGCTGCAGTCCAGCTCCGCGAGAGGACGCTTGAGGTTCAAGCTGAACCCTTTGCCTTCACTGTCCGGCCCTATAGCCAGGAGGTTTTGGATGTGGCGGCGCACAGGCCGGACCTGAAGCCCGACGGGAAGACCTACCTCTACCTGGACCATGTCCTCCGGGGAGTGGGAACCGCCGCCTGCGGGCCCGGCGTGCTGGAGCAATACCGCCTTAAGCCCCGGGAAGCCGACTTCACGCTGGTGCTCACCGTGCGGTAGCTGGCCGGCGGCGCACCAGTGTGAGGCAGTACATATCTGCAAAAACGGTGACGCGGCCAAGCCAGGCGCCGTTATCACCTCCAAAATCCTTGTTGTTGTGGGGTTTTTGGGGGTGTGGGGTGTGTGTTGTGGTGGATTTGCGGGTTGGTGTGTGGGCGTGTATTGTTTTCTGAGTCGCCGCCGCTGAAGCGGAGAGAGTGCGGCCAACCCCCTGACAAACAGCCTGTAAATGGTTCGCCTGTTGGCGCGCCGGTTCTTGGGTAGGGACGGTTGAGGGAAGCGCAGATCGCTGAAACGCTGATTTGCAAAGCTTCTCGAGGTCGGGTAAGTTTGAAAAGTTGCTCCGGAGCGATCCGCGACTGTTTAGTTGTGGTGGTGCCGGGTGTGTCTGTTGTTTGAGAACTCAATAGTGTGCCAAGTTTGTTGATACCAATTGTTTTAGTGATTGGTTGAATTGACCGGGCTTGTCCGCCCCTGTGGGTGGGTCTGGTTTTTACAGCTGGTTTCAAATTTTGCAGCCTGGTTTCCGCGTTTTCCCGTGGTTTCTTGGTTGTGTTCGTTTTTGTTTTACTTCAACGGAGAGTTTGATCCTGGCTCAGGATGAACGCTGGCGGCGTGCTTAACACATGCAAGTCGAACGATGATCCGGTGCTTGCGCCGGGGATTAGTGGCGAACGGGTGAGTAACACGTGAGTAACCTGCCCTTAACTCTGGGATAAGCCTGGGAAACTGGGTCTAATACCGGATATGACTGATCATCGCATGGTGGTTGGTGGAAAGCTTTTTGTGGTTTTGGATGGACTCGCGGCCTATCAGCTTGTTGGTGAGGTAATGGCTTACCAAGGCGACGACGGGTAGCCGGCCTGAGAGGGTGACCGGCCACACTGGGACTGAGACACGGCCCAGACTCCTACGGGAGGCAGCAGTGGGGAATATTGCACAATGGGCGAAAGCCTGATGCAGCGACGCCGCGTGAGGGATGACGGCCTTCGGGTTGTAAACCTCTTTCAGTAGGGAAGAAGCGAAAGTGACGGTACCTGCAGAAGAAGCGCCGGCTAACTACGTGCCAGCAGCCGCGGTAATACGTAGGGCGCAAGCGTTATCCGGAATTATTGGGCGTAAAGAGCTCGTAGGCGGTTTGTCGCGTCTGCCGTGAAAGTCCGGGGCTCAACTCCGGATCTGCGGTGGGTACGGGCAGACTAGAGTGATGTAGGGGAGACTGGAATTCCTGGTGTAGCGGTGAAATGCGCAGATATCAGGAGGAACACCGATGGCGAAGGCAGGTCTCTGGGCATTAACTGACGCTGAGGAGCGAAAGCATGGGGAGCGAACAGGATTAGATACCCTGGTAGTCCATGCCGTAAACGTTGGGCACTAGGTGTGGGGGACATTCCACGTTTTCCGCGCCGTAGCTAACGCATTAAGTGCCCCGCCTGGGGAGTACGGCCGCAAGGCTAAAACTCAAAGGAATTGACGGGGGCCCGCACAAGCGGCGGAGCATGCGGATTAATTCGATGCAACGCGAAGAACCTTACCAAGGCTTGACATGAACCGGTAACGCCTGGAAACAGGTGCCCCGCTTGCGGTCGGTTTACAGGTGGTGCATGGTTGTCGTCAGCTCGTGTCGTGAGATGTTGGGTTAAGTCCCGCAACGAGCGCAACCCTCGTTCTATGTTGCCAGCACGTGATGGTGGGGACTCATAGGAGACTGCCGGGGTCAACTCGGAGGAAGGTGGGGACGACGTCAAATCATCATGCCCCTTATGTCTTGGGCTTCACGCATGCTACAATGGCCGGTACAAAGGGTTGCGATACTGTGAGGTGGAGCTAATCCCAAAAAGCCGGTCTCAGTTCGGATTGGGGTCTGCAACTCGACCCCATGAAGTCGGAGTCGCTAGTAATCGCAGATCAGCAACGCTGCGGTGAATACGTTCCCGGGCCTTGTACACACCGCCCGTCAAGTCACGAAAGTTGGTAACACCCGAAGCCGGTGGCCTAACCCCTTGTGGGAGGGAGCTGTCGAAGGTGGGACTGGCGATTGGGACTAAGTCGTAACAAGGTAGCCGTACCGGAAGGTGCGGCTGGATCACCTCCTTTCTAAGGAGCACCTACAGATCATTTGCTGCCGCGTATGTGGTGGTGGGGGTTTGTCAGGAGTATATGCCCGTTGCGCAGACGCAAGTTCTGCGGCGGGTGCTCAAGGGTGGAATATCAACAAATAGCGGCTGCTTGTTCTTCTCCTTGTCTAGTACGGATGCCTTTGGGTGTCCTGGAACGGTGCGGGAGCGGGGTGGGTGGTTTAGTGTTTGGCACACTGTTGGGTCCTGAGGCAACAGGGCCGGGGGTTGCTGCGGTTTTGGTCGTGGTGGTTTTCCGGGTTTGTTTGTTTCTGGTTTTCCTGGCTGCACCGGTCATGCATGTTGTGTGTGTGGGGTGTGTGGTTTGGGGTTGTTGTTTGAGAACTACATAGTGGACGCGAGCATCTTTTATAAGAAGCAATTTCCAAGAATATGAACCTGGATCTGGCTGCGCTGTTGGCACCTCTTTTTGGGGTGTTGGGGTGTGGTTGGTTTTCGTGGTTCTCTCGTGAATTAGTTTTTTGATCTTTTGTGGTCAAGTTTTTAAGAGCACACGGTGGATGCCTTGGCATTAGGAGCCGAAGAAGGACGTAGGAATCTGCGATAAGCCTGGGGGAGTCGATAACCGGACTGTGATCCCAGGGTGTCCGAATGGGGAAACCCCGCCAGGGGCGCGAGTTGCCTGGTGACCCGCATCTGAACACATAGGGTGCGTGGAGGGAACGCGGGGAAGTGAAACATCTCAGTACCCGCAGGAAGAGAAAACAATAGTGATTCCGTTAGTAGTGGCGAGCGAACGCGGATCAGGCTAAACCGTTCCATGTGTGATAGCCGGCGGGCGTTGCATGGTCGGGGTTGTGGGACTTTCCGTTCTGTCTCTGCCGGGACAGTGGGGTGTGATGTGCAGGCATAGGTGAACGGTCTTGAAAGGCCGGCCAGAGAGGGTGTGAGCCCCGTAACCGTAATGTTGTGTACCGCCTGGAGAGTATCCCAAGTAGCACGGGGCCCGAGAAATCCCGTGTGAATCTGTCAGGACCACCTGATAAGCCTAAATACTCCCTAATGACCGATAGCGGACCAGTACCGTGAGGGAAAGGTGAAAAGTACCCCGGGAGGGGAGTGAAACAGTACCTGAAACCGTGTGCTTACAATCCGTCGGAGCAACCTTAGTAGTTGTGACGGCGTGCCTTTTGAAGAATGAGCCTGCGAGTTAGTGTTACGTCGCGAGGTTAACCCGTGTGGGGAAGCCGTAGCGAAAGCGAGTCTGAATAGGGCGTTGCAGTGGCGTGATCTAGACCCGAAGCGAAGTGATCTACCCATGGCCAGGTTGAAGCGACGGTAAGACGTCGTGGAGGACCGAACCCACTTCAGTTGAAAATGGAGGGGATGAGCTGTGGGTAGGGGTGAAAGGCCAATCAAACTTCGTGATAGCTGGTTCTCCCCGAAATGCATTTAGGTGCAGCGTTGCGTGTTTCTTGCTGGAGGTAGAGCTACTGGATGGCTAATGGGCCCTACAAGGTTACTGACGTCAGCCAAACTCCGAATGCCGGTAAGTGAGAGCGCAGCAGTGAGACTGTGGGGGATAAGCTTCATAGTCGAGAGGGAAACAGCCCAGACCACCAACTAAGGCCCCTAAGCGTGTGCTAAGTGGGAAAGGATGTGGAGTTGCTCAGACAACCAGGAGGTTGGCTTAGAAGCAGCCATCCTTAAAAGAGTGCGTAATAGCTCACTGGTCAAGTGATTCCGCGCCGACAATGTAGCGGGGCTCAAGTACACCGCCGAAGTTGTGGCATTCAAATATTAGCTAAGCCCTTGTGGTTCAGGCGTTTGGATGGGTAGGGGAGCGTCGTGTGGGCAGTGAAGTCGCGGTGTAAACCAGCGGTGGAGCCTACACGAGTGAGAATGCAGGCATGAGTAGCGAAAGACGGGTGAGAAACCCGTCCGCCGAATGATCAAGGGTTCCAGGGTCAAGCTAATCTGCCCTGGGTAAGTCGGGACCTAAGGCGAGGCCGACAGGCGTAGTCGATGGACAACGGGTTGATATTCCCGTACCGGCGAAAAACCGCCCATGCTGAACAGGGGATACTAACTGCCCGAGACCTGCCCGACACCCCTTGTGGGTGAAGGGTTTTGGTGGAGCGCAGGACCTGATCCTGGGAGGCAAGCGTATTAACAGGTGTGACGCAGGAAGGTAGCCGAGCCGGGCGATGGTTGTCCCGGTCTAAGGATGTAGGGCGAACGGTAGGCAAATCCGCTGTTCATGATGCCTGAGATCTGATGGGACCCCCGTTTGGGGGGATTTGGTGATCCTATGCTGCCGAGAAAAGCATCGACGCGAGGTTTTAGCCGCCCGTACCCCAAACCGACACAGGTGATCAGGTAGAGAATACTAAGGCGATCGAGAGAATTATGGTTAAGGAACTCGGCAAAATGCCCCCGTAACTTCGGGAGAAGGGGGGCCCCAACCTTGAACGGACTACGCGTCCGGGAGGGGATCGGGGCCGCAGAGACCAGGGGGAAGCGACTGTTTACTAAAAACACAGGTCCGTGCGAAGTCGCAAGACGATGTATACGGACTGACTCCTGCCCGGTGCTGGAAGGTTAAGAGGACCGGTTAGCCTCACGGCGAAGCTGAGAATTTAAGCCCCAGTAAACGGCGGTGGTAACTATAACCATCCTAAGGTAGCGAAATTCCTTGTCGGGTAAGTTCCGACCTGCACGAATGGAGTAACGACTTCCCCGCTGTCTCAACCATAAACTCGGCGAAATTGCAGTACGAGTAAAGATGCTCGTTACGCGCAGCAGGACGGAAAGACCCCGAGACCTTTACTATAGTTTGGTATTGGTGTTCGGAGTGGCTTGTGTAGGATAGGTGGGAGACGTTGAAGCCCGGACGCCAGTTCGGGTGGAGTCATCGTTGAAATACCACTCTGGTCACTTTGGACATCTAACTTCGGCCCGTAATCCGGGTCAGGGACAGTGCCTGATGGGTAGTTTAACTGGGGCGGTTGCCTCCTAAAAAGTAACGGAGGCGCCCAAAGGTTCCCTCAGCCTGGTTGGCAATCAGGTGTCGAGTGTAAGTGCACAAGGGAGCTTGACTGTGAGAGAGACATCTCGAGCAGGGACGAAAGTCGGGACTAGTGATCCGGCGGTACATTGTGGAATGGCCGTCGCTCAACGGATAAAAGGTACCTCGGGGATAACAGGCTGATCTTGCCCAAGAGTCCATATCGACGGCATGGTTTGGCACCTCGATGTCGGCTCGTCGCATCCTGGGGCTGGAGTAGGTCCCAAGGGTTGGGCTGTTCGCCCATTAAAGCGGTACGCGAGCTGGGTTTAGAACGTCGTGAGACAGTTCGGTCCCTATCCGCTGCGCGCGCAGGAAATTTGAGAAGGGCTGTCCTTAGTACGAGAGGACCGGGACGGACGAACCTCTGGTGTGTCAGTTGTACTGCCAAGTGCACCGCTGATTAGCTACGTTCGGATGGGATAACCGCTGAAAGCATCTAAGCGGGAAGCTCGCTTCAAGATGAGATTTCCATACACCTTGTGTGTGAGAGGCCCCCAGCCAGACCACTGGGTTGATAGGCCGGATGTGGAAGCGAGGACTAACGACTCGTGAAGCTGACCGGTACTAATAGGCCGATAACTTACACCACACACCCACCCCGCAAACGGATTCAAAAGCGTTTGCACCCGGGGCGGGTAAAAAGATAAACAAGACTGCTTGCGTCCACTATGTGGTTCCCAAACAACAAACCAAACACGTTTGTTGCCAGGGAACAAAAACACAAAACTACATAACAACACCACAGCTCTGCCTAACAAGGAGAGCATGTTGTAACCACAAAGATTTCCCACCCACCACGGCGCAAACCCCTGGGGGAACGGGTAGAAGGGTTACGGCGGTCATAGCGTGGGGGAAACGCCCGGTCCCATTCCGAACCCGGAAGCTAAGACCCACAGCGCCGATGGTACTGCACCCGGGAGGGTGTGGGAGAGTAGGTCACCGCCGGACAACCATTAGGTCGAGGCCCCAACCAGTCACTGGTTGGGGCCTCCCACATTTAAAGCGGTTGTCGCACCGGTGGCAATGAGCACTTCGATGTCTTTCCGCCAGCGGCAGACCGTCCGCCAGAGCCGGTTTGTTTCGGGATGCGCGGCTTTGACCACCAATGCCTGACGCTGGTTTTTCGCGGCGGCAGCATCGGCGCGGGAGCCGATGGCGAGCAGGGCCCGGAGCTTTTCTTGGACGAGCCACGTGGCCCGCAGGTTTGCCGTGACGTCGTCGGTGTCGAACAGGTTGCTGAGCCTTTCCCGGGCCCGGCGCGAGAGTGTGTCATCGGCGCGGAAGAGCAGTTTGCGGTTGGCCCAGACCGGGTCGCCGGAGCGTCCCCGCCCGCCATGCACCTGCTGGGTGAGGTGCTGCCGGACTTCGGTCAGCGTGTCGTTGCCGAGCTTGGCCAAGTGGAACGCATCCATCGAGGACCGCGGTGCGTGGCAGCCACATCGGCAGGGCCTTGCGGAACGCCGCAGAGTGGTTGATCGCAACGACTTGTATGCCCCAGGCGCCACTCCAGCGGAGGGCGAACAGCCAGAATCTGACCAGAACCCCTCGCCGTCACTGTCGCGGTCGTCCACGATCCCCAGGACTTGTCCGGTGTCCAGATCGACGATGGTGGTCACCCATGGTTCGTAGTCTTTCCAGGCCTGGGTTGCCGGCTCACGGAAGAAGCGCACGGCCCAGTAGCGTTGTTCATCGATGCCGAGCATCCGCGGTGCCAGGCGTCGACATCGGGAGGCATCAGCACCGCTGCGTCCAGGGCCCGCTGCACGAGCCACCATAAACACGGAACGAAGCGGCAAACACGGAATGAAGCGGCGGCCTCCGCGGCCGCCCTGCCGGAGCCGATCACGGCGGCCACGAGGGCGTCGAAGAGCCGACGGGTGGACCCTGCCAGGCGTACCTGGGCTATTTCCTCGGCGAATGTCTGGCGCGTGCACAGGGAGGCATCGCAGAAGAATCTTCGCTTGGCCCGGAGCACTTCGATCGGACCGGCGACTGGGTTGTCGTGCAGGCGTTGTGGCCGCCTGGAACGCACGCGGCTGCTGATGACGCCGCATGATGGGCAGCCGGCCTCGGCGGTGGCATCGACACTGCTCCGGCACTGCCCGAAGGCGACTTCAAGCGTGCTTTTATCGGCACAGACAGGCGGGCTTCCGACACCAGTGAAGTAGCGGCCCGCGTCAACTGGCCCGGTCAAGAATGGTGTAGCCGCCGTCCGGCACCCTGTTGACATGAATACATGCCCTCATCACGGTGCCGCTTCCGGACAAGCCTTGGCCTCCTCAATATCGGCATGCGAGGGTTCGACAAGCGCCTCGAAGTCCACGGCGACGTACACCATAGCCTTACCGCGGAATAAGCTCAGTTAGTTCGTCATTCGATGCCTCCTTTCCGGTGCACCAGCCGTCGCCTTCTCTCCAGCACCGTCCGGCGCTGAGTCCGGCTATGGGCCAGGCCCCCGACGTTGGTCAAACCACTTCCTTACCTGGCAGGGAACGTTAGGAGTCACTTCTACAGGCACCAGGAGAGCCGGCCCCGCCTCTCGCAGCAGCATCGTCAGCTCAGCCCAGTGCAACTATCCCTGTGGCTCGACGTGCTGAGGCGGGAGACATGGGGGAGGCTTGTCGCCGTACTGCTGTCGACTGCTGGGGATGAGGTGACACCGCGCAGTCACCGCACGAAGACCTGAGTCGAGCCCCCAACCATGACGGATTCGGGGCCTTTCGCTCCCGGGCGTTGGGGCTTTGATGCCATACCGGCCGCTGGCCCTATACGCTCCCGGCAGCAGCTGCCACTGTCAGGGCGGCCAAGCCACTTCGGCTTATCCAAGCTCCGACTCATCCCGTCGAGCTGGGCTCCCAGGGATAGGATCCGCCGACAGGTCTTGACCATGAAAGCTGACGGTGGGTGCAGGTTCTTCGGGGCAGACAAAGAGCTGCCTATGTGTGATCGGCTCCACAACAGCGCGATTCGCCTTTTGGCTGTGAGGTGGGGGCGTTTTGCATGGCAAATCCTTGTTGTTGTGGGTTTTTGGGGGTGTGGGGTGTGTGTTGTGGTGGATTTGCGGGTTGGTGTGTGGGCGTGTATTGTTTTCTGAGTCGCCGCCGCTGAAGCGGAGAGAGTGCGGCCAACCCCCTGACAAACAGCCTGAAAATGGTTCGCCCGTTGGCGCGCCGGTTCTTGGGTAGGGACGGTTGAGGGAAGCGCAGATCGCTGAAACGCTGATTTGCAAAGCTTCTCGAG